>NZ_JBQYFZ010000001.1:5000-5167991 GCF_052682975.1 Pseudomonas sp. SP16.1
GGGATAACAGGCTGATACCGCCCAAGAGTTCATATCGACGGCGGTGTTTGGCACCTCGATGTCGGCTCATCACATCCTGGGGCTGAAGCCGGTCCCAAGGGTATGGCTGTTCGCCATTTAAAGTGGTACGCGAGCTGGGTTTAGAACGTCGTGAGACAGTTCGGTCCCTATCTGCCGTGGACGTTTGAGATTTGAGAGGGGCTGACCTTAGTACGAGAGGACCGGGTTGGACGAACCTCTGGTGTTCCGGTTGTCACGCCAGTGGCACTGCCGGGTAGCTATGTTCGGAAAAGATAACCGCTGAAAGCATCTAAGCGGGAAACTTGCCTCAAGATGAGATCTCACTGGAGCCTTGAGCTCCCTGAAGGGCCGTCGAAGACTACGACGTTGATAGGCAGGGTGTGTAAGCGCTGTGAGGCGTTGAGCTAACCTGTACTAATTGCCCGTGAGGCTTGACCATATAACACCCAAACAATCTGCTGCTGACAGCAGAGGGTGTCGATGGTGAAGTCGACAAACCGAAAATTTGCGAGAGCTACAGGCCTGCGGCCTATGCCAAACGACTGTCACATACCCAATTCGCTGTAGCGGTTAACCCCGAGACAGCAACAAATTGCTTGACGACCATAGAGCGTTGGAACCACCTGATCCCATCCCGAACTCAGAAGTGAAACGACGCATCGCCGATGGTAGTGTGGTGCTTCACCATGTGAGAGTAGGTCATCGTCAAGCTCCTATACGAACGCCCTGATCAGGTCTCTGATCAGGGCGTTCTCTTTTGCGCGAAGAAAACCCGCTCGGCGGTGAGCGTCCCGAAGCGCAGACCACCGGGATGCAAGTCACCGGGGTGCCAGTCTGGCCATGCATCAAACTTCAATGCATAACCCCGGTCGCAGCAAGAGGCCGGGGTTTGTTCTTTGTGCGCGAAAAGTGATGTGAGGCGGTGATCTACGGGCCTTTTCTATGCAAGTCGTGGGCTCGTCGTTATCATTCCACCCTTGTTCGTGGCGGGGCCTGGCATGCTGGAATTGTTGAAACTTTTGCAGGATGGGCGTTTTCACTCCGGTGAGGCCTTGGGGGCAGCGCTGGGGGTGAGTCGTAGTGCCATCTGGAAACAGTTGCAGGGTCTGGAATCCGAATTCGGTATCGACATATTCAAGGTGCCGGGCAGGGGATATCGTTTGGCGTCGCCCATGATCTTGCTGGATTCCGAGATAATCGAGCGAGAGACGGCGGTTCTGGGCTGGCCGGTCGCCGTGTTGGCCGCTATCGACTCGACCAATGCTGAGGTGTTGCGCCGCCTCGATGGCGGCCGAGGGGCTCCTTTCGTTGTGCTTGCCGAGCGGCAGACCGCAGGGCGTGGTCGGCGCGGGCGTAGCTGGGCGAGTCCTTTCGCAGAGAACCTCTATTGCAGCCTGGCACTGCGCGTGGATGGCGGTATGCGCCAAGTAGAGGCGTTGAGTTTGACCGTTGGGCTGGCGGTTGCGCGTACATTGCAGGCCTGCGGTCTGGAGTCGGCCGGGCTCAAGTGGCCCAATGATGTACTGGTCGACGGACAAAAGATCGCAGGCGTCCTGTTGGAGCTTTCTGGTGACCCGGCCGATGTCTGTCACGTGGTGGTCGGCATTGGCGTCAACGTGAACATGGCGCTCGATGATTCGGGGGGTATCGATCAGCCCTGGACATCCATGCGTCGATGTCTCGGAGCGGCGATCGATCGAAACCTGCTGGCGGGGATGCTGCTGCGTCAGTTGGGTGGGTATCTGTCTCGCCACTTGCAGCACGGTTTCGCCGGTTTGCGCGACGAGTGGGAGTTGCTCCATCTGTGGCGAGGGCGCTCGGCGGCGTTGACGGCGGGCGATCATGTCACTCTTGGCGTGGTGCTCGGAGTGGATGAACGAGGCGCTATCTGTCTGAATGTCGATGGGGTCGAGCGCGCGTTTAGTGGTGGTGAGCTGAGCTTGAGGTTGCGCGATGATTCTTGAGCTCGACTGTGGCAACAGTTTCATCAAATGGCGGGTGATCGGCGCGGACGGTCTTGGGCGGGTCGGCGCCGGGATCGTCGACTCCGATGCACGCTTGTTTGCCGACCTGGCTGCGTTGCCGAATCCGCGCATTGATCGCTGCCGGCTGGTGAGCGTGCGCAGCGATGCGGAAACCGCCCAGCTGATAGACGAGCTGCGTGCAACCTATGACGTCAAGGTTGACTGCGTGCAGTCGGCCAGGCAGGTCGGGTCGGTACGCAACGGTTATGAAGACTATCAGCGGCTGGGGCTCGATCGCTGGTTAGCTGTGCTGGGCGCCTATCATCTCGGACAGCGCGCTTGTTTGGTGCTGGATCTAGGGACGGCGGTCACCGCTGATTGGATCTCGAGCGATGGCGTCCATCTTGGTGGTTTTATCTGTCCTGGTCTGCCCCTGATGCGTGACCAACTGAGTACTCACACGCGACGTATTCGCTATGACATGCAGGCGGCCGTGGCGGCC
This sequence comes from Pseudomonas sp. SP16.1, assembly GCF_052682975.1. Classification (NCBI taxonomy): domain Bacteria; kingdom Pseudomonadati; phylum Pseudomonadota; class Gammaproteobacteria; order Pseudomonadales; family Pseudomonadaceae; genus Pseudomonas; species Pseudomonas sp. SP16.1. The sequence continues at coordinate 7,488 of NZ_JBQYFZ010000001.1, forward strand.
CTGCAGGAGCTGGAGCCCGGGCGCACCACGGCGCAGGCGGTGGAGCGTGGCTGTTTATTGATGCTGAGAGGCTTTGTCGCTGCCCAGTTCGCTGAGGCGCAGGCGCGCTTTCCTGAGGGTTTCGAGGTTTTTCTGACAGGGGGAGATGCCGAGCTGGTGCGGGATGTGGTGCCGGGCGCGCAGGTCGTTCCCGATCTGGTCTTTGTCGGGCTGGCGATTGCCTGTCCGTTGAATTGAGGCGCGGCATGCGTTGGATGCTACTTCTGCTCGTTCTGCTCAACGTCTTTTATTACGTTTGGCATCAGCAACAGCTGCCATTGCGTGCCAAGGAAGTGGCGCCGGTCAGCTCCTATCAGGGGGCGCGTAGGGATATTCGTCTGCTCAGCGAGGCTGAATCGCCGCCCGCCCGTCCCAGTGAGGCAGGGGTTGAGGGGGCGGCATCGACAGTCTGCCTGTTCCTGGGCAGTTTCGATGATGAATCGCAGGCCAGGGAGGTGGAGCAGCGGTTGCTCAGTCTGGATATCCGGGCGCAGGTGCGTGGTGTTGATGCTGCGGCCGGTGTCGAATACTGGGTTTATCTACCGCCGCTGGCATCGCGGCAGGCCTCGTTGCGGCAGTTGCGTGAACTGCAGGCACGGCGTATCGATAGCTACATCATTACGCAGGGCGATCTGGCTAACGGTATTTCGTTGGGCATATTCGCACGTAGTGATTCCGCAGACAGCGTCATGCAGCGCTTGCGTGAGGTGGGTTATGAGCCGCAGATGCGGGAGTTGTCGCGGGCGCACCGTAGCTTCTGGGTGCGCGTGGCTCCGGAAAGCCGGCGTCTTGCCGACGAGTTTCTGCTCGGTCGCCTGGCAGGTGATTTCGCTGGTTTGCAGCATCAAATAATGCCATGCGAAGGCGTTGCATTGCCTTAATACTTTGCATAGAATGGCGCCCGCTTCGCAGGGTGGTCATTGATGGTTCCCGACGGAGATGTTGTCAAAGTAGCTAACCTCACGATTTTAAATGAGAAAATGCTTGACAGCAGGGTGGCAGATCTAGAAAATGCCGCCTCACTTTGGAGGGGTTCCCGAGCGGCCAAAGGGATCAGACTGTAAATCTGACGTCATCGACTTCGAAGGTTCGAATCCTTCCCCCTCCACCAGATTCAGCGTGAGCTGCAAGCTCCGCGGGTATAGTTCAGTGGTAGAACCTCAGCCTTCCAAGCTGATGATGCGGGTTCGATTCCCGCTACCCGCTCCAGTTTGTGGTTGATGCGATAGAGTTTGGCTCATGTAGCTCAGCTGGTAGAGCACACCCTTGGTAAGGGTGAGGTCAGCGGTTCAAATCCGCTCATGAGCTCCATCTAATGAAGGCAGATATGAAAGTATCTGCCTTTGTTTTAATGGCGGCATGGCTTGCTCAATTCTTCGCTAGGAGACGGTCAAGATGGCTAAAGAGAAATTTGAACGTAACAAACCGCACGTCAACGTCGGCACCATCGGTCACGTTGACCACGGTAAAACCACTCTGACCGCTGCTCTGACCCGTGTGTGCTCCGAGGTTTTCGGTTCCGCTCGCGTTGATTTCGACAAGATCGACAGCGCCCCGGAAGAAAAGGCTCGTGGTATCACCATCAACACTGCGCACGTAGAGTACGACTCCAACATTCGTCACTACGCGCACGTTGACTGCCCGGGCCACGCCGACTACGTGAAGAACATGATCACCGGCGCTGCCCAGATGGATGGCGCGATCCTGGTCTGCTCGGCTGCCGACGGCCCCATGCCGCAAACCCGTGAACACATCCTGCTGTCCCGTCAGGTTGGCGTACCCTACATCGTCGTATTCCTGAACAAGGCCGACATGGTTGACGACGCCGAGCTGCTGGAGCTGGTCGAGATGGAAGTTCGCGACCTGCTGAGCACCTACGATTTCCCGGGCGACGACACCCCGATCATCATCGGCTCCGCTCTGATGGCGCTGAACGGTCAGGACGACAACGAGCTGGGCACCACTGCCGTCAAGAAGCTGGTCGAGACTCTGGATACCTACATCCCTGAGCCGGTTCGTGCCATCGATCGTCCGTTCCTGATGCCGATCGAAGACGTGTTCTCGATCTCCGGTCGCGGCACCGTGGTAACCGGTCGTGTCGAGCGTGGTATCGTCAAGATCCAGGAAGAAATCGAGATCGTTGGTCTGCGTCCGACCACCAAGACCACCTGCACCGGCGTGGAAATGTTCCGCAAGCTGCTGGACGAAGGTCGTGCTGGCGAGAACTGCGGCGTGCTGCTGCGCGGCACCAAGCGTGATGAAGTCGAGCGTGGTCAGGTTCTGGCCAAGCCGGGCACCATCAAGCCGCACACCAAGTTCGAAGCTGAAGTGTACGTGCTGTCCAAGGAAGAAGGTGGTCGTCACACCCCGTTCTTCAAGGGCTACCGTCCGCAGTTCTACTTCCGTACCACCGACGTGACTGGTTCGTGCGAACTGCCGGAAGGCGTTGAGATGGTAATGCCGGGCGACAACATCAAGATGGTTGTCACCCTGATCAAGCCGATCGCCATGGAAGACGGCCTGCGCTTCGCGATCCGCGAAGGCGGTCGTACCGTCGGCGCCGGCGTGGTTGCCAAGATCATCGAGTAATCGGTTGATCTGTTCCTCTCAGGCCGGCATAATGGTCGGCCTGATTTTGATTTAGGTCAGTAGCTCAATTGGCAGAGCGGCGGTCTCCAAAACCGCAGGTTGGGGGTTCGATTCCCTCCTGACCTGCCATTTTCTAACGAATCTGGCACGTCTTTCACAGGATCCTCTCGAATGAATGTTAAGGCTGAAGCCAAAGACTCTCGCTTTGATCTGGTCAAGTGGCTGATTGTCGCTGCCCTGGTTGTAGTGGGTGTGGTCGGTAATCAGTACTTTTCTGCGGAGCCGATTCTGTATCGCGTCCTCGGTCTGTTGGTGTTGGCGGTCCTGGCGGGTGTGGTTGCCCTGCAGACTGCTCGCGGTCAGGCCTTTGCGGTGCTGTTGAAAGAGGCGCGTGTCGAGATTCGTAAAGTTGTTTGGCCGACCCGCCAGGAAACCACGCAGACCACGCTGATCGTCGTGGCGGTGGTGTTGGTGATGGCGTTGCTGTTGTGGGGGCTCGATTCCCTGCTCGGTTGGCTTGTTTCCCTGATTGTTGGTTAAGGGTGTCCCGTGGCTAAGCGTTGGTACGTCGTGCATGCTTACTCGGGTTACGAGAAGCATGTCATGCGCTCGCTGATCGAGCGCGTCAAGCTGGCTGGTATGGAAGACGACTTTGGCGAGATTCTCGTGCCCACTGAAGAAGTGGTCGAGATGCGCAATGGTCAGAAGCGCAAGAGCGAGCGCAAATTCTTCCCCGGCTATGTCCTGGTGCAGATGGAAATGAACGAGGCGACTTGGCACCTGATCAAGGATACGCCGCGTGTCATGGGCTTTATCGGTGGTACTGCCGACAAGCCGGCGCCGATCACCGAGAAAGAAGCCGAAGCCATTCTGCGCCGTGTTGCCGATAGCGGCGACAAGCCCAAGCCGAAGACGCTGTTCGAGCCGGGTGAGATGGTGCGTGTGGTCGATGGCCCGTTCGCCGATTTCGGTGGCGTGGTCGAAGAAGTGAATTACGAGAAAAGCCGCATCCAGGTTGCTGTGACCATCTTCGGTCGCTCCACCCCGGTCGAGCTGGAGTTCAGTCAGGTCGAGAAGGCATAACTGACATAAGCATCCCCCACCCCGCAGCCTTAGGCTGCGGGGTTTTGTCGTCACTGGGATAAATGCGTAAGTAACCCGGGGAGCCGTCAGGCGTTCGAACCCGAAAATGGAGTAGCTAATGGCTAAGAAAATTCAGGCTTATATCAAGCTGCAGGTTAAAGCCGGTCAGGCAAACCCGTCGCCGCCCGTGGGTCCCGCTCTGGGTCAGCACGGCGTGAACATCATGGAATTCTGCAAGGCGTTCAACGCCAAGACTCAGGGCATGGAACCTGGTCTGCCGACCCCTGTGATCATCACCGTTTACAGCGACCGCAGCTTCACCTTTGAAACCAAGAGCACCCCGGCATCGGTGCTGCTGAAGAAGGCCGCCGGCCTGACCAGCGGTTCCGCTCGTCCGAACACCGTGAAAGTAGGCACCGTTACCCGTGCTCAGCTGGAAGAGATCGCCAAGACCAAGCAGGCCGATCTGACTGCCGCTGACCTGGATGCGGCCGTGCGCACCATCGCCGGCTCCGCTCGTAGCATGGGCCTGAACGTGGAGGGTGTGTAATGGCTAAGTTGACCAAGCGCCAAAAGGCCATCGCGGCCAAGGTTGAAGCCGGCAAGGCCTACACCTTCGAAGAAGCTGCCGGCCTGCTGGCCGAGCTGTCTGCCGTCAAGTTCACCGAGTCCTTCGACGTCGCCGTGAACCTGGGCGTAGACCCGCGTAAATCCGACCAGGTTGTACGTGGCGCCACCGTGCTGCCGAACGGCACTGGCAAGACTGTACGCGTTGCCGTGTTCACCCAGGGTCCGGGCGCTGAAGCCGCTCTGGCTGCCGGTGCTGACAAGGTTGGTATGGACGATCTGGCTGCCGAAATGAAGGCCGGTGATCTGAACTACGACGTGGTCATCGCCTCCCCGGACGCCATGCGTGTCGTTGGCCAGCTGGGCCAGGTACTGGGCCCGCGCGGTCTGATGCCGAACCCGAAAGTCGGCACCGTTACCCCGGACGTCGCCACTGCCGTCAAGAACGCCAAGGCTGGTCAGGTACGTTTCCGTACCGACAAGAACGGCATCATCCACACCTCCGTTGGCAAGGTCGGCTTCGAAGCCGCCGCGCTGAAGCAGAACGTGGAAGCCCTGCTGGCTGACCTGAAGCGTCTGAAGCCGTCCACTTCCAAAGGTATCTACGTCAAGCGCGTGACCCTGAGCACCACCATGGGTCCGGGTCTGGTCATCGATCAGGCTTCGCTCGACGCGTAAGTGATTGGGTCGGTGGCGTGCGCGCTGCCGGCCTTGAAAGATTGGGGTCCCTGCCTGGCGGGGGCTATCCAAGACCGTAGGTGGCGCAAGCCTTAAACCCGGGGAGCGATCCTCGGCAGCCTACGCAGATGGTGCTCCCGATTCTACCGAATCAGACACCAAAACGCCGTCCGGTCTTTGCCGGACGAAACGGTAACATCCAGGAGTAAACCCGTGGCAATTAAACTCGAAGACAAGAAGGCCATCGTCGCTGAAGTCAACGAGGCTGCCAAAGCCGGTCTGTCCGCTGTCGTGGCTGATGCCCGTGGCGTGACCGTCGGCGCAATGACCGGACTCCGTAAAGAGGCCCGTGCGGCTGGTGTGTACGTGAAAGTCGTGCGTAACACCCTGCTGCGCCGCGCCGTTGAAGGCACTCAGTTCGACGTGCTCAACGACGTGTTCAAAGGCCCGACCCTGATCGCGTTCTCCAATGAACATCCGGGCGCTGCTGCCCGTATCTTCAAGGAATTCGCCAAGGGTCAGGACAAGTTCGAGATCAAGGCAGCTGCGTTCGAGGGCCAGTTCCTCGCAGCCAATCAGATCGACGTTCTGGCTACCCTGCCGACCTACAACGAAGCTATTGCCCAGCTGATGAGCGTGATGCAAGGCGCCACCAGCAAGTTCGTTCGTACTCTGGCAGCTGTTCGCGACCAGAAAGAAGGCGCTGCCGCCTAATCCAGGCGCATCTCCCTTTCTACGTTATTTGTTTAATTCGATGGCCGCGTAGGCTGTCACCCCAATACAGGAATTAGAGTCATGGCTCTGACCAACGAAGACATCATCAACGCCGTTTCCGAAATGTCCGTGATGCAGGTTGTTGAACTGATCAAGGCAATGGAAGAGAAGTTCGGCGTTACTGCCGCTGCCGCTGTTGCTGCCGGCCCTGCCGCTGCTGCCGCTGTAGTCGAAGAGCAGACCGAGTTCAACGTCGTTCTGGCCGAAGCCGGCGACAAGAAAGTGAACGTGATCAAGGCTGTTCGCGAGCTGACCGGTCTGGGTCTGAAGGAAGCCAAGGAGAAGGTCGACACCGCTCCTCAGGTCATCGCTGAAGGCCTGAGCAAAGAAGCTGCTGAAGACGCCAAGAAGAAGCTGGAAGAAGCTGGCGCCAAGGTCGAGCTCAAGTAAGTTCGCATCTTGCGTCTACAGCCCGAGCGACTCGCGTAAGGCTGACGGCTGGTGGCTTTTGCCACCGGCCTTTTTCCGTTCTAGGTCGGCTGTTCGGCAGTCGACCTGGGGCCGAAAGACCCGCCTATCGAGGCGGCCGCAAACCGAGGGTTTGCACGATTTTCTGGTCATCGCCGCCGGCGCTGGCCAAACAAGCAGGTGACCAAGCTGGGGAACGCTGATGGCTTACTCATACACTGAGAAAAAACGTATCCGCAAGGACTTTAGCAAGTTGCCGGATGTCATGGATGTGCCTTACCTCCTGGCCATCCAGCTGGATTCGTACCGCGAATTCCTGCAGCAAGGAGTGAGCAAGGAGCAGTTCCGCGACATCGGCCTGCACGCGGCCTTCAAGTCCGTATTCCCGATCATCAGCTATTCCGGCAACGCCGCTCTGGAATACGTCGGCTATCGCCTGGGCGAGCCGGCGTTCGACGTCAAGGAGTGCGTCCTGCGTGGCGTGACCTTCGCCGTGCCGCTGCGCGTGAAAGTGCGCCTGATCATTTTCGACAAAGAATCGTCGAACAAAGCGATCAAGGACATCAAAGAGCAGGAAGTGTACATGGGCGAGATTCCGCTCATGACCGAGAACGGTACCTTCGTCATTAACGGTACCGAGCGCGTGATCGTCTCCCAGCTGCACCGCTCCCCGGGTGTGTTCTTCGACCACGACCGTGGCAAGACCCACAGCTCCGGCAAGCTGCTGTACTCCGCTCGCATCATTCCCTACCGCGGCTCCTGGCTGGACTTCGAGTTCGACCCGAAGGACGCCGTGTTCGTGCGTATCGACCGTCGCCGCAAACTGCCGGCGTCCGTCCTGCTGCGCGCGCTCGGCTACAGCACCGAGGAGGTGCTGGACGCCTTCTACGACACCAACGTGTTCCACGTTAAGAACGAAAGCCTGAGCCTGGAGCTGGTGCCCCAGCGCCTGCGCGGCGAAGTCGCCGTCCTCGACATCAAGGACGCCAGCGGCAAGGTGATCGTGGAGCAGGGCCGTCGTATCACCGCCCGCCACATCAACCAGCTGGACAAGGCTGGTATCAAGGAGCTGGAAGTTCCGCTCGACTACGTCATTGGCCGTACCACCGCCAAGGCCATCGTGCACCCGGCTACCGGCGAGATCATCGCCGAATGCAACACCGAGCTGACCGCCGACCTGCTGGTCAAGATGGCCAAGGCCCGGGTGGTGCGCTTCGAGACCCTGTACACCAACGACATCGATTGCGGTCCGTTCATCTCCGACACCCTGAAGATCGACAGCACCACCAATCAGCTGGAAGCGCTGGTCGAGATCTACCGCATGATGCGTCCCGGCGAGCCGCCAACCAAGGATGCCGCCGAGACCCTGTTCAACAACCTGTTCTTCAGCGCCGAGCGTTACGACCTGTCCGCCGTTGGCCGCATGAAGTTCAACCGTCGTATCGGCCGCACCGAGATCGAAGGTTCGGGCGTGCTGAGCCGCGAAGACATCGTCGACGTGCTCAAGACCCTGGTCGACATCCGTAACGGCAAAGGCATCGTCGACGACATCGACCACCTGGGTAACCGTCGCGTGCGTTGCGTCGGCGAGATGGCCGAGAACCAGTTCCGCGTAGGCCTGGTGCGTGTCGAGCGCGCGGTCAAGGAACGCCTGTCGATGGCCGAAAGTGAAGGCCTGATGCCGCAGGACCTGATCAATGCCAAGCCGGTTGCGGCGGCGGTGAAGGAGTTCTTCGGTTCCAGCCAGCTCTCGCAGTTCATGGACCAGAACAACCCGCTCTCCGAGATCACCCACAAGCGCCGCGTCTCCGCACTCGGCCCGGGCGGTCTGACCCGTGAGCGCGCCGGCTTCGAGGTCCGCGACGTACACCCGACCCACTACGGTCGCGTGTGCCCGATCGAAACCCCGGAAGGTCCGAACATCGGTCTGATCAACTCGCTGGCGGCCTACGCCCGCACCAACCAGTACGGTTTCCTCGAGAGCCCGTACCGCGTGGTGAAGGACACCCTGGTCACCGACGAGATCGTGTTCCTGTCCGCCATCGAAGAAGCCGATCACGTGATCGCCCAGGCCTCGGCCCTGATGAACGACAAGAACCAGCTGATCGACGAACTGGTGGCCGTGCGTCACCTCAACGAATTCACCGTGAAGGCGCCGGAAGACGTCACCCTCATGGACGTTTCGCCGAAGCAGGTGGTCTCCGTCGCAGCCTCGTTGATTCCGTTCCTCGAGCACGACGACGCCAACCGTGCACTCATGGGCTCGAACATGCAGCGTCAGGCCGTGCCGACCCTGCGCGCCGACAAGCCGCTGGTCGGCACCGGCATGGAGCGCAACGTCGCCCGTGACTCCGGCGTCTGCGTCGTGGCTCGCCGTGGCGGTGTGATCGACTCGGTCGACGCCAGCCGCATCGTGGTACGGGTCAACGATGACGAAGTCGAAACCGGTGAAGCCGGTGTCGACATCTACAACCTGACCAAGTACACCCGCTCCAACCAGAATACCTGCATCAACCAGCGTCCGCTGGTGAGCAAGGGCGATCAGGTTGCGCGTGGCGACATCATGGCCGACGGCCCGTCCACCGACATGGGTGAACTGGCGCTGGGTCAGAACATGCGCGTGGCGTTCATGCCGTGGAACGGCTTCAACTTCGAAGACTCCATCTGCCTGTCCGAGCGCGTGGTTCAGGAAGACCGCTTCACCACCATCCACATCCAGGAACTGACCTGTGTGGCGCGTGACACCAAGCTCGGCCCAGAGGAAATCTCTTCGGACATCCCGAACGTCGGTGAGGCCGCGCTGAACAAGCTGGACGAAGCCGGTATCGTTTATGTGGGTGCCGAAGTCGGCCCGGGCGACATCCTGGTCGGCAAGGTCACCCCGAAAGGCGAGACTCAGCTGACTCCGGAAGAGAAGCTGCTGCGTGCGATCTTCGGTGAGAAGGCATCCGACGTGAAGGACACTTCCCTGCGCGTGCCGACCGGCACCAAGGGTACCGTCATCGACGTGCAGGTGTTCACCCGTGACGGCGTGGAGCGCGACTCGCGCGCCCTGTCGATCGAGAAGATGCAGCTCGACGAGATTCGCAAGGACCTCAACGAGGAGTTCCGCATCGTCGAAGGCGCGACCTTCGAGCGTCTGCGTTCCGCTCTGGTTGGCGCGACTGCCGAAGGCGGCGCCGGCCTGAAGAAAGGCGCGGTGATCACCGACGAGTTCCTCGACGGCCTCGAGCGGGGTCAGTGGTTCAAGCTGCGCATGGCCGACGACGCGCTGAACGAGCAGCTGGAGAAGGCCCAGGCCTACATCTCTGACCGCCGTCAGATGCTCGACGACAAGTTCGAAGACAAGAAGCGCAAGCTGCAGCAGGGCGATGACCTGGCGCCGGGCGTACTGAAGATCGTCAAGGTCTACCTGGCCATCCGCCGTCGCATCCAGCCGGGTGACAAGATGGCCGGTCGTCACGGTAACAAGGGTGTGGTCTCGGTGATCATGCCGGTCGAAGACATGCCGCATGACGCCAACGGCACGCCGGTGGACATCGTACTGAACCCGCTGGGCGTACCCTCGCGTATGAACGTCGGGCAGATCCTCGAAACCCACCTGGGCCTCGCGGCCAAGGGCCTGGGCGAGAAGATCAACCGCATGCTCGAAGAGCAGCGCAAGGTTGCCGAACTGCGCAAGTTCCTCACCGAGATCTACAACGAAATCGGTGGTCGTCAGGAAAACCTCGAAGAGTTCTCCGACAACGAGATCCTCGAGCTGGCGAAGAACCTCAAGGGCGGCGTGCCGATGGCGACTGCCGTGTTCGACGGAGCCAAGGAAACCGAGATCAAGGCCATGCTGAAGCTGGCCGATCTGCCGGAAAGCGGCCAGATGCGCCTGTTCGATGGCCGTACCGGCAACCAGTTCGAGCGCCCGACCACCGTCGGCTACATGTACATGCTCAAACTGAACCACCTGGTGGACGACAAGATGCACGCGCGTTCCACTGGTTCCTACAGCCTGGTTACCCAGCAGCCGCTGGGTGGTAAGGCGCAGTTCGGTGGTCAGCGTTTCGGGGAGATGGAGGTCTGGGCGCTGGAAGCCTACGGCGCCGCCTACACCCTGCAGGAAATGCTGACCGTGAAGTCGGACGACGTGAACGGCCGTACCAAGATGTACAAGAACATCGTGGATGGCGATCACCGCATGGAGCCGGGCATGCCCGAGTCCTTCAACGTGTTGATCAAAGAGATCCGTTCGCTCGGCATCGATATCGATCTGGAAACCGAATAACACGACGTGAATCGGCAGCGGGGCTGATCCAGCCCGCTGCCCGCTCCGCCAGGAGGAAAGGCCTTGAAAGACCTACTGAATTTGCTGAAAAACCAGGGTCAGATCGAAGAGTTCGACGCCATCCGTATCGGGTTGGCCTCGCCTGAGATGATCCGTTCGTGGTCGTTCGGTGAAGTTAAGAAACCGGAAACCATCAACTACCGTACCTTCAAGCCCGAGCGCGACGGCCTGTTCTGCGCCAAGATCTTCGGCCCGGTCAAGGACTACGAGTGCCTGTGCGGCAAGTACAAGCGCCTCAAGCACCGCGGCGTGATCTGCGAGAAGTGCGGCGTTGAAGTGGCCCTGGCCAAGGTTCGTCGTGAGCGCATGGCGCACATCGAACTGGCCTCGCCGGTCGCCCACATCTGGTTCCTCAAGTCGCTGCCGAGCCGTATCGGCCTGCTGATGGACATGACCCTGCGTGACATCGAGCGCGTGCTCTATTTCGAGAGCTACGTGGTTATCGACCCGGGCATGACCACCCTGGAGAAGGGCCAGCTGCTGAACGACGAGCAGTACTTCGAAGCCCTCGAAGAGTTCGGTGACGACTTCGACGCCCGCATGGGCGCCGAGGCCGTGCGCGAGCTGCTGCACGCCATCGACCTGGATCACGAGATCGGCCGCCTGCGCGAAGAGATTCCGCAGACCAACTCCGAGACCAAGATCAAGAAGCTGTCCAAGCGTCTGAAGCTGATGGAAGCCTTCAAGGACTCCGGCAACCTGCCCGAGTGGATGGTGCTGACCGTTCTGCCGGTTCTGCCGCCGGATCTGCGTCCGCTGGTACCGCTGGATGGTGGCCGCTTCGCGACTTCCGATCTGAACGATCTGTACCGCCGCGTGATCAACCGTAACAACCGTCTCAAGCGCCTGCTCGATCTGTCGGCGCCGGACATCATCGTGCGCAACGAAAAGCGCATGCTGCAGGAAGCGGTCGATGCCCTGCTCGACAACGGCCGTCGCGGTCGCGCCATCACTGGCTCGAACAAGCGTCCGCTGAAGTCGCTGGCCGACATGATCAAGGGTAAGCAAGGTCGCTTCCGTCAGAACCTGCTCGGTAAGCGCGTGGACTACTCCGGTCGTTCGGTTATTACCGTCGGCCCGACCCTGCGTCTGCACCAGTGCGGTCTGCCGAAGAAGATGGCCCTGGAGCTGTTCAAGCCGTTCATTTTCGGCAAGCTGGAAATGCGTGGTCTGGCGACCACCATCAAGGCCGCCAAGAAGATGGTCGAGCGCGAGCTGCCGGAAGTGTGGGACGTGCTCGCTGAAGTGATTCGCGAACACCCCGTACTGCTCAACCGTGCGCCGACCCTGCACCGTCTGGGTATCCAGGCGTTCGAGCCGGTCCTGATCGAAGGTAAAGCGATCCAGCTGCACCCGCTGGTCTGCGCCGCGTACAACGCCGACTTCGACGGTGACCAGATGGCCGTTCACGTGCCGCTGACCCTGGAAGCCCAGCTGGAAGCGCGCGCGCTGATGATGTCGACCAACAACATCCTCTCGCCCGCCAACGGCGAGCCGATCATCGTGCCGTCGCAGGACGTGGTACTGGGTCTGTATTACATGACCCGTGAGGCGGTGAACGCCAAGGGCGAAGGTCGCGTGTTCGCCGACCTGCAGGAAGTCGACCGCGTGTTCCGCGCCGGCGAAGCGTCCCTGCACGCCCGGGTGAAAGTGCGTATCAACGAAACCGTCAAGGAAAAAGACGGCTCGATCACCAAGAACACCCGCATCGTCGACACCACTGTCGGCCGTGCGCTGCTGTTCCAGATCGTACCGGCCGGCCTGTCCTATGACGTGGTCAACCAGTCGATGAAGAAGAAGGCGATCTCCAAGCTGATCAACCAGTGCTACCGCACCGTTGGTCTGAAGGACACCGTGATCTTCGCCGACCAGCTGATGTACACCGGTTTCGCCTACTCGACCATCTCCGGTGTGTCGATCGGCGTGAACGACTTCGTCATCCCGGACGAGAAGGCGCGCATCATCGACGCCGCCACCGAGGAAGTGAAGGAAATCGAATCGCAGTACGCCTCCGGCCTGGTCACCCAGGGCGAGAAGTACAACAAGGTGATCGACCTGTGGTCGAAGGCCAACGACGAAGTGTCCAAGGCGATGATGGCCAACCTCTCGAAAGAGCCGGTGGTCGATCGCGAAGGCAAGACCGTCGAGCAGGAGTCATTCAACTCCATGTACATGATGGCGGACTCCGGTGCGCGTGGTAGCGCCGCCCAGATCCGTCAGCTGGCCGGTATGCGTGGTCTGATGGCCAAGCCGGACGGTTCCATCATCGAAACGCCGATCACCGCGAACTTCCGTGAAGGTCTGTCGGTACTGCAGTACTTCATCTCCACCCACGGTGCTCGTAAAGGTCTGGCGGATACCGCACTGAAGACCGCGAACTCCGGTTACCTGACCCGTCGTCTGGTGGACGTGGCCCAGGATCTGGTGGTGACCGAGATCGACTGCGGCACCGAGCACGGCCTGCTGATGACTCCGCACATCGAAGGCGGCGACGTGGTCGAGCCGCTGGGTGAGCGCGTGCTGGGTCGAGTGATCGCCAAGGACGTGTTCAAGCCGGGCACCGAGGACGTCATCGTTCCGGCCGGTACCCTGATCGACGAGAAGTGGGTCGAGTTCATCGAGCTGAACAGCGTCGACGAAGTCGTCGTGCGTTCGCCGATCACCTGCGAAACCCGTTACGGCATCTGCGCCAAGTGCTACGGTCGCGACCTGGCTCGCGGTCACCAGGTCAACATCGGTGAGGCGGTCGGCGTTATCGCAGCCCAGTCCATCGGTGAGCCGGGTACCCAGCTGACCATGCGTACCTTCCACATCGGTGGTGCCGCAAGCCGTACCTCGGCTGCCGACAGCGTCCAGGTGAAGAACGGTGGTGCGATCCGCCTGCACAACCTCAAGCACGTCGAGCGTCTGGACGGCAACCTGGTAGCGGTGTCCCGTTCCGGCGAGCTGGCCGTGGCCGACGAGTTCGGTCGCGAGCGCGAGCGCTACAAGCTGCCCTACGGTGCCGTGATTTCGGTGAAGGAAGGCGACAAGGTCGACGCTGGCGCGATCGTCGCCAAGTGGGATCCGCACACCCACCCGATCGTGACCGAAATGAAGGGTACCGTGACCTTCGTCGGCATGGAGGAGGGCATCACCATCAAGCGTCAGACCGACGAACTGACCGGTCTGACCAACATCGAGGTGCTCGATCCGAAGGATCGTCCGGCCGCCGGCAAGGACATCCGTCCGGCCATCAAGCTGGTCGACGCCAACGGCAAGGAGCTGCTGCTGCCGGGTACCGACGTACCGGCCCAGTACTTCCTGCCGGCCAACGCCCTGGTCGGCGTTGCCGACGGTGCGCAGATCGCGGTCGGTGACGTTATCGCCCGTATCCCGCAGGAAACCTCGAAGACCCGCGACATCACCGGTGGTCTGCCGCGCGTTGCCGACCTGTTCGAAGCCCGTCGTCCGAAGGAAGCTTCGATCCTGGCGGAAATCAGCGGCACCATCAGCTTCGGCAAGGAGACCAAGGGCAAGCGCCGTCTGGTCATCACCCCGACCGATGGCAGCGATCCGTACGAGGAGCTGATTCCGAAGTGGCGTCACCTGAACGTGTTCGAAGGTGAACAGGTGAACCGCGGCGAAGTGATCTCCGACGGTCCGAGCGATCCGCACGACATCCTGCGCCTGCTGGGTGTCAGCGCGCTGGCCAAGTACATCGTCAACGAGATCCAGGACGTCTACCGTCTGCAGGGCGTGAAGATCAACGACAAGCACATCGAGACCATCCTGCGTCAAATGCTGCGCAAGGTCGAAGTGACCGAGTCCGGCGATTCGTCCTTCATCAAGGGCGACCAGATGGAGCTCACCCAGGTGCTGGGCGAGAACGAGCGCCTGGCCGAAGAGGACAAGTTCGTCGCCAAGTACACCCGCGTACTGCTGGGTATCACCAAGGCGTCGCTGTCCACCGAGTCGTTCATCTCGGCGGCCTCCTTCCAGGAGACCACCCGCGTCCTCACCGAGGCGGCGGTTACCGGCAAGCGCGACTACCTGCGTGGTCTGAAAGAGAACGTGGTCGTGGGTCGCCTGATCCCGGCCGGTACCGGTCTGGCCTATCACAGCGAGCGCAAGCGCAAGCGTGATGCCGACAAGCCGGTACGTGTCAGCGCCAGTGAAGTGGAAGCCGCACTGACCGAAGCGCTGAACTCCAGCGGAAATTGAGTCGAAGCCCTGCCGGTTCGCCGGCGGGGCTTTGCCTTGACTGGGGGCGGGAGTCTCTTTAGACTCATGCACCCCTAAATTTGGCAGGGCGTCCAGCTCTGCCATCTTTGTTTATGTCGAAAGACAACAGTGGAGCTAGTAGATGGCAACTATCAACCAGCTGGTACGTCAGCCGCGCAAGCGTATCGTCGAGAAATCCGACGTGCCTGCGCTGCAGAACTGCCCGCAGCGCCGTGGCGTGTGCACCCGCGTGTACACCACCACGCCGAAAAAACCTAACTCGGCACTGCGTAAAGTATGCCGTGTGCGTCTGACCAACGGTTTCGAGGTTTCCTCGTACATCGGTGGTGAAGGCCACAACCTGCAAGAGCACAGCGTGGTGCTGATCCGTGGCGGTCGTGTAAAGGACCTTCCGGGTGTGCGTTACCACACCGTGCGCGGTTCGCTGGATACCTCCGGCGTCAAAGACCGTAAGCAGGGTCGTTCCAAGTACGGTACCAAGCGTCCGAAGTAAGGCCGCCTGATCTTTTTATTTAGTTGAGTCGATAAGAGTAAGGTCGGGCGCGGCAACCGCCGTTGGTCCCGGGCTAACCTGAAGACCGTTTGAGGGCTTATCAATGCCAAGACGTCGTGTAGCAGCAAAGCGTGAGATCCTGGACGATCCGAAGTACGGAAGCCAGATCCTCGCCAAATTCATGAACCACGTGATGGAAAGCGGCAAGAAGGCCGTGGCCGAGCGCATCGTTTACGGTGCACTGGACACTGTCAAGGCGCGCAAGAACACCGATCCCCTGGAGATCTTCGAGAAAGCTCTCGACGCCATCGCTCCGCTGGTCGAAGTCAAGTCCCGCCGTGTCGGCGGTGCTACCTACCAGGTTCCGGTCGAAGTTCGTCCGTCCCGTCGTAACGCCCTGGCCATGCGCTGGCTGGTGGACTACGCGCGCAAGCGCGGTGAGAAGTCCATGGCCCTGCGCCTGGCTGGTGAGTTGCTGGATGCTGCTGAAGGCAAGGGCGCTGCCGTCAAGAAGCGCGAAGACGTGCACCGTATGGCTGAAGCCAACAAGGCTTTCTCGCACTACCGCTTCTAATTCCGGCTCCACTAACTTTGCGAGGGCTTTATGGCTCGTACTACAGCAATTAACCGCTACCGTAACATCGGTATCTGTGCCCACGTTGATGCGGGCAAGACCACCACTACCGAGCGGATCCTGTTCTACACAGGCCTGAGCCACAAGATGGGCGAGGTGCATGATGGCGCCGCGACCACCGACTGGATGGTTCAGGAGCAGGAGCGTGGTATCACCATCACTTCTGCTGCGATCACCACCTTCTGGGAAGGTTCTCGTCGTCAGTACGACAAGTATCGCGTGAACGTCATCGACACCCCCGGCCACGTCGACTTCACCATCGAAGTGGAGCGCTCGCTGCGCGTGCTCGACGGCGCTGTCGTGGTGTTCTGCGGTACCTCCGGTGTCGAGCCGCAGTCCGAAACCGTATGGCGTCAGGCCAACAAGTACGGCGTTCCGCGTATTGTCTACGTGAACAAGATGGACCGTCAGGGCGCCAACTTCCTGCGTGTCGTCGGTCAGATCAAGAATCGTCTGGGTCACACCCCGGTTCCGATTCAGATCGCCATCGGCGCGGAAGAGAACTTCGAGGGTCAGGTCGACCTGATCAAGATGAAGGCGATCTACTGGAACGACGACGACAAGGGCACCACCTATCGCGAGGAAGAAATTCCTGCCGAGCTGCTGGACCTGGCCAACGAATGGCGTTCCAACATGGTCGAGGCTGCTGCCGAAGCCAACGAAGAGCTGATGAACAAGTACCTCGAAGAGGGTGACCTCTCTGCCGAGGAGATCAAAGCCGGCCTGCGTCAGCGCACCCTGGCCAGCGAGATCGTTCCGGCCGTTTGCGGTTCGTCCTTCAAGAACAAGGGCGTGCCCCTGGTTCTCGACGCCGTGATCGACTTCCTGCCTGCTCCGACTGAAATCCCCGCGATCCAGGGTATCCACCCGGATCACGTCGACGATGGCGACCAGGCTCCGAAGAGCGAGCGTCATGCCGACGACAACGAGCCGTTCTCGGCTCTGGCGTTCAAGATCGCTACCGACCCGTTCGTCGGTACCCTGACCTTCGTTCGCGTCTACTCGGGCGTGCTCGAGTCCGGTCAGTCGGTCATCAACTCGGTCAAGGGCAAGAAAGAGCGCGTTGGTCGTATGGTGCAGATGCACGCCAACCAGCGTGAAGAGATCAAGGAAGTACGCGCTGGCGACATCGCTGCTCTGATCGGCATGAAGGACGTCACCACCGGTGAAACCCTGTGCGATCCGGACAAGCCGATCATCCTCGAGCGCATGGACTTCCCGGAACCGGTTATCTCGGTAGCTGTAGAGCCGAAGACCAAGGCCGACCAGGAGAAGATGGGTATCGCGCTGGGCAAGCTGGCCCAGGAAGACCCGTCGTTCCGCGTCAAGACCGACGAAGAGACTGGTCAGACCATCATCTCCGGTATGGGTGAGCTGCACCTGGACATTCTCGTTGACCGCATGAAGCGCGAATTCAACGTCGAGGCCAACATCGGCAAGCCGCAGGTTTCCTACCGTGAAACCATCACCAAGGACAATGTCGAGATCGAAGGCAAGTTCGTTCGTCAGTCCGGTGGTCGCGGTCAGTTCGGTCATTGCTGGATTCGTTTCTCGACTCCGGACGTGGACGACAAGGGCAACATCACCGAAGGTCTGGTGTTCACCAACGAAGTCGTGGGTGGTGTGGTTCCGAAGGAATACATCCCGGCGATCCAGAAGGGTATCGAAGAGCAGATGAAGAACGGCGTCGTTGCCGGCTATCCGCTGATCGGCCTGAAGGCTACCGTGTTCGATGGTTCCTACCACGACGTCGACTCCAACGAGATGGCGTTCAAGATCGCCGCCTCCATGGCGACCAAGCAGCTGGCCCAGAAGGGCGGTGGTAAGGTGCTTGAGCCGATCATGAAGGTGGAAGTGGTAACTCCCGAGGACTACATGGGTGACGTGATGGGTGACCTGAACCGTCGTCGTGGTCTGATCCAGGGTATGGAAGATTCGGTGTCCGGTAAGGTAATCCGTGCCGAAGTTCCGCTGGGCGAGATGTTTGGTTACGCTACCGACGTTCGCTCCATGTCCCAGGGTCGCGCCAGCTACTCCATGGAATTCTCCAAGTACGCCGAAGCTCCGTCGAACATCGTCGAAGCGCTGGTTAAAAAACAAGGCTAATCCCGCCCTTTAAGTAAGAGGTTTACTGTCGTGGCTAAGGAAAAATTCGAACGTAACAAACCGCACGTCAACGTCGGCACCATCGGTCACGTTGACCACGGTAAAACCACTCTGACCGCTGCTCTGACCCGTGTGTGCTCCGAGGTTTTCGGTTCCGCTCGCGTTGATTTCGACAAGATCGACAGCGCCCCGGAAGAAAAGGCTCGTGGTATCACCATCAACACCGCGCACGTAGAGTACGACTCCAACATTCGTCACTACGCGCACGTTGACTGCCCGGGCCACGCCGACTACGTGAAGAACATGATCACTGGTGCTGCCCAGATGGACGGCGCGATCCTGGTCTGCTCGGCTGCCGACGGCCCCATGCCGCAAACCCGTGAACACATCCTGCTGTCCCGTCAGGTTGGCGTACCCTACATCGTCGTGTTCCTGAACAAGGCCGACATGGTTGACGACGCCGAGCTGCTGGAGCTGGTCGAAATGGAAGTTCGCGACCTGCTGAGCACCTACGATTTCCCGGGCGACGACACCCCGATCATCATCGGCTCCGCGCTGATGGCGCTGAACGGTCAGGACGACAACGAGCTGGGCACCACTGCCGTCAAGAAGCTGGTCGAGACTCTGGATACCTACATCCCTGAGCCGGTTCGTGCCATCGATCGTCCGTTCCTGATGCCGATCGAAGACGTGTTCTCGATCTCCGGTCGCGGCACCGTGGTAACCGGTCGTGTCGAGCGCGGTATCGTCAAGATCCAGGAAGAAATCGAGATCGTTGGTCTGCGTCCGACCACCAAGACCACCTGCACCGGCGTGGAAATGTTCCGCAAGCTGCTGGACGAAGGTCGTGCTGGCGAGAACTGCGGCGTGCTGCTGCGCGGCACCAAGCGTGATGAAGTCGAGCGTGGTCAGGTTCTGGCCAAGCCGGGCACCATCAAGCCGCACACCAAGTTCGAAGCTGAAGTGTACGTGCTGTCCAAGGAAGAAGGTGGTCGTCACACCCCGTTCTTCAAGGGCTACCGTCCGCAGTTCTACTTCCGTACCACCGACGTGACTGGTTCGTGCGAACTGCCGGAAGGCGTTGAGATGGTAATGCCGGGCGACAACATCAAGATGGTTGTCACCCTGATCAAGCCGATCGCCATGGAAGACGGCCTGCGCTTCGCGATCCGCGAAGGCGGTCGTACCGTCGGCGCCGGCGTGGTTGCCAAGATCATCGAGTAATCGACGATCCGCTTGAGAGAAAAGGGCCCTTCGGGGCCCTTTTCTTTTGAACTGGTTAAAAGTTGACACCCTCTGGGGGCATCCGTACAATTGCGCCTCCTTTCGGCGGGCGTAGTCCGTCCGCAGGGATTAGCAGCTTGGAATCTGAGGTCAAAATGCAAAACCAACAAATCCGTATTCGGTTGAAGGCTTTTGACCATCGCCTGATCGATCAATCTACCCAGGAAATCGTGGAAACCGCGAAACGTACTGGTGCTCAGGTGCGTGGTCCGATTCCTCTGCCTACTCGTAAGGAGCGGTACACCGTTCTGATTTCCCCGCACGTCAACAAGGACGCGCGCGATCAGTACGAAATCCGCACTCATAAGCGTGTTCTGGACATCGTCCAGCCGACGGACAAGACCGTCGATGCGCTGATGAAGCTCGACCTTGCGGCAGGCGTGGAAGTGCAGATCAGCCTCGGCTAAAACCTGGCGGTTTTAGTCGTGTAACGCTCTGAAATGGGCGGCCATAGCGGGTGAAAGCCCCGTACACTCATGAGGTTTACAACATGACTATTGGTGTAGTCGGTCGTAAGTGCGGCATGACCCGCATTTTCACCGAAGAAGGTGTCTCCATTCCGGTCACGGTCATCGAGATCGAGCCGAATCGCGTCACCCAGTTCAAAAACGAGGAGTCCGATGGCTATCGCGCAGTGCAGGTCACTGTCGGTGAGCGTCGTGCCTCGCGCGTCAGCAAGGCTCAGGCCGGCCACTTCGCCAAGGCGAACGTCGCGGCAGGTCGTACCGTCATGGAGTTCCGTCTTGAAGAAGGCGACTACCAGGCCGGCGATTTGATCAACGCTGAAATTTTCCAAGCTGGTCAGCTGGTGGATGTCACCGGTCAGTCCAAGGGTAAAGGCTTCGCCGGTACCATCAAGCGTTGGAACTTCCGCGGCCAGGACAACACTCACGGTAACTCCGTTTCTCACCGTGTTCCGGGTTCCATCGGCCAGTGCCAGACCCCGGGTCGTGTATTCAAGGGCAAAAAGATGTCCGGTCATATGGGCGCTGAGCGCGTGACCGTGCAGTCCCTGGAAGTCGTTCGCGTAGACGCCGAGCGTAATCTGCTGCTGGTCAAGGGTGCCGTTCCGGGCGCTACTGGCGGCGACGTTATCGTTCGTCCGGCTGTCAAGGCGTAAGGGGAGAATCTGAGATGCAATTGAATGTAAATGGCGCTCAGGCGATCGAAGTGTCCGATGCGACCTTCGGTGGCGAGTTCAACGAGACCCTGGTTCACCAAGCAGTCGTGGCCTACATGGCTGGCGGCCGTCAGGGCACCAAAGGCCAGAAGTCCCGTTCCGACGTTTCCGGTGGCGGCAAGCGCCCGTGGCGTCAGAAGGGTACCGGTCGTGCCCGTGCCGGTACCACCCGTGGTCCGATCTGGCGTGGCGGTGGTGTGACCTTCGCAGCGTCCACCCGCAACCACGAGCAAAAGCTGAACAAGAAGATGTACCGCGCAGCCCTGCGCTCCATCCTTGCTGAGCTGGTGCGTACCGACCGTCTGGTCGTGGTCGAGGACTTCGCCGTTGAAGCGCCGAAGACCAAGGCTCTGCTGAGCAAGCTGAACGGCCTGGGCCTGAACGATGTGCTGATCGTATCCGATGCGGTCGATCAGAACCTGTACCTGGCTGCCCGCAACCTGCCGCACGTCGACGTACGTGACGTCCAGGGTTCCGATCCGGTCAGCCTGATCGCGTACGAGAAGGTGCTGGTCACCGTTTCGGCCGTGAAGAAATTCGAGGAGCTGCTGGGATGAACCAGGAACGCGTATTCAAAGTGCTGCTTGGCCCGCACATCTCCGAGAAGGCCACGGTTCTGGCTGACAAGCAAGGTCAGTTCGTTTTCAAGGTCGCTACCGATGCGACCAAGCTGGAAATCAAGAAGGCCGTCGAAAGCCTGTTCAGCGTGAAGGTTGAGCGCGTTACTACCCAGAACGTTCTGGGCAAGAGCAAGCGCACCGCTCGCGGTCTGGGCAAGCGTAACGACTGGAAGAAGGCAGTTATCTCCCTTCAGCCGGGCCAAGATCTCGATTTCACCAGCAGTGCTGAGTAAGGAAGGGGTGCATCATGGCAATCGTTAAATGCAAACCGACTTCCGCTGGCCGCCGTTTTGTGGTCAAGGTGGTCAATCAGGAGCTGCACAAAGGCGCTCCGTACGCTCCGCTGCTCGAGAAGAAGTCGAAGTCCGGTGGTCGTAACAACAACGGCCGTATCACCACTCGTCACGTGGGTGGTGGTCACAAGCAGCATTACCGTCTGGTCGACTTCCGTCGCAACGACAAGGATGGCATCCCTGCCACCGTCGAGCGCGTGGAATACGACCCGAACCGTACTGCTCACATCGCTCTGCTGAAGTACGCCGACGGCGAACGTCGCTACATCATCGCGCCGAAAGGCGTGAGCGCTGGCGATCAGCTGGTAGCCGGTAACATGGCGCCGATCAAGCCGGGCAACAGCCTGCAGCTGCGCAACATTCCGGTGGGTTCGACCGTTCACGGTATCGAGCTGAAGCCGGGCAAGGGTGCGCAGATCGCTCGTTCCGCTGGTGCTTCCGCTCAGCTGATCGCCCGTGAAGGTGCCTATGTGACTCTGCGTCTTCGCTCCGGCGAGATGCGCAAGGTCCTGGCTGAGTGCCGTGCGACCCTGGGCGAAGTCTCGAACTCCGAGCACAGCCTGCGTTCGCTGGGTAAGGCCGGTGCCAAGCGCTGGCGCGGTGTTCGTCCGACCGTTCGTGGTGTTGCCATGAACCCGGTTGATCACCCGCACGGTGGTGGTGAAGGTCGTACCTCCGGTGGTCGTCATCCGGTGTCGCCATGGGGCTTCCCGACCAAGGGCGCGAAGACCCGTGCTAACAAGCGCACCGACAACATGATCGTCCGTCGTCGCAAGTAAATAGAGGGATACGACAGTGCCACGTTCTCTGAAAAAAGGTCCTTTTATCGATCTTCACCTACTGAAGAAGGTCGAAGCGGCGGTGGAAAAGAACGATCGCAAGCCGGTTAAAACCTGGTCGCGTCGCTCCATGATCCTGCCGCAGATGGTCGGTCTGACCATCGCTGTGCATAACGGTCGCCAGCATGTCCCGGTTCTCGTGAACGAAGACATGGTCGGCCACAAACTGGGCGAATTTGCCGGCACCCGTACCTATCGTGGTCACGTTGCCGACAAGAAAGGCAAGCGTTAAGGGGTTTGGAAATGGAAGTAGCCGCTAAGTTGTCGGGCGCTCGCATCTCCGCCCAGAAAGCTCGCCTGGTCGCCGACCAGATCCGCGGGAAGAAGGTGGGCGAAGCGCTCAACCTGCTGGCTTTCAGCAGCAAGAAAGCCGCCGAGATCATGAAGAAAGTGCTGGAGTCGGCCGTTGCCAACGCCGAGCACAACGAAGGCGCAGACGTTGATGACCTGAAGGTCAGCACCGTTTTCGTCAACGAAGGGCGTTCGCTTAAGCGCATCATGCCGCGTGCCAAGGGCCGTGCTGATCGCATCGTCAAGCGGTCTTGCCATATCACTGTCAAGGTTGCGGACAAGTAACGGAGTCGATCAGATGGGTCAGAAAGTACATCCCGTTGGCATCCGCCTGGGAATCGTCAAGGATCACACCTCGGTCTGGTACGCGGATGGTCGCAACTATGCCGACTACCTGAACGCCGACCTGAAGGTTCGTGCATACCTGCAAGACAAACTAAAAAGCGCGTCCGTTAGCCGTATCGACATCGCTCGTCCGGCGCAAACCGCACGCATCACCATCCACACCGCTCGTCCCGGCATCGTGATCGGCAAGAAAGGTGAAGATGTTGAGAAGCTGCGTCAGGACCTGACCAAGCAAATGGGTGTGCCGGTGCACATCAACATCGAAGAGATCCGCAAGCCGGAGCTCGACGGTATGCTGGTTGCGCAGAGCGTAGCTCAGCAGCTGGAGCGCCGCGTTATGTTCCGTCGCGCCATGAAGCGCGCCGTGCAGAACGCCATGCGTATTGGTGCCAAGGGCATCAAGATCCAGGTGAGTGGTCGTCTCGGCGGCGCTGAAATCGCCCGTACCGAGTGGTATCGCGAAGGTCGTGTGCCCCTGCACACCCTGCGTGCCGACATCGATTACGCCACCTACGAAGCGCACACCACCTACGGTGTGATCGGCGTCAAGGTTTGGATCTTCAAGGGTGAGGTCATCGGTGGCCGCACTGAAGAGCTGAAGCCGCAAGCGCCCGCTCCTCGTAAAGCTGCTAAGAAATAAGGAGTACGCATCATGTTGCAACCAAAGCGTACGAAGTTCCGCAAGCAGATGACCGGCCACAACCGTGGTCTGGCTCAGCGCGGTAGTAAGGTCAGCTTCGGCGAGTTCGCGCTGAAGTCTGTTGCCCGCGGTCGTCTCACCGCTCGTCAGATCGAGTCCGCTCGTCGTGCTCTGACCCGTCACGTAAAGCGTGGCGGCAAGATCTGGATCCGCGTCTTCCCGGACAAGCCGGTTACCAAGAAGCCTCTCGAAGTGCGTATGGGTAAAGGTAAGGGTGGCGTCGAATACTGGGTAGCCCAGATCCAGCCAGGCAAGGTCCTGTACGAGATCGAAGGCGTATCCGAAGAGCTGGCGCGCGAGGCTTTCGCCCTGGCTGCTGCAAAGCTGCCGCTCGCCACCACCTTTGTTAAGCGGACGGTGATGTGATGAAAGCGACCGAACTTCGTGAAAAAAGCGCACAACAGCTGAACGAGCAACTGCTCGAGCTGCTGCGCGACCAGTTCAATCTGCGTATGCAGAAGGCGACTGGCCAGCTGGGGCAGTCTCACCTGCTCTCGCAAGTGAAGCGCGACATCGCTCGCGTCAAGACTGTCCTCAGCCAGCAGGCAGGTAAGTGATCATGGCCGAAGTTGAAAAAACAGTCCGTACGCTGACCGGCCGTGTTGTCAGCGACAAGATGGACAAGACCATCACCGTTCTGATCGAGCGTCGCGTCAAGCACCCGATCTACGGTAAATACGTCAAGCGTTCGACCAAGCTGCACGCTCACGACGAGACCAACCAGTGCAAGATCGGCGACAAGGTTTCCATTCGTGAAACCCGTCCGCAGTCCAAGACCAAGTCCTGGGCCCTGGTTGAAGTCGTTGAACGCGCCGTCGACGTTTAAGAGCTAAGGGTCGGAGAAATTTTATGATTCAGACTCAATCCATGCTCGATGTGGCTGACAACAGCGGTGCACGTCGCGTCATGTGCATCAAGGTGCTGGGCGGCTCGCATCGTCGCTACGCCGGCATCGGCGACATCATCAAGGTGACCGTCAAGGAAGCAATTCCGCGCGGCAAAGTGAAGAAAGGTCAGGTCATGACCGCAGTGGTTGTTCGCACCCGTCACGGCGTTCGTCGTGCCGACGGTTCGATCATCCGCTTCGATGGCAACGCTGCTGTTCTGCTGAACAACAAGCAGGAGCCGATCGGTACCCGTATTTTCGGGCCAGTGACCCGTGAACTGCGTTCCGAGAAGTTCATGAAGATCGTCTCGCTCGCCCCTGAAGTGCTTTAAGGAGATCCGACATGCAAAAGATTCGTCGTGACGACGAGATCATCGTGATCGCCGGCAAAGACAAAGGTAAGCGCGGCAAGGTGCTCAAGGTTCTCGCTGACGACCGTCTGGTCGTCGGCGGCATCAACCTGGTGAAGCGCCACACCAAGCCGAACCCGATGTCGGGCGTTCAAGGCGGTATCGTCGAGAAAGAAGCGCCGCTGCACGCTTCCAACGTTGCCATCTTCAACTCTGAAACCAACAAGGCTGATCGCGTTGGCTTCAAGATCGAAGACGGCAAGAAAATTCGTGTCTTCAAGTCCACCCAGAAGCCGGTTGGCGCTTGAGAATCATAGGTAGAACACCATGGCACGACTGAAAGAGATTTACCGGAAGGAAATCGCGCCCAAGCTGAAGGAAGAACTGAAGCTGGCCAACGTGATGGAAGTTCCGCGCATCACCAAGATCACCCTGAACATGGGCCTGGGCGAAGCGATCGGTGACAAGAAGGTCATCGAGAACGCGGTTGCCGACCTCGAGAAGATCACCGGTCAGAAAGTCGTCGTGACTCATGCCCGCAAGTCGATCGCCGGTTTCAAGGTTCGTGAGGGCTGGCCGATTGGCGTCAAGGTCACTCTGCGTCGCGAGCGTATGTATGAGTTCCTGGATCGTCTGCTGTCCATCTCCCTGCCGCGCGTGCGTGACTTCCGCGGCCTGAATGCCAAGTCCTTCGATGGTCGTGGCAACTACAGCATGGGCGTGAAAGAGCAGATCATCTTCCCGGAAATCGATTACGACAAGATCGATGCGCTGCGTGGTCTGGACATCACCCTGACCACCACTGCCCGTAACGATGATGAAGGCCGCGCTCTGCTGCGTGCTTTCAACTTCCCGTTCCGTAACTGAGGATCAGCACATGGCCAAGATGAGCATGAAGAACCGTGAGCTGAAGCGTCAGCAAACGGTTGCCAAGTTCGCCAAGAAGCGTGCCGAGCTGAAAGCGATCATCGCCAACCCGAATTCCACTCCGGAAGCTCGTTGGGAAGCGCAGGTCGCCCTGCAGAAGCAGCCGCGTGACGCCAGTGCCTCGCGCCTGCGCAATCGCTGCCGCATCACCGGCCGTCCGCACGGCGTTTACCGTAAGTTCGGTCTGTCGCGTAACAAGCTGCGCGAAGCCGCCATGCGCGGTGACGTACCGGGTCTGGTGAAAGCCAGCTGGTAAGTCGAAACGGAGCCGGCCTCGCGCCGGCTTTGTTTTATCCGAATCAAGCCCCTCTTGGGGCTTGATTCATTTCTGCCCGGTCTCTAGAATGTCCGGCTCTCCTGAGCCTGGCATTTTGTGTGTCGGGCTTCGGGATGATCCCACAGCCCTCGGGCTGTTCTTTTTGTATCAGGAGCGTCTAGCCCATGAGTATGCAGGACCCGTTAGCGGACATGCTAACTCGTATCCGTAATGCCCAGATGGCTGAAAAGTCCGTCGTAAGCATGCCGTCTTCCACGCTGAAGGTGGCTGTAGCCAAAGTTCTCAAGGACGAAGGTTATATTGCGGGTTATCAGATCAGCGGTGAAGCCAAGCCGCAGCTGTCCATCGAGCTGAAGTACTTCGAAGGCCGTCCGGTTATCGAAGAGGTCAAGCGCGTAAGCCGTCCCGGCCTTCGCCAGTACAAATCCGTCGACGATCTGCCGAAAGTTCGTGGCGGTCTCGGTGTTTCCATCGTCTCCACCAACAAGGGTGTGATGACGGATCGCGCTGCGCGCGCTGCCGGTGTCGGCGGCGAAGTGCTCTGCACCGTGTTCTAAGGGGGGATAAGCATGTCTCGCGTTGCTAAGAACCCCGTCGTGTTGCCTGCCGGTGTCGAGGTCAAACTCGCCGGTCAGCAGCTTTCGGTGAAGGGCGCCAAGGGCGCTCTGGAACTGAACGTTCACTCCTCCGTGGAAGTGATCCAGGAAGGCAGTGAGCTGCGTTTCGCCGCTCGCAATGGCGATCAGCAGAACCGCGCCATGGCCGGCACCACTCGTGCTCTGGTCAACAACATGGTCATCGGCGTCAGCCAAGGCTTCGAGCGCAAGCTGCAGCTGGTCGGCGTGGGCTACAAGGCCCAAGCCAAGGGCCAGGTGCTCAACCTCGCGCTGGGCTTCTCCCACCCGATCGACTACGAGCTGCCGGAAGGCGTCGTGGCCGAGACCCCGAACCAGACCGAGATCCTGATCAAGGGTATCGACAAGCAACTGGTGGGTCAGGTGGCTGCGGAGATCCGTGACTTCCGTCGTCCTGAGCCTTACAAGGGCAAAGGCGTTCGTTACGCGGATGAAGTCGTCCGTCGTAAAGAAGCCAAGAAGAAGTAAGGGGCTGAGATATGACCGACAAAAAAGTTACTCGTCTGCGTCGCGCTCGCAAAGCACGCCTGAAAATGCACGAGCTCGAAGCCGTGCGTCTGTGCGTGTACCGCTCTTCGCAGCACATCTACGCCCAGGTCATTTCGGCCGACGGCAGCAAGGTTCTGGCCAGCGCCTCGACCTTGGACAAAGCACTGCGTGATGGCGCCACTGGCAACGTCGACGCCGCCAAGAAAGTAGGTCAGCTGGTTGCCGAGCGTGCGAAAGCCGCTGGTGTGACTCAGGTTGCATTCGACCGTTCTGGCTTCAAGTACCACGGTCGCGTCAAGGCGCTGGCCGATGCTGCTCGTGAAGGCGGGCTGGAGTTCTAAGTTATGGCAAATAACGACCAAAAGCGCGACGAAGGCTATATCGAGAAGCTGGTCCAGGTTAACCGCGTTGCCAAGACCGTAAAGGGTGGCCGTATCTTCACCTTCACCGCGTTGACCGTGGTGGGTGATGGCAAGGGTCGCGTCGGTTTCGGCCGTGGCAAGTCCCGCGAAGTGCCGGCTGCCATCCAGAAAGCGATGGAAGCTGCGCGTCGCAACCTGATCCAGGTGGATCTGAACGGCACCACTCTGCAGTACCCGATCAAGTCCGCTCATGGCGCCTCCAAGGTGTACATGCAGCCGGCTTCGGAAGGTACCGGCATCATCGCCGGCGGCGCCATGCGTGCCGTGCTGGAAGTGGCGGGTGTGCAGAACGTTCTGGCCAAGTGCTACGGCTCGACCAACCCGGTGAACGTGGTTCATGCCACCTTCAAGGGTCTGAAGACCATGCAGTCTCCGGAGTCCGTTGCAGCCAAGCGTGGCAAGAGCGTCGAGGAGATTCTCTAACCATGGCTAATACCGTCAAAGTGACTCTGATCAAGAGCACCAATGGCCGCCTGGCCAATCACAAAGCTTGCGTCAAGGGCCTGGGCCTGCGCCGCATCGGTCACACCGTAGAGGTTCTGGATACTCCGGAAAACCGCGGCATGATCAACAAGGCTTACTACCTGCTGAAGGTGGAGGGTTAATCATGCAACTGAACGATCTGCGTTCCGCGCCGGGTGCCCGTCGCGAAAAGCACCGTCCGGGCCGTGGCATCGGTAGCGGTCTGGGCAAGACCGGTGGCCGTGGCCACAAGGGTCAGACCTCCCGCTCCGGTGGCTCCATTGCTCCGGGCTTCGAGGGTGGTCAGCAGCCGCTGCACCGCCGTCTGCCGAAGTTCGGCTTCGTTTCCCTGAAGGCTATGGACCGCGCCGAAGTGCGTACCTCCGAGCTGAACAAGGTGGAAGGCGTTGTCACTCTGCAGGCGCTGAAGGATGCCAACCTGGTCGGCCAACACGTACAGCGCGTGAAAGTCATGCTGTCCGGTGAGGTCACCCGTGCGGTCACCCTGAAAGGTATCGCCGCCACCAAGGGTGCGCGCGCGGCTATCGAAGCAGCTGGCGGTAAGTTCGAGGACTAAATGGCTAAGCAAGGTGCTCTCTCAGCGCTGGCAGGTGGCGGATTGTCCGAACTCTGGGCTCGTCTGCGTTTCCTGTTCATGGCGATCATCGTCTACCGGATAGGTGCGCACATCCCGGTTCCGGGCATCAATCCTGACCGACTGGCGGATCTGTTCCGGCAGAATGAGGGGACCATTCTTAGCTTGTTCAACATGTTTTCCGGCGGCGCGCTGGAGCGGATGAGCATCTTTGCACTGGGGATCATGCCGTACATCTCGGCTTCGATCATCATGCAGCTGATGACCGCCGTCAGTCCGCAGCTGGAGCAGTTGAAGAAGGAAGGTGAAGCTGGCCGTCGCAAGATCAGCCAGTACACCCGCTACGGCACTCTCGTTCTGGCGTTTGTCCAGGCCATCGGCATGTCCGTTGGTCTGGCCAGTCAGGGCGTAGCGTTCTCGGTCGATTTCGGCTTCCACTTCGTGGCGGTTACCACTTTCGTGGCGGGCGCGATGTTCATGATGTGGCTGGGCGAGCAGATCACCGAGCGCGGTGTCGGCAACGGTATCTCGATGCTGATCTTTGCAGGCATCGTGGCCGGTCTGCCGGCGGCAGTCGGGCAGTCTTTCGAGTCTGCGCGCCAGGGCGATATCAACATCTTCGCCTTGATTGCCATCGGCCTGCTGGCAGTAGCGATCATCGGTTTCGTGGTGTTCATTGAGCGTGGTCAGCGTCGTATCGCGGTGCACTACGCCAAGCGTCAGCAGGGCCGCAAGGTCTTCGCCGCGCAGACCAGCCACCTGCCGTTGAAGGTGAACATGGCGGGCGTAATCCCGGCCATTTTCGCCAGCAGCCTTCTGCTGTTCCCGGCCTCGCTGGGTGCCTGGTTCGGTCAGTCCGAGGGTCTGGGCTGGCTGCAGGACATTTCGCAGGCTATCGCTCCTGGTCAGCCGTTGAACATCTTGCTGTTTAGTGCAGGGATCATTTTCTTCTGCTTCTTCTACACGGCGCTGATGTTCAATCCGAAAGACGTAGCGGAAAACCTGAAGAAGTCCGGTGCCTTTATTCCGGGTATCCGTCCCGGTGAGCAGTCCGCGCGCTATATCGATGGCGTTCTGACCCGCTTGACCATGTTCGGTGCTCTGTACATGACGGCCGTATGCCTGCTGCCCCAGTTCCTGGTGGTTGCGGCCAACGTTCCGTTCTACCTTGGCGGGACCTCGTTGCTGATCGTGGTCGTGGTTGTCATGGACTTCATGTCCCAAGTGCAATCGCACCTCGTGTCTCACCAGTACGATTCCCTGATGAAGAAAGCCAACCTGAAGGGCTATGGCAGCGGCATGCTCCGCTGACCCACCCATAAGGTTCGAGGAGTTGGTAATGAAAGTTCGTGCATCGGTGAAAAAGCTGTGCCGTAACTGCAAAATTATCCGTCGCGAAGGTGTCGTGCGGGTGATCTGCAGCGCAGAGCCGCGTCACAAGCAGCGCCAAGGCTGAGTGTGAACCACGCGTGATAAGCCCGGCAGCTAGTGCGCTGCCGGGTTGATTATTTGTTATTACAGCGTTAATATCTCGCGCCCTATTTCTTGGCTTCCGGGGCGTAGGTAGCTGTCAATTGGAGTTCCACTGAATGGCCCGTATTGCAGGCGTTAACATTCCGGATAACAAGCACACTGTTATCTCGCTGACCTACATCTATGGTGTCGGTCGTACCACCGCACAGCAAATCTGTGCCGCTACCGGCGTCAACCCGGCAGCAAAAATCAAGGATCTGACTGACGAGCAGATCGAGCAACTGCGTGGCGAAGTAGCCAAGGTGAACACCGAAGGCGACCTGCGTCGTGAAGTGAATATGAAAATCAAGCGCTTGATGGATCTGGGTTGCTACCGCGGCCTGCGTCATCGTAAAGGTCTGCCGGTCCGCGGTCAGCGTACCAAGACCAACGCTCGCACCCGTAAGGGCCCGCGTAAGCCGATCCGCAAGTAATCGCATTCGCGAATCGACAGGAATTTAGTCATGGCAAAACCTGCTGCTCGTACTCGTAAGAAAGTCAAAAAGACGGTGGTCGATGGCATCGCCCATATCCACGCGTCTTTCAACAACACCATCGTGACCATTACCGACCGTCAGGGTAACGCCCTGTCCTGGGCCACCTCCGGTGGTTCGGGTTTCCGCGGCTCGCGTAAGTCCACTCCGTTCGCCGCTCAGATCGCCGCCGAGCGCGCTGGTCAGGCTGCTCTGGAGTATGGCCTGAAGAACCTCGACGTGAACGTCAAGGGCCCGGGTCCGGGTCGCGAATCCGCCGTGCGTGCTCTGAACGCCTGCGGCTACAAAATCGCCAGCATCACCGACGTGACGCCTATCCCGCATAACGGGTGCCGTCCGCCGAAGAAGCGTCGCGTGTAAACAGGAGACAGTGAGAAATGGCTCGTTACATTGGTCCCAAGTGCAAACTGTCTCGTCGTGAAGGCACCGATCTCTTTCTGAAGAGCGGTGTTCGCGCGCTTGAATCGAAGTGCAACATCGAAGCAGCTCCCGGTATCCACGGTCAGCGTCGCGGTCGCCAGTCCGACTACGGCACCCAGCTGCGTGAGAAGCAGAAAGTTCGTCGTATCTACGGCGTGCTCGAGCGTCAGTTCAGCGGTTACTACAAGCAAGCCGCCAGCCAGAAGGGCGCCACCGGCGAAAACCTGCTGCAGCTGCTGGAATGCCGTCTGGATAACGTGGTTTACCGTATGGGCTTTGGCGCTACCCGTGCCGAATCCCGCCAGCTGGTTTCGCACAAAGCAATCAGCGTCAACGGTCAGACCGTAAACGTACCGTCCTACCAGGTTAAAGCTGGCGACGTCGTTGCTGTTCGCGAGAAATCGAAGAACCAGCTGCGCATCGCTCAGGCTCTCGAGCTCTGCGCCCAGCGCGGCCGCGTTGAGTGGGTAGACGTAGACGCCGAGAAGAAGTCTGGTGTGTTCAAGAACGTACCGGCTCGTGGCGATCTGTCCGCTGACATCAACGAGAGCCTGATTGTCGAGCTCTACTCCAAGTAAGGGCTAGAAAATAGGTGCATCCATGCAGATTTCGGTAAATGAGTTCCTGACCCCCCGTCACATCGATGTGCAGGAGGTCAGTCCGACCCGCGCCAAGATCACCCTCGAGCCTCTCGAGCGTGGTTTCGGCCATACCCTGGGCAACGCGCTGCGTCGCATCCTGTTGTCCTCCATGCCTGGCTGTGCAGTAGTCGAGGCCGAGATCGACGGCGTACTCCACGAGTACTCCGCGATCGAAGGTGTGCAGGAAGATGTGATCGAGATCCTGCTCAACCTGAAAGGTCTGGCTATCAAGCTGCACGGCCGTGACGAAGTGACCCTGACTCTGGCTAAGAAGGGCCCGGGCGTCGTTACCGCTGCCGATATTCAGCTGGATCACGATGTCGAAATCGTCAATGGCGACCACGTCATCGCCAACCTGGCCGCCAATGGCGCGCTGAACATGAAGCTCACCGTGGCTCGTGGTCGCGGCTATGAGCCGGCTGACGCGCGTCAGAGCGACGAGGACGAAAGCCGCAGCATCGGTCGCTTGCAGCTGGATGCTTCGTTCAGCCCTGTGCGTCGGGTTGCTTACGTGGTGGAAAACGCCCGTGTCGAGCAGCGCACCAACCTGGACAAACTGGTCATCGACCTGGAAACCAACGGTACCCTGGACCCCGAAGAGGCCATCCGTCGTGCCGCGACCATCCTGCAGCAGCAGCTGGCCGCGTTCGTCGACCTCAAGGGTGACAGTGAGCCGGTGGTGGTCGAGCAGGAAGACGAGATCGATCCGATCCTGCTGCGTCCCGTCGACGACCTGGAACTGACCGTACGTTCGGCCAACTGCCTCAAGGCGGAGAACATCTACTACATCGGCGACCTGATTCAGCGCACCGAAGTAGAGCTGCTCAAAACCCCGAACCTGGGCAAGAAATCCCTGACCGAAATCAAGGATGTTCTGGCCTCTCGCGGTCTGTCCCTCGGTATGCGCCTCGACAACTGGCCGCCGGCAAGTCTGAAGAAAGACGATAAGGCCACTGCCTGATCGTCATCATCACCGAACGAACAAGTTTGGTAAGGAATTGAACCATGCGTCATCGTAAAAGTGGCCGTCACCTCAGCCGCACCAGCGCTCACCGCAAGGCCATGTTCCAGAACATGGCGGTCTCGCTGTTCGAGCACGAGCTGATCAAAACTACCCTGCCGAAAGCCAAGGAACTGCGCCGCGTTGCCGAGCCGCTGATCACCCTGGCCAAGGAAGACAGTGTTGCCAACCGTCGTCTGGCCTTCGACCGTACCCGTTCGAAAGCCATCGTCGGCAAGCTGTTCAACGACCTGGGCAAGCGCTACGCCACCCGCAACGGCGGCTACCTGCGCATCCTCAAGTGCGGCTTCCGCGCTGGCGACAACGCCCCGATGGCTTACGTCGAACTGGTCGACCGTCCGGTCGCTGGTTCGGTAGAAGCTGCCGAGTAAGTTGCTGGTTGTACGAAGAACCGGGCCTAGTGCCCGGTTTTTTGTTGTCTGTCGTTTGGTTGTGTGAATATTTTTCCGCACGTCGTGTTTGATATTGTGTACGTTGTTGGGCTCGGGTAAGGTTCGGCTGTCTTCGATTCGCCGGCTCGCCGGCCTCAATAAGAACAATTGCCGATCATGTCCGAACCTACCGCTTTGAGTCTTATCCCTCCCGCCGTTGTCCTGACCCTCGCCATCTGGCTGCGCCGTCCCATCCTCGCCTTGCTGATAGGGGCCTGCACCGGCCTGTTGCTGCTATCGCCGCAGGATGCCCTGGGCAGCTTCGCCGAGATTTCGCTGAAGGTGATGCAGGATGAAACCATCGGCTGGCTGATCCTGGTCTGCGGCAGCTTCGGCGCGCTGATCGCGCTGCTGGTGCGTACCGGCGGTGCGCTCGCCTTTGGTCGCGCCGCGCTGACCCTGGCCAAGGGGCGCCGCTCCTCGCTGCTGATGACCTTCGTCCTCGGTGTGGTGATCTTCGTCGACGACTATCTCAATGCCCTGACGGTAGGCGAGACCATGAAGCGGGTCACCGACCGTTTCAGCATCTCCCGCGAGAAGCTGGCCTACGTGGTGGACTCCACCGCGGCGCCGATCTGCGTGCTGGTGCCGCTGTCGACCTGGGCGGTGTTCTTCGGTGGCCTGCTGGAGAACAACGGCATCGCCGAGACCGGCCAAGGCATCGATGTTTACATGCAGGCCATTCCGTACATGCTCTACGCCTGGGCCGCGGTAGTGCTGGTGCTGCTGGTGGCCGCCGGGCTGTTCCCCGATCTCGGGCCGATGCGCAAGGCCGAGATGCAGGCGCGCCACGGCTCGGCCGGGGCCATGCACGTGGGCGAGCTGAGCGCCGAGCATAACTATGCGATGAAGTCGCTGGAGGAGGAGTTCGAGGGGGCCGACAAGGAGACCGGCATGCTGCACAACTTCCTGGTGCCGCTGGCGATGCTGGTGGGCTTCACCGTCTACTTCGACATCGACGTGTGGATGGGCATGATCGCCACCATGCTGCTGACCCTGCCGTTCTACCTGCTGCAGCGCCTGATGCCGTTGGCCGAGATGCTCGATCAGATGGTCGACGGCTTCAAGACCATGCTGCCGGCCATCGGCATCTGCGTCGCGGCGTTCGTCTTCAAGGACGTCTGTGACCAGCTGATGCTGCCGCAGTACGTGGTCGAGAGCCTCAAGCCCTACATGACCCCGCAGATGCTGCCGGCCATGGTGTTCCTGTGCATGGCGGTGCTGTCCTTCGCCACCGGTTCGTCCTGGGGCATCTTCGCCGTGACCATCCCCATCGTCATGCCGCTGGCCTATGCCTTGGGCGCGGATATCCCGCTGGTGATCGGCGCGCTGATGTCGGCTTCGGCCTTCGGCAGCCAGGCCTGCTTCTACAGCGACTCGACCGTGCTGGCAGCGCAGGGCTCGGGCTGCAACCTGATCAGCCATGCAGTCACCCAGTTGCCCTATACCCTGGTCGCAGCGGCGGTGGCGTTCGTCGGTTTCGTGCTGGTCGCCTGAGCTGGCGTGCGGCAAAAGAACGGGCCCCGGTGGCCCGTTTTTTCATTCCCGGGCCGAAAGAAAATAGCTATCGGGTCGTTACGCTTCATGAATTGGTTCCCCTAGCGAAGCGGGTCTAGGCTTGTTTCATCGTCGGCCACAGGCGCTGAGACCGACCTGATGAGGTAAAAGGAGAGAACCATGTCCAACCAAGGTAAATGTCCGTTCAATCACGTCGCAGGTGGCGGCACGAGCAACAAGGATTGGTGGCCGAACCAGCTGCATGTGGACTTGCTGAACCAGCACTCCGACAGATCCAACCCGCTGGGCGAGAAGTTCAACTACGCCGAAGAATTCAAGAAGCTCGACTACAAGGCGCTCAAGGCCGATCTGGTCAAGCTGATGACCGACAGCCAGGACTGGTGGCCGGCCGACTTCGGCCACTACGGCCCGCAGTTCATCCGCATGGCCTGGCACTCCGCCGGGACCTACCGCACTACCGACGGGCGTGGCGGCGGCGGTCGTGGACAGCAGCGTTTCGCGCCGCTCAACAGCTGGCCGGACAACGTCAACATCGACAAGTCGCGCCGCCTGCTCTGGCCGATCAAGCAGAAGTATGGCCAGTCCATTTCCTGGGCCGACCTGATGATCCTCGCCGGCAACGTCGCACTGGAATCCATGGGCTTTCGTACCTTCGGCTTCGGCGCCGGACGCGAAGACGTGTGGGAGCCGGATCAGGACGTCAACTGGGGCGCCGAGATCGCCTGGCTGGGGGTCGATCCCAAGCGCGTCAACGATGAAAGGGAGCTGGCCGCGCCCTTCGGCGCCACGCACATGGGACTGATCTATGTGAACCCGGAGGGCCCCAATGCCAGCGGCGACTACCTGGCCGCGGCCAAGGACATTCGCGCCACCTTCAACCGCATGGCCATGGACGACGAGGAAATCGTCGCCCTGATCGCCGGCGGCCATACCTTCGGCAAGGCCCACGGTGCCGCGCCGGAATCGCACAAGGGGCCGGAGCCCGAGGCGGCGCCGATCGAGGCCCAGGGGCTGGGCTGGATCAGCGACTACGGTAGTGGCCATGGCAAGGACACCATCTCCAGCGGCATCGAGGTCACCTGGACCAAGACCCCGGCGCTGTGGAGCAACAACTTCTTCGAGAACCTGTTCAAGTTCGAATGGGAGCTGACCAAATCGCCTGCCGGGGCCAAGCAGTGGGTGGCCAAGGACGCACCGGAGATCATTCCGGATGCGCATGTGCCGGGCAAGTTCCACAAGCCGACCATGCTCACCACCGACCTGACCCTGCGGTTCGACCCGGAGTTCGGCAGGATATCCAAGCGATTCCACGAAGACCCGCAGGCCTTCGCCGATGCCTTCGCCCGCGCCTGGTACAAGCTGACTCACCGCGACATGGGGCCGAAGGCCCGCTACCTCGGCCCGGAAGTGCCGAAAGAGGACCTGATCTGGCAAGATCCGCTGCCGGCTGCCACCCATAACCCGGGCGCTGCCGATATCGCCGATCTGAAAGCGAAGATCGTTGCATCCGGGCTGTCGGTCGGTGACCTGGTGTCCGTTGCCTGGGCCTCGGCCTCTAGCTTCCGCGGTGGCGACAAGCGCGGTGGTGCCAACGGGGCGCGCCTGGCATTGGCGCCGCAGAAGGATTGGGAAGCCAACCAGCGGGCAATCAAGGTGCTGCCGAAACTGGTGGAGATCCAGCAGGCCTCCGGCAAGGCGTCGCTGGCCGATGTCATCGTCCTGGCGGGTAACGTCGGGGTCGAACTGGCGGCCAAGGCCGCTGGCGTGACGGTCGACGTGCCGTTCGCGCCCGGGCGTGTCGATGCGCGTCAGGATCAGACCGACGTCGAGTCGTTCGAAGTGCTGGAGTCGGCTGCCGATGGCTTCCGCAACTACAGCAAGGGCGATCTGGGGGTGCCGACCGAGGCCATGCTGATCGACAAGGCGCAGTTGCTGACCCTGACGGCACCGGAGCTGACCGCGCTGATCGGCGGTCTGCGTGTACTGGGCGCCAACTACGATGGCAGCCTGCATGGTGTGTTCACGGACAAGGTAGGCGTACTGTCCAACGACTTCTTCGTCAACCTGCTCGACATGGGCACCGTATGGAAAGCCGTGGATGACAGTAACGAAATGTTCGAAGGCCGGGACCGCAAGGATGGTCAGCTTAAGTACACCGCTACCCGCAATGACCTGGTGTTTGGCTCGCACTCGGTCCTGCGTGCCTACGCCGAGGTGTACGCCAGCACCGACGGCAAGGAGAAGTTGGTCAGGGACTTCGTCGCCGCCTGGACCAAGGTGATGAACCTGGATCGTTTCGACCTGGCCTGACGCTGCGTCAATGTACGGCAACGCCTCCCTCGCGGGGGCGTTGTGCTTTTGCTTGACCGCGCCCGACACCAGGCGGAGCATTGCCCGCTGTTTACGGATGCAACAAGGATTGCCTGCATGAAAGGCCATAGCGAAGTCATCGACTACCTCAAGCAACTGCTCAAGGGCGAGCTGGCCGCGCGCGACCAGTATTTCATCCACTCGCGGCTGTACGAGGACTGGGGCTTCAACAAGCTCTACGAGCGTATCAATCACGAGATGGAGGAGGAGACCCAGCACGCCGACGCGCTGCTCAAGCGCATCATCTTCCTCGAGGGCGTGCCGGACATGGCGCCCAATCCGTTCAGTTACGGCCAGACCGTGCCCGAGGCGCTGAGGCTGGACCTGGCGCTGGAGTACGAGGTGCGCGCCGCGCTGAGCCAGGGCATCGAGCTGTGCGAGAAGCACCAGGACTACCAGAGCCGCGACATCCTCCTGACCCAGCTCAAGGACACCGAGGAAGACCACGCCTACTGGCTGGAGATCCAGCTGCAACTGATCGACAAGCTTGGGCTGGAGAAGTACCTGCAGGCGCAGATGTAAGTGCTTGCAGGCGGCATGCGCCGTGCAGCTGGCGGAGAAGCCGCGACGCCCTGGGGCGCGCGGCTTTTTTCTTGGCCAATCCGCCGTCCGCGGAGGATGGGGTGGGGCCGCCCAGGCCCTGCGCGCAGGGGTAAGGGGCGACTCCGTCTCTGTCTGCGCGGCTATTCGTCGTGCGGATTGTCCAGCGGCTCGTCCACCTCCTGTCCGGGGCGCAGCAGGCGATCGGCCTCGGCGGGGGCCTGCGTCAGCAGGCTGCCGTCGGCGGTGGCGAGCAGCAGCGCCTCGAGCATCTCCCTGACGTTGTTGCGCAACATGCCGATGGACTTCTGGCCGCGGCTGTTCAGTCCGGTGATCTCCATCAGGATGCTGCCGCCCAGCGGCCCCTCGGCGCCGCTGGCCAGAAGCCTGCTGCCGAGCAGGGCGTACGCGTTGCGGGCGATGCCTGGTTCGCCTCCGCCGCGGCGGATACTGCCGTCCGGGCGCTCATAGTAGTAGTTGGTGATCTCCATGTTGCCGAGCTGCAGCGAGCGCTTCTTCATCACCAGGGCCATCTGCTTCGACAGCTCAACCGCCGCCGGGGCGACGGCGGCATTGGTCGGCCAGGTGATCGAGCCGGTCACCTGGCGGCCCGGGCGATTGGCTTCGGCATCGGCCTCGTCGAGCACCACGGCCGGGTTCTGGTTGTGCACATCGACCAGCCACATCGGTTGGTAGCGATCATAGGCGCTGCGCACGGCCTGGGCCTCGGGCGCCGGGTTGAGGCCGGGATCGAAATGGCGCTGGTCGGCCAGCCCCGGGTTGCAGGTGATCTGGGTGCTCTGGCTCCAGTCCGGCCAGTGATAGCGATTGATGTCATAGCTCCAGCGGCGCACCCCGTCCTCGGAGGTGTGAGCGGTGACGTTGGCGCCGAGGCCCTGGTCGAGTTTGTCGGGGTCGACGCTGCCGTCGGTACGCAGGCAACTGGCATTGGTCTGCG
The DNA here is from genome assembly GCF_052682975.1 of Pseudomonas sp. SP16.1. Lineage (NCBI taxonomy): Bacteria > Pseudomonadati > Pseudomonadota > Gammaproteobacteria > Pseudomonadales > Pseudomonadaceae > Pseudomonas > Pseudomonas sp. SP16.1. Next base: position 45,919 of record NZ_JBQYFZ010000001.1, read on the forward strand.
GCGCGCTGAAGTCCAGGTTGCCGCGACTCGCCTGGGCGGTGCCGTCGGGATTGACGCGGGGGATGAAGATCACCTGCAGATGGTCCAGCACCTGTGTGGAGAAGGCGCCGCCGGCCGCCAGCTTGCGCATCAGGTCGAGGGCGGCCTCGGTGCCGTGGGGTTCGTTGCCGTGCTGCTGGGTGATGATCATCACCGCGGGGTTGCCGCTCTTGCCCAGGCGCGCCAGCCAGATCGGCCGGCCCTCGCCGCTGCTGCCGGTCTGCTCCAGGCTGAGCGCGCCGCCGGAGCGACGGGCCAGGCTGGCGAGCTGGTCGTATAACTGGGCATTGCTCATGAAGCCTTCGAGCGAGACCTGCTGCTGCTCGTTGACCCAGGGGCCGTTCGGTTGGGCGGCTGCGGCGAGCGAGGGTAGCAGGCCCGCACCGAGCAGCAGGGACGCGAATGTCAGACGCATGGGGACTCTCCTTGTGATAGGCGATATGTCCCGCCTGCACTGCCCGGGGGACCCCAGTTTGACCTGGCCCGGGCGCAGAGGTTGCGTCGAATCCTGCTCAGCTGGCGGCGCGTTCGCGCTCCAGTAGCGGCCCCAGGAAGTGCCCGGTGTGCGACGCCGGATTGGCCGCCACCTCTTCCGGGGTGCCGGTGGCGATGATCAGGCCGCCCTTGGAGCCGCCCTCGGGGCCGAGGTCGACGATCCAGTCGGCGGTCTTGATCACGTCCAGGTTGTGCTCGATCACCACCACGGTGTTGCCGTGGTCGCGCAGGCGGTGCAGCACGTCGAGCAGTTGCTGGATATCGGCGAAGTGCAGGCCGGTGGTCGGCTCGTCGAGGATGTACAGGGTCTTGCCGGTATCGCGCTTGGACAGCTCGCGCGACAGCTTGACCCGCTGCGCCTCGCCGCCGGATAGCGTGGTCGCGCTCTGCCCCAGCTTGATATAGGACAGGCCGACGTCCATCAGCGTCTGCAGCTTGCGGGCGATGGCCGGCACGGCGTCGAAGAAGGCGCGCGCCTCCTCGATGGTCATGTCGAGCACCTCGGTGATGCTCTTGCCCTTGTACTTCACCTCCAGGGTCTCGCGGTTGTAGCGCTTGCCCTTGCACACGTCGCACGGCACGTAGATGTCCGGCAGAAAGTGCATCTCCACCTTGATCACGCCGTCGCCCTGGCAGGCCTCGCAGCGTCCGCCCTTGACGTTGAAGGAGAAGCGCCCCGGGCCGTAGCCGCGCGAGCGCGATTCCGGCACGCCGGCGAACAGTTCGCGGATCGGCGTGAACAGCCCGGTGTAGGTGGCCGGGTTGGAGCGCGGCGTGCGGCCGATCGGGCTCTGGTCGATGTCGACCACCTTGTCCAGGTGCTGCAGGCCGTCGAACGAGTCGTGGGCCGCGGCCTCCAGGCTGGTGGCGCCGTTCAGCGCGGTGGCGGTGAGCGGGAACAGGGTATTGTTGATCAGCGTCGACTTGCCCGAGCCGGACACCCCGGTGACGCAGGTGAGCAGGCCGACCGGAATCTCCAGGTCGACATTGCGCAGGTTGTTGCCGCGCGCGCCCTTGAGCTTGAGCTGCTTCTTCCTGTCGCGTGGGGTGCGGGTGGCCGGGTAGCGGATCTTCTCGCGGCCGGACAGGTACTTGCCGGTCAGCGAGTCGGCATGCGCCATGACCTCGTCCGGGGTGCCCTCGGCGACGATGCGCCCGCCATGCACGCCGGCGCCGGGGCCGATATCCACCACGTAGTCGGCCAGGCGGATGGCGTCCTCGTCGTGCTCGACCACGATCACCGTGTTGCCCAGGTTGCGCAGGTGGGTGAGGGTGCCGAGCAGGCGCTCGTTGTCGCGCTGGTGCAGGCCGATGCTGGGCTCGTCGAGGATGTACATCACGCCTACCAGGCCGGCGCCGATCTGGCTGGCCAGGCGGATGCGCTGCGCCTCGCCGCCGGACAGGGTGTCGGCGCTGCGATCCAGGGTCAGGTAGTCGAGGCCGACGTTGACCAGGAACTGCAGGCGCTCGCGGATTTCCTTGAGGATCTTCTCGGCGATCTCGCCGCGGCGGCCGGTGAGGTGCAGGGCGCCGAAGTAGTCGCAGGCGTCGCCCACCGGCAGGCCGCTGACCGCAGGCAGGGTCTTCTCGCCGACCCAGACGTGGCGCGCCTCGCGGCGCAGGCGGGTGCCGCGGCAATCCGGGCAGGGCTGGGTGCTGAGGAACTTGGCCAGCTCCTCGCGCACGCTGGCCGACTCGGTTTCGCGGTAGCGTCGCTCCAGGTTGGGGATGATGCCCTCGAAGGGGTGCGAGCGCTTGACGATATCGCCGCGGTCGTTGAGGTACTTGAAGTCGACGTTCTGCGCGCCGCTGCCGAACAGGATCACCTTCTGGTGTTCGGCGGCCAGGTCGTCGAACGGCTGCTCCAGGCTGAAGCCATAGTGCGCGGCCAGCGAGCCGAGCATCTGGAAGTAGTAGACGTTGCGCCGATCCCAGCCGCGGATGGCGCCCTCGGCCAGGGTCAGCTCGCCATTGACCAGGCGCTTGGTGTCGAAGAACTGCTTGACCCCCAGGCCGTCGCAGGTCGGGCAGGCGCCGGCCGGATTGTTGAAGGAGAACAGCTTGGGCTCCAGCTCGCTGATCGAGTGACCGCAGTGCGGGCAGGCGAAGCGCGCGGAGAAGATGATCTCCTCGCCCGGCTCATCGTCCATCGGCGCGACCAGGGCGATGCCGTCGGCCAGGCCGAGGGCCGTTTCGAAGGATTCGGCCAGGCGCTGCTGCAGGTCCTCGCGCACCTTGAAGCGGTCGACCATCACGTCGATGCTGTGCTTCTTCTGCTTGTCCAGCTTGGGCAGCTCGTCCAGCTCGTAGAGCTTGCCGTTGACCCGCGCGCGGACGAAGCCCTGGGCGCGCAGTTCCTCGAATACCGACAGGTGCTCGCCCTTGCGCTCGCGCACCACCGGCGCCAGCAGCATCAGCTTGCGCCCTTCCGGCAGGGCCAGCACCTGGTCGACCATCTGGCTGACGGTCTGCGCCTCCAGCGGCACGTCGTGGTCCGGGCAGCGCGGGATGCCGACGCGGGCGTAGAGCAGGCGCAGGTAGTCGTAGATCTCGGTGATGGTGCCGACGGTCGAGCGCGGGTTGTGCGAGGTCGACTTCTGCTCGATGGAAATGGCCGGCGACAGGCCTTCGATGGTGTCGACGTCGGGCTTCTCCATCATCGACAGGAACTGCCGGGCATAGGCCGACAGCGATTCCACGTAGCGGCGCTGGCCCTCGGCGTAGAGGGTGTCAAAGGCCAGTGACGACTTGCCCGAGCCGGACAGGCCGGTGATCACGATCAGCTTGTCGCGCGGCAGGGTCAGGTCGATGTTCTTCAGGTTGTGGGTGCGGGCCCCACGAATCAGAATCTTGTCCACTTGCAACGGCCTCGCATGGCGGGCGGAAACGGCCGAGTATAGGGCCTGCCGCCAGCCTGCGGCAAAGTGCGCGCCTGTGCCGAAGCAGCGCTGGCTGCTAGAATCGCCGGCTGGTTTTCACGGAACTTCTTCGATGCACGATCCGCACAGCGAGCGCATGAGTGGCAGCGAAACCCGCGCGGCCGGTGGCCTGGCGCTGGTATTCGCGTTCCGCATGCTGGGCATGTTCATGGTCCTGCCGGTGCTGGCCACCTACGGCATGGACCTGGCCGGCAGCACCCCGGCGCTGATCGGCCTGGCCATCGGTGCCTACGGCCTGACCCAGGCGCTGCTGCAGATTCCCTTCGGCATGCTCAGCGACCGTATCGGCCGCCGCCCGGTGATCTACGCCGGCCTGCTGATCTTCGCCGCCGGCAGCGTGCTGGCGGCCAATGCCGATTCCATCTGGGGGGTGATCGCCGGACGGATTCTGCAGGGCGCCGGGGCCATCTCGGCGGCGGTGATGGCGCTGCTCTCCGATCTGACCCGCGAGCAGCACCGGACCAAGGCCATGGCCATGATCGGCATGAGCATCGGCCTGTCGTTCGCCGTGGCCATGGTGGTCGGCCCCTTGCTGACCCGCGCCTTCGGCCTGGCCGGGCTGTTCTGGGCGACGGCGGCGATGGCGCTGCTCGGCATTGCGATCGTCGTCGGCATCGTCCCCAGGAGTGCCGGGCCCCTGCAGCATCGCGAGTCCGGTGTGGCGAAACAGGCGCTGTGGCCGACGCTCAAGCATGGCGACCTGCTGCGCCTGGATTTCGCCATCCTCGTCCTGCACGCAGTGCTCATGGCCAGCTTCGTCGCGCTGCCGCTGGCGCTGGTGGAGCAGGGCGGGCTGGCCAAGGAAGAGCACTGGTGGGTCTACCTCACCGCCCTGCTGATCGGCTTCTTCGGCATGGTGCCGTTCATCATCTACGGCGAGAAGAAGCGCCGGATGAAGCGCGTGCTGCTCGGCGCGGTGGCTGTGCTGCTGCTCTGCGAGCTGTACTTCGCCCTGTTCGGCAGCAGCCTGCGCGCGCTGGTGCTGGGCACCGTGCTGTTCTTCACCGCGTTCAACCTGCTCGAGGCCTCGCTGCCGTCGCTGGTCAGCAAGGTGGCGCCGGCCGGCGGCAAGGGCACGGCGATGGGGGTGTACTCCACCAGCCAGTTCCTCGGCGCCGCGCTGGGCGGCATCTTCGGCGGCTGGCTCTATCAGCAGACGGGCCTGAGTGGTGTGTTCATCGGCTGCGCGGCGCTCTGTGCAATTTGGCTGGCCATTGCTGTTACTATGCGCGAACCGCCGTACGTGACCAGTTTGCGCCTGCCGCTCGAAGCCGCGGCCCTGGCCGATGTCGGACTGGTCGAACGCCTGAAGGCTACGCCTGGAGTGGCGGACGCCGTGGTGGTGGTCGACGAAGCGGCCATCTATATCAAAGTGGACACCCAACAAGTGGATCGCCCGTCTCTGGAGCGCCTGATCGTATCGGCGCCCGCGGCGTGCGGAGCCTAGGAGAACGTTATGGCCCGTGGGGTTAACAAAGTCATTCTGGTCGGTACCTGCGGCCAGGACCCGGAAACACGCTACCTGCCCAGCGGCAACGCAGTGACCAACCTGAGCCTGGCCACCAGCGAGCAGTGGACCGACAAGCAGACCGGGCAGAAGGTCGAGAAGACCGAGTGGCACCGCGTCGCCCTGTTCGGCAAGGTCGCCGAGATCGCCGGCGAGTATCTGCGCAAGGGCTCGCAGGTCTATATCGAGGGCAAGCTGCAGACCCGCGAGTGGGAGAAGGACGGCATCAAGCGTTACACCACCGAGATCATCGTCGACATGCAGGGCACCATGCAGCTGCTTGGCGGTCGTCCGAGTGGTGACGACAGCGGCGCGCCGCGCCAGTCGCGCCCGGCGCCGCAGCGCGAGCAGCAGGCCCCGCGTCAGGAGCGCCCGGCTCCGCAACAGCAGGCCCAGCCTGCGCCGGACTACGACAGCTTCGACGACGACATCCCGTTCTAAGCGGCGCGGCCTCTAGCCTATGCGAATGCGCCTGATGCTGCTGGGCGGCGGTAGCGCCCTGGGGCAAGCGCTGATCCGTCTCGGCGCCGAGGAAGACATCGGCTTCCTCGCGCCCAGGCCACCGGAATCGGGTTGGGACGCCACCAGCCTGACCCAGTTGCTCGACGATACCCGACCGGATGCCCTGCTCAATCTGGCCTACTACTTCGACTGGTTCCAGGCCGAGTCGGTGGCGGAGTCGCGCCTGGCCACCCAGCAGCGCGCGGTCGAGCGGCTCGCCGAGCTTTGCCAGCATCATTCCATCGTCCTGATACAACCCTCCAGCTATCGGGTCTTCGATGGCTCGCGAGCCACCGCCTACAGCGAGAAGGAGGAGCCGCAGCCGCTGGGCCTGCGCGGCCAGGTGCTCTGGTGCCTGGAGCAGAGCGTGCGGGCGATCTGCCCGCGGCACGTGCTGCTGCGTTTCGGCTGGCTGCTCGATGACAGCCGCGAGGGCCTGCTCGGGCGCTTCCTGCAGCGTGCCGAGCGCGACGAAGCGCTGTATTTGGCGGACGATCGTCGCGGCAACCCGACGCCGGTGGACGATGCCGCGCGGGTGATCCTCGCCGTGCTCAAGCAGCTCGACTGCGAGTCGCCGCTATGGGGCACCTATCACTACGGCGGCCATGAGGCGAGCACCTCGCTGAGCCTGGGCCAGGCCGTGCTGAGCGAGGCGCGCCACTACCGCAGCAACCTGGTCGAGGAGATCCTTCCCCAGGCCCACGCCGCCCGCCCGGATGCCGCCGACGAGCCGCAGCACGCGGTGCTCGCCTGCAAGAAAATTCTTCACACCTTCGGCATCAAGCCGCGCGCCTGGCGTGCCGGCCTGCCGAGCCTGCTGGATCGCTACTACCGCCATGGCTGAAATCCTCGTAACCGGCGGTGCCGGCTTTATCGGCTCGCACCTGGTCGACGCCTTGCTGGCCGAAGGTCACGGCGTGCGCGTGCTGGACAACCTGTCCATGGGCAAGCGCGCTAACCTGCCGCTGGACCATCCGCGCCTGCGCCTGATCGAGGCCGACGTCGCCGACGCCGCGGCAGTCGAGCAGGCCGTCGCCGGTTGCTCCGCGGTGGCGCACCTGGCTGCGGTGGCCTCGGTGCAGGCCTCGGTGGATGACCCGGTGGCGACCCACCAGAGCAATTTCATCGGCACCCTCAACGTCTGCGAGGCCATGCGCCGGCACGGCGTGCGCCGCGTGCTCTATGCCTCCAGCGCGGCGATCTATGGCAACAACGGTGAAGGCCTGGCCATCGGCGAGGACACCGCCAAGGCGCCGCTGACCCCCTACGCGGCGGACAAGCTGGCCAGCGAGCACTACCTGGATTTCTACCGCCGCCAGCATGGTCTGGAGCCGGCGATCTTCCGCTTCTTCAATATCTACGGCCCGCGCCAGGACCCGTCCTCGCCCTATTCCGGGGTGATCAGCATCTTCACCCGCCGCGCCCAGCAGGGCCTGCCGATCAGCGTGTTCGGCGACGGCGAGCAGACCCGCGACTTCTTCTATGTCGGTGATCTGATCGAGTTGCTGGTGCAGGGCCTGTTCGGCCAGTACGTGGAGCAGGCGGTGAACGTCGGCTGGAACCAGGCCGTGAGTCTCAACCAGTTGCTGGCGGAGATCGGCGTGCTCTGTGGCGGTCTGCCACCGGTGAGTCATCTGTCGGCGCGCGCCGGCGATATCCGCCATTCGCGCGCCGACAACCGCCGCCTGCAGGCGCATTACCGTCTGCCGCGGCAGACGCCGCTGCGTGAGGGCCTGAGCCAGTTGCTCGGCCTGTAGCTTGGGTAAATGAAGAAAGCCGGCAGATGCCGGCTTTCTTCATTGCGTAGGCGGGCTTAGAACTTGTAGCCCAGGCCGACCATATAGACGAACGGATCGATATCCACATCGACCTTGACCTTGCCGGCTCCGGCCAGGTCAGTGGTGGCGGTGGTATCGATGTCGATGTACCAGACCGCGGCGTTGAACAGCAGGTTGTCGGTCAGCATGACGTCCATGCCGGCCTCCAGCGCCAGGCCCCAGGAGTCATCCAGGTCCAGGTTGCTGAAGCCCTGCCCCTCGCGGGTGCTGGTCAGGTCTTCGTCGAAGAAGGTGGTGTAGTTCAGGCCGACGCCGACATAGGGTTGCATCTGGCTGTCCTTGTCCAGCGGAAAGTACTGCAGCGACAGGGTCGGCGGCAGATGCTTGATGTCCGCCAGCTTGCCGTCCAGGCCGCCCAGGCCCTTGACTCCGACGCTGTGTTCGAAGGGCGTGGCGGCCAGCAGGCCGATGCCCAGATTGTCGGTCAGCATGTAGGTACCGGTGAGGCCCAGTTGGGTGTTGCTGTCCACGGTGGCCTGGCCGCCCAGGGTCGCGTCGTTGAGCTTCAGGGCGGAACTGTCTTCGCGCGGGTCGACGGTGGCGGCACCGGCGCGCACGATGATGTCGCCGGCTTGGTGGGCCTGCGCCAGGGGCGCGGCGATGGCCAGGGCCAGCAGGGAGGCGGTGAACAGCGACTTGTGCATAGTGAACTCCAATCGAGTCTCGGGTGTCTGGGTTGGAATAAATGCTAAGCCATGCATTGATCTACTCTTTGACCCAGCTCAATGGATGGAGGCGCTGCCGCGGTGTTTTGCCGATTGCTTAGAATGCGTCTCTAGATGATAATGTTTCTCTTTTTGCAGCAAGCCCGTCTGTCGAGGAACCTCTCCGCATGAATCGCTTCCCCCTCCGCTCCCTGGCCGCCGCCCTGATGCTGGCCAGCGGATCGCTGGCTGCCGCGCCCCTGGACGCCGCGCTGGACGAAAGCCAGCGCCTGGCCGCCGAAGCCAAGGCCTCCCAGGGCCGCGTCGAGCAGCTGGACGATGCCAGCCGCGAAATGCTCACCGAGTACCGCAATGCCTTGCAGCAGGCTGAGGCATTGAAAGGTTATAACAGTCAGCTGCGTGACCTGGTCGAAGCGCAGCGCCAGGAACTGGCCAGCTACCAGCAGCAGCTGGACGGCATCGAACGCACCCAGGAGGCGGTCAGCCCGCAGATGGTCAAGATGGTCGAGGTGCTCGGCCAGTTCATCGCCGCCGACCTGCCGTTCCTCCCCGAGGAGCGCGAGGATCGTCTGGCCCAGCTGCAGGATCTGCTGCCGCGCGCCGACGTCAGCCTGGCCGACAAGTACCGCCGCATCCTCGAGGCCTACCAGATCGAGAGCGACTACGGCCGCACCCTGGAAGCCTGGCGCGGCGAGCTGAGCCAGGCCGACGGCGACTCGCGCAGCGTCGAATTCCTCCGCCTGGGCCGCAGCATGCTCTATTACCAGACCCTCGACGCCCACGAGAGCGGCTGGTGGAACCCGCAGGCCCAGGCCTGGCAGGTGCTCGACGGCGGCGCGCGGCGTCCGCTGACCCAGGCCATCGCCATCGCCCGTCAGCAGCAGGCGCCCGCCGTGCTGTCCCTGCCGATCAAGACCCTGGCCGAGGAGGCCGCCCAATGAGTCGTCGTGTTGTAGCCGTACTGGCGCTCAGCCTGTTGCCGGCGCTGGCCGCCGTGGCCGAAACCCTCAGCCCCGATCAACTGTTGCAGCGCATCCGCAGCGAGCGCGCCGCCGAAGTCAGCGCCATGCAGGAGCGCGAGCAGGCCTTCCTCGCCACGCGCGGCGAGCAGGCACAACTGCTCGCCGCGGCCCGCTCTGCACTGAACCTGCAGAAGGACGAGGCCGAGCGGCTGAAGGCCGAGTTCGATCGCCAGGAAGCCGAGCTGGCCGAACAGGAAAAACTCCTGGCGCAGCGCGTCGGCCACCTCGGCGAGCTGTTCGGCGTGGTGCGCCAGAGCGCCGGCGACGTTGCCGGGCAGTGGCAGGACAGCCTGCTCAACGCCCAGTACCCCGAGCGCCTGAAGCGTCTCAAGGCACTGGCCGAGAGCCGCTCGCTGCCGTCTGCCGAAGACCTCGACGGCTACTGGATGCTGCTGCTCGAAGACCTGGCCGCCAGCGGCCGCATCGAGCGCGTGCAGCTGCCGGTGGTCGCTGCCGATGGCTCGCGCAGCGAGCAGCAGGTGCTGCGCGTCGGCGCCTTCGCGGTCTACGGCGAGGACGCCTTCCTGCGTTACGACGCCGACGCCGGCGAGCTGGTGGCGCCGCCGCGGCAACCCTCCGGTCTGGGCCAGGTCGAAGACTACCTGGACAGCCGCGACGCCCTCGCCACGCTGCCCATCGACCCCAGCCGCGGCAGCCTGCTGGCGCAGCTGCAGCAGCAGCCGACGCTGTGGGATCGCCTGCAGCAGGGCGGCCTGGTCGGCTGGGTGATAGTCCTGCTCGGCGCGCTCGGCCTGCTCCTGGCGGCCTGGCGCATGGTCTACCTGGGCCGCGTCGGCAGCGGCGTCAAGGCGCAGATGCACGACCTCAGCGCACCGCGTGGCGACAACCCGCTGGGCCGGGTGATCGGCGTGCTGGGGCCGCAGCCGCAGCTGTCCGACCTGGACACCCTGGAGCTGAAGCTGGACGAGGCGATCCTGCAGGAAACCCCGCCGCTGGAGAAGGGCCAGGGCCTGCTCAAGCTGCTCGCCGCGGTGGCGCCGCTGCTCGGCCTGCTAGGCACCGTGACCGGCATGATCGTCACCTTCCAGGCCATCACCCAGAGCGGTGGCGGCGACTCGCGGCTGATGGCCGACGGCATCTCCCAGGCGCTGGTGACCACCGTGCTGGGCCTGGTGGTGGCGATTCCGCTGCTGTTCCTGCACAGCCTGCTGGCCAGCCGTAGCAAGGGTCTGATCCAGGTGCTGGAGCAGCAGAGCGCCGGGCTGATCGCCCTGCATCTGTCGGGAGCGCCGCGCCGTGACTGATCTGTTCGCCTTCTGGTTGCACCTGGTCGACAGCGCCTACGCGTTGCTCGACTTCATGGGCGCCGGTGGCGTGGTGATGTGGGCGCTGGCCGCGCTCTGCGTGGTGTTCTGGACCCTGGTGTTCGAGCGTTTCTGGTACATGCGCAGGATTTTCCCGCGCTGGGTGCAGGAGCGCCGCGAGGCCTGGCAGCAGGTGCTGGCCGACGACACCGGCAACTGGCAGCGCGCCGTGCGCCTGGCCTGGCTGGCCCAGGCGCGCCAGCAGCTGGCCGCGCCGCTTCGCCTGAGCAAGACCCTGGTCGCGCTTTATCCGCTGCTCGGCCTGCTCGGCACCGTGCTTGGCATGATCGCGGTGTTCGACGTGCTCGCCCTCAACGGCACCGGCAACCCACGCGGCATGGCCGCCGGCGTCTGGCAGGCGACCCTGCCGACCATGGCCGGCATGGTCCTGGCCATTCCCGGATTGTTCAGCCTGGCGCGCCTCGAGCGCGAAGCCAGCCAGGCCATCGAGCGGCTGGCCGACCAGCTGCGTCACGACTGAGATCGCCCAACATGAGAATGCGTCGCCACCACCAGCAGGACGAAGACACCGGCATCGACCTCACGCCGATGCTCGACGTGGTCTTCATCATGCTGATCTTCTTCATCGTCACCAGCTCCTTCATCCGCGAGTCCGGCGTCGAAGTGCAGCGGCCGCAGGCGGAAACCGCCAACCCGCAGGACAAGGGCAATATCCTCATCGCCGTCACCGCTGACGGCCAGGTGTGGATGGACAAGCAGCCGGTGGACATCCGCAGCGTGCGCGCCCACGTCGAGCGCATGCGCGTCGACCAGCCGGAAGGCGCAGTGGTGGTGCAGGCCGACCAGGACGCACGCACCGGCCTGGTGATGCAGGTCATGGACCAGGCGCGCCTGGCCGGCGTGCAAGACGTGGCGCTGGCCGCCGGTAGCGGAGTCAACTGATGCGCCTGCCGCTGTCCTTCCTCGGCGCCTGCCTGATGGCGCTGGGCCTGTTCGCCCTGATGCTGTACATGGTCGCCCCGCCCCGCGCCAAGCCGAGCCAGGACCCGGTCAGCGTGGCCAACTTCGTGCGCATGGACGGCAACGCCAGCGAGACCGCCAGCCGCAACCGCCAGCAGGCGCCGCAACCGCCACAGCCGCAGACCCCGCAACCGCCGACGCCGCCCACTCCGCAGACGGCGACGCCGAGCGCCAAGCTGCCGGCCCTGGATATCCAGCTGCCTAGCCTGGCCAGCGGCATCGCCGTCAACAGCGCGCCGGCGCCGAGCCTGTCCGGCTTGGCCCCGGGCGCCCCGGCGCCGACGCCGCCGAGCGAGGCGGCCGAGTCCGGCGGACAGATGGGCGGCATGGAAAGCGAGGTGATGCCGCTCAACGACGTGCGCCCGGACTATCCGCGCTACGCCCTGCAGCGCGGCATCGAAGGCTTCGTCAAGCTGGCCTTCACCATCAACCGCGGCGGCAACGTGGAGAACATCCGCGTGCTGGAGGCCAACCCACGCAACGTGTTCGAACGCGAGGCGCGCCGCGCCGCCGCGCGCTGGCGCTTCGCGCCGCGCACCGAGGGCGGCCTGGCGGTGGACCGCGAAGCGGTGAAAACCCTCTACTTCCGTCTGCAAAGGAGCTGACCATGTATCGTTGGTTGTTGCTCGTGATGCTCAGCGCTGCGGCCGTGCCCGGCATGGCCCAGCAAACCATCGATCCGGCCGTGTTCCGCGCGCTCAACGCGGCGCAGGCCGCGCAGCAGAAAGGCGACCACGGCGCGGCGCGCAAGGCGCTGGAGGCCGCCGAGGCCAACAGTGGCAGCCTGGAGGAGGCGCTGATCTGGCGCAGCCAGGCCTATGTGGCCTGGTCGGCCGGAAATAACGGCCAGGCCATCGACTGGCTGGACAAGGCCGTGCACAGCGGCAAGCTGGACGAGCAGATGCTCGCCGGTGAACGCCTCAACCTGGCCAAGCTCAACCTCGGCGAGCGCCGCTTCGCCAAGGTCGTCGAGCTGCTGGCGCCGAACCAGGCCAAGGCCTCCGAGGAAGTGCTGCAGATGCTGGTACAGGCCTATCAGGGCCTGAACCAGCCGGCCAAGGCCTTGCCGCTGGCCGAGCGCTACGTGCAGGCCAATCCCAATGCCGGCGATATCTGGCTGCAGTTTTTGGTCGGCGCCAACGCCGACCTCAAGCGCTACGCCCAGGCCGAGCGCTGGCAGCGTCAGTTGCTGGCACGCCAGCCGGACGACGCCAAGGGCTGGCGCCAGCTGGCCGCGCTGCAGCAGATGGCCGGCAGCCACGACAAGGCGCTGGCCACCCTGCGTGCGGCGCACAGCAAGGGCCTGCGCTTCAGCGAGTCCGAGCTGGACAACCTGGTGCTGCTCGCCAGCGCCGCCGAGCAGCCCTGGCAGGGCGCCAAGCTGCTCGCCGGGCTGCTCGACAACGGCCTGCTGGCCAACACCGCGGCGCGTCAGGAACGCCTCGGCCTGTTCTGGTGGCAGGCGCGCGATCGCGCCGCGGCGGTGCGTGTGCTGCGCCCGCTGGCCGAGCGCAGCGGCAACGGCAAGCACTGGCTGTACGTAGCCCAGCTGGAGCTGGAACAGTCGCGCTGGCAGGCCGGCCTGGACGCGCTGGCGCGAGCCGAGCGCAGCGGCGCCGAACGCAGCAAGGTGCGTTCATGGCGGCAGTGGGCGGAGAGCGAGCTGCGTTTCGAGCAGGAAAACCGTCTGGCGGCCAACTAATCGGCGCTGCTGACGCCGGGGGCGGCCTGATTGACGCCACCCGGGCCTTCCGCGACGATCATCGGCATCCCCCACCTAGGATGCCAGCGCCATGTCCGTCCCCAGCATTCGTACCATGACCGCCGACGAGCTCGACCTCGCGATCGAGCTGGCCGCGCAGGAGGGCTGGAATCCCGGCCTGCATGATGCGGCCTGTTTCCATCGCGCCGATCCCGGAGGATTTCTCATCGCCGAGGTGGACGGGCGCCCGGCCGGTTGCATCAGCGCGGTGGCCTATGGCGCCGACTTCGGCTTTATCGGCCTGTATATCGTGCTGCCCGAGTTCCGCGGCCAGGGCATCGGCATGCGCCTGTGGCAGCACGGCATGCAGCGTCTGCGCGGCAGGGTGGTCGGGCTCGACGGGGTGCCGGCGCAGCAGGACAACTATCGCAAGTCCGGCTTTGTCCTGGCCTGGCGCAACGCGCGCTGTGCCGGGGTGGCCAGGCCGCTGGGGCGGGCGCCGGCGGCGCAGATCGAGGCAGTGAGCGCGGCGGATTTCGCCGCGCTATGTGCCGACGACCGGCGCGTGTTCCCCGCCCCGCGCGAGGCCTTCCTGCACGCCTGGCTGGCCATGCCCGACGGGCATGCGCTGCTCTGGCGCGAGGCGGGACGGCTGGCCGGGTGGGGGGTGATCCGCCGCTGTCGCGAGGGCTACAAGATCGGCCCGCTGCTGGCGGACGACGGACGGGTCGCGGCCGGCCTGTTCGACGCGCTCTGTGCCCGGGTGCCGGCGGGCGAGGCGGTGTTTCTCGACGTGCCGCTGGTCAACGCCGGGGCGCTGGAGCTGGTGCGGGCGCGGGGCATGCAGTGCGTATTCGAGACGGCGCGCATGTACGCCGGCCCCGCGCCGCAAATCGAGCTGGCGTGGGTATTCGGCATCTGCACCTTCGAACTCGGTTGAGCGAGGCGCGCCTCAGCTCTCCGGCAGCTCGTAGGCGTAGATCTTCTCTGCCGTCATCTGGTAGCCGACCTCGGCCAGCTCGCTGCTGACATGCTCGACCTTCAGCGCGCCCTCGATCCAGAACGGCTGATACAGCGCATCGAGCAGCACGCCCAGTTCGCTGGTGACATGCACGATCTGGTTCGACGGCGGCGGCGGGACATGGATGCAGGCACCGAAGTAGGGCACCAGCAAAAATTCCACCACGCGGCCTTCATCGGTCACGTCCAGCGGCACGATGTAGCCGGGTAGCTTGACCTGCTGGCCGTCGAGCTCCTTGACCACGGGGGCGGCGGGCGACTGCTGCATGGCTGCCGGGCCGGACTCGGCCAGGGCGTCGGCCAGTTGCGACAGGTCATGGATAGGTGCGGCCTCCGCCTGCTGCGGCGGTGCATCGGCCGGCACCAGTTCGGACCAGGTGAGTTCGCGCACCTCGGCGGCGGCCAGCGGCAGCGCCAGGGTCAGCAGCAGGGTGGCGAGCAGGGGGCGGGACATGGGCTACCTCTTGGGGGGATTCGCCTGCACAGTGTACAGGCGAATCGCTAGTTACAGCCGGATCGACAGCCCGTCGGCCAGCGATTGCCGATAGGCACGCCAGGCCGGCACGCTGCCCATCAGCAGGGCGGCGCCGAGAATCCCCGCCAGCAGCGTCCATTCGTAACTCGACGGGGCATTGAGCGCCAGATACAGGCCGTAGTTGGCCTGCACGTAGCCCTGGCTGGCGGCGATGCCCAGGTACAGCAACGCCAGGCCGAGCAGCGTGCCGGCCAGGGCCAGGGCGAAGGCCTCCAGCACCAGCAAGCTGGCGATATGCCAGGGCCGCGCGCCCACCGACCGCAGGATGGCCATCTCGCGACGGCGCTCGTTGAGGCTGGTCAGGATCGCCGTCAGCATGCCAATCAGGCCGGTCAGCACGACGAACAGCGAGACCACGAACAGCGCCTGTTCGGCGGTGCCCATCAGGCTCCACAGCTCCTGCAGGGCCACCCCGGGCAGGATCGCCAGCAGCGGCTCGCCGCGGAACTCGTTGATCTCGCGCTGCAGGCTGAAGGTGGCGATCTTGCTGTTCAGGCCGAGCAGCATCGCGGTGATCTGCTTGGGTTGCAGATCCATGGCGCGCGCCTGCTCGGCGCTGACCTGCGCCGCGCCGCGCGCCGGCATGCCGCTGCGCCAGTCGACGTGCAGCGCCTCCATGCCGGCCAGGGAGATATGCAGGGTGCGGTCCACCGGCGTGCCGGTGCGGGCGAGGATGCCGACCACGGTGAACGGCTTGTCTTCGTGCTTGACCAGGCTGATGCGGGCCACGCCATGGGCCAGCACGATCCGCTCGCCGAGGCCGTAGCCCAGGGCCTGGGCCACTTCGGCGCCGAGCACCACCTCGAACGGGTCCTCGGCGAAGGCGCGGCCCTGGGCCAGTTGCAGCGGCTGGCTGCGGGCGTAGCGGTAGTGCTCGAAGTAGTCGGCACTGGTGCCCATCACCCGATAGCCGCGGTGCGAGTCGCCGAGGGAGATGGGGATGGCCCACTTCACCTGACGGTGCCCGGCGAAGCGCTCGAAGCTGTCCCAGCGGATGTTGTTGGTGGCGTTGCCGATGCGGAACACCGAGTACAGCAGCAGATTGACGCTGCCCGAACGCGCGCCGACGATCAGGTCGGTGCCGCTGATGGTGTTGGCGAAGCTGGCGCGGGCCTCGGTGCGCACTCGCTCGACGGCCAGCAGCAGGCAGACCGACAGGGCGATGGCGAACACCGTGAGCAGGGCGGTGAAGCGGCGGTTGGCCAGGCTGGCCAGGGCGATGCGGATCAGATGCATCTCAGGCCTCCTGGGGTCGTGCGGCGCGGTTCAGTTCGGCCAGCGACAGGCTGCGATCGAACAGCGGCGCCAGGCTCTGGTCGTGGCTGACGAACAGCAGGCTGGCGCCGGCCTCGCGGCATTCGGCGAAGAGCAGGCGGAGGAAAGCCTCGCGGGCGTCGAAGTCCAGCGCCGAGGTCGGTTCGTCCGCGATCACCAGTTCCGGCTGGCCGATCAGCGCGCGCGCGGCGGCGACGCGCTGCTGCTGGCCGATCGACAGGGCATCGGCGCGGCGATCGAGCAGTTCCGCGCGCAGGCCGAGGTGATCGAGCAGCGCGGCGGCGGCGTCGTCGATACTGCCATGGCGCTGGCGCGCGCGTTCTGCACGCAGACGTGAGAAGCGGCAGGGCAGCTCGACGTTGTCGCGCACCGAGAGAAAGGGCAGCAGGTTGAACTGCTGGAAGATGTAGCCGGTGTGATCGACGCGAAAATGATCGCGGGCGCCGGCCGAGAGCTGGCCGAGGTCCTGGCCGAGCAGGCGGATATGCCCGCGTTCGGCCTTCTGCACGCCGCCGAGCAGGCCGAGCAAGGTGGTCTTGCCGCTGCCGCTGGGGCCCTTGAGGAACAGCGTCTCGCCGCGTTCGAGGGTGAAGTGGGGGATGTCCAGCAATTGCGCCTGGCCGGGCCAGGCGAAGCCGAGGTCGGCGAGTTCGATCAGAGCTTGGGTCATGGTCCGGCTATCGGGTGATTGATGGGCCAGCGCGTAGGGTGGACGACGCTTCACCCATCCACCATGGAGATCTCGCGGTAGATGAGAAGAGCGTCATCCACCCTACGGCTTCAGAAGTTCAGGCGCGGCTGCGCGGGCGTCAGTTCGGCGCCCTGCTGGCCGCTGGGGCCGATCAGTTGTACCTGAATCTTCTCGGTGGCGGGGAAACGTTTGAACAGTTCGCTCAGATCCAGCTGCTTCAGTTCGTCGGCCTTGGCGCAGTCGAACTGGTAGTGGGCGTGGATCTCGCTGTGCTCGCCCTCATGCTCGTCCTCGTGTTCATGTTCATGATGCGCATCGCTGTCCAGCAGTGCGCCTTCCAGCTCCGTTTCGCTGACCTTGCAGCCTCCGGCGGCCAGGGCGAACAGCGTCAGCGGCTGTTCCAGCTCGACCTTGGCGGCGGCCACCTTGGCCTTGTCGGCAGCGCTGCTGGCGGCGTGCTCGAAGCCCACCAGGTTCATCGCCGGGCTTTCCAGCTGCAGCTCCAGGGTCTTTCCGTCGAGCACGACGTTGAGGCTGGCGACGCCATGTTCATGGGCGCCGAGACTGTCTTGGCCGTGCTCGTGTTCATGGGCGTGGTCGTGTTGATGTTGGGCGGCCTGGGCGGCGGCCAGGGGCAGCAGAGCGAAGGGCAGGGCGAGCAGCAGTCGGCGCATGGGGGTCTCCGGCGCGGTTAATAGAATCGTTACGTTATAACAACTTTTATATCGGGCTGGCCAGCATCCGGACCGCATGGGAGCATGAGCGCTTCGAATGGAGGGGTGGTTATGGTGCGTATACGCGGGCGGATCGGTGACTGGCCGGTGGATCTGACCCTGGAACTGGATGCCGAGGATTGGGCGCGCCTGGCGGGTGGGCTGACCGCTGCGCCTGTGGCCGAGGCGACTGCGCCGGTTGCCGCGGCGGTGGCAGGCGACGCGCTCTGGCAGACCGCGCTGCAACTGGTGCGCGACGCCGGCCAGGTGGAGGGGCCGCGCCTGCTCGGACAACTGGCCGCGCTGGCCGGGGGCGAGGCCGCGGGCAAGCGCCTGCTGGTGCGCCTGCGCCACTGCGCGCAGATCCGCATGGAAACCGGCGCCGATGCGCCGATCTATCACTGGCAAGAGCAGCTGTAAGCCACAAGCTGCAAGTAAGAGCGAGTAGGGTGGACAACGCGAAGCTTGTCCACCGCTTGCCGGCGTCGCCGATCACGCCAGGGGGTGGAAAACGCTACGCGGTTCTCCACCCTACGGCTTGAGGCCTGCCGCTGCTGTCAGTAGATCGCCTGATACAGCTTGCGGCGGTAGGTGGTGACCAGCGGATGGTCGCCGCCGAGCAGGTCGAACACCTGCAGCAGGGTCTTGTGCGGCAGGCCGTCCTGGTAGCTGCGGTTGCGCACGAACAGCTTGAGCAGTGCCTCCAGCGCCGGTTCGTACTGCTGGCGCGCCAGTTGCTGCACGGCCAGTTGATAGGCCGCCTCGTCGTCGCCGGCGTCCTGGGCCAGGCGGCTTTTCAGCGTGGCCACCTCCGGCAGGTCAGCGGCCTGACGCAGGAAGGTCAGTTGCGCCTTGGCGCCGGCCAGCGCCTGCTTGTGTTCGTCGCCCTTGACCGCATTCAGCACCGCCTCGGTTTCGCCCAGCTCGCCGCGCTCGGCCAGGCAGCGCGCATAGAGGATCAGCGCCGCGGCGTTCTCGTTGTTTTCCGTGAGGATCTGCTTGAGCAGCGCCTCGGCGTCGGCGAAGCGGCCCTCGGCGAACAGCGCCTGAGCGGCCTCCAGCGGGTCGGCGGCGGCCGGCGCCGGCTCGGCCACATGGGGTTTGAGCATCTCGCGAATCGCCGCCTCCGGCTGGGCGCCGGCGAAACCGTCCACCGGCTGGCCGTCCTTGAACAGCACCACGGTGGGCAGGCTGCGGATGCCAAAGCGCATGACGATGTCCTGCTCGATATCGCAGTTGACCTTGGCCAGCAGCAGCTCGCCGGCGTACTCCTCGGTGATCTTCGCCAACATCGGCATCAGCGCCTTGCACGGCGCGCACCATTCGGCCCAGAAGTCCACCAGCACCGGCTTGTGAAAGGAGTTCTCGATCACCAGCTGTTCGAAGTTGGCGGCGCCGGAGATGTCGAAGATGTAGGGGGAATCGCTCATGGTCGGTCTCGAAAGGGGCGTGAATGCATCTATTAATGCGGGCGCCGGGGCGCGGTTACAAGGGGCGCTCGGCGTAGTACAGGCTGACCTGGCGGAATTCGCTCGGCTCGGCCAGATCCGGCCAGGTGCAGCCATCGAGCAGCGCCAAGCGGCGGTACAGCGGGTGGCGGAAGTCCTTGACCCGCGAGTCGGCCACCAGTGCCTGGCGCCCGCGGCTGAGGAAATGATCCAGCAGTGGCAGGTTGGCGCGGTCGTAGAGCACGTCGGCCACCAGGATCAGGTCGTAGCGGTCGGCCTCGGCGAAGAAATCCGCCGAATAACTCAGCGTGACGCCGTTGAGCTCGGCATTGGCGCGACAGGCGGCCAGGGCCAGCGGGTCGAGGTCGCAGGCCACCACCTCGGCGGCGCCGGCCCTGGCCGCGGCGATGGCGGCCACGCCACTGCCGGCGCCGAAGTCCAGCACGCGCTTGCCGCGCACCCATTCGGGGCGCGCGGCCAGCCAGCGCGCCAGCACCAGGCCGCTGGCCCAGCAGAAGCACCAGTAGGGCGGCTCCTCGAGGATGCGCCGGGTCTCCTCGGGGCTGAAGGCGCGGTCCATATTGCCGGCGTCGATCAGCCACAGGGCGATATCGCTGCCGGGCAGCCTCTCGGCCACCAGGCGGGCGTCGCCGAGCAGTTCGCTCAGGGCGCCTTGCAGGGATGCCGGGGCGCTCATGGTGCCGGTACCAGGCGCAGCGGGCCGAGGTCACGGTTCTGCGGGGCGGCGATGGTTTGTGCCGGCAGGCGCTGGACCAGGCGCCCGGACTGGCTGACGCGGCCGCGCAGTTCGACCCGGCGATCCAAAGGAAAGGCCTCCGGCGCGAAGGGCAGGGCGAAGCGCAGGGGGCTGCCGTCGCCGCGCAGCTGCAGGCTGCTGAGCAATTGACCGGGCCGCCCACGCGCATCGACCACCAGCAGTGCCAGTTCCACCTCCGCGCCGGCGGCAACCCCCAGCAGCTCGCCGCGCAGGCTGGGCTGGTGGCTGGCCGGCGCCGCGGGTTCGGCGGCAGGCGCCGCGGCCGGGCTGGCGGGCGCCGGCGGCGGGGCGACGGGGGCGCTGCCGCAGGCGGTCAGCAGGCCGCACAGGGCAAGCGAAAAAAGGGCGTGGCGTCTGTTCATGAGCTTCGGTCAAGTCGATGGCGCGGGCGTCTGTATAGCGCAAAGCCGGCGGCTTGTCTTGAGGCCGCGATGCGCTACCATGGCGCCTTCGCCGCCACCTGCCAGCGTCTGCCATGCACTGTCCCTTCTGCGCCGCCAACGACACCAAAGTCATAGATTCGCGCCTGGTCGCCGAGGGCGACCAGGTGCGCCGCCGCCGCGAGTGCCTGGCCTGCGGCGAACGCTTCACCACCTTCGAGACCGCCGAGCTGGTGATGCCGCGCCTGATCAAGCAGGACGGCAGCCGCCAGCCGTTCGACGAGGACAAGCTGCGTGCCGGCATGCAGCGCGCGCTGGAGAAGCGCCCGGTGAGCGTCGAGCGTCTCGAGGAAGCCATCGCCCGGATCAAGCAGCAGCTGCGCGCCACCGGCGAGCGCGAGGTCAAGTCGCTGGTGCTCGGCGAACTGGTGATGAGCGAGCTGCACAAGCTCGACGAGGTCGCCTATATCCGTTTCGCCTCGGTGTATCGGCGCTTCCAGGATCTCAACGAGTTCCGCGAGGAAATCGAGCGCCTGGCCCGCGAGCCGTCGAAAAGCCGATGAGCCCCTGCGATCACGCCTTCATGGCGCGCGCCCTCGAGCTGGCGCGCAAGGGCCTGTATTCCACCCATCCCAATCCGCGCGTCGGCTGCGTCATCGTGCGTGACGGGCGCATCGTCGGCGAAGGCTGGCATGCCCGTGCCGGCGAGCCGCATGCCGAGGTGCACGCGTTGCGCCAGGCCGGCGAGCTGGCGCGTGGTGCCACCGCCTACGTCACCCTGGAGCCCTGCAGTCACCACGGGCGTACGCCGCCCTGCGCCGATGCGCTGATCGCCGCCGGCGTCGGCAGGGTAGTGGCGGCCATGCAGGATCCCAATCCGCAGGTTGCCGGCAATGGCCTGCGGCGCCTGGCCGAGGCCGGTATCGAGGTGCTGGCGGGCGTGCTGGAAAGCGAGGCGCGCGCGCTCAATGCCGGCTTCATCAAGCGCATGGAAACGGGGCTGCCGCTGCTGCGGGTCAAGCTGGCGATGAGTCTGGATGGGCGCACTGCCATGGCCAGCGGCGAGAGCCAGTGGATCACCGGCCCGGCCGCGCGCGCGGAGGTGCAGCGCCTGCGGGCCCAGGCCAGCGTGGTGCTGAGTGGCGCCGACACCGTACTGGCCGATGACGCCCGGCTCACCGTGCGCCCCGACGAGCTGGGCCTGGGCGCCGAGCTGACGGCCCTGGCGCAGCGCCGCCCGCCCTTGCGCGTGCTGGTCGACGGGCGCCTGCGCGTACCGCTGGACAAGGCGTTCTTCCAGGTCGGGCCGGCGCTGGTGGCGACCTGCGCCGCTGCGCTCGCTCGCGACCGCTATCGGGAGGAAGGCCACGAACTGCTCGCCGTGCCCGGCAGCAATGGCCATGTCAACCTGCGCAGGCTGCTCGAGGAGCTGGCCGCGCGGGGTGCCAACGAGGTGCTGGTCGAAGCCGGACCGCGTCTGGCCGGCGCCTTCGCCCGCGCCGCGCTGGTGGATGAGTACCGCATCTTCATGGCGCCCAAGTTGCTTGGCTGCAACGCCCGGCCGCTGCTCGACCTGCCGCTCAATCGGATGGCCGAGGCGCCGGAGTTGCAGATTCTCGATATCCGCGCCGTGGGCGACGACTGGCAGATCACCGCGGTGCCCAAGCCGTAGTTTGCCGCTGGGCGCAGCGAAGCCCAACCGGGAGCGCGCCGCGCCCCGCCCGGCGATCTTGGCATTCTCCACGATCCCGGCGATCCCCACGCCCATGTTGGGCTTGGTCGCAGGCTCCTTAGCCCAACCTGCCGACGGCAGGTCGACACGGCGTCCCCCTGGGGTCATGCGGTGCGGCGATAAATATGGTAAAACGCCACTCGGCCGGGCGACTGGCCGCAACGTTCTCAGGGCGGGGTGGAATTCCCCACCGGCGGTAATGGCGGATTCTGCCTAGCCCGCGAGCGCTCGTTTCGGCGAGGTCAGCAGACCCGGTGCGATTCCGGGGCCGACGGTATAGTCCGGATAAAGAGAGAGCGGGATTCCCTCCTCGGGCGCCGCGTGCGCGTCCGTGAAATCCCTATCGATCGGCATTGCCCTGTTTTTGACCAAAACAGGAGTTCATCCATGCTGTGCATCATCTTCACGCCAGGTTCGGAGGGCGCATGTTCACCGGCATAATCGAAGCCATCGGCAGCATCCGCGCCATGACCCCCAAGGGTGGCGACGTGCGTCTCTACGTGGCCACCGGCAAGCTCGACCTGGGCGACGTCAAGCTCGGCGACAGCATCGCGGTCAACGGCGTGTGCCTGACCGCGGTGGAGCTGCCCGGCGACGGCTTCTGGGCCGACGTCAGCCGCGAGACCCTGGCGCGCACCGCCTTCGTCGACCTCAAGCCCGGCAGCGCGGTCAATCTGGAAAAGGCCCTGACCCCCACCAGCCGCCTCGGCGGCCATCTGGTCAGCGGCCATGTCGACGGCGTCGGCGAGGTTGTCTCTCGCGCCGATAACGCTCGTGCCGTGCAGTTCAGGGTGCGCGCGCCGCGCGAGCTGGCCAAGTACATCGCGCACAAGGGCTCGATCACCGTCGACGGCACCAGCCTGACCGTCAACGCGGTGGACGGCGCCGAGTTCGAGCTGACCATAGTGCCGCACACCCTGGCCGAGACCATCATGGTCGACTACCAGGCCGGGCGTAAGGTCAACCTCGAGGTCGACCTGCTGGCGCGCTACCTGGAGCGCCTGCTGCTCGGCGACAAGGCCGCCGAGCCCAAGGCCTCAGGCCTGACCGCAAGCTTTCTCGCCGAACACGGCTACCTGAACAAGTGAGACGCGCCGCCATGGCCCTGAATACCGCAGAAGAACTGATCGAAGACATCCGCGCCGGCAAGATGGTCATCCTCATGGATGACGAGGACCGCGAGAACGAGGGAGATATCATCATCGCCTCCGAGTGCGTCACCGCCGAACATATCAACTTCATGGCCCGCTTCGCGCGGGGGTTGATCTGCATGCCGATGACCCGCGAGCGCTGCGAGCTGCTCAAGCTGCCGCTGATGGCGCCGCGCAACGGCTCCGGTTTCGGCACCAAGTTCACCGTCTCCATCGAGGCGGCCGAGGGCGTGACCACCGGCATCTCCGCCGCCGACCGCGCGCGCACCGTGCAGGCCGCGGTGGCGAAGAGCGCGGTGGCCGAGGATATCGTCAGCCCCGGCCATATCTTCCCACTGATGGCCCAGCCCGGCGGCGTGCTGGCGCGTGCCGGCCACACCGAGGCGGCCTGCGACCTGGCGCGTATGGCCGGCTACGAACCTTCCGGGGTGATCTGCGAGATCATGAACGACGACGGCACCATGGCCCGTCGCCCGGAGCTGGAGGCCTTCGCCGAACAGCACGGCCTGAAGATCGGCACCATCGCCGACCTGATCCACTACCGCCTGATCCACGAGCGCACCGTCGAGCGCATCAGCGAGCAGCCGCTGGATACCGAGCTGGGCCAGTTCAATCTGGTCACCTACCGCGACGCGGTGGAAGACACCGCGCACATGGCGCTGACCCTGGGCAGCATTTGCGCCGAGGAGCCGACCCTGGTGCGGGTGCACAACATGGACCCGCTGCGCGACCTGTTCCTGGTCAACCAGCCGGGACGCTGGAGCCTGCGCGCGGCCATGGCCGAGGTGGCCAAGGCTGGCAGCGGCGTGGTGCTGCTGCTGGGTAACCCATTGACCGGCCCGGAGCTGCTGGCCCACCTCGGCCGCCAGCAACCGGCGACCCCGGCCACCTACAGCACGGTGGGCGCCGGCTCGCAGATCCTGCGCGACCTCGGTGTGCGCAAGATGCGCCTGCTGAGCTCGCCGATGAAGTTCAACGCGATATCCGGCTTCGATCTCGAGGTTGTAGAATACCTGCCGGCTGACTGACAGCGGCCCGAAGGGCCAAAGCTGATGACCCTCTCCCATTTATGGGAGAGGGGAGCAAAGCCCGCTCCCCAGGGAGCACGAATTTTATTTTTCGGAGCGCACCGCCGCCCCGGCTCTTTAACCCATGTGAGACCCGTCATGACCCTGAAGACCATCGAAGGTACCTTCATCGCCCCGCAGGGCAAATACGCCCTGGTGGTGGGCCGTTTCAACAGCTTCGTCGTCGAGAGCCTGGTCAGCGGCGCCATCGACGCGCTGGTCCGCCATGGCGTGAGCGAGAGCGACATCACCATCATCCGCGCCCCGGGTGCCTTCGAGATTCCGCTGGTCACCCAGAAGGTCGCCCAGCGCGGCGAGTTCGCGGCGATCATCGCCCTCGGCGCGGTGATCCGTGGCGGTACTCCGCACTTCGAATACGTCGCCGGCGAGTGCACCAAGGGCCTGGCCCAGGTCTCCATGGAGTACGGCGTACCGGTCGCCTTCGGCGTGCTGACCGTCGATTCCATCGAACAAGCCATCGAACGTTCCGGCACCAAGGCAGGTAACAAGGGTGCCGAAGCTGCGCTGTCTGCCCTGGAAATGGTCAGTCTGCTGGCGCAGTTGGAGGCCAAGTGAGCAACTCCGGTAACGGCCAGCCGGCCAAGAAGGGCCCCAGCGGCAAGATTCTCGCTCGCCGCGAGGCCCGCACCCTGGCCATGCAGGCCCTGTACTCCTGGCATATCGCCGGCCAGCCGCTGAACGAGATCGAAGCGCAGTTTCGCGTCGACAACGACTTCAGCAAGGTCGACGGCGCCTACTTCCACGAGATCCTGCACGGCGTGCCGCGGCAGAAGACCGAGCTGGACGAGGCCTTCACGCCGTTGCTCGACCGCCCGCTGGAAGAGATCGATCCGGTCGAGCTGGCCATCCTGCGCCTGTCCACCTACGAGCTGAAGAACCGCGTCGACGTGCCTTACAAGGTGGTGATCAACGAAGGTATCGAGCTGGCCAAGGTGTTCGGCGCCACCGACGGGCACAAGTTCGTCAATGGCATCCTCGACAAGTTGGCGCCCAAGCTGCGTGCGGCCGAAGTCAACGCTAACAAGCGTTGAGGTCTGTCCGGATGCTTGATTTACGCTCTTGCGAGCTCGAGTCCTGCAAGGCAGAAGTAGGCGAGCAAGCGCAGTGTGCTGCTGTGCTGTCGCTAATGAGCATGACTCGCTTCGCTCGCCCCTTCGGGGCCGCACCTAAGTGCGTTAGCCGCAAGCGGCTTTGCGAACCTGCTGCTAACGCAGCAGGGCCGACGCGCAGCGGATCGTTGCCAGCCCATGGGTGAGTTCGAGCTGATCCGCCACTACTTCGCCGCCGCCCCCTGCGCCCAGGGCGGCGACGGCGTGGTCCGCGGTATCGGCGACGACTGCGCGCTGCTGGCCTTGGCCGCCGGCGAGCAGCTGGCGGTGTCCACCGACAGCCTGGTCGCCGGGGTGCATTTCCCCGATCCCTGCGATCCCTTCCTCCTCGGACAGCGCGCACTGGCGGTGTCGACCAGCGACCTGGCCGCCATGGGCGCCACGCCGCTGGCCTTTACCCTGGCCCTGACCCTGCCGACCGCCAGCGAAGCCTGGCTGGCGGCTTTCGCGCGCGGCCTGCAGGCCATGGCGCAGAGCTGTGCGCTGACCCTGGTCGGCGGCGATACGACCCGCGGCCCGCTGAGCCTGACCCTGAGCGTATTCGGTCGGGTGCCGGCCGGTCAGGCGCTGACTCGCTGTGGCGCGCGGGTCGGTGATCTGCTCTGCGTCGGCGGCAGCCTCGGCGATGCGGCCGGTGCGTTGCCGCTGGTGCTGGGTCAGCGCGAGGCGGCCGCCGAGATCGCCGAACCGCTGCTGGCGCGCTACTGGTCGCCGCAGCCGCAGCTGGCGCTGGGCCAGGCCCTGCGTGGGCGGGCGACGGCGGCGCTGGATATCTCCGACGGCCTGCTTGCCGATTGCGGGCATATCGCCCAGGCGTCGGGCGTCGCCCTGCAGGTGGAGTCGGCACGTCTACCCTTGTCCGCGGCGCTGCGCGCCTTCGCCGGCGAGCAGCAGGCACTGGCCTGTGCGCTGAGCGGTGGCGACGACTACCGCCTGGCCTTTACCCTGCCGCCGGCGCTGCTCGCGGAGGTGCAGGCCGAGTGGCCCGAGGTGCAGGTCATCGGCCGTGTGCTGGCCGGTAGCGGCGTGCAACTGCTGGACGCGCAGGGGCGGGCCATGCTGTCGCCGCGCGGCGGCTACCAACATTTCTGACAGGATGGATGCCGCGTGACCGATCACCCCAACCAGGTTCCCGCCGAGTACGTACCCCCTTCTGTCTGGCGCAATCCCTGGCATTTCATCGCCTTCGGCTTCGGCTCCGGTACCCTGCCCAAGGCGCCGGGCACCTGGGGTTCGCTGGTGGCGCTGCCGTTCGTGCCGCTGTGGCAGATGCTGCCGGACTGGGGCTACTGGCTGATGCTCGGAGTGACCATGCTGTTCGGCTTCTGGCTGTGCGGCAAGGTTGCCGACGACTTGCGGGTCCACGATCACGAGGGCATCGTCTGGGACGAGATGGTCGGCATGTGGATCACCCTCTGGCTGGTTCCGGAGGGCTGGGGCTGGCTACTGCTGGGCTTTCTGATGTTCCGCCTGTTCGACATCGTCAAGCCCTGGCCGATCCGCTGGATCGACCGCCACGTGCACGGCGGCGTCGGCATCATGCTCGACGACGTGATCGCCGGGGTATTCGCCTGGCTGGCCATGCAGGGGCTGGTCTGGAGCTGGGGGCGGTATGCGGCGGTGTTGGGCTTCTAGAAAGACGATGACAATGGCGACCCGGCTGTTGGCGCTGCTGCTGGGCCTGGTTGCGGCACTGGCGGCGCACGCCGAGCCCGAGCAGCCGAGCGAGGTGCGCGTGGCCAGCGAAGTCTGGGAGGACCATACCAACGCCGACGGCACCGGCCTGGCCTGGGACATCCTGCGCCTGGTGTTCGAGCCGGCCGGCGTCGCCTTGCGCAGGCAAAGCGTTCCCTACACCCGTTCCGTCGGCCTGGTCCAGCGTGGCGAGGTCGACGCCTGGGTCGGCTCCTACCTCAACGAGGTCGAAGAACGGGTGTACTACCCGCACTGGCACTATGACGCCGATCAGGTCAGCGCCCTGGGCCTGAGCGGCAGACCGGCGCCGAGCCTGGATCGCCTCGGCGACCTGCGCCTGGTATGGATGCGCGGTTACGAGTACCAGCGCTACCTGCCGAATGTGCAGCACTACCGGGAAATTCATCGGCATAGCGGTATCCTCGCCATGCTCGACTACGGCCATGCCGACTTCTATATCGATGCCCGCACCGAGGTCGAGGACGTGCTG
Organism: Pseudomonas sp. SP16.1; assembly: GCF_052682975.1. Lineage (NCBI taxonomy): Bacteria > Pseudomonadati > Pseudomonadota > Gammaproteobacteria > Pseudomonadales > Pseudomonadaceae > Pseudomonas > Pseudomonas sp. SP16.1. The sequence continues at coordinate 73,038 of NZ_JBQYFZ010000001.1, forward strand.
GCCGCCGTGCCGGGCAGCGACCGCTACCAGGTAGTCGATCTGACCTCGCTGCCGCTGTACCTCGGTTTCGCCGACAATCCCAGGGGGCGTGCGCTGGCCGCGCTCTACGACCGACGCATGACGCTGCTGGTCGAGGCCGGTACCCTGCGGCCGATCTTCGAGCGTTGGCAGCAACCCTATCCCTTCGACTAGCCGGGAGACCGTTAGCCATGCATTTTCGCCACTGCCTCGTTGCCCTCTGCCTGCTGTTCGGTGCGCCGTGCTGGGCCGTCTCGCAGGTCCAGGTGGTCGGCCTGTTCCCCGGCGCCGCGGTGCTCAACGTCGACGGCCAGCGCAAGCTGGTACGGGTCGGCCAGAGCGGGCCGGGCGGGGTGCAGGTGGTCAGCGTCGACAAGCAGGGCGCGGTGCTGCGCGTCGAGGGCGTCGAGCGGGCCTACCCGCTGAGCCGCGAGTACAGTACCGGCTTCGCCGAGCCGGTGAAGAAGCGCTTGAGCATAGCCAAGGGGGTCGGCGGCCACTATTGGGTGGCCGGCTCGGTCAATGGTCAGAGCGTGCAGTTTCTGGTCGACACCGGCGCCACCTCGGTCGCTCTCAACGACGCCCACGCTCGCCGCCTGGGCATCGACTACCGGGTCAAGGGCCGGCCGTTGCAGGTCAACACGGCCAGCGGCATCGCGCGTGGCTGGCAGGTCAACCTGGATCGGGTGAAGGTCGGCGAACTGGAAGTGCTCGGCGTCGAGGCCGTGGTGCTCGAGGGCGGTGCGCCGCACGACGCCCTGCTGGGCATGAGCTTCCTCGGCCGGGTCGGCTGGCGCGAGGAGCAGGGCATGCTGGTGCTGGAGTCCAAGCTGTAGGCTCGATCAGGCGCGAGGGCGACGCTTTCGATGCTGATGATCGGCATTTCTGACTGACCCGCGGCCTGGGCCTGCTGCTACAATGCCGCCCCGTTTCGTATTCATTGCCAGGAGTATCCGGTGTCCGTCGTGTTCGTCGCCGCCTCCCAACTGCCCACGCCCTTCGGTGTGTTCACCATGCACGGTTTCCTCGACCAGGCCACCGGCAAGGAACACGTCGCCCTGACCTTCGGCGAGGTGGCCGACGGCGCGCCGGTGCTCGGGCGTCTGCACTCCGAGTGCCTGACCGGCGACGCCCTGTTCAGCCTGCGCTGCGATTGCGGCGCACAGCTGCAGGCGGCGCTGCAGGCCATCGCCCAGGAAGGTCGCGGCGTGCTGCTCTACCTGCGCCAGGAGGGCCGCGGTATCGGCCTGCTGAACAAGATCCGTGCCTACGAACTGCAGGATGGCGGCGCCGACACCGTCGAAGCCAACGAGCGCCTGGGCTTCGGCGCCGACCAGCGCGACTACGCGATCTGCCAGCCGATGCTCGAGCATCTGGGCATCAAGAGTCTCAAACTGATGACCAACAATCCGCGCAAGGTCAAGGCGCTGGGCGAGATGGGCATCAATGTGGATCATCGCGTCCCGCTGCAGATCGAGCACAACCCCTACAACAAGCGCTACCTCGCCACCAAGGCCGGCAAGCTCGGGCATATGCTGGGCAACCAGCACCAGGGCGAGGCCGAGGACAGCCTGTGACCCGCGGCCAGGTCAAGCGCCGTCTGGCGCTCGCCTGGTGGCGCCAGCTGGGCGTGGCCCTGGCACCCTTGTTCGTCTTCAACCTGCTGTTCGGCGGCGGCGCCACTACGGTGCTGAGCCTGCCGCTGTTCGTCGCCGGGCTGGCCTCGATGTTCGTCAGCCTGCCGCTGTTCGCCGCCTACAAGCGTGCGCTGATCGCCACCGACAAAGCCCTGGACAGCGACGCCGAGCCGGCCGCCTGGCTGGAGCTGGATCGCGTGCGTTTGCGCGCGCTGCTCGGCGCCGCGCTGCCGGCCTGGATCGCCGCCCTGGCGGTGCTGGCCGGGCTGGAAGCGGTGCCGCTGGTGCTGCTGGCGCTGTCGACCATCGTGCTGCACTGCCTCTACCGCATTCCCCGCCAGCTCGGCTGATGCGCACGCTGCTGCTCGCCCTGTGCCTGCTGGCGCCGCCGCTGGCGGCTGCGGAGCGGGTGATCAGCCTGGCGCCGTCGCTCAGCGAGATCATGCTCGATCTTCAGGCCGGCGATCTGCTGGTGGGCGTGCTCGAAGGCGACGAACGTCCCGCCGCGCTGGCGCACCTGCCCACCGTCGGCCGCTATGGCCAGCTGGAATTCGAAAGCCTGCTGCAGCTTTCGCCCGACCTGATCCTGACTGCTCCGGGCAGCGTGCCGCCGGCGCAGCAGGCGCAGCTGCAGCACTTCGGCATCCCCTTGCTGCTGATCGAGCCGAGTCGTCTCGAGCAACTGGCCGAGGCCTACCTCGGCATCGCCGAGCGGATTGGTCGCCCCGAGCGGGGTCAGCGCCTGGCGGCGGCGTTTCGCGCCGAGCTCGCCGTGCTGCGGCAACGCTACCGGCGCGAGCGGCCGATCGCGGTGTTCTACCAGATCTGGCACCAACCGCTGTACACCATCGGCGGCGAGCAATTGATCGGCGACGCCCTGGCGGTGTGCGGCGCGCGCAACCTGTTTGCCGACCTGCCGCAGCCGGCGCCACAGGTCGGCATCGAATCGGTGCTGGCGCGCGACCCCGAGGTGATTCTCGGCGGCAGCAACGCGGAGCTGACGCTGTGGCAGGCCTGGCCGCAGCTGCAGGCGGTGCGCCGAGGGCAGGTCTGGGCGGTGCCGGACAAGGGCCTGGAACGGCCCAGCTGGCAGATGCTCGGCGCCATCGAGCGGCTGTGCCAGCGCTTGGCGACGGTACCCTAGCTAGGGAAGTTCTGAAAAAGCCATTCATCGTCACTCCCGCGAAGGCGGGAGCCCAGGGATTACGCAGGTTGTGGATTATTCCCCTTCGGGCCAGCGCAAGCGCTGTTCAGCGACAAAGCCTGCGCGGGAATGACGGCTATTTCAGAGTTTCCCTAGCCGGAGACGCAGGACCGGGGCGCCCTAGGCCAGTTCCACGCGGTTGCGGCCCTTGCTCTTGGCCTGGTAGAGCGCATCGTCGACGCGCTTGTAGAAGGCTTCCGGCGAGTCGTCGCACAGCGGCAGGTAATCGCCCACGCCGATGCTGCAGGTGATCGACAACGACAGCGCTGGCAGCTGCAGTGGCTGCTGTTCCAGCTCGCTGCGAAAGCGTTCGGCCAGTTGCAGCGCCTGCTCCAGGCTGGTGTTCGGCATCAGTACGGCGAACTCCTCGCCGCCCAGGCGCAGCAGGACATCGCTGTCGCGGCGAAACACCTTGCGCATGCGTTCGGCGAACAGGTGCAGGCACAGATCGCCGGCGCGGTGGCCGTGGCTATCGTTGACCTGCTTGAACCAGTCGATGTCGATCAGCACCAGGGCCAGCGGGCTGTGCTGGCGGCGCACCGCGGCCAGCCAGTTGGCCAGCAGCACGTTGAACTGGTAACGGTTGCCCAGGCCGGTGAGCGCGTCGGTGCGGCTGCGCTGGTCGAGTTCCTCGCTGTGCTGGCGCAGGCGCATCTCGCGCTCCAGGCCGATGCGGTATTCGCGGTGCCAGCGGTGGAGAAACAGCATCATGTAGGCCAGGTACATCAGCAGCGCCGCCGATTCGGCGGGGGTCTCGCGCTCGTGCCAGAACTTCACCGCGGTGGCCGGCAGGTAGATCAGCAGCATGCCGACCGCGCACGGCCTGCGGCGCATCGGGAAGGTGAAGGCCATCGCGGTGGCGAACACCACCGCGGTGAGCATCACCATCAGGTGCGAGACCTGCAGTGCCTGGCTCAGCTCCACGCCGGCCAGCATCAGGCCCCAGATCAACGCCTGCAGCAGCATCAGCTGCCAGTGGCGGCGCAGCCATTGGCCCAGGTCGGCTTCGAGCTGGTGGCCGCGTGGCTCATGGGCGATGCGCAGCATGACGAACGCCAGCAGCAGCACGCCGCCTGCCAGCCACAACCAGAGGTTCTGCGTCGGCGTGCGACTGGTCAGCCACAGCAGGCACCAGGCGAGCAGGTAGTAGAAGCCGCCGAAGCGCGAGCGCGCGTGCATGTCGTTCGCCTCGCGCCACAGCTTGAAGGCGCTGCTGGACATCTTCACTTCAGGCCGCATGGCTGCGTACTCCGGGGCTTACAGCATCAGCCTAGTCGAGTGATGGCATTTGGCTAGGCTGGTCGTCACGCCTGCACCAGGCGGTCGCGGCCCTGCGCCTTGGCGCGGTACAGGGCGCGGTCGACGCGGCGGAAGAAGGCGTCGGCGTCGTCGTCCATTTCCACATCGAAGCTGCCGACGCCGAGGCTGGCGGTCAGCGGCAGCTGTCGCCCGTTCAGGTGCAGGCCGTTGTGCGCCAGATCCTGGCGAAAGCGCTCGGCCAGGGCGGCGGCCTGGATCAGGTTGGTGTTCGGCATCAGCACGCCGAACTCCTCGCCGCCGAGACGCAGCAGGGCATCGCCGTCGCGGCGGAACACCTTGCGCAGGCGTTCGGCGAACGCCTGCAGGCAGGCGTCGCCGCTGGTATGGCCGTGCTCGTCGTTGATCCGCTTGAACCAGTCGATATCCAGCAGCACCAGCGACAGCGGCTCGCCGCGGCGCTGGGCGCCGGCCACCAGGGCGGGGAACAGCGTATTGAACTGATAGCGGTTGCCCAGCTGGGTCAGGCTGTCGGTGCGACTGAGCAGATCCAGGCGCGCCTGCTGTTCCAGCAGCTTGAGTTCCATGGCGAGGGTGGCGCGGTATTCGCGATGGCTGCGGCCAAGCACCAGCAGCAGGTAGCTCAGGTAGCAGCTCAGGGTCACCAGCAGCGCCAGTTGCCGCGTCCAGTCCAGCGCCAGTACCGCCAGGCCGGGCAGGTAGAGCAGTGCGATGGCGAGCAGGGCGCGCTGCCTGCGCATGGCGAAGTTGAAGGTCATCGCCGTGCAGAAGGCGATGGTGGCGAGCGTGGCGATCAGTGCCGAGTCGGCGAATTCGGCGCGGTAGAGGATCCAGGCGTGGGCCTGGCCCCAGGCCAGTGCGGTGAGCAGCAGCAGGGCCCAGTGCTGGTCGAGCCAGCGCTGCAGTTGGACCGGGTTATCGCCAAGCTCCGCGCAGTGCAGCTGGCGTGCCAGCAGCAGCGCGGCGAACAGCGCACTACCGCCCAGGCCGCTGGCCAGCAGGGCGAGCGGGTCGGCGCTGAACAGCCAGGCCAGCAGCCAGGCCAATAGATAGTAGAAGCCACCCAGGCGGGTACGGACGCGGGTGTCCTGCACTTCGCGCCACAGGGCAAAGGCTTCGGGATGGCGCGGTACGTCGGCGTCGGTCATGTTTGTGATCACAGCAGCGGCTTGGCCGAGCATAGCGCCTTTTGCGACCACAGGGCTGTCCTTTGGCCAGTATGGGGCTGCCGCTCGTCAGGCGGGAGTGCGTTCGCTCGCTCGGCGCAGGCGATGCACAGGGCACAGGCGGAGCCTATCGGCAGGCGCGCCGCCGTCACGGCTTCGCCGCATGCCGGCAGAAGCCCTAGTCGTCCTGCTCCAGGCGCCTTAAGGCGAGGAACAGAGGTTCGCGCGCTGCCGTACGGTGTCGGGCATCGCCTGCTGCAGCGCATCCAGGCGCCACAGGCGGCGGACCGCGCTCTGGCCGATCGTGGGACTGCGTGTCCCGCTCGGCCAGCAGCGCGTGAAAGCGGGCGACGTCCGCCCCGGCCATTTCAGCGCAGCAGCAGCAAGGGGCTGCTGCTGCTCTGCAGCATATGCGTGGTGGTGCTGCCGACCAGGAACTGACGAATGCGCGAGTGGCCGTAGGCACCCATCACCAGCAGGTCGATGCCCTGCTCGGCCTGATAGGCGTGCAGGGTCGGTTCCACCTCGCCGGCGCGGATCGCCACCTGCACCTCGTGACCGCCGGCGACCAGGCGCTGCTTGGCCTGCTCCAGCTGGGCACGGGCGTCGCCGCTGTCGGCGCCGACCATCACCAGATGGATCGGCAGGCCCTGGAACAGCGGGCTGGCGGCGAGCAGGTCGACGCCCTTGTCGCAGGTGGCGCTGCCGTCGTAGGCCAGCATCAGGCTGCGTGGCGCCTGGAACTGGCCGGGCGTGACCAGGATCGGCCGGTGCAGGGTGCGGATCACGCTCTCCAGCTGGCTGCCCACCAGCTGGCTGGCGCTGTCGCTGGTCTCGCCCTGGCGACCGATCACCAGCAGGCGGATCTCGCCTTGCAGTTCGCGCAGGCTGTCGGCCAGGTCGCCGTGGCGCTGACGCAATTGCGGGTTGGTCACGCCGTCGCGCTGGGCGCGTTCCTTGGCTGCCTCCAGGGCCAGGCGGCCCTGCTCCAGCGCCAGCTTGCTGCGCCGTTCGTCGAGGTCGGCCAGCTCCCGCAGCAGCTGTTCGCGGCTGCCCAGGGCGATATTGCCGGACAGGTCGCTGCGCGGCGGGTACTGCCTGTGGTCGAGCACGTGCAGCAGGGTCAGCGGCGCGTCGAGGCGCAGGCTGGCCCAGGCGGCGTAGTCGCATACCGCCGGGGAGGACAGGGAACCGTCGATACAAGCCATTACCTGGATCATTGTCGTTCTCCTTCTCAGTGGCCCGACAGCAGGTCGGTGGCGCTGTCCTTGTCGTGCACGCCGAAGCGGTCGACGATGGTGGCGCTGGCCTGGTTCAGGCCCCGCACTTCCACTTCGGTGCCCTCGCGGCGCAGCTTGATCACCACCTTGTCCAGCGCGGCGACGGCGGTGATGTCCCAGAAGTGCGCGCGCGACAGGTCGATGCTCACCTTAGCCACCGCTTCCTTGAAATCAAAGGCAGCGACGAACTTGTCGGCGGAAGCGAAGAACACCTGGCCGACCACCTGGTAGCGGCGCTGGCGACCGTCGGCGTCGATGGCCGAGCTGATATAGAGGAAGTGGCCGATCTTGTTGGCGAAGAACATCGCCGCCAGCAGCACGCCAACGAACACGCCGTAGGCCAGGTTGTGGGTATAGACGGTCACCGCCACGGTGGCCAGCATCACCAGGTTGGTCGACAGCGGGAAGGTGCGCAGGTTGCGGATCGAGTCCCAGCTGAAGGTGCCGATCGACACCATGATCATCACCGCCACCAGCGCCGCCATGGGGATCTGGCTGACCCAGTCGGAGAGGAACACCACCATCAGCAGCAGCACGCTGCCGGCCACCAGGGTCGACAGGCGGCCGCGGCCGCCGGATTTCACGTTGATCACCGACTGGCCGATCATCGCGCAGCCGGCCATGCCGCCGAGCAGGCCGGAGGCGATATTGGCCACGCCCTGGCCCTTGCACTCGCGGTTCTTGTCGCTGTCGGTGTCGGTCAGGTCGTCGACTATGGTGGCGGTCATCATCGATTCCAGCAGGCCGACCACCGCCAGCGCCGCCGAATAGGGGAAGATGATCGCCAGGGTTTGCAGGGTCAGCGGCACGTCCGGCCAGAGGAAGATCGGCAATGTATCGGGCAGCTCGCCCATGTCGCCGACGGTGCGGATATCCAGGCCCAGATACATGGCCACGGCGGTCATCGCCAGGATGCACACCAGCGGCGAGGGGATGACCTTGCCCAGCTTCGGCACATGGGGGGACAGGTAGATGATGCCCAGGCCCGCGGCGCACATGGCGTACACATGCCAAGTCACATTCGTGAGTTCGGGTAACTGGGCCATGAAGATCAGGATCGCCAGGGCGTTGACGAAGCCGGTGACCACCGAGCGCGAGACGAAGCGCATCAGCGAGCCCAGCTTCAGGTAGCCGGCGCCGATCTGCAGCACGCCGGTGAGCAGGGTGGCGGCCAGCAGGTATTGCAGGCCGTGCTCTTTCACCAGCGTCACCATGACCAGGGCCATGGCCCCGGTGGCGGCGCTGATCATGCCCGGGCGGCCGCCGACGAAGGCGATCACCACGGCGATGCAGAACGAGGCGTAGAGGCCGACCTTGGGGTCGACCCCGGCGATGATGGAGAAGGCGATGGCCTCGGGGATCAGTGCCAGGGCCACGACCAGGCCGGCGAGCACGTCGCCGCGGATATTGAAGAACCAGGTGTTTTTCAGGCTGTGCAACATCGACGCATTCCAGGGTTGTAATCCGCCAAAGCTGGCGCAGCCGCGAGGCGGACAAGGGTTGACGACAAGGCAGAGAAAGGAGACGCGCCGGCCATTCGCAGTGGCGGATACGCGGCGGCGCGCGCGCTCAGCCGAGAGGCTGCGCGGGCATGCGAGGGGGGGGAGAACCTATGGCGGCGTAGGCAGCCAGTCGTACGCTTGAGTCAGGGGCATGGCGACCTGCCTGAGTCCGTTACCTGCAACAAGGGCGCGAAGTCTAGCACCCGCTTAGGTCATCGCCCAAATCCGCGGCCGAACCCATGCCGAATCGCCTGGTCCAACGGCAGCCTCTTGCGAGGCCGGCAAGCGCGCTCAACTGCAACAATGGGCCGACATACTGCCGTTCTTCCCACTGTCTGCGAGCGCTGAGCGATGCTGTCCGTTGCCAAGGGGGGGCTAGGAAGGCTACCTGTCATCAGCCCATGGAAATGGGCGCTGTTGTTGTCGGTGCTGCTGGCGGCCTATCAGGTACGTGCCCTGCACTTGGACGAGCGGCTGTACTTCTGGATCAAGACCAGCTGGCACGAGGAGCGCTGGGAGCACCGCAGCCTGTGGCTGCCGGAATACCGGGTGAGCATCGAGGCCAAGCCGGTGGCTGGGATGACGGACAATTTCTCCGGGCTGAGCTACGACCATGACCGTGACCAGCTCTGGGCCGTGGTCAACAACCCCGAGCAACTGCTGCGCCTGAGCCCGGACGGCGAGTTGCTCGGGCGCTACCCGCTGAGCGGTTTCGAGGACGTCGAGGGCGTCACCTACCTGGGCGATGGCCTGCTGCTGCTGGCCGAAGAGCGCCGACAGGCGCTGGTGGCGGTGCGGGTGCCGGAAACGCCCGGTCCGCTGTATCGCGAGGATACCCGGGTGCTGACCCTGGGCATCGGCCAGGGCGACAACCAGGGCTTCGAGGGGCTGGGCTACGATCGCGCCGGCGACCGCCTTTTCGTGGTCAAGGAGCACTCGCCGCGCAAGCTCTACGAAATCCGTGGATTGAAGAGCAGCCTGGCCGGCGCTTTCAACCTGGAGGTCATCGATCGCCAGGCTTGGATCGATCGGATCGCGTTCGCCACCGACCTGTCGTCCGTGCATTTCGACGAACGCACCGGGCACCTGGTGCTGCTCAGTGACGAATCCCAGTTGCTGATCGAGCTGGACGACGACGGCCGACTGGTCAGCTTCCGCTCTCTGTTCCAGGGTTTCGCCGGGCTGGCCGACGGCGTGCCGCAGGGGGAGGGGGTGACCTTCGACGACCGCGGCAATCTCTATCTGGCCAGCGAGCCCAATCTGTTCTACCGCTTCGAGCGCGACTGACTCAGCCGCGGCGCACCGGCCGGTTCTCCGCGACTGTCGGCTGCAGCCCGGCGACCTTGCCGAGGCCGACCGGCGCCTGGCGAAAACCGGCCCAGCCGAGGTGGTCGAGCAGCAGCGTCATGCCCGGCTGGCCAGCTTCAGCTGGCGCAATTGCATCGGCGAACTACGCTTGATAGCGAAATGCCCGGCAACGTACCGGGTACCAGCCCGATGCAGGAGAACCACGATGGACATGAACCGTCGACAGTTCTTCAAGGTCTGTGCCACCGGCCTTGGAGGATCGAGCCTGGCGGCTCTGGGGGTGGCGCCCCCGGAGGCCTTCGCTGACCAGGTCAGGCACTTCAAGCTGGCGAGCACCGCCGAGACGCGCAATACCTGCCCCTACTGCTCGGTCGGCTGCGGCCTGATCATGTACAGCCAGGGCAGCGGAGGCAAGAACGTCGCGCAGAACATCATCCATATCGAGGGCGACGCCGATCACCCGGTCAACCGCGGCACCCTATGCCCGAAGGGCGCCGGGCTGCTCGACTTCATCCACAGCCCGAACCGGCTCAAGTACCCCGAGGTGCGCGAGGCCGGCTCCGGCGAGTGGAAGCGCATCGACTGGGACGAGGCCCTCGAGCGCATCTGCAAGCTGATGAAGGAGGACCGCGACGCCAACTTCATCGAGCGCAACGAGCAGGGCCAGACGGTCAACCGCTGGCTGACCACGGGCTTTCTCGCCGCCTCGGCCTCCTCCAACGAGGCCGGCTACATCACCCACAAGGTGGTTCGTTCACTCGGCATACTGGCGTTCGACAACCAGGCACGTGTCTGACACGGCCCGACGGTGGCAAGTCTTGCCCCGACGTTTGGCCGCGGTGCCATGACCAACCACTGGACCGACATCAAGAATGCCGATCTGGTGCTGATCATGGGCGGCAATGCCGCCGAAGCCCATCCTTGCGGCTTCAAGTGGGTCACCGAGGCCAAGGCGCACAACCAGGCCCGGCTGATCGTGGTCGACCCGCGTTTCACCCGTTCCGCCTCGGTGGCCGACTACTACGCGCCGATCCGCACCGGCACCGACATCGCCTTCCTTGGCGGGCTGATCAACTATCTGCTGGAGAATGACAAGATCCAGCACGAATACGTGCGCAACTACACCGATGCCAGTCTGATCGTACGCGAGGAGTTCGCCTTCGACGGCGGCCTCTACAGCGGCTACGACGCGCAGAACCGGCGCTACGACAAGAGCAGCTGGGGCTACGAGCTGGGCGAGGACGGCTATGCCCTGAGCGACCCGACCCTGCAGCACCCGCGCTGCGTGTTCAACCTGTTGAAGCAGCACTACAGCCGCTACACGGCGGACCTGGTCAGCAGCATCTGCGGCACGCCCAAGCAGCAGATGCTCAAGGTCTGGGCGGAGATCGCCGAGACCTCGGCACCGGGCAAGGCCATGACCATCATGTACGCCCTCGGCTGGACCCAGCACTCGGTGGGCTCGCAGATGATCCGCACCGGCGCCATGGTGCAGCTGCTGCTGGGCAACATCGGCATGCCCGGCGGCGGCATGAACGCCCTGCGCGGCCACTCCAACATCCAGGGGCTGACCGACCTGGGCCTGCTCTCCAACCTGCTGCCCGGCTACCTGACCCTGCCCGCCGACGGCGAGCAGGACTACGCCGCCTATATCGCCAAGCGCGCGCCGCAACCGCTGCGCCCGGGGCAGCTGTCCTACTGGCAGAACTACGAGAAGTTCCACGTCAGCCTGATGAAGGCCTGGTACGGCAAGAACGCCACGGTGGAGAACGACTGGGGCTACACCTGGCTGCCGAAGCTGGACATCCCCGGCTACGACGTGCTCAAGGTGTTCGACCTGATGTACCAGGGCAAGGTCAACGGCTACTTCTGCCAGGGCTTCAACCCCATCGCCTCCTTCCCCAACAAGGCCAAGGTCGGCGCGGCGCTGGCCAAGCTCAAGTACCTGGTGGTGATGGACCCGCTGGCCACCGAGACCTCGGAGTTCTGGCGCAATGCCGGCGAATACAACGACGTCGATACCGCCAGCATCCAGACCACGGTGTTCCGTTTGCCGACCACCTGCTTCGCCGAGGAGGACGGCTCGCTGGTCAACAGCGGACGCTGGCTGCAGTGGCACTGGAAGGGCGCCGAGCCGCCCGGTCAGGCGCGCACCGACATCGCCATCATGGCCGGTATCTTCCACCGTCTGCGCGAGCTGTACCGCAAGGAAGGCGGCGCCTTCGCCGAGCCCATCCTCAACCTTGACTGGTCCTATCTGCGCCCGGACGAACCGGGTGCCGACGAGCTGGCGCGCGAGTTCAACGGCAAGGCCCTGAGCGATCTCAGCGACCCGGCCAGCGGCGCTCTGCTGCTCAAGGCCGGCGAGCAGCTGCCGGGCTTCGCCATGCTCCGAGCTGATGGCAGCACCGCCTGCGGCTGCTGGATCTTCAGCGGCAGCTGGACCGCCCAGGGCAACCAGATGGCGCGGCGCGACAACGCCGATCCCCATGGCATGGGCCAGACGCTCGGCTGGGCCTGGGCCTGGCCGGCCAACCGGCGCATCCTCTACAACCGCGCCTCGGCGGACGTCTCCGGCAAGCCCTGGGACGACAGGAAGAAGCGCCTGGTGTGGTGGAACGGCAAGGCCTGGGGCGGCACCGACGTGCCCGACTTCAAGGCCGACTCGCCGCCCGAGGCTGGCATGAACCCGTTCATCATGAACCCCGAAGGGGTGGCGCGCCTGTTCGCCCTCGATCGCATGGTCGAGGGGCCGTTCCCCGAGCACTACGAGCCGTTCGAGACGCCCATCGGCCGCAACCCCCTGCACCCGGACAACCCGCAGGCGGTGAGCAACCCGGCGGCGAGGGTGTTCCAGAACGACATGGAGCTGTTCGGCACGGCGGCCGAGTTCCCCTACGCCGCCACCACCTACCGGCTCACCGAGCACTTCCACTTCTGGACCAAGCACTGCCGGCTCAACGCGATCACCCAGCCGGAACAGTTCGTCGAGATCGACGAGGTGCTCGCCGGCCAGCTCGGCATCGTCGCCGGGGATAGGGTCAAGGTGTCGTCCAACCGCGGTTACATCAAGGCCGTTGCGGTGGTGACCAAGCGCCTGAAGCCGCTGACGGTGGACGGCAAGACCGTGCACCAGGTAGGCATCCCGCTGCACTGGGGCTTCTCCGGCGTGGCGCGCAACGGCTACCTGACCAACACCCTGACCCCCTTCGTCGGCGACGGCAACACGCAGACGCCGGAGTTCAAGTCGTTCCTGGTGAACGTGGAGAAGGTGTGACATGGCCACTCAAGACATCATCGCCCGTTCCGCCACCACCACGCCGATGCCCTCGGTGCGCCAGACCGACCAGGTCGCCAAGCTCATCGACGTCTCCCAGTGCATCGGCTGCAAGGCCTGCCAGGTCGCCTGCTCGGAATGGAACGAGCTGCGCGACGAGGTCGGCCAGAACCACGGCACCTACGACAACCCGGCCGACCTCACGGCCGACTCCTGGACGCTGATGCGCTTCTCCGAGCACGAGGACGAGAGCGGCAAGCTCGAATGGCTGATCCGCAAGGACGGCTGCATGCATTGCGCCGAGCCGGGCTGCCTGGCGGCCTGCCCCAGCCCCGGGGCGATCGTGCAGTACGCCAACGGCATCGTCGACTTCAACCAGGACAAGTGCATCGGCTGCGGCTACTGCATCACCGGCTGCCCGTTCGACATCCCGCGCATCTCGCAGAAGGACCACAAGGCCTACAAGTGCAGCCTGTGTTCGGACCGGGTGGCGGTCGGCATGGAGCCGGCCTGCGTGAAAACCTGCCCGACCGGCGCCATCCACTTCGGCACCAAGGAGGACATGCAGGAGCACGCCGCCGAACGCATCGCCGACCTCAAGTCGCGCGGCTACGACAAGGCCGGCCTGTACGACCCCGAAGGCGTCGGCGGCACCCACGTGATGTACGTGCTGCACCATGCCGACCGGCCCGCGCTGTACGCCGGCCTGCCGGAGGCGCCGGTGATCAGCCCGCTGGTCAACCTGTGGAAGGGCGTGAGCAAGCCGCTGGGGCTGCTGGGCATGGGCGCGGTGGCGCTGTTCGGTTTCTTCCATTACCTGCGCGTGGGGCGCAACCGGGTCGAGGAGGACGAGGCGGCGCCGGCCGATCCGGCGGTGCACGAGGTGGACCCCGCGGTCCACCGCTTCGATCCCAAGGATCCGCGCTGAGCGGGAGGCAAGCATGAAACGAGATATCCAGCGCTACACCGCGGGCGAACGCAGCAACCACTGGCTGGTGGCGATCCTCTTCGTCTTCGCCGCGCTGTCCGGCCTGGCGCTGTTCCACCCGGCGCTGTTCTGGCTCAGCGAGCTGTTCGGCGGCGGCGTATGGACGCGCATCCTGCACCCCTTCCTTGGCGTCGCCATGTTCCTGTTGTTCCTCTGGCTGGTACTGCGCTTTGCCCGCCACAACCTGCTCGACAAGGGCGACGGCCAGTGGCTGCGGCAGTGGCGCGACGTGGTCGGCAACCGCGAGGAACGGCTGCCGCCGGTGGGGCGCTACAACGCCGGGCAGAAGCTGCTGTTCTGGGTGCTGCTGCTGTGCATGCTGGTGCTGCTGGGCAGCGGCATCCTGATGTGGCGCGAGTACTTCGGTCCGCTGTTCGGCATCGAGTCGATCCGCCTGGCCTCGCTGCTGCACGCCTTCGCCGCCTGGGTGCTGATCGTCTGCATCATCGTTCACATCTACGCCGGCTTCTGGGTCAAGGGCTCGGTCGGCGCCATGCTCAGCGGCTGGGTCAGCCGTGGCTGGGCGCGCAAGCACCACGGCGCCTGGTACAAGCAGGTAAGCAAGGACAGCGGCAAGCATTGAGGCCGCGCGCGCCATAGCCCGGATGGAATCCGGGACTGGTTCGGCGAGTTCGCGAATGGTTGCAGCATGAACGCTCCAGCGCAGCGCGCTAGCGCGTAGGAGCCCCGCCCCGGGGCGAAGCTTTAGGGCTGCGTGTCGATCCGGCCGCCTTCGCCGCGGGGCGCGGCTCCTACAAAAGTGTGTGGGCCGCGCGACCTGTGCTCGGGATGAAACCCGGGAACTGTGGCCAACTCGCTTTGGATGGCTTCCGGGCTATGCAGGCGTATTCAGCGTGGACCGGGCCTTCCAGCTAACGCCAAGCCTGCCCACCAATACCCCTGTACGGCATACCCCGCCAACCTGGTCTAGGCTCAAAGCCAGCCAAGGTTGCGGCAGCGGACCCGCCTGCAGCCAAAACGGGAGCGATCCCTAAGGAGTCCTGCGTGTCAGGCCAGATTCTCGAGCCGGGGCAGATCGAAGCCGCGGCCAATATCCCGCCCTTTCTCCACCTGCCCGAACGCGACCTGTTCGACCGCCGCGCCGCGCGCCTGCGCCATCTGGCGCCGAACCATCCGCTGGCCGCCTACCTGCTGCTGATGGCCGAGCTGTGCGAGGCCCAGCAGCGCGTACTCGATGCGCCGCCAGACCTGCCCGGGCCATCGGCCGACGCCCTGGCGCGCAGCCTGGAACACCGCATGCCGCCGCTGGGCTTCGACGCCCTGGTGCGCGGCGACGCCTGGCTGCCCGCGCTGGATGCGCTGCTGGCGAGCTTCCAGCCTGGCGGCAATCTCTCGGCGCAAGCGGCGCTGGCCGGCCTGAAGGAGGCCGACGCCGGCCAGCGCAAGGCCTGGGCCATCGCCCTGCTCAATGGTCAGTTCGACCTGCTGCCCGCCGCGCTGGCGCCCTTTCTCGGCGCGGCGCTGCAGGTGGCCTTCAGTCACTGGCTGCTGGCGCTGCCGGCCGAGCGCCTGGTAGAAACCGCCAGCCAGACCCTGTGCCCGGCCTGCGGCTCGCCGCCGGTGGCCGGCATGGTCCGTCAGCGCGGCAAGCACGCCGGGCTGCGCTACCTGAGCTGCTCGCTGTGCGCCTGCGAGTGGCACTACGTGCGGGTCAAGTGCAGCCACTGCGAATCGTCCAAGCACCTCGCCTACCTGTCGCTCGAGCGCGAGGGCCTGGCGGCCGAGCAAGCGGCGATCCGCGCCGAGACCTGCCCGAGCTGCCAGGGATACCTCAAGCTGTTCTATCTGGAACACGACAGCCAGGCCGACGCCGTCGCCGACGATCTGGCCAGCCTCGATCTGGACCTGCGCCTGAGCGAGGAGGGCCACCTGCGCCGCGCGCCGAACCTGCTGCTCGCCCCCGGTGCTGGCGACTGAGGGGAGCGAAGATGAACGCCGCCCGTCTGCCCTCCATCGATCGCCTGCTGCGCTGCGACAGCGTCGCGCCGCTGCAACGGCGTTACGGCCGCGAGGCCCTGCTCGGCACCCTGCGCGATCTGCTCGACGAGCTGCGCGAACCGGCCCGCAGTGGCCAGCTCGCCGCCGTGGAGCTGAGCGAGGCGGTGCTCGCCGGTCGCGCCGGCGAGCGTCTGGCCGCCCGCCACGCCAGCCGCGTGCGCCGGGTGTTCAACCTCACCGGCACCGTGCTGCACACCAACCTCGGTCGCGCGCTGCTGCCCGAGGAAGCCATCGACGCCATGGTTCTCGCCGCGCGCCATCCGCTCAACCTGGAATTCGACCTGGCCAGCGGCAAGCGCGGCGACCGCGACGACCTGATCAGCGACCTGATCCGCGAGCTGACCGGCGCCGAGGCGGTCACCGTGGTCAACAACAACGCCGCCGCCGTGCTGCTGGCGCTCAACAGCCTGGGCGCGCGCAAGGAGGGCATCATCTCCCGCGGCGAGCTGATCGAGATCGGCGGCGCCTTCCGCATCCCCGACATCATGGCCCGCGCCGGGGTCAGGCTGGTGGAGGTGGGCACCACCAACCGCACCCACGCCAAGGACTACCAGGCCGCCATCGGCCCGCGCTCGGGCCTGCTGATGCGCGTGCACACCAGCAACTACAGCGTGCAGGGCTTCACCGCCAGCGTCGCCACCCGCGAGCTGGCGGCCATCGCCCACGCCCACGGCCTGCCGCTGCTGGAAGACCTCGGCAGCGGCAGCCTGATCGACCTCAGCCGCTGGGGCCTGCCCAAGGAGCCCACGGTGCAGGAGGCGCTGCGCGACGGCGCCGATATCGTCACCTTCAGCGGCGACAAGCTGCTCGGCGGCCCGCAGGCCGGCATCATCCTCGGCAGCGCCGAGCTGATCGGGCGGATCAAGAAGAACCCGCTCAAGCGCGCCCTGCGCGTGGACAAGCTGACCCTCGCCGCGCTGGAGGCGGTGCTCGGCCTGTACCGCGACCCGGATCGCCTCGGCGAGCGCCTCACCAGCCTGCGCCTGCTCAGCCGCCCGCAGGCGGACATTCGTGCCCAGGCCGAGCGGGTCGCCCCGCTGCTCGCCGCCAGCCTGGGCGAGCGCTGGCAGCTAAGCGTGGAAAGCGCCCTGGGCATGATCGGCAGCGGCGCGCAGCCGGTCGCGCGCCTGCCCAGCGCCGCGCTATGCATCCGCCCACAGACCTCCAAGCGTCTGCGCGGCCGGGCGCTGCGTGAGCTGGAAGGGCAGTTGCGCGAGCTGCCGATCCCGGTGATCGGCCGCGTCGACGACGACGCCCTGTGGCTCGACCTGCGCCAGCTCGACGACGAGGCGGCCTTCGTCACGCAGCTGGCGCCTCTGCGCGAGGCCCTGGCGTGATCATCGGCACCGCCGGCCATATCGACCACGGCAAGACCGCGCTGCTGCACGTGCTGACCGGCCAGCTGGGCGATCGCCGCCCGGACGAGCGTGCCCGTGGCATCACCATCGACCTCGGTTACCTCTATGCCGACCTGGGCGACGGCCGGCTCACCGGCTTTATCGACATGCCCGGCCACGAGCGCTTCGTTCACAACATGCTCGCCGGCGCCTGCGGCATCGACCTGTTGCTGCTGGTGGTGGCCGCCGACGACGGGGTGATGCCGCAGACCCGCGAGCACCTGGCCATCGCCGAACTGCTGGGCATTCGCCAGGCGCTGGTGGCCCTGACCAAGATCGACCGGGTGGACGCCGAGCGCCTGCAGCAGGTGCGCGAGCAGGTCGAAGCCCTGCTCGCCCCCGGACCGCTGGCCGGCGCCGAACTGCTGGCGGTGGACAGCCTCGGCGGGCAGGGCATCGACGCGTTGCGCCAGCGCCTGCTGGCGATCTCGGCGGCGCACCAGACGCGCAGCATTCAGGGCCATTTCCGCCTGCCCATCGACCGCGCCTTCAGCGTCGAGGGCGCCGGCGTGGTGGTCACCGGCACCGCCTTCGCCGGGCGCGTGGCGCTGGGCGACGAACTGCTGCTCAGCCCCTCCGGTCGCCGCGTGCGGGTACGCGGCCTGCATGCGCAGAACCGCCAGGCCGAGAGCGCGGTGGCCGGCCAGCGGGTGGCGCTGAATCTGGCCGGCGAGCGCCTGGCCGTGCAGCAGCTGCATCGCGGCGACTGGCTGCTGGCGCCGCCGCTGCTGGCGCCCAGCACCCGGCTGGATATCGAACTGCAACTGCTGAATTCGGAAACCCGCGCCCTGGCGCACTGGACGCCGGTGCATGTGCATTTGGCCGCGCAGGACGTCATCGGCCGCATCGCCCTGCTCGACACCAGCAGCCTGGCACCCGGTGAGCGCTGTCTGGCGCAGTTGCTGCTCAACGCACCGGTCCATGCCGTGCACGGCGACGCGCTGGTGCTGCGCGACCAGTCGGCGCAGCGCACCCTCGGCGGCGGCCGCGTGCTCGACCCCTTCGCCCCGGCCCGTGGCCGCCGTGCGCCGCCGCGCCTGGTGCAGCTGCAGGCCCTGCGCGGCGCCAGCCTGGAACAGGCGCTGCCGACGCTGCTGCAGGCCGCCGATAACGGCCTTGACCCCGCTCTGCTGGAGCGCCAGTTCAATCGCCTGCGCGAGAGCTGGGTGCTGCCCGCTGGCCTGTGCGAACTGCCGACCCGCCAAGGCACGCGGCTATTCGATGCCGCCCGCCTGCAGACGCTGCGCGACAGGCTGGTGGAAGGATTGCAGCGTTTCCATCAGGAGTCCCCGGACGAACTCGGCCCCGACCGCGACCGCCTGCGCCGCTATGCGTTGAGCGAGCTGGAGCGGCCGGTCTTTATCGCCCTGCTGGAAGGGGCATTGGCCGCCGGCCGCATCGCTGCCAGCGGCCCCTGGCTGCACCTACCAGATCACCGCGTGCAACTGGGCCCGGACGACGAGGCCCTGCGCGAACGCCTCTGGCCGCTGCTGCTCGCAGGCGGCTTCGACCCGCCCTGGGTGCGCGAGCTGGCCGGCGCCGTGCAACAGGACGAAGCCGCCGTGCGGTTGCTGCTGCGCAAACTGGCGCGCCTGGGCCTGCTGCACCAGGTGGTCAAGGACCTGTTCTACCCCGAAGCCACCCTGCTGACCCTGGCCCGCCACGCCCTCGACCTGATGCAGCAGCACGGCAGCCTGCGCGTAATCGACTGGCGCGACCGCCTCGGCATCGGCCGCAAGCGCAGCATCCAGCTGCTGGAATACTTCGACCGCATCGGCTTTACCCGCCGCCTGGCCAACGAGCGCCGCATCCGCGACGACTCGGCGCTGGCGATTCAGCTGATGGGCAACAGGCAAGAGGAGGAGGCCGTGACCGTGGGGTGCGATTGACGACCAACGGTAGCGATGGGCTACCCTGCGCAAGCACCGCAACGGCTGCCGCGCTCTGAGCAGCCGCCGAACAAGGAAGGCAATCACGCCCGGTGGCGTGGCCGGGCTTCAAACCCGGTGGGGGACGGCATCCGTTCCTGGGTGAGTTCGACTCTCACTGCCTTCCGCCACTTTTGCGTAAACAAGCTTCATGTCCTGTGCAGCCAAGCAGGTATATCCCTGGCCTCATGAAGCACACGCCAAACGTCAATATGCGCCTCTTGCTCAACATAAAACACAAGATAGGGGTAACGCTGAAGCGGCCAGGAACGCAGGCCCGGTAGGTCTAGTTCATGGGCATGGCGAGTCGAGCCAGAGGCAGGATGACGGCTGATCTGCTTATACGCCCGTTCCAGGGCGTCAATGAAACCTAGGGCGGCGTTTTCGGCCTGCTCTTCCAGGTAGTAGGCAATGGCGCTGTCTACATCTCGGTTTGCCAGCTCGCGTGGGATGACCTGCTTTTGCTTCATCCTCGAGCGCTGCGCACACGTCCACGGAGTGATTCGAAGTAGTCGGCATCGGCTGGGGCGGCTGGAGCGGATGCAGCGCCGGCAAGCAGTAGGTCACGGAAGTGCTGGCGATCCCGATCCTTGCGAATCAATTCGCGGATGTATTCGCTACTGGTGCCGTAGCCGCGCTGGTTCACTTGCTCATCGACGAAGCTTTTGAGAGCGTCCGGCAGGGATATGTTCATGGTGCTCATTGGACGTGCCTCTTTGCCAAATTTTGCCAAGAATCCTAGCACCGCTTTGACCATTGGTGTCGACATCACTGTGCCGAGTTGAGCCGAAACGAGCAGGTGAAGAGGGCGGAAAGCCCGGGTTTGACACCTACTGAGCCGCTACTAGAAAGGGGGCGACGCTCACTGCCTTCCGCCATTTCGATGCAGGTATGTCTCGCGCTGCCTAATCCCCCAACACCTGCACCCCGTCCCCCTGAGGATCGAACCTGTCCCGCACCATCCGCTCGACGAAGGCCTGCACCGCCGCCTCGCCACTCAGCAGCTGCGCCTTCGCCTCTGCCAGATCATCCGGCAACAGCCGCACCAGCCAGCCGCTGCCGTAGCAGTCCTGGTTGATCAACGCCGGACGGCGAACCACTTCGGGGTTACTGGCCAGCAGGGTGCCCGTCAGCGGGCTGCGGGCGGAGGAGGCGGCCTTGGCGAATTCCACCACGCCGAAGCTGCGCTCGCGTTCGATGCGCTGGCCGTCGCGCTTGGGGGTGAAGGCGAAGATCTGGCCGTACAGCGCGCAGCCGTAGGCGGTCAGGCCGAGGGTGAGGCTGCCGTCCG
Source organism: Pseudomonas sp. SP16.1 (assembly GCF_052682975.1). Lineage (NCBI taxonomy): Bacteria > Pseudomonadati > Pseudomonadota > Gammaproteobacteria > Pseudomonadales > Pseudomonadaceae > Pseudomonas > Pseudomonas sp. SP16.1. The sequence continues at coordinate 93,331 of NZ_JBQYFZ010000001.1, forward strand.
CTTCCTCGCGCAGCCACAGGTTGTGCTCCGGGGCGTAGAGCAGGTCGGCAGGGAAGGACAGGCCGTGCAGGTCCATGGCGATTCCTCAGAGTGTCAGCACGCGGTCGTATTCCAGGATCATCTGCGCCAGTTCGCCGCCGCTGGCGATTTCGTCCAGTTCGGGGATCAGCGCGCTTTCGTCGATATCGATGCCCGGCGCGCGGCACATCAGCAGGCGGGCACCGGCCTGTTTGGCCTGCTGGATAAAGTGGCGGATCGGCTCGCCCTGCTCGCTGGCGCGCAGGCTGTCGGCCACGCTCTGGCGGGCCAGTTGCGCCGCCTCGCCGCTCAAGAACAGGGTCACCTCGGCGTCCATGCAGGCGAGCAGGGTCGCGGTGTGAAAGGGCGCGGCGCAGCGGGCCGGGGTACTCGGGCCGCTGCTGACGATGATCAGTACCCGGCGCGCCTCGTTCATAGCGGTTTCTCCATCTGCACCAGGGCGACCCGGCCGCCGTCCGGGCCGCGGCGTTCGACGATGCCGGTGGTGCGGTAGCCCAGGCGGCTATAGAGCAGCAGGCCGCCGGCATTGGCGTTGAAGCAGGAGACCTTCATCAGCGGCGCCTTGTAGTGCTGGTGGGCGAGCGCCTCCATTTCCGCGATCAGGCGCTGTGCCACGCCCTGGCCGCGCGCCCAGGGTGCCACCATGACGTTGCCCAGGGCGCAGTACTCGCCGTGCTGCCATTGGTAGAAGTTGGCGAAGCCGGCGACCCGGCCGTCCAGGCAGACCACGGTGCTGTCGCGGCGCTCGGCCATGGCCGCGGCCAGTTGGCCGACGCTCAGCGGCCAGTTGGCCTTGGGGTAGCAGTAGAACAGCTCGTCGGGGGTCTGCGGGAAGCCCACCACCTCGGCGAGGTCGGCGGCCTGGGCCGGGCGGGCGGTGAGGCTGGATATCGAGGGCATGGCGGGTCCAGTCAGGGAAGTACATGCCGAGACTAGTGCGCCGTCTGGCAATAATCCATTGCCGCGGCGCCTGGTCATAGGGTGTCGCTGGGCCGCCTAGGCCGTGCGCACCACCGGGGAATCGGAGGCGTGGTGCGCGCGGCGCACCCTACCCGCGCATCAGGCGTGGAGAACTTCTCATCGCGGCGGATATTGCGCCATGACCCTGGCCACGGTCTCGCGGATCGCCGCGGCGCGTTCGGCCGGGTTGCCGGGGTTGTTGCGCAGCACCTGCTGGGCACTGCCGCGCCAGACCAGCTTGCCGTCGCGCCCGTCGAACAGGTCGATCTGCAGGGTGCCGATCTGATAGTCGAGGGTGCGCGTCTCGGTGTAGGCGGGGCCGCCCCAGTAACCGCCCCAGGGACCACCCCAGAAGCCGCCGTGGTAGGTGCTGACCTGGTTCTGCCTGTTCTCCACCATCAGCACCGCCTGCACCTTGAGGTCGGCCGGGCTGCCGGCGGCGGCCGGGCGCAGGCCGCGCTGGTCGAGCTGTTCGGCGGTGGCCTCGCGGATGCGCTGCTCGGTGAGGTCGCTTTTCAGGCGCGGGTCGTCCGGGCTGTAGATCAGCGCCGGCTCCTGCCAGCTCCAGCTGCGGTAGGCGGCGAAGTCGCGGTTGGGGTCGTAGTCGCGTTCGACCTGGATGTTCTGGCAGGCCGCCAGCAGGAGCAGCAGCGGGACGATCAGCAGACGCGGGAACATGGGGCACCTCCTCGGACGTCAGTAGGGTGGGTAACCGTGCAGCGCGGCCTTGATCGCCGCGCGCAGGGCGTCGGCACGTTCGCGCTGGCTGCCGCCACTACGCGCCTCGCCGCTGCCGCTCCAGATCGGCTGGCCGTCGCGGCCGTCGAACAGCTCCACGCGCACCACCGCCACTTCCTCCTCGTAGGTGCGCAGCAGCGGCATGCTGCCCCAGGCGCCGTAGCCGTCCCAATAGCGGCCATGGCCATAGTAGGCGCCATAGTCGTCGTAATACTGGCGCAGGCGCCGCTCCAGATTGAGCGAGGCGGCGACCTGCAGGTCGCCGGGCTGGCCGGGCGGTGCGGGACGCAGGCCCTGCTGGTCGAGGCCGTGGCCGAGGCTTTCGGCCAGCAGCTCGCTGCCGGCCCAGGCGCTGCCCGCCGGCAGCTGGCCGCCCAGCCAGCTCCAGCTGCGGTAGCGGCCAAAGTCGCGCGGCGCCGCCGGGTAGGCGCTGCGGTCGAAGCTGGCGGCGGCGCCGGGTGGCGCCGGCGGCAGCGGCAGGGACTCGGCCTGGTAGGGGTTGGGGCTCTGGCAGGCGGCCAACAGTGGCAGGAGCAGCAGGGCTATGGCGGTGCGCATGGTGGTCTCCGTGGTCGCGCGCGACATCTCCGGTGAGATATCAGGCTACGCCTGGCCCCGGCGCGCGTCCACGTCAGCGCGGCCGGCAGATCCAGTGCAGGTAGCGGCCCAGGCCGGCGAAACCGGGGTGGCGGCGGTAGGCCAGCTCCATCTCCAACAGGTCGAGCAGCTCGGCCCTGGCCTGGAACTCCTGCGGCATGTAGTCGTGGAACACGCGCACGCCGCTGCGACTGGTGATCTGCCAGCCGCTCTGCAGGCTGTCCTCGAGTTCGCGCGGGTCGAGCGGGCGCTGTGGGGTCAGGCTCTGGCCCTCGCCGGCGAAGCGCTCCTTGCGCAGCTTGCGGAAATGCCCCTTGAGCAGGTTGCGGTAGATCAGCGCGTCCTTGTTGTAGAAGGCCAGCGACAGCCAGCCGTCCCTGGCGGTCAGCTGGTGCAGCACCGGCAGGATGGCGGCCGGCTCGGCCAGCCATTCCAGCACGGCGTGGCACAGCACCAGGTCGAAGGGTTGGTCCAGTTGGCCGAGCAGCTCCTGCCAGGGCGCCTGGATGAAGCTGGCGCTCTGCCCGGCTTCGGCGAAGCGCTGGCGCGCGCCTGCGAGCATGGGTTCGGCCGGTTCGGCCAGGGTCACCTGATGCCCGCGCTGGGCCAGCCACAGGCTCATATGACCGAGCCCGGCACCGACGTCGAGCACGCGCAGCGGGCGGTCCGGCAGGGTCTCGGCCAGGTCGGCCTGCAGCACGGCGAGGCGGATGGCGCCCTTGGCGCCGCCGTAGATCTTCTCGGCGAAGCGGGTCGCCAGCTCGTCGAAGTGGCGGTCCGTCATTTGCTGAAGCGCCTTTCGCTGTCGGCCAGCTTGGCGCGCACCACCTCGTCCATGTCCAGGCCCAGTTCGCTGCACAGCAGCAGCAGGTAGAGCACGATGTCGCCGACTTCCTGGCCAGCATGGGCGAGCTTGTCCGCCGGCAGCTGGCGCGACTCGTCTTCCGTGAGCCACTGGAAGATTTCCACCAGCTCGGCCATCTCCACGCTGGCGGCCATGGCCAGGTTCTTCGGGCTGTGGAAGCGCTTCCACTGGTTGCCATCGCGGATCGCGTGCAGGCGGGCGGTGAGTTCGGGCAGGTTCATGGCGGGCTCCTTTCGAGCGGCATAGCTTCGGTCCGAAAGGGGCGCACTGCAAGCCGTGAGGGTCAACGGTTCCCGGATTGCATGCGGCTCAGTCCCTCAGCGGCTGCCAGATGCCGGCCATATGCGGCACGTCGCCCGCGCCGAGCAGGCGGAACTGGCCGCTCGACCCCGGCTGGCTGGCCTGCAGCGTGACATGCGCCGGCAGCAGCACCGGCTTCTGGAAGCGCACCTCCACCGCGAAGCCTGCCAGCGGCAGATGCGCGTGCAGTTCGGCCAGGCTGCGCGCCTTGTTCCACAGGCCGTGGGCGATGGCGCGGGGAAAGCCGAACAGGCGCGCGCTGAGCGCACTGAGGTGGATCGGGTTGTAGTCGCCGGCCACCCGTGCGTAGCGCCGCCCGGTATCGGCTGGCGCCGACCAGTCGGCCAGCGGCGCCAGGTCCAGCGGCGCCTGCTCCGTGCGCGGCGGCGGCGCGCCGTCCAGGCGCAGGGCGCGGCAGAGGATGCGGCTGTCGCCCTCCCAGAGCAGGCCGAGCTGGTCCTCCAGGTGGGTGATCAGGCTGAAGCTGGCACCCTTGTCGTGGGGCTGCAGGTCGGCCAGCTGCACGCCGACCTGGAACGGGCCCAGGCCGCCGAGCGGGCGCAGCACGCGGATGCGGTTCTCCAGGTGCACCAGGCCGAGCAGCGGGAAGGGGAAGCGGCGGTCGGTGAGCAGCTGCATCTGCAGGGCGAAGGCCAGCAGGTGCGGATAGACCGGCGGCAGGTAGGCGCTCTCGGCGATGCCGCAGACCTGGCGATAGCGCGCCAGATGGCGCGGATCGACCTCCAGCCGGCAGCGCAGGCCGAGGTCCGGCAGGTGCCGGCCGCGCACGCCGTGGCGCAGCGCCGCGCGCAGGAACAGGCCGGGCAGGGCGGGCGGGCTGTCGAGGTCGAGCCAGTCGATGGCCATTGGCGAACTCCTTGGCGAATGAATGCCAGCAGCTTAGCCACCGGGCGCGGCGTCGCATTGGCTGCGCTGCCCGCGTCACCGGCAAGGCAGTCAATCCGTCTGCCGAGCCGGTTTGCGCCATGGCCTCCGCTGCCCCTAAGATGGCGGCGCCTCACGGATAACAAGAAAACCTAGAAAGATGCGTGATCTGACCGACGATGTGGCGCTGATGCGCCCGGTAATCGATGCCTTGCGCGCCAGCGGAACCGATCCCGAGCGGGTGCTGGCGCGTGTCGGCCTGGCGCCCGGCGGCCTGCCTGCCGGGCGTTTCCCGCATGCGGCGCAGGCGCTGTTCTGGAAGGCCGCCAGCGAGGAGTGCGGGCAGGAGCATGTGGGCCTGTTTCTCGCCCAGCACCTGCCGGCCTTCCATGGCCTGCTGCTGGAATACCTGTTCCTCTCCAGCGACACCTTCGGCGCCGGCCTGCGTCATGCCCTGCGCTACGTGCGCCTGCTCTCCGACACCCTCAATGCCCGCCTGACGGTCGATGGCGAGCGCGCCGTGCTCAGCCTGGGCCTGGCGGCCGAGACGCCGCGGCACTTTCCCGAGATGCTCGCCGGTGCGGTGATCCGTCTGTTCGGCGCGCTGACCGAGGACCAATTCGCCCCCCGCGAGGTGCAGCTGATGCACGCCGACGGCGCGCCGGCCGAGCGCTACCTGCAGGTCTACGGCTGCCCCGTGCGCCTCGGCGCCGAGGACTACGCCCTGGTATTCGACGCCGCGGTGCTGGACAGGCCGTCGCGCCATGCCGCCCCGGAGCTGCTGCGCATGCACGAGTCGCTGGCGCGCCGGCAGCTGGCCGAGGTGGAGCGGCTGGATCTGGTGCGCCAGGTGCGCGAGCTGATCGCCGAGTTGCTGGTCGACGGCGGCGCCACCCTGGAGCAGGTGGCGGCACGGCTGAACATGCCGGCGCGGCGCCTGCGCGAGCGCCTGGCCATGGCCGGCGTGCGCTTCAACGACCTGATCACCGACTACCGCTGCCGCCTGGCCAAGGAGCTGCTGCTCAAGACCGACGAGCGCATCGAAGTGATAGTCGAGCGCACCGGCTTCTCCGAGCCGAGCACCTTCTACCGCGCGTTCAAGCGCTGGGTCGGCGAGACCCCGGTGGAGTTCCGCAAGCGCGGCAAGGTGTGAGGCGACCTTTCGCTCTGGTGGGCCGAAGCGGAGCGCCGCCCGGCCCACCCTACAACCGCGCTCTGCCGTAGGGTGGGCTTCAGCCCACCAATTCCACTCAGGCGCCCAGCAGACTCTGCCCGCACACCCGCAGCACCTGCGCGGTGACCGCGCCGGAGCCGGGCTGGGCGAACCAGGCCACGGCCTCGGCGACGTCCTGTGGCAGGCCGCCCTGGCTCATCGAGTTCATCCGCCGCCCGGCTTCGCGGATGCCCAGCGGGATGGCGGCGGTCATCTGCGTCTCGATAAAGCCCGGCGCCACCGCGTTGATGCTGATGCCGCGCTTGGCCAGCGCCGGCGCCCAGGCCTGGGCCAGGCCGATCACCCCGGCCTTGCTCGTCGCGTAGTTGCTCTGGCCGAGATTGCCGGCGATGCCGCTGATCGAGGCGATCAGCACCACGCGGCCGTTGTCGTGCAGCTTGCCGGCATCCAGCAGGGCCTGGGTCAGCAGCTGCGGCGCCTGGAGGTTGACCGCGATCACCGAGTTCCAGAATGCATCGCTCATCTTCGCCAGGGTCTTGTCGCGGGTGATGCCGGCATTGTGCACGACGATATCGACGCCAGCGGGCAGCGCCTCGACCAGACGCTGCGGCGCCTCCTCGGTGCAGATATCCAGGGCCACGCCGCGTCCGCCCAGGCGCGCGGCCAGGGCCTCGAGCGCCGCGGCGGCCGGCGGCACGTCGAGCAGGATCACCTCGGCGCCGTCGCGCGCCAGCACTTCGGCGATGGCCGCGCCGATGCCGCGCGAGGCGCCGGTGACCAGCGCCTTCTTGCCGGCCAGCGGCCGCGTCCAGTCGCGCACCTGCTCGGCGCAGGCGCCCAGGCGCAGCACCTGGCCGGAGACGTAGGCGCTCTTCGGCGAGAGGAAGAAGCGCAGCGCGCCTTCCAGCTGCTGCTCGCCGCCCTTGCCGACGTAGAGCAGCTGCACGTTGCCGCCGCGGCGGATTTCCTTGCCCAGCGAGCGGCTGAAGCCTTCCAGCGAACGCTGCACGCTGGCGGCGACCGGGTCCTTCAGCGATTCCGGCGCGCGCCCCAGCAGCACCACCCGCGGGCACTGGCCCAGGCCCTTGAACGCCGGCTGGAAGAAGTCGCGCAGCTCGATCAGTTGCTCGAAGCGGGTCAGGCCACTGGCGTCGAACAGCAGCGCCTTGAGCCTGGGGCCGTGCTCGGCGGTCCAGCGCGGCAGCTCCAGCTGGCCTTCGCGGGCGGCGAACAGCTGGTCGGTGAGCTTGCCGGCGAACGACCGCACGGCCTGCAGCAGGCTGCCTTCGCCGCCGAGCAGCAGGGCGCCGTCCACCGGTCGCATGCGGCCGGCCATCCAGCGCTCCAGGCGCAGCGGCGCCGGCAGGCCGAGGGCGCCGACCAGGCGACGACCGGCGGCGGAGTTGGCGAAGGCGAGGTAACGATCGGACATGAAAGGGCTCCTGTGGGCGAATCAAAGAACGTGTTTGCGATTTGCTGCGCGTTGGCCCTGCTGCATTGAAAAGTCGTCATTCCCGCGCAGGCGGGTCAGCAGCTTTATCGCTGAACAGCGCTTGCGCTGGCCCGAAGGGGAATAATCCAGAACCTCGGTAATACCTGGGCTCCCGCCTTCGCGGGAGTGACGGTAGATGGCCTTTTCAGCACTTCCCTAGCTCGCGAAATCGTAAACACGTTCTAAAGTCGTGCCACTCTACGCAGTGATGGACCACGCGCAATTGACCGCACTGCCTGGGGCCGCGGCAAGGCGGCCAATGCAGATGCGGCGGCGCGCGCTAGCCTGTAGCCCAATCTTTATTCGCAAGGAGTCAGCATGGCCCAGCTACGCCGGGTCGCCATAGTCGGCGGCAACCGCATCCCCTTCGCCCGCTCCAACACCGCCTACGCCACGGCGAGCAACCAGGAGATGCTGACCAGCGCCCTCGAGGGCCTGGTGGAGCGCTTCAACCTCCACGGCGAGCGCCTCGGCGAGGTGGTGGCCGGCGCGGTGCTCAAGCATTCGCGCGACTTCAACCTGACCCGCGAATGCGTGCTCGGCTCGCGCCTGGCGCCCGAGACCCCGGCCTACGACCTGCAGCAGGCCTGCGGCACCGGCCTGGAGGCGGCGATCCTGGTGGCCAACAAGATCGCCCTGGGGCAGATCGACTGCGGCATCGCCGGCGGCGTCGACACCACCTCGGATGCGCCGATCGGGGTCAACGAGGGGCTGCGCCGGATCCTGCTGGAGGTCAACCGCGGCAAGCGCACGACCGACAAGCTCAGGAGCCTGCTGCAGATCCGTCCGCGCCACCTGGCGCCGGTGATTCCGCGCAACGGCGAGCCGCGCACCGGGCTGTCGATGGGCGAGCACTGCGAGCTGATGGCGCAGCGCTGGACCATCCCGCGTGACGAGCAGGACCAGCTGGCCCTGGCCAGCCACCGGAAGCTCGCCGCCGCCTATGCCGAGGGCTGGCACGACGACCTGCTCACGCCGTTCCTTGGCCTGACCCGCGACCAGAACCTGCGCGCCGACATCAGCGCCGAGAAGCTCGCCAGCCTCAAGCCCTGCTTCGAGCGCGGCCCGCGCGGCACCCTGACCGCGGCCAACTCCACGCCGCTGACCGACGGCGCCTCGCTGGTGCTGCTGGCCAGCGAGGACTGGGCCAAGGCGCGCGGCCTGCCGGTGCTGGCCTACCTGCGCGACGGCGAGGCGGCGGCGGTGGATTTCGTCCAGGGCAAGGAGGGGTTGCTGATGGCGCCGGTGTATGCCGTGCCGCGGCTGCTGGCGCGCAACGGCTTGAGCCTGCAGGACTTCGACTACTACGAGATCCACGAGGCCTTCGCCGCCCAGGTGCTGTGCACCCTCAAGGCCTGGGAGGACGCCGACTACTGCAGGGAGCGCCTGGGCCTGGACGCGCCGCTGGGCGCCATCGAGCGCAGCCGGATCAACGTCAAGGGCAGCTCGCTGGCCGCCGGCCACCCCTTCGCCGCCACCGGCGGGCGCATCGTCGCCAACCTGGCCAAGCTGCTGGCGGTGGCGGGCGAGGGGCGCGGGCTGATCTCGATCTGCGCGGCCGGCGGTCAGGGTGTGACCGCGATCCTGGAACGGTAATCCAATAGCGGTGGGCGCCAGTCATCGCGCCCATTCGATGTAAGCAACTCCGTGATTGAGGCGGCCCGCGCGATGCGTGGCCGCCTATTTTTTTTGCTTGTCTGCGCGGCCGCAGGATGTAGCGGGGGCGCCCTGGCCGTGCGCACCGCCGATACCGCGGCCTTTGCTTGGTGCGCGCGGCGCACCCTACGCCCTGCGGTGGTCTGTCGCGCGGCAACTCACCACAGCGTCATTCCCCGGCGAACCCGCTAGTCTTTTCGACAGGAATTGACCCAGGTCAATGCAAGCTTGGCGTGATTGCGCTCGTGGGTCTCTGGCCCCGTTCTTCGTAATACCCATTCGACAAGAACAATTACGACGTGCCGTGCTCCAAAAACCTGGGGTCCATGGCCCGGCCGAGCGTGCCGGGCTCGCGATAACCTGTACGAGGATGTGCCATGTTCGGCTTAGAGGCCCTAGATCTCGCCCGGATCCAGTTTGCCTTCACCATCTCCTTTCACATCGTCTTTCCCGCCATCACCATCGGCCTGGCCAGTTACCTGGCGGTGCTCGAAGGCCTCTGGCTGAAGAGCGGCGAGACGGTCTACCGCGACCTCTACCATTTCTGGGTGAAGATCTTCGCGGTCAACTTCGGCATGGGCGTGGTCTCGGGCCTGGTCATGGCCTATCAGTTCGGTACCAACTGGAGCGCCTTCTCCGACTTCGCCGGCGCGGTCACCGGGCCCTTGCTGACCTACGAGGTGCTCACCGCCTTCTTCCTCGAGGCGGGCTTTCTCGGCGTCATGCTGTTCGGCTGGAATCGCGTCGGCCCGGGCCTGCACTTCTTCTCCACGGCGATGGTGGCGATCGGCACGCTGATCTCGACCTTCTGGATTCTCGCTTCCAACAGCTGGATGCACACCCCGCAGGGCTTCGAGATAGTCGACGGCCGGGTGATCCCGGTGGACTGGTTCGCCGTGGTGTTCAACCCCTCGTTCCCCTATCGCCTGGCGCACATGGCCACCGCGGCCTTCCTCGCCACCGCCTTCTTCGTCGGCGCCTCGGCGGCCTGGCACCTGCTGCGCGGGCGCGACAACCCGGCGATCCGCAAGATGCTGTCGATGGCGGTGTGGATGGCGCTGCTGGTCGCGCCGGTGCAGGCCTTCATCGGCGACCTGCACGGCCTCAACACGCTGAAGTACCAGCCGGCGAAGATCGCCGCGATGGAAGGCCACTGGGACAACAGCAGCGGCGAGCCGACCCCGCTGATCCTGTTCGGCTGGCCGGACATGCAGCGCGAGGAAACCCGCTTCAAGGTAGAGATCCCGGCGCTCGGCAGCCTGATCCTGACCCACAGCCTCGACCAGCAGGTGCCGGCGCTGAAGGAGTTCGCGCCCGAGGATCGACCCAACTCCACCGTCGTGTTCTGGACCTTCCGGGTGATGGTCGGCCTCGGCATGCTGATGATCCTGGTCGGCCTCTGGGGCACCTGGCTGCGCCTGCGCGGCCGGCTGTTCGCCTCGCGGGCCTTCCTGCACCTGGCGGTGTGGATGGGCCCGTCCGGCATCCTGGCGATCCTCGCCGGCTGGTACACCACCGAGATCGGCCGCCAGCCCTGGATCGTCCACGGCCTGATGCGCACCGCAGATGCCGCCTCGGGACACGGCGCGGGGCAGTTGGGCCTAACCCTGGCGCTGTTCGTGGTGGTCTATTTCGCCCTGTTCGGCGCCGGCATCAGCTACATGCTGCGCCTGGTGCGCAAGGGCCCGATTACCGACGAGGGCGACGAGATGTCCCAGGGCGGACCGGGTCAGGCACGGACCCCGGCGCGGCCGCTGTCGGCGGCCGACGAGGGGATGGAAGAAGGCGAAACCGATACGTTGCCGGGGAGGAGCTGAGCATGGGAATCGATCTTTCGCTGATCTGGGCGGTGATCATCGCCTTCGGCGTGATGATGTACGTGGTGATGGACGGCTTCGACCTGGGCATCGGCATCCTCTTCCCCTTCGTCCGCGACGAGGGGGAGCGCGACGTGATGATGAACACCGTGGCGCCGGTATGGGACGGCAACGAGACCTGGTTGGTGCTCGGCGGCGCCGGGCTGTTCGGTGCCTTCCCGCTGGCCTATTCGGTGGTGCTCAGCGCCCTCTACCTGCCGCTGATCCTGATGCTGCTGGGGCTGATCTTCCGCGGCGTGGCCTTCGAGTTCCGCTTCAAGGCCAAGGCCGAGAAGCGTCACCTGTGGGACAAGGCTTTTATCGGCGGCTCGCTGACCGCCACCTTCTTCCAGGGCGTGGCGCTGGGCGCCTATATCAATGGTTTCGAGGTGGTGAATCGCACCTATGCCGGCGGCCCGTTCGACTGGCTGACGCCGTTCTCGGTGTTCTGCGGCCTGGCGCTGATCGCCGCCTATGCACTGCTTGGCTGCACCTGGCTGATCATGAAGACCGAGGGCCGGCTGCAATTGCAGATGCACGATCTGGCGCGACCGCTGGTGTTCGTGGTGCTGGCGGTGACCGGCATCGTCAGCCTGTGGACGCCGCTGGCGCACCCGGCGATCGCCGAGCGCTGGTTCAGCCTGCCCAACCTGTTCTGGTTCATGCCGGTACCGGTGCTGGTGCTGCTGTGCACCTGGAAGTTGCTCCAGGCGGTGGCCGAGAATGCCCACTACTCGCCGTTCGTGCTCACCCTGGTGCTGATCTTCCTTGGCTACAGCGGCCTGGGCATCAGCCTGTGGCCGAACGTGATCCCGCCGTCGATCAGCATCTGGGACGCCGCCGCGCCGCCGCAGAGCCAGGGCTTCATGTTGGTCGGCGCGCTGCTGATCATCCCCTTCATCCTGATGTACACCGCCTGGAGCTACTACGTGTTCCGCGGCAAGGTGACCCAGGATCATGGCTACCACTGAGGACCCGGGCATGCAGGATGTGCAGGAGAAGAAACCGCTCTGGCAGCGCCTGGGCTGGCTGGTGCTGATCTGGGCGGCCAGCGTGCTGACCCTGGGCGCGGCGGCCTGGCTGCTGCGCCAGTTCATGAGCGCGGCGGGGCTGGGGACGGCCTGATCGGCCGCCGCTGTACGAGCTTTTCGTAGGGTGGGTTAGGCGCTTGTCTGAGGGGCTGGGTGGCCTCGCGATCTCTGCTGCGCCATAACCCACCAGCGATGGTAGGTCGTGAGCCCGCTCGGTGGGTTACGCGGCACCCGATTGCCGTTATCGATTGCGCCTGAGGCGTACTGTGCCGCTAACCCCCCCCCCTACGGATCGGCGGCATGCCGGGCTTATTTGATCGCCTTGAGCACCACGAACTTGGGATTGGCCGCCACCTGTTCGACGCCGCGGAACAGCCGTTTGAGCTTGGCGTGGTAGCCCAGGTGGCGGTTGCCGACTATCCATAGCTCGCCGCCTTTGACCAGCGCGGCGCGGGCTTGCTGGAACATGCGCCAGGCGAGGAAATCGCCGACCACCTGCTGCTGGTGGAACGGCGGATTGCACAACACCAGGTCCAGCGATTCTGCCGGCTGCTCGGCCAGGCCGTCGCCGGCGCGGATCTCCACTGACCGCTCGCCGAGGGCCGCTTGCCAGTTCTCTCGCGCCGACTGCACCGCCATGTAGGACTCGTCCACCAGCGTCAGCTGCGCCTGCGGACTGCCGAGCGCATAGGCGATGCCGAGCACGCCGTTGCCACAGCCCAGGTCCGCCACGCGGATGCGCCCGAGATGGCGCGGCAGGTGCGGGAGTAAGGCGCGGGTGCCGATGTCCAGGCCCTCGCGGCAGAACACATTGGCGTGGTTGAGCAGCTCGATGACCGGGTCGTCCAGCCGATAGCGAGTCGGGTAGGGCGATGCGGGCGCCGCCTTCGGTTCGGGCGTGACCAGCAGCAGACGCGCCTTCTTCACCGCCAGCGAGGCCTGCACCGGGCCTATGTATTGCTCCAGCAGGTCGCCGGCGGCGCGCGGCAGGTGCTTGACCATGGCCCCGGCCACTACCCGCGCGCCCGGTGCGAGCTGGCCGTGCAGGCGGATCAGCTGTTCTTCCAGCAGCGCCAGGGTCTTGGGCACGCGGATCAGCACCTGGTCGAACGGGCCCTGCGGCGTCTCGCTGCTCGGCACGAAGGTCACCGCATCGCTGGCCAGGCCATTGCTGGCGAGGTTGCTGCGCAGGGCGATAAAGCCCAGGTGCGAATCACCGCTGCTGGTCACCCGGCAGCGCCCGGCCAGCGAGCAGGCCAGGGCGCCGAAGCCGTCGTTGAGCAGCAGCACCGAATCCTTTGCAGCGATACCCTGCTCGTGCAAATGATTGAGCAGGTACTCGTCCGCGGCGTCAAAGGCTTGTAGCGGCTCGTTCGGCTGGTGCGGCTGGCGCTGCAGATCGAGCTGGGCGAAGGGGGGGTCGAGAATAGGCATGGAAACCGTCGGTGTTTGTCGCGCCCGCTTTGCGCGAGACTGCAGGGGAGTTGAGCGAAGGGGGAAGTATGACCGTCAGCGAAGAGAAGTTCACCCGCCAGGTCCTGACCGAGGTGCATGTCTGGTCGCCCAGTCTGTTCAGCCTGCGCTGTACCCGCGACGAGGGGTTCCGCTTCCGGGCCGGGCAGTTCGTCCGCCTCGGCGTGCGCAAGGTCAGCGGCTGCATCGTCTGGCGTGCCTATTCGATGGTCTCGGCGCCGCACGACGAGTTCCTGGAGTTCTTCTCCATTGTCGTGCCCGGCGGGGAGTTCACCAGCGAGCTGAGCGGCCTTGCGCCCGGTGAACAGCTGCTGGTGGAGAAGCAGGCCACCGGCTTTCTTACCCTCGACCGCTTCGCCGATGGCCGCGACCTCTGGCTGATCGGCACCGGCACCGGGCTGGCGCCGTTCCTGTCGATCCTGCAGGACCTGGAGGCTTGGCAGCGCTTCGAGCGCATCGTCCTGGTGTACAGTGCCCGCGACCGCGGCGAACTGGCCTATCAGGAGCTGATCGCCGACTTGCCGCGGCGCGAGTGGCTGGAGGGGGCGGGGCACAAGTTGCAGTACCTGCCGGTGGTCACCCGCGAGCAGGTGCCCGGGGCGCTCCATGCGCGGGTCACCAGCCTGATCGAGAACGGCGAACTGGAACGCGCCGCCGGGCTGGCACTGGAGCCCGAGCACTCGCGCATCATGCTCTGCGGCAACCCACAGATGATCGAGGACACCCGCGCCGTGCTCAGGGCGCGCAACCTGAATCTGGCGCTGACCCGCCGCCCCGGCCAGGTGGCGGTGGAGAACTACTGGTAGTTCAGTCCTCGCGGATCGCCTTGATGCGGTGCTCCCAGCGGCGCTTGGCGAAGCGGCGCATGTTGGGAATGTCGTCGGTCTCGTCGAGGATCGGCTTGCCGATGATGGTTTCCATGATGTCTTCCAGGGTCACCAGGCCGCGCCAGCTGCCGAACTCGTCGTACACCAGGCACATGTGCTGGCGCTCCTGCATCAGCTGGGTCATCAGGTTTTCCACGTTCATGGTCTCCGGCACCACCTTGAGCGGCTTGAGGATGCTGGTCAGCGGCGCGGCGTCGTCCTCGGCGGCCAGGGCGTCGTAGCGGAATACCACGCCCAGCGGCGCTTCGTCCGCGCCGATCACCGGGTAGCGGGAGAACTGGCTTTGCTTGACCCGCGCCTTGAACGCGCCGATCGAGTCGTCCGGCCCCGCCGACTCGCAGACGATGCGCGGGGTCATGATGTCGCGCAGCTTGATTTCGTGCAGGTCGAGGATATTGCTGATCACCCGCTGCTCGTCTTCGTCGAGCTTGCCCAGCTCGCGGCCGAGCAGGGTTAGTGCCTTGATCTCCTGGCGAATGTCGTGCTCCGGTTCCTTGCCGCCGAACAGGCGCATGATCAGGTCGGACATCAGGATGAACGGCTTGAGCAGCAGGATCATGAAGCGCAGCAGGGCGGGCAGGAAGGGCGCCAGGGCGCGCCAGTAACGGGCGCCGATGGTCTTCGGCAGAATCTCCGAGAGCACCAGGATCAGCAGGGTCATGATCGCCGAGGCGGCGCCGAGGTAGCCGTCGCCGAAGACCAGAGTCACCTGCGCGCCGACGCCGGTGGCGCCCACGGTATGCGCCACGGTGTTCAGTGTGAGGATCGCGGCCAGGGGCTGGTCGATCTTGTCCTTGAGCTCTTTCAGTCGCTCGTACAGCTTGGGGCGATCGACCTTCTGCTGGGCGATATAGCTGGGCGTCAGGGAGAGCAGGGCGGCTTCGAGGATGGAGCAGATGAACGAAACCAGGATGGAGAGGACAGCGAACGCTATCAGGAGTGTCATGTAGGGGGTGCAGGTGGCCAATGGCCTGCCAATTTAACGGAAATCCGCCGGCGAACGGCCGCTGACCTGCAACATTTCGTGTCCATGGCGGGCATGCCGAGCATGCCCGCCGGATGGATTATTCCTTGCTCTGCTGCGCCTTGAGCAGGTCGCGGATCTCGCCGAGCAGCACCTGGTCCGGCGTCGGGGCCGGCGGCGCGGTCGGTGCGACGGCTTCCTCGCGCTTGAGCCGGTTGATCGCCTTGACCCCGACGAAGATGGCGAAGGCGACGATGGTGAAGTCGAGGACGGTCTGGATGAACTTGCCATAGCCCAGGGTCACCGCCGGCACGTCGCCCTCGGCGGCCTTGAGCACGATGGCCAGGTCGGAGAAATCCACCCCGCCGATCAGCAGGCCCAGCGGCGGCATCACCAGGTCGCCGACGAAGGACGAGACGATCTTGCCGAAGGCGGCGCCGATGATGATGCCCACGGCCATGTCGACCACGTTGCCCTTGACCGCGAAAGCCTTGAATTCACTGAGGAAGCTCATGCATTACTCCTTTTGCCGATGGCGTTGCCAGATGTGTTTATAGCCTGCGATTGGGCCGCAGTCAGGAGGTAAAGGCAATGCGCAAATGCCGCGTGCGTGCGCAGAAGCTGTCCGCGGTCCCCGTCCGGCGCTCGTGCTTCTGTGATCTTTTGTTATGGATCAATGAGTTATGTGCTTTCTGTAGTGCTGTACGGGCGGCTACCGCAGCTTCGACTAGGCTAATAAGGCTATCCTCTGGGAGGGTCCTCCATGCCGCTCGAACATCATCCGTTGACTCGCGAATTTCCCCAACACAACGGCGCCCTGCGCCAGCTGATGCAGCACGATGCGCGTTTTGCCCGCATGGCCGAGGAGTATCAGGAACTGGACAAGCGCATCTACGAAATCGAAGACGGCCGCGTCGCCGTCGACGACCTGACCCTGCAGGGTCTCAAACTGCAACGGGTCGGCCTCAAGGACGAGATTGCCGATCTCCTGCGCGCCGCCGCGACCTAGGCGGCATATCCGCGGATCAAGGGTGACCCCGCGAGTGGCATGCCGGCCTGTGCATAGGGGCATGCGCATGCATCTCGACCATCATCCCTTGATCCATCACTAGCCTCGACCACCCGCCGCGCCTGCTCGAGCGCACCGCCGGACGGCGATCGTTTCGCCGGTATCCGTTCGGCATCGGCGGCAGGTCAGTGCGTGGGCGGGTTGATCAGGTAGCTGAGCAGCCCTTCGCTTTCTTCTTCCGTGCACAGCTGCCGCGGCGGTCGAGGCAGTTCAGCCAGCACCTGTCGCCAGAAGGCGCAGGCTAGTTCGTCCTGGCCGTAGAAGCGCAGCAGCCAGGGGCTGCCGTCGCCCATCAGCTGCCGCACCAGGGCGCGGCCGATGCCCTGGCGGCGATACTTCCTGAGAATGAACAGGTCGGCGAACTCCGGCGCTTCGATACCTGGCAGTTCGCTGCGTTCGATCAGCAGGAAACCGGCGATGAAGCCGTCGGCGAGAATCAGTTGCGCGCTCCAGCCCGGTTCCTGCCAGTAGCGCGCCAGATGCGGCTCATGGATATAGAAGCGCCCGTCCGTATCCACGTCCTCCTGCTCCCAGTCGGAGCTTTCAAAGGCGTAGAACTGGTAGAGGTTGGCAATCAGGGGCAACTGCTCGGCGACGGTGGGGATCAGTTCGATCTGCATGGGCGGGGCCTTCAAGCGGCGGGCACGCATTATCCCCGGGCCTGCTGTGCACGGGTAGCTCGGCTGCCGTTGGTCTGTAAATTTATCCAGTTGTTCGGTATCGTTTCGGCCTTCGCTCATTAGGCAGGACGATCCCCATGGCCAAGGCCAAGCGCATGTACGGCTGCACCGAATGCGGCGCCACCTTTCCCAAATGGGCCGGCCAGTGCGGCGAGTGCGGCGCCTGGAACACCCTGGTGGAAACCGTCCTGGAAGGCGTCTCGGCGCCGAGCGGGCGCACCGGTTGGGCCGGCCAGCAGGCGGCGCTGAAGACCCTGGCCGAGGTCAGCGTCGAGGAAGTGCCGCGCTTTTCCACCGCCTCCGGCGAGCTGGACCGGGTGCTCGGCGGCGGCCTGGTCGACGGCTCGGTGGTGCTGATCGGCGGCGACCCCGGCATCGGCAAGTCGACCATCCTGCTGCAGACCCTGTGCAATATCGCCCAGCGCTTCCCGGCGCTGTACGTCACCGGCGAGGAGTCGCAGCAGCAGGTGGCCATGCGCGCCCGTCGCCTCGGCCTGCCCGAGGACAAGCTGAAGGTTATGACCGAGACCTGCATCGAGTCGATTATCGCCACCGCGCGCCTGGAAAAACCCAAGGTGATGGTGATCGACTCGATCCAGACCATCTTCACCGAGCAGCTGCAGTCGGCCCCCGGCGGTGTCGCCCAGGTGCGCGAGAGCGCGGCGCTGTTGGTGCGCTTCGCCAAGCAGAGCGGCACCGCGGTATTCCTCGTTGGCCACGTGACCAAGGAGGGCGCCCTGGCCGGCCCGCGCGTGCTCGAGCACATGGTCGACACCGTGCTGTATTTCGAGGGCGAGTCCGATGGTCGCCTGCGTCTGCTGCGCGCGGTGAAGAACCGCTTCGGCGCGATCAACGAACTGGGCGTGTTCGGCATGACCGACAAGGGCCTGAAGGAGGTCACCAACCCCTCGGCGATCTTCCTTACCCGTGCCCAGGAGGAAGTCCCCGGTAGTGTGGTGATGGCCACCTGGGAGGGCACTCGGCCGATGCTGGTGGAGGTGCAGGCGCTGGTCGACACCAGCCATCTGGCCAACCCGCGCCGCGTCACCCTCGGCCTCGACCAGAACCGCCTGGCCATGCTGCTGGCGGTGCTGCACCGCCACGGCGGCATCCCCACTTACGACCAGGACGTGTTCCTCAACGTGGTCGGCGGGGTCAAGGTGCTGGAGACCGCCTCCGACCTGGCGCTGATGGCGGCGGTGATCTCCAGCCTGCGCAACCGGCCGCTGCCGCACGATCTGCTGGTGTTCGGCGAGGTCGGCCTGTCCGGCGAGATCCGCCCGGTGCCGAGCGGTCAGGAGCGCCTGAAGGAGGCGGCCAAGCACGGCTTCAAGCGTGCCATCGTGCCCAGGGGCAACGCACCCAAGGAGGCGCTCGGCGGTCTTTCGATCATCGCCGTGACGCGCCTGGAGCAGGCGCTGGATGCCTTGTTCGAGTAGCGAATCGTCGCGGCTGAAGCCCCTCCCGCCAATCGGGAGTCGATCGTGGGAGGGGCTATAGCCGCGACCCCGAGAGACGCATGCCGGCTGCGGCGTTGTGCCGCGCCTGGTCTCAGGCGAAAACTGACCAGGATCAATGGTTAGCAGGCTATCGGCGAGCAGCATCGAGGCGTATCCACAGTGGAGATAGCCTCATGTTCCTGTTCTTCGACTTCTTTTCCCGTGCCTTCAACTTCGATGCCCAGGCCACGCAGCCGAGCGAGGCACGCCGTGAAGCCCAGCGTATCCAGGCGCTGCGTCAGCGCCGCCAGCAAGCCGAGGCTGCCCGCACGCGCCACTGAGGCGCGTCAGCTGTCTTCGCCAAGCGCCGCCAGCTCGCGTTCCAGCAGGCCCTCGTCGCCCAGGTTGAGTTCCACCAGGCGGCGCAGGTGGCTGATGGAGTCCAGGTCGATATGGCGGCAGACGAAGCCCAGGCGGTCCTGCTGGTTGCGGGTCAGCACCACTTCCATCCTGACCATTGCCTCGGGGCCGAGCTCGATCTGCGCCTCGAACGGCTGGTCCGGGTCGCCGTTCCAGCCCTGCGGCTTGTCGACCAGCAGGCCCTTGAGGGAAATGTCGTGCAGAGCCGCCGACCAGCGCCGTTCACCCTGGACGATCAGGGTGGGGGCGTCGAAAGCGATGCGATGAAAGCGTCGACGCTCGTTGGCTGTCTGACTCATGCCGAACTCCTTCAGGGTTTTCCTCACTATAGCCAAGGCTGCCGCAGGCGTACCGTCGCCAGGCGCACAGCCCACGAATTTGCCGGGGGCGAGTTTGACAGCCTGGCAACTGTCACCAAAGCTCCATGTGCGGTTTTTCATCAGCAAAACATTGCGGAGCAACAGATATGGACAAGCGACTGCTGAGCAAAGGGTTGGTTCTCGGCCTGCTGGGGGCGGCCAGCCTGGCTGCCCAGGCCGATCAGGCGGGTGGCGGGGGCTGCGGCTGGGGCAACATGGTATTCGAAGGGCAGCGCGGCCTGGCGCCGCACCTGTTGGCTACCACCACCAACGGCACTTCGGGTAACGCCACCTTCGGCTTGACCTCCGGTACCAACGGCTGCGATTCCAGCGTCACGCTGGGCTACGGCGGTCGTTCGTGGCTGGCGATGAACGGCATGCTCGACTCCATCGCCGAAGACATGGCGGTCGGCCAGGGCGAAGCGCTGGACGCCTACGCCACCCTGCTGGGCATCGAGGCGCAGGACCGCGCGCATTTCGCCAAGGTCACCCACCAGAACTTCGGCAACATCTTCTCCGGCGCAGACGTCACCAGCGAGCAGGTGCTGGCCGCGACCCTCGAGGTGATGAGCCGCGACGCCCAGCTGGCGCGTTACGTGAAGCAGCCGGCGTAAGGTGCGCCGCCGCTGGCGAAACTCTCGCGCCATTATCGTCCGGCGCGGGATGTGCTGAAGGCTGGTGCGCATGGCGCACGGTCTATCATCGCGCCACGGCACTCGCGACGTCTGAACGCCAGACAAAAAGAAGCCCGCCGATTGGCGGGCTGCTTTGTTTCTGGACGGGGCTTAGTTGCCGTATACCGGGAACTTGGCGCACAGCGCCTTGACCTGCTCGCGCACGCGGCCTTCGACTTCGTCGTTGCCGATGTTGGCCAGCACTTCGCAGATCCAGCCGGCCAGCTGGCGGCATTCGTCTTCCTTGAAGCCGCGGGTGGTCACGGCCGGGGTGCCGATGCGCAGGCCCGAGGTGACGAAGGGCGAGCGCGGGTCGTTCGGCACGCTGTTCTTGTTCACGGTGATGAAGGCGCGCCCCAATGCCGCATCAGCGTCCTTGCCGGTGATGTCCTGCTTGATCAGGCTGAGCAGGAAAAGGTGGTTCTCGGTGCCGCCGGAAACCACGTCGTAGCCATTGTCGATGAACACCTGAGCCATGGTCTGGGCGTTCTTCACCACCTGCGCCTGGTAGGCCTTGAACTCGGGCTGCAGGGCTTCCTTGAAGCACACCGCCTTCGCCGCAATCACGTGCTCCAGCGGGCCGCCCTGGCCGCCGGGGAATACGGCGGAGTTGAACTTCTTCTCCAGCTCTTCGTTCTTGCGCGCCAGGATCAGGCCGCCGCGCGGGCCGCGCAGGGTCTTGTGGGTGGTGGTGGTGACCACGTCGGCGAACGGCACCGGGTTGGGGTACAGGCCGGCAGCGACCAGGCCGGCGACGTGGGCCATGTCGACGAACAGGTAGGCACCGACCTTGTCGGCGATGGCGCGGAAGCGCGGGAAGTCCAGCACCTGCGAATAGGCGCTGAAGCCGGCGATGATCATCTTCGGCTTGTGCTCGACGGCCAGGCGCTCGACTTCGTCGTAGTCGATCAGGCCGGCATCGGTGATGCCGTACTGCACGGCGTTGTAGATCTTGCCGGAGAAGCTGACGCTGGCGCCGTGGGTCAGGTGGCCGCCATGGGCCAGGCTCATGCCCAGCACGGTGTCGCCGGCATTCAGCAGGGCCATGTATACGGCGCTGTTGGCCTGGCTGCCGGAGTGCGGCTGGACGTTGGCGTAGTCGGCGCCGAACAGCTGCTTGGCGCGGTCGATGGCCAGCTGTTCGACCACGTCGACGTACTCGCAGCCGCCGTAGTAGCGCTTGCCTGGGTAGCCTTCGGCGTACTTGTTGGTCAGCACGCTGCCCTGGGCTTCCATCACCGCCGGGCTGGTGTAGTTTTCCGAGGCGATCAGCTCGATGTGTTCTTCCTGGCGCTGGGCTTCCTGCTCCATCGCGGCAAACAATTCGGCGTCATAACGGGCAAGAGTCAAATCACGGCTGAACATGGCATTCCCCTGAGACAATCAGCTGGGCGGTAGAAGGAGGGGGCGGATTCTACCGCAAAGGTCGCATTCAGGCATATGAAGGTCGGTCATGAGGCTGACAAATGGCCTTCATGCAGCCCCGCGCCTTCAACTGAGCATGAACAGCGCGGCGCCGCCGAACTGCGCGCTGAACTGGCGCGCCTGCATCGGCTTGCCGAGCAAAAAGCCCTGCACCTCGTCGCAGTCGTGCATGCGCAGGAAGTCGAGCTGCGCCTGGGTTTCCACGCCCTCGGCGATCACCGCCAGGTTCAGGCTGTGGGCCATCGCGATGATGGCGCGGGCGATCTGCGCGTCCTGCTCGCCCTCGGGCAGGCCGTCGACGAAGCTGCGGTCGATCTTCAGCACGTCGATGGGGAACTGCTTGAGGTAGTTCAGCGACGAGTAGCCGGTGCCGAAATCGTCCACCGCGATGCACAGGCCCAGGCGCTTGAGGTCGGCCAGGGTCTGCATGGCGCTGGCCACGTCCTGCATCAGGATGCTCTCGGTCAGCTCCAATTCCAGGCAGGCCGGCGGGATGCCGCTATCGGCGATGATCGTGGCGATGCGTTTGTGCAGGTTGCCCTCGGCGAACTGGCGCGCCGACAGGTTGACCGAGATCTTCGGGATGCGGACGCGCTCCTCGTGCCAGGCCTTGAGCTGGCGGCAGGCCTCGGCTAGCACCCAATCGCCGACCTGTACCACCAGGCCGAGTTCTTCCAGCACCGGAATGAAGTCGTTCGGCGGCACCAGGCCGCGTGTCGGATGGCGCCAGCGCAGCAGCGCCTCGACCCCCGTCAGGCGCCGGCCGTCGCCGGAGAACTGTGGCTGGTAGTGCAGCACGAACTGGCCCTGTTCCTGGGCGTGGCGCAGGTCGCTCTCCAGCTCCAGCCGCTCCAGGGCGCTGGCGTTCATTTCGCTCTGGTAGAACTGGAAGTTGTTCTTGCCGCGTTCCTTGGCGTGGTACATGGCGGTGTCGGCGTTCTTCATCAGCTGGCTCAGCTCCTCGCCGTCCTGCGGCGCCAGGGCGATGCCGATGCTGGCGCTGACGAAGAACTCTCGCCCTTCGAGCACGAAGGGCCACGCCAGGCTGTCGAGGATCTGCTCGGCGACGTGGATCGCGCGGTTCAGCGCGCCCTCGCGGGTGGCGCGCGGCTGCAGCAGCAGGGTGAACTCGTCGCCGCCCATGCGCGCCACGGTGTCGTCGCCGTCGACGCAGGCCGACAGGCGCAGGGCCACGTCCTTGAGCATGCGGTCGCCGGCGGCGTGGCCGAGCGAGTCGTTGATCGGCTTGAAGCGGTCGAGATCGAGGAACATCAGCACCACCCACTCCTGATGCCGTTCGGCATACTGCAGGGCGCTGTACAGGCGATCCTGGAACAGGGTGCGGTTGGGCAGGTGGGTCAGGGCGTCGTAGTAGGCCAGGCGATGGATGCGCTGTTCGCTGGCCTTGCGCTCGCTGATGTCGCTGAAGAAGCACACGTAGCTGACCAGGTCGCCTTCCTCGTCGTGCACCGCGGTGATGCCGACCCAGGCCGGGTAGTTTTCACCGTCCCGGCGCTTGAGCCACACCTCGCCCTCCCAGCTGCCGCGCTGGTTGAGCTGGCCGAGGATGTACTGCAGGTGCGCCGCCTGCTGGCGGTCGGCGGTGAGCATGCCGGGCATCTGGTCGAGCACCTGCCCGGCGGAGTAGCCGCTGACCCGGCTGAAGGCCTTGTTGACCTGGACGATGTAGCCGGCCGGGTCGGTGACCAGGATCGCCGCGGTGGAATGCTCGAACACCGTGGCGGCCATGCGCAGGTCCTTCTCCGCGCGGCGCTGCTGGCTGATGTCGCGGCCGACGCCGAGGATGCCCTCGAAGCGTCCGTTCTCGTCCCACATCAGCACCAGGCGCAGCTCCACCGGGATCTTGCGGCCGTCGGCGCGCAGGCAGTCGAAGACGAACAGCTGATCCGGCAGGTCCTTGCGCAGACGCTCGAGGCGGTCGCGCTCGCCGAGGGCGTCGCGGATGCCCTCGAGCAGGATGTACAGGCCGGCCAGTTGCTTGGGGTTGGCCGCCAGGCCCTGGAAGCCATGGGCCATCATCCAGTCGACGGAGTAGCCCAGCACCGGTTCCACCGAGGGGCTGACGTAGTTCAGCGCCAGGCCGCCGTCGGTGGAGAAGATCACGTCGCTGATGCTTTCGGCCAGCAGGCGGTAGCGCTGCTCGCTGTCGCGCAGCGACTGGTTGCGCTCGATCTGTTCGGTGATGTCCTTGGCCACGCCGATCAGGCGACTGACCCGGCCACGCGGATCGCGTGCCAGGGCCTGTTCGCGGATGCTGAACCAGCGCCACTGGCCGTTGCGGTGGCGCCAGCGCAGCACCGATTCGAGCAGCAGGCCGTCGCCGATGACCTTCTGCAGGTTGCGGATGCGCCAGTAGTAGTCGCTGTCGTCCGGGTGCAGCACCTGCTCCCAGAACTCCCCGGCCATCGCCTTGAGTTCGCCGACGCTGTAGCCCAGCTGCAGGCCGAGGCTGTGGTTGCTGAACAGTACCTGCTGGTTCTGCATGTCGTGCACGTAGAGCAGGTCGGGCACCGAGCGAACCACCTCGGACCAGAAGCGCTCGCGCTCGATCAGCGAAAGCTCGATGCGCTTGCGGCTGGTGATGTCGCCGATGCTCAGGGTCACCGCCTGGTAGTCCTGGATCATCTCCGGCAGGCGCAGCACCAGCCAGACGTGGCGCTGCAGGCCCTGGGCGGTGACCAGCTGGGTCTCCAGTTCGACCAGGTTGGGCCCCTCCAGCACGGCCACGGCCAGCCGGTAGCGCAGATCGTCCGGCTGCAGCGGGCCACAGTCGATCAATTGCTGCCAGGCCTGCTCGGTGGACCTGACCCCGAGCAGGTTGAGCGCCACCTGGTTGGCTTCGGTGATGCGCAACTGCTCCAGTAGCAGTTCGTGATGCCGCGCGTCGGCCTGCAACCAGCGCTGCAGGCTATCGCCGTCGCGCAGCCGCTGCTGCAGCAGGAAGCTGCGCAGACCGCTCAGGTCGAGTACGCACAGGGCCACGCCGCTGCCTTCGAAGATGTCCTGGTAGCGTCGGCGGGTCTCCTGCAGCACGCGCATGGCCTGCTGCTCGTCGGTGACGTCGCGCAGCACCCAGACGTAGCCGGTCTGACGACCGCCTTCGCTGATGTCGCTGCGGGTCACGGCGAACAGACGCGCCCGCCCCAGCTCCTCCACCCGCACCAGCTCAGGCCCAAGCTCGCTGGCCTGCTGCGGGCTGTTGAGCAGCAGCGGGTCGAGATCGGGCAGCAGCTCCAGCAGGTGGCGATCCCCGGCCGCCTGGCTGCTCAGGCCGAACAGCGCCTCGGCCTGCGGGTTGAGGTAACGCAGGCGACCGTCGGCCTGCGTCACCAGGATGCGTTCTTCCACCGCGCCGAGTGCGCTGGCCGCCTGGCGCAGCGAGCGCCGCGACTCGGCGTTGAGGCGCTGCAGGCTGCGCTGTTCGCGCTGCAGGCCGTACAGGGTGGCCAGGGTCAGCAGGCTGCACAGGGCGAACAACAGGAACTTGCCGGCCAATAGCGGCATCAGCTGGCTGCCGGCACGGTCCGCATCGAACAGTGCGCGCAGTTGCCAGTCGCTGCCGCCCAGGGGGATCTGCTCCAGGCTCTGCGCCTGCTCCTCGGCGGTGACCGGGGCGGCGACGCGACCGCCCTGCTGCAGATCGTCGGCGCGGGCGATCACCCGGCGGCTCGGCAGATCCTCGAGCAGCCAGCGGTGGTCGCTCTGGTGCTGTTCGCGCAGCCAGCCGCGCAGCGCGCGGGTGCTCATGCGCAGGATGCGCGCGCTGCCGTCGGCCTGGCGCAGCAGCAGGTAGAGCGCGCCGCCGTCGCGGGCGTCGAAGGCGAAATGGTAGGGGGCCGCGCCGCTGCGCTGCAGCAGGTCGTGAATCAGCGTCAGGTCGGTGGCGGCTGCGGCGCTGTCGGCCAGCACCTGGCCCCGGGCGTCCAGCCAGGCCAGGCTGTGCAGGGTCGGGAAGATGCCGCGCAGGGGGATGAGCAGTTCGTCCGCGCTGGCGCTGCCCGGTTCGACGCCTTGCAGCATGGCCTGGCCGGCCTGCGCCTTGAGGCGCATGCCCAGGCTCAGATGCTTGGCCAGCTGCTCGCCATAGCTGCGGCTGAGCCGCTGCTGGTTGTCCAGCAACTGGCGGTATTCGTGCAGCAGCTGCCAGGCCAGCAGCCCCAGCATCGCCAGCACCAGCACCACCAGGGCGCGCTTGAGCGATTCGCGGCGGCGCGGTGCGTGCGACTCTCCCTGAGACGACGAAGGCGATGATGAGGAGGTCGACACGTCTTAGAACCTGTTCAAAAGTCTCGCGAGCTAGAGCAATGCAAGGCGCTACGTTACTAACAGCCTCCGGCTGGCCAAAACAGGCGAGGGGCGGTCGGAGTCGCGGGCGACTTTACGAGTTGTAAATGAGCAGTACTCGCTCCGCTCGCCCTTCGGGCCGGTCTAAAGGCTGTTCGGTGGCAAGCCACCGTCCGAGCCTGTTTTTAACGCAGCAGTGCCGACGCGCAGCAGACTTTGAACAGGTTCTGAACCTGCAGCTACTGCGGAGTGTCGGGCGCGCGGGCAAGCCTGCGCTCGCGCGAGTCGGCTAGCATGCCTGCAAACATGGCCAAGTGCCAGCCGAACCGACGAGCGTAGGTTTGCCCTGTCTCGCGCATTCCGGTAGCTTTGCCCCGCGCGCGTTCTGTTCATCTGCGCGGTACTTGGCGTTCGCCACAGCAGGGGCTAAGGTCTCTGCGCTTCGCGCCCGCGGCGCGCCGTTTTTACCCCTATTCCCATCAGTCAGGTTATCCATGGCTCAGTGCGTGGATCTGCGCTATTAGCTTTTAGTCACGTTTTACGATCTTCAGTCGATCCCTTGCGATCGTTGGCTTTCCAGCCTATTCAGCACGGTTTTTCCTCTCGATCTTGTGTTATGGCAGAGATTTTAGTTAGCTTTCGCTGATTCTGGGTCAAATTTAGGCTCCAAAACCTAACTTTTTTCGAAGTGCTCCTGTGATCGCTCCGGCCAGGTTTCGCCAGCAGATTTCCTCTCGTGAGAACAGCAGATAAAGTTCCTCTTATATAAAAGGCTTATTACTTCTCAGGGCATCCACAAGTCGGGCTTCCGCGATGCTGTCGAGAAAACTCAAACAGTGCGGGTGAGGTGATGACGGGCGTCTAGGTTAGACTCGCGTTTTTACGCGTATTCCAAGGAGCAGTTACGTGAACACGGAAAACCATTCCCAGACGGCCGCCTTTCTCTGGTCGATTGCCGACCTGCTGCGCGGTGACTTCAAACAGTCGCAGTACGGCCGCATCATCCTGCCGTTTACCCTGCTGCGGCGCATGGAATGTGTGCTGGAGCCGACCAGGGAAGCGGTGATCCGTGAGTCCTATGCGCAAGAGGGCCGGCCCGATCTGGTGCGTGAGCGGCTGTTGCTGCGCGCGGCCGGGCAGCAGTTCTTCAATGCTTCCAAGTTGACCCTCGGCACGCTGTCCGACACCCAGACCGCCGCTGACCTGATGAGCTATGTGCAGTCCTTCAGCAAGGACGCCCGCGAGATCTTCGAGCACTTCCACTTTGAAGACTTCGTGCAGCAGCTCTCTGCCGCCAACCTGCTGTATCAGGTAGTGCAGCGCTTTGCCGCCACCGACCTGAGCCCCGAGCGCATCAGCAACTTCGGCATGGGCATCATCTTCGAAGAGCTGATCCGCAAGTTCGCGGAAAGCTCCAACGAAACCGCCGGGGAACACTTCACCCCGCGCGATATCGTGCACCTGACCACCTCACTGGTGATCACCGGGCAGGACGACAAGCTCAAGCCCAACAGCATCGTCACCATCTACGACCCGACTGCCGGCACCGGCGGCTTCCTCTCCGAGGGTGACGAGTACATCCAGTCCATCAGCCAGCAGGTCACCGTGTCGCTGCATGGCCAGGAGCTCAACCCCGAGTCCTACGCCATCTGCAAGGCGGATATGCTGATCAAGGGCCAGGACGTCACCAACATCAAACTGGGCAACACCCTGTCCGACGACCAACTGGCCGACAGCCGCTTCGACTTCATGCTCAGCAACCCGCCATTCGGCGTGGAGTGGAAGAAGGTACAGAAGCAGATCACCGACGAGCACAGCGACAAGGGCTTCAACGGCCGCTTCGGCCCCGGCCTGCCGCGCGTGTCCGATGGCTCGCTGCTGTTCCTGCTGCACCTGGTCAGCAAGATGCGTGACCCGCGTGAAGGCGGCTCACGCATCGGCATCATCCTCAACGGCTCGCCGCTGTTTACCGGTGGCGCCGGTTCGGGCGAGTCGGAGATTCGCCGCTACCTGCTGCAGAACGATCTGGTCGAAGCCATCATCGCCCTGCCCACCGACATGTTCTACAACACCGGCATCGCCACCTATGTGTGGGTGCTGAGCAACCACAAGGCCGCCGCCCGCCAGGGCAAGGTGCAGTTGATCGACGGCAGCCAGCACTTTGCCAAGATGCGCAAATCCCTCGGCAGCAAGCGCCAGTACCTCACCGACGAGCAGATCGACGAGCTGGTGCGCCTGTATGGCCGTTTCGAGGAAACTGCGCAGAGCAAAATCTTCCCCGTTGAAGCCTTCGGCTATCGACGCATCACCGTCGAGCGCCCGCTGCGCCTGAACTTTCAGACCAGTGCCGAACGCATCGCCAAGGTGCTGGAAGAAAAAGCCATCGAGAAGCTGGAAGCCTCGGCCCGCCAGCGGCTGATCGAAGCCCTGCAAACCATGGATGCCAGCGTGCTGCACCGCAACCGCGAGCAGTTCAGCAAGTTGCTGAAGAAGGCGCTCAACGCCCGCGACGTATCCCCCAGCACGCCCGAACTGAAGGCCATCCTCAGCGGCTTAAGCGAGCGCGACCCCGAGGCGGATATCTGCCTGGTCAAAGGCCAGCCGGAAGCCGATGCCGGCCTGCGCGACAACGAAAACGTGCCGCTGGGCGAGTCGGTGTACGACTACTTCGAGCGCGAAGTGAAACCTCATGTGCCGGATGCCTGGATCGACGAGAGCAAGCGGGATGCGCAGGACGGCGAAGTCGGCGTGGTCGGTTTCGAGATTCCCTTTAACCGCCACTTCTACGTATTCCAACCGCCGCGCCCGCTGGAAGAGATCGACCGCGACCTTAAAGCCTGCACCGACCGCATCAAGCAGATGATAGAGGGGCTGTCGGCATGACAAATTTGTCGGGAGCAAATTTGAACAACGGCGCAGCCGTTGGCCCGCAGGGCGAGGGCATGGATAGCCCGAGTACGTTTCCGACATATCCGGAATACAAGGATTCCGGCGTGGAGTGGTTGGGAGCAGTGCCGGCGCACTGGGCTTTTACACCTATAAAGCACCTCGCATTACTCAATCCCAGGAAGTCAGACTTCGCTGGTGATACGGAGCAGCTGTGTAGCTTCGTACCTATGGAAAAGCTAAAGACAGGCGTCGTGCAGTTGGATGAAGAGCGTCCAATCGAGGAGGTTATTGGTGGATACACCTACTTCGAAGACGGTGATGTGCTGCAGGCTAAGGTCACGCCTTGCTTCGAAAATAAGAATGTTGCGATTGCCAAGGGGCTGACCAACGGAATTGGCTTCGGCTCTAGCGAAATAAACGTGCTCAGACCCTATCAGGGCGTTAATGCTGAGTACCTTTATTACCGCGTGCAGGAAGACAGTTACATGAGCTTCTGCACGTCCAGCATGATCGGCGCTGGCGGGCTGAAGCGGGTGCCCACAGATGTGATCAATAACTTCAAGATCGCAGCGCCAACGCTATGCGAACAAACCCAAATCGCCCGCTTCCTCGACCACGAAACCGCCCGCATCGACGCGCTGATCGAAGAGCAGCAGCGCCTGATCGAACTGCTCAAGGAAAAGCGCCAGGCCGTGATATCCCACGCCGTCACCAAAGGCCTCGACCCCACGGTAAAGATGAAAGACTCCGGCGTGGAGTGGCTGGGCGAGGTGCCAGCGCATTGGGATGTGCTTCCTGTGTGGATGCTTTTTCAAATGGGACGAGGAAGAGTTATTAGTCACGACGAAATCTCTGAAAATAGTGGTGATTATCCGGTTTACTCTTCGCAGACAGAGCGCGATGGAGTTATGGGTAGCATCAATACATATGATTTTGAGGGCGATTATTTGACGTGGACGACAGACGGGGCGAATGCTGGAACTGTATTTCGTAGGTCTGGAAAATTTAATTGCACTAACGTGTGCGGAACATTGCTTCCCAAGAGGAAAGATGACGATTTAAGGTATTTTGTCGATGCAGTGGGTATATGTACTGCAGCATTTATTCGTCACGACATTAACCCAAAGTTAATGAACAATGTGATGGCATCTATCAAAGTGCCTGCACCTCCTCTAATGGAGCAAACAGCAATTGCTGCTTATGTGAGCGCTTTCAAGGATAAAGAAACAGTGCTAATCCAAGAAGCATTCACTGGCATCTCCCTGCTTCAAGAACGCCGCTCCGCCCTAATCTCCGCCGCCGTCACCGGCAAAATCGACGTGCGCGACTGGCAGCCACCGGCCAGCACCCAAGCCCCCGAATCAGCAGTAGCAGAGGCCAACTAAATGGCGGATAGCAAGGAAGCCCAGTTCCAGCAGGACATCATCACCGCCATGGTCGCCCAAGGCTGGCTCACCGGCCCGGCCAGTGGTTACGACCGGCGCACGGCGCTGTATACCGAGGACTTTTTCGGCTACTTCAAGGAGGCCTGGCCGGAGCGTTGGGACAAGTTCGCCAAGGCCAACCCCAACAACCCGGAAGCCGTGCTGGTGCAGAAGCTGGTGCGCGAGCTGGAGCAGGACGGCACCCTGGACGTGCTGCGCCATGGCTTCAAGCTGCCGGGGGTGAAGATCGAGGCGTGCAGTTTCAAGCCCGACCACGGCATGAACCCGGACACTCTCAAGCGCTACCGGTGCAACCGCCTGCGCGTGGTGCCGGAAGTGTCCTACTCGCCGCACTTCAGAGAAGGTGAGTACAACCCGCGTCTGGATCTGGTGCTGTTCGTCAACGGCATTCCTGTCGCCACGCTGGAGCTGAAAAGCGAGTTCAAGCAGA
This sequence comes from Pseudomonas sp. SP16.1, assembly GCF_052682975.1. NCBI lineage: Bacteria > Pseudomonadati > Pseudomonadota > Gammaproteobacteria > Pseudomonadales > Pseudomonadaceae > Pseudomonas > Pseudomonas sp. SP16.1. Next base: position 123,383 of record NZ_JBQYFZ010000001.1, read on the forward strand.
GCGTGGAAAACGCCAAGCGCCAGTACCGCTACGACCGTCCGGTAAAAGACCCACTGACGCGCAAGCCCGAGCCGCTGCTGACCTTCAAGCGCGGCGCGCTGGTGCACTTTGCCGTGAGCCAGGATGAGGTGGCGATGACCACTAAACTGGCCGGCAAGGAGACCTTCTTCCTGCCGTTCAACCTCGGCAGCCTCGACGGCGGCGCCGGCAACCCGCCCGCGCCGGATGACAGCCAGTACGCCACCGGCTACCTGTGGCAGCGCCTGTTCCAGCCGGATGCCTGGCTCAAGGTGCTGGGCCGCTTCCTTCACCTGCAGAAGAGCGTGAAGGAAGATGCCGATGGCAACCGCATACCGAAGGAAACCCTGATCTTCCCGCGCTACCACCAGTGGGAAGTGGTCAACAAACTGATCGAGACAACCCGCGCCGAAGGGCCGGGCAAGCGCTATCTGATTCAGCACAGCGCTGGTTCCGGCAAGTCCAACTCGATTGCCTGGACGGCGCATCAATTGGCCTCGCTCTACGATGCTGACGGCCAGCGCCTGTTCAACTCGGTTATCGTGATTACCGACCGCACCGTGTTGGACAAGCAGCTGCAGGACACCATCTACCAGTTCGAGCACGCCCAGGGCGTGGTGCGCTGCATCACCCGCGATATCGGCAGCCAGAGCAAATCCGAGCAACTGGCCGAGGCGCTGGCCGAGCAGACGCGCATCATCATCGTCACCATCCAGACCTTCCCGGCGTTGTTTGATGCGCTGGACAAGTACCCGAGGCTTGCCAGCGGGCGCTATGCGGTGATCGCCGACGAGGCGCATTCCTCGCAGACCGGCTCATCGGCCAGCAAGCTCAAGCAGATTCTCGGCAGCGATGCTGTTGCTGGCAAAGAAGGGGACGCCGAAGAAATCAGCGCCGAAGAGCTGCTGGACGCAGCCGTGGCCGCCCGCGCGCCCAACGAGCGCATCAGCTACTACGCCTTTACCGCCACGCCCAAGGCCAAGACCCTGGAGCTGTTCGGTCGCCCGGCCAATCCGGCATTGCCGGCAAGCGCCGACAACAAGCCCGAGGCGTTCCACCTGTATTCCATGCGTCAGGCCATCGAGGAAGGCTTCATTCTCGATGTGCTGCAGAACTACACCACCTACAGCACCGCCTGGAAGATCGCCCACCCGGACGGCGACGACGAGGAAGTGGACTCGAAGAAGGCGCGCATGAAGCTGGCGCGCTGGGTACGTCTGCATCCTTACAACATCAGCCAGAAGGTGGAGGTGATCGTCGAGCACTTCCGCGCCAATATCCGCCACCTGCTGGGCGGCCAGGCCAAAGCCATGGTGGTCACCAGCAGCCGGCAGGAAGCCGTGCGCTACCAGTTGGCGGTGCAGGCCTATGTGAAGCAGATGGGCTACAGCGATGTGCACCCGCTGGTGGCCTTCTCCGGCAGCGTGCTGCCGGATGGGGTGATCCCCGAAGAGGTGACGGAAAGCAGCAGCCTGCTCAACCCCGGCCTGAACGGGCGTGATCTGGCGGAAGCCTTCGACACCCAGGACTTCAATGTGATGATCGCCGCCAACAAGTACCAGACCGGCTTCGATCAGCCTAAGCTGTGCGCCATGTACGTGGACAAGAAGCTGCAGGGCGTGGACTGCGTGCAAACCCTGTCGCGCCTGAACCGCACCTTCGGCGACAGCAAGCCGACCTTCATCCTCGACTTCTTCAACGATCCTCAGGACATTCTCGACGCCTTCCTGCCGTACTACACCAAGGCAGAGCTGACCGATGTGACCGATCCGCAGCTCATCTATGACCTGCAGAAGAAGCTGGATGCCGAGGGCATCTACCACTGGGAGGAAGTGAGCGCTTTCGCGCTGGCCTTCTTCGACCCCAAGGCCGCCGCCAGCAAGCTCAGCTACTACTGCGCGCCGGCCAAGGAGCGCTTTGCCAAGCGCTACAAGCTGGCCCAGGAATCACGCCAGCACGCGCTGGACTTCAAGCGTACCGCCGAGCGCAACGGCGACAGCGTGGGCCTGAAGAAGGCCGAGGCGGCCGTGAAGGAAGCCGGCGAGCAGGTGGATCAGCTCGACCTGTTCAAGAAGAACCTGCAGAGCTTCGTGCGTCTGTACGAGTTCCTCTCGCAGATCATTCCCTATGAGGATCGCGAGCTGGAGCAGCTGTGTGTGTATGCCAAACACCTGCACCCGCTGCTGCGCGTGGATCGCCTCGATCAGGAAGACGTGGACGTGGGCGAGCTGCAACTGACCCACTACCGCCTGACCAAGCGCGCCGAGCACCAGCTGCGCTTGAGTGAGGAGCAAGGCGACTACGGCCTCGACCCGGCCACGGGGTTGGGCAGCGGCAAGCCCCACGACCCGGAGAAGAAGCGGCTATCGGAAATCATCGAGGCACTGAACGATATTTTCGGCGCGGAGGTGAGCGATGAAGACCAGCTGCAATTCCTCACTGGCATCGCCAACCGCATCAGCCGCCAGGAGGATGTCATGGCCCAGGTGAACAACCACTCGGTCGAGCAGGTTATGCACGGCCTGTTCCCCAAACGGGTGCTGGATACCGTGCTGGACGCCATGACCGACAACGAAAAAATGTCGCTGGAAGTGCTGGATAACGAGACCAAGAGCCGGGCGTTTGCGTTGGTGATCTTGAAGATGCTGACGGGGGCTGGAGGTTTGGGGCAAGGTAACAGCGGCGCTGCTGTCTGACCTTCTTGAGCCTGGTATTACTTGCTCTAGTTAGATTTCAGATGGCTTTGGCAGAAGGCTTGAAGGTTCGCAGGCGAGTTCGCCTGCGATGCGGTAGAGCTTCTCGACGGTGATGTTGACCTCGCCACGCTCGATGCGACCTACATAGCTGCGGTCGAGACTGCACGCCAGCGCCAGTGCATCCTGGGAAATCCGGCAGGCCTTCCTCTGCATTCGGATGCGTTCCCCTAACGCCTTCGCCAACTTATCCATGACCGTCTCAATTCAACTTGAGGCGGCAATATCGTGCGTTTGCGGACGTATAGGCCACGGATTATAATCCGCATTTTCGCGCTATTTCTTCTGGTGCCCTCAATGAAATCGGCCTCGTTTATCTTCGACAGGCGTCTGTATGAGCTGCTTCAGGAGCCAGGGCGTACATCGTTTACGACCCGCGAACTGCGCGATGCCTATGCCGCTCGCTTGAGTGGCACACAATTTCGTATCGCCGATGTGCGCCGCTATGTGTATGAGCAGATTCGCCGATTAGTGCGCGCGGGCTGGGTTTCACCGGACGAGGACCGCCGTGTTCGAGGGCAGGTTTACCACCTGCAGCCGATTCCGACACATCTGCAACTCGAACTGATAGACAACGGTTTTGAGAACAGCCTGATGGCCGCCGGAATGCCCGAGCCAGGCACAGCGGTACGCGATGCGGAAGCTTTGCCGCTTGAGTCGTCAGCCAATACGGATTTGCAGTTGGAAGCGCTCCACAAGGAAATCCGCTTGGACTTTCTCACTTCAATGGGCGAGGCAGAGCGATTCAAACTGCTTCTGGAAGAAATGCCGCATTTACGGGACAAGCTTGAAGGCGATTACCTGGAAGCCAGGGATCGCAGTTCTCGCCTCTTGGGGCATCTGCGCGCCATTGAAAAGACCCTCAAAACGCTAGCTGCGCCACGATGAGCCGCTCGCTACGGAGCTGGCAGAACAGCTGCATCACTCGGGCGTTGGAGCACTTTACCGTCACGCCGCACTTCTTCTGCCAGGCAACGCCGGGAGCCGGAAAGACGCGCATGGCTGCAGAACTGGCCAGCCGACTGCTTGAGCAGGACAGAATCGATTTGGTGCTGTGCTTTGCGCCGTCCTGCCAGGTCGTGGAGGGTTTTCGTTCGACCTTTGCGGCTGTGCTAGGCAGGCGTCTCGACGGCCAGATAGGTGCCGTGGGCGCGGCTTATACCTATCAGGCTATGGAATACCGTGATGAGGGATTCTGGCAGCTGCTTGATGACTACCGGGTGTTCGTGGTCTTCGATGAGATCCACCATTGCGCCGGCCACGATCCGCTGCTCAGCAATGCCTGGGGGCAGCAGATACTGCATCGGATACAGGACCGGGCTGCCTTCACGTTGGCCCTGTCTGGCACGCCCTGGCGTTCGGACGACAAGGCCATCGCATTGGCTCGCTACTCTTCGCCCGAGGGGCATTTGATCTGTGATTACCGTTATGGCTTGAAAGACGCCATTGCCGACGGCGTGTGCCGATCCCCTCGCATTGTTCTGCTCGACAATCAGAAGGTGAAACTCACGGAAGAATTGGGTGCGGGTAGCTCCGTTAGGCTGTTTCCCAGCATCGCCAAACTGTTGGGCGAGTCACCTGTCACCTATGAGGAACTGCTGCGTCATGACGAGGTGATCAATCCAATCCTCGATCTTGGCTGCAGCAAGCTGAACGAGCTACGCCAGATCAAACCTGATGCCGCTGGTTTGGTGGTGGCCACCGACATCGAACACGCCCAGCAAGTTGCACTGGCTCTAGAAGCAATGGGTGAAGAGTGCCGCATCGTGACCAACAAAACCCCGGATGCGCAGCAGGTGATCAATGCATTCCGGAGCAGCGCCTGCCGCTGGATTGTGGCCGTCGGAATGATCAGCGAAGGCACCGACATTCCCCGCCTGCAAGTGTGCTGCTATCTCAGCCGTATCCGCACCGAACTGCATTACCGGCAAGTGCTGGGGCGAGTGCTGCGGCGCACAGGTGAGTCCGACGACCAGGCATGGCTATTCATGTTGGCGGAGCCAACGCTTCAGGGCTTTGCGGAGCGAATTGCGGATGACTTGCCTGATGACCTGGCAGTTTTGAGCGATGTGCAGATGCCTGGTTTTACTCCAGGGTCCAGACCTGAGCCGATGGGCACTTTGGGTCATGTCGAAGGTTTCGACGGTGCGGGGTTAGGTGGTGCAGAACCGGGTATTGGACCGCAGCCTACGGACATCATTTCGCTGGATGGCTTTGCAATTGAGCCCGCTTACCAGGTCAGCTTTTCCCAGCATTATCGGCAGCAGCTACTGGCTTGTTTTTGATGCTCAGCCAGTCGAGGGTGATCCAATGATGTTGGTGTTCATGATTCCATAACCGGCCGGCGTCGTGTGGAACGTAATCGTGAGGTGTGCATGGAGATTAAGTCGCAGGCATTGGTCGATGTCGTTGAGGATGTGATCTGCGACGTGTGCCGCTCTGGCACGGGTATTCCCGGCTATGGTCCCCAATACGGCAAGCTTGAAGCCCAATGGGGATATGGCTCCCAGCATGATGGGCAGCACTACCGGGTGCATCTCTGTGAGCCCTGCTTTTTCAGGGTGCTGAGTGGGTTGCGTCGGGAGCGTATGGTCAATGGTATGTTCGATGATGATCAGCCATTTGCTTCCGAAGATTTTGGTCTGGTCAGCAAAGACAACTACTGGGGAAAAAACTGATTGTAGGGTTGAAAATCCATCAGCCGCACCACGTCGAATCGCGGACAAATTAGGGGTAAGCGCGCGGCTTGCCCGTTCTGGTCTCGTAGATTGGAATAATTGAATAAGGAGGTAGCCGCTTTGACCCTTCCGCATGAAAGAACCCGGAGTGTCGTCAAGACCGAAGCTTTTCTCCGCGACCTCTCTCGTAACACCGAACTACCTGATGACATTCGCAGCTATGCGAAAAGCCTGCTCAGACACTACCCGTCCGCCGATCAAGTTTTCTCGCTGGGGCGCCTCGAAGAGTGCCTGGTAAACGACGCTCAAGATGATGAATATCGGCGAAGGGTGATTGCGTTCCATCAGCCGCTTTTCAGTTCGTCGTTAGACTTCACGCTATAGGCGTGAACGCCACGATGCTCAGCACTGATCAAGCCCAGACGGTATCCGCTCGGATTGCGCAACGAGTCAAGCGCCTACCTAAAGGGCAACCGTTCAGCATTAGTTGTTTCACAGGGTTTGGAACGAAAAACGCCGTATCCAAAGCAATATCTCGGCTGGTCAACCGGGGCGAGCTCGAAAGGGTGTATCGCGGGATTTATATGCGCCCGAAACCCGGACGCTACGTTGCCAGGGCTCGCCCCAATCCCTGGAAATTGATTAGCCTGATTACCAAGCAGAAACGCTTGTCTCTGCAGATCCACGGCGCCAATGCCGTCAGAAGGTTTGGGCTCAGCACCCAGATGCCACTCATTCCAATCTATTACACCAACGGAGCCAGCCGTTCAGTATTCATAGGGAAAGCTGAAATTCGGCTGATACACGCGGCACCGATGGTCATGCAGCATGCCGGTACTGAGGTGGGTGCCGCTATCAGTGCATTGTTTTATCTCGGTAAAGGCGGCTCAACTCCTGAATGTATTGCGGCGATCAAGAAAGGGCTCAGACCTGAAGACTTAGTCAAATTGCTGGCCTGCAAACTGCCGAAATGGATGCGAACGGCATTGGAAGCGCAATAGCTATATCGCTACCTTGCGAGCCGCAGGGTAGGGGCTGTAAGAACCAACGTGTTGCCGCCTGTGCATTTTCCACCCACATGCCGGAATTTCATTGACCCAGTTTCGAGCACCAAACGAGTTGTAGAATTTCGCTTTCAGACTGCTGGGTTGGGTCAGAATAGCGTCGGCACCTGGGTCAAAAATGCATTGGCGGTAACATTTGATGTTTGCGGCAGCACCGCCTCCTGTTCCGGATTGGCACAGCAAAAGACTTGATTCGAATTCGGAGGAAACATGGGTATTTCGTATTACCTTGCATGTTTGGAGACCCGGCAATATGTCTGGGTTGGCAGGCTTGACCCACAGGGGGAGGTGCCGGTGACGGATGTCGAAGGCTCCATCGCCATGTTCGCGCTGGTGAATCGGAACAAACCGTTGGTCGTCGTGAGCGAAAGCCATCCGATCCTCGAAGAGGGAATGGAGTGGTCGCCGCCGGCAACGCAAGAAACGTGCAGCGGACAACCATGACGAACCAACGCCAACCGCATCTCCGGACACTCGTCGCGTTACGAGTCATGGCACAGGTCGTCGACGAACAGCTTGAAGTGTTGGCGCTGATGGGAAATTGACCCAGTCGGATTGCTGATTTCTGCATCAGCAGCTGTGGATAAGCATACTCAGCGCAGCTGCTTTTGAATCCTCCTTTGGATAGCCCAGTTCAGTTGTCGAAGACCTGCCACATCCACCGCTGACATGGCACACCAGACCATGCTTGAGCTAACGCAGCGGGGCTGGAAAATCGGCAAAAGGCGCTCCGTTGCGCAGTGCCCCCGGTTAACCTCTTTTTACGAGCACGAGGACTGCCCGATGACAGAGACCCATGAAGACACCAATTGCGATGTATGCGATGCGCTACCACTACGAGAGTGCCGGGATACGGCGAGCAGTTCGGGACGCTCCAGGCGCTCTGGGGCTATGGCGCAGGGCATGATGGCGAACGCTATCGAGTCAACCTATGCGAAAGTTGCTTTTTCGCGGCTCTAGCGTTTTTGAAGCAGGAGCGCCGCGCGCAGAATCTGTTCAGCGATGAGCAGCCCTGCGAGCAACGCCCATTCGGACTAGTCGACCGTGATGACTACTTTGGCGATTCGTAGCCATATCGTAGAGATGAGGTTGTTGGCTCGCCAGCATCGAGCTCAGGCCATGTCAGCACGACTTCTCGCTACAATGGCGTCACCCCGCAATCGTCTAGGGATCTAGCTTGACTGACACAAAACTCACTGAAGTCGAGATGCGGCGCGCACTCGGTCTCGATCCCGCACCATCAGAATCGAAGCAGCCCATACCCAAACAGCACTCCACCTTCACACTCGTTGAATTGAGCGTGCGCAAGAACGGTGGCTCGCCGTTCCGATTCGAGCACCGCTCCCGCTCCATCTGTACTCTCGCTGCCCAACTCGAGGCCGAGAAAGCAGCACGGGAGAAAGGGTATGAGGTCTGGGTCGTGTTGGATATCAGGCAGGTTTCATCATAGAGCCGCAACTGCCGCCAGTCAGTCCAGCCTCGCTGATTGCTCTGGGGCAATGAACGCTTGAGTCAACTAGAGCGAGTCAGTTCGCACTCGGGCAGCTCTTGGCCGGCACCTGTCTCTTCCAGGGTAGGCCGCCTCAAGCCCTTACGTTACCGTCCATAACTGATCAATCCGCGTCGTATAGCTCGGACTCATCATCTCTCGCCGCATGCCCCAGTCCGGATTCGCCGGCACTCCCGCAGGCCGCATGGTTCCACGCCCCCATCGTGCATTGATCGCATCCATCACCCCCATCACCCGCTCAGCAGCCACCGGCGGTGTCGCGACGAACAGGTCATCGGTGAACTCGCCACGCTGGCGCAGATCAAGCAACAGGATCTCCGCCTTACTGAATGCAAAGCCGGCCCGGAAGATCAGTTCCAGCCCTGCGGAGGCGGCCTTGGTTATCAGTCGGGTATCGTCGGTCGGATAGGGCAACTCACAGATAATGCCCTTGGCGAACTTCAGCTCGTCCGGGTTGAACATGCCGGTGCGAATGCTGATCCGTACCTTCTTGCACAGGGAGCGCTGCGCGCGGAGCTTTTCGCAAGCCCGAGCGGCGTAGGTGGCCACCGCTTCACGGATCGGCGGCAGCTCATGCAAGCGTTTGCCGAACATCCGGCTGCAGCAGATCTCTTGCTTCTGCGGTACTTGTTCCTCGAGCGCCAGGCAGGATGTGCCGCGCAGTTCACGGGCCGTCTTCTCCACCACTACCGAGAACTTGCTGCGCAGTGTCCAGGCGTCAGCCTGGGCAAGATCCCAGGCAGTACGAATGTTCATGTCGGCCAGGTGGGCGGTCATTTGCCGGCCGATGCCCCAGACCTCGCTGACATCCATCACCCTCAGCAGCTTGTCGCGCTTTTCGGGCTGGCGGATATCCACAACGCCACCGGTCTGCCGCTGCCATTGCTTCGCCGCACGATTGGCCAACTTGGACAGGGTTTTGGTCTGGGCAATGCCCACCCCCACCGGGATGCCAGTGCAGCGCAGCACCCGTGCACGCATCTCCCGCCCCAGCCTCTCCAAGCTGCCAGGCATACCGGTCAGGTCGGCGAACGCTTCATCAATGCTGTACACCTCAAGCACCGGAGCCATCCCCTCGAGGATGGTCATCACGCGCTGACTCATATCGCCGTAAAGCGCGTAGTTGCTGGAGAACGCCAAAATGCCGTGCTGCCGAAGCTTTTGCCTGATCTGAAAATACGGTTCACCCATCTTGATGCCCAGCGCCTTGGCCTCGGCCGAGCGGGCGATCACGCAGCCGTCGTTGTTCGACAGCACGACGATAGGCGTACGCAGCAGATCCGGGCGGAACACCCGCTCGCAGCTGGCGTAGAACGAGTTGCAGTCGATCAGGGCAATTGCCGACTCAGCCTGGGGCATGGCAGCGCACGCTGTGAGTGACCACGCCCCAGATCAGTAGCTCATCCCCCTCGAGTACGTAGCGCGGCGCGTAAGCCTGGTTCTCCGCCCGCAGAACGATCTGCTCGCCTTCCTTCGCCAAGCGCTTCACCAAGGCATCGCCGTTGAGCGCGGCGATGACGATTAAGCCCGGCCGCCCCTCCAGCGCCCGATTCACGATAGCCAGGTCGCCATCGAACATCCCTGCGTTGATCATGCTGTCGCCGCTGATGCGCACCAGATACATATGCGGCGCGCGGAGGTCGAGAAGCTCGTCGAGGGATATCTCGGCTTCGATGTGATCCTGCGCCGGCGAGGGAAACCCGGCCGGGACGCGGAAGGAATACAAAGGCAGGCACGCGGAGCTGCTGCTAAGTGGCCCGAGGATCGTGCAGGACATGGTACACCCGTAATAATGCTGTATTTATATACAGTACAGAACAAACCAACCAGCCTACAATCAGAATGAGGAAGGGGATGACGAGCGGGCGGTCATGTGCGGACGATTTGCGCAGTATCAGGGGATGGCGGATTACCTGCGGGAGCTGAACAGCGAGCAGGAGGTGATCAGCGGCTATGACAACCTGCCGATCGAGCGCTACAACGTGGCACCACATACCACCGTGCAGCTGCTGCACGCGGAGGGAGGTGGCCTGACGATCGCCGCGGTGAGATGGGGGTGGGCCCCGCACTGGGCGAAGAAGGGGAAAATGCCGCCGCCTATCAATGCCCGCGCCGAAACAGTGGCGAGCGGAAAGTTCTTCAGGCAGATATGGCCGCACCGCGCGCTGGTCGCCGCTGACGGCTGGTATGAATGGGTGAAGGACGAGGCCGATCCGAAGCACAAGCAGCCCTACTTCATCCGCCTGCGCAGCGGCGAGCCGATGTTCTTCGCCGCCATCGGCCAGCTCCCGCCCGCCGGCAGCGAGGTTCGCGAGGACGATGGGTTCGTGATCATCACCGCCGACGCCCAGGGCGACATGCTGGATATCCACGATCGCCGGCCAGTGGTACTACCAGCCGACTTGGCCCGAGAGTGGATAGACCCGAACACGACTCCACAGCGGGCAGATCAGATCGTGCAGGAGCTAGGCCTGCAGTCCGAGGCGTTCGAGTGGTATCAGGTCGGCAAGGCGGTGGGTAACGTGAAAAACACCGGGCCAGCGCTGATTGTCCCCCTTGATTCCAAGGAATCACCCGACTGGCTCTGATCGACCGGAGGCGAGATGCGCCAGTCAGCTGCGACTGGCGGGAAGCGGCCAATAGCGGGCGCTCATGCATGGGGTTAGCGGACCCTCTTTGAGGGTTGGGGGTATCAAAAACCGGGGCGATTCTCACACGGTTGCCAAAGTGAGAAATGAGGCGCTGCGCTATCACAAGAAAGTCGCCCCCAACAGGCTTAGATGAAAGGACTTCGGGGAGCGAGGCCCCCTAGTTCGCTACCGACTACCCACGTAAAGCTGGGAAGGGTCAGAGGGGCTCCTGAATCCCACGATGGAGGTGTTTAAGTTTCACTGCCATCACTACTTCCATCATTTACTACCAAGCAGCTGGTTCGGTTACGCCAATAACCAGGCGAGCACTTATTCCAGCGGCTGAAGGCGCGCGAGAAACTGGCGCCATCGGCATAGCCTAGGCGTTGGGCGATGCTGCCCAGATCCAGGCGTGAGTCGAGCAGCAGGCGTTCGGCCAGGCGGCGCTTGATCTGTTCGTTGAGCTGCTGGAAGGAGTGCCCCTCGGCGGCCAGGCGGCGGTGCAGGGTGCGTTCGGACAGCCCCAGGTGCTGGGCCACGGTGCGGCTGGTGAGCAGGCTGGCCGAGTCGCGGATCACTACCTGCTGCACCAGACGGGCCGTCGGCGGGGCGACCAGATCATGGGAAATCTCGTTGCACAGGCGCTCGCACAATTGTTCGCCTTCAAGCTGGGCGCTGATATGCGCCTGCGGCAGGTTGAGGTGCAGTTCGGCGTTGCTGAACAGGATGCCGTCGCGCGGCGCACCGAAGCGCACCGGGTAGGGGAAGTCACGTTGCAGGGCTTCCAGGTCGCCCGGAGCCGCGGCCGTCATTTCTACCGCCAGGGGCACGGCCGGGCGCTGAAGCAGTTCGGCCGTCACGCTCAGGCAACCGGCTAGGCCGCGCTCGATCACGAAGCGCCGGGCGTCCTGTGGCAGTACGCTGGCATCGAAAAGCAACCAAGTGCCGCGCTTGTCGGTTTCGATGCGGGCCGGGCAGAGAGTGAGGGCGAGCAGCTGATAGCGCTGGAAGGCGGCGAAGGCCTCGTCGAGCGTGCGGCTGGCCAGCATGGTGAAGCCCAGCAGTCCGAGCGAGGTCAGGTGGTAGTGCTTGCCTGCGACAAAACCCAGGCCGGGGCGGCCAGCGTGTTCCAGCAGGTTGCGGATCACCGCCAGCTCCTGCCAGGCCTCGATCTGCGCATTGGATTGTTGCAGCGCATCCGTGGCGATGGCGCTGCCGAGCAGGCAGGTTGCTGGGCCCACGCCCTGAGCGCGGGCGACTTCGAGCAGGTAGCGCACGCCGGTCAGCGGGCGGCTCTGGCGCCAGTTCATCGCAGGCCTCTTGTTTGGCAGTAGTTAACAATTTTTGGCGGTAATTATCATAGATCGTTCAGCCGCTCGCGTCGCATTCTGCTGCCACGTCCAACAGCCTGAGTCCCTGCCATGAACGAATTCATCTACGCCCTGCCCAGCCACAACCGTGCGGCCGACTATCGCCATATCCAGGTCACCCCGACCACCGGCGCCATCGGCGCGGATGTCGAGGGGCTCGACCTGAAGAGCCTGAGCGAGGAGGGCTATGCCGAGCTGCGCCAGGCCCTGCTAGCGCACAAGGTGGTCTTCATCCGCGAGCAGGAGCTGAGCCCCGCCGATCTGGAACGGGTCACCCAGCAGTTCGGCGAGTTCGGCCGTGAGCCCTATGTGAAGACCATGGCCGAGCACCCGCACGTGGTGCAGGTAGTCAAGGAAGCTGACGAGAAGGCGCCCTTCGTGTTCGGCGGTGCCTGGCATACCGACTGGACCTTCCAGGAGCGTCCGCCGGCCTTCACCCTGCTCTATGGCCACGACATCCCGCCCTTTGGCGGGGACACCTGCTACGCCAACATGGCGCTGGCCTACGAGTGGCTGTCGCCGGGCATGCAGGCGCTGCTGGAAAACCTCAACGCAATCCACAGTCCCGAGCGCGCCTACGGCGTTGGCGCCAACCACAATGCGCTGCTGGAGAACATGGCGATCAACTTCGGCAACGATACTTCCGCGGACACCCGCAGCCATCCGCTGGTGACCCGCCATCCGGAAACCGGCAAGAAGGTGCTGTTCGTCAACCCGGGTTACACCGTGGGCATCGAGGGGCTGCGCTCGGAAGAGTCCAAGCCGCTGCTCGACTACCTGTTCAGCCTGGCCACATCGCCGGCCTTCACCTGCCGCATGCGCTGGCGCCAGGGCACCCTGGCCATCTGGGACAACCGCAGCACCTGGCACCTGCCGATTTCCGACTACCACGGCATGCGCCGCGAGATGTTCCGGACCACCGTGGTCGGCGAGGTGCCCAGCCGATGAGCCAAGCATTGGGTGTCAGTGAATATCTGCAGGCCGCCGCCGACCATCTGGCCGAGGCGCGCAGTCGGCGCCAGCCCGGCCCGCTGGTCAGCGAGCGCTTCGCCCTGAAAGGTCTGGACGACGCCTATCAGGTGCAGGCCGTGGGCATGCGTCAGGCCCTGGAACAGGGCCGGCACCTGAGCGGCGCCAAGGCCGGGCTCACCTCGGCGACCCTGCGCGCCGCGCTCAAGGTCGAGGAACCGGTGTATGGCTGGCTGTTCGCCGATACCGCCTGCCGCTCGGGCGAGAGCATCGCCTGGGAACGGCTGCTGCAGCCCCGGGCGGAGATCGAGCTGGCTGTGGTGCTGGGGCAGGATCTGCCGGCAGGTGAGATCGAGCTGGAGCAGCTGCTGACCGGCATAGCCGGAGTGGTACCGGCGCTGGAGATCAATGACTCGGCCTTCGAGGGCTGGAAACTGACCCTGCTCGACGCGGTTGCCGACAACCTGTCGTCCGGGCTCTATGTGCTGGGCGAACAGGTGGTGCCGCTGGCGCAGCTGGCGGGGCAGACGCTGAGTGCCGAGTTGCAACGCAATGGCGAGTCGGTGCACTCCGCTATCGAGTTGTCCCTGTCCGACTGCCTGGCCACGGCCCTGTGGCTGGCGCGCAAGCGGGCCAGCCTGGGCCAGCCGCTGCGTGCTGGCGATGTGCTGCTCACCGGCGCCCAGGCGCCGATGCTGGAACTGGCGCGCGGCGACCGCCTGAGCTTCCGTATCGGCGGGCTGGGTGAGGTAACGTGCGCGTTCATTTGAGGTTGCTCGCTTGATCGTAGTGCCCTGCGCCTTTGGTGCCATTCTCAACGATTGGTTGGCCAGCCTTGGTCTGTCTCGCCCTTCCGCCGCCCCGCGTGGGGTGGCGCTCTCACTCGAACAGTGGGAGGCGCAAGTGCATGCGGCGATTGCCTTGGCCCCTGGCCCCGCGCGCGGACTCGACATCGGTCGGCATGTGCGCCTGCAGCATGTCGGACCGCTGGGCTACCTGCTGGTCAACACCCGCACTCTGAGCGAGTTTTTCGAGACCTACCTGCTGCTGGATCAATGGTTTTATGGCTGCGACTGGGCCCAGGTCAGCGTCACACGGGAGCAGGTGGTCATCAGCTGGGACGAGCGCTTCGGGCGTCCCGACAGGCTGCTGGAGCAGCTGCATGTGATGGCCCTGCTCAGCGTAGTGCGCAGCGTTTGTCCGGCTGCCGGTCAGCCGCTGCGCATTGGCTTGATGGGCGCCGCCGAGGGTGAAGGCCTGGGCAACAAGTTCCTCGCCAATATCCGCGAGACCGACGCCATCGCCCACGTGGTGCGCTGCTTCGAAGACGAAAACGTCATCCACGTCGCCAACAGCGTCGACCCCAAGCGCGATATCGAGATCATCGACCTGGAACTGATCATGGCCGACCTCGACAGCTGCGAGAAGCAACTGCAGCGCGTCACCCGCAGCGCCAAGGGCGGCGACAAGGAAGCCGTGGCCCAGAAGGCCCTGCTGGAAAAGCTCATCCCCCACTTCACCGAAGGCAAGCCCGCACGCAGCCTGCTGAAGAACCTGGGTGACGACGACAAGCGCCTGGCCAAGACCTTCCACCTGCTCACCACCAAGCCGGTGATGTATATCGCCAACGTCGCCGAGGACGGCTTCGACAACAACCCGCACCTCGACGTGGTGCGCGCTATTGCCGAAGAAGAAGGCGCCATCGTGGTGCCGGTGTGCAACAAGATCGAAGCCGAGATCGCCGAACTGGACGATCTGGAAGAAATGCAGATGTTCCTGGAAACCATGGGCATGACCGAGCCGGGCCTCAACCGCGTGATCCGCGCCGGCTACCAGCTGCTCAACCTGCAGACCTACTTCACCGCCGGGGTCAAGGAAGTACGCGCCTGGACCGTGCGCATCGGCGCCACCGCCCCGCAGGCCGCCGCCGTGATCCACACCGACTTCGAAAAAGGCTTTATCCGCGCCGAAGTCATCAGCTATGACGACTTTATCCAGTACAAGGGCGAGGCTGGCGCCAAGGAGGCCGGCAAATGGCGCCTGGAAGGCAAGGAATACATCGTCAAGGATGGCGACGTGATGCACTTCCGCTTCAACGTCTAAACAGAAATTAGGATTTCACCGGATCTTACCGGATACGAAACCCCTTGAGGAATAAAGCCTTAAGGGGTTTTTCTTTTCCGAAAAGGTCCGAAAAGAATCTATACGATCCGCATATTTACCGGGTACGCTACCGGGTATCGAAAAATTCACCTCCCCATATAACCGGGTATACCAGGATTGAGCAGCCATGCCGCTTACCGATACCGAGTGCCGTACCGCCAAGCCCAAGGAAAAGCCCTACAAGCTCACAGATGGCAATGGCCTTTACCTTGAGGTGAAGCCTAACGGGGTTAAGGCATGGCGCTATCGGTTCGAGCTGAACGACGGAACTAGCAGGAAGGAAAGCGTGTTCGCGATTGGGGACTATGTAATCGCGCCCAAAGGGGAATCACCCGAGCACGCCGAAGAGCGCCGCAAAGGGCGCCGCTTCACTCTTGCAGAGGCACGCGATGAGCGCGTGAAAGCCCGTGCCCTAGTCATACAGGGCATCAATCCCGCGCACCACCGGCAACAGGAGCGGGTGAAGCGCGACCACGAGAAGGCCATTACGTTTGAAGCCGTCGCCAAAGAGTGGCTTTCACTGAAGGACTGGGAGGAGATCACCAAGTCCAGACGACTCAACATGCTTGAACGCGTCGTATTTCCCAAAATCGGTGAACTGCCGATCAAAGCCATCACCCCCATGCACATTCTTGAAGTGCTCAGAGCAGCCGCTCAAGATAATGGCCCATCTGTTGCCGCAGAGGCCAAGCGGAGCATGTCCGGAGTTTTCGAACTGGCAATTTCCACGTTGCGAGCCAGCACCGACCCGGTACACCCCGTTCGAAAAGCCCTGCCAGCCAACAAGACTCAGCACAAACGCCCTCTCTCCACCGAAGAAATTGGCCAACTGTTACGCGATGTCGAATCTCACGGCGGACGCCATGAGACCCTCTGCGCTTTCCAGCTCATGTGGCTGACTCTGTGCCGCCCCAATGAAGCTGTAGAGGCTCAGTGGGCAGAATTTGACCTGGAGAAGGCGCTTTGGCGCATTCCCGCCGAGCGGATGAAAAAGCGCAAAGAGCACACGGTGCCACTGCCGCGACAGGCAGTCGAAATACTGCGAGGCCTGCATTCCATCACAGGAAAATACACCCACGTATTTCCTCACCGCGACGTACGCACCCGCCCAATGGTTGCGGCCTCATTCCGCCAGATGCTCAACACCCTTGGCTGGGGAGGTAAATACAGCCCGCATGCCACGAGGACAACGGGCAGCACCAGACTCAATGAGATGGGCTATTCAGCAGACTGGATCGAAAGACAGCTCGCCCATACCGAGCAAAACGCTGTCCGCCGCACCTACAACCATGCCGAGTATTTGAGTGATCGAGCCATGATGATGCAGAGATGGGCGGACATGCTGGACAGCTGGAAAAAGGACTTAGGCTGAATGGAAAGAGACGTCGCTGATTACGAAAACATCGGCTGGCGCTTTCACCCGAATGCACCAACTACCCGAGAGAGGTTTGTGAGCTTGCGCTTGCCCATGATGAACGCGACCAGACCGAGGCGGCCTATTCGCGCTCCGACCTTCTGGAGAAGCGCAGTGCACTGATGGCGGAATGGGCCAAGTTCTGCACGAGCAAGAAGTGACCCACAGCAAGCCCAAAGCAGCCGGTAACAACAGGCAGTTCCCCACGCATAGGCCACGCATGCCGCATTAGGATCATTAGGATCATTAGGATCATTAGGATCATTAGGATCGGGCGAACCCTGGGTGAGAAGAACGGCTCTAGGCAGCCACTCTGCTATGTCGACAGCCGGCCTAATAAATTAGCACCGCCCATTTACAGCGATAGCTGCACCTGTGATTGCACTAGCCTCCTGAGAGGCTAAAAATACGATCACATTAGCGACCTGCTCTGGCGTAACCCAGCGGGTGGCATCCGCATCAGGCATATCGAGGCGGTTCTGCGGGGTATCGATGATCGATGGCATGATCGCATTGACCGTGATGCGCTGATCTTTCAACTCTTCGGCCAACGCCTCCGTAAGGCGCATCACCCCGGACTTTGCTGCAGCATAGGCCCCCATGCCTAGGCTGGCCTTACTGGCCGCTCCGGCTGCAATGTTGATAATGCGCCCGGCTTCGGCTTTCTTCAGGTGTGTCAGCGCGGCCATGCTAGCCGTTGCGGCAGTGCGCACGTTCATTTGATACATCAAATCCCAGGTCGCAAGATCGCCGCCCTCGATGGTCTCCCAGCGAAAACCACCCGCCACGTTGATGAGCGCATCTAATCCTTGAAAATGCTGCTGCACCTGCTGCATTGCACAATTTGCCATGTGCAGATCGGTTAGATCGACCGCGCCGATAAGCAGTTTTTCAGAGCGCGCCGTGTCGGCCAGGGGTCGCGGCACGCTGGCCTGATCAATCAGGGCCACCCGCCAACCATTGGCCGCGAACGCCTCGCCTACCGCTATACCTAGACAACCGAATCCACCGCTAATTGCGACTACTTTACTCACGCTTATTCTCCTTGAAGTGGACTACACCAGGGCTGCACTGAGCACTGAGCCCCGGCACGAGTGGTCAGCTAGGTTGCCACTATTGCCGTGCAGAACCTGTCGCCGAGCCGACAAGTGGGCACAGTCAAGAGTGCTAACTTGCCTGGTCGCTGAGTCGCTGAAAGCCATCAGCCGCTCAACTTTCTTGAGTCGAGAGAAAAGGATCGCGCGCAATGAATCTGATCGTGTTTGCCATACCGATTTTTTTAACCACCACCTTGCTGGAAGCATGGCTGGCGCACCGCCGCGGGCTAGCGGCGTATTCCATACCTGATGCCATCAGCAGCTACCAATATGGTCTATTGAGCCAGGTGGTTGGGGCGTTCACCAAGTTGGCGAAACTGGGCGTTTACACTCTGGTATTCGAAGCCTACCGCGCCACGACCTTGCCTAGCGATAGCCTGTGGGTATGGGTCGGAGCCCTTGTGGCCTACGACTTTTTCTACTACTGGCATCACCGTATGAACCATGAAATTGGCTTGCTGTGGGCCGGGCACGTATCGCATCACTCTTCCGAGTACTTCAACCTGGCAACAGCCTTACGCCAGTCCTCGACGAGCGCACTTCTGGGCTGGATATTCTATCTACCGATGGCAGTGGCCGGTGTGCCGCCCAGCGTGTTTGCCGGGGTGTTGCTGATCGACTTGCTTTACCAGTACTGGGTGCATACCGAGGTAATTGGTCGTTTGGGCTGGCTTGATCGCATCTTCGTCACACCCTCAAACCATCGCGTCCATCATGGGCAAAATGACTACTGCATGGACACAAACTACGGGGGCATTCTGATTCTCTGGGATCGCCTATTCGGTACCTTCGCCGAGGAGCGCAAGGACGAGAAGGTCATCTACGGCGTGCGCACACCGTTGCAGAGCCTTAACCCATTCTGGGGCAACATGCATTACTACATTGAGCTCTGGCAGAAATCCAAAGCCACCCCGGGCTGGCGGGCTAAACTTGGCGTCTGGCTGGCACCACCTGGTGGCTGGCACGATGAGGCGAGCGAGCCTTACGAGCCGTCGCAGTTTAAGTATTACGATCCGTGTACACCCGATGCGGTCAAACGCTATGCGGTAGTGCATCAGGTGCTTGCAATGTTGTTCCTCATGCATTTTCTGACGCTAGTCAACACCTTGCCGAAGACCTTACTGGCACTCTACGCCGCTGGCTTTGCCATTTCGGCAATCTCTCTCACGTCACTATTGGAAGGACGTGCCAATGCACGGCGTTTTGAGCAGTGCCGTGTCATAGGACTGGGCATTGCCTTTGCTGCTCTACCTGACTGGTTCGGTTTTAGTATGCCCATCGCACTCAAGCTGATGTTATTGGTTGTAATGCTAGGCAGCGCTGCATGGCTCAGCCGCACTTCCTTCAAACCTGCTGCTTTGTGGACTTCCCAATGAATGCCGATGCCATTTCCGACTTGATCTTGGCTGTGGTTGCCTTTTCCATTGCCTTTGTCCAGCTGCGCCAGCGCCCTGCTCTAGCCATTGGTTGCGGCCTGATCGGCCTGGCGGCAGCGATTGGTACACTGCATTACCAGTATGGTGAGTTGTTCGCCGGCCCACATCGCTTTACCGGCCTGGTTGCCGCCAGCGCAGGTTTCCCGCTGCTGGTCATTGCACTGCGCTGGCCAGATGACTCTGTTGCTCAGCGCATCACGGCCGCAGGGCGCTTCGCGCTCTTGGTTGGGAGCTTCGGGGTGGTGATTAGCGTGTCGGGATTTGACACCTGGCGCATGCTGGTGCCTCTTGGCTCTGTCTTGTTAATCTGTGCCACAGCCTTAGTGACGCGGCGGGTAATGCCACTCGGGGCGGCGCTAGTGTTCATCGTTAGTCTAGCGGCCGGTGCAACCGGTGAAGAGATGCTCGGACCGCTATCTGGCATCCAATGGCTGCACTACTTGCTGTCTTTAGCCCTGCTGCTGCTGCACCGGGATAGGGTGGTGCCGCTGTTAGCTGCGAGCCGTTAATTCGGCTTCCCCTGCATCCCATATCTTGGGAAACTGTCGAATGTGGTTAAGACCCAACATCGATGTTTCCAAGGTTTCCAAATGCAAAACATAGATGACGCAGCCCATCAGACAATCTACCGCCTGCGCGAGGCAGATGACTGGTTCGCAAGCTTGCCGGGGGAAGTGCAAGACAAAATCATCCAGTCTTCCGTATTGCGCCACTATCGCAAAGGGCAGGTGATCACTGCCCAAGGCAGCCGACCGACTGCAGCCTCAGTAGTGCTTGAGGGGCGCGTGCGGGTTTCGCGGCTGCTATTCGAGGGTGAGGAGAAGCTTTATATGATTGGCGAGAGAGGATTTTGGTTCAACTTCCTCGACCTGATTACAGGCGAAAAGGCCGATGTGGCTGTGATCGCCGATACCAATGTGCAATTACTAATGCTGCCTCTGCAGCAATTCGAGCGAATCCTTGAAGAGGAACCTCTCTATTGCAAGGCAATTACACTTTTTATTGCCAAGCGCTATGCCGCTTTTATGCGGCACTTTGCCGATGGCCAGATGATCGTGCCGCTGCAACGGCTGCGTACAGGTTTAGCAGAACTGTTGTTGCTGCAACCACAGGCAACAGGCTCTGAGGAAGTTATTTTGAATGTTTCTCAGGCGGATTTAGCCTCCATACTTGGTTCTTCCCGCCAGACTATCAACGGGCTGCTAAAACAACTGGAAAAGGCGGGACTGATTAAGATCGGTTTTCGGCATATTCGAGTAATTGATCCAGCTGGGCTTTCTGAGCACGCGGCTAACTGAGCCGGCACTAATCTCGATGTAATTTTCGCAGGGCCGAGTGCATCGCTGTTGATCATGAGTGGACTCACCACCTGACTTCATCAGTACCACCTGACCACAATGCTAGAGGTGAACCGGCCCTATCAATAGCCCCGGCTTTCCTAGAGACCTTTGGGCCTAATAACTGCCCCCGCACGAGGGCCGCTTGGTCACCAATCAAAGACTGCTTTTGGCCGATTCCTGCCTAATCCGACAGGCTCAAAGCGGACAAAAGCGGTCAAAAGCGGCCATTATTGGCCAGCGGCAACAGACCGCTTCATTCACAAGAAAATTATTCAGGCGTGAGCATGGAAATCAAATCGTTGGCGACGGTAGCCATGATTGAGGATGTGATCTGCGACTTTTGCTCCTCTGGTACCCTCATCCCCGGTTATGGCTTGCAATATGGCCGGGTCATCAACTCGCACCCATCCAGAACTTAGCGCGGAGCATGGTCCGAGTGTTCGGATTTCAGGACGTAGCTGCCATGAGTCTTTTCCAGGTATAAGTTTCTGAACACCGGATCAGCTCTTCTTTCGAAGTTGTGAAACCGGCCGCTCCAACATCGATTGCGTTAGCCCGTGCATATCCGCATTGGCTTGCCAGATCAAAAACCGGCTATGCATATCTCGAACAGCCGCTAACAGCTTCTGCTTGGTCGCTGTCAGTTCCTCGATGCGCTCGTTGGCTGTCTGAATATCGCCAATCCAGCCCGGCTTCAGCTTCTTGGCCTTCAATGCCGCCTTGCGATTCTTCATCGCCAAATCCACGGCAGGTAGATTCATCAGGGACTGGCGAGCACGACTGATACCCAGTTTTTCTTTGCAGGCGTCAACGAGCAAAGGCCAGGTCAGCTTCGGCTCTGACCATTCCTCAATCAGCTTGATGATGCGTTTCTCATCCTTTGGTGTTAAATGGCCCATCGTTAACCCTCGATCTCATCCAGCAAGGCCAAGACGTCATCCAGCGATGGCAACGTCTTTTGCGCCTGGCTCTCTTCAATGACTTTGACTTCGATCAGTCCCGACATTGCGGCGGCGTTCTTGGCCAGCGTCCAACCGTTATCGGCGTTCCACACAATGGCACCTTTTTCGAGTTCCGGGTTTTCCAGCATTTGGATGAGCGCCTCGCACTTAAAAAGCTTCTCACTCAGTTTTTTTGCCGACTCCGACGCCCCAAACACACCCCGAGACTGCGCATCCTGGGCTTTATCGAAACGGCGTTTGAGGTCGTCGCGTTCTTCCTTGAGGTTGGCCAGCTTCACGTCATCCCCCTTGACGCAACCAAGCTGTCCGCAATCCAAACAGGCACCCATTTTCGGGCAGGGCTCGGACGCAAGGTTGTGCACACAAACGCCGAGATGGGTTTGATGGACAATGCGGTCCTGCTCACCCTCGCGCAGTTCCATCACCTCAATCAGGCTCAGCGGCTGATTGGTTTTGACCTTCTCCAGACGCTGAGCCGCTGTGCTCTGCTTGGTTTTGGGGTGGTACGCCGCAACCCCTTGGGTGCGTTCCTCGATGGTCTCGTGGTTGTAGACCGATCCCATCGTCGTGCGCCCGGAGAAGGCGTCAATCAGCAGCTGCGACAGACCGGCCTGGTGCATCCGCGTGTTCAATTCGTGCCGAAACGCGTGCGTGTTGACCTTGACGCCGGGGTATCCATGGCGCTCGAACAGACTTTTCCTTGCCGGGTTGTTCGAACTGCCTAATTCCACAGCCATTCGGGTAGCGCTCGCCGCGATCTCTACACCAAACCCGTGTGTCACAGCAATGTGACCTGAGTCTTCAGCCAGCGCTCCCGTGCGCACGGTGAACAAGGCATCACGGTACTTCACCCGTGCTTTACCCTGCGTGTACGGCGTGGTGTATGGAAAATCCTTCGGGAGATACTTCTCCCGCAACAGCACATTGAGCTTGCGCAGCGTGATCACACACCGGTCGTCAAACTCAACACCCTGGAGCTTGCCCTTGGCGTGGATCTGCTTCCCTGTGCTGGTATCCCACCCTTCACGGATTTCGGCCAACAGGTCTCGGGCGGAGGGGCTGAGCGCCTTTTTCTGCTCCAGGGGTTTGAGGAAGTTGGCATTGAATTGGGATCGCCAAGCGTTCTCACGACTGGAGAGTTTCAGCGCGGCACAGGCTTCGGCATAGGTGAGCGGTTCATCAGGTCCCTTGGGTGGCAGCCCTTCATGGGGCGGGAACTCATCGGGATGGTCTTCCAGCCAGGCGGCGTAAGCCCGCGCCTCATCGGTGATCGGTTGCAGTAAGGTGATGACCCGCTCGACGACCGGCTCCATCTCGGGCTTAACGACGGGCTTCAGCGTGACCTGGTTTATCTTTTCCGCATACCAGCGCAGGAACAGGCGCCGATTGCCCTGGGTGTCCTCTTTGAACACTAGGCAATCGAATTCAACATCCGCCAACTCACCCACGCGACTGGGCGCACTCAGCAACAGCGCACAGGCGGATGTCACAACGATATCGAGGGGGCGGGTCAATTCGTTATTGAACATTTCCCCGAGGGCTTCGATCGCTTTAGGGCTGGGCAGCTTCTGTTCCCGATCCGCTTTTTGTTGCTTGAGCGTGCCACGCGGCTTCAGCGTCAGCGGAGAGGTCCACCGAAAATCGGTCTTGAGCAGTTTTTTGGCCCGCATTAGGGTGATGAGGGCCTCAAGTGCCAGCCCGGAACGGTATGCGGTGTCGCCTTTTGCCCAGTGACGGTTCAGGTGCTCGCACGCTTTATCACAGACAGCGGCGTACACCTGCGTCACATCTCGCGTGCCGGTCAACTCGAACAAGGCGGCTTCCAGCACCTTCAGGGCATCCAGCCAGTTTCCAACAGCCTTTTTCTGCAAATACACCCGCCGGTACACCATGATGGCCTTGGCAAACCCCGTGAAGGGTGCCTGCATCGCCTTTGGGGCAACTCTGGTCGATCCCAGCGCCGTGAAGCTACAGCCTTTGAGGCCATGCTCGTGCCAACTGCCGTCTTCCCAGCAAATACTCGCGTGCACGCGATTGGGAATGCCTTTGGGAAGGGTCTGTTTTGCCCATTGGATAAACGCCGCGAGCTGAGCCTCCGCAGCCAGTTGGCTCCTGGGCTTAAAATCGACAATGTTGTTCGTTGGCTCAGAATCAAACGCTTCGGTCATTCGCCTTTCCTCCCTGATTGGCGCATGGCCTCACAATCCAGAATCACCTTGCGGCACGCCAGAATGGCCCGATCCCAGAGCACGCCGATCGTTTTATCCGTGGCAAGGGTTTGCGCCCGACGACGTTCCAATCGCTCCAGGACCGCGCCGTGATCGGCGTCCAGCAGGGGTTGGAATTTTCCGCAGGGGTAACAAGTGAAGGGGGCATCGAGATGGCAGGCGGCAGTGGCACCGCACACTGCCACATCCTCGATTTGTCGATCCGCTCGATCCCCGTTCTTTGCTGAGGTGCGATCCGTGACGATGATCCCGGTGAACGCATTCACAACCAAGGCCAGATGGTCGCTCATCTTCGCGTCGATCAACGCCAGCAGTTCAGCCGACACCTGGCGGTACTTTCGCACTGTCTGAGTATTTTTGTGCATCAATGCGCGGGCCATCGACCACTCATCCAGCCCCGCATTGGACAGGTCCGTGCCGAGGGTGTGCCTGAACCGGTGTCCCCGTGTCACTTTCAGCGGCTGATGGGTGCGAGGCGAAATCGGAAAGCCCTCCATCCGCTCGATTCGCTCAAGCCATCTCCGAACCGTGGCTGCTCCAACATGAAAGATCGGCTGCGGTGCCTCTTCGAGGGCTTTTTGCAGGGGGCTATCTAGCAAAACAGGGGGATCAAGCCGCTCCGAAAATTCTGCCTCATCATCCAGCCTCCGACGAAAGAGCGGCACATTCTCAATGGCTGCATTCCAGTCGGCACCGTCTGGATAGGTTTGCCAGAGTTGCGCCAGAACCATGTCCTTGTAGGCCTGCACGGTGTTGTAGAGGTCCTCATCCAGACTGAAGGTTTCGGACTTTGTTCGCCAACCTGCCTCGTCGTCTTTTTGCTTTGCCCAATGAAACCTGACCTTGCAGCTCTGGTCGGTTTTCGTGAAATCACCAAAAACCATCATGCGTACCTGAGCGCCACGCTGCCCGTAAATCATCAACAGGCGCAGATACAGGTACTGCTCGGGATCTAGCTGACCGTGACAGAACTGCTCATGTATCCATTGGTGCAGCGCGTCCTGCTCCACCTGCGTGAACGGGCCTTCTTCGGGGTCCAGGCTGAGGACCACATCCTTGCGGGAACCCTTTTTCCTGGGCAGTGCCTGGTAGGCCTCGATCAGGGTTCGCAGCGGACGTTGTTCGAGGGATTCGCAGTCGTGCCAAAAGGCCATGAAAGCGCCGAGAGAACTGGATTCGTTCCCATTAAAGCGCTCCCGCAGAGCGATCAGGTGATCCTCGTTGAGCGGGTCAAGCCCGGCCTGAGCAGCCCGCGACAACACACTGGCGAGCTGAGCAACCGAGTTCGCTGCCTGATCGGCCATTCGATACGCCAGGGCGGCGTGCAACCAGGGCTGCCAATCCGGCGAGACGCAGGCAAGGGCCGCTTTCCAGTTGACTGAGACTCTGGCCGATTTATCCGGTTTCCACATCGGTTCTGCGGGTATGAACACCTCACCACATTTCGCCAAGCGAGGCGCGCTCAGCCATGCATCGAGGCTGTCCTTCGTGGGTGCCTGAAGTGCTTCGACGGCGATGTTCACGCTGAACCTCCTGGTGTCGTGCCGGCCTTCTGACGATTGGCCTTAAACCGCTCGGCCCGTTTCTGTATCGCTTTGTCTGCCTCCTCCTTCCAGAACTTCGCGCCGTAGAGGCCGGGCATGTTCGATTCGGGACTCCAGCCGAACATCCATGTGAGGGTCTTTTGAACTTGCGTGGTGCGATCCACCGGCGTGAGCGCTGCCAGTTCCTCACGCATGCTTTCCAGCATCGTGTAGACCGCGTCATGCCTGAGAATATGCGGGTGCACATGAGCCAGTTCCGGTGCTATTTCTCGGACCCTGGATAGAACGCCATCGATTGCTTTGATGGTCAGAGGGCCACCCTCATTTCGCTTGTGCGCCACCAGCAAAAACGGATGCTTTCTCGCTTGCGATGTGCCGCTACGGGGTTTTCTGTGGCGATACTTCGATTCGTACTCAGTGATTGCGTCATACAGGTCATCGGTCATCACCAGCATGCGCTCGTTGGTTTTGAATTGCGGGGCCATCGTTCGTGGATCGAGGCTCTCATCCTCCAGGTTGACCACCGCCAGTTGACGACTGTGCCAGTGAATATCGCTGGTCTTGATCAGCAGCATCTCGGAGCGTCGCAGCCCCATGTCGAGACCCAGCAGCAAAATGATGTAGTTACGCAGCCTGATGGCTTCATCTGAAAAGGGGTTCTCGGCGCTATCCGGATGCATGATTTCCAGCAATCGAGTTCGCTCCTGGCTGGTAAGCCCTTTCATTTCGTCGATTCGCGTTTCTTTCCACGAAGGGCGGGCCGCTTTGATCTTGCGTTTGATGCGCCCCTTCAGGTCGTCAATCGCCTCATATCGTGTTGAGTGATCACCCAACTTGTCATAAAGGAAGGCCAGATAGTCGCGTACCGCCTCGATTCGCTGCTGCGCATGGACTTTGCCAACGGATTTGTAGGCAGTCGGATGCAAACGCATCCCCGCATACTTCATGGCCAAGGTTTCCTTACTAAACCCCGCGTCCGACACAAATCTGGAAAGCTCACTGTCTGTCAGGTATCGGCTGGCAGGGCGCTGTTCGAGGTGAGAAATCAGATCAATGGAGGAAAAAGCCAGAAACTCCTCAAACACAGCCAGATGCTCAAGGTACTTCTTGGTTGTTTCGAGGGCTCTGCCCGAGTGCTCCATGGTGATGTATAGGTTGGGGTAGTAGACCGGGATGTAGTCTTGCACCAGCAGCTTTCTTCGAGCAGCATTCACCACCTGCTCTATGACCTGGAAACCCATGTCGCTCCCCCATAAAAAATGACTTTTCTAAGTGTAGTCATGAACAGGATGAGGTCAACGCAAACCTGACTTTTTTTCGTATGGTCATGGATATAGGCTGGTCAACTCAAAACCTAACGTTTTACTTCTCCGAATTTAAGCGTTTTCGCTACCATTAAAGCACTGAAAAAACAGGATTAAAGGCGAATCAAACCATGTCCAAAAGTGACAAAGCAGGCAAAACAGGCTCTTACGTCTACAGCATGCATCGGGTCAGCAAGGTCGTCCCGCCGAAGCGTGAAATCCTCAAGGACATCTCCCTGTCGTTCTTCCCTGGCGCCAAGATCGGCGTGCTCGGCCTCAACGGCGCCGGTAAATCCACCCTGCTGCGAATCATGGCCGGCGTCGACACCGAGATCGACGGCGAAGCCCGGCCGATGCCGGGGATCAAGGTCGGCTACCTGCCGCAGGAGCCGCAGCTCGACCCGAACAAGAGCGTGCGCGACATCGTCGAAGAGGCCGTAGGCGAGATCAAGCAGGCCCAGGCCCGTCTCGACGAGGTGTACGCCGCCTACGCCGAGCCGGACGCCGACTTCGACGCACTGGCCGCCGAGCAGGCCAAGCTCGAGGCGATCCTCCAGGCCTCCGACGGCCACAACCTGGAGCGCCAGCTGGAAGTCGCCGCCGACGCCCTGCGCCTGCCGGCCTGGGACGCCATGATCGAGCACCTGTCCGGTGGCGAGAAGCGCCGCGTGGCGCTGTGCCGCCTGCTGCTGTCGGCCCCCGACATGCTGCTGCTGGACGAGCCGACCAACCACCTGGACGCCGACTCGGTGGCCTGGCTGGAGCGCTTCCTACACGACTTCCCCGGTACAGTGGTGGCGATCACCCACGACCGCTACTTCCTCGACAACGTCGCCGGCTGGATCCTCGAACTCGACCGCGGCCACGGCATCCCCTACGAGGGCAACTACTCCGGCTGGCTGGAATCGAAGGCCAACCGCCTGGCCCAGGAAGCCAAGGCCGAGGCGTCGCACGCCAAGGCGATGAAGGCCGAACTGGAGTGGGTGCGCCAGGGCGCCAAGGCGCGTCAGTCGAAATCCAAGGCGCGCTTGCAACGCTTCGAGGAGATGCAGTCGCAGGAATTCCAGAAGCGCAGCGAGACCAACGAGATCTACATCCCGGCCGGCCCGCGCCTGGGCGACAAGGTCATCGACTTCCACAACGTGTCGAAATCCTTCGGCGACCGCGTGCTGATCGACGACCTGTCCTTCAGCGTGCCGAAAGGCGCCATCGTCGGCGTGATCGGCGGCAACGGCGCGGGCAAGTCGACCCTGCTGCGCATGATCACCGGCAAGGAGCAGCCGGATTCCGGCAGCATCGAGATCGGCGAGACCGTGCAGATCGCCAGCGTCGAGCAGAGCCGCGACATGCTCGAAGGCAACAAGACCGTGTGGGAGCAGATTTCCGACGGCTTCGACATGATCAAGGTGGGCAACTACGAGGTGCCGTCGCGCGGCTATGTCGGGCGCTTCAACTTCAAGGGCGCCGACCAGCAGAAGTTCGTCAAGGACCTCTCCGGCGGTGAGCGCGGTCGTCTGCACATGGCCCTGACCCTGAAGCAGGGCGGCAACGTGCTGCTGCTCGACGAACCGTCCAACGACCTCGACGTGGAGACCCTGCGCGCGCTGGAAGAGGCGCTGCTGGACTTCCCCGGCGCCGCCATCGTGATTTCCCACGATCGCTGGTTCCTCGACCGCATCGCCACCCACATCCTCTCCTACGAGGACGACGGCAAGGTCAGCTTCTTCGAGGGCAACTACAGCGAGTTCGAAGCCGATCGCAAGAAGCGCCTGGGCGACGCCGCCGCGCAGCCGCACCGGGTGCGCTACAAGAAGTTGGCGCAGTAAGCGTCAAGCGGATGAAGAAACGGAGCCTGCGGGCTCCGTTTTTCGTTGCGGCAAGAGTAGGGGCGTCGATCTCCTGGTGCGTGTGGCGCCGCCTGCGCGCTCAGAGCCTGGCCAGCAGTCTCTCCAGCGCCTCGGCCTGATCCTCGGCCAGGTCGATGATATGAAAGCCCGCCCAGCAGTGCCGGCCGTCGGCGCCGGGGCGGCTCCATAGACAGTCGGCGCCCAGGCGCACCTCCTGCATCTGCTGCGTGCCCGCGCTACAGACCAGGCGGCACTGCAGCAGCGCATCGACGGTCTGCGGGATCTCGCTGAACAGCATGAAGCCCTCGCTGGACAGGTCGACGATGCGGCCCAGGCGCTGGCCGCTGTTGAGGTCGAAGACCTCCAGCTGCAGCTCGGTGCCATGGCGACTGTGTTGGCGGCGTTCTTCCATGGGATTTCCTCAGCGGGCTTCGGGCGTGCGCTTGGTCAGGCGCTGCAGCACGCGGTAGATGGCAGTCAGGGCGCGGTCGACCAGTGGAGCCGCGCGCTCGGGGGCGAGGATTCGGGCCAGGCCCTGCTCCATCTCGCTGGCCAGCAGAGTCAGCGGCTTGACCGCCACGCGCTGGCCGCTGTTGTCGACGAACATGTAGTTGTGGGTGGTGGGGCTGAACCAGGACAGCTTGAGCGCGCGGCTATGCTCGCCGTCGACGAACTCGAACCAGGTGCCGAACTCGACGCTGGCCAGCTCCTTGGCCAGCGCCTGGGCGCGGGCGGACAGCTCTGCGGGTGGTGGCGCGCGGTGGGCATCTTCGCCAAGCATGGCGCCCAGCGGACTTTCCGGCAGGTTCGGCACGAGCTGGGCGGCCAGCTGCGGTTGCTTGGCCTGGACCGCGTGCTGGCAGGCGACCAGGTCCTGCAGCAGGCGACGAATGCCATCCTGGTGGTGGCCGCCGAGCAGCTCCAGGCCCTTGCGCAGGTCGCTGAGCAGCGGTACGCGCAGTTCCTGCAGGCGCGACAGATCCTCCCCGTCCAGTGGCGTGCCGCTCCAGGCCAGTTGCTCGGCGACTTCGCAGTGACGTCGCCATTCGTCGCTGTCCTCGCCATGACGCAGGAGGACGAAGACCAGTACATCGGCCCAGGTCAGCTCGAGGAAGTTGCGGATGATCGCCGGCAGGTCGCGCTGGCCGATGCAGCGCTGCACGACCTGCTGCGCCTGCTCGCGCGCGCTGAGCAGGCGGTCGCGGCCCTTGGCGGCCTCCACGGCGCGGCGTTCGCGCAGTTCCACCTTGTGCCGCAGGGTGTCGACGTACTGGTTGAACTCCTCCAGCAGGCTGTCGAACAGCGCCAGGTCGCCGCCGAAGCCATGGATGACCCGTTCGACCACCCAGTGCATCTTCGCCAGCAGGCCGCGCTTGTCGCCGTCGTTGCCGTACAGCACGCCGGCCTGGGCCATGGCGTTGAGCAGGCGGCGCGCGGGATGATGGTGCTGGGTAAACAGCGCCTTGTCCTGCAGGGCGATCTTCAGATAAGGCGTATGCAGGTGCGACAGCGCGGTCTTGCAGCTGTCGGGTAGGTTCTGATCGTCGAGGATGAAGTCGAACAACATGCCCACCAGGTCGATCACGTCGGCTTCCTGGTCGGATACCCTGCTGTCGCCGGGCAGGTTGCTGTGCGCCTCCAGCTGGCGCTGCAGGTCGGTCTTGAGGTCCGTTACCGCCTGTGGCCGCTGCAGGCGGCTGGCCAGGTCGCGGGCCGATTGCTGTTGCATGCGGTTGAGCGCGGCGAGCAGCTCGTCGGCGTTATAGGTGCGGCTGGCCTTGGGTGGCGAGAAGCTGGCGATGCTGCGAGTGCCGCCCAGCAGCGGAGCCTGCGGGTCGCTGCGGCGTTGCTCGTCGAGCAGGCTGGTGAGGCCGCGCAGCAGCGTGCCCGGGTCGCTCGGTGGCGGTGCGCTCAGATCCAGATCGAGCAGCGCCGGCTCGGCTGGAGGCATGCCGGTGCCTCCCGGTGCCTGATCCCGTGCTGCGGGTGGTTCGTTCCCGGTGGCCTGCGCTCGGCTCGGGCTCGGGCTCGGGGTGATCTGCGCGCTGTACTTGAGGTTGGGCAGCACATTGGCCGCGACCAGGCGCTGGTTCAAGGCGTCGTAGAGTGCATCCAGGTTCTGCATCACGTGACGATCGAAGAGCATGTAAAGAATGGTCTTGATCTGCAGCGGGAAGGGGCAGGGCGCCAGTGCATCGCGAAAGGCCTGGGCGATGGCCTGCGGGCCGAAGGGGTTGTTGTCCTCACCGAGTTGGTGGCCGTTGTTGAGCAGCGCCAGGCGCTGCTCCAGGGCGAACAGCGGCTGGGTGCAGCGTGCCTTGACCCGGCTGACCATGTTGGTCACCTGCAGGCTTTCCTCGTAATCCTCGTTCCGTACCAGGGCCAGCTGTTCGGGGTCGAGGTCCGCGGGCACCCGCTGCTGCAGTTTGCCGTCGAGGAAATCGGTGAAATTGCGCGCGATCTGCTGGTGGTAGCTGCGTTCGATCTGCGGGCGCTCGCGCCGGATCTCGCGCATGCTGTCGAAGAACAGCGTCTGCACCTGGTTGTTCTCGGCCTTCTCCGCACATTCGAACAGGGTGTCGTCGACCTGGCCGAATACGCCGCTGAGGTGCTCGGCCAGGCGATTCATCACCAGCTTGCGGCAGCTCTGCACCAGCTCGCCGAAGCGTGGCTGAATGCCGCGGCTGGCGAGGGTGGCCACGCTTGGCTTGGGCGGGGGCGTGTCCTGCTTGCTCATGGACTGTCCTGAGTGACGTCGTCGGCTGGCTCGTCTGCGTCGGCGGGCCTCAGTTCGATGAAACTTATAGTAGTCCAGGCTCGCGCTGCAAAGCATTGTCATAAAAGCAGTTTGCAGGGGTTGACAGGGAAGTTTTGCGACGTAAAATGGCGCGCCTCTGAAGCGGGAAAGCGAAAGCCCAACGCTGCAGGGGATGGAAGACCGAAGTTCCGCGATAGCTCAGTCGGTAGAGCAAATGACTGTTAATCATTGGGTCCCTGGTTCGAGTCCAGGTCGCGGAGCCAACTTCCAGACGGGGTATAGCGCAGTCCGGTAGCGCGCTTGCTTTGGGAGCAAGATGTCGGGAGTTCGAATCCCCCTACCCCGACCATTTTCCGGGTCGTTAGCTCAGTTGGTAGAGCAGTTGGCTTTTAACCAATTGGTCGTAGGTTCGAATCCTACACGACCCACCATAATTTTCGACGAAGCCCGCCATGTGCGGGCTTTGTCGTTTCTGCGTGGCGGTTCCAGGCTGCGCGCTTGCCTCCTCTTTCCCGCTTGGGGGAGAGGGCCTCGCCTGAGTTACCCTCTACCGCCCTTCGGGCACCCTCTCGCGCAAGCGGGAGAGGGCATCGGAAGGCCGCACAGCGGCCGCTGTTAATGCAGCTTCAGGCGTGGCTCGGTGCTGCGGCCGATGCGGTCGCTGAGCATCAGCAGCAGGGTGCGCAGCGGGCCGTACAGCGCCATCTGGTGCATGCGGTAGAGCGACACGTAGAACACCCGCGCCAGCCAGCCCTCGAGCATCACGCTGCCGGTCAGGTTGCCCATCAGGTTGCCCACCGCGGAGAAGCTCGACAGCGAGATCAGCGAGCCGTAATCGCGGTAGCGGTATTCCGGCAGCGGCTGGCCGGCGATCTTCAGGCGCAGCGACTTGGCCAGCAGGGAGGCCTGCTGGTGCGCGGCCTGGGCGCGCGGCGGCACGTTGCGCCCCTCGCTGCCCGGCTGCGGGCAGGCGGCGCAATCGCCGAAGGCGAACACGTCGTCGTCCAGCGTCGTCTGCAGGGTCGGGCGTACGACGAGCTGATTGATGCGGTTGCTTTCCAGGCCGTCGAGGTCCTTGAGAAAGCCCGGCGCGCGGATGCCGGCGGCCCAGACCTTGAGGCTGGCGGCGATGAACTGGCCGTCGGCGGTCTTCAGGCCTTCGGCAGTCACTTCGCTGACGGCGGCGCCGGTCAGCACGGTGACGCCGAGCTTCTCCAGGGTCTTGTGCACCGGCCCGGCGATGCGCTCGGGCAGCGCCGGCAACACCCGCGGGCCCGCCTCGATCAGGGTGATGCGCATGTTCTCCGGGCGGATGCTGTTCAGGCCGTAGGCCGCCAGTTGCTGGGCGGCGTGGTGCAGCTCGGCCGCCAGTTCGACGCCGGTGGCGCCGGCGCCGACGATGGCGATACTGATCTGCCCGCCGTCCTCGCCTTCGCTGGCATGGGCGCGCAGGTAGTGGCTGAGCATGTGCCGGTGGAAGCGCTCGGCCTGCTCGCGGGTATCGAGGAAGATGCAGTGTTCGGAGGCGCCGGCGGTGCCGAAGTCGTTGGTGGTGCTGCCGACCGCGATCACCAGGCTGTCATAGCCGATCTGCCGCTCGGGCATCAGCTCCTGGCCGTCGTCGTCCAGGGTGGGCGCCAGGGTGATGGTCTTGCCGGCGCGATCCAGGCTGCTCATGCGGCCGAGCTGGAACTCGAAGTGATTCCACTTGGCCTGGGCCACGTAGTTCAGTTCGTCTTCCGACGAGTTCAGCGAGCCGGCGGCCACTTCGTGCAGCAGGGGCTTCCAGATATGAGTGAGATTGGCGTCGACCAGGATGATCCGGGCTGCGCCGCTCTTGCCGAGATTTCTACCCAGACGGGTGGCCAACTCCAAACCGCCGGCGCCGCCGCCGACTATCACGATGCGATGGGACATGGATGATGCTCACAAGGCTTTGAAAAAGACGGTGTGAGTACGAGCGGGCGAGCGCGAGGCAGCTCATAGCACCAGTCGACTCAAAAGGCGGCTCAGCAGGCCGAGGCCGATGACCGCGCAGAGGATGACCGCCAGCAGGCGCCAGACCCGGAAGGGCTGGCGCTCGATCTGGTGGTGCGGCGCGCTCAGATACTGGTCGACCTTCTGCTGGTCGTCGGGGCTCAGGCGGCTGGTCATCGGAGAGGGGGCCTCTGCTTGAATGCGGCTATTCTAGGCGCGGCGCCCGGGCTTGGCGAGTTCTCGCTGTCACAGGCCGATGCCGATGTCGAACAGCAGGCTGCGGCCGAGGTTCTGGCGCAGGAAGTCCGGCGCGTCCGGGTGGGCGAACAGCACGCGAGCGAAACGTGGACCGACCACCGACAGCGAACGCCAGCCCTGGCGCAGGTATTCGGTGGGGGGCGGGAAATGGCTGTTGCAGTCGAGCACCGCGCGCTTGAGGCTGACGAAGGCAAGCAGGTCGAGCTCGCCCAGATCGATGCCGCGCTCGAGATAGTTGTGCGCCTTCTTGCGCAGGGTAGGCGCCAGGCGCGCCTGCAGCTCGCTGGCGGCGATGCGCCTGGGGCGGGCTTCGCGGCGTACCAGCTGGCTGAGGGAAAAGGCGCTGCGCCGCCGCTCCAACTCGGCGCGCCATTCGTCGTTGAGCCGGCGACCCTCGTCGAGGACGAAGAACACTTCGAAGTTGGCGTCGCGAAACAGCACGTCCGGCGGCTCCTGCTCGCTGGGGCTGAAATCCTCGTTGCGCTGGGTGACGTTCAGCGCCTGCAGCAGGCGCTGGCAGACCCAGCGTTCGCGCTCCCATTTCTTCGCGTTGGAAAGGAAGGCGTTGGCTTGTTCGGCTTGGTGGGTTAGCAGACGCAGATAGTCGGAGTCGTCCATGAACCTAGCTTAGCCCGGCCTCGGGGCGGCTCGCCAGCGCGAGTCGTCCGGCACGGGTCGCCGGTGTAGACTGCTCGGCAGCACGGGAGGGTGACATGCGCAGAGATGACGCAAGCAAGGTGACGGCATGATCGCGGCGGATCTGTTGGCGACCACGACCCTGGCGGCCGGCTGGCTGATCTATCTGCCGGCGCTGCTGTGGGCCGTCTGGCGTACGCCCTGGGTCGAGCTGTTCAGCGACCTGCGCCGTCAGCACCTGTTGTTCGGCACCATGCTCGGCCTGTTCCTGCTGTGGCTGGTGCGGCGCGATTTCGACTCGGGACTGTCCTATCACTTCATCGGCATGACCGCGGTGACCCTGCTGCTGGATTGGCCGCTGGCCGTGCTGGCTGGCATGGCGGCGCAGCTCGGTCTGCTCGCCATCGGTCGCCAGGACCTGGCCGCGCTTGGCGTCAACGGCGTGCTGCTGGTGCTGATCCCGGTACTGGTCACCGAAGCCTGCGCGCTGCGCGTGGAGCGCGCGCAGCCGCGCAACCTGTTCGTTTACATCTTCTTCTGCGGCTTCTTCCCGGCGGCGCTGGCCACCCTGCTGACCCTGCTCGGTGGTCTCGGCCTGCTGTGGCTCGACGGGCTGTTCCCGATGCCACCCTGGCTGGACGATTTCGCCGGCTACCTGTGGCTGGTGATGTTTCCCGAGGCCTTCATCAACGGCACCGTGGTCACCGCGCTGGTGGTGTTCTATCCGGACTGGCTGGAGACTTTCAATCGCAGCCGCTACCTGCAGGCGCCCTGGAAGGACGGCGGGCGCGACGAGTGAATCGTTCGTCATCGCCCGGCTGAATGGCCGCGCGCAGTTTGATCGGGGTCAATGTCCGGACGGGGTTTCGCGCCATGCTGGGAGCGAACTTAGTCGAGGAGTCGGGCATGAGCATTCACGGCTGGGCCAGAAGTGCGCTGGAGGCCGACCTGCAGGGCGCCGAAGCGTTGGGATACGACCGCCTGCTGGCATTGCGCGCGCTGCTGGCGGAGATCGTCGAGCAGAGCAGGGGGCTGCGCGACCCCGAGGAGCTGGCGCACGAGTTGCAGTTTCTCGCCGACAATCTCGACGACGAGCGCGATTATGCCTTTATGCGGCCCTGAATATCGCCTACGGATGGAGCCCTGTAGGAGCCCCGCCCCGGGGCGAAGCGTTGGGGTTCACCATTGCCGGATGAGCGCATTCGCCGCGGGGCGCGGCTCCTACACAGACCACGGCCGGTGGAGGCGCGCCCTCAAGGTTCAATGCGGGCGTGTCGGCAGGTCGCCGCTGAACAGCTCGTCTTCCAGGTTGTCGCCGGGTATCGCATGTTCCTCGGCGGCCCAGGCGCCCAGGTCGATCAGCTTGCAGCGCTCGCAGCAGAAGGGGCGGTAGAGGTTCTCCGCCTTCCACTCCACGGGCGCGCCGCAGGTGGGGCATTGGACTGTGGTGGTCATGGCTGGCCTCCGCGCAGGGTCAGGTAGAAGTTGTGCAGGCGTTCGACCTGCTCGTCCAGCGCGGCCAGGTCGCGGTCGTTGAGCAGTACGTCGTGCGCATGGCGCAGGCGTTCCTCGCGGCTGGCCTGGGCCTGAAGAATGGCGCGCACCTGCTCCTCGGTGCTCTGGTCGCGGGCGATGGTGCGCTGTACCTGCAGCTCTTCCGGCGTATCCACCACCAGCACGCGCTGGGTCAGGTGGTGCTGGCCGGACTCGATCAGCAAGGGCGACACCAGAATGGCATAGGGCGATGTGGCACGCGCCAGCACCTGCGTGATCTCCTGGCCGATCAGCGGGTGCAGCAGGTTCTCCAGCCAGCGGCGCTGCCCGGGGTCGGTGAAGATCAGCTGGCGCAGGGCGGCCCGGTCCAGCTGGCCATCGGCCTGCAGTACGCCCGGGCCGAAGTGCTCGACTATCCTGGCCAGCGCCGGTCTGCCGGGTTCGACCACCCAGCGTGCGGCGTGATCGGCATCCACCAGATGCACGCCGCGCTCGATAAAGCCTTGCGCCACCGCGCTCTTGCCGCTGCCGATGCCGCCGGTCAGGCCGAGAATCCAGGGTTTCATAACGCCGTTGCGGTCTCGTTGCTACTCAAGGCCGCGATTGTAGGGGGGATTCGGCGGTGATGCGAACTAATGCACGTATCGCCCCGGGAGCTTCTTCAACCGCGCCCCGCGGCGAACTGCCTATGGGGACGCAAAAGTTAAACGCTTCGCCCCGCGGTGGGGCTCCTGCAATGTGCTCTGGTGCGGATGTCTGCCTGGTTCAGAACCCGGCAAATTTCAGGTAGCTGCCGGTGATCGCCTCGCCCCACAGCAGGGCGATCCAGCCGGCGATGGCCAGGTAGGGGCCGAAGGGAATCGGCGTGCTGCTCTCGGCGTTGCGCAGGCGCAGCATGATCACCCCGAGCACCGCGCCGACCAGGGACGACAGCAGGATGGTCAGCGGCAGAACCTGCCAGCCGCCCCAGGCGCCGAGCATGGCCAGCAGCTTGAAGTCGCCGTAGCCCATGCCTTCCTTGCCGGTGATCAGCTTGAACAGCCAGTACACCGACCACAGGCTCAGGTAGCCGGCAATCGCACCCCATA
The DNA here is from genome assembly GCF_052682975.1 of Pseudomonas sp. SP16.1. Lineage (NCBI taxonomy): Bacteria > Pseudomonadati > Pseudomonadota > Gammaproteobacteria > Pseudomonadales > Pseudomonadaceae > Pseudomonas > Pseudomonas sp. SP16.1. Next base: position 159,921 of record NZ_JBQYFZ010000001.1, read on the forward strand.
GCGCGTCTTCCAGGCTGGTGAACAGGCCGAAGTAGTTGGCGATCAGCCCCAGCCACAGCAGCGGCAGCACCAGTGCGTCGGGTAGCAGCTGGTGGTCGGCATCGATCAGGCTCATGGCCAGCAACCCCCAGCTGAGCAGCAGCATGGCCCCGGTTTGCCAGGTGAAGCCGAAATGCCAGGCGACATAGGCGGAGAGCAGGCCGCAGGCCAGTTCCACCAGCGGGTAGCGCTTGCTGATTGGAGACTTGCAGTTGGAACATTTGCCGCGCAGCAGCAGGTAGCTGATCAGCGGGATGTTTTCCCAGGGGCGAATTTCATGGCCGCACTGCGGGCAACTGGAGTTGGGCAGGATCAGGTTGAAGGTCTGTGCCTGCGGTGGGGGCGGCAACTCCAGCACCTCGCGAGCCTGGGCTTGCCAGTCGCGCTGCATCATCTGCGGCAGGCGGTAGACCACCACGTTGAGGAAGCTGCCGATCAGCAGACCGAGCAGGCCGGCGCACAGAGAAAAGGCCAGCGCATGGCTGGCCAGGAAGTCGAACAGTGGCATCAGACAACGTTACCCAGCTGGAAGATCGGCAGGTACATGGCGATGATCAGGCCGCCCACCAGCACGCCCAGCACCGACATGATGATCGGCTCCATCAGGCTGGTGAGGCCGTCGACCATATTGTCGACCTCCTCCTCGTAGAAGCTGGCGACCTTGTCGAGCATCTCGTCCAGCGCGCCGGACTCTTCGCCGATGGCGGTCATCTGAATGGCCATGCTGGGAAAGGTGCCGGTGCTGCGCATGGAGAAGTTCAGCTGCATGCCGCTGGAGACGTCGGCCTTGATCTTGTTGGTGGCGTTCTTGAACACCACGTTGCCGGTGGCGCCGGAAACCGAATCCAGCGCATCGACCAGCGGCACGCCGGCGGCGAAGGTGGTCGACAGGGTACGGGCGAAGCGGGCCACGGCGGACTTGTATAGGATGTCGCCGACGATCGGCAGTTTCAGCACGCCGTGGTCTATCCAGTCGCGGAACTTCTGCGAGCGCTTGTGCGCCTCCTTGAAGGCGAAGGCAGCGGCGAACATCAGCAGCAGTACGATGAACCACCACTCCTGCAGTGTCTGGGAAAGGCCTATCACCATCAGGGTAAAGGCCGGCAGCTCGGCACCGAAGTTGGCGAACACCTGCTCGAATTGCGGCACCACCTTGATCAGCAGGATGGCCGAGACGATGATCGCCACCACGACCACCGCGATGGGGTAGTTCATCGCCTTCTTGATCTTGGCCTTGAGCGCCTCGGTCTTTTCCTTGTAGGTGGCGATGCGGTCCAGCAGGCTTTCCAGGGCGCCGGCCTGCTCGCCGGATTCCACCAGATTGCAGTACAGCTCGTCGAAGTACTGCGGCTTCTTGCGCAACGAGGCGGCGAAGCTGTTGCCCGCGGCCACCTCCTGCTTCACCTCGTCCACCAGCTTGCGCATGTTGGGGTTGTCGAAGCCCTCGCCGATGATGTCGAACGACTGCAGCAGCGGCACGCCGGCCTTCATCATGGTCGCCATCTGCCGGGTGAACAGGGCGATGTCCATCGGCTTGATCTTCTTGCCGGCACCGAGTAGCGGGGCCGACTTCTTGCGCACCTTGGTCGGGTTGATGCCCTGCTTGCGCAGCTGCGCCTTGACCAGCGCGGGGTTCTGGCCGCTGATCTCGCCCTTGACGGTGGCGCCCTTCTTGTCTTTGCCTTCCCAGCTGAAGGTGCTGGTCTTGAGCGCTTTTGCTGCCATGGTTAATCCTTGGTCACGCGGTTGACTTCCTCGAGGCTGGTCACGCCTTGCATGGCTTTCACCAGGGCCGAGGTGCGTAGATCATTAAAGCCGTCTTTGCGCATCTGCGCGGCAATCTCGATGGAGTTGCCGTCTTCCATGATAATGCGCTGCAGGCTGGGCGTGTTTTTAACCACTTCATAAATACCGACGCGGCCCTTGTAACCGCCCTTGCAGTTGTCGCAGCCAACCGGGGCGTAGAGTTTGAAGGTGCCGATCTTGTCTTCGGGGAAGCCTTCTTCCAGCAGGGTCTCGCGTGGCACCTGGATTTCCTTCTTGCAAGTGGTGCACAGCTTGCGCGCCAGGCGCTGGGCGATGATCAGGTTGACCGAGGTGGCGATATTGAACGAGGGCACGCCCATGTTGCGCAGGCGGGTAAGGGTTTCCGCGGCGCTGTTGGTGTGCAGGGTCGACATCACCATGTGCCCGGTCTGCGCCGCCTTGATGGCGATCTCGGCGGTTTCCAGGTCGCGGATCTCGCCGACCATGATGATGTCCGGGTCCTGGCGCAGGAAGGCGCGCAGCGCCTGGGAGAAGTCCATGCCCTGCTTGGGGTTGACGTTGACCTGGTTGATGCCCTCCAGGTTGATCTCCACCGGGTCTTCGGCGGTGGAGATGTTCACGTCCGGGGTGTTGAGGATATTCAGGCCGGTGTAGAGCGACACCGTCTTGCCCGAGCCGGTGGGGCCGGTGACCAGGATCATGCCCTGCGGCTGCTTCAGGGCATTCATATAGAGGTCTTTCTGCTCCGGCTCGTAGCCCAGGGCGTCGATGCCCATCTGCGCGCTGGTGGGGTCGAGGATCCGCATCACGATCTTCTCGCCCCACAGCGTGGGCAGGGTGTTGACGCGGAAGTCGATGGCCTTGGTCTTGGAGATCTTCATCTTGATCCGGCCATCCTGCGGTTTGCGCCGCTCGGAAATGTCCAGCGCCGCCATCACCTTGAGGCGGGCGGACAGGCGCGGGGCCAACTGGATCGGCGGGCGGGCCACCTCGTGCAGCATGCCATCGGTACGAAAACGCACCCGGTAGACCTTCTCGTAGGGCTCGAAGTGCAGGTCCGAGGAGCCGCCGCGGATGGCGTCGAGCAGCATCTTGTTGACGAAGCGCACCACCGGGGCGTCGTCGGCATCGCCGCCGGACGAATCGTCCTGCCTGTCGTCGTTGACCGATTCGACATCCAGTCCGTCCAGGTCGACGTCCGCCAGTTCCTCCAGGCCGGTAGCGCCCGTGTCGAAGAACTTGTCGATGGCCTCGCCGAGCTTGTCGTCCTCGACCAGGATCGCCTCGGTATTGAGGCCCGTGCTGAACTGCACGTCGGTGACAGCCTGGTGGTTGGTCGGGTCGGACAGGCCGACGAACAGCTTGTTGCCACGGCGCCATAGCGGCAGTACGCGGTGCTGGCGGATCAGCTTCTCGCTGACCAGCTCGCGGGGCTGGCTGTCCCGGTCGATGGTATTAAGGTCGAGAAAGGCGACGCCGAACTGCTCGGCGGCCAGCTCGGCGAGGTCGCGGCCGCGTACCAGCTTGTTCTGCACCACATAGGTAACCAATGGCACCTTGTTGCGTTGTGCCTGGGTCTGAGCCTGCTGGGCCTGTTTTTCGTCCAGCAGTTCGGCGACCACCATTTGCCTGGCCAGTCCGGAAAGAATGACTGTGGGTTCGTTCATGCCCGCCTCGCGTTTCTGATCGGTGTCTTATATCAGGAGTTACAAATACTGGCCATGCGAGGGGCCGGAGGTGACGCATTCGGTCACTTTTTGCGGTTGGCAGTCTGGTGGCGGCGGGGTACGCAGTGGAAACTGCCAGGAAACGATTGGGTGTGCAGGTTGGCACGGTTGATGCTGTACCCGAGGCAGGTCGCAGACCTTTAATCAACTAGGAGAACACTATGAAAGCTCAGAAAGGCTTTACCCTGATCGAACTGATGATCGTGGTCGCCATCATTGGTATTTTGGCTGCTATCGCTATTCCGCAGTATCAAGATTATGTGACCCGCTCCAAGTGGGCTGAGAACAACTCCGTGATCGCGCCGACCAAGCTGGCGATTGCCGAGTGTCTACAGAATAACAATAGCGATCTCACCTTGTGTGACACTCTGGCCGAACTGACTACTGCCACTGGTTACGCTGCTCTGCCGGCTGCCAGCAACAACCTGTCCAGCGTTACCCTCACCGCTACCACCGCGGCAATCGTGGTTACCGGTACTGCGTCTGTGGGCAGCTGCGTGGTGACCTGGACCCCGAGTGTAGCCGACCGCAACAAGGTTACTTGGGCCGGCGCTACCAGCGGCACCGACTGCGGCAAAGCCAAGACCGGTATTTGATGATGGGGGAAATCGGGGGCTGCCCCCGATTTCCACTGATCCTCCGCGCCCTGCTTCTTGCGGGGCGTTGTCGTTAAGGGAGAGGGGATGGTAGGCCCCGATTAGTTCCTTTGTTTCCCCGCTGTTTTCTCTCATTTTCCGAACCGGGATGCTTGACTACTAGTGCATTGGCTGTAAGCAGGATGATTCCATTGAGCATGGCTTGGGCAGCCAGGATGCGTTCGAGCGGATTTTTTTGGTTGCGATGCCGACCACGTGTTCGCTGGCAATTGGTAGTTCACTGTAGCCGTTATCCAACAGGCCGTGGCGTACCTGGTTTTTGCCTCGGGATGAAGCTTCGGGATTCTCGTGGCGGCCCCAACCTCCTTCACCGTGGTGCGCGCGGCTTTTACAGGGCAGCGTTTCTAGTGGAGCCTGGCTGCTCGGCTGCTCGGCTGCTCGGCTGCTCGGCTGCAGGGCGCAGGGTGAATGACGCTTTATCATCCACCATCCTGGCGATCGTGGTGGATCTCTGAGGCGTGATCCACCCTTCTGAGCCGATCGCGTTTGCGGCCTCATCGACCGAGTTGTCATCGCTCGGTCGCTGATAGCTGTGCGGCCTTAAAGCATCAACCGCATCGACAGATCCACCGCCTTCACATCCTTGGTCAGCGTGCCCAGCGAGATATAGTCCACACCCGTCTCGGCGATACCGCGTAGGGTGCTGTCGTTGATCCCGCCGGAGGCTTCGAGCTTGGCGCGGCCGGCGGTCAGGCGCACGGCTTCGCGCATGTCTTCCAGCGGCAGTTCGTCGAGCATGACGATATCGGCGCCGGCCTGCAGAGCCTGGTGCAGTTCCTCCAGGCTTTCCACTTCCACCTCCACCGGCTTGCCCGGGGCGATGCGGTGGGCGGCGGCCACGGCCTGGGCGATGCCGCCGCAGGCGGCGATATGGTTTTCCTTAATAAGGAAGGCGTCATACAGGCCGATGCGGTGGTTGTGGCAGCCGCCGCAGGTCACCGCGTACTTCTGCGCCAGGCGCAGGCCGGGCAGGGTCTTGCGGGTGTCCAGCAGCTTCACCGCGGTGCCTTCGACCAGGTCGGCGTAATGGCGGCAGCGGGTGGCGACGGCCGACAGCGTCTGCAGGAAGTTCAGCGCGCTGCGCTCGCCGCTGAGCAGGGCGCGGGCCGGGCCTTCGAGGCGGAACAGGGTCTGGTCGGCGCTGACCCGGTCGCCGTCCTGCACCTGCCAGTGCACCGCCACGCGCGGGTCGAGCTGGCGGAATACCGCATCGACCCAGGCCGTGCCGCAGATCACCGCCGCCTCGCGGGTGATGACGCGGGCGCTGGCCAGGCGTGCGGCGGGAATCAGCTGGGCGGTGATGTCGCCGCTGCCGATGTCCTCGGCCAGGGCGCGGCGGACATTGGCCTCGATTTCGGCGGTGAGGTCGGCGAGGGTCAGGTTGGGCATGGTCGGCTCCGGTCTGGGATGCGGCGATTATAGGGGCAGCCGACCATTGGTGCAGCGTGCTGGTCTTGCGGCAGTTACGCTGTCTGTATCCGTCTGGCGGCTCGCATCTACCGTTGGGCGGATCGGCGGCGCATCTGTGATGCGCTTCATGGATGCGTGAAAAATGGGCTTGGTATGCGGTACGGGCTCTCTATAATGCCTGTGCTTTCCGCATTATTGACGCCATGCATTTGACGTTACGGATGACGCTCGGTTGCAGCTGTGCAGACCAGAAGCCCCAGCCCCGGGCAGTCTGCAGGAGATTGAAATGAAGACCGACGCGAATGTGGTGCCCCTGACCAAGGCCGCCACAGAGCAATCGCCAACATCGCCGGTAGGAAGATTGCCCGTGGCGCTGATCCAGGTGCGTGACAAGGCCGCGCGACAGCTCCAGCGAACGCTGCAGAGCCTGTTCGACAACGCCGACGACAGTCTCTTCGAGATGGCCGACCGGGCTACCAGCAATGCCGAGCAGAATACCTTCTTCGAGGCCATGCGCGACCTGCGCCTGAAGCGCAAGAACATCGAACGCGGTTTCCTGCAGAAGGTCTTCGAGGCGTTCTCCAACCTCAATCAGTATGAAATCGGCAAGTCGCAGCCGCAGCTGGGGGCGGTCTCCTTCGACAGCCTGACCCTTGTGCAGGACGACGAGCTGGAGGAGAGCGTCGCGCTGGATGCCATGGTGGCCAAGGTGATGAGCCGCGACGGCATCGCCCTGGAGCACCTGACCACCCGTCTCAACACCTTGATCAGCAAGAAACTCGACGACAAGGGCAACCCGCTCGGCCCGGTACTGCTCAGCAGCTGCTTCCTCGATGCCTGCAGCAGCCTCGGGGTGGAGATCAAGGTCAAGCTGATCATCCTCAAGCTCTTCGAAAAATACGTGCTCGGCGGTTGCGAGCAGCTCTATGCCGAGGCCAATCAGGTGCTGGCGGCCGCCGGTGTGCTGCCGGAACTGAAATCGGTGGCGCCAAGCCGGCAACCGCGCCCGGGTTCGCCCGCACGCTCTACTGCGGCCGCTGGCGAGGAAGGCTTTCCGCTGCTGGCGGGGGGCGACGAAGGCATGCAGGAGGTGTTCGGCGCCCTGCAGGAACTGCTCTCCCAGGTGCGCGGCACGGCGATGCCGCGGCGCGCCCAGGTGGCCGATGCGCTGCCGATCTCCAGCAACGACCTGATGCGCCTGCTGTCGTACATGCAGCAGCGCGCGCCTGCGCAGATCGACCTGGCCGATTTCGACCTGCGCGAGCAGCTCGAGCAACTGCTCGCCCGGGCCAGCGCCAAGAGCGGCAAGGCGCGGGTGGTCGGCGAGGTCGACGAGGACGTGATCAATCTGGTGTCCATGCTGTTCGAGTTCATTCTCGACGATCGCACCCTGCCGGACTCGCTCAAGGCGCTGATCGGCCGCCTGCAGATTCCCATGCTCAAGGTCGCGGTGCTGGACAAGACCTTCTTCAGCCGGGGCAGCCACCCGGCGCGGCGCCTGCTCAACGAGATCGCCTCCGCCGCTCTGGGCTGGGGCGAGCAGGGCGACGCGCAGCGTGACAGCCTGTACCAGAAGATCGAGCAGGTGGTGCAGCGTCTGCTCAACGATTTCGTTGACGATCCGACCATCTTCTCCGAGCTGCTCGCCGAGTTCATGGCCTTTACCGGTGACGAGCGTCGCCGCAGCGAACTGCTCGAGCAGCGCACCCGCGATGCCGAGGAGGGCAGGGCCAAGGCCGAGCTGGCCCGTCGCGAGGTGGAGCATGCGTTGAACGAACGGCTGCTGGGCAAGACCCTGCCCGAGGTGGTGGTGCGTTTGCTGCAGGAAGCCTGGAGCAAGGTGCTGATGCTGACCTGCCTCAAGCACGGCGTGGACTCTGCGGAATGGCAGGCCGCTCTGCAGACCATGGATGACCTGGTCTGGAGCGTGGCCCCGCACGAGGAGCCCGAGGCGCGCCTGCGCCTGCTGGAGTTGGTGCCCGGCCTGCTCAAGGCGCTGCGCGAGGGCATGACCAGCGCTGCCTTCGACCCCTTCTCCACCAGCGAATTCTTCAGCCAGCTGGAGTCGCTGCATGTGCAGGCCTTCCAGCGCTTCAAGCGCGTCGTGGCGGAGGCCGAACCGGCTCCGGCCGCGGACGCGCAGGCGCCGCAAGCCGAGGGCGAGATGCCCCTGCTGGAGTTGCCGCCGGCCGAGGAAGCCGAGGACGCACCGGCGATGGTCGAGGTGGTCGAGGAGATCGTTCTGCTGGCGCCCGGCCAGAGCCGCCCGCAGGAACCGGAAGCGGTATTGCCGGACGACGACGAGGCGTTGTTGCAGGTGGACAACCTGCGCGTGGGCAGCTGGGTCGAAATCCAGGAAGACGAGGAACACAAGCTGCGCTGCAAGCTGGCGGCCATCATCAAGCCCACCGGCAAGTTCGTGTTCGTCAACCGCACCGGCATGAAGGTGCTGGAGAAGACCCGCACCGGCCTGGCCGTGGAGTTCCGCCGCAACGCCATCCGCCTGCTCGACGATGCGCTGCTGTTCGACCGTGCCCTGGAATCGGTGATCGGCAATCTGCGCAAGCTGAAGAACACCTGAGACGTTCTGCCGGGCCAGTTGCTTGGCCCAGCTTGGCGCTCAGCGCAGCGAAGCCCGGCGGGGAGGCAACGCCCCGCTCGACGATCCGCATGTCGCCCGCGTCGATGTTGCGCTTCGTCGCAGGCCTCTCGGGTCAACCTGCGACTGTTCTTTGCCAGCCAGGGAAGTTCTGAAAGAAGCCATTTCTCGTCACTCCCGCGAAGGCGGGAGCCCAGGGACTACGCAGGTTGTGGATTATTCCCCTTCGGGCCAGCGCAAGCGCTGTTCAGCGATAAGGCTGCTGCCCCGCTTGCGCCCGATTATTTCCGGGTTTCCCTAGGGGTGTGTCCAGCCCATGGACCTGGTGTCCGCTTCGTGGTACGCGCGGCGCACCCTACCCAACTGCTCGAACCTGTGGGAGCCCCGGGGCGAAGTCTTTGGCTTTTGCGGTATCGCGATCCGCCGCGGGGCGCGGCTCCTACCTGACACGGGGTACGCCGCGATGGTCCCCGGCGCCGCACATCCTGTTGCTGTCTCGCCCTTGGCCGCTGCGGCCGGCTGCTCTAGAGTGGGGGCTCGTTCAGGAGCGCCCCATGCAGCTTGACCCCTCCACCGGCTGGTTCCAAGGCATCTGCCATTGCCCTTCGCCGAACTGCAACGCGCGGCCGCAGGGCGAGATTTCCCTGCTGGTGGTGCACAACATCAGCCTGCCGCCCGGGCAGTTCGGTACCGGCAAGGTGCAGGCGTTCTTCCAGAACCGCCTGCCGGTGGGCGAGCACCCCTTCTACGCCGAGATCGCCTCATTGCAGGTGTCGGCGCATTTCTTCATCGAGCGCGACGGCGCCGTCACGCAGTTCGTCTCCTGTCTGGAGCGCGCCTGGCATGCCGGGCAGTCCCGCTTCGACGGGCGCGACAACTGCAACGACTTCTCCCTCGGCGTCGAGCTGGAGGGCACCGACGATGAGCCCTACAGCGATGCCCAGTACGCCAGCCTGGCCGAGCTTAGCCGGCAGTTGCTGGCCGCCTATCCGGCGTTGACGCCGCAACGCATTCGCGGCCACAGCGATATCGCCCCGGGCCGCAAGACCGATCCGGGCCGGGCGTTCGACTGGCAGCGCCTGTATGCCGCCCTCACCGATCGAAAGGAGTGATGACGATGAGTTTTCTGGTGATTCTGCTGGTGCTGTGGGTCGAGAAGTTCTCCGCCTGGCGCCTGCGCATCCAGCAGGACGGTCCCTGGCTGGAACAGTTGCGGCGTCTGCAGCGCGGCAGTCTGCAGGGCGCGCCCTGGTTGTGCCTGGCGCTGCTGGTGCTGTTGCCGGTGCTGGCCCTCGGCTTGCTGCTGCTGGCGCTCGAGCCGCTGGCGTACGGCTGGCTGGCTCTGCCGGTGCATCTGCTGGTGCTGATCTACAGCCTCGGGCGCGGCGACCTGCAGGCCGCGCTCGGGCCCTTCCGCGATGCCTGGCGGCGCGCAGACGCCCAGGCCGCCTACCACGTGGTCGAGCGCGACCTGGCGCTGCAGCCGGAGGAAGGTGGCGAACTGTTGAAACAGGTGCAGGGGCATCTGCTCTGGCAGGCCTACCAGAGTTTCTTCGCGGTGATCTTCTGGTACCTGCTGCTCGGGCCTATGGCCGCGCTGGCCTACCGCCTGCTGGCGCTCGGTGCCGAGCACGGCGAGCAGCCGGCCCTGCGCGAGCGTGCGGCGCAGCTGCGGCATGCCTTCGATTGGTTGCCGGCTCGGGTATTGGCCGCCAGCTTCGCCCTGGTCGGCAACTTCGTCGCGGTCAGCCGCGCGCTGCTGCACGAACTGCTCAGCTGGGACATCTCCGCCGCACAGCTGGTGATCAGGGCCGGGCGCGCTGCCGGCGAGATGCCGGAGCCGATCCTGGGCGAGGCGGGCGTCGACACCCTGGACCAGCTCTGGCAGTTGCTGATCCGCGCCGCGGTGGTCTGGTATGCCGCCTATGCGCTGTGGGTGCTGCTGGTATAGCGCTGGTCCGCGCGCAAAGGCGGAGCGAACCTGAGAGTTGTGCTCAATCCGGCGGACGGCTCGCTTCGCGTCTGCCCTAACCATGGTCCGGGTCCGCTTCCGGCTGCACGCGCTTAACCTTAAGTTACAGAGATCGGCGTCGATAACGGGTATATAGAAGGCCGCCGCCGCTCCCGTTTCGTGAGGCCCTTCACATCGCTCGGCCCATCCACGCGCCACGAGACGGCTGCACTGGGCGCGACCCTGGACCGCGATAGGCGCGGCCGTCCGCGCAGCACTCATAACAATAATGGCAACTGGAGACGTCTAGTGAAGACCGTGTTGTATCCGGCCATCGCGCTGATGAATCGCCTCAGCTTCGGCATGAAATTCAGTCTGATCAGCGTTCTGTTCTTCCTGCCGATGCTGGTCACCAACTTCTATCTGGTGCGTGACTCCTATCGCCAGTTCGTCGGTACCCAAACCGCGCTGGAGAGCCTCGAGCTGCTCGGCGAGAGCCTGCAACTGCGTCGGGATCTGGAGAGCCTGAACGACCTGGCGCAGATCAACGCGATGATCGGCCAGTCCGGCCAGGCCGGCGATCTGGAGGAGCGCATCGATCAGTTGCAACAGGCGCTCAGCGCCAGCCTGCAAGGCCTCGAACCGGTGGCACGCGATGCCGAGCAGGCCGCCGAGTTCGTCGCCAAGCGCGACGAGATGCTCGCCGCGTTGCAGAGCGCCGAGGCCGAGACCTCGTTGCAGAGCAAGACGGTGATCATCGAGAAGCTGCTCGGCTCCTCCCAGGTGTTCATCAAGCTGGTGGCCAGCCAGGCCGGCCTCAGCCAGGATCCGCAGCGCCAGGTGCGGCAGATCAGCGAGCTGATCACCGGCGTCACGCCGCAGGTGACCGCGGTGCTGGCTCAGGGGCGCGCCGTCGGCGCCTATTCCCTGGCTCAGGGCTTCCTCAACTCCGCGGCCAGCACCCAGTTCGACGACCTGCTGCTGCAGCTGGAGAAGCTGCACGCCGAGTACGGCCTCAACCTGCAGGAAGCGCTGGCCGGCAACGTCGCCGCGCAAAACGGCCTGGGCAGCCTGGCCGAGGCCAGCCGGCAGACGCTCAAGGACAGCGCCGTGCTGTTCGAGGATCAGGTGATCGTCGCCGACAGCCTGGACACCCCCTGGGCGCAGTTCTACGAGCAGGTCAGCCAGCAGATGGCCAGCACCCATGCCTTCAACGACGCGCTGCTGGCCTTTCTCGACAGCCAGCTGAGCGAGCGGCTGAACGACAACCGCGCGCAGATGGTGCTGCTGGTGGTCGCCCTGGTGGTGGTGTTCCTGCTGATCCTCTATCTCTACGCCGGCTTCTACGTCTCCACCCGCACCACTCTGAAGACCCTCGGCCAGGTGATGGACAAGGTCGCCGGCGGCGACATGACCGTGAGCTTCCAGGCGCAGAGCCGCGACGAGCTGGGCGAGCTGGGTCAGGTGTTCAACCAGACCGTGGTGCGTATCCACGACCTGATCGAGCGGGTCGGCCACACCGTCGGCGAGGTCGAAGGCCAGGCCGACCGGGTCGAGCTGGTGTCCGGCGAGAGCAACCAGGCGGTGGCCGGCCAGCGTGCGCAGATCGAACAGGTGGCCACGGCGATGAATCAGATGTCGGCCACCGCCCAGGAGGTGGCACGCAGCGCCGCCGCCGCGGTGGGCAGCGCGCAGAGCGTCAACCAGGAAACGGTCAGCGGTCGCGCCCTGGTCGAGACCCAGGTCGGCGCCATCCAGCGCCTGGCCGGCGAGATCGACCAGTCGGTGGCGGTGATCAACCAGCTGGCCGCCGACAGCGCCTCGATCAGCCAGGTGCTCGACGTGATCAAGGGCATCGCCGAGCAGACCAACCTGCTGGCGCTCAACGCCGCGATCGAGGCGGCACGGGCCGGCGAGCAGGGCCGCGGCTTCGCCGTGGTGGCCGACGAGGTGCGCAATCTGGCCAAGCGCACCCAGCAGTCCACCGAGGAAATCGAGTCGATGATCGCCAAACTGCAGGGCGGCGTCGGCGCGGCGGTCAAGGCGATGAACGCCAGCCACCAGATGGCCGACGGCACCGTCAGCGAGTCGGCCAAGGTGCAGCAGGCGCTGGAGAATATCCTCGGCGCGGTAGGCCTGATCGTCGATCAGAACCAGCAAATCGCCGCGGCTGCCGAGCAACAGACCGCCGTGGCTCACGATATCGACCAGAACATCGTCGAGATCAACCACGCCGGCGAGCGCACCGCCGCCGGCGCCAGCCAGACCGAGGAGGCCAGCCGCGAGCTGTCCGAACTGGTTTCGCGGCTCAAGCAGTTGATCGGGGCGTTTCGTGTATAGGCGGCGCGACTAATGCCGCTCAGTTAAGGATCTGTTTGCCGAACCTGTAGGAGCGGCGCCCCGCCGCGAACCTAGGCGCGCTGACGCGAAAAGCTTCGCCCCGGGGGCGGGGCTCCTACGAAAGTCTGCTGATCGGCATTACGCCGCGGCTCCGTTAAGGGAGTCGCGGCGTTTTCTTGCGGCTGCGAGGATCGGCGCTGCCGTGCTTAACCGGCATGGGCACGGCGTTCGAGCAGACGTTCGGCGCCACCTTCGGCCAGCTGGATGCGCCGGCTGCCCGGGGTGCGCTCTGCGCCGTCTTCGGCCAGTTTGAGGCGTTGCTGGCCCGGGGTGCGCTCGGAACCGTTCACGCTCAGCGTCGGGTTCGGGCGTGGCTGTTGTGCCTGGCTGTCCCTGGCTTCGCCCACTAGGGGGAAGGGGGCGGTGCTGGGCACGGCGAAGGCACTGCCGGCCAACAGGCTCAGGCTAAGGGTCAGGATCAGTTTGCTGGACATCTTCGGCTCCTCCGTTGCGGGGGCTCAGGGCTACGGGAGGCAATGTTAGGGACTTGGCCGAAGATAAGAAGTCGACCGTTCTGATAGTCTCCATCGATACCGTCGATGCGCCGTCGGATGGCTCTGGGGCGGGGCTTCCAGCCAGGCTGTCAGGCAACGGTCGGACGCCGTGGCGGGGCTTTGCCGGCGTCCGCCCGGTTGCGCGTCGGCCTGGCTGACGGGTATTCGCATCGTCTGCCGGCTGCGCGTATGCTGGGCCCCCTCGCAGCGGGCCGACCGGCCTTTTTTCCCGGAGACAGTTCCATCCATGCTCGCGGTACAGGCGATTCTGCCGATCTTTGCCCTGATCGTTCTCGGCTATCTGTTGGGGTGGCGCCAGTGGCTCAGCGCCGAGTCGGCGACCGGACTGGCCAATATCACCTTCAAGCTGTTCATGCCGACGCTGCTGTTCGCCGGCATCGCCAAGGCGCAGCTGGCCGATGGCCTGTCGCCGATGTTGCTGCTGGCCTACTACCTGCCGGTGCTGCTGGTGTTCGCCGCGGTCAACGCGCTGGCCCACTGGCGCCGCGGCACGGCCTCGCCGCTGGGGCTGGTGGCGGCCTTCTCCAACAACGTGCTGGTGGGTATCCCGCTGATCGCCAGCCTGATGGGGGCGGACGGTCTGCTCTATGTATTCGCCATCCTGGTGTTCCACAGCCTCACGCTGTTTTCCCTGCACAGTTTCTACGCCGCTTTCGGCAGTCGGGAGCGGGTCGACGGCCGCGCCCTGCTGAACAACCTGGCCAACCCGATGATCATCGGCCTGGCGCTCGGTGCCTTGCTCAACCTGTCCGGGCTGGTGGTGCCGGAAAGCCTGTGGCGGGCGATCACCTGGCTGGGCCAGGCCGCCTTGCCCTGTGCCCTGATCGTGCTCGGCGCCAGCCTGTCGCGCTATCGCCTGCGTCCGACCGGCGAGGCCTGGGGCGTGGCGCTGGCCAAGCTGGCGCTGTTCCCGGCGCTGGTCTGCTGGCTCAGCGGCCAGCTGCCCGGCCTGAACGAGACGGCGCGCACGGTCCTCGTGCTGCTCGCCGCCTGCCCCAGCGGGGTCAACGTGATGGCCTTCGCCCGCAGCGCCGAGGACAGCCGCAGCGTCAGCGCGGCGATCTCCCTGTCCACCCTGCTGGCGGCCGGCTCGCTGCCGCTGTGGATGCTGGTGATGGGTTTCTGAATGGCCCTGCAGGGGCGAGCCGCTGCATCCATGGGGATGCGACTGCATGGGCCGATCCCCCGCGAGGCGCTTCGCCGCCACCACCGGCAGCGGTAGCCGGTGGCGGTGTGCCACTCATGGCCGGATGCCCCGGGATGAGGAGCCGGCGCGCACCGCCTCGGTGCTCGCGGCCTTCCCGGCGCGCCGGGACGCCAGCTCGGCGCTTTCCAATCCATTGATTTTGTTCGCAGAAGGGCGCAGCCAGGGTGGCTGGCGCGTTTCCTGCTGTGGCCCGGCGGGGCGGTTGGCTTTGGCGAATCTTCGTCTAGGCTGACGAGATAACGAACAGAAAAAGCAGGAAACTGCATGCGCAAGGGCATTCGAGCGTTCGTCCACGCGGTGGACGCATTCAACCGGGGAGTCGGGCGTTTCGCCATGTACCTGATCTTCGCCATGCTGGCGGTGCTGCTGTACTCCTCGATCAGCAAGACCTTCTTCACCCCCTCGATCTGGACCCTGGAAAGCGCCCAGTTCCTCATGGTCGCCTATTTCCTGCTCGGCGGCGCCTACTCGATGCAACTCGACGCCCACGTGCGCATGGACCTGGCCTACAGCCACTGGTCGCCGCGCACCCGCGCCATCGTCGATGCGATCACCGTGTTCATGCTGATCTTCTACCTGGTGCTGCTGCTGATCGGCGGCATCTCCTCCACCGAGTACGCCCTCGAATACAAGGAGACCAGCTACTCGGCCTGGTCGCCCTACATGGCGCCGATCAAGATCGTCATGTGCCTCGGCATCGCCCTGATGCTGTTGCAGGCCGTCGCTACCTTCTTCAAGGATTTCTACGCCGCCCGCGGGGAGACGCTGTGATGAGCTACGAGCTGATCGCGCTGCTGATGTTCTCCTCGATGATGCTGCTGCTGCTCACCGGCAAGCGCGTGTTCGGCGCCATCGGTTTCGTCGCGGCAGCGGCCGCATTGCTGCTGTGGGGCGATGGCGGCTCGGAGATGGCCTTCAGCGCGGCGATGAAGCTGATGAAGTGGTACCCGCTGCTGACCCTGCCGATGTTCGTGTTCATGGGTTACATGCTCTCCGAGTCGGGTATCGCCGAAGACCTCTATCGCATGTTCCACGTGTGGATGGGGCCGCTGCCCGGCGGCCTGGCCATCGGCACCATCTTCCTGATGGTGGCGATCTCGGCGATGAACGGCCTGAGCGTGGCCGGCATGGCGATCGGCGCCAGCATCGCCCTGCCCGAACTGCTGCGCCGCGGCTACGACAAGATCATGATCACCGGGGTGATCCAGGCCGGCAGCTCGCTGGGCATCCTCATTCCGCCCAGCGTGGTGCTGGTGCTCTACGGCATGATCGCGCGCCAGCCGGTGGGCCAGCTGTGGCTGGCCGGGGCGATTCCCGGGCTGATGATGGCCGGAATGTTCATGCTCTATATCGCCATCCGTTGCCGCCTGCAGCCGCAGATGGGGCCGCCGCTGGCCAAGGCCGAGCGCGAGCAGATTTCCTGGAGCGAGAAGCTGCGCCTGCTCAGCGCCGGGCTGGTGCCGTTGTTCATCTTCTTTGCCATGACCGGGCTGTTCCTGCTGGGCTACACCAGCCTGGTGGAGAGCTCGGCGGTGGGGGCCGCGGCCGCCACCCTGGCCGCCCTGTTCAAGGGCCGGCTGAGCGGCAAGGTGATGGAGGAAACGCTGCGCAAGACCCTGGCCATCAGCTGCATGTTCATGTGGATCATCCTCGCCGCGCTGTGCTTCGGCGCGGTGTTCGACGGTCTCGGCGCGGTGCGGGCGATCGAGCAGTTCTTCGTCGACAGCCTGCACCTGGGGCCCTGGCAGATCCTGATCATCATGCAGCTGTCGTTCATCCTGATGGGCATGTTCCTCGACGACACCGCCATGCTGGTGATCGTCGCGCCGCTCTACGTGCCGCTGGTAGGCGAGCTGGGCTTCGACCTGATCTGGTACGGCGTGCTCTACACCATCACCTGCCAGATCGCCTACATGACCCCGCCGTTCGGCTACAACCTGTTCCTCATGCGCGCCATGGCCCCGCCCGAGGTGAGCCTGCGCGACATCTACGTCTCGGTCACCCCCTTCGTACTGATCATGGCCCTGGCCCTGGCCCTGGTGATGGTCTTTCCACAGCTGGCGCTGTGGTTGCCGCAGCTGCACTACGGCGGCTGATTTGCGGAAATCGGCGCGCCCCGCGCGCCAGCAGTCGAGCCGGCACCTGCCGGCCGCTGGTAAGAGCCGCCGGCTGCGGCGGCAATAAGCGGTTGTATTGCATCTGCATCGACACTATTGGAGAGAACAGCATGAGTACGAGACGCGATTTCCTGAAAACCGCCGCGGTCGGCACCGCTGCCCTCGGCTCGGCGCACATCTACGCCGAGGAGCCGAAGAAGATCACCTGGCGCCTGCAGACCTACGCCGGTCCGGCGCTGGCCGAGCACGTGATCAAGCCGTCCATCGACGCCTTCAACAAGGCCGCCAACGGCCAGATGGAGATCCAGCTGTACTTCGCCGACCAGCTGGTGCCCACCGGCGAACTGTTCCGCGCCATGCAGCGCGGTACCATCGACGCGGTGCAGAGCGACGATGACTCCATCGCCGCGCCGGTGGACGTCTCGGTGTTCGGCGGCTACTTCCCCTTCGCCACCCGCTACAGCCTCGACGTGCCGGTGCTGTTCGAGAAATACGGGCTCAACGAGATCTGGGCCGAGGCCTATGGCGAGGTCAAGGGCGTCACCTGGCTCGGCGCCGGGGCCTGGGACCCTTGCCACTTCGCCACGGTGCAGCCGATCACCAAGCTCGACGACCTCAAGGGCAAGCGCATCTTCACCTTCCCAACCGCCGGCAAGTTTCTCGCCCGCTTCGGCGTGATCCCGGTGACGCTGCCCTGGGAGGACGTCGAAGTGGCGGTGCAGACCGGCGAACTGGACGGCATCGCCTGGTCCGGCATCACCGAGGACTACACCGTCGGCTGGGCCAACGTCACCAAGTACTTCCTAACCAACAACATCTCCGGCGCCTGGATCGGCTCCTACTTCGCCAATTCGGACAAGTGGGCCGAGGTGCCCGAGCACCTCAAGACCCTGTTCAAGCTGTGCATGGACAGCTCCAACTACTACCGCCAGCACTGGTACTGGGGCGGCGAGGCGCAGTTGCGCGTCGAGGGCGGCAAGCTGCAGCTGACCTCCATCCCGGCCGAGGAATGGGCCACGGTGGAAGCCGAGGCGCTGAAGTTCTGGGACGAGATCGCCAAGACCAGCCCGCGCTGCGCCAAGGTGGTGGACATCTTCAAGAAATACAACGCGCTGATGGCCAAGGCGGGGGCGCCTTATCGCGGTTGAAGCCGCGAGTAGATGAGGCCAAACGCCCGTGCCCAGAGGTACGGGCGTGGTTTTTGGATGGGGGGCAGGAAACGGCCGGTGCCGAGATTGCGCAGCCCTGCTGTTACCGAGCCGGCTCGGATTCAAGCCAGGTGGAGAACGCTTCGCGGTTTTCCACCCTACGTGGCCGTAATGGCGCTGTAGGGTGGATAACCTTCCGTTGTCCACCAGCCGTTGCGCCGCGTCCGCGTCCAACCACAGTTTTTTCCCGCCCGATCCCTGCCATCCCGGCAATCCTGTACCACACTCAATGGGCCTGAAACGGACGCTGTGATAGGCGTCGCGCTGCGCCCGTGCGTCGTCGGCCTAGCCGATCATGGATGCCCAGCCGCTCGCTGAACCCGCCCGCCATAACAACAAGACACAGGGGTTAGCATGTTCAAACCACGGGATGTAAAGACCCTGGGCGATGCCCGGCGCATCGTCGAGGAGCGTGGCCTGAGCCACGTGAAAGTCGGCCTGTTCGACAACGATGGGGTGATGCGCGGCAAGTACATGAGCCGCAGCAAGTTCTTCTCCGCCCTGGAGCACGGTTTCGCCTTTTGCGACGTGGTGCTCGGCTGGGACGTCAAGGACCAGCTCTACGACAACGCCCAGTACACCGGCTGGCACACCGGCTACCCGGACGCGCCGGTGCGCATCCTGCCGCATACCTGCCGCGAGATTCCCTTCGAGAACGGCATGCTGCTGTTTCTCGCCGAGTTCGACCAGCAGGCCGAGGCGGTGTGCCCGCGCGGCACCCTGCGGCGGGTGATCGAGCGCTGCCAGGCCATGGGCTTCGAACCCTATGCGGCGCTGGAGTACGAGTTCTTCATGTTCGACGAGACGCCGGAGTCAGCGCGGGCCAAGGGCTTTCGCGACCTCAAGCCGTTCACCCCGGACTGGTTCGGCTACTCGATGATCCGCAACTCGGTGCACGCCGAGCTCTACCACCAGATCCTCGAGATGGGCGAGAGCATGGACTTTCCCATCGAGGGCCTGCACACCGAGACCGGCCCCGGCGTGCTGGAGGCGGCGATCGCCTACGACCGCGCCGAGGCGGCGGCGGACAAGGGCGCGCTGTTCAAGACCTTCATGAAGGTGCTGGCCCAGCGCAACGGCCTGATGGCCACCTTCATGGCCAAGTGGTCGGGCAAGTACCCGGGGCAGAGCGGGCATATCCACGTTTCGCTGCGCGACCGCGCGACCGACAAGTCGGCCTTCTACGACCCGAGCCAGGCGCACAACATGAGCAAGCTGCAGCGGCATTTCCTCGCCGGCCAGCAGCGCCTGATGCCGGAATTCCTGTGCATGGTGGCGCCGACGCTCAATAGCTACCGGCGCCTGATTCCCGGTTTCTGGGCGCCCACCGACGCCACCTGGGGCGTGGAGAACCGCACCGCGGCACTGCGGGTGATTCCCGGCAGCGACAAGTCGCAGCGTCAGGAGTACCGCCTCGGCGCCGCCGACGGCAACCCCTTCCTGGCGCTGTCGGTGGCCATCGGCTCGGGGCTGTACGGGATCATGCAGGAGTGGGAGCCGACTGCGCCGGTCAGCGGCAACGCCTATGCGGTCAAGCATCCCGAGGAGCTGGCGCTGCCGCGCACCCTGTGGGACGCGGCGCAGCGCCTGAAGGCCTCGCAGGCTGCGCGCGAGCTGTTCGGCGACGCCTTCGTCGAGCACTTCGCCGCCAGCCGAGAATGGGAGGAGCGCGAGTACCGCCGCCATGTCAGCGACTGGGAGCTGGATCGCTACTTCGAAATCATCTGAGCGCTCCCCTCTCCACAACCCTCTCCCCGGAGGGGCGAGGGGGACGAGCGCGGCGCGCGATCCGCCGCGTGGGTCGCGATTCCTCTTACGGAGCACCTTATGAGCAAGCTGCAATGCATTTCCCCCATCGACGGCTCGGTCTACGTCGAGCGGCGTCTGGCTTCCAACCCCGAGATCCAGGCCGCGCTGGCCCAGGCCGAGCTGGCGCAGCGGGCCTGGAAACAGGTGCCGCTTAGCGAACGCATCGCCATCGCCCGGCGCGCCATCGCCGCCTTCGCCGCGCGCGAGAGCCAGCTGGCCGAGGAACTGTGCTGGATGATGGGCCGGCCGATTCGCTACGCCGCCGGCGAGATCCGTGGCTTCGTCGAGCGCGCCAGCCACATGGCCGATATCGCCGAGGGTTCGCTGGCCGACATCCGCCTGCCGGACAAGCCCGGCTTCACCCGCTTTATCCGCCGTGAGCCGCTCGGCGTGGCGCTGGTCATCGCGCCCTGGAACTACCCCTACCTGACCGCGGTGAACGCAGTGGTACCGGCGCTGCTGGCGGGCAACGCGGTGCTGCTCAAGCACTCGGCGCAGACCCCGTTGTGCGCCGAGCGCATGGTCGAGGCCTTCGCCGAGGCCGGTCTGCCTGAGGGCGTGTTCCAGTACCTGCACCTGAGCCACGGCGAGACCGAAGCGCTGATCCAGGCGCCGAGCATTGCCCATGTCGCCTTCACCGGCTCGGTGCCGGGCGGGGCCATGGTCGAGCGGGCGGCGGCCGGGCGCTTCATCAGCGTCGGGCTGGAGCTGGGCGGCAAGGATCCGGCCTACGTGCGCGCCGATGCCGACCTGGCGCATGCGGTGGAAACCGCCATCGACGGCGCCTTCTTCAATTCCGGGCAGTCGTGCTGCGGCATCGAGCGCATCTATGTGCACGAGTCGCTCTACGACGCCTTCGTCGAACGCGCCGTGGCGCTGGTGCGCCAGTACAAGCTGGGGCGCTCGGACGACCCGCAGACCACCCTCGGCCCGCTGGTGCGCAGCGACGCCGCCGATTTCGTCCGCGGCCAGATCGCCGAGGCGGTGGCCCAAGGCGCCAGGGCGCATATCGACCCGGCCGAGTTCCCCCTGGATGCGCCGGGCACGCCCTACCTGGCGCCGCAGGTACTGACCGGGGTGCACCACGGCATGCGGGTGATGACCGAGGAATCCTTCGGCCCACTGGTGGGCATCCAGAAGGTGGCCGACGACGAGGAGGCGCTGGCGCTGATGAACGACAGCGAGTTCGGCCTGACCGCGGCGATCTTCAGCCGCGACGTCGACGCCGCCATGGCGCTGGCCGAGCGGGTGGAGGCCGGCACGGTGTTCCTCAACCGCTGCGACTATCTCGACCCCGGTCTGGCCTGGACCGGGGTGAAGAACTCCGGGCGCGGCTGCACCCTGTCGCGGGTCGGCTACGAGCAACTGACCCGGCCGAAATCCTTCCACTTCAAGACTCAGCTGTGAGGCGTGCGATGGACCTGAATCAGTACCGCATGAACTGGAACTACCCCACCTCGATGCGCGTTGGCGTCGGCCGCATTGCCGAGTTGGCCGAGGCTTGCCGTCAGCTCGGCATGCGCGCGCCGCTGCTGTGCACCGACCCCGGCCTGGCCGCGCTGCCGATGATCGATGCGGCGCTGCGCCAGTGCCGCGACGCCGGGCTGAACGCCGGGCTGTTCTCGGCGATCAAGGGCAACCCCACCGGCGCCAACGTGATGGACGGTGTGGCCGCGTTCAAGGCCGGCGGGCACGACGGGGTGATCGCCTTCGGTGGCGGCTCGGCGCTGGATGCCGGCAAGGCCATCGCCCTGATGGTCGGCCAGGATCGGCCGCTGTGGGATTTCGAGGACGTCGGCGACAACGCCAGCCGGGTCAATGTCGCCGGCATGGCGCCGGTGGTGGCGGTGCCGACCACCGCCGGCACCGGCTCGGAGGTCGGCCGCGCTTCGGTGATCACCGACGACGCGGCACATATCAAGCGCATCATCTTCCACGCGCGGATGTTGCCGGCACTAGTGATACTCGATCCCGAGCTGACCGTTGGCCTGCCGGCGAAGATCACCGCCGCCACTGGTATGGACGCGCTGTCGCACAGCCTGGAGGCGTTCTGCTCGCCGCTGTTCCATCCCATGGCCGAGGGCATCGCCCTGGAAGGCATGCGCCTGGTGCAGCAGTACCTGCCACGTGCGGTGGCGCAGGGAAGTGATGTCGAGGCGCGGCTGCAGATGCTGGTGGCCTCGAGCATGGGCGCCACCGCCTTCCAGCGCGGCCTCGGCGCGATGCACGCGCTGGCCCATCCATTGGGGGCGCTGTACGACGCCCATCACGGCCTGCTCAACGCGGTGCTGATGCCTTACGTGCTGGTGGCCAATCGCGGCGCCATCGAGGCGCAGATGGAGAAGATGGCGCGCTATCTGGCACTGCCCGGCAGCGGCTTCGACGCGGTGCTGGACTGGGTGCTGGCGCTGCGCAGCGAGGTGGGCATCGCCCACAGCCTGGACGAGATCGGCATCGACGACACGCGTATCGAGCAGGTGGGACGGATGGCCGAGGTCGATCCCTCGGCCGGCACCAATCCCATCGCCTTCAGCGCCGCGCAGTACAGTGCCTTGTTCGAGAAGGCGCTACGCGGGAGCTTGTAGCCCGGATGCAATCCGGGAGCGGTTGGCCGGTTTGCCCCGGATTTCATCCGGGCTACGAACTGGTTTTGTCGGCGGTTACTGCTCGGCGGCGTCCAGCTGCTGTTGCAGACGCTGCTGGGCCTGCTGGTTGACCTGGTCGATCTGCTGCTTGAGCTGTTCCATCTGCTGCTGTTTCTGCGCCGCGTCCTGCGCCTGCAGGGTGGCGGTGGTGGCGGTCTCGGCACCGCCACAGGCGGCGAGCAGCAGGGGGCTGAGCAACAGGGCGAGGCGGATCGGGCGCATGGTGACTCCAGGGAGCGAAAGCGTTGCGGGATAGGTGGTCAGCCCCCTCTCCCATTTATGGGAGAGGGTTGGGGAGAGAGCAAATCCTGTGGCTTATTCCCCCGCCTGCGCCGCCTGCGCCGCCTGCAAGGCCTCCAGCGCCGGCGCGGCGTAGATACCCACTGCCACCGCCAACTCCATCACCCGCGGCAGGTCGCTGGCGTACACCAGCACCGCCTGCAGTTCGTCGTCCAGCGGTTCGCTGAAGTCCACCAGCACGTAGCCACCGGTTTCCGGCGACAGCGCCGAGAGCTGCACCTGGATGCGGTTGAGCGCCTTGAGCGGCTCGGTCTTGGCCAGCTGCTTGGCCTTGAGCACGAACTGCACCTGCGGGCCGAAGGATTCGGTGATGCGCTGGAACAGCTCTTCATAGCTGTCGGCCTGGAACAGCACGGTATCCGGCAGGCTGCCGACCACCACCCATTCGCCCAGCGGAATGGGGAAGTCGTCGTCGTAGTTGACGTCCGGGTTGGCGGCGAGGAAGGCGGCCGGGTCAGCATAGGCCTGGGCCGCCTCATCGGCGATACGGCCGATCTCGTCCTCGGCCAGGCAGCCGGAGCTTATCTTGGCGATCAGTTCTTCCAGCTGGGCTTTCATCAGGCTATTCCTCGCTCATTCAATTGGGCGGCAAGCATAACCCAGAGCCTGCTGTGCGATGCATGGGAGAGCACTTCGGTCTTCTGGTGTAGGAGGGGCTTTAGCCGCGAGCTCTTGTCGCGGCTAAAGCCCCTCCCACAAAAGTCCTAGCCGTAACGCTTCTTCGCTTCGATGGCCAGGCCACTACCAATGCTGCCGAAGGTATTGCCTTCCACGCTGCGCGCATTGGGCAGCATGGCCGCCACGCTCCGGCGCAGCGCCGGCACGCCGCTGGAGCCGCCGGTGAAGAACAGCGTATCGACCTGCTCGGCGGCGATGCCGGCATCGGCGAGCAGCTGCCTGAGACTGGCGCGGATGCGTTCGAGCAACGGCTCGATGGCGCCCTCGAACAGCGGCCGGGTCAGCTCGGCGACCAGCCCCGGCTCGACCCGTGACAGGTCGATGGCGCGCGCGTCCTGCTCGCTGAGGGCGATCTTGCTGTCTTCCACCTGCATCGCCAGCCAGTGCCCGGCGCGCTGTTCGATCAGGCCGAACAGGCGGTCGATGCCGGTGGCGTCGACTATGTCGTAGCGCATGTTCTGCAGCGCCAGCTGGGTCTTCTGCGCGTACAGCGCGTTGATGGTGTGCCAGGTGGCCAGGTTGAGGTGGTAGCTGGTGGGCATGAAGGCGTCGCTCTTCATCCGGCTGCCGTAGCCGAACAGCGGCATCACCCCGGCCAGCGACAGCTGCTTGTCGAAGTCGGTACCGCCGATATGCACGCCACCGGTGGCGAGGATATCGTCCTGGCGCTCGGCCAACTGGTGGCGCTCCGGGGCCAGGCGCACCAGGGAGAAGTCCGAGGTGCCGCCGCCGATATCGACGATCAGCACCAACTCCTCGCGGTCCAGGCCCGACTCGTAGTCGAAGGCCGCGGCGATCGGCTCGTACTGGAACGACACCTCCTTGAAGCCGAGCTTGTGCGCCACGGCGACCAGGGTGTTCTGCGCTTCCTGGTCGGCTTGCGCGTCGTCATCGACGAAAAACACCGGGCGGCCCAGCACCACCTCGTCGAAGCTGCGCTCGGCCAGACGCTCGGCGCGGCTCTTCAGCTCGCCGATGAAGAAGCCGAGCAGGTCCTTGAACGGCAGCGCGCTGCCCAGCACGGTGGTCTCGCTTTTCAGCAGCTTGGAGCCCAGCAGGCTTTTCAGCGAGCGCATCAGCCGGCCCTCATAGCCTTCCAGATACTCGTGCAGGGCCAGGCGGCCGTAGACCGGGCGGCGCTCCTCGGTGTTGAAGAAGATCACCGAGGGCAGCGTGATCTTGCCGTCTTCCAGCGCCAGCAGGCTGTCCTGGCCGGGGCGCAGCCAGCCGACGGTGGAGTTGGATGTGCCGAAGTCGATGCCGCAGGCGCGGGCAGGGGTGGAGAAGGACATGGTGCGGACAGCCTGAAAAAATTACCGGGAGAAATTTTTGACGTCGTGCAGCGACGGCCCACAGGGCGATCGCCAGGGATGGCAGGACCCAAAGAATCGCCGGGAGCGATTATTGACGTCGCGCCGCGACGGCCCGCAGGGTGGTCGCCAGGGATGGCAGGCCACAAAAAACGGCCGCGCATTCTAGGGCAGACGGCGCACGCCTGCAGCACCGCATATCGCGCCATGGCCGCGTGCGGTCCCGCGAGCGCTGCAGGTCAGCAGCCGCGACGCACGGACTACGCCAGCTGCAGCGTCAGCGCCGCCAGCAGCAGATAGCGTCCGCCCTTGGCCAGGCTGACGATGGCGAGGAAGATCCACAGCCGCTCGCGCATCACCCCGGCGACCAGGGTCAGCGGATCACCGATCACCGGCAGCCAGCTCAGCAGCAACGTCCAGCGTCCGTAGCGGGCATACCAGTCTTGCGCCTGCTGCAGACGCGGCGGGCTGACCGGGAACCAGCGCCGCTCGCGGTAGCGTTCGATGGAGCGGCCGAGCAGCCAGTTGATCCAGGAGCCGAGCACGTTGCCTCCGGTGGCCACCGCCAGCAGCAGCCACGGGCCGTACTGGCCGCCCAGCAGCAGGCCCACCAGCACGGCCTCGGACTGCGCCGGCAGCAGGGTGGCGGCGACCAGGGCGGAGAGGAACAGCGCGCTCAGCATCCGCGGCCTGCCGGGCGGACGGCGCGGGCGAGGCTCAGGGCTGCGATTGCTCGCCCTGCTGGGCCATGATCTCTTCCAGATTCAGGCCGGTGAGACCGTGGATGGTCTTCCACAGGTAGTAGAAGATGGCCATGAGCATGATCATCGAGGGAATCGCGATCATCGGGTAGCTGAGCAGGGTCATGCGTCCCAGTTCGTCGTTGAACGCCTCGGTGCCCGCCGGGCTGGTGACTATCCACTTGGCCAGCACGTAGTTCATCAACGAGGAGAAGAAGAAGGTGCCGCTGAGCCAGTAGGTGGCGCGCATCAGTCGCGTCTCGAAATGCTCGAGATGACCGCCCCGTTCCAGGCGTTCATGGATCTTGTCCACGTTGAGCACCGACTTGTTGAACAGCAGGGTGCGGATCAGCGGGTAGCGGGTGCGGGTCGAGACCAGCACCGCGATGCCGATCAGCCCGGGAATCGCCGCTTCCTTGACTGCCAGCCACTGGGTGTCGAGCTGCAGCAGGCCGATGCCGCCGGTCAGCATGACGCTGACCAGGCCGAGCAGGGCGATGAAGTTGAACTTGCGGTACCTGATCAGCTCGAACGCGCCCCAGCCCAGGGGAAAGGCCAGCGCCAGCACCAGCGCGCCGTCGGCACCGAGGCGCGCCTCGCCACTGAGCTTCATCAGGATGAACGAGGGGATCAGGATGCTGATGGCCAGGTCGATCAGCGGGCGGGGCTTGTGCGTCGGGATGGAGCGGTCGGTAGTGGCGGTCATAACGGCTGGAGTCTGCGTCGGAAGCCCGATGATCGCCTGCCCGGCGCGCCAGGGCTAGCCCGACCATCGATTGGAATGTGAAAAAGTATGAGGCGGCAGGCCGGCATGCGCACTGGCGAGCAACCGCACAGCCTCGATGGGACCGGCTAGTGTCCCGTGCCTGCACTCGTCGCGTCTACTGCGATACTGAAACAGCCGATTCGCGATTCACCTGACTGGAATACGCCTCATGTCCACCTTGCCCCGTGCCTCCCATCACCAATTGCGTAGCGCCTTCCGTGCGCTGCTGGCCTCCGACCGCTGCTATCACACCGCCTCGGTATTCGACCCGATGTCGGCGCGGATTGCCGCCGACCTGGATTTCGAGGTCGGCATCCTCGGCGGTTCGGTGGCTTCGCTGCAGGTGCTGGGCGCGCCGGACTTCGCCCTGATCACCCTCAGCGAGTTCGTCGAGCAGGCCGCGCGCATTGGCCGGGTGGCGCGCCTGCCGGTGATCGCCGATGCCGACCACGGCTACGGCAACGCGCTCAACGTGATGCGCACCGTGGTCGAGCTGGAGCGCGCTGGGGTGGCCGCGCTGACCATCGAGGACACCCTGCTGCCGGCGCAGTTCGGCCGCAAGTCCACCGACCTGATCTCGGTGGAGGAAGGCGTTGGCAAGATCCGCGCGGCGCTGGAGGCGCGCATCGACCCGGAGTTGGCAATCATCGCCCGAACCCATGCCGGTGTGGTCGACAGCGCCGAAGCGATCCGCCGCGCCCAGGCCTATCAGGCCGCCGGCGCCGACGGCATCTGCCTGGTGGGGGTGAAGGACTTCGCCCATCTGGAGCAGATCGCAGACGGCCTCGAGGTGCCGCTGATGCTGGTCACCTACGGCAATCCGCAGCTGCGCGACAACGCCCGCCTGGCCAGGCTCGGCGTACGCATCGTGGTCAACGGCCATGGCGCCTACTTTGCCGCGATCAAGGCCACTTACGACTGCCTGCGCGAGCAGCGCGGCATCGAGCCGGGCGACCTCAGCGCCACCGAACTGACCCACAAATACACCTTGCCCGAGGACTACATCCGCTGGGCGGAGCAGTTCATGGACGTCAAGGAATGACGACGGACCGCACTTGAGATTCGCCGCCGGGGCGCGCATATCTAGCGGGTGACGCGAGGAGAACGACGATGGCAGGTGGCTGGGCGAGCGACGGCGCGGTACAGGAACAGATCGACAGCAGCATCGAGGACGCCATCACGCGCGTCCGCAGCCAGCTGCCCAGGGGCGAGAGCCTGCAGCGCTGCGAGGAGTGCGATGCGCCCATCCCCGAGGCGCGCCGCCAGGCCGTGCCCGGCGTGCGCCTGTGCGTCAACTGCCAGGCCGAGCACGACCGGGAGAACGCCGCCTACAGCGGCTACAACCGCCGCGGCAGCAAGGACAGTCAGCTGCGTTGATCAGGGGGTGATGCTGTAGCCACGACCACTCATGCAGGCGTTGTAGGCTTGCTGGGCATCCGCGCTGCCACGCTCGGTGCGACGATCTTCGCGGCGATCCTGGCGCTGCCGTGAGCCACCGACCGCCATGCCCACCGCGGCCGCGTCCTTGGCCTGGTTCTGCCGGTATTCCTGCTTGATGTCGTCGTCCACGCGATCGTATGCCTCGTCGTGGCGCTGACCGCGTACCTCCGCGACCGCCGCCCCCGCCACAGCGCCTGAGGCGGCGCCACGCAGGCGCTCGCCGCCACGCGAGTCGTCGCTGCCGCCACTCTGGCCAGTGAAACCGGTCTGCGACTGGCAGGCGGAGATATCGGCCTGGATCTGCTCGGGACTCTGGCCCTGGAGCGGCGTCAGGGTGTCGGCATGGGCGGCAGGCAGGGTCAGCAGCAGGAGCCCACCGAGCAGGCGGGCATGTAGCGATGCAAGAGGCATGGCGGTGATCTCCAGGAGGAACCGGGACTATTTCAGTCTAGTTGCGAGCTGACCCGGTATGCGTCCCATAGAGCGCCTCAGAACAGAAAATAGCGCTGCGCCAGCGGCAGCACCTCGGCCGGTTCGCACCAGAGCAACTGGCCGTCGGCCTTGACCTGGTAGTTCTGCGCATCGACCTCGATGCTGGGCAGGTAGCCGTTGTGGATCAGGTCGGTCTTCTGTACCTCGCGGCAGCCCTTGACCACGCCGATGCGCTTCTGCAGCCCGAGTTGCTCGGGCACGCCGGCGTCGAAGGCCGCCTGGCTGATAAAGGTGATGCTGGTGGCATGGCGGCTGCCGGCAAAGCTTCCGAACATCGGCCGGTAGTGCACCGGCTGCGGGGTAGGGATCGAGGCGTTGGCGTCGCCCATCAGACTGGCGGCGATGGCGCCGCCCTTGAGAATCAGCGTCGGCTTGACCCCGAAGAAGGCCGGACGCCAAAGCACCAGGTCGGCCCACTTGCCCACTTCGACCGAGCCCACCTCGTGGCTGATGCCGTGGGTGATGGCGGGGTTGATGCTGTACTTGGCGATATAGCGTTTGACCCGGAAGTTGTCGTTGCCCGGCACGTCCTCGGGCAGCGGACCGCGCTGCTGCTTCATCTTGTCGGCGGTCTGCCAGGTGCGGGTGATCACCTCGCCGACGCGGCCCATGGCCTGGCTGTCGGAGCTGATCATGGAAAACGCACCGAGGTCGTGGAGGATATCCTCCGCCGCAATGGTTTCCCGGCGGATACGGCTCTCGGCGAAGGCCACGTCCTCGGCGATGCTCGGGTCGAGGTGGTGGCAGACCATCAGCATGTCCAGGTGCTCGTCGATGGTGTTCTTGGTGAACGGCCGGGTCGGGTTGGTCGAGCTGGGCAGCACGTTGGGGAAGCCGCAGGCCTTGATGATATCCGGCGCATGACCGCCGCCGGCGCCTTCGGTGTGGTAGGTGTGGATGGTGCGGCCCTTGAAGGCGCCGAGGGTAGTTTCGACGAAGCCGGACTCGTTGAGGGTGTCGGTGTGGATCGCCACCTGCACGTCGTACTGATCGGCGACCGACAGGCAGTTGTCGATGGCCGCCGGGGTGGTGCCCCAGTCCTCGTGCAGCTTCAGACCAATGGCGCCGGCCTTGACCTGCTCGATCAGCGGCTCCGGCAGCGAGGCGTTGCCCTTGCCGGTGAAGCCCAGGTTCATCGGGAAGGCGTCGGCGGCCTGGAGCATGCGCGCCATATGCCAGGGGCCTGAGGTGCAGGTGGTGGCGTTGGTGCCGGTGGCCGGCCCGGTGCCGCCACCGATCATGGTGGTGACGCCGCTCATCAGCGCCTCTTCGATCTGCTGCGGGCAGATAAAGTGGATGTGGGTATCTATCCCACCCGCCGTGAGGATCATGCCCTCGCCGGCGATCACCTCGGTGCCGGCGCCGATGGCGATGGTCACGTCGGGCTGGATGTCCGGATTGCCGGCCTTGCCGATGGCCGCTATGCGCCCGTCCTTGAGACCGACGTCGGCCTTGACGATGCCCCAGTGGTCGATGATCAGCGCATTGGTGATCAGGGTGTCGACCACATCGGCCGCACACAGCTGGCCCTGGCCCATGCCGTCGCGGATCACCTTGCCGCCGCCGAATTTCACTTCCTCGCCATAGGTGGTGAAGTCCTTCTCCACTTCGATCCACAGGTTGGTGTCGGCCAGGCGTACCTTGTCGCCGACGGTGGGGCCGAACATATCGGCGTAGGCTTGGCGGGAAATCTTCATCACAGGTCCCCCATCACGCGGCCGGCGAAGCCGAATACCCGGCGCGCGCCGGCCAGATCGACCAGCTCCACCTCGCGACTCTGCCCCGGCTCGAAACGTACCGCGGTGCCCGCCGGGATATTCAGGCGCATGCCCCGCGCGGCCGCGCGGTCGAACAGCAGCGCATCGTTGGTCTCGAAGAAGTGGTAGTGCGAACCGACCTGGATCGGCCGGTCGCCGCTGTTGGCCACCGAGAGGCTCAGGGTGCGGCGGCCGGCATTGAGCTCGATCTCGCCGTCGGCAATCTGGTATTGGCCGGGAATCATGGGCTGTTCACTCCAGAATCAGTTGCATAAAGGTCAGATCCAGCCAGCGGCCGAACTTGCGGCCGACCTGGGGCATCTGCCCGGTGGTGACGAAACCCAGGCGCTGGTGCAGGTGGATCGAGGCGGCGTTCTGCGACTCGATGGCGGCAACCATGACGTGCAGGTCGGCGGCGCGGGCGCATTCGATCAGCGCCTGCATCAGCACAGGTCCCAGGCCCTGGCCGCGCTGGTCGCTGCGCACATACACCGAGTGCTCGACGGTCTGACGAAAGCCTTCGATGCTGCGCCAGGTGCCGTAGCTGGCATAGCCGAGCACCTCGCCGGCTGCATCGCGTGCCACCAGCACGGGAAAGCCCGCCGCCGTGCGCTCGGCCAGCCAGGCGCGGCGGTTGGCCAGGTCCACCAGGGTCTCGTTCCAGATCGCCGTGGTGTGCGCCACCGCGTCGTTGTAGATGACCAGAATGCCGGGCAGGTCGGCCTCGCCGGCGTCATGTATCGAATAGCTCATGGTTCAGGCAATCGGCTGGTGGACGGTCACCAGCTTGGTGCCGTCGGGGAAGGTGGCCTCGATCTGGATCTCCGGGATCATCTCCGGCACGCCCTCCATCACCTGCTCGCGGCTCAGCAATGTGGTGCCGAAGTGCATCAGCTCGGCCACGGTGCGGCCGTCGCGGGCGCCTTCGAGCAGGGCGGCGGAGATATAGGCCATGGCCTCCGGGTAGTTGAGCTTGACCCCGCGGGCCAGGCGGCGCTCGGCCACCAGGCCGGCGGTGAAGATCAGCAGCTTGTCTTTCTCGCGTGGACTCAGATCCATCTCGTGACTCCGTTTCTGGGCGACCGCCTGTCGCAGTCGCCGCAATCATTGGGGTAGCCAAGGCGCATGCCTTGGCCCTACATCCGTCAGGTACTCCAGATGCGCGGCAGCAGCGCCTCGCGGCCGAGCAGCGCCGGGCGCAGCAGGCGCCATAGGGCGATCAGCCAGGCGCGCGCCTGCAGCGCCTCGCTGGCCAGGCAGCGGGCGATCAGCAGGCCCGAGAGCTGGCTGAGGTCGCCGCGCACACCCTCGATCTTCAGTTCGCGGCAGCGTTCCAGCAATTCGCTGTCCACTTCGCCGCTGGCCAGCAGGGTGGCGAATACCGGCTGGCCGTCGAGGCCCACGGGCGAGTCGAGCAGGCCGTCGCCGCCGGTTACGCGCTGGCGCTCGTGCCACAGCAGCTGGCCGTCGCGGCGAATATCCAGCGCGGCCCGGAAGTGCCCGCTGGCGAAACGCTCGGCGGCGGCGGGGCGGCCGAGGGCGACGATGTCCCAGTACAGCAGCCGGGCGTCGCCGTGCAGCTCGATCTGCGTGTGCAGCTCGGCCTGGGCGCCGGCGTAGACGATGGTCTCCTGCGGCAGCCATTCCAGGGTGGCGCCGGCCGCGACGCTCAGGCGCAGCTCCTGGCGGGCGATGCCGGCGGCGCGATACCACTTGGCGGCGCCGGGGCTGGTGAGCTGCACCCAGGCGCCCTCGCCGGCATGGGCGGAGATGTCCAGGCGGTCGCCGCCGGCGATGCCGCCGGGCGGATGGACGATGATGTGCTGGCAGACTTGCGGCCCTTCGGCATACAGGTGCTTCTGCACCCTAAGCGGGCCGAGGTGGCGCCTTTGCACTGGCGTGGTGCGTTCGCCGTGGCGTGCGTAGGCCAGCTCCAGCTCGGCGGGCCAGCTCGGCGTGAACGGGGCGACAGGCAGGTTCATGACAGGGCAAAGATTTCCGCGCATTAGTTGACCGAGTGGGCAAGCAAGAGGCGTGCCTCGAACCAATTCGGTGCGTGGGGTGCGCCGTGCGCGTCTGGACTGCGCTGACCCGAGAGGGCGGCGGTGCGTGCGGCGCACCCTACTAGATGGCCACCAGCCCGCGCACACCCTCGGCTTCCATGTTCTCGCCACGGCCCTGCTGGACGATCTCGCCGCGGCTCATCACCAGGTACTGGTCGGCCAGTTCGGCGGCAAAATCATAGAACTGCTCCACCAGCAGGATGGCCATATCGCCACGTTCCGCCAGTTTGCGGATCACCGCGCCGATCTCCTTGATCACCGAGGGCTGGATGCCTTCGGTGGGCTCGTCGAGGATCAACAGTCGCGGTTGGCTGGCCAGGGCGCGGCCGATGGCCAGCTGTTGCTGCTGGCCGCCGGAGAGGTCGCCGCCGCGGCGATGCTTCATCTCGCGCAGCACGGGAAACAGCTCGTAGATGAACTCCGGCACGGCCTTGGCCTGGCTGGCGGGGAAACGCGACAGGCCCATCAGCAGGTTTTCCTCCACCGTCAGGCGGCCGAAGATCTCGCGGCCCTGCGGCACGTAGGCGATACCGGCCTGTACGCGCTGGTGCGGCTTGTGGCCGGTGATGGCCTGGCCCTCCCACTGCACGCTGCCGTCCTTGGCCGGAATCAGGCCCATCAGGCATTTGAGCAGGGTGGTCTTGCCCACGCCGTTACGGCCGAGCAGGCAGGTGACTTCGCCGACCTTCACGTCGAACGACAGGCCACGGAGGATATGGCTGCCGCCGTAGTACTGGTGGAGTTGTTCAACTTGCAGCATGTCGATGTCCTTTGCGTAGGGTGGAGCGGGGCGCGTAGCTCACGCGCTATCGATCCACCGGGCGATGCCATTGGTGGATGAAAAAAGCCTCATCCACCCTACGAATCCCTTACCGACCGAGATACACCTCGATCACCCGCTCGTCGTTCTGCACCTGTTCCAGCGAGCCCTCGGCCAGCACGCTGCCCTGGTGCAGCACGGTGACGTGGTCGGCGATGGAGCCGACGAAGCCCATATCGTGCTCAACGACCATGAGCGAATGCTTGCGCGCCAGCGACTTGAACAGCTCGGCGGTGAACTCGGTTTCGGCGTCGGTCATGCCCGCCACCGGCTCGTCGAGCAGCAGCAGGTGCGGCTCCTGCATCAGCAGCATGCCGATCTCGAGGAACTGCTTCTGGCCGTGGGAGAGCAGGCCGGCCGGGCGGTGGCGCGAGGCGTCCAGGCGGATGGTGGCGAGCACCTCGTCGATGCGGTCCTTCTGCTCGCCGGACAGGCGGGCGCGCAGGCTGGCCCACACCGACTTGTTGGTCTTCTGCGCCAGCTCCAGGTTTTCGAATACCGAGAGCGCCTCGAATACCGTCGGCTTCTGGAACTTGCGGCCGATGCCGGCCTGGGCGATCTGCACCTCGCTCATGGCGGTCAGGTCGTACTGCTCGCCGAAGTAGGCCACGCCGTTGTCCGGGCGGGTCTTGCCGGTGATCACGTCCATCATGGTGGTCTTGCCGGCGCCGTTGGGGCCGATGATGCAGCGCAGTTCGCCGACGCCGATATACAGGGTCAGGTCGGTCAGCGCCTTGAAGCCGTCGAAGCTGATGTTGATCGCTTCCAGGGTGAGGATGGTGCCGTGGCGCACGTTGACGCCCTTGCCGACGTTCTTGCCGGTATCCAGCGCCAGGCCGGTGATACCTGCGGCCGCTTCGAGCATGGCTTCGGGGACGGGGGCGGTTCTCATTGATCCTTCTCCTTGCGCAGCAGACCCACCACGCCCCTCGGCAGGAACAGGGTTACCACGATAAACAGCGCGCCCAGGGCGAACAGCCAGTATTCCGGGAAGGCCACGGTGAACCAGCTCTTCATGCCGTTGACCAGGCCGGCGCCGAGCAGCGGGCCGATCAGCGTGCCGCGCCCGCCCAGGGCGACCCAGACGGCGGCTTCGATGGACTGGGTCGGCGCCATTTCACTGGGGTTGATGATGCCCACCTGCGGCACGTACAGCGCGCCGGCCAGGCCGCACAGCACGGCAGAGAGCACCCAGATAAACAGCTTGTAGCCGCGCGGATCGTAGCCGCAGAACATCAGGCGGTTTTCCGCGTCCCTGAGTGCGGTAAGCACCCGGCCGAACTTGCTGCGCGCCAGGCGAAAGCCCAGATACAGGCTGCCCACCAGCAGGGCCACGGTGGCGATAAACAGCGCCGCCCGCGTGCCGGCGGCGGTGATATCGAAGCCGAGGATGCGGGTGAAACCGGTAAAGCCGTTGTTGCCGCCGAAGCCGGTCTCGTTACGGAAGAACAACAGCATGCCGGCGAAGGTCAGCGCCTGGGTCATGATCGAGAAGTACACGCCCTTGATCCGCGAGCGGAAGGCGAAGAAGCCGAACACCAGGGCCAGCAAGCCGGGCGCCAGCACCACCAGGCACAGCGCCCAGAGGAAGCTGGAGGTGCCGTACCAGTACCAGGGCAGCTCGCTCCAGGCCAGAAAGCTCATAAAGGCCGGCAGGCCATCGCCCGCCGATTGGCGCATCAGGTACATGCCCATGGCGTAGCCACCGAGGGCGAAGAACAGGCCGTGGCCCAGCGACAGCATGCCGGCGTAGCCCCAGACCAGGTCCAGGGCCAAGGCGACTATGGCGTAGCAGAGGATCTTGCCCACCAGGGTCAGGCTGTAGGCCGAGACATGCAGGGTGTGGTCGGCCGGCAGCAGGTGCAGCAGCGGCATGGCGAGCAGCACGGTCAGCACCAGCAGGCCGATGGCCAGCGAGACCTGCGGGCCGAGCTTGGCGCTGGCGCGGGCCAGCAGCGTTTGATTGAGTGGCATGGTCATCAGTCGATCACCCGTCCCTTGAGTGCGAAGAGCCCTTGGGGCCGCTTCTGGATAAACAGAATGATCAGCGCGAGGATGAGGATCTTGCCGAGCACGGCGCCGATCTGCGGTTCGAGGAACTTGTTCAGCACGCCCAGGCCGAAGGCGGCGGTGACGCTGCCGGCCAGTTGGCCGACGCCGCCGAGCACCACCACCAGGAAGGAGTCGATGATGTAGCTCTGCCCCAGGTCCGGCCCGACGTTGCCGATCTGGCTCAGGGCCACGCCACCGAGGCCGGCAATCCCAGAACCCAAACCGAAGGCGAGCATATCGACGCGGCCGGTCGGCACGCCGCAGCAGGCGGCCATATTGCGGTTCTGGGTAACGGCACGGACGTTGAGACCGAGGCGGGTCTTGTTCAGCAACAACCAGGTCAGCAGCACCACGAACAGCGCGAAGCCGATGATCACGATGCGGTTGTATGGCAGCACCAGGTTGGGCAGCACCTGCACGCCGCCGGACAGCCAGTAGGGGTTGGCTACCTCGACGTTCTGCGCGCCGAAGGTGACGCGCACCAGCTGGATCAGGATCAGGCTGATGCCCCAGGTGGCCAGCAGGGTTTCCAGCGGGCGACCGTACAGATGGCGGATCACCGTGCGCTCCAGGGCCATGCCGATGGCCGCGGTGACCAGAAAGGCGATGGGCAGGGCGAGCAGCGGATAGAGGGCCAGGTATTCCGGGGCCAGGCGCTGGAACAGTAGCTGCACCACGTAGGTGGTATAGGCGCCGAGCATCAGCATCTCGCCATGGGCCATATTGATCACCCCGAGCAGGCCGAAGGTGATGGCCAGACCGAGGGCGGCCAGCAGCAGGATCGACCCCAGCGACAGGCCGCTAAAGGCCTGGCCGAGCAGTTCGCCGATCAGCAGCTTGTTCTTCACCTGGGCCAGACTGGCCTCGGCGGCGGAGCGTACGTCGGCATCGCTTTCTTCACCATCGAGCAGCGCCTCCAGGCGGGTGCGCGCCAGCGGGTCGCCGGTCTGGCCGAGGCGCTCCACGGCGGCCAGGCGCACGGCCCGGTCCTCGGCTGCCAGTTGCAGGTTGGCCAGGGCCAGGGTCAGGGCGTCGCGCACGGCCTCGTCGGCCTCGATGCTCAGGCGGCTTTCCAGCAGCGGCAGCAGGGCCGGCGGGGTATTGCGTTGCAGCTGTTGGGCGGCCTCGAGGCGGACGGCGGCATCCTTGTCGAGCAACTCATGGCTGGCCAGGGCGCTGGCGATCAGCCCGCGCAGGCGATTATTTAGGCGCAGCTTCTTCGGCGTGCTAACAGGCTGTAGGTCGCCATCGGCGGCCTGCCAGGTGCCGGCCTGGAGGATAAAGGCGCGCTTGTCGGCGTCGCCGGCGACGCGGCCCTGTTGCAGCGCCTGCAGCAGCGGCAGACGTTCAGGCGTGGGCGTGGCGGCCCAGTCCTGCAGTAGCTTGGCCTGCTTGGCCGGGTTGGCGGCGACGAAGGCGTCGGCTTCATTGGCGCTGGCAACCAGAGGTAGCAGCAACAAAAGGCCGAGCAGAATTCGGGTAAGGGCAGCGGGCATAAGGGGGTGTCCTTGGCGTAGCCCGGATGCAATCCGGGCGCGGTCTTCCCGGATTGCATCCGGGCTACAGCGACCCTCTCCCTGCGCGGGTCGCTGCCCCTCTGCCGCTTGCGGGAGAGGGACAGGGGGAGAGGGGCTTTTGCCTTAGTTCGACTTCACCGCGTAATCCGGCTTCTTGTCGTTGCCTTCGATATAGGGGCTCCACGGCTGGGCGCGGATCGGGCTGTCGGTTTCCCAGACCACCGAGAACTGCCCGTCCTCCTGGATTTCGCCGATCATCACCGGCTTGTGCAGGTGGTGGTTGCTCTTGTCCATGGTCAGGGTGTAGCCACTCGGCGCCTCGAAGGTCTGGCCGTAGATGGCCTCGCGTACCTTGTCGACCTCGATGGTGCCGGCCTTCTCCACCGCCTGCGCCCACATATGGATGCCGACGTAGGTGGCTTCCATCGGGTCGTTGGTCACCGCCTTGTCGGCGCCCGGCAGGTTCTTGGCCTTGGCGTAGGCCTTCCACTTGGCGACGAAGGCGTCGTTGACCGGGTTTTCCACCGACTGGAAGTAGTTCCAGGCGGCCAGGTGGCCGACCAGCGGCTTGGTGTCGATGCCGCGCAGTTCTTCCTCGCCCACCGAGAAGGCCACCACCGGCACGTCGGTGGCTTCCAGGCCCTGGTTGGCCAGTTCTTTGTAGAAGGGCACGTTGGAGTCGCCGTTGACGGTGGAGATCACCGCGGTCTTGCCGCCGGCGGAGAACTTCTTGATGTTGGCGACGATGGTTTGATAGTCGCTGTGGCCGAAGGGGGTGTAGACCTCTTCGATATCCTTCTCGTCGACGCCCTTGCTGATCAGGAAGGCGCGCAGAATCTTGTTGGTGGTGCGCGGATAGACGTAGTCGGTGCCGAGCAGGAAGAAGCGCTTGGCGGCGCCGCCGTCCTCGCTCATCAGGTACTCGACCGCCGGGATCGCCTGCTGGTTTGGCGCCGCGCCGGTGTAGAACACGTTGGGCGACAGCTCTTCGCCTTCGTACTGCACCGGGTAGAACAGCAGGCCGTTGAGCTCTTCATAGACCGGCAGCACGGATTTGCGCGACACGCTGGTCCAGCAGCCGAAGGTCACCGCGACCTTGTCCTGGGTCAGCAGCTGACGACCGCGTTCGGCGAACAGCGGCCAGTTCGACGCCGGGTCGACCACCACCGGCTCGAGCTGCTTGCCGAGCAAGCCGCCCTTGGCGTTGATCTCGTCGATGGTCATCAGCGCCATGTCTTTCAGCGAGGTTTCGGAGATCGCCATGGTGCCGGACAGCGAATGCAGGATGCCGACCTTGATGGTCTCGGCGGCCTGGACGGTCCAGGTCATGCCCATGGCGGCGATGGAAGCGGAAAGGGTGAAGGCCTTGATCAGGCTGCGACGTTGCATGGTGCGATCTCCATTCACGGATGTGGCTAAGTGGACAGCTCGTTGTTGTTCGGCAGTGATTCCAGGGTTCGTCATTCATGTGCCGGCGCCTTCTGGCGGGCGCTGTGCAACATATGCAGGGTGATGGTGCGCACCTGCGCCTTGCTGACCTCGATATGGGTCTTGAGCAATAGCTGTGCCTCTTCGCAGCGGCGCGCCAGGATCGCGCCGAGAATCTGCGCGTGTTCGGTGTAGGTGAGCGCCACGCGCGGCGCCTGGGTGAAGTCCAGGCGCCTTAGCACGCGGATCTTC
This sequence comes from Pseudomonas sp. SP16.1, assembly GCF_052682975.1. Classification (NCBI taxonomy): domain Bacteria; kingdom Pseudomonadati; phylum Pseudomonadota; class Gammaproteobacteria; order Pseudomonadales; family Pseudomonadaceae; genus Pseudomonas; species Pseudomonas sp. SP16.1. The sequence goes on from NZ_JBQYFZ010000001.1 coordinate 197,586, forward strand.
TCGCTGAGCTCGCGGTGCAGGCGGGCCATCTCGCGGTTGCCGGCCGCTTCCAGCAGCTGGCAGTGGAACGCCTCGTCGAGGCGCGAAACCGCCCCGCCGTCCTGCAGTCGCTCCGGCTCCTGCACCATCCAGGTGCGTTGCAGCGCCTGCAGGACGGCGCAGGGCTCGTCGTCGGCGCGCAGACACAGGCGGCGCACCGCCTCCAGCTCCAGCAGGATGCGCAGCTCGTAGAGTTCGTCGAAGTGCTCGAAGTCCAGCGGGCGTACCTGCCAGCCGCTGCGAAAGTGCACCTCAACATGACCCTCGCGCTGCAGGCGATGCAGCGCCTGGCGCACCGGCGTGCGGCTGACCGCCAGACGTGCGGCGGTGTCGCCCTCGCTGAAGCGGTCGCCGGGCAGCAGGCGGAACTCGAAGATGTCGTCCTTGAGCTGCCGGTAGATGCGCTCGGCCAGGCTGGAGGGCGCGCGGCGGGGCATCGGCCTAGCCCTGCTGGCTGGCGACGAAGGCGCGCCAGCCGCCGAAAGCGGTGATATCGCGCGCGCCCTCCAGCGCATAGGGCTCGCAGATGAAACCCTTGACCCAGCGGCCGTCGGCCAGCTCCAGGTTGCCGATGCCCAGCGGCGGCGGGATCTCGGCGACGAACTCGCCGAAGCGCGCCTGCGGCACGTCCCACAGCTCGACGACGATCTCGGCGCCATCGGCCGCCACCCGCGCCAGCCCCGGCTTGGCCGGCACGCTGCCGGGCAGGGCGTAGAGGCGGTAGCGGGCGGCGCTGGTGGTCTGTTGCACCAGCACGGCGTCGCGGCTGCTGAGTTGGAAGTTCAGCGGCATGCCGGTCAGGTGCGCGCCGACCACGGCCACCCGCACGCTGCCCGGCGCTGGCTGGTCGCTTGGCGCCTGCGCCGGCAGCGGCCGGCCGGTGGCACCCAACGGCAGGGCGAGCGCCTGCTGCCAGCGCTGGCCGAGCGCGGCCAGCGCCTGGTCGTGCCAGGCCGGGGCGAGCAGGGTGACACCGGCTGGCAGGCCGTCGCCACGAAAACCCGCCGGCAGCGCCAGGGCACACAGATCGGCGAGGTTGGTGAAATTGGTGTAGGTGCCGAACTGGCTGTTGAACAGCACCGGTTCTGCTTCCATCTCGGCCAGCGTGCGGATGGTCGGCGAAGTCGGCACCACCAGCGCGTCGAAGCCGGCCAGGGCGTCGTTGATCCTGCGGCTCAGCTCGGCGCGAACGTACTCGGCCTTGTAGGCGTCGCAGGCGCTGTACCTGTGGCCGCCTTCGACTATGCCGCGCACCACCGGCTCGATCTGCTCGGGATTCACGCCCTCGACCGCGACCGTGCGTTCGGCGACCCAGCTGCCCTGGTAGAGCTGCTCGGCCAGCTGGCGGAAGGGGGCGAAATCGATTGCCAGCAGTTCGGCGCCCAGTTCGCGCAGCCGGTCCAGTGCGGCTTGGTAAACGGCCTGGTTCTGCGCATCGCCGAAGAACTCCGGATCGGCCGGCACGGCCAGGCGTGGCTTGGCCGGCATACCGACCTTGGCGCTGCCCGGATTCTTGCGGCTGTAGGGATCGGCGGCGTCATAGCCGCCGGCGATATTGGCCACGGCCAGGGCGTCGGCGACGGTCAGGGCGAATACCGAGACGCAGTCCAGGGTGCGGCAGGCCGGCAGCAGGCCGCGGGTGGACAGCCAGCCCTTGGTCGGCTTGAGCCCGACGATATTGTTGAAGCCGGCCGGCACCCGGCCGGAGCCGGCGGTGTCGGTGCCCAGGGCGAAGGGCACCAGGCCGCGGGCGACCACGCTGGCCGAGCCGGAGCTGGAGCCGCCGCTGACATGGTGCGGATCGAAGGTATTGGGCACCGCGCCATAGGGCGAACGGGTGCCGACCAGGCCGGTGGCGAACTGGTCGAGGTTGGTCTTGCCGATCAGGATGGCGCCGGCGGCGCGCAGACGGGCGACCACCGTGGCGTCGTTCTCGGCCGTGTAGGCGAATTCCGGGCAGGCGGCCGTGGTCGGCCAGCCGCCGGCGTCGATGTTGTCCTTGATGGCGAAGGGCACGCCGTACAGCGGCAGCTGGCTCGGATCGCCGCCGGCAGCGCCCAGCAGTGCGGCCAGCCCGTCGAGCTGCGCGTCGAGCTGCGCCTCGCTGGCCAGGGCGATCCAGGCGCTGTCATCGGCGCGCAATTCGCGGCGCAGGGCGTGCAGCAGCTGAAAAGGAGATTGGCCGTCGCGGTAGGCCTGTTGCCAATAGGCGAGGGTGAAGGCGAGCGGGGCGTTGCACATGCTTCGAGATCCCATCTTGTATCCAAGTTGGGGTCAGCAGAGCAATGCCGGTGCCAGCTTCTGTGAGTTCCTTTATTTTCAGTTGCTTAGTGGATTTTTTGGAGGCCGTTCCGGTGCGCTGGCGGGTGGCGATGCACCGTGCTGGGGCTGCCCTGCAAGCGAATGGTGCAGGGCTTTACGGTGAGCTGGTGCGCGCAGCGCACCCTACGGTTTGGTGCAGGCGTTCGGCATCTAGGGTGCGCCGTGCGCACCAAGGATTTGGGCGGTGTCCCCTACGGCACCAGGTAGTTCTTCACCCCGGTAAAGATGATCTGCGCCGCCAGGGCGCAGACGAACAGGCCCATCAGGCGGCTGACGATCTGCAGGCCCTGGTCGCCGAGCAGGCGCTCGAACTGGTTGGACAGGTACAGCACCACACCGACGGTGAGGCTGGCGAGGAAGATCGCCACCACCGCCACCAGCTTGTCGTCCCAGTGCGGCTGGCTGGCGCCCATCAGCAGCAGGGCACCGATGGTGCCGGGGCCGACGGTCAGCGGGATGGTCAGCGGCACTATGGTCACGTCCTGCTGCACGTTGTCGCTCTGCACCGCCGATTTGCCCTGGGCCATGCCGAGGGCCGAGATGAACAGCACGCTGCCTGCGCCGATGCGGAAGGCGTCGATGGTGATGCCGAACAGGGTGAAGATGTGCTTGCCGAACAGGTACAGCAGCACGCTGGCGATCAGCGTGGCCAGCGCCACCTTCCAGGCCAGGCGCTTGCGCTCCTTGAGGGTGTAGCCGCGGCTCAGGCCGATAAAGCACGACAGCACGAAGAAGGGGCTGTAGAGCACCAGCATCTTCAGGTACAGGCTGAACAACTCGGAGGCCATGGCGGCAGGCTCGCAGAAAACTGGGGGTAAAGGAGACGATCAGTGTGGCAGCGCGTCACGCTGGCGGCGCAGTTCGCGCTCGGCGATCCAGTGCTCGATCAGCTCGCGCAATTGCGACAGTTCCACAGGCTTGGACATGTGGCCGTCCATGCCCACGGCGCGCGCGCGTTCCTTGTGTTCGCTCAGGATATGCGCGGTGAGCGCCACCACCGGCGTGCGTGGACGATGTTCGGCGGCCTCCCAGGCGCGCAGCTGTTCGGTGGCGGAGAAACCGTCGAGCACCGGCATCTCGCAGTCCATCAGCACCAGGTCGTAGTGCTGCGCCTTCATCGCGCTGAGGGCTTCCTCGCCGTTGCTGGCGGTGTCCGGCTGCAGGTTGAGCTTGCCGAGCATGCCGCGGATCACCTTGGTGGAAATGCTGTTGTCCTCGGCCACCAGGATGCGGAAGTCGCCGGGCACCTCCAGCGGCGCGCTCACCGGGGTCGGTGCGGCCTGCACCTGGTTGTCGTTGGGGCGCTGGACCAGCTCGTCGGCCAGGGTGGTCTTCAGCGTGTAGCCGGCCACCGGCTTGGCCAGGATGCGCTTGATCCCGGCGTTGCGCGCGATCACCTTGCTCGGCGCGTTGCTGATGCCGGTGAGCATGATGATCAGGATGTCGTGGTTGAGGCTGGGGTCTTCCTTGATCTTGGCCGCCAGCTGCATGCCGGTCATGCCGGGCATGTCCTGGTCGAGCAGCACCGCGTCGAAGTATTCGCGCATATGCGCCTTGGTGCGCAGCAGAGCCAGGGCTTCCTTACCCGAGGGCACGGCGCTGACCTGCAGGCCCCAGGCGTTGCACTGCTGCACCAGGACCTTGCGGCAGGTGTCGTTGTCGTCCACCACCAGCAGGCGCGCACCCTGCAGCGGGCTGTCCAGATCGGCTTCGGGCTGTTGCAGGCGGGCGGCGTCCAGCGGCAGGGTCAGCCACAGGGTCGAGCCCTGGTTGCCGCTGCCCTGGATGCCGAACTCGCCGCCCATCAGGCGCACCAGCTGACGGGCGATGATCAGGCCCAGGCGCCCGCCGAGGCGGGTGGCGGCGAGGAAGTCCTTGCTGTGCAGCTCGGCGTTGAGCAGGGCGTCGCGCTCCTCGGCCAGCAGCGGGCGGCCGCTGTCCTGCACGGCGATGCGCAGGCGGTGCTGGCCATCGCTGCTGTCCAGCGCCGCCACCAGCAGGATCTCGCCTTCGTCGGTCTGCTTGAAGGCATTGTCGAGCAGGCTGAGCAGGGCCTGGCGCAGACGCGTGGGGTCGCCGCTGATCACCCGCGGCACCTGCGGCTGGATGAAACTGATCAGCTCCACCCGCTGCTGCTCGGCCTTGGCACGGAAGATATCCAGGCAGTCCTCGATCAGCGCGCCGAGGTCGAACTGCACGTCGTCCAGCTCGATCTGCCCGGATTCCAGCTTGGAAATGTCGAGAATCTCGTTGATCAGGGTGAGCAGCTCGTTGCCCGAGCTGTGGATGGTCTGCACATAGTCACGCTGCTTGGCCGACAGCGGCGTGCCCAGCAACAACTCGGTCATGCCCAGCACGCCGTTCATTGGCGTGCGGATCTCGTGGCTGATCTTGGCCAGGAACTCGGCCTTGGCCCGCAGTTCGGCGCTGCTGGCGGCCAGCGCGGTGCGCTCCTGCAGGGTGTCGAGTTGGATCTGCCGCTGACGTTCGGTCAGCGAGACGCTGAGGATCAGCCCGGCCAGTGTGGCGACGCTGAACACGCCGAGCACCAGCCAGCCCGGGTTGAGCTGGTCGAAGCCGAGCAGCACGGGAATGAAGAAGCCGAAGCCCAGGTTGAACACCAGCATGCCGACGGCGATCAGTCGGGCCGGCCGATAGCCGGCGCGCCAGTGCAGCGCGCTGACCAGCAGCAGGTTGAGGGTGCTCAGGGTCACCAGCAGGTAGACCAGCGAGCTGCGCCAGAGCAGCCCGGTGATGGCGATGGTGGCGGCATAGGCCAGCAGCAGCAGGGCATTGCCCTGCAGCAGGCGATTGAGCGGGCTGCCCTGCACCGGCGTGTCGCGCACGAAGCAGAGGCCGAAGGCCAGGCCGCTGAAGGCGGCGAACAGCGCAGACAGGTCGGCGATCAGCGACTGGTTGTAGCCCAGGCTCGGCAGCCACAGGGCGAAGACGCCGAGGTTGGCCGAGGAGCAGATCGCCAGGCCGATGTTCACCCCGGCCAGCCACAGGCTGCTGGCGCTGCGGCTGTAGAGGAAGCGGATGAGGTTGTACAGGGTCAGCAGCAGCAACGCGCCGAACAGCGCGCCGAACAGGTAGGCGGGCTTTTCCAGGCTGACCAGCTCGGCCTGGTCCATCACCTTGAACCAGGTCATCAGCGGGTGGTTGGAGGTCAGGCGCAGGTAGGCGACGCGGGGTTGATCGTCGTCGGGCAGGGGCATCAGGTAGAAGCGCGACGGCAGCGGGCGCGATTCCAGCGGCATGGCCTCGCCGGTATGCAGGCTCTGCTCCAGCTGGCCATCCCTGATCAGGTAGTAATCGAGGTACTGCACCCGGGGTGAGAACACCCACAGCCAGGCCGGCTGCCGCTGTGCGGCGAGCTCCACGCGCAGCCAGACGGCGTGCTGGCCGGGCGGGAAGGTGAAGGATTGCTTGGTTAGTGGCTTGAACTGCTGGCGTTGGGCGCGCACTTCCTCCAGGCCCAGGCGGGCACTGGCGTCGTCCAGATAGGACCAAGCCTGTGCATTCGCCGGAGCGGAGCCTGCATGGGCCGTCAGGCAGAGGCCCAACAGCAGCAGGCTGACGAGTTGTCCGATGGCAATCCTGAGCCGGCGCACGAGCAAATCCCTTCTAAGTGAGTGGCCGGATTATAGCCAGGCATATGCTCGGCGGAATACGGCGTAGCTGGCCATCCGGGCCTTCCGTCGCCCCATCAGGCCGTTGAACAACTACCTGCGCTGCCATTGCTGCGTTGCCACGACCAAGGCAAGTAACAGGCGAAGGGCGGGCGAAGCGAGTCGAAACAGGCTCGAAATGCTCATTCACAGCTCGTGAACTCCGCTTCATCGCCTGTTTTGCGGGGCCGCCAGCGGTATTGCCCTGGCGGCCTCGGCTCGGGCTTCCTGCTTCGCTCCACCTCCTGCATTCAGGCCGGCGTCGCCGAGGTTATTCAACGGCCTGCCGTGGCGCGGAGGCATCAGCCTTCGCCACGCTCGCGGGCGATGGCGCGGTAGCCGATGTCGTTGCGATGGAACATGCCGTTCCAGCGGATCTTCTCGGCCAGGCGGTAGGCCTGCTGCTGGGCGTCGGCGACGCTCGCGCCGATGGCGGTGGCGCACAGCACGCGGCCGCCGGCGGTGACGATCTGGCCGTCTTTCAGCGCGGTACCGGCGTGGAACACCTTGCCATCGAGCTGGGCGGCGTCATCCAGGCCCTCGATCACGTCGCCCTTGGCGTAGTCGCCCGGGTAGCCGCCGGCGGCCAGCACCACGCCCACGGTCGGGCGCGGGTCCCAGGTCGCTTCGACCTTGTCCAGCGCCTTGGCCAGCGCGGCCTCGACCAGCAGCACCAGGGAGCTTTCCAGGCGGCACATGATCGGCTGGGTTTCCGGGTCGCCGAAGCGGCAGTTGAACTCGATGACCTTGGGGCTGCCTGCCTTGTCGATCATCAGCCCGGCGTAGAGGAAGCCGGTGTAGACGTTGCCTTCGCTGGCCATGCCGCGCACGGTGGGGTAGATCACCTCGTCCATCACCCGCTGGTGCACCGCTGCGGTGACCACCGGCGCCGGGGAGTAGGCGCCCATGCCGCCGGTGTTCGGGCCGCTGTCGCCGTCGCCGACGCGCTTGTGGTCCTGGCTGGTGGCCATCGGCAGCACGTTCTCGCCGTCGACCATGACGATGAAGGAGGCCTCTTCCCCGTCGAGGAACTCTTCGATCACCACCCGCGCACCGGCATCGCCGAAGGCATTGCCGGAGAGCATGTCGCGTACCGCTTCTTCGGCCTCGCTCAGGCTCATGGCGACGATCACGCCCTTGCCGGCGGCCAGGCCGTCGGCCTTGACCACGATCGGCGCGCCTTTCTCACGCAGGTAGGCCAGCGCCGGCTCGACTTCGGTGAAGTTCTGGTAGTCGGCGGTGGGGATCTTGTGCCGCGCGAGGAAATCCTTGGTGAAGGCCTTGGAACCTTCCAGCTGGGCAGCGGCGGCGGTGGGGCCGAAGATGTCCAGGCCGCGCGAACGGAACAGGTCGACCACGCCTTTGACCAGCGGCGCTTCCGGGCCGACGATGGTCAGCTGCACGTTGTTCTCGGCGAAATCGGCCAGCTGTTCGATGGCCAGCACGTCGATGGCGACGTTCTCGCATTTGGCCTCGGTCGCGGTGCCGGCGTTGCCCGGGGCGACGAAGACCTTCTCGACGCGCGGATCCTGCGCCACTTTCCAGGCCAGGGCGTGTTCGCGACCGCCGCTGCCGATGATCAGTACGTTCATGGGGTTCTCCTGAGCGTAGCCCGGATGCAATCCGGGGCTTTCGAATGAGGGCGTCCCGGGATTGCATCCGGGCTACGTTCTGTTTGTAGGAGCCGGCTTGCCGGCGATTGATCGCCCGCAAGCGGGCTCCTACGCCTCGCCTATGTACAGGGTGGATGGCCGCAGCCATCCACCAGCCAATCAATGGCGGAAGTGGCGCATGCCGGTGAACACCATGGCAATGCCGGCTTCATCGGCGGCGGCGATCACTTCGCTGTCGCGCATCGAGCCGCCCGGCTGGATCACCGCGGTGATGCCGGCCTTGGCGGCGTTGTCGATGCCGTCGCGGAACGGGAAGAAGGCGTCCGAGGCCATCACCGCGCCCTGCACCTGCAGGCCGGCGTGCTCGGCCTTGATCGCGGCGATGCGCGCGGAGTTGACGCGGCTCATCTGGCCGGCGCCGACGCCGACGGTCTGGCGGTTCTTGGCGTAGACGATGGCGTTGGATTTGACGAACTTGGCCACTTTCCAGGCGAACACCAGGTCGTGGATCTCCTGCTCGCTCGGCGCGCGCTGGGTGACCACCTTGAGGTCTTCCGCCTTGATCATGCCGATATCGCGGCTCTGCACCAGCAGGCCGCCGTTGACGCGCTTGAAGTCCCAGCCCGCGGCGCGCTCGGCCGGCCACTGGCCGCATTCCAGCAGGCGCACGTTGGCCTTGGCGGCCACCACTTCACGGGCTGCGGCGCTGATGCTCGGGGCGATGATCACTTCGACGAACTGACGCTCGACGATGGCCTTGGCGGTCTCGCCATCCAGCTCGCGGTTAAAGGCGATAATGCCGCCAAACGCGGATTCGGTGTCGGTGGCATAGGCCAGGTCGTAGGCCTTGCGGATGCCGCCCTCGTTCTCCGGGACCACGGCCACGCCGCAGGGGTTGGCGTGCTTGACGATGACGCAGGCCGGCTTGACGAAGCTCTTCACGCATTCCAGCGCGGCGTCGGTGTCGGCCACGTTGTTGAACGACAGTTCCTTGCCCTGCAGCTGGATCGCGGTGGAGACGCTGGCCTCGCCCTTCTTCGCCTCGACGTAGAACGCCGCGCTCTGGTGCGGGTTCTCGCCGTAGCGCATTTCCTGGGCCTTGACGAACTGGCTGTTGAAGGTGCGCGGGAAGGCGCCACGGCCTTCGGTGGACAGGGTGTCGCGCGCCTGGTCGATGGTGCCCAGGTAGTTGGCGATCATGCCGTCGTAGGCGGCGGTGTGCTCGAAGGCCTTGAGCGCCAGGTCGAAGCGCTGGGCGTAGGTCAGGCCACCGGCCTTGAGGGACTCGACGATGCCGGCGTAGTCGCCGGTATTGACCACGATGGCGACGTCTTTGTGGTTCTTCGCCGCGCTGCGCACCATGGTCGGGCCGCCGATATCGATGTTCTCGATGGCATCGGCCAGGTCGCAATCTGGCTTGGCCACGGTGGCTTCGAAGGGGTAGAGGTTGACCGCCACCAGGTCGATCGGCTTGATGCCGTGCTCGTCCATCACCGCGCCGTCGAGGGCGCGACGACCGAGGATGCCGCCATGGATCTTCGGGTGCAGGGTCTTGACCCGGCCGTCCATCATCTCCGGGAAGCCGGTGTAGTCGGCGACTTCCACTGCGGCTACGCCGTTGTCCTTGAGCAGCTTGTAGGTGCCACCGGTGGAGAGGATCTCGACACCGAGGGCGGCCAGTTCGCGGGCGAACTCGAGGATGCCGGTCTTGTCGGAAACGCTGATCAGGGCGCGGCGAACGGGGAGGCGGGTGGTCTGGTCGGTCATGGCAAAGTCCATCGGAACAGGAAAACAGTGAAAAAGGCGGCACTAGGCCGCCCTTTTCCGGGGATTGGCTTACAGCAGGTCGTACTGCTTGAGCTTCTTGCGCAGGGTGCCGCGGTTCAGGCCAAGCAGCTCGGAGGCCTTGGTCTGGTTACCTTTCACGTAATTCATGACGGTTTCCAGCAGCGGTGCTTCCACTTCGGTGAGCACCAGGTTGTACACATCGGTGACGTCCGCGCCCTCGAGATGGGCGAAATAGTTGTGCAGCGCCTTTTCCACGGCGCCACGCAGGGTCTGGCCCTCGTCGCTCGGCGTGCTCAGGTGCTGTTTAAGGCTGGTGTTGTCACTCACGGGTGCGGTTCCACTCACTAAGGTCTCTGTCATCAACGTCATGCGGCCACCTCGTTTCCATCGTTGTGCCGTTCGCGGAAAAACGCGCGAACGTGGGCGCACTGTGCGTCCGTACTGTCCAGACGGTTGAACTGGGCGCGAAACTCCCTGGCGCCCGGCAGGGTTGCGAGATACCAGCCGACATGCTTGCGGGCGATGCGCGTGCCCATCAAATCGCCGTAGAAGGCGTGCAGTGCGGCCAAGTGTTCCAGCAGGATGCGTTCCACCTCGAGCAGACCCGGCGCTGGGAGTAGCTCGCCGGTACCCAGGTAATGCTCGATTTCACGGAAAATCCACGGCCGGCCCTGGGCGGCGCGACCGATCAGCAAGGCGTCGGCGCCGGTGGCGTCGAGTACGGCCTTGGCCTTCTGGGGGGAGTCGATGTCGCCGTTGGCGAACACCGGAATCGATACCGCCTGCTTGATCGCGGCGATGGTGTCGTATTCGGCGTTTCCGGTGTAGAGGTCGGCGCGGGTGCGGCCATGCACGGCCAGTGCGGCGATGCCGGCATCTTCGGCGATCTTCGCCACGGTGATGCCGTTCTTGTTCGCGCGATCCCAGCCGGTGCGGATCTTCAGTGTCACCGGCACGTCCACCGCGCCGACCACCGCCGCAAGAATCTCGCGTACCAGCGGCTCGTCGCGCAGCAGGGCGGAGCCGGCGGCCTTGTTGCAGACCTTCTTGGCCGGGCAGCCCATGTTGATGTCGATGATCTGCGCGCCGAGCTCGACGTTCTTGCGCGCCGCTTCGGCGAGCATCTGCGGATCGCCGCCGGCGATCTGCACCGAGCGCGGCTCGGGATCGCCGGCATGCAGCAGGCGCAGGCTGGATTTGCGGCTGTTCCACAGGCGCACATCGCTGGTAACCATCTCCGACACCACCAGGCCGGCGCCGAGGCGGCGGCACAGCTGGCGGAACGGGCGATCGGTGACGCCGGCCATGGGGGCCAGGATCAACCGATTGGGCAATGTGTAGGGGCCGATACGTGGGGCCGACATTGGGCGTCCCTGCTTGTTGGTTCGCAGTTGAGACAATGGGGCGATCAACAGCTGTCCTCCACGGTTTCCGCAGGGGGAAACAATGGTGGGCCTGTGCTCGCGAAAGGGTGGGCATGATACCCGCTCTGCATGACCGGATAAAGGCTGTTTTGAACAAATTCTGAACAGCTATGGGCTTATCGCCAAGAGTTCGATAGGCGGCCTGCGGCCAGTTGTCGCGCCGCCTGCAGGCTATTCCGGCGAGTGGAAGCTGAGACTGTAGTTCACTGCACGGGTGCCCGGGTCGAGGATGTCCAGGGAGACATGGATCGGCGTCTGCGGCGGCATCTCGCTCTGCCCGGCCAGCTCGCCGGCGAGATATTCGCTGGGCTTGAAGCGGCGACTGGCCACCAGTTGCCCGCCGAGGTCGGCGAAACGCATCTCCAGCAGTGGGAAGGGTTGGGCGAAGGGGGCACGGTTGTACAGGATGGCGTCGACGATCAGCGCCCCGGAGAACTCCGGATGGCTGCGCACCACCAGGTTGCTGCTGCGGATCTGGCTGATATCGACCTTCGACGGCAGCGTGCAGCCTATGTTCGGGCAGAGTTGCTCGAACCAGGGGCGGTAACGATCCTGGCGCGCCAGCTCGTCGAAATTGTAGGCGACGTACTGCCCCAGCAGGCCGCCGGCGGCCAGCAGGTTGAGCAGGCTCCAGGCGAGCCAGCGGCCCCAGGGGCGCGACCGGGGCTGGCGCCAGTCCAGCTGCAGCGGTTCGTCGTCCAGCTCGAACAGCCGTTCGTTGCGCAGCCTCGGTTCGCTGCGCGCGTTGCTGGCCTCGGCGCGCTCGGCGGGCGCTGCGTCCGCGTCGTCCGGTCGCTGTTCCAGATTGCCCAGCCGCGGCTCCAGTGGCTCGTCGAAAGGTTCGGCGGGGGGCGTCGGCGGGGCATTGCGCTCGGGGGCGTCCGCGGCGCCGGAGGGAGCTGCGCTGTCCTCGGCTGCGGGGTGCGGTTCGGTGCCTGCGCGCTTGGCCGGTTCGTCGTGCAGCAGCGCTTCGGCCCAGGCCTCGTCATGCGGCTCGTCGGCTGCCGGCGGCTCGCTGCGGGTGAAGTTGTCGGCCTCGCGCGGCGCGCGTTCGAGGGCGAGAAACTGCTGCGACAGCTGTTGTTCCTGCTGCTCGAGCTTGGCCAGCTCTTCGTCCAGGTCGAGGTCGTCCAGGTCGAGGTCGTCGTGAATCCACAGGGTGTCGTCGGCAGGCTTGGCCGGCGTCGGCTTGGCGCTGCTCGCCGCCGGCGGCGTCTCGCTGGCGGGAGGCGGCGTGGGCGCCGCCATGCGCGACCCGAACAGCTGCTCGGCGGCGTTGAACACGTGCAGGCAGGCCCCGCAGCGCACGGCGCCATGGGCAGCAGCCAGCTGCGCCTGGCTGACGCGGAAACTGGTGCGGCAATGGGGGCACTGGGTGACGTGGCTTTCGCTCATGCGCGGGTCCGGTAAATCGAGGCGGTTAGTCTAACGCAATGGCCAGGGGTCAGCGCTTGACGCCGCTGATACGGACCCAGCCGTCCTTTTCCGCCGTGGGATCGAGGTCGAAGGCCCCTGCATAGGCGGCGCGGACTTCCTCGGCCTGCTCGGCGAGGATGCCCGACAGCGCCAGACGCCCGCCCGGCTTGACCAGCGCGGTGATCTGCGGTGCCAGCGACACCAGCGGGCCGGCAAGGATATTGGCCACCACCACCTCGGCCGGCTGCTGCGGCAGGTCGGCGGGCAGGTAGACGGGAAAACGCGCCGGGTCGATGCCGTTGCGGCCGGCATTGTCGCGCGAGGCTTCCAGCGCCTGGGGGTCGATATCGGTACCGACCGCCTGCGGTGCGCCGAGCAGCAGCGCGGCGATGGCGAGGATGCCCGAGCCGCAGCCGAAATCCAGCACGTTGCAGCCTTGCAGGTCCTGGCCGTCCAGCCACTCCAGGCACAGCGCGGTGGTCGGGTGGGTGCCGGTGCCGAAGGCCAGGCCCGGATCGAGCAGCAGGTTGACCGCCTCCGGCTCCGGTGCCGCGTGCCAGCTCGGCACTATCCACAGGCGCTGGCCGAAACGCATGGGCTGGAAACCATCCATCCAGCTGCGCTCCCAGTCCTGGTCCTCGATCCGTTCGACGTGGTGCTCGGGCAGCGCGCCGCCATACAGCAGCTGCAGATGGGCGAGCAGCGCGGTTTCGTCGGTGTCGGCCTCGAACAGGGCGAGCAGGTGGGTGTGCGACCACAGCGGGGTGGTGCCCAGATCCGGCTCGAAGATCGGCTGATCTTCGGCGTCCATGAAGGTTACCGATACGGCGCCAACTTCCAGCAGGGCATCCTCGAAGGTTTCTGCCTGCTCCGGGGTGATGGCGAGACGGACTTGTAACCAGGGCATGGGCAACCTCATGAGCGATGCGGCGGGGCGTTTGGCCGCGCAGCTTACTTGAACGGATGGCCGGGCTGCCAGTTCGGCTGCCGGCCGGAAACGACAAGGGCCGCCAGATGGCAGCCCTTGTCTTGTGCACCATGCCGAAGCTCAGTGCTTGTCCATACCCAGTTTCTTTTCCAGGTAATGGATATTCACGCCACCTTTGACGAAACCCTTGTCGCGGGTCAGGTCGCGGTGCAGCGGCACGTTGGTCTTGATGCCGTCGACCACGATCTCGTCGAGGGCGTTGCGCATGCGCGCCATGGCCTCGTCACGGTCCTTGCCGAAGGTGATCAGCTTGCCGATCAGCGAGTCGTAGTGCGGTGGCACGCTGTAGCCGCTGTACAGGTGCGAATCGACGCGCACGCCATTGCCGCCCGGAGCATGGAAATGCTTGACCTTGCCGGGGCTGGGCATGAAGTTGTCCGGATCCTCGGCGTTGATCCGGCACTCGACCGAGTGACCGAGAATCTTCACGTCCTCCTGCTTGATCGACAGCGGGTTGCCAGCGGCGATGCTGAGCATCTCCTTGACGATGTCGATGCCGGTGACCATCTCGGTGACCGGGTGCTCCACCTGAACACGGGTGTTCATCTCGATGAAGTAGAAACGACCGTCTTCGTAGAGGAACTCGAAGGTGCCGGCGCCACGGTAGCCGATCTCGATGCAGGCATCGACGCAGCGCTTGAGCACTTCGGCGCGGGCCTTTTCGTCGATCAGCGGGGCCGGAGCTTCTTCGATCACCTTCTGGTGACGGCGCTGCAGCGAGCAGTCGCGGTCGTACAGGTGAATGGCGTTGCCCTGGCCGTCGGACAGCACCTGCACCTCGACGTGGCGCGGGTTGCCGAGGAACTTTTCCAGATAGACCATCGGGTTGCCGAACGCAGCACCGGCTTCGGTGCGGGTCAGCTTGGCCGACTTGATCAGGTCTTCTTCCTGGTGCACCACGCGCATGCCGCGACCACCACCGCCGCCGGCGGCCTTGATGATCACCGGGTAGCCCACTTCACGGGCGATGCGCAGGGCTTCTTCCTCGTCTTCCGGCAGCGGGCCGTCGGAGCCGGGAACCACCGGTACGCCGGACTTGATCATGGCGTTCTTGGCCGAGACCTTGTCGCCCATCAGACGGATGGTGTCGGCTTTCGGGCCGATGAAGGCGAAGCCGGAGTTCTCCACCTGTTCGGCGAAGTCGGCGTTCTCGGCAAGGAAGCCGTAGCCCGGGTGGATACCGTTGGCGCCGGTGAGTTCAGCGGCGCTGATGATCGCCGGGATGTTCAGGTAGGACTTTGCGCCGGGCGCCGGACCAATGCAGACGGACTCGTCGGCCAGGCCCAGGTGCATCAGTTCACGGTCGGCGGTGGAGTGCACGGCCACGGTCTTGATGCCCAGCTCCTTGCAGGCGCGCAGGATGCGCAGGGCGATTTCGCCACGGTTGGCGATCAGGACTTTTTCCAGCTTCTGCATTGCAGGCTCCCCGTGCATCAAACGATGGTGAACAGGGGCTGGTCGTACTCAACCGGCTGGCCGTTTTCCACCAGGATGGACTCGATCACGCCGCTGGCTTCGGCCTCGATGTGGTTCATCATCTTCATCGCTTCGACGATGCACAGGATGTCGCCCTTCTTCACGGTCTGACCGACTTCGACGAAGTTGGCCGAGGTCGGCGAGGCGGCGCGGTAGAAGGTGCCGACCATCGGCGAGCGGGCCACGGCGCCGTTCAGCTTGGGCGCGGCGGCGGCAGCCGGAGCGGCTTCGGCGGCAGGAGCGGCAGCGGCGGGGGCGGCAACCGGAGCCGGGGCCTGGGCGTACATCGGCTGAGCGGCGTAGGCCGGCTGCTTGCTGTGGCGGCTGATGCGTACCGACTCTTCGCCCTCTTTGATCTCCAGCTCGTCGATACCGGATTCTTCCAGCAGCTCGATCAGTTTCTTGACTTTACGGATATCCATAGCGGTTCCACTCCCGGTGAGGTCAGGATCGTTTAGTTTCAACAAGTTGTTCTAGCGCGGCCTCCAGGGCCAGCCGGTAACCGCTGGCGCCAAGGCCGCAGATCACCCCCACCGCAACGTCGGAGAAGTAGGAGTGATGGCGGAAAGGTTCACGTTTGTGCACGTTGGACAGATGCACTTCGATGAATGGGATGCTCACCGCCAGCAACGCGTCACGTAATGCGACGCTGGTATGGGTAAAAGCGGCGGGATTGATCAGGATAAAGTCGACACCTTCGCCTTTCGCCGCATGAATGCGCTCGATCAGCTCGTACTCGGCGTTGCTCTGCAGGTGCATCAGGTGATGGCCGGCGTCGCGGGCGCGGCGCTCCAGGTCCTGGTTGATCTCGGCCAGGGTGGTGGCGCCGTATTTGTCGGGCTCGCGGGTGCCCAGCAGGTTGAGATTGGGGCCGTGCAGCACCAGTAGGGTGGCCATGGTCGTGTTCCTTGTTGTTCGAGCTGCGCCGGACTATGCCGTAGCTGGCCCGATGTCGGCAATAGTCGACACGATGCCCGGCGTTTGCGGCAAAAATATGACTGTAGTGGCGAATTCGGTCTTTGCCAGGCGCTTTCTCAGCGGCCGGCCCGATCCAGGCGTTCGGCGAAGCTGGCGGCATCGACCTCACCTACGACACGCAGATCGAGCCATTCGTCACCGTTGCCGGAGAACAGCTGGATCGCCGGCGGGCCGAACAGCTGGTAACGGTCGAGCAGGGCGCGCTGTGCTGCAGTGCTCGCGGTGATGTCGAAGCGGATCAGGCGCCAGCCGTCGAGCCGGCTGCCGACTTCGACCGAGCCGAACACCTCGCGTTCGATCACCTTGCAGCTGATGCACCAGTCGGCGTACCAGTCCAGCAGCAGCGGCTGGCCGGCGGCCCTGGCTTCGGCCAGTGCGGCGTCCAGCTCGGCCGGGGTGGTCAGGGTCTGCCAGGCGCCGCTCTTGCTGCCTGCCGCGCCGGCGCCGGCCTGCAACTGGCCGAGTGGCTTGAGCGGGTCGCTCGCGCCCTGCAGGGCGCCTACCCAGGCGGCCAGGGCATAGACCAGCAGGACCAGGCCGGCGATCTGGCCGAGTTTCTGCCGGTGCGTCTTGGGGCCGAACTCCAGGGCGCCGAGAAATACCGCCACGCCGCCGGCCAGCAGGCCCCACAGCGCCAGGCTGAGGCTGCCGGGCAGCACCCGTTCGAGCAGCCACACCGAGACCGCCAGCAGCAGCACGCCGAAGGCGTTGCGCACCGTGACCATCCAGGTGCCGCTTTTCGGCAGCAGGGCGCCGCCGCCGACGGCGAACAGCACCAGGGGGGTGCCCATGCCTAGCCCCAGGGCGAGCAGCTTGAGCGCGCCGCCGAGGGCGTCGCCGCTGGCGCTGATGTAGAGCAGGGCGCCGGCCAGCGGCGCCGAGACGCAGGGGCTGACCAGCAGGCTGGAGAGCACGCCGAGCAGCGCGGCGTTGAGATGCGAGCCGCCATGGGTCTTGCTCGCCAGGCGATCCAGCGGTTCGCTGATCAAGCGCGGCAGGCGCAGTTCGAACAGGCCGAACATGGCCAGGGCGAACAGCGCGAAGAAGGCGGCGAAGGGCACCAGCACCCAGGCCGACTGCAGCCGCGCCTGCAGGTTGAGGCCGGCGCCGAACAGGCCCATCAGGGTGCCGAGCAGGGCGAAGCAGGCGGCCATCGGCAGCACGTAGGCCAGCGACAGGGTCAGGCTGCGCAGGCCGCCGAGCTGGCCGCGCAGCACCACGCCGGAGAGGATTGGCAGCATCGGCAGCACGCAGGGGGTGAAGGTCAGCGCCAGGCCGCCGAGAAAGAACAGCGCCAGTTCCTTCCAGCTCCAGCCTTGCGCCGTGGAACCTGAGGGCGCATCCGCTGAGGCAGCGGCCGGCATAACGCCGATCTCGATGAATTCGGTTTCCGGCGGATAGCACAGGCCCTTGTCGGCGCAGCCCTGGTAGCCCACCTGCAGGCGCAGCGGGCGCTCGTCCGGGTTGGCCAGCGGCAGGCGGATATCCAGCACGCCGTAGTACACCTCGACATCGCCGAAATACTCGTCGTGCTTGGCTTGACCCGGCGGCAGCTGGGCCTCGCCGAGCGCGAGGTCGGCCGGCTCGACGGCGAAATTGAAGCGGTGGCGGTAGAGGTAATAGCCCTCGGCGGCGACGAAGCGCAGGGTCACGGCTTCGGCGTCGCTGCCGACCAGGCTCAGCTTGAAGGCCTCGCGTACCGGCAGGAAGTCGCCGCTGTTGTTCAGCGCTTCGCCAAGCGGCGCGGCGGCGGGGCGTTGATCGAACAGGCCGGCGCTGGCCGGAAGGATCAGCAGCAATAGAAGCAGGGGCAGCAGACGGCGCATGGTGGACTCGCACGACGGACTCGCCGGCCATCATACCCAAGTTGGCGCTCAGGCCCCAGGCGACCGGGTGGCGCAGGCTGTCAGCGGATATTGCCGGGGGCGGCAAGGTGGCGCTGCATCAGCTGCGTAGGAGCCGGCTTGCCGGCGATGCCTTGCAACAGCGGATGCGGGGCGCCGGACCGCAGCAAGGGCCGGGCGCCCCTGGCTTCAGTTTTCCTGGTGGTATGCGGAAAATGACGGCGCCTGCTCCCGGAGTGCATCCGGGTTAACGGCTCCAGGCTACACGCGAAACAGCTGCACCGCGCTGTGCAGCTGGCCGCCGAGATGCAAGAGCTGCTCGCCCTGGGCGCGGCCCTGGCCGATGCGCTGCAGGTTGTCGCCGCCGAGCTGGTGGATGCGTTCGCCATGTTCGCGGATCTCGCCGACGGCGAGGCTCTGCTGGGCGGTGGCGTCGGCGATGCGCTCGGCCATGCTGGCGATGGTGCGGATCGCCGCGACTATCTCATCGAGCGCGCCGTCGGCTGCCTCGGCCTGTCCAGCGGTGACCTCGGCATGCTCGACCTGGGCGCGCATGGCGCTCACCGACTGCCGCGCGGCCTGCTGCAGGCGGCCGATCAGTTCCTGGATCTCGGCGGTGGCGCTGCCGGTGCGCTGTGACAACGAGCGCACCTCGTCGGCGACCACGGCGAAGCCGCGCCCGGCCTCGCCGGCGCGCGCCGCCTCGATGGCGGCGTTGAGCGCGAGCAGGTTGGTCTGCTCGGCGATGCCGCGAATCACCGTCAGCACGCTGTCGATGGTAGCGGTCTCCTCGGCCAGGCGCTCGATGGCCTGGGCATTGTCCTGCACCTCACCGACCAGTGCATGCAGGCCCTGCAGGCTCTGGCCGATGACCCGCTGGCCCTGTTCCAGGGCACGGTCGGCGGCGCGGCCGGCCTCGGCGCTCTGGCTGGCGTCGTGCGCCACCTGGCCGATGGTCGCCTCCAGCTCGCCGAGGGCGTCGCGGATCAGCGCGGTATCGCCGGCCTGGCGCTCGGCGCCGGCGTGCAGTCCGCCGCTCAGCTCGGCCAGGGTGCGGCTGGAGCCGGCGACCTGCTCGGCGTGGCCGCGGATGCTGGCGACCAGTTCCACCAGGTAGCGGCGCAGGTGGTTGAGCGAGTCCTCGATATTGCGCAGCTCGCGGATGCGCGAGTCGATGCTGATGGGCGCGGCGAAGTCGCCATGCGCCCAGTTCGACAACGCCGGTACCAGTTGGCCGAGCACGCGGGTCAGGCGGCGCTGGATGCGGTCTATGAGCAGCGCGATCAGCAGGATCAGGCCGATCATCAGGCCCTGGATCAACCGCACGTCGCCCTGGATGCGCGCATACTCGGCCCTGACCTGCGGCTCCAGGGCGGCCAGCGCTTGCTGCAGCTGGTCGATGCGCGCACGGGTGGCGGCGGCCAGTTGCTGGCGCTGCTCGACCAGCTCGCGGGTGCGCTGCAGCTCGGCCGGGTAGCGGCGGACCAGCGCGGCGAAATCGCGCTTGAGGGCGATGCCGCGATCTTCCACGTGGCTGGTGTTGGTATCGTTGGCCAGGCCGAGCAGGGCGGCGAAGCCGGCGCTGGCCGAGTCGTCGGCCTGGGCCACGCCGAGCAGCGGCAGGCCGTCGAGGCGCCCGGCCTGTTCGTCGAGCGCCTTGAGTTCGCGGTCGATATCGCTCAGCAGCTCGTCGCGGCCGAGGGCGACGAAGCGGCCGCGCACCTGGCCCAGCCGGGCCAGGTGCTGGCTGGCATCGAACAGCGGGCGTCGATATTCGTTCGCCGCCGGGCCGTCGGCCGAATCGGCGTACTGCGCCAGTTGTTCCAGCGCGCCACCCATCTCGCGCTCGGCTTGCAGCAGCAGGCCCTGCGGGTCGCCGGCCAGCTTGCCGGCGGCGAGCAGCTCGCCGCCGCTGAAGGCGCGCAGCTGTTCCAGGCTCGGGCGCAGTTCCTCGGCCAGCTGCGCCGGCAACTCGCCAAGCGCCTGCTCCAGGCCGACGATGGCCTGGTCCGCCGCGCTGTGGCGCAGGGCATCGCCGCCGTCCAGATAGGCCTGGATATTGTCGGCCACGCCCTGCTGGAACTGCTGGGACAGCGCCAGGTAGCGCTGCATCAGCTGGAACGGCTGCTGCAGTGCCCGTTGCGACCACCACAGGGTCGCCGCCAGGGCGACGCATACGGTGACCAGCAACAGGGTGTTGAGATTGGTGAGCAGCTTGAGGCGCATGGCGGGCTCGATCGACGGCTGAACGATGCGCGCGAGCCTATTGCGGTTTGGTTACAGCCTTGTGACGGCGTGCGCTGCATCACGTTTCGCCGGCTGGCGCGCTGCCTCGCCGCCATGCGCATCGCCGATGAGCGGGTGTCTCGCGGTCTGGGCGGCCGGCGACAGCCTAGACGCCGGTGTCGCCGCGATACGGCTCTACCCGGTTGCGTCCGGCGTGCTTGGCCTTGTACAGCGCCTCGTCGGCCTGCTTGGACAGGGCGTTGCCATCCAGGCCCGGCTGGAGCATGGCGATGCCGCAACTGAAGGTGCAGGACAGGTCCTGCGGCTGCGCCGGGTAGTGGATCTCGGCGAAACGCTGGCGGATGTCCTCCAGCAGCCTGAGCGCCGACTGTTCGTCGGTATCGGGCAGCACCACGGCGAATTCCTCGCCGCCATATCGGCCGATGTGGTCGGTCTTGCGCAGGCGCTGCTTGAGGAAGAGCGCCAGGCTCTTGATCACCCGGTCGCCCATGGGGTGGCCATAGCGGTCGTTGACCTTCTTGAAGTGGTCGATGTCGAGCATGGCGAAGGCCAGCGGCTGGTCGTCGCGGCGCGCGCGGAAACAGGCGTCCTCGAGCAGCTGCAGGGTGTGGGTGTGGTTGTACAGGCCGGTGAGGCTGTCGCGCACCATGCGCGCCTTGAGGTTGCGCGCGCGGGCGGCGCGGTTGCGCACGGTGGCGATCAGGTGGCGCGGCTTGATCGGCTTGGTGAGGAAGTCGTCGCCGCCCTCGCTCATGGCATCGAGCTGCTTGTCCAGGTCGTCCTCGGCCGACAGGTAGATGATCGGCACGCTGACGTAGCGGTCGTTGTGGCGGATCACCTTGGCCAGTTCGGTGCCGTTGCACTCGGGCATGTACATGTCGAGGATGATCAGGTCGGGCTGGAACTCGGCCAGCGTATCCAGCGCCCGGATCGGCTCGGTCAGGGTATGGGCGATGATCCCTGCGCTGTTGAGCACGCGTTCGGTGTGGGTGGCCTGGGCCTTGGAGTCGTCGATGATCAGCACCCGATAGGGATCGTACTGGGCGACATGGGTCAGCACCTCGATGCGTTCGAGCAGGCTGGAGGCGTCCAGCGAGCCGGTGAAGAACTCCTGGCCACCGGCGCGCACCGCGGCCAGGCGGGTCGGGGTGTCGGTATCGCGGTGGCTGAAGAACAGCAGGGGAATCTTCTGTTCCAGCCCCTGCTGCACCGATTCGGCCAGCTCCAGGCCGGCTCCGGCGAAATCCACGTCCATGACGATGGCCGCCGGGTGCCGCTCGGCGATGGCCGCGCGAAACGCCGCGGCGTTTTCCAGGGGCTGTGCGCTCAGGCCGAAGAACTCCAGCTGCTGGGCCAGGCGCTCGGCGCGGGCGCTGTCCTGCAGGGCCAGGTAGACCGGCTTGCGCAGCGGCGGCAGGAAGGTCTGCTCGAAGGCGTCGCCGTGGCGCAGGCCGGTGCGCGACAGGCGCTGCATGATCAGGTTGAGACGGGCGATCAGCGCGCTGTTGAGGCGACCGCGATTGTCGCGGACCTCGTCCAGGCTGGCCGCGATGCCGTGCGCCAGTTGCGCGTGCTCGGTTTGCTCGAAGCGTTCCGCGTAGCGCAGCAGGCGCAGGTTGGCCTCGCTCAGCTCGGTCATGCCGGCGTCGCTCCATTCGCTGCGCTGCAGCCGTTGCCAGACCTCCAGCACCTGGCGCGCCTGGTGGATCACGCGCTGGGCGAAGTGATGCTTGAGACGGTCGCGACTCGGGTCCGGGTGTTCGCTCATGGGCCGGCTTCCATGGTTGGATCGGTAGTGGCTCGATGCTATCACTTGCTGATGTGGCCGACTGTGCCGCCGGTCAAATGGCATCGTTCTTTCTGTCGAATAGGCGACATCGAGGTAGGTGTTCCGCGTCGCCCCGCTACCGGCGGTAAGTTTGTTCATGCTCCCTGCGCTTCGTTCTGTGCTTGCCTTATAGTGCGAAGCGGATCGCAACGCCTTGTCGGCTGCGCGGTCGAACTTTCGAATTCGCTTGAGGAAGGACACTGTCATGCTGGACTGGAAGAATCGTGCGGCGAGCTCCCCCGAGGGCACCGACACCAAGCGCAGGGGCGAGCGCAGCGGCGCCAGCCTGGTCGGCCGCGCCATCGGCGGCCTGCTCGGCGTCTACCTGCTGCTGGCACTGGTGGTCGGCTGGTACTGGAGTCAGGAGCCGGCGGCTTTCCAGGTACAGCGCCACGCGCAAGCGGCGGCGGAGCAGAGCAAGCGGCAGATGACCGCCGGCTACACCACGGTGGAGACGCTCAAGCAGGTGGCCGGCACCCTGCTGGACAAGCCGGGCGGCTACCTGGCCAACGACCTGGCGCCGCCTGGTCTGTGGCTGGACAACATGCCGAGCTGGGAATACGGCGTGCTGGTGCAGGTGCGCGATTTCTCCCGCGCCCTGCGCAAGGACTTCGCCCGCTCGCAGTCGCAATCCACCGAGGACCCGGATCTGGCCAAGGCCGAGCCGCGTTTTCACTTCGACAACAAGAGCTGGGCGCTGCCGGCCTCGGAGGCCGAGTATCGCGAGGGGATCAAGGCGCTGGACCGCTACCTGGCGCGCCTGGCCGACCCGAGCAAGCAGAACGCGCAGTTCTATAGCCGTGCCGACAACCTCAACAACTGGCTGGGCGATGCCGGCACCCGCCTGGGCTCGCTGTCGCAGCGGCTGTCCGCCAGCGTCGGCCAGGTGCGCCTGAACACCGAGGTGCTGCCGCCGGAGTCCGGCCTCGAGGAAGTCGAAGGCGGGGTGTACGAGACGCCCTGGCTGCAGATCGACAACGTGTTCTACGAGGCGCGTGGCCAGGCCTGGGCGCTGGCCCACCTGCTGCGCGCCATCGAAGTCGACTTCGCCGACGTGCTGGCGAAGAAGAACGCCACGGTCAGCGTGCGGCAGATCGTCCGCGAGCTGGAGGCGGCGCAGGAAACCCTGTGGAGCCCGATGATCCTCAACGGCAGCGGCTATGGCCTGCTGGCCAACCATTCGCTGGTGATGGCCAACTACATCTCGCGGGCCAACGCGGCGATCATCGACCTGCGTCAGCTGCTGAGCCAGGGCTGAGGCATGGCCTTCTCCGAGGCGGAAGCGGCGCATCGCGCCGCCTCCGATGCCGAGCGCGTCGCCTGGGTCGACGAGGATGACCGGCCGCAGGGCGGCGTGTCGCGCGCCGAGCTGCGCGAGCGGCGGCTGATCGGCCGCGGCAGCTATATCCTGCTGTTCAACTCGGCCGGCCTGCTCTGCGTGCACCGGCGCACCCTGAGCAAGGCGCTGTACCCCGGCTACTGGGACGTGGCGGCTGGCGGCATGGTGCTTGAGGGCGAGAGCTATGCCGAGTCCGCCGAGCGCGAACTGGCCGAGGAGCTGGGCATAGTCGATGCCGAACTGGTCGAGCACGCGCATTTTCTCTACGACGCGCCGGAGAGCCGCTTGTGGTGCAGGGCCTATTCGGCGGTGTCCGACGCGCCGCTGGTGCTGCAGCCGGAGGAGGTGCTGGAGGCGCGCTTCATCCGGGTCGAGCAGGCGCTGGAGGAAACCCGCCGCCTGCCGTATTGCCCGGATTCGCTGGCGGCGCTGGAGCGATACCTGGCGGTACGTTCTTAGGATGCGCTGTGCGCTCCGCCTTTACCTCGGATGCGGGGCCTTGGTGCGCACGGCCTGGGCGGCCCCGCGACACCCTACGGCGTCGCGGATTCCGAGCGCGCCGTGCACGATGGCGAACGGCGTCGCCAAAGTGCCGCAGGATGACGCAAATCCGTACTTAGCAGGCGCCGCCTTTGCCGGTAAACTGCGCGGCCTTTTCGGCGGACGCCTGTCCGCCTGCGCTGCCCCTGCCTGAGTGGGGCTTCGCGGTCGACGCGCGTCGGCCAATCGCTATCCTGACCCCTACGAGGACAAGCCGGTGGTCAAGAAAGCTTCGTCATTTGCCGCCCTCGGCGGTCTCGTCTACTCCACCGATGGCGGTCGGCATTGCCCGGACTGCGGCCAACCGGTGGACGCCTGCATCTGCAAACAGAACCGCATCCCCGAGGGCGACGGCATCGCTCGAGTGCGCCGCGAAACCAAGGGCCGCGGCGGCAAGACGGTGACCACGGTGAGCGGCGTGCCGCTGGCCGAGGAGCCGCTCAAGGAGCTCGCCAGCGCGCTGAAGAAGCGCTGCGGCACCGGCGGTGCGCTGAAGGACGGAGTGATCGAGATCCAGGGCGATCACGTCGAACTGCTCCTGGCGGAACTGAGCAAACGCGGCTTCGCCGCGAAGAAGTCCGGCGGCTGAGCCGCGCTTTTCTAAACTGATCGAGTGTTCGTGCGGTCAACCGCCGAGCAAACGTCATCCTGCACCCTTAATTTCCAGGCTGGCCACCCGTGAAGGCCAGGCTCATTCCCATGGGAGGACTCGATGTCCGCACGACGCACACGCAAAGACGATGGCAGCCAGTGGACGGTGGCCGATAGCCGCAGTGTCTATGGCATTCGCCACTGGGGCGCCGGTTATTTTTCGATCAACGACGCCGGCCGCGTCGAGGTGCGTCCCAACGGCCCGCAGAGCCAGCCCATTGATCTCTACGACCAGGTCGACGAGCTGCGCCAGAGCGGCCTGTCGCTGCCGCTGCTGGTGCGTTTCCCGGACATCCTGCAGGATCGCGTGCGCCGCCTGACCGGCGCCTTCGACGCCAGCATCGCCCGGCTCGAGTACCAGAACCGCTACACCGCGCTGTACCCGATCAAGGTCAACCAGCAGGAGGCTGTGGTGGAGAACATCATCGCCACGCAGAATGTCTCCATCGGCCTGGAGGCCGGTTCCAAGCCCGAGCTGCTGGCGGTGCTGGCGCTGGCGCCGAAGGGCGGCACCATCGTCTGCAACGGCTACAAGGACCGCGAGTTCATCCGCCTGGCGCTGATGGGGCAGAAGCTCGGCCACAACGTGTTCATCGTCATCGAGAAGGAATCCGAGGTGCGCCTGGTGATCGAGGAGGCGGCCGAGCTGAAGGTCGCGCCGCAGATCGGCCTGCGCGTGCGCCTGTCCTCGCTGGCATCAAGCAAGTGGGCCGACACCGGCGGCGAGAAGTCCAAGTTCGGTCTGTCCGCGGCGCAGATCCTGCAGGTGGTCGAGCGCTTCAAGGCCGCCGGGCTGGACCAGGGCATCCGCCTGCTGCATTTCCACATGGGTTCGCAGATCGCCAATATCGCCGACTACCGCAAGGGCTTCCGCGAGGCCATCCGCTACTACGGCGAGCTGCGCGCCCTCGGCCTGCCGGTCGACCATATCGACGTCGGCGGCGGCCTCGGCGTGGACTACGACGGTACCCACTCGCGCAACGCGAGCTCGATCAACTACGACATGGAAGACTACGCCGACGCCGTGGTCGACATGCTCAAGGAGTTCTGCGACCGCCAGGACATCCCCCATCCGCACATCTTCTCCGAGAGCGGCCGAGCCATGACCGCGCACCACGCGGTGCTGCTGGTGCAGGTTACCGATGTGGAGAAGCACAACGACGCGGTGCCGCAGATCGATGCCGACATCGAGCAGCCGGAAGTGCTGCAGGTGCTGATCGAGTTGCTCGGCGACAGCGACCCGGAAATGGTCGCCGAGACCTACTGGCGCGCCACCCACTACATCAGCGAGGTGGCCGCGCAGTACTCGGCGGGCAAGCTCGACCTGCCGCAGAAGGCGCTCGCCGAGCAGTGCTACTTCGCCATCTGCCGGCGCCTGTACAACCAGCTCAAGGCGCGCCAGCGCTCGCACCGCCAGGTGCTCGACGAGCTCAACGACAAGCTGGCGGACAAGTACATCTGCAACTTCTCGGTGTTCCAGAGCCTGCCGGACACCTGGGCGATCGGCCAGATCCTGCCGATCATGCCGCTGCTGCGCCTGGACGAGGAGCCGCTGCGCCGCGCCGTGCTGCAGGATCTGACCTGCGACTCGGACGGCAAGATCAACCAGTACGTCGACGAGCAGTCGATCGAGACCAGCCTGCCAGTACACGAAGTGCGCGAGGGCGAGGACTATGTGCTGGGCATCTTCCTGGTCGGCGCCTACCAGGAAATCCTCGGCGACATGCACAACCTGTTCGGCGACACCGACTCGGTGAACATCTACCAGAGCGCCGACGGCAGCGTGTACCACGCCGGCATCGAGACCCACGACACCATCGAGGACATGCTGCGCTACGTGCACCTGTCGCCCGAGGAGCTGATGACCCACTACCGCGACAAGGTGGCCAGCGCCAAGATCAGCCCGCGTGAACGCACCCAGTTCCTCGACGCCCTGCGCCTGGGGCTGACCCGTTCGTCCTACCTGGCGTCCTGAGGCCCTTGGAGCGCGCGGCACACCCTACTGTAGGGTGCGCCGTGCGCACCGAGACGAGGACTCAGCCGCTTATCCCATACCCCCGCGCCATCAGCGCCGCCAGCAGCGGCATCACCAGCAACAGCAGCAGCTCGATGCGGATGCTCCAGGTCACCAGGGCGACCTGCCGGGCGCTCGGCTCCGGCACCTGGCCGGCCTTGAGCGCGTGACGCCAGTTGAGAAAGACGAAGGTGGGCAGGATCGACAGCAGGGCGACCAGGATGAACAGCCCCACCTTGGCGTGGAACACCCCGTTGTGCAGGTAGTACTGCCAACCCTTGCCGTACCACAGCACCCGGGCGATGCCGGTGACAAGCACCAGCCCGGCGCAGATGCCATAGGCCAGGTCGGTGATCACCAGGCTGCGCGCGCGGCGCAGATCCAGCGGTGTCTTGAACAGCACGTGTTCGACGCTGAGCAGGGCGAACAGGGCGAAGATCGATAGAAAATGCAGGTAGGCGACGAGCGCGGCCATGGGGGCTCCTTGCTGCGGGCGGGCGGGGGCGGATCAGCGGCTGGCTGGGGCGAACCACAGGTCGCGCCGCGACAGCTGCCAAGCATAGCCACCCAGCACCAGACTGCGCAGCGCCATGAAGGCGAGAAAGGCCAGCCACAGGCCATGGTTGCCCAGCCCCTGCAGCGCCCAGCCCAGCGGCAGGGCCAGCGCCAGGGCGATCAGCATGGCGTCGCGCATCTCCCGCGCCCGGGTCGCGCCGATAAACAGGCCGTCGAGCAGGTAGCTCCATACCGCCAGCAACGGCAGTAGCGCCAGGTAGGGCAGGTACTGCAGCGCGGTGTCGCGCACCGCGGCGATATCGGTCTGCAGGCCGATGAACCAGTGCCCGCCGAACAGGAAGAACAGGGCGAAACCGAGGCTGGCCAGCAGCGACCAGGCCCCGGCTACCAGCAGCGAGCGGCGCAGCGCGGCGCGGTCGCGGGCGCCGAGGGCATGGCCGCACAGCGCCTCGACCGCATGGGCCAGGCCGTCGAGGGCGTGGGCGGTGAGTAGCAGGCCGTTGAGCAGCAGGGCATTGGCCGCCACCGTGGCGTCGCCCAGGCGGGTGCCCTGCACGGTGATCAGGAAGAACACCAGCTGCAGCGCCAGGGTGCGGATGAAGATGTCGCGGTTGACCGCCAGCAGCGGTCGCCAGCTACTCCAGCGCTTCAGCGCCGCGCGCTCGAGCTGCCCGGGGTAGCGCGTCAGGGCGCGGCGCGCCAGCCACAGGCCGAGCAGCGCGGCGCTCCATTCAGCGATCACCGAGGCCCAGGCCGCGCCGGCCACGCCCCACTGCAGGCCGAGCACGAACCACAGGTCCAGGGCCACGTTGAGCAGGTTGGCGGTGAGCAGAATCGCCAGCGGCCCGCGCGCGTTCTGCGTGCCCAGCAACCAGCCGACCAGGGCGTAGCTCGCCAGCGCGGCCGGCAGGCCGAACAGGCGGATCTGGAAATACTCGCGGGCCAGCGCGTCGAGTGCCGCCGATGGCCGCATCAGACCCAGCGCGGCGCCGCTGAAGGGGATCGCCAGCACGGCCAGTAGCAGCGCCAGCAGCACGCCGAGCAGCAGGCCCTGCAGCAGCACCTGGCGCAGCGCGCCGCCGTCGCCGCGGCCGGCGGCCTGAGCGGCGAAGCCGGTGCTACCCATGCGCAGAAAGCCCATGGCCCAGGTCAGCAGGGTGTAGAGGCTGCCGCCCACCGCCACCGCCGCCAGTTGGTGGGCGTGCGGCAGGTGACCGACCACGGCGCTGTCGACCAGCGCCACCAGCGGCACCGACAGGTTGGAGAGAATCATCGGCGCGGCCAGGGCCCAGACCCGGCGCTGGGTCGGGGCGTGGCGCCAGGCGTCGAGCAGGGCGGACATGGGCGGCTCCGGCAAAGCGGCGATTATAGGCGGCGTTAGTACCTTTGCTGCTATCGCCGTCTGGTCATAGCAGCAACCGCACCTTCGCCTGCCTGCCGCCCTGGCTAGACTTTTTCCAGGGCCAGTCAACCAAGCGTCGCCGCGGCGACCGAGGAGGTGGATCATGCGTATGGCCGAAACCCTGGAGCGCCATCTGCAGCGGGCGCATTGCGACTACAAACTGATCGAGCACGAGCCCTCGGCCACCAGCCTGGAGGCGGCGCGCAAGGCGCACATTCCTGCCGCGCGCATGGCCAAGCCGGTGATCCTCGACGACCGCCGCGGCCACTACCTGATGGCCGTGCTGCCGGCCAACCGCAAGCTCGACCTGGACAAGGTGCGCAAGGGCAGCCAGCGCTGGCAGCTCAGCGGTGAGCAGAACCTGGTCGGCCTGTTCAAGGACTGCCAGCGCGGCGCGGTGCCGGCGCTCGGCGCGCTGTACGGCCTGGACATGCTGATCGACCCGCAACTGGCGCGCCTGGCGGACGTCTACCTGGAGGCCGGCGACCACGAGAACCTGGTGCATATGTCGATGGACGACTTCTTCAACCTGGCGCCCAATGCCGAAGTCTGCGAGCTGTGCCATTGAGCCGCGGTTGAAATCGTCGTCGTGCTGGGGCCAGGGAGGTGTGCTCGGCTTGGCGCTTTCGCCGCCGCGCCTCCTCCCTGGGTAGGCGCTCGGCTATAGTTGGGGTTCTCTGCGCCCCCCTATACCGGAGCCCGCAATGCCGAACAAAGGACTGCTTCTGGCCCTCGCCCTGAGCCTGCTCAGCGCCTGCGATTCATCCCAGGACCCCGCCACCGTCACCAGCACCGCGCCCGCGGCCGAGCAGCAGCGCCCGCCGCAGCCGGCGGTGGATCGCGCCGCGCTGGCCGCGCGCCATGCCGGCCGCGAACTGGAGGTGGTCGACGTGTCCGAGGTGCAACTGGACGGCGCCAGCGCGCTGTCGGTGACCTTCTCCGTGCCGCTCGATCCCGACCAGCCCTTCGCCGAGCGCCTGCACCTGGTCGACAGCAAGGACGGCAAGGTCGACGGCGCCTGGGAACTGTCCGAAAACCTGAGCGAACTGCGCCTGCGCCACCTGGAGCCCAAGCGCAAGCTGGTGCTGACCATCGATGCCGGCCTGCGCGGCATCAACGGCGCCAAGCTTGCCGCCGAGCACGTCAGCCGCCTCGAGACCCGCGACCTGCAGGCCAGCGTCGGTTTCGCCAGCCGCGGCTCGCTGCTGCCGACCCGCCTGGCCGAGGGCCTGCCGGTGATCGCGCTGAACGTCGACAAGGTCAATGTCGAGTTCTTCCGCATCAAGCCCGAGGCGCTGCCGGGCTTCCTCGCCCGCTGGGGGCGCAGCAGCAACCTCGACACCTGGGAGGCGCAGCAATTGCTGCCGATGGCCGAGCTGGTCTACGGCGGGCGTTTCGACCTCAACCCGGCGCGCAACACGCGCGAGACCCTGCTGCTGCCGATCGCCGGCCTGGAGCCGTTCAAGCAGCCCGGGGTGTACCTGGCGGTGATGCGCGAGGCCGGCAGCTACAGCTATTCGCAGCCGGCGACGCTGTTTTCCCTGAGCGACATCGGCCTGTCCGCGCACCGCTACCGCGACCGTCTCGACGTCTTCACCCAGGCCCTGGAAGGTGGCAAGGCGCAGGCCGGGGTGCAGCTCGAACTGCTCGACGGCGACGGCGCGCTGCTCGCCGAGGGCAAGACCGACGCCGCCGGCCACGCCCAGTTGCCGCTGCCGGCCAAGGCCCAGTTGCTGCTGGCCAAGCAGGGCGAGCAGACCAGCCTGCTGCGCCTCAATGCACCGGCGCTGGACCTGGCCGAATTCGATATCGCCGGGCCCAAGGCGCATCCGCTGCAGCTGTTCGTGTTCGGCCCGCGCGACCTCTATCGCCCCGGCGAGACGGTGCTGCTCAATGCCCTGCTGCGCGACGCCGACGGCAAACCGGTCAAGGCCCAGCCGGTGAGCGTCGAGGTGCGCCGGCCGGACGAGCAGATCAGCCGCAAGTTCGTCTGGACGGCGGACGAGGGCGGCCTCTACCAGTACCAGCTGCAGCTGGCCGAGGAGGCGCCCACCGGGCGCTGGCAGCTGCTGCTCGACCTCGGCGACGGCAGCCCGCAGCTGTACGAGTTTCTCGTCGAGGACTTCCTCCCCGAACGCCTGGCCCTCGAACTCAAGGGCCGCGAGCAGCCCTATGCGCCGGGCGACAATCCCGAGTTCGCCGTGACCGGCCGCTACCTCTACGGCGCGCCGGCCGCCGGCAACCGCCTGACCGGCCAGCTCTACGTGCGGCCGCTGCGCGAGGCGGTGGCGAGCCTGCCGGGCTATCAGTTCGGCGACGTCACCGAGGCCGATCTGACTCAGGATCAGGAACTCGACGAGATCAGTCTCGATGACCAGGGCCGCGCCGTGCTGCGCCCGGAAAACCGCTGGGGCGAGGCCAAATCGCCGCTGCGCCTGATCCTCCAGGCCAGCCTGCAGGAATCCGGCGGTCGGCCGATCACCCGGCGCATCGTCCAGCCAGTATGGCCGGCCGAGCGTCTGCCGGGGCTGCGCGGGCTGTTCGACGGCGAGGAGGTGGATGCCGACAGCCTGGCCGAGTTCGAGCTGCTGGTGGCCGATGCCGCCGGCAACAAGCTGGCCGCCGACGACCTGAGCGTGCGCCTGGTGCGCGAGCGCCGCGACTACTTCTGGAGCTTCTCCGACGGTGAGGGCTGGCGGCACAACTTCAACGAGAAATTCCTCACCCTCAGCGAGGAGCCGCTGAGCATCGAGGCCGGCGGCACCGCCAAGGTCAGCTTCCCGGTGGAGTGGGGCCCCTACCGGGTCGAGCTGGTGGACAACCGCACCGGCCTGCTCAGCAGCCTGCGCTTCTGGGCCGGCTACCGCTGGCAGGACAACGCCGAGGGCGGCGCGGTGCGTCCCGACCAGGTCAAGCTGGCGCTGGACAAGCCGGCCTACGCGGCGGGCGATGTGGCGCAGATCACCGTCACCCCGCCGGCAGCCGGCAGCGGCTACCTGCTGGTCGAATCCAGCGAGGGGCCGCTGTGGTGGCAGGAAATCAGCGTGCCGGCCGCCGGCAAGACCTTCGAGCTGCCCATCGACGCGAAATGGGCGCGCCACGACCTGTACCTCAGCGCCCTGGTGATCCGCCCAGGCGAGCGCGGTGCGCGGGTCACCCCCAAGCGCGCCGTCGGCCTGCTGCATCTGCCGCTGCAGCGTGCGCCGCGCCAGCTGGCGGTGAGCCTCGAGGCGCCGGAAAAGATGCGGCCCAAGCAGCCGCTGACGGTCAAGGTCAGCGCGCGCAACGCCGACGGCAGCATCCCCGAGCGGGTGCGGGTGCTGGTCGCCGCGGTGGATGTCGGCATCCTCAACATCACCGATTACGCCACCCCCGATCCCTTCGCCAGCTTCTTCGGGCGCAAGGCTTACGGCGCCGATCAGCTGGACGTCTACGGGCAGTTGATCGAAGGGCAGGGGCGCGTCGCCAGCCTGGCCTTCGGCGGCGACGCGGGCCTCGCCGCCGGCGGCAAGCGCCCCGACACCAGCGTGCTGATCGTCGCCCTGCAGAGCGAGGCGTTGCCGCTCGACGCGCAGGGCGAGGGCGAAGTCAGCCTGGATATCCCCGACTTCAACGGCGAGCTGCGCCTGATGGCGCAGGCCTGGAGCGACGAGCGCTTCGGCATGGCCGAGGCCAAGACGCTGGTTGCCGCGCCGCTGATCGCCGAGCTGTCGATGCCGCGCTTTCTCGCCGGCGGCGACGAAACCAGCCTGGCGCTGGATCTGACCAACCTCTCCGGCGCCGAGCAGCAACTCGATGTGCGCGTGGACGTGGAGGGCCAACTGCGTCTGCTGCAGCGCGGCGAGGCACCGATCCAGCTGGCCGACGGCCAGCGCATGACCCTGCGTATCCCGGTGCGCGCCGAGGGCGGCCTGGGCCAGGGCCGCATCCATGTCGAGGTGCAGGGCCTGGCGCTGCCGGGCGAGGAACTCGGCGACTTCAGTCGCGAGTGGACCCTGGGCATCCGCCCGGCCTATCCGGCGCAGCTGCAGCATTTTCGCGCAGTACTGGGCGAGGGCGAGCCCTGGAGCCTGCCGGCCGGCAGCCTGAACCAGTTCGAGCCTGCCGGGCTGGAGGCCGTGCTGGCGCTGTCGAGTCGGCCGCCGCTGAACCTCGGCGAGCAGATCCGCGCTCTCAAGGCCTATCCCTATGGTTGCCTGGAGCAGACCACCAGCGGCCTGTACCCCTCGCTCTATGCCGATGCCGCCAGCCTCCAGCGCCTCGGCCTGGCAGGCGAGCCGGACGAGCAGCGGCGCAGGAGCATCGAGCTGGGCATCGAGCGCCTGCTCGGCATGCAGCGCCACAGCGGCGGCTTCGGTCTGTGGAGCGCCGAGAGCGAGGAGGAGTACTGGCTCACCGCCTATGTCACCGATTTTCTCCTGCGCGCCCGCGAGCAGGGCTTCGGTGTGCCGGCCGAGGCGCTGAAGAAGGCCAGCGACCGCCTGCTGCGCTACCTGCAGCAGAGCAGCCTGATCGAGGCCGGCTACAGCGAGGACTTCGCCCACACCCGCTTCGCCGTGCAGGCCTACGCCGGCTACGTCCTGGCGCGCAGCCAGCAGGCGCCGCTGGGCGCGCTGCGCAGCCTGTACGAGCGGCGCGGCGAGGCGCGTTCCGGCCTGCCGCTGGTGCAGTTGGCCGCCGCGCTCAAGCTGATGGGCGACGCGCCGCGCGGTGAGCAGGCGCTGGCCCAGGGCCTGATCCAGGCGCGCGACGGCGAGCGCTGGATGGCCGACTACGGCAGCGCGCTGCGCGACCAGGCGCTGATCCTCGCCTTGCTGGAGGAACACGACCTGGCCGCCGGCCAGCGCGAGCAGCGCCTGTTCGACCTGGCCGACGAGCTGGCCGGCCAGCGCTGGTTGTCGACCCAGGAGCGCAACGCGCTGTTCCTCGCCGGTCGCGGCCTGCTCGGCAAGCCGGAACAGCCGTGGAGTGCGCAACTGGCCAGCGGCGCCTTCCAGTTCCAGCTGAGCGACCGGCAGCCGGGCATCAAGCTTGAGCGCGCCGAACTGGCCGAGCCCTTGACCGTCAGCAACGCCGGCAGCGCCAAGCTGTACCAGCAACTGACCCTGTCCGGTTATCCGAGCCAGGTGCCGGCGGCCGGTGGCGAGAACCTCAGCATCGAGCGCGAATATCTGGGCATTGACGGCCGCCCGCTGGACCTTGAGCGCCTGGAAAGCGGCGAACTGGTGCTGGTGCACCTGGCGGTGCGCGCCAAGCAGCGCGTGCCCGACGCCCTGGTGGTGGACCTGCTGCCCGCCGGCCTGGAGCTGGAAAACCAGAACCTGGCGCAGAGCGCGGCGAGCCTCGACGACGCCGGCAGCCAGGTCAAGGAATGGCGCCAGGCGATGCAGAACGCGCGGATCAAGCACCAGGAATACCGCGGCGACCGCTATGTGGCGGCGCTGGATGTGGACGGCTACGGCACCACCCATCTGCTCTACCTGGCCCGTGCGGTCACTCCGGGCAGTTACCGGGTACCGCCACCGCAGGTGGAGTCGATGTACCGGCCGAGCTGGCATGCGCTGGGCAGTGCGCCGGGGGGGATGGTGGTGAGAGAGCGGTAGAGCGGCCCCGGATTGCATCCGGGCTGCAGGACTGGCTTATGGCAAAACGGGGCAAGGCCTGCTGGCCTTGCCCCGTACAGCCGTCACTTGGCGCCGATCATCTCGACGATATTGATCAGCATGGACTGGCCTACCGAAACATAGTCCGGCGCCAGCATCGGCGAGTCGAACTCGGCACTGGCCATCTGGATTTCCTCCAGCCGGCAGGCCTCGAGCGCGCTTTGGAAGAGCACACCCACCACCTCCTCCACACTGGGTTGAAGGTAGGGTGCATAGTTGGCGGCGGCCTGCGCCTCGGCTACCTCGGCGTCGCAGTGGCCGGCCAGCGCAGGACTGGACAGCAGCATGGCCGTCACCGTCCAGGCGGGAATCGAATAGAAGTTCATCACTAACCTCCCGGATCTGCTTAGTTGGTAGAGGCGCACAAGGCGTAGGTGGTTACGGTGATCTGGGCCGCTGACCCGCCCCCTGTTGTCTTGACCAGCGATGCCGTCCAGCTCGAGTCGGTTGGCGGGTAGCTCAGAACGGTCTGCCAGGTCTGAGCCGAGGAATAGCTCGCCCCGCCGCCCAGCACCCGCTTGCCCTCGCTGCAGGTCGCCGTGCAGGTAATGGCGGTTGTGTTCTGTGTGCAGGTTTCGGTTTTGCGCTCCCAGGCGGTCAGGCCGGTATCGCCCTGCGGACCTGCTACTCCAGCGGGGCCTATGTCGCCCTGAGCTCCCTGCGGACCCGTTTCGCCCTGCGGGCCCTGTGGCCCGGTCTCGCCCTGAGCGCCCTGCGGACCCGTTTCGCCCTGTGGGCCCTGTGGCCCGGTCTCGCCCTGCGGGCCCTGTGGTCCGGTCTCGCCCTGAGCGCCCTGCGGACCCGTTTCGCCCTGCGGTCCCTGTGGACCAGTATCCCCCTTATCCCCCTTGGTCCCCGGGCATTTACCATTGACGCCGTTCTCGCAATCCCAGACTCGCCGCTCCAGTGCGCCCAGGCCGCCTTTGAGATTGTCCACGACATGGGCGACGTCGTGATCCCCCAGCGCCTGCGGGCTGAGGCCGAGCACTGCCAGCGATACCAGGACGGCCGAAGGCGCAGCGGCAAAGCGGCGGAGGGATTTGCCCGGTACTGCGGTACCAAGCGACTGAGATGGCAATACCTGCCGTACAGCAGTGGGCAATAATTCATCGCCAGGTTCGTCGATGCGCATAACCAATGTCCTTTCGTTGAGATAGAAGGTTGGCATCGCACCGTCAAGCGCCTGGCGCCGGAGAAGGCTGGGAGGTTGAACTCGATGCCCGTAAACACCGCTTGGCAGGTACTGTCAGCTCAACGAAGCAGTGTTCAGATTTAGGTCTAGTGGCCCCGTAATGGCATGTAAAACCTCTAGGAGTCAAAAATATGTCGAATGTGTGGTGATCAGACGGGTGGTCATTGTTTGTGTCAATAAAACGTCTTTTTGCGATGCCTGCTTGTTGGCGCGCAGCTGAAGCCTCTGGGGGGCGGCGCTGGCGGCAGTGCGCTGGTGCGCTGATAGTTGGGCTGAGTCTGCTCTGGCTAGCCGACCGCCTGTGCCCGCTGCCATTGCCCGAAGACGATCTGGCCCGTGTGGTGCTGGCCGAGGACGGTACGCCGTTGTGGCGTTTCGCCGACCGCGACGGCGTGTGGCGCTACCCGGTGACCCCGGACCAGGTCTCGCCCTATTACCTCGACGCGCTGCTGACTTACGAGGACCGCTGGTTCCGCCAGCACCCCGGGGTCAACCCGCTGGCCCTGGCTCGCGCCGCCTGGCAGAACCTCTCCGGCGGGCGCGTGGTATCCGGCGGCAGCACGCTGTCGATGCAGGTGGCGCGCCTGCTCGACCCGCATGGGCGGAATCTGCCGGGCAAGCTCAAGCAGCTCTGGCGCACCGCGCAACTGGAATGGCACCTGTCCAAGGACGAGATACTCGCCCTGTACCTCAATCGCGCGCCCTTCGGCGGTACCCTGCAGGGCGTGGCGGCGGCCAGCTGGAGCTACCTGGGCAAGCCGCCGAGCCAGATGACCCGCGCCGAGGCCGCCTTGCTCGCGGTGCTGCCGCAGGCGCCCAGCCGGCTGCGTCCGGATCGCCACCCCGAGCGCGCCCGGGCGGCGCGGGACAAGGTGCTAAGGCGCCTGGCCGAGTTCCGCGTGTGGCCCGCCGCGCAGATCGAGGAGGCGCTGGAGGAGCCGGTATTCCTCGCCCCGCGCCGCGAGCCGAGCCTGGCGCCCTTGCTGGCGCGGCGGCTGAATCGGCCCGGCAGCCCGCCGCTGATCCACACCACGCTGGACGCCGCCCTGCAATTGCGTCTGGAGGACCTGCTGCTGGGCTGGCGCGCGCGCCTGCCCGAGCGCACCTCGGCGGCGATCCTGGTGGTCGAGCATCAGAGCATGGCGGTGCGCGCCTACCTGGGCTCGGTGGATATCGGCGATGCCGCGCGCTTCGGCCACGTCGACATGGTGCGCGCGCTGCGTTCGCCCGGCTCGACGTTGAAACCCTTCCTCTACGGCATGGCCCTGGACGCCGGGCTGATCCATTCCGAGTCGCTGCTGCAGGACGTGCCGCGGCATTACGGCGACTACCGTCCCGGCAACTTCGCCGTCGGCTTCAGCGGCCCGGTGTCGGCCAGCGAGGCGCTGGCCACCTCGCTCAACCTGCCGGCGGTGCAGTTGCTGGAAGCCTACGGCCCGAAGCGTTTCGCCGGCGAGCTGCGCGGCGCCGGCGTACCGCTTCGCCTGCCGGCATTGGCCGAGCCGAACCTGGCGCTGATCCTCGGCGGCGGTGGCAGCCGCCTGGAGTCGCTCGTGGCTGGCTACAGCGCCTTCGCCCGCGGCGGCCTGGCGGCGCGGCCGCGCCTGCAGCCGGACGATGAACTGCGCGAGCGGCGCCTGCTGTCGCCCGGCGCGGCCTGGATCATCCGCCGCATCCTCAGCGGCCAGGCGCGCCCGGACCGCGACCCGCGCGCGCAGCTCGTGCAACGGCCGACGCTGGCCTGGAAGACCGGCACCAGCTACGGCTTTCGCGATGCCTGGGCCATTGGTGTCGGCCCGCGCCATCTGGTCGGCATCTGGATCGGCCGCCCGGACGGCACCCCGGTGCCCGGCCAGTTCGGCCTGGCCTCGGCGGCGCCGCTGCTGTTGCAGGTGCACGATCTGCTGGTGGGGCGCGACAGCCAGCGTGGCATCGCCGCGCCGGTCGACGCGCAGCCGGCCGAGGTCGGCGTCGCCGCCATCTGTTGGCCGCTGGGCCAACCGATGCGCCGCGACGATCCCAACTGCCGGCGCCTGCGCTTCGCCTGGACCCTGGCCGGCACCACGCCGCCTACCCTGCTGGCCGCCGACCAGCCGCTGGGCAGCGGCCTGCGTGAGAGGTTCTGGGTCGACGGCCAGGGCCGCCGCGTGGCGCCCGGCTGCCCCGGCGCCGAGCCGCGTGAGCTGGCGCTCTGGCCGGCGCCGCTGGAGCCCTGGCTGCCGCGCCGCGAGCGACGCAGCGCACGCCTGCCGGCCAGCGATCCGGGCTGCCCGCCGTTGCAGGCGCCGGCCGTTGCGCCCCTGACCATCGTCGGGGTGCGCGAGGGCGACAGCCTGCGGCGTCCGCTGGCAAGCCGCGAACCGCTCAGGCTGAGCCTGGCGACGCTCGGCGGCAGCGGGCGGCGCTGGTGGTTCCTCGATGGCGCCCCGTTGGCGGAAGGCGCCGCCGGGCAATCCTTCGACCAGGCTTTCGAGCGCGCCGGGCGTTACCAGCTCAGCGTGCTCGACGAGGCTGGGCAAACCGCTCGCGTGCAGTTCGATGTGCTCGACTGAGCCGGCGGGTAGGGCGTCATCGCTGCGCTGGCTGGACTGAGTCGGTCGCAGCTGGGGAGTGGCGAGCGATGTCTGCCTGGATGCCCTGCCTGCTGTCGCTGTTCTGTGCCGAGCTGCCGGCGGCAGAGCTGGCGCTCTATACGGCAGCGCACCCGCCGCTCACCTTCGGCGCTGGTTTGCCGACGAGCGGCAGGCCGAACGGGATCGACCGCCCTGAACGGGGCACCGGCGACCGCACGTCCGAAGAGGGCGGTTTTTCCTCATGTCTTTTGTCGAGGCGCCGATAGGGTTTTCGAATAAACTTGCCTGTAATATTGTGTACATATTTGTATGCAATGTGTTTGGCCAACTTCCGGAGAGCCCTATGCGCCTATGGCAACGCAGTATCCAGTGGCAGTTGATCCTCAGCATGGGGGCGGCCCTGCTGGCCAGCATTCTGATCGTGGTCGGCATCTATTCGGCGGTGGTCAATCGCCTGACCGAGCGCTATCTGGTCGAAGAGGCGCTGCCGGCGCGGGTGCAGGCGATTCGCAACGACCTGGAGCGGGTGCTGACCGCGCCGATCACCGCCAACGCCTCGATCGCCGAAAACAGCCTGGTACAGGACTGGCTGGCCGCCGGCGAGGACGAGGCGCGGCGCGATGAGTTCGCCCGCTACCTGGAGGGCGTGCGCGCCCAGCAGAACGCGATGACCACCTCGATCGTCGCCCTGGCCAGCGGCAACTACACCACCGGCGAAGGGCTGATGCGTACCCTCGATCGCAGCCAGGCGGAGAACCAGTGGTTCTATCGCCTGGTCGACGGTGATCGCGACCGCGTGCTGGAGATCGACATCGACAAGGGCACGCGGCAGCCGACGTTGTTCATCAACCAGCGGATCGAGCGCGATGGCAAGACCATCGGCGTGTCCGGCCTGGGCTACGACCTGGGGGACATGTCGAAGATGATCAGCGAGTTCCGCTTCGGCGAGCAGGGCCAGGTGTTCCTGGTCGACGGCAAGGGCGGGGTCAAGGTCCACCCGCACTCCGAACTCAGCGGCAGCGGCCAATTGGAGCAG
This sequence comes from Pseudomonas sp. SP16.1, assembly GCF_052682975.1. Classification (NCBI taxonomy): domain Bacteria; kingdom Pseudomonadati; phylum Pseudomonadota; class Gammaproteobacteria; order Pseudomonadales; family Pseudomonadaceae; genus Pseudomonas; species Pseudomonas sp. SP16.1. The sequence goes on from NZ_JBQYFZ010000001.1 coordinate 236,146, forward strand.
CTGTTCGGCGCCGAGGCGGCGCAGCAGGCGCTGCTCGGCGATGGCCGGGCGGTGCGCTTCGAGCGCGACGGCGAGGCCTACCTGGCGGTGGCGCAGAAGTTCGCCAGCCTCGACTGGCTGCTGGTCAGCGAGGTGCCGGAGGCGGAAATCTACGCCGAGGCGCGCCGGGCGCTGCTGATGAGCAGCCTGATCGGCCTGGCCGTGGCGCTGCTGTTCCTCGGCCTGGTGGTGCTGCTGGCGCGCGGGCTGGTGCGGCCGATCCGCCAGGTCACCGCGGCGCTGGTGGATATCGGCGGCGGTGGCGGCGACCTGACCCGCCGTCTCGACGAGTCGCGCGGCGACGAGCTGGGCGACCTGGCGCGCGGTTTCAATCGCTTCCTGGCCAGCCAGCGCGAGCTGATCGGCGAGGTGCTGGCCACCAGCGAGCGCCTGCGCGGCGCGGTCGGCCAGGTCGCCCAGGTGGTGGAGAACACCGCCGGGCGCGCCGGCCAGCAGCAGGAAATGACCGACATGGTGGCCACCGCCGTGCACGAGATGGGCCTGACCGTGCAGGAGATCGCGCGCAACGCCAGCAGCGCAGCGCAGTCCTCGCACAGCGCGCGCGACGAGGCGCAGCAGGCGCGCCAGGTGGTGGGCCAGTCCATCGCCCATATCGAGCGGATGTCCGCCGATATCGGTGGCGCCGCCGAGGCGGTGAGTGAGCTGGCCGAGCAGGTGGCCTCCATCGACCAGGTGCTGGCGGTGATCCGCGGCATCTCCGAGCAGACCAACCTGCTGGCGCTCAACGCCGCCATCGAGGCGGCGCGAGCGGGCGAGATGGGCCGCGGCTTCGCCGTGGTGGCCGACGAGGTGCGTACCCTGGCCAGCCGCACCCAGGCCTCCACCGACGAGATCCAGCAGATGATCCAGCGTCTCAAGCAGGGCGCCGAGACGGCGGTCAGCTCCATGCACGCCGGCCAGGCGGCCACCGGCACCGGGGTCGAGGCCAGCCAGCGCACAGGCCAGTCGCTCGGCGCCATCACCGAGCAGGTGGAGGCGATCAGCGACATGAACACCCAGGTGGCGGCGGCCACCGAGGAACAGAGTTCGGTGACCGAGGAGATCAACCGCAACGTGCAGGGCATCGCCGACCTGGCGCATGCCACCGCCGGCGAGGTGCGCGCCTGCCGCGAGGACTGCCAGACCCTGCGCCGCCTGGCCGACGACCTGGCCGGCCAGGTCGGCCAGTTCCGTCTGTAAGGGCTACAGCCGGGGCGTCCAGCTCAGGGAGAGCAGGGCGCTACGGCCTTCCTCGCGGTAGCCGTAATAGCTCACGCTGCTGAAGAACGCGTCGTTCGGCCGGCTGTACAGGGCCTGGGAATAGTCCTTGTCCAGCAGGTTGTCGACCTTGAACTGCCACAGCAGCTCCTCGTTCATCCGCCAGCTCGCCCGTGCGCCAAGCAGACCGTAGCCGGCGATCTCGCGGCTGTTGGCGGCATCGTCGTAGCGCCCGGAGAAGGCCTGCCAGCTCATGCCGGCGGCGAAGGCGCCGAACTGGCGATCCAGATCCAGGCTCAGGCTGCGCTTGGTGCGGCGTGGCAGGGTATGGCCGGTGTCGCGATCGCGAGGGTCGAGCAGGCTGGCGCCGAGAGCGGCCTGCCAGCCCAGCACGTCGCGTTCGAGGCTCAGTTCCAGCCCCTGCAGGCGCGCCTGGTTGACGTTCATCGGGGTGCTGAAGAAGGTCACCGGGTCGCTCACCACGGTGATCAGGTCCTCCACCTCGGTACGGTAGGCCGACAGGCTCCAGCGGGTGTCCAGGTGATCGCCACGCAGCTGCGCCTCGTAGGTCTTCGAACGCTCGGGGGCCAGGTCCGGATTGCCGCCATAGTAGGCGCTGGTGGGGAAGTACAGATCGTTGAAGGTGGGGGCGTGGAAGCCTTCGCCATAGCTCAGCAGCAGCTCCAGGCGCTCGGCCAGGTCCAGGCTCAGCGCGGCGTTCCAGGTGTTCTCGCTGCCGAACTGCTGGTTGTCGTCATGGCGCAGGCCCAGTTCGGTGGCGAAGCCGTCGCCGCGGTAGCGGTGCTGGACGAAGGCGGCCTGGTTCCAGCGCTCGGTCCGGCTGAAGTCGCTGTCCGTGTTCAGGCGGTCCTCGGACCAGTCGAGACCGAGCAGCAGCTGCTGGGCATCGTCCAGGCGCAGGGTATTGAGCCAGGCGGCGCTGTCGCGGTAGGTATTGAACAGGTAGTTGTTGAAGCTGTTCAGCGGGTCGCGATTGTCGCTCTTGTCCTCGCTGTGGCCGAGCTCCAGGCGGCTGCTCCAGCGCTCGGCGAGCTGCGCCTCGAGATGGGCCGAGGCGGAAGAGACGCTGAAGCGTTCGCTGGGATTGCCCGGCGCGAAGCTGAACAGGTCGTCGTATTCGCTCTCGCCACGCTGATCGAGCAGGCTCAGGCCACCCTTCAGGCGCTCGTTGAAACGATGTTCCAGGTTCAGGTTGAAGGCCTTGCGCCGCAGACCATCGTGGTCGCCATCGTAGCCGCGGGCATCCTGCGAGCGGTCGAAGCCGGTGCGTTCGGTCAGGCTGGCGCCCAGGTCGAAGCGGGTGCGCTGGTCGCCGCCGGACAGCCCCAGGCTGCGCTCGAAGGTTTGCTGGCTGCCGGCGGCCAGGCGCAGGCGTGGCTGCAGGCCTGCTTCGCCCTGGCGCGTGAAGATCTGGATGACCCCGCCGATGGCGTCGGCGCCGTACAGCGCCGAGCGCGGACCGCGTACCACCTCGATGCGCTCGATCTGTTCCGGGCTGAGGAACTCCAGGCGGGCCAGACCGCTGGCGGCGGCATTCAGGCGCACGCCATCGACCAGCACCAGGGTCTGGTTGGCGTTGGCGCCGCGCAGGAACAGGCTGGTCAGGCTGCCGCGGCCGCCGTTCTGCACGATGGAGACCCCCGGCACGCGGCTGAGCAGATCCGGCACGCTGCTGACCTGCAGGCGCTCGATATCGCTTCGTTCGAAAACGCTGGTGGCGGCGGTGGCCTGGGTTTGTGGTTCGAGCAGGCGGCCGGAGGTGATCAATAGTGGCGATGCCGCATAGGGCTCGGCAGCCAGGGCCAGGCTCGGCATGACGGCGATGGCCAGGGCCAGACGGGACGGTTTCATCAGGGTTATTCCTCAAAGGTCGGCAGACATTCGAGGAGGGCAGGGGCAAGCGCGCAGGGCGGCGCTTGACGGTGCTGCCCTCCGCAACACCAGTCGCACCGTCGGGGCCGGTCTCCGGGCTGTCGACCCCGGTCCGCCTTCCCGGGAATTCCCAGTGGCCGTGGACAAGGTGCAGGCGGCGGCCTGCAGTCGATTACCGTTGCGGGGGCAGCGTCGGCTTCGCACCGACTTCCCGTTTAACGCCGCATGCGGCGCACCCTGACGGAACATGAAATGCCGCGCACCCTAGTGCGCGGCACAGTGAAATTCAAGCAAGCCTGGCTCAGCTACGGATGAGCGGTACTCATTCACCCAGCAGGGTCAGGCGCGCGCGCACCGCGGCGGCGATGCCGGCCTGGTCGAGGCCGCACTCGGCGAGCATCTGCGCCGGCTTGGCGTGCTCGACGTAGTAGTCGGGCAGGCCCAGCTGCAGCAGCGGCGCCCGCAGGTTCTCGCGGGCGAGGAACTCGCCGACCGCGCTGCCGGCGCCGCCCATCACCGCGTTCTCCTCGATGCTCACCAGCAGCCGGTGGCTGCCGGCCAGCTCGCGCAGCAGGGCTTCGTCCAGGGGTTTGACGAAGCGCATGTCGACCACCGTGGCGTCCAGCTCCTCGCCGACGCGCAGCGCCTCGGCCAGCTGCACGCCGAAGGCCAGCAGGGCGACGCCCCGGCCCTGGCGGCGCACCACTGCCTTGCCGATTTCCAGCGGCTCGAGGCCGGGCTCGATGGCGACGTTGGGGCCGCTGCCGCGCGGGTAGCGCACCGCCGCCGGGCCGTCGAACAGGTAGCCGGTGCTGAGCATGCGGCGCAGTTCATTCTCGTCGCTCGGGGTCATCACCAGCATGCCGGGGATGCAGCGCAGGTAGGAGATATCGAAGCTGCCGGCGTGGGTCGGGCCGTCCTCGCCGACCAGGCCGGCGCGGTCGATGGCGAACAGCACGTCGAGGTTCTGCACCGCGACGTCGTGGATCAGCTGGTCGTAGGCGCGCTGGAGGAAGGTCGAGTAGATCGCCACCACCGGCTTGATACCGTCGCAGGCCATGCCGGCGGCCAGGGTCACCGCGTGCTGCTCGGCGATGGCGACGTCGAAGTAGCGTGACGGGAAGCGCTCGGCGAAGGCCACCAGGTCCGAGCCTTCCTTCATCGCCGGGGTGATGCCGACCAGGCGGTTGTCTGCCGCGGCCATATCGCACAGCCACTGGCCGAACACGTTGGAGTATTTCGGGCCTGATGGTTTCTTCGGCGCGGTGTCGGGCGTGACCGGCTCCAGCTTGGTGATGGCGTGGTAGCCAATGGGGTCGGCCTCGGCCGGGGCGAAACCCTTGCCCTTCTTGGTCACCACGTGGAGGAACTGCGGGCCCTCCAGGTCGCGCATATTGCGCAGGGTGGCGAGCAGGGTCGGCAGGTCGTGGCCGTCGATGGGGCCGACGTAGTTCCAGCCCAGCTCCTCGAACAGGGTGCCGGGCACCAGCATGCCCTTGGCGTGTTCCTCGACCTTGCGCGCGATCTCCCAGGCGCCGGGCAGGCGCGAGAGGATCTTCTTGCTGCCCTCGCGCATGCTGGCGTAGGTGCGGCTGGAGATGATCTTGGCCAGGTAGTTGGACAGGCCGCCGACGTTCTTGGAGATCGACATGTCGTTGTCGTTGAGGATCACCAGCATGTCGGCGTTGACGTCGCTGGCGTGGTTGAGCGCCTCGAAGGCCATGCCGGCGGTCAGCGCGCCGTCGCCGATCACCGCCACGCTCTTGCGCTTCTCGCCCAGCAGGCGCGCGGCGATGGCCATGCCCAGCGCCGCGCCGATGCTGGTGCTGGAGTGGCCGACGCCGAAGGTGTCGTACTCGCTCTCGCTGCGGCGCGGGAAGGCGGCCAGGCCGTCCTTCTGGCGCAGCGTGCCCATGCGCTCGCGGCGGCCGGTGAGGATCTTGTGCGGGTAGGCCTGGTGGCCGACGTCCCACACCAGGCGGTCGTCGGGGGTATCGAAGACGTAGTGCAGGGCGATGGTCAGCTCGATCACGCCGAGGCCGGCGCCGAAGTGGCCGCCGCTCTGGCCGACGCTGTACAGCAGGTACTGGCGCAGCTCGTCGGCGAGGGTTTCCAGGTCCGCTTCGGCCAGGCGGCGCAACTCGTCCGGCGTGTTGGCGCGGTCCAACAGGGGCGTATGCGGGCGCTCGCGGGGGATCTCGTGGAAAGTGGTCGGCATCAGGCGAATCGTTATAGGCGTAAAAAGATGCGGCAGTTTACCTGATGCATGGATAACAGCCCAATGCACTATCGCGTCAACGCCGCTGGGGCCTGTTTGGCAGTTTGCTCGGGACCGACCCTGCGGCGACAAGACTGCGCTTGCCAGCGATGGGCGGCGGCATCGAGAATTGCCGCCGCTGCCCGGCATCGGGATGGCCAAGGACTTTTTTCGACAAGGAGCCGTCATGTTTCAACGTTCTGCAATTGCCTCTGCGTTTACCCTGTGCCTGCTCGCCAGCGACGTTCAGGCCGCCAATAAAGCCGAGATTCTGATCCAGCCCGTTGCCAGCCGCTTCCCGCTGATCAGCGTCGATGTCAACGTGCGTGATGCCAGGACCGGGGTGCCCATAGCCGGCCTGAGCGCGGCGAATTTCGGGGTGTCCGAGGATCTCAAGGCGAGCGAGTTGCTCAGCGTGGAGAGCGTTGCGCCGGGTTCGACGGACAAGCGGGGTGTCGACTTCGTCTTCGTCTTCGACGATACCGGCAGCATGTCCGAGGAGATCGACGGGCTGATCCAGCGCACCCTGGAGTTCGCCAGCATCGTGCAGGCGTCGGGGTTCGATTACCGCTTCGCGCTGGTTTCCTTCGGCGATGCCCTCAACAGTCGGGTCGATTTCACCCGCTCGGCCGAGGCATTCAAGCAATCGGTCGCCGCGCTGCAGGCCGACGGCGGCGGCGACGAGCCGGAGAACGCGCTGGATGCGCTGCGCTATGCAGCGACCTCGTTCAGCCACGATGCCGGCCGGCGCAAGATTTTCGTCCTGATCACCGACGCCCCCTTCCACAGTGCCAACGGCGTTACCTCGCTTACGGCGAACGACGTGCTGCAGGATCTGGCCAAGCTGGATGCGGTACTCAACGTGGTCGGGCCGAACCTGGACGAATATCGCTGGATGGCCGACAGCCGCTCCGGCAGTTTCTATGACAAGGATTCCGGGCAGTTCAAGCGCATCATCGAGCAGATCGCCGGTGGTTCCGCGAGCAACTACCGGCTGACGCTGCGCACCAGCCGTCCGGATTTCGACAATACCTGGCGCGCCCTGCAAGTCGAGGTCATGGGCGTGGCCGAAGGGCGTGGCGTGTCGCAGTACCAGGCGCCGAGCTGGGTCGCGGCATCCTCGCGCGCCGATGCCGGTCGCGGCATCGACAGCCGCTTCGCGCCGCACAACCTGGTCGACGGCAACCCGGCCAGTGCCTGGGCCGAAGGCCTCTCCGGCAGCGGCGTCGGCGAGTGGGCCGCGCTCAACTTCACCACCCCGATGCGCGTGGACAGTTTCGCCCTGACCCTCCCCGAAGGCAGCTCCCTGCAGCAGGTCGGCGTGCTGATCAACGACGACGCCAAGCGCTTCTACGATCTCGATGCTGGCAAGCGGCGCCAGGTGTTCCAGCTGCCCGAGGCCGTCGAGGTCTCGCGCTTTCAGGTGGTGCTGGAGGCGGCGGGCGCCGGCGCCAACGGTCTCGCCGAAATCGAGCTGTACAGCGGCGACGAGCTGCTCGCACCGATCGCCAGGGCGCACGACATCCGCCGCACGGCCAAGCTGGCGCTGGAGCAGAACCGCCAGGGCGAGCAGCTCTATCACGCGAAGAATTACGACGATGCGGTGTTCTACTACCGCGAGGCGCTGAAGAACGATCCGACCTATGCCCAGGCCTACAGCAACCTGGGGCTGGCGTTCCAGCGGCAGAACAAGCTGGCCGATGCGGTGTGGGCCAACCGCCAGGCCATCGCGCTGGCGCGGGGAGACTCGCGGGCGACCGTCCTGGCCAGTTCCTACTACAACATCGCGCGCATCTTCGAGGCGCAGCATCAGTACGAGCAGGCGCTGCAGAACTTCATCTGGGCCAAGAGCAACAAGGAAAACAAGGTCTACGACAATGCCATCGCGCGCATGCACGAACGGCTGGGGCGCTGAGCATGAGCGCCTCGATCAAGGCCTTCGGCCGTGGGCTCGGGCTGCTGTGCCTGAGCCTTTCGCTCGGCGCCTGGGCCGCCGGGCCGGAACGCGTCGCCAGCTATGACCGTAGCCTCTGGCCCGAGGCCATCGACAGCCCGGCGCGTTTCGATGCCGCTTCGCGCCAGGAGATCCTGGCCTTCGTGCGGGTTCTGCAGCGCACGCCGCTGGATGGCCGCGACGCGCTGAGCGGTTTCACCGGCGTGAAGGCGCCGAACCTGGCCTCCGTGCAACGCTGGCTGGAGCAGACCCGCCAGCGGCTGTTGGCCAACTACCGCGCGGCCGGTGCTGCGGCCGAGGACTGGACGGCGCTCGTCGCAGCCTCCACGCAGCCTGTAGCGGCGCCTGCCGATGTGCGCTGGCAGGCGGCGGCGGAGCGCTTCCACGCCACCTACCTGTACGAGCAGGTGCGCCTGGCGGCGCTATTTCCCGCCATTACCAGCGAGATCGACCGGCTGGACGAGCGCGAGCTGAGCGGGGACGAACTGCAGGACCGCCAGTTCGTCCTGACGTTCGACGACGGGCCGTCGGCCAATCGGGAAACCGAACGCCTGCAGCAGTGGTTGCAGGGCGAGGGGATCGGCGCGTTCTTCTTCGTGCTGGGGGAAAACCTGCGGCGCCGGGCGGCGAAGCAGCCGCTACCGAGCCTGGCGCCGCTCTATGCGGGGCAGTGCCTGGCGTCGCACGGCTATCGCCATGTCGCGCACCAGAAGCTGGAGCACTGGCAGGATTCGCTGGAGCGAACCCGTCAGTTGATTGAGCAGGTCCGGCCGGCCGAGCCTGCCATGGGCCTGTGGTTTCGCCCGCCCTATGGGCAGCGCAACCCGGAGTTGGTGGCCTATGTGCAGGCCCGGGGTGGGCGTGTGGTGTTGTGGAACATCGATTCGCAGGACTGGAACGCCAAGCTGCAGCCGGCGGCGATGCAGGATCGCCTGATCACCCTGATGCTGCTCTGGCGCAAGGGTATCGTGCTGTTCCACGACATCCACCCCAAGGCGCGTCAGGTCCTGCCCGAGCTGCAGCGGTTCATGCGCGGCGGCGGGCTGACACTGCAGGATTGCCACGCCCCGGTGAAGGCCGCGGACGTCCGCTGAGTGGTGGGTTCGGCGGCCCGCCTCGAACGGCGGGTACGGCCCGCTTCAACTGGCGAGCATGGCGTTATGGGCGCAGGTGCTGGCGCTCAGCTGCGCCGCTCGACTATATAGCGCGCCAGCGCGCGCAGCGGCTCGGCCTGGCTGCCGAAGGGGCGCAGCTGGTGCAGGGCCTGGTCGCGCAGTTCCAGGGCGTAGGCCTTGGCCGCGTCGAGGCCGAGCAGGGCGGGGTAGGTGGGCTTGTGGTTGGCCTCGTCCTTGCCCTGGGTCTTGCCCAGGGTGGCGGTGTCGCTCTCCACGTCGAGGATGTCGTCCTGCACCTGGAAGGCCAGGCCGATGGCGCGGGCGTATTGCTGCAGCGCCTTGAGGCCGATTTCGTCGGCGTTGCCGCTGGCCAGGGCGCCGAGCAGCACGCTGGCCTCGATCAGCGCGCCGGTCTTGTGCCGGTGCATGGTCTCCAGGGCACTCTGGTCGAGCGGCAGGCCCACCGAGCCGAGGTCGATGGCCTGGCCGCCGACCATCCCGGCCGGGCCGGCGGCGGCGCTCAGGGCGCTGAGCATCTGCAGGCGGGTCTCGGCGTCCTGCGGGTTGCGCCGGCGGTCGGCGAGCACTTCGAAGGCCAGGCTCTGCAGGCCGTCGCCGGCGAGGATCGCGCAGGCCTCGTCGAAGGCCTTGTGGGTGGTCGGCTGGCCGCGGCGCAGGTCGTCGTCGTCCATCGCCGGCAGGTCGTCGTGCACCAGCGAATAGGCATGGATCAGCTCCACCGCGCAGGCGGCGCCGTCGGCACGGTCGAGGTCGCCGTCCAGGGCCTCGCAGGCGGCATAGACCAGCAGCGGGCGTACGCGCTTGCCGCCGTTCATCACGCTGTAGCGCATCGCCTCGTACAGGCGCTGCAGCTCGGCGCGGGGCGGCTGGAACAGCAGTTCCAGGGCAGCGTCGACCCGCGCCTGGCAGCGTGCCTGGTAGGCCGCGATCATGCCGCCGGGTCCGCGTCGAAGGGCGCTTGCTCCAGCTCGCCGTCGCGCTCCAGGAGGATCTGCACCTTCTGCTCGGCCTGGGCCAGCGCGGCCTGACATTCGCGGGTCAGGCCGATGCCCTGCTCGAAGGCGGTCAGCGAGTCCTCCAGCGACAGCTCGCCGCTTTCCAGGCGCTCGACCAGCGCCTGCAACTCGGCGAGGGAATGTTCGAAGTCGGGGGCGGCTTTCTTGCGGGCCATGGCGGCGGGTCTCGGGCTGCGTAGAAACGGGCGCGACACTAGCAGAGCCGCGGCCCTCGGGCAAATCAGCGGGGCAGCAGGCGGGTTAGCCGAAGGCGTAGCCCGGGATTGGGTCCTGCGCCTTATCCCAGCTAGCGTGTCGTAGGGTGGAAATCGCTGTTCATTGCCGCCATGGACTGTGTGGCATACGGGTAACGCGTGAGCTCCCGGGCTTATCCCAGATAGGTGGTCCAGAAGTAATACAGCGTCATGCCGCTGCCGACCAGGATGACGAAGGCGCGCAGCAGCGCCGGCGGCAGCTTCTCGCCCAGCGCGCCGCCGGCGTAGCCGCCAAGGGTGGCGCCGCTGAGCAGGATGGCCAGCTCGTACCAGCTGACCCGCCCGGCGATGATGAAGGTGAGGGTGGCGATGCTGTAGATCACCGCCGAGATCAGGTTCTTCAGCGCGTTGGCGCGGGCCAGGGCGTGGCCCTCGATGGAGAAGGCGGCCAGCTGCAGGATGCCCATGCCGGCGCCGAAGTAACCGCCGTAGATCGACACGCCGACATGTGCGCCGAGCGACAGCGGCGTGTGCGGCGGATGCTCGGCGGCCTTGCGCCGCGCGGCGAGCGCGCGACCCAGCCAGGGGCTGGCGGCGAACAGCGCGGTGGCCGCCAGTAGCAGCCAGGGGATCAGCACGCGGAACACCTCGTCGCCGCCGCCCAGCAGCAACAGACCGCCGAGCAGGCCGCCGGCCAGCCCGGCCAGCAGCAGCGGTATCAGGTAGCGACCCAGCGGGCGCAACGAGGCGCGCGCGGCCCAGGCCCCGGCCAGGCTGGCCGGCCACAGCGCCACGGCGTTGGTGGCACCCGCCGTTACCGGCGGCAGGCCGGCGGCGAGCAGGGCGGGGAAGGAGAAGAAGGTGCCGCCACCGGCCAGGGCGTTCATACCGCCGGCGGCGAAACCGGCGAGGGCCAACAGCAGCAGATCGGGCAGGGACATGGCGCGGGCTCGCACAAAAAGAGGGCAGCATAGTTCTGAGCAGGCGGCCAGCCAAGTGCGACCAAGGTGCCGTGGGCCGCTGGGCTGGCCCGGCGCTTTGCGGCATGATCGCGCTATTCAAGCCCGGTGCCACGCGATGAACATCGACACCCGCATCAAGTTCCGCCACCTGCTGTGCTTTCTCGAGATCGCCCGCCAGCGCAGTTTCGCCAAGGCCGCCGATGCCCTGGCGGTGAGCCAGCCGGCGATCTCCAAGACGCTCAAGGAGCTGGAGGAGATCCTCGCCGCCAGCCTGTTCGAGCGCGGCAAGAGCGGTGTCAGCCTGACCCCGGCCGGGGTGGCCTTCATGCGTTACGCCGGGCCCTGCGTGCAGGCGCTGCGCGACGGGGTGAACAGCCTGCGCGGCGGCGAGCACGAGGCCGGCCAGGTGCGCGTCGGCGTGCTGTCCACCGTCGAGAGCCTGCTGATTCCCGAGGTGGTGCGGCGCCTGCATCAGCACCAGGCGGCGCTGGTGGTCAGCGTCGCCACCGGGCCGGGCGCGTACCTGCTCGGCCAGTTGCGCGTCGGCGAGCTGGACCTGGTGGTCGGGCGCATGACCGATAGCCCGGACATCCAGGGCCTGACCTTCGAGCACCTGTACAGCGAGTCCATGTGCCTGGTGGTGCGCCCCGGCCACCCGCTGCTGGGCGCAGGCGCCGCCGCGCTGGGCCGTCTCGGTGATTATCCGCTGGTGCTGCCGACCGCCGGCACCACCATCCGCAAGCATGCCGACAGCCTGTTCGTGCAGTGCGGGGTGACGCCTTCGCGGCAGCGCCTGGAAACCCTGTCGCCGGCGCTGAGCCGGCGCTACGTGCTGTCCGGCGATGCGCTGTGGGTGGCGCCGCAGGACGCGGTGTGCCTGGACCTGCAGCGCGGCGAGCTGGTCGAGCTGCAGCTGGGCATCCAGGAGCCGGGTGGTTCGGTGGGCATCTGCCGCAACGGCGCGCTGGCCCTGCCGCTGGCCGCCGAGCAGTTCTGCGCGGCGCTGCGCGAGGTGGCCGAGGCCTATCGCGAGGGTGTCTTTCCATAACTATTTGGTTATGGATTGGCCGCGTCTTTTCAATTTTCACCGGGCCGGCTTTGGCCGAGACTGCGCTCACTTCCCCGAGGTGTCCGCACCGCGGGGCGACTCCACAATAGCCACAACAGGAGCGCATCATGCCTGCCGAGGACAACCGCCGCTTCGCCATTCGCGACCGCAACTGGCATCCGAAGGCCTTCACCCCCGACTACAAGACCTCCATCGCCCGCTCGCCGCGCCAGGCGCTGGTGAGCATCCCGCAGTCGATCTCGGAAACCACGGGGCCGGATTTCTCGCACCTGAAGCTGGGCGAGCACGACAACGACCTGCTGCTCAACTTCAACCACGGCGGCCTGCCGGTGGGCGAGCGCATCATCGTTGCCGGGCGGGTGATGGACCAGTACGGCAAGCCGGTCCCGCATACCCTGGTGGAAATGTGGCAGGCCAACGCCGGCGGCCGCTACCGGCACAAGAACGACCGCTACCTGGCGCCGCTCGACCCCAACTTCGGCGGTGTCGGCCGTGCCCTGACCGACAGCGAAGGTCGCTACTGCTTCCGCACCATCAAGCCCGGCCCCTATCCGTGGCGCAACGGCCCCAACGACTGGCGCCCGGCGCATATCCACTTCTCGCTCAACGGCCCGTCGATTTCCACCCGCCTGATCACCCAGCTGTATTTCGAGGGCGATCCGTTGATTCCGCTGTGCCCGATCGTCAAGTCGATCGCCAACCCAGACGCGGTGCAGACGCTGATCGCCAGGCTCGACATGAGCAGCGCCAATCCCATGGACTGCCTGGCCTACCGCTTCGATATCGTGCTGCGCGGCCAGCGGAAGACCCATTTCGAAAACAACTGATGAGCCGCCCAGGATCTGCTGCGCGTCGGCCATACGGGGTTAAAAACGGCTTCGGAATGCTCATTTACTACTCGTAAACTCCGCTTCCTCAGCCCTTTTTGCCTTGTCTGGCTCTAGCTCGCGAGATCCTGAGCAGGCTCATAGGAGGATGACCATGCCTGTTGAATTGCTGCCGGAAACCCCCTCGCAGACCGCCGGCCCCTACGTGCACATCGGCCTGGCCCTGGCCGCGGCCGGCAACCCGACCCGCGAGCAGGAAATCTGGAACCAGCTGGCCAAGCCCGATGCGCCCGGCGAGCACATCGTACTGGTCGGCCACGTCTACGACGGCAACGGCCACCTGGTGCGCGATGCCTTCCTCGAACTCTGGCAGGCCGACCACCAGGGCCGCTATGACGAGGCTTACGATCAGGAGAAGGCGTTCAACGGTTTCGGCCGTACCGCCACCACCTTCGACGCCGGCAGCGAGTGGACCGCCTACACGGTCAAGCCCGGCGTGGTGCACAACGCCGCCGGGGTGCCGATGGCGCCGCACATCAACGTCGCGCTGTTCGCCCGTGGCATCAACATCCACCTCAACACCCGCCTGTACTTCGAGGACGAGGCCGAGGCCAACGCCAAGGACCCGGTGCTGGGCCTGATCGAGCAGCCCGAGCGGCGCGAGACCTTGATCGCCAGGCGTTGCGAAGTTGCTGGCAAGCCGGCCTACCGCTTCGATATCCGCATCCAGGGGGAAGGCGAGACCGTGTTCTTTGACTTCTGAGTTGGCTACGCAGGCCGCTCGCCTGATCGAGGCGCGCGGCCTGCAACTGGACGATGCCCAGGCGCGCATGCTCGTGCGCCTGGGCGACTGGCTGCAGGTGCGCCTGCGGCCGTCCGCCTGGCGCCGCGCCGCGCCGGCCGGCGCCTACCTGTGGGGCGGCGTCGGACGCGGCAAGAGCCTGCTGCTCGACGCCCTGTTTCAGGCCGCCCCGTTCGTGTCGAAACGCCGCGTACATGTGCACGCGCTGCTGCCGGACGTGCAGCAACGCCTGCTGGCGCACGCCGGCCGGGCCGATCCGCTGGCGCGGGTGGCCGACGAGCTGGCGGCCGAGGCGCGGCTGCTGTTTGTCGATGAGTTCCACGTGCACGACATCGGCGATGCGATCCTGCTCGGCCGCCTGCTGCAGCCGCTGTTCGAGCGCGACTGCATCCTGCTGCTGAGCTCCAACTACGCGCCGCCGGCGCTGTGCCCGAACCCGCTCTACCACAGTCGCTTCAAGCCTTTCGCCGAAGTGCTGCAGCGTCGCTGCCTGGTGCTGCAGGTGGACGCGGGCGCCGATTACCGCTCATTGAGTGCGCGGTACTGGGGGCGCTATCTGCAAGGGCCGGCCGGCTTGCTCGGCAAGCACCTGGGCACGTGCGCGGCGCCGCAGCAGGTAGCGCTGGGGCGGCGCAGCCTGACGGCCTGGGCCGCGGACGGATGCGGCCTGTGGCTGGATTTCGCCGCGTTGTGCCGGCAGCCGCTGGCCAGCGCCGACTACCTGGAGTTGTGCCGGCGTTTCACCCGTATCGCCGTCGGCGAGTTGCCGCAGCTCGGGCGCTGCTCGGCGGACGAGCAGCAGCGCCTGGTCAACTTCGTCGATATCGCCTACGACGCTGGCGTCGAGCTCTGGCTGCAGGGCGAGGCCAGCCTGGCGGCGCTGTGCGCCGGCGTCGGCCACCTCGACTTCGCCCGAACCCATTCGCGTCTGGCGCAACTGCGCGTGGAAGTCCCGGAGCGCCCGGCATGCTGAGGGTACTGGGGATCACCGCGCCGATCTTCATCCTCATCGGCCTGGGCTTCGTCTCGGCGCGCTTCGCCCTGGTCAACCGCGAGCAGATCCGTGGCCTGGGCGCCTTCGTGATCAATTTCGCCCTGCCGGCGCTGGTGCTGCGCGCGCTGGTCGAACGGCGCCTCGACGAGGTGCTCGACTGGCCGTACCTGGCCGCCTACGCGCTGGCCTCGCTGAGCCTGTTCGCCGGCGGCTATGCGGTGGCGCGCTGGCTGCGCGGCCAGGGCCAGTCGGCCAGCGCCATCCTGGCCATGGGTATGTCGGTGTCCAACAGCGGTTTCATCGGCTATCCGATCGCGGTGATGGTGCTCGGCCAGACCGCGGCGGTGGCCATGGCCCTCGGCATGCTGGTGGAGAACCTGCTGCTGATTCCGCTGGCACTGGCCCTGGCCGAAGCCGGCACGCAGCGCGGCAGCAGCGGCTGGGCGCTGCTGCGCGAGACCGGCCTGCGCCTGGCGCGCAACCCGCTGATCATCGCCATTGCAGCCGGCCTGCTGCTGTCGCTGCTACAGATCCGCCTGCCGGCCGTGCCGCTCAAAGTGGTGGACATGCTCGCCGACGCCTCGGCGCCGGTGGCGCTGTTCGTCATCGGCGGCAGCCTGTACGGGCTGAAACTGGGCGGCATGGGCGGCGACTTGCTGCAGACCGCATTGGGCAAGCTGGTCCTGCATCCACTGGCGCTGCTGCTGGCATTCCTCCTGCTGCCCGGGGTGGAGCCGCAGCTGATGGTGGCCGGGCTGCTGTTCGCCGGCGCGCCGATGATGAGCATCTACCCCATCCTCGGCCAGCGCTTCGGCCTCCAGCAGCGCTGCGCCGCTGCCCTGGTGGCGGCCACGGTGCTGGCCTTCTTCAGCATCAGCGGCCTGCTGGCGCTGCTGCGCTGGCAGGGCTTGCTGGCGGGCTGAGGGGCGGACTGGGAGTAGGGCGGGGGCAACCCGCCAGCCCGTCGATGGCAGGTGGCAGCCGCCCTGCGGCGGAGATACAGGCGGTGCGCGCGACCTGGGCGGCCCCGCGACACCTACGGTTCGCATGACGCACGACATTTGCGATTACCGCACAATGGTTCGATAATCGCCAGGCACTGTCCGCCTCGGAGGTTCCATGAGCGATACCCGTCCGCCCCTGTCCAGCCTGGCGCCGCCGCCCTACGTGTCGCCGGCCAAGCGCATCGAGGAATTCGCCGGCGATCCCAACTTCATGACCTCCCTGGCCCGTGGCCTGGCGGTGGTCAACGCCTTCCAGGAGCGCAAGCGCCACCTGACCATCGCGCAGATCAGCCACCGCACCGAGATTCCCCGCGCCGCGGTGCGCCGCTGTCTCTACACGCTGATGAAGCTGGGCTACGTCACCACCGACGGGCGCACCTATTCGCTGCTGCCCAAGGTGCTGACCCTGGGCCACGCCTACCTGTCGTCGACGCCGCTGGCGGTGTCCGCCCAGCCCTATCTCGACCGCCTGAGCGAGCAACTGCACGAGGCCTGCAACCTGGCCACCCTGGAAGGCGAGCAGGTGCTCTATATCGCCCGCTCCGCGATTCCGCAGCGGCTGATCTCGGTGGATCTCAGCGTCGGCAGTCGCCTGCCGGCCTACTGCACCTCCATGGGTCGCATCCTGCTCGCCGCATTGGACGACGACCAGCTGCAGGATTATCTGGCCCACGCCGAGCTGCAGCCCAAGACCAGCCGCACCCTGCACACCCCCGAGGCGTTGTGGGAATGCCTGCAGCGCGTGCGTCACCAAGGCTGGTGCATCGTCGACCAGGAACTGGAGCAGGGCCTGCGTTCGCTGGCAGTGCCGGTGTACGACTCCGCCGGCCACGTGCTGGCGGCGATGAACGTCAGCACCCACGCCGGTCGCGTGCCGGTCAGCGAGCTGGAGAAGCGTTACCTGCCGCTGATGCTCAGCGCCAGCCGCGATCTGAGCAGCCAGCTGTTTCGGCCGGCCTGAGTAGCCGCCTCGACGCTTGTTCGTAGGAGCCGCGCCCCGCGGCGAAAGCGATTGGTTGGGCAACGCCGAACCACAAGACTTCGCCCCGGGGCGGAGCTCCTACAATGGCTGCGAGTGTCGCCGCCCTACTGCGTCACTTCACGAAAGCGGGCGGTTATCGGCCGCCGTGATATTCGCCCAAGGTCCGATTGCCTAAGCTCGTCGAGCCAATACACTGCCGTGGTCAACCGTTGATCGGTTTATGATCAGCGGCGGGCCATTTGCCTGTATCTATGGTTCGAGCGAGGAGGGCAGCCTTGGCCCGTCAGCACTCGCCATCTGATAACAACGATAAGAGTGCCGTGAGTTATGGACTGTCGTCTGCTCAACGAGAAGAGTCGGCTGTTCGCCAATGCCGACCCCTATGCGGTATCCGACTACGTCAACCAGCACGTCGGCTCGCATTGCATTCGCCTGCCCAACAGCGGCCGCCCGGCCGCCAGCCTCAGCCACCGCAGCTTCGCCAGCCTCGACCTGTGCCGCATCAGCTACGGCGGCAGCGTGCGCGTCACCTCGCCGGCGCTGGAGACCATCTACCACCTGCAGGTGCTGCTGCAGGGCCACTGCCTGTGGCGCGGCCGTGGCCAGGAGCACTACTTCACCCCCGGCGAACTGCTGCTGATCAACCCCGATGATCCAGTCGACCTGACCTATTCCGACGACTGCGAGAAGTTCATCGTCAAGCTGCCGAGCCAACTGATCGAGCGCGCCTGCAGCGACAACCACTGGCAGCGCCCGGCCGACGGCGTGCGCTTCGCCTCGCGCCACCAGCTGCAGCAGCTCGAAGGCTTCACCAACCTGCTCGGCCTGGTCTGCGACGAGGCCGAGAGCGAGCAGTCGCTGCCCTCGGTGCAGGAGCACTACACGCGGATCATCGCCAGCAAGCTGCTCGGCCTGCTCGGCAACAACGTCAGGCGCGCGGAGCTGGCCGAGAGCAACCCCTCGTTCGAGCGCCTGGTGCAATTTATCGACGACAACCTCAAACAGGACATCAGCCTCGAGCAGCTGGCCCAGCTCGCCCATATCAGCCCGCGCTCGCTCTATGCGCTGTTCGACAGGCACCTGGGCACCACGCCCAAGCACTACATCCGCCAGCGCAAGCTGGAGCGGGTGCACGCCTGCCTCAGCGATCCGTCGGCCAAGGTGCGCAATATCACCGAGGTGGCGCTGGACTATGGCTTCCTCCACCTCGGGCGCTTCTCCGAGAGCTACAAGAGCGCCTTCGGCGAATTGCCCTCCGATACCCTGCGCCGCCGCGAGTCCTGACGTTCCGCCTGCGCCTGGCCGCGCCAAGGCCGCAGCCGCTGGCTGCCACGGCGTCCATGACCGAGCTCAGCTCGCCCGATAGCGGTTCGGCAGCTTGATGTTGAACTTGATCGCCAGGGCACGCAGGGTGAACGCGACCAGAAAACCACCCAGCAGATCGTAGCTATAGGAGAAGTCCAGGGTGCTGAGCGCATAGTAGGCGACAGCACCGGCCAGGGTGGTGGTGATATACAGCTCTTCATTCATCAGCGTCAGGTTGCTGCCGCACAGCACATCGCGCGCAATGCCGCCGAAGGTCGCGGTCACGACGCCCATGCAGATGGCGATCAGCGGCGCAGCGTTCGCCATCAGGGCGACTTCGGTGCCCAGTGCGGCGAACAAGGCAATGCCAATTGCATCCATCCACAGCAGGGTGCCGGTCAGCGACGTCAGCCTGGGCGCCACGTAGTAGGTGGCCGCCGAGGAAACCAGGCAGATCACGATCCAGATGGGTTCTCTGATCCAGAAAACCGGCAGATTTCCCATCAGCACGTCACGCAGCGTGCCGCCCCCGATACCCGTGGCCGTGCCAATCAACATGAACCCCAGGATATCCATCTTCAGGCGTGCCGCGCTCAGTGCGCCGGAGATGGCGAAGACGGCCACCGCACACAAGCCCATGACATTCACCACAGCGGTAAGATCGAACAACACGACACTCCTCTCTTGCGTCAAAAGCTGAACCGCCCCGGGGATGCCGCAGGCGCTGGGGCCGGGGGGCAGGCCGCCTGGGCCGACTCGCCGAGCTGTCGATAGTAAAGGGCCTGGGTGGGATTGCCGACAGGTCCAAGCCGACGATCTGCGCTTGGCCATTATCCCGACTGCCGCGTGCAGGCCACGACGACTCCGGCTTCCATGGCCTTGGTCGGCCCCTGCAGAAAACGGATAAAGGTCCTGCATTAACTGGATATTGTCGGACAATCAGGCGGCATAGCCTTGCAATCGTTGAAACAATAACAACGGAGCCATGGCCATGAACCTGGGACTCGACTACCTCAATAGCCTGCTTGAAGAAGACAAGGACAAGGGCATTTTCCGCTGCAAGCGCGAGATGTTCACCGATCCCCGGTTGTTCGACCTGGAGATGCAGCACATCTTCGAAGGCAACTGGCTGTACCTGGCCCACGAGAGCCAGATCCCCAACGTCAACGACTACTACACCACCCATATGGGGCGCCAGCCGATCTTCATCGCGCGCAACAAGGAGGGTGAGCTTAACGCCTTCATCAACGCCTGCAGCCACCGCGGCGCCATGCTCTGCCGCTTCAAGAGCGGCAACAAGGCCAGCTACACCTGCCCCTTCCACGGCTGGACCTTCAACAACAGCGGCAAGCTGCTCAAGGTCAAGGACCCCAAGGAAGCCGGCTACCCGGACAGCTTCAACTGCGACGGCTCCCACGACCTGAAGAAGGTCGCGCGCTTCGAGTCCTATCGCGGCTTCCTGTTCGGCAGCCTGCGCGAGGACGTGGCGCCGCTGGAAGAATTCCTCGGCGAGTCGAAGAAGATCATCGACATGATCTGCGACCAGTCCAGCGAGGGCCTGGAAGTGCTGCGCGGCTCCAGCACCTATGTGTATGAGGGCAACTGGAAACTGCAGGCGGAAAACGGTGCCGACGGCTACCACGTCACCGCCGTGCACTGGAACTACGCCGCCACCCAGCAGCAGCGCAAGCTGAAAGAGGCCGGCGACGATATCCGCGCCATGAGCGCCGGCGGCTGGGGCAAGAAGGGCGGCGGTTTCTACTCCTTCGAGAACGGCCACCTGCTGCTCTGGACCCGCTGGGACAACCCCGAGGACCGTCCGCTGTTCGCCGACCGCGAGCGCCTCGCCGCCGAGTTCGGCGAGGCCCGCGCCGACTGGATGATCGGCCACTCGCGCAACCTCTGCCTCTACCCCAACCTGTACCTGATGGACCAGTTCGGCTCGCAGCTGCGCATCGCCCGCCCGCTGTCGGTGGACAAGACCGAGGTGACCATCTACTGCATCGCGCCCAAGGGCGAGAGCGCCGAGGCGCGTGCCCGGCGCATCCGCCAGTACGAGGACTTCTTCAACGTCTCCGGCATGGCCACCCCCGACGACCTGGAAGAGTTCCGCGCCTGCCAGCAGGGTTTTGCCGGCCGCGCCATGGTCTGGAACGACATGTCCCGCGGCGCCCAGCACTGGATCGACGGCGCCGACGAGTCAGCCCGCGAGATCGACCTGCAGCCGCTGATGAGCGGTGCGCGCACCGAGGACGAAGGCCTGTTCGTGCTGCAGCACCACTACTGGCAGCAGCAGATGATCGAGGCGCTGAAAGAACAGCAGGAACAACTGATCCACGTGGAGGGTGCGTAAATGAGCCTTTCCTATGACGCCGTGCGCGACTTCCTCTACCGCGAAGCGCGCTACCTGGACGACAAGCAGTGGGACCAGTGGCTGGAGCTGTATGCGCCGGACGCCGAGTTCTGGATGCCGGCCTGGGACGATAACGACCAGCTGGTGGAGAACCCGCAGACCGAGATCTCGCTGATCTGGTACGGCAACCGCAGCGGCCTGGAAGACCGGGTGTTCCGCATCCGCACCGAGCGCTCCAGCGCCACCATTCCGGATACCCGCACCTCGCACAACATCAACAATATCGAGATCGTCGAGCAGGGCGATGGGCTGACCAAGGTGCGCTTCAACTGGCACACCCTGAGCTTTCGCTACAAGACCGTCGACCACTTCTACGGCACCAGCTTCTACAGCCTCGATACCCGCGGCGAAAACCCGCTGATCAAGGCCAAGAAGGTGGTGCTGAAGAACGATTACGTGCGCCAGATCATCGACGTCTACCACATCTGAATCCGCTGCAGCGCTGCCGGCGGGGCCATGGGCTCCCGTCGCGGGCTTCTGCACGCCGCCAACCGCATAGCGAGGTGCGCCATGAGCCACAAGATCGCACTGAATTTCGAAGACGGGGTCACCCGTTTCATCGACGCCAACCTGGGTGAGACGGTGGCCGACGCCGCCTATCGCCAGGGCATCAATATTCCGCTGGACTGCCGCGACGGCGCCTGCGGCGCTTGCAAGTGCTTCGCCGAAGCCGGCCAGTACGACCTCGGCGAGGACTATATCGAGGACGCCCTGAGCGAGGCCGAAGCCGAGCAGGGCTATGTGCTGACCTGCCAGATGCGCGCCGAGAGCGACTGCGTGATCCGCGTACCGGCCTCCTCGCAAGTGTGCAAGACCCAGCAGGCCAGCTTCGAGGCGGCCATCAGCGCGGTGCGCAAGCTCTCCGACAGCACCATCGCCCTGTCGGTCAAGGGCGAGGCGCTGAGCCAGCTGGCATTCCTGCCGGGGCAGTACGTCAACCTCAAGGTGCCGGGCAGCGAGCAGACCCGTGCCTACTCGTTCAGCTCATTGCCCAAGGATGGGGAAGTCAGCTTTCTGATCCGCAACGTGCCGGGCGGGCTGATGAGCAGCTTCCTGACCAACCTGGCCAAGGCCGGCGACAGCATCAGCCTGGCCGGCCCGCTGGGCAGCTTCTACCTGCGCGAGATCAAGCGCCCGCTGCTACTGCTGGCCGGCGGCACCGGCCTGGCGCCGTTCACCGCGATGCTGGAGAAGATCGCCGCCGAGGGCAGCGCGCACCCGCTGCACCTGATCTACGGCGTGACCCACGACCATGACCTGGTCGAGCTGGACAAGCTGGAAGCCTTCGCCGCGCGCATCCCCGGCTTCAGCTTCAGCGCCTGCGTGGCCAGCCCGGAGAGCAGCTACCCGCACAAGGGCTACGTCACCCAGCACATCGAGCCCAGGCACCTCAACGATGGCGAGGTGGACATCTACCTGTGCGGCCCGCCGCCGATGGTCGAGGCGGTCAGCGCCTATATCCGCGAGCAGGGCATAGCACCGGCCAACTTCTACTACGAGAAGTTTGCCGCGTCGGCGTGAAGCACCCCTCTCCCCATGGGAGAGGGGCCGGGGGAGAGGGAGGGGCAAACGCCACCCTCTCCCCAGCCCTCTCCCGCAAGCGGGAGAGGGGGTAGATAGCGGATACCCCGGATTGAGGTGGGCAAGATGAACAAGCGTTTCCAACACAAAGTCGCCGTGGTCACCGGCGCCGCCCAGGGCATCGGCCGCCGCGTCGCCGAGCGGCTGCTGGAGGAGGGCGCGCAAGTGGTGGCGGTGGACCGCTCCGAGCTGGTGTTCGAGCTGGCCGAGCATGAGGGCGTGCTGTGCCTGACTGCCGACCTGGAGCAGGCCGGCGATTGCCAGAGCGTGATGCAGGCGGCGGTGGAGCGCTTCGGCCGCCTCGACATTCTGATCAACAACGTCGGCGGCACAATCTGGGCCAAGCCCTTCGAGCACTACGAAACGGCGCAGATCGAGGCCGAGGTGCGCCGCTCGCTGTTCCCCACGCTGTGGTGCTGCCATGCCGCCTTGGCGCAGATGCTGGCGCAGGGCAGCGGCGCCATCGTCAACGTCTCCTCCATCGCCACCCGCGGGGTCAACCGGGTGCCCTACGGCGCGGCCAAGGGCGGCGTCAATGCACTCACCGCCTGCCTGGCGTTCGAGACCGCCGAGCGCGGCATTCGCGTCAACGCCACCGCCCCCGGCGGCACCGAGGCGCCGCCGCGGCGCATCCCGCGCAACGCCGCCGAACAGAGCGAGCAGGAGAAGGGCTGGTACCAGCAGATAGTCACGCAGACCGTCGAGAGCAGCCTGATGAAGCGCTACGGGACCATCGACGAGCAGGTCGGCGCCATCCTGTTTCTCGCCTCCGACGAGGCCTCCTATATCACCGGCGTGACCTTGCCGGTGGGCGGCGGGGATCTGGGCTGAGTACGAGTCCTGCTCCTACACCGCACCAACCAAAGCTGTTCACAACAAAAACAAAACCGAGAACCGATGCCATGCGACAGATAGACGTTCACCCCGTTATCGACAATGCGCGCTTTTCCCGCTTCCACTGGATGGTCATGGCGCTCTGCGCGCTGCTGCTGATCTTCGACGGCTACGACCTATTCATCTTCGGCGTGGTGCTGCCGTCGATCATGCAAGAGTGGAACCTGACCCCGCTGGAGGCCGGTGCCCTGGGCAGCTATGCGCTGTTCGGCATGATGTTCGGCGCCCTGACCTTCGGCACCCTGGCCGACAAGATCGGGCGCAAGAAGGGCATCGCCATCTGCTTCGTGCTGTTCTCCACGGCCACCATCCTCAACGGTTTCGCCACGAGCCCCACCGAGTTCGGCATCTTCCGCTTTATCGCCGGCCTCGGCTGCGGCGGGCTGATGCCCAACGCCGTGGCGCTGATGAACGAATACGCGCCCAAGCGCCTGCGCAGCACCCTGGTGGCGGTGATGTTCAGCGGCTACTCGCTGGGCGGCATGCTGGCAGCGGGGGTGGGTATCTATATGCTGCCGCGTTTCGGTTGGGAGTCGATGTTCTTCGCCGCCGCCGTGCCGCTGCTGCTGTTGCCGCTGATCCTGTGGAAGCTGCCGGAGTCGGTGGGTTTCCTGGTGCGCCAGGGCCGCGATGAACAGGCCCGCGCCGTGCTGGCCAAGGTCGAGCCGGGCCTGCGGATCGATGCCGCCGACCAGTTGCAGATGAGCGATGGCAAGGGCCAGGGCGTCGGCGTCTTCGAGCTGTTCCGCGACGGCCGTGCGCTGCGCACCCTGTGCCTGTGGCTGGCGTTCTTCTGCTGCCTGCTGATGGTCTACGCGCTGAGCTCCTGGCTGCCCAAGCTGATGGCCAGCGCCGGCTACAGCCTGGGCTCCAGCCTGTCGTTCCTGCTGGCGCTGAACTTCGGCGGCATGGCCGGGGCCATCCTCGGCGGCTGGCTGGGCGACCGCTTCAACCTGGGCAAGGTGATGGTGGCCTTCTTCGTCGCCGCCGCCACCTCGATCAGCCTGCTCGGCTTCAACAGCCCGACGCCGGTGCTCTACGGGCTGATCTTCATCGCCGGCGCCACCACCATCGGCACGCAGATCCTGCTGTACGCCGGCGCCGCGCAGTTCTACGGCCTGTCGATCCGCTCTACCGGCCTCGGCTGGGCCTCGGGCATCGGCCGCAATGGCGCCATAGTCGGGCCGCTGCTCGGTGGCGCGCTGATGGCGATCAACCTGCCGCTGCAACTGAACTTCATCGCCTTCGCCATCCCCGGCGCCGTAGCGGCCCTGGCCATGGCGGTGTTCACCCTCAGCGGCCAGCGGCGCCAGGCGGCGTCCGCGGCGCTGGCGGCGGCCAAGGCCTGAGCCCACACCCTGAACCTGGAAAAGTGAAATGAGCCACGTCCTGATCGAAAGCCTGACGGCGACCATCGTCGACCTGCCGACCATCCGCCCGCACAAGCTGGCCATGCACACCATGCAGAACCAGACGCTGGTGATCATCCGCCTGCGCTGCAGCGACGGTGTCGAAGGCATCGGCGAAGCCACCACCATCGGTGGCCTGGCCTACGGCAACGAGAGCCCGGAGAGCATCAAGCAGAACATCGACAGCCACCTGGCGCTGGCGCTGATCGGTCAGGACGCGGCCAACATCAACGCCTGCATGCAGCGCCTGGACAAGCTGGCCAAGGGCAACACCTTCGCCAAGTCGGGCATCGAAAGCGCGCTGCTCGACGCCCAGGGCAAGCGTCTGGGCCTGCCGGTCAGCGAGTTGCTCGGCGGCCGCGTGCGCGACAGCCTGGAGGTGGCCTGGACCTTGGCCTCGGGCGACACCGCCCGCGATATCGACGAGGCGCAGCAGATGCTCGCCATTCGCCGCCACCGCATCTTCAAGCTGAAGATCGGCGCCGGCGAACTGCAGCGCGACCTCAACCACGTCATCGCCATCAAGCAGGCCCTCGGCGACTGCGCCAGCGTGCGGGTCGACGTCAACCAGGGCTGGGACGAGTCCCAGGCCATCCGCGCCTGCCGGGTGCTGGGCGACAACGGCATTGACCTGATCGAGCAGCCCATCGCACGGATCAATCGCGCCGGCCAGGTGCGCCTCAACCAGCGCAGCCCGGCGCCGATCATGGCCGACGAATCCATCGAGAGCGTCGAGGACGCCTTCAGTCTGGCCGCCGACGGCGCAGCCAGCGTGTTCGCCCTGAAGATCGCCAAGAACGGCGGCCCGCGCGCCGTGCTGCGCACCGCGGCCATCGCCGAGGCGGCCGGTATCGCCCTGTACGGCGGCACCATGCTCGAAGGCGCCATCGGCACCCTGGCCTCGGCCCACGCCTTCGTCACCCTCAAGCAGCTGACCTGGGGCACCGAGCTGTTCGGCCCGCTGCTGCTGACCGAGGAAATCGTCACTGAGGCGCCGCTGTATCGCGATTTCGCCCTGCAGGTGCCGCGCAGCCCCGGCCTGGGCCTGACCCTGGACGAAGAGCGCCTGGCGTTCTTCGCCCGCCAGTGAAGCGGAGGAAATCCCCATGCTGTTCCACGTGAAGATGACCGTACGGCTGCCGGCCGACATGGACCCGGCCCGCGCCGCGCAGCTCAAGGCCGAGGAGAAGGAACTGGCCCAGCGCCTGCAGCGCGAGGGCACCTGGCGCCACCTGTGGCGCATCGCCGGGCACTACGCCAACTACAGCCTGTTCGATGTGCCCAGCGTCGAGGCGCTGCACGACACCCTGCTGCAACTGCCGCTGTTTCCCTACATGGAGATCGAGATCGACGGCCTGTGCCGCCATCCCTCGTCGATCCATGCCGATGACCGCTGATCCCATTCAGAACAACAACGAGGTACACCATCATGACCGTTAAAGTCGCCCACACCGCCGCCATACAAGACCTGTTCAAGGAGGCCGCCGGCCTCAACAACGACCAGGGCAGCCCGCGGGTCAAGCAGATCATGCTGCGCCTGATCAACGACGCGGCCAAGCTGATCGAAGACCTGGAAATCACCGACGACGAATTCTGGAAGACCGTCGATTACCTCAACCGCCTGGGCGGTCGCAACGAAGTCGGCCTGCTGGTGCCGGGCCTGGGCCTGGAGCACTTCCTCGACGTGCTGCAGGATGCCAAGGACGCCCAGGCCGGCCTGACCGGCGGCACCCCGCGCACCATCGAAGGCCCGCTCTATGTGGCCGGCGCCCCGCTGGTCGAAGGCGAGGCGCGGATGGACGATGGCAGCGAGCTGGACCAGGCCACCGTGATGTTCCTCGAAGGCGTGGTCACCGATACCCAGGGCCAGCCTGTGGCCGGTGCGGTGGTCGACCTCTGGCACGCCAACACCAAGGGCAACTACTCCTACTTCGACAAGAGCCAGAGCGCCTACAACCTGCGCCGACGCATCGTCACCGACGCCGAAGGCCGCTACCGCGCCCGCAGCATCGTGCCCTGCGGCTACGGCTGCGCCCCGGACGGCCCGACCCAGGAGTGCCTGAACCTGCTGGGCCGCCACGGCCAGCGCCCGGCGCATATCCACTTCTTCGTCTCTGCCCCGGGTCATCGCCACCTGACCACCCAGATCAACCTGGCCGGTGAGAAGTACCTTTGGGACGACTTCGCCTACGCCACCCGCGACGGCCTGGTCGGCGATATCCAGTTCGTCGAGGACGAAGCCGCCGCCCGTGACCGTGGCGTCGACGGCAAGCGTTTCGCCACCCTGACCTTCGACTTCCAGCTGCAGCGCGCGCCGAGCGCCAAGGCCGAGCAGCGCAGCGCGCGGCCGCGGGCGTTGCAGGGCGCATAAGCCACAAGGCGTATGCCAAAACTGCGGGGTGCGTACAACGCGCCCCGCAGCTTTGCCCAGAACAAGAGCGTTTCCCAAGAAACGCCAGCCTGACCTTGCGAGGGACCATGAAAGCCCTGCTTAACGATTTCAGCCTGACCGCCCTGCTGGCCGGGCTGCTGGCCACCACCATTTCCTATGCCGGGCCGCTGGTGCTGATTTTCCATGCCGCGGAAAGCGCCGGCTTGAGCCAGGCGCTGCTGTCGTCCTGGGTCTGGGCGATTTCCATCGGCAGCGGCGCGCTGGGCCTGCTGCTCAGCCTGCGCTACCGCACGCCGGTGGTGATCGCCTGGTCGATCCCCGGCAGCGCGCTGCTGGTCGGCGCCTTGCCCGAACTGGGCCTGAACCAGGCCATCGGCGCCTACCTGGTGGCCAACCTGATCCTGCTGCTGATCGCCCTCAGTGGCAGCTTCGACCGCCTGATCGCCCGGCTGCCCGGCTCGATTGCCGCCGGCTTGCAGGCCGGCATCCTGTTCGCCTTCGGCATCGAGGTGTTCAAGGCTCTGCCCGAGCAGCCGCTGCTGATCGCCAGCATGTTCGTCACCTACCTGCTGCTGCGCCGCGCGGCGCCGCGTTATGCGGTGGCCGGCGTACTGCTCGTGGGCGCGGCCCTGACCCTGCTCGGCGGCCAGCTGCGCAGCGAGGCGCTGGTGCTGGAGCTGGCCACGCCGCAGTGGATCGCCCCCGAATTCAGCCTGGCCGCCACCCTCAACCTGGCGCTGCCGCTGGTGCTGGTGGCGCTGACCGGGCAATTCATGCCGGGCATGGCGGTGCTGCGCAATGCCGGTTACCCAACTCCGGCCAGCCCGCTGATCGGCGCCAGCGCCATCGGCGGCGCGCTGCTGGCGCCGTTCGGCTGCCACGGTCTGAACCTGGCGGCGGTCACCGCCAGCCTGTGCACCGGCCGCGATGCCCATAAAGACCCTAACCGCCGTTATATCGCCGCCGTGGCCGGCAGCCTGGCCTACCTGCTGCTGGGTATCGGCGGCGCCACCCTGGTGTCGCTGTTCGCCGCCTTTCCCGCGGCGCTGATCGCTGCCCTGGCCGGGCTGGCGCTGTACGGCGCGTTCAGCGAGGCGCTGGCGCGCAGCCTGAGCGAGTCAGCGCAGCGCGATGCCGGACTGTTCACCTTCCTGGTGACGGCCTCCGGGGTGAGTTTCCTCGGCCTGTCGGCGGCCTTCTGGGGCCTGCTGTTCGGCCTCGCCGCGCACCTGTTGCTGCGCCTGCGCAAGCCGGCCGCCATTGCCAGTCCCGCCGGCGAGCCGGCCAGGGAATAACCCCCAATCCATTCCCCCGAACCGGCAGCCCCTGGGCTGCCGGGCGGGTTTCTGCAACCTCGATAACAACAAGAGCACGCTACCGATGAAACACAGCCCACGCCTTTGCCTGCTGTCCACCGCCATTGCCGCCTGCCTGCCGAGCCTGAGCCAGGCCGGCGAGGGCGGGTTTATCGAAGACACCAGCGCCAGCCTGACGGCCCGCAACTACTACTTCAGCCGCGACTTCTCCGACATAGTCGGGCCGAACCGGCAGTCCAAGGCCGAGGAGTGGGCGCAGGGCTTTATCTTCAACCTCAAGTCCGGCTACACCCCGGGGCCGGTCGGCTTCGGCGTGGATGCCATCGGCCTGCTCGGCATCAAGCTCGACAGCAGCCCGGATCGGGTCAATACCGGCCTGTTGCCGACCCGCGAGAGCGGCAAGGCCGCCGACGATTACAGCCGCCTGGGCCTGGCGGCGAAGCTGCGTGTATCCAAGACCGAGCTGAAGGTCGGCGAACTGCAGCCCAACCTGCCGGTGCTGACCCATTCGGACATCCGCCTGTTGCCGCCCAGCTACCAGGGCATCAACCTGGTTTCCAACGAACTGGCCGGGCTGATCCTGCAGGCCGGTCACCTCAATTCCACCAGCCTGCGCAACGAGGCCGGCGACGACCAGATGCTGGCCATGCTCGGCCACCTGCCGCAGCGCGCGGCCACCAGCGACGCCTTCAACTACGCCGGCGGCGACTACGCCTTCAACGCCGGGCGCACCTCGGTGGGCGCCTGGTACGGCCAGTTCGAGGACATCTACGACCAGCGCTTTGTCGGTCTCAAGCACAGCGAGCCGGTCGGCGCCTGGACCCTCGGCGCCAACCTCGGCTTCTACGACTCGTCCGACGACGGCAAGAGTCTGCTCGGTGCTATCGACAACCAGGCGCTGTTCGCCCTGCTGTCGGCCAAGCACGGCGGCCATACCTTGTATGTCGGCTATCAGGCGATGTTTGGCGACCAGGCCTTCCCGCGGGTGTTCGCCAACGTCAGCCCGCTGGGCAACGAGGTGCCCACATTCGAGTTCGCCTCCGCCGACGAGCGCTCCTGGCAGCTGCGCTACGACTACGACTTCGCCGCCATGGGCGTACCGGGCCTGGTGGCCGGGGTGCGCTACATCCGCGGCGACAACGTCGATGCCCAGGCCACCAACCGAGGCGGCCCGCGTTACGAGGGCAAGGACTTCGAGCGCGACCTGGATATCGGCTACACCCTGCAGAGCGGTGCGCTCAAGGGCCTCGGCGTGCGCGTGCGCAACGTCACCGCGCGCTCCAACTACCGCAGCGATATCGACGAGAACCGGCTGATCTTCAGCTACAGCTGGAACCTGCTGTAAACCCCCGGCCAGGCGCCCGCCCGGGCGCCTGGCACCTGCCGGAGCCCCCTTATGATCGCAACGCTACTCGCTCTGCTCGCCGCCGCTTGCGCCGCCGTGCTGCTGGCGCTGGCCGGCGAACCACTGGCCCAGGGGCTGGCGGCCCTGGCGCTGCTGGCCGGCCTGGGTGCCGCCTGGCCACGCCCGGCGCCACCTGCCGTGGTGCCGGAGCTCTTTATGCCGCCGCCGTTGCCTGCGGTGGCGCAGGAACCACGGCTCGATCTGGCGCCGCTGCTGGCGCGCCTGGCCGAACTGGAACAGGCCATCGCCGCCAGCCGCGACGACATGCAGTACGCCGACCAGCTGGCGCGCGGCGCCGGCGACAAGGTGCAGGGCAGTGCCGAGAGCATCCGCGCCGCCACCGCGACCATCGAGCGCCTGGCCGGACATATGGCGCCGGTGACCCGGGTGTTCGACGACCTCGGCGAGCAGACCGAACGCATCGGCAGCATAGTCGGCAGCATCCAGGACATCGCCAAGCAGACCAACCTGCTGGCGCTCAATGCCGCCATCGAGGCGGCGCGCGCCGGCGAGCAGGGCCGTGGTTTCGCCGTGGTGGCCGACGAGGTACGCCACCTGGCGCAGCGCGCCAACGCCGCCAGCGAACAGATCCGCCAGATAGTCGGCAGCTTGCAGCAGGCTGCCGAAGGCGCGCGCAGCGGCCTGCGCCAGGTCGAGGAGGACAGCCGCGCGGGCCTGGGGCAGTCGGCCGACGCCCTGCAGGCCATGGCCGAGATGCGCGAGGGCGCCAGCGCCCGGCTGGCCATAGTGCAGCGCATCGTCGAGCGCCTGGCCGCGCAGCAGGCGCTGGCCCTGGGCATGCGCGCGCAGCTGGAGAGCGACCCCTGATCAGGAATGGTTCGATAATCGCACGGTAAGGCGATTATCGGATTGTTCCGCCGCATCGCCCGCCCTAATCTGAACTCACCGCCACCCCTGCCCGGTGGCACCTGCAACCCGAGCGAGAACACCACGATGGCCGACATCATCACCCTGGGCGAAGCCATTTCGCGCCACGTCAACGACGGCGACTGCGTCGCCCTCGAAGGCTTCACCCACCTGATTCCCACTGCCGCCTCCCACGAGATCATCCGCCAGGGCAAGAAAGACCTGCACCTGGTGCGCATGACCCCGGACCTGGTCTACGACCTGCTGATCGGCGCCGGTTGCGCGCGCAAGCTGACCTTCTCCTGGGGCGGCAACCCCGGCGTCGGCTCGCTGCACCGCCTGCGCGACGCGGTCGAGAAGAAGTGGCCGAACGCCCTGGAAATCGACGAGCACAGCCACGCCGACCTGGCCAATTCCTATGTTGCCGGCGCCTCGGGCCTGCCGTTCGCCCTGCTGCGCGCCTATGCCGGCTCCGACCTGCCGAAGGTCAACCCGAACATCAAGTTCATCGACTGCCCCTTCACCGGCGAGAAGCTGGCCGCCACCCCGGCGGTGCGCCCGGACGTCACCGTGATCCACGCGCAGAAGGCCGACCGCAAGGGCAACGTGCTGCTGTGGGGCATCCTCGGCGTGCAGAAGGAAGCGGCCCTGGCGGCCAAGCGCTGCATCGTCACGGTCGAGGAGATAGTTGAAGATTTGGGCGCGCCGATAAATGCCTGCGTGCTGCCGAGCTGGGCGCTGACCGCCGTCTGCCACGTGCCCGGCGGCGCCCACCCGTCCTACGCCCACGGCTACTACGAGCGCGACAACCGCTTCTACCAGGCCTGGGACCCGATTGCCCGCGACCGCGAATCCTTTACCGCCTGGATCGATACCTATATCCGCGGCACCGCCGATTTCGCCGAGTTCCAAGCCAAGATTGCGGAGGCCAAGTGATGAGCGCCTATACCACTAATGAAATGATGACCGTGGCCGCCGCCCGCCGTCTGAAGAACGGCGCCGTGTGCTTCGTCGGCATCGGCCTGCCGTCCAAGGCCGCCAACCTGGCGCGCCTGACCTCCTCGCCGGACGTCGTGCTGATCTACGAATCCGGCCCGATTGGCGCCAAGCCCAGCGTGCTGCCGCTGTCCATCGGTGACGGCGAGCTGGCCGAAACCGCCGACACCGTGGTGCCCACCGGCGAGATCTTCCGCTACTGGCTGCAGGGCGGGCGCATCGACGTCGGTTTCCTCGGCGCGGCCCAGGTCGACAAGTTCGGCAATATCAACACCACGGTGATCGGCGACTACCACAATCCCAAGGTGCGCCTGCCCGGCGCCGGCGGCGCGCCGGAGATCGCCGGCAGCGCCAAGGAAGTGCTGATCATCCTCAAGCAGTCGCACCGCACCTTCGTCGACAAGCTGGCCTTTATCACCTCGGTCGGTTTCGGTGAGGGCGGCGACCACCGTCAGCAGCTCGGCCTGCCCGGCAAGGGCCCGGTCGGCATCATCACCGACCTGTGCATCATGGAGCCGGAGCAGGGGACTCATGAGTTTGTGGTGACCTCGCTGCACCCGGGCGTGACCCGCGAGCAGGTGATCGAGAACACCGGCTGGGCCATCCGCTTTGCCGACAATCTGGCCGTGACCGAGGCGCCGAACGAGGTCGAACTGAGCGCGCTGCGCGCCCTGGAAGCGCGCACCGCGGCCGCCCACGGCCAGGCCGGGGGTGAGGAATGAGCCGCGACGTCTTTATCTGCGACGCCATCCGCACGCCCATCGGCCGCTTCGGCGGCGGCCTGGCGCCGGTGCGTGCCGACGATCTGGCGGCCATTCCGCTGAAGGCGCTGATCGAGCGCAACCCGCAGCTGGATCTGGCCGCCATCGACGAAGTATTCATGGGCTGCGCCAACCAGGCCGGCGAGGACAACCGCAACGTCGCGCGCATGGCCCTGCTGCTGGCCGGCATCCCCGAGAGCGTGCCGGGCGTGACCCTCAACCGCCTCTGCGCCTCGGGCCTGGATGCGGTGGGCAGCGCCTTTCGCGCCATCGCCTCTGGCGAGATGGAACTGGCCATCGCCGGCGGCGTGGAATCCATGTCGCGCGCACCCTATGTGATGGGCAAGGCGGCCACGGCCTTCGGTCGTGAGCAGAAGATCGAGGACACCACCATCGGCTGGCGCTTCGTCAACCCGCTGATGAAGGCGCAGTACGGCGTCGACGCCATGCCGCAGACCGCCGACAACGTCGCCGACGACTACCAGGTGTCGCGCGCCGACCAGGACCTGTTCGCCCTGCGCAGCCAGCAACGCGCCGCGCGTGCCCAGGCCGAAGGCTTCTTCGCCGAGGAAATCGTCCCGGTGGTGATCAAGGGCAAGAAGGGCGAGACGGTGGTCGACACCGACGAGCACCCGCGCGCCGACACCACCCTCGAAGCGCTGACCAAGCTCAAGCCGGTCAACGGCGAGGGCAAGACCGTCACCGCCGGCAACGCCTCGGGCGTCAACGACGGTGCTGTGGCGTTGATCCTGGCGTCTGCCGAAGCGGTGAAGAAACATGGCCTGACCCCGCGTGCCAAGGTGCTCGGCATGGCCAGCGCTGGCGTCGCCCCGAGCGTCATGGGCATCGGCCCGGTGCCGGCGGTGCGCAAGCTGCTGGAGCGGCTGAACCTGGGCATCGACCAGTTCGACGTGATCGAGCTCAACGAAGCCTTCGCCGCCCAGGGCCTGGCGGTGATGCGCGAGCTGGGCCTGGCCGACGATAGCGCCAAGGTCAACCCCAACGGCGGCGCCATCGCCCTCGGCCACCCGCTGGGCGCCAGCGGCGCGCGCCTGGTGCAGACCGCGCTGCACCAGCTGGAGAAATCCGGCGGCAAGCTGGGCCTGGCGACCATGTGCGTGGGCGTCGGCCAGGGCCTGGCGCTGGCGATCGAGCGGGTGTGAATGACATCTGTAGGGTGGGCTTTAGCCCACCGACGTAGCCATGGTGGGCTAAAGCCCACCCTACGCTCTACGTACCATGTGCCGGTGCGCAAGGCCTAGGCGGCCCCGCGACACCCAAAGGCGTGGCGTACGCTGTAGGGGGCGCTGTGCGTACTACGGCAGGTTGATGCCACACTAGCCGTACATTTTCCTGGGAGCGCTCTGCTCGTGAGCAACCAACTCTTCGATGCCTATTTCACCGCGCCGGCCATGCGCGCGATCTTCTGCGATGCCGGCCGGGTGCAGGGCATGCTCGATTTCGAGGCCGCGCTGGCGCGGGCCGAGGCGCGCGTGGGGCTGATCCCGCCTGAGGCGGTGGCGCCCATCGCCGCCGCCTGCCGGGCCGAACTCTACGATTTCGCCGCCCTGGCCCAGGCCATCGCCAGCGCCGGCAATTCCGCCATCCCGCTGGTCAAGGCCCTGGGCAAACGCATTGCGGCGACAAGCCCAGAGGCCGAGCGCTACGTGCACCTCGGCGCCACCAGCCAGGACGCCATGGACAGCGGCCTGGTATTGCAGCTGCGCGCCGCCATCGAGCTGATCGAAGGCGACCTCGCCACCCTGGCCGATGCCCTGGCCGCGCAGGCCGAACGGCATGCCGACACGCCGCTGGCCGGGCGCACCTGGCTGCAGCAGGCCACCCCGGTGACCCTGGGCATGAAGCTGGCCGGCGTGCTGGGCGCCATTACCCGCCATCGTCAACGCCTGAACGAACTCAAGCCGCGCCTGCTGTGCCTGCAGTTCGGCGGCGCCTCCGGCAGCCTGGCGGCGCTCGGCGAGCAGGCCTGGCCGGTGGCCGAGGCGCTGGCCGCCGAGCTGCAACTGCGCCTGCCCGAGCAACCCTGGCACACCCAGCGCGACCGCCTGGTGGAGTTCGCCAGCCTGCTCGGGCTGATCGCCGGCAGCCTGGGCAAGCTCGGCCGCGACCTCAGCCTGCTGATGCAGACCGAGGCCGGCGAAGTCTTCGAGCCGTCGGCGCCGGGCAAGGGCGGCTCGTCCACCATGCCGCACAAGCGCAACCCGGTCGGCGCCGCCGTGCTGATCGGCGCCGCTACTCGCGCGCCGGGCCTGGTGGCGACCATGTTCGCCGCCATGCCGCAGGAGCACGAGCGCAGCCTGGGCCTGTGGCACGCCGAGTGGGAAACCCTGCCGGAGCTGTGCTGCCTGGTCTCCGGTGCGCTGCAGCAGGCGCTGCTGGCGGTGCCGGGGCTGGAGGTGGACGCCGCGCGCATGCGCACCAACCTCGAACTGACCCAGGGCCTGGTGCTGGCCGAGGCGGTGAGCATCGCCCTGGCCCAGCGCATCGGCCGCGACGCCGCCCACCATCTGGTCGAGCAGTGCTGCCGCCAGGCGGTGCAGCAGGGCGTGCACCTGCGCGCGGTGCTCGGTGCCAATGCCGAGGTCGGCGCCGAGCTGTCCGCCGCCGAACTCGAGCGCCTGCTCGATCCGGCCCATTACCTGGGACAGGCCCGCCGCTGGGTGCAGCGGGCCGTCGCCGAACACCAGCAATTTTCGCGTTAGGAGTTATCCATGCCTGCCGTACGTCTCGCCGATGGCGACCTCAACTACCTGCTCGAAGGCCCGGCCGGTGCGCCGGTGCTGGTGCTGTCCAACTCCCTGGGTACCGACCTGCATATGTGGGACGTGCAGCTGCCGGCGTTGACCCGTCATTTCCGGGTGCTGCGCTGCGACACCCGCGGCCATGGCCAGTCGCTGGTGACTGAGGGGCCCTACAGCATCGAGCAACTGGGCCGCGACGTGCTGGCCCTGCTCGACGCCCTGGATATCGCCAAGGCGCATTTCTGCGGGCTGTCCATGGGCGGGCTGATCGGCCAGTGGCTGGCGCTCAACGCGCCCGAGCGCATCGCACGCCTGGTGCTGTGCAACACCGCCGCCAAGATCGGCGCGCCGGAGGTGTGGAACCCGCGTATCGACACCGTGCTGGCCGGCGGCGCGCAGGCCATGCGCGATCTGCGCGACGCCTCGATCTCACGCTGGTTCACCGCCGGTTTCGCCGCCGCGCAGCCGCAGCAGGTCGAGCCCATAGTCGGCATGTTGGCGCAGACTTCGCCCGAAGGTTACGCCGCCAACTGTGCAGCGGTGCGCGATGCCGATTTTCGCGAGCAGCTCGGTGCGATCCGTGCGCCGACCCTGATCCTCTGCGGCAGCCTCGATCCGGTGACCACCGTCGAGCACGGCCGCTTGATGCAGCAGCGGATCGCGGGGGCGAAGCTGGTGGAGTTCCACGCCGCGCACCTGTCCAACGTCGAGGCCGGCGTGGCCTTTACCCAGGCGCTGCTGGATTTCCTCAAGGCTTGAGACCGTTATGGTGCGCACGGCGCACCCTACGGCCCGTATCTGTGGGGTGCACCGCGCGCACCATCTCTTTCGGAGTTTGAAATGGACGAAAAACAACGCTACGAAGCTGGCATGCAGGTGCGCCGCGCGGTGCTGGGCGACGCCCATGTCGACCGCAGCCTGGACAAGCTCACGCCGTTCAACCAAGAGTTCCAGGAGATGATCACCCGCCACGCCTGGGGCGATATCTGGACCCGCCCCGGCCTGCCGCGGCACACCCGCAGCCTGATCACCATCGCCATGCTGATCGGCATGAACCGCGAGGGCGAGTTGCGCCTGCATCTGCGCGCGGCGAAGAACAACGGCGTGACCCGCGACGAGATCAAGGAAGTGCTGATGCACAGCGCGATCTACTGCGGCATCCCGGCGGCCAACGCCACCTTCCACCTGGCCGAGGAAGTCTGGGACGAGCTGGGCGTCGAATCCCTGCAGGACTGACCCGCGTTTCCCCTCGACCGCCGCCGGTCCACGCGCCGCGCGGCGGTTTTTTATTGCGTGCTCCGCTGCGCCCTGCAAGCCAACCTACCTCTGGCCCCCGTGGCACTCAGTCCAGCGTCGTTTCGTACTCTTCGACACCCGCCGCATGCCGCGCGGCGATATAGCCGAAGGTCATGGCGGGGCCGAGGTTGATGCCGCCGGACGGGTAGTGGCCGCCCATCACGCTGGCCATGTCGCTGCCGGCGGCGTACAGCCCGGGGATGGGCTGGCCCTGCGCGTCCAGCACCTGGGCCTGGCCGTTGGTCTTCAGGCCGGCGAAGGTGGCAAAGCTGCCCGGCTCGACCTTCACCGCATAGAAGGGCCCGCGTTCGATGGGCGCCACGCAGGGGTTCGGCCCCTCGTGGCTGGCGTCGCCGCTGCGGCGGTTGAAGGGCGTACTGCCGCGACCGAAGGCCGGGTCTTCGCCACGCTGGGCATGGCGGTTGTACTCGGCCAGGGTCTGCGCCAGGCCCTGCGGGTCGATGCCGCAGGCGCGGGCCAGTGCTTCTATGGTGTTGCCGCGCTTGAGATAGCCGCTGCGCAGCACCGACCACAGCGGCACCGGCGCCGGGCGGGCGATGCCCAGGCCGTAGCGGCGGATGAAACGGTGGTCGCAGATCAGCCAGGAACAGACCTCCTCGCCCTGCGGGACCGCCTCGAGCATGGCGGCGACATAGTCGTAGTAGCCCTCGGCCTCGTTGACGAAGCGCCGGCCGCTGCGCAGCACGGCGATCACTCCTGGCTTGCCGCGGTCGATGATATGCGGGAAATGGCCGATGCGGCCGCCGGCGTAGGGCACCCGCGACACCGGCGCCCAGGCCACCGGCGACTTGAGCGCGGTGTTGAGCGCGGCGCCCGCCGCCTCGCCCAGGCGCAGGCCGTCGCCGTTGCAGGCGCGCGGCGGCAGGGCCAGGTGCTCGTGGCCGGTGGGCGTGCGCGGGAACAGCTGGCGGCGGTGCTCGATATCGTGGGCGAAACCGCCGGCGGCCAGCAGCACGCCGCGGCGCGCGCGAATCAATTGCTCGGCCCCGTCGCGTTGCACCACGGCGCCGCAGACCCGGCCGTTGCCCTGCAGCAGGCCGGTGGCCGGCGCCGACTCGAGCAGCTGCACGCCGAGGTCCTCGGCCGACTTGGCCAGTCGCGCCACCAGCGCCACGCCGTTGACCAGATGCATGGCGCGGCCATGCCGGGCCAGGTGCCAGAGGTGGGCGCTGAAGCGCTTGGCCACGTGCAGCGCGGCCCTGGCCGAGCGGGTCATGCTGAGAAAGGCGGCCAGATCGGCGCCGGCCATGATCGGCATGCCGAGGAAGGAGGTCTCGGGCATGGTCTTGCGTAGGCGCGGCAGCAGGGCACCGACCTCGCGGGCGTCATAGGGCGCGGCGATCACCTGATGGCCGCCGGTGGCGGCGCCCGGCGCCTCGCCGCGCATGTCGGGGATGGCGTTGCCGTCGGCGAACTGCAGGCGGCTGTGCTGCTCGAAGAAGCCGACCATCTGCGGGCAGGCTTGGAGAAAGGCGTCCACCAGCTCGGCATTGAAATGCTCGCCGAGGCAGTGGCGCAGGTAGCGGCGCGGCTGCTCGATTTCCTCGACTATACCGGCGCGGCGCGCCAGCGGATTGCGCGGCACCCACATCCAGCCGCCGGACCAGGCCGTGGCGCCGCCGAACACCGCATCCTTCTCCACCAGGATGACCTTTTGCCCATGCCAGGCGGCGGTCACCGCCGCGGCCAGGCCGGCGGCGCCGGAGCCGACGATCAGCAGGTCGCAGTCGAGTTCGGCGTGGGCCATGGCGGGTGTCTCCTGGTGAAATGAATTTATTGGAACTTGGTTCCGGATTCTATGCCGGCCCTGAGTGGGCGCCAAGGGCAGATGGATCGGCTGCCCGATTGTGCGGCCGAAACTGTGCGTTTAGCGGACAGTCTGGGGTGCCTTAGAAGGGGCTGCAGGGCGATGGGCGCGCGGTATTGGCCCCCTCTCCCTCGGGGGAGAGGGGACTGATTGTGTGGGGGCGGAACTGCGCTGGCTGGCGTTGGAATGTAGCCTGGATGAAATCCGGGGGGCGGTACAAGGGTTTCCCCGGATTGCATCCGGGCTACGGGCTCAGCTGCGAAAGCGGCCGATACGGCTCTGCAGTTCACCGCCCAGGCGCGCCAGTTCGGCGCTGGATTGCGCGGTCTGTTCGGTGGCCGCGGCGCTTTGCTGGCTGATGCCACGCACGTTGTCGACGCTGCGGTTGATCTGCAGCGCCACCGCGCTCTGCTGTTCGGCGGCGCTGGCGATCTGCTGGTTCATCTGCTCGATCAGGGACACCGCCTGGCCGATCTGCGCCAGCGCCTGGCCGGCGCTCTGGATGCCGGCGACCGCGCCCTGGCTCAGCTGCTGGCTGCCGTGCATCTGCTCGACGGCCTGCAGCACGCGGCTCTGCAGGCGTTCGATCAGGCTTTCGATCTCCTGGGTCGACTCGTGGGTGCGCCGCGCCAAAGCGCGCACTTCGTCGGCGACCACGGCGAAGCCGCGGCCCTGTTCGCCGGCGCGGGCGGCCTCGATGGCGGCGTTGAGGGCCAGCAGGTTGGTCTGCTCGGCCACTGCCTTGATCACGTCCAGCACGCTGCCGATACGCTGGCTCTCGTCCTGCACCTGACCGACGCTCTGGCCGCTGCGCGCCACCTCGGCGGCCAGGCGCTCGATCTGTTCCACCAGCTGCTGCACCAGGCGGTCGCCGGCGCGGGTCTGCGCCTCGGCCTGTTGCGCCGCCTGCGAGGCCTGCGCGGCGTCGCCGGCCACCGCCTGCACGCTGGCGGCCATCTGCTGCATGGCGCTGGCGGTCTGCGCGGTTTCCAGGCTCTGCTCATGCACCCCGGCGCGGGTCTGCTCGCTGACCGCCGAGAGTTGTTCGGCCGCCGCGGCGATCTGCTCGGCGCTGCCGCCGATCTGCCCGATCAGTTCGCGCAGGTTGCCGCGCATACCGTGCAGGGCCTGCAGCAGCTGGCCGACCTCGTCGCGGCGGGCGCCCGGGGCGGCACCCGACAGGTCGCCGGCGGCCACCCGTTGGGCCAGCTGCAGGCAGTCCTGCAGCGGCCGCACGATCAGCCGGCGAATCAGCCAGGCGGCGCCGAGGCCGAGCAGCAGGGCGGCGCCGGTAAGCAGCGCCAGGCCCAGCAGGGCCTGCTGGTTGTCGGCGGCGATGCGCTGGCGCTGGGCCTGCTGCAGGTGCTCGCCATGCTCCAGCATCTGCTGCGCCAGCTCGGCCAGCCGGGCGAGACTGCGCTGTTCAGCGGCCAGGCTGTGGCGGTAGTGGGCGAAGGATTCGCGGTAGCTGTCCAGGGCCTTGAGCGCCTCGTCCAGCGCGGCCTGTTGCAGCGCCGCCAGCTGCGGGCGCAGTTGCTGGGCGCCGGCCTGCATGGCATCCAGCTGCTGCTGCCACAGCCGCGCCTGGACCTCGCCGGCGGAGGCGACGAAGGCGCTCTCGGCCAGGCGCAGCTGCGCCAGTTGCTGCAGCAGGACGCTGGCCCGTTCGGCGCGGCCTACCGAGTCGTCGGAACTGAGCGCGGCATCGAACAGCTGGTCGCGGATCAGGTTGTACTGGTCCAGGGCGATCAGCTCGAACTGGCTGCGCGCTTCGTCGGCGCGGATGGCCATGCCGGTCTGCGCCGCGCGTGACTCGTCCTCGCTCTGGCGCAGGGCGGCGAAACCCTGCAGGTAGGCGCTGCTGCTCGCCTGCAGCTCGGTCAGTTGCGTGGCGTCGCTCGGCAGCGCGTTGAGCGCTTCGACCAGGCGCGCGTGTTGTTCGGCCAAGGGTGCCGGCTGGCCGAGCAGGTGGTCTTTTTCCACCAGGCGCAGCTGGAGAATTTCGCGTTGCAGCGCTGCCAGTTGCTGCAGGTGCTCGGCGTGTTGGTCGATGCCGCTGGCGGTGCGCCAGCCGCCCAGGGCCACGGCCAGGGTCAGCAGCAATACCAGGGAGAAGCCCAGCAGGAGTTTGTGACCGACCCGCAAGTCGGCGCAGCTTTCGATCAGCCGGCGCATGGTGGTTGTCCTCGCTGAAAAAGGCTATGTCGCCGTTAGTTGTTGCGCTCCTGTAGGCGCGGATCTATCCGCGAATTTCGCGGCTGAAGCGGTACGCCGCCCGACCGTTCCTGCAAAAGCTGGGGCGGAGCATCAACACGTAACGGGGAAATAGCCGAAAAAAAAGCCCGTCGCGGGGACGGGCCGAGGGTGCCGTAACACATTGGAGTCAATCGTGAAGCGGATACAGCGGTTACAGAATCGACAGCGGGTAGTTGATGATCAGGCGGTTCTCGTGGATGTCCTGGCCGACGTCGCGACGCACGTCGGAGTTGCGCCAGCGCACGCTGAGGTTCTTCAGGCTGCCTTCCTGGATGGTGTAGGCCAGCTCGGACTCGCGACCCCATTCCTCGGCATCGGTGCGACCGCCGGTGTGGATGTTGGAGCCACTGACGTAGCGGTTCATCAGGGTCAGGCCGGGGATGCCGAGGCCGGCGAAGTTGTAGTCGTGGCGTAGCTGCCAGGAGCGCTCGTTGGGGGCGTCGTAGCTGTTGGTGAAGCCGTCGTTGACCAGGGTGCCGCCGCTGGCGCCGTCGATGCGCATGAACTTGCTGTCGCCGTCCAGGTGCTGGTAGGCGAGCATGAAGCTGTTGTTGCCGGTCTTGGCGGTGAACGCGCCCTGGTAGACCTTGTTGTCCAGGTCGCCGGCCTTGGCCGCGCCTTCGTCCTTGCCGTCGACGTAACCCAGGTTGGCGCCCAGCACCCAGTCGCCCACCGGCTGGCTGTGGGTCAGCTGCACGTAGCTCTGCTGGTAGACGTCTTCCAGGCGCGCGTGCCAGACGCCGAGCATGCTGTTGTTGCCGTTGAAGCGGTATTCGCCGCCGGCGAAGTTGAAGTCGTCGCCCTCGACGCCGCCGAAGGTCATCTCTTCGCGGCTGGCGTCGTGGCGCTGGCTGTTCTTCCAGAACTGGCCGCCGTACAGGGTCAGGCCGTCGATCTCGTTGGAGGTCAGCTGGGCGCCTTGGAAGGTCTGCGGCAGCGAACGGCCGTCGTCGGCACGCAGGACCGGCAGCACGGCGACCCATTCGCCGACCTTCAGCTCGGTCTTCGACAGCTTGGCCTTGGCGGCCACCGCGGCTCGGCCGAAGTCGTCTGCGGCCTGGCCGTCGTCGTGGATCGGCATCAGCTGGGTGTTGGCGGCGCCGCGGTTGCCGTCCAGCTTGAGGCTATACAGGCCGAGCACGTCGAGGCCGAAGCCGACGGTGCCTTCGGTGAAACCGGAGCGGGCGTCGAGGATGAAGCTCTGGGTCCAGCCTTCGGCCTGGCCCTGGCGTTCACCGTTGACCATGGGGTCGGTGCCGTTGAGGTAGTTGCGGTTGAAGTAGTAGTTGCGCAGGCCGAGGGTGACCTTGGCGTCCTCGACGAAGCCGGCGGCCTGGACGCCGGCCGGCAGGGTGGCGATCACGGCCAGGGCCAGGGCGCTGGGGAGCAGGCGGGTGACGGAGTTTTTCATTGTTATCGTTCCTCGTGATGACAGATTTTCAGGACGCACGATCCCCTCCGCCGCAGCGGATGCGAAAAACAGCAGGGGAGGGGAATGACCGCCGGCGCTCACCGGCGGGTTGCTTTCAGCGTCGGCTCAGGGCTTGGCGATACCGACCGAGTCCGGGGCGACCTCGATGGCCTTGGCCTTGTACATCGACCAGGTGGTGACCGACTGCCAGCGCTTGAGGAAGTCCTCGGCCTCGGCGCCGTTGAGGTTCAGGCTCTGCGCGCCGAAGTTCTTCAAAAAGCCCTGGAACTCCTCGTTGGCCACGGCCTTGGCGTAGGCGTCCACCAGCTTCTGCTTGACGTCGTCCGGGGTATCCTTGTGTACGAAGGCGCCCCAGAACGGGCCCCACGGCAGGTACTCGGCGATCGCCGGCAGGGCCTTGGTGATCGGCTCCACGCCCGGCAGTTCCGGGGTTTCCTCGGTGGCGAACACGGCCAGCGCCTTGAGCTTGCCGCTGCGCACCAGTTCGCGGGCGGCGGCCAGGCTCAGCGGCATGAAGTCGATGTGCTTGCCCATCAGCGCGGTGATGCCGGGGCCGTCGCCGCCGAAGGTCACTTCGCGCACTTTGAGTTCGTCCACCGCGTTGATCATCGCGCTGACCGTGCTCGGCAGGCCGCCGGCGCCGGTGGAGCCCATGCGCAGGGTGTCCGGGTTGGCCTTGGCCGCGGCCAGCAGCTCGGCCATGGAGTTGAACGGCGCATCGGCGTTGGCGGCGATCACCACCACGTTCTGGCCGATGATGTTGACCGGGTAGAAGTCGGCGTAGTCGAAGTCGGCCAGTTTCAGCACCTTGTACAGCTGCGGATTTTCCGCGCCGAGCAGGATGGTGTAGCCGTTCGGACGCTGTTGCTTGACGAAGGTGCTGCCGATCACCGCGGTGCCGCCCGGGCGGTTGTTGAGAATCAGCTTGCCGCCGAGTTCTTTCTCCACGTAGGGGGTCAGGCTGCGCATGACGTTGTCGGTGGCGCCGCCGGCACCCCAGGGGATCACCGCCTGGATGCTGCGCTCGGGGTACTCGGCGTGGGCCGGCAGGGCCAGGGTCAGGGCGCTGAGGCCGAGGGCGGCGCCGGTCAGTAGGGCTTTGAACATGTGGAGACTCTCCATCGGATTGTTGTTGTAAGCCCCTGTAGGCCGGGGCACGCCTTGCGGGTGATGCGTTCAGCTACGGGCCAGTGCGGCCTTGCATTTGCACTTGAGTTTCTTCAACAGCGAGGTGTTGCCCAGCAGGATCAGCACCACGGCGCTGGTGAGGATCAGCGACAGCGGGCTGGTGACCAGACCCTGCAGCAGCTCCACCGGGTTGTCGCCGGCCGAGGACATGGCCTGGCGATAGGAGGTGTCCATCAGCGGGCCGAGGATGGCGCCGAGGATGATCGGGCCCATCTGGAAGCCGAAGATCTTCAGCAGGTAGCCGAGCAGGCCGAAGCCGAGCATCCAGTACACCTCGGTCATGCTGCTGTTGATCGAGTAGGTGCCGACCACGCAGAGCACCAGGATCAGCGGGATCAGCACCGCCTTGGGCATCTCGACGAACTTGGCGAACAGCTTGATGCCCATCAGGCCGAAGATCAGCAGGAAGACGTTGGCCAGCAGCAGGTTGCCGACGGTGAAGTAGAAGATGTGCGGGTTCTCCACCATCAGCATCGGGCCGGGGTTGAGGCCGTGCACCACCAGCGCGCCGATGATCACCGCGGTCACCGCATCGCCCGGCATGCCGAGGGTCAGCATCGGCACGTAGGCGCCGCCGACCGCCGCGCTGTTGGCGGTTTCCGGGGCCACCAGGCCTTCGTAGGCGCCCTTGCCGAAGGGCTTGCTGGGGTTCTTCACGGTGCGCTTGGCATGGTCGTAGGCCATCAGCGCGGCGATGTCGCCGCCGACGCCCGGCAGCACGCCGACCACCACGCCGATGATCGAGGTGCGGATCGACAGCGGCAGGAACTTAAGCACCATGGCGAAGGACGGCAGGATCTTGTCGACCTTCTGCCGCACCACCGGGCTGTCGAGGTTGTGCAACTGGTAGAAGGCCTCGGCCACGCCGAACAGGCCGATCATCAGCACCACGTAGTGGATGCCGCCCAGCAGTTCGACCTGACCCAGGGTGAAGCGCCCCTCGGCGGTCACCGGGTCCATGCCGACCAGGCCGATCACCGCGCCCAGGGCGGCGGCGAAGATGCCCTTGGCCAGCGAGCCCTCGGCCAGGCTGCCGACCAGCAGCAGGCCGATGGCGGCGACCAGGAAGTAGTCGCGCGGGGCGAAACGCAGGGCCAGGTCGCCGATCAGCGGCGCCGCGCTGGCCAGCATGATGGTACCGACGATACCGCCGACCACCGACATCACCGTACTCAGGCCGATGGCGCGACCGGCCTCGCCCTGCTGCGCCAGCGGGTAGCCGTCGAAGGCGGTGGCCACCGACGACGGCGCGCCGGGGATGTTCAGCAGGATGGCGCTGCGCGAGCCGCCGTAGACGCCGCCGATAAAGATGCCGACGATCAGGGCGAGGGCGTCGTTGACCTCCCAGGAGAAGGTGAAGGACACCAGGATCGACACCGCCATGGTCACCGACAGGCCCGGGATGGCGCCGATATAGATGCCGGCGAAGGTTCCCAGGGCGGTCAGCAGCAGCAGCTGCGGGTCGCTCCAGGCCATCAGCAGATAGGAAAAGGTCTCGCTCATCTCGGGTGCC
The DNA here is from genome assembly GCF_052682975.1 of Pseudomonas sp. SP16.1. Classification (NCBI taxonomy): domain Bacteria; kingdom Pseudomonadati; phylum Pseudomonadota; class Gammaproteobacteria; order Pseudomonadales; family Pseudomonadaceae; genus Pseudomonas; species Pseudomonas sp. SP16.1. The sequence goes on from NZ_JBQYFZ010000001.1 coordinate 280,107, forward strand.
TCGTTATGGCAGGTAGACGCTGAACGCCAGGGTGAACAGCAGGTAGATCAACAGCAGCAGCAGGGCGGCGATCAATACTGCGCCGACCACTCGGCCGCGGCGCAGATAGACGATCGACAGCACCAGGAACAGGAAGGTGCTGAGGTAGAAGCTGATCCACTGGATGGCGGCCAGGTAGGCCACCGCCAGCACGGCGAAGATCAATGTGCGGCGGGGAAAATGCGCGCGGCGAAACTGGCCGAAGGCATCCAGCCAGCCGCTGCAGTCGGGCTTGGCCTTGGCCAGCGCCTCGGCGCCGATCTTCAGCGCCGCCAGCAGCATCACCAGGCCGACGCCGAGGGGGAAGGCGCCTGGCGAGTTGACCGAGCTGAAGCCGGCGATCTGGTAGGCCAGGTAGAGGATGACCAGGCTCAGGGCCAGCAGCAGCACGCAGAAGCTGCGTTCGCCGACCAGCATTTTTTCTGTCTTGTTCATGCGCTTGCTCCGACAGGCTGGGGGACCGCGACGCGGTCCGGGTACGGATGGTCGTCAGGCCGCTCGGGCCAGTCGCGCTCGCTCTACGGTGCGCGGCGACAGATGGCGGCCAACGCAAGCGGGAACGGCAAGGGCGGCGGGCGACGGGGACGACCGACCGTCGAGCACAAGGCTCGGCGCAGGGAGGGCAACGACCGGCGCGGTTGCGGGTGTTGCCGGGGCATGCGGGTGCATGGGCTGTGACATGGCAATCGACCTTTTTATATTTATTGGCTACTGAGTTTTCGAAGTCGGATGGCAGCAGGCAGAAAACGACTTCGCTTCAGGGCGTGTCGGAATAGTGGGCCGACCCCCTGGCCATTTCAATTCGCTAAACCGGGTTTTGTTCGATAACCGAACAAGAACGAACCGGTTAGTACATTCGTCGTGGCGCCCGCAGTATCGCGCGTCTGCCGATTCTCATCCAGCCTGGGGCTCGCCTCCGGCGGCCGCTGTCTCCTAGAATCGCGGCAAATTCAGCAGGGATCTCCCATGGCCGGCAGTCAGATCGAACGCGCGCTCAGCCTCCTCGAAAGCCTCACCCGCGACGCCCGCGGCCTGCCGATGCAGAGCCTGGCCGACGAGCTGGACATCCCCAAGAGCGCCACCCACCGCATGCTCGCCGAGCTGGTGCGCCTGGGCTACGTGCGCCAGGACGCGCAGACCAGCCGCTACCGACTGTCGACCAAGTTGGTGGCGCTGGGCTTTCGCTACCTGGCCAGCAGCGGCGCCGACGTGGTGCAGCCGATCCTCGACCGCCTGGCCGAGGACAGTGGCGAACTGGTGCGCCTGGGGGTGATCGACGGCGAGCGGCAGACCTGGATCGCTAAGAGCCAGGGCGCCCGCTCCGGCCTGCGCTACGACCCGGACATGGGCCGCGACGCGCCGCTGTTCTACACCGCCTCAGGGCACGCCTGGCTGGCCAGTATGAGCGACAGCGAGGCGCTGGCGCTGGTGGCGCGCCAGGGTATCGCCGACCCGGCCGAGTTCGGCCCCAATGCGCCGCGCAGCGAAGGGGAGCTGCTCGAACGGCTGTCCCTGGCCCGCGAGCTGGGTTACGCCTGGGTGGTGGAGAGCGCCTCGCTGGGCACCTCGGCGCTGGCCGCGGTGGTGCGCCATCCGCTGGACGGCCGGGTGATCGGCGTGCTCAGCATCGCCGGGCCCAGCGCGCGCCTGCCGCTGGCGCGCATCCACCAGCTGGCGCCCGAGCTGCTGGCCGCCGCGGCGGAGCTGTCCGCCGCCAGCCCGGCTTCCGAATTGTTCGTCTGAGCGGGTAGCTCGGTATCGCTGGTGCGCACGGCGCACCCTACGCGGTGTCCGGCTGTAGGGTGCGCCGTGCGCACCAATTGCCAACCCGTATCCTCGCTTACTGCCTCGCTAACTTCGGAGCGACGGCAATCCATTGGCGCGATTTTCGTCTTGCGTAATTTTTGGAACTGAGTTCTAAATTAAAAAAGAGGTCAGCTCGGCCTCCCGCTTCGACGACGAAAAGAGGATCGCCCGCGTGACTTCACCCCTGCGTATCGCCCTGATCGGCGCCGGCGTCATGGGCCGCCAGCATCTGCAGCACCTGCGCCAGCTGCCTGAGGCGCAGCTGTGCGCCATCGCCGACCCCGGCCCGCAGGCTGGCGATTTCGCCGCGCAGTGCGGCGTGGCGCATTTCGCCGAGTACCGGCGGATGCTGGCCGAAGTGCGTCCCGAGGCGGTGATAGTCGCCAACCCCAATGCCCTGCACGTCGCCACCGCGCTGGATTGCCTCGCCGCCGGGGTGCCGGTGCTGCTGGAGAAACCGGTGGGCGTGCACCTGGACGAGGTGCGCGAGCTGGTCGCCGCCAGCCGCGCCAGCGGCGTGCCGATACTGGTCGGCCATCACCGCCGGCACAACCCGCTGATCGCCCGCGCCCGCGAGCTGATCGAGGCGGGCGCGCTCGGCCGCCTGACTACCGTCACCGCGCTGTGGCAGCTGCGCAAGCCCGACAGCTACTACGACATTCCCTGGCGCCGCGAGGCCGGCGCGGGGATGCTGCTGACCAACCTGATCCACGACCTCGACCTGCTGCGCCACCTGTGCGGCGAAGTGCGCCAGGTGCAGGCCTTCACCAGCAACGGCGTGCGTGGCTTCGCCAACGAGGACAGCGCCGCCATCCTGCTGCAGTTCGCCGGCGGCGCCCTGGGCAGCCTGACCGGCTCCGACGCGGTGGCCGCGCCCTGGAGCTGGGAGCTGGATTCCGGCGAGAACCCGGACTACCCGCGCCAGGCCGAGCAGCCCTGTTACCTGCTGGCCGGCACCGCGGGCGCTCTGAGCATCCCCCAGCTCAAGCGCTGGCATTACGCCGAGGCCGGCGCCGGCTGGCACGAGCCGCTGCTGCAGGTGCAGGAGCCGTGCGCCGCCGGCGAGGCGCTGCGCCGCCAGCTGCAGCACTTCGTCGAGGTCGCCCGCGGCCAGGCCGCGCCGCTGGTCAGCGCCGAGGACGCCGGGCGCACCCTGGCACTGGTCGAAGCCATCCGCCAGGCAGCCGAGAGCGGCCGCGCCTGCGCCCCACAGATCATCTGAGCGAGACACCAGCATGAGCGAACGCATTCTGTCCCTGGCCGCCCTCACCGTGCTCGAGCTGTCGCCGCCGCAGATGGTCGAGGTGGCCGCCCGCGCCGGCTACAGCCACGTCGGCCTGCGCCTGGTGCCGGCCACGCCGGAGGAGCAGCACTTCCCGCTGGTGGCCGACGCCAGGCTGCGCGCGCAGACCCGCCAGCGCCTGCGCGACACCGGCATCCGCGTGCTCGACGTGGAAATCCTGCGGCTGAAGCCCGAGACTCGCGTCGCCGAGTTCGAGGCCATCCTCGCCGTCGGCGCCGAGCTGGGCGCCAGCGAGCTGCTGGTGGCCGGCAACGATGCGGACGAGGCGCGCCTGACCGCCAACTTCGCCGCCCTGTGTGACCTGGCCGCGCCCTATGGCCTGCATCCGCACCTGGAATTCATGCCCTGGACCGATGCGCGCGACCTGAGCCAGGCCGTGCGCATCGTCGCCGCGGCGGATCGCGCCAACGGTTGCGTGCTGGTCGATGCCTTCCACTTCGACCGCAGCGCCTCGCGCCTGGAGGATCTCGCCACGCTGCCGGCCGCGCGCCTGCGCTACGCCCAGCTGTGCGACGTGGCCGGGCCGCGGCCGGCCGACATGGCCGAGATACTGCGTCAGGCGCGCAACGAACGGCGCTTTCCCGGCGACGGCGACTGCGACCTGCTCGGCCTGCTGCGCGCCCTGCCGGCGAACATCCCGCTGAGCCTGGAGATTCCCACGCGGCAGCTGCTGGAGCGGGGCGTCGGTGCCTACGAGCGGGCGCAGCTGGCGCTGGCCAGGACTCACGCGCTGCTCGCCGGGTTGTAGCCGGTGGCGACCGGCTGTCGTGCCGAGACCTTTGCCTGCCGCGTTCGGCATAGGCGGCGAGGGGGCTCGATCTGTATAGTTAGTTGTCTTGCTATCTTTTTGCGGCACGACCGCCCCGCGGGTACTCCATGAGTTCCACCCCGTTGTCCGGCGCCAATCATCCATTCAGGGGGATCGGCCTGATGGTGCTGGCGACCTTCCTGTTTGCCAGCCACGACGCCATGGCCAAGCACCTGGCCGGTTTCTACCCGATCGTCCTGATCGTCTGGGTGCGTTATCTGGTGCACACCCTGCTGATGGCCGGCATCTTCCTGCCGCAGTCCGGCCTGCGCGTACTGCGCAGCAAACGTCCCGGCTTGCAGGTGCTCAGGGCGTTGTGTCTGCTGGCGGTCAGCCTGCTGTTCACCGCGGGGCTGATGTTCATTCCGCTGGCCGAGGCCACCGCGGTGATCTTTCTCGCGCCGCTGCTGGTCACCGCGCTGTCGGTGCCGCTGCTCGGCGAGCGGGTCAGCCGCGGACAGTGGGCGGCGGTGAGCGCCGGTTTCATCGGCGTGCTGGTCATCGTCCATCCCGGCGGCAGCCTGTTCACCCCGGCGGTGCTGCTGCCGCTCGCCGCGGCGCTGTGCTTCAGCTTCTACCAGCTGCTGACCCGGCGCCTGAGCGAGGTGGACAGCGCCACCACCAGCAACTTCTTCGCCGGAGTGGTCAATACCCTGGCGATGAGCCTGCTGGTGCCCTTCGTCTGGCAGCTGCCTAGCCTGGCGCATGGCCTGATGATGCTGGCCCTGGGCGGCTGCGGCATGCTCGCCCATCTGCTGCTGACCCATGCCTTCCGCCATGCCGCGCCGGCGCTGCTGGCGCCGTTCGGCTACGTGCAGATCGTCTTCGCCGGCCTGCTGGGGTGGTTGGCGTTCCGCCACACGCCGGATGCCACGGCGCTGGTCGGCATCCTGATCATCTGCCTGAGCGGGCTGGCGGCGGTCTGGCAGAACCGCCGCGGCTAAGCGCCGACAGCGCTGGAATGCGGGAGCGGCTACAGCCGCGACGGGCCTCGAAAGCGCGCAGCGCTTCGCGGCTGAAGCGCAATGCCGCCGGCCTCCCACGGGCGCCATGCCGCAACGGGTGATTGCGGTCTACCACCTGGGCGTGTGGCTTCATGGGATCTGTTCGATTATCGAACGGAAAACTAACCGGTTCGTCCATTTTGCGTTGCCGGCTTGCGGATCGCTGCCAATAATCCAGGCTACGAACAATTCATGAGCGCCGCCCACGGCGCCGTTTCTTGCCGGAGTCGAACATGCAGCGTTCCATTGCCACCGTATCGTTGAGCGGTACCCTGCCGGAAAAACTCGAAGCCATCGCCGCCGCCGGGTTCGACGGCGTGGAGATCTTCGAGAACGACCTGCTCTACTACGACGGCAGTCCCGGCGAAATCCGCAAGCGCTGCGCCGACCTCGGCCTGGCCATCACACTGTTCCAGCCGTTTCGCGACTTCGAGGGCTGCCGCCGCGACCGCCTGGCGCGCAACCTCGACCGCGCCGAGCGCAAGTTCGACCTGATGCAGGAACTCGGCACCGACCTGGTGCTGGTGTGCAGCAACGTCGCCGCCGACTCCCTGGGCGACGAGGACATCCTCGTCGACGACCTGCGCCTGCTGGCCGAACGCGCCGGCGCCCGTGGCCTGCGCATCGGCTACGAGGCCCTGGCCTGGGGCCGCCACGTCAACACCTGGCAGCAGGTATGGAAGCTGGTGCGCCAGGCCGATCATCCGGCGCTGGGGGTGATCCTCGACAGCTTCCACACCCTGTCGCTCAAGGGCGACCCGGCGGCCATCGCCGAGATTCCCGGCGACAAGATCTTCTTCGTGCAGATGGCCGACGCGCCGATCCTGGCCATGGACGTGCTGGAGTGGAGCCGGCATTTCCGCTGCTTCCCGGGGCAGGGCGAGTTCGACCTGGCCGGTTTCCTCGCGCCGATCCTGCGCAGCGGCTACCGCGGGCCGCTGTCGCTGGAGATCTTCAACGACGGCTTCCGCGCCGCGCCGCCGCGGCAGAACGCCGCCGACGGCCTGCGTTCGCTGCTGTACCTGGAAGAGAAGACCGCCAAGCGCCTGGAAAAGGAGGGCGTGGCGATCGAGCCGGGCGTGCTGTTCACCCCGCCGGCGGCCAGCCGCTACGACGGCCTGGAGTTCCTCGAATTCGCCGTCGACGAGGCGGTCGGCGCGCGCCTGGCTGGCTGGCTGGAGCGCCTGGGCTTCGCCCGCGCCGGCCAGCACCGCTCCAAGGACGTCAGCCTGCTGCGCCAGGGCGACATCAATATAGTGCTCAACGCCGAGCCCTATTCCTTCGCCCACAACTTCTTCGAGGCCCACGGCCCTTCGCTGTGCGCCACCGCGCTGAGGGTCAAGAACGGTGCGAGCGCACTGCAGCGCGCCTGCGACTACCGCGGCCAGCCCTATCGCGGCCTGGTCGGTCCCAACGAGCGGGAAATCCCCGCGGTGCGCGCCCCGGACGGCAGCCTGATCTACCTGGTGGAGCAGGCAGGCGAGGGGCAGACCATCTACGACACCGACTTCAAGCTCGATCCGAACGCCGAGGCCGCCGGCGGCCTGCAACGCATCGACCACATGGCCCTGGCCCTGCCGGCCGAGTCGCTGGATAGCTGGGTGCTGTTCTACAAGAGCCTGCTGGACTTCGAGGCCGACGACGAGGTAGTGCTGCCCGACCCCTACGGCCTGGTCAAGAGCCGCGCGCTGCGCAGTCGCTGCAGCTCGGTGCGCCTGCCGCTGAACATCTCGGAAAACCGCAACACCGCCATCGCCCATGCGCTGTCGAGCTACCGCGGCTCCGGCGTGCACCATATCGCCTTCTCTTGCGACGACATCTTCGCCGAGGTGGCGCGGGCCAAGGAGGCCGGCGTGCCGCTGCTGGAAATCCCGCTGAACTACTACGACGACCTGGCCGCGCGCTTCGACTTCGACGACGAGTTCTTGAGCGAGCTGGCCTACTACAACGTGCTCTACGACCGCGACGCCCAGGGCGGCGAGCTGTTCCACGTCTATACCGAGCCGTTCGAGGAGCGCTTTTTCTTCGAGATCATTCAGCGCAAGAACGGCTACGTCGGCTACGGCGCGGCCAACGTCGCGGTGCGCCTGGCGGCCATGGCCAAGGCGCGCAGCGGCGCGGCCAGGCGTCCGCGGCTGTGAGCGCCGGGGCGCCGGCTTCCCAGCGCCCCCGCCGCCACGGATAATCCGCCCATTCCAATAAGAAACCGTGAGTCCGTATGAGCGATACCGCAGTCAGCCTCGCCGTCCCCGTCACCGAGGCGGCGCGCAAGGGGCGCAAGAACAACCCGGAGAAGACCCGCGAGAGCATCCTTCTGGCGGCGGTCGACGAATTCGTTCGCCACGGCCTGTCCGGCGCGCGGGTCGACGCCATCGCCGAGCGCACCCACACCTCCAAGCGGATGATCTACTACTACTTCGCCAGCAAGGAGCAGCTCTACCTGGCGGTACTGGAGAAGCTCTACGGCGATATCCGCAATACCGAGGGCAAGCTGCATCTCGGCGAGCTGAGCCCGCCCGAAGCGATCCGCCGGCTGATCGAGTTCACCTTCGACCACCACGACCGCAACGTCGACTTCGTGCGCATCGTCAGCATCGAGAACATCCACCACGGCGAGCACATCACCCGCTCCGCGGTGATCCCGACGCTGAACAACTCGGTGCTCGAGGCCATCGCCGACATCCTCCGTCGCGGCGAGGCCGAAGGATTGTTCCGCAGTGGCCTGAACCCGCTGGACATCCATATGCTGATCAGCTCGTTCTGCTTCTACCGGGTGTCCAACCGCCACACCTTCGGCACCATCTTCCAGATCGACCTGTCCGCCGAGGACACCAAGCAGCGGCACAAGCAGGTGATTTGCGAATCGGTGCTGCGCTATATGCAGGCCTGACGTTCGTCGGGTCGCCGCCTTAGGGGGCGCCGCGCGCGCCGACCGGAAGCAGGCGTACCGCTATGCGAGCGGTACGCCTGAACTCGAGCCCCTCCCTTCGCGGGGGAGAGGGATAAATGATCGTCGGCACGGAACTGGTGGTGCGCACCACCTAGGCGGCCCCGCGACACCCTACGGGCGGTGCGGCCCAGACCTTAGGGTGCGCAGCGCGCACCGCCCTTCAGAAACTGGCGAAATGCGCCAGCATGCGCTGGGCATCGGCTTGCCGGCCGCTAAACAGCTCGAACGCCTTGACCGCCTGGAACACCGCCATATTGCCACCGTCCTGGGTCGGGCAGCCGAGGGCGCGGGCGTCGCGCAGCAGCTCGGTCTGCAGCGGGAAGTAGACGATCTCCGCCACCCACAGCGCCGGGCGCAGCAGTTCCTTCGGCACCGGCGTGCCGGGCAGCTTGGCCATGCCCATCGGCGTGGTATTGACCAGACCGTCGGCCACCGCCATGGCGGCGGCCAGGTCGCTGCCGACCAGGGCGCGGCCGGCGCCGAAGTGCTGGTTGAGGTTGTCCGCCAGGGCCTGCGCGCGCGCCGGCTCGACGTCGAAGATGCTCAGTTGCTCGACCCCTTCGCTGAGCAGCGCATGGGCCACCGCGGCACCGGCGCCGCCGGCGCCCATCTGCACCACGCGCTGGCGCGCCACGCCCGGCAGGCCGCGGCGCAGGCCTTCGGCGAAGCCCAGGCAGTCGGTGTTGTGGCCGATGCGCTTGCCGTCCTTGAACACCACGGTGTTCACCGCGCCGATGCCGCGCGCCTCGTCCGACAGCTCGTCGAGCAGCGGGATGATCGCCTGCTTGCAGGGAAAGGTGATGTTCAGCCCGGTGAAACCCATGCGCTCGGCGGCGCCGAGCAGCTCGGGCAGGGCGCTACTGTCGAGGCCGAGCTGGTCCAGGTCGATCAGCCGGTAGAGGTAGCGCAGACCCTGGGCATCACCCTCGCGTTCGTGCATGGCCGGCGTGCGCGAGCCCTGGATGCCGGCGCCGATAAGGCCGGCGAGGATGCTGGATGTGGCGGAGGACATGGCGTTATCCCTTGAGCAACTGGCTGAAGTATTGCAGCCCCAGGCGATAGCCCTGGCTGCCGAGACCGCAGATCACCCCGACGGCGATCGACGAGACGAAGGAGTGATGGCGGAAGGCCTCGCGCTTGTGCACGTTGGACAGATGCACCTCGAGCACCGGCAGCTCGCTGGCCACCAGGGCGTCGCGAATCGCCACCGAGGTGTGGGTCCAGGCCGCCGGGTTGATCAGGATGCCGGCGCAGCGACCGCGTGCCTTGTGAATCCAGTCGAGCAGCTCGCCTTCATGATTGGTCTGGCGGAACTCGATGGCCAGGCCGCACTCGGCCGCGGTGTCGGCGCACAGGCGGGAGATATCGGCGAGGGTCTCATGGCCGTAGGTGGCCGGCTCGCGGGTGCCGAGCAGATTCAGGTTGGGGCCGTTGAGCACCAGGATGCAGGGGGACATAGGGGCGATCTCTTGTTGTTGTGGCAACGGGCGATAAGCCGTTTCGGAAAAATGTACTAACTAGTTAATACGGTCAACCGAGCGAGCCACTTACGGCGGGGAGCAACAACCAGAGAGAGTCCGGTGGAAAGGCTGAAAGCCAGTAGTGGCGTAGCTTTCAGCCACAGGACGGGGAGAAATGGCGGGCGACGAAACTGGGCGATTACCGGCTAGGCGCTGGGGCGATAAGCGGGGATTGGCGGCGAGCGGCCAATAAAAAAGCCGGCTTGTGGCCGGCTTAACCAGCATCCATTAAAAATCCGCAATGTTCAGTGAAGCCTAGTATTTACGGGGCTTGCAGCCTATCATCTGTCCATTGCTTTCCGGTAATCATCGCTTAAATCCGCTTCCAAGGTGTGGGTCAAGGTGTGGGTCGGGAGGTGTGGGTCAGGATTTGGAGGGCTGTATGGGCAAGCTCACAAGCAAGACGGCCGAGTCGCTGGCAAGGGCAGGGATTCCGGGCAAAACCAACGATGGCGATGGGCTGTATTTCCAGATAAGCAAAGCCGGCGCATCTAGCTGGATTTTCCGCTACAAGCTGGACGGCAAGAGCCGAGAGATGGGGCTAGGCCCATACCCAGCTGTGACCCTTGCCGAGGCCCGACAACTCGCAGCAGACCAGCGCAAGGTGTTGGCGGCCGGCGCTGATCCACTCGCTGCTCGTGACGCTGCCCGCGAGCAGAAGCGCGAGGCCGAACGTCAGGCGCAGGCCCGCCGCATTACTTTCGAGACGCTGGCGATCGAGTATCAGCAGGCGCACGGCGCGAGCTGGTCGGAGAAATGGCGCAAGGGCTGGCTGCGGAAGCTGGAGCTGTACGCTTTCCCGGTCATCGGCAAGATGCCTGCCGGCGAGATTCAAACCGAGCACGTCCTGAAGCTACTGCAGCCGATCTGGGCAACCAAGACCCGCACCGCCGATGAGGTTCGAGGCCAGATTGAGCAGGTTCTAGATGCCGCCAAGGCGCGCCGTTTGCGTGATGGCGACAACCCGGCCCGCTGGCGCGGCCACTTGGACAACCTACTGTCGAAGGCCGAGAAGAAGAAGGCCCGACAGCGGCAGCACTTCCCCGCTATGAAATGGCAGGACGTGCCCGCGCTAATGCTCAAGCTGGCACAGAACGAAGCCCGTGTAGCGGTCGCCGCCAGGCTGATGATTCTGACCGGGGCCCGTGCGCAGATGGTGCGCTTTGCTGCCTGGAATGAGCTCGACCTAGATGCCGGCCTCTGGTCCCTTCCGGCCGCCCGGATGAAGATGCGCAAAGCCTTCTACATTCCGCTGGCTGCCGAGGTTGTCGAAATGCTCGAGGCTCTGCCTCGAATTGAGGGCAGCCCGTACCTGTTCCCGGGCCAGGGCAAGACAGGGGTCATGCACGCAAACGCTATTCGCAACCTGCTACACGATCTGGGGCATGACGACGTGACCCGCCATGGTTTCCGTTCGAGCTTTCGAGATTGGGCGAATGAAGCTACCCATTACCCGCGGGAGGTGTGCGAGCTGGCACTGGCTCACGACGAGCGCGACCAGACCGAGGCCGCCTATTCGAGATCTGATTTTCTGGAAAAGCGCCGCGCCTTGATGGCCGACTGGGCAGCTTATTGCACTAGCACGCCAGCGACCAACGTAGTGCCACTGCATCCAAGAAACCGCGCCTGACGGACTCAGGCAAGCGGGCCTGCCGGTATTCGCAGTACGGGCAGGCCCTGACCACAATAAGACCCCAGGAGGTCTAAATCATGGCTACTGAAAGTGTACTGGATTCACAGCAAGCCTTGGCTGCACGCATCAAGCGGGATCGGCTTCGCACTGCTCTGCAGGCGCCAATTTCCGCGCCCATGTACTGCGTCCTCTATCTGAGAAATGGACGCGAGCACCGTTCACCCTGGCTGTATCGCCGCGACCACGCACAAACTGCACTTGAGCTGATGCAGGCCAAGTACGGCGAAAAGAACGCAATCATCTACATGGACTGACTACAGGGGGGATTCGCCATGCAATTCCAGCAGCTCGAAACGTTTATGCAGTTCTACACCGTGCAACGTAGCGACGTCATGCGCGGCCCGTTTGGCTTTCTTGGGCCTTTTCCTGGTAAGGATGAAGCTCAGTCGGCGTGCGACTTTTTCAACGCGAATAGCAGTCGGTACACGTTTGCCGTCGCCCAGTGCGGATTGGCCGACGACATGACCAGCCAGGAAGAATTGGCTGATGAGTACGCGAAAGCGAAGGCCAAGCTGGCTGAGTGGCAGCAGCTCTAAGCTAGATGCCGGCCCCGTTAGCCGGGGCCGGCACTGGCCATACTGAGGGCGTGTTGATGAGCAAGAAGAAGGCCCAGGCGGCCTTATGGAAGTTCAAGTGTGAGCACGACGACGCACTAGTTCCCGCCATAGACGTGGCGTTTCAGGAAATTGTCCAGTGGGCGCTGCTCTACCGCACTGGCGATGCCATAAGCAGGGAGAATTGCCGCAAGAGGCTAGTGGAAGTATCCGAAGCATGGTTAGCCTGGAAATTTGAGGAAGCGCAGAACACCCGTAACGGCTTCAGCGGTGCCGAGCAACGTCGCGGAGAACGGAAACCGGAATGGGACAGATGGCAGAGGCTCGCTGATGCTCAGTGGGCTGCCAATCCCCGCTTGAGCATACGCGACGTTGCTGGGCGGATAGCTGGACCCGGAGAGAAGACCGAGACCATCCGAAGGCACATCTGCAAGCCCTCCAGTAATTAATGGGTGGGAAGCTCCCGCATACCCAAAAACACGTGCGTAATTTCCATAACCGTCCATTCCACACCGAGGAAGACGGTTATGAATCAATCCCGCCGCATCATGCGCCTGCCGGAAGTTATTTCGGCTACCGGCTACAAGCGCAGCTCCATTTACCTGTTCATGGATCGGGGCGAGTTCCCGAGGTGTCGCCGCATCGGCCCGCGTGCTGTCGGCTGGGACTCGCTCGAAATTGAAAATTGGGTGGCCGAAAAGCTGGAGGGTCGCAAATGAGCCTCCAGACACGAAAAAGCCCCGGTGGGACGGGGCTCAGTCGAAACAACAATCAGCCGTTACAGCATACCGGATCGATCAACAATTGCGACCCTCTCGGCCTGCTGTTGTCGCGCCTGGACAAGGTGATGGCGGCAGGCTCTGGACGCTGGAAAGCCTGCTGCCCTGCGCATAAAGACACCAACCCCAGCTTGAGCATCCGCGAGGCCGACGACGGCAAGGTGCTGCTGCACTGCTGGGCCGGCTGCACCACCCGCGACATTCTCGCGGCGATTGGACTGGAGCTGCGCGACCTGTTCCCCGGCGACAAGCCGGTTCGCCGGGGGCCGAGCCGGGCCGCCATTGAGCATGAGCGCACCGTCTACCGAATCGGCCTGGCGCAGCAGCAACAGGGCCACCAGCTGACCGCCGAAGACCAGGCCCGTTTCGATCTGGCCAAGCAGCGCCTGGGGGTGACCAATGACCGCGCCCAGTGATCGTTTCGCCAAGGAGTGGGAGGGCGTCGCCGTCCTGCCCAAACCGCCGGCTTCGCCGAAGTGGCGCGCCGAGCTGACGTCGGCAGCCTCTATCACGCCGGTTCCCATTCGCTGGCTCTGGCCTGGCTGGGTCGCCCGCGGGAAATTGACGGTGCTGGCCGGCGCTGGCGGTAGTGGCAAGACGACGCTCGCCGTGGGCCTGATCGGCACGATGACCAGCGGAGGCCGCTGGCCTGATGGCGAAGCCTGCAGCGAAAAAGGCAATGCCCTGATCTGGTCGTCGGAGGACGACCCCGCCGACACCCTGGTGCCGCGGTTGATGGCGGCCGGCGCCGACCTGACCCGGGTTCACATCATCCAGGGCCGAGTGAACGCCGCCGGCGAGCGTGAGCCCTTCGACCCGGCCACGGACTTCGACCTGCTGAAGGAGGCCGTCGAGGAGATCGGCGGCGCCTCCCTGCTGCTGCTCGACCCGGTGGTCAACGTGGTAAAGGGCGACATGCACCGCGCCAACGATGTGCGGCGCGCCCTGCAGGCGGTGATCGACTTCGCCGAGGCTCACTGGTGCGCCGTGCTGGGCATCACGCACTTCAGCAAGGGCAGCGCCGCCTCCTCGCCGGCCGACCGGGTGATCGGCAGCCAGGCCTTCGGGGCGCTGGCGCGGGCGGTGCTGGTGGCCGCCAAGCAGGAAGACACCGAAACCAGGGTGCTGGCGCGGGCGAAATCCAATATCAGCGATGACCAGGGCGGCGTGGGCTACGTAGTCGAGCCATGCACCGTCGGCGACGGCATAGAGACGACCCGGGTGCTCTGGGGTGAGCGCATCGAGGGCAGCGCGCGGGACATCCTGGCCGATGTTGAGAGCACTGGTGATGACGACCAGCGCAGCGAACTTGAGGAGGCCTGCGACTTCTTGCGGGACACGCTGCAGGGTGGCCCAGTGCCCACGCGGCAGATCAAGTCGGAGGCTGCTGACGCCGGTTTGTCCTGGGCAACTGTCCGGCGCGCCCAGAAGGTAATCGGGGCCGAGGCGGTCAAGGAAGGTGGTCGGCTGGGTGAAGGGAAGCAGCAATGGGTATGGCAGCTTTCGGCAGAAGGTGCTCAGAAAACGCAGAAGGTGCTCACAAAAAACAGTGAGCACCTTCTGGAAAACGTGAGCACCTTCTGCGCCCCGCCGCCTCCTCCTTTCGACGAATCGGACGCGGAGGAACTGTGATGGCTGCCATCGACTATCTCACCGCCCGCGGCTTCTCCGCCCGGGTCGCCGGTAAGCGGCTGGTCGTTTCGCCGGCCAGTCGGCTCTCCGACGACGTGCGCAAATACATCAAGGCCCACCGCCTGGAGTTGCTCGCCGAGCTGGCCGCCAATGACGGCCAGGAGCGCCGCAGCAACTGGTGCATCACCCGCGACGGCAAAACGCTCTGCACGATGATCGGCGAGCCAATGACCTACTCGGAAGCCTTGGAGGCGGCCCGCTGGCGATGGCCTGACGTGGAGGTTCTGCGATGAGCAACCACGACACCGACGACCGAGTCGAGTTGCTGCGCCGTTGGTGCCTGGATCGCGGCTTTTGGGTCGGCCCGTTTGACGAAGTCGCCGAAGCAACAGCCGCCGCCCTGTGCGACCGAGCCCCCGAAACCCTGCGCTACTGGCGCGGAACCGACCGCCGCTTGCCATGCCGCAAGACTCGCGCGGGCTGGCGCTATGCCCTGCGCGACCTGGCTGAGTTCCTCAACGATGACGCCGAAGACCGCTGAAAACCGTTGAACCGCGCTCGCTGTCGTCGGGGAGGCGACGCGGGTATGGCGGGACACTCTCTGCCATACCCAACAGGAGAACACCATGCACAACAATGCACGTCACCTGATCCAAGCGCTGCAAGAACTCGCCCGAGCAAACGGCCACCGAGAAAATGCCAAGGCTGCCGCAACCTCTGGCGCGGTTCTGTCGATTTTGAAGCAAATCGGCACCGGCACCGGCAACATCAGCGGCGACCTTGGGCTGGCCTATCGCGAGATCCTGCAACTGGCACAGCGTCGTTCGCTGATCAGCAAGATCGACGCCGCGTCGCCGTTCCGCAAACTGCCGTCCGAGCTTCCGGCCTTGGAACAGTCCGCCGGCTCTATCATCGGTTTTATCGGTGAGGGCCAAGCAATTCCGGTCGGCGAGTTGGATTTCACTGCTCGCAAGCTGCCCCGCCGCAAGCTGAGTGGCATCGTGCCTGTCACCCGTGAGATGGCATCCGCTATGCCTGCAGAGTCGGCGCTTTCTCGCGATCTGATCCGCGCCGTTGCCGACGGCGAGTCTGCAGCGTTCTTCTCGAATGCAGCAGCGGCCCCTGAGGCGCCTGCTGGCATTCTTGCCGGCGTGACTCCAGGCACCGGCTCGAACAACCCGGCAAACGACATTGCCGCGCTGATTGACGCCTTTACCGGTGACCTCGACGGCGCCGTGATCCTGACCAGCCCGCGCAATGGTGTGAAGCTGGCGCCGCTGTATGATGGCACCGGCGCGCGCGGCGGCGAGTTGGCAGGCGTCGGGCACGTCACCCATGCCGAGATCCCCGACGGCGAGATCGCGATCATCGAGCCGGGCCGCATCATGCTGGCCGACGATGGCCTGGAGATCGACTATTCGAATCAGGCAACTATCGCGACGCTCGACAGCAACGGCGATCCGGCGGTCGACGTGAGCCTGTGGCAGCACAACCTGAGCGCCTACCGCCTGACCCGCTGGCTCAACTGGCACGCTGCTGCCGGTTCTGTGGCCTGGCTCAACAGCGTGAACTGGTGATCGCCATGAACTACGCGAGCTTGATTGACGCCGAGCGCCTGGCCTTCGCCAGGCTGGCAACCGAGGCAGCCCGCCGCAATGGTGGTCGGACTGTCAGCAACGCGGAAGTGATCCGCTGCTCTGGCGGCCTCTCCCTCATCTGTGCCGACATCGGCGGCGAGACCGTAACGCACGGCCTGGAGCTGCCTCCTGGAGCCTGGACGCCAGCCCTAGAGGTCGAGCTTGTAAGGCTGTTTCGAGGTTCGGCAGAAATCGCACTGCGCCAAATCGGGGGGATAGCTGCATGACCCTGAAACCCTTCGCGAGCACCTCAGACCGCGCCGAGGCGCTGGTTCAACGGATCAATCAGTTGGCACGGGATTTCGCAAAAGATGGCGCCAAGGAAGCTTTCGCGCTGGCTGGCGCCGGTATTCTCGCCGGCCAACTGGTCAAAGCGCTCGAGCGCATCGAGCGCTTGGAGGGCGATATTCAACTGCTGACCGACCTCCTGGCGGGCCTGGAGAAAACTCGATGACTGACGCCGAAATTCTTGCAACTGTGGCTCGCATCGTCGCCCAGCGCGACCCCAGCGAAGACCCGGTACCTGGCAACCCGCAGATTGCCGCGCGCATCGCTGAGTTGCGTAAGGAAGGCGGCCTGGCGCTGCGTGTGGTCAAGGCTCAACCCGACGCCGCCATCGTGCTGGTAGAGAACGGCGCGGACGGCCCCTTCCTGATGGTTGTGAGCGCCGACAATCTCCCGATGACCAAGCACTGAGGGCCAACCAATGCCAGGATTCCGTTGGACGGGAGCGGCCGGCGATGAAGCGCCCGCAGGCCAAAAACAGAACTGGGCGGCTCCGCTTCCGCCGCCGCCACGCGAGGTTTATGCGCTCTGCGATCAAGCCGAGCGGCGTGGCCTGTGGCTGAAGTGGTGCCGCGATCCTGTAGCGCTTCGCCGGTTCGGCACGCGCTACAGGCTGGTTAGGGCTAGCAGCAACGTGATCGTTTATGCGAGCGATGACCTGGCGGATATCGCCGCCTGCATTCGCGAATTTGAGGGCACGGCATGAAGAGATCCCGACTGACCACCATCAAGCCCAGGCTGCAGGAGGTTGGGGGTCGGCAAGTCCAGCAACTGCCCACCACCAAGGCGCGCAGGATGACAGGCAGGAAGCTCCAGGAGCGGCGCCTTAAGGTATGGGCACGCAACCCCAACTGTGCCCAATGCGGCAAACTCTGCGACTTCCCGGCCGGCTTTGAGCTAGATCACAAGGTGCCGTTGCACCAGGGCGGCGAGGATACTGAGGCGAACTGTCAGGTTCTCTGCGTTCGATACGAGACCATCAACGGACAGTTGGTAAAGGTTGGGTGCCACGCCCGGAAGACAGCGCAAGACGCCAAGGCCTGAGCCAAGTTTCGTCCCTGAAACAGACCCTCTACACCCCCGACCACCATGGCGCCGATTGGCTCCATGAGCACGAAGGCCGGACCCTCGATGCTCACCCCCAACGGGGATCAACACGCCACGCTTTGCCAGACGCTCGATGGAGCGCTTCTGCGCCATCGTCTGCGTAGCAGTGGGATTTCCTCATATTGAGGAAATGCGGGTTCATCCGCCATTGGCGGTCGAGGTATTCCCCGGTGGGGTTGAACGAATCGTTCACCCTCCAATGCGGTGATCGCCTGGCTTGTGGAGGGTTATGGGGGAAATCCTCCCGTAACCCCAAAGCGCCCTGTTCCTGCACTTCTGCGAAAAGAGCGCGGACCAGTCATGGCGGGCGTTTCCGCTGATTCTTGAATTTCTATGTGGAGAGGGTGAAGGAACGAGCGCGCCGGAGACGGCCAGGGGGGGGTAGTCAAACAATTTTCAGGCCTTCGAAGCGGAAACCGCCCCCGAACTCATTCGCAGAAAAAATCCCCCCTTTCAAAGTTGTTAATCAGCAAATGAGGTTAACAACCCAGCCGGAACCCTTGCGGCGCCTGGCTCGCAGCCATTTGAAAACGCCATTTGATTTGCTGAATAGCCCCCAGCAAACGTTAACTGTTAACGACCGAAACGAAGAGCCCCGCTCGATGGCGGGGCTTGTCTCAGTATCGCTTGAAGAGCATCTGTCGCTCTGGGATTAAGAAGGGGTTGTGTGAGCCGTAGTCGACCAGTGCAATGTACTCATGGCTGAACCTCTGGAAGTGCACCATGTACTCCGAGGTCATGTAAGTTCCATAGGGATTCCGGCACGGCTGCCAGGCGGGATAGCCTATGTGCACATGATGGAGATGGTGCTTATTGGCCCACCAGATCTTGTGGATACGGTCTGGATCGACCTGAGGGACGTTATCGGTTTTGGCGACTTTGCCACAGTAGCCGTTCAGGCCAAACTGGCGAAAGTGGAATACGAAATCGTCAATTAGCGCCCGCTCAGGATCGCTGATGTCGTCGTATTTCTGCGTGAAGTGTTCGCTGAACTCTACCTTGAACGGCATCTACGAGCATTCCCTCGCATCCACTCGCGAAACTCCTCGCGAGTCATTCCTTCGGGCATGACAAAACGATCACCAGAGAGCGCCTTTTCCATGCGCTTGAGGTCAAAATTCACCTCGTCATGTGAGGAGCCGTGCTTGGGATTCGCGAAGTCAACGCCTTTCATATGCTCGCCCTCTCGGGGCCTTCAGTGCTGCGAAGAAACTGTATAGCCAGTATACAGGCAATCGGCAACCTTATAATTTTCGCCACTACCGCCCGTCAGGCCACGCAAGCCAAAGTGTGGGTCAGAGTGTGGGTCACCGGCATTTGTTTGCGCGAAGCCCTTTGCTTACGCGATTTTCAGGCATAAAAAAGCCGGCTTGTGGCCGGCTTTTAGGGGGTGGTCAGGGCTTATTTTTGGTAAGCCGCGACTGCCTTGTTGATCAGGCCGCGGGCCTCTTCGGCGCCGCCCCAGCCTTCGACCTTGACCCACTTGCCCTTCTCCAGATCCTTGTAGTTCTCGAAGAAGTGCTTGATCTGCTCGATCAGCAGGGCCGGCAGGTCGGTGTATTCCTGAACGTCCTTGTACAGCACGGTCAGCTTGTCGTGCGGTACCGCGACCAGCTTGGCGTCGCCGCCGGCTTCGTCGCTCATGTGCAGCACGCCGACCGGACGGGCGCGGATCACCGAACCCGGGGCGACCGGGTAGGGGGTCACGACCAGCACGTCCAGGGGATCGCCGTCGTCGGCCAGGGTATGGGGAATAAAACCGTAGTTGGCCGGGTAGAACATCGGGGTGGCCATGAAGCGGTCGACCATCAGGCAATCTGTGTCGTGGTCGATTTCGTATTTGATCGGCGCGTGGTTGGCCGGGATCTCGATAGCAACGTAGATGTCGTTCGGCAGGTCTTTGCCAGCCGGGATCTTGCTGTAGCTCATGGGGTTACTCCCAGGGAGGGCCAAAAAAGTGGGGCGGATTATAGGCACATTCGCGCGGGGTGACTACGCCGGCTTACTCAGCCATTGGTCGTGTTTTCGACTATCCGGTAGTCGCGGTGTTCGGCCTGCAGGCGTTGCAGCCGGGTCAGCGGGTCCTGGCGGTAGAACAGCGCCAGCTGCCGGTAGACCTCGGGAAAGGCCTCGGCCAGCAGGTCCGGGGCGCTGAAGAAGTACTCGCTGGTCACCGCGAAGAACTCCGCCGGGTCTTCCGCGGCGTAGGGATCGATGGCGGTTTCGGCGTCGAGGTCGGCATCCAGCTCGGCGCCCAGCGCATCGAAGGCGCCCTGCATGGCCTGCGCCCAGTCCTGCACGCGCATGTCGCGGTGCAGCGGCGGCAGGCCGTTGGCCCCACCGTCGAGCATGTCCAGCTTGTGCGCCAGTTCGTGGATGACCAGGTTGTAGCCGTCCCAGCCGCCGCTGGCCTCGACCCCGGGCCAGGCGAGGATCACCGGGCCCTGCTGCCAGGCCTCGCCGCTGCGTGCATCGTCCCATTCGTGCTCGACCCCGGCGGCGTCGCGGTGGCGCTGCGGGCTGAGGAAGTCGTCGGGGTACAAGACGATCTCGTGAAAGCCGCGGTACCAGTCCAGCTCGTCCAGATGCAGCAGCGGCAGCTGCGCCTGCGCCGCCAGCAGCAGGCGCTCGACCGCGCCCAGCTCGACGCCGGGCAGGGCGCTCAGGCGCTTGTCGGCGAGAAACAGCACGGCGCGTTCGCGCAGGCGCAGCAGCTCGGCCTCGTCCAGTCCGTCGAGGATCGGCAGGCGCCGGCATACCTCGGCCCAGTGCGCCGGATCGACCGGGTGGCGTTCGAGGGTACGGCGACGGCGCCAGGCCTTGTAGGACCACATGCTGAAAGGCTCGCGGGGAAGATGCGGCCACCTTAAGTGGCGCAGCCGTTCGCCACAAGTCGGCACAAAGACTGCAGCGCCGGTGTCGGATGCCGTTTGTGCGGGAGGGCCGACCATGACCTTGCAACTGCTCGAACACCCGGCGATCAGCCTGGCCCTCGGCGCCGGGCTGGATCTGCCGCAGCAGGCCGCACGGGCGCGGGCCGTGTGGCTGGCCGGGCGCCCGGGACGGCCGCCGCTGCTGCTGGTGGCGCTACTTTGGGCCCGCCATTGCGCCGATGTGGTGCAGAACGTCGAGCATCATCTCGATGCCCTGTTCGCCGACTACCGCTGCACGCCGGAGGGCTGGAGCGAGACCCAGGCCGCGCGCCAGGTGCTGGCGGCGCTCAATCTGCAGCTGTTTCGCCGGCGCCGGGCCGGTCGGGACATCCCCGAGCTCTGCGCCGGTCTGCTGCTGGTGCAGGACGGTGCGCTGCAGTTCCTCCAGGCCGGCAACGTCGGCCTGCTGCGCATTGGTAACGGCAGCCTGCACGGGCTCAGCGGTCGCGCCGGCATGGCCCTGGGCACGCAGGCCGAGCTGGCGCTGGTGCAGCACAGCCTGACCCTGACGGATGCCGAGCTGTTGCTGCTGGCGCCGCAGCCCCTGCTCGATGTCAGTGACATGCGACCGTTGGGCTTCGCCGTCGAATCGCGCGACGCGGCCGGTCTCGGCCAGGCGCTGCGTCCGCTTCTGCAGGCGCCGGGGGCGGCGGTGCTGCTGCGTCCGGGGCTCGGAGAATGCCTGCCGCCGGCACCGCCCGTGCAGCGGCGCACGGCATTGCCGGAGGCTGCGCCGGGCCTGCGCGTGGATGGCTGGACGCTGCTGCAGGAATGTCCCTACGGCCCGCCGGGACGGCTGTTCCTGGCCCGTGACGAGGCCGCGCGCGAGGCGCTGCTGTGGTTCGCCGAGGAGGATGCCGACGAGGCCTTCTGGCAGCGCGAATGGGCTCTGCGGCGCAGCTCGCAACGCGCCCTGGCGCAGGTGCTGTCGCCGCTGCGCGCGCGCAGTCACGCCTATCTGCTGCTCAGCGTACCGCCAGCGGGCATGCGCAGTCTGCTGGACTGGGCGGCGGCCCATGACGCGCCGGATGCGCAGACCCTGCTGAGCCTGCTGACGCAGTTGATCGGCGCCGTACGCGCGCTACAGCGCCGCGGCATGCAGGGGCTGTGGCTGAACCCGCGGCAGATCCTGGTCGGTGACGATGGTCGCCTGCTGCTGTTGCCGGAGCACGCGGCGATCCTGCCTGGCGTGGCGCGCCAGCCGCTACCGGCGCAGGCCGTACCGCTGGCGCCGGAGTTGCGCAGCGGCCGCGCCGTGGATGGTCGGGCCGATCAGCTGGCGCTGGCGGCACTGGCCTACTGGCTGCTGTGCGGGCAGTGGCCGGAGGTGGCGCGCGGCGAGGTGCGTCCGGGGCATTGCTACGTGCCGCTGGCGCATTTCTCCGCACGCATTCCGCAAGGCTGGGACGGTGTGCTGGCGCGCGCCCTGGCGCCGCAGCCGCAGGCGCGTTTCGAGGCGTTGTCGGAGTTCGAACTGGCGTTGCGGCAGCCTCTCGAGCAACGCCGCAGCGCGCGGCGCTCGCGCCCGCCGTTACGGCCGGCGCGTGTGGCGCTGCTGGGGCTGTTCGCCCTGCCGTTGCTGCTCGGACTGCTGCTCAGTCTGGGCTGAGGCGGCTCAGTCGACGTTGAGCGGCAGCACGTAGTTCTTGAACTGTTCGTCTTCGACGAAGCCGATGGATTCGTAGACCTTGTGCGCCACCTCGTTGTCGCGGCTGGTGGCCACGCGCATACGCACGGCGTTGGTTTCCTTGGCCATCTTCTTCGCGGTCTGCAACAGGCGGTCGGCCACCAACTGGCGGCGGGCTTCCTCGGCGACGTAGATATCGTTGAGGATCCACACGCGCTTGAGCGACAGCGAGGAGAAGCTCGGGTAGAGCTGGCAGAAGCCGAGCAGCTTGTCGTCGTCGTCGGCCAGCGCCAGGTAGATCACCGATTCTTTGCGGCGCAGGCGCGTCTCGAGGAACTTGCGCGACGATTCGGGAAAGGGCAACTCGCCATAGAACTCGCGGTATTTGACGAACAGCGGGGTCAACAGGTCCAGATGCTCCAGGGTGGCTTGGACGATGCGCATGGCGGGCCTCGGCTTCTGTAAATGGACTGGATGGACGATGCAGCTGTTGTGCCAGCAGGCCAGGCGATGCTGCCTCAAAGCCAGTTGAAAGCGCAATCCAAGCAAGCGTTTGATTTTTCGCTGCGGAGCAACTTGGTCTTCGCGCCTCGGTCTGAACAGGGCGCAGCAGTCGCCTGGCGGGCGCTGTGCTAACCTGCCGCCATCGCGTCCAGGCCCGGTGTGGCCATCTTCAGAGGGCATCCATGCATATCCATATTCTCGGCATCTGCGGCACCTTCATGGGTTCGCTCGCGGTGCTGGCCAAGGAACTCGGCCATCGCGTCACCGGCTCCGATGCCAACGTCTACCCGCCCATGAGCACCCAGCTCGAGGCCCAGGGCATCGAGTTGCTGCAGGGCTACGATCCGGCGCACCTGCAGCCGGCGCCCGATCTGGTGGTGGTGGGCAACGCCATGAGTCGCGGCAATCCGGCGGTGGAGTACGTGCTGAACCAGGGCCTGCCCTACGTCTCCGGCCCGCAGTGGCTGGCCGATCACGTGCTGCAGGGGCGCTGGGTGCTGGCGGTGGCCGGCACCCACGGCAAGACCAGCAGCTCGAGCATGCTGGCCTGGGTGCTGGAGCACGCCGGCATGAGCCCAGGCTTTTTGATCGGCGGGGTGCCGCAGAACTTCGGCATCTCCGCGCGCCTGGGCACAACGCCGTTCTTCGTGGTCGAGGCCGACGAGTACGACAGCGCCTTCTTCGACAAGCGCAGCAAGTTCGTCCACTACCGCCCGCGCACGGCGATCCTCAACAACCTGGAATTCGACCACGCGGACATCTTCCCCGATTTGGCGGCCATCGAGCGGCAGTTCCACCATCTGGTGCGGACCATTCCCGGCGAGGGGCTGGTCATCCATCCTGCCGGCGAACGCGCGCTGGCGCGGGTGATCGAGATGGGCTGCTGGACGCCCGTGCAGACCACCGGTGAGGGCGGCCAGTGGCAGGCGCGCCTGCTCGCCGCCGACGGCTCGCGCTTCGAGGTGAGCTTCGAGGGCAAGGTCGAGGGCATCGTGCAGTGGAACCTGACTGGTCGCCACAACGTCGCCAACGCCCTGGCCGTGCTGGCTGCGGCGCGCCACGTCGGCGTGGTGCCGGCGCTGGGCATCGAGGCGCTGGGGCTGTTCATCAATGCCAAGCGGCGCATGGAGAAGGTCGCCGAGGTGGCTGGTGTGACCATTTTCGATGATTTCGCCCACCACCCGACCGCCATCGCCACCACCCTCGATGGTCTGCGCCAGCGCGTCGGCGAGAACACCCAGGTGATCGCGGTGATCGAGCCGCGCTCCAACTCGATGAAGCTCGGCGCCCATCGCGACGGCCTGGCCGAATCTGCCGAACAGGCCGATGCGGTGTTCTGGTATGCACCGCCGAACCTCGGCTGGGACCTGGCGGTCACCGTGGCGCAGGCGCGCAACCCGACCCGCGTGTGCGACTCGCTGGAATCGATCATCGATGGCGTGAAGGCGCTGGCGCGCCCCGGCACCCAGGTGGTGATCATGAGCAACGGCGGCTTCGGCGGCCTGCATGGCAAGCTGGCCGCAGCTCTGGAGGGATAGATGTCAGGCCCGGAACGCATCACCCTGGCGATGACCGGCGCCTCCGGCGCGCAGTACGGCCTGCGCCTGCTCGACTGCCTGGTGCAGGAGGAGCGCGAGGTGCACTTTCTGATCTCCAAGGCCGCGCAACTGGTGATGGCCACCGAGACCGACGTGGCGCTGCCGGCCAAGCCGCAGGCCATGGCGCAGTTCCTCACCGAATACACCGGCGCCGCGCCGGGGCAGATTCGCGTCTACGGCAAGGAGGACTGGCTGGCGCCTGTGGCTTCCGGTTCCGGCGCGCCGGCAGCCATGGTGGTGGTGCCGTGCAGCACCGGCACCCTGTCGGCCATCGCCAGCGGCGCCTGCAACAACCTGATCGAACGCGCCGCCGACGTGGCGCTGAAGGAGCGCCGCCAGCTGATCCTGGTGCCGCGCGAGGCGCCGTATTCCAGCATCCACCTGGAGAACATGCTCAAGCTGTCGAACCTGGGCGTGACCATACTGCCCGCGTCCCCCGGCTTCTATCACCAGCCGCAGACGCTGGACGACCTGGTGGATTTCGTCGTGGCGCGCATCCTCAACTGCCTGGACATCCCGCAGGACATGCTGCCGCGCTGGGGCGAGCATCATCTGGTGTCGGATGAATAGAACCCAGCGCCTCACCGCCTGCTCGCTGGCTCTGCTGAGCCTGACCGGCTGCGCCAGCGTGCGCACGCTGGATGCGGCCAAGGCTGGTGCCCCGCTGGTCTACGCCGGCACGCGGCTGGACTGGTACGCGCTCAACGGCGGCTGCTGCCCGCTGGATCGTTTCGGTGCCGAGGCGCCGCGCTATCCGGGGTTGGACCTGCCGGCCAGCGCATTGCTCGACACCCTGCTGCTGCCGTTTTCCCTGGCCGCCGCGCTGGGGTTGCAGCTGGGCGTCAGCGGCGGGCTGTAGAACGGCTGGTGCGCGCGGCGCACCCTATGGGAGAAGGCACAGGCACCGTAGGGTGCGCCATGCGCACCGCGTCTTCACCCTTTATTCAGCCAACTCGCATACGGCAGCCAGGCTGGCGTCCAGGCCATAGTGGCCCTTGGCGTCGCACACCACCCGACCCATGGCCACTTCGGGATCGTGGGTGAACACCAGGCGCCCGCCGCGGGAGACGAGATCGGCCAGCAGCGCCTCCTTCTCCTCGATCAGGCCTTCGGGAAAGCGGTCGTAGCCCATGGTGATCGGCAGATGCACCCAGGGCGCGCCGGGGATCAGGTCGGCGGGAAACACCACCGGCCCGTCCGGCATGGCCACTTCCGGCAGCAGCTGGCCCGGCGTATGACCGTCGCTCCAGTGCAGGCGCCAGTCCGGGCCGAGCAGTGCGCAATGCTCGCTGTCGTCGATCAGCTCTAGGCGACCGCTGGCTTCCAGCAGATCCAGCAGTTCGGGGATATAGGAGGCGCGGTCGCGGGCATGGGGCTGGCGTGCCCGCTGCCACTGGCGGCGGCCGGTGACGAAGCGGGCGTTGGGAAACAGCAGGCGTGCCGGCTGGCCTTCTTCCCAGGCGGCGAGCAGGCCGCCGGCATGGTCGAAGTGCAGGTGGGTGAGCACCACGATATCGATATCGGCGTCGCTCAGGCCCACGGCGGCCAGGCTGTCGAGCAGCACGTGGCGATCTTCCTGCACGCCGAAGCGCTGCTTCAGCTCGGGGCTGAAGAAGGCGCCGATGCCGGTTTCCACCAGGATATTGCGCGCCTCTTCCTGCACCAGCAGGGCGCGGCAGCCGAGGTCGATACGGTTCAGTTCGTCCGGCGCCATCCAGCGTTGCCAGAGGGCCTTGGGCGCGTTGCCGAACATGGCGCCGCCGTCGAGTTTCTGGCTGTTGCCGGTCAGGGTGGTCAGGGTTCGCATGGGCTTGCTCTTGTTCTTGGCGTTCACGGCATTCACTTTTCCACGGCAGGGCGGATCGGTAAAGCCCGATCCGCCCTGGGGCGCGTCGCTCAGCGTTCGATGGCCAGGGCCACGCCCTGGCCCCCGCCGATGCACAGGGTGGCCAGGCCGCGACGGGCATTGCGGCGCTGCATCTCGTGGATCAGGCTGACCAGGATGCGGCAGCCGGAGGCACCGATGGGGTGGCCGAGGGCGATGGCGCCGCCGTTGACGTTGACCTTGGCGCTGTCCCAGTGCAGTTCGCGGCCGACCGCGATGGACTGGGCGGCGAAGGCTTCGTTGGCCTCGATCAGGTCGAGCTGCTCCAGGCTCCAGCCGGCGCACTCCAGCGCCCTGCAGCTGGCGAACACCGGGCCGATGCCCATCACCGCCGGGTCGACCCCGGCGCTGGCATGGGCGGCGACACGCGCCAGCACCGGCAACTGCAGTTCGTCGGCCTTCTCCGCGCTCATTAGCAGCACCGCGGCGGCGCCATCGTTGAGAGTCGAGGCGTTGCCGGCGGTCACCGTGCCGTCGTGCTTGAAGGCCGGGCGCAGCTTGCCCAGGCTGTCCAGGCTGGTGCCGGCGCGCGGCTGCTCATCCTCGGCGAAGCGCAGCGGCTCGGCGCCGCGTCGGGGAATTTCCAGCGGAACGATCTCGCCCGCGAAACGCCCGGCTTCGATGGCGGCCTGGGCGCGCTGCTGCGAGCGCAGGGCGAAGGCGTCCTGCTCGGCGCGCGTGATGCCGTACTGCTCGGCCAGGTTCTCCGCGGTGATGCCCATGTGGTAGTCGTTGAAGGCGTCCCACAGGCCGTCCTGGATCATCGTGTCGACCAGCTGCGCATGGCCCATGCGCAGGCCGCTGCGCGCGCCGGGCATCACATAAGGCGCCAGGCTCATGTTCTCCTGGCCGCCGGCGATGACGATCTCGGCATCGCCGCCGCGAATGGCCTGGGCGCCGAGGATCACCGCCTTGAGGCCGGAGCCGCAGACCTTGTTCAGGGTCATCGCCGGCACCGTGTGCGGCAGGCCGGCGAGCAGCACGCTCTGCCGGGCCGGGTTCTGTCCGCTGCCGGCGCTAAGCACCTGGCCGAGAATCACCTCGTCGACCTGCTCGCCTGCAATGCCGGTGCGGGCGAGCAGTTCACGGATCACCGCGGCGCCTAGCTGCGGGGCAGGAATGCGGCTCAACGCGCCCTGGAAGCTGCCGATGGCGGTACGGCAGGCGGCGACTATCACGACTTCACGCATAAAGACTCCTCGTCGGCTGGGCAGGGCCAGCCGAGGCTCGAATAAAAAAGCGCGGCGCCGAAGCGCCGCGCAACACGCTCAACCTTGCAGGGTCGCCGGCTCGGCGGCGGCGGGTTGCACCCGCCCTACGCTTAGAACTGCTCGGCAGCCAGACCGTAAAGCGGCTGGCTGCCGGCACGAATGCTCGCCTCCAGGCTCAGGGTGCGTGGCAGCAGACGAGCGAAGAAGAACTCGGCGGTGGCCAGCTTGCCGCCATAGAAGGCCTCGTCTTCGCCCTGCTTGCCCTGCGCCACCGCCGCCATGCGCGCCCACATGTAGGCATAGGCGACGTAGCCAAACAGGTGCAGGTAGTCCACCGAGGCGGCGCCCACCGCGTTGGGCTCCAGCTTGGCCTGCTCCAGCAGCCAGCCGCTGACCGCTTCCAGGCGCTCCAGGGCCTCGACCAGACGATCACCGTAGGGCGACTCGTGGGCATGGGCGAAGTCGCGCACCTCGGCAGCGAACAGGCGCAGTGCGGCGCCGCCGTTGGCCACCACCTTGCGCCCGAGCAGGTCGAGTGCCTGGATACCGTTGGTGCCCTCGTAGATCTGTGCGATGCGCACGTCGCGCACCAATTGCTCCTGGCCCCACTCGCGGATGTAGCCGTGGCCGCCGAATACCTGCTGGCCGTGCACGCAGCTTTCCAGCCCGGTATCGGTGAAGAAGGCCTTGGCCACCGGTGTCAGCAGGGCGACCAGGGCTTCGGCGTTGTGTCGCTCGTCGGCGTCCTCGGCGTACTTGGCCAGATCCAGCTGCTGACCGACGTAGCAGGCGAAGGCACGGCCACCTTCGTTCAACGCCTTCATGCACAGCAGCATGCGGCGCACGTCGGCATGCACGATGATCGGGTCGGCGATCTTGTCCTGGTTCACCGGGCCGGTGGCGGCGCGGCTCTGGATACGTTCGCGGGCGTAGCTGACGGCCGACTGGTAGGACGCCTCGGCGCAGCCGATGCCCTGGATGCCGATGGACAGGCGCTCGTAGTTCATCATGGTGAACATCGCTGCCAGGCCCTTGTTCACTTCGCCGATCAGGTAGCCGGTGGCGCCGTCGAAGTTCATCACGCAGGTAGCCGAGGCCTTGATGCCCATCTTGTGCTCGATGGAGCCGCAGCTCACCGCGTTGCGCGCGCCGAGGCTGCCGTCGGCATTGACCATCACCTTGGGCACCAGAAACAGCGAGATGCCCTTGGGCCCGGCCGGCGCGTCCGGCAGCTTGGCCAGCACCAGATGGATGATGTTCTCCGTTAAGTCTTGTTCCCCGCCGGTGATAAAGATCTTGCTGCCGGTGACCTTGTAGCTGCCATCGGCCTGCGGCTCGGCGCGGGTGCGGATAATGCCCAGATCGGTGCCGGCATGGGCCTCGGTCAGGCACATGGAGCCTGCCCAGCGGCCTTCGTACATCGGCGGCAGGTAGGTGGTTTTAAGGTCTTCGCTGGCGTGGGCGTCGATGGCCAGGCAGGCGCCGGAGCTCAGCGCCGAGTACAGCGCGAAGCTGGAGCCGGCGGCGTAGAGCATCTCCTCGAAGGCCACGGCGAGCATCTTGGGCATGCCCATGCCGCCGTAATTCGGGTTGCCGGACAGGCCCACCCAGCCGCCTTCGGTGTAGGTGGCGTAGGCCTCGCGAAAGCCGGTAGGGGTGCGCACGTCGCCATCGATCCACTGCGCGCCTTCCTCGTCGCCGCTGCGGTTGAGCGGAGCGATCAGGGTGCCGGTGACCTTGGCCGCTTCTTCGAGTATGGCGTCGGCGGTGTCGGCATCGACGGTCTCGGCCAGGGCCGGCAGGCGTGCCCACAGGCTCGGCGCCTGGAACACCTCATGAAGGACGAAGCGCATATCGCGCAGCGGGGCGTTGAATTCGGGCATGGTGCAACCTCGCAAGCAGTGGCGCCGCGACAGGCGCGGCGCGTGGAACGAAATGCGTCAGTCGGCCTCGGCCGGCTCGCGCGTCTTATCCTTGATGCTGGTGAATTTAAGCAGATGGGTGCGTTCGACCAGGATGTACAGCGCCGCGCCCGCGGCCAGGCCCCAGCCCGCGCCGTAGACGGCGAGCACCACTCCCATGGTGCCGGCGATGCCGCGCTCGGTGTTGTTGTTCAACTGCTCGAAGCCGACCATCAGGCAGATGTAGCCGGTGAGGATCAGGGTCAGCGACAGGGCGATCGGCAGCACCGGCTGGAAGAAACTGACCAGCGGCAGCATGAACAGCGCGGCGAAACCGGTGATCCAGAAGGTGCCGGCGCCGCTGTAGATCGAATCCATCGCCTTGCGCCCGTACTTGTAGCGCTCGGCCATGGTCGCCGCCACGGCGGTCCACAGTGGGCCGGCGAGGCCAGGGTAGGGCGCGAAGAAGGCGTGCAGGGCGTTGCGGATGGCGGTCACCAGGTGGATGCGGTCGACGTTGTTCTCGATCACCTCGTCGGTACGCAGTTCATCGGCGCGCTGCATCAGCGACTGGCCGACGATGATGTCGCCGAAGGCGATCACGTAGGCGATCACCGCGGTGGGCACGGCCAGCAGGAACACGTCGAGGCCGGGGAAGCCGACGTTGAACGGCAGGTAGTTCCACATCTCGCCGAAGGCCGGTGCGGTGATGCCCCATTTCACGTCCGGCATCTTGTACTCGCCCACGCCGATGCCGATGAAGATGGCGATCAGCATGCCCGGCACCATGCCGTAGTTGACGATCTTGCGCGCCAGCGGCAGGCGTTCGGTCAGGCCCTTGAACGACACCGAGAACATCAGGTACAGGCAGATCAGGCTGCCGAGCACCAGGGAAATCGGCGTGTTGGCCAGACGGCCACCGGCGCTGATCTCGCCCATCAGCGCGGCGATGCCGGCGCCGATGATGATGCCGCCCTTCATCGAGTTGGGGATCAAGCGCACCAGCGCGCTGCCCAGGCGGGTGACGCCGAGGAAGAGGAAGATCACGAACACCAGGAACTGCAGGGCGAACAGCGCCTGGATCGCCTGCGGGCCGGGTTCGAAGTTGCCGAGAAACAGCAGCACCACCGGGATGCCGGGAGTGATCCAGCCGGGCACCAGCGGCACGCCGAGCAGCGCCGGCAGCATGAAGCCGATGCCGCATACCACCACGTAGGCCAGGGCCACGTCGTAGGGCAGGCCGAGGTATTTCTCCAGCAGCGGGATCATCGCCAGGCTGACCACGAACATGATCAGCGCCTGCAGCATCTCCGCGGTTTCCCAGCGGTAATGCACGAAGGGCAGGCGCAGCTTGAACGGGCCGAGGGGCCAGTGCGGTTGTTCGTCGCCGTCGCGGCGCTTGAAAATTTGCATGAGGGTTCTCCGTCGGCCGCCTGGGCCGGTTCTTGTTGTTGTGCAAACGGTTCATTCACCCCTCTCCCACCGGGAGAGGGGCCGGGGGTGAGAGCCGCTTCTACAGCGCCTTGGCCATATCGCGCAGGACGAACTTCTGGATCTTGCCGGTGCTGGTCTTGGGCAACTGGGTGAAGACCACGGTCTTGGGCACCTTGAAGCCGGCCAGGTGTTCGCGGCAGAAGGTCATGATCTCGCTGTCGCTGGCCTGCTGGCCGGTCTTCAGGGTGATGAAGGCGCAGGGCGTCTCGCCCCATTTCTCGTCCGGGCGGGCGACCACGGCGGCCTCCAGCACTGCCGGGTGGCGATAGAGCACGCCCTCGACCTCGATGGTGGAGATGTTCTCGCCGCCGGAGATGATGATGTCCTTGAGCCGGTCGCGGATTTCCACGTAGCCGTCGGCGTGGCACACGCCCAGGTCGCCGGTATGGAACCAGCCGCCTTCGAAGGCCTCGGCGGTGGCGCTGGGGTTCTTCAGGTAGCCCTTCATCACGGTGTTGCCGCGCATGAAGATCTCGCCGATGGTCTGGCCGTCACGCGGCACCGGCTCCAGGGTCTTCGGGTCGGCCACCATCACCCCTTCCAGGGTCGGGTAGCGCACGCCCTGGCGCGCCTTGATGGTGGCGCGCTCTTCCAGCGGCAGCTCGTCCCATTCCGCGTGCCAGGCGCACAGGGTCACCGGGCCGTAGACCTCGGTCAGGCCGTACACATGGGTGACATGGATGCCCATCTCCTCCACCGCGCCGATCACCTTGGCGGGCGGCGCGGCACCGGCGACCATGGCCTTGACCGGATGATCGATGGCGGCCTTGGCCTCGGCCGGCATGTTCACCAGGGCGTTGAGCACGATGGGCGCGCCGCACAGGTGGGTGACCTGCTCGTCGCGGATCAGGCGGAGGATCTTCGCCGGGTCGACGCGGCGCAGGAACACGTGCACGCCGGCCAGCGCGGTGACCGTCCAGGGGTAGCACCAGCCGTTGCAATGGAACATCGGCAGGGTCCACAGGTAGACCGGGTGGTTGCCCATGGCCCAGGTCATCTGGTTGCCCAGCGCGTTGAGGAAGGCGCCGCGATGGTGATAGACCACGCCCTTGGGGTTGCCGGTGGTGCCGGAGGTGTAGTTGAGGCTGATGGCCTGCCACTCGTCCGTCGGCCACTGCCAGGCGAATTCCGGGTCGCCCTCGGCAAGGAAGGCCTCGTAGTCCAGCTCGCTGACCGCCTGGCCTTCGCCGTACTCGGGGTCGTCGACGTCGATCACCAGCGGCGGATGGTCGAGCATGCCGATGGCGGCGTGGATCACGTCATGGAACTCGCGGTCGGCGATCACCACCTTGGCCTCGCCGTGCTGCAGCATGAAGGCGATGGCCTCGGCATCCAGGCGCACGTTGAGGGTGTTGAGCACCGCGCCGATCATCGGCACGCCGAAATGCGCCTCAAGCATGGCCGGGATGTTCGGCAGCATCACCGCCACCGTGTCGCCCTGGCCGATGCCGCGGCCGGCCAGGGCCGAGGCCAGGCGCCGGCAGCGCGCGTAGGTCTCGGCCCAGTTGCGACGAATCGAGCCATGCACCACGGCCGGGTAGTGCGGGTACACCGCCGCGGTGCGTTCGATAAAGCTCAGCGGGCTGAGGGCGACATGGTTGACGGCGGCGCGGCCGAGGCCCTGTTCGTAGATCGACATGGCGGATACACCTTTGGCTGATTGTTAGCTCTGGTTATTCCGGTAATGATGCAGGCATTACCGAAGCTTGCTGGCGGTTATTTATAGGTCATTTCTAATCGATATGGAAGTTGTACCAAGGTTTTATAGAATAATTACTATATGACTCTATCGAGCGATCAGGCGGCCGTGCCGCTGCAGGCCTGGCTGCGTATCCAGCGCGAAGCGCCATCCCTCAACGAGCGGGCGGCGGCCCTGCGCCGCGCCGTGCTCGGCTGCCCGCAGGTGCGCCAGGCCTGGTACCTGGCCTGGCAGCCGGCCAGCCGCACCTATGCCCAGGAAGGCGGCGGCCCGCGCCTGCCGCCGGGGCAGGGCGATCCCCTGGCCGCCAGCGACCAGGCGCTGTTCGAGGCGCTGGCGATCCGTCCCTGCCTGAGCCTGGAGGCAGTGCGTCAGCTGCCCTGCTGGCTGGCCGGGCGCCTGCGCCGCGCGGCCATCCATCACGGCCAGGCGCTGGCGCTGAGCCTGGAGGAGGGTGGCGCCGGCCTGTTGCTGCTGCAGGTCGACGAAGACGCCGGGCTGGAGTGGCTGCCCTGGCTGCGCGAGCTGCTGGCGCAACTGGTCGGCCTGGCGGGCGGCATGAGCCGCAGCGCGCCGCTGCTGTCGGCCGACCCGCAGCCGGCGCTGCTGCTCGATGAGCGGGCGCGCCCGCTGGAATTCAACCCGGCATTGCAGGCGCTGCTCGGCGAGCGTTCGCTGACGCAGGTTGAACAACTGCTGCCGGTCAACCATCTGCCGCTGGTGCGTGCCTGCCTGCAGCAGGCTCGGGCCATCGAGGCGGTGGAGGCGCAGGACGGCGAGCGCATCCTGATCTGGAGTTTCATTCCCGATGTCACCGAGCGGCGGGTGCTGGCGCGCTGCCGCGAGGCCACCCGTGAGGTTCGCGAGCAGCGCGAGGCCGCGCGTGCGCGGCGCTTGTATCGGCTGATCACCGAGAACACCACCGACCTGATTTCCCGCCACACGCCGGATGGGGTGTTCCTCGACGCCACGCCTGCCAGCTGGACGCTGCTCGGCTACTGGCCGGAGGAGCTGCGCGGGCGCAGCGTCGACAGCCTGTTGCATCCGCAGGATCAGGGCCAGCAGGCGCGCCAGGCCCGCGAGGCGCTGGAGCAGGACGGCTACCACACCATGACCTATCGCATTCGCCATCGCGACGGCCATTACCTGTGGTTCGAGACCGCCAGCCGCGCCATCCGCGAGACCTATACCGGCGCGGTGGTGGAGGTGGTCAGCGTGTCGCGCGACATCACCGCGCGCATCCAGGCCGAGGACAACAAGCGGCGCCTGGAGGACGAACTGGCGCATACCGCGCGCCTGGTCACCCTGGGTGAGCTGGCCTCCGGCATCGCCCACGAGATCAACCAGCCGCTGGCGGCGGTGGTCAACTACGCCGGCGCCAGCCAGCGCTACCTGCAGGGCTTCGGCGGCGACCCGGCGGCGGTGGACAAGGTGAGCCAGGGCCTGGCGCGCATCACCGAGCATGCCAACCACGCCGCGGCGGTGATCAAGCGCCTGCGCGCCTTCCTGCGCAAGGGCCAGCGGCGCGTGCAGGCGCTGAACCTGGCTGAGGTGGCTCGCGAGGCGGTGCGCCTGTGCAACTGGGAAGCGGGCGCGGCGCAGGTGGCGGTCAGCGACGCCTTGCCGGACAATCTGCCGCCGGTACTCGCCGACCGCGTGCTGCTTGAACAGGTGCTGCTGAATCTGCTGCGCAATGCCATCGAGGCCAATCGCGACCAGCATCCGGGCGCGCCGTCGCAGATCCGCCTGGAGGCCCGCGAGCGCGACGGCAGCCTGGCGATCCGGGTGATCGACCAGGGACCGGGCGTTGGCGAGGAACAAATGGGCAAGCTGTTCACCCCCTTCTACACCAGCAAGGCGGACGGCCTGGGGCTGGGCCTGTCCATGAGCCGCAGCATCGTCGAAGGCTTTGGCGGGGCGCTGGAAGCCTTGCCGGCCGAGGGCGGCGGGCTGTGCCTGGAATGCCGTTTGCCCTTGGGCAGAGGCGACGAACCCTTGCCGACCAATTAGCGCCATAACAACAAGAGGAGCTGCACGCAGATGCAACAACTGGTTTACGTGGTCGACGACGATCAGGGCATGCTCGACTCGACCCTCTGGCTGCTGGAGTCGGTGGGCCTGACCGGCGTGCCCTTCACCAGTGGCCGGGCCTTTCTCGAGGCCTGCGACCCGACTGCCAATGCCTGCGTGCTGCTCGATGTGCGTATGCCGGGCATGGGCGGGCTGAACGTGCAGGAAGAGATGCGCGCGCGCGGCATCGAGCTGCCGGTGATCTTCGTCAGCGGCCATGCCGACGTGCCCATAGTCGTGCGCGCGTTCAAGGCCGGCGCGGTGGATTTCATCGAGAAGCCCTACAACGAGCAACTGCTGCTCGACAGCGTGCAGCAGGCGCTGGAGCGTCGCTCGCCGCCGCGGCGCCACGACCCGCGCCTGGCCGAGGTGCAGGCGCGCCTCGACCAGCTCACCCCGCGCGAGCGCGACGTGCTGCTGCCGCTGGTGCGCGGCTATACCAACCGCGAGGTGGCCGAGCAGCTGAATATCAGCGTGAAGACCGTCGACCTGTATCGTTCGCGGGTGATGAAACGCATGCAGGCCGAGACCCTCGCGGAACTGGTGGGCATGGCCATCGCCGCCGGGCTGCTGGACCCGCTGGCGCTACGCGGCGGCGCCGCAGGCTGAGGGCTCAGGCCGACCCCAGACCCACTTCGAGCGGAGTCTGGCTGTGCAAGGCGAGCTGTTCCGCCGCTTGCGGCGCGCCGTACAGGTAGCCCTGGAAGTAACGGCAGCCGAGGCGCAGCAGGGCGTCGCGCTGCGCCTGGCTCTCCACCCCCTCGGCGATCACCCGTAGCTCCAGTGCCTGGCCCAGGGCCAGGATGGTGCGCACGATGGCGGTGTCGCTGGCACTGTCCTGCAGGTCGCGGACGAAGCTGCGGTCGATCTTCAGTTGATCCAGCGGCAGGCGCTTGAGGTAGCTGAGGGAGGAGTAGCCGGTACCGAAATCGTCCAGCGAGAAGCGCACGCCATGGGCCTTGAGCTGGCCCATTTTGTCGATCAGCGCCTCGATGTCCTGCACCAGCTGGCTCTCGGTCAGCTCCAGCTCCAGGCGCTGCGGATTGGCGCCGGTCTCCTTCAGTACCGCGAGCACGTCGGCGACGAAATCCGGATGGTGGAATTGGCGCGCGCTGACGTTGATCGCCAGGGTCAGCCCGGCCCGGCGCGGGTCGTTCGCCCAGCCGGCCAGCTGGCAGCAGGCGGTATGCATGATCCAACGCCCCATTGGCAGGATCAGCCCGCAGCTCTCGGCCAGGGCGATGAAATCGCCTGGCGGCACCAGGCCGCGTTGTGGGTGTTGCCAGCGCACCAGCGCTTCGACTCCGAGCAACTCGCCGTGCTGGTCCACCTGGCGCTGGTAATGCAATAGCAGCTGGCCATCGGCCAGGGCGCGGCGCAGCTCGTGTTCCAGCGCCACGCGCGCGGCCAGCGCCTGCTGCATGCGTGGGTCGAAGAAGCGCAGGGTGTTGCGTCCGGCGGCCTTGGCTTCGTACATCGCCAGATCGGCGTGCTTGAGCAGTTCCTCCGGCTTGTCATGCGGTTGGGAGAACAGCGCTACGCCAATGCTGGCGCTGCTGTTGTGGCTCTGTCCGGGCAACTCGAAGGGCCTGGCCAGGGCCGCCAGCAGTTTTCCCGCGACCTGCTCGATGGCGGCGATGGCCGCCAGCGGATCGGGCTCCAGGTTCTCCAGCATCAGCACGAATTCGTCGCCGCCCAGGCGCGCCAGGCTGTCGTCCTGGCGCAATTGCTCGAGCAGGCGTTCGCTGACCTGCTGCAGCAGCAGGTCGCCCATGTCATGGCCGAGGGTGTCGTTGAGGCTCTTGAAGTTGTCCAGGTCGATGAACAACAGCGCCCCTTCGCGGCGGTTGCGCGCGCAGCGCGCCAGGGCGAACTGCAGGCGTTCGAGCAGCAGGCGACGGTTGGGCAGGCCGGTGAGTGCATCGTAGTAGGCCAGTTGATGGATCTGCTCGAGATTCTGTTTGTGCTCGGTGATGTCGGTGGAAATGCCGCACAGGGCGTAGATGCTGCCGTCGGCGGCCCGCAGCGGCAGCTTGACCGAGAGGTAGGTGCGTTCAGGGCCGCCGCTGCGCTCGCGGTTGGTTTCCTCGGTCTCGATGCGTTCACCGGCGAGTACGCGGCTATCGTTGTGCTGCAGGGCCTGCACGGTGTCGGCATCGAAGAAGGCGGCATCGGTCTGGCCGACGACCTGCTCGGGCGAGCGGCCGAACAGTTCGCAGACCTTGCGGTTGGCGTACTGGTAACGCAGCTGCAGATCCTTGATGTAGATATAGGCCTCGACGCTGTCGAGAATGGTGTTCAGGCGCTCTTCGCTGGCCTTGAGATGACGGGTCTTGTCCGCTACCTGGCGACGCAGCAGCAGGCTGCCGCCGACGGCCAGGGCCAGCAGCAAGCCGAGTGCCGCCATCCCCCACCAGAACAGCTCCGGCACACGCCAGCGCGGCTGCTGGCCACTCCAGCGCTGCAGCACCCGGTGGTAGATCGAGTCGGGCTGCGCCTGCCAGGCCTGCAGGTGGCGGTCGATGGCGCTCAGCAGGTCGCCATTGCCGCCCTTGCGGGTGGCGTAGAACAGCTGCGCCGGCTGGAACATGATCGGCGTGCCGGTCAGGCGGTAGGTGGGCGCGTGGAAGTCGCCGAACAGGTGGTTGGCCACCACGGCATCGGCCAGGCCAGCCGCCACCAGCTCGAAGCCCTGGCGCAGGTCGCGCAGCGGAATCATCTGCGCCTGCAGGCCGAATCCCTGCAGCAGGCTCTGCAGGTATTGGTACTGGATCGAGCCTTCCAGGGCGGCGATGCGCAGGCCACGCAGGTCGAGCACGCTCTGCAGGCGCAGCTCTTCGAGACTGTACAGCTGCGACCAGCTCAGCAGCGACGGCACCCGGTGAAAATCCAGCACGCCAGCGCGCGCTTCGCTGAAGGCGACGTCCGGCAACAGGTCGATATCGCCGTCCTGGGCCAGCTGCAAGCACTGCTGCCAGGTGCAGGGCACGGCCTGAAGCTGCCAGCCTTCTTCCTCGGCGATGGCCAGCAGCAGCTCGCCGAGTATGCCGGCAGGCTGGCCCTCGTCGTTCTGGAAGAGTTTCGGTTCGTTGGCGTAGAGACCGACGCGCACCGTGCGCGCCTCGGCCAGCAGCGGCAAGACACCTGCCAGCAGCGCGAGGCACAAGGCCAGGTGCCGGGTGAGCCGGCGGATACGGATGGGCGGCGTGGCGGGCTTCATGCGCGAGTCGGCTTCCCTTCGGTGGAGATCCAACAACCTGAGTTGCAGTATGGCCCGCCCCGGCCAGTATGCGAGCCGGGCAGTGAATCCGGGGGATGGTCAGTCCGCCCAGCCGCGATAGACATGGGTCATCGGCCGTGGGCCCTTGAGGTAGCCGGTGCTCAGCTCGCGGATACGGAAGCCGCCAGCCTGGATCAGGGCGGGGATATCGCGGTCGAGGTGGCAGCCACCGGCCAGCGGTTTCCATACCGGGGTCAGGCGCCGTTGCCAGCGTTCAACGGAGAGGTCCGGCGCCAGGCCGTGCTCGCAGAACAGCAGGCGACCGCCGGGCTTGAGCACCCGGCGCATCTCGCGCAACGCCGCCAGCGCATCGGGGATGGTGCACAGGGTGAAGGTGCAGACGATATCGTCGAAGCTGGCGTCCTCGGCCTTTATCTGCCCCAGCTCCAGGGCGATCATCTCGACCGGCACCCGACAGCGTGCGGCACGCTCGCGGGCCAGGGCCTGCATCTCGGCGGACGGGTCGACGCCGACCACCGCGCTGACCCGCTGCGGGTCGTAGAAGCCGAGGTTGAGGCCGCTGCCGATGCCGATCTCCAGCACCCGTCCGCGGGCCAGTGGCACGATCTGCGCGCGCGCCTGCATCACCTCGCCCATGCCGCAGGCCAGGTCGATCAGGTGCGGCAGGACATGGCGGTCGTAGAAACCCATGGTTCAGTCGTCGTGGGAGTCGTCGGCGTCTTCGTTGTCGCCGCGGAAGGCGGCGAAGCATTTGAGGCGGTGGCTGGCATCGCTGCCGTCGAGTTGCCAGCTGTCGTCCTCCTCGACATGCCGGGCGCCCTGTACCGCGGCCAGGGAGAACTGCCACAGGCGGCGTTCGCGGCCGTCGACACAGTGCACCTGCAGCAGGGGCTTGGCGGCGCTGTCGGTACCGCCGGTGCCGGCGCTGACCTGGGCCAGCAGTTCGGTGTCGAGGTCGAACTGCCAGGCGTGCAGGCCGTCGACCTCCAGCATGTCGGCATCTTGCAGGGCTTCGATCAGGCTTGTCGGTTTCATCGGCTTGTCCACGGCGTCAGCGCCCCAGGCGGCGCAGGTCGGAGGACTCTATCACGCGCACGCCACTTTCTTCCTCCAGGGCCAGGCGCCACAGCGCCCGGGCCAGGGTGCAGGCGTCGATACCGCGGTATCTGCCGGGCAGCCAGCGCAGCAGAGGCGCGGCCAGGCGCTCGCCGAGGCGAAATTCGCGGCGTGCGCCGAGCAGTAGCGAAGGCCGGGCGATGGTCAGCTGCGGCCAGTCCATCGCCATCAGCGCCTGTTCGGTCTCGCCCTTGACACGGTTGTAGAACAGCGACGAGCGCGGGTCGGCACCGAGGGCGCTGACCACCAGCAGGTGGCGCGCGCCGAGCTCGCGGGCGCGGCGGGCGAAGGCCAGCACCAGGTCGTGGTCGATGGCGCGGAAGGCTTCCCGCGAACCGGCCTGCTTGAGGGTACTGCCCAGGCAGCAGAAGGCGGTGTCGACCGGGCCGGCCAGTGGCGGCAGCAGCGTCGCCAGGTCGCCGACCGGGTTGTCCAGGTGGGCGTGGGCGGCCAGCGGCCGGCGCGTCGGCGCCAGCACGCGGGCCACCGTCGGCTCGCTGAGCAGACGGTCGAGCAGGTGTTCGCCGGTGAGGCCGGTGGCGCCGGCGAGCAGGATGTGCTGCGGGGTCAGGTACATGCAGTCGTCTCTTGTCCGTTACAGCTGAGCTTAGATCGTAAATGGCGTCCTAGTCGCGCGGGGCGCTGTTGGCCACTGCGCCGAGGGCGCGCTCGGCCTGGCTCTGGCGCAGGCTGCGCCAGTGCTGGAGCACGCCGCGCGGGGCCCAGATCTGCGGTTCGGAGGGTTGATGGTCATCGGCCTGTTCGCGTTCGGCGACGCGTTCCTTGGCCAACTCGAAGGCGCGCTCGAGGTTGTCGGTTTCGCCGAGGGCCTCGGCGAACAGGGCGCGGCCGAAATAGGTGAAGTCGTTTTCTTCCGCGCAGCCGAAGGATACCCGGTCGGCGCGCGCGGCGGTCATCACCAGGGTCCTGGCGTCCTTGAGCAGCGGGATGAAGCCGCCGGAATAGCAGGCCGAGATCACCACCACCTTGCTGCGCTGCTTGAGCGGGGCGAGCAGGGCAGCCAGCTCGCTGGCGGGCAGGTCGGCCAGCTGCAGGCGCGGCTGGTCGAGGTTGAGCTCGTGCTCGCGCGAGCCGTGGCTGGTCAGGTAGATGAACACCAGGTCTTCCTCGCCGCTGCGCTCGGCCAGGGCCTGCACGGCGCGGGTGAGGGTCTCGCGGGTGGCCAGCGGGCGATCGGCCAGGTGGTCGCGGTGGTTGATCAGGCTGATGCTGCCATGGGCGCCGAAACGCTCGCGCAGCAGGCGGCTGACGTAGTCGGCCTCGCGCATGAATACGCTCTGCTTGCCGTCGCCGGCCAGGGTCAGGGTGTAGAGCTCGCGCGCGGGGGTGGAGGCGGGCAGCGCGGCGATGGCTTCGTCGAGCAGCCGTCCCTGCTGCAGCAGGCCCAGTTCCAGGGCATCGGGCAGGGCCTGGCCGTGCTCGTCGCGCACGCGCCGGCCGCGTTGCCAGGTACCGGCCTGGCGGCTGCCGTCGGCCAGGGTCAGGGTGCCCGCGCCGGCATAGTCGCCGGCGACGAACTGGCCCTGGTAGTGACTGCCATCGGCCAGGGTCAGCAGCCCCTCGCCCTGGTAGCGCCACTCCTCGAACTGGCCGACATAGCGGCTGCCGTCGCTGCCGATGTACTCGCCGGGGCCGCTGAGCGCGCCATCGACGAACTCGCCGCTCCAGACATCGCCCGCGGCGTTCTGATAGCGTCCCTTGCCGTGAAACTCGTCGTCCTTGAAGCCGCCGCTGTAGGTATCGCCGTCGGCACCGGTGTAGCTGCCCTGGCCGTTGAGCCGGCCCTGGCTGAACAGGCCGCTGAACTGGTTGCCATAGGCGTCACGGCGCACCCCCTGGCCTTCGGGCTGACCCGCCGCGAACCGGCCCTGGAAGCTGCTGCCGTCACCCTGCTCCAGGTGACCCAGGCCATGGAAACGATCATCGAGAAACTCGCCCCGATAGCGCTGGCCATCTTGCTCCAGGCGTCCTTCGCCGTTGAAACGGCCCAGCGCGAAGCCGCCCCGATAACTGCTACCGTCGCCGTAGGTGAGGGTGCCGCTGCCGTGGAACAGGCCGTCGCGGAATTCGCCCTGGTAGTGCTCGCCGCTTGGACCCTGCCATTCGCCGGGACCATCCAGCAGGCCGTCCTTGAACTGACCGACGAACCGGCTGCCGTTGCGGTAATCCAGGCGCCCCGGGCCTTGCAGCAGGCCGTCGATTATCTCGCCGCGGTACTGCGCGCCGTCGGGCAGCACGGCATCGGCCGGCAACAACTGGCGTGCGTCGTCGCAGCCGGCGAGGAGCAGGGACAGGCAGAGGGGGAGCAGGCGCGGCGCGAGCGGCTTCATGACGGACATCCGAGTCGGAGCAATGCCCGCCAGTATGCCGCAA
The DNA here is from genome assembly GCF_052682975.1 of Pseudomonas sp. SP16.1. NCBI lineage: Bacteria > Pseudomonadati > Pseudomonadota > Gammaproteobacteria > Pseudomonadales > Pseudomonadaceae > Pseudomonas > Pseudomonas sp. SP16.1. The sequence continues at coordinate 320,897 of NZ_JBQYFZ010000001.1, forward strand.
GCGCGGGCGGGGCGGCAGGGCGCCCCGCGGCGGGTCACACGAAGCAGAGGGTCAGCGGTTCGGCGACATAGGCCGGTTTCTCCTGGCCTTCGATCTCCAGCACGGCGCGCGCCTTGAGCAGCCACTGGCCAGGATTCTTCTCGCTGGCATCGGTCAGGCTCAGCGTCAGGCGAACCCTGGAGTCGACCTTGACCGGCTGGATGAAGCGCACGCTGTCGAGGCCGTAGTTGACCGCCATCTTCAGGCCCTGAGGCATGATCATGATGTCTTCCATCAGCATCGGCACCAGCGACAACGACAGGAAACCGTGGGCGATGGTAGTGCCGAAGGGGGTCAGCTTGGCCTTCTCCGGATCGACGTGAATGAACTGGTGGTCGCCGGTGCATTCGGCGAACTGGTTGATGCGTTGCTGGTCGATGGTCAGCCACTCGGACTTGCCGAGTTCCTTGCCAACATAGTCCTTGAGCTCTGCTACGGGTACGAACGGCATAGTTCCTCCTTGAGGACGCGGGGTGTTGTTATTTTTGCGTGGAACCGTTGCAGGCTAGATCACCACGCGGCCAGCAGCGGGTCAAGCCTACCTGGGCGCGCTGAATGGCGCGGTATGAACGGGCAGGCGAGGCACTGCAGGGGCCATCGCGCCTATAATGGCCGGCATGCCCTCAAGATTGCCTGGATACCCCTGTCATCGGCAGCGGTGCCGGGTGCGCACGTTTCGGAGATGTTCCCATGCTGCTTCGCGGCCTGTCCTGGCTGGTGTTGTGCCAGTTGCTCGGTACCGCCCTCAACGTCCTGCTGCTGCCCATGCTGCCGGGGCCGATCATCGGCATGCTGCTGCTGTTCGCCTTTCTCCTGCTCCGCGGCGAGGTGGGCGAGCCGCTCAGCATCGCCTCCAGCAGCCTGCTCAAGTACCTGCCGCTGATCCTGGTGCCACCGGCGGTGGGCGTGATGGCCTATGCCAGCGCCATTCTCGCCGACTTCTGGGCGGTGGCCGGTGCGCTGCTGCTGTCGCTGCTGCTGTCGGTGGCCTTCGCCGGCTGGCTGATGCAGAAGCTGATCGAGCGCCAGCAACGGCGGGAGGACGCATGAATCCGGATTGGCTGGGCGCCTGGCAGGCGCTGATCCACCACCCGCTGTTCGGCGTCGGCATCACCCTGGGCGCCTATCAGCTGGCCATCGCCGCCTATGAGAAGACCCGCTGGGTATTCCTGCAGCCGGTGCTGGTATCCATGCTCACGGTGATCGCCATCCTGCTGGTCTGCGGGCTGAGCTTCGCCGAGTACAAGAGCAGCGTCGCGGTGCTGACGCTGTTGCTCGGCCCGGCGACCGTGGCCCTGGCGATACCGCTGTACCTGAACCTGCGGCGCATCCGTCAGCTGTTCTGGCCGATCGTGCTGACCCTGCTGCTCGCCGGTACCCTGGCCACCGTGCTGGGTGCCGGGCTGGCCTGGCTGTTCGGCGCCGAGCGGCTGATGCTGATGAGCATGGCGCCGAAGTCGGTGACCTCGCCGATCGCCATGCTGGTGGCCGAGCAGATCGGCGGCATCGCCGCGCTGGCGGCGGTGTTCGTGATGCTCACCGGGGTCATCGGCGCGATGATCGGGCCAGCGCTGCTGCGCCTGTGCGGCGTGCGCCATCCGGCGGCGCTGGGCATGGCCCTCGGCATTACCGCCCATGCGGTGGGCACGGCGCGGGCGCTGCAGGAGAGCGACGAATGCGGCGCCTTCGCCGCCCTGGCCATGAGCCTGATGGGGGTGATCACCGCGGTGCTGTTGCCGCTGGCCATTGTTCTGCTGCTGTGAGGTGACGATGACTCTGCCGCTGTTCCCTCTCAACACCGTGCTGTTCCCCGGCTGCATGCTCGATCTGCAGATATTCGAGGCGCGCTACCTGGACATGATCAGCCGCTGCATGAAACAGGGCAGCGGTTTCGGCGTGGTGTGCATCGTTGAGGGCGAGGAGGTCGGCGAGGCCGCCAGCCGCTTCGCCGCACTCGGCTGCGAGGCGCTGGTGCGCGACTTCCAGCAGCGGCCCAACGGCCTGCTGGGCATTCGCGTCGAGGGCGGCCGGCGCTTCATGGTGCGCAGCGCCCAGGTGCTGCCGGACCAGTTGACCATCGCCGAGGTGGACTGGTTGGCAGAGGTCGGGGATTGCCCCTTGCAGGCCCGGCATGCCGATCTCGCCGCGCTGCTGACGGCGCTGGCCGAGCATCCGTTGGTGGCGGGGCTGGGCATGGGCGGTGCCGTCGGCGGCCAGCAACAGTTGGCCAACCAGCTGGCCTACCTGTTGCCGCTGGAACCGGGACAGAAGCTGCAGCTGTTGCAGCAGGACGACCCCGGACAGCGTCTCGAGCAGCTCCAGGCCATGCTGGAGCAGTTGCAGGGCGATGCGTCGTAGCTGGCATCGTGCGCGCCGGCCTCGGCCTTGTGCGGCGGTCGCCCGGAGATGTGGCAGGTGTCTCAAGGCATGGTTGATGCAGCCAGGCGCAAGGCTCCTGTGAATGCGACGTCCGGCCGGCGCGGGCCAAGCTTTGACCGGGGCCATCTGTGGTAGACTGCGCGGCGGCCCACAAGCCCCGCCTACTGAGCCTCTACCGGAGTCCAGATTTCCGATGTCAGATACGTCCTCGCCCAAACCCGTTGCCAGCGGCGACAAGTTCCGCACCGCTCAGGGCATCACCGCGATCAAGGATGGCCAGAAGCGCCGCACCTCGGCCGAACCCCAGGTGTTCGAACCCAAGCCCAAGTGGCTGCGAGTCAAGGCGCCCGGCGGCAGCCGCTTCGAGGCGGTCAAGCGCAACGTCGGCGAACATCGCCTGAGCACCGTGTGCCAGGAGTCGCACTGCCCGAACATGGGCGAGTGTTGGTCCAACGGCACCGCCACCATCATGCTGATGGGCTCGGTATGCACCCGCGCCTGCCGCTTCTGCGCGGTGGATACCGGCAACCCCAATGGCTGGCTGGATCTGGAAGAGCCGCAGAACACCGCCAAATCGGTGGAGCTGATGGCGCTGCGCTACATCGTGCTGACCTCGGTGGACCGCGACGATCTGGAGGACGGCGGCGCCAGTCACTATGCGGCCTGCGTGCGGGCGATCAAGGAAAACACCCCGCAGGTGGTGGTCGAAGCCCTGACCCCGGACTTCGACGGCGACCAGCAGGCCATCGAGCGCGTGGTGGATTCGGGCCTCGAGGTATTCGCGCAGAACGTCGAGACGGTCAAGCGCCTGACCCATGTGGTACGCGACCCGCGTGCCGGCTACGAGAAGACCCTCAAGGTCCTCGAGCATGCCAAGAAGCACCGGCCGGACGTGCTGACCAAGACCAGTCTGATGCTCGGCCTGGGCGAGACCGACGAGGAAGTTCTGGAGACCATGGACGACCTGCGCGCCATCGGCGTGGACATCCTCACCCTGGGCCAGTACCTGCAGCCGACGCGCAACCACCTGCCGGTCAAGCGCTGGGTCAGCCCGGAAGAGTTCAACCGTTTCCGCGACATAGGCCTGGAAAAGGGCTTCATGGAAGTCGCCGCCGGCCCGCTGGTGCGCTCCAGCTACCGCGCCGACCGGGTGTTCGAGAAGAACAACCTGGGTCTGGCCGCACCGGTGCCGGTACCGGGCCAGGAAGTCGACGCCAGCCTGATTCCGGCACTGAACCTGAACTGAGCCGGATCTTCAGGACAAACGAAAGGGACGCCTCGGCGTCCCTTTTTCGTTGCAACGGACCTTAGGGAGAGCCGCGAGCTTATTGGTGCGCGCGGCGCACCCTACGCATGGCACCTTCGGCTAACCCTGACGTCCCGTAGGGTGCGCCGTGCGCACCGAGAAATCGCTGATATCGAACCGCCCAGGCGGCCCCGCGACATCCTAGGCGTAACCCAATCTTTTGCGTAGCGCCTGCTCCAGGCGCTGCGCCACCTCATCGAGAGCAGGCGGAGTGGCGAGCAGATCACGCATCTGCACCATCTTCAGCCCGGCATAGCCGCACGGATTGATACGCAGGAAGGGCGTCATGTCCATGTCCACGTTGAGCGCCAGGCCGTGGAACGAGCAGCCGCGGCTGACCCGCAGGCCCAGCGAGGCGATCTTGTCGCCTGCCACATAGACACCCGGCGCGTCGGCCTTGGGCGCCGCCTCGATGCCATAACCGGCCAGCAGATCGACCAGGCTCTGCTCCATGGCGGTGACCAGATCGCGCACGCCCAGGTCCAGGCGGCGCAGATCGAGCATCAGGTAGGCCACCAGCTGGCCGGGGCCGTGATAGGTCACCTGGCCGCCGCGCTCGACCTGCACCACCGGGATGTCGCCCGGTGCCAGCAGGTGCTCGGCCTTGCCGGCCTGGCCCTGGGTGAATACCTTCGGGTGCTGCAGCAGCCAGATCTCGTCGGGCGTCTGCGCGTCGCGCTCGACCGTCAGCTGGCGCATGGCCTCCAGCGTTGGCTGATACTCGACCAGCCCCAGGTGACGAACGACGAGCTCGGCCATGGGTATCACAGCACCATATGCACGCGGCCGGTGGCGCGCAGATCGACGTGAATCGCCTGCAGCTGCTCGACGCTGGTGGCGGTGATCAGCACCTGCACCGAGAGGAAGTTGCCGTTGCGGCTGTCGCGGATCACCAGGCTGGAGGCATCCAGGTCCGGCGCATGGCGCTGGATCACTTCGATCACCAGGTCGGAAAAGCCTTCGCCGGCGGTGCCGATCACCTTGATCGGGTAACGCTCGCAGGGGAATTCGATTTTCGGAGCTTGAACGTCGCTATCGGTCATGGCTTGTGCCCATCGCAAAAAAGGGCCGTTCCGGATTGGAACGGCCGGGCGCTATCAGTTGAACAGGCCGAAGAAGAACAGCCTGATGCTGTCCCACAGGCGACGCAGCAAGCCGCCTTCCTCGACACCTTCCAGGGCCACCAGGTCGGCGCTGTGCACCACCTCGTCACCCAGCTTGACCTCCACCTTGCCGATCACGTCGCCCTGTTGAATCGGCGCGATCAGCTGCGGGTTGACGGTCATGCTCGCCTGCAGCTTCTCCAGCTGGCCTTTCGGCAGGGTCATGGTCAGGTCCTCGGCCAGGCCGGCCTTGACCTGACGGCTGACGCCCTTCCACACGTCGGCCTGGGCCAGCTCGGCGCCCTTCTGGTAGAAGGTGCGGGTCTCGAAGAAGCGGAAGCCGTAGGTCAGCAGTTTCTGCACCTCGGCGGCGCGGGCCTGTTCGCTGACGGTGCCGAACACCGCGGCGATCAGGCGCTGGCCGTCGCGCACGGCGGACGCCACCAGGCAGTAGCCGGCTTCCTCGGTGTGGCCGGTCTTCAGGCCGTCGACGGTCTTGTCGCGCCACAGCAGCAGGTTGCGGTTGGGCTGCTTGATGCCGTTCCAGAGAAATTCCTTCTGCGCGTAGATGGCATAGTGCGCCTGGTCCTCGAAGATGATCGCGCGTGCCAGCTTGGCCATGTCATGCGCCGAGGAATAGTGCTCCGGGTCCGGCCAGCCGGTGGCGTTCATGAAGTGGCTGTTGTTCAGGCCGAGGCGCTGGGCGTGGCTGTTCATCATGTCGGCGAAAGCCTCTTCGCTGCCGGCGATGTGCTCGGCCAGCGCCACGCTGGCATCGTTGCCGGACTGGATGATGATGCCGTGCAGCAGATCGTCGACCGAGACCTCCTTGCCCACCTCGATGAACATCTTGGAGCCGCCCATGCGCCAGGCCTTCTCACTGATGCGCACCATGTCGCTTTCCTTGATCTGCCCGCGGTTGATCTCCAGCGTGGCGATATAGGCGGTCATCAGCTTGGTCAGGCTGGCCGGCGGCAGACGCTTGTCGCCGTCGCTCTCGACCAGCACGTTGCCGCTGGCGGCGTCCATCAGCACATAGGAGGTCGCCGCCAGTTGCGGCGGCGCAGGAATCACCTGCTGGCTGGCCCAGGCGAGCGGCGCGGCCAGGAGGGTCAGGAACAGGGAAGCACGTTGCGCGAAGCTGGTGATGTTCATCCGTCTCTCGAAAGTCGTTGCTTTGGGTTGTGAAGCGGCCCACCTGGGGCCATCGCTCGGTTCGCCGCGAGCGGCGAATCCGGGATTTAGTCCGGCCAATGCCGGTTTAGTGCCGTCAGTCGGCGCGCACCAGGGTCGGTTGGCCCAGATTGGCCAGGCGCACGCTGCTCTGCAGTTGCTCAACCTCGCCCTGGCTGGCGATCGGTCCCAGCCGTACGCGGTGCAGAATCTGCTGGTCGCGCACCACTGAGCTGATGAACACCGGGGCACTGATCGTCTGGCTCAGCTTGGCCTTGAGCAGCTCCGCAGCGTCCGGATTGGCGAAGGCTCCCACTTGGAGATACAGGCCAGAGGCTGCGAGTGAATCGTTTTTTTTTGCGTCGATCTGCACCGGCACCACGGCCGCGGCGTGCTGCTGCGGCGGCGGCGAATACTGCTCGACCACCTGCGCGACCGGCTGGGCGACCGCTTGTGCGGTGATGCCCTTGGCCGGCTGGTTGCTGGCCAGTACCAGCGGCACCGGGCGTCCCTGCTGCGCCCACCATTCATGCGGATCGATGCCCTCGACCTTGACCCGCGCGGTGCCCTTCTCGGCATAGCCGAGCTTCTTCGCCGCGGCGAAGGACAGGTCGATGATGCGGTCGGAGTAGAACGGGCCACGGTCGTTGACCCGCAGGATCACCGTCTTGCCGTTTTCCAGGTTGGTCACCCGCACGTAGCTGGGCAGCGGCAGGGTCTTGTGCGCCGCGGTCATGCCGTACAGGTCGTAGGTTTCGCCGTTAGCGGTGGCCTGGCCGTGGAATTTGGTGCCGTACCAGGAAGCCGGGCCTACCGCCTGGTAGCGCCGGGCGTCCTGGATCGGGTAGTACTGCTTGCCGAACACCACGTAGGGGCTGGCCTTGACCGGCCCGTAATGCGGCATGGGGATGGCGTCGGGAATCCGCGACACGTCGACGTCCCACCAGGGCGCGCCGTCCTTGTGCGGCCGGCTGAAGTCACCGGGGCCGGAAATTCCCGCGCTCTGGCCCTGGGCAGGCACGCTCTGCGGTGCGCGGTTGGACGAGCAGCTGGCCAGCAGCAGCGCGGCGGCCACGCAGGCTGCCAGGGACAACAGTGGCTGACGGTTCATCGCGTACCCCGCGCTTCGACCAGGAGTTCGGCCAGTTGGTTGACCGCCATGGCATACATCACGCTGCGGTTGTAACGGGTGATGGTGTAGAAGTTGGGTAGACCCAGCCAGTACTCGTCGCCCTCGGCGCCTTCCAGGCGGAAGGCGGTCACCGGCAGGTCATCGGCCAGTTGCTCCTGCGGCTGCCAGCCCAGCGCGCGCAGTTCGGCGACGTTCTTCGCCGGATCGAGGCCCTCGCTCAGGCCCTCGGCGATGCGCGCACCGCTGACCTGGGCGCGACTGGCCACCTGGCCGCCGGCCTGCCAGCCGTGGCGCTTGAAATAGCTGGCGACGCTGCCGATGGCGTCGGTGGGGTTGCCCCAGATATTGATATGGCCGTCGCCGTCGAAATCCACCGCGTAGGCGCGGAAGCTGCTCGGCATGAACTGCGGCAGGCCCATGGCGCCGGCGTAGGAGCCCTTGAGCGTGAGCGGGTCGACCTGCTCCTCGCGGGTCAGCATGAGGAACTCGCGCAGCTCCTTGCGAAAGAACGGCGCGCGCGGCGGGTAGTCGAAGGCCAGGGTCGACAGCGCGTCCATCACCCGCCAGCTGCCGGTGTTGCCGCCATAGAAGGTTTCCACGCCGATGATGGCGACGATGAACTGCGCCGGCACGCCGTATTCGGCTTCGGCCTTGTCCAGCGCGGCCTGGTGCTCTTTCCAGAACGACACACCCTGGGCGATACGCTTGTCGGTGATAAAGATCGGCCGATAGTCCTTCCACGGCTTGGTCTTCTCCGCCGGGCGCGAGATGGCATCGAGAATCGCCTGCTTGCGCTCCACTTCGGCGAACAGCGCGAGCAGTTGCTCGCCGGCGAAGCCGTAGTCGCGGGTCATCTCCTCGACGAATTCGGCCACCTGCGGCGAGCCGTCGTAATCGGCGGCCAGCGCCTGTGCGCCACACGCCCCCGCCAGGCCGATCCCCACAAGCGTCCGAGCTGCCCAGCCGCGCAGTAGATACATTGAATTCGTTACCCCAATCAAACCTGTGCGATCCACTTTCTATGGGTGTGGATCGCCATCAAGACCCCAAAACCGGACAGCAGCGTCACCAGCGAAGTTCCGCCGTAGCTAATGAACGGCAGCGGCACCCCCACTACTGGCAACAGGCCGCTGACCATGCCGATGTTGACGAACACGTAGACGAAGAAGGTCATGGTCAGCGCGCCCGCCAGCAGCTTGCCGAACAGCGTCTGCGCCTGGGCGGTGATCACCAGGCCGCGCGCGATCAGCAGCAGGTACAGCAGCAGCAGCAGGCAGACGCCGACCAGGCCGAACTCCTCGGCGAGCACGGCAATGATAAAGTCCGTATGGCTTTCCGGCAAAAAATCCAGGTGCGACTGGGTGCCCAGCAGCCAGCCCTTGCCCAGCACGCCGCCGGAGCCGATGGCCGCCTTGGACTGGATGATGTTCCAGCCCGAGCCCAGCGGATCGCTCTCCGGGTTGAGGAAGGTCAGCACGCGGCGCTTCTGGTAATCGTGCATGACGAAGTACCACATGCCCACCGCGATCGGTACCACCGCCGCCACGGCGCCGACGATCCAGCGCCACTGCAGGCCGGCCATGAACACCACGAAGGCGCCCGAGGCGAGGATTAGCAGCGAGGTGCCCAGGTCCGGCTGCTTGAGGATCAGCACGAAGGGCACGCCGATCATCGCCAGGCAGACGAGAACATGCTTCGGCCGCGGCGGCAGGCTGCGCTTGGCCAGGTACCAGGCAACGGTCATCGGCATGATGATCTTGAGGATTTCCGAGGGCTGGAAGCGGATCACCCCGGGGATGTTGATCCAGCGCGTGGCGCCCATCGCGGTGTGGCCCATCACTTCCACCACCATCAGCAACGCCACCCCGACCACGTAGGCCAGCGGTACCCAGCGCGCCATGAAGCGCGGGTCGAACTGGGCGATCACCAGCATGCCGGCCATGCCGATGCCGAACGAGGTGGCCTGCTTGAGCAGCAGGTCGAGGTTCTTGCCGCTGGCCGAATAGAGAATGAACAGGCTGCCGGCGCCGAGGATCAGCAGCAGCAGCAGCAGCCAGCCATCGATGTGCAGGCGCTGCAACAGGCCGGCGCGGCGACGCAGCACGTCCTCGTCGGACAGGGTACGGTCGAAATTGCTCTTCATCGCTGGCTGACCTCGGCACTCGTCGGCGGTGCGTATTCGGCCTTGAGCTGGCCGCTGTCGTCCAGCAGCCAGGCGTCCATCACCTGCTTGACCACCGGTGCGGCCACGCCGGAGCCCGACTCGCCGTTCTCCACCATCACCGCCACGGCGATCTGCGGGCTCTCGGCCGGAGCGAAGGCGACGAACAGGGCGTGGTCGCGGTGGCGTTCCTGCAGTTTCTCGCGGTCGTACTTCTCACCCTGCTTGATCGCCACCACCTGGGCCGTGCCGCTCTTGCCGGCGATGCGATAGACCGCGCTGTCGCCGACCTTGCGTGCGGTGCCGCGTGGGCCGTGCAGCACCTGCTCCATGCCGTGGCGGCCGTAGTCCCAGAACTTCGGGTCGCGCAGGACGATATCCGGCATGGGGTTGGGGTCGTTCGGCTGCGCGCCATCGATGCTCCTGGCCAGGTGCGGGCGAATCCACTTGCCGCGGGTGGCCATCAGCACGGTGGCCTGGGCCAGTTGCAGCGGTGTGGTCTGCATGTAGCCCTGGCCGATGCCGAGGATCAGCGTCTCGCCCGGGTACCAGGGCTGGCGATAGCGCGCCCGCTTCCAGTCGCGCGAGGGCATCAACCCGGCGGTTTCCTCGAACATGTCCAGCGCCACGCGCTGGCCCAGGCCGAAGCGACTCATGTAGTCGTGCATGCGGTCGACGCCCATCTTGTGCGCCAGGTCGTAGAAATAGGTGTCGTTGGAGCGGGAAATGGCCAGGTCGAGGTCGACCCAGCCATCGCCGCTGCGGTTCCAGTTGCGGTACTTGTGGCTGTGGTTGGGCAACTGGTAGAAGCCGGGGTCGAACACCCGCGAGGTGGGCGTGACTACGCCGGCATCCAGACCGGCCACCGCCACCATCGGCTTGATGGTCGAACCCGGTGGGTAGAGACCGCGCAGCACGCGGTTGTACAGCGGCTGGTCGATGGAATCGCGCAGCTCGCCATAGGCCTTGAAGCTGATGCCGGTGACGAAGGGGTTGGGATCGAAGCTGGGCTGGCTGACCATCGCCAGCACCTCGCCGGTCTGCGGCTGGATCGCCACCACCGCGCCGCGGCGCCCGCCCAGGGCCTGCTCGGCGGCCTCCTGCAGGCGCACGTCGAGGCTCAGCACTATGTCCTTGCCCGGCTTCGGGTCGATCCGGTTAAGCACCCGCAGCACACGGCCGCGGGCGTTGGTCTCGACTTCCTCGTAGCCGACCTCGCCGTGCAGTTCGTCCTCGTAGAAGCGCTCGATGCCGGTCTTGCCGATATGGTGGGTGCCGGCGTAGTCGGTGGGGTCCAGGCGCTTGAGCTCCTGCTCGTTGATCCGTCCGACGTAGCCCACCGAATGGGCGAAGTGCTCCTTCTGCGGGTAGTGCCGCACCAGCTGCGCCGCCACCTCGACGCCGGGCAGGCGGAACTGGTTGACCGCGATGCGGGCGATCTGCTCCTCGGACAGCTCGAACAGGATCGGTACCGGCTCGAACGGCCGCCGCCCCTGGCGCACGCGCTTGTCGAACAGCGCACGCTCGTCCGCCGACAGCTCCAGCACCTCGACCACCACGTCGAGCACCTGCTGCCAGTCGCCGGCGCGCTCGCGGGTCACGGTGAGGCTGAAGCTGGGGCGGTTGTCGGCGATGATCACGCCGTTGCGGTCGAAGATCAGCCCGCGGGTTGGCGGAATCGGCTGCACGTGGATGCGGTTGTTCTCCGCCAGGGTGGTGTGATGCTCGAACTGCACCACCTGCAGGTAGTACATGCGCGCCACCAGCGCAGCAGTCGCCAGCAGGATCGCGCAGGCGCCGACCAGCACGCGGCGGCGCACCAGGCGGGCGTCCCTTTCGTGGTCCTTGAGGCGAATCGGCTGCGGCATCGGCTACGGCTGGCTATTTGTGATAGGGATGGCCGGACAACACGGTCCAGGCCCGGTATATCTGCTCGCCGAGCAGGATGCGCACCAGCGGGTGCGGCAGGGTCAGCGGCGACAGCGACCAGCGCTGCTGGCTGCGCGCACAGACCTCAGGCGCCAGCCCCTCGGGGCCGCCGACCATGAGGTTGACGTTGCGTGCATCCAGGCGCCAGCGCTCCAGCTCCGCCGCCAGCTGCTCGGTGCTCCATGGCTTGCCATGGACCTCCAGCGTGACGATGCGTTCGCCCGGCTGCACCTTGCTCAGCATGGCCTCGCCCTCCTGACGGATCAGGCGGGCGACGTCGGCGTTCTTGCCGCGCGTGTTCAGCGGGATTTCCACCAGCTCCAGCGGCAGCTCGGCCGGCAGGCGCTTGACGTACTCCTGCCAGCCCTCCTCGACCCAGCGCGGCATGCGCGAACCGACGGCGATCAGCTTGATCCGCACGGCTTGCGTTTACTCGGCCGAGTGCTGGGCGCGGCTCTGCTCGGCGCCCTGCCACAGGCGCTCGAGATCGTAGAACTGGCGCGCGGTGGGCAGCATCACGTGGACGACGATGTCGCCCAGGTCGAGCAGGGCCCATTCGCCGGCGTCCAGGCCTTCGCTGCCGATCGGGCGCACGCCGCGTTCCTTGACCTTCTCCAGTACGTTGTCCACCAGCGACTTGACCTGGCGGCTGGAGCTGCCGCTGGCGATCACCATGAAATCGGTGATGCTGGTCTTGTCCTTGACGTCGATCACGGTGATGTCGGTCGCCTTGATCTCTTCCAGCGCCGCGACGGCGATCTTGACCAGCTCTTCGCTGGGCATCTGTTGCTTCTTCATAAATGACCCGTTTGCCTCGTGTAATGGGACGCCTGCGCAACCGCGCGACGCTTCAAGCATGGAGCGCAGGGTACAGCCCCTGCGCCTGGATATAGGCCAGTACCGCATCCGGCAGCAGGAAACGCACCGAGCGCCCGGCCGCCAGCAACTGGCGAATCTGCGTGGCGGACACCGCCAGCGGCGTCTGCCAGATGAAACTGATGTGCCCGCCGGGCCCGTTAAGGCTCAGCGGGTCGCTGACGCTGCGCGCCGCCAGCAGGTCGCGCAGCGCCTCGGGCGCCTCGCTGTCGGCGTCCGGGCGCTGCAGCACCAGCAGGTGGCAGTGCTCGAGCAGCTCCTGCCAGCGGTGCCAGCTCGGCAGGCCGCAGAAGGCATCCCAGCCGAGCAGGAGAAACAGCTGGTCGTCCGCCGCCAGCTCGGCGCGCAACGATTCCAGGGTATCGATCGTGTACGACGGCTTGTCCCGTCTGAGCTCGCGGTCGTCGACCTTGAGCCGCGGCTCGCCGGCCACCGCCAGGCGGACCATGGCCAGACGCTGCTCGGCGCTCACCTGCGGCGCCTGGCGATGCGGCGGGCGCGCGCTGGGCACCAGGCGCAGCTCGTCCAGGTCCATGAACTCGGCAACCTCCAGCGCCGCGCGCAGGTGGCCGATATGCACCGGGTTGAAGGTGCCGCCGAGCAGGCCGATGCGTCGGGCGCCGCTGCACCGGGCGTCGTCGGGCTTGGCCATCAGGTGCGAATGTGTCCGTCGCCGAACACCACGTACTTCTCGCTGGTCAGCCCCTCCAGGCCGACCGGGCCGCGGGCGTGCAGCTTGTCGGTGGAAATGCCGATCTCCGCGCCCAGGCCGTACTCGAAGCCGTCGGCGAAGCGGGTCGAGGCGTTGACCATCACCGAGGCGGAGTCCACCTCGGTGAGGAAGCGCCGCGCATCGCTGAAGTTCTCGGTGATGATCGCGTCGGTGTGTTGCGAACCGTAGTGGTTGATGTGCTCGATGGCCGCCTCCAGCGACTCGACGATGCGAATCGCCAGGATCGGCGCGTTGTACTCGGCGAACCAGTCGTCCTCGCTGGCCACCAGCACATCGCTGCCGAGCAGTTCGCGGGTAGCAGCGTCACCCCGCAGTTCCACCCCCTTGTCGCGGTAGATGGCGGCCAGCGGCGGCAGCACGCGGGCGGCGATATCCTTGTGCACCAGCAGGGTTTCCATGGCGTTGCACGGCGAATAGCGCTGGGTCTTGGCGTTGTCGCAGACGCGGATGGCCTTGTCGAGGTCGGCGGCCATGTCCACATACACATGGCAGACGCCGTCCAGATGCTTGATCACTGGCACCTTGGCATCACGACTGATGCGCTCGATCAGGCCCTTGCCGCCGCGCGGCACGATCACGTCGACGAATTCCGGCATGGCGATCAGCTCGCCCACCGCGGCGCGGTCGGTGGTCTCCACCACTTGCACGCAGGCGGCCGGCAGCCCGGCCTCGGCCAGGCCCTGCTGGATGCAGGCGGCGATGGCGCGGTTGGAGTGGATCGCCTCCGAGCCGCCACGCAGGATGGTGGCGTTGCCGGACTTCAGGCACAGGCTGGCGGCGTCGATGGTCACGTTGGGCCGCGACTCGTAGATGATGCCGATCACCCCCAGCGGCACGCGCATCTTGCCGACCTGGATGCCGGACGGCAGGTAGCGCATGTCACGGATCTCGCCGATCGGGTCGGGCAGGGTCGCCACCTGGCGCAGGCCCTCGATCATGCCGTCGATCACCGCCGGCGTCAGCGCCAGACGGTCGAGCATGGCCGGTTCCAGGCCACTGGCGCGGCCGGCGGCCAGGTCCAGCTCGTTGGCGGCGGTCAGTTCGGCGCGGGCGGCGTCGAGGGCGGCGGCGGCGGCCTGCAGGGCGCGGTTCTTCTGCGCGGTGCTGGCGCGGGCGAGCACCCGCGAGGCCTGGCGGGCGGCCTGGCCCAGGCGGGTCATGTAAGCGTGCACGGACTCGGTCATGGCGGCGGAGGTCTGGCAGTTGAAAAAAGGGGCTGATTATAGCGAGCCTGCAAGCCCGCGCCCAGCGGCGTCCGGTAAGCGGTCGGCGTCTGGGGCATGGCGGGGGCTTTGTCAGCGACGCCGGCCCATCCACCTGGCTACCAGGGATCGCCGCCAACGCGCCTCCCGCAGGCGACCGCCTGTGCCTGCGAACAGCTGTCGCCGGTAGACAGCGCGTCCGCCGGCGCGCGCCGGTAACCACGACCATCGCGTGGCGGCAGGCCCCAGGGCGCAACGGTGACATCCGCCGGCGCGGCCCGCCCGAAGGTTGGGTAAACAAAAAACGCCGCGGTGTTTACCTTCGAGCCAGGCTCCATCCGAGATGCTCGCTTGGCTGCAGCGTGCGGCCCTCGGCTGGCGAGGCTTCGATCGGGCTGTAGGAGCCAATCCATGGGTTATGTCCTGGTCGCTGCTGCACCGATCCGGCCTCTGCGGGAACGATATCATCGCGAATATCGCGGATGAGGCGCGGCGCCGCCCGCCACCGCGACCGCCCTGACCTGGCTCGAGAACAACAAGAACTGCCGGAGTGCATGCCATGCGTTACCGCACCGACTACAGCCCAGCCCTGCTCGCCGATACGCCCCGGATCATGGATATCGGCACCTGGCGCCTGCACTACCAGGCCTATGCGCGCCGCGAGCGGGATGCGCGCGCGCCGGTGCTGCTGCTCGGCGGCGCGTTCCAGAGCTTTCGCTCCTTCGCCGCCGAGGTCGACGAGCTGCTCGCCGGGCATCCGCTGATCCTGCTCGACCTGCCCAGCCAGGGCGGCAACCTGCAGCTGGCGCCGGAACTCGGCCTGGAGCAACTGGCCGACCTGATCGCCGCCTTCGCCGAGCAGCTGCAACTGCCGCCGCTGATGCCGATCGGCCTGTCCTACGGTTCGGCGCTGGCCGCCCTGTTCGCCGCGCGCCACCCGCAGCGTTGTGCGCGCCTGTTGCTGGCCGGGATCACCGCCTTTGGCCGCCCCGGTGCGCGACTGATGCTGGAAGAGGGGCTGGCGCTGCTCGCAGAGGGACGCGTCGGCGAGTTCGCCCAGGGCGCGCTGAGCGGCCTGCTCAATCCGCTGCACCTGGACGACACCGGCGTCGCGCCGGTATTTCGCAAGGCACTGCTGCGTCAGCTGCAGCGCCTGAGTCCGGCCGAGGTGGAGCGCTACCGGCAGAACAGCCGGCGCCTGCTGGACTTCCAGGGTTTCCGCCGGCATCCGCAGTGCCCGACCCTGGTACTGGCCGGTGAGCACGATCATTTCACCCAGCCCTGGGAGCACGCCCATTTCGCCGCGGCCTGCGCTCAGGCCGAGTGCGCCGTGGTGCAGCGGGCCGATCATCTCGCCCAGTTCGAGCGCCGCGAAGCCTGTGCCGCGCTCTATCGGCCGTTTCTCGGCGCGCGCGCGCTGCCGCGTCGCAGCCCGGGCAGCATGGTGCTGCCGCGCGAACGACTGCTGGGTCTGGAAAAACGCTGCGAGCCGCGCCTGGCGCCGCGCCAGCGTCAGGCACTGCTGCGTCACGCCAGCGGCCAGCAGTGGCCGGTGGAGTTGAGCGAACTGGGCTTCTTCGGCGGGCGCCTGCAGGGCGATCTGCCGGCCGAACTGCCCTGGCGCGGCTGGCAGCTGTTGACCGGCGCACTGCCGCCGCTACACCTGTTGCCGCTGCGGCGCGACGGTCAGGGGCTGGCCTTCGTCTTTCCACACACCGGGGCCGAAGCCAGCCAGGCCCTGGCCGAGCTGACCCGGCCGGTAGCGCTGGCAGCCGTCGCCTGCGCCTAGAAGCGGTCTGGCCCGCATCGCCGCGCCTGTCCCGATTCGTCGTCCTGCGGATGCCCGGCCGGCGCGCGGGACGCCCCCCGCGGTCACACGCCGTCGCCAGCGTCCAGCCAGCGCAGCGCCTTCTCCCGCGCCTGCGGCAGGTCGCGCACGTAGGCCAGTTCGTTCTCGCGGCGGTGCACGCCGGCGCGGCGCAGCTGCAGGCGCACCTGCGCGGTCGGGCCGCTGAGGATCAGCGCCACGCCCTGCTGGCGATAGTCGCGCAGCACGTTGTCCAGCGCGGCGATGGCGGTCATGTCCAGCAGCGGCACCGCGCTGATGTCGACTATCACCACCCGCACCCCCGGAGTGAGGCGGCGCAGCACGCTCAGCGCCTTCTCCGCCGCACCGAAGAACAGCGGCCCGCGAATGGCGTAGGCCAGCACATGCTCGGGCAGGTCCTGCAGAACCTGGCGCTGGCGCCGGCTCAGGGCGGCGGTATCGGTCAGCTCGCTCATGCGCTTGATGAACAGCCCGGCGGCCAGCAGCAGGCCGACGCCGACCGCCAGCACCATGTCGAACAGCACCGTCAGCAGCAGGCAGGTGAGCAGCACCAGCACGTCGCCGCGCGGGGCGATGCGCAGGGTGTGGGCGACGTGATGCGGCTCGCTCATGTTCCACGCCACCATCAGCAGCAGGGCCGCCAGCGCCGCCATCGGCAGGTAGCTGAACAGCGGCGCCAGCAGCAGGATCGCCGCCAGCACCACGCCGGCGTGGATCAGCGCCGCCAGCGGCGAGAAGGCGCCGGCGCGCACGTTGGCGGCGGTGCGGGCGATCGCCGCGGTGGCGGTGATGCCGCCGAAGAAAGGTGCCGCCAGGTTGCCCAGGCCCTGGCCGATCAGCTCGGCGTTGGGATCGTGCTTGCTGCCGCTCATGCCGTCGGCGACCACGGCGCAGAGCAGCGATTCGATGGCGCCGAGCATGGCGATGGCGAAGGCCGGCGCCAGCAGTTGGCGAATCAGCTCGAACGATAGCGTCAGCGGCTCACCGTCCGCACCGGGCAGCAGCCAGGGCAGGCTCAGGCTGGGCAGGAAGGGCGGAATGCCGGGGTGCTCGACGCCCTCGACCATATAGCTGAAGCGCTCGCCCAGGGTCGCCACCGGCAGGCCGAGGCGTTCCAGGGCCAGCGCCAGCAGGGTACCGAGGGTCAGGGCGACCAGGTGCGCGGGAATCCGCGGCGCCAGGCGCGGCCACAGCAGCAGGGTGAGCAGGCAGACGATGCCGACCAGGCTGTCGCCCGGCTGCAGGCTGGGCAGCGCGCCGGCCAGCAGGCCGAGCTGCTCGAGCGGGTGCTGCGGCGAGCCGGCGAGCTGGAGGCCGAGCAGATCCTTGATCTGCAGGATGGCGATGACGATGCCGATGCCGGCGGTGAAGCCCAGGGTCACCGGATAGGGCACGAACTCGATCAACCGCCCGGCGCGCAGCAGGCCCATGGCGATCAGGATCAGCCCGGCCAGCAGGGTGCACAGCAGCAGGCCGCCGAGGCCGTACTGCTGGGTGATCGGCAGCAGGATCACCACGAAGGCCGCGGTCGGCCCGGAGATGTTGAAGCGCGAGCCGCCGCACAGGGCGATCAGCGGCGCGGCGATCAGCACCGTGTACAGGCCGTGCTGCGGCGCCACGCCGACGGCGATGGCCAGCGCCATGGCCAGCGGGATGGCGATGATGCCCACCGTCAGCCCCGCGCTCAGGTCGCCGCGCAGGGCCTTCCAGGAATAGCCGGCGCGCAGGGTCTGGCGCCAGGCGGCGAACAGCGGCAGGGAATGGCGAGACATGATGGCTCCGGGATAGCTCGGCGCATTATAGGAGCGCGGTGCGGCGCAGCGGTATGACCTAGGTCGGCTGTCGCGCGCGTTGCATGCGTGTTAGCGTGCGCTGCTGCGCGTTGAGCCGCGCCGGTCTCGGCGGTAAACTGCCGGCCCTCTGAAATGCTTGGCGGGAGCGGGCGATGCGTAAAGACAAGAAGCAGGTGATTGGCGAAGAGATCGGCGACGAGTCCATCAAGCTGTTTCTCGCGGTGGAGCCGGCAGACGCCACGCCGCCCTCGTTGCACAAGCTGATCAAGGCCTATCGCGGCCTGCGCATCGACGATTTCGAGCGCTTCGTCGGCTTCTTCGTCGCGGCCGGCTACGATCTGTCGGCCACCGACGCCAAGGGCCACGACTTCGTCGCGCTGATCCAGGATCAGCGCAACGCCGAGCCCTATATCGAAGTGATCAAGGCCGCGCGCGGCTGATCGAGCCGGCGCGGTTAATGCCGCGCCGACGTCTTTTCAGGGCCCTTCTAAAAACGTAGGCGACGACTGCATGGATGCAGGAGGTAGAGCGAAGCAGGAAGCCCGAGCCGAGGCAGTCAGCGCAAGGCAAAAACAGGCGAAGAAGCGGAGTTTACGAGCTGTAAATGAGCATTTTGAGCCTGTTTTTAACGCAGCGATGACCACGCAGGTAGTTTTTAGATGTGCCCTTCAGCGGCTCGGCAGACGCAGGCCATGCGCCGCGCGCAACTGATCGAGTAGCAGCAACAGCCCGAGCAGGGCCAGCGCATAGAGCGCGTCGCCGCCGAGCATCGCCAGCACCGCGGCGCACAGCAGCGTGGCGAGCCCGCCCAGCCAGCGCCACACCCCGCGCAGCAGCACCGTGCCTGCGGCCATGCTGAGCAGATAGATCAGCACGAAGTTGCCGTTGGCGTAGCGGATCAGGTCGTCTACCGACAGCTGCAGCACGCTCGCCAGCCCCGCGCACAGCGCGCAGCTGATCACCACCAGCAGCATGGCGCGTCCCGGCACGCCGTGGCCGTTGCGCCTGGCCAGCGGCGCCGGCAGCTTGCCCTCGTCGGCCAGGCTCCAGATCAGCCGGGCGAAACCCTGGATATACACGTTCATCGAGGCGAAGCAGGCCAGGTAGCCGACCACCGCCACCAGCACGCGGGCACGCTCGCCCAGCAGCAGTTCGAACAGCCGCGGCAAGGCGGTGGTGTCGCTGTGCACGTCGCCGTAGGTGGCGAAGCTCAGTACCGCCACCGAACAGGCCCAGTACACCAGCCCGGCGAGCAGCACGCCGAGCAGCAGGGCCAGGGGGAAATCGCGCTCGGGCCGCTTGAACTCCTCACCCAGGTGGGTGAAGGCCTCGATGCCGACGAAGCACCAGAACATCACCCCCAGCGCCGCCGGCAGCAGCTGCCACTGGCCGCCCAGCGGCGGCAGCAGCGGTTGGCTGGCGCGTGGCAGGTCGCCGACCCACCAGACCAGCGCCACGCTGGCGACTATCGCCACCGCGATCAGCCCCTGCAGCACGCCCGAGGCCCTGGCCGGGCGCTGGCCGAGCAGCAGGATTACGCCGAGGGTGGCCAGCTGGATCGCCAGCAGCCCGGCGCTGGAGAGGTCGAACAGGGCCAGCCAGAAGCCGCTGGCGATATGCAGCGCGGCAGGCAGGCCGACCGGCAGCACGGCGAGAAACAGCAGCGCGCTGACCCCTTCCAGGCGCTGGCCGAAGGCGCGGCCGATCAGGTGCGGCGCGCCGCCGGCATGGGGGAAGCGCTTGCCCAGCTGGGCGAAGGTGAAGGCCACCGGCAGCACCAGGGCGATCAGCACCAGCCAGGCCCATAGCGAAGCCTGCCCGGCGGCGGTGGCGGCCAGCGCCGGCACCACGAAGATGCCGGTGCCGAGCAGCGAGGTGCTGAGCAGGGCGATGCCCTGCAGCAGGCCCAGTTCCTTGTTCAGTCGACTCATGGGGTATGCTCGTGTCCTTGCGCAGAATCCCGCCATGGTAAGCCGGCGCTCCCGTGCAGGGCGTCGGCTTTTGCCGGCGAAACGGCGGTTCTGTCCTTCAATCCGATTGCCGCCCGAGAGCCCCGTGGACAAGTTCGACCGCCAGATCCTCGCCCTGCTGCGCCGCGATGCGCGCACCCCCGTCAGCCAGATCGCCCGCGAGGTGAATCTCTCGCGTTCGGCGGTCAGCGAGCGCATCCGCCAACTGGAAGACGGTGGGGTGATCCGCGGCTACCACGCCCAGGTCGCCGAGCCGGGGGCGGACGCGGTCAAGGCCTTCTTCGAGCTGTTCTACAAGGATGGCCGCTGCCAGGACTACGTCGAGCGCATGCGCCTGTACCCGGAGATCCGCCGCTGCTGCGGCATCAGCGGCGAGACCGACATGCTGGTGTACGTCGAGGCGGCCTCGATGACGCGCCTGAGCGAGATCCGCGACGCCCTCGAGGCCTTCCCGCAGATGCAGCGGGTCAAGACCCATATGGTGGTGCAGGAGTGGCCGCTGTGAGCCTGCGCCTGCTGCACAGCTCCGACTGGCACCTGGGCCAGCACTTCATGGGCAAGACCCGCCAGGCCGAGCATCAGGCATTCTGCGCCTGGCTGCTGGAACAGGTGCGGGCGCACGCGGTGGACGTGCTGCTGATCGCCGGCGACGTGTTCGACACCGGCGCGCCGCCCAGCTATGCGCGCGAGCAGTACAACCGCCTGGTGGTCGAGCTGCGCGACGCCGGCTGCGCGCTGATCGTGCTCGGCGGCAACCACGACTCGCCGGCCATGCTCGGCGAGAGCAGAACCCTGCTGGCCCAGCTCGGCGCGCGGGTGGTCCCCGGCGTCGGCCTCGACCCCGCCGAACAGCTGCTGGTGCTGCACGACCGCGCCGGCGCGCCGGGCGCCATCCTCTGCGCCATTCCCTTTATCCGCCCGCGCGAGGTGCTGGCCAGCCAGGCCGGGCAGAGCGCGCAGGAAAAGCAGCAGTCGCTGCAGCAGGCCATCGCCGAGCACTACCAGACGCTGTTCGCCCTGGCCGAGGCCCGCCGTGCCGAACTGGGCCTGGCCCTGCCGATCATTGCCAGCGGCCACCTCACCACGGTCGGCGCCAGCGCCAGCGAATCGGTGCGCGAGATCTACGTCGGCAGCCTGGAGGCCTTTCCCACCAGCGCCTTCCCGCCGGCCGACTACATCGCCCTGGGCCATATCCACCGGCCGCAGAAGGTCGCCGGCCTGGAGCAGATCCGCTACTGCGGCTCGCCGATCGCATTGTCCTTCGACGAGGCGCGGCAGCAGAAGGAAGTGCTGCTGGTCGAGTTCGGCGCCGGCGCTTTGCAGGCGGTCACGCCGCTGCCCGTACCCTGCTTCCAGCCCCTGGCCAGCCTGCGCGGCTCGCTCGCGGAACTCGCGGGTGCCATCGTCGAACAGGCCGCCCAGGGCAGTGTCGAGCGGCCGGTATGGCTGGAGGTGCAGGTGCGCGGCGACGACTACCTGAACGACCTGCAGAGCCGCATCGCCGCGCTGTGCGAAGGGCTGCCGGTGGAGGTGCTGCGCATCCGCCGCGAACGCGGCAACGCCGCCGCCAGCCTGGCCAGCGAGGCGCGCGAGACACTGGACGAACTGTCCGCCGCCGAGGTGTTCGACAGGCGCCTGCAGCAGGAGCAACTGGGCGAGGAAGAGACGCAGCGCTTGCAGGGGCTGTATCGCCGGGTGCTGGACGAGTTGACGGGGGATTGAAGTCGGCCGCTCCAAGCGTCGTCGGGCATGACGGTCCAAGTACGACTACCCTGCAAGGCTCGGGGGCTCGCCAGCGATCCGCAGAATTTAGTCCATGCAGTTTGGCTCAGGGATGCTGCTCGCCGCCAACTCACCATGATCAGGTTATTCAAGGAGCGAAGCATGGCTTTAAATCCAAACATCAACGATGAGGGGGCGCCTACCGGTGGGCGTGGTCTCGAGGACATCAGTATCGAGCCGCGCTTGTTTCAAGAGGCGCAGGAGCTTATCGACTCGATTGACGACACTTCCAAGATCTTTAGAAATCGGACGAAGAACTCGCAGTACGAGAGCGACAAATTGCACGTCGATGCGGTGCCGATTGGTAACAGGACTTATCCCTACAAGATCGAGGTGCAACGAAAGAAGGGCTCGAAGAACACCGTTGCCGTCTGCATAGCTGCTGCTAGCGCATCCGCCGGCGATGTCAGGGCCGCACTGCATGCCAGCCTTGGCGATCACCATATATGGTCGGCCCAATAAGGATAATCTTGGCGCACCGTTGCGATAGCCACAGGGTGAAACGTGTCGCGGTATTTGACTCTGTGGTTATCGTTGGGCGATAGCGCCATCTGTCCAGTCCACCGCGCCTGCACAACCCTGCCAACAATGCCAGAATGCCCGCCTGATTCCCGGCTAGCCATTCCCGCATGAAAATCCTCAGCCTGCGCCTGAAGAACCTCAACTCGCTCAAGGGCGAGTGGAAGATCGATTTTTCCGCCGCGCCCTTCGCCGACAGCGGCCTGTTCGCCATCACCGGGCCCACCGGGGCGGGCAAGACCACCTTGCTCGACGCCATCTGCCTGGCCCTGTATCACCGCACGCCGCGCATGGGAACGCTGTCGGCCAGCGGCAACGAGCTGATGACCCGGCACACCGCCGACTGCCTGGCCGAGGTCGAGTTCGAGGTCAAGGGCCAGGGCTACCGCGCCTTCTGGAGCCAGCGCCGCGCGCGCGACAGGGTCGACGGCGCGCTGCAGGCGCCCAAGGTGGAGCTGGCGCGCATCGCCGGCGGCGAGATCCTCACCGACAAGATCCGCGAGAAGGAGAGCCTGACCGCCGAGCTCACCGGCCTGGACTTCGAGCGCTTCACCAAGTCCATGTTGCTGGCCCAGGGCGGTTTCGCCGCCTTTCTCGAGGCGGGTGCCAACCAGCGCGCCGAGCTGCTCGAGGAGCTGACCGGCACCGAGGTGTACGGGCGGATTTCGCAGCAGGTCTACGAGCGCACCAAGGCCGCCGAGCAGGCGCTGAACCTGCTGCAAAGCCGCGCCCAGGGCATGGAACTGCTCGACGAGGCGCAGCGCGGCGAATTGCAGGCCGAGCACCAGCGCCTGAGTCAGGAGGAAGCGCCGCTGCTGGCCCGGCAACAAAGCCTGCAGGCCCAGCGCCGCTGGCGCGAGGCCCTGCAACAGGCCGAGCAGCAGTGCCATCAGGCGCAGCTGGGCCTGGAGCAGGCGCAGCAGGCTCAGGCGCAGGCGGCTGGCGAGCTGCAACGCCTGGCCGCCAGCGAGCCGGCGGCGCGGTTGCAGCCGCTGTACCAGGGCTGGCAGCAGGCGCAGCAGGACAGGCAGCAGGCGCACGAGGGGCTGGACGAGCTGCAACGGCAGCAGCGCGGCAGTGCCGAGCGCGAGCGCCAGCAACTCTGGCTGGCCAGCCGCTATGCCGAGCAGGCCTTGAGTCTGCGTCAGGGCGAATTGCAGGCTCTGCTCGATCGGCGGCAAAGCCTGCAGGCGCGCCTGAACGCTGCCCCGCAGCGGGCGCGGCTGGGCGAGTTGCTCGGCGGCTGGCGCGCGCAGTTCGACCAGCGCGGGCAACTGCTCAGGGAGCAGCAGGCGCTGCAGACGCGCCTGGCGCAGGAGGCCGAGCAACTCGTCGCCCTGCAGCGTCAAGGCGGGGAGTTCTCGGCGCAGCATGAGCAAGCCGCCGCGCGCCTGGAGCAGGCGCGCGCCAGCGAAGCCCGGCAGCAGGGCGAGCTGCAGGTCTTGCTCGGCGACAGCGGCGAGGCTGGGCTGCGCGAGCGCTGGCAGCAGCTGCAGGTGCAGGGCAGGGCGCTGGACCGTCTGGAGCAGCTGGCGCAGACGCGCGAGCGCCTGGCCGGGCAGCTCGCCGAGCTGAGCCCGCGGCTGGCGCAGCTGCAGCACCAGCACGCCGGTAAGCACGACGAAATCGGCGGCCTGCGCGAGCGCTACAAGTTGCTCAAGCAGCAGTTGGCCGACAAGGAAAAGCTGCTGGAGCAGGAGCAGCGCATTCAGGATCTGGAGGCCTACCGCGCCCGCTTGCAGCCGGGCGAGGCCTGCCCGCTGTGCGGCTCGCACGAGCACCCGGCGGTCAGCCAGTACCAGGCGCTCGACGTCTCGGCCACGCGCCAGGCGCTGGAGCAGGGCCGCAACGATCTGGCGCAGCTGGAAAACCAGGGCGCCAGCCTGCGCGACGAGCTGACCCGCCTGACCACGCAGATCGCCCAGCTGCAGCAGCAGCTGGAGCAGGTCCGCGAACAGGCCGCCCAACTGGATGGGCAGTGGCAGCAGCAACTGGCCGAGCAGGCGTTGTCGCTGGCCGATGGCGCGGCCCTGGCCGAGCTGCAGCGCAGCCATGAACAGAGCCTGGCGCAAGTGCAGAGCCGGCTGGCCCAGGTCGAGAGCCGGCAGGCCGAACTGGCGCAGGCGCGCGGCGCCCGCGAGGTCGCCGAGCGGGCCCTGGCTTATACGCAGCAACGCCAGGCGCTGCTGGCGCGCGATCTGGACAACCTGCAGGCGCGCCAGGCCGAGCAGCAGGGGCGTCTGCAGCAGCTGGAGCGGGAGCTGCAGCACCAGGGGCAGAGGCTGCTGGCCAGCCTGGACGGCTTCGCCAACCAGTTGCCGGCCGATGGCGCCGCCTGGCTGGCCGAACAGCAAAACGCCTGGCGCGACTGGCAGCAGGCCCAGGCGCAGGATCAGCAACTGCAGGAGCTGCAGCGCGAGGCGCAGCGCCTGCTCGCCGAAGCCGAGGCGCAGGCCGCTCAGTGGCGGCAGCGCTGGCAGGCCGCAGGCGCCTCGGCATTGACCGAGCCCGAGCCTGTGGCGCAAGCCGAGCAGGCCCTGCACGATGCGGCCGCCAGCCTGGCCAGCGCCCAGCGCGAAGGCGATGCCCTGCGTGGCCGGGAGCAGAGCCAGCAGGCGCTGCTGCAGCAACTGCAGGCGCGCCTGAACGACGCCGAGCAGCGTTGGCAGCAGGCGCTGGCGGCCAGCCCCTTCGCCGACCTGTCGGCGTTTCTCGCCGCGCTGCTGGCCGAGGACGAACGCGAACGCCTCGCCGCCTTGCAGGCGCGGTTGCAGCGCGCCCTGACCGAGGCCGCGACCCTGCTGGCTGCCGCCGAGACGCAGGTGCAGCAGTTGCGCGCCACGCCGCAGACCGAGCTGGCGCTGGCCGAGCTGGACGAGCAGTTGCAGGCGCTGCAGGGCGAAGTGCGCGCGCTGAGCCAGCGCCAGGGCGAACTGCGCGCCCAGTTGCAGGCCGACGATGCGCGGCGCAGCAGCCAGCAGGCGCTGTTCGCCGAGATCAAAGCGCAGCAGAGCGAGCATGCGCTGTGGCAGCAGCTCAACGGCCTGATCGGTTCGGCCGACGGCGCCAAGTTCCGCAAGTTCGCCCAGGGCCTGACCCTCGATCACCTGATCCACCTGGCCAACCGCCAGCTGGCGCGCCTGCACGGCCGCTACCAGTTGGCGCGCAAGGGCAGCGGCGAGCTGGAGCTGGAAGTGCTCGACACCTGGCAGGCCGACGTGGCGCGCGACTGCCGCACGCTGTCCGGCGGCGAGAGTTTCCTGGTCAGCCTGGCGCTGGCCCTGGCGCTGTCGGACCTGGTCAGCCACAAGACCAGCATCGACTCGCTGTTTCTCGACGAGGGCTTCGGCACCCTGGACGGCGAGACCCTGGAAGTGGCGCTGGACGCGCTGGACAACCTCAACGCCAGCGGCAAGACCATCGGCGTGATCAGCCACGTCGAGGCGATGAAGGAGCGCATCCCGGTACAGCTGCGCGTATACAAGGGCGTCGGCCTCGGCTACAGCCGGCTCGACGCGCGTTTTGCGGTGAAGGAAGGAGCATAGCGATGTTGATGCAAGCCGAAGATTCCACCCTGCTGCTGATCGACCTGCAGGAGCGCCTGCTGCCGGCCATCGACGGCGCCGCCGAGCTGGCCGAGCAGGCCGCCTGGCTGCTGCGTCTGGCGCAGCGCCTGCAGGTGCCGGTGATCGCCACCGAGCAATATCCCAAGGGCTTGGGGCCGACCCTGGCGCCGCTGCGCGAACTGCTGCCGGCAGGCGCGGTGCGCGAGAAGATCCACTTTGCCGCCACGGCCGGCGCCGGGCTGTTCGACCTGCCCGGCGGCGAGCGTCGGCAGTTCGTGGTGATGGGCGCGGAAACCCACGTCTGTGTGCTGCAGACGGTGCTCGGCCTGCTTGCCGCCGGGCGCGAGGTGTTCGTGGTGGACGAGGCGGTGGGCTCGCGCACGCCGCGCGACAAGGCGTTGGGCCTGGCGCGGATGGAGCGCGCCGGGGCGGCGATCGTCTCGCGCGAGATGGTCGCCTTCGAGTGGCTGGAGCAGGCCGGCAGCGAGCTGTTTCGCCAGGTCAGCCGCGAGTTTATCCGCTAGCGTTATCACGCGGCTTTCTGGGTTCCCGCCTGCGCGGGAATGACCAATCCAACTCCCGTCATCCCCGCGAAGGCGGGGATCCACTCGTGTCGCGATACGAATGATCTGTCGCTTTCCGGGGCAGCGCTGAGGGTGGATCACGCTTCACCGATCCACCGCTCTGGTGGATGTGGAAAGCGACATCCACCCTACCGCCTGGGGCCGTCCGTCCGCTGGCGGGGAAAGGGCCGGCAACTGTTCTACTGTGGTGGGGTATGCGCCGCGCGGGCGGCGCCCTTCACCCGCTACAGGAGCAGATGCGATGGGCAAGAAGATCCTGGTGGTGCTGACCAGCGTGGCCAAGTATCCCAACCTCGACCGGGCCACCGGCCTGTGGCTGGGCGAGGCGGTGCATTTCGTCAAGAAACTGCAGGCGGACGGTCACACGGTCGACTACGTCAGCCCGCTGGGCGGCTACACGCCCATCGACCCGCACAGCCTGGCCATGGCCGAGCCGGTGGACTGGCGCTGGTATCAGGACAAGGCCTTCATGAACCGCCTCGGCGCCACCCTGCGCCCGGATCAGGTCAAGGCCGAGGACTACGCGGCGATCTACTACGCCGGCGGCCACGGGGTGATCTGGGACTTCCCCGACAACGCCGCGCTGCAGGCGCTGGCCCGCGACATCTACGAGGCCGGCGGGGTGGTGTCCTCGGTCTGCCACGGCGCCGTGGGCCTGCTCAATATCAAGCTGTCCGACGGCGCGCTGCTGGTGGCCGGCAAGCGCGTCACCGGCTTCTCCAACACCGAGGAGAAACTCGCCCAGCTGGACCAGCACGTGCCCTTTCTCACCGAAACCGAACTGGTTCGGCGTGGCGCCCACTACGAGAAGGCGCCGGAGCCCTGGCTGCCGTTCGCCATCGCCGACCAGCGCCTGATCACCGGGCAGAACCCGGCCTCCGGCGGGCCGGTGGCCGATCTGGTGCTGGCCGAGTTGCAGCAGGGCGCCGCACCTGAGGGCATGGTCGGCGCCTGAGGCGCCCCATTCCCTTGCAGCACCGCTGGCGCTAGAGTGCGCCGCTACTGCCACAGGGCAGTGGCGGCGCATCTGACGGAGCGGGCATGACGATCACTTCCTGGCTGGTTATCGGCCTGTTCTTTCTCACCTACCTGGGCATGGCCGCCGGCGGCGTGCGCGGGCTGCGCATCGACCGCAGCTGGATCGCCGGCTGCGCCGCGGTGCTGTTGCTGGTCAGCGGCGCGCTGAGCATGGACGAGGCAGCGGGGCATCTGGACGCCGGGGCGCTGCTGCTGTTGCTGGCGCTGATGCTGATCTCCGCGCAGTTCGACTTCTCCGGCGTCTATGCCTGGCTCACCCAGTACCTGACCCACCATGCCCAGCGCCCGGCGCTGCTGCTGGCCGGGGTGGTGCTGCTCGGCGGCGGACTGTCGGCGATCCTGGTCAACGATATCGTCGCCTTCGCCCTGACCCCGCTGCTGTGCCACAGCCTGCAGCTACGCGGCCTCGACCCGCGGCCGTTTCTCCTGGCCCTGGCGCTGTCGTGCAACGCCGGTTCGGCCGCCAGCCTGATCGGCAACCCGCAGAACATCCTCATCGGCCAGGCCGGCGGCCTGGATTTCTGGGGCTACCTGGCCCTGGCCGCGCCGGTGGCGCTGCTGGCCATGGCCATCGTCTACGCCGTGCTCTGGCTGCAGTGGCGCAACCGCTGGGGCACGCCGCAGCCGCTGCCGGTGGAGGAAACCCCGGCGGCGCGCATCTACGGCGCGCACAGCTACCTCAAGCCGCTGGCGGCCAGCCTGGCGCTGCTGGCGCTGTTCGCCACGGCGTTGCCGCGCGAGCTGTCGGCGTTGCTGGTGGCGGCGCTGGTGATGGTGTCGCGGCGGGTGGACAGCCGCGACTATGTGCACAAGGTGGATTGGAACCTGCTGCTGCTGTTCGCCGGGCTGTTTCTGGTCAGCGGCGCGGCGCTGGAGCTGCCGGAGCTGGCCGGTGCCGGCCACTGGCTCGCCGCCCACGGCCTGCTGCCGCAGGGCGTGTGGGCGCTGGCCTCGGCCTCGCTGCTGGCCAGCAACCTGATCGGCAACGTGCCCTTCGTGGTGTTGCTGCTGGGCCTGCTGCCGGAACTGTCCGAGCCGGTGCTGGTGGGCCTGGCGCTGATGTCGACCCTGGCCGGCAACCTGCTGCTGATCGGCAGCGTGGTCAACTTGATCGTCGCCGAAGGCGCGAAGCGTCAGGGCGTGCGCATCGGCTTCGTCGACTATGCCCGCAGCGGCGTGCCGGTGACCCTGCTGAGCATGACCGCGGCCGGGCTGTGGCTGGGGCTGGGCGGCTGGTTGCCCTGGTAGCTGGGTCGGTGCGCCCGGCCTAGGCGGCCCCGCGACACCCTAGGGGATAGCCCGTAGGGGGCGCCGTGCGCACCAGCAGGTCTCAGCGCCAACGGGTTTGCCGCCAGGCGCTGCGCTGCTCGGCATCCTTGAAGGTCCAGGCCACCAGGCGGCTCTGCTTCTGGCCCTGGGCCATGCCCAGCACCCGCACCTCACAGGCGCCGGCCTTGGCCAGCCAGCCTTGCAGCAGTTCGACGTTGCCGCCCTTGGACACCAGGCTGCTGAACCACAGCAGCTGCTCGGCCACCCGCGCGCTCTCGCTGGCCATGCGCTTGAGGAAGGCCGCCTCGCCGCCCGGGCACCACAGCTCGGCGGCCTGGCCGCCGAAGTTGAGCACCGGCAGCTTGCGCTTGGGGTCGAGCTTGCCGAGGTTGCGCCACTTGCGCGTGCTGCCGCGGCTGGCGTCGGAGGCCGAGGCGTGGAAGGGCGGGTTGCACAGGCTCAGGTCGAAACGTTCGCCGGGCTGCAGCAGCCCCTGGAAGATGTGTTCGGCATTGGCCTGCTGGCGCAGCTCGACGGCGCCGGCCAGCTGCGGGTTGGCGGCGACTATGGCGCGCGCCGAGGCCAGCGCCTCGGCGGCGATTTCGGCACCGGTGAAATGCCAGCCGTATTCGCAGTGGCCGATCAACGGGTAGATGCAGTTGGCGCCGACGCCGATATCCAGCGCGCGGATGGCGCCGCCTCGCGGGATCTGCCCGGCATTTTCGCCGGCCAGCAGATCGGCGAGGTTGTGCAGGTAGTCGGCGCGCCCGGGGATCGGCGGGCACAGGTAGCCGTCGGGAATGTCCCAGTGCTCGATGCCGTAGAACTGCTTGAGCAGGGCGCGGTTGAATACTTTCACGGCGGCCGGATCGGCGAAGTCGATGCTCGGCTTGCCGTAGGGGTTGGTGATGACGAAGCGGCCCAGATCGGGGCTGAGGCGGATCAGCGCGGGAAAGTCGTAACGGCCCTGGTGGCGATTGCGCGGGTGCAGCTGGCCCTTGGCCGGAGCGGTCTTGACGGCGGGCGGGGCGGGCTTGCGCGGGCGTTTCGGCGGCTGGGGCATGAACGGGCATCGGCGAGTCGGGCGCGGGATTTTCCCATAGTCGGGCCGGGCGCGCACAGTTCGCGCCCGGCGGAGGCATGTATCGAGGGACTTGCCGGGACGCCGGACCGCAGCATGCCGGCTCCTGCAGGTGCTGTGCCCGGTCTGTTAGCCAGTACAAAAAAGCTTCGCCCCGAGGCGGGGCTCCCACAGGTGCGGTACACGAGTCTGCGTTTGTAGGGGCCGCGCCTCGCGGCGAATGGGATCGTGCTGCGCGTCGACGGACTGGTCGGGCTGCTGTCGTCCGGGTCAGAGCGGAAAGATCAGCGGCACCAGCAACACGCTGACCAGCATCACCAGCAGGGTGAAGGGTACGCCGATGCGCACGAAGTCGCCGAAGCGGTACTGCCCGGGGCCGAGCACCAGGGTGTTGACCGGCGAGGAGATCGGCGTCATGAACGCCGCCGAGGCGGCCAGCGCCACGGTCATGGCGAAGGGCAGCGGCGAGGCGTCCAGCGCCTGCGCGGTGGCGATGGCCACCGGCGCCATCAGCACCGCGGTGGCGGTGTTGGAGATGAACAGGCCGATCAGCGCGGTCAGGGTGAACAGGCTGGCGAGGATCAGGTAGGGCCCGGCGCCGCCCAGGCCGCTCACCAGCAGCTGGACCGCCAGCTCGACGCCGCCGGTCTGCTGCAGGGCCTGGGCGAAGGGCAGCATGCCGATGATCAGGATCAGCGTCGGCCAGTGGATGGCGCGGTAGGCGCTATCGAGGTCGATGCAGCGAAACGCGCCCAGCAGCAGGCAGGCGATCAGCGCGGCCAGCACGTTGGGCACCAGGCCGGAAACCATCAGCGCCACCATCACCGCCAGGCTGAGCAGGGTGTAGGGCGCCTTGCGCGCGGCCGGCGCCACCTCGGCCACTTCCGCCGGCAGGCTGAGTACCAGGAAGTCGCGGCTCAGCGCCTGCAGGCGGTGGATGGCCTTCCACTCGCCAGCCACCAGCAGGCAGTCCGAGGCCTTGAGCTTCTCGTCCACCAGCAGGCCTTCCAGGGCCCGGCCCTGGCGGCGCAGGCCGACCACGTTGAGCTTGTGCCGCGAACGAAAGCCCAGCTCCTGGATGGTCTTGCCCGGCAACTGCGATTCCGGGGGCAGCGCCACCTCGGCCAGGCCCAGCTGGTGGGCGTGCAGGCTGAAGTAGGAGTGCGGCAGCGGCATGGGTTCCAGACCGAGTGCCTGGTACGCGCCGAGTAGGCCGATGGCGGGGCTGGCGATATCCACCAGCAGCACGTCGCCGGGCTCCAGCTGGGTGTTGCCGCTGGCCACCAGCAGCAGGGTGCGCAGGCGTCGGCGGCGCTCGACGGCGATCACGTTGATGCCGTAGTCGCGGCGCAGCGCCAGCTCGTTGAGCACCTGGTTGGCCAGCGGCGAGTCGGCGCGCAGGCGCAGGCGCCGCTCGCGCTCGCCGAGGCGGTAGCGCTCGGCCAGGTCGGCGAGGGTCAGGCGTGGCGGCTCATCGCCCTTGCCGGCCTCGTTGCGCACCAGCCAGCGCCGCGCCAGCAGCATATAGCCGATACCGAGCAGCAGCACGGCGAGGCCGATGGGGGTGAAATCGAAGAAGCCGAAACCGTCCAGGCCGGCGCGGCGCAGCTCGGCATGCACCACCAGGTTCGGCGGGGTGGCCACCAGGGTCAGCATGCCGCTGATCAGTCCGGCGAAGGCCAGCGGCATCATCAGACGCGCCGGGGCGATGCGCAGGCGCGCGGCGACGCCGAGCACCACCGGGATGAAGATCGCCACCACGCCGGTGGAACTCATCAGCGAACCCAGGCCAGCCACGGCCAGCATCAGCAGGATCAACAGGCGCGTCTCGCTGCTGCCGGCCCGGATCACCAGCCAGTCGCCCAGGCGGTAGGCGATGCCGGTGCGCACCAGGCCATCGCCGATGACGAACAGCGCGGCGATCAGGATCACGTTGGCGTCGCTGAAACCGGCCAGGGTCTGCGGCAGGTCGAGCGCGCCGGTCAGCGGCAGGGCGACCAGTACCAGCAGGGCGACCACGTCCATGCGCGGCTTGCCGATGACGAAGAGAGTGACGGCGCCGGCCAACAAACCGAGCACCCAGAGCAGATCCGGATTCATCGCGAGTCCTTGAATGACGGCGCGATTGTCTCAGGGATAGCCGAGGGCGATCTTGATCTGCTGCAGGTTGGCGGCGATCCAGCGCTTGTCGATCGGGCCCCAGTCGCGGATGCGGTAGTGGCCGGCGTTATTGCGCTCGCCCTGGCGCTGCTCGAACTGGCAGTCGATGTCCAGCTCGGCCAGGGCGGCGAGGGTGTCCTGGGCGGTGCGTCGCGGCATGCCGGTCGCCTCCATCAGCGCCGGTACGCTGACGGCCTGGCCGCTGTCGATCAGCCAGGCCACATAGAGGCGGCGGTAGAAGCTGGTGCGGGTCTTGCTCGTTTGCATGATCACTCCCTGTGGCGAGCTCGCCCCGCGCGCGGGGCTCAGGCGGCGAACATCAGCATATAGGTGGCGGCGCCGGACAGGTAGCCGATGAAGGCCAGGCCGGTGATGCGCTTCAGGTACCAGATGAAGTTGATGCGCTCCATGCCCATGGCCGCCACGCCGGCGGCCGAGCCGATGATCAGGCAGCTGCCGCCGGTGCCGGCACAGTAGGCGAGCATTTCCCAGAAATTGCCGTTGACGACGAAATTGCTCAGCCACGGTAGTTCGGTGGAGACCGCGGCGGCCAGGGCTTCCGGGCTGACCAGCGGATACATCTTCATGGCACCGGCGACCATCGGCACGTTGTCCACCACTGCCGACAACATGCCGATGGAGATGGCGATGCTGTAGACGTTGCCGAGACTGTCCTTGAGCAGTGTGGCGACCTGGATCAGGTGGCCGGCGCTGGACAGGGCGGACACCGCCAGTAGGATGCCGAGGAAGAACAGCACGCTGGTGATGTCGATGCGGCGCAGTACGCCGACCACCGACAGCGGGTCCTTGTCCTCGCTGTTCTTGCTGCGGTGGATGATCTCCGTGGTCACCCACAGCAGGCCGAGGCCGAAGAGGATGCCCATGTAGGGCGGCAGGTGGGTGATGGTCTTGAAGATCGGCACGAAGATCAGCGCACCGAGCCCCAGGCTGAACACCAGGTTGCGTTCGAACGGAGTGGTCGGGTCGCGCCGGCTTTCGGCGCTTTCCTTCAGGCGCGGCGGGTTGACGTCGCCCTTGAGCACGAAGCTCATGATGATCATCGGCACCAGCAGGCAGACCAGGCTGGGTACGAGCAGCTTGGTGATGATGCCGGTGGCGGTGATCTGGTTGCCGATCCACAGCATGGTGGTGGTGACGTCGCCGATCGGCGACCAGGCGCCGCCGGCGTTGGCCGCGATCACCACGATGCCGGCGTAGAACCAGCGCTCGTGCTGGTCGGCGATCAGCTTGCGCAGCAGCGAGATCATCACGATGGTGGTGGCCAGGTTGTCCAGCGCGGCGGACAGGAAGAAGGTGATCAGGCCCACCAGCCACAGCAGGTTGACCCGCTTGGTGGTGCGGATGCGGTCGGTGATCACCTTGAAGCCTTCATGGGCGTCGATCAGCTCGACTATGGTCATGGCACCCATGAGGAAGAACAGGATTTCGGAGATCTCGCCCAGGTGGTGGCGCAATTCCTCGACCACATGATGGGTGTTGGTGCTGGCGCCGGCCGTGCCGGTGCCGAGCAGCGGCAGGATGCTGTCGGCGCCCAGTACCAGGATGGTCCAGGCCAGCACTGCGGTCAGCAGCGCGGAGGCCGCCTTGTCGATCTTCAGGGGGTGCTCCAGTGCGATGCACAGGTAGCCGAGGACAAAGACCAGCGCCATCAACGCATACATGTTCAGGGTTCCGATTTTTTTATAAGAGTGGGCGGTCTCGCAGAAAGGCCACCGGGGTCGGCCGCAGAAGATGCCTGAAAAGTTCGACAAATGGGAGGGGGAAAGCCCTAAAACGATGCCTTAGAGAAGTCAAACAGTACTTTATGGCAAGATTTTTACCGGTCATGCCGCCGAGCGCGGCCGCGCACGCATGGGGAGTAACGAGACGCAGGGGCCAGGCTTTGCCCGCGACTGTGCGGTTAAAGCCCCTGGCGCAAAGAGCCATCCCGCGCCGGTGAGGGCGCGGGCCGGCGGGTATTGCAGAGGGATCAGAGCGCGGCGATCTTGCCGCGCTGCTCCACCAGCTTGGCCAGGGCCTGTTCGGCCTCGGCCAGCTTGGCGCGTTCCTTGTCCAGCACTTCGGCCGGCGCCTTGGCGACGAAGCCCTGGTTGGCCAGCTTGCCGCCGACGCGCTGCACCTCGCCCTGCAGGCGGGCGATTTCCTTGTCCAGGCGCGCCAGTTCGGCGTCCTTGTCGATCAGCCCGGCCATCGGCACCAGCACCTGCATCTCGCCGACCAGGGCGGTGGCGGACATCGGCGCTTCCTCGCCTGCGGCCAGCACGCGTACCGACTCCAGCTTGGCCAGCTTGCCGAGCAGCGGCTCGAACTCGGCCAGGCGGCGCAGGTCTTCTGCGCTGGCGTTCTGCACGATGATGTCGATGCGCTTGGCCATGGAGATCTTCATCTCGCCACGGATCTGCCGCACGCCCAGCATCAGTTGCTTGACCCACTCGATATCGCCTTCGGCAGCGGCGTCGATACGCTCATCGGCGGCTACCGGCCAGGGCTGCAGCATCAGGGTGGCGCCGTCCTTGCCGGCCTGGCCCTTGATGCGCTGCCAGATTTCTTCGGTGATGAAGGGCATGAACGGGTGGGCCAGGCGCAGGATCACTTCCAGCACGCGCACCAGGGTGCGGCGGGTGCCGCGCTGGCGCTCGATCGGAGCGTTTTCGTCCCACAGCACCGGCTTGACCAGCTCCAGGTACCAGGCGCAGTACTCGTCCCAGATGAACTCGTAGAGGGCCTGGGCGGCCATGTCGAAGCGGAAGGCGTCGAGGTGGCGGGTGACGTCCTGCTCGCAGCGCTGCAGGGCGGAGGTGATCCAGCGGTCGACCGGCGACAGGTCCACGGCTTCGCCGCCCACGCCGGTGTCTTGGTTATCGGTGTTCTCGATGACGAAGTTGGCGGCGTTCCACAGCTTGTTGCAGAAGTTGCGGTAGCCCTCGACGCGGCCCATGTCGAACTTGATGTCGCGGCCGGTGGAGGCCAGCGCCAGGTTGGTGAAGCGCAGGGCGTCGGTGCCGTAGGCGGCGATGCCCTCGGGGAACTCGGCGCGGGTCTGCTTGGCGATCTTCTCGGCCAGCTTGGGCTGCATCATGCCGCTGGTGCGTTTCTCCAGCAGGGCGTCCAGGCTGATGCCATCGACGATATCCAGCGGGTCGAGCACGTTGCCCTTGGATTTGGACATCTTCTGGCCCTGGCCATCGCGCACCAGGCCGTGCACGTACACGGTCTTGAACGGGATCTGCCCGGTCAGGTGGGTGGACAGCATGATCATCCGGGCGACCCAGAAGAAGATGATGTCGAAGCCGGTGACCAGTACGTCGGTCGGGTGGAAGGTCTTGAGGAAGTCGGTCTGCTGCGGCCAGCCGAGGGTGGAGAAGGTCCACAGACCGGAGCTGAACCAGGTGTCCAGCACGTCTTCGTCCTGGCGCAGGGCGATGTCACCCAGGTTGTGCTGGGCGCGGACTTCCGCCTCGTCGCGGCCGACATAGACGTTGCCGGCCTCGTCGTACCAGGCCGGGATGCGGTGGCCCCACCACAGCTGGCGGCTGATGCACCAGTCCTGGATGTCGCGCATCCAGCTGAAGTACATGTTCTCGTACTGCTTGGGCACGAACTGGATCTCGCCGCTCTCGACCACGGCGATGGCCTTCTCGGCCAGCGGCTTGGTGGAGACATACCACTGGTCGGTCAGCCACGGTTCGATCACGGTGCCGGAGCGGTCGCCCTTCGGTACTTTCAGGGCGTGGTCTTCGATTTTTTCCAGCAGGCCGGCGGCCGCGAAGGCGGCAACGATCTGCTTGCGCGCGACGAAGCGGTCGAGGCCGGCGTATTCGGCCGGCAGGCTGCCGTCGATCTCGGCGTTGACGCTGCCGTCGATATTGAACACTTGAGCGCGAGCCAGTACCGCCGCATCGGCATCGAAGATATTGATCAGCGGCAGGTTGTGGCGCTTGCCGACTTCATAGTCGTTGAAGTCGTGGGCCGGGGTGATCTTCACGCAGCCGGTGCCGAACTCGGGGTCGCAGTAGTCGTCGGCGACGATCGGGATACGCCGGCCCACCAGCGGCAGCTCGATGTAGCTGCCGATCAGCGCCTTGTAGCGCTCGTCTTCCGGGTGCACGGCTACGGCAGAGTCGCCAAGCATGGTTTCCGGGCGGGTGGTGGCGACGATCAGGTAGTCCAGGCCCTCGGCGGTGGTCTTGCCGTCGGCCAGCGGATAGCGCAGGTTCCACAGGTGGCCCTTCTCGTCGTGGTTCTCGACTTCCAGGTCGGAGATGGCGGTGTGGAACTTGGTGTCCCAGTTGACCAGACGCTTGCCGCGGTAGATCAGGCCGTCCTGGTGCAGGCGCACGAAGGCTTCTTTAACCGCTTCGGACAGGCCTTCGTCCATGGTGAAACGCTCGCGCGACCAGTCCACCGAGCTGCCTAGGCGGCGGATCTGCCGGGTGATGGTGCCACCGGACTGCTCCTTCCATTCCCAGACCTTCTCCAGGAACTTCTC
Organism: Pseudomonas sp. SP16.1; assembly: GCF_052682975.1. Lineage (NCBI taxonomy): Bacteria > Pseudomonadati > Pseudomonadota > Gammaproteobacteria > Pseudomonadales > Pseudomonadaceae > Pseudomonas > Pseudomonas sp. SP16.1. Next base: position 357,030 of record NZ_JBQYFZ010000001.1, read on the forward strand.
GCGGCCCAGGTCGTGGCGGCCGATGCCCTCGGCGGCCAGCTGGCGCTCGACCACCATCTGGGTGGCGATGCCCGCGTGGTCGGTGCCCGGCTGCCACAGGGTGTTGCGGCCCTGCATGCGGCGGAAGCGGACCAGGCAGTCCATGATCGAGTTGTTGAAGCCATGGCCCATGTGCAGGCTGCCGGTGACGTTCGGCGGCGGGATCATGATGGTGTAAGGCTCACCGCTACCTTGTGGGGCGAAGTAGTTGTTCTGCTCCCAGGTCTGGTACCAGTTGGATTCGATGGCGTGCGGCTGGTAGGTCTTGTCCATGCGCGGCGGGACCCTTGTGACGGCTGATCGGAAAAGCCGGCAAGTATACCGCGTATACCAGGCAAGCCATAAGTCTCGCGCTATAGGGGGGCTGAAACCGCCATCTGTGACGTGGCGGGTGGTACCCGCCCTAGGCGGAATCGCAGTCGTAGGGTGCGCCGTGCGCACCGTGCCTCAAGGCTTGCGCGGCGGCAGCAGGCGCGGCAGGCGCGCTTCCAGGCGGCGTTTGAGCTCGGCCTCGATCTGCGGCACGAAGTCGTCGATCACGTCCTGCAGGATCAGCTGGGCGGCGGCGCGCAGCTCGCCATCGAGGTGCTGCAGATTGCGGGCGCTGTCCTGCAGGCGCGGCTCCAGGCGTTCGCGTACGGGGCTTGTGGCAGCCGGCGCGGCCTGTGCAGCTGGGGTCGGTCTGGACGGCGGCGCGGCATGAAAGGGCGGCGGCGGGCCGGGCGGCGCGCTGACGATATCGGACAGCACCGGAATGCTGTCCGGGTCGAGCGAGTCGATCAGCAGCGGCGGTTCATGGCTGTCGTCACCCAGCAGCTCGCGAATCGACTCGAGGTCGTGCAGCAACTGAGCGGGTTTCTGAGGAGGCTTGGGGGTGTCCATGGCGGTCGGCACAGCGGGCAAAAAGGGCAGGGTTGCCTGGATTGTGAACGTCGTTCAACCCTTAAAGTTCGACGCGCTTGGGATCATACCCGCGCTGGCGATAGCTACGGAAATTCTCGCGACAGGCGTTGAGCAGTTCCGGCTGCTGGTTGACGATCTCGATGATGCGGGCGAAGCGCTCGATATGCGGCGACAGGCTGCTGCCGAGGTTGATCAGCACGCCCTGCTCATGGCTCGGCACCTCGTCCACGCCCAGGGTCACCGGCGACTGCGGCGCGTTGCGATGCAGATCATGGGGCACGAAGCGCTCGGCCTTGAACTCCCATAGCAACTGGTCCAGCGCCTCGCACTGCGCCTCGTCGCTGCCGCGCAGGAACACCGGCAGGCCGGCGCTCCAGGCCTTCAGCGCCAACTGGCAGGCGGCGCGCAGCCGGCCTTCGGTATCGCTGGAGGAGAGAACGTAGAACTCGATTCTGGGCATTGCGATTCCGTGTATGAAAGTCGTGGCCCGGATGCAGTCTAACTGCGTCCGGGCTACAGGGACATCAGGCCTTGGCGCGATCCAGCAAATACTGGGTCAGCAACGGTACCGGGCGGCCGGTGGCGCCCTTGTCCTTGCCGCCGCTGACCCAGGCGGTACCGGCGATGTCCAGGTGCGCCCAATGGTAGTTCTTGGCGAAGCGTGACAAGAAACAACCAGCCGTAATGGTGCCGGCCTTCGGCCCGCCGATGTTGGCGATGTCGGCGAAGGGGCTGTCCAGCTGTTCCTGGTACTCGTCGTACAGCGGCAGTTGCCAGGCGCGGTCGTCGGCATGTTCGCCGGCTTTGAGGATCTGCTTGATCAGCGCCTCGTTGTTGCCCATCAGCCCGGAGACGTTGCTGCCCAGGGCGACGATGCAGGCGCCGGTGAGGGTGGCGATGTCGATCACCGCCTGCGGCTTGAAGCGCTCGGCATAGGTCAGGGTGTCGCACAGCACCAGGCGGCCTTCGGCGTCGGTGTTGAGGATTTCCACGGTCTGCCCGCTCATGCTGGTGACGATGTCGCCGGGGCGGGTCGCCCTGCCGCTGGGCATGTTCTCGGCGCAGGCCAGCAGGCACACCAGGTTGATCGGCAGTTGCAGTTCGAGCACCGCCTTGAGGGTGCCGAACACGCTGGCGGCGCCGCACATGTCGTACTTCATCTCGTCCATGCCGGCGGCCGGCTTGATGCTGATGCCGCCGGTGTCGAAGGTGATGCCCTTGCCGACCAGGGCGAAGGGTTTGTCGTCCTTCTTGCCGCCCTGGTAGTGCATGACGATCATCCGCGGTGGCTGCTCGCTGCCCTGGGCCACGGCGAGGAAGGCGCCGGCGCCGAGCTCCCTGAGCTTCTTCTCGTCGAGGATTTCCACCTTGAGGTTCTTGTACGCCTTGCCCAGGGCCTTGGCTTCCTCGGCCAGGTAGCTGGGGTGGCAGAGGTTCGGCGGCAGGTTGCCGAGATTCTTGGTCAGGGCCATGCCGCTGGCGATGGCGCGGGCGTGCTGCACGCCGCGCTCGACCTCGGCCAGCTCGGCCTTGTCGGTGATCAGGGTGATCTTCTTCAGTGCGCGGGCATCGCTCTTCTTGCTCTTGAACTGCTCGAACAGGTAGTCGCCGTCGGCCAGCGTCTCCACCAGCAGGCGCACCTTGCCGTAGGCGTCGCGGCCCTTGACCTTGAGCTCGCCGAGTGCCAGCGCCGCATCGCCGCCGCCGAGGCCCTTGAGCACGCCGTGGGCGGCTGCAACCAATTTGCGCAGCTGACGGTCCGATAGATCGCCCTTGCCGCTGCCAACCAGCAGTACGCGTTCGGCCTTGAGCCCCGGCAGGTCGTGCAGCAGCAGGGTCTGGCCCGACTTGCCGGCGATGTCGCCGCGCTTGAGCAGGGCGGAAAGGGCGCCGCCGCTGGCCATGTCCACGGCCTTGGCGGTTTCGCCCAGCTTGCGGCCTTCGCCGACGGCCAGTACCAGGGTGGCGGTCTTCAGGGTTTCCGGGCGGGTGCTTTTGACGAGGAATTCCATGTGAGCTGTCCCCAAGACAAAGAGTCGGGTTTGGCGGATAATGGCCGCCATTTTTTCGAGGGCTTGCCGCAAGGCGGGCCGGCAAGAGGCGCGGCTAGTTTGAGCGTAGCCGCCTGAGCCTGACAACCCTGGAGCGTCCGGTTTGATCGTCTTCCGTTATCTGTCCCGCGAAGTGCTGGTGACCCTCGGCGCGGTGAGCGCCGTGCTGCTGGTGATCATCATGAGCGGCCGTTTCATCAAGTACCTGGCGCAGGCCGCGCAGGGGGCGCTGGACCCCGGCGTGTTGTTTCTGATCATGGGTTACCGGATTCCCGGGTTCCTCCAGCTGATCCTGCCGCTGGGCCTGTTTCTCGGTTTCCTGCTGGCCTACGGCCGCCTGTATCTGGAAAGCGAGATGACCGTGCTCTCGGCCACCGGCGTCAGTCAGCAGCGGCTGGCCGTCTACAGCATGGCGCCGGCGCTGCTGGTGGCGCTGCTGGCCGGCTGGCTGAGCATGGGCCTGGCGCCGCAGGGGGTGGCCGAGGTCGCGCGCATCCTCAACGAGCAGGACGCGCTGACCGAGCTCGATACCCTGGTGCCGGGGCGCTTCCAGTCGATGAAGGACGGCTCGCGGGTGACCTATTCGCAAGAGCTGTCGGCCGACCGAGGCGAGCTGCGCGGGGTATTCATGTCGGAAAAGCGCTTCTCCACCGACGGCAAATCGGAGCGCGGCATCACCGTGCTGGTGGCCGAGAGCGGGCGCCAGGAAATCCAGGCCGACGGCAGCCGCTATCTGATCCTGGAAAACGGCTACCGCTACGACGGCGAGCCGGGCGAGGCGGACTACCGTGCGGTGCAGTACGACACTTACGGCGTGCTGCTGGCCAAGCCGGAAGTGGTGATCGAGGCCGGCGAGCGCGAGGCGATGCCGACCCGCGAACTGCTGGGCAGCGACGACCCGCGCCTGCAGGCCGAGCTGCAGTGGCGCCTGTCGATCCCCCTGCTGGTATTCGTCGTCACCTTGCTGGCGGTGCCGCTGTCGCGGGTCAACCCGCGCCAGGGCCGCTTCCTCAAGCTGCTACCGGCGATTTTCCTGTACATGGCCTATCTGGGTTTGCTGATCGCCGCCCGTGGCGCGCTGGACAAGGGCAAGCTGCCGCCCGGCCTGGGGCTGTGGTGGGTACACGGCATCTTCCTGGCGATCGGCCTGCTGTTGCTCTACTGGGAACAGCTGAGCCTGTACCGGGCCAGCCGTCGCGCCGCGCTGGAGGTGGCCCATGGCTAAGCTGGATAGGTACATCGGTGCCCAGGTATTCATCGCCATCCTCGCTGTCCTCGGCATCATCCTCGGTCTGGCGCTGCTGTTCGCCTTCATCGACGAACTGGGCGACCTCAACAAGGGCGACTACGGTGTCGGCCAGGCGCTCTGGTACGTGCTCCTGACCGCGCCGCGGCGGGCCTACGAGATGCTGCCGATGGCGGCCTTGATCGGCTGCCTGATCGGCCTTGGCAGCCTGGCCAGCAACAGCGAGCTGACCATCATGCGCGCCGCCGGGGTGTCGATCGGGCGCATCGTCTGGGCGGTGATGAAGCCCATGCTGGTGCTGATGCTGGCCGGCATCCTGATCGGCGAATACGTCGCGCCGCTGACCGAGAACCAGGCCCAGGCCAGTCGTGCTCTGGCCCAGGGCGGCGGTGCCGCGCAGAGTTCCAAGCACGGTATGTGGCATCGCCAGGGCCAGGAGTACGTGCATATCAATGCCGTGCAGCCGGACGGTCTGCTGCTCGGGGTGACGCGTTATCAGTTCGACGACGCGCGCCGCCTGCTGTCCGCCAGCTTCGCTCGTCGTGCCGAGCACCGTGGCGATCACTGGTTGCTGCGCAACGTGGCGACCACTCATTTCCGTGAAGGCGCTACCGAGGTGATCGAGAGTCCCGAGCAGCGCTGGGATATCGAACTGAGCCCGCAACTGCTCAGCACCGTGGTGATGGAACCCGAGGCGCTGTCGGTCACCGGTCTGTGGCAGTACATCCACTACCTGGCCGAGCAGGGGTTGAACAACGCGCGCTACTGGTTGGCGTTCTGGAGCAAGCTGCTGCAGCCGCTGGTCACCGCCGCACTGGTACTGATGGCGATTTCCTTCATCTTCGGCCCGCTGCGCTCGGTGACCCTGGGGCAGCGCGTATTCACCGGCGTGCTGGTGGGCTTCGTATTCCGTATCGCCCAGGATCTGCTCGGGCCGTCCAGCCTGGTGTTCGGCTTCTCGCCGCTGCTGGCGGTGCTGGTTCCTGCGGGCGTCTGCGGCCTGGCCGGGTTCTGGATGCTGCGCAGGGCGGGGTGAGGTTCGCGCATGCACGAAAAAGCCGGCTGTCAGTGCCGGCTTTTTTGTGCATGCGGCGCGTTATTGCTTATGCGTGCCCTTGGGCAGCTGGACCACGCGGCTGTCCGAATAGATGTCGTGCCAGGTGCGGCCCTGCTTGTCCCACAACAGCCAGAGAAAGCCGAGGCCGGCGAACAGCCAGGAACCGATGGCCACCACGAAACGCAGTAGCGCCTGCCAGAGATCGATGGCGCTGCCATCGGCGTTCTGCACGCGCAGTCCCCAGGCCTGCATGCCCAGGGTCTGGCCGTTGTGCGTCCAAAACTTGGCGAAGAAGGCGAACAGGGATAGCAGTACCAGGCTGGCCAGGATGGGGTCGTTGTCCAGGGCGCCGGCTTCGGCCATCGCCAGCAGGTTCTCGCTGCCGTGGATCAGGCGCAGGATGCCCTGCTGGTAGATCAGGGTAACCACCATGATCAGCGCGACGCAAAGCAGGAAGTCGTAGAAGATCGCCGCCAGGCGACGGGTCAGGCCGGCAGTGGGGAATTCCCCCTGCGGGCGCAGCTGGTGTCTCGGCATGATGGGCTCGCTGTGACGATAGGGCGCGCCATTCTAACCGTGACTTTCCTGCAGGAATAAAAAAACCCCTGATGCGAGATCAGGGGTTCTTCAAAGCAGCGGCAATCAGCCCAGGATCTGAACCTGGTCGGCCTGCATGCCTTTTTGACCTTGTACGGCGATGAAGCTGACCTTCTGGCCTTCTTTCAGGCTCTTGAAGCCGTTGCCTTCGATCGCGCGGAAGTGCACGAACAGATCCGGACCGCTCTCGGGAGTGATAAAACCAAAACCTTTCTCGTCGTTAAACCACTTGACGGTACCGTTCTGACGATTCGACATGTCTTTTTCCTTGAAACTAGAGTTGATGACAGCCTCTAACTATAGAGGGCTGAGACTGGTTGCAAGGAGTAATAGAAGTCGAGCGGGATGTAGCGGATCGAATGATCTACTGCATCAGGTCACGATTCACAGCGACCCATGCAAACAGTGCAGTCACTCTACGCTAACTTTTGGGCAATTGCCAACCCCTGCCTACAGCGCTGCCGGCCAGGTTTTACGGGGCTCGCCGAGGAACGGCCAAAGCGCTGGCATGGCGTTGCTGCCGTTACGAAAAAGCCCGCAAGGCAAGGCCTTGCGGGCTCTGATTTGATGGTGCCCCGGGGGAGACTCACATTCTCCTGCTATTGCTTGGCTGAGTCGCTGTTTTCGATTCCGGGATACACGGCGGGATACACAGCGCGTCGTGCTGGCCATCACCCGCGGCTGGCCATTATGCCTCATCTTCAACCGCCTGCCGGTACTGCGCCGAGAACTCCAGCATTTCCCGGCTCAGATCCATGGCGCGGACGCTGCTGGACTGGCCGACATAGCGCCGGGCTTCGTCCAGCAGTTGGACTGCTCGGGCCAGCGTGATGCCCTTGGACTGTGCATTGATCAGTTTCACGGCGTGGGACTGGCTCATGCTCATGGCGCACTCTCCTGTCGATGATTCGGGCGGCTGGGGTGATGGTCATGCCGAGTCGCACGGCCTCCTGCCGTTCTCGCAGTGCACCTCGCGACTCCGACCAGCCAGGCAGCAGGGCGATGGTGTCGCAGGTACGCATCTGCGGGATGCAGACGGCCATGTAGGCTTCCCAGCTATCCTGGCGCGGGTTCTCGGCGGGGTTCTCGACGTGGTAGCCGAGCGCGCGCAGGCGGGCGGCCTCGGCGTTGAACGCGGGATAGTTGAATTCCGGCAGCCCGGTGCAAGGACCGCTCAGGTAGATCCGTTGTGGTGCTGGTGTGAGTGTCTTCAGGGGAATGTAACTGGTCATGCGGATAGCTCCATGTCTGCGTCGTGCCACCCAGCCAGCCACAGGGAGTGGCGAAGCATGTCGTGAAGCCCATATGGGCAGGCGAGCCTGCTTGCGCCTCGCTCGCGCGCCGAGTGGCCGGCCTGATAGGCTGGGTCGTCCTCTGGTTCGTGGTGCAGCATCCGGCTCATTTGTGGTCGCTACCACAGTTCGGGCCGCCCGTGCATTCGAAGCCCTGGCCGCAGCGTTGCGTCATGGCTTGCAGCGATGTAAGGCATGGCATGCAGATGTGGTTCTCCACCTCGGGCGCGGGCTTTTCCGTCCAGCCTTTTGGGAAGGTGGTCCAGTGCAGGCCGACCAGTTGCTTGGGCTCATAGGTGTCGCGGCAAAGGTTGCAGCGGTAGGTGCGTTCAATGCTCATTGCGGGACTCCTGCTCGCGCCGGCGCAGGGCCTGGCGCTTCTTCGAGCACTTCTGGTGGCCACCAGCACTGCGAGGGCGCAGGCAGATATCGCAGGTGGCGTTCCAGTCGTAGACGGTGGGGCGGTAGAAGGCGGGATCGTTGTCAGGGCTCATGACTGCACCTGTACGATGTTGTCCTCGACCCATTTGCGCATGCGCTTCCAGCGGTCTCCGGGTGACTCATTTCGCCAACTGCCTACCTCGTCGTTCTCGAAAACAATCTCAGCGGCCATCGCCGGGGCGATGCCGAAGAGAGCGGCGACCGACTCGCGATCATCTGGATCGACCCCTTTCATGTCGATGCCGCGCTTGGCACCGAGCACGCCCAGGGTGCAGAACTGGCCATCGGCTTGGAGTTCTTCAGTAATCAGGCGTTTTTCCGGCATCGCATCAAGCGCGTCGCGGAGCTCGATCAGAAAGGCCTGACCACGCTTGCCCTTGATGGCCGAGCTCACCGCACCACGCCAGCGGATCAGATCCCAGTTATCGATATCGTCGCAGTATCCGCTCCGGCTCATGGCTGCTGCTCCTGCTGTTCTTCATCGGTGGCAGGGGTGCCGCCCAGGTCGCGGATGGCGACCTCAAGGGCGGCGATCAGGTCGTCCTCTGCCTCGCGGCCGCCCAGCATGATTCCGCCGCCAGGCATGACCACGCCGGAGGCGAAGTACTTGCTGTGCTTGACCCACACGGAGCAGGGCGGCACAGGGTCGCCGCTGCTGTTCTTCAGTTCGTGGGCATGGCCATTGAAAGAAAGGTGCCAGTCATCGTTGATCTGGTGTTCCCAGCAACCGGGAAGGTCCTTGATCGACTTTTGCCCGCAGAGCGTGCCGAGCTGGCAGCAGAGGACGAAGGTTGCGCAGATGCCGTCCATATCTCACTCCCACCCATGCAGGTATGCGGGCTCAGTCAGCTCGGCGAGCTGCTGGCGCAGGGTCTTTTCGAGGGGGATGATCTTGCCTTCGTCTTGGTCGAAGGCCTCAGTGGCATCCAGCACCTTGTCGCTGACCGGCTCGACGTCGCTCTCGTCGAAGTCCTCGCCATAGCCGGCGAAGTCAACCAGCACTTGGATGGCGCCGGCGGGGTCGTAGGCGGCCACGATGTCGTTGTCGCCAACTTGGTAGGCGACCAACCGCTGCACCTCCAGGCTTTTTCCGCAGTGGTGGCAGAAGTAGGCGCTGTTTTCCTCGGGCGTGCTTCCGACGGTGAAGTACCAGACCTGGCCGCAGCTAGTTTCGTAGAAGACGCTATCCTGCTCGCGCTTCCACAGACAGACGGCAGTAGTAAGCTGCTGGTTTACAACTGCAGGTGCTGGCTTATCACGCCTGGCCGGGCAGTCCGGGTTGTCGCAGGGGCCTGGAGAGTAGTCGCCGCACGCGCTGCGGTCGCATTCAGGATCGGCGCTGGCTGCTGCGATCGCCTGTGCCAGGATCTTGTGCGGTGCATCGCCTGGCTGATAGCCGGCAGCGTGCAGTTCTGCCCAGGCGAGTTCGAGTCCGGGCAGGTGTTGCGCATTCGCTTGGATGGTCATGGTTCACCTCACGGTGTGGGATAATCGTTGTCTGGCCTGGCCGGCGGCATCGGGCAGGGAAGTCCGGCCGGGCTGGTTTCAGGCTTCTACGGCGTCTTCGAACTTGATGATCAGTCGGCGGTTGAACGTAGCGGCGTCATCCTGGCCTTCTGGCTTCACGGCATACTTGGCCACGCCGTACTGGTAGATTTCCGTGATGTGGCCGAATCCATCGCGGATGGAGATGCGGGCGCCAATGGGCAGCGGCGGCTGAATGTCGTTGTCGGCGAACCACTTCTCCTCGGCCTCATGCAACAGTTGATCGACGCGGGACTGCATGCCGTCGAGTTCTTCCATATCGTCGCGACTGGTATCCCAGCTGGCCCACTTGTCGAGGGCCTTGGCCAGGTCGAAGCCGTCCATGCCGTAGCCGTAGTTGGCGGCAATGTCGTCGGCGTTGTGCGCGTCCCATCCGACATCTGCGACCAGCGACTGGGCGGCCTGCAGCTTCATTTCTTCGGTGACGGTCGGGCGCTTGGGGATGTTGTTCATGGTCAGTCCTCTTTCGGAGTGGGCGGCCTGCATCGCGGGCACGGGCAGGCGCCGATGCGCAGCCCGGTTTCGCGGCAGTAGGTGGGGGTGTTCATGCGCTCACCTTGAGTTGGCTCCAGGCACCGACCAGGTCGAAGATCCGGTAGGCCTGTTCCTCGGTCAGGGATACCTGGCTGGGAATGGCGATCCAGCCGGACCCGATCAGGTGCCGCGGGTTGCAGGTGGCGCGCTGGTCCATGACGCACGTTTCGATAACGTCCGTCAGGTGCGCGGCCAGGTAGTTGCCATCGGGCATGGCCTCGATGCTCTTCATGTACCGATTGCCCGACTGGTCCACGCACAGGCCGGCGACGTAGATCGTCCAGCGATGCGGGATATCGCAGAGCGCGTTGGCCACCTGGCGCCCGGGCGGAATTCGCTTGGCCAACTTCCAGTTGACCATGCCCTGCCAGCCGCTCGGGCTGATGCTCACCACCGCAACGTGGTTGCTGCTCAGGATGGCCCGGCAGGAACGCTCAAGCCGGGCGCGGGCGTTGTTGGGCTTGCGGCGGCTCACGCCTGCGGTACCTCGGCGACGCTCAGGCCAACGGCTACCGGGCGAACCCAGACCGGCATATTGCTGAGCATGAAGGTCTCGCCCTGAGCGGCCAGCAGCAGGGTGGTGCCCATGACGTGCGCGATCGCCTCGGCGGCGTGCGGTGGCACGGCGTTGCCGATTTGTTCGCTCCATTCCTTGTCGCTCAGGCCGTCGAGAATCAACTGCTCTTCCGGCTCCACCAGGCTTTGCAGCGCTGCCTTCTCCAGGGTGGTGAAGGGGCGGTGCCAGGTGCCGTCGAGACTGCGGATGATGCAGGTCAGGCGGTCATTGGCGGCAGGGATGCGCGGGTCTGCGACGCTGAAGCGCCCGCTGTCGTAGCGCGAGCTGGCGGCGATCGCGCCGCAGTTCTGGTCAAACGGGATAACGCCGTAGTGGCCGCCGGTGAGGTAGTTGTCGCCCTTGCCGCGGTGCAGGATGCGAGGATCTGCTACCGACTGCTGGCCACCCTGCACACCCTTGCCGCCGGCGATGATGGTGCCGGCAGGCTTGTCGAACGGAACAACGCGGTAGTTGCCGCTGTGGCGGTTCCAGTTCGGGCGCGGGTCGGCGATCGACAGGGCGCCGCTGGCCACCTGCTGAGAGCCGGTCACGGTACCGGTGTGGCCGTCCCACTTGCCGACGTGTAGCTTGCGGCTGCTCGCGCCCTGGTGCCAGTTGTGATAGCGCGGATCGGCAACGCTGAAGGTGCCCTGGCCGGGCATGGTTTGCCCGGGGATGGTCGGCGACGAATCGTCCCAGCGAATGACGCCGAACTGCTGGCCGTGATTCCAGTTCGCGGCCTGGCGGTACCGTGGATCGGCAACCGAGAAGGCGCCATTGGTGGGGCTGCTGCGGCCGGCGATGGTGCCGCTGGTATCGCCCCAGCCATGCACGCCCAAATAGCCGGAGCGGTACTCCGGCACGATGATCAGGTCACGAAGGTGGCCATCCTCGATCGCCAGTTCGTTGAGGCTGCGCCAGTCGCTGCCGGCACGCACCAGGGCGAGGCGTACCCAGGTCTGCCACTGCAGCGAGGGCACGCGGTGCATCGGGCCGGCGGCGTCAATATCGCCCGGCAGAGGCATGCGGCCGAGGATATCGCCGACGGCGCGCAGGCTCTTTTTCTCCGGCTCGTACAGGAACGGCGGCACCTTCTCGACGTGGCGCGCTACCAGCAGGAAGCGCTTGCGAGACTGCGCCAGGCCCCCGAGCTCGCCGCAGTCGTGGGTAGTTTCGGCGACGGCATAGCCGAAGTGGCTCAGCAGGCTGTTGATCTGGTCAAGCAGGTGCCGGCCGCGGGTGGCCAGGCGCGGCACGTTCTCGAAGACGATCAGCGGCACCGGGTCGTCCTTCCAGGCTTCGCCCATCAGCCAGATGCAGCGCAAGGTCAGCTCGTTCAGAGCTTGGTACTTCGGGGTCTGGCTCATTTTCTCGGAGAGCAGGCCGCTGGCGCCATTGCACGGGCTGCTGATGAACACCGCGTCGGGGCGCTTGTTCTGCGCAGCGCGACGCACGTCATCGGCCGAGGCCTCGCGCCAGCCTGCAGGCGGCTCTTTCCCGTGAAAGCGGGTGTACTGGTCACGGGTGAACAGGTCAATCAGGGTGCCAGGCACGCCGGCCAGCTGCTCGAAGTCGCGCAGGCCAGCCGGGTCAACGTCGATGCCGCCCAGGCATTCCCAGCGCGCCTGCACGTTGCCGACGATGGGTTTCGCCCGGTTGAAGCCCTTGGCGCCGCCGCCCAGGCCGCAGCAGAAATGGAAGTGGTGCAGGGTTTGCTGAAGCATGGTGGCGTCCTATACGAACAGCAGCGGCTGCACAGAGCCGTCTGCGTTGATTTGATCCATCGGGGTATCTGCGGTGGGTTCGTCGCCATCCCAGCCCTGTGGCCAGGTGCCGGCGGCTATCAGCTCGCGGATGCGCGCTTGTTCTTCGGCGTTGATCAGGTCAACACGCGGACGGCCGAGCCGATCGGCCGCCTCGTTGATCTCGGCCTGAATGGCCAGAATGCGATCAAGCCCCATCAGGCGGGCTTCGAACGTCAGCGGCCCCATGCGCTGGGGATTCGCTGCGGCACTACCGTCCTTCAGGTACTCGAAACCAGCCTTACGCAGGCGGTGCTGGGGCTCGCGCAGTTCTCGCCAAAGCGCCTTGATGCCCTTGAGCGGTGCCAGGTAGGCCCATTGCGGGCTGAGCAGGATGGTATCCAGGGCCTTGTCTTCGCTGGCCAGCGGGCAGCCGGTGCAGCCGGTTCGCGCGTTGATTTCCTCGGCCTCGTCGCCGCCGTAGGCGTCGGCGACGGTAGCGGTCGACCAGTCTCCGAACTCAGCCTGTGGTGCCCAGTGCTTGAGCCACTCCCAGACGTGACACACGCGCCAGTGCAGCAGCGGCGCCAGAGTGGCGAGCCGGCCTTTCAATCCCTTGGCCTCTGGCAGCACCTTCTGGTACCAGCCCTGGCCACATTCGGCGCCGTCCTTGCCGCAGCTCATCTCGATGCGCTTGTCGCGGATCGCGCTTTCGCCCTGGCGCACGCCGGTGATCATCAGCACATTGCCGTCGAGCTCAGCCAGGCGTTGTTCCAGTGCAGCCTGCATCGGGTCGATCTTGATCTGGCGAGTGCACCAGCGGAGCGTATTGTTGTTCGGCGGGGGAACGCCGCGGCCGAGGATGTAGACCATGAATCGTTTGTCGAGCGGCGCGCACACCACATCGACACGGATGCCGCGCTCTTCGAGCTCGTCCATGATCTGCTGGGCAGCGATCGCCAGGGGCGGAAGCTCCTGGCGGGTGTCGGCATAGAACACGGTGAACGTCTTGGGTGCCTTGATCTTCCCGCTGTCGATCAGCCAGATGATCAAGGTCAGCGTGGCGCTGCTGTCCTTGCCGCCCGACCAGGCAATGCCCCAGTGATCGTGATCGGCGCCGTAGGCCTGCAGGGACTGGATCGTCAACTCGATGCTTTCCGTCATCTGCAGGCGCTGTGCGCCGGCGGCGAAGATATCGCCCTGGCGGATTCCACTCATGCCGCACCTTCCTGCTGCTCGGCATCGGGCAAGGCGAAGAGGTCGGGCTGTTCTTCCTTGCGGGCAGCTGTTTGCGCTTGATCCCCAGCAGGGTGGGGGCCCTGGCCTGCCATGTAGAGACAGTTGGCCTCGATGCCGTGCAAACGCTGGGCGTCTGGATGAACGATGGTGATCACGCCGCCGAAGGCTTGCGCGATCAGTGCGTGCTCGGCAGCGACCTTGGCAATGTGGGCGTAGGCTTCTTCGCGGGTCATGCCGAGGCCTCCGCCGGATGGCCAAGACACTGGCCTTTATCGCCGTGGTGGTCGCAGCTGGGGATCATGGTGAATCCGCGCTCTGCGCACGCCAGGGCGACGGTCAGCACCTCTTCGCCAGGAAGAGGGCGGCCGGTGCCGCGCTCTGACAGCAGGTCATCCAGGGCGCGCGGGCGACGTGCGCGCTCGATCACGTAGCTGACGGCAACGCAGACGTGGAAGGTCTTGGCTTCGCTGGTCAGCATGGCGACACCTCGACCGGAACATTCGGCAGCTTGGTGATGGTGTCGCCTTCGAAGATCGGCAGGACTGCGACATTCGGCGCCCAGTTGCTGGCGACCTTATGGTCGTTCGTCTCTTCCAGATAATCGGCGGTACGCCAGCCGATCAGCCGGGGTGCCGCTTGCACCCGGGCGCTGTGAATGCCAGAGGCGGCCTGCTCCAGGGCGTCCAGCAGCAGTTCCTGGCGCTTGGCGCGAGCCAGCTTTTCCTCAATCGCCTGGACCACGAAGGTGTTCATGCTGGTGTGGTCGAGCTGTGCGGCAGCGTCTACGCGGGCGCGGACGCCATCAGGCATGCGGACCACGAACTTGTCGGCGGTGCGAGAGTTACCCATGGCGGATTACCTCGCGCGAGCCGTTGCTGTTCATCGCGGTGACCACGCCGGCCATTTCCATGGATTCGATCAGGCGGGCGGCGCGGTTGTAGCCGATCTTCAGCTTGCGCTGCACAGCGGAAATACTGGCGCGCTGGCTTTCGCGAACGAATGCCACTGCATCGCTGTACAGGGGATCGTCTTCACTGCCGTCGATATGATCGTTCGCCTGGCTCTGGGCGATCGCTTCTTCGATATCCACCTGGCGCGCCAGATTGTTCGAAGTGGCGCGCGCCTCAAGGCGAGATTCGAAGCCGGGGCCTTGCTCTTCGCCGAGGCCCTGCGGGATCTCCTCGCCGCCCAGGACGGTGAGCAGTTCCGGCACGAACTCGCGGAAGGTGCTCATCATCAGGAAGAAGCTGGCGGACTGCTGGGAGAGGGCATCATCGCCGCCGTCCTGCGTGGCCTGGTCGGTCAGCAGGTCTTCGAAGCGCAGGCGCTTGATCTGCAGCTTGTCGTCGAGGTCGAAGGAGAGCTTGTTCTGCCAGGCCAGCGACAGCTGGGTGACCTGCTTGCCGGTGGAGAGGTGCAGCTGGATTTCTTCGCTGGTCAGGTCCTGGTGCTTGGCGGCGATGCTGCCGCCGTCGGCGTGGGTGTCGCGCAGCAGGGTCTGGTCGAGCACGAAGAAGCCTTCGGCCGCGCCTTGCTTGAGCCAGTCGGTGAGGGTGGCGGTCGGCGCGATCTTCACGCACACCGGGCGCACCGGTAGGGAGCCGAGGCATTCGCGCAGGGTGGAAAGCAGATCCTCGGCGCGCTTCGGCGAGCTGGCGTCGACGTAGATCAGGCCGGCGGCCGGGTCGATGCCGGCGAAGGTCGAGACCTTGCGGGTGAAGGCGCGCGGGAGGAAGGCCTGGACGATCTCGTCCTTGAGCTGGTCGCGCTCCTTCTTGTAGACCTTGCGCAGCTGGCTGGCTTCGATCTCGTCGACCTTCTCCTTGAGGGCGTCGCGGACCACATGCCCGGGCAGCATGCGTTCCTCCTTCTGTGCGCGGATCAGCAGCATGCCCTCGACGGCGTGCACCAGGGGCGCGTCGGCGCCCTTGCCGAGCGGTGCGGCAAAGCCGTAGGTGGTCAGCTCCTGGCTTTCGCACGGGCGGGCGGGCTTGCTGGCCAGCGCGACTTCCAGCGCTTCGGCGGCCAGGTCGATGGCTTGGGTGATGCGGTAGATCAGCAGGTTGCGGAACCACATGGCTGAGTCCTCAGGCGACTTTCGGGGATTTGGTGTACTGGGGGATGCCGTGCTTGGCGGCCAGGCGTTCGAGGCGTGCGGTGCCGATCTCCAGGCTCTTCGCGGCGGCATGCTTGGAGAGCCCGATGCCGGCCATGGCCCGTGCGCGCTCGACCAATGCCTCAGGCTCTTCCTCGCCGGCTCGCAGGTAGATGCCGTTCTTGTGCAGCACGCGGATGCAGTAGACGTAGGTCAGGCCAGTAAGCTCGGCGACTTCCTGATAGTTGCTGCACTTGGTCGCGGCCTCGCAGATTTCCTGTTCGCGGTTCTGCGGCAGGCTGTCGGCGAAAGACAGGCCGAATTCGTACTTGAGTTTCTGCAGGCACCAGTAGGGGATATCCAGGCCTAGGGCAGCCTCGCTCATGGTCAAGTGCGAAAGGGCGCGCGCCTGCTCTGCCAGTTCGCGGCGTTCTTCTTTGGCTGCGTTATGGATGGATTTCTTCGACTCGTTGATAGGTGATTTCTGGGCCTTCTCGAACTTCGCCCTGGCCTTGAGCTGTGCTGCCCGGCGAGGGTGCTTCTTCGGGTCCAGCTTTGCCGCGCAGCCCAGGGCTTTGACCTGTTCTGCATGGCTGGTGAAGTGGGGTGTTGGGGTCATGGTTTAGCCCTCATCAATCGGTGTAAGCGATGAACTTGAATTTGCCGCCACCGAATTGCTCGAAGCGGCCACCAAAGGTCCCATCCACGACTTTCCGCACCATCTCCCGGTCTGCCGCATCGTCACCGGACTGCGGATAAACGCCTTCCTTGATCATTGAAAAGTGCGTGTGCGACTTGTCGCGCCAGCTGACCTTCGTGTTGTCCAGTGGCGCGTTTCTGAGGCGTTCCCATTCCTCTTGCTGCGCCTTCCAGAAGGCTCGTTCCTCGTCGCTAATCTTGGGAATTTCGGGGCCTGGCTCGTCGGCCTCGTCCCATTCGCAGGTATCGCAATAACAGCGCGGGGCAGTGCACGCCCCGCACGGAGCGCTTAGGTGGCAGCTGCAGTTGTCTGGTCCGCGCATCTGGATCACGCCAGTGCACCCATCGCGGTCGCACGTTTCGCCTTCGCAATAACCGTAATTTTTCATCTGAACTGCCCTTGCTCTGTTGGCGCATTGGCTGAACGATCTGCTGTCGGGATCGCTCACCGATGCACCCTCTCGGGTGTGTCGGGCCGTCTTTCCGGCTGTCACTGCTCTCTTGGGTGGGGCTGCCAGCTCTTGCTGGCTGATCCGCGGTGAGATCGGCGCCCCGGTTTGCCGCTGCCTGTTATGGTCGCGAGCAGCCTCCAGGCTCCATCTGCTCGCCCGATACGCCTTGTTCTCGCCGGCGCTGGCTGGTCTGTCACATGGCAATGCCCTCGGTTGTGCGCGGCAGTCATAGGCGGCCGCTCGCCGTGCTCTTTGGCCGAATGCCCAGGTGGCCAGCCTGTCGTTGCCCGGCGCGGCTTCTTGCGTTGCCGGGTGGCGCCCCGTGTCGGTTCGGGGAATCGTGGTTAGGCGGCCTTCTCGCGCAGCCGGGCCTCGTACTGGTCAACCAGCAGCTTGAATTGCCAGAGGTCGGCCTCGAGCTGTTCGATGTAGTCGTCGTCGCGCTGGAACTCTTTCCACCAGAGCTGGCGGCCGACTGGCTCAAGGGCAGGGCAGTACAGGCCGATGTGCCAGAACTTGCGCCCGGTGATCCACATGCAGCCCTGCACCTGGTCGAAGATCCCCGAGGCGTCGTTGTCGATGTGGAAAGCGCGGAGCTTTTCAGGGGCCAGGAAGCACTTGTATTCGCTGCCGCCGTCCTCGCCGATCAGGCCGTCCGCGCTGGCGCCAAAGCAGCCGTCGTCGGTGGTCACGAAGCCGGCGCGCATGACCACCAGGCCGGTCTGAATTTCGTGCTCCATCCGCGCTTCGGGCTCCAACTCATGCCCGCGCTTCATCTGCCAGGTTTCAAACCCGCCATCGAGAGGCTTGCCGCTGATTCGCTCCACCGCCAGGTTGAAGGCGTAATTCTTGGCCGCCTCGGAAGGCTCGCCGACCTTCTCGCCGTCCAGGGCGCGCGCGACGGTTTCGGACTTGGGCGCCGCTTTGTAGCCGGCGAGCTCCATCGCCTTCTTCTCGCTGTGTCCAGCGAGAATGGCGTCTACGTAGGTCTTCTGCTGGCTGGTCAAGCCGCCAACCTGACTGCGAGCCACCTCGAACATGCTTGCGGTGACCACGCCGGCGCGCGCCTGGTGCCACTGAGGACTGCCCTGTTCGCATTCAATGAGCAGCATTGGCGGCCTCCAGTTGATTGCCCTTGGCGGCCACCGCCGCTTTCAGTTCTTCGTAACCCTTCGCGTCTCGCGCGGCCCGGAGCACAGTCACGCCGGACTTCCAGATCTTGGTCAGTTCTTCCTGGTCTTCGGCCTCGTCGACTCGGCGCAGCAGATCGCTCATGGCCGCGTCGCGCAGGTCTGCGCCAGATGCCGAATTGCCGTCGTCGTCATCCTCGCCAACGGCCACGTTGAAGATCATCTTCAGCAGGTAGCGCATGCCATAGGAGGCGCCAGACCCGACCGCGTGGGTCTTGGTCATCACGTCGCCACCCTTGGCACCCTTGCCGTCGGCCGGCATGTCGAGCATGTAGCTGCGGGTGTGGCCGTCCGAGTGCGAGACGTAGCAGATGACCCGGATAACGTCCGCCTCGGCCGGCTCGCTGTTGAAGCTCAGGCTGAAGCCGTGGCGGGTGTAGATGGGGCGAAGGGCGCCATCCAGCTTCGCGTAGGTGGCGTACTTGCTGCGGGTCTGCTTGTTGTCCGCATCGGCGCCAACCGGGCGCATTTCCGACTGCGCTGCCGACATGGCCAGGTTGAACTTCGTTTCTGCGTCGCGGGCCTGCATGCGCTCATGCATGGCCATCAGGCGCTCCATCTTCTCGATGTCGCATTGCGGATCGGCGGCGGCGCGTTGGATCACCTGCAGGATGGTTTTCGGCTCGTCGACCACTGCGACGGGCGATGCGTCCTGGCGTTCGATTACTTGACTCTTCATGGCTGGCCTCAGTAGGAAATGCAGACGCGCGGGACGCCGCCGGCGGCGATCAGCTTGATCACCTCACGGGCCTGGTCTTCGGTGATGCCGCAGGTCATGACGGCTTCCTTGGCGGCTTTCAGGACGGCGCCTTTGTGGGCGCGATCAGCCTCACGGGCTTCGGCTTCGGCCTTGATGCGGGCCTGTTCGTCGGCCTGGCGCTGGCGTTCGGCTGCGGCGGCTTGTTCGGCGCGTGCTTGTGCATCCCGCTCTGCCTGCTCGGCGCGACGCTGGGCCTCGACCTTCTCGCGCTCTGCCTGCTCGGCGGCCAGCTTCAGTTCCAGTTCGCGGCGCTCGGCGGCAGCCTTGGCTTCGGCCTCACGGCGGTTGGCAGCGTCGCGCTCCTCCTGGACCCGGCGTTCGGCCGCCAGGCGCTCGGCTTCTGCTGCCTCACGGGCAATGCGCTCCTCGCGTTCTTTCTGCGCGCGGGCGACCGCCTCGGCGCGCAGGCGCTCCAGTTCTGCTTGCTCGGCTTCGTATTTCTCGCGCTTGGCCAGGGCTTCGCGCAGGGTGGCGAGGCTGGCGGCCTTGACCCGATGGGCCTCTGCTTCGAACTCTTCCCACTCGGCGCCGATCTCGACCTGCTCGAGGCGAACAATGCTGTCACGCAGTTCGGCGGCGGAGAGCTGGCTGGACGGGGTCCCCCATGACTTGAGCGCATCGACGTTGGCCTCATGCTTGTTCACGCGTGCTTCTTCCGCCTCTTCCCACTCGGTCAGCGGCTTGCGTACCTCATCGCGCAGGCTGTCCATCTGCTGCACGAAATCGCGCAACTCGGCCTCGATGGCCTTGGGCAGTTCCTTGATGCGTTTCAGGTACTCGCGGCCCGGCTTCTCGACCGCAGTCTTGGAGCGGCTGACCTGGGCGGCCAGGGAGGCGACCCGCTCGCGACCCTTGCGGGTAGTGAGGTCGGGGACTTCGTTCGATGCAGCTCGGGCGACCTCGACGTAGGCGCTCAGCTTGTTGTGGCCATAGATCGACGGCGCCTTGTCAGCGCTGATTTCCTCGATGGCGATAACCTGGGTTTCGGTGCTCATGATGATTCCCTGCTGGTTTCCGTTACTGTTCTTCGCCGTCGTTGGCGGGGTTCTTGCGCTGGTCGATCCAGGCCTGCACCTCGTTGGCCGACCAGGCCACCGGGGCTTTCGGGCCGTCCCCCATCAGCTTCCGCTTCGCCGGGAACTGGCCAGCCAGGCACAGCCGCCGGATGGTTGATTTCGAGAGGCCGGTCGCCCGGATCACTTCGGGCAGTCGGATCAGACGGTCTTCGGTGATGGCTGCTGCCATGGCTGTGCTCATGCTGCTGGTGCTCCGTACTGGATGAACGCAGCGGCCATGGCTGCGCCCCAGATGGCGAGCCAGGCTGCGGCGCTGCGCAGGGTGTCTTTGGTGAAGCGGTTCATGCCGGCAGCTCCTGTTTGCGCGGAGTGAAGCGCGACGGCGACCAGTCGCACGATTCGTCGGCCGGGATGTGGCCGAACATCAGCGTGCAACGGCGGCAATGCGTGCAATCTGCGCAGGTCTTTCCGGCTGGCAGGTCCATGTCATCGCCAGTGCGTGGCAGCGGCTTGCGCTCTTCGCTCATTCCGGCACCTCATGCTCGATGCACAGCAGTCGCTGGATACGTTCGTTGAGCTGGGTGGCCTGCAACTGGGCGTCGGCCAGGATCTGGTCGCGGGCCTTCTCGATAGCGGCGATTTCCGCCTGCACCGGGTTGCACTCGGGGATGTCGACGGTGACCTCGGCGGTGCCTAGAACGATGTAGCCGAGTGCGTTAGATCCGGTTGATGGGTCGAATCCATAGAGGGCGATTTCGTAAGGATCGGTCGGGAAGCACCGGCGGGCGGCGATGAACATCTTCTGGGTGTGGGTTTTCGGCAGGGCGCTCATGCTGGAACCTCGCAGGTGATGAACCAGATGCCGTGGTCGCGCACGACGCGCTTTATCTGGTGGATATGGGTGAGGCCGCCTGCGATGGCGCGGCGGAATGCCTCGTCGTAGCGGTTGCCGGTGAATTGCTTAAGCACGGGACACCTCCAAGCCCAGAAGGGCTGCGTTGCGGTCGGCGCGCAGCTGCTTGCGGCGCGCCGCCACGGCGTTGGCGATCTGGTCGTTCAGCTCGTTCAGTTCGCTGTCGTTCAGCAGGTCGAGCGCGTAGGCCATTTCGATCATCCCTTCGCAGGTCTGGGCGGACGGGAATTGCGCTGCGCCCTCGAAGGCGATCTGGTTGGCGATCAGCTGGCGAGCCTTGGCTTTGCTCCAGTCAGACATGGGCCACCTCCGCATCCTGGGCGCGGCACTCGGCCAGCCAGGCTTCGTCGTCCTCTTGCTCGGCCTGCTCTTCATCGGAGGGCGGGTCGAGGTAGTTGGGATCGCGCGGGTCAAGCGCCCAGCGCCAGGCGTTGGGGTTGTTCATCGCGGCAGCTCCAGGGCCTCGACCTTGGCGGCGAGGATGCGGCGCTCGACTTCCGCCTCTACGAACAGCGGGCGGCACTTCGAGACGTGATCGGCGACCCAGGCGCCCGCCAGGGATTGCATGGCCTTGTCACCGGTGATGCGGGAGAGGCAGAGGCCAAAGCGAGTGTCGTGGTCGAGGCGGTCGGCGCAGAACTGGGCGAAGTCGTTGCAGGTTGCGGGCTCGCCCTGCTGCAGTTCGTTCAGCACCAGGCGCTGCTGAGCAGCGATGGCACGGTTGCGCGCCTGCTCGCGTTCCGGGAGGCCCGGATACGGCAACGGCTTGGCGCTTTTGATCAGGTCGGGATGCAGCATCATCTTCGTTCCCCTCCGTCTGTGTTGTGCTCGGCATGGGGATGATTTAAGCAAGCTTAAAATGCCAGGTCAAGCATGCTGAAGATAAATATTTAGCATGCTGAATCTTCAGGCATAAAAAAGCCCGCACAAGCGGGCTTTGATTGGGCGATTAAGGCTTGGCTACTGCGCCATGATATCGCGATAACGGCGGGTGTACTCTTCGTAGCTAAGTCCTTTCTCGGCCTGCAAGGCGCGAAGCTGCTGCTCTTGCCACTGCGCCTTGCTAATCGCGGATGGGACTGCGCCAACCGGTAGGGCAGATGCAGCAGCCTCAACGGTCGGCTTCATGGTGGCTGCGGCCTTTCTCGGGAGGTTGAACATGGCTCCGGTGGCCGGGTCGATGATCAGCATGCCCAGGACGCCGCCGAGCAGAATATTTCCCCAGTACCACCCGTCAACGCCCGAGTCGATGACGAATTGCTCGTCGTCGAAGCCAGGCTTGCGGAACGTCACGGTGTAGCGCTCGCCGTCGAAGTAGCCGGCGCTGGATGCCAGTTTGACGGTGGCCGGCGTGCTGCCGTTGTAGACCACGTTTCCATCCTCGTCGCGGATCTCGATAGAGGCCCTGGGCGGCTCGGATGTGATCTGGACCGGGTAGGTCTGCTCACTGAAGATGCTGGCGCACCCCGAGAGCAGTACAACAGCGGAAAGGGATGCTGCAATGGCGGTGGCGCGCATGGCGACCTCCTTGTCTGTGGTTGTTACTGGCGTTTCAGAGATGGCGATGGCCCGTGCTTGCGCTCAAAGTCTTGAACCATCTGCCGGCAAGCTTGGTCAGCGATCGCCCGGGCACCGCTGCCAGTTATGATCGTTCTGGCGCGTTTCCAGCATTGCTCAATAGCGGCTCGATCTCTGCTCTTCCCGCTATCAGAGATCAGGACTCCATATGCCAGGAACGCAACGACAGCTCCGACCGGCAGAAGCAGCAGCCAGAGATAGCTAGCCCTGCGTCCCTGCAACGCTCCGCAATGCGGGCATGCCTTTGCCTCTGTCGACACGCCGCCACCGCACTCCAAGCATTTGACGACAGCCATCACGCCTCCTAAATGTCGCCATCGAAGCTGTGGGCAACGTATCTACCTATAACCGCTATCTGCTCTAGCTGCTCAGGGTCGATCGATTCCTCTGGGTACTTGGAGGAGTTGTCTGATCGGATGATCAGGCCGCCGTCAAACCGCTTGAACAGGCGTTTGATGCGCAACTCGTCGCCATACCTGATTCCATAGACTGCCCCGTCTGTGATCGATGTGTTGGAAAGATCGAGAGTGACCTTTGAGGCATCCGGGAGCGTTGGTGACATTGAGTCGCCGCGCACTATGAAGTCGGCCAAGTTCTTCGGGCTAAGGCGCCTGCGCCTGATCCAGTCCATGCGGTAGGCGTTCCCTTGGTCCTGGTGAATTTCTTCTATCACCATCTCTCCTGACCCGGCCGCGAACCTAACCGACAGCCTGGGGGCAATAATGAATTCGTCGTCAGGAAGGTCGTCTGGTGCCTTCCATGCATAGACATTTGCCTTTGGAGTATAAGGTTCTGGCGGCCCTTCGCCAGTAGCAATCCACTTCGCACTGACACCAGTCTCGGACGCCAGGGCGAATAGGTTCTCTGGCCGTATGGCCGCAGTCTCGCCTGATGTCCACTGAGTCACAGCAGAGGCTGATACGCCACATCGAGTGGCGATGTAGCTCTTGGTCTTCCCGCTGTGCTCGATGGCCAGCGCAACGCGCTGGTGTCTGCCCTGGGGCTCAGGTATCTCCCTGCCAAAAAACAGCATCACGACGCCTCCGCAGAATTTAAGAGAGCTTAAATCCGCATCGTTTAAGCATGCAGGCCTCCCTTGCGCGCCTTTATTAAGCATGCTTAAATCGCCGAAAGACAAAAGAGGTGCTCCATGAAAAAGTCAGACGTTCTCGCGCACTTCAACGGTGTGAGCAAGGTGGCTGCGGCTCTCGGCATCAGTCCTGGTGCCGTATCGCAATGGCCGGACGAAGTGCCAGTTCTCCGACAGTTGCAAATCCAGGCGATCACTGGCGGTCAGCTTCGCGCGTCTGCCGATGCGTTGAAGTTCTCTCAACCGTCCGCTTAGCCATCAGTGAAACGACAGCCCGATCAAACCCTTCTTGCCGGTCGCCAGATTGGCAGGGGCGGATCAGCAGTAGGGCGGTTTCCAGCTTCGCGCGGAACCGCAACTGAGAACTCAGGGGCTGCACCTCCATCAGTGCGGCGATGTGGCAACGAAGGGCGAGCAGTTCGCCCTGGAGAGTTTCGACGGTCGGTTGCATGGGGGGTTCCCCTATCGGCTGATCCAGTGATTGCAGGTTATTGGCCTGGAGGCAAACGGAAAATGTCCATCTACAGACAGCAACAGACCCACAGCAGCACGCGCGACATGGTTCTGATAGCGCATGCGGCCGACATGCTCAGCCGCACCTGCATGAGCAAGGAAGATTTCGCCGAGAGCCTGAGCCGCGCGCTTTATTCGCTGGCGCCGGAGAAGGCGAGGGCGAAAGAGGTTCCTGACCTTGAGGCCTTGACGCTCACCGCCGATCACCAGAGCTACTCGCGCGCGGCCGGTGCGTGGCTCAAGCGCGTCCAGCGCTGGCTTGCCGCCGATACCGTCGAGTTCCCAGCGTGGATCGAAGAAGCCTGGGTTCAGTCAATGCTGCCCGAGTGGCGCGAACGCTGCCTGATCGAGTTGGCCGGCCGCTACGGCCTGCTGGCGGTGCGCCCGGTAGGCGTGGAAGGCATGGGGCCGATGAAGGCCTTCTCCGGCCTCATGGGTCACATGGGCGGTGTGGCCGGGCTCGGCGCCCAGGTGTTCGACGACCTGGTGATCGACGAGCAAGACGCCGAGTTCCTCCCGGGATTCGTCAGTGGCCTGCGCGCACTGTCGGCGAAGGCCGAGACCCTGGCCGCCGCGGCCGAGAAGGTCATGGGCGTCTCGGAAAAACAGGGCGCCTGAGCATATGAGCACCCTGGTCTCCTCGGCATGCTGGCAGCTTCAGGGGATGAGCGCGACCCAGAAGATCGTGCTGATCTCGCTTGCCGATCAGGCCAATGATGAGGGTGTCTGCTGGCCGAGCGTCGGTAGCATCGCCAAGCGCACTTGCCTGTCTCCTCGCGCCGTTCAGGACGCCATAGGCTGGCTGGAATCTGCCGGGGCGCTTCGTCGTGATTTCCGGTTCAACAGCAGCACCTCCTACACGGTCACCCCGCATTCGTATTCGGCTGATCTTGCGCCTGCTCCGCGCAAGAGATCGGCCAAGGTAACCCCCGCAAATGGCGCACCCCCCGCAAACGGCGCGGGGGTGCAAATGGCGCACCCCCAGCAAACGGCGCATGAGGGGGGTGCAAATGGCGCAGGGGAGGGGGTGCAAATGGCGCACCCCTCCCCCGCAAATGGCGCACCCAGAACCGTAATAGAACCATCAGTTGAAACGTCAGGAGAACCACCAATCCTTTTGCCGGCACCTGCGGTCCCGCCGAAACGGAAACGTCATGAGAAGCCGCAGGGCGATTCAGAGTCGGAACGCCAGGATGCCTGCCGGGCGATTTGGGCGGCCTACTCGGCGGCCTACCTCGACCGCTACGAAACGTCCCCTGTCCGCAACGCCAAGGTGAACCGCCAGGTTGACGACCTGCGCAAACGGCTGGGCGGCGAGGCGCCGGCGGTGGCCGAGTTCTTCGTATCGATCAACGACCAGTACCTGATCCGCAGTTGCCACGATTTCGGGCTGCTGCTGGCCAAGGCCGAGGCCTACCGGACGCAGTGGGCCACGAACCGGCAAATCACCACGGTGACCGCCCGCCAGGCGGAAAGCACCCAAGCCAACCTATCGGCCGCCGAGCAGGCCCTGGCCGAGCAGCGCGCGAGGAGGGTAGCCAATGCTCAGTGAAGACCAGCAGGACCAGCTGCTCCTTTCCCTGTTCGCCACAGCTGAGGCGATGGGCCTGCAGCTGACCAAGGGCGCCGCTTTGCTGATGGTCGACGACCTGAAGGATCACGACGAGCCGGCGGTGGCTGAGGCGCTGAAGGCCTGCAGGCGCAATGGCGGGCGCCTGAGCGTCGACACCATCCTGAAGCACCTGCACGCCGCCGACGGCCATCCCGAGCCGAACGAGGCCTGGGCAATCGCCCTGCAGTCGTTCGACGAGTCGGAGACTGTGCTGATCACCGACGAGATCCAGCAGGCCGCCGCCGCCGCCGAGCCTGTCATGGCCGGGCGCGACAAGATCGGCGCCCGTATGGCGTTCCTCTCGGCCTACCAGCGGCTGGTCGACGCCGCCCGCCAGAACGCCAAGCCGGTGACCTGGCGGCTCTCCCTCGGCCACAACCCTGAGCGCCGGGTATCTGCGGTGGAGGAGGCTCAGCGCCTGGGACGCCTGCCGGCGCCAGAGGCGCAGCGTCTGCTGGCAGACCTTCGGGACGAGCCAGTGAGCGCAGACGGGAAAGCCATCGCCGGCCTCATCACCGGTAGCGGCGCCATGCCAACCCCAGAGCTGCGCGCCAGGTGGCAGCAGCTGAAATCGGACATCCAGGCGAGCCGGCACCGGAAGGACGTGAAGGCCAGGTGGGACGCGCGACGCACTCGCCGCGACCTGGCCGCGCGCCGCGCCGAGGTGCTCTCCACCGTCGAACAACTCATCGCCCAGCGAGGTGAAACCCATGAACTCTGCGAGTGAAATGATCGAAGTGAAGACAGCAGACCTGACCGGGCCGGCCTTGGATTGGGCGGTTGGCATTGCTGTTGGTGGAGTGCAAAAGCCGCTTCAGTTCGCGGACAACATCGATGCGCCGTTTTGGGATGCCTGGATATTCCCAGACGAATACGCGTGCACGAGGTGGTCGCCATCAACCGAGTGGCACCAGGGCGGCAGGCTAATCGACCAGCACCTGCCTCTGTTCACCTTCTGCCGCGGCCAGGTTCGCGCAGAAATGATTGGCAAAGTCGCTCTGGGAGATACCTACCTGATAGCAGCCTGCCGCGCCATCGTGGCCGCAAAGCTTGGCGAGTCCGTCAGTGTTCCGTCCTCTCTGGTCGAGGGCGGCCCTCAATGAACCTGATAGCCCAGCAAGCCCTGGCCCGGGCGATGGCCAGGGGCGCCAGGCCGGTACCGGCTGCCGAGGTGCTGCCGGCGGCGCCGTTACCCGAGCCGGTGCGCGCGGATTCGCCGGCGGCCAATTCTAACCCAGTCGTCCAGAGCGACCGCCTGTCCTACCTCGAAGGCCGGCGCCACGCCGCCGATATCGTGCGCGCCTCGAAGGTGCTGCTCGAACTGAAGGACGGCCCGCGGCAGATCCTCGATCGCCTGCGCCAGTGCATGCACGGCAAGCCGGTCAGCTTCGCGTGTGGCGTGGCCGAGATCATCGACCTGGTGGAGCAGGAGGTGGCCCGTGGCTGACAAGTACATGCTTGCACTGGCCCGCCATGAGCAGGCAAAGCAGAAGGTCGACGGCCTTTCGCGACGAATCGGACTAGCAATCAGCCGCTGCCAGGTGGTCGTGAAATCCGAGGATTACTCGCTTCCTAACAATGAACGTGCCGAGCTGTGGGACGACAAGACCGGGAAGCACAAAACGCATTTGTGGCAGGCCTTCCAAGTCTTGGAGCCATCAAGCTGTGGGTATGGAGAGGTGCATCTGTGCGAAGACGGAATGCTGGAGTACCTGCGCCCAAGCAATGACGGCTGCCGTCACTGTTACCGCGCCTACATGCTGATCAAGCAGCGAAAGCTGGCACGCGCAGAGCTTGGCCGTGCGCGACTGGCAATCCGAGCGCTTGGCAAGCAAGCGATGAAGGAGGTTGGCAATGTGTGAAGTGCTTGCCTTCCTCGCTGCCCTGCGCGACGTGCACCCGGATATGGCCCGCTGGGGCCTGCATGGCGGCTGCTTCCGAGTGTTCCTGCTGCTGCAGCAGCGATTCCCGACCGCCGAGGCCTGGTACGACGGCGATCACGTCATCACCAAGATCGGCGACCGCTTCTACGACATCCGCGGCGAGGTCGAGCCGATCAGCACCGTCGGCGCCGAGTACCTGCCCATGGATCCGCTGTGCTTCAACCGAGCCTATGGATGGGACCAGCCGGCGCTGAGCACCTACACACCATTCCTCGGCGCCCCGCTTGGCGCCAAGTCACTCGTGGGCAGCGCGGGCATCGGTGTGTCGTTGAGGGGCGCGGCGGGGGCTGGTGAAGGTGTATGGGTAGATGGGTGCCTCGACCCTGATCTGGAGATTGACAATGGCTGATCTCGCCCTGATCCGTACCGCCCATGGACTGGTACCGGCCACCGAGGCCGACCGCGAGCTGGTGCAGAAGTGGAAGGCCGGCCAGGTCGTCCACGGCAAGTTCGCCCGCATGCGCAACGCGCGCTTCCACGGCAAGTTCTTCGCCATGCTGGACCTGGCGTATGAGTACTGGGAGCCGGTGGGCGGGCTGATCCCGCGGCAGGAAATGCGCGGCATTCGCGGGCTGGCCAAGTACTTCGAGGATCTGAACGGGCGCCCCGGCCAGCTGCAGGCCGCCGTCGCAGCCTACGTCGAGAAGCTGGAGGCTGAGCGCGCCGAACGATTCCCCGCCGTCGACAAGAGCCGCGAGGCCTTCCGCGAGTGGGTGACCGTCGAGGCCGGACATTTCCACCTGGTGCAGACCCCTGACGGCATCCGCAAAGAAGCCAAGTCCATCGCCTGGGCGAACATGGACGAGGACGCTTTCGGCCAGCTCTACCGCGACGTGTTCGCGGCGTGCTGGCGCCTGGTGCTGTCGGCACACTTCGAGAGCGAGGCTGATGCCCAGGCCGCTGCGGACATGATGGGGAGCTTCGCATGATCGAGCCCATCCACGCACTTGTGCATCGCTACCCTGCGAACACCGCCGGCCGGGACTTTGCTGTCGGCGACATTCACGGCCACTTCACCCGCCTGGGGCAGGCCCTGGCCGCGGTCAACTTCGACCCTGCCGTCGACCGCCTGTTCTCGGTGGGTGATCTGGTCGACCGCGGGCCGGAGTGCCGCCAGGCGCTCGACTGGCTATCCAAGCCCTGGTTCCACCCGGTGCGCGGCAACCACGACGACTACGTCTGCAGGTTCGACACCTGCGACATCGACAACTGGGTGTACAACGGCGGCGCCTGGTTCGCTGGTCTGGCCTGGGATGAGCAGCGCGAGTTCGCTGTCCAGTTCCGCGAGCTGCCGATTGCCATCGAGGTGGAGACTCCGGGCGGCCTGGTCGGCCTGGTGCACGCCGACTGCCCGCTTGCATCTTGGGCCGAACTCATCGACGGGCTCGGCAGCCCCGAGTCGAGAGGGCACCTAAAGCTGCTCAAGAACTCGATCATGTGGTCGCGCAGCCGCATTGAGAATGGCGTGCATAACCATGTTGATGGACTGCGCGCATTGGTGGTCGGGCATACCCCTGTTCGCCATCCGGTAGTGCTCGGCAACGTCTTCCACATCGATACCGGCGGCTGGCTGCCGGAAGGGCGGGGCGGCTATTTCACTTTGCTGGATATGTGCACCCTGCAGGCCACCACGCCAATTCCTGCAAGGCTGGATTGGGGGTGCTCTGCATGATCGCCACCCGGAAGCCCCTCAAGGCCATCAGCGAGAAGTCGAAGAAGTGCGCCGTGCGCACCTGCCGCGCGCCCTTCGTGCCGAGCCGGCCATTTCAGACCTGGTGCAGCCCTGACTGCGCCGTGGTGATCGCCCGGGCCAAGCAGGACAAGCAGCGCAAGGCCCTGGCTCAGGTCGAGCGTCGAGAGATCCGCGTGCGCAAGCAGCAGATCAAAGGCCGCGGCGAGTATCTGAAAGAAGCGCAACAGGCATTCAACGCCTACATCCGCGAGCGCGATCGCCTGCTGCCCTGCATCAGCTGCGGCCGTCACCACCAGGGCAAGTACGACGCTGGCCACTACCGCACCGTCGGCAGCAACCCGGCGCTGCGCTTCGAGCCCATGAATTGCCACAAGCAGTGCGTGCCCTGCAACCAGCACAAGTCCGGCGACATCGTGAACTACCGGATCAACCTGGTGGCGAAGATCGGCGCCGACGCCGTGGCATGGCTGGAAGGCCCCCACGAACCCAAGAAGTACACCATCGAAGACCTGCAGCAGATCAAGACCGAATACCGGCAGAAGCTGCGCGAACTACAGAGGGCAGAGAGATGAGCGAACAGAAGATGGATGCGGAGCGGGCGGCGTTTGAGTTTTGGTGGTATGCCGACGAGCAGCGCGAACTCCGTATATCGTGCGCGATGGGGTGGGGTGAGTATGTGTGGCTGAAAGCCCGCGCCCGCGCCAGCCTGCCAGTGGGTGTGCCGGATGGCCTGATCGACGAACTGCGCAATCACGCGGCGGCTCGGACTGGATACACATGCGAATTGCTTGGGCGGGCAGCGGATGCGTTCGCCGCCGCCCCTGCCGCCCCAACCGTCAAGGCTGAGCAGGTGGAGTGCAACTGCCCAGGCGGCAGCAAGCCAGACCCAGCTTCGCACGCGCCAAACTGCCCTGTCCGCAACGGTGAGCCATCAACCGCCCTGCCAGTTGCTGGCGTGGAAGAGGTGGAGGTGGTGGGTTACTTCACCTATTGCCACGACAAGAAAGCCTGGAAACAAGGAAAACCGAAGGGCCCTGAGTTTATCCACCTATTTACGCCCCTTATGACCGTCGCCCAGCACAACCGCATCGTGGCCGCCCTTTCCTTGCAGCAGGCTGGAGCGATGAGCGTGCCGGTGGAGTTGCTGCGTCGCGTCTGCTGGCCGGTAGTTAGTGGCTCTGATCGGCACACGCATAGCGAGGCTGTAGCAGAACTCCGCGCCCTCCTCTCCAGCAGCGAGCGGGGTGGTGAGTGATGCGCTTATTCCGAGAGAAGAACGGCCATATCAACGTCAGCCTATGGCACTCGCCGTATAACGGTGGCTGGGTGTGGCTCGATAGAAAACAATGGAAGCGCTTCGGATGCGGGTGGAGGCGCCCGACTCTCTGGTGGTGCTTCGCTGGCTTCTGTGGGCGCATAACGCTCCAGTCAGCGCCATGGGGCGAAGACCCTGGAGCGCGCGCCAGACAGACAGTCCGCGATGCCAAGGTGAAGACCAACACCGCCCAGCAGAAGGAGGGGTAGGCGATGGCAGAAGAGATAGGACCGGACGGAAAGACAGACGCCCAGCGGCATGCAGAGTGGGCCGATGAAGAAGCCCGCCTTGAGGCTAGATTTGCATCGAGAAAGGCTACCGACTATCACACGCGATGCCGTGATTGTGGCGTGTTCGTTAAGAAGTCGAGATGGGTCAAGAAGGATAGTCATGAATCTATTCAGCGCCAGAAGCGACCGCTGTGCGGACCGTGTTTCGATGAATACGACTGCATTTATTGAGTGCGGCAGGAGAGCGAGATGACTGAGCAAGTGAAGCGGTACGACAGCATGCACATCGACCCTGCAAGCGGGAAGATGGCATCGGTAAGTTTTGTATTGGCCAGCGAGCACGACGCGGCAGTAGCCGCCCTGCACCAGCAGGTCGATGGGCTGCTGGCTGAGAATGAAAAGTGGCAACGCAGCCACCGTGACATTCATGAGCCAGCGCTGCGTGAAGCACATGCATACATCCAAGAACTGCGCGCCGAGCTTGAGGCAGCGCGGGGATTGCTGGAATCCGCAGTCGTGCTTTTCGCGTGCCATTGCACTGATGCAACTGCAAAAAACTGGCACGACGCTGCCGGCGCCTTCCTTACCGCCACCCCGGCGCCGGAAGTGCGGGAGTTCGCGAAACCGTCGCTGCTCAAGTACTGCGATGTCCGCTACGGCAACAGCGCAAGGAGTACAGCGGTTAATCCGATGGCTTCCCTGCCCGGAACGATTAAGGCCGAGCATGGAGGGCGGCAGGAGGCGGTGGCGTGGAGTCTGCGCTTGCCGGATGGCCGAACGACGCTTGAAAAGGCCTATCCGAAATGGGCTGAAGGCGAAGGAGAGGGTTACGCCATACAGCCGCTCTACACAACCCCACAACCCGCCCCGGACGTTTCGGCGCTGGTGGAGGCGTTGGAGGATTCGCGCGCCTTCACGCTTGAGCATGACAGTGGCCGATCTGGCGTTGTTCGCGGCCGCATTGATGCAGCCCTCGCCACCTTCCGCAAGTCGCGAGGGGGTAGCGATTGAGCGATCCACTCTTCCAGGCCTGGATGGCCTAGCAACGCCGGATATTAGAGAACGCAGGGCTACTACCGAGGGGAAATTCGCGATGATCAAAGCACTGGCAGATACCGAATGGATGCTCGAGCAATGGGGCTGGTGGCGGATGAGCGGGATGGGGGTTCCGCGGTACGTCTCACCGTCGTTCGCCATCATGCGTGACAACGTGCAGCAGGCCGGCGGGCCATCGTTCAGCATCACCGACGAGTTGGCGATGGCGGTCGATAGCTGTGTTGCCAGGCTCTGCGCACGGGAAGCCGGCCGTACGAAGGGCCCGCTGATGGGCGACCTGATCTGGCTGTACTTCGGCGCCAAGTGGCCTGCGCTCAGGATCGCCCGGGAATACGGCGTCGGAGAGGCGAAGGCGCGCGAGGTAATCCGGGCGGGCGTGGCGTGGATTGACGCGGCTCTGGAGAATTTGCGCGAGGCGGCTTGAAAACCGCGCGGAACAAGTGCACTATCCGTCATAACTTGGGGTTGTACCCCATAGCACACTCGAAGCCCTGGCAGAAATGCCGGGGCTTTTTCGTTTCGGCAGGCGAAAGACAGATAGACCATCCTGCACTACCGAGAGGAAGAGTCATGTCTCATCGCATCCGCTGCAAAATGATCTGCCACGCAGTTACGCCCAACGAACACAGCGACGGTGAGCTCTGCACCGTGCAACTCGGCGCAGTCTATTCGCCGGAAAAAGAAACCGAGGACTACATCTACGGCAAGTACACGCCGTACGGTGATTTCCGCGCCGGAATCGTCACTGAGGTGGCGAAGAAGATGGAAGTTGGCAAGGCCTACTACGTTGATATCTTCCCGGTCGAATGAACCCTAGCGCGTCACTCCCTCGACGCTCCTTGCCCGCTCCGGTGGGCCTTTTATTCAAGCCGCTATAGCTCAGCCGGTAGAGCAGCCGACTTGTAATCGGCAGGTCCCGGGTTCGAAGCCTGGTGGCGGCACCATTGAATGGCATGTAGCTCAGTTGGTAGAGCCGGCGACTGTTAATCGCCTGGTCGGAGGTTCGAATCCTCCCGTGCCAGCCAAACACACCGAAGTACAGCCCGGCGATGGGCGGGAAAGGCCTATGAGGATTCGCGACATGACAGAGCCTGCTTCCACAGCGGCTGGCGGGCTCGCCCTGTACAAGCTGGGCGTCCTGGGCGCGCTCGCCGCTGTGCTGGTGACCATCGTCGTTATGGCGATGACCCTGCCGAAGACGGTGCGCGAATTCGTGGTGGCGATGATCTCGACGGTGGTGTCGAGCCTCGCCGGCGGTGCGTTCGTCATCCGCTGGTTCGACCTGCTGCACTGGGCGCAAGACGACCTAGGCCTGGTGGCTCTGGCCGGTGTGATATTCGTCTGTGGCCTTCCCGCCTGGGTCGTGGTCCGCGCCTGGTTCGCCTATGCCGAGCTGCGCAAAGAGATGACCCTTCCCGACATGATCCGCGAGATCAAGCAGGCGGTGTGGAAGTGAGCGGCGAAGTGAACTTCGACCTAGCTCGCATGAAGCGAGCTGTGGCCGGACCTCATCGCGTTATGCCTAGCGGCCTTACCCGAGAGCAGTTCAGACAGTGGATGCTGGATGACGCAAATCGCATCAAGGGACGATCTGCCCGCGAAGAATACGACGGTATCTGACCATGCCCTGGCTCATCCCTGCACTCCTATTCGTTGCTGCGGTGGTGTTCTGGCGCCTGTCGTTTCACACCGATGACGCCGTGGCAGCCTGGTGCCGGTTCCTGCTCGCCTGCTTCCTGCTCTCCCTTGCGCTGATCTTCGCCGGCGTGCAGCTGGTGCATGGGTGGATCGCATGACCGCCAAGGTGTTCCAGCTCGCCGGAAACGGCTTGACCCCGGGCCTGGTGAACGCATTGGACGCCATGCGCCGCGAGATCTGGGAGTCCATCGACAAGGCTGCCGATGCCGGCATGCCTGCTGGCCTGATTGTGGGTCAGCTGGAGTTCATGAAGGCCGCCATCATCGAGGCGCACTTCCGCCAGGCGGAGCAGGAGGAGTGATGGCCAAGGTCACGCTCACGGCTCGCATCACCTACGCATGGTGGTGGAAACCGTACTGCTACGGCCTGATGGCTACGGCCTGGCTGACAGGCCTGGAGCCTGATCCTGAGAAGGTCGGCTACTGGCTGAAGAAAGCGGCGACAATCCACATTGAGGGGCGGAAGGCCTGAGCCGTCCGAGTAACGGCAATGACCTATGGCGCTCACACCAAAGCAGCGACGGTTCGTCGATGAATACCTGATCGACCTGAACGCGACGCAGGCCGCCATTCGGGCTAAGTACAGTGCCAAGACAGCAGCCTCTCAAGGCGAAAGGCTGTTGAGAAATGTTGAGGTTCGACGCGCAATCGCCAAGCGCATGAAAGATCGCGAGAAGCGGACCGAGATTACCCAGGACATGGTGCTACGGGAGCTGGCCAAGATCGGCTTCAGCGACATCCGCAAGGTTGTCCGCTGGGGCGAGACGATGGTTCGCGTGGTGGACGCCGAGGAGGAAGGCGAAGACCTGGTGCCATACCACGGTCTTGCCTTGATCGATTCCACTGAGGTGGACGACGACACCGCCGCTGCCATTGCCGAGGTGTCTCAGGGCAGAGAAGGCCTGAAGGTCAAGTTTCACGACAAGAAGGGCGCACTGGTCGAGATTGCCAGGCACTTGGGTATGTTCACCGCCAAGGGTCATGCCGAGCTTGACCTTGAGATGAAGCGGCTAGATATCGAGAAGCGCCGTGCAGAAGTTGATCGACTGAAACATGGGTTCGATCCAGACGAGGTAGCCCCGGCGCGGGTAGAGGTCGAGATCATCGACGCCAGGAAGCGCGATGCCGGCGCTTAACGTGCCGCAGGGCGAGTTCCTGCTGCTGCCGCACAAGTTCCGGGCGTTCGTCGCCGGGTTCGGCTCGGGTAAGACCTGGGTCGGCGGCGCCGGTATCTGCAAGCACGTCTGGGAATGGCCCGGGGTGAACTCCGGGTACTTCGCCCCGACCTATCCGCAGATCCGCGACATCTTCTTTCCGACGATCGAGGAAGTGGCCTTTGACTGGGGGTTGAAGGTCAAGACCAAGGAGGGCGACAAGGAGGTCGAGTTCTACTCCGGCTGCCGGTACCGCAGCACGACCATCTGCCGGTCGATGGAGAAGCCACAGACCATCGTCGGCTTCAAGATCGGCCACGCCCTGGTCGACGAGCTCGACGTGCTGCCAATGCTCAAGGCGCAGCACGCCTGGCGCAAGATCATCGCCCGCATGCGCTACAAGCTGGATGGGCTGAAGAACGGCGTGGACGTGGCCACGACCCCGGAAGGGTTCAAGTTCGTCCACCAGCAGTTCGTCAAGCAGCTGCGGGACAAGCCTCACCTCGCGGCCATGTACGGCATGGTCCAGGCGTCGACCTACGACAACGAGGCGAACCTGCCGGACGACTATATCGAGTCGCTGATCGAGTCGTACCCGCCGCAGCTGATCCAGGCGTATCTGCGCGGCCAGTTCGTCAACCTGGTCAGCGGCACGATCTACTGCGCCTACGACCGGAAGCTGAACGGCTGCACGGACACGGTTCAGGCCGGCGAGCCGCTGTTCATCGGGATGGACTTCAACGTCGGCAAGATGTCGGCCGTCACGCACGTGAAGCGCGATGGCCTGCCACGGGCCGTCGACGAGATCATGAAGGGCTACGACACGCCTGACATGGTCCAGAAGATCAAGGAGCGCTACTGGCGCTACGACGGGAATGCGTACCACAAGACGTGCGAGATCCTGATCTACCCGGATGCCTCCGGTGATTCGCGCAAGTCGGTCAACGCCAGCGTCACCGACCTGGCACTGCTGAAGCAGGCCGGCTTCCAGGTCAAGGCGCCGGATGCGAACCCGCCGGTGAAGGACCGCATCAACGCCATGAACGCCATGTTTTGCAACGCCAAGGGCGAGCGCCGCTACCGGGTGAACGCCGACAAATGCCCGACCTATGCCGACTGCCTGGAGCAGCAGGTGTGGGGGGCGAACGGCGAGCCGGACAAGTCCACCGACATCGATCACCCGAACGACGCCGGCGGCTACTTCATCCACCGCGAATACCCGATTGTCCGACCGATCACCCAGACCGCCCCACTCAGGATGTAGCGCATGACCAACGACCCGAGCATCGTCCTCCCGGCTGTGAAGGCCATGCGCGAGGACTGGGCCATTGTGGACGCGCTGATGGGCGGCACGAAGGCCATGCGCGAAGCGGGCGAGACGTTCCTGCCGAAGTGGCCCAAGGAGGACGCCAAGGCCTACAAGGCGCGCCTCGGGCTATCCACCCTGCTGCCAGCGTTCGCCGAGACCGTGCGCAACATGACCGGCCGCGTCTTCGCCGAACCTATTTCGTTCGGCGAGGACGTGCCGGACGAGATCCAGGGCTACGCCGAGAACATCGACCGGCAGGGAAACAACCTACAGGTCTGGGCGCAGGAGTTCTTCCGGTCCGGCCTGGCCCGTGGCCTGTGCCATGTTCTGGTGGACTACCCGAAGGCCGACGGGCTGAAGACCCGCGCCGACGAGATCAACGCAGGCGTGCGCCCCTACGCCATCATCATTCAGCCGGGCCAGGTGCTGGGCTGGAAGTCGACCAGCCAGAACGGCGAGCAGATGCTCAGCCAGTTCCGCTATATGGAGAGCGTAGAGGTCGACGACCCGGAGAACGGTTTCGGGGTGAAGAAAATCGAGCAGATCCGCGTGCTGGCGCCGGGCACCTGGCAGACCTATCGCCAGGTGGATGGAGATAATGGCGCCAAGGTGTGGACCCTGTTCGAGGAAGGTGCCACCAGCCTGGACCATATCCCGCTGGCCACGTTCTACACCAAGCGCACCGGGTTCATGACCGCCGAGCCGCCGCTGCTGGAACTGGCGCACCTGAACGTCAAGCACTGGCAGAGCCAGAGCGACCAGGACAACATCCTGCACATCGCCCGGGTGCCGATCCTGGCGGTGATGGGCGCCGGCGACATGGTGGACGAGACCGGAAAGACCAAGCCCTTCGAGCTCACCATCGGCACATCCTCGGCAACCGTCCTCGACAAGGACGGCGACATGAAATGGGTGGAGCACACCGGCCAGGCCATCAAAGCTGGGCGCGAGTCGCTGCTCGATCTCGAAGACCAGATGCGCATGGCCGGCGGCAAGCTGCTGCAGAAGGAGAAGCAGGCGACCAAGACTGCGGCCCAGGCCGAGGAAGAGGCCGCGCAGGAGCTGAGCCCGCTGCAGACCATGGCCGGCCAGTTCGAGGATTGCCTCGACCAGGTGCTGCAGTACTTCGCCGAGTGGCGCCGCCAGAAGGAGGGCGGCCACGTCAGCGTCAACGGCAACTTCGACATCGACTACGCGCCCGAGCAGACCCTGCCGCTGTTGAAGGGCATGACCGACTCGAGCTACCTGTCCAAGGAAACGCTGTTCAAGGAGGTTCAGCGACGCGGTGTGCTGAATGGCGACCTGACGTGGGAAGAGGAGCAACAGAAGATCGCGGACGAAGGCCCGCGACTGGGAGCGCTGTGATGGCTATATGTCAAATGAGCACAGGACGCCAACTAGGCATCCAGATTCTCGAAGCGCTCGGCGTGCCGACTGAGGGCGTTACCTCCGTGTCGATCAACATGGAGCCGGATGACTTGGCCACGGTCACCGTGGTGCGCGCCATCGACCGGGACGAAGCCGGCAAGATCATCGAGAGCCTTCAGCGGTACGCGCTTCACGAACTGCCGGCGACGAAATGCCAACCGTAAACGAGACACTGCAGGACGAGGCGGTCGCGCACAAGGTCTCGCTCGAGCAGTACAGCTTGGGCGTGGTGCGGCGCATCATCGCGCTGCTGAACCGCACGGACGCCAGCTTGGCGGCACAGCTGATGCAGGCGCTGGACATGATGCCGGCCGAGTCGTTCACCGTTGAGCGGCTGGAATCGCTGCTCACCTCGGTGCGCGAGGTCAACGCCGAGGCGTACCGGCGCGTCGAGCAGGAGCTGGCCGGCGACCTGCAGGAGCTGGCCGCCTACGAGACGCAATGGCAGTTCGACCTGTTCGAGCGGCTGTTGCCGGAGCCGGTGAAAGTGCGGTTCCCGGTCGCCAGGGTCAGCGCCCAGCAGGCATACGCCGCGGCGATGTCGAGGCCGTTCCAGGGGCGCCTGCTGCGCGACTGGGTGCGCACGGTAGAGGCCGACCGCATGACCAGGGTGCGCAACGCCGTGCGCCAGGGCTACATCGAGGGCAAGACGGTCTCGCAGATCGTGAGCGAGATCCGCGGCACCAGGGCGAACGGGTACGCCGATGGGTTCCTTGAGCGCCCGCGGCATGAGCTGGCGACGATCATCCGCTCGGCGATCAGCCACACAGCAGCGACGGCGCGCGAGCAGTTCACCGCAGCCAACGACGACGTGGTGCAGGCCGTCCGCTGGGTCAGCACCCTGGATAGCAAGACATCGGCGCCCTGTCGCATTCGTGACCATCTGCGCTATACCGCCGGCACGCACAGGCCAATCGGCCACAAGGTGCCATGGCTGCAAGGCCCTGGCCGGCTGCACTTCAACTGCCGCTCGACCGACGCCATCGTGACCAAGTCCTGGCGCGAGCTGGGCATCCCGGTCGACGAGATGACCCCGGGCGAACGGGCAAGCATGGACGGCCAGGTGCCGGCCGACATGAACTATGCGGACTGGCTGCAGCGCCAGCCGCGCGAGCGTCAGGAGCAAGTGCTGGGCGTAGAGCGCACCAGGCTGCTCCGAGAGGGCGGGCTCAAGCTGCCCGACTTCTACAGCCCGACCGGGCAGTGGCTGACCCTGGACCAGCTGCGCGAGCTCGACAGGGCTGCATTTGAGCGGATCGCGGCGTAATATCGCGCCATGACCGACAAGCCAAGGCTCCACGTGATCGAAGGCACGCCAGCCCCTGACACC
Organism: Pseudomonas sp. SP16.1; assembly: GCF_052682975.1. Lineage (NCBI taxonomy): Bacteria > Pseudomonadati > Pseudomonadota > Gammaproteobacteria > Pseudomonadales > Pseudomonadaceae > Pseudomonas > Pseudomonas sp. SP16.1. The sequence continues at coordinate 395,345 of NZ_JBQYFZ010000001.1, forward strand.
GCTCAGGAGCAGGTGCGCAAGCGCGTGAGAGCGACCGAAAAGCCCGCGACGATGATCCAGTGCCACCGCTGTGGCGGCCGGGAAGTCATCGAAACCAAGATCGGCGTCATGCTGAAGAACGGCAAGACTACGGGCGGCACGAAGCAGCTGATCTGCGCGTGCTGCTTCATGAAGGGGGAGCGTGTCGTGGTAGGGTGACGTGCACACAACAAGGAGGTGCAGCATGTCTATCAACTTGGATTCCTACTGCCAGAGCCTTTTTAATGAAATCCAGGAAAAGTGGGGCGGTGGCAAGATGAACCAAACGCTTGTCACGCTCAATGAGGCCGAAAAGCAATGCAGTGAGGAGATCGCGACTCAATTGGAGACCCTGCTTAACGAGGCTTACCCAGAGTCGAGAATCGATGTAACCGTTGATGGGTTCCGACGCATAGCGATATCCCAAAGCCTGAAGTAACCAAAAAAGCCCGCCACCGTGCGGGCTTTTTCTTTCCAGCCTCGGCAATGCCGGGGCTTTTTTATGCCTGATCGGCGGATGCCGTAGGGCGCTCAGGGGCGGATGCCTCACCAGATGGGCGGATGCCCGGAGACCAACCAATGAAACTGAAACTCGACGAACAAGGTCATGCAGTCCTGCAGGACGGCAAGCCGGTCTATGTCCATGACGACGGCAAGGAGGTTGCTTTCGACGCCCCCGGCACCGTCGCCACGATCACCCGCTTGAACGCCGAAGCGAAATCCCACCGGGAGCGCGCCGAGGGTGCAGAAAGCAAGCTGAAAGGCTTCGAGGGGATCGAGGACGGCGCTGCCGCCCGCAAGGCTCTGGAGATCGTGGCGAACCTCGATCAGAAGAAGCTGGTGGATGCCGGCGAGATCGAGAAGGTTAAGGCGGAAGTCGGCAAGGCCTTCCAGGCCCAGCTGGACGAAGCCACCACCAAGGCCAAGGCCTTCGAGCAGCAACTCTACGAAGAGAAGATCGGCGGCTCGTTCGCCCGGTCCAAGCTCATCGCCGAGAAGCTGGCCATCCCTGCAGACCTGGTTCAGGCGCGTTTCGGCCAGGCCTTCAAGATCGAGGACGGCAAGACCGTCGCCTACGACCAGCACGGCAACAAGATCTACAGCCGCGCGCGTCCGGGTGAGCTGGCCGACTTCGACGAAGCCCTGGAAACCCTCGTTGAGCACTACCCCCACAAGAACCACATCCTGAAGAGCTCCGGCGCCAATGGCGGCGGTGCTCCGAATAATGGTGGCGGCGGTGGGGACGGCAAGAAATCCATCAACCGCCAGACCTTCGACTCGCTCGGCGCAGCTGAGCGCCAGAAGTTCGTGAAGGAAGGCGGGAAGGTAACCGACTGAGCATTAGGAGCCCATCATGGCCAACACGCTGACCAACCTCATCCCCGACATGTACGAGGCGCTCGACGTCGTCTCGCGCGAGCTGACCGGCTTCATCCCGGCCGTCTCGCGTAGCTCCGACGTCGCCCGCGCTGCCCTCAACCAGCAGGTGCTGGTGCCGGTGACCACCGCCGCCAGTTCCGCCGACAACACCCCGGGCGTGACCGCGCCGAACACCGGCGACACCACCGTCGACAACGTCGCTGTGTCGATCACCAAGTCCAAGCACGTCCCGGTTCGCTGGAACGGCGAGGAAACCAAGGGGCTGCAGAACGCCGGCACCTTCTCCACCATCCAGGCGGATCGTTTCTATCAGGCCATGCGCACCCTGGTGAACGAGATCGAGGCCGACCTGTGGGGCGAGGCCTACAAGAACGCCAGCCGCGCCTTTGGCGCCGCCGGCACCACCCCGTTCGGCACTGCGGCCGACATGACCGACTTCGCCGGGGTACTGCGCATCCTGGAAGAGAACGGCGCGCCGACCAACGACCTGCAGCTGGCTCTGGGCCATGCGGCCATCGGCAACCTGCGCGGTAAGCAGTCCGGCCTGTTCAAGGTCAACGAGGCCGGTTCGGACGATATGCTGCGCAACGGCATGACCGATCGCATCATGAACATGGCCATCCGCCACTCGCACGCCATCGGCGTTCACACCAAGGGCACCGGTTCGGGCTACGTCACCAGCGGAGCGACCGCTGTGGGCGCGACCGACGTCGCCCTGATCACCGGTACCGGCACTGTGCTGGCTGGTGACGTCGTGACCTTCGCGGCCGACGGCTCCAACAAGTACATCGTCAACACCGGTGTGGCTGCTCCGGGCACCATCAGCCTCGGCAAGCCGGGTGCTCGCGTGCTGATCCCGGGCGCCAACGCGCTGACCGTGGGCAACAGCTATACCCCGAACGTGGCGTTTGCCCGCTCGGCGATCGTGCTGGCAACCCGCGCGCCTGCCCTCCCGGAAGGCGGCGATGCTGCGGACGACGTGATGATGATCACCGACCCGCGCACCGGCCTGTCCTTCGAGGTGGCGGTCTACCGTCAGTTCCTGCAGACCGTCTACCACGTCCGTCTGGCCTGGGGCTTCCGCGCCATCAAGCCGGAGCACATCGGCGTGCTGATGGGCTAATCCACCGCTACGACAACCAGGGGCTTCGGCCCCTGCGTTTTTTAAGGAGAACGAAATGGCTGGTAAATCCAAGGCTGATAAAGCCGCCGAAGCCCTGTTGGCCAAGGCGATCGAACTGAGCGGCCTCACCGCCGACGCATTCGCGGCACTCTCCGAAGAGGAGCGCGGTGGCTTCACCGTCAAGGCCCAGGAGGCTATCGACGCTGCCGCAGTTGAGGCCAAGCGCCTGGCTGAAGAAGCGAAGGCCGCCAAGACCCAGGATCAGGCCGACACCTCCCACCTGGTCAAGATGGCCAAGGGCGGCGATGAAATCAGCGTCCACCCTTCCTGTGTGGCCGATCACAAGCGTATCGGCTGGGTTGAAGCTTAATCGTGCCCAGCGTCGGTGATGGGTTCCGCCCAGGACGCGGCGGCTACTACAAGGAGTCGGACAACTCGGGGCCGTACTGCATCGACAGCGACGGCAATGCGGTACTGATCACCGACCCGCGGCTAATCACCGGCACTACCAACCCGCGAGTCAGGGTAGATATTGCTCAGACCGGATTCTTCGAGGGCCGCGAGTTCAGAACCTTCAAGGAGTGGACCGTAGCGGAAACGTCAACCTACGTGGTCAAGGCGGTGGTCCCGATCAATATCATTCTGTTCGAGCTCGGCATTCAGTTGGACGAAGGTCAGGCTCGCATCGAGACGCTTCTCGGCGGCACGGAGGGCGGGACATTCAGCGAGACGTTGCCGATATTCCCGACAAACACGATGAGCGAAAAGCCGCAGCCTGCATACGTCAATCAGGTCCAGCTGACCTCAGGCGGTACGTTGACAGGCGGTACGTTGCTCGATCCGTTGAGGGCGAAAACATCGGGCAATACCAATCACTCGTCGTCCGTAGGCGCCGCATCTGGAGCGGAGCGCGGCGTAGGCGCAAACACCTACTACTTCAGGATGACGCTAGCTGGAGCTATCGGTGTGTTCAAAGCTCGCTGGGAGGAGAGACCATGACCCTGATCATCGAGGACGGCAGCATCGTGCCGGGCGCTGACAGTTTCGCCACGGCCGCCGAGCTGGTGACCTATGCGGCCAACTTCGGGCGCACGATCCCAGGCACGGAAGCCGATCAGGAGTCCCTGCTGCGCCGCGCCGCGCTGCAGATGGACGCCATGAACTGGAAGGGCGAGATCGTGCAGTATGACCAGGCCCTGTCGTGGCCGCGCTACGGCGTGTACCGCGGCGAGTACCAGCTGTCTTCCGACTCCATTCCGGCCAAGGTCAAGGCCGGCCAGATGGCGCTGGCGACGGAGATACATGCCGACGACCTGGCGCCGCCGGAGTTGAAGGTGGGCGCCATCGAGTCGGAGAAGGTGGGGCCGATCAGTACGACCTTCGCCAAGGTCTCGACGGCGGTATCGCGCGCCGCCGCCGGCCGGCAGTCCGAGGCGCAGTTCGCCGAGTTCCTGAACGCATCCAACCAGGTGAGGCTCGCCCGTGGCTGATATCTACGACCGCGCCAAGGCGCAGGCGGCCCGGATGCTCGCACCGCGCAGTGCCGGCGGTAAGGGCCTGGAACTGACCCTGCGCCGCACGGTGGTCGGCGAGTACGACCCGGACACCGGCAGCAGCGAGACGATCACCGATTACATCGGCTCGGGCCTGCGCGAGAACTACCGCATGGAGGACATCGACGGATCGCTGGTCAAGGCCGGCGACGTGCGTTTCATGGTCTCGCCCGTGCTGCTGAACGGCGACGACATGCCGGAGCCGAAGACGCTCGACAAGGTGCTCTTTGACGGCGAGACCTACACCGTCCAGCGCTGCGACCCGGGCGACTACGCCGGCCTGTCCTGCTTCTTCTACGTGCAGGCCCGCAAATGAGCTTCAGCCTGCAGTTGGCCGAGTTCATCGAGAAGGCCAAGGGCAATACTGAGCAGGTGGTGCAGAAGGTCGCCATCGACCTGATATCGGCGGTGATCGACCGCTCGCCGGTCGGCAATCCCGAACTGTGGGCCGTCAACCAGACCGCCCGCGAGTACAACCTCGAGGTCGTGCGCTTCAACGCCGCGTTGCGCGACGACCCGAACAACCTGACCAAGGCCGGGCGCCTAAAGAGCGGGCTGAAGGTCAACGACAGCATGGACATCATCAGTCCGGACGGCTACGTCGGTGGCCAATTCCGCGGCAACTGGCAGGTGACCTTCGACACCAAGGCGACCGGCCAGCTGGACCGCATCGACCCTCAGGGCGACAGCACCAAGTCGGCTGCAAGCCAGGTGGTTCTGGGCTTCACCTCGGACGTTGGCACGATCTGGGCGGTGAACAACCTGCCGTACGGCCCGCGCCTGGAGTTCGAAGGCTGGTCCAGCCAGGCGCCGGCTGGAATGGTGAGGGTGTCCGTCACCGAGTTCCAGAGCTTCGTCAACCGCGCCGTAGCGAGCCTGCCGCAATGAGCAACCGCCTTATCCGCAACCTGTTCGAGAAGCGCATCAAGGACTGGGCCGCCGCTCGCTCGCCGGTGATTCGAGTCGCCTATCAGGACGCGCCGTTCACGCCGAACAGTGGCGAGACGTTCCTCGAATGCTTCCTGCTGCCGGCCACCACCGACAGCCAGGACCTGGCGGGCGAGCACAAGCTCTATCAGGGCGTCTGGCAGGTGACCATCGTCAAGCCTGCCGGCACTGGCCTGGTGGCTGCCGGTGGCATCGAGGACGAACTGGCCGCGCTGTTCCCGAACAACCTGCAGTTGACCAGCGGGGCGTTCTCCGTGTTCGTCCGCTCGCCGATGAGCGCCGCGCCGGCCCAGGTCGGCACCCCTTACACCCGAGTTCCAGTGTCCTGCCGTTATCGGGCGGACACCCCGTAGGAGGCAGCATGGAAAAGAATGAGCATGTGAAGCGCGACCCCAAGGTACTGGTCATGCATTTTCGGAAGATGGCAGACCGGTTTGAGTCTGGTGCATTGGTACCAATCGAACTCCAGGTTGGTCTCGGGCACGATGGTGAGAGTTGCGGCCGTTACGATAGTCTCGACGGGGTTCGTTTCATGAAGATCGTATATGGTGAATCATGAGTGAACTGACCAAAGAACTGCACCGCAGCCTGATCCGCGCAGCCAAGGCCGCCATAGCGGCATGGGAACGCTGGCTTAAAGAGCACGACCAAGCCGAATAGTCGGCAACCAACACCGAATACCGGGCACGCTGAACAGCCACGCCGCAAGGCCCCGCTGATCGCCACGCCTCCCCGGATTGAAAAAATCCGAGGAGACATACCATGGCTTTCAGATTGCCCAACGGCTCGACTTTCGATCTGGCCTCCACCTACGGGTCGCCGATCACCGTCAGCGCCATCAGCAACGCCAACCCGGCAGTGGTCACGGCCACTGCGCACGGCCTCAGCAACGGCGACATCATCGAGCTGACCTCCGGCTGGACCGGCCTCAATGGCCGCCTGTTCCGTGTCGCTGGCGCCACCATGGACGCCTTCGAGCTCGAGGACATCAACACCACCGACACCACCCGCTTCCCGGCGGCCGGCGGCGCTGGCTCGGCGCGGGAGATTACTGCTTTCGTTTCCGTGACCCAGGTCACCGATGTGACCACCTCCGGCGGCGAGCAGCAGTTCTTCCAGTTCGGCTTCCTGGAGGAGAACGACGACCGTCAGCTGCCGACTACCCGCAGCCCGATGAGCATGAACATCGTGGTGGCCGACGACTCGACGCAGCCCTTCGTGGCCGTCGCCGAGGCCGCCGACCAGAGCCGCAACCCGACCGGCCTGCGGCTGAACCTGCCGAACAACGACATCATCCTCTACAACGGCTACACGACCATCAGCGAGACCCCGGCCCTGGCGCGGAACAACCTCATGACCCGCACCATGACCTTCTCCCTGTCCGGTCGCCCGACCCGCTACAACGCCTAAGGAATCCCCATGGCTGCCAAGTTCAAGATCGAGCAGAACCCGACCTTCGAGGCGAAGGTCGGCATCCACCGCGCCGGCGGCGAGAAAATCGAGGTCGGGATGACCTTCAAGTATCGCACCCGCACGGAAGCGGCCGAGCTGAGCGAGAAGTGGAAGCAGCGCGGCGAGGATCTGGCCAAGGAGTTCGAAGGCAAGGAGGCCGACCTGCCGGCGCTGGTCAGCGCTCAAATTCGCCTGGAAGTCGAGCGCATCCTGGACGTGGTTGAAGCCTGGGAGTTTGAAGACCCGGTGTCCGAAGAGTCGGTTCGCCTGCTGCTGAACGGCGGCAAGCCGATCCACGACGCCATCACCAAGGCCTACTTCGACGGCCTCGACCCGGCCCGCCTGGGAAACTGACCAAGGCGGCCGGCGCACTCTACGAGAAGGGCGAAGACGCCGAAGCTCTGGCGTTCTTCGGCCTGACCCTGGAGGACATGGGCGATGACGTGATCGGCGTCTATCCCGACTGCGCCGAGCCGCTGGCCGTCTTCAGCGAGCTTGCAACTCAATGGCGAATCGGAATGGCCGGGCCTACCGGGCTCGACTATTCCGTCCTCGTCGACGTGTTCCGCATCAAGCAAATCCCCAAATCCCGATGGCAAGACCTCTTCGCAGACATCCGCGTGATGGAGCGAGAGGCGCTTTCCGTCATCCATAAAAAGGACTAGGCCGTGGACATTGCCAGCTTAGGCTTCAGCATCGATACCAGCGATGTCGCGAAGGCCGAGACAGCTTTAGACCGGCTGAACACGGCCGGGGCAAAGACCGAAGAGTCCGCGAGGGGCGTATCCAATGCCATGTCTGGCATTGCTGGCGAGGCATCGACACTTTCCTCTGCTGCCGACTCTTCCGCCCAGGCGCTTAATCGCTTTGTTTCCTCCGAGCAGTCAGCTGCAAAGGTTGGCGAGCAGTTCGTTTCGGCTTTGCGCGAGCAGGTAGACCTGTTCGGAAAGTCAGCAGATGACATTCTTCGCTACCAGGCCGCTCAGCTTGGAGTGCAGCAGCAGTCCGAAGGACTGATTGTCCAGCTTCGAGGGCTGAAGGACGCTCAGGAAGCGGCAAACCAGGCGTTCCTGCAAGAATCCATCGTCATGTCGGCTGCTGCGCAGTCGCGGGAGGCTGTTAGCGCTTCGCGGTATGCACTGATCGAGGGCTTGCGAGAGCAGGTTGCGCTGTTCGGCAAGAGCTCGTTGGAAATCGCCGAGTTCGAGGCCAGGATGCTCGGCGTTGCCGATTCAGCGGCTCCGCTGATCGCAAACCTGCGCGAGCTTCAGTCAGCCCAGCGTCAAGCGGAAGAGGCCGCTAAGGCCGAAGCGGATGCTCAGCGCGCCGCAGAGGCAGCCAGGCAGTCTGCCGCCTCCCAGCAAGAAGCTTTTCTAGGCGGGCTGCGGGAGCAGGTCGCACTGTTTGGCCGCAGCAGCGATGAGGTTGCACAGTACAGGGCGAACCTCCTCGGGGTGTCTGACTCTGCCGCCCCTCTTATTGCGCAGATCAAGCAACTGTCTGCGGCGCAGCGCGAGGCCGAGCGTACCGCAAGGGAAGAAGCAGAAGCCCAGCGCCAGGCCGCAATTGCCAAACAGCAGGCGACCGCGCAGCAGGATAGCTTCCTTGCAAGCCTTCGCGAGCAGGTGGCACTGCAGGGGAAAAGCCGAGACGAGGTGCTTGCATATAGGGCAGGCCAGCTCGGAGTTGGCAACGAGGCTGAACAGTACATCGCCCAAATCAGGGCATTTAATCTCGAGCAAGAGAAGACCGGGACAGTCTTCGATAAGAACGGACTCTCGGCCCGCCAATATCAAGCCTCCTTGCGGCAGCTTCCTGCGCAATTCACGGACATCGTCGTTTCTCTCCAGGCCGGCCAGAATCCCTTCACCGTATTTCTGCAGCAAGGCGCACAGATTAAGGATTCGTTCGGCGGAGCAGGCGCGGCTTTGGCTGAAGTTGCCCGCTACGCCCTTGGCTTGGTCAATCCATTCACCGTCGCTGCGGTCGCGGTGGGGGCCTTGGCGCTGGCCTACAAGCAGGGCAGCGACGAAGGGACAGCCTTCAACAATGCCCTGATCCTCTCCGGCAACATCGCCGGCACCAGCGCGGAGCGCCTGGCGAACGCTGCTGCAGCGATTGACCAGGTGACCGGCACCCAGCGGCAGGCCGCCCGCGCGCTCGCCGAGGTGGCCGGCACGGGCAAGTTCACCGCCGACCAGATCGAGACCATCGGCCTGGCCGCCGTGGCCATGGAAGAGGCGACCGGCCGCGCGATCTCCGAGACGGTCAACGAGTTCAAGCGCCTGGCCGACGAGCCGACCGCCGCCGCGGCGAAGCTGAACGAGCAGTACAACTTCCTCACCGCCGCGGTATACGACCAGATCTCTGCCCTGGAGCAGCAGGGTGACGCCGCCGGCGCCGCGCAACTGGCCATCGACACCTTCGCGCAGTCCATGAACGAGCGCGCGAACGAAATCGAGCAGGGCCTGGGCTTCATCGAGCGCGCCTGGAAGGGAATCAAGGACGGCGCCGCAGAGGCCTGGGACGAGATGCTCGGCGTGGGCCGCTCGCAGACGCCGGAAGAGCGCCTGGAGGAGCTCACCTCTGGCAGCCGGTTCAACTTCGGACGGATCGCGGCCAATGCTGCGGTGCTCGGCCCGATCGGCGGCGCTAAGGAGCTGTTCGACCAGTTCACGCGCACGGGCGCCGAGCAGAACGAGCAGATCGCCGAGATCTGGCAGGAGATCCAGGACCGCGACGAAAAGGCCTGGGTCGAGGGTATGCAGGCCCAGCAGGAGCAGTCGGCCATCGAAGCGCAGCAGCGCATCGACCAACTGCGCAAGTCGACCCTGACCAACGCCGAGAAGCGCGTTAAGGCGCTCAACGATCTGCGCGCCGACCTGGCCAAGATCGAACTAGTGAACCCGGACGATCCGCGCCTGGCCGCGGACAATGTGGCCCGGCTCGAGCGCAACATCGCCGAGCAGTTCAGGGATCGGCAGAGCACCACCAGGACGCCGGCCGTCCGCGACGATGCCGCCACCCGCATGCTGCTGACCCTGCGGCAGCAGAGCGCCGAACTCGAAACCCAGCTGCTCAGCGAAACCAAGCTCACCGCCGAGCAGAAGAAGCGCGCCGAGTTCGAATCGCTGATCGCCGACCTCAAGACCAAGGACATCCTCACCGCCGACCAGAAGTCGCTGCTGGCCAATCAGGACGCCATCAAGGCGCAGCTCGACAAGAACGTCGCCCTGGGCGAAGAAGTCCGCCTGCACAACGACAGCATCAAGCTGCAGGAGCGTTCGGCCCAGCTGCAGGAAACCATTCGCGCGTCGCTGGAAGGGCGCCAGGAACAGCAGCAGCGCCAGCTGGATGCCTTCGGCCTTGGCCGGCGCGAGCTGGAGCGCGTGCAAGCCGAGGCCTCGATCTTCCGCGAGTTCCGCCGCTACCAGGCGCAGCTGGACAAGGCCACGCCGGCCGACCTGCTGGGCAGTGCGCAGTACGAAACAGCGGTTCAGGAGATCAAGGGCGGCCTGAACGAGGCCCTTGCGGCCAACGAGGACTATTTCGAGAGGCTGGATGAGCTTCAAGCCGACTGGAAGAACGGAGCTAAGGGCGCCCTGGCCGACTATATCGCCGACGCCAAGGACATTGCCGGTCAGACCTACGACCTATTCAACAATGCTCTTGGGGGCCTCGAAGACGCCTTCGTAGAGTTCGCTCTGACCGGGAAGCTGTCGTTCAAGGATCTGGCGAACTCCATCATCGCCGATCTGGCGCGCATCGCGGCTCGGCAGCTGACGGCCAATCTCGCCGAGGGGCTACTTGGCTCGCTGGGCGGGGCATCTGGTGGGCTTTCCAGCCTGTTCGGTGCCTCTAGCGGAAGCTACACCGGCGCCTTCGGCTTCGACGGTGGCGGCTACACCGGCAACGCACCTCGCACTGGCGGCATCGACGGCAAAGGCGGCTTCTTGGCCATCATGCACCCGCAGGAGACCGTCATCGACCACACAAAACCATCGGCCAATGGCCGTATGGGTGGCGGCAACACCCAGAACAACTACTTCTCCTTCCCCAACATCACCGACGCGAAACAGGCCCGTGAGGCGACAGCTACTGCTGCTCGCCAGTTCAATGCCATCGCGCAGCAGTCTGCGAGGTTCGGATAATGGGCGAGTTCCTGGAAGAACGGTTCCCGCACGATATCAATTACGGCAGCGGCTTCCGCGACATCGGCGCCGCGCGCACGGTGAATACGTTCGGCGGCGACGAGTTCCGCAGCCTGGATCACCCATTCGTGCGCTGCGCGCTGGATGTCGAGTTCTCGCGCCAGAAAGAGGAGGTGATCGGCCGCATCATCGACCTCAACCGGCGCGCCAACGGCACCTTCCGCGGGTTCAGGGTCTACAACTACAACGATTTCTCGACCAACGCCTACACCAAGTCGCCGACCGCCTTCGACCAGCCGATGCAGCTGATCAGCACCGGCGTTTACCAGATGGTCCGGTGGTATGGGAATCCGGCCGACGCCAAGTGTGCGCGCCGGATCATCCGCAAACCGGCAGCCGGCACGACACTGGTCGGCGTGGGCGGGCAGGTACTGCCAGCCGCGCAGTGGAGCGTCGACACGACGACCGGCATCGTCACCCTCGCCGCCAACAAGTCGCGCTCGATCACCGGCATCACGAAGGCCAGCCAGGCCGTGCTGACGGTGGGCACGAACACGTTCCTTGTCGGCGAGTCGGTGGCTATCAGCGGCGTGGCCGGCATGGTCGAAATCAACGGCCTGCGCGCGCTCATCACTGCCAAGCCGACCAGCACGACTATCCAGGTGGCGATCAACTCCGCGCTGTTCAGCGACTACCTGAACAGCGGCACGGTGCAGACCCACCCCATCGCCGGCGAGGCCGAAACCTCAGGCTGCATCTTCGACATCCCGATGCGCTTCGACGCCGACCTGTCCGGAACCTTCATCGGCCCCGGCGTGCTCGGCACCTCGGTCGGCATCCGCGAAATTCTGAACCCCTGAGAATCCCATGAAGCCACACGTTGCCGACTACGCGACGCGGGTTTACTGCGTCCGCATCGAGCCCGCCAACGACTCGCCGATCGTGCGCCTGGCCGGCTACCCGGTCGACCTCAAGATGAGCAATGGCCAGGTATACCTGACCGAGAGCGGCTATGAGTTCTCGGGTCTGGACAACACCAGCACATTCGCCAGCGCCTCCATCGACCTCAACGGTATCCTGCAGCAGGGCGCGATCAGCCGCACGGATCTTGCCTCGGGCGTCTATGACAACGCCCGGGTCTACCTGTTCGCCACGTCCTGGGCCAACCCTATTGAGGATGAGGAGCCGCTCGGCCTGATGTTCTTCGGCGCCGCGCAGTTTGACGAACTGCGCGACTCCTACAGCGTGCAGCTGATGGGCGCCATCGACGTGCTGTCGCAGTCGGTAGGCCGCACCTACACCGCCTCATGCCAGTGGACGCTGTTCGACCAGCACCTCGGCGGCGACCTGCTGCCGGCGCACAAGAGCCGCTGCACCGGCCCGCGTTCGGCGCCGGACGGGCCAGCCATCGCCGACTACCTGGTGACCGGCACCATCACCAGCGTGACCGATCAGTACATGTTCGCCGATGCCGCGCGTGCGGAAGCGCCTGGCTGGTTCGACTTCGGCGAGATCCGCTTCACCAGCGGCAACAACGCTGGCCTGGCGCCGATCCGCGTCAAGGCCTTCACCGCCGGCGGGGTGATGTTGCTGCAGGACGCGATGTTCTACCTGCCCGAGATCGGCGACGCCTACGAAATGATCCCCGGCTGCAACAAGACCGGCGACCAGTGCGGTGACAAGTACGGCAACAAGATCAACAACGGCGGCTTCGAAGACGTTCCGTCGCCAACCCAGTACAGCCAGGTCGGGAGGGGCGCATGAAGGGTGCAGACGTAGTTGCCGCCACGCGCGCCTATCTCGGCGTGCCGTTCCGTCACCAGGGCCGCACGCCGCCCCTGGCGCTCGACTGCGCCGGCCTGTTCGTCATGGTCTGCCGCGACCTGGGGCTGCCCGTGATCGACGAGCAGGGCTATGGCCGCAACCCGTACAAGGGCCTGCTCGAGCAGTGCATCGAGCGCCAGCCGTTCCTGCAGCGGGTACCGCGCGAGGACATGCGCGAGGGGGATATCCTGCTGATGCGTTTTGACGGCGAACCCCAGCACATCGCCATCCACGCCGGCTACTCGATGATCCACGCCTACGAGCACGTCGGCAAGGTGGTCGAGCACCGCATGGCCGCTGTCTGGCGCGCGCGCGTTGTGAGCGTCTACCGATTCGAGGGGTGCCAATGAGCAGCGGAGGTCAGATTGCCGGTGCCGTTGTAGGCGGCATTGTTGGTTTCGTCGTCGCTGGGCCTGCCGGCGCCCTCCAGGGCGCTGCGCTCGGCTCTGGTATCGGCGCCGCCCTCGACCCACCCAAAGGCCCCACCGTCCACGGCCCGCGCCTCTCCGACCTCACCTTCCAGACCAGCACCTACGGCGCATTCCTGCCGCGTTTCTACGGTACTGCACCGGCGCACGGCAACGTGTTCTGGCTGGAAGGCGGCAAGCTCAAGGAGGTGGTGCGCAAGAAGAAATCGGGCGGGAAGGGGAGCGGCAGCAGCCAGACGACCAAGACATACACCTACTACGCCACCTTCGCCATCGGCCTGGGCGAAGGGTCCATTGCCGGCGTGCGCCGCATCTGGTGCCGCGACAAGCTGATCTACAACGCCGGCAGCGACGACCTCGAGACCATCATTGCGAGCAACAAGGCAGCGAAGGGCTGGCGGCTGTACCTGGGCACCGATGATCAACTGCCCGACCCGCGCATCGAGGCCGAGAAGGGCGTCGGCAACACGCCGGCCTACCGCGGCACCGCCTATATCGTGTTCGATGATTTCGAGTTGACGAAGTACAACAATTCGCTTGAGGGGGCTCAGTTTAAGTTTGAGGTCGTGTCTTCGGGGGCTCAGCCAAAGCGAAAACTTCTCGACCGCGCCGTAGCCGCCCCCGTGGGCGCCGGGTATCACGTCAGGCCGCTGCAGAGGCAGATGACGAGCGACGCTAGCCTTATGTCGTTCTACGCCTACGCCCCCTCTGACGGGATTACCGGTGACATACCCAACTCGGAGGCGGTGGCGCAGCTGAATAACCGCGGCGACTACATTCGGAATGCAACGTTTCCGGTCGACGTCGTAAGACCCCAGGTTGTTTCGTCTGGCGCGACCACTGTCTATGTGGGGGATCTAGGAGGCGAGAACCTGTGGGTACCGGAGTACGCGAGCGACTTCCCCATAGGCTCTACGCGGCAGATACTGCCGTTAGGGGTTATTACCGGGAAGGATACAATATCTGTGTCCGGTTCTCTCGGGGACGTTGCTGATGCATTGCCTGGGGAGTCTGGTAGGTACGTTAAGGGATGTGCTTTAAGCGAGGATGGCGACAGCATAATTATCCTAACCGACTCATCCCCTAAATCAATGTCCGCCACGGCGGACAGGTATTTCGTCGTTAACTCTGAATTGACCGTTGTTGACTCTGGCGCCATATCAGGCTCCGATAGGATATTTGCGTTATTTGACAACACTAATATTGTTACAGGAGCTACAGCATTTGATCGGCATGGCGCGTCTGTTTGGGTCGTGTATAACATAGGGTTTTCTATCAGGGTGGTTGGGTACTCATTGGCGGGCGGCGTTCTTTCGCAAGATTATTTTGAAGAGACAACGCCAATTAGCTCGCCAAAGTACCCGGCGATTGCGCTGATTGACGGGTTGCTCTATGTACTTCTCGATTATAGCGGCAACGTGAGGTGGCGCGTCTATCAGGGCCCGGAGATCGGCAACGACACGGCCGAACTTTCTGAAGTTGTTGGCAGCGAGGTCGGGATGTCCGCTCTGCTAGCCATGTCGGATATTGACGCAGCTGCATTAACTAACGCTGTTCGCGGTTACCGTGTACAGGGTGGCACAATACGCGCGTCTCTTGAAAACCTGCAGAGCGTTTTCCCGTTCGACGTGCGCCAGCACGGTTACCAACTGCAATGCGTACCGCGCGGCGGAGCCAGTGTTGCGACCATCCCGCATGAGCACCTGGGCGCAACGTCTGGTGAATCTGCTGCAGATATCCTGCGGCAATCGCGTGAAATGGACTCGCAGTTGCCGGCCTCGACGCACCTGAAGTTCTGGGACGCAGACCGCGAGTATGCGAATGGCGAGGAGTACGCCGATAGGCCAGGGACAGAGGCAATCAATCGGGTGGACCGCGAGGTGCCCATAGTCCTAACGGCTACGGAGGCTGCACGGGCGGTAGACGTGCTGCAGCAGCTACCGTGGCTGGAGCGAACTCAGCTAGACTTTGAGCTCCCCCCGATCTATGGCCATCTGGAGCCGGCCGACGTCGTGACGGTGACGACGCCCGGGGGCACCTACCTGCTGCGCCTGACCGAGATCAATGACAGCCCTGACATGGTGCGCAAGTGCAAGGCCAAGCCGGCCGGTGCTGCAATCTACAACAGCGAGGCGGTTGGCGGTGGTGGGAATACGCCACCGCAAACCATCGGGCTCGCCGGCCCGTCGCTGTTCCTGCCGCTCGATATCCCGCTGGTTGATGAGGTCAGCCAGTCGAGCCCGGGTTTTGTCGGCGTGATGACCGGCTACAACAACAGCTGGCCGGGCGCCATTGCTGTCCGCTCGGCGGATGGCGGGCAGACGTTCGAGGATATCCAGGCGTTCCCAGGTAAGGCGACTGTCGGTGTTTCCCAGAACGCGCTGGCTGACCATGCCGGCTACCTGATCAGCTCGGCCACGCTGACGCTGTCCGTCATCTCCGGCGAGCTCGAGTCGATCACCCAGGATCAGCTGCTGACCGGCTACAACTACGCGGCCTACGGGGTAGATGGCCGCTGGGAGATCGTTCGATTCCGCGACGCCACGCTGAACGCAGACGGCACCTATACCCTATCTGGCTTCGTGCGGGGCGACAAAGGCACGGAGTGGGCAACTGGCCTGCACCAGGTCGGCGACTACTTCGTGCTGCTGGATGACCCGGACAACGCATTCATCGGCATGTCGATTCAGTCCATCGGGCTTGATCGCATCTATCGCGGGGTGACGTCTGGCGCGAGCCTGGATGATGCCGATGACGTCACCTTCTCGTACGACGGGGTGAATCTCGAGCCGCTGAGTGCCGTCAACGTGACCGGCGCCCGGGACGGATCGCAGAACTTCACGGGTTCGTTCTACCGCCGCTCGCGCCTCTCCAGCACCTGGTGGACGAACGGCGTCCAGGCCCCCGTTGGCGAGACGACGGAGGCCTACGAAATCGACGTCATGAACGGCTCGAGTGTGGTGCGCACGATCTCGTCCAGCACCACCAGTTTCAGCTACACCGCCGCCCAGCAGACGACCGATTTCGGCTCTGCCCAGGCTTCCATCACGTTCCGAATCTACCAGCTTTCTGAGGTGGTAGGGCGCGGCTATGTCCGAGAGGTAACACTGTGACGACACCGAAACTGCAACTGCCTGAAACAGCGAATGGGCAGGCCAACTATCTGCTGGTCAACTCCGCGCTAGCAGCGCTTGATCAGCTGGTCATGCCGCGCGTAGTGGACAAGGATCTGTCTACACCGCCGGGCTCGCCGAGCAATGGCGCCATGTACATCGTTGGTGGAAGCCCGACTGGAGCTTGGGCTGGAAAGGCCGGAAATCTCGCATGGTGGCTGACTGCGGTGGGAGCATGGACATTTCTGGCGCCTGCCGCTGGCATGTCAGTTCGCGTGCTCGATGAATTGGATAGCAGCGGCCTTCCGGTTGTCTATTCCTATAACGGTAGCGCATGGGTGCAGCAGCCTGGGGGCGGCATGACGAATCCTATGACCACCGCCGGAGACATGATCATCGGCGGTGTCAGCGGGTCTCCAACTCGGCTCGCCGCTGGCACTGACGGCTATGTGATGACCATGGCGTCCGGGTTCCCGGTGTGGCAAGCGCCATCAGGTGGCGGATTTACTGGCGGCACTCTGACGTCCGCGCTAAATGAGGCCCCACTGACCACCTTGGCGTCTGCGTCGACTACCAATATCGGTGCCGAGGCTGCGAATACCATTAATATCAGCGGTACGACCACTATCACTTCGTTTGGCACCATTGCCTCGGGTGCGGTTCGTAGGCTGGTGTTCCAGGGCGCTCTGACTTTGACCCACAACGCAACGTCGCTGATCCTGCCGACTGGAGCAAACATAACGACGGCCGCAGGGGATAGCGCAGAGTTCGTTTCGCTTGGCTCTGGTAACTGGCGCTGCACGGACTACCTGCGTGCCAGCGGTGAGCCCCTGGCGGGGGGCGGTGGTGGTAGTGGGCTGACGCATTTGACCGAGGCGAAAAATACCTCGGCGCCCAACGCAACGGTGCCGGTGGTATCGCTGTCGGTGACGATCACTGAAACCAACGGTGACGTAGCCTTCGTGCCGAAAGGCACCGGGGCGCTGATGGCGGCCATGCCAACAGGTACGGCGTCCGGGGGGAATAAGCGCGGCACGCACGCTACCGACTGGCAAACTAATCGATCGAGCGCCACGCAGGTGGCTAGCGGCAACTACGCGTGCATAACTGGGGGGCAGCAATGCACCGCGAGCGGTTCACACGCCGTTGCCGGCGGCTATTTCGCTGAGGCATCCGGGGCGCAGAGCATTGCTATCGGCGGCCAGAGCGCCTCGGCGACCGCGCAATATGCGACCGCCATCGGGGGAAATGGGCCGTTAGCTAACCAGCAATATGCGACCGCCATCGGGGGTAACGGGGTCACGGTGACCGGCTCTAGTGCAACGGGTGTCGGCGGCGAGAGCAACATTATCGACGGCCCACTATCGTCAGTCTGCGGCGGTGCGCGGGCCACCACCCGAGGCGTTTACGGCGTGGAAGCCCGGGCCGCTGGACGATTCAGCGCGAACGGCGACGCGCAGCGCGAACGTTTTGTGCTTCGGCGCGCCACAACCGACGCCACTCCAGCCGTGCTATCTGCGGACGGGGGTTCCCCAGCAGCGGCTACCCAGGTCACGTTGCCCAACAACGCAGCGTACGGGTTCACGGGTCGATTGGTCGCGCGCGCTTCAGCGTCCGGAGACTGTGCGTCGTGGGAGTTCAAGGGGACTATCCGGCGCGGCGCTAACGCCGCGGCTACGGCGCTGGTTTCCGCCGTTTCGCCGACCCTGGTGGCTGGCGATGCTGGCGCTGCCGGCTGGACAGTCAGCGTGACAGCAGACACCGCGCTAGGCTGCTTGAGCATTACCGCCACAGGTGCGGCGGCGACCAACATAAAGTGGGTGGCGGACGTCGAGACGGTGGAAGTCGTCGGCTAATCACGCGTCAGCCTATGCCATGCCCGCCACTGAGCGGGCTTTTTCGTTTCTGGAGACCCTATGACCCTCTCTGAAATCCGGGAGCAGGCCATCGCGCCTGCGCTCGCGCTGTTGCCGCCGAAAATGTCCAGCGCCGCCGCAGAGGTGATGCTGCTGGCGATCACCCAGCAGGAAGACGCCGCCCAGCGTCGCCGGCAGTGGCCGACCGGCCCGGCCCGTGGCCTGTGGCAGTTCGAGCCCGGCACCCTGGCCAGCCGCGGCGGGGTGTGGGGCGTGTTCCTGCACCGCGCCAGCGCCGGTCACCTGCGCACCCTGGCCAGCGCCCGCGGCGTATCGCCTGAGCCTGCCGCAATCTGGGCCGCGCTGCAGGGTGACGACACCCTCGCCGCCGGCGTGGCCCGCCTGCTGCTGTGGACGGACGCGCTACCACTGCCCGAGGTCGGCGCCGTCGAGGCCGCCTGGCAGTGCTACCTGCGCACCTGGCGCCCCGGCGCCTACACCAACGGCACCCCGGCCGCCCGTGCCGAGTTGCGCCGCAAATGGGGGCAGTACTACGCCAGGGCGATGGATGAGGTGCTGTCGTGAGCGCCTGGCTGAAGCTGGTACCGGCCTGGGGTTGGTGGTTGCTGGCGCTGCTGGCGGTCGGCGGTGGCCAGCAGCTACGGGTCTTGAGCCTACAGGCTGAGTTGCACACCGAGCGCCGGGCCGTGGCCGGCCGAACCGGCGAGCGTGATGCCTGCCGGGCAACCCGGGCCAGCCTCGAGGCCGGCGTCGAGGAGCAGAACCGGGAGTTGGCCGCCCTTCGCCGCGCCGCCGAACAGCGGCAGGAGAGGGCGCGCCAGGTGCAGGCGGCGGGGCGGCAGCAGGCCCATGCCGACTACCAGGCCGCGAACCGCCTGCAGCAGGAGCGCACCGGCGGCGACGCCTGCGCGGCGGCAGAGGCCATCATCGATCAGGAGTTGGGCCTATGACCCGGGGAATGCTGGTGGGGATGCTGTTCGCGCTGGCGGGGTGCGCCGGCCAGGCCGTCGAGCCCGAGCCGCGGGTGGTGCGCGTAGAGGTGCCAGTGCAGGTGCCCTGCCGGACGGATGAGGTTGCCGTACCGCCCTGGGCGGCGGCCGGCCTGCGCCAGGACGACAGCCTGGAACTGAAGGTGCGCGCCCTGCTGGCCGAGCGCCGACAGCGGATCGGGTACGAGCGCGAGCTGCTGGCGGCGAATGAGGCCTGCCGGTAATCCGGTCAGGGCCTGCGGCTGAGCGACTTGGCTTCCCCGGCGGACAGGGCATCCAGATAGTCGGCGTACCACTGCATCATCACCCTGCGCTGTTCGAGGTACTGGGCCTTGTTATAGACCCCGGCGACGCCCTCGACCTTGTGCGCCAGCTGGGCGTCGATGTGCTTCTTCGGCCAGTCGTGCTCGTTGAGCAGGGTGCTGGCGGTGTGGCGCGTGCCGTGGCCAACCAGGCGGCCCTTGTAGCCTACCTTGGCATACACCAGGCAGATGGTGTTTTCGCTGATGGTCGGGTTTTTCGGCCCTACGCCGGGGAACAGCCAGCGGCTGCGGCCTGTGATCCGGCGCAGTTCACGCAGCGCTTCGATGGCCTGGGAGGGGAGCGGGGTCATGTAGTCCCTGTCCATCTTCATCTTGTCGGCCGACACTGACCATGTGCCGGCTTTCAGGTCGAACTCGGCCCACTCAGCGAAACGCAGCATGCCGGGCCGGACGGCCAGCCACAGGCAGAGCCATGCGGCGGTGCGCGCCGGCAATCTACTGGTGCTGGCCTGCAGAGCGCGCAGGAAGTCTGGCAGTTCATGCTCGAGCAGGTGCGGCTGCTGCCGAGTGGCTGGCGCCGGCGCTGCGATCGCGTGCAGTCGGCTGGCCGGGTCGTTCTCGGTCAGGCCCTTGGCGATCGCCCGGCCGAAGATCTGATTGATCCAGCCGCGCGCCTTCTTGGCCACGTTGTGGGCGCCGCGGGCTTCCAGTGAGGCCTGCAGGTCGGCGCAGTGGTTTCGCGTGATCTCGTCGAGCTGCTTGTCGCCCAGCGCCGGCAGGATGTCCTTATCCAGGTAGGTGCGCGCCTTGTCCAGCGTGCTCTGCTCCAGCCCTTTGGCCTGCATGTGCAGGTACCAGTCCTCTGCCGCCACCCTGAACGTGCGCGCAGCCGCCGCATCCAAGCGAGCCTTCTCGGCGCGCTTATGCTCCAGTGGGTCGATGCCGTTGCTGATCTTCGCCTGGTGCTCGGATGCCTTCTTGCGCGCCAGCGCGCCACCGACCTCAGGGTATGCGCCCAGGCCCAGCCATGACCATTTGCCGGCCGAGTTCTTGTAGCGCAGCTGCCAGGACTTGCCGCCGTCGGGCTTCACGCGGAAGTACAGGCCGGCGCCGTCGAGCTCACGATATTCCTTTGCTTCCGGCTCCAGGGTGGCCAGGACGGTATCGGCCAGCGGCCGGCGCTTGATGGCGGTTCGCTTCACCTGCGGTGTATCCCAAAGTTCGCGGGAAAGCGAGGATACATAGGGGGATACAGGGATACAAGAATTTCCCTGAACCTTGGGCGATCTCCAGAAACAAAAAAGCCGGCTCAACTGGCCGGCTTTCCTGTGGTTCTGGCGCTCTGCGAATATCGCAGAACCTTACATGTGGTGCCCCGGGGGAGACTCGAACTCCCACTCCTTTCGAAAACGGATTTTGAATCCGCCGCGTCTACCGATTCCGCCACCGGGGCACGATGGCGGCGCAGTATAGGGATGCCTCTGGCCTCGGTCAATTGGCGCGCGTGGCCAGTGCGGGGGATTTCCGGTAAGCTTTGCCGCCCTGCAGAATTGCCCCTTCCGATCATGCGTGTTGCCGATTTCCACTTCGATCTTCCCGAGTCGTTGATCGCTCGTCATCCCCTGGCCGAGCGCCGTGCCAGCCGCCTGCTGCAGCTGGACGGGTCCAGCGGTGAGCTACGTCATGGCCAGTTCACCGACCTGCTCGGTCACCTGCGCGCCGGCGACCTGATGGTATTCAACAATACCCGGGTGATTCCCGCGCGCCTGTTCGGCCAGAAGGCTTCCGGCGGCAGGATCGAGGTGCTGGTGGAGCGGGTGCTGGATCAGTACCGCGTGCTGGCGCACGTGCGTGCCAGCAAGTCGCCCAAGCCCGGCTCGAGCATCCTGATCGACGGTGGCGGCGAGGCCGAGATGGTCGTGCGTCACGACGCCTTGTTCGAACTGCGTTTCGCCGAGCCGGTGCTGCCCTTGCTCGAGCGGGTCGGCCATATGCCGTTGCCTCCTTATATAGATAGGCCGGATGACGCCGCCGATCGCGAGCGTTATCAGACCGTCTATGCCGAGAAGGCCGGTGCGGTGGCGGCGCCCACCGCCGGCCTGCATTTCGACGATGAGCTGCTGGCGGCGATCCGCGCCAAGGGCGTGGAAACCGCCTTCGTCACCCTGCACGTCGGCGCCGGTACCTTCCAGCCGGTGCGGGTCGAGCGTATCGAAGATCACCATATGCACAGCGAGTGGCTGGAGGTCGGTCAGGACGTGGTCGACGCCGTGGCCGCGTGCCGGGCGCGCGGCGGCCGGGTGGTCGCGGTGGGCACTACCAGCGTGCGTTCGCTGGAGACGGCGGCGCGTGATGGCAAGCTGAAGGCCTTCAGCGGCGATACCGATATCTTCATCTACCCGGGGCGGCCGTTTCATGTGGTCGATGCCCTGGTGACCAATTTCCACCTGCCCGAATCGACCCTGCTGATGCTGGTGTCGGCCTTCGCCGGTTATCGCGAGACCATGGCCGCCTACCGCGCGGCGGTGGAGCAGGGCTATCGCTTCTTCAGCTACGGTGATGCCATGTTCATCACCCGCAACCCCGCCGCGCGCGGGCCCGAGGTTTGAGTATGTCGCGCACCTGTCGCATGTCCTTCGAGTTATTGGCTACCGACGGCAAGGCCCGTCGCGGTCGGCTGACCTTCCCGCGTGGCGTGGTCGAGACCCCGGCCTTCATGCCGGTGGGCACCTACGGCACGGTCAAGGGCATGCTGCCGCGCGATGTCGAGGGCATCGGCGCGCAGATCATCCTTGGCAACACCTTCCACCTGTGGCTGCGCCCGGGCATGGAGGTGATCAAGCGCCACGGCGACCTGCACGACTTCATGCAGTGGCAGGGGCCGATCCTCACCGACTCCGGTGGCTTCCAGGTGTTCAGCCTCGGTGCCATGCGCAAGATCAAGGAGGAGGGCGTCTACTTCGCCTCGCCGGTCGACGGCGCCAAGGTGTTCATGGGCCCGGAGGAATCGATGCAGGTGCAGCGCGACCTGGGCTCGGACATCGTGATGATCTTCGATGAGTGCACGCCGTACCCGGCCGAGTTCGACGTGGCCAAGCGCTCCATGGAGCTGTCGCTGCGCTGGGCGGCGCGCTCCAAGGCGGCCCATGGCGAGAGCACGGCGGCGCTGTTCGGCATCGTCCAGGGCGGCATGCACGAGGAGCTGCGCATGCGCTCGCTCGACGGGCTGTGCGAGATCGGCTTCGACGGCCTGGCCATCGGCGGCCTGTCGGTGGGCGAGCCGAAGGAGGAGATGATCCGCGTGCTGGACTTCCTGCCGCCGCGGATGCCGGCCGACAAGCCGCGCTACCTGATGGGCGTCGGCAAGCCGGAAGACCTGGTCGAGGGCGTGCGCCGCGGGGTGGACATGTTCGACTGCGTGATGCCGACCCGCAATGCACGCAACGGCCACCTGTTCGTCGATACCGGCGTGGTGAAGATTCGCAACGCCGTGCACAAGCACGACGACTCGCCGCTGGATCCCTCCTGCGACTGTTACACCTGCAAACACTTCTCCCGCGCCTATCTGCACCACCTGGACAAATGCGGCGAAATGCTCGGCAGCATGCTCAATACCATCCATAACTTGCGGCATTATCAGCGGGTTATGGCTGGTTTGCGCGAGGCTATCGGACAGGGTACATTGGCCGCCTTTGTCGAAAGCTTCTATGCCAAGCGCGGCCTGCCCGTGCCGCCGCTGGACTGATTTCCGAACGATTCAAGACCTTTTGATTAGGAGTGTTACATGAGCTTTTTCATTCCCGCCGCCTACGCCGAAACCGCCCCGGTCGCCGGTCCCGCCGGTAGCGGCTTCGAGTGGGTGTTCCTGATCGGCTTTCTGGTCATCTTTTACCTGATGATCTGGCGCCCGCAGGCCAAGCGTGCCAAGGAGCACAAGAACCTGCTCGGCAGCCTGCAGAAGGGCGACGAGGTGGTGACCAGCGGCGGCATCGCCGGCAAGGTGACCAAGGTGGCCGACGACTTCGTGGTGATCGAGGTGTCCGACAGCGTCGAGCTGAAATTCCAGAAGCAGGCCATCGCCGCCACCCTGCCGAAGGGCACGCTGAAAGCCATCTGATCCGGTTCCTGATTTTCCATCCGACGGGGCGCTGATTGCGCCCCGCTTCATAAGCGGGCGGCTCGATTCATGCTCAACAAATATCCTCTGTGGAAGTACCTGCTGATCCTGGCCGTGCTGGCGATCGGCCTGATCTATTCCGCACCCAACCTCTACCCGGACGATCCGGCCGTGCAGATCAGTGGCGCCAGTTCGGCGCTGAGCATCGAGCAGGCGGATCTCGACCGTGTCAGCCAGGCGTTGCAGGCGGCGGGGATCGACGTCAAGGCCGCGAGCCTGGGCGAGCAGGGCCGCGGTGGCCTGATCCGCCTGCACAAACAGGACGACCAGTTGCCGGCCAAGGACGTGGCGCGCCGCGTGCTGGGTGACGACTACGTGGTGGCGCTGAACCTGGCGCAGACCACGCCCGACTGGCTGCGCGAGCTGGGCGCCAGCCCGATGAAGCTGGGTCTGGATCTCTCCGGCGGCGTGCACTTCCTGCTGGAAGTCGATATGGACAAGGCGCTGGACGTGCGGCGCAAGGTCTACGAGGGCGAGATCAAGAGCCTGCTGCGCAAGGAGCGCGTTCGCTACCGCAGCATGCCGGAGCAGAACGGTCGCATTCAGCTGGGCTTCGCCGACAACGCGACCCTGGAGCAGGCGCAGCGCCTGATCCGCAAGGATTTCGCAGATTTCGAGATGACCGCCGTCGAGCGTGCCGACCAACAGGTGCTGCAGCTGGCGCTGACCCAGGCGAAGATCACCGAGATCCGCGAGTATTCGATCAAGCAGAACCTCACCACCGTGCGCAACCGGGTCAACGAACTCGGCGTGGCCGAGCCGCTGGTGCAGCGCCAGGGGGCCAACCGCATCGTGGTCGAGTTGCCGGGGGTGCAGGACACCGCCGAAGCCAAGCGCATCCTGGGCAAGACCGCCAACCTCGAGTTCCGCCTGCAGGCCGAACTCGATGCGCCGCGCGCCGCCACCGAGAGCTTCGAGTTCCGTGAGGAGGGCCGCCCGCCGGTGCAACTGGAGCGCGAGCTGATCATCACCGGTGACCAGGTCACCGATGCCCAGGCCAGTTTCGACGAGAATGGCAGCCCGCAGGTCAACATCCGTCTCGATGGCCATGGCGGCGAGCTGATGAACCGCGCCACGCGCAACAACGTCGGGCGCAGCATGGCGGTGATCTTCATCGAGCAGAAGCCGGTGACCCGCTATGTGCGTCAGGTGGTTGACGGCGTGGAGAAGGAAGTGGCGGTCGCCTCCTTCGTCGAAGAGAAGAAGATCATCAGCCTGGCGACCATTCAGTCGGCGCTGGGCAGCCAGTTCCGCATCACCGGCCTGAACGGCCAGGGCGAATCTTCTGAGCTGGCCCTGTTGCTGCGTGCCGGTGGCCTGGCCGCGCCGATGTACTTCGCCGAGGAGCGCACCATCGGCCCGAGCCTGGGCGCCGAGAACATCCAGTTGGGTGCCGAGGCGGCGCTCTGGGGCCTGCTCTTCGTCGCGCTGTTCATCCTGCTGATCTACAAGTACTTCGGCCTGCTCGCCACCATCGCGCTGGCGTTCAACATGACCATGCTGCTGGCGCTGATGTCGATCCTCGGCGCCACCCTGACGCTGCCGGGTATCGCCGGTATCGTGCTGACCATGGGTATGGCGGTGGATGCCAACGTGCTGATCTTCTCGCGCATCCGTGAGGAAATGGGCAACGGCATGTCGGTGCAGCGCGCCATTCACGAGGGCTTCGATCGGGCCTTCTCGGCGATCGTTGACGGCAACCTGACCACCCTGTTGGTCGGCGGCATTCTTTTCGCCATGGGCACCGGGCCGATCAAGGGCTTCGCCGTGACCCTGTCGCTGGGCATCATCACCTCGATGTTCACCGCCATCATCGTGACCCGCGCCATGGTCAATCTGACCTGCGGCGGTCGCGACTTCAAGAAGCTGTGGATCTGAGGGCTGGCACGATGAAACGCGTTATCAACTTCATGGGCATTCGCCACGTCGTGTTCGCCGCTACCGTGCTGCTGACCCTGGTGGCGCTGGGCAGCCTGGTGACCAAGGGGCTGAATTTCGGCCTGGATTTCACCGGCGGTACCCTGGTCGAGCTGGGCTACGAACAGCCTGCCAATCTCGAGCAGGTGCGCAGTCAGTTGCGCAGCGCCGGTTACGCCGATGCCGTGGTGCAAAGCTTCGGCGCCACCACCGACGTGCTGGTGCGCATGCAGGGCGACGACCCGCAGCTGGGCAATCAGTTGGCCGAGGCATTGCTCAAGGTCGGCGGCGACAATGCCTTCGCCGTCAAGCGGGTCGAGTTCGTCGGCCCGGCGGTAGGCGAGGAGCTGCGTGACCAGGGCGGCCTGGGCATGCTTCTGGCGCTGTTCGGCATCCTGATCTACGTCGCCTTCCGCTTCCAGTGGAAGTTCGGCATGGGCGCGATCCTCTCGCTGATCCACGACGTGATCGTCACCCTCGGCGTGTTCGCCTTCTTCCAGATCCCCTTCGACCTCACGGTGCTGGCGGCGGTGCTGGCGGTGATCGGTTACTCGCTGAACGACACCATCGTGGTGTTCGACCGTATCCGCGAGAACTTCCGCGTGCTGCGCAAGGCGGATCTGATCGAGAACATCAACATCTCCACCACTCAGACGCTGCTGCGCACCATGGCGACCTCGATCTCCACGCTGCTCGCGGTCGGGGCGCTGATGCTGTTCGCCGGCGAGAACCTGTGGGGCTTTTCCCTCGCGCTGTTCGTTGGCGTGACGGCGGGTACCTATTCGTCGGTGTATATCGCCAGCATCCTGCTGATCTGGCTCAAGCTGACCCGCGAGGACCTGATTCCGCCGGTGAGCGAAGAGGTGGACGAGCGCCCCTGATGGCGTGATGGGCGTCACGCCGGTCGACAAGGGCCGCGACGAGTGTGAACTCGCCGCGGCTTTTTATTGTCCCAGGCAAGGCAATAGGCGTTTTCGCCGGACAGGAGAAGAACATGAACAAGTCGATGTTGGTAGGTGCGGTGCTGGGTGCCGTTGGAGTCACCGCCGGCGGTGCAGTGGCCACTTATAGCCTGGTCGATCGTGGCCCCGAATACGCAGAGGTGCTGGCGGTGACCCCGGTCAATGAAACCATCAAGACTCCGCGCGAGGTGTGCAAGGACGTCACCGTGACCCGTCAGCGTCCGGTGCAGGACCAGCATCAGATCGCCGGTACCGCCATCGGTGCGATCGCCGGCGGCCTGCTGGGCAATCAGGTCGGCGGCGGCACCGGCAAGAAGATCGCCACCGTGGCTGGCGCTGTCGGCGGCGGCTATGCCGGTAACAAGATCCAGGAGGGCATGCAGCAGCGTGACACCTATACCACCACGGAAACCCGCTGCGATACGGTGACCGACACCAGTGAGAAGCTGGTGGGCTATGACGTCAAATACCAGGTGGGCGAGAAGATCGGCACGGTGCGCATGGATCGTGACCCGGGCAGCCAGATTCCGCTGAACGAGCAGGGCGAGCTGGTGTTGGTGCAGCAGGCCCAGTAAGAAGAATTTCGAGCAATAAAAAACGCCCCGAGGGGCGTTTTTTATTGCTCGGTAGAACTAGCGCTTCATCGAGGGCGCCAGGTGCGGCTGGATGGCGGTCAATACCGCCTTGAAGCACTTGGTGTTGCCGGCGACGATCTGGCCCTTTTCCAGGAACTCGTGGCTGCCGCTGAAGTCGCTGACCAGGCCGCCCGCTTCCTGGATCAGCAGTGCGCCGGCGGCCATGTCCCACTCGGACAGGCCGAACTCCCAGAACGCATCGAAGCGGCCGGCAGCGACATAGGCCAGGTCCAGGCTGGCGGCGCCGGCACGGCGAATGCCGGCGGTCTGGCCGGTCAGGCTGCGGAACATGTTCAGGTAGTTGTCCAGGTGGTCGAGCTGACCGTCGCGGAATGGGAAGCCGGTGCCGAGCAGGGCGCCATCCAGGCTCTTGCGGTTGCTCACGCGCAGGCGGCGGCCGTTGAGGGCGGCGCCGCGGCCGCGGCTGGCGGTGAATTCTTCCTGGCGCACCGGGTCGAGCACGATGGCATGCTCCAGGCGGCCGCGGTACTTGCAGGCGATGCTGATGGCGAAGTGCGGCACGCCGTGAATGAAGTTGGTGGTGCCGTCCAGCGGGTCGATGATCCACTGGTAATCCGCACCTTCGCCGCTGCCCTCCAGCACGCCGCCTTCCTCGCCGAGGAAGCCGTGGCTCGGGTAGGCCTTGCGAATGGCCTGGACGATCATCAGTTCGGCGGCCTTGTCGACCTCGGTGACGTAATCCTTGGCATCCTTCTCGTCGACCGAGATGACGTCCAGGCGCTCGATGGAGCGAAAGATCATTTCACCGGCGCTGCGAGCGGCGCGCAGGGCGATATTCAGCATGGGCTGCATGGAAGGTTCACCTGGGGCGTTAAAGAAAGCCGGCCATGTTAGCAGAAAAGTCCGGCGGATGCAGTGCCGTCCGTAGGGCGCATGGCATTAATCCAAGGGCTTGGGTAAGATCGTTGGCCCCCTTGTCGACTCCGAGAGAGCCTGTGTTGTTGGACAATATTCGCGTGGTTTTGGTGGGTACCAGTCATCCGGGCAATATCGGAGGCGCGGCGCGGGCGATGAAGAACATGGGCCTGTCGTGTCTGGTGTTGGTCGCTCCCGAGGATTTCCCCAGTGGCGAGGCGGTGGCGCGGGCCTCTGGCGCCACCGATATCCTCGACGCTGCGCAGGTGGTCGGTGCGCTGGAGGAGGCGCTGGTCGGCTGCACGCTGGTGATCGGCACCAGTGCGCGCGATAGGCGCATTCCCTGGCCGCTGCTCGATCCGCGCGAATGCGGCGTGACCAGCTGCGAGCAGGCCGCCGCCGGCGGCGAAGTGGCCCTGGTATTCGGCCGCGAGTACGCGGGCCTGACCAACGAGGAATTGCAGCGCTGTCAGTACCATGTACATATCCCGTCCAATCCCGAGTTCAGTTCGCTGAACCTGGCGGCAGCGGTGCAGGTGCTGGCCTATGAGGTGCGCATGGCCTGGCTGGCGGCGCAGGGTTTGCCGAGCAAGGTGGAGAAGCTGGAAACCACGGCCATGCTCAATTCCCAGGCGGCCACGGCGGATGAGCTCGAGTCGTTCTACGGGCACCTGCAGCGGGTGCTGGTGATGATCGGCTTCCTCGATCCGCAGAAGCCGCGACACCTGATGGCCCGCCTGCGTCGCCTGTATGGGCGTAGTGCGGTGAGCAAGTTGGAAATGAATATCCTGCGCGGCATTCTCACCGAGACCGAGAAAGCCGTGCGCGGTGAGCCTCACAAGCAGGGGAAGTCCGATGTTTGAGCGCATGCGAGAAGATATCCAAAGCGTCTTTCACCGCGATCCGGCGGCGCGCAATGCCTTCGAGGTGGTGACCTGCTACCCGGGGCTGCATGCGGTCTGGCTGCATCGCGTCGCCCACGCCCTGTGGCGTTCGGGCTGGAAATGGCCGGCGCGGGTGGTGTCCAACTTCGGTCGCTGGCTGACCGGTATCGAGATCCATCCGGGGGCGAAGATCGGTCGACGCTTCTTCATCGATCACGGCATGGGCATCGTCATCGGCGAGACCGCCGAGATCGGCAACGACGTCACGCTGTATCAGGGTGTGACCCTGGGTGGCACCAGCTGGAACAAGGGCAAGCGCCATCCCACGCTGGAAGACGGCGTGGTGGTCGGTGCCGGGGCCAAGGTGCTCGGTCCGTTCACCGTCGGCGCCGGCGCCAAGATCGGCTCCAATGCCGTGGTGACCAAGGCGGTGCCGGCCGGCGCTACCGCAGTCGGCATCCCCGGCAAGATCATCGTCAAGTCCGACGACGAGCAGGAGGCCAAGCGCCAGGCCATGGCCGAGAAGATCGGCTTCGATGCCTACGGCGTCGGCCAGGACATGCCGGACCCGGTGGCGCGCGCCATCGGTCAGTTGCTCGACCATCTGCATGCGGTCGACGGTCGCCTGGAAGGCATGTGCAAGGCGCTCACCGCTTTGGGCAGCGATTACTGCGCCAAGGACCTGCCGGTGCTGCGCGACGAGGACTTCGCCGGCGTCTGCAAGGACCAGCAGCCGGGCGACAAGCCCGCGGCCTGATGCATGCCGGGGCGGCCTTTGCTATGATGCCGCCTCCTTCTGCGGCCAATCCCGAGTAAATCAATAGGTCTTATAGTTGACTTAAATACTCGGGAATCGCATACTTCGCCGCAATTCAGTGATTCGTGGTAGAGCCATGCGACTGACCACCAAAGGCCGTTACGCCGTTACCGCCATGCTCGATCTGGCGTTGCACGCGCAGCACGGTCCCGTATCCCTGGCCGATATTTCCGAGCGGCAAGGCATTTCCCTGTCCTACCTGGAGCAGCTGTTCGCCAAGTTGCGCCGTGGCAACCTGGTTTCCAGCGTGCGCGGCCCGGGTGGCGGCTATCAGCTGTCGCGCGACATGCGCGGTATCCAGGTGGCGCAGGTGATCGATGCGGTCAACGAATCGGTGGATGCCACCCGTTGCCAGGGGCAGGGCGATTGCCATGCGGGCGACACCTGTCTGACCCACCACCTGTGGTGCGACCTCAGTCAGCAGATTCACGAGTTCCTCAGCGGCATCAGCCTGGCCGATCTGGTCGGGCGTCGCGAGGTGCAGGAAGTCGCGCTGCGCCAGGATCAGCTTCGCTGCACCGGTAAGACAGCGCCGCGCCTGGACAAGATTGAAGCGTCCGCCATCGAATGAGCAGGGCGTTTGCCTGATAGGAGAAACCTGATGAAGTTGCCGATTTACCTCGATTACTCCGCCACCACGCCGGTCGACCCGCGTGTGGCGCAGAAGATGAGTGAATGCCTGCTGGTCGATGGTAACTTCGGCAACCCGGCCTCGCGCTCGCACGTCTTCGGCTGGAAGGCCGAGGAGGCGGTGGAGAACGCTCGTCGCCAGGTCGCCGAGCTGGTCAATGCCGACCCGCGCGAGATCGTCTGGACCAGCGGTGCCACCGAGTCCGACAACCTCGCCATCAAGGGCGTGGCGCACTTCTACGCCAGCAAGGGCAAGCACATCGTCACCTCGAAGATCGAGCACAAGGCGGTGCTGGACACCACCCGCCAGCTGGAGCGCGAAGGTTTCGAGGTTACCTACCTGGAGCCCGGCGAAGACGGCCTGATCACCCCGGCGATGGTCGAGGCCGCGCTGCGCGATGACACCATCCTGGTGTCGGTGATGCACGTCAACAACGAGATCGGCACCATCAACGACATCGCCGCCATCGGCGAGCTGACTCGTTCGCGCGGCGTGCTTTTCCACGTCGATGCCGCGCAGTCCACCGGCAAGGTGGAGATCGATCTGGAGAAGATGAAGGTCGACCTGATGTCTTTTTCCGCGCACAAGACCTACGGACCCAAGGGCGTCGGTGCCCTCTACGTACGACGCAAGCCGCGCGTGCGCCTGGAGGCCCAGACCCACGGCGGCGGCCACGAGCGTGGCATGCGCTCCGGCACCCTGGCCACCCACCAGTGCGTCGGCATGGGTGAGGCCTTCCGTATCGCCAAACAAGAGATGGCTGCCGAGAATCAGCGCATCGCCGCCCTGCGCGATCGCTTCTACCGCCAGCTCGAAGGCATGGAGGAGCTGTACGTCAACGGCAGCCTGACCGCCCGCGTGCCGCACAACCTCAACCTGAGTTTCAACTACGTCGAGGGTGAGTCGCTGATCATGGCGCTCAAGGACCTCGCCGTATCGTCCGGTTCCGCCTGCACTTCGGCTTCCCTGGAGCCGTCCTACGTGCTGCGTGCCCTGGGCCGCAACGACGAACTGGCACACAGCTCGATCCGCTTCACCTTCGGTCGTTTCACCACCGAGGAAGAAGTCGACTATGCCGCCGCCAAGGTGCGCGAGGCGGTGGACAAGCTGCGCGAGCTGTCGCCGCTGTGGGATATGTTCAAAGAAGGTGTCGACCTTTCCTCCGTGGAATGGGCAGCACACTGATAGCTGCCGAGGCGGATCGCCCGGGTTTCGGCGCTCCGCCGCAGAGCGGCACCTGATGAGAGAGGAAGTACAGCATGGCTTACAGTGACAAGGTCATCGACCACTACGAAAATCCGCGCAACGTCGGCAAGCTGAATGCCGAAGACCCGGACGTCGGCACCGGAATGGTCGGTGCGCCGGCCTGCGGCGACGTGATGCGCCTGCAGATCAAGGTCAGCGAGAGCGGCGTGATCGAAGACGCCAAGTTCAAGACCTATGGCTGCGGCTCGGCCATCGCCTCCAGCTCCCTCGCCACCGAGTGGATGAAGGGCAAGACCCTGGACGAAGCGGAAAGCATCAAGAATACCCAGCTGGCCGAGGAACTGGCGCTGCCGCCGGTGAAGATCCACTGTTCGGTGCTCGCCGAGGACGCCATCAAGGCGGCCGTGCGCGACTACAAGCAGAAGAAAGGCTTGCTCTGATACGAGGTTTGCAATGGCCATCACCATGTCTGAAGCGGCGGCTCGTCACGTGCAGCGTTCCCTGGAGGGGCGCGGAAAGGGCGAGGGCATTCGTCTCGGTGTGCGCACGACCGGTTGTTCGGGCCTGGCCTACGTGCTCGAGTTCGTCGACGAACCGGCGGCCGAGGATCAGGTCTTCGAGAGTCACGGCGTCAAGGTGATCATCGATCCGAAGAGCCTGGTCTACCTCGACGGCACCGAACTGGACTTCGTCAAGGAAGGCCTCAACGAGGGCTTCAAGTTCAACAACCCCAACGTGCGCGGCGAATGTGGCTGCGGCGAAAGCTTCAACGTTTGAGGCGCTCGCGTGGGTAGTCCCTGTCACTTCGCGTTGTTCGAACTGCAGCCGAGCTTTCGGCTCGACCTGGATCAGCTGGCCAGCCGCTACCGTGAGCTGGCGCGCCAGGTCCATCCGGACCGTTTCGCCGATGCCGGCGAGCGCGAGCAGCGCCTGGCGCTGGAACGCTCGGCCAGCCTCAACGAGGCCTACCAGGTCCTGAGAACCCCGTCGCAACGCGCGCGTTACCTGCTCGCCCTGCGCGGCCCCGAGTTGCCGCTGGAGGTGACGGTGCAGGATCCGGATTTCCTCCTGCAGCAGATGCAGCTGCGCGAGGAGCTGGAGGAACTGCAAGACGACGCCGATCTTGCTGGTATCGCCACCTTCAAGCGTCGCCTCAGGGAGGCGCAGGAACGGCTCAACGACGGCTTCGCCGCGTGCTGGGACGACGACGCTCGGCGCCAGGAGGCCGAGCGTCTGATGCGCCGCATGCAGTTCCTCGACAAGCTCGCCCATGAAGTGCGCCAGTTAGAAGAGCGCCTCGACGACTAACCCGTGGGTTGCCTGGCAGCCTGCCTGATGATTTTCGAATAGACCATGGCCTTATTGCAGATCGCCGAGCCAGGACAGAGCCCGCAGCCGCATCAGCGTCGGCTGGCAGTGGGTATCGACCTGGGTACCACCAATTCTCTGGTCGCCGCCCTGCGCAGCGGCCTGGCCGAGCCTATCGCCGATGCCGAGGGCAAGGTCATCCTGCCGTCGGCAGTGCGCTATCACGAAGGGCATGTCGAAGTCGGCGAGGCCGCCAAGGCAGCGGCTTCCGGCGATCCGCTCAATACCGTGCTGTCGGTCAAGCGTCTGATGGGCCGCGGCATCGCCGACGTGCATCAGCTCGGCGAGCAACTGCCCTACCGTTTTGCCGTCGGCGAATCGCATATGCCCTTTATCGAGACGGTGCAGGGGGCGAAGAGCCCGGTCGAGGTCTCGGCGGAAATCCTCAAGGTACTGCGTCAGCGCGCCGAGCAGGCCCTGGGCGGCGAGCTGGTCGGAGCGGTGATCACCGTGCCGGCCTATTTCGACGATGCCCAGCGCCAGGCCACCAAGGACGCCGCGCGTCTGGCCGGCCTCAACGTCTTGCGCCTGCTCAACGAGCCGACTGCGGCGGCGGTCGCCTACGGTCTGGATCAGAAGGCCGAAGGCGTGGTGGCGATCTACGACTTGGGCGGCGGTACCTTCGACATCTCCATCCTGCGCCTGACCGGTGGCGTGTTCGAGGTGCTGGCCACCGGCGGTGACAGCGCCCTCGGCGGTGACGATTTCGATCATGCCATCGCCGGCTGGATCATCGAGCGGGCCGGTCTTTCCCAGGATCTCGACCCGGCGGCCCAGCGCGGCTTGTTGCAGGCAGCCTGTGCGGCCAAGGAGGCGCTGACCGTTGCCGATCGCGTCGAGGTCCGCTATGGCGACTGGAGCGGCGCACTGTCGCGCGAGCAGTTCGAGGCGCTGATCGAGCCGATGCTGGCGCGCAGCCTCAAGGCCTGCCGCCGTGCCCTGCGCGATTCCGGCGTCGAGCTTGAAGACGTCAGCGCGGTGGTCATGGTCGGCGGTTCTACCCGTGTGCCGCGCGTGCGCGAGGTGGTGGGCGAGCTGTTCGGCCGCACGCCGCTGACCAATATCGACCCCGACCAGGTGGTGGCCATCGGCGCCGCGATCCAGGCCGATACCCTGGCCGGTAATCATCGTGGCGATGGCGAAGAGCTGCTGCTGCTCGACGTGATTCCGCTGTCGCTCGGCCTGGAGACCATGGGCGGGCTGATGGAGAAGCTGATCCCGCGCAATACCACCATTCCGGTGGCGCGCGCCCAGGACTTCACCACCTACAAGGATGGCCAGACGGCCATGATGATTCACGTGCTGCAGGGCGAGCGCGAGCTGATCGCCGACTGCCGCTCCCTCGCTCGCTTCGAATTGCGCGGCATTCCGCCGATGGTCGCCGGCGCGGCGAAGATCCGCGTGACCTTCCAGGTCGACGCCGACGGCCTGCTCAGCGTCGCCGCGCGCGAGCTGGGTTCCGGCGTCGAGGCGAGCATCCAGGTCAAGCCGTCCTACGGCCTGACCGACGGCGAGATCGCCCGCATGCTGCAGGATTCCTTCCAGAACGCCGGCGACGACAAGGCAGCCCGTGCCCTACGCGAGCAGCAGGTCGATGCCCGGCGCCTGCTCGAGGCGGTCGAGGCGGCGCTGCAGGCCGACGGCGAGCGCCTGCTGGACGCCGAGGAGCGCGAGGTCATCGCGCTTCAGATGCAGGAGCTGCGCGAGCTGCTCGGCGGCGACGACGGTCCGGCCATCGAGCGTCAGAGCAAGCGCCTGTCGCAGGTGACCGATGCCTTCGCCGCCCGCCGTCTGGATTCGACGGTAAAGGCCGCACTGGCCGGGCGCAATCTGAACGAGATCGAGGACTAGTTGATGCCGCAGGTTATTTTTCTGCCTCACGAGAGGTTCTGCCCGGACGGCATGGTGGTCGAGGCCGAGCCCGGCGTTTCCATCCTCGAACTGGCGCACCAGCACCATATCGAGATGGAGAGCGCCTGCGGTGGCGTGTGCGCCTGCACCACCTGCCACTGCATCGTGCGCGAAGGCTTCGATTCGCTGAATGAAGCCGATGAGCTGGAAGAAGACTATCTGGACAAGGCCTGGGGTTTGGAGGCGCAGTCGCGTCTGGCCTGCCAGGCGATCGTTGGCGAGGAGGATCTCACCATCGAGATTCCCAAGTATTCGCTCAATCACGCGGCCGAAGCGCCGCACTGATCAGGAAGGCAGCAGCATGAGCCTAAAATGGACCGATGTGCTGGAAATTGCCATCCAGCTCAGTGAGAGCAAGGCGGATGTCGATCCGCGTTACGTCAACTTCGTCGATCTGCACCGTTGGGTCGTGGAGTTGCCGGACTTCTCCGACGACCCGCAGCGCGGTGGGGAGAAGGTGCTGGAGGCGATCCAGGCCGCCTGGATCGAAGAGCTCGACTGAGCGAGGCGCCCCAGGCGCCCCAGGCGCCCGCCCTACGCTTTTAACCGGAACCCGCGTATAATTCGCGGGTTTAATTTTTCGCTTTAACCCTAAGTTTCTGGAGCTTCACATGGCCGTTCAACGTACTTTCTCCATCATCAAGCCTGACGCCGTCGCCAAGAACGTCATCGGTGAGATCACCACTCGTTTCGAAAAGGCCGGCCTGCGCGTCGTCGCGTCGAAGATGGTGCAGCTGTCCGAGCGCGAAGCCGCCGGCTTCTACGCCGAGCACAGCGAGCGTGGCTTCTTCAAGGATCTGGTCGCCTTCATGACCTCCGGTCCGGTCATCGTGCAGGTGCTGGAAGGCGAGAACGC
Organism: Pseudomonas sp. SP16.1; assembly: GCF_052682975.1. NCBI lineage: Bacteria > Pseudomonadati > Pseudomonadota > Gammaproteobacteria > Pseudomonadales > Pseudomonadaceae > Pseudomonas > Pseudomonas sp. SP16.1. The sequence goes on from NZ_JBQYFZ010000001.1 coordinate 430,704, forward strand.
CGTTGCCAAGAACCGCGAGCTGATGGGCGCCACCAACCCGAAGGAAGCCGCTGCCGGCACCATTCGCGCCGATTTCGCCGTGTCCATCGACGAGAACGCCGTGCACGGTTCCGACTCTGAGGCTTCGGCTGCGCGCGAGATCGCCTACTTCTTCTCCGCCACCGAGCTGTGCGCACGCATTCGCTGATCCGGCGAACGATGCGAGGGTGAAGCCATGACCAATACCACCGGCAAGATCAACCTGCTGGGCCTGACCCAGCCGGAAATGGAGCAGTTCTTCGAGTCCATCGGCGAGAAGCGCTTCCGTGCCGGCCAGGTAATGAAGTGGATTCACCACTTTGGCGTCGATGATTTCGCCGCCATGACCAATGTCGGCAAGGCCTTGCGCGAAAAGCTCGAGGCCTCTGCCGAGATTCGCGGCCCGGAAGTGGTCAGCGAGAATATTTCCGCCGATGGCACGCGCAAGTGGGTGGTACGCGTGGCATCGGGTAGCTGCGTGGAGACCGTGTACATCCCGCAGAACGGCCGCGGCACCCTGTGCGTGTCGTCGCAGGCCGGTTGCGCCCTGGATTGCAGTTTCTGCTCCACCGGCAAGCAAGGTTTCAACAGCGACCTGACCAGCGCCGAGATCATCGGCCAGGTGTGGATCGCCAACAAATCCTTCGGCAGCGTGCCGGCGAAGATCGATCGTGCCATCACCAACGTGGTGATGATGGGCATGGGCGAGCCGCTGCTGAACTTCGACAACGTCGTGTCCGCCATGCAGATCATGATGGACGACCTCGGCTACGGCATCTCCAAGCGCAAGGTGACCCTGTCCACCTCCGGCGTGGTGCCGATGATCGACAAGCTGGCCGAAGTGATCGACGTGTCCCTGGCCCTGTCGCTGCACGCGCCCAATGACGAGCTGCGCAACCAGCTGGTGCCGATCAACAAGAAGTACCCGCTGGACATGCTGCTGGCGGCGTGCAAGCGCTATATCTCCAAGCTGGGTGAAAAGCGCGTGCTGACCATCGAGTACACCCTGCTCAAGGGCGTCAACGATCAGCCCGAGCACGCTGAGCAGATGGTCGCACTTCTGGCCGATGTGCCTTGCAAGATCAACCTGATTCCGTTTAATCCCTTCCCCTTCTCGGGTTACGAGCGGCCGAGCAACAACGCCATCCGCCGTTTCCAGGACCTGTTGCACAAGGCCGGGCATAACGTCACCGTGCGCACCACGCGCGGCGACGATATCGACGCCGCCTGTGGCCAGCTGGTTGGCCAGGTCATGGACCGTACCCGTCGCAGCGAGCGCTACATTGCCGTGCGCCAACTGGGCAGCGAGGCGCAGGAGCCTCGCAATGCCGTCAATCGAAATTGAAGAGAGGATGCCCATGACCCTGCGCCCAGCGCTGTTGTTGCTCGTTGTCAGTCTGCTTGGCGGATGCGTGACCACCGGGGACGTGAACCCCATGCGCACGGCGAAGGGGCGTGACGAGGCGCGCGAGGCCTATGTGCAGCTGGGCATCGCCTATATCCAGCAGGGTGATACCCAGCGCGCCAAGATACCGCTGAAGAGCGCACTGGAACTCGACCCTTCCGACGCCGATGCGCATGCCGCGCTGGCCATGGCCTTCCAGCTGGAAATGGAGCCGAAGCTGGCCGACGAGCATTTTCGCAAGGCCCTGGCGCAGCGTCCCGGAGACGCCCGCCTGCTGAACAACTACGGCGGTTTCCTGTACGAGCAGAAGCGTTATCAGGACGCCATGAACTTCTACCTCAAGGCGGCCGAGGACAACCTCTATCCCGAGCGTTCGCGGGTGTTCGAGAACCTCGGGCTGACCGCGTTGCAACTGGGGCAGCGCGAGCAGGCCAAGGAATACTTCCAGCGTTCGTTGCGTCTGAGCAGCCGGCAGCCGCGTGCGCTGCTGGAGATGGCCCAGCTTGCCTACCAGGACAAGGCCTATGTGCCGGCGCGCAGTTATTACGAAGCCTTCAGCGAATTGTCCGGGCAGAACGCCCGTAGTTTGTTGCTGGGCGCCCGTCTGGCGGAAATCTTCGATGATCGCGACAAGGCGGCCAGCCTCGGTCTGCAGTTGAAGCGCCTGTATCCGGGGTCCCAGGAATACCAGCAATATCTATCGGGGAAATAATGAAAGCGGTGCATAGCGAAGCCACTCAGCCGATGGCAAGCAATCCGGGCGAGAGCCTGCGCCAGGCCCGGGAAGACCGCGGCTGGAGCGTCGCCGAGGTGGCGGGGCAGCTCAACCTGACGGCGCAGCGCCTGTCCCAGCTCGAAGCCGGCGATTTCGACAAGTTGCCCGGCACCACCTTCGCCCGCGGTTATATCCGTGCCTATGCCAAGTTGCTGGGGCTCGATCAGGCGCGTCTGGTGCTGCAGTTCGACCAGTTCACCGGTACCGACGCCACTGGCAGCGACGTCCATAGCCTCGGGCGTATCGAGGAACCGGTGCGTTATTCGCAAAGCATTCTGCGCCTGGTCAGTTTCGTCCTGCTGCTGGCGCTGGTCGGCGCCGGCTTCCTCTGGTGGCAGGAGCAGGGCCGTCCGGGTGCCGGCCTGGTCGAGCGGGGGATCGAGCACGTCGAGGTGGAAGGCGCTGACGGCACCACTCAGGTGCATTCGCTGGCCGAGCCGGAAGACCAGGCGGTCGTTGCTGCCCAGGGCGAGGAGCAGATCAGTCCATTGCCCTTGCCGATCGAACCGGGCGAGTCGGCAGAGGGGGCGAGCGAAGCCGAACCGCCGGCTGGCGAATCCGCTGCCGCTGGCGACGAGGCGGTCGCCGAGCTGCCCGAAGCTCCCGCGCAGGACATCCCGAGCCAGCCGCAGGCCAGCGCTGCCGAGTCGGCGGCGCCTGCCGCGGTCGAACCGGCGCCCGCTGCTGCCGAGCCCGCGGCTCCGGTCGCCGTCGCGCCGGGCCAGGGTGCGCTGACACTGCAGTTCACCGCCGACTGCTGGACCCAGGTCACCGACGCCAACGGCAAGGTGCTGGTCAGTGCGCTCAAGCGCAGCGGTGAGCGTCTCGAACTGAGCGGCAAGGCGCCCATGGAGTTGCGCCTGGGCTTCGCCCGCGGCGCCCAGGTCAGTTACAACGGCGAGGCGGTGGACGTTTCGCCCTTCATCACCGGCGAGACCGCGCGCCTGAAGCTGGGGTTGTAAAGCATGCATTGTGAATCGCCGATCAAACGCCGCCTTTCGCGCAAGATCTGGGTGGGTTCGGTACCCGTGGGCGGCGATGCGCCGATCGCGGTGCAGAGCATGACCAACACCGACACCAACGACGTGGCCGCCACCGTGGCGCAGATCCGTCGCCTGGAGGATGCCGGCGCCGACATCGTGCGCGTCTCGGTGCCGGACATGGACGCCGCCGAGGCCTTCGGCCTGATCAAGCAGCAGGTGCGCGTGCCGCTGGTGGCCGACATCCATTTCGACTACCAGATCGCCCTGCGCGTGGCCGAGTTGGGCGTCGACTGCCTGCGCATCAACCCGGGCAATATCGGTCGCGAGGATCGGGTCAGGGCCGTGGTCGAGGCCGCCCGCGACAAGGGCATCCCGATTCGCATCGGGGTCAATGCCGGCTCGCTGGAAAAGGATCTGCAGAAAAAGTACGGCGAACCGACGCCCGAGGCACTGGTGGAGTCCGCGCTGCGCCATGTCGAGCACCTCGATCGCCTGAATTTCCCCGACTTCAAGGTCAGCGTGAAGGCCAGCGACGTATTCATGGCCGTAGAGGCCTACCGGTTGCTGGCCAAGCAGATCGAGCAACCGCTGCACCTGGGCATTACCGAGGCTGGCGGCCTGCGCTCCGGTACGGTGAAGTCCGCCGTGGGCCTGGGCATGCTGCTGGCCGAAGGCATCGGCGACACCATCCGCATCTCCCTGGCTGCCGATCCGGTGGAAGAGATCAAGGTCGGTTTCGATATCCTCAAGTCCCTGCGCCTGCGTTCGCGTGGCATCAACTTCATCGCCTGCCCGAGCTGCTCACGGCAGAACTTCGATGTGGTCAAGACCATGAACGAGCTGGAAAGCCGCGTCGAGGACCTGCTGGTGCCGCTGGACGTGGCGGTGATCGGCTGCGTGGTCAACGGCCCCGGCGAAGCCAAGGAGGCGCATATCGGCCTGACCGGCGGTACGCCGAACAACCTGGTCTATATCGACGGCAAGCCCGCCTCGAAGCTGACCAACGACAACCTGGTCGACCAGCTGGAAAAACTGATTCGCGAGAAAGCGGCCGAGAAGGTCGCCGCCGAGGCGGCACTGATCGTCCGTAGCTGACACTTCCTAAGGATTCCGCGTGAGCAAGACACTGCAAGCCATTCGTGGCATGAACGACATCCTGCCCGAGCAGACGCCCGCCTGGCGCTACTTGGAAAGCACCCTGGTCAGCCTGCTCGATGGCTACGGCTACAAGGAAATCCGCTTGCCCATCGTCGAGTACACCGAGCTGTTCGCCCGCGGTATCGGCGAGGGCACCGACGTGGTCGACAAGGAGATGTACACCTTCCTCGATCGCAACGAAGAGTCGCTGACCCTGCGTCCCGAAGGTACCGCCGGTTGCGTGCGGGCCGTGCTCGAGCACGGGCTGTCCGGTGGCGGTCAGGTGCAGAAGCTTTGGTATGCCGGCCCGATGTTCCGCTACGAGAAGCCGCAGAAAGGCCGCTATCGCCAATTCCATCAGGTCGGCGTGGAAGCCTTCAACCTGCCGGGTCCGGATGTCGATGCCGAACTCATCGTGCTCACCTGGCGTCTGTGGAAAAAGCTCGGTCTGGCCGACGCCGTGACCCTGCAACTCAACAGCCTGGGTTCCAGCGAGGCCCGCGCCGCCTACCGCGACGCCCTGGTGGCTTACCTGCGCGAGCGTTTCGACCGGCTCGACGAAGACAGCCAGCGCCGTCTGACCACCAATCCGCTGCGCATCCTCGACAGCAAGAGCGAGGCGACCCAGGCCGTGCTGGTCGGCGCGCCGACCCTGGGCGACTATCTCGACGAGGAGTCGCGCCTGCACTTCGAGGGCGTCAAGGCGCGCCTGGACGCCGCCGGCATTCGCTACCAGATCAACCACAAGCTGGTGCGCGGCCTGGACTACTACAACCGCACCGTGTTCGAGTGGGTCACCGATAAGCTCGGCGCCCAGGGCACGGTATGCGCCGGCGGCCGTTACGATGGCCTGGTGGCGCAACTGGGGGGCAAGGCCACGCCGGGCGTCGGCTTCGCCATGGGCGTCGAGCGCCTGGTGCTGCTGCTGGAGACCCTCGAGCTATTGCCGGCCGACCTCAACCGCGGCGCCGATGTCTATGTATGCGCCTTCGGCGAGGCGGCGGAGCTTGCCGCCTTGACGCTGGCCGAGCGTCTGCGTGACGAGTTGCCGGGGCTGCGCCTGCTGGTCAACTCCGGCGGCGGCAGCTTCAAGAGCCAGTTGAAGAAGGCCGACAAGAGCGGTGCGCTGTACGCCCTGGTCATGGGTGAAGACGAACTGGCCCGGCAAGTGGTAGGTTGCAAGCCGCTGCGCGACGACAGCGAACAACAGAGCATCGCCTGGGCGGCCCTGGCCGAGCACCTGGCGGCCCGTCTGTAACGACGGCCAGACAATCTGGGTAGTTTCTACCGACCTGCTGACGGGTCGAGCGATAGGAGTATTGGGGTGGTTTCGCGTACCGAAGAAGAAGAGCTGGCGGTAATCAAGGATTGGTGGCAGCGCAACGGCAAGCCCCTGCTGACCGGTGGCGCGCTCGCCCTGGTGGTGGTGTTCGGCTGGCAAGGCTGGCAGAAATACCAGACCAATCAGGCGCAAGGCGCTTCGCAGATCTATCAGCAACTGCTGGAAACCGCCCTGGATCCGGCTGGCAAGCCCGATGCGGCGAAGGTCGCCGAGCTGGCCGGCAAGCTCAACAACGAATATGCCGGCAGCCACTACGCGCAGTACGGCAGCCTGTTCGTCGCCAAGGTCGCGGTCGAGGCGGGCAAGCTGGACGATGCCGCCGCGGCGCTGCAGGGCGTGCTCGACAAGCCGGCCGATGCCACCCTGGGCGAGCTGGCGCGCCAGCGCCTGGCCCGCGTGCTGGCCGCGCAGGACAAGGCCGAGGAGGCCCTGGCGCTGCTCGCCGGCGAAGCCGAGGCGGCCTTCCTGGCCAGCCGCGAAGAGCTCAAGGGTGATTTGCTGGCACAGCTGGGGCGTAGCGACGAGGCGCATGCCGCATACCGGAAGGCCAAGGATGCCCTGGCCGAGGACGCCGCCGTCGGTGGCCTGCAGATGAAGCTGGACGACCTGGCAAAAGGGGATGCGTGACGTGATGCGTTGGAAGAATGCCGCACTGCTGGCCCTGGCCGTACTGGCCGTGGGTTGCAGCAGCAATAGCAAGAAGGAACTGCCGCCGGCCGAGCTGACCAAGTTCGACGAGGAAGTCGAGCTGCGCACCGAGTGGAGCCGTTCCATCGGCGAAGGCCAGGGCGAGACCTTCAACATGCTGGTGCCGGCCATCGACGGCGAGGTGATCTACGCCGCCGACGTCGAAGGCCTGGTGATGGCCCTGGATCGCACCAGCGGCAAGGTGATCTGGCGCAAGAAACTGGAGATTCCGGTCTCCGGCGCGGTCGGCGCCGGCTACGGTCAGGTGCTGCTGGGTACCCTCAAGGGTGAGGTGATCGCCCTGGATGCCAGCAACGGCGAAGAACAGTGGCGCTCGCGGGTCACCAGCGAAGTGCTGGCCGCGCCGGCGAGCAACGGCGACGTGGTGGTGGTGCAGACCCAGGACGATCGCCTGATCGCCTTCGACGCCGACACTGGCAGCCAGCGCTGGATCCTCGAGAACACCCCGGCGGTGCTGACCCTGCGCGGCACTGGCAGCCCGCTGGTGACCAATCGCCTGGTGGTGGCCGGCCTGTCCAGCGGCAAGGTCATCGCGGTCGACGTTCAACGCGGCCTGCCGGTATGGGAGCAGCGTGTGGCCATTCCCCAGGGCCGTTCCGAACTGGAGCGGGTGGTGGATATCGACGGCGGCCTGCTGCTGTCCGGCGGCACCGTCTACGTGGTGAGTTACCAAGGCCGCGTGGCCGCGCTGGATCTCGACAGCGGCCGCGTGCTCTGGCAGCGCGAGGCCTCCAGCTCGGTGGGCGTGGCCCAGGGCTTCGGCAACGTCTACGTCAGCTTCGCCAGCGGCACCGTCGAAGGCATCGACGAGCGCAGCGCCTCGGCGCTGTGGAGCAACGATTCTCTGGCCCGTCGCCAGCTGTCGGCACCGCAGGTGTTCTCCAGCTACGTGGCGGTCGGCGATCTGGAGGGCTACCTGCACCTGCTGAGTCAGGTCGATGGTCGTTTCGTCGGCCGTACCCGTATCGACAGCGATGGCCTGCGCGCCCGTCCGCTGGTGGTGGGCGACTGGCTGTATGCCTTCGGTAACGGCGGCAAGCTGGTGGCGCTGACCATCAAGTGAACCGGCTATGCTGCCAGGTGATCCTGGCGGCAGCCTGAAACATTCCGGCCGCTGCCCGTGCAGCGGCCTTTGCATTTTATGAAATAACCTAGTGGAGAGCCTGATGGTTCCCGTAATAGCCCTGGTGGGCCGGCCCAATGTCGGCAAGTCCACGCTCTTCAACCGCCTGACCCGCAGCCGCGACGCCATCGTCGGCGACCTCTCCGGTCTGACCCGCGACCGCCAGTACGGCGAGGCGAAGTGGCAGGGGCGCACCTATATCGTGATCGACACCGGCGGCATCTCCGGCGACGAGGAAGGCATCGACGCGAAGATGGCCGAGCAGTCGCTGCAGGCGATCGAGGAAGCCGATGCCGTGCTGTTTTTGGTCGACGCCCGCGCCGGCATGACTGCCTCCGACCAGATGATCGGCGAGCATCTGCGCCGGCGTAACAAGCGCAGCTTCCTGGTGGTGAACAAGGTCGACAACCTCGACGTCGACCTGGCCCGCGCCGAGTTCAGCCCCATGGGCCTGGGCGAGCCGCTGGCGATCGCCGGTGCCCATGGTCGCGGCATCACCCAGATGCTCGAAGTAGTGCTCGGCGCCTTCCCCAAGGATGCCGGTGAACCGGAGGAAGGTGTCGAAGAGGAAGAGGTGCAGGAAGGCCAGGAGGCCAAGCGCATCCCCGGGCCGAGCGAGAAGGACGGCATCAAGCTGGCCATCATCGGCCGGCCCAACGTCGGCAAGTCGACCCTGGTCAACCGCATGCTCGGCGAAGAGCGGGTCATCGTCTACGACCAGGCCGGCACCACGCGCGACAGCATCTATATCCCCTTCGAGCGCGACGACGAGAAGTACACGCTGATCGACACCGCCGGCGTGCGCCGCCGCGGCAAGATCTTCGAGGCGGTGGAAAAGTTCTCGGTGGTCAAGACGCTGCAGGCGATCCAGGACTCCAACGTGGTGGTGTTCGTCATGGACGCCCGCGAGGGGGTGGTCGACCACGACCTCAACCTGCTCGGCTTCGTCCTGGAAAGCGGCCGCGCTCTGGTGATCGCCCTGAACAAGTGGGACGGCATGGACCAGGGGCAGAAGGACTACGTGAAGACCGAGCTGGAGCGCCGGCTGTTCTTCGTCGACTTCGCCGACATCCACTTCATCTCGGCGCTGCACGGCACCGGCGTCGGCCATCTGTACAAGTCGGTGCAGGCTTCGTTCCAGTCGGCCATCACCCGCTGGCCGACCAGCCGCCTGACGCAGATTCTCGAGGACGCCGTCAGCGACCACGCACCGCCGCTGGTCAACGGCCGCCGCATCAAGCTGCGTTATGCCCACCTCGGTGGCGCCAACCCGCCGCTGATCGTGATCCACGGCAACCAGGTCGATGCGGTGCCGCGTGCCTATACCCGCTACCTGGAAAACACCTACCGGCGTGTGCTCAAGCTTGTCGGTACGCCGATCCGCATCGAGTACAAGGGCGGCGAGAACCCCTACGAGGGCAACAAGAACACCCTCACCGACCGCCAGGTGAACAAGAAGCGCCGCCTGATGAGCCACCACAAGAAGGCCGAGAAGAAGCGCAAGGACAAGCGCAAGTAAGCGCCGCCGCCTTGCCCGTCGCTGCCTTGGCGGCGGGCAAGGCATAAGCCCCTTCACGCTTTTCATCAGCCCTGCCGCTGCCCTTGGCACCGGGCATCGGCTATCCTCGCGACTTGCTCAAGCCCCCGCAGGAAGTCGCGATGCTCGTTAGCAAACTGCCCAAGGTCGGCACCACCATCTTTACCCGCATGTCCCAACTCGCCCTGGACAGCGGCGCGATCAACCTGTCGCAGGGGTTTCCCGATTTCGACGGGCCGCAGGCGCTGCGCGAGGCGGTGGCGCGCCATGTGCTGGAGGGACGCAATCAGTACTGTCCGATGACCGGCTTGCCCAACCTGCGCCAGCAGGTGGCGGCCAAGATCGCTCGCAGCTATGGCGTACAGCGCGATGCCGACAGCGAGATCACCATCACCCCCGGCGCCACCGAGGCGATCTTCTGCGCGGTGCAGGCGCTGATCCATCCGGGCGACGAGGCCATCGTCCTCGACCCCTGCTACGACAGCTACGAGCCCTCGGTGGAGCTGGCCGGCGGGCGCTGCGTGCACGTGCCGCTGGCGTTGCCGGACTTCGCCGTGGACTGGCAGCGTCTGACTGATGCCATCGGCCCGCGCACCCGGCTGATCTTCCTCAACTCGCCGCACAACCCCAGCGGCGCGCTGCTCACCCGCGCCGACCTGGACAAGCTGGCCGAGCTGATCCGCGGTCGCGATATCCATGTGATCAGCGACGAGGTCTACGAGCATCTGATCTACGACGGCGCCCGCCATGCCAGCGTGCTGGCCCACGAGGAACTGTATGCGCGTGCCTTCGTGGTCAGCTCCTTCGGCAAGACCTACCACGTCACCGGCTGGAAGACCGGCTACGTGGTGGCACCGCCGGCACTCACCGCCGAGCTGCGCAAGATCCACCAGTACGTCAATTTCTGCGGGGTGACCCCGCTGCAGCATGGCCTGGCCGAGTTCATGGCCGCCTGCCCCGAGCATGTCGAGGAGCTGCCGGCCTTCTATCAGGCCAAGCGTGACCTGTTCTGCGACCTGCTGGCCGGTTCGCGCTTCACCTTCACCCGCGCGCCCGGTACCTATTTCCAGCTCGCCGACTACTCGGCGATCCGCCCCGAGCTGGACGACGTGGCCATGGCCGAATGGCTGACCCGCGAGCACGGCGTGGCGGCGATTCCGGTGTCGGTGTTCTACCAGGCGGCGCCGCAGGGGCTGCGCCTGGTGCGCTTTTGCTTCGCCAAGCGCGAGGACACCCTGCGCCAGGCCGCCGAGAAGCTGCGCGCGGTCTGATCGGTAGGGCGGGTGCAACCCGCCTGTGAAGTGTTGGCGGGTTTCACCCGCCCTATGGCGAGCGAGGCGCCCCAAATGAGCGATAGACCCGATCTCGAACTGGCCCTGATCCAGACCAGCCTGGCCTGGCACGACCCGGCCGCCAACCGGGCGCACTTCCAAGCGTTGCTGGAGCAGGCGCGCGGCGCCGACCTGGTGATCCTGCCGGAGATGTTTTCCACCGGCTTTTCCATGCACTCGGCCGAACTGGCCGAAGCCGAGGACGGCCCGACCACGGCCTGGCTGCGCGAGCAGGCGCAGCGGGTCGGCGCGACGATCTGCGGCAGCCTGATCATCCAGGCCGCCGACGGCAGCTACCGCAATCGCCTGCTCTGGGCGCGCCCGGACGGCTCGCTGGCGCACTACGACAAGCGCCACCTGTTTCGCATGGCCGGCGAGCACAAGCACTACAGCGCAGGCGAGACGCAGGTGCTGCTGGAGCTCAAGGGCTGGCGGGTGCGTCCGCTGATCTGCTACGACCTGCGCTTCCCGGTATGGAGCCGCGATGCCGGCGGCACCGATCTTTTGCTCTATACCGCCAACTGGCCGGGCGCGCGCCGCCAGCACTGGAACCGCCTGCTGCCGGCGCGGGCCATCGAGAACCTGTGCTACGTCGCTGCGGTTAACCGCGTCGGCGAGGACGGCAAGGGCCACGCCTATACCGGCGACTCGCAGGTACTGGATTTCCAGGGCGAGCCGTTGCTGGCGGCCGAAGCCGGCGACGGGGTGTTTCGCGTGACCCTCGGTGCCGGAGCGCTGGCCGCCTACCGCGAACGCTTCCCGGCACATCTGGATGCCGATGGCTTTGCCCTGCGCTAGCTGCGCCGCCGGTAAACGGCCGGTGCGCACGGCGCACCCTACGGGGTGATGCGGTCGAGGCCGTAGGGTGCGCCGCGCGCACCGCTGCTGACGCGGACGCTGCGCTGAAACGACAACGCCGGGCAATGCCCGGCGTTGTTCGTCTTGCTTCTGGCGCAATCAGGCCGCTTGGGCCTCGGCCTGGCTCAGGGCGCGGTTGAGCGCGCTGAACAGGGCGCGGAAGCTGGCGGTGGTGAGGTTCTCGTCGATGCCGATGCCGTGCAGCGCGCGGCCGCCATTGACGCGCAGCTCGATATAGGCCGCCGCCTTGGCATTGGTGCCGGCACCGATGGCGTGTTCGCTGTAGTCCATGACTTCCACGGCCACCGGCAGGCCGGCCACCAGGGCTTCCAGCGGGCCCTTGCCGATGCCGCGCCAGTGCCGGCTTTCCCCGGCCTCGATGACTTCCACGTCCACCGCGCTGGTGCCGTTCTCTTCCTGCAGGCGATGGCCCTTCAGGGCGTAGGGCGCGCTGGCCTGCAGATACTCACTTTCCAGCAACTGATAGATCTGCGCGGCGGTCATTTCCAGGCCCAGGCGGTCGGTCTCGCGCTGTACCACCTGGCTGAACTCGATCTGCATGCGCCGCGGCAGGCTGATGCCGTACTCCTGCTCGAGCAGGAAGGCGATGCCGCCCTTGCCGGACTGGCTGTTGACGCGGATCACCGCCTCGTAGTCGCGGCCGATGTCGGCCGGGTCGATCGGCAGGTAGGGCACCTCCCAGACGGCATCGGCCTGCTGCTGGGCGAAGCCCTTGCGGATCGCGTCCTGGTGCGAGCCGGAGAAGGCGGTATGGACCAGATCGCCGGCATAGGGATGGCGTGGGTGCACCGGAATCTGGTTGCAGTCCTCGACCACCTTGCGCACCGCGTCGATGTCGGAGAAATCCAGCTGCGGATCGACGCCCTGGGTGTAGAGGTTCAGCGCCAGGGTCACCAGGCAGACGTTGCCGGTGCGCTCGCCGTTGCCGAACAGGCAGCCCTCGACGCGATCGGCGCCGGCCATCACCGCCAGCTCCGAGGCAGCCACCCCGGTGCCGCGATCATTGTGGGTATGCACGCTGATCAGCACGCTGTCGCGGCGGTCGATATGGCGACCGAACCATTCGATCTGGTCGGCGTAGTTGTTCGGCGTGGCGCACTCGACGGTGGCCGGCAGGTTGAGGATCAGCTTGCTGGCCGGGGTCGGCTGGAACACCGCGATCACCGCGTTGCACACCTCGACGGCGAAATCGGTCTCGGTCGAGCTGAACACCTCGGGCGAATACTCGAAGCCCCACTGGGTGTCCGGCTGCGCGGCGGCCAGGCGCTTGATGGTCTGGCCGGCGGCCACGGCGATGGCCTTGACCCCGGCCTGGTCCTGGTTGAAAACGATCTTGCGGAAGCTCGGTGCGCAGGCGTTGTAGTAGTGGACGATGGCGCGCTTGGCGCCCTTGAGCGACTCGAAGGTGCGCTCGATCAGGTCGTCACGGGCCTGGGTCAGCACCTGGATGGTCACGTCATCGGGAATATGGCCGCCCTCAATGAGTTCCCGCACGAAGTCGAAGTCGGTCTGCGAGGCGGATGGGAAGCCCACTTCGATTTCCTTCAGGCCCACGGCCACCAGGCACTTGAAGAAGCGCATCTTCTTCTCGGCGTCCATCGGCTCGATCAGCGACTGGTTGCCGTCGCGCAGGTCGGTGGACAGCCAGATCGGCGCCTTGTCGATGATCCGGTCCGGCCAGGTGCGGTCGGGCAGGGCGATAGGGGTGAAAGGGCGATATTTCTGCGATGGGTCTTTGAGCATGGTCATCGAACAAATCCTTGGGTTCGGCGGCGGGCCGGGACAACTGCTTCGGGGCGAGGAGAGGGTTCAGCCACGCAGTCGCGGGCTGACCAGGCGCTGGCAGGCATGTTGTCGAAGGAGGATGAGGGTGTGGGGGCTATTCATGCCGACAACCCTAATGGCGCTAGGTAAATATGGCAACGGTTCTCGGAAAAACGCCGATTAGTAGCGGATTGAGCTTTAGGTTGGAAATAAATTGCGCTCATATGCGGATGTTTTGAGCCAAATTGCGCAGTGCAGGGGACAGCGGGCTGTGTACCGCCAGCGGTCGCTGGTTGGCCTGCTCCAGTGCGCATTGGACGGCCTGCCGGAGGCTCTCGATGCTCGCCTGCAGACTGCTCTGTAGCGCGCCCCTATGGGCGCGCTGGCGCTCGACATAGGCCAGGTGGACATCGAACACCTGAGACCACTCGGCGCTTTCGCCGGGCGGTACCTCGGAGTCACCCGCTGCAGCGGCGCGACGTCCGGCTACTCAAGGCAGTTCCGGCTCGAGGCGGCGAACGCTTGTCGCGTGCTCTCTCAGCGCGCGGAAGTCCGCCCCGCTGGGGTTCTGGAACACGCGCAGGTCGAAGGCCGGCAGGATGGCCAGCAGGTGATCGAAGATGTCGGCCTGGATGCCCTCGTAAACCAGCCAGGTGGTGGTATTGGTGAAGCAGTAGATCTCCAGCGGCAGGCCTGCGGCGGTCGGTTGCAACTGGCGCGTCATCAGGGTCATCTGCTGGTGGATGCCGGGATGCTGGCGCAGGTAGCGCTCGACGTAGGCGCGAAAGGTGCCGAGGTTGGTCAGCCGGCGTGTGTTGCGCGGATCGTTGCGGCCGCTGTTGCTGGCCAGCAGTTCGGCCTGTTTCTGCTCCAGGTAGTCGCTCAGCAGATCGAAACCGCGCAGTTCGTCCTGCTGTTCGGCGTTGAGGAAGTGCACGCTGTTCTGGTCCAGGTAGAGACAGCGCTTGATCCGTCGGCCGCCGCTTTCCTCCATGCCGCGCCAGTTCTTGAAGGCATCGGTGATGAAGCGCTTGGTCGGGATGGTACTGATGGTCTTGTCCCAGTTCTGCACCTTGACCGTGTGCAGGGCGATATCGATGACGTCGCCGTCGGCATTGAGCTGCGGCATCTCCACCCAGTCGCCGACGCGGATGATGTCGTTGGAACTGATCTGCACGCTGGCCACCAGCGACAGCAGGGTGTCCTGGAAGATCAGCAGGAGGACGGCGGCCATGGCGCCCAGCCCGGACAGCAGGATCAGCGGCGAGCGGTCGATCAGGCTGGCGACGATGAGGATGGTGGCGATGGCGAAAACGGCGATCTTCACCACCTGCAGATAGCCCTTGATCGGCCGCATATGGGCATCGCGGCGCAGCTGGTAAAGGGTGTTGATGATGTCCAGCAGCGCGCTCAGGGCCAGCGCCAGGGTCAGCACGATGAAGGCCGAGGCGACATTGACCACCACGACGACCACGGATGGCGGCAGGTTCGGCAGCAGGTGCACGCCGCTGATCAGGATCAATGCCGGCACCACATGGGACAGGCGCTTGATCAAGCCACTGTCATGGATATTGCTGGTGCGCCCCAGTTGGGTGGCGCCCATGGCCCTGTTCAGGCCGCGTACCAGGATACGCTTGACCAGCCAGTTGGCCGTCCAGGCAACGAGCAACAGCAGGCAGAGCGCGAGGACGGTGTGCAGTTGCGGATGGCGACTCAGCCAGTCCAGGGCTTGTTGCAGTTGGGCGGGCATGACGGGGCCTCATGATGCTGCGGATCAAGCTGCAGGACCTTAGCAAAGCCCGCGCTTGAGCCCAACCTGCAACTGTAAGCCCGGTTGTCCGCTCAGGGCTTGAAGGCGCCGATGAAGATCGCCGGATCGACCCGCGCGTCGTTGAGGCTGACGTTCCAGTGCAGGTGTGGCCCGGTGGCGCGGCCGGTGGCGCCGACCTTGCCGATAGGGCCGCCGCGAGGAATCTCCTCGCCGAGCTTCACGTCGATCGCCGACAAATGGCAGAACATGCTGATCAGGCCCTGGCCGTGGTCGAGGAACACCGTCTTGCCGTTGAAGAAGTAGTCGCCGATCAGGATTACCTCACCGGCGGCCGGCGCCTTGATCGGCGTGCCGCGGTTGGCGGCGAAGTCCAGGCCCGAGTGCGGGTTGCGTTCCTCGCCGTTGAAGAAGCGGCGCAGGCCGAAGGGGCTGGACAGCGGGCCGGCCACCGGTCGGTCGAACAGCAGGTTGCTCGGCTGGCGTGCGCTGAAGCGCTGGTAGGCGCGGGTCTGCTCGGCCAGTTCGCGCTCGATGCGCTTGAGGTTCTCGGCGTTGGGCGTGACCTGCTGCTGGTCCTTGATGCGAATGCGCTGCTCGGTGTAGTGCTTGGCGCCGACCTGGAAGCTGCGCTGCTGGCCGTCGACCTGCAACTGCTGGCTGCCGGGCTTCACCGTCAGCGGAATGCCGACGATGGCGATCCAGCGCCGGCCGTCCTCGCGGATGGTCAGCACCGGTTTGTCCTGATAGCGCACCTTGGGCACCTGCGTCGGATTGCCTAGGTCGAGCACGGCGACGCCACCGGGTACCGGCTTGTTCAGCAGGCGGGTGATAAAGCCTTCGGCCTGGGCGGGTAGGGCGAGGGCGGTCAACAACAGGAGGGCGATCAGGCGCATGCGGCTGTTCCTGGGGTGGATCGGCGCGCGTCGCTTATCCACCTGGCAAAAGGTCAATCGAGCAGCGACAGCGTCGCCGGTTGTATGTGGTTGTCTTCGACCCGCACATCCAGTTCGCCTTCGCCCAGGCGCGCCTTGAGCCGCTGGCCGGGCCGGGTCTGGGCGGCGCTGCGCACGGCCTGGCCGCGTTCGTCGAGGAGGATGCTGTAGCCGCGGCCGAGGGTGGCCAGCGGGCTGACGATCTGCAGTTGCGCGGCCAACGCGCCCAGTTGCTGGCGCTGGCTGCGCAGCTGGCCGTGCATGGCGCGCGGCAGGCGCGCGGCCAGGTCGTCCAGGCGCTGGCGCAGCAGCGCCAGGTTGCGCCCCGGATGCTGGGCGGCGAGCCGGGCATCGAGGCGCGCCAGGCGTTCACGCTGGTTGATGAGCTGTTGATTGAAGGCACGGCGCAGGCGCATATCCAGATCGTCCAGGCGCTGTGCCTGCTGGCGCAGGCGTTCGCCCGGGTGGCGCAGGCGCCGGCTCACGCCTTCCAGGCGCAGCCGCTCGCGGGCCAGGCGCCCCTGCATGTGCAGCACCAGGCGCCGTTGCAGGTTGCGCAGGCGCTGCACCAGCTCGCTGCTGTCCGGCGCCAGCAGCTCGGCGGCGGCCGACGGCGTCGGTGCGCGGACGTCGGCGACGAAGTCGGCGATGGAAACGTCCGTCTCATGGCCCACCGCACTGACGATGGGCGTCACGCAGGCGGCCACGGCGCGGGCCACGGCTTCCTCGTTGAAGCACCACAGGTCTTCCAGCGAGCCGCCGCCGCGGGCCAGGATCAGCGCGTCGAAGCCGCGGGCATCGGCCAGCTGCAGGGCGCGGACGATCTGCGTCGTCGCCTCGCGCCCCTGCACCGCGGTGGGAATCAGGGTCAGCTGCACCTGCGGCGCGCGGCGGCGGAACACGCTGATGATGTCGCGAATCACCGCACCGGTCGGCGAGGTGACGATGCCGATACGCTTGGGATGGGCGGGCAGGGCGAGCTTGCGTTCGGTGGAGAACAGTCCCTCGGCGCCGAGTTTCTCCTTCAGCGCTTCGAAGGCCAGGCGCAGGGCGCCGTCGCCGGCCGGCTCGACGGCATCGAGAATCAGCTGGTAGTCGCCGCGGCCCTCGAACAGCGAGACCTTGCCGCGCACCTTCACCGCCAGGCCGTCGCGCAGCGCCTGGCGTACCCGTGCGGCGTTCTGCCGGAACAGCGCGCAGCGCACCTGGGCCTGGCTATCCTTGAGGGTGAAGTAGATGTGCCCGGACGCCGGCCGCGCCAGGTTAGAGATTTCCCCCTCGACCCAGATGCTGGCGAACACGTCCTCCAGCAGCAGGCGGGCGCGATTGTTCAGTTGGCTGACGCTGAGCACCTCGCGGTCGAGGTTCAGGCGGGCAAAGGGATCGTTGATCATGGGGCGGCATGATAAAGGCTTTGCCGCGCCGGCCATAGTTGACCCGTGCGTTGCCGCCGCTAAGCTGCGCGACTTTTCTTCGTATGGAGCACGCCATGGGCGAGAACCAGGCCATCATCGTGCCGCAGATCTCCAGCCTGCCGGGCAACGAGGCGCAGGCGGCGCGTCTGCTGCGCTGGCTGGCGCAGCGCGAGATCGTCCAGGCGTACGTCAGCACCTGCGGACGCAGCGGCAATCGCATGGCCTTCGCCATCGCCGCGGGGGCGCGACGGGTGGTCGAGCGCCCGGAGCTGCTGCCGTTCGGCCGGCCGATCAACGGCCTGGAGTTGGTCACCAAACGCTGCATCTATACCCCGACCCAGGGTTTTCGCGAAGAAACCGGCTGCCCCGAGTGCCGCCAGGAGATCGGCCCGCCGTTGTTCGACAGCCTGGAGCGCTGGTGGCCGGGCGAGACCGACAATTTCGTCTGCCCCGAATGCGGCTTCGAGGACGACATCAACGGCTTCCTGTTCCTGCAGCCCTGCGGCTTCTCCGACCTGGGCCTGGTGTTCAACAACTGGGCGCAGGCCGGCTTTCGCCAGACTTTCCTCGACGAGCTGGCCGAGCGCATCGGCTTCGCCGTGCGCCTGGTGGTCGTCGAGGACCCGGCCTGAGCCCGTGCCCCTCAGAACTCGACGCTGGCCGACAGCCGTGCGCTGCGCGGCGCACCGACGCTGACATTGAGCGGGCTGCCGGTGGTCGAAGGGTAGTAGTGCTTGTCGAACAGGTTGTCGACATTCAGCTGCAGCGAGGTCTTGCGCCCCAGTAGCGGGTAGTCCCAGCGCACGAAGGCGTCGGCCACCGTATAACCGCTCAGGCGGAAGCTGTCGGCGTTATCGGCGGTGCGCTCGCCGACGTGGCGGGCGCCGCCGCCGATGCGCCAGGTGCCCAGTTCGCTAGGCGCCGCCAGCTCATGGGTCAGGTACAGGCTGCCGCTGTGGCGCGGCGCCTGGGCCAGGCGATTGCCCTCGTTGGCCGGGTCGTCGAGGATTTCCGTGTCGGTGTAGGCGTAGGTGGCGATCAGCTCCCAGCGCTCGGCGATCCGTCCGCTCAGGTCCAGCTCCACTCCGCGCGAGCCGACCTTGCCGGCGGCTTCCATGTCGTCGCCGGAACCGACCACCACGTTTCCCTTGACGATGTCGAACAGCGCCAGGTTGAGATTCAGGCCGGGGGCGAGGTCGTACTTGGCGCCCAGCTCGTAGCTGCGGCCCTCTTCCGGATCGAAGGTCTGTCCGGCATCGCTGACGCTGGTGTTGGGCACGAACGAGCGGCTGTAGTTGCCGTACAGCGACAGAGGGTCGCTGACCTTGTACACCAGGCCGGCGAAGGGGATCAGGGTCTGGTCGTTGCGGTCGTACAGCGTCTTGCGGCTCGCCCCCAGGCCCTGGGCGATGTACTGGTCATAGTGCTGGTAGCGGCCACCGAGCACCAGGATCCAGCGCTCGTCCAGGTGCCAGTTGTCCTTGAAATAGACCGAGGTCGAGGTCAGTTCGTTGCGCCGGTTGCTCTGCGTGGCGCTGATCACGCTCGGCTCGGCCAGCCCGCCGTAGACCGGGTGGTAGATGTCGATATCGCCGCGCATGCCGGCGGTGTTGCGGTAGGTCTTGCCGCGATACTGGTCGTTGAGTTCGTGATCGACGCCGAGCAGCAGTTCGTGGCGCTGGCCGAACAACATCTGCTGGCCGAGCAGATCCAGGCTGGAGTAACGCGTTTCGTCGTCGTAGTGGGCGCCGTTGCCCACTCGGCGAAAGGCGCCGGTGCTCGCATCCAGCGAAACCGGCTGGGCGATGGAGAGGCCGTAGGTGTCATTGTTCCAGCCATGGGTCAGGCGGCTCTTCCAGTCATCGTTCAGCTGGTACTCGAATACCGCGCGGGCGCTTTCAGCGATGCCGCGGGTCTCCGCCCAGTGCTCGTCCAGGCGCCTGGCGTAATCGACGCTGGCCGGATGGCCGCCGATGAATACCGTGCCGCGGTCGAAGGGCGCGGCGTAGTCGTTGTACTCGTAAGCCAGGGTCAGGCTGGCGCGCTCGCCGGTCCAGCTCAGCGACGGCGCGAGCAGCACCTGCTCGCTGCTGCCGTAGTTGCGCCAGTAGTCCTCGTGCTGGCGCTCGGCGATCAGCCGGTAGGCCAGGCCGCTGTCGGCCAGCGGGCCGGTCGCGTCGAGGCTCAGCGTACCGCCGCCTTCGCTGTAGGCCGAGCCGCTCACGACCGTGCGCTGCCGGTATTGCGGCAGCTTGCTGATGACATTGATCAGTCCGCCAGGCTCCATCGCGCCGTAAAGCAGGGCGGCCGGGCCCTTGAGCACCTCGACCCGCTCGCTGCTGGCGGTGAAGTTACGAGACAGGTTCGAGCGGATGCCGTCGCGCAGGATCGAGCCATCGGAGTTGGTGCCGAAGCCGCGCTTGATGAAGGCGTCCTTGGTGCCGCCGAGGCTGTTGCTCTGGCTGACGCCGCTGACGAACCTCATGGCGTCGTCCAGCGACTGGACCTGGTAATCCTCGAGGGTCTGCGGGGTCACCACCTGCAGCGACTGCGCCTCGTCCTTGATGTCCACCGACGACTTGCTCGCCGTGCTGGCGCGTTTGGCCCGGTAGCCATCTGCTTCGGCAGCGCTGGCGCCTACGACCTCCTGGCTGGGCAGTTGCAGTTCGTTGGCCAGGCCGTGGCTGGCGGGGATCAGGGTGAGGGCGAGCAGGCCGGCGCGCCAGTGCGGCGGGGCGGAAGCGGGGCGGTAGAAGGGCATTTGGCACTCGCGTGCGGATGTTTATGAGAATCGTTATTGTATGCGCGCCCTGTACCTGCCGACCAGTCGGTCGTTTTGCCGCAGCACCTGTCACACTTTGCATTGAGCGGGCGGGGGTGGCTGGGTATAATGCCGCGCTTCTTATTTTTCCCGCCCGGGAGCCCGCCATGCTGCGCATCAGCCAAGAAGCACTGACCTTCGACGACGTTCTGCTCATCCCCGGTTATTCCGAGGTGCTGCCCAAGGACGTCAGCCTCAAGACCCGCCTGACCCGCGGCATCGAACTGAATATCCCGCTGCTGTCCGCCGCCATGGACACCGTCACCGAGGCACGCCTGGCCATCGCCATGGCCCAGGAAGGCGGCATCGGCATCATCCACAAGAACATGACCATCGAGCAGCAGGCTGCCGAGGTGCGCAAGGTCAAGAAGTTCGAGGCCGGCGTGGTCAAGGACCCGATCACCATCGAGGCCGAGGCCACCGTGCGCGATCTGTTCGAGCTGACCCGGCAGAACAACATCTCCGGTGTGCCGGTGCTGAGCAATGGCGATCTGGTGGGCATCGTCACCTCCCGCGACGTGCGCTTCGAGAATCGCCTGGACGCCCTGGTGCGTGACGTGATGACGCCGAAGGAGCGCCTGGTCACCGTCAAGGAAGGCGCCGACAAGGAAACCGTGCGCGAGCTGCTGCACAAGCACCGCATCGAGAAGGTGCTGATCGTCGACGACGCCTTCACCCTCAAGGGCATGATGACCGTCAAGGACATCGAGAAGGCCAAGGCCTACCCGCTGGCCAGCAAGGACGACCAGGGCCGCCTGCGCGTCGGCGCCGCCGTCGGCACTGGTGCCGATACCGGCGACCGCGTCGCCGCGCTGGCCAATGCCGGCGTCGACGTGATCATCGTCGACACCGCCCACGGCCACTCCAGGGGCGTGATCGACCGCGTGCGCTGGGTGAAGGAGAACTTCCCCGAGGTGCAGGTGATCGGCGGCAATATCGCCACCGGCGACGCCGCCAAGGCGCTGGTCGAAGCCGGCGCCGACGGCGTCAAGGTCGGCATCGGTCCGGGCTCGATCTGCACCACCCGTATCGTCGCCGGCGTCGGCGTGCCGCAGATCAGCGCCGTGGCCAACGTCGCCGCGGCCCTGGCCGGCAGCGGCGTGCCGCTGATCGCCGACGGCGGCATCCGCTTCTCCGGCGACCTGTCCAAGGCCATCGTCGCCGGTGCCTCCGCGGTGATGATCGGCTCCATGCTGGCCGGTACCGAAGAGGCGCCGGGCGAGGTCGAGCTGTTCCAGGGGCGTTCCTACAAGGCCTACCGCGGCATGGGCTCGCTGGGCGCGATGGCCCAGGCGCAGGGCTCCTCCGACCGCTACTTCCAGGATTCGTCGGCCGGCGCCGAGAAGCTGGTGCCGGAAGGCATCGAAGGCCGCGTGCCATACAAGGGCGCGATGGCCGCCATCGTCCACCAGCTGATGGGCGGCCTGCGTGCCTCCATGGGCTATACCGGCTGCGCCACCATCGAAGAGATGCGCACCAAGCCGGAGTTCGTGCGCATCACCGGCGCCGGCATGGCCGAGTCGCACGTGCACGACGTGCAGATCACCAAGGAAGCCCCGAACTATCGCGTGGGCTGAGGTCCATTGCATTGACTGGATACGGGGCTGGCTTAACAGCCCCGTGTCATTTGTGAATACCTACGAGAGACGGCCATGGCCCACGACATTCACGCCCACCGCATCCTGATTCTGGACTTCGGTTCCCAGTACACCCAACTGATCGCCCGCCGCGTGCGCGAGATCGGCGTCTATTGCGAGCTGCACCCCTGGGACATGAGCGACGAGGACATCCGCGCCTTCGCCCCGCGCGGCATCATCCTCGCCGGCGGCCCGGAGTCGGTGCACGAGGCCGATAGCCCGCGCGCGCGCCAGGCCGTGTTCGACCTCGGCGTACCGCTGCTGGGCATCTGCTACGGCATGCAGACCATGGCCGAGCAGCTCGGCGGCAAGGTGCAGGGCTCGGATCTGCGCGAATTCGGCTACGCCCGCGTCGACGTGGTCGGCAAGAGCCGCCTGCTCGACGGCATCGAGGATCATGTGGACGCCGACGGCGTGTTCGGCCTCGACGTGTGGATGAGCCATGGCGACAAGGTCACCGAGATCCCCGCCGGCTTCCATATCCTGGCCAGCACCCCGAGCTGCCCGATCGCCGCGATGGCCGACGACGGCCGCGGCTACTACGGCGTGCAGTTTCACCCCGAGGTGACCCACACCAAGCAGGGCGGGCGCATCCTGTCGCGCTTCATCCTCGAGATCTGCGGCTGCGAGGCGCTGTGGACGCCGTCGAACATCGTCGAGGACGCCATCGCCCAGGTGCGCGCCCAGGTCGGCGACGCCAACGTGCTGCTGGGGCTGTCCGGCGGCGTGGATTCCTCGGTGGTCGCGGCCCTGCTGCACAAGGCCATCGGCGATCAGCTGACCTGCGTGTTCGTCGACAACGGCCTGCTGCGCCTGCACGAGGGCGACCAGGTGATGGCCATGTTCGCCGAGAACATGGGCGTCAAGGTGATCCGCGCCAACGCCGAGGAGCAGTTCCTCTCCAACCTGGCCGGCGAGGCCGACCCGGAGAAGAAGCGCAAGATCATCGGCCGCACCTTCATCGACGTGTTCGATGCCGAGGCCAGCAAGCTGGACAACATCCAGTTCCTCGCCCAGGGTACCATCTACCCTGACGTGATCGAGTCGGCCGGTGCCAAGACCGGCAAGGCCCACGTGATCAAGAGCCACCACAACGTCGGCGGCCTGCCGGAGGAGATGAACCTCAAGCTGGTCGAGCCGCTGCGCGAGCTGTTCAAGGACGAGGTGCGCAAGATCGGCCTGGAGCTGGGCCTGCCCTACGACATGGTCTACCGCCACCCCTTCCCGGGCCCGGGCCTGGGTGTGCGCATCCTCGGCGAAGTAAAGAAGGAATACGCCGACCTGTTGCGCCGTGCCGACCATATCTTCATCGAGGAGCTGCGCAACTTCGACTGGTACCACAAGACCAGCCAGGCGTTCGTAGTGTTCCAGCCGGTGAAATCGGTCGGCGTGGTCGGCGACGGCCGTCGCTACGCCTGGGTCGTCGCCCTGCGCGCGGTGGAAACCATCGACTTCATGACCGCGCGCTGGGCTCATCTCCCGTATGAGCTGCTGGAGAAGGTCTCCAACCGCATCATCAACGAGATCGAAGGCATCTCCCGGGTCACCTACGACGTGTCGAGCAAGCCGCCGGCGACCATCGAGTGGGAGTGAAGTCGGGTCCTTCCGGGCTCATTGAGATGTATCGATAGCCAATTGTAACGTGTTGATTTAAAAGAAAATTAGTTGCAATGGTTATCGAGGCCTATCGTCGATTAGCAGAACGAATTGGCGGTAGCGGTGACGGTAGTAAACAGCGGTCGGATTGAGACCGTTCTGTTTACTATCCGGTCAAAACCGGTCTTTGACGGTAAATCGCTCCTTGGGAAAGCTTGCCCCGTGCGGCTTTCCCGGCATCAACAGGTCTCCTGACCCTTGACGGTAAAAGCCGTCATGAACAGGAGTAAAAACCTCGATGCTTACTGATACCAAACTGCGCAATCTCAAGCCCAAGTCCAAGCTGTACAAGGCTTCCGACCGCGATGGTATGTACGTGACGGTATCGCCTACCGGTACCGTCACCTTTCGCTACGACTACCGTCTCAATGGACGCAGAGAAACGCTGACCATCGGACGCTATGGTCCGACTGGCATATCCCTGGCCATGGCTCGCGAGAAGCTGCTCGATGCCAAGCGCATGGTCGCCCTGGGCAAGTCTCCCTCCCTGGAAAAGCAGCGCGCGAAGCGGCGCCTGAACGCAGCCAAGAATTTCGGTGAAACGCTGACTAAGTGGTTGGCCGGTGCGCGCATGGCCGACAGCACGCGTGCGATGCGCAAAAGCATCATCGACCGCGACATCCTGCCGGTCTTCGACAATCGGTTGCTGACCGAAATCACCCCTGACGATCTGCGAGCTCTGTGTGCCAAGGTGAAGGCTCGAGGGGCACCGGCAACTGCGGTCCATATTCGCGACATCGTGAAACAGGTCTATGCGTTCGCGATCCTGCATGGCGAGAAGGTCGAGAATCCGGCTGACGACGTTAAATCGTCTTCCATCGCCACTTTCGTGCCGAAGGACCGGGCGCTGAGCCCGACCGAAATTCGGCTGGCCTTCCATCAACTGGAGACTATCGCCGCGTATCCCACGATCAAGCTGGCTTTGCGGCTGGTGCTGCTGACCTTGGTACGCAAGAGCGAGCTGATCGAGGCGACCTGGGATGAGGTGGACTTCGAGAACGCCACCTGGACGATCTCCAAGGAGCGGATGAAGGGGCGTAACCCGCACGTTGTCTACCTGTCGCGCCAGGCCTTGGACATCTTCGTGGCCCTGCACACCTGTGCGGCCGGTTCCCGGTATGTGTTGCCCTCGCGCTATGACATCTACCGCTGCATGTCGCACGCCACCCTGAATCGCATCACCCAGCTCATCGCCGCCCGTGCGAAGGAAGCAGGTCTGCCGTTGGAGCCGTTCACCGTCCACGACCTACGCAGGACCGGTTCCACGCTGCTCAACGAGGTGGGCTTCAACGGCGACTGGATCGAGAAATGCCTGGCGCACGAGGATGGTCGCTCCTCGCGCTCGGTCTACAACAAGGCCGAGTACGCGGAGCAGCGCCGGCACATGCTGCAGGAGTGGGCGGACATGATCGACGCTTGGATCGATGGCCGCGCTCATGTTCCCCAACTGCTGCCGGACAGCGTCGTAGTGCCGGTTTTGAGTGCCACGGTTTAAGGAAAGTGAAAAGTTGTCAGTTGACAACCTTGCCGGTCATGCGAATACTGGAGATCACTGATGACCCGTCCTTCTCACTCGAAGAAAGAGGTCGAAGAAGCACTCAGGCATGCCGAAGAGCAGGGCTGGCGCATAGAGCTGGGTGGTAGCCACGCTTGGGGACGAATCTACTGTCCCTACAACGATGAAGAATGTCGCTGCGGCGAATTCTGCATCACCAGCGTGTGGAGCACACCGAAGAACCCTGGCAACCATGCGCGTGCCCTTCGGCGTGTCGTCGACAACTGCACCACGCACCGTAAGCAGCGGCAGACCACCGAGGGTGCAGAGGAGTAGCGCTATGGAATACATCTTCACACTGAAATACCAACTGGCCGACGATGACCGTGACCCGGAAGCGTTGGTCGAGCGCCTCGGCGAGGCCGGCTGCGACGATGCCTTGATCGGCATTGGCCAGCCAGGTCGTCTGGCGCTGGAGTTCACCCGTGAAGCGGAGAGCGCTGAGGCGGCTGTGCGCAGTGCCCTTGCCGACGTGCGCAGTGCCGTACCGTCGGCCAGGCTGATCGAGGTGGCACCGGATCTGGTCGGTCTCACCGATGTGGCGGAGATCGTCGGCGTGTCGCGCCAGAACATGCGCAAACTGATGTTGGCTTATCCGAGCAGCTTCCCTACGCCGGTGCATGAGGGCAGTGCATCGATCTGGCACCTAGCGGACGTGCTGACCTGGCTGCAGGCCAAAGGCAGCTATCTGCTGCCTGGCGGTGTCTTGGACGTGGCTCAGGTGGCCCTGCAGGTCAATCTAGCCAAGGAAGAACGACGGCTAACGCGTCCCGCCTCCAAGGAGCTGCAGGCCCTTGTCGGATGATGACGGCGCCGACATCATGCTTGGTTTGAGCCCGCCCGGACAGGGCGGGTTTTCCTCAGGTAGACATCCGGCTTGCTGATATTGACCCGAGGCGCCTGCTTGCGCTCCTCGATCCAGGCTTCTACCTCGGCCAGGTCCCAGACCACGCAACGTGGTGTCAGGTTGAAGCGCCTGGGGAACTCGCCACGACGCTCCATTTCGTAGATCGTTGATTCAGCCAGGGGGACGATCTGTCTCAGCTCATGCTTGCGAATTGTTCGCCGGAAGGGCAGAGGATTGCCCTTGGGGAACTGCGGAAGCGACTCGTAGGCTTCCGTACCCGGTAAGGGAAGGGACTGGTCAGAGTCTGTATCGAGAACCTCGGTAGTACGCGAAGAAGTATCCATCTCTATCTCCATGATTACGCTCCATGGGGAGATGGTGGAGGCGGGCATTTATCGCAGCAACATGCTGTGGCGTACTCCAGGGCATGCGTATGTTTTTACTTAATGGGATCGCTGCTGGGTGCCAGATACAGGGTTTCAAAGCCCAGTTGCTGTTCGCTGCCGCCTGCTCTGGGCAGGCGTTCGTACTTGTCCTCAGCCATCATGTAGACGCTCGGCACTTTAGTCATTTGGAAAACTAGAATCCGACAGCGATATCAGTGGGTCGGTAGAGGGCTCATCGTTGCCGTTCTGGTCACGTTTGTTCGGGGAGAGCTGTTGACGCTTTGCCCTGGCCTCGGCAGCCGCACGGCTGCGGGCTCTCTTGCCCTTGCCTTTGGTTTTTACTGGTGCGGCATCTGCCGGGCTCTGGAACGCCGCCAACGGACTCTTGAAATACTCGGGGAAGCTCAAGCCTGTGGCTAACGCCGCTTCGATCTCGGTGCTTTGGGTCAGCAGTTCGGCACTGGGCTTGGCCCATTGTTCGGGCGGTAATGGTTTGGACCATTCACGCACGGTTTGGGGAAAGCCGGCCTTGGGCAGGCGCTCGAACCATTCGCCGATATGGCAGGGAAGGGTCCAGCCGGTGAAGAGCTGCAACAGCCACCAGCCGCTGTAGCTGATAAAGCCATGGCACTCCTTGTAGGTGTCGCGCGCGAAGTAGAAGTATTCCAGCGTGCCTTCTTCATGTTCCCGTGGTGGTGCTGGAGGCAATGCGGCAGGGCCTTGCTCCATATAAACGCGCAGTGCTTCCCACTCGCTGACGGCGAGCATCAGGCTGGCATGAGCGTGTGTGACCCAGTGCATCTGCTCGTTGGTCGTGTCATGGAAACCCAGGCGCAAACTGAACTGTTGGGTGGCCGAATACTGGGTAATGACCTGCTCGACGGCCACGCAGGCAATCACTTCTTCCCAGGGGATGAAGACTGGCTTGCCCTTGGCGGGCGCATAGCAGACTTCGCGGCGTTGGCGGTTGAAGCGGATGGGGGGAGTGCGCGTTTCTTTATAGGCCGCGTAGGCGATGATGCTGCCAAACATGGCAAAAAAAAACGATAGGGTTAGTAACGAGTAAGCCAGATACTGCCCTGCATAGTTCCAGAAGCGCGAGCTTACTCCAACTTGCAACCATGCTCCGAATAGGGCGCTGAATATGAGAATTAACGAGAACAGGATCAATGTTCCGATTGTTACCCTGGCAGCAAATTCTCTGGTTCCGCCGCCCATTGCAAAGTCCAGATAGCAGTCATTGACCTCACGGTGCATCTGCTGGGCGCTAAAAGGCGCCTGGCCAGTTGGTAAAGGCTTGGGCGCCAGATACAGGGTTTCAAAACCCAGTTGCTGTTCGCTGTCGCCTGCTCTGGGCAGGCGTTCGTACTTGTCCTCAGCCATGTAGATACTCCGGGGTAATGGGCGTCCAGCTCAATCGGGTAGCGCTGGGCGCCGGGCTGGGATGCGTGGCGGTGATGGGTTTGCTGCGCATGGCGATGTCCAGCGGGACGCGGTAATGCAGGTAGCCGGTGGCTGCATCGAGCGGTTGACTGGCCATTTCCGGCTGATAGGCCAGGCGCAGTCGCACCAGGCTTTGCCCATCCAGCCAGTCTTCCGGCAGGCGCAGGTCCAGTGCCAGCGGCTCGGTTGCCGCCAGGCGGATACCGTCTCGCAGTTGCACGCCAGCATCCTCGGCGGGGGCATTGCCTTGTTGCAGTTCGACTGCCCAATGCAGCGGGTGGTTCTGCAAGCTGGCCAGACGACTGCCTGGCAAGCTCAGGCGCAGGGTACGCCAGCTATCGCCCGTGCTGGCATCCTTGATCATGCCCAGGTCTTGTATCACTGGTTGCAACGTGGCTTCGGCCAGTAACTGGTAATGGCGCTCAAGGTCCCACTGCGGGCTCTCCTTCACTCCCCAGCAACAGTGCAACATCCAGCGTTGCAGGGCGTCGAGGTGGTGATAGTTGTAGACCGTCTCACCTACGATCTGTAAAGCAGTAGCCGCTAACCCCCAGGGGCTCAAGCGTGCCATGTACGTCATGAAGCGCGGGCCGCGCGTGGCCCAGGCCGCAGCGCGGGCGGCTTTGTAGGTCATGCCTGGCGTTTGCCGCATGATGCCCGTGGCTTCCTGGCGCAGCAGCCAGAGGTCTTTCAGGCCGCGTGCGGTCTGCAGGCCACTGGTGGTCGTCACGCCGATGTCGCCGTAGAACGCCATCACCGCTCCTGTACGCTCCCCGGCAGTGCCCGTGCGAAATGCCTCGTTCCATTTGCCCCAGTTATTCAGGGTGGTGCCCAGTGCGCCCAGTGCCGTAAGACCAACGATGGGCGTACCTAACGCCAGGCCGAGCTTGCCCAAACGGACGGCAAACAAGGCTCCCGAACGGGTCTGGCTACCGGTATTGAGCCCCTTGAGTACCTCGTTGATCATGACGATATGGGCGCTCTGGTAAATAGATAGACCGGCAGACATTGCTCCAGATATTGCACCCGACAGAACTAACCATTCTTTTAAAGAGGCCGGGCCAGAGATTTCCTTAAATGTCTCGACTGCCGCCATCGCATTCCTAACCTGCATATACAGCAACAAGCTTGGCAGCCAGGCACTTTTGAACGCCGCCTTGTAGGTGCCCTGAGTGGCATAGCCGCCGAGCTGGCCACTGCGCATAAGGCGGATTTCATTCTCCAGCAATTGCTGCTGGCTGGTGTCCAGCCCGCGAATGCGCGGGCCAGTACGGCCGCTTTGCAGCGTGCTGGTTGGACTAATACCTTGTTCCAGCTGCGCCAACAGCGCGTTACGCTCAGCAGCTAGCGCTTGAAGCTGTTGATTGTATAGCCGCTTTTGCGCCTTGGAACGTTCGCGCTCAGCAGCGGTGCGCGTACGTTTTCGGCTATCGCGTTGCGCCTGGTCGCGCTGCCTGACCAGCTCGTCTTCGCTATCGAGCAAGGCAATGAAACGCTGCATATCACCTTTGTAGCGCTGGAACTGCTCGTCGGTGGGATCGTCCAGCCAGGCGCCTTGCTGCCTTAGCGCCAGCAAATGGCCGAGGCGCTGACCCCTGTTGCTGCGGTTGTCCAACTCGTCGAGCAGATCCTGCATTTGCCCATGCTGCTGCTTGGCGTTCTGTAGCCATTTGTCACTGCGAGAAGACAGCGCGGGAATGTAGGTGGTGCTTACCAGCAAGCTGAGTTGTTGCGCCTGCGGAGCCAGATTCAGGCTTTTCGTCCAATGCACGCCCAGAATTTCATCGATATCGTCCTGGCGCTGCAAGGCATTGGCCAGGCTCTTCTGGTAGCCCTTGACCTTCTCCAGCCATTTGATCAGCTTCTGGGCCTGCTTTGCCAGAAAAGCACTGGTCAACTGCGTCTGGAATGCCGGCAGTACGTAATAGGGGTAGGTATGGAAATACTCACCCACCGCGACCAGGCTTTCCTCGGTACGGCAGATGTCGCGCGTGCAGTTCTGCTCCACCGCCAAGGCTTCGCGCAGCTGATCGGGCTGATCGAAATCGTAGTACCAGGCACTCAGGTGGAATTCCTGACTGGTGAACAGCTTGACGCGATCTTCGGTGATCAGGTCCAGGCGGGCCAGCCAGCGCTTCATATGGCTGCGCTCTTCGGCCAGGTATTGTTTCATTTCTTCATGGCGAACCAGATCGTGCAGCCCACGGGCCCCCAGCCCCTGACCTTCCAAGGTGGCATGGCTCTGGCCTTCGAGGTTCTCGATATCGTCTGCGAGTTCTTCGTACAGTTCTTCGCCTAGCGCGTCGATCATGACGCGTTTCTTGGTCGCAACGTTATTGCGCGCGGCCAATACGTTGGGTGTGTATCCGCGGCCGGGATAGTGGGCCTTCTCTGGATTTTTGCGCAGCTCCCAGGTCAGCTCGTTACGTGCATTGACGTAGTCGTAGACTTTCTCGCGTTGATCCGGGGTGGTTTTATCGAAGAATTGGCTGCTGACTCCCGCCTGCTTGGCAGTGCTCTCACTTACCACCATCAGGGTTTCGATGTAGCTGCCGATGACGTACTTGAGCTCCTGGCGCTGCTGGCCGCTCCACTCTTCGAGCCAGTTGACGACCGTGTCCTGCTCTTCAGCCAGGTCGCGCATGACGCCTATGCTGTCTTTGAACACCAGAAAAAAATGGTCATTTTCGTACGCCGGGCTTAGCGATTTCTTCAACGCCCCCAGCTGCGCGGCTTGGAAGAGCGGGGCGTACTCCCAGCAATAGTCTTGGGTTTCCTGCGGATTAGCGCCGGCTGGGACTGCTGTACTGCCTGGAGGCTCGGCAATTTCAGCAAGCCACTTTTCGGTCTGGGTATCCGTCAGCAGATGAGCACCGCCGTTGGCACAGTCTGCACTTGCGAGATCGATTCGCTGCATGAACAGGTCCCGATCTTCACGACTTTTGATCATTTGCGAGCATTTGAACGCTGACCACTGCGCTTCTGAAAAACTGACATGCAGTGTGCTGTTACGCGGGAAAACCAAATAAGGCTCAGCGATCGTGCCGCTGCGTTGACCCTGAGCCGCTTCCTTGCCCTTCCAGACGAATTTGCTCACGACGCCTTTTTCGACACGGTACTCGTGCAGGTAGCCGGTTTCGTTGTCGATCACGTACAACCAGCCATCACGAATCAGCCGAATACCCAGCGGTCGCGATTTGAGTCGATATGGCAGGCTCAGGGCCGCCGACGGGTCGAGACGCTCGACCAGGCCATAACGCAGGGGCAATAGCTGCACCTTGTTCTTCATCAACGGGCAGGCGCCGATGGGGCTTTTGGCGTCGCTCTTGGCCTTGTCGGCCTGGTTGGGGTTCTTTGCAGTCATCAGGAAGTCCTTTCCGCTGACGAGGCGCGGGCATAGGCCAGGTCCGCTGCCTGTTCGATACGTTGGGTGGGTGTGAGTGATGAAGGGTGGTTCACCAGTGTGGCGATGTCCGGGTGCCTATCCAGGGCGTCGGCGCCGAGCAGGCCGAAGATATTGGCGTAGAGGGTGATGTCGTATTCACTGCTGAACCCCAGGCTATAGGCACGTTCCGCCAGGGCGCGCACATGCTGCCAACGCTGGCTTGGGTTCAGTGTGGATTGGTAATGGGGGAAATAGTCGCGCATGTGCGCGTCGAGACTGATCAGAATGCTGCGAAAAGCCACGTCACCTAGGCTGTCCAATTGCTTATCGGACAGTTGATAGGGGCGATCCTGTTGGGTGATGAACGTTGAACTGGGGCGTTGATGCCGATGCCAGGCGTTTTCGATGCGATCGGCGGCGGCGATCTGCTCGATCGGGCCAAACAATGTTGCGTCGTCATCTTGCGTGGCTTGCTTCAGTAGCGCATGCATGACGGCTGGATCGGCCAAGCGCAGCAGCACCTTTTCCCCCGACGGATGACTGACGCAGACCAACCAGCGCAGGTGCTTGAGTAGAGCCTCCCGACTGGCATGGCTGAACAACAGGTAGCCCCATTCGTCGTGGGAGTTTTGTACAAAGGCTGCCAGCGCTGTGTCGTGCTGCCCATCAATGCGCACCAGGCAGGGCGACACATCACTCAACTCAGCCCAAGGCGTTTCCAGATAGAGCACGTCGAAGTCCGGCGATTCGGCCCATTCGTAAAGCCGCTTGGGCAGTGTTTCTACGCTGATGCCATCCAGCAGCAGATATGCCGGTATGTCCCAAGGCAAGTCCTGGGGCAGATGATGTAGATCAGGAGTCGGCACGGGCGGCCTCCTGCTTGGCTGCTTCGCAGATCGCGCAGAGTGGTTGCTTACGCATTAGTGCTTGTTTTTGCGCCTGAATCAGCAACTCACCCGCCTTGTCGGCATCTGCCGGCTTCGCCGCGCCCGGCAACACTGGCGCCGCCCCCGAACCACTGCCCGGCGCGCCGCCGGAGTTGATCTTGATCACCGGCCCCACCAGGGTCACGCCGCCGCCATCGAGTTTGATGAAGCTGCCGCCGCCCTTGAGGGTCAGTTCGCTGCCGGCTTCGAGCACGACCTTGAGGCCGCTGGATAGATGAATCTCGCTGCCGGCCTGGATAAATTGGCCGTTGCCGAGCTTGATGTGCTGGCTGTCGCCAACGGTGAGGTGGTCGTTGGCCTTGATCTCGGTCTTGCGGTCGGCGTGGGTGGTGCGGTGTTCTTCGGCCTTGAAGTGGCTGTAGGCATTGGCCTCGACCGTGTCGTGGCGTTCATTGCCGACGCGGATCTTCTGGTCGTGCTCGATGTTTTCGTCCCAGTCGCGCTGGGCGTGGACGTAGATTTGCTCGGCGCCCTTACGATCCTCGATGCGCAGTTCGTTGTAGCCGCCACCGCCGGGGCTGCTCAGGGTCTTGAAGACGCTGCGAGTCTTGTTCGCCGGCAGGTCGTAGGGCACGACGTGTTCGGCGTGATAGAGGCAGCCGGTCAGCAGTGGCTGGTCGGGGTCGCCTTCGAGGAAGGTGATCAACACTTCCATGCCGATGCGCGGGATGGTGATGGCGCCGTAGCGATCACCGGCCCAGCTGGAGCTGACGCGTAGCCAGCAGCTGGTTTTCTCGTCAGCCTGACCTTCGCGATCCCAGAAGAATTGCACCTTCACCCGGCCATATTCGTCGCAGTGGATTTCCTCGCCGGCCGGGCCGGTGACCACGGCGCTCTGGCTGCCGAGGATGCGCGGTTTGGGGTGCTTTAGTGGCGGGCGATAAGGCACGTCCCACGGCGTGGCGGTAAAGCGGTTGCGGTAGCCCTGAGTAAAACCGTCGGCAGGCTGGGTGTCGCTGGTGACGGACTCTTCCAGCACCTGCGGCTGTTTGCCTTCGTGCTGCACTTCAGTAAGCAGCCAGAGCTGGTTCCACTCGCTGCGCGGGTGCTCGGTCAGGTCGAGGAAGTGGCCGCTGACCAGAGTCGGCGAGTCGCCGTCGCCCTCGGCCAGTTCGAAGTCGTGGCGGTGGCGTTCCAGCGCGCGTTTGGCCAGGTGCTTGCCACGCTCGCGGTCGGTGTAGCGGCCGGGGTAGTCGTAGTCTTCCAGCTTGGGCTGAGCATCGCCTTCGGCTTTGGCTTCCAGTTGCAGGCGCGGCTTCTCGAAGTCGTAGTCGCGGCGGGTGACCTGGCTGGTGCGGGTTTCCAGGCGGGCGCCGAAGTGCTTGATCACCGGGTCGTCGGCGACCAGGCCGGTATCCTGCTGGTAGGCCAGTGGCGCCAGGCGTGGGAACGGGGTCTGGTCGTCGCCGAAGGTGAGGATGTGGCCATCGGCGCTGTGCTGGAAGTGGTAGTGGATGCCTTCCTCTTCACACAGACGCTGGACGAAGTGCAGATCAGTCTCGTCGTACTGCACGCAATACTCGCGCTCGGGGTAGATCGAGCCGAGTTGGAATTGGTAGGCGTCGGCTTGGATGCCATGCTCTTCGAGCACCTGGCTGATGATCTTCTCCACCGTCAGGTGCTGGAAGATGCGCTGGTTGGTGCGGTGCGCCAGGTAGGCCAGTTCTGGCACCAGGGTCAGGCGGTAGCGGGTGATGCGCTGGCCGGATTCGCCCTGGGCGATACGGTGGATGATGCCGTGGATACCGGCGCCGTTCTGGTCGAAGGCGAGGAAGGCGCGCTGATGCAGCAGGCTTTCCAGGTCGAGGTCAGGCCGTTCGCTGATCAGTTCCACCGCGAAGGCGTAAGGCTGACTGATCGCCTCACGTCCGCTGAATTCGAGCACCTGCAGGTCGTGTTCGACGCCTTCGATGCTCAAGCTGAAATGGGTCTGGTTGGCCTGGGCGAACATTCGTTGTTCCTCTCGATCATTCCATGATGGGCGCGGGGCGCGCTCCAGGTTGTAACCGAATCGGCCGCGCCGTGCTGGCAACGGTCGAGGTTTTCGGCAACTGGCCGGCGCAAGCCATGCGCGGTTTGCCGAAACGCAACGGCCAGGACGATGCCTGGCCGCTGTGGTGACGCGGAGGCGATCCCGGCTTACGCGGAGATCGGGGTACGCCAGTCGTCGGAGCCGGAAGTACCGGAGACTTCGTGGGTCCAGACGATTTTGCGGTAGGTGAAGTAGACGTCTTCCAGGTGAGTGAAGTGCGCCATGTTCGGATCCTGGCAGTTCGGCATGCGCGACTGAACGTCGACGATCACGGCGTCTTCCAGCTCGATGGTGAAGTAGTGCTCCTGGGTACCGGTAGAGGAGGTGCGGTACCACTCCAGACGGCACTTGTTCAGACGCTCACCGGAGGTCAGGGCGTTGAAGATCAGCGGCGAGGACTTGTCGAAGACCTTGGTGATCATCAGCGGCTTGTGCACGCGCTGGCCGGTCGGTTGGCCGGACTGCGGGTCGCGCGGGATGATGACCTGGTGGTTGTAGGCTTGAACCAGAATCTGGTCTTCATGACCTTCCTGGAAAATGTTGCCGACCGAGTCCTCGGTGAAGGTGCCAGCGGTGATCAGACCTTGTTTGGTGCCTTCGAGGGACAGATACGCGGGTGTTGGCATGAGTGCTCTCCTTGCCTGGGTCATGGATCGTGATCGATCCGGGGGCCAGGCTTATAGCGAGCGGCGTGCCAGGTATTTAAATTACAATAGAATCAGTAGCTTGTCGTGACCAGGAAAGCGTGTATGGTCATATTGAGCGGCGTCGCACAGATTGTTGCGCAACAAATTGCGCACTGCTGTGCAAGTTTTTGCGCAAAGACCTATAGCCTAGAAAAGACGCCGCTTACAGGGATTTAAGTCGCTGAAAGTCACCGTACTGGTGAGCAAAAAGCTGCGCAGCTGGGGCAGCACATCCTGCTCGCAGCGCTATTGCTCAAGCAGCTCTCTAAGTGGATCGTAGTGCAGCGCATTAGGCACGCTACAGCGCCAGCGATGACGCTGCTATGGGGCATATACGGCACGCTGATGCGATCAATGGGTGCCGTCTCCAACCCCCGTGCAGACTGCTTTCCGGGCCAACGAAGTGCCGCCCCCTTTTATCTTGCCCTCCGCTTTTTCCGTGCCTTTGTACGCCTGAGCAGGCTAATCAGGTTGGGGGATACTAAGGACCTCGACGTCGCTGGGCGGCAGCCGAGGGCAGACGTATCTGCAGCTCCGCGCTGCTTGAATGCGCAGGCTGAGCATACGCTATCGACATCATGATCGACGCGATAATGGACAGCTCATCGACATGAGCCCGGTCAGAAGAGCTGCACCCGAACGATCATCCCTTCGACAGACACTGTGCCGAAGTAGCGACTGTTGAATCACTTCGGGTTTGTGCTGCTGAGCAGGAGCCGTTCCTCTCCAACTAGGCGCCGGCAGGAGTGCCAGGCTGGCAACGCGCGACCCTGTCGATCTCTGCGCAAGAGCCTGGCAACAAGGACGCCATTGATGCGTATCACCTCTGACGACCTTGTATGCACACGTGCTGCGGCACCATCGCCGCCACGGCCTTCAAAAGCGGTGTGTTCGCCAGCAGGTAGCCGTGCTGCGCAGCCATTGGTAGGTGAACCAGCATCAGATTGCCAAGCGCCAGTTAGTTGGCCGGCGAAGTGCGATACCAGCCGACGGGCACGCTGTCGGACGCGTTGTAGACCAACTGCGGTGGCGACGTTGTGAGCGCCGCCCAACCCAGGGCAAATATGCTGCCTGAGGTCAGTGTCAGCGGTCGCCATGCCTGATGAGTCCCCGGCGTCATGACGTGGCCTGCTGCTTCAGCACCTCGCGCAGCATCTCCGCCATTGTCACGCCGCGCTCGAAGGCCGCCAGCTTGACATGCGTATGCAGCGACGATGTCACGTTCAGCGTCAGCCGAGCGCTGTCGAGGGCGGCGCCCTGGTGTATCCAGGATTCGGCTTGTGGATCGGTCAGCGGACGTGCGCCGATGCGCTTGCCGCTTATGGCGACCACCTCAGCAACTCGTCGACCAGGCTGCTGACCTCGCGCGCAGCGGCGCTGTCCGGTGCCAGTTCGCGGGCCAGGCGACCGGCCGCCACACTCTCGGCGAAGACGATGCGCTGGCGTACTTCCGTCTGCAGTGCCGGCAGCGGTTGGTCGGCCAAGGCGCCGCGCGCTTCGTGGTCAATCACCTTGGTGCTGACGCGACGATTGATAGCGAACGCCGCGCGCAGTGTGGGCCTGAACACCTGCGCCTCGCGGATCAGGTTGACCATCTCCGCGCTGGCCCACAGGTGGTAGGGGCTTGGCTGCACCGGGATCAACACGCGATCTGCCGCCAGCAACGCTGAGCGGGCGAGGGCGGCGATGCGCGGTGGCCCGTCGATGATCACGTGATCGGCACGACGAGCCAGCTCCGGGGCTTCCTGGTGCAGTGTCTCACGCGTCAGGCCGACGGCGCTGAACAGCCTGGATAAGCCCTGCTGGCTGCGCAGTTGCGTCCAGTCTAGTGCCGAGCCCTGCGGGTCGGCATCGAGCAGGATGACGTTCTGTCCGCTCAGGGCCAGTTCGCCAGCGATATGGGTGGCCAGGGTGGTCTTGCTCACCCGCCATTCTGGTTGAGCAGAGCGACGATCATGGCCAGATTTCCCCGGCCAAACCGCCCAAATCAGCAGTTGTCCACAAACGGGCGCTGCCCCAATAACAAGTTAGAGCTTTTAAGTTGAGGCTGTAAAAAAACGTCGTCCACGGCCGTTCTCCAACGGTAAATTCAACAGGTCGATGCAACCGGGATTGCCCATGCCGCGCTACAAACCCCAAGAACGCAATGGCCTGTTTCTGCCGGTGGTGCTGTCCGAGCAGATCGTGCCAGGCAGCTTCGTTTTCGCCCTGGACTACCTGGTCGATCACGAATTGGATCTGAGTGAGTTGGATGCGCGGTTTCGCAATGGCGAAGTCGGCGCGAGTGCCTACGATCCGCGAGTGATGCTCAAGATTGTGCTGTTCGCCTACAGTCAGGGGCTGCTGTCCAGCCGCGCCATTGAACGTGCCTGCCTGCACAATGTGCAGTTCATCGCCTTGAGCGGATACAGCCAACCTAGCCATGCGCACATCGCCAAGTTCGTCAGCCAGTTGGGAGAACAGGTCAAGGCGCTGTTCGCCCAGGTACTGGTTACCTGCGATGCACAAGGCCTGATTGGTGGCGAGTTGTTTGCCATCGACGGCGTAAAGCTGCCGAGCAACGCCAGCAAGGAGTGCAGTGGCACGCACGAGGA
Source organism: Pseudomonas sp. SP16.1 (assembly GCF_052682975.1). NCBI lineage: Bacteria > Pseudomonadati > Pseudomonadota > Gammaproteobacteria > Pseudomonadales > Pseudomonadaceae > Pseudomonas > Pseudomonas sp. SP16.1. The sequence continues at coordinate 467,813 of NZ_JBQYFZ010000001.1, forward strand.
GCTGCGCCAGCGCGCCATGCGGCTGGAGCGCGCTGCCGAACGGATCGTGTCGATGCACCAAGGGCAAGATCGTACCGGCGGTGACGGCAGCAACCTCGACGAACGTCGCCAGAAGCGCGTGGAGGCACTGCGGCGCGAGGTGGTCCGCACGCGCGAGTTTCTGAGCAAGGCACCAAAGCGCCTCAACAACCAGGGCCAGGAAATCAAGACCAATGTGACCGACCCGGACAGCGGCAAGATGGCCACCGGCAAGGGCGTGATCCAAGGCTACGCCGCACAGGCCGCCGTCGATGGCCAGCACCAGATTATTGTGGCCGCCGATGTTGTGGGTTCGGTGGCAGAGCACGGCATGCTGCTGCCGATGGTGGAGCAGGCCGAGGCTTATCGGCAAGATCACACGCTGATACTCGCCGATGCGGGCTACCACACCAAGGACAACGTCGAGCAATTGGAGGCGCGTGGCATTCCTGCGCTGATTGCCGACAAGCAGATGCGTAAGCGCGACGAGCGTTTGGTCAATCAGGATCGCTTCAAGCCCAAGGGCGACGTGCTCCACGACAAGACACCGAAGGCACGCAAGCCTACTGGCAAAGAGCGCTTCCGACCGCGTGATTTCGAGTTTCTCGATGATGGTACCTGTCTCTGCCCGGCGGGTAAGACCCTGGTGAGCAACGGCAGTACTTACTTGGTGGACAAGGGGTTGCACCGCCGGGACTACAAGGCGAGCCCCGATGACTGTGGGCCTTGTGAGCTGCGCGCCAAATGCTTGCGCTATCCGGATCGGACGTCTGCGCGCAGCGTCTACCTGTTCGGTGGGCGCAGTCCCGACTGGGTTGAGCCCAAGGAGGTCGTCGAACGTGACGATGCGATCACGCGCATGCGTACAGCCATCGACTCGCCAGAGGGTCGTAGGCGCTATGGATGTCGCATCGGCACGGTTGAGCCGGTGTTCGGCAATCTGCGGCACAACAAGCGGCTGGCACGCTTCAATCTGCGTGGACGTAGCAAGGTCAACACGCAGTGGCACCTGTACTGCATGGTGCACAACATCGAGAAGTTGGCAGGCAGCGGATGGCGTGCATGAGGGGCTGCAGCAGCTCCATTGCATACGCATCGTGCCCAAGTTGGGGCCGGTGTTCGCGACGGCAGCCAATTGAGACTCAAGTGGTGCGTTCGTAGCACGTGCGCTGTGAATCCACAGGAATGGCGCCTTTAAAGTTAGTTTTTTTACAACCTCGTTAGTTAAGTTAAGGGAGGCCGGAAGCCACGCCAGCCGTGGCCTGTAGAGAAGTTTGTGCGCCTGATAGCACGAGAGTGATGCGCCTGATAGCACGTGCCGTCGTGCGCCTGATAGCACGACTGCATTCACAGCTTTTCCCGAAGTTATCCCCGTGCCGTCTACGGCACGCGCCGGAGATCCGTTCGCCTGGAGGGCAAGCGCTGAGATGTTTCAGCGGTTTTCTAGGCATGGGCTGGCGCCGATCCCGGAGCAGGGTGCGGGCAGGCTCGAGATAACTGCGCTCAGGATAGGTGTCACGATCTGCTGTGCATCGTCCTTGTGCTGGCGTTAGCGCCGATGGCTGCCCTCCGGGCCTGTGCGCGTTTGCCGGAAACGGTCTAGGAGCGCGTTGAAACGCTTCAGATGTCTTGGGAATGGGTCAGGATGGGGTAATGCGGTTGGAGCGTTCTAAGGGGCTCTGGCGGCGTTTCTGGCCGCTGTCGTTGAGCATTGGCTCAAGGGTGAACAGACGGGCCTAACTGGTAGACCCTGGCCTGTTCGTGTGCGAGCTCGCGTCTCGCAGCTTCGCCCAACGGGCGGCATATGGCGTGTGCGGCTGCAGTCTCCGAAGGTGCGGTTCTACGGCTTTCTGCAAAACCGGACAACCGCATCGGTGGACTTCCGTAAATACGTAAAAGCGTAAATCCGTTTCCCCACCAATCCGTAAATCCGTGAATACGGATCGACGGATTTGGGCAAAACCGTAAGACCGCAACGGTCTCAATCAACTGATAGCACAACGCGGTTGCTCCAGGCTGATATGCGCTTGCGCTACGCATGAACCCCTGCCGACTACGGCGACTAAGGCGGTCGTGAAAAAATCAGGAAAAATCGCGGAGGCTCCACCCAGCGCAGCGGCCGGGTGGAAACCGTCTATTTTTCTTGAGTTTGAGGGGGCAAGAACCCCTGCTCTTGGATAGGGGAGAGTGTCACCAGCGGTGGCAACCTAGCGTTTCGTCTGTCGGTAACTGGCCGGAGTCGGCCAAGAGCCGCTAGTCGTGGGGGACGGAGCGATCTGAGCAGGTCTTCGGCTTTCACCGCCAAATGCCAGTACTCTTCGAATGGGGTAGACTCGTTTTTGCTACCTCCCCGCGAACAGCAATAATTCTCGAGGTCACCGAATGAGTAAAGCTTTCTTATCCCATAATAGCTTTGATAAGGACTTCGTGGGCGAGGTTTTTGACAAACTTGGCGCGCTGCGCGCAGTTTACGACAAAGAGACATTTCGTCGTAATTGTGATCTAACAGAGCAAATAAGAAGCGGGCTTAATGATTGTCAGGTCTATGTGCTTTTCCTTTCTAAAGCGGCGCTAGAGTCAGGCTGGGTCAGCAATGAACTCGATATTGCTCACGAGCTTAAGACAAGGTGGAGTATTAATAAATTTCTGATATTTCAGCTTGATGAAGCTAATTGGGCAAGCCTCCCTGCTTGGGCGTCGCGTTATGTAACATCTTGCCCGCCATCGCCAGAACAGGTAGCACTAAGAATCAGGGATGAGCTAGAAAAAGATATGGCTCCCCCACAGACCCCCTATGGTAGAGATGAGGATATCCGGGCGCTCAACGAGGCCGTTCTGGAATTGGAGAATCCTCCAAAGTTTATATTTCTTTCTGGACCAACAGGAATTGGACGCCGCACTATTGTGCAGGCGCTATACAACACCTTTTATCGTGAGATTGGATCGCACAAGATAACTGTTGCACTGGGCGCGCATGACGATATAACTGCGCTGTACAGAAATCTGCTTGGTTTCAGTGCCAACTGGCGGGCGCGCGAGCTATTTCTGGAGACTGAAAGATTCACTGGGCTCTCTGAGCCTGAGAGGATAGTTGAACTTTCAAAGCTAATTCACCTGATTACAGTTAGTTTTCAGCAGGTTCTGGTTCTCGATGTAGGCGGGTTCGCATTTGGTATTGATCAAAAGCCTCTTGGCTGGCTGACGGCACTGCTTGAAACGCTTGACGATAGTCCTTATCCATATCTTGTCGTATTGTCTAGTCGATATATCGACACCAGTATAGATGGTGGTATCTTCTATCATGTCAGACCCATAAATGAAGAGAATTCTAGATATCTATTCAAAATACTCGCCAATCAATATGGAGTAAGATTTCCGAATAAACAAGAAAAGGACATCATTGAGGGAAGTGTAATTGGGCATCCTGGATTAATTTGCTCCGTTGTCAATTACTTGAGGCACAATCCTCACTACCGACCAAACAGAACTCACAACAGCATCATTCAATTAATAAGAGCTCAAATTGAAAGCATGCTTCTTGATTTTATCAAAGGGCGCCCGGGCATAGAGCAAGCGGTTGCTTTTTTTGGTGAGGCATTTATTTTGTCATATGCGGAAATAGCAGCTGTTTCCGCGAAATGGCCGGATTTCGATGAGGCTGTTTCACAGCTGTTAGATGCAGGTTTCTTGGTGCAGCAGAATTCTAACTATCAGCTTGCTCCTTACATTCAGCGCTACGCAACCAACCTAGTTGAACGGCATTTTTCAGAGCTTACCAATGCAAGGAAGGCTCTTTTTGAATTTTCTGACATTGAAGATGAAAGTGCATTCGTTTCCACTCAACTCCTTGACGCTAGAATAGTAGAGCATTTTACGTCGGGGACAGTTCTTCCTGGATACATGTCTAACTTGGTCATGCCTGCTCAGCAACTGAAGGCCGCTAGGCGCGAGTATGATGCCAGTCATTACAAACAATCTCTTCAGCTTTCGAAGGAAGCTTATGAGCAAACATCAAAGCTGAGCGCTAATGGGCTTATTGAGTCTTGGCGCCTAATAGGGCTTTCTGCAATCCGAATACCTAGCGATGATGATTTCGAGTTCTTCTCACGCGAGTACGATAAAATCCCAAAAACCGAGCGAAGAGATGCAATTTTCTTTTTTGCTAAAGGATTAAAGGCAAGATTGCAGGGCGATCTCCGCGAAGCACTTCCAAATTTTGAGCGAATTGTAGATGCAGGAATGGCTGACGCTCACTGCCTGCGAGAAGTGGCATATATTTACGCTTTTGACGGTCGATATGAGCTCGCATCTCAACGGATAGTTGAGGCAAGAAGGCTGGCCCCCTCCAATCCCTTTATCATAGATATCGAAGCCTTTATTCTTTTAGAAAAGTTCAGAAAAAGCAGGGATACAGCTTTGCTTTCGAATTTAGAGCTTTGCATTGAACGCCTCGAGAGCGCTGACAAAAGAGAGCGCACCAATTTTTCTAGAATTAGAAAAAGCATGATGGATGTATTTGCTTATAATCACCTCGACGAGCTTAGGGCTATTTATGGTGATCGCTTTAGCCTTCCAATTCATGCCAAGCTGTCCCTATTAGATACTCTATCATCTAAGGGGAAGAATGATCAGTATGAACAGCTGAGGGATGAAGTTGATAAGGCCATTATGTCCTCGAAAAATAAGCTTGCTGAAATTGAATTCGCCAGAATCCAGATATCGCACCTTGCGTATGCCTGCCAACCTAAAGAAGCAGAAGGAATTCTAAACAGATTTCGACGCAAATTTACGGAGCAGTGTGTTGAGTCGCTTACTCGCTTGATTGATAGTGCTAAAGCACAGTCGTCAACTGAGTAGTGCTGGCACACTATTGGCTCAATTCGTTAACTATAACTAATCCCCCCCTTCCCGCCGGGAGGGGATCGCGGGGGGGTAAGGGCAACACAGCCTGCAAAGGCCGCGTAGATAAACGAATTAACTTGGCAGGCCACTAACTCGGCTTATGACAGTGCCGTCCTTAGAATGATTCGCCGCTTGCGTGACTCTGCCAGTCGTTACCAGCCGCTTTTGGAAAAACGCTCGCTCAATTTCTAAGTCCACGCTGCTGCGCGAAATCTGCGCAGGTTTTCTCACCTGGCCGATTTGGAATTCGTCAGAAAGCGCGAAGTTTGCTCGTTTCCTGAGCAGCACTTATCCTCGAAAGTTTTTTACACAGCCTGGGCCGTTCTCGGCCTGTACTAGGGCGCTCGCGTTATGAGAGAGTCCCCAATATTTGACGGCACATTACGGTTAGAGCGAGCCGACAAAGCCGGCTCGCGAACATCAACTTTACAGCTCCAAGGAAAGGGGTTTAGCCGACTGGCCGCAGCACTTGGGTGAGCATATGCGCTGGTGGATGCGGCTGAGGAAGCCTACTTCGAAGGCTCTCCGTTCTATCGCGCATGGCAGTAAGTCGCGCTCGGCGATCATTACCGCCCAGAGCCAGCCGCTACGGGCGTTGTCGAGCCAAGTTTGGGCCAGCTTTACGCCCTGGTTGAACGCTTCCCTGCAGTCGGCAGCCCAGATGATTTCGGCTCCTGGATGGCCATCATGAGGTGGTAGGCATGTCATAACACCCTTGCTCATCTGGCACCTCCTCGCACTTCGGAGAGAGCGCGGCGATAAAGCACGACCATCTCATCGAGCAGATCCAGAGCTGAATAAGCAGCGATCCGCACGCGCAGATCTTCCGGCTGTAGCCCATCTGGTTCAGCCAGTTGATCCAGCAGATTACCGAGCATTACGCCGCGCAGTTCAGCCGCAGCTTCGGAGGCTAGGGGAGAGCGTTCAGATTCATGCAGCGGGCTTCGCTGCAGCGGAAAAGGTACAACGCAGGATTCGAACTCAGCCATGGCACACCTCCAGATCAGAGGTGGACAGCAGGACCAGCAGCCCAAGGCGGAGCTCTCGGGTAAAAAGGGGGTAGCGCATTTTCCTTATGCTCCTCAGACGATTAAGGAGCCGCCTACCGCCGTTGCTACACGGTAATGGAGGCGGACCGTGCGGGGGTAGCAAACCGGCGTCCGAGGGAACCGGCCAGGCAAAAGCCTGCCCCACACGGCCCACCATAGAAGTTAAGCAACCAAGCACATGAAATGTTGGCCGCCTAAGCTATGGCGCTACCGCGCCTCGAACGATTCAGGTTGCTACACCCGGCCGTGGGATTGACCACGACGGGCGCACTCTAGCCCGAGGGTTTCACGATGGCAACCTACTGTGGCGTAGGTGAGATTGAAGACGGGTAACGCCTCGGCCTCTGATTCGGCGGCGGCATGTTCGGGCTCGTCTCGGGGGCAGGGTACGGATAATATGAGGGTTGATTGATGATGGTGTCGTCAGAGTCGTCGCCCCGCAAATCGATCTATCTCTCGCGTCAGCAAAAGCTCTGCGCGATTGACGGTAGAAGTGACGGTAAGGCACATGTCAATTTCAGCCAATCCCTTTAGCCAAGCGGGCTCGGGCGGCTTGTTGATGATCGAGTGGGAGTGAACCCGCAGCTCCGAACGAAGTAACCGGCTTAGGCCGGTTTTTTCATGCCGATAGCATTGCAAGCTGGCGAGCTGCCGTTGGGCGGGGGCTTTGCAGTGATAGGCCACTTTCCTCGACACCTAAAGTGAACGCTGCTAGCGTCCAAGTGCAATGGGCATAACTACGGCTTCGGGGCGAGTTTTGATGTTGGGTATTTAGATGTCTCGTCGTGTGGCCTACGACAAGCTGCCGTAAGTGGCGCTGTAATTAAGGAGCGGCAAATGGGACAGACTTCTGAGTACGCCGAAGGATTACTGGGCAGTTTTTCCTACGATTACGATATGAGTTGTCAGCTTGCAGTCCAGTACGCGGAAGGCAAGTTTAAAACGGCTAGGTTCACCTATGGCAGCGGGCCTCTGGTGCATGTAGAGGATATGTTGCTGCATCAGCTCGATGAGTGGTGGGGGTACGCAAATATTCCGCCTGGCTCGAAAATCATATTTTATGCAAACTGGAGTCCTTGCAAGCATTGCATTCAAAACACGATTCCCAATGCACTAAATAAAATGAATGTGGTGGATAATAACCTTAGAATACGTTTCAGGTTTAACGAGTATTACACTGCTCAGGCTTGGAATGGACGTGGGAAGAATGTAAGGAAAGAGAGCGGCGGACACTATTTCTGGGAAAGTCAGGAGTCGGCCGAATCTGCATATGAAGCACTGGCTTCGATCTACGGGCGCTGTGGCTTGAAAGATCTATCGACACCCACTCAAGTCAAAACGAGCGTAAGCCCGAGGGTGGCATTCATTCGCGGTCAAAGCCGCAGTCGAACGCTCACTACCTGGCATGAGAGTTGGCGCGGCAAGATTTCCTAGAATGTTTGGCTTGTTCGCGACGCCTTCAGCCATCCATAAGCCGCCGAGTGTAGGCCGCGGTGGCTGCCGGAGTCGCTGTGTATTACTACTGCCAAGGGCTTGCCGGAACTGAGCTGTCCGGCACGTCCGCTCTCACTGCGCCAGCCAGCCGCCGTCGATGTTCCAGGCGGCGCCCCTGACCTGCTCGGCCGCCGGGCTGCAGAGAAACAGGGTCAGCTCGCCCAGCTGTTGCGGAGTGACGAAGGCCTGGGAGGGCTGCTTTTCCGCCAGCAGCGCCGCGCGCGCGGCCTCCGGCGATTCGCCGGTGGCGACGCGCGCGTCGATCTGCTGCTGCACCAGCGGGGTGAGCACCCAGCCGGGGCAGACGGCGTTGCAGGTCACGCCGCTCTGCGCGGTTTCCAGCGCCACCACTTTGGTCAGGCCGAGTACGCCGTGCTTGGCCGCCACATAGGCCGCCTTGCCGGTGGAGCCGACGCTGCCGTGCACCGAGGCGATGTTGATGATGCGCCCCCAGTCCTGCGCGCGCATGTCCGGCAGGGCCAGGCGGGTGCAGTGAAACACCGCACTGAGGTTGAGCGCGAGGATGGCGTCCCAGCGTTCGGCCGGAAAGTCCTGCAGCTGCGCGACATGCTGGATGCCGGCATTGTTGACCAGGATATCGACCCGGCCGAACTCGCGGCGGGCGTAGTCGAACAGCGCCTCGATCTGCGCCGGCTCAGCCAAGTCGGCCGGATGGTAGCCCACGCGCCCACCGTGGCGCGACAGCTGTTCGGCCGCCATCTGCCAGTCGCCGAAGCCGTTGAGAATAACGTCTGCGCCGGTGCGGGCGAGTGCGTCGGCAATGCCCAGGCCGATGCCGCTGGTCGAGCCTGTTATCAGGGCGGTTGTTCCTCTGAGCGCCATAGGGCCTCCTTGTTTCATACATCCGGTAAGGGTGAGCGGGTCATGCAGGCCTGTGGCGCCTGCTGCGGAATGCCTTGCCTGGCGCTTTCGGGCGATTGATGGACTCGGCCATGACGAGTCGCCGGTCTGTCACCTGCTGCTCGTACCCTCGGCATCGAAAAAGGCCGGGCCAGAAGGCCCGGCAAGGCTTCCACGAGGAGTAGTCGCAATGCGCGGGCGCGGCCCTACCAGAGCGGCAGGCTGTAGCTGACGATGAAACGGTTCTCGTCCAGGTCCGGGCCGAAGTTGCTGCGCGTGGTGGCGTTGCGCAGCTTCAGGCCGAGGTTCTTCAGCGGGCCGCCCTGTACCACGTAGGCCAGGTCGGTGTTGCGTTCCCAGGTCTTGCCTTCGCTCTGTCCGGCGCCGCGGTCGACGTTGTCGCCGGACAGGTAACGGGTCATCAGGCTCAGGCCGGGCACGCCGACGCTGGCGAAGTCGAAGTCGTAGCGCAGCTGCCAGGAGCGCTCGTCCTGGTTGCCGAAGTCGTTGATCTGCACCAGGTTGACCAGCGCGTTGTCGGAGCCGGCGATATAGGCGAAGCCGGTGTCGCCGGACAGGTGCTGGTAGCCGGCGGTGAAGCCGTGGCCGCCGAGGCGGTAGGTGAACAGCGCGCCGAAGGCGTCGTTGTCGACGTTGCTGCCGCCGTCGTCGCTGGAGCGCGCGTAGCGGATGTCCGACTTGAAGCTGCGCCCCTCGCCCAGCGGCAGCTGGTGCACCAGGTTGACCAGGTGCTGCTTATAAATACCGTCGAGGCCGCCGTAGGTAAGCGTCCAGCCAAGTCACCTTCCGAACTCCAGCATTAAGGGCGATGGTGTCCGCGTATTTTTAAGCGGACGCGTTCGTCCTTAACGTTAGGATTTCCATGCGCCAACGAAGCTCTTACCCCAAACCGTTCAAGGTCCAGGTCGTTCAGGAATGCCTACAACCGGGTGCGACCGTCTCCAGCGTTGCCATCCGCCATGGCATCAACGCCAACGTCATTCGAAAATGGCTACCGCTTTACCGAGATCAGCTACCCGCGGTGTTGCCGGCGTTCGTTCCATTGAGGGCTACGCCCAAACGGCCGACTGCAGCATCGGTGATTATTGAGCTATCGCTTGGCGAGCAGTCAGTCACAGTGAAATGGCCAGTGTCCGATCCTGACGGCTGCGCCCGCTTTGTCCGGGGGCTTGCCCCGTGATCCGCATCGATAGCATCTGGCTTGCCACTGAGCCGATGGACATGCGCGCCGGCACCGAGACCGCATTGGCCCGTGTAGTGGAGGTATTCGGTGCGGCGAAGCCGCACTGTGCTTATCTGTTCGCCAACCGCCGCGCCAACCGCATGAAAGTGTTGGTGCATGACGGTGTAGGGATCTGGCTGGCCGCGCGGCGATTGAACCAGGGCAAGTTTCACTGGCCAGGCATCCACCGCGGCTCGGAAGTTGAACTCGACACCGAGCAGCTTCAGGCTTTGGTGCTCGGTTTACCTTGGCAGCGGGTTGGTGCAGCCGGTGCGATCACAGTGCTGTAGCGACGGCCATTAGCCCATCGCTTTATCTGCGCTGATCGCCTGCTCTGGCACAATCAGCGGCATGACTTCCTTGCCCAATCTCGACCAACTGACACCTGAGCAACTGCGCGCACTCGCTGCGCAGTTGCTGTCGCAAGTCGACACGTTGGGTAAGACGGTTGAAACGATGGGCAAGAAGATCGACCGCGATCAAACCGTCATCGAGCAGCTCACCCATGAAATCGCCTGGTTCAAGCGACACAAGTTCGCCAAGCGTAGCGAGCAACTAAGCCCTGACCAGGGCAGCCTACTGGATGATTTGCTCGACACGGACATTGCCGCTATCGAGGCGGAACTGAAAACCCTCAATCCTCCGGCGGCTCCGGCTGAACCCCGCCAACAGCCCAAGCGCGCACCGCTGCCAGCCCAGTTTCCGCGTACTGTGATCCGTCACGAGCCGCAGAACACTCAATGCGCCTGCGGCTGCCAGCTGCAACGCATCGGCGAAGACATCAGCGAAAAGCTGGATTACACGCCGGGCGTGTTCACCGTCGAACAGCACGTGCGTGGCAAATGGGCCTGCCGTCAGTGCGAAACACTGATCCAGGCGCCGGTACCAGCCCAGGTGATCGACAAGGGCATCCCCACTGCCGGCCTGCTGGCTCACGTGATGGTGGCCAAATTTGCCGACCACCTGCCGCTGTATAGGCAAGAAAAGATTTTTGGGCGCGCTGGCCTGGCCATCGCCCGCTCGACGCTGGCGCAGTGGGTCGGACAAACCGGCGTACAGCTCCAACCATTGGTCGACGCCCTGCGCGAGGCGGTACTGGCGCAAGGCGTGATCCACGCCGACGAAACCCCCGTGCAAATGCTGGCCCCTGGCGAGAAGAAAACCCACCGGGCTTACGTCTGGGCATACTGCACCACACCCTTCGCCGACCTGAAGGCCGTGGTGTATGACTTCAGCCCCAGCCGGGCTGGTGAGCATGCGCGCAATTTTCTGGGTCAGTGGAGTGGCAAGCTGGTCTGCGACGACTTCGCCGGCTACAAGGCCAGCTTCGAGCAGGGCATCACCGAAATTGGCTGCATGGCCCACGCCCGCCGCAAATTTTTCGATCTGCACGCAGCGAACAAAAGCCAGTTAGCCGAACAGGCGCTGCACTCCATTGCCGGGCTGTATGAAATCGAGCGGCAAGCACGGCACATGAGCGATGAAGAACGCTGGCGAATACGCCAGGACAAGTCTTCACCGATCCTCGATGCGCTGCATGAATGGATGCTGGCCCAGCGTGATCGAGTGCCCAACGGATCAGCCACGGCGAAAGCCTTGGATTACAGCCTCAAACGCTGGCTGGCTCTGACTCGCTATGTCGAAGATGGCTCTGTGCCCATCGACAACAATCAGGTCGAGAACCAGATTCGACCATGGGCCCTTGGACGCTCGAACTGGCTGTTTGCCGGGTCGCTGCGCAGCGGCAAACGGGCGGCGGCGATCATGAGCCTGATCCAGTCGGCGCGCATGAATGGGCATGATCCGTACGCCTACCTGAAGGATGTGCTGATGCGGCTGCCGACACAGCGGGCCAGCGAGATTGGCCAACTACTGCCGCATCAATGGGCACCCGCCTGAATTACGCAAGGTGAGTTCGGCAGACGCTTACCGCCGTAGTAGTAGCTGGTGGCAAGCTCCGGGGTCCACTGGTAGCGGCCGCCGGCGAAGAGGAACTCGTCGCTGGTCGTATCCTTGCCCAGCACGATGTTGCGCTTGCCGAGGTTGAACACGGTCATCTCCTGGTTATCCGAGGAGTCGCGCTGGTTGACCCGGTCGATATAGCCGAGGTCGAGGCTCAGGCCTTCCACCTCGTTGCTATTGAGCCAGGCGCCGCGGAAGGTCTGCGGCAGCAGGCGGCTGTCGTTGCGCATCAGCGCCGGCAGCACCGGCTGCAAGGTGCCGAGCTTGAGGGTGCTGTTGGAGGCGCGCAGCTTGGCGGTCAGGCCGGCCTCGCCGTATTCGTCCTGGGCGCGCTTGGGCGCATCGCGGTCGCTCTTGAGGATGCCGGTGCCGACCCGGTCCGGGCTGGAGTCGAGCTTGATGCCGAGCAGGCCGATGGCGTCGATGCCGAAGCCGACGGGGCCCTCGGTGTAGCCGGACTCGAAGCGCAGCATGAAGCCCTGCGCCCACTCCTCGGCCTTGGCTTGCGCGGCGCCGCTCTGGCGGAAGTCGCGGTTCATGTAGAAGTTGCGCATATCGAGCGCGGCCTTGCTGTCGTCGACGAAGGCGGCGCTGGCGGAGTTGCCGGCGAGCAGTACGGCGCCGCCGCAAAGCAGCTGGCGGAGGGAGCTGTGGTGCAGTCGCATGGTGTTTCCTCTTGTTGTTATGGACCGCGTTGCGCGGCCGCAAGGGCTAGAGCGAGAAGCGTGCCAGTGTCGTTCGAAGCCTGTCCTGGCGGCGCAATGCCGCGTGCCAGAGCCTTTGGTCAAGGGGAAGGGCGCTCGAGGAGGATGCCGCGTGCTGTCTGCTGGGCTGGACATGTCGGCTGACCCCGGCATTGGGTGTCCAGCCCGATGGACGGCGCCGACCCGATCGGGCCCGGCGCCTTGCGCTTACAGGCTGCCCTGGCGACAGCGGACGCAGACGAAGCTGGTGGCGGCGTCGACGTCGCCCTTGCCGAGGTATTTCGGCCAGCCGGGGTACTCGCACAGCGGACGGCTGCGGCCCGGTACGCCGACGCTGTCGGTGACCATCTGCTGGCGCGGCACGCGGCCGCGTTCGACCCAGTCTTCCAGTGCGCTGAGCGAGTCCCAGGCGGCGTTGAACAGGGTGCTGGCGGCATGGCCGTAGCCGGGAATCTCGTAGTAACGCAAGAAGCGCCGGGTCTTGCCGTGGCCCATGTCGCGACGGATGCGCTCGTAGTACTCGGCGCTGGCACGGCTGCTCACCAGTTGGTCGGCGGTGCCGTGGGCGATAAGCAGCTTGCCGCCGTTATCGGCGAAGGCCGACAGGTCGGTCCGGTTGACGTCCTGGCGCAGCGACAGCTCGCTGATGCGCGGCAGCCAGGGGCTGGGCGCCTCGGGGTCGAGGCCGAGCGAGTCGACGGTCGGGTTGCGCGTCACGAAGTGGCGCACCCATTCGTCCCAGAAACCGGAATGGTAGGGCGCGCCATCGGCGAAGCCGGTGCCGTGGACGGGCATCGGGTAGGTCGGCTGCAGGGTATTGAGGCCGAGCCGTGTGCACCGTCCGGGCGGCCCCGCGACACCCTACCGAGCGCGCCGATCATTTCGAGATGGCAGGCTAGCGCTGGTTCAGTCCGTGCTGCTGCAGCTTGCTGTAGAGGCTGGCGCGGGAGATGCCCAGCTCGATGGCGGCGCGGCGGCGGTTGCCCTTGCAGGCGAGCAGGGTGCTCTGCAGGGCGCGGCGCTCGGCCTGGGCGATGGTCTGCGCCAGCGGCTGCAGGGGTTCGTCGGCGCTGGGCAGGCCCGGCTCGGCGGCGCCGGCCGCTGGCGCGAGCGCACCGGCGACGCCGGGTGCGGCCAGCAGCGCCTGCAGATGCGCGACGTCCAGCAGCGGGCCGTCGGCATCGAGCTGGGCGCGCTCGAGCAGGTTGCGCAATTCGCGCACGTTGCCCTTCCAGGCCTGCCGGCCGAGCAGGGCGAGCGCCTTGTCGCTGAGCTCCATGGGCGCCTGAGCGGAGCGGTTGGCGATGTCGTCGAGCAGGTGCTCGACCAGCGAGGGAATGTCCTCACGCCGCTCGCGCAGCGGCGGTACGCGCAGGGCGAGGACGTTGAGGCGGTAGTAGAGGTCGTCGCGAAACTCGCCGGCGGCGACCTTGGCTTCCAGATCGATATGGGTGGCGGCAATCACCCGCACGTTGAGCGGCTTGACCTGGTTGGAACCGAGCGGCTCGATCTCCTGTTCCTGCAGCACACGCAGCAGCTTGGCCTGCAGCGGCAGCGGCAGGTCGCCGATCTCGTCGAGGAACAGGGTGCCGCCGTTGGCCACCTCGAACTTGCCGATGCGCGCCTTGCGATCGGCGCCGGTGAAGGCGCCGGGGGCGGTGCCGAACAGTTCGGCTTCGACCAGGGTCTCCGGAATGGCGGCGACATTGACCGCGACGAAGGGGCCGTTGGCCCGTGGCGACAGGTTATGAATGCCCTGGGCCAGCAGCTCCTTGCCGGTGCCGGTTTCGCCGCGGATCAGCACCGTGGCGTCCAACTGGGCGGCGCGGCGGGCCTGGCGTTTCACTTCGCTGGCCGCCGCACTGGCGCCGACGAAGCCGGCGATGGTGTAGCGGGCGCGGCGGGCCTTGGCCAGTTCATTCTGGGTCGCCAGCAACTGGCTCTGCAGCTGGTTGTACTTGGCCATCAGGGGTTTGAGGTGGCGGGCGCGGTCGAACAGGACGAAGCCCAGGGCGCCGACCAGGGTGCCGTCCTCGTCGCGCAGCGGGATGCGGGTGACCACGAAGTGCTCGTCGCCGAAGGCCATCAGATCGAGCATGCTTGGCTGGCCGCTTTCCACTACCTCGCGCAGACGGCTGGCCGGCAGCACTTCCTCGATCTGCTTGCCGAGCACGCTGCGCGGGTCGCGGATGCCGACCTTCTGCGCGTACTTGTCGTTGATCCAGACGATGCGCGCCTGGCGGTTGACCGCGATGGTGCCTTCGCACTGGGCTTCGAGGTGGTCGAACAGCAGCGGCATGGCCACGGCGCGAAAGCGCTCGGGCGACACGCCGATGATCAGGCCGTGCTGGTCGAGGTCGTCGCGGGAAATGGCCATGGCACTGGGTTCCGTCGGGTGGTCGGGGGATTATGGGATTCGCCCAGCCACAGGGGCAAGGCGATCCCCGGTCTTGATCGAGCCGCTACGGGCCTCCATACACCTCGTTGGGCAGCCAGGTGGCCAGCGCCTCGAAATGGAACACCAGAGCCAGGCCGAGCAGCTGCAGCGCGATGAACGGCAGCACCCCCAGGTAGACATCGCGGGTGGTGATGCCCGGCGGGCACACGCCCTTGATGTAGAACAGGGCGAAGCCCACCGGCGGGGTGAGGAAGGAGGTCTGCAGGCACAGGGCGAAGAGGATGGCGAACCACAGCGGGTCCACGCCCAGGGAGAACAGCACCGGCGCCACCAGCGGCAGGACGATCAGGGTGATCTCCACCCAGTCGAGGAAGAAGCCCAGCAGGAAGGTGATCAGCAGCACGGTGAGCAGCACGCCGGTCTGGCCGAACGGCAGGCCGCTCAGCGCCTCGCGCACCACGTCGTCGCCGCCGAGGCCGCGCAGCACCGCGGCGAACACCGTGGCGCCGATGAAGATGCCGAAGATGAAGGCGGCGGTGCGGCTGGTCTGGTACAGCGACTCCTTGAGCACGGCCAAGTTCAGCCGGCCGCTGGCGTAGGCCATCAGCACGGCGCCGGCGGCGCCCACCGCCGAGGCCTCGGTGGTGGTGGCGATGCCGAAGAAGATCGAGCCGAGCACGGCGAGGATCAGCGCCAGCGGCGGCACCACGGCGAGGAACACGTCGAGCAGGGCGCGGGCGTCCAGCGGCTGGCGGTTCTTCGGCGCCGGGGCGAAGTCCTTGTTCAGCCAGGCGGCGATCAGGATGTACAGCACATACAGGACGCCGAGCATCATCCCCGGAATCAGCGCGCCCATGAACAGCTTGCCCACCGAGGCCTCCGGGGTACCGAGGCGGTCGGCCATCAACACCAGCATGATGCTCGGCGGAATCAGGATGCCCAGGGTGCCCACCGAGCAGGCGGTGCCCACGGCCAGGCGCTTGTTGTAGTTGGCCTGCAGCATCGGCCCCAGCGACAGCAGGCCGAGCAGCACCACCGAGGCGCCGACGATGCCGGTGGAGGCGGCCAGCAGCACGCCGACTATCACCACGGTGACCGCGTAGCCGCCGCGCAGCGGGCCGAGCACGCGCACCAGGCTGTGCATCAGGCGCTCGGCGATGCCGGAGCGGTCGAGCATGATGCCCATGAAGATGAACAGCGGCAACGCCACCATCAGCTCGTTGGCGACTATGCCGTAGATGCGCGCATCGAGTACGCCGATGGTGCCGCCCCAGGTGAACCAGAGGTTGGCGTCGAAATACTCCACCAGCGCATGGCCGGCGACGGCGAATACCAGACCGACGCCGGCCAGCGACCAAACCACCGGAAAGCCGAGCAGCAGCAGGCCCATGAAGGCGGCGAACATGGCGATGACCAGAATTTGTTCCAGACCCATCTTTTCAGCCTCGTGATCAGGGATGCGCCGGACCGCCATCGCGGTCGGCGTCAGGCGCAGGGATGGCCCGGGGGAAATTCAGCAGCAGGGTGCTGCAGCGGGTGGCGCGGGCGAACAGGGCGATGGCGGTCAGGGCCAGACCCAGCGGCAGCACGCTCTTGAACAGGAAGCGATAGGGCAGGCCGCTGGGCGCCTGCGAGTGCTCCATGTAGACGAAGGCGGTGTGGGCATAGGCGAGCAGGCTGTCGATCATCAGGACGATCACCGGCAGGGCCAGCAGGACGATGCCCAGCAGCTCGATCCAGGCCTGGGTGCGCAGCGCGAACTTCTCGCGCAGCACGTCGACGCGCACGTGGTCGTCGCGCACCACAGCGTAGGCCAGGGCCAGCATCGTGGCGGCGCCGAACAGGTGCCAGGACAGCTCCTCCAGGGCGATCGAGCCGCGCGCCAGGACGAAGCGGCTGAACACGTTGCACAGCACCACCAGCAGCACGGCGATCCACAACCAGGCGCTGGCCTGGCCGATGGCGACGATGAAGCGTTCCAGCAGATGGGACAGGCGGTTGTGCGGCAGCTCGGCGCCGGGCGCATGAGCGGCGGATGCGGGTTGTTGCATCGGGGAACCTCGAACGAATCAGGCAGACAGGTGCAGCGGGCCGCGGCGATGCCGGGCCCGTGCGGGTTCGCGCTGGGCGATCAGTTCTGCTGGTCGAAGTCGCGCGGCAGGTAACCCATGCGGTTCCAGCCGGCGTACTGCGCCATGAACTCGCGCTGGCTGGTCAGCACGCGCTTGAACATGGGGTCCTGGCCGGCCATCTCGTCCAGTACCTCGTTGGTCACCTTCTGCAGCTCCTGCAGCACCGGTGCGGGCAGCACCTGGGGCTTGACCCCTTCCTGCTGGTAGGCGGCGAGGGCGAACGGCTGCGCCCACTCGCTCTCGGCGAAGCCCTTAAGGGTGGCCGACTCGCAGCCCATCTCGATCAGCGCGCGGCTCTGCGGCTCCAGCTTGTCCCACACGTCCTGGTTGACCAGCAGGTGCGAGGTGGTCAGGGTCTGGTGCCAGCCCGGCATGATGTAGTTCTTGATGATCTGGTCGAGGCCGAGCATCTTGTCGATCGCCGGCTGGGAGAACTCGGTGGCGTCGATGGTCTTGCGCTCCAGCGCCTGGTAGATCTCGCCGCCGGGGATCATGGTGACCGAGGCGCCGAGCTTCTCCAGCACCTTGCCGCCGATGCCGGCGAAGCGGATGCGCAGGCCGTCGAAGTCCTTCATCTGCTCGATCGGCTTGGCGAACCAGCCAGCGCCCTCCGGGCCGATGATGCTGCACAGCATCGGGTGGATCTTGTGCGGCGCGTAGATCTCCTCCAGCAGCTGCTTGCCGTCGCCCTGGTAGTACCAGGCCAGGTAGGCCGGCGGCTCCATGTTGAAGGGCGCGCCGGAATACAGCGGCAGGGCCGGGATGCTGCCCTGGTCGTAGCCGATCCAGGTGTAGCCGGCCGGGTACTTGCCGCTGCTCACGGAATTCATGATCTCGAACGGCGGCACCAGCTCGCCCGGCTCGTAGTAGCGCAGCTGGATGTCGCCGCCGGAGATGGCCTTGAGCGATTCGGAGAGGTGCTTGACCGGCGTGGTCAGGCCGACCAGGTGGGAGGGGAAGGCCAACGGCACCTGCCAGCGGATCTTCTCGCTGGCCATGGCCGGGCTGGCGAGCAGGGTGGCGGCGGCAAGGCCCAGGGTCAGGCGGGAAAGCTGTTGCTTGATGGACATGCTGGAGTTCCTTCTTGTTGTAGTTGTACGAAACCTGGGTCGCGCTCGCGGCGATGAGGCGCTGCACGGCGCTAGCAGTAAGCGCCGTGAGCAATGCGATCTCTGTGCCATTTATAAATTTCTTTATAAATCAATTAGTTAATTTTATTCCTATGGCCTCGCCGGCATGTATGCCTGGAATTCTGGACACAAAAGGTGGGTCCCTGCGCGACATGTCCAGAAATCTGGATGTCGTTGCCTGGTTTGCTGGATAGGGGCGCGTCGCATGGCGACCGGGATGGTCATCGGTCGATACGGCAGAGGGCTACCGAGGCGTCGGCCAGGCGCTGATGGGGCGCAGGGCTGAACCGCATTCCTGCGGCCGCTGGCAGGGTTATGCGCCCGGCCGCTTAGCGTTGCGCTTGAAAGGCCAATTGCGTCTAGGTTCTGGCGACTGGCCATCTACGCTCAGACTGTGGTGGCTGCATACGTGAGGTGAGAACGATGGCCAAGCATATCGACTGGCGCCTGCGCGGCGCCGGGGTGGATTTGTGCAACTGCGAGTACGGCTGCCCCTGCCAGTTCAATGCGCTGCCCAGCCACGGCACCTGCGAGGCGGCGGTGGGCTTCCACATCGAGGAGGGGCACTTCGGCGATGTGCCGTTGGCGGGCCTCAATGTAGCCTGCACCTTCGCCTGGCCGGGGCCTATCCACGAGGGGCGCGGTCAGTGTCAGGCCTTTATCGACGAGCGCGCCAGCGAGGCCCAGCGCCAGGCACTGCTGACCATCCTCAGTGGTCAGGAGCAGGAACCGACGGCGTTCTTCGCGATCTTCGCCAGCACCGTGGAGACCATGCACGAGCCGCAGTTCGTGCCGGTCGAGGTGAGCACCGATCGCGGCGCGTTGACCGCCAGCATTCGCGTGCCGGGGGTGCTGGAGGGCCAAGCCGAGCCGATCCGCAACCCGATTGACGGCACGGTGCACCGGGCCCGCGTGGTGTTGCCCGAGGGCTTCGAGTTCGGCGAGACCGACTGCGCCAGTGCCACCTTCAACTGCTCCGGGGCGGTGAAGCTGGACTATGCCGGACGCAATGCGATGCTCTACGAGCTGCACATGGGGCCCAATGGCATCATTCGCGGCTAGTCGGCTGGCGAATCGCGGCGCGCTGCTGACCAGCGCGGTCATCCTGTCGCTCGGCGCGCTGGCCTGGTGGTGGCAGGTCGAGCAGGCGGCGCTGATGGCGGCTATGGGCGACATGCAGATGCCGCCCACCGATTGGTGGTCGCGCCAGGGCGCCCTGACCCTGCTGATGTGGGTGGTGATGATGCAGGCGATGATGCTGCCTGCCGCACTGCCGGTGTTTCTGCTCTACCGGCGCTGCTTGCAGCGCGATACTGCGCGCACGCTCAAGTTGACCCTGTTCTGCGCCGCTTATGGGGTGCTGTGGAGCGTTTTTGCCCTGCTGATGACCCTGCTGCAGGCGGCTGGTGAATGGTTGGGTTGGCTCGATCCTATGACCTTGCGCCTGCCGCCGTTGCTGGGGGCGCTGGTATTGCTGCTGGCCGGCGGATACCAGATGAGCCAGGCCAAGGCAGTCTGCCTGGAGCACTGCCAGAACCCGCTGAACTTCCTGCAGCACCATGTGCGACCGGGACTCTGCGGTGCCTGGGGCCTGGGCCTGCATCACGGCCTCTACTGCCTCGGCTGCTGCTGGGCGCTGATGCTGGTGCTGCTGGTGGTCGGCGCCATGAGCCTGTGGGGCATGGCGCTGCTGGCGCTGCTGGTGCTGGCGGAGAAGTGGTTGCCGCTGGGGACGCGCTGGCGGCGTCTCAGCGGCGTCCTGTTGATTTTCTGCGCGGTGGCGCTCGCCACCTGGGGCTGAAGGCGGGTGCGACTATCGGTCGTTCGACTTTGCCGGGAGCGGGCGCATAGAATGCGACTCTCTCTCGTTTGGCCTCGCGGGTGTTGCTCGCGAGGGTAGGGCCGGCAGGCCGAACACAGGTGGTGAATGAAGTTTAAGCGCAGGCAGGTGCTGGCCGGTTTGGTGGGGCTCGGTGTGGTCGGTCTTGGCGGCGCCGGCGTGCGTTACTGGCTGGGGCGACCGGAAAGCGTGGCGACGCACGATTACCAGCTGATCGCCGCGCCGCTGGACATGGAGCTGATGCCCGGTCGGCAGACGCCGGCCTGGGCCTACGGCGGGCAGGCGCCGGGCGTCGAGTTGCGTTGTCGCCAGGGTGAGCGCCTGCGGGTGCGCTTCATCAACCAGCTGGACGTGCAGAGCACCATCCACTGGCACGGCATCCGTCTGCCGCTGGCGATGGATGGCGTGCCCTACGTGTCGCAGGCGCCGGTGCTGCCGGGCGAATACTTCGACTACGACTTCATCTGCCCCGACGCCGGCAGCTTCTGGTACCACCCGCATACCGCCAGCGCCGAGCAGCTGGGGCGCGGCCTGGTCGGTCCGCTGATCGTGGAGGAGCGCGAGCCGAGCGGCTTCAGTCACGAGCGCACGCTCTGCCTGAAGACCTGGCACATCGACGAGCAGGGCGCCTTCACCGAGTTCCTGGTGCCGCGTCAGGCGGCGCGTGAAGGCACGCGCGGGCGCCTGAGCACGATCAACGGCGCGCCGAACCCAACGCTCGAACTGCCGGAAGGGCAGATCGTGCGACTGCGCCTGATCAATGTCGACAACACCATCACTTATCGCCTCAACCTGCCGGGCGCCGAGGCGCGCATCTATGCCCTCGACGGCAATCCGGTAGAGCCGCGGCCGCTGGGCAAGGACTACTGGCTGGGGCCTGGGATGCGCCTCGATCTGGCGCTCAAGGTGCCGGCCGCCGGGCAAGAGTTGCCCCTGCGCAACGGCCCGTTGCGCCTGGCCACCCTCAGGAGTGTCATCAGTACGCAGGCGCCGGGCGACTGGCCGCCAGCGCTGCCCGCCAATCCGATTGCCGAGCCGGATCTGGCCCGTGCCGAGACCCTGCGCTTCAACTTCGAATGGGCGGCGGCGCTCTCCGGTGACGTCGAGCGTGGCGGCAGCTACAGGTATTGGCAGATCAACGGCCAGGCCTGGGACAGCGCCGACAAGGGCTGCGCCGAACGCCCCATCGCCACGCTGAAGCAGGGCGGCCACTACGTCTTCGTGCTGCGCAATATGGCGCAGTACCAGCACCCGATCCATCTGCACGGCATGACCTTCAAGGTGCTGGGCTCGGATCGGCGCAAGATCGTCCCCTATTTCACCGACACCTATCTGCTGGGCAAGAACGAGACGGCACGCATCGCCTTCGTCGCCGATAACCCCGGCATCTGGATGTTCCATTGCCACGTCGTCGACCATATGGAGACCGGGCTGATGGCGGCCATCGAGGTGGTGTAGCATCCACCGGCTTTACGGGGGAACGCTGCGCGGTGTGCCGGCGTACGGATCGACTCAATGAAAAGACCGCAGATCATCGACCGCTCGCGCGACGAGCATTTCATGCGCGAGGCGCTGGCGCAGGCGCGCCTGGGCGCGGAGCGGGGCGAGGTGCCGGTGGGCGCGGTGCTGGTGCAGGACGGCGAGATCGTCGGGCGCGGCTTCAACTGCCCGATCTCGCGCAGTGACCCCAGCGCCCACGCCGAGATGGTGGCGATCCGCGCGGCGGCAGAAATGGCGCGCAATTACCGGCTGCCGGGCAGCACGCTCTACGTCACGCTGGAGCCCTGCAGCATGTGCGCCGGGCTGATCGTCCATGCGCGCATCGCCCGTGTGGTCTATGCCGCCAGCGAACCGCGGGCCGGCGCGGCGGTCAGCCAGGGGCGCTTCTTCGAGCAGGGCTTTCTCAACCATCGGGTGCTGGTGGAAGGCGGGCTGCTGGCCGAGGAGAGCGGGGCGCTGCTCAAGGAGTTCTTCAAGGCACGGCGCGGCTGAGCCTCACGACAAGGAGTGGAACGATGAAACGGATGCTGGCTCTGCTGGCGCTGCTGAGCGCACCGGCACTGGCCGAAACGCGCGAGGTCTACCTGGTGGCCACCGTGCAACTGGGCGGCTCGAACCTGGCGCAGAGCATTTTCCTCCACGAGCCGCAGATCACCACGCTGGAAGGCTGTCAGGAGGCGGTGCGCGTGGGCCAGCGCGACCGTGACTGGTTGCGCTATCACCACATCTTCATGCGCGACAGGTTCCAGGGCTTCACCGGCCAGCTGGACTATCGCTGCGTGTTCAGCGAGCAGGTCTTCAGTGGCTGGGACGACCGGGCCCGCTATGCGCAGCCCTACCTGATCGGCATCGACGAACAGGCCAATCTGCGCATCGAACGGGTGGCCAGCCTGGCCCAGTGCAGCACAAAGCTGGCGGCCCTGCCGGCGGCCCGGCGGGCACAGAGCCGCTGCGCCATGGGCAACCAGCGCTTGCGCTCCTGATCAGAGCGGCGGGGTTTCGTCTTCGGGACGGCGCTCGTCGATGCCGGGCAGGTGCACGCCGCTTTCGGCGACCTGGGTGCCTTCCAGCTGCGGTTGGGTCACCCAGGTGAGGATGTCGTAATAGCGGCGGATGTTGCGCACGAAGTGCACCGGTTCACCGCCGCGGGCGTAGCCGTAGCGGGTCTTGCTGTACCACTGCTTCTGCGCCAGGCGCGGCAGGATCTTCTGTACGTCGAGCCACTTGTTCGGATCCAGGCCCTCGGCCTCGGTCAGCCTGCGCGCGTCCTCCAGGTGGCCGCCGCCGATGTTGTAGGCGGCCAGGGCGAACCAGGTACGGTCCGGTTCCCGGATGCTTTCCGGCAGCTGGCTGTGCACCTGGATGAAATAGCGCGCACCGCCCTCGATGCTCTGCTTGGGGTCCAGGCGGTTGGACACGCCGACCGACTGCGCGGTGCGCTGGGTCAGCATCATCAGGCCGCGTACGCCGGTCTTGGAGGTCGCCGTGGGCTGCCACAGCGACTCCTGGTAGCCCATGGCGGCGAGCAGGCGCCAGTCCACCTGGTGGCTGCGGCCGGCCTGGCGGAACATCTGCTCGTAGCGCGGCAGGCGCTTTTGCAGGTGCTGGGCGAAGGTGTAGGCGCCGACGTAGCCGAGCACGTCGACGTGGCCGTAGTAGCGCTCCTTCAGGCGTTGCAGGGTGCCGTTGGCCTCGGCGCGCTGGAGGAAGGCATTGGCTTCCTGCAACAGGCTGTCGTCATCGCCCGGGGCGACAGCCCAGCGCATGCGATTGGCATCGCCGAGGTCGAAGGCGACGCGTACGTTGGGGAAGTACACCTGGTTCATCGCCAGCTCGTTGGAGTCCACCAGGGTCAGGTCGATCTGGCCTTCGTCGACCATGCGCAGCAGGTCGACCACCTCCACCGCGTCGGATTCCTCGAAGCTCAGCTCCGGCACTTCCAGCTTGAGGGCGGCCAGCTGCTCGGCGTGGCTGCTGCCGGCCAGCACCAGGATGCGCTTGCCGACCAGGTCGGCGGCCTTGGTCGGGCGCGGCTGGCCCTGGCGATAGACGACCTGCGGGGTGACTTCCAGGTAGGGAACGGAGAAGCGCGCCTGGCTTTGCCGCGCCGGGGTCTCCACCAGGCCGGCGGCGGCCAGCACCGGGCCGTTGGGCCGGCCCAGGCCGGCGAACAGGCTGCCGAGGTTGTCGGCGGTCTCGATCTTCAGCTCCAGGCCCAGATCGGTGGCGAAGCGCTTGGCCAGCTCGTACTCGAAGCCGGTGTCGCCATTGCGGTCCTGGAAGTAGGTGGCGGGGCTGTTGCGAGTGATCACGCGCAACTCGCCCTCCGCCTTTACCTGCTCGAGTACGCTGGGCTTGAGTTCTTCGCCACAGCCGCCGAGCATCAGGAGGATTCCAATCGCCAACAGCCCTGTGGCGCAACGCATGCGTATCGCAGGTCGTGCAAACATCGCCGCAGTATACGCAAAGCGCTGGCGGCGCCATATCTCGACAGCGCTTCGCTTCTCTGCTAGCGCGCATCCGTCTCGAAAGCGCCGGCCACGGGTGCCGCAGACGTTGCTTTAGGCTAGAATGCACGGCCTCTAAGCACACCCCCTTCCCCAGAGGCTGTCCCGACGATGTTGATTCTGCGCGGCGCTCCCGCTCTTTCCGCTTTCCGCCATGGCAAATTGCTTGAGCAACTGACCAGCAAGATGCCGGCCGTGACCGGGCTGTACGCCGAGTTCGCGCATTTCGCCGATGTCAGTGGCGAGCTCGACGCCGACGAGCAGCAGGTGCTGGCCCGTCTGCTCAAGTACGGCCCGAGCGTGCCGGTGCAGGAGCCCAGCGGCAAACTGTTTCTGACCATTCCGCGCTTCGGCACCATCTCGCCCTGGTCGAGCAAGGCCAGCGACATCGCCCGCAACTGTGGCCTGGCCAAGATCCAGCGCTTGGAGCGCGGTATCGCCTATTACGTCAGCGGCGAGCTGAGCGAGGCCGATAGCGCCGCTGTCGCCGCCCTGCTGCACGACCGCATGACTCAGTTGGTGCTGAACGCCCTGGAAGACGCCGCGGCGTTGTTCAGCCATGCCCAGCCCAAGCCGCTGACCGCGGTGGACATCCTCGGCGGCGGTCGCGCCGCGCTGGAACAGGCCAACCAGGACCTGGGCCTGGCCCTGGCCGAGGACGAGATCGACTACCTGGTCAAGAGCTTCGTCGAGCTGGGACGCAATCCGCACGATATCGAACTGATGATGTTCGCCCAGGCCAACTCCGAGCACTGCCGGCACAAGATCTTCAACGCCAGCTGGGACATCGACGGACAGGCGCAGGACAAGTCGCTGTTCGGCATGATCAAGAACACCTACCAGATGCACAGCGAAGGCGTGTTGAGCGCCTACAAGGACAACGCCTCGGTCATCGAAGGCTTCACCGCCGGGCGCTTCTTCCCCAATCCGGAGACCCGCGAGTACGGCGCGAGCGTCGAGCCGGTGCATATCCTGATGAAGGTGGAGACGCACAACCACCCGACCGCCATCGCGCCATTCCCCGGCGCCTCCACCGGCTCCGGCGGCGAGATCCGCGACGAGGGCGCGACCGGTCGTGGCGCCAAGCCGAAGGCCGGCCTGACCGGTTTCTCGGTCTCCAACCTGAACATCCCCGGCTTCCTGCAGCCCTGGGAGAAGCCCTACGGCAAGCCCGAGCGCATCGTCAGCGCGCTGGACATCATGATCGAGGGCCCGCTGGGCGGCGCCGCGTTCAACAACGAGTTCGGTCGCCCGGCACTCAACGGCTACTTCCGTACCTTCGAGCAGGCTGTGAGCAGCCCGCGCGGCGAAGAAGTGCGCGGCTACCACAAGCCGATCATGCTCGCCGGCGGCCTCGGCAACATTCGCGAGAACCACGTGCAGAAGGGCGAGATCTCGGTCGGCGCCAAGCTGATTGTGCTCGGCGGCCCGGCCATGCTTATCGGTCTCGGCGGCGGCGCCGCTTCGTCGATGGCCACCGGTGCCAGCTCGGCCGACCTGGACTTCGCCTCGGTGCAGCGCGAGAACCCGGAAATGGAACGCCGCTGCCAGGAGGTCATCGACCGCTGCTGGCAGCTGGGCGAGGCCAATCCGATCAAGTTCATCCACGACGTCGGCGCCGGCGGTATCTCCAACGCCCTGCCGGAGCTGATCAACGACGGTGGCCGTGGCGGTCGCTTCGAGCTGCGCAAGGTACCCAACGACGAGCCGGGCATGGCCCCGCACGAGATCTGGTGCAACGAGTCGCAGGAGCGCTACGTGCTCTCCGTGGATGCGGCCGACTTCGAGCGCTTCCAGGCGATCTGCGAACGCGAGCGCTGCCCCTTCGCCGTGGTCGGCGAGGCCACCGCCGAGCCGCACCTGACCGTCACCGACAGCCACTTCGGCAACACCCCGGTGGAAATGCCGCTGGAAGTGCTGCTCGGCAAGCCGCCGCGCATGCACCGCAGCGTGGCCCGCGAAGCGGAGCAGGGCGATGACTTCAGCGCCGCCAGCGTCGATATCGAAGAGGCCCTGGGCCGTGTGCTGCGCCACCCGGCCGTGGCCAGCAAGAGCTTTTTGATCACCATCGGTGACCGCAGCATCACCGGCCTGGTGGCGCGCGATCAGATGGTCGGCCCCTGGCAGGTGCCGGTGGCCGACTGCGCCGTGACCGCCACTAGCTTCGACGTCTACACCGGCGAAGCCATGGCCATGGGCGAGCGCACCCCGCTGGCGCTGCTCGATGCCCCGGCATCCGGGCGCATGGCCGTCGGCGAGACCATCACCAACCTGGCTGCGGCGCGCATCGGCAAGCTGTCCGACATCAAACTGTCGGCCAACTGGATGGCAGCCGCCGGCCACCCGGGTGAAGACGCCCGCCTGTATGACACCGTCAAGGCCGTCGGCATGGAGCTGTGCCCGGCGCTGGGTATCACCATCCCGGTGGGCAAGGACTCCATGTCGATGAAGACCCGTTGGCAGGAGGAGGGTGTCGACAAGAGCGTGACCGCGCCGCTGTCGCTGGTGATCTCCGGCTTCGCCCCGGTGCAGGACATCCGCCAGACCCTGACCCCGCAACTGCGCATGGACAAGGGCGAGACCGACCTGATCCTGATCGATCTCGGCCGCGGCCAGAACCGCATGGGCGCCTCGATCCTGGCGCAGGTCTACGCGCAGATCGGCCAGCAGGTGCCGGATCTCGACGACGCCGAAGACCTCAAGGCCTTCTTCGCCGTGATCCAGGGCCTCAACGCCGACGGTCACCTGCTGGCCTACCACGACCGCTCCGACGGCGGCCTGCTGACCACCGTGCTGGAAATGGCCTTCGCCGGTCACTGCGGCCTGTCGCTGAACCTCGACGCGCTGGCTGATGACAGCTCCGAGCTGCCGGCCGTGCTGTTCAACGAAGAGCTGGGCGCGGTGATCCAGGTGCGCCAGGACGCCACCCCGGAGGTGCTGGCGCAGTTCAGCGCCGCCGGCCTGGACGACTGCGTGGCGGTGATCGGCCAGGCGGTGAACAACAGCGAAGTCAGCATCAGCTTCAATGGCGAGCCGGTATTCGCCGGCGAGCGTCGTCTGCTGCAGCGTCAGTGGGCCGAGACCAGCTACCGTATCCAGCGTCTGCGCGACAACGCCCAGGGCGCCGACCAGGAATTCGACCTGCTGCTGGAAGAGGACAACCCCGGCCTGTCGGTCAAGCTCGGTTTCGACGTCAACCAGGACATCGCCGCGCCCTATATCAAGAAGGGCGTGCGTCCGCAGGTGGCGATCCTGCGCGAGCAGGGCGTCAACGGCCAGGTGGAGATGGCCGCGGCTTTCGACCGCGCCGGTTTCTCCGCCATCGACGTGCATATGAGCGACATCCTCGCCGGCCGCGTCAGCCTGGAAGAGTTCAAGGGCCTGGTCGCCTGTGGCGGCTTCTCCTACGGTGATGTGCTCGGCGCGGGCGAGGGCTGGGCCAAGTCGGTGCTGTTCAACGCCCGTGCGCGCGATGCCTTCGCCGGCTTCTTCGAGCGCAAGGACAGCTTCGCCCTCGGCGTGTGCAACGGCTGCCAGATGATGAGCAACCTGCACGAGCTGATCCCGGGCACCGAGTTCTGGCCGCACTTCGTGCGCAACCGCTCCGAGCAGTTCGAGGCGCGCGTGGCCATGGTGCAGATCCAGGAATCGGCGTCGATCTTCCTGCAGGGCATGGCCGGTTCGCGCCTGCCGATCGCCATCGCCCACGGCGAGGGGCATGCCGAATTCGAAAGCGAAGAGGCGCTGCTGGAGGCCGACCTGTCCGGCACCGTGGCCCTGCGCTACGTCGACAACCACGGCAAGGTCACCGAGAGCTACCCGGCCAACCCCAACGGTTCGCCGCGCGGCATCACCGGCCTGACCAGCCGCGACGGCCGCGTGACCATCATGATGCCGCACCCGGAGCGGGTGTTCCGCGCCGTGCAGAACTCCTGGCGCCCTGACGAGTGGCAGGAAGACGGCGGCTGGATGCGCATGTTCCGCAACGCCCGCGTCTGGGTGAACTAACAGCGGCGGCGCAGCGGGCTTCTGATGACCCTCTCCAATTGGGAGAGGGGGCCCGAAGGGCGGGAGAGGGTGTTGTAGCCAGCATCCAGCCCTCTCCCCACCCCTCTCCCGCAGATGGGAAGGGGGCTGATCGTTGACTGCATGTAGCCTGGATGCAATCCGGGAAGGTCGTTGCGATATTCCTACCCGGATTTCATCCGGGTTACTTAGGCCCAGCCATGGTCGATGATCCCCTGCCGATTCTCCCCGAAGCCCGCCTGGTCAAACCCGGTGAAACCCATCGGCTGTGTCGCTGCGGACGTTCCTCGACCTTGCCCGACTGCAACCGCGCCTGCGCCGACGCGTTGCGGCTGACCCCTGTGCGAGAGCAGCGCCTGCTGCTCTGTCGCTGCGGTCGTTCGGCCGACTTGCCCTATTGCGATGGCCGCCACAGCCCGCCGGCGCCTGGCCTGCGAGACAAGTGGCGACGATTTCGCTCGGGCGATTGAACGCGGCGCGCGGCTATCAGTCGAAAGTGGATGAACCAGCCGACGGAATGCGCTTTTTCGAAGCCGTTCTCTATGCTGTTTTGAGGCAAAATGCCATCATTCTATGCCTCGTGGCTTGTCTGTGGTTCGGTTGCCCATCTGCGGAGAACTTGATGTACAAACTGTGTTTCTATGTGCCGGAAAGCCATCTGGAATCGGTGAAGCAGGCGGTTTTCGCTGCCGGCGGCGGTCGTGTCGGCCGCTATGACAGCTGCTGCTGGCAGGCGCTCGGGCAGGGCCAGTTCCGTGCGCTGGGGGGTAGCCAGCCGTTCCTCGGCCAGATCGGCAGCGTCGAGCAGGTGAGCGAATGGAAGGTCGAGTTGGTGGTCGCCGACGAGCTGATCCACGACGCGGTCAAGGCGCTGAAGAGGGCCCATCCCTACGAGACGCCGGCATTCGACGTCTGGCGGTTGTCGGATCTGCAGTTCTGAAGCGAAATGAAAAAGGCGCCAATGGCGCCTTTTTCATGTGCGATTTGCGTCTTATGGGCGAATCTCGATCAGCGTGCCGTCCTTGACCAGCTCCCACACTTCGCGCATGTCGGCGTTCCTCATGGCGATGCAGCCCTCGGTCCAGTCCAGGGTATGGAAGAACCATTCGGGGTACTCCTCGTCCAGCGGCGTGCCGTGGATCATGATCATGCTGCCCGGCGACACGCCGGCCTGGCGTGCGTTGGCCAGGTCGCGGGCGTTGGGGTAGGAGATGTGCAGCGACAGCTGGTATTTGTCGCTGGCCTTGCGCCAGTCGATCCAGTAGAAGCCTTCCGGCGTACGCAGGTCGCCCTCGCGCTGCTTGGCGCCGCTGGGCTGCTTGCCGAGGGAGATGCGGTAGCTCTTGATGGTCTCGCCGCGCTGCAGCAGGTGCAGCTTGCGCTCGGATTTGAGCACCAGCACCTTGTCCACCTGACGCGTGGCATCGATCGGGGTGGCGTTGGCCTGCACGTTCAGGCTGAGGGTCAGGCACAACAGGGGCAACAGCCAGCGCATCGGAAACTTCTCGGCAAAGGGTCAACGGGGGCGGTAATGAGCGCGCAGAGCTTCGAGCGCCTCGTTGCGCACCGGAAACAGGTTCTGCCGACGATCGGCGAAGAAGCATTCTAAGGTACGGCCTATGGTCGGAAAAGCCAGCTCCGACCAGGGGATTTCCTCCTCCGCGAACAGGCGTACCTCGAGGCTCTCCTCACCCACGGCGAAGTCCAGATCGACCAGTTCGGCGCGGAACATCATGTACACCTGGCTGATATGCGGCAGATCGAACAGCGTGTAAAGGTTGAGATCGCGCACCCGCGCGCAGGCTTCCTCAAGGGTTTCCCGCGCCGCCGCCTGCTCGATGGTCTCGCCGTTCTCCATGAAGCCGGCCGGCAGCGTCCAGTAGCCGCGCCGCGGCTCGATGGCGCGGCGGCACAGCAGCACCTGTTCGCCCCACACCGGCAGGCAGCCGGCGACGATCCGCGGGTTCTGATAGTGCACCCTGTGACAGTGGCTGCAGACGTGGCGCAGGCGGTTGTCCCCGGCGGGAATCGTCTGCATGAGCGGTTGACCGCATTGATTGCAGAATTTCATGTCGGCTCCTGAGACTGTCACGGTTATCTTGGCGCGCCGGCGGCATGACCGGCAAGCCCGCGTAACCGGCGGTGGGCTTGGGCGTGGCGCCCCGTTCATGTCATGATGCCGGGCATAACTACACCCGAGTGTGCCCATGCTGGACGAGTTGCTCCTTCGCGTGCGCGGCTACCGGCCGCGCGCCCTGGAGACCGAGCGCAGCTTCCCCGAGGCGGCGGTGCTGGTCCCCATCACCCGCAGCGACGAACCTGAACTGGTGCTGACCCTGCGTGCCAGCGGTTTGTCGACCCATGGCGGCGAGGTCGCCTTCCCCGGTGGCCGGCGCGATCCGGACGATCGCGATCTGGTGCATACCGCCCTGCGCGAGGCCGAGGAGGAGATCGGCCTGCCGCCGGGGCTGGTCGAGGTGATCGGTCCGCTCAGCGGCCTGGTCTCGCGCCACGGTATCCAGGTCACGCCCTATGTCGGGCTGGTGCCGGACTACGTGGAGTACAAGGCCAACGATGCCGAGATCGCCTCGGTGTTCTCCGTGCCGCTGGAGTTCTTCCGTAGCGACCCGCGCGAGCTGACGCACCGTATCGATTACCTCGGGCGCAGCTGGTACGTGCCGTCCTACACCTATGGCGAGTACCGCATCTGGGGGCTGACGGCGATCATGGTGGTGGAGTTGGTCAACCTGCTCTACGACGATGCGCGGATCGCCCTGCACCAGCCGCCCGAACACTTCATCCACCTGCGTTGAGAGCCGTGCCATGAAATACCGTCTGGGAAGCTGCCGTGTCGAAGCCCATCCCGACAGCTGGATCGCGCCTAGCGCCGAGCTGATCGGCAAGGTGCGCCTGGAGGCCGGCGCCAGCGTCTGGTTCGGCGCCGTGCTGCGCGGCGACAACGAGCTGATCCATATCGGCGAGCACAGCAACGTGCAGGACGGCAGCGTGCTGCACACCGACATGGGCTTTCCGCTGACCCTGGGCAAGGGCGTCACCGTTGGCCACAAGGTGATGATGCACGGCTGCACGGTGGACGATTACAGCCTGATCGGCATCAACGCGGTGATCCTCAACGGCGCCAGGATCGGCAAGTACTGCATCATCGGCGCCAACAGCCTGATCCCCGAGGGCAAGGTGATCCCAGACGGCAGCCTGGTGATGGGCAGCCCGGGCAAGGTGGTGCGCGAGCTGACCGAGCAGCAGAAGAAGATGCTCGAGGCCAGCGCCGCCCATTACGTGCACAACGCCCAGCGCTATGCCCGCGAACTGGTCCCTGACGATGAATGATGCAGAAAAGCCGCTGCGCTCGCCCTGCGTGCAGGTCTGTGCGCTGGACGAGCAGGACATCTGCATCGGCTGCCAGCGCACCGCCGGCGAAATCACCCGCTGGGGCCGCATGGACAATGCCGAGCGCCGCTTGGTGCTGCAACGTTGCCTGGAACGCGCCCGTGCTTCCGGCCATCTGCTGACGCCTTCCTGATTCTCTGTTCGAGGAAAATTCATGCCCCGTATTGGAACCCCCCTGTCGCCTTCCGCGACCCGTGTGCTGCTGTGCGGCTGTGGCGAACTCGGCAAGGAAGTGGTGATCGAGCTGCAGCGCCTGGGCTGCGAGGTGATCGGCGTGGACCGTTACGCCAACGCCCCGGCCATGCAGGTGGCGCACCGCAGCCACGTGATCGATATGCTCGACGGCGCCGCCCTGCGCGCGGTGATCGAGGCCGAGCAGCCGCATTTCATCGTGCCGGAGATCGAGGCCATCGCCACCGCCACCCTGGTCGAGCTGGAGGCCGAAGGCTTCAACGTGGTGCCCACCGCGCGTGCCGCGCAGCTGACCATGAACCGCGAGGGCATTCGCCGCCTGGCCGCCGAGGAGCTGGGGCTGCCCACCTCGCCCTACCATTTCGCCGATACCTTCGAGGATTACGCCGCGGCGGTCAGAGCCGTCGGCTACCCCTGCGTGGTCAAGCCGATCATGAGCTCCTCCGGCAAGGGCCAGAGCGTGCTGAAAGGCGATGCCGACCTGCAGCGCGCCTGGGACCATGCCCAGGAGGGCGGGCGCGCCGGCAAGGGGCGGGTGATAGTCGAGGGTTTCATCGACTTCGACTACGAGATCACCCTGCTCACCGTGCGCCACGCCGGCGGCACCAGCTTCTGCGCGCCCATAGGCCATCGCCAGGAGCACGGCGACTACCAGGAATCCTGGCAGCCGCAAGCGATGAGTCCGCAGGCGCTGGCCGAATCCGAGCGCGTGGCGCTGGCGGTCACCGAGGCCCTCGGTGGGCGCGGGCTGTTCGGCGTCGAACTGTTCGTCAAGGGCGACCAGGTGTGGTTCAGCGAGGTGTCGCCGCGGCCGCACGACACCGGCCTGGTGACGCTGATTTCCCAGGAGCTGTCCGAATTCGCCCTGCATGCGCGTGCAATTCTCGGCCTGCCGATTCCGGCGATCCGGCAGATGGGCCCCTCGGCTTCGGCGGTGATTCTGGTCGAAGGCGACTCGCGGCAGGCCAGCTTCGCCAATCTGGGCGCGGCGCTGAGCGAGGCGGACACCGCCCTGCGTCTGTTCGGCAAGCCCGAGGTCAGGGGTCAGCGGCGCATGGGGGTGGCCCTGGCGCGCGATGAGTCGATCGAGGCGGCGCAGGCCAAGGCGCTGCGCAGCGCCCGCGCGGTACGCGTACAGCTGTGAGCCGGCGCGCGCTGTGGTGGCTGGCGACGCTGTCGCTGCTGCCATTGGCGCTGCCGCTGGCGTTGCACACCCGGCGTACTGCCTTGCGCTTGCCGGTCGCCCAGGGCGAGCCTGCCGGCATGGCCGCAGCGCATTTGCCGGGGGAGCCGCTACGCCTGCTGCTGATCGGTGAGTCCACCGTGGCGGGCGTCGGAGTGAGAAGCTTCGATCAAGCCCTGGCGAGCTGCCTGGCGGCTGCGCTGGCCGAACGCCTGGGGCGCCCGGTGCGCTGGCGAGCCTGTGGCGAGAATGGCATCACCGCGGCCCAGGCCCACGAGCGCCTGTTGCCACAGGGGCTGGCCGAACCTGCCGACCTGGCGCTGCTGGTCTTCGGCGTCAACGACACCACTCATCTCACTTCGGGTGCGCGCTGGATGCAGGCGCTTGCCGGCATGGCCGATGCGCTGAACACGCGGGGTTGCCGCGTGGCGTTCAGTGCCGTGCCGCCGCTGCAGCATTTCAGCGGCCTGCCCTGGTTGTTGCGGTTATTGATGGGGTGGCGCGCCAGCCTGCTGGATCGCGAGCTGCGAGTTCTGGCCTTAGGGCTGGGGGCGCAGCATTGCGCGCTGGATCTGCCGTTCGAGCCGCACTACCTGGCCGAGGATGGCTATCACCCCTCGGCGCTGGGGTATCGGCAATGGGCTGCTGGCCTGGCCGAGCGCCTTATTCCATCGCTGCAGCGTCCTGCTTGACCTTCTCCATTTGCCAGACCCGAACGCTTTTCACCCGATTCTCCGCGGCCTGGAGGATTTCCAGGCGGTAAGGACCGATCTTCAGGCACACGGCGCTGTCGGGAATGCTTTCCAGCGCCTCGGTGATCAAGCCGTTGAGTGTCTTGGGGCCGTCGCTGGGCAGGTGCCAGCCGAGGGTCTTGTTCACCTCGCGGATATAGGCGGCGCCGTCGATCACCAGGGTGCCGTCGTCCTGCGGATGAATATCGGGGCTGCGCAGGCTGTCCTGGTTGCTGAAGTCGCCGACGATCTCCTCGAGGATGTCTTCCAGGGTGACGATGCCGATCACTTCGCCGTACTCGTCGACGACGATGCCGATGCGCCGCTTCTGCTTCTGGAAGTTGATCAGCTGGGTCGACAGCGGGGTGTTTTCCGGCACGAAGTAGGGTTCGTGGCAGGCCGCCTGCAGGGCTTCCTTGGTCAACTGGTTGTGGCTCAGCAGGCGGGCGATCTGGCGCATGTGCACCACGCCCTCGATCTGGTTGATGTCGCCGCGGAACACCGGCAGGCGTGTGTGCGGGGTGGTGCGCAACTGGCCGATGATGCTCTCCAGGTCATCGTTCAGGTCGATGCCGGCTACCTCGTTGCGCGGAATCATGATGTCGTCCACCGTCACCCGCTCCAGGTCGAGGATGCCGAGGAGCATGTCCTGGCGGTTCTTCGGCAGCTCCGAGCCCGACTCGCGCACCACGCTGCGCAGTTCCTCGGTGGACAGGCTATCACTGGCGCGCTGTGCCGGGTCGACGCCAAACAGGCGCAGCAGGCCGTTGCTGATCGCGCTGGTCAGCCACACCACCGGGTAGAGCAGGCGCTGCAGCAGGTTGAGCAGGTGGCTGGCGGGGAAGGCCACCAGCTCCGGGCGCAGCGCGGCCAGGGTCTTGGGGGTGATCTCGCCGAAGATCAGCACGACGATGGTCAGCCCGGCGGTGGCGATGGCGATGCCGGCCTCGCCCCACAGATCGACCGCCAGCACGGTGGCGATGGAGGCGGCGAGGATGTTGACCACGTTGTTGCCGACCAGGATGGTGCCGAGCAGGCGGTCCGGACGGTCGAGCAGGCGGGTTACGCGGCGGGCACCTTTGTGGCCTTCCTTGTCCAGGTGCTTGAGGCGGTAGCGATTGAGGCTGAGCATGCCGGTCTCGGAGCTGGAGAAGAACGCCGAGCAGAGGATGAGAAAGATCAGCAGGCCGAGCAGATAGCTCGAATGAAGGTCGTCCAAGTAAGGCGCCTCAGATATGCAGGATGAATTCGCGCACCAGCTTGCTGCCGAAATAGGCCAGCATCAGCAGGCAGAAGCCGGCCAGGGTCCAGCGAATGGCCTTGTGCCCGCGCCAGCCGAGTTGGTGGCGGCCCCACAACAGTACGGCGAACACCACCCAGGCGAAGCAGGAGAGGATGGTCTTGTGCACCAGGTGCTGGGCGAACAGGTCATCGAGAAACAGCGCGCCGGACAGCAGTGACAGCGACAGCAGCAGCCAGCCGGCCCAGAGGAAGCCGAACAGCAGGCTTTCCATGGTCTGCAGCGGCGGGAAGTTCTTGATCAGCCCCGAGGGGTGCTTGTGTTTGAGCTGATGATCCTGCAGCAGCAACAGGATCGACTGGAACACGGCGATGGTGAGCATGCCGTAGGCCAGTATCGAGAACAGGATGTGGGCGAGGATGCCGGGGTGCTCGTCGATCGGGCGAATGGTGCCCGACGGCAGGAACTCCGCGGCCAGCACCGTCAGACCACCCAGGGGAAACAGCAGCAGCAGTAGGTTTTCTGCCGGAATGCGCAGGCAGGCCAGCAGGGTCAGGGCGATCACCGCGTAGGCGATCAGGCTGGCGGCGTTGAAGAAATCCAGGGTCAGTCCCTGGACGTTGTGCAACTGCAGGAACAGGCTGCCGCCATGGAAGAGCAGGGCGAGCACGCCGAGCAGCGCCAGCAGGCGCTTGTCGGGTGTGCTGCGCTGAGTCAGGCGCAGGCCCTGATAGGTGGCAGCGCCGGCATACAGGCAGACGGCGGCGAGGCTGGGCAGCAGAGGGTGCATAAATCCGTGTAAGGCGAGCCCGAAAGGCGCTGAGTGTGGCACAGATGGCCGCTGCCACGAAAGACCGCCGGCGGTGTCGGCGGCGCGGCGACTTGGCTATAATCCGCCGCCTGTCGCATGCCCGGTACGCCGGGTCGGACCTCAAAGGAACGCGCATGTTCGAAAATCTTACCGATCGCCTCTCCCAGACCCTGCGTAACGTTACGGGCAAGGCCAAGCTGAGCGAAGACAACATCAAGGACACCCTGCGCGAGGTGCGCATGGCCCTGCTCGAGGCCGACGTGGCCCTGCCGGTGGTCAAGGACTTCGTCGCCAAGGTCAAGGAGCGTGCGGTCGGCACCGAGGTGTCCAAGAGCCTGACCCCGGGCCAGGCTTTCGTGAAGATCGTCCGCGCCGAACTGGAAGAGCTGATGGGCGCGGCCAACGAGGATCTGGCGCTGAATGCCGCGCCGCCCGCGGTGGTGCTGATGGCCGGTCTGCAGGGCGCGGGCAAGACCACCACCGCCGGCAAGCTGGCCAAGTTCCTCAAGGAGCGCAAGAAAAAGTCGGTGTTGCTGGTGTCAGCCGACGTTTACCGTCCGGCGGCGATCAAGCAGCTGGAAACCCTGGCCGGTGATCTCGGGGTGACCTTCTTTCCCTCCGACGCCAGCCAGAAGCCGGTGGACATCGCCAATGCGGCGATCCGCGAGGCCAAGCTGAAGTTCATCGACGTGGTCATCCTCGATACCGCCGGCCGTCTGGCCATCGATGCCGAGATGATGGCCGAGATCCAGGCCCTGCACGCCGCGGTCAAGCCGGTCGAGACCCTGTTCGTGGTCGACGCCATGACCGGCCAGGACGCCGCCAACACCGCCAAGGCCTTCAGCGACGCGCTGCCGCTGACTGGCGTGGTGCTGACCAAGGTCGACGGCGACGCCCGCGGCGGTGCCGCGCTGTCGGTGCGCCACATCACCGGCAAGCCGATCAAGTTCATCGGTATGGGCGAGAAGAGCGACGCGCTCGAGCCCTTCCACCCGGACCGTATCGCCTCGCGCATCCTCGGCATGGGCGACGTGCTCAGCCTGATTGAGCAGGCCGAGCAGACCCTCGACCGCGAGAAGGCCGAGAAGCTCACCAAGAAGCTGAAGAAGGGCAAGGGCTTCGACCTCGAGGACTTTCGCGACCAGCTGCAGCAGATGAAGAACATGGGCGGCCTCGGCGGCCTGATGGACAAGCTGCCGTCCATCGGCGGGGTCAACTTGGCGCAGATGGGCAACGCCCAGGGCGCGGCCGAGAAGCAGTTCAAACAGATGGAAGCGATCATCAACTCCATGACCCCGGCCGAGCGCCGCGATCCGGAGATCATCAGCGGCTCGCGCAAACGTCGTATCGCCCTGGGTTCCGGTACCCAGGTGCAAGACATCGGCAGGTTGATCAAGCAGCATAAGCAGATGCAGAAGATGATGAAGAAATTCACCGCCAAGGGCGGCATGGCTAAGATGATGCGCGGCATGGGCGGTATGTTACCCGGCGGCGGCATGCCAAAATTCTGAAGACCCGCGCGCCCGGCCGATGGCCGGGCGGAAAAAGAGATTTGCAAACCGCCGCATAATCCTTAAAATGTGCGGCCTTTCGGGCCTAGGCCCATTTTTAATGTGTGCCTCAAGTTAGCACCGACTACAGGAACGATGTTCACATGGTAACCATCCGTCTTGCTCGTGGCGGCTCCAAAAAGCGCCCCTTCTACCACCTGACCGTGACCAACAGCCGCAACGCGCGCGATGGTCGTTTCGTTGAGCGTATCGGTTTCTTCAACCCGATCGCTGCCGGTGGCGAAGTGCGTCTGTCCGTCGACCAGGAGCGTGCGACCTACTGGCTGGGCCAGGGCGCGCAGCCGTCTGAGCGCGTTGCTCAGCTGCTCAAGGAAGCTGCCAAGGCTGCTGCCTAAGCATCTTTATGAGTACGACGCCGGCCGTCGCCGAGGATCTGATCGTCCTCGGCAAGATCGTTTCGGTGCACGGCGTCCGGGGTGAAGTGAAGGTCTACTCCTTTACCGATCCCATCGATAACGTGCTCGATTACCAGCGCTGGACGCTCAGGCGTGACGGCGAGGTAAAGCAAGTGGAGCTGGCCAGCGGCCGCCTGCAAGGTAAGGTGCTGGTCGCCAAGCTGAAGGGGCTGGATGATCGCGAAATCGCGCGTACCTACGCCGGCTTCGAGATCTGCGTGCCGCGCAGCGAGTTGCCGGACCTGGATGACGGCGAGTTCTACTGGTACCAGTTGCAGGGCTTGAAGGTCATCGATCAGGCAGGGCAGTTGCTCGGCGTGATCGACCACTTGTTCGAGACCGGTGCCAACGATGTGATGGTGGTCAAGCCCAGTGCGGGCAGTCTGGATGATCGCGAGCGTCTGCTGCCCTATACGGATCAGTGCGTGCTTTCGATCGATCTGGCAGCCGGCGAGATGCGGGTCGACTGGGATGCGGATTTCTAAGGCCCATGCGCGTAGAAGTCATCACCCTGTTCCCGGAGATGTTCGCCGCCATCGGCGAGTACGGCATCACCAGTCGTGCGGTCAGGCAGGGGCTGCTCAAGCTCAGTTGCTGGAATCCGCGGGACTACACGACGGATCGCCACCATACGGTGGATGACCGCCCCTTCGGCGGTGGTCCGGGCATGGTGATGAAGATCAAGCCTCTCGAGGATGCCCTGGCCGCGGCCAGGCAGGCCGCGGGGGAGGCGGCGAAGGTGATCTACCTGTCGCCGCAGGGGCGTCGTCTGAACCAGGCGGCGGTCCGCGAGCTGGCGCGGGAGCAGGCACTGATCCTGATTGCTGGTCGTTATGAAGGCATCGACGAGCGTTTCATCGAGGCGCATGTCGATGAGGAATGGTCGATTGGCGACTACGTCCTGTCCGGCGGTGAGCTGCCGGCCATGGTGCTGATCGACGCGGTGACGCGCCTTTTGCCCGGTGCATTGGGTCATGCCGATTCGGCCGAGGAGGACTCCTTTACGGATGGCCTGCTCGACTGCCCGCACTACACCCGCCCGGAGGTGTATGCGGATAAACGTGTTCCCGAGGTGTTGCTTAGTGGCAACCACGAACACATCCGGCGCTGGCGTTTGCAGCAGTCCCTTGGTCGGACCTGGGAACGTCGCGCCGATCTTCTGGATAGCCGCTCGCTTTCTGGAGAAGAGAAGAAGCTGCTGGAGGAATACATCCGCCAGCGGGACGATAGTTAACGTATCGATGGCAGGCCTGGAGGCTTGTCTTAGGAGCGCAGCATGACCAACAAGATTATCCAGATGCTCGAAGCCGAGCAGATGAACAAAGAAATCCCGACTTTCGCCCCGGGCGACACCGTTGTCGTGCAAGTGAAAGTGAAGGAAGGCGACCGTCAGCGTCTGCAGGCCTTCGAAGGCGTTGTTATCGCCAAGCGTAACCGCGGCCTGAACAGCGCCTTCACCGTGCGCAAGATCTCCAGCGGTGTGGGCGTCGAGCGTACCTTCCAGACCTACTCGCCGCTGGTCGACAGCCTGGCAGTCAAGCGTCGCGGCGACGTGCGCAAGGCCAAACTGTACTACCTGCGCGACCTGTCCGGCAAAGCCGCGCGCATCAAGGAAAAGCTGTCCTAAGTTCGGACACTTCTCGAAAAAAGCAGCCTGCGGGCTGCTTTTTTTATGTTCGCGCATTCATGTGCTCAGCCGGGGCTTGCGCGCAACGCGCCCCGGCGTTTTGGCGGCCAGTCTCTCTGGCGGGCCACGCCGCGCGGCGTCGCTGCGCGGCGTCAGAAATGGCTCCCGGTTTTCTCGTTTCTGCGATCCGTGTCGAGGATTCAGGGGCGCAGGCTGATCCTCAGGCTGGCTCGCGACAGGTCGATGTCATGCAGGCTGAGGTTGCCGAAGCTCTTCTCGGCGGGGGCGCCCTTGACGCGGATGTTGTCGAAGCGCAACTCGCCGATGGAGCTGGGCAGGTTGACGTTGAACGAACCATCGCCGTTCAGGGTCGAGCGTAGCTTACTGGTGTCGTAGCGCAGGTCGTGCAGGCCGGTGTCGCTTTCCAGGCTGTCCAGTACCGGCATCACCAGTTTCGCCAGCTGCTTGAGCGCGCCCGGGCCGTCACCGTTCTCGGCGCGCAGCAGCAGTGCTTGCAAGACATCGTCCAGGCCCTGCGCGCTGACCGCGCTCATTTCCTTGTCGCTCAACGACTGCATGCCGGGCGGCGTCTGCAGTCGGCTGGTGCTGCTGAGTGGCGGTTGCAAGCGCTGGATATCGGCGCTGGCCAACTGGAACGGGCTCATCAGCGCCGCCACCAGAGTGGCGGCCAGACGCAGGCTGCTCTGCTTCTTCAGCGCCTTGCTCAGTTGCTTCTGGGTCAGCAGCCCTTGCTCGATCAGCACTTCGCCCAGGCGTTTGCGGTTGACGAACTGCGCCGCGATCGCGGCATCGAGCTGGGTGGCGCTGATCAGGCCCTTGGCGATGAGGATCTGGCCGAGGCGGGAGTGGGCGTGATTGGGCATGCTGGTTCTACCGCTCTGGTAATGGCACTGTGAGATCATGGCGCCGCGAGCCCGGATTGTCACCAAACCAAGGATAGGCTTGTCCGACCGTTTGTCCTGTGGGCTGCGGTGCCGAGCGGCAGGCGCCGGTCGTGGTGTTTCGATCGGTGTCAGTGGCAACCGCCGGGCGGCTGGAGTTGCCGGTCTCGGCTATGGAACACTAGGCGCCCGTCGGCCGTGAACTTGCCTCATGCCCACTCTGTCCCATCCGTTGATCGAGCGATTTCTCGAGACGCTCTGGCTCGAAAAGGGCCTGTCTGCCCATACCCGTGCCGCCTATCGCAGCGACCTGGAGCACTTCAATGCCTGGCTCGACGAGCGCAGGCTGGCGCTTGCTCATATCGGTCGCGACGCCATCCTCGATCATCTGGCCTGGCGTCTCGAGCAGGGCTATCAGGCGCGCTCGACCGCGCGCTTTCTCTCCGGCGTGCGCGGCTTCTATCGCTTTCTCCTGCGCGAAGGGGTGATCGAAGAAGACCCCTGCCTGCAGGTGGAGCTGCCGCAAATCGGCCGGCCGCTGCCTAAGTCGCTGTCCGAGGCGGATGTCGAGGCGCTGCTGCAGGCGCCGGATCTGGACGATCCCATCGGCTTGCGCGACCGCGCCATGCTGGAGGTGCTCTACGCCTGCGGCCTGCGCGTCAGCGAGCTGGTCGGGCTGAGCCTGGAGCAGGTCAACCTGCGCCAGGGTGTGCTGCGGGTGCTGGGCAAGGGCAGCAAGGAGCGCCTGGTGCCGCTGGGCGAGGAGGCCATCGCCTGGATCGAGCGCTACAGCCGCGAGGCGCGCTCGTTGCTGCTCGGCGGCAAGCCCAGTGATGTGCTGTTTCCCAGCCTGCGCGGTGAGCAGATGACCCGGCAGACCTTCTGGCACCGGATCAAGCACCAGGCCAGGGTGGCCGGCATCGCCAAGCCGCTGTCGCCGCACACCCTGCGCCACGCCTTCGCCACCCATCTGCTCAACCATGGCGCCGATTTGCGCGTGGTGCAGATGCTGCTGGGTCATAGCGATCTGTCGACCACGCAGATCTACACCCATATCGCCCGGGCGCGCCTGCAGGAACTGCATGCCAGGCACCACCCGCGCGGTTGACGCTACCGTCTGGTAGCCGGGCGGCCGTCTGCGGGGCATCTGTGGTAGGCTGTGCCCATCTTCGCCCGTCCTTCGCTCGACAGGAGTGTCCATGTCCCTGACCCGAATTTCCGCTGCGCTGGCGCTGCTGCTGGGCAGCAGCCTCGGCCTGGCCGCCGACCCCGATCAGGCCATCCGCCAGAGCCTGACCTCGCTGGATGCGCGTCTGCCGATCGAGGCCATCGCCGAAAGCCCCATGCCGGGCATCTACCAGGTCCAGCTCAAGGGTGGCCGCCAGCTCTATACCAGCGCCGACGGCCAGTTCCTCCTGCAGGGCTACCTGTTCCAGGTCAAGGACGGCAAGGCGGTGAACCTTACCGAGATCGAGGAAAGCCGTGCGGTGGCCAAGCAGATCAACGCCATCCCGGCCGAGGAGATGGTGGTGTTCGCGGCCAAGGAGCCGAAGACCCATATCACCGTGTTCACCGACACCGACTGCGGCTATTGCCAGAAGCTGCACAGCGAGGTGCCGGAGCTCAACCGGCTGGGCGTGGAAGTGCGCTACGTCGCCTTCCCGCGCCAGGGGCTGAACAGCCCGGCGGCCAAGGAGCTGGTCAGCGTCTGGTGCGCCAAGGACCCGCAGGAGGCGATGAACCTGGCCAAGACCCGCCAGCCGGTGCCCGAGGCGAGCTGCGACAACCCGGTGGCCAAGCAGTACCAGCTGGGCCAGATGATCGGCGTCAACGGCACCCCGGCCATCGTGCTGGCCAACGGCAAGATGATCCCGGGCTACCAGCCGGCGCCGCAGCTGGCGAAGATTGCGCTGGAGTCGAACTGAGCGCGGATTGACTAACAAACAGCCGCTTCGTAATGTGCGGCTCTTTCGGCGGCCGGAGCATGCTCCGGCCGTTTTACGCAGTGCTGATGGGGATATTGAGTGTGA
Organism: Pseudomonas sp. SP16.1; assembly: GCF_052682975.1. Classification (NCBI taxonomy): domain Bacteria; kingdom Pseudomonadati; phylum Pseudomonadota; class Gammaproteobacteria; order Pseudomonadales; family Pseudomonadaceae; genus Pseudomonas; species Pseudomonas sp. SP16.1. Next base: position 509,669 of record NZ_JBQYFZ010000001.1, read on the forward strand.
AGCCGGTCAAAGTGGGCATCTGTGGGCTGGGTACCGTCGGTGGCGGTACCTTGAATGTACTCAAGCGCAACGCCGAGGAAATTACCCGGCGCGCCGGTCGCGGCATCGAGATTGCCCAGATCGCCATTCGCTCGCCCAAGCCGCAGTACGACATTACCGGCATCACCACCACCGATGATGTGTTCGTCGTCGCGAGCAACCCCGAGATCGATATCGTCGTCGAGCTGATCGGCGGCTACACCCTGGCCCGCGAACTGGTGCTCAAGGCCATCGACAACGGCAAGCACGTGGTCACCGCGAACAAGGCGCTGATCGCCGTGCACGGTAACGAGATCTTCGCCCGCGCCCGCGAGAAGGGCGTGATCGTCGCCTTCGAGGCCGCCGTGGCCGGCGGCATTCCGGTGATCAAGGCGATCCGCGAAGGCCTGGCCGCCAACCGCATCAACTGGCTGGCCGGCATCATCAACGGCACCGGCAACTTCATCCTGTCCGAGATGCGCGAGAAGGGCCGTGCTTTCGCCGACGTGCTCAAGGAAGCCCAGGCGCTGGGCTATGCCGAGGCCGACCCGACCTTCGACGTCGAGGGCATCGACGCCGCGCACAAGCTGACCATCCTCGCCTCCATCGCCTTCGGCATCCCGCTGCAGTTCGCCAAGGCCTACACCGAAGGCATCACCCGCCTGACCACGGCGGACGTCAACTACGCCGAGGCCCTCGGCTACCGCATCAAGCACCTGGGCGTGGCCCGCCGTACCGAGGCCGGCTTCGAGCTGCGCGTGCACCCGACGCTGATCCCGGCCGACCGCCTGATCGCCAACGTCAACGGCGTGATGAACGCGGTGATGGTCAACGGCGACGCCGTCGGCAGCACGCTGTTCTACGGAGCCGGCGCCGGCATGGAGCCGACCGCCTCGGCGGTGGTGGCCGACCTGGTGGACGTGGTTCGTGCGCTGACCACCGACCCGACCAACCGCGTGCCGCACCTGGCCTTCCAGCCGGACTCGCTGTCCGACCACCCGATCCTGCCCATCGAGCAGTGCGAGAGCGCCTACTACCTGCGCATCCAGGCCAAGGATCACCCGGGCGTGCTGGCTCAGGTGGCGAGCATCCTCTCCGAGCGGGGCATCAATATCGAGTCGATCATGCAGAAGGAAGCCGAGGAGCAGGACGGCCTGGTGCCGATGATCCTCGTCACCCACCGCGTGGTGGAGGCGCGTATCCTCGATGCCATCGCCGCCATGGAGGTGCTGGACGGCGTGACCGCGCCCATCGTTCGTATCCGCGTCGAGCAGCTCAACTAAACCCTTTCGCGGCCGCGGGCCTAGCCTGCGGCCGACAGCAGAACCGAAGGTCTTTCCCATGCGTTATATCAGTACCCGCGGCCAGGCGCCGGCCCTGAACTTCGAAGACGTGCTGCTGGCTGGCCTGGCCAGCGACGGCGGCCTCTACGTGCCGGAAAATCTACCGCGCTTCACCGTCGAGGAGATCGCCTCCTGGGCCGGCCTGCCATACCACGAGCTGGCCTTCCGGGTGATGCGCCCGTTCGTCGCCGGCAGCATCTCCGACGCCGACTTCAAGAAGATTCTCGAGGAAACCTACGGGGTTTTCGCCCACAACGCCGTGGCGCCGCTGCGCCAGCTGAACGGCAACGAGTGGGTGCTGGAGCTGTTCCACGGCCCGACCCTGGCATTCAAGGACTTCGCCCTGCAGCTACTCGGTCGTCTGCTCGACCACGTGCTGAGCAAGCGCGGCGAGCGCGTGGTGATCATGGGCGCCACCTCGGGCGATACCGGCTCGGCGGCCATCGAAGGCTGCAAGGCCTGCGACAACGTCGACATCTTCATCATGCACCCGCACAACCGCGTGTCCGAGGTGCAGCGCCGGCAAATGACCACCATCCTCGGCGACAACATCCACAACATCGCCATCGAAGGCAATTTCGACGACTGCCAGGAAATGGTCAAGGCCAGCTTCGCCGACCAGGGCTTCCTCAAGGGTACCCGCCTGGTGGCGGTCAACTCGATCAACTGGGCGCGGATCATGGCCCAGATCGTCTACTACTTCCACGCCGCCATTCAGCTCGGCGCGCCGGCTCGCTCGGTGGCCTTCTCGGTACCGACCGGCAATTTCGGCGACATCTTCGCCGGTTACCTGGCGCGCAACATGGGCCTGCCGGTCAGCCAGCTGATCGTGGCCACCAACCGCAACGACATCCTGCATCGCTTTATGAGCGGCAACCGTTACGACAAGGACACCCTGCACCCGTCGCTGTCGCCGTCGATGGACATCATGGTCTCGTCCAACTTCGAGCGTCTGCTGTTCGATCTGCACGGCCGCAATGGCCTGGCGGTGGCGGCGCTGATGGACGGCTTCCGCGCCAGCGGCAAGCTGTCGGTGGAAGAGGATCGCTGGACCGAGGCACGCAAGCTGTTCGATTCGCTGGCGGTGGACGATGCGCAGACCTGTGAGACCATCGCCGAGGTCTATGCCGAGTGTGGCGAGCTGCTCGACCCGCACACCGCCATCGGCGTGCGCGCTGCCCGCGAATGCCGGCGCAGCCTGGCCACACCCATGGTGGTGCTGGGCACCGCGCATCCGGTCAAGTTCCCCGAGGCGGTGGAGAAGGCCGGTATCGATGCGGTTCCGGCGTTGCCGGCGCATCTGGCCGATCTGTTCCAGCGCGAGGAGCGTTGCACGGTGTTGGCCAACGACCTGGGCGCCGTGCAGCAGTTCGTCGCCGCCCATGGCAATCGCGGCAAGCCGCTGTAAGGGGCATCCCTTGCCACGCAAACCGGCGCCCTCGTGGCGCCGGTTTCGTTTCAGCGGCTTAGAAGCAGCGCGATCACCACCATTAGGCCGATCAGGATCGCCCAGATCAGCGCGTTGAGCTTGCTGGCCAGCAATACCGCGGGCCCGCGCGGACGCAGTGTCGGTCGGTCTTCCAGGTGCAGGTCGACGCGCCGGGTCGCTTCCTCCTGGCTCAGCCCTTGATGCAGGCACAGCAGTTCGATGGCGGCCTGGCGCTGGCCTTGCTGCAGCAGGCGGCGCACCTCCTGCGGTAGTTCGTTCATGCTTCAGATCGCTCCCTGGTTGCGCAGCTCGTCAATCTGCCTGGCGTTGTAGCCCAGGCCGGCGAGCACTTCGGCGTTGTGCTCGCCCAGTGCCGGTCCGGTCCATTGCACCGAGCCGGGCGTCTCGGACAGCTTGGGCACTATGCCTGGCATCTTGAACGCCTTGCCGTCGGGGAGCTTGGCCGAAAGGAACATCTCGCGGGCGAGAAACTGCGGATCAATGAGCATGTCCGCCGCCGAGTAGATGCGGCTGGCCGGCACCTCGGCGCGCTTGAGCAGTGCTTCCACCTCGCTCAGCGGCAGGCTCGCGGCCCAGCGGTCGATCACCCCGTACAGCTCGTCGCGCCGCGCATCGCGCCCGGCGTTATCGGCGAGCGCAGGATCCTCGGCCAGATCCGCGCGGCCGATGGCGCGCATAAAGCGCTGGAAGATCGCATCGCCGTTGGCGCCGATCTGGATATGCCGGCCGTCGGCGCAGGTGTGGATGGAGGAGGGGGTGATGCCGGGCATGATATTGCCGCTGCGCTCGCGGACGAAGCCGAACACGTCGAACTCCGGCACCATCGACTCCATCATGGCGAACACCGCCTCGTACAGCGCCACGTCCACCACCTGGCCGCTGCCGCCGTTGACTTCGCGCTGACGCAGCGCCATCAGCGCGCCGATCACGCCCCACAGGGCGGCGATGGAGTCGCCGATGCTGATGCCGGTGCGTACCGGCGGGCGATCCTCGAAGCCGGTGATATAGCGCAACCCACCCATGGATTCGCCGACCGCGCCGAAGCCTGGCTGATCCTTCATCGGCCCGCTCTGGCCGAAGCCGGACAGGCGCACCATCACCAGCCTGGGGTTCAATGCGTGCAGCGCGTCCCAGGCCAGGCCGAGCTTCTCCAGCACGCCGGGGCGGAAGTTCTCGATCAGGATGTCGGCGTCCGCCAGCAGCTTTCTCAGCACTTCCAGGCCCTGCGGATGCTTGAGGTTGAGGGTGATCGAGCGCTTGTTGCGCGCCTGCACGAACCACCACAGCGAGGTGCCCTCGTAGAGCTTGCGCCATTTGCGCAGCGGGTCGCCGCCGTCGGGCGATTCCACCTTGATCACTTCGGCGCCGAACTCGGCGCAGATGCGCGCGGCGAAGGGGCCGGCGATCAGGCTGCCGAGTTCGATCACTTTCAGGCCTGCGAGGGGTTGGCTGGGGGCGCTCATGGTGGCTCCTGTGGCTGCGAATGCCTGCAAGCCTATTGCATTGACGGTGCGGGAGCCATGCTCGGTGACTGCTGGCAAATTGCCCGGCTGCGATGCGGTTGGCGCTTTTGCGCGTGCATCGTCGGGTGGCCTGCGGTTTAATTCGTCTCCGGCGAACGGAAGCGCTGAGGTCAGATAGCCCGGATGGCTCCCCTCCTGTTTTTCTCCTCGAAGCCCCCTCTCGTCGGTCGCCCTGGTGGCGGGCGGTGCCTGTTCGTGCGTCCGTCGGGTGCTGTGTAGTTATTTACATGTGATGACTTGCTGTATCACATGTAAGGACCTACGCTGCCTTCATGGACCACAAATCATCAGCCCATTACCAGCGGCTTTACCGTCAGCGCCTGCGCGAGCAGGGCCTGGTGAAGAAGGAAGTCTGGATACTGCCCGAGCACGCGCCGCTGCTGGTCGCGTTCGAACGCAAACTGCGCCAGCCTCAGTCGACGCTGGCTTCGATGGAGAAGGAGGAAGGTATGAGCATGCCGCAGGTTTGGACCGCCCAGGCGCTGTATGACGCGCTGGCGGCGACGGAGCTGTACCACAGCGGGCAGGCCGGCATTGAGCTGATCCAGGGCGCCGACGCCAGCCTGCACGTGACCATGCGCGAATACGGCGACCTGCCGCTGTTCATCGCCGTGTTCGGTGAGCAGATCGTCGTCGAGGCGTTGCTGTGGCCGGCAAGCGATGTGCGCGATGCCGCCGCCTTCAACGAGGAAGTGCTGCGCACCCACAAGCTGTTCCCGCTGTCGTCCATCGGCCTGGAGAAAATGGTAGACGGACGCGATTGCTACACCATGTTCGGCGCACTCAGCTCGTCCTCGACCCTGTCCGACGTGGTGTTCGAGATCGAGCTGCTGGCGGACAACGTGATCAAGGCCACCGAAGCCTACGAAGGCTTCCTCGCGGCCAGTGCCTGAAAGGAGATAGGACGATGAACGTCTGGAGCAAATTGCTGACGGCGCTGCGCGGCGGCGCCAATGAAATGGGCGAGGCCGTGGTGGACAGCCAGGCCCTGCGCATTCTCGACCAGGAAATCCGCGACGCTGATACCGAGCTGCGCAGGTCCAAGGAAGCGCTGGCCGAGATCATGGCCAGGCACAAGCTGACCAGCGACAAGGTGACCAAGAGCGCGGCGAGCATCGCCGAGTACGAGCAGTACGCGCTCAAGGCGCTGGAAGCCGGCAACGATACCCTGGCCAAGGAAGTGGCGCAGAAGATCGCCAACCTGGAGATCGAGCTGGCCAGCGAGCGTGAGCAGGCCGAGGGCTTCGCCGTCAGCGTGGCCCAGCTACGCAAGGCGGTGAGCCAGGCCGAGGGCAACATCAAGCGTCTCAAGCAGCAGGTGGATACGGTCAAGGCCACCGAGAGCGTACAGAAGGCGCAGATGGCCGTGGCTCAGCGCTACGGCGGCTCGCAGGCCAAGCTGCAGACCGCGGTCGAGTCGCTCGAGCGGATCAAGCAGAAGCAGGCCGAGCGCGCGGCGAAGATGGAAGCCTCGGCCGAGCTGGCCGCCACCAGCGCGCCGGACGATTCGCTGGAAGCCAAGCTGCGCGCCGCCGGGATCAAGGCCGACAGTGCCAGTGCCGATAGCGTGCTGGCCAGGCTGAAGGACAAGGCCAAGGCATGAAAGATGCGGGGCGTTCGCGCCCCGTTTCCCTAGCTCAGGGAAAGGAAAAAATGGAACTCTTCCTGCAGACCGCGCTGTCGTTTCCCACCGCCCTCTACAGCTTTCTGCTGTGCGTGGCGGTCATCTATTGGCTGGTCGTCGCCGCCGGCTTGCTCGAGGTCGACCTGCTCGACGTCGAGGCCGATTCGGTGATGGAAGGCGGCCAGACCGAAGGCCTCGCCGGCCTGCTGTACAAGCTCAAGGTCGATGGCGTGCCGGTCACCCTGGTGCTGACCCTGCTGTTTTTCTTCGCCTGGTTCGTCAGCTATTTCGTCGAGCTGTGGCTGCTGCGCCATCTGCCGCTGGGGCTGCTGCGCTATCCGCTGGGGCTGCTGGTGATCGTCGGCGCCTTGTTCCCGGCCGCGCCGCTCTGTGCGGCGATCTGCCGGCCGCTGCGGCCGCTGTTTCGCAAGGCCGAGGCGGCCAGCAGCAAGTCAGTGCTGGGCCAGGTAGCGGTGGTGCGCAGCGGCCGGGTCACCGCCCGTCATGGCGAAGCGGTGCTGGAAGACGGCGGCGCCGGGCTGATCCTGCGTGTGCGCGCCGACGAGGCGCTGGGCTTCAAGCGCGGCGACCGGGTGGTGTTGCTGGAATACCTGGCGGCCGAGCATGCCTACCGGGTGATCACCGAAGAAGAATTTCGAGGCGTCTAGATTTTGCCAACAACCTAACAGATGGCTGGCGGGGTAGGGCATCGCCGAACCGGCCTGCACAATTAGCAAAGGAGTACAGCTGTAATGGAAAACCTCATCCCCTTCATCGTCGGGGCAGGGCTGGTCGTCCTCTTCGTGATCGCCATGATCGCCCTGTTCAAGGCCTTCTATATCAAGGTTCCGCAGGGTACCGCGCTGATCGTCAACGACATGAGCTCGACACCCAAGGTGCACTTCACCGGCTCCCTGGTGTACCCGGTGATCCACCTCAAGGAGTTCATGAAGATCTCCCTGATCACCCTGGAAGTCGACCGCCGCGGCAAGGACGGCCTGATCTGCCGCGACAACCTGCGTGCCGACATCACCGTGGCCTTCTACCTGCGCGTCAACGAGACCCAGGAAGACGTGCTCAAGGTGGCCAAGGCCATTGGCGTGGATCGTGCCTCCGACCGCGCCGCCGTCAACGAGCTGTTCAACGCCAAGTTCTCCGAGGCGCTGAAGACCGTCGGCAAGCAGTTCGACTTCGTCCAGCTGTTCGAGAACCGCCAGGAATTCCGCGACCGTATCGTCGAGGTGATCGGCAACGACCTCAACGGCTACGTGCTCGAAGACGTGGCCATCGACTACCTGGAGCAGACCTCCAAGGTCTCGCTGGACCCGAGCAACATCCTCGACGCCGAGGGTATCCGCAAGATCACCGAGCTGACCGCCGCGCAGAACGTCATCACCAACGAGCTGGAGCGCAACGAAGAGCTGGCGATCAAGAAGAAGAACGTCGAGACCCGTGAGGCCACCCTGGCTCTGGAACGCCAGCAGGCCGATGCCGAGGCGCGGCAGAAGCGCGAGATCGAGACCATCCGCGCCCGCGAGGAAGCGGAAACCCTGAAAGTGCGCGAGGAAGAGCGGCTGAAGGCCGAGCAGGCGCGCATCCAGACCCAGCAGGAGCTGGACATCCGCGCCGAGAACCACCAGCGCGAAGTGGAAGTGGCGCAGCAGAACCGCCAGCGTGCCGTGGTCATCGAGGTGGAGAAGGTCACTCGCGCCAAGGACCTGGAAGTGGTCGCCCGCGAGCGCGAGGTCGAGCTGCAGCGCATCGAGAAGGAAAAGGCGCTGGAAGAAGAGCGCAAGAACATCGCCGGGGTGATCCGCGAGCGCGTGGCGGTGGAGAAGACCGTGGCCCAGGAAGAAGAGCGCATCAAGGAAGTGCGCGAGGTGTCCGAGGCCGAGCGTCTCAAGCAGGTCGCCGTGCTCAACGCCCAGGCCGAGGCCGAGCAGGAGCTGGTGCGCCAGGTCAAGCAGGCCGAAGCTGACGAAGCCCGTTCCAAGCACAAGGCGGTGGAAATCAACACCCTGGCCCAGGCCGAGCTGGAAGCGGCGGCCAAGAGCGCCGAGGCCAAGAAGAAGCTGGCCGAAGGGATCGAAGCCGAGCGCGCCGCGCCCGGTCTGGCCGACGCCAAGGTGCGTGAAGTCACCGCCGCGGCGAAGGAGAAGGAAGGTCTGGCCGAGGCCCATGTGGAAGCCGAGCGTCTGATCGCCGAAGCCAAGGGCGAGCAGGAGAAAGGCCTGGCCGAAGCCCGCGTGCTGGAAGCCCAGGCAGCCGCCAAGGAGAAGGACGGCCTGGCCGAAGCCAAGGTGCTGGAAGAAAAACTCACCGCCCAGGCGCGCGGCGAGGAGCAGCTTGGCCTGGCCAAGGCTAAGGCCACCAAGGAACAGGGTTCTGCCGAGGCCTCGATCCTGCTGGAGCGCCTGAGCGCCGAAGCCGAGGGTCTGGGCAAGAAGTTCGGCGCGCTGGATTCGCTCAGCGACGCGGCGCGCGCCCACGAAGAGTTCCGCATGCAGCTGGAGAAGAGCTTCGAGGAGGCCATGGCGGCCATCGCGGCGAACAAGGACATCGCCAAGGACCAGGCCGAGGTATTGGCCGCGGCCATGGCCAAGGCGAAGATCGAGATCGTCGGCGGCGAGGGCGACTTCTTCAACTCCTTCGCCAAGTCGCTGTCGGTGGGCAAGGCCATCGAGGGCGTGGTGGGTAAGAGCCCGGTGGTGCAGGACGTGCTGTCGCGCCTGCTCAGCGGCAAGGCGGCGCCGGTCGCGCCAGTGACCGCGTCTAACGCCAGCGCGGAGCAGGTCTAAGCCCGCTCTGTGGGAGGGGCTTCAGCCGCGACCGGGGCCGCTGAGCTTGTAGGGTGGGCTTCAGCCCACCAGGTTGGCCTTGAATGGGGGGCTAAAGCGGAGCGCCGCCCGGCCCACCCTGCGCGGATGCCTCCCGGCCCAACCTGCCAGCCCCTCCTCGGAGGGGCGTTTTAGACGCAGCAGATTCAGGATGACTACGATGTCGGACGCACAAACACAGGACGTATTGGACCAGGCCGTCGCCGAGGGCGGCGCCTACGAGGTGCTGCACAAGCGCCTGCAGGAGCATGGCCAGCGCCTGCGCGCTCTGACCGAGGCGCTCAACGGCCAGCGTCTGGCCGAATTCGGCAGCAGCGCGATGGAGGCCATCGGCCGGGTGCGCATCCGCACCGAGCACAACTGCATCGCCCGCGACATCGTCCAGGTCGGCGAGTGCCTGCTGTTCGGCTACAACGTGTTCATCGGCCTGAAGAAGGAAACCAGCGTCGCCGACGTGTTCTCCCTCTACCGCCTGGTGGAAACCCCGGACGGTTACGACGCCGAACCGGTGCCGCTGGACGGCAGCTTCCTCGCCCAGGCCAGCTTCGTCGCCGATTTCAACGAGCTGTACACCTACTACAAGAACACCCGCCTGCTGCAGCTGGCCATTCGCGACGGCAAGCTGCTGGCGAGCTTCCAGATCGGCGAGCGGGTCAGCGACATCCGCGTGTTCCGCTGGTCGATCTCGGTCGATGGGCGCGAAGTGCGCTATATCGACAACCGCGGCGAGCGCGATATCGCGCTGCCGGCGCCGTTCGACTTCGAATGGCAGAAGACTTCCCGCGAGATGGTGGTCATGGGCCGCCATCCGCATCTGAACATTCTCGACACCCTGTTCGTCGAAACCGTCGGCGGCGACCTGACCATCAAGGTCGAGGACAACACCCAGGACGGCCAAGGCATCTATCGCGAAGCGGTGGTGGACAAGACCCAGTCGCTGGACGATGCCCAGATCGAATTTGCCCGCCTCGGCAGCCTGATCCTGCTCAAGGTGCTGCCGTACCGCGAGGAGCAGTGGCGCTACCTGGTGTTCAACAGCCTGACCAACAAGGTCGAGCGCATCGACGCCATCGGCCTGGCCTGCGTGCAGCTGCCGGAAGACCACGGAATCATCTTCCCCGGCGGCTACTACCTGCAGAACGGCGAGTCTAAGGCGTTTGAGCAGCCCATGGCCGGTATGCGCTTCAAGCGCTCGGTGCGCTCGCCCAACGGCGAGGACGTGCAGTACATCTTCTACCACCCCGAGGAAGGTCGCTCGGCGCTGTTCACCTACAACATGATCAACCGCCAGCTGCACAACCCGATCTTCGGCCACGGCTACGCGCGCCTGGAGGACGGGCGCATGGTGATCTTCGCCGCCGAGGGCAGCGAGCCGACGCGCATCCACCCGATGCAGATCTGGCAGACTCCGTTCGAGAGCGACGACCATGCCGCCCGCCAGCCGGCGCGCAGCGGCTTCTTTGGCCGTATCGGCAATGCCGAGCTGGTGCGCGGCGTGTCCGACCTGCTCAATCTGAGCCGCGAGATCGACAGCCGCGAAGTGTCGGTGGCGCGCTACACCCAGCTGTGCCAGAACACCCGCCGTCTGTTCGACCTCTATCACTGGCTGGGCGATGCCCAGTGCGCCGAGCTGGCGCCGCTGCTGCGCGAGATCGCCGCCACGGGCGAGCTGGTGCTCGACGAGTTCGAGAAGGTCGAAAGCATCCGCCAGCAGTCGGCCCGTGCCATGGCCGAGGCCGAGACCCGGCAGAAGGGGCTGCTGTCGAGCCTGCTGGTGGACAGCTGGGACGAAGTGCGTCTGTTCGTCGACGCGCTCAATGCCATCACCGCCCAGCGCGGCCAGCTGCTGACTATCCGCGACTACCGTTACATCGACGTGGCGCGCATCGACGCCATGGAGACCGAGCTGCTCGAGGCGCAGGAACGCGTGGCGGCCGCCACCTCCGCCTTCCTCGCCAGCGACGCCGCGCTGCAGCCCTACGTGCAGCGCCTGGGCGAGCTGGACGGCCTGGCGCAGAAGGCCGAGACCGTCACCCAGTTGAACGAGCCGCTGGTCGAGATGCAGGACATGGCCGGCAACCTCGACATGCTCTCCAGCCTGATGGCCTCGCTGGCCATCGACGACGCCACCCAGCGCACCCGTATCGTCGAGTCGATCTCCGAGGTCTATGCCCGCCTCAACCAGGCCAAGGCCCGTGCCGAGCAGCGGCGCAAGGGCCTGGGCTCGGCCGAGACCGTGGCGCAATTCGGCGCCCGGTTCAAACTGTTCAGCCAGGGCATCACCAACGCCCTGGCGCTGGCGCAGGACCCGGAGCGCTGCGACGAGCAGCTGTCGCGCCTGCTGGTGCAGCTCGAGGAGCTGGAAAGCCAGTTCGGCGATCACGAAGCATTTCTCGGGGACATCCTGAGCAAGCGCGAGGAGCTGCTGGAGACCTTCGAGGCGCACAAGCAGAGCCTGCTCGACGAGCGCCAGCGCCGCGCCCAGGGCCTGTTCGATGCCGCCCTGCGCATTCTCGAAAGTCTGGGCCGGCGCACCGCGCGGCTGAACCAGATGGAGGAGCTCAACGCCTTCTTCGCCGCCGACCCGCTGATCCTCAAGCTGCGCGAGATGGCCGAGCGCCTGCGTGAGCTCAAGGACAGCGTCAAGGCCGACGACATCGAAGCGCGTCTGAAGGGCGCCCGTGATCAGGCGGTGCGTGCCCAGCGCGACAAGAGCGAGCTGTTCGAAGAGGGCGGCAACGTCATCAAGCTCGGCCCGCGCCATCGCTTCAGCGTCAACACCCAGGAGCTGGATCTGACCCTGCTGCCGCGCGGCGATCAGCTCTACCTGCACCTGACCGGCACCGATTTCCTCGAACCGCTGGTGAGTGCCGAGCTGGAAAGCCTGCGCGACTACTGGCAGGTGTCGCTGGAGTCGGAGTCTGCGCAGCTCTACCGCGCCGAATACCTGGCCGGTGAGGTGCTGGCGGCAGCCGAAGCCGGTCGCGACGAACTGAGCCTGGATGGGCTCAAGCAACTGCTGACCGACCCCGAGGCGCTGACCCGGCGCATTCGCGATTTCGCCGCGCCGCGCTACAAGGAGGGTTACGAAAAGGGCATCCACGACCATGACGCCGCGCTGATCCTCGCCCGCCTGCTGCCCCTGCGCGCAAGTGCCGGCCTGCTTTACCACCGCCCGCAGGCGCGTGGCTTCGCCTGCTTCTTCTGGGGCCAGGTGCACGCCTTGGATTCGGCCGCGCAGTGGCCGCAGCGCGCGCGTACCAGCCTGCATATCCAGCAGCTGTTCGGCCGCCGCGATGGCCTGGAGCAGCTACAGGCGGAGATCGCCGCGGCCATGGCCACCTTCGCCGAGGCCCAGCAGCTGGCGCAGCAGGGCGACACCCTGAACGAGGCCGCCGAGTACCTGGTGCAGGAACTGGCCGCCGAGCGCATCGAATTCACCTTCAGCAAGTACGCCCGTGAGCTGCTCGCGGCCTTGCAGACGCGTCTGGAAACGGCGCGGGTGTGGGACGGCTACCAGCAGACCCTGGCGCGTCTGCAGGATCGCCCCGCGGCGCAGTGGGCGCTGGTGGACAACTGGCTGCAGGGCCTGTGCAGCCAGGGCGAGCAGGCCGAACTGAACGGCTACATCGCCGAGGCCGTGGCCCTGGCACTGCTGCCCGAAGCGGTGAAGCACCGCGTCACCGAGGTCGACCTGCGCTTTGCCGTCGAGGGGCTGATGGGCGATCACCCGCGCATCGCCGAGCAGCGTCTGCAATTGGCGCTGGACGACTACTTCGCCCGCCTCGAGCAGCATCGCCGGCACTTCCTGCCGAACCTGGCCCGCTACCAGAGCCTGCGTCAGGAGGTGATCAATAGTGAGCGCGAGGCGCTGCGCCTGGCCGAGTTCAAGCCGCGGCCGCTGTCGTCTTTCGTGCGCAACAAGCTGATCAACGACGTGTACCTGGGTTTTATCGGCGACAACCTGGCCAAGCAGATGGGCACCGCCGGGGAGAACAAGCGTACCGACCTGATGGGCCTGCTGATGCTCATCTCGCCGCCCGGCTACGGCAAGACCACGCTGATGGAGTATGTCGCCCACCGCCTGGGGCTGATCTTCATGAAGATCAACGGCCCGGCGCTGGGCCACGAGGTGCGTTCCGTGGACCCGGCGCAGGCCCCCGACGCCACCTCGCGCCAGGAGCTGGAAAAGCTCAACCTGGCGCTGGAGATGGGCAACAACGTGATGCTCTATGTCGACGACATCCAGCACACCCACCCGGAGTTCCTGCAGAAGTTCATCTCGCTCTGCGACGGCACACGACGTATCGAGGGCGTGTGGAAGGGCCGCACCAAGACCTACGACATGCGCGGCAAGAAGTTCTGCGTGATCATGTCCGGCAACCCCTATACCGAGTCCGGCGAGCTGTTCAAGATCCCCGACATGCTGGCCAACCGCGCCGACATCTACAACCTCGGCGATACCCTCGGCGGCATGCAGGAGGCCTTCGCCCTGTCCTATATCGAGAACGCCCTGACCTCCAACCCGGTGCTGGCGCCGCTGGCCACCCGCGACATGGCCGATGTCTACCGCTTCGTCGCCAAGGCCGAGGGTAAGCCGTTCTCGGCCAATGAGTTGAGCCACACCTACAGCGCCGCGGAAATCAACGAGATCACCGCGACCCTGCAGCGCCTGATGCAGATTCGCGACGTGGTCGGGCGGGTCAACCAGCAGTACATCCACAGCGCCGCGCAGGCCGACCAGTACCGCAGCGAGCCGCCGTTCAAGCTGCAGGGCAGCTATCGCAACATGAACAAGATGGCGGAGAAGATCAGTTCGGTGATGAACGACGCCGAGCTGATGCAGCTGATCGCCGACCATTACCAGGGCGAGTCGCAGTTGCTTACCAGCGGTGCCGAGGAAAACCTGCTCAAGCTCGCCGAACTGCGCTGCAATATGACCGAAGAGCAGCGTGCCCGCTGGCAGCAGATCAAGCGTGACTTCATGCGCAACAAGGCCATGGGCGGCAGCGACAGCGATGTCGGCGGTCGCGTGGTGGCCCAGCTCAACGACCTGGTGGAGAGCGTGCGCGGCCTGGCCACCGGCAAGCCGGCAGCCGAGGCGCCGAGCGTGCCCTGGGAGCAGTTGCTGGCCGGCCTGGACAATCTCGGCAAGCTGCGCCCGCAGGTGGAGGTGGTCGCGCCGCCGCAGCCGGGTACGCAGAAACTGCTGGAAAGCCTGGCCGACAGCCTGGAGAACAGCTTCCTGCCACTGATCAAGGCGATGGACAAGAAGATCGACATCGACCTGCGCACCCACAATCGCATGCTGGAGATCTCCACCCAGCTGCGCGACCTGGGTGAGCACCTGGGCCGGCAGCGCGCCAGCACCGCGGACGACGAGGCGCCGTGAGGCGAGGTCGGCTGGCGGAACTGCTCCCGCTGGCGCTGGTCGCCGGCGGCATGCTGCTGGTGCAGCTGCTCAACGGCGCCTTCGGCGGGGCCTTGAACGCCTGGGGCCTGCTGCCCCGACACGCCGAGGCGCTGCCCGGCATTCTCCTCGCGCCCTGGCTGCATGGCAGCTGGGCGCATCTGCTGAGCAACCTCAGCGGCCTGCTGGTGCTCGGCAGCCTGGTGTTGCTGCGCTCGCGCCGCGACTTCTTCCTTGCCAGCGCCTTCATCATCCTCGGCAGCGGGGCGCTGGTCTGGCTGCTGGGCCGCACCGGCCTGCATGTCGGCGCCAGCGGCTGGCTGTTCGGCTTCTGGGGCCTGCTCCTGGCGCGCGCCTGGTTCGAGCGCAGCCTGCTCGATCTGCTGCTGGCAGCGCTGGTGTTCCTGCTCTACGGCGGCTGGTTCTTTGGCCTGCTGCCGCGCGCCGGGGTGTCCTTCGAATACCATCTGGCCGGCGCCTTTTGCGGTGTGCTGTATGCCGCGCTGTGGCGTAACCGGCGTGTCTGACGAAAAAAGGAGTTTTCCGTGGATTTCAATCGCCTCGACCAGCAACTGCGCGACAGCCTGGCCGACCTGAGCCTGAGCAACGAGGAGCGCGACGAGCTGCGCCAACTGGGCAGCGAACTGAGCAGCGATCAGGTGCGCTTCATGCGCAACCGCGCCTTCGGCCTTGCCCGCGAACTGATGCAGAAACCGGCCAATGTCGAGCCGGCGCTGAAGTGGCTGGAGCAGGTGGTCAAGACCCTCGACAGCGTCGGCAGCGCACCGCGCGTGGAGCATGCCAGCGCCCATTTCAGCCCGGGCGAGAGCTGCCGGCGCAAGATCCGCGAACTGTGCCGCCAGGCGCGCAGGAGCCTGGACATCTGCGTCTACACCATCTCCGACGATCAGCTCAGTGAGGAAATCCTCGCCTGCCACCAGCGCGGCATCACCGTGCGGGTGATCAGCGACAACGAAAAGCAGTTCGACGAGGGCAGCGACATCCAGTGGTTGCGTGACAAGGGCGTGCCGCTGCGGATCGACGCCGGCCCGTTCCACATGCACCACAAGTTCGCCCTGTTCGACGGCCGGCTGCTGCTCAACGGCAGCTTCAACTGGACGCGTAGCGCCACCACCAGCAACGAGGAAAACCTGCTGGTGATCGACCATCCGCATCTGGTGGCCGCCTATCTGCGCGAGTTCGACCAGCTCTGGGCACGCTACGCGGGCAACTGACGAGGTCAGCCGCCGCTGCCCGGTGGCGCGCCGCTGTTCGGGACGCGGCGCGACGGATCAGGGTAGACTTGCCGCCTTCCCGTCCAGCCAAGAAGCTCCCATGGCCCAGCCATCGACCACCTACAAGATCGAACTGAACCTCACCGATCTGGATCGCAGCGTCTACGAGAACCTGCGCTTCACCGTCGCCCGTCACCCATCGGAGACCGAGGAGCGCCTGGCCGCGCGGCTGATCGCCTACGCGCTGTTCTACCATGAGCAGCTGGCGTTCGGCCGCGGCCTGTCGGACGTCGACGAGCCGGCGCTGTGGGAGAAGAGCCTGGACGACCGCGTGCTGCACTGGATCGAGGTCGGCCAGCCGGACAGCGAGCGCATCACCTGGTGTTCGCGGCGTACCGAGAAGTTCAGCCTGGTGGCCTACGGCAATCTGCGCGTGTGGCAGGGCAAGTGCCTCGACCCGGTGCGCAGCCTGAAGAACATCAACGTGGTCGCCCTCGGCCAGGAAGCGCTGGCCGACCTGGCGCAGGATCTGCCGCGCTCGCTGTCCTGGAGCGTGATGATCAGCGATGGCGAGCTGTTCGTCACCGACGAGCGCGGCCAGCACGAAATTCCCCTGGAGTGGCTGGTCGGCCAGCGTTGAGCTCCGTAGGACGGGTGCAACCCGTCGGATCACCAGCGGCGGGTTGTGCCCGCCCTAGATGAAAAGAATCAAGATGCGTATCGAAGCCCGTCCCTTGCCCGCCCAGCTGCCCGATCTGGGCAACCTGCCGCCTCTGCTGACCCGCCTCTACGCCGCCCGCGGCGTGCAATCCGCCGAGGAACTGGACAAGGGCTTGGCGCGACTGCTCCCCTACCAGCGGCTCAAGGGCATCGATGCGGCCGTCGAGCTGCTGGTCGAGGCGCTGGCGCAGCGTCAGCGCATTCTGATCGTCGGCGACTTCGATGCCGACGGTGCCACCGCCAGCTCGGTCGGCGTGCTCGGCCTGCGCCTGCTCGGCGCCGCGCATGTCGATTACCTGGTGCCGAACCGCTTCGAATACGGCTACGGCCTGACCCCGGAGATCGTCGCGGTGGCGCTGCAGCGCCAGCCCGACCTGCTGCTGACGGTGGACAACGGCATCTCCAGCGTCGACGGCGTGGCCGCGGCCAAGGCGGCGGGGCTGAAGGTGCTGGTCACCGACCACCACCTGCCGGGCCCGGAACTGCCGGCGGCCGATGCCATCGTCAATCCCAACCAGCCGGGTTGCGAGTTTCCCAGCAAGGCCATGGCTGGCGTCGGCGTGATGTTCTACGTGCTGCTGGCGCTGCGCGCGCGCCTGCGCGAGAGCGGCTGGTTCGCCAGCCGTCAGGAGCCGAACCTCGGCGAGCTGCTCGACCTGGTGGCCCTCGGCAGCGTCGCCGACGTGGTGCCGCTGGATGCCAACAACCGCATCCTGGTGCATCAGGGCCTGGCGCGGATTCGTGCCGGCCGGGCGCGGCCGGGGCTGCGGGCGATCCTAGAAGTGGCCGGGCGCGACCACCGGCGCATCACCTCCACCGACCTCGGCTTCATCCTCGGCCCACGGTTGAACGCGGCCGGGCGTCTGGACGACATGAGCCTGGGTATCGAATGCCTGCTGTGCGACGACGAGGCGCTGGCGCGCGACATGGCGGTGCAGCTCGACCAGCTCAACCAGGACCGCAAGGCCATCGAGCAGGGCATGCAGCGCGAGGCGCTGGCCCAGCTCAAGGACTTGCCGCTGGAGGACATGCCGTTCGGCCTGTGCCTGTTCGAGGCCGACTGGCACCAGGGGGTGATCGGCATCCTCGCCTCGCGCCTGAAGGAGCGCTACCACCGCCCGGCCATCGCCTTCGCCGATGCCGGCGACGGCATGCTCAAGGGGTCGGCGCGCTCGGTGCCGGGACTGCATATCCGCGATGCGCTGGATGCCGTGGCGGCCAAGCATCCGGGGCTGATCAGCAAGTTCGGCGGGCATGCCATGGCCGCCGGGCTGTCGCTGCCGCAGGCGAATTTCGGCGCCTTCGCCGCGGCCTTCGACGCCGAGGTGCGCCGCCAGCTGTGCGAGGACGACCTGACCGGGCGCCTGCTTTCCGATGGCCAGCTCGATGCCACCGAATTCCACCTGGAGCTGGCCCTCGCCCTGCGCAACGCCGGACCCTGGGGCCAGCATTTCCCCGAGCCGCTGTTCCATGGCGTGTTCCAGATCGTCAATCAGCGCATCGTCGGCGAGCGTCACTTGAAGCTGGTGCTCAAGACCGAATGCGGCAGCGTGCAACTGGACGGGATCGCCTTCAATATCGACCGCGAGGTCTGGCCAAACCCGACGCTGCGCTGGGCCGAGGTGGCCTACAAGCTCGACCTCAACGAGTTTCGCGGCAACGAGACGGTGCAGTTGATGGTGGCGCATATCGCGCCGCGCTGAAGCCTGAGTGGATGAAATCCGGCGTTACGAAACACGCCGGATCGGGCCAGTCGAATTCTGCTAGAAACGCCTGGTGCCTCGGTCGATCCGGCCGCCGCGCATGCAGAATTTCCCGGCGCCGTCAGGGTCGGATGCTGCGATGCCCACCTTCAGGAGAATGGCTCATGAACACCAGCAATCTGCTCGATCAATTGCTCAAGGCCGGCCAGCAGGCCATGCACAAGCCCGCCGGCAACAGCGGCCAGGGGCAGCAAGAAGGCGGCCTCGGCGGGCTGCTGTCCGGCGGCGGGCTCGGTAGCCTGCTCTCCGGCGCGAGCGGTGGCGCGTTGGCCGCCGGCGCGGTCGGCCTGCTGCTGGGCAGCAAGAAGGCGCGCAAGTATGGCGGCAAGGCACTGACCTATGGCGGCCTAGCCGCCCTCGGCGTGATGGCCTACAAGGCCTATGGCAACTGGCAGGCGCAACAGGCGGCCCAAGGCGGCGCGCAGCCGGTCGAGCCGCAGACTCTGGATCGCCTGCCGGCGCCGCAGGTCGAGCAGCACAGCCGTGCCATCCTCAAGGCGCTGGTGGCAGCGGCCAAGGCCGACGGCCATGTCGATGCCCGCGAGCGTCAGCTGATCGAGGAAGAACTGGGCAAGCTGGCGCAGGACGCCGAGTTGCAGGTCTGGCTGCACACCGAGCTGAACAAGCCGCTGGACCCGGCCGATGTGGCGCGTGCCGCGGCGACGCCGGAGATGGCCGCGGAGATGTACCTGGCCAGCGTGCTGATGGTGGACCAGGAGCATTTCATGGAGCGCGCCTATCTCGAGGAGCTGGCCCGGCAACTGGGGCTGGCGCCGGCGCTGAAGGTCGAGCTGGAGGCCCAGGTGCGCCAGGAGTCGGGGCGTACCTCAGTCGGCATGCCGGGTGCGGCCGGCTAGCGTCTCCTCGGCCCCCCAGTCGATCCCGTTATCGCTCAGATAGGCATCGACGGCGGCGCCCACGGTCGGCTGGATACGCTGCTCGCGACCGTCCTGCAGCAGGCCGAAACGGCGCAGTTTGTCCTTGACCGGCCCCTTGACCTCGGCGAAGTGCAGCTCGATGCCGGCGTCGCTGAGCATCTGCTCCAGTTCGCCGAGCATGTCGGCCGAAGTCACGTCGATGCTGGTCACCGGCTCGGCGGCCACCACCAGCCGGCGCACCTTCGTAGGCGACTGGGCGATGGCCTGCAGCACGCATTGCTGGAACAGTTCGGCGTTGGCGAAGAACAGCGGCGCGTCCCAGCGAAACAGCACCAGGCCGGGCACCAGGCGCGCCTCCGGGTGCCGTTCGATATCGTGGAAGCCGCGCACGCCGTCGACCTGGCCGAGCACGGCATAGTACGGACGCCAGCCGTCCCAGAGGAACTCGAGAACCGCCAGCACCACGGCGATGCCGATCCCGGGGATGGCGCCGAAGCTGGCCACGCCGGCGAAGCAGGCCATCGACAGCCAGAACTCCCACTGTTGCACGCGGAAGATGCGCTTGAGATCGGCAATCTCGAACAGTCCGATCACCGCGGCGATCACCACCGCCGCCAGGGCGCTGGCGGGCAGATGCTGCATCAGGTCCGGCGCGGCGATCAGCAGCCCGGCTACCGTCAGGGCCCCGACCACGCCGGTCAGTTGCGTCTGCGCGCCGGCAGCCTCGGCCACCGGCGTACGCGAGGCGCTGCTGCTGATGGGAAAACCCTGGAAGAACCCGCCGATCAGGTTGGCCGCGCCCAAGCCGAGCATTTCCTGATTGGGATCGACGTAACGCCCGCTGCGCGCGGCATAGGTGCGCGACAGCACGCTGGTATCGGCGAAGGCCACCAGTGCCGCGGCCACGCCGCCGAGCACTACGCTGACCAGGTCGACGCCGCTGAGCCAGGGCAGGACGAAGTTCGGCAGCCCCTGCGGCAGTTCGCCCAGTACCCCGACGCCCAGTTGGCCCAGGTCCAGCAGATGGACCGCCAGGGTCGCCAGGGTGACCGCGATGAGGATGCCCGGTAGCCGCTGGAAGCGCTTGAGGGCGAGGATCAGCGCCAGGGTGCCGGCGCCGACGATGAAGCTCGGCCAGTTGGCCAGTCCCTCGAACAGCGCGTTGGCGATGGCCCAGATGTCCTGCACCGGTCCCTGGCTGTCGATGGAGAAGCCGAACAGCTTGGGCGTCTGGCTGATCACCACGCTCAGGGCGATGCCATTCATATAGCCGTAGCGGATCGGCTTGGACAGCAGCTCGGTGATGAAGCCCAGGCGCAGCAGGCCGGCGATGATGCAAGTCAGTCCGGCCACCACCGCCATCATGCTGGCCAGGGTCACCGCGCGCATGGGATCGCCGCCCGACAGTGGCAGCACCACGGCGAGAATCAGCGCAGTCAGCGCCGAGTCCGGGCCGAGCACCAGGATGCGGCTGGGACCGAACAGGGCGTAGGCCAGCAGCGGCACTATGGTCGCGTACAGGCCGTAGATGCCCGGCACCCCCGAGGCTTCGGCATAGGCGATGCCCACCGGTACCAGCATGGCGGTCAGCACCAGGCCCGCGGCGATATCCTTGGGCAGCCAGGCTGGCTGGTACTGCCGCAGCAGTTGCAGGCCGGGTAGCCAACGCTGCCAGCCACGCTGTTGACGGGCGACGGGGAGGGGTTTCGGAGGAGTCGATGGCATCGCGGGGCGCTCTGTAGGTATGGGTGTAGTAAAGCGCAGAGCGATGGCCCTTCACCATAGCCTGCGGCAGGCGCCGTTGATCCAGTGGCGGACGACCGATCGCCGATCATGGGCTGCCAGGGCGCGTGCGCTCGGGTATAATCGCCGGCTTTTCCGTCCGATTTGCCGCGAGCGCCGACCACCATGGAAATCAATCCGATCCTCAACGCCATCAAGGACCTGTCCGAGCGGACCCAGTCGATTCGGGGGTATCTTTGACTACGATCACAAGCATGATCGTCTGGTCGAAGTAAACCGCGAGCTGGAAGACGCCGGCGTCTGGAACAACCCCGAGTACGCGCAGAACCTGGGCCGTGAGCGCGCCATGCTGGCGCAGATCGTCGAGACCATCGACGACCTCACCGGCAGTCTGGCCGACTCGCGCGACCTGCTGGAAATGGCTGCCGAAGAAAACGACGAAGGGGCGGTGAAGGATATCGTCGCCGAAGTCGAACGCCTGCGCGAAATCCTCGAGAAGCTGGAGTTCCGCCGCATGTTCAGCGGCGAGATGGACCCGAACAACTGCTACCTGGACATCCAGGCCGGCTCCGGCGGTACGGAAGCGCAGGACTGGGCCAACATCCTGCTGCGCATGTACCTGCGCTGGGCCGACAAACGCGGCTTCGACGCCACCATCATCGAGCTGTCCGAGGGCGAAGTCGCCGGCATCAAGGGCGCCACCGTGCACATCAAGGGCGAGTACGCCTTCGGCTGGCTGCGCACCGAGATCGGCGTGCACCGCCTGGTGCGCAAGAGTCCGTTCGACTCCGGCGCCCGTCGCCACACCTCGTTCTCGGCGGTGTTCGTGTCGCCCGAGATCGACGACAAGGTCGAGATCGAGATCAATCCGGCCGACCTGCGCATCGACACCTACCGCTCCTCCGGCGCCGGCGGTCAGCACGTCAACACCACCGACTCGGCGGTGCGTATCACCCACGTGCCGACCAACACCGTGGTGGCCTGCCAGAACGAACGCTCCCAGCACGCCAACAAGGACACCGCGATGAAGATGCTGCGGGCCAAGTTGTACGAGCTGGAGATGATGAAGCGCAACGCCGCGTCCCAGGCCCTGGAGGACTCCAAGTCGGATATCGGCTGGGGCCACCAGATCCGCTCCTACGTGCTCGACGATTCGCGCATCAAGGATCTGCGCACCGGCGTCGAGCGTAGCGACTGCCAGAAGGTCCTCGACGGCGACCTCGACCAGTACCTCGAGGCCAGCCTGAAACAGGGCCTGTAACCCTTACCCTGTAGGAGCCAGCTGGCTGGCGATGCTCTTCGGGAGCGTGATCGCCAGCCGGCTTCTACCAAACCCCATTTGCATTTACGCGTCAGGCAGATAACGACCATGAGCGACCAACAACTCGACCCGCAAAGCCTCTCCCACGAAGAACGGCAGCACGAAGAAAACAAGCTGATCGCCCAGCGCAAGGAAAAGCTGGCCGCCGTCCGTGAGCAGGGCAATGCCTTCCCCAACGATTTCCGCCGCGACCGCCTGTGTGCCGACCTGCAGAAAGAGTTCGCCGAGAAGACCAAGGAAGAGCTGGAAGCCGCCGCCATCCCGGTCAAGGTCGCCGGACGCATCATGCTCAACCGCGGTGCCTTCATGGTCATCCAGGACACCTCCGGGCGCCTGCAGGTCTACGTCAACCGCAAGACCCTGCCGGCCGAGCAGCTGGAGGCGGTCAAGCACTTCGACCTGGGCGACATCATCGCCGCCGAGGGCACCCTGGCCCGCTCCGGCAAGGGCGACCTGTACGTCGACATGCAGAGCGTACGCCTGCTGACCAAGTCGCTGCGCCCGCTGCCGGACAAGCACCACGGCCTGACCGACACCGAGCAGCGCTACCGCCAGCGCTACGTCGACCTGATGGTCAACGAGGAAACCCGCCACACCTTCCGTGTGCGCTCGCAGGTGATCGCCCACATCCGCAAGTTCCTCGCCGAGCGTGACTTCCTCGAAGTGGAAACGCCGATGCTGCAGACCATTCCCGGCGGCGCCGCGGCCAAACCGTTCGAGACCCACCACAACGCCCTGGACATGCAGATGTTCCTGCGTATCGCCCCGGAGCTGTACCTCAAGCGCCTGGTGGTCGGCGGCTTCGAGAAGGTCTTCGAGATCAACCGCAACTTCCGTAACGAAGGCGTGTCGACCCGGCACAACCCCGAGTTCACCATGCTCGAGTTCTACCAGGCCTACGCCGACTACGAAGACAACATGGACCTGACCGAGGAGCTGTTCCGCGAGCTGGCCCTGGCGGTGCTCGGCAGCACCGACGTGCCCTACGGAGACAAGGTGTTCCACTTCGGCGAGCCGTTCGCACGCCTGTCGGTGTTCGACTCGATCCTCAAGTACAACCCGGAAATCTCGGCCTCCGACCTCAATGACGTGGAGAAGGCCCGTGCCATCGCCAAGCAGGCCGGCGCCAAGCTGCTCGGCCACGAAGGCCTGGGCAAGCTGCAGGTAATGATTTTCGAGGAGCTGGTCGAGCACAAGCTGGAGCAGCCGCACTTCATCACCGAGTACCCTTTCGAGGTCTCGCCGCTGGCCCGTCGCAACGACAAGAACCCCAACGTCACCGATCGTTTCGAGCTGTTTATCGGCGGCCGCGAGATCGCCAACGCCTATTCCGAGCTCAACGACGCCGAGGACCAGGCTGCGCGCTTCCATGCCCAGGTGGCGGAGAAGGACGCCGGCGACGACGAGGCCATGCATTTCGACGCCGACTTCGTCCGCGCGCTGGAGTACGGCATGCCGCCGACCGCCGGCGAAGGCATCGGCATCGACCGCCTGGTGATGCTGCTGACCAACTCGCCGTCGATCCGCGACGTGATCCTCTTCCCGCACATGCGTCCGCAGGCCTGATGGTTCAGCCAAAGCCGCCTTCGGGCGGCTTTTTGCTGGCTGCGCACCCTGCCAGGGCATAGGCTGCTCGTTGCCTGATCTTCTGCGGCCGCGGAACCTTTTGGTTGTTCGGCGAACCCATTACCCTGCTTTTCACTAACCGGAATCTAGAGGTCGATCTGCCGTGAGCCGTGCGCCTGCTCTCCCGAGTGCCACCCAGGCGGCCAACGCCGTCGCCGAAAGCGTCCAGTACCAGGGCCGCAAGGCCAGCCGGCAGGGCAGCGAGCAACGCCGCCAGGCGATTCTCGACGCCGCCATGCGCATCATCGTGCGCGAGGGCGTGCGCGCCGTACGCCATCGGGCGGTAGCCGCCGAGGCGCAGGTGCCGCTGTCGGCCACCACCTATTACTTCAAGGATATCGACGACCTGATCACCGATACCTTCGCCCAGTTCGTCGAGCGTAGCGCGGCGCATATGGCGGCGTTCTGGGACGGCACCCAGGACCTGCTGGCGGAGCTGGTCGGGCGTCTGGACGGCAGCGCGGCGGCGCGGCGGCAACTGGCCGACGAGATCGCCGCACTGGCGGTGCAGTACGTGCAGCGCCAACTGCGCGAGCGTCGCGACCACCTGGTAGTGGAGCAGGCGTTTCATCAGGAGGCGCTGCTCAACCCGCGCCTGCGCGAGCTGGTGCGCGCCCACCGGCAGATACTCCAGCAGGGTGTCGCCCAGTTCTTCGAGGTGCTCGGTTCGCGTCAGCCGGAGCAGGACGCCGTGCTGTTGACGGCAACCATCGAGCGGATGGAGTATCAGGGCCTGCTGGACGGCCTCGAACAGCTGGACAGCGAGGGAATGCTGGCCATCCTTAAACGCTACATGAACCTGGTTCTGGGGCTGTAACCGCCAGCCGAGGGGCGAGCGGTCTTCACAAGGAGAGCTAAATGAGAGCATGGCGTGCGCTGGTCGCCCTGTCCTTCCTGTTGTTGGGCGGCTGCCTGGTCACCTTCAAGGATCCGATTCCGGCCAACGAGGCGGCGCCCATACCGCTGCTGGGCGAATGGACCCGGCAGGACGAGTGGGGCGAGCAGCTCTATCTGGAGGTCAGCCGGGCCGGTTCCAACCTGTACAAGGCGCGCATCTACGAGGGCAGCCCGGACAACCTCGACAGCCTCGAGGAGTTCGGCTTCACCGTCGCTCATCACGGCCGACGCTGGTATCTTTCGGCCGGCCTGCCGAAGAGCCTGGGCGCCAACTTCGCCATCGCCGGCTTCGAGCTGACCAAGAACAACGAGCTGGTGGTGTACAACCTGGACGCCGAGCGCATCGCCCAGGACATGGCCAAGGGCCTGCTGGAGGGCGAGACGGTGAGCCTGCCCGAAGGCGAGGGTGTGCTGATCAGCAGCCCGCTGGACCAGGTGTTCGCCTACCTGGACGACCCGGCCAACGCCGACCTGTTCGTCGAGGTGGCGCGCTACCAGCGCACTGCAGAATGATGTCGCCGGCATGAGCTATCAAAGCGGTGCAGGAGCCGGCTTGCGGGCGATCGCTAGAACGCCGGCAGCGCCGGCAAGCCGGCTCCTGCGAAGAGGCGCAATATCAGGCGTGATGCAGCGCCAGGAACGAGCATGAACAGCCAGCAGAAACTGGACGATTACCAACTGTGCATCCGCGCCTTGAGCGACCGCATCGTCGAGGCGCAGACGCCGATCCGCGTGCTCGATGCGGTGAAGTGGGACGAAGGCGTCCGCGAGGCCTTCCTCAAGGCCAAGGGCAAGGCCCTGCCGGCGGTTGACCGCGACTACTACCTGGGCCGCCCGCTGGCCTTCGACGCCGCGGCGAAGAAGCTGGAGTTCCAGAACATCGAGCGCGACATCACCCGCCAGCTCGGCCAGTTCAATCCGGTCGGGCAGATCATGCGGCGCATGTGTAAGGAATACCGCATGGTTATCCGCATGCTCGAGGCGCGCGGCACCGAGGACTTCGGCCTGATCAGTCAGGAGCTCTACGGCGCCGCCTCCGATGCCTTCCATGCCGGCGACCCGACGCTGGCCGACCTCGGCCTGATGCTCTCGGACTACCTCAACAACATCGCCGCGCGCGGCGATCTGGAGGACGAGCCCAAGCTGCTCGGCGCCGCCGATGCGGTAAGCATCCTGCAGCAGCGCCTGGCCGGGGTGTTCGGCGACGACACCATCCGCGTGTTCGAGTCCGACGGCATCCTCGCCGACGCCGCGGCCGGCGCCGACTACATCAAGATCCGCAGCGACGCGCGCTTCAACGAGCGCGACGTCAAGGCGCTGGAGGTGCACGAGGGGTTGGTGCACGTCGGCACCACGCTCAACGGGCTGGCTCAGCCGATCTGCACCTTCCTGGCCAAGGGCCCGCCGTCGTCGACCGTGACCCAGGAAGGCCTGGCGATCCTGATGGAGGTGATCGCCTTCGCCTCCTACCCGACCCGCCTGCGCAAGCTGACCAACCGCACCCGCGCCATCCACATGGCCGAGGAGGGCGCGGATTTCCTCGAGGTGTTCGAGTTCTTCCGCGAGCAGGGTTACGGCCTGGAGAGCGGCTACAGCAACGCCAGCCGGGTGTTCCGCGGCTCGCTGCCGGGCGGCCTGCCGTTCACCAAGGACCTGTCCTATCTCAAGGGCTTCATCCTGATCTACAACTACATCCAGCTGGCGGTACGCAAGGGCAAGCTGGAGCAGATCCCGCTGCTGTTCTGCGGCAAGACCACCCTGGAAGACATGCGCACCCTGCGCAAGCTGGTGGACGAAGGCCTGGTGCTGCCGCCCAGGTACCTGCCGCCGCAGTTCCAGGACATGAACGCACTGTCGGCCTGGATGTGCTTCTCCAACTTCCTCAACCACCTGAGCCTGGACCGCATCGAAGCCGACTACGCCAATATCCTCTGATCACGCCACACGCAGGGTGTGCGCCGCGCGCACTACCGCTCAGGCGCGCCTAGGGCGGATGTCGCTTTCTACATCCACCAGAGCGATGGATCGATACCAACTATCCGAAGGTGCTCTCATGCCCAGCCATCAACTCGACTACGAAATCCTCGGCAGCTCGGCGCAATCGGTGGAGATCGTCCTCGACCCCGGCGAGACGGTGATCGCCGAGGCCGGGGCGATGAACTACATGACCGACGGCGTGCGCTTCGAGACGCGCATGGGCGACGGCTCCTCCAGCGGCATGCTGGGCAAGCTGTGGGGCGCCGGCAAGCGCCTGCTCACCGGCGAATCGCTGTTCATGACGCACTTCAGCAATGCCGGCAAAACACCGGCGCGGGTCGCCTTCGCCGCGCCCTATCCGGGCACCGTGGTGCCGATCGACCTGGGCCGGATCGGCGGCCGGCTGATCTGCCAGAAGGACGCCTTTCTCTGCGCCGCCCACGGCACCCGTATCGGCATCCGCTTCAACAAGCGCATCGGCGCCGGTTTCTTCGGTGGCGAGGGCTTCATCCTGCAGCAGCTCGAAGGCGACGGCCTGGCCTTCGTGCATGCCGGCGGCACGGTGATCCGCAAGGAGTTGAACGATGAAACGCTGCGCCTGGACACCGGCTGCCTGGTGGCCTTCAGCGCCGGCATCGACTACGACATCGCCCTGGCCGGCGGCCTGAAGAGCATGCTGTTCGGTGGCGAGGGGATCCTGCTGGCCACGCTCAAGGGCAGCGGTACCGTGTGGATCCAGAGCCTGCCGTTCTCGCGTCTGGCCGAGCGCGTCTATGCGGCGACCTTCCAGGCCCGCGAGGAGGTGCGCGGCGGTGGCAAGTAGCCTGTGCGCACTGGTGCTGCTCGCCTGCCTATCGTTGGTCGGTTGCAGCGGCCTGCTGTTCTATCCCGAACCGGGATTGCCCTTCACCCCCGAGCGGGCCGGGCTTAACTACCGCGACATTCACCTGCAGGCTACCGACGGTACGCGCCTGCACGGCTGGTGGCTGCCGGCCAAGCCGGGCGTGGAGGTGAAAGGCACGGTGCTGCATCTGCACGGCAATGGCGGCAACCTGGCCTGGCACCTTGGCGGCACCTACTGGCTGCCGGAGCAGGGTTACCAGGTGCTGATGCTGGACTATCGCGGCTACGGCCTGTCCGAAGGCAAGCCCAGCCTGCCGGCGGTGTACCAGGATATCGACGCCGCATTCGGCTGGCTGGAGCAGGCGCCCGAGGTGCAGGGCAAGCCGCTGATCCTGCTCGGCCAGAGCCTGGGCGGCGCGCTGGCCGTGCACTACCTGAGCGAGCGCCCGCAGCGCCGCGCGGCGCTGCACGCCCTGGTGCTCGACGGCGTGCCGGCCAGCTACCGCGATTCCGCCCAGCATGCGCTGAGCACTGCCTGGCTGACCTGGCCGTTGCAGGTGCCGCTGTCCTGGCTGATCCCCGACGACGACAGCGCCATCCACGCTATCGCCGCCCTCGAAGGCCTGCCGCTGCTGATCCTGCACAGCCCTGACGACGAGGTGCTGCCATTTGCCAACGGCCGCCTGTTGTATCAAGCTGCGCGCCCGCCGCGCGCCTTCCAGGCGACCCGCGGCGGCCATGTCCAGACCTTCGCCGAGCCGGCCTGGCGCCAGTTGGTACTGGCATTCGCCGGCGCACCGCACACCTTCATCGAGTCAGCAGAATCCGCAAGCGAGAGCCCGTAATGACCGAACGCGACCCCATTTCCCTGATCCTCACCGGCATCGTCAGCATCGTCGGCACCATCGGCGTGCTCTGGTACTACGGCTACCTGCACTTCGCCAAACCCGAAGACGCGCTGCTGCTGTCGGATTTCACCATGCTCAAGACCGTTCCTGGCGAGGACTACAAGGTCTCGCTGAAACCGGCCGATCAGGTGGCGCAGTGCATCGATGGCGTGCTGGTGCTGTTCGACATCCAGCAGAAGGGCCTGACCGGCGTGCTGGTGGACAACAAGAAACGCGCCGTGCGCTGCGTGGGCCAGGAGACCCCGCAGCTCAGCGAGTAGGGCGCGCCGCAGGCATCGAGGTTGAGCCGAACATCGCCGGTTTGGCGGGTTGCGCCTGGCCTACGCGATCGAACGTAGGGTGCGCTGTGCGCACCGATGGCGCGCGGCGACACCCTTGCCTGGATCGGGCGGCTGTTTATGAGCGCGGGGTGACCGGCTGGTTGTCGTGGGAGATGGTCACCTCCACCCGACGGTTCTGCGCCCGGCCCGAGTCGCTGGCGTTATCCGCCACCGGATGCTCCTTGCCGTAGCCCTGGGCGACGATGCGCGAAGGCTCCACGCCGGCGCGTACCAGGGCGGCGCGCACCGCGTTGGCACGCCGCTCGGACAGGCTCTGGTTGTAGCTGGCGGAACCGACGTTGTCGGTGTAGCCCTCGACTATCACCTGGCGATCCGGGTTTTCCTGGAGAAACTGCGCCAGCTTGGTGATGCCAGGGTAGGCGCCGCTCCTGAGTTCCGCCTTGTTGAAGTCGAACAGCAGGTCGCCGAAGGTCACCAGGGTGCCACGTTCGGTCTGCCTGGCGTCGAGGCTTTCCTGCAGCTTGCGGATCTGGGCGTCACGCGCATCGAGGCGGGCCTGGGCGCGTAGGGTCGACACGTCCTCCAGGTTGGCCTCGGCGGAGCGCAAGGCGATGGTCTGCCTGGCGACGTCGATGCGCCGGTTGGTCAGGTAGGCCAGCTGATCGACCTTCTTCTCGTCTTCCTCGTCCAGATAGGCCTGCTCGGCCTTGTCCAGCCATTCCTGGGCCTCCTTGGTTTCCAGCGCGGCTACCTTGCTTGCCAGCGGGTCGCTCTGCAGGGCGGAAAAATTGCTACGGGCCGATTCCAGGTTGGCGTTGGGCTGGTGCGAGCAGGCGGCGAGGCCGACGCACAGCGCCAGGAGTGCGGGGATCATCACGTGTTTACGCATGGCGATTCATCCTTTGATCTGTCAGCGAACTTACGAGGTGGCGGGCTAGCTCAACGGGCGTGACGCAGGCCTTCCTCGCGCAGGTCCTGAACACCCTGGCGGGCGTCCTGCAAGGCGCGCTCGGCCTTCGCGGCCTGGGCCTTGCGCTCGGCGAGGCGGGCGTCCCATTCGGCCTGTTCGGCCAGGCGGCGGGCCTCGTCATAGTTCTCTTCGTGCATGGCCAACTCGGCCTGCTTGAGCTTGTCCTGGGCCGATTTCATCTCCACCGCGGCGAATTCGGTCCCGCCGGCACTGATCGCCGCGTTCACGGCCGATTGCGTCACGGCGTACTGTTCACTGGGCGGATTGCCGGCGCAGCCGGCCAGTACCAGGCTGCCGCACAGCGCCAGGGCGGCCAGTTTCTGCCCGTGGAGGCGGGCGTGCGGGTCTTTCGCGGTATGGGTCTTCATGGTGGCGAACTCCATTTGAAACATTCCTATGAATGACGATATCCGTGATTACCGAGACATCGCCGCGCCGCTGCCTCGGGGCAGCCGATTGCCGCGATGGCTTACTGGTTGGGACCGGAAGGTTTTTTCAATGGTTCAGGAAAAAACGCACGCAGCGTTGCTGACTGACCGGTTGGATAGCTTCGGCCGCGGGCGAGAGCCGGGCGAGCCAGCACGACCCGCCGGGAGGAGGGATGAAAAGGGAACCCAGGGCGGCGCCCGCCGCGGCCCCGGCGCAGTCGCTGCGCGCAGGGTGGCGGGCCGCCATGCCCCGGTGGATCGAGCGGCTGCGCGCCTTAGTGGGCCTGGCCGCTGGCCTGTTCGTTCAGCTCGCGCAAGTACTTGCGCGACAGTGCGAGAAAA
Organism: Pseudomonas sp. SP16.1; assembly: GCF_052682975.1. NCBI lineage: Bacteria > Pseudomonadati > Pseudomonadota > Gammaproteobacteria > Pseudomonadales > Pseudomonadaceae > Pseudomonas > Pseudomonas sp. SP16.1. The sequence continues at coordinate 539,806 of NZ_JBQYFZ010000001.1, forward strand.
CGCGGGGTGGGGCCGATGTCCTCGTACAGCGGGTCGCCCTGTTCGTCCTGCGCCACCACCTGGCTGCCCTTAACATAGGGCAGGCTGGCCTCCAGTTCCTCCAGCGCCGCGCCGATCAGCTCGCCGAGCAGCTCCTCGGGATGATGCTTGGGATACATCTCGGTCAGCGCCGCAAGGCGCGCGGCGGATTCGATGTCCAGGTGGATGTGGTAACGACTCGGAGTCAGGCGGCCCCGTGCGTTCTGTTCCCAATGGTTTACCAGCTCTCGAATTCTCATGACGATCTCGTCCATTCCTCTCGATGGCGGCGCTTTCGTTGGCCGGCAGGCGGACACCGAGAACGCCTATCTGCAAGCCTAGACCCTGTCCGCGCGCCTGCTGCGCCGCGCGTCGCGCCCTTGTAAGAAGTTGGCGCGCTGGGCACTCTGTTGACCTTGGTCAGGAGAAGGAGTGCGACATGGCGGAAATCGATGCGCGCCTGCGTGAAGAGGTGCACCTGCTCGGCGAACTGCTCGGACAAACCATCAGCTCCCAGCTGGGCGCCGAGTTTCTCGACAAGATCGAGCGCATTCGCAAGGCTGCCAAGGCCGGCCGGCGTGGCTCGGCGGCCGGCGCCGAGCAGCTGACCAGCACCCTGGGCGACCTCGGCGACGACGAGTTGCTGCCCGTGGCGCGGGCCTTCAACCAGTTCCTCAATCTGGCCAATATCGCCGAGCAGCAGCACCGTGTGCGCCGCCGTCGCCCGGGAGAGCCCGAGCCGTTCGAGGACGGTGTGCTGGACGAACTGCTGGCGCGCCTGCTCGTCGCCGGCAAGGGGGGCGACGAACTGGCGCGCCAGCTTGGTCGCCTGGACATCGAACTGGTGCTCACCGCCCACCCCACCGAAGTGGCGCGGCGCACGCTGATCCAGAAATACGACGCCATCGCCGCACAGTTGAGTGCCCTGGATCACAGCGATCTGCTACCGGCCGAGCGCGAGCGCAGCGTCCAGCGCCTGCAGCGGCTGATCGCCGAAGCCTGGCATACCGAGGAGATCCGCCGCAGCCGGCCGACCCCGGTGGACGAAGCCAAGTGGGGCTTCGCGGTGATCGAGCACTCGCTGTGGCAGGCCGTGCCGCAGTTCCTGCGCAAGGCCGACCGCAGCCTGCAGTTGGCCACCGGCTTGCGCCTACCGCTGGACGCGGCGCCGATCCGCTTCGCCTCCTGGATGGGCGGCGACCGCGACGGCAACCCCAACGTCACCGCCCGGGTCACCCGCGAGGTGCTGCTGCTGGCGCGCTGGATGGCCGCCGACCTGTACCTACGCGATATCGACCAGCTCGCCGCCGAGCTGTCCATGCAGCAGGCCAGCGCCGAACTGCGTGCGCGGGTCGGCGACAGCGCCGAGCCCTACCGGGCGCTGCTCAAGCAGCTGCGCGAACGCCTGCGCGAGACCCGCAGCTGGGCGCAGCAGGCGTTGTCCGCGGACGTCGCGCCAAGCGCCGCGGTACTGCAGGACAACCACGACCTGCTGGGGCCGCTGCAGCTGTGCTACCAGTCGCTGCACGACTGCGGCATGGGCGTGATCGCCGACGGCCCGCTACTCGACTGCCTGCGCCGGGGCGCCACCTTCGGCCTGTTCCTGGTGCGCCTGGACGTGCGCCAGGACTCCGCTCGCCACGCCGCGGCGCTCACGGAAATCACCGACTACCTGGGCCTGGGGCGCTACGCCGAGTGGGACGAAGCGGCGCGCCTGGTTTTTTTGCAGCGCGAACTGGACAACCGTCGGCCGCTGTTGCCGAGCGATTATCGTCCGTCGGCCGACACCGCCGAGGTGCTCGCCACCTGCCGCGAAGTGGCCGCCGCGCCCGCGGCCTCGCTGGGTTCCTACGTGATCTCGATGGCCGGCGCCGCTTCCGACGTGCTGGCGGTGCAACTGCTGTTGAAGGAGGCCGGGTTGCGCCGGCCGATGCGCGTGGTGCCACTGTTCGAAACCCTGGCCGATCTGGACAACGCCGGCCCGGTGCTCCAGCGCCTGCTCGGCCTGCCCGGCTACCGCGCACGCCTGCACGGGCCGCAGGAGGTGATGATCGGTTACTCCGATTCGGCCAAGGACGCCGGCACCACCGCCGCGGCCTGGGCGCAGTACCGCGCCCAGGAGGAGCTGGTGCGCCTGTGCCGCGAGCACCAGGTCGAGCTCCTGCTGTTCCACGGCCGCGGCGGCACCGTCGGTCGCGGTGGTGGTCCGGCCCACGCGGCGATCCTGTCGCAGCCGCCGGGGTCGGTGGCGGGGCGCTTCCGCACGACCGAACAGGGCGAGATGATCCGTTTCAAGTTCGGCCTGCCGGATATCGCCGAGCAGAATCTCAACCTCTACCTGGCCGCCGTTCTGGAGGCCACCCTGCTGCCGCCGCCGGCTCCCGAACCGAGCTGGCGGGCGATGATGGATCGCCTGGCCGCCGCGGGGGTGAATGCCTACCGCGGAGTGGTGCGCGAGCATCCGCAGTTCGTCGAGTATTTCCGCCAGGCCACCCCGGAGCAGGAGCTGGGCCGCCTGCCACTGGGCAGTCGCCCGGCCAAGCGCCGCGAGGGCGGGGTGGAGAGTCTGCGGGCGATTCCGTGGATCTTCGCCTGGACCCAGACGCGCCTGATGCTGCCGGCCTGGCTCGGCTGGGAGCAGGCCCTCGGCCAGGCGCTGGCCGGCGGCGAGGGCGAGCTGCTGAAAAGCATGCGCGAGCGCTGGCCGTTCTTCCGCACGCGCATCGACATGCTGGAGATGGTGCTGGCCAAGGCCGACGCCAGCATCGCCGCGCTGTACGACGAGCGTCTGGTCGAGCCGGCGCTGCGTCCGCTGGGTGCGCAGTTACGCGACCTATTGTCGCAGGCGTGCGCCGCGGTGCTGGCGTTGACCGGGCAGTCGCGACTGCTGGGGCACAGCCCCGAGACGCTGGAATCGATCAGCGTGCGCAATACCTACCTCGACCCGCTGCACCTGCTGCAGGCCGAGCTGCTGGCACGCTGCCGGCTGCGCCAGCAGGCGCCGGAGAGCCCTTTGGAGCAGGCCCTGCTGGTCAGCGTGGCGGGTATCGCCGCCGGTTTGCGCAATACCGGTTGAGCCGCCGCGCGGGTGCGAGGGCACCCGGGCAGCGCGCGTTCGCAGCGGCGTCCGGGCCGTCGGGAGGAGGGCTTTTATCCGACTTTCGGCGGCTTGTGTGCCCGGGGGGCGCTGTGTATCTTGATCAGCCTTTTGGCCGCTACAGGGCGCCTCTAAAAACCTAGGCGAGGCAGTCAGCGCAAGGCAAAAACAGGCGAAGAAGCGCAGTTTACGAGCTGTAAATGAGCATTCTGCGCCTGTTGTTAACGCTGCGATGACAACGCAGGTAGTTTCTAGAGGCGCCCTGCGGCGGCTGCACAACATTCAAGAGACTGGCCCTTTGAGCCGAGTCCGACCGATTTCTACACAAATCTTGAGGAGCACATCGATGCGCGTGATTCTGCTGGGGGCGCCCGGTGCCGGCAAAGGTACCCAGGCTCGCTACATCACCGAGAAATTCGGTATTCCGCAAATCTCCACCGGCGACATGCTGCGCGCGGCGGTCAAGGCGGGCACCGAACTGGGCCTGCAGGCCAAGAGCGTGATGGACGCCGGCGGCCTGGTCTCCGATGACCTGATCATCAACCTGGTCAAGGAGCGCATCGCTCAGCCCGATTGCGCCAAGGGCTTCCTGTTCGACGGCTTCCCGCGCACCATCCCGCAGGCCGAGGCCATGCGTGACGCCGGGGTGGACATCGACAACGTGGTGGAGATCGCCGTGGACGACGAGGAAATCGTCCAGCGCATTGCCGGCCGCCGCGTGCACGAGGCCAGCGGCCGCGTCTACCACGTCGTCTACAACCCGCCGAAGGTCGAAGGCAAGGACGATGTGACCGGCGAAGAGCTGGTCCAGCGCAAGGACGACACCGAAGAAACCGTGCGTCATCGCCTGTCCGTCTACCACGCGCAGACCAAACCGCTGGTGGACTTCTACCAGAAGCTTGCCACCGCCGACGGCACACCGAAGTACAGCGCCGTTGCCGGCGTCGGTTCGGTGGAGGAGATCACCGCCAAGGTGTTTGAAGCCCTCAGCTGAATACCTGCCAGCAACCACGACAACGGCCCGCTTTTGCGGGCCGTTGTCGTTTCTGCCGTTGGCGCGTAGGGGCAGCTGAAGGTCGTTCACAGAATGGTAACCCTGCTTTCCTACCCTAGCATCTGTTCCTGGTCTAGACCATTTCGAGATGGTCCTGGGCTTTAATTCATTCTAAGGAAGAGAGCGCATCCAATGATCGACAAGACGGGAAAGAGTGCTATCTGGCTGGGCCTGGCGGTATCGCTGCTGGCCGCCCCCTCAGCTTTTGCCGATACCTCCGCGAAGCCCAAGGCGGACTGCGCTGTCGCCGAGTTCGCCATGGGCCTGCGTTTCCAGCAGCAGTCGGCGGAAATCCAGGCGCTGCAGCTGCAGGCATACAATATCGCCACGCAGAAGCTGGATGCGGCCGTGGCGGCGGCGAAGGACCCATCCAGGCTGGCCATCGTCACCGACCTGGACGAAACCGTGATCGACAACAGCGCGCTGCTGGCGCGCGACCTGGCCAACTGTCATCAGTACGATGCCTGGGACACCTGGCTGCCCTGGGAACGCGACGGCACGCCCGCGCTGATCCCCGGCGCCAAGCAGTTCCTGCAGCATGCCGACCAGCTCGGCGTGACCATCCGCTATATCTCCGATCGCGCCGACGAGCAGAAGAAGCACACCCTGGCCACCCTGAGCAAACTCGGCCTGCCCCAGGTGTCCGAGGACAGCGTGCTGCTGCTGGGGCCGCCCAAGGTCGAGCGGCGCGCCATCGTCAGCGCCGATCACCAGATCGTGCTACTGCTCGGCGACACCCTGCACGACTTCGACGCGCGTTTTCGCAAGACGCCGCTGGATCAGCAACGCAGCACCGTGGCCAGCGAGGCGGGCAAGTGGGGCAGCGAGTGGATAGTTTTCCCCAACGCGACCTATGGCACCTGGTCGAAGGCGCCGCTGCAGGCCTGGGAGGCCGAGCCGATGGTCGAACCCTGGTAAGCGCGTCCGCCGATCGGGGCGGCGGCGCGAGGCGCCGTCACGGAGCTGGAAAAAAAATTCTCGAGCCGGTCTAATGCCGGCTCTTTTTTCTTCAGCCGTGCGAACCCGATGACCACTCTCCTGGCCCTGGATACCGCCACCGAAGCCTGTTCCGTCGCCCTGCTGCACGATGGCCGCGTGCTCAGCCACTACGAGGTGGCGCCGCGCCTGCATGCCCAGCGCCTGCTGCCGATGATCCAGCAGCTGCTGGCCGAAGCCGGCATCGCCGCCGCGCAGCTGGATGCCATTGCCTTCGGCCGTGGCCCTGGCGCCTTCACCGGCGTGCGCATCGCCATCGGCGTGGTCCAGGGCCTGGCCTTCGCCCTGCAGCGCCCGGTGCTGCCGGTGTCCAACCTGGCGGCTCTGGCCCAGCGCGCGCTGCGCGAACGGGGCGCGATCCAGGTGGCGGCCGCCATCGATGCGCGCATGGACGAGGTGTACTGGGGCTGCTACCGCGCCGAGGGCGGCGAGATGCGCCTGCTCGGCCAGGAGGCGGTGCTGCCACCGGAGCAGGCCGAGGCGCCCCGCGGCGCCAGCGGCGACTGGTTCGGCGCCGGCACCGGCTGGGGTACTCATGCCGCGCGCATCGCGCTGAAACCTGTGGCCATGGACGGCAGCCTGCTGCCCCACGCCGAGGACGTGCTGAGCCTGGCGCAATTCGCCTGGGCGCGCGGCGAGGCGCTGGAGGCCGACCAGGCCCAGCCGGTGTACCTGCGCGACCAGGTGGCGACGCCCAAGGCGCCGCCGGCCTGAAAGCTGGTCGCCAGTCGGCAGGCACTGGTCGCCTGGCATTTGCCAAGGCCTGGCCTCGTCGCTACATTGCCAGCACTGGCCATTCTTTAACCGAGCCCACCGAGCAGTTGTAGATGCGGATCGACGGTTACCTACCTTCCTACTCGCCGGATCGCGGCCCCCGTTCGGGGACTGCGGTTACGCCCTATCGCGAGGCGCAGCGCGAGGTCGAGGTACAACGCGAGCAGCCGGCGGCCCCGGCCAGCAGCCAGGGCCTGGAACAGGTCCCGCAGATCCGCCGGGTGCAGGCCAGCAGCGACAACGGCGACAGCCTGCCAGCGCGGGCCCGCGACCTCGGCTTCCAGCAGCCCGCACTGAGCAGCCGCGCCGCCCAGGCGCTGGCCAGCTACAGCACCACCGCCAGCTACGCCCGCGAGTCCGACGCCCAGGAAGTGCTGGGTCTCGACCTCTACGCCTGATGTCCGCTTATTTCCTCGGCTGCCCTTCCTGGAGCGAGCCGGCCTGGCGCGGCAGCCTCTATCCATCCGCCACCCGCAGCGGCGACTTCCTCGGCCAGTACGCCCAGGTATTCAACGCCGTCGAGGGCAATACCACCTTCTATGCGCGGCCTTCGCCGCAGACCGTGGCGCGCTGGGCCGAGCAGATGCCCGTGCGCTTTCGTTTCTGCGCCAAGCTGCCGCGCGACATCAGCCATGGCGGCGACCTGCGCGAGCAGTTGGACGCGGCCGAGGACTTCCGCCGCCTGCTGGCGCCGCTCGGCCAGCGAGTCGCGCCCTACTGGCTGCAGCTGCCGGCCAGCTTCGGTCCGGCGCGGCTGGAGGAGCTGGCGGCATTCATCCGGCAATGGGGCGACTCGGCGCTGGCCATCGAGGTGCGCCATCCGGAGTTCTTCGCCAAGGGCGAGGCCGAGCGCGCCCTGAATCGGCTACTGCTCGGGCATGCGGTCGAGCGTGTCTGTCTGGACTCGCGCGCGCTGTTCAGCTGCCAGTCGGGCGAGCCGGCGGTGCTGCATGCCCAGGCCAAGAAGCCGCGCCTGCTGACCCGGCCGACCGCCTTCAGCCAGAGCCCGCAGCTGCGTTTCGTCGGCCATCCCGAGCTGCTCGCCAATGACCCGTTCATGACCCCCTGGCTGGATCAGGTCGCCGCCTGGATCGAGCAAGGACGACGGCCCTACGTGTTCCTGCACACCGCTGACAACCGCCTGGCGCCGGACCTGGCGCGACGCTTCCATGCGGGCTTGCGCGTGCGGCTGCCGGGGCTGCCCGAGTTGCCCGTGTTGTGGCAGGAGCCGGAACTGCAGCAACTCGGCCTGCTCTGATAGGAAATGGACATGCCGATACGAGCGATCGGCCGCCTGCTGTTGCTGAGCGGGCTGCTGGCCGTGGCCGCGCTGGTCGCCCTGTGGCGCGGCTGGCTCGAGGTGGCGCCGCGTTTCGATCCCTGGGCGCCGCTGGACGTGCGCGAGGCGCCGAACCTGCTCACCGGCTTCAAGTTGTGGCGTCTGCGCGACGACCGGGAGCTGTGCGAGCAGGTGCTGGCGACCTCGCAGCTGCGTTTCGACCGCCTGGCCGACAGTACTCCGCATCCCGGCTGTCCGCTGCACAACGCCCTGCGCGTGCACGGTGCCCCCCTTGGCCTGAGCAACAGCTTCACGGCTACCTGTTCGCTGGCGCTGAGCTTCGCCCTGTTCGAGCGTCACGGCCTGCAGCCGGCGGCACAGGCGGTATTCGGCCAACCGGTGAAGCGCCTCGAGCATGTCGGCAGCTTCGCCTGCCGCAGCATCGCCGGCAGCCAGCATTCCTATGCCAACGCGCTGGATATCGTCGGCTTCCGCCTGGCCGACGGGCGGCGCATCAGCGTGCTGCGCGACAGGTCGGGGGAGGGCGACGAGGCGCGCTTTCTGCGCCTGGTGCGGGAGGCGGCCTGCGACAGCTTCAACGTGACCCTGGGGCCGGACTACAACGCCGCGCACCGCGATCATTTTCATGTCGATATGGGGCTGTGGCGCATGTGTAGTTGACGGCGACACCGCGCAGGCGTCCGCCACCCTGTCCGGTGTTTCGCGCAACCTTCCTCCGGAAGCACTGGCCGGGCTCTGGCACAATGCGCGGCCGTACCCCCGCTTTTGAGTCAATAGCCGATGAACGACGAATTGCACCCTGTCCGTGTCGATGCCCTGGAGCCCTTTTACGCCGAGGCCGCGGACCGCTGGGCGAGTCGCCTGGGCCTGCCGCGCGCCGGCGAGGCCGCTTTCGCCCTGCAGTTGGGCGGCGCCGGTTTGCAACTGGTCGAGCTGGGCGACAAGGCACCGGGCCCGGTGCGGGTCGATTTCGTCGAGGGCGCCATGGCCCATCGCCGTCAGTTCGGCGGCGGCAGCGGGCAGATGATCGCCAAGGCGGTCGGCGTGCAGCCTGGCATTCGCCCGCGGGTGCTGGACGCTACCGCCGGACTCGGTCGCGATGCCTTCGTCCTCGCCAGCCTGGGTTGTGAGATGACCCTGATCGAGCGCCAGCCGCTGATCGCCGCACTGCTCGAGGACGGCCTGGCACGCGCCGCGCTGAGCCTGGAGGTAGCGCCGATCGTCGCGCACATGCACCTGCTGACGGGCAATGCCATCGAGCTGATGCGCCAGTGGCAGGGCGAGCCGCCGCAGGTGATCTACCTCGACCCGATGTTCCCGCATCGCGACAAGAGCGCGCTGGTGAAGAAGGAGATGCGCCTGTTCCGCCCGCTGGTGGGCGACGACCTGGACGCACCGGCGCTGCTCGCGGCGGCGCTGGCTCTGGCCAGCCACCGGGTGGTGGTCAAGCGCCCGCGCAAGGCGCCGGCCATCGACGGGGTGAAGCCCGGCTACGTGCTGGAGGGCAAATCCAGCCGCTACGACGTCTATCCGAAGAAGAAGCTGGAAGCCGGAGCCTAGGGAGCGCCGTGCGCCCCGCGAAACTCAGCGCCGATAGGCGCGCAGGAACAGCCCCACCGCCTCGCGCACATGCCGCTCGGCGGCCTCGCCCTCGAGCGGGGCGCAGCAACCGATCAGCAGGCGAAAATGCGCGCCGCCCTTGACCAGGCTGAAGAACTGGTCGGCCGCCCCCAGCGGGTCGGCGATCTGCAGCAGGCCGCCCTGGTCGGCCTTGCGCAGCAGCGCCGCCATCTCCTGCAGCACGCGCTGCGGCCCGGCCTGGTAGAACATCAGCGCCAACTTCGGATCCTGACTGGCCAGGCTGACCATCATGCGGTGCAGCTCCACCGATTCGCGGCTGCTGACCAGCGCATGGAAGCCGCGGCCGATGCCCAGCAGCACCGTCTCGATCGGCACCCCAGTCGGCAGCTCGAACAGCAGCTCGGGCAGCTGCTCCTCGCACTTGGCCTTCACCGCGGCGGAAAACAGCCTCTCCTTGTCGGTGAAATGGCTGTACACCGTGAGCTTGGACACCCCGGCTTCCGCGGCGATGGCGTCCATGCTGCTGCCATCGTAGCCGTGGCGCAGGAACAGGGTCTTGGCCGCTTCGAGAATGGCCTGGCGTTTGGCTGGATCCTTGGGGCGACCAGGACCGGGGGGCGGTAACAACTTGTTAGGCATCGGCGGATTTTAATACTGGACTGGCGAGTTTGCTATTTTTACTATACCCGGCAGTACAAATATTCCAAACCCTTCTTCGGCAAAGGTCATCCGCCATGTTCCGCCCTGCCATGACTTTCGTAGCGTCCCTCGCAATCGCCCTGCTGCTGTCCGCCTGCGGTAACGGCGAGCCGGTCGAGCAGCCCATCCGCCCGGCCATGGTGGTGCAGCCGCAACCGGCCGGCGCCCTGGTCGACAGCTACCCCGGCGAGGTGCGCGCGCGCTTCGAGCCGGAGCTGGCCTTTCGCATCGGCGGCAAGGTGGCCAAGCGCCTGGTGGACGTCGGCGCGCGGGTGAAGAAGGACCAGCCGCTGGCCGAGCTCGACCCGCAGGACGTGCGCCTGCAGCTGGAAGCCATTCGCGCCCAGGTGGCCGCCGCCCAGGCCAACCTGCAGACCGTGCGCGCCGAACGCGAGCGCTACAAGGCGCTGCTGGCGCGCAATCTGGTCAGCCGCTCGCAGTTCGACAATGCCGAGAACCTCTATCGCGCCGGCGAGGCGCGCCTCAAGCAGATCGAGGCCGAGTACGACGTGGCCCGCAATCAGGCCGGCTACGCCGTGCTGCGGGCCTCCCAGGATGGCGTGATCGCCCGTCGCGCGGTAGAGGTGGGGCAGGTGGTGGCCGCAGGGCAGACCGTGTTCACCCTGGCCGCCGACGGTGAGCGCGAGGTGTCGATCAGCCTGCCGGAGCAGGGTTTCGACCGTTTCCAGATCGGCCAGGTGGTCGAGGTGGAACTCTGGTCGCAGCCGGATCAGCGTTTCCCCGGGCGCATCCGCGAGATGGCGCCGGCTGCCGATCCGCAGTCGCGTACCTTCGCCGCCCGCGTCGCCTTCACCGAGGGCAAGGTGCCGGCCGAACTGGGGCAGAGCGCACGGGTGTTCATCTCCAGCAACGGCGAGGTGCCGCTGGCGGTGCCGCTGTCGGCGCTCAGCGCGGAGAAGGGGCAGCCGTTCGTCTGGGTGGTCGAGCCCGAGGGACACAAGCTGCAGCGCCGCCCGGTGCGTGTCGGCGCCTATGGCGACGGCCGCGTACCGGTGCTCGAAGGCCTGTCGGCGAGCGATTGGGTGGTCGCCGCCGGCGTGCAGGTGTTGCGCGAGGGCCAGCAGGTGCGCCCGGTGGATCGCGACAACCGCAACGTCGAACTGGTCGTCAAGGAGTAAGCCCGGATGAGCTTCAACCTGTCCGCCTGGGCGCTGCGCCATCGCCAGATCGTCCTCTACATCATGCTGCTGCTGGCGGTGGTCGGCGCACTGTCCTACACCAAGCTGGGACAGAGCGAGGACCCGCCCTTCACCTTCAAGGCCATGGTGATCCGCACCAACTGGCCGGGCGCCAGCGCCGAAGAGGTGGCGCGCCAGGTCACCGAGCGCATCGAGAAGAAGCTGATGGAGACCGGCGAGTACGACCGCATCACCAGCTTCTCGCGGCCCGGCGAGTCGCAGGTGACCTTCATGGCGCGCGACTCCATGCGCAGCTCGGACATCCCCGAGCTGTGGTACCAGGTACGCAAGAAGGTCGGCGACATCCGCCACACCCTGCCGGCGGGCATCCAGGGGCCGTTCTTCAACGACGAGTTCGGCACCACCTTCGGCAACATCTATGCGCTGACCGGCAACGGCTTCGACTACGCGGTGCTCAAGGACTACGCCGACCGCGTCCAGCTGCAGCTGCAGCGGGTCAAGGACGTCGGCAAGGTGGAGCTGATCGGCCTGCAGGACGAGAAGATCTGGATCGAGCTGTCCAATACCAAGCTGGCCACCCTCGGTCTGCCCCTGGCGGCGGTGCAGCAGGCCCTGGAGGCGCAGAACACGGTGGCCGCCGCCGGTTTCTTCGAGACCGCCAGCGACCGCATCCAGCTGCGCGTGACCGGTCGCTTCGAGTCGGTGGAGGAGATTCGCGATTTCCCCATTCGCGTCGCCGAGCGCACCTTCCGCATCGGCGACGTCGCCGAGGTCAGGCGCGGCTTCAACGATCCGCCCGCGCCGCGCATGCGCTTCATGGGCGAGGACGCCATCGGCCTGGCGGTGTCGATGAAGGCCGGCGGCGACATCCTGGTACTGGGCAAGGCACTGGAGGGCGAGTTCGCCCGCCTGCAGCAGACCCTGCCGCTGGGCATGGAGTTGCGCAAGGTGTCGGACCAGCCGGCGGCGGTGAAGACCGGGGTCGGCGAGTTCGTTCGTGTGCTGGTCGAGGCGCTGGTGATCGTGCTGCTGGTCAGCTTTTTCTCCCTCGGCCTGCGTACCGGTCTGGTGGTGGCGCTGGTGATCCCGCTGGTGCTGGCGATGACCTTCGCCAGCATGTACTACCTGGGGATCGGCCTGCACAAGATATCCCTCGGCGCCCTGGTGCTCGGCCTCGGCCTGCTGGTGGACGACGCGATCATCGCGGTGGAGATGATGGCGATCAAGATGGAGCAGGGCTACGACCGCCTCAAGGCAGCCAGCTACGCCTGGACCAGCACAGCCTTCCCCATGCTCACCGGCACCCTGATCACCGCCGCCGGCTTCCTGCCGATCGCCACCGCGCAGTCCGGTACCGGCGAATACACCCGTTCGATCTTCCAAGTGGTGGTGATCGCCCTGGTCGCCTCATGGATCGCCGCGGTGATGTTCGTGCCCTACCTGGGCGACAAGCTGCTGCCCGACCTGGCCAAGCTGCACGCGGCCAAGCACGGCGGCAGCGACGCCGGCCACGACCCTTACTCGACGCCGTTCTACCGGCGCGTGCGGGCTACGGTGCAGTGGTGCGTGCGTAGGCGGCGGACGGTGATACTGCTGACCATCGGCGCCTTCGTCGCCGCCGTGCTGCTGTTTCGCTTCGTGCCGCAGCAGTTCTTTCCCGCCTCGGGACGCCTGGAGCTGATGGTCGATATCAAGCTGGAGGAGGGCGCCTCGCTCGCCGCCACCGAGGCCCAGGTCAAGCGCCTGGAGGCACTGCTCAAGAAGCAGCCGGGTATCGACAACTACGTGGCCTACGTCGGCACCGGCTCGCCGCGCTTCTACCTGCCGCTGGACCAGCAGCTGCCGGCGGCCAGTTTCGCCCAGCTCGTGGTGCTGGCCAAGAGCATCGAGGAGCGCGAGCAGCTGCGCAGCTGGCTGATCCAGACCATGAACGAAGACTTCCCCGCCCTGCGCAGCCGCATCAGCCGCCTGGAGAACGGTCCGCCGGTGGGCTACCCGGTGCAGTTCCGGGTCAGCGGCGAGCATATCGACGAGGTGCGCGTGCTGGCCCGCGAGGTGGCGGCCAAGGTGCGCGAGAATCCCCATGTGGCCAACGTGCATTTGGACTGGGAGGAGCCGAGCAAGGTCATCTACCTCAACGTCGATCAGGATCGTGCGCGCGCCCTGGGGGTCAACACCGCCGAGCTGTCGCGCTTTTTGCAGGGCTCGCTGTCGGGCACCAGCGTCAGCCAGTACCGCGAGGACAACGAGCTGATCGAAATCCTCCTGCGCGGCACCGTGCAGGAGCGCCAGTCGCTGAGCCTGCTGCCGAGCCTGGCGGTGCCCACCGACAGCGGCCGCAGCGTGGCCCTGTCGCAGGTGGCGACCCTGGAGTACGGTTTCGAGGAAGGCGTCATCTGGCACCGCAACCGCCTGCCCAACGTCACCGTGCGCGCCGATATCTACGGCAAGGAGCAGCCGGCCAGCCTGGTGGCGCAGATACTGCCGACCCTGGAGCCGATCCGCGCCGAGCTGCCCGATGGCTACCTGCTGGAGGTGGGCGGCACGGTGGAGGACTCGACGCGCGGGCAGAAATCGGTGAATGCCGGGGTGCCGCTGTTCATCGTGGTGGTGCTGACCTTGCTGATGCTGCAGCTCAAGAGCTTCTCGCGCTCGGCCATGGTGTTTCTCACCGCGCCGCTGGGGCTGATCGGCGTAACCCTGTTCCTGCTGATCTTCCGCCAGCCGTTCGGCTTCGTCGCCATGCTCGGCACCATCGCTCTGGCCGGCATGATCATGCGCAACTCGGTGATCCTGGTCGACCAGATCGAGCAGGACATCGAGGCCGGCCTGGACCGCTGGCACGCCATCATCGAGGCCACGGTGCGGCGCTTTCGGCCCATCGTGCTGACCGCCCTGGCCTCGGTGCTGGCGATGATCCCGCTGTCGCGCAGCGTGTTCTTCGGACCGATGGCGGTGGCCATCATGGGCGGCCTGGTGGTGGCCACGGCGCTCACCCTGCTGTTCCTGCCGGCGCTCTACGCCGCCTGGTTCCGGGTCAAGGAGGACGAGGCGTAGGGTGCGCCATGCGCACCGCCTTTGGATTGGTGCGCACGGCGCACTACGCAGTCGGACTGCTGGGCAGCGGCATAAAAAACGGGAGCCACTGGCTCCCGTCTTTTATGGCGAAAAGGGCTTACTCGTCCATCTGCGACTGCAGGTAGTTCTGCAGGCCGACCGCCTCGATCAGCCCCAGCTGGGTTTCCAGCCAGTCGATATGGTCTTCTTCCGAGCAGAGGATGTCTTCCATCAGCTCGCGGCTGGCGTAGTCGCCGATGCTCTCGCAGTAGGCGATGCCGGCCTTGAGGTCGGCGTGGGCCTTGTGTTCGAGCTTCAGGTCGCACTCGAGCATTTCCTTGGTGTTCTCGCCGATCAGCAGCTTGCCGAGGTCCTGCACATTGGGGATGCCCTCGAGGAACAGGATGCGCTTGATCAGCCTGTCGGCGTGCTTCATCTCGTCGATGGACTCGTGATACTCGTGCTCGCCGAGCTTCTTCAGCCCCCAGTCCTCATACATGCGCGCGTGCAGGAAGTACTGGTTGATGGCGACCAGTTCGTTGCCGAGGATCTTGTTCAGGTGTTGGATGACCTTCTTGTCGCCTTTCATGATCGCTCCTGCCGTGTTGCGCTGAGATTGGTAACACCAAAGTTTCTGCCCCAATCCGCGCGCTGTCAAACCTAAGTGGTTGATACATAAGAAAAAATAAAACTGAATACGAACGCTTTGGTTCTGCATCCTGGTGCTAAGTACTTGAATTGACGTGATAAAAATTACGGCGCTTGTCGAGAAGTGGATGGCCAGCCGTAATGACGACTCGGATCATCGCGAAATTGGTCCATCCCGTGTCGGCGCAGCGGGGCAGGTGGTACGCAGGGGGTCAGGCGGCGTGGGCCGAATGGGGATGCAGGTATTGCTCCAGGCGGGCCTGCTGCGCCGGGGTCATGAACAGCCCCAGTTTGCTGCGCCGCCAGAGGATGTCGGCGCTGCTGCGTGCCCATTCCTCGCGGCGCAGGTAATCCACCTCGCGGGCATGGAGCCCGGCGCCGAGGTGTTCGCCGAGGTCGGTGAGGTCGTGCACGCCGTCGAGCAGGCGCCAGCTGCGGTTGCCGTAGCTGCCTGCCCAGCGCCGCGCCAGGCTGGTCGGCAACCAGTCATGGCGGGCGCAGAGCGCCTCGATCAGCGCGCTCTGGCTGTCGAAGTCCTCGCCGCCGGGCAGCGGGGCGTTGGCGGTCCAGCTTGGGCCCAGTTTGGGGAAGAACGGCGCCAGTTGCTTCATCGCGGCTTCCGCCAGCTTGCGGTAGGTGGTCAGCTTGCCGCCGAACACCGACAGCAGTGGTGCCTCGCCGGCCGAGCCGGCTAGCGCCAGGGTGTAGTCGCGGGTGATCGCCGAGGGTTCGTCCGACTCGTCGTCGCACAGGGGGCGCACGCCGGAGAAGCTGTGCAGCACGTCGGCGCGGCTCAGTTGCTGCTTGAAGTGGGCATTGACCACCTCGAGCAGGTAGTCGGTCTCCTCGCTACTGATCGCCACCTGGGCCGGGTCGCCTTGATACTCGCGGTCGGTGGTGCCGATCAGGGTGAAGCGCTCCAGATAGGGGATGGCGAAGACGATGCGACGGTCCTCGTTCTGCAGGATATAGGCTTGTTCGCCGTCATACAGGCGCGGCACCACGATATGGCTGCCCTGGATCAGACGGATGCCGTAGGGCGAGCGCTGCTTGAGGTCCTCGCCGATGAAGCGCGCGACCCAGGGGCCGGCGGCGTTGACCAGGGCGCGGCTGCGGATGGAGAGCAGGCTGCCGTCGGCGCGCTCGAGGTGGATATGCCAGAGGCCCTTGCTGCGCCGTGCGCTGACGCAGCGGGTGCGGGTATGGATGTGCGCACCTTTCTCGCGCGCCGCGATGGCGTTGAGCACCACCAGGCGGGCGTCGTCGACCCAGCAGTCGGAGTACTCGAAACCGCGGCCGATCCCGGCCTTGAGCGGGCTGCCGGCGCCGAAACGCACGCCGCGCGAGGCGGCCAGGCGCTCGCGCTTGCCCAGATGGTCGTAGAGGAACAGGCCGGCGCGAATCATCCAGGCCGGGCGCAGATGCGGGCGGTGCGGCAGCACGAAACGCAGGGGTTTGACGATATGCGGCGCCTTGGCCAGCAGTACCTCGCGTTCGGCCAGAGCCTCGCGCACCAGGCGGAACTCATGATGCTCCAGGTAGCGCAGGCCGCCGTGGATCAGCTTGCTGCTGGCCGAGGAAGTGTGGCTGGCCAGGTCGTCCTGTTCGCAGAGGAACACCGACAGGCCGCGCCCGGCCGCGTCCGCGGCGATGCCCGCGCCATTGATGCCGCCACCGACCACGGCGAGGTCATAGACTTCGGCAACAGGGCTGGTGAGATGATCGTGGGGCATGACGGACGCTCGCTATTGAATTCGAATGTATGAATGTTCACTTTCGAAAACATGCTAGTCGAATGCTTTTACATTCGCCAGCCCGTGGCGCGCTTTCGCGCCGAACGGCTCAGACCAGCTCGAGATGGACCTTGTGCTCGTGCAGCAGCTCCGCCAGCGCCGCGGGCGGAGCGCAGTCGGTGAACACGCGATCGATCAGGGCGACGGAGCCCAGGCGCACCACCGCGTTGCGGCCGAACTTGCTCGAGTCGGCGGCGAGGAATACCTGGCGGGCATTGTCGATGATGGCCTGGGACACCCGCACCTCCTGGTAGTCAAAATCGAGCAGGCTGCCATCCTCGTCGATGCCGCTGATGCCGACGATGGCGTAGTCCACCTTGAACTGCCGGATGAAGTCCACCGCGGCCTGGCCGACGATGCCGCCGTCGCTACGCACCGTGCCGCCGGCCACCAGCACCTCGAAATCAGCCTTGGCGCTCAGCTGGGCGGCCACGTGCAGGTTGTTGGTGATGACCTTCAGACCCTTGTGGTCGAGCAATTCGCGGGCGATAGCTTCGGTGGTGGTGCCGATGTTGATGAACAGCGAGGCGTGGTCGGGGATGTGCGCGGCCACCGCCTCGGCGATGCGCTGTTTTTCCTCGCGCATCTGCCCGGCGCGCATGCCGTAGGCGGTATTGTGGATGCTCGACGCCTCGCAGGCGGCGCCGCCGTGGGTGCGCCGCAGCAGGCCGTGTTCGGCCAGCTGGTTGATGTCGCGACGGATGGTCTGCGGGGTCACGGCGAAGGCCTGGGCCAGTTCGTCGATGCTGACGTAGCCGCGGTCGCGGGCGAGATTGAGGATGTCGTGTTGGCGAGGGGCCAGGTTCATGGCGGCTTCCTTTGGTGACTTGCCATTATAGGCTGCCCTGCGAGCGGTTTTCGGCTAAGGTACGGCAATCTTTCCGGATTGTTTTCACATTCGAACATGACTCCAGCGATCGATCTGTTGAAGAAGGCCAAGGCCGAACACCGGGTGCACAGCTATGCACACGATCCCAAGGCGCCGTCCTATGGCCTGGAGGCCGCGGAAAAGCTCGGCCTGGCGCCGGAGCGGGTATTCAAGACGCTGCTCGCCGCCAGCGACAAGGGCGAGTTGCTGGTGGCGGTGGTGCCGGTGGCCGGCAGCCTCGATCTCAAGGCACTGGCGCAGGCCGCCGCGGTGAAGAGGGCCGACATGGCCGACCCTGGCGCGGCCCAGCGCGCGACCGGCTACCTGGTTGGCGGTATCAGTCCGCTGGGGCAGAAGAAGCGCCTGCGTACCTTCATCGACAGCTCGGCCCTGGCCCACGCCAGCATCTTCGTCAGCGCCGGCCGGCGCGGCCTGGAAGTGGAGCTGGCGGCCGAGGTGCTGGCGCAGCATACCCAGGCCGCCTTCGCCGATATCGGCCGCGAGTGAGGAGTTAGAAGCGTGCGCCGCCCACCCGGTGCGTAGGGCGGATCAGGCTTGATCGATCCAGGGCGTTGCCCAGTGCATCCGGGCAGAACCTTCGTCGACTGCAGTGTGCTGCGGCGGCGGATACCGACATAACAACAAGGAAACGCGCATGTCCCAGTACCTGCTAGCCATCGACCAGGGCACCACCAGTTCCCGCGCCATCATCTTCAGCGCCGAGGGCCTGCCGGTGGCGCGTGCCCAGCAGGAGTTCCGCCAGTATTTCCCGCATGACGGCTGGGTCGAGCACGACGCCGAGGAAATCTGGAGCTCCACCCTCGAGGTGTGCCGCGAAGCCATCGCCAAGAGCGGGCTAGGCGTCGATGCCATCGCCGCCATCGGCATCACCAACCAGCGCGAAACCACCCTGGTATGGGACGCCGTCAGCGGCGAGCCGATCCACCCGGCGATCGTCTGGCAGGACCGGCGCACCGCCGACTACTGCGCCGGGCTCAAGGCCGCCGGCCACGAGACCATGGTGACGGCCAAAAGCGGCCTGCTGATCGACCCCTATTTCTCCGCCACCAAGCTGCGCTGGGTGCTCGACAACATGCCCGGGGCGCGCCAGCGGGCCGAGCGCGGCGAGCTGCGTTTCGGTACCGTCGACAGCTTCCTGCTGTGGCGCCTGACCGGCGGCAAGGTACACCGTACCGACGCCAGCAACGCCTCGCGCACCCTGATGTTCAATATCCACAGCCAGCAGTGGGACGCGGAGCTGCTCGAACTGTTCGACATCCCCGCCAGCCTGCTGCCGGAGGTGCTCGACTGCGCCGCCGAGTTCGGCCATACCGACGCCGCACTGCTCGGCGCCAGCATTCCGGTGCTGGGCATGGCCGGCGACCAGCAGGCGGCGCTGATCGGCCAGGCCTGCTTCGAACCAGGCATGGTCAAGAGTACCTACGGCACCGGCTGCTTCATGATCCAGAACACCGGCAGCCAGCCGGTCAGCTCGAAGAACCGTCTGCTGACCACCGTCGGCTACCGTCTGGACGGCAAGGTCACCTACGCGGTGGAGGGCAGCATCTTCGTCGCCGGCGCGGCGGTGCAATGGCTGCGCGATGGCATCAAGCTGATCGGCCATGCACGCGACTCCGAAGCCCTGGCCGAGCAGACCGGCGATGCCTGCGGCGTCTTTCTGGTGCCGGCCTTCACCGGCCTCGGCGCGCCTTATTGGGACCCCAAGGCGCGCGGCGCGATCTTCGGCCTGACCCGCGACACGGGGATCAAGGAGATCGTCACCGCCGGCCTGCAATCGGTGTGCTACCAGACCCGTGATCTGCTCGAGGCCATGCGCCAGGACGGCGCGGCGGCGCCCAGCGCGCTGCGGGTGGACGGCGGCATGGTGGAGAACAACTGGCTGATGCAGTTTCTCGCCGACATCCTCGGCGTCGGCGTCGAGCGCCCCGAGGTCACCGAGACCACCGCGCTCGGCGTCGCCTACCTGGCCGGCCTGCAGCTGGGGCTGTATGCCGACCTCGAGACGATCGCCAGCCATTGGCATCGCCAGCAGCGCTTCGAGCCGCGCATGGACGCGGCGCACCGCGAGCGCCTCTATGCCGGCTGGCTGGACGCGGTGAAGCGGGTGCGCAGCGAGGGCTGAGGTGAGCGTGCTGTAGTAGCAGCCCGCCTGCTGGCGATCTTTGGCGGTTGAGGCATCGCCAGCAAGCTGGCTCCTACAGGAATGGTGGACAGTGCATACGCTGAGGGGATTTCAATGGCGGTGCCTGCGTTAAGTCCTGGGAGTGGGGGCGAAGGCCCGTAGGGTGGGCTTTAGCCCACCAGCGGTTGTTGGCCTGGGCTAAAGCGGATCGCCGCCCGGCCCACCCGACAAGGCCCCCGCCCTGCGCCTTCCTTGGAGCGCCCGGCAACAGCCGAAAGGACATGGCCATTTCAGTTGCCCGCCAGCATTACCCCTTCATACTGGTTGGTCAGCTCGTGCATCTGCCATAGCAGGGTCTCGGTGGTGGTGGCGATCACCGTGGGTACGTAGCGCGAATCGCCGGCGAGGTCGAAGCCGGCGCGGCTGAAGCGCCACTGGGCCTCGGCCTGTTGCAGGCCCTGGCGGATGGCCGGGGTGTTCTGCCGGGCCTGTTGCAGCTCGGCCAGGGCCAGCTCGAATTCAGTCACGGCCTGGTCGAACTGGGCTTGCAGGCCCTCTACCGGCAGGCGCCAGCTGATGGCCAGGTAGAGTTTGGCGATACGCTGGCTGAGCATGCGCTGGCGGCCGCTGCGGTTGACCAGTACCGCGCTGTGCCCGCCACTGTGCTGTTCCAGCAACTGCACCACTTTTTCACTCTGATTCAGCAGCTGATCGCTCAGGGCCAGTACCTCTAGGGCGCCCGGTTTGTCCGGGCGGCTGAGCACCCGTTCGCGGTACTGCTGCCAGGTCTGTCCGGCCTGCTCCAGTGCACTGCGCACTTCCGCTGTGGGGGCGTACTCGTTCAGGGCCAGGTAGTTGCTTTCGAACTTGGCGATGCTCTGGTCGAGCTGCCGAGCGGCTTGTTGCGGACGGATCTCGGCGCCAAGCATCAGGTAGCTCTTGGCAATACGCTGGCTGAGCATGCGCTGCATGCCGGACAGGTTCATGGCCTCGGCGGCGCTGATAGCGGCCCAGGCCGGCTGGCAGGCGGCCAGCAGTACCAGCAAGGTGGCGAAAAGACGGATGTTCATGGGCTTCTCCACAGGCGCGCGGCGGGGCCGCGCGCCCTCTGCTGGGGTCAGTAGCTGTACTGCACTTGCAGCCAGAGCTTGTCGGTGTCCACGGCGAAGTCGTCGGCGTCGTAGCGCGCCGCCTTGACCAGGCCGGTCAGGCCCTTGAGCCCGGGAATCGGCCGCGCGTAGGAGAGGTTGTACTCGCGGCCGTAATGGCTGCTGCCGCGCTCGGCGCGATAGTCGTGGTACATGGCCAGCAGGTTGCCGCCGAGCAGCGGCAGGCCGGCGCTGAAGTAGCTGTCCTCGATGCCGTCCGCCGGAGTCAGCAGGAAGATGTCGGCCCAGCCCTGGAAGGCGTGCTTGGTCGCCAGCGGGGTCTGAAAGGCGCGGTTGCCCGGACCGCTGTCGCCACCCAGGACCTCGTGACCGGCCTTGAGCGCCACGCCCTTGAGGCTATAGCCCAGCTCCATCAGGTAGTACTCGCTGTCCAGATCCAGCGGATTGTCGGCGTAGTCGCTCTGCCGGGCATATTCCAGGGCGTAGCCGACGCCGGCCACGGCGCCGTGCAGGCGCAGGCCGCGGGTTTCACTCGACTGGCTGCCGGCGGCGAGGTTGTCCAGGCCCAGGCGGTACTGGTAGGCGGTAGCGGTCAGCTCCGGCATCGCCACGTACTGCGCGTTGAACAGGTGGCTGTGGCCTTCGATATTGGCGGGGTTGGCGGCAGTGTCGAAACGGTTGTCGCCGGGGCCGAAGATGCTGTTGACGTTGTCGACATAGGCGTAGCTCAGGGTCAGGCCTTCGACGGGCTTGAGCTGCAGCAGGGCGCCGTCGTAGGTCTGCTCGTTCTGCCGCCAGGCGACGCCGCCGACGAAGCGCTGGTTATCCAGGTTGATGCGCTGGCGGCCAAGCACGACGCTGCCGTACTGTTGGTCGTAGCGCAGCAGCGCCTGGTTGATTTCGCTGCCGTCCGGATCGGCCACCACCGAGTAGTCGCTCTGGCCGTTGCGCGTGCTGTTGTAGCGGGCGTCGCCGATGCGGCTGACATTGTCCGCCTCGATCAGTGCCGACAGGCCGTACCACTTGCCGCTCTGCACCCCGGCGCGGGTGCGCAGGGTCTGGGCGTTGGCGTTGTTCAGAGGATTGTCCTGGTCGACGTGCTCGTAGCGGTAGCGCGCATCGAGGATCGGCTTGGCCTGGCTGAACAGGTTGCCGAAGGCCTCCTCGGCGAGGGCGGCGTGGCTGAAGGTGGTGCTGGCAGCGGCAAGCGCCAGCAGGGTCGGTTTCATCATGCGCATAGCGGTCATTTCCTAAGGGCCATAGGGACTGCTGCCGCCTCGCACGAGCGGCATCACAACGGCAACAGATCCTTGAACGCAAAAAAAAACGTCACGGCGCCCATGGCTCGCAGGAGCAGGGTGCGGTGACGTCGTTGTCGGATGTGTGGCAGACACGCCGTTGTGCTGACCGGGGTGGGGCTAAGCAGGCCCTGTGCCAGAAATTGCAACTATTTGATTTTCATAAGTTTTGATGCTTTGTAAGACGATTTGGCGATAGCGCGATGCACCCTGGCCGCTCGTCGTGCCTTGCCGGGGTGCACAGCTGTACTCCTGCATTGCCGCGCGGCTGTAGTGGGCAGGCGATGCGCGGTTGCGGCATGCTCGGTCTGATAACGGATCGGGAGTCCCCCATGCAGCTCGAGTTTCACCAGGTCGACGCCTTCACCGACCAACCCTTCGCCGGCAACCCGGCCATGGTCTACCGCCTCGAGCGCTGGCTCGACGAGGCCCTGATGCAGCGCATCGCCGCCGAGCACAACCTGGCCGAGACGGCCTTCCTGGTGAAGGAGGGCGAGCGCTGGCACATCCGCTGGTTCACCCCGACCAGCGAGGTGCCGCTGTGCGGCCATGCCACGCTGGCGGCGGCCTGTGTGCTGTTCGATCTTTATGAGGAGCCGGGCGAAGCGCTGGAGTTCGTCTGCCTGTCCGGGGCGCTGCGCGTCAGCCGCCAGGGACCGCGGCTGGAGCTGGATTTCCCGGTGCGTCGCGCCGAGCCGGTGGAGCAGGCGCTGCAAACGGTCGTGGCGCAGGCCCTGGGCCGTGCGCCGCGCCAGGTGCTGGCGCTGCGCAACGGCGACGGCAGCGTGCAGGAGCTGATGGCGGTGCTGGATGCCGAGGCCGAGGTGCGTGCCTTCGCTCCGAACCTGCCGGCGCTGGCCGAGCTGCCGGGGCTCGGCGTGCTGATCACGGCGCCGGGCGAGCGCCACGACTTCGTCTCGCGCTATTTCGCGCCGACGATCGGCATCGACGAGGATCCGGTGACCGGTTCCGCCCACTGCATCCTCACGCCCTACTGGGCCGAGCGCCTGGGCCAGCGTGCGCTGAGCGCCTGGCAGTGCTCGACGCGCGGCGGCGAGCTGTTGTGTCTGCTGGAAGGGCAGCGGGTGAAGATCGCCGGCCACGCCCGGCATATCGCCAGCGGCCGGCTGTTTATCTGAACCTGTGCAGTCCCGGCGATTGCCCTATCGCCCGCACGCGGGCTCCTACTGCCGGAAAGCTGCAAGCGCCTCATCGCTGGCGCCCCCGGTGGCGGCGGATCAGTCGCTGCTGACCCGGCGCACGCCGTCCGACTCGCCGAGCGGCACATGAGCCGCCACGCTGCCGAGGGCCGGGAAGGCCACCAGATGGTCGGCGGCGATGCGGATACCCACCTCGTCGCCCGGCAGATGGTCGGCGTGGCTGGGGAAGATCGACTCCAGCTGGCTGCCGGTGGCCAGTTGCAGGCGGTAGAGGGTGGCGGCGCCGAGGAAGGTCTTGCCGACGATACGCGCCGTCAGCGAACTGCCCGGGTCCGGGACTATGTCGTCCGGGCGCAGCAGCACGTCCACCGCGCTGCCGCTGGGCCAGGTATAGGCGCGGTTGCCGCGAATCGCACCGAGCTCGGTCTGCACCGTATCCGGGCCGAGCAGCTGGCCGCGAATGAAGTAGCCCTGGCCGATGAAGCTGGCGACGAAGGGCGTCGTCGGCTCGTGATAGAGGTTGAAGGGCGTGTCCCACTGCTCGAGGTGGCCCTGGTTGAACACGCCGACATGATCGCTGACGGCGAAGGCTTCTTCCTGGTCGTGGGTGACCAGGATCGCGCTGGTGCCGCGTGCCTTGAGAATCTCGCGCACCTCATGGCTGAGGCGCCGGCGCAGTTCGCCGTCGAGGTTGGAGAAGGGTTCGTCGAGCAGCAGCAGCTGCGGTTCCGGCGCCAGGGCGCGGGCCAGGGCGATGCGCTGTTGCTGGCCGCCGGACAGCTCGTGGGGGTAGCGCCTGGCCAGGTGGCCGAGCTTGACCAGCTCCAACAGCTCGGCAGTGACGCGTTCGGCATCGGCTTGCTGGCGAATGCCGAAGGCGACGTTGTCGGCCACGCTCAGGTGGGGAAACAGGGCGTAATCCTGGAACACCATGCCGATGCGGCGCTTCTCCGGCGCCAGGGTGAAGCCGGCGCGGGAGATGACTTCGCCGGCCAGCACGATCTCGCCTTCGAGCACCGGTTCGAAGCCGGCGATGGCGCGCAGGGTGGTGGTCTTGCCGCAGCCCGAGGGACCGAGCAGGCAGCCGATGTCGCCGACCCTCAGGTGCAGGTGCAGGTCCTGCACCACCCGGTGCGCCTGGTAGCCGCAGCTCAGCCCGCGCAGTTGCAGCAGCGGCTGACTCATGCGTGGTGGTACGCCGGCTCGACCAGCAGTTCCAGCAGCGCCTTCTGCGCATGCAGGCGGTTCTCGGCCTGATGCCAGGCGACCGAACGCGGGTCGTCGAGCAGGTCCTCGCTGATCTCCTCGCCGCGGTGCGCCGGCAGGCAGTGCATGAACAGCACGTCGTCGGCGGCGGCATCGAGCAGATCGCGGGTGACCTGGTAGGGCTTGAAGCGCTGCAGGCGCAGCTGGGCTTCGTCTTCCTGGCCCATCGAGGCCCACACGTCGGTGCTCACCAGGTGGGCACCGGCCACCGCCTCGCGCGGGTCGCGCAGCACCTGCACGCGCTCGCCGGCCAGCGCGAGGAAGCGCGCGTCCGGCTCGTAACCCTCGGGACAGGCGACCCGGAGCTGGAAGTCGAACTGGATCGCTGCCTCTATATAGGAGTTGCACATGTTGTTGCCGTCGCCGATCCAGGCCACGGTCTTGCCGGCGATGCTGCCGCGGTGCTCGAGGAAGGTCTGCATGTCGGCCAGCAGTTGGCAGGGGTGCAGGTCGTCGGACAGGCCGTTGATCACCGGCACCCTGGACTTGGCGGCGAATTCGGTGAGGTTGCTGTGGGCGAAGGTGCGGATCATCACCGCGTCGAGCATGCTCGACATGACGATGGCGGCGTCGCCGATCGGCTCGCCGCGGCCCAGCTGGGTGTCGCGCGGGGAGAGGAAGATGGCCTGGCCGCCGAGCTGGATCATGCCGGCCTCGAACGACAGGCGGGTGCGGGTCGAGGCCTTCTCGAAGATCATGCCCAGCACGCGGTTCTTCAGCGGCTCGAACAGTACGCCGCGATTGCGCAGCTCCTTCAGCTCGATGCCGCGGCGGATCAATCCCACCAGTTCGTCCGGTGTGTAATCCATCATCGAGAGAAAGTGTCTGGCGCTCATCGTTAACTACCTTTTTCACTACGGGTCGCAAGCCCAGGACCGGATACAAAAACCGGCGAAAACAGCGGAGCTTGCGGCAGGAGGCCGCAGGGTGCGACGAAACAGGGGGAAGGCGCGATCTTATAAGGAAATGGCGAGAAGGCGCAAACTGCCCGCCTGGCCATGCCAAAAGGCTGTTTTGTAAGCCTTTTCCCAAAGCTGCGTGCGAGATGTCACAAAACTGACATCCGTGCTTGCACCTTGCCACTGCCCGCTCCTAGGATGCCGCCGCCTTTCCGAGGCAATGCACTGCCCCCGCAATGGGGTATCCATGGAAAATTGTGCAAAGGAGTTTTGCATGAAACACGTAGCCTACGCCGCCGCTTTCTCCGCTCTCGCCCTGCTGACTGGCTGTGCCAGCCAGAACGTTAGCCAGCCGGCCGTTCCGCTGAACGGTACCGTCAAGACTAACCTGCAGGCCGACGTGAAGGTAGGCGAGCCCATCTCCGGTCAGTCTTCGGTGAACATCCTGTTCAATGTGTTCAAGCTGGGTGGCGACAGCCAGTTTGCCGACGGCGTGACCTATGGTGGTGGCGAGGGTGGTTTCGCCCTGGGTCTCGACCCGGTGGCTTCCGCCAAGTCCGCAGCTGCCTACAAGGCAGTCAAGGCCTCGGGTGCCGACGTGATCGTCGCCCCGCGTTACGAAGTGAACGTTCAGGATTACTTCGTGTACAAGACCGTGAACGTCAAAGTGACCGGCAACAAGGGCACCGTGACCTCCATCCGCTAAGCCGGATAGTCGCGACCCTGAATCGGCAGGCATGATGCCTGCCGATTCATGAGACGAACGCTGCTGGCGTCGTCTTTCCAGCCGGCCCATAGTTCCTTTCCCGCGACCCGACCGGTCGTCTCGGAGCAGAACAAGAGGCCAGGCCATGACCAAGTCCCTCCATTACCGTGCGTGCCACCTGTGCGAAGCCATCTGCGGCCTCGCCATCGAGACCGAGATCCAACCTGACGGCAGCACGCAGATCCGTTCGATCAAGGGCGACGCCCAGGACAGCTTCAGCCGCGGCCATATCTGCCCCAAGGCGGTGGCGCTGCAGGACATCCAGAACGACCCCGACCGCATCCGTCAGCCCATGCGCCGCATCGGCGAGCAGTGGCAGGCCATCGCCTGGGACGACGCCTTCGCACTGGTCGCCGAACGCCTCAGCGCGATCCGCACCGAGCATGGGCACAACGCCGTGGCCGTGTACCAGGGCAACCCCAGCGTGCACAACTACGGGTTGATGACCCACAGCAACTACTTCCTCGGCCTGCTGAAGACGCGCAACCGCTATTCGGCCACCTCGGTCGACCAGTTGCCGCACCATCTGACCAGCCACCTGATGTACGGCCACGGCCTGCTGATCCCGATTCCCGACATCGACCGCACCGACTTCATGCTGATCCTCGGCGGCAACCCACTGGCCTCCAACGGCAGCATCATGACCGTGCCGGACGTGGAAAAGCGCCTCAAGGCCATCCAGGCCCGCGGCGGCAAGCTGGTGGTGGTCGACCCGCGCCGTAGCGAGACCTCCGCCATCGCCGACCAGCACCTGTTCGTCCGTCCCGGCGGCGATGCGGCGCTGCTGCTGGGCCTGCTCAATACCCTGTTCGAGGAGGGCCTGAGCCGCGCCAGTCACCTGCCGGTGGCAGGGCTGGAGCAGGTGCGCACGGCCATTGCCGAATTTACCGCCGAGGCCATGAGCGAGCGCTGCGGCGTGCCGGCGCAGGCCATTCGCCAGCTGGCGCGGGATTTCGCCGCGGCCGACAAAGCGGTGTGCTACGGCCGCATGGGCGTTTCCACCCAGGCCTTCGGTACCCTCTGCCAGTGGCTGGTGCAACTGATCAACCTGGTTACCGGCAACCTCGATCGCAGCGGCGGCGCGCTCTGCACCACGCCGGCGGTGGACCTGGTGGCGAGCACCTCGGGCGGGCATTTCAACCGCTGGCAGAGCCGCGTGTCCGGCCTGCCGGAATACGGTGGCGAGCTGCCGGTGGCGGCCCTGGCCGAGGAGATGCTGACGGCTGGCGAGGGACAGATTCGCGCCTTGGTCACGGTGGCCGGCAATCCGGTGCTGTCCACGCCCAACGGTCGCCAGCTGGAGCAGGCGCTCGATGGTCTGGAGTTCATGCTCTCGGTGGACTTCTACATCAACGAGACCACCCGTCATGCCGACCTGATCCTGCCGCCCACCGCGCCGCTGGAGCACGATCACTACGACACCACTTTCAACGTGTTCGCCGTGCGCAACGTCACCCGTTTCAACGAGGCGATCCTGGCCAAGCCGGATGGCGCGCTGCACGACTGGGAAATCTTCGTCGGCCTGGCCAAGGCCTTCGCTGCGCGCAACGGCCTGGAGCTCAAGCCGACCCTGGCGCCGGAGCAGATGATCGACATGGGCCTGCGCTTCGGTCCCTACGGCGATCAGAGCGAGCGCAAACTCAGCCTGGCGGCGCTTCGCGATCACCCGCACGGGGTCGATCTGGGGCCGCTACAGGCGAATCTGGCTGCACGCCTGAAGACCCCGAGCAAGACCGTGCAGGCCGCCCCCGAGCTGCTCTTGGGCGATCTGGCGCGCTTCGCCGCGCAGATGCCGCCGGCGGCGGACCAGCTGCTGCTGATCGGTCGCCGCCACGTGCGCAGCAACAATTCCTGGATGCACAACTACCACCGCCTGGTGAAGGGCAAGCCGCGCCACCAATTGTTGATGAACCCGACCGACCTGGCCCGCCGCGGTCTGATCGACGGCCAGCGCGTGCGGGTACGTTCACGGGTCGGCAGCATCGAAGTGGAGGTGGCGGCCAGCGACGAGATGATGGCCGGCGTGGTCAGCCTGCCGCACGGCTGGGGCCATGCCCGCCCCGGCGTGCAGATGGGCATCGCCCGCGAGCAGCCGGGCGCCAGCGCCAACGACCTGACCGACGAGCGCCAGCTTGATGCGCTGTCCGGCAATGCGGTGCTCAACGGCGTGCCGGTGGAGGTGGTGGCCGCGTAGCTGCGATACGGGTCGTATCAAGGCAAGGTGGCGACGGCAAGGCCGAGCATTGTGCTCGGCTTTTCGCTACAATCGCGCCACCGTGGCGACCGTCGGGTCGCGAAGTCTATGCTGAGGTGCCCAATGGATATCATCGAAACCATCAAAGAGCAGATCGCCAACAACACCGTTCTGCTGTACATGAAAGGCTCGCCCAACGCGCCGCAGTGTGGCTTCTCCGCCCGTGCCGCGCAGGTGGTGATGGGCTGCGGCGAGAAGTTCGCCTACGTCGACATCCTGCAGAATCCGGAAATCCGCGCCAACCTGCCGAAGTACGCCAACTGGCCGACCTTCCCGCAGCTGTGGGTGGCCGGTGAACTGGTCGGCGGCAGCGACATCCTCACCGAGATGTACGAGAAGGGCGAGCTGCAGACCCTGATCAAGGACGCGGTGAGCAAGGCCGGCGCCTGAGTCTCGCGTGATCCAAGCAAAGAACCCGCCTCGGCGGGTTCTTTCGTTTTTGCGGGTAATGAACCAGGGGGCCGTACGCACCTCCTCTGGCCTCGAAGGGCTGGTGCGCACGGCCTGGGCGGCCCCGCGACACCCTACGCTACTTCTTCAGCCACTGCCCGTTCAGCTGGATGAACTGGCCCTGGGGCGTGCGGTCGATGGCCTTCTTGCCGGCGATGGCCTCGACATCGGCCAGGCCGATACCGTTGTCTTTGGCCACCTTCTGGTATTCGGCGCGGCGCGCCTGGTTGATCAGGCGGGCGATCTCCTCGGCCTGGCCGCCCGGCTTGACCACGCCGAGGTAGCCGTTGGGCTGCTCGCCCAACTGGCCGCTGGCCTTGGCGGCGCCGAGTGCGCTCATCGCCTGGTTGAGGTTCAGCGCATAGGCCGGCAGGCTCAGGCATAGCGCCAGCAGCAGGGTGGAAATATGGCGGATCATCGCGTTTCTCCTCAGAACAGGCCGCTGTCTTTGCTGAATACGTCGTCCAAGGCCTTGTCCACCTTGATATAGATCTCGTGTTCGACCTTGACGTTGAGATTGATGTTGATCGGCTCGTTGGGCATGGCCAGTTGCACCGTCGGGGTACAGGCCAGGCACGCGAGCCCCAGGCTCAGGATCGCGAGGAAGCGACACAGACGCATGGGCGCTACTCCTTTGACTCTTGAGGGACGCGCTGGCGCATCCGTTGCTGAATCCGTTGCTGGATGATCTCGCTCACCTTGGCGGTCAGTTGCAGGCTGGCCAGCAGGGTGGGGATGTCCTCTTCCAGGTTGATGTTGAAATGGATCGGCCGGCCCTGCTCGATGGCCGGGTTGCGCCCCTGCAGGCGCATGCCCAGCCTGAGCGTGCCGGAGCGATCATAGTCGAGGCTACTGCCGAGCCGATCGTAGTGGAAGTCTTCGAGGGCGTCGCTGACCAGTTTCATCGCGGGGTTGGCCTGGCCCATGGCCTGGATGCGTGGTGAATGGAAGCGCAGCCGGCCGCCCGGCGCGCGTGCCTCGATGCGGCCGCCTTCGACGCTGACGCCCTGCCCATCCAGGCGCAGCGGGATCACCCCGTCGAGCAGGCCGCTGCCCTGCAGGCCTTCGGCCGGATAAACGCGAAACAGCTGCTGCAGATCCAGGCCGCTCAGACGCAGCGGCAGCAGCTGGCTGGGGTTGTCCAGTCGCCATTCGTTCGGCGCCAGGCTCAGGCTGCCGCCGAGTATCCCAAGCTCGGCGCGCTGATGGCTGAGCACGCCGCCCAGCGGGCGGGCCAGTGCCGCCTGGTAGCGGGCCTGCAGCTGCAGGGGGCCGAGGGCGATGCCCGGGTCGATCTGCTCCACGCTCAGTTGCGGCACTTCCAGCTCCAGGCGGTTGCCGGCGATGGCCAGGTGCAGCGCTCCCGCCACACCGGTGAAGCTGCTGCGGTCGTAGATTCCGCCCAGGCCGCCGGCATTCAGCGCCAGCTGCGCCTGCAGCGGCTTGCCCGGCGGCAGGCGCAGTTGCGCATCGCCCCGCAGACGACCGTTGTCCAGCGACAGCAACTCGGGCCAGTCGCTCAGGGTCTGCGGCAGCGGATTGCCGGCGCGCAGGAACAGCTCGTCCAGTTGCGCCTCGGCGCGCGCCTCGCCCTGGGCGTCGCGCGTCAGGCGCAGCGCCAGGTTCAGCCCCGAGTCGGCCTGCAGGGTACCGGCGAGACTCTGCTGCTCGGCCGAGGCCAGCAGTCGGCCCTGCCATCGCCAGCCCTGCGCGTGCAGCTGGGGCAGTTGCAGGCGCTGCGTGCTCAGGGCCAGCGGGCCTTCGAGTTGCGGCGTCTGCGGCGCGCCGTGCAGGCGTAGGCCGGCCAGCTCGCCCCCCAGTCGCTGCAGCTGCAGATCGCCGCCGCGCAGACGCTCGGCCCTGAGACGCGAGCCGTCGCCGAGGGCGAAGTCCAGGTGCTGGGCATCGGCGCTACCGCTTAGTTGCAGTCGCAGCTGCAGGTCGTCGAGCCGGTTGCCGGCCAGGCGGGCCCGGGCGGCGTCGGCATCGAGGCGCAGGTGCGCCAGGGTCAGCGCCCAGTCCTGCTGCAACTGCAGCTCGATATTGGCCTCGCCCTGCAGGCGCAGCGGTCCCTGGCCCTGCAGTTGCGCGTGCAGGGCCAGGGCGCCGGGTGTGCTCGTGGGCGTCGCGCGCGGGGCGATCTGCAGGCGCAGCTGTTGCGGGCGCAATCCGTCTGGCAGCGCCGTCAGCCAGGGCGCTCCCTGGGGATCGAGCATCAGCTCGGCATGCAGTTCGCGTGCCTGCCAGCTGTCGCCGCCGTTGTGCAGGTCCAGCGCCAGCTCGCCCTGGACCAGACCCAGTGCGGGCAGCGGCCAGGGCTGTTGCAACAGGGCGTCGAGGCGCAGCCAGCCCGGTGCGGCGAGCATGTCCTGCAGTCGCCAGGGGCCGGGCGCCAACTGCACCTGCCAGCGCGCGTCGATGCGCGCCTGCTGGGGCGTCGCCGGCAGCGGCCTGGGATCGAGCAGCAGCCATTGGCCCAGCCAGTCGCCGAACCAGGCCACGTCACCCAGCTGCGGCATGCTCAGGCGGCCGCCCCAGTGCGTGGCACCGGCTTGCGTGCGCACCTGGCTGTCCAGCTGCAGCTGGGGTTCGCCGTCCAGCCGCAGCTCGGCACTGGCCTGCAACGGCCCATCGGATGCCGGGGCGTGCAGTGCGGCCAGCAGCTCGGCGCGGTGCGAGCCGTGCAGCAGCGCTGCCTCCAGGCGCAGGTCGGCGTCCTGCAGTCGCAACGTCGCCTCGCCGCGCAGCGAGCAGCGACCGCTGGCGCAGGGCAGCTGCGCCTCGGCCCGGCGCAGTTCGATGCGCCGCGGCAGCCAGGGCAGCGCCGTGCCGAGCCGTTCGAGCAGCGCGCGCAGGTCGCCCGGCTGATCCGTGGCGTTCGGCTCCGCCTGCCAGTCCAGCAACGGCTCCTCCATCAGCAGGCGATAGCCTGGGCCCTCGCTGGCCAGCCAGTACAGCTGCAGGTGCCGGGCGAGTAGCTGCAGGTGGCCCGATTCGCCCTGCTGGCGCAGGCTGAAGCCCTCCAGACGCAGGCCGCGGGGCGACAGACTCAGCTGTTGCCAGTCGAGGCTGATGCGCTGTTCTTCCAGCAGGCGCTGGGCACGGTAGGCGGCATAGCTGCCAAGTAGCAGCAGCGATATCAGGATCGCCGCGCAGGTGCCCAGCCAGAAGCGCCGGCTGCCCATGATCTCTCCTCGCTCTGGGTCTGCCCGGACGGTACCGCAAGGCTGGCCGTGCACCAAGCCATGGCATGCACATCGCGGCTCGCTTCGGGGATTGCGGTCGGTGAGGGCGGCTGCTCCCGCCGCGGGACGCTGGCGACCCGCCGTAGGGGGACGATATGCCCCTAAACAGAGCGCTGCGCCGATCTGTCGCAGGCAGTTGTGCACATTGATGACGCAGCCTGTCATATCACTGTCAGAGTCGCCGCTAACCGCTTGATTTTTCGTGCCTGATTTTTAAGTCAATGAAAAATATGCATTTTTTCGTTGGTGAAAAAATCGTCAGTTTGTCTGCGGCCCGCATGACACCGGGGCTCGAGGAGCTTTCGAGCAAGTTGTGCACGGAGTTATCCACAGCTTTTGTGGATTGTCCCGGGCGCCCGCTCTAGAACACTCATCGAGCGTTCTGGCAAGGCTTTACCTGGGCGAAAAAAGGAGTAGAGTGGCGCGCCCTTACCGCTACCCCCGCATTCTTATGCCTCGCGCCTTGCCCCTCGCCAGAGACTCCCTGCAATCGCCGCTACCCATGCGTGTCGCCCTCTGGCTGCTCGACAGCCCGCGCCTGGGTCACGCCGCCAGCATCAAGCGCATCGCCGGCAATCTGCTCAAGCAGCCGGCGCGCCAGGGCTGCGTGCAGGCGCAGAGCCGCCTGGGGCAATTGCTGTGCCGCGACTGCGGCAATCCCCGTGACCGGCGCATCGGCTTCGAGCTGCTGCGCCAGGCCGCCCGCGCCGGCGATCGCCGCGCCCAGCTGGAACTGGGCCGGCTGTGCGCGCAGGCCGGCGTCAACGAGCCGCAGCAGGCTCGCCACTGGCTGGAACAGGCCGCCGCCCAGGGTTCCCACGAGGCCCGTCGGCTGCTCGAGCGCCTGCCGCACTGACCCCGGTGGTAGCGCTGGTTATACTGCCGGCGGCCTTATACGGAGCGTCTATGCCATTCGATCCCCTATCCCTTGCGCTCGGCGTCGTCGCCGCGCTGCTTCCCCTGCTTGCCGGGTTGTGGACGCTGCAGCGCCGCCTGGCCCGCGAGCAAGCGCAGCAGGCCTTGTTGCAGGAGCGCCTGGAGCATGCCCAGCTGACCCAGGCCGGCCTGACCGCCCAGCTCGACGACTGCCGCGCGGAGCTGGCCGAGGTCAGCGAGATCAAGGTCGAGCAGCAGAGCGAGCTGGCCGGCCTGCGCCGCGAGAACGAATTGCTCCAGCAGGAACGGCAGATTGCCCGCGAGGCGGCGCAATCCTGGAATCAGCAGCGCGAGCGCAACGAGGCCGAGCTGCGCCGACTGACCGCCGAGTGCGCGGCGCTGTCCGCCGAGCTGCAGGAGCACAAGGACAACCAGCAGCAGCGCCTCGATGACCTGCAGGGGGCGCGCGACGACCTGCGCGCGCAGTTCGCCGAGCTGGCGGCGAAGATCTTCGAGGAGCGCGAGCAGCGTTTCGCCGAGACCAGCCAGCAACGTCTCGGCCAGTTGCTCGACCCGCTCAAGGAACGCATCCAGGCCTTCGAGAAGCGCGTCGACGAGAGCTACCAGCAGGAGGCGCGCGAGCGCTTCTCGCTGGGCAAGGAGCTCGAGCGCCTGCAGCTGCTCAACCAGCGCCTGGGCGACGAGGCGACCAACCTCAGTCGCGCGCTCAAGGGGCAGAAGACCCAGGGCAACTGGGGCGAACTGGTGCTCGAAAGGGTGCTGGAGCACGCCGGTCTGGAGAAGGGCCGCGAGTACCAGACCCAGGTCAGTCTCAAGGGCGCCGGCGGCGAGCGCTTCCAGCCCGACGTGCTGATCCGCCTGCCTGGCGACAAGCAGGTGATAGTCGACGCCAAGGTCAGTCTCAACGCCTATCAACAGTACGTCGCCGCCGACGACGAGGCGCTACGCCAGCAGGCGCTCAAGCAGCACCTGATCTCCCTGCGCGGCCACCTCAAGGGGCTTTCCGGCAAGGATTACCAGCGCCTGGAAGGGCTGCACAGCCTGGATTTCGTGTTGCTCTTCGTGCCCATCGAGGCGGCCTTCGCCGCGGCGCTGCAGGCCGAACCGGGGCTGTTCCAGGAGGCCTTCGAGCAGCAGGTGGTGATCGTCAGCCCGACCACCCTGCTGGCGACCCTGCGGGTGATCGACAGCCTCTGGCGCCAGGAGCGCCAGGGCCAGAACGCCCGCGAGATCGCCGAGCGCGCCGGCCAGCTGTACGACAAGTTCGTCGCCTTTATCGCCGACCTGGACGAGATGGGCAGCCGCTTGCAGCAGCTCGACAAGGCCTACGCCTCCGCGCGCAACAAGCTGGTGGACGGCCGCGGCAACCTGGTCGGGCGGGTGGAGAACCTCAAGCTGCTCGGCGCCCGCGCCGGCAAGAGCCTGCCGGCCGAGTTGCTCGAGCGCGCCGCCGATCTGCCGGCGCTCGACGAGCTGGACGAGTGACGGGCGCTGCGGCTGCGCATCTGGTCTTCGGCCCAGGCTGACCGCGATCCCCGTGTGCCCGTGGCCGTGCGCCTGCAGGCCAGCCATGGCGGCCCGGCGGCGGACTATCCCGGGACCGCGCGAGCGGCTTCCCAGCGCTCGACATGCTCGCGCAGCCAGTCGGCCAGCGCCTGCGGTTGCGCCAGCAACTGCCAGTGACCCGCCTCGACGTTGCGTCGGCGCAGGTTGGGCGCCCAGTGCGGCAGCTGGTCGAACAGCTGGGGTTTCACGAACCGGTCGCGCAGCGGCACGATCAGCTGCACCGGCACCCGCGTGTTGCGTGCGCGGGGGCGCAGCAGGCGGCGGACGAAGTTGGCGCGGTACAGGCGCACGCCATGCGCGCCGTCGGCGCGCTGGGTGCTGCTCGGCGGCAGGCCGCGCACGCCCTCGAGGCGGTGCAGCAGCCAGGGCCAGGCGCGGGCGAAACCCAGACGCCAGCCCAGCTCGGGCAGCAGCGGGGTGTGGAAGAAGGCGATGTACCAGGAGCTGAGCAGTTGCCCGAGCACCTGCAGCCATGCGGCGGGACGCCCGCGCCGCAGGCGCTCGCGCAGCCAGTGGCCGACGTGATCCAGGCAGGGCCCGGAGATGCTGGTGTAGGACGCCAGCAGCGGCTGGATGCGTGGCTCGGTGACCGCCTCCCAGCTCTGGATCGAGCCCCAGTCGTGGGCGACCAGATGCACCGGACGCTCCGCGCTGGTGGCCCGGATTACCGCCTCTAGATCGCCCGCCAGCCGCTCCAGGCGATAGTCGCGCAGCCGCCGCGGCACCTGCGAGGCGCCGCAGCCGCGCACGTCGTAGGCGACGATGCGGTAATCCTTGGCCAGCTCGCGCACCAGTGGCAGCCAGATCTCGTGACTGTCGGGGTAGCCGTGCACCAGCAGCAGGGTCGGCCCGTCGGCCTCGCCCCAGACGTAGGCCTGCAGGCGCACGCCGTCGCCCTGCACCTGAAGGCGTTGCGGCGCCCGTTCGCTGCATTGCTGCGGCGCGTTCATCGGGCGAATTCCGGGGGGATGCTGGGCGTGGGCATGGCGGGCTCCGTGAGTGGCTGACCATTACATCGAATGCTGTAAGGGGCATTGTTGGCTGGCCGGCGCGCGCTTGCCTAGCCGATCCACACTCGGGCGGGCGGCCCTGCCAGGGTGTTACCGGTTGCGCCGGAGCCGCTCTGCGCCGGGGCTTTCCCCGTCTTTTGCCGGTTCGCCGCGAGCGCCGGGCAGGGCAAGTCCAGCCCTTGGTTGGGGGCGTCGGTACGGTTGTTGCCGAAGGAAACGCGCCGCTATGATCGCGGCATGCCCCAAGTCTCCCTGTTTCTCCAGCGACTGCTCGGCAGCGCCGCACCGGTGGCGGCCGTCGCCAGCGAATATACGGTCGACGAGCTGGCGCGGGCCGCGCAGACCAGCGTACGCAACGTGCGCGCCTATCAGGATCGCGGCCTGCTGCCGCCGCCGGTACGGCGCGGGCGGGTCGCCATCTACGGCGGCGAGCATCTGGCGCGGCTGCAGCTGATCGGTCAGCTGCTCGAGCGCGGTTACAGCATTGCCAGCATTCGCGAGTTGTTCGAGGCCTGGACCCAGGGGCGCGACCTGGCCCACGTGCTGGGGCTGGAGCGGGCCATCCGCGGTCCCGGCGAGCCGGAGCAGCCCGGGCGCCTGGCGTTCGTCGAGCTGCAGGCGATCTTCGGCGAGGATCTCGATGATGCCGTGATCGGGCGTGCCCAGGCCCTGGGCCTGCTGCAGTTCGCCGGCGACCACCTGAGCGTGCCCAGTCCCAGGCTGCTGGCCGCCGGGATCGAGCTGTACCGCGCCGGCATCCCGCTGCCGGCATTGCTGGACGAGCTGGAGTCGATCCGCGGGCATGTCGAGCAGGTGTCCGCCGGCATCGTGCGGATGATCGTCGGCCACCTGGTCAATCCGCTGCTGCAGAGCTCGTTGCCGCACGCCGATCAACTGGAAGACCTCAGCGCCCAGCTGTTGCAGCTGCGCCCGCTGGTGGAGCAGGTGGTCGAGGCGGAGCTGGCGCGCGGTCTGCCGGAGGCGGCCAACCGCGAGCTGAGCGAGCGGGTGCATCGGTTGCTGCAGGGTTTTCTGCAGCGTCCCTAGACTGCACTTGCCGGCCGCTCAGCCGCGCAGGGTCAGGTGACGGCTGAGCAGGGCGCGCAGGGCGGCCGGCTTGACCGGCTTGGGCAGGTAGTCGAGGCCGGCGGCATGCACCTCGGCCACCAGCTCCGGGCGGCCGTCGGCGCTGATCACCACGCCGGGCACCGGTTCGCCCAGGCGCGTGCGCAGCCAGGCCATCAGCTCGGTGCCGGTCTCGCCCTCGTCGAGGTGATAGTCGATCAGCGCCAGCTGCGGGCGCACGTCCTCGCTGAGCAGGTGCTCGCATTCCAGGCGGTTGCGCGCCGTCCACACCTGGCAGCCCCAGCGCGACAGCAGGCTGTGCATGCCGGTGAGGATGCTGTCCTCGTTGTCGATGCACAGCACCTGGGTGCCCTGCAGCGGCTGGCCATTGACCTCGCTGGTGGTCGCCGCCCTGGGTTTGGCCGTCGGTTTGCGCGCCAGCGGTACACTGACGCTGAACACGCTGCCCTTGCCCGGCCAGGAACGCACCTCCAGGCGGTGGTCGAGCACCCGGCACAGGCCGTCGGCGATCGCCAGGCCCAGGCCCAGGCCCTTCTCGGCGCGGGTCTGGTGGCTGTCCAGGCGCTTGAATTCTTCGAATATCACCTTGCGCTTGTCCTCGGGGATGCCGGCGCCGCGGTCCCACACCTCCAGGCGCAGATGCTTGCCTTCGCGGCGTACGCCTAGCACCACGCGGCCCTTGGCGTAGCGGAAGGCGTTGGTCAGGAAATTCTGCAGGATGCGCCGCAGCAGCTTGATGTCGCTGTCGATCCACTGGCGGCTGCCGCGCACGCGCAGGTCGATGCCCTGTTCGGCGGCCAGCACGCCGAACTCGGCGCCGAGGGTGTCGAACAGGTTGGCCAGGGCGAAGGGATGGCGGTCCGGGGCGATGCGGCCGTTCTCCAGGCGCGAGATGTCCAGCAGGTCGGTGATCAGATCCTCGGCCGAGCGCAGCGAGCTGTCCAGATGGCGCACCAGCTCCTGCGCCTCGTGCGGCAGGGCCTCGTCCTGATGGGCCAGCGCCGCGGAGAACAGCCGCGCGGCGTTGAGCGGCTGCATCAGGTCGTGGCTGACCGCGGCGAGAAAGCGCGTCTTCGACTGGTTGGCCGCCTCGGCATGGGCCTTGGCTTCGGTCAGCGCCTGGTTGAGTTTCGACAGCTCCTGGGTACGCTCGGCGACGCGCCGCTCCAGGCTTTCGTTGGCTTCCTTGAGGGCGCGTTCGGCCTCGCGGAACTCGGTGATGTCGGTGAAGCTCATGACGAAGCCGCCGCCGGGCATGGGGTTGCCGATCAGCTCGATCACCCGGCCGTTGGGGAACACCCGCTCGTAGCTGTGCGCGGTGCCCTGACGCATCCAGTACAGGCGCTTGGCCACGTTCTCCTCGAGGTCGCCGCCGCCGAGCATGCCGCGCTCGGCATTGAAGCGGATGATCTCGGCGATCGGCCGGCCGACGTAGATCAGCCCCTCGGGGTAGTCGAACAGCTCCAGGTAGCGGTGGTTCCAGGCCACCAGGCGCAGGTTCTGGTCGACCACGCTGATGCCCTGGGTGATGTTCTCGATCGCCCCCTGCAGCAGGGCGCGGTTGAACTGCAGCACCTCGGACGCCTCGTCGACGATGCGCACCACGTCCTCGACCTGCATCTCGCGCCCTTCGATGGCCGCCTTGACCACCGCGCGGGTCGACGAGGCGCCGAGCACGCCGGCCAGCAGGCGTTCGGTGTGGGCGATCCATTCGCTGTTGGCCGGCTGGTTGGGATCGAACGGCTTGCCCTGGCGCAGGGCGAAGCGGATAAAGCTCTGCCGTGCACGCTCCTCGCCGACGAAGCGGCTGGCCAGCAGCAGCAGGTCTTCCACCTGCACCGCCAGCAGGCTGCGGCCGCTGGGCTTGGTGCCGAGGTCGTGGCCGATGAAGCGACCGGCCTGCCAGTGTTCCGACACCCGCGTGCGGGAGAACCAGGAGACCCAGGCGAACAGCAGCATGTTGCCGGCCAGCGACAGCACCACGCCGCGGGTCAGCGGGTCGACCTGCAGGCCGATGGGGGCCTGCAGCAGGGTAGTCAGGCCCGGGAAACTCTCCAGCGACCAGCCCATGCCGCGCGCCGCCAGCGGCAGAACCAGGGTGTAGAACCACAGCAGCGCGCCGACGATCAGCCCGGCGAACACGCCGCGACGGTTGGCCTGCTTCCATACCAGGGCGCCGAACATGGCCGGCGCCAGCTGGCCGATGGCGGCGAACGACACTTGGCCGATGGTGGCCAGGCTGGCGCCCTCGCCGAGCAGGCGGTAGCAGACGTAGGCCAGCAGCAGGATCAATACGATGCTCACCCGGCGGGCGGTGAGCATCCAGTGACGGAAGGCCTCGAACGGCCGCTCGGTGTTCTGCCGGCGCAGCAGCCAGGGCAGCAGCATGTCGTTGGAGATCATGGTCGACAGGGCGACGGACGCGACGATCACCATGCCGGTGGCGGCGCTGGCGCCGCCGATGAAGGCCAGCACTGCCAGGCCCGGATGGGCCTCGGCCAGCGGCAGGCTGATGACGAAGGAGTCCGGGGTGATGCCGGCCGGCAGCAGCATCTGCCCGGCCAGGGCGATGGGCACCACGAACAGCGCGGCCAGCACCAGGTAGGCGGGGAACACCCAGCGCGCCAGGCGCAGGTCCTTGGGTTCGATGTTTTCCACCACGGTGACGTGGAACTGCCGCGGTAGGCAGACGATGGCGATCATCGCCATGCCGGTCTGCACCAGCATCGCCGGCCAGTTCACCGCCTCGGCCCAGAACGCGTCCAGCTCCGGCGTGCTCCTGGCCTTGGCGAACAGGTCGTTGAAACCGCTGTACAGGCCGAAGGTGACGAAGGCGCCGACGGCGAGGAAGGCCAGCAGCTTGACCAGCGACTCGAAGGCGATCGCCAGCACCATGCCGCGGTGGTGCTCGGTGACGTCGAGGTTGCGCGTACCGAACAGGATGGTGAACAGCGCCAGGGCCAGCGACACGATCAGCGCGGTGTCCTGCGCGCTGGTGCCGGTGTCCAGGGCGTGCTCGCCGATCAGCAGGTTGACGCCGAGGACGATGCCCTTGAGCTGCAGGGCGATATAGGGCAGCACGCCGACCAGGCAGATCAGCGCCACCACCACGGCAAGGGATTGGGACTTACCGTAACGGGCGGCGATAAAGTCGGCGATCGAGGTGATGTTCTCCTGCTTGCTGATCATCACCATCTTCTGCAGCACCCAGGGCATGCTCAGCAGCAGGATGATCGGCCCCAGGTAGATCGGCAGGAACGACCACAGCTGCTCGGCGGCCTGGCCGACCGCACCGAAGAAGGTCCAGCTGGTGCAGTACACCGCCAGCGACAGCGAGTAGACCCAGGCGCGCACCTTGGGTGGCATCGGGGTGCTGCGCCGGTCGCCATAGAAGGCGATGGCGAAGAGGATGGCCATGTAGAGCAGGGCGACCGCGGCGATCAACCCGGGGGACAGCGACATGCGGACTCCGGAACGCAGGAGGAAAACAGGAGCGCCGGTAATGCCGGCGGCGACACGCTCCAGTGTTGCACCAAAGCGGATGCGCGTCAGTTGCGACCAAGGTCGCAGGGCGCCAGCCGCGCGCTGCGACAGGGCTCGATTGTGCCGCAGGCGCGCGCCTGATAGCGTGACCGGCTGGCGAGGCTGTCCGAGGAGGGACCCATGTTCAAGCCGCAACTGGTTACTCTGCAGCGCGGCGCGCTGCGTCTGGAGCCGCTGGCCGACGCCGATATCCCGGCGCTGGTGGCGCTGGCCGAGGCCAACCGCGAGGAGCTGCTGTACATGAGCGGCACCCAGCGCCTGGACTGGTACCGCAGCGCCCTGAGCGATCTGCGTGAGCAGCGCGCCCTGCCGTTCGTCATCCGCCTCGGCGAGCAGCTGGTCGGTACCACCCGTTTCGGCGACTTCATGAACAACCTGCCTGCCTGCGAGATCGGCTGGACCTGGCTCGACCGCAGCCAGCACGGCAGCGGCCTGAACGCCAGCATCAAGTACCTGATGCTCAAGCACGCCTTCGACAACTGGCGCATGGTTCGCGTGCAACTGAAGACCGCCGCCAGCAACCTGCGCTCGCAGCGCGCCATCGAGAAGCTCGGCGCCCGGCGCGAAGGCCTGCTGCGCAACCACCGGCGCCTGGCCGACGGTCGCCTCGACGACACCGTGCTGTACAGCATCACCGATCAGGAGTGGCCGCAGGTGCGCGAGAAGCTGGAGGCGCGCTTCGGCGCCTGAGCCATGCAGCGGTCGGCCGGAGGGGAGCGCGCGCGTTTCAGCACCAGCGACGATCTGCACGGGCTGGAGCTGTTGTCGGCGCGTTTCATCGAACACCGTTTCGCCCCGCACGTGCACGACGGTCACGTGATCGCCGTGCTCGAGGCCGGCGCCGAGCGCTATCGCTACCGCGGCGTCGAGCACCTGGCGGGCGCCGGCAGCATCGCCCTACTCAATCCGGACGAGGTGCACACCGGCTCCAAGGGAGTCGAGCAGGGCTGGCAGTACCGGGTGTTCTACCCGCAACCCGGTACCTTCGAGGCGCTGCTGGCTGAACTCGAGATGCCGCCTTCCGCGCCGCCGATGTTCCAGGACAGCGTGCATCACGATCCGATCCTGGCGTCGCGGCTGAGCGCCTTGCACCGCCTGCTGGAAGAGCCACAGGCCGATGCCCTGCAGCGTCAGGCCCTGTGGCGCGAGGCAATGCTCGAGCTGCTGCGGCGCTACGCGCGCCTGCCCACGCCGCGCGCCGCCGGGCAGGAGCCGCGGGCGGTGGCGCTGGCCAAGGAACTGCTGGCCAGCCGGCTGTGCGAGCCGCCGTCACTGGAGGCGCTGGCGGCCGCGGTCGATCTGTCGCCCTTTCATTTCGCCCGGGTGTTTCGCCGCGCCACCGGCCTGCCGCCGCACGCCTGGCTCAAGCAGCGCCGTCTGGAGCAGGCGCGCGCCCTGCTCAAGGGCGGCTGCAGCGCCGCCGGCGTCGCCGCGCAGCTGGGTTTCGCCGACCAGAGCCATCTGACGCGGCAGTTCAAGCAGGCCTATGGCGTCGGGCCAGGCGAGTACCGCCGGGCCCGTCGCCAGTAAATCCGCGAGATCGGCCCAGACTCGCTGCGCACGGCGCACCCTGGCGGCGCAAGATCGTTCAAGAATCCTCCCCGGGGCGCCGTCTAGACTGAGCGGCCCAAGGAGGTTGCATGTCCCGTCATCACGAATTCACCCAGGGCGCCCGCGATATGCTGCCGATGCTGCTCGGCGCCATGCCCTTCGGCATCATCTTCGGCAGCCTGGCCGGCGCCGCCGGACTCAGCCCGGGGCAGACCCTGGGCATGTCGGCGCTGGTGTTCGCCGGCTCGGCTCAGTTCATCGCCGTCAGTCTGCTGGCCGGCGGCGCCGGTATCGCGGTGGTGCTGCTGACCACCTTGGTGGTCAACCTGCGCCATGCCCTGTACAGCGCCAGCCTGCAGCCCTACGTGCGCCACCTACCCAAGCGCTGGCGCATGCCGCTGGCCTTCTGGCTGACCGACGAGGCCTATGCGGTGGTGCTGCAGCGCTATGCCCGCGGCGACAGCGCGGCGCATCGGCACTGGTACTTTCTCGGCGCGGCGCTGGCGATGTACGGCAACTGGCTGCTGTGCACCCTGATCGGCGTGCTGTTCGGCCAGGCGGTGCCGAATATCGGCGCCTGGGGGCTGGATTTCGCCATGCTGGCGACCTTCATCGGCATCGTCGTGCCGATGCTCAGGAGCCAGCCGCAGGTGGCGGCGGCGCTGGTCGCTGCGGCGGTGGCGCTGGCCTGTCATGCGCTGCCCTACAAGCTCGGGCTGATGGCCGCGGCGGCCAGCGGCATCCTGGTAGGGGTGTGGCTGGAGCGGCGCGAGCCACAGCTGCAGGAGGAGGCGGTGTGATGGATGTTTGGTTGCTGATCCTGGGCATGCTGGCGATCACCTTCGCCACCCGCTATAGCCTGTTCGCCTTTCCCGACCTGCGTTTCCCGCCGCTGGCGCGCCAGGGCCTGCATTACGTGCCGACCGCGGTGCTGAGCGCCATCGTGGTGCCCGGCATGCTGCTGCCGGACGGCGCGCACTGGGCGCTGAGCCTGGACAACGCCTACCTGCTCGCCGGCCTGGCGGCCATCGCCATCGCCGCCTTCAGTCGCCATCTGCTGGCGACCATCGGCGGTGGTCTGCTGGTGTTCTTCCTGCTGCGCTGGGCGTTCGGGCAATTGCCGATCTAGTGTGCGCGGATTCCGCTTCGTCGCTACGCAATTCGTGGCCGGCGGTGCGCACGGCGCACCCTACACCAAGGCGCTGATCTTCAGCCCGCGCTGGCTCAAGCGCAGGTACTGCTCGCTGGCCACGAGCAGCAGCGCCTGGTCATCCACCGTCAGCTCGCAGCTCGGCTTGCCCTCGGCCTGGCTGCGATAGCGGCTCTGTTCGGGGCGCCGCTGCAGGCACTGGTAGCGCTGGCTGCGCGCCTCGATCTTGAGACTGAGCAGGTCGACGTAGGCCACCTGCAGCTCTTCGCTTTGCCCTATTTCCAGGGCGCAGCGCCGCAGCAGCGGGGTATGGGTGAAGGGCGAGGCGGAGAGCATGACGTGCTGGCAGTGCTGCAGATCGGGGCGCGGCTTGCCGTTGTGCAGCCAGTTGCCGCGGATATCGCGTTGCAGGCAGAGCTTGCGCGGACCGTGGTTGTCCACCTTGAGCCAGAGGCGGCGGAAGCGCCAGCGCGGGTCGCAGTCGAGCAGGTAGCTGGCGACCATGCTGTCACCCCCGAGGCTCTGCATCAGGTGGCTGCTGGCGTGGATGCCGGCCTCGTCCTGACCCAGGCGCAGGGTCTCGACGCCGGGGTTGCTCCAGGGTTTCCATACCAGGGTTTGCTGCATCGGGCGACTCCATGCCGTGTATCGGTCCACCGGAAGTGCCGCGCGGATCGCGCCGAGCCCCTTCCCTGGTGACTCTCATGGCGCGCAGGATAAACCTTGCGTTTTGTGATGTCTGTCAGCCTTTGCCGACAGTTGCGCAAATCGTTGCGCAGCCGACTCAGTCCTGGCGTCGTAGCGGCGCCTGCTCGAACTGCACGCCGTCCAGGCCGTGGACCATCAGCGCGCGGATATTGCCGTGGTCGCTGCCGTCCGGGGTGGCGCGCACGCTGCGGTAGTGTTCGCCGAAGCAGCGCAGGGTCTCATCCAGGCTGAAGCCTTCGAGCAGGGCCAGGCCGAGGGTCTTGCACGAGCCTTCGTTCTGCCCGGCGGCGTTGTCCACCGTGCCGTTGCGAAAGGCGCTGGGCTGGTAGTGGTAATGCGCGGCGACGAAAGCCAGGGTCTCGGTGAAGGTGAAGTCGTCCTGCTGCAGGCGGCGGCGGAAATCGGCGAGGGCGCTCATGCCTGGTTCCCCTTGTCGAAGGCGGCCTGCTG
This sequence comes from Pseudomonas sp. SP16.1, assembly GCF_052682975.1. Classification (NCBI taxonomy): domain Bacteria; kingdom Pseudomonadati; phylum Pseudomonadota; class Gammaproteobacteria; order Pseudomonadales; family Pseudomonadaceae; genus Pseudomonas; species Pseudomonas sp. SP16.1. The sequence goes on from NZ_JBQYFZ010000001.1 coordinate 583,402, forward strand.
TTCGGGCGTCGCTTCCTTCTGGTACTTGGCCTTCCACTCGGCATAGGGCATGCCGTACACCGCTTCGCGGGCCTGGTCCGGGCTCAGTTCGACGCCGAGGTCGTCGGCGGCGGCCTTGTACCACTTGGACAGGCAGTTGCGGCAGAAGCCGGCCAGGTTCATCAGCTCGATGTTCTGCACATCGGGGCGCGAACGCAGGTGCTGTACCAGGCTGCGGAAGGCGGCGGCTTCCAGTTCGAGGCGTTCTTGCTCGGTCATCTCGGGCTCTCCGGGGCGGGCTTTTGGCGGCGATGATAGAAGTCCCTTGCGGGGCCGGCAAGCCGAGCGCGGCGCCGCTTAGCGGTGGCCGGCCAGGGTGATCGAAACCGACTCGGCGAAACGCAGGGCATGCGGCTTGTCCACCTCGACCTCGGCGTAGCGCACGGCATCGTGGGCCATGACCAGGTCGAGGATTTCCTGGGTCAGGCGTTCGAGCAGGGCGAAGCGGTTGCCCTCGACGTGGGCGATGATCGCCTTGGTGATGGTGCGGTAGTTCAGCGCATGGTCGATGTCGTTGCCCTGCACCGCGTCCACCGCTGGGTAGAGGATGGTCAGGTTGATCAACACGTCCTGCTTGTTGTTGATCTCCTCCTCCTTGATGCCGATGTAGGTGCGCAGGCGCAGGTCCTTGACGCGGATGCGCGCCATTCCGGGTTCCAGTCGCGGCATTACTTGTTCCGTCCGATCAGTTGCAGGAATTCGTGGCGAGTGTTGCAGGACTCGCGGAAGGCGCCAAGCATCACCGAGCTGCTCATCACCGAATTCTGCTTCTCCACCCCGCGCATCATCATGCACATGTGCTTGGCCTCGATCACCACGGCGACGCCGGCGGCGTTGGTGACGCTCTGGATCGCATCGGCGATCTGCTTGGTCAGGTTCTCCTGGATCTGCAGGCGGCGGGCGAACATGTCGACGATGCGCGCCACCTTGGACAGGCCCAGCACCTTGCCGGTAGGGATGTAGGCGACATGGGCCTTGCCGATGAAGGGCAGCAGGTGGTGCTCGCACAACGAATACAGCTCGATGTCGCGGACTATGACCATCTCGTCGTTATCCGAGTCGAACAGCGCGCCGTTGACGATCTCCTCCAGCGACTGGCGGTAGCCGTGACAGAGGTACTGCATGGCCTTGGCCGCGCGTTTGGGCGTATCGAGCAGGCCTTCGCGTTCGGGGTTCTCGCCGAGGCCGATGAGGATTTCGCGGTAATGTTGGGGCAGCTCTGGGTGCATGACGGTAATCCTTGGCGCTCCCTCACTTGAGGTGGCGGCCGCCATTGAGGGGCACGGTGGTGCCGGTAAGGTAGGGGTTGTCCAGCAGGTAGCGCAGGGTCTGGTAGAAGACCTCGGGGCCGGGCGCGATGCCCAGCGCCGACTTGGCCAGCGCCTTGGCGCGGTACTCGGCGTCGTCGCCTTGGTTGAACATCAGCAGCGCCGGGGCGATGCCGTTGACCTTGATTGCGGGAGCCAGGCGCGCGGCGAACGACAGCGTCAGGCTCTCCAGGCCCGCCTTGCTGGCGCAGTAGGCCGGGCGATTGGCGCTGCCCTTGCGCGTCACGTCATCGCTGACGTGAACGATATCGGCGGGGCTGGAGCGGCCCAGCAATTCGGCGCAGTGCAGGTTGATCAGGTAGGGGGCGAGCATGTGCACCGCGAACAGCTGCTGAAAGGTCGCCGCCTCTTCGCCCGGCGTTTCGGCGAGCCAGTCCGAGGCGTTGTGGACGATGGCGCGCAGGCCGTCGGCATGGGATTTCAGGCGCGCGATGAAGTCGAGGATGCTGGCCTCGTCGCGGAAATCCGCCTGCAGGCACAGGACGCCGCGTTGGCGCAGGCGCTGCACGCCCTCGCGTTCGTGGCGATAGCTGAGTATCACGGACTGGCCCGCATCGAGCAGCCGTTCGGCGCAATACAGGCCGACCCGCTGGCTGGCGCCGGTGATCAGGATGGGGTAGCTGGCAGCGCTCATAAGGCTCATGCACGGGTAAGGGAAGGGGCAGTAGCGACTCCGCGGCAGCGGTCGAACCTGGAGCAAAGTTATACCAGCTATGCTGCTTGTACAACCATGCCTGGTCTGTGGTTTTGTGTGTGCGTAGGCGTACTGCGCTATTTTTCTGGGTTGTAAGGGCTTTTGCTTTTCAGGCTTGCTCTGGATATTTTTTCATTTGTTGTACATTGCGTTGTTTTCGTATAACTTTTGTATGCCCCAGCGTGTCGAGCGGATGCAGCAACTGCCCGGTGTACGGGCTTGGCCCGTGCCGCGCGATGGCGTGGTGCGCCCGCCGACCGAGTGAGCCGAGGTGGGTGCGCCGTGCTGCAGGGGCTGGGTTACAATTGCCGCACCTTTTTCTGCCGCGACGCCCAAGCCATGTCCGAACTCGCCGGTGCCCCCCTGCTCGCGTCCAGCGCCCTGAAACAGGAGGAGCTGTTCCCGATTCGCGAAGTCTCGCGGCTGACCGGGGTCAACCCGGTTACCCTACGGGCCTGGGAGCGGCGCTACGGCCTGATTCAGCCGACCCGTACCGACAGCGGCCACCGCCTGTATTCGCAGGCCGATATCGACGCCGTGCGCAGCATCCTGGCCTGGATCGAGCGTGGCGTGGCGGTGAGCAAGGTGGGCAAGATCCTGGCCAAGAGCGCTGGAGCCCGCAGCGGCGTCGCACCAGTCTACGAGGAGGCCAGCGCCGGCGAATGGGGCGAATGGCAGGGGCAGATCCGCTACGCCCTGAGTGGTTTCGACGAGGGGCGCCTGGAGCGTCTATACGGGCAGATCTTCTCCACCTATCCATTGCCGGTGGTGTTCCAGGACATCTTCATGCCGGTGTGGCAGTCGCTGTTGCTGCGCCAGGATGAGTTCGGCCAGAGCAGCGAGTGGCTGATGCTCGACAGCTTCCTGCGCGGGCGTTGTCTGCAGCGTCTGCAGCTGGGCCGTGGCGCGGTGGAGGAGCGGATACTGCTTGCCGCCCTGCCTGGACACTGCCGCGAACTCGAACTGCTGGTGGCCGCGCTGATGCTCGGCGGCATCGATATCGGCGTCAGTGTGCTGGGGGTGGGCCAGCCGATGCTGGAGCTGCCACTGGTGTGCGAGAAGATGCAGCCGCTGGCGCTGGTGCTGTTCAGCAACCAGCCGCCCAGCGACGACCTGCCGCGGCAACTGTCACGCCTGGCGCTGGCGCTGGATTGTCCGCTGCTGCTGGCCGGCGACAGCGCCGACCTGGCCGAGGACGGCCTGGCCGGCTCGCCCATCGCCTGCCTGGGCAACGAAGGGCGGCTGATGCAGCGGCGTCTGCAGCAGTTTCTGGCCGGCCACCTCGACACCTGATTCCCGCGTTCGCCGCCGGCCTTGAGCGGCTGCGGCGAAGCTGTCATCGGTTTTGGCGCCAAGCGAGTTGGCCGGCTGCGACCTTCAGGCCGCCGGTTCGGAGTGGTGCTGGCGATCGCTGTGCTGCTCGAACAGGTACTGGCGCAGGGTCTGTTCGTCTTCGCTGTGCAGGGGCTGCAGGCTGTAGGCATAGCGGTTGGGGCTGACGCGACGAACCAGGCGGGCACGCACTTGCACGCGGCGCTGCTGCGGCAGCAGCAATTGCAGCAGCTGAACCTTGGCCGGGCTGCGCGGCGCGTCGTGCTGCACCAGCATGCCGTTGTTCGACAATTCCAGGGCCTGCAGGCCGCAGCGGCGGTCGCGTCTGTCCAGCAGCGGCAGCGGTGGGGACAGCGACAGGCGCCAGGGCCGCTCGCTGACCCCCTGTTCGAAGATCAGCGGGGCGCCCAGTTCCAGTCGCGGCTGGCTGTGGCCGTCCTCGATCAGGTGCAGGGGGAAACTCAGATGATCCGCGCCTGAATGGGTATCCAGGCTGAACTGCTCGCCATCGCCGAGGCGACCGAGCAGTTCGCTCAGCTGTTCGCCGAGATCAAGGCGCGGAACGGAGCGGGAGCGACGCTTGCGAGGCGGCGGCGTGGTGAGTTGCTGGATGAAGTCCAGCTCGGCTTGGGTCAGGAGCGGATCGTTTGGCATGGCGGATACTACCTACAGTCCAGCACATTCAGACCGCGTCCCGCAGCAAGAGTTGTGTGCGTTCGTCAGTTATCCAGGCGTGCCCTGAGTTCGGCCAGTTCCGCCTCCAGTTCGTGGATACGTTGCTGGGCTTCGACCTGCTCGGTGACGTCCTTCTGAATACCAATATAGTAGGTCAGCTGGTCGCCTGCGTTGAACACGGGGGTGATCGATAGCTCGTTCCAGAAGGCGCTGCCGTCCTTGCGATAGTTGCGGATGACCTGGCGGCACGGCTGCTGCGTCCTTACCGCCTGGCGGATGGCGTCCAGCCCCGGTTGGTCGCGCTCTTCGCCCTGGAGGAAGCGGCAGTCCTGGTAGAGGATGTCCTCGGCGGCGTAGCCGGTGAGTCGCTCGAATGCGGGGTTGGCATAGATCAGGATGTTGTCGTCGCCTTCCTGTTCGGCCACCACGATGCCGTCGTTGGAGGCGTCGATTACCAGTTGCAGCAGCTTGGCATTGATCATGGTGGCGGTTCCGCGGGCAGGTGGACTGCATTCTAAAACATCGGGTCGGGCTGTCCACTTGCGGCATAATCGCCGGCGTTTTTCCCTGGTATCCGGAGTCGTCATGAGAGTCGCCATTATTTCGGGGTCGGTCTACGGCACCGCCGAAGAAGTCGCCCGCCACGCCGCGCGCCAGCTCCAGGCCGCCGGCCTGGAGGCCTGGCACAAGCCGCAGATGAGCCTGGAAGAGCTGCTGGCCTTCGGCCCAGAGGCGTTCCTGGTGGTCACCTCCACCACCGGCATGGGCGAGCTGCCGGACAATCTGCTGCCGCTCTACGGCGCAATCCGCGACCGCCTGCCGGGCTGGCACGGTCTGCCGGCGGCGGTGCTGGCGCTCGGCGATTCCAGCTACGACACCTTTTGCGCCGGCGGCGAGCTGGTGCGCGAACTCTACGCCGAGCTGGGCCTGCGCGAGGTGGTGGAGATGCTGCGCCTGGACGCCAGCGAGACGGTCACCCCGGAAAGCGATGCCGAGCCCTGGCTGCAGGCCTTCGCCGCGGCGCTGAACGGCTGAGGCGCGCCAGGGCAGGGCGCGCCTGACCCGCTGGGCCAGCAAGATGGCTGCCAGGGCGACTATCGCCGCTTCTGCGTGCGGCTAGACTGCGGACACCACCGACCCCAACGAGATCGAGGTGACCGCCGTGAACGCTCCGCTGACCCTGCCCGAGGTGAAGAACCAGGTATCCGCCGCCGAATGGCGCACCCGCGTCGACCTGGCCGCCTGTTACCGGCTGATCGCCCTGTACGGCTGGGACGACCTGATCTTCACCCATATCTCGGCCAAGGTGCCGGGCACCGAGGATTTCCTGATCAACCCCTACGGCCTGATGTTCGACGAGATCAGCGCCTCCAGCCTGGTCAAGGTCGACCTGGCCGGCAACAAGCTGATGGACAGCCCGTTCGACATCAACCCGGCCGGCTACACCATCCACAGCGCCATCCACGAGGTGCGTCCCGACGTCGGTTGCGTGCTGCATGTCCATACCCCGGCCGGCATCGCCGTGTCGGCGCAGAAGAACGGCCTGCTGCCGCTGTCGCAGCAGTCGCTGTTCGTTCTCTCTAGCCTGGCCTACCACGGCTACGAGGGCGTGGCGCTCAACCACGACGAGAAGGCGCGGCTGCAGGCCGACCTGGGCGAGAAGAACTTCATGATCCTGCCCAACCACGGCCTGCTCACCGCCTTCGGCAGCATCGCCGACGCCTTTCTCGGCATGTTCACCCTGCAGCGCGCCTGCGAGGTGCAGATCATGGCGCAGAGCGGCGGCAGCGAGCTGGTCCACATCCCGCAGCAGATTCTCGACGGCTCCGCCGCGATGCTCGCCGGGGTGATGAAGAGCGCGCAGGGCATGGGCGGCGCCTTGCCCTGGCCGGCGCTGCTGCGCAAGCTCGAGCGCAGCAACCCGGGCTACGAGCGGTGACGGCGCCGTCCGCCATCGCCCTGGACGCCTGGCGCGATCAGGGCCGCAGTTTCAACGTCGCTGGCCATGCGATCCACTACTGGACGGCCGGCGATACGGCGGCCGAGCCGCTGCTGCTGATCCACGGCTTTCCCACCGCCAGCTGGGACTGGCAGCGCCTGTGGCAGCCGCTGACGGCACGCTACCGGGTGATCGCCTGCGACATGCTCGGCTTCGGCTACTCGGCCAAGCCGCGCGGCCATGCCTACAGTCTGATCGAACAGGCCGACGTGCAGCAGGCGCTGCTGGCCCACCTGGGCGAGACGCGAGCGCTGCACGTGCTGGCGCACGATTACGGCGACAGCGTGGCGCAGGAGCTGATCGCCCGACATCAGGAGGGGCGCATCCGCCTGGCCAGCTGCGTGTTCCTCAATGGTGGCCTGTTCCCCGAGACCCATCGTCCGCTGCCGGTGCAGAAGCTGCTGCTCGGTCCGCTCGGCCCGCTGGTCGGGCGCCTGTTCTCGCGACGTCGGCTGGCTGCCGGCTTCGCCCGCATCTTCGGCCCGCACAGCCAGCCGAGCGAAACGGAGCTGGACGATTTCTGGCGGCTGATCGCCCATGACCACGGCCCGGCGGTGATGCACCGCCTGATCCGCTACATCCCCGAACGTCGCCAGCAGCGCGAGCGCTGGGTCGCGGCGATGCAGGCCACGGACGTGCCGATGCGGGTGATCGATGGCGCGTTCGATCCGATCTCCGGCGCGCATATGGTGGCGCGCTACCGCGAGCTGATCGGCGCAGCCGACACCGTGCTGCTCGACGGCATCGGCCACTATCCGCAGTGCGAGGCGCCGCAACTGGTGCTGGAGCATTACCTGCACTTTCGTCAACGTCTGGAGAGACGCGCATGCAACGCCGGACCCTGTTGAAAGGCGCCGCGCTCGGCGGTGTCGCCGTGCTCGGCGCCGGCTTCTGGGCGCTTCCCGGGATGCCTGCGCCGGCTGCGCTCGACCTGCCGGCGGCGCAGCGGCTGCTGCAGCAGCTGAGCGGCCGGCCCCTGGTCAGCCTCGCGGGCTGGCGTCCGGCCGAGGTATTCAACCACTGCGCGCAGAGCATCGAGTATTCGCTGGACGGCTATCCCGAGCTGAAACCGGGCTGGTTTCGCTACAGCCTGGGGCCGGCGGCTTTCGCCCTGTTCAGCGCCCGCGGTGCGATGCGCCATCCACTCGCCGAGGCCATTCCCGGCGCCGCGCCGCTGCTCGCTCCGGCCGGCCAGGACGCCGCCCTGGCGCGCCTGCAGCAGGCCTTCGCCCGTTTCGCCGAGCACCGCGGCGCGCTGCAGCCGCATTTCGCCTATGGTGCCTTGAGCCACGCGGACTATGCCCGGGCGCACGTCATGCACCTGTACGACCACCTGCGCCTGATTCGTCCGGCCTGATCGGCGGGCGCCGGGGTGACCGTTGATCCGCCGGCTCGAACATCGGGCCGTGGCCGCGGGTCGGCTGAAGGGTATGCACTCGAATCTGAGGAGATACCCATGCCCAAGACGCTAACCGCCCTGCTGCTGTCCGGCCTGCTCGGCCTGTCCCTACCCGTGCTGGCGGAAACCGATCCGACCGGCCCGACTGTCCCGGAGCCGACGCCGGAGGAGCCGTCCGACATATCGCCCACCGATCCCACCGACGACGGCGGCTATACCCCTGGCACGCCCAGCGACGATGGCCTGGACACCGACCGCGATGTCGGCGAGCCGATGCCGGAAAACGACACCCGCGGCATCGCTCCCGACGGCACGCCACCCGGCGGCACCGTTCCCGGCACCGGCAATGGCGGCGCGAGCGGCAGCCAGTAGGCGCGCATAAGGTCACATTATCGGCCGTCATTCAGGCAGGCCGCGCGTCCTGTACAGCGCGCGGTCCCTGCCCGACACTCGCCGAATCAGCGACAGTCGAGGAGCCTCCATGAGCGACGCCATCCGTTTCGAAGATCAAGTGGTGATAGTCACCGGCGCCGGCGGCGGCCTCGGCCGCGCCCATGCGCTGCTGTTCGCCCGGCACGGCGCGAAGGTGGTGGTCAACGACCTCGGCGGCAGCACTCATGGCGAGGGCGCCAATGCCTCGGCGGCGGACAGGGTGGTGGAGGAGATCAGGGCCTTCGGCGGCAGCGCCGTGGCCAACCACGACTCGGTGACCGACGGCGACAGGATCGTGCAGACCGCGCTGGACCACTTCGGCCGCATCGACGTGCTGGTCAACAACGCCGGCATCCTGCGCGACAAGAGCTTCCACAAGATGGAAGACGCCGACTGGGAGCTGGTCTACAAGGTTCACGTCGAAGGCGCCTACAAGACCACCCACGCCGCCTGGCCGCACCTGCGCGAGCAGAACTACGGGCGTGTGATCTTCACCTCGTCCACCTCCGGCATCTACGGCAACTTCGGCCAGAGCAACTACGGCATGGCCAAGCTCGGCCTCTACGGGCTGACCCGTACCCTGGCCATCGAAGGGCGCAAGAACAACATCCTGGTCAACGCCATCGCCCCGACCGGCGCCACGCGCATGACCGAGGGGCTGATCCCGCCGCAGGTATTCGAGCAATTGAAACCCGAGCTGGTCAGCCCGCTGGTGGTCTACCTCGGCAGTTCCGCCTGCCAGGACAGCGCCGGCCTGTTCGAGGTCGGCGGCGGCTGGGTCGGCAAGGTGCGCTGGGAGCGCAGCCTGGGTGCCGGCTTCGACCCCAAGGCCGGCTTCGGCCCGGACGATGTGGCCGCCCAGTGGCAGCGCATCTGCGACTTCGAGGGCGCCGCGCACCCGGCCGATAACGTCGAGGCGCTCAGGGAGATGATGGCGAATCTGCAGAAATACGCCCTCTGATCGGCCCGCCGTGCGACGCAAGGCCGGCAGCGATGCCGGCCTTGTTCGTTCCCGCACTTTCGTCGGGTGCTGCAGGCGCTATGGCCGGCTAAGCTCGGCTCATGTCCTTGTCAAGGAATGTCCGATGCGCCGTCTGCTGCTGCCCTTGCTCGTCGTCCTGCTCGCCGGCTGCTCGACCCCCGGGGCCTTCTTCGGCGACCTCGATGGCGAAGCCTTCGTCCCTCATGCGCTCGGCGACGAGAACCACGCGCTGGTCTACCTGTACCGGCCGCGCAACGACTGGGCCGACCAGGAGCTGGAGGCGCCGGGGCTGTTCCTCGACAACCAACTGATCGGCAGCCTGCCGAGCAACGGCTACCTGGTGCTGCAGTTCGAAGCAGCCAACTACCGGTTGGAAATGCGCCGGCCGCTGGTCGGCAGCTTCTGGACCCTGCTGGCCGACGGGCCGCTGGATTTCACCCTGATCGCCAGCTTCACCCTCGACGCCGCCGTGGGCGCCACCTACTACCTGCGCTATGACGAGGATGGGCCGCCGCCGCAGAGCGAGGCCCTGGACGGTGGCGACGGCCCGCTGCAGCTGGTATCGGTCGAGCTCGCCGAGCGCGAGCTGGGCACTACCCGCCTGGTGCAGCCTCTGACCCGTATCGCCGCCAGCCCCGGCGAGGCGGAGCGTCCGCAGCGCGGTTTCTGGCGTGCGGTCGGCCGGGCGCTGGACAAGATCGGGATCTGACGTAGGGGGCGAGCCGCCTCCGCGTCGATTGGTGCATATGGCAAACGTTACGCAGTAGTACCGGGCTGTTACCTGTCGGAAGAAGGAGGGGCGAATAATGGCCTCGTTCCATCCATCCTCAGGAGACGATCATGGCTGCCAAGAAGATTCTGATGCTGGTCGGCGACTACGCCGAAGATTACGAAACCATGGTGCCGTTCCAGGCGCTGCAGATGGTCGGTCACACCGTGCATGCGGTCTGCCCGGACAAGGTCGCCGGGCAGACCGTGCGCACCGCGATCCACGATTTCGAGGGCGACCAGACCTACAGCGAGAAGCCGGGGCACAACTTCGCCCTGAACGCGGATTTCGCCGGGGTGCGCGCCGAGGACTACGATGCGCTGCTGATTCCCGGCGGCCGCGCGCCGGAATACCTGCGCCTGAATGCCGAGGTGGTGGCCTTGGTCAAGGCCTTCGCCAAGGCCGACAAGCCCATCGCCGCGGTCTGCCACGGTGCCCAGCTGCTGGCCGCCTCCGGTGTGCTGGAAGGCCGCGAATGCAGCGCCTACCCGGCCTGCGCACCGGAAGTGGCGCTGGCCGGCGGCCGTTACGTGGAAATCCCGGTGGACCAGGCCCACGTGCAGGGCAACCTGGTCACCGCACCTGCCTGGCCCGCGCATCCGGCCTGGCTGGCGGGCTTTCTCAAGCTGCTCGGCACCGAGATCCGGTTGTAGGGCTCTGGCCGCACAAAGCCGTAGCCCGGATGCAATCCGCGCAGCATCATTGCCTGCGTTCCCCCGGATTACCTCCGGGCTACAGGAGATAAAGCCGATGTGCGAACTCTATGTAAAGGCCGACCCGATTCTCTACGAGTCGCGCTCGCGCTCGCTGCGCATCCACGGCGTGGTGACGACCTTGCGCCTGGAGAACCAGTTCTGGGACATCCTGCGCGAGATCGCCGAAGTGGACGGCATGACCACCAACCAACTGATCGCCAAACTCCACGACGAGGTCATGGACTTTCGCGGCGAGGTGGTCAACTTCGCCTCCTTCCTGCGCGTCAGCTGCACCCGCTACCTGGCGCAGAAGGCCGGGCGGCAGGTGCCGCTGCGGATGGTCGGCGGCGCCGGCTGAATCACTGGTACATCCAGAAGTTCGGGTGATCCTGCACGGCCGCTGCCGTGGGCTTGCGGCTCGGGCGGACGTGCTGGAAAAGGCGTTTGATCGAGGTCATGACGAGACTCCCCGGGTGATGTGGCTGACAGGAGGCATGATCCGGTTCTGGCCTCGATTGAGGAACTGGATTGTGGCTATGAAGCCTATTAGTCAAAAGCTATGAGGTCGGCCGCTTCGGCAGGCGCACGCTGACCTGCAGGCCGCCCAGCGGCGAGTCACCGAGGGCGATGCTGCCGCGGTGCAGCTCGACCACCCGGAGCACGATGGACAGCCCGAGCCCCGCGCCCTGGCCTTCGCCGCCGCGGAAGAAGCGCTCGAACAACCGCTCGCGTAGCGCCCCCGGCACGCCGGGGCCGCTGTCCTGCACGCGCAGGATCAGCGCTTGCGGCTCCTCGAGCAGCTGCACCTGGATGCAGCCACCTGCCGGCGTGTACTGCACCGCATTGCTCACCAGGTTCTGCACCACCAGACCCAGGCTCGGCGCATCGGCGTCCAATCGGTAGTCGGCCGCTTCGTCGGCCTCGAGCACCAGCTCCTGTTGGCGTTCGAGCGCCAGCGGGGTTAGCTCAGCCAGCTCGCCACGGAGGAACGCCAGCAGGTCGAGCCTGTCCATGTTCAACGGCATGGCGTTGGGGTCCAGCCGGGCCAGGGTGAGCAACTGCGCCACCACCCGGGTGGCGCGGTCGACGCCGCCGGCGAGTTGCCCCAGGGCCTCGTCGCGATCGGCGGCATCCGGCGCCTCCAGGGCGTTCTGCGCATGGATGCGCAGCACCGCCAGCGGGGTACGCAGTTCGTGGGCGGCGTCGGCGATGAAGCGCTTTTCCTGTTCCAGCAGCTGATTGACCTGCAGCAGCAGACGATTGATGGCCGCGGCCATCGGTTCCAGCTCGCTCGGCAGCGAGGGAAACATCAGCGGCGCCAGGTTGTCCGGGGCGCGGCCGCGGATGGCGGCGGCCATGCGCCGCAGCGGGCGCAGCCCCCAGCCGACCGTCAGCCAGAGCAGCAGACCGACCAGCGGCAGGCCGATCAGCGACGGCTGCAAGCTGCGCCGGGCGATCTTGCCGATCAGCTCGCCGCGCACGTCTTCGCGCTCGCCGGCCAGTACCCAGTGGTAGTCGCGGCTGTCGTGCAGCACGAAGACCCGCCAGCGGTGCTGGCCGATGCGCAGGCTGTGGTAGCCGATCAGGTCGCCTGACAGCTGTGTCAGGCGCTGGCGCATCGGCAATTCGCCGTCTGGCAGCCTCAGGCCGAGCTGCTCGATCAGGCTGGTCAGCAGGCCCGGCGGCGTGCTGGCGGACTGCAGCAGCAGCTCGCCGTCGTCGTCGAGCATCTGAAACGCCAGCTTGCCTTCGTATTCATGGCCGAGCGTGCCTGGGCCGCGTTGCCGCAGCAAGGCCTGGTCGAGCACCGCCTGCAGCTGGTCGCGCTCGCTCTCGCCCAGCTGATGGCGCACCAGGCCCATGACCAGGCGAGCGCTCTGCGCCAGCTGGGCGTCGAACAGCTCGCGTACTTCATGCACCGAATCGTTGTAGATCCTGTGGCTGATCAGGCCGAAGCTGCCGGTCAGCAGGCCCAGAAGCAGCACCAGCAGGCGCGCGCGGATGGAGCCGAGCAGGCGCGGCAGGCTCATTTGTCCACCAGATAGCCGACGCCGCGCACGGTACGGATCAACTCAGGGAAGAATTTCTTGCGCAGGTGGTGCACATGCACCTCCAGGGCATTGCTCTCGACTTCCTCGTCCCAGCCGTAGAGCGCCTGCTGCAGTTTGTCGCGGGTCAGCACGCGGCCCGGTTGCGCCAGCAGTTCGTGCAGCAGGAGGAATTCCTTGCGCGGCAGGTTGACGCTCTGGCCGAGGTACTCCACCGCCTGGCTGACCGGGTCGAGACGGATGCCGCGGTAGTCCAGGGTCGGCTGCGGACGATTGAAGCTGCGCCGCAGCAGGGCGCGCAGGCGTGCCTTGAGCTCGGCGACGTCGAACGGCTTGACCAGATAGTCGTCGGCGCCGGCGTCGAGCCCGGCGATACGGTCGCCGGTGGCGTCGCGCGCGGTCAGTACCAGCACCGGCACCGGGTTGCCGGCGGCACGCAGTTGCTCGAGCAGCGCCAGGCCGTCCAGGCGCGGCAGGCCGAGGTCGAGGATCACCAGCTCGAAGCTCTCGTGAGCCAGGGCGTGCAGGGCGCTGGCGCCGTCCTGCAGCCAGTCCACGGTATAGCCTTCGGGCTTGAGCGCGGTGCGGATGCCGGCGCCGAGGGCCTGGTCGTCTTCGACGAGAAGAATGCGCATGACGGTTCCTGGAGAAAGGCGTGCGGATTAGTCGAGTTTATCCTCGACCTGCTGCAATAGCGCCCTGGCTTCTGCGCGACGGCCCTTGTCGGCCAGTTCGCGGCCGGGGCGATCCGCCGCGGCCAGGGCCTTCTGCAGGGCGACGCGGGCCTCGTCGTAGCGCTTGTGCCGTTGCAGGAAGTCGCCATGGAAATAGTTGGGGTCGATACCGTCCGGGTTGATCGCCAGTGCCTGCTCGAGCAGCTTTTCCGCCTGCGCGTCGTCGCCGAAGCCGAGCGGCCAGCCGGGCACCTGATAGTAAAGACTGCCGAGGCTGGTATAGGCGGAGCCGGCCAGGGCCTGCGGGTCGATGGCCAGCGCCCGCTCCAGATCGCTCTTGGCCTGTTTGACCAGGCTCAGCGCGCCGAGGCCACCCTTGGCGCCGGCCTGGGTGCTGCGGATGATACCGCGCCAGATCAGCAGCTCGGCCGCCCCGGGTTCGCGCTCCAGCGCCGCGCTGGCCTGCTCGGCGAGCTGGGCGAAGGCCTGTTCCCGCTGTTTCTCCGGCGTCTGGTAGTTGATCTCGGCCCAGCGCGCCTGCAACTGCTGCAGCTGCGCCTGGCCGTTGTCGCTGAGGGCGAAGGCGGGCAGGGCGATCAGGCCGAGCGCGGCGATGATCAGAGTGCGGAAGTGGTTCACGGCGAATCTCCTCAGTGTTTGTGGCGGGCGAAGCGTTGAATGATCGGCAACTGCTTGCGCAGGGCCTGGTCGACCAGGCGCGGCAGCAGACCGTTGAGGCGCACGAACAGGCGCTCTGGCCAGCCCAGGTGGCGTTCCTCCTGGTCGCGGCGAATCGCCCCGAGCAGCTCGTCCGCCACCTGTTGCGGATCGTCCATGGCCACGCCCAGCGCGTCGTTCATCGCCACCACGCTGGGCGCGTTCATCGCCGTGCGGGTGGCGCGCGGGGCGAAATAAAGGACGCGTACCCGGGTGTCGGCCAGCTCGCGGCGCAGCGCCTCGGAGAAGCCGCGCAGGGCGAACTTGCTGGCGCAGTAGGCGGCGAAGCCGGGGTAGCCGATGGCGCCGAAGGTGGAACCGAGGTTGACCAGCAGGGCCTGTGGCTGCGCGCGCAGCAATGGCAGCAGGCGCTGGGTGAGTTGCAGCGTGGCGGTGACGTTCAGTTCGATCAGCTCGGCCAGTTGCTGCTCGTCCTGCTGCTCGAGCAGGCCGAAGCGGTTGACCCCGGCGGCGTTGATCAGGCAGTTCAGCCCGCCGAAGGCCTGCGCGGCGGCCACCAGCGCGTCGCGCCCGGCGCGGCTGGCGATATCCGCCTGCACCAGGCGCACCTGCTGCGGGTAGCGCCTGGCCAGCGGCTGCAGCGGCTCCAGGCGCCGGCCGACCAGCAGCAGTTGGGCGCCTGCCTCGGCCAGACGCTCGGCCAGGGCCAGGCCGATGCCGCCGCTGGCGCCGGTGAGCAGGACCCGGCAATCCTTCGGTTGCATGGCGCTCACTCCTCGCCGGCCAGTGGCAGGCTGCGGAACATGTCGCCATACAAGCGGTAGACCACCTTGGCGGTGTGCACCACCGCGGACTGGTCGTCGGCGTCCTCCAGGCGCTCCATCAGGCCTTTGAAGAACTCGACGTGGCCGATATCCAGGCTGCCGTGCGAGGTCAGGTAGCTGAAGGCCTGGTTCGGCAGGCGCAGCCTGTCCTGGATGATGCCGGCGGCTTCGGTTGCCAGGGCGATGCTGGTGCCCTCGAGCACCAGCACCATGCCGAAGAAGCTCGCCGGGTTGTGCCGGGCGATGCGGTCGTAGACGTAGGCCACCATCAGCTCGGTGGCCAGGCGCGGCGTGCCGCTGCGCACGGCCTGCGGATCGGCGCCGCAGGCGGCGATGTCGCTGAGCACCCATTCCTGATGGCCATACTCCTCCTCGATGTACTCGGCGATGGCGCCGCGCAGCCATTCCAGGCGCTCGGGCAGGCGCGCGCCGCAGGCCATCAGCAGCGGCACGGTGTGCTTGACGTGGTGATAGGCCTCGCTGAGGAAGGCAACATAGCTGGGCAGGGCGACCTGGCCGGCCATGGCCTGGGCGATGATCGGCGCGGCGAGCAGGTAGTCGCGCTCATGCCGGGTCTGCTCGAGCAGGGATTGGTAGAAACTCATGCTTGCACTCCTTCGGCCATCAGCTCGGTGATGGCGGCTTGGTAAAGGTCGAACAGGGCGGTGCGGCGCAGCCGGCCATTGGTCGTGGCCAGGCCGTTGGCTGCGCTGAAGGGCTCGTCGGCGCGCAGCCAGTGGTGCACGCGGGCATAGTCCGGCAGGCCGCGGTTGACCGCGTCCACGGCCGCCTGCAACTGCGCCTCGGCGGTATCGGCGAAGCGCGGCACCAGTACCGCGACGTTGCCCGGCAGCGCCTCGCCGTGCAGCCAGGCCTGGGCGATGGGCAACTGCTGCACCAGCTCGGCCTCGACCCACTCCGGGTTGACGTTGCGCCCGTAGGCGGTGATGAACTGGTGCTTCTTGCGTCCGTGCAGGACCAGGAAACCGTCCTCGCAATGACCGAGGTCGCCGGTGCCCAGCCAGTCGCCCGCGGGCGCCGGCTCGCCGAGGTAGCCGAGCATGCGCGCGCCCTTGACCAGCACCTCGCCGTCCTCCGCCAGCCTGACCTGCAGGTGGCCCAGCGGCTTGCCGGTGCTGCCGATACGGCGTTGCTCGGGGGTGTTGAGGCAGACCACCGAGGCGCACTCAGACAGGCCGTAGCCCTCGAACACCGGCAGCCCCAGCGCCTCGGCGCGTTGCAGCAGCTGCGCCGACACCCGCCCGCCACCGACCGCGACGAAGCGCAGCGAGGCGGGCAGCGGCATGCCGCGTTCGGCGGCGCCGACCAGCGCCAGCAGCAGCTGCGGCAGCAGGATCAGGCTGTGCGGCTGGGCGGCCTGCAGCGCCTGGAGCAAGCGCGGCAGGTCGAGGCCGCTGGCGCCGCTCAGGCCGATTCGCGCCATGGCCATCAGCTCCACTCGCGCCCCGGCCATAAGTGGCGCATAGACGCCGGCGATGTTCTCCAGCAGGGTGGCCAGCGGCAATACGCACAGGTGGCGCTGCACCTCGCGGCTGGCGCCGGCCTCGACCAGGCTGGCGGCCACCGCCAGTTGGCTGGCCAGATCCAGGCAGACGCCCTTGGGCTGGCCGGTGGTGCCGGAGGTGTAGGTGATCTTGCAGGTGCCGGGGTGGAGCGTCGCCGGCTGCGCCACGGCGCGGCGCTGGATGCCGTCCGCCACGCTGGCGAAGCCGGGCGCCGGCGCGCCGATCAGGCAGTCGATGCCGGCGCTGCCCAGCACATGGCGCTGCTGCTCGGCGGAGAAGAACGCCGGCAGCGGCACGCAGACCAGCCCGGCGTGCAGCGTCGCCAGGTCCCACAGCACCCAGTCGATGCCGTTGTCCAGCGCCAGGGCCACGCGGCGGGCGTCGAGCCGTTGCAGCCGCTCGCTGCGCGCCGCGACGGCGCCGAGCAGCTCGGCATAGGTCAGCGTGCGCTCGCCTTCGGCCAGCGCCGTTTGCGGGCCGAACTCGGCCAGGCGGGCGAACAAGGATTCAGCTGCAGACCGCATCGGGCATGCCCTCCAGCGCGTAGAGCGGTTGGTGGCCCAGGCGCGGGTAGGCGCCCAGCTGCAGCAGGCGCTGATGGCCGCCGAGAATGTCGCCGGCCATCAGCATGGGATGGCTGGCGTAGTAGCTGCCCCAGTCGGCCAGCTCCTCGCCCATGCGCGCCGGATCGGCCAGGCCCAGAATTACCGGGCTCAGGCCCAGACGCTGGAAGCTGTTGAGCAGCATCGGCGTACCGGTGAAGGTCACCCAGCGAAAGCCCAGGGCCACCAGCAGATCGGTCAGGGCGACGATCAGCAGGCGCGCCGCACCGGGGCTGTCGGCCGCCAGGTTGCCCACCTCCGCCAGTTCGCTGCGTATCGGCGAGACGCTGCCCAGACGGGCGGCGATGGCCGCCTCGATCGGCTGGTCCAGGTAACGCTCGACGAACAGCGGCCCGCTGCCGCCGCCGCGCACGCCCACCGCGCCAAGCAACTGGCCGGCCGGGTTCTCCAGGCCGAACAGGCAGGGCATGAAATGACGAATGCGCGCGCCATGCTGCAGTTCGAAGCGCTGGCGAATGAACTGCTCGAGCGCGCCACGGCGCGCGCTGCCGGGTGAGGCGAGATGAAGATCGAAGCGTTCGCCGCGGCCGATGCGGGCAACGGGGCGTTCGTGCTGCGTCCAGGCTAGTTCCATGCGCGGAACCTCGTTGATGAACCTGGGCGCGATTGTTGCGGGCGAGGCTTAAGGCCGTATTAAGCGTGGACGGGTTTTGGCGTGAGACTGAGCGAGCGCCGCCCGATCGCCAGGCTGGAGATCGGGCGGCGTCGGGGGCGGGCTGGCGAGCTTCAGCCCACCTGCGCCACCCAGTCGTTGAGGTTGTAGTAGTTGCTGATGCGCGCGACCTTGCCATCCTTGATCTCGAAGAAAGCGCCGGCCGGCAGCACGTAGGTCTGGCCGTTGGCTGGCGGCAGGCCCTCGTCGTCGGCGAGATATTCGCCATGCACCACGAATTCGGCGGCCGCGCGGCTGCCGTCGGCGTTCTGCATCAGCACGATGTCGGCCAGGCGCTCGCGGTAGCAGCGGTTCATCTTGTCCATGAAGGCGGCGAAGGCGGCCTTGCCGACCTGGCGCTCGCCCTGGTTGATGTCGTGCACCACGTCCTCGCTCAGCAGGTCGAGAAAGGCGGGCATGTCGCCGGCATTGAAGGCGGTGTAGTAGGCCTGCAGCAGTTCGGTGGCGGTCATGGGGACGCTCCTGTCGTAGTCCGTTTAGTCGTTTGCCGGCCCGCATGATAAGTTCGCCGCTTTCCGCCGGCATAGCCGCCGGCGTCACCCTCCTGCTGGCGAACGACTCCGTATGGACATTCAATTGCTCCGGGGGCCGCAGATTGCTCCCCATATCGATGACCTGGCGCGCCTGCGCATCGCCGTGTTCCGCGAGTTCCCCTACCTCTACGACGGCACCCTCGACTACGAGGCCGAGTACCTGGCCACCTATGTACGCAGCGAAGACAGCCTGTGCGTGCTGGTGCGCGACCAGGGCCGGGTGGTCGGCGCCTCCACCGCGCTGCCGCTGATGGACGAGACCGAGGAATTCCAGCAGCCCTTCATCGACGGCGGCTGGGAGCCGGCGCGGGTCTTCTACCTGGCCGAGTCGGTGGTGCTGCCGGCCTGGCGCGGGCGCGGCCTGGGCGTGCGCTTCTTCGCCGAGCGCGAGGCCCACGCGCGGCGCCTGGGGCGTTTCGACTGGTGCGCCTTCTGTGCCGTGCAGCGCCCGGTCGATCACCCGCGGCGGCCGGCCGACTACCAGCCGCTGGACGCCTTCTGGGCGCGGCGCGGCTATCGCCATCATCCCGAGCTGCACACCGAGTACCACTGGCGCGACCTGGACGAGAGCGAGGAATCGGCCAAGCCCATGTCGTTCTGGCTGAAGGAGCTTGGCCGATGATCAAGGTTGCCGCCTGCCAGTACCATATCGACCTGCTGGAGAGCTGGGACGCCTACGCCGCGCACCTGACCGCGCTGTGCGAGGAGGCCGCGGGGCAGGGCGCCGAGTTGCTGCTGCTGCCGGAATACGCCGGCCTGGTGCTCAGCGCCCAGTTGCCCGAAGCCGAGCGTGGCGATCTGCACGCCTCCATCGCCGGTATCCAGCCGCTCGTGCCGCGCTGGCTGGAGCTCTGCGAGGCCCTGGCGCGGCGTCTGAAAATCCATCTGCAACCCGGTTCGCTGCCGGTGCTGGACGCCGACGGCCACTACCGCAACCGCGCCTGGCTGTTCGGCCCGCACGGCTGCCTGGGCAGCCAGGACAAGCTGATCATGACCCGCTTCGAGCGCGAGCAATGGCATATCGCGGCCGGCAGCGGGCTCAAGGTGTTCGACACGGCGCTGGGCAAGCTGGGCATCCTGATCTGCTACGACAACGAATTCCCGCTGCTGGCGCGCAGCCTGGCCGAGGCCGGGGTGGACCTGATCCTCGCGCCCAGCTGCACCGATACCGAGGCCGGCTTTCACCGCGTGCGCATCGGCGCCCAGGCCCGCGCCCTGGAGAACCAGATCGCCGTGCTGCAGTCGCCCACCGTCGGCCTGGCACCCTGGTCGCCGGCGCTGGACGAGAACATCGGTCGCGCCGCGCTCTACGTGCCCTCCGATTACGGCATGCCGGCCAGCGGCGTGCTCGCCGAGAGCGCCGAGCTGTGCCCAGCGCGCAGCCACTGGCTGATCGCCGAGCTGGACCTGGACGCGGTGCGTCGGCTGCGTGAGCAGGGCCAGGTGTTCACCCGTCGTGACTGGCCGCGGCAATTCGACGACGGCCTGCTGGTGCTGCGTTGAGCGGTTTCGAGCGCGGCCCGGCAGACTCGCCGCTGGCCGCCTATCGCCGCGCCCTGGCCGCCGGCTTCGTCGCCGATGCCGCGCAGCAGCGCGCGGTAGAGGCGCTTCAGGCCTGCCACGCGGCGTTGCTGCGCGGCGAGCGGCCGCTCGGCGTCTATCTGTGGGGGCCGGTGGGGCGCGGCAAGACCTGGCTGATGGACAGCTTCTGCCACAGCCTGTCGCTGCCGGCGCGGCGTCAGCACTTCCACCACTTCATGCGCTGGGTGCACCGCCGCCAGTTCGAGCTGACCGGTAACCCCGACCCGCTACGTCTGCTCGCCGAGGAGCTGGGCCGCGAGCTGCGCGTGCTGTGTTTCGACGAACTGTTCGTCAGCGATATCGGCGATGCCATGCTGCTCGGCCGCCTGCTCAGCCTGGTGGTGGAGCAGGGCGTGGTGCTGGTGGCCACCAGCAACCAGCCGCCGCAGCAGCTGTATGCGGGCGGCTTCAATCGCGAGCGCTTCCTGCCGGCCATCGCGGCGCTGGAGAGTCATATGCAGGTGCTGGCGGTGGATGGCGAGCAGGATCACCGCCTGCACCCCGGCGCGCCGCTGCAGCGCTACTGGGTGGGCCGGCCGCAGGTGCTGGGCGAGCGTTTCGCCGAGTTGTCGCAGGGTCTGCCGATCTCCGACCAGCCCATCGAGCTGGGCCATCGCCGCCTGCAGGTGCAGGCCCATAGCCCGGCGGCGCTGCTGTGCCGTTTCAGCGATCTGTGCCAGCAGCCGCTTGCGGCGACCGATTTCATCGCGCTGTGCGACCGCTTCCCGGCCATCCTGCTCGGCGGCGTGCCGCGCCTGGGCGGCGAGCAGCGCGAAGGGCGCATCGCCCGTGGCACCGAGGACGGCGTGGAACGTGTCGCCGCCGGCGATAGGCAACTGCCGGCGCTGTCGCGCCACGACGACGCGGTGCGGCGTTTCATCGCCCTGGTCGACGAGTGCTACGACCGCGGCGTGCCGCTGTATATCGAGGCCGAGGTGGCGCTGGACGAGCTCTATACCCAGGGTTACCTGGAATTTCCCTTCCGCCGCACCCTGAGCCGCCTGCGCGAGATGCAGCTGGCGCGCTTCGGCCGCCGCTGAGGCCTCAGTCGGCCAGATACTCTTCGGTGGCAACCACGCTGGCGTAGGCGAACGCCAGGGCGGCCATATAGGCGGCATGCACCTGCTCGGCGGCAATCTTCCGGCCGGCGAATTCCTGGGCGTGGGTGGCGCAGGCGTCGTGCAGCACCGTGGTGGCGTAGCCCAGGTCCGAACTGGCGCGGGCCGCGGCGTCGATGCACATATGGCTCATGGCGCCGACCAGGGTCACCTGCTCGACCCCGGCGGCGTCGAGCAGGGCCTTGAGATCGGTATCGAGAAAGGCGTTGACCCGGTGCTTGAGCACCTGCGCCTCGCCGGCCTGCGGCAGCACGCTGGCATGGATATGCGCGCCCGCCGAGCCGGGGGCGAAGAAGGGCGCGTCCGCGGCCTGGAATTCGTGGCGTACGTGCACCACCAGATCGCCCGCCGCGCGGGCCGCGGCCAGCACCCGGGCGGCATTGGCGGCTGCCGCCTGGATGCCGTCGAGCGGCCATTTGCCGCCTGCGAAGTAGTCGTTCTGGATGTCGATCAGGATCAGGGCGCGCTTGCTCATGGTTTTCTCCGTGGGATGATGTGCGGCAAACCTTAGCCCCGGCGCCGCCGCCGCGGGATGGGCGGGGCCGACAATCTGCGGGGAAAAACTGACAATGAACGAACGCTGCGTGGAGATCGGCCTGTTGCTCTATCCCGGTGCCCAGCTGGCGGCGGTGTATGGCCTGGGCGATCTGTTCGCGGTGGCCAATCGCATGGCCGCCGGCCGGGGCCGTGAGGGGCAGGCGCGGCTGCGCATCAGCCATTGGCAGGCGGACGAGCAGGGCCACTTGCGGCGGGTGTTCGACAGCCAGCCGCAGGCGCCGGGCACGCCGCAGGTGGTGATACTGCCGCCCTGCCTGGACAGCGACGCCGCGCAGCCGCCCGCCAGTTGCTACCGCGACTGGCTGCGCCGGCAGCATGGCGCCGGGGTGATCCTGGCCTCGGTCTGCGCCGGCGCCTTCGCCCTGGCCGAGGCCGGCCTGCTCGACGGCCGCCGGGTGACCACCCACTGGGCGCTGGCGGCGCAGCTGGCGGCGCGCTACCCGCGCGTGACGGTATTGCCCGAGCGCATGGTGGTGGACGACGGCGAGCTGCTCACCGCCGGCGGCCTGATGGCCTGGACCGATCTCGGCCTGGCCCTGGTGACGCGCCTGCTGGGCCCGACCATCGCCGCGGAGACCGCGCGCTTTCTGGTGCTGGACCTCAACCGCGAGTCGCAGCGCCAGTTCAGCAGCTTCGCTCCCAGCCTCGACCATGGCGATGCCGCGGTGCTCGCGGTGCAGCACTGGCTGCAGGGCGCGGGCGGCGCCGAGGCGAGCCTGGCGAGCATGGCGGCGCGCGCCGGCCTGGGCGAGCGCACCTTCCTGCGTCGCTTTCGCGCCGCCACCGGGATGAAACCCACCGAGTACTGCCAGCAGCTGCGCGTGACCAGGGCGCGCGAGCTGCTCGAGTTCACCCGCCAGAGCATCGATCAGGTGGCCTGGCAGGTGGGCTATCGCGATACGGGCGCCTTCCGCAAGGTGTTCGCCCGCCTGGTCGGCGTATCGCCGGGCGACTATCGCCGGCGTTTCGGCACGGCGGCGCGTTAGCGGCCAGCCAGGCGCACAGCCCGCGCAGCGCTGCGCCGGGCACATGGCTGAGCCAGGATCATGCATGGCGTGAACAAGCATCCTTTGCCAGATGGCAGGGGGGATCGTCTAATGCGGCCTGCGCGAAGCGTCGCGCCCGTCCCACGCCTGCAACGAGGAGTATCCGATGATCCTTGGCCAGTCGCTCGCCACCTGGCGCGCACAGTATCCGCTGCTCGACGAGCTGATCGCGCTGCGCGAGACCAGCTGGTTCAACCCGGCCGTCGCGCCTGCCGCCCAGGCTCTGGCCGATGTCGGTCTGAGCGCCGCCGACGTCGCCGATGCCAGCGCGCGCCTTGAACGTTTCGCCCCCTACCTGGCCCAGGTCTTCCCGGAGACCGCCGGCGGCATCATCGAGTCGGACATCCTGGCGCTGACCCAGATGCAGGCCGAGCTCCAGCAGCGTCACGAGCTGAGCGGCGAAATCGGCGCGCTCTGGCTCAAGCGCGACAGCCATCTGCCCATCTCCGGTTCGATCAAGGCCCGCGGCGGCATCTACGAGGTGCTCAAGCACGCCGAGGATCTGGCCCTGGCGGCCGGTCTGCTGAGTCTCGACGACGATTACGCCTGCCTCGACAGCGACGAGATGCGCGCCTTCTTCGCCGGCTACCAGGTCGCCGTCGGCTCCACCGGCAATCTCGGCCTGTCGATCGGCATCATCAGCGCGCGCCTCGGCTTCAAGGCCACCGTGCATATGTCCGCCGACGCCCGCCAGTGGAAGAAGGACCGACTGCGCGGCCATGGCGTGACGGTGGTCGAGTACGCCAGCGACTACAGCGTCGCGGTGGCCGAAGGGCGCCGCCAGGCCGAGGCCGACCCGCGCTGCCATTTCGTCGACGACGAGAATTCCACCCACCTGTTCGTCGGCTACGCCGTGGCTGGCGAGCGCCTCAGGCAGCAACTGGCGGCGGCCAATGTCACGGTCGACGCCGAGCATCCGCTGTTCGTCTACCTGCCCTGCGGTGTCGGTGGCGGGCCGGGCGGCGTGGCCTTCGGTCTGAAGCTGGCGTTTGGCGATGCGGTGCACTGCCTATTCGCCGAACCGACCCATTCGCCGTGCATGCTGCTCGGTGTCCACACCGGCCGGCACGACGAGCTGGCGGTGCAGGACTTCGGCATCGACAACCGCACCGCCGCAGACGGCCTGGCGGTCGGGCGGCCGTCCGGCTTCGTCGGCCGCGCCATGCAGCGGCTGATCGACGGCTACTACACGGTCAGCGACGAGGAGCTGTTCCGCAACCTGGCATTGCTCGAGCAAAGCGAAGGCCAGCGCCTGGAACCCTCGGCCCTGGCCGGCATGCCGGGCCCGTTGCGGGTGCTCGGCGAGCAACAGGGCTACCGTGAACGCATGGGCCTGACCCCGGCACGCCTGGCGCGCGCCACCCACCTGGTCTGGGCCACCGGTGGCAGCATGGTGCCGCAGGCGGAGATGGACGGTTACCTGGCGCGCGGACGGCAGCTGCTGGGCGAGTGAGAGCGGGCAGGCGGGCCGCTGCGGCTCGAAGCGAATAGGGGAGCGTCAGCATGGGCAAACTTTCCCGGGAACTGGGTAGCGGGCTCAACAGCAGCCAGTTCGCCAATCTCTACAGCTTCCAGGCCGCGGCGCGGCACCTGAGTTTCGCCCGGGCGGCGCAGGAGCTGTGCCTGACGCCCAGTGCGGTCAGCCACCGCATCGCCCGCCTGGAGCAGGGCCTGGGCTTTCGCCTGTTCCAGCGCCTGCCCCGGCAGCTGCGTCTGACCGAGGAGGGTGAGCGCATCTTCCTGATTCTCCAGGGGGCCCTGGATGAGCTGCGCGAAGCGCTGCAACCGACGCCAGGCAGCGAGATCGGCGGCCGGCTGGCGATCCATGCGCCGCCGTCGCTGGCGGCCTGCTGGCTGGTGCCCCGGCTGGCCGGGTTCACCGTGCGCCATCCGGCGCTGACCCTGGACCTGCGGGTCGGCAATGGTGGCGTCGACTTCCGCACCCAGAGCATCGATCTGGCCCTTTACTACGGCCAGGGCGAGTTTCCCGGGTTGGTGGCCGAGCGCTGGATGGACGAACGGATCGCCCCCGTGTGCAGCCGACGCTATGCCCAGCAGCATGGCCTGCTGCAGCGAGCCGAGCAGCTGCGCCAGTGCACCCTGCTGCACGATACGCTGGCCTGGGACAATGCCGCCTTCGACGCCGAGTGGGCCTACTGGGCCCGGCAGCGGGGCGTCGAACTGCCCGACCACCATCTGAGTTTCGACCGTTCCGACCTGTGCGTGCTGGCAGCCGCCAGTCACGCCGGGGTCGCCATCGGTCGCTACCGCCTGGTGCGCGAGCGCCTGGCCAGTGGCGAGTTGCTCCTGCCGTTCGGCGAGGCCTGGTTGCCGGCGCCTTCGGCCTACTATCTGGTGCATCCAGCGCGCGATTCCCTGCCTGGCCGCGTGCAGGCGTTCATCGACTGGTTGCGCGAGTGCGCCGCCTGAAAACGCAGAAGCCCGGCACGTGGCCGGGCTTCTGCGGTGCCGCGCGGAGGCTTACTTGACTTCCACCGCCAGGCTGTCGTGGATCTTCTTCTGCCAGATGGCCGGGCCGGTGATATGCACCGACTCGCCCTTGGTGTCGACCGCGACGGTGACCGGCATGTCCTTGACCTCGAATTCGTAGATCGCCTCCATGCCCAGCTCGGGGAAGGCCAGCACCTTGGACTTCTTGATCGCCTGGGCCACCAGGTAGGCGGCACCACCCACGGCCATCAGGTACACCGCCTTGTTGTCGCGGATCGCGTCGATGGCGATCGGGCCGCGCTCGGACTTGCCGATCATGCCCAGCAGACCGGTCTGCTCGAGGATCTGCCGGGTGAACTTGTCCATACGAGTGGCGGTAGTCGGGCCAGCCGGGCCAACCACTTCGTCACCGACCGGATCGACCGGGCCGACGTAATAGATGAAGCGGCCTTTCAGGTCGACCGGCAGTTGCTCGCCCTTGTTCAGCATGTCGACCATGCGCTTGTGCGCGGCGTCGCGGCCGGTGAGCATCTTGCCGTTGAGCAGCACGGTTTCGCCCGGCTGCCAGCTCTGCACCTCTTCCGGGGTTAGGGTGTCGAGGTTGACGCGACGCGCGCTCGGGCCGGCTTCCCAGACGATTTCCGGGTAGGCGGACAGATCCGGCGCTTGCAGTTCGGCAGGTCCCGAGCCGTCCAGCACGAAGTGGGCGTGGCGGGTGGCGGCGCAGTTGGGGATCATGCACACCGGCAAGGAGGCGGCATGGGTCGGGTAGTCCATGATCTTGACGTCGAGCACGGTGGTCAGGCCGCCCAGGCCCTGGGCGCCGATGCCCAGCTGGTTGACCTTGTCGAACAGCTCCAGGCGCAGTTCCTCGATACGGTTCTGCGGGCCGCGGGCCTTCAGCTCGTGGATGTCGATGTGCTCCATCAGCACTTCCTTGGCCATCACCGCGGCCTTCTCGGCGGTGCCGCCGATGCCGATGCCGAGCATGCCCGGCGGGCACCAGCCGGCGCCCATGGTCGGCACGGTCTTGAGCACCCAGTCGACGATGGAGTCGGACGGGTTGAGCATGGCCATCTTCGACTTGTTCTCGGAGCCGCCGCCCTTGGCCGCGACGTCCACTTCCACCTTGTCGCCGGGGACGATGGAGTAGTGGATCACCGCCGGGGTGTTGTCCTTGGTGTTCTTGCGGGCACCGGCCGGGTCGGCGAGGATCGAGGCGCGCAGCACGTTCTCCGGCAGGTTGTAGGCGCGACGCACGCCCTCGTTGATCATGTCGTCGACGCTCATGGTGGCGCCGTCCCAGCGCACGTCCATGCCGACCTTGACGAACACGGTGACGATGCCGGTGTCCTGGCAGATCGGGCGATGACCGGTAGCGCACATGCGCGAGTTGATCAGGATCTGCGCCATGGAGTCCTTGGCCGCCGGCGACTCTTCCTTCAGGTAGGCCTCGTGCATGGCCTGGATGAAGTCGACGGGGTGGTAATAGGAGATGAACTGCAGGGCGTCAGCGACGCTCTGAATCAGGTCGTCCTGCTTGATCACGGTCATTGGGGCGCTCCTCTATCAGGGAACATCTATAAGGAAGCGCCGAATCAGGACCCGGCGCAACGGCGAAAAATGGTCGGGAACGATATGTCACCTCGCCCCGCTACGGTCTGCTGAGGTTGCCGCCAAGCTTGGCGGGCCACAGAAAATTGCCGGGAGCAATTTTTGACGTCGCTCCGCGACGGCCCTTGGGGTTGCCGCCACCGATGACGGCAACAAAAAAGGCGCGGCAGTATAGCGTGCCGGTCGCACTGGGCACAGCCGCCGAAGGTCGATGCTGCTAGCTGTGGGCGGTTATCGGTGCGCTAGGCAATTTGTGATCACGGGGTTAGAGTAACGGCCAGATGCCAGTATGGGATGGAGCCCATGAGCCCAACCAGCCACCGGGTAACGCAACGCGGTCTGCAGAGCCTGCTGCTCAGGCGCTTTGCCATGGCGCTCGCCACCTATCTGCTGATGGCGCTGCTGTGCTGGTTCGCCTATTTCGGTGGCCTGTTCACCGGCTCCCTGGCCACGGCGGTCGGCTTGACCCTCGGCGTGCTCGCCAGCCAACTGGTGCTGCTCTGGCTGTTTCTGTCCGGACGCAACCTGCGTTTCGCCGACCCCAGCCTGACCGAGGCGCAGGTACTGGTGGCGCTGGCCTGGCAGCCGCTGCTGCTGGCCTTCTTCGACAGCGCCCGTGGCAGTCTGCTGGTGTTCTACGTGCTGATCCTGCTGTTCGGCATGTTCCAGCTGTCGCTACGGGTATTCGTGCGTTGCGCCGCGTTCGCCTTCTTCGGTTTCGCCGGCATGATCCTGGTCATGGCCTTCCTCGAGCGGCTCGGCGAGCCGGAGCTGGCCGCGCTGCAGGTCGGCGTGCTGTTCATCCTGCTGGTCTGGTTGTGCCTGTTCACCGGCTACATGCAGGCGATGCGCCAACGCATGCGAAGGCGCCGCTTCGCCCTGCAGGCGCACCAGGACACCCTGCGCGGGATGATGCGCCAGCTCGAGGACCTGGTGGCCACCGACGAGCTGACCGGGCTGTTCAACCGCCGCCATTTCCTGCGCCTGGCCGGCCGTGAGCTGCAGCACCTCGACGCCGGTCGCCAGCACGGCCTGGCGCTGATCGACCTGGACCACTTCAAGCGCATCAACGACGCCCATGGCCATGCCGCCGGCGATCGCGTGCTGCAGACCTTCGCCGCCGTGGCCCGTGCCTGCCTGCGCGACGGCGATGTCATCGCCCGCTACGGCGGCGAGGAGTTCGTCCTGCTGCTGCCCAATACCGACGCCGACCAGTTCACCGCCTGCTGCGAACGCCTGCGCGAGGCCTTCGCCCAGGCTGAACCGGTGGGAGTAAAGGTGGATAATCTCAGCCTGTCCGCCGGCATGACCCTGCTCGGCGCCGGCGACGATCTCGACGAGGCGTTGCAGCGCGCCGACCAGGCGCTGTATCAGGCCAAGCGCGGCGGACGCAATCGATGCGATGCGAGCTGGGAGAGGAGCAGTGCCTGAACTGCGCGTTGGCGCCAAACGACTGCAGGTGGCGACACGAACCAATCTGCTGGATGCCCTGCTGGCGGGCGGCGTCGCCGTGCCGTTCAGTTGCCGCGCCGGCAGCTGCCATGCCTGCCTGGTGCGCTGTCTGGCGGGCGAGCCGCTGGACCTGCAACCCGCGGCACTGGCCGCCGACAGGCGCGCCGAGGGCTGGCGCCTGGCCTGCCAGTGCCAGGTCGGCGGCGATCTCGAAGTCGAACCCTTCGATCCGCAACGCGACGGCCAGGCCGCCAGGGTGGTCGGCCTCGACTGGTTGAGCCCCAACGTGCTGCGTTTGCGGCTGCAACCCGAGCGAAAGCTGCGCTACCAGGCCGGCCAGCATCTGCTGCTGTGGAGTGCGGACGGGGTGGCGCGGCCGTATTCCCTGGCCAGCCTGCCGGGCGAGGATGCCTGGCTGGAATTCCATCTCGACTGCCGCCGGCCCGGCGCCTTCTGCGACGCCGCGCGGCGCCTGCAGCTTGGCGACGGCCTGCGCCTGGGCGAGCTGCGCGGAGGCGCGCTGCACTACGATCCCGACTGGCAGGCGCGGCCGCTCTGGCTGCTGGCGGCCGGCACCGGTCTGGCGCCGCTGTATGGCGTGCTGCGCGAGGCGCTGCGCCAGCAGCATCGCGGCGCCATCCGCCTGCTGCACCTGGCCCACGAGCCGGCCGAGCACTACCTGGCCGATGAGCTGCGGGCGCTGGCTGCCGAGCATGCGCAACTGCAGATCGAGCTGCTGACCGCGGCGCAGTTGCCGGCTGCTTTGGCCGAACTGCGCCTTGTTTCGCGGCAGACCCTCGCCTTACTCTGCGGCCATCCCGAGACAGTCGACAGCTTCGCGCGGCGCCTCTACATGGCCGGTTTGCCGCGCAGCCAGATGTTCGCCGACCCGTTTCTAACCCGTATGTAGGATGCGCGGGGCCACCCAGGCCGGGCACACTGGCGCCGATCACAGTGGGCTTCTGGTGCGCGGCCCAGGCGGTTCCGTGCGCCCATGACCTCGGAGCATCTTATGAGCCAATACCTGCAGATCGAGCGCGACGGCGCGCTGCTGACCCTGCGCATGCAGCGCCCGGACAAGAAGAACGCGCTGACCCGCGCCATGTACGCAGGGATGGCCGAGGTACTGGACCAGGCCGATTGCGACGGTTCGGTACGCGCCGTGCTGCTGACCGGCGGCGAGCACTGCTTCACCAGCGGCAATGACGTCGCCGACTTCCTCCAGGCACCGCCCTCCGGGCTGAACAGCGAAGTGTTCCAGTTCATGCGCGCGCTGTTCGAATTCAGCAAGCCGGTGGTGGCGGCGGTGGCGGGGCCGGCGGTGGGCATCGGCACTACCTTGCTGCTGCACTGCGACCTGGTCTACGTCAGCCGCGATGCGCAGCTGAAGATGCCCTTCGTCAACCTCGGCCTGTGCCCGGAGTACGGTTCCAGCCTGATCCTGCCGCGTCTGCTCGGCCACGCGCGTGCCGCCGAGCTGCTGCTGCTCGGGCAGAGTTTCAGTGGTGAGCAGGCGGCGGCCTGGGGCATCGCCAACCAGGTGCTGGACGATGGCGCCGCGACCCTGGCCAAGGCGCGCGAGGCGGCGCTGCGCTTTCTCGACCTGGCGCCTTCGGCCGTGGCCGACAGCAAGCGCCTGATGCGCGCGCCGGATCGCGAGCAGCTGCGCCGGGTGATCGAGGAGGAGGGCGCGCTGTTCGGCCAGCGCCTGCGCTCGCCCGAGGCGGTCGAGGCGCTGTCGGCCTTCATGCAGCGCAGGAAACCGGATTTTCCCAGGTTCGCCTAGGGTGGATCGCGCTTCACCGATCCACCGCGCAAGTCCGTGGCGGATGATGAAGGCGTCATCCGCCACGCATGGGTAGGAGCCAGGCACAAAAAAGCCGCTCGATGAGCGGCTTTCTCATTACAGCGCGGCAATCACACCAGCGGATCGCCGACATGCAGGATCTTCATGGTGTTGGTGCCGCCGGTACCGTGGTAGCTGTCGCCCTTGGTCAGGATCACCCAGTCGCCGGGCTCGACCACGCCACGCTTGAGCAGCTCGTCCACCGCCGCCTGGCTGACCTTGTTGGCCGGCAGGGCGGCGGGGTCGAACGGCACCGTGTAGACGCCGCGGAACAGCGCCACGCGGGCCTGGGTTTCGCGGTGCGGAGTGAAGGCGAAGATGGGGATGTGCGAGCGGATGCGCGACATGATCAACGGGCTGTAACCGCTCTCGGTCAGGCTAATGATGGCCTTGACCCCGGGGAAGTGGTTGGCGGTGTACATGGTGGCCAGGGCCACGCTCTCGTCGCAGCGCTCGAAGGTGCGGCCGATGCGGTGGCTGGATTTCTGGCTGGTCGGGTGCTTCTCGGCGCCCAGGCAGACGCGGGCCATGGCCTCGACCGCCTCCACCGGGTACTCGCCGGCGGCGCTCTCGGCCGACAGCATCACCGCATCGGTGTAGTCCAGCGCGGCGTTGGCCACGTCGGAGACCTCGGCGCGGGTCGGCATCGGGCTGTGGATCATCGATTCCATCATCTGCGTGGCGGTGATCACCGCTTTGTTCAGACGGCGGGCGTGGGCAATGATCTTCTTCTGGATACCCACCAGCTCGGCGTCGCCGATTTCCACGGCCAAGTCGCCTCGGGCGACCATCACCGCGTCGCTGGCGCGGATCAGGCCGTCCAGCGCCTCGTCGTCGGCCACCGCTTCGGCGCGTTCGATCTTGGCTACCAGCCAGGCGCTGCCACCGGCCTCGGTGAGCAGGCGACGGGCGTATTCCATGTCGGCGGCGTCACGCGGGAATGACACGGCCAGGTAGTCCAGCTCCATTTCGGCGGCGACCTTGATGTCGGCCTTGTCCTTGTCGGTCAGCGC
Source organism: Pseudomonas sp. SP16.1 (assembly GCF_052682975.1). Classification (NCBI taxonomy): domain Bacteria; kingdom Pseudomonadati; phylum Pseudomonadota; class Gammaproteobacteria; order Pseudomonadales; family Pseudomonadaceae; genus Pseudomonas; species Pseudomonas sp. SP16.1. The sequence goes on from NZ_JBQYFZ010000001.1 coordinate 614,004, forward strand.
TGGTGCGGTCAGGCCGCCGCCGCGGCGGTTGATGCCCTTGTTGTCCGACAGCGGGCCGCCGATGACCACGCGGCAGTGCAGTTCGTCGGCGCCCTTGAGTTCGACGCGCATGACCACGCGGCCGTCGTCCAGCAGCAGCTCGTCGCCGACGTCGCAGTCCTGGATCAGCGCCGGGTAGTCGATGCCGACCACGTCCTGGTTGCCCGCCGTGCGCGAGTGGCTGGACGACAGGCGGAACAGGTCGCCTTCCTTGAGCTCGATGCGCTTGTTCTCGAACTTGGCGATGCGGATCTTCGGGCCCTGCAGGTCACCGAGCAGCGCCACGTGCCGGCCATGCTTGGCCGCAAGCTCGCGCACCAGGGCGGCGCGGGCCTTGTGATCGTCGGGCGTGCCGTGGGAGAAGTTCAGGCGGGCCACGTCGAGGCCGGCGAGAATCAGCTGCTCGAGCACTTCCGGCGAGTTGCTGGCCGGGCCCAGGGTGGCGACGATTTTGGTGCGGCGAAAGGTCATGCGCGGACTCCCCGATGGAATATGCCGGCGAGGCTACTACGGCCTTTCGCTGTAGTCATCGTTGCGTTGCACTACGTGACGAATCGGCCCGGAACACCAGCAGATCGCAGTCCACGGCCTGCAGAATCCGCTGCGCGGTGTGGCCGATCAGCGCGGTGTCCAGCTGGCCGCGGGCGACGGCGCCCATCAGCAGCAGGTCGATATCGTGCTCATGGACGAAGCGCGGCAGCACCTCTTCGGTGAACCCCTGCAGCAGGTGGGTATCGGGCAGGGGGATAGGGTACTGGCCGATCAGCTGTTCGAAGGCCTTGCGGTGGGCTTGCGCACTGTCGCGCACGTAGCTGTCGTAGTCGGCGACCATCGCCGCGTCGAATACCAGGGTGCGCGGCAGCGGCGCATGGCAGTGCAGGTAATGGGCGTGCAGGCCGAAGCGCTGGCTCAGCTCCATGGCCGTGCGAATCAGCAAGTGGTCCAGCGCCGCCGGCTTGTCGGCACTGTGCAGCGGATCGAGGGCGGCGCACAGGCTGCGCCCCTGCCACTCGGCGTGATGCACCAGCCACAGCGGTACCGGGCAGTGGCGGATCAACTGCCAGCAGCTGTCGGTCAGCAACAGGCGGCGCAGCAGGCTGTTGTGCGCGGCGGACTTGAGCACCAGGTCCGGCTGCAGCTCCGCGACCTTGGCCAGCACTTCCTTGTCCAGGCGCTTGCCCCAGCGGATGTCTACCTGCACCTGCAGGCCGGCGCTGCGCAGCGGCGCGACGCGCTCCTCCAGCCACTGGCCGTGCTGTTCCAGCAGGGCGGCACGGCCCTTGGCCTGCAGCGCGCTGTCGAACAGGCGGCCGTCGAGGCCGGTGTGGTAGTCCACCAGCAGCAGATGCAGTTGCGTGGGGGTGTGCCGGGCCAGCCAGGCCGCCCGTTGCAACGCCGGCTGGCTGTCGCGGTTGGGGTCGATGACCACCAGCAGTCGTTCGAGTTTCATGGCCTGTACCTCGCGCAGGATGACCCGGGCATTGCAGCGCGCCCGATGGACGCCTGCCTTGATATGGGTCAGCTTAGTACCGCAAGGTTACAAGCGATCAGCGCACGCCCGGATTCAGTGCCAGGTCCAGATGGCGGGCGGCCTTGGCGGCGAGTGCGCCGTCCGGGTATTGCACCAGCAGCCTGCGCAGGTAGGCGATGGCCTGGTCGCGGTCGGCCGCGGGGTTGTCCGGCGCCATGTGCATCAGCGCCAGTTGGTACAGCGCCTTCTCCTTGATCTCGGCCGGCACGTGTGGATCGGGCAGGCCCAGCAGGTAGAGCTCCTCGGCCTCGGCGACGCGACCCTTGAGCACGGCGCGGCGCGACAGCAGGGTCATGTCCGGGTCGAGGCTGGGCTGGTACAGGTCGAGATTCTGGCTCGGCTGCCAGTGCGCCAGCAGCTCGCGCGAACTCTTGTGCAGCGGCTCCTCGCCGCGCTGGCGGATCAGCTCGATGCGCTGCTCGGCGCGACCGGCGGCCCGGCTGGCAGGGAACTCGTTGAGTACCCGGTAGAAATAGTTGAGGGCCTTGGCGTCATTGCGCTGTTCGTTGAAGCGGTTCATGTAGATCAGGCCGATCTGGTACAGGGCGATGGCGCGCACCTCGGCGCTCAGCTGGCGGTCGCGGTAGCCGTCCAGATACAGCGTCTCGGCCTGTTCGCTGTGGGCGTCGCGGATGGCCATGGCGCTGTAGGTGAGCAGGTCGCCTTCGTCCTCGATGGCGGCGGTCATGCGTTTGGTCTTCAGCGCCTTGTACTCGACCACCTCGTTGGTGGTGACCTGGGCGATGAACAGCGGTGTGGTGGGCGCACAGGCGGCCAGCAGGGTAGCGCTCAGGGCGATGGCGATCAGGCGGGCGGCGGGCATGCGAACTCCTTGGCCGAAACGGGCCGATGCGGCGCAGTCTAGTCAGCGGCCCTGCCCGCGCCAAGGCGGATGCGGCACAACCCATCGGAGGTTATGCCCGCCCCGCGGACGCCCAGCCAAACGCTGCCGGTTCAGTTTTTTTGGCGGCGGTCGATACACTGCGCAGCGGAGGAACTGCCCATGCGAACCCTGATCATCCTGACCCTGGCGCTGGTCGCCACGGGCTGCACCCGTTGGTCGCTCGACCATCACCTGAACAACGCCTATCGCGCCTACGAGGATGGCGACTGCGCGCGCGTCGCCCTGGAGTTGTCGCAGGCCGAGCGCAAGAGTCGCTCGCGCGGCTACCTGCAGCCGGAGATCTCCCTGCTGCGCGGTCAGTGCCTGGAGCGCGAGAGCCTGTTCGTCGATGCGGTGCAGACCTACCGGTTCATCATCAGCCGCTACCCGACCAGCGAATACGCCTACCGCGCCCGCGCGCGGCTGCAGACCCTGGAGCAGCTTGGCCATCACAACTCGCAGGAGCCGGCCACGGCCAGCCCCGCGGCCCTGTGAGTCGGCGGCGGGCCCGTTTCGGACCGCCGCCGCGCGCTATAAGCTGGCGGCTGTATTTCATGGAGGATCGACATGCGCCACCTGTTGCTGATCGCATCGCTGCTGCCGACGCTGGCCACGGCAGAGATCTACCGTTGGACGGATGCGCAGGGCCGCGTGCATTTCGGCCAGCGTCCGGTGGCCGGCGCCGAGCCGGTGGAGGTCAAACCCCAGGTGGTCGAGCGCGACGCGCAGACCCGCGAGCGCGAGGCGCGCAGCCAGCGTTTCTACGACGCGCGCCGCGATGAACGGCAGCAGGCGGCCGGCGTGGCGGCCGAGCAGCGCGAGGCGCGCGCAGCCGAGTGCCGCGATCTGCGCCAACGCCTGGAACAGATTGCCGAGGGCTACCGCTACTACCGCGAAGGCGCCGACGGCGAACGCATTTATTACAGTGATGAGCAAACCGACGCCGCTCGTCGCCAGTTGCGTACGCGCATCGCCGAGCGCTGTGGTTGAGACTGGTTAAGCGGTGGCTTCCGGGCCATACTCAAGGCCCCTTGTAGCGATTCGCCAGCATGCGCAGCCAACGTCGAATCGAACGCCATCAGTTGCCTTACTACCTGAAGGTGTTCAACCGCGTCACCGACAAGCCGATGGGCTACATCGGCAACGTCTCACTGGACGGCCTGATGCTGATCAGCCAGCTGCCGATGCTGGTGGGTGCGCGCTTCGACATGCGCCTGAAGATTCCCGGCCAGCACGGCCAGCACTTCGTCGACTTCTCCGCTACCTGTCAGTGGAGCCGTGAGGATGTCACCCCGGGCAGCTACGACTCCGGCTTCGCGCTGGTGGCACCGCCGGCCGACTATGTCGAGATGGTTGACGCCCTGCGCTACTACTTCAGCTTTCACAGTCTGGCAGCCTCGGCCTGAGTGTCCGCTCAGGGCCGTGAGTTGAGCCGCAGCATCAGCCGATTTTGTTCGCTAAGGTCGCCGAAGTAGCTGCGGTATAGGGCCTCGCCTTCCTCGGAGCGGTTCAGGCGACTGAGCGCGGTATCCACCAGCAGGCGGAAGTCCTCGTCGTCGCGGGCCAGCGGCATGGCCACCGACTCCACCTCGAACAGGCGCTCCGGGACCCATAGCTGTGCGCCTTGCGGATGCTGGGCCTGGTAGTTGAGCAGAGCCAGACGTTCGGCGAAGAAGGCGTCGACCTGCCGGGTGACGACCTGCTCGACACCCTCTTCATTGCTATCGACCTCGACCAGTCTCGATTGCAGGCCGAGCTGGCGAATGCGGGTCCGCGCCCAGTCCACGCTGACCGTACCCTTCATCACGGCGAAGCTGTGGCGGTTCAGTCCCTGGTTGATGGTGGCGCGCCAGGTCGGGCCGCGCTGAGTCGTTTCGCCCTCGAGAGGGAGTCGCAGGGTCGCGGGTGCGTCCTGACGAACCACGACGCCAAGGCCGGCGGTGAAGATCGGCAGGGAGAAGCTGACTCGGCGGCGGCGCTCCAGGCTTTCCACCACGGGGGCACAGAGGATGTCGACCTTCCCGTCCGCTACCGCGTCGAGCATGTCCGTGGTCGTCAGAGGCTGGTAGCGTAGCTGCAGATTCGGCATGGCTAGCTGTTGTTCTACCTGGTCGGCGACGTGGCGGCACAGCTCGATGGCATAGCCGCTGGCCTGTTGGGAGTCGCCGTCGGAAAAAGGCAGGTTGCCCGGCACGAAGCCCAGCACGAGCTGCCCGTTGTCACGGATGCGCTCCAGGGTGGCGGACGTCGCAACGGCGGGTAGCCATGCGCAGAGGAGTAACAGCCGCGCCAGGTGGGGAATAGGCATGCTGGTACCTCCTATGGCCGGCCGAGGTTGTCGAGGGCGCCGACGAAGCGTTTGGCGATGCTGCCGAACAGCAGGTAGCCGACCACCATCACCAGTGCCGCGCCGAACACCGCATCCAGGCCCGAGGCGTACAGGGCATAGAAGCAGTACAGCATCGCCACCAGCAGAATCACGCTGTTGCGGCGGAATATCTGCGGCGTTACCTGGGCCTTGTACATGATCACCAGCAGGCCGGTCAGGGAGGTGATGTAGGGAATGATGTTGGTCACCGCGGCGAGACCCACCAGCTTGTTGAACTGTGCGCTGGCGTTGGGCGAGATGGTCGACAGGGCGATCACCGTTTGCAGGATGCCGCAGAACAGCAGGCCGAGCAGAGGTGCCTCGCGTGCGCTGACCCGGGTGAACAGCTTGGGAAACATCCCCTGCTCGGCAGTGACCTTGGCGGTCTGCGCCAGGGTGAACTGCCAGCCGAGCAGCGAACCGAGGCAGGCCATCACCGCCAGGGCCATGATGATGTTGCCCACGCTGTCGTTGAACATCTGGGCATAGACCAGGGCGAACGGAGCGCTGGAGTTCGCCAGTTCCGCGTTGGGGATGATGCCCTGGATCACGGTGGTCGACAGCACGTACACCACGGCGGCACCGAGGGTGCCGAACAGGCAGGCGAGCGGCACATTGCGCTTGGGATTGTCCACCGCGTCGGAGTTCTGCGCCGCCGACTCCATGCCGAGAAAGGCCCAAAGGGTCAGCGGAATGCTCTGCGCGATGGCATCGCTGGTCTTTAGGCCGTTGGGGTTCCAGGCCTCGCGGAACAGATCCGGTTCGAACCAGAACCAGCCGATCAGCCCTAGCCCGGCCACGGGGATGATCACCCCCCAGACGGTCACCGCGCCGAGTCGTCCCGTGAGGCTGGGGCCGCCCAGGTTGGCCAGGATGGTCAGCCAGATCAGGCCGATGGTGCCGAGCACCAGGGCGCCGGCGCTGCTGCCCAGCCAGGGGAAGAAGGGCGTGAGGTAACCGACCGCGGAGATGCCGATGGCCACGTTGCCGATCACCAGCGACAGGAAGTACAGGTAGGAGCAGAGGAAGAACGCGGACTTGCCGTGGGCTTCCTCGCTATAGGCCGACATGCCGCCGGGACGCGGGCAGTAGATGCCGCACTGGGCGAAGCCGTAGGCGATGGCCATGGAGCCGACCGCCGTGACCACCCAGGACAGCAGTGACACTGCGCCGAGCTGGGCCATGCTCGAGGGCAGCATGATGATGCCGGAACCCATCATGTTGACGGCCACCAGAGTGGTCAGTCCGATCAGACCCATCTTCTTGCTTGCAGCGGCCATGCTCTGTTCCTTGCGCCGGACCCGGGGCTCGAGCGCTGTGCGAGGCGTTAGAAACCATCCTTTTCCAGATGATCGAAGTCCACCGGGTCACCGGAGTGGACATCGAGCTTCTTGCGGATATCGGCGAACATCGCGTCGTATTCGCCATGGCTACGCATGATCGGGCTGGCATTGGGCGGCAGTCCCAGCTTGGCCGCGGCCTTTGCCAGGCGGCTGGCAAAATTGAAGGCGGTGTCGCGGTGCATATCGAACTCGTCGGTGAAGCTGCGGCCATCCACCTGGCCGGACAGCTTGAAGTGCAGCAGCACGCCTTCCTTGGGATCGCGGCGCACGTCGTAGTACACATCGATGTCGTAGTCGGGGACGCCCGGCATGCCGGGCTGTTTCTTGCGGTTGAGGTGGCCGGGTTCGAACATGTCGAGTCTCCTGTCGATTTGCCTTGGCGTTGCGCCTGGGCCAGGCGTCGCCGGGTTGCGCGCCTGCGTCAGTGGAACGGGAAGATGTAGTTCATCCATGCCGCCATGCGCAGCAGCACCTTGCGCAGAATCGCCACATGGGGAAAGTGTTCGGAGTAGAGCGCTGCCTGGCCGTAGGCGCCGCCCGGTATCAGATCCTTGTAGGGTTCGAAGGCCGGGTCGATGATCTCCAGCACCACCGGCACGCGCCCGGCGTGCATCGGGCCAGTGACGCCGAGCAGGGTGCCGCCTGGTTGCACCTGGCCTTCGGCGATCACCGGTTGTACCTGTTTGACCCGCGCCTGAAAAACCTTGCCGGGCAGGCCGTCGAGGGCGATCTCGGCTTGATCGCCCAGGGTCAGGCGCAGCTGGCTGTTCTGGCGCATCCAGGCCACGTAGAAATATTCTTCCTGGGGGATGAAGATCGCCGACGGGCGCAGCGGCATCTTCACCGCATAGACGCCGGGGCGCAGCACCACCTGGGTCACATAGCCGCGCGACGGTGCCCGGACCACCGTTTGATCCAGTTCGAACTGGGCGATATTGAGCTGTGCCTGCAGGTCGTCCACGCGGGCCGTGGTGATGTCCAGGTCGCGTCGGTTGCCCAGGTTGCGCTTGACCAGTTCGCTGGCACGGAACTGATCGCCCTTGGCGGACACCAGCTGGGCCTTGATCGAGCGCACGCGATTCTCGAAGGGCAGCGGGTCGATGCGGAAGATCACATCGCCCTTTTCCAGTGGCTGGTTGCCGCGCACCGGTACCTCGATCACCTGGCCGCTGACCGCCGGCACTATGGGGGTGCTGACGAAGTAACTGCGCGAGACCTCGGAATAGGGGTGGTTGTAGTTCATCAGGAAGATCAGCGTGCCGATCAGCACGATTCCGCCCAGCACCGCGGTGGGCACCGTCCACTTGTTCAGCGGGATCTTGAAGATCTTGAAGATGGCGACGCAGATGGCGGTGTAGGTGAGTATCAGCAGCAGGTCCATGGCTCAGTCCCTCGCCTCGTGCTGTTCTTCGGTGGCCGGCCGTTCCAGCGCATCCAGCCGGCCCCTGAGCTCAGCGAGCTGTTGTTCCAGCTGCTGCAGGTGTGCCGGATCCACCTTGGGCGTGGTACTGAAACCCCAGCCGCGATCCTCGCGGTAGAGGGTCGCCCAGATCCACAGGAACGGCCAGATCACATGCAGGGTGAACAGGCTGACCCAGCCCGCGACATGAATGGCGTCCTGATGCGGATGCTTGCGGTGCACCGCGATTTCGTAGGGAATGTCGTGGATCGCGATGACGCCGTAGAACAGCACCACGGCGGCGAAGATCAGTACGCCCAAGGCGAAGTAGTCCAGCAGCATGCGGCCCCCCAAGATCATCTGTTCTGACGTCAGTCTGCGCGGCGCCGCCCGACTGACTGGCGGCGCCACTCGATGGCGCTAACGCCCGGCCTTGAGCTGCTCGATGGATTGGCGCATGTCACTGGCCCATACGTCGATCACCGGCTTGACGTTGTCGACGCTCAGAACCTGTTCGTCGTTTTCCAGGCTCAGGCCGGTCCCCTTGCGCACGACCTGGGCGACGACGCGGCTGTTCTGCGCATCGATCACCGCTGCCTCGACGGCGATCTCCACCTCTTGGTCGCGGGTGCCGGCCGCGGTGCTGGCAGCGGCCACGACCAGCGCGATGGGGATGACTTCATAGGGTTGCAGGCCTTCGGTGGATGCCGACACGGCGGTGATGGCCGGACGCAGCACCAGAGTGCCGGCAGAGGGTGAGTCGGTGAGCGGCATGACCTTGCTCAGCTCTCGGCGCAGCGCCGAATCGAAGTAGTTGGTGATGCCCTGCAGCGTTTCCTGGGACAGGCGGGCGCTGGGCTGCGGCCGTGGGTGGAACTGGCTGGGCTCGAGGTACAGCTGGTTGTAACGGGAAATCTGCAGATCCGGATCGACCCAGCGCGCCACTTTCGCTCCAGAGGGTGACTGCTGTTCGCTCAGGCGGCTGTAGTCCTGCAAGAAGCCCGAGTATTGCTCGGGCGCCACCATTGTGCTGGAACAGGCGGCAGTTCCCATGAGCGCCGCCAATATCGACATACCAAAGAGCTTTCGCATGCTAGTCCCCAGAACGAATTACCTCATCGGCAGCACCCGCCGTGCTGGCAGAATGCCGACTCCTTCAGGAGTGTAGTCGAGAAAAGAGCATTAACCGGGCTGGCGAAAGAGTCTCGGATACCTGCCGCATTGCCCCGGCATAGAGCGCCGTCAGTGCAAAGCCGGAGCGCCTTCCAGATTGTGCAGGCGCAGGCTCAGCTGCAGGCGCAGGCCGGGTTCCTCGCACAGCAGCAGGGCGTGTTCGACATCGAAGCGTTCCCCCTGCGGACAGCCCAGGCGCTGGTAGATGTCGGCGCGCGCCAGGTGGTCGGCCAGGCTCGGCGGGCCGATCTGCAGGACCCGCTCGGCGTCCTTGAGCGCGGCCAGTTCGTCGTCCTGCTGCAGGTGCAGCAGGCGCAGGTTGCGTGACAGGCGCTGCAGCATGGCGCGCGCGTCGGCGCGCTGCAGGTGCGCGGCGCTGAGTTCGACATCGGGGCCGAGGTGACGGTAGAGCAGTTCGCGGCAGTCGCGGGTATACAGGCGGCGGCCGCCGCAGGGGTCGAGCAGGTGATCGGCGCCGGGCACGCGCAAAAGGAAATGCCCGGGGAAATTCACGCCCTCCAGCGGGATGTCCTGGCGTCGGGCCAGTTCCAGGGCGATCAGCGCCAATAGTAGCGGCTGCCCGCGACGACGGCGCAGCACCTCGTGGAGCAGCGCATGGCGTGGCCGGGTCACGCCTTCGTCGTCCTCCTGATAGTCCAGCTCGGCTAGTCGGCGCAGCAGCGGCTGGGCCAGTTCGCGCGGGGGCAGGGCGGGCAGTCCGGCGCCGACCTGCAGGTGCAGGCCGTGCAGGTCGCCGAGCATCTGCGCCGGCTGCACCTGCGCATCGTGTTCGGCGGCGACCCACAAGGCGGCCTCGAACGGCGCGGGCGGGTCGCGTTGCAGGCACTGCAGGCAGGCTTGGCGTGGGGTCATCGCTATCTCCCGTGGCTTCCGCTCTTGTAGCCCTTGGCCCGGTCCTCGTCCAGTGCCGCTCGCCGATGCCGCGAGCAGCGTGGCACCGGCCACCTATACTTGGTCCCAAACGTCAGACCGGGAGCTCGCCCCATGTTCGACATGATGGAAGCCGCCCGCCTCGAGGCCCTGCACCTGGCGCAGGATCCGGCTACTGGCCTCAAGGCCGTCATCGCCATCCACAACACCCGTCTCGGCCCGGCCCTCGGCGGTTGCCGCTACCTGGCCTACCCCGACGAGCAGAGCGCCATCCGCGACGCCATCCGCCTGGCCCAGGGCATGAGCTACAAGGCCGCCCTGGCCGGTATCGAGCATGGCGGCGGCAAGGCGGTGATCATCCGCCCGCCGCACCTGGCCAACCGAGCGGCGCTGTTCGAGGCCTTCGGCCGCTTCATCGAGACGCTGAACGGGCGCTACATCACGGCGATGGACAGCGGTACCTCCAGCGTCGACATGGATTGCATCGCCCAGCACACCCGCCACGTCACCAGCACCACCAGCGAGGGCGACCCGTCGCCGCACACGGCGCTCGGGGTGTTCGCCGGGATTAGGGCCACCGCCCAGGCGCGCCTCGGCAGCGACGATCTGGAGGGCCTGCGCATCGCCATCCAGGGCCTGGGCAACGTCGGCTTCGCTCTGGCCGAGGAGCTGCATGCGGCCGGTGCCGAGCTGCTGGTCAGCGACCTCGACGGCGGCCGGGTACAGCTGGCGGTGGAGCAGCTCGGCGCGCACCCGATCGCCAGCGAGGCGCTGCTCACCACGCCGTGCGACATCCTCGCGCCCTGCGGCCTGGGCGGCGTGCTCAACGCGCAGACGGTCGGCCAGCTGCGCTGCGCCGCGGTGGCCGGGGCGGCGAACAACCAGTTGGCCAGCCCGGAGATCGCTGACGAGCTGGAGGCGCGCGGCATCCTCTATGCGCCGGACTACGTGCTCAACGCCGGCGGGCTGATCTACGTCGCGCTGCGCCATCGCGGCGAGGAACTGGCGGCGATCACCGCTCACCTGGCGCAGATCAGCCTGCGTCTGACCGAGATCTACGCTCACGCCCAGGCCGACAAGCGCTCCCCGGCGCGGGTCGCCGACAGCCTGGCCGAGCGCCTGCTCTACGGGCCCTGACAGCCCGCGGCGCGCCGCGCCCATCCGCGCGGCGGCGCCTGCGCCCACGGGCCACCAGCCCGGCGCGCGAAGGTGTCCACAAGATACCGAGGAGATTGCCATGCCCGATCAAGTGAAACTGCTGCATACCCGCTATCTCGCCGCCGACGGTGCGCCCTGCGCCGAGCTGCCGGCCTGGTGCGACGACGTCGACCTGTTGCTCCGCCTGTACCGACAGATGCTGCTGACCCGCCTGTTCGACCAGAAGGCGGTGGCGCTGCAGCGCACCGGGCGCATCGGCACCTACGCGCCAACCATCGGCCAGGAGGCGATAGGCGTGGCCATCGGCGCGCTGATGCGCTCCGACGACGTGCTGGTGCCTTATTACCGCGATACCGCGGTGCAGGTGATGCGCGGCGTGCGCATGGAGGAGATCCTGCTGTACTGGGGCGGCGACGAACGCGGCAGCGCCTATGTCGACCCGGCGGTGGCCGAGGACTTTCCGCTCTGCGTGCCGATCGCCACCCAGGCCCTGCATGCCTGCGGCGTGGCGACCGCGTTCAAGATCCGCGGCCAGCACCGCGTCGCCGTCACCACCTGCGGCGACGGCGCCACCAGCAAGGGCGATTTCCTCGAGGCGCTCAACGTCGCCGGCGCCTGGCAGCTGCCGGTGGTGTTCGTGGTCAACAACAACCAGTGGGCCATCTCGGTGCCGCGGCGCATCCAGTGCGGCGCGCCGACCCTGGCGCAGAAGGCGATCGGCGCCGGCTTCCCCGGCGAGCAGGTCGACGGCAACGACGTGCTGGCGGTCTACGACCGGGTGCAGGCGGCGCTGGAGCGGGCGCGCCAGGGCAAGGGCCCGACCCTGATCGAATGCCTGAGCTACCGCCTGGGCGATCACACCACCGCCGACGACGCGACCCGCTACCGCCCGGCCGAGGAGGTCAAGCAGGCCTGGCAGGAGGAACCGGTGGCGCGCCTGCAGGCCTTCCTGGTGCGCCAGGGCATCTGGAATCCGCAACGCGAACAGGCTCTGGTCGGCGAATGCCAGGCCGAGGTGCAGCAGGCTGTGGAAGCCTTCGAGGCGACGCCCATGCCGGCGGCCGAGGATGCGCTGGAATATGTCTACGCCCAATGGCCGCAGGCCCTGGCCGAGCAGCGCGAATGGCTGCGTGAGCGTGCCGAGCGGCGGGAGGCTGGTCATGAATGAGAAATCAGCCATGAGCGAAAAGAAGGTCAGCCTGCTGGAGGCAGTCAACCTGGCCCTGCACCGGGCCATGGCCGAGGACGACGACGTGGTGGTGCTCGGCGAGGACATCGGCGTCAACGGAGGGGTGTTCCGCGCCACCGCCGGGCTGCGCGAGGCGTTCGGCTTCAAGCGGGTGATCGACACGCCGCTGGCCGAGACCATGATCGCCGGGCTCAGCGTTGGCATGGCGGCGCAGGGGCTCAAGCCGGTGATGGAGATCCAGTTCATGGGGTTCATCTATCCGGCCCTGGATCACCTGATCTGCCACGCCAGCCGCCTGCGCAACCGCACTCGCGGTCGCCTCAGCTGCCCCATGGTGCTGCGTACTCCGATGGGCGCCGGGATTCGCGCGCCGGAGCACCACAGCGAGAGCACTGAGGCGCTGCTGGCGCATATTCCCGGGTTGCGCGTGGTCATCCCCTCGTCGCCGGCGCGCGCCTACGGCCTGCTGCTGGCAGCCATCGACGACCCCGATCCGGTGGTGTTTCTCGAACCGACCCGGCTGTACCGGATGAACCCGCAACCGCTGGCCGACGACGGCAAGCGCCTGCCGCTGGACAGCTGCTTCACCCTGCGCGAGGGCGGCGACCTGACCCTGGTCAGCTGGGGCGCGAGCGTGCACGAGACGCTGCAGGCCGCCGATCGGCTGGCCGAGCGCGGCGTCGCCGCCGAGGTGATCGACGTCGCCTGCGTCAAGCCGCTGGATCTCGACACGCTGGAAGCCTCGGTGCGCAAGACCGGACGCTGCGTGATCGTCCACGAGGCGCCGAAGAGCTGCGCGGTCGGCGCGGAGATCGCCGCCAGCCTGTACGAGCGCGCGCTGCTGGATCTGCAGGCGCCGATCCAGCGGGTTACCGCGCCGGATATTCCGCCGCCGCTGTATCGCCTGGAACAGCTGTACATCCCCGGCGTGGCGGACATCCTCGCCGCCTGCGAAACGGTGCTGGAGTACGCCTGAATCAGTGATACGCGCGGCGCCGCTACGGGTTGGGTGCCGCGTGGGGTGCGCCGTGCGCACCGGCAGAATCGACGGGAGAACGCACGATGAAATACTTCAAACTGCCCGATCTGGGCGAGGGCCTGCAGGAAGCCGAGATCGTCGAGTGGCACGTCAAGGCCGGCGACGAGGTCAAGGCCGATCAGTTGCTGGTGTCGGTGGAAACCGCCAAGGCCATAGTGGATATCCCGGCGCCCTACGACGGGGTGCTGGTCAAGACCTTCGGCAAGGAGGGCGACATCCTGCATGTCGGCGAGCCGCTGGCGGCCTACGAAGGCGAAGCCGACGCCGGCACCGTGGTCGGCCGCCTGGAGGGTGGTGGCGAGGCCGGTGCGGACAGCTTCTTCGTCGGCGCTGCGCCGAGCACCCGCGAGCACCTGGCGCCTCGGGCGACGCCGGCGGTGCGGCAGCTGGCGCGGCAGCTCGGCGTCGACCTGGGCGCCATGCAGGGCAGCGGCGCCGATGGCCTGATCACCCGCGCCGATGTCGAGGGCGCCAGCCAGGGCGCGCGCGAGCGCTTCGGCGGCGAGAAACTGCGCGGCGTACGGCGCAGCATGGCGCTGAACATGGCCCGCGCGCATGCCGAGGTGGTGCCGGTGGTGATAGTCGGCGACGCCGACCTGCACCGCTGGCGCGAGGCGCGCGACCCGCTGGTGCGCATCGCCCAGGCCATCGCCGTGGCCTGCGAGGCCGAGCCGGTGCTCAACAGCTGGTTCGATGGCAAGGGTCTGTCGATCAAGCGCCATGCCCAGCTCGACCTAGGCATAGCCGTGGACACCCCCGACGGCCTGTTCGTGCCGGTGCTGCGCAACGTCGGCGCGCGCAGCGCCGAGGATCTGAAAGAGGGCGTGGCACGCCTGCGCGCCGACGTGCGTGCGCGCTCCATTCCGCCGCAGGAGATGATGGGCGCGACCCTGACCCTGTCCAACTTCGGCACATTGTTCGGCCGCTACGCCAACCCTGTGGTGGTGCCGCCGCAGGTGGCGATCATCGGCGCCGGCGGCATCCGCGACGAGCCGGTGGCGGTCGATGGTCAGGTGGTGGTGCACCCCATCCTGCCGCTGTCGCTGACCTTCGACCACCGCGCCGTCACCGGTGGCGAGGCGGCGCGCTTTCTCAAGGCGCTGGTCGAGGCGCTGCAGCAGCCGGAGTGATGGTCTCGGCCAAGAGACCCTAGCCCGAATGCGATCCGGGAGCGGCAGGCTCGGCATCCCGGTGCCGTTCGCCGTTTTGCGGTGAACGGCACCGGGGTGCTGCTCAGCTTTTGGGTGCGAAGCGAAACACCAGTGCCAGGCCCAGCAGGATGGCCGCCATGCCGGCCGTGGCGCTGGGCGACAGCAGGTTGCCCAGCAGCAGGTAGTCGAGCAGGGCGGTGACCAGCGGCACCAGGTAGAACAGGCTGGTGACGTTGACCAGATTGCCGGCGCGGATCAGCCGGTACAGCAACAGCTGCGCGCCCACCGAGATCACCAGGCCCATCCACAGCAGCGGCAGGAGCAGCCCGACATCGAACTGCACCCGCCACTCCTGGGTCGGCAGCAGCGCCAGGCTGGCCAGCAGGCACAGGCCGTACTGCAGCGGCAGGGCGCGTATGGGCGCTTGGTGCAGCCCCTTCTGAGCGATGGCGCCGAGCGTGATGCAGACCAGCGCGGCGAGCGCCAGCAGTACGCCGGCCAGTGGCAGCGAGGCGTGCAGCAGGCTGTCGCCAACGATCAGCGCCAGGCCGAGCAGGGCCAGCAGCAGACCGGTCAGGCGCAACGGCGAGGCGCGCCGCTCCAGCAGCATCAGGGTAAGGATCGGCTGTATGCCGAGCAGGGTGGCGAGCACACCGGGGGTGATGCCGCTGTCCAGCGCCAGCAGGTAGCACAGGCTGTAGCCGCCGATCATCAGCAACCCGGCCCTGGCCGTGGGCCAGCGCAGGCCGCGTTCGGGCAGCCAGGTGCCCGAGTATGCGGCGATCAGCGCCAGCGCCAGGCAGGCGAGGGCAAAGCGCAGGATGAGAAAGGCGAAGGGTGAGGCGTGATCAAGACCCAGGCGGGCGAAGATCGCGCCGCCGGACCAGAGCAGCACGAACAGTGCCGTCGAGCCGCAAGCGGCCAGGGACGTGGTATCGAAACGCATGGTGAAGTACCTGTCGAAACATCCGCATGAGCTCCGTGCGCGCAGACGCGCCTCGGTCAGACCGATGACAAACGGAGCGGAATGGTTGCGGGGATGGCCCGCTTAGACGCTGGCCGGCGGGGGAGGAGGGGTGCCGGCGCGGCAGACAGGTGGAGGCGCGCAAAGTAGAGCCACAGCGCTGCGCGAGGCGGCGTTGGAAGCGTGGAGATTGCGCGTAAGGGAAGTCATCGAAATAGGCTTCGGTATGACGGGAAAGGCTGCAGGCTAGCTCGGCTCCGGGAGTCGGTCAACCGCCGCCGAACTCGCCCTGATAGCACACCGGCGAGCTGGGCGCGGCATGCCGCTCCAGCTCGTCTTCGAGAAACTCCGCCAGTACCCGGGCGTTGTTGTGCGCCTCGTCGCGGGCGGCATAGAGCAGGGTCAGGGGGCCGCTCACGGCCCAGTGCAGCAGCTGCTGCCAGTGTTCGGGATGGCCGGCCAGCTCCTGCAGGTAGGCGCGGCGAAACTCGTCGAAGGCGCCGGTCCTATGGCCGAAGGCCTTGCGCAGTGCGGTGGAAGGCGCCACCTCAGGCAGCCAGGCGTCCAGCTGCACGGCGTCCTTGGCCAGGCCGCGTGGCCACAGACGGTCGACCAGCACGCGGCGGCCATCCTCCGCAGTGGCTTCGAGGTAAACCCGCTTGTACTGGATCATCCGGCACCTCCTTGCACAGAGCCTAGCCCATGGCCCTGCGGCAACGCCGCACTTGGCGCCTTGGCGGCACTGGATTAGCGTGGCGGGCGAGGAGAAATGCCATGGACTACTTCATCATCGTCGTCACCACGGCCGCCGGGCTGTATTTCCACTGGTGGCTGTTCCGCCGCATCCGCCAATGGAGCGATCGCGATCTGGCGCTATCACTGGCCGCAGGCGATGTGCCCATGCGTCAGTACATGCTCGAGCAATTGGCCCGCGCTCGGCAGGAAGGTGTCCCTCGACGCGATCTGCCAGCCTGGCTGGAGCGCGCAGCGGCGCAGTACCGGGCAGCCGATACCGGCAGGGCCGGCGACCCGTCGTAGGACGCGCCGATGGCTGAACGGCGGTCCCGTTCTCCGCAGGTCATCCGCGCAAGGGCACGCGACAGGTCATAACGGGGCCGCCGATCATCCCGCTGCGTGCGGAACTCCGTGCTTTTCCATCGCCGTGGTTTGTCCGGCGGTGGGTGCCAGTGGGGGCAAGGCGATGCCATGTCCTCCCGCTGAGGCGGCTTTATCCGCGAACACTGCAGCCCTGGCCGGCATCCGCAAAAAAGCCCCGCCACCCGGATGGGCGACGGGGCCAGGGGGAGAGCGTCACGCGCTGGCGGCGTTGTCGTCGAGCTCATCGAGGGCATCGGGCTGGCTCTTGAAGGCCTTGGCGAAGATCTCGCGATTCTTGGCCATGAAGATGCCCAGCTCCTCGCCCTGTTCCTCGCTAAGCGAGGGCACCGCCTTGTGCAGCACCTGGCTCAGGCGTTCGGCCAGCTCCAGCATCTTGTCATGGCGGTCGGCTTCGGCCTTATCCATAAACAAGCGCTCCGGGTCCCGGCTGCTGCGGTACACCACTTCGACGGCCATTCATCACCTCGTCTGCCTTCATGTGTGTCGGTTACTGGTTGTTTGTACAGTGATTGCGAGCATAAAGAACTCGCCGCCATTTGGCCAGCGGCGAGTTCACCGGTGCCGGCAACCCCCTGCGGCAATCTGCGCCTGTGCCTTTGCGCCGAGCGCCGGCATCATCTGCCGATTGGCGTTTGACGCATGACCGCTGGGGCGGGCCTCCATCTCGGAAGCCCGGGCGTTGTGCCGGAACGATGGAGAATGACGCGATGAAGTGGGCGGAACGTCTGCGCGAAGACATGCACGGCCTGGCCGAGTCCCTGGGCAACCTGCTGATGGAGGCCTTCCACTACCTGGCGTTGTTCGCCATCGGTGCGATCACCGCCTGGGCGGCGGTGCTGACCTTCCTCGGCATGCTGGACAAGGGCCAGATCACGGTCGACGACATCCTGCTGCTGTTCATCTACCTGGAGCTGGCGGCGATGGTGGGGATCTACTTCAAGACCAACCATATGCCGATCCGCTTCATGATCTACGTGGCGATCACCGCGTTGACCCGCCTGATGATTTCGGACATCTCGCACAACCACAAACCGGACTGGGGCGTGGTGATGATCTCCGGCGCGATCCTGCTGCTGGCCATGGCGATTCTCGTGGTGCGCTTCGCCTCGGCCCGCTATCCGGCGGTGGTGGCACCCGGAGCGCGGGGCAGGGTGCGCAACCGCGCCGATGCCGAGGCCGAGCGCGACGACACCACCGATTGAGCCTCGGCTATTTCACCCGCAGCTCGCAATCGAAGGTGCGGGCCGGCGCCACCGCGGTTTCCCAGGGCCGCTGGTAGGTCAGCAGCAGGCGGCCCTCGCCCGCCTCGCGCGCCTGGAAACGCCAGGTGGACTGGCCGGCGGCGCCCACCAGGCCGGCGTCTTCGGGGTTGCTGTAGACCTCGGGGCCGAGGCTGTGCAGCAAGGCTGGGGCTGCGTCGCGCAGTATCCAGCGAAAGCCCGTGGTGGGATTGCTGGGCAGGCTGAGGATCAGTTGCTGGCCCTGGTCCAGCGTCAGCGGGCACTGCGCGTCCTCGCTCAGGTGCAGGCTGCTCGGCTGGTGCGCGCAGGCGGCGAGCAGGGCCAGGCCGGCGAGGGGCAGCAGGCGGTGGGCGGCGATCATGGCGGACTCCTGTCGAGCGAAACGCGCCCAGCATAGCCGTACTGCGCATGGCTGGCGATCCGTAGGGTGGATCACGCTTCACCGATCCACCATGGCGCCGCGATGGTGGATGCAAAGAGCGTCAGCCACCCTACAGGCTGCCGTGCGAGGCGCACGCCGCTTTTACTCGAACAACACCCTGGCCACATCGGCGTAGCGCCTGGCGAAGTGCACGGTCAGGCCCTGCTTGAGGTAGTCCGGCAGTTCCTCGTAGCTGCCGCGGTTGGCTTCCGGCAGGATCAGCTCGTTGATCTTCTGCCGGCGCGCGGCGATCACCTTCTCGCGCACGCCGCCGATTGGCAGTACCTGGCCGGTCAGGGTCAGTTCGCCGGTCATGGCCACACCTTTTTTCGGCGCCTGGTTGCGTGCCAGCGACAGCAGCGCGCTGGCCATGGTGATGCCGGCGCTGGGGCCGTCCTTGGGCGTGGCGCCTTCCGGCACGTGCAGGTGGACGAAGGCCTGGTCGAAGAAGCTCGGGTCGCCGCCGTACTGCTTCAGATGCGAGCTGACGTAGCTGTAGGCGATCTCCGCCGACTCCTTCATCACGTCGCCGAGTTGGCCGGTGAGCTTGAAGCCGCGATTGAGGGTGTGGATGCGCGTCGCCTCAATCGGCAGGGTGGCGCCGCCCAGACTGGTCCAGGCCAGGCCGGTGATCACGCCGATGCCCGAGAGCAGCTGTTCGTTGCGGAACACCGGCATGCCCAGGGCCTCTTCCAGATCCTTGCTGCCGATGCGGATCTTCGCCTCGGGATTGTCCAGCAGCTTGACCACCGCCTTGCGCACCAGCTTGCCGAGTTGCTTCTCCAGCTGGCGCACGCCGGCTTCGCGGGCATAGCCTTCGATCACCGCGCGCAGCGCCGCATCGCTGATGCCCAGGCGCGCCTTGGGGACGCCGGCCTTGGCCAGCTGCTTGGGCCACAGGTGGCGCTTGGCGATGGCCAGCTTCTCCTCGGTGATATAGCCGGACAGGCGGATCACCTCCATGCGGTCGAGCAGTGGTCCGGGAATCGAGTCGAGGGTGTTGGCGGTGCAGACGAACAGCACCTTGGACAGGTCCAGGCGCAGGTCCAGGTAGTGGTCGAGGAACTCGACGTTCTGCTCCGGATCGAGGGTTTCCAGCAGCGCCGAGGCCGGATCGCCCTGGTAGCTGGCGCCCATCTTGTCGATCTCGTCGAGCATGATCACCGGGTTCATCACCTCGGCTTCCTTCAGCGCCTGCACCAGCTTGCCGGGCATGGCGCCGATATAGGTGCGGCGGTGGCCCTTGATCTCCGCCTCGTCGCGCATGCCGCCGACACTGAAGCGGTAGAAGGGCCGGCCGAGGGACTCGGCGATGGACTTGCCGATGCTGGTCTTGCCGACCCCGGGCGGGCCGACCAGCAACACGATGCTGCCGGCGATCTCGCCCTTGAAGGCGCCTACGGCGAGGAACTCGGTGATGCGCGTCTTGATGTCGTCCATGCCGGCGTGGTGCTTGTCGAGTACCTTGCGCGCGTGGGCCAGATCGAGCTTGTCCTTGCCATAGACGCCCCAGGGCAGGTTGGTGGCCCAGTCCAGGTAGTTGCGGGTGACGGCGTATTCCGGCGAGCCGGTCTCGAGGATGGCCAGCTTGTTCAGCTCCTCGTCGATGCGCTTGCGCGCCTGCTCGGGCAGGGTCTTGCCCTCCAGGCGGGCGCGGAACTCGTCGGCGTCGGCGCTACGGTCGTCCTTGACGATGCCCAGCTCCTGCTGGATCACCTTGAGTTGCTCCTTGAGGAAGAACTCGCGCTGGCGCTCGCCGATCTTGCGATTGACCTCGGCCGACAGCTCGCTCTGCAGGCGTGCCACCTCGACTTCCTTGCGCAGCAGCGGCAGCACCTTCTCCATGCGCCTGAGCATCGGCACGGTATCCAGCACCTCCTGCAGCTCGGCGCCCGATGCCGTGGTGATGGCCGCGGCGAAGTCGGTGAGCGGGGCGGGATCGTTGGGGCTGAAGCGGTTCAGGTAGTTCTTCAACTCCTCGCTGTACAGCGGGTTGAGCGGCAGCAGTTCCTTGATCGCATTGATCAGCGCCATGCCGTAGGCCTTGACCTCGTCGCGCGGGTCGGCCGGGCTGCGCGGATATTCCACCTCGGCCAGGTACGGTGGCTTGCGGCTGAGCCAGCCGCGGATGCGCACGCGGGCCAGGCCCTGGGCGACGAACTGCAGCTTGCCGCCTTCCTCGCTGGCGTGGTGTACGCGCACCAGGGTGCCATGCTCGGGCAGGCTGTCGAGGTCCAGGGCGCCGTGCTCGCCGGGCGGGGCGTCGACGTAGAACACCGCCAGGCACTGGTGCTCGGTGTTGCCGACCCGCTCCAGGGTCTTGCCCCAGGGGTCCTGGTTGACGATCACCGGCAGCACCTGCGCCGGGAAGAACGGGCGGTTGTGGATGGGAATGACGTAGAGCTTGTCCGGCAGGCGCATGGCCGGCAGCACCAGCCCGGTACCCTGCGCCTGGGCGCCGTCTTCGACTGCTTCTGGATTGCTGTCCTGATCGTTCATGGAGCACCTTTGCTTGCACGTTGAGTGCTACATGGGGCGGTGCTCCGGATTTTTCAACGGCCGCTTTCGGCCGCAGTTCAGGCCAGGGTGAGGCGAATGCCTTGCAGGCGCTGCTCGATCAGTGGAGTGAGCAGGGCGAAGCAGTCGGCGGGGGCCAGGCGCACCTGCGGCGCGTCGATCAGCTCCTGGCGCAGGCGCTCGAGCAGTGGCTGCAGGGGTTGGTCCAGCTCCCGCTCGTCGAGACGCGCGCAGAGCGAACGCATCTGTGTCTGCAGGCCGGGCGGGCAGCGCGAGTAGTTCGCCGCGCGCACCGCGAGACCGCGCAGGCGGGCGAGATCCTCGAGGGCACGGCAGGCTTCGCCGAGGCCGCGAATGGCCGGATGCCGTTGCTGGTAGAGGCGATCCTCGAGCTGCTCGATGACCTCCAGCAGCGCGTCGATCAGCCGGCTGTGCGCCTCGAAATCGGCAGGCTTGCGCCGCAGCAGCGGCCAGTGCTGCTGTAGCGCCGGCAGTTGCAGGCTGGCGCCGGGCCAGTTCAGCCACAGCTCGTCGAGCTGGCGAGCCAGGGCATTGCGCTGGCTGACGCTGGCGATGTCCTGCTGGGCGCCTAGGCCGCGGTGTTTCTGCAACGCCTGCAACAGCTCCAGGCAGCGTTGCAGGGTCCGGCTCTGCAGCTTGCCCAGGGCCAGGCCATGACGGCGTTCGGCGCGCTGACTGAGGTACTGGCCGAGCGTGAGCAGGGCGACGGCCAGGCTCAGGGCGATAAGGAGTTGCAGATTCATGGGGGCCTCGCTTGGTTGGATCCGCTGGCTGAGCCATGTCGATCGTCCTTCGACCGAGCAAATCTCCTGCCAGTTGTCCGCGAGCCTCGGATCGCCTGAGGTCGACCACTGCACCAGGGGGTGGAGCGTGCCCTCTAATGGCGCCGGTTGCGACTTCATTACCCCAATCTGGTGCGCTGCATGTAAAAGGTGCAACCCGCCCATTTGTCGCGGGTTGCGGCGTTTTCATCAATAAAAGAGTAAAGTGCAACCCTTGTTTCGTGCCGACAATCTTTCGCCATGCTGCAAGCCCGAGTGATTCGCCTGGATGAACAGGCTCATGTCCATGCCCACGACCATCACCAGCTGGTGATGTCCCTGGTCGGCCGCGCCGAATTCGAGGTCGGCGGCCGCGGCGGCGAAGTCTGCCGCATGCGCGCCTGCCTGGTGCCGGGCGACGCCGCCCACCAGTTCGCCGGCATGGGTGACAACCGTATGCTGATCCTCGACCTGGACGAGCAGGACACCCCCAGCGAAGACCTGGAGCTGCTCCATCGCCTGTTCGAGGCCCCGCGCTACCCTGCGCTGGACGCCGATTTCCAGCACCTGCTGAGCTATGCCGGCGCGGAGCTCGAGCGCTTCGGCAGTGACTCGATCCTGGCACGCTCCCTCGGTGGCGTGCTGTTGCGCGCGCTGCACCTGCGCCTGTTCGGCGAACAGCGGCGCCAGCCGCAGGGGGCGCTGGACCTGCAACGCCTCGATAGCTATATCGACGAGCACCTGGCGCGACGCATCAGCGTCGCCGAGCTGGCCCAGGTGATGTGCCTGAGCCCCAGCCACTTCCACGCCCAGTTCAAGGACAGCGTCGGCCTCACCCCGCACCAGTATCTGCTCAAGACCCGCCTCGACCGTGCCGCGCGGATGCTGCGCGAAAGCAAGCTGCCGCTGGTGCGGATCGCCGAGGAGTGTGGTTTCTCCAGCCAGAGCGCACTGACCACGGCGATGCGCCGTTACCTGGGGCTGACGCCCAAGCGCCTGCGCACCGCCTAGGGTGCGCCGGGCGTACCACCTTCCCGTGCTTTGTAGCCCGGTTGCAACCCGGGGATTACTTGCGCAACTGCACGTTGCGTCGGGTGGGGCGGGCGGCGCTCCGCTTCAGCCCCGCATGCCCGGCGCCGCAGATTTCCTGCGCCCTGCGAGGCATCCCCTTTACCGTCACTCCGCGCAGGCGGGAGCCCAGTTACTGCGAGGCTCCTGGGTTCCCGCCTGCGCGGGAATGACGATCATCTAGGGGCAGGTGCTCAGGCGTAGTTCTGCGGGCTGAGCTTGCGCTCGATCAGCTCGATGAGGATGTGCAGCACCTTGATATGCAGCTCCTGCACGCGGTCGGCGTAGTCGCCGCCGGGGGCGCAGATGCACACGTCGGCCAGGCTCTCCAGCAGCGAGCCGGGTTTGCCGGTCAGGGCGATCACCTTCACGCCCAGGGCCTTGGCCGCTTCGGCGGCCTTGACCACGTTGGGGCTCTTGCCGCTGGTGCTGATGGCGACCAGCACGTCGCCGGCGCGGCCATGGGACTCGATATAGCGCGAGAAGATATGGTCGTAGCCGAAGTCGTTGGCCACGCAGCTGATATGGCTGGGGTCGCTGATCGACACCGCGGCGATGCCGGGGCGGTTGTTGCGGTAGCGCCCTGTCAGCTCCTCGGCAAAATGCATGGCGTCGCACATCGAGCCGCCATTACCGCAGGAGAACGCCTTGCCCCTGGCCTCGAAGCTCTCGATCAGCAGTTCGGCCGCCTTCTCGATATTGCCCAGGGTCTGCTCGTTGGCGAGGAAGGCCTGCAGCGCGCGCTGGGCTTCCTGCAGGCTGTTGCGGATATGTTCGATCATCGCGGGGCTCGCTCTCAGGGCAGTTCGGGGCTTGAGTAGAAGGCGGTCAGCACCTTGAGCAAATGATCCAGGTCATGGCTGC
Source organism: Pseudomonas sp. SP16.1 (assembly GCF_052682975.1). Lineage (NCBI taxonomy): Bacteria > Pseudomonadati > Pseudomonadota > Gammaproteobacteria > Pseudomonadales > Pseudomonadaceae > Pseudomonas > Pseudomonas sp. SP16.1. Next base: position 637,144 of record NZ_JBQYFZ010000001.1, read on the forward strand.
CGGCCAGTTCGCGAATCGAGTGCATGGCGAAGGTGGGCAGGCCGATGTCGACGGTGCGCACGCCGAGCTGGCTGGCGGTCAGCGGGCCGATGGTGGAGCCGCAGCCCATGTCGCTGCGCACCACGAAGCTCTGCACCGGCACCTCGTTCTCCAGGCACAGGTGGCGGAAGAAGCCGGCGGTCTCGCTGTTGGTGGCGTAGCGCTGGTTGCTGTTGATCTTGATCACCGGGCCGGCGTTGAGCTTCGGCCCGTGGTTGCCGTCGTGCTTGTCGGCGTAGTTGGGGTGCACGCCGTGGGCGTTGTCGGCCGACACCAGCAGCGAACGCTGGATGGTGCGGACGAAGGCGTCGCCTTCCGGCAGCACGCGGCGCAGCACCTGCTCGAGGAAGGGGCCGTCGGCGCCGCAGGCCGAGCAGGAGCCGACCTCCTCGTGGTCGGTGCAGACCAGCACGCAGGTTTCCTCGTCGCCGGAGTCGATCAGCGCCTGCAGGCCGGCGTAGCAGGACAGCAGGTTGTCCAGGCGCGCACCGGCGATGAAGTCCTGGTTGAGTCCGACGATGGCGGCGCTCTGGGTGTCGTAGAAACTCAGCTCGTAATCCAGCACCGCATCGGGGTTGAAGTCGTGCTCCATGGCCAGCTGTTCGGCGAGCAGGGCGCGGAAATCGGCGGTCTCGCTGCTCGCCAGCTGGGCGAGAATCGGCGGCAACTCGTTCTGCGCGTTGATCGCCCAGCCCTGGTTGGCCTCGCGGTTGAGGTGGATGGCCAGGCTGGGGATCACGGCGATCGGCTGGTAGAAATCGATCAGCTGGCTCTCGACCCTGCCGTCGCGGCGGTAGGTCACGCGGCCGGCCAGCGACAGGTCGCGGTCGAACCAGGGGGCGAGCAGGGCGCCGCCGTAGACCTCCACGCCGAGCTGGAAGAAGCCCTGGCGCTGCAGTTCCGGGTTGGGCTTGACGCGCAGGCAGGGGCTGTCGGTATGCGCGCCGACCAGGCGAATGCCGCCGTCGACGGCCGGGCGCTTGCCGAGCTTGAAGGCGATCAGCGAGGAGTCGTTGCGGGTCACGTAGTAGCGGCCACCGGCTTCGGTGTGCCAGGGCGCGCGCTCGTCGAGGTGACGATAACCGGCCGCCTCCAGGCGCATGGCCAGGCTGGTGGTGGCATGAAACGGGGTAGGCGAGGCGTTGAGAAAGTCGATCAGGCCTTGATTCAGTTCTTCGCGCATAGGGACTCCGGACAACGATGGCGCGAGTTTACCCAATTTGCCTGCTGCTGTGCCGGCTGCGCGCTCGCCCGGGACGATAGTCAACGTCTATCGCGCACGCCTGCTGCGCCTTGAAGCACCTCTTGGCAATATGCGGAGTGCTTGTAGGAGCCGCGCCCCGCGGCGAAGGCGGTCGGCCTGGCAATCTGGAGTCCGGAAAGCTTCGCCCCGGGGCGGGGCTCCTACGTGAGCCGATATCAGCCACAGTATTGCGGTGGCCTGTTCGCGGGCGCTACGGGCAGTCGGTGTTCTGGGTCGCCCTGGAGGCGTCCTGCGCTCGTGTTCAGAACGGCGCCGGGCACTCGAAGCGCAGGCGTTCGCCAGTTTGCGGGTGGGTCAGGGCCAGCATGCTGGCATGCAGGCACAGGCGCTGATGGGCGGCCAGGGCCTGCTGGTGGGCATACAGGCGGTCGCCCAGCAGCGGATGGCCGATGGACAGCATATGCACGCGCAACTGGTGCGAGCGGCCGGTGATGGGGGTGAGTTCGACTCGGCACCAGTCGCCGCAGCGCTCGAGCACGCGCCAATGGGTCAAGGCGTGCTTGCCCAGCTCATGGTCGACCACGTGGCGCGGCTTGGTCGGCGGGTCGTAGCGCAGCGGCAGGTCGATGCTGCCGCTGTCGGCTTCGGGCTGGCCCCAGCACAGCGCGGTGTAGGCCTTTTCGGTTTCGCGGTCGTGGAACTGGCGCGACAGCTCGCGGTGGCTGTCGGCGTCGCGGGCCAGGACGATGATGCCGGAGGTTTCCCAATCCAGGCGATGGACGATGCGCGCCTCGGGGTAGCCGTTGTCCTGCAGGCGGGTGACCAGGCAATCCTTGTTGTCCTCGGCGCGCCCGGGTACCGAGAGCAGCAGGGTGGGCTTGTTGATCACCAGCAGGGCGGCGTCCTGGTGGAGTATTTCGATCTGGCTCAGCGGCATGGGGCTTCCAGCAAATGCAATCGGCGACCGAGGTCGCCGATTCCGTGCAAGGGGTCTTCGATGTAGGAGCCGGCTTGCTGGCGATCCGGTACTGATCGCCAGCAAGCCGGCTCCTACCAAGGGCGGATCAGCGATCCGGCAGAGTGATATTGAGCTCCAGGATCGAGCAGCTGCCCTGGTTCTCCAGGGCGACCTGGACCTGATCCGAGTCGATATTGACGTACTTGCGGATCACTTCAACCAGTTCCTGCTGTAGCGCCGGCAGATAGTCCGGCTGGCTGCGCTGACCGCGTTCGTGGGCGACGATGATTTGCAGACGCTCTTTCGCAATCGACGCCGGGGTTTCCTTTTTGCGTTCGCGAAAGAAGTCGAAAATATTCATTAGCGAGCTCCGAATAAGCGTTGCATGAGTCCTTTCTTCTGCACGTCGAGGAAGCGATGCGGCACTTCCTTGCCGAGCAGGCGTTCGACCGCGTCGCTGTACGCCTGGCCGGCGTCGCTCTGCTCGTCGAGGATCACCGGCACGCCCTGATTGGAGGCCTTGAGCACCGCCTGCGACTCGGGAATCACGCCGAGCAGGCGGATGGCGAGGATTTCCTCGACGTCCTCGACGCCGAGCATCTCGCCCTTGGTCACGCGCTCGGGGTTGTAGCGGGTCAGCAGCAGGTGTTCCTTGATCGGCTCCTCGCCCTTCTCGGCGCGGCGTGACTTGCTCGCCAGCAGGCCGAGCATGCGATCGGAGTCGCGCACCGAGGAAACTTCCGGGTTGGTCACGACGATCGCCTCGTCGGCGAAGTACATCGCCAGGTGCGCGCCCTTCTCGATGCCGGCCGGCGAGTCGCAGACCACGTAGTCGAAGTTCTGCGACAGCTCGCCGATCACCTTCTCCACGCCATCCTGGGTCAGCGCGTCCTTGTCGCGGGTCTGGCTGGCGGCCAGCACGAACAGGTTCTCGATGCGCTTGTCCTTGATCAGCGCCTGGGTCAGGGTGGCTTCGCCGTTGACCACGTTGACGAAGTCGTACACCACGCGGCGTTCGCAGCCCATGATCAGGTCGAGGTTACGCAGGCCGACGTCGAAGTCGACGATGACGGTTTTGTGCCCGCGCAGGGCGAGGCCGGTACCGATGGCAGCGCTGGTGGTGGTTTTACCGACGCCACCCTTGCCGGAAGTAACTACGAGGATTTTGGCCAAGGTGATTCACCCCAAGAAATGAAGAAAAAGCGGGAATCCGTAGGCTTCTATCGGGCTTCCGGATGCCTTTTGGTGTCCCTGAAAATTGGCCGCAGTATCCGTTAAAGGCGGGTGATGTTCAACACGTCACCCGACAGGCTGACATGCACCGCCTCGCCCCACAGCGGGTCGCGGCGCAGGTCTTCGGCGACCTTGTAATGACCGGCGATCGACAGCATTTCGGCGCCCATTTGTTGGCAGAAAATCCTTGCCTTGCCGTTGCCCTTGACGCCGGCCAGGGCGCGGCCGCGCATAGGCGCGTAAACATGGATGTTGCCGTCGGCGAGAAGTTCCGCCCCGGCGCTGACCGGGGCCAGGACGATCAGGTCGCTGCCCTGGGCGTAGACCTGCTGGCCGCCGCGCACCGGGCTGGTGATGATCCTGCTCGGCTTGTGTTCGGGTTCGGCCGGCTTCTCGACCTTCTTCGGTGCCGGGTCGAGCGGTCGTTCGCGCGCGCCGGAGGGCGGCAGCACCGGCAGGTCCATGGCCTCGGCGGCGGCGATATCGGCCTCGCGGCTGGCGCGGATGGCCAGGGTGCGCAGGCCGTGGCGGCGGCACAGGGCCATCAGCTCGGCCAGGTCCAGTTCGCCTTCGCCCTCCGGCAGTTTGTCCAGGGCCAGCACCAGCGGGGTGTTGCTGAAGAAGGCCGGGGCCTGGGCGACCTTTTCCGCGAGCTGCGCGTCGAGGCGGGCCAGGTCGTTGTGCGCCAGCTCCATCACGGTGATGGCGAGCATGCTGCCCTTGAGCTGGAACACGGGGTCTTGGGCGAGGAGGTCGGCTTGGCTCATGGGAGGGCGATGGGCCTTGTGGCGAGTCGGAAAGTTGCCCGGACTTATAGCGATTCGAGCTGCAAGCCGCAAGCCGCCGACACCCTGGCTTCCGAGTCGGCGGGAAAACTGCGTTAGAATGCGCGGCTTTGCTCGTGCTCGGAAACCTTTCATGGATCGCCCACGCTTTCGCGCCTATTTCCTCCACCCGCGCTTCTGGCCGCTGTGGCTCGGCCTGGGCCTGCTGTGGCTGGTGGTGCAACTGCCCTACGCGTTGCTGCTTAGGCTGGGGCGCGCGCTGGGCTGGCTGATGTACCGCACGGCCGGCTCGCGCCGGCGCATCGCCGCGCGCAACCTGGAACTGTGCTTCCCGCAGCTGAGCGCCGCCGAGCGCGAATGCCTGCTCAAGGAGAACTTCGCCTCCACTGGCATCGCCTTCTTCGAGATGGCCATGAGCTGGTGGTGGCCCAAGGCGCGCCTGGCGCCGCTGGCGCATATCGAGGGCCTGGAACACCTGCAGCAGGCGCAGGCCGAAGGCCAGGGGGCGATCCTCATGGCTGTGCACTTCACCACCCTGGAGATAGGCGCCGCGCTGCTCGGCCAGCGTCACACCATCGACGGCATGTACCGCGAGCATAAGAATCCGCTGTTCGACTTCATCCAGCGCCGTGGCCGCGAGCGGCACAACCTCGACGCCAGCGCCATCGAGCGCGAGGACATCCGCGCCATGCTCAAGGTGCTGCGCGCCGGCCGCGCCATCTGGTATGCGCCGGACCAGGACTACGGGCGCAAGCAGAGCATCTTCGTGCCGCTGTTCGGCATCCCCGCCGCCACCGTCACCGCCACCAGCAAGTTCGCCCGCCTGGGCAAGGCGCGGGTGATCCCCTTCACCCAGCAGCGCCTGGCCGATGGCAGCGGCTACCGCCTGGTCATCCACCCACCGCTGATGGATTTCCCTGGCCAGAGCGAGGAGGCCGACTGCCTGCGCATCAACCAGTGGATCGAGCAGGTGGTCGGCGCTTGCCCCGAGCAGTACCTGTGGGCCCATCGGCGCTTCAAGACCCGCCCCGAGGGCGAGGCCAAGCTGTACGGGAAGCGCAAGTAGCGCACCTATACTCAACAGAAAAATCAGGATTGGCCCCGATGACCGTCATTGTCCGCCATCACGAGCCCGTCACCGGGCTGATCCTTTCCGGCGGCGGGGCACGGGCGGCCTATCAGGTCGGGGTGCTGGCCGCCATCGCCGACCTGCTGCCGGACGCCGCGCGCAATCCCTTTCCGGTGATAGTCGGCACCTCGGCCGGCGCGGTGAACGCCGTCGGCCTGGCCTGCGGCGCGCTGCACTTCAGCGAGGCAGTGCGGCGCCTGACTGCGGTGTGGCAGGGCTTTCACACTCATATGGTGTACCGCAGCGACTGGCCGGGGGTGCTGCGCCAGGCATCGCGCTTCGTCGGTCACAGTCTGCTCGGTCTGGGCCGCGAGCTGCCGGTGGCGCTGCTCGACAATTCGCCGCTGCGCGTCTTGCTGGAGCGCGAACTGGACTTTTCCGGCATCGCTGCGGCGGTGCGTCATCGCCAGCTGCGCGCGGTGGCGGTCAGCGCCTTCGGCTACGAGAGCGGCCAGGCGGTGACCTTCTACCAGGGGCGCGCCACCATCGATCCCTGGTTTCGTCATCGCCGGGTCGGCGTGCCGACCCGGCTGCAACTGGAGCACCTGCTGGCCAGCGCGGCGATCCCGCTGATCTTCCCGCCGGTGAAGATCAACCGCGAATACTTCGGCGACGGTGCGGTACGCCAGGCGGCGCCGATCAGCCCGGCGCTGCATCTGGGGGCCAGCCGCGTGCTGGTGATCGGCGTCAGTGGCAACGACCAGTTCGACCCCGGCGAGCCGCTGCCGCGTGTCGCCAGCAGCCGGCCACCGAGTCTGGCGCAGATCGGCGGGCATCTGCTCAACAGCACCTTTATCGACAGCCTGGAGACCGACATCGAGCTGCTCGAGCGGCTCAACCAGATGAGCGCGCTGGTGCCGCCGGAGCGCCGCCCGCGCGGCCTCGGCCTGAATCCGGTGGAGGTGCTGGTGATCGCGCCGAGCCGGCCGCTGGACCAGATCGCCGCACGCCACCAGCGCGAGCTGCCCAGGGCGCTGCGCCTGTTCCTGCGTGGCCCGGGGGCGACCAAGGCGGGCGGCGCCGGAGTGCTCAGCTACCTGTTGTTCGAGCCGGGTTACTGCAGCGAGCTGATCGAGCTGGGTTACCAGGACGCCATGGCGCGTCAGGCCGACCTGCTCGCCTTCCTCGGCCTCACCGAGGCGGTGCCCTCGCCCTGAGCCGGGGGGCCAGTTGGCACCGTGGGCCAGGGTCCCGCCGAGCAGGCTGACGCATCTATGGCGAATGGCTTACACGCCCCGGAGGCATCGGCCGCTGTTGGCGGCACGGGCCGCTGCGTAATCTACACCCATCCCCTGCAGCGACGGATCGCTGAGGATCAAGGAAGATGACCAGGCCACGATGGCTACCGACAGGATGTCGGATGGTAGGGAAGAAACCCGCTTCGGCGGGTTTTTTGTTGCCTGTTGTTCCGGTGGCAGAGCGTAGGGTGCGCTGTGCGCACCACCGGCAGCTAGCGCGCCGAGTCGGCCAGCACGCGCGTCGCTCCCTGCGCCTTGCGCGTATACCACAACACCCGGCTCACCCCGCGGGTGATGGCCACGTAGGCCAGGCGCAGGGCTTCGTCCTGCATGGCCTGATCGTAGCTGCCGGCGAAGAAGCCGCAATGGGCATAGAGCGCATTGCGCAGCGGATGCCTTTCCTGCGGCAGGCAGTCGTCGAGGATGATCGCCACCTCGGCCTGCAGGCCCTTGGCGCGGTGGATGGTCATGGTCTTGACCGGCAGTTGCTTGTCCAGTTGCGCGCGGATCTGCTGCAGCGGTTCGTTGCGCCGGCTCAGCAGCAGCACGGCGGTGCGCTCGGCCTGGGGGCGGCTGGCGACATGCGCGCATTGCGCACGAATCTCCTCGAGCAGGCGCGGCATGCCACCGGCCAGCTCGAAACGCTGGACCAGCTTCACGCCATGGTCGCCCGGCTGCATGGCCTTGTGCGCGATGCTGGTCTTGGCCTGCTTGTGGGTCACCCCGGCCAGGACCCGTTCGCCATCGCGAATCACCGCCTCGACGCTGCGGTAGTTGGTGCCGAGCAGCAGCGTCGTGCTCTTGCCGCGGCCCTTGCAGGGGAAGTGGCGGTCGAAGTCGATGAACAGCTCCGGCGAGCTGCCGCGCCAGCCATAGATCGACTGCCAGTCGTCGCCGATGGCCATCAGGCTGACCGCTTCGCCATTCCGGGCGAGGCGGCGCTGCACCGCCTGCAGCCACTGCAGGATCTGTGGCGAGATGTCCTGGAATTCGTCGATCAGCAGGTGGCCGAGGGCGAGCAGCGCCTTGCCCGGCTTGCCGGCGTCCTGTTGCAGGCGCTCGGTGAGTTGCTGGAAGCCGCCGTTGAAGCTGATCAGCCCCTGGCGTTGCAGCAGCGCGGCGAAGTGGCCCTGGAACAGCCGCAGCGCTTCGAGGAAGTCGCGTTCGCGCGGCCCGGTAGCCACCGCCTTGACGTCGAGGCGGTCGAGGCGCAGCCCCAGGCTCTCGGCGAAGCCGGCCTGGCTATGGAACACCTCGAACAGCGGCTGGGCGACGAACTCACCGGTGAGCTTGAAGGTATCCAGCGGTGCCTTGGGCTTGCCTGCGGGCGGCTCCTCGGGCGCGGGCAGCCCGAGCAGGCGATGCACCAGCTGGCGAAAGCGCGCCTCGCCGGCGTAGCAGTCCTGATAGGCCTGCTTGAGCAGGCGCTGCTGGGCCGGACGCAGGCGGCCGCCGGTCAGCGGGTTGTCCGGCTCTTCGCCGGGCTCGTCGAGCTGCTCGAACCAGCGCGGGTTGCCCAGCTCTTCCTTGGCCAGCGCGGCCATGGCTGAGTGGAAGGTGCGCACGCACTGGCGCGTATCGTGCGGGTAGTGCCAGAACTCCAGCAGCCGCTGCAGGCGTTCGCGCAGCTCGGCGCAGGAGGCGTTGGTGAAGGAAATCACCGTCAGCCGCGCCGGGTCGAGGTTCAGGTGGCAGAGCATGAACACCAGGCGCAGCACCAGGGTGCTGGACTTGCCCGAGCCGGCGCCGGCGAAGATCCGTGTCAGCGGCGCACGGCAGAGGATCATCGCCCACTGCTCGTCCGACGGTGCGCCGATCAGCCCGGCGCTCACCGCTTCGGCGACGCGCTGGCGCATGGCCTGCACCTGTGCGTCGTCGACTTTCAGCTTGGCGGCGCCGTAGATCCCTGCGGGGCCGGGTTTGTCGGCGGCTTTCTTACGACTACCGGCTTTGCCGCCGGCGGCTTTCTTCTTCGCGGTCTTGCGCGCCGGCTGGCGCGGCTGGGCGGCCTCGCGCTCGGCGCGCAGGTAGGCGGTGGTGTGCGGGAAATAGCGGGCGAGAGCGCTGGACAGCAGTTTCTTGTAGCGCGATACGGCGGACAGCATGCGGAGGGCAGTACCTGATTGGCAAAGCCCGCATGATAAAGCCAGGGCGGCGATGGCAGGCAGTGATGGCGCAGGTTTAAAGCGCAACTTTATGCAAGCGCACCCCCACGGGCTGGCCGCAGACTGGCGGCAGTCATGGGAGATACTCGATGAACCTGTCGCTTTACCTGCTCACCGTGCTGATCTGGGGCACCACCTGGATCGCGATCAAACTGCAGATGGGCGAGGTGGCCGTCGCCGCCTCCATCGCCTACCGCTTCGCCCTGGCCTCCGCCGTGCTGTTCGCCCTGCTCTGGCTCAGCGGGCGGCTGCAGCGCCTGGATCGGCGCGGCCAGGCGATCTGCCTGGCACAGGGGCTGTGCCTGTTCTGTCTGAACTTCCTCTGCTTCTACACCGCCAGCCAGTGGATACCCAGCGGCCTGATCGCCGTGATCTTTTCCACTGCGACCTTGTGGAACGCGCTCAACGCGCGGCTGTTCTTCAAGCAGCGCATCGCCGCCAACGTGCTGCTCGGCGGCGCGCTGGGGCTGGCCGGCCTGGGTTTGCTGTTCTGGCCGGAACTTGGCGGCCACCAGGCCAGCCGCGAGAGCCTGCTGGGCATCGGCCTGGCGCTGCTCGGCACGCTGTTCTTTTCCGCCGGCAACCTGCTCTCCAGCCTGCAGCAGAAGGTCGGGCTCAAGCCGCTGACCACCAATGCCTGGGGCATGCTCTACGGCGCGCTGATGCTGGTGGGGATCTGCCTGGTCAGCGGAACGCCGTTCGCCTTCGAGTGGAACGCGCGCTACATCGGCTCGCTGTTGTACCTGGCGATTCCCGGATCGGTGATCGGCTTTACCGCCTACCTGACCCTGGTCGGGCGCATGGGGCCGGAGCGTGCGGCCTACTGCACCGTGCTGTTCCCGGTGGTGGCGCTGAATATCTCGGTGTTCGTCGAGGGCTACCAGTGGACGGCGCCGGCGCTGCTCGGCCTGGTCCTGGTGATGCTCGGCAACGTGCTGGTGTTTCGCAAACCCAGGGCGGTGCAGGCAGAGGCGCGCACCGCCTGAGTCGGCGACGGCCGCCTTGCGCGGCCGTCGATGAGCGACTCAGAAGTCGAGCTGATAGCCGAGGACGAAGGTCCGCCCGCGTCCGGCGAAGTACTGATCGTCGCGGGTGCTGGCGGCCTGCGCGTAGTAGGTCATGTAGTCGCGGTTGAGCAGGTTCTCCACGCCCAGGCTGGCCTCGCCGACCGGCAGGCGGTAGTTGACCGAGGCGTCGACCAGGCTGTAGCCATCGAAGTCCAGGCCGGGCGCGTCGAAGCTGCGGCTGGCGTAGTGGTTGGCCTGCACGCGGGTGTTGAGCCTGTCGCTCCACTTGGCCTGCCAGCTCATGCCGTAGCGGTCCGGAGCGATATTGGCGCCGTCCAGGTCGGTGTCCACCTTGCCGTCGCCGTCGGTGTCCGACTGGCCGTTGAGCTTGGCGTAGCTGGCCTGCAGGCGATGCACGGCGTCGATCTGCCAGCCGGCGCTGGCCTCGATGCCGTCGATCTCGGTGCGCTCGCGACGAACCTGGTAGACGCCGCCGACCCTTTCCAGGCGCGAGCCGAGGTCGGAGTCGGATTCGAAGTAGCTGATCTCCATGTCGACCTTGTCCCAGTTCAGGCGCAGGCCGATCTCGCGGTTGTCGGTGACGATCGGCTGCAGGTCGAGGAAGCTGTCCACGCTCAGGCCCGGCTGGCTGATGCCGCGCAGCACGCGGCCGACGTCGGGCATGCCGAAGCCTTCGGAGTAGTTGGCGAAGACCTGCGCCCAGTCGCTGGCCTGCAACACCAGGCCGGCGTTGTACAGGGTCTCCTCGAAATCCGGCTTGCCGCCCTCGACCTGAACGCCGCCGCCGGCGCTGGCGATGGTGCGGAACGGATCGACTTCCAGCTTGGCGAACTCATGGCGCACGCCGCCGTGCAGGGTCAGGCGCTCGTGGGCACGTACCTCGGCCTGGAGGAAGGGGGCGAGGTTCTTGAACACGGTTTCCGGCACCCACTCGCGGTCGGTGGCGATCAGCATCTGGCTGGTGGTGTCCTGCAGGAAGTCCAGGCCGCCGGTGAGCTTGAGCAGGCCATCGAACATGTCGTCGCGGCTGAGCGAGAGCTTGCCGCCGTACTTGTCCGACTCGTTCTGCGACTGGTCGAACAGGGTGCCGACCGGGGCGATCGCCGGGTCCTGGAAGCTGGTCAGGATGTTGCCGCCGTAGCGGGCCCGGAAGCGCTGGCTGTACAGCTGGGCGGTGAGCTGGTTGCCGGCCAGATCGCTGTTGTTGTAGGTCAGGCTGGTGGCCAGCACCTCGTTCTGCGGTGCCTTGCCTGGCGGAGTGCCCTTGCGCGAGGTGGCCGGCACGTCGGCGTCGCGGTCGCCGGGGACGTTGACGTACTCGTGCTCGCCCTCGAGCTGGAAGCGGTTGACCATCAGCTCGAGGTTCTGCTCGGCGTCGAACCAGTAGCCGAGCTTGACCAGCAGGTCGCTGCTGGTGGAGTCCATGATGTCGCCCTGGGTGTCGTCGACGCCGATCAGCTCGCCGTCGGCGTCGTAGAACATGCCACGGGTCTGGCCGCTGATGGCGGCGAGGTAGTCCCAGTTGCCCTGGTTGCCTTCGACGCGGTAGTCCAGCTTGTAGCCCAGGCCCTCGCCGTCGAAGTCGTCGCCCGCCTCCAGGCTGACGCCGACGTGCTGCTTGAGGCTGCCGCCCTGCGGTCGGCGGGTGACGTAGTTGATGATCCCGCCGGTGGCACCCAGGCCGTGTTCGGCGCTGGCGCCGTGGATCACCTCGATGCGCTCGACCATCGACAGGTCGATGGTGTAGCCGTCGCGCCCGCCGGCCCGCAGCGGTGTGGACTGCGGCACGCCGTCGATCATCACCAGCGCGGTACGGCCACGGAAGGTCTCGCCGGCGTTGCTCAGCTTCTGCCGGCTCGGCGAATAGGAGGGGATCAGGTTGCTCAGCACCTGGCCGTGGTCGCTGGTGATCGCCAGCTGCTGCTCGATCTGTTCGCGGCTGATGACGGTGATCTTCTGCGGCGTCTTGCCCACTTCGATATGACCACGGGTGGCGCTGATGGTCATGGTGTCCAGTTCGAGTTGTTGTTCGCGGCTGTCTTCGGCCAGAACGCTGCTGCCCAGGCAGGCGAGGCTGATGGCGAGACAGAGGCGGGACTTGCGATGCATACGGCGGCTCCGTTACGGCTGGAGATGAGAATCGGTTCATAAGGTTAATGCAAATGCGAATTTGATGCATTAGATCTTTTCGCGGAGGCGCAGCGCACCAGCCCTAGGGTGCGCCGTGCGCACCAGGGCGGCGTGATGAGCAGGTAGAGGACAGGGGTGGGGCAAACGGGGCTCAGCCGCTTTGGGTGACGCACGGCCTGGGCGGCCCCGCGACACCCTGCGGGCCCGCGACAGCCTAGCTGCCGCGGATCAGCCGGCGCAGGGCGAAGCGGTTGGGATGGCAGGCCTCGGCCACGTCGCGCGGCACGGGCAGCGGCTCGTCCTCCAGCCAGGCGGCGATCAGCTCGCCGGACAGCGGCGCGGTGATCAGCCCCCGCGAGCCGTGGCCGCTGTTGACGTACAGGCCGGGCAGCCAGGGGCAGGGCACATCCGGCACCTGGCGGGCGTCCTTGGCCAGCACGGCGTAGGCCTCGGCGAAGGCCTCGGCATCGGCCAGCGGGCCGACGATGGGCAGGTAGTCCGGGCTGGTGCAGCGGAACGCGGCGCGGCCGTCCAGCGTGGCGGGGTCGAGGGTGTGGGCCTGCAGCCGCTCGGCCAGGTCGGCGGAGATTTCCTCGAGCAACTGCAGATTGCCGGCATGCTCGGCGACGCTCGGGGTCAGGTCGTCGCTGTGGAAGTCGAAGCTGGCGCCGAGGGTGTGTTCACCGCCGCGCGGCGGGGCGACGTAGCCTTCGGCGCAGACCACGGTGCGTAGCGCGCTGCTGGCCGGATTGGCCGGCAGCCGGCTGATCTGCCCGCGGATGCGCTTGAGCGGCAGCTCGGCGCTCTGCGCGAAGCGGCGGATCTCCGCGGCGGCCGCCAGTACCACCACCGGCGCGCTGGCCAGCGTGCGCTCGCCCGCCAGCACCTGCCAGTGATCGTCGTGGCGCTGCAGTTCTAGTGCCTCGCGATGGGTCAGCAGGTCGATGGCGGGATGCGCGATCAGCGTTCGGCACAGCGCCGGCGGATGCACCCAGCCGGCCTCGGGGTAGAACAGGCCGCCGGCCGGCAGGCCGATGCCGGCCAGCGACTCGGCCTGCTCGCGCGTCAGCGGCTGCACCAGGTCGGCGGGGAAGGCCGCGGTCAGCTTGGCCTGGCGCTCGGCCTCCTTGGCGTCGAAGGCCAGTTGCAGCACGCCGCAGGCGTCCCAATCGGCGCCGCGCTGCAGGCGTTCGAGCAGGCGCCGGGTATGGCCGAAGCCGGCGACGATCAGCCGCGAAAGCGCCGTGCCATGAGCCGACAGCTTGAGATAGAGCACCCCCTGCGGATTGCCCGAGGCCTCGCTGGCGACCGCCGCGTGACGCTCCAGCAGGCTCACTCGCCAGCCGCGCGCGGCCAGGCTGGCGGCCGTGGCGCAGCCGGCCAGACCGGCGCCGATCACCACGGCGTGCTTTTCCGCTGCCGGGCGCGCAGGGCGGGCGAACCAGGGTTTGGCCCCGTCGTGTGGGCTGGCCACGAACTGCCCTTTGAGCACCTCCCACTTCTTGCCCAGCCCCGGCACGCGGCGCATCGCGAAGCCGGCGTCGATCAACGCCCGGCGCACCACGCCGGCGCTGGTGAAGGTGCCCAGGGTCGCGCCCGCGGCGGACAGCCTGGTCAGCTCGGCGAACAGCTCGGGCGTCCACATCTGCGGGTTCTTCGCCGGGTTGAAGCCGTCGAGAAACCAGGCGTCGATGCGCGCATCGAGCTGCTGCAACTGCTCGGTGGCATCGCCGATCAGCAGGGTAAGGGTCACCCGGCCGCCGGTGAATGTCAGGCGCTGAAAGCCCGGATGGATCGCCCGGTACTGCGCCAGCAGCGGTGCGCTGAACGGCGCCAGCTCCGGCCACAGGGCCAGGGCGCGTTGCAGATCGTCGAAGCGCAGCGGGTACTTTTCCACGCTGACGAAGTGCAGGCGCGCGCCGGCCGGCACTTTGCGCTCGAACAGCTGCCAGGCGCAGAGAAAATTCAGCCCGGTGCCGAAGCCGGTCTCGCCGATGCACAGGCACTGGCCGTCGCCGAGGGCGGCGAAGCGCTCCGCCAGGTCGTTGTTGGCGAGAAAGACGTAGCGCGTCTCCTCCACGCCGTCGTCCTGGGAGAAATAGATATCGTCAAAATCGCGCGACAGGGGCTGGCCGCGCTCGTCCCAGTCGAGCTGGGCGTTGTGCATATCGGGCATGGTCGTGTTCCGGGCAAGGCAGGCGGCGATTCTACCCGCTGCGCCGGAGCTTTACCTGGCGCAGATCAATGCGTCCGGGGCGGGCGCATACGGCGGGAAAGCTTCGCCCCGGGGCGGGGCTCCCACAGGTTCGGTGCACGCCCCAGCTCTTGTAGGAGCCGCGCCCCGCGGCGAATGGGATCCGATCATAACCCTCGATTCCATCGCCCCGGTTTGCTGCGCGGCGGGGGCAGGACTCCGGCTCGGGCAAAGTCGCGATCGATCCGTTAGGCTGTAACGACCATTTCCAGGGAGGTCACAGCATGTTCGAATCCGCCGAAATCGGCCGCAGCATCGACAAGGACCTGTTCGAGGCCGAGGAACCGGCGCTGCGCGAGGCACTGCTGGAGGCACAGTACGAGCTCAGGCAGCAGGCGCGCTTCCCGGTGATAGTGCTGATCAACGGCATCGAGGGCGCCGGCAAGGGCGAGACGGTCAAGCTGCTCAGCGAGTGGATGGACCCGCGGCTGATCCAGGTCAGCACCTTCGACGTGCAGACCGACGAGGAGCTGGCGCGGCCGCCGGCCTGGCGCTTCTGGCGCCAGCTGCCGCCCAAGGGGCGGATCGGCGTGTTCTTCGGCAACTGGTACAGCCAGATGCTCCAGGGCCGCGTGCACGGGCGGATCAAGGACGCCGTGCTGGATCAGGCCATCGATGGCGCCGAGCGCCTGGAGCGCATGCTCTGCGACGAGGGCGCGCTGATCTTCAAGTTCTGGTTCCACCTGTCCAGGAAGCACATGAAGGCGCGCCTGGAGGCGCTCAAGGACGACCCGCTGCACAGTTGGCGCATCAGCCCGCTGGACTGGCAGCAATCGAAGACCTACGACAAGTTCGTCCGCTACGGCGAGCGCGTGCTGCGCCGCACCAGCCGCGACTATGCGCCCTGGTACGTGATCGAGGGGGTCGACCACTACTACCGCAGCCTGACCGTCGGGCGCATCCTGCTCGAAGGCCTGCAGGCCGCGCTGGTCGAGAGCGCGCCGCGTACCCGCTTGCAACCGCACGCCGCACCGCTGGTGTCGAGCCTGGACAACCGCGGCCTGCTGGCCAGCCTGGACATGACGCAGGCGCTGGACAAGGACGACTACACGGAGCAACTGGCCACTGAGCAGGCGCGCCTATCCGGGCTGATGCGCGACAAGCGCATGCGCAAGCACGCGCTGATCGCGGTGTTCGAGGGCAACGACGCGGCCGGCAAGGGCGGCGCCATCCGCCGCGTCACCGGCGCGCTGGACCCGCGCCAGTACCGCATCGTGCCGGTCGCCGCGCCGACCGAGGAGGAGCGTGCGCAACCCTACCTGTGGCGTTTCTGGCGGCACATTCCGGCGCGCGGCAAGTTCACCATCTTCGACCGCAGCTGGTATGGCCGGGTCCTGGTGGAGCGGGTCGAGGGTTTCTGCAGCGAGGCCGACTGGCTGCGCGCCTACGGCGAGATCAACGATTTCGAGGAGGAGCTGACCAGAGCCGGGGTGGTCCTGGTGAAGTTCTGGCTGGCCATCGACCAGGCGACCCAACTGGTGCGTTTCAAGGAGCGCGAGCAGATCCCCTTCAAGCGCTTCAAGATCACCGAGGACGACTGGCGCAACCGCGACAAGTGGGACGACTATGCCGACGCGGTGGGCGACATGGTCGATCGCACCAGCACCGAGATCGCCCCCTGGACCCTGGTGGAGGCCAACGACAAGCGTTTCGCCCGGGTCAAGGTGCTGCGCACCATCAACCAGGCCATCGAGGCGGCGTTTGCCGGGGATTGAGGCTGGGATGCGGTACCTAGGAGCCAGCTTGCTGGCGATCCGCAATGAAAAGCATCGCCGGCAAGCCGGCTCCTACCCGGCCCCGGATTGCACCCAGGCTACGTCCCTGGCCCCATCGACGCGTATACGCCGGATCAATGATGGTCGCGTAGCGGCATCGCACGGATTTATCTTCGGCGCACCCGCCATCCAAGAACAACGAGGTGCGTCATGCGTGAAGTGGTGATAGTCGACAGCGTGCGGACTGGCCTGGCCAAGTCCTTCCGCGGCAAGTTCAACCTGACCCGGCCGGACGACATGGCCGCCCACTGCGTCGACGCGCTGCTGGTGCGCAATGGCATCGATCCGGCACTGGTCGACGACTGCATCGTCGGCGCCGGCTCCAACGAGGGCGCGCAGGGCATGAACATCGGCCGCAACGTCGCGGTGCTCTCGCGCCTGGGCAACCCGGTGGCCGGTATGACCCTCAACCGCTTCTGCTCCTCGGGCCTGCAGGCCATCGCCATCGCCGCCAACCAGGTGGCGTCCGGCTGCAGCGACGTCATCGTCGCCGGCGGCGTCGAGTCCATCACCATGACCCTGAAAAGCATGAACATGGATAACCTGTTCAACCCGCTGCTGCAGCAGGACAACCCCGGCATCTACTACCCCATGGGCAAGACCGCCGAGATAGTCGCCAACCGCTACGGCATCAGCCGCGAGGCCCAGGACGCCTATGCCCTGCAGAGCCAGCAGCGCACCGCGCGGGCCCAGGCCGAGGGCCTGTTCTTTGATGAGATCGTGCCGATGACGGTCAGGTATCAGGTCGAGGACAAGGCCAGCGGCGAGAAGCGCATCGTCGACGGCGTGGTCGAGGCGGACGACTGCAACCGCCCCGACACCACCCTGGAATCCCTGGCCAAGCTGCAGCCGGCCTTCGATGCGGCCGGCAGCGTCACCGCCGGCAACGCCTCGCAGCTGTCCGACGGCGCCTCCATGACACTGGTGATGAGCCTGGAGAAAGCGCTCGAGCTGGGTCTCAAGCCCAGGGCCTATTTCCGTGGTTTCACCGTTGCCGGCTGCGCGCCGGACGAGATGGGCATCGGCCCGGTGTTCTCGGTGCCCAAGCTGCTCAAGGCCAAAGGCCTGACGGTCGACGACATCGACCTGTGGGAGCTCAACGAGGCCTTCGCCTCGCAGTGCCTGTACTGCCGCGACAAGCTCGAGATCGACAACGACAAGTACAACGTCAACGGCGGCTCGATCTCCATCGGCCACCCCTTCGGCATGACCGGCTCGCGCCAGGTCGGCCACCTGGTGCGCGAGCTGCAGCGCCGCGAATTGCGCTACGGCATCGTCACCATGTGCGTCGGCGGCGGCATGGGCGCCACCGGCCTGTTCGAGGCCTATCGCGGGTAACACGATGTTGGCGTGCGTCGTGCGCACCACGGTCTTTGATTATCGGCGGCAGGTTCGCGCCGGGCGGGTTCTCTGGCGGCAGGCGGTGCGCATGGCGCACCCTACGGTTTGAGCGGTGCGCTGTTTATACTCCCGGTCTGTCCTACAGACGGAGCCTGCGCCGATGCCCTTCGCCGAAAACCTGATCGCCTTCATCCTGGCCGCCACCCTGCTGACCCTCACGCCCGGCATCGACTCCGCGCTGGTGCTGCGTACCGCCGCCGTGGAGGGCCGCGGCCAGGCGCTGCGCGCCGCCCTCGGCATCAACGCCGGCTGCCTGCTGTGGGGCGCCGCCGTGGCCTTCGGCCTCGGCGCGCTGCTGGCGGTGTCCGAACTGGCCTACAACCTGCTCAAATATTGTGGCGCCGCCTACCTGGCCTGGCTCGGGCTAAACATGCTGCTACGCCCGCGCAGCTCGCTGGCGCAGGTCAGCGGCAAGGCCGGCGCCAACTGGTTCGTACGCGGCCTGCTGGGCAACCTGCTCAACCCCAAGGTGGGCATCTTCTACGTGTCCTTCCTGCCGCAGTTCATCCCCCAGGGCCAGCCGCTGATCGCCTGGACCTTCGGCCTGGTCGGCATCCACGTGGCGATCAGCCTGGTCTGGTCGCTGGCGCTGATCGGTGCCACCCGGCCGCTGGCGCATCTCCTGCGGCGCGCGGCGGTGATCAAGTGGCTGGACCGCACCACCGGGCTGCTCTTCGTGCTGTTCGCCGCGCGTCTGGCCCTGAGCCGGCGCTAAGCCTTCGCCACAGATAACCAGGCGGTGACGATGGACCGATTCCAGGAAATGCGCGTGCTGCTGGCGGTGACCGAGGCCGAGAGCTTCGCCGGTGGCGCCAAGCTGCTGGGCATTTCGCCGCCCAGCGTGACCCGCGCCGTCGCCGCGCTGGAGGCGCGCCTCGGTACCTTGCTGCTGGCGCGCAGCACGCGCAGCCTGCGCCTGACCGAAGCCGGCCAGCGCTATGTCGAGGACTGCCGGCGCATCCTGGCGGAGCTGGAAGAAGCCGAGGAGCTGGCCGCCGGCGGCAGTGTACGCCCGCGCGGACGGCTGACGGTGACGGCGCCGGTGATGTTCGGCGAGCTGTTTCTCATCCCGCTGATCGCCCAGTACCTCGACACCTACCCGGAGGTGGAGATCAACGCGCTGCTGGTCGACCGCGTGGTGAACATGGCAGAGGAGGGCATCGACGTGGCCGTGCGCATCGGCCACCTGCCCGAGGGCGAACACCCCGCCCTGCAGGTCGGGCAGGTCCGTCTGGTGCTGTGCGCGGCGCCGGCCTTCCTCGACCGGGTCGGCCGGCCGCGTCATCCGGACGAGCTGCGCGATGCGCCGATCGTCATCTCTTCGGCCAGCAGCCTGCCGCCGCACTGGCGGTTCCTCGGCGCGGACGGGCCGCTCGGCTTCACGCCGAACCCGCGGTTGACCGTCAGCTCCAACCAGGCGGCGATCGGCGCCGCGCGTCTGGGCTGGGGCTATACCCGCGTGCTGTCGTACCAGGTGGCCGAGGCGGTGGCGCGCGGAGAGCTCGAACTGGTGCTCGAAGCCTTCGAACCGCCGCCGTTGCCGGTGCATATCATCCACCAGGGCGGGCGCCAGGTCTCGGCGAAGGTGCGCAGCTTCGTCGACCACTGCGCCGCGCGCTTTCGCGCCGACCCGGCGCTGCGTGCGGCGGGAACGCCGCCGGCGGCATGAGCCATCACCGCGAGATGCAGGTGTTCCTCGCCGTGGCCGAGGCGGGCAGCCTGGCCGCGGCGGCGCGGGAGCTGGCGCTGTCGCAGGCCACCGTGATGCGCACTGTCGCTGAGCTGGAAGCCCGTCTGGACAGCACGCTGCTGCAGCGCGGGCCGCGTGGCGTACGCCCGAGCCCGGCGGGCGAGCGCTTCGCCGCCGACTGCCGGCGTATCCTGCAGCGCGTGGCGGAGGCCGAGCAGTCGGTCGCCGGCCTGCACGCGCGGGCGGCCGGGCAGCTCAGGCTGGCCCTGCCGCTGCTGATGAGCCATCAGGTGCTGATGCCCATCGCCGTCGACTACCTGGCGGCCTTTCCCGAGGTGAGCCTGGCCACCCTGGCGCGCGAGGAACTGCCCAGGTTGCTGGAGGAAGGCATCGACCTGGCGCTGGTGGCCGGCCATCTGCCCAGCTCGTCCGGCTTCGCCGTGCCGCTGGGCCGGGTGCGCCCGCTGGTGTGCGCCGCGCCCGGCTACCTGCAACGCTGGGGGCGACCGGCCAGCCCGGAGGAGCTGCACGCACACCGCACCATCGCCACCTCCTCGACCGGCCATGCCGGCGACTGGCGCTTCGCCGAGCGCAGCATCAGGCTCGCTCCGCGCCTGACCTGCAGCACGCCACAGGCGGCGATTCGCGCCGCCCTGGCCGGTTTTGGCCTGACCCGCTGCCTGAGCTACGAGGCGCACCAGGAACTGCATGGCGGCGGGCTCGTTGCGGTGCTGGAAGAACATGCCGCGCCGCCGGTGCCGGTGCAGCTGTACTACCGCGAAGGGCGTCGCGCCGCCGCACGGGTGCGCAGCTTCCTCGATTTCGCCGTGCCGCGCCTGCGGGCCCACCCGGCCTTCCAGGTCTGAGATTGCAGAAAGTGAAATAGTGGATTGCCCAGGTTGGCGATTCTTTCCAAGGCTGGATAGGGCCAGCATGGCCCTCATCGTCGCGAAGGCCAGCCCCCTCGCGGTGACCCCAGCCAACCTCGGAGGAATCGTCCCATGTCCCGTCCCGCCATCAAGCTGTACAACTTTCCCCGCTCCGGCCACGCCCATCGCATCGAGCTGATGCTGTCGCTGCTGCAGCTGCCCACCGAGCTGATCTTCGTCGACCTGGCCAAGGGCGAGCACAAGCAGCCGGCGTTCCTCGCCCTCAACCCCTTCGGCCAGGTGCCGGTGATCGACGATGGCGGCACCGTCGTCGCCGATTCCAACGCCATCCTCGTCTACCTGGCCAAGCGCTACGGCAATGGCGACTGGTTGCCGCAGGAGCCGGCCGCCGCCGCCCGGGTGCAACGCTGGCTGTCGGTGGCCGCCGGGCCGCTGGCCTTCGGCCCGGCCGCCGCGCGCCTGGTCACCGTGTTCGGCGCCGCCTTCAATCCCGAGGAGGTGATCAACCGCGCCCACGCCCTGTTCACCGTGATGGAAGGCGAGTTGAGCGCCAGCCCCTTCCTCACCGGCGAGCAGCCGAGCATCGCCGATGTCGCCAACTACTCCTATACCGCCCATGCGCCGGAGGGCAACGTCTCGCTGGAGGCCTACCCCAACATCCGCGCCTGGCTGGCACGCATCGAGGCGCTGCCGGGCTTCGTGCCGATGCCGCGTACCGCGGCCGGCCTGCAAGCCTGATACCTCGCCGCTGCCGGGGCCGCCGGCAGCACCACTTGCGGAGGGCAGAACATGCAACAGCTTCCCAACCAGCCGCGCTCGCCCTGGCACGCCGGCGAAAAGCACCTGCAGGAGAAGGTCGGCGTCGCCGAGCGCATGGAAGCGCTCGGGCAGAAGGTGATCCGCGACCATATGCCCGATCAGCACCGCGACTTCTACCACCAGCTGCCTTTCATGATCGCCGGTGCCGTGGATGGCACGGGCCAGCCCTGGGCCAGCCTGATCGAAGGCGAGGAGGGCTTCGTCAGCTCGCCCGATCCGCGCCGCCTGGTGTTCGACCTGACCGCCATGCCGCTGGACCCACTCGACCCGGCCTCCGCCGGCCTGGGCAGCGGCGAGGCCGTCGGCCTGCTCGGCATCGAGCTGCACACCCGGCGGCGCAACCGCATCAACGGGCGGATCGTGCAGGCCTCGGCGCGGCGCCTGGAGATCGCCGTTGAGCATTCCTTCGGCAACTGCCCGCAATATATCCAGCTTCGCGAATACCGCCGTTCTCCGGTTGGACGCGGCAGCGAGCGTCTGGATGCCTGCGCGCTGGACGAACGCGGCGCGGCGCTGATCCGCGGCGCCGACACCTTCTTCGTCGCCAGCTACGTCGAGCACGAGGACGGCAGCCGCTCGGTGGATGTCTCGCACCGTGGCGGGCGCGCCGGTTTCGTGCGGGTCGAAGGCAATCGCCTGACCATCCCTGACTACGCCGGCAACCTGCACTTCAACACCCTGGGCAATCTCAGCGTCAATCCGCGCGCCGGCCTGCTGTTCGTCGACTTCGCCAGCGGCGACGTGCTGCAGCTGGCCGGCCGCGCCGAGATCGTTCTCGACAGCCCGCTGATAAACGCCTTCGAGGGCGCCGAGCGGCTGTGGACCTTCGACGTCGAGCAGGTGGTGCTGCGCCCCGCGGCGGTCTCGCTGCGCTGGGCCTTCCACGAATACGCGCCGACCAGCCTGATGACCGGCACCTGGGCGCAAACCGAGGCGCGCCTGCGCGAGCAGCGCAACCCCTGGCAACGCTGGCGGGTGCTGGGCCTCGAGCAGGAGAGCACCGATATCCGCTCGCTGACGTTGGCGCCGGAGCAGGGCGACGCGCCGCGTTTCGCCGCCGGCCAGCACCTGCCCATCCGCATCAGCGCCGCAGGCGAAAGCCTGCTGCGCACCTACAGCCTGTCCAGCGCGCCGTCGGACGGCTTCCTGCGCATCAGCGTCAAGGCGCAGGGACGGGTGTCGCGCCATCTGCACGAGCAGGTTCGCGTGGGCGACGTGCTGGAGGTACGCGCGCCGTTGGGCAGCTTCACCCTGAACAGCGACAGCCCTCGGCCGCTGGTGCTGATCGGCGCCGGCGTCGGCATCACGCCGCTGCTGTCGATGCTGCGCGAGCAGGTGGCGCTGGGGCAGGGCAAGCGCATCCACCTGTTCCAGGGCGCGCGCACGCTGGGCGACCTGCCGTTCAAGACCGAACTGGCCGAGCTGCGGCAGCGCGCCGGCGATCTGCTGCAGGTCCACCGCGCGCTCAGCGCGCCGGGGGCGGACGCGCTGCTCGGGCGCGACTACGAGCAGCACGGGCGCCTCGACCTGGCGCGGATCAAGGCGGCCCTGCCGTTCGACGACTACGACTTCTACCTCTGCGGTCCGGCGGCCTTCACCCAGACGATCTACGACGGCCTGCGCGAGCTGAACGTCGCCGACGCGCGCATCCACGCCGAAGCCTTCGGCCCCTCGACGTTGCAGCGCCGCACGGACGGCCAGGCCGCCACCTTGGTGCAGCCGCCGCCGGCGACCGCCCCGGTGCCGGTGTACTTCGCCGTCTCGGCCAAGGAGGCGCGCTGGGCGCCGGACAGCGGCAGCCTGCTGGAGCTGGCCGAGAGCCGCGGCCTGGCCCCCGAGTTCAGCTGCCGCGGCGGCTCCTGCGGCACCTGCAGGACCCGCCTGGTGAGCGGCCAGGTGCACTACCCGAACCCGCCCGCCGAGCTGCCGCAAGGCGATGGCGTGCTGATCTGCTGCGCCGTGCCGGCGCAGGGCGAGGATGGCGCGCAGCCGCTGGTGCTGGATATCTGAGGAGGCAGGCGAGATGAATGCGCGAGCCCATCCCGCACCGGCCTGGCGCGAAAGCGCGCAGGCCACGCCGCGGTCGTGCTGCGCTCACACCGAGGTCGAGGCCGGGTATCTGCTGCCGCAACTGCTGGCTTCGGCGGAACTGCCGGCGTTCACGCCGCGTGCCTCGACGCTGGCGCGGCTATGGTGCTGGCTGGGTGGGGCGCGACGCTAGCGTGGCCGGGACGGGCCGCTTGGCACAGGCCTTCAGCCGTTGACGAGCCCGCGCCGCGCCATCCAGCGCCAATAGCGGCGGGTACGCAGCGCGTCGCTAAGCTGCTGGTGGAGCAGCGCCCACAGCGGCGATACCGCGGGTTGCGTCGCGCGGCCCAGGCTCAGCTTGCGCAGCTGATACTTGACCACCGCCATGTTGGCCAGCGAGGCGAGCAGCTTGTTGCCCCAGGTGATCGGCGGCAGTGGCCTGGCCACGTTGCCAGTCGCGAGGCAGGTTCGGCTCGATGGCCAGGGCGGCGCCGATGCCGACCATCTCGATGCCGCCGGTGACCATCAGCGGCATCTGCGCCACCGCGCGGATCTCGCGGGCGAACTCCAGGAAGTAGGCCTCGCGCGCCAGGGTGCGGCCGTCGCGCGCCTCGCCCTGCATGGCCGGCGCCTCGTAGCTGCCGTCGGACAGCTCGACCAGGTCCACCGCCAGCGCATTGAGCAGCCGAACCACCTACTCTGCGTCGTCGGCGCTGAAGCCGCCCTGCTGCGCGGCGGTGATCAGGTTGAGCACCAGCACGGCCTCCTGCGGGTAGCTGCGATAGCCGTTGGCCTGGCGCTGCACCAGCTTGAGCAGGCCGATGCTCTCGTAGAAGCGGATGCGCGAAGCCGCCAGGCCCGTGCGCTGCGCCAGCTCGCCGATCTTCATGCGTGGGGTTTCCTCTGCCGGCCGATGGTTGCCGACTACAGGCTAACTTCAACCTTCCGGTCGGGCCAAGCGCCTGCCGCATTGCCGTAGCCTGTGGCGCGTCATGCCGGCGAACATGGGCTGCCAAGCAGGGTCTATGCTTGCGTTGCCATCCCGATCAGAGCTCACCTTTGAACGCCGTCCAATCCTTCAGGCGCAACCCATGAAGCATTCGACACTCGCTGCAGCGCTGCTCTGCCTGCTGCTCGGCGCGTTTGCCCGGGCCGAGCCGTATCGAATCGTCACCGAGGAGTGGGCGCCCTACAACTACCGGGAGAACGACCGGCTCACCGGCATGGCCACGGAAGTGGTGCGCGCCATCATGGCCCTGACCGGCGACGACTTCGAAGTGATGGTGCGGCCCAGCATGCGCACCACCCGCGCCCTGCAGACCCGACCCCGCACCATCATGTACTCGCTGTTCCGCACGCCGGAGCGCGAGCCCTTGTATAAGTGGGTCGGGCCGATCGTGGAAGAGTCCATCTACCCCTACCAGCTGGCCGATGCAGCGCAACCGATCGACACCCTGGAACAGCTGTTGCGCGCGCCGCGCATCACCACGCGACATGCCGGCCTGGTGCCCAAGCTGTTGCAATCGCTGGGCTTCGACAACCTCGACAGAAGCGCCACCGAGAGCCAGCAGCTCTACCGCATGCTGCTGGCCGGGCGTACCGACATCATCGTCGGCGACACCGACGCGGGGGTTGCCTACTACAGCCGCAAGCTGGACATCGCCCCCGGCACGCTCAGGCGGATTCCCATCGAACTCTTTCGTTCGTCGCTGTACATCGCCTTCAGCCGCGACAGCGACGACGCGCTGGTGGCCGCCTGGAGCCGCGCCTTGCAGCAGCTGCGCGAGTCGGGCGAGCTGGAGCGCATTCGGCGGCGTTACGAGCTACCTGATGGGCGATGATGGCGGACCGTTTGCCCCTGCCCCCTAGCCGCTAGCGCAATGTCGCGAGACACGCCGGCACGGCACGATCGTCGGGGCAAGGACGAGGCCGCAAATAGTTAGTTGCTTGCCCTCGCGGCCCGCCCCGGGCGGATCTACTCTGCATGAACAGGCGGCGCGAGCGTCGGTGGGTTACGGCCGCGACGCTTGGAGCGGGCGGCACATCTCGCGAGACGACAGCCGTTCATCCTCCAGGCGGTACCGCGGCCTTCAGGTTCGATCTGGCGAGGAGGGTACGCGATGAGCACACTGCGCACGGGTATGCTGGCATTGATGGTATGCATACCGCTGGCAACGCTATCGAGCATTGTTCGGGCTGACGAGGTGCCCATGGTCACCGGTGAGCAATGGATGCAGTCGTCAGAGCAGCTCAAGAAGGCCTATCTCATCGGCATCGCCAATGCCTACCAAGTCGAGGCGGCCTACCATGCAGCGCAGCCTCCGAGCGATGACCAGAGCCTGATTCCCCGTTTCAGCAAGGGGTTGAAGGGCCATACCCTCGATTCCGTGCGCGAGAGGCTCAACCAGTGGTATGCCGCCAATCCCGACCGCGTGAAACAACCCGTCATCGAAACCATCTGGTTCGAGATGGTCGTGCCCGGCCTTCAGTAGAGCAGGTAGCGCAAATGAACATGAAGCGGCTTCTATCCTCTGTCGCCATCCTCACCGTAGCGGGGGTGATCGGCTGCACCTCGATGACTTCCCAGCAGCAGGGCACCCTCAGCGGCGCGGCCATAGGTGCGGCGGCGGGTGCCGGCATTGCCGCGATATCCGGCGGTAACGGCTGGACCGGAGCGGCGATCGGCGCCGTCGCCGGCGGGGTGGTCGGCAATATCAAGGGCGGCAAGCAGCAGAAGTAGGTGGGGCGGTTCTCGCTACGGGCTTTGCCTAGATCAAGAATATGCCTGCACCCCGGTGCAGGCAGAGTCCATCCTGCATGCCGAGAGGGGAAAAGGGGACGGATTTATTTATAGCTGACATCCAAGTGCAGCAGGTCACCGGGTGTCGGGTACTCATAGCGCACCACTGGTGGTGCCGGCTCCAGCTCCGCCAGTCGATGGAAGCCCGACCGGCGCAGACGGCGGGCAACCGTACTGACAGCCAAGCCCAATGTCTCAGCGATCTGCCGATAGGTATTGCGACTGCGTCGCTGCTCAATCATGTACTCGACCAGGGTATCGGGTGTGGCATACGGGCAGTGCTGCGGGCGAGATGAGCGATCCATCAATCCAGCCTCACCCTCCTCGCGAAAGCGCCGCAGCCATTTGTAGGCAGTTCGAACTCTCACTCCAGCAGCCTGGGCAGCTTCCTCGATCCGCAGGCCATGATTAATTCGCTGAACCAAAAGGGCACGACCGCGAGGGGTAAGACGGGCATGTTTATGCAGGTTCATCCGGGGCTCCTGGAAGGCATGGTTGGTCGCACTTCCAGAATTCCGGGAATGCCCCGGATTAACAACCTACTGAGAGATCACAGCTAGGGCCGAAAAAAGCGTCGGGCGGCCGCGAAACATCATTTGCTAAGTGCGTGTTCGAGCCAGATCACGACTTGGCGGCGACAGGAAGCCGAAATGGCGCGCCCAGTCGGTTGAACGCGTTCATTGCGGCGATCGTGATCGTGAGGTCGACCAGGTCTTTGGACGTGAATTGTGCCGAGGCGGCGGTATACGCCTCATCCGAAGCATGCGTTTCGCTGACACGGGTCACCTCCTCAGCCCAGGCCAGCGCGGCGCGCTCCTGGTCAGAGAATAGGTGGTGCACCTCGTCCCACACTGGTACCAGCGTGATCTTGTCGATCGACATGGTTTTCCTGAGATCGCGGCTATGCATGTCGATGCAGTGGGCGCAGCCGTTGATTTGCGAAACGCGTAGGAACACGAGGTGCACGAGCTCCTCGGGGAGGTTCGTCTTCTTCGTGACGTAGTGGTGGATATCGAAAAGTGCCTTCGCGCCATCCGGTGCGATTTCTTGCCAGTTCAAGCGTGTCATCTCAGTCCTTTCCTGTCGTTGATGGTGAGTAGTGTCGAGGTCGGCGCGCCCCGGGGCCGTCTATCGACTTCGGCTGCGATCCATGCCATAGCGCCACGTTATTCCACCGGGTATTGGAGAAACAGGCCCAAAAACTGCCGACCCGACAGCCCCTAGCGACATAGCCTGCCGCCGGGCTGCCGAGTGTCGCTCCGCTTATTGGCCGCTCAATGCTTGGCAGGGGTGACGAGCTGTTCCTCGTTGCTACTGTCGAGCACGAACACCGCCATCAGGCGTGAAGGTTCCGTGTCGCTCGCGTTCGCACTTACGCCATGAAACGAGCCGGGTTCTTCGATGAAGTGTTCGCCGGCCTGGTAGACCTTTTCCGGCGAGCCGTTGACGCTGCTGCGTACCGCACCTTCGAGGACGGTGGCGTAGATGAAGGCCGACTGCGGATGGGTGTGGGCCGGCGATGCGCCGCCCGGTGCGTACTCGACGAGCACGACCTTCATGCTTTTGCCCGGGGCGTTCGGCAGGGGTTGATCGAATACCACCGTCACCTTGGCCGGCGCCGGTTCGCCGGCCGACGCCGTGGTGATCGAGAGCGCTGCGAAGGCAACGGCTGCGAGAAATCGGCTAAACATGGCAATTCTCCTTGGCGGATATCTGTCGTGAAGGCGCGCCCCGCTTGCGGGGCCACGCTTCGTTGAGTCGTGCACAGGATGCTGGGTCCCAGGCAACCTTAGCTTCCCGCCTGGGCCGTGGACCGGCCGAGCCAGTCCTCGAAGCGGATCGCGCCCAGGCGCGGGTTCTTGCCGGGAGTCAGCGATTGATCGTCGAGGACGTCGCCGAAGTAGCGTGCGTGCACGTCCGGCACGACCTTGCGCGCATCTTGCGTGTCGCGCAGGAGACGCCTGACCAGCTCGTCCAGCGGCATGGCCTCGGGGCCGGCGACTTCCAGCGTGCCATTGAGCGGGGTTGCCAGCGTCACGTCGGTGAGCGCGGCCACCACGTCGTCGGAGGCAATCGGCTGGATCAATGCCGGCGACAGGTGGATCTCCTCGCCGACGGTGGCCGCCTGCGCGATGCCGCCGACGAACTCGAAGAACTGCGTGGCGCGCACGATGCTGTAAGGCAAGCCGGAGGCCTTGATGAGGTTTTCCTGGGCGACCTTGGCGCGGAAGTAGCCGTTGTCGGGCAGCCGTTCGCTACCGACGATCGACAGGGCGACGTGATGGCGGACGCCGGCGGCAGCTTCGGCCGCCAGCAGGTTGCGACTCGAGGTTTCGAAGAACTCGAGCACGGCCTGGTCTTCCCAGGACGGCGCGTTCGCCACGTCGACCACCACCTGCGCGCCATCCATCGCCTGGGCCAGGCCCTCGCGGGTGATGCTGTTGACGCCCGTGCTGGGGGCGGCCGCGATGGCGTCGTGGCCGCGCTCGCGCAGGTCCTTCGCCAGTTTCGATCCGATGAGGCCGGTGCCTCCGATGACGACGATTTTCATGGGCTCTCTCCGCTTGTTTCGACGGCGCCTGATGCCGTCGAGGTAGGTGCAGAGTGCCTGTGCGGGTCAGGCAAGTCCTTGCGCTCGCCTTGAGTTGTCCTTCGGGAAAGCTTGGTTTTTCGTCCAAAGGCGCGGTTGCTCGGCCAGCGGGTCTTGAACGGTGCGGCTGGTGGCGCGCTGCCGTATGATCCAGCGGATTCCTATCGACAGGTTCCTAGGGCGCTCAGCCAGGGTACTGACCTTGCCATTCGTGTTTGAAGACTACGTGCTCGACCAGGAGCGTCGGGAACTGACCCGGCGCGGGCAAACCGTGGCCGTCGGGCCGCAGGTTTTCGACCTGTTGCTGCAGCTGGTCAGCAACCGCGAGCGCGTGGTGAGCAAGGACGACCTGCTGCAGACGGTGTGGGGCGGGCGGATCGTCTCGGAGTCGACCATTACCAGTCACATCAACGCGGCGCGCAGAGCCATAGGCGACAGCGGCGGGGAGCAGCGCCTGCTGCGCACGGTGCCGCGCAAGGGTTACCGCTTCGTCGGCGAGATCAGGCTGAGCGAGAGCGGGCCAGCACAACCGCCCGACCAGCCAAGCCGCGGCGAACGCGCGGCCGATGCGCCGGAGCAGCGGCCGCTACCCGCGCTCGTCCTGCCGGACAAGCCCTCCATCAGCGTGTTGCCGTTCCAGAACCTGAGCGGCGACCCGGAGCAGGACTACTTCGCCGACGGCATGGTCGAGGACATCATCGCCGCCCTGTCGCGCATCCGCTGGCTGTTCGTCATCGCCCGCAATTCGAGCTTCACCTACAAGGGCCGGGCGGTGGACGTCAAGGAAGTCGGCCAGGAGCTCGGCGTGCGCTACGTGCTGGAAGGTAGCGTGCGCAATTCCGGCAGCAAGGTGCGCATCACCGGGCAGCTGATCGACGCGACGACCGGGACGCATATCTGGGCGGAGCGTTTCGAAGGCAGGCTCGACGATATCTTCGAGCTGCAGGATCGGATCGCCGAAAGCGTCGTCGGCTCCATCGCCCCGCAGCTGGAACGGGCGGAAATCGAGCGCGCCAAGCGCAAACCCACGGAAAGCCTGGACGCCTACGACTATTACCTGCGCGGCACGGCGAAACTGCACAGCGGCACCCGCGAAGCCATCGAGGCGGCGCTGCCGTTGTTCGCCAAGGCCATCGAGCTCGATGCGGAGTTCGCCTCGGCCTACGGCATGGCGGCCTGGTGCTACTTCTGGCGCAAGTTGAACGGCTGGATGAGCGATCGGCCTCGGGAGGTCGCCGAGGGCGCGCGGCTCGCGCGTCTGGCGGTGGAGCTGGGTCGCGATGATGCGGTGGCGCTGACCCGTGGCGGACATGCCCTGGCCCATCTCGCCGGCGATCTCGATGCCGGCATCGCGCTGATCGACAGGGCGCGTCTGCTCAACCCCAACCTCGCCCCGGCCTGGTACCTCGGCGGTACCCTGCGCGCGCTGCGCGGCGAAACCGACGCCGCGATCGAGAACCTGACCCACGCCACGCGCTTGAGCCCGCTGGACCCGGAGATGTTCAGGATGCAGGTGGGCATGGCGCTGGCGTACTTCCTCGCCGGGCGCTTCGATACCGCCGCGCAGTGGGCGGAAAAGGCCTCGGGCAACCTGCCCAGCCTGCTGGTTTCGGCTGCGCTGCTGACGGCCTGCCATGCCTATGGCGGGCGCATGGACAAGGCCAGGCAGGCGATGCAGCGGCTGCAGGAGCTGGACCCCACCTTGTGCGTCTCGACGCTGAGGGATTGGCTGCCGATTCAACGGGCGGAGGATTTTGCGCGGCTTGCCGATGGGCTGCGGTTGGCCGGGTTACCCGAGTGATGGCGGCGCGCTTGGCCCGCAGGCGTCTCTCCATCGCCTGCAGCATGAACTGACACCGGGGCCGCCCGCAGCGGATCGGCTCAGGCGCTCACCCAGCGCTGCCGCGCCCAGCCACTCAAGCCATCGACCGCCAGCACCAGCACCAGCATGGCGAGGATCACCGTGGCCGCCTGGGCCTCCTGGAACAGGCTGAGCGACATGTAGAGCATCTGCCCCAGGCCACCGGCGCCGACGAAGCCGAGCACGCTGGCCATGCGGATGTTGTTTTCCCAGCGGTACAGCGAGTAGGCCACCAGCTGCGGCCAGATGCCCGGCAGGGTGCCGTAGCAGAACGCGGCGATGCGCCCGCCGCCGCTCAGGCGGATGGCCTCGGCCGGCCCGCGCGGGGTGTTTTCCAGCGCCTCGGCGAACAGCCGGCCGAGCACGCCGGCGGTGTGCAGGGCCAGGGCCAGGGTGCCGGCGTTGGGGCCGAGGCCGGCAGCCAGCACCATCAGCGCGGCCCACACCAGTTCCGGGATGGCGCGCAGGGCGTTGAGCACGAAGCGCGTGGCGTGCAGCGCCAGCGGGCCGAAACGCCCCGCGGCTGGCAGCGCCAGGGCCAGGCCGAGCAGCGCCGCGAGCAGGGTGCCGATGGCGGACATGGCCAGGGTCTCCAGCGCGCCGCGGCCAATGTCCTGCAGGTGCGCGGCGGAGAAATCCGGCTGGATAAAGCCGCCGGCGTACTTGGCCATCTGCGCCAGGCTGTCGCCGCCGACCAGCCCGGCCAGGTCGATGCCCAGGTAGAGGAAGGAAGCGATCACCGCGGCGATCAGGGCGGCGAGCAGCAGCAGGTTGCCGGCTCTCATAGCAGCCTCGCGCGCAGCAGGCGGCTGAGCTGGTCGGCCAGCAGCACCAGCAGCAGGAAGGTGATCAGCATGCTCGCCACCTCGCCGCCGGCGAACATGCGCAGCGACAGGTCGATCTGCTGGCCGAGGCCGCCGGCACCGACGAAGCCCATCACCACCGAGGCGCGGATCGCGCACTCCCAGCGGTACACGCTGTAGGACAGCATCTCGCCGCTGGCGCCCGGCAGCACGCCGTAGGCGAAGGCGCTCAGGCGGCCGCTGCCGGCCAGCAGCAGCGCGCGGCCGGGGCGCGGGTCGACCGATTCGAAGATTTCCGCGTAGACCTTGCCGAGCATGCCGGCGTAGGTGATGGCGATGGCCAGCACCCCGGCGGTCGGGCCGAGGCCGACGGCGCGCACGAACAGCAGCGCCCAGACGATCTCCGGCACGCTGCGCAGGAAGATCAGCACGCCGCGTACCGGCCAGCGCGCGAGATTCGCCCACCAGGCCGGACGGCCGCCGCGGTGCAGCGCCGACAGCGACAGCGCGCGGCTGGCCAGCAGCGAGGCGGGCAGGGCGATCAGCAGCGCCAGGGCCATGCCGGCGGTGGCGATGGCCAGGGTTTCCAGGGTGGCGCGGCCGAGCAGGGCGAGAAACTCGCCGTCGTGCGCCGGCGGCCAGAAGCCGGCGAGAAAGCTGCCCATGCTGCGCGCGTTGTCGCCGTCGACCAGCACGCGCAGGTCCAGCTCGCTGAGCTGCAGTCCCGGCCACAACAGCAGCAGCGCCAGCAGGGTGATCAGCAGCCGCGGCAGGGCGGCGGGGTCGCGCGGGCGCCGGCTCAGCATCGCGGGATCTGCACCACCAGCGGCTGCACCGGCAGCGAGGCCGGCAGCGGCTGCAGTTGTTCGTTGGCGTACAGCGCCTCCAGCGCCGCCGGTTCGATGGCCGCCGGCGGCAGGTCGAAGACGATGCGCCCGTCGCGCAGGCCGATCACCCGCGGGAAGTGCGCCAGGGCCAGGTCCACCGCATGCAGGCTGGCCAGCAGGGTGATGCCGCGGCTGGCCGCCTCCTGGTTGAGCACCGCCAGGGTGTGGCCGGCCAGCACCGGGTCCATGGCCGACACCGGCTCGTCGGCGAGGATCAGTTGCGGCGCCTGGTACAGCACGCGGGCGATGCCGACGCGCTGCAGCTGGCCGCCGGAGAGCTGGTCGCAGCGCTGGAACAGCTTGTCGGCGATATCCAGGCGCGCCAGGGCGGCCTGGGCGCCGGCGGCGTCGACGGGATGCAGCAGGTTGAGCAGGCCCTTGGCCAGCGGCCACTGGCCGAGCCTGCCGGCCAGCACCGCGGTGATCACGCGCTGGCGCGGCGGCAGCGGCGGGCTCTGGTGGATCAGCCCGATGCGCGCGCGCAGGCGCTGGCGGGCGCTATTGCCGAGGCGCCAGGGATCGCTGCCGAGCAGTTCGAGCTGGCCGCTGCTGGGCGCCAGGCTGCTCGCCAGCAGGCGCAGCAGGCTGGTCTTGCCGGCGCCCGACGGGCCGATGATGGCTACCCGTTCACCGCGGGCCAGGCGCAGATCGATGCCGTCGAGCGCGCGCGTGCCGTCGGCGTGGGCCAGGCCCACGCCGTGCAGGGCGATGCTCACTTGAGCAGGCCGGCGGCGCGGGCGGCTTCCTCGATGCCCTGGTAGTTCTCGGCCTTGGTCTCGATGAAGCGGCTGGCGGCCTGCAGGTCGAGGATCGCCTTGTGCTCGGGCTTGGCCGGGTCGAGGGCGAGGAAGGCGGCCTTGATCTTGCCTTGCAGCTCGGCGTCGAGGTTGCCGCGCACGGTCCAGTTGTAGTCGTAGTAGGGCGGGGTGACGGCGATCACCTTGACCTTGTCGGTGTCGACCTTGCCGGCGGCGACCAGCTTGTCCCACACGCTGGCGTTGAGCACGCCGCCGTCGGCCTTGCCGGCCTGGACCCAGGCTGCGGTGGCGTCGTGGGCGCCGGAGTAGGCCACGCGGCTGAAGAAGTCTTCCGGCTTGATGCCGTCCTGCAGCATGAAGTAGCGCGGCATCAGGCTGCCGGAGGTGGAAGACACGGAGCCGAAGGCGAAGGTCTTGCCCTCGAGGTCCTGCAGCGATTTCACGTCCGGGTCGGCGCTGATGATCTTGCTGGTGAACTCGGCATCCTGCTCGCGCTGTACCAGGGGCACGGCGTTGCCGGTCTTCAGGCGGGTCTGGACGAAGGTGAAGCCGCCCAGCCAGGCCATGTCGATGCGGTCGGCGGCCAGCGCCTCGACCACCGCGGCGTAGTCGGCTACCGGGACGAACTCGACCTTCATGTCCAGCTGCTGTTCGAGGTAGGCGCCCAGCGGCTTGAACTTGCGCAGCAGCTCGGTGGGGGCTTCGTCGGGAATGGCCGAGACCTTGAGGACGTCGGCGGCTTGGGCGATTACGGCGGAAACGGACAGGGCGATGCCGGCGGCGAGCGCCAGGGTGTGCTTGAACATGTGGATTCTCCGGTTCAATAGCGGGGAAGGCGCGCGGAGTATAGTGGCCCGGCGCCGCCGATGCAGCCCCGGCAGCACGCAACTGACTCTGGGGTTAAGATGCTCGCCTGATCTTCCCCGCCTGGAGCCGCTCGATGACCGCAACGCTGCCCGCCCTGGCCTTCGCCGGGATTGGCCTGATGGGCCTGCCGATGACCCGCCGCCTGCTCGCCGCCGGCTACCCGCTGACCCTGTGGAACCGCTCGCCGGACAAGTGCGCGGCGCTGCTGGAGCAGGGCGCGCAGCGCGTGGAAAACCCTGCCGATCTTTGCCGCGAGGCCGATGTGGTGATGCTCTGCCTGGCCAATACCGAGGTGGTGCGCGATGTGGTGTTCGGCCCCGACGGCATCGTCGAGGGCGCGCGGCCCGGCCAGCTGCTGGTGGATTTCTCCAGCCTGGAGCCGGCCGCCACTCGCGAGATGGCGGCGG
This sequence comes from Pseudomonas sp. SP16.1, assembly GCF_052682975.1. NCBI lineage: Bacteria > Pseudomonadati > Pseudomonadota > Gammaproteobacteria > Pseudomonadales > Pseudomonadaceae > Pseudomonas > Pseudomonas sp. SP16.1. Next base: position 670,883 of record NZ_JBQYFZ010000001.1, read on the forward strand.
AACTTGAGGCGCGCAGCGGCATGCGCTGGGTCGATGCGCCGGTCTCCGGCGGCACCCCCGGGGCCGAGGCCGGCAGCCTGGCGATCATGGCCGGCGGCCGCGAGGAGGATGTGGAGCGGGTGCGGCCGATTCTCGCCCACCTGGGCCAGCGCCTGACGCGCATGGGCGAGGTGGGCGCCGGTCAGGTGACCAAGGTGTGCAACCAGATGATCGTCGCCTGCAATGCCCTGGTGATCGCCGAGGTGGTGGCTCTGGCGGAGAAGGCCGGGGTCGATGCCAGCCTGATCGCGCCGGCGCTTGCTGGTGGCTTCGCCGACTCCAAGCCGCTGCAGATCCTAGCCCCGCAGATGGCCGCCAGTCAGTTCGAGCCGGTGAAATGGCATGTGCGCACCCTGCTCAAGGACCTCGACACCGCGGTGAAGCTCGCGCGCGAGCAGGGCAGCGCCACGCCGATGAGCGGCCTGGCCGCGCAGCTGATGCGCCTGCACGGCAGCCAGGGCAATCTGGAGCGTGACCCGGCCACGCTGGTCGAGCTGCTGCGCGAGGGCCAGGCATGAAGATCGCCGCCAACCTGTCGCTGCTGTTCACCGAACTGCCGCTGCGCGAACGTATCCAGGCCGCTGCCGCGGCCGGCTTCGACGGCGTGGAGATCCAGTTTCCCTACGAATTGCCGGCCATCGCCCTGCAGGAGGCGCTGGCGCGCGCCGGCCTGCCGCTGGTGCTGATCAATGTGCCGGCCGGCGATCTGATGAGCGGTGGCCCGGGCCTGGCCGGCGTGCCGGCGCGCCAGGCGCAGTTCGACGCGGCCCTGCAGGAGGCGCTGACCTACGCCGCCATGGCGCGCCCGGCCTGCGTCAACGTGCTGCCCGGGCGCCTGGCCGAGGGCGTGAGCCGCGCGCAGGCGCTGGACTGTCTGGTCGCCAACCTGCGCCGCAGCGCCGAGGCCTTCGCCCTGCTCGGCATCCGCGTGCTGGTGGAGGCGATCAACCCCATCGACATGCCGGGCTTTCTGATCAACACGCCGCAGCATCTCGACGAGCTGCTGTGCGCGGTGGATCACCCCAATCTGGCGGCGCAGTACGACCTCTACCATATGGCCCGCCAGGAACTGGACGTGGCGGCCGGCCTGCGCCTGCTGGCCGGGCGCATCGGCCACGTGCAATTCGCCGATTGCCCCGGCCGCGGCGCCCCGGGCAGTGGCGGGCTGGATTTTGCGGCCTTGTTCGAGGCCCTGGGCGAGACGGGCTACGGCGGCTGGCTGGGGGCCGAGTACAAGCCGGGCGAGGCGGGCACGGGCGCCAGCCTGGGCTGGTTGGCGCAGTGGCAACGCAGGTAGGGTGCGCACCAATGAGCCCGCGGATTCCCGGTGCGCACGGCGCACCCTACGCTTGGCTAGCGGTATTAGAACGATCCCGCATGTTCGAGCGATCGGTCCGCCGCGCTAGAAGCGCATCCCCACGCGCTCCAGCGGGCGATGGTGCGGCGGAAACAGGGCGACGACTTCGTCCAGCGGCAGCGGCTTGCTGAACAGATAACCCTGCACCTGGTCGCAGCCGCGTTCCTGCAGGAAGTCCAGCTGTTCGGCAGATTCCACACCCTCGGCGACCACCTGCAGATGCAGCGCATGGGCCATGGCGATGATGGCGTGGACGATCTCGCGATCCTGATCGGAGGTGGCCAGGTCGTGGATGAAGGAACGGTCGATCTTGAGGGTGTCCAGCGGCAGGCGGCGCAGGTAGGCCAGCGACGAATAGCCGGTGCCGAAGTCGTCGATCGACAGGCTCGCGCCCAAAGCGCGAATGTCCTCCAGCAGGCCGATGGCGCGGTTGACGTTGCTCAGCAGCGCGCTTTCGGTGACTTCCAGCTCCAGGCTGTGCGCCGGGCAACGGCTACTCTGCAGGGCCTGTGCGATGCGCCCGGGCAGTTGATCGTTGGCCAGGTTCAGCGCCGAGCAGTTGACCGCCACCTTGAGCCTTGCATAGCCCCTCTCGCTCAGAATGCGCAGGTCCTCGCAGGCGCGGCGCAGCACCCAGTCGTCGAGCAGGTCGATGAAGCCGTTGGCCTCGGCGATGGCGATGAAGCGCTCCGGGGTGAGCAGGCCGTGCTGCGGATGATGCCAGCGTACCAGCGCCTCCAGCTTGCTCAGGCTGCCGCTGCGCAGGTCGATGATCGGCTGGTAGAACAGGGCCAGCCCGCCGTCGTCCTGCAGCGCCTGGCGCAGGTCCTCCTCCAGTTGCAGTTCGAGCGAGGCCTTCTGCTTGAGATGCGGGTTGAAGAAATGCACCACGTTGCGCCCGCTGCCCTTGGACTGGTACAGGGCCAGGTCGGCGTGCCTGAGCAGTTCCTCGGTGTTGCCGCCATCGCGCGGGTACAGGCTGATGCCGATGCTGGTGGTCATCACGATCCTGCGGCCGTTCAGCTCGACCGGCTCTTTCAGCTGGTCCGCCAGGCGCTGGGCCAGCGTGCGGGGCTCAGCGCTGCTGTCCAGGCTGACGACCACGCAGAACTCGTCGCCACCGAAGCGGGCGATCAGGTCGCGCTCGCGCAGGGCGCCACGGATGCGCTGGGCGAGTATGCGCAGCAACTCGTCGCCGGCGGCATGGCCGAGGGTGTCGTTGATGCGCTTGAAATGGTCGAGGTCGAGGAACATCACCGCCAGGGCGCGGCCGGTGACGGCATGCTCCTCCAGGGTGGCGGCGAACACCCGGGTGAAACCGCGGCGGTTGAGCAGCTCGGTCAGCGGATCGAAATGCGCCACCTGTTCCAGCGAGGCCTTGGCCTGGTCGAGTTGCGCCAGCAGGTGGTTGACCCGCTGCAGGTCGCGTTCCTTGTCGTCCAGCTTGCGGTCGGCCCAGGCTGCCAGCAGGCTGAGGGCGACGATCAGCAGGGTGACGCCGGCCACGCCCAGGCCCAGTTGCAGGCTGTTGCCGGCTCCTTGCAGTTCGAGGATCTCGCCCGGCGCTACCACCAGGCGCAGCGCGGCCATGGCGGTGAAATGCATGGCGGTGATGGCGGCGCCCATCACCAGCGCGGCCGAGTATTTCAGCCAGTGACGCTGGCGCGCCTCGCGGTTGCGGCGCAGGTGGGCGAGCAACTGGGCGGCGAGGCTGGCGCCGATGGCGATCAGGATCGACAGGGCGAACAGCCCGCCGTGGTAGAAGCTCTGCGCCGCCGAGCGCATCGCCGCCATGCCGCTGTAATGCATGGCGGCGATGCCCAGGCCTATGATCACCGCGGCCAGCAGGCGGCGGCCGAGTCCGGCGTCGCGCTGGGCCATGCAGTACAGTGCCAGCAGGGCGGCGGCCAGGGCCACCAGCAGCGACAGCAGGGTGGGGGCCGGTTCGTAGTGGATGACCAGCGGCGCGCGGAAGGCGAGCATGCCGAGAAAGTGCATCGACCAGATGCCGCCGGCCAGGCACAGCCCGCCGATCGCGCCCCAGGCCAGACGCATGCCGCGCCGCTGCACCCGGTCCAGGTGCTCGACTATGGTCAGCGCTGCCAGGCTGCCGGCCGTGGCGACCAGGTAGGCCAGTAGCGTCAGCCAGGGATCGTGACTGCAATCGAGCAGCACGTGCCCCTGTTCCGGCAGTTGTCCGAGAAAGCGAATCTGCGGCCAGTCCATAGGTACCCCGTCGCGCTGCTCCATGAGCTCGGGCTTGCCTGCCCGATCTGCCGCCCGGCGCCGTGCTCGACTGGGTTCGCCACAGTCGCTGCAGTGGGCGATTGGTCACGATCGCTGTCGCCATCAGTGGTTCTAGCACGAAACTCGGCGCCGCGCTCGCGGCGGCCAGCTGTGAGGCGTGCGAAGCAGCCCGATCTTTACGCATAAAGCCGGCGAATAGTCGCAGACAAGCCGCGGCAAAGGCTCTAGATTGCCCCTCACCCATCGTTCGGTCGGTGTTGCCAAGGTAGGCGCCATCGTGTCAGGCCGCGCGTGGACAACAAAAAAGAGACTTTGCCATGCAGCCCAATCAGCAAGCGCCGAATGCCTGGCGCATCCTCTTCCTGCTGTTTCTCGCCAACCTGTTCAACTTCTTCGACCGCACCATCCCGGCCATCATCATCGAGCCGATTCGCCTGGAATGGAGCCTCAGCGACCTGCAACTGGGCCTGATCGGCACCGCCTTCACCATCGTCTACGCCCTCGCCGGAGTGCCGCTGGGACGCATGGCCGACACCGGCGCGCGGCGCAAGATCATGGGCTGGGGCCTGGCGGCCTGGAGCGGCCTGACCGCGCTCAACGGCATGGCCTGGAACTTCTGGAGCTTCCTGCTGATCCGCATGGGCGTCGGCATCGGCGAGGCCAGCTACGCGCCGGCGGCCAACTCGCTGATCGGCGACCTGTTCCCGCCGCACAAGCGGGCGCGGGCCATGGGTATCTTCATGCTCGGCTTGCCCCTGGGCCTGCTGCTGGCGTTCTTCACCATCGGCGCCATGGTGCAGGCCTTCGACAGCTGGCGCGCACCCTTTCTGATCGCCGCGCTGCCGGGGCTGATACTCGCCGCGGCGCTGTTCTTCATCCGCGAGCCGGCGCGTGGGGCGGCCGAGAGCGTGCGGGTCAGCGCCGCGCCGGTGGACCGGCCGCTGCGCCGGGTGCTGGCGATCCGCACCTTCTGGTGGCTGGTGCTGGCCGGGCTGGCCTTCAACTTCGCCTCCTACGCCTGCAACTCGTTCATGGTGCCGATGCTGCAGCGCTATTTCGGTCTGGGCCTGCAGAATGCGGCGATGGCCACCGGGCTGATAGTCGGGCTGACCGGGCTGCTCGGCCTGACCCTGGGCGGCTGGCTGGCGGACAGGGTGCACCAGCGCTGGGCCAATGGTCGCCTGCTGTTCGCAGCGTTCAGCATGCTGGTGGCCTGCCTCTGCACCGCCTGGGCGCTGAGTGCCGGGCGCATCGACACGGCGCTGTTCGTCGGCGTGTTCAGCCTCGGCTGGCTGTTCTCCTACAACTTCTATACCTGCGTCTACACGGCGATCCAGGACGTGGTCGAGCCGCGCCTGCGTGCTACCGCCATGGCGCTGTTCTTCGCCGGTCTGTACCTGCTCGGCGGCGGACTCGGGCCATTGGCGGTGGGCTGGCTGTCGGATCATTACGCCCAGGCGGCCATGCAGGCGGCCGGCGCATCCGAGATGAACGAGGCGTTCAAGGCGGTGGGGCTGCACGACGCCATGCTGCTGATTCCGGTGGCGCTGCTGCTCACCCTGCTGGCGCTGCTGCAGGCCGCGCGTTGCTTCCAGCAGGACGCGCTGCGCATGCGCGAGGGGCTGGCAGAGGCCGTGCCGGCATAGGGACGGAGCCGGTGCGCCGCCCCGGCCGGGGGGAGATAAAGCGCGATATCCCTGCATAGATGCGCGCGGCGCAGCCGATGGACTGGCGTGCCGGGTCGCCGTTCTGGCCGCAGCCGATAGGGCGCAGACGGCGCGGCGCTGCTAGAGTGCGGCGAACATGACAACGACGGGGGAGCGGCGATGAAGATTCTGGTCACCGGCGCGAGCGGCTTCATCGGCGGGCGCTTCGCCCGCTTCGCCCTCGAGCAGGGCCTGGCGGTGCGGGTCAACGGTCGCCGTGCCGAGGGCGTGCAGCATCTGCTCAAGCGCGGTGCCGAGTTCGTCCAGGGCGATCTCGGCGATGCCGAGCTGGCCCTGGCGCTGTGCCGGGACGTCGAGGCCGTGGTGCATTGCGCCGGCGCGGTGGGGGTGTGGGGCGATTACGCGCATTTCCACCAGGCCAACGTGACGCTCACCGAGAACGTCGTCGAGGCCTGCCTCAAGCGCAAGGTACGGCGCCTGGTGCATCTGTCGTCGCCGTCGATCTACTTCGACGGCCACGCCCACCTCGATATCCGCGAGCAGCAGGTACCGCGGCGCTTCTTCAATCACTACGGCAAGACCAAGTACCTGGCCGAGCAGCAGGCGCTCGGCGCCGCGGAGTTCGGCCTCGAGGTCATCGCCCTGCGTCCGCGTTTCGTCACCGGCGCCGGCGATACCAGCATCTTCCCGCGGCTGATCGAACTGCAGCGCAAGGGGCGCCTGGCGATCATCGGCAACGGCCTGAACAGGGTCGACTTCACCAGCGTGCACAACCTCAACGACGCGCTGCTCGCCGCGCTGCTGGCCGCCGGCCCGGCTTTGGGGCAGGCCTACAACATCAGCAACGGCGCGCCGGTGCCGCTGTGGGACGTGGTCAACTACGTGCTGCGCCGCCTGGAACTGCCGCCGGTGACCCGCCACGTGCCTTATCCCTTGGCCTATGCCGCGGCCTGCCTCAACGAGGGGCTGTGCCGGCTGCTGCCGGGGCGCCCCGAGCCGAGCCTGCTGCGCCTGCAGGTGGCGGTGATGGGCAAGGACTTCTCGCTGAACATCGACCGCGCCCGCGAGTTGCTCGGCTACCAGCCGCGGGCCAGCCTGTGGGACGCGCTGGACGAGTTCTGCACCTGGTGGCGGGTGCAGTCGTGCGCCTGATCAAGCGCGGTCGCAGGTCGTCCTGTAGCAGCGGCTTCAGCCGCGAACAGCCTTGAGCCCGGCAGATACGGCGCGGCCAGGCGGAGTGTCGCCTGCCAGCCACTCAGGCATAGACGCGCTGGCCGCGATAGATGCGCACCGAGCCGCTGGGCGCCGCCTGCGGCAGCGCTACGTTGGCCACCGGCTTGGCGGCGGGCGTCGGCGGGCGTTGATCGGTGAGTTCGGCCAGGCGCTGGCCGAGCCGCCGGGTTTCTTCGTCGCTCGACTGCAGGCAGCCGCCGAGCAGCGCGACTACCGCGTCGCTCTGGCTCAGGCGGATATCCACGGCCAGCTCGTCGCGCAGCCGGCGACGCAGGGCCTGCATGCAATCCAGTAGCGCCTTGTTCAGTTCCATGTCGCTTCCCCCAGGGTTGGTCGAAGGGTCACGCGCTGGGTCGTCCTGACCTCTGCGCGACCGAACCGGGCGCCATCCGTCGCCTGGCTAGCCATCGCCCGCGGCACCATGCTGCGGGGTGCAAGCGCTCTGGCGAGCGCTCTGCGCTGAACTCCAGGGATGCCCAGCAAGGTGCGTACCAGTTCGATCAGCGAGGAACTGCGCGGCTCGCGGCTGGTCGATGGCCCTGTCGCGCTCTTCATCGGTGCGCCATGCACCTGCTCGGCGCGGCGCTGATCGCCTGGCGGCGAACCGGTATACTGCGCGGCATTTCGCCCGCCGGGCTGTTGAACAACTACCTGCGGTGGCAATGCGGCATTGAATGGGTGTGCACAATGCTCGTTTGCAGCATCTAGGGTCGCCTGCGACCCCTGCCGTTTATTGCGGGGCCGCCGTCGCTAATGTGGTGTCGGCCTCGCCGACGTTTTCCAACTGCCTGTTACTCCGTGCCAAACGAAGGTCCGACCATGCGCAACGATTCCCACGACGAGCTCGATCACCTGCCCAGCCTGACGCCCGGCCTGCGCGACGAGTTTTCCGAGCCGCACGATGAACCGGCTCCGCGCCCCGCCCGCCCCGCCCGCCCCGCCCGCGCGCCCGCCGCCGGCCCGGCGGTGGCGGCCAAGGGCCCCAGCACCGGCCCGCTGTGGGCGCTGGTGGGCGCGCTGAGCATCGCCCTGGCCGGCCTCGGCTGGTGGAGCCTGCAGCAGATCGGCCTGATGGAGCAGCGCCTGGTGGCGACCCAGGAGAGCTTCGCGCGCATCAGCGAGGAGGCGGCCGGGCGTATCCAGGACATCTCCGGCAAGGTGGTGGCGACCGAGTCGAACGTCACCAGCGGCAGCGAGGCGCTCAAGCTGCAGGTCAAGCAGCTGGAAAATCGCCTCGCCGAGCTGGGCAAGCAGCAGCAACAGAGCGCCGGCGCCCAGGCCGCGCTGGACAAGCGCATCGAACAGCTGGGCGGCGAGCTGAAAGGCGCACTGAGCGCCAGTGCCGGCTTCGACAAGCGCCTGCAGGCGCTCTCTGCCGAGCAGGCCGCGCTGAAGAATGCGCAAGCCGATGCCAAGGCGGCGCAGGCCGAACTGGCCAAGCTCGACGGTCGTATCAATGGCCTGGGCAGCGAAATCGAGGCGTTGAGGAAGCAGGGCGATCCGACTCAGGCCATTGGCCGGCTGGAGCAGGACCTGCTGGTGCTGCGCAGCGAGCTGGACAACCGCCCGGTCCCCAGCAGCGGGCCGAATACCGCCGAGTTCGACGCCTTCCGCGCGCAGATGACGCGCAACATCAATGCCCTGCAGGGGCAGATGATCAATCTGCAGCAGCAGATCGACGCACGCTGAGACGCCGGTAAAAACACAAGCCCCGCAATGCGGGGCTTGTGTTTTTACGGTCGCGGCTAAGGCCCCTCCCACAGGGCTGCGGGTGTCGTGGGAGACGCTTCAGCGGCGAGCTTGCAGAGCGGCATTACAACCGCGGATAGTCGATATAGCCGACCGCCCCCGAGCCGTAGAAGCTCTGCGGCTGCGGCTCGTTCAGCGGCGCATCCTGCTGCAGGCGGGCCGGCAGGTCGGGGTTGGCGATGAAGGGAATGCCGAAGGCCACCGCATCGGCCTTGCCCTCGCTCAACCAGGCGTTGGCCTGATCCTTGGTGAAGCGCTCGTTGGCGATGAACACGCCGCCGAAGGCTTCCTTCAGGCTCGGCGCCAGGCTGTCCGCGCCCTCCTGCTCGCGGGCGCAGATAAAGGCGATGCCGCGCTTGCCCAGTTCGCGGGCGACATAGGTGAAGGTCTCGGCGCGGTCGGCGTCGCCCATGTCGTGGGAGTCGGCGCGCGGTGCCAGGTGCACGCCGACGCGGCCGGCGCCCCACACCTCGATTGCCGCATCGGTGACTTCCAGCAGCAGGCGCGCACGGTTCTCCAGGCTGCCGCCGTAGCGGTCGGTGCGCCGGTTGGTGCTGCTCTGCAGGAACTGGTCGAGCAGGTAGCCATTGGCGCCGTGGATCTCCACGCCGTCGAAGCCGGCGGCCTTGGCGTTCTCCGCGCCCTGGCGGTAGGCCTCGACGATATCGGCGACCTCCTCGGTGGCCAGCGCGCGCGGGGTGACGAACTCCTTGAGCGGGCGCACCAGGCTGACGTGGCCGGCCGGCTTGATCGCGCTCGGCGCCACCGGCAGCTCGCCGTTCAGGTAGATCGGGTCGGAGATGCGCCCGACGTGCCACAGTTGCAGGACGATCTTGCCGCCATTGGCATGTACCGCCTTGGTCACGTTGCTCCAGCCGCGGATCTGCGCGTCCGACCAGATGCCGGGGGTGTTCGGGTAGCCGACGCCCATCGGCGTGACGGCGGTGGCCTCGCTGATGATCAGCCCGGCCGAGGCGCGCTGCACGTAGTACTCGGCCATCAGCGCGTTGGGCACGCGGCCTTCGTCGGCGCGGGTGCGGGTCAGCGGCGCCATGATGATGCGGTTGTTTAGTTGCAGGTCACCGATCTGGATCGGGTCGAAGAGCGTAGGCATGGTGAATCCTCCGGTGGGGACTGTGGGTTCAGAGTCGCTGGCCGAGCCGCGCGACGAAGGCTTGGATCCGCTCGTCGTCGCGCTTGAAGAAGTGCCACTGGCCGACCTTGCGGCTGTGCACCAGGCCGGCACGCTGCAGGGTGGTCAGGTGGGCGGAGACGGTGGATTGCGAGAGCCCGCTGCGCAGGCAGATCTTGCCGGCGCAGACGCCGATCTCCAGCGGATGCTCCTGGTCGGCGAAGTGCCGTTGTGGCTGCTTCAGCCAGTCGAGAATGTCGCGCCGTAGTGGGTGGGCGATGGCCTTGATGATGGCGTCGAGGTCGAGGTCCATGGCGTGTCGGTCTGCTGTATCGGAATGGGGCGAACCTTATATCGGTCCGCGGCGATATACAGATCGTTTGTGCCGATAGCCCTTATCAGCGCTTTCGATTCTGCCGCTCGGCCGGCTAAGCTCGCTGCATGAACTACCTCGCCCATCTGCACCTGGGCGGCGCCGCGCCGCCGCAACTGCTCGGCAGCCTCTACGGCGATTTCGTCAAGGGGCCGCTGGCCGGGCAATGGCCGGCCGAGATCGAGGCGGCCATCCGCCTGCACCGGCGCATCGACGCCTTCACCGACAGCCACCCGCTGCAGGCCCGCGCACGGGCACGTTTTCCCGCCGCGCGGCGGCGCATGGCCGGCATGCTGCTGGACCTGTTCTTCGATCACTGCCTGGCGCGCGACTGGGCCGACTACGCCGAGCAGCCGCTGGAGGCCTTTACCGCGCGGGTGTACCGGGTACTGGCCGACGAGCCCCAACTGCCCGGGCGCCTGGCGCTGATCGCGCCGCGCATGGCGGCGCAGGACTGGCTCGGCAGCTACCGCGAGTTCGCGGTGCTGGAGCAGGTGATCGCCGGCATGCAGCGACGGCTGTCGCGGCCGCAGCTGCTCGACGGCAGCCTGGCCGAGCTGGAGCGCCTGTACCAGCCGCTGAGCGAGGACTTCCGCGCCTTCTACCCCGAGCTGATGGCCTTTGCCCGCGGCGAGCGGGGTTGAGGCGATTGCCCCGGTGCGCCACGCGCACCGAGGTTACCCCGTCGGCTGCAGGCGCAGGCGGCGGATCAGCCATTTCTCCAGCTCGGCGACGAGAAACAGCGCCAGGCCGGCCAGCAGCACCCGCGCCCACTGCGCCGCATCCAGCGCGGTGGAGTGGAACAGCCGCTGCAGCGGCGGGGCATAGGTGTACAGCGCCTGCAGCAGCAGGCAGGCGGCGATGGCCAGCAGCACCGCGCGGCTGCCGAACAGGCCGTCGAGGCTGAGCACCGAGGCGAAGATGCGCCGGCTGTTGATCAGGTAGAACACCTCGCACATCACCACCGCGTTCAGCGCCATGGTCCGCGCGCTGTCCAGCCCGGTGCCGTTGTCCAGCTCCCAGAGGAACAGGCCGATGCCGGCGCCAGCCATCAGCAGCGACACCAGCAGCACGCGCCAGACGAAGAAGGCCGACAGCAGCGGCTCGTTCGGCGCCCGTGGCGGGCGGTCCATCAGCCCGGCCTCGGCCGGCTCGAAGGCCAGCGCCAGGCCCAGGGTCACCGAGGTGACCATGTTGATCCACAGCACCTGCGCCGGGGTCAGCGGCAGGGTCAGCTGGAACAGGATGGCGGCGATCACGATCAGCGCCTGGCCGCCGTTGGTGGGCAGGGCGAAGAGGATGAACTTCTTCAGATTGTCGTAGATCGCCCGGCCCTCGCGCACGGCACCGGCGATGGTGGCGAAGTTGTCGTCGGCCAGCACCACCTCGGCCGCCTCCTTGGCCGCCTCGGTGCCCTTGTCGCCCATGGCCACGCCGACGTCGGCGCGTTTCAGCGCCGGGGCGTCGTTGACCCCGTCGCCGGTCATCGCCACCACCTCGCCGCTGGCCTGCATGGCCTGCACCAGGCGCAGCTTGTGCTCGGGGCTGGCGCGGGCGAACACCTCGACGCCGGGCAGCACCTGGCGCAGCTGGCGCTCGTCGAGCAGCTCCAGTTCGGCGCCGGTCAGCGCCGGCAGGCCGACGCCGATGCCCAGCTGGGCGCCGATGGCGCGGGCGGTCTCGGCGTGGTCGCCGGTGATCATCTTGACCCGGATGCCGGCGCGCTGGCATTCGGCGACGGCGGCGATGGCTTCCTCGCGCGGCGGGTCGATGATGCCGACCAGCGCCAGCAGGCACATGTCCTGCTCCACGTCGGCGAAACTCAGGCTGCGCTGGGAGGCGTCGGCCGGGCGGCTGGCGATGGCCAGCAGGCGCAGGCCGCGGGCGGCCAGGTCGGTGGCCTGGCGCCGCCAGTAGTCGGCGTCCAGCGGCTGGCTGCCGCCGTCGGCGCCGCGCTGCTCGCGGCACATCTCCAGCACCCGCTCCGGCGCGCCCTTGAGGTAGATCAGGCCATGGCCCTGGTGGTCATGGTGCAGGCTGGCCATAAAGCGGTGTTCGGACTCGAAGGGTATGGCGTCGCTGCGCGGCAACTGGGCGTGCAGGGTGGCGGCGTCCAGGCCGGCCTTGAGCGCCAGGGTGTGCAGCGCACCCTCGGTGGGGTCGCCCTGCAGGCGCCAGGTGCCGCCGGCGTCCTGCTGCAGCTGGGCGTCGTTGCACAGCGCGGCGGCGCGGGCGATTTCCAGCAGCGCGGCATCCGGTTCCATCAACGCGCCGTCCAGGTGGAAGGCGCCTTGCGGGGCGTAGCCGACGCCGCTGACGTCGAGGATGCGGCTGGCGCTGACCACGCGCTGCACGGTCATCTCGTTGCGCGTCAGGGTGCCGGTCTTGTCCGAGCAGATCAGCGTCACCGAACCCAGGGTCTCCACCGCCGGCAGGCGGCGGACGATGGCATTGCGCCCGGCCATGCGCTGCACGCCGAGGGCGAGAATCACCGTCATCAGCGCCGGCAGCCCCTCGGGGATGGCCGCGGCGGTCAGCGCCACCACCATCATGAACATCTCGGCCGGGTCCTGGCCGTGCCAGAAGGTGCCGAGGGCGAAGGTGGCCAGGGCGAAGATGAGGATGGCCAGGGCCAGCCAGCGGCTGAACTGCTCGATCTGCCGCAGCAGCGGGGTGGTCATCGCCTGCACCTGCTGCAGCATGGCGCCGATGCGGCCCAGTTCGGTGGCGGCGCCGGTGGCCACCACCAGGCCGCTGGCCTGACCGCTGGCCACCAGGGTGCCGGAATAGACCATGCAGCGGCGGTCGCCGAGGGCGGCATCGGCCTGGCAACGGGCCAGGGATTTCTCCACCGGCAGCGATTCGCCGGTCAGCGCGGCCTCTTCCACCAGCAGGTTCTTCACGCTGAGCAGGCGCAGGTCGGCCGGCACCTTGTCGCCGGAGGCGAGCAGGACGATATCGCCGGGCACCAGCTGCTCGGCGTCGATCTCGCGGCGTTCGCCGCCGCGCAGCACCAGGGCGTGCGGCGACAGCAGGCTGCGAATGGCGTCGAGGGCGTGCTCGGCCTTGCCCTCCTGGATGAAGCCGATCACCACGTTGATCAGCACCGCGGCAAGGATCACCGCGGCGTCGACCCAGTGGCCGAGCAGGGCGGCGACCAGCGCGGCGGCCAGCATCATGTACAGCAGCACGTTGTGCAGCTGCAGCAGCAGGCGCGACAGCGGTCCGCGCCGTCTGGGCGGTGGCAGGCGGTTGGGGCCGTGGCGCTGCAGGCGTGCGGCGGCCTCGCGTTCGTCAAGACCGCGCGGGCTGCTGTGCTGGGCGTCCAGGGCTTGTTGCGGAGTCAGGTCGTGCCAGGCGTTGTCAGAATGTTCAGGGAGCCGAGTGTCCATTCGGATGCCTCTGTCGATACCTGCTTCGGACCATAGTCGGTTTCCACGCGCCAGGCCTGATCTGCATCAAGGATCGCAGGGCCGTCCGGGCGCTCAATGAAGTGGGGCAAGCGTGTATCGAGGAGAACGAGATGATCAAGATATTGGTGGCAACGGATCTTTCCGAGCGGTCGGCGCATGCCGTGCAGCGCGCCGTGCAGCTGGTGCGGCGCCAGGGCGGCGGCGACTGGCGCCTGGTGCACGTGGTCGATGCCGATGCGCCGGCGGTCTACGTGCAGAGCCAGATGCGCCAGGCCGAGACGCTGCTGCAGGCCCAGGCCGAGCGCCTGGCCGAACAGGCCGGGAGCCGGCCGCGAGTGGTGGTCAACAGCGGCGAGCCGGCGTCGACCCTGGTCGAGTGCGCCCAGGGCCTGGCCGCCGACCTGCTGGTGGTCGGCGCACACCGCAAGTCGGCGCTGCGCGACTTCTTCTCCGGCACCACCCTGCAGCGGCTGGTGCGCAGCAGCCAGCTGCCGGTGCTGCGGGTCAACGGGCCGGTGGTGCGCGAGTACCGCCGTGCGCTGCTGGCGACGGATCAGTCGAAACTCTCGTTGCAGACCCTGGCCCGGGCGCGCGAACTGGGGCTGCTGGAGACGGACGACTTCGCCGTCGCGCACGCGGTCGAACCGATGTCGAGCGGCGCGATGATGGAGGCGGGGCTCAGCCCGGCGATGCTGGATAACCAGTGCGAGACGGCCCGCGACGAGATCCTCGCGCAGTTGCGTGAGGAAGGCGTGACGCTGGCGCCGGAGCGGTTGCATGTCGCCCTCGGCTCGCCCGAGCGAGTGATCGCCGCGGCCCTGTCGCAAAGCGGTGCCGACCTGTTGGTGCTCGGCACCCACGCGCGCCAGGGACTCACCCGCTTCGTCCTCGGCAGCGTGGCGGGTCGTCTGCTGGCCGAGCTCGAGTGCGATGCGCTGGTCGTACCGCCTGCGGCTTGAGTCGGGCGGTGGGCGTGGCGCAGCGGTTGCAGCGGCGTCATGCACAGCACCGACGGTGCCGTTCAGGCCGCTTCGGCCTGCTCCGGCGGCGTGTCGAGGCGCAGCGCGCTGGCGATGATCGCCTGGCTGTGGCGGGCCAGTTCGTTGCGGCTGTACGTCGCGCTGGGGATGGGTTGCAGCAGGCGGATCTCGACCTCGCCGGGCGGGCTGGAAAGCAGGCGCAGCAGGTGCGAGAGCATGTCGTCGTCGCCGACGAAGGGCGCCACCGAACAAGGCTGGCCGGCGCGCAGGTAGCGGATGGCCACCGGCTGCACGGCCACGCCGCTGTCGATGGCGCTCGCCAGCAGGCGGCCGTGGAAGGTGCGCAGGCGCTGGCCGTCGGTGGTGGTGCCTTCTGGGAAGATCAGCAGGTGGCGGCCGCGCTGCAGATGACGGTTAAGCTGCTGGCCGACCAGGTTGCTGTCGCCCGAGCCGCGGCGGATGAACAGGGTGCCGGCCTTGTGCGCCAACCAGCCGGCCAGCGGCCAGCTGCGCACCTCGGCCTTGGACAGGAAGGACAGCGGGGTAAGCATGCCGAGCAGCGGGATATCGGTCCACGACACGTGGTTGGCGACCCACAGCATCGGCTGCGCCGGCAGCTCGCCTTCGACGCGCACGCGAAACGGCAGGGCACCGCTGAGGCGGGCGAGGAACCAGCGGGTCAGGCGTTGGCGCAGGGCCATCAGGTCGTGGCGCACCAGGCGTTCGCACAGGCTGACCACCCCGGCCAGCAGCGCGCCGCAGGCGATCACCAGCAGCAGGTGGGTCAGGCGCAGAAACAGACGCAGTCGGGCCATCGGGGGTCTCCGGTTGAGCTTGGGTGGCGGCATTATCCACGGATCGCACGAGCCGTCAGGCGCCAATTCGCTCGCGCCCGCCCGACGGCCTCAGACCGCCGCCTTGAAGTGGCGGGCATAGCGCGGGCACAGCTCGTCGCGCTTGAGCAGGATGAAGACGTCGGCGACCTGGAAGTCGCGGTCCCAGCAGGGCTCGCCGCAGATCTTCGCGCCCAGGCGCATGTAGGCCTTGAGCAGTGGCGGCATCTCGGCGATGACGTTGCCCGGCACGTCCAGCGGTGGCAGCGGGTGCCTGGGTTCGGCGCGCAGGTGTTCGGTGCACAGATGGCGTTCGCGCAGGCGCTGCATGATCGCCTGGGCCTGGATGCCACCGTCCTGCATGGAGATGCTGGCGCAGCCCATCAGGTAGCGGTAGCCGCCCTCGTTGAGCACCTCGGCCAGCTCGCTCCAGAGCACGGCGATGGTGGCGCCGTTGCGGTAGGCGGCATCGACGCAGGTGCGGCCGATCTCCAGCACCGGGCCCTGCAGCCCGGCCAGGCCGTGCAGGCTGAATTCCTCTTCGCTGTAGTAGCGGCCGAGGCCGGCGGCGGCCTGGTGGTCGAGCAGACGGGTGGTGGCCACCAGCTCGCCGCTGTTGAGGTCGCGCACACCGATATGCCGGCAGTGAATGTCGTAGTCGTCCATGTCCAGGCCCAGTTCGGCGCCGTTGAGCTTGGCGTCGAATTCGGCGCTGAACACCCGGTAGCGCAGGGCCTGGGCCTCGCGCAGGGCGGCCGGGCCCACCAGGCGTTCGGCCTGCAGGCGGCGTGCGGTGTTGGGTGCAGTCTGGGTCATGCCTGAGCCTCCTTAAAGCCGGCTTTCGGGGCTTGCAGCCGGTCGATCTTGTTGGGCAAAGTCAGGCTAGGTAGCCGCGGTGTCACCGCCGTGAAGCTTTTTTGATGCTTGTGTGACGGCCGCCGCCGTCCGTGCCGAGGAATCCGTCATGCCCTGGACCAACCTGCTGCAACCCGCCGGACGCCTGAGTGCCGAGCAGGGCCTGGAGGACTGGTACGGCCGCCTGCTGCAGAATCTCGGCGGTGCGCCGCAGCCTTTCGAACTGGCGGTGGGTGGCGGGCACCTGGCGGCGACCCCGGGGCTGGCCTTTCTCGCCGGCTACCAGGCGGCGCTACGCGTGCTGTGGCCGGCGGCGCCCTGGACGGCCGGGGCATTGTGCGTCACCGAAGGGCGCAGCACGCGGCCGGCGGATATGCACACGCGCATCGCCGGCCTGCAACTCGACGGGCGCAAGGATTTCGTCACCGCCGCCGAGTGCGCCGACTGGCTGCTGGTGGCGGCGCGCGAGGACGGCCCGGGCGAGGCGCCGCGCCTGGTGCTCGGCGTGGTGCGCCAGGGCGCGCCGGGCGTGCGCATCGAGGCGCTGCCGGCCTTGCCGCTGATGCCGGATATCGGCCATGCCCGCCTGCATCTCGAACAGGCGCAGTGCGAGCGCCTGGCCGGCGACGGCTGGAGCGACTACGTCAAACCCTTTCGCAGCATCGAGGACCTGTACGTGCTCGCCGCCGTATGTGCCTGGCTGCACGGCATCGGCCAAGAGTGCGCCTGGCCCGAGCCTCTGCAGCTGCGCCTGCTGGCCTTGCTGGCTGGCTGCGCCGAGGTGGCGCGGCAGTGCCCGAACGCCGCCGCCACCCATCTGCTGCTGGCCGGCCTGTTCGCCCAGCAGCAGGCGCTGGCCGCCGAGCTGGACGCCGCCTTCGCCGCCGGTCCGGCGCATTGGGCGACGTTGTGGCTGCGCGACCAGGGCCTGCTGCGGATCGCCGAGAGTGCGCGGGCCAAGCGCCTGGCGAAGGCGCGGCAGATTGTCGCTCGGCCTTGATCCATATCAGTACGCCGCACCAGGCTCGGCCCTAAGGTTGCCTCGCGTTTTGTCTACGAGGTTTCCATGCGCCGCGAGCCCATCGTGCTGTTCGATAACGGCAGCCACCAATGCCTGATGTTCGATGACTTGGTCAGCGGCGAGGGCGTGCAGTCCAACCAGTTCCTGATCACCGATCACGAGCAGTACCTGTTGCTCGACCCGGGCGGCGACCTGACCTACACGCCGCTGTCGCTGGAGCTGTCCAAGCACATCCCGGTGCAGGACCTGACCTACATCTTCGCCTCGCACCAGGACCCGGACATCATCGCCTCGCTGGACAAATGGCTGCTGCACACCCGCGCGCGGGTGATCTGCTCCAAGTTGTGGGCGCGCTTCTTGCCGCACCTGACCGCCAGCTACCTGGCGCTGAGCCGCGGCATCAACACCTACGATCGGATCATCGCGCTGCCCGACCGCGGCCAGAGCATCCCGCTGGGCAAGTGCTCGCTGAAGGCGGTGCCGGCGCATTTCCTCCATTCGGTGGGCAACTTCCAGTTGTACGACCCGGTGAGCAAGATCCTCTTCTCCGGCGACATGGGCGCCTCGCTGGTCGACGATGCCAGCCCGGTGCGCGACTTCACCAACCACGTGCCGAACATGGAAGGCTTCCACCGCCGCTACATGGCCGGCAACAAGGCCTGCCGGCTGTGGGCGGCGATGGTGCGCGAGATGGACGTGGCGATGATCGTGCCGCAGCACGGCCGGCCCTTCGTTGGCGCGGAGATGATCAGCGCCTTCCTCTACTGGGTCGAGAATCTCGAATGCGGCCTCGACCTGATGGGGCCGGAGGACTATCGCCTGCCCAACTGAGGCGAGCTCGGTGGCTTGGCTGCGATCTGTCGGGCGGAGCGCGGCGCGCTCCCCGTTGGGCTTCGCTGCGCTCAGCGCCAACCTACGTTTGCCCGCATGCATGGGGCGGTGCGGCGCTTCAAGCGGTCACCGGCTCCGTGCTAGGGTGCGCCTCGATTCCCTGTCGAGGCCCGTCATGCCCATCTTTTCCCTGACTCGGCCGAGCCTGGCGCTCGGTCTCCTGCTGCTGGCCGGCGTCGTCCAGGCCGAGCCCTGGCCGCAGCCGGACTGGCAAACCGTCCCCCATGGCGCCAGCCCGGCCATCGCCGCCCTGGAGGATTACGCCTTCGCCCCGCGCGACGACGCCACCCGCCAGGGCGTGCGCAGCGACGCGCTGCTGGTGGTGCGTGATGGCCGGATCGTCTACGAACGCTACGCCGCGCCGACCACGGCAGACAGCGCGCACCTGACCTGGTCGATGGCCAAGAGTCTGCTCGCCACCACCCTCGGCGTGGCCTACGGCGAGGGCCGCTTCAAGCTGGACGCGCCGGTGGCCAGGTACTACCCGGCGATGGCCGGGCACCCGCAGGTCAAGGTCGGCCACCTGCTCAACTGGGCCTCGGGCCTGGCCTGGGAGGAGGACTACGAATACGCGCCGCTGAAGTCCTCGGTGATCGCCATGCTCTACACCCGCGGTCGCGACGATATGGCCGCGTTCACCGCCGCGCATCCGGCCGATGCCGCGCCGGGCGTGCGCTTTCGCTACTCCAGCGGCGACAGCAACCTGCTGGCCGCCGCGCTCAAGGGCATGGTCGGCGCCGACGCCTACCCGGACTACCCCTGGACCGCGCTGTTCGAGCCGCTGGGCATCGCCAGCGCGGTGTGGGAGCGCGACGGCGCCGGCACCTTCGTCGCCTCGTCCTACGCCTACATGAGCGCTCGCGACCTGGCCCGCGTCGGCCTGCTGCTGCAGCGCGGCGGCCGTTGGGGCGAGCGCCAGCTGCTGCCGCCGGCCTGGCTCGCCTTCGTCGCCACGCCGTTCGCCGGCTACCAGCCGCAGCTGGCCAAGACCGGCGACGCGGTGCCCGGCGGGCACTGGTGGCTCAACGCCGAACTGCCAGGCAGCCAGCGGCCCTGGCCCGATGCGCCGGCCGATACCCTGGCCGCGCTCGGCCATTGGGGACAGGGCCTCTACGTGCTGCCCGAGGACAAGCTGGTGGTGGTGCGCTACGCCGACGACCGCGACGGCAGCTACAGTCATAACGAACTGCTCAAGCGCGTGCGTGCGGCCTTCGCCGCTGAGGTGCAGCCATGATCCGTCGCCGTCCGATCCTCACTCTGCTGCTGGTGCTCGCCATTCTGCTGATCGCCCTGGCCTGGCCGAACCGTGCGCACCTGGCCGCCTTTCCCGACATCATCGGCGCCTACACCGCCAAGGAGTACTGCTCCTGCCGTTACGTCAGCGGCAACCCGGCGGCCTACTGCGAAGGCTACGTCGCGCAGTACGTGCCGATCAGCAGCCTGCTCGACGACGAGGCCGGCAAGCGGGTGACCGCCGTTGGCCTGGGCCGCAGCCACAGCGCGGCCTGGCTTGGCGAGCGGCAGGGCTGCCGGTTGTTGCCGGGCGAGTAGGGCGGGTGAAACCCGCCACCCCGAACCGGCGGGTTGCACCCGCCCTCCGGCTCGGCGGTCGCCGGGCTTTGCAAGCCGGGCCGCGGCGACTATCGTTGCCGCCTGGTCCTGCCATCTGCCGAGCCTTCATGCGTCTTTCGCCGTTCGTTTTGCTGCCCGCCGCCGCTCCCGCCCATGTCGATGGGATTTATCCGTCGTTACCGCTGTCCCTCCGCGCCCCGATGCCTGTTGCGGCGCCGACCTATAGCGTGCGCTGATGCGCGGCGCGATCTTCCCCTGGCGTGGCGGCAACCGCTTCGCCCTGCTGCTCGACGGGCCGCAGTTCTTTCCGCGCATGCTGGCGGCGATCGATGCCGCACGCCAGCAGGTGGAGCTGGAGCTGTACCTGATCGAGGACGGCCAGTGCAGCGAGCAACTGGTCGCCGCGCTGTGCCGGGCCGCGGCGCGCGGCGTGGCGGTGCGCGGGTTGTTCGACGCCTTCGGCGCGGCCGGGCTGGGAGCGGCGTTGCGCCGGCGCCTGGAGCAGGCCGGGGTGCAGTTGCGCTGGTACAACCCGCTGCGCTGGCGCCGCGGCCTGCGCAACTTTCACCGTGACCATCGCAAGCTGCTGCTGGTCGATCGGCGCCTGGCCTATGTCGGCGGTACCGGCTCGAGCGACGAGTTCTGGTCGCCTGGTCAGACCGAAAGCGCCTGGCACGAGGCGATGGTGGAGATCGAAGGGCCGCTGGTGGACGACTGGCAGCAGCTGTTCGAGCACCAGTGGCAGGCCTGCCTGCTGCGTTTCGCCTGGCGCCCGCCGCGCCTGCCGGGGCTGCGCAAGCTGCCGGCCAACCCGCCGGCCGGCCTCGGCCTGGGGCGGGTGGCCTACGCCGATGCGACGCAGCACCGCGACATCCTGCAGTCGTTGGTGCGCGTGCTGCGCCTGAGCAAGCGCCGGGTGTGGCTGGCCACGCCCTATTTCCTGCCGACCTGGAAGGTGCGCCGCGCCCTGCGCCGAGCCGCCGCCCGGGGTGTCGAGGTGCGCCTGCTGCTGACCGGGCGGCACACCGATCATCCGCCGGTGCGCTTCGCCGGCCAGCGCTACTACCCCAGGCTGCTCAAGGCCGGCGTGCGCATCTTCGAATACCAGCCGCGCTTCCTGCACCTGAAGATGGTGCTGGTGGACGACTGGGTCAGCGTCGGCTCGTGCAACTTCGACCACTGGAACCTGCGCTTCAACCTCGACGCCAACCTCGAGGCGCTCGATCCCGAGCTGACCGCGGCGGTGGCCGCCAGCTTCGCCGAGGACTTCGCCGCCAGCGCCGAGATCACCCTGGCCGACTGGCGCGCGCGGCCCTGGTGGGGGCGTCTGCAGCAGCGCCTGTGGGGCTGGCTGGATCGCCTGGCGGTGAACCTGCTCGATCGCTGGCGCTGAGCCCGCGTCCGGCGTGCGGCAAGGCGGAAAGTTCCCGCTGCGCCTGATACCCCGTCATTCAGCAAGCTGAGGAGGGCCGCGCACCCCCGCGCCAGGGCGCCGTTCATACTTTCGGGCGACAGGCGAAATCCCTCCTTGGTGCGCTTAACCGGCTCCTGACCGCTGCGTAGGGTGGCGAACAGCTGTACCCACCCTCAGGAGACCCGCATGACAAGAACAACAGGGCCCGGACTATTCCAGCCGCACACCTTGGCCTTGGCCATTGCCGTCGGCTGCGCCGCCCCGGCGCAGGCCGTCACCTTCAACATCGGCGAGATCGAGGGCCAGCTCGACAGCAGCCTGTCGATCGGCGCCAGCTGGTCGATGCGCAGCCCCGACCGCGACCTGATCGGGCCGAACAATGGCGGCCAGGGCCAGTCGCAGACCGGCGACGACGGCCGCCTGAACTTCAAGAAGGGCGAGACGTTCTCGAAGATCTTCAAGGGCATCCACGACCTCGAACTGCGCTACGGCGATACCGGCGTGTTCGTGCGCGGCAAGTACTGGTACGACTTCGAGCTCAAGGACGAGAGCCGCCTGTTCAAGGACATCGACGACCACAACCGCAAGGAGGGCGCGCAGTCCTCCGGTGCGGAGATCCTCGACGCCTTCCTCTACCACAACTATGCCATCGGCGACCTGCCCGGCACCGTGCGGGTCGGCAAGCAGGTGGTCAGCTGGGGCGAGAGCACCTTCATCGGCAACAGCATCAACTCGATCAACCCGATCGACGCCGCCGCCTTCCGCCGCCCGGGGGCGGAGATCAAGGAAGGCCTGATCCCGGTCAACATGCTCTACGTCTCGCAGAGCCTGACCGACCAGCTGAGCATGGAGGCCTTCTACCAGCTGGAGTGGGACCAGACCATCATCGACAACTGCGGCACCTTCTTCTCCACCGCCGACGTCGCCGCCGACGGCTGCGACCGCGGCTACCACGTCGGCTCGCCGGCCATCGCGCCGCTCGAGCCGGTGGCGGCGGCCTTCGGCCAGGGCTTCGAGGTCGACGCCGAGGGCGTGATCCTGCCGCGGGGCGGCGACCGCGACGCGCGCGACAGCGGCCAGTGGGGCCTGGCCCTGCGCTGGCTGGGCGACGAGACCGAGTACGGCGCCTACTTCCTCAACTACCACAGCCGCACGCCGATCGTCAGCACGCAGAACGTCGGCCTGGCCACCCTGGCCGCGCTGCCCGGCATCATCGGCACCGCCGAGGGCATCGTCCCGGGCAGCGGCGGCGGCCTGGCGCAGAGCGTGCTGCTGGGCAACGGCAACTACTACCTGGAATACCCGGAGGACATCCGCCTCTACGGCCTGAGCTTCGCCACCAGCCTGCCCACCGGCACCGCCTGGAGCGGCGAGGTCAGCTATCGACCGAACCTGCCGCTGCAGATCAACACCACCGACATCACCCGCAGCCTGCTCAACCCCATCGCCCCGGGCATCTCGCCGGTCGCGGCCGGGCCGGGCGAGGACAACGTCGGCTACAAGCGCAAGGAAGTCACCCAGCTGCAGACCACCTTCACCCACTTCTTCGACCAGGTCATGGGCGCCGGCCGCTTCACCCTGGTCGGCGAGATCGGCCTGGCCCACGTCGGTGGCCTGGAGAGCCGCGACGAGCTGCGCTACGGCCGCGACTCGCTGTACGGCGCCTACGGCTTCGACGGCGATACCCATGGCTTCACCACCAGCACCTCCTGGGGCTACCGCGTGCGCGGCATCTGGGAATACAGCAACGCCTTCGCCGGAGTGAACCTCAAGCCGAACGTCTCCTGGTCGCACGACGTCGAGGGTTACGGCCCCAACGGCCTGTTCAACGAGGGCGCCAAGGCGGTGAGCCTCGGCATCGACGCCGACTACCGCAACACCTACAGCGCCAGCCTGTCGTACACCGACTTCTTCGGCGGCGACTACAACACCGCGGTCGACCGCGACTTCCTCGCGCTCAGCTTCGGCGTGAGCTTCTAGGACCCACCAGGATCAGTTGAGGAATGCAGATGAACACCACCCTGAAACTCTTCGGCGCGCTGTCCCTGAGCCTGTTGGCCGGCAGCGTGCTGGCCGCGGTGAGTCCCGAGGAAGCGGCCAAGCTGGGCAGCAGCCTGACCCCGCTGGGCGCGCAGATGGAAGGCAACGCCGCCGGCAGCATCCCGGCCTGGACCGGTGGCCTGGCCACCAATGCGGCCAAGGTCGACGAGCGCGGCTTCCTCGGCGACCCCTTCGCCGGCGAGCAACCGCTGTTCACCATCACCGCGCAGAACCTGGAACAGTACAAGGACCAGCTGTCCGCCGGGCAGCTGGCGATGTTCCAGCGCTACCCGCAGAGCTACCGCATGCCGGTCTATCCGACCCATCGCACGGCTGCGGTGCCGGCGTCGATCTACGCGGCGGCCAAGACCAGCGCGCTCAACACCGGCCTGGTCGACGGCGGTAACGGCCTGACCAACTTCACCGACAGCCGCTACTACGCCTTCCCGATTCCGCAAAGCGGCCTGGAAGTAGTGTGGAACCACATCACCCGCTACCGCGGCGGTAACCTCAAGCGCAGCATCGTGCAGGCCTCGCCGCAGACCAACGGCAGCTACACCCTGGTGCATTTCGAGGACGAGGTGGCCTTTCCCGACAACATCCCGGACGTCGACCCTGCCAAGGCGGAGAACGCCCTGCTGTTCTTCAAGCAGCGGGTCACCGCGCCGTCGCGCCTGGCCGGCAACGTGCTGCTGGTCCACGACTCGCTCGACCAGGTCGCGGAGCCGCGCATGGCCTGGCTCTACAACGCCGGCCAGCGCCGCGTGCGCCGCGCCCCGCAGGTGGCCTACGACGGCCCGGGCACGGCGTCCGACGGCCTGCGCACCTCGGACAACTTCGACATGTACAACGGCGCGCCGGACCGCTACGACTGGAAGCTGGTGGGCAAGCGCGAGCTGTTCATCCCCTACAACAACTACCGCCTGGCCTCGCCCGAGGTGAAGTACGCCGACATCCTCAAGGCCGGCCATATCAACCAGGACCTGGCCCGCTACGAGCTGCACCGCGTCTGGGAGGTGGAGGCGACGCTGAAGTCCGGCGAGCGCAACATCTACGCCAAGCGCCGCTTCTATATCGACGAAGACTCCTGGCAGATCGCCCTGTCCGAGCACTACGACGGCCGCGGCCAGCTGTGGCGGGTCGGCGAGGCCATGCTGCTGCAGCAGTACGCCGAGCAGGTGCCGGTGTACGCCCTGGAGGCGCTGTACGACATCGTCGCCGGGCGCTATCTGGCCATCGGCATGGCCAACGAAGAGAAGCGCTCGATCCAGTACGGCACCCAGGCCTCGGCCAAGGACTTCACCCCGGCCGCGCTGCGTAACGCCGGGGTGCGCTGAGGCGTACTCGCAACAACGGCGCCGCCTATCGGGGCGGCGTCGTGCTTTCTACCCGCCATGTTCCCGTGAATCTCTCGGCATAAGCCCGATGGGGTGCAGTCGGCGCCGCGGCGGGCGTACCATCGGCGCGTGGTTCCACAATTACAAGCAGAGAGAACCGCTGCCATGCCGACCCTCGCCATCGCGCGGCACACCGCGCCGCAGGTGCAGCCTGCCGATTTGCCACGGCTGCCGCCCGCCGTCATTCCCCGTATCGCCCTGAGCCAGCGCCTGCTCGCCAGCGAGGCGCGCCTGCGCCTGTTGTGCGCGCCGGCAGGCTCCGGCAAGAGCGTACTGCTCGGCCAGTGCGCGCGCCTGATGCCGCCGGGCACCCGCCGCATCTGGCTCGACCTCGGTGGCCGCCGCCTGAGTCCGGCGCAGCTGCTGGCGCGCCTGGCCGCCGCGTTGCAGTGTGCGGCGCCGCACGGCGGGGTGGAAGACGCCTTGCTGGCGTTGCTGCACGAGCAGGGCGGACGGCTGTGGATCTTTCTCGACGATTACCCGCGCCAGAGCGACACCGAGCTGGACGCCTGCTTCGATCGGCTGTTCGCCGCCGCCCCGGCGCAGGTCACCTGGTGGGTCGCCAGCCGCCGTGCGCCGGCCTGGAACCTGCCGCGCCTGCTGCTGCAGGGCGATCTGCTGGAATTGCAGGGCGAGGACCTGGCGCTGGACGCCGAGGGGCTCGACGCGTTGCTCGCCGCCTTGCAACTCGAGCTGGCCGGCGATTGCCGCGAGGATCTGCTGCTGCACAGCGAGGGCTGGCTGGCGGCGATTCGCCTGCTGCTGCTCGATGCCGACGAGGCCGCCGTGCGCCAGCGCCTGCAGGCCGGCTGCGCGCTGCTGCGCGACTATGTCGAGCGCGAGGTGCTGGACACCCTGGACGCCGAGCAGCGCGACGATTTCTGCGCCCTGGCGCTGCTGCCGCGTTTCTCCGCCGAACTCTGTGGCCACCTGCTGGAAGGTCGCGGCGACGAGCTGCTGGACGAGCTGCGGCGGCGCCAGCTGTTCGTCCGCAGCCTGGACAGCAGCGGCACCTGGTTCCGCCTGTGGCGTCCGCTGGCCGGGGTGCTGCGGCGCCTGCCAGGTGGCCCGGCCCAGGCGCCGGTGCATGTGCGCGCCTGTCAGTGGTTCGCCCGCCACGGCGATATCCGCGAGGCGGTGGAGCATGCCCTGCACGCCGGCCAGGTCGAGGTGGCGGTCAACTACCTGCAGCGCTTCAGCCAGGAACAGCTGTTGCAGGGGCAGTCGGTCGCGCAGTTCCTGCAGTGGCGCGAGGAGCTGCCGGCCTGGCTGTTCGCCAGCTCGCCCAGGCTGATCGTGCTGCAGGCCTGGGCGCTTATCATCTGTGCGCGTTTCGACGAGGCCAGCGCCAGCATGCAGGCGCTGGCGCATTTCCTGCCGCAGCCCGATGCGCGTCGGCAGCGCAAGCTGCTCGCCCACTGGCAGGCGCTGGCCGGGGTGCTGGCGCGCCAGTGCGGCAGGCGCGACGCCCGCCAGCACTGTCTGGAAGCCCTGCAGGCGCTGGACGAGAGCGCTTGGTCGCAGCGCATCCTCTGCTACCAGGCGCTGGCCCAGCAGAGCCTGGCCGAGAATGCCCTGGATCAGGCGCACCTGCATCTCGATCAGGGCCTGCGCCTGGCGCGCCTGCACGGCAGCCTGATCTACGAGGCGCTGCTCAACACCGACCACGGCCTGTTGCTGGAGATGCAGGGCGAGGCCGGGCGCGCCGCCGAGCTGGTCGAGCAGTCGCTGCAGTTGCTGCGCGGCCAGCTCAGCCACAGCCCGGTGGTCGGCCGCCTGTTGCTGCTGCGCGCCGGCCTGCTGGCCCGCCAGGGACTCGACGAGCCGGCGCAGTGCGCCTATCGACAGGGCCTGCAGGAGGCCGAGGGTTGCGAGGATGCCTACACCATCAGCGGCTACCTCGGGCTGATGGAGCTGGCCGAGGGACGCAGCGAATTCGACGAGGCCTACCAGTGGTTGCAGAAGGCCGAGCGGGCGATGCAGTGGAGCCACGTACCCGAGGTGCGCTATCGCGGCGTGCTGCAGCTTGGCGCGGGGCGCCTGTTGCTGCGCCAGGGCCAGGCCGCACGGGCGCGCGAGGTGCTGGCGCAGACCCTGCAGCAGTTGCAGCAACGCCAGCAGCTGGCACCCTCGGGTTTCTACGACCTGCTGCCGCGCCTGCGTCGCTACCTGGCGATCAGCGACCTGCTGCTCGGCCATTGCGCCGCCGCCGAGCATGCCCTGCGTTTGCTGCTCGACGAGTGCGACTCGGCCGGCCATCGCAGCCTGGCCTGCGAGTGCCGCGTCAGCCTGGCGGAAAGCCTGCTGGTGCAGGGGCGCGAGGAGGAGGGCGAGGCGCTGCTGATGGCGGCGCTGGAGGAGGCTCGCCGTCTGCGCCTGCTGCGTCCGCTGCAGGAGTTGCAACAGCGCCAGGGCGCCTGGCTCGAACCTCTGCTGCCGGGCGAAGCGGGACACAGCCTGCACCGGCGGCTGCTCGAGCCGGTGCAAGCGGCGGATCGGCCGGCCAGCGCCGGGAGCGCCCTGCTCAGCTCACGCGAGCTGGCGGTGCTGGAGCTGATCGCCCAGGGCTGTTCCAACCAGGAGATCGCCGACCGCCTGTTCATCTCCCTGCACACGGTCAAAACCCATGCGCGGCGGATCAACGTCAAGCTCGGCGTGCAGCGCCGCACCCAGGCCGTGGCGATGGCCAAGGCCTGGGGCTTGATGGGGGATTGAGGGCGAGATGTCCGCGTGGGGAATGCCCGCTCTTTCAGGGTGGGCTAGCTCTTGTCGGCCGTCGCTGGTGGGCTGAAGCGGATCGCCGCCCGGCCCATCCTACAAGGCTTCGCTGCCTGCTCAGCCGAGCAGGTAGAAGGCGCCGCAGATCACCACGCCCGAATACAGCAGCATGATCAGGCAGTAGCCCATGATGTCGCGCGCGCCGAGGCCGACGATGCCCAGCAGCGGCAGGGCCCAGAACGGCTGGACCATGTTGGTCCAGGCGTCGCCCCAGGCGATCGCCATGGCGGTGACGGTGGGCGACACGCCGAGGGCCTGCGCCGCCGGCAGCATGATCGGCCCCTGCACCGCCCACTGGCCGCCGCCGGACGGCACGAAGACGTTGACCACGCCGGCGCTGAGGAAGGCCAGCAGCGGGAAGGTGTCGGCCGACGACCAGGAGATGAAGGCCTCGGTGATCTGCCGGCCGAGCGAGATGCCGTCGGCGTTGGCGCCCATCATCATGCCCATGATCCCGGCGTAGAAGGGAAACAGCAGGACGATGCCGCCGATGCCGCGCACGCTCTCGTCCACCGCGCGCATGTAGCGCTCCGGGGTGCCGTGCAGCAGCAGACCGCAGAACAGGAAGATGGCGATCACCACGTCGAGGCCGAGGACGAAGCCCTTGCTGGCGAAGTGGTTGAACAGGTAGATCGCCGCCATGGCCACCAGCGCCAGGCCGAGGATGCGGCTGTCGTCCAGGCGCTGCGCCGGAGTCTCGCGCGCCGGCAATTCGGCGTGGGATTCCACCAGCTTGGCGGCATCGGCCACCTTGGCGTCCTGGCGCGGGTGCATGGCGCGGTTGAGCAGCGGCAGGCCGATCACCAGCAGCGCGACTATGGTCAGGTTCAGCGGGCTGAACAGGGTCTCGCTGATGCTCACCGGCTCGCTCAGCACGCCGGCGGTGATGCGCGCCAGGTCGGCGCCGCCGCTGGCCATCGACAGCGGGATGGAGCCGGCCAGGCCGCCGTGCCAGACCAGGAAGCCCGAATAGGCCGAGGCCACCAGCAGCGGGTAGTCGACGCCCTTGACCTGGCGCGCCAGGGCGCGGGCGAACACGGCGCCGATCACCAGGCCGAAGCCCCAGTTGAGCCAGCAGCCGAGCAGCGCCACCAGGGTGACCATGACGATCGCCTGGCCCGGTGTGCGGGCCAGGCCGGCCAGGCGGTCGAGCTGGCGGTTGACGATCGGCGCGCTGGCCAGGGCGTGGCCGGTGACGAAGATCAGCGCCATCTGCATGGCGAAGGCGAGCAGGGTCCAGAAACCGCCGCTCCAGTGCTGGACCATGGCTGGCAGCGACTGGCCGGTGGAAGTCATCCCGGCGACCAGCACGGCCAGGGTCAGTAGGGCGGAAAACACGAAAGGCGAGGGCAGGTAGCGCTGTACCAGGCTCACGCTCAGGCGGGTGAGGGTGTTGAACATGGATGACGCCTCTTTCTTATGGTTGTGAACGGGGCTTGCGACCAGGCATTGGCGGTTGGCTGAGCCTGGGGGTGGAAATGACAAAGCCCGGCACGAGGCCGAGCTGGTTGGCGTAGCCAGTAGGGTGGATGTCGCTTCTTACATCCACCGCAGCGGTGGATCGGTAAAGCGCGATCCACCCTGGGCGATCGTCGTCAGCGCTCGATGGCCAGCGCCACGCCCTGGCCGCCGCCGATGCACAGGGTAGCCAGGCCCTTCCTGGTGTCGCGCCTGATCATCTCGTGCAGCAGGCTGACCAGCACACGGCAGCCCGAGGCGCCGATTGGGTGGCCGAGGGCGATGGCGCCACCGTTGACGTTGACCTTGGCCGCGTCCCACTCCAGCTCCTGGCCGACCGCCAGGGCCTGGGCGGCGAAGGCCTCGTTGGCTTCGATCAGGTCCAGCTCGGCGAGGTTCCAGCCGGCCTTGTCCAGGCAGCGGCGGGTGGCCGAGACCGGGGCGATGCCCATGATCGCTGGGTCGACGCCGGCATTGGCGTAGGCTGCGATCCTGGCCAGCACCGGCAGGCCCAGCGCTTGCGCCTTGGCCGCGCTCATCAGCAGCACTGCGGCGGCGCCGTCGTTAAGGCTGGAGGCGTTGCCGGCGGTGACGCTGCCGTCCTTCTTGAACGCGGCTTTAAGCTTGCCCAGCGACTCGGCCGTGGTACCGGCGCGCGGCTGCTCGTCGCGGGCGAAGGCCAGCGGCTCGCCCTTGCGCTGCGGGATCATCACCGGAACGATCTCGCTGTCGAAGCGGCCGGCCTCGATGGCGGCGCAGGCCTTCAACTGCGAGGCGGCGGCGAAGGCGTCCTGGGCTTCGCGGGAAATCCCGTACTTGTCCACCAGGTTCTCGGCGGTGATGCCCATATGGAAGTCGTTGAAGGCATCCCACAGGCCATCGAGGATCATGCTGTCCTGCAGCTGCGCATGGCCCATGCGCAGGCCGGTACGGGCTTTCGGTAAGACATAGGGCGCCAGGCTCATATTCTCCATGCCGCCGGCGATCACCACCTCGGCGTCGCCGCAGCGAATCGCCTGGGTGGCCAGGTGCAGGGCCTTGAGGCCCGAGCCGCAAACCTTGTTCAGGGTCATGGCCGGCACGGCATGCGGCAGGCCGGCTTTGATCGCCGCCTGACGCGCGGGGTTTTGCCCGGAGCCTGCGGTGAGCACCTGGCCGAGGATCACTTCATCGACCTGGGCGGCGTCGAGGCCGGTCTGCTCGAGCAGGCGCTTGATCACGATGGCGCCGAGTTCGGGCGCGGGAATCTCGGCCAGGCTGCCCTGGAAGCTGCCGATGGCGGTGCGGGTGGCGGCAACTATGACGACATCTTGCATATGGGGAATTCCTCTTGGCTCGATAGGGCGGAAGCAGCTTCGCGAAAAAATTCGCTCCTACAGGCGGCAAGCGACATTGCCAAATAAAAACGCCCCGAAGGCGCCGTGCGTGGTGGCGCCTTCGAGACGGTAGACAACTTTAGAAGCTCATTTCCGGCACGTGCTCGGGGACGATCAGCTTGCCGGCGGTCTTGGCGACTATCTCCTCGACGCTCACCCCCGGCGCACGCTCGCGCAAGACGAAGGCGTTGTTCTCGATCTCCAGGTAGGCCAGGTCGGTCAGCACCTTGCGGATGCAGCCGCAGCCGGTCAGCGGCAGGCTGCAGTGCTCCAGCAGCTTGGACTCGCCGTCCTTGGAGGCATGGGTCATGGTGACGATGATGTTGTCGGCGCCGGCCACCAGGTCCATGGCGCCGCCCATGCCCTTGACCAGCTTGCCGGGGATCATCCACGAGGCGATGTTGCCGCGTACGTCCACCTCGAAGGCGCCGAGCACGGTGAGGTCGACGTGGCCGCCACGGATCATGGCGAAGGATTCGGCCGAGTTGAAGATCGATGCACCCTTGATCGCGGTGACGGTCTGCTTGCCGGCGTTGATCATGTCGGCGTCCACCTCGGCCTCGGTGGGGAAGGCGCCCATGCCGAGCAGGCCGTTCTCCGACTGCAGCATCACGGCCATGCCTTCGGGCACGTAGTTGGCCACCAGGGTGGGGATGCCGATGCCGAGGTTGACGTAGTAGCCGTCTTTCAGTTCGCGGGCGACGCGCTGGGCCATCTGTTCACGGGTCAAAGCCATGGTCGTTCTCCTCAGGCGCGCAGGGTGCGTTTTTCGATGCGTTTCTCGAAGCTGCCGCAGATCAGTCGGTCGACGTAGATGCCGGGGGTGTGGATCTGCGTCGGGTCCAGTTCGCCAGGCTCGACGATTTCCTCCACCTCGACCACGGTGATGCGCCCGGCGCTGGCCACCATCGGGTTGAAATTCTGCGCGGTGTGGCGGTAGACCACGTTGCCGAAGTGGTCGGCCTTCCAGCCTTTGACGATGGCGAAGTCGCCGGTGATGGCCGGCTCGAGGATGTAGTGGCGGCCGTTGATCTCGCGCGCCTCCTTGCCCTCGGCGACCGGGGTGCCGTAGCCGGTGGCGGTGAAGAAAGCGGGGATGCCGGCGCCGCCGGCGCGCAGCTTCTCGGCCAGGGTGCCCTGCGGGGTCAGCTCGACTTCCAGCTCGCCGGACAGCAGCTGCTGTTCGAACAGCGCGTTCTCGCCGACGTAGGAGGCGATCATCTTGCGGATCTGCCGGTCTTCCAGCAGCACGCCGAGGCCGAAGCCGTCGACGCCGCAGTTGTTGGAGACCACGGTGAGGTCGCGCACGCCGCGGCGGCGGATCTCCTCGATCAGGTTCTCGGGGATGCCGCACAGGCCGAAGCCGCCGGCCAGCACGGTCATGCCGTCCTGGAGGCCGTCCAGGGCTTCTTCATAGCTGCCGACGCGCTTGTCGAGTCCGCTCATCTTGGGTGCCTCTTGTTGTTATCCGGGGTGAGGCCAAGCTTCTGCTCTGGGGAGTGATTTGTTAAGTTTGTTTTTCCTCGCATTTGATCTGGAAAACAAATCAATGACCGTCAAGCAGCTGCGCGCCTTCCTCGCCGTGGCGCAGAGCCTGAGCTTCGCCCAGGCCTGCGAACGTCTGCACCTGTCGCAGCCGGCGCTGAGCCTGGCGATCAAGAACCTGGAGCAGTCGCTCGGCGGCCAGTTGCTGGTGCGCACCACCCGCAGCGTGGCGCTGACCCCCGAGGGCGAGACGCTGCTGCCGATCGCCGTGCGCCTTTTGGCCGACTGGGACAACGCGGAGGACCTGCTGCGCCAGCACTTCACCCTGCAGCTGGGCAAGGTGGCGGTGGCGGCCATGCCCTCGTTCGCCGGCAACCGCCTGCCGGCGGCGCTGCGCGCGTTTCGCGACGCCTATCCGCGGGTCGGCGTGGCGGTGCACGACGTGATCAACGAACAGGTGATGGAGATGGTGCGCGACGGCCGCGTCGAACTGGGCATCGCCTTCGAGCCGGCGACCCTCGACGGCCTGCAGTTCACGCCGCTGTACGACGACCGCTTCGTCGCCGTGGTGCCGGCGGCCAGCGCCCTGGCCGAGCAACCCGCGCTGAGCTGGGCGCAGTTGCTCGAGCAGCCTTTCATCACCCTGCAGCGGCCCTCGGCGGTGCGCCTGCTGCTGGAGGACAGCGTGACGGCCAGCCACGGCAAGCTGCCGGTGGCCTTCGAGAGCCACCAGTTGGTCACGGTGGGGCGCATGGTCGCCGAAGGCCTCGGCGTCAGCGCGGTGCCGCAGCTGTGCCGGCGACAGATGGAGGAGCTGGGCGCGCGCTGCCTGCCGCTGAGTGAGCCGCAGGTCACCCGCCGCGTCGGCCTGCTGCACCAGGCCGGGCACCAGCTGTCCAGCGCGGCGCAGGCGCTGAGCGAGGTGCTGCTGCGCCAGGCACGGGCGGAGGTTTAAAGCCGGCGCCAATCCTCGACGGTATCGATGTCCTGCAGCACGCCGGGGTCGTCCAGCTCGATGATCTGCACGGCGTCGGGGTTGCCCTGGATGACCGGCCTGGCACCGCCGTCGCCGCTCAGCGCGGCGAGCTGTGGCCAGAAGCGGCGGCCGAACAGCACCGGATGGCCGCGGCGGCCGCCATGGCTGGGCAGCAGGATGCGCTCGGCATCGGCGCGGGCCAGCAGTGCGTCGAGGCTGTCGCGGCGAATCGACGGCATATCGGCGAGAAAGATCGCCAGCGCCTGCGCCGGCGATTCGGCCAGCAGGCGCCGCGCCCCGGCGGCCAGGCTATGGCCCATGCCTTGCACGCTGGCCGCATCCTGCACGATGCGCACGCCAGTCGGCAGATCCAGCCCGGCGGGCGTCTCGTCCGGGCGCAGCACCAGCCACACCTCCGCCAGCGCCGCGCAGGGCAGGGCCAGGCTGGCGGCCAGCAGCGAGCGGCCGTCGGCCAGGGTCGCGCGGCGCTTGTCGGCGCCGAAGCGGCGGCTGTAGCCGGCGGCGAGCATCAGGGCGGCGACGGGGCAGGGGGCGGGCGCAGGCATGGGGCGGGTTCGTGGTACAGGGAGCTCAAGCATAGGCGGGAAGCCGCGGCGGCGGGAACGTTCGTGCCTCGGTTTGTTTGCCGCCGACCGCTCAGTCCCGTTTGAGAAAACGCAGCTGGCCGCCATGGCCGCAGCCGTCGTGCCCGGGTGGGGCGCCTTTGCCAAAGCGTTGCCAGGCTCTTTCGTGGAAGTAGAAGGCCAGCGTGTTGCAGGTGGGTTCCAGCAGCGCTATCAGCCCAC
The DNA here is from genome assembly GCF_052682975.1 of Pseudomonas sp. SP16.1. Taxonomy (NCBI): domain Bacteria; kingdom Pseudomonadati; phylum Pseudomonadota; class Gammaproteobacteria; order Pseudomonadales; family Pseudomonadaceae; genus Pseudomonas; species Pseudomonas sp. SP16.1. Next base: position 703,975 of record NZ_JBQYFZ010000001.1, read on the forward strand.
CGGTGAGCAGGTCGCCGGTGAGCAGATAGGCCACGCTGAAGGCGATGGAGAAGTGCAGGACGGCAAAGCTCAGGGTCTTCAGCATCTGCAATGGCCGCGGATCGCTACGCTGCCCGCCTCGCTCAGCGCTTGGCCTGGGTATCCGGTGCGGCGGAACGGGCCAGAAACGCCTCGGTGATCTCCGGCAGATGCTGCTGGAGCCATTCGGCCATGGCCACCTCCTGCGGCAGGATCTGCTCGCAGGCACGCTGCGTCTGCAGGTCTCCGACCGCTTTGGCCGCGGCGATGAGGATGGTGTAGGAGGCGATTTCCATATGCTCGAAGACGTAGCCGGCCATGGCGCCCTTGACCACTTCGTCGCTCACCGTCATGCCTGCCATCCCCTGGCCGAAGGCCACCAGCTTGGCGGACAGGTCCTTGATCGTCGACGGGCTGCTGCCCAGCCGCTCCAGGCAGGATGCGAGCAGCTGCTGTTGGCCGCGGGTTTCTTCGATGTGCTGCGCGATGCGCGCGCGCAGCTGGGGATAGTGCTGCAGGCGCTCGGCCTGGGCCTCGAGCATCTTCTCCGCTTGTTGCTCCATCGCGTGCGCGTCGCGCAGCCAGTCCAGCAGGTTGTCTTGAGGGGTGGCCATGGGCGTTTCTCCTTTCTCGGTAGATGACACTGGTTGTGAAGCGAGAAAGGCGATGCGAGTTCAGGGAGTTGGATGGGCGGTCCGCTCAGCGAGGCGGCGCGGGGCCGGCATCCAGCCCGAGGTGGCGGCCGCCAGCAACTCCCACCGCTTAACGCAGGCATCCGCTTCTGCAGGCCCGGGCGACCGAGGTGTGTGCGAGCCCGTTGGCCGGCGAGCGAATCGGTGCACGGTTCGCCGCGGCGAAGGTGTAAAGTTCCGGCTTTCAGGCGCCGGATCGGGCGGGCGACGATGCAACTCAAGTACAAGATTCTGACCCTCAGCGTGCTGCCGCTCATCGTCTCGGTGCTGTTCATCTGCGTCCTGGTGTTCGCCCAGAGCCGGACGCTGGAAGAAGAGCAGGCCAGGCTGGTGGAAAGCAGCATCATGGCGGCCAAGAAGGCCGAGCTGAAGAACTACCTGGCGCTGGCCGTGAGCCTGATCGCGCCGCTCTACGACAGCGGTCGCGATGACGACGAGGCGCGCCGGCAAGCCCTGCACATCCTGTCGCGGGCGAATTTCGGCCTGGACGGCTACTTCTTCGTCTACGACCGCCAGGGCAAGAACCTGATGCATCCGCGCCAGGCCGAACTGGTGGGGCGCGAGCTGATCGGCATGCGCGACAGGAACGGCCTGCCGGTGATCCAGGCGCTGCTTGACAGCGCCGAGAATGGCGACGGCTTTCAGCTCTACAGCTGGGAAAAGCCTTCCACGGGGCAGGCGACCGACAAGCTGTCGTACGTGGTGATGCTCGATCGCTGGGGCTGGATGCTGGGTACCGGCATCTACATCGAGGATGTCGAGGTCGCCACCTCCAAGTCCCGTCAGGAGGTGGCCAAGGGCGTGCTGACCACCATGCTGGCCATCGCCTCCTTCTCGCTGATCGCCGTGCTGGTGGTGTTTACCGGTGGGCTCACGCTGAACGTCACCGAGCATCGCCTGGCCGACCGCAAGCTGTCGGCGCTCAACCGGCGCATCGTTCATCTGCAGGAAGAGGAGCGCTCGCGGGTCTCGCGCGAGCTGCACGACGGCATCAGCCAGCAACTGGTGTCCATCAAGTTCCAGTTCGAACTCGCCGGGGTGGAGCTGGAGCACGGGCGCAGCGCGGGATTGGATAACCTGCGCACGGGTACCGCGCGCCTGGGCGAGGCCATCGGCGAGATTCGCCGTATCTCCCATGACCTGCGCCCGTCGCTGCTCGATACCCTCGGTCTGTCGCCCGCCATCGAGCAACTGGTGCGCGAGTTCGAACAGCGCACCGCCATTCGCACGCAATACCAATGCGGGCTGGACGTCGCCCAACTGGATCAGGACCTCTCCGTTACCCTGTTTCGCATCATCCAGGAGGCGCTGGGCAACATAGAGCGCCATTCGCAGGCCAGCGCCGTTTTCATCTCGATTTCAAAGATCAGGCGGCGCATCGCCCTGCGTGTGCAGGACAACGGCACCGGCTTCGACCCCGGCCTGCTGGAACGCAGCGCCGGCATCGGCCTGCGCAACATCCGCGAGCGGGTCGAGCATCACGGCGGGAGCTTCGCCATCGTCTCCCGGCCGGGGCATACGGAACTCCAGGTCGAGATACCCGCGCCAAGAGCCCGGACGGGCCGCGCATAGAAAAACAACAAGAGGCTGCGATGAGCGTTCCCCGATCCATTCGAATCGCCTTGATCGATGACCACGTGCTAGTGCGCGACGGCGTGAGGTCCCTGTTGTCGGCCTGGCCGCATTTTCAGGTGGTGGCCCAGGCCGAATCCGGCGCCGAGGCGCTCGAGCTGGTGGCCAGCACCGAACTGGATCTGCTGCTGGTGGATATCGGGCTCAAGGACATCAACGGCCTGGAGCTGACCCGCCGGCTGTGCGACCTGTATCCAGGGATCAAGATCCTCATCCTGAGCATGTACGACAATCAGGAATACGTGCGCACCTCGATCAAGGCCGGTGCGCTGGGCTACGTGCTGAAGAACGCGCCGTCCACCGAGCTGGTCGCCGCCATCGAGGCGATAGTCGCCGGCGGCAGCTTCTACAGCCCCGAACTCGCCCGCAAGCTGGCCGTCGGCAGCCGCGAGGAGATCGAACTGACCCCGCGCGAGCTGCAGGTGCTGGCGATGCTCGCCAGGGGGCTGAACAACAAGGAAGTGGCCCGTGAGCTGGACATCAGCGTGCGCACGGTCGAAACCTACCGTCTCAGCATCCGCCGCAAGCTCAACATCGACACCTCGGCGGCGCTGGTCAAATACGCGCTGGAGCAGGGGCTGATCTCGATCTGAGCAGCGGCGACCTTCAAGCGCTTTCCCGATACAGCTTGCGCAGCAGCGTCAGCGGTTGCGCGCGTTCCTCGGCGTCGAACGAGTCGGTCGAGTCGAGGTCGCTCTGCGCGGCCAGTTGCTTGAAGCAGGGCGCCGAACTGGCGCTGTGCGTGGCCGCCGAATCGATGTCGCGCAACCCCATCGCCGCCTACACCCATCTCGGCGGTTTCCGTCTGGGCGCTGGCGTGGAGTTCAAGGACTTTCTCTGGGAGGCGCTGCACGACCCGGCACCGGGCATCGACATGATCGCCACCGCGGAGAACCTGGCGCGGCGCTATGGCGTGTCGCTCGAGGATGCCGACCGCTACGCCCTGCGCAGCTTCGAACGGGTGGCGGCTGTGCAGCGCGAACTGGAGCTGGCCGATGAGGTGCTCAACGTCGACGGCAGTTCGATCGCCCTGGGCCTCCCGCAGGCGGCCACGGGACTGCGCCTGTGCCTGTCGCTGGCGCGACAGCTGCGTCAGTCCGGCTCGCGCTACGGCGTGGCGGCGGCTTGCATCAGCGGCGGCCAGGGCATGGCGCCCCCTGCGACTGACTGCAAGACAGCACACGTCTCTCCTGTGGGCAAGCCGGCCTCCGCGCATCGCTGCGCAGGGGCTACACCCTTATTCAATCGCCTCGTAAGGCAGGCCGACGTAGTTCTCGGCGATGGTGCGGCGCCCGGCCTCGGAGCCGACGTAGTAGTCCAGCTCGGTCTGCTGCATGCGCTGGCTGAAGGCATCGGTGCCGGGGAAGCGGTGCAGCATCGAGGTCATCCACCAGGAGAAGCGCTCGGCCTTCCAGATACGGCGCAGGCAGATTTCCGAGTATTTCTCCAGCAGCTCCGTGCGGCCTTCGCCATGCACCTTGCGCAGGATCCGATACAGCGTGCTGACGTCGCTGGCCGCCAGATTCAGGCCCTTGGCACCGGTCGGCGGGACGATATGCGCGGCGTCGCCGACCAGGAACAGGTGGCCGTATTGCATCGGCTCGACCACGAAGCTGCGCAGCGGCGCGATGCTCTTCTCGATCGACGGTCCGGTCACCAGCCTGGCGGCGGTCTGCTCGGGCAGACGGCGCTTGAGTTCGTCCCAGAAACGCTCGTCCGACCAGTCCTCGACCTTCTCCTCGGCCCCGACCTGCACGTAATAGCGGGTGCGCGTCGGCGAGCGCATGCTGCACAGGGCGAAGCCGCGCTCGTGGTTGGCGTAGATCAGCTCGTCGTGGACCGGCGGCGTATCGGCCAGCACGCCGAGCCAGCCGAACGGGTAGACCCGCTCGAACTCGCTGAGCACGCCGGCCGGGATGGACTTGCGCGACACGCCATGGAAGCCGTCGCAGCCGGCGATCTGCTGGCAGTCCAGGCGAATGCGTTGGCCTTCGTGGGTGAAGGTGACATACGGCCGCTCGCCCTTGAGTTCGTGCAGCTCGACCTCGCTGGCCTCGTAGAAACAGGGCGCGCCGCTGGCCGCGCGGGCGTCCATCAGGTCGCGGGTGACCTCGGTCTGTCCATAGACCATGACGGTCTTGCCGCCGGTCAGCGCGCGCAGGTCGATGCGTTCCAGGCGGCCGTCGAAGGCCAGCTCGAAGCCGTCGTGGACCAGCCCTTCGCGGTCCATCCGCTGGGCGACACCGGCCTCGCGCAGCAGGTCGACCATGCCCTGTTCGAGCACGCCGGCGCGGATGCGGCCGAGCACGTAGTCCGGGCTCTGGCGTTCGATGATCACGTTGTCGATACCGGCCTTGTGCAGCAGCTGGCCGAGCAGCAGGCCGGAAGGGCCGGCGCCGATGATGGCGACTTGGGTTTTCATTGTTGTTGTCCTGGTTGTGGCTGCCCCGTGCAAGGCGGCTGAACCTGTATTTTTTATGTACCTGCGCGCTGCTTGAAGGCAATATCTGCTGCATTAGTTGGACTTTTCGAGGATTTCCATGCCTGGCCAGATTCCGGTGTTCAAACTCTACGGCGAGGAGCGGGCATGGCCGACGCCGGACCTGATCCATTGCGAATCGATCGCCGAGCGCAGCCGCCTGCACGGCTGGGAAATCCGCGCCCATCTGCACAGCGATCTGCTGCAGGTGCTGTATATCCAGAGCGGCCACGCCGAGGTGGAGATCGACGGCCAACGGCGGGTGCTCGAGCGCTCGGCGGTGCAACTGGTGCCGGCGCTGTGCGTGCACGCCTTTCGCTTTTCCGAGGATATCCAGGGCCATGTGCTGACCCTGGCGCAGCCGCTGGTCGAGCACCTCGGTGCGGCGCTGGAGCAGCAGCCGTTGAGCCGCGCCGCCTGCTATCCGGCCGACGATCATCGCGGGCGCCTGGACGTATTGTTCGAGACCCTGGCGCGCGAGTACGGCCGGCACGAGCCGGGGCGCGAGCTGATGCTGCAGTCGCTGATCAGCGCGCTGCTGGTTTGGCTGGCGCGCCAGGCGCTGGCCGACGAGCGGGCCCAGGCGCAGCTCAGCGATCGCGGTCGTACTCATCTGCGGCGCTTCCAGGCGCTGGTCGAGCAGCACTACCGCGAGCATCGCCCGCTGGACTGGTACGCCTCGCAACTGGGGCTGAGCGTGGCGCACCTCAACAGCCTGTGCCGGCGCCTGGCCGGGCAGTCGGGCTTGCAGCTGCTCCACCAGCGCCTGCTGCTCGAGGCCAAGCGCAACCTGGTCTACACCTCGATGACCATCGCCCAGGTCGCCGACAGCCTCGGCTTCTCCGAGGCGGCTTATTTCTCCCGCGCCTTCAGGCGCTGGACGGGTATCTCGCCCAAGGACTTTCGCAGCCAGCGTTGAACGGCGCTGGACGCGGTGTCTCGTCACGACTGCAGTGGCTGGCCGGCGGGATGTATCATCGAGCGCAGATCTTCGCGGCATAAGCCGCTCCCTGCGGAGCGCGCCGCCGACGAGGTACCGTTCCACCGGGGCGCCGGCAGCCGGCGCGCCCCGCCATCAGCGAGTGACGACAGCATGATCGAGGTAACCGAAGTTTCCATTGCCGAACTGCGCGCCGCGCTGGAGTCCGGCCGCACCACGGCGGTCGAGCTGGTGCAGGCCTACCTGGCGCGCATCGATGCCTACGATGGCCCGAACACCGCCACCCGGCTCAATGCCGTGGTGGTGCGCAATCCCGATGCCCTCAAGGAAGCTGAGGCTTCCGACGCCCGCCGCGCCCGTGGCGAGACCCTCGGCCCGCTCGACGGCATTCCCTACACGGCCAAGGACAGCTACCTGGTCAAGGGCCTCACCGCCGCCTCCGGCAGCCCGGCGTTCAAGGACCTGGTGGCGCAGCGCGACGCCTTCACCGTCGAGCGCCTGCGCGCCGCCGGCGCCATCTGCCTGGGCAAGACCAATATGCCGCCGATGGCCAATGGTGGCATGCAGCGCGGTGTCTACGGCCGTGCCGAGAGCCCGTACAACGCCGCCTACCTGACCGCGCCGTTCGCCTCCGGCTCGTCCAACGGCGCCGGCACCGCCACCGCCGCCAGTTTCGCCGCCTTCGGCCTGGCCGAGGAGACCTGGTCCAGCGGCCGCGGCCCGGCCTCGAACAACGGCCTGTGCGCCTATACGCCGTCGCGCGGAGTGATCTCGGTGCGCGGCAACTGGCCGCTGACCCCGACCATGGACGTGGTGGTGCCCTATGCGCGGAGCATGGCCGACCTGCTCGAGGTGCTCGATGTGGTGGTGGCCGACGATGCCGACACCCGCGGCGACCTCTGGCGTCTGCAGCCCTGGGTGCCGATCCCCAAGGCCTCCGCGGTGCGCCCTGTGTCCTACCTGGAGCTGGCCGCGAAGGCCGACGCCCTCAAGGGCAAGCGCCTCGGCGTGCCGCGCATGTTTATCAACAAAGACGAAGCCGCTGGCACCAGCGAAAGGCCCGGCATCGGCGGCCCGACCGGCCAGCGCATCCACACCCGCGCCTCGGTGATCGCCCTGTGGGAAGCCGCACGCCAGGCACTGGAAGCGGCGGGCGCCGAGGTGGTGGAAGTGGACTTCCCGCTGGTGTCCAACTGCGAGGGCGACCGCCCGGGCGCGCCGACCGTGTTCAACCGCGGCATCGTCACCCCGGAGTTTCTCCATGACGAGCTGTGGGAGCTGTCGGGCTGGGCTTTCGACGACTTCCTGCGTGCCAACGGCGATCCCAGGCTGAACAGGCTGGCGGACGTCGACGGCCCGCAGATCTTCCCCCACGACCCCGGCACGCTGCCGAACCGCGAGGGCGACCTGGCCGCCGGCATGGACGAGTACGTCAACATGGCCAAGCGCGGCCTGAAGAACTGGGACCAGATCGCGACCCTGCCCGATGGCCTGCGTGGCCTGGAGCAGACCCGCAAGCTGGATCTGGAGGACTGGATGGACGGGCTCGGCCTGGACGCCGTGCTGTTCCCCACCGTGGCCGACGTGGGCCCGGCCGACGCCGATGTGAATCCCGCCTCCGCGGACATCGCCTGGAGCAACGGCGTGTGGGTGGCCAACGGCAATCTGGCGATCCGTCACCTGGGCGTGCCGACCGTCACCGTGCCGATGGGCGTGATGGCGGATATCGGCATGCCGGTGGGCCTGACCTTCGCCGGCCGCGCCTACGACGACTCCAGCCTGCTGCGCCTGGCCTCGGCTTATGAGTCCACCGGCAGCAAGCGCCTGGTGCCGCCGCGCACGCCGCCGCTGGGATGAACCGGCGCCGGGGCCGGCACCGGCATTGCCCCTGCCGGAGCATTCAAGGCCTGATCTGCGCTACTCGCGGCGCGCCTTGCTGATGCGGCGGATGATGGTGGCGAGGATCAGCGCCACCAGCGGCGCGGCGTAGAGACTCGCCTCGCGCGGCGAGAGCTCCAGCCCCATGCTGCGCGCGCCCTCGTAGAGCAGCTTGAACAGGCTCAGCAGGTAGTAGCTGATGGCGATGATCGACAGCCCCTCGACCGCCTTCTGGATCTTGATCTGGGTGCTGGCGCGTTCTTCGAGGCTGTGCAGGATGGCGCCGTTCTGCTCCTCGACCTCGACCTGCACGCGGGTCTGCAGCAGCTCGCCGAGGTTGGCCACGCTCTCGTTGACCCGCTCCAGGCGCTGCTGGGTGGCCGAGCAGTAGCGCACCGTCGGGCGGAAGCGCCGTTCGATGAACACGCCCAGGCGCTGGTGTCCCTGCACGTGGCTCTCGCGCAGCTCGGCGATGCGCTCGAAGACGATCTGCGCATAGGCCTCGGTGGCGCTGAAGCGCTGGCGGGTCCGGGCGGCCTGGCGGACGATGCGCGCCGAGAGGTCGGAGATGCTCTTCAGCAACTGGCGGGCGTCGCTGCTGGAGTGGGCGTTCTGGTCGGACAGCTCGGTCAGCTCGCGCTCGTAGTCCTTCAGCACCCGGGCCAGGTCCTTGGCCACCGGCAGGGTGAGCGAGGCCATCATGCGGTAGGTCTCGATCTCCAGCAGGCGGCGGACCATGCGCCCCAGGCGGTAGGCGTTGAGGTTGTGGTTGACCAGCAGGATGCGGTTGACCCCGTCGGTGCTCAGGCGAAAGTCGCTCCAGATCACCGCGTCACCGGCGCCGACCTGCGAGCCGCTGGGGTCCTTGAAACCGTAGCGGGCGGTGCTGCCTTCCCATTCCTCGGCCGATTCCACCAGCATCTGCGAGCACTCGATCAACAGGTCCTCGTGCCCCTCGATCAGCGCGGCGAGGCTCTCCGGCAGCGGCGGCCAGAACTCCGCATGGGCGCGCTTGGGCACCACCATGGTGATGGTCAGGAATTCCGTGTGCCGCTCCCACTTGGTCGAACAACCGTCCAGGCTGATCAGCCCCTGCAGGGCTGCGGGGCTGCGCTGGTCGAGCGCCTCGACGAGCCGGTCCAGCGCCTCGCCGTGCTCGAGCAGCGTCAGGTGATAGACGTGGGCCGGCTCGTTGAAATAGATCGAGGGGCGCGCATGCAGTTCGTCGTGCAGCTCGCTGCGCAGGGGATGCATCGTCTGGCTGGTTTTCACTGAACTTGGACCCGGGACAGGTTGGAGGAGTCGCTGGAGGCCGATGCCCCGGGCGGTGGCGCCGGGCGTCGGCGGTGCGTGCGGCGCGCCCGGCGCAGGCCGGCCGCCGCTATCTGGACGGACGCTGGATCATCGCGCGACGGCACACCGCTGGCGCCTCCGGGTGTCGGCGGCGCATCGGCGCTCGCGGCGAGCCGAGGGCAGGGCGGCTGGGTCGCAGGCGCATGAGCGCCCGCGTCAGTCGCCCTGGTCGCCGCGCCAGGCCGCGACGACCCGATCGCGCAATGCGCCTCGATCCTGCAGGCGGTCGACCGCCTGCTCGGCCAGCTCGATCCAGTAGCGATCGGCCTCGGCCTGGGCCACCGCCAGGCGCGTCGCCAGGTTCGCCCAGGCCGGCGGCAGGCGAGGCGGGTGTGCGGCGAAGCCGCCGTCGCGGTCGCGCGCCAGGTAGCGCACGCGGCGGATGCCGGCGAGCAGGATGCGGCCATGGCACATCAGGCAGGGCTCGAGGCTGACATAGAGGGTCAGACCGCCGCGATCGAGCTGCGCATGCTCGGCCTCCAGGCGATCGAGCAGCTGCATCTCGGCGTGCGCGGCGCTGTCGTAGCGCCCGGCGAACACCTGGTTGCGGGCGCTGCACAGCAGCTCCCCGGCCGCGTCGACCAGCAGCGCGCCGACGGCGTAACAGCCTTCCTCCAGCGCCAGCAGCGCTTGCTCGCAGCACAGCCTGGCCCAGGTGTCGTCGGCGCGGCGGCGCGCTGGCGCCTGTTGCAGCAGGGCGAGGTGCTCGGGCTTCATCGCGGCCCTCCTTGGTGGGTCGAGAGACAGTATGGCTTCTCGCGCCGCCGGCGCCGCCCTACGACCATGGTGCAATAGGCGCATGGGGCGAGGACGGCGAAACTGCACCCGTCCCGATCCTGCGTGGTCTGGGTGCAAGCGTTTCCACATTCCGCTCGCGGAATGTCTTGAATGGGCGGGCGACCTGATGGTCGCCCTTTTTTTTGCCTGGCAGCCCTGGCGGCCACCCGGCGGGCCGTCGCGGAGCGTGGTCAGAAATCGCTCCCGGCGATTCTTTGCCTGCGGGCCAATCCAGCTGCTCGGGTGGCGGCGCCGAGGATGCCGGGGCCGTCGTCCGCCAAGGCGGGTAGCCCGTCATTGCACTTCGTCGGCCGGTCGCCAGGCTGGGGCAGGGCTGCCCCGGCTCGCGCCCGAGCCGTTCCAGCTGGCTCTGCGGCGCGGGTTCGCAGCCACCTCTGCAGCTCCCGGAGCCGTGCTCGAGACCATGGTCTAACAGCGGTAAGACCATGGTCGAATGGCCACACGAAGGGTCGGGGGATACAAAAGGCAGCATAAAAAAACAACTCGCCATCGAGGTATATCCATGAGTGCTGCGTCTATTTATCCCGTGAGTCCGGAAGCGGCCGCCAGGACCCTGACCGATGAGGCCACCTACAAGGCCATGTACCAACAGTCGGTGGTCAACCCGGAGGGTTTCTGGCGCGAACAGGGCAAGCGCATCGACTGGATCAAGCCCTACACCAAGGTCAAGCAGACCTCCTTCGACGACCACCATGTCGACATCAAGTGGTATGCCGATGGCACCCTGAACGTCTCCTACAACTGCCTGGACCGCCACCTGGAAGAGCGCGGCGAGCAGATCGCGATCATCTGGGAAGGCGACGATCCGTCCGAGCATCGCGAGATCACCTATCGCGAGCTGCACGAACAGGTGTGCAAGTTCGCCAATGCCCTGCGCGGCCAGGACGTGCATCGCGGCGACGTGGTGACTATCTACATGCCGATGATCCCCGAAGCCGTGGTGGCCATGCTGGCCTGTGCGCGCATCGGCGCGATCCACTCGGTGGTGTTCGGCGGCTTCTCTCCCGAGGCGCTGGCCGGACGCATCATCGACTGCCAGTCGAAGGTGGTGATCACCGCCGACGAAGGCGTGCGCGCTGGCAAGAAGGTGCCGCTGAAGAGCAACGTCGACGATGCGCTGACCAATCCGGAAACCCACAGCGTGCAGAAGGTCATCGTGGTTCAGCGCACCGGGGCCGAGATCAAGTGGAACCAGCATCGCGACATCTGGTACGAGGACCTGATGAAGGTCGCCGGCAGCGTCTGCGCACCGAAGGAGATGGGCGCCGAGGAAGCGCTGTTCATCCTCTACACCTCCGGCAGCACCGGCAAGCCCAAGGGCGTGCTGCACACCACCGGCGGTTACCTGGTGTATGCCTCGCTGACTCACGAGCGGGTGTTCGACTACCGTCCGGGCGAGGTGTTCTGGTGCACCGCCGACATCGGCTGGGTCACCGGCCACAGCTACCTGGTCTACGGGCCGCTGGCCAACGGCGCCACCACCCTGATGTTCGAAGGCGTGCCGAACTACCCGGACGTCACCCGCGTGGCCAAGATCGTCGACAAGCACAAGGTCAACATCCTCTACACCGCACCGACCGCCATCCGCGCCATGATGGCCGAGGGCAAGGCCGCGGTCGAAGGCGCCGATGGCTCCAGCCTGCGTCTGCTCGGTTCGGTCGGTGAGCCGATCAACCCGGAAGCCTGGCAGTGGTACTACGAGAACGTCGGCCAGAGTCGTTGCCCGATCGTCGACACCTGGTGGCAGACCGAGACCGGCGCCTGCCTGATGACCCCGCTGCCGGGCGCCCACGCGATGAAGCCGGGCTCCGCCGCGCGGCCGTTCTTCGGCGTGCAGCCGGCGCTGGTGGACAACCTCGGCAACATCATCGAAGGGCCGGCCGAAGGCAACCTGGTGATCATCGATTCCTGGCCGGGCCAGGCGCGCACCCTGTTCGGCGACCACGACCGCTTCGTCGACACCTACTTCAAGACCTTCAAGGGCATGTACTTCACCGGCGACGGCGCACGCCGCGATGAGGACGGCTACTGGTGGATCACCGGCCGCGTCGATGACGTGCTTAACGTCTCCGGGCACCGCATGGGTACCGCCGAGGTGGAAAGTGCCATGGTCGCCCATCCGAAAGTGGCCGAGGCCGCGGTGGTCGGTGTGCCGCACGACATCAAGGGCCAGGGCATCTACGTCTACGTCACCCTCAACGCCGGCGAGGAGGCCAGCGAACAACTGCGCCAGGAACTGCGTAACTGGGTGCGCAAGGAAATCGGCCCGATCGCCACGCCGGACGTGATCCAGTGGGCGCCGGGCCTGCCGAAGACTCGCTCGGGCAAGATCATGCGCCGTATCCTGCGCAAGATCGCCACCGCCGAATACGATTCCCTCGGCGACATCTCCACGCTGGCCGATCCTGGCGTGGTGCAGCACCTCATCGACACGCATCGGCAGATGCAAGCCGCCTGCGCCTGACCGGCAACGGTAAACGCGAAGCCCCGCCCGGCCACAAGCCCGGCGGGGCTTTTTGCTTGGGCGACGCCTGCCGCCAGCCGGCGTGCCTGGTGTTTTCCCCGCGCCGCGGCTTGCGCCTCCGGGACTAAGCTGACACCGTTTCGCCCTGACCGGCACGCCAGATGGGCCAGCCGGCAAGTGCGGCAGCTATACCGTTGTCATCGTCCTACCAGGATCTGCCTATGAATGATTCCAGCCAAAGCATCTTCCCCCAGCCATTTCGCTCGGTCGGCTGTGCCGAGTGCCGCAACCCCGAGGCGCTTGGGTTCGATTTCACCATGGCCTTCCAGTTGATTGTCGATGTCGAGCAGCGCCGGCCCTTCGCCTACGAGGCGCTGGTGCGTGGCTGCAACGGCGAATCGGCCGGGGAAATCCTCGGGCGGGTCAACGACAGCAATCGCTATCGTTTCGACCAGGCGTGCCGAGTCAAGGCCATCGAGCAGGCCGCCGCTCTCGGTTTGCACGAGATTCCCGACTGCCTGCTGAGCATCAACTTCCTGCCCAACGCGGTATACCGCCCGGAGACCTGCATCCGCGCCACCCTCGAGGCGGCCGAGCGCTTCGACTTTCCCCGCGAGCGGCTGATGTTCGAGGTGACGGAGGGCGAGCAGATCCACGATACCGCGCACCTCAAGCGGATCTTCGCCGAGTACGGGCGGCAGGGTTTCACCACGGCCATCGACGATTTTGGCGCCGGCTACTCCGGGCTCAATCTGCTGGCCGAATTTCAGCCGCACGTGCTCAAGCTGGATATGGCGCTGACCCGGGGCATCGATCAGGACCCGGTGCGCCAGGCGATAGTCGCCGGCATCGTGCTGGTCGCCCAGCGCCTGGGCATTCGCATCATCGCCGAAGGCATCGAGAGCGCGGGCGAACGCGATGCGCTGGTCGAGCTGGGGATCCGCTACATGCAGGGCTACCTGTTTTCTCGCCCCCAGCTCGGCGAGCTCAGCCGGTACTGAGCACCCCCGGTCGGTCGCAGCGCTGCAAGGCGTCTTCTCGTGGCGTGGCTCAGAGTCCCGAGCTTCGTCTGGGCGGGGCCCGCCATCCCCACGAGCGCCACTGGCAGCCCAATAAAGCCTTATTGGCCAGTTGCCATGATTGAACGGATGGTCAATTATCTCGGCACTGTGCGCCATATCGGTGCGCAGACTTGAGACAGCATGGAACGCCAGTAGCCGCGCCCACAGGTGACGGACACGCGAAGGATCGCCCGGGGTATCCCGTCGATACGCGCCTCTGTAATCGGTGGTCAGGGACGGCGTCTCGCTGCAGGAGAGCCCCGATGTCCATTCAGCGCCTGTTTTCCCTGATCTTCAGCGCGATCATCCTCTGCACCGCCCTGCTTTGTCTGCTGGTGGTGCTGCTGGTACAGAACCAGCAGCGGCTCGGCGACAGCCAGGAGAGCCGCTACCAGTCCTACCTGCTGGCCGACGAGCTGCGCCAGAGCTCCGATGACCTGACGCGCATGGCCCGCACGCTGGCGGTCACCGGCGATCCGCTCTACGAGAAGCTGTACTGGCAGGTGATCGCCATCCGCAACGGCGAACGCCCGCGGCCGCAGGAGGCCCAGCGACCGCATCTGGACTTTTTGGTCGCCGGGCAGGATCCCGGCCACGCCGACGGGACGGCCGTGGCGCTGCTGGAGCTGATGCGCCGCCAGGGGTTCAGCGAGGCCGAGCTGGCCAAGCTGGCCGAGGCCCAGGCCAACTCCGATGCCCTGGTGCAGATCGAGACCCAGGCGATGAATGCCGCGCTGGGCCTGTATCGCGACGCCCAGGGCCAGTACAGCGTGCGCGGCGAGCCGGACCTGGCGCTGGCCGGCCAGCTGATGCACAGCCCCGACTACCACCGCGAGAAGGCCAAGATCATGCGCCCGGTGGACGACTTCTTCGTGTTGCTGGACCGGCGTACCGGCGGCGAGGTGGATGAGCTCCACGCCATCGGCCAGCGCTACATGGTCGCCGTCAGCCTGACGGTCCTGCTACTGATCCTGATCGCCGTGCTGGGCATCTTCGCCATCCGTCGCCGGGTCAGCGGCGCCCTGCTGCGCCTGTCGGCCGAAGCCAGCCGGGTGGCCGACGGCGACCTCGTCACCCAGCTCGATGCGCGCAGCTCCGGCGAGTTCGGTGTGCTGTCGCAGTCGTTCGGGCAGATGGTCGGCAAGCTGCGCGAGATCGTCAGCAACGTGGTGCATTCGAGCAATCAGCTCAGCGTCTCCGCGGCGCAGCTGACCAGCACCACCGGCGCGACCCTGGACAATATCAAGCAGCAGGAGCTGCATACCGTGGAGGTGGCCACCGCCATCACCGAGATGGCGGCGACCGTGCAGGAGGTGGCGCGCAGCTCGGCGCAGACCGCCGAAGCGGCGCAGCAGGCCGACCAGGCCGCCGGCAACGGCCGTCAGGTGGTGGGGCAGATGGTGCAGACCATTCAGTCGCTGTCCGGCGAGATCGGCGAGGCCGCCGAGGTGGTGCAGGCGCTGGCCGGCAACACCGCCAACATTGGCGGCATCCTCGACGTGATCCGCGCCATCGCCGACCAGACCAACCTGCTGGCGCTCAACGCCGCCATCGAGGCGGCGCGGGCCGGCGAGCAGGGCCGCGGCTTCGCCGTGGTGGCCGACGAGGTGCGCAGCCTGGCCAAGCGCACCCAGGATTCCACACGGGAGATCCAGGGCATGATCGAACGGCTGCAGGAGGGCGCACAGCAGGCGGTGGCGGTGATGAGCCAGAGCCGCAGCCAGGCCGAGACGGGCGCGCGCCAGGCCGACGAGGCCGGCCTGGCGCTGGAGAGCATCACCCACGCCAACCGGGTGATCAGCGAGATGGCGGTGCAGATCGCCAGTGCCGCCGAGGAACAGGCGGCGGTGGCCCATGACATCAGCCAACGCATCGAACGCATCCGCGACCTGGCCAGCAGCAACGCCGAGGGCTCCGACGAGGTCAGCGCGGCCAGCCACAGCCTGGCGCAACTGGCCGAGCACCTGCAGGGTCAGGTGCGTCACTTCAATCTGGGACGCTAGGGTGCGCGACACGAATGATCTGTCGCTTGCCTTGATCGGTGGGAGGGGCATTAGCCGCGAGCGAACTTGAAGGCGTTAAAAGCATCGCGGCTAAAGCGGAACGCCGCCCAGCTCCTCCCACAGGCGTTCATGGTTGGCGCATCCTACGCGGCCGACGGTGGTGCGCGGCCGCGGGGCTCAGAGCGCGCCGAACACCTTCTTGGCCAGGCTGGTGGCGGCGCCGGCCGGGTTCTGGCGGATGCTCGCCTCCTGCTGGCCGATCATCTCGAACAGGCCGTTGAGCGCCTGTTCGGTGACGTAGCCTTCCGCGCTGCTGTGCTTGCCATCGACCACGCCGAAGGCCGCGGCCTGGCTGGCGAAGGCGTTGTACTGCTGGGCCAGGCCGACTTGGTCGGTGGCCTGCTTGACGATGGGCAGGAACCTGGCGCGGATCTGCTCGCGGCTGCTCTGGTCCAGGTACCGGGTGGCAGCGTCCTGCGGGCCGGCGAGGATGGCCTTGGCATCGCTCAGGGTCATCTTCTTCACCGCCTCGATCAACAGCGCCTGGGCCTGCGGCACCGCGGCCTCGGCGGCCTGGTTCATGCTCGCCTCGAGCTGCTCCACCTGGGCGCCCATGCCCATCATCTTCATGGTCTTGGCGGCCTTGCCGAGCTTGCCCGGCAGTTCGATGCGCACGTCCGGGTTGTCGCTGAAGCCGCCGGGGGCGCCGAGCTGCTTGACCGCGACCTGGGTGCCCTGGATCAGGGCGTCCTTGAGACCGGCGCTGGCGTCCTGCTGGGTCAGGTCGGCGAGCGACAGGGCGAAGGCGCTGGCCGAGAGCAGCAGGCCGGTGGCGAGAGTGGTGAGGCGAAGCATGCTGGGCGTCCTTGTGCGGGGAGGGAATAGGCGCAGCTTAACGGTGCGTGCCGGGCCGCTCAACGCGGCGCGGCCGCCGGTCATCGCCGGCGGCATCCGCCCGGTGGGCAAGCGGGGCGACGACTCGCTATGATCGCAGGCCATGACCTCCCTGCCGCCGCTTCGTCATCCCTGCCCGCCGGGCGCCTGCGACTGCCAGCGCGAACTGCTGGAAGCGCCTGGCGCCGACACGCGGATCCTGCTGCTCACCCGCCAGGAGGAGCAGCGTCTGCTCGAGCGCCTGGAGCGGATCGACAGCCTGGCCGACCTCGAGCGCCTGCAGCAGCGCCTGTTCGAGCAACTGGGCATCCGCATGCATATCGCCCCGGGGCATGGCGAGGTGCGCAGCATGCGTGGCATCGCCATCCGCCTGGAGCCGCAGATCGGCCTGTGCCGCAAGACTCGTCAGGCGATTCCGGCTGCGATCCGCCGCGCTCTGGAGCGGCGTCCGGAAATCGCCTGGCGCCTGCTCGACGCCCACGATCTGTTCCGCGACTGCTGACACCGGCGCCACCCGTCCCGCACTCGCCGCCGGCAGTGAACTCATGCGGCCTCCTCGGGTCTGTCTCCTGTCGGTCCGCCGGGGAAGTGCGTACGGCCGCTTGCCGTCTGGACGCCGACCCCCGTCGTCGCCCGCTTCCCCGTCGCGCTCCAGCCCGCGTCTTTGCGCGCGACCGACCTGTCGTCGTACCCGGTCGTCGGGTGCTGTTCCCATCGCCACGTGAAGATCGCCCCATGTCCCCAACACGTCATCGCCGTACCACCTCTGCTCCTTTCCAGCCCCTTGCCCTGGCGGCCTGCCTGCTCGGCGGCCTGCTGCCGGGCGTCTCGGCCCAGGCCGAGGAAGCCCGCTGGGTCAGCGACAGCCTGAACACCTACGTACGCAGCGGGCCCACCGACGGCTACCGCATCGTCGGCTCCCTGACGTCCGGGCAGAAGGTGCAGTTGCTGCGCACCCAGGGCGACTACAGCCAGGTGCGCGCGGAGAATGGCAATGCCGTGTGGATTCCCAGCCGCGACCTGCAGGAGGTGCCCGGCCAGGCCGAGCGCCTGCCGCAGCTGGAACAGCGGGTGGCCGAGCTCTCCGCCGAGCTCGAGGGCATCGACGAGACCTGGAAGACCCGTGTGCAGGGCATGCAGGAAACCCTGGACGCCCGCAAGAAGTTGATCGCCGAGCTGCAGACCGCGCGCGGCGCGCTGGACGCCGAGCTGACCACCACCCGCGCGCAGTTGCGCGAGGCCCAGGCGCAACTGGGCGAGGAACAGCAGCAGGTGCTGATGCGCTACATGGTCTACGGCGGCGGCATCGCCGGCGCCGGCCTGCTGCTGGGCCTGATCCTGCCGACCATGCTGCGGGTGCGGCGCAAGCGCAACGACCAGTGGATCTGAGCCGGGCCTCAGCTTCGCGCGATCAGCTGACGGGCGATGCCCTGTCGCAGCGGTAGCAGGCCCTGCGCCAGGCGCAGGCCGGCGCCGCGCAGCAGGCGCACGGGCAGGCGGTCGTCGGTGTAAAGCTCCACCAGCAGGTTGGTGGCTTGGTACAGCGGCCAGGTGGCCAGGCGCTGCTGGCGTTCATAGCGGGCCAGCAGCCCGGCGGCGCCGATATCCCGACCCCTGCCGCGGGCGGCGAGCACCAGCTCGCTCAGCCGCTGCACGCTGCCCAGGCCGAAGTTGAAGCCGTGGGCGGTGACCGGATGCATGCCCACGGCGGCGTCGCCGATCAGCGCGCAGCGGCTGCCGACCATGCGCCGCGCGTAGGCGCCGACCAGCGGATAGGCGTGGCGGCTGCTGACCAGCCGCATGGCGCCGAGGCGGCGCTCGAAGCGCCGTTCCATCTCCCGGGCGAAGGCCGTCTCGTCGAGCCCCTGCAGGCGTTCGATCTGCCGTGGCGGCAGGGTCAGCACCACCGACGACTGCCGACCGTTCAGCGGCAGCAGGGCGAGCGTCTGGCCGTAGCCGAACCATTCCCAGGCCACCTGCTGGTGGTCGCGCTCGTGCTCCATGCGGCACACCAGCATGGTCTTGCCGAAGTCCTTGAGCTGCGCGCCGATGCCGAGCTGGCGGCGGGTTTCCGAGAAGCGGCTGTCGGCGGCGACCAGCAGGCGAGCTTGCAGGCGCTCACCGTTTTGCAGCTCGAGTTCGACGCCGTCGTCGCGCTGGCGGATGGCGCTCAGCGCCGAATCGCAGCGCAGCGCCACATCGGCGCATTCGCCCACGGCCTGCCAGGCGGCGCGACGGATGGCCTGGTTGGCGACCAGGTGGCCGAGGCGCTCGGCGCCGGCCTGTTCGGCGCGAATCTGCAGGGCGAACAGCGAGGGGCCGTTGAACACCTGGGCGTCGCGCAGCACGGCGATGTCCTCGGCCGGCAGGCGCGCCCACAGGCCGAGGCGTTCGAGCTGCGCCTGCGAGGCGTGGGTGAGGGCGATCTCGCGGCCGTCGAAGGCCGGCTCGGCCAGCGCCGGCTCGGCCTGGCGCTCCAGCACGGCGATGGACAGGCCGTGCCCGGCCAGGGCGCGGGCCAGGCACAGGCCCGCCGGGCCCGCGCCGATGATGACGACGTCGAAGGTCATGCTGCTGTTCTCCGTATGGACTCAGGCGATTGCCCGCAGGGCGGGGAGCGAGTCTAGGGGCGGGCGCGCTGGCAAACATTGTCCCGGGTCATGGCTGAGGGCATAACCGCGGCCGGGGCGGAATCCCGCCATCGCCACCGCGCGCATTGCGCCACTTTGGCGAGAACTCGCCAACTCGGTGCGCCTGTCGTGCGCGGCAAGGCCCGCACCTCGGCTGAATCCTTTCAGCCGGCACGCATATTGCTCCAGCGGGCGACGTGTCCGGGACCGGCCCGCCAAGAGGCCGCAGCACCCGCCGCCCCCTCCGCATCGTCGCGGTCATCGCCCGCCGCGCGGTCCCCCCGGCCGCCCGGTGAAACCTTGCGCGCACGGCCCGCCGTGTGCCACGCCTCATCTGCAACTGGACTGTCCCATGAAGAAAATCCTCCTGACGCTGCTGTGCCTCGGCATGGTCGCTTGTTCCAAACCCCAGGAGCCCGAATCAAGCGTCGACGTGCTGCTGATCGGCGCCGGCGTGATGAGCGCCACCCTCGGCACCTACCTCAACGAGCTGGAGCCGGACTGGAGCATCGAGATCTACGAGCGCCTCGACCGCGTCGCCGGCGAGAGCTCCAACGCCTGGAACAACGCCGGCACCGGCCACTCGGCGTTCTGCGAGCTGAACTACACCCCCGAGAGCGCGGACGGCGGCATCGACATCGGCAAAGCGGTGGCGATCAACGAGGCCTTCGAGATCTCCAAGCAGTTCTGGGCCCACCAGGTCGATCGCGAGGTGCTGAACCGGCCGCACAGCTTCATCAACAACACCCCGCACATGAGCTTCGTCTGGGGCGAGGACAACATCGAATTCCTGCGCAAGCGCCATGCCGCGCTCGAGCACAGCAACCTGTTCCGCGGCATGGAGTTCAGCGAGGACCCGGCGCAGATCGCCCAGTGGGCGCCGCTGGTCATGCAGGGCCGCGACCAGGCGCAGCCGGTGGCCGCCACCCGCATGGCGATCGGCACCGACGTCAACTTCGGCGAGATCACCCGCCAGCTGGTCGATTCGCTGATCGGCAAGGACCAGGCTCGCCTGCACCTGGAGCACGAGGTGCGCGACCTGCAGCGCAACGAGGACGGCAGCTGGAGCGTGACCGTGGCCGACCTGGCCCGGGGCGGCGCCGAGCGCCGCGTCAGGGCGCGCTTCGTGTTCATCGGCGCCGGTGGCGGCGCGCTCGAACTGCTGCAGCGATCCGGCATCGACGAGGCCAAGGGCTACGCCGGCTTCCCGGTCGGCGGCCAGTTCCTGATGACGCGCAACCCCGAGATCGTCGCCCGGCACCAGGCCAAGGTGTACGGCAAGGCCTCGGTCGGCTCGCCGCCGATGTCGGTGCCGCACCTGGACACCCGGGTGATCGGCGACGAGACCGTGCTGCTGTTCGGCCCCTTCGCCACCTTCTCCACCAAGTTCCTTAAACATGGCTCGCTGCTCGACCTGTTCGGCAGCATGACCAGCGACAACTTCCTGCCGCTGGCCAATGCCGGCATGGACAACATCCCGCTGAGCACCTACCTGATCGGCCAGCTGATGCTCAGCCAGGAAGACCGCATGGATTCGCTGCGCGAGTATTTGCCCGAGGCGCGGGATGCCGACTGGGAGCTGATCCAGGCCGGCCAGCGCGTGCAGATCATCAAGCAGGACGCCGAGAAGGGCGGCGTACTGCAGTTCGGCACCGAAGTGGTGACTTCCGCCGACGGCAGCCTCGGCGCGCTGCTCGGCGCCTCGCCGGGTGCTTCGACTGCCGCGCCGATCATGCTGCAGCTGATCGAGAAGGCCTTCGCCGACAAGGTCGCCAGCCCCGCGTGGCAGGCGCGCCTGAAGCAGATCATCCCCTCCTACGGGCAGCAGCTGAACGACGACCTGGCGCTGACCAACCACGTGCGCCAGTGGAGCAGCGAGCGCCTCGGGCTGCAGCACATCGAAGTGGCGCCTGACGTGCAACTGGCCGCAGAGCCCGAGCCGGCTGCGGTGAGCCTGTAGGGCCTTTCACGCGGTAAGAACGAACCCGCCCTGCGTTTCCGCGCACGGCGGGTTTTTATGTGTAGCCCGGATGAAATCCGGGGCGGATGAGATGAATCTGTCGCGGCGCACCCTGCGGCTCGTCGCCATTGCGACCCGGCGGGTAGGGTGGATCACGCTTCACCGATCCACCGCTCTGGTGGATGTAAAAGGCGACATCCACCCTACGACGACAATCAGGGCGCTGCCGGCTCGTCCTCGTTGCGATCGAGCGCCACCTGGCGGATCGACAGGCGAATCTCCGCCGGCAGCACGCGCTTGGCGGCGCCTTCGGCCAGCTCGCCGAGCAGCGGGTGGTGGCTGAGCTTGCCGGCTTCGTCCTGGCGCAGCACGCCCTGGTCCAGCAGGCTTTGGATGAAGTGGCGGAACAGGCTCTTGTCGAAGAACTCCGGCGCATTCAGCCCATGCAGGATCGACAGGCGCTGGGCCATCACCGTGCACAGGTCTTCCAGCTCCTCGGCGCTGATCGCGTTCTGCCCGGCGTTGAGCAACAGAGCGATGGCCATGTAGAAACGCTGCAGGGTCTGCGCCACCGAGCGCGACAGCAGGGTCAGCAGCACGAACTGGCGCGAGCTGGGCGCCGGGCGCAGGTACACGTCGCCCTCGATCTTGAGCAGGCCCTGCTCGACGAAGGCCGCCAGCCACTGGTCGATCACGCCTTCCAGCTCGTCCTGCTCCCAGCGGATAAACAGCTCTGCCTGCAGGTAGGGATACAGCGCGCCGGTGAAGCGCAGGATCTGCTCGCGGCTGATCCGCGCGCTGCTCTGGAAGAAGCTCGCCAGCAGCGCCGGCAGGGCGAAGATATGCAGCACGTTGTTGCGGTAGTAGGTCATCAGGACGGCGTTCTGCTCGTCCAGATAGAGGATCTTGCCGAGGGCGTCCTTCTGCTCGGCCAGCAGCTGCATGCCCTTGACGTGCTCGATCAGCGCCGCGCCGTCGCCGTCCGGCAAGGTGGTGTGCGGCGAGTAGGGCACCGCGCGCAGCAGCGCCAGGTAGAGGTCGAGCACCCGAGCCAGGGCGCGGTCGTCCAGCGCCAGCCTGCTGGTCGACAGCAGCGCCAGCGCCACCAGGTTGACCGGGTTGATCGCCGCCGCCTCGTTGAGGTGACGCGCCACCCGCTCGCCGAGGCGATTGGTCGCCTCGTTGAGCCAGCTCGGGCGGAACTGCGGCGCCAGCTCCTGGCTGCGCCAGTCCGGCTGCTGCTGGTCGAGGAATTCGGCCAGCTTGATCGGCTCGCCGAAGTTCACCGAGACCTGGCCGAAGCGCTGCTTGAGCGCGCCGAGCACCTTGAACAGGTCGAAGATCGACTCCTTCTTCTTGCTCGCGCCGCGCAGCTCGCCCAGGTAGGTGCGCCCCTCCAGTACCCGCTCGTAGCCGATGTACACCGGCACGAAAACGATGGGCAGGCGATGCGAGCGCAGGAAGCTGCGCAGGGTGATGGCCAGCATGCCGGTCTTCGGCCGCAGCATGCGCCCGGTGCGCGAGCGGCCGCCCTCGATGAAGTATTCGACCGGGAAGCCCTTGCTGAACAGGGTGTGCAGGTATTCGTTGAACACCGCGGTGTACAGCGGGTTGCCCTTGAAGGTGCGGCGCATGAAGAAGGCGCCGCCGCGGCGCAGCAGGCCGCCGATCACCGGCATGTTGAGGTTGATCCCGGCGGCGATGTGCGGTGGCGTCAGGCCGTTGGTGAACAGCAGGTAGGACAGCAGCAGGTAGTCGATATGGCTGCGGTGGCAGGGCACGTAGATCACCTCGTGGCCCTGGGCGATGTCGCGCACGCCCTCGATGTTGTGCACTTTGACGCCGTCGTAGATCTTGTTCCAGAACCAGGAAAGCACCAGTTCGAGGAAGCGGATCACCGTGTAGGTGTAGTCCGAGGCGATCTCGTTGCCGTAGCGCAGCGCCTGGGCTTCGGCCTTCTCCAGGCTGATCTTCTCGCGCTCGGCTTCCTCGGCAATCGCCTGGCGCACCAGCGGGTCGTGCACCAGGCCCTTGACCAGGTTGCGCCGGTGCGACACGTCCGGGCCGATCACCGCGGCCTTCTGGTTGCGAAAATGCACGCGCAGGATGCGATGGACCATGCGCAGGGTGCGCTCCTGGCCCTTGTCCTGCTCGACCAGCTCGCGCAGGTGAATCGGGGTGGAGAACTGCACGCGGGTCTTGCGCCCCAGGATCAGGATGCTCACCAGCCGGCGCAGGCGCCCGGTCACCGCCCAGCTGTCGGCGAACAGCAGCTTCCAGGCGCTGGTCTCGCGATCCGGCGACTGCCCCCAGAACACGCTGACCGGCACGATCTGCGCATCGTCCACCGCGTGGCGGGAGAGGGCGGCGACCACCCGGTCCAGGGTCGGCGAGATGCCGCGCTTGTCCTGGCGGCCGAACCAGTCCGGCTCCGGCGTCAGGTAGAAGAAGGCCGCCGGCTCGACATGTTCCCCGACCGCCACCGGCAACACCGGGCGCGGCAGGCCGGCCTTGCTGCACTCGCGGTCGACCACCGCCAGGTCGCTCACCGAGGGCTGCTGCAGCACGTAGAACACCGGCTTGCTGCGGTCGAGCCTGAGGGTGAAGGCGGACTGGTTGATGGTTTCCGAGCGTACCCAGAGGTACAGCAGGCGGCGCAGCGCCCCGAAGGCGAGGCGGCGGAAGGGGGAACGGGTCATACGGACTCTGCTTGCATGGCAAAACGAGCGATTGCTCGGGAAGGGCGCTAGTGTGCCGCAAGGCCGGGCGACGGGCAAAATTCTCGCCCGGCGCGGCCACGCATCCGCAGGGGGGATCGCGCTTCACCGATGCACCGCTTTGGTGGATGTAAAAGGCGACATCCACCCTACGGCCTCTGCGCCATGCGCAGCGGGATCGCCTCGGTTGCGGCGGCGCGCGCGGCGCACTCTACCAGGCGCAAGCGCCGCGACTCGCTAGCGTGAGCGATATTCGCGCCGCCCACCCACGTCCACGCACCATTGTGGTGAGCAGTTGCTGCCTCACGGCCGCGCCCATGCTGGCCGGATGCCGCGCCAAGGCGCGACGGGCACGCTGGCATCTTTTCTGCAACGAGCCCGCTACCAGCGGAACACAAGCGCAGGACTCGCTCCTGCAAGGCAACGGCGCCTGAACCCACTGCGGCTTTCTCCGCGGGGCTTCGGGCGTTTTTTTTGAGCTGTCGGGCCACTGCGCCGGGCAACTCGCAACAGGTAGCCGGGTTCCAGCCGTATCCGCGGCGACCGGTGGAGAAACGGACTGATGAAGTGGCTTAGCTACCCCGCGCTGCTGTTGCTGCGCGAACTGGGCGTCGTCGGCATGCTGCGCGCCCTGCTCGGCGTCGCCCTGGCCAGCGGCGCCCTGGCGCTGTGGATGCCGGCGAGCCCCGTCGCGCTGGCCTGGACCCTGCTGGCCTACCTGGCGCTTTGCAGCCTGTGGCTGCTGTGGCACGAGCTGCTGCAGCTGCAGGGCTACTGCGACGACTGCGCCCGGCAGGCCGGCCAGGAGCCTGCGGGCGCGCCCGACTGGCCGTTGCTCCAACCGCTCGGCCGCAGCCTGCAGCAGTGGCTGCAGCGTGAGCGCCGCCAGCAACAGCTGCTGCAACAGCGTCTGGACGAAATCTCCCACTCCTCGCAGGAACTCGAGCAGAGCGCCGTGCTGGTGACGCGCAACGCCGAGAGCCAGAGTGACGCGGCGAGCCTGGCGGCGGCCGCCGTCGAGCAACTGAACGTGAGCATCGTCCAGGTCGCGGCGCTGGCCGACGAATCGCGCCGCAGCAGCCTGGTGGCCAGCGAGCAATTGACCGACGGCATCGGCCGGCTTACCGAACTGGTGCAGCAGGTCGCGGAGATGACCCGCCAGGCCCAGGCCACCGACCAGCTGATCCTGCAGCTCAGCAGCAACTCGCACACCATCAACGAGATGTCCGGCACCATCCGCGGCATCGCCGAGCAGACCAACCTGCTGGCGCTGAACGCGGCGATCGAGGCCGCCCGCGCCGGCGAGAGCGGCCGCGGCTTCGCCGTGGTGGCCGACGAGGTGCGCCGCCTGGCCCAGCACAGCCAGGAATCGGCGGCGGAGATCAGCCGCAATATCGACTCGGTGCGGCAGCACATCCAGGGCGCCACCGTGCAGGTCGCCGGCCTCAGCGAGCTGGCGCAACGCAGCGCGCGCAGCTCCGAGGCGGTGTGCAGCCTGCTCGACCGGGTCCAGCAGTGCACCCGGCAACTGACCGAGCAGGTCGACCAGGTCGCCGTCAGCACCGAGCAACAGGGCAAGGCCGTGGCGGAGATCGCCGAGCTGGCCGACCGCGTCCGCCAGGGCAACGCCGACAACCTCAAGGCGGCCGACCAGGCCCGCACCATCGCCCATCATCTGGCGCATCTGACGGGGTAACGACCATGGATGGATTGCACGGACTGGCGCTCGCCGCCGCCGCCCTGGCCGCACTGGCGCTGGCCTTCTACGGCCTGCATCGGCGCCTGCTGCGGCAGAAGCGGGCGCACATTCGCTCGAACGTCCGCCAGCTGGCCCTGCTGCGCGCGCTGATCGCCGGCTTGCAGCGCCATCGCGGCCTGAGCAACGGCGTGCTCTGCGGCGATGCCGGCATGAGCCAGGAGCTGGCCGCCACGCGGCACACGCTGGACCAGCAGATCCGCGCCGCCGGGGAGTTCGGCGGCAGCCATCGCGACGCCTGGGCCAGCCTGATCGACCACTGGTCGCGCCTGCGCGAGGGGCGCGGTGGCGATGCGGCCAACAACCTGGCGCAGCATCACCTGATCATCCGCAACGCCATCTTCCTGATGGAGGACGTCGCCAGCGAAGTCGACCTCAGCGAGGGCCGCGCCAGCCTCGGCTACCTGCCCTGCATCTGGCGCGAGGTGGTGCAGGCGGCGGAATGGGCCGGCCAAGCTCGCGCGCTGGGCACCGGCATCGCCGCCGCCGGCAGCAGCAGCGCCGAGCAGCGGGTACGGCTGCGCTTTCTCTACCAGAAGATCGAGCAGCTGGCCGGCGCCGCCTTCGCCACCCTGCAGCCGCAGCGCGAGCTGTTCCGCCTGGCCCAGCGCCAGCGGGTGATCGAGGACTTCCTGCTCTGCATCGAGCAGGAGCTGCTCGGCCAGGAGCAGCCGGCCATCGCCGCCCGGACCTACTTCCAGCACGCCACCCGGGCCATCGACGAACTGCTGGCCCTGGTCGACACGGCGTTGCAGCAGCTGCAGCCACAGCGCTAGGGAGAACTCAGCGTGCCGACCGCCGCCCTACCTTCGCCTGTCCGCGCCAGCCTCGCCCAGCCGGCTGCCGCGGTCGATCCGATGTTGCGCACGTGCTACCGCGGCCTGTCGCTGGGCAGCCATTTCCAGCCGATCTTCAGCGTCGCCCACGGCCGCGCGGTGGGCTACGAAGGCCTGATCCGCGCCTGGCACGACGATGGCAGCATGGAGTCGCCGGCGGCCTTGCTGGCCATGCCGGACGATGGCCGCGCCTGCCTGGAGCTGGACCGCAGCTGCCGCACCCTGCACGTGCACAACTTCGCCCGCCAGGACAGCGGCCAGGCCTGGCTGTTCCTCAACCTGAACTCGCAGTACCTGGTCAGCGAACGCCCGGACATCGGCTTCACCCGCGACCTGCTGCACAGCGCCGGCATCGCCGCGCAGCGGCTGGTCATCGAGATCATCGAGAGCGAGGTGCGCGACCAGGACCAGCTGCGGCGCTTCATCCACTACTTCCGCGAACTCGGCTGCCTGATCGCCATCGACGACTTCGGCGCCGGCCATTCCAACTTCGACCGCATCTGGGATCTGCAGCCCGACATCGTCAAGATCGACCGCCGCCTGATCCAGGACGCCAGCGGCTCGCGGCGCGTCGAGCGGATCCTCAACGGCCTGGTCAGCCTGCTGCACGAGGCCGGCAGCCTGGTGGTGGTCGAGGGCGTGGAGACCGAGCACGAGGCCCTGCTGGCCATCGCCGCCAACGCCGACATGGTCCAGGGCTACTACTTCGCCAGGCCGCAGCCGCGCATCGGCGAGCCGCCGGGCGTGGCCGAGCGCTTCGCCGGCCTGCTGCGCGGCCAGCAATGGCAGAACGTCAAGCGCCGCGCCGACCTGCAGCACTATTCGCGGGAGGTGGAAGACCTGTTCCGCCAGGCCGTGGCGGAATTCGCCCGGCACCGGCAGTTCACCCGGAGCTGCGGCCTGCTGTTCGCCGACCCGCGCGCGGTGCGCTGCTATCTGCTCGACGAAGCGGGTTACCAGGTGTCGCCCAACGTCTGTGCGCCGCACTACCAGCAGCGGCTGAACCTGCGCTTCGCCCCCTTGCTGTGCGGCGACAACGCCAACTGGTCGCACCGCCACTACCACTACCGGGCCCTGAAGCAACCGGGCGTGGTGCAGGTCAGCCAGCCTTACCTGTCGGTGGCCGACTCGCGTCTGTGCATCACCCTGTCGCAGACCGTCAGGGTCCTCGACCGGCTGCACGTGTTCTGCTGCGACCTGGACTGGCCGGAGCGCTGAGATCCCGTCCGGCGGGGGCGAGCTCGCCACGTCGCGGAGCAAGGCCCGCGGTTGTCCGCGGCGCGCTCAAGCCGTTCCCGCTTGGTTCGTGCCCCGATCGCAGCCGGCTCAGGGTGTGGGAGTCACCCGCCACAGGGTATTGGCCAGGTCGTCGGCGACGATCAGCGCACCGCGCGGATCGACCGTCACGCCCACCGGGCGCCCGCGCGTGGTGCCGTCGGCGCTGCGAAAGCCGGTCACGAAGTCCTGCGGCGGCCCGGCGGGACGACCGTCGCGGAACGGCACGAAGACCACCTTGTAGCCGACCGGCTGCTCGCGGTTCCAGCTGCCGTGCTCGCCGACGAACACCCCCTCGGCGAACGCCTCGCCCATGGCCGCCGTGGAAAAGTCCAGGCCGAGGGCGGCGACGTGCGCGCCCAGGCTGTAGTCCGGGGCGATGGCGCTGGCGACCTTGGCCGGGTCCTGCGGCCGCACCCGCGGGTCGAGGTTCTGCCCCCAGTAGCTGTAGGGCCAGCCATAGAAACCACCTTCGCGCACCGAGGTCAGGTAGTCCGGAACCAGGTTCTCGCCCAGCTCATCGCGCTCGTTGACCACCGCCCACAACTGCCCGGAGCCCGGCTGGATCGCCAGCGCCATCGGGTTGCGCAGGCCGGTGGCGTAGGGCTTGTAGGCGCCGGTTGCGGCGTCGATCTGCCAGATCATGGCGCGGTCGACCTCCGCCGCCATGCCGCGCTCGGTGATATTGCTGTTGGAGCCGATGCCGACATAGAGCAAGCGCCCGTCCTCGCTGATGGTCAGCGCCTTGGTCCAGTGATGGTTGATCTCGGCGGGCAGGTCGGCGACCTTGTTCGGCGGGCCGCTGGCCTCGGTCTGGCCCTCCCGGTAATCGAAGCGCAGCAGCGCGTCCTGGTTGGCCACGTACAGACTGCTCTCGTGCAGTGCCAGCCCGTACGGCGCGTTGAGCTCGTCGGCGAACACCGTCTGCAGCTCGTAGCGGCCGTCGCCGTCGGCGTCGCGCAGCAGGGTCAGGCGGTCGCCGCCTTTGACCTTGGTATTGCCGCTGGCCTTGATATAGCCGGCGATCACGTCCTTGGGCTTGAGCTTGGCCGCATTGCCGCCGCGGCCTTCGGCCACCAGGATATCGCCGTTGGGCAGCACCAGCGTCTGCCGCGGGATCTTCAGGTCGGTGGCGATCGCCGTGACGCTGTAGCCCTGCGGCACCGACGGCTTCTGCTCGCCCCAGGGCGCCGGCTCGGCGATGGTCATGCTCGGCAGCACCCCCCGCTCCGGCTCCGGCAGCTCGGGCGCGGGGCCGAGCGTCTGCTCGAAATCGTGTTCATCGCTACCGCAGGCGCCGAGCAGCAGCGCCAGCGTCATTACCGCCAATGCGTTCGCCCGGTTCATGCCGCACCTCCCGCACGCAGGTTGCTCAGGCCCATCCAGGTCGCCGCGCAGGCCAGCAGCGTGACGATCACCGACAGCAGCAGGCCGGACGGCATGGTGGCCCAGGCGTCCTTGGCATGCTCCAGGGCATTGAAAAAGCCCAGCACCCAGGTCGCCACGAGCAGGAGAAAGTAATTCAGCGGCCGCCCCTTGCGCGGCTCGGCGCGGATCAGGTTGACCAGCGCGAACAGCAACGCCAGCCCGCAGAACAGCAGACCGCCGGCGATCAACCAGGCGGAGAAGTTGCTCCACTGAATTTGATAGGTGCGGTAGTAGGCGATATCGCTCAGCAGCGCGCCGAGAAACAACGGAACGGTCCCGGCGAGCAGGCTCGCATGCAGCGGGTGCGGCGTGGTTCGGTAACTGGAAATGGTGGCGGTCACGGCGGGCTCCTTATCGCGGGGCGACCCCGGCTCGATGCCGACGCGGATGCGCAGGCCCCCAGGCTCGCTCTGACTGTGCATAAGAAGGGGATCGTGGGGGGCGTGCTTAGTTCAGGTTGTTTGGCGGGGCGGCTTGCGGCGGTCTACCGTCTCAACATCCGGTTAAGGAACGACCGCGAATTTGGTGTGCGCCGGGTGCGAAAGAGCGTGGCGAGCGCCTTGGATGAACGCTCGAGCCTGTCCATCAAAAGCTCTCGTGTCCTTCCGGTTCAGAGGGTGCGTAGATAGTGATCCTGAACCTTCTCTCCAGCAGATCGAGTACCTGTTGGACATGCGGCCCCGGTTTGTCGGACTTTATCTGATGCTTCATCGAGGAAAACGTGTCCAGCGAAACCCTGACCCCATCGATGGTTATCCAGAACCAGGAATCAGACTGCAGCCCAGATTCGACGCCCTCGAAGTGTTGCAATAAGTAGTTCTTTAACTCCTCGTGAACATCCCAATAGTCTTCTTGGTATTCGAGTTCGGCGAAAATCATGGCTGCTCCTGAAACCTAGTGTTTAGTTAAGGGACGGCCGCGAGCGTAGCTTGCGAGCACGCCGGTGGGAGCGCAGCGAACGACTTGACTCATTGTTATGTTGCGACGCTACCTTGCTCCTTTGAGAAACCTTTGACGACAAGGTAGAGCAATGGGCCGATGGATGCAAAAACTGCTGTGATTGCGATGTACGGGACTATGGCGATGAATGGTTTGTTGCGTGATTTGTTGTCTTGATACATCCAGATGCAAGTCATCGTGGCGAGAATGTAGAGATCGATGACGACTTGCGCGGTGTCCAGGTTGGACATTAGTTCAATGCCGAAGTCTACAAGCGATTGCTCTGCTTGGGACATTGTAAATACTGTGTAGGTTGTGAATGCCAACAGTACGATTAGTGGCAACGCTACTTTTTTCATGACACCTTCCTTGGCTAGAAGTGAAATATAACGTTTGGTTAAGGGGCGGGCTTTAGCCCGTCCCAGTGAGCGGAGCGAGCGAGTTGAACCAATTGTTATACACCTGGCTGCGGTGCGACCTTGAATTTAGGCCATTGGTTGTAACCGACGCTTGGGTTGTTTGATTGTAGTTCTTTTATGAATTCGACTTCTTTCACGTTTACTTCCTTGTCTGTTGCAGTTTCGGACTCCCAGAGAATTTGCTTGCGAACTGTAAAGTCGCGCATTTGTTCTGGGGTGAAGTCGCGTTCAATCAGCTTGCTGTCGGCGCTGCCAAAGTAATTTAGCGTTCCAGTTAAGTCTTTGCCAACGTAAATCTTGCCGTTCGGGTAAGTGATTTTGTAAATGACTTTCATAGGCGGCGCCGATGTTGGATGGCGAGTGTGTATAACGTTTGGTTAAGGGGCCGGCTTTAGCCGGTCCCGAGTGAGCGAAGCGAACGACTTGAACCACTAGTTAGGTGTTACGTAGGAAGTCGACCAAGCGCTCGTTGATACGATACATTGGAGTATTTCCTGGTGTTATGTCTTGCACAAAGCCGTGCTGCGCCAGATACAGAACTGCCGCTCTCAATTCCGGGTGCTTGTCGGTGTGATACTCGAAGCATGGCTCGCTTGTAAAGGCTATTACTGTATTGCTTTCTTTTATAAAGAAGGCTCTAACACCTTTGCCTTGAGGTGAGCTAATGTCTGAACGCATTTCTTCTATTATTTCAGGGAATCTTAATTCTATGTCTTTCCATAGCTTTTCTGATGCCTTGGCCTCTTTTTTCTCGCGGCGTGCATCAGTGAATTTATCTGCAAGGTAATTTCCTGCTGCTCCTGTAAGAGCGCCTGATAGAAATCCTATGGAAAGAGATAGAAGATCCATTTTTCACCTAACGTTTGGTTAAGGGGCGGGCTTTAGCCCGTCCCAGTGAGCGAAGCGAACGATTTGAACCAGTTGTTATAAGTCAATCATAGCAACCCAGTTGGAAGTCATAGCGGGGGTCAAATATCTCTTTCCCAAGCAAGTCCTCAAATTTTGAAAGCTGATGGCGATCTAGATCATATCCATAATAAGAGTCTTCAATGCTAGACCAGCCCATTATTGCTTTCAGACTCTCGAAATTTCCATCTGGTATTGCTATCTCGAAAATAAGGGTCTCTGTATTTTTATCGAAGGCTTCAATGACATAATTCATGGCTCGATTATCCTTGTGCTATCCGCAGCTTTTGTCTGTTCGCCCGTAATATGATCAAACTCACCCAGGTGCTTTCCACGCTTGTTATATTTCTCTACTGCACCATGCTGAAAGTCCCACTCATAAATATTTCCATCGCTGTCTTTCCAGCGTGGTCTGAGTTTTCCGCCGCCTTGGACAGAGGTTTTCTTTTTAGCTTTTACTGCGTCAGGGAAGGCGGGTAAGGCTGTTGGCGCGGGTTGATAGCCCAACCCAGGAACACTCATCACCACATACAGCGGCTGTATTCCCGATTCAGCCGGGAAGACCAAGATGAAATCTTTGTACTCGGGCGGGTAAATTGGATTTTCCAGCGCTTTCGCAGCTGCATCCGTTGCTGGATAAACCCAAATAGGTGGGACTTGCGGCCCTGCCTTCAGGGGAGGGATGCCTAACGCGTCTACGGAATCAACTGCAGGCGTCCAGACTAATGTGATTCCACCGCCGAAATCGGCTACCTGCTCCTCACCCTGGGGCGTGAACTGCACCACATCGATCATTTCCCAGCCGGTCTTGGCGGCTGTATGAAAGCCGTAGGCTTTGATGGTGCCGTCAGCTCCCTGTTCGATGCGAAACCGCACTCTCGTGCGTGCGCTCGTCATTCTGCGGAGCTGCTCAGGTGTGTAGAGATCCGAGTTACCCATTGGGCTGGGCCACATCAGAGCAACCAGCCCAACTAGAGTGCTTGCTATGACACCGCCTGTAATAACGGCTCCAGAAGAGGCTGCCCCACCCGCAACACTACCCCCACCAACAGCCCCGCCAGCTGATCCCGCTACGGCAAGGCCGCGAAGCGATAAACCGCTCAGCCCGGCAATAGACTCGCCAGATAGGCGACTCAGTGGGTAGTCACCGTTGGCATTAGCGCTGCTGGCGGCCAGTACAGCTGTTTTGCCATAGCGGCTAATGAGTTCAGCCGGAGCCGTGCGTGGATAATCGATTTGGCCGTCAGGCAAGGTGCAGGGCTTTGCAAAGACACAGCCGGCCGGTGGTGCCAGCGGCGCTGCTTTCTTGGGTTCTTCCACGTTCAGAACGAGTGGGCGTGGCTGTTGTTTATCGAAATCTCCGTTGTAGGGCGGAGCGGGTGGCTCCTTTCGTTCATCTCTATTATTTGGGACGTAGCCGCTCATCTGGAAATCTTCCTTGAAAAAGGCGAAATGATACGCCGTGGTGGTGGTCAGTCCATGCGCGTTGTCACGCTTTAACGGTCATGCTTAATTTTTTGTATCTCGCGGCGGTTTTGCGAACTTGAAGTCACGCAATTTTTTGCTCTGACTTATAACGTTTGGTTAAGGGGCGGGCTTTAGCCCGTCCCAGCGAGCGAAGCGAGCGGTTTGAACCATTTGTTATGCGCTCTTCATGTGGTCAAGCCACTCTATTGTTTTTGTGGCAGGGTTTACATATACAAAAATCAAGCCACTAGGAGGTCTGCTATTTTCGTCGAAACCGATAGCGCTAAGTTCTTTTAGACCAGAATGGTACTCCGATAGAAACTCTAGGAATATTTCAATAATTTCATTGTAATTATTGTCATCTGCTGGCTTTGGAATAAGTAGTTTGAACCTGTGGTTGTCGTTAGCCTCTGCATATATTGCGAAGGCTAAGGTGTAAGGGTTGTTTTTACTGATTTTCCCTTTTGTGCCGTAAAGCACTGGCTCAATTTTTGGTTGAGACATAACTTTTGTCGTGGTTTCAGAAAGCTTTTTCTTGAGAATGGCGTAATGATCTTTCCCCATTTCCCCGAAAAAAGCTTCGAAATATGGCTTTGAAATATACGCGGCTACAAGTGGAAAGATGAACCATTCTAGGCATGCTTGAGGCCCACTTGGGGGTCTAGACTCGACTGACACTTTAATTTTGTCATTGCTTAGTCCCTCTTTGAAATCTTGGAATAGATCTTCTGGAAGGCTTTCTTCATATATCAGTGCGATGTCAGGTTTGCTCATGGCCTCTTCCTTGTGTGCATAACGTTTGGTTAAGGGGCCGGCTTTAGCCGGTCCCGAGTGAGCGAAGCGAGCGACTTGAACCATTTGTTAGGGGTGCTCGATGTACCATTGCAGATACTTGACTCGCTCTTGTGTCTTTTCTAGAAGGCAAGCAGTGTAGATTGTCCCAAAGCCGCTTCCTGTGATTGACTCATAGGTCTCAAAATCGCAGCTTTCATCTCGGAACTTTATCCATGCAATTTGGGCTTCTTTAAGATAACCGTCTTGAGATTTTGCTCCCTGAGCCTGCGGAGCACCGTTATCTTTGTATCTTGCAACAAGTACCTTGTATGACTGATTTAAGGAGGTATCAGCTTTTTTGAGTTGACGCTTGAGGCATTGATACATCTCTACTTCATTGGTTGCAGAACTACATATGTTCTCTTTCATTGGGGCTGCATGAGCAATACCTGCGAAAGCTCCAGCAAAGATAAATGTAGCTGCAGATTTTCGGTTCATGATTACCCTAACTATTAATTAGGCGACATCGCTGTCGCGTTTCCACGCGACAGCTGTCGCATAACCTTCCTTGTCGTCTTGTAAGTCCTTGTCTAGCTTGAAGGTGGTCGCGGCAAACGCGACAGCACTCAGGGAGAAACGCGACATGGATGACGGCAAGCCCAAGCTGCTGGATCAACTGCGCCAGCAGATTCGAGTCAGAAACTATTCCATCCGTACCGAAACTGTCTATGCCGAGTGGGCAAAACGCTATATCCGCTTCCATCGCTATCGACATCCGGCGGAGATGGGCGCGGCGGAGATCGAGGCTTTTCTGACCCACCTGGCGGTCAAGCGCGATGTGTCCGCCTCGACGCAGAACCAGGCCCTGGCCGCGCTGCTGTTTCTCTACAAGGAGGTACTCAAGCTGGATCTGCCCTGGTTGCAGGGCATAGCGCGGGCGAAGAAGCCCCAGCATCTGCCGGTGGTGTTGACTCACGCCGAGGTGGAGGCCTTGCTGGCGCAGTTGCAAGGCGTGAGCTGGATCGTCGCCAACCTGCTCTACGGCTCGGGCTTGCGTCTGCTGGAGGCGCTGCGGCTGCGGGTCAAGGACCTGGATTTCGCCCGGCGGGAGATTCTGGTGCGCGATGGCAAGGGCCAGAAGGACCGCGTGACCATGTTGCCCATGCGCGTCGTCGAGCCGCTGCGGCTTCATCTCGACAGGGTGCGGCAGCTGCATCGCAGCGACCTCGCCGAGGGATTTGGCGAGGCCAACTTGCCTTTCGCCCTGGTGCGCAAGTATCCCAATGCGGCGAAGGAGTGGGGCTGGCAGTTCGTCTTTCCATCGCTCAATCGTTCGCGGGACCCGCGCGGCCAGGGGATATTCCGCCATCACCTGCACGAGAAGACCATCCAGCGTGCGGTGCGCGAGGCGGCGCGGCGTGCCGGTTCGATCAAGCACGCCACGCCGCATTCGCTGCGCCATTCCTTCGCCACCCACCTGCTGGAGGCGGGCCAGGACATTCGCACGGTGCAGGAGCTGCTCGGCCACGCCGACGTGAAGACCACCATGATCTACACCCATGTGCTCAATCGCGGCGGTTTGGCGGTGCTAAGCCCGTTGGATCGCTAAGGCGATTCTGAAAGGCTATGTCCCAGTATTGTGTTGCACGGTGTCGATGCTTTGCGTAGGAGCCGCGCCCCGCGGCGAATGCTGTGCACTCCTCTGCTTGTGCGCAATGGCTGCAATCGTTTCGCCCCGAGGCGGGGCTCCTACGCTGTGTTCGCCGGTTCCTTGAGGTGCTGTGTCGTGGCCTGCCAACGGCCGCAACAGCCAATTGGGACATGGCCTTCTGAAAAGGCCATTGACCGCCACGCCTGCGAAGGCGCTGGTCCAGGTGCTGCGTAGCCTCCGGGTTATTCCCCTTCGGGCCAGCGCAAGCGCTGTTCAGCGATAAAGCTGCTGTCCCGCCTTCGCGGGAATGACGACTATTTCAGGGTATGCCCGGGCGCGCCGACGGGCGGCGGTAACCTCCGGTAAATCTCCGCGGCCAACGCTCGGTTGCATTCAGCGCGTCCGACTTCTTATAGTTCCGCCGGCATTTTTGCAGGCCTGGCTCGTGCCCACGAGCGGCGCGCCAGGCTTTGACCGCACTGGTGAGAGGCCATGATCGATATAAGAAACCTGACCAAGCGTTTTGCGCAGCACACGGCTGTCGACGACCTGTCGTTCCAGGTCCAGCCGGGGGAGGTGCTGGGCTTTCTCGGCCCCAACGGCGCCGGCAAATCCACCACCATGAAGATGCTCACCGGCTTTCTCGCGCCGACCTCCGGCACGGCGAGCATCCTCGGCTGCGATATCCGGACCCGGACCCTCGAGGCCCAGCGGCAGATCGGTTACCTGCCCGAAGGCGCGCCCTGCTACGGCGACATGACGGTACGCGGCTTCCTCGACTTCATCGCCGAGGTGCGCGGCTTCCGTGGCGCCGAGAAGCGCCAGCGGGTCGAGCGCGCGGTGGCCCAGGTGGAGCTGGACAAGGTACTGGAGCAGAGCATCGAGACGCTCTCCAAGGGCTTCAAGCGCCGCGTCGGCCTGGCCCAGGCGATCCTCCACGATCCGCGCGTGCTGATCCTCGACGAGCCCACCGACGGCCTCGATCCCAACCAGAAGCATCAGGTGCGCCAACTGATCCAGGGCCTGGCGCGCGACAAGATCGTGATCATTTCCACCCACATCCTCGAAGAGGTCACGGCGCTGTGCACTCGCGCGGTGGTGATCGCCCAGGGCCGCCTGCTGGCCGACGGCACGCCGCTGGAGCTGGAGAGCCGCTCGCGCTACCACCAGGCGGTGACCCTGGTGGCCGCCGAGCCGCTGGACCTGGACGCCCTGGCCGCGCTGCCGGGGGTGGCCGGCATCGAGGAGAACCATCTGGAGCACAGCTTCAGCGTGCTGGCCAGGCCGGGCGAGGTGATCTTCCCGCAGGTCAATGCACTGATCGGCCAGCGCGGCTGGCAGATCAAGGAACTCAACGTGGAACGCGGCCGGCTCGACGAAGTGTTCCGCAGCCTGACCCGGGGAGAGCAGCCATGACCCAGTTGCCGGTGATCTTCAAGCGCGAGCTGGCGAGCTACTTCGCCACGCCGCTGGCCTATGTATTCATCGTGATCTTCCTGGTGCTGTCCGGGGTGTTCACCTTCTACCTGGGCGGTTTCTTCGAGGGTGGCCAGGCCAACCTCTCGGCCTTCTTCAACTTCCACCCCTGGCTCTATTTGTTCCTGGTGCCGGCGATCGCCATGCGCCTGTGGGCAGAGGAGCGCAAGTCAGGCTCCATCGAACTGCTGATGACCCTGCCGATCACCCGCTTCGAGGCGGTCACCGGCAAGTTCCTCGCCGCCTGGGTGTTCGCCGGCATCGCGCTGCTGCTGACCTTCCCGATGATCATCACGGTCAACTACCTGGGCGAGCCGGACAACGGCGCCATCGCCACCGGCTATATCGGCAGCTGGCTGCTGGCCGGCGCGTATCTCGCCATCGGCTCGTGCATGTCGGCGCTGAGCAAGAACCAGGTGATCGCCTTCATCCTCGCGGTCAGCGCCTGCTTCCTGTTTATCGTCAGCGGCTTTCCCATGGTGCTCGACGCCTTCGCCTGGGCGCCGCAGTGGTTGGTGGACGCCATCGCCTCGCTGAGCTTCCTGGTGCGCTTCGACGCCATCAGCAAGGGCGTGATCGATTTGCGCGACCTGCTGTATTTCCTCTCGCTGATCGCTGCCTGGCTGACCGCCACCGCGGTGGTCATCGACCTGAAGAAAGCCGACTGAGGAGCGCCCATGAAAAAGCTGATCTATTCCGGCGCCGGGCTGCTGCTGATCGCGGCGGCCTTTCTCGCCTTCAACCTGCTGGCCGGCCTGGGCCTGGGCGGTGCGCGCCTGGACCTGACCGAGCAGAAGCTCTACACCATCTCGGACGGCACCAGACAGATCCTTGGCGAGCTGGACGAGCCGATCAACCTGTACTTCTTCTACTCGGACAAGGTGGCCAAGGACCTGCCGGCGCTGCGCACCTACGCCCAGCGCGTGGAGGAGATGCTCAAGGCCTACCAGGCGCAGGCGAACGGCAAGATCCGCCTGCACATCATCGACCCCGAACCCTTCTCCGAGGACGAGGACAAGGCCGCCGAGTTCGGCCTGCAGGGCATCCCCCTGCAGCAGGGCGGGGATTCGATCTACTTCGGCCTGGCCGGCACCAACGCGCTGGACGACACCCAGGTGATCCCGTTCTTCGCCCTGGACCAGGAGGAGCACCTCGAATACGAACTGAGCCGCCTGGTGCAGAGCCTGGCCAAGCCCGAGCTGCCGGTGGTCGGCGTGCTCTCCGGGCTGCCCATGACCGGTGGCTTCGACATGATGGCGCGCCAGCCGACGCCGCCATGGATGGTGCTGGAGCAGGTGCGCCAGCTGTTTTCGATCGAGCAGCTCAAGGCCGACGTCGACCTGATTCCCGACAACGTCTCGGTGCTGTGGCTGGTGCATCCGAAGAACCTGCCCGAGCAGACCCTGTACGCCATCGACCAGTTCGTCCTGCGCGGCGGCAAGCTGATGGTGTTCGTCGACCCCTTCGCCGAGGCCGACAGCGGCGACATGCCGGGCGAGATGGCGCTGGACAAGGCCTCGAACATCGAGCCGCTGTTCCAGGCCTGGGGCCTGCGCCTGGTGCCGGACAAGGTGCTCGGCGACGGTTCCTACGCCATGTCGGTGAATATGGGCCAGGGTCAGCGCCCGGTGCGCCACGCCGCCTGGCTGAGCCTGCCGCGCAAGGCGCTGGACCAGGAGGACATCGCCACCGCCGGGCTGGAGAGCGTCACCGTCGCCACCGCAGGCATCCTCGAGCCGGTCGAAGGCGCCAAGACCCGCTTCACCCCGCTGATGCAGAGCTCCGAGTACGCCATGCCCTTCGACGCCCAGCGCTTCGCCATGCTGAGCACCCCGGAGGAGCTGATCCGCGAGCTGGAGCCCACCGGCGAGCGCTACGCCATCGCCGCGCGCATCGACGGCCCGGCGCAGAGCGCCTTCCCCGACGGCATCGAAGGGCGCAAGGACGGTCTCAAGCAGGCGGACAACATCAACGTCATCGCCGTGGCCGATACCGATATCTTGAGCGACCGCCTGTGGGTGCAGGTGCAGGACTTCTTCGGCCAGCGCATCCCGCAGCCCTGGGCGGATAACGGCAGCTTCGCGATCAACGCGCTGGACAACCTGGCCGGCTCCGAGGCGCTGATCAGCGTGCGTTCGCGCGGCCGCTTCAGCCGTCCGTTCGTGGTGGTGGAAGAGTTGCAGCGCGCCGCCGAACAGCGCTTCCGCGAGAAGGAGCAGGCGCTGCAGGCGCGCCTGGCCGAGACCGAGCAGCAACTGGCGGCGCTGCAGCGCAGCGACGACCCGACCCAGGCGCTGGAGCTGACGCCGGAGCAACAGAGCGCGCTGCAGAGCTTCATCCAGCAGAAGCTGTCGATTCGCAAGGAGCTGCGCGAGGTGCGCTACCAGCTCAACGCCGATATCGAGGCGCTGGGCCGCACCCTGAAGATCGTCAACATCGCCCTGGTGCCGGCGCTGCTGACCCTCGGCGTGCTGGCCTTGTGGCTGTGGCGGCGGCGTCGTCGCGCCTGATGAGATGCGTTGCGTAGGGTGCAATCCGGGGGAAACGGTTGAACATGCCCCGGATTGCATCCGGGCTACGCCTCGAGTTCGTAGGTGGATAGCGCTTTTCATATCCACCTTACGAGCCCGCTTCGTATTCGAGAGTGAGGAGATCATGGGGCGCAAAGGTCTGATCGCATTGATCGTCATCGTGCTGCTGTGCCTGCTGGGTTACCTGGCGCTGCAGCAGCGCCAGCAGCAGGGCACTGCACAGCTCGAACGCGCGCCCTGGCTGGCGGCCGAGCAATCTTACCTGGGCAGCCTGCAGGCGCTGGAGATCGAGAGCCCCGGCGAGCCGGCGGTGCGTATCGAGCGCCGCGGCGACAGCTGGGTGGTGCCGGCCAAGGCCGACTATCCGGCCGCGCGCGAGCCGCTCGCCGAGCTGCTGCGCGCCCTGCGCGAGGCCAGGACGGTCGAGGCCAAGACCGCCAACGCCCAGTGGCACGCGCGCCTGGGCTTGGCGGAAAGCGGCGAGGAGGGCGAGCAGGCGCTGCGCCTGAAGCTGCAGTTCGACGGCCATCCCGAGTTGAGCCTGCGCCTGGGCAAGCCGTCGCAACAGGGCAGCGGGCAACTGGTACGCCGCGCCGGCGAGGACCAGGTGTGGTTGATCGATCGGCAGCTGGACCTGCCGACCCGCGAACTGGACTGGCTGGATCGGCGCGTCACCGACATCCCCTTCGCCAGCGCCAAGAGCTTGCAGCTGCGCTACGCCGATGGCGAGGCGCTGAGCCTGAGCAAGGTCGACGCCGAGCAATACAACTTCACCGTCGAGCAGCTGGGCAAGGACCAGAAGCTCAGCTTCGAGGGCGCGGCCAACGGCATGGTCACGCTGTTCTCCAACCTGCGTTTCGCCGATGCCGCGCCGTTGGCGCAGGTCGGTTTCAAGCAGGCGCCGATGCTGCAGTTCAGCCTCAGTGGTTTCGATGGGCAGCAGCTCGAGGGCGCGCTGTACCAGCAGGGCGAACAGCACTGGCTGGTGCTCGGCGAACGCCAGGGATTCGAGGACGGCGAGGTGGCCGCGCGCAGCGATTGGGCCTATCGTCTGGACGCCGAGCAGGTGCAGAGGCTGGCGAAGAAGTTGCGCGATTTGCTGGCGAAAAACGGATAAAAACCGGCTGTAACCCCGATGTTGTCTGGTTTGCGCTCGGTTCTAAAAAAGTGCTTTTCAGTCACATTTCATGCTTTATACTCGGCCCAGCGGTTGCAGCAAGAACGCCCTTCGCTTGACCTGCTCCATGCTCCAATTGCCGGGGTTGGCGAACGATGGACAGAACGTTTTTACCGAGCCGTCACAGCGCCTAT
Source organism: Pseudomonas sp. SP16.1 (assembly GCF_052682975.1). NCBI lineage: Bacteria > Pseudomonadati > Pseudomonadota > Gammaproteobacteria > Pseudomonadales > Pseudomonadaceae > Pseudomonas > Pseudomonas sp. SP16.1. The sequence continues at coordinate 744,263 of NZ_JBQYFZ010000001.1, forward strand.
TCGGGACAATAAAAATTTGCGAGTTGGAGAAGTTGGCAATGGCAGATCGTGAGACCGGAACCGTCAAATGGTTCAATGATTCCAAGGGATACGGGTTCATTCAGCGCGAAAGCGGCCCGGACGTTTTCGTTCACTACCGCGCCATCCGCGGCGAAGGCCACCGCACTCTGGTCGAAGGCCAGAAGGTCGAGTTCGGCGTGACCCAGGGCCAGAAAGGCCTGCAGGCGGAAGACGTCTCCGCGCTCTGAGCTCCAGCTCGAAACAACACAAGGCCCGTCGATGACGGGCCTTGTCGTTTGTGGCGTACCTTGGGCCGCTAAGGCCTGGATCACTGTAGCCCGGATGTAATCCGGCAAGTGTGCCGGCATGCCCCGGATTGCATCCGGGCCACGGGCTAGGGGCGAAGATAATGACCCCACGCAGCTTTGCCTAGGAGCCTCGCCCCGGGGCGAGGCTTTGCCAGGCCGTGCAGCCCAGATTCGCGGCGAGGCGCCGCTCCTACAGATTTGGTGCGTGACGGGTATGGCGCCAAGCGGCCGCTGTTATTCGGTGCGCCAGACGATCTCGGTTTCACCATCGGCATCGACCTTGATCCAACGGTCGGCTTCTTCCTCGCTTTCGTCCTCGATCCAGCTGCCCGGTGCGCAGCGCACCTGTACGCCGAGCGCAGCATGGGCGGCGCGGGCGCAGGCGAGGTCGTCGGCCCAGGGCGTGGCGTCGCTTTCCAGATACAGGCTGTGCCATTTGCCCACGGCTTTCGGCAGCCAGGTCACCGGCACGCCGCCGGCCGTGCACTTGAAGGTCTGGCCCTTTTGCTGCCAGTCGCTGCACGGGCCGAGCGCCTCGCCCAGCCACTGGGCCACGGCGTCGCGTTCGGCGTCTTTCAGGTAGATCTCGATATCGGGTTGGCGCATGGCTTCTAGTCCTGAGAACTCGTGCTCGGAGTTTTGACGATCCAATCGTAGCGGATGGCGACGGTCACTTCGAAGGGCGCGGCGATCACTGCCTCGCGCCGCTCGGCGCTGGCGCGCCAGCCGTGCGGAGTCATGGCCAGCAGGTCGGCGCGGGCCTGGGCGTCGGCCAGATACAACGGGAACTGCAGGGTCTCGCTGTGCGCCAGGCGCATGCCCGGTGGAATCAGCGTCAGGTGCTTCTCGTCGTCGTAATCGCGCACCTTGTCGTACAGCTTCTGCCGCAATTCCATCAGGTGCACGCGGGTCGGGCCCATGCGCAGCAGGCCGCCGCCGGGGGCGAGCAGGCGCCTGGCCTCGCTCCAGTCGAGCGGACTGAACACGCTGGCCAGCAGCTCGCAACTGGCATCGGCGAGCGGCACGCGGGCCATGCTCGCCACCAGCCAGTTCAGCTGCGGGGCGCGTTTGCAGGCACGCTTGATCGCCTCGCGGGAGATATCCAGGGCATAACCCTCGGCCTCGGGCAACCCTCGGGCGATCTGCTCGGTGTAGTAACCCTCGCCACAGCCGATATCCAGCCAGCGCGCCGGCTGGCGCTCGGCGGCCAGTGCGGCCAGGCGCGCCGCCAGCGGGGCGTAGTGGCCGCCGTCGAGAAAACGCCGGCGCGCCTCGACCATGGCAGCGTTGTCGCCGGGGTCGCGGCTGTTCTTGTGCTGCACCGGCAGCAGGTTGTAGTAGCCCTGGCGGGCGCGGTCGAAGCTATGCCGGTTGCTGCAGGCCAGACCGCTGTCGCTGCGTTCCAGCGACGTCTGGCAGAGGGGGCAGATCAGCATGCGTAAAATCCGGGAATAGGCCGTCGCGAGCGCGCCGAGAGCAAGGCGGACGGAACGCAGCGACGAGACATATCGAATAGATAGGCGAGGAGCGAGTACCGCCCAACGCAGCTATCGGTGTGCGCAGCAGGCATATTCATGGATTTTCATGCCAGCAGTTTCACCAGGGTTCGGTAGTAAACCTCGGTGAGCAGGTCCAGATCGCTGGCCAGCACCCGCTCGTTGATCTGGTGGATGGTGGCGTTGACCGGGCCGAGCTCGACCACCTGGGTGCCGAGGGTGGCGATGAAGCGCCCGTCGGAGGTGCCGCCGCTGGTCGACGGCGTGGTCTCGCGACCGGTGACGCTCTTGATGCTGGCGGCCACGGCGTCGAGCAGGTCGCCCGGCTGGGTGAGGAACGGCAGTCCGGACAGCGCCCACTCCAGGTGGTAGTCCAGGCCGTGCTTGTCGAGGATGGCGGCGACGCGCTGCTGCAGGCCCTCGACGGTGGACTCGGTGGAGAAGCGGAAGTTGAACACCGCCTTCAGCTCGCCGGGAATCACGTTGGTGGCGCCGGTACCGGAGTTGAGGTTGGACACCTGGAAGCTGGTCGGCGGGAAATAGGCGTTGCCGTGGTCCCAGTGCTCGGCGGCCAGTTCGGCCAGCGCCGGGGCGGCCAGGTGAATGGGGTTCTTCGCCAGGTGCGGGTAGGCCACGTGGCCTTGCTTGCCGTAGACGGTCAAGGTGCAGCCGAGCGAGCCGCGGCGACCGTTCTTCACCACATCGCCGAGCAGGCTGGTGCTCGATGGCTCGCCGACGATGCACCAATCCAGGCGCTCGCTGCGTTCGCGCAGGCGTTCGACCACCGCCTTGGTGCCGTGCTGGGCCGGGCCTTCCTCGTCGCTGGTGATCAAAAAGGCGATGGCGCCCTTGTGCTGAGGGTAATCGGCGACGAAACGCTCGACCGCGACGATCATGCTCGCCAGGCTACCCTTCATGTCGGCGGCGCCCCGGCCGCAGAGCATGCCGTCGTCGTCCACGCGCACGTCGAACGGCTGGTACTGCCAGGCGTCCAGCGGGCCGGTGGGCACCACGTCGGTGTGGCCGGCGAAGCACAGCACGGGGCCGTCGCCACCGCGCCTGGCCCAGAAGTTCTCCACCTCTTCGATGCGCATGCGCTCCACCTCGAAGCCGCAGGCGGCCAGGCGGCGCATCATCAGGTCCTGGCAGCCCTCGTCGACCGGGGTCACGGACGGACGGCGGATCAGGTCGAAGGCGAGCTCCAGGGTCGGGGTGAGGGTGGCGGTCATCGTGGCTCCGGTACGGCGGCTGGCGTGAAGGCCGGCCATCTTAAAGCAAAAGTGGTTACCGATCAGTCATAAGGCGCGCAGCAGGATGCGTTCGCAATCCGCCAGGTCGAGCTCGCCCCACAGTCCCGGCGTGGCGAGGGCCTGGCGCTGCAGCTGCGCCAGCACCTCGGGCACCGCCTCGGCGTCCAGGCCGTGCTCGGTCAGGCGGGTCGCCAGGCCGAGGCGGCGAAACAGCGCGGTGGTGGCAGCGATGGCGTCGTCGATACGCTGCCGCCGATCGCCCTGGTGCAGCTGCCAGACGCGCTCGGCGTATTGCGTCAGCTTGGCGCCCTTGGCCTCGCGCTGTTCGGCGAGTTGCGCGGGCAGCAGCACGGCCAGCGCCTGGGCCGGGGCGAGGTGATAGAGGGCGCTCAGTTGCTGGCCGATCAGCCGGGCGCTGCGGTCTCGCGGCACGCCGCAGCCGTACGCGCCATCGAGCGCCTGCAGCGCGCACCAGAGCAGGTTGGCGTGCACGGCGCTGTCGCCTGGGCTGGCCGTGAGCGCCAGGCCTTGCTCGATCAGCGTCAGCAGCAGGCCTTCGGCGTAGCGATCCTGCAGGGGCGCGTCGCTCTGCCGGGTGAGGTAGCGCTCCAGCGTCCGGACGAACGCCTCGATCAGCGCGTGGGCCAGCTGGCGCTGGGATGCATTGGCCCTGCTGGCGGGGTCGAGGATGGCGAAGCGCGGATGCAGCAGCGGGCTGGCGAAGGGCAGCTTGCGTTGCCACTCGACATGGCTGACCAGGCCGTTGGCCCGCTGCAACGCGCGGCCGAACGGCAGGGTCAGCACGCAACCCAGCGGCAGCGCCGCGCGAATCGGCATGCCGGTGAGCAGCTGCAGCGGCTCGCCGGCATGGCACAGGGCGGCGGCGAGGAACTTGCCGGCATCGATCGGCCCGTCGCCGCCGACGGCCAGGATGAAGTCGCAACGCTCGTGCCTGGCCAGGCTGAGCGCGCGCAGCAGGGTGTCGTACTGCGGGCAGGTCTCGATCCCGGCGAAGCGATTGAGGAGGCAGTGGCGCAGGTTGCGTTCGACCTCGGCCCAGAGACCGTTGCGCAGGATATCGGCGCCGCCGTGCAGGGCCAGCACGCGGCTGCCGGGTGGGATCTCCTCGGCCAGGCGGGCGAGCTGGCCGTGGCCGAAGTGCAGGCGGGTGGGGTTATGAATGCTGAAGTTGCGCATGGGCGAGGCCTCGCTGCTGCGCTCAACTATAGCGCCGGCACCGGCGGCCTGCGTCCGACCCGCCCGGCGGGCTTGGGCGTGGCCGGGGGCGCGCCTATAATGCGCGCCTGCTGGCAGGGGACGAGATGAACACAGACGAACAACGCTTCGGCGGCATAGCCCGGCTCTACGGCCGTGACGGTTACCAGCGGCTGGCCGCCGCGCATGTGGCGGTGGTCGGTATCGGCGGCGTCGGCTCCTGGGCGGCCGAGGCGCTGGCGCGCTCGGGGGTCGGCGAGATCTCGCTGTTCGACCTGGACGACGTCTGCATCACCAATACCAACCGTCAGCTGCACGCCGTCGAGGGCGCGGTGGGCAAGGCCAAGGTCGACGAGATGGCGGCGCGCATCCGCGCCATCAACCCGGACTGCGTGGTGCACGCGGTAGCCGATTTCGTCACCCGCGAGACCATGGCCGAATACATCACCGAACAGCTCGACGGGGTGATCGACTGCATCGACAGCGTGCCGGCCAAGGCCGCGCTGATCGCCTGGTGCAAGCGGCGCAAGATCCAGATCGTCACCACCGGCGGCGCCGGCGGCCAGGTCGACCCGACGCAGATCCAGATCGCCGACCTCAACAAGACCTTCAACGACCCGCTGGCAGCCAAGGTGCGCAGCACCCTGCGCCGCGACTACGGCTTCTCGCGCACGCCGGGGCGCACCTACGGCGTGCCCTGCGTATTTTCCACCGAACAGCTGCGCTACCCCAAGCCGGACGGCAGCGTATGCCAGGCCAAGGGCTTCGTCGGCGAAGGGGTCAAGCTCGACTGCGCCGGCGGTTTCGGCGCGGTGATGATGGTCACCGCCAGCTTCGGCATGGCGGCGGTCGCCAAGCTGGTGGACAAGCTCGTGGCCGGCGCACGACGGCCTGCCGAGCGCGGGCGCAGCGACTGATGGCGCCCTGCCCGCAGGCGCGCCTGGCTAAGCTGGGACGAACAGGACGTGCGCCGGGAGGGCAGGGACGCTTCGACCTGTCTGCGTGTTGAGGTGGTCCGTGGCATACCTGTTTCCCCGTCTGCGCCGCCTACCGCGCCTGCTGTTGCTCGTCTCGCTCCTGCTGATGGGCGGCGCGCTGCCCGCGGCGGCTGAGCCAAGGCTGCGCATCGGTACCGGCGACTGGGTGCCCTATGTCGACCAGCGCCGCGACGATGGCGGCGCCCTGGCGCGCCTGGTCCGCGCGGTATTCGCCGAGGCGGGCCTGGAGGTGGAGTACCGCTTGTACCCCTGGGATCGCAACGTGCTGATGCTGCAGCAGGGCCAGCTGGACGCGATCATGCCCTACAGCTGCAGCTCCAGCCGCCTCGACTACGCGGTGTGCAGCGAGCCGCTGGTGCGTGGCGAGGTGGTGCTGTTCCATCGGCGCCAGCTGGATTTCGACTGGCGGCGCATCGAGGACCTCGGCCGCTACCGCATCGGCACCACCCTCGGCTATTCCTACGGCTCGCGTTTCGACCGGGCGCAGCAGAAGGGGCTGCTGCAGGTGACGCAGAGCGGCAAGGAGGACACCAGCTTCCGCCTGCTGGAGCACGGGCGCATCGACCTGCATCCGCAGGACCGCGCGGTGGGCTACGCCACGCTGCGCCGCCTGTTCCCCGGCGCCGAGGGCCGCGCCATCACCCATCACCCGCGCCACCTGAACACCGAGCCGCTGCGCCTGCTGTTTCGCAAGGACGACGCTCGGGCCGCCGAGCTGCTGCGCCGGTTCAACGTCCAGTTGCGGCGTTTCGCCGAACGCGGCGATCTGGAACGCCTGCAGCAGGCGCTGTATTCCGGCGATGCCGATGCCTGGCAGCCCGACAACCGGGGGCAGGCGAGGCGGGACTGAGGCGCGAATGCCTCTATACTCGCCGACCGTTTCCTTGAGATCGCCGTGATGACCAATAACGATGTGCTGCGCAGCCTGCGCTACCTGCTGGATGTCGGCGATGCCGAGCTGGTGGAGATCTGCCTGCTGGCGGACCATCCGGTGACCCTGGAGCAGATGTCCGCCTGCCTGCGCAAGGAGGACGAGGCCGGCTACCAGAGTTGCAGCGACGCGCTGCTGGCGCATGTGCTGGAAGGCCTGGTGTTCTGCAAGCGCGGCAAGGACGACAGCCGGGAGCGTTTGCCGGTGGCGACGCGGCTGAGCAACAACATCGTGCTGAAGAAGCTGCGCGTGGCCTTCGAGCTCAAGGACGAGGACATGCAGGCCATCCTCCAGACCGCCGACCTGCCGATGACCAAGGCCGAGCTCGGCGCGCTGTTCCGCAAGCCCGGGCACAAGAACTACCGCGAGTGCGGCGACCAGATCCTGCGCAACTTCCTGCGTGGGCTGACGCTGCGCGAGCGGGGCAAGGACGACTAGAAGCGTGGCAACGCCGAACTGTCGGTGAGTTGCGCTCTATCCAGGTAGTGCGCGCTTCGTAGGGCGGGTCAGGCCGCGCCCCCTGTCGGAAACGCTGCCCATCCATGGGGTCGCTGGCGCGCTTGCGGCATTCACCGAACTCATGGGGATCGCGCCCGGCGGGTGATGCGGCGCGACGGTGGCGATCGTTCGGCGTTGGGCGCCGCTAGCGTTCGCCAGGCCTTGTCGCCCTGCGCACCATGCATGCGTCACAGGGCCCGGTGCGCATGGCGCACCCCGCAAGGATGCGCCGCGCGTACCGGGCTAGGCGCAAACCCGCGCGATGGCCGCGGCCAGCTGCTCCAGACGACTGGCCTCCATCCCCGCGACATTGGCGCGGCCGCTGCCGACCATGTAGACGCTGAAATCCTCGCGCAGGCGCTGCACCTGCAGCGGCGTCAGGCCGGTGTAGGAGAACATGCCGCGCTGCTCGGCGATATGCGCGAAGCGCTCGCTCAGGCCGTGCGGCGCCAGCGTCTCGACCAGGCCGCGACGCAGGCTGGCGACGCGCAGGCGCATGCCTTCCAGCTCGTCCTGCCACAGGTTCCTGAGTTCGGCGTCGGCGAGAATCTCGGCGACCACCGCGGCGCCGTGGGCCGGCGGCGTCGACCACAGGTTGCGGGCGATGGACGCCAGCTGGCTGCGGATATCGGTGAGCTTGTCGGCGCTCGCTGCGCAGACGATCAGCGCGCCGGTGCGTTCGCGGTACAGGCCGAAGTTCTTCGAGCAGGAGCTGGTGATCAGCAGTTCCGGCAGCTCGGCGGCGAACAGGCGCACCGCCCAGGCGTCCTGCTCCAGGCCGTCGCCGAAGCCCTGGTAGGCGAAGTCGATCAAGGGCAGCAGTTCGCGCGCCTTGACCACTTCCAGCACGCGCTTCCAGTCACGCGGGGCGAGGTCGAAGCCGGTGGGGTTGTGGCAGCAGGCGTGCAGCAGCACCACGTCGCCCTTGGGCAGGTGGGCCAGCGCCGCGATCATCGCCTCCACATCCAGCCGGTTGTCGGCGCCGACGTAGGGGTAGTGGCCGACCTTGAGTCCGGCCGCGGCGAACAGCGTCTCGTGGATCGGCCAGGTCGGGTCGCTCAGCCAGATGCCGCGCCCCGGCAGGCAGTGGCGGATGAAGTCGCCGGCCAGGCGCAGGGCGCCGGTGCCGCCGGGCGTCTGGGTGGCGCCGGCGCGCTGGCCGACCAGCAGCGACGAGTCCGCGCCCAGCACCAGCTGGCTAAGGCGCGCGCCGAAGGCCGCATCGCCGTGGCCGCCGACGTAGGTCTTGGTCAGCTCGGCGTCTACCAGGCGCTGCTCGGCCAGCTTGACCGCGCGTGGGATCGGCGTCAGGCCCTGGGCGTCCTTGTACACGCCGACGCCCAGGTCCATCTTGGCCGGGTTGCGGTCCAGGCGATAAGCCTCCATCAGGCTCAGGATCGGGTCGCCCGGCACCCGGGCGATGGCGGCGAAATGGTTCACTTGCGACCCTCGGCAGCGGCGGCCAGCACATCGGTGCGCGCGGCCATGATGAAGTCGTTGCGGTGCAGGCCGCGCATCTCGTGGCTCCACCAGGTGACGGTGACCTTGCCCCATTCGGTGAGCAGGGCCGGGTGGTGGCCGACTTCCTCGGCGATGGCGCCGACCGCGTTGGTGAAGGCCAGGGCGTGGCGGAAGTTCTTGAACAGGTACACGCGCTCCAGCTCCATGTGGTCGCCGCGCACCTCGATATTCCAGTCCGGAATTTCGCGGATCAGTTCGGCCAGTTCTTCATCGGACACCTTGGGCGCGTCGGCGCGGCAGGCTTCGCATTGGGCTTGGGCAAGGGACATGGGGATTCTCCTGGGTAAGCAACTAGGGTTGATTAGGCAAATATCGACATACCGCGTCTGTAGGAGCCGCGCCCAGCGGCGAATCGGGGCAGCGCATAGTTGCAGAGCTTCGTCCCGAGGCGGGGCTCCTACAAAAAGGCGCTGCGCAAGCCTTCTCGGCTTGGCTTCAGGCCGCAACCGCTGATCGGCTCGCTCCTCTCCCATAAATGGGCGAGGAGAGTTAAAAGCCTACGCGGCTTTCGGCGGAAACTTCGGCGCGTGCAGGCCCATCCGCATGGCCTGGTGCACCAGCGCCATGATGTCTTCATGGGCCAGTTCGAACAGACGCTTGAGTTCGGGCAACACGAAGTACAGCGGCTGCAGGATGTCGATCCGGTAGGGCGTGCGCATCGCCTCCAGCGGATCGAAGGCCTGGTGCTCGGGCACGTCGGACAGGGCGTAGAGGGTTTCCTTCGGCGAGGAGAGGATGCCGCCGCCGTAGATGCGCCGGCCTTCCGGGGTGTCGACTAGGCCGAACTCGATGGTCAGCCAGTACAGCCGCGCCAGGTAGACGCGCTCTTCCTTGCTGGCCTTGAGGCCGAGCTTGCCATAGGTGTGGGTGAACTCGGCGAACCAGGGGTTGGTCAGCAGCGGGCAGTGGCCGAAGATCTCGTGGAAGATGTCCGGCTCCTGCAGGTAGTCCAGCTCCTCGGGGGTGCGGATAAAGGTGGCCACCGGGAACTGCTTGCTGGCCAGCAGCTCGAAGAAGGTCTGGAACGGGATCAGCGCCGGCACCCGCGCCACGCGCCAGCCGGTGCTGGCTTCGAGCACGCGGTTGATCTCGCCGAGCTGGGGAATGCGCTCCAGCGGCAGGCCGAGCTGTTCGATACCGTCCAGGTATTCCTGGCAGGCGCGGCCTTCAATCACCTTCAACTGGCGGGTGATCAGGGTGTTCCACACCTGGTGCTCGGCTTCCGGGTAGTGGATAAAGCCGCTGTCGTCCGGTTCCCGGGCCAGGTACTGCGTACTCTTCATCGATGCCTCCTGCGGGGGCTGTTGTTCTTGTGTTGGACAAAGAAATAACCCGAGTGCGCGGGCGAGGGCAGGGGGCGGGCAGGGTCAGGGGCGGCAGTGGAACCTGGTAGTGCGTAAAGAATGGATTACGGCTTCGGCGAAATCGCCGGATATCGCCTTGTCGCTGCGCTAGGCTGTCACATATTCTTGACGATAATTACGCCGCCCTCGTCGATTTTTCCCCGGCGGCCCATAACAAGACAGACACGAGCCTCGCCATGCGTATCAAGGTCCACTGCCAGAACCGCGTCGGCATCCTGCGCGACATCCTCAACCTGCTGGTCGACTACGGCATCAACGTCGCCCGCGGCGAAGTCGGTGGCGAGCAGGGCAACGCCATCTACCTGCACTGCCCGAACCTGATCAACCTGCAGTTCCAGTCGCTGCGGCCGAAGTTCGAGGCCATCGCCGGGGTGTTCGGCGTCAAACGCGTCGGCCTGATGCCCAGCGAGCGGCGCCACCTGGAGCTCAACGCGCTGCTCGGTGCGCTGGATTTCCCGGTGCTGTCGATCGACATGGCCGGCTCGATTGTCGCGGCCAACCGTAGCGCCGCGCAGCTGCTCGGCGTGCGCGTCGACGAGGTGCCGGGCATGGCGCTGTCGCGCTATGCCGAGGACTTCGACCTGCCCGAACTGGTGCGGGCCAACAAGGCGCGGATCAACGGCCTGCGGGTGAAGATCAAGGGTGACGTGTTCCTCGCCGACATCGCCCCGCTGCAGAACGAGCACGACGACAGCGAGGCGCTGGCCGGCGCGGTGCTCACCCTGCACCGCGCCGATCGGGTCGGCGAACGCATCTACCACGTGCGCAAGCAGGAGCTGCGTGGCTTCGACAGCATCTTCCAGAGCTCCAGAGTGATGGCTGCGGTGGTGCGCGAGGCGCGGCGCATGGCGCCGCTGGACGCGCCGCTGCTGATCGAGGGCGAGACCGGCACCGGCAAGGAGCTGCTGGCACGCGCCTGCCACCTGGCCAGCCCGCGCGGGCAGTCGCCGTTCATGGCGCTCAACTGCGCCGGCTTGCCGGAATCCATGGCCGAGACCGAGCTGTTCGGCTACGGCCCCGGCGCCTTCGAGGGCGCGCGCCCGGAAGGCAAGCTCGGCCTGCTCGAGCTGACCGCCGGCGGCACGCTATTTCTCGACGGCGTCGGCGAGATGAGCCCGCGCCTGCAGGCCAAGCTGCTGCGCTTTCTGCAGGACGGCTGCTTTCGCCGCGTCGGCAGCGACGAGGAGGTGTACCTGGATGTACGGGTGATCTGCGCCACCCAGGTCGACCTGTCCGAGCTGTGCGCCCGCGGCGAGTTCCGCCAGGACCTCTATCACCGCCTCAACGTGCTTTCCCTGCATATCCCGCCGCTGCGCGAATGCCTCGACGGCCTGGCGCCTTTGGTCGAGCACTTCCTCGACTCGGCCAGCCGGCAGATCGGCTGCGCGCTGCCCAAGCTGGCGCCGGCGGTGCTGGACAAACTCGCCCACTACCACTGGCCGGGTAATGTGCGCCAGCTGGAGAACGTGTTGTTTCAGGCGGTGTCGCTGTGCGACGGCGGCACGGTCAAGGCCGAGCACATCCGCCTGCCGGATTACGGCGCGCCGCAGCCCTTGGGCGAGTTCTCGGTGGAAGGCAGCCTCGACGACATCCTCGGCCGCTTCGAGAAGGCGGTGCTGGAGCGGCTGTACCGCGACCACCCGAGCAGCCGCCAGCTAGGCAAGCGCCTCGGCGTGTCGCACACCACCATCGCCAACAAGCTGCGCCAGCACGGCCTGGGCAAGGAATAGGCGGCCGTGGTGCCCGACCCGTTGCCGCCTCTGCGAGACGGGTTCGCGCGCGCCGCGCTGCAGCTCATTGCCACGTTGCCTTCGGCGGCAACCCGCTAGGGAAACTCTGAAATAGCCTTCATTCCCGCGCAGGCGGGACAGCAGCTTTATCGCTGAACAGCGCTTGCGCTGGCCCGAAGGGGAATAATCCACAACCTGCGTAGTCCCTGGGCTCCCGCCTTCGCGGGAGTGACGATAGATGGCTTCTTCAGAACTTCCCTAGTGCTGCCACTGCTGCCTGACGACCTGCCAGTGCTGGTCATCGAGCCATTCGTCGGCCATGGGGAAGAAGATGTTCTCTTCGCTGTCCATGTGGTCGTGGTAGTGACGCAGGTAGTCCTCGACGACGCTGGCGATCTCCTCCGGCGTATGGCCGGACTGCTCCAGCGCCGCGAGCTGGCCGGCGATGCGCGCGAAGCCCTGGTGGTCGCGTTCGATCTCCAGCACGCGCTGGTGCAGCGGGGCGCGGGTCGCCAGCAGTTGCAGGCGGATCAGTTCTTCGTTGCGGTGGTGGCGGGCCTCCGCGTCGCCGTGCAGCGAGGCCAGCAGCTCGAACAGTTCGCGCCGCCCGGCGTCGTCGCAGCTACCGTCCTTGAAGCGTGCGAGCAGCTTGCGGAGCTGCGCGATGGAGGTGCAAAGGTCGTGGTGATAGCTGTGAAGCTCCTCGAGCAAGGGGTGCATGGCGGCCAACCTCATCGATCAGGGCGCGGGTGCCTTCTATAAAGCTTAGGTCAGTCGGCGAGTGGGCTGCAGATGGCCGATAAAGGGCGCAGCGGTCAGTGCCAGGTCGACAGGGCTTCCCAGGAGCGGAACTTGTCGCCGGGAATCGGCTGGCTGATGGAGAAGCCCTGGGCGATGTCGCAGCCGAAGTCGCCCAGGCGGTTCAGGGTCTCCTGGTTCTCCACGCCCTCGGCGACCACTTCGAGGTCGAGGTTGTGCGCCAGTTCGACGATCGAGCGGACGATCTTCGCCGAATCGTCGTCGTCGCTGAGCATGCGGGTGACGAAGGACTGGTCGATCTTCAGCGAATCCACCGGCAACTTCTGCAGGTAGGCCAGCGAGGAATAGCCGGTGCCGAAGTCGTCGATGCTCAGGCGGGTATCCAGGCTCTTGAGCTGGCGCAGGGTCTCCAGCGCCGCCACAGGGTCTTCCATCAGCGCGCTCTCGGTAAGCTCGAACTCGATCCAGCCCGGCTGCGCACCCCAGGTGGCGAAGGCGCCGCGAATGCGTTCGAGCAGCTTGGGATCGCGCAGGTCGCGCGCCGACAGGTTGATCGATATCGGCCGTTCGTCGCCTTCCTCGTGCCAGGCGTAGCGCTGGCCCAGTGCGGCGTCGAGTACCCAGTAGGTCAGCGGGGTGATCACCCCGCTGCTCTCGGCCAGCTTGATGAACTCGTTGGGCGGCAGCAGGCCGTGCTGCGGGTGCTGCCAGCGCACCAGGGCCTCGCTGCCGCACACCCGGTTGGTGGCGATCTGCAGCTTCGGCTGGTAGTAGAGCAGCAGCTGGTTGCCGTCGATCGCCCGGCGCAGGTCGCTCATCAGTGTCCGGTGCAAGGCGCAGTCGCGGTCCAGGTCGCCCTGGAACAGCGCATGGCCGTCGCCGTTGCGCTGGGCCTGGTCGCGGGCGCTGCCGGCGCGTCGCAGCAGGACGTCGGCGACGGTGCCATGGCCGGGGTAGAGGGCGATACCGATATGGGCCCGGGCATCGAGCAGCATCCCGGAAAGCTCGATCGGCTCGTACAGCGCCACGAGGATCTTCTGCGCCAGTTGCGTGGCCTGTTCGGCGCCGCCGCTGGGCATCAGCACCGCGTAGTCGCTCTCGCCGATGCGCGCCACCGGGTTGCCCGCACCCGCCGCCTGCACCAGTCGCTCGGCGATGGCCTGTTGCAGGCGGTCGCCTTCGCGGTTGCCGAGGGTCTCGTAGACCTCGTGGTTGTGCCCGACCTGCAGTTGCAGCACGCCGAGCGCGCGGTGTTCCAGCTTGGCGCTGGCGATCGCTTCGTCCAGCAGCTCGCACAGGCGCAGGCGGTTGGGCAGGCCGGTCAGGGTGTCGAAATAGGCCATGCGCCGGATGGTGGCCTCCGCCTGCCGCGCCCGCTCGCGGGTGCGCAGGGCGCTGATGCCGAAGCCCAGGTCGTTGGCGGTGGCCAGCAGCAGCTCGACCTCCTGCGTGTCGAAGGCGTCGGCCTCGGCGGCCATGATCGTCAGCATGCCGATCAGCGCGCCTTCGACGCGTAGCGGCAGCACGATGGCCGACGCATAGCCGCGCTCGCACGCCTCCTCGCGCAGCGGTGCCTCGGGATCGTTGAGGATGTCGCGCGTCACGAAGGGTTGCCCGGTTTCGAGCATCGTTTCCACCACGTGGATGAAGGGTTGCGCCGCGTCACTGGTCGCCCAGGTCTCGCCGATCTCGAGAAAGCCGGCGTCGAGGCCTCGGCGGGCCACCGGGCGGTAGGCTGGGGTGCCGTTCTCCTGGCGGTAGTCGACCCAGGCCAGGCGATAGCCGCAGTCCTCCACCAGCACGCGGCAGACTTCCTCGAGCAGGGCCGGCTCGTCATCGGCGTGGAGCAGCGCATGGTTGACCGCAAGGCGGGTCGACAGGGCGCGGTTGAGGCGCTGGATCTCCAGCTCCGCCTGGGCGCGGCGGGCCTTGATGCGCAGCGACTGGATGCCGAATGCCAGGTCTTCGGCGGCCTCGCCGAGCAGCTCCAGTTCCTCGTCGCCGAACGCATCGGGCTCCGGTGCACCGATGCCGATGGCGCCGAAGATTGTCCCCTCGACCCGCAGCGGCAGCGACAGGATCGAGGCGATGCGGTGGGCGGTGGCGCCTTCGCGCCAGGGGGCGGTGTTCGGGTCGGTCTGGACGTTGCGCGCCAGGCTCGGTTGCCCGGTACGGATCGCCGTCCCCGACGGACCGTGGCCGCGCTCGTTGTCGGCCCAGGAGATGTTCAGCGACTCGACGTAGGCCCGGTCGACCCCGGCATGGGCCACCGGGGTGACCGTTCTCGCCGCATCCTGTTCGGCACGGCCGACCCAGGCCAGGCTGTAGGCGCATTCGTCGACTATCACCCGGCAGATGTCCTGCAGCAGGGTCGCCTCGTCCTCGGCGCGCAACAGTGCCCGGTTGCACCCGCTCAGCGTGCGCAAGGCGCGGGCGAGCCGGTGTTCCTGGCTGGCGCAGCGGCGGGCTGACATGGTTCGCCTCCAAGTCTTACAAGGCTTGAGTGGAGTATAGAGCCGAGCCGCCCGCAGGGGTTACGGGCAGCGCTGCCTCGAGCGACGAAAGCGCAGTCGCCTCAGAGCAGCCCCGTTATCAGGCGCCCGAGCACTTCCATCGCCTGTTCGCTGCGCGCATCCCAGGGATGGCCGTAGTTGAGCCGCGCGCAGTGGCCGAAGCCCTGGCTGGCGGAGAAGATCGGCCCCGGCGCCAGGCTGATGCCCTGCGCCAGGGCCAGGCGCAGCAGGCGCAGGGAATCCAGCCGCTCGGGGAATTCGAACCAGAGAAAATAGCCGCCGGCGGGGCGGGTGACCCGTGTGCTGGCAGGAAAGTGCCGCGCCGCCGAGGCGAGCATGGCGCCCTGCTGCATCTCCAGGGCGTGGCGCAGCCGGCGCAGGTGGCGGTCGTAGCCGCCGTGCTGCAGGTAGTCGGCGATGGCCGCCTGGGCCGGCACCGAGGGCGAGATGGTGGTCATCAGCTTGAGCCGGGCGATCTGCTCGGCGTAGCGCCCGCCGGCCACCCAGCCGACCCGGTAGCCTGGCGCCAGGCTCTTGGAAAACGAGCCGCAGTGCATCACCAGGCCTTCGCGGTCGAAGCTCTTCACCGGCTTGGGCGGCTGGCTGGCGAAGTACAGCTCGGCGTAGACATCGTCCTCGATCAGCGGTACCTGGTGCTTTACCAGCAGCTCATACAGCGCCTGCTTCTTCGCCTCGCTCATGCTCGCGCCGAGCGGGTTCTGCAGGCTGCTCATGAACCAGCAGGCCTTGATCGGCAGGCGCTGCAGGCTCTCGGCCAGCGCCGCCAGGTCGATGCCTTCGCGCGGGTGCACGGGGATTTCCACCGCCTTGAGCTTGAGTCGTTCCAGCACCTGCAGGCAGGCGTAGAAGGTCGGCGACTCGATGGCCACCAGGTCGCCCGGTTGGGTCACGCACTGCAGGCAGAGGTTGAGCGCCTCCATGGCGCCGTTGCTGATCACCAGCTCCTCCATCGGCAGCATCACCCCGCTGACCATGTAGCGCAGGGCGATCTGCCGGCGCAGGTCGGGGTTGCCGGCGGTCATGTCGGCGATCACCTCGTGCGGCGAGAGCATGCGCAGGGCATGCGCCATGCTCTTGGCCAGGCGCTGCAGGGGGAACAGGTCGGGGCTGGGGAAGGCCGAGCCGAAGGGCACGGTGTGCGGATCCTTCAGCGAGGCGAGTACGGAGAACACCAGCTCGCTGACGTCGACCTCGGTGGTCTGCGCGGCGTGGGCGGCGGGCTCGGGTTCGTGCAGCGGGCGCTTGGCGTGCTCGCGGACGAAGTAGCCGGAACGTGCGCGGGCCTGAATCAGGCCGCGATCCTCCAGCAGGTAGTAGGCCTGGAACACGGTGGACGGGCTGACTCCGTAGGTGCGGCTGGCGTGGCGCACCGAGGGCACCTTCTCGCCGGGGCCGAGCACGCCGCTGCGGATCAGCTCGGCGATCTCGTCGGCGAATTTCTCGTAGCGTTTCATCCTGTCCTGGTTCACCGGCGCAAAGGGTACGGACGAGCACTTTACGGGCAGAAGGGCAGACATGGCAGTGCCTCGTGAAGGGGGACGTATCTCGGTTGTGGCAACCGTAGCCCGGATGCAATCCGGGGGCGGACATCGAATCGCCCCGTATTGCATCCGCGCTACGACGCCAGTGGCCCATTCCCCGCGGGGCGCGGCTCCTCACGGATATGACAGCACCTGTAGGAGCCCCGCCTCGGGGCGAAGCGCTAGCGCAGCGGCGCGAGGAAAGTGCTCCTGGTGCTCACGTAGCTCTGCGAATCGGCCTGGTCACGCACCTCGAAGCGGACGGTTTGCGGCCCAGCGCCGTTGCTCGTGGTCGTCAGCGCAACGCTTACCGGCAGATCGCGAATCTCCCCCGGCGCCAGCTTCAGCGTACTCGGGCCGTGCAGTTCGAAATCGCCGGGCTCGACCAGGGCGATGGCGTAGCTGCGCGCCTGCTGGGTCTTGTTGATGATCTTCAGGCTGTAGATGTTCTCGACCTGGCCGGCGGCGTTTTCGCGGAACAGGCCGCGGTCGCGGGTCACGTCCAGGGAGATCAGCGGGCGCTCGGCCAGGGCCCAGGCGAAGGCGCCGATCATCAGCGCCAACATCGCCGCGTAGCCGGCCAGGTTGGGCCGCAGCCAGCGGGTCTTGCCGCCGGCCAGCTCGCGCTCGGAGCCGTAGCGCACCAGGCCGCGGGCATAGCCGAGCTTGTCCATCACGCTGTCGCAGGCGTCGATGCAGGCGCCGCAGCCGATGCATTCCAGTTGCAGGCCATCGCGGATGTCGATGCCGGTGGGGCAGACCTGCACGCACAGGGTGCAATCGACGCAGTCGCCCAGGCCCTCGGCCTTGTAGTCGGCGTCCTTGCGCCGCGGACCACGGTTTTCGCCGCGGGCGGCATCGTAGGAAATGATCAGGGTGTCGCGGTCGAACATCACGCTCTGGAAGCGCGAGTAGGGGCACATGTCGCGGCACACCTTCTCGCGCAGCCAGCCGGCGTTGATATAGGTGGCGGCGGTGAAGAACAGCACCCAGAAGGCCGTGGTGGCGCCGACTTCGAAGGTTGCCAGGTCTACCGTCAACTGACGGATCGGGGTGAAGTAGCCGACGAAGGCCAGCGCGGTGACCAGGCTCACCGCCAGCCACAGGCCATGCTTGGCGCTGCGGCGCAGGATTTTCTGCAGCGACCAGGGCGCGGCGTCGAGCTTGATGCGCTGACCACGGTCGCCCTCGGTGATCTGTTCCACGCGCATGAAGACCCAGGTCCACACGCTCTGCGGGCAGGCATAGCCGCACCAGACGCGGCCGGCCAGCACGGTGATGAAGAACAGGCCGAAGGCGGCGATGATCAGGATCGCCGAGAGCAGGATGAAGTCCTGCGGCCAGAAGGTCGCGCCGAAGATATGGAACTGGCGGTTGTCCAGATCCCAGAGCACGGCCTGGCGACCGTTCCAGTCGAGCCAGGCGGTGCCGAAGAACAGCAGAAACAGCATGCCGGCGCCGAGCAGGCGCAGGTTGCGAAAGCGCCCGCTGAAGCTGCGGGTGTGGATCGGGCCACCGGCCTGGGCCGGGGTCAGGCGGATGGGCTTGGCAGCATCGATGCTCTCGACGGCCCGCACGGGAATCAGCTCAGTCATGGTGTTGCCCTCGTCAGGCGTTAATCAGGCTGGCGCCATGATCGGGGCGGGGCTGTTTGCAAAACAGACTCAGGTTTTCGATAAAAAAGCGGATCAGATGTGGCCGATGATGCCAGCGGAAAACTCCTGCTGCGCCTCAAGGCCACGCCGTCTCTGGCACCTTTGGCTTTAGCCGGAACGGCCAAAACATCGGTCTGCGACATCGCGCCGCGCCAATCAGCGCTCGGTGCCGGCCACTCCTGCGCATATCTGATCCGCTTTTCTAAGGCTTTTCTGCAGCTGTTTTCGGTGCACGCCCGGCAGGCATAGTCGACGCCCGTGATCAGGAGGTATGCCTGCATGTACCAATACGACGATTATGACCGCGCGCTGGTGCGCGAGCGCGTCGCCCAGTTCCGCGACCAGATTCAGCGGCGCCTGGCCGGCGAACTGAGCGAGGAGGAGTTCCTGCCGCTACGCCTGCAGAACGGCCTGTACCTGCAGAAGCACGCCTACATGCTGCGCGTGGCGATTCCCTACGGCACCCTGTCGGCGGCGCAGCTGCGCGCGCTGGCGCACATCGCCCGCGCGTACGACCGTGGCTACGGCCACTTCACCACGCGGCAGAACATCCAGTTCAACTGGATCGAGCTCGAACGCGTCGGCGACATCCTCGACTGGCTGGCCGCGCACGACATGCACGCGATCCAGACCTCGGGCAACTGCGTGCGCAACATCACCACCGAGGCTTTCGCCGGGGTCGCCGCCGACGAATACCTCGACCCGCGCCCGCTGGCCGAGATCCTGCGCCAATGGTCGACGGTCAACCCGGAGTTCCTGTTCCTGCCGCGCAAGTTCAAGATCGCCCTGTGCGCCGCCGCCGAGGACCGTGCGGCGATCCAGGTGCATGACATCGGTCTGCAGCTTCACCGCGACGCGGCCGACGAGTTGCGCCTGCGCGTGCTGGTCGGCGGTGGCCTGGGGCGCACGCCGATCATCGCCCAGCCACTGCGTGACGGACTGCACTGGCAGGACTGCCTGTCCTACGTCGAGGCCATCCTGCGCGTGTACAACCGCCACGGCCGGCGCGACAACAAGTACAAGGCGCGGATCAAGATCCTGGTCAAGGCGCTGGGCATCGAGGCCTTCGCCGCCGAGGTGGAGCGCGAGTGGCAGCCGATCAAGGACGGCCCGGCGCAGCTCACCGAGGACGAGTACCAGCGCGTCGCCGCGTCCTTCCACAAGCCGGCCTATGTCGAGCTGGCCGATACCGATATTGACTTCGGCACCCAACTGGCGCGCGACGACGCCTTCGCCCGCTGGGTGTCGCGCAACGTCAGGGCGCATCGGGTGCCCGGTTACGTCAGCGTGGTGCTGTCGACCAAGCCGGGCATCAGCGCGCCGCCTGGCGACGTCAGCGCCGAGCAGATGGAGGCGCTGGCCGACTGCAGCGAGCGCTACGGATTCGGCGAGATCCGCGTGGCCCACGAACAGAACCTGGTGCTGCCGGACGTGCGCAAGGCCGACCTGTATGCGCTGTGGCAAGAGATGATCGCCGCGGGCCTGGGCAGCGCCAATGCCGGCCTGCTCACCGATATCATCGCCTGCCCGGGCGGCGACTTCTGTGCGCTGGCCAACGCCAAGTCGATCCCCATTGCCCAGGCCATCCAGCAGCGCTTCGACGACCTCGACTACCTGCACGACCTGGGCGAGCTGAGCCTGAACATCTCCGGCTGCATGAACGCCTGCGGCCATCACCATATCGGCAACGTCGGCATCCTCGGCGTCGACAAGAACGGCAGCGAGTGGTACCAGCTGACCCTCGGCGGCAGCCAGGGAGCCAACGCGGCGCTGGGCAAGGTGATCGGCCCGGCCTTCGCCGCCGAGCAGGTGCCCGACGTGATCGAGCGCATCGTGCACACCTACGTCGATTACCGCGAGGTGAACGAAGGCTTTCTCGACACCTTCCAGCGCATCGGCCTGGAGCCGTTCAAGGAGCGCGTCTACGCCCGGGAGGCGGTGGCATGAACAATCTGATTCGGCTGGTCGAGGGGAGGGCCTGCATCGTCACTGACGACCCCTGGCAACTGGGTGCTGAAAGTGCCGGCGCGGCGCCGCAGATTCTGCCGTTGGCCGCCTGGCGCGAGCGGCAGCCGGCCGAGGTGCTGGAGGGCAGGGCGATGAGTGCCGATGGCCTGCTGTTGCAGGTGGACGACGAGCCGGAGGCACTGCAGCCGTTTCTCGCCAGCCTGCCGCTGATCGCCATCGACTTTCCCAGCTTCCGCGACGGCCGCGGCTACAGCCAGGCCTACCTGCTGCGCACCCGTCTGGGCTGGCGCGGCGAGCTGCGCGCGGTGGGCGAGGTGCTGCGCGATCAGCTGGCGCATATGCGCCAGTGCGGTTTCGATGCCTTTGCGGTGCGTGGCGACAAGTCGGTGGTCGATGCGCTCAAGGGCCTGGATGGTTTGAGCGTGCTCTACGGGCGCTCGGCCATCGAGCCGCGGCCGCTGTTTCGCCGGGGGCGTGGCTGAAGGCGCAATCGGACTCGGTGGAGCGGTGCGCTCGGCGGCTCAGCGCGGAAACTGCGCGCCCATCCGCGTGCTGATCGCCTCCGCCACCTCCAGCAGGCGCCGCGCCGCCTCCCCGTCGCTTTCGGCCATAAAGCCCGGGGCCGCGCCGACCACGGTGATGACCCCGGCCAGGCGCTGGCCGCCGGCGAACAGCGGTGCCGACAGCGCGTTGACCCCGGCCATCAACGAGCCGTGCACCGCCTGGATATGGTTGCGTTGCAGCTCGCTCATGGTCGCCGCCAGGGCCGCCGGCGAAGGCGCCGCCGGCAGCCGCAATTCTTCCTCGCGCAGCGCCGCGGTCTCGGCATCCGGCAGGAAGGCGTTGCACACCAGACCGGTGGACGAGTTCAGCAGCGGCAGCACCGAGCCGACCTGGGTGACCAGGGTGACCGCGCGGATCGCCTGCTCGACATGCACCACCGCCGGGCCGCGATTGCCCCAGACCGCGAGAAAACAGGTCTCGTTCAGCTCGTCGCGCAGTTGCGCCAGGTAGGGGGTCGCCAGCTTGACCACGTCCAGCCGGCCGAGCGCTGCCAGGCCGACGAACAGCGCGGCGGGGCCCAGGCCATAGTAGTTGGTCTGCGCATCCTGCTCGGCGAAGCCGCTGGCGATCAGTGCCTGCAGATAACGATGGACCTTGCTCGCGGGCATGCCGAGGTGTTCGGCCAGGCGCGACAGCGAGGTGGCCGGGGCCAGCTCGGCGAGCCCGGTGAGGATGTCGGTGCCGACTTCGGCCGCCTGCACCTTCTGGCGCCGGGGGGCGGTGGCCGGGTTGCTGTCTGTCATGAATGG
This sequence comes from Pseudomonas sp. SP16.1, assembly GCF_052682975.1. Taxonomy (NCBI): domain Bacteria; kingdom Pseudomonadati; phylum Pseudomonadota; class Gammaproteobacteria; order Pseudomonadales; family Pseudomonadaceae; genus Pseudomonas; species Pseudomonas sp. SP16.1. The sequence goes on from NZ_JBQYFZ010000001.1 coordinate 765,323, forward strand.
GCTGCCGCTGGGGAAAGGCGCTTTTTATAGCTTGACGCCCCCTTGAGTTCAAATTACTTTTTGCGTAAACGAGTTACGCAAAGTGAGGCGGTCATGCAATCACCACAACAAGCGATCGAAATCGGGTACCTCAGCGGCTTCGGCAACGAATTCAGCAGCGAGGCCCTGCCGGGGGCGCTGCCGGTCGGCCAGAACTCGCCGCAGAAGGTGCCTTACGGGCTCTATGCCGAGCTGCTCTCCGGCACCGCCTTCACCGTGCCGCGCGCCGAGGCACGGCGCACCTGGCTGTATCGCATCCGCCCTTCGGCCTGCCATGGCCAGTACCGCCGGCTGGAGCGCCAGCTCGATGCCCAGCTCGGCCCGGTCACACCCAATCGGCTGCGCTGGAACCCGCTGCCGCATGCCGGAGACGCCACCGATTTTCTCGACGGCCTGACCTGCCTGGCCGCCAACGCCGAGCCGAACCAGCCGGCGGGCGCGAGCCTCTATACCTACGCGGCGAACCAATCGATGCAGCGGGTGTTCTTCGACGCCGACGGCGAGCTGCTGATCGTGCCGCAGCAGGGCGCGCTGCGCCTGGTCACCGAGCTGGGCGTGCTGGACGTGACGCCGCTGGAGATCGCGGTGATTCCGCGCGGCATGCGTTTTCGCGTCGAACTGCTGGAAGCTACGGCCCGTGGCTACGTGTGCGAGAACCACGGCTGCGCGCTGCGCCTGCCGGACCTCGGGCCGATCGGCAGCAACGGCCTGGCCAATCCGCGCGATTTCCTGACGCCCGTCGCGCGTTACGAGGATCGCGACGAGCCGGTTCAGCAGGTGCAGAAATTCCTCGGCGAACTCTGGGCGACCGAGCTCGACCATTCGCCACTGGACGTGGTCGCCTGGCACGGCAACAACGTGCCCTACAAGTACGACCTGCGCCGCTTCAACACCATCGGCACGGTCAGCTTCGACCATCCCGATCCGTCGATCTTTACCGTGCTGACCTCGCCCAGCGCGATCCACGGCATGGCCAACATCGACTTCGTGATCTTCCCGCCGCGCTGGATGGTGGCGGAGAACACCTTCCGCCCGCCGTGGTTCCACCGCAACCTGATGAACGAGTTCATGGGCCTGATCACCGGCGAATACGACGCCAAGGCCGACGGCTTCTCGCCGGGCGGCGCCTCCCTGCACAACTGCATGAGCGCGCACGGGCCGGACAACGCGACGACGGTCAAGGCCATCGAGGTCGAACTCGCGCCGCACAAGATCGACCAGACCATGGCCTTCATGTTCGAGACCGGCAGCGTGCTGCGTCCCACCGCCCGCGCCCTCGAATGCCCGCAGCTGCAGAGCGACTACGACGCCTGTTGGTCCGGCATGCGCAAGACCTTCGATGCGGAGAACCGCTGATATGACCGCTTCCAACTGCCTGCGCAGCTGGGTCGAATCGGCCAACGGCCACCCCGACTTCCCCCTGGAAAACCTGCCGCTGGGGGTGTTCAGCCGAGATGACCAGGCGCCCCAGGGCGGCGTGGCCGTCGGCGACTTCGTCCTCTCTCTGCGCAGCGCCGCCTGCGCCGGTCTGTTCCAGGGCGAGGCCGCGCTTGCCGCGCAGGCCGCCAGCGGCGCCAGCCTCAACGACTTCTTCGCGCTCGGCGCCGGCCCGCGCCGCGCGCTGCGCCAGGCCCTGCAGGTGCTGCTCGGCGAACACAGCCAGCAGCGCGAGGCCATGCAGGCGCTCGGCGAAACGCTGCTCGTGCCGATCAGTGCCTGCCGTCTGCATCTGCCGGCGCGGGTGGGCGATTACACCGATTTCTACGTCGGTATCCATCACGCCAACAACGTCGGCAAGCTGTTCCGCCCGGACAACCCGCTGCTGCCGAACTACAAGCACGTACCCATTGGCTATCACGGCCGCGCCTCGACCATCTGCGTGTCCGGCACGCCGGTGCGTCGCCCCTGTGGCCAGACCCTGGCGCCGGGCAGCGACATGCCGCAGTTCGGTCCGAGCAAGCGCCTGGACTACGAACTCGAACTGGGCATCTGGATCGGCCAGGGCAACGAGATGGGCGAGCCCATCGCCATCGAGCGGGCGGCGCAGCACGTGGCCGGCTTCTGCCTGCTCAACGACTGGTCCGCGCGCGACGTGCAGGCCTGGGAATACCAGCCGCTGGGGCCGTTTTTGTCGAAGAACTTCGCCAGCAGCGTATCGCCCTGGGTGGTCAGCGCCGAGGCGCTGCAACCCTTCGCCATGGCGCAGCCACCACGCCCGGCAGGTGACCCGCAGCCGTTGCCCTATCTGTTCGATGCGCGCGATCAGGCCGGCGGCGCGTTCGACATCGAGCTGGAAGTGCTGCTGCTTACCGCGGCCATGCGCGAGCAGGGCCTGCCGGCGCAGCGGATCGCGCTGAGCAACACCCGGCACATGTACTGGACCGTGGCGCAGATGGTGGCTCACCACAGCGTCGGCGGCTGCAAGCTGCAGCCCGGCGACCTGTTCGGTTCCGGCACCCTGTCCGGCCCGCAGCCGGATCAATTCGGCAGCCTGCTGGAAAGCACCTTCGGTGGGAAGCAGCCGATCGAACTGCATAGTGGCGAGCAGCGGACCTTCCTCGAGGACGGCGACGAGGTGATTATGCGCGCCCGTTGCCGCAAGGAAGGGCAGCCTTCGATTGGCTTCGGCGAATGCCGAGGCGTGCTGTTGCCGGCCAAGTACTAGCATCGGTCGGCGCTCGGGAATAGAGGGTGCAGTGACGGACCTGGGTCAGCTCGTGAGAGCGAGCCTTATCCTGGGCACCTATTGATGCCCCACCTGGATGTGACTACTCGATGTCACACCTGCCGAAAATGGCAGGCCCAGACAGCGCAAAGCCCCGGAATACGGGGCTCTGTGCAGTTGTTGGTGGAGCCGGGGGGATTTGAACCCCCGTCCGCCAGCTCTCCGCTATTGGTTCTACATGCTTAGCCATCTCTACTGAGTTAACTCCGCGCCGCCCGAGTGGCAGGGTGCTTGGAGCGAGCTGTATGAGTTTTAGCCGTTACGTCTACAGCGAACTTGGCGGCGATCCTGTTCTATATGACTGACCAAATCTTCGGGTTTACAGGCATCCCCTAGGGTCAGCTGGCGCCCTTAGGCGGCCAGAGCGTAGTTGTCGTCGTTGGCAACTATGAAGTTGTGGCAGCGAATTTACGAGAACTGTCACCTACTCGGCATGCCCCTCAAGTTTCGTTACCGGCGTCGAATCCTAATCGGCCCCAAAACCTTCGTGGTTACAGCTAGGACGCGAGTGTACGGCAAAGGTTCCGCAACGTCGACTGCGGATTCCAACGCGGGACGCTATGATGACGCCTCGCGTCCCTCTCGAGGGCCCCATGGAAAGGAGTCGTCATGCCGAGCTCTAGCCGCTACCCCCTGCGCCAGTGGATCTGGCGGGCTTTCGTGCAGAGCGCGCTGATCCCGCTGATCCTGGTGGAGTCGGTGTTGATCGCGGTGTACCTGCTCAGCAATCAGGCGATTCGCGACTCTCAGGTCGGCCACCTGCAGGAGGCTGCGGTGAAGGATCTCGCCAGCGCCGCGCTGCGCGAGGGGAAGATCGTCGACGGGCGTCTGCGCTCGATCGAGTCCCTGGTGCAGGTGTACCGCGACGCGACCCAGCGCGCGCTGCTCGATACCCGCTTCCAGGCCGACGAGCTGGAGCGCAGCCGCCACGCCAGCACCGAATCGGGGGTGTTCTACACCCGCAGCGACGATGGCCGCGCGGCCTCGTTCTACGCCAACAGCACGCCGCCGGCGCAGCAGGATCGCGCCAAGGTCATGCGCCTGTCGCAGGTCGACCCGCTGATGCGTTCCATCCAGCAGGCCAATCCGCTGGTGGCGGCGCTCTACTTCAATAGCTGGGACAGCTACAACCGCATCTACCCCTGGTTCGATACGCCGGCGCAGTATCCCCATGACATGGTGATCCCGGACTACAACTTCTATTACCTGGCCGACGCCAAGCACAACCCCGAGCGCAAGGTGGTGTGGACCGAGGTCTACCTCGATCCCGCCGGCCTCGGCTGGATGATGTCGGCGATCGCCCCGGTCTACCGCGGCGACTTCCTCGAGGGCGTGGTCGGCCTGGATATCACCATCGACCAGGTGCTCGGCGAGATCGCCGAGCTCAACGTGCCCTGGCAGGGCTACGCCATGCTGGTCAGCCACGACCACAACATCATGGCGCTGCCGGCCGCCGGCGAACTGGATTTCGGCCTGCGCGAGCTGACCCATTATTCCTACGAGGAGGCGGTGCGCCGCGAGGTGCTCAAGCCCGAGGACTTCAACCTGGCCAAGCGCGAGGGCATGGCGCCGCTGCTGCAGGCGATGAACGAGGGCCGCGGCAACGTCCAGGAGGTGCTGCTCGGCGGGCGCAAGCAACTGGTGGCCTGGAGCGAGATTCCGCAGACCGGATGGCGCCTGCTGCTGGTGGTGGACGAGGAACAGATCTTCCACGAGACCAACCAGCTGGCCGAGCGCTACCTGCAGATCGGCTACCTGCTGATCGCCGGCCTGCTGGCCTTCTACCTGCTGTTCTTCGCCTGGATGTGGCTGCGCTCGCGGCGCCTCAGCGACCAGTTGGCCCAACCCATCGCCGGCATCGTCGAGATGGCCGGCAGCCTGGGCCAGGGCAACTACCTCCCGGCCACGCCGGACAGCCACATCACCGAGGTCAGCCGCCTGGCCGACGCCGTGCAGCAGGCCGGCAAGCAGCTGCAGGCCAGCGAGCAGGAGCGCCAGGAGGCGCAGAACATCCTCGAGCTGGTGCTCGAGAGCACCACCGAGAGCCTCTGGCAGATCAACGCCCGCGACCTGAGCATCGACCTCAGCGAACGCTTCGTGCGCCGTTTCGGCCTGGGTGCATGCCATCTGAGCCTGAGCGAGTTCAATCAGCGCGTGCATCCGGACGATCTGGAGCGCCTGCGGCACCTGCGCAAGCACTTCGCCGAGAGCGGCGACGAGCACTTCGATGCGGAGTACCGCTACCTCGATTTTCGCGGCGAGTATCTCTGGCTGCTCAGCCGCGGCAAGGTGCTGGAGCGCGATGAGAGCGGCTGGCCGCTGCGCATCGCCGGCACCCATGTCGATATCACCCGCCTCAAGCAGGTGCAGGAGGAATTGCGTCACGCCAGCCTCGAGGCCCTGGCCGCCAGCCAGGCCAAGAGCCGCTTCCTGTCGAGCATGAGCCACGAGCTGCGCACGCCGCTCAATGCCATCCACGGTTTCGCCCAACTGATCGAGATGGAGGCGCAGGACAAGGCCGACGCCCGCCTGGAGAGCGATTACGCCCACGAGATCGTCAATGCCAGCCGCCATCTGACCTCGCTGGTCGACGACATCCTCGACCTGTCGAGCATCGAGAGTCGTCGCCAGCAGCTGCAGTTGCAGCCGGTGGAGATCGGCACGCTGCTGGCCGGTTGTGCCGAGTTGGTGCAACCGGAAGTGCAGCAACGCCAGCTGCAGCTGCAAGTGATGGCGGCCGCCGATCCGCCGCTGTTCGTCCAGGGCGATCCGCGCCGGGTACGGCAGATATTGCTCAACCTGTTGTCGAACGCGATCAAGTACAACAGCCCGCACGGCCTGATTCGCATGGGCTACGAGGTGCGTGCCGACTGCGTGCGGCTGTGGGTCGACGACACCGGCCCGGGTCTTTCCCGCGAGCAGCAGGCGCAGCTGTTCCAGCCGTTCCAGCGTCTCGGTCGGGAGAGTTCGAACATTCCCGGCACCGGTATCGGCCTGGTCCTGTGTCGCGAGCTGGCCAGCCTGATGGAGGGCGAGATCGGCGTGCGCAGCGAGCCGGGCGTGGGCAGCCGCTTCTGGCTCGATCTGCCCAGCGCCGCGCGCCCGGACGAGGCGCACGCCGCTGTGGCGCCGCAGCCGACGCAGAGCGAGCGGCGCCTGGTCCAGGTGCTGTGCGTGGAGGACCACCCGGCCTGTCTGAAGGTTCTCCAGGAGGCGCTGCGCGAATTCGCCGAGGTCCGCGGCGTGGGCACCCGGCAGAGCGCGCTGGCGGAGTTGCGCGACGGCGAGCCGGCGTTGCTGCTGCTGGATATCGACCTGCCGGACGGCAGCGGGCTGGAGGTGCTCGACGTCATGCGCGCCGAGCCGCGGCTGCGTGAGGTGCCGGTAGTGGTGATCAGCGCGGTGGCCGACACCGCGCTGTTCGACGAGGCCCGGGCGCGCGGGGCGTCCGCCTGCCTGAGCAAGCCGGTGGACCTGCAGGAAGTGCGGCGGGTGGCGCTGGAGCTGCTCTACACGGGTTATTGAGCGCGGCCGGCGTCACTCGCTGGCCGAAAGCATGTCGAGGGCCTCGCCGAGCACCTTGACCGATTCGCTGTGGTTGCCGGCCTTGTGCAGGGCTTCGCCCTCGGCGCGCAATTCCTGGACCTTGGCCAGCACGGCGGGATCGGCCGGCGGGTCGCTTTGCAGCATGGCGTCGATCTTCGCCATGTCGGCGGGGCAGTGCATGGCCCACAGCGGCGCGCTGAGCAGGGCGGCGGCGAGAAAGGCAGTTAGGCGGCGCATGGTGGCTCTCCTGAAACGGGAATGGGAACTTCAGTATAGAAAGCCGCAGCCGCCTGCCAGGGCCGCCGGTCACCCGCCCGGGAACGACTGCGCCAGGCCGGCGTGATGCCGCGGGCTATCCCTGCCTGCGACGGGGCGCCCGCGGATCAGGCGCTGCCCTGTCACTCAGCCCTTCACGCACACCAGCTGGCGCAGGCTGTGCACCACCTCGACCAGGTCGCGTTGGGCCGCCATCACCGCGTCGATGTCCTTGTAGGCCATGGGGATCTCGTCGATCACGTCCTTGTCCTTGCGGCATTCGACATGGGCGGTGGCGCGCAGCTGGTCGGCCAGGTCGAAGCGCTGCTTCGCCTGGCTGCGGCTCATCACCCGACCGGCGCCGTGGCTGCAGGAACAGAACGCCTCGGCGTTGCCCAGACCGCGCACGATGTAGCTGCGCGTACCCATGGAGCCGGGAATGATGCCCAGCTGGCCATGCTGCGCCGATACCGCGCCCTTGCGCGTGACCAGCACCTCGCGGCCGAAGTGGCGCTCGCGCTGCACGTAGTTGTGATGGCAGTCCACCGCCTCCAGCTGTGCCTCGAACGGCCGGCCGAGCACCTGGCGGGTCGCCGCGATCACCGCCTGCAGCATCAGCGCGCGGTTCTGCCGGGCGTAGTCCTGGGCCCAGCCGACCGCCTCGAGGTAGTCGGCGAAGTGGCGGCTGCCTTCCTCGAAGTAGGCCAGATCCTTGTCCGGCAGGTTGGCCAGGTGCTGGCGCATGTCGGCCTGGGCCAGCTCGATGAACAGGTTGCCGATGGCGTTGCCGACGCCGCGCGAGCCGCTGTGCAGCATCAGCCAGACGCGGTCGGCCTCGTCCAGGCAGAGCTCGATGAAGTGGTTGCCGCCGCCGAGGGTGCCGAGGTGCACGCGGTGGTTGCTCTTCTCCAGGCGCGGGTGCTTGGCGCAGATCGCGCGGAAGCGTCCGGCCAGCGCGCGCCAGGCCGCATCGGTGGCGGCTGGCACCTGGTCCCAGGCGCCGCGGTCGCGCTTGCCGAAGCTCTTGCCGTGCGGCACCGCGCGCTCGATGGCGCTGCGCAGGCGGTGCAGGTCGTCCGGCAGGTCGCAGGCCGTCAGCGAGGTGCGCGCGGCGACCATGCCGCAGCCGATGTCCACGCCGACCGCGGCCGGGATGATGGCGCCGAGCGTGGGAATCACGCTGCCGATGGTCGAACCCTTGCCCAGGTGCACGTCCGGCATCACCGCCAGATGCTTGAAGATGAAGGGCATCCGCGCAGTATTGAGCAGTTGCCGACGTGCGGCGTCCTCCACCGGCACGCCGCGGGTCCAGAGTTTGATCGGCTTGCCGCCGGAAACGTCCAGCAGTTGCGGGCCGTGGTCGTGCATGAGCCTGTTCCTGTCCGTTGCCACCGGCACATTGTGCGCCCATTGGTGCTCAATAGTGATACCAGCGCAGCTCCAGCTTCAGCTCGTTGACCGGCGCGGCGAGCTGGCTGAACTCGCGCTGGGCGCTCAGGCGCAGGCCGAGGTCGGTGCGCACTTCCCATTGCTGGTTCAGCGACAGGCGGCGGCGCACTTCGCCGTTGTGGAAGTAGTCGCCGGCCGCCTCCAGGCTCAGGTTGCCCAGCGCGTTGCGCCACAGCAGGCCGGCGTTGAAGCCCAGCGCCGGGGCGACGAAGGCGGCGAAGTCGCGGTTGTGCTCCAGGCGCGCGGTGGCCAGGGCGAAGCCCAGGGCGTCCTCGCCCAGTTGCCAGGTGGCGCCGGCTCCGCCGCTGATATGACCCACCAGCGGCGCGTCGCCGTCCTCGCCGGGCACCCGTTCCAGGCCGCCGCCGACCTGCCAGGACCAGGGCTGGAGCAGGGCGTCGCGCGGGGTCAGCGAGCGGATGTTGGCCAGGTCCAGGCGCTGCACTTGCCAGTGGTTGCCCTCGTACTGGCGCAGCTTGAGCTGGGCGATCTCGATCTGCGCGCCGAGCGGGAAGCCGTCCTGGTTGTCGTTCAGGTCGTGATAGGCCATGCGCAGGCCGTACTCGGCGAAGGCACGATCCGCGCGGCTGCCGCCGGCCAGCTGCCAGGTGCGCGACTGGTGACCCTCCTCGGGCAGCAGCGGACGGTCCAGCGCCAGCGGTGGTGGCGGGTTGCGGTTGACCGCGCCGAGCAGCTGGAAGCTGCGCTGGGCGGTCTCGCCGGTACGCGCCTCGCCGCTGGCGCGGTAGCGCACCAGGCGGAAGGCGGCGTCCTGGATCAGTGCACGACGCTCGGCCGGCAGCGTCTGGAACTGCGCCGTCTCGAGCCGCGCAGAGTCGCCGGCCAGGCTTAGCACCCAGTCCTTTTCCGCCGCGCCCAGCGGCTCGGCGCGACCCAGCAGTTCGCGCTCGCGCGAGGGGCGGTAGTCGATGCGTTCGATCAAGCCGGCGTCCTTGACCGCGCGCACGGTGTCGGTGGGGATGGCGGTGATCGGGAAGTGCTCGGTCAGCTCGATGCCGGGGCGGGCGATTTCCAGCAGTTCGAGCAGGCGGTAGGAGCAGTTCTCGTCGAAGAAGAAATAGTCGAAGCGTATCTGCTTGAGTTCCCAGACGTGCTCGACCATGCGCCCGGTCTCTTCGGGCGTGAGGTTGAGGCGGTATTCCCACAGGTCGCGGTTCTCCAGGCGGTTGTACTCGCTGAGCTTCTCGCGGTAGGGCACCAGGGCGAACAGGCCGGGATAGCCGCCCATCAGCCCGCGCCAGGCATAGAGGATGCTGTTGTCGTCGCCCTCGATGAAGGCGCCGAAGTTCAGCGCGTAGCTGAGCAGCGCGGTGTTGTGGCTGTCGATATCGGCCTGGTCGATACGCAGCAGGGTGTGGCCGAACATCGACGAGGGGCTGTTGAGGTAGGCGGCGGGGAACACCAGCACCGTGCTGTGCGGATTGACGTCGGCGAACCAGGCGCGGAACTCGGCGCAGTCCGGGTCGGGCAGGTCGTCCAGCGCCAGGCGTTCCCTGAGCCAGCGGCTGCGCGCGGGGTAGATGCACTGCGGGTGGCGGTCGCCCAGCTCGGCGGGCTGGTAAAGCGCCTCCAGCGTGGCGGCCAGCTCCGCGGCCGGGTCGTGGGCGCCGTCCTCGGCGAGAAAGAACTCGTCGTCATCGACATAGCTGCGCCAGCCGCCGAGCTTGCCGGTTTCGTAGTGACCGAGCGCGATCCAGTAGGGATCTTCGGCGAGCGGCAGCGGCGAAGCGGCAGCAAGGAGGGGGGCGGAGCACAGGGCGAGGGCGGCGAATATCCGTTTCAAGGTCGCAGGTTGTCCGGCGATGGCGTTGGCCGAGCTTTGGTCAGGCGCGTGGCGGGTGTCAAGGCAGCAGAGGACAGTATTTCGCGCAAGTCATGATCGGCGTCAGTCCCGGCTCATGCGATTCGCATCAAACTGATAGCTGGCAGTCAATCAAAGGAGACTGGTCATGAACCGGCGTGATGCCTTGCTAGCCTTGCAGCGTGAGTATCGTGGCCGCGCGGAGGCTATCCGGCGGGATCTGGGGCGCGGTCATTCAGCGGACTTCGCCGAACAGGCGCAGCAGCGGCAGAATGACGAGGTGCTCGAAGCGCTGCAGGCCGAGGCCGAGTTGGGCTTGGATCTGGTCAATCGCGCCCTGCAACGCCTGGCCGATGGCAATTATGGGCTGTGCCTGAAATGCGCCGAGCCGATCAGCGAGGCACGTCTCAACGCCATGCCGGCGGCGGAATACTGCCTGCGCTGCGCGACCCTCAATTGAGCGGCTGACCGACCTCTTCCAGCAGGCGGCGTGCGGCCGAATCGGCGGCGTCGATATAAGGCTGCAGCACGCTGGCCGCGCCGGCGCGGGTGAAGGCTTCCAGATCGCCCTCGCGAAAGGCGCTGAGGGTGACCTGGCCACGAAAGCCGGTACTGCGGGCGGCGCGCAGGAGGATGGCATTGACCTCGCGCTGGGGAATGGTGCTGACCAGCGCGCGTGCCCGCTGCAGCGGCAGATGGGCGACGAAATCGAGGTCCTCGGCGTCGCCGTAGCACACCCTCAGGCCGCCGAGGCGGGCGCTGGCCAGGGCCTCGGGGTCGAAGTCGACGCCAAGCACGCGCAGCCCGGCGTCTTCCAGGCGGTGCGCCAGCTGGCGGCCGTAGCGGCCCAGGCCATAGACGATCACCTCCGGCTGCTGGCGGTCGACGTCGCTGTCGGCGGCGTTTTCCCGATGCGCCACGCGGCGTTCGAACAGCCCAAGCCAGGGCGAGAGGCGTTCGAACAGCGGCTGCGAGTAAAGAATCATGTAGGTGGACAGGGTGATGGTGACCACCCCCACCAGGGTGGTCAGGCCCAGGGCTTCGCCGCCGACATGGCCGAGGCCGATGCCCATGGCGACGAAGATGATGGAGAACTCGCTGATCTGCGCCACGGTCAACCCGGCCATGAAGCCGGTGCGCTTGCGGTAGCCCATCGCACCCATGATGGCCATGACGATCAGCGGGTTGCCGACCAGCACGAACAGCGACAGCAGCAGCGCGCTGCCGAGCTGGTTGTGGAAATGGCTGAAGTCGAGCTGGATGCCCAGGTGCAGGAAGAAGAACAGCAGGAGAAAGTCGCGCAGGCTGGTCAGGCGGCTGGCGATGGCCTCGCGCAGCGGCGTCGAGGCCAGGCAGAAGCCGGCGACGAAGGCGCCGATCTCCTTGGACAGGCCCAGCGCCTCGGCACCGCCGGCCAGCAGCGTGCCCCAGGCGACGGCCACCAGCATCAGCAGTTCCGGCGAGCGCGCCATGGGCGCGATCAGGCGCGGCAGGGCGTAGCGTATCAGCAGATAGAGCACTACCAGGCTGCCGAGCAGCACGCTGAGCAGCGCCAGCGGCGACAGTCCCTGGTGGGCGCCAGCCGCCGGCTGGTACAGGTTGATCGCCAGCATGGCCAGCACCACGGCGATGTCCTGCACGATCAGAAAGCCCATGGCGATGCGCCCGTGCAGCGAATCGATCTCGCCTTTGTCCGACAGCAGCTTGACGATGATGATGGTGCTGGAGAAGGTCAGAGCCACCGCCACGTAGGACGCGGTCAACCAGTCCAGGCCAAGCAGGCGGCACAGCAGCAGGCCGAACAGGATGGTGAAGGTCAGCTGCCCCAGACCGGTGGCCAGCGCTACCGGGCCGAGGGTGCGCACCAGGCGCATGTCCAGTTTCAGGCCCACCACGAACAGCAGCACGGTAATGCCGATCTCGGCCAGCAGGCCGAGCGAGGCGTGATCGCCGGACAGGTTCATCGCCGCGGGGCCGGCGACGATGCCGACCAGGATATAGGCGATGATCAACGGCTGGCGCAGCCTCACCGCCAGCGCCCCGAACAGCGCGGAGAGCGCGAGCAGGGCGGCGATTTCCTGAAAAAGACTCATGCGGGACGTCCGGTGGCTGGGGGCGCGATACTTTAATCGGCATCGGGCCGGGCAGGCTGTTCTGGATCAAGCTTATTGAAGTGGCGGCTTTTATCCAGCGAGTCGGGCCAAGGTAGCAGGCCGCCACTGCGGTGGGAGTCGCTTACTGCGGCCAATGGCTGGCCCGGACGGTCGCAACGGTTTCGCCTCGGGGGGCGGTTGCTGCGATGCTCCTGCCGATCCGTCCGCCCATTCCCGCCGGTTCTTAGCGCTTGTCCGGGGCCGCGGATCGGGCCATGATTTCCCCCAGGCCTTTGCCTTCCCGCCTAAGGATTTACGATGCCCGACTCCGTTGCTGCCAGCCTGCGGCTAGCGCCCGATGCCCTGACCAGCCCCTTCGCCCCCGAGCAGTTCAACTTCACCAGCACCGACGACCTCGAACCCTTCCGCGGCGTGCTCGGCCAGGCCCGCGCGGTGGAGGCCCTGCAGTTCGGCGTGGCCATGCCACGTCCCGGCTACAACGTGTTCGTCATGGGCGAGCCGGGCACCGGGCGCTTCTCCTTCGTGCAGCGTTACCTCAAGGCCGAGGCCAAGCGCATGGAGACCCCGGCCGACCGGGTCTACGTCAATCATTTCGACGAGCCGCGCGAGCCGCGTGCGCTGGAGCTGCCGGCCGGCACCGCGAGCGCCTTCATCAGTGACATCAACCAGCTGATCGACAACCTGCTGGCGACCTTCCCGGCGGTGTTCGAGACGCCGACCTACCAGCAGAAGAAGAGCGCCATCGACCGCGCGTTCAACAAGCGCTATGACCAGGCGCTGGACGTGATCGAGAAGCTGTCGCTGGAGAAGGGCGTGGCCCTGTACCGCGACAGCAGCAACATCGCCTTCACCCCCATGTTCGAGGGCAAGGCGCTGGACGAGGCCGAGTTCGCCCAGCTGCCGGACGCCGAGCGCGAGCGCTTCCACGCCGACATCGCCCTGCTCGAGGAGCGCCTCAACGAAGAGTTGGCCAGCCTGCCGCAGTGGAAGCGCGAGTCGAGCAACCTGCTGCGTCAGCTCAATGAGGAGACCATCACCGTTGCCCTGCAGCCGCTGCTGGCGCCACTGTCGGAGAAATACGCGGAGAACGCCGGGGTTTGCGCCTACCTGCAGGCCATGCAGGTCAACCTGCTGAAGACCGCGGTCGAGCAGCTGGTGGATGTCGACAAGGCCGACCCGCAGCTGCGCAAGCTGCTGGAAGAGCAGTATTGCCCGAGCCTGGTGGTCGGCCACCACGCCCACGGTGGGGCGCCGGTGGTGTTCGAGTCGCACCCGACCTACGACAACCTGTTCGGCCGCATCGAATACAGCTCCGACCAGGGCGCGTTGTACACCAGCTACCGCCAGCTGCGTCCCGGCGCGCTGCACCGCGCCAACGGCGGCTACCTGGTGGTGGAGGCGGAAAAACTGCTGAGCGAGCCCTTCGTCTGGGAGGCGCTCAAGCGCGCCCTGCATTCGCGCCAGCTGAAGATGGAGTCGCCGCTGGGCGATCTCGGCCGCATAGCCACCGTGACCCTCAATCCGCAGGTCATCGCGCTGCAGCTGAAGGTCATCATCATCGGCTCGCGCCAGCTCTACTACGCGCTGCAGGACGCCGATCCGGACTTCCAGGAGATGTTCCGCGTGCTGGTCGACTTCGACGAGGACATCCCGCTGGCGGAAGACAGCCTCGAGCAGTTCGCCCAGCTGATGAAGACGCGCACCTCGGAGGAGGGCATGGCGCCTCTGACCGGTGCCGCGGTGGCGCGCCTGGCCACCTACAGCGCGCGCCTGGCCGAGCACCAGGGGCGCCTGTCGGCGCGCATCGGCGACCTGTTCCAGCTGGTCAGCGAGGCCGATTTCATCCGCCACCTGGCCGGCGAGAGCATCACCGACGTCGGCCATATCGAGCGTGCGCTCAAGGCCAAGGCCACCCGCACCGGCCGCGTATCGGCGCGGATCATCGACGACATGCTGGCCGGCATCATCCTGATCGACACCGCTGGCGCAGCCATCGGCAAGTGCAACGGCCTGACCGTGCTGGAGGTCGGCGACTCGGCCTTCGGCGTGCCCGCGCGGATATCCGCCACCGTCTACCCGGGCGGCAGCGGCATCGTCGACATCGAGCGCGAGGTCAACCTCGGCCAGCCGATCCACTCCAAGGGGGTGATGATCCTCACCGGCTTCCTCGGCAGCCGCTACGCCCAGGAATTTCCCCTGGAGATTTCCGCCAGCATCGCCCTGGAGCAGTCCTACGGCTACGTCGACGGCGACAGCGCCTCGCTCGGCGAGGTCTGCACGCTGATCTCGGCGCTGTCGCGCACGCCGCTCAAGCAGTGCTTCGCCATCACCGGCTCGATCAACCAGTTCGGCGAGGTGCAGGCGGTCGGCGGGGTCAACGAGAAGATCGAGGGCTTCTTCCGCCTGTGCGAGGCGCGCGGCCTGACCGGCGAGCAGGGGGTGATCATCCCGCACTCCAACGTCAGCAACCTGATGCTCGACGACCGGGTGCTGCAGGCGGTGCGCGCCGGCCAGTTCAACGTCTACGCTGTGCGTCACGTCGACGAGGCGCTGAGCCTGCTGGTCGGCGAGGCGGCCGGCCACCCCGACGAGCAGGGCCGCTTCCCCAGGGGCAGCGTCAATGCGCGGGTGGTCGAGCGTCTGCGCGAAATCGCCGAGATCGACCTGGAGGAGGACGGCAAGCACGCCGAGGCGGCCAAGGCCAAAGCCGAGGTCGAGAGCCGCGCGGCCAAGCCGGCCAAGGCACCGCGGCGCAAGAAGGGCGACGGCGCCGATAGCTGATCAGAACTTGCACGATTGTCCCGGGTCGCCCGGGGCAGCCGTGCCGGTGTCGTTGCTCACTTCTCATGCACAGGGTTATCCACAGAATGCGGGGATAACTTTGGCTTCCCAGTGCGTCCGCTCGGGGTGTAGGCTGAAGCCTGGATTCCGCGAGGGTCGCCACCATGCCGCGTAGTCTCTGCCTTACCCGCCAATGCCTGGGCCTGATCACCCGCATCGAATGCGAGATCCGGCCGCTGGCAGGAAGCAACGGCCTTTGGACGCTGCTCTGCGCCGCCGGCATGTCCGGCGCGCAACCCTCGGCGATCAAGGCACAAGGCCCGTTCTATGGGCCTTTCGTCGCCGAAGGAGTACTCGCCGCAATCGCCGAGAGCCTGGCTCTGCAAGGCTATGGCGAATGTCATGAACCCCCCATCTGGCGCCTGCATCTGCAGGCCGAACTGCGCCGCGTGAATGGTGAGCGCGGGCGACTGCCGGGGCAGTATCAGTTCCAGCCGGAAACCTGACGGTCAGCGCTGGGCAGCTTTTGTACAGCGCCGCCCACGGCCCCGAGAGCGCCGCGTCGGCGCCGCTGTTCACAGGCTTATCCACAGAAGCCGTGGATAACCGCGTGGCCTTTGTCTGGCGCGGGTGGCTGGGTATACTCGCGGCCGGTTTTGGTCCCTTCTGTGAGCCCCTATGGAACGCTTTATCGAGAACGCCATGTATGCCTCGCGCTGGCTGCTGGCGCCGATCTACTTCGGTCTTTCCCTGGCGCTGCTGGCACTGGCGCTGAAATTCTTCCAGGAAATCTTCCACATTCTGCCGCACGTGTTCGAGAAGGCCGAGGCCGATCTGATCCTGGTGTTGCTGTCGCTGATCGACATGGCCCTGGTCGGCGGCCTACTGGTGATGGTGATGATCTCCGGCTACGAGAACTTCGTCTCGCAGCTGGATATCGACGACAGCAAGGAGAAGCTCAACTGGCTGGGCAAGATGGACTCCGGCTCGCTGAAGATGAAGGTGGCGGCTTCCATCGTGGCTATCTCCTCCATCCACCTGCTGAAGATCTTCATGGATGCGCAGAATATTCAGCCTGAGCACCTGAAGTGGTACGTGATCATCCACATGACCTTCGTCGCTTCGGCCTTCGCCATGGGCTATCTGGACAAGCTGACCAAGCATTGATACCGAACCACTCCAGCCATTGCCGCCGCCCGGCCGTTGCAAAACGGACGGGCGGTTTGCTTTCTGCCTTGTGTTTTTATTTTCCTGTACAAAAATTGTAAATGTAGTTGGTTTTGTATAGCTTTTCCCTCGCGAGGAGAGCCCCATGAACCTGCATGACCTGTCCAACCATGCCCATGCCGGGCATATCGACGAGCTCAACCTGATCTCCATGGAGGGCGGCATCTATCTGCTCGAGGCGCAGATGGACGGCCGTGCCCACCCGCTCAGCGACAGCCGGGGCGCCACCCTGCACCTGCGTTCGGTGGAACATGCGCGCGATCTGCTGCACGAGCTGCCGAAGGTGCCATTCAACCTGGTGCATGCCGTGGTGCACGACGAGATGTGCGGCATGCCGGCCGGCAGCCAGGACTGCCTGAAGGTGCCGATTTCCTTGCGTTCCGGCTGGTGATGGGGTGAGGGTGAGGGCGCGGCGCCTGGCGCTGGTACTCGGCGACCAGCTCAGTTTCGATCTGGCCAGCCTGCAGGGGCTCGACCCGGTGCAGGACATCGTGTTGCTGGCCGAAGTGATGGAGGAGGCCAGCCATGTGCCCCATCACCCGAAGAAGATCGCCCTGATATTCAGCGCCATGCGCCACTTCGCCGTGGCGCTGCGTGAACGAGGCCTGCGCGTGCAGTACGTGGGTCTGGACGATGCCGACAACAGCGGCTCGCTGCCTGGCGAGCTGGTGCGCTGGACGCAACGCCTGAGCCCCGCAGAGGTGCATCTGACCGAGTGCGGCGACTGGCGTCTGGAGCAGGCCCTGCGCCACTGCGGTGTGCCGATCCACTGGCATGTCGACCTGCGCTTTCTTTGCAACCGCGAGGCGTTCGCCGCCTGGGCCGGCGGGCGCAAGCAGCTGCGCATGGAGTACTTCTACCGCGAGATGCGCCGCCGCAGCGGCCTGCTGATGAACGGCGACGGCACGCCGGTGGGCGGCGCCTGGAACTTCGACGCCGACAACCGCAAGGCCCTGCCGCGCGGCGTGCGCCCGCCGCAGCCGCTGCGCAGCGCGCCCGACGCGATCACTGGCGAGGTGCTGGCGCTGGTGGCCGCGCGCTTTTCCCACCATTACGGCAGCCTGGCGGCCTTCGACTACCCGGTGACCCACGCCGAGGCCGAGCGGCTCTGGGCGCATTTCCTCGCCCACGGCCTGGCGGATTTCGGCGACTACCAGGACGCCATGGCCAGCGGCGAGCCCTACCTGTTTCACGCGCGCATCAGCGCCGCGCTGAACATCGGCCTGCTCGACCTGCGCCGCCTGTGCGCCGACGTCGAGGCCGCCTATTGGGCCGGGCGCGTGCCGCTGAATGCGGCGGAGGGCTTTATCCGCCAACTGATCGGCTGGCGCAAGTACGTGCGCGGCATCTATTGGCTGCAGATGCCCGAGTACGCCGAGGGCAACGCCTTCGGCAACACGCGCGCGCTGCCTGCGTTCTACTGGACCGGCAACACTCGCATGAACTGCCTGCGCCAGGCCATCGGCCAGACCCTGGAGCACGCCTACGCCCACCATATCCAGCGGCTGATGGTCACCGGCAACTTCGCCCTGCTCGCCGGCATCGCGCCCAAGCAGATCTGCGATTGGTACCTGGCGGTGTACATGGATGCCTTCGACTGGGTCGAGCTGCCCAACACCCTGGGCATGGTGATGCACGCCGACGGCGGCTACCTGGGTTCCAAGCCCTACTGCGCCAGCGGCCAGTACATCAAGCGCATGTCCGACTACTGCAGCGGCTGCGCCTACAAGGTGAGCGAGAGCAGCGGCGAGTCGGCCTGTCCGTTCAACGCGCTGTACTGGCACTTCCTCATGCGTCACCGCGAAGCGCTCGAGCGCAACCCGCGCCTGGGCATGGTCTATCGCAACCTGGCGCGCATGGACGAGGCCAGGCAGCAGGCGCTGTGGGACTGGGGCGAACGCCTGCTGGCCTGCCTGGATGCCGGGGAGATGCTGTGAACAAGCGCCAGCTGCCGGTGAAAAGCTGCGCGGTCTGCGGGCTGCCGTTCACCTGGCGCAAGAAATGGGCGCGCTGCTGGGACGAGGTGCGCTACTGCTCCGAGCGCTGCCGACGCCGCCGTCACGCCAGCGCGGGTGCGTGACGACGGGCCGCGCTTCTGTGCTAGTCTGGCCGGCCTTTTTGCAGCCCCAAGCGGAGCCTTTCATGTCCGAATTCACCTTCAGCCCCGATCTGTCCTCCGACGAGGGCCGCGTCAGCTACGGCATCGGCCGCCAGCTCGGTGGTCAACTGCGCGACAACCCGCCGCCCGGCGTCGACCTGCAGGCCATCCTCGCCGGCCTGACCGATGCGTTCGCCGGCCAGGCCAGCCGCGTGTCCGAGGCCGAACTGTCGGCCAGCTTCAAGGTGATTCGCGAAGTCATGCAGGCCGAAGCCGCCGCCAAGGCCGAAGCTGCTGCCGGCGAAGGCCGCAACTACCTGGCCGAGAACGCCAAGCGCGAGGGCGTGACCGTGCTGGCCTCCGGCCTGCAGTACGAAGTGCTGGTGGCGGGCGAGGGCGCCAAGCCGTCGGCCGACGACCAGGTGCGTACCCACTACCACGGCACTCTGATCGACGGCACTGTGTTCGACAGCTCCTACGAGCGCGGCCAGCCGGCGGAATTCCCGGTTGGCGGCGTGATCCCGGGTTGGGTCGAGGCGCTGCAACTGATGGGCACCGGCAGCAAGTGGCGCCTGCACGTGCCGAGCGAGCTGGCCTACGGCGCCCAGGGCGTCGGCAGCATCCCGCCGCACAGCGTGCTGGTGTTCGATGTCGAGCTGCTCGACATCCTGTAAGCCTTGGACACAGGCTGTCGCTGCGGTGCGCATGGCGCACCCTGCATGACCGCGAGAAAGTCCAACGAAGCGGGGCGCCCTGGAAACAGGGCGCCCCGTTTGCATTTCAGGGCCGCAAGGCCCGCGCGTAGCAGTAGAGGAACAGGCTGCGCACCAGCTCCTTGAGCACTATGGGCTCGCTGGAGCTGAGCTCGTGCAGGTCCAGATCGCCCTGGTCGCGCAGTTCGTCCAGCGCCTCTTCTTCCAGCATGGCGCAGACCTCGCCGGTTTCGCGGTTGAGGATGCGCAGGTAGGGATGCGGGCGGTCCAGCCAGGCATCGATCAGGTAGGTCATGGCAGTCTCCTTGGCCGTCTTTATGTAACTGAGAATAATTCCTATTACATAAATAGCAAGGACTAATTACGCCTTTCTGTCGTACGCCGGCTGTAGGGTGTCGCGGCCCCGCGACACCCTACGGACAGGCACTGCTCAATGGGCGGGCGAAGCCTGTGCCTGTTCCTGCGGCTCGGCATCCGGCTTGGCCAGCAGGCTGTAGACGCAGGGCAGGACGAACAGGGTGAACAGCGTGCCGACGCTCATCCCGGTGGCGATCACCAGGCCGATGTCGAAGCGGCTCACCGCGCCGGCGCCGCTGGCGAGGATCAGCGGCACCATGCCGAACACCATCGCCGCGGTGGTCATCAGCACCGGGCGCAGGCGAATCGCCGCCGCTTCCTCGATGGCCTCGCGCAGCTGCAGGCCCTTGTCGTGGCGCAGCTGGTTGGCGAACTCGACGATGAGGATGCCGTGCTTGCTGATCAGGCCGATCAGCGTCACCAGGCCGACCTGGGTGTAGATGTTCATGGTCGAGAAACCGAGGAAGATCGGCACCAGCGCGCCGCAAATCGACAGCGGCACGGTGACCAGGATCACCAACGGGTCGCGGAAGCTCTCGAACTGCGCGGCCAGCACCAGGAAGATGATCGCCAGGGCCAGGGCGAAGGTGACGAACAGCGCGCTGCCTTCCTGGATGTACTGCCGCGAGGCACCGGCATGGTCGAAGCTGTAGCCGCGCGGCGCTTCCTCACGGGCGATAGCGGTGATGGTGTCGATCGCCTCGCCCTGGCTGACGATCGGCACGCCTTCGATGATCGCCGAGTTGAGCTGCTGGAACTGCTTGAGCTTGGTCGGCCGGGCGCGGTCGCTGAGGCTGATCAGGGTGCCCAGCGGCACCATGACGCCGGCCTCGCTGCGCACGTGGTAGTTGTCCAGCCAGCCCGGGTTGTCGCGGTAGGCACGTTCGACCTGGGCGATCACCTTGTAGCTGCGCCCGTCGATGGTGAAACGGTTGATCTCGCCCTCGCCGAGCAGGCTGGCCAGGGTGACGCCGAGATCCTCCATGGACACACCCATCTGCGCGGCCTTCTCGCGGTCGATGTCGACCACGATTTCCGGCTTGTCGAAGGCCAGGTCAATGTTGAGGAAGGCGAACTTGCCCGATTCCAGCGCGCGCGCCTTGATCCGTTCGGCTACCTGCAGCAGCGACTCGTAGTCGTTCGGCGTGTTGACCACGAACTGGAACGGCAGGCCCTCGCCGGTGCCGGGCAGCGACGGCAGGTTGAAGCCGAAGATCTGCAGGCCGGGAATATGGTTGAGCCGCGCCTGCACCTCGGGAAGGATCTCCATCTGCGTGCGTTCGCGTTCGTTCCACGGCGTCAGCAGGAAGCCGCCGATGCCCGACTGCACGCCGTCGAAGCCGTTGATCTGGAACGACGAGTAGTACTCGGGGAAGGTCTTGAAGATCCCGACGAACTGGTCGGTGTAGGCATTGACGTAGTCGAGGTTGGTCGGCTGCGGCGCGTTGGCGAAGAGGAACACCACGCCCTGGTCCTCCTCGGGCGCCAGCTCGCTCTCGGTGAAGCTGAGCAGCACCGGGATCAGCGCCATGACGATCAGGCCGAACACCACCACCACCGGGCGGGTGTTGAGGGTGCCGTGCAGCATCTTCTGGTAACGCTGCTTGAGCCGGTCGAAGATCAGGTCCAGGCGATGGGCCAGACCCGAGGGATTCTCGTCGTGACGCAGCAGCTTGGCGCACATCATCGGCGACAGGGTCAGGGCGACTATGCCGGAGATGATCACCGCGCCGGCCAGGGTCAGGGCGAACTCCTTGAACAGCGCGCCGGTCAGGCCTTCGAGGAAACCGATGGGGGCGTACACCGCGGCCAGGGTGATGGTCATCGACACCACCGGCACGGCGATCTCGCGCGCGCCCTCGATGGCGGCGTCGAACGGTGTCCTGCCCTCCTCGATATGGCGGTGGATGTTCTCCACCACGACGATGGCGTCGTCCACCACCAGGCCGATCGCCAGCACCATGGCCAGGAGGGTCAGCAGGTTGATCGAGTAGCCCATCAGCTGCATGAAGAACAGCACGCCGATCATCGACAGCGGGATGGTGATCACCGGGATCAGCACCGAACGCAGCGCGCCGAGGAACAGGAACACCACGACGATGACGATCAGCACCGCCTCGATCAGGGTCTTGACCACCTCGTCGATGGAGGCCTGGATGAACAGGGTGGCGTCATAGGCGATGGCCACCTTGAGGTTCGGCGGCAGCTGGGCTTCCAGCTCGGGGAGGATGCCGCGCACTTCCTTGATCACGTCCAGCGGGTTGGCGCTCGGCGTGCCCTTGATGGCGATGTACACCGAGGGGATGCCGTCGAAGGAACTGATCGAGTCGTAGTTCTCCGCGCCCATCTCCACCCGGGCGATGTCGCGCACCAGCACGCGGGTATCGCCGAGGGTCTTCACCGGAATCGCGCCGAAGGCCTCGGCCGACTTCAGGTCGGTGCTGGCGTTGATGCTGGTGACCACGTACTGGCCCTTCACCTCGCCGGCGGCGGAGAGGAAGTTGTACTTGCGCACCGCCTCATTGAGGTCGCCGGCGGTGACGCCGTAGGCGGCCATCTTCACCGGGTCCAGCCACAGGCGCATGGCGAACACCTGGTTGCCGAGGATCTGCGCCTCGGCCATGCCGGGCAGGGTGGCCAGCTTGGGCTGGATCACCCTGGAGAGGTAGTCGGTGATCTGCGGGTTGGACAGCTCGTCGCTGTAGAAGCTGACGTACATCAGCGCCGAGGCGTCGGCTGCCTCCTTGGACAGCACCGGGTCTTCGGCGTCCTGCGGCAGCTGGTTCTTCACCTCGTTGGCCTTGGCCAGCAGCTCGGTGAACAGGCGGTCGGTGTCGGCGCCGATGCGCGCGTAGATGGAGATGGTCGACAGGTTCTGCTGGCTCGACGAGGTCATGTAGTCGATGCCTTCGGCGCTGGCCAGGCTCTGCTGCAGCGGCTGGGTGATATAGCCCTGGATGGTCTCGGCGTTGGCCCCGGGGTAGGCGGTGGTCACCGTGATCAGGGCGTTCTCCATCTGCGGGTACTGACGGATGCTCAGCTTGCCGAAGGCCTGGAAGCCGAGCAGGACGATCAGCAGGCTGACCACTGTGGCCAGCACCGGACGGCGGATAAAAGGATCGGTAAAAGCCATAAGGATTTCCTTGGCTGTTGTCATCCGTAGGAGCTGGCATGCCGGCGAGATCTGGCTTGGGGCAGATCGCCAGCGGGCTGGCTCCTACGCGCGTTGACGGGTCAGTTCGCGTCTAGTTGCAGCGCCGGATCTTCGACCAGCTCGACATGGGCGCCGTTGTCCAGCTTGAGCTGGCCGGAGGTGACCACCTGTTCGCCGGCTTGCAGCCCTTTGACTATTACCACTCGGCCGGCACGGCGTTCGCCGGTCTCGACGAAGCGCCGCTCGACCGTCAGCTGCGTCTTGCCCTCGGCATCCTTGGCCGGTTGGCCGTCCTCGTCCTGCTTTTCCTGCACCACGTACACCGAGTTGCCGTAGAGGGTGTAGGTGATGGCGGTTTCCGGCACCAGAATCTTTGGCTCGTCATCCGGCAGCAACACCTCGAGGTTGGCGAACATGCCCGGCAGCAGCTTCTCGTCCGGGTTGCTCAGGGTGGCGCGCACCTGCAGGTTACGGGTCTCGTTCTCCACCTTGGGGTTGAGCGCGGCGATCCGGCCCTCGAAGGTCTCGCCCGGGTAGGCGGCCACGCCGACTAGCACGCGCTGGCCGACCTGCAGCAGCGGCGCGCGCTGTTCGGGCAGGAAGAAGTCGACGTGCAGGCGCGACAGGTCCTGCAGGGTGGCGATGGCGGCGCCGGGCGAGAGGTAGTCGCCGGTGTCCACCTGGCGGATGCCGATGGTGCCGGCGAAGGGTGCGAGCACGCGCTTCTTGTCCAGTTGCGCCTTGAGCTGGGCGACCGTGGCCTCGGCCTTGAGCAGCTCGGCGTTGAGGCGGTCGAACTCGCTCTTGGAGATGTTCTGCCGGTTCACCAGGCTGCGGCCGCGCTCGAATTCGACCCGCGCCAGGCTGCGCACCGCCTCGGCGGTGGCCAGGTTGGCGCGTTCCACTTCGCTGTCGAGCTGGATCAGCGGCTGGCCGAGCGTGACCTTCTGCCCGGACTCGAACAGCACTGCGCTGACGATGCCTTCCACCTCGGCGGACAGGTCGACGCCCTGGAAGGCCTTGAGCGTGCCGATGGCCGGCAGGCGACCCTGCCAGGGCTGCTGCTCGGCCTGTGCGGCGGAGACGCTGATGGCCGGCTGCGGCGCCGAGAACATCTGGATCTGCTGGTAGATGGAGAGGCCTTTGTAGGCGGCAAGGGCGAGCACCACGACGAGTACCACGCCGAGCATGATGAGCATGCGACGGAGCAACATATTCCGTTTCCTTGGCAGACAGGTAGGGCCTGGGAATAGGCAAGACAGGCACCTTAGTGCCAGAGTCGGACGCTGTCAAAACCCTGTTCGAGCGGTGATTGCAGGGTGCTGGCACTTCCCTGTGCCAGCTGTTGCGGGTGCTATGAACCCAGGCGGCGGGTCACCTCGCCGAGCTGCCCGGACAGGCCATGCAGGTTGTCGCTGGCGGCCTGGGTGCGTTCGACGTTGTCCTGGTTGGCACTGGCGATGGCGGTCAGCTCGGTGAGGTTGCGCGAGATGTCCTCGGCTACCGAGGTCTGCTCCTCGGCGGCGGTGGCGATCTGCCGGTTCATGTCGCGGATCGCCTCCACCGCGGCGGTGATGCGCTGCAGCATGGCGCCGGCCTCGGTGACCTGGGTCACGCCCTGCTCGCTGCGCTGCTGACCGCTCTCGATGGCGCGCACGGCATTCAGCGCGCCGGTCTGCACGGTGTCGATGATCTGGTTGATCTCGGCGGTGGATTCGGCGGTGCGCTGCGCCAGGGTGCGCACCTCGTCGGCCACCACGGCGAAGCCGCGGCCCTGTTCGCCGGCGCGCGCCGCCTCGATGGCGGCGTTGAGCGCCAGCAGATTGGTCTGCTCGGCGATGCCGCGGATCACTTCCAGGACCTTGCCGATGCGTCCGCTGTCGGCCTCCAGGCGGCGGATCACCTCGGCGGTGTTGGCGATCTCGCCGCGCATGTCGGTGATGGTGGCGATGGTCGATTGCATCACCTGGCCGCCCTGGCGCGCCGAATCGTCGGCATCATTGGCCGCTTGCGCCGCCTCGGCGGCATGCCGCGCCACTTCCTGGGCGGTGGCGGACATCTCGTGCATGGCGGTGGCGACCTGATCGGTGCGCTGGAACTGCTCGTTGACGCCCTCGCTCATGCGCGAGGCGATGGCATTGAGCTCGCCGCTGGCGCCGTCCAGATCGCTGCTGCTGCGGTGCAGACGCTCGCTGGTGTCGGCGAGGAAATCGCGCAGGGTATTGGCGGCGCGCGCCAGCAGGCCCAGTTCGTCCTGACGGCTGCTGTCGACCCGTTGCGCGAACTGGCCATGGCTGAGCTGGTCGACGTGGCCGATCAGATGGCGGATGGGATTGATCAGGTTGCGGTTGACCAGCCACAGGCCGAGTAGGCCGATCACCAGCGTGGCGGCGAGCATCAGCAGGGTGCCGGCGAGGATGGTGCGCTCGGCATCGGCGTTGATCCGCTCGGCCTGCGCGAGGCTCTGCGCGCGCAGTTGCCCGACCAGCGCGCTCATCTGTTCGCTGGCCGCGCGGTCGATGCCCTTGACCGCGGCATCGCCGGCCTGGGCATCGGCGCCGGCGGCGACGAAGGCGTCGCGGCCCTTGCGGTAGTTGGCGCCCAGGCTCTGGTGCTCGCTGCGCAGGCGCTCGACCTGGGCGCGCAGCGCCGGATCGCTGCCGGCGATCTGGCTCAGCCGGCCGAGGGTCTCCTGCACCTTGCGCTCCTGCGCCTCGAACTGGCCCCAGTAGCGCTCGAGGTTGGCGCTGTCCCGACCGCGCAACAGCACGTTCTTCCATTCCTGCACCTGGATCTTGAACTCGACGTTGGCGGCGTCGATCAGCCGCGAGGCCTCCAGCGGGCCGTCGAGCAGGCCGCGATAGGACTGCAGGCCGCCGGAGAGGAAAGTGAAGCAGGCCAGCGCGGTGATCAGGATCAGCGCCAGGCTGCCGCCGAGTAGAGCGAGGATCTGCGCGCGCAGGGATTTTTGCAGCATGGACGTCACGCCTCGGAAATTGGAATGGACAGGTGTTGGCCGGATATCCCTTTCCGTTGGCCGGTCATGCGGAGGCCCGGCCCTTAGCGGCATTTGATAACAGTTTGATGACATAAATATGTCAGTGAGCGCGGGCGCGCCGTGCGCACCTGCCGAGCGTTCGGCGGATCGTTGCGGTGCGCGCGGCGTATTCTACGTCAGGCCAGGCGCAGGTGGTTGTCCCACAGCCCGGCCGGCAGCTCCAGCGCCTTGGCATTGATGCGCTCGCCGCGGCAGTCGTACAGGCGGCAGCGGCCCTGGCCGGAGCTGACCACGAAGCCCTCCGCCAGCGCGCCGACCCCGGCGCAGTCGGCCAGCGGCACGTCCAGGCGTACTTCGGCGCTGTCCAGGTCCCAGATGAAGAAGCGGTTGCCGCGCGGGGCGGTCAGCGCCAGCAGACGCAGCTCGCTGTGGATCGCCAGGCTGGCGGTGTACTGGTGCATCGCCAGGCGCTGCGCCTCGCCCAGGGGGAAGGGCTGGAAGGCCTGGCCGGGACGCTTGATCGCCAGTAGCGGTGCCGCATCCTGGCTGTCGCCCATATATTGCTGGCCGCTGACCACCGTGCCGTCATCGGCCACGGCCAGGTGGCGCACGCTGTTCTGCCGCTCGGCCAGGCGCTCGCGGCTGAGCAGGCTGCCGTTGCGGCGCATCAGCACCAGGCTGGCATCCATGGCGTCGAGGTTCATCTCCACCCGGCTCTCGGCCTCGGTACGGATGCCGCCGTTGGCCACCACCAGGGTTTCGCCGTCGGGCATCCACAAAAGCTGGTGCGGGCCGACGCCGTGGGTGGAATGCTCGTCGGCGCGCGCCAGGCGCTCGCCCTGCAGGCGGTAGACACCGAGCACGCCGCGACCGGGCTCGCGGGTGTCGTTCTCGGTGGCGTACAGCCAGTCGCCGCCCTGGTGGAATACCGCGTGGCCGTTGAAGTGACGGCCGGCCGGCGTGGCCAGGGTCTGCAGCAGGCGGCCGTCGCGGGTGTCGATCAGGTAGCTCGCGGTGCTCGGGCGGCGGCCGACGAACAGCGCCAGCGGCAGTCTGGGGTGCGGCACCACGTCGTGGCAGCGCTCGGCTACCTGCGTGGCGAAGGCGCGCGTGCCGTCGAGCCTGAAGCCGACCGCGTAGTGGCGGCCGTCACCGTCGTCGCGGGCGGACAGCAGCAGCGGCTGGCCGTTCGGGCCGAACAGGGTCCAGCCGGCGAAGGCGCCGGTTGCGGCGCCTGCGCCGAGCAGCGCGCCCAGGCCGAGCAGGGTTCTGCGTTGCATGTCAGTCCCCGTCGTGGGCGTTGAAGCCGATCTGCACGCCGAGGGCCTTGGCCAGCTCGCCTTCCTGCAGGCGGTGCAGGCGATTCAGGCTGTCGTACAGCTCGTTGAGGCTGGTGCGCCCGGCTTGGTCGGCGAGCAGTTCGCCCAGCGGCCGCTCCAGCGCCGCCACGCGCTGGCGGGTGTCCTGGTAGGCGGCGTCGATGCGGCCCGCCAGTTCGGCCTGATCCTTGCCGAGCAGCGCCTGCAGGCCGTCCTGGTTGCTGCCGTGCCACAGTTGCTCGGCCGTGGCCAGGGCGGCGCCGAGGTTGGCCAGGCTGGCGGCGCTGCGCCAGGCCTCGGCCTGGTAGGGCTGGGGAATGCCCTTGCTCTGCCGGCCCATGGGCGCGCCGAGCTTCTTCTTCAGGCCGTCGAGGGCACTGACCTGCACGCGCAGCAGTTCGGCGATGGCCTCGTTGGCGTCGGCATAGCGCTCGTTGGGGAAGCTCTTCAGCTGGGCGGCCATGCCCTGTTCGGCCTGCCACTCGCCGAGGATCTCGCCGGCCAGAGCCTGCTGGTGATTGCCTATGGCCTGCAGCAGCGGGCAGTAGCGGGTTTTCTGCTCGGCCTGGGCCAGATCCAGGCGGGGGTCGAACAGCAGGTACTCGTAGGCGCTCAGGCCCTGCACCACCACGCTGGCGCTTTCCACGTCGGCCTGGCTCAGCTGCGGCTTGTTCTTCAGCAGAGCCTCGACCTGGCGCTGCACCAGGTTCTTCTTGTCCGGCCAGAACTGGATCTGCCAGGCGCGATTGCCTTCGGCCAGCGGCCCGACCAGCAGCGGCTGCAGCCCGGCCCAGGCGCTCTGCGCGCCGAGGAAGGCCTGGCGCGCGGCGGGCAGGTCGGCTTCGCCGGCGCAGAAGGCGGCGGCGCTGGCGGCGAGTTGGCGGTCGGCCTCGTGCCAGCTGTTGTAGGCCGGCAGCAGCACGCCGTCGGCCAGCGCCGCGGCGACCTTGGCCGCTGGTTCCTGCTGGCCGCAGCCGACCAGGACCAGGCCGAGCAGAGAGGCGATCAGGCTCTTGTGCAACATGTCGGGCTCCTTATAGGGAATTGAGAAAGGCGAGCAGCGCGGCGCGCTCCTCGACGTTGAACTGCAGCACCTGCTGTTTGGCCGCCTCGGCTTCGCCACCGTGCCAGAGGATGGCTTCCAGCAGGTCGCGCGCGCGACCGTCGTGGAGGAACTGGGTGTGGCCGTTGACCCTCTGCGTCAGGCCGATACCCCACAGCGGCGCGGTGCGCCATTCGCGGCCGCTGGCGAGAAATTCCTCGCGGCCGTCGGCCAGGCCCTCGCCCATGTCGTGCAGCAGCAGGTCGCTATAGGGACGGATCAACTGGCCTGCCAGTTCCGGTTCGGCGGCCTCGGCAGCGGTGGTGAAGCTGGGCGTGTGGCAACGCTGGCAGCCGGCCTGGTGGAACAGGTTCTTGCCTGCGAGCACGGCGGGCGAGTCGACGTCACGACGCGCCGGCACGCCGAGGTTGCGGCTGTAGAACAGCACGCTGGCGAGGATGCTGTCGCTGACCTCCGGCGCGCCGCCGTGGGGCGCGGCGAGGCAGTCGGCCTGCGCGGCGGTGCAGTTGTCGCGGTCAATTAGCGAGCTGGTCAGGCCCATGTCATTGGCGAAGGCGTCGGCGTTCTGCTGGTTGAGGTTGGGTTGGCCGGCTTTCCAGCCGAAGCGTCCGAGCACGCTGTGTTGTCGCTCGCGATCCCAGACCCTGTTGGCGCGACCGGAGATGCCGTCACCATCGGCATCCTCGGGGTCGGCATTGGCGAGGATATCCGCTTCGGCGATGGCCTCGAGCAGGCCCAGGCCGATCATCGGCGGCGCCACCCGCACCGAGAAACGGGTGTCCGGGTGCAGCGGGCCATGACCGAGCTGGCTGATCGCCAGTTCGGGCTGGCGCAGCTCCACCACGCTGCCGTCGGCGAAGCGCACCGGCACGCTGCGGTAGCTCAGGCGCACCTTGCCTTCGGGCGCTACGCCGGGGTTGGCCATGTCCTGCAGCTGGGTGCCGTAGGTGGGCTCGGGAATCACCCCCAGGCGCTCGATCAGCTCGGGCTGGGCCGGGTCGTGGGGCAGCGATAGGCGCACCAGCAGCGAGGCGGCGCTGCTGGCATCGGGCGCCGGCGGGTGGCCGCGGCCGTCCTTGATGTGGCAGTTCTGGCAGGCGTTGGTGTTGAACAGCGGGCCGAGGCCGTCGCGCGCAGTGGTGGTGGCCGGGGCCACGACCCAGGGGTTGCGGAAGAAGCTGTTACCCACGGCGAAGTCCAGGCGCCGGCTCGGCGCCAGGTTGGCCGCGGGCATGGAGAAGGCGTTGTGGTCGTACTGGCGCACGCTGGCGGCACCGGCCGAGAGCGCTTCGCTGGGCTCGGCGGCGGTGAAGCGCGGTTGCTGATCACAGGCCGCCAGGGCGAGAGCCAGCAGGGGCAGCAAACGGCGCGGGAACGGCGACATCGAAGAGTCCGGAGCTAAAAGACGAGGGCGCCAAGCTTAGCAGCCTAACGGAACTTAAATAAGATGGATTAGCGTTTCTTTGGCGGGACAAAAGGTCGCGCAAGGCTGTCTTGTAGCGCGGATGCAATCCGGGAGTCGGGTGCCGGACTGCCTCGGATTGCATCCGGGCTATGGCCTGTCGCTTGTGTCCAAACGCCCACAAAAAACCGGCGTCCCTTGCGGAAGCGCCGGTCTGTGCGGCTACCGGTGCGATCAGAACTGGTGATCGGCGGTATCCGGGTTGAGGTCGGCGATGCCCAGCTTGCCGGCGGCCTGTTCGATGGCGCCGGTCTGCTTGACCAGGGCGGCGATGGCGTCGCGTACCAGCTGCTGGCCTTCGGCGTTGTCGGCGGCGATCAGCTGATCGAAGTGCACGTCGTTCTTCTCGGCGCTGTCCACCAGCTTCTGCAGCGCGGCCTCGCTGGCCTGCAGGTCGGCCTTGAGGGTGGCGTCGGCCTGGGCGTCGACCTTGGCGACCAGCTCTGCCAGGCTCGGGCCGCTCAGGGTGCTGCCGTCGACCTTCTGGTACTCGCCCAGGTAGACGTTGCGGATGCCCTTGCCATTGTAGAAATGCGAGTTGTGGGTGTTGTCGCTGAAGCAGTCGTGCTCGTCCTCGGTGGAGTTGGCCTCCAGGGCGACCTTCATGCGTTCGCCGGCCAGCTCGCCGAGCGACAGGCTGCCCATGCCGAACAGCATCTTGCGCAGGCCGTTCTCGGCCGAGTCGGCCAGCAGCTGGCTGCGATAGTTGCCTTCGACGCCGTCTTTCCACTGCTCGACCATGCTGTCCAGATCGCTGACCAGCAGCTCGGTGGCAGCCTTCAGGTAGGCGCGACGGCGCTCGCTGTTGCCACCGGTGGCGCCTTCGCCGACCAGGTAGTCGGTGTAGGGACGCTCGCCGGCGCCCGGCTCAGTGCCGTTGAGGTCCTGGCCCCAGAGCAGGAACTCGATGGCGTGGTAGCCGGTGGCGACGTTGGCTTCGGAGCCGCCCAGCTCGTTCAGGCTGGCCAGCAGTTCGCCGTTGATCTCGGTCACGTCGACCTTGTCCTCGCCGATTTGGATCTCGGTATGGGCGACGATGTTGGCCTGCGCGCCGGGGTTGCCCAGGGCGTGCTGGTAGTCGGTGGCGACGTAGTCGATCAGGCCTTCGTCCAGCGGCCAGGCGTTGAGCTGGCCTTCCCAGTCGTCGACCACGGCGTTGCCGAAGCGGAACACCTCGGTCTGCATGTAGGGCACGCGCGCGGCCAACCAGGCCTGCTTGGCAGCCTTCAGGGTGTCTTCGCCGGGGTTGGCGAGCAGGGCATCGATGGCGCCCTGCAGGGCCTTGCCGGTGCTGGCGGCGTCGCTGAACACAGCCAGGGCCAGATCCGCATAGTGGCCAACCACGGCCTTGGCCGCCGCCTCGTCGACCTTGGCGGCAGCTGCCGGAGCGGTGCTCTCGGTGCTGGCTGCCGGGGCCGCCGCTTGGGTGGCGGGCGCTTGGTCGTCGCCGCAACCGGCGAGGGAAATGGCGATGGCCAGCAGGCTGGCGGAAGCCAGGGGCATACGAATCATGACGTGGTCCTTTGCGTGTGCGGATGTGGATGGTACGCAGGCGTACCTGTAAAACCGCAACATAATGCAAATGTTTCGCATTATGTGTAAAGGCCATTATGCGTCCTGTGCGGGATATCGCTGCCGGCGGCGCACGGCTGCCGTTAGAATGCGGCACCGATTCGCAGTTCTGCATGGAGAAAACTGCATGAGCCTGACCGCCGTGATCCTGATCGTCGTCCTCGTCCTCCTGGGCGCCTACGCGGTGTCGCTGTACAACGGCCTGGTGCGTCTCAAGCACGGGGTGAGCAAGGCCTGGTCGAACATCGACGTGTTGCTCAAGCAGCGTCACGACGAGCTGCCCAAGCTGGTGGAGACCTGCAAGCAGTACATGCAGTACGAAGGCGCCACCCTGGAGCGGGTGATCGCCGCACGCAGCGCCGTGGCCAGCGCCCGCGAGCAGCACGACGTCGGCGCCCTGGGCAAGGCGGAAAGCGGCCTGCGCGCCGGACTCGGTCAGCTCTTCGCTCTGGCCGAGAACTACCCGGAGCTCAAGGCCAACGACAGCTTCCAGCATCTGCAGCAGCGCATCAGCGGATTGGAGAACGGCATCGCCGACCGCCGCGAGCTGTACAACGAGGCGGTCAACCTCAACAACGTGCGCATCGAGCAGTTTCCTGACGTGATCCTGGCTCGCCTGTTCGCTTTCCAGGCCGCCGAACTGCTGGTATTCAGCGACGCCGAGAAGGCCGACGTCGACCTCAAGTCGCTGTTCAGCTGAGACGATGGAAGGCGATATCGGCGGCCTGCTGATCGCCCTGGGGTTCAGCCTGGGTGCCTGCCTGGGCGGTGGCTGGTGGTGCCTGCGACGCTGGTCGCAGGCGCGCCATCTGCTGGACACGCCGACTTCGAAGATCCGCTCGGCGGCGCAGGGCTATGTCGAACTCTACGGCGTGCTGGAGGAGCTGCCCGAGGCGACCGTGCGCGGCCCGCTGACCGGCAAGCCCTGCCTGTGGTGGCGCTTTCGCATCGAGGAGCACCAGTCCAGCGGCAAGAAGCGCAGCTGGCGGGTGATCGAAAGCGGTAGCAGCGATGCCTGGCTGCGTCTGGTCGACGGCACCGGCGAATGCCTGATCGACCCGCGCGGCGCCGAGGTGCGGCCGCTGGTGCGCGAGGTCTGGCAGGGCAACCTGCGCCATCCGCTGGGGCCGGCCAAGACCGGCCTGCTGGGCTTTCTCAGCAGCGGCAAGCGCTACCGCTACTGCGAGGAACGTTTTCACGTCGGCCAGCCGCTGTATGCCATCGGCGATTTCCGCACCTCCGGCGGCGGCCAGCAGGGGCTCGACCTGCACAGCGCGCAGGGTCAGGTGATCCGCGAGTGGAAGGGCGACTACGCCGGGCTGCTGCGGCGCTTCGACAGCGACGGCAACGGCGAGCTGGACGAGCGCGAGTGGGGCCGCGTGCGCCTGGCCGCGCAGCTGGAGGCGGAGAATCGCCATCGACGCAGCAGCGCCGAGCCTGCGCGGCACAAGATGGCCAGGCCGGGCGAGGCGCGTCCCTTCATCCTGTCCAATGCCGGCGAGGACGAGCTGGCCCGCGGCTTCTACTGGCAGGCGGCGGCTGGCGCTGCGCTGTGCCTGGTGGGCGCTTTGGCCACCGCCTGGCTGCTGGGCGTGCGGCATTTCTGAAGCGTGCAGGGTGGCCTGGGGCCCGGATGCAATCCGGGGAACGCGGCCCCCGGATTGCGTCCGGGCTACAGCACTGGGGCGCGCCGGTTCAGAGCGTGGCCGGATTGCTGGCGGCGGCGCTGAGGCGGCGGGCCTGCTTGAGGAACAGGGTCAGCTCGCGCGCCGGCAGCGGCTTGCTGTACAGGTAGCCCTGACCCTCGTGGCAGCCCTGGGCGATGATGTAGGCCTCCTGCTCGGCGGTCTCCACGCCCTCGGCGATCACCTGCATGCCCAGGCTCTTGCCGAGCTGGATGATGGCGCGAACGATGGTCGCGTCGTCCTCGTCTTCCAGCAGGTCCTGAACGAAGCTCTTGTCGATCTTGATCTTGTCCAGCGGCAGGCTCTTGAGGTAGCTCAGCGAGGAATAGCCGGTACCGAAGTCGTCGATGGCGATCAGCGCGCCCGAGCGGCGCAGGCTGAGCAGGTGCTGGGCGGCGGTGCTGATGTCCTCCATCAGGCCGGTTTCGGTGACTTCCAGTTCCAGGCTCCTGGACGGCAGGCGGTAGACCTGCATCAGGTTGTTGACCACCCGCGGCAGCTCGGCATGGTGCAGTTGCACGGTGGACAGGTTGATGGCCATGCGCAGGTCGCTGAAGCCCTGGTCGTGCCACTCGCGCAACTGGCGGCAGGTCTGGTCGAGAACCCATTCGCCGATGGCGATGATGGTGCCGTTCTGTTCCGCCAGCGGGATGAACAGGTCCGGCGCGACGAAGCCGTGCTGCGGGTGCTGCCAGCGCAGCAGCGCCTCGACGCCGACCACCCGGTGGTCGCGGTAATCCACCTGTGGCTGGTAGACTAGGTGCAGCTGGTTCTGCCCCAGCGCCTCGCGCAGGTCCTTCTCCAGCTCACGGCGGCGGCGCATCTCGCTGTCGACGCTGGCGATGTAGAACTGATAGCGATTGCGCGAGCGGCTCTTGGCCAGGGTCATGGTCTGCTCGGCCTTCTGCAGCAGCTTCTCGGTGCTGTCGCCATCCTCGGGGAACAGGGTGATACCGATGGTGGCGCGCAGACGCACCTGGTGCTGATCGACGATGAACGGCTGCTCCAGGTCGTCGAGCACGCTCTGTGCCAGTTCGGCAGCTTCGTAGGGCTGCTCGATATCGGCCTGGATCAGGGCGAACTGGTCACCGCCGAGACGGGCCAGGGCGCCGAGACGCCCGCTATGGCTGCGCAGGCGGTCGGACAGCGCCAGCAGCAGCTGGTCGCCGCTCTGGTAGCTGAACTGCTCGTTGATGCCCTTGAAGTCGTCCAGGCCGACGCACAGCACGGCGACGCGGCGCTGCAGACGGCCGGCATCCTCGAGGATCTGGTCGAGTTGCTGCTGCAACTGCTGGCGGTTGGGCAGGCCGGTGAGGAAATCGTACTGGGCCATGCGCAACAGGCTGTTCTCGGCTTCGCGACGCAGATGGGTGTTGCGCTCGATGGAGGCCAGCAACTGGTTGGCGGTGTTGATCCACAGGCCCAGCTCGTTCTTCTCGTTGCCCTTGAGCATCGGCAGTTTGTGTTCGCTGGGGCGATCGGGATTGATGGTGGTCAGGTGCTCGATGATCTTCGACAGCGGTTTGGTCAGCAGCCAGTGATAGACCAGGTACAGCACCAGGCCCATGGCCAGAGCGCGCAGCACGCCGGAAACGAAGATCACCACCGAATTGGTGACGAAGCTTTCGCCATAGGGGGCGGTGTCGAGGGTGATGTCGAGATCGCCGTAGTATTCGCTGTAGGGGCCGCGGCCGACCAGCTTGGTGGAGTAGTGCTGCTCCTGGCCGAGGATTGGATCGGTCATCCAGCGCGTTGGCAGCTGGGTCAGCTCGCGGGTCTTCTCCGCCAGCATGGGTTCGTTGGGATGACCGATGGAGGCGTAGCGCACCGACTCGTGCTGGAACAGTCCCTCGATGACTTGCATGCCCATCTCGCGGTCGAGGCTGTAGACCGCCTGGGTCGAAGGGTCGCGGAACATGCCGAGGATGCGCTGGGCATCGTTGGCCACTGCCTGGCGCGTCTTGTAGGCATCGAAGACGATCTGCGCGCAGCTCAGTACCACCCCGACCACCAGAGCCGAGAGCAGCACCACACGGAGCAACTTGAGTGACAAGCTGTTCTTCAATTCCAGCTTCAAAGGCGTTTCCTTGTCGGGTCCGTGTACGTCAGTCCAGAGTATTGGCAATCTCGGGTTGGCCGTCAAAGGGCCATCATGCGTGCTGGCAGATTTTCCCTTGCGCGCCGCGATGGCGCCCAGCCACCTTGGCAACATGCATTGTGTCGGTGGGACGGCTGCGGACTTGAGAGCCGTTCGGCGTCCGGAGACTGGCACAGGACGAGCGGTCGGTTCGGGCGCCTGGCGGCCTGATCCGGGGGGAGCGGCGACTCGCTCGGGCGCGCGTGGCTCGAGGACGGGCCGGCCGAGGTGGGGGCACGGCTGCGCCGGGCAGAAACGAAGAACCCGGCCGGGGCCGGGTTCTGCTGTTGCGGAGCCTGCGATCAGGCCGCGTAGTTCTGGGCGACGAAGTCCCAGTTGACCAGGTTCCAGAACGCCTCGACGTACTTAGGACGCAGGTTGCGGTAGTCGATGTAGTAGGCGTGTTCCCAGACGTCGCAGGTCAGTAGCGGGGTGTCGCCGGAAGTCAGCGGGCAGCCGGCGCCGATGGTGCTGGCCAGGGCCAGGGAGCCGTCGGCCTTCTTCACCAGCCAGCCCCAGCCGGAGCCGAAGGTGCCGATGGAGACCTTGCTGAACTCTTCCTTGAACTTGTCGAAGGAGCCGAAGGCGGCGTTGATGGCATCGGCCAGGGCGCCGGTGGGCTGGCCACCGCCGTTGGGCGACAGGCAGTTCCAGTAGAAGGTGTGGTTCCAGACCTGCGCGGCGTTGTTGAAGATGCCGCCGGAGGAGGTCTTGACGATTTCTTCCAGGCTCTTGCCTTCGAACTCGGTGCCCGGCACCAGGTTGTTCAGGTTCACCACGTAGGTGTTGTGGTGCTTGTCGTGGTGGTATTCCAGGGTTTCCTTGGAAATGTGCGGCTGCAGGGCGTCATGGGCGTACGGCAGTGGCGGCAATTCGAAAGCCATGGTGTATCTCCTACTCAGGTCGTGTGCGGTATGCGCAAAAGGCCGATCACGGGCGGCCTTAACGGCAGGCTGTTGACAGCCTGCGAGCGGCGTGGAGTTTGTACTCTTTGCGCCGCAGGCTCGGGATCATAGCACCGCCCCCAGGGCATAACCACGCAGCTTCTGTGTGGAAAAGCCGGCGGCGCTCAAGGTTCGACCACGGCCGGCGCGCAGCGTTTCTCTACAGTGCTCCGGCTTTCTTCCAGGCCAGGTAATTGCTGACCAGCTCGGGGCCCAGTTCGTCGGGGCGGGCGTCGAGCACCGGCACGTTCTGGGCGGCCAGGCGTTCGAGCAGGTCGGCGCGGGCGTTGAGGTAATCCAGGGTGCCGCAATAGGCCAGCGCCTGTTCGAACTGCTGCACCGGCTGCTGGCGCAGGCGATCGAGCACTTCCTCGCGCAGGCTGGCGATCAGCACGCGGTGCTGGCGCGACAGGCGCCTGACCGCGGCGAGCAGGTCCTGGTCGTCCTCGTCGCGCAGGTTGGTCACCAGCACCACCAGGGCGCGGCGGCGCTGGCGGGCCAGCAGGGCGTCGGCGGCGGCGCTGAAGTCGGCCGGCTGCTGGCTGGTGTTCAGGTCGTAGACGGTATTGAGCAGCACGTTGAGCTGGGCCGGACCCTTGACCGGCGCCAGATAGCGCGGCTGGTCGCCGGCGAAGGTGGCCAGGCCCACCGCGTCGCCCTGGCGCAGGGCCACGTAGCTGAGCAGCAGGCAGGCGTTGAGGGCGTGGTCGAAGTGCGACAGCTCATCGTCCTGGCTGCGCATGCGCCGGCCACAGTCGAGCAGGAAGACGATCTGCTGGTCGCGTTCGTCCTGGTACTCGCGGGCGATGGGGGTGCGCTTGCGCGCGGTGGCCTTCCAGTCGATCTGGCGCAGGCTGTCGCCGTCGCGGAACTCGCGCAGCTGGTGGAACTCCAGGCCCAAGCCGCGACGCGGGCGCTGGCGCACGCCGAGCTGGCCGAGCCAGTCGTCCACCGCTTTCAGCTGGGCGCCGTAGAGGCGGGCGAAGTCGGGGTAGACGCGACTTTCGCCGGGTAGCGCCTGCAGGCGCCTGGCCTGCCACAGGCGCAGCGGGCTGGGCAGCGCCAGTTCGCAGCGGGCGAAGTGGAAGTGTCCGCGCACCAGCGGTCTGAGGCGGTAGGCGAAACGTGTCTGCTGGCCGGGGCGCAGGGCGATGCGCTGCGGCAGGTGCTCGAACGCCATGCCCTCGGGCACATGGTCGAACACCTCGATTTCCTGCGTCTGGGCGAAATCGTGATGAGCGATCAGTTGCACCTCGCTCCAACGCCCGAGCGGCAGATTGCCCGGCAGCACGCGTTCGAGGCGCGGCGAGGGCTGGCGGCGCAGCCACAGGGCATCGACCGCGGCGACCAGCAGCAGGGCCAGCAGCAGGCCCCAGGCCAGCGGCATCAGGCTGGCGGTCAGGCGAATGCCGAGCAGGAGCAGGGCGCCGAGTAGCACGGCGGCGGCGAACAGGCCGCCGAGCAACCCGAGGAGCAGGCGCGAGGGTTTCATAGACGCGGCGCCGGCACCTGGTCGAGCAGTTGTTGCAGCACCTGGTCCACCGACAGGCCTTCGATATCCAGCTCCGGCGCCAGGCGCACGCGGTGGCGCAGCACGGCCAGGGCGCAGCCCTTGATGTCGTCGGGCAGGACGAAATCGCCGCCGCGCAGCAGGGCGCGGGCGCGGGCGCCGCGCACCAGGGCGATCGAGGCGCGCGGCCCGGCGCCTAGGGCCAGGCCCGGCCAGCTGCGGGTGGCGCGGGCCAGGCGCACGGCGTAGTCGAGCACCTGGTCGTCGAGCGGCAGGTCGCTGGCGATCTTCTGCAGCGCCAGCACGTCCTTGGCCTGCAGCAGGGTGCGCAGCGGGCTGACGTCGAGCATGTCGGCCCGGGCCGAGCGGGTCACCTGGCGCACCATGCTCAACTCTTCGTCCTGCTCCGGATAGTCCATGCGCAGCTTGAGCATGAAACGATCCAGCTCGGCTTCCGGCAGCGGGTAGGTGCCTTCCTGCTCGATGGGGTTCTGCGTCGCCAGCACCATGAACGGCGCCGGCACCGCCAGCGCGCGGCCTTCCAGGGTCACCTGGCGTTCCTGCATCACCTCCAGCAGCGCGGCCTGGGTCTTGGCCGGGGCGCGGTTGATCTCGTCGGCCAGCAGCAGGTTGGTGAACACCGGGCCCTTGCGCAGCTTGAACTGCTCACTCTGCATGTCGTACACGGCGTGGCCGGTGACGTCGCTGGGCATCAGGTCGGGGGTGAACTGGATGCGCGCGAACTCGCCACCGAAGCAGCGCGCGAGGGCGCGCACCAGCAGGGTCTTGCCGAGGCCGGGCACGCCTTCCACCAGCACGTGGCCGCCGGCGATCAGCGCGGTGAGCACGTCGTCGATCACCGCGCCCTGGCCGATCACCGCCTTGCGCAGCTCGGCGCGCAGGGCCTGGGCCAGGGAGCTGGCGCGCTGGCGTTGCTGCGCCTGCGGATGGCTCGGGGCGGCGGCCGGGACTTCGCCGGCCGGCGCGTTTTCGATATCGGGCGTCTGTTCGCTCGTCATAGGGCATTCCTGAGAGTTTGCAGGTGGGCGACCTGGCGGGTGAAGTCGCTGGCGGAGAGGCGCTGCGGCGGCAGCGGGCGCATGGCCTGGCTGATGTCCCTGGCCGGCAGGCGGGTCAGGCGACCGAGCACCTGCCACTGTTCGGCCACGGCGAGCCTGTCGAAGCCGGGATGACGGCGCCGCGCGCGGCGCTTGATGTCCTGTTGCAGGCCCTGCAGCAGGCTGTGCTGGCCGTTGCGCCGGAGCAGGAAGTCGGCGCTGCCGCGCAGGTGCTCCTCCAGCTGTCGGCGAGCGCGGCTGGCGGGGGCCTGCAGCGGACCCTGGCGCATGCCGAAGTGCCACAGGGCGGCGACGATCAGCAGCGCCAGCACCGCCAGCGCCAGCGGGAAATGGCGCAGCAGCAGGCTGGCCAGGTCGGCGCGTTCGGCGTGATAGAGCAGGCTCACCGCGCTGTCCTGGGCCAGATACCAGAGCAGCCAGGCGTGGTCGTACTGGTCGATACTGCGGTTCTGCCAGATCCACGGATCGCTGAGCACGGTGATCAGGCCGTCGCCGTGGTACAGCTGCAGCAGGTGGGTGGCGGCATCGCTGTTGGCCCAGGCGTGGGCGCGGTTCTGTGCGTCGAAGAGGTGAAAGTCGGTGTCGAAGGCGATATAGGCCGGTGCCTGCTCGTTCTCCAGGTAGAGCTTGGTCAGGTCCGGGTAGGGCTCGCCATCGCCATTGATCTCGTCGTCCTCGGCCGCTTCCTCCTCGTCCAGCTCGTCGCTCATGTACTGCTGGATGCCGAGCAGATCGAGCAGCAGGTCGCCGCTCCTGCCTTCCTCTTCGTTCCACAGGCGTTCGGCGATGAACAGCAGGTGGCCGCCATTGGCCGTCCATTGCAGCAGCCGTTCCACCTGGCGCGGGGTCATGTTGCCGCGGTCGGCCAGCAGCATCAGGGTCTGGCCCTGGCTGGGCAGGCCGTCGAGCACCTCCAGGCCGTCGGCGCGGCGCGCCTCGATGCCCTGCCGGCGCAGGAAGTGTTCGGCGGCGAGATAGGGGCTGCTGGCGACCTCGGGCGCCGGGCCATGCTCGGCCACCTCCTCGTAGGGCTCGAGCTTGCCCAGCAGGTAGCTGGCGAGCAGGCCGAGCACCAGCGCCAGGCCCAGACCCAGGAGCAATCCGGCGCGCCGCGTCATGCGCTGCGCTCCGCGCCGAACAGCTCGCGCCAGCCCTGGCACAAGCCCTGGCGCAGGGTGTCGGCGGGCAGGCGGTGACCATAGGCCAGCGCCTGCCAGTGACCGGTGAGCCGACGGCTGTAGACTGCCAGTTCCTCCTGCTGCAGGGCCTCGACCAACTGCAGCACTTCGCCTTCGGTGTGCGACTGCTTCAGCGGCAGTCGGTAGTCATGCAACAGGCGGCTGAGCAGGGCGCGGTAGAGCAGGCCGAGGGCGGCGCGCGGCTGCTCGGCCCAGAGCCGTTCGGCCGCGCCGGCGACGTCGTCGGGCAGGCTCTCCGGCGCCAGTTCCAGACCGAACAACTGATCCGGCGGCGGTACCCTGCGCCGGCTCGGCAGGCCGAGGCGTTCGCCGAAGGTCTGCAGCCACTCGCGGTAGCGCCACAGGACGAATACCAGCAGGATGGCCAGAGCGGCCCACAGCAGGACCTCGAAGACCTGCGCGACGATATCCAGACTCTTCCACCATTTGCCGAGCCTGATCAGGTTCTTGAGCATCTCCAGCAGGGCTTGCAGGTCCTCGGGATCGGCCTCCTGCGCCGGTTTCTCCTCGCCGAAGCGCCAGCGGGTGACGGTTTCGCGGTGCTCGAACGGCGGCTCGTCGAGCAACGCCTCGATGTCGGCGCGCGCCGCCTGGCTGGTCAGCGGCTGCTGCAGCAGGCGCGGCGCATCCGGGCCCTGCGCGTCGGTCTGGGCGCCGGCCGCCGGCGCCGAGTCGGCCCAGGCGGCGCCGGGCGGCTGGGTCAGCAGCAGGGCACAGCCCAGCAACAGGGCGTAGGCGCTGCCGGTCAGGCGCTGGCGCAGGCGGCGGAAGCTCAGCTCGATGTCCCAGGCTTCCAGGGCGGTGCGCCGGTTGAGATAGAGGCTGAAGCCGCAGGCGACATAGACCGGCTCCCAGACGATCAGCAGCAGCACGTAGAGCAGGTTGGACAGGTGCTCGAGCCACAGCCACTGGCCGGCGCTGGCGGCGATCAGGGTTTCCCAGCTCCAGTCCAGTTCCACCTGCTGCGGCAGCATCAGGTAGAACAGCGCGGCCAGGCCCATCCACAGGGCGATTTCCAGGTGCATGCCGACCAGGGTCAGCCAGGTGGCGGCGGCGCTGTCGCGCTGGCCAAGCACGACCAGGCGCCGGCTGCGCGCCTGGCCGGCGAGGCCTTCGAGCTGCAGCACCGGCAGGTCGAAGCTGCGCGTCGGGCTCAGCCGGCGCCAGGTCAGGCTGGCCAGCAGTTGTGGTTTCAGCAGGCGTGGCAAGACGCGCAGGGCCTGCCTGAGGCAGGGTGTGTTGCCGAACAGAGCCTGCGACAGGATATACAGCGGCAGCCGCTCGTAGGCCGGCTTGAGCCACCAGAAGACGAATACGGCCCAGCCCGGGTACTGCCAGAGCAGGGCGCAGAGCAGGGCGAACAGTGGCAGGGTGAGCAGCGCCCAACTGGCCATCAGCAGGCCTGCGTGGCGGCGGGCGAGCAGCACGCCGAGGTCGATCGCTTCCCAGGCGCTGCGTGGGCGGATGGCGACGCTGGCTTCAGTCAGGCGCATGCTGTCTCCTTCCGGCCAGCAACAGGTAGCCGAGCACCAGCGTCCACAGTCCGGCGCCGACCGCGTACTTGATGGTCGGGCTGGCGAAGGTGGTGGACGACCAGAAAGCCTCGATAAAGGCCGCCAGCAGGAGGAACAGGATCACCCCGGCGACCAGTTGCACCGCCGTGCTCGCCGCCAGGCGCAGCGCTTCGCCGCGCGGCAGGCGGCCGGGGGCGAGCAGCGCCCAGCCGAGCTTGAGGCCGGCGGCGCCGGCCAGGGCGATGGAGGTCAGCTCGAAGGCGCCATGGCCGACGACGAAGGACCAGAAGGTCTCGCTGTAGCCGATGCGGGTCAGGTGGCCGGCCACGGCGCCGATCATCAGGCCGTTGAACAGCAGGAAAAACAGGCTGCCCAGGCCCAGCAGCAGGCCGCTGGCGAAGGTCTGAAAGGCGATGCCGATGTTGTTCATGATGTAGAAGCCAAACATCACCCAGTCGTCGCCGGCGTCGCGCTCGCCGAAGCGGCCGATGCGCCGCGCGTCGGGGTCGTACATTTTCTCCATCTCGCCGACCTGCTCGGGGGCGACCAGGCTGTAGATCAGTTCAGGGTACAGGTAGGTCAGGCCCCCCATCAGCGCCAGGCTGCCGAAGAACAGCAGGCAGGCGGCGCATACGCTGCGCCACTCGGCACGCACCAGACGGGGGAAACCACCGAACAGGAAGCGCACCAGTTGGGCGCCGAGGTGGCTGCGGTGGCGATAGAACTGCTGGTGGCCGCGCATCGCCAGTTGCTGCAGCTGCTCGATCAGGTGACTGCTGTAGCCGCGCGCCTGGGCCAGGGCCAGGTGCTGGCAGAGCCGGCGATAGTCGGCGGCGAAGCGGCTGCCGGCCTGCGTATCGGTCTTGCCTTTTTCCAGGGCCGCAAGCTGCGCAGCGAAGGCGTCCCAGTCGGTCTGGTGACGGCTCTCGAACAGGCTCTGCTTCATGGCGCGCTGCCCAGGAGGCCACGGGCGATGCCGTTCAGGCGCGCCTCGGCCTGCTCGCTCGGCACCTGCAGCGGTTCGGCGAGCAGGGCGGCGAGTTCGGCGCGGCGTGCGGCGGACAGCTGGCCGCCGCGTTCGGCGAAGCCGAGCAGGGCGCGCTGTTCGGCCAGGCTGAGCGGGAAGGGCGTCGGCAGCGGCTCGGCCTCCGGCAGCGGCGGGCGTGCCGGCGCCGCGTCGCGGTAGACCACCAGGGTGCCGGCGGCGATATCGCCGAGGCGCTTGAAGGCCGGATGATTTAGGCAGCTGAGGATGCCCAGGGTGTAGCCGAACGGCAGGATGTCGACGAAGCGCAGCAGGTTGCGCGTCAGCGAGGCGGCCCAGCCCACCGGTGTGCCGTCGTCGTGCACCACGCGCAGGCCGAGCAGCTGCTTGCCGGGCGAACGCCCCTGGTTGAGTACCTCGAACAGCACCATGTACCACCAGGTGACGAGAAACAGCAGGATG
This sequence comes from Pseudomonas sp. SP16.1, assembly GCF_052682975.1. Taxonomy (NCBI): domain Bacteria; kingdom Pseudomonadati; phylum Pseudomonadota; class Gammaproteobacteria; order Pseudomonadales; family Pseudomonadaceae; genus Pseudomonas; species Pseudomonas sp. SP16.1. The sequence continues at coordinate 807,532 of NZ_JBQYFZ010000001.1, forward strand.
GTGGCCAGGCCCATGCCGAAGCGGCCGAGCAGGCCGAGGACGATGAACATCACCGCGAGGATCAGGCCGCGGATCGCCAGATCGATGGCGAAGGCCAGGGCGCGCGGCACCAGGCCGGCCGGGCGCAGCTGCAGGTCGATGCCTTCCGGCGTCTCGACCCGGTAGCGGGTGTCCAGGGGCGGCTGGCTGTGCGGGAGGCTGGCGCCTGAGGGTGAGGGCATCGGCGGACTGCATCAAGGAAAGCCCGATGCTAGCGAGCAGCGGGACAGCAACGCAACCGGGTCGATTGCTCGGCCCGGCGACAACTGCGGCGATTTACTGGGCGGGCGGCAGTACGCCGAAGATGGTGCGGTAGAGCACGCCCATGGCGATGACCATCAGCGGGATGCTCCAGACCAGGCCGATGCCCAGCGGGATGGCGCTGAGGATCACGATCACGCCGAGCAGCAGGAACAGGCCGAAGACCTTGAACCAGTGCTGACTGATGGCCTTGCGCGAGGCCTCCAGCGCCTGCCAGGGCGACAGGCCGCGCTCGACCACCAGCGGGATCGCCAGCAGGTAGGCCACGGCCAGGTAGATGCCGGGGAGTAGCAGCAGGAGCATGCCGAGGTAGATCAGCAGCATCATCACCACGGCGGTGATCACCAGCGGCACGGTGCGGCCGAAGTGGCTGAAGATCTCGTTGAAGCTGATCGGCTGGCCGGCGGCGCGGCGGATGCCGACCATGTTGATACCGGCCATGAAGGGGTAGGCCAGGGCCGAGGCCAACAAGGAAATCAGTACTTCCCCGACGAATACGGCGACCAGGCTTTCGCTGAGGGCGCCGAAGACGCCGACTATCCCGCCGAGGATGAAGGTGGCGGCCAGCAGCACCACGTAGAACACCAGGAAACCACCGATGACGATGCCCTTGGCGCCGCTGACCAGCGCCCAGGATTCGCTGAGCAGCGCACCGATGCTGAAGTCGTAACCGCGCGCCAGGGCCTGTTCGATGCTTGGCGCCTGATCGCCGACCGGTTGCTGCAGGTCGCTGACCGGGGCGGCGTAGGGATTGGGGGTGGCAGTGTCACTCATGGCGGCGTCCTTGTACATAGAGTGGAAAGGTGGCCATGCTAGTGCTACTGGCATTTGGCCTACAAGTGGCGCATGGCGGGGCGTGCGGCGCCTGTGCGCTGGTTCAAGCTTTGCCCGCGGCGATGCGTCTGGGCATGAATGATAGACTGCCCGGCCACTGTGCACTGGGGAACTGTGCGTGACTTCCAGCATCTTCTGGTACGACTACGAGACCACCGGCATCAACCCGCGCTGCGACCGGCCGCTGCAGGTAGCCGGCATCCGCACCGACGAGGCGCTCAACGAGATCGGCGAGCCGCTGAACATCTATTGCCGGCCCAGCGACGACATCCTGCCGCACCCAGCCGCCTGCCTGGTCACCGGTATCGATCCGCAGCGCTTGCAGCAGTTGGGGCTGGACGAGGGCGAGTTCGTCACCCGGGTGCATGCCGAACTGTCCGCACCGGGCACCTGCGGCGCCGGCTACAACAGCCTGCGTTTCGACGACGAGGTGACCCGCTACAGCCTGTACCGCAATTTCTTCGATCCCTATGCCCGCGAATGGCAGGGCGGCAACAGCCGCTGGGACCTGATCGACCTGGTGCGCACCGCCTACGCCCTGCGCCCGGAGGGCATCCAGTGGCCGCAGGAAGAGGGCCGCGTAACCCTCAAGCTGGAGCGTCTGACCCAGGCCAACGGCATCAACCACGGCCAGGCCCACGACGCGTTGTCCGACGTACGCGCCACCATCGGCCTGGCGCGCCTGCTGCGTGAGCGCCAGCCGCGGCTGTACGATTTCCTCTATCAGTTGCGCAGCAAGCAGCGAGTACTGGACCAGATTCGCCTGTTGCAGCCGTTGCTGCATGTCTCCGGGCGTTTCTCCGCCGACCGTCATTACCTGGCGCCGGTGCTGCCGCTGGCCTGGCATCCGCGCAACCGCAACGCGCTGATCGTCTGCGACCTGCAGGCCGACCCCACGCCGCTGCTCGAGCTGGATGCCGAGACCCTGCGCGGCCGCCTGTACACGCGCCGTGACGAGCTGGCCGAAGGCGAGGTGCCGGTGCCGCTCAAGCTGCTACATATCAACCGCTGCCCGGTGGTGGCGCCGCTGTCGGTACTGCGCGAGCAGGACCGCCAGCGCCTGCAGCTGGACTGGTCGCCTTGCCAGCGCAACGTCGAGGCGCTGACCGCGGCGCAGGCACTGTGGCAGGACAAGCTGGTGGTCATCTATCGCGAGGAGGCGTTCGCCGCCAGTGGCGACCCCGAGCAGCAGCTGTACGACGGTTTTATCGGCGACCGTGATCGCCGTCTGTGCGAGCAGGTGCGTCGCGCCGAACCCCAGGCCCTGGCCGGTCAGAACTGGCCGTTCGACGATGCGCGTCTGCCGGAGCTGCTGTTTCGTTATCGCGCGCGCAACTTCCCGGGCAGTTTGTCTGCCACCGAGCAACAACGCTGGATGGAATTCTGCCGCCAGCGGCTGAGCATTCCCGAGTTCGGCGCACCCAATACCCTGGCGCAGTTCCGGCAGGCGCTGGAGGAGTTGCGCAGCAACTGCACTGCCAGCCAACTGCAACTTCTCCTGCAATGGCAGGCGCATGCACAGGAACTGCAACTGCGCTATGGCGTGAATTAACCGAGCCGCCGGTTGCCGCCCCTCGCCGAATCGCCTGCGTACATATCGAGCGGTGCCGACGCCGTGGTCGCATTGTTTATCCCCATGCGGCTTGGCGTTCGTCTCCTACTGGTGTTTCGGCAATTGCCGCCGGGGCTGCGGCTGCCGCTCGCGGGCAACTAGCGGCGCACCTGGCATACGCCTGGAGAGTTGTCGGAAGCAGTTTCACTGGCATCTTGCGGAAAAAGACCGGCAACAAAAAGCCAGGTACCAGTTGGCTAGGGAAGTTCTGAAAAAGCCGTTTACCGTCACTCCCGCGAAGGCGGGAGCCCAGGGACTACGGAGGTTCTGGATTATTCCCCTTCGGGCCAGTGCAAGCGCTGTTCAGCGATAAAGCTGCTGTCCCGCCTGCGCCCGGCTATTTCAGCGTTTCCCTAGGGGCGTAGTGCACACCGGTGCGAATCGGAATCCTGATGCGCCCGGCATGGCCTACGAAGCTCTCGAGTGCCAAGCGTCAGGGCGCAAGGCATAACGGAGGCAAGGCGCAGAAGTTATCGGAATCATTTTCAGCGTCGCGTAGCGACGGCTCGCCAAGGATCACGGGCAATAAAAAACGCCAGCATGGCTGGCGTTTGCGGGAGGCTGCCTGAGGATCAGCCGAGCAGGGTGGCCCAGCCTTCGACGACCTCGGCGCCCCACTTGGCTTTCCACTCTTTCAGGGTCTTGTGGTTGCCACCTTTGGTTTCGATCACTTCGCCGCTGTGCGGGTTCTTGTACTGCTTGACCTTGCGCGCACGCTTGGTCGGAGCAGGCTTGCCGGCGCGTGCAGTCTTGCTGCTCTTGGCCTCGGGATCGAGCAGCGCGATGATGTCACGCAGGGACTTCTGATATTCACCCATCAGGGTGCGCAGCTTGCCTTCGAATTCCAGTTCTTTTTTCAGTTTGTCGTCTTGCGACAGGTTCTTCAGGCGCTCTTGCAGTTCCTTGATGGCTTCTTCGGTAGCGCGGTATTCATTGATTAGCGACATGGACAGCACCTTGGCATGAATAGGTTCTAATGGTGAGCAGTGAGGCAATAATAGTCAGGCATTAATAACAAGTAAACAGCGCTGAAAAAATAACTGGCTGGTAAATGCAAGCGCTTGTATCCGCGCCAGCTAATTCATTCCGCCTGCTGCGCGGCGGGGCAAAGTTTTTCCAACCAGCGGGGGGCGATTATTGGCCAAGGTCCAGTCGGGAAAGGCCGTGGCATCGTCGCAATAATTCGAGGCCGTGGCCAACTGTTGTAAGAAAACTGGCAGCGCCCGGTAATGTTTGCTCAAACCATGGCGGTATTGTCGACGCCGACCTGCGCCGCGCCGAGATGCCTCGACTTCTCCCGGCATTTTCAAGGCGCGCCGGTGAATATTAAGCCGCACTCTTGCAGCGATACACGCGCTGCTCGCCGGCGTTCGCTCGACGACTTTTCACGCAGCCCCTAGAATGGCCGACTTTTGCGTCGTCATTGGGGTTCTTGCATATGCGCACGTTCAGACTGGTCATCGCCTGCCCGGATCGCGTCGGTATCGTCGCCAAGGTCAGTAATTTCCTGGCGACCTACAATGGCTGGATCAACGAGGCGAGCCATCACTCCGACCCGCAGACCGGCTGGTTCTTCATGCGTCACGAAATTCGTGCCGACTCACTGCCGTTCGAACTGGAAGGCTTCACCCAGGCGTTCGCGCCGATTGCCCGTGAGTTCTCCATGGAGTGGCGCATCACCGATTCGGCGCAGAAGAAGCGGGTGGTGCTGATGGCCAGTCGCGAATCGCACTGCCTGGCCGATCTGCTGCACCGTTGGCACAGCGACGAACTCGATTGTGTGATTCCCTGCGTGATTTCCAACCACGACGACCTGCGCAGCATGGTCGAGTGGCACGGCATTCCCTACTTCCACGTGCCGGTCGATGCGCGGGACAAGGCGCCGGCCTTTGCCGAGGTGGAGCGCTTGGTCAAGCAGCACCAGGCCGACGTCATAGTCCTGGCGCGCTACATGCAGATCCTGCCGCCGACGCTGTGTGCCGAGTACGCGCACCAGGTGATCAATATCCATCACAGCTTCCTGCCGTCCTTCGTCGGCGCCAAGCCCTACCACCAGGCCTCGCTGCGCGGGGTCAAGTTGATCGGCGCCACCTCGCACTACGTCACCGAGGAGCTGGACGCCGGCCCGATCATCGAGCAGGACGTGGTGCGCGTCACCCACCGCGACGATATCGAGGAAATGGTGCGCCTGGGCAAGGATGTGGAGAAGATGGTGCTGGCGCGTGGACTACGCTATCACTTGGAAGACCGGGTTCTGGTGCACGACAACAAGACGGTGGTGTTCGACTGATCCTGCCGCATGGCCCGGTCCCCCAGGCACGCCAGAGGAGATCGCCCATGCTCAAATCCATCAAGGTGCGGGACTACATGACCCGCCATCTGGTGACCTTCAGGTCGGACACCGATCTGTTCACCGCCATCAACCGCCTGCTGGAGCACCGGATTTCCGGGGCGCCGGTGGTCGATTCCCAGGGGCATCTGATCGGCATGCTGTCGGAGGGCGACTGCCTGCGCGGCATCCTCTCCGGGGCCTACTACGAGGCCATCGGCGGCAACGTCAGCGCCTACATGACCACCGAACTGGAGACGGTGTCGCCGGAGGCAGACATCATCGACCTCTCCGAGCGGTTTCTGCGCGGCAAGCGCGGGCGCATGCCGGTGATCGAGGACGGTCGTCTGGTCGGCCAGATCAGCCGCCACGACGTGCTGCGGGCGGTCAAGGAATTCGCCCAGCATGAGCAGGGCAAGCTGGAGGCCGGCTAAGCGAGGGCGGTGCAGATGATCGATCCACTGGACAAGGCGACGTCCCAGGCGCCGCCGACCCTGGGCGAGGGGTGCGTGCGGCGCTACGACCCGGACGCCCTGAGCGAGGAGGACGGCACCGAGTTCGCCGGTGCCGCCGAGTTGTGGCGACAGCTGCAGGAGCAGGAGAAAACGCCGGCCGAGCCCGAGCGCGAGCCATAACGACGAAGGGCGCCGCGGCGCCCTTCGTTTCATTGCCGCCCTCAGATGCGGAAGCTGTCGACCAGCTGCTTGAGGCGCGCGGCCTGCTGTTCCAGATCGCCGCAGGCGCGCAGGGTGGCCTGCAGGTTTTCCACGCCCTCCTGGTTGAGGGTGTTGATCTCGATGATGTCCATGTTCAGCGACTCGATCACCGAGGTCTGCTCCTCGGTGGCGGTGGCCACCGACTGGTTCATCCCGTCGATCTCGCCGATGCGTGCGGTCACCGTGCCCAGGCGTTCGCCGGCCTGGTTGGCGATCTCCACGCTGTCCTCGCTGTAGCGCTGGCTCTCGGTCATGGTGGTGACCGACTCGCGCGAGCCGACCTGCAGCTCTTCGATCATCTTCTCGATCTCCTGTGCCGACTCCTGGGTGCGGTGCGCCAGGTTGCGCACCTCGTCGGCGACCACGGCGAAGCCGCGACCCGCCTCGCCGGCGCGCGCCGCCTCGATGGCGGCATTGAGCGCGAGCAGGTTGGTCTGCTGGGAGATGCTCTTGATCACCTCGAGAATCTGGCCGATGTCCACGGTCTTGCTGTTGAGCATCTCGATCTTGGCGCAGGCGTCGCTAATCTTGTCCGACAGCTCGCTCATCGAGCGGATCGCCTGCTGCACCACCTGGCCGCCGTCCTCGGCCTGATGGCGGGCGTCGGAGGCATGGGTCGAGGCATCGGCGGCGTTGCGCGCGATCTCCTGGGCGGCGGCGCCGAGCTGGTTGATCGCGGCGGCCACGCTGTTGGTGCGGCTGGCCTGCTCGTCGGAGTTGGCCATCGACGAGTTGGAGGCGCCGACCACCAGCTTGGCCACCTCGTTGACCTGCGCGGTGGCCGAGGACACCTCGCGGATCGAGCTGTGGATGCGTTCGACGAACTGGTTGAAGGCGCGGGCCAGGGCTCCGAATTCGTCGTCGTTCTGGATTGCCAGGCGCTTGGTCAGATCGCCCTCGCCCTGGGCGATGTCCTGCATGGCCTTGCCCATGGCGGTCAGCGGCTGCATCAGTACGCGGATCAGCAGGCCGAGCAGGGCGATGATCAGCACCACGGCGATCACCGTGGCGATGAGCGCCGAGGCGCGGAACTCGGTGAGCATCGCATAGGCCTTGGCCTTGTCGATGGACAGTCCGACGTGCCAGTCGACCGAGGGCAGGCCCTTGACCGGGGTGAAGGCGAGGATGCGGGTGTCGCCATCGAGTTGCGTCTCGCTGAACTCGCTGCCGATGAGCGGGGTGTTCTGCGGGTAGACGTCCTTGAGATTCTTCATCACCAGGCTCTTGTCCGGGTGCACGAGGATCTTGCCGTCGGCGCTGACCAGGAAGGCGTAGCCGATACCGTCGAAGTCCAGGGCATTGATGATGTCGACCAGGGTCTGCAGGCTGAGGTCGCCGCCGACCACCCCGGCCGGCCTGGCTGGGGTGGCGATGGTGATGATCAGCTCGCCGGTGGCGGCGTCGACGTAGGGCTCGGTGAGAGTCGTGCCGCCGGCGGCCATGGCGTCCTTGTACCAAGGGCGCGTGCGCGGATCGTAGCCGTCGGGCATTTTTTCGTCCGGGCGCATGGTGAACCCGCCGCTCTCGGTGCCCAGGTAGGTGAAGGCGAACGAGGAGGTCAGCGCCTTCTGCTCCAGCAGCTTGACCACTCGCTCGGCGCCGCTGTCGTTGACGATCGACTGGGCGGTGCTTTCCACCAGCAGGATGCGTCCGGACAGCCAGTTCTGGATATTGCTGGCGGTCACGTCGCCCATCTGGCGGAGATTGCTTTCCAGGTCCGTGCCGATGGCGTTGCGTTGCAGGTAATCGTTGTAGAGGGTGAACAGGGAGAAGGCGACTATCACCACCAGCGATGCTGCGAGCAGGATCTTGTGGCTGAACTGCAGGTTTTTAGTCATGTTGTCTTGCGTCCGGAGGGCTCTGGAACCAGTCTTGTGTTCCACCGCTACGCCAGCGTAGCTGGGGCGCGGGGAAAATTGCGGCAAAGGCAATTCGCCTTTGGTCTGACGACTGTGTCGGCATATCAGCACTAAAGCTTTAACCCAGGGGATGGCAAAGATGCCTTTGAATTCGCAGTTCGTACTGGGCGCCGGCAGCGACGGCGCGCCCGTCGGCCAGCCGTTGCGCCTGGCCAACCGTCACGGCCTGATCGCCGGTGCCACCGGCACCGGCAAGACGGTGACCCTGCAACGCCTGATCGAGACCTTCAGCGACGCCGGTGTGGCGGTGTTCGCCGCCGACGTCAAGGGCGACCTGTGCGGCCTCGGCGCCGCCGGCGCGCCGCAGGGCAAGGTGGCCGAGCGCATCGCCAGCATGCCCTGGCTGGTGCACCAGCCGCAGGCCTACCCGTTGACCCTGTGGGACGTGCACGGGCAGAGCGGCCACCCGCTGCGCACCACCTTGAGCGAGATGGGCCCGCTGCTGCTCGGCGCCCTGCTGGAACTCACCGACAGCCAGCAGGCGGCGCTCTACGCCGCGTTCAAGGTGGCCGATCGCGAGGGTTTGCTGCTGCTCGATCTGAAGGATCTCAAGGCGCTGCTCGGCCACCTCAAGGACAACCCGCAGGTGCTTGGCGAGGACAGTGCGCTGTTCACCAACAGCTCGGCGCAGGCGCTGCTGCGGCGCCTGGCCAGCCTGGAGCAGCAAGGCGCCGAGGCGCTGTTCGGCGAGCCGGCGCTGCAACTCGAGGACCTGTTGCACCCCGATCGCGACGGCCGCGGCCGCGTCCACCTGCTCGACGCCAGCCGCCTGGTGCACGAGGCGCCCAAGGTCTACGCGACCTTCCTGCTATGGCTGCTGGCCGAGCTGTTCGAGCAACTGCCCGAGCGCGGCGACGCCGACAAGCCGGTGCTGGCGCTGTTCTTCGACGAGGCGCACCTGCTTTTTCAGGGCACGCCCAAGGCGCTGCAGGAACGCCTGGAGCAGGTGGTGCGGCTGATCCGCTCCAAGGGCGTGGGGGTGTATTTCGTCACCCAGTCGCCGAGCGATCTGCCGGACGACGTGCTGGCCCAGCTCGGCCTGCGCATCCAGCACGGCCTGCGCGCCTTCACCGCCCGCGAGCAGAAGGCGCTGCGCGCGGTGGCCGAGGGTTTTCGGCCCAATCCGGCGTTCGACAGCCTGAGCGTGTTGACCGAACTGGGCATCGGCGAGGCGCTGGTCGGCACCCTGGAGGAGAAGGGCACGCCGGCCATGGTGCAGCGCGTCGCCATCGCCCCGCCGCAGTCGCGTATCGGCCCGTTGAGCGAGGCCGAGCGCGCCGCCCTGGTGCGCCAGTCGCCGCTGGCCGGGCGCTACGACAGGCCCATCGACCGCGAATCGGCCTACGAGCTGCTCACCGCCCGTGCCGCCCGGGCCGCCGCCGAGGCGCCGATCCAGCCGAGCGGACGACAGAAGGGCGCGACGCAGGACCAGGGGTTGGGACAGATGGCCGGCGAGCTGCTCGGCGGGGCGATGAAGTCGGCGCTGCGTCAGGCCGCCAACCAGCTCGGCCGGCAGCTGGTGCGGGGGCTGATGGGGTCGCTGCTGGGCGGAAAGAGGCGTTAGCAGCTAGGGGGGGGCGGCGGCGTGCCGATTTAGCGCTGCCCGAGCGTTCGCCGCGCCGCTAACCCTCCCTGCATTAGGCCGTTTAAGGAAACTCTGAAATAGCCGTCATTCTCGCGCAGGCGGGAACCCAGAACCTGCGTAGCCTCTGGGCTCCCGCATTCGCGGGAGTGACGATAAATGGCTTTTTCAGAACTTCCTTAACTCTGGTCGATCAGAGCGCGCTATTCACCGGCCGCATCCTGCTTGTCCTGACGTTCTTTCTCGATCTTTTCGATTTCCTTATCGAAGGCCTGGTCGAGCAGGCTGGGTTTCTTGCGCCAGGGTTTGCGCTCGGGGTCCGGCTGTGCGGCGTAGGTGATGACTTCCCCGCCGTATACATCCTTGTAACGTTGCGCCTGGCGCTCGAGTTCGGCGCGCAGTTCGTCTTTCGTCACTGGGTTTACCTTGTATGGTCTGTCGTTCGATCCGTATGACGCGTGAAGCGCTGGGCTTCACTGCTGCGGTCGGGGATCGCTCTGAAGTCTAGTTGGTCGTGCGATGGAGAAAGACTCGGAAGCCTCTTTGGCTTTCAGTTTTCTCTTTATTTTCAGTTACTTATGGTTATGCAACTGTTTATATTGAAAGTTGCTTCCGGCAACTTGGGAGTCATTATCGTCAAGGCTCTTCGAATGTCCAGTGTTCAATCCCGCAGCGCTTGATAGTGCAGGCTGAAATGCAAGCGGCAACTTTCTCCGGAGTCCAGCAATTGCAGGCCGGGGCGGCCGGGCAGGTGGTGGGCATTGGCCGGATGGCTGACCGGCTCGAAACAGAAGAACTCCCGATCCTCAGGGCAATAAAGGAGGAAGAATTCGGCGCCCTCGGCATGGCAGACCAATTGATAGCCGGCATCTGGCTGAACGATGCGCGCGTCGCCTGGCCAGCCGGTAAAGGCATTATCGACAAGTTGGGCCGGTAGTTTGCCCGGCGCGCTGAAGTTCCAGGCTTCGGGCAACTCGACCAGTTGGCTGGACAGCTTGTTTTCGTCGCACAACCAAACCTGCTCGGCGCTGGCCTGCAGGCGGGTATGTGCGGTGCGGGTGATATAGGGATGCAGACCGAGACCGTACCAGGTCGGCCGCTCGCCTAGATGAATGGCCTGGAGAGTCAAACTCAGGCGGCCCTCGGCCAGGTGCACCCGCAGGCTGGCGCGGTAGGGAAAGGGGGCCTGGCTGTCGAGTTGCAAATGCGCGCTGTCGGATGTCGCATCGACCAACTGCCAGGGCTGCTGCCAGGCGCTGCCGTGGATCGGCAGGGGTTCATGGTCGGTGTTGGCCGTCAGCGTCTGCCAGCCGCCCGGGCAGTCGAAGCCGCCGCCGCCGATCCGGTTGGACCAGGGCGCCAGCGGGTAGCAGGCCAGCAACCGCGGGTTGGCGGCGGCGAGTGCCTGCCCGTCGCTATGACGCAGCAGCGGCCAGCCGTCGCTCAGGCGGCTCCAGTTGACCAGGCTGGCGCCCAGTTCGGGGGCCAGGGTCAGACGGGTCAGGCCGTCGTCCAGGGTCAGCAGGCGGGTCGTCATCTGGCGCTCCTGTGTCGGTATTGGTCGGGAATTCATAGTGTCATCGTACAACTGCTGGGCTATGATGGCGGCTCAGTCGTCAACCGAGAGTTCTCGTCATGGAAACCCCCAACGCCCAACCACGCGCTCGTCGCAAGCATCGCAGCCTGGCCCAGGAACTGGTGGCCGACCTGTCGCAGCGCATTCGCGACGGCGTGATCAAGCGTGGCGAGAAGCTGCCGACCGAGTCGGCGATCATGGAAGAGCAGGGCGTCAGCCGCACCGTGGTGCGCGAGGCGCTGTCGCGGCTGCAGGCGGCCGGCCTGGTGGAGACCCGCCACGGCATTGGCACCTTCGTGCTCGACACCCCCAGTGCCAGCGGCTTTCGCATCGACCCGGCGACCATCGTTACCCTGCGCGACATCCTGGCGATTCTCGAGCTGCGCATCAGCCTGGAAGTGGAGTCCGCCGGCCTGGCCGCGCAGCGCCGCAATGATGGCCAGTTGAGTGCGATCCGCGAAGCGCTGGACGCCATCAACGAGAGCGCGGCGCACGCCAGCGACGCGGTGTCTTCGGATTTTCACTTCCACCTGCGTATCGCCGAGGCCACCGGCAACCGCTACTTCACCGATATCCTCAGCCACCTGGGCACCAGCATCATCCCGCGCACCCGGGTCAATTCGGCCGGCTTGGCGCGTGATGACCAGGCGCACTACATGGCGCGCCTGGCGCGCGAGCACGAGCAGATCTTCGAGGCCATCGCCCGCCAGGACGCCGAGGCGGCGCGCGCCGCCATGCGCCTGCACCTGACCAACAGCCGCGAGCGCCTGCGCCAGGCGCACGAGGCGGCCGAGGCGGAGGCGCTGCACGGTTGAGCCATGGCTACGGGCGCCGACGGCCGTAGGGTGTCGCGGGGCCGCCCAGGCTGTGCGCGCCAGCCTGCACGCTGAGTCCTCGGTGCGCACGACGCGCTACCGGCGATAGGCCAGGGCGACTATGCCGCCGACCACGATCAGCCCGCCGGCCACCTGCAGGGCGCCGAGCAACTGGCCGAGAATCAGCCAGCCGAACAGCATCCCGGCGACCGGCTCCATGTTCATCACCGGCGCGTTGCGCGCGATATCCAGGCGCGGCATGCAGATGAACAGCACCGAGAACGCCGTGCCGTAGAGCAATACCAGACAGGCCAGGGCGACCCAGCCGAGCGCCGCGTCGGGCAGGCCCAGGCCGCCGGGCAGGGCGCCGCTGGCACCGGCCAGCGCCGAGGCGCTGAACACCACCGCCATGGTCAGCATGCTGCGTACCCGACCTGGCATCGCCGACAGCCGATGCTCGGTGATCCACAACGCAACGGCGAACACCGCCGCCGCGGTCAGGCTGAACGACACCCCTTCGATCCAGCGTGCATCGAGCTCGGCCTGGCCGGCCAGGCGCGCCGGTACATCCAGCACCAGCACCAGGCCGAACAGGATCACGCCCATGATCAGCGCCGCGCGGCCGGTCGGCGCCGGGCCGCCGAGGGCCCAGGTGAGCAGCGCGAGGAGGATCGGCGAGAGGTTCACCACCAAGAGCGCCAGGCCCACCGGGATGCGCGCCACCGCCGAATAGATGCAGAAGCTCTGTACCGCGATCAGCAGTCCCAGCACCAGCTGCCATCCCCAGGTGGCGCGGCTCAGGCGCAGCGAGTCGCGTTGCCACAGCACCAGGGCGGCGAGCACCAGCAGGGTCACTCCCGAGCGGCAGAGGATCGCCAGCAGCAGGCCGGCGTCGTGGTCGAAGGCGATACGCGCGGCGATATGGTTGCCGGCGAACGAGCAGGCCAGGGTGGCGAGGATCAGCGCGGCGATATGCCGGGGGAACGGGGCGGCGGGCATGGCGGGGCGTTACGTCCTTATAAAGCGAGAGCCGCCAGGCGGCGGCTCGGGGTGAATGGGGCAGGCCCCGCACGAGGGACGGTGAATCAGAAGGTGCGATCTCGCGAGCTAGAGCCCTACAAGGCAAACACAGGCGAGGAAACGGAGTGTACTTTTGTACATGAGCATTCCGAGCCTGTTTTTAACGCAGTAGGGCCGACGCGCAGCAGATCGTAAATCAGAGCACCACGCTGGGCAGCCACAGCGAAATGGCGGGGATATAGGTGACCGCCAGCAGCACGGCGAACAGCGCGACGTAGAATGGCAGCAGGGCTTTCACCGTGCTCTCGATGCTGACCTTGCCGATGGCGGCGCCGACGAACAGCACCGCGCCCACCGGCGGGGTGATCAGGCCGATGCCCAGGTTGACCAGCATGATCATGCCGAAGTGTACCGGGTCGACGCCGAAGGAGGTCACCACCGGCAGCAGGATCGGCGTGAGGATCAGGATCAGCGGCGCCATGTCCATCAGCGTGCCCAGCACCAGCAGCATCATGTTGACGCACATCAGGATCACGTAGCGGTTGTCCGACAGGGTCAGGAACGCCGTGGTGATCTTCGCCGGGATCTGCATCAGGGTCATGATGTAGCCGAAGCTGGCGGCGAAGGCGATCAGGATCATCACGATCGACAGGGTGCGCACCGTGCGGTGCAGCATCTTCGGCAGCTCGCGCCACTGGTAGTCGCGGTAGATGAACATGGTCACGAAGAACGCCCAGACCACCGCCACCGCGGCCGACTCGGTGGCGGTGAACACGCCGCTGAGGATGCCGCCGAGGATGATCACCATGGTCATCAGGCCCCACAGCGCCTCCACGCAGATCTTCAGCGCCTGGCGCAGCGGAATCACCTCGCCCTTGGGGTAGTTGCGCTTGCGGGCGAACAGCAGGCACAGGGTGGCCATGGTGAAGCTGAGCAGCAGGCCCGGGCCGATGCCGGCGACGAACAGCGCGGCGATCGACACCGTGCCGCCGGCGGCCAGCGAGTAGATCACCGAGTTGTGGCTGGGCGGGGTGAGCAGCGCCTGCACCGAACCGGACACGGTGACCGCGGTGGAGAATTCGCGCGGGTAGCCTTTCTTTTCCATTTCCGGGATCAGCACCGAGCCCACCGAGGCGGTGTCGGCCAGCGAGGAGCCGGAGATGGCCCCGAAGAAGGTCGAGGCGGTGATGTTGACCAGCGACAGGCCGCCGCGGACGAAGCCCACCAGCACCCCGGCGAAGGCCACCAGACGGCGGGCCATGCCGCCCTCGGCCATGATCGCGCCGGCCAGGACGAAGAAGGGGATGGCCAGCAGGGAGAACTTGTTGACGCCGCCGGCGATCTGGATCATCACGGCGTGCAGGGGAATCTCGATCCACCAGGCGCCGATCAGGGTGGCCATGCCGAGGGCATAGGCGACCGGGACGCGCAGCAGGATCAGGGCCAGGAAGCTGCCCAGCAGGATGACGGCATCCATTACACGGCCTCCTTGGAGTCTTCGGTGCATTCGTAGTCGACGACGCGGCGCTTGTGCTGGTCGCCGTAGAGCAGCTGTTCGAGCACGAACAGCAGGGTGATGAAGCCGCCCAGCGGGATCGGCGCGTAGCTTAGGCCGACGCGCAGCCAGGTCAGGGTGCTCAGGTACTGGTTCCAGGTGGCGACGCACAGCTTGTAGCCCCAGACCAGCATGAACAGACTGATGGCGGCCATGGCCAGGCGTACGAACAGGGTGAGAAACGGCTGCACCTGCGGCGGCAGGCGGTCGCTCAGGGCGTTGACCGCCATGTGCGCGCCGGCGCGGTAGCTGGCGGCGGCACCGACGAAGGTGAACAGCACCATCAGCAGGATGGCGATGGGCTCGGGCCAGCCCAGGCCCTGGCCGAGCGCGTAACGGCTGAACACGCCCCAGGGAATGATCAGCGCCATGATCACGATCGCCAGGCCGGCGACGCCGATGCAGGCGCGGTAGATGGCGTCGTTGACGCCCAGAACCAGGTTTTTCATCAGATATCACCGGTGGCGTCGCGACGGCCCGGGCCGCCGCAACGCGCTTGCGCGAGGGTTACTGAACGGCTTCGATGCGCTGGATCAGCTCGGCGAACTGCGCGCCGTACTTCTCCCGAACCGGGGCGGTGGCGTCGTAGAAGGGCTTGGTGTCGACTTCGATGAACTCGACGCCTTCGGCCTTGAGCTTCTCGTTGCTGGCGGTTTCCTTGGCCACCCACAGGTCGCGCTCTTCCAGCTGGGCCTCTTTGGCCAGCTTCTTCACCAGCGCCTGCTGCTCGGGCGTCAGCTTGTTCCAGGTGGTCTTGGACATCAGCAGCGGCTCGGGGAGGATCAGGTGGTGGGTCTGGGTGTAGTACTTGGCGGCGCGGAAGTGGTTGTGCTCGAGCAGGGTCGGCGGGTTGTTCTCGGCGCCGTCGATCACGCCGCTCTGCAGGGCGCTGAAGATCTCGCCGGTGTCCATGGCGATGCCGTTGGCGCCCATGGCGTTGAGGGTGTCGATGAACAGCGGGTTGCCGATCACGCGGATCTTCATGCCCTTGAGGTCTGCCAGGCTGCGCACCGGCTTCTTGGTGTAGAGGCTGCGGCTGCCGGCCTCCATCCACGCCAGGCCGACCATGTTGAAATCGGAGTTGGTGATGGCGTCGAGGATCTCCTGGCCGATCTCGCCGTCGACCACCTTGCGCATATGCTCGATGTCGCGGAACACGAAGGGCATGTTGAACACGTTGGTGGCCGGAACCACCGGGCCGACCGAGCCGAGGCTGACGCGGGTCAGCTGCACCGCGCCGATCTGGGTCTGCTCGATCACTTCCTTCTCGGAGCCGAGTACGCCACCGGCGAACATGCGCGACTTGATCTCGCCGTCGGTGGCGGCTTCCAGCTTCTTGCCGAGGTTTTCCATGGCGACCACGGTCGGGTAACCGGCGGGGTGGATCTCGGCGATCTTCAGGGTCACCTCGGCTTGTACGAAGGAGGACAGGCCGAGGGCCAGCGGAAGTGTGGCCAGAAGCAGCTTGCGTTTGAGGTTCATGCGGAAATCTCCGTCTTGTTGTTGTTGGTAAGCAGCAGTGCAAACCGGTACCGCGAGCGGCCCGGGGTGGAGCGGATTCAGGGTCGGAAGGCAGGCTCCTCGAGCCCGGTGACGCCGGGGTTCAAGGCGAACACGCTACCGGCCAGCGGCTGGTCGGACAGATCGCCGTCGGGGCGGATCGAGGTGACGAACAGGGTGTCCAGGCGCGGCCCGCCGAAGGCGCACATCGCCGGCTTCTTCACCGGTACGGCGAGCGAGCGATCCAGGCGGCCGTCGGGGGTGAAGCGGTGGATCAGCCCGGCGTCGTTGCCGCAGATCCAGTAGCAACCGTCGACGTCCATGGCGGCGCCGTCGGGGCGGCCGGGATGGGCATTCATGTCGATGAACAGGCGGCGGTTGTGCGGGGTGCCGCTGTCGGTGTCGTAATCGAAGGCCCACACCGCCTGCACCGAGGGGTGCGAGTCGGACAGATACATAGTGCGGCCGTCCGGGCTGAAGGCCAGGCCGTTGGGCACGATCAGGTCGTCGAGGCGTTGTTCCAGCTGGCCGTCGAAGCGGTACAGCGCGCCGACGCGGGCGCCGGCGGCCATGTCCAGCAGCATGCTGCCGGCCCAGAAGCGCCCCTGGCGGTCGCAGCGGCCGTCGTTGAAGCGCATCTCGGCGCGGGCATGCTCGACCGCCGCCAGGCGCTCGGCCTCGAGGCGGCCGTCTGCCTGCGGCTGCAGATGGAAAATGCCGCTCTGCATGCCGGCCAGCCAGCCGCCGGCCGGGTGCGGGGCGATGCAGGCGAGCATCTGCTCGGCCTGCCAGCTCTGGCTGCTGGCGTCGTGCAGGTTCCAGCGATGCAGGCGGGCGGCGGGGATGTCGACCCAGTACAGGGCCTGCTCGGCGGCATGCCACACCGGGCTTTCGCCGGTGGCGTTGCGGGCATCGAGGATCAGTTCGGCTGGCATGGCGGTTCGTCGCTCGGCTTGTTGTTATCGCGTCGTGGGTGCCGTAGGGGAGGCGTCTCAGTCGTCGCCGAAAGGCCCCGCGGCGACGAAGGCGCCGCCCTGGTAGATGCGCGCCGGGTCGTCGTCGGCCGGCAGTGGCTGCGCTTCCACCTTGTAGCGGAACACCTCCGAGCTGTCCTTGGCCTGGTAGCCCAGGTGCGCGGCCAGGTGGTTGTCCCACCACAGATCGCGGTTGGCCGACATGCCGTAGACCACGGTATGGCCGACGTTCGGGCTGTAGAGGCAGCGTTCGAGCAGCTGGGTGAGGTCGTCATAGCTCAGCCAGGTGCTCATCATTCGGCGGTTGGCCGGCTCGGGGAACGAAGAGCCGATGCGGATGCTCACGGTCTCGATGCCGTAGCGGTCGAAGTAGAAGCTGGCCATGTCCTCGCCGTAGGACTTGGACAGGCCGTAGTAGCCGTCCGGGCGACGCTGGCAGTGGGCGTCGAGGTGCTCGTCCTGCTTGTAGAAGCCGATCACGTGGTTGGAGCTGGCGAACACCACGCGTTTCACGCCATGCCGGCGGGCCGCCTCGTAGATATGGAACACGCCGCAGATGTTGGCGCCGAGGATTTCCTCGAAGGGACGCTCGACCGACACGCCACCGAAGTGAAGGATGGCATCGACGCCCTCGACCAGTCGGTGCACGCCGGCCTTGTCGGCCAGATCGCACTGCACCACTTCCTCATGCGGGCCTGCGGCAGGCGCCATCTCGCCGATATCGGACAGGCGCAGGATGTTGGCGTAGGGGCGCAGGCGCTGGCGCAGTACCTTGCCCAGCCCGCCGGCGGCGCCGGTGAGCAGCAGGCGATTGAAGGGGCGGGGGTCGCTGGAAATGGTGGTCATGGCGGGCCTGGACTCTTGTCGCTTGTTGTTATTGAGTTGTCATACGTTGTCGTATGACTTGGCCGGATTATCGGCAGGCCGACGGGCATATGTCAACGCGCAACCGACGGAAAATTAGCGCGGCCCCTTCGCTCGTCGCCCTCCCTCCATCGGTCGATAAACCCTTTAAAGCCTATGGTTTTTCCTCGGCAGAATGCTCTATATCGATGCTTTCGGCGCGGTACTACATGTGTTCTGGCGGTTTTGCGCGAAGGCCGGTCGATGGGCTCTTGCCCGTACCGTTCGTCTGCTATGACTAAAGTTGTATGACGACGTATCTCATATGAATCGCGACGGGCGCGCCGGACCAGGTGCCCAAACTTCCGAGGGCAGGGCATGGGTACGAGAACGCCCGGCTCGCGCGGCGACCTGGCCAAGCTGGCCGGCGATTCCCCATCACCCTGTCCCGCGCCCAGGTGTCCCGAGCAAGTTTACGCTGCCATGTTCAAGCGAATGCTGGAGGAGCGGCTAGGGGGCCAGCCTCGCCGAACCGGCCCGATTCGTCAGTCGCTGGGCCCGGATGTGGGGGGAGTCGAACGAGCGGGGCAGAGGGCAATAGGCGGATGCTCCAGGCGCGTCCGCGCGATGTCGCTTCCGCCAACGCCGGGGCTGGCGTTTCCGCCCCGTGCCTGGGCCTCGGCCGCGCGAGCCGGGGGCGCGATCTTCAGCATCGTTGATGTCGCGCAAAGGGCTCGCGAAAACTTGTTCTAACGTGACAGGAGCGGGGTCGGTGATGGCGGAACAAACCGGCGCAAGCGACCCCGTACAGCCGAGGCACGAATTGCATGCTCGCCTCTACTCCCTATGTGCAGGTGACAACCGCATCATGAGCGCCAGCAAGAGATCCTCCAGCAAGAAGTCAGTCAAGGCCGAACAGCCGCCCCAGTTCTGTTCCCGCGGAGAACGCATCGCGGCCGGACAGCGGCTACGTCGCCACGCTCCTCGCGAAGACCACGCCATCTGGAAGCCGCCCGGCCGCCAGCGCGACGTCATCTCCATCCTCGACAGGTCCAACCGCGACCGTCTCGAGGAACTGGTTCCGATCCGCTACGGGCGCATGCTGCGCAGCCCTTTCACCTTCCTGCGCGGTTCGGCCGCGTTGATGGCCCATGATCTGGCCAAGGGCCCCAACGTCCAGGTGAACGTACAGGCCTGTGGCGACTGTCACCTGCTCAACTTCGGGCTTTTTGCCACCCCCGAACGCAACCTGGTCTTCGACCTCAACGATTTCGACGAAACGCTGCCCGCGCCCTGGGAGTGGGACATCAAGCGCCTGGCCGCGAGCTTCGCCGTCGCGGCGCGCGAAAGCGGCATCACCGACAGTCGCGCGCGAGATGCGGCCATCGCCTGCGTACGCGCCTATCGCGAGAACCTGCGCGCCTACTCGAAGATGAGTCCGCTGGAGGTCTGGTATTCGCGCCTGGACACCCAGACGCTGCTGGACATGGCGCCTGACGCCAAGGCACGCAAGGTTCGCCAGCAACTGTTCGATCGTGCCCACGAACGCGTGGTGGAGAGCACTTTTCCCAAGATTGCCGAGCAGGTCGCCGGCCACCCGCGCATCGTCGACCAGCCACCGATCATCTACCACGTCGCCCAAGCCGATTTCATGGAGCGTGTGCTCAAGAGCATGGCCCAATACCGGGAGAGCCTCTCCGAGGAGCGTCGTTTGCTCTTCGATCGCTACCGTGTGGTCGACGCGGCGCTGAAGGTGGTCGGCATCGGCAGCGTCGGCACCCGCTGTTTCGTGGCGCTGATGTTCTCCGAGGAAAATCACCCCCTGATCCTGCAGTTCAAGGAATCCTGCCGCTCGGTGCTGGAACCCTACAGCGGCAAAAGCCGCTACGAAAACCAGGGGCAACGGATCGTCATGGGGCAGCGCCTGATGCAATCCTCCAGCGACATTTTCCTCGGCTGGATGCGCAGTCCGGGGGGACGCGACTACTTCGTCAGGCAGTTGCGCGACATGAAAGTATCGGTGCCGGTCGAACACGTCACGGCCGCGCAGCTGGAGCGCTACGCCGAAATTTGCGGCCTGACCCTGGCGCGCGCTCACGCCAAGTCCGGTGACGCGGCGACCATCAGCGGCTACCTGGGCAAAGGAGACAGCTTCGACGAGGCCCTCGGCGACTTCTCCCTGCTCTACGCGGATCAGAACGAGCGTGACCACGCCGTGCTGGTCAAGGCGGCGCGTGCCGGCCGGGTGAAAGTGCTGGTCGAGGAGTAGAGGGCGGGCCGCTGCGCCCGGTGGACGGTGCGTCGGTGCCTGCCGCTATCGGCCCCGGCGGCGAGCTATTCGCGGCCACGGCCATGTCGGCTGCAGTTCGGCAGATCAGCTTCGCAGCAGGCGCACGCGGCGGCCGGCTGGCCGTCCTGTCTGCAAGGCGCCTTAGCTGCGGCCGTCCGGCTCCATGGCGTCCGCTGTCGCCCGCAACCCGACGAGGTGCGGCATGCGGCTGCGGATCAGCTCGGCGAACAGGCGCAGCTTGGCGGGGTAGCTGCGCGCGTGGGGGTAGATCAGGTAGACCGGTAGTGGCGCTGCCTGCCACTGCGGTATCAACTGGATCAGGCGGCCCTCCTCGATATCCCGGGCGACTATCCACGCCGAGCTGACGCAGGCGCCAAGCCCTGCGAGCGCGGCGCTACGCAGGGCGTAGAGGCTGTCGGTGCTCATCCGCGGCCGGATCGCGAAGCGGTGCGAGCGACCGTCGCGCAGGCAGGTCAGCACGACCTCGTCGGTGTAGTAGGTGCGTAGCGCCAGCCAGGGCAGGCGCTGCAGCTGTTCGGTCGAGGCGGGCAGCGGCTCGTCGCCGAGCAGCTGCGGCGCCGCGACCACGATGCGCGGCACCTCGCCGAGGCGGATGGCGACAACCGAAGGATCCTCGATGACCCCGACCTGAATCGCGCAATCGATGCCCTCGGCGGTGAAATCGGGGCTGCGATCGTGCAGCACCCACTCCACGCTGACGTTCGGGTAGCGGCGCAGGTAGTCGCCCAGCGGGGCGATCAGCTGGTCCTGGCCGAAGGCATGCGGGACTTGCACGCGCAGCGTGCCGCGCGGGTCGTCGCGCGCGCCGATCAGCTCGTCCTCCATCTCCATCCAGCTTTCCAGCACCTGCCTGGCATAGGTGTAGCAGCGCTCGCCATCGCCGGTCAGCTGCATGCCGTGGGTGGTGCGGTTGAGCAGTTGCAGGCCCAGCGAGCGTTCCAGTGCCTGCAGGCGACGACTGACGGTGGGTTGCGTGGTGCCCAATTGCGCGGCGGCGGCGGAAAGACTGCCGGCATCGACGATGCGGACGAAGGTGCGCAACAGCTCGATGCGATCGAGGCCGGGGACGACGGATTCGTTCATACGTTATACGCATAATGGATTTGCCTGTGAGGCTACTACAGCGTCTTCCAATACGCGATAAGAATGACGACCTCGTTCAAATCCCCAGGGAATTCGCTTATGACCTCCTCCTCTCTATCCGCCACGCTCGAGCAGCGCGCCCCGGCGCTGTCGCGCGGGCTGGTTCTGCTCCTGGCCACGGGCGCGGGTCTCAGCGTCGCCACGCTCTACTACAGCCAGCCGATGCTGGGCGTGCTCGGCAGCGATATCCAGGCCGGCGAGCGTGCGGTCGGCATGCTGCCGATGCTGACGCAGCTCGGCTATGCCCTCGGCATCCTGCTGCTGGCGCCGCTGGGGGACCGCTACGACCGGCGCCGGATCATCCTGGCCAAGGCAGGCATGCTGATGCTGGCCCTGCTGCTGAGTGGCATCGCCCCGGGAGTGGGCGCCTTGCTGGTCGCCAGCCTGGCCATCGGCCTCGCTGCCACCATGGCCCAGGACATCGTTCCGGCCGCCGCGACCATGGCGCCGGAGACGCAACGCGGCACGGTGGTGGGCACGGTGATGACGGGCCTGCTGCTCGGCATTCTGCTGTCGCGGGTGATGAGCGGCTTGATCGCCGAGCAGTTCGGCTGGCGCGCGGTATACGCGGTGGCGGCAGTGTCCATCGCGCTGTTCGCCATTGGCGCCTGGCGCGGCCTGCCGCGCTTCGCCGCCACCACCTCGCTGGGCTACGGCGCGCTGCTCGGCTCGATGCTCAAGCTCTGGTCGCGCTATCCGGCCCTGCGCCGCGCCGCGCTGGCCCAGGGCCTGCTGTCGGTGGCCTTCAGCGCCTTCTGGTCGACGCTGGCGGTGATGCTGCACAGCCAGTTCGGCCTGGGTAGCGCGGCAGCCGGCGCGTTCGGCCTGGCTGGTGCGGCGGGTGCGCTGGCGGCGCCGTTGGCCGGGCGCTTGGCCGATCGCCGCGGCCCCGAGCGGGTGACCCGCCTCGGCGCGGCGTTGACTGTGGTCTCGTTCGCCGTGCTGGGCCTGGCCGACGCCGTGCCGCTGGAGGCTCGGCTGGGCCTGATCGTGGTCGCCGCCATCGGCTTCGACTTCGCCATCCAGGCGACGCTGGTCGCGCACCAGACCATCGTCTACGGCATCGATCCGCCGGCGCGCAGTCGCCTGAACGCCGTGCTGTTCACCGGGGTGTTCATCGGCATGGCGAGCGGCGCCGGGCTCGGCAGCCTGGCGCTAGCGCAGTGGGGCTGGAACGGGGTGGTGGCGCTGGCCATCGTCGCGTCCTGCGGTGCGCTGGTTGTGCGGCTGCTGCCGGCTTCGCGCAAGTGAGTTTTTGCTCCCCTCCCATTTATGGGGCGTAAGCGGAAATAGCGAAGCACCGCTTCGCCCGCTGCAGCGCCCTGAGCCCTGCGAAGGGCTGGGGCGCAGAGCGGGGCTGGGGGGAGGACCGAGGTAGTAGCGGTGGCAGCCAACCCGAGCGCTACTGCGGCAACTTGGCGATCACCTTGATCTCGAAGTCGAAGCCGGACAGCCAGGTCACGCCGATGGCGGTCACCGTCGGGTAGGGCGCCTGGCCCCAGTATTCGGCCGCCACCTCCCAGATGGTCTCGAACTTCGAATCGGGGTCGACCATGAAGATGGTGGTGTCGACCACATCATCGAAGCTGCCGCCGGCCTCGGCCAGGATCGCATTGAGGTTGGCGAAGGCCAGACGGACCTGCGCCGCCAGGTCCGGCTCGGCCGAGCCATCCTTGCGGCTGCCGACCTGGCCGGAAACGAACAGAAAGCCGTTGGAGCGAATCGCCGGCGAATAGCGGTGCAGCTCGTACAGGGCATGGCGCTCGGGTGGGAAAACGACGTCACGGGTGCTGCTCATGGGGTGCCTCCATCGGGGCCGTCGCGGCCCGCGGTTAACGATGGAGTCACTGTAGAAACACCGCCGGCCTGGATAAACGAGCAACTCTGGTCATGACTGTTTGTAGAATCCAAACAATCCCGACCCGAGCGAGGCATGAAATGGACCGTTTCGATGCGATGCAGGCCTTCGCCCGCGTGGTGGAAACCGGCAGCTTCACCAAGGCGGCCGCCACCCTGCACATGAGCAAGACCAGCGTCACCCAGCTCGTCCAGCAACTGGAGGCGAGGCTGCGGGTGCGCCTGCTCAACCGCACCACGCGCCGGGTCAAGGTCACCGCCGACGGTGTGGCCTACTACGAGCGCGTCGTGCGCCTGCTGGCCGATATGGACGACGCCGAGACCAGTCTGTCCAGCGCCTCGCTGGCGCCGCGCGGGCGATTGCGGGTGGACGTGCCCAGCCCGCTGGCGCGCATGCTGCTGATCCCGGCCCTGCCGGAGTTCTACGCGCGCTACCCGGAAATCCAGCTGAGCATGGGCGTGAGCGACCGCATCGTCGACATCATCGGCGAGAACGTCGACTGCGTGGTGCGTGGCGGCGAGATCACCGACCAGTCCCTGGTGGCGCGGCATGTGGCCGACCTGCAGCTCGGCGTCTACGCCACGCCGGGCTACCTGCAGCGCCGCGGCACGCCGGCGCACCCGCGTGAGCTGGAGGAGGGCAGGCACAGCACGGTCGGCTTTCTCTGGTCCCGCACGGGCAAGGCCCTGCCCTACGCTATGCAGCGGGGCGCGGAAAGCATGGAGGCCCAGGGCCGCCCGCTGCTGACGGTCGACGACGGCAACGCCTACCTCGCCGCGGGCCTGGCCGGCCTGGGCATCCTCTGGCTACCGCACTACATGGCCAAGCCGCACCTGGCCAGCGGCGAGCTGCTGCCGCTGTTCGAGGACTGGCAGATGGCGCCGATGCCGATGTACCTGGCCTTCCCGCCGAACCGCCATGTCAGCGCCAAGCTGCGGGTGTTTATCGACTGGGTGGCGGAGTTGATGGCCGTGCATGCGCCGGTGGGTGGGCGGTGAATGGGGAGGGGGCTTTCGGCCACAATCGACCAGAAGTAGCCATCCAATGGCTACTAAAGCTCGTGCGATTCAGTTGGTGACAGCGGCTGGATCAGAAGCCAGATGAGAGGATGGGCACATAGGCGCAAGAGCCTGGCATCTACGATGAGGACAGCAGGGCATTCAGGGATGCGCTCAAGCGGTCGATTCGTTCGGTGCTTTCGGTGACCAACTGGGTGATCTCTGTTGCTGAATCGGCGGACTGCTGGGCGAGCTTGCGAACCTCATCGGCGACCACGGCAAAGCCGCGTCCGGACTCACCGGCCCTGGCCGCCTCAATGGCGGCATTCAAGGCCAGGAGGTTGGTTTTCTGGGTGATCGAGTTGATCGTTGCGATGATGTTGGCGATCTGGGTGCTCGACTCCTGTACAAGGCGCATCTCGCGGTCCGTGACCAGCGAGGCATCCTGCTTGGCCTGCTCGTCGATGCCGTAGCTGACCAGGCGCTGAATCCTGCCAATCGAATCGGTGATCGGGCAGACGGCCCCGCTGAATTGGATGGTACGCCCATCCTTGCCTGGGATCGTATAACCGCCAGCGTATTGCTCGCCCTTGAGCAGTCTCGAAAAGAGTTCGCCGCCCAGAATATCGCGAAGGTTGAGCTTGAGGTGCAGCAGCTCCGATGCCTGCTGGAAACCAAGGTGCTGGACCAGGTAATCGTTGGCCGAATAGATCAAGCCATCAGTTTCCCATTCAGCTACGGCATTGGTGACGCTGATAGCTTCAAAGCGCTTTTCCGACTCAAGGGACAGCTCCTTGGTTTGGGTGATATTGGCCTGGATTGAGATGAACTGCTCGACCTCACCTGCAGCGTTGAAGATGGGATTGATCGCCAGCGAAATCCAGTAGTGCTCGCCCGTTTTCCCGTAGTTCAGGATCTCGTTGTAAATGGGGCGGTTGTTACGCAGGCCGTCCCTGATCTGCCCGACGGTGTCCATGTCCGTGGCCGGCCCCTGCAGGAAGTCGCCCGGCTTCTTCCCGACCACTTCATCCAGACTGTAGCCGGTGAGCTTGGTAAAGCCCTGGTTCACGTACTGGATGAAGCCATCCCTGTTGGTGATGACGATAGAGTTGTCCGTCTCGTTGGCGACCAGGGAGAGCAGCTTGAATTCCTGATTGCGAAGCACCTCGGCGGTGATGTCATTGGCGAACTTGATGACTCGCACAACCTCGCCATCGGAGCTGCAAATGGGGTTATAGGTGGCATGAATCCAGACAGAACGGCCACTCTTGGTGATCCTTTCGTACTCGGCTGTCTCGAAGTTACCGGCGCGCAGCTTGTTCCAGAAGTCGGCGTAAGACCTGGATGTGCGCTCGGACTCACGGACGAAAATCTGGTGCTTCTTGCCGCGAATCTCTGCCAGGGAATAGCCCATCAGATTGAGGAAGTTTTCGTTGGCTTCGAGAATCGTGCCGTCGGGGCCGAACTCGATAACCGCCTGTGAACGATTGATGGCCTCCATCTGTGCGCGGATGCGTGCGCCCTCGATCACCTGGGCGGTAACGTCAGTGGCAAACTTGATGATCCGCTGGACCCTGCCGCCACGAATAATCGGGGTGTAAGTCGCCTGAATCCAAACAGGCTCCCCGCTTTTGCTGAGCCGCTTGAACTCTCCAGTCTGAGACCTGCCTGCCCGCAGATCCTGCCAGAAGGAGCTGTATGCCGGGCTCCGGGCGTAATCAGGGATGGCAAAGATGCTGTGATGGCGGCCGCGAACTTCGTCGAGCGAATAGCCCAACAAGTCCAGGAAATTCTTGTTGGCTCGAATTATTTTGCCGTCAAGATCGAACTCGATGACCCCCTGCGTCTGCTCGATAGCATCCATCACATCCAAGGCAGATCTTCTACGAAATAGATTAAGCATCTAGATTCCTGGCCATCCGGATAATCCTGTTTTTGTTAACGGCAAGCCGGGGGCGAACTTAAGCCCCGCATGCCACGTCTAGATGCTTTCGTCGGCAGCACCTGGGTTGAGCGGCTGCCGCCAGCGCGAGCCATCAGTCGATGACTATCGCCATCGCCCCTGCCAACCGGCCAAAAGCGGGCATTAGCAATGCGGCTAATTTCAACCCGCAGTGCGGGAAAGGGGATGGATTTATTTATAGCCCGAGTGACTGCTCCTGGCCGACTCTAGCCTATTGCCACCAGCGAGTCTCGGCCAAAAGCCGGTCATTAGCGCAGCAAGAGTCTCCCACCGCCGCGCCCGCCCGGACTGACTACAGTAGGCGCCCGATTGCCTCGGGCCATTGCTCTGGCCACACGCCTGCATGGCTTTCCCCGATAAACAGAAAGAACGCGCCAGGCGGGTCAAAGCCAAGACCAAGCAGAACCGCATGAGCAAGGCCAAGAGCCATCTCATCCTCACGGTTCTGGCCAATCCGCTGATCGACGAGCCGTTCGATGATGTGGCCATCGACCTGCACACCTTCGATTGCAAGGACATCGAGGAGAATGGTTTCGACCCGGCGCACTTCGACGATCTGTTGCAGGCGATCAAGGTCGGCGAGGACGTCAGCCTGCTGGCGATGTGCCTGGTGTTGCTGCAATAGCCCGTGCTGGAACTGGTGGTCGCCGAGGAAGCGGAGGATGCGGCCATCGACTTCATGATGGGGCTGCTGATCCTCTATCGCGCGATTTTCCACGATGAGGACGAAGGCAGGGCGGCGCAGTGGATCGGCAGCGAGGTCTTCCAGCAGGCCTGCAACGAGGCGTCAGTCATCCTGCAGAAAAAGAACGCCGGCGCCTAGAACGAGCGGCGCTCCGCCCCGCCGCAAGGAAATGGTTGTTCCAGCGGCCCGCTCCGCGACTTTGGCCATCGCCTGCCTCGCGCACCTGTCCTTTGGGCTGGCCGCGAACCCAGCTCCTACAGACTGTCTAGACTCCCCGGGTTATCCCCAACCCTGGAGATTCGCGATGACCAGCAAGAACACCATCTGCCTCTGGTACGACCGCGACGCGCTGGAGGCTGCGACCTTCTACGCCGAAACCTTCCCCGACAGCGCGGTGCAGGCCGTGCATCACGCGCCCGGCGACTATCCGTCCGGCAAGCAGGGCGATGTGCTGACGGTCGAGTTCAGCGTGATGGGCATTCCCTGTCTCGGCCTGAACGGCGGCCCGGCGTTCCAGCACAACGAGGCGTTCTCCTTTCAGGTGGCGACCGACGATCAGGCCGAGACGGACCGCCTGTGGCACGCGATCATCGACAACGGCGGCCAGGCCAGCGCATGCGGCTGGTGCAAGGACAAGTGGGGGATCTCCTGGCAGATCACCCCGCGCATCCTCACCGAGGCCATCGCCAGCCCGGATCGCGCGGCCGCCAAGCGCGCGTTCGAGGCGATGATGGAGATGAGCAAGATCGATATCGCCAGGATCGAGGCGGCGCTGAAAGGCTGAGCGCCGCGCTTTGCAGGCGAGCAGAGCGCCGATGGGATGAGCCTGATGGTCCGGTTAGAGAATCGTCAGATCGGGCCAGTTCGCGAGCCAGTTCTTGGCGCGAAGACGATCCAGATAAGCTTGTCGCTTCTCGCCCTTGAAGCGTGCCGTGGGCCGCACGATCAGGTCGAACAGGTCATTCAGGCCGAACGGCGCCGCGACCTCGATACGGTCGTCGGCTCCCAGCCTTACCGCGACGGCGGTCGCCGTCTCCGGCCAGTGGCGCATTGCATCGGTTGCCGAGGTGTAGGGACGGTCGCCATTGCGCCGATGCATGCGCGCCTGGTTCTTCACCGACCAGTCGAGCGTCTCGTCCCAGCGCCGCAGGGCGGCCTCGATCTCGCCGTCCACCGTCTTGCAGGCCGACGCGCCGTCGAACCAGATCACATCGATATCCGTCGGCAGGGCGGAGTCAAGCCGCTGATGCAGGTGATCCCATACCGCGCTGCGCACGAATCCCGCCGCCACCCAGCAGTCGGCGAGCTGGAGCGCCTCTACCCGACGGAGAATCCGCATCCGTAGCGGGTCGGCGGCGATGATGGTCTGTAGCAGGGCGAGCTTGTGCATGGGCGTTCTGGCGATGGGGTGGGGGAGCAGACTAGCAGCGCCGGCAACGCCTAGGTGGGGCAGGGGGAGGACAGAAAGTAACGCGAAACTGCCGGCCACCCCTCTCCGAACGCGGCCCGCCTTGACTGATCGTGCCCGGCCGACGCTTGGATGATCAGGGCCATGTCTCCAGGCCTGCTCTGTAGGAGCGAGTTTATTCGCGATCCCCCACCGAGATTCGGCGGACAGCGCGGCCGGTTACGTCTAAAGGTCGCGCAATCATTGGCCAAAACGGAGCCCTTTCCCTAATCCGGCAATCTCACCGTCGTCTTGCCGCTGCCGAACAGGTTCCAGCTCGCCACGAACAGCGCCGCCACCAGCGGCCCGATGACGAAGCCGTTGAGACCGAGCAGGGCCAGGCCGCCAAGGGTGGAGATGAGGATCAGGTAGTCGGGCAGGCGGGTGTCCTTGCCGACCAGGATGGGGCGCAGGATGTTGTCCACCAGGCCGATCACCAGCACGCCGAACAGGGTCAGCGTCACGCCCTGCCAGACGCCGCCGCTGAGCAGCAGGTACAGGGCCATCGGTGCCCAGACGATGCCGGCGCCGACGGCCGGCAGCAGCGACAGGAAGGCCATCAGCACGCCCCACAGCAGCGGGCTGGGCAGGTCCAGCACCCAGAGGATCAGGCCGCCGAGGGCGCCTTGCACCGCCGCCACCACCAGGTTGCCCTTGACCGTGGCGCGTACCACGCGGGTGAACTTGATCTGCAGGCGGCGCTTGGTCGTCTCGCCCAGCGGCACCGTGGTGCGGATGTCGCGCGCCAGTTCCTGGCCGTCGCGCAGCAGGAAGAACAGCAGATAAAGCATGACGAAGAAGCCGATGACGAACTCGAAGGTCACCTGGCCGATGGCGAGCACCTTGGTGGCCAGGTACTGGCTGCCGGCCATGGCGCCCTTGGAGATCTGCTCGCGCAGGCCTTCGAGGTTGGAGACGCCGAAGCGCTCGAGCAACTGCTGCATGTAGGGCGGCAGCATCTCCACGGTTTTGGTGACCTGGGTGCCGATATCCAGCTCGCCGGAGTCCAGGCGCTGAAACAGGCGAGTGCCTTCGGCCACCACCGCCGAGCTGATGAAGATCACCGGCAGGATCGCCACCAACAGGCAGATGATCAGCGTCAGCAGCGCCGACAGGTTGCCCTTGCCGCCGAGACGCCGGGCCAAGCGCCGTTGCAGTGGGGCGAAGACCACGGCCAGCACCAGCGCCCAGAACACCGCGCCGTAGAACGGCAGGAGGATCCAGAGGAAGGCGATCGTCACCAGGGCGAGCAGGAACAGGAAGGCCTTGTTTTCGAAGGAGGTAGTCGGCATGGTCGGTTCGCAGGAATGGTACATGCCCGTTAGTCCCTCGCGGACGGGGCAAAGTGCAGAAAAGATTGCCCCGGCACCGATCCCGGATCGCCGGCGCTGGCGCCCACCAGCAGGCCTGTGGGGCGGGCACTCGAGCGGCTACGAACTGTCTACCGAGAGCCGCCAACGAGGCGGCTGGCACTCGTAATCACTGGAGTTGCAATTGCGATGAACAGCATTCCCAGACTCTTGGCCGTCTTGCTCTGCGCCAGCGCAGGCAGTGCGCTCGCCGATGACCCTGGCAAGGATTATCGAGAGGCGCACAAGCGCTATTGGGAGCATGTGCAGGAGATGGACAAGGACGGCCTGGAGGCGGAGCGGGAACACCGCAAGCTCCATGAGGAAATGGATAGGGAGGAGCGCAAGCATTTCGAGGAAATGCAGCGAGAAGATGTCAAGCACAGGCCGCAATATCGGCGAGAGTGGGAGAGGGCCTACCATGAATGATCCAGTCGATAGCTCGTTGCCAAGGGCGTTCTACCGCGTCCTCCGGCCTTTGTCGGCAGGTTTCGGCCTGCTGCTCTGTGCCGGCTGCGTGGCGTATGGCTACGGCGATCATGGCCCGTACCCGCCGCACGGATATGAGGTGCCGGCAGGGCATCTGCCCCCGCCGGGGGAGTGCCGCATCTGGTACCCCGACCGGCCGGCCGGACACCAGCCGCCGCCGGGCAGTTGCCGTGCGTTGGAGTGGCAGGTACCGCCGGGGGCGGTGTTGATTCGCGGTTGAACCGGGAGCGGCGAACCCTGGCCTGATAGCCTGATCGGCGCCATCGAGGTGGCCGGCGCGCCTGGGTGGCTGCGGATTTGTCCTAGCGGAAAACGACCCCTCTCGCCCATTGCGGGAGAGAGGGGAGGGCGGCGCTCAGGTACGCAGGATCTCGTTGATCGCGCTGGGCTTGGGACGCAGGGCGTTGAACACCTGCCAGAGGACGAAGGCCAGGGCCAGACCGAGGAAGCTGCCGGCGATGGGCGTGGTGAAGAACTCGGCGAAGCTGCCATCGGAGAGCATCAGGCCGCGGCGCAGGTTGGTCTCGGCCATCGGCCCGAGGATGAAGCCGATGATGAACGGCGCCGCCGGCATGCCGGCCTTGACGAAGCCGTAGCCGAGCAGGCCGAACAGTAGGATCGACCAGACGTCGAACAGGCGGCTGGACAGGCCGAAGGCACCGACCACGCAGAGCACCAGGATGATCGGCAGGAGGATGTGCTTGGGCACGTCGAGCAGCTTGATGAACAGGCGCAGGCCGTAGAACTCCATGAACAGCATCATCACGGTGGCGACCAGCAGCGCGGCGAAGATGGTGTACACCAGCGGGCCCTGGCTGATGAACAGCAGCGGACCGGGCTGGATGCCGTGGATCAGGAAGCCGCCGAGCATGATCGCAGTCACGGTGTCGCCGGGGATGCCCAGGGTCATCAGCGGCAGCATGGCGCCGCCGATGCCGGCGTTGTTGGCGGTCTCGCTGGCGACCACGCCGCCGATGTTGCCCTTGCCGTAGGTGTGGCCGTCCTTGGCGCGCTTCTTGGCGATGATGTAGGACACCAGGTTGGAGGTGCCGGCGCCGATGCCGGGGAGGATGCCGATGCCCAGGCCGATCAGGCCGGAGCGTCCGGCATTGGGCAGCTGCTGGCGGAATTCCTTGAGCGAGAAGCCGAACCCCTTGATGTTCTGCGTGCTCACCGACCTGGCCTTGTCCTGCACGGCATGGCGGCCGGTCTCGGCCAGTTTGATGATCTCGGCGACCGCGAACATGCCGATCATCACCGCCAGCATGGAGAAGCCGCCGTTGAGCTCGCTGAAGTCGAAGGTGAAGCGGCGGATGGCTTCCACCGGGGCGATGCCGACGGTGGACACGGCGATGCCCAGGGCGCCGGCGAACAGGCCCTTGATCATCGAGCCGGCCGACAGGGTGGCGATCAGGGTCAGGGAGAACACGGCGATGGCGAAGTATTCGTGCGGGCCGAAGCGCAGCGCCACCTTGGCCAGCTGCGGGGCGATGAACATCAGCGCGACGATGCTGAAGATGGTGCCGAGGAAGGAGAACACGATGCCCACGCCGAGCGCCTTGACGCCCTGGCCCTGCTCCATCAGCGGGCCGCCGTCGAACACCGTGGCGATGGACGAGGGCGTGCCGGGAATCTTCAGCAGGATCGCCGAGATCAGTCCTCCCGAGGTGGCGCCGATAAACAGTGCGACCAGCAACGCCAGGCCCGCCTGCGGGCCCATGGTGAAGGTCAGCGGCAGGCACAGGGCCACGGCCATGGTGGCCGACAGCCCGGGTACGGCGCCGAAGACGATGCCGACGGCCACGCCGATAGCCATCAGCAGCAGGATGTTGAGCGAGAAGACGGCACCGAAGCCTTGCTGCAGTAATTCGAGCATGGTCGATCCTCAGAGGAAGTTGAGCAGGCCGGCGGGCAGCATCAGGTCGAAGGCCTCGCGGAACAGCAGGTAGATGGCGGCCGAGCAGATCACCGCGATCAGCAGGTAGGCCAGGTGGTTGGCCTTGTGCTGCACCGGCGTCAGCAGCAGGAACTGCAGGTACAGATAGACCACCGTCATCAGCGGAAAGCCCACCGTGCCGAGCAGGGCGATGTAGCCGAGGATCAGACCCAGGGTCAGCAGCACGGTCCTGGGCTCGACCACGCTGGCGGGGGCAGGTTCGGCTGGGCTGGCGGGCAGCTCGTCCCGGGCTGCGCTGGCGGCGGGCTTGCTGGCAAGGGCGGCGAATACCTGCAGCACGCCGAGCAGGGTCAGGAAGCCGGCCAGCAGCAGCGGCAGGGTGGCGGCGTCGATGCCTTGGTGGTTGGGCAGCTGGTAGGCCATCACCAGGTAGGCGAGGCTGCAGGCGATCATGGCCAGGCCGACGATCAGTTCTTTCTTGTTCAGGGTGTTCATTGCGTACCTCGGTGTTCTGAGGTGCAGCGCCGCCCGATGGCGAAAGGGGCGACGCTGCGGTATGGCTTACTTGGCCTTGCGCAGATCATCCTTGAACTGCATGAAGTCGTCGCGGGTCTTGGCCAGGATCGCCTTGGCGTCCTCGGTGCCATAGAAAGCGACCGGCTGCTTGAACTTCTGCAGATCCTCGGCGTACTCCGGCTTCTCGGTGATCTGTTTCATGATGTCGGCCATCTTGGCGACGATCGCCGGGTCGGTGCCCTTGGGGAAGGCCACCACATAGGGCTTGTCCATGGTGATGTCCAGGCCCTGCTCCTTGAGGGTCGGGACGTCTCCCAGCATGGCGTTGCGTTCGGCGTTGGGCTGGCCGAGGGCGACCATCTGCCCGCCCTGGACATAATCCTGTACCGAACCGTAGGTGATGGCGCCCATGTCCAGACGGCCGCCGAGCATGCCGACCACGCGGTCGGACACGGTGCCGCCGTCGACCATCTTCAGCTTGGCGCCGGTGAGTTTCTCCAGCATCAGACCCTGCAGGTGGGAGAAGCTGCCCATCTCGGTGCCATAGGTGATGCTGCCCGGCTCGGCCTTGGTCTTGTCGATCAACTCCTGCATGGAGTTGACCCCGGCCTGCTTGGAGGCGACGAACACGGTGCTCTTGTCGACGCCGGCGATGCAGGCGACATCGAAGGTCTCGTAGCTGTCGTCGGTCAGCCCGGCCACTTCGTTGACGATCAGCTGGCCCGGGTGGGTGAACAGGATGGTGTTGCCATCCGCCGCGGCGCCCTTGACCTGTTCGGCGGCCAGGGTGCCGCCGCCGCCGGCGACGTTGGTCACCACCATGCTCTTGCCGGTGATCTGGTTGAAGTACTTGGCCATCATGCGGGCGTTGAAGTCGGTATCGCCGCCGGGGTTGGCGATCACCACCACCTGCACCGGGCGGGTCGGCCAGTCGACCTCATTGGCGAAGGTGGCGGCATGGCTGACCAGGGCACCCATGCCGACCAGGGCAGAGAGCAGGGAGGCGCGGAAGGTTTTTTTCATTGGAATACTCCGGGGTTGAGGGCGGGGTGCTTCAGTTGTCGCGGCCGAGGCTGGGGCGTTTCGGATGGTACTGCCAGCCTGGCACCAGGTACTGCATGGCCATGGCGTCGTCGCGCGCGCCGCTGGCCACTTTCTTGTAAAGCTCATGGGCGGCCATGATTCGCGCCATGTCCGGTTCGATGCCGAGACCGGGTCTGTCCGGCACCTCGACCTGGCCGCCGACGATGCGCAGCGGTTCACGGGTCAGGCGTTCCTCGCCTTCCTGCCAGATCCAGTGGGTGTCGATGGCGGTGATGCGCCCCGGCACGGCGGCCGCGGCGTGGGTGAACATGGCCAGGGAAATGTCGAAGTGGTTGTTCGAATGCGAGCCCCAGGTCAGGCCGAACTCCTCGCACACCTGGCCCAGGCGCACGGCGCCCTGCATGGTCCAGAAATGCGGGTCGGCCAGCGGGATGTCCACCGCCTCCAGGCGCAGCGAGTGGCCCATCTGCCGCCAGTCGGTGGCGACCATGTTGGTGGCGGTGGGGATACCGGTGGCGCGTTTGAATTCCGCCATCACCTCGCGGCCGGAATAACCGTTCTCCGGCCCGCAGGGGTCTTCGGCGTAGGCCAGCACCTGGCCCTGGCCCTTGCACAGCTCGATGGCCTCGGCCAGCGACCAGGCGCCGTTGGGGTCGAGGGTGACGCGGGACTCGGGGAAGCGCGCCTTGATCGCGCGGATCGCGTCCACCTCCTCGGCGCCGCGCATCACCCCGCCCTTGAGCTTGAAGTCGGTGAAGCCGTAGCGCGCGTGCGCCGCCTCGGCCAGGCGGGCGATGGCGTCTGGTGTCAGTGCAGCCTGGTGGCGCAGGTGATACCAGTCGTCCTTGGCACCGCTGCCGGCCAGGTAGGGCAGGTCGGTGCGCTGGCGCTCGCCTATATAGAAGAGGTAGGCGAGCATCGGCACGCTATCGCGCTGCCGGCCGCCGCCGAGCAGCTCGCATACCGGCACGTCCAGATGCTGGCCGAGCAGGTCGAGCAGGGCGGCTTCCACCGCGGTGATGACGTTGTCCAGGCGCAGGTTGATCTCGTGCGGCTGCTTGAGCACGCGCGCTTCGGCTTCCGAGGTGACCTGGTGCTGGGTGGTCTGCGGACCTTTGGCCGGGCCGGCGATGGCCTGGCGCAGGCGGTTGAGCACGCGGTTGTAGCGGCCGACCGGTTGGCCGAGCACCAGTTCCTTGCAGCGCTCCAGGGCCTGGCGAATGCCTTCGCCGCCCGGCACTTCGCCGCAGCCGGTGCGCCCTGCGTTGTCCTTGAGCAGCACCAGGTTACGGGTGAAATGGGGGGCGTGGGCGCCGCACAGGTTGAGCAGCATGCTGTCATGACCGGCGACCGGGATGACCTGCATCTCGACGACCTGAGGCGTGGCGCTGGAGCTGGATGGGTACATCTGTCGTGGGACTCCGAACGGGTGGCGGCGCGGCCGCCGTGGCGGTGAGACGCGATTCAGCGGTGCCGCGCCGCGCAGCGGGCGCGGCGTGACGGTGTTCGGGACAGGGGCACCGACCGCAGGCAGGTGGTGTCGGGCTGAGGGCGGCGACGCGGGGCGGCGCACGCTTGGGCTGGAAAGGTCGATGACATGACCCGGGCCTCTGCTTGTTGTTATTGGGTGTCATATGTTGTCGTATGACTTGATGCGAATTAGTACCAGCCGATTTTTCCCCTGTCAACGCGGCAAGATCATTTTGTCCGACAGTCCGGCGCCTGGCGGGCTCCACCTCGGCCGCTGTCCAAGGCGATCTGTCTGGCTCTAGGGAACTCTGAAATGGCCGTCATTCCCGCGCAGGCGAGAATCCAGAACCTGCATAGTCACTGGGATCCCGCCTTCGCGGGAGTGACGATAGATGGCTTTTGCAGAACTTCCCTAGGTCGATGATCTGCCCGCTGTGACGGGGATTGCCCGATAAGACGGCGGGGCCGGCGGAATGCTCGCGGACGAGTGGCGAGAAAAACTGGTGTTTTTTTTGTTGTTGTACGATAACGTATCTCTACAGCCGCGGCTGACGCTATTCCTCACAACTCGCTCTACAGGGTGTTCGCACAATGAATCCACAAGAACTGAAGTCCATCCTCTCCTCCGGCCTGCTGTCCTTCCCGGTCACCGATTTCGACGCGGCCGGCGATTTCCACCAGGCCGGCTACGTGCGCCGCCTCGAGTGGCTGGCCCCCTACGGTGCCTCCGCGCTGTTCGCCGCCGGCGGCACCGGCGAGTTCTTCTCCCTGGCCCCGGACGAGTACAGCGCGGTGATCAAGACCGCCGTGGACACCTGCGAGAAGTCCGTACCCATCCTGGCCGGCGTCGGCGGCCCGACCCGCGTGGCCATCCAGATGGCGCAGGAAGCCGAGCGCCTGGGCGCCAAGGGCCTGCTGCTGCTGCCGCACTACCTGACCGAAGCGTCGCAGGACGGTGTCGCCGCCCACGTCGAGCAGGTGTGCAAGTCGGTGAAGATCGGCGTGGTGGTGTACAACCGCAACGTCTGCCGCCTCAATGCCGGCCTGTTGGAGCAACTGGCCGAGCGCTGCCCGAACCTGATCGGCTACAAGGACGGCCTGGGCGATATCGAGCTGATGGTGTCGGTCCGTCGCCGCCTGGGCGAGCGCCTGACCTACCTCGGCGGCCTGCCGACCGCGGAAGTCTATGCCGCGGCCTACAAGGCCCTGGGCGTGCCGGTCTACTCCTCGGCGGTGTTCAACTTCATTCCCAAGACCGCCATGGCGTTCTACAAGGCGATCGCCGCCGACGACCACGCCACCGTCGGCAAGCTGATCGACGATTTCTTCCTGCCCTACCTGGACATCCGCAACCGCAAGGCCGGTTACGCGGTGAGCATCGTCAAGGCGGGCGCCAAGATCGTCGGCTACGACGCCGGCCCGGTGCGCGCACCGCTGACCGATCTGCTGCCGGATGAATACGAGGCGCTGGCCAGGCTGATCGAAGCTCAAGGCGCGCAGTAAGCGCCTAGGGTGTCGCGGGGTCACCAAGGCCGTGCATACCAGCCGTCCGTCATTGTCATTGGTGCGCACGGCGCACCCTACGGCCAGCAATAGCTAGGAGGGATCATGAGCAAGCGTTACGACAACTACATCGGTGGCCAGTGGGTCGCCGGCAGCGATTACTCGCGCAATATCAACCCGTCGGATCTGTCCGATGCGATCGGCGAGTACGCCAAGGCCGACGCCGCTCAGGTCGATCAGGCCATCGCGGCGGCCCGCGCCGCCTTTCCGGCCTGGTCGATCTCCGGCATCCAGGCGCGCAGCGATGCGCTGGACAAGGTCGGCAGCGAGATCCTCGCGCGTCGCCAGGAGCTGGGCGAGCTGCTCGCTCGTGAAGAGGGCAAGACCCTGCCCGAGGCTATCGGCGAGGTGACTCGCGCCGGCAATATCTTCAAGTTCTTCGCCGGCGAATGCCTGCGTCTGAACGGCGAGATCGTGCCCTCGGTGCGTCCCGGCGTGTCGGTGGAGGTGACCCGCGAGCCGCTGGGCGTGATCGGCCTGATCACCCCGTGGAACTTCCCCATCGCCATCCCGGCTTGGAAGATCGCCCCGGCCCTGGCCTACGGCAACTGCGTGGTGTTCAAGCCCGCCGACCTGGTGCCGGGCAGCGCCTGGGCGCTGGCCGAGATCATCTCCCGCGCCGGCTTCCCCGAAGGCGTGTTCAACCTGGTGATGGGCAGCGGCCGGCTGGTCGGTGAGGCCATGGTTGGCGATAAGCGCGTCGACGGCATCAGCTTCACCGGTTCGGTCGGTGTCGGTCGCGGCATCGCCGCCGCCTGCGTGGCCCGCGGCGCCAAGGTGCAGCTGGAGATGGGCGGCAAGAACCCGCAGATCGTGCTCGACGACGCCGACCTCAAGGTGGCCGTGGAGCTGGCGGTGCAGAGCGCCTTCTACTCCACCGGCCAGCGCTGCACCGCCTCCAGCCGGCTGATCGTCACTGCCGGCATCCACGACCGCTTCGTCGAGGCGATGGCCGCGCGCATGGCCTCGATCAAGGTCGGTCACGCGCTCAAGGCCGGCACCGACATCGGCCCGGTGGTGTCCCAGGCGCAACTGGAGCAGGACCTGCGCTATATCGAGATCGGCCGCGGCGAAGGCGCCGAGCTGATCGCCGGCGGCGGTCTGGTGAGCTGCGACACCGAGGGCTACTTCCTGGCGCCGACGCTGTTCACTAACAGCAGCGCCGAGATGCGCATCAGCCGCGAGGAGATCTTCGGCCCGGTGGCCAACGTGGTACGCGTGGCCGACTACGAGGCGGCGCTGGCGATGGCCAACGACACCGAGTTCGGTCTGTCCGCCGGTATCTGCACCAGCTCGCTGAAGTACGCCAACCACTTCAAGCGTCACGCCCAGGCCGGCATGGTGATGGTCAATCTGCCCACTGCCGGGGTGGATTACCACGTACCCTTCGGCGGCCGCAAAGGTTCGTCCTACGGGCCGCGCGAGCAGGGTCGTTATGCTGCGGAGTTCTACACCACGGTTAAGACCAGCTATATCGGCTAGCCCGTAGGGTGGATCGCGCTTTATCGATCCACCATGGCGCTGTGGTGGTGGATGAACAGAGCGTCATCCACCCTACGGCCGCAACAAGTTACAACCCGCACAACAACAACAGGGTAACGGTCATGAGTTCACAGAATACTGCCGGCGTCGGCACTCCGCTAATCACTGAGCTGCAAGTCGTGCCGGTCGCCGGCCAGGACAGCATGCTGCTCAACCTGAGCGGCGCCCACGGTCCGTACTTCACCCGCAACATCCTCATTCTCAAGGACAGCGCCGGCCACGTCGGGGTCGGCGAAGTCCCGGGCGGCGAGGCCATTCGCCAGACCCTGGAGGACGCCCGCGCGCTGCTGGTCGGCCAGCCGCTCGGCAATTACAACGCGCTGCTCAACCAGGCGCGCCGCGCTTTCGCTGACCGCGACGTCGGCGGCCGCGGCCTGCAGACCTTCGACCTGCGCATCGCCATCCACGCGGTCACCGCGCTGGAGTCGGCGCTGCTCGACCTGCTCGGCCAGCACCTCGGCGTGCCGGTTGCGGCCCTGCTCGGCGAAGGCCAGCAGCGCGATGCGGTGGAGATGCTCGGCTACCTGTTCTTCGTCGGCGACAAGGACAAGACCGACCTCGGCTACCGCGACGAGCAGGACGCCGACGACGCCTGGGCGCGGGTGCGCAACCAGACCGCGCTGACCCCCGAGACCATCGTCCAGCAGGCCGAGGCGGCGCATGCGCGCTACGGCTTCAACGACTTCAAGCTCAAGGGCGGCGTGCTGCAGGGCGAGGCCGAGGTCGAGGCGATCCGCGCCCTGGCCGCGCGCTTTCCCGAGGCGCGCATCACCCTCGACCCCAACGGCGGCTGGTCGCTCAAGCAGGCGGTGGCGCTATGCCGCGACCTGCACGGCGTACTGGCCTATGCCGAAGACCCTTGCGGCGCCGAGAACGGCTATTCCGGGCGCGAGGTGATGGCCGAGTTCAAGCGTGCCACCGGCCTGCCGACGGCGACCAACATGATCGCCACCGACTGGCGGCAGATGGGCCACTGCATCTCCCTGCAGTCGGTGGATATCCCGCTGGCCGACCCGCACTTCTGGACCATGGCCGGTTCCGTGCGGGTGGCGCAGATGTGCCACGACTGGGGCCTGACCTGGGGTTCGCATTCGAACAACCACTTCGACATCTCCCTGGCCATGTTCACCCACGTGGCCGCTGCCGCGCCGGGCAAGATCACCGCCATCGACACCCACTGGATCTGGCAGGACGGCCAGTACCTGACACGCAACCCGCTGCGTATCGAAGGCGGCCTGGTGCAGGTGCCGAAAACCCCGGGCCTGGGCGTGGAGCTGGACTGGGACGCGCTGGCCAAGGCCCACGAGCTGTACCGGGCCAAGGGCCTGGGCGCGCGCGACGACGCGGTGGCCATGCAGTACCTGATCCCGGGCTGGAGCTTCGATAACAAGAAGCCCTGCCTGGTGCGCTGAGCCGAGTGCGGCGCCGTCCCGTAGGGTGGGCTTTAGCCCACGCTGATTTGAGTTGGTGGGCTGAAGCCCACCCTACGGTCTGACGCGGTCCGTCTTACGGGCTGAGCCTTTACTTTTATGTCACGAGCCTTGCCGATGCCAGATGCCAAACCGGGTCGGGTGCGTTACCGCATCCTGCTGATGCTGTTTCTGGTCACCACCATCACCTTCGCCGATCGCTCCAGCCTGTCCGTCGCCGGTTCGGCGATGCAGGCAGGCCTGGGCATCGACGCGGTGACACTCGGCTACATCTTCTCGGCGTTCGGCTGGGCCTACGTGATCGGGCAGATTCCCGGTGGCTGGCTGTTCGACCGCTTCGGCACCAAGCCGGTGTATACCCTGGCGTTGTTCGTCTGGTCGGCGCTGACCCTGCTGCAGGGCTTCGTCGGCTGGCTGCCGACGACCTGGGCGGTGACCTCGATGTTCCTGCTGCGGCTGCTGGTGGGTTTCGCCAGCGCGCCGTGCTTTCCCGGCAATGCGCGGGTCATCGCCTCCTGGTTTCCCACCGCCGAGCGGGCCACCGCGACGGCCATCTCCAGCTCGGCGCAATACGCCGCCACCGCGCTGTTCGCGCCGCTGATGGGGGCGGTGGTGCAAGCCATGGGCTGGCAAGCGGTATTTATCGTGCTCGGCTGTCTCGGACTGGCGCTGTCGTTCGTCTGGCTCAAGCAACTGCACGGTCCGCGTCAGCACCCACGTATCGAAGCGGCTGAACTGCACTATCTCGAACAGGGCGGGGCGCTGATCGATCTGGAGGGGCAGCGCGGCGGCAGCACGGCTTCGCAGTGGCGATACCTGGGCCTGCTGCTTCGGCAACGCACGATGATTGGCATCTACCTCGGCCAGTACTGCAACAACGCCATCACCTATTTCTTCCTCACCTGGTTCCCGGTGTACCTGGTGCAGGCGCGCGGCATGAGCATCCTCGGCGCCGGTTTCGCCGCCGCGCTGCCGGCGATCAGCGGCTGCGTCGGCGGTGTGCTCGGCGGGCTGTTGTCCGACGGCATGCTGCGCCGCGGCCACACGCTGACCCTGGCGCGCAAGCTGCCGATGGTGCTCGGCCTGCTGCTGTCGAGCGCGGTGATGCTGTGCATTTTCGTCGAGAGCGACGCCGCCGTGGTGGCGCTGATGGCTTTGGCCTTCTTCGGCAAGGGCCTCGGCTCGCTGGGCTGGACGCTGGTGGCCGACACTTCGCCGCGGCAGATACTCGGCCTGTCCGGCGGGCTGTTCAACACCTTCGGCAACCTGGCGGCGATCACCACACCCATCGTCATCGGTTACCTGGTCAGCCATAGCGGTTCTTTCGATGGGGCATTGGCCTATGTCGGCCTCAATGCCCTGCTGGCGGTCGTCAGTTTCGGCCTGATCGTCGGCCGTATTCACAGGGTCGAGCTGGGCGAAACGGCGGCGGCCCAAACTGCCTCCAGCCACGAATCCGGCTCGCTATCCTGAACGCACAAGAGGAGCAAGCATCCATGCAGTTGATTCCCCATCAGGATTCGCCCCGTTACATCCGCCTGCACCCGACCGACAACGTCGGCGTGGTGGTCAATGACCAGGGAGTGGCCGCGGGCGGCCAGTTCGACGACGGTCTGACGGCTGTCGAAGGCATCCCGCAGAGCCACAAGGTGGCGCTGCTGGATATCGCCGAAGGGCACGAGGTGGTGCGCTACGGCGAGGTGATCGGCTATGCGCTGAGGCCCATCGCCGCCGGCAGCTGGGTGACCGAACAGGTGCTGCGCATGCCCGAGCCGCCGCTGCTGGACAACCTGCCCAAGGCGACGATCAAGACCGCGCCCGGCGAGCCGTTGGAGGGTTATACCTTCGAGGGTTTCCGCAACCCGGACGGCAGCGTCGGCACGCGCAATATCCTCGGCGTGACCACCACCGTGCAGTGCGTGGTCGGGGTGCTCGATCATGTGGTCGAGCTGGTGCGCAAAGAACTGTTGCCCAAGTACCCCAACGTCGACGACGTGGTGGCGTTGTCGCACAGCTACGGCTGCGGCGTGGCGATCAACGCGCCGGACGCGGTGGTGCCGATCCGCACCCTGTACAACATCAGCCGCAACCCCAACCTCGGCGGCCAGGCGCTGGTGATCGGCCTCGGCTGCGAGAAGCTGCAGGCCAGCCAGTTGATGGACGGCGATGCGCTGACCAACGGCATGGACGAGGAAGACTGGCTGTTCCGCCTGCAGGATTCGGGCAGCGGCTTCGCCGGCATGGTCGAGCAGATCATGGCCATGATCGAGGCGCGCCTGCAGGTGCTCGATCGGCGGCGCCGCGAAACCGTGCCGGCCTCCGAGCTGGTGGTGGGCATGCAGTGTGGCGGCAGCGATGCCTTCTCCGGCATCACCGCCAACCCGGCCCTGGGCGTGGCCGCCGACCTGCTGGTGCGCGCCGGCGCCACGGTGATGTTCTCCGAGAACACGGAAGTAAGGGACGGCATCCACCTGCTCACCCCGCGTGCGGCCTCGGTGGAAGTGGCCGATGCGCTGATCCGCGAGATGGACTGGTACGACCGCTACCTTTCGCGCGGCATGGCCGACCGCAGCGCCAACACCACGCCGGGCAACAAGAAGGGCGGGCTGAACAACATCGTGGAAAAAGCCATGGGCTCGATCGCCAAGTCCGGCAACAGCCCCATCGCCGGCGTGGTTTCCCCGGGCGAGCGCATTCGCGGCAAGGGCCTGTGGTTCTGCGCCACGCCGGCCAGCGACTTCATCTGCGGCACCCTGCAACTGGCGGCGGGGATGAACCTGCATATCTTCACCACCGGGCGCGGCACGCCCTACGGCCTGGCCATGGTGCCGGTGATCAAGGTGGCCACCCGCAGCCAGCTGGCCGAGCGCTGGCCGGACCTGATCGACGTCGACGCCGGGCAGATCCTTTCCGGTCGCATGAGCCTGGAGCAAATGGGCTGGCATATCTTCCAGCTCTATCTGGACGTGGCCAGCGGCCGCCAGCAGACCTGCGCCGAACGCCTGCGCCTGCACAACGATCTGGTGCTGTTCAACCCGGCGCCGGTGACCTGAACGGGAGATCCTGATGAGCAAACCCAAGGTGCTGCAGATCGGCCCGCTGAGCGAGCGTTTCAACCGCGAGCTGGCCGAAGAATACGAGGTCAGCGCGCTGTGGCAGCAGGCCGAGCCGCTGACCTTCCTGCGCGAGCAGGGCGAGCAGTTCGAGCTGATGGTGTCCTCGGGCCGCTTCGGTTGCAGTGCCGAGCAGCT
This sequence comes from Pseudomonas sp. SP16.1, assembly GCF_052682975.1. Classification (NCBI taxonomy): domain Bacteria; kingdom Pseudomonadati; phylum Pseudomonadota; class Gammaproteobacteria; order Pseudomonadales; family Pseudomonadaceae; genus Pseudomonas; species Pseudomonas sp. SP16.1. The sequence goes on from NZ_JBQYFZ010000001.1 coordinate 850,063, forward strand.
GGCGCTGCTGCCCAATCTGCGTGCGATCTGCAGTTTCGGCGTCGGCTACGACCCCTATCCGCTGCAGCTGCTGCGCGAGCGCGGCATCGCCATCAGCACCACGCCGGACGTGCTCAACGATTGCGTCGCCGACCTGGCCATGGGCCTGATGATCGACAGCGCGCGGCGCCTGTCCGAGGCCGATCGCTTCGTGCGCAGCGGCGCCTGGGGCGGCGGGGCGAGCTTCCCCCTGGGCCGGAGGGTCAGCGGCAAGCGCCTGGGCATCGTCGGCCTCGGTCGCATCGGCGCGGCGGTGGCGCAGCGGGCGGCGGGCTTCGCCATGCCGGTGCGCTACCACAACCGTCGCCCGGTAGAGGGCAGCCGCTACCAGCACGAGCCGGATCTGCTGGCGCTGGCGCGCTGGGCGGACTTTCTCGTGCTGACCTGCCCGGGCGGTGTGGCGACCCATCATCTGATCGATGCCGAGGTGCTCGAGGCGCTGGGGCCTGAGGGTTTCCTGATCAACGTCGCGCGCGGTTCGGTGGTGGACGAGGCGGCGCTGATCACGGCTTTGCAAAATGGTGTGATTGCCGGCGCCGGTCTGGACGTCTACCAGCACGAACCGCGGGTGCCGCCCGCCCTGCGCGAGCTGGACAACGTGGTGCTGCTGCCGCATGTCGGCAGCGCCAGCGTCGAGACCCGCCAGCAGATGGCCGATTTGGTGCTGGACAACCTGCGTTGCTTTATCGCCAGCGGCGAGCTACTGACGCCGCTGTAACCCATTTGCGTGGTGGCGCTCGTCGCCACGCTTATCGCCGCAACGCCACAAGCGTCGCGGCCGCTTCTCCCTCAACCTCACCTGCAGCACCGGCGCGCCACAAGCGCGCCGGGTTTTTCCCGTTTTCCACCTCCCGGCGATCCGCGCTTGCCCTGGCCTGGTGGTCAGGCTCTACACTCTGTGGTTTTTCCGCAGGCAAGGATTCCACCGTGCAGTCGGTCATCTCCATCGCGCAATTGAACAAGACTTACGCCTCGGGCCATCCGGCCCTGCAGGGCATCGACCTGGAGATTCGCCAGGGCGAGATCTTCGCCTTGCTCGGCCCCAACGGCGCCGGCAAGACCACCCTGATCAGCATCATCTGCGGCATCGTCAATCCCGGTAGCGGGCAGGTGCTGGTGGGCGGCCACGACATCGTCCGCGACTACCGCGCGGCCCGTTCGCAGATCGGCCTGGTGCCGCAGGAGCTGGTCAGCGACGTGTTCGAAACCGTCTGGGCGACGGTCAGGTTCAGCCGCGGCCTGTTCGGCAAGAAGCCCGATCCGGCCTACCTGGAGCAACTGCTCAAGGACCTGTCGCTGTGGGACAAGCGGGGCGCCAAGATCATGGAACTGTCCGGCGGCATGAAGCGCCGGGTGATGATCGCCAAGGCGCTGAGCCACGAGCCGCGGATCCTGTTTCTCGACGAACCCACCGCCGGCGTCGACGTCGAGCTGCGCCGCGACATGTGGAACATGGTGCGGCGCCTGCGCGAGCGCGGCGTGACCATCATCCTCACCACCCACTACATCGAGGAAGCCGAGGAAATGGCCGACCGCATCGGGGTGATCAGCAAGGGCCGGATCATCCTGGTGGAAGACAAGCAGGTGCTGATGCACAAGCTGGGCAAGAAGCAGCTGAGCCTGCAACTGCAGCAGCCGCTGGCCGGCGTGCCGGCCGAGCTGGAGCGCTACGGCCTGGAGCTGACCGATCAGGGCCATGCCCTGGTGTTCACCTTCGACGCCCAGCACGAGCACACCGGCATCGCCGAGCTGCTGCGCGACCTGGCCCAGCACGGCATCGACTTCAAGGACCTGCAGTCGAGCCAGAGTTCGCTGGAGGAGATCTTCGTGTCTCTGGTCAAGGAGTCGCGCGCATGAACCTCTACGCCATCAAGGCCATCTACCTGTTCGAGCTGGCGCGTACCTGGCGCACCTTGCTGCAGAGCATCGCCACGCCGGTGATCAGCACCTCGCTGTACTTCGTGGTGTTCGGCTCGGCCATAGGTTCGAGCATGACCCAGGTGCAGGGGGTGAGCTACGGCGCCTTTATCGTGCCGGGGCTGATCATGCTGGCGCTGCTGACCGAGAGCATCTCCAACGCCTCGTTCGGCATCTATATGCCCAAGTATTCGGGGAGCATCTACGAGCTGTTGTCGGCGCCGGTGTCCTATCTCGAGATATTGATTGGCTTTGTCGGCGCGGCGGCGACCAAGTCGGTGATACTCGGCATCATCATCCTGCTCACCGCGCGGCTGTTCGTCGATTTCGAGGTACAGCACCCGCTGTGGATGGCGGCCTTCCTGGTGCTCACCGCGCTGACCTTCAGCCTGTTCGGCTTCATCATCGGCGTCTGGGCCGACGGCTGGGAGAAGCTGCAGATAGTCCCGGCGCTGATCGTCACGCCGCTGACCTTCCTCGGCGGCGCCTTCTACTCGATCAGCATGCTGCCGCCGGCCTGGCAGACGGTGACCCTGTTCAACCCGGTGGTGTACCTGATCAGCGCCTTCCGCTGGAGCTTCTACGGCGTCTCCGACGTCAACGTCGGCCTCAGCCTGGCGATGATCCTGGGCTTTCTCGGCCTGTGCATCGCCCTGGTCGGCTGGATCTTCAGGACCGGCTACCGGCTGAAGAACTGAGGCGGCACGGCGGGGCGCGCACCAATCACCTAGGGTGGGTCAGCGGCGACAGACGCCGAGCGCTCAGGCATCGCTTGGCTGGCGCGCCTCAAGCCTTCGAGCTTGTGGGAGCCCCGCCCCGGGGCGAAGCTTTTCAGTCGTCCGACTTGGCCCATTCGCCGCGGGGCGCGGCTCCTACCGGAGCGACGGCCTGCTACTGCAGCGGCGCGAACAGCGCCGCCAGGTCGGCCTCGTTCAGCTGCCATTGGCCCTGGCTGCCGCCCTCCAGCACGCCCTGGGCCAGGCTGGCCTTAGCCTGCTGCAGCTGCTGGATCTTCTCCTCGACGCTGCCGCGGGCGATCAGCTTGTAGACGAACACCGGCTTGTCCTGGCCGATGCGGTAGGCGCGGTCGCTGGCCTGCGCCTCGGCGGCCGGGTTCCACCAGGGGTCGAAGTGGATCACTGTGTCGGCGGCGGTCAGATTGAGGCCGCTGCCGCCGGCCTTGAGGCTGATCAGAAATACTGGGAACTCCCCGGCCTGGAAGCGCTGCACCGGCGTGCGCCGGTCCTGGGTGCTGCCGGTGAGCTTGGCGTAGGCGATCTTGCGCGCCTGCAGTTCGGCTTCGATCAGCGCCAGCATCGAGGTGAACTGGGAGAACAGCAGCACCCGGCGACCCTCGTCCACCAGTTCCTCGAGCATCTCCAGCAGGGCGCTGAGCTTGCCCGAGTCGGCGGCGCTCAGCTCGTCCGCGCCGTCGCCCAGCAGGCGCAGGTCGCAGCAGCTCTGGCGCAGGCGCAGCAGCGCCTCGAGGATGACGATATGGCTGCGCGCCAGGCCCTGGCGGGCGATCTCCGCACGCACCTTCTGATCCATCGCCAGGCGCAGGGTCTCGTAGCGGTCGCGCTGCAGCTGGGTCAGCTCGACCCAGTGGGTGATTTCGGTCTTTGGCGGCAGCTCGCGGGCCACCTGTTCCTTGTTGCGACGCAGCAGGAAGGGGCGGATGCGCCCGACCAGGTGGGCCAGGCGCTGGGCGTCGCCGCGTTTCTCGATCGGCGTGCGGTAGTCGCGGGTGAAGGCCTTGGCGTCGCCCAGCCAGCCGGGCATGAGGAAGTGGAACAGCGACCACAGCTCGCCCAGGTGGTTTTCCAGCGGCGTGCCGGTCAGGCACAGGCGCAGCTCGGCGCGCACCTGGCCGGCGGCGGTGGCCGCCTTGCTGCGCGGGTTCTTGATGTTCTGCGCCTCGTCGAGAATCAGCAGGCGATAGGCATGCCGGTTCAGCGCCTTGAGGTCGCGCGGCAGCAGGGCGTAGGTGGTGAGGATCAGGTCGTGCGCTTCGATCTCCTCGAACAGCGCGCGGCGCCTGGCGCCGTGCAGGGCCAGCACGCGCAGCTCGGGGGCGAAGCGCGCGGCCTCGTCCTGCCAGTTGGGAATCAGGCTGGTGGGCATGACGATCAGCGCCGGCTGGCTCAGGCGCCCGGCCTGTTTCTCGCAGAGGATATGCGCCAGGGTCTGCAGGGTCTTGCCCAGCCCCATGTCGTCGGCCAGCACGCCGCCGACGCGCAGCTCGGCCAGGGTCTGCATCCAGTTCAGGCCCTGCAGCTGGTAGGGCCGCAGCTCGGCGCGCAAGCCCTCGGGCGCGACCACCTCGCGGCTCTGCAGTTGCTGCAGGCGCTGGGCGAAGCCGCGCAGTTCGTCGCCGCCCTGCCAGCTCAGTGTCGGGCCGGCGGCCAGCTCGGCCAGGCGCGCGGCGTCGGCCCGGCCCAGGCGCAGGCGGCTTACATCCTCGCCGGGGTCGCGGAAATACAGCTCGCCGAGGGTCGCCAGCAGCGGCTTCAAACGGGCGAAGGGCAGGGCGATGCGCTTGCCGCCCTGCGGCAGGCTGACCAGCAGGCGGTCCTCGTCGGAACGCTGGGCCAGGGTCTCGGGGGCCAGCAGCCAGGGCGTACGGCGGATGGCCTGGAGCAGGATCGGCAGCAGGCTCAGGCGCTGGCCTTCCACCTCGATGCCCAGCTCCAGGTCGAACCAGTTTTGCTGCGGGTCTTCCTCGACCTCGGCGTACCAGTCGTCGACCTCCGCCAGGTTGTACTGGAAGTCCGGGCGCATGTGGATCTGCCAGCCCTCGGCGCGCAGCTGCGGCAGCTGCTGCTGGACGAAATCCAGCCAGTCGCGCTCGCTGTCCAGCTCGAACGGCTCGCCGGCCTCGGCCGGCAGCGCCTCGCTCTGCCGTAGCGCCACCTGCAGACCGAGGCCTTCCAGGCGTTTGCGCAGCGCCGCTTCCGCTTGCGCGTCGCGGATCAGGCGCAGGTTGGTGTCGGCATCGAGGCGCTTGACCAGGTCCTTGGCCGGCTTGCCGAACACCCGGTGCCCGGCGTAATCGAAGGCCAGCGCGGCGCGGTGCTGGGTCTGCTCCTGCATGCGCCCCTTGCGCGCGTCGAAATGCACGCGCACCTGGCTGCCCAGGCTCAGCTGCGGGGTCGGGGCGATGCCTTCGAGGCGCTGCTCGGCCACTTCCTTGGTCGCCACGATGATCTCGGACAGATCGCCGCCGCCGCGCTGCTGCGCCTCCAGGGTGAGCAGGGCGGCGACCACGTGCTTGCAGTTGAAGCCCACCGGGCAGTTGCAGTGGCCGGTGACGCTCCAGCGGCGGCCATAGGGGTGCAGGGTGATGCGCTGCTGGTAGGTGTGCCCGGCCGCGCCGCGGCAGCTGGCCAGCAGGCTGTTGTCCTTGAGGCTGAGCAGCTTGCTGCGCTTTTCCTCGGCGTAGGCGATGCCGCGGCGCAGGTCGCCGGCGCCAAACTCGGAGCGCCAGTCCTCCTGGCGCAGCTGGTGGATATCCAGGGGCATCAGCGAAGCCCCGTGGACGAAGGTGGTAGGCGCATGGATCGGTCGCGGCAATGCAAAGCCGCAGATTTTCGCATAGCCGCGCGAGGATTAGCAGGCGCCGCGGCGAGATTGCCGACGTGCAGTCGCGGCGACTGTGCAGAAGCCCGCTTGCGGGCGATAGAGGCAATCGCCCGCAAGCGGGTTCCTACGGATCGCGTTCAGGATGCGAAGGCGGCGCGGTACTGGCCCGGCGTCGCCCCCAGCGCCTGGCGGAAGCGGTTGCTGAAGTGGCTGGCGCTGGCGAAACCGCAGCTCAGGGCGACGTCGCCCAGGGCCAGGGAGGAATGCCTGAGCAGCTGACGGGCGCGCGCCAGGCGCCGGGCCAGCACGTAGCGGTGCGGCGGCAGGCCGAAGCTGGCCTGGAACATGCGTGCGAAGTGATAGGGCGACAGGGCGCAGAGCGCGGCCAACTGCCCCAGCGTCAGGGACTCGGCCAGATGCTGTTCGATAAAGTCGCGCACGCGTTTGCGTACGTTCGGCGCCAGCCCGCCCTTCAGGCGCAGGCCCTGACGCAGGTTCACCTGGGTGAGCAGGGCGTGGTCGAGCAGCTCGTGGGCCAGGCTGCTGGCCAGCAGGCGCTCGCCCGGCTCCTGCCAGTCGAGTGCGCACAGCAGGCGAAAGCGCGCGGCCTGTTCGGCATCCTCGACAAAGGTCGCCTCCTGCAGCTGCAGGCTGCGCGGCTCGCGGTCGAGCAGGGCGACCGCGCCGAGGGCGAAGCGCTCCTGTTCGACATACAGGTGGGCCAGCTGGATCCCGCCGTTGATCACCCAGGCCGACTGGTGCTCGGCCGGCAGGATGCACAGCTTGTCCGGCGCGCCCTTGGCGCCCGGCCGTTCGCGGCGGAAGGTGCCGGTGCCGCCGGCCAGGTAGCAGGACAGGGTGTGATGGCTGGGCGCCAGGTAGTCGCGCGCATCGTGGGCATTGCTCCAGCGCGCCACGGCCAGACCCTCGCCCAGTTCGGCCCCGCCGTGCAGGCGCGCGTTGGCCGAGCGGCTCATGCTCTGGAATACCTGCAGGTGATCGAGTTGCGCCATCGCCGTCCCCCCTCGAGTCGCTATGCTACGCTGGCCTCGGCTTGCCGCCAGCCCCGCGGGCGGAAAAAGCGCAAGTTCATGCAAGGCCGTCCGCCGGTCGTTCCCTCCCCGCAGCCTGGATGCCGCTCTCGATGACATGCCTGCGTTATCTGCTGTTCAGCAGCCTGATTCTCTCCTGTCATATCGCCAGCGCCGCCGAGCCCCCACCGCGCGAGGTATTGATCGCCGACCTGCTCGGGCGCATGCGCCTGGAGGAAAAGATCGGCCAGCTGCGGCTGATCAGCATCGGCGGCGAGATGACCCGCGAGCGCATCCGCGAGGAGATCGCCGCCGGGCGCATCGGCGGCACCTTCAACTCGGTGACCCGCCAGGACAACCGGCCGATGCAGGAGGCGGCGTTGCGCAGCCGCCTGGGCATTCCGCTGTTCTTCGCCTACGACGTGATCCATGGCCATCGCACCACCTTTCCCATCGGCCTCGGCCTGGCCTCCAGCTGGGATCTCGACGCCATCGAGCGCAGCGCGCGGATCGCCGCGCTGGAGGCCAGCGCCGACGGCCTGGACATGACCTTCGCGCCGAGCCTGGACATTTCCCGCGACCCGCGCTGGGGCCGCGTTTCCGAGAGTTTCGGCGAGGACCCGCAGCTGGTCTCGCTGATCGCCGCACGCATGGTGCGCGGCTTGCAGGGCACCAAACCGAACGATCCGCAGCGCATCATGGCCAGCATCAAGCACTTCGCCCTGTATGGCGCGGTGGAGGGCGGACGCGACTACAACGTGGTCGATATGAGCGCGCTGCGCATGTACCAGGATTACCTGCCGCCTTACCGGGCGGCGCTGGAGGCCGGCGCCGGCGGGGTGATGGTGGCGCTCAATGCGATCAACGGCGTGCCGGCTTCGGCCAACGCCTGGCTGCTGCGCGACCTGCTGCGTCGCGAGTGGGGCTTTCGCGGCGTGGTGCTGAGCGACCACGGCGCCATTTCCGAGCTGATGCGCCACGGCGTCGCCGCCAACGGCCGCGAGGCGGTGCGGCTGGCGATCAATGCCGGCGTCGGCATGAGCATGGCCGACGATCTGTACCTCGAGGAGCTGCCCGGCCTGGTGCGTGACGGCGAGGTGGACGAGGCGCGCATCGACGAGGCGGTGGCCGCGGTGCTCGGTGCCAAGTACGACCTGGGCCTGTTCCATGACCCCTTCCTGCGCATCGGCCGCGCCGCCGACGATCCGGCCGAGGTCAACGCCGAAAGCCGTCTGCACCGCGCCGCGGCGCGCGCGATCGCGCGCGATGCCCTGGTCCTGCTGGAGAACAAGGGCGACACCCTGCCGCTGCGCAAGGGCGGGCGCATCGCCCTGATCGGTCCGCTGGCCGATTCGCCGGTCGACATGCTCGGCAGCTGGTCGGCCAGCGGCCGCGCCGAGCAGGCGGTGACCCTGCGCCAGGGCATGCAGGCCGCGCTGGGCGAGCGCGGCAAGCTGCTCTACGCGCGTGGCGCCAACGTCACCGACGACGCGCGGGTGGTCGAGTACCTCAACCGCCTCAACTGGGACCGGCCGGAGGTCGAGCAGGACCCGCGCAGCCCCCAGGCCATGCTCGAGGAAGCGCTGCGCGTGGCAAGCCAGGCCGACGTCATAGTCGCCGCCGTGGGCGAGTCGCGCGGCATGTCGCACGAATCCTCCAGCCGTACCCGCCTGGACCTGCCGGACAGCCAGCAGGCGCTGCTGCGCGCGCTCAAGGCGACCGGCAAACCGCTGGTGCTGGTGCTGATGAACGGCCGGCCGCTGGCCCTGGGCTGGGAGCAGGCCAACGCCGACGCCATCCTCGAGACCTGGTACAGCGGCATCGAAGGCGGCCACGCCATCGCCGAGGTGCTGTTCGGCGAGCACAACCCGGCGGGCAAGCTGCCGATCTCCTTCCCGCGTTCGGTGGGGCAGATTCCCAGCCACTACAACCACCTGCGCCTGGGCCGCCCGTACCGTGAGGGCAGTCCCGGCAACTACACCTCGCAATACTTCGAGGCCGCCAACGGCCCGCTCTATCCCTTCGGCTACGGCCTGAGCTACAGCCGCTTCGAATTGTCCGCGCCGAAGCTGTCGGCCACGCGCATGCGCGCGGGCGAGAAGATCGAGGTCCGCGCGACGCTCAGCAACGCCGGTCCGCGCGCCGGCAGCAGCGTGGTGCAGCTGTATCTGCACGACGAGGTTGCCTCGGTGATTCGACCGGTGAAGGAACTCAAGGATTTTCGCAGGGTCAAGCTCCAAGCGGGGGAGACGCGCGAGGTGCGTTTCGAGATCGATGAAAGCATGCTGCGTTTCTTCGACGCCAACCTGCGCCATGTCAGCGAACCGGGGGCGTTTCGCGTGCAGCTCGGGCTGGATTCGGCGCAGGTAAGGGAGGCCCGTTTCGAGCTATTGCCGCCCGACTGAGAGGCGGCCCGAGGAGGCAAACATATACCTGGGCGGGCACCTATGCCGGACAGCGCGATCTGCTGACAATGCGCAGAACAGATCCGTGCGTGCGCGCGCCGCCGTTCGGTTGGCCGTCTGCATCGCGCTCGCGTCGTCCACGCACTCCCTGCCCGATTTCAACGTCATGCGGCGGCGCCCCCGGGGCCGGCCGTCGCGTGTCGGTACCTGTCGCCCTGGAGGCTATGTGTCGATGAGAGGTCGTTGTGATAACCGTTGGGGCAAGGCCGCCAAGCTGGCCGGCGCTCTGATGGGGCTGTTGTGGGCTGCGCAGAGTGGGGCATTCGAACTGGATGACGTGGCGGTCAAGGCCCAGGCCCTGGCCGGCCAGGAGTACAGCGTGGCGCAGAGCCGTCTGCCGGCGGCGCTGCGCGAACTGAAGTTCGCCGATTACCAGAAGCTGCGCTTTCGCGAGGACCAGGCGCACTGGCGCGACGGCAAGACCCCGTTCCAGCTGTACTTCTTCCACCAGGGTATGCACTTCGACCTGCCGGTGAAGATCAATGAGATCACCGCTGCGGGCACTCGCGAGATCCGCTACGAGCCGGCCATGTTCGACTTCGCCGACCTGCCGGTGCAGGCCGGCGAGCTGGAGAACCTGGGCTTCGCCGGATTCAAGGTGATGCATCCGCTCAACGGCGCGGACAAGCAGGACGAGCTGATGAGCGTGCTCGGTGCCAGCTACTTCCGCATCGTCGGCAAGGGCCAGGTGTTCGGTCTGTCGGCGCGCGCCCTGGCGATCGACACGGCGTTGCCCTCCGGTGAAGAGTTTCCGCGTTTCACCGAGTTCTGGATCGAGCAACCGCAGCCGGACCGGCGCAGCCTGGTGCTCTACGCGCTGCTCGATTCGCCGCGCGCCACCGGCGCCTACCGCATGGAGATCAGGCCGGGGCGCGCCAGCGTGCTGGACGTCGAGGCCAGGGTCTATTTGCGCGAGCCGGTGGAAAAGCTCGGCATCGCGCCGCTGACCAGCATGTACCTGTACGGCGCCAACCAGCCCTGGCCGCGTCCCAACTACCGCCCCGAGCTGCACGACTCCGACGGCCTGGCCATCCACGCCGGCAATGGCGAGTGGCTGTGGCGTCCGCTGAACAACCCCAAGCGCCTCAATGTCAGCAGCTATCGCATCGACAACCCGCGTGGCTTCGGTCTGCTGCAGCGCGCTCGCGATTTCGCCCGGTACCAGGATCTCGACGACCGCTACGAGCTGCGTCCCAGTGCCTGGATCGAGCCGCTCGGCGACTGGGGTGCCGGGCACGTCGAACTGGTGGAGATCCCCACCCCCGACGAAACCAACGACAACATCGTCGCCCTGTGGCATCCCGCGCAGCAGCCGGCCCCGGGCGAGGCGCTGAACTTCGCCTACCGCCTGCACTTCGGCGGCGACCTGGCCGCGCTGCGCGTCCCGCAACTGGCCCGGGTCGAACAGACCCGGCTGTCCGAGGGCGACGTCAAGCAGGCCAACCTGATCCGCCACCCCGATGGCAGCACCGCGCTGCTGGTGGACTTCGTCGGTCCGGCGCTGGCCGAGCGCGCGCCGGAGGCGCCGGTCATGCCGCAGGTCAGCATCGACGACAACGCCGAGCTGGTGGAGCAGAACCTGCGCCACAACCCTGTGAGCAAGGGCTGGCGCCTGACGCTGCGGGTCAAGGTCAAGGACCCGACGCGGCCGGTGGAAATGCGTGCCGCGCTGGTCGAGGACGGCAAAAACCTGTCGGAAACCTGGAGCTACCAGCTGCCTGCCCATGAATGACTTCTCCGATTCGACGCTGATCCGCCATTACCTCGACGAACTGTCGCTCGACGCCGAGCGGCAGCAGGCGCTGGCGCGCGGCCTGGCCGGCGGCGGTGATCTGGCGGCACTGCACCATGCGCTGCAGTCGCCGGGCGAGGCCGCGCCGCAACCCGCCGGGGAAACCCGCGAGCTGCTCGAGTCGGTGCCGGCGCGCCTGGCCCTCGGCTGGCCGGATGCGCTCGAGCGCGGCTGCCGCCTGGTCAAGGATCACCAGGGCCGGCCGAGCATCGAATCGACGCCGCCGATCCGCCGCACGCGCATGCTGCCCGAGCCCTGGCAGACCAACATCCTGCGGCGCGGCTGGCGCTGGCTGCGGGGCGACAAGCCGGCGCCGCGGCCGCGCACCCGCGAGGCCGAGGATTTCAGCGAGGCGCACTGGCGGCATGTCGCCGCCGTGCGGCGCGGCGCCCTGCTGCTGCTGATGCTGGTGCAGACGCTGGTCGCCACCTGGTACATGAAGTCGGTGCTGCCCTACCAGGGCTGGTCGCTGGTCGACCTCGGCCTGGTGTTCGAGCAGCCGTGGCAGGAGTCGGCGCGGCAGATCCTGCCGTACGTGGTACAGACCAGCATCCTGGCGCTGTTCGCCCTGCTGTTCTGCTGGGTGTCGATGGGCTTCTGGACCGCGCTGATGGGCTTCTTCCAGCTGCTCAAGGGGCGCGACCGCTACAGCATCTCGGCCAGCAGCTGCGGCGACGAGACGATCTCGCCGCAGGCGCGCACCGCGCTGGTGATGCCAATCGCCAACGAGCACGTGCCGCGGGTCTTCGCCGGCCTGCGCGCGACCTTCGAGTCGCTGCGCGAAACCGGCCAGCTCGAGCATTTCGACCTGTTCGTCCTGAGCGATAGCAACGACCCGGATATCTGCGTCGCAGAGCAACAGGCCTGGCTGGAGCTGTGCCGCGAGGTGGAGGGCTTCGGCCATATCTTCTACCGCCGTCGTCGGCGGCGGGTGAAGCGCAAGAGCGGCAACATCGACGACTTCTGCCGGCGCTGGGGCAGCAACTACCGCTACATGGTAGTGCTCGATGCCGACAGCGTGATGAGCGGCGAATGCCTGACCCGCCTGGTGCGCCTGATGGAGGCCAACCCCGGCGCCGGCATCATCCAGACCGCGCCCAAGGCCTCGGGCATGGACACCCTCTACGCGCGCATGCAGCAGTTCGCCACCCGCGTCTACGGCCCGCTGTTCACCGCCGGGCTCAACTTCTGGCAGCTCGGCGAGTCGCACTACTGGGGGCACAACGCGATCATCCGCATCCAGCCCTTCATCGAGCACTGCGCCCTGGCGCCGCTGCCGGGCACCGGCGCCTTCGCCGGGGCGATCCTCTCCCACGACTTCGTCGAGGCGGCGCTGATGCGCCGCGCCGGCTGGGGGGTGTGGATCGCCTACGACCTGCCGGGCAGCTACGAGGAGCTGCCGCCGAACCTGCTCGACGAACTCAAGCGCGACCGCCGCTGGTGCCAGGGCAACCTGATGAACTTCCGCCTGTTCCTGGTGCGCGGCATGCACGCGGTGCACCGCGTGGTGTTCCTCACCGGGGTCATGTCCTACCTGTCGGCGCCCTTGTGGCTGCTGTTCCTGCTGCTGTCCACCGGCCTCTTGGCGATCCACACGCTGATGGTGCCGGAGTACTTCCTGCAGCCCAACCAGCTCTACCCGCTGTGGCCGCGCTGGCAGCCGCTGGAGGCGATCGCGCTGTTCTCCGCGACCATGACGTTGCTGTTTCTGCCCAAGCTGCTCAGCGTGCTGCTGATCTGGATCCAGGGCGCCGAGGCCCACGGCGGGCGTCTGCGGGTGCTGCTGTCGATGCTGCTGGAGGCGGCCTGCTCGGTGTTGCTGGCGCCGGTGCGCATGCTGTTCCACAGTCTGTTCGTCACCGCCGCGTTCCTCGGCTGGTCGGTGCAGTGGAACTCGCCGCAGCGCGTCGACGACTCCACGCCCTGGAGCGAGGCGCTGCGCCGGCATGGCTCGCAGGTGGCGACCGGCGTGGCCTGGACCGCGCTGGTGGCCTGGCTCAATCCGGACTTTCTCTGGTGGCTGGCGCCGATCGTCGTGTCGCTGGTGCTCTCGCCGCTGGTCTCGGTGCTGACCAGCCGCACCGGTCCCGGCCTCGCCGCACGCCGCGCCAGGTTGTTCCTGATCCCCGAGGAGCATGAGGTGCCGCGCGAGTTGCGCGACACCGCCGAGTACGCGCGGCGCAACGGCGCGCGGGCCCTGCGCCGGGGCTTTCTGCGTGCGGCGGTCGATCCGCTGTACAACGCCCTGGTCTGCGCCATGGCCCGTGCCCGGCACGCCAAGGTGGTGGCGCCGGCCGAGACGCTGCGCGAGGCGCGCATCGCCGAGATCCTCGCCGCCGGCCCGGATGGCAACGCCGAGGCCACCCGCTGGCGCCTGCTCAACGATCCGGACGGCATGGCGCGCCTGCATGCGCGGCTCTGGCAGGACCCGCAGCAGCAGGCCTGGCGCAGCGCCTATGGGCGGCTGCGCGAACCGAGAGGCTGAGGTGGCGACTCAGGCCAGCACGCCGTCGCGGAAATCGCGCAGCGCCTGCTCGATTTCCTCGCGGCTGTTCATCACGAACGGGCCGTACTGGACGATGGGCTGCTGCAGCGGCGTGCCGGCGATCAGCAGCACCCGCGCACCCCGTTCGCTGGCCAACTGCAGCGTGCCGGCGTCCGACAGCCGCACCAGGCGTCCGGCGGCGATCGGCTGGGCGCCGGCCTGCGGCAGCTCCAGTTCGCCTTCGTAGACGTAGAGCATGACCCGCTGGCCGTCGGCCAGGCGCGGGGCGACCCGAGCGCCGGCCGGCAGCTGCAGGTCGAACAGCTGCGGCTCGGTATGCGGGCGCTGCACGGCGCCGGCCTGGCGGATCTCGCCGTCGTCGAACTGGCCGGCGATCACCACTGCCTGGACGCCGCCGGCGGTGGTCACCCGCGGGATGTCCGCGGCGGCGATATCGCGGTAGCCGGGCTCGCCCAGCTTGTCCTTGGCCGGCAGGTTTAGCCACAGCTGGAAACCGCGCATGGCGCCGGATTCCTGCTCGGGCATCTCGCTGTGGATGATGCCGCGGGCGGCGGTCATCCACTGCACGCCGCCGGAGCCGAGCAGGCCGACGTTGCCCAGGTGATCCTCGTGGCGCATGCGTCCCTCGAGCATGTAGGTGATGGTCTCGAAACCGCGGTGCGGGTGCGGCGGGAAGCCGGCGATGTAGTCGTCCGGATTCTCGGTGGAGAATTCGTCGAGCATCAGAAAGGGATCGAAGCGCTCCAGCCCGGGGCCGCCTATCACCCGGTTGAGGCGCACGCCGGCGCCGTCGGTGGCCGGCTGGCCGGGCTGGATGCTGAGGATGCGGCGGGGCTGGGTCATGATCTGGGCTCCATCGGTTCGAGATGGGGCTCATGCTACGTCCGATGGATCGATCGATGGGTGCAATTTCTTCGGAATAAATATCGGTTTGATCGATATTTTCTCCGGGCAACGGCCTATTCGGCGATCTTCAGCTTGCGCGACTCGTGGTAGAAGTAGCGGATCTTCTCGTACTCGAACGGCGAGTTGAGCTGGCCGTAGCGGAAGTCGGTATGCGCCCGCTCATCCACCGCGCGCAGCGTGACGATGCCGGGGTTGTCGCCGCTGGCCTCGGCCACGCCCAGGTAGTTGACCGCGCCCTCCAGGCTGTAGTCCATCACCAGCCCGCCGGTGTCGCGCAGGTTCGAGGGGCCGAGCACCGGCAGCATCAGGTAGGGCCCGGCCGGTACGCCGTAATGGCCGAGGGTCTGGCCGAAATCCTCGCGCGAGGCGGGCAGGCCCATCAGGGTCGCCGGGTCCCAGATGCCGCCGATGCCGAGCACGGTGTTGAACAGCAGCCGCGCGGTGCTGTTCATCGCCCGCTCGCCCTTGAGCTGGAGCAGGCTGTTGGCCAGGGTCGGCACTTCGCCGAGATTGCCGAAGAAGTTGTGCACGCCGCTTTCCACCAGGTCCGGGGTGACGGCGCGGTAACCCCTCACCAGCGGCAGGAACAGCCACTGATCGAAGCGGTAGTTGAAGTGGTAGACGCGGCGGTTCCACGACTCCAGCGGGTCGTACACCTGCAGGGCGTCGTTGGAGGCGCGCTCGAACTCCTGCTGATCCAGGCCGGGGTTGAAACGCAGATGCTGCAGCGGGTTGCTGAAACCGTCGGCGTCGACCTGGTGCCCGGCCAGGGCCGGCGCGCTGGTCAACAGCAGGGTGGTGATGAGGAGACTGGGCTTAACCACGGAAGAACTCCAGCATGGCGTCGCTGTTGACGCGGTAGTTGAGGTTGCCGCAGTGCCCGCCGCGCGGGTACAGGGTCAGGCGTTCGCCGAAGGTGCGGCGCAGGAAGCCGATGTCGCCGGGGCCGAGGATCAGGTCGTCGGCGTTGTGCATCACCGCCACCTTGTCGCTGCTTTTCAGGTAGTCCTCCAGCGCGTAGAGGCTGGCCTGGTCGATCAGCTGGTTGAGGCTGCCGCCGTCGTAGCGGGCGCGCCACATCGGCACCAGCTGTTCGGCGATGTAGCAGTCGAAGTCGCAGCGCAGCGCCAGTTGGAAGAAGGGGGTGAGGCTGGTGCCCTGGCTGATGCGATAGCCCTGCGGGGTGATCAGGCCGCGCCGATTGAGCAGGTCCGAGGTGAACACGATGTCGGCCGAGGCGAAGCGGAACACCGTGCCGATGAGCATGGCCAGCTGCTCGTCGGAAAGCTTCTCCTTGGACTGCTGGAAGTCGTAGAGCATGGCCTCGTTGATATCCAGGTAACCCTTCTCATTGAAGTAGCGGGTCAGCTTGCCGAGCACCAGGTCGTAGAAGTTGGTGCTGTTGTCGATGCCCTGCACCCGCGTCTGCACCAGGCGGTCGAGGTTGGTGATGGAGGTATAGAGGTTGACCGGCGGGTTGAGCAGCAGCACGCGCTTGAAGCCGAAGGCGCGACGGGTCTCGTCGAGCTGGCTGACGAAGGCCGCATGCAGGCCGCCGAGGCTGTAGCCGGTGAGGTGGTATTCGCTGACGTCCAGGTCGGGGTGCTGGGCGCGTACCGCCTGCATGGCGCGGTAGAGGTCGTCGGCATCGTCCGGGGTGTAGCCCGGGGTGGCGAAGCGCGAGGCCGAGGCCATGAAGTCGTAGCTGGTCGGCGAGGACAGTTGCACCACGTGATAACCGGCGCCGTAGAACAGCCGCTTCAGGTATTCCGGGGTGCCGCTGGCGTAGTGAGCGCCGGTGCCGGCGATGATGAAGATCAGCGGCGCGCGGCCTTCCTGCCGGGCCAGGCGGTACTGCATCTTGGTCACCGGCCAGAAGTTGTCCAGCAGCTCGAACTCGCGATCCGGGCGAATGCGCACGGCATGGTCGCGCTGGTCGATATCACCATCCGCCGGCAGCGTCGGACGCAGTTCCGGCGGGGTGGTGGCGATGGTCGCCTCGAACGGGTTGGTCAGCGGAAAACCGTAGCTTTCGGCGTCCACATCCACCGCGCCGGCACCGGTGCAGAGGAGCAGGCCGCCGCACAGGGCGGCGAGTCGGGCAAGGCTGGGCATGCATGAAGTCCCTTGTGAGAGAGCGTCTCGATTGAACAGCCCGCTTATGACAACGACGAGTCGGGCAAAGTGCCAGGGGCCGTCTATCGAGGCGAGGTGGCCAGTGCTGCCAGCGCCTCGCCGGTCAGGCGGTAGACGGTCCAGTCGTCCTGCGCGGTGGCCCCGAGCTTCTGGTAGAAGCCGATGGCCGGCGTGTTCCAGTCCAGCACCGACCATTCCAGGCGGCCGCAGCCGCGGGCCACCGCCAGGCGCGCCAGCTCGGCCAGCAGCGCCTTGCCGAGGCCCGCGCCGCGCGCGCTGGGACGCACGTAGAGGTCTTCCAGGTACAGCCCGGGGCGGCCGAGGAAGGTGGAATAGTTGTGGAAGAACAGGGCGAAGCCGGCGGCCTCGCCGTCCACCTCGCCGATCAGCACTTCGGCGAAGGGGCGCGGGCCGAACAGGTGCTCGGTCATCTGCAGCGGGTCGGCGACCACCTGGTGGCTGAGTCGCTCGTACTCGGCCAGCTCCTGGATGAAGTCGAGAATCAGCGAAATATCGGCGGGTTGCGCGGGGCGCAGGCTCAGCTTGGACATGGCGGCTCCTTGGTGGTGCCGCCGAGTATGCCGCGAGAGCCGGGGGCCATGGCAAGCCTGGCCTCAGGCGTGGTGATGCAGCCAGGCGTGTTTGGGAATGGCGGAGGCGTGTTTCTTCGCTGTCAGGCGCGCCCAGAGTTTCTCGTGGAAGTAGAAGCCCACCGAGTTGCACAGCGGCTCGACCGCCGCCAGCAGGCCGCTGACGGCGATGCTGCCGGTGAGGACATAGGCCACGCCGAAGGCGATGCAGAAGTGCATGACGGTGAAGGTCAGGGTCTTGAGCATGATGCACCTCGATGAGAATCGTTTCGTATCGAATAGCAGGCTAGCGGCCGCAGCCGAGGCGGGGAAATATGGCTTGTGCATGATGTCGATAGCCAGGCTGCATGAATTTTCCTCTACTGAAAGCGCGGCCCTATTCACTTCGTTGCCTCGTCGCGCTGCGCTATGGTGGGGCGCCCTGTTGAAAGGACTCCTCGACATGCAGATCCGCGATATTCCCTTCGGCGTCACCGACTGGGCCGCGCTGCCGCGCAGCGAGCATCCCGGCGAGCGCGGCATGGCGTACTGGCGCACCTGCCGATTCGGCGCGCTGCGGGTGCGTATGGTCGAGTACTCGCCCGGCTACCTGGCCGATCACTGGTGCCACAAGGGCCATGTGCTGCTGTGTCTGGAGGGGGCGTTGCATACCGAACTGGAAGACGGCCGGGTATTCGTGCTCGAGCCGGGAATGAGCTATCAGGTCGCCGATGGCGCCGAGGCGCACCGCTCCTCGGCGCCGAGCGGCGCCCGGCTGTTCGTGGTGGACTGATGCTGCAGCGCCTGGCCGCCGATGCGCTGGTGCTGCTGCACCTGGGCTTCATCCTCTTCGTGCTGCTGGGCGGCCTGTTGCTGCTGCGCTGGCCGCGCCTGGTCTGGCTGCATCTGTCGGCGGTGGCCTGGGGCGCGGTGGTGGAGTTCTTTCACCTGCTGTGCCCGCTGACGCCCTGGGAAAACCAGCTGCGCCGCGCGGCGGGGCAGGCGGGCTACGACGGCGGCTTCGTCGAGCATTATCTGATCCCGCTGATCTATCCGGCCGGTTTGACGCCGCAGATCCAGCTATGGCTCGGCGCGCTGGTGTTGCTGGTCAACGGCGCAGTCTACGCCTGGCTGCTGTGGCGCTGGCGACATCGCTCGTAATGCCGATTTGCCCGGCCTATTCATAAGTCGAATGAAGGGCCGGCGGCACCATTCCCTTCGCTACACTGCCGCCATTGCAACCGCACACTACAAGGCAGGCCTGCTATGCAAAACCGCATGATGATTACCGGCGCTGGTTCCGGTCTGGGACGCGAGATCGCCCTGCGCTGGGCGCGCGATGGCTGGCGACTGGCGCTGGCCGACGTCAACGAGGCTGGCCTGGCGGAAACCCTCAAGCTGGTGCGCGAGGCAGGCGGCGACGGTTTCACCCGCCGTTGCGACGTGCGCGACTACAGCCAGCTGACCGCGCTGGCACAGGCCTGCGAAGAGCAGTTCGGCGGCATCGACGTCATCGTCAACAATGCCGGCGTCGCCTCCGGCGGCTTCTTCAGCGAGCTGTCGCTGGAGGACTGGGACTGGCAGATCTCGATCAACCTGATGGGCGTGGTCAAGGGCTGCAAGGCCTTCCTGCCGCTGCTCGAGCGCAGCCGCGGCAAGATCGTCAACATCGCCTCCATGGCGGCGCTGATGCAGGGCCCGGCGATGAGCAACTACAACGTGGCCAAGGCCGGCGTGGTGGCCTTGTCGGAAAGCCTGCTGGTCGAGCTGCGCCAGCAGGAGATCGGCGTGCACGTGGTCTGCCCGTCGTTCTTCCAGACCAACCTGCTGGACTCCTTCCGCGGCCCGACCCCGGCGATGAAGGCGCAGGTCGGCAAGCTGCTGGAAGGCTCGCCGATCAGCGCGGCGGACATCGCCGAGTACATCCACGCCGAGATGGCCAAGGGCAGCTTCATGATCCTGCCGCACGAGATGGGCCGCATGGCCTGGGCGCTGAAGCAGAAGAATCCGCAGGCGCTCTACGACGAGATGGCATCCATGGCCGAGAAGATGCGCGGCAAGGTCAAATCGCTGAGCTGACCAAAAGGTCAGTTAATTACCCCGGCAGGCTTGCCCGGCGCGGTCTGCAGGGGTAGGGTGGCGGGCCCGCGCCACGATCTTGGATAACCTGTGAAACCAGTCCCCCGGGCCTTGCTATTGGTGGCTCTGGTGCTGGCGGCGATCAATCTGCGCCCCGGCATCACCTCCCTCGCGCCACTGATCGAGCGGATCGCCGCCGAGCTGTCGCTCAGTCGCAGCTTCATCAGCCTGACCACCGCGCTGCCGGTGCTGTGCATGGGGCTGCTCGCGCCCCTGGCGCCGCGTCTGGCGCTGCGCTGGGGGCTCGAGCGCGTCATCCTGCTGTGCTTGGCACTGATCGCCGTGGCCCTGGCGGCGCGTCTGGCGGCGCACCAGAGCGCGGTGCTGATCGGCAGCGCGATCGCCCTCGGCGCCGCCATCGCGGTGGCCGGGCCGCTGCTGTCGGGCTTCATCAAGCGCTATTTCGCCGGGCAGATGGGCCGCGTGGTGGGTTGGTATTCCCTCGGAATGGCCATCGGCGGCGCCGCCGGGGCGGTGCTCACCGCGCCGGCCACCGAGCTGTTCGGCGATGCCTGGCACCTGGGCCTGGCGGTCTGGGCGCTGCCCGCGGTGTTGGGTGTGCTGCTCTGGCTGCGCCTGCCCAATCAGCTCGGCGGCGAGCAGGCGCAGGAGGGCGGGCTGCCCTGGCGCGAGCCGCGTGCCTGGTTGATCAGCGCCTTCTTCGCCCTCCAGGCCGGCTTGTTCTACGCCCTGGCCACCTGGGTGGTGGCGCGCTATCACGAGGCCGGGCTGAGCCTGCTGCGCAGCAACTCGCTGTTGAGCATCTCGATGCTGATGGGCCTGCCCAGCTCCTTCCTGTTGCCCTGGCTGGCGCAGCGCTTCGATGCGCGTTACCAGCTGCTGCTGGCCTGTGGCGCGGTGAGCAGCCTGTGCCTGGCCCTGATCAGCTTCATGCCGGGCTTCCTGCCCGAGCTCTGGGCGCTGCTGATCGGCTTCGGCCTCGGCGGCTCGTTCGCCCTGTCGCTGGTGCTGCCGCTGTACGAGGCCGGTTCGCCGCTGGCGGTCAGCCGCTGGACCGCGATGATGCTGTTCACCGGCTATGGCCTGGCCTGCCTGACGCCGATTCTCACCGGTCTGGCACGCGACCTGTCCGGCAGCTACCGTCTGCCGTTTGCCGCGCTCACCGGTCTGGCCGTGCTGATGATGCTGATCGCCTGGTTGCTGGGGCGCAGCAAGCGCCGGCAAGGCTGAGAATTCGCGCCAGTTCCTTTCCTGGCCGCGGGGGCTGTGTTAGAAGGCGGTCTGTTTTTCCTGGAGTGCCGGTGTGGAGTCCGAATCCATCGTCTATGGCTGCATCCGCGACTGGCCCTCGGATGACCCCGAGCTGCGTCGCCTGCGCCGCGAAACCAACCACGGCGTGCTGACCGAGCTGCCGGCCGGCGAGCTCTGGCCCTTCCTCGGTCGCGAGATGTTTTCCTTCTGCGAGCTGCCTGGGGCTGGGCTGTACCAGACCCAGGTGATCCACTTCGGCGCCAGCTACGGCGCGGTGGAATACGAGTGGAACCTGTGGATCGAGGCCTTCGAGGCGCTGCTCAAGCGTCTGTACTGGGCCAGCGCGGTGGTGCATCTGGAGACCGAGCTCAATGGCGTGCACACCTTTCGCTGGGAATCCGACAGCGGCTTCCACAGCCCGCAGGAGGGCGGCCTGCGCGTGCGCTGCGCCTGGGAGCGCGAAGGCATGCTGCGCGGCTGAGGAGGCGAAGATGCTTAACTATCTATGGTTCCTGCTCGCCGCGCTGCTGGAGATCGCCGGCTGCTACGCCTTCTGGACGTGGCTGCGGCTCGATCGCAGCGCCTGGTGGTTGCTGCCCGGGCTGCTCAGCCTGGCGCTGTTCGCGCTGGTCCTGACGCGGGTCGAGGCGGCCTTCGCCGGGCGCGCCTACGCCGCCTACGGTGGCGTCTATATAGTCGCCTCGCTGGCCTGGCTGGCGTTTATCGAGAAGACCCGCCCGCTGGCCAGCGACTGGCTGGGAGCGGCGCTGTGCCTGGCGGGCGCCGTCATCATCCTGTTCGGGCCGCGCTTCGCGCCGTCCTGAACCGCGAGCCAGAGCGCAGCGCTACTTATAGACAATCGAAGTAAAAAAGTTCCGTTGTCATGAAATCTTTATATATCGGCAACTGAGCTGAAATAACCCCTCGCCAAGATTCCCCCCAGCACGAACGAGCCCTGCGCTCGGGTGTTTTCAACACTAAAAGTTCAACAGGGGAATTTCTCGATGATCCGTAAGCACTTCGCCGGTTTCGCAGCCAGCGCCCTGGCACTGGTCGTTTCCGCCCAGGCTTTCGCCGGCACCGTCACCACCGACGGCGCCGACATCGTAATCAAGACCAAAGGCGGTCTGGAGGTCGCGACCGCCGACAAGCAGTTCGGCTTCAAGATCGGTGGCCGTCTGCAGGCCGACTACAGCTCGTTCGACGACTTCTACACCGTCAACGGTGCCAGCGCCGACGCCGCCTACTTCCGTCGCGCCTTCCTGGAAATCTCCGGTGTTGCCTATACCGACTGGGCTTACGCGATCAGCTACGATTTCTCCCACAACGCCGGCAGCTCGGAAGACGGCTACTTCGACGAGGCTTCCATCGCCTACAACGGCTTCAAGCCGCTGTCGATCAAGGTCGGTCGTTTCGACCCCGAGTTCGGTCTGGAGAAGGCCACCAGCTCCAAGTGGGTGACCGCCCAGGAGCGTAACGCCGCCTACGACCTGGTGGACTGGACCAACTCCCACCAGAACGGCTTGGGCATCCAGGCTTCCGGCACCGCCGGTGACTCGCTGTACGGCTCGTTCAGCCTGAGCGCCAAGGACCAGAACGACGTCGACGGCGAAAGCGTCAAGCAGTTCAACCTGCGCGGCGTGTTCGCCCCGATGCACGAAGCCGGCAACGTCCTGCACCTGGGCCTGAACTATGCCCAGCGCGACCTCGCCGACACCGCTTTCGACGGCCGTATCCGCAGCCGCCTGGGCATGCGTGGCGTGAGCACCTCCGGCGGCAACGACGCCGGCGCCAACGGCAACCGCCTGGTGCTCGGCGGCGCCAACGGCCTGCCGGCTGGCTCCTACGACGACGACAGCGCCTGGGGCGTGGAAGCGGCCTGGGCCATGGGGCCGTTCTCGGTCCAGGGCGAATACGTCAAGCGCGAGATGGAAGCCGATGCCGCCGCGTTCGACGACATCGAGGCCGAGGGCTACTACGCCCAGCTCGCCTACACCCTGACCGGCGAAGCGCGTGGCTACAAGCTCGGCAAGTTCGACGCGGTCAAGCCGGAGAACAAGCAGATCGGCGCCTGGGAAGTGTTCTACCGCTACGACAACCTCAGCGTCGAAGACGACAGCGTGGGCATCGATGCCTCCGACGATGTCGAAGCCAAGGTTCACAATCTCGGTGTCAACTGGTACGTCAACGAAGCGGTCAAGCTCAGCGGCGTCTACGTCAAGGCCGACGTCGACAACCAGGAGAACGCCAACGGCGACGACAGCGGTGACGGTTTCGTGGTACGCGCCCAGTACGTGTTCTAAGTAATCCCCGTTAAGTTGCTCCTCCTTTCCGGCCCCGCATTCATGCGGGGCTTTTTTTCGCCAGCGGCACAGGCCAGACTGCGCCCATGCCGATCATGACCCTGAACCGACTCGCCGACCTGCAGCCTGCCTCCTGGGATGCGCTGCTGCCCGACGCCCAGCCTTTTCTGCGCCACGCCTTCCTGTCCGCTCTCGAAGACAGCGCCAGCGTCGGCGGGCGCAGCGGCTGGCACCCCGTGCATCGGCTGATCGCCGACGACACGGGGCGTTTGCTGGCGGCCATGCCGCTGTATGTGAAGAGTCATTCCTACGGCGAGTACGTGTTCGACTGGGGCTGGGCCGACGCCTGCCAACGCGCGGGCATTGCCTACTACCCCAAGCTGCTCTGTGCGGTGCCGTTCAGCCCGGTGAGCGGTGCGCGGGTGCTCGGTCGTGGCGAGGCCGCCGTGGAACTGCTGGGCGAGCTGTGCGCCGGGCTGGAGCAGCAGGGGCTGTCGAGCCTGCATATCAATTTCACCACACCGGCCTGCGATGCCCTGCTGCGCGGCCGCGCCGGCTGGCTGGAGCGCCTCGGCTGTCAGTACCACTGGTGCAACCGCGGCTATCGCGATTTCCAGGATTTCCTCGACGCCCTGACTTCGCGCAAGCGCAAGCAGCTGCGCAAGGAGCGCGAGCAGGTGGCGGGGCAGGGCATCGACTTCGACTGGCGCCAGGGCCACCAGTTGAGCGAGGCGGACTGGGACTTCGTCTACCAGTGCTACGCCAACACCTACCAGGTGCGCGGTCAGGCGCCGTATCTGACGCGCGCCTTCTTCAGCCTGCTGGCCGAGCGCATGCCGGAGGCGATTCGCGTGGTGCTGGCCCGCCAGCGCTCACGACCGGTGGCCATGGCCTTCAGCCTGCTCGGCGACGATTCGCTCTACGGCCGCTACTGGGGCTGTCTGGCTGAGTTCGATCGGCTGCACTTCGAGACCTGTTTCTATCAAGGCATGCAGCTGGCCATCGACGAGGGACTGGCGCGCTTCGACGCCGGCGCGCAGGGCGAGCACAAGCTGATCCGCGGTTTCGAGCCGGTGCTCACCCGCTCCTGGCATTACCTCCGTCATCCGGGGCTGCACGCGGCGGTGGCGGATTTCCTCGAGCAGGAGCGCGCCGGCGTGCTGGTCTACGCCGAAGATGCGCGACGCTATCTGCCCTATCGGCAGGGCTGAGCCTCACCACCGACATCGCTTGGCGAGAAACCGCGCCCGCCGCTCTAAGTCGCGTTACGCGAAGCAGGATACCAGGGGCAAAAGCCTCGCTCATCCTGTACCCCGGCAGCAGGAAAGTTCCGCAGCCTGGAGATTTCTGCAAAAACTCCAGAGCTTTTCGCAAGAAGCCGGCACTGCTCTGCCACTAAATTCAGCCCTTCCTGATCGTCACGACCGCTTTCCGGCCACGCGTGTTAGTCAAGCCAGTCTCGCTGGGCTAGACCGATAGGAGTTGCCTAGCAACTCTGTGCGGTACTGGCGCCATAGGCAATGGTCAGGGCAGAGAGGGGGATCCAGGCGCCGGCCGATGGTTGCTCCCCCCCAGCGATATCTGTTCTCGACCATCTCACCAAGCATCGGTGCGACGAGGGAAAGCGACGGGAGAGCTGGTATCCGTCAAACAGGCGGGTGAGTTTTGCCAACCAAGGCATGGGCGGTTGCCGGTGCCGGATAACAACAATCGAGAGGGGAGCCCCCCAATGACAGCTAGTACTCCAATGCTCGTCACCTTCGTGGTGTACATCGCAGCCATGGTGCTGATCGGCCTAGTGGCTTATCTGCGTACCAAGAACCTTTCCGACTACATCCTCGGCGGCCGCAGCCTCGGCAGCTTCGTCACCGCCCTGTCCGCCGGTGCGTCCGATATGAGCGGCTGGCTGCTGATGGGGTTGCCGGGGGCCATCTTCGTTGCTGGCATCTCGGAAAGCTGGATTGCTATCGGCCTGGTCATCGGTGCCTATCTCAACTGGCTGTTCGTTGCCGGCCGTCTGCGCGTGCAGACCGAGCACAACGGCAACGCCCTGACCCTGCCGGACTACTTCACCAACCGCTTCGAAGACAACAGCCGCATCCTGCGCATCTTCTCCGCCGTGGTGATCCTGGTGTTCTTCACCATCTACTGCGCCTCCGGCGTGGTCGCCGGTGCCCGTCTGTTCGAGAGCACCTTCGGCATGAGCTACGAGACCGCGCTGTGGGCCGGCGCCGCCGCCACCATCGCCTACACCTTCATCGGCGGCTTCCTCGCGGTGAGCTGGACCGACACCGTGCAGGCCACGCTGATGATCTTCGCCCTGATCCTCACCCCGGTCGTGGTGCTGATCGCCACCGGTGGCGCCGATGCGACCTTCGCCGCCATCGAGCTGAACGACGCCACCAACTTCGACATGCTCAAGGGCGCCACCTTCGTCGGCGTGATCTCGCTGATGGCCTGGGGCCTGGGCTACTTCGGTCAGCCGCACATCCTGGCGCGTTTCATGGCCGCCGACTCGGTCAAGTCGATCCCGGCTGCCCGCCGCATCTCCATGACCTGGATGATCCTGACCCTGGCCGGTGCCGTGGCCGTCGGCTTCTTCGGCATCGCCTACTTCGCCGCCCACCCGGAACTGGCCGGCCCGGTCGCCGAGAACCCGGAGCGTGTGTTCATCGAGCTGTCCAAGCTGCTGTTCAACCCGTGGATCGCCGGCATCCTGCTGTCCGCCATCCTCGCCGCGGTAATGAGTACCCTGAGCTGCCAGCTGCTGGTGTGCTCCAGCGCGCTGACCGAGGACTTCTACAAAGCCTTCCTGCGCAAGGGTGCCAGCCAGCTCGAGCTGGTCTGGGTCGGCCGCGCCATGGTGCTGCTGGTGGCGCTGATCGCCATTTGGCTGGCCGCCAACCCGGAAAACCGCGTCCTGGGCCTGGTGTCCTACGCCTGGGCCGGTTTCGGCGCCGCCTTCGGCCCGGTGGTGATCCTCTCCCTGCTGTGGAAAGGCATGACCCGTAACGGCGCCCTGGCCGGCATGCTGGTCGGCGCGGTGACCGTTATCGTGTGGAAGAACTGGATCGGTCTGGGGCTGTACGAAATCATCCCGGGCTTCATCCTCGCCACCCTGGCCATTCTGATCTTCAGCCGCATCGGCAACGGCCCGAGCAAGGCGATGCTGGAGCGCTTCGAGAAGGCCGAGAAGGAATACCAGTCGGTCTGATCCCCTGGCAGTGACGACACAGGCGGTGGTTGCCTCAGCAACCACCGCCTTTTTCTGCTCGCAGGAAACTGCAGGCGCGAGGTCTCACGTCCATGGGCGTCTCTATGGGGCCGCAGTTACACCGATCTCCCGGGGTAGGATCGGCTTTCGCTGTCTGCAGTCTTTGGTTAAGGTGGCGCCCCGTCCTCCGATCACGCACAGGTTGCCCATGACCGCGAAAGACCCGCTGCACGGCCTGACCCTGCAGGCCATCCTCGCCGCCCTGGTGGAGCGTATCGGCTGGGAGGGGCTGGCCCGGCAGATCGATATCCGCTGCTTCAAGCACGAGCCGAGCCTCAAGTCGAGCCTGACCTTCCTGCGCAAGACGCCCTGGGCGCGGGCCAAGGTGGAGGCGCTCTACCTGCAGCAGTTCAAGGATCGGCCTTAGGCGTCGAGCGCTGCTCGCCGGGGGAGGCCGGCGCGTTACTGCCGGCTGACCTGCGCCGCGCTCATCGGCGCCTGGCACAGGGTCGCGCTGCCAGGCTCCAGGTAGGGCGCGAGGATCGGCGCCATGCCCTTGAGCACCTGCACCGGCAGCGCCGAGGTGAAGGTGAACTTCTCCGCCTCGCGCCCCGGCACGAAGGCGGTGAGGGTGCCGTAGTGGTGCGGGCCGAGGAAGAACACGAAGGTGGCGGTGCGGTTCAGCGCCCGCGAGCTGAGCACCCGGCCGCCGGCGCCGACGCTTTCGATGCGGTTGTCGCCGGTGCCGGTCTTGCCGCCCAGGGTCAGGCTGCGCCCGTCTTCCAACTGGAAGCTGCCCTGCAGGCGACGCGCGGTGCCGCCTTCGACCACCTGCGACAGCGCCCCGCGCAGCGCGGCGGCGACCTCCGAGGACATGACCCGTCTTGCGGCGCCGTGGACGTCACGTTCGACCCGCGTCTCGTAGGGCGTGCCGGCGGCGAAGTGCAGTTCGTCGATACGCAGCACCGGCTGGCGGATGCCGTCGTTGAGGATGATGCCCATCAGCTCCGCCAGCGCCGCCGGGCGGTCGCCGGAACTGCCGATGGCGGTCGCCAGCGACGGCACCAGGTGGGCGAAGGGATAGCCGAGGTTCTGCCAGCGGCGATGGATGTCGGAGAAGGCTTCGACCTCCAGCATGATGCGGATGCGGCTGTCGCGGGCGCTCTTGTGCCGGCTGCGGAACAGCCAGCCGTAGACCTCCTGGCGCTCGTCGGCGCTGGCGGCGACGGCATCGGCGAAGCCCGCCTTCGGGTTCTCGATGAGGAAGCCCAGCAGCCACAGCTCCAGCGGGTGCACGCGGGCGATGTAGCCCTGGTCCGGCAGGCTGTAGGCGCCGGGGCCATAGTCCAGGTAGAGGCGGGCGATGCGCTGGTCGGTCAGCTTCTCGTTGGGCAATTGCGCGCGCAGGAAGGTGGCGAAGGTGGCTTCGTCGGCCTGCGGTATCAGGTAGCGGTACACCGCGGCCAGCCGCACCGGGGTCTGGCGCAGGCCGCTGAGGAAGGTCTCCAGGCGTTGCTGTTCGGGCTGCTCTTGATACTTGCGCCAGAAGCGCAGCAGGAAGGTGCGTCCCTCGCGGTCGGCGAAGCGGCGCAGGTACTCCTCGCGGCGCGGGTCCTTGTCGTCCTTGAGCAGCTCGGCGCTGCTCTGGTAAGTGCTGTAGCGCACCAGGTCGCGCATCAGACGAATGAACGGCAGGTTGATCGACTCGCGCAGGGATTCGCGCAGGGTCGGGATGCGGCCGTTGTCCTCGCGACGGAAGTTGCCGAAGGTGTGCAGGCCGCCGCCGGTGAAGAAACGCTCGTACGGGCTGGCCGAGTACTTGCGTTCCAGCGCGGCGTCGAGCATGGCCGCCAGCTCGCCGCCGGGGTTGGCGCGCAGGTAGTCGATCGCCCAGCGGCTGAGATTGTCCTGCTCGGCGATATCCAGGGCGCGCAGTTCTTCTGGGCTCTTGCCGGCATGGCGCTGGTGCAGCTCGGCGATCATTTCCAGATAGGTCGCCAGCACCCGCAGCTTGGCGGTGGAGCCCAGTTCCAGCTTGCTGCCTTCGTTGATGTCGAACGGCTGGTCGGTGCTGTCGGTCTGCACCCGTACCCGGCTGCCGGTGGCGGTGCGTTCGAACAGGGTGAAGCTGTAGCGCACCTCGGCGGTCTTTTCCGGCGACAGCAGGCGTTCGCCGAACAGGCCGATCTGTCCGGCGAACTCGGGGTCGGCCAGACGCTGCAGGTAGCTGCTGGCGGCCTGTTGCAGGTCGCGCTGCAGGGTGGTGCGGGCCGCCAGGTCGAGGCGATCGAGGTCGTACAGCGGCATGTTGAGGAGGTTCGAGAGACGCGAGCGGGCCACGCTGATGCCCTTGTCGCTCTCCACCGGGCGCAGGTTGGGCTCCAACTCCCAGTCGCGGTATTGCAGCTTCTGCGCCAGGGCGGCGTCGCGCAGGGCGCCATCGATCAGCCCGCCGCCGGCCAGCAGGCGGATATGGCTGTCGGTGAGCGCCTCCATCTCCTTGCGCCCCTGGGCCAGGTAATAGGAAGGGCGGCGCTGGGCGATCATCAGCGACAGCACCTGGCGCAGCGCCAGCCCGCGCTCGGCCATGCTGGCCTCGGGTGTACGAGACGGGTCGAGCAGGGCATTGGTGCGGGCGAAATCGGCGCCGTACCAGATGCGCAGGCCATCGGCCAGGCCATGCACTTCGCCATGCCCGGGAGCGGCGGACAGCGGCACGCTGTTGAGGTAGTCGCGCACGATGTTCTGCCGCACGGTCAGGGTCTGCGGACCCTGCTGATAGGCGCGCACGCTGGCGGAGATCATCTGCCGCAGCTTTTCCCCGGCCGACAGGGTCAGGCCGTCGGGCGAATGGCGGTATTTCTCCAGTTGCGTCGCCAGGGTGCTGCCGCCGGCGGACTGGTCCTGCACGTCGAGGACCTTGCCGATCTGCGACAGTGCCGCCATGGCGAAGCGTGGCCAGTCCACCGCGGGGTTGGCCAGCGGCTGCTCGGCATCGAGTAGGTGGCGGTTCTCGATGAACAGCAGGCTGCTCACCACCAGCGGCGGGATGGCGGCGAAGTCGGCATAGCCCTGCTGCGGGTAGCTGAACTGGTAGAACGGCGTGCCGCGGCAGTCGGCGATGCTCAGGCCGCTCTGACCCTTCTCGACGAAGGGCGGGAAGAAGCCGCGCCGACTATAGGCGAGCAGCTCGGGGGAGAAGCGGGCCTGTTCGCTGATCACGAAGTCGCGTTGCTGCAGGCGCTCCAGCATTAGCGGCAGGTAGGCATAGCCCTGGCGTTTGTCGAACGGGCCGTCGCTCGGGTAGACGATCTCCGTGCTGGCACCGGGTTCGATGCGGTAGCTGAGGGTTTCCGCGTAGCGGCTCAGCTGCCGGGCCTGGAAATGCGCGGTGCGCAGCTCGAAGACGAACAGCGCTGCGCCGACCAGCAGCAACGGCGGTAGCACTAGCCAGGGCAGCAGGCGCCAGCGAAGCCGCGGCGGACGCGGCTGCGCTTCGGCCGCCGGGATGAGGCTCGCGGCCAGCTCAGGCTGTTTCGGATCGGTTTGCCACAGTGCGCCCATATACCACCGGCCTGGCCTGTCTTCCTACGAAACCCCACGCAGTCCCCTGGCTTCTGACGCCAGAAACTTCGTTCGTCTGATACCAGCGTAGCTGGTGACAGAAGGTCTAGAATCGACCTCACCGCAAAAAAACGGGAAGCGGCATGCAGCACGATCACCGAGAGCAGCTTCAATTGAGCTGGCAAGCCAATGCCGATGCCTGGACGGCCGCGGTGCGCGAGCAGCGCATCGAGAGCCGGCGACTGGTCACCGATGCGGCCATTCTCCAGGCGGTGCTGGCCCTGGCGCCCAAGCGGGTGCTGGACATCGGCTGCGGCGAGGGCTGGCTGTGCCGGGGCCTGGTCGAGCACGGCATCGAGCCGGTCGGGGTGGACGCCTCGGCACCCTTGATCGAGGCCGCCCGCGCTGCCGCAGGTGGGCGCAGCCAGTACCGGGTCTGCGGCTACGCCGAACTGGATGGCCAGGCCGAGCTACTGGGGCGCTTCGAAGTGCTGGTTTGCAACTTCGCCCTGCTCGAGGAGCCGCTGCAGCCGATTCTGCAAAGTCTGCACGGATTGCTGGCGCCGGGCGGCAGTCTGCTGATCCAGACCCTGCATCCCTGGCGCGCCAGCCACGGCGAGGCCTATCGCGACGGTTGGCGGGTGGAGGGCTTCGCCGGCTTCGGCGAGGGCTTCCAGGCTCCCATGCCCTGGTTCTTCCGCACCCTGCAGTCGTGGCTGACGCTGATCGGCGAAACCGGCTGGCGCCTGGAGTGGCTGCAGGAGCCGCTGCACCCCGAGAGCGTGCAGCCGGTGTCGCTGTTGCTGCTGCTCAAGCCGCTGTGACCATGCAATTGTTGCTGAATCTCGACGTACCGGATCTGCCGGCGGCCGAGGCCTTCTATACCCGGGCGCTCGGCCTGCGCGTCGGGCGCCGGCTGTTCGAGGGCAGCGTGGTCGAGATGCTGGGCGCCCCGGTGCCGCTCTATCTGCTGCACAAGGCGACGGGCAGCTCCCCTTGCGGGCAAGCGGGCATCGTCCGTGACTACCGGCGCCACTGGACGCCGCTGCATCTGGATTTCGTCGTCGACGACCTGGACGTCGCCCTGGCGCGGGCTCTGGCCGCTGGCGCGCGACAGGAAGGGGCGATCAGCGAACAGGCTTGGGGGAGGCTGGCGTTGCTCGGCGACCCCTTTGGCCACGGTTTCTGCCTGCTGCAATGGCGTGGCGAGGGATATGGACGGGGGTTCGACCCCGGGGAGGTGTGATGCGGACCTACCAACTGGCGGGCGTTCAGGTGCCGGTGATCGGCCAGGGTACCTGGCGCATGGGCGAGGACAGGCGGCAGCGCGCGCGCGAGGTGGCGGCCCTGCGCGAGGGCCTGGAGCTGGGCCTGCGGCTGATCGATACCGCGGAAATGTACGGCGAGGGTGGCGCCGAGGAAGTGGTCGGCGAGGCCATCGCCGGGCTACGCGAGCGGGTGTTTCTGGTCAGCAAGGTCTATCCGCACAATGCCAGCCGTTCAGGCGTGCAGCAGGCCTGCGAACGCAGCCTGCGTCGCCTGGGCTGCGAGCGCATCGATCTGTACCTGCTGCACTGGCGCGGCCAGCATCCCCTGGCGGAAACCGTGGAAGGCTTCGAGCGCCTGCGCGAGCAGGGCAAGATCGGCGCCTGGGGCGTGTCCAACTTCGACCTGGATGATCTGCTCGAACTGGATCAGGCGACCTGCGCCACCAACCAGGTGCTCTACAACCTCGAGGCGCGCGGTATCGAATATGACCTGCTGCCCTGGCAGCGGCGCGCCGGCATGCCGCTGATGGCCTACTGTCCGCTGAGCCAGGCCGGTGCCCTGTTGCAGGAGCCGGCGCTGCGCGAGGTGGCCGAACGGCATGGCGTCACGCCGGCTCAGGTGGCGCTGGCCTGGACCCTGCGCCTGGAAGGGGTGCTCGCCATACCCAAGGCGGTCGATGCCGCCCACTTGCGCGACAACGCCGCCGCGGCTTCGGTAGTGCTGGGCGCGGACGACCTGAAACTGCTCGACGCGGCCTTCCCGCCGCCGCAACGCAAGCGAAGTTTGCAGATGGTCTAGGGCGCGGAGCCCGAAAGGCTTCGCGCGTCGGCGCAAGCGAGGCAGGATGCAAGCCGGAGGGGGGCGCATGCGCCCTAGGCTGGAGCCGTGCGCAACGCATTGTGGGCGGATAAGCCTCTTCAGTTCACTACCGGGTCGGCTGCCAGGCGTCCGGCATCCTTGAGCAGCGCCTTGAGGAAGGCCTCCTGCAGTTCCGGATCGTTGCGGGTCAGCTCGATCAGGCTCTGTTCCAGTTCGCTGGCCTCTTCTTCCAGGCCCAGATCGGACAGGCGCTTGACGCGGTGCACCCATTGCGCCACGTCGTCGTCCTCGAGATCGTCGAAGATCAGGTCGTGGGCTTCGCGCAGCTTGCCGCGTAGCGTCTGGCTGACCAGCAGGCTGGCCTCGGCGCGGGTGTCGTCGCGGTCGTCCTCGACACTGAGCAGCAGCAGGCCGAGACGGCCGATCTGCTGTTCGGTGAAGGGGTTGTCCAGCAGGTTCAGGCGCAATACGCCGCTGCGGTCGGTGAGCAGCTCGAAACTGTGCTCGCCGGCCTTGACCAGTACCGGCCGCTCGGCCCAGGGCAGGCTGGAATACTCCAGGCGGCTATCCTGCTGGCGTTCCTCGATGTGCGCCAGGTTCTGCTCGGCGCGGCCATTGGACTCGACGTTCATGAAGGGGTTGAGCCCGGCGATGCCGTAGCTGATCCAGTCGCGTGTCGCGGTATCCGGCAGGCTGCCGAGCATCATCACGTTGAGCACGTTGGCGCCGATGCCGGCGACCACCGCCACCGCACCCAGCGGCACCTCGTAGAGCTCGCGCCAGGGTTGGTAGGGGGTGTAGCGATCGTAGCGGCGGGTCACCTCGAAGGCGGTGACCTCGAAGCTCTTCTGCTCCTGCACGCGCACCCGGCGCTGCGGCAGCTCCAGCACCTTGGGCTCGCCCACGTCGATCTGCAGCTGGTGATCCAGCAGTTTGCGCTCGACGCGTTCCTCGTGCTCGCTGCGTTGCGGCAGCTGGTTGGCGCAGCCGCTGAGGAAGAGGGCGCCGCACAGGGCGGCGCCGGTTAGGCGAAGGGTGGTGCTCGTGTGCATGATGTCTCGGCGCGGCGTGATCAGCGGCTGATACGGGCTTGCAGGAAGGGCAGGATCTCGGCCAGCGGCACGGCTTGGGCCTCGGTTTCGGCGCGGCTCTTGTATTCCAGGTTGCCGTCGGCCAGGCCACGGTCGCTGACCACCACGCGGTGCGGGATGCCGATCAGCTCCATGTCGGCGAACTTGATGCCGGGGCTGGTCTTCTTGTCGCGATCGTCCAGCAGCACCTCGAAGCCGGCGGCGGTCAGCTCGGCGTAGAGCTTGTCGGTGGCCTCGCGGACCTGCTCGGTTTCGTAGCGCAGCGGCACCAGGGCGATTTGGAAGGGCGCCAGGGCGTCGTTCCAGAGGATGCCGCGCTCGTCGTTGTTCTGCTCGATGGCGGCGGCCACCACGCGCGACACGCCAATGCCGTAGCAACCCATGGTCAGGGTCACCGGCTTGCCGTTCTCGCCCAGCACCTGGCAGTTCATCGCCTCGCTGTACTTGGTGCCGAGCTGGAAGATGTGCCCGACTTCGATGCCGCGCTTGATCTCCAGGGTGCCCTGGCCGTCCGGGCTGGGGTCGCCGGCGACGACGTTGCGCAGGTCGGCCACGGCCGGAAGCGGCAGGTCGCGCTCCCAGTTGACGCCGAAGTAGTGCTTGTCGTCGACGTTGGCGCCGATGGCGAAATCGCTCATCAGGGCCACGCTGCGGTCGACGATGCAGGGAATCGGCAGGTTCAGCGGGCCCAGCGAGCCGGCACCGGCGCCGATGGCTGCGCGCAGCTCGGCCTCCGAGGCGAACACCAGCGGACTGGCGACCTGTTCCAGGTTGGCGGCCTTGATCTCGTTCAGCTCATGGTCGCCGCGCACGATCAGGGCGATCAGCTTGCCTTCCTCGGCAGCGTGCACCACCAGGGTCTTGATGGTCTTCTCGATGGGTAGGCCGAAGCCTTCCACCAGGTCGGCGATGGTCTTGGTGTTGGGCGTGTCGACCAGACGCAGCGTTTCGGTCGCGGCGCCGCGTTCTTTCTCGCGCGGCACGGCCTCGGCCTTCTCGATGTTGGCGGCGTAGTCGGAGACGTTGCTGAAGGCGATGTCGTCTTCGCCGGACTCGGCCAGCACGTGAAATTCATGGGAACCGGTACCGCCGATCGAGCCGGTGTCGGCCTGCACCGGACGGTAGTCCAGGCCCAGGCGGCTGAACACCTTGCAGTAGGCCTGGTGCATGCGGTCGTAGGTTTCCTGCAGCGAGGCCTGGTCGGCATGGAAGGAGTAGGCGTCCTTCATGATGAACTCGCGGCCGCGCATCAGGCCGAAGCGCGGACGGATCTCGTCGCGGAACTTGGTCTGGATCTGGTACAGGTTGATCGGCAGCTGCTTGTAGCTGTTGAGCTCGTTGCGCGCCAGGTCGGTGATCACTTCCTCATGGGTCGGGCCGACGCAGAATTCGCGCTCGTGACGATCCCTGACCCGCAGCAGCTCGGGGCCGTACTGTTCCCAGCGGCCGGATTCCTGCCACAGTTCGGCCGGCTGGATGGCCGGCATCAGCACCTCCAGGGCGCCGGCGGCGTTCATTTCCTCGCGCACCACCTTCTCTACCTTGCGCAGCACGCGCAGGCCCATCGGCAGCCAGGTATAGAGGCCGGAGGCCAGCTTGCGGATCATGCCGGCCCGCAGCATCAGCTGGTGGCTGATCACCACGGCGTCGGAAGGGGTTTCTTTCAGGGTCGAGAGCAGGAACTGACTGGTACGCATGTTTGGCCGTTCTGTCGGTTGCGAGGACTTGGGATAGGGCGGCATTGTACGGTGCCTGTACAGTGGCGTACAGGACGGGGCAGGAGTGACCCGGTTCACGGCCATTGCCGGCAGGTTGCCCGCTTCGATTGCGAGCAAAGGCCGGCGCCCCCGTCGCTCCTGTGGACCCGCGGTTCCTCCGGTGAAGCCACGGGGAAGTCGTTCGAGGCCACCGATTGCGGGAGGAGAGGATGTCGACATTGACCGCGCCTGAGGTCCAGGCGCTGATTCGTGCGGGGCTGCCGATGGCCGAGGATATCGATCTGCGCATCGACCGGCTGGACGGCGAGAGCGTACTGGCGCGGGTGCCCTTTCAGGCCAAGTTGGTGCGCCCGGGCGGTACGCTCTCAGGGCCGACCATCATGGCGCTTGGCGACGCGGCCATGTACGCCATGGTGCTGGGGCGTCTCGGGCGGGTGGAGATGGCGGTGACGTCGAACCTGAACATCAACTTCCTGGTCAAGCCCAAGCCTGTGGACCTGCTGGCCGAGGCGCGCATATTGCGCCTGAGCCGGCGTCAGGCGGTGTGCGAAGTGTCGTTGTATTCGGCGGGTAATGATGAGGAACTGGTGGCGCATGTAACGGGCACTTATGCGCTGCCACTTTGATGATTGTGGGTGAGCTCTTGATCATTATTTGATCTGCAATAAAGAAAAAGCCCGGCATGCGCCGGGCTTTCTCACATTACTACCGAGTCAGCGCTGGCTTACAGCACGCTCAGCGGGTACTCGACGATCAGGCGGAAGTCGTTCACATCGCCAGTGTACGATTCGTTCGCACGGTAGAAAGCGTTACGGATGCGGAAGGACAGATCCTTCGCAGCGCCTTCCTGGATGACGTACTTGGCTTCGATGTTCAGTTCGTGTTCTTTTGCATCCTTATCAGTGCCAACATCGATGTTGTCACCCGTGATGTAGCGGGTCATGAAGCTCAGGCCCGGCACGCCGTAGGAAGCCATATCGATGTCGTAGCGAGCCTGCCAGGAACGCTCATCTTTGCCATTGAAGTCGGAGAACTGCACGGAGTTGGCCAGCCAGATGGTGCCGCCGCCGTCCTCGCCGTAGCGATAGCCGTCATCGCCAGAGGAGCGCTGGTGAGCCAAGGTGAAGGTGTGAGCACCGATGGAATAGGCTGCAGCCAGGCTCCAGATGGTGTTGTCACGGCTTTCACGTACTCCCGCCTCAGTGACGTTGTCATCGTCATCGGTCACGGTGGTGTAACTCTCGACGTAGCCTTTGTCGTACTTGGTCTTGTAGATGTTGAAGTCCAGGTTCAGAGCCTGTTCTTCGCTGAACGGCATGTTGTAGTTCAGGTTGCCGTAATACTTACGGTACAGGTCGTCTGCGTCGGATGCATGCAGT
The DNA here is from genome assembly GCF_052682975.1 of Pseudomonas sp. SP16.1. Classification (NCBI taxonomy): domain Bacteria; kingdom Pseudomonadati; phylum Pseudomonadota; class Gammaproteobacteria; order Pseudomonadales; family Pseudomonadaceae; genus Pseudomonas; species Pseudomonas sp. SP16.1. The sequence goes on from NZ_JBQYFZ010000001.1 coordinate 885,714, forward strand.
GCGCCGCTGAAGTTGTCGGTGAAGCTGTAGCTGGCGCCGACAATGTTGATCTCTTTCAGGCCCAAACTGTCGTTGTAGGTCTGAACTTGATCGTTAAGGGCAGTAAAGCGACCCGCGGTCAGCTCCAAACCTTCGATCTCGTTGCTGGTGATCAGGGTGCCGGTAGCGACTTCAGGGAGGATGCGGCTGTCGTCGGTGGAGAATACCGGGCTGGCGGTCATCTGGTTGCCGTACTTCAGAACGGTATCGGAAATACGGAACTTGACGGCACCCCCGACTTCGGTCTGGGTGTCGTCGCCACGACCTTCGTCGGTGGTGGCGAACAGGCCGTTGCTGTGACGACCGCGGCCGCTGTCCAGTTTGATGCTACTCAGGGAGTGAGCGTCCACACCTACGCCGACAGTGCCCTGGGTGAAGCCGGATTCATATAGTAGGCGAATGCCCAGGCCGGTTTCTTCGCGGTAGCCTTTCTTGAATTGAGAGTCACGAACGTTATCGCCGTCCGAGTCGACAGTGGGGATGTTACCGCCACCGTTGCGGAAATCACGGTTCATGTACAGAACGCGATTGAAGATGTTGAAGCTGCTGTCTTCAATGAAGCCGTTGGATTCGGACTGGCTGGATGCCACTGCCATCTGAGAGGTACCCGCGGCAACTGCCAGGGCGATTACGCTCCACTTCATCACTTGCATCGTGATTGCTCCTTTGGTTTAGAAGAGTTGCGCTGCCCATTTAATTGTTGTATGGGCGGCTCTTTCTTTTTGTGTCGGCGCTAACTTATAGCACGCCGCCAATATTGGCGATAGTTACAAACTATTCCTTGCGCTTTCTCCACCCTGGTGTCGCAAGGGCTATGAAGGATGTCGCAAATCTGTAGCTCTGCACTTGCGTTCTGTGGTGCCGACGTTTTCGCGATAGCGGGGGCCGGTTGGGCTGCTATTGATCTGCTGCACGGCGTACCGGACCTTGGCCGTACTCATAGCAAAAGTCGTGCTCAAAGGCTTCCTTTGACGTTAAAAAAATGACTGCCACCTGGTCGGGCGGGCGGTTGAGGCGGGTCGAGCCAGCGCCGCCGCGGCTTTGTCCGGGCCTGGGTTGGGCCGGCCAGGGCCTTCCGCCGTTGGGCCTTGGCCGATGCTGGGCTCATGGGAGTGGGTGGCCGTGGCGGCTGGCGGTAACGTGCGCCCGGCAGTCATTACGGTAGGAAACCAAATGGTGCACGCTGACGCTGCGCGTCGGACGCAGCTGCCTTGCGCTGGTGCATGCCCGAGGATGAATTGTCCCTGTCGGCCGCGTATGCTGCGCGCCCTGTGCTCCGGTCCCTGACGGATATCCGGCGCTAAGCTTGGTTGATTGGGTCGATACGAGGAGAGTCGCCATGTTCGCTCTGGATTCGCGATTGCAGCAGGACTGCCTGCTGATCGGGGATTTCCCCCTGTGCAGCTTGCTGCTGATGAACGATACCCACTATCCCTGGTTCGTCCTGGTGCCGCGGCGCGAGGAGGTGAGCGAGCTGTTCCAGCTCGATGCCACCGACCAGGCCCGGCTCTGGCGGGAGACCACGCTGCTGGCCGAGACGCTCAAGGACACCTTCGCCGCGGACAAGATGAACGTGGCGACGCTGGGCAATCTGGTCAGTCAGCTGCACATGCATGTGATAGTGCGGCGCCGCGACGACGCCGCCTGGCCGGCCCCGGTATGGGGGCGGCACCCGGCGCAGCCCTATAACGAAGAACAGGTGCGGCAGCTCAAGGACAAGCTGCGCCTGGTGTTGACCGAGGACTTCCAGTTCGCCGGAGATGCATCATGAGCCTCGAGGCCCGCATCATGGAGCTGGAGAGCCGCCTGGCCTTTCAGGACGACACCATTCAGGCGCTGAGCGACGAGCTGGTCGAGCAGCACAAGCGTATCGAGCGTCTGCAGCTTCAGTTGAGCACGCTGGCACGGCGGCAGGAGGAATTGCACGGTCAGGTGGGGATCGCCGAGGACGAAGCGCCACCGCCGCATTATTGATCGGCAACGAAAAAGCCCGCGAGCGATCGCGGGCTTTTTTAACTCCGTGGGGCTTAGCGCCGTGCGGGGGCGGCGGCGATCACGTCTTCGGCCTGCAGGCCCTTGTCGCGCTGCATCACCGAGAACTCCACGCGCTGGCCCTCGATCAGCACGCGATGGCCTTCGCCGCGGATGGCGCGAAAGTGCACGAAGATATCTTCGCCCGAGTCGCGCGAGATGAAGCCGAAGCCCTTGGAGGTATTGAACCACTTGACCGTTCCGGTCTCGCGATCGTCCTGCTCGGTGTTCTGCGCAGGGGCGGTGGATTGCGTGCGCGGGCTGCGCTGAGTGCTCTGCTGCGGTTGCGTGCGCAAGCTGCAGGCCAGGTGCAGCAGGGTGGCGCCGGTGGCGATCAGCAGGGGCAGCCAGAGGGCGGGTTGGCCGCCGATGCTCGACAGCGGTGCGAGCAGCACCAGGCCTTGAAGCACAGCGGCCAGGACCAGCAGGGTCGAAGCCAACCCCTGCAGCTGCAGGCGGGTGCCGGCGAGGTTCAACGGTTGCTGTGGCGCGGCCAGCAGGTTGAGCAGGCCGATCAAGGCCAGGCAGGGCGCGTCGGGGGTGGCAAGGAATGCGCCGGAAAAACTCGGGACGGCAGATAGCAGCAGGGCGGCAAACCCTGTAACAAGGTGGGCGATCTTCAACATCTTCGATGAACTCACTGATTGGATGACGACTTGGGGTGCTGCGGAGGCGGCACGTCCGTGATGATCAGGTGGACGAGTGCCGGGGTATCGCGTCGCGCGCGCCGCAAGAGAAGAGCGCGGCGTGCGGAACGTATTTAACAGCAAAGGCGGGGGGTTACTCAAATCAGGCGCTGAGCATGCTTTCGCTGGTGGCGGGGTGGACCTGGTTGCGGCCGCCGCGCTTGGCCTGATAGAGGGCGTCGTCGGCGCGGGTGAGCAGGGCTTCCAGGGTGTCGCCTCGTTCGGCCAGGGCGCAACCGAACGAGGCGGTGATGCTGTCGAGTACCTGGTCGGTGCGTCGCACCTTGACCCGCAGTGCCTGGATCTTGCGGCGCAGCTGTTCGGCGAACTCGAGCACCTCGGCGATGCCGGTGCAATTGCGCAGCACCAGGCAGAATTCCTCTCCGCCATAGCGAGCGGCGAAGGCGCGCGGCGGCAGCAGTTCGCGCATCAGTTGCCCGACGTGCTGCAGCACGCGATCACCCAATGGGTGGCCGTACTGGTCGTTGAACTGCTTGAAGTGGTCGATGTCGAGGATCACCAGGGCCAGGCCTTCGTGCGATTCGCTCAGCGCCTGCTCCAGCAGGCGGGTGAAGGCGTGCCGGTTGAACACCCGGGTCAGGCTGTCGAGGGTGGCGGCCAGGTGGGCGCGTTCCAGTTGGTTGCGCAGGTGCTTGATCTCATCCTGGGCGGCGCGCAGGCGGTAGAGGAATTTTTCCTGCTGGTCGTGCATCAACTGGGTGCTTTCCTGCAGCTCGCTGAGCACGCTGGGCAGGTCTTCGATTATCGGTTCCTGCAGGGCGCTGAGGCCGTGGCTGAGGCTGTGCTGATAGTTCTGGCTGCCGATCACGCTGCGCGAGACGTCGTTCTCGATGTCGTCGACCAGTTCGATCACTTGCTGCTGGCCGGCGCGGGCTTCCTCGAGATCGCCGCGGATGATGTAGTCGCGAAACAGCTTGATCGCGGTTTCCGGCGGGAAAACGTCGAAATCCTCGACGGCCTTGTCCAGGCGCCGGTTGAGTTCCGGTTCGCTGCCCTTGCTGTAGGTGTACCAGAGCGCGTAGTGCACCGGGTTGGGAGCGATGGCGTGGCGCATCATCAGCGGCACGGCCTGTTTCAGCAGGGCGGCCGCTTCGCGAGTTTCCTCTGGGTAGAGTTCGAGAATGCTGGGGGTTTTGGGCGGCTGACTCATGTGCGTCGCGGAACTCTGTGGCGAATGGCCAGAGCATAGATCAGCCAGGGGCTGGCTGCCTAATGAAAAAGGTCCGGATATCCGCAATGCCACTACCTCGGGGCGCGCCTGCCTCCAGCCACTCCCTCGTTGGGAGAGGGGCCGGGGGCAACGGCTGGAAACGCCGTGGAACTGCCGGTTGGGGCTATCCGCGATGCTATACCCGGGGGCTTGGATTGGTCGCGCCCGACCATGCTCAGGTGAACAGCGCTAGCGGATATCCGGGCCTGCGGAGCGGTTATGCGGCGAGCAGGCTGCGCAGCATCCAGGCGGTTTTTTCATGCACCTGCATGCGCTGGGTCAGCAGGTCGGCGGTGGGCTCGTCGCTGACCTTGTCCAGCAGCGGGAAGATGCCGCGTGCCGTGCGTACCACGGCCTCCTGACCCTGCACCAGCTGCTTGATCATGTCCTCGGCAGTCGGCACGCCTTCCTCTTCCTTGATCGACGACAGGCGGGCATAGGCGGCGTAGGTGCCGGGTGCCGGGAAACCCAGGGCACGGATGCGCTCGGCGATGGCGTCCACTGCCAGGGCCAGCTCGTTGTACTGGCCTTCGAACATCAGATGCAGGGTGTTGAACATCGGACCGGTGACGTTCCAATGGAAGTTATGGGTCTTCAGGTACAGGGTGTAGGTATCGGCCAGCAGGCGCGAAAGGCCCTCGGCGATGGCGGCGCGATCCTGTTCGGCGATTCCGATATTGATTTCCATAGAGTTTTTTCTCCTCTCAAATGAGTCGGGGTGTCGATATCCTAGTGTTCGGCAGAGCCTAGCACGGAGTCATCGAGGCGACTCCCGCGCCATGTCAATGAAAGCCATGTTTAGAAGCTATCGATCGGGCGCGGTTCATTTTCCGCACCCGAGAAGCTTGGCCAGCACGCTCGGGTAGGCGGCCGGCAGCAGGCGCTGGAGGCGATCGAGCAGGCGTGCGTCGCCACCGACCAGGATGCGTGGCCTGCCGGCCTTGACGCCGGCGACTATCGCCTCGGCGGCCTTTGCCGCGCTGGTGCGCGCCAGCCTGTCGAAGTTGCGCATGGCGCGCTCGGCGTCCTGCGAGCCATCGATGCCGCGGTAGAAGCGCGCCGAACGGGCGATATTGGTCTTGATTGCGCCGGGATGCACGCAACTGACGGCGATGCCGCGGTTGGCCACTTCCTGGCGCAAGGACTCGGTAAAACCGCGTACGGCGAACTTGCTGGCGTTGTAGGCGCCCTGGCTGGGCAGGCTGACTATGCCGAAGACGCTCGACAGGTTGACGATATGCCCGCTGCCCTGCTGCAGCAGGTGAGGCAGAAAGGCCTTGCTACCGTGCACCACGCCCCAGAAGTTGACGTTCATCAACCACTCGAAGTCCTAGTAGGCGAGCGCCTCGATGGTCTGCGACACGGCGACGCCGGCATTGTTGACGACCAGGGCGTGGCAGCTGACGCGCGCGCCGCCGCCGCGCAGGGTCTCGGCGTTGCGTTCGAGCTGGGCCAGATCGATATCGGCCAGGGCCAGGTGGCAACCTTCTGCGGCCAGTTGGGTGGCCAGGGCCTGGCCGATGCCGGAGGCGGCGCCGGTGATCACGGCGACCTTGTCGGAAAATGATTGCATGATGGCTCCTTGCCTTCGCTGGTTGTCTCCATGGGGGGGCGGAGCTTAGCCACTCGGCCCTGCGCGGTACAAACGTTTCGGTCATGCGCCAGATCAACATTCCGCTGCAGGAGGGGCTGGACACCTCGACCCGGTGCGCGCTCGTGTCGGCAGTCTTCCAGCGGGGCGCTGGAGAGGGCGGCGAGGCCGGACGGGGGGGCATGGTATTTCCCTCCCGTGTTCGGCCTTGGTAATGGAAGCCGTCCGCCGGGCGGCTGCACCCGGGCGATTTACCCTATATAATCCCGCTCTTTTCAAGACCGGGCGCGCGGCGGGATGCTCGCCGCGGCGCGGCTCCTGCTCAGGGCGCAGGGTGTCGCCTGACCAATCCAAGACCTTTAGAGAAGCGAAACACGATCATGATGCGCAGCCACTATTGCGGCCAACTGAACGAGAGCCTGGATGGCCAGGAAATCACCCTTTGCGGCTGGGTGCACCGTCGCCGCGACCACGGCGGGGTGATCTTCCTCGACATTCGCGATCGTGAGGGCCTGGCCCAGGTGGTGTTCGACCCGGATCGCGCCGAGACCTTCGCCAAGGCCGACCGCGTGCGCAGCGAATACGTGGTGAAAATCACCGGCAAGGTGCGCCTGCGTCCGGCCGGTGCGGTCAACCCGAACATGGCTTCCGGGGCCATCGAGGTGTTGGGCTACGAGCTGGACGTGCTCAACGAGGCGGAAACCCCGCCGTTCCCGCTCAACGAATACACCGACGTCGGCGAGGAAACCCGCCTGCGCTATCGCTTTATCGACCTGCGCCGCCCGGAAATGGCCGAGAAGCTCAAGCTGCGTTCGCGCATCACCTCGAGCATCCGTCGCTACCTGGACGAGAATGGCTTCCTCGACGTCGAGACGCCGATCCTCACTCGCGCCACCCCGGAAGGCGCCCGCGACTACCTGGTGCCAAGCCGCACCCACGCCGGCAGCTTCTTCGCCCTGCCGCAGTCGCCGCAGCTGTTCAAGCAGCTGCTGATGGTTGCCGGCTTCGACCGCTACTACCAGATCGCCAAATGCTTCCGCGACGAGGACCTGCGCGCCGACCGTCAGCCGGAATTCACCCAGATCGACATCGAGACCAGCTTCCTCGATGAAAAGGACATCATGGCCATCACCGAGACCATGGTGCGCAACCTGTTCAAGGAAGTGCTGGGCGTCGAGTTCGGCGAGTTGCCGCACATGCCGCTGGCCGAAGCCATGCGTCGCTTCGGCTCGGACAAGCCTGACCTGCGCATCCCGCTGGAGCTGGTGGACGTGGAAGATCAGCTCAAGGATGTCGAGTTCAAGGTCTTCGCGGGACCGGCCAACGATCCCAAGTGCCGCGTTACCGCGCTGCGCGTACCGGGCGGGGCGAGCATGCCGCGCAAGCAGATCGACGACTACACCAAGTTCGTCGGCATCTACGGCGCCAAGGGCCTGGCCTATATCAAGGTCAACGAGCGTGCCGCCGGCGTCGAGGGCCTGCAGTCGCCGATCGTCAAGAACATCCCGCTGGACAATATCAACGTGATCCTCGATCGCGTCGGTGCGGTCGATGGCGACATCGTGTTCTTCGGCGCCGACAAGGCCAAGATCGTTTCCGAAGCCCTGGGCGCGCTGCGCATCAAGCTCGGCCACGACCTCAATCTGCTGACCTGCGAGTGGGCGCCGCTGTGGGTGGTCGACTTCCCGATGTTCGAGGAGAACGACGACGGCAGCCTGACCGCCATGCACCACCCCTTCACCGCGCCGAGCTGCAGCCCGCAGGAGCTGGAAGCCAACCCGGCCGCCGCGCTGTCGCGCGCCTACGACATGGTGCTCAACGGCACCGAGCTGGGTGGCGGTTCGATCCGTATCCACGACAAGGCCATGCAGCAGACGGTGTTCCGCGTACTCGGCATCAGCGAAGAGGAACAGCAGGAGAAGTTCGGCTTCCTCCTCGACGCCCTCAAGTACGGCGCGCCGCCTCACGGCGGCCTGGCCTTCGGCCTGGATCGCCTGGTCATGCTGATGACCGGCGCCAGCTCGATCCGCGAGGTCATCGCCTTCCCGAAAACCCAGAGCGCGGCCTGTGTCATGACTCAGGCGCCAGGTCTGGTGGACAACAAGGCGCTGCGCGAACTGCATATTCGCCTGCGCGAGCAACCCAAGGCCGAATAAGCCGTTACCGAGAAGCCTGGATTGCCAGGCTTCTTCGTTATGGGGCGCAGCGACTCGAGCTCTCGCACCCCGGCAAACAGTAAATGAAACAAACGGAGTGAGTTATGGCTGGTCATTCCAAGTGGGCCAATATCAAGCACCGCAAGGGTCGTCAGGACGCCAAGCGGGGCAAGATCTTCACCAAGCTGATCCGTGAGCTGACCGTCGCCGCCAAGCATGGCGGGCCGATCCCCGCGGACAACCCGCGCCTGCGCCTGGCGGTCGACAAGGCCCTGACGGCCAACATGTCGCGCGACGTGATCGACCGCGCCATCGCCCGCGGCGCCGGCAACAACGAGGCCGACAACGTCGTCGAGCTGAGCTACGAGGGCTACGCGCCGAGCGGCGTGGCGATCATAGTCGAGGCCATGACCGACAACCGCAACCGCACCGCGGCGGCCGTGCGCCACGCCTTCAGCAAGTGCGGCGGCAACCTCGGCACCGATGGTTCGGTAGCCTACATGTTCGAGCGCAAGGGGCAGATCAGCTTCGCCCCCGGCGTGGACGAGGAGGCGCTGATGGAGGCGGCGCTGGAGGCCGGCGCCGACGACGTGGAGATGGGCGACGACGGTTCCGCGCTGGTTTCCACCAGCTTCGCCGACTTCCATGCGGTCAACGAGGCGCTCGCTGCCGCCGGCTTCAAGGGCGAGGAAGCCGAGATCGCCATGATCCCCAATATCAGCGCGCCGGTCGCCGATCTGGAAACCGCGCAGAAGGTGATCAAGCTGATCGACATGCTGGAAGATCTGGACGATGTGCAGAGCGTCTACCACAACGCGGATATCCCCGACGAGATCATGGACCAGCTGGGCTGAAGCAGCTTGTCGCCCGGATGCGTAGGGTGGGCCGGGCGGCGATCCGCTTTAGCCCACCATGCAACGCGACCCTGGTGGGCTGAAGCCCACCCTACGCCCGCCCTACGGTTTTCTCTGGTTCCACCGGCGCGTCACGAGTGACGGCGCATGAGGACCCCCGTATACTCGCCAACTGGATAAATAGACAGTTGCCGACATGACTCTCATCCTAGGAATCGACCCCGGCTCGCGCATCACCGGCTACGGCGTGGTGCGCGACACCGGCCGCGGCTGCGAGTACGTCGCCAGCGGCTGCATCCGCACCGGCGACGGGCCGCTGGCCGAGCGCCTGCAGATCGTCTTTCGCGGGGTCGGCGAGGTGATCCGCAGCTACGGGCCGGTGACCATGGGCATCGAACAGGTATTCATGGCGCGCAACGCCGACTCGGCGCTCAAGCTGGGGCAGGCGCGCGGCGCCGCCATAGTGGCGGCGGTGGAGGCGGGCCTGGAGGTGGCGGAGTACACCGCCACCCAGGTCAAGCAGGCGGTGGTCGGCACCGGGGCGGCGGACAAGCAGCAGGTACAGCTGATGGTCATGCACCTGCTCAAGCTGACGCAGAAGCCGCAGATCGACGCTTCCGACGCCCTCGGCATCGCCCTGTGCCACGCCCACCACCGGCAGAGCCTGATTCCCCACGGCCTGGCCGGCGCCAAGCGGCGTGGCGGGCGCCTTCGTTTGTAATCTGATTAAAGGACAGCAGTGGTGATCGGACGTTTGCGCGGCACCCTGGCGGAAAAGCAGCCGCCGCATTTGCTTCTGGATGTAAATGGCGTCGGTTATGAGCTGGAAGTGCCGATGACCACCCTTTATCGTCTGCCCTCGGTAGGCGAACCGGTGACCCTGCATACCCATCAGGTGGTGCGCGAGGATGCCCATCTGCTCTACGGTTTCTTCGAGAAGCGCGAGCGCGAGCTGTTTCGCGAGCTGATCCGGCTCAACGGCGTCGGCCCCAAGCTGGCCCTGGCGCTGATGTCGGGGCTGGAGGTGGATGAGCTGGTGCGCTGCGTGCAGGCTCAGGACACCGCGGCGCTGACCAAGGTGCCGGGGGTCGGCAAGAAGACCGCGGAGCGCCTGCTGGTCGAGCTCAAGGACAGGTTCAAGGCGTGGGAAAGCATGCCGGCGATCGCCACCCTGGTGGTGGAACCTCGTCCAGGTGCGGCAGTCTCAAGCGCGGAGAATGACGCGGTGAGCGCCCTGATTTCCCTGGGCTACAAGCCGCAGGAGGCCAGCCGGGCCGTGGCCGCCGTCAAGGAGGATGGTTTGACCAGCGAAGATTTGATCCGTCGCGCACTGCGCGGCATGGCGTGACAAGGTGCTGAACGACTACCTGCGTTGCCGATGCGTCATTAATATCCGGCTGGAGCGCCAGTCCGATCGCAATGCTCATTTGCAGTCGTAAGCTCGCGTACGAGCCCAGCCCGGTTCTCGCCTGTTTTTGCCTGGCCTCGGCTGCGCTGCCGACGCTCTTCAACACCCTGTCGATGGAAACATTCCGATGATCGAAGCCGATCGCCTGATTACCGCCAGCCCGCGTGAGCGCGAAGAGCAGCAGGATCGTGCCATCCGTCCGCTGAAGCTGGCCGACTACATCGGCCAGCCCAGCGTGCGCGAGCAGATGGCGTTGTTCATCCAGGCCGCAAGGGGCAGGGCGGAAGCCCTCGACCATACCCTGATCTTCGGTCCGCCGGGCCTGGGCAAGACCACCCTGGCCAATATCATCGCCCAGGAAATGGGCGTGTCGATCAAGAGCACTTCCGGTCCCGTGCTGGAGCGTCCTGGCGATCTGGCGGCGCTGTTGACCAATCTGGAAGCCGGCGACGTGCTGTTCATCGACGAGATCCACCGCCTCTCGCCCATAGTCGAAGAGGTGCTGTATCCCGCGATGGAGGATTTCCAGCTCGACATCATGATCGGCGAAGGCCCGGCGGCGCGCTCGATCAAGCTGGACCTGCCACCCTTCACCCTGGTCGGCGCCACCACCCGTGCCGGCATGCTGACCAACCCGCTGCGCGACCGCTTCGGTATCGTCCAGCGCCTGGAGTTCTACGGCATCGACGACCTGGCGACCATCGTCACGCGTTCGGCTGGCATCCTCGGGCTGCCCATCGAGGAGCGGGGCGCCTACGAAATCGCCCGTCGCGCCCGCGGCACGCCGCGTATCGCCAACCGCCTGCTGCGTCGCGTGCGCGACTTCGCCGAGGTGCGCGGACGTGGCCACATCACCCGCGAGATCGCCGATCAGGCGTTGAACCTGCTGGACGTCGACGAACGTGGCTTCGACCACTCCGACCGTCGTCTGCTGCTGGCGATGATCGAGAAGTTCGACGGCGGCCCGGTGGGCGTCGACAGCCTGGCCGCCGCCATCAGCGAGGAGCGCCACACCATCGAGGACGTCCTCGAACCCTACCTGATTCAGCAGGGCTACATGATGCGCACGCCGCGTGGGCGGGTGGTGACCCGTCACGCCTACCTGCACTTCGGCCTGAATCTTCCCAAACCCCTCGGCGAGCAACCGGGTGCGGACCTCTTCGCGATGGACGACGAATGACGAAAAAATTCTTATCAAGCCGGATTGGCAAGCGACAGGGCGGGGACTAGAGTATGCGCGCGCCAAACGGAGTCCAGCCGTTCAGCCATCGTTGCCGGGTCTATTACGAAGACACCGACGCCGGCGGTATCGTCTACTACGTCAACTACCTCAAATTCATGGAGCGGGCTCGCACCGAGCGCCTGCGTGAACTGGGTTATGCCCAGTCGACGCTGGCCGGTGAGGGCCTGTTGTTCGTCGTGCATTCGGCCGAGGCCCGCTATCACGCGCCGGCGCGGCTGGACGACGAGCTGTTGATCAGCGCCGACGTGATCGAATTGAACCGCGCCAGCCTGCGTTTTCGTCAGCAGGTCAGGCGGGCCGCGGATGATGTGCTGCTCTGCGAAGGGCAGTTCCTGGTGGCCTGTGTGCGCGCCGACAACTTGAAACCCCGGGCCATCCCCGAGTCCCTGCGCCATGCGTTCGCCGGGGTGCAGGCGCCGGGCCTAATTGCAGCAGGAGAGTAAGCGTGGAAGCCAACGCCAACGCCGTTGACCATATGTCGATGTGGAGTCTGATCAGCAACGCCAGTCTGGTGGTGCAGCTGGTAATGCTCACCCTGGTCGCCGCCTCGGTCATTTCCTGGGTGATGATCTTCCAGCGCAGCAATGCCATTCGTGCCGCCAAGCGCGCCCTGGACGGCTTCGAGGATCGCTTCTGGTCCGGTATCGACCTGTCCAAGCTATATCGCCAGGCCGGCAGCAACCCCGACCCGGATTCCGGTCTCGAGCAGATCTTCCGCGCCGGCTTCAAGGAATTCTCCCGTCTGCGCCAGCAGCAGGGCGTCGACCCGGATGCGGTAATGGACGGCGTGTCCCGTGCCATGCGTGTGGCCATTTCCCGTGAAGAGGAAAAACTGGAGACCGCATTGCCGTTTCTCGCCACTGTCGGTTCCACCAGCCCCTATATCGGCCTGTTCGGCACCGTGTGGGGCATCATGAATTCATTCCGTGGCCTGGCCCAGGTGCAGCAGGCCACTCTGGCCACCGTCGCCCCGGGTATCGCCGAGGCGCTGATCGCCACCGCCATCGGCCTATTCGCCGCGATTCCTGCGGTGATCGCCTACAACCGCTTCGCCGCCCGCGGCGAGATGCTGATCGGCCGCTACTACACCTTCGCCGACGAGTTCCAGGCCATCCTGCACCGCAAGGTGCACACCTCGGACGATTAAGACGAGCGAACAGGAAGGGCTTTAGCCATGGCGAGAATTCGCAACAGACGCAAACCGGTCGCCGAGATGAACGTGGTGCCCTACATCGACGTGATGTTGGTGCTGCTGGTCATCTTCATGGTCACCGCGCCCATGCTCAACCAGGGGGTCAAGGTCGATCTGCCCAAGGTCAGCAGCGAGGCGTTGCCGCAGGACAACAACGCCCAGGTGCTGACCATTTCCATCAAGGCGGACAAGACCTACTACTGGAACATGGGCAGCGAGGTGGACGTCGACACCGAGCAGGAGCGTGCCTCCACCCTGGAGCAGATGACTCAGGCCGTTGCGGCGATCATTGCCGAGAACCGTCGTCAGGGTAAGCCGGTGCAGGTATTCGTGCGCGGCGACAAGTCGGTCGACTACGGCACGGTGATGGCCGCCATGGGCGGTCTGCAGCAGGCCGACGTGGGCAACGTCGGATTGATTACCGAGGCGCCCTGATGCAGCAAAGCGAGCGTTCGCCATCGGAGAGCTACTTCTGGCCCGTGGTATGGGCCGTGGGGCTGCACGTCCTGATGTTTGCCATGCTGTTCGTCAGCTTCGCCTTCAGCCCCGAGCTGCCGCCGGCGCGCCCCGTGGTGCAGGCTACCCTGTACCAGCTGAAATCGCAGAGCCAGGCCACTACCCAGACCACCCAGAAGGTCGCCGGCGAGGCGCAGAAGACCTCGGCGCCGCAGTTCGAGACCGAGCGTCTGGAGCAAAAGAAGGCCGAGGAGCAGAAGCTTGCCGCGGCCAAGGCTGCGGAACAAAAGAAAGCCGAGCAGGCTCGAAAGGCGGAAGCGGCCAAGGCCGAGGCAGCCAAAGCCGCGGCGGCGAAGAAGGCCGAGGCCGAAAAGAAGGCCGCGGAGCAGAAGCGCCAGGCCGATATCGCTAAGAAGCGCGCCGAGGATGAGGCGAAGAAGAAAGCCGCCGAGGATGCCAAGAAAAAGGCAGCCGAGGACGCGAAGAAAAAAGCGGCGGAAGAGGCCAAGAAAAAGGCAGCTGCCGAAGCCGCGAAGAAGAAGGCGGCCGAAGACGCCAAGCGTAAGGCCGAAGAGGCGCGACGCAAGGCGGCCGAGGATCAGAAGGCAGCGGCGCTGGCCGAGCTGCTGTCGGACAATGTGCAGAACCAGCAGGCGCTGGCCGAAACCCATGGCGATCAGGTGGCGGGTAACCTCGATGACCTGATCATCAAGCTGATCACCGAGAATTGGCAGCGGCCGATGTCGGCGCGGCGCGGCATGAGCGTGGAGTTGCTGATCCAGATGCTGCCCGATGGCACGGTGACCAACGCCAGCGTGTCGCGCTCCAGTGGCGATGCACCGTTCGACAGTTCCGCCGTGGCCGCGGTACGCAACGTCGGCCGCATTCCCGAGATGCAACAATTGGATCGCGCTACCTTTGACCGTCTGTACAGGCAGCGCCGCGTCATTTTCAAACCGGAGGATTGAGCTCTGTGAATACCCTGATTCGTATCGCCCTGCTGGGGCTGGTCATGCTGGTCGGCAGCGTGCAGGCGGCCGACCCGCTGGTGATCTCCCATGGCGCCGACCGCGCCACGCCGATCGCCGTGGTTCCGTTCGGCTGGCAGGGTGGCGCTGTGCTGCCGCAGGACATGGCCGAGATCATCGGCAACGATCTGCGCAACTCCGGCTATTTCGAGCCCATTCCGCGGCAGAACATGATCAGCCTGCCGACCCAGGCCAGCGAAGTCATCTACCGCGACTGGAAGGCCCTCGGCACCCAGTACGTGCTGGTCGGCAGCATCGTGCCCAACGCCGGTCGCCTGCAGGTGCAGTACGCCTTGTTCAACGTCAGCACCGAGCAGCAGGTGATGACCGGCAGCGTCGGCGGCGGTACCGATCAGCTGCGCGACATGGCGCACCACATCGCCGATCAGGCGTTCGAGAAGCTCACCGGCGTCAAGGGCGCGTTCTCCACCCGCCTGCTGTACGTCACCGCCGAACGCATGGGCGCCAACAACACGCGTTACACCCTGCAGCGCTCCGACTACGACGGTGCCCGTGCGGTAACCCTGCTGCAGTCGCGCGAGCCGATCCTGTCGCCTTCCTTCGCACCCGATGGTCGGCGTATCGCCTACGTGTCGTTCGAGCAGCGCCGCCCGCGCATCTTCGTCCAGCATATCGATACCGGCCGCCGCGAGCAGATCACCAATTTCGAGGGGCTCAACGGCGCCCCGGCCTGGTCGCCGGACGGCAACCGCTTGGCCTTCGTGCTGTCGCGTGACGGTAATCCGGAAATCTACGTGATGGATATGGGCAGCCGGCAGATGCGCCGCGTCACCAACCATTACGCCATCGACACCGAACCTTTCTGGGGGCGCGACGGTCAGACCCTGTACTTCACTTCGGATCGCGCCGGCAAGCCGCAGATCTACAAGACCAGCATCAATAGCGGCGCGGTGGAGCGGGTTACCTTCGTCGGCAACTACAACGCGAACCCGAAGTTGTCGGCCGACGAGAAGACCCTGGTGATGATCCATCGCCAGGATGGTTTCACCGTGTTCAAGGTGGCGGCGCAGGACCTGGAAACCAACCGCCTGCGCATCCTTTCCGACACCAGTTTGGATGAGTCGCCCACTGTTGCGCCCAATGGCGCCATGCTAATCTACGCCACCCGCCAGCAGGGCCGGGGAGTCTTGATGTTAGCGTCCACCAATGGGCGCGTGAGGCTCCCTCTTCCTACCGCTCAAGGCGAAGTTCGAGAGCCTTCTTGGTCCCCTTACCTGAACTGATGCGGCGCTATACCTTTTATTGCTTGACACAACTGGGGTTCATTAGGAGTTACATGATGGAAATGCTGAAATTCGGTAAGTTCGCTGCACTGTCCCTGGCTCTCGCCGTCGCTGTTGGTTGCTCCTCCAAAGGCGGTGATGCTGCTGGCGAAGGCGCGGTCGACCCGAACGCCGGTTACGGTGCCAACACCGGTGCCGTGGATGGCAGCCTGAGCGAAGAAGCCGCCCTGCGCGCTATCACCACCTTCTACTTCGAGTACGACAGCTCCGACCTGAAGGCCGAAGCCATGCGCGCTCTGGACGTACACGCCAAGGACCTGAAAGGCAACGGCGCTCGCGTCGTTCTGGAAGGTCACGCCGACGAGCGCGGCACCCGCGAGTACAACATGGCTCTGGGCGAGCGTCGTGCCAAGGCCGTTCAGCGTTACCTGGTACTGCAGGGCGTTTCCCCGGCTCAACTGGAACTGGTTTCCTACGGCGAAGAGCGTCCGGTCGCCATGGGCAACGACGAGCAGTCCTGGGCTCAGAACCGTCGCGTAGAGCTGCGCAAGTAAGCTGCCATGCGTAATTGCCGCCGTACTCTGACCCTTCTGACACTCGCCCTGCCGCTCGCGGCGATGGCGGAAGTTCCCGTGCTGGAAAGCAGCTCCATGCCGCAAGGCAGCAGCTATCCCCCGGCGGGTTATGGTACGGCCGGCGCCTATGCCGGAGCCGGGGCGCAAGCCCCGGCCTCGGCACAGGGCATGCTGTTCAACCAGTTGCAGCAGATGCAGCAGGAAATTGCCCAGCTGCGCGGCATGCTCGAAGAGCAGCAGAACGAAATCCAGCGTCTCAAGCAGGAGAGCCTCGAGCGCTATCAGGATCTGGACCAACGCCTGTCCTCCGGTGCTGGCTCCGCCGCTCCCACACAGAATTCAGCCAGCGGCGCCGTCAACGCCAATGGCACCCCAACGCCGCCTGCCGCCCAGCAGCAGGCCAGCGCCGAACCGGGTGATCCGGCCAAGGAAAAAATCTACTACGACGCCGCCTTCGACCTGATCAAGGCCAAGGATTTCGACAAGGCATCGCAGGCGTTCACCGCCTTCCTCAATCGCTATCCGAACAGCCAGTACGCCGGCAATGCGCAGTACTGGCTGGGCGAAGTCAATCTGGCCAAGGGCGATCTGCAGGGGGCCGGCCAGGCCTTCGCCAAGGTCAGCCAGGCCTATCCGGACCACGCCAAGGTGCCGGACTCGCTGTTCAAGCTGGCCGACGTGGAGAAACGCCTGGGCAACAACGACAAGGCCCGTGGCATCCTCCAGCAGGTCATCTCCCAGTTCCCCGGCAGCTCTGCCGCGCAGCTGGCGCAACGCGATCTGCAGCGACTCCCGTAACGGTCGCCGCCTTTCAGAAAGCCCGCGTTTGTCGCGGGTTTTTTATGCCCGGCTGTCGTGCTATGGGCTATAGGGTGCTCCGTGCTCATCGCGACCGTTACGGCCGAGCAATGGTGGTGCGCATGGCGCACCCGGGCCGCAATGGTGAAATATCGGTTGCGGCGTTTTTCGTTTAGAATCGCCGACCCCGGGATTCGGGCGAAGCTTCAGCTCGGCTGATGTCTTCGCTATGCCGGGAAACGGACCGCCGCTTCCCTGAGCGGACCCTCGAATTCAACGCAACGGAGGCGGATGGCCTGTTTCGTCATCACGCCCGTGGCCACTATGCAAGCAACCCTGCGCATCACCGAGATTTTCTACTCGCTGCAGGGCGAGACGCGTACCGCCGGCTTGCCGACGGTATTCGTGCGCCTGACCGGCTGTCCCCTGCGCTGCCAGTACTGCGACACTGCTTACGCCTTTAGCGGCGGCGAGCTCGTTGCGCTGGACGCCATCCTCGACCAGGTGGCGGCCTACAAGCCGCGCTACGTCTGCGTCACCGGCGGCGAGCCGCTGGCCCAGCCCAATTGCATTGCTCTGCTCGAGCGTCTGTGCGACGCCGGCTACGAGGTATCGCTGGAGACCAGCGGCGCGCTCGATGTAGCGGCCGTCGATCCGCGGGTGAGCAAGGTACTCGACCTGAAGACCCCGGGCTCGGCCGAGGTGCAGCGCAACCGGTACGAGAACATCGAGTGGCTGACCGCCAACGATCAGGTCAAGTTCGTCATCTGTTCGCGCGAGGACTACGACTGGGCGGTGTCCAAGCTGATCCAGTATCGCCTCGAGAGACGCGCCGGCGAGGTGCTGTTCTCGCCCAGCCACAAGCAGGTCGATGCGCGCGAGCTGGCCGACTGGATAGTGGCGGACAACCTGCCGGTACGCCTGCAGCTGCAGCTGCACAAGATTCTCTGGAACGACGAGCCGGGACACTGAGCATGAACGACAAGAAAGCGCTGATCCTTCTCTCCGGTGGCCTCGATTCGGCCACCGTGGTGGCCATGGCCAAGGCCGAGGGCTACGCCTGCTACAGCATGAGCTTCGACTACGGCCAGCGTCATCGCGCCGAGCTGCAGGCCGCCGAGCGCGTCGCCCGGCAACTCGGCGTGGTCGAGCACAAGGTGATCGGCCTCAACCTCAACGGCATCGGTGGCTCGGCGCTGACCGACAGCTCCATTGCCGTGCCGGAAACCCCGGGCGAGGGCATTCCGGTGACCTACGTGCCGGCGCGCAATACGGTGTTCCTGTCCCTGGCGCTGGGCTGGGCGGAAGTGTTGGGCGCGCGCGATATCTTCATCGGCGTCAACGCGGTGGATTATTCGGGTTATCCGGACTGCCGTCCGGAGTTCGTCGAGGCTTTCGAGCGCATGGCCAACCTGGCGACCAAGGCCGGGGTGGAAGGGCAGGGCTTTCGCATTCGCGCGCCGCTGCAGCAGCTGAGCAAGGGTGAAATCATCCAGGCCGGCATGCGCCTCGGCGTGGATTACGCCTTGACCGTGTCCTGCTACCAGGCCGACGATGACGGCCGCGCCTGCGGCAAGTGCGACAGCTGCCGCCTGCGCGCGGCCGGCTTTGCCGCCGCCGGCGTCGCCGATGTCACCCGCTATATTTGAAAAAGTTTTCGCGAAGTGTTGATTTCCTGAATTAAATCAGTATCATGCGCCTCGCGTTGGGTCGTTAGCTCAGTTGGTAGAGCAGTTGGCTTTTAACCAATTGGTCGTAGGTTCGAATCCTACACGACCCACCAGATCGCAAAAGCCAGTCGCAAGACTGGCTTTTTTTTGCTCTCGAAAAGCCCCTTGGCCGATATCGCGTCCACCCGTGGCGATGGGCGCGCAGAGCCGGGTGTATACTCGCAGCTCGCGTACGAGCGCCACAGGTTTGATGATATGACGCAGATTTCCGAACGCCTTCTGGTTCAAGCCCATCTCGATGCCAAGCAGCCCAAGCCGCTGACGGCCGAGGAGGAAGCTTTCTACCGCCGCGAGATCGCCGCCGAGCTGAAGAAGCAGAACGCCGTGCTGGTGGCGCACTACTATTGCGACCCGGTGATCCAGGCGCTGGCCGAGGAAACCGGCGGCTGCGTCTCCGACTCCCTGGAAATGGCCCGCTTCGGCAATCAGCACCCGGCGCAGACCGTGGTGGTGGCCGGGGTCAAGTTCATGGGCGAGACGGCGAAGATCCTCAACCCGGAAAAGCGCGTGCTGATGCCGACCCTGGAGGCGACCTGCTCGCTGGATCTGGGCTGTCCGGTGGACGAGTTCTCGGCCTTCTGCGACCAGCATCCCGAGCGCACCGTGGTGGTCTACGCTAATACCTCGGCAGCGGTGAAGGCGCGCGCCGACTGGGTGGTGACCTCCAGCTGCGCCTTGGAGATCGTCGAAAGTCTGATGGATAACGGCGAGACCATCATCTGGGCGCCGGACAAGCACCTGGGCAACTACATCCAGCGCGAGACCGGCGCCGACATACTGCTGTGGGACGGCGCCTGCATCGTCCACGAGGAGTTCAAGGCCAAGCAGCTGCTGGACATGAAGGCGCTGTATCCGGATGCCGCCATCCTGGTGCACCCCGAGTCGCCGCAGAACGTGGTGGAGCTGGCCGATGCGGTAGGCTCCACCAGCCAGCTGATCAAGGCGGCGCAGACCCTGCCGAACTCCACCTTCATCGTCGCCACCGACCGCGGCATCTTCTACAAGATGCAGCAGCTGTGCCCGGACAAGACCTTTATCGAGGCGCCCACCGCCGGCAACGGTGCGGCCTGCCGCAGCTGCGCGCACTGTCCGTGGATGGCGATGAATACCCTGGAGCGCGTGCTCACCGGCCTGCGTGAAGGCGGCGGCGAAATTCAGGTCGACCCCGCGCTGATTCCCAAGGCGGTCAAGCCGCTCAAGCGCATGCTCGATTTCACCCAGGCGGCTCGAATGAAGGTCGTTGGCAACGCCTGACAGGGATGTAGTCAAAACGAAGCCCAGCAAATGCTGGGCTTCGTGCTTTGCGTCGCCCGGATGCAATCCGGGAAGGGGAGGGCATTGCCCCGGATTACAGCTCAGATCGCCCAGTGCTGCGGCTGGTTGACGAAATTCAGCAGTTCGCGCAGCCGGCTGTGGTCGCGGCCGTTGAAGGCGAAGGCCAGGCGCTGCAGGTGACACAACTCGGGTTCGTCGCGCTCCTGCTCGCAGTAGGGCTGCAGGCTGAAACGGCCGTCTGTGCTCAGGTCGACGAAGTCCTCGTGCAACTGGGCCAGCGCGGCTTCGCTGAGCGGGTGGTTGAGGCGCAGGACGAAGCGGTCCTTGAGCCAGCGGCTGGAGTGGAAGTTGCGATAGAACTGGGCGATCTCATCGGCGGCGTCCGCGGCGCTGTGCACCAGGCGCACCAGCTTGAGGTCGCTGGGCAGGATATAGCCCTTGTCCGCCAGTTCCAGCTTGAGAAAGTTTATGGCGTGCTCCCAGTAGGTGCCGCCGGGCTGGTCCAGTAGCACCACCGGCACCAGTGGGCTCTTGCCGGTCTGGATCAGCGTGAGTACTTCCAGCGCCTCGTCCAGCGTGCCGAAACCGCCGGGGCAGAGCACCAGGGCGTCGGCTTCCTTGACGAAGAACAGCTTGCGCAGGAAGAAGAAGTGGAACGACAGCAGGTTCTCGCTGCCCTGCATCGTGGCGTTGGCGGCCTGCTCGAAGGGTAGGGTGATATTGAAGCCCAGGCTGTTTTCCCTTCCGGCGCCTTCGTGGGCGGCGGCCATGATGCCGCCGCCGGCGCCGGTGATCACCATCAGGTCGTAGTGTGCCAGGGTGGCGCCCAGCTCGCGCGCCAGGGCGTAGACCGGATGGTCGGCCGGGGTGCGCGCCGAACCGAATACCGTGACCTTGCGCCGCCGCTTGAAGCGCTCCAGGGTGCTGAAGGCATGCTCCAGCTCGCGCAGGGTCTGCAGCATGATCTTGGCGTCCCAGCGGTTGCGATCGGCCTGGGCCATGCGGATCACGGTGGTGAGCATGTCCCGGTACAGCGGCAGGTTCGGGCTGTTGCCGGGCGCGGAGAGGGCGAGCAACTCGTCCACCTTGCTGGCCAGGTCGATGCCGCTGGTCTGGAGGTGGCGTGACAGGTAATCGTCCGGTTCGTATGGCATGCTGCGTCTCCTTGATCGACTCCGCTCGGTCGCGTCCAAGTCCCTGAAAGGCCGAGCCTTTTCAGAGTATGGACGCCTCGGGCAGGTTTGCGGAAGCGCAGTGTTCTCAGATCGCGATCTGCTCGCCCGGTTCGGGAATGTTGGCGAGCCAGTTCATCCGCTGGTGCAGGGCTTGCTGCAGCGCCTGCATCTTCTCCAGCTCGCCGTGGACCAGATACAGCTCCGGGTGATGCTCGAAGTGGCTGGCCCAGTCGAGCAGCTGCGACTGCCCGGCATGCGCGGAGAAGCCGCCGAGGGTATGCACCTTGGCCTTCACCGCGATGCGCTGGTGCAGCACCTTGACCGTGTCGGCACCGTCGACGATAAGGCGGCCGAGGGTGCCCTTGGCCTGGAAGCCCGGGAACACCAGGTGGCAATTCTCGCGCCAGAGGTTGTGCTTGAAGTGGTGGACGATGCGCCCGCCGTTGCACATGCCGGCGCCGGCGATGATGATCGCGCCGCTCTTGATCCGGTTGATCGCCATCGAATCTTCAGGCGTCGGTGTGCAGCGCAGCACCGGCAGCCAGTCCTCGACCCGCCTGACGCCCTTGGCGGCCAGGATGGCGCGGTCCTCGGCGGCGAACTGCTCGTGGAAGCGGCTGTAGATGGCATTGGCACGGATCGCCATGGGGCTGTCGAGGAACACCGCCTGCTGCGGCAGCCGGCCCTCCTGGTAGAAGCGGCCGAGGTAGTAGATCAGATCCTGGGTGCGGCCGACGGCGAAGGACGGGATCAGCACGTTGCCGCCCTCGCGGTGGGCCTGCTGCAGGATAGCGGCGAGCTCTTCCAGGGTGTCCTCGCTGCAGCGGTGGTCGCGGTCGCCATAGGTCGACTCCATCAGCAGCACGTCGGCCTCGCTCAGCGTGGTCGGCGCCTGCATCAGCGGCGAGCAGGTATTGCCCAGGTCGCCGGAGAACACCAGATGGCGGTGCAGGTGGTGATCCTCGATCTTCATCTCGACTATCGCCGCGCCGAGGATGTGCCCGGCATTGTGGAAGGTCACCTGCACCCCCTTGGCCACCTCGACCGGGGTGCCGTAGGCGTGGGTGCGGCGCTGGCCGAGTGCCTGCTCGGCATTGGCCAGGGTGTACAGCGGGCTGATCGCTGGCTTGCCCTGGCGGGCGCGCCAGCGGTTCTCCCACTCGGCATCCTTTTCCTGCAGGAAGGCGGCGTCGAGCAGCATCAGCTCGAGCAGCTCGCCACTGGCCTCGGTGGTATGGATCGGGCCGCGATAGCCTTCGGCTGCCAGGCGTGGCAGCAGACCGCTGTGGTCGAGGTGGGCGTGGGAGATCACCACCGCATCCAGGCCGCGTGGGTCGAACGGGAAGGGCGTGCGATTGAGGTCTTCCTCTTCGCGTCGTCCCTGGTGCATACCGCATTCGAGCAGCACTTTGGCGCCGTCGCGGCTTTCCACCAGATAGCAGGAGCCGGTGACCTGTTGAATGGCGCCGAGAAAGGTGAGCAGGGCCATGGTTCTATCCTTGTGGTGATGACGAGCCAAGCTTGCCGGGTTGCCGCGCGGCAGGTCTTGATGCAGATCAGCCAGCGCCTTTGGCTGTGAGCCTAGACTGCGACGAGAACCGAGGAGTGCCCGATGACCCAGCTACTACCCGACGCCAGCGCCCTGGCCCGGCATGCCCGGCAATACCCGGAGTTCGCCGCCTGGCAAACGGGGCGCGGGCCCATTCAGCATAGTCCGCAGACCCACGCCGCGGTGTTCCGCCTGGCTCATCAACTGGTGCAGGGCGGATTGCAGGCGGACCTGGCCACTGTCTATCGCCGCTTCCAGGCCCTCGACCGGCTGACCGCGGCCGGCCTCTGGCTGGTGGTGCACATGACCTACGCGCGGCGGGTCAGGCTCGATGGCGCGCCGCTGCAGGCAGATGATTTCAAGCCGGTGCCCGAGGGCCATACCGGCGGCGCGTTGAACATGGTGCCGGCCTATGCGGGCTATCTGGCGCTCGATGCGTTGACCGGCGAGACCCGTGCCTGGCTGATGGGGCAGGGGCATTGCGTGGCGGCGATCGAGGCGCTGAACCTGCTGACCGGCAACCAGCACCCCGAGCAGGCCGCCCGCTATAGCTGCGACGAGGCCGGCATGAGCCGGCTGGCGGCGGACTTCTACAGCTACGCGCAAGCGGCGGACGGCAGCCCCGGCGTGCCGCTGGGCAGCCACGTCAACCCGCACACCGCCGGCGGTATCGCCGAGGGCGGCTACCTGGGCTTCGCCGAGCTGCAGTACGCGCACCTGCCGCTGCCCGGCGAGAAGCTGGTGGCCTTTCTCTCCGACGGCGCCGCCGAGGAGCAGCGCGGCAGCGACTGGATGCCGCGCTGGTGGCGTGCCGAGGACTGCGGCGTGGCGCTGCCGGTGATGATCGCCAACGGCCGGCGTATCGAACAGCGCACCGACCTGGGCACGCACGAGGGGCTCGAGGGATTCCGCCAGCACCTGTGCCGCTGCGGCTTCGACCCGCTGACCTTCGACGGCCGCGACCCGGCGGCCTTCGTCTGCGCCCTGTGGGAGATGGAGCAGCGCCTCGCCCACCGCGTGCAGGAGCTGAACGCAGGCCTGCTCGGCTATCCCTTGCCGATGCCCTACGGCATCGCCGAGACCGTCAAGGGCCATGGCTTCTATGGCGCCGGCAGCAATGCGGCGCACAACCTGCCGTTGCCGGCCAGCCCGGCGCTGGATTCGTCGGCGCGCGAGTTGTTCAACCGACATGTGGCGGCCCTGTGGGTGGCGCCGGCAGAGCTGGCCGAGACCTGCCGCCTGTTCGCCGAACGGCCGGGGCGAGTGGCCGAGCGGGATAATCCGCTGGCGCAGCGCCGGCCGCCGTCGCCGGTGCAGCCGGCGCTGCACTTTCACCGGGACGTCTGCTCGCCGATGAGCGCGCTGGATCGCTACTTCGTCGACCTGGTGCGGGCCAACCCGCATCTGCGGCCGCGGGTGGGCAACCCGGACGAACTGGCCAGCAACCGTCTCGGCGGGATACTGGCGGCGCTCAAGCATCGCGTCAGCCAGCCGGAAAGCGACCTGGAGGACGTGCACGGTGCGGTGATCACTGCGCTCAACGAGGAGGCGGTGGTGTCCGCCTGCCTGGCCAACCAGGGCGGGCTGAACCTGGTGGCCAGCTACGAGGCCTTCTGCGTGAAGATGCTCGGTGCGGTGCGCCAGAGCCTGATCTTCGCCCGCCAGCAGAAGGAGGCGGGACGCCCCGCCGGCTGGCTCGGTTGGCCACTGGTGGCCACCTCGCACACCTGGGAGAACGGCAAGAACCAGCAATCGCATCAGGACACCACCTTCTGCGAGGCGCTGCTGGGCGAGATGCACGATGTCATGCGCGTGCTGCTGCCGGCCGACCACAATTCGTTGCTGGCGCTGCTGCCGGGCATCTACCAGGAGCGTGGCCGGCTGGCCTGCCTGGTGGCGGCCAAGCGCGAGCAGCCGTGCGTGTTCAGCGCCAAGCAGGCGCAGCAACTGGCGCGCGTGGGCGCCTTGCAGGTCGACGAGTGGGGCGATGGCGAGCCCGTAATGCTGATCGCCAGCGGCAGCTATCAACTGACCCAGATGCGTCGCGCCGCCGTTCGTCTGAGCGAGCAGGCTGTCGCCTGGCGTCTGATTTACTTGCAGGAACCGGGGCGTTTTCGCGCGCCGCGCGATGCCTGGGAGGCCGCCAGTCTGGCCAGCGAGGCCGAGCGCGAGGCGTTGTTTCCCGAGTCCGTCGCCAGGCGCGTGCTGCTCAGTCATATGCGTCCCGAGGTCGCGGCGGGGCATCTGTGGCCCCTGCTGGGCGACCGGCGCTCGTGCCGTGTGCTGGGTTACCGCAACCACGGCGGCACCTTCGACGAGGCCGGCATGCTATTCGCCAATCGCTGCAGCTGGGCTCACGTGCTGCAGGCGATAGCCGAGCTGCTCGGCGTCGCCCAGGGCGCCTGGCTGACGGCTGAAGAGCAGGCGGCGCTGGCCGGGGAGGGCGATCCGCGTTGCCTGCGCTGAGCGGGTGATCCGCTTCAACGGGAAAGGGAGGGGCAGGTATGCCCAAATTGATCCTGGAGATAGACCTGGAGCTGTACCACCTGCTGCAGCAGGCGGCGCGTACCAACCGGAGGACTCTGGAGGGCGAATGTCTGCGACGGCTGGAGGGCGGCGCGCGGCGCTCGCGCTACATGGAGGCGCTGCTCGCCGAGCTGCGCGCCGACGACGCCCAGCGCCGTGCCGCGCGGGGCTCTGGCCCCAGCGCCGGCTGAAAGAACCTGGCGCAGATCCGTCAGAGTGCGCAGTCGGCCTTGTCGAACGCCTCGGTGGTGACCGGTCGGTTGCTGCGATATTCGCTGAACTGGTAGCGCAGCTGCGCGCCCTGGGCCAGCAGCCGGCGAAAGCCCGGGTTGCCGCAAACGCTGGCGGCCAGCTGGGCGCGCACCGTGTCCGGATTGCCGCGCATCTGCGCGGCATGGGCCGGACGGACGCTGAGATGGTTGATCAGGGTGTGGCCTTCGACGGTATAGCCCTGATCGAGAATGTCCTCGTTGATCGCTCGCGGTGTGCCCTCGCTGCTTTGCCGCGCGACCTGCTCCAGGGCGCGGGTCAGTTCGAGCTCCTTGAGCGAGGCGGCCTGGACGGCGACGGGCAGGGTCAGGGCGAGGACGAGGGCGGTAACGCGGGACATGCGGATTCTCCTGGACGAGTGCGGGCTTTGACCCGGCAGGCGCGGCCGGGTTCAGCACCTGGCGCATCATAGCCCGCCCGGCTTTGTTAAACTGCCGCGTTTTTTCTGTCGAGCCCTGTTCGTGGACCAGTCCCATCCCCCGCATGCCGTCGCCCGGCTACGCGCCGAGCGCCTGGCGCGCAGCGTCAAACCCTTCGTTGCGCGCGGTTCGCGAGCCGAGCGCTGCCCGGCCTGCCGGGTGCAGCCGGATTACTGCCTGTGCGCCTGGCGCCCGCGGGCCGCGGCGAATGCCGGCATGTGTCTGGTGATGCACGATATCGAGGCGCTCAAGCCGAGCAACACCGGCTGGCTGATCGCCGACGTGGTGGCCGACACCCACGCCTTCGGCTGGACGCGCACCGCGGTCGATCCGGCGCTGCCGGCGCTGCTCGCCGAGCCGCAGTGGCAGCCCTACCTGGTGTTTCCCGGCGAGTACGCCGCCCCCGAGCGGGTGGTGGAGGAAGTCCATCTGGTGCCGGGCAAACGGCCGCTGTTCGTGCTGCTCGATGCGACCTGGACCGAGGCGCGCAAGATGTTTCGCAAGAGTCCCTATCTGGACGCGCTGCCGGTACTCAGCCTGACGCCGGCGCAGCTGTCGCGCTACCACCTGCGTCGCTCCAGCCGCGGCGAGCACCTGTGTACCGCCGAGGTGGCGGCCATGTGCCTGGAGCTGGCCGGCGACGCGCAGGCCAGCGAGGCGCTGGACTGCTACCTGGATGCCTTCAGTCAGCATTACCTGGCGGCAAAGCGGCGCCTGCCGTTGGATCTTTCCGACGAGTTGCACCAGCGCCTGGCGCGTTTTCGCTGAGCACGGCCGGCAGCGGCTTGGGCCATAGCTGGGCCAGCAGCATGCCGGCGAACATCAGCGCACAACCCAGGTAACCGCGCAGCGCCAGCACCTCGCCGAGCAGCAGGGCGCCGGCGATGGCGGCGAACACCGCTTCCAGCGAGAGGATGATCGCCGCGTGCGAGGCAATCGCGTGCTGCTGCGCCACCACCTGCAGGGTGAAGCCGACGGCCACGCCGAACAGGCCGCCATAGAGGATCGCCGGGCCGGCTGCGAGAATGCCGTCCAGGGTCGCCGTCTCGAAGATCAGCGCCAGCAGCAGGCTGATCACGGCGCAGGTGGCGAACTGGATCAGCGCCAGGCGCAGCGGGTCGTGGCGGCTGGCGAAGAAGCCCACCAGCAGCACGTGCACGCCCCAGACGACGGCGCCGGCCAGCTGCAGCCAGTCGCCGGAGGCGACGGTAAAGCCTTCGCCGACGCTGAGCAGGAACATGCCGACCACCGCCAGGCAGGCGCCCAGCCAGATGCCCAGGCCGCTGCGTTGGCCGATCAGCAGGCCGAGGATCGGCACGACGATGACGTACAGCCCGGTGATGAAGCCGGAATTGGTCACCGTGGTGAACAGCAGGCCGACCTGCTGCAGGTTGATCCCCAGGGACAAGGCCAGGCCCATGACCACGCCGCCGAGCAGCAGGCTGCGATCCAGCGGCGCCGCCGGGCGTCGGCTGCGTCGTTGCAGCAGGGCCAGCAGCGGCAGCAGCACCAGGCAGGCCAGGGCGAAGCGCAGGCCGGTATAAAGGAAGGGGCCGATGCTGTCCATGCCCAGGCGCTGGGCGACGAAGGCGCTGCCCCAGATCATCGCGGTGATCAGCATCAACAGGTCGGCGCGCAGGGCTTGGCTTGGCATGGCGGTGTCTCGGCGGGCAAAGCGACGAATCGTGCCGCAAAGCTTGGCGCTTGACCACCCCGTCATGGCTCGGCATGCTGGGCGCCGCCGTCGTCCCGAGTGGGGAGCCTGCCAGCGCCGAGTGCGCAGGCTTGAGCGGGTCGCTCGGCGCCAGGCACTGCCATAATCAGCGCAGTGCACTCATAACAAGAACAGGATCTGCCAATGGCCGCCTACGAAATCCTGATTGCCGACGACCATCCGTTGTTTCGCAGCGCGCTGCAGCAAGCCCTGACCCTGGGCCTGGGGCCCGAGGTGCGACTGGTGGAAGCCGCCAGCATCGCCGAACTGGAAGGCCACCTGGGCGCCAAGAGCGACTGGGACCTGGTCCTGCTCGACCTCAACATGCCCGGCGCCTACGGCTTCTCCGGCCTGGTGCTGCTGCGCGGGCAATATCCGCAGATTCCCGTGGTGATGATCTCCGCGCAGGAGGAGGCCTCGGTGGTCAACCGCTCCCGCGAATTCGGCGCCAGTGGCTTCATCCCCAAGTCCAGCCCGCTGGAAACCATCCAGGAGGCCGTGCGCCAGGTGCTCGACGGCGATACCTGGTGGCCGCCGCTGGCCGAGGAGGGGGCGCCGGTGTCGGCCGAGGCCAAGGCCGCCAGCGCCGGCCTGGCCAGCCTGACGCCGCAGCAGTTCCGCGTGCTGACCATGGTCTGCGAGGGCCTGCTGAACAAGCAGATCGCCTACGAGCTGAGCGTCTCCGAGGCGACGGTCAAGGCCCACGTTACCGCCATCTTCCGCAAGCTCGGGGTGCGCACCCGCACCCAGGCGGCGCTGCTGCTGCAGCAGATGGAATCGATTCCGGGCTGAGGGTTCGGCGGGCGCAAGCGTCCGCCGAGGAGAACAGGGTCAAGGCCATGGTTGACACGCCGGCGGCATGTCCGCCCTAGGCAATCGGCGGCAGGACGATCTGATCGCTGCGAGCCACTCCGACGGTGAGCGCGCGGCACTGTTCGAGAAACTCGCGCATGGCCGCGGTCTGGTATTTCTGCTTGTGCCAGATGAAGTAGAACTGCCGGCGCAGGTCCAGCTGCGGCGTTTCCACCGCCACCAGGCTGCCGCGGCGGAAGGCATCGCGCAGCGCCAGGCGCGAGATGCAGCCGATACCCAGACCCGACTCCACCGCGCGTTTGATCGCCTCGGTGTGTTCCAGCTCCAGGCGGATATTCAGGCTGCGCGGGTGATGGCGCATGGCCTGATCGAAGGTCAGGCGCGTGCCCGAACCCTGCTCGCGCAGGATCCAGGCCTCATGCGTGAGCTCCTCCAGCGACGCCGTACCGCGCGTGGCCAGGGGATGCTGCGGCGCGCAGAACACCACCAGTTCGTCCTCGACCCAGGGCTGCACCTCGATGTCCGGATGCGCGCAGTCGCCTTCGATCAGGCCCAGATCCAGCTCGTAGTGGGCGATCTGCTGCACCACGTGAGCGGTGTTGTGCACCTGCAGCTTCACCCGGCACTCGGGGTGGCGCTGCATGAAGCTGCCGATCAGCAGGGTCGCCAGGTAGTTGCCCACGGTCAGGGTGGCGCCGACGTTGAGCGAGCCGAAACCGCTCTTGCCGCCGAGCAGGCGTTCGATCTCGCGCGCCTGGTCGAGCAGCGCCACCGCCTGCGGCAGCAACTGGCGACCCAGGGCGTTGAGCGCCAGGCGCTTGCCGGCGCGGTCGAACAGCTGGCAGTCGGAGTGGCGCTCCAGTTCGGTCAGCGAGGTGCTGGTGGCCGATTGCGACAGGGCCAGCGACTCGGCCGCGCGCGAGACACTTTCCTGCTGGGCCACGGCGACGAATACCTGGAGTTGTCTGAGGGTAAATCGCATATCTATATAACCGATAACCTATATCTTGATAATCCACTTAACAGATATTCTGCGTCCGCCTAGAATGCCGCGCAATCAGCCTTTTGCTTCCCGTCTGCGCGAGGAATTCCGCATGAGCAATATGAACATCGAGCGTGTGCTCAGCGTTCACCACTGGAACGACACCCTGTTCAGCTTCAAGTGCACCCGCGACCCGGGCCTGCGCTTCGAGAACGGCCAGTTCGTCATGATCGGCCTGCAGCAGGCCAACGGTCGTCCGCTGATGCGTGCCTACTCCATCGCCAGCCCGAACTACGAGGAGCATCTGGAGTTCTTCAGCATCAAGGTGCCGGACGGCCCGCTGACCTCGCAGCTGCAGCACCTCAAGGAAGGCGACGAGATCGTCATCAGCAAGAAGCCCACCGGTACCCTGGTGCTCGATGACCTGCTGCCGGGCAAGCACCTCTACCTGCTGTCCACCGGCACCGGCCTGGCGCCGTTCATGAGCGTGATCCAGGACCCGGAAACCTACGAGCGCTTCGACAAGGTGATTCTGGTGCACGGCGTGCGCTACGTGAACGAGGTCGCCTACCGCGAGTTCATCACCGAGCACCTGCCGCAGAACGAGTATTTCGGCGAGGCGCTCAAGGGCAAGCTGATCTACTACCCGACCGTGACCCGCGAGCCGTTCGAGAACCAGGGCCGCCTGACCGACCTGATGCGCAGCGGCAAGCTGTTCGCCGACATCGGCCTGCCGCCGATCAACCCGCAGGACGACCGTGCGATGATCTGCGGCAGCCCGAGCATGCTCGACGAGACCAGCGAAGTGCTCGACGGCTTCGGCCTGAAGATCTCCCCGCGTATGGGCGAGCCGGGCGACTACCTGATCGAGCGCGCCTTCGTCGAGAAGTAAGCGCCTCCGTTAAACGACAAAGCCGCCCGATGGGCGGCTTTGTCGTTGTAGGGTGCGCGGGAGGTTGCTCGTTGGAGCGCGGTGCGCGCGGCCTGGGCGGCCCCGCGACACCCTACGGCAAGCGGCGTCTTACAGACGCTTGGCGTCGAGGATCAGCACCGGCTCGCGCGGCACGTTCTGGTGCATGCCGCGGTTGCCGGTGGGCACCTGGGCAATCTTGTCCACCACTTCCATGCCGCGGGTCACCTTGCCGAACACGGCATAGCCGAAGTCGCGCGAGCCGTGGTCGAGGAAGGCGTTGTCCTTGTGGTTGATGAAGAACTGGCTGGTGGCCGAGTCGCGCACCTGGGTGCGGGCCATGGCCAGGGTGCCGCGTACGTTGTGCAGGCCGTTGTCGGCCTCGTTCTTGATCGGCGCGTCGGTGGCCTTCTGCTGCATCTGTGCATCGAAGCCGCCGCCCTGGACCATGAAGCCGGGGATCACCCGGTGGAACTGGGTGCCGGCGTAGAAGCCGCTGTCGACGTACTTGAGGAAGTTGGCCGTGCTGATCGGTGCCTTGTCGGCGGCCAGCTCCACCTCGATCTCGCCGAGGCTGGTGGTCAGCAGCACCTTGGGATTGTCCGCCGCCAGCAGGCTGGTGGACAGCAGCAGGGAACAGGCGGCGAAGGCGAGTTGCTTGAGCATGGGTCAGTTTTCCTTGTTGGCAGTTTCGAGAAAGGCGAGCAGGGCGCTATTGAAGCGTTCGGGTTGGTCCAGCGGTGTGGCGTGGCGCGAATTTTCGATCACCAGCAGGCGTGCATCGGGCATTTCTGCGACGTACTCGCGCTTGCGCTCGACCGGGGTGTAGTCGTGGTCGGCCGCGATCACCAGGGTAGGACAGGTGATGCGGTTCAGGCGTTCCCGCACGCCCCAGCCGATGATGGCGTCGAGGCTGGCCAGGTACGCGCGCTTGTCGTTCTGCGGCCAGCGCGCCTCGATCTTGCGCCGCAGTTCGGCCTGCTCCGGTCTGGGGAACAGCAAGCGGCCGAGCCCTTTGGCGATGGTCTCCAGGCTGAGCAGGCGCGACAGGGTCCAGCGCTTGCCGATCTCCAGCCAGTCGCGCGGGGTTTTCGCCTTCACCTCCGGGCCGCTGTTGACTATGGTCAGGCTGCGCAGCAGCTCCGGGCGGTCGACGCCGAGCTGGAAGCCGATCATCCCGCCCATGGAGATGCCCACCAGGTGCACCGGCGGCAGCTGCAGGTGCTCGATCAGCGCCACCACGTCGTCGGCGAAATCGGCGATGCGGTAGGCCTCGCGCGGTTTGTCCGAGCGGCCGTGGCCGCGCACGTCGAGCGCAAGCACGCGGTAATGCTGGCTGAGCTGGGGAATCTGGTACTCCCAGTCGCGGGTGCTCGAGCCCAGGCCGTGCACCAGCAGCAGCGGGGCGCCGTGGCCGTAGTCCTCGTAATGCAGCTGGCATCCGTCGTTGTCGAAGTAGGGCATGGCCGGGTTCTCAGTCGGGCGACAGCGGGGCGGCGAAGGCGGCGTCGAGCGGCGCGGTGTCGAAGTTCTTGATCAGCTCGATGAGGATCTGGGTGGCCGGGCCGAGCACCCGTTCCTTGTTGCTGTAGAGGAAGAAGCGCGGCTTGCGCGTGCCGCCCTGGGCCAGCGGCAGCGGCTTGAGCAGGCCCTCGTCCAGCTCGCGGGCGATCAGGTGGCGCGGCAGCCAGGCGAAGCCCAGGCCGCTGCTGACGAAGGTGCGTGCGGTGGGCAGGCTGCCGACCGTCCAGCGTTGCTCGGCGCCGAGCCAGCCGGTGTCGCGCGGCTGCACCCGGCCGCTGTCGCGGATCACCACCTGCATCTGGGTTTCCAGATCCTGGAAACTCAGCTCGCGCTGCAGGCGGTGTAGGGCGTGCTCCGGATGGGCCACGGCGATGAACTCCACCTCACCCAGTTCGAGGCCCAGGTAGCCGGTGATATTGAGGGAGCTGATGGCCAGGTCGGCGGAGCCTTCGTGCAGCACTTCCTCGACGCCGGAAAGCACCTCCTCGCGCAGGCGCACACGGCAGCCGCGGCTTTGCGGCATGAAGGCCGACAGCGCGCGGACGAGATTGGCGGTGGGGTAGGCGGCGTCCACCACCAGGCGCACCTCGGCTTCCCAGCCCTGTTCCATATGGTGGGCCAGGTCTTCCAGTTGGCTGGCCTGCTTGACCAGTTGTCGCGAGCGGCGCAGCAGCACGTCGCCGGCTTCGGTGAGCACCGCCTTGCGTCCGTCGATGCGCAGCAGCGGCACGCCGAGCTGCTCCTGCATGCGCGCCACGGTGTAGCTGACCGAGGATTGCGAGCGGTGCAGCACCTCGGCGGCCTGGGCGAAGCCGCCTTGGTCGACCACCGCCTGCAGGGTGCGCCATTGATCCAGGGTTACACGGGGAGCCTTCATTGCTTTGTCCTGTCTCTGCCGGCAAACGGGTTCTATCGCCGGCGATATCCACCTACACTGGCGCTTCCCCGTTGGAGAGCGTCGATGAAAAAACTCTGCTGCCTGCTGTTCGCCCTGTTGCCGCTGGGCGCCCATGCCTACCCCATCGAGCTGGACAAGCAGCTCAACGGTGCCGAGGTGTCCGCCAGCACCCAGGAGATCGACCACAACATGGCGGCGCTGATGCTCTACAACTATGGTCAGAGCGAGGCCGAATGCACCGCGGTGTTCCGCAACGGCCCCGAAGCGCCGCGCACCCGTCGCGCCGCGCTGGCGCCGGGGGCGAACACCAATCTGACGGTCAAGTTCACCCGCAGCGTGATTCGCCTGCGGGTCAACCTGACCTGCGGTCTCAAGTAACCAGAGCCTAGTCTCGGGCCTTTTATAAATCAACTTTGTCGATATATGTAAGCAGATATTTGCGCTTTTTAATCGATAGTTACGACTCTAGTCTGTGCTCCATCGACCTTTACCCACCTCGATGGAGTCTCAAACATGTCCCGTGTTCTGGTAATCGAAAGCAGCGCTCGCCAACAAGGCTCGGTGTCCCGCGAGCTGACCCTGCAGTTCATCGCCAACTGGCAGGCCGCCCATCCCGCCGACCAGATTCAGGTCCGCGACCTGGCCGCCGAGCCGGTGCCGCACCTGGATGCCACCCTGCTGGGCGGCTGGATGACCCCGGCCGAGCAGCAGAGCGAGGCGGAGCAGGCCGCGCTGGCGCGCTCCAACCAGCTCACCGACGAGTTGCTGGCGGCCGATGTGCTGGTGCTGGCCGCGCCCATGTACAACTTCGCCATCCCCAGCACCCTGAAAGCCTGGCTGGACCACGTGCTGCGCGCCGGGGTCACCTTCAAGTACAGCGAAACCGGCCCGCAGGGCCTGCTCAGTGGCAAGCGCGCCTTCGTCCTCACCGCCCGCGGCGGGATCTACGCCGGCAGCGGCCTGGATCACCAAGAGCCCTACCTGCGCCAGGCGCTGGCCTTCATCGGTATCCACGAGGTGCAGTTCATCCATGCCGAAGGCCTGAACCTGGGCGGCGAGTTCAGTGCCAAGGGCCTGGCCCAGGCCAAGGCCAAGCTGGCCGCCGTGGCCTGATCGCGACTCCACTCTCCTGGGCGCCCGCATCCGGGCGCGTTCGCCGGCCGGGACCCGAGGGTGCCGGCCGGCTTTTTCGTCTGGCCCGGTGCAAAGCCGGGGGCAGCTCCCGGATTGCGACCGGCGCCCACCCTGTTCGCGGCTGAAGCCACTGCTGCGGATTGTCCGGCACTGGCGAACGCGCTAAGGTCGCCGCCTTCGTTGCCTGGAGCTCGCCGTGCGCTACCTGCTGATTGTGACCCTGCTGTGGGCCTTCTCCTTCAGCCTGATCGGCGAGTACCTGGCCGGTCGGGTCGACAGCTATTTCGCCGTGCTCAGCCGTATCCTCATCGCCGGGCTGCTGTTCGTGCCGCTGACCCGCTGGCGCGGCCAGGCGCCGGCCTTCGTGCGCGGCATGCTGCTGATCGGCGCGCTGCAGTTCGGTGTCACCTACGTCTGTCTGTACCTTAGCTTCAACCTGCTGACGGTGCCCGAGGTGCTGCTGTTCACCATCCTCACGCCGTTGCACGTGACCCTGATCGAGGACGCCCTCAATCGCCGCTTCAACCCCTGGGCGCTGCTCGCCGCGCTGGTGGCGGTGCTGGGGGCCGGAATCATCCGCTACGACGGCGTCAGCCAAGGCTTCCTGCTCGGCTTCCTGCTGCTGCAACTGGCCAACTTCACCTTCGCCGCCGGCCAGGTGCTGTACAAGCACCTGCTGCTGCGCCATCCCTCGAGCGAGCCGCAGTACCGGCGGTTCGGCTTCTTCTATGTGGGCGCGCTGCTGGTGGCGCTGCCGGCCTTCCTGCTGCTGGGCAATGCCGAGCGCCTGCCGGGCACGGCGCTGCAATGGGGTGTGCTCGGCTGGCTCGGGGTGATGGCTTCGGGGCTGGGGCTGTACTGGTGGAACAAGGGCGCCAGCCTGGTCGACGGCGGCACCCTGGCGGTGATGAACAACGCCCTGGTGCCGGCAGGTTTGCTGGTCAACCTGCTGATCTGGAATCACGACGCCGACCTGGCGCGCCTGGCGCTGGGCGGCGCGGTGATCGTCGCCTCGCTGCCGCTGGCCGGGCTCGGCCGGGCCAGCCCGCTGCAGGGCGCGGCACGCTGATGCATCTGTCCGGACGTGGCGTGGCGCTGTCGGTGGGCGCGTCGGTGCTGTTCGCAGTGCTGCCCGGTTACGTGCAACTGCTGGCGCCGCTGGATGGCATCCAGATATTCGCCCAGCGCGTGCTCTGGTCGATTCCGCTGGTGCTGTTACTGGTGCTGCTGAGCCGCCAGGGCGCGCTGCTGGGCGAGACCTTCGCCCGCCTGCGCCGCGAGCCGCTGCTGCTGGCCGCCTGGCCGCTGGCGGCGGCGCTGATCGGCGTGCAGTGGGGGCTGTTTCTCTGGGCGCCGCTGGCCGGGCGCATGCTCGAAGTGTCGATGGGCTATTTCCTGCTGCCGTTGGCCATGGTGCTGGCCGGCCGGCTGTTCTATCAGGAGCGTCTGCGCCCGTTGCAACAACTGGCGGTGGCCTGCGCGGTGCTCGGGGTGACGCACGAGTTGTGGCGCAGCCAGGCGTTTTCCTGGCTGACCCTGATTACCGCGCTGGGCTATCCGCCATATTTCATGCTGCGCCGCTGGATGCGCCTGGACGCGTTGTCGGGCTTCGTGCTGGAGATGCTGATGCTGGCGCCCTTGGCCATCTGGCTGATCGTCGCGTACGGGCCGGTCGGCGCCTTCGAGGGCCGGGTCGCGCTCTGGCTGCTGGTGCCCGGCATGGCGCTGATCGGTACCCTGGCCTTCGCCGCGATGATGGCCTCCAGCCGCCTGCTGCCGCTGGGGCTGTTCGGCATTCTCAGCTACGTCGAGCCGGTGCTGCTGTTCGCCGTGGCCCTGCTGGTCCTCGGTGAGCACTTCGATGCGGCGCAATGGCTGACCTACCTGCCGATCTGGCTGGCGGTACTGCTGGTCGGATGGGACAGCGTCCGGCTGCTGCGCAAGCAGCGGCGAGGGGGCTGATCAGGCGACGCTGGCGCGCGGTACGGGGATCTGCCGGAGTTGGCTGACCTGCTTTTGCACCCGGTAGTGCAGCTGCACGGTGCCGCTGTTGAAGCGACGCTGGTCGCTCAGCGTCAGGCTGCGCTCCATCCCGGTGGCCAGCAGCGGGATGCCGGCGCCGAGCACGTGGGGCACCAGATTGATCACCACTTCGTCGATCAGTCCGGCGGTGTAGCAGGTACCTGCCAGGAGGCTGCCGCCGACCAGCCAGATGCGCTGGAACTTGGCCTCGCCCAGGGCCGCCAGGGCCTGTCCGGGAGTGCAATGGGTCAGCTGCACTTCGTCGCTGGCGCGCGGCAGTTCCAGGCGGGTCAGCACCACGCAGGGCTTGCCGGGATAAGGCCAGGGTCCGCCGCGCCCGCGCAGCGCCTCGTAGGTGCCGCGGCCCATCAGCAGGGCGTCGATACCCGAGTAGAAATACTGGAAGCTGTATTCCTCGTCCGGCTGGCGCAGGCTGTCGAACCAGTCGAGGCGACCATCGGGGCGGGCGATATAGCCATCGAGGCTCGAAGTGATGTGATAGATCAGCGACGGGTTCATGATGTCTCCTCGGCAGGCCATCTGAAGATTTGATCGATATCACGGGCAACAAGTTCGCCGGGCGCCCTACCGCTGGTCGGCAGCTGCCCGGCGGGTCTCAGTCGAGGACGTTGCGCAGGATTTCATGGACGATGCCGGTAGCGACGGCCACCAGCACCACGTCGCGGCCGACCTGCTGCCACTGGTAGCCGTCATACTGGGGCAGGCGCGCCGACAGACGGCTGTCGAAGTTCTTGGCGATGCCCGGCGGCAGCGGCTTGCCGCGACCCAGGTTCTTGGCGATGCCTGGCGGCAGGGCGGAAGTCGGGCCGATCAACTGGCGGTTCTCGCCAAGCACGATGCGCACCTGGCCGATATCCACGGTCGGGCCACGCAGGTCGATCTGCGCGCTGTCCTCGCCGGCCGTTGGCTTGCCCTTGCCGGGCGGCGGGCTGGCCAGCAGGGGAGAGGCCGCCAGCAACAGGCTGAGGCCGAGGCTGACGGCGCAAAGGGGTTTGGCAAACATGAGCGACACTCCATCGAAGGGGGAGGCCGATTAGAGCGCCGCTGCCCGGGGCAATACAATCCCCGCGCGGCAGGCCTGGTCGCGATCGTGACGGCGGTCTCTGCGGCAGGGCACGTCGCGTTGGCGGGCCGGTCGTGACCGGCGTCGGGGGCGGCGAGGGGTCACGGCGCCGCTCGACGCGCCGGGGGCATGCAAAGAAATTCGGCCGCGGCGGCGGAAACCGTTAGGCTATGCACCGTTTTGTCGATTTTTCGAGGTAGTGCCCCGTGTTTGCCCAATTCGCCCTGCATGAACGCCTGCTGAAAGCCGTGGCCGAGCTGAACTTCGTCGAGCCCACCCCGGTGCAGGCGGCAGCGATTCCGCCTGCGCTGGAGGGCAAGGACCTGCGGGTGATCGCCCAGACCGGCAGTGGCAAGACCGCCGCCTTCGTCCTGCCGCTGCTCAATCGCCTGCTCGGTGACGGCAACTCCAAGCAGCGCCTGAGCATCCGTGCGCTGATCCTCCTGCCGACCCGCGAGCTGGCCCAGCAGACCCTCAAGGAAGTCGAGCGTTTCGCCCAGTTCACCTTCCTCAAGGCCGGCCTGGTCACCGGCGGCGAGGACTTCAAGGTGCAGGCCGCGCTGATGCGCAAGATCGACATCCTGATCGGCACTCCCGGACGTCTGATCGAGCACGCCAATGCCGGCAACCTGCCGCTGGACGAGGTCGAGGTGCTGGTGTTCGACGAGGCCGACCGCATGCTCGACATGGGCTTCGCCGAGGACGCCCAGCGCCTGGCCGAGGCCTGCGGTCCGCACCAGACCCTGCTGTTCTCCGCCACCACCGGCGGCAATGGCCTGCGCGAGATGGTCGCCAAGGTGCTGCACCAGCCGCAGCACCTGATGCTCAACAGCGTCAGCCAGCTCAACGAGGGCACCCGCCAGCAGATCATCACCGCCGACCACAACCATCACAAGGAACAGCTGGTCGACTGGCTGCTGGCCAACGAAACCTATGACAAGGCCATCGTCTTCACCAACACCCGAGTGCAGGCCGACCGCCTCTACGGCAAGCTGGTGGCGGCCGGGGTCAAGGCCTTCGTGCTGCACGGCGAAAAGGACCAGAAGGATCGCAAGCTGGCCATCGAACGTCTGCGCCAAGGCGCGGTGAGGGTGCTGGTGGCCACCGACGTGGCAGCGCGCGGCCTGGACGTCGAGGGCCTGGACCTGGTGATCAACTTCGACATGCCGCGTTCCGGCGACGAGTACGTGCACCGCATCGGCCGTACCGGCCGTGCCGGTGGCGAGGGTCTGGCGATTTCGCTGATCTGCCACGGCGACTGGAACCTGATGTCGAGCATCGAACGCTACCTCAAGCAGCGTTTCGAGCGGCGTACTGTCAAGGAGCTCAAGGGCAGCTACCAGGGGCCGAAGAACCTCAAGGCCTCGGGCAAGGCCGCCGGCAGCAAGAAGAAAAAGACCGACAGCAAGAAGGACCCGAAGAAAACCGCAGCGCCCAAGCGCAAGTCCGGCCCACGCCCGGCCGGCAAGCCGTCCGCCGTGGTCAGCGAGGACGGCCTGGCGCCGCTCAAGCGCAAGAAGCCGGCGGCGGAGTGAGGCTACGACCTTGAACCTGTAGGAGCCGGCTTGCCGGCGATCGGCGTTTCAATAGCATCGCCGGCAATCCGGCTCCTACAAAAGCGTCGCGGCCAAAGTCCGGTCACGCCCGGGTCTCAATCCACCCCGACAAAGCCGCCGGTCTGGTGCTGCCACAGGCGCGCATACAGGCCGCCGCGGGCGACCAGCTCGGCATGGCTGCCGGTCTCGACGATGCGCCCCTGGTCGATCACCACCAGGCGGTCCATGCGCGCGATGGTTGACAGGCGGTGGGCGATGGCGATCACCGTCTTGCCCTGCATCAGCTCGTCCAGGCTGTCCTGGATCGCCGCTTCGACTTCTGAATCCAGTGCCGAGGTGGCCTCGTCCAGCACCAGGATCGGTGCGTCCTTGAGCAGCACGCGGGCGATGGCGATGCGCTGGCGCTGGCCGCCGGACAGCTTGACCCCGCGCTCGCCGACCTGCGCATCCATGCCGTGGCCGCCCTGGCCGTCGTCCAGCAGCGGGATGAAGGCGTCGGCGCGGGCCTTGCGCGCGGCCTCCAGCAACTGCGCCTCGCTGGCGTCGGGCTTGCCGTAGCGCAGGTTGTCGCGAATCGAGCGGTGCAGCAGGGCGGTGTCCTGGGTGACCATGCCGATCTGCGCGCGCAGGCTCTCCTGGCTCACCGCAGCGATGTCCTGGCCATCGACCAGGATGCGCCCGCTCTCCAGGTCGTACAGGCGCAGCAGCAGGTTGACCAGGGTCGACTTGCCGGCGCCGGACGGCCCGACCAGGCCGATCTTCTCGCCCGCGCGCACGTTCAGGCTGAGTCCGGCGATCACCCCGCCGGCCTTGCCGTAGTGGAAGTGGATGTCCTCGAAGCGTACCTCGCCGCGTTCCACGCGCAGCGGCTCGGCGTCCATCCGGTCGAGCACCTCGCGCGGCTGGACGATGGTGCGCATGCCGTCCTGCACCGTGCCGACGTTCTCGAAGATGCCGTTGACCACCCACATGACCCACTCGGCCATGTTGTTGATGCGCAGCACCAGGCCCAGCGCCAGGGCGATGGCGCCGGTGCTGATCGACTCCAGGCTCCACAGCCACAGGGCCAGGGCGCCGGTGGCGACGATCAGCACGCCGTTGAGGCAGGTGATGCTGACATCCAGCAGAGTCACGGTCCGGGTCTGCAGGCGCACCTTGTCCAGCAGCTCCTGCATGGCTTCGCGGGTGTAGTTTTCCTCCTCGCGGGTGTGGGCGAACAGCTTGAGCGTCATCACGTTGCTGTAGCCGTCCACAACCCGGCCCATGACCTTCGAACGCGCCGCCGAGGCGGCCGCCGAACGCCGCTGGATGCGCGGCACGAAATGGCGCAGCAGCAGGCAGTAGCCCACGATCCAGGCCAGCAGCGGCACGATCAGGCGTACATCCGCCTCGGCGAACAGGTACAGCGCGCTGCCGGCGTAGACCACCACGAACCACAGCGCGTCGACCAGTTGCATGGCCGACTCGCGCAGGCTCGGCCCGGTCTGCATGATGCGCTGGGCGATGCGC
Organism: Pseudomonas sp. SP16.1; assembly: GCF_052682975.1. Taxonomy (NCBI): domain Bacteria; kingdom Pseudomonadati; phylum Pseudomonadota; class Gammaproteobacteria; order Pseudomonadales; family Pseudomonadaceae; genus Pseudomonas; species Pseudomonas sp. SP16.1. The sequence continues at coordinate 925,336 of NZ_JBQYFZ010000001.1, forward strand.
CCGGCGAAGTCGTTCTGGAAGAAGCCCAGGCTCTGCTTGAGCACGTAGCGATGGTTCTGCCAGCGGATCAGGTTGGTCAGCCCGGGGTTGACCGCCTGGTTGGCCAGCAGGTCGTGCAGGCCGAACACCAGCGGCCGCAGGATCAGCGCCACCAGCAGCATCCACAGCAACTCGCCGCGGTAGTGCTGGAAGAACTCGGCGTTCGGCGTGCGCTGCGCCATGTCGATCAGGCGGCCGAGGAACTCGAACAGCGCCACCTCGATCACCGCGGCGAAGAACCCCATCACCAGCAGGGCCAGCATCAGCGGCCAGACCTGGCGCAGGTAGTGCAGGTAGAAGGGCACCAGCCCGGCGGGCGGCTGCACGTCCGGGCTGGGTTTGAAGGCGTCGATCAGCGACTCGAAACGGCGAAACGGCATCGCAGGCATCCTGCCTTGGTGAAGAGGTGTCGATGTTAGCGCGAGCCCGTCTCGCTCAGCAGGGGTTTCTCCAGCTCGCCGGCCCAGGCCAGTAGCGGTACGGGCGACTGCGGCTGCCAGATGCGCTTGAACAGCACCAGCAGGTGCTCGGGGTTGCCGCGCTCGAACGGCAGGCGGTCGACGTGCTCGTGCACCTGCCAGCGGCCATCGCGCTGGCGGGCGAAATCGAAACGGAAGGGATGAAAGCCGGTCATGCCCAGGCGCAGATCGGTGACGATCAGGCGATCGCCGATCCGGTCGTAGCGCAGCACGCCGTTGGTGAACCAGGCCAGGCGCCGATGCGCGGGCGAGTCGAGCAGTTGTTCGCGCAGCCGGGTTCCGCGCGGCAGACGCTGCAGTTGTGGCGGCCCGGCGTCGAACCAGCCCACCAGCGCCTCGTGATAATGCTCGCGGTCGAGCACTATGACCCGCCACAGCAGGCTGTTGAACGGCGTCGGGGTGACGAACAACTGCTCGGCCTCGATGCCCTGGCGCGCCAGCTCGGCCTCGACGCGCTGCTCGGCCATGTGTTTGCCGGCCAGGGTAGAGGCCAGATAGAGGGTCGACAGCGCCAGGGCCAGGGCCGGAACCCGCCAGGCCTGCTCGCGTAGCCCGCCGACCAGGCCGAACACCACCGCGGCGAGCAGCGGTAGGGTGTAGATCGGGTCGATGATGAACACGCTCGACCAGGCGGTTGGCGTCGGCATCAACGGCCAGAACAGCTGGGTGCCATAGCTGGTGAAGGCGTCCAGCAGCGGATGGGTGACCAGCACCAGCCAGACGGCGAGCAGCAGGCGTCTGCTCGAGTAGCCCGGTTGCGGGTGCAGGCGTCTGGCCAGCCAGGTCAGCAGCACGGCGAGGGCGCTGAGCACCAGCAGCGAATGGCTGAAGCCGCGGTGGTGGGTCATGTTGGCCACCGCATCGCCGTAATCGATGACCACGTCGAGATCCGGCAGGGTGCCGAGCATGGCTCCGTACAGCAGGGCCTTGCGACCCTGCCAGCGACCGAGCAGGGCGCCCTGGATGCTGGCGCCGAGTACGGCTTGGGTGATCGAGTCCATGATTGTGCTCGCGTGAATGCAGATCGCTACGTTAGCCGAGCCGCCGGGCGAACGCCGCGGGGAAATTTCAAGCAAAGGTTACAGCGTCAGCGGTTATCCTGTCGGCCCGACCCTGTGGACCAAGGCCATGTTGATCGTCTCCAATGCCGTGCACCTGCCCCTCGAGGAGATTGAGCTGAGCGCCATCCGCGCCCAGGGCGCTGGCGGGCAGAACGTCAACAAAGTGTCCAGCGCCGTGCACCTGCGCTTCGACACCCAGGCCTCGTCGTTGCCGGCGTTCTACAAGGAACGCCTGCTGGCGCTACGCGATAGTCGCATCACCGCCGAGGGGGTGGTGATCATCAAGGCGCAGCAGTATCGCACCCAGGAGCAGAACCGCATGGACGCGCTCGAGCGCCTGGCCGAGCTGATCCGCAGCGCCGGCAAGGTGGAGAAGAAGCGCCGCCCGACCAAACCGACCCTGGGCTCGAAGCAGCGTCGTCTGGACGGCAAGAGCAAGCGCGGGGCGATCAAGGCGGGGCGGGGCAGGGTGGATTTCTAGCCCCGTCCGGCCAGATAGGCCTGGTAGTCGGGGATGCGGTACTCGTGCTGCTGTTCCAGCAGGGCACTGCCGAGCAGGTAGTCGGCGCTGCTTTCGTTGCACGCCACCGGAATGTTCCACACCGCGGCGACCCTTAGCAGCGCCTTGATGTCCGGGTCGTGCGGCTGCGGCTCGAAGGGGTCCCAGAAGAACACCAGGACGTCCACACGGCGCTCGGCGATACGGGCGCCGAGCTGCTGGTCGCCGCCCAAGGGGCCGCTGATCATGCTTTCTACCGGCAACTGCAGGCGCTTGCTCAGCAACAGGCCGGTGGTGCCGGTGGCCACCAGCTCGTGGCGCGCCAGCGTGTCGCGCTGGCGCGCGCACCAGTCGAGCAGAAAACCCTTGCAGTGGTCGTGGGCCACCAGGGCGATGCGCTTGCGCGCCGGCAGGCTGGCGGTGGTGAAGCTGATGCGGCTCATCGGTGCTCCTCGCTTCAGCCCAGGCGCGCCAGGGCCAGGCAGTTGTCCAGCATGCGGTTGGAGAAGCCCCACTCGTTGTCGTACCAGGCCATCACCTTGAGCAGCTTGCCGCTGACCTTGGTGTGGTTGGCGTCGAAGATCGACGACAGCGGATTGTGGTTGAAGTCGCAGGACACCAGCGGCAGGCTGTTGTAGCCGAGCACCGGCGACTTCTCGCTGGCGGCCTTGAGCAGGGCGTTGACTTCCTCGGCGCTGGTCTCGCGCCTGAGCTGCAGGGTCAGGTCGACCAGCGACACGTTGATCACCGGTACCCTCACGGCCATGCCGGTGAGTTTGCCGGCCAGCTCCGGCAGCACCAGGCCGACCGCTTCGGCGGCGCCGGTCTTGGTCGGGATCATCGACTGGGTGGCCGAGCGTGCGCGGTAGGGGTCGCTGTGGTAGACGTCGGAGAGGTTCTGGTCGTTGGTGTAGGCATGGATGGTGGTCATCAGTCCCTGTTCGATGCCCAGCTCGCGGTGTAGCACCTGGGCCACCGGCGCCAGGCAGTTGGTGGTGCAGGAGGCGTTGGAGACGATCTGCATGGCCGGCGTCAGCACGGCCTCGTTGACGCCGTAGACCACGGTCGCGTCGGCACCTTTGGCCGGTGCCGAGATCAACACCTTACTGGCGCCTGCGGCGAGATGGGCGGCAGCCTTGTCGCGGTCGGTGAACAGCCCGGTGCACTCGAACACCACGTCGACCTGATGGGCCTTCCAGGGTAGTTCGGCCGGATTGCGGATGGCGCTGACGGCGATGTGATCACCGTTGACCCACAGGCTCTCGCCGTCGGCCACCACCTCGCCGGGAAATGCACCGTGGACGCTGTCATGGCGCAGCAGGTGGGCATTCATCGCGCTGTCGCCCAGGTCATTGATCGCCACCACCTGCAGATGCTGGCGATAATCCTGGGTGTAGAGTGCACGCAGCACGTTACGGCCGATGCGGCCGAAACCATTGATGGCGATTCGCAGAGTCATGGTGAGGTTTCTCGTGATTTGTTGTTGGAATTACAAGATTATTCTCATGAGACTAGAAATCAAGCCTTTTGAATGGCAGTATTTTGTTAAAACTACAAACAGACGCTAGTTGCTAGCCTGGAGAACACCCATGCATCCCCGCGTTGTTGAAGTCACCGACCGTCTGATCGAGCGCAGCCGCGCCACCCGCCAGCGCTACCTGGCGATGATCCATGCGGCCGCCAGCGAAGGGCCGCAGCGCGGCAAGCTGCAATGCGCCAATTTCGCCCACGGCGTGGCCGGCTGCGGCGGTCAGGACAAGCAGACGCTGCGTCTGATGGACGCGGCCAACGTGGCCATCGTTTCTGCTTATAACGACATGCTCTCGGCGCACCAGCCCTACGAGCACTTCCCCGAGCAGATCAAGCAGGCCCTGCGCGAAATGGGCTCGGTGGGCCAGTTCGCCGGCGGCGTGCCGGCCATGTGCGATGGCGTCACCCAGGGCGAGCCGGGCATGGAGCTGGGCATTGCCAGTCGCGAGGTGATCGCCATGTCCACCGCCGTGGCGCTGTCGCACAACATGTTCGATGCGGCGCTGTACCTCGGCGTGTGCGACAAGATCGTGCCCGGTCTGCTGATGGGCGCGCTGCGCTTCGGTCACCTGCCGTCGCTGTTCGTGCCGGCCGGGCCGATGACCTCGGGCCTGTCCAACAAGGAGAAGGCCGACGTCCGCCAGCGCTATGCCGAGGGCAAGGCCAGCCGCGACGAACTGCTGGCCGCGGAAATGGCCGCCTACCACGGCCCCGGTACCTGCACCTTCTACGGCACCGCCAATACCAACCAGTTGCTGATGGAAGTGATGGGCCTGCATCTGCCGGGCGCCTCGTTTATCAATCCGGGCACGCCGCTGCGCGATGCGCTGACCCGCGAGGCGGCGCAGCAGGTCACCCGCCTGACCAAGCAGAGCGGGAGTTTCATGCCCATCGGCGAGATCGTCGACGAGCGCTGCCTGGTCAACTCCATCGTCGCCCTGCACGCCACCGGCGGCTCGACCAACCATACCCTGCACATGCCGGCCATCGCCCGCGCCGCCGGCATCCTGCTGACCTGGCAGGACATGGCCGACCTCTCCGAGGTGGTGCCGACCCTGGCCCACGTCTATCCCAACGGCAAGGCCGACATCAATCACTTCCAGGCCGCCGGCGGCATGGCCTTCCTGATTCGCGAGCTGCTCGAGGCCGGGCTGCTGCACGAGGAGGTCAACACCGTGGCCGGCCGCGGCCTGTCGCGCTACACCCGCGAGCCCTTCCTCGAAGACGGCAAGCTGGTCTGGCGCGACGGCCCCACCGAGAGCCTGGAGGAGAGCGTGCTGCGCCCGGTGGCGCGGCCGTTCTCGGCGGAGGGCGGCCTGCGTCTGATGCAGGGCAATCTCGGCCGCGGGGTGATGAAGGTCTCCGCGGTGGCGCCCGAGCATCAGCTGGTGGAGGCGCCGGCGCTGGTATTCGAGGACCAACTGGAGCTGGTCGAGGCATTCAAGGCCGGCAAGCTGGAGCGCGATTTCGTCGCCGTGGTGCGCTTCCAGGGCCCGCGTTGCAACGGCATGCCCGAGCTGCACAAGATGACCCCCTATCTCGGCGTGCTGCAGGATCGCGGCTTCAAGGTGGCGCTGGTCACCGATGGGCGCATGTCCGGCGCCTCGGGCAAGATCCCGGCGGCCATCCACGTCTGCCCCGAGGCCTTCGATGGCGGCCCGCTGGCGCGGGTGCGCGACGGCGACATCATTCGCCTCGACGGCCATAGCGGCGAGCTGCTGCTGCGCGTCGACGAGGCCGAGCTGGCGGCGCGCGAACTGGCTGTCGCGCCGACGCCGGCAGCGGGCTGCGGGCGCGAGCTGTTCGCCTTCATGCGGCACAACTTCAGCAGCGCCGAGCAGGGCGCCAGCGCCTTCACCGCCAGCCTGGAGTCGCTCAAGTGAAGCTGGCGCTGGTAGGCGATATCGGGGGGACCAACGCGCGCTTCGCCCTTTGGCGCGACGAGCAACTGGATAGCGTGCAGGTGTTGGCCACGGCCGACTACCCAACTCCCCAGGCGGCGATTCGGGCCTATCTGCAGGGCCAGGATCTGCCGCTCGGGGCGGTGGAATCGGTGTGCCTGGCTTGCGCCGGGCCGGTCAGCGGCGACGAGTTCCGCTTCACCAATAATCACTGGCGCCTCAGTCGCAGCGCCTTCTGCCGCGAGCTGCAGGTACGCGAGCTGCTGCTGATCAACGACTTCTCCGCCATGGCCCTGGGCATGACCCGCCTGCGCGAGGACGAGCGTCGCCCGATCTGCCCCGGTCAGGCGCAGCTTGATCGCCCCTGTGTGGTGATCGGTCCCGGCACCGGCCTCGGCGTCGGCACCCTGCTGCCAGCGGCTGATGGTGGCTGGCAGGCGTTGCCGGGGGAGGGCGGGCATGTCGACCTGCCCATTGCCACGCCGCGCGAGGCTGAGCTGTGGCAGCTGCTGTATCGCCAGCTCGGCCATGTGCGTGCCGAGGACGTGCTCAGCGGCGGCGGCCTGCTGCTGCTGTACCGCGTGCTGTGCCAACTGGAAGGCGCCGAGCCACGCCTGGCTTCGCCTGCCGAGGTGACGGCGGCGGCGTTGGCCGGCGACGCGCTGGCCGGCGCAGTGATCGAGCAGTTCAGCGTCTGGCTCGGTCGCGCCGCCGGCAACCTGGTGCTCAGCCTCGGCGCGCGCGGCGGGGTCTATGTGGTCGGCGGCGTGGTGCCGCGTTTCGCCGAGCTGTTTCTCGCCAGCGGCTTCGCCGCGGCGCTGCGCGACAAGGGCTGCATGAGCCATTATTTCGACGGCATCCCGGCCTGGCTGGTGACCGCCGAATACCCCGGCCTGACAGGCGCCGGCGTGGCGCTGCAGCAGGCGATGACGTAGGGTGTGCGGGGTCGCCTAGGCCGTGCGCACCAGATCGCAAGGCGAGAGAGTGCAATAGCGGTGCGCACGGCGCACCCTACGACAATAAGGACGGCGGACCATGAGCCAGCCCGGAAAATCCATTCTCCTGGTCGATGACGACGCGGAGATTCGCGACCTGCTGCAGACCTACCTGAGTCGCGCCGGCTTCGCCGTGCGCGCCGCCTGCGACGGCGCCGGCTTTCGCCAGGCGCTGTGCGCCGAGCCGGCCGACCTGGTGATTCTCGACGTGATGCTGCCCGACGAGGACGGTTTCAGCCTGTGCCGCTGGGTGCGCGAGCACCAGCGTTTCGCCCTGGTGCCGATCATCATGCTCACCGCCAGCTCCGACGAGGCCGACCGGGTGATCGGCCTGGAGCTCGGCGCCGACGATTACCTGGGCAAGCCGTTCAGCCCGCGCGAGCTGCAGGCGCGGATCAAGGCCCTGCTGCGTCGCGCGCAGTTCAGCCAGGCGGCGGGCGGCGAGGTGCTGGCCTTCGATCAGTGGCGCCTGGACATGGTCAGCCACCGCCTGTTCCATGCCGATGGCGAGGAAGTGATCCTCTCCGGCGCCGATTTCGCCCTGCTCAAGCTGTTCCTCGACCATCCGCAGCAGATCCTCGACCGTGACACCATCGGCAACGCCACCCGTGGTCGCGAGGTGATGCCGCTCGAGCGCATCGTCGACATGGCGGTCAGCCGCCTGCGCCAACGCCTGCGTGACACTGATAAGCCGCCGCGGCTGATCCGCACCGTGCGCGGCAGCGGCTACCTGCTGGCGGCCAGCGTGACGCCGCAGCATGGCTAGCTGGCGGCGTTGGCTGCCGGTGCCCCGCTCGCTGCTCGGGCGCATGCTGCTGCTGACCCTGCTGGTGGTGCTGCTGGCGCAGGCGCTGTCCAGCGTCATCTGGGTCTCGCAGCTGCGCGCCAGCCAGATGGAGGGCCTGCTCACCAGTGCGCGCAGCCTGGCGCAGTCGATGGCCGCCAGTGTCAGCTACTTCCGCTCGCTGCCCATCGGCTATCGGCCCATGGTGCTCGACCAGTTGCGCAACATGGGCGGCACGCGCTTCTTCGTCTCGCTGAACGACAAGCCGCTGCAGATGCAGGTGCTGCCGCAGACGCCGCGCAAGCGCGCGGTGCTCGAGGCAGTCGAGGCGACCCTGCGCGAGCGCCTGGGCAGCGGCCTGGACATCTCCCTGCAGTTCGTCAGCCCGGAGGACCTGCGCATCTTCAACAGCGGTCTGAAACTCGACGAGTTGCCGCGCTCCTGGGCGCACTACGCGCTGAGCCTGGAGCCGCTCAATCCACCGGTGCTGGTGACGCAGATCCGCATCGCCGAGGGCGAGTGGCTGTACCTGGCCTCTTTGCTGCCCGAGCCTTATGTGGCGCTGGAGCAGCAGGGCCTGCCGGCGCAGCAGCTGTGGTTTATCCTCCTCACCAGCAGCTTTCTGCTGCTGTTCATCGGCATCCTGGTGCATTGGCAGAGCCGCCCGCTCAAGCGCCTGGCCAGGGCGGCGCGGGAAATGTCGCTGGGTAGCGAGGTCGAGCCGCTGGCCGAGACCGGCGGCAGCGAGGTGGTCGAGGTCAGCCGCGCCTTCAACGCCATGCGCGAGCGCATCGGCCGTTACCTCAACGAGCGCAGCCAGTTGTTCAGTGCCATCTCCCATGACCTGCGCACGCCGATCACCCGTCTGCGCCTGCGCGTCGAACTGCTCGACGACGAGGCGTTGCAGGCCAAGTTCGGCCGCGATCTGGACGACCTGGAAATGCTGGTCAAGGGTGCGCTGCAGTGCGTCAAGGACACCGATATCCACGAGAACATCGAGCCGGTCGACCTCGACCACCTGCTACACGGGGTGGTCGAGCCCTACCTGGGCAACGGCCGGGTGACGGTCGCAGGCCGCGCTCTGGCGCCTTATCCGGGCAAGCCGCTGGCGCTCAAGCGCTGCATCGGCAATCTGGTGGACAACGCGCTGAAGTACGGCGAGCGCGCCCACTTGCATATCGAGGACGATGGCCAGGCCTTCGTCCTGCACGTCGACGACGAGGGCCCGGGCGTGCCGGAACAGCGCTTGGAACAGGTGTTCGAGCCGCATTTCCGCCTGGCCGGCCAGCAGCAGGGCTACGGTCTTGGCCTGGGCATCGCGCGCAACATCGCCCACAGCCATGGCGGTGAGCTGAACCTGCGCAACTTGCGCGAGGGCGGCCTGCGGGTGACCCTGAGTCTGCCCAGGTAGCCTGCGCCGCGCGATCCGCCCCGTGGGAGCCGCTTCAGTCGCCAGGCTTTTACCGGCGGCTGAAGCGGCGGACGCCGCGGCTCAGATCCCCTGCGGAATCTCTTCGCCGCCGAGAGCGGTGAACAGCTCGGGGAGGAACTCCACCAGGGTCATCATCATCAGGATGAAGCTGGCGTCCTGCTGGGCCAGGGCGTCGTCGCCGCCATCCTGCTCGGCCTGCTCCTGCAGCACGTCCTCGAAGCGCAGGCGCTTGATCACCAGCTTGTCGTCGAGCACGAACGACAGCTTGTCCTGCCAGGCCAGCGACAGCTGGGTGACCTGCTTGCCAGTGGACAGGTGCAGCTGGATTTCCTCGCTGGTCAGGTCCTGGCGCTTGCAGCGCACCACGCCACCGTCCTCGTGGGTGTCGCGCAGCTCGCACTCGTCGAGCACATGGAAGCCCTCGGCGGCCTTCTGCGTCTTCAGCCAGTCGGTGAGGGTGGCGGTCGGTGCGATCTTCACCGACAGCGGACGCACCGGCAGCGAGCCCATGGCCTCGCGCAGGGTGGAGAGCAGGTCTTCGGCCTTCTTGGCGCTGGCGCTGTCGACCAGGATCAGGCCCTGCTTCGGCGCGATGGCGGCGAAGGTGCCGGACTTGCGGATGAAGGCGCGCGGCAGGAAGGCCTGGACGATCTCGTCCTTGAGCTGGTCGCGCTCCTTCTTGTAGACCTTGCGCATCTGCGCGTTCTCGATCTCGTCGACCTTCTCCTTCAGTGCATCGCGCACCACCGAGCCGGGCAGGATGCGCTCTTCCTTGCGCGTGCCGATCAGCAGGAAGTCGCCGCTGAGGTGCACCAGCGGCGCATCGGCACCCTTGCCGAAGGGCGCGGTGAAACCGTAGGTGGTCAGCTCCTGGCTGGCGCAGGGGCGCGCCGGCTTGCTCGCCAGTGCGGCCTCCAGTGCGTCGGCATCGAAGGGAATGTCCTGGGTAAGGCGATAGACCAGCAGGTTACGAAACCACATGAAGGGGTGATTCTCCGTTTGAGGTGAAGGTCGCGAGGCAACGCCAGCCCTTGCAGCCGTCTCGGCGGAGGAGCCTGGCATGTCGCGACGCAATGAAAAGAACGGGCAACTGCTCAGAACCTTGCCGCACGCCGATGGTTCAGCGAGCGCAAATGATCGTGTCCGTCAACGCAAGGCGCGCATTATTCTCCCCTCCGCGGTTCAGGCCAACCCTGAGCTAAGCCCTTGGCAGCGCGATAAAAATTATTTCGCCGAGGGGGTTGCCAAGGTACGGATCGCTCTCTAGAATGCGCCCCACTTCGAGAGTGAATGGGGTGGTTAGCTCAGCCGGGAGAGCATCTGCCTTACAAGCAGAGGGTCGGCGGTTCGATCCCGTCACCACCCACCAATCTCGCAGTTACGCGCAGCGGTAGTTCAGTCGGTTAGAATACCGGCCTGTCACGCCGGGGGTCGCGGGTTCGAGTCCCGTCCGCTGCGCCATTTCCTCCTCGCTTCATCCCCTCCTGTGACATTTTCTCGGCGTCTGCCGGAATCTTCAAAAAGTTCCTTTGTTTACTTGAACTTATGCGCACTGCTCGGCTCCTATGCCGTAGCCAGTGATCGCGGCCGCCTGTTAAGCTGGCCGCCTCACACGACGGCCTTCGGGCGCATTCACAAGGAACAAGCATGAAACAGCATCGTTTGGCGGCGGCGGTTGCCCTGGTGGGCCTGGTGCTCGCCGGTTGCGATTCGCAAACCAGCGAAGTCGAACTCAAGAGCCCGGCGCAGAAGGCTTCCTACGGCATCGGTCTGAACATGGGCCGTAGCCTGTCCGAGGAAGGCATGGACGATCTGGATTCCAAGGCCGTCGCCCAGGGAATCGAGGATGCGCTGGCGAAGAAGGAGCCGCGGATCAAGGACGATGAGATGGTCGAGGCTTTCTCCTTCCTGCAGACGCGCGCCGAAGAGCGCATGGCCGCGCTGAACAAGGAAGCGGCCGAGGCCGGGAAGAAATTCCTCGAGGAGAACGGCAAGCGCGAAGGCGTGGTGACGACCGAGTCCGGCCTGCAGTACGAAGTGATCAAGAAGGCCGACGGCGCCCAGCCCAAGGAAAGCGACGTGGTGACCGTGCACTACGAAGGCAAGCTGACCGACGGCAGCGTGTTCGACAGCTCGGTTGCCCGTGGCAGCCCCATCGACCTGCCGGTCGGCGGCGTGATCCCCGGCTGGGTCGAAGGCCTGCAACTGATGCACGTCGGCGAGAAGTACAAGCTGTACATTCCCAGCGAGCTGGCCTACGGCGAACAGAGCCCGTCTCCGGCTATCCCGGCCAATTCGGTGCTGGTGTTCGATCTGGAGCTGATCGGTATCAAGGATCAGGCCGCCGAGCAGTAACACTTCCAGGTATTGCCACAGCGCCCCGTCTTGACGGGGCGCTGTCGTTTCCGGGGGATGGCGGTGGGGGATGTTACGCTTATGCACATTGCTCTGAGAGTTCGCAACTAGCTGCGCGTTACACTGTCGCTTTGCCAGTGTCAATTTTCAACTTATTGATTTTCTTGGTTTTTATGTGCTGGGCAAAAAATGTCCGATCTGTCCGAAGCCCCCATGCGGCGGGGCTTTGGTAAGCTTGTCGAAAGTCTTTTCACAGGTTTATCCACAGCTTCGGTGGATAAGCCGATCAAGCCCAGGTGCCATCCAGGTTGCCGAGGAGGGTCGATGAAAGTTCCGTGGAAGCTGGCGCGTTACCTGCCTCAGGCGGCGCGTTTCCTGCGTGAAGGACGGCTACCGGAATTGCTGCGCGCGCTCGGCGATAAGCGCACGCCGCAGGGCGAGCGATTTGCCGCCCTGAAGGAGGATCTGCGCCTGCTCAGTGCCTTGTGCCTGGCCTGGGCCAAAGGCGAATACCGGCAGGTCAGCCGTCAGGCACTGCTGATGGCGGTGGCCGCCCTGCTGTACTTCCTGACTCCACTGGACGCCATTCCGGACTGGCTGGCGGGCCTGGGTTTCATCGACGATCTGGCCGTGCTGGCCTGGGTGGTGCGCACCTGGCAGGGGGAACTCGACGCGTTCAAGGCCTGGCGGGCGGCGCAGACGCCGGAGCACCTGGCGGATATCGAGCGCTTGCCACCTCCTGATCCGTTATCCCGGGAGCGCTGCTGAGCGCCTCGTCCAGCCAGGCGGCGATCGATCCGTCGTCACGCAGCTGCAGCAGAATTGCGTCCAGCTGTTCGGCGGCCACCGGCAGGTGCGGACCATAGACGCAGTGCACCCGGTAGCGTTCCACTACCCAGGGGCTGAAGCGCAAGCGCAGCTGCGGGTACTGGGCGAGCTTGTAGACCAGGTTGCGGCGCATGTCGATCACCGCATCCAGGCGCTGCTTGTCGAGCATCTGCAGGCTGGTATCGAGGTCGCGCACGTCCTGGCGCAGGATCTGTCGAGCGGCGAAGGCCGCCATCAGCGGCGCGCTGTAGACGTAGCCCAGACTGGTGCCGAGCACCTTGCCGTGGAGGCTCTGCAGATCGGTCAGCGGCGGCCGGTCGCGATGCTGCAGCAACGCGTCTTCCTCCTCGTACAACGGCGGCGACCAGTGATAGCGCTGCGGTTCGCCGAGCCAGTCCGGGTTGCTGTTGCAAATCAGATGCAGCCGACCCTGTTGCAGATAGGCCTCGAGCCGGTTGTTCGGCGTCTCGACGAACTCGATCGGCAGGTCCAGGCGCAGGGCCAGCTCCAGGCCGAGGCGATGTACCAGGCCCCGGTCTACCTTGCCCTGGGTCATGCCCACATAGGGCATGGCGTCGGCCGGGCCGTAGCCCCAGCGCAGATTGTCGGCGCCGCAGGGCAATGCCAGCAGGCCGCAAAGCAGCACACCCAGTGTTCGCACAGGAAACTCCCCGCCCTTGATGTTCGCGCTTCGCTGTCCGCTGCGTTCCTGCGCCCGTTGGCGTCGTGGGCGGGGCAGCGATCCGCTAGGCGCAGGATGCCGAATTCCGCGGCCACTGCCGGCCAGGCGCACTGACGGCAGCCGCGGCAATACGTCGGCCGATCGAAGCAGTATAGATCACGCCCCCTGTTCCCGGACGCCTGTTAATATGGCCGTTCGCAAGGAAGGTGCCGAGGTCGTCGGCACTGCTTTCCAACGGAGAGATCCATGACAGTGCAAGTTATTGCCCGCGATGGTGAGCCGGAATACGCCGTGCTGCCTTGGGCCGAATATCAGGCGTTGCTACAGGCGGCGGGTCGCCAGACCGCGACCGAGCCGACCAGCTCCGCCGTCCCGAGCGAGGCCGGGCGGCCGTCGCTCGATCAATTGCAGAGCCTGCGCGAGGCCAAGGGGCTTAGCCCCGAGGCGCTGGCACGCAGCGTAGGGATCAGCCCGCATTACCTGGCGATGATCGAGCGCGGCGAGCGCGAGCCCGATGCCGCCATCCTGCGGGCCCTGGCCTGGTCTCTGGAGCTGGAGGGTTGGTCTTGAGCGTACGTATCAGCCGCCAGCACTGGCAGGCCCTGCTCGACGAACTGGACGACGCCCGTCGCCAGAGGCATCTGCTGACCTACCGTGCGCTGATCGAGCGTCTGGAATTGCCCGCGCCGGCCATGCAGACCCTCAGTGCCGCGCTGGAGCATCTGGCGGCGCTGGATGCCCGCGCCGAGCGCCCGCTGCGCAGCGCCCTGGTGATCAGTCAGGGCGCAAGTCGTCTGCCGCGTACCGGATTCTTCGATTGCGTCACCCGCCTGGGCCGTTTCAGCGGCGCCTCTGATGGCGTGGCCGCGGCGTCCTGGCATGCCGCCGAGGTGGTGCGGGTGTTCGAGTTCGATTACCCGGCCGATGTCTAGACTGTTCTGGCAGCTGCGCGCGCGCCTGGGCTACTGGCTGGCCAGGCGTCTGTTCGACTGGCCCTGGCTGCTGCGCCAGCCACGTGCCTGGCAGTGGATGCAGGGGCAGTATGCGCGCCTGGCGAACCTCGGCGACGTCTCGGCGCAGAGTTTCTACGGTCATATCCTGCTGTTTCGCGGCCAGGGCTTCGGCGCGCGCGAGGAGGGGTTGCGCCTGCTGCGCCTGGCGGCTGCAGGCGGCGAGGCCAAGGCGGCCTATCAGCTGGGGGTGCAGGCCCTGCAGGGCGATACCCGCCAGGCCCCGGACGCCCAGGAGGCAATGCGTTGGTGGATGCTCGCCGCCGCGGCCGGGCATCCGCTGGCGGCCAGTCGTCTGAGTCAGCTGTATCGCGACGGCGCGCCCGGCCTGCCGGCCGATAGCGCCCTGGCCGAGCGTTACGCTGAACAGGCCACCGCGACGCTGCGTTCAGGCCGATAGCCGGTCGATGATCTGCAGGCTGTAGCCCGGCACGTCCTTGGCCTGGCGCTTGGCTTCGGATGCCAGCTCGGCCAGCTGCGCGGCGTCCAGTTGCGCGCAATCCTCGCTGCGCAGGTGCACCACGCCGATCGAGAGCGTCAGCAGAGGGAATTCCTGCTGCTGGCCCTGGCGGTTGTGAGCGCTGAAGCAGCCGGCCTGCAGGTGTTCGTCGCGATAGAAGCGCCGGCACTGGCTCTGAAAATCCTCGATCAGGCGGCTGAGTTTGTCGCGCCACTCGGCGCTGCCGAGTACCAGGAGGAAATCGTCCCCGCCGATATGGCCGACGAAGTCGCGCACCGGGTCGACCTTCTCGCTCAGGCATTGCGCGAGGCACAGCAGCACCTCGTCGCCCTTGGCATAGCCGTACAGGTCGTTGAACGGCTTGAAGCTGTCGATATCGACGTAGCACACCGCCGCCTCGCGGCGCTGCTGCAGCAGGCGGGTCAGGCACTGCTGAATCGGCACGTTGCCGGGCAACAGGGTCAGCGGATTGGCGTGTCGCGCCTGCTGCAGCTTCTGCTCGGTAATCAGCTTGAGCACGTCGATCACCCGGCCCAGACCCAGGTAGCGGCCATCCTGGGTAATGATGAAGTCTTCCTCGATGCGCTGACGGGCGCGGCTGGTGAGCAGACGGCTGACCTTCTGCAGCGATTGCGTTCGCTCCACGGCGAGAAAGTCCTGACTCATCAGTCGGCGGATTGGCTTGCGCGCGAACAGGTCTGTGGCGAAGGGCTTGAGCAGTGCATCGGAGAGCGAATGGCGGTGAACGATACCAACCGGCTGATGCTGCTCGTCGAGCACCGCCAAAGAATTGAGGTTGGCCTGGTTGCGGAACGCTTCCAGCACCTCGGCGATGGCGGTGTGCTGATCGACCGCGGGCTGTTCGTTGAGCAGGGCCGCGAGGTCGCAGCCGTCCTCGCCCATGGAGCCGGGAGCGCCCTGCAGGCGCGGCCGCAGCTGACCGATCTCGCGTGGCGGCTTGTCCAGCGGTCGGCTGAGCAGGTAGCCCTGAACCAGATCCACGCCCATCTCGGCGAGCACCGTCAGCTCCTCCGCCAGTTCGATGCCCTCGGCGATCACCTGGGCGCGAGAGGCCTGGGCCATCTTCAGGATCGAGCCGACGAACTCGCGCTTGACCGGGTCCAGGTGGATGCCGTCGATGAAGTGGCGGTCGATCTTCACATAGTCCGGGCGCAACTCCGACCACAGGCGCAGGCTGGAATAGCCGGCGCCGAGATCGTCCAGGGCGATGGAGAAACCCATGGCGCGGTAATGGTGCAGCGCGGTGTCTAGCAGGGCGAAGTCTTCGGTGGGCGCGTGCTCGGTGAGCTCGATCACCACCTGACTCGGCGGGATGCCGAACGCCTGCAGCAGCTGCAAGGTGCGTCCCGGCTGGTGGCTGGGTTCGAGCAGGGATTCGGGCGAAACGTTGAGAAACAGCTTGCCTTCCAGGCTTTGGGCGCTGAAGGCCTTGCACGCGCTTTGCCGGCAGGCCATTTCCAGTTCGCTGAGACGCCCGGCGTGGCGGGCCACGGCGAACAGCGTTAGGGGCGCGTGCAGGGGGCTGTTGGAAGGGCCGCGGCTCAAGGCTTCGTAGCCGAGTATGCGTTGCTCGGAGAGCGAGACGATGGGCTGGAACAGACTGCTTAGCTCACCGCTGCGCAAGATCTGCTGCAGCGCGCTCAACTGCTCGGTGACGGTCATGGTGGTCTCGATGTGCCGAAAGACGAAGGGGTCGATATGCCTATCGACCCCCGCATTTCACGACAGAATGATGACCCTTTGATGACGGCTCGGTGCCAGCATCCTCAATGCTTGGCCAGCGAGGCGTTCAGACCCAGGTAATCGAGCAGGATGCGCCCACTTTCCGCCAGGTAGGCGTCGTCTTCCGGCGTGCTCTCGTCGGCTTCCAGCGGCAGGGCGTCCTCGTCTTCCTTCTTCAGCTCCTTGAGCGGCTCCTCGCCCTTGGCCTGGCGCCGGTTGTTCTCCAGCAGCAGCTGCTTGGCCTCGATGCTGGATTGCTGGGCGCGGCGCTTGCTCTCGTTGAGGCTGACCTGAGTTTCGGCCATGAGCTTCTTGGCCAGGGTCAGGCGGTCGCGGGTGAAGACGAAGTCCGGATCGTTGGCGGTGCGCTGATCGTGTCGTGCCTTGAGCTCGGCGAGGAAGGGCTTGAACGGGTCGAGCTCGGGCTTGATCGCCGGACGGATGCTGTCCCAGGGCAGGGCGGCGGGCAGGGCGCTCTCGCCGATGTCCTTGGTGTCCATCACGTCGGGATAGAGGATGTCCGGAATCACGCCCTGGTGCTGGGTGCTCTGCCCGGAGACGCGGTAGAACTTGGCCAGGGTCAGCTTGAGTTCGCCGTGGTTGAGCGGCTGGATGGTCTGCACCGTGCCCTTGCCGAAGGTCTGGCCGCCGAGGATCAGCGCGCGGTGATAGTCCTGCATGGCCCCGGCGAAGATCTCCGAGGCCGAGGCGGACAGGCGGTTGACCAGCACCGCCAGCGGGCCGGTGTAGTAGGTGCCGGTATTCTCGTCGGCGAGCACGTCGACGCGGCCGTCGGCGTTGCGCACCAGCACGGTGGGGCCTTGCTCGATGAACAGGCCGGTCAGCTCGGTGGCTTCCTGCAGCGAGCCGCCACCGTTGTTGCGCAGGTCGATCACCACGCCATCGACCTTCTCCTCCTTCAACTCGTTGAGCAGGCGCTTGACGTCGCGGGTAGTGCTCTTGTAGTCCGGGTCGCCGGCGCGGAACGCCTTGAAGTCCAGGTAGAAGGCCGGGATCTCGATCACCCCCAGCTTGTAGTCGCGGCCTTCATGGGCCAGCGTGAGGACCTTCTTCTTGGCCGCCTGTTCTTCCAGCTTGACCGCTTCGCGGACGATGGTGACCACCTTGCTGGTCATGTCGCTGGGCGGGTTGCTGGCCGGCACGACTTCCAGGCGCACGGTGGAGCCTTTCGGCCCGCGGATCAGCTTGACCACTTCATCCAGGCGCCAGCCGATCACGTCGACCATCTCGCCGTTGCCCTGGGCGACGCCGACGATCTTGTCCGCGGGGGCGATCTGCTTGCTTTTCTCCGCCGGACCGGCCGGCACCAGGCGCACCACCTTGACGTGCTCGTTGTCGCTCTGCAGCACCGCGCCAATGCCTTCCAGCGACAGGCTCATGTTGATGTCGAAGTTCTCCGCATTGTCCGGCGACAGGTAGGTGGTATGCGGATCGTAGGTGGTGGCGAAGGCGTTGATGTAAGTCTGGAACACATCTTCGCCGCGGGTCTGCTTGAGCCGCGCCAGCTGGTTGTTGTAGCGCTTGGTCAGCAGCTCCTGGATGTCCTTGTTCTCCTTGCCGGCGATCTTCAGGCGCAGAACCTCGTCCTTGAGCCGCTTGCGCCACAGTTCGTCGAGTTCGGCGCGGTCCGATGCCCAGGGCGCATTCTCGCGGTCCACCTCAAGACTCTCGTCGAGATCGAAATCGATCTTGTCGATCCCTTTGCCGAGCTCCGCCAGGGCGAACTCCAGGCGTTCCTGCAGGCGCTGCACATGACGGCGGTAGATGGCGAAGCCGGGTTCGAGGTCGCCGTTCTTCAACAGATCGTCGAACTGGGTGCGCCAGCGGTTGAATTCGGCGATATCGGCGGCGGTGAAATAGCTGCGCGCCGGATCGAGCGACTTGAGGTAGTTGTCGTAGATCTGCACCGAGCGCTCGTCGTTGAGCGGTGGCTTGTTGTAGTGGTGTCTTTTGAGCAGTTCCACCACGTTGAGGCTGGCGATCACCTGCTCGCGGTCCGGCTGCAGGTATTCCCAGTCGGCGGCGCTAGTGGTCTTGGCCGCCAACGGCAGGGCGCTGAAGCCGAGGACGAGGGCGAGGGCAGTGCTTGCGAGAGAGCGCTTCATGCTGATTCGACGTAGTGGCAGGTGATAACGCATATTAGGCCGTAAATAAGGGCGCCAGGTTCCATTGGCGCTGGGCGGGAGGCCGGCGGTCGACGTCGGGCCCGGTTTCACTTGCACTATGGAGGCAGCATGAAGGCATTGCAAGGCGTCGAGGGGCGGGCACAGTGGCTGGAACAGCCGACGCAGGCCTGTGATGCGGGGCAGATTCGGGTCCGGGTGGCCGCCGCTGGCTTGAACCGTGCCGACCTGCTGCAGCGCGCCGGCCTCTATCCGCCGCCGCCGGGCGCCAGCGAGGCGCTGGGTCTGGAATGCGCCGGGGTGATCAGCGAAGTCGGTCCCGGCAGCGCCTGGCAGGTGGGCGATCGCGTCTGCTGTCTGCTGGCCGGGGGCGGCATGGCCGAGGAGGTGGTGCTCGATGCCCATCACGCCTTGCCGGTGCCCGAGGGCCTGAGCCTGGCCGAGGCTGCGGTGCTGCCGGAGGTCTACGCCACGGCCTGGCTCAATCTGTTCCAGCTCGCTGCGCTGCGTCCTGGCGAGAAGGTGCTGTTGCATGCCGGTGCCAGCGGCGTCGGTTCGGCGGCGATCCAGTTGTGCAAGGCGTTCGGCAGCCCCTGCTGGGTCAGCGTCGGCTCGGCCGAACGCCTGGCCTATTGCGAGGCGTTGGGGGCGCAGGGCGGTGTGATTCGCGGTGAAGGTCTGGAGGGACTGAAGGATTTCGGCCCCTTCGATGTGATTCTCGACCCGGTCGGCGGTCAGTATGCGGCGCTCAATCTGGAGCTGCTGGCGCGTGACGGGCGCTGGGTCAATATCGGCCTGATGGGCGGCCGCGAAGCCAGGCTGGATCTGGCGCAGGTGCTGGGCAAGCGTATCCAGCTGATCGGCTCGACCCTGCGCAATCGCGACGACCAGTTCAAGGCCGACCTGCTGCGCGACCTGCAGCAGCAGGTATGGCCGTTATTCGTCGAGGGGCGATTAAAGCCGCAACTGGTGCGCAGTTTTGCGTTCAAAGACAGTGAAGAGGCGTTCGAGACGCTCGCCGGTAACCAAGTGGCGGGTAAACTGGCGCTGCTTATCGATCCCGATCTGATTTGAGCCGCAGCTGCAGCCCGCGCCTGGCGCGGGTTCGGTCAACGATTGGCTCCTTCAATCAATATCATGGCTGTAATCAATAAGCTTTTTTTCGTTAGGACGCTAAGATGCGCCCTGTAGATTTTCAACCCTCGCAGAAACCTCAACAGGAGTCAGAGATGTCCCTCATCAATACTCAAGTGCAACCGTTCAAGGTCAACGCTTTCCATGCAGGCGAGTTCATCGAAGTCACCGAGCAGTCCCTGAAAGGCAAGTGGTCCGTGCTGATCTTCATGCCGGCCGCCTTCACCTTCAACTGCCCGACCGAGATCGAAGACGCCGCCAACAACTACGCCGAGTTCCAGAAGGCCGGTGCCGAGGTCTACATCGTGACCACCGACACCCACTTCTCGCACAAGGTCTGGCACGAAACTTCGCCGGCCGTTGGCAAGGCCCAGTTCCCGCTGATCGGTGACCCCACCCACCAGCTGACCAACGCCTTCGGCGTGCACATCCCGGAAGAGGGCCTGGCCCTGCGCGGCACCTTCGTGATCAACCCGGAAGGCGTGATCAAGACCCTGGAGATCCACTCCAACGAGATCGCACGCGACGTGTCCGAGACCCTGCGCAAGCTGAAGGCCGCTCAGTACACCGCCGCCAACCCGGGTCAGGTTTGCCCGGCCAAGTGGAAAGAAGGCGAAGCCACTCTGGCTCCGTCGCTGGACCTGGTTGGCAAGATCTAAACAGCGGCCGATCCGTAGGGTGGATGACGCTGTCTTCATCCACCTTTACGAATAGCCGATGGTGGATGGGTGAAGCGTCATCCACCCTACGCCAGCCCTTAAGATTCTTATCCGATTCTTAACGGTCGCCGATGCCCGGGCGCGATCCGTCCGGGCATTTTATTGCCCCGATTTTATGTCATTGAGGACTCTCCGCCATGTTGGACGCCAATCTTAAAGCCCAGTTGAAGGCCTACCTGGAAAAGGTCACCCTGCCGTTCGAGATCGTCGCGTCCCTCGATGACGGCGCGAAATCCCAGGAGCTGCTGGGCCTGCTCAAGGACATCGTCGGCCTGACCGACAAGATCACCCTCAAGACCGATGGCAACGACGCCCGTCGTCCGTCGTTCTCGCTCAACCGCCCGGGTGCGGATATCGGCATTACTTTCGCCGGCATCCCCATGGGCCACGAATTCACTTCGCTGGTGCTGGCGCTGCTGCAGGTCGGCGGCCACCCGTCCAAGCTGGACGCGGACACCATCGAGCAGATCAAGGGCATCGAAGGCAAGTTCGAGTTCGAGACCTACTTCTCGCTGTCCTGCCAGAACTGCCCGGACGTGGTCCAGGCGCTGAACCTGATGGCGGTGCTCAACCCCAACATCCGCAACGTTTCCATCGACGGCGCGCTGTTCCAGGAAGAAGTCGAGCGCCGCCAGATCATGGCCGTGCCGAGCATCTACCTGAACGGCGAGGTGTTCGCCTCCGGCCGCATGGAAGTGAAGGAAATCCTCGCCAAGATCGACACCCAGGCCGGTAGCCGCGATGCCGAGAAGATGAGCGCCAAGGAAGCCTTCGACGTACTGGTCATCGGTGGCGGCCCGGCCGGCGCTGCGGCAGCCATCTACGCCGCGCGCAAGGGCATCCGCACCGGCGTGGCCGCCGAGCGCTTCGGCGGCCAGGTGCTGGACACCATGGCCATCGAGAACTTCATCTCGGTGAAGGAAACCGAAGGTCCGAAGCTGGTGCGCGCCCTGGAAGAACACGTCAAGGAATACGAAGTCGACGTGATGAACCTGCAGCGCGCCTCGGCCCTGGTGCCGGCCAGCAGCGAAGGCGGCCTGCACGAAGTGAAGTTCGAGAACGGCGCCTCGCTCAAGGCCAAGACCGTGATTCTCTCGACCGGCGCGCGCTGGCGCGAGATGGGCGTGCCCGGCGAACAGCAATACAAGGCCAAGGGCGTGTGCTTCTGCCCGCACTGCGACGGCCCGCTGTTCAAGGGCAAGCGCGTGGCGGTGATCGGCGGCGGCAACTCCGGCGTCGAGGCAGCCATCGACCTGGCCGGCATCGTTGCCCACGTGACCCTGCTGGAATTCGCCGACAGCCTGCGTGCCGATGCCGTACTGCAGAAGAAGCTGGGCAGCCTGCCCAACGTCACCGTGATCAAGAGCGCGCAGACCACCGAGGTCAAGGGCGACGGTCAGAAGGTCACCGGCCTGGTGTACAAGGACCGCACCAGCGAGGAACTGCACAGCGTCGAGCTGGAAGGCATCTTCGTGCAGATCGGCCTGCTGCCCAACAGCGACTGGCTCAAGGGCACCGTGGAGCTCAATCGCTTCGGCGAGATCATCGTCGATGCCAAGGGCGCGACCAACGTCCCTGGCGTGTTCGCGGCTGGTGACGTGACCACCGTGCCGTACAAGCAGATCGTCATCGCCGTGGGTGAGGGCGCCAAGGCCTCGCTGTCGGCCTTCGATCACCTGATCCGGCATAGCTGATCGGTCGCTGCAGAAATGAAGAAGGCCACCCCTCGGGTGGCCTTTTTCGTTTTTGTGGCTACGGGAGCGAGCTCCTCCATCAGCGATTGGCGGCTTTTGTAGGGTGCGCCGCGCGCACCGATCCCCAGGTGCCGCATCATCGGTGCGCACGGCGCACCCTACGGGCCTTGCATTTCTCAGCGCTTCAGACCGCCCAGGGTCAGCGGCATCTGACGGTTCACATCCTTGTACAGCAGGTAGCGGAAGCGGCTCGGGCCGCCGGCGTAGCAGGCCTGCGGGCAGAAGGCGCGCAGCCACATGAAGTCGCCGGCCTCGACCTCGACCCAGTCCTGGTTCAGGCGGTACACCGCCTTGCCTTCCAGCACGTACAGGCCGTGTTCCATGACGTGGGTTTCGGCGAAGGGGATCACGCCGCCCGGCTCGAAGTTGACGATGTTGACGTGCATGTCATGGCGCATGTCGCTGATCTCGACGAAGCGCGTGGTGCTCCAGCGGCCTTCGGTGCCGGGCATGACGATCGGCTCGATGTCCTGCTCGTTGGTGACGAAGGCTTCCGGGTAAGGCACGCCTTCGACCGGCTGGTAGGCCTTGCGCAGCCAGTGGAAGCGCACGGCTTGGCTGCTGTTGTTGCGCAGCGACCAATCGCTCTGCGGCGGGATGAAGGCGTAGCTGCCCGGCCGCATGGCGTGCTGGGTGCCATTGAGGGTCAGGCTGAATTCGCCTTCGACGACGAAGATCACGCCTTCGGCGGTCGGGTCCAGCTCCGGCCGGCTGCTGCCGCCGTTCGGGCCGACTTCGACGATGTATTGCGAGAAGGTTTCGGCGAAGCCGGTCAGCGGGCGGGCGATGACCCACATGCGCATGTTGTCCCAGAACGGCAGGTGGCTGGTGACGATGTCACGCATTACGCCTTTGGGGATCACGGCGTAGGCTTCGGTGAACATGGCGCGGTCGGTCAGCAGCTGCTCCTGACCTGGGTGACCGCCATGCGGGGCGTAGTAGTAGGGCGATTTGCTCATCGAGAGATTGCCTCGGCGGGTGAATGGCGCAGGGGTGGCTCCCGGCGCGGAAAATTGGCTCCCCTGCACTATAGGAATTCGCGGCTGGATTCGGAAATTAAATAGTAGAATGTCTGCCAGTGGCTTTCATGATGGGTGGCGACATGCTCGATCCCGTACTGTTACGCAGTTTTCTCGCCGTGGTGCAGACCGGCGGTTTCACCCGCGCGGCCGCCAGCCTGCACCTGACCCAGTCCACCGTCAGCCAGCAGGTGCGCCGTCTGGAGGAGCAGCTCGGCGCCGAGCTGCTCGACCGCAGCGGCCGCTACGTGGTGACCACCACCGAGGGCGAACGCCTGCTCGGCTACGCCAACCGCATCGTCGCGCTGATGGACGAGGCTATGCTGGCCCTGGGGCAGAGCGCGGTGGAGGGCGAGGTGCGCCTCGGCGTGCCGGACGATTTCGCCGCCAACAGCCTGACCCCCTACCTGGCCGATTTCGCCGACGCCCATCCCGGTGTGCGCCTGGAGATCACTATCGGCCTCAGCCACGACGTGTGGCGCGCGTTCAACGCCGGCGAGCTGGACCTGGCGCTGATCAAGCAGCGCGCCGGGAGTGCCAAGGGCCTGGCCAGCTGGGCCGAGCCACTGGCCTGGCTCGACAGTCGCGCGCGACCGGTGCTGGCGCGCAACCCGGTGCCGCTGGCGGTGTTCCCGCCCAACGGTCTGTACCGCCTGGAGATGACCCACGCGCTGGACGCCATGGGCAAGCCCTGGCGCATCGCCTATGTCAGCAGCAGCCTGCCGGGCGTCAGCGCCGCGGCCGAAGGTGGTCTCGGTCTGACCCTACTGCCGCGTCGGCTGATCAGCGCCGCGCACCGCGAACTGGGCGAGGCCGAAGGCTTCGCTCCGGTAGCGCCGGTGGAGGTGGCCCTACACGCACGCAACCAGCTACCCGGCTATGCGCGCGAGCTGGCGGCGGCGTTGATCGAGGCCTGCGAAGGGATCATGAGCATGTAGGGTGTAGCGGGGCCGCCTAAACGGGTAGGGTGCACCGTGCGCACCTGATTTTCTACGTTCAAGGCGGCGCGCACGGCGCACCCTAGGCTCAGCGCCAGCTGAGGATCGGCCAGCCGGCCTGCTCGGCGTGGGCGCGCAGGGTCGGGTCAGGGTTGACGGTGAAGGGCCTGTCGACCAGCTGCAGCAGTGGCAGATCGTTGCGCGAGTCGGAATAGAAGCTGGCGCCGGCCAGCGTCTCGTTCTGCTCGGTGAGCCAGGCGTGCAGGCGCGTCACCTTGCCTTCGCGGTAGGTCAGCACGCCCTCGGTGCAGCCGCTGTAGAAACCGTGCTGCAGCTGCAGGTCGATGGCCAATACCTCGTCGATGCCGAAGCGCTCGGCAATCGCGCTAACCAGAAAGTGCGCCGAGGCCGAGATTACCAGCAGGCGGTCACCGGCGGCGCGGTGCGCGGCCAGGGCGCGGCTGGCGTCGCTGTAGAAAATCGGCTCGATCACGTCCTCGACGAAGGGCTCGACCACATGGGCGACCTCCTCGGGCGTGCGTCCCACCAGCGGCGTCAGGGTGAAGGCCATATAGTCCTCCATGGCCAGCTCGCCGGTCGAATACAGGCGCATCAGCTGCTGTTCGCGGGCGATGAAGGCTTCACCATCGGCCCAGCCCAGCTTGGTCATTTCCACCGCCCACAGGCTGGCGCAGTCGCCGTGGATCAGGGTTTCGTCGAGATCGAAGATTGCCAGGGCCATCACGCCACCTCCCGGATCGCATCGGCGCCAATGGCCAGGCTGACGCTCTGGCCGTCGTGGTGCAGGTCGGCGGCGGAGCGGTTGAGCACGTCCACCAGCAGCTCCACGCCGCGTGCCTCGACGCGGTAGCGGATGACGTTGCCGAGCAGGCTGTGGCTGCGAATCCGCGCCTCGATACCTTCGTCGGCGAAATGGATGGCCTCGGGGCGGATCGCCACCCGGCCACTGAGCGGCTGGCCGAGCAGGCGGCTGGCGGCCTCGGCGTCGAGCAGGTTGTAGCTGCCGATGAAGCCTGCCGCAAATGCGTCCGCCGGCGCGGTGTAGAGGGTTTCGGCGTCGCCGCTCTGGACGATCTGGCCGCCGTTCATCAGCACGATGCGGTCGGACAGTACCAGCGCCTCCTCCTGATCGTGGGTGACGAAGATGGTGGTCAGGCCCAGTTCGCGTTGGATGGCGCGGATCTGCTCGCGCAGGTGCTTGCGGATGCGTGCATCCAGCGCCGACAGCGGCTCGTCGAGCAGCAGCAGGCGCGGGCGGGTGACCAGTGAACGGGCCAGGGCCACGCGCTGGCACTGGCCGCCGGAAAGCTGCTGCGGGTAGCGCCCTGCGTAGTCGCTCAGTTCCACCAGCTCCAGCACCTCGGCCACGCGTTTGGCAGCCTCGGCGGCGGGCACCTTCTGCATGCGCAGGCCGAAGGCGACATTCTGCGCAACGGTCATGTTGGGAAACAGCGCATAGCTCTGGAACACCATGCCAATGCCGCGCTTCTGCGGCGGCGTCGGCACCAGGTCCTCGCCATCCAGCAGGATCTGCCCGCCATCGACCTCGGTCAGACCGGCGATGCAGCGCAGCAGGGTGGACTTGCCGCAGCCGGAGGGACCGAGCAGGGTAATGAACTGGCCCTGGCCGATCTCGATATTGATATCGGTGAAGATGGGCGTGGCGCCATAGCTTTTATGCAGGTTGCGGATATTCAGGTAACTCATTGCAGATCCTTATGGACAACGGGCAGGGGATCGCCAGCAAGCCGGCTCCTAGGCCTTGTTCAGGCGATTGGCCGCCCAGGTCATCAGCAGCACGAACATGAAATAGGAAATCACCAGGGCGCTGGTGAAATGGCCGCTGTCGTTGCGCATGTTGTACAGGTACACCTGCAGCGTCTCGTAGCGGCTGCCCACCAGCAGGTTGGCGAAGACGAACTCGCCGAACAGGAAACTGAAGGACAGGAACACCGAGACCATCAGGCCCTTGCGCAGATTCGGCAGCACCACCATAAAGGCCGCGCGCCAGGTGCTGGCGCCGAGCAGGTGGGCGGCGTCCATCAGGTCGCGCAGGTTGATGGCCTGCAAATTGTTGCTGATGGCGCGGTACATGAAGGGCAGGGCGATGGTGAAGAAAGTGCCGATCAGAATCCACGGCGTGCCGAGGATCGGCAGCGGGCCGGCGGCGAACAGCTGCATCAGGCCCACCGAGGACACCACCGGGGGGATGGCGAACGGCAGCAGGATCAGCACGTTCATCACGGCGTCCAGCCTGGGGAAGTGGTAGTTGACCACGAACAGCAGCGGCAGGATCAGCGCCAGCGCCAGCGCCAGGGCAGCGAAGCACACCAGCAGCGAGCGGCCGAAGGCGGCGAGAAAGCGCGCGTCGCTCCACAGCGCGACATACCACTTGAAGGTCAGTCCGCTGGGCAGGATGGTCGCCGACCAGCTGGTGGACAGCGAATAGACCAGGGTGCCGAGCAGCGGCAGCAGCAGGATCAGGAACAGCAGGTAGACCACCAGCTGGTGGAACAGCGGCGAGCGTTTTTCAGCGGGCGACATGGTAGCTCCGGCGCAGCAGCCATTGATGAACGATGGTGATCAGGGTCATCAGGCCGACCAGCACCATGGCCAGGGCGCTGGCCATGTTCGGGTCGAGGAAGATGTCGCCGGAGACCATCGCCGCGATACGGATCGGCAGGATGTTGAAGTTGCCGGTGGTCAGCGCATAGACCGTGGCGTAGGCGCCCAGGGCGTTGGCCAGGAGGATGACGAAAGTGCCGAGCAGCGCCGGGGTCAGCACCGGCAGGCCGATGTGCCGCCAGAACTGCCAGGTGCTGGCGCCCAATAGCTCGGCCGACTCGCGCCAGTCCTCGCGCAGGGCGTCGAAGGCCGGGTAGAGCAGCAGCACGCCGAGGGGAATCTGAAAGTAGGTGTAGAGGACGATCAGGCCGGTCTTGGAGTAGAGGTTGAAGTCCTCGATCACGCCCATCTGCTTGAGCAGGATGGTCAGCGCGCCGTTGAAGCCGAGCAGGATGATGAAGGCGAAGGCCAGCGGCACCCCGGAGAAGTTGCTGGTCATGTTGGAGAAGGCCATGACGAAGTCGCGCAGGCGGCTGCTGACCTGGCGCAGCGAGTAGCTGCCGATGATGGCGATGACGATGCCCAGCAGGCTCGACCAGAAGGCCACCTCCAGGCTGTGGCGCATGGCCTGGCGGTAGAAGGCCGAGGCGAACGCCTGCTGGAAATTGCCCAGGCCCCAGCCTTCGGCGGTGTTCAGGCTGTTGCTCGCCACCCAGGCCAACGGCGCGATCTGGAAGGCGAAGAAGAACAGGGCGAAGGGCAGCAGGCACAGCAGTGCCCAGCCCTTGCTGGAAATGGACGACTTCATGCAAGCAGCTCCCGGCACCAGGGTTTGTCGTGGGCCGCGCCGAGCAGCTGGCAGATGGTGCCGCACAGCTCGGTCTGCTGCGGACGGGCCGCCGGATCGAGGCTAAAGGCGCTGCCCAGTACGATCAGCGGCACTTCGCGCTCTTCCGGCAGCAGGCCGTTGTGGCTGTGGTCGGCGTTCATGCCATGGTCGGCGGTTACCAGGATCTGGTATCCGGCGTCGAGCCAGGGCTGGATATAGTCGGCCAGCAGCACGTCGGCACGGCGCGCGGCGTTGCGGTACTGCGGGCTATCGAGGCCATGCTTGTGGCCGGCGTCGTCGATGTTCATCGGGTGCACCAGCAGCAGGTTGGGGTTATGGCGCTGGCGCAGGCTGTCGGCATCGGCGAATAGGTGCGAATCCGGGTAATGGTCGGCGTAATAGAAGTGGCCGTGCTGGATCGGCAGCGTCATATCGCTGGTATGGCGATCGCGGGCGGCGACGAAGGGCGCGCGGTTGTACAGCTCGCTGACCCAGTGATAGGCCGCGGCGGCGGTGCTCAGGCCGGCGTCACGGGCGTAGTGGAAGATGCTGCGCTGATTCGACAGGCGCACCACATCGTTATTGACGATGCCGCTGTCGATGGGGGCAACGCCAGTGAGGATGCATTCGTAGAGCGGGCGGGACAGTGCCGGCAGTGCGCAATCGAGCTTGTACAGCGCGGCGCGCCCGGCCTGGCAGTAAGCCAACAGGTGGCCCAGCGCATGCTGGGCCACCTGATAGCTCAGGCCATCCAGTACCACCAGGATGACGTTGTGCTTCATGGGTTTCTCTCGTTCGGTCGTAGCTCGGATGCAATCCGGGTTCCGTTCAGATTTGGCAGGGCGTGGTGCCTTTCACCCTCTCCCCCGGCCCCTCTCCCGTAAACGGGAGAGGGGAGGTGGGCATCAATTCATATTGATGATCACGTGCTCCTGCCACAGGCGCGGCAGGGCCTTGGAGGTGGCCTCCCAGGCAGCGGCGTCCTTGATCGGCTGGACCTTGGCGTATTGCTCCTGCGGCAGCAGCTTGGCCTGTACCTCGGCCGGCAGCTCGATATGCTCGGCGCGGATCGGTCGTGCATTGCCCTTGGCCAGGTTGATCTGCCCGGCGTCGCTGAGGATGTATTCGCGGGTCAGCTTGGCGGCGTTGGGGTTCTTCGCCCACTTGTTGATGATGGTGCTGTAGCCGGAGATCACCGAACCGTCGGACGGGATCAGCACCTCGAAGCGCTCGGGGTCGATCTGGTCGCGGTAGGACAGGCCATTGAAGTCCCAGACGATGCCGACTTCCACTTCGCCCTTCTCCAGGGTCTGGATGGTCGGGTTGGCCAGCGACAGGCGGCCCTGCTTGGCCAGTTCGCCGTAGAACTCCAGCGCCGGCTGCACGTTGCTCTCGTTGCCGCCCATGGCGATGGCGGCGGCCAGCACGCCGTTGACCGCCTGCGCGGCGGTGCTCACGTCGCCGGCGGAGACCTTGTAGGTGCCGGTCTTGAGGTCGGCCCAGGAATGCGGGATGTCCTTGACCAGCTGCTTGTTGACGATGAAGGCGATGGAGCCGGTGTAGGCTAGCATCCAGTGGCCGTCCTGATCCTTGGCCCAGGCCGGAATCTGCTCCCAGGTGCTCGGCTTGTACGGCTGGGTCACGCCCTGCTGCACGGCGATGGGGCCGAAGGCGGCGCCGACGTCGCCGATATCGGCGGTGGCGTTTTCCTTCTCGGCGGCGAACTTGGCGATTTCCTGCGCCGAGCTCATGTCGGTGTCCTGGTGCTTGAGGCCATAGAGCTTGGCCAGATCGGCCCAGGTATCCTTCCAGTTGGCCCAGCTGTCGGGCATGCCCACGCTGTTCACCGCGCCCTCGGCGCGTGCAGCCTGTTCCAGTGCCTGCAAGTCGGTGCCTTCGGCCATGGCCGAGGTCGCCAGGGCGATGGCCGAGCCCATCAATGAAGCCAGCAGCAGTTGTTTCATCGGAAACTCCTTTGCATGAGAGTGTTGGTCTAGATCAGCAATACCCGAGCCAATCTAAGCGCGTTGAGTGACAGTTTTATGTCCAGCCAGTGGCGGCAGATGCCCAGGGGTGTCCGGCTGGCGCGCTCCACAAGCGTAGACCAGCGGCCGTTTTCGCGGGCTGGAGGGCGAGCGAGCGGTGGCATGCGACATGCTCACGGTATGGCTGTCATCTAACGGTCATCTAGACTACCTAGGCTCGCGAGCCATATCGGTGAAGGATTTTTGCCCTGTTATGGGGCTGGACTAGTCCATGAGGGGAAATTGATGCGTGAAGAAGCGCCGCGGGCGGTGACCGTCATTTGCCGCGCGTTGCAGGAGCAGATCGACCGCGGCCTGTTGCCCTCCGGCAGCAAGTTGCCGGCCGAGCGTAAGCTCAGCGAGCTGTTCGATACCACCCGTATCACCCTGCGCGAGGCACTCGGCCAGTTGGAGGCGCAGGGCCTGGTCTATCGCGAGGAGCGCCGCGGCTGGTTCGTTTCGCCGGCGCGGGTGGCCTACAACCCGCTGGTGCGTACGCACTTCCACGCCATGGTCGCCGAACAGGGGCGAGTACCGGCCACCGAAGTGCTCAGCGCGCGGCTGGTGCCGGCCAGCGCGCAGATCTGCCAGGTGCTGGAGCTGCCGGCGCTGTCCAGTGTCTACCAGGTGTGCCGCGCGCGGCGCATCGACGGGCGCCTGGTGCTGTACGTCGAGCACTACCTCAACCCGGCCTACTTCCCCGGCATCCTCGAGTTCGACCTGACCCGCTCGCTCACCGACCTCTACGCCAGCGAATACGGCATTCACTACGGCCGGGTGCGTTTCGACATGGTGCCCACTGCGCTGCACGCCGAGGCGGCGGCCAGCCTCAGGGTGGCGCCGGGCAGCCCGGCGCTGCGCATCACCCGGGTCAACCGCGACCAGCACGGGCGCATCATCGACTGCGATCTGGAGTTCTGGCGCCACGACGCCATCCACGTCAGCGTCGAAGTGCCCGAGTAGGGTGCGCTGCGCGCCCTGAGGCTTCCGGCAGACTTCGAATCGCCAGGGCCGGGTGTAACCCGAAGAGGCTGGTGCGCACGGCGCACCCTACCGTTCGTCGGCTGCGACGATGTTTTTCCGGCCAATGTCGAAATGATCCTGACGCGTTCGACTATCCAGTACCCACCCGCCAAGGAACTGGAGCGCGCCATGAAATACCTTTGCCTCGTCTACGCCAACGAACAGGAGCTGCACAGCTCCCCCGACAGCCCGCATGACAGCGAGTGCTTCGCCTACGCCAACGCCGTACAGGAGAGCGGGCGCATGCTCGCCGCCGAAGCGCTGCAGTCGGTGCAGACCGCCACTACCGTGCGCATGCGCGGCGGCAAGCTGGCGATCACCGACGGCCCCTTCGCCGAAACCAAGGAGCAACTGGCCGGCTTCTACCTGGTGGAGGCGCGCGACCTCAACGAGGCGATTCAGCTCGCCGGGCACATTCCCGCCGCCCGCGTCGGCTGTGTTGAAGTACGCCCGGTGCGCGAACTGGATATCCAGCCGGCGCAACTGCAGGCCGGCCAGCACTGAGCCGCCATCGATCGCCATCGGCAGGAGAACCGCTATGGACCGCAGCTTTATCCCCGAGGTCGCCACGCGCGAGCAGTGGTTGGCGGCGCGCAAGGCATTGCTCGAGCAGGAAAAGGCCCTGACCCGGCAGCGCGACGCCCTCAACCGCGCCCGGCGGGCGCTACCCATGGTGCCGGTCGAGGCGGACTACCGCTTCGACGGCCCGCAGGGCGAGGTCGGGTTGGAGGCGCTGTTCGACGGGCGCAGCCAGCTGATCGTCTACCACTTCATGTACCACATGGACCGCGGCGAGGGCTGCGACGGCTGTTCCTGCCTGGTCGACAACATCGGCCACCAGTCCCACCTGCATGCACGCGACACCAACCTGGTGCTGGTCTCGCGCGCGCCGCTGGCCGATCTCGCGGCCTTCAAACGACGCATGGGCTGGACCCTGCCTTGGTACAGCTCCTATGGCAGTCGCTTCAACTACGACTATCACGCCACCACCGACGAGCAGGTCGCGCCGGTCGAATACAACTACCGCGACAAGGACGAACTCGAGCGCCTGGGCCTGACCTATCACATCCAGGGCGAGCAGCCCGGCGTCAGCGTGTTCCTGCGCGACGGCGGGCGGATCTACCACACCTATTCCTGTTATGGCCGCGGCCTGGAGATTCTGATGAGCAGCTTCCACTACCTCGACCTCACCCCCTTCGGCCGTGGCGAAGGCTGGGACGGCATGCCCGATCTCGATGGCAAGGGGCTCAACTGGACGCGCCTGCATGACGAGTACGAGCAAGCCGCGCCCGGCCACGACTGCTGTGCGCACAAGGCCTGAAGACAATAAGGAAGGAGAGCATCGACATGACTCAGCACGAACTGCAAGACGCGTTGAACAGCTGGACCGAGGCCTGCCGCAGCAAGGACGTGGCGCGCATCATGAGCCACTACGTGGAGGAGGTGGTGGCCTACGATGCCATCGGTCCCCTGCGTTTCCAGGGGCGCCCGGCGTACCAGGCGCATTGGCAGGCCTGCATGGAAATGTGCAGCGGTCCGGGCATGTTCGAGCCACATGAGCCAACATTCACCGCCGCGGGTGATCTTGGCGTGACGCACTACCTGCTGCACTGCGGCGGCACTAACGACAAGGGCGAGCTGGAAAGCTGCTGGATGCGCGTGACCCAGTGCCTGCGCCGCCAGGGCGGACGCTGGCTGATCTTCCACGAGCATTTCTCCGCCCCCTGCGACATGGCGAGCGGCAAGGCGCTGTTCGACCTGCAGCCCTGAGTCCAGGCCGCGTGCCGCGGTTTACTGCTGCCCCAGCGCCGCGCAGGAGGCCTGGTAGTTCTGCTTGCAGGCGCTCTGGTACAGGCGCCGCGCCTGGTCCGGGTCGCGCGGTACACCGCCTTCGCCGCGGTGATAGAGGTTGCCGAGAATGTGCTGGGCCATGGGGTTGCCGGCCGCCGCCGACTGGTTGAGGTACTTGAGCATGTCCTGCTGATTGGCGAACTCCGGGGCGTCGCGCCCGGTGTAGAGGTAAGCCAGGCTGACCGCAGCCATGGCGTGGCCCTTGTCCGCGGCCTGCTTCCACCAGTACTCGGCCTGCTTGAGGTTCTTCTCCGGTTGGCCGACGAAGTAGGCGCTGCCGAGCTGGAACTGGCTGTCCAGATCGCCCCGCTGGGCCTGCTGGCGCAGCGCATCCAGCGGCGCTGGCGGCGCCTGTTCCTGGCGGGCCGGCGGGTGTTCGGAGGCCGCTGGCATATCCGGCTCACGGCCGGCGCAGCCGGCCAGCAGCATCAGCGCGAACAGGGCGGGGAGCAGGGGAGGCGGGGCGATCGGGCGGTACATGCGTGGGGTTCTCCGGCGGTTTCGGCTCAGCTTGTTAGGCCGACCCTGGCTACCTTAGTTCGCCCGGGCCGGTCTGTCTGCCTTCACAGCGGCGCGCCGAGCTGCAATCCTGATGGCTGTTTCCGTTCACGAGGCAGCCATGAAGATCAGCGCGGATTTCGACAGCGGCAATATCCAGGTCATCGACGCCGGCGACCCGCAGTGCGTACTGCTGGCCCTGCGGCCGGACCTCAACAGCTATCACTTCCAATGGTTCCACTTTCGCGTGGAGGGCCTGCAGCCGGGCCGGCGCCACGTCTTCAGCCTGAGCAACGCCGGACAGTCGGCCTACAACCGCGCCTGGGACGGCTATCAGGCGGTGGCCAGCTACGATCAGCAGGACTGGTTTCGCCTGCCGACGCATTTCGCCGACGGCCAGTTGCACTTCGAGCTGCAGGCCGAGCGCGAGCAGGCCTGGTTCGCCTATTTCGAACCCTATCCACGGGCGCGCCACGAACGTCTGATCGCCCGGGCGCTGGAGTGCGGCGCCGAGCTGCTGGCCTGTGGCAAGAGCCTGGAGGGGCGTGATATCCAGCTGCTGCGCATCGGCCGCCAGGCGCAGGCGCCGCGCAAGCTGTGGATCATCGCCCAGCAGCATCCCGGCGAGCATATGGCCGAATGGTTCATGGAGGGGCTAATCGAGCGCCTGCAGGACCCGCACGATGCCGAGATGAGCGCGCTGCTGAGCCGGGCCGAGCTGTACTTGGTGCCGAACATGAACCCCGACGGGGCCTTCCGCGGCCACCTGCGCACCAACCATGCGGGGCAGGATCTCAACCGCGCCTGGCAGTCGGCCAGCGCCGAGCGCAGCCCCGAGGTGCTGTTCGTGCAGCAGCACATGCGGCGTATCGGCGTCGACCTGTTCCTGGATATCCATGGCGACGAGGAGATTCCCCACGTATTCACCGCCGGCTGCGAGGGCAACCCCGGCTATACGCCGCGCCTGGCCGCGCTGGAGGCGGACTTCCGCGAGCGCCTGGTGGCTGTCGGCGCCGAATTCCAGACTCGCTTCGGCTATCCACGCGACGAGCCCGGCCAGGCCAACCTGACCCTGGCCTGCAACGCCGTGGGCGAGGCCTTCGATTGCCTGTCGTTCACCATCGAAATGCCGTTCAAGGACCACGACGACAACCCGCAGCCGCGCACCGGCTGGAACGGCGCGCGCTCGAAGCAGCTGGGGCGTGACGTGCTGACGGTGCTGGCGCAGATGGTGGGCCAGCTGCGCTGAAGGGGGAGTGGGGGGCAGCGGCAAGCCGTTGGATCTGCAGGCAAAAAAAGCCCGTCGCAAGGACGGGCGGAAAGTGCCGTAAACACATGGAGACAATCGGACGCGCTGGCGCGTCGGGCGTTACAGGATCGACAGCGGGTAGTTGATGATCAGGCGGTTCTCGTCGGCGTCGGTGCCCACGTCGCGACGGACGCTGGAGTTGCGCCAGCGGATGCTCAGGTTCTTCAGGCTGCCTTCCTGGATGGTGTAGGCCAGTTCCGATTCGCGCGCCCATTCCTCGGCATCGGTGCGCCCGCCGGTGTGGATGTTGGAGCCGCTGGTGTAACGGTTCATCAGGGTCAGGCCGGGAATGCCGAGGCCGGCGAAGTTGTAGTCGTGGCGCAACTGCCAGGAGCGCTCCTCGGGGGCGTCGAAGCTGGCGGTGAAGCCGTCGTTGACCAGGCTGCCGCCGCTGGCGCCGTCGATGCGCAGGAACTTGGTGTCACCGCTCAGGCGCTGGTAGGAGAGGGTGAAGCTGTTGTTGCCGGTCTTGGCGTTGAGGCTGCCCTGGTAGACCTTGTTGTCCAGCTCGCCGGCCTTGGCCGCGCCTTCTTCCTTGCCGTCGAAGTAACCCAGGTTGGCGCCCAGCACCCAGTCGCCGACCGGCTGGCTGTGAGTCAGTTGGGCGAAGCTCTGCTTGTAGACGTCTTCCAGGCGTGCGTGCCAGACGCCGAGCATGCTGTTGTTGCCATTGAAGCGGTACTCGCCGCCGCCGAAGTTGAAATCGTCGCCCTCGACGCCGCCGAACGACATGTCTTCGCGGCTGGCATCGTTGCGCTGGCTGTTCTTCCAGAACTGGCCGCCATACAGGTTCAGGCCGTCGATCTCGCTGGAAGTGATCTGCGCGCCCTGGAAGGTCTGCGGCAGCGAGCGACCGTCGTCGGCGCGCAGGATCGGCAGCACGGCGAACCATTCGCCGACCTTCAGCTCGGTCTTGGAGAATCTCGCCTTGGCGGCTACCGCCAGGCGCCCGAATTCGTCCGCGGCATAGCCGTCGTCATGTACCGGTAGCAACTGGCTGCCGGTCGTGCCACGACCGCCGTCGAGCTTGAGCGAGAGCAGGCCGAGGGCATCGAGGCCGAAGCCGACGGTGCCCTGGGTGAAGCCCGAGCGCGCGTCGAGGATGAAACTCTGGGTCCACTCGGCTGCCTGGCTCTGGTCGTTGTTGGTGTGGTTGAGGAAGTTGCGGTTGAAGTAGTAGTTGCGCAGGCCCAGGGTGACCTTGGCGTCGTCGACGAAGCCGGCGGCGTGGCCGGCGGAGGGCAGGACGACAGCCAGCGCCGTGCTGCCGAGCAGCGCCAGAGGAAGGATGTTGCGTGCGGTCATTGTTGTTGTGCTCCCAGTTTTTGAACGAGCCATCCCCTGCCGGCCGGCTGGCGGCCCGCATGACGGGAGGGTGGTGGGTGCCCCGGCGGGGCGGCGGGCCGGCCTAGCGCGGCCGGCCATTGCCAGGGGCTGGGGTCAGCCTCCGGCGAATCCGGTGCTATGGCGTCTGGCGTCGGAGGCGCGCGCAGGTGCGAAGCGTTGCAGCGCTGGGGAAGAGGCGAGGATGTTCATGATTGGGTCCCGGTTCTTGTTGTTATACGTCGTCATACAACTTGCCGGATTATCGACAGGCTTTTCCCTGCTTGTCAACGCGGCTATAGACGAAAGTCGCAGGCTATCCGCGTCATTATCGGCTGAAATGTCCGGGATAAGAGGGTTTTGGCGCGGGGCCGCGCGTTGGCTGAGGGGCGGCGCTAGCCAGTGCTTTTGTATATGACGTGTGATGACTGCGAGAATTGAGATGCCGTACCCACGCAGATCGCCGTCCAGATACGGCCTTCCGGCCGGGCTTGTGGAGAGCCACAGGGCGATGAACTCGCAGGAAGTCGGCGCGACCGCCTCGCGATCAGTCGCGTTCGAGCAGACGCGGTCCGGCGCCCTGTTTGCCCAGCTCGTCGCAGGGGTTGCGCAACGGGCAATCCTGCATCGACAGGCAGCCGCAGCCGATGCAACCGGTGAGCTGGTCGCGCAGGCGGGTCAGCTGCTCGATGCGGGTATCCAGGTCGCGCTGCCACTGGGCGGACAGCTGCTGCCAGTCTGCCGCCGTAGGCGTGTGGTCGGCCGGCAGGCTGGCCAGCGCCGCGCCGATATCGGCCAGGGGAATGCCCAGGCGCTGTGCCACCTTGATGATCGCTACCCGGCGCAGCACCTCGCGCGGGTAGCGCCGTTGATTGCCGGCGTTGCGCTGGCTGTGGATCAGCCCCTTGGCCTCGTAGAAGTGCAGGGTGGAGACCGGCACGCCGCTGCGTTCGGCTACCTGGCCGACGCTCAACGGTCGCTCGATGCGGGAATGACAGGACGACATGGAAAATAGCCCTTGACCTTAAGTTAAGTTGAGGTTTTACCCTCGGTCACCTCGACTGACAAGCCCGAGGGCATTTCCATGCAGGACAGGATTCGACTGGTATTGATCTACGGTAGCGTGCGTGAGGGGCGTTTCTGCGACCAGGTGGTGGCCTGGGCGCGCGAGCAGATCGAGCAGCGCAGCGAGTTCGAGCTGAGCCTGGTCGACCCGGCCGCCATGTTCCGCCAGCCCGGCGAGTCGCCGGACGCCGGAGAGCAACGCCATCAGGCGCTGCAACAGTTGCTGCGCGCCGATGCCTTCCTGATCGTCACGCCGGAGTACAACCACGGCTACCCGGCGGCGCTCAAGCGCTTCATCGACGAAGTGCCGGCATCCTGGGAGGCGCGGCCGGTGGGTTTCGTCAGCTATGGCGGGGTGTCCGGCGGCCTGCGTGCGGTGGAGCAGCTGCGCCAGGTGCTGGTGGAAATGCACGCCATGACGGTGCGCGGTTCGGTGAGTTTCGCCAACGCCTGGGAGCAGTTCGACGAGCGCGGCCGGCTGCGCGAGGCGCGCCGCGCCAACTCGGCCATGGCGCATCTGCTGGTGCAGCTGAACTGGTGGGCGCAGACCCTGCGCGAGGGGCGAGCGCGGGTGGCCTACGAGCGGGTCAGGGGGTAGCAGCGTTAACGACGTAACCCGGAGGCAATCCGGGAGCTTCCGAGGGCATCCCCGGATTGCATGCGGGCTACGAGGCGGGGCTACGTGCGACGACTGTAGGAGCCTCGCCCCGAGGCGAAGCTTTGTGTCTATCGACGCATTCGCCGCGAGGCGCGGCTCCTACGGAGCATGGGCTACAGAGCGGGTCAGCCGCGGTAGTAGCGCTGCGGCACGAAGGGGGTCTTGGCCACCTTCATCGCCACGCGCTTGCCGCGCACGACGGCCCAGACTTCGCTGTCCATGGCGGCGTGGCTGGCCTTGACATAGCCCATGGCCACCGGCGCGCCGAGGGTCGGGCCGAAGCCGCCGCTGCACACCCGGCCGATCACCTGGCCGTCGGCGTCGACGATCTCGGCGCCCTCGCGCACCGGCACGCGCTCCTGCGGCAGCAGGCCGACACGCTTGCTCGGCACGCCATCGCGCTGCTGCTCGAAGATGCGCCCGGCACCCGGGAAGTTGCCGGCGCGCAGGCCGTCGAGACGGCGCACCTTGGAGATGGCCCACAGCAGGCTGGCCTCGATCGGCGTAGTGCTGGTGCTCATGTCGTGACCATACAGGCACAGGCCGGCTTCCAGGCGCAGCGAGTCGCGCGCGCCGAGACCGATGGCTTCGACTTCGGCTTCGGCCAGCAGGCTGCGCGCCAGGGCTTCGGCCTGCTCCACCGGCACCGAGATTTCGAAACCGTCTTCGCCGGTGTAGCCGCTGCGGCTGACGATGCACTCGCTGTCCAGCAGGCGCACGCGGGCGACCTGCATAAAGGTCATTTGGCGAACGTCCGGCGCCAGGCGGGCCAGCACGTCCACGGCCTTGGGGCCCTGCAGGGCGAGGAGGGCGCGCTGCTCGAACAGGCATTCGATCTGGCACTGCTCGCCGATCTGCTGCTTGAGGTGGGCCAGATCCTGGTCCTTGCAGGCGGCGTTGACCACCAGGTACAGGGTCTCGTCGCCGAGGTTGGCGACCATCAGGTCGTCGAGGATGCCGCCGTGCTCGTCGGTGAACATGGCGTAGCGCTGCAGGCCCACCGGCAGGTCGATGATGTCCACCGGCACCAGGGACTCCAGGGCGCGCGCGGCATGCTCGCCGCGCAGCAGGATCTGGCCCATGTGCGAGACGTCGAACAGGCCGGCGGCCTCGCGGGTGTGTTGGTGCTCCTTCATCACGCCCAGCGGGTACTGCACGGGCATGTCATAGCCGGCGAACGGCACCATGCGCGCGCCGAGCTCCAGGTGCAGGGCATGTAGCGGGGTTTTCGCCAGTGTTTCGGTGGTCATGCGCTTCTCCGTTGATTTCGTGGGTGGGGCGAATCTCGCCCCCTCTCCCTAGCCCTCTCCCCTAAGGGGGCGAGGGGATGGTCAGGTGTGGGCCGCAGCCTGTGCGGCGACCTCGCTTGTGCTCCTGCTCCCCGTTGCGGAGCGAGGCTGTCAGCACTCGATGATATTGACGGCCAGACCGCCGCGAGCGGTTTCCTTGTACTTGCTCTTCATGTCGGCGCCGGTCTGGCGCATGGTGCGGATCACCTTGTCGAGCGAGACGAAGTGCTGGCCGTCGCCGCGCAGGGCCATGCGCGCGGCGTTGATCGCCTTCACCGAGCCCATGGCGTTGCGCTCGATGCAGGGCACCTGGACCAGGCCGCCGATGGGGTCGCAGGTCAGGCCGAGGTTGTGCTCCATGCCGATCTCGGCGGCATTCTCGACCTGCTGCACGCTGCCGCCGAGCACTTCGCACAGGGCGCCGGCGGCCATCGAGCAGGCCACGCCGACTTCGCCCTGGCAGCCGACTTCGGCGCCGGAGATCGAGGCGTTCTCCTTGTACAGGATGCCGATGGCGGCGGCAGTGAGCAGAAAGCGCACCACGCCGTCTTCATTGGCACCGGGCACGAAGCGGGCGTAGTAGTGCAGCACCGCCGGCACGATGCCGGCCGCGCCGTTGGTCGGCGCGGTGACCACCCGGCCGCCGCTGGCGTTCTCCTCGTTCACCGCCAGGGCGTAGAGGTTGACCCAGTCGAGCACGCTGAGGGTGTCGCGCAGACAGGCTTCGGGGTGCTCGCTGAGCTGGCGGTGCAGCGCGGCGGCGCGGCGCTTGACCTTGAGCCCGCCGGGCATGATGCCCTCGTTGCGGCAGCCGGCGGTGACGCAGTCCTGCATCACCTGCCAGATGTGCAGCAGGCCGGCGCGGGTCTCGGCCTCCGGGCGCCAGGCCGCCTCGTTGGCCAGCATCAGCTGGCTGATCGACAGGTTGTGCGCGGCGCACTGGGCCAGCAGTTCCTTGCCGGTCTTGAACGGGTAGGCCAGCGCGGTCTTGTCCTCGACGATGCGGTCGGCACCGGCCGCCTGCTCGTCGACCACGAAGCCGCCGCCCACCGAGTAGTATTCGCGGGCGCGCAGCTGCAGGCCGGCGCCGTCGAAGGCACGGAAGATCATGCCGTTGGGATGGTAGTCCAGCGGCTTGCGGATCATCGCCAGGTGCTGCTTCTCGTGGAAGGCGATGGCCTTCTCGCCGAGCAGGTTGATCCGCCCGGCGCCGCGGATGGCGGCCAGGCGTGCCTCGATACCGCTGGTGTCGATGGTGTCCGGCTGCTCGCCCTCCAGGCCGAGCAGCACCGCCTTGTCGCTACCGTGGCCCTTGCCGGTGGCGCCGAGCGAGCCGTACAGCTCCACCTTGACCGAGTCGGTGGCAGCCAGCAGCTCGTCGCGCTTGAGTCCCTCGACGAAGCGCGCGGCGGCACGCATGGGGCCAACGGTATGCGAGCTGGACGGCCCGATGCCGATCTTGAATAGGTCGAAAACGCTCAGTGACATGTCGTACTCCTGGCGGCGCCGGTTGGCCCCTCCCCAGAACGGGGAGAGGGCCGGCGCCCGCCTTATTCAGTCAGCGTAGACCGGGAAGGTGGCGCAGAGGTCGGCGACCCGACCGCGGACCCGTTCGATCACGGCCGGGTTTTCCAGATCGTCGAGGATGTCGCAGATCCAGCCGGCCAGGGCGCGGCACTCGCCTTCCTTGAAGCCGCGAGTGGTCACCGCCGGGGTGCCGATGCGGATGCCGGAAGTGACGAACGGCGACTGCGGATCATTCGGCACGGCGTTCTTGTTCACCGTGATATGCGCCGCGCCCAGCGCGGCGTCGGCCGCCTTGCCGGTCAGGCCCTGCTTGACCAGGCTGATCAGCATCAGGTGGTTGTCGGTACCGCCGGAGACCACGTCATAGCCGCGTTCGACGAACACTTCGGCCATGCCGTGGGCGTTGTCGATCACCTGCTGCTGGTAGGCCTTGAAGCCCGGCTCCAGCGCTTCCTTGAAGCACACCGCCTTGGCCGCGATCACGTGCATCAGCGGGCCGCCCTGGGCGCCGGGGAACACCGCGGCATTGAGCTTCTTCTCGATCTCTTCGTTGGCCTTGGCCAGGATCAGGCCGCCACGCGGACCGCGCAGGGTCTTGTGGGTGGTTGTGGTGACCACATCGGCGAAGGGGATCGGGTTCGGGTACAGGCCGGCGGCGACCAGACCGGCGACATGGGCCATGTCGACGAACAGCAGCGCACCGACCTTGTCGGCGATGGCGCGGAAGCGGGCGAAGTCCAGCACCCGCGAGTAAGCCGAGAAACCGGCGACTATCATCTTCGGCTTGTGCTCGACGGCCAGGCGCTCGACTTCGTCGTAGTCGATCAGCCCGGTGGCGGTATCCAGACCGTACTGCACGGCGTTGTACAGCTTGCCCGAGGACGACACCTTGGCGCCGTGGGTCAGGTGGCCGCCGTGGGCCAGGCTCATGCCGAGGATGGTGTCGCCGGCGTTGAGCAGCGCCAGGTAGACGGCCGAGTTGGCCGAGGAACCGGAGTGCGGCTGGACGTTGGCGTAGTCGGCGCCGAACAGGGCCTTGGCGCGCTCGATGGCCAGCGCCTCGACCACATCGACATGCTCGCAGCCACCGTAGTAGCGCTTGCCCGGATAGCCCTCGGCGTACTTGTTGGTCAGGCCGCTACCCTGCGCCTGCATCACGCGCTGGCTGCAGTAGTTCTCCGAGGCGATCAGCTCGATATGGTCTTCCTGGCGCTTTTCCTCGGCCTGGATCGCGGCGAGCAGGGCGTCGTCATAGCCCTGCAGTTGGTCGTGCTTGCTGAACATGGTGAGGCCCTCTTTATTGTTTTTCGAGATGCACGCGGCCCGCCCCGGTGAGGGGAGCCGAACGGAAACTGAGTGGGTGTCTGTGAGGCTGCCTGTAGGAGCCGGCTTGCCGGCGAGGGCGGTTGCCGTGATCGCCAGCAAGCTGGCTCCTACCTATCTCGCAGTCTTACGCGTCCTGATACGCCTCGATGGACGGGCAGGCGCAGACCAGGTTGCGGTCGCCGTAGACGTTGTCCACGCGGCCGACCGGCGGCCAGTACTTGGCCTCGATCAGGCTCGCCACCGGGTACACGGCCTGCTCGCGGCTGTAGGCGTGGTGCCACTCGCCAACCAGTTCCAGGGCGGTGTGCGGGGCGTTCTTCAGCGGGTTGTCCTGACTGTCGAGGCGGCCCTGCTCGACCGCGCGGATTTCCTCGCGGATGGCGATCATGGCGTCGCAGAAGCGATCCAGCTCTTCCTTGGACTCGCTCTCGGTCGGCTCGATCATCAGGGTGCCGGCCACCGGGAAGGACATGGTCGGGGCGTGGAAGCCGAAGTCGATCAGGCGCTTGGCCACGTCGTCGACGCTGATGCCGCTGCTGTCCTTGAGCGGACGGATGTCGAGGATGCACTCGTGCGCCACCAGGCCGCCCTCACCGGAGTACAGCACCGGGTAGTGCTCTTCCAGGCGACGGGCGATGTAGTTGGCGTTGAGAATCGCCATCTGCGACGCGCGCTTGAGGCCGTCGCCGCCCATCATGGTGATGTACATCCAGGTGATCGGCAGGATGCTGGCGCTGCCGAACGGCGCGGCGCTGACCGCACCTTGCTTGCGCTCCATGTTGGCGTGGCCGGGCAGGAAGGGCGCCAGGTGCGACTTGACGCCGATCGGGCCGACGCCCGGGCCGCCACCGCCGTGAGGGATGCAGAAGGTCTTGTGCAGGTTCAGGTGCGACACGTCGCCGCCGAACTGGCCCGGGGCGCAGAGGCCGACCATGGCGTTCATGTTGGCGCCGTCGATGTAAACCTGGCCGCCGTTGGCGTGGATGATCTGGCAGATCTCGCGGATGCCTTCCTCGAACACACCGTGGGTGGACGGGTAGGTGATCATGATCGCAGCCAGGCGATCCTTGTGCTCTTCGGCCTTGGCCTTGAGATCAGCGATGTCGACGTTGCCGCGGGCGTCACAGGCGGTCACCACCACGCGCATGCCGGCCATGGAGGCGGTCGCCGGGTTGGTGCCGTGGGCCGATTGCGGAATCAGGCAGATATCGCGCTGATCGTCGCCACGGCTCAGATGGTAGGCGCGAATGGCCAGCAGGCCGGCGTACTCGCCCTGGGAGCCGGCGTTGGGCTGCAGCGACACGGCGTCGTAGCCGGTGGCGGCGCAGAGCATGGCTTCCAGCTCGCGGGTCAGCTGCGCGTAGCCGGCGGCCTGCTCGACCGGAGCGAAAGGATGCAGGTTGCCGAACTCCGGCCAGGTCACCGGGATCATCTCGCTGGCGGCGTTGAGCTTCATGGTGCAGGAGCCCAGCGGGATCATGCTGCGATCCAGGGCCAGGTCCTTGTCGGCCAGCTTGCGCAGGTAGCGCATCAGCTCGGTTTCGCTGTGGTAGCGGTTGAACACTTCGTGCTGCAGGATTGGCGACTGGCGCAGCAGGCCTTGTGGCAGGCGGCTGGCGATCTGCGCGGCCAGCTCGCCGACGGCAGGGGCGGCCTGCTCACCGGCGAACAGCGCCAGCAGCGCCTCGACGGCGGCCTGATCGGTGGTTTCGTCCAGCGACAGACCCAGACGCTCGGCGTCGATCTCGCGCAGGTTGATGCCGGCAGCACGGGCCTTGGCATGCAGCTCGGCGGTCTTGGCGCCGGTCTTGATGCTCAGGGTGTCGAAGAAGTGCTGCTGCTCGACGCCGTGGCCCAGCTTGCTCAGGCCCAGGGCGAGGATGGCGGTGAAGCTGTGCACGCGCTGGGCGATTTCGACCAGGCCTTTCGGGCCGTGGTACACGGCGTACATGCTGGCGATGTTGGCCAGCAGCACCTGCGCGGTACAGATGTTGCTGGTGGCCTTCTCGCGGCGGATGTGCTGCTCGCGGGTCTGCATGGCCAGGCGCAGGGCCGGCTTGCCGAAGCGGTCGACCGACATGCCGACCAGGCGGCCCGGCATGTCGCGCTTGAACGCGTCGCGGGTGGCGAAATAGGCGGCATGCGGGCCACCGAAGCCCAGCGGCACGCCGAAGCGCTGGGCGCTGCCCAGGGCGACATCGGCGCCGAACTCGCCCGGCGGGGTGAGCAGGGTCAGGGCCAGCAGGTCGGCGGCCACGGCCACCAGGGCACCCGCGGCATGGAAACGCTCGACCAGCGCGCGGTAGTCGAAGATGTCGCCGTTGCTGGCCGGGTACTGCAGCAGTGCGCCGAAGTAGGCGCCAGCGTCGGTGATGGCGGCTTCGTCGCCGACCTCGATCTCGATGCCCAGCGGCTCGGCACGGGTGCGCAGCACGTCGAGGGTCTGCGGGTGGCAGTGCTGGGAGGCGAAGAAGGTGTTGCTGGCCTTGTTCTTCGACAGGCGCTTGCAGAAGGTCATGGCCTCGGCGGCCGCGGTGGCCTCGTCGAGCAAGGAGGCGTTGGCGATCTGCATGCCGGTGAGGTCGCCGATCAGGGTCTGGAAGTTCAGCAGCGCTTCCAGGCGGCCCTGGGAAATCTCCGGCTGGTACGGGGTGTAGGCGGTGTACCAGGCCGGGTTTTCCAACAGGTTGCGCAGGATCGGGCTCGGCGTGTGGGTGCCGTAGTAACCCTGGCCGATGAAGTTCCTGAACTGCTGGTTCTTCGCGGCGATGGCCTTGATCCTGGCCAGGGCGTCGGCTTCCGACAGGCCCGGCTGCGCGCCGAGGATGCTGGTGCCCTTGATGCTCTCGGGGATCACGCTGTCGGTCAGCGCGTCGAGCGACTCGTAGCCGAGCAGTTGCAGCATGGCTGCGGTGTCGGCATCGCGCGGGCCGATATGGCGGGCGATGAATTCGTTCTGGGTATCGAGCTTGGTCATGGCGGTCACTCAGGCGTCGGCGTTGGCGTTCAACAGACGATCATAGCCGGCCTTGTCCAGCAGGTCGGCCAGCACCGCGTTGTCGGCCAGGCGCATGCGGAAGAACCAGGCCT
This sequence comes from Pseudomonas sp. SP16.1, assembly GCF_052682975.1. NCBI lineage: Bacteria > Pseudomonadati > Pseudomonadota > Gammaproteobacteria > Pseudomonadales > Pseudomonadaceae > Pseudomonas > Pseudomonas sp. SP16.1. Next base: position 969,240 of record NZ_JBQYFZ010000001.1, read on the forward strand.
TGTCCAGCGGCGACTCGTTGACCAGCTCCGGATTGGCCTCCAGGTCGGCGTTGATTTCGACGATCTCGCCGTCCAGCGGCATGACGATATTGCTGGCGGCCTTGACCGACTCCAGCACCGCCACTTCCTCGCCCTGGGCGTAGGACTTGGCTTCCGGCAGTTGCACATACACCACGTCGCCGAGCGCGTCCTGGGCGTAATGGGTGATGCCGACGGTAACCAGACCATCGTTGTCCAGACGCAGCCATTCGTGATCGGCGGTGAAACGCAACTCGCTCATGTCAACTCCTCAAGGGGCAAGGGTGCCCGCTTCTAGGCGGCGGGCAACAAGGGTGCCCACGCACTGGCGGGCAAGTTTGGGTAAACCTTTAGCAATGCCGGTGCCAATCCAGGAATATCTAATAAAAACAATGACTTAGTCGTATTCTCGATGGTTGTATACAGTCCACTGGAACGATATCGCTACGAATGTGGATGTCGTTTCTGGAAAAGTGGATGTCGCGCCAGGCGGGGCGCGGCTTTCGGCGGGTTGTTGCTGAATCGTTACGGTGGATCGATATCGATACGACGCGTTGGGGGAACCCGCTGCACTGGCCGGCGGTCGGTTACAGGGAGCATCTACTGCAAAGGAGAACGACTGCCATGAAACCCTGGATTCCCCTGGCTTTCGCGCTGTTCGGCATCGGTGCCGCGCAGGCCGGCGATACCGTCAGCGTGGTCATGGAGCAGGCCACCGAGACGGGCCCCGGCGCCTCGTTGGGCACCGTCAGTATCCGTCAGTCCGCCTACGGGTTGGTCTTCACTCCCCAGCTCAATGGGCTGGAGCCGGGCATCCATGGCTTTCACATCCATGTGGCGGCCAACTGCAACGCGGTCGAGGTGGACGACAAGCTGACCCCGGCAGGCGCCGCCGGCGGTCATTGGGACCCGAACAACGCCGGTCGTCATGGCTTCCCCTGGGAGGACGACGCCCACCTCGGCGATCTGCCGGCGCTCTACGTGGCGGCGGACGGTAGCGTCAGTCAACCGGTGTTGGCGCCCCGGCTGAAAGAACTGGAGGAACTGCATAACCGCGCGCTGATGATCCACGCCGGCGCCGACAACCACTCCGACCATCCGCAGCCCCTCGGCGGTGGCGGTGCACGGGTCGCCTGCGGGGTGATCAAGGTGCCGACCAGCTCTGCTCCGATCTAACCCGTCGCGGCCTGTCACGACAGGCCCGAGGTATCGGGGAACTCTGGGCTGGGTTGCCGCGCAACGAAACTTGCAGGTTCGTTAGCGCTTTCAGCATGCGCCCACCCTACAGGGGCGCGCGCTGCGTCTATGCAACCGCGTTTTTAGCGATTGCCCGGTATGCCGTACTTGCGCAGCCGCTTGGCGATGGCGGTATGCGAGGTGCCCAGGCGCGCGGCCAGCTGGCGACTGGACGGGTGGCTGGCGTAGAGCTTCTCCAGAAGCCCCTTCTCGTAGTCGTCCATGGCCTGTTCCAGGCTGCCGATCTCGCCTTCCACGCGTGGTGCCACTTCGGTCACGGCGATATCCAGATCGTCCACCTCCACCCAGTTGCTGTCGCAGATCGCGGCGGCGCGGAAGATCACGTTCTGCAGCTGGCGCACGTTGCCGGGCCAGCGGTTGGCCAACAGCGCGGGGAAGGTGACCGGTGCCAGACGGCAGGGCAGGCGTTGGATCTGCGCGCAGGCCTGGGCCATGAAATGCTGGGCCAGCAGCAGGATGTCCTGGCCGCGCTCGCGCAGCGGCGGCACCTCCAGGTTGAGCACGTTGAGGCGGTAGAACAGGTCTTCGCGGAAGCTGCCCTCGGCGACCATTTGCTCCAGGTCGCGGTGGGTGGCACTGAGGATGCGCACGTCCACCTTCACCTCGCGGTCGCCACCGACGCGACGAAAGCTGCCATCGCTGAGGAAGCGCAGCAGTTTGGCCTGCAGGTAGGGCGACATCTCGCCGATCTCGTCGAGGAACACCGTGCCCTGGTTGGCCAGCTCCAGCAGCCCTGGCTTGCCGCCGCGTTGCGCGCCGGTGAAGGCGCCGGGGGCGTAGCCGAACAGCTCGCTCTCGGCCAGATTTTCCGGCAGGGCGGCGCAGTTCAGCGCCAGAAACGGCGCGTTGCGGCGCACGCTGACCGCATGGCAGGCGCGAGCCACCAGCTCCTTGCCGGTGCCGGTCTCGCCATGGATCAGCAGCGGCGCATCGAGTGAGGCCACGCGCAGGGCACGGGCCTTGAGCGCACGGATCGGCGCCGATTCGCCGAGCAGCGAGTCGAAGCCCTCGGCATGATCGTGATGCAGCGCGGCCAGACGCTGGCCCATGCGGCTCGGCGCATAGAGCGTGAGCAGGCCGCCGGTCAGGCGCCCCTCTTCGGTGATCGGCTGGGCGTCGAGCAGCAGCGGCTGGCCGGCGAAATGCACCTCGCGCAGCGGCTGGTGGAAGCCGGCGGCGAGCAGCGACTGCTGCAGATCCTCATCGGCGAACAGCGTGGCGATGCTCTGCCCGGCAGGGGCGCTGCCGCACAGTTCGACCAGCGCCGGATTGGCCAGCAGCACGGTGGCGCGATCGTCCACCGCCAGCACCGGGTCGGGCATGGCGGCGAGCAGCGCATCGAGCTGCAGACGGCGGCGCTGGCCGGGCAGGATGTCCACCACCTGCACGCTCTGCACGCCATGCACCTGCAGCAGCGCGTCGCGCAGCTCGTCGAGCACCTCGGCGCTCAGGGTCGGCGCGTCGATATAGACGTTTGGCGGTACCATCTCCACCGCATCGAGGTTCAGATTGCGTCCGCCGAGCAGTGCCAGGACTTCCTGGGTGATGCCGACGCGGTCGATGAAACTGACGTGGATGCGCATTGACGAGGGCCGAAATGGGCGAACAGGCGGCGATTATGCCTGCTCCGCCCGGCATGAGGAAAAGGGCGACACCGTGAGCACAGAAAAACCGAGCCGCGCCGACTACCACCGCCAGCACCAGGCCCGCGCCGAAGCCGAGGCGCGGCGCCTGCTGGCGCGCAAGACCGAGCTGCAGGGGCGCTGGCTACCCTGGGTGGCGCAGGAGCTGTACCAGCTCAGCCCGCCGGAGTTCGCCAATATGGTGCGCCGCGAGTTGCAGCGGTTGGAATGAGTCCTGGATCGCGTGCGATCTGTAGGAGCTGCGCCCCGCGGCGAATGCAATCGCTCAAGCGAAATCGGGCCCAAAAGCTTCGCCCCGGGGCGGGGCTCCCACAGGTGTAGGGCGTACTGCGGCGCCCTGCTTCCTGCATCCATGCAGGGGGCGCGAAGCAGCACGCCGCGGTGCCTGAGCGCGACGGGCTCTCTGATCCGCTAATCCTTTAGCCGCGCCGAGGCGCACAGCTGCGCATATCCACCCTACCCACATGCGGATTGCCCCAGCCCATCACGCAGGCCACCTGCTGGTTGCGCTGCTGCTCCCAGGGCTTGACCGGGTAGGCCTTGCTCCAGGCCTCGTAGAGCTGGCGATCCTGCTTCGACAAACGCAGCCGGTAGCGCTCGGACATATAGAAATAGGTGCGGGCGATCATCCCGCGGATGGCCGGGCGCGGCATCACCTTGCGCGCCTTGAAGTCCACCACCGTCTGGCACCGGCCGTACTGATGCGGCGGCTGCGGCAGCCAGGCGAAGCTGTAGTTGCTGCGGTCGCCGTTCACCTCGCCGATGCTCGGCACCAGGTTGTGCAGGTCGGCCTCGGCCTCGCGGAACTGCGCATCGCTGGCGGTGCAGTTCTTGCGTCCGCCTTTCTGCCAGCACTGGCGCTGGTGGCCGATCACCCAGGCCGGGACTATGTGCTCCCACTCGATGCGCCGGGCGCGACTGGCATTCTTGCGCGGCGTATAGCCACAGGAACGCAGATCGACCCGGTTGCCGCTGTACTTGCAGCCGCAGTAGAACTCGGTGGACTGCTTGGCATACAGCGGCCAGGCCAGACGCTTGGCCTCGGCGAAGGTGGCGGGCGCGGCGTCGAGGGAGAGGGGGAGAAAACAGCACAGCAGAGGCAGTAGGCGTCGAATCATGGGGCGGCAGGGTAGCCCTCGCCGCTGCCGATGTGAAGATTAAAATCTTATGTTTTTCAAATACTTATATGATGGCGTAATGCTGTGATCAGCAGGCGGGAGGCATGGATCCCGGGCAGAAGTCGCGCTGGCAGCCGCGCCCCTTGGCGAATGGGCCGTGGCGCAAAGGCGTCGCCCCGAGGGGCTGCGAGCGGCGAGGGGATCTGCCATGGCTTCCCTCTGTCGCGCAGAACCGAAGCACGTCATCCTGGATTTGTCCGCTTGGCGAGCTGAAAATGCCCCCAGGGCTTCCGGCGTCCTGTGGCGCAGAGAACCCAGCCAAAAGAACAGAGGCTATCAGCTGTCGTTTTCCTTTGGCCTATCCAAGTACGATCAATAGCTTATGAAGCAAAGGAAAATCATCCACATTGATTGCGCATCCCGTCCCGGAGTGTTTTTTTGCGTTTCAATGAGGGCTGAATGGCGCGTCATCCGGGCGTGTTGTGTCCGTTGGCGTTCGCTGGTGTGCTGGCCCAGCGGAGAAAAAAGCGGGTATTTAAGCGGGGTTCGTAAACCGCTAGGAGGATACCCACCATGCCTTTGACTGATGTCCAGGTCCGCCAAGCAAGGCCCGGCCCCAAGCCCCGCAAACTCAGTGATGAGCGGGGGCTCTTCATTGAGATTCGCCCGAACGGGAACAAGCTCTGGCGCTACCGGTACAAGATAGGCGGAGTCGAGAACGTTTTTGCTATCGGCGAGTATCCTGAGGTGGGGCTTGCCGATGCCAGGGCGGAGCGAGATCGTGCTCGGGCTTTGGTAAAGCAGGGGCGGCACCCGGCCCATGTTCGCCGAATACAGCGAGTAAAGCAGCAGCTTGAGAATCAGTCCTCTTTCAAGGTGGTCGCTTTGGAATGGATCGCCACCAAGAGCAATGTCAGCGAGAGCTATCGCAACCAACTGACCAGGGCATTCACCAAGAACCTGTTTCCCTACGTTGGCCGTCTGCCAGTTCGAGAGGTCACTGCAGCCCAGCTATTGGAGTGTTTGCGGCGAATGGAGAGCAGGGGGGCGACGTTCTATGCGATCGCTCTGTGCAACGTAAGCGTCCAGCCAAGTCACCTTCCGAACTCCAGCATTAAGGGCGATGGTGTCCGCGTATTTTTAAGCGGACGCGTTCGTCCTTAACGTTAGGATTTCCATGCGCCAACGAAGCTCTTACCCCAAACCGTTCAAGGTCCAGGTCGTTCAGGAATGCCTACAACCGGGTGCGACCGTCTCCAGCGTTGCCATCCGCCATGGCATCAACGCCAACGTCATTCGAAAATGGCTACCGCTTTACCGAGATCAGCTACCCGCGGTGTTGCCGGCGTTCGTTCCATTGAGGGCTACGCCCAAACGGCCGACTGCAGCATCGGTGATTATTGAGCTATCGCTTGGCGAGCAGTCAGTCACAGTGAAATGGCCAGTGTCCGATCCTGACGGCTGCGCCCGCTTTGTCCGGGGGCTTGCCCCGTGATCCGCATCGATAGCATCTGGCTTGCCACTGAGCCGATGGACATGCGCGCCGGCACCGAGACCGCATTGGCCCGTGTAGTGGAGGTATTCGGTGCGGCGAAGCCGCACTGTGCTTATCTGTTCGCCAACCGCCGCGCCAACCGCATGAAAGTGTTGGTGCATGACGGTGTAGGGATCTGGCTGGCCGCGCGGCGATTGAACCAGGGCAAGTTTCACTGGCCAGGCATCCACCGCGGCTCGGAAGTTGAACTCGACACCGAGCAGCTTCAGGCTTTGGTGCTCGGTTTACCTTGGCAGCGGGTTGGTGCAGCCGGTGCGATCACAGTGCTGTAGCGACGGCCATTAGCCCATCGCTTTATCTGCGCTGATCGCCTGCTCTGGCACAATCAGCGGCATGACTTCCTTGCCCAATCTCGACCAACTGACACCTGAGCAACTGCGCGCACTCGCTGCGCAGTTGCTGTCGCAAGTCGACACGTTGGGTAAGACGGTTGAAACGATGGGCAAGAAGATCGACCGCGATCAAACCGTCATCGAGCAGCTCACCCATGAAATCGCCTGGTTCAAGCGACACAAGTTCGCCAAGCGTAGCGAGCAACTAAGCCCTGACCAGGGCAGCCTACTGGATGATTTGCTCGACACGGACATTGCCGCTATCGAGGCGGAACTGAAAACCCTCAATCCTCCGGCGGCTCCGGCTGAACCCCGCCAACAGCCCAAGCGCGCACCGCTGCCAGCCCAGTTTCCGCGTACTGTGATCCGTCACGAGCCGCAGAACACTCAATGCGCCTGCGGCTGCCAGCTGCAACGCATCGGCGAAGACATCAGCGAAAAGCTGGATTACACGCCGGGCGTGTTCACCGTCGAACAGCACGTGCGTGGCAAATGGGCCTGCCGTCAGTGCGAAACACTGATCCAGGCGCCGGTACCAGCCCAGGTGATCGACAAGGGCATCCCCACTGCCGGCCTGCTGGCTCACGTGATGGTGGCCAAATTTGCCGACCACCTGCCGCTGTATAGGCAAGAAAAGATTTTTGGGCGCGCTGGCCTGGCCATCGCCCGCTCGACGCTGGCGCAGTGGGTCGGACAAACCGGCGTACAGCTCCAACCATTGGTCGACGCCCTGCGCGAGGCGGTACTGGCGCAAGGCGTGATCCACGCCGACGAAACCCCCGTGCAAATGCTGGCCCCTGGCGAGAAGAAAACCCACCGGGCTTACGTCTGGGCATACTGCACCACACCCTTCGCCGACCTGAAGGCCGTGGTGTATGACTTCAGCCCCAGCCGGGCTGGTGAGCATGCGCGCAATTTTCTGGGTCAGTGGAGTGGCAAGCTGGTCTGCGACGACTTCGCCGGCTACAAGGCCAGCTTCGAGCAGGGCATCACCGAAATTGGCTGCATGGCCCACGCCCGCCGCAAATTTTTCGATCTGCACGCAGCGAACAAAAGCCAGTTAGCCGAACAGGCGCTGCACTCCATTGCCGGGCTGTATGAAATCGAGCGGCAAGCACGGCACATGAGCGATGAAGAACGCTGGCGAATACGCCAGGACAAGTCTTCACCGATCCTCGATGCGCTGCATGAATGGATGCTGGCCCAGCGTGATCGAGTGCCCAACGGATCAGCCACGGCGAAAGCCTTGGATTACAGCCTCAAACGCTGGCTGGCTCTGACTCGCTATGTCGAAGATGGCTCTGTGCCCATCGACAACAATCAGGTCGAGAACCAGATTCGACCATGGGCCCTTGGACGCTCGAACTGGCTGTTTGCCGGGTCGCTGCGCAGCGGCAAACGGGCGGCGGCGATCATGAGCCTGATCCAGTCGGCGCGCATGAATGGGCATGATCCGTACGCCTACCTGAAGGATGTGCTGATGCGGCTGCCGACACAGCGGGCCAGCGAGATTGGCCAACTACTGCCGCATCAATGGGCACCCGCCTGAATTACGCAAGGTGAGTTCGGCAGACGCTTACTGTGCAACTGGCTCTCTCAGATGTTCCGTTTCGCTGTCCGGACGCTGCGCGCCGATGCGGATCCCGCAGCCGCGCTGTATGGCGCATTCGTGCGCAAGCCGATCCAGCATAGCCAACCAATGTCCATCACCGATATCGCCAGATTTCGGGAAGGCCTGCAGTCCTACGGCGGTTTTCGCACGAACACTATTGCCCTTGAGCTGCTGCAGCTGCTCTTTCTTCGCACGGTAGAGATTCGCCGGGGGCGCTGGGAACACGTCGACCTAGATGCGGGGCTCTGGGATATTCCGGCCGAGCTAATGAAAAAGGGGCGCCGGCATCTGGTGCCGCTCCCGTCAAGATCTGTTGAATTGCTTCGGGAACTGAAAGGCATCACGGGAGGTGGTGAGCTGATGTTCCCGGGGTTGAGGCACCCTGATAAACCAGTCGATGGGTCGACGTTTAACCGAGCGCTGGAGCGGCTGGGGATGAAAGGCTTTTCATGCCACGACTTCCGGGCGACGGCCTCAACACATCTATACGAATCTGGTCTTTTCAGGGCTGAGGTGATTGAAATGCAGTTGTCGCATGCCGAGGGGAATAGGACAAAGGCCGCGTACAACCACGCCGAATATCTGCAGGAAAGGCGAGAAATGATGCAATGGTGGCAGGACTTCGTCCTGGCTGCTGGTAACTGAAATAGGGCGGCTCAGGCCGCCCTGCTTTGCTTCATTACCTCAATCCAGCCTTGTACTTCAATCTGTGACCAGCGGGAGTATCGGCCCAGCTTCACAGGAGGTGGGAATTCTTCTAGCTGGATCATGTCATAGAGCTTGGTGCGGCCACACCCTACTTGCTCTAGTACTTCGTCAATCTTGATGAGGCGGTCGAGTGGCTTGCTCATACGTCCACCTCTGCCGGCCAATAATTGATTGTGTCTCTCATTTTCCATGCCATAGTGCTATTCCAATGGACTCAGCCTATTGGTGCTGTGCTTGCTGGAAAACCAACTATGTCGTAGGTGGGCGGGGAGGATAGGGATTCAAAGGTAATGGCGCCGTAGGAGGGTACGGCGCCAGCGGTTCGGCAAATAGTTATTGCAGCCAGCTTTCGACGGCATCGGCGCCGAACTCTTCTTTCCAAGCTTTCAAGACTTTGTGGTTACCGCCTTTGGTTTCAACAATTTCGCCGGTCTTGGGGTTCTTGTAGCGCTTTACCTGGCGAGGACGGCGTGCTCCGGAATCCTGTTTGCTGAGCTTGCTGGCTTTGGTTTGCGGATCGAGGATGGCGATGATGTCGCGCAGGCCTTTGTCGTACTTCGACATTAGAGCGCGGAGCTTTTCCTCGAACTCCATTTCCTTTTTTAGGCCATCGTCCTTCTTGAGGGCTTCCAGCTCTGCCAGTTGAGCGGCCAGTTGCTGTTCAAGGGCGCGAAATTCGGCAAGCTTTGACATTCTATGTGTTTCCTTCTATCTGACTGTTTCGGACATTAACTATAACTCGATTCCACGACTGTTGCAGATGATAAGGGCGAGGATTGCCGCCGTTTTTTTAGATCGTAGCGGTGGGCAGGAGTATTCCTCTTGAGGCGTGGTCAGGATGCCTCTATTGAGTTCGTGTCTTCGGCACAATGCCAACTTGCATCCCAAATGGATTGAACACGCTGTTTAGGGTCTGCACGGTTGGATTTGACTCGTCATGCTCCAGCTGACGAAGGGCGCGCAGGGAGAGTTTGCACATCTGCGCGAAACGGGCCTGCTGCAATCCGGTGATTTCCTTCCGCAACTTGCGCACAGCTTGGCCGATGGTCAACTCGCCCGACGCCAATTGGGTCTGTATTTCGTTCAGAATACGGTTGCGCTCGATGATGTCCATTCAGACAAGCCCCCATCGGCTGAGTCGTTGCTGGAGGTTTCGCAGCGCAATACGCGGATGATTCATGGTGGAGTTTGGCAGCCCCTGATCGCTCAGTAGGTCGGGAAGGGCAAGGAAGTTTTGTGCTGCGCCTCGGAGCCTTTCATATAGAACATCTGCATCGCTCCATTGCCCTAGTGCGGCACAGGCTTGGCGCCAGTTGACCTCGCCGGCAATCTCTATTGGCTGCGGCCATTTTGTAGTGCGAGTGATGCCTTCATCATCCATCACCATGGGGGCAAGGTCGTAGATAGGGGCGAGTTTCAGGCCTGTGCTGTTTCGCAGAATTGAAGTATTGCGGCCATGGTTGTCCGAATTGCCAAGGATTTGGTTGAGCAAGTCGCGCTGTAGATACTCAAAGATCATGTCGCCAACTTGCGCGCCTTGCCCCGTCTGCTGCCACAGCCTGGCCAGGTGCTTCAGGGCGTCGGTATGCAGTAAGTAACTGCCCGGTACGGTGACTCCTGCCAGGGAGTACAGGGACTCCATGGCGCTGCGCTCCACACCAGCGGCACTAAGATGACGGTCAAAACGACGCATCCACAGGCTAGGCTTACGGCCTTCCTCCAGAGCCAGGCCTTCGGCAGGTACGGTATCCAGGCCAAGCCGCTGGATGGCCCTGTAGAAGCAGAACTCGCTACGCAGGATGTCTTGGTCGGTCTGCCTAGCCTGATTTCGCGCGAATTTCACGAACCAGTGGCAGGTCGCATAAGCATCCGGCAGGGCCGCATCTGGATGCAGGGCACCTTCTCGGTCTTCAGTCAGCAACAGTTTGGGGGCTTCCCCACCTGCGCCTGTGGCGCCACCGATAGCCGCACCCTGCTCGTAGGCGTATTCCAGAAAGCGCGAATCGCGGTTGATTACATCCTCGCGAGAGAAACCTAACAGCGGGCTTCCCTGAAGCGCTGCTGCCGCCTCCTTGATGCGCAGGTTGCCCACCGGCGCCGGAGCGCACCGGCTCAGGAGGAATAGGTCCAGTTCCAGATTCTCGGGTTTCTGTTCGCCCAAACGCTGGAGCAGGAAACGGCGTGCGGCCCCTGCGGGCAATATGTCGTGAAGGAATGCGGGAGCCGTGGCGCCCCGGTAGGAGTCCCAGCCCAATGGCACTGTGGCGCTAACTGCATGCTCGAGACGGCTGCCGATGTGCTCCAGCGTCTCAAGCAGATATGTCTGCTCATAGCCAAAAGAACACACCCCTGCAAGACCTGCCTCGGGCTGCTCGAAGTTGAGGTGCATGGCGTCATGCCAGGCATGGCCACTGTACAGTTGCAGGGTGAGAGAGTGCATATGGGCTCCGGCACTTTAATGCCTTTAAAGCTACTGGCTGCCGCGAATAAAGGCAATAAAATGCCTTAAATCACTCCGAATCTAGATATAAAGAGCACTTTAGTGCCGATTTATGGGGCTGATCAATGGCGGTTTCCATGCTTGATCGCAAGGGCTAGCTTCCGACAAGGCGTTCAATTTCAGGCGGTGGACTTGGTGTTGGCCCTCCTGAACACCCGATCCCTCGCCATGAAGGCCTCCAGCATGTGCGGGATCAGCGTCAGGGCGTCGACTTCTTCACCGTAGGTCTGCGAGTGCAGCGCCGCGTAGCGCTCGAGGTCAGCTTTCAGGCGGGCCGGGCAGGTGAAGGTCAGCTTCAGGTTTTCGGTTTTCGGCAACGGGCCGAGACGCAGCTTGGTCGTGCTCATTGCAGGTTCCTCTGTTGAACGGAGAAAGGCAGATAGGGGCGCAGCACCAGGTCTCGGTTGACGATCACCCGTAGTGGTAACCCAGGACGCTGCGTCAGCGTGGGCTGGATATCGAGGTTGCGACGGGTGACCTCCTGGCCAACCTGATTCACCGTGTCCTGCAGGCTGTCGCGTCCGGCGATGATGATGCGGTCGCCGTCGGTACGACTGGTCGGTGAGGCCAGCTCGGCGCCGATGCCCAGCAGGCTGGTCATGGCCGCGCCGGCGACGATCCGATCCCAATGCCAGTCGACGCCATCCTCGAGGCCGGCATAGCCGGCGGCGTCGGTACCGACCAGGTTGTCGAGCTGGAAGGACGAAGTATCCGGCAGGATCACCCGCTGCCATACCACCTGCACGCGGCTTTGCCCGTAACTCACTTGGCTGTTGTAGCGGCCCAGCAGGCGCGCACCTTGAGGAATCAGTACATGCTGGCCAGTGGCACTGTCGTAGACCGGTTCGGTCACCGTGGCGATCACGTCGCCGGGTAGATCCGACTTGATACCGGTGACCAGTGCCGCCGCGATGACGGTGCCGGCCATCACCTGGTAAGGCGACTCAGGCATCTGCAGCAAGCCGGAATTACGGATTTGTGCGTTTACGGATTTACTGAGAAACGCCTCGTTCCGTTCCTGCTGGGTCGGCGTTCCTGCAGTTGCGGCTACCACGCCTGACGAGGTCATACCCAGGATCATGGGATCGAGTTGGGCGCCCCCAGTGGGGGCGATGTTCGATTTCCGCGCGTTGTTGGTCTGGAAAAACACCGAGGACAGCGCCGCCTCCTCGGCTTCCTTGAGCCGGGCAAGACGTTCGGCTTCAGCGGCATCTGGACCATGGCCATAGCCCTGCGCCTGCTGCCCGGCCCTGAGGATCGGCCCGCCCAGATCGCCGGGTAGCGGCGGCCCCAGTTGCGGTACCTCGGGCGCAGGTGGAGGCGGCAACTGCGAGTAGTCTGCTGGCAACTGCTCCAGTCCCTCGGAGCGCGCCACGCGGTCGACGTTGTACAGCTCGCTTGGCTCGGCGCTCTGACGGCGCTGCTGTGGTTGCAGCGACCACAGCATGGCCCCGAGCACCGCGGCCGAGAGGCCACCGACCACCGCTGCCAGCATGCGCGGATTGAGTCGGGTGACCGGGCGCGGCTTGGCGCGCAGCTCCAGCGACTCCGGTGCTTCCTTGGGCGGTAGCGGGGTTGCCGCGGTTTGGGTGTCGTCCTTGGCCGTCATGCTCAAGGCCTCCGTGCCATGCCGTCGGTGCGTTCGATCCGCACCACGTCACCCTTGTCGGCGCCCAGGCGCAGCTCGGCCGCGCCGAACAGGCGGTCGACGATGTAATAGGGCGAGCGGAAGCGGTAGTTGACCAGTTGTCCGTCGCCTTCCGCGCCGATCACGAACAGCGGCGGCAGCTCGCCTTGGGCAATGCCGGCGGGGAACTGGATATACACCTTGTGGCCGTCGTCGAAGGCGCGCTGCGGCTTCCAGGGTGGATTGCTGCCGCTGATCGCATAGCGAAAGCGCAGCTGCTCCAGCGCCAGGCCTGCATCCACCGGCGCCGCGGCCTGGGCGGCGCCGGCGTGGCGTTGCAGGGCGAGCATGCGATCCTTCGGATAGTCCCAGGACACCGAAGCCATCCAGGCGTTTTCGGTGGAACTCAGCTCGATCAGGTAGGTGCGACGCGTGGTGGTGATCACCAGGTTGGTCTTGAGATCGACCCGTGTCGGCTTGATCAGCACGCTGGTGCGTAGCTCGTCGCCGCTACCACTGGTGGTGTCGCCGACGATCCAGCGCACGGTGTCGCCGGCGGCCACGGTGACCAGCTCCTCACCGGGCTGCAGGTTGATCGCCGTCAGCCGGCCCGGGCTGGCGTATACCTGATACAACGCACCATCGGAGTAGGGCCACACCTGGATGGCGTTGATATAGCCTTCCCGGCTCGGTGGCACCCGAGCTTCGCGATTGGCGCGCGAGACCCGCACGCGCTCATCGGCCGGTTCCTTGGCCGGTTTGCTGCGCTGAGTTTCCGGCAGCGGCTTGAGCTGCGCCGGCAGGGCCAGGGGCTTGGGGACTTCCACCACCTCGATCGACTTGGGCGGCTCCGGCAGGCGCTGCGCCTCGATCGGTTCGTCCAGGGCGATCACCGGTGGCTGCTGGCTGGCGCAGCCGGCCAGCAGGCTCAGCAGCAGCGGGCAGAAGCAGAGATTCAGCGAGGTTTTCATGGTTTCTTGGCTCCTTCCGTAGTGTCCAGCTCACGGCTCCAGGACAGGCCGTTGACGTAGATGCCGAGTGGGTTGCGGCGCAGCTTTTCCTCGGTGCGTGGAGGCTGCAGCACCAGCGAGATCACCGCGGTCCAGCGCTCCAGGCCGGCGGCTGAACCGTTCTCGAAACGGCGTTCGATCCAGCGCACCTGGAACGAGCTCTCGCTGGCGCGCACCACGCTGGTGACCTCAACCGATACCGACTCCTTGCCGACCCGGGTGAAGGGATCGTTGGCGCGGGCATAATCATTGAGGGTGGCGGCGCCGCGGTCGGTGGTGGAGTGATAGGCCTCCAGCCAGTTCTGCCGCACCACCACCGGATCGATCGACAGCGAGCGCACCAGCTCGATAAAGCGCGCCAGGTGATGGGCGATCTGCGCATCCTGGGGTTGGTAGGGGCTGGCGGCTTCGCCGACGGCGCGCACCTGGCCGAGGTTGTCGACCTCCACCACATAGGGCGTCACCGTCGACTGCGCCGAACGCCAGACCAGCCCGCCGGCCATCAGCAGCGCCAGGCCCAGGCAACCGAATGCCATCAGCCGCCAGTTGCGTGCCTGCGCCAGGCTGCTACCCATACGCAGATCCCAGGCCTGTGCCGCTGCCTGGTAGGGGGTGACAGGTTGAGGGGTGTCGCTGTAGCGCACCCGTGGACGTCTGAATCGCATCCTCGTCCTCCTTTAGGAACTCGATGGGTCGCGGATCTGCGGCCCAGGTGATGAGCCACCGCCATCGCCACCACGCAGGGTGTGGGCGACCGTGCTGGTGGCCTGTGAGAGTTGTTGCCTGCGCTGCAGGCGCCTGGCCCAATCAGGCGGCTTGGCGGGGGCCGCCGATGAGCCAGCAGCGGCGGACGTTCCACCAGTCGTAGTACCGCCGGCCGCAGCTCCAGAGGGCACACCAGCCAAAGAACGGGCTCCACCCATGGCCAAGCGCGCTGCACCGGGTGCCATACGCGCGCCGGCCAATACCGCGCCGCCGACACCTGTGGCGACTGCAGCAGCACCCGCTGCCATGCCTGCCGCGCCGAGTGCAGTACCGGCTGCTGCACCAGCACCCAGTTGCGGGGCGCCGGAGACCAACCCGGTGGCAATGCCCGGCCCGAAGATGCCCAGGCCGAGCAAGGCCAGCGAGGCGAGCATGACCACCAGCGCATGGTCGATGGAGGGCTCGTCCGGCACGGCCTGGAACTCGGCGAACAGCCCGCTGCCAATGCCGACGATCACCGCCAGGACCAGCACCTTGATGCCGGCCGCCACCACGTTGCCCAGCACCTTCTCGGCGAGAAAGGCGGTCTTGTTCCACAGCGCAAAGGGCACCAGCACGAAGCCGGCGAGGGTGGTCAGCTTGAACTCGACCAAGGTGACGAACAGCTGGATGGCCAGGAAGAAGAAGCTGACGATCACCACCAGCCAGGCGAGAAACAGCACCAGGATGGTATGCAGGTTGCCGAAGACTTCCGGAAAACCACTGAGCTTGCTGATCTGCTCAAGCAGCGGCCCTCCGGCATCAACCCCAAGCGCGGCCAATCGCCCTGGCTGCAGAAACTCCGCATGACTCAGTCCAGAACCAGAGGCCAGCAGACCCAACCCGGCGAAGGAGTTGAAGACGATCTTCGCCAGGGCATTGAAGTTGCCGATGATGAAGGCGAAGGCGCCGACGTAGAGAATCTTGCGGATCAGCTTGGCGCTGACGTCCTCGCCGCCCATGGCCCAGAACAGCCCGGCCAGGGTCATGTCGATCACCACCAGGGTCATGGTGAGAAAGGCCACCTCGCCGCCGAGCAGGCCGAAGCCCGTATCGATATAAAGCCCGAACACCTCGAGGAAACGGTCGATGACGCTGACGTCGTTCATTGCACGTCCTCGTCGAAGCTGGGCGGGATCGCGGGCAAGTCGGTAGGCCGGAGAAACTCGCCGGGCCGAGCGCAGCCGGAGTAGAAGCGTTCAGTCGAATCGTCTTGCCGTGCCACAACGCCATCGTCGCCACGTCCGCAGGCGGCCAACGCCAGAAGTGGCAGCAGTGTCAGGAATCTCATGAGGGCGACCTCCCTACCGATAGAACTGCACGGGGTAGGGGGTATAGGGCGTGCCGCTGCCCATAAAGCGCCGACGCCGTTCGCGCGCCTCCTCGGCAGCGGCAGCCTGGCGGGCCAGCTCCAGGGCAATGGCGCGGTTCTGGGTGATGTGCAGTTGCTGCGCCTGGATCGACTGCTTGGCCTGCAGGGCCAGCAGCTGGTTCGTGGCCTGGGCGGCCTGCAAGGCGCCACCCGCGGACTGGCTCTGCTGCACCAGAGCTGCCAGGGTGCTCTCGTCCTCGGCCAGGTTCTGCGTCACCTGCGCCTGCACGCGCAGGGCGGTGTGCAGCCCGTCGAGCCCCTGTTGCCAGCGCTCTCGGGCTTCCTCGGCCAGGCGCTGGCTGCTGACGTCGCCGGTGTACTCGGCCGGATAGAGGCGGGCGAACTCCTGATCCAGGCGCTGCACCTCGTAGGCCAGTCCCCGCGCCTCGGCCAGCAGTCGTTCGGTAGTGGCCAGGCTCATGCGCAGGCGGTCGAGCACGTTGTAATCCAGACGCGCCAGGTGACGGCCCTGGTTCAGCAGCATCTGGGTTTCGTTCTGCAGCTGGCGGACCTGGTTGTTGACCATCTCCAGGGTGCGCACCGCGGTCAGGGTGTTCTGCGCCAGGTTGGTCGGGTCGATCACCGTGAGGGCGCTGGCCGGCTGCACCGCCAGCAGACCAAGCACCAGCAGCGTGGCGCAGGGGAAATGGTGGACAGGGGAACTCATGGCAGGCACTCCTTGCATGACGAGGGATAGTCGGTGAGCAGGTCGGCGGCCCAGTCCAGGCCGCGATGGCGCGACCAGGCAGGCGCGAAATCGGCGGCGCCGGACGCCTGCAGAATGCAGTCGATTTCGCGCTGCTCGGCCGGGCTGGCCGAGGCGGCGAAGGCCAGCGCCACCGGCCCCAGGTCGAGGTCGAACAGGCGGTTGCCCAGGCGCGACTGGTAGTAGTAATCACGCTTGGGCGTGGCCTGGGCGACGATCTCGATCTGTCGGTCGTTGAGGCCGAAGCCTTGGTAGATGTCGCGGATCTGCGGCTCGCCCGCCTGCGAGTTGGGCAGGAAGATGCGACTGGCGCAGCTCTCGATGATTGCCGCAGCGATGCTGGAGCCCTGGATGTCGGCCAGCGACTGGGTGGCGAAGATGACGCTGACGTTCTTCTTGCGCAGGGTCTTGAGCCACTGACGGATGCGCGCGGCGAACAGCGGGTCGTCGAGAAACAGCCAGGCCTCGTCGAGAATCAGCAGCGTTGGCGCGCCGTCAAAGCGTTCCTCGAAACGGGCGAACAGGTAGCTCAGCACTGCGGCCACCGCCGCCTTGCTGTGCATCAGTTCCTCCATCTCGAAGCACTGCACGTCGGCGCTGCCCAGACGATCCTGATCGGCATCCAGCAATGCGCCATGAGCACCGCCCAGCACGTAGGGCTGAAGTGCCTGGCGCAGGGCGTTGTCCTGCAGTAGCACGGACAAACCGGTCAGTGTGCGCTGCGGCTCGGGCGCGCCGGCCAGGCTGTCCAGCGCCGTCCACAGTGCGGCCTTCTGCTCGGGGCCGACGGCCACGCCTTCCTGCAGCAGGCGAGCCTGCAGCCACTCGGCGGCCCAGGCGCGGTAGCCATGCTGATCGATGCGCGCCAGGGGCTGGAAGGCCAGGTCGCCATCACCTCCGAGGTCGTAGTGCTCGCCCCCCAGTCCCAGCACCGTTGCACGCAGCGAGCGCCCCATATCGAACAGAAACAGGCGCGAGCCCGGGTAGCGCCGAAACTGCAGGGCCAGGGTCGCCAGCAACACCGATTTGCCCATGCCCGTGGGGCCAGCCACCAGGGTGTGGCCGACATCGCCGACGTGGGTGACCAGGCGAAACGGCGTGGCACCATCGGTGCGGGTGATCACCAATGGCGGGCCATCCAGATGTTCGTTCCGCGCTGGACCGGCCCAGACTGCCGAGACCGGCATCAGGTGCGCCAGGTTGAGCGTGGAGATCAGCGGCTGGCGGACATGGGCGTAGACGTTGCCGGGGAGCGACGACAGCCAGGCCTCCACCGCATTGAGGCTCTCGGCGATGGTGACGAAGCCGCGGCCCTGGATTACCCGCTCGACCCGGCGCAGCTTCTCGTCGGCGACCTGGGCATCGGCATCGATCACCGTCACGGTGGCCGTCACATAGCCGAAGGCGACCTGGTCGGCACCGAGCTCCTGCAATGCCGCGTCGGCGTCGCTGGCCTTGTTCGCGGCGTCGCTGTCGAGCAGTGGGCTTTCCTGCTGGAAGATCGCTTCGCGCAGCAACGCCAGGACGCCCTTGCGCTTGGCGAACCACTGCCGGCGCAGGCGCACCAGCTCCTTCTCGGCCTCATCCTTGTCCAGGCAGATAAAGCGGGTCGACCAGCGATAGGCGAAGCCCAGGCGGTTGAGGTCGTCCAGCACGCCTGGCCACGTCGAGGTGGGGAAGCCACGTACCGACAGCGTGCGCAGGTGCTGCTCGCCCAGGCGTGGCGCCAGGCCGGTGGTCAGCGGGCTGTCGGCCAGTAAGTTATCGAGGTGGAAGGGCACCTCGGGCACCGCCAGCCGCTGGCGGTGGGTCGACACCGTGGCGTGCAGGTAGGTCAGCGTCTGGCTGTCGTCGAGCCAGGCGAGCTCCGGCATCACCCCGTCCAGCAGGTCGAAGAAGCGATCCGTCTCGGCGACGAAGGCGGCCAGCCGTTCGCGCCAGTCGACGCCACGCTGTGGTCGGTGCTCGTAGAGCAGGCCGGCGGCGCGCGAGCGCGACTCTTCCGGCGGCAGGTAGAGCAGCGTCAGGTGGTAGGCACTCTCGAAGTGGCTGCTCTGGGCCTCGAAGGCCGCGCGGCGCTCCTCATCCACCAGCCAGGACAATGGCTCGGGAAAGTCACTATCGGGGTAATCCGCCGCCGCCAGACGCTCGGCCTCGATAAACAGCGCCCAGCCCGAGCCGAGGCGACGCAGGGCGTTGTTCAGGCGCGCCGAGGTGGCTACCAGCTCGCCCTGGGTGGCGCTGTCCAAATCCGGCCCGCGAAAGCGCAAGCTGCGCTGGATCGAACCGTCCTTGTTCAACACGACGCCGGGGGCGACCAGGCCGGCCCAGGGCAGCCAGTCGGCGAGCTGGGCCGGGCGGCGCTGGTATTCGGTGAGGTTCAGCATGGCAGCGCTCCTCACACGTCCAGCAGCGGGGGCTGCTTGATATGCCGGGCAAACACCTGGAGGAACTGCGGATCCAGCCGGGCGCCCCACACAGCCAGCGAGTGGCCGACCAGCCACAGCGCCAGGCCCGGCAGCCAGAGTTGCAGGCCCAGGCCGACCATGGCCGCCAGGGTACCGTTGAGGATCGCCACGTTGCGCGGCGCGCCGCCGAGCAGGATCGGCTCGGCAAGCGAGCGGTGAAGTGGCACCTCGAAACCGGGGATGAGTTCGCGCTCGCCGTTCATGCGACCACCGCCCCGCCGGCGAAGCTGAAGAAGCTGAGGAAGAACGACGACGCGGCGAAGGCGATCGACAGGCCGAAGACGATCTGGATCAGCTTGCGGAAGCCGCCGCTGGTGTCGCCGAAGGCCAGCGTCAGGCCGGTGGAAATGATGATGATCACCGCGATGATGCGCGCCACCGGGCCCTGTACGGATTCGAGGACCGCTTGCAGCGGCCCCTCCCAGGGCATGCCGGAGCCGGCGGCGAGCACGGGCAGGGAGGCGCCCAGGCAGAGGGCGCCGAGCATCAAGGCGCCGGCGACGCGGCGACGACGAACAGCGGAAAGCTGAAGGGCAGTCATGGCTGAGTTCCTGAAGCAGAGGAGGAGCGAAGGAGGGTGTCGATGGAGGTGAGCTGGTAGCCGCGCTCGTCATGGTCGATGACGCGGGCGATCTGCTGGACATGGCGGGCGCGCCCACGCCCGGCGAGAAACACCACCAGGTTCACCGCCTCGGCGATCAGCGCCCTAGGCGCGGCCAGGGCAACCTCCAGGATCAGTTGCTCCAGGCGCAGCAGCGCGCCCTGGGCGGAGCCGGCATGAATGGTGGCGATGCCACCGGGATGGCCGGTGCCCCAGGCCTTGACCAGATCCAGCGCCTCGCCGCCGCGCACCTCGCCGACCACCACGCGGTCGGGGCGCAGGCGCAGCGTGCTGCGCACCAGGTCGGCCATGGACACCACGCCGGGTTTGGTGCGCAGGGCGACGTGATCGAGGGCCGGGCATTGCAGCTCGACCGTGTCCTCCAGCACCAGCACGCGGTCGCCACTGCCGGCCACCTCGGCCAGCAGTGCATTGGCCAGGGTGGTCTTGCCGCTGCTGGTACCGCCGGCCACCAGGATGTTCTGTCGCTCATGCACGGCCACGCGCAGGTACTCGGCCTGCGCGGCGCTGAGGATGCCGTCGGCCACATACTGCTGCAGCGGGATGACGCCGGCGGCACGCTTGCGCAGGGCAAAGGTCGGTCCGGCCACCACTGGCGGCAGTACGCCCTCGAAGCGTTCGCCCGTCTCTGGCAGTTCGGCGCTGACCAGGGGCTTGTTGCGATGTACTTCCTGGCCGACATGCGCTGCCACCAGGCGGATGATCCGCTCACCATCGCCGGCCGCCAGCGTGCCCAAGCGGGCGCGGCCAGCGGACAGGCGATCCAGCCAAAGCATGCCATCGGGATTGAGCATCACCTCGACCACGTCCGGATCATCCAGGGCCGCCGCGATCAGCGGGCCCATCGCCGTGCGCAACATGCGCGTGCGGCGATCCAGGGACGTTGCCGCAGCGCTCAGCATTGGGGAGGACGCGACAGTCATGGACGCTCTCCCGAGACCTGAGCCTCTGCCTGAACCTCTTCGTGCACGTCTCTGACCAGGCTGCGTCCGTGCTGCAGGTGGCGCCCCAATTGCTCGACAAACTGGCTGAAGCGCAGCTTGCCCTGCGCGCGTGCTGCCTCCTGATGCGCCTCGGGCACCGGCGTGCTGACCGTGAGGTAGTAGCGCACATACAGCGCCATAGTCTCGATCAGGATGTGCTGGTCGCGCTCCAGGCGCTCGAACTGACGTGACAGGCGATCCAAGCGTTTAGCCATGGCCACCTCGCGCTGCTCGCCGGACTCGGGCGACAGCCAGGAGGCCAGCGCCGCGGCGATGATCGAGGACTTCGACACGCCCTTGGTGATCGCCAGTTCGTTCAGACGCTTGGCGTGCTCGGGTTGGATAAACAGGTTGAGGCGGGCTCGGCTCATAGGGCTATTCCATCGTCAGGGTCGAGTGCGGCCAGCCGCGCCACGCGCTGCAGGCGTGAATCTGGCTGGGTGGGGAAGGGCGTGGGAATGTCATCCTCGTCGAGCAGCAGCAGGTCGCTGGTCAAATCGTCGTGATCCGGCAGCTGGGCGAGCTCCGCCAGTTCGTGCTGGCGGCGCGGGCCGCCGTCCTCGATGGTCGAGTCATCGCTTAGGTCGGCCGGCGATGCTGTAACGGCCGCAGGCACGGCCAGGCCGCTCCAGTCGTCCGCGCGCGGTGCCGGGGCGTCGGCATAGCTGCCCGACTGCAAGCGCGGCGCCGGCAGCACTCGGCTCTGGAAGTTGGCGTCGGTGAAGTAGCGCAGCTTCTTCGCACGGATCGGAGCGAGACCTGAGAGCATCACAACGGCCTCGTCACTGGGCAGTTGCATCACCTCGCCCGGGGTCAGCAGCGGGCGTGCGGTTTCCTGCCGCGACACCATCAGGTGGCCCAGCCAGGGCGCCAGACGGTGGCCTGCATAGTTGCGCTGCGCGCGCAGTTCGGTGGCGGTGCCGAGGGTCTCGGAGATGCGCTTGGCGGTGCGTTCGTCGTTGGTGGCGAAGGTCACCCGCACGTGGCAGTTATCGAGGATCGAGTGGTTCTGGCCGTAGGCCTTGTCGATCTGGTTCAGTGATTGCGAGATCAGGAAGGCGCGCAGCCCATAGCCGGCCATGAACGCTAGCGCCGTCTCGAAGAAATCCAGCCGCCCTAGCGCCGGAAACTCATCGAGCATCAGCAGCAGCTTGTGCCGGCGCTCGATGCCGTCGGAGCCGTCGAGCGACTCGGTCAGGCGCCGGCCGACCTGGTTGAGGATCAGGCGGATCAGCGGCTTGGTGCGGCTGATATCCGAGGGCGGCACCACCAGGTATAGCGACACCGGGTGCTCGGCCGAGATCAGGTCGGCGATGCGCCAGTCGCAGCGCGAGGTGACCTCGGCCACCGTCGGGTCGCGATACAGGCCGAGGAAGGACATGGCGGTGGACAGCACGCCCGAGCGCTCGTTGTCGCTCTTGTTCAGCACCTCCCGCGCGGCCGAGGCCACCACTGGATGCGGTGCATCGCCCAGGTGCGGCGTGGTCATCATTCGGTGCAGAGTCAGCTCGAAGGTGCAGGCCGGATCGGAAAGGAAGTTGGCGACGCCGCGCAGGGTCTTGTCCTGGCCGGCGTAGAGCACATGCAGGATGGCGCCGACCAGAAGCGCATGGCTGGTCTTCTCCCAGTGGTTGCGCCGCTCCAGCGCGCCCTCCGGGTCGACGAGGATGTCGGCGATGTTCTGCACGTCACGCACCTCATGGGCGCCACGACGCACTTCCAGCAGCGGGTTATAGGCTGCCGATGACAGGTCGGTGGGGTTGAACAGCAGGCAGTGGGAAAAGCGCGAGCGCCAGCCCGCGGTCAGGCTCCAGTTCTCGCCCTTGATGTCGTGGATGACCGCCGAGGCCGGCCAGGAGAGCAGGGTAGGCACAACCAGGCCGACACCTTTGCCCGAGCGCGTCGGCGCGAAAGTTAGAACATGTTCGGGGCCTTCGTGACGCAGGTATTGGTCGTCGAACTGGCCGAGGAACACTCCCGCGGGCTGGGTCAGGCCGGCCTTGTGCACCTCATCCGCATCGGCCCAACGCGCCGAACCGTAGGTGGTGACGCGGCGTGCCTGGCGCGCCCGCCAGATCGCCATGCCGATGGCCACCACCAATGCCAGCAGGCTGCTGCTGGCGGCGATGCTGCCGCCGACGTTGAAGACGTCCGGCGCATAGGCATCGAAGACGAACCACCACTCGAACAGCCGCCAGGGATGGTAGACCGGCGTGCCCAGCAGCTCGAACCAGGGTGCCCCCAAGCGAGCCTGGTAGCCGAGCGCGGCCGCCGTCCACTGCGTGGCGCCCCAGACCCCAGAGAGGGTAATGGCCAACACCACCAGCACCTGGCCGTACAGAACCGTCGTCACATGCATCCCTGAACCCAACCTCCCTGGCAAAACGCACGGCACGCAGATGTGCCGCGGGCGAGAGGTTCGGTACTGGGAGGCGACGGGTCAAAGACAGATTTGGGCAGGATTATCGTCGAGGGGATGGCTGATCCAGGTAGGGCGCAAGAGAGGCGGTTAGAGGGAAATTAGCGCGACTGGACGAACGCATGCCACGCCAACTGTAGACTCCCAACTCGACATGCAAGTGGTTAGCCTCAATCGGTTAGCTGGAGGCCTGCGCTGGTCCAGACCCGCGATCAGGATCATTTTGTGATACTGGCCGCAGGAGCTTTTTTTCATGCGGTCGCCCGGTGTCGAGCGCCTCGAGATTCGTATCAGCGGCTCATTTGGAGCGTGCTGGCGGCTAAGGTGCCGCTCTAACAGTTCGTCGATGCCTGGAGCGAAAAAGTAGCGCGCTCGGGAGGTTCGACGACCCGGGCGGCATCGCCATCACTGGTACCGTGTTATTCGTCCGCGGTGCGCGCACCGAACGCATACAGATCTTTGCTTTCGACGCTCACCCGGCAGCGGGGTGGCGAACTCGGTCGGCCGATGCGTCTGGCGGTGCATGGAGACGAGCTCCATGTAGCCAAATACCTAAACAATCGCCCCCCAGGTATTCGGGCTGGACGGAACACCGTAGCGCACCATTGGCCGACCCGGCAGTGCCCCTGGTGATTCGACGCTCCGGCGGGATGGTGGGAACAGCGGACGGCGAGCTGCTCGCCGCCGACTTCTACAACCACAGAATCCATAAGTTCATCGGGGAGGGTGACTTTATAAGCAGTTTCGGTAGCCGACGGCGCCATGAATGGGCGCTGCCGGCTCACTCCAGAGTCTGACCGGCTTTGGCGATCGCGCTCCAGGTCGTGCCGGCGTCCTTTGATAGATAGACGTCACGTTTGAAGGTCGCCATCGCCCATTCCTTTGGCTGGGCTGGGTTCTGTGCAAGATAGGCGACAGCGTCCTCGTCCAGATCGGGCACGCCGAGCGGGGTGATCTCGCGCGTCTTCAGATCCACCCTGGATAGCTTGGCCGCTTCGCCGTAGCTACCGAACCATAGGCTGCTGCCATCAAGACTGAAGGTGGCGCTCACTACCTGTTCGCCTTCGACGACCGCCCTGAAGCGTTGACCCGCATCGCGCGACAGGTACAGGCCGGCGCCGGTCGCCACCGCGACCAGCCGGTGGTCGCTCGGATGCACCGCCAGTGCGGTCGGCGCCTCGCCAATTCCCTGTGCGGATGCGCGCTGCCAATTGATCCCATCGTTGCGGCTGTAATACAAGCCCGGAGCGCTCATCCGCGAATTCGGACGGGTGTTGTAGACATAGAGGGTTGCGCTATCGAAGCCGCTGGCCAGCAGGTGGAAGTCCGACTCGCCTTGTAGGCCCAGTTGCTGCCACGTGCGCCCTCCATCGCTGCTCTTGATCACGCCGAACGGATTGACCATACCGCTGCCGCGGGCCGGGTGGCCGCTGCTGTAGATCGCCTGGCGCGTCACCGAATAGCCCATATAGTCGTGTGCAGGTCCGGGTGCCTTGCTCCAGCGCCCTTGGCTGTAGACGGCCAGGCCGTGGTGACTGGGAATGGACAGCTGTTGGCCATCCGGGCTGAACGCCAGCCCGTGTAAATGTTCAAGGGTGATCGCGGCATCGCCGCAGGCGGCAAGAATGGTGACGCCGACTAGCAGCCCGAGCCTAGCTGCACCGCGTAGTAGGAATGTCAGAGGCATGATTGCTTCTCCAAGTGAGGGGCGATCTGTGCCAAGGCCTCTTTCAAGAAAAAGAGGCGCCTGATCCAGGCGCCTAGGGCCAACCTCCAAACCAAAGGAGCAACGGGAGGATGGCGGCACAGTTACCCATGGTTGAGTCAAATCACTGACCCGAAAGACTGGCCCGGCGAGAGGGTGTGGCTCATCGGGCCTGCCATTCTTGTCTTGACGCTATTGCTGCATCGGCTTGATCGACAGGAGCGTCGCCGTCATGCCTTCGTTCTTGAACTCGAACATCACCTGTTGGCCGACCTGCACTTGAGCCAGTTGCTCGGGCGTCGCCTTGAAACCCATGGTCATCGCCGGCCACTTCACGGCAGGCACGGGGCCATGGGCAATGGTGACGCTGCCTTTCTGGCTGTCGATAGCCTTGACGGTGCCCGAAGCCTGGGCGGTTGCCATAGCCCCCGATTGCTCCATCTGCATCTCTTTCATTGGCATCTTGTCCATAGGCATGGCGGGCATTTCGGCGGCAAGCGCCGGTTGGCTGAGGATCAGGGCCAGGGCACCTAGGAGGGTGTAGTTCTTCATACGAGTTTTCCTTCTGCTGGGTTGGGGATGGATTCAGAGGTCTTGCGACGGCGCATCAGCCTATAGGCCGCCGGGAGAACGAACAGCGACAGCAGCGGTGCAGTGACCATGCCACCGACCATGGGCGCGGCAATACGGCTCATCACCTCGCTGCCGGTGCCGCTGTCTAGGAGGATTGGCAGCAAACCAGCGATGATCACCGCCACGGTCATTGCCTTGGGGCGTACGCGCTGCACGGCGCCTTCGCGGATCGCCTCGATTAGCGCCCCCTCGTCGTTGCGCCCCGCGTCTTGCCGTTCGTTCCAGGCGTTCTTCAGGTACAGCAACATGATCACGCCGAACTCGGCGGCGACCCCGGCCAGGGCGATGAAGCCCACCCCGGTGGCCACCGACTGGTTGTAGCCGAGCAGGTAGAGGAACCAGATGCCGCCGACCAGTGCGAAGGGAAGTGTGGCCATGATCAGCAGGGCTTCACTGAAGCGAGCGAACGTCAGGTAGAGCAAGACGAAAATGATCACCAGGGTCGCCGGCACCACCAGTTTGAGCCGGGCATTGGCGCGTTCGAGAAACTCGAACTGCCCGGAGTAGCTCAGGCTCATGCCCGGCTCTAGTTTGACCTGATCATCGATGGCCTGGCGCAGGTCACCCACCACTGAAGCCAGATCACGGCCACGCACGTCGATGTAGACCCAGCCAGACAGACGCGCATTCTCGCTTTTCAACATGGGTGGACCTTCACTGATCCTGATCTGCGCCACAGTGCCAAGGGTGATCTGGCTGCCCTGGGGGGTATAAATCGGCAGCTCACGCAGCCCTGCCAGTGAATCGCGCCACTCGCGCGGATAGCGCAGGCTGATCGGGAAGCGCGCCAGGCCCTCGATGGTCTCGCCGATGTTCGCCCCGCCAATGGCGCCGGCGACGATCGCCTGCACGTCGGCGATGTTCAGGCCGTAGCGCGCCGCCGCAGCGCGGTCGATATCCACATCGACGTAACGCCCGCCGGTCAGGCGCTCGGCCAGGGCGGAACTGACGCCCGGCACCGTCTTGGCGACCCGCTCGACTGCCTGGGTCATCTCGTCGATTTGCGCCAAGTTACTGCCGGCGACCTTGACCCCGATCGGGCTCTTGATGCCGGTGGCGAGCATGTCGATGCGGTTGCGGATCGGCGGAATCCATAGGTTGGCCAGCCCTGGCACCTGCACGGTACGGTCCAATTCCTCCACCAGCTTCTCCGGGGTCATCCCCGGTCGCCACTGCTCGCGCGGCTTGAATTGAATGGTGGTTTCGAACATCTCCAGTGGTGCGGGGTCGGTGGCGGTTTCGGCACGGCCGGCCTTGCCGAACACATGGGCGACTTCCGGCACCGTCTTGATCAGGCGGTCGGTCTGCTGCAGCAGTTGCGCCGCCTTCTGCGCGGACAGCCCCGGTAGCGCGGTGGGCATATAGAGCAGGTCGCCCTCGTCCAGCGGCGGGAGGAACTCGCCACCGAGACGGCTCATCGGCCAGAGCGCGCTGAGCAGAATCAGCACCGCGACCAGCAGGGTGATTTTCGGCCGCTGCAGTACCGCGTCCAAGGTCGGCTGATAGATGCGAATCAGCCAGCGGTTTAGCGGGTTCTGTTCCTCGTTGGGAATCCGCCCGCGAATCCAATAGCCCATCAGCACCGGCACCAGGGTCACCGACAGGCCGGCGGCGGCCGCCATGGCGTAGGTTTTGGTGAAGGCCAGCGGACCGAACAGGCGGCCTTCCTGGGCCTCCAGGGTGAAAACCGGGATGAACGACAGGGTGATGATCAGCAGGCAGAAGAATAGTGCCGGGCCGACCTCCACCGCCGCCTCGGTGATCACGTGCCAGTGATGTTCGCCCTTGAGGTCCTCGCCCGGGTGCTCCTCGCGCCAGGCCTCGATCTTCTTGTGCGCGTTCTCGATCATCACCACCGCGGCGTCGACCATTGCCCCGATAGCGATGGCTATGCCGCCGAGAGACATGATGTTGGCATTGATCCCCTGCTGCTGCATGACGATAAAGGCGATCAGCACCCCGACCGGCAGCGAGACGATAGCCACCAGGGATGAGCGCAGGTGCCAGAGAAACAGCGCACAAACCAGGGCGACTACGATGAATTCCTCGATCAGCTTGTGACTGAGGTTTTCCACTGCACGATCGATCAGCCTGCTGCGATCATAGGTGGTGACGATCTCCACCCCCGTGGGCAGGCTCTTGCCCAGTTCGTCAAGCTTGGTCTTGACCGCGGCGATGGCCTCGCGAGCATTCTTGCCGCTGCGCAGGATCACCACGCCGCCGACTACCTCGCCCTCGCCGTCGAGTTCGGCGATGCCGCGACGCATTTCCGGGCCGAGCTGGATATGCGCGACCTCGCCAAGCGTCACTGGCACGCCGCCACTGTCCAGGCGCAGGGGTATGGCGCGAAAGTCATTCAGCGTCTGCAGGTAACCCGAGGCGCGCACCATGAACTCGGTCTCGGCCAGTTCCAGCACCGCACCGCCGGTTTCCTGGTTGGCCTTGGAGATCGCCTCGGCGACCTGCTGCTGGGTGATACCACGGCTGGCCAGTTTGATCGGATCGAGCAGCACCTGGTATTGCTTGACCATGCCACCGATGGTGGCCACCTCGGCGACATTGGCCAGGGTCTTCAGTTCGAACTTGAGGAACCAGTCCTGCAACGCCCGCAACTGCGCCAGGTCATGCGTGCCGGTACGGTCGACCAGGGCGTACTGGTAGATCCAGCCCACCCCGGTGGCGTCCGGCCCCAGGGCGGGCGTGGCTCCCGCAGGCAGACGGGCCTGTACCTGGCTAAGGTATTCCAGTACCCGCGAACGCGCCCAGTACAGGTCGGTGCCGTTCTCGAAGAGCACGTAGACGAAGCTGTCGCCGAAGAAGGAATAACCGCGCACCGTTTTCGCGCCCGGCACCGAGAGCATGGTGGTGGCCAGTGGATAGGTCACCTGGTTCTCGACGATCTGCGGCGCCTGCCCCGGGAAGGGCGTGCGGATGATCACCTGCACATCGGAGAGGTCCGGCAGCGCGTCGATGGCGGTGTTCTGCACCGACCAGACACCCCAGCCGACGGCGAACAGGGTGGCCAGCAGCACCAAGAAGCGGTTGGCCACCGACCAGCGGATCAGCTTGGCGATCATGGTTGCACCTCCAGCTTATCCAGCCGCTCGATCAACAGGCCGTCGTCCGTTTCACGCACGCCAACGTGTACCGAGTCCCCTGCCTGTACTCCCTCCAGCAGAGTCGGATCTGCCAACGGAAAGGTCATGGTCATTCCAGGCATGCCGAGGGTCTTGAACGGACCATGGGCTAGGGTGACCGAGTCGTTGTCGATCTCGACCACCTTGCCTTCCGCCTCATGCAGGGCCTGCATCGGCTGAGCGTCGGGTGATGCGAGGTCCTGGGCGAGTACCCCGCGCAGGCTGGCCTCGGAATCGAGCAGGAACTGTCCGGAGGCGACTACCTGCTGACCTTCCTCCAGGCCCTCGATAATTTCCGCCTTGTCAGTCCTTTCCCGTCCAAGACGGACCTCAACCGGTCGATAACGACCCTCGCCTTCGACCAGCATCACCAGGGCACGCCGGCCGGTACGGATTACCGCTTCATTCGGCACGTACAATGCTCTCTGTTCGCTCGGGCGACTCAGCCGAACCTTGGCGGTCATGCCTGGCCGCAGACGGCCCGTCGGGTTATCCAGTTCGACCCGCACGCGCAGCGTGCGGCTATCCAGGTTGGCCTGCGGCAGGAAGGCGCTCACCGTGCCCGCCAGCACTTCACCGGGGAAGGCGGGCAGGTATGCCTCCACCGGCTGGCCGAGCTGTACGCCGCCGGCTTCGGCCTCAGGCACAGCCACGTCGAGCCAGACACTGCTCAGGCCGTTGACTGTGGCCAAGGGTTGGCCAGCGGCCAGGGTCATGCCTTCGCGGACATTGAGTTCCTGCAGCACGCCGGCAATCGGGCTGGTCACCGTCCAGAGGGCCTGGACCTTGCCACTACGCTCGACCCGCTCGATCAATGACTGCGGCATCCCAGCCAGGCGCAGGCGCTGCCGGGCTGCGTCCAACAATGCTCTTTCACCGACCTCGCGCAAGGCCAGGAACTCTTCTTGAACAGCCGCCCATTCGGGTACCAGTAGGTCGGCCAACGGCGCCCCGGCGGCTAGCAGGTCCTCGGGCGCGCGCCGATACACACGTTCGACGAAGCCCCCGCTGCGTGCCTGCACCACGGCGACATCGCGGTTATTGAAGGCCAGGTTGCCGACCACTTCCAACTCAGTGGCCGAGTGCTCACGGGTGACAGTCGCCAATCGCATGCCCAGGTTCTGGACGACGCTTGGGTCGATGCTGACCGCGGCACTGTCACTCGCCTCGCCGGCGTAGCGCGGCACCAACTCCATGTCCATGAAGGGCGACTTGCCGGGTTGGTCAAATTTCTGCTGCGGGTACATAGGGTCGTACCAATAGAGCACTTCGCGCTCATCCGGTGCGGAGGACTCCTGGGCATTGGCCATGCTGGCCCCAGCCTCCACCAGGGGCTGAGCGAACCAGTAGCCGCCCGCTGCACCAATGGCGAGCGCCAAGCCCGTCAGCAACGCGCCTTTCCAGATTCGAGTCTTCATTGGCTACTTTCTCCATAGGCGAAATACAGGCGGGCACTGGTCTGTGCACGTTGCTGTTCAAGGTCGATATGTTTCAGGCGGGCCTCGATGAGCTCGCGCCGCGCGGCCACTAGCGCCATTAACTCGCCACGGCCGGCGCGGTAGTCCGCCATCGCCAGGCGTACCCTCTCCTCGGCCAGCGGTACCAGGGTTTGTTGGCTGCGCTCCACGGCGCGCTCCAGGCGGCGGTATTCGGCCAGATCGGCGTCCAGCGCTTGCGCGTGCTCCCGTGTCATGGCTTCGCGCTCGGCTTCCAGGCGCAGCAGTTCGGCGCGCTTGGCGGCGATCTTCGGGTCCTGCCGGCTGGCGGTGAACAGGGGTAGGTCGAAGGTGAACTGCACGGAGACCATGTCGCCAAAGGCCTCGCCACGCTTTTGGTAGGCCAGCTCCCAGCTCCAGTCGGGCTCCTTGTCCGCTTCGGCTAGACGCACCTGGGCCTCTGCCTCCTGTGTCATCGGCGTGAAGGCCTGCAGCTCCGGGTGACGATCCAAACTGTGGCGGAAATGCAGGTCATCGACTCGCCAGCTCGGCCAAGAGCCGGACAGCGGCTCGACCGCCGCCGGCCCGACCCAGCGGCGCAGGGCCGCGCGGGCCTGCGTGCGGTTGCGTTCTAGTTCATCTTCCTGT
This sequence comes from Pseudomonas sp. SP16.1, assembly GCF_052682975.1. Classification (NCBI taxonomy): domain Bacteria; kingdom Pseudomonadati; phylum Pseudomonadota; class Gammaproteobacteria; order Pseudomonadales; family Pseudomonadaceae; genus Pseudomonas; species Pseudomonas sp. SP16.1. Next base: position 999,493 of record NZ_JBQYFZ010000001.1, read on the forward strand.
TCGGCGAGCAGTGCTGCTTCCTGCTTGGGCGCCAAACTGTCGGCCGCCTGGCCACGGCCGCCGGCCAAGCTGGCCTGTACGGCCTTGGCCAGCAGGCGATTCTCGTCGTACAGGGTCTGGAACAGTTGCAGTTTCTGCTCGACCGCGAAGCCGCCGATCCAGGCAAGCGCAGTTTCACGGCGCACCTTGAGGCGTTCGACCCGCTCCAGTGCATCGGCGCTGTCGATGCCCGCCTGGGCAGCCTCGACACGGGCACGGCGCTTGGCTCGGTTGGGAACTTCTTGCATGACCCCGACCATCTGCATGGTCATGAAGTCGCGCGTGAGGCTGCCACGGGCATCGCCCTCGGTGGGAAAATTCTGGATACCTAGGGCAAGCTTGGGGTCCGGTAATTCACCGGCGGGAATGGCGGCCTGCATGGCGGCATCTTGGTTGGCAGCCTGGGCAGCCAGTGACGGTGCCTCGCGCTCCGCCAGGCGCAGGGCTTCGTCCAGGGTAAGGGCGGCAGCCAGGCCGGGCACGGCCAGGGTGCATAGCGTGAGGGCGGCCAGCGAAAGGCGTCCTCCGCAGTAGCGTCGGAGATTCATATTCACGATTCCTGTGGACGATCCGGCGCGTACCCACACGGGCACACGCACACCGTCTCGCCGCCTAAGAGGGGGAAACGGGACTCAAGTCAGCACGGGAATCAGGCGCGGGGAGGGCGCCACACCCCTGAAAGGGACGTGGTGGGAGGAAAGTCTTGGGCGGACGGGGTGGCTAAGGCTTGATTAAACAGAACAGGTGTCCTGATGACCGAGATCTGCAGCATGCCGTTGCTCTTGCATTCCTGGCTGGTCTTGCAGACTTTGCCTTTGGCTAGCTGCTGAGCCTGATCTTCGCAGCAAGAGGCCGGCATATCGTTCATCGACATGTCCTGCCACCCCATGGGGCATGGCTGCGAAAGTGCAAGCAAGCCGGCCACCCCGTTCACGGGAAGGGTCAGGCTGAGCAGCAGGAGCAGCAGATGCAGGCGTCTTTTCATGACGTGCAGTCTAGTTCAAGCCGGGGTGGTTAGGAAGTTCGAGCAGTCATTGCCGGGGGTTGTCGCACACCAGCAATGGCTCGCTCTGCACTGTAACAAGTCGTCCAGCCGTGCGTCCCATTAGTGTGGGGATTCCGTTGGAGGTTGCAGTCATGAAGATCATCGAAACCAACAATGACATCGGTCACCGCTGCTGTCCTGGTCACCGCGGGTGAATTGGCGCAGGCCGCTCAGAGCCAAGCGACACTAGGCGATAACCAGGCACGAATGAACCATATTCCCCGTCGAGACTTATCGTTACGGCATGGAGTTGGGTATCGCGCGGGGCCTGCACACCAGCGATACCAGCCAGGTATGTGGTGTCGTGCCGGCCGTAATGCAGTACGAAGACAGTCAAGGCGGGGTACGTGCCTAGGAGTACTTGATCCTCGACGGAGGCTGTTTTGACTACTGACACCTAGGCCTGAGCTTTCGGGCGGCACTCGAAGCGCTCCAGTTGAATGCCCAAAAGCCGGCTGAACAGCACCCGAGGTGGCTCGGGTGCTATGACTTATTTTTGTGTCCAGCACGTGCGCTGAACACTTCATCCAGCGGCGTGTGGAACAGATGGTTGGCGTAGTTGCTGAGGGTTTTCACCGCCAGGGCCAGAACAATCTCCAGTATCTGACGCTCGCTGTAGCCTGCGGCCAGGAACGCCTCGACCGCAGCCTTGGGTGGCAGCCCACGTGTATGAAACAGGGTGCGGGTGAAATTGACTAGGGCGGCGAGCTTGGTATCGGCGATAGCGCTGCCGTCACGGATGGCGTTAGTCACATCAGCGGCAAGCCCCGACTTCATGTTGGCCAGGAGACTGTGGGCCGAGACGCAATACTCACAACCGTTCTCGCGGCTGATGACCAGAAAGACCACTTCCTGTTCCGCCGGGGTAAAACCGGATTCCGCGCGAAACGCAGCATAACCATCCAGGTAGGTCTCCAGCAGCCCCGGAGAATGGACCATATTGGCGTACATATGGGGATAGAGCCGACCTGCGCCTTGGTCTTCTGGACTTATCGGTTTTTAAATCTGTATTGCGTTTTTTATCGCCTTCAGCAGGCGACAGAACACGGCAACAAAGGGGGGGATTGTTCTGGACTGATTGTTTCGGATGTCAATCTGCATTGCCTCCTTGTCGAGCCAATCAGCATCCATGGGTGCTGAAGCTGGTGTTCGGATGCAATAGGGAAGGTTTTGTTACAGCTGGGAGAGGGGGATGTTGAATTAAATAATGATCGGTCCATAATGCGCGACATGAAACGTGGACGGCCAAGAGCATTCGACCCTGAGCAAGTACTGGAAAATGCCATGCAGCTTTTCTGGAGCCAGGGCTATGAGGCCACCAGCCTGCAAGACCTGCTTCTAGCCACAGGCCTATCCAAGAGCAGCCTGTACGAAAGTTTCGGCAACAAGCAGAGCCTGTTCGAAGCCGCCTTCACCCGCTATTTCGACAGCCGTGCCAAGCAGATGCGCGAGCGTTTGGAACAGGCCGATTCGCCTCTGGGTTTCATCCGCGAATGTCTGCTGTCCGTGCTGGAAGACGCGCGGCAGAGTACACCGCGCGGCTGCATGCTGGTCAACGTGGCCAACGAATTCTCCACCGGTGACCCTGTTGTGCAGCCATTGATCGAGCTGGCGACACGCCGTTTTCGTCAGGTATTCGAGCAGGCCTTCGAGCAAGCGCAGGACCGTGGCGAGCTGTCGACCATTGAGTCTCCCGCGGCGCTGGCGCTCTATATGCATTGTGCCATGAGCGGGTTGCGCACCCAGACCAAGTCCGCCGTTGTCCAGCAAGATCTGCGTAGGGTGATCGAGTTCGTCATGACGAGCATGCGCTGATCTTTTTGTCTAATTTTGGACTATCCGGTCCGCCTCTGCCCAGCAGCTCATAAAAACAAGGAGTCTCGATGAAAAAGGTCGTTGCCTTCGATATCTATGGAACCCTGATCGATACCCAGGCCGTGCTGAAGTGCCTGGCAGAACTAGTCGGCGACAAGGCGCCAGCGATCTCGCGGTCGTGGCGGCAGAAGCAATTGGAGTACAGCTTTCGCCGGGGCCTGATGCGCGACTACTGCGATTTCTCGGTGTGTACGCGACAGGCGTTCATCTTCGCCTGCGGCGAACACGCGGTAGCGGCCAGCGAAGAGATGATCGAGCTGGCCATGCAGGCCTATTCCGAGCTTGACGCCTTCGCCGATGTGCCTGCGGGGCTGGGCGCTTTGCATGAGATGGGCCTGCACCTGTACGCATTCTCCAATGGCAGTCGCGCATCCGTGGAGCGGCTGCTGGAGCGGGCCGGGATTCGCCATCACTTCGAGGCGTTGGTCAGCGTTGAAGAGGTGCGGTCATTCAAGCCAGATCCTGAGGTCTACGTTCATTTGCAGCGTCGTTGTGGCGTCGCCGCTGCCCAGCTTTGTCTGGTTTCGAGCAATCCATTCGATGTGCTCGGCGCCGTCCATTGCGGCCTTCGCAGTGTGTGGTTGCGGCGCGATCCGGCTAGCCAGTTCGACCCCTGGGACTTGCAGCCCGATCTCACGCTGGATGACTTTGGCGAGGTGGCGAGACGCTTGCCGGAGATATTCCGCCAGCCCATGACGTGAGATGATCGCCGTAACGAATGGGCGGCTCGCATCTTAAAGGAGAGTATCCCAAGAGTCTGAGTCGCCATGCATGCCAGCGCTGCTGGTCAGCCTGACCTATCAGTGCAGCCAGCGCTGCCTGCATTGCCATGTGAACGCCGGACCAAACCGAAAAGAGGCCATGACCGACGAGAGCCTGGTTTTGCTGCATCGGGTGATCGACGCTCACTCGGTGCAGACCCTGGACCTGACGAGGGGCGCGCCCGAGATGCATCCGCGCTTTCGCGAGGTCGTCAGCCACGCGCGGCGGGAGGGGGTGCGTGATCGGCCGTTGCAACCTCACCATTCTCAGCGAACCAGGCTATGAAGGCGTGGCAGACTTTCTTGCCTTGCAGGAGGTGGAAGTCACTGCGTCCTTATCCTGTTATTCGTGGAATAACGTTGACAAACAGCGCGGCGACGGCGTGTTCTATGCGAGCATCGGGGCTTGCATATGCTCAACTATCTCGGCTATGGCCGAGAGGGCAGCAGGCTTATCCTTAACCTCGTGTACAACCCACAGGGCCACAGTCTGCCGCCTGCGCAGACGCAGCTCGAAGCAGACTACAAGGTTCACCTGGCGGAGGACTTTGACATTGTCTTCAAACATCTGCTGACTGTCGCCAATCAGCCGATTGCCCGTTTCGGCAGCACCCTGGTCAGCACGGGGACGTTCGGCGCCTACATGCAGTTGCTGCGTAACAGCTACCGTCCGGAGAGCCTCGAAGCGGCCATGTGCAGGAGCCTGGTCAGTGTCGACTGGCAGGGCTACTTCTACGACTGCGACTTCATGTTTATACGGATGCAAACCGGTAGCCGTTCCGGCCGGCGCGCTTGGCGGTATAGAGAGCCTGGTCTGATACCTTGATCCATTGGTCGGCATTCAGGCCATGCTGGAACAATGCTACACCAATGCTGGTACTCACGTTCAGCCTAAGCTCGCCGACAACAAAAGGCTCCTTCATTACTGCGATGATTTTTTCAGCCACTATCTTGACCGAATCCGAGTTCGGAACACCGCAAAGCAACAAAATAAATTCGTCTCCCCCTAGTCGGGCAAGCAAGTCACTTGATCTCAATACGTCAGAAATACGGCGAGCGAATTCTTGAATGACTTTGTCTCCCACATCGTGTCCGTAGGTGTCATTGATGCCTTTGAATTTATCGATATCGAAATACATCAGCGCCATGATGCGTGGGTTACGCAATTGCTCAATTAGGACGTTTTCCAGCGTGTGATAGAAGTAGGCTCTGTTGGCCAGGCCAGTCAAGCTGTCGTAGTTGGCGCGCTTAAATAGCTCGACTTCGGTTTCTTTGCGTTCGGTAATGTCATCAAAGACGCAAAGAATATTCTCGATTTCGCCCTCTAAGGCGGTCAGGGGTAACATACTGACCTCCAGCCACAGTTGACGACCGTCGGCCTGTATGGCGAGCTCCCGATGTTTGAGGAGAGGCTCCCGGGTTTGTATTAAAAGTTCACTGTCGCGCAACAGGGTTTGCGTATGTTCGCTCCATGGCATGTCCCGGTCGCTCTTGCCGGCGAGTTGCTGAATGTTTCCCACTTCGATGAATTCCAACAGCCTGCGGTTGCCTCCCTGGTAAACGCCAGTGCTGTCTTTCCAGAAAACCAGCTGAGGGATGTTGTCTAGCACCAATTGTAATGTCTGGCGAGATCGATGCAGCTCTTGCTCGATACGTTTTTTCTCGGTGATGTTTTTGGCAATGCCTAGGATGCTGACCACTTTTCCATCGACACGAAGGGGAACGAGCACGACCGACAGATCTTTTTCGACTCCCGCTGAAGTTTGTACCAGGTTATGGTAGGAAACCGCTTTCCCGCGAAGCGCCTGTTTGAAATGTGCTCGAGTGATACGTGCGTTTTCAGGGTCAAGAAAAGCCTCTGCCGAAACTCCGATCAATCCTTCGCGCGACACTCCAAGCTGTCTTGCAGTTTCCGCATTGGCGGCAGTAATTCGGCGGTTTCGATCCAGTGACGGCAAAGGGGTGATTTTCAAAGAACGAAGAAAACTCTTCTGCCTGCCCTGCATCTTCCTCAAGCGCTTTATAATGTCGGCGAAAACGTAAGCCGATATAGCCGCACAGCAAGCTTAGTATAATGCCGGAAAATATTGTGCCGATATGCGGAATTAGCCAGTCGCCGAAGCTCTTAGATTCATTTTGATAAAGAAAGAGCTGCCAGCTGCGTCCTCCAAAATCGAGAAAACCCTCATGTTTCAATGGCAGCATGGGAGCTTGGGACAAACGGTGGACAGTTCGATCGCCGTCATAGATGAGGGCGCCGTATCGCGAGGCCCCATCGAAGACTTCTATATCGAACTTTTTCTTTACGGGGGCGCGGTCGAAGCGCTCGAATAGTTCGTAAACATTCACAATGGAAAACACGAAACCCGTCAGCCTCTCCGGTTGCCGGCTGGAACCATTGGTATGCGGGGCTACACCATAAACCGGGCTAAAAAGCACGACGATGGCTTTATCTGTCCTGTCTTTTACCGCTTTGTGCCGAGCCGTTGCGCGTGACTTGCCTGAAATTGCCGAGTCGCTCATCGCCAGGTTCCGCTCACTGATCGAGGCGTAGTCAAAACCTCTGAGCTGTGCGGGGCGCTCGGGTTGTTTCGGATTGACCGCATATGCCAATGGATAGCTATGGGGCGCCGTATGCTGCTGCCCCCAAACCCGGTAATTGGAGAACTGCTTGCGCATGGCGGCTTCGAAGGAGGGGATCTCTGCGGAGGGCACCCGCGGCACATAGCCAACAGAGTTCAGACCGGGTAAGCGGTCAAAGAAGTTGGATGACTTTACATATTGCTGGAAGGATTGATCGTTCACAGAGTCGCTGGCGGTTATAAATGCCGCGAGGCTTTCGTTCGTGGCTCGATAATTGTCAAGCAACTGCTGCAAGTCGTCGTTGATCGCCAGGGCGGTTTGCTGCAAATCATTGTTCTGCTGAAGCCGCTCGTCGAGAAATAATTTGTACAGGGCATTTGCCAGTATTGCCAGGCCTGCCATAACTATCGAGGAAAATATCAGCGCTTGTATCAAGCGCTCTTTTGTTTCGCCGCTTTGTGTATTCATCGACGCCCTCGAGTCTGAACTTCACGGGTAGAAATATGAAGCAAGATGAGCCAAAGAGTTTGGTTCGAATATCTCTTGGTGGGGCGGCCGCAGCTCGTCGGCGCTGAAAGAGACCAAAGCGCCGAACTATCCATTTTCCCGCATGTTTCACTGTCCTGGGTCCGGCGCCAGCCATTCCAGCATCCCAGGTGCGACACCGTTGGTTGGCAACCATTACGAGTTGACAGCACCACCGAAGTGTTCGCGAGCGCCGATAAGCCACAGCCCGAAGGAGCCAGGCTGCTATTGAAGCGCGCCATAGGGAACATGCCGATCTCGGCCAGCCCCTTTGCCGGTCCAGGCAAGCACGACCTGCTAAGCGGCGTTCAGAATGCTGCGCGAAGTGGCAATGTGCCAGATGGTTGCGCTCGGTACGATTGTGCGACTCATCGGAGTTACGCAGGGACCGCACGGCCCCCCTCGGGCTCAGTCGATCGGGCAGTGCTCGGTTGTCATTGCTCCTGTGTAGCCAGCATTTGGCATATGGCTTCGGTGAATGCATCCGCAGGTAGCGGGCGGCCGAACAAATAGCCTTGGAAAACCAGACAACCCTGGTCTATCAGGAAGTCGAGCTGGGCTTCGTTTTCCACTCCCTCGGCAATGACATCGAATTCCAGGCCGCCGCCCATGGCGATGATCGTCTGGACGACCATGGCATCGCGATGGTTCGTCGGCAAATTGTCGACAAATGATTTATCGATCTTCAATTGGTTCAGAGGCAGTTTGGTCAGGTAGTTGAGCGACGAATTTCCGGTGCCGAAGTCATCCAGGGAAATCGGGAAACCCTTTGCCTGAAGTTCACACAGCTTGGCAATGGAATCCCCGAAGTCGTCGATGGCCAGGCTTTCGGTAATCTCGAGCTTGAGCTTTTCGGGGCGTACCCCCGCCTTGTGCACCTCGGCGAGGATGTCGTCGACGAAGCGCTCGGATTTGAACTGTCGCGTACTGATATTCACGGCCAGGGTCAGGTGCCGCATGTCGTCCTGGCCTGCCCACTGCGCGAGCTGACGACAGGCGGCGGCCAACGCCCAGCGCCCCATCGGCTCGATCAGGCCGGTCTCTTCGGCGAGCGGAATGAATTCCGCCGGCGAAACGATTCCTCGCTGCGGATGCACCCAGCGCAACAACGCTTCCGCACCGATAGGGCGTCCCCAAGCGTCGACCTGCACCTGGTAGTGAAGCTCGAACTGCTGCTGATCGATAGCTTCGCGAAGTTCTTCGATGAGACTTCTGCGGCGATTGACTTCGACCTGCATCGCATCCTCGAAAAAGTACAGCCTGTTGCGCCCTCTGCTCTTGCTCTTGTACATCGCCAGCTCGGCCTGACGTAGAAGGGCATCGGAGTCTGCTTCGTGACCGAAATAGAGCGTCACGCCAATCGAGATGGTACAGACGAGTCGATGATCATCGAGGTTCATGGGGGCCCGGACAGCTTGCTGGATCGTTTCGGCCAGCGCCTGGGCCTGGGTGATGGCGCTATGCCTGTCGACTCCCAGGTGCTCCGCCATCAATACGAAGGTATCGCCGCTGAAGCGACACAGGGTGTCGCCGTCGCGAACGATCGAACGAATTCTTCGTGCGACTTCGACGAGTACCCTGTCCCCGCAGGCATGTCCAAGCGAATCGTTCACCTGTTGGAAGAGGTCCAGGTCCAGCATCATCACCACGCCGTATTCCCCCACTTCGGCGCTGTTTTCCAGGGCGTGGCCTATGCGATCCTCCATCAACAGGCGGTTCGGCAGGTTTGTCAGAGAGTCGAAAAGCTTGAGATGCTCGGCTAGCTTGAGCGCCTCTTTCTCCGTTGTGATGTCCTGCAGATTGGCGACGTAGCGCATCGTGCGGCCCTGTTCATCGGGTACCGCGGAGATCGACAGGTGCGCGGTATAGAGGTGGCCGTCGCGATGTCGATTGGTGATTTCGCCGTGCCAATGCCCGTTCCGGCTCAACGTCTCCCAGAGAGCCTGGTAAAAGGCCTGGTCGTGTACGTCGGACCTGAGAAGCCTGGGCGTCGCGCCAAGGGCCTCGTCCTGCGAATAGCCGGTGATGCGGGTGAAGGCCGCGTTCACACGCTCGATGGTGCCGTCGCCGTTGGTGATGATCTGCCCGTCGTGGCTCTCGAACGCCACTGCAGCGATCCTGCGCTCATGCTCATCGCGGCGCCGTTGGGTGATATCGCGTCCGACCGTCAGCACTCCCGTAGAGGCACCATTTGCATTCTGGACCTGAACCTTGGCTATCTCGAGCTCGCAAATCCTGCCATTCGGTACCGCGATGATCGTCTCGTACTGTTGCATATGGCCGCTGCGCTGAACTTCCTGATCCTTCGCATGGGCGCGATCGACATAATCCTTGTTGCCGAAGATCTCGCGATCGGTCTTGCCCAGAATCTGCTCGATCGGCAGGCCAATCAGTTGCTGGGCTGCGGTGTTGCAGGCCAGATAGACACCCTGCGGATCCTTGAGGGTCATGGCGTCCGGGCTGCTTTCGATGATGGTGCGCAGCAGCGCCTTCTCCAAGCGCAATTCCTCCGTTCTGTCCTTGAGTTCCTGGTGCTGCTGGTGCAGCTCGGCCGTTCTGCTTCGAACTGCTCGGCGCAGTCCCCAGATCCATAGGCCGGCGAGTGTTATCAGCACCAGTGCGGTGGACACCACCAGAAAGACGATGCGCAGGTACGGCTTGAACTCGAAAGGATGGGAAAACCATTTTTCACGCAGTTTTTCGCGTTCCTCTGCAGTGATCAGGTTCATGCCGCGATTGACGAGATCTAGAGTGGCCTGGTTGTCCCGGGTGACGGCCCAATGGAACTGTCCTTCGTATAGCTTGAACGCGCGGGCAAAGCGCAGGTGGTCCCGGTAAAGGTAGAGATAATAGCCCGCCGGCTCATCATCCATGCAGAACATCTTGATGCTGCCGGCTTTAGCCGCAGACAGGATGGCCTCGTAACTCGGATAGACCTCAAGGGTCGAGATGCCCAGGCTGGCGAGTTTGTCCATGCAGGCATCGCCATGCTGCACGCCGATGGTGAAGCCGGACAGGGAGCGAGCATCATGAATACCCTGGATCGACGTATCGACATAGATGCTCACCGGCAAGGTCGCGTAGGGCGATGAAAAGTCGAACAACTGCTCCCGGGCCGGGGTGCGAAAAAGCATGTCGATGACGTCGGCGTTGCCCTCCAGTACGGAGCGCTGCGCCTGCGCCCATTGCATTGCCTGCAGATCGACTCGGATGCCGGTCTTACGCTCCCAGAGCCGCCACAGGTCGACGATATAACCATCGACCCGGCCGTCCGCCCTCTGAATGACGTAGGGCGGGTAGTTGTTGTCGGTGACTACGCGCAGCGACTGTGGCGTACCCTGCGGGGCAGCGATTGCGGCCGCGAAAGGAAATGCGAACAAGCCGAGCAAGAGCCCGTGCACCTTGACGATGCCCATCAATCCCATGGTCTCGTTCCTATTGCCATTCCAATTATTCGAGCGGATCTATGAATAGCTTCTAAGTTCTCGATTTGATGCGTAGTGGTTGCCGTACTTCTTCCCGATCTGACTTTATTGCTGGACTGGCATGGCGTGCATGGGTATCCGCCACTCAGGTACTGAAACGGGCTACAAAGCTATTCAGCTCGACAGCCAGACGCGCCAGTTCTTGGCTGGCGGCGCTGGTCTGGTTGGCACCCGCGGCGGACTGCAGCGAGAGGTCGCGGATGTTCATCAGGTTGCGATCGACCTCTCGGGCGACCTGCGCCTGCTCTTCGGACGCGCTGGCGATCACCAGGTTGCGTTCGCTGATTTGACTGATGGCGTGAGCGATTTCCTCCTGCGCCTCGCTAGCGGCCTGTTCCGGTTCGAGCATAGCATGCGTCCGCTGGTTGCTCGTCTGTATGGACTGAACGGCCTTGTCGGCCCCCTGATGCACTGCCCGGATCATCTGTTGGATCTCCTGGGTCGACTGCTGAGTACGGTGCGCCAGGGCGCGAACCTCGTCGGCCACCATTGCGAAGCCCTGTCCCGCCTCGCACGCCTGGCCGCGTCGATAGCTGCGTTAAGCGCAAGCAGATTGTTTTTGCTCGGCGATGGAGCGAATCATGCCGAGCACCTTGCTGATCTCACGCACCTGAACGGCCAGCTGCACTACTGCCCCGGCAGTCGTGGCCACGTCCGTAGCCAGCAGGCCGATGGAGTCGACTGTTCGGATAAACTGCTGTCGTTCCCGTTGAGTGGTCACATCCGATTCGCGGGGCGCTTCACTCGGGATTCTCCGCAAGCGCTTCGGCCGACTCAAACGGCATCGGCTTTTCGCATGCGCTCAACAGCAGGGCAGTCAGCAGCAACGACATTTTCTTCATCAAGCGATCTCCTCTCGGGATGTGTGATCCGGCAGCAAAGCCTGGCTTTCAGCCGGACTCACCCGCCCGATAAACCGCGCCAATTGTTCGGTCGGTTCGCCTTCGCGCCGTATCAGGTAGGTGGTCAGCATCGCGGGGCAGCCGGCCAGCGGGCGGGCCACGACGTCCGGGTTGTTGAGCTCGGTGATGCGTGCCAGGCTGGAGAAGCCCAGGCCGTATCCCGCCGCCACCAGCGCCATCATCAGGTCCAGGGTGGGGACGCGGTCGGCGATGGTCAGCCGTGTATTCACGGCGCTCAGTACCCGCTGTAGTTGCTGCCAGAAGCCCTGGCACACCTGCGGATCGCAGAGCACCAGCGGGTAGCGCACCACCTCGTCGAGCGGCACGCGCCGATAAGTCAGCAGTGGGTGGCGGGCCGGCACTGCCACTACCAGCGGATCGAACCAGACTGGCTCGGCCACCAGGCCATCACCGATCTCGTCGGACTGTGCGAGCCCGATGTCGAACAGGTCATCGCTCAGGCCTCTGACCTGTTCGCTGAAGGTGACCTCCGACAGGCAGATCTCGACCTCCGGTTCATCCTCGCGGCACTGGGCGAGCAGGGCGGCTAGGCGTGCCTGGGGGATGCCGTCGGACAACGCGACGCGGATGCGCCCGCGGTAGCCGGCCGCCGCGCTCTTGACGCTGGCCTTGGCCTGGTCGACCACGGCGAGCACCCGGCGCGCTTCCTCCAGCATCACCTTGCCGGCCCAGGTCAGGCGCGTGCGCCGCGTGGTGCGCTCGAATAGCTGCACGCCCAGGCGGTACTCCAGCTCCTTGATGATCCGCGACAGGGGCGACTGCTCGATATGCAGGCGCGCGGCGGCACGTGCAAAATGCAGTTCTTCTGCAACGGCGATGAAACAGCGAAGGTGGCGCAGTTCCACGGCCTTTCCTCCGTCAGTTGTAGGGTTCGGCTTGCACGTCGCCGTTCCAGGTTGGCTGGCGACGCAGGTTGGCGATCTGCAGCAGAGCGCCTAGTGCGGCGACACTGCCGGCACTGGCGGCCAGGGTCCAGGTGGGCAGCTGCAACAGCAGCACGAAGCCACCCGCCGCGGCACCGATGGCGCTGCCCAGGTAGAGCGCCGACTCGTTCAGGGCGATGGCCAGGTTGCCGTCGCCCTGGGCCTGGCGCGCCAGGATCAGCTCGTTGTTCTGCGGCACCTGCAGCGCCCAGCCAACCGCGCCCCACAGGGCGATGGGCAGCATCACCAGCCAGGTGCTGAGGGCCGCCGCCAGCGGCAGCACGAACAGCGACACGGCGAGGATCAGCATGATGGCGAAGGTCAGCACCGGGCCCTTGATGCGATCCACCAGTGGGCCGATCAGGAAGCTGCCCAGCACGCCGCCGATACCCCAGACCCACAGGTAGGGGGTGACCGAACGCACCGCGCCGTAGGCCGGGTCAGCCAGCAGCGGGGCGATGAAGGTGTACATGCCCAGGCTGGCGATGGCGGCCAGCAGCGACACCAGCAGGATGACCAGTACATGGCCGTCGCCGAGGATCGCCAGCTTCTGGCCCAGCGTGGTGGCAGTGGCCGCCGGCAGGGAAGGGAGCTTCAGCAGCAGGCCGAAAAAGGCCACCAGGCCGAGCACAGTGACCAGCCACAGGGCGGCCTGCCAGCCCAGCTGTTCGGCGATCAGCAGGCTGAGCGGCACGCCCAGCACCACGCCGCTGGCCATGCCGCCCATGATGATGGCGATGGCCTTGCCGCGGCGTTCCGGGGTGGACACGGCGGCCGAGGCGCCGATGCCCATGGCCAGGTAGACGCCGGCGCCAATACCGGCGATGGCGCGCCAGACCATCAGCGCGGTGAAGCTCTCGGCCAACGCGCTGGCGGCGTTGGCGATGACGAACAGGCCCAGGGCCAGCAACAAGCCGGCGCGCTGACGATGCGCCGGGGTCAGGGCGACGAAGATCGGTGAACCCAGGCCGTAGGCCAGGGTGAAGGCAGTGACCAGCTGGGCGGCCACCGCGACGGAGACCGCGAACGAGGCCTCGATCATCGGGATCAGCCCGGCGGTGACGTAGGAGGCCATGCCGAGGGCAAAGGCCCCCAGCGCTATGAGGTAGATGGGTGATTGGTTGGGTGTGTGCATGCTCGGACTCGCTTGCGTTGCAAGAACGCGTGGGTGGTACAGCGGAGGGATGCGGCCCCGCACCGGGGCCGCATCCGGTTGGGGGCTAAAGTTCGAGGCTGACGTCGTACTCGCTCAGCCAGGTGTTGAGGCCGACCGCCAGCTCCATGCCCATGCGCTCGTACATGGGCGAGACGCTGCCGAGCGGCTTGGCCAGGGTTTGCTGGATACGGCCGCTGTCGAGCAGGGGCGTCACCGGCGCGTTGCGGTCCGCCTGGATGGCGGCCAGGGCGTCACGCAGCGCCTGCTCGTAGGCCGGGTCCTGGGTCGAGGGGTAGGGGCTCTTGACCCGCTCGCTGATCGACTCCGGCAGCAGGTCGCGGGTCGCCGCGCGCAGGATGCTTTTCTCCCGCCCGTCGAAGGCCTTCATCGCCCAGGGGATGTTGAAGGCGTACTCGACCAGGCGGTGGTCGCAGAAGGGCACCCGCACCTCGAGGCCGACGGCCATGCTCATGCGGTCCTTGCGGTCGAGCAGGGTCTGCACGAAGCGGGTCAGGTTGACGTAGCTCATCTGCCGCATGCGCTGGTCAACCGCGCTTTCGCCGGACAGTACCGGCGCCTCGGCGATGGCCTGGGCGTAGCTGTCGCGCAGGAAGCTGTGCATGTCGAGCTGGGTCAGCAGGCCCGGGTCGAACAGGGTCTTGCCGTCGAAGTACTTGCCGGTCACCGAGGTCAGCCAGGGGAAGGTATTGGCCTGGATCGCCTCCGGGTCGTGGAACCAGCGGTAGCCACCGAACACCTCGTCCGCGCTCTCGCCGGACAGGGCTACGGTCGAGTGCTGGCGCACCTCCTGGAACAGCCGGTAGAGCGACGGCCACATGTCGCCCCAGAACGCCGGCGGCAGGTCGAGGGCGCGGACAATCTGCGCCCGCAACGCCGGGTCGGCCAGCTCACGGCTGTCGAGGACGATCTCCTGGTGACTGGAGCGGATCTTCTCCACCAGGTCGCGCACGAAGGGTGCGTCCGGGGTGCCGCGTACGGCGTCGCCGGTGAAGCCGCTGCCGTGGTCGACGAAGTCGACGGAGAAGGAGCGGATGTTCTCCTTGCCGGCGGCCAGCAGCTTCTTCGACGCCAGCGCGGTGATGATCGAGGAGTCCAACCCGCCGGAGAGCAGGCTGCACAGCGGCACGTCGGCGACGATCTGGCGGTCGACGATGTCCTCCAGCAGGTCGCGGGTATGGCGGATGGTCTCGTCCAGCGAGTGGGCGTGCTCGCGCGCCTCGAGCTTCCAGTAGTGGCGGCGGCCCAGGCCCTGGCGGTTGATGCGCACGATCTCGCCCGGCATCACCTCGCGCATGCCGTCGAACACGGCATGGCCTGGCGTCTTCACCATTTCCAGGATCTCGCGCAGGCCATCGGCGCGCACCTTGCGCGGTACCAGTGGGTTGGCCAGCAACGCCTTGGGCTCGGAGCCGAACACCACGCCGTCCGCGGTGGGGAAGTAGTACAGTGGCTTGACGCCCATGCGGTCGCGGATCAGCAGCAGCTCCTGCGAACGCAGGTCCCAGATGGCGAAGGCATACATGCCGTTGAGCCGCTCGACGAAGGCCTCGCCCCATTCGACATAGGCGCGCAGCACCACCTCGGTGTCGCTGCGGGTTTCGAACTGGTGCCCGCTCCGCTGCAGCTCGGTACGCAGTTCGCGGAAGTTGTAGACCTCGCCGCTGTAGGTGATGGCGGCGACCTCGCGCGGGCCACCATGCAGGGCCGTCATCGGTTGGCGACCGCCCTCCAGGTCGATGATCGACAGGCGCCGATGGCCCAGGCCGACCGGGCCGTCGATCCACAGCCCGCCGGCATCCGGCCCGCGCCGGGCCATGGTGTCGGTCATGCGCTGCAGGGTGTCGCGCTGCGTTTCCAGGTTCTGGCTGTAGGACAGCCATCCAGCGATTCCACACATAGTCGTTCTCCTTGTGATTGGGTTACCCGAGGCTTTCCAGGTCGCTGTCCTCGGCCAGCAACACACGCCTCTCGCCATGGACGTAGCGCGCCGGTGCTGGGGTTTGGGCGTGGGTTTCCAGGTCGTTGAGCAGGCGCTGCAGCGCCGCGGCGGTGTCGAGGCCGGCGAAGGGCTGGCGGGGTGGCTCCTTGAGCGCCACGGCGCGCACCACCTGCCGGCACAGCCGCGAGAGCTTGTGCAGGGTGTCCAGCCCTGGCTCGTCGGGGGTGGTGACGAACTCGTGCAGCAGCTCCTCGGTGCCGTTGGCGCCGCGCGTCCAGATGCGCAACTGGTCGTGATCCCAGCGCGGGGTGTCGAACACCAGGCGCGCATGGATCAGTCGGGCGTCGCGGTCGACGAAGCTGAAATCCACGGTGCGCTGGCGCACGATGTTGACGAAGCTGGCGTAGCCGGTGACCCGCGCCTCGCCCAGGCTGGCGGTGAGCTGCACGGTGTCGAGTACCTCTGCGCCGGAGACCGAGAAATCCGAGCGCACGCCGAGCACGCCATCGAGCCGGAGCTGACCGGCGCGAGGGCAGATCCAGCCGAGCAGGTCCAGGGCATGGATCACCTCGCTGGTCACGCCGCAGGTGGGGCGGTAGTCGTTGATGCGGTCCTTGCCCCAGTGGAAGTTGGCGCGGACCAGTTGCCAGTCGTGACGCTCGACCCACTCACGCAACTGCTGGGTCGCGTCCGAATAGCGCTCCACCAGGTCCAAGGCAAAACCGCGTACCTGGTCCAGTGCACCGAGCAGTTCGTCTAGGTTGTCACCGGGCGTGACCAGCGGCTTCTCGCAGAGCACGAAGCCCTGGTAGCCGGCCAGCTGCTTGAGCACCGGCGCATGGCTGTGGTCGTTGACGCTGACCACGACGATGTCCGGCGCGAAGCCTTCCAGTGCGCGGGTGACGCTGTCGAAGTAGGGCAGCTCGGTCGTCTTCTGCTGGCGCCCGACATAGGCCAGCGACAGCGGCAGGCCAGTGCTCGTGGCGATATGCTCGAAGGCGCGGCGGTAGCGGTTGCCGGCGTAGCCCAGGCCGATGATCAGGATCTTCATGCCGAGGCCTCCTGACGGATCAGCAGGCGCTCGTCGCTGGCGACGAAGCCCAGGGCCTGGTAGAGCGTGCCCGCGGCCTCGGTGCTCTGCAGTACCACGCAGCCGACGCCGCGGTTGGCGAACCAGCGCAGCAGGTGCTGCATCAGCTGCCGGGCGATGCCGCGGCCCCGCCACTGCGGCTCCACTACCACCGACTGCACCCAGCCGGACAGGCCGTTGAGGCAGCCCGGCGCCGGCGCGCGCTGGTCGAGGATGGCGGTCGCGCAGCCCAGCACCTGGCCGGATTCCCTGTGCTCGGCGGCGAGGATCTGCACGCAGTCGCTCTCGCTCAGGCGGCTGCTCAGCCAGGTGCGGTAGGCCGCCCGCCAGCGAGCCGCGTCCTCCGGCGTTTTGCTCGAATAGCTGGCGGTGGTGCCGTCCAGCAGATACGCGCGCAGCTCCACCAGGCTGGCCAGGTCGGCCAAGGTCGCCGGACGCACGGTGAGGAAGGACTGATCCATCTCAGGCAACCTCCGCAGCGAACGCCCGGGAGGCCAGCGGAATGCTGAAATGCTCGAAGGTCTCGCGCAGCGACAGCGCCAGGTGCTCGATCTGTGCATCGCTGTGGTTCGGCGTGGCGTTGACGCGGAAGCGCTCGGTGCCCACCGGTACCGAGGGGTAGTTGATCGGCTGCAGGTACACGCCATGGGTATGCAGCAGGCGTTCGGCCGCCGCTTTGCAGCGCTTGGCCTCGCCCACCAGCACCGGCAGCACGTGGGTCTGCGAGCAGGGCATCACCGGTACGTCATAGTGCTTGAGCTGCTCGCGCAGCTTGGCGGTCTGGCTGTGCAGGCGATCGCGCTCGTTACTGCTGGCCTTGAGGTGCTCGACGCTGGCCAGGCAGCCGGCGGTGATCGCCGGGGGCAGCGAGGTGGTGAAGATGAAACCCACGGCGAAGGAGCGCACGGCATCGACGATCACCTGGGTCGAGGCGATATAGCCACCGATCACGCCGATGGCCTTGGCCATGGTGCCCTGGATGATGTCCACCTGATCGGCCACGCCCCGCTCGGCGGCGATACCGGCGCCGCGCGGGCCGTACATGCCCACGGCGTGCACTTCGTCGAGGTAGGTGAGGGCGTTGTAGCGCTTGGCGACCGCGACGATCTCGGCGATAGGGGCAATATCGCCGTCCATCGAGTAGACCGACTCGAACACCACGATCTTCGGCTGGCCCTGCGGGTAGCTGGCGAGGATCTGCTCCAAATGCTCAACGTCGTTATGACGGAAGATCTTGCGCTCGTTGGGTGTCGAGCGGATGCCGTTGACGATGGACGCGTGGTTTAGCTCGTCGCTGATCACCACGCAGTCGGGGATGCGCCGCAGCAGGCACTGGAGGGTGGCATCGTTGGAGCCGAAGCCGGTGGGGAAGACCAGCGCCGCTTCCTTGTCGTGCCAGTCGGCCAGGCTCGCTTCCAGGCTAGTGTACACCTCATGCGAGCCGCCGATATTGCGCGATCCGCCGGAGCCCGCTCCGTAGGCCTCCAACGCATCGTGCATCTGCTCGCGCACGGCGGGGTGCTGCGACATGCCGAGGTAGTCGTTGCTGCACCAGACCACCACCGGTTCCTGCTCGCGACCATCCAGCTTGGCCAGTGGGTACTGGCCGCAGATGCGGCTGAGGGTGGTGAAGGTGCGGTACTGGTTGGAGGACTTCAATGTCTCCAGCTGTTCTCGAAGAAGCGCTTGGTACATCCGTTTATCTCCTTAGCAAATGGGTGACACATCTCTGCTGACTTCCTCATCTAGCAAGAGCCCTGGCGCGGGCATTTGCGGCCAGGTCGGGGTATTCTTCTCGGGATTTATAGGGGTTACAATTTGACTGTTTATCCTAGTACTGGAGGTAACCGGATGAGCGCGCCCCGCACAGCCGAACGCACTCGGGTAGAGCTGGCCGAATTCCTGCGTAGTCGCCGCGAACGCATTTCGCCGGAGGAGGTGGGCTTGCCCGCCGGTAGTCGACGGCGCACGCCTGGGCTGCGCCGCGAGGAGGTCGCGGCACTGGCCGGGGTGGGTTTGTCCTGGTACACCTGGCTGGAACAAGGACGGGACATCAGCGTGTCCGCGACCTTTCTCGACAACCTCTCGCGTACGCTCAAACTGGATGCCACCGAGCGTCGTCACCTGTTCCTGCTCGCTCACCAGCGCCTGCCGCCCGAGCCAGGGAAGACCTGGTGCACGGTGCCTGCGCTGATTCACCGCTTGATGGCCGACCTGCCGTCACGTCCGGCCTACGTGCTCAACCTGCGCTGGGACGTGCTGGCCTGGAATGCGGCGGCAGACCGGGTGTTCGGCTTCTCCGCGCTGCCGGCGGACCGCCGCAACCTGCTGTGGATGCTGTTCACCAGCCCGGCCATGTACGCGCTGTTCGATCCCTGGGAGGAGCAGGCGCTGCAGATCCTCTCCAGCTTCCGCCGCGACTTCGTGCGGGCGACCCAGGATCCGGATATCGCCGCGCTGGTGAGGGACTTGGAGAAGGCCTCGCCGGACTTCAGGGACTGGTGGCGACAGCAGGACATCCATGGCGCCTGCCAGGGGATCCGCCATCTGCAGATCGAGGCGGTCGGCCAGGTGGTGTTCGAACACACCACGCTGACCATCGACGAGGATCGCCATCTGCGCCTGGTCTACTACGCCGCCAAGGAGGGCATGCCGCAGAGCCGCAACTTCGAGCAGTGGCTGCAGCAGGAGCCGGCGCTGGTATAAGCCCCAGCGCTGGTTGCTCAGCCAATCGACGGCCCGCGCTGGCGACCCAGTTGCCAGGAGGCGCCGTTGCCCTGGATCACCGCCGACACGCTCTGCCCGAGCCTCTGCTCGATCACCGGCTTCCACGGTACCAGGCTGAAGCCGATGCCATCGTCGAGCAGGGCATAGCGGCCGCTGGCCAGTTGCACGCTGCGCCGGTAGACCCCGCGGACGTGCTTGCCCTCGGCCGCCGGGCGGTACTGCAGGCCTGTCTGCGCCGAGAGTTCGCGCGCCGCCGCGGTCAGCTCCCGCCCGCGCAGGGTGGCCAGCAGGTTGCGTGCGAGCACCATACGTTGGCCCTGGCGTTCGGCCAGGCCCTGTTCCACCAGGAAGTCGGCACGCTGCCGCAACGCTTCGCGCACCTCCTTGCCGAAGCCTTGGTCGACCACTTCGCGGTTGCCGCCGATCAGCTGTTGGTCCAGCCAGGTCGCGCCGACGGCGCGCACCTGCTGCTCGAGGGGCAGCGGCGTGCGCAGCTCGACGGCAACGTCGCCCAGGCGGCGGGCATCATGCTGTCGACCTTGCTCGGGCAGATCGGCCGGCACCCGCCAGACGTCCTCGGCCAGCCGCTCGACGATACCGGCCCGGCGCAGCGCTTCCAGGCGGCGCACATGACGCTCGACCAGTGCCTCGGGATCATGCCCGCCGCTCGACTGCGAGCGTGCCAGGGCCAGGTGGTGATCGGTGCGATAAAGGCCGTCCGCAGCCAGTGAAGCAATCGAGCGATCCACCGCGCGCGGCTCGCTCAGACTGCGTGTTTCCACCAGGCCGCCGATGGGGTAGTCGGCCAGCTCCGCACGGGCAGGCAGGGCTAGGTAGTGGGCCTTGCCGTCGAGTCCGTCGACCACCAAATAGCCACGGTCGTTTAGCTCATCGGCCAGCCCCTTGGCCGCGATCCGGCCGACCACCCCGGGAGTGCCCTTGCCTGGCTCGAAGAGCGCCAGCTCGCGCTGCAGGCCACCCATGGCCCGCTGCATCGTGCGCACTATATCGCCGCGCGCGCCCATGGCGCGCAAGGTGGCCTCGGCGCGGTTGTGCACCCTCCAGTATCCGGGTCGAACCTCATGGGCCAGGCCCAGCTGTTGCAGATGCTGCAGGCGACCGATCAGCAACTGCCGCTGGGGATGGTAGGCGAGGGCTTTCAGGCGCAGCTCGCCCGCCCGATGTGCACGCTCCAGGGTACGATCCAGATGGGTCCAGCGCTCCTGCTGCACCTCGCGCTGCAGGCTCTGCTGGATCTCCAGTTCGGTACGCGGGCCGAGCCATTCTGTGGCCAACTCCGATGCACGGTTGCGCATGCCCTCGGCGATATAGTCGCGGGCGATCACCAGGTCCTTGCCGGTGTCGTCCTTGCCGCGCAGGACGATATGGGTGTGCGGGTTGTCGGTGTTCCAGTGGTCGACCGCCACCCAGTCGAGGCGGGTACCGAGGTCGGCCTCCATCCGGTCCATCAGGTGGCGGGTGTAGGTGCGCAGGTCGTCGAGCTGCACGGCATCCTCGGGTGAGACGATGAAGCGAAACTGGTGGCGATCGTCCCGACCGCGCTCCTCGAACGCGTTGAGGTCGGCCTGGTCGGTCAGGGGGCCGTAGGCCTTGCCTGGATCGCCCTCGCGACTGACGCCGTCGCGCTCGATGTAGCGCAGGTGGCTGAGCGTCGAGCGCTTGCCGGCCTGGCGCAGGTTCATCAGGCGCGTCTTGATGGTGACGCGGCGGTGATTGGACTGAAGTTGCTGGGCACTGAAGCGAGCGGCAACATGCCCGCGGCCGAGGCGGGCGCCGGGCTGGTGGCCGGCCTTGCGCGGCTTGCCGGTACCGGCTTTGTTGGCCTGGCGCAGCACCTGGTTAACGAAGGGTTGCCCGCGTTGCTGCGGCTTGCCCGGCTGCGGGCGAAAGCGCAACTCGTCGTCCGGACGGCTTCCTTTGCTCATATCTAAGACTCCTCCAAGTTGATCGCAGTACGGCGTATCAGGCACGCTTCCAGGCCGTTGCCACTGTGGGGCGAACACGATCTCGGCACCTGGCGATCCCGGCGCTGTGTCGCCGCCAACCCCCGTGCAGACTGCTTTCCGGGCCAGCGAAGTGCCGCCCCCTTTTATCTTGCCCTCCGCTTTTTCCGTGCCTTTGCGCTGCTGAGTTGGGTAATCAGGAGAGGCGGGGCGGCGACTTCCACAGCCCCTGGTCGGCAGGCGAGGGCAGAAGTACCTGCAGCCAGGCGGCGCGCGGCTGGACGCACTGAGCGCACGCAGTCGGCAGGCGGATCGACACGGAGACGGCCTGTTCATCGACGCGACTCCAGCCACAGGGGCTGCGCCCGGCCGATTACCGCGTCGGCAGACACCGGGCCGAAGTAGCGGCTGTCGAACGACGCCGGGTTGCTGCTGCTGAGCAGGAACAGCTCGTCGCCAAGCAGGCGCCGGCAGGCCTGCCAGGTCGGTAGCGCGCGCCCCTGTCGATCCCACCTCAAGCGCCTGGCAACAAGTTCACCATCGATGCGCACCTGGCTGCCTTGCACGCACACCCGCTGCGGCGCCATCGCCGCCACGGTCTTCAGCAACGGCACGTTCGCCGGCAGGTAGTCGCGCCGCGCCGCCAGCGACCTCACCTCCGGCGGCAGATGAACCAGCACCAGATCGCCCGGCGCCAGCGAGTTGGCCGGCGAAATGCGGTACCAGCCGACGGGCACGCTGTCGGACGCGTTGTAGACCAGCCGCGGCGGCGACGTTGTGAGCGCCGCCCACCCCAAGGCGACCAGACTGCCGGCGAGCAGCGCCAGTGGCCACCGTACGCCGCGAGCACCCAAGGTCATGACGCGCTCTCCGGAAACTGCCGCTCCAGCACCTCGCGCAGCATCTCCGCCATCGTCATGCCACGCTCGAAGGCCGCCAGCTTGATGCGCGTGCGCAGTGCCGGCGTCACGTCCAGCGTCAGCCGGGCGCTGTAGCGCTCGGCCTTGCCATGGTCGACGGCGGCGCCCTGGCGTATCCAGGCTTCGGCATGCGGATCGGCCAACGGGCGTGCACCGATCCCGATGCGCTTGCTGCTCATGGCGACCACCTCAGCAACTCGTCGACCAGACTACTGACTTCGCGCGCTGCGGCGCTATCCGGTGCCAGTTCACGCGCCAGGCGACCGGCTGCCACGCTCTCGGCGAAGACGATGCGCTGGCGAACCTCTGCCTGCAGCGCCGGTAGTGGTTGGTCGGCCAAGGCGCCGCGCGCTTCGCGGCCGATCACCGTGGTGCTGACTCGGCGATTGATGGCAAATGCCGCGCGCAGCATCGGCCTGAACACCTGCGCTTCGCGGATCAGGTTGACCATCTCTGCGCTGGCCCACAGGTCGTAGGGGCTGGGCTGCACCGGTATCAACACGCGATCTGCTGCCAGCAACGCTGAGCGGGCGAGTGCGGCGATGCGCGGTGGCCCGTCGATGATCACATGATCGGCACGACGAGCCAGCTCCGGGGCTTCCTGGTGCAGCGTCTCGCGCGCCAGGCCGACGGCGCTAAACAGCCTGGGCAAGCCCTGCTGGCTGCGCCGCTGCGTCCAGTCCAGTGCTGAGCCCTGCGGGTCGGCATCGAGCAGGATGACGTTCTGCCCGCGCAGGGCCAGTTCGCCGGCGATATGGGTGGCCAGGGTGGTCTTGCCCACTCCACCTTTCTGGTTGAGCAGGGCGACGATCATGGCCGGTCCCCCCCGGCCAAATCTCCCCAATCAACAGCTGTCCACACACAGGCGCTGCCCCAATAACAAGTTAGAGCTTTTAAGTTGAGGCTGTAAAAAAACGTCGTCCACGGCCGTTCTCCAACGGTAAATTCAACAGGTCGATGCAACCGGGATTGCCCATGCCGCGCTACAAACCCCAAGAACGCAATGGCCTGTTTCTGCCGGTGGTGCTGTCCGAGCAGATCGTGCCAGGCAGCTTCGTTTTCGCCCTGGACTACCTGGTCGATCACGAATTGGATCTGAGTGAGTTGGATGCGCGGTTTCGCAATGGCGAAGTCGGCGCGAGTGCCTACGATCCGCGAGTGATGCTCAAGATTGTGCTGTTCGCCTACAGTCAGGGGCTGCTGTCCAGCCGCGCCATTGAACGTGCCTGCCTGCACAATGTGCAGTTCATCGCCTTGAGCGGATACAGCCAACCTAGCCATGCGCACATCGCCAAGTTCGTCAGCCAGTTGGGAGAACAGGTCAAGGCGCTGTTCGCCCAGGTACTGGTTACCTGCGATGCACAAGGCCTGATTGGTGGCGAGTTGTTTGCCATCGACGGCGTAAAGCTGCCGAGCAACGCCAGCAAGGAGTGCAGTGGCACGCACGAGGAGCTGCGCCAGCGCGCCATGCGGCTGGAGCGCGCTGCCGAACGGATCGTGTCGATGCACCAAGGGCAAGATCGTACCGGCGGTGACGGCAGCAACCTCGACGAACGTCGCCAGAAGCGCGTGGAGGCACTGCGGCGCGAGGTGGTCCGCACGCGCGAGTTTCTGAGCAAGGCACCAAAGCGCCTCAACAACCAGGGCCAGGAAATCAAGACCAATGTGACCGACCCGGACAGCGGCAAGATGGCCACCGGCAAGGGCGTGATCCAAGGCTACGCCGCACAGGCCGCCGTCGATGGCCAGCACCAGATTATTGTGGCCGCCGATGTTGTGGGTTCGGTGGCAGAGCACGGCATGCTGCTGCCGATGGTGGAGCAGGCCGAGGCTTATCGGCAAGATCACACGCTGATACTCGCCGATGCGGGCTACCACACCAAGGACAACGTCGAGCAATTGGAGGCGCGTGGCATTCCTGCGCTGATTGCCGACAAGCAGATGCGTAAGCGCGACGAGCGTTTGGTCAATCAGGATCGCTTCAAGCCCAAGGGCGACGTGCTCCACGACAAGACACCGAAGGCACGCAAGCCTACTGGCAAAGAGCGCTTCCGACCGCGTGATTTCGAGTTTCTCGATGATGGTACCTGTCTCTGCCCGGCGGGTAAGACCCTGGTGAGCAACGGCAGTACTTACTTGGTGGACAAGGGGTTGCACCGCCGGGACTACAAGGCGAGCCCCGATGACTGTGGGCCTTGTGAGCTGCGCGCCAAATGCTTGCGCTATCCGGATCGGACGTCTGCGCGCAGCGTCTACCTGTTCGGTGGGCGCAGTCCCGACTGGGTTGAGCCCAAGGAGGTCGTCGAACGTGACGATGCGATCACGCGCATGCGTACAGCCATCGACTCGCCAGAGGGTCGTAGGCGCTATGGATGTCGCATCGGCACGGTTGAGCCGGTGTTCGGCAATCTGCGGCACAACAAGCGGCTGGCACGCTTCAATCTGCGTGGACGTAGCAAGGTCAACACGCAGTGGCACCTGTACTGCATGGTGCACAACATCGAGAAGTTGGCAGGCAGCGGATGGCGTGCATGAGGGGCTGCAGCAGCTCCATTGCATACGCATCGTGCCCAAGTTGGGGCCGGTGTTCGCGACGGCAGCCAATTGAGACTCAAGTGGTGCGTTCGTAGCACGTGCGCTGTGAATCCACAGGAATGGCGCCTTTAAAGTTAGTTTTTTTACAACCTCGTTAGTTAAGTTAAGGGAGGCTGGAAGCCCCGCCAGCCGTGGCCTGCAGCGGAGTTCGTGCGCCTGATAGCACGAGGGGGATGCGCCTGATAGCACGTGCCGGCGTGCGCCTGATAGCACGACTGCATTCACAGCTTTTCCCGAAGTTATCCCCGTGCCGTCTACGGCACGCGCCGGAAGGCCAGCAGCTCGGTCGATGGGGGCAGGTGAACAACCTCCAGGTGATACCCCGGTAGTGGCTGCCGGGCGACCAGCGCACGCAGGTCGACGGCGAAGTCCGAGTAGCGCGCCGAGCTGCCCGACTTGCGGTACAGGTGGCGAAAGTCGAACTGCCAGCCGTCCTCCTGCTTGCCGCCGTGCTTGCGCACCAGGCGGTACAGCCAGCGCTCGATGCCGCCAGTGAGGCGGAAGTAGGCCGGGTCGATGGTCAGCACCAGGGCCTGATCCAGCACCCCGCTGTAGAACCAGTCCGGCAGGATCAGCTCGATGCCCAGTGGCCGGCCATCCGCCGCGGCCAGCTCCTTCCACTCGTTGATCCAGGAGAAACGATGCAGGCGCCGGCCGGTGGTCTCGCGGATCGAGGTCGCCACGCTGGTCGACTGCAGCCGATCCAGGGCGGCCTTCAGTCGCTGGTAGTCGCGCAGCGAGGTACCGCGGCCGATGAAGCGCAGGATCTGGTAGGGCGTTGCACGCATCAGCCGCGAAGTGGGAATGCCCGCATCGCGCGCCTCGACGATCTGGCTGGCCGCCCAGATCAGGATGTCGGCATCCCAGATCGTGGCGATGCCATGCTCCAGCGTGCCCTCCACACGGACCGTCACCTCGCCCGAGCGAAAGTCGATCGGCACGGTGCGCCGCGACTTGGCCAGCGAGAAGAACGGATGCGCCATCAGGTCCTGGGCATCGCGCGGCGCCATGTCGCCTGGCAGCGCGCGGAACAGATCCAGCTGCCCACTCTGCGCAGGCGAGTCCTGAGGGTTGCGGCTCATGGACAAGGGCTTCACTGCTCATCACGCTGCGCTCCCGGGTGGCGGCCGAGGTATTCGGGATCGAAGGTGGTCTCGAAGCTGCGCTCAGCGGCCCAGGCTTCGAGATCGGTGAGCGCATACATCACCCGCCGGCCGAACTTGTGAAAGCGCGGCCCGCCGCCGATCACCCGCTGCTTCTCCAGCGTGCGCGGCGACAGTCGCAGGAAGGCCGCGGCTTCGTTGTTGGTGAGGTAGCGAGGGGCAGGGCAGGCCTGTGGCGCTTGCGCCTCAATGGCGCCCTCCACGGGCCGCATGGCATGCGCCGTCGGCCCGGCCTTGCGATGCAGTGGCGAGTCGAGATTGATGCGACGCGGCTGGCGGGAAAGATCGAGTGAGTGCGACATGGTGTGTCCTCCGTTGACGTGGGAGGTGCACCATGCGGCAGCCGTCGCGCTCGATCATGCCGGGTTGGGTCTGGGCGAATGCGCAGGCAGGAGGGGCGAGGATTAATACCGGGACGGTCTGGACACTGACCGGGTACGCCTATCTACGCGCGTCACCGGCCACGGCACCCAAACACGCAAAGCCCTATACGCGGAGCCCTACGGATTTGCGGATCTGCGGCTTTCCACAAAACCGGAAAACCGCATCGGCGGATTTCCGTAAATCCGTAAAAACGTAAATCCGCTTCCCCACCAATCCTTAAATCCGTGGATACGGATCGACGGATTTGGGCAAAACCGTAAGACCGTAACGGTCTCAATCAACTGGCAGCACAACGCATTTGCTCCAGGCTGGTCGCCGGGTGCGCGCCCCCGTGCATCAGCCTTCCGGGTGGGGCGCGCGGGTGGCCGGCAGGACAGGGGCGCAAAAAACAAGGCACCGGGTCGCCCCGGTGCCTTTCGCTGGTTTAGCGATTCCAGAACACATGCACCTGCTCGAAACCGGTCTCCAGGGTGAATACATCGCCGCTGTATTCCATCTCACGAGCCATGGCGCGGTAGTCGATGTACATGGCCAGGTGCGGCGGAATGCTGCTGGTTTCCTCGGTCAGTTCCTGGGCGTAGTCGGCCAGCGAGCTGTAGCAGCCGCAGTAATCTTCCTCGGCCGCCTTGCGCGCCTGTTCCAGGTCGTCGAAGTGAGCGAGCAGGGCGCCGCCGAACTCGGGGTATTCCTCGATGAAACACGCAATCTCGTGGGCGCTTTCGAGGCCCTCGTACTCGCCGAGGCGGTAGCCGTCGAAGCCCTCGAAATCGTGGATGGCGTACTCCTCCGCACCCTCGACCGGCGAGGCCGCCAGCATGGCGTCGACCTGTACCTGGATGTCATCCAGCTCCAGGGTGGCATCGATCCAGACGCCATGCAGATGACCGGCGTTGTAGGCCGCCAGGTCGGCAACGTAGATCCTGATATCTTCGCTCATGGCTTTCGCTCCTTCGTCTTCAGGGTTCTGCGCTTGCGCTGCGCATGAACCCCTGCCGACTAGGGCGACTAAGGCGGTCGTGAAAAAATCAGGAAAAATCGCGGAGGCTCCACCCAGCGCAGCGGCCGGGGGGAAACCGTCTATTTTTCTTGATTTTGAGGGGGCAAGAACCCCTGCTTTGGAAAGGGGAGAACGTCACCGCGGGTGGTGACAGCAACGTGCTTCGTCAGTTAGCAACTGGCCGGAACCGGCCAAAAGCGGCCAGAAGCGGAGTGATCTGGATCAAGCTGAGTGGGCCTTATTCATAGTCCTGAAGATCTCCAGGAAGGTAGGGTCAATTCAAAAGGACGCGACGCGGTCAGTTGCCACAATCCTCCCAAGTACGATGATCCTGGCTCCCGAGCAGTTCGCCGTCTGGCTGTCGCGCCAGGCCAGCAGTGGGCAAGTACACGGCGCGATTGTGCTGAGTCGGGAGGACTTCGCCGCCCCCGCTAACCACTGACGTCGGCAACAACAGCAACGACAATCCGGAAATACTCGACCCGTCGAAGTGGTACTGGCCGGGTAACAGTCAGGCTCCCCTCGTCCCGTCCTCCGCTTGCTCGCAGACCTGCCCAATTGGGGGATGATTGTCCAAAATCTATGGAAAGAGATGTCGCCAGTGGATAGGCTGACGAACAACATGGCCGATGCTCTAGAGCAGGCCAATATGGCGCAGGAATAAAGATCAGAATGAGCAACTACATTACGACCCCTAAGACCATAACCTCCGAGATTCGTAAGCTCTGCGAAAAAGTATTGCCAGGATCTACTCCGGAGTATGTGGAAGTCATACCAGCACCGAAAGCTCTTCCAAGCGAGTGCTTCCCTAATGTGGAGCAGCATATCGAGAAGCACGGCGGCAAATCGATAATAGGCTGGCAGGTTTGGGAATGGCCTGGAGTATTTGCTGAGGCCGAATTCCATGCAGTCTGGCAGCGGCCGGATGAAATTCTTGTGGATATCACTCCAAAGATAAGCGGGGAATCTTCGATTCTCTTTATCCCTGATCGTACTCGTCAATACACTGGAAGCCGAGTCCCTAATATCAAGCATCCAATAGCTAAAGGCGAGATTGTCCGAGACTACATAAAGTTATTAGATATTGGCTTTGACGTTGTTGAGCATTATTCAGTGCGCGGCAATACAGCGTTGACCCACTATGGGCGCATGCTTGAAGACTCCCTCGATCTTGTCAAAGAAATGCTCCTCAAAGGTAGGACAACGAAAGGGAAGTGCGTATGTGGTGGACATCTTCCATACGGGGACTGCCACCGCTTTGACGTGAAGGACGCAATCGCTGCCCTGACTAAGCTGGCGGTCGACCTAAAACAATGACCGCCTAATGCCAGTCTCTCCTCTCAATCGGGGTTCCATGGCAGAATTAAGCGGCTCTAGCCCTAAACGAGTCTGACTATCCGGAATGGGTTGGTTTCTGCCATTCATGACCGGTCGCAGTCGACCCATGGCAGCTGGTTGGCGGCATGCATAGCCGTAAGACGGTTTTGCTCGACAGTTCCGCGCCAGAGGGCGTACGTTCAGTTCTACATTTGAGCATGAGAATTCGCACCTATGTCCAACGAACAGCTAGAGGAGAAAAAGGCTTACGAAGAGAGGCTCCAGCGTCGACTACAGATTCTCAAGAAGCAACTCGACGCTGGAAAGGTCCACATAGCCGAAGGGCTTCAGGTCATTGAAAGTTTGAAGCTCGTCAAGTATGCACCGGACGGCACGATTGACCTCTCGACAGCTGATGGACTGGTTAGATCGATGGCACTCGCGGTCGAGGCGATGCACGATCGCGAGAAAATGAAGGAGACCGCATCTCTCGCCGAGATACAATCCGAGTACTTCAACTTCCTGAGCCAGAACTTTGGTCAGTTCTTCAAGGTCATGGTTGAGCGAGGCTTAACACCGCACGAGGCCGGTATTGCGCTGTCTAGGGCTCCTGGCGCTGTTGCGGAGTTGAACCGCAATCTCGCCGACTTTCTGGCTACGATCGAAGGCTACTGGAGTGAAGCCGGGCCAACCGCAATCGCCCATGTGGAAGACATGCACGACGCACTGAAGGGCGTCTTTGGGGGCGACCTATTTCCGTCGCATGATGAGAACATTGCTTCTAAGTGCTCGCTCTACACAGATACTCTCGTATTGCCTGACCCATTTCTGCGGACGAAGCACATGTTTGAACGACTCGGGGCTGAGAGGAAGGCCTACTATCTGATCAAGCACGCGCTCAATCTTTTGCAGTACCGCGATCTCGCGTGTGCTGACGTCACCCCTCCGATAGTCGTCGTCCTACCTGACACATCAGCGCTCGAAGACGAAGAAAAGCAGTTCTACTATCAACTTGGTCAAGAGGATGCCCTTGTTCACGGCTCCCGCGTGTTTGGTAGGCGATTCGAGACCTTTGAAGAAATGTTGGAATTCTGCCAAAAACTCGACACCATCGAACGCGCTGCTGCCGAGGTTCGTGACCCGCATCGAGTCCTATTCGATTCCGAGTGGGGCGGCTCCTTGCCTGAACAGCTTCAGCGTGCCGCGAAGACCGAGGCCTACTCCGGCATTCTTGGCACTGATAATCCGGGCGTCATCCTTGCTTCTCAAGCACTTGGTCGTATGAGCACTAGTAACGAGCTCTTGATCAAGGCTCGCCGCTTGCGGGGTACTCCAATCATTGATGCACCGACATCATGGCAGTACTTCGTGTGGAAGCTTGAGTATGACTCCGCCCTGGCTGGGGAGGTAGACGGACTGCGAGATATCCATACAGTGCGAGGGCTGCAGACCCTTGCCACAAACGAAATGCGATGGTTGGGGCGAGTGCCCCCCGATGCCCTTATTGAAGTGCGCAAATCTGGTGCCCTTGACGAAGTTCGCTCGATCCTTTCCAGGGGAGTAGAAGAACTGGCGACGGCCAATCCAACAAACTTCCATAGAACAAGCGACCTTGTTTTCGACAACATCCATGCTGCGTTTGCTGAACACCAGAAGAACGTAGATACATTAGCAGCTAAAAAATGGAAGTTTGCGGGTAGCGACATCGGGTCATGGATTGTTGTCGGATCCTTGGCTGCAACTGCTGCTGCTACTGGCACCCCCGTCTGGGGACTTGCAGCCCTTGCTGCCGATCAATTGCTAAAGGCCCCCAAGCTGCGTGAAATACCAAAGTCAATCAAAGACCTCGTGCAAGAAACCCAGCAACTCAAGCGATCTCCCGTTGGATTACTTTTCAAGTACAGCAATGGCGCGGGTTGACGCTTATCCATATCCGAGCAGGCTGTCGCAACCACAGGCGTAAATTACACATCTGAATCTGGACGATCTCCTAGGGACACGGACTGCACGGTGATCTCGTCAAGCCAGATCGGGTATCAGGAGAAGGGAATTGAAAAAGAAAAAGCGCAAGAGGTCAGCTCGCACACCGGCTAAAAAGCCACACCTGTCAACTGAAATGCAGCGTGTTATGGATGAACGACGGAAGATGTTTGACCAAGCCTTCCAAGTATCCTGCAGCCGGGTGCGTGAGGTTCTCACCCGCTTCCATCCAGGTGACGCGCTCACAGCCGTCAACATCTTGGATCTCTGGCAACCGAATCGTGCTAGCCAGGTGAAGCACCAACTTGCCTTCAGCCTGTTGGTGTCCACACCGGTTGATAGCTTCGCACCTGCCCGTATGACCACTTACGAGGAATTCTCAGATTTCTGCAGCGCACTAATCGAGGCCTTGCCAGATTTCTTCATGCTAGAGGATTACGTGCCGGAGTTGGACTGGGGCGAGGTGAAGATTCTTCTCGGGCAAGAGCCGGTTGCCATTCTGCATGGCGGCCCCGTACAACGCGTCGTTGATCATATTGAAGCATTTCGCATCTGCCACGCGGATGGCACCCAGGCCGCGGCCGATCTGGAGACTGCAATCCGACTGCAGGGCGAACTTCTTCGTTTAGTTCCTAACAATGGCGGAGATCAAGACGAAACAACTCCTGGGCATGTCGAGGTGCCACCCGCGCCTTTTTGGGAGGTCATCTCGCTGGCATTAAAACAGTTGCCTGGGCTTGAGAAGCTTCGAGATCCCTACGTCGCAGAGCTGGGGCACCCTGCCTCTTGGCATGATGCAAGTAGCTTCAGCGAAGCGGTGATGACAGGCAAAGCAGTGCCTTGGCTTGCGGCTAGGACCCATGGAGTGGTCTTTGCCGTTTCGCTACGAAACACAGTGACGGTTGTAATCGACTCCTGGGCCAAATCTGCGCAGAACGCCCCAGCCCGAGTTGCTACGCGCTTGAGCAGCTACGTGGCAAAGCGAATCCAGAGTCATTCCTGCCTGACCGGGCCACTGCTACTACGCTCGAGCAGTGAACGTGCGCCGTTTCCCATTGCCGCCGCCCTCTTCGACGGTTCACACAACTTCTTGGTAGTTCCCGTACCACCCGGCCAACTAGCCTTGGCCGGCAAGGCTGTGACCGTTATGCGCCGTATCATGCGAAACAAGGACTGGGGTCTCCAGCTCGCAGGCACCTCCGAGGGGTTCCAGCTCCGGGATGCCAGCGGCGAGGTCCCCGGGCCCCAAGCGGTGCATATCCTATTGGTGAATACTTCTGTTTCTACTGAGTTTTCTATGGCCAAGCAGCCGAGCCCTGACGCTCGCCTGATGCCCTTGGTAGATGCATGCACGATTTTTGATTCGATTGTATCGGTGGAAGAGCTGGCACGGTTCTGGACGTACGTGGATGGCCTAGGAGAATTTGGTGGCGGCGCGTTCAGCGATTTGGGCGATCTGTTCGGGTCATTCCGAGACGTCCATGCGCAGATCATTGAAGGAGCGTTGACCCCTAACTTTCTGAGCTTGGATCCCCACTGGGGAGCGTCTTGGCGCTACAGGCAACTCAAAGATTGCTGGAAGCATGCGCCGCTCATCTTTCCGGACGAAGACAGTGTTTGGGAGACACATGAACGCAAGGGCATAAGTTCTCTGACACGAGTCATTGCCAAAAATGCTCCCAAACTCGCATGGTCGTCGGTGATCGGGACAACTACCCTGCACTTTATCCTCGATGTTGAGGCAGTCGGTTTGGTGCCGCAAGATGGTTCGTTACTTGAACTCTTTGTGCACTGTGCTGCGGATAGCATCGCCGAGCGAGCATCGATTATCGCACCGTTCCTACAGCTCCCCTTACGTCGGATAAATCTGCATTGCTTCAGTGCGGACCACCTACTGGCCTCTGCTGGGGAAGAACAGACTCGGCGGGCAGCGAGCATGCCTCTCATCCCGGGTTGGGCAGATATGCCGAACCCGGACGCTTACAGTTACCAAGCCCGAGTCACCGTCAATTTGGCGAAACTGGCGCGGGATCTGGAAGATGCTGAAGACGCGCGTTTTGAAGCTAACTGTGCATTGGCGATCGTCGAGCATCTGTTCTCAGTACTGGGGGGCGCAATGCCGCCCGAATTGCACCAAGCCCTGGCGGACACAGGCGCTCGCCGACCACGCTTTACCCTCAACCACATGCAGCGCACAGTGGACGTACCGGACTTCACACGATCGCAGGTGCCGAGAGCTGAGGATTACAAAGTGGCCCGACGCGATCTAGCCATCCAGCTTAAAGCGCAAGGCGTGGCCCCCGGTATATACGAGCTTGATGTCGCCAAGGCGCTGATCAACCCGGCCCGTGCGGCATACCGAGACGCGGTGCACCAGCGCATTCGCGCATTAGATCGCGAAAGCCTGCTGCGCTATTGCGTTGAGCAACACGACGCTTTGATCGCTTCGTATGACCGCGACGAACTGAGAATCACGCAAAGTCTTCGCCATGAGGTTGATTTCGACCGAGAGGAAACACTAGCCGAGGCTCACGAAAAGTTTGTCCGTGAGAGTAGAAACTACCGATACCTGCTTGAGAGTGCATTGGTTTTGACCTCGTGCCAAAAATCGCCGGTACAAGCTGAAGCGGTCCTTTCTATTCTGGCTATGGTCGACTGGCTCTTTGTTCTATATGGCGCCAGCGATGTACTACACCACGGTATTGATGTGGGCGGCCTTCGGGTTGACGACCAGTACGTTCCGGAGGTCTTTTACTCAGAAGTGCGTAATTCGCAGGAGGACTTGTATGGGCGAGAGATGGCTGCCCTGCGGTTGGGCATCAACGTGGCGGAGGAAGACAAGGTCACGACGGAGCTTTCAGTACAAGCATATATTGAGCTCTTAGACACCGCGTTCTTGAAAGACCTACGGTTCTCTTACTCACATATGTTGCAGGTACTTTCCACACTCATCCAGTGGGTATCGGCCGGCGGCGAACAAGAGCTCGCCTGCAGCTATGTCTCCACCCGGCAAGTTATGGCAGAGCGGATAGTGAACGCTTACCCAGAAATGCCTATAGACGCTGCACTAGAGGTAATAGAGTTTCTCCTGCTTGAGCCCGACCAGGCCTGGCGCTTGCTAGGCAGAGATGTCACTGAAAACGATGTCCCCGTCTGGGAGCACTCCAAGCGAGGCAGTCGCCAAACAGTTCGACCGCTCATTGAGTTATCGGACGGTCGATTGCTATGGGGGGCAGCAGCAGTGGAAAGGGCTAGACGTATCTGGACTGGATCAATTTCAGCGGGTTATCTGCCTGCTGACTACCCCTGGCCAGCAGTAAATGCCGCCGTAGCTCAGCTTAAGAGGGAGTTGGAAGATGGACTGGAGGACCGCGCATACCAAGTGTGCTCCCGCGTCATCCCCTATGCCATTAAAGGCATAGACTTCAACCGCCGCTTTCCAGAACAGCAATTTCCGGACGTGGGTGATTTCGATGTACTGGCTTACCTGCCGGAGGAGAACCAGTGGCTGACCGCTGAGTGTAAATACAATCAGCCCGCCTTTTGCCTGAAGGACACACGTCGACTTCGGGATCGGATTTTCGGGCGGGGAAGTGATTCCGGCCAGTTGGGAAAAGTCGAAAGGAGGCGCAACTTCCTAGCTCAGAATACAAACACTTTGCGAAACTTGCTTGGGTGGCCAGAACCCGCGGAGAAACCGCTCTTAATAACGGAGCTTTACGTGTCGAAGGACATGCACTTTTGGTTACGGTTCCCCCCGTATGAGGTACCAACGTACTTTGTGCAGATTGACACCTTAGACGCCTGGCTACGATCTGCCGACTCACCATTTTTTATCAGTGATGCTAATGCAGAGCACCTTGGAGCCAGCCCTGTGTAACTAGCAGCTTTTGCCGGGACTAATGGCTGGTCTGTCCTCTGCGGAAATTTCGCTGAACACATGTCCGCTTTTGGTAGACAGCGGCCATGCCAGACCCCACACGACCAGCGAACGTGTTGAATCTTCACTCACCATCGGTATCCGATGGTGGCCGAATAGGCACTTACACCCCGTTATACTGGAGTGGTATATGCCACCTTAATGGCACGAACCTTTTCACATAGGAGTGGATTTCATGTTCAATCTATTGGTTATGGCGGGAGGCTGGAACGGCCGCCGAGATGATGTCCCTCTTGGACGCATTTACGTCGGGCAGGAGCCAGACTGGAAAACTGGTGACCTGCCAAATTTTGATCGGATGCGAACACTCCCAGCAATCTTTGCTCCAGAGAAACGCGGCGATGGCGATGGCCAGTTCGCCCGGGTGGGCGAGATTACGAATACTCGGGTGCAAGGGGGAAGTGTCGTTGTCGAGTACCGATATGACCCCGATATCCCACCCATTCCTCTAAATGATCTGATTGCACTTGCCCCCGCGCTTGGAATTCACATTCCACAAAGAGGCTTCGGCCCATTCGAGCATAGCCACTGGGCAATAAAGGACGCCGACCTATTCCGAGTGTTAATGGCAGAGTGGAGTAAGCCAGTTCGCCAACCAACCGTTTTCCAACTAGAAATACCACAGCACGTGAATCCCGACCTTTTGTCTGCGATGATGCCCTTTGCTGGATTCGACACAGTATGGGGGGCTATTCAGCGCGCGTCGATAGCGAACGGAATGCATAGCGGCAGAGCAGACAATCGCTGGGATCATCCAGCGATTATCCAAGATGTTGTTGCCCTCATCGATCAGGCTGCAATTGTTGTATGCGATTGCACGGGGAAGAACGCGAATGTTTTCTACGAGATGGGCATCGCCCATGCCTTAGGCAAAGAGGTGGTAATAATCACTCAGAACCCAGCGGATATCCCTTTCGATATCGCCCACCTTCGACACATCCGCTATTTAGGCAACGATCAAGGAGTACAGCAGTTAGAAGCTGAGCTCACTGCCAGAATCAGGACGTTGAGAGAGACAATTTAATCCTTGCAACAGCTGATCTAGGCGCGCCGTGAAGCTCTGACTCAGCAGCTCCAGCCTCACGCCCTGATCAGGATATTCCGCACGCTACAGGCCGGATCGTCCTACTAATCCGCCTGTGAAGGGCGTCCGCTCCTGGCCCAGGCTGTGTAAAAACCCTCGCTGAAGTTCGCGGTTGGCGTTGCTACGCGAAATCTTTGAAATTTGACCGGGTTGGGATGTTCAGAGTTCGTTAGGAAACGCAGAAATTGATCATCAAATGATCAGTGCTCAGCGCTCAAGACGTTTTTACACAGCCTCGTCCGGATAGCGACGGTTTCAGGCGCAACCGTCGCTGTCGGGTGGTTACACCTCCGTCTGCTCTGCCATCTCTAGGGCGTCGTCGACCTCAATCCCAAGATATCGGCCTGTGCTTTCCAGCTTCGTATGGCCAAGCAGAAGCTGGACTGCTCTCAGGTTCTTCGTCCGGCGGTAGATCAGCGATGTCTTGGTGCGCCGCAGCGTGTGAGTGCCGTACAGCGCTGGGTCCAAGCCAATGGAGGTCACCCAGGCTTTGACAATGCGTGCGTATTGCCGTGTGGAGAGATGTTCTGAGCAGTGCAGCCGGCTGGGAAACAAGAAGTCCTCACTTCTTAGGTGGGCCTGGTGCATCCAGGCCTCCAGAGCAGCGCGGCTTTGCTCGGTGATTTCAAATTGCACGGGGCGCTGGGTTTTCTGTTGCATCACGATGGCTCGTGGCGATACATGCTCCCCATGAGCTACATCCCGCACCCGCAGCTTGGTTAAGTCGCAGGCGGCAGCTTGCTGTCGACTGCCAGGTCGAAGAGGGCCAAATCTCGTACCCTATCCGCGAGCTGTAGTCTGATCCGGATGGCCCAGATATCCCTGAGTCGGAGCGGAGCTTTCTGCCCGACAAGCTTTCCCTTGTTCCAGGGCTGATGGTTATTGGTGGCTATGGCGTGCATGACATGTCCTCCTCGTTGCAGGAGGACCAGGGTGGATCAGTCTTGGTACATGGTCGCTATTCGACCCGGAGCGGTCATTCTGAGAAGACTGGTGGACAAGAACGCGTTGTCTTCCCGACGCTGCCGAATGTTCCGTGTAGGGTCGGACACCCGCGAAGCGGTTTTTCCACCGTGGACTATCCAGGTTACCTCGCTGCAACCGCTTTAGCTGGGGCTTCGCCCTGACCGGCATACGAGGGAGTGGGCGATCTGGAGCGGATCGGCACATGAGGAGCTAAAGTGTCAGATGTGAGCGACGCGATTCTGCATAAAGCCGTAGCCGCCCCTTTTGCGCCTGGTTTTCGTTGGTCGGCGAAGGAGAATGATCTGTGAGATCAGTAGGATTCATCATTGCCCTATCCATCTTCGCCACGAATGCCAGTACCACGGAATGGTTTGGCGAGTGGGCTACGGGTGAGACTGAGGCTGGTACCTACCTCTATGCAGCTACTGTTAACGATAGCGGCAATCTGCTCGGTCAGTATTGCTCCCCATCTGATGGAAAATGTATTTGGCTGCTCGGAATGGCCTCTGCTTGCAAGGAAGGCGATCACTATCCAATTCTTGCAAACTCAGATGTAGGGGCGAGGCATATCTACGTGTATTGTAGCGAGAGGCGAAATAACAACTTATATAATTATGTATTCACTGACTTTGACGCCATACAGGAAATCGTTACAAAAGGCATAATAGTTGGGTTTGCCGTACCGCTCCAGAGCGACAAGTTTCGAGTCATTCGGTTCGATCTTGCAGGCTCCAATCGTGCCATTCTTTCAATGCAGGCTGCGGTTGAAAAAGCGCAAAGAGCAGCACCCTCCAAAGATTCAGGCACTGAGGATTTTGAGTTGTAATGGCGTTACTGACCTGCCCACGACTGCTTTTGGCAGCTGCCGACCCAAAGCGACCGGTTGAATCAGGCAAAAATCGGCAAACTGGAGCCTGTCGCCTTGGTTCCGGAATTAATCTGTCTTCAGTCCTGAACCACTCAGTCCTCTTCCTGGTCACTACCGTATTGGTACTTTCGAAGCGCGATGCGCTGATCTGCGCGCTGCCGCTCCTGTTCAATCAGGTTGTGGAGGGCTGAATCGCCCCGGATTTCTTAGACACTTTCCAGGCTCAGTAAATGTCGCTTCTCAAACTCTACCGGTGACAGCTGGTTGTTGAAACCGTGTCGGCGTTTTGGGTTGTAAAACATCTCGATGTAGTCGAACACATCAGCGCGTGCGTCCTGCCTGGTGCTATAGATTTTTCGCCTGATCCGTTCCCGCTTCAGCAGCTGGAAAAAGCTTTCCGCTACTGCGTTGTCATGGCAATTGCCGCGCCGACTCATGCTGCCAAGCAAGTTGTTGGCTTTCAGGAAGCTCTGCCAGTCGCCGCTGCTGAACTGGCTCCCCTGATCTGAGTGAATCATCACTTCCTGCTTTGGCTTACGCCGCCAAACTGCCATCAGCAACGCATCAATAGCCAGGTCGCTGGTCATCTGCGGTTTCATTGACCAACCGATTACCTGCCGCGAGAACAGATCGAGCACCACCGCCAAATACAACCAGCCCTCATAGGTGCGGATGTAGGTGATGTCCGTAACCCAGACCTTGTTGGGTTCGGTGACATTGAATCGGCGCTCCAGATGATTCGGTGAAGCCGCTGGAGGCTTACCACCATAGCGGCCCGGTCGGCGACGATACCCTGTCTGTGAGCGCAGCCCTTCCAAGCGCATCAGTCGAGCAACACGATGCTTGCCGCATGCCTCTCCAAGCTCACGCAGGTCGTCGTGGATTTTGCGGTAGCCGTACACACCGCCGCTCTCTAGCCACGCGTGCTTGATCAGTCCAAGCAGGCGTTGATCATCCTTGGCTCGTGCCGACTTCGGTTCAGCCAGCCACGCATAGTAACCACTGGCATGTACTTTCAGCGTCAGGCACAGGCGGCGAACCGAATAGTCAGCGGATAGCTGGTTGATGAAGGCGTACTTCAGCCGCACTCCTTGGCAAAGTACGCGGCGGCCTTTTTTAGGATGTCTCGCTCTTCGGTCACGCGCTTGAGTTCGGCACGAAGACGACGCAGCTCAGCTTGCTGATCGTCCTCTTGCGCGCGCTGCTCTTGGGGCTTGCTGTAGCGTTTAACCCAGGCATACAGGCTGTGGGTCGACATACCCAAACGAGCAGCTACCTCAGCCACTGGCAGACCTCGTTCGGTCACCTGTTTGACTGCTTCGATTTTGAATTCTTCGGGATAACGCGGGTTGCTCATGGCACCTCCTAATAGGCCATATTATGAGGCTTGGAGGTGTCTACGAAACTAGGGGCGATTCAGTCTGGATGCTGGAAGGGAAGCCTGCGCAGCATGCTGGTGTCGATGATGAGGTGAAAGACATCCATGGTCGGCGAAGTCTGGTAGGGGGCTATAGTCGGTATTAGGTCGCCCCGCTTTCGATCGAGTCAAGAAGATAGGTCGTTATGCTTTTCCAGCAAGCGAGTCAGGAGGAGGCTCTGGAGGCCACAGGTGAAGCGATTGCCATTACTGGCAAGTACGACTACAGAATCGTTCCGTATTTGATAGATCCAACTTGGCGGCTGCTTTTGGCCGGTTTCTGCCTAATGCCACCGGCGCTACGGGTCGACTCCGGCATACCGCGATAGAGCACAACCGACCAGAGGTGGTCATTTCGAGTTGATGAACTAAGTTGGTTCACCAGTTTATTGATGTGGCGTTGGCGCACGTCCTTATGCGCCTGAGACCTACCACTGGTGGCTATAACCCAATGTCAGCGTGGTGCCGGGAGCTGGCAGATGGCTGGTGTTGCTGCTGCTGCGCATCAGTTGGCTGTACAGCGGGTAGTAGTCGCGGTTGAGCAGGTTCTCGATACCCAGGCTGACCTTGTCTTTTTCGCTCAGGCGGTAGTCGCTGATCAGGTCCACCGTGGTGTAGCTGTCTACTTCGCGGCGGCCGAAACTGGCCGCGCCATCCAGGCGGTAATCCTCGCTGCCGACGTAGGTGGTCTGCAGGCGGTTGCTCCAGGCCTCGCTCGGTTGGTACTGAAGGTAAGCAGTCAGTTTCAGCGGAGGCACGCGGAAGCCGGTCATGTCCCGCCAGTCGCCGTTGTCCGGTTTCTCGCGGCCTCTCATCCAGGTGAAGGTGCCGCCCACGCCCCAGACGTCATCCAGGCTCAGCCAGTTGGCGCTGCCTTCGACGCCGTAGATGCGCTCCTTGGTGCGGGTGAGGATCAGGCCGTTGTTGAAGCTTTGCACATCGCCCAGTTTTGAGGTGGTGTAGAACAGCGCCAGCGAGGCCCGGGTTTGTTCGCTGAGAGTGCCGCGCCAGCCTAGCTCGTAGTTGTCGGTCTTCACCGGCTCCAGATCGGAGGAGTCGATGTCGAAGCCATTACGCGCGTTGCGCACCTGAACGCCGATGTCCGGCAGCTGGAAGCCCTGGCTGAAGGCCGCATAGATCTCCTGGCTGGGAGCCGGGGCATACACCGCGCCGAGGTTATACAGCAGGTCGTCGTAACGGGTCGTGCCACCTTGCACGGTCGTCGGGCTGGCGTTGTGGACCTCGGAGAGCGGGACGAAGTCGCCGAACTTGGCGGTGGCGTACTCGTAACGCAGGCCGCCGTCGATGGACCACTGATCGTTGATGCGGTGCTGGAGTTGGGCAAAGGCGCCGCTGCTGAGGGTGGTCAGCTCCGGCATGTAGGTCATCTTGCCGATCTTCTGGAAGTCGGTGCCGCCACTGGCGTCGTAGATGGCCGGATCGAAGATGTCGAGCGGCATGTCGCTGCGCTCGTGGTTCAGATCGCCACCCCAGACCAGTTCCGTGCTCTCGCCCAGCGGTGTACGCAGTGTCAGGCGGCTGCCGAAGACTTCGCTGTTCTGCATTACTTGGTCAACGAAGCGACCACGGGTGGCCACACCACGGGCATCGAAGGGGGTGAAGCGGGTGAAGTAGTCGCGGTAGTAGAGCTGCGCCGACATGCGGCTGCCGAGCAGGTCTTCATGGCTGTATTCGAGGTTGGCCATGGTGTTCTTGATCTGGTTCTGCTCGTCCAGGCTGAGGCCTTTGAGCGCCTGCGCCGGTACCGTACCTGCGGGCAGTTTGGCCACAGACGGGTCGGAGGTGTAGTCGCTGTCCTGCTGGGCATCGTAGTGGCTGAGGGCGAGCTGGATGCGCTGGTTCTCATCGATACGCAGGCCGAGCTTGCCGCCGATATTGAAGGCGTTGGAGTCGAACATGTCGCCCTGGCTGGGCTCTGGCGCAATGCGCTGGCCGTCGGCGTCGAACGAGCTGCCGATATGCCGCGCGCCGAAGTCGAGAGCATAGTCGAACCGGTCCTGGGAGCCGGACAGGTGATGTTGCAGCTGTCCGCCGAGGCCATCGTTGTCGAGCTGGGTCAGCGAAGAGGTGCCGGTCAGCGTGGTTTCGGCGCGCATTTCACCGCCCGCAGGGCGTGTCGTGATGTTGACGATGCCACCCGTGGCGCCGGCGCCATAGATAGCGCTGCTGCCGTGGATCACCTCGACGCGCTCGATCAGCGCCGGATCGATGTTGGCCAGGTTACGCGA
This sequence comes from Pseudomonas sp. SP16.1, assembly GCF_052682975.1. Taxonomy (NCBI): domain Bacteria; kingdom Pseudomonadati; phylum Pseudomonadota; class Gammaproteobacteria; order Pseudomonadales; family Pseudomonadaceae; genus Pseudomonas; species Pseudomonas sp. SP16.1. The sequence goes on from NZ_JBQYFZ010000001.1 coordinate 1,040,429, forward strand.
GGAGTCGCGGTTGGTGTTCAACGGCACTCCGTCGACCAGGACCAGCATGGTGCGGCCGCGCAGGGTCTGGCCGTAGTCGGTGATGGTGCGGCTGGAGTCCGCAATGCCGGAGATGCTCTTGGCCAGCACGGTAGCCAGGCTGCCGGAGGCCATGCGCAGCTTTTCCAACTGTTCGCGCTCGATGACATCGACCTGACGTACCTGCGGCACCAGATCGCTGGAAGTACGAGACGAAGTCACTTCCATGGGCGCCAGTTCGACGGCGGCCGCAGAGGTTTCCAACTCGCCTGCGGCCGCTGCGCGCGGCACCACGATAAAGGTGTGTTCGTCCTGTTGTTGCACGTCGAGGCCGCTGTCGTTGAGCAGGTGTTGCAGAGCTTCGCTGGTGGTCAGGCGGCCGCGCAGGGCTGGCGACTGCTTGCCGAGAGTGGCGTCGCTGGAAAACAGGATCTGGCTGTCGGACTGCACCGCCAGTGCGCTCAGGGATTGCTCGAGAGGCGCAGCAGGCAGATCGAAGTCGATTTCGCCAGCGGCCTGGGCCATCGATGACAGGCCGAGCAGCAGGCTGCTGGCCAACAGGGTAAGGCGCCGGGTCGGGTTTTTCACTTATAGGCTCCGGGAAAATATGAGGTGTTCCTGGAGATAGCCGCCACAGCAGCGAGTAAACCCTACCTCACGATGAAATTATTTTTCCGTAGCCCGTCGACTCAGGCTCAACGAGCCGTCCGCCGCGGTGTTCAGCTCCAGTGGCAATATCTTCGGCAACAAGGCCAACAGAGCTTCCAGATTGGTGCTGCCAAAGGTGCCGGATACTGGCAGCTGTGCCAGATCCGGGTCGTTGAGGTGCACGACAGTGTTCTGTTGGCGCTTGAGTGTATCCAGCACCTCGGCCAGCGGAGTGCGATCAAATACCACGCGGCCTTTGATCCAGCCACTCAAAGCCCTGGCATCCACCTGAGCTGGATCACCTAGCTGGCCGTTGTGCACCAGAACCTGCTGGCCGGGCGTGAGCAGCAGCTCATTCGTCTGGCCGCGTACACCGACCTTGCCTTCCTCGACGGTCACGCGCACATCGTCTGCCAGGCGGCTGACGTTGTAGCGGGTACCGACCACGGTGATCTCGGTCGAGCCGGCCAGCGTGCGGAAAGGACGGTAGGTGGCAGGGGTGACATCGAACAGTGCCTGACCCGCCAGCAACTCGACGCGGCGGCTGCGCAGGTGCCAGCTGACGTTGACCTGGCTGGCACCATCGAGGGTGAGGGTGCTGCCGTCAACCAGGGCGATGTTCTGCACCTGGCCCGGTGCACTGCTATAGCGCTCGCTGCGATAGGCTGGGTCGAGCCAGACCAGCCCCAGGGCTATCGCGCCGATCAGCAACTCAAGCATGGCGGGACGTTTCCGGGGTTTCTTGACAGGCGACGGCAGGGGGAAGCGCCGCTTCAGCTCCTCGCGATGGCGTGCGAGCGCGTCGTCTGTAGAGTTGTGCTCGTCAGCGCGGCGATTCATGCGCAGGCCTTCTGATAACCCAGGCGGGCCAGGCACTTGGCCATGCCGACCTTAAGGTGTTTTTCCACGGTCTTTAGCGAAATCCCTAGTCTCTCGGCGACCTGCTGCTGCGGCAGCTCATAAATCTTGTGCATGACGAAGACTTGCTGGCAGCGTGGTGGCAGCTCGGCGATAGCGGCGCATAGGCGCTCCAGTTCGTCAGCGGCGGCATGCTGGCGTTCCAGGCACGGGGCATTACAGAGAACCTCGGTCAGTTCGGCCTGGTCGTCCACCCAGGCTTGCCTGCGGCGCTCGCTGCGGTAGTGGCTGATGGCGCGATCATGGGTGATTTTGTGAAGCAGCGCCAAGGGCACACGTACAGCTTCTCTTTCGGGCGACTCCAGCAATTGCACGCAAACATCGTGTACCACCTCGCGCGCCGCCTGGCGGTCGCCGAAACGACGACGTACAGAATCAACCAGCTCGTCATAGTGGCGAGCTAGGGTCGTAATCAGAGAGAGTTTGGCGAAGGCGTGAGGCAATTTTGCGTGCGCGGTACGTGTTGGGTATTACGCGAATATAAATGAGAACAAGTAACATTTAAAGGCCGCCAACAAGATCGTGCGCCTCAAAAGCTGGAGGCCCCGATGCGTTGGATTTCTTATGTGGCTGCCCGGTTGTAGCCGTTCTCGGCCTGTTCTAGGGCGCCCGCGGTATGGGGGCGTCCCCAAAATTTGACGGCATGTGACGGTTAGAGCGAGCCGGCAAGGCCGGCTCGCGAACCTCCGCTTTACAGCTCCAAGGAAAGAGGTTTAGCCGATTGGCCGCAGCACCTGGGGGAGCATATGCGCTGGTGGACGCGGCTGAGGAAGCCCACTTCGAAGGCTCTTCGTTCTATCGCGCATGGCAGTAAGTCGCGCTCGGCGATCATGACCGCCCAGAGCCAGCCGCTGCGGGCGTTGTCGAGCCAGGTCTGGGCCAGCTTCACGCCTTGGTTGAATGCCTCCCTGCAGTCGGCAGCCCAGATGATCTCGACACCTGGATGGCCGTCGTGAGGTGGCAGGCACGTCATAACACCCTTGCTCATCTGGCACCTCCTCGCACTTCGGATAGGGCTCGGCGATAGAGCACCACCATCTCGTCGAGTAGATCCAAGGCTGAATATGCAGCGATCCGTACGCGCAGATCTGTCGGCTGCAGCCCCTCAGGTTCAGCCAGTTGATCCAGCAGATTGCCGAGCATTACGCCGCGAAGTTCAGCCGCAGCTTCGGAGGCTAGGGGAGAGCGTTCAGATTCATGCAGCGGGCTTCGCTGCAGCGGAAAAGGTACAACGCAGGATTCGAACTCAGCCATGGCACACCTCCAGATCAGAGGTGGACAGCAGGACCAGCAGCCCAAGGCGGAGCTCTCGGGTAAAAAGGGGGTAGCGCATTCCTTATGCTCCTCGGACAGTTAGAGGAACCACCAGTGCCGTTTCGACTCGGAAATGGTGGCGAACCGTACGGGGGTCGAAATACCGGCGTCCGAGGGAACCGGCCAGGCAAAAGCCTGCCCCGCACGGCCCGCCATAGAAATGCAGTAGCTCGGTGAAACTAGCACCAGCTACACAGCTATGAACGCTGCCGCGCCCTCAGACAAAACGGGTTTCGACTCCCGGCCGTGGGATTGACCACGACGGGCGCACTCTAGCCCGAGGGTTTCGGGATGGCAACCTACTGTGGCGTAGTTGAAGTGCTTGTTATCTGAGCGTTTGGAGGACGTTGTCCTCGAGCCAAGAAGATGGCCGGTCGGCCTGGTACAGGCCAAGCAGCGCTCGTCAGCGCGGAAGTGGGAGCATCCCAAGCATCTTGGGAAAAGGGCAGTGGCCGCGAGTGCCCAGTCCGGCCGGCATCCTTGCCCGATGCGAATCGGCCGGTGGGCAGCGGCGCGTCTATCCGGGGAGTTCAAGCAGGAGTCTCGGTCATCTAAGCGTTTCGACTTCTGCCAGAACAAGCGGGGCGAGAGGCAGGCGGGGCGTACCCCGCCTCTTGGTTGTTTACCTATAGGCGCCTGCTCTCCTCACAGAGCATTCACCAAGTGGCCGCCGTCCACCGCCAGTAGTGCGCCGGTCATAAAGGAGCCCGCGTCGCTGGCCAGCAGCAAGAAGGGACCGTTGAGTTCATCCAGTTGACCCAGACGTCGCATCGGTACGCTGTCACGGATATAGGCTTGGCCCTTCTCGACTTCGAAGTAGGTATCGTTCATCTCAGTCTTGAAATAACCCGGGGCGATAGCGTTGACCCGAATCTCGTGTCGTGCCAATTCAAGCGCCAGGGCCCGGGTCAGCTGTACTACGCCGGCCTTGGCCGCGCAGTAGTGGCTGAGTGCCTGGCCGACACGCACGCCGAGGATTGAGGAAATATTGATAATGCTGCCGCCGCGTCCGGCCTTCACCAGGCGCTGGCTGGCGCATTGCGCTGTGCGCCAGACGCCGTCGAGGTTGGTCGCCAGCATGTCGCGCCAGCTGTCCTCGCTCATCTCCAGGAAGCGCTGAGGGCTGCCGATACCGGCGTTGTTGACGAGCACATCGACACAGCCGAACTGTGTCTCAGCAATATCGAAAGCCGCCCCGATGCTGGCCCGATTGGTGACGTCGAGTGCCACGGCCAGGGCCTGACCACCTTCCCACTGGATGTCCTCGGCCAGCTTGGCAAGGCGTTCGACCCGCCGTGCGCCGAGTACCACGCGTGCCCCGGCACGACTGGCCGCCTTGGCGAAGTGTGCACCCAGGCCGCTGGAGGCGCCGGTGACCAGCACCGTCTTGTCGGCCAGCGAGAAGGATTGTGTCGGCATAGTTTGATTGGTCATGTTCTGGCCCCCCAGGGTCAAAAGACTTCGAACAGGCCGGCGGCACCCATGCCGCCGCCGACGCACATGGTCACCACGACGTACTTGACGCCGCGACGCTTACCCTCTAGCAGGGCGTGACCTACCATCCGCGAGCCGCTCATGCCATAGGGGTGGCCAATGGCGATGGCGCCGCCATTGACGTTCAGCCTGGCATTGTCGATGCCCAACTGGTCGCGGCAGTACAGCACCTGGCAGGCGAAGGCCTCGTTGAGCTCCCACAGGCCGATGTCGTCGACCGTCAGGCCGTGTTGCTTGAGCAGCTTGGGCACCGCGTACACCGGGCCTATGCCCATCTCCTCGGGCGCCAGGCCAGCCACCGCAATGCCTCGGTACAGGCCCAGAGGCTCGAGATTGCGCCGTTCGGCCAGGCGCGCATCCATCAGCACGCAGGCACTGGCACCGTCGGACAGCTGGCTGGCGTTGCCGGCACTGATGCAGCCGCCCTCGCTCACTGCCTTGAGCTGCTGCAGGTCGTCCAGAGTCGTCTGTGGCCGGTTGCCCTCGTCCTGGCTCAGACTGACCTGCTGGTAGCTAACCTCGCCGCTGGTCTTGTCGGTCACGCTCTTAACCGTGGTGACAGGGATTATCTCGTCAGCGAACAGCCCGGCCTCCTGGGCGGCAGCGGTGCGCAATTGCGACTGCAGGGCGTAGGCGTCCTGGGCTTCGCGGCTGATGCCGTAGCGCTTGGCCACGTGTTCGGCGGTGTGCAGCATCGGCATGTAGGCATGAGTGGCGTGGCGCATGACGTTCTCGTCGCACTCGTTCAGGGCCCAGTCCATGTTGCGGGTCTGCACCGCGCTGATGTTTTCCTGACCGGCGCCGATGGTCACTTGCATGCCGTCGACCATGATTTGCTTGGCAGCAGTGGCGATCGCCATCAAGCCGGAGGCGCACTGACGGTCCAGAGTCTGCCCGCTGACCGAGAGGGGTAATCCCGCTGCCAATGCGCTCATGCGTCCGAGATTCCAGCCAGCGGTACCGCTGGGCATGGCAGTCCCCATCACCAGGTCCTCGATCTCGGCAGACTCGATGCCAGCGCGTTCGACCGCTGCACGGATGGCGTAAGCGGCCATGCTCGGCGACTTGGTGTGGTTGAAGGCGCCACGGAAGGCTTTGCCGATAGGTGTGCGGGCGGTGGAAAGGATGACGGCTTCTTTCATGGTTCATATGTCCTGTATGAGATGGTGACAGGCGACCGCAGAGGCCGCCCGGGAACGATCAGCAGCGTTCAATGCGCGTCTTGTCGGTGGCGACTAGACGCGTCAGCAGGGGGGCCGGCTGCAGCCACATCTCGCCGTAGGAGCCGAGGTTTGCGCGGTAGTGTTCGATTCCTGCCAGGATCTGCTTCAGGCCGAGTTGCTCGGCATAGTGCAGCGGGCCGCCGCGCCAGGCCGGGAAACCGTAGCCGTTGACCCAGACGAGGTCGATGTCACTGCTGCGCAGGGCGATACCTTCATCGAGCAATTGAATGCCTTCGTTGATCAGCATGAACAGGCAGCGGTCGTGGATCTCCTGATCGCTGATGGTTCGCCGCGGAATCCCCAGTTCGGTGGCCAGTTGCTCGGCCAGAGCAATAACCTCGCCATCCTCCTGGCGCTCGCGGCCCTCGTAACGGTAGAAGCCGCTGCCGGTCTTCTGCCCGTAGCAGCCGCGCTCATACAGGGCGTCGGCCAGCTTGCAGTAGCTTGGGTCGTGGGCGATGGCCTCGCGACGCGACTCGCGCACCAGGTAGCCGACGTCGACACCGGCCAGGTCGTACATGGCGAACACCCCCATGGCCAGCCCCAGGTTGGTCAGCACCCGGTCGACCTGCGCCGGGCTGGCGCCCTCCAGCACCAGGCGGTGGGCCTCGCGGGCATAGGGTTCGAGCATGCGGTTGCCGATAAAACCGAAGCACACCCCCGAGACCACCGGGATCTTGCCGATCTTTCGGGCCAGCTTGAGGGTAGTGGCCAGCACGTCCGGCGCGGTCTCGGCGCCGCGGACGATTTCCAGCAAGCGCATGACGTTGGCCGGGCTGAAGAAGTGCAGACCGATCACGTCCTGGGGGCGGCGGGTGACCGCGGCGATCTTGTCGACATCCAGAGTCGAGGTGTTGCTGGCGAGGATGGCTCCGGGCTTACAAATCTCGTCCAGGGTACGGAACACCTGCTGCTTGATCTCCAGGCTCTCGAACACCGCCTCGATCACCAAGTCGGCGTCGGCCAGGTCGGCATAGTCCAGGGTGCCGTAGAACAGCTCCATGCGTTGTTCCAGTTGCGCCTGGCTGAGCTTGCCGCGCTTGACGCTGATCTCGTAGTTCTTGCGGATCTGCGCCAGACCGCGGTCCAGGGCCTCGCGCTTGAGCTCTAGGAGTGCCACCGGGATGCCGGTGTTGGCGAAGTTCATGGCGATACCGCCGCCCATGGTGCCGGCGCCTATCACCGCTACCTTACGGATCGGTCGTAGTGCAGTGTCGGTGGTGACGCCAGGGATCTTCAGTGCCTCGCGTTCGGCGAAGAACAGGTGGCGCAGGGCCGCCGATTGCGGCGAGGCCAGGGCCTGCTGGAACAGCTCCTGCTCCTTGGCCAGACCGGCCTCCAGGGGCAGCTGACAGGCGCCCTGTACTGCGCTCAGGGCCAGTTGTGGGGCCACCCGACCTTGCCAGCGGCTGGTTTGTCGAGCGGCATAGGCACGAAAGTAGTCGTCTCCGAGGCCTGCCGCAGGTTCAGCGCGGGGCCATGCCGGTTGGGGCGGGGCTGCGTCGGCCAGCAGCTCGCGGGCAAAGGCGCAGGCGCTATCGAGCAGATTATCCTTACCGCCGCTCAAGCGATCGACCAGACCCAGCTCATGGGCCTTGCCGGCACCCAGTTGCTCGCCGGAGAGGATCAGCTGCAGGGCTTGCTCGGCACCGACCAGACGGGGCAGGCGCTGGGTGCCGCCGGCGCCAGGAATCAGGCCGAGAAGGATTTCCGGCAGGCCCAGGCGTGCCTTGGGTTCGGCCACGCGGTAACCGCAGGCCATGGCCAGTTCCAGGCCGCCGCCTAGAGCCAAGCCACCGATGGCGGCGACTACCGGCTTGTCGAGGCTTTCCAGCTCGTCGAGCAGGGCGGGCAGGGCCGGCTCGGCCCAGGTGAAGTCACTGCCGAACTCGCCGATATCGGCGCCGGCGCTGAAAGGCAGGTCATGGCCATGCAGCACCAGGGCCTTGACTGTCGGGTCGGCGGCGGCCTGGCGGCAGGCCTGCGCCAGTTCCTGGCGCAGGCCATGGCCAAGGGCGTTGACCGGTGTGCGATTGAGGCCAATCAGGGCCAGTTCGTTGTCGCGGGCGTAGTGGATCAGGCTGTACATCTAGGGAGCCCCATAGTCGGTAGAGAGTCAGAACCAGGCGTCTTGCATGTCGAAGCAGGTGCGGTTGGCGGAACTGAGCAGACGCGCCTGAACTTCCACCTGGGCCAGCTCCCATTCCATGAAATAGCGCGCGGCCTGCAGCTTGCCGCGGTAAAAGTCGTGCTCGCTGCCGTTGGCACCTGCTGCCAGGGCGCGGCTGGCGACCAGCGCCTGGCGTAGCCAGATCCAGCCGACCAGCACCCGGCCGAACAAGTCCAGGTAGGTGGTGGCATTGGCCAGACCCGGGTCGGGGTTGGCGGCCACCTGGCCCTGCAGCTCGGCAGTTACCTGGCGCAGGATGCCGAGGGCGTCGCCCAAAGCCGCAGCTAAGGGGGCGCAGTCGGTCAGGCCGTGGGCGGTAGTCAGGCTGCGCTCGACCTCGTCGATGAACAGGGTGAAACCTTCGCCGCCGCGCGGGCCCAGCTTGCGCGCCAGCAGGTCGATGCCCTGAATGCCCTCGGTGCCTTCGTGAATGGGGTTCAGGCGGTTGTCGCGGTAGTACTGCTCCAGCGGGTATTCGCGGGTGTAGCCGGCGCCGCCGAGCACCTGGATGCCCAGATCGGAGGCGATCACGCCATAGCGCGACGGCCAGGTCTTGACCATGGGCGTGATCAGGTCGAGCAGCTCGGCGGCCTGCTGGCGCAGGCTGGCCTCGGGCGCGCTGTGGCTGTCTTCCACCAAGCTGCTGGCATACAGACACAGGGCCAGGCTGCCTTCGGCATAGACCTTCTGCATCAGCAGCATGCGCCGCACGTCGGCGTGCTCGACGATGCGCACCTGGGGCGTCCTCGGATCCTTGCTGGAGGCCAGGCGACCCTGGGGGCGTTCGCGGGCATAGGCGAGGGCATGGATGTAGCTCTGGTAGGCCAGGCAGGCCGCGCCCAGGCCGACGCCGATGCGTGCCTCGTTCATCATCTGGAACATATAGGCCAGGCCCTGGTGCGGCGCGCCCACCAGATAGCCGACCGCTCCTTCCCGTTCGCCGAAACTGAGCACGGTGGAGGTGGTATTACGGTAGCCCAGTTTGTGCAGCAGGCCGGCCAGGGCCACATCGTTGCGCGCGCCGAGCTGTCCTTCGTCGTCCACCAGGACCTTGGGCACCAGGAACAGTGAGATACCCTTGGCCCCGGCCGGCGCGCCCTCGATGCGTGCCAGCACCATGTGCACGATGTTCTCGGTCAGCTCATGGTCGCCGCCGGAGATGAACATCTTCTGCCCGAACAGCCGGTAACTGCCATCCGCCGCTGGCCGCGCGAGCATGCGCAGGTCACCCAGGGCCGAGCCCTGGCCGGGCTCGGTGAGGGCCATGGTGCCGCTGAAGCGACCGGCCAGCATGGGCGCGAGGAAGCGCGCCTGCAACTCGGGGGCGGCGAAGCTCTTGATCAGGTTGGCCGCGCCAATGCTGAGGAAGGGGTAGGCGGTGGTGGATATATTGGCCGCATTGAAATAGGCCATGCAGGCGCGCAGCAGGACTTCCGGCAGCTGCAGGCCGCCGTCGGCGAAGTCGTGGTGGGCGGCGAGAAAGCCGGCCTCGGCGAAGGCATTCCAGGCGGCCTGGGTTTCCGGGATCAGGGTGATCCGTTGGCCGTCGAAGGTCGGCTCGTTGGCATCGCCTTTCTGGTTGTGCGGGGCGAAGTACTGCGCGGCGATTTCCCGGGCGGTGTTCAGGGTGGCGTCGAACACCTCGCGGTCGTGCTCGGCATAGCGCGGGCGCTGCAGCAGCGCCTCGCTGTCGAGCAGTTCGTAGAGTTGGAAACGCAACTCACGCTCGTTAAACAACAGGTCGGTCATGGTGCCTCACACTAGGGTTGAGCGAATAAAAAAGGCCGCCGTGGGACGGCCAAAAACACTTCGACTGGAGCATTGCAGGGAGTCGGAGTGCGTCGATTGGGATCAGCGCGCGAAGGCGGCGTCGGGGATGTCCATCAGGTTGGCGCTGCCGCTCCCGATCAATTCGCGGTGCAGCGTCGCCCTGGGCAGCAGGCGCTGCAGGTAGAAACGTGCGGTTTCGCGCTTGCCCAGGTAGAACTCGCGCTCGCTGCTGCCGGCGTCCAGTTGGCGCTCGGCCAGGGCGGCGGCGCGCAGCCAGTAGTAGCCGACCAGGCAGTAGCCGGCGAGCATCAGGTAATCGAAGGCGCTGGCGCCAACCAGGTCGGCATCGTCACCCTGGTGCTGGCTCAACCAGAGACTGACCTGGCGCCAGGCGGCGATTTGCCGAACCAGCGGTTGTGCCAGAGCAGTAGGTGCCTGGTCGGAGTTGCAGAAACTCTCGATTTCAGTCAGCAGCTCATTCAGCGCCTCGCCGTTGTCGGCCAGCACCTTGCGGGTCAGCAGATCGAGACCCTGGATGCTGTTGGTGCCTTCGTAGATCGAGGTGATGCGCACGTCGCGGGCGATCTGCTCCATACCCCATTCGCGGATGTAGCCATGCCCGCCGAACACCTGGATGCCCAGTTGCGCGGCCTCGTTGCCGGCCTCGGTGAGGAAGCCCTTGGTGATCGGCGTGAGCAACGCCAGACGGCGTTCGGCCGCGGCGCGATCGACGGCCGAGGCACCGTGGTGCAACACATCGACCAGTTGGGCGCAGGCGTAGGTGAGCATGCGTCCGCTCTCGGCATAGGCCTTCTGGGTCAGCAGCATGCGCCGCACATCCGGGTGGGAAATGATTGGGTCGGCTGGCTGCTCGGGCCGCAGGCGCGGTGTGGCGCGCATCTGTATCCGTTCGCGGGCATAGCGCAGGGCTGCCTGGAAGGCAGCCTCGGCGTGGCCCTGGCCTTGCTGGGCCACGGCCAGGCGCGACTCGTTGATAAAGGTGAACATGGCATTCAGACCACGGTTGGCCTCGCCCAGTAAGTAGCCGCTGGCATTGTCGAAGTTCAGCACGCAGGTGGCGTTACCGTGGATGCCCAGCTTGTGCTCGATCGAGCCGCAGCTGACGCCGTTGGCCGCGCCCAGGCTGCCGTCGAGCTTGACCGCGATCTTGGGCACCAGAAACAGCGAGATGCCCTTGACCCCGGCTGGGGCACCTTCGATGCGCGCCAGTACCAGGTGCAGGATGTTCTCAGTCAGGTCGTGTTCGCCGGCGGAGATGAACATCTTGCTGCCGCTGATGGTGTAGCTGCCGTCGGCCTGGGGCTGGGCGCGGGTGCGCAGTAAACCGAGGTCGGAACCGCAGTGAGCCTCGGTCAGGCACATGGTGCCGCTCCAGCGCCCCTCGATCAGCGGCGGCAAGAAGCGCTGCTTGAGTGTCTCCTCGGCATGCGCGCTGAGGGTGCTGATGGCGCCGCCGCTGAGGTTGCCGTACATGGTCCAAGCATGGTTGGCGCTGAACAGCAGCTCGCTGATCACGCTGCCCAGGGATGGCGGCAGGCCCTGGCCGCCGTAGGCCGGGTCCTTGTCCAGGGCCAGCCAGTCATTGGCGGCGAATTGACGATAGGCCTCGGCGAAGCCGGGCGGGGTGCTGACCTGGCCGTCCTGCCACTGGCAGCCATGCTGGTCGCCCACCGGGTTGAGCGGCGACAGCACTTCCTCCGCAAATTTCGCGCCTTCCTCGACTATGGCGTCCAGGGTCTCGCGCTCGAGAGGCTCGCAGCCCTGCAGTTGCTGGTAATGGCCGGGCAGGTCGAGCAGCTCGTGGACGACGAAGCGGATGTCACGTTGCGGGGCTTGGTAGATGGGCATGGGGCGATCCTTGAATCAGCAAAGGCATGCCCGGATTGTTAACCCGGCGGGAGGAAGTGCGCGTCCAACCGGGGATGGATTTGCGGGTGGAAAAGTACGAGCAGGCGGGTGGAGTTCATTCCAGCAGCCTGAGCTCGCGCGCCTTGCGCAGGGCTGCGTCGCGGTCGCCGACGTCGAGTTTGCGGAACAGGTTGTTGATGTGGGTCTTGACCGTGCTCAGGCTGATGAACAGCGCCTCGGCGATCTGCTGATTGTTCTGTCCCCGGGCCATGCGGCGCAGCACATCCTGCTCGCGGCGGGTTAGGGGTTCGATCAGACTGTGTGCGTCGTCCTCGCTCCGCAGCCCGCGCAGTAGCGGGGCGAGGCGTTCGCGGGATGGCGGCTGATCCAGGCCGAGCTGCTGGCGGGTCTGCGGCAGCAGCAATTGGCGCAGGAGGTCGACCAGCTCGCGGCCTTCGTTATGCAGCAACTGACCGAAGCCGTGCCGCTCGGCCAACCGCAGGGCATGATCGAGGCAGCGCAGGGCAGCCGGCGTGTCATCCTGATCTTGGTTTAGGGCTGTTTCCAGCAAAAGCCGCTCCAGTTGCAGACGCAGATTGTGCTCGGCCTCTGCCTGTTCCCGCAGGTTGGTGGTGATCTGCCGGGCGGCCTCGTGCTGGCCCAGGTGGCGCTGGACCCAAGCATAGGCCAGCCACTCCTCGGGTTGCAGATCCTCGCCGTAGCGGCGGTGGCACCAGTGCCACTCCTCCAGCCAGAGTAGGACAAAGTCCTGGTCCTGCTCGCGCAATGCCAGGCGCACGCGCCAGGCGCCAGCCAGGCGGTAAAGGCTGAATAGCTGGTACTGGCGGGCCAAACGGCGAGCCTCGTCCCAGCGGGCCAGGGCCTGGCGATGCTTTCCTTGGGCAGCGTACAAGCAGGCTTGGTGGTGGAAAACCCAGGGCAGTCCGGCGCAGTGGGGAAAATCCACGGCCACAGTCTCGGCCTGGCTCAAGCACTGCTGGGCCTGGCCCAGCTGGTTTTGTTGCAGCAGCAGCAGCCCCTGGCCGAGGTGACGAAACAGTTCGTAGAAGTTGCGCGAGGTGCTCGCCGGCCGCTCGTCGTTCAGATGGTGCAGACGCCGGCTGGCGGCTTCCAATTGTCCCCGGGCCAGCTCGATCTGGCCGAGGAGCAGCTGCAACAGGTTGGTGTAGCCGCTGAAGCCGAAGCCTTGCAGCTCCTCCAGAGCCTGGGCTCCTTCGCGGTGCGCCTCGGTCAATTGGCCGAGGGCGAATAGGCAGCTGGCGCGGTTGAAGTGCAGCACCGAACCGGCTGCGTTGTGCTGGGGATAGTGTTGCAGCGCTTGGCTTGCCAGTGTCAGGCCGTGTACCAGGTTGCCTCCGAGAAATGCCAGTCGGCTGCGCAGGAACGCGATGGTCTGGTGGATGCGTTCGGGGTGGCGAGTCACACCTTCATGGCGCAGCAGGTCTTGCAGGCGTTGCAGGCAGATGCGCGAGCGGGCGAAGTCGTTGGTGACGATGACGGTGGAGGCTTCGGTGACGGCCAGGGTGAAATGATCGCCGCCACTCTGCTCGGATTGCTCGGCGAGGAAGTCGACTATGGCGTTGACCTGTCCTTCGCGCAGCAGGGCGAAACAATGGCGCTCGACGGTCGCCAGCATCGCATTGAAGTCCTTGGCCCGGCCGAATTGGTAGATGGCCTCCGCGTATCGCTGGTGTTCTAGCAGCCAGGCTGCGCCCCGCAGATGCAATTCGCGTAATTTCTGCGGGGCGCGCCTGCGTAGGCGCTGGTAGAGGCTGTTGCGCAGAGCCGGATGGTAACGGTATTCCAGTTCTTCGCCGGGGCATTGCTCGATAAACAGGTCGGCGCGCTGCAATTGGCGGATCAACTGGCTGGCCTCGGCGTAGTCGCTGAGGCTGCGTGCCAGGCGCGTATCGAAGGCCTGAACCACCGAGGTGCGTTCGATAAAGGTCTGCAGCTGCGGCGGCAGTTGGCGCAGCAGTTCCTCATGGAGGAACTGTGCCACATCGGCATAGGCCTTGAGGGTGACCGTGCGCAGCGCCTGGGGATTGTCCGGGACGGCCTGTTCTCGATAGGCGGCTAGCCAGAACAGCACTCCGCTGATCCAGCCCTCGCTGCCGGCGCGCAGTTGGTAGATGGCGTCGGTGTTCAACTCGACGCCGCGGGCGCTGGCCAGTTGACGGGTTTCCTCGCTGTCCAGAGCCAGGTCGCGGGCATCCAGCAGGCACAGCCGTTCGTCTCGGCGCAGGTGGCTGAGTGCCAGACGTGGCAGACCTTCGCTGGCGCCCAGTAGGTGTAGGCCCGCGGGGGCGAAGCGCAGCAACTGGTCGAGATACTGACAGGCGCGGCTGGAGCGCAGCAACTGCAGGTCGTCGAGGATCAGGGTGAAGGCTTCGCCGCGCCGCACCAGGCGATTCAGGATAGTGTTCCACAGGCCGTCTTCATCGGCACCGAGGGAAGGGTGCTCGAGCGGTCCCAAACCCAGGGCCGCGTGCAGATGCAGGAGCAGGCGCAAGGGCTGGTTGTCGGCCCGGGTGAGACGCAACCAGGACCAGGAGCCTGACAGGCTGTGGGCGTACTGGCTGAGCAGGCAGCTCTTGCCATAGCCGAGCGGTGCGCACAGCAGGACCAAGCGGCCGGCCTGTGAATGAGCGTCGGTCAGGCGCCGGATCAGGTGTGGACGCATCAGTGCCTTGGCCGGTGGAGGCGGCGGGCGCAACTGGCTCTCATTGATAAGGAAGGTCATCGTTGGTGATCTATCCGGCTGGACAAGGGGGCTAGGGCCCAGCCATGACTGGACCAGTTCGATCTTCGCATTAACCCATTCTCATATCTCCAGCCCGGCAGATATCTGGCCATTACTACCAGCAATCTGACCGTAGCGATCACGGACAGCACAGGGGGCTGCGGCCACTATCCGCCGTGCAACGGATAGCTCGGCCTCCCTCAATCCCCTTGGTGTTTCCGGCCCGCCGTTGCTGCACGCCAACAAAAATAACAAGTCTGGAGTAGTTGATGACAAGCAAGATGTCCGCGCCCCCCGTTGCGCGTCTGGCCCTGGCCATAGCCGTTGCGAGCGGGGCCGCCAGCAGTGCCCATGCAGTGGATTTCAGCCTCGGCGAGATCGAAGGCAAATTCGACAGCCAGTTGTCCGTCGGCGCTAGTTGGGCCGTGCGGGGCGCCGACCCCGACTTCATCGCCGTGGCCAATGGTGGCAAGGCTTCCGCGCGAACTTCTGATGACGGTCGTTTGAACTTCAAGAAGGGCGAGAGCTTCTCCAAGATTTTCAAGGGCATCCATGACCTGGAGCTGCGCTACGGCGACAGCGGCGCTTTTTTCCGCGGCAAGTATTGGTACGACTTCGAGCTGAAGGACGAGCACCGCCTGCTCTACGACATCAGCGACGACAACCGCAAGGAGGGCGCGCAATCATCCGGCGCCCAATTGCTCGACGCTTTTGTCTATCACAACTACAGCCTTGGCGATAACCCGGGGTCCATCCGCCTCGGCCGGCAGGTCGTCAGCTGGGGTGAAAGCACCTTCATCCAGAACTCCATCAACAGCATTAACCCGGTGGATGTCGCGGCCTTCCGCCGGCCCGGAGCAGAGATCAAGGAAGGCCTGATTCCGGTAAGCATGCTCTACCTGTCCCAGGGGCTGAACGACAACCTGTCCCTGGAGGCTTTCTACCAGTTGGAGTGGGACCAGACGGTCGTCGACAACTGCGGCACCTTCTTCTCCACCACCGATGTGGTGGCCGATGGCTGCGACAAGTTGGTTATAGGCGGCAACGACTTCAATCCCGCCCCCGCGGCCGGCTACACCTTCCTGCCCCGCGCAGGCGATCGTGATGCCCGCGATCAGGGGCAGTATGGGATGGCGTTGCGTTGGTACGTGCCGGAGCTTAACGACACCGAATTCGGTCTTTACGCCCTCAACTACCACAGCCGTCTGCCGGTGTTCAGCACCCTGGTCGGCAGCACGGCCCGCGATCCTGCCACTGGGGCAGTGCAGGCGCAGTACTTTATCGAATACCCCGAAGACATCCGCCTCTACGGCCTGAGCTTCCAGACCAACATCGGCGGTACCTCGGTCAGCGGCGAGCTCAGCTACCGGCCCAATGTGCCGCTACAGATCAACAGCACTGATCTGACCCTGGCCGCCTTGTTTCCTGCCCCGGCACTGGGCAATCCGCTCTACGCCAGCGGGCATGTCCAGCCGGTGGTGGGCAGCGAAATTCATGGCTACGAACGCAAGCCGGTCACCCAGGCACAGGTCACGGTGGTGCACTTCGTCGACCGGGTGCTTGGCGCCAGTCGCCTGACCCTGGTGGGCGAGGCCGGTTTCAACCATATCGCGGGGCTGTCCTCGGCTGACGGTGACGACCTGCGTTTCGGTCGCGATTCCATCTATGGCCAGGGGCAATTGTCTGGGGCGTTGAACGGTGCTGTCTGTCAGGGCCTGTTCAATACCGCCAACCCCGGTGAGTGCAACACCGATGGCTATTTCACCAGCAACTCCTGGGGCTATCGCCTACGCGCCAGCGCCGACTACAGCAACGTCTTCGCTGGTATCAACCTGACGCCGAGTGTCGCTTGGTCCCATGACGTGGATGGTTACGGCCCCAACTTCAATGAGGGGGCCAAGGCTATCAGCCTTGGTCTGAATGCCGATTACGACAACCGCTACACCGCCAGCCTCAACTACACCGACTTTTTTGGTGGTCACTACAACCCGGTCACTGACAGAGACTTCGTGTCTCTGAGCTTTGGTGTGAGTTTCTGAGCCGTAACCCCCGAGGTAGATCTGTAATGAGAATGAATAAACTGTTGTTCAAGAGCGCCTTCTGCTTGACGCTGATGACAGGGACGGCCATCGCCAAAGTCACTCCAGAGGAGGTACAGCTCCTGGGTACCGAGCTAACACCGTTGGGGGCAGAGCTTGCGGCCAATGCAGACGGCAGTATTCCTGCCTGGACCGGTGGCTTGGCGGAAGACGCCGGGCAGGTGGATGGAGGTGGTTTCCTCAGCGACCCCTTCGCTGCGGAAAAACCACTGTTTGTCATCACTGCGGCAAATGTCGAGCAGTACAAAGATAAGCTGTCGTCCGGCCAGCTGGCGATGTTCAAGCGCTATCCGGACACTTACCGCATGCCGGTCTACCCGAGCCACAGAACCACGTCCGTGCCGGAAGAGGTCTATCAGGCGGCGAAAAAGAGCGCCGCGAGTACCGAAGCGATCGCGGGGGGCAATGGTCTGGGGGCGTTTTCCGAGAGTCGCTATTACGCCTTTCCGATCCCCAAGAGTGGGGTGGAAGTACTCTGGAACCATGTAACCCGCTATCGCGGTGGCAATTATCGCCGAGCCATCATTCAGGCCACGCCGCAAGCCAATGGCAGTTTCACTCCAGTCCGGTTCGTCGATGAGCTCGCGTTTCCTGCCGACATGGGCGACCTCGATACGGACAAGGCGCAAAACCTCCTGTTTGTCTACAAGCAGGTCATTGACGCACCGGCACGGCTGGCTGGGAACGTACTGTTGGTCCATGAAACCATCGACCAGGTCAAGGAGCCGCGTCTGGCCTGGCTGTACAACGCCGGTCAGCGTCGGGTTCGGCGTGCACCACAGGTCTCCTATGACGGCCCCGGCAACGCGGCTGACGGCATGCGCACCGTCGATAACTTCGACATGTTCAACGGTGCCCCCGACCGTTATGAGTGGAAGTTGGTCGGCAAGCGAGAAATGTATGTGCCGTACAACAGTTACAAGCTTTCCTCTACAACACTCAAGTATGCCGAGATCCACCAGCCTGGCCATATCAACCAGGAACTTGCGCGCTACGAGCTGCACCGTGTGTGGGAGGTGGAGGCCACGCTCAAGCCGGGTCAGCGGCATATCTATTCGAAGCGCACCCTGTATTTCGATGAAGACAGCTGGATGATCGTGCTGGCTGACCATTACGACGGTCGCGGCCAATTGTGGCGATCTGCCGAGGGACACAATCTGCAGCACTATATCCAGGGCACCCGCTTGTATGTGGCCGAAGCACTCTATGACTTGGTCTCGGGGCGTTATTTGACGCTCGGTCTGAGCAATGAAGAAAAGCAGAACGTCCAGTTCCTCGACAAGGTCAGCGCAAACAACTTTACCCCCGCTGCCTTGCGCTCCAGCGGTATCCGCTGACTCTATGCCTGTTGTTTAGGCGAATCATGGGGCTAGCCCGGCAGAACGCCGGGCTACCTTCAACCGCTTCGTCTCTACATAGGCTCAAAAATTTCGTGTATCGGGAGATACTGAATGTTTGAATCTGATCAACATCTCCAGTCATTCTACATCGATGGCGAGTGGCGGCAGGCCAGTGACCAGTGCCTTCGCCAGGCTGTGATCAATCCAGCCAATGGCGAGGTTTCCGGGTATATCGCCCTGGCCGGGGAAGCGGAGGTCGATGCTGCCATCGAGGCGGCACAGCGCGCTTTTCCTCTCTTCGCCAGCACCTCCCGCGAGCAGCGTCTGGAGCTTTTGGAGAACATTTGTCGCATCTACGAGCGGCGCCTGGACGACATCGCCGCCGCGATTTCCTTGGAGATGGGGGCTCCGCTGGAGGCTTTGTCCCGCCCGCTGCAGGCGCCGGCCGGGCTCTGGCACTTTCAGACGGCCAAGGCGGTGCTGGAGAACTTCGCCTTTCAGCGTCGTCAGGGTAGCACCGAGGTGGTGCGTGAACCGATTGGGGTCTGCGCGCTGATCACCCCCTGGAACTGGCCGATGAACCAGTTGGTGTGCAAGGTCGCCCCGGCGCTGGCGGTGGGTTGCAGCATCGTCCTCAAACCGAGCCAGAACTCCCCCTATTCGGCGACTATTCTCGCCGAGATCCTCGACGAAGCCGGTGTACCCAGAGGCGTGTTCAACATGCTCAACGGCCAAGGAGCGAAGCTCGGCGAGCAACTGGCCAGCGATCCGCGTATCGACATGGTGTCCTTCACCGGTTCCAACGGGGTCGGCGCACAGCTCTCGAGGGCCGCGGCCAGCACTATCAAGCGCGTATCGCTAGAGCTTGGAGGGAAGTCCGCCAACCTTATCCTCGACGATGCTGACCTTGAGCAGGCAGTCACTCAGGGCGTGCGCAGCATGATGAGCAACAGCGGGCAGACCTGCATCGCCCCGTCAAGGATGCTGGTGCCGGCGACGCAGCTTGAGCGCGCAGAGGCCATCGCCGCTGCCGTGTGCGCTGAGCTGGGTCTTGGCGATCCCTTTGTTGGCAGCACCGAGGTTGGGCCGATCGCCCACCAGCGGCAGTTCGACAGCGTGCAGCGGCTAATCGCACTCGGCATGACGGAGGGCGCGCGACTGGTCTGTGGTGGTCTTGGCAAGCCCCAGGGGCTGGAGCGGGGGCTGTTCTGCAAGCCGACGGTGTTCAGTGCAGTGGACAACCGCATGACCATTGCCCGCGAGGAAATCTTCGGCCCGGTACTGTGCCTGATTCCCTATCACGACCTCGACGAGGCCATCGCCATCGCCAATGACTCGATCTACGGCCTGTCCGGTTATGTGCAGAGTGCCAGTGCCGAACGCGCCCGTGCGGTCGCCCTGCGCCTGCGCACCGGCAGCGTGCACCTCAACGGCGCGTCGATCGACCTGACGGCGCCGTTCGGCGGATATAAGCAGTCAGGTAACGGCCGCGAATGGGGCGAAGCCGGCTTCGAGGAGTTCCTCGAGACTAAAGCAATACTGGGCTGCATCTGATACTCCATGTGTGGCAGCCCTCTTCTTAACACCGGCTTCGGCCGGTGTCTTTTTGAGGATTTCCGTACAGGTCAGCTAGTGTGGCTCTCGCGCCAACGTTTGCGCGCATGCAGATATGCCGTGGTTTCGCTATAGCCAAGCCGCTCGGCGATCTGCGCTCTGTTCAGTCCTTGTAACTCCAGGCTTTGGTCCAGCTCGGCGCGGACCAGATCGAGAACTTGGCGAAAGCTGAAGCCTTGGTCCGTCAGGCGGCGGCGTAAGGTTCGTGGGCTCTGGTGCATGGTCTCGGCCAGGCTTTCGAGGCTTGGGGTTACTCCGCTTATGAGTGTTTGTCGGATTTGAGCGGCCACCTTGCCGGCCCAGCCGTCGAGTTGGCGACGCTGGGCTATACGTCGATCAAGTTCGCTGAAGATGACTTCGACCAGCCCTCTGTTACTACCTTGCATAGGTAGCTTCGCGGTCCCGGGGGCGTACAGTAGGCGATTGTGTGGGCAATTAAACTCAACTGAATCGCCAAAGTATCGAGCATATTCTTGATAATAAAAGGGACGAGCATGTTTGAATTGAGCTCGCTGCGGGAAAATATGTTGGCCGGTGCCGCGACGCAGCATGGTGAGCGACATCACCGAGTAGTGTTCAGTGATATAACGCACGACTTCGTCGGGAGCCTCGATATTGATTTCCACACCGATCAATCCTCCATCCTCCACTCGATGAATTCTGTCCATTTCTGAGGCCAGTCGGGCATATTTTTCCCATACTAAAAACGAATCTCCGGCCTTTTCGAGGAACTGAGTTATATACGCCAGAACATGCCAATCCTGCGGCGTGAAGTGTTCGAACAAGTGCAGGCCAATGGCTGGGTCGATTTGAGCGGCGCGCTGCCAAAGTTGTTCCAGTTCAACCAGGCTGAAATCCCGCTCCGTTTCACCTTTTAACTTGAGATAGCGTTCCAGGATTCTGCCCATCGAGCCACGATGAAAACGCGTGATCTGTGGTTTGACCGTTTCTCCCGAAATTTTGGCCGATTCCCGCATGGTCTTAATTCTCTGGCTGGCTTCTTATTAGAGGGGCGGATGTTCTGCTGAGGTACCTCAGTTAGCCAGAAGGTTTTGACGAAAACAATGAGTGTCGCGTTACGGTGGTAATTACCGAAACGACGTCCCCTCATCGTTCTGAGCCCCCGGCAGCCATGGTGCCTGAACCGGGTTCAAGAACAAGTCCAGCTTGGGCCTATAACCCGAAGCATGCGGAGGCGTGATGCCGGTCGAGCCGACCAGCCGGCGTAAATGACACGGCGTATGCCAGCTCTCTGGAGAAGGGTATGCCGTGGTGGTGCGGTTACCCATACACCTCTGCCTGCCGGGCGGAGAGAGGAAAACAAGATGAAGCGCTTGAGTAAGTCACCCCGTAGTCTCAACGGCCTCACTGGCCTGGCATTGGCCGCCCTGTTGGCCGGGGCCCCAGGCATAGTGCCCCATGCTGCGGGCAACAGCGAAAAGGCAGCCCCTGCCATAGATGGGCATTTCGATGTCAAGGGCAAGGCGCCATCGGTGTTTACCGCCAAACTCCAGAGCGAATTGCGCAAGAGCTCCGCCTTCCAGGATGAGCGCGACTTTGAGGAGTCCAAAAGAGGCTTTATCGCCGCTCCGCCCTACAAGCAGATCAAGGCCGAGGCCGGCCACGTAGCCTGGGACATGGGCAGCTACGAGTATCTGCTCAAGGGCAAGCAGTTCGACAGCATCCACCCGTCGCTGCAGCGTCAGGCCACGCTCAACATGGCTTATGGCCTATACGAGGTGGTACCCGAGCGTATCTATCAGGTGCGCGGCTTCGATCTTGCCAATATCACCTTCATCAAAGGTGATACCGGATGGATCGTCTTCGACACGCTGACAACCAAGGAAACAGCCAAGGCCGCGCTCGACTTCATCAACGCAACGCTTGGCGCGCGTCCGGTGGTCGCAGTCGTCTATTCGCACTCCCATGGGGATCATTTCGGTGGGGCGCATGGCGTAGTGGACGTAGAGGACGTGAAGAGCGGTAAGGTCCCGGTCATCGCCCCCGTAGGCTTCATGGAGCACGCCGTCGCCGAGAATGTGTACGCCGGCAATGCGATGATTCGGCGGATGTTCCTTCAGTACGGCTCTATGTTGCCGCGTAGCCCCTACGGTCACGTCGACCAGGCCATCGGCAAGAACGTTGCC
Source organism: Pseudomonas sp. SP16.1 (assembly GCF_052682975.1). Classification (NCBI taxonomy): domain Bacteria; kingdom Pseudomonadati; phylum Pseudomonadota; class Gammaproteobacteria; order Pseudomonadales; family Pseudomonadaceae; genus Pseudomonas; species Pseudomonas sp. SP16.1. The sequence goes on from NZ_JBQYFZ010000001.1 coordinate 1,061,817, forward strand.
GTCGGTACCATGGGGCTGATCCCGCCGACTCGGTACATCGAGAAAGACTTCGAAACCCTGACGATTGACGGTGTGATCATGGAATTCCAGAACACGCCCGGAACCGAAGCCCCGTCGGAGATGAACACCTGGTTCCCGCAATTCAAAGCCTTCTGGGCGGCTGAGAACATCGTAGGCACCATTCACAACATATATACGCTGCGCGGCGCGCTGGTACGCGATGCTCTGCTGTGGTCGAAGAATATCAACGAGGCGTTGTACCGTTACGGCACTCGCGCCGACTACATGTTCGCTTCCCACAGCTGGCCGCGCTGGGGTAATGCGCGCATCCAGGAGGTCATGCGCGCGCAACGCGATGCCTATGCCCACCTGAACAACAATGTCCTGAACCATGCCAATCAGGGCGTGACCATTAACCAAATCCACAATGTCTACAAGCTGCCCAAGAGCCTGCAGGAAAACTGGGCGGCACGCAGCTATCACGGTTCCGAGGAGCACAACAGTCGCGCCGTGATCAATCGCTACTTGGGGTATTGGGATGGCAATCCGGCGACCCTGACGCCCCTGTCTCCCGAGGAGTCGGCTCCGCTTTACGTGGAGATGATGGGCGGTGCCGAGAAGATCCTGACCAAGGGCCGCGAGCTGTACGAGAAGGGCGAGTACCGGCAGGTCGCGGAGCTGCTCGACAAGCTGGTCCAGACCGAGCGCGGAAACCGGGCCGCCAAGGACTTGCTGGCCGACGCCTACGAGCAGATCGGCTATCAGAAGGAAAGCTCCAGCCTGCGCAATACCTTTCTCGCCGCTGCCTATGAGCTGCGCAACGGCATTCCTAAGGGCGCCGTGCTTAAGGCTGATGGGCCGGACACCATACGCGGCATGTCCACTGGGCTGTGGCTCGATGTCCTTGGCGTACGTTTGAACAGCAACAAGGTGGAGGGCGTGCAGGCGATCATCAATCTGCATACGCCCGACAATGGTGAGCAGTTCGTCGTGGAGCTGAGCAATGCCACCCTCACCAACATCCGCGGTCAGCAAGCATCCAACCCCGACCTGAGCATTACCGTGAATCGCCGCGACCTGGAGTCGGTCATGAGCGGGGCGGCCAGCTTCGATGACCTGCTCAAGGCGGGCAAGGCGACCTTCGTCGGCGACCGCAAACCTCTCGATCTGCTGCTCACGTCACTGGATAGCTTCACACCGGACTTCGAGCTGTTGCCTGGCACCAAGATCGACTAGCCGGGGCTGTCGCCCTGCGGCTGCGGACGACTGTGTCCAGCCCCCGGTACTGCAGGCAATTGCCTGCCTGATACGACACGAAGAATTGGCAGAGAGATTAGTGAGCGATGAGTAACGAAGAGTTCGATTACGTGATAGTGGGAGCCGGTTCCGCCGGGAGCGTGTTGGCGAGCCGACTGAGTGAGGACCGAGGGGTTACGGTCTGTTTGTTGGAGTCGGGTGGGCCGGACAAAAGCGTGCTTATCCACGCGCCAGCCGGCTTCGTCGGGATGGTCGCCACCCATTACAACAACTGGGCATTCGACACCGAGCCCCAACGGCACCTGAATAATCGGGTCTGCTACCAGCCACGTGGCAAGACGCTGGGTGGCTCGAGTTCGATCAACGCGATGCTCTATGTACGCGGTAATCGCTGGGACTATGACCATTGGGCGAGCCTTGGCAATCCGGGCTGGTCCTACGAGGACGTGCTGCCGTATTTCAAGCGCGCGGAGAACAACGAAACCCACGGCGCCAGCATCTATCATGGCGCCGGTGGGCCGCTGAACGTTGCCGAACTGCGCAGCCCGAGCGCCCTGAGCAAAGCTTTTCTCGCGGCGGCGGCAAACCATGGTCTAACCCCGAATCCCGATTACAACGGGCCCGAGCAGTTCGGTTCCTTCATGTACCAAGTCACACAGAAAAACGGTGAGCGCTGCAGTGCTGCCAAGGGGTACCTGACTCCCAACCTGTCGCGCTCCAATCTGTGCGTCAAGCCCCATGCCTTGTCAGCGAAGTTGATCATGGAAGGCAAGCGCGCCCGTGGCGTCGCCTACTATCAGGGTAACGAACTGAAGCAGGTGCGCGCGCGTCGTGAGGTCATTCTGAGTGCCGGCGCATTCGGCTCGCCTCAACTCCTGCAATTGTCCGGAATTGGCCCAGCACGGGAACTTCAGGGCCTGGGGATTGCGGTGGTGCACGACTTGCCGGGCGTCGGCGAAAACCTGCAGGACCATCTCGACCATGTGCAGAGCTACACCGCCCGCAGCGATAGCGAGAGCTTCGGCCTGTCTCCTCGCGGCCTCGTCAAGATGGCCCAGGGGGTCTTTGAGTGGCGCAAACGGCGCAGCGGCATGATCGCCAGCTCGATCGCCGAGGCTGGGGCCTTTTTCCGTTCCTCGCCCGAAGTGACCGTGCCCGATCTGCAACTGGTGTTCGTGATCGCTCTGGTCGACGACCACGGCCGCAAGATGCACACCAGCCATGGCTTTTCCAGCCATGTCGATATCCTGCGACCCTATAGTCGTGGCTCGGTCAAGCTGGCCAGTGCCGACCCTCGTGCCGCGCCGAAGATCGATCCTAACTTCCTTTCCGACGAGCGTGACCTGGACGTGCTGGTCAAGGGTGTGCAGAAACAGATGGATATCCTGGCTGACAAGGCCTTCGCGCCTTGGCGTGGCGAGCTGCTTTATCCGGCCGACCGTGGCGACATTTCCAGCCTCATCGAGGACATTCGCGCGCGTGCCGATACTCAGTACCACCCCACCAGCACCTGCAAGATGGGGCCAGCGGACGATCCTATGGCGGTGGTCGACTCGCAGCTGAGGGTGCATGGGATCGACGGGCTGCGAGTGGTGGACGCATCCATCATGCCGACCTTGATCGGCGGCAACACCAATGCTCCGACCATCATGATCGCCGAGAAGGCCGCCGACCTGATCCGCGGTACGCGTGTTCGCTCGGCACAGGGGGAGTCGGCGAACTGCGCCTAGTCGAGCAGTTCTGCACTTTGGGGGGCAAACCAAGCTTTCCGATGGTAGCCCCGTCCTTCCCAGCCAAGACAGGCGTGTTGCCTTGCGCCTTTGTCTAGCGAGCTGTTGCGCCGAATACCTACAAGAATTTCGAGGTTCGCAATGCAAGATATGATGATGAACGACCAGCTCGGCATTGGCATGATCATGCGCCACGCCGAGCAGATTGCCGCCGAGGTGGAAATCGTGTCGGTGCTGGGCGATGGTAGTCGGCACCGTTACACCTATGGCCAGGCATTCGCGCGCGCACGTCGTCTGGCCAACGCGCTGGAGCGCTTGGACATAGGCTCTGGGGCTCGCGTCGCCACCCTGGCCTGGAACGACTATCGCCACTTCGAGCTGTATTACGCGGTGCCTTGTTCTGGACGGGTGTGCCATACCATCAACCCGCGGCTGTTTCCCGAGCAGATCGCCTACATCATCCGCCACGCCGAGGATCAGGTTCTATTCCTCGACCCGCAGTTTATCCCGCTGCTGGAGCAGCTGCAGACAGAGCTGCCGGGCGTGCGCCACTACGTTGCCCTGTGTGCGACGCATGAGTTGCCGGTCAGTAGTTTGCCCCACCTACACAGCTACGAAGCGCTGCTGGCGGCCGAGACGGCGGAGTACTCCTGGCCGGAGCTGGACGAGCGCACCCCAAGCGGCCTGTGCTACACATCCGGTACCACCGGTAACCCCAAGGGGGTCCTCTACAGCCATCGCAGCACGGTGCTGCACAGCCTGGCGGGCAACCTGGCCGATGTGATTGGCTTGCGCGCCGAGGACGTGGTGCTGCCGATAGTGCCGATGTTCCATGTCAATGCCTGGGGCATGCCATACAACGCTGCTATGGTTGGTGCCAAGCTGGTGCTGCCGGGACCCAGGGCCGGCGATGGTGCGACCCTGGCCGCTCTGATCAACGACGAACAGGTCACCTATGCCCTCGGCGTGCCTACCGTCTGGTTGGCATTGGCACAGCATCTAGAGCAGGGAGACGTGCAAATCCCCAGCCTCCGGCGGGCAGTCTCGGGCGGTGCAGCCTGTCCGCTTGCTCTGATCGAGCGCATGGAGCGTCACGGAGTGACCCTGGAGGTGGGCTGGGGCATGACCGAAACCAGTCCGCTGGGCAGCTATAACCGCTATCAGCCCTGGTACGACGGGCTGCCCGCCGCCGAGCGCGGGCAGCAGCTGGTCAAGGCCGGCCGCCAGGTATTCGGCGTGCAACTGCGTACCATCGACGAGCAGGGCAACGAGCTGCCTCGCGACGGGGTGGCCGCGGGTGCCCTGCAGGCCAGAGGCCCCTGGGTGTGTGCCGGATACTTCGGCGGCGAGCGGTGCGACGACTGGTTCGACACCGGCGATGTGGCCGCCATCGATGCCAGCGGCTACCTGCAGATTACCGACCGCACCAAGGACGTGATCAAGTCCGGTGGCGAGTGGATCAGCTCGATCGATATCGAGAACGCGATGATGGCGCACCCGCAGGTAGCTGAGGCGGCGGTGATCGGCGTAGCTCATCCGCGCTGGAGCGAAAGGCCGCTTCTGTTGGTAGTGCCTCGAGCCGGTCATGTCCCGCACACCGAAGAACTCCTCGATTTTCTTCAGGGAAAAGTGGCCAAGTGGTGGCTGCCGGACGCCTGCGAGCTACTTGACGAACTGCCGCATACCGCGACGGGAAAGGTCAGTAAGAAGGATCTGCGCGAGCGCTTCGTGGGTTACCAGTGGCCGAAGTAAACCGTACGACAGAAGTCCTGATTCCTAACATGTGACCAGGGCTCGTCGCTACCAAGCCGCACCGCCGGCATCTGGGCGGTGGACATCATCACCAGCACGCATCTCCGAACTTCAGTCCCTGCGTCTGCAGGGTATCGGCTCGGGACCCCAGCTCTTCAACAGCCTAGGAGTTGGATAGGCCTGCTTCTGGCCGTTCTCTGCTCGTTTTAGGGCGCCGGCGTTAGGTGGTGCCCCCCAAAATCTGCCGGTATGTTGCGGTTAGCGCGATCCGGCTCGAACATATCTTCTCCAGCCGTAAGGAGAGGGGGCTCGTTGTGATCGCAGTGTCGGTGTGGTGCTTAGATTCGCTGGTGGATGCGGCTCAAGAAGCCAACCTCGAAGGCTCACCTCTCCATTGCGCAGGGCAGCGGATCGCGTTCGGCGATCATAAGCGCCCCTCGAGCTGGCAGCTTCACGCCCTGATTAAATGCCCTGCTGGCAGTCCGCCGCTCAGGTCGATGGTGCCGCGAAACATCTCGTACTGGATCAGGCGATGCTTGGCATCCAGAACAGCGCCGCCTATCTGAGCCAGGCGAACTTGATGCGCGTTGCCTTTTAAGGAGTTAAGACCGTTTGCGACTGCTCAACCAATTAAGGTTGAGCAGTTTCAATGGTGGCTCGGGACTCAGAAGCGGTAGTTCACGCCTAGAGTAAGAGTTCGGCCAGGAGCTGGCTGGCGACCCAGAGGGCTGGTGTCGATGCCGCGGAAGTAGTACTGACGGTCGAACAGGTTGCTGATACCCGCCGAGGCAGTCAGAACACTGGCGTCCTGCAGCTTGAACTCGCGTTCGATGGCGGTGTTCCAGATCCAGTAGGCCGGCAGTTCGCCGACCGAGGCGGTGGCGTTTTCCTCATGGGTATTGGCATCATCGCTATAGGCGCTGCTCACATATAGGCCGTCGAGACTGTAGGTCCAGGCCTCGGCGAAGCGATAGCGACCGTCTATGGTGAACTGATGTTTGGAGCTGAAGGGCACCTCGTTGCCCTTGAAGGTGCCGGCACGCTGCTCGGCGTCCAGATAGGCATAGCCGGCATGCAGGTCTAGGGTGGGCAGTGCGGCGGGGGTCCAGAACACCTCGCTCTCGATTCCCTGGTGGCGGGTGCTGCCGAGATTCTGGAAGCGACTGTCGGCAAATACGATCTGATCGTCGAAATCGATGCGATACAGGCCGAGGTCGACGCGAAGGTTGCTCTGCGGGGTGAAGCGCACGCCTGTCTCGTAGTTGCGCGAGATTTCCGCCTGGACCACGCCGTCCCTGACGATCTGGAACACCTGCGGTGCCCTTAGCGAGCGCTGGGCGTTGGCGTAGACGAACCAGTCGTCGCTGGCCTGATAGCCGACGCTCAGGCCGGGCAGCCATTCCTCAGCGATGGTCTTGCGTTCGACGCCGCTGACGCCATCGGCGTATTCCAGTTTCGCGTGCTCGTATCGCACGCCGGGGGTGACGGTGAGGCGGCCGTCGAGCAGCTTAATCTCGTTGCTCAGGTAGGCAGCCTGGCCCTCGTCGTCGAACACCCAGTCGCGTACCACGCTGTTGGCGCCGGTATTCAGGTTCAGGCGGTTAACGTCGAAGTCGACATTCTCCTTGACCAGGCGCGCGCCCAGCAGCCAGGTCTGGCTGATGCTGTCTCCATCGATGCTCAGGCTCAGGCGTGGCTCGCTGCCCCAGACGCGGAAGTCGCGCGGCGCGTCCTGCAGTGTGGCCGGTGTGGCATCGGGCGTGAATGGCAGGGCGACAATGAAATTGCGATAGCTGTGCTGGGCGAAGTTGGTCCAGCTGAACTCCACGTCGTCGAACGGACCCATGGCGCCGAGGTACTGGGTGTAGGTCCCCCAGACGCGGTCGCTGTCGCCTTCGAAGCGATCGAGATCGCGGGTGGATTGGCGCGGATCATCCTTGTAGTCGGCGACGCTGAGGGCGCCGGCTAGGTCCATATCGGCGATATAGCGTTGCACGCCGAAGCTCAGACTGCGGGTGTCGTCTATGTCCCATTGACCGCGCAGACGGTAGTTCTGCACGGAGGTCTCGGAGTGCTCGCGGCCATATTCACCGTCGAGCGTGTTGAGATCCAACTGCAGGCCGAAGTTGTCGGTCAGGTAGCCGCCGGTACCGAGGTAACTGTCATAGAGTTGGCGGCCGCCGGGAGCAAAGGTGATGCGCTCCTGCAGAGTGGTTTCCCATTTCGCAGGAATCGGTCGGCTGATGAAATTGATGACCCCACCGACGTTGTTCGGGCCGTATTGCACGGCGGCACCGCCGCGCACGATGTCGATTCGATCGACCGTGGCGAGGGTTTGCGGGAACAGCGACAGACTGGTCTGGCCATAGGGCGCCAGGGCCAGCGGGATGCCATCGGAAAGTGCCTGGACACGCCCACTGCGGCTCTCATAGAGGCCTCGCACGGAAAGCTGTGGCAGGGCGCCGGTGCCGGTCTCATCGAAGATCTTGACGCCAGGGACACGCTGCAGAGCGTCGTCCAGGCCACGCACGCTGGCCTTGCTCAACTCCTCGGAGCTCACCAGGCTGCGGCTGCCGGCGTAGCTGCGGACTTCGGCATCGCTGGCCTCACCGAGCACATCTCCCTTGATGACGACAGGGGCAAGGACCGCTTCCTTGTCTTGTGGGTCGGTTGCTGCGGCTCCGCTTTCTGCGGCGAACGCCGCTTGCGCTATGGCCAAGGTCAGAAGGCTTACCGAGAGACCAATCTGGTGAGGGAGGGCTGACATCGTGACTAGAGACTCCAGAGTGATGGGGGAAGTACGCATGCCCCTTCTGCAGCCACCGATGCACATCGGTTTCATGCTGATCAGTTCAAGGGGCAGTAAATTAGGTGAGAAGCTAATGCAGAAATAATTGCAAATGCGAAACGTTAGCAAGTGTAAGGATTATTAGATTAGATGTGAAGATGGCTTCGGCCATCTCAGTGGAGCGCCGCTATGGCCGTTATGCATGCCGTCGAGCGAGTCAGCGATGATTTGTTCAAGCAGCATCTGTTCAACGTGACTCACCGCATGAACTCGGATGCCGCTCAGTCTCGCTCGATGTCGATGGTTCGCAGCGTAAGGGCTGCGATGGGCTTGAGTGGCTCCATTCGCCCTGGCAGGTGAACTAGGGGCGCTCTAGGGCGCAGCAAAAGGGGGCGAAGCCCCCGCGGTTCAGAGCAACCCTGGCTCGGCGAAAGACACCAGGCGTTGGCCTGCCACGATGATGTAATCCAGCGAGCGCACGCCGACGAGCGCCAAGGCTTCTTTCAGGCGCTGCATAATTACCTTGTCCGCTTGGCTCGGCTCCGGGGGGCTCTCGGATGATTGTGCTAGAAGATCACTGCGGCGGCTTTCAGGCGCAGTGCTTCCTTGACCGTTTCGCGCAGGTAGACCGAGGCGCTGTCGATGGTGCCGCCAGTTGCTTCACTCCCTGAGATCGCTATTCTGGCCAGTCCAGCCTGCCAGGCTGTTCTATTTTTCTCTACCGTTTGTCGGGTGATGAGCGGCTGCGACGTCTTCAGATGCAGAGAATCCAGCCGAGAAAATAGAGGGTATGAAGGCGGGTATCAGATGTCGTTTTCCTTTGGGTTATACAATTAAAATCAATAGCTTATGAAGCAAAGGAAAATCATCCACATCGACTGCGACTGCTTCTATGCGGCCATCGAGATGCGTGACGACACGAGCCTGGCCCATCGCCCGCTGGCGGTGGGCGGCTCGGCGGACCGGCGCGGGGTGATCGCCACCTGCAACTACGAGGCGCGTGCCTATGGCGTGCGCTCGGCGATGTCCTCGCGGCATGCGCTGAAGCTGTGCCCGGACCTGCTGATCGTCAGGCCGCGCTTCGAGGTGTACCGCTCGGTGTCGCGGGAGATTCACGGCATCTTTCGCCAGTTCACCGATCTGATCGAGCCGCTGTCGCTGGACGAGGCCTACCTGGACGTGAGCGACTCGGCGCATTTCGCCGGCAGCGCCACGCGCATCGCCCAGGAAATTCGCCGCCGCGTGGCGCAGGAGCTGCACATCACGGTGTCGGCCGGGGTGGCGCCGAACAAGTTCCTGGCCAAGATCGCCAGCGACTGGCGCAAGCCCAACGGGCTGTTCGTGATCACCCCGGATCAGGTGGATGAATTCGTCACCGCTTTGCCGGTGAGCAAGCTGCACGGTGTCGGCAAGGTCACGGCGGACAAGCTGACGCGCCTGGGCATTCGCACCTGCCTGGATCTGCGCGACTGGAACAAGCTGGCGCTGGTGCGCGAGTTCGGCAGTTTCGGCGAGCGTCTGTGGCGCCTGGCTCATGGCATCGACGAGCGTGAGGTCAAGGTGGACAGCCGGCGCCAGTCGCTGAGCGTCGAGCACACCTACGACCAGGATCTGCCTGACCTGCACAGCTGCCTGGAGAAACTGCCGGCGCTGCTGGAGGAGATGAATGGCCGCCTGCAGCGCCTGGACGCCAGCTACCGAGCGGACAAGCCGTTCGTCAAGGTCAAGTTCCATGACTTCACCCAGACCACCTTGGAGCAGGCGGGCGCCAGTCGGGATCTGCAAAGCTACCGGCAGTTGCTGACCGGTGCCCATGCCCGTGGCGACAAGCCGGTGCGCCTGCTCGGCGTCGGTGTCAGGCTGCACGACCTGCGCGGGCGGCAGGAGCAGCTGGAGCTGTTCGCGCCGTAGGGCGGCCCGGATGCCGGCCGCTCGGAGCGAAGCGAACAGGCCGACGATCTTCGGCGCCTGCAGATCCCAACCCTGTACCGCATTGCGAACGGATCGCCGCCCTGGTACCCCTACGCCGTCATTCCGGCCAGAGGCGGATCGGCTTGCCGGTCGCCGGCCACAGCTGCAACTGGTCGATGGCGTTGAAGTCCCAGCGCTGCACCTGGCCGATGGCGTCGAGGAAGCGCCGCTCCTGCTCCATCAGGGCGGGGGCGCACATCTTGCGGGTGCTGCCTGGGACGTCGAAGTCGAGCGCGTCGCCGTTCAGGCTGTAGCCGGCGAACCAGTGGTTGCAGCCGGCGTGGCCATGGGCGCGGCCGTCGGCGGCGAAGGTGATGGTCAGGTGGCTGCGGTCGATCAGCGGGCGTTCGCCGATCCACTCCACGCGGTAGCTGCGTTCGGTTTCCAGTTGCGGTGCATCGCTGGCGCAGCCGCCGAGGGCGGCTGCGAGCAGGGTGAGGGGCAGGGCGCGGTGCATGGTGTCAGGCCTCCTGGCAGGTACGGCACAGATGACGGCCGGCGTCGTTGCGCCAGCCCAGCTCGGCGATGCGGGCTTCGGCGGCCGGGGCTAGCGCCGCCTTGCCGAGCGCCGCGTCTACGGCGAATTCGAAATCCAACTGCTTGCCGCAGCCGTCGCAGTTCACCTGCCAGTTGTGGATCGCCAGTTCCTTGAACTGCGGGCCCTTGCACACCGCCAGCCATTGGCCGGGCGGGTTGATCAGATGGCGGACCTTCTCCACTTCCAGGCGCATATGCAGGTCGCGGCTGCCCTTGAGGGTGACCAGCAGCGCGTCACCCGCCTGGATCGAACCGCCGTTGCCGGTGACCTGGTAGCGGCCCGGCGCCAGGGCGCGGCATTCGGTGAGGGTGTGCTGCGGGTTGAGCAGGGTGTAACGGAAATCGTGTTCGGCCATGGGTCCTCCGGATCAGCCGGCATGCTATCACGCGCCGGCCTTGACCTCATTGCATGGGCTGCCGGCGGCCCAGGCGGCGATATTGTCCAGGGTGGTGCGGGCGATGGCGGCCAGCGCCTCGTGGGTGAGGAAGGCCTGGTGGGCGGTGACGATGACGTTGGGAAAGGTCAGCAGGCGGGCGAGCGTGTCGTCCTGCAGCGGCAGGTCGGAGCGGTCTTCGAAGAACAGTTCCGATTCTTCCTCGTAGACGTCCAGGCCCAGGTAGCCGAGTTGGCCGCTTTTCAGCGCTTCGATCAGCGCCGGGGTATCGACCAGTGCGCCCCTGCCGGTATTGATCAGCATGACGCCGCGTTTCATCCGTTCCAGGCGGCTGGCATCGATCAGGTGGTAGCTGGCCTCGGTCAGCGGACAGTGCAGGCTGAGGACATCGCTCTGGCCGATCACCTCGTCCAGCGGCGCCTGACGCGCGCCGATGGCCTCGAGCCCGGCAAGCGGGAAGGGGTCGTAGACCAGTACCCGGCAGCCGAAGCCGTGCATGATGCCGGCGAACGCCTGGCCGATCTTGCCGCCGCCGATCACCCCGACGGTCTTGCCGTGCAGGTCGAAGCCGGTCAGCCCGTGCAGGGAAAAATCGCCCTCGCGGGTGCGGTTGAAGGCGCGGTGGAGGCGTCGGTTCAACGCCAGGACCAGCGCCACCGCATGCTCGGCCACCGCATGCGGCGAATAGGCCGGTACCCGCACCACACACAGCCCCAGGCGCTCGGCGGCCTTGAGGTCGACGTGGTTGTAGCCGGCCGAGCGCAGGGCGATCAGCCGCGTGCCGCCGGCGGCCAGGCGCTCCAGCACCGGCGCCGACAGCTCGTCGTTGATGAAGGCGCAGACCACCTCGCAGCCGCTTGCCAGCGCCGCGCTGGCCTCGGTCAGACGTGCTTCGTGGAACTGCAATTGGCACGCGTCCGGCCGCGCGGCGGCGAGGAAGCTGTCGCGGTCGTAGGGCTTGCTGCTGAACAGGCAGATGCGCATGTGGGCTCCTCAGGCGCTTTGCGCCGCAGCTTCGCTCAGCCGGGCGATCGCCGCATCCAGCTCGTCGAGGGCGCTCTGGGCCTGCGGATCGTCCTGCTTGAGCAGGGTTTCGCTGCGCTGGCAGGCGGCGCGCAGCTGCGGCACGCCGCAGTAGCGGGTGGCGCCGTGCAGGCGGTGCACGCGTTCGATCAGCGTGCTGCGTTCGCCGGCCTCGCGAGCCTGGCGAATGGCCTGGCGGTCGCCTGGCAGCCCGGCCAGCAGCATGTTGAGCATGTCGGCGGCCAGATCGGCCTTGCCGGCCGCCAGGCGCAGCCCCTCCTCGGCATCGAGGACGCGCGGCTGAGGCGGTTGCGCGGCGGACAGCGCTGCCTTGCCGGCGGGTTGATTGCGCAGGCTCAGTCCGGTCCACTTGAGTACCACCTGGGCCAGTTGGCGCTCGCTGATCGGCTTGGTCAGGTAGTCGTCCATGCCGCTGCGCAGCAGCAGGCGCTTCTCGTTGGCCAGGGCGTGGGCGGTCAGCGCAACGATCGGCGTGGCGCTGCGGCCCTGCTCGCTTTCCCACTGGCGGATCGTCTCGGTGGTCTGGCGGCCGTCCATGCCGGGCATCTGCACGTCCATGAACACCAGATCGAAGTTGTCCTGCTGAATCGCGTCGATGGCGGCATAGCCGCTGTCCACCGCGCTGACCTGGGCACCGAGGTCCTCCAGCAGGGTCTGCACCAGCAGCAGGTTGGCCGGGTTGTCGTCGACGCAGAGAATTCGCGGCCGGCGTCCGCTGTCGAGGACGGCCGGCTCGGCGGCCGGGCGCTGCGGGCAGGCCAGTTCGGTCAGCGCCTTGTGCAGCTTGCGCGTGCAGGGAGGCTTGGCCTGCAACTGGGTGTAGGCATCGGGCAGCGACTCGTGGAACAGCCCCAGTTCGGTGGTGGGGCAGAGCACCAGGGCCTTGCAGCCGAGACGTTCGAGCTCCCAGATACGCTGGCCGAGGGCATCCGGCGGCAACTGTTCGGTGGTGATGCCGAGTACCGCCAGGCTCAGCGGACGCTCGCACTGCTGCTGGGCGGCCACAGCCTCGAGCAACTGCTCGAGGCGGGCGAAGCTTTCCACTTCCAGGCCGCAGTCCTCGAGCTGGTGGGCCAGGGCCTGGCGCGCCAGCTCATGGCTTTCCAGCACGGCCGCGCGGCGGCCCTGCAGCGGCGCGCGCGGCAGGTCCTCGGCATCGTCGCGGGCCTTTGGCAGGCTCAGGCTGACCCAGAACTCAGAGCCTTCGCCCGGGGTGCTGTCGACGCCGATCTCGCCGCCCATCTGCTCGATCAGGCGCTTGGAGATCACCAGGCCGAGGCCGGTACCGCCGGCTTGGCGGCTGAGCGAGTTGTCGGCCTGGCTGAAGGCCTGGAACAGCGCGCGCAGATCCTCGTCGGACAGGCCGATGCCGGTGTCCATCACGCTGATGCGCAGCTGGGCGCTGTCGGCGCTTTCGTCCTCGACCATGGCGCGCATGACGATGGTGCCTTCGCGGGTGAACTTGATCGCGTTGCTCACCAGGTTGGTCAGCACCTGCTTCAGCCGCAGCGGGTCGCCGCGCAGGGCCAGCGGGGTGTCGCGGTAGATCAGGCTGACCAGTTCGAGCTGTTTCTGGTGAGCGGCGGGGGCGAGGATGGTCAGGCAGTCCTGCAACAGGTCGCGCAGGTTGAACGGGATGCTTTCCAGCACCAGCTTGCCGGCCTCGATCTTGGAGAAGTCGAGCACCTCGTTGATGATGCCGAGCAGGCTCTCGGCGGACTTCTCGATGGTGCCCAGATAGTCCTGCTGGCGCGGGGTCAGGTCGCTCTTCTGCAGCAGGTTGGTGAAGCCGAGTATGCCGTTGAGCGGAGTGCGGATCTCGTGACTCATGTTGGCGAGGAACTCGGACTTGATGCGACTGGCCTCCAGGGCTTCCTTGCGCGCGAAGTCCAGCTCGATGTTCTGGATCTCGATGGTCTCCAGGTTCTGCCGCACGTCCTCGGTGGCCTGTTCGATGTTGTGCTGCAGCTCTTCCTGGGCATTCTGCAGGGCTTCGGCCATGCGGTTGATGCCGGCCGCCAGCTCGTCCATCTCGTGGCTGCCCAGTGACGGCAGGCGAGTTTGCAAATGGCCTTCCTTGAGCTGGGCGACGCCGGCCTTGATCTCGCGCAGCGGGCCGTTGATGCTGCGGCTCATGCGCAGGGCCAGCAGGGCGGTGACGCCGAGGCCGCCGACGATCAGCAGCAGGCTGGCGACCAGGCTGCGGTAGCCGCTGAGCAGGGTGCCCTGGTGCGACAGTTCCAGTTCGACCCAGCCGAGCGGCGCGGCGCCGCGCCGCTTGCCGTCGCCGCCGCTGAGGACCAGGTGCTGGTCGTACACCGGCAGCAGGAAGCGCGTGGCGTCACCGCCGCTAAGGCGACTCAGCCCGGGCTGATCGTCCGGTGTCGGGTTGAGCATGCTGGGCCCGGCATGGGCCAGCGGCGTGCGCTCGGTGGCAAGGAAGGCGACTGCGCGGACGTCCGGATGTTCCAGCGACTGCTGGGCGATGCGCTGCAGCAAGGCCTTGTTGCGCTGCTGCAGGGCGGGGGCGGCCAGCGGCGCGAGGTGCTCGACCAGCATTTCGCCACGCTGCAGCAACTGCGCCTGCAGCCCGGACAGCTGCACCCAGGTGAAGTAGCCGCCCAACAGCAGCGCCAGCAGGCTGGTGGGCAGCAGGGTGAGCAGCAGTACGCGGCCCTTGATGCCTAGATCCTTGAACACGCTTTGCCTCCCTTTATGACGTCCGCGCAGTGTAGCGACTCGGCGCGCCGGAATCTTTAGATGAGGAGTTGTCGCGCAGTAGGTAGAATCGTTCGCGTTTGCCTTCCCGGTCGTTCGTCATGCTGTCCGCCGCCCACCGCGCCGCTCGTATCCTCGCCATCGAGGATGACCTCCTGCTCGCCAGCCACCCGCATGCCCATCTGCAGGATAGCGGCTACCGCGTCACTCTCTGCCATAACGGCAGCGAGGGCCTGGGCCTGGCCGAGCGCGGGGACTTCCGCCGCAAGTTGCAGGCCCTGGGCGATACCGGTTTGCGCCTGCAGACCCTGTGGGCAAGGGCTACCCGCTCGGCCGCCAGAAGGCCTAGGTGCCCGGAGTTCGTTCGCTGTTCTGGAAGCTGCGGCGCTGCTGATTGCCTTCGTCCTGCTGCTGATTTCGCTCAGCTGGTCCTTCGGTCAGCACATTAGGGTGGCACACCTCGCTCTTGTCCGCTGCGGCCAAGGTCCAGCTACGGGCCTACGCCGAGCAGGGGCGGCGCGTCTGGCAGGAGGGCGCTGCTGCCGGCGCTGCTCGGCCTGCTGCTGTGCGTCGGCCTCTACCGCGTGCTGATCGCCCCGCTGGTGCGCTTACGCGAGCAGGCCAACGCCCTGCACGACGATGACCTCGGCGCCCGGGCCGGCGACGTGGCGCTGCGGCGTGACGAACTGGGTGAGCTGGGCCGCGCCTTCGACCATATGGCCGAGCGCCTGCAGGCCACGGTATCGCTGCAGCGCCAATTGCTGCGCGATCTGTCCCACGAGTTGCGCACCCCGCTCAGCCGCCTGCGCGTGGCCGGCGAGAGCGGCCTGGATGCCGAGCGACTGAGCCGGCGCGTGCTGCAGGAGGTCGACGGCATGCAGCGCCTGGTCGCCGCTACCCTGGAGCTGGCCTGGCTGGACAACGAGCGCCCGCAACTGGACGTCGAGGAGGTGGAGCTGGCCGCGCTGTGGGAGGTGCTGGTGGAAAACCTGCGCTTCGAGAGCGGCTGCGCTACGAGGTGCAAGGCGACTGCCGGCTGCGCGGCAACCGCAATCTGCTCGCCCAGGTCCTGGAGAACCTGTTGCGCAACGCCGTGCGCCACTCGCCGCTCGAGGGTGTGGTGCGCCTGGGTGGCGTGCGCGAGGGCGACGGTTGGCAGCTGTGGCTGGCCGACGAGGGGGCTGGGGTGGTCGCGGACCAGCTCGAGGCGATCTTCCTGCCCTTCACCCGCCTGGACGGCGCGCGCCCTGGCGATGGCGGTTTCGGCCTCGGCCTGAGCATCGCACGCGGCGCGGTCCACAGCCAGGGCGAGCGCATCTGGGCGGAGAACGGTGCGCCCGGGTTGCGCGTGCATCTGCGCCTACCGGCGGCCTAGCCAGCGGGAGCGGCCGATCCCGCATCACGGCGTGATGCCGCCGCGGGTTCGGCGTATCATGATCGCCCTTCGCGGCAGTCCGGATTCGAGCGACCCATGACCCTGCACTTTCCCACCATCGCCGATTGCGTCGGCAATACCCCGCTGGTGCGCCTGCAGCGCCTGCCGGGCGACACCTCCAATACCCTGCTGGTCAAGCTGGAAGGCAACAACCCGGCCGGCTCGGTCAAGGATCGCCCGGCGCTGTCGATGATCACTCGCGCCGAGCTGCGCGGCGATATCCAGCCCGGCGACACCCTGATCGAGGCCACCAGCGGCAACACCGGCATCGCCCTGGCCATGGCGGCGGCGATAAAGGGTTACAAGATGATGCTGATCATGCCGGACAACATGAGCGCCGAGCGCAAGGCGGCGATGACCGCCTACGGCGCCGAGCTTGTGCTGGTAAGCAAGGAAGACGGCATGGAGGGCGCCCGCGATCTGGCCGAGAGCCTGCAGCGCGGCGGTCGCGGCAAGGTGCTCGACCAATTCGGCAACGGCGACAATCCGGAGGCCCATTACGTCGGCACCGGTCCGGAGATCTGGCAGCAGACCGGCGGGCGCATCACCCATTTCGTCAGCTCGATGGGCACCACCGGCACCATCATGGGCGTGTCGCGCTATCTCAAGGAGCAGAACCCGGCGGTGCAGATCGTCGGCCTGCAGCCGCAGGAAGGCTCGGCCATCCCCGGCATCCGCCGCTGGCCGCAGGAATACCTGCCGAAGATCTACCAGGCCGAGCGCGTCGACCGCGTCATCGACATGGCGCAGGTCGAGGCGGAGCGCGTGATGCGTCGTCTGGCGCGGGAGGAGGGGATCTTCTGCGGCGTGTCCTCCGGCGGCGCGGTGGCGGCCATGCTGCGCCTGTCGCGCGAGGTGGAGAACGCGGTGATGGTGGCAATCATCTGCGACCGCGGCGACCGCTACCTGTCCACCGGCGTCTACGACCTGCCGGCGACAGAGCAATAGCCCATGACCAAACGCAGTAGCGGCCTGCGCTTCCAACCCAGTGGCGGCAGCCGCGCGGCGCAGGTGCCGGTGGGCAAGAAGCAGCAGGTGAGCATCGAGCGCCTGGCCGGCGACGGCCGCGGCATCGCCTTCGATGGCGGGCGCACCTGGTTCGTCAGCGGCGCCCTGGCCGGCGAGCGCGTCGAGGCCAGGGTGCTGGCCGCGCGCAGCCAGACCGTCGAGGCGCGTGCCGAACGCATCCTCGAACCCAGCGCCGCGCGGCGCCAGCCACCCTGTGCGCATGCCGGGCGCTGCGGCGGCTGCAACCTGCAGCACATGCCCCACGCCGACCAGCTCGCCCTGAAACAGCGCACCCTGGCCGAGCAGCTCGCCCGCCTCGGCGGCGTGCAGCCGGACGAGTGGGCGGCGCCGTTGGTCGGCCCCGAGTTCGCCTACCGGCGCCGCGCGCGCATCGCCGTGCGCTGGGATGCCAAGGCGCGCCGGCTGGACGTCGGCTTTCGCGCCGAGGCCAGCCAGGAGATAGTCGCGATCGACGACTGCGCGGTACTGGTACAGCCCTTGCAACCGATTCTGCGCGGCCTGCCGGCGCTGCTGCGGCAGCTGGGCAAGCCGCAGGCGCTGGGGCATGTCGAGCTGTTCAGCGGCAGCGCCGAGGCCCTGCTGCTGCGCCATACCGCGCCGCTCGCTGCAGCCGACCTGGCGCTGCTGCGCGCCTTCTGCGCCGAGCACCGCGCGCAGTTGTGGCTGCATGGCGAGGGCGAGCCGCAGGCCGATGAGGCCGGCGCCGAGCTGGGCTTTGCCCTGCAACGCTGGCAGCTGCGGCTGGCCTATCGGCCGGGGGATTTCGTCCAGGTCAACGGTCCGGTCAACGAGGCGATGGTCGCCCAGGCGCTAGACTGGTTGGCAGTGCGGCCCGGCGAGCGGGTGCTGGATCTGTTCTGCGGCCTGGGCAATTTTGCCCTGCCGCTGGCGCGTCAGGCGGGCGAGGTGGTGGCGGTGGAGGGCGTTGAGGCTATGGTTGCGCGCGCCGCGGCCAACGCCGCCGGCAACGGCCTGGGCAACGCGCACTTTTTCCGCGCCGACCTGTCGAAGCCGCTGGCCGATGAGGCCTGGGCACGCGGCGGATTTTCCGCGGTGCTGCTCGATCCGCCGCGCGACGGCGCGCTGCAGGCGGTGCGCGGGATGACGCAGCTGGGCGCGCGGCGCCTGGTCTATGTGTCCTGCAACCCGACCACGCTGGCACGCGACGCCGCCGAGCTGATGCAGCAGGGCTACCGTCTGCGCCGCGCCGGGATTCTCGACATGTTTCCGCAGACCGCGCATGTCGAGGCCATGGCCCTGTTTGAGAAGCCCTAGGCTGAGGCCCGGGGCACGAGGGATGCGCAGGACGCGCATGCTTTCAGTTAATCCGACCGGCTCGCAGAAGCCGGCGACTGCTCGGCGCGCCTTGGGCGCGCCGTAGGGAAGGTAGAACGATGGTTCAGGTGAGAGCGTATCAGCCGATCAACGACGACGGCAGCATCAACCTGGAGGCCTGGCTCGATCATGCGGCGAGCGTCGATCCGGCGCTGGATCGCGCGGCCCTCAAGGAGGCCTGCGAGTTCGCCCGCGAGGTCGAGCAACTGGCCAATCCGGCGCAGAACCTGTGGGTCGAGGGCACCTCCAGTTTCCGTGTCGGCCTGGAGATCGCCGAGATTCTCGCCGATCTCAAGCTCGACCAGGATTCGCTGGTGGCCGCGGTGCTCTACCGCGGCGTGCGCGAGGGCAAGGTGACCCTGGCCACGGTGCACCAGCGCTTCGGCCCGGTGGTGGCCAAGCTGATCGAGGGCGTGCTGCGCATGGCGGCGATCAGCGCCTCGCTCAACCCGCGCGACTCCCTGGTGCTCGGCTCGCAGGCGCAGGTGGAGAACCTGCGCAAGATGCTGGTGGCCATGGTCGACGACGTGCGCGTGGCGCTGATCAAGCTGGCCGAGCGCACCTGCGCGATCCGCGCGGTCAAGGTGGCCGACGAGGAAAAACGCCAGCGCGTGGCGCGCGAGGTGTTCGACATCTACGCGCCGCTGGCCCATCGCCTGGGCATTGGCCATATCAAGTGGGAGCTGGAGGACCTGTCGTTCCGCTACCTGGAGCCGGTGCAGTACAAGCAGATCGCCAAGCTGCTGCACGAGCGGCGGCTGGACCGCGAACAGTACATCAACGACGTGATGAGCCAGCTGCGCGCCGAACTGGAGGCCACCGGGATCAAGGCCGACATCAGCGGCCGGGCCAAACACATCTATTCGATCTGGCGCAAGATGCAGCGCAAGGGCCTGCAGTTCAGCCAGATCTACGACGTGCGCGCGGTGCGCGTGCTGGTGCCGGAGGTGCGCGACTGCTACACCGCGCTCGGTATCGTGCATACCCTGTGGCGGCACATTCCCAAGGAGTTCGACGACTACATCGCCAACCCCAAGGAGAACGGCTACCGCTCGCTGCACACCGCGGTGCTTGGCCCGGAGGGCAAGGTGCTGGAGGTGCAGATCCGCACCCACGCCATGCACGAGGAGGCCGAGCTGGGCGTCTGCGCGCACTGGCGCTACAAGGGCACCGACGTCAAGTCCGGCTCCAACCACTACGAGGAGAAGATCTCCTGGCTGCGCCAGGTCATCGAGTGGCACGAGGAGCTGGGCGACATCGGCGGCCTGGCCGAGCAGCTGCGGGTGGACATCGAGCCGGACCGGGTCTACGTGTTCACCCCCGACGGCCACGCCATCGACCTGCCCAAGGGCGCCACGCCGCTGGATTTTGCCTACCGGGTGCACACCGAGATCGGTCACAACTGCCGCGGCGCCAAGATCAACGGGCGCATCGTGCCGCTCAACTACAGCCTGCAGACCGGCGAGCAGGTGGAGATCATCACCAGCAAGCAGGGCACGCCGAGCCGCGACTGGCTCAACCCCAACCTGGGCTACGTCACCACCAGCCGCGCGCGGGCGAAGATCGTCCACTGGTTCAAGCTGCAGGACCGTGACCAGAACGTCGCCGCCGGCAAGGCCATGCTCGAGCGCGAGCTGGCGCGACTGGCACTGCCGCACGTCGACTACGACAAGCTGGCGGAGAAGGCCAACCTCAAGGAGGCCGAAGACCTGTTCGCCTCCCTCGGCGCCGGCGACGTGCGCCTGGCCCATGCGGTCAACCTGGCGCAGCAGCAGGTCGAGCCGGAGCGCGGCAGCGAGCAGCTCGAACTGATCCCGCGCAAGGCACAGGGCTTCAAGCCGGGCAAGCGCGGCGACATCCAGATCCAGGGCGTCGGCAACCTGCTGACGCAGATGGCCGGCTGCTGCCAGCCGCTGCCGGGCGATCCGATCGTCGGCTACATCACCTTGGGTCGTGGCGTCACCATCCATCGCCAGGACTGCGCCACCGCGCTGCAGCTGACCAGCCGCGAGCCGGAACGGATGATCCAGGTGAACTGGGGCGAGGCGCCGGTGCAGACCTACCCGGTGGAGATCGTGATCAAGGCCTACGACCGTTCCGGCCTGCTGCGCGACGTCACCCAGGTGCTGCTCAACGAAAAGCTCAACGTGCTGGCGGTCAACACCCGCTCGAACAAGGAGGACAACACCGCTTCCATGTCGATCACCGTGGAGATCCCCGGCCTGGACGCCCTCGGCCGCCTGCTGGCGCGCATCAGCCAGTTGCCCAACATCATCGAGGCGCGCCGCCATCGTGCCAATTGAGCCCCAAGTCTGTAGTTCGGATGCAATCAGGGGAACGGCGTCCAGGCATTCCCGGATTGCATCCGGGCTACCTATGTAAAGGAAGCCTATGTACCGACTCGACGATCTGCTGCACCTCATGGCCCGTCTGCGCGACCCGCAGCACGGCTGCCCCTGGGACCTCAAGCAGAGCTACGCGAGCATCGTACCCTATACCCTCGAGGAGGCCTACGAGGTGGCCGACGCCATCGAGCGCGGCGACTTCGAGCACCTGCCGGGCGAACTCGGTGATCTGCTGTTCCAGGTGGTCTATTACAGCCAGCTGGCCGGCGAGGAGGGGCGCTTCGACTTCGCCCAGGTGGTCGACGGCATCACCCGCAAACTGATCCGCCGCCATCCCCACGTGTTCGTCGATGGCGACCTGTACGGCGCGCCGGACGCGGCCAGGCTGGAAGAGGCCGCGGTCAAGCAGCGCTGGGAAGAGCTCAAGGCCGAGGAGCGCGCCGAGAAGGCCACCGCGCCGGAGCAGCTCTCCCTGCTCGACGACGTGCCCGCCGCGCTGCCGGCGCTGAGCCGCGCGGCCAAGCTGCAGAAGCGTGCCGCCCAGGTCGGCTTCGACTGGCCGGACGCGCTGCCGGTGGTGGACAAGGTGCGCGAGGAACTGGACGAAGTGCTCGAGGCCATGAGCGAGAACGATGCCGAGGCGGTGGCCGAGGAGATCGGCGATCTGTTGTTCGTCGTCACCAATCTGGCGCGGCATCTCAAGGTCGACCCGGAAGCCGCGCTGCGCGCGGCCAACGGCAAGTTCGAGCGGCGCTTTCGCTTTATCGAGCAGAGCGTGCGCGAGGCCGGACGCAGCCTGGACGGCTGCTCGCTGGAGGAACTGGACGCCCTGTGGAGCGAGGCGAAGAAGCTGGAGAAGCTGACGCCGGGTTGCTAGGCAGGGGGCTAGTAGGAGCCGCGGGAGCGCCTAGCCTTACCGGCGATCACCGGCGCCCGTATGAGGATCGCCCGCAAGCGGGCTCCTGGCGTTGGATAAGTTCGCACAAGTCGCGGCCCGGTAGGCGTATTTAGGAAAACTCTGGAATAGCCGTCATTCCCGCGCAGGCGGGAATCCAGGATCTGCGTAGTCCTTGGGCTCCCGCCTTCGCGGGAGTGACGATAAATGGCATTTTCAGAACTTCCTTAGGTTGACGGGGCGAACATGCATTGGAAAATGGGCGTGCTATCGCTTTTGCTGGGCTCCATACTGTGGCTCGGTGTGCCGGGTTCAGCGTTGATTGAGCCGGTTCTCGCCGCTACCTGTGGTCCCAAAGGCGCACAGCTTGTTCGCGCCCCCAAAGGTGGGTGCTATTACATCAACCGCAACGGCAACGAGACCTACGTGGACAGAAGTTGCTGCAATTGAATCTAGTTCGGGATCGTTAAGTCATGGGTCTTTCCCTGCGCGACCAGCTGCTCAAAGCCGGCCTGGTCAACGAAAAACAGGCCAAGCAGGTTGGCAAGCAGCAGCAGAAGCAGAAGCGCCTGGCGCACAAGGGCCAGGCCGAGCTGGATGACAGCGCGCGCCAGGCCGCGCTGCAGGCCCAGGCCGAGAAGGCTGCGCGCGACCAGGAACTCAATCGCCAGCAGCAGGAGAAGGCCGAGCAGAAGGCCCGCGCCGCGCAGGTCAAGCAACTGATCGAGCGCTCGCGCCTGCCCAAGCTGAGTGGTGAGGACTACTACAACTTCGTCGATGACAAGAAGGTCAAGCGCCTGGCGGTCAACGCCATGATGCGCAACAAGCTGTCCAACGGCTGGCTGGCCATCGTCCGCCACGGCGGCGGCTACGAGGTGATCCCGCGCGAAGCGGCGCTGAAGATCCAGGAGCGCGACCCCTCGCGCATCGTCCTGCTCAACACCCATGTCGAAGCACCGGATGCCGACGATCCCTATGCCGCCTACCAGATCCCCGACGATCTGATGTGGTAAGTGCCTAGCAGCGCGTGCCGCCGAGCAGCACCCGCCCGAAGCGCGCGCCCGCATCCTGCGGGGTGATCGCCAGCAGGCGATCCAGACGCAGGCGCATCTCGCCTTCCGGTGAGCGCAGGAGCAGAAACTCCTCCTTGCTCGCTGTGGTCTCGGTGGTCAGCGCCTGGCCTTGCAGGCGCGTGCCGTCGACCAGTTCGATCGACAACTGGTAGCGGTACAGGCAGGCGATTTCCACATAGTCGTACAGGTCGCAGGCCAGGGGCTGGTAGTCGCTGTCCATCGAGTCATCCTCCGCGTCGATCTGAGCCTAGCCGAGATTGACGAGGGGGCGCGCTCCTGCGTTTCCCCTGAACAGAAATAACGCCGCGACCCGATGCGGGCGTCGCGGCGTCGTCGTGGCCAAATCACAGCCGACGGCGGTATTACATCAGCGGGATGGTGTAGCTGACGATCAGGCGGTTCTCGTCCATCTCGCCCAGCGCGTCGGAGCGCAGGGTGGCGTTGCGCCACTTGATGCCCAGATTCTTGAAAGTACCTTCCTGGATGACATAGGCGATGTCCATGTCGCGCTCCCATTCCTTGCCGTCGGAGACGCCAGCGCCACGGTCGATATTGTCACCGTTGAGGTAGCGGGTCATGAAGGTCAGGCCCGGCAGGCCGATGGCGGCAAAGTTGTAGTCATAGCGCACCTGCCAGGATTTCTCGTCCTTGCTGGCGAAATCGCCGATCTGCACATAGTTGACCAGGAACGGATCGGTGCCGTTGATGTAGGCGTAGCCGGTATCGCCGCTCATGCTCTGGTAGCCCAGGCCGAACGCATGGCCGCCCAGGGCGTAGGTGAACATGGCGCTGAACGCCTTGTTGTCGATATTGCTGCTGCCGTCATCGGTGGTGCGGGCATAGCGCACGTCCGATTTCAGCGATTGCTTGTCGGCGATCGGCAATACGTGGACCAGGTTGAAGATGTGCTGCTTGTACAGGTCTTCCAGCTCGCCGTAGTGGTAGCTGGCGGTCAGGTCCTTGGTCAGCTGATAGGACAGGCCGGCGAAGTTGAAGTCGTCCGCGACGTTGCCCTTGCCGCTGAAGCTGAAGCCGCGAATGCCGCCGCCGGCGTTGACGCTGAGGTCTTCGAAGTTGGTGGAGTCGCGCTGGTTCTGCTCCTTCAACTGGCCTGCATGCAGGGTCAGGCCTTCGATCTCGTTGGAGGTCAGGTGACCGCCGAGGAAAGTCTGCGGTAGCAGGCGCGCATCGTTAGCCGAAACGCTGGGCAGCTTGGGCATCATGCCGCCGATCTTGGCGACGGTCTTGGAGATCTTGACCTTGGCTGCCCCGGTGGCCTCGGAATATTCCCCTGGACCCTCGTCGCCGAAGGCGTTGGGCAGCAGGTTGGTGCCGGTGCGCTCATCCGAGGAGTCGAGCTTCAAGCCCAGGCCGGCGTAAGCATCCAGGCCGAAGCCGACGGTGCCTTCGGTAAAGCCGGATTCGGCCTTGAAGATGAAGCCCTGCGCCCATTCCTCACGCTTGGACTGTTGCGCCGAGCTGGTGTGGCGCAGGTCGCGGTTCATATAGAAGTTGCGCAGCTCCAGAGTGGCCTTGCTGTCGCCGATGAAGTCGGCCTGGGCCACTCCCGGCAGAGTGAGGCTGGCGCCCAGCGCGGCCAGGGCCACGGCGCGGGCGAGGGGAGTCTTACTCATTATTCTTGTCTCCTCGTTCTTATAGGTAGGTCGGCCACGATGTGACCGGCCAGTTACGGCGCTGTGAAATAAAGCATTTCAGTGGCGAGTCGACTGTAAGACTTTAGTCTGCACGGACGAACGGTATGCCGCGCCAGGTGGCTACTGCAGCCA
The DNA here is from genome assembly GCF_052682975.1 of Pseudomonas sp. SP16.1. Taxonomy (NCBI): domain Bacteria; kingdom Pseudomonadati; phylum Pseudomonadota; class Gammaproteobacteria; order Pseudomonadales; family Pseudomonadaceae; genus Pseudomonas; species Pseudomonas sp. SP16.1. Next base: position 1,085,908 of record NZ_JBQYFZ010000001.1, read on the forward strand.
TTGCGGGTAGATCGGCAGCGCCTGCTGGGCCATCGCATCGTGCGCCGGTAGCACCTGCAGCTCGGGTTCACGCCGCATCAACTGATGGACCCGCTGCAGCACTTCGTTGGTGGCGCTGCGGTCGTTATCGACCAGACGCCGGCTAAGCCAGAACTTCTCCCGTGGGCCGGTGAAGCCTTCCAGACGCCAACTGGCATCGCCGGTGAAGAAGAAGCGGCGACCGTCGTCGAGGGTGATGAACAGGCCAACCGAACCGGGGGTATGGCCGCGCAGCGGCACCAGCACCAGGGCGCCGTCGCCGAACAGATCGAGGCTCTCGGCAAAGCCGAGGAAGGGCTGCGGCTCGAACTGATAGGGCACCCAGCGCACGCCATGGGCGAACTGGCTCGGCAGGATCGCCGGTGGCGTGGCGATCCGGCTGAACTCGATCTCCTCGTAGGGCGCCCAGACCGGCACTTCGGCAAAGTCGGCCAGCCCCGAGGCATGATCCCAGTGGGCATGGGACAGCAGGATGCGGTCGACGCGCATGCCGTCGCGCTGCAGCTGGTCGCGTACCGGTTGCACGGCGCCGTACTGCATCAGCTGGCGGCTGTGCCAGGGCATCTCGGCGAACTGCCGGTCCACCTCGCGGCCCAGCCCGGTATCGAACAGCAGGGTGGCGGCATGGTGCTCGATCAACACCGCCACATGGTTGGCGGTGGCGCTCTGCGTCCAGCTGCCGCCGGCCACGGTGAAGGCGTCCAGGGTTTCGGTCTGCGCGGTCTTGACCAGGCTGAAGCGCAGCTCGCTCCCGGCGCTGGCGGCGGTACAGAACAGCAGCAGTGCGGTCATCAGATAACGCTGCAGGTACATGGTCGGAGCTCCTGTGGCAGAAGGGGCGAGGTTCGGCTGGGCGGCATGGTCTGACTCACCGGTTGCGATGCCGTCATCGACGGGCAGATCGTGCGGGAATGGATAGTAGACAGACAGGTCTGTATATTTCAAGGGCGAATTTTCTCCCCGACACTCGGTCTTCCCTTGCGCATAATGGCCGCCTCTGGAGGTTGCATATGGCTTCGAACAAACGTGAACAGCTGCTTGTCACCGCAGTGCAGCTGTTCTATCGCGAGGGTTATCACGGCACCGGCATCGACCGCATCCTGGCCGAGTCCGGGGTGGCGAAGATGACCCTGTACAAGTATTTCAAGTCCAAGGACGAGCTGATCCTGGCTGCCCTGCAGCTGCAGCACGAGCAGATCGTCGCGCGCATGCATGAGGCGCTGGCCGGCCTGGCGCCGCGCGAGGCGATACTCGCCGTATTCGACGGCTTGCAGCAGCTGCTCGGCGAGGCGGACTTCTGCGGCTGCCTGTTCCTGCATGCCGCGGCGGAGTTCCACGACCGCGATCACCCGATTCATCGCCAGGCGGCCGCGCACAAACGTGCCTTGTTCGAATTCTTCCGGCTCAGGCTGCAGGCCCTGGGCGCGCGTGAGGTCGACAGCCTGGCGGCGCAGCTGCAGTTTCTCTTCGAGGGCGCGCTGAGCATGGCGCACCTCTACGGGCCTGGCGAACAGGGCCGGCAGGCGCGCGAGGCCGCGGATGGTCTGTTGCAAGTGGCGGGGGTATGAGCGCCGGACCATTGGTCGGTCTGGGCTAAAGATCGTCCGTCCGGCGCCGCTAGCCTGGCGAATATCGTTCTCCGGTACCTCGCCATGAAAACCTTGGCCTCGCTCAATCCCTCCGCTTCGCGCGCTGCGGAGATCAATCAGCAGACGGCTGCGCGCAAGACCGCTGCGAATGCCCAGACCATCCTGGCCAATCGCCTGGCGGAAAAGCTCGGTCTGCCACCCGGTTCGCTGAACGGCAAGCAGGACGATTTCACCCCGGAAAAGGTGGCCAATCGCATCCTCGGTTTCATCGAGCAGCGTCTGCAGGGCGAGGCGGTGGCGGGGGCCGACCCGGCCAAGCTGCAGAAGCTTCTCGGTCAGGCCCGTGAGGGTGTCGAGAAGGGCTTCGAGGAGGCGCGCAAGATCCTCGACGGCATGGGGGGGCTGGCCGGCAAGGTGGCCAGCGATATCGACGATACCTACCAGCGTATCCAGGATGGTCTGGCCGGCCTCGACCAGCGCTTCGGCGCCGGTGCGCCGGCAGCCGGGCAGGTGGCGGCAGCCGGCTACAGCCAGCGTCTCGCCGCCCAGGCGGAAACCTTCGACCTGTCGGTGACTACCCGCGATGGCGACCGCCTGCGCATCTCGGTGGCCCAGGCCTCGGCCAGTTGGTCGCAGACCCGTTTCGCCGGCGTCGGCGCGGGCGGAGGCGGCGCGCTGGCCGCCAGCCGCGAATCCGGCAGCCTGTTGACTGGTGCCTGGCAGGTCGGTGTCGAGGGCGAACTGGACGAACAGGAAGTCGAGGCGCTGGAGAGGTTGTTCAGTCAGGTACAGGATCTTTCGAACAAGTTCTATGCCGGTGACCTGGCGGGTGCCTTCGACCGCGCCATGGATCTGCAGATGGATGGAGAACAGCTGGCGTCGATGTCGCTGCGCCTGACCCAGACCAGCGTGCGTCAGGCCACCGATGTCTACGGTGCGGTCGCCGGGCAGGGCGGGCAGGCTGCCAGCGCGGTCAGTCCGAGCCTGCAGGAATATGCCCAGGGACTGCTCGAAGCCTTGCACGGCGCCGGCGATCTGGCCCGGGACGCCAAGGGCCTGCTCACGGACCTGCTCAAGGGTGGTTTCTCCCTGGACGAGCGTTTCGATCCGCCGCGCCTGGAGAAGGCTGAACGCCTCAATCGCAGCCTGCTCGACGGCTTGCATAACCTGCTGCCTGGCCAGCCCGACGAAAGCGCGACCCTGAGCTGATCCGGGTCGGTGCTAAACTTCGCACCTTGCAGAGACTGAGGTGCGTGTATGACGCCGGAATGCCAATTGCTGGGGACGCTGGGTTGCCACCTGTGCGAGGTGGCCGAAGCGCTGCTGATGCCGTTCGTCGAAAACGGCCTGCTGGTCGAGCTGATCGACATCGCCGAGCACGAAGGGATGGTGGAGCAGTACGGTCTGCGTATCCCGGTACTGCGTCGCTGTGACAATGGTGCCGAACTGAACTGGCCGTTCGATGGCGAGCAGGTGGTGGCTTTTCTGCGCTGAAGCCTTCGCTGGCTAGCGGCGGGCGAGGGAAATCGCAGGCATAAAAAAACCCGCCGGTTAGGCGGGTTTTTGATTTGGTCGGAGAGACAGGATTCGAACCTGCGACCTTCTCGTCCCGAACGAGACGCGCTACCAAGCTGCGCTACACTCCGAATGAGCCGTATTCTACCGAAAAACTTTTACTACACAAGGGGTTAGCCCGAAAAAATTTAACTTCGGGGGCTCCTTCGCGGGAGCACTGGGGCGCGCCGGCAGAGTTATGGCTTGGCGCGGCGGTCCGGCAACCCGCCGCGCAGGTAGTCGGGCGGGGCGCCAGCGCGCCCGCTCGCCGCGAATGACGGTGTGCGACTGAGGCTGGGTGAGCTCTCAGAGTTCCTTGACGGTCTGCACCTGGTCCTTGTTGACGGTGGCGCGCTTGCCGTCGAGTTGTTCGAACTCATAGAAGCCGGACTCTTCGTCGTACATGGGCTTGTCCACGGTGTGGATCTCGCGTCCGTCATTCAGGGTGATCACCGAAGGCGAGGCGCAGCCGGTCAGGACGGCGAAGCCGAGGGCGAAAATCAGGGCGGCAATGATCCGTTGAGTCATGGTCTGTCTCCTTGGGTGATCGAGGTCTGTACCCAGCCTCAGACGAACATGCGGCGCCCGAGTTCCCTAGGCCTCCTCCGGGCCTTGACGGGGCCGGGTGGCGGCGAGGATCTCCGGCGTATTCAGATTGGCCAGGCGCGCATCGTCGAGCGGGCAGTCCAGCGGCGTCGGTTGGAGGCGCTCGAACCACCGTTGCGGGCTGCGTTGGCCGGCCTGCCAGGCGTGCTCCAGGTCGTCCCGCAGATTGGTTGGCAGCAGGCAGAACAGTGGCTGCCAGTACTGCCCCTGGCGCACCACCGCCGGTTTGCTGCCGGCGCGGGCGAGCAGTGCGTCGAGCAGCGGGCGATCCACCAGGGGCGCGTCGCAGGGCAGCACCAGCAACTGGCTGTGGCGCGCCGCCGCCAGGCCTGCGCGAATACCGGCCAGCGGTCCCTGAAAGTCGCTGTCCTGGTCCGTCACCAGGCGGTCGGCATAGGGCGCGTAGCGCTCGGCGTTGCGGTTGCAGGAAATGATCAGGTCGTCGCTCAAGGGGCGCACCAGTTCGTGCAGCCAGGCGATCAGCGGCCGTCCGCGCCACTCCAGCAGACCCTTGTCGCGACCGCCCATGCGTTGGCCGCGGCCGCCCGACAGCAGCAGTACGGAGCAGGCGGGCGGGTCATTCGATACGGACATGCTGCGGTCTCCTCGGGGCTGTGTGATATAACTCCGGCCATTCTCTCGCAATTGGAAGCCCGCCATGAACCATAAGGCCGAGGCGCTGTTCGTGCCGCTGCAGATCGCCGTGCTCACCGTCAGCGATACCCGCACCCTGGAAACCGATACTTCGGGACAACTGTTCGTCGATCGCCTGCAGGCGGCCGGTCACCAGTTGGCCGCCCGTGTCCTGCTCAAGGACGACCTTTACAAGATTCGCGCCCAGGTCGCCGGCTGGATCGCCGACGACGGCGTGCAGGTAGTGCTGATCACCGGCGGCACCGGTTTCACCGGGCGCGACAGCACCCCAGAAGCGGTCGCCTGTCTGCTTGACAAGCAGGTGGACGGCTTCGGCGAGCTGTTCCGGCAGATCTCGCTGGCCGATATCGGCACCTCCACCATCCAGTCGCGCGCCCTGGCCGGCCTGGCCAACGGCACCCTGGTGTGCTGCCTGCCGGGTTCGACCAACGCCTGCCGCACCGCCTGGGACGGCATCCTCGGCGAGCAGCTGGATGCCCGTCATCGTCCCTGCAATTTCGTTCCCCATCTGAAACAGGTGGCCGCCTGCGAGAGCCGCGGATGAGCGGTTGCGAGCAACCCGGTCTGCTGCCCATGGAGGCGGCGCTGGCACGCCTGCTCGCGCTGGCCGAGGCTGCGCCCATCGCGCAGCAGGAAACGGTCGCGCTGGCCGATGCCGACGGCCGGGTGCTGGCCGAGCCGCTGCTCGCCGCACTCGACCTGCCGCCCTGGGACAACAGCGCCATGGACGGTTACGCCCTGCGCCTGGCCGACTGGCAAGGCGAGGCGCTGCCGGTCAGCCAGCGCATTCAGGCCGGCATGGCCCCGCTGCCGCTGCAGGCGGGCAGCTGCGCGCGCATCTTCACCGGCGCGCCGCTGCCGGCCGGTGCCGACTGCGTGGAAATGCAGGAAAACGTCGAGCTCGACGAAGCCGGCCAAGTGCGCTTTTGCCAGCCGCTGCGGCTTGGCCAGAACGTCCGCGTCCGTGGCCAGGAAACCCGCGTCGGCGACTGCGTGCTGCCGGCCGGCACGCGCCTGGGGCCGATCGAACTGGGCCTGGCCGCCTCCCTCGGCGCGGCCGAATTGCGTGTGCGGCGGCGGCCGCGGGTCGCCGTGCTGTCGACCGGCGACGAACTGGTCGAGCCCGGCCAGGCACTCGGCCCGGGACAGATCTACAACAGCAACCGCCGCCTGCTCAGCGCCTGGCTGCAGCGCCTGGGCTGCGCCGTGGTCGACGCCGGCATCCTGCCCGACGACCTGGCGTTGACGCGCGAGGCCCTCGGCAGGCTCGGCGACGTCGACCTGATCCTGTCCACCGGTGGGGTCTCGGTGGGCGAGGCGGATTATCTCGGCTTGGCCCTGCGCGAGGCCGGCGAGCTGGCGCTATGGAAGCTGGCGATCAAGCCGGGCAAGCCACTGACCTTCGGTCATTACCAGGGCGTGCCGGTGATCGGTCTGCCGGGCAATCCGGCCTCGACCCTGGTCACCTTCGGCCTGCTGGCGCGCCCCTACCTGCTGCGCCGCCTCGGCGTGCAGCGCATCGAGCCGCTGGGCTTCGCCGTGCCGGCCGGGTTCGCCTGGCGCAAGCCGGGCATGCGCCGCGAGTACCTGCGCGCGCGCCTGGAAAACGGCCGCGCGGTGCCCTACGCCAACCAGAGCTCCGGGGTGCTGCGTAGCGCCGCCTGGGCCGAAGGGCTGGCCGAGGTGCTCGAGGGGGCGACGCTGGAGGAGGGCGACAGCCTGCGGTTCATCCCTCTTAGCGAGATCCTGGGCTAAGGCCATGGACGAGGCGCTGCGGCGAGTCGCGCGAGCCATCGGGCAGGCCGAGCGCATCCTGGTCATTACCGGGGCGGGGCTGTCGGCCGATTCCGGCCTGCCCACCTACCGCGGCCTCGGCGGGCTGTATAACGGCCATACCGCCGAGGGCCTGCCGATCGAGGCGGCGCTGTCCGGGCCGATGCTGCGCCGCGACCCGGCGCTGTGCTGGAAATACCTGGCCGAGCTGGGCCGGGCCTGCCTTGGCGCGGCGCCGAATGCCGGCCACCTGGCCATCGCCGAGTTGCAGCGGCGCAAGCCCGGTTGCTGGGTGCTGACGCAGAATATCGATGGCTATCACCGCGCTGCCGGCAGCCCCGGCGAGCGCCTGATCGAGATCCATGGCGAGCTGGCGCCGCTGTACTGCCAGTCCTGCGGCGTCGAGGACGGCGAGTTGGCCGAGCACCTGCAGCGGCCGTTGCCGCCGCACTGTGGGCAGTGCGGCGGGGTGTTGCGCCCGCCCGTGGTGCTGTTCGAGGAGATGCTCCCGGAGGCGGCGATCGACAGCCTCTACGCCGAGCTGCGCAAGGGTTTTGCCGTGGTGCTCAGCGTCGGCACCAGCGCCAGCTTTCCTTATATTGTCGAGCCGGTGCTGCGTACCCGCCAGGCCGGCGGCCTGAGCGTGGAGATCAACCCCACGCTGACCGACCTCAGCGGCGTGGTGGATGTACGATTGGCGGGGCGGGCCTTAGATGTTTTGCCGGAACTGCTGGGTCACATTCCGGGCGATAGAATTTGCAAATCGCCTGCATAGAGGGCATAGTCGCGCACTTGTAAATTCAACCGACACGGTCGTGCCCATGCGCAAACGCTTCGCACCCCTCGTGCCTTTTGCACTCATCGCCTTTCTCGCCGCCTGCGCCGGCCACGCGCCGCAGCCGCAGCTCGACGAACCCGCGGTCGAACCCGTCGCTCAGCAGGTCGAACCTGCCGAGGACGAGATCGCCGCGCTGATCGACGACAAACCCTACGAAATGCCGCAGCTGGCCGACAGCCTGCTCGATCTCGGGCGTTCGCTGGTCGGCACCCGCTATCGCTACGGCGGCAACTCGGTGCAGTCCGGCTTCGACTGCAGCGGCTTCGTCGGCTACCTGTTCCGCAAGGAAGTCGGCCTGGAACTGCCGCGCTCGACCCGCGAGCTGATCAACCTGGACGCGCCCAAGGTGGCCCGCGCCGACCTGGAACCGGGCGATCTGATCCTGTTCAACGACCGCGGCCGCGGCCGCGTCAGCCACGCCGGCATCTACCTCGGCGACGATCAGTTCATCCACTCCAGCAGCAGTCGCAGCGGCGGCGTGCGCATCGACAGCCTGGACGACAGCTACTGGAATCGCAGCTACCTGCAGGCCAAGCGCGTCCTCGCCCTGGCCCCGGTGGACGACGAACAGGCCGCCCAGCGTCATCCCTGAGAGCTTGCGGCGCGGCCCCACGGGGTTGCGCCGTTCGTCCCGAGCCGGCAGAGTAGGGCGCATCCAGGCTCAGGATCGCCTCGCTCATGCCCGTCACGACCCGTGTTGCCCTGCTCGTTCTCGCCCTGCTGCTGAGTGCCTGCAGCAGTCGTGCCCCCAGCCCCCAGCCCAGCTACCCACCAGCCACCGGCCAGGTCCAGGGTGGCGCCGACGACGTGCTGTTCCGCGCCTTGGGCCTGGTCGGCACGCCCTATCGCTACGGCGGCAATACCCCGGACGGCGGTTTCGATTGCAGTGGCCTGATCGGCTACGTCTATCGTGACGCCGCCGGCATCAGCCTGCCGCGTTCGACCCGCGAGCTGAGCGCCATGCGCAGCCCCAATGTGCGCCGCGACGCACTGCAGAGCGGTGACCTGGTGTTCTTCGCCACAAGCGGCGGGCGCGGCGTCAGCCATGCCGGCATCTATGTCGGCGACGGGCGTTTCGTCCACGCGCCGTCTTCGGGCGGCACGGTGCGCCTGGACAGCCTCGACAACAGCTACTGGCAGCGCGCCTACCTGGACGCCAAGCGCGTGCTCACCGCCGAACTGGCGCGCAATCCGTGACCCAGCGCAGCCTGCAGCTCGACGACGCGCTTTACCAGTACCTGCTGGACGTCTCCCTGCGCGAGTCGCCGTTGCTCGCCCGCCTGCGCGCGGAAACCGCGCAGCTGAGCGAGGCGCGCTGGCAGATCGCCCCGGAGCAGGGTCAGTTCATGGCCCTGCTGGTGCGCCTGGTCGGCGCGCGGCGGATCGTCGAGGTCGGCACCTTCACCGGCTATAGCGCCATTTGCCTGGCCGATGCCATGGGGCCGCAGGGCCAGCTGATCTGCTGCGACCTGCCCGGCGACTACAACGCCACTGCGCGCCGCTATTTCGCCGAGGCCGGTCTGGCCGAGCGTATCCAATGGCGTCTGGGCCCGGCGCTGGACAGCCTGACGGCGCTGGAGGGCGAAGGGCAGGGCGACTTCGACCTGATCTTCGTCGACGCCGACAAGGCCAACTACCCGGCCTACCTGGAGCAGGCGCTGCGCCTGCTGCGCCAGGGCGGCCTGTTGCTGTTCGACAACACCCTGTGGAGCGGCAGGGTGTTGCAGCCGCAGCCGGACAGTGCCGATACCTGCGCCATTCAGGCGCTGAACCGGGCGCTCAAGGACGATGCGCGCGTCGAGCTGTCACTGCTGCCGCTGGGCGACGGCCTGACCCTGTGCCGCAAGCGCTGAGCCGCCGTGGCCGATGCCATCCGCCTGCCGCCCCAGCCCGACGCCTGCGAACTATGCGCGCGGCCGGTAGCGCTGACCCGTCACCACCTGATCCCCAAGGCTCTGCACGACAAGGCCTATGTGCAGAAGCGCTATCCCCGCCACGAACGCATCACTGCCACGCTCTGGGTCTGTCGCGCCTGCCATAACCAGATCCACCGGCTGTTCAGCGAGAAGGAGCTGGCACTGAGCTACAACAGCCGTGAAGCGTTGCTGGGCGACGAGCGCTTGCGCGGCTTCGTCGAGTGGCTGGCGCGCAAGCCGGCCGGCTTCGTCCCCCGCCACTGAGTCGCGCCGGCGTTGACGGGCGAGGCGGCCAGCCTCTACCCTGCGCGCCTTGCTTCAGGTGCCCGACGCCACGCGCGTACGAGGTGAAACAGGGAAGCCGGTACAGAATCCGGCGCTGCCCCCGCAACGGTAGGTGAGTCAAACGCCGCTCTATTGCCACTGTGCTTCGTGCATGGGAAGGCGCGGCGCTAGCCCGCGAGGCTCGCTCACAAGCCCGGAGACCGGCCTGCTGCAGTCCACGGCATCGCGGAGGGCGTTGTCTGGCGTGCGGGCTCGCCTTCCCAGTGGCCCGCGCGCGCCGTTCTCCGCCTGCCTTGTCCAGCCCAGTGTGTTCGGGAGCGCAACGATGCCGCCACGCCAGCTTGCCAGTCGTGCACTGCGACCCGCGCCCGGATGCCCGCAGACCAGGAAACCTCGATGAGCGCATCGACCGAACGCGACAGCGAATCGACCCAGCGCGACAGCGCATCGGCTGAACGCGACGCCCGGCATCAGGCGCGCATGGCGCGCAAGAAGGCGCTGATCGACGCGAAGATCGCCCAGGCCCAGGATGAATACGGCCTGCTGCTGGTGCACAGCGGCAACGGCAAGGGCAAGAGCAGCAGCGCCTTCGGCATGGTCGCCCGCGCCCTCGGCCACGGCATCAAAGTCGGCGTGGTGCAATTCATCAAGGGCGCCGCCAGCACCGGCGAGGAGGCCTTCTTCCGCCGTTTCCCCGAGGAGGTCAGCTACCACGTGATGGGCGAGGGCTTCACCTGGGAGACCCAGGATCGCCAGCGCGATATCGCCAAGGCGCAGCAAGCCTGGGGCGTGGCCCGGCGCCTGCTGAACGACGAGAACGTCGGTCTGGTGGTGCTGGACGAGCTGAATATCGCCCTCAAACACGGCTATCTGGAGCTCGCTGCGGTGCTCGCCGATATCCAGGCGCGGCCGCTCTCGCAGCACGTGGTGGTGACCGGGCGCGGAGCCTTGGCCGGGATGATCGAGGCAGCCGATACGGTGACCGAGATGAGCCTGGTCAAGCATGCCTTCAAGGCCGGGGTGAAGGCGCAGAAGGGGGTGGAGTTTTGACCTCGCGCCAGTGTCCGGCGCTGCTGATCGCCGCGCCGGCCTCGGGGCAGGGCAAGACCACCGTCACCGCCGCCCTGGCGCGCCTGCACGCCCGCCAGGGGCGGCGGGTGCGGGTGTTCAAGTGCGGCCCGGATTTCCTCGACCCGATGATCCTCGCCCGCGCCAGCGGCGCGCCGGTGTACCAGCTCGACCTGGCCATGGTCGGCGAGGCGGAGAGTCGCCGCCTGCTCTGGCAGGCAGCGGGCGAGGCCGAGCTGATCCTGATCGAAGGGGTGATGGGGCTGTTCGACGGCCAGCCCTCGGCGGCCGACCTGGCGCGGCAGTTCGGCGTGCCGGTGCTGGGGGTGATCGATGGTTCGGCCATGGCGCAGACCTTCGGCGCCCTGGCCCATGGCCTGGCGACCTTCCAGGCCGACCTGCCGTTCGCCGGCGTGCTCGGCAACCGGGTGGCCAGCGCGCGCCATGGCGAGATCCTGCGCGCCGCGCTGCCGCCGAGCATCCGCTGGTACGGCGCGCTGCCGCGCAATGCCGCGGTGGAGCTGCCCAGCCGTCACCTGGGGCTGGTGCAGGCGCAGGAGCTGGCCGATCTGGATGCGCGCCTGGACGCCGCCGCCGATGCCCTGGCCGCCAGCGCCGAGGTGGCCTTGCCGGCGCCGGTGCGTTTCGCCGCGCCGCCGCCGTGGGCGGTCGAGCCGCTGCTGGCCGGCGTGCGCATCGGCGTGGCGCGCGATGGCGCTTTCGCCTTTCTCTACCAGGCCAACCTCGATCTGCTGCGCGAGCTGGGCGCCGAGCTCGAATTCTTCTCGCCGCTGCTGGGCGATCGCCTGCCGCAGGTGGACAGCCTCTACCTGCCCGGCGGCTATCCCGAATTGCACCTCGCCGAGCTGCAAGGCAACCAGGCCATGGCCGCGGCGATCCGCGCCCATCACCGGGCCGGCAAGCCGATCCTCGCCGAGTGCGGCGGTATGCTCTATCTGCTCGACGAGCTGACCGACAAGCAGGGCGCCAGCGGTCGCATGCTCGGCCTGCTGGCCGGCCGCGCCGCACTGCAGCCGCGATTGACCGCCCTGGCTTTGCAGGAAGTGGAGTTGCCGGAAGGCGAGCTGCGTGGCCACAGCTACCACCATTCGCGCCTGGACAGCCCGCTGGCGCCGCTGGCCCTGGGCCGTTGCCCGAACGGCAAGGCGGTGGCCGAGGCTGTCTACCGCCTGGGCCGGCTGACGGCCAGCTATATCCACTTCTACCTGCCGTCCAATCCCCTGGCGGCGGCAGCGCTGTTGCGTCCATGAGCGAGCAGGCCTTCAGCGCCGCCGAGCGCGCCGCGGTGTACCGCGCCATCGCCGAGCGCCGCGACATGCGTCATTTCAGCGGCGGCGAGGTGCCGGCCGAGGTGCTGGCACGCCTGCTGGAGGCGGCGCACCGCGCGCCCAGCGTCGGCCTGATGCAGCCCTGGCGCTTTCTGCGTATCAGCGACCCGCAATTGCGCGAAGCCGCCTGCGCGCTGGTGGAGGCGGAACGGGTGCGCACCGCCGAGGCGCTGGGCGAACGCTCGGACGAATTTATGCGGCTCAAGGTCGAGGGCATTCGCGAGTGCGCCGAGCTGCTGGCGGTGGCGCTGATGGACGGGCGCCAGAAGCATGTCTTCGGCCGCCGCACCCTGCCGGAAATGGATATGGCGTCGGTGGCCTGCGCCATTCAGAATCTCTGGCTGGCCGCCCGCGCCGAGGGCCTGGGCCTGGGCTGGGTGTCGCTGTTCGAGCCCGAGGCGTTGGCCGCGCTGCTGGGCATGCCGGCCGGCAGCAAGCCGGTGGCGCTGCTCTGCCTGGGGCCGGTCGCGGCCTTCTATGACAGGCCGATGCTGGTGGAAGAGGGCTGGGCGACGCCGCGGCCGCTGACTGAACTGCTGTTCGAGAATCGATGGGGAGAACGCGGTGATTGACCGCCCGATTGGCAACGGAGGCCATGCATGAGCCTGGCGCTCAGTACCCTGGCCGGGGTAGCGCTGGATGCCGCGCTCGGCGAGCCGAAGCAGGGCCACCCGTTGGTGGCCTTCGGTCGCTTGGCCGAGCGTTTGGAGCAGCGCTTCAACCCCGCCGGCGGCGGCTGGCGCAGCCATGGGGTGAGCGCCTGGTGCCTGGCGGTGCTGCCGCTGACCCTGCTGACCTGGCTGCTGGCCCAGGTCTCGGCCTTCGGCTGGGCGGTGGAGATCGCCGCGCTGTACTTCGCCCTCGGCCTGCGCAGCCTCGGCGAGCACGCGCGGCCGGTGGCGCAGGCGCTGCGCCTGGGCGATCTGGCGCTGGCGCGCGAGCGCGTCGGCTGGATGGTCAGCCGCAACACCGCCGCGCTGGACGCCGGCGGCGTGGCCCGTGCCGGCACCGAGTCGGTGCTGGAGAACGGCTCGGATGCGGTGTTCGCCGCGCTGTTCTGGTTCGTCGTCGCCGGTGCGCCGGGCGTGGTGCTGTACCGCCTGAGCAATACCCTGGACGCCATGTGGGGTTATCGCAACGAGCGCTTCGAGCGCTTCGGCTGGGCCGCGGCGAAGATCGACGACGCCCTCAACTACATCCCCGCGCGCCTGGTGGCGCTGACCTACGCGCTGCTCGGCCACAGCGCCCTGGCGCTGCGCTGCTGGCGCCGTCAGGCGCCGCAATGGGACAGCCCCAACGCCGGCCCGGTGATGGCCGCCGGCGCCGGCAGCCTGGGGGTGAGTCTGGGAGGCGCGGCCGAATATCACGGCGAGCTGCATGTGCGCCCGCAACTGGGCGAGGGGCCGCCGCCGCGGGCGCGCGATATCGAGCGCGCGCTGAATCTGGTGTGGGGCGGCGTGCTGCTGTGGCTGGCCCTGCTGGGGCTATGGGAGGCACTGAATGGCTGAGCATGGAGGCCGCCTGCGCGCGGCGGCGCAACGATATGGCATTGCCCTGGACGACTGGCTTGACCTGTCCACCGGCATCGCCCCCTACGGCTGGCCGCTGCCGGCGATTGCGGCCGAGGCCTGGACCCGCCTGCCGGAGCCGGACGATGGCCTGGAGGCCGTCGCCCGTGACTACTACGGCGCGGCCAGCCTGCTGCCGATGGCCGGGTCGCAGGCGGTGATCCAGGCCTTGCCGCGCCTGCGCAAGGCCTGCACGGTGGGCATCGTCTCGCCGACCTACGCCGAGCATGCGGCCGCCTGGCGGCGCGAGGGCCATCGCCTCGTCGAGATCAGCGAGGGCACCATCCCGCGTGCCCTGGCCCAGCTGGACGTATTGGTGCTGGTCAATCCGAACAACCCCACCGGCCGCCTGATCGAGCCGGCGCGCCTGCTCGACTGGCACGCGCAACTGGCCGCGCGCGGCGGCTGGCTGGTGGTCGACGAGGCGTTTATCGACTGCACGCCGGAATACAGCCTGGCGGCCTACGCCGACAGGCCGGGGTTGATCGTGCTGCGCTCGTTCGGCAAGTTCTTCGGCCTGGCCGGGTTGCGCCTGGGTTTCGCCCTGGCCGAGCAGGCTCTGCTGGACGAGCTCGCCAAGTGGCTCGGTCCCTGGGCGGTCAGCGGCCCGGCGCGCAGCGTGGCGCGCAGCCTGCTGGCCGACCAGCCGGGCCAGGTGCGCCAGCGCCAGCGCCTGCTGGCCGACGGCGAGCGCCTGGCGGCCCTGTTGCACGACTGCAATCTGCCGCCAGTCGGCGGCTCGGCGCTGTTCCAGTTCTGCTGCACGCGGCGCGCGGTGCCCTGCTACGAACTGCTGGCGCGGCGCGGCATCCTCGTGCGGCTGTTCGCCGAGCAGGACGCCCTGCGCTTCGGCCTGCCGCCGCATGAGTTCGGCTGGCAGCGGCTGGAGCAGGGCCTGCGCGCGTGCGCGGCGATGCTGGCCAGCCTGGAGGAAACATCCTGATGAGCGCGACGCTGATGGTGCAGGGCACCACCTCCGACGCCGGCAAGAGCACCCTGGTGAGCGCCCTGTGCCGCTGGGCGCGGCGCCAGGGCGTGGCGGTGGCGCCGTTCAAGCCGCAGAACATGGCGCTGAACTCGGCGGTCACCGCCGATGGCGGCGAGATCGGCCGCGCCCAGGCGGTGCAGGCGCAGGCCGCCGGGCTCGAACCCCACACCGATATGAACCCGGTGCTGCTCAAGCCCAACAGCGACACCGGCGCCCAGGTGATCATCCACGGCCGCGCGGTGGGCAATATGCAGGCGCTGGCCTATCACGGCTACAAGCAGGTGGCGATGGCCGCGGTGCTCGAGTCCCACGCGCGCCTGTGCCAGCACTACCCGTTGGTGCTGGTGGAGGGTGCCGGCTCGCCGGCAGAGATCAACCTGCGCGCCGGCGATATCGCCAACATGGGCTTCGCCGAGGCGGTGGACTGCCCGGTGATCCTCATCGCCGATATTGACAAGGGCGGGGTGTTCGCCCATCTGGTCGGCACCCTGGCGCTGCTCAGCCCGTCCGAGCAGGCACGCATCAAGGGCTTCGTGATCAACCGCTTTCGCGGCGACATCGCCCTGCTGCAACCGGGACTGGACTGGCTGGAGCAGCGCACCGGCAAGCCGGTGCTCGGCGTACTGCCCTACCTGACGGACTTGCACCTGGAGGCCGAGGACGCCGTCGACACCCGCCAGCAGGCCAAGGCCGAGGACGCGTTGCGGGTGGTGGTACCGGTGCTGCCACGGATCAGCAACCACACCGACTTCGACCCGCTGCGCCTGCACCCACAGGTGCAGCTGAGCTTCGTCGGCCCAGGCCAGGCGATTCCACCGGCCGACCTGATCGTCCTGCCCGGCTCCAAGAGTGTGCGCGCCGACCTGGCGCGGCTGCGCGAGCAGGGCTGGGACGCCGCCATCGCCCGTCATCTGCGCTACGGCGGCAAGCTGTTGGGCATCTGTGGCGGCCTGCAGATGCTCGGCCGGCAGATTCATGACCCGCACGGCCTGGAAGGCGCCGCCGGCAGCAGCGAGGGCCTCGGCCTGCTCGATTTCGAGACGCGGCTGGAGCCGCAGAAGCAGTTGCGCAACGTGCGCGGCCGCCTGTGCCTGGAGCAGGCCGAGGTCAGCGGCTACGAGATTCATGCAGGGGTCAGTACCGGCGGTGGCCTCAACGGTGCGGTGAGCCTGGACGACGGTCGTCGCGACGGCGGCCTGAGCGGCGACGGTCAGGTGCTTGGCACCTACCTGCATGGCCTGTTCGAGCGCCCTCAGGCCTGCGCCGCGCTGCTGCGCTGGGCCGGGCTGCGCGAGGTGCAGGCGGTGGACTACCAGGCCCTGCGCGAACGCGATATCGAGCGCCTGGCCGATCTGGTGGAGGCGCATCTGGATACCGATCAACTCAAGGCGCTCTGTGGCCTGGCGTAGGGGGGCGACGCTTTTTTTTCGTCCACCGCTGTGGTCGTTGGCACCTGCCAATGGTGGATCGGTAAAGCGTGATCCACCCTACGTAGCGGATTTACCAGCGGTGCGCACGGCGCACCCAGGGGAGTGGCAATGCTTGAACTGATCCTCGGCGGCGCCCGTTCCGGCAAGAGCCGGCTGGCGGAGAAGCTGGCCACCGAGTCCGGCCTGGAGGTGCTTTATATCGCCACCAGCCAGGCGCTGGATGGCGAGATGAGTGCGCGCGTCGCCCAGCACCGCGCGCGCCGCCCGGCGCATTGGGGCCTGGTGGAAGAGCCCGTGGAACTGGCCCGCGTGCTGCGCGAGCAGGCGCGCGAGGGGCGCTGCCTGCTGGTGGACTGCCTGACCCTGTGGCTGACCAACCTGCTGCTCTTGAACGACCAGGCGCGCCTGGCCGCCGAACGCGACGCGCTGCTCGCAACCCTGGGCGAGCTGTCCGGGCGCATCCTGCTGGTCAGCAACGAGACCGGCCTGGGTGTGGTACCGCTGGGCGAGCTGACCCGCCGTTACGTCGACGAGGCCGGCTGGCTGCACCAGGCCCTGGCCGAACGCAGCCGGCGCGTGCTGTTCTGCGTCGCCGGCCTACCCATGGTTCTCAAGGGAGAGGCGTTATGAGCCTGCACTGGTGGCAGGGCCCCTGCCAGCCGCTCGATCACGTGGCGCGGGCCAAGGCCGAGGCGCGCCAGCAGCAACTGACCAAACCGGCCGGCTCGCTCGGCCGTCTGGAGGCGCTGGCGATCCAACTGGCGGCGCAGCAGGGCAGCGACATACCGACGCTGGAACGCTTGTGGATCGCCATCTTCGCCGGTGATCACGGCGTGGTAGCCGAGGGCGTGTCGGCCTACCCGCAGGCGGTGACCGGGCAGATGCTGCGCAATTTCATCGGTGGCGGTGCGGCCATCAGCGTGCTGGCGGACCAGCTCGACGCCGCGCTGGAAGTGATCGACCTGGGCACCGCCGTGCCTCTCGAGCCGCTGCCCGGCGTGCGTCACCTACAGGTCGGCGCCGGCACGCGGAACTTCGTCCACGCGCCGGCGATGACCCTGGCCCAGGCGCTGATCTGCCTGCAGGCCGGGCGCGACAGCCTGCTGCGCGCCCGTGCGGTGGGCTGCGAGCTATTCATCGGCGGCGAGATGGGCATCGGCAACACCACCGCCGCCGCCGCGCTGGCCTGCTGGCTGCTCGATTGCGCGCCGGCCGAGCTGGCCGGCCCCGGTACCGGCCTGGACGCCGCCGGGGTGGCGCACAAGGTGCAGGTGATCGAGGCGGCGCTGGCCCTGCACCGGTCGCAGCTCGGCGAACCGCTGCAGGCGCTGGTGCACCTGGGCGGCTTCGAGATCGCCGCGCTGGTCGGCGCCTACCTGGCGGCGGCGCAGCAGGGCGTGGCGGTGCTGGTGGACGGCTTCATCTGCAGTGTCGCCGCGTTAGTGGCCGTGCGCCTGAACCCTGGTTGCCGCGGCTGGCTGCTGTTCGCCCACCGTGGCGCCGAGCCCGGGCATGCCCGGGTGCTGCAGACGCTGGACGCCGAGCCGCTGCTGGAGCTGGGCCTGCGCCTGGGCGAGGGCAGCGGGGCGGCGTTGGCCGTGCCGCTGCTGCGCCTGGCCTGCACGCTGCACGGGCGGATGGCGACTTTCGCCGAGGCGGCGGTGGCGGATCGTCCGGCATGAGCCTGCACCTGGAACTGCTGCGCCACGGTGAAACCGAGCAGGGCGGCGGCCTGCGCGGCAGCCTCGACGATGCCCTGACCGCCGCCGGCTGGGCGCAGCTGCGCGCCGCGGTGGCCGGCGCCGGGCCCTGGGACGCGTTGGTCAGCTCGCCGCTGCAGCGTTGTGCGCGCTTCGCCGAGGAGCTGGCGGCGCAGCACGGCCTGCCGCTGGCCTTCGACGCCGAGCTGCAGGAGCTGCACTTCGGCGCCTGGGAGGGACGCAGCGCCGCCGAGTTGATGCAGACCGATGCCGAGGCCCTGGGCCGCTTCTGGGCCGATCCCTATGCCTTCACCCCACCGGACGGCGAGCCGCTGCTGCGCTTCGAGGCGCGCATCCTCGCCGCCCTGCAGCGGCTGTACCAGGCGCATCGCGGCCGGCACCTGCTGCTGATCACCCATGGCGGGGTTATGCGTCTGCTGCTGGCGCGCGCCCGCGGCCTGCCGCGCCACGAGCTGCTGCAGGTCAATGTCGGTTACGCCCAGCGCGTGCGCCTGCAGCTGGACGGGCAGGGCGCCCTGACGGAGCTGGCATGAGCCCGGCGCTGATCGCCCTGCAGTTTCTCACCCGCCTACCGGTCCGCCTGCCGGGCATGCCCACGGCCGAGCAGCTCGGCCGTTCGCTGCTCTGGTATCCGGCCGTGGGCCTGCTGCTCGGTCTGCTGCTGTGGGGAGCTCACTTGCTGCTGGGCGCGGCCCCGGCATTGCTCCAGGCGGCGATCCTGCTGGCGCTGTGGGTGGGCCTGAGTGGTGGCCTGCATCTGGACGGCCTGGCCGACAGCGCCGACGCCTGGGTCGGCGGCTTCGGCGACCGCGAGCGGACCCTGGCGATCATGAAGGACCCGCGCAGCGGGCCGATGGCGGTGACGGTGCTGGTGCTGCTGCTGCTGCTCAAGTTCGCCGCCTTGGTCAGCCTGTTGCAGGCCGGCCAGGGCCTGCTGCTGGTGCTGCTGCCCTGGCTGGCGCGCGGCCTGCTGCCGCTGCTGCTGTGGACCACGCCCTACGTGCGCGTCGGCGGCCTGGGCCAGACGCTGGCCGAGCAGCTGCCGCGCGGCCAGCTGCCCTGGCTGCTGGCCGGCCACGGCCTGGCCATCTGCCTGCTGTACGGCGGGGCCGGCGGGCTGGCGCTGGCGGTCGCCGCGCTGGTGTTTTTCTGCTTGCGGCGTCTGATGTACCAACGCCTGGGCGGCACCACCGGCGATACCGCCGGGGCCCTGGTCGAGCTGGCCGAATGCGCCGTCGCCCTGGCGCTGGCCTTGCTGGTCTGAGGGCAGATCCCGTGGCCTCGCCTAGGCTTCAGGCATAACCACAAAGGTTGCCTGCCTGTATGCCTGCCTTTCTCTGGATGCTCATGCTGTTGTGCCTGTTCCAGCCCGTTGCCCGAGGCGAAACCCTGACCTGGGGCGTGCTGCCGCTGCCCGGGGTATTCAACGTGCGCGATGGCGAGTTGGTCGACGGCGTGCTCTACGAGGCCATGCAGCTGCTCGACGCGCAGCTGGGGGAGCTGCAGGTCCGCTACGAGGTGCTGCCCTTCGCCCGCCTGGAGCAGCGCCTGCTGGCCGGCGAGCCGCTGTGCGCCAGCGGCCAGTTGCAGAGCGCCGAGCGCGACCGTCTGGGACACTTCGTCGCTTTTCTGCAGTCGCCGCCGATCCATGTGCTGGTACGGCGCCAGACCTATGCGCAGCTGGCCCTGGACGACGGCCGGGTCAGTCTCGCCTGGCTGCTGGCCAATCCCTACCTGCGCGGCGCGCTGACCCGCGGCCGGGTCTACCCGCCGGCCATTCGCGAACCCCTGCAGCAGGCGCTGGACGCTCGCCGCCTGCTCGAACTGGCGGCCGGCACCGCCGGCGACAACCTGCTGCTGATGGTCAGCCACCGGCGCATCGACTACACCTTCGAGTACCCCATGGTCTACACCGAGGTAGCGCGCAGCTTCAGCCTCGGCGACAGCCTGGTCAGCGTGCCCTTGCTGGAGGGCGATGCGCTGGTGCCGGTGGGTTTCTACTGCCCGCGTACGGCCTGGGGCGCGCGCATGGCCGCGCGCCTGGAACGCGCCGTGGTCGCCCTGCTGGCGCAGCCGCAGGGCCTGCTGCAGGTGCAGCGGCGCTGGCTGCCGGACGAGGTCTACGCGCGCTTCGCCGCGGACTTTCGCCGCTACTACCGGCAACGCTCCGCCGGGCGCTAGCGGGAGCGCCTGGCGCACTGTTATGCCGACAAAGCGGGCAACTGTGCCTGTGTCTCCGCGCAAAGCGGGTATATACCTGTACCCCATGTTGCCGACCACCTGTCTCTGCACCCAATTGCGCCGCGCCAGCCGCGGGGTGACCCGACGTTACGACGACGCGCTCGCCGCGGTCGGGCTCGGCGCCGCCCAGTTTTCCCTGCTGCGTCATGTGCAGCGGTTGGGGCAACCGAGCATTTCCGCGCTGGCCGAGGCCATGGGCCTGGATCGCAGCACCCTGGGGCGCAACCTGAGGGTGCTGCAGGAGCAGGGCTTGCTGCAGCTCGGCGAAGGCCGTGACCAGCGCAGCCGCGAAGTGCTGCTCAGCGCCGCCGGCGTGCAGCGTCTGCAGCAGGCGCTACCGCTCTGGCAGCAGGTGCAGGACGAACTCAATGCACGCCTTGGCGAGGAGCGCCGCGCCGAGCTGATGCAACTGCTGGAACAACTGGCCTGATCGCGTATCGGCTCTTACTTATCGCCTTCACGGCCACGACTGGCCGTCCCCGGGAGACACCGCAATGACTACCGCATGGCGCTCGACCACCTGGCTGCTGCTTGGCGCGTCGCTGATCCTGGCCCTGTCGCTGGGCATCCGCCACGGCTTCGGCCTGTTCCTGCCGCCGATGAGTGCCGAATTCGGCTGGGGGCGCGAGGTGTATGCCTTCGCCATCGCCCTGCAGAACCTGATCTGGGGCCTGGCGCAGCCGTTCACCGGGGCACTGGCCGACCGCTTCGGCGCGCGCCGCACCATAGTCGCCGGCGGCCTGCTGTATGCCGTCGGCCTGCTGCTGATGGGCCTGGCCGACTCGCCGCTGTCGCTGTCGCTGAGCGCCGGCCTGCTGATCGGTATCGGCCTGTCCGGCACTTCCTTCTCGGTGATCCTCGGCGTGGTCGGGCGCGCCGTGCCGGCGGAAAAGCGCAGCATGGCCATGGGTATCGCCGCGGCGGCCGGCTCCTTCGGCCAGTTCGCCATGCTGCCCGGCACCCTCGGGCTGATCGGCTGGCTCGGCTGGTCCTCGGCGCTGCTCGCCCTCGGCCTGCTGGTGGCGCTGATCCTGCCGCTGGCGGCGATGATCAGGGAGCGTCCGCAGCCGCTGCCGAGCGGCCATGAGCAGAGCCTCGGCGAGGCGCTGCGCGAGGCGGCCGGCCACTCCGGCTTCTGGCTGCTGGCGCTGGGTTTCTTCGTCTGCGGCTTCCAGGTGGTGTTCGTCGCTGTGCACCTGCCGGCCTACCTGGTCGACCACCACCTGCCGGCGCTGACCGGCACCACGGTGCTGGCCCTGGTCGGGCTGTTCAACATCTTCGGCACCTATATTGCCGGCTGGCTCGGCGGGCGCATGTCCAAGCCGCGCCTGCTCAGCGCCCTGTACCTGACGCGCGGGGTGGTCATCAGCCTGTTCCTGGTGGCGCCGCTGACACAGTGGAGCGCCTACCTGTTCGGCATGGCCATGGGCCTGTTGTGGCTGTCCACGGTGCCGCTGACCAACGGCACCGTGGCGACGCTGTTCGGCGTGCGCAACCTGTCGATGCTCGGCGGCATCGTCTTCCTGTTCCACCAGCTCGGCTCCTTCCTCGGCGGCTGGCTGGGCGGCTATCTCTACGACCACACCGGCAGCTACGACCTGGTCTGGCAGATTTCCGTTCTCCTCAGCCTGATGGCCGCGGCGCTCAACTGGCCGGTGCGCGAGCGCCCGGTGGCGCGCCTTCAGGAGGTCGCGGCGTGATCCTGCGGCCCGTGCCGCTGGTCGCCGCGCTGCTGGCGGCTGGCCTGCTGCTGGCGCTGGCCTGGTGGGGCTGGCGTCAGGGCGGCCTGGCGCTGCTGCAGCTGGGCGTCGGTATCTGCTAGCGGTGCGCCGGCGTTGCTCTGCGCGGGCAGGGCGAGTAGCGTGGACGCATCGTTGAGAATCTCCAGGACCCTCCTTATGTCGCTGCGCCGTTTTGTCTGTTGCCTCCTGTTGTCCGGCCTGGCATTGCCTGCCCTGGCCGCCGACTGCCCGGAACTGCTGCAGGGCGAGCTGCCGAGGCTGCGGGCCAAGGAAACCATCGACCTGTGCCAGTTTGCCGGCAAGCCGCTGGTGGTGGTCAATACCGCCAGCTTCTGTGGCTTCACCCCGCAGTTCAAGGGGCTGGAGGCGCTCTACCAGCGCTACAAGGATCAGGGCCTGGAGGTGCTCGGCGTGCCCTCGGACGACTTCCGCCAGGAGGCCGACGACAGCGAGAAGACCGCCAGCGTCTGCTACGTCAACTATGGTGTGACCTTTCAGATGAGCGAGGCGCAGGCGGTCACCGGCGCCGACGCCATCCCGCTGTTCAAGGGCCTGGCCGAGCAGAGCAAGGCGCCGCGCTGGAACTTCTACAAGTACGTGGTCGACCGCCAGGGCAAGGTGCTGGCGAGCTTCTCCAGCCTGACCAAGCCGGACGACCCGGCGCTGGTCGCCGCGGTGGAGAAGGCCATCGCCTCGAAGCCCTGAGAGCCTGTTCAAAGTCTGCTGCGCGTCGGCCCTGCTGCGTTAAGGCTCGGCAAGCCGCTTGCGGCTAACGCGCTTTAGCGCGGCCCGAAGGGCGAACGAAGTGAGTACTGCTCATGTACAGCTCGTAAAGTCGAGCGCGACTCCGACCGGTCCTCGCCTGTTTTTGCGGGGCCGCCATCGGTATTGCATGGCTCTAGCTCGCGAGCCTTTGAACAGGCTCTGATCCTCCCGCTTCACCGCCCTTCACCCATCTGGGGGATGGGGCCGCGGCGCCTGCCTGCCTAGACTGGCCCGGCGCCGGACGCAGTTTCCCGGCGTGCCCACAAGAACAACAAGGAGGCACCCATGCGTCGCGTCTATACCACTGCCCTGGCCGCCCTGGCCCTGGTCGGCGCCGTTCAGGCCCAGGCCGGCTACACCGAAACCAAGTACCCCATCGTGCTGGTGCACGGCATCACCGGCTTCGACACCATCGGCGGGCTGGTCAACTACTTCCACACCATCCCCTGGAACCTCGAGCGCGACGGCGCCCGGGTGCATCTGGCCAGCGTCGCCGCGTTCAACGACAGCGAGCAGCGCGGTGCCGAGCTGGCCCGGCAGATCGTGCCCTGGGCCGCCGCCGGCGGCGGCAAGGTCAACCTGATCGGCCACAGCCAGGGCTCGCCGACCTCGCGCGTGGCGGCCTCGCTGCGCCCGGACCTGGTGGCCTCGGTGACCTCGATCAACGGCGTCAACAAGGGCTCCAAGGTCGCCGACGTGGTACGCGGGGTGATTCCCGCCGGTGGCCTGATCGAAGGCGGCGCCGATGCCATCGCCAACGCGCTCGGCGCGTTGATCAACCTGCTGTCCGGCGCCAGCAATCCGCAGAGCGGCATCGACGCCCTGGCCACCCTGACCACTCCCGGCACCAGCGCGCTCAACAGCCGCCACCCCTGGGGCGTGAACAATAGCAGCTACTGCGCCAAGTCCACCGAGCTGCACAACGTGCGCGGCCACGACATCCGCTACTTCTCCTGGACCGGCAACGCCGCCTACACCAACGTCTTCGATGCCGCCGACCCCTTCCTGGCCTTCACCGGTCTGGCCTTCGGCAGCGAGAAGAACGACGGCCTGGTCGGCGTCTGCGCCACCTACCTGGGCCAGGTGCTGGGCGACAGCTACAACATGAACCATGTCGATGCGGTCAACCACCTGTTCGGCATCCGCGGCTGGACCGAGCCGGTGTCGCTGTACCGCCAGCATGCCAACCGCCTGAAGAACAAGGGCGTCTGATCCCCCGAGCGGCGGGCCGCACGGCCCGTCGCAGCGAGTCGTCCATGTCCCGATCCCTGATCCTTTGCCTGGCCGCGGCGTCGTTCGCCGGCGGCCTGACCCTGTTCTGGCGCTGGCCGGCGGCCGCACCCGCGCCGGCAGCACCTGTCGTCTCTGTTGCCGCTACCGTGCAGGCATCGGCGCCGCTCGCCCCTGTGCCGCCGCCGGTGCTGGCCGCAAAATCGCCCATGCCAGCCGCGCTGCGGCTGCCGAGCCTGGCCGGCACCGAGGTCGACGGCCGCCTGCAGACCGATGCCGCCGGCAATCTGGTGCTGGAGCTGGCGCTGCGCGATTACTTCGACTACTTCCTCAGCGCCGTCGACCACTCCGGTCTCGACGCCTCCATCGCGGCGTTGCTGGCCGACGCCGGCGCACGTCTGCAGGAGCCGGCGCTGGGTCAGATGACCAGCCTGCTCGGCGACTACCTCGACTACAAGCGCGCCAGCCTGGCGCTGCTGCAGCAGCCGCTAGACGCGCGCCAGCAGGTCGAGCCGCAGGCCCAGCTGCAAGTGCTGCAGCAGGCCTTCGAGCGTCTCGACGCGCTGCGCCGCACGCATTTCTCGGCGGCGGCGCAGGAGGCGCTGTTCGGCGCCGAGCAGGCCTACGCCCGCTACACGCTGGACCGCCTGGCGCTGCAGCAGCGCGAGGACTTGGGCGAGGCGCAGCGCGCGCAGTTGCACGAGCAGCTGCGCCAGCAGTTGCCGCAGGCACTGCGCGCCAGCGAGCTGCGCCAGCTGCAAGCGCAGGAGCAGCTGGCGCGCAGCGAGCAGCTGTGGCGCGAGGGGGCTGACGAGCAGCAGGTGCGCGAGTTCCTGGCGATGACCTATGATCCGCCCACCGTGCAGCGCCTGTTGCTCGAACAGCGTCGCGAGCGCGACTGGCAGCAGCGCTACCAGGCCTACCGCACCGAGCTGGCGGGGCTGCAGGGCCAGGGGCTGAGCGCGGCGGACGCGGCGCAGGTGCAGCAGCGCCTGCGCGAGCGGTTGTTCGCCGCGGATGATCGACACCGGGTGGAGACCTATGACGCCATTGCCGCCAAACAACCCGAGGCGTCGCCGCAGCCCTGAGCGGCGCCCGTCATGAATTTCGAGGCGCAGGAGCGCCTGCTGCTGGCCCAGCAGCGTCGCGGCTACGCACGCCTGCGTTTCGTCCCGGCGCTGGAGGGCGAGTTCGCCGCGCACCGGTTGCAGCGCATCCGTCGCCGCCTGCCGCTGATCGTTGCGACCGCGGTGCTGTTCCAGCTGGTCTACGCGCTGCTGGATTTCCTCGCCATGCCCCTGGCCGTCAGCCTGTCGGTGCTGCCGCTGCGTCTGCTGGCGCTGGGCGCGGTGCTGCTGGCCTTCGTCTACTGTCGGCGGCCGAGCGCGTCGCCGCAGCGCTCGTTGGTCGCCTACGCCGGCGCCTACCTGTGCACCGGCGCCTGCGTCGCGGCGATCATTCATCTGGCTTGGCGGCAGGGGCTAGCACTGCCTTACGACGGCCTGTTCCTGATCCTGCTGTTCGGTTATCTGCTGCTGGGCCTGCCTTTGCGGGCGATCAGCTTGTGCAGCTGGAGCTTCTGCCTGCTGTTCGTCGGGCTTTGCCTGGGTTTCGGCGAGACAGGCAGCGAGCTGGCCTATCAGGGGTTGTTCCTGCTCTGCGCCAACCTGATCGGCACGGTCGGCGCCTATATGCAGGAGCACGGCCAACGCAGCGCCTGGCTCAACCTGCGTCTGCTCAATCTGGCGCGCCTGCGCGCCGAGGCCGACGATGCGCGCAAGTTGCGCCTGTTGGCGGCGGCCAGCCACGACCTGCGCCAGCCGCTGAACGCCATGGGCCTGTTCGCCCAGCACCTGGTCGAGCAGGGCGACGCCAAGACCCGCCGTATCAGCTCGCGCCTGGCCGCCTCGGTGGAGCAGCTTGGCCGCCTGCTGCAGTCGCTGCTGGACTACAGCCGCCTGACCCTGCCCGGCGGTATCCAGGCCAGCCCCCAGCCATTCGCCCTGCGCCCCTTGCTCGAGCGTCTGCTCGGCGAGATGGCGCCGCAGGCGCGCCAGCAGGGCCTGCAGCTGGTACTGGACTGCGCGGACCTCGGCGTACGCAGCGACCCGCTGCTGCTCGAACGGCTGCTGCGCAATCTGCTGCACAACGCCCTGCGTCATGCCCGGGCGCGGCGCCTGAGCCTGAGTGCGCGGCCCG
The DNA here is from genome assembly GCF_052682975.1 of Pseudomonas sp. SP16.1. Classification (NCBI taxonomy): domain Bacteria; kingdom Pseudomonadati; phylum Pseudomonadota; class Gammaproteobacteria; order Pseudomonadales; family Pseudomonadaceae; genus Pseudomonas; species Pseudomonas sp. SP16.1. The sequence continues at coordinate 1,111,463 of NZ_JBQYFZ010000001.1, forward strand.
CGGGCGAGCAGCTGGTGCTGGAGGTGGCCGACGACGGCCGCGGCCTGAGCGAGGCGGAGCAGGCGCTGGTGTTCGAGGAGTTCCGTCAGCTGGACAACCCCGGGCGCAACGCCGAGCGCGGGCTGGGCCTCGGCCTGGCCATCGTGCGGCAGCTCGCCGAGGTGCTCGAGCACCCGCTGCAACTGCACTCGCAGCCCGGCGTCGGGGCGCGTTTCGTCCTGCTCTTGCCGCTGGCCGAGGTGCCGCTGCAGCCGCCATCGCCTGAAGGTGCGCCAGCGCTGCGCGGGCGCATCCTGCTGCTGGAGGACGATGCCACCGGCCGCGAGGCGCTGGCCGGGCTGTTGCGTCGCTGGGGTTGCGAGGTGCAGGCCTGCGCCGATCTGGCCGAGGCGCTGGCGGCGCTGCAGTGCGCGCCGCCGCAACTGCTGATCAGCGATTACCGCCTGGCCGAGCAGGGCGACGGTCTGCAGGCCATCGAGCGGCTGCGCGAGGCCGCCGGGCAGATGCTGCCGGCGCTATTGATCAGCGCGGACCTGAGTCCGGAACTGCAGGAGCGCTGCCTGCCGGCTCACGTCATCCCGCTGGGCAAGCCGCTGTTGCCGGCGCGTTTGCGCCAGGTGCTGGTCGCCCAGCTGCAGCCGCGTCAGCGGCTCAGTCGAGTCGACGAGGCGCCGGCGGACGCCTGATCACAGCCAGCCGCGCTGGCGCGCGGCACTGACACAGGCGGTGCGGGTGTGCACGGCGAAGGTCTCGAACAGGGTCTTGAGGTGGGTCTTCACCGTGTCCTCGGCCAGCCCCAGTTGGCGGCTGATGGCCTTGTTCGGCAGGCCTTCGGCGAGCAGCTGGAGGATCTCCAGCTGGCGGGGCGTCAGCGGCGAGGCGCTGGCCGGCGCCGGCAGGGTCTCGCCCAGCAGCACGCGGGCGACCGCCTGGCGCAGGGCAGCGCCGTCGGCACTCTTGGGGATGAAGCCGAGAGCGCCGGCGGCCAGCACAGCCTGGGCATCGAGTGCCGAGTCGCTGGCGCTGAGCACCGCCACCGGCGTGCTCTCGCCGCGTTCCAGCCAGCGCCGCAGCAGCTCCAGCCCCGGTTTGTCGGGCAGGCGCAGGTCGAGCAGGATCAGGTCATAGGCATGCTGGCGCAGGCACTGTTCGGCTTGCGCGGCGCTGTGTGCGGTATGGATCTGCAGGTTCTCGGCGAGCGGGGCGAGGGCCAGACTCAGGCCGTCGAGGAAGATGCGGTGGTCGTCCACCAGGAGCAGGCGCAGGTCGTCGGGCAGGTTGGTGCGCAGGGTGGTCATGGCGATGCGATCTCACGCGGCTTTTCTTGTTGTTCTGCCGCGCGAGTGTAGCCAATGCCGAGCGCCGATTAGAAGCGGTAGCTGAGCGAGGCGGCCAGGCCGTGGGCGCTGTTGTCGTAGCGGGCCCGGTAGTCGCCGCGCGTGGCGCTCGGATGATTCACCGCCACCGACTCTTCGTGCAGATAGGAGTAGGCCAGGTCGATGGTCATGTCGCGGTTCGGGCTCCAGCCGGCGCCGACGCTGAAGATGGTGCGGTCGCCCGAGGGGATGCGCGGCGAGCGGTCGCCGTTGTTGGTCGGCGTCTGGTCGACGGCAATGCCGCTGCGCAGGGTCCACTGCGGGTTGAGCCGGTAGGACAGGCCGAAGGCATGGGCCCAGGTGTCGTGCCAGTTCTGCTCCTCGACTATGGTGGCGAGGTTGGCTGGCAGGGTGGCGGCGTCGTTCTCCACGCGGATCTCCTGGAAGCGGCTCCAGCGCGTCCAGGTGCTGCCCAGGTACAGCGTCCAGGCGTCGTCCAGCTCATGGGTGATGGACAGGTCCACCGATTCCGGGGTGGTCAGCTCCAGGTTGGCGTCGTACTTGCCGGAGAGCCCCGCCAGCACGCCGCTGGCGGAGACCCGGGTATCGCCTTCGAGCTGGTGTTTGACCCGCGAATGGTAGGTGATGCCGGCGCGGGTGCGCGGGCTGAACTCGTAGAGTACGCCGGCGTTGAAACCGACGGAGTTGTCGTCGCCCTTGACCTTCACCTTGCCATCGTTGCTGCCCGGGCTGAACGGATTGAGCAGGGACGAACTGAGTTCGCCCTCGATATGGTTGAAGGTCGGGCCGAAACCGACCGACAACCGGTCGTTGAAGCGGTAGCTGAGGGTCGGCTGGACGGTGATCACCCGTACGTAGCTCTTGTCGGCGTGATAGCGGCCCTGGAAGCCGCGCTCGTAATCGGTCATCAGGCCGAAGGGCACATAGACCCCGAGGCCGAAGGCGACCTTGTCGTCCAGCGGCTTGACGTAATAGCCCATGGGCACGCCGGTGGCCGGCACCATGTCGCCATCGTTGCTACCGGCCAGCGGCAGCGGGCCGGCATTGGCGCCGGCGTTGTCGATGTCGCTCCTGGCGTGGATGGCCGCGGCACCGACATAGACTTCGGCGCGCTGCAGGCGCGCCATGCCGGCGGGGTTGCCGAACAGGGTGGAAGCGTCCTCGGCGGCCGAAGAGCGGCCGGCGAAGGAGGTGCCCATGGCGCTGACGCTCTGTTCGTTGATGGCGAAGCCGCTGGCCAGGCCGTGGCTCGAAGTGGCGGCGACGGCCAGGGCCAGGCCGGTCTTGAGGAGGCGTTTGCTCACGGGGGAACTCCTGTGGGTGAGGCGGGGGGGCGCACACTACAGTCTTTCCTGACTCCGGCCAAGCCACATAAGTTCAGAGAAAAGGAGGATATTGTCGGACAAATATCGATGATTGTCGGACATTTAGACGATTATGCCTTGGGTGCGATGGGCGCCGGTCGGCCTTTCCCCCGCTTGCCCGGTCCGCGCACCCCTGCAATCAGGCCACCCGACTGAACTGGCCGACCCAGCGCTGCCAGGCGTCGAGGAAATCGCAGAGCTGGCCCTGCGGCTGGAACACCTGGCGCCAGATGCGCGCCAGACCGAGCAGATCGTCGGCGGCCGGCAGTTCGATCCGTTCGGCTTCGATCAGCAGCCAGGCAATCGCCGTGGCGTAGCGCAGGTTCACCGTCAGCTCCAGGTGTGGCGCGGCGAGGAAGGCGTGCTGGCTGGCCAGGCCGCGCACCCGGCTGGCGAGCTCCGGGTCGCGCGCCAGATACCTGTCCCAGAGCTGCAGGTGGCGCTGTTCGGGGATGCGGTACAGGCCCTGGCCGCGGCGGTCGTCCAGCGCGCTGCCGAGTGCCGACTGGCTGGCCGCGGTGCCGAGCAGCAGCGCCTCGGCGACGGCGCAATGGCACCCCAGGTAGAGGAGGGTAGGGCGGATGACGTGTTGGCTGAGGTCGCAGGCGGCTATTCCCATGGCATCCTCGCGAAAGGTGCCGGTGGGGCCGGGCGCTTGGCAGCCTTTGTTCGTCGTTCTGATAAAGGCCCCACCGGGAGCGGAGTTAGCCGCTCATTCTCAAGTCTAGTGCGACCTTTATCTTGTAAAAGGCTGTTTTTAAATTGTTTTAGGCTTTCGGTTATTGCCCATATTCCCTCGGGGCCTATTGACCGCTCTCGTCACCGCTGGCCACCGGTCGCTGCGGGTCGGTGATCCATTCGCTCCAGGAGCCGGCGTAGAGCGGCGCCAGCGGATAGCCGGCGAGGCTCAGGGCGAACAGGTTGTGGCAGGCGGTGACCCCCGAGCCGCAGTAGGCCACCAGGCTCTGCGGCGGACGCTCGCCGCGCAGGGCGTCGAAGCGCGCGCGTAACTGTTCGGCGGGGAGGAAATAGCCGTCGGCGTCGAGGTTGTCGGTGAACGCCGCGCATTGCGCGCCGGGGATATGTCCGGCGACCGGGTCGAGCGGTTCCACCTCGCCGCGAAAGCGCGGCAGGGCGCGGGCGTCGAGCAGGCACAGTTCTGGCGAGCCGAGGCGCTGGGTCAGTTGCTCGGCATCCAGCACCAGTGCGTCGTCGGCCTGGCCGACGAAGTCGCCGGCGGCAGGCGTCGGCACCTCCGTCTCCAGCTCCAGGCCGGCCTCGCGCCAGGCCTTGAGGCCGCCGTCGAGCAGGTACAGGTCGTCGCGCTTGCCCAGCCACAGCAGCAGCCACCAGGCGTGCGCGGCGAACGCGCCGGAGCCGTCGTCGTAGAGCACCACCTGGCTGCCTGCGCGCATGCCCCAGTCGCGCAGGCGCTGGCTCAGTCGCGCCGGGTCGGGCAGCGGATGGCGACCGGTGACGCCTGGCACGATCGGCCCGGACAGGTCCCCGTCGAGGTCGGCGAAGCAGGCGCCGGGGATATGCCCTTGCAGGTAGCTGCGCCGACCGTAGGCCGGATCCTCCAGGGCGAAGCGGCAATCCAGCAGGACCAGGCCGGGTTGCTGCAAGCGTTGCTGGAGCTGGGCGGGGGTGAGCAGTTGGGCGAGCGGCATGCTGGCTCCTGTGTCGTGGACGCGGTGGCGGGCATCATAGCGCCAAGATGCAAGCCCTGGTGTCCTGCGGGTCGCTTTTCGCGACGCGCCGGCGGTCGTCCGGCAGCGTCCGCTGCGATTCGCCGGGGTTTGAAGAGAATCGACGATCTCCCGTGAAGAAGGAGCGCTGCATGCAGAGCCTGCACCCCATCGCCCATGGCACGACCCTGGCCCGCCGTCTCGGCGTAGTGCTCGGCTCGCTGGCTGTGACCCTGTATTTCTGCCTGCTGGTGATCGGCAGCGCCGCCCTCGGCCGGCTCGATCGCGGCCGTGTGGACCGCTACACCTGCAGCTGGTCGCAGCTGCTGCTGCGCCTGGTGCGCATGCGCCTGGCGGTGCACGGCGCCTGCCCGGACTTCGGCGACGGCCGCCGCTACCTGATCCTGTGCAGCCACGCCAGCCACTACGACATCCCGGCCAGCTTCGTCGCCCTGCCCGGCTCGATCCGCATGCTGGCCAAGCGCGAGCTGTTCCGCATGCCCTTTCTCGGCCGCGCCATGCGCGCCGCCGAGTTTCCCTCCATCGCCCGCCAGCAGCATGCGCAGGCGCTGCGCGACCTGGCGCGGGCGCGGCAGATGATGGAGAGCGGCATCGTCCTGTGGGCCGCGCCGGAAGGCACGCGCTCGCCGGATGGCCGCCTGCAGCCGTTCAAGAAGGGCTGCTTCCACCTGGCCCTGGATACCGACGCGATCATCGTGCCGGTGGCCATTCGCGGCATCCAGCACGTGCTGCCGGCGCGCACCTGGCGCTTCAACCTGGACCAGCCGGTGCAGCTGCTGATCGGCGCGCCGATCGACGCCGGCCGCTACGGCCGTGACGAGCTGCCGCGGCTGATGCTCGATACCCGTGCCGGCATGGAGCGCCTGCTCTACGGCGTCGAATCGCAGGCGCCGGCGCCGCGCCCGGATGTCGCGCCGGCCTGCGTGCTCGAAAACTGAGCGCAATGTGAGTCGATCTGGTGCGATGTTCTGCCGTGCGCTCTGGGTTCGGTGTTTTAGATGGATTTTTCCGATAGGTTTGTGTGCACCAAATAGTTTCATAAAGGCGATATATTGATCTGTTTTGGTGCCTTGGCACTCTGATAGAGTGCCGCGCATTCTGTCTGCCTGGCGTCGAGGTGCCGCATGTCGTTGTCCGTTGAAAGCTTCCTGTCGCGCCTGAAGCAGCGCGATCCCGATCAGCCGGAGTTCCACCAGGCGGTGGAGGAAGTGGTGCGCAGCCTGTGGCCTTTCCTGGAGGCCAATCCGCGTTATCGCGAGGCGGGCATCCTCGAGCGCATGGTCGAGCCGGAGCGCGCCATCCTGTTCCGCGTACCCTGGGTCGACGACCGCGGCCAGGTGCAGGTCAACCGCGGCTACCGCATCCAGATGAGCAGTGCCATCGGCCCGTACAAGGGCGGCCTGCGCTTTCATCCCTCGGTGAACCTGGGCGTGCTCAAGTTCCTCGCCTTCGAGCAGGTGTTCAAGAACTCGCTGACCTCGTTGCCCATGGGCGGCGGCAAGGGCGGCGCCGACTTCGATCCCAAGGGCAAGAGCGAGGGCGAAGTGATGCGCTTCTGCCAGTCGTTCATGAACGAGCTGTATCGCCACATCGGCGCGGATCTGGACGTGCCGGCCGGTGATATCGGCGTCGGCGCCCGCGAGATCGGCTACCTGTTCGGCCAGTACAAGCGCCTGTCCAACCAGTTCACCTCGGTGCTGACCGGCAAGGGCCTGAGCTACGGCGGCAGCCTGATCCGCCCCGAGGCCACCGGCTACGGCTGCGTGTACTTCGCCCAGGAGATGCTCAAGCGCATCGGTGAGGGCTTCGAAGACAAGCGCGTGGCCATTTCCGGCTCCGGCAACGTCGCCCAGTACGCGGCGCAGAAGGTCATGGAGCTGGGCGGTCGGGTGATCTCGCTGTCCGACTCCGAAGGTACGCTGTACGCCGAGGGCGGCCTGAGTGACGAGCAGTGGCAGTACCTGATGGAACTGAAGAACCAGCGCCGCGGTCGCCTGCGCGAGATGGCCGAGCATTACGGCCTGCAGTTCCTCGCCGGCCAGCGGCCGTGGCACCTGCCTTGCGATATCGCGCTGCCCTGCGCGACGCAGAACGAGCTGGACGGTGAGGATGCCCGCACCCTGCTGAACAATGGCTGCATCTGCGTGGCCGAAGGCGCCAACATGCCCTCGACCCTGGAAGCGGTGGACCTGTTCGTCGAGGCCGGCATCTGCTACGCGCCGGGCAAGGCCTCCAACGCCGGTGGCGTGGCCACCAGCGGCCTGGAAATGAGCCAGAATGCCATGCGCCTGCACTGGAGTGCCGGCGAGGTGGACGAGCGTCTGCATGGCATCATGCAGAACATCCACCATGCCTGCGTGCACCACGGCGAAGAGAACGGCCGCATCAACTACGTCAAGGGCGCCAATATCGCCGGCTTCGTCAAGGTGGCCGATGCGATGCTGGCGCAGGGCGTGGTCTGAGAACCTGCTCAAAGGCTGACTTTGAAAAGGCTCTGAAAGCGGCGTCGCTGTAGTCACGAGGCCTCGCGTGTCAACGCGGGGCCTCGTCGTTTCTGGCGGGGCTGTGCTGCTCGGCCGATTCAGGCATGCTGCCTGCCCCCACGCTCGCTACACAGGTCTTCGTTCTGCATGAAACGTTTTGTCTTGCTCGACACCGCTCCGATCCCGGGCACCAATGGTGCGCTGAACCTGTTCGAGTACGGGGACGACTTCGTCATCAAGATTGCCGGTGGTGATGGCGGGCAGCTCATGAATACACGCATGCACGGCTCGGAAGATGCCCTGGCGGCAATTCCCTGCAAACAGATCGCTGGCCGTCCACAGGTGCGGGTACTGATCGGAGGTCTGGGCATGGGCTTTACCCTGGCCTCGGCGCTACAGCACCTGGGGGCTGACGCCGAGGTGGCGGTGGCCGAGCTGGTGCCTGGCGTGGTCGAGTGGAACCGTGGCCCGCTCGGGGCGAAGTCCGGTTATCCGTTGAATGACCCGCGTGCAGTGATCATTCAGGAGGACGTCGCCAAGGTGCTGCAGGCCGCCGAGCAGTGCTACGACGCGATCATGCTGGACGTCGACAACGGTCCCGAAGGACTGACTCAGAAGGGCAATGACTGGCTGTACAGCATGGACGGCCTGCGTCAGTGCGCCAAGGCGCTGAGGCCCAGGGGCATGCTGGCAGTGTGGTCGTCCAGCGCCGACCGGGCATTTTCGGAGAAGGTGCGCAAGGCGGGCTTCAAGGGCGAGGCGGTGCAGGTGTATGCCCATGGCAACAGGGGCACGCGGCATACCATCTGGATTGCCCAGAGGGTCTGAGCTGGCTGCCCAGGTCGTGAGTGACCTGGGCAGCTGCATTGCTCAGTGAATCTGCAGTTTGCCGATACGGTCGTTGTCCAGGCTGCCGAAATACAGCTGGTCGCCCACCGGTTTTACCGAGGTGACCATACGCAGGTGCGTGCCGCTGGTGTCGTGCAGGCTGCGCACGATCTCGCCCTGTTCATTGAGGGCGATGGCGAAACCGTAGGGGATCGCCTTCGGCCACAGCGCGCGCGGCAGCTTGGCCAGTTGCGCCTTGAGCCAGGGGTGGCGGTGGAGGAAGTCGGCGTCGGCCTTGCGCGGGGTGGGCAGGGCGACCCAGAAGGTGCCCTGGCGGTCGCCCTGCAGGTTATCCGGCAGGCCTGGCAGGTTGTCGATGAACACCTCGTGCTGGCCGGCCTTGTCGCCCTTGAGCCAGTAGCGGGTGATGCGATAGCGGTAGGTCTCGTTGACCAGCACGAAGTCCTCGTTCGCCGACAGCGCCACACCGTTGGCGAAGTACAGGCCATCAAGCAGTACGCGGGTCTCGCCGCTGGCCGGGTCATAGGCCAGCAGGCGGCCGTGCGGGCGGGCTTCGAGCAGGTCGAGCAGGTAGTCCGGTTGCTGGAAGCGCGAGGAGGCGTCGCTGAAGTAGATGGTGCCGTCGCTGGCGATATCCAGGTCGTCGGTGAAGGCGAAGGGCAGGCCATCGGCCTCGGTAGTCAGTACCTTGATCGCGCCTTGCGGGTCGATGCTCAGCAGGCCCTTGTAGGCGTCGGCGACGATCAGCTGGCCGGCGGCGTCGAAGTCCATGCCCAGCGGACGGCCGCCGGTGTCGGCGAAGGTCTCCACGCTGTCGTCTTCCTGCACGCGGACGATGCGCCCGTCGTGCAGGCCGGCATAGACCCGGCCCTGGCTATCGACTGCGGTATCTTCCGGGCCATGCAGCTGGCCCTGGGCGAGCAGCTCGGCCTTCATCAGGGTGTCGTTGGCCTCCAGCACGCCGGTCATGGCCGGCGCGGCGGGCGCGTCCCAGCCCAGCGGGTCGATGGGACTGGGGGTGATGGCCAGGTAGCCGGCCGCGGCGGCCAGCAGCACGACGAGCAGGGCAAGCAGTTTCTTCATTGTTGTTCTTCCGTGTCGGGGGCAAGCGATGCGCGGCACAGGTTACACAGTTCGCCGGCGCAGTGGCAGGGCGCTGCCCCACCCGGGAGCCGGGGCATATATACTGCGCGGCATTCTTCACGGGAGAGCCGCGTGGCTAACGATATTCACTGGATTCGCGACGACGCCAGCCTGGCCGAGCATTGCGCCGCCTGGCAGGCGTTGCCCTTCGTCGCGCTGGACACCGAGTTCATGCGCGTCGACACCTTCTACCCCATCGCCGGCCTGCTGCAGGTCAGCGAGGGTGCGCGGGCCTATCTGATCGACCCGCTGTGCATCGGCGACTGGGCGCCCTTCGCCGCGCTGTTGCAGGCGCCGCAGGTGGTCAAGGTGCTGCATTCGTGCAGCGAGGACCTGGAGGTCTTCCTGCGCCTGACCGGCAGCCTGCCGGCGCCGCTGTTCGACACCCAACTGGCCGCCGGCTACCTCAACCTGGGCTTCTCCATGGGCTACTCGCGTCTGGTGCAGGCGCTGCTGGACATCGAGCTGCCCAAGGGCGAGACCCGCTCCGACTGGCTGCAGCGGCCGCTGTCGCAGACCCAGGTGAGCTACGCCGCCGAGGACGTGCTGCACCTGGCGGAGGTGTACCTAGCGCTGACCGCGCGCCTGTCGCCGGAGAAGAATGCCTGGGTGCTGGAGGATGGCGCCGAACTGGTCGCCGGCTTCGGCCGCGAGGTCGACCCGGAGCAGGCCTGGCGCGAGGCCAAGCTGGCCTGGAAGCTGTCGCGCCAGCAACTCGCCGTGCTGCGCGCGCTGTGCGCCTGGCGCGAGCGCGAGGCGCGGGCGCGCAACCAGCCGCGCAACCGCATCCTGCGCGAGCATTCGCTGTGGCCGCTGGCGCGCACCCAGCCGGACAACCTGGTGGCCCTGGCGCGCATCGAGGACATGCACCCGAAGACCGTGCGCCAGGACGGCGAGACCCTGCTGGCGCTGATCCGCGAGGCCGCCGCGTTGCCGCCGGGCGAGTGGCCCGAGGCGCTGCCCGAGCCGCTGCCGGTGGAGGCCGCGGCGCTGCTGAAGAAACTGCGCGCCATCGGCCAGCGCGAGGGCGAACGCCTGGAGATCGTGCCCGAGCTGATGCTGCGCAAGAAGACCCTGGAAGCCCTGCTCAAGAGCGGCTACCCCAGCGGTCCCTACCAATTGCCCGAGTCCCTGCGCGGCTGGCGCCGGGAGCTGATGGGCCAGGCGCTGCTCGACTGCCTGGCCGCCGAAGGAGAATCCGCGTGAAACGCATCTGTTCGATCTACAAGAGCCCGCGCAAGAACGAGATGTACCTCTACGTGCTCAAGGCCGACGCCCTGAGCCGGGTACCGGAAGGCCTGCTCGGCGTGTTCGGCCCGCCCGCGCACGCCTTCGACCTGGTGCTGACCCCCGAGCGCCAGCTGGCCCGCGAGGACATCGCCCAGGTGCTGGAGAACCTCGAGAAGCAGGGCTACCACCTGCAGATGCCGCCGCCGGAGGAGGAGTACATCGAGCACCTGCCGGACGAACTGCTGCGCCGCAACGACCCGGTCTGAGCCATGCGCCTGCTGATTGCCGAACAGGATCACGCGCTCTACGCCGAGCTGATTCGCGCTGCGCGGCCCGAGTTGGTGCTGCTGACCGGCGCCGACCCCGTCGAGCTGGCCGCGGCGGCGGGCGACTGCCCGTTGTGGCTAGGCCAGCCCGATCTGCTCGCACCGCTGCTGCGCCAGGGCCTGCGTCCGCAGTGGCTGCAGTCGACCTGGGCGGGGATCACGCCGCTGCTGGCGGCCGACTTGCCACGCGACTATCGCCTCAGCCGCGCCGTCGGAATCTTCGGCCAGGTAATGGCCGAGTACGTGCTCGGCCATCTGCTGGCGCATGAAAGGCGTCTGTTCGCCCGCCTGGCGGCGCAGGTCGAACAGCGCTGGGATCACGGCCTGCCGCGCAGCCTGGCCGGGCGGCGCGCGTTGATCGTCGGCTGCGGCGATATCGGCGAAAGCGTGGCGCGTTTTCTCGTCCCCTTCGGCCTGCAGGTGCGCGGCGTGGCCAGCGCGCCGCGCGAGCAGGCGCCTTTCGCCGAGGTCGCCGGTCTGGACGCGTTGCCGCGCCTGGTCGGCTGGGCTGATTACGTGATCAACCTGTTGCCCGATACCCCGGCCACCCGCGATCTGTACGACGCCAGCCTGCTGGCCCGTTTCCGCGCCGAGGCGCTGCTGATCAATGCCGGGCGCGGCGCCGCGGTGGTCGATGCCGATCTGGTGGCGGCGCTGGAGCAGGGCCGACTGGCCGGCGCGGTGATCGACGTCTGCCGCGAGGAGCCGCTGCCGCCCGGCCATCCATTCTGGACGGCGCCGCGCCTGCTGCTCACCGGGCACAGCGCCGCACCCACCGAGCCGGCGCTGATGGCCGAGCTGTTTCTCGACAACCTGGCGCGCTGGCGGGCCGGCCAGGCGCTGCGCGGCGAGGTGGCGTTCGCCCGGGGTTATTGAGCGGCGAGCTGGTGCGCGCGGCGCACCCTACGAGAAGCGGCTCTGCCGTTCGGCATCCGCCGCTTGGCCGTGACCGGCGCTCGGGCTAGACTGCCGCGCTTTTCTCCTTCGAGCTTCTGCCTGTCGCCATGGCCGCCAAAGTCGAACCCTTCTGGAAACGCAAGACCCTCGCCCAGCTCGATCAGGACGAGTGGGAGTCGCTGTGCGACGGTTGCGGCCTGTGCTGCCTGCAGAAGCTCGAGGACGAGGACGACGGCGCCGTCTACTACACGCGCATCGCCTGCAAGCTGCTGGATCTCAAGACCTGCCGCTGCAGCGACTACGCCAACCGCGCCAAGCACGTGCCGGACTGCATCCAGCTCACCCCGGCGCAGGCCGACCAGTTCCAGTGGCTGCCGCCGACTTGCGCCTACCGCCTGGTCAGCGAGGGCAAGGACCTGCCGCTGTGGCACCACTTGGTGTGCGGCGATCCCGAGGCGGTGCACGTCGAGCGTATCTCGCAGTCCGGGCGCATGCTCAGCGAGAACAGCGTGGCCGAGGACGACTGGGAAGAGCATCTGATCTTCCGCGCGGGTTGATTGCATTCGGGCTTCGTGGCAAATCTGTGCGCCCTGCCATGGAATTGCCCGAAGGCGTCGCGGTCATATCGGATCGCCGCGTCCCCACCGTACCAGGAGCCTTGTGCGATGCCCGCTCGTTACCCCTTGTTGTCCCTGCTGTTGCTGAGCCTGAGCCTGCCGACCTGGGCAGCCACGTACAAGGTCGATCTCGACTACCGGGTGCGCTTTCTGCCCGAAAGCAACCAGGCCGAAGTCAGTCTGACCCTGGAGCAGGGCGAGCGCGTGCTCGGCCTGGATTTCGATCTGGGCGAGGAGGGCCGCTACGGTGACTTCGAGACCGACGGCCAGTGGTCGCAGGAGACGCCCGGACGCGGCGTCTGGCAGCCCGCCAGCGGCAAGAGCCGCCTGAGCTACAAGGTGCGCATCGATCACGAGCGTGAGCCGGGGCGCTTCGATGCGCGGATGACCGAGGACTGGGCGTTGCTGCGCGGCGACGATCTGGTGCCCAGCGCCGTGCTGCGCCAGGAAGACAGGACCGAGCTGGTGGCGCGCCTGCAATTCGACCTGCCCAAGGGCTGGAAGAGCGTGGAAACCGGCTGGCCGCGGATCGGCACGAACCGTTTTCGCATCGACAACCCGCAGCGCAAGTTCGACCGCCCGACCGGCTGGATGATCGCCGGCAAGCTCGGCACCCGCCGAACCCGCCTCGGTGAAACCGATGTCGCCGTAGCCGCGCCGGTGGGCGAGGGCATGCGGCGCATGGACGTGATGACCCTGCTGACCTTCGTCTGGCCGGAGCTGCAGGCGGTGTTCCCGCGCGACCCGGACAAGCTGCTGATCGTCGGCGCCGACGACCCGATGTGGCGCGGCGGCCTGTCGGCGGCCAATTCCTACTACATGCATGCAGAGCGCCCGCTAGTCAGCGAGAACGGCACCAGCTCCCTGGTGCATGAGCTGGTGCACGTGTTCAGCCGCATCCAGTCGCGCGAGCGCAGCGACTGGATCACCGAGGGCCTGGCCGAGTACTACGCCATCGAGCTGGTGCGCCGCGCCGGCGGCCTCGGCGAGGATCGCTACCAGAAGATCCGCGAGCAGCTGCAGCGTTGGAGCAAGCCGGTCGACAGCCTGCGCACCGACCGCGCCAGTGGCCCGGTCACGGCGCGGGCGGTGCTGTTGTTGCAGGAGTTGGACCGGGAAATCCGCCAGAAGACCAGGGATCGCGGCGCGCGCTCGCTGGACGACGTGACCCGCGGCCTGATGCGCCTGGACAAGGCCAGCACCAAGGATTTCATCGAGATCAGCGAGAACGTCATCGGCGGGCCGTCGCGGGTGCTGGATACGCGGTTGCTGCGCTGAGGCGCCTCTGGTCTCGGCGCCGCGTAGGGTGGATCGCGCTTTATTGATCCACCGTTTCGCTGGTTAGGAAAGCGACGCGCTACTTTGCGAGCGCTGTGGTGCGCGCGGCGCACCCTAGGGTATGCGCTCGTGGGTTCACCCAGGCCGCGCGCCGGGTGCTCTAACGCTTGAGCAGCGCCTCCAGCCCGGCCAGTGCCTTGTGTGTCACCTTGCTGCCGGAGCCGGCGCTGGCGGCTTCTTCCTTCTGGTAGTGCAGGTCGACCTGACGCTGGTGCTCGTTGTCGTGACAGTACAGGCACAGCAGCTCCCAGTTGGAGCCGTCCTCCGGGTTGTTGTCGTGGTTGTGGTCGCGGTGATGCACGGTCAGCTCGCTCAGGCGTTTGCCGCTGAACTCGCGGCCGCAGCGGCCACAGATATGCGGATACATCTTCAGCGCTTTTTCGCGGTAGCTGGTTTCGCGGCGGCGCTGGGCTTCGGCGAGGATCTGGTCCAGTTTGCTGGTGCTGCTCATGGCGTGGCTCGTGCTCGGGTGGCGAACGTTGGCGTTCAAGTGCTGCCAGAATAGAACGAAAGTTCGCCGATCAGGAGCCCCGTCATGCGTCTATCTATCCTCGCTGCAGTGATCCTGGCGTACGCCGCTGCTGCGCTGGCCCAGCCCCAGCAGCCGCCACGCATGCCGGCAGTGCCTGCCGCGGGCGCGCCCGGCACTGCCACCCCGCAACCCTACGGCCAGCCGCAGAATGCGCCGATCCAGCGTCAGGGACCGGGAACGGCGCCCTTGTTGCCGCCGCCGCAGGGGCAGCGCGTGCCGGGCATGGCGCCGCTGCAGCCGAAGGACCAGCCGCTACCGCAGCTGGAGCAGCAACTGCAGCGCAATCGCCAGCCGACCGAGCAGGGGAAGACGCAGAACTAGGGAGCGCTGTCTCGGCAGTGCGTGCGCCCTGGAGCCGCTGCGCACCTCGGTGCGCACGGCGCACCCTACAGATCCGCGACGCGGCCTGGATATGGCTTAGATCTGGTTGACCAGTTGCCCGTCGGCCATCCGCAGACGCTTCGACATGCCCACGGCGATGGCGCGGATCAGCTGGGCCGCGGCCTTGGGCGCTTCCACGAGCATCCGCTCCAGGGCGTCTGTGCCCAGGGTCAGCAGCACGCTGTCGCTGGCCGCCACGCAGGTCGCCGAGCGCCGCTCGCCGTCGAGCACCGCCATTTCACCGAAGGCGCGGCCCTTGCGCAGGCAGGTGATCTCCACTTCCTCGCCGCTGACGTTGGTCTTGCGCACCGAGACCGCGCCTTGCTGGAGGATGCACATGAAGGTCCCGGCGTCGCCCTCGCGGAAGATCAGCGTGCCTTCCTCGATCTGGCTCAGGTTGAAGTAGCCGGCCACGGTGAATACGTCGCCGGCAGGCAGTTGGTCGAACAGGCCGCAATCCAGCAGCATGTCGCGGATGGCGTCGATCAGGTGGGAAGTGTCGGGCATGGTTGTGCGCAATGGCGATAGCGGGTAGGCGACCTTAGCCGCTGCGGCAGGCGTTGCCAATCGCTGTTGGTCGCCTGCCGGCAACGTCAGGCGAGCCCCAGCACCTTGAACAGGAAGGCGTACTCCAGGGCCACGTCGCGGATGCCCTGGTAACGGCCGCTCATGCCGCCATGGCCGGCGTCCAGGTCGGTCTTGAGCAGCAGCAGGTTGGCGTCGGTCTTGCGCTCGCGCAGGCGCGCCACCCATTTGGCCGCCTCCCAGTACTGCACGCGGCTGTCGTTGTAGCCGGCCACCGCGAGAATCGCCGGGTAGGCCTGCTCGCGCACGTTCTCGTAGGGCGCGTAGGCCTTGATCCGCGCGAACACCTCCGGCTGGTTGGGGTCGCCCCATTCGTCGTATTCGGTGACGGTCAGCGGCAGCTCGGGATTGAGCATGGTGTTGAGCACGTCGACGAAGGGCACCTCGGCGATGGCCGCAGCGAACAGCTCCGGGCGCTGGTTGAGCACCGTGCCGATCAGCAGGCCGCCGGCGCTGCCGCCGCTGATGGCGAGCCGCTCCGGGCTGGTCAGGCCGGCGCCGATCAGGTGTTCGGCGCAGGCGATGAAGTCGCCGAAGGTGTTGGGCTTGTGTTCCAGCTTGCCGGATCGATACCAGGCCTCGCCCATCTCGCCGCCGCCGCGCACGTGGGCGATGGCGAAGACGAAACCGCGATCGAGCAGCGACAGGCGGGCGTGCGAGAACCAGGGATCCAGACTCGCCCCGTAGGCGCCGTAGCCATAGAGATAGAGCGGTGCCGGCGTGCCAGCAGCGAGCACCTCGCGGCGCGCCACCAGGCTGATCGGTATCTGCGTGCCGTCGGCCGCGGTGGCCCACAAGCGCCGACTTTCGTAGGCCTCGGCATCGAAGGGGCCTTCCACCGGGGTCTGCTTGAGTACCTGCTGCGCGCCGCTGGCCAGCTCCAGCTGGCGGATCTGCGCCGGACGGCCGAGGGCCTCGTAGCGCAGGCGGATCACCGGGCTGTGGAACTCCAGGCCGTCCTGTACGTGCAGGCTGTAGGCGGCGTCCGGCAGCTGCACCCGGTAGGCCGCGGCGCCCCGCGGCTGCACCTCCAGCACCGGCAGGCCACCCTGGCGCAGGCTCAGCACCAGGGCGTCGCGGTTGAGGGTGAGGTCTTCGAGCATCACCGCCGGGTCGTGGGCGCGCAGCTCGCGCCAGTGCGGGCGCTGCGGCGCGGCTTCGTCGGCGGCGTAGAGGGCGAAGTTGATGCCGCTCTGGTTGCTGCGGATCAGCCAGCTCCAGGCGCCACCCTGCATACCGTGGTCGACGTCGTACTCGTGGCCGTCCTCGCGTGGCGCCAGACAGGTGAAGGCATCCTGCGGCCGCTCGGCGTCCAGCACCCAGACTTCGCTGGTGGTCTTGCTGCCCAGTTGCAGGATCAGCTGGCGCTCGGAGCTGGAGCGGTAGCAGTGCAGGAAGAAGCGCCCGTCGCACTCCTCGAACACCAGCTCGGCGCCGGGCGTGCCCAGGCGATGGCGGTAGAGCTTGTGCGGCCGGTGGGTGTCGTCCAGCTCGGTGAAGAACAGGGTCTGGCTGTCATTGGCCCAGGTCATGCTGCCGTCGCAGTCGTCGAAGGGCAGCTCGCTGATCTGCCCGCTGTCGAGCTCCTTGACGAACAGGCGGTAGACCTCGTCGCCGCTGCTGTCCAGGCTGTAGGCCAGGCGGCGCTGGTCCGGGCTGACGCTGAACGCGCCGACGGCCAGATAGCCGCCGTCGGCCAGAGCGTTGGGGTCGAGCAGCAGCTGTTCGCTGGCGGCATCCAGGTTCAGCGAGCCGTCCAGCGGGCGGCGGCAGCGGTAATGGCGCGGGTACTCGTCGCCGGCGGTGGTGCGCTGGAAGTACAGGTAGTCACCCCAAGGCACCGGCAGCGACAGGTCGGTCTCGCGGATGCGCCCCTTGATCTCCTCGAACAATTGCTCGCGCAGCGCCTTCTGCGGCGCCAGTTCGGCCTCCAGGTAAGCATTCTCGGCGCGCAGGTGGGCGAACACCTCGTCGCTGTCTCTATTCTCCAACCAGCGATAGGGATCGGCGCCGGGCTCTTGGCGGGCGAGGGGGGCTGCGCTCATGCATAACTCCAGGTGACGCGGCCAATGGCGGGGGCGCCGGGCCGGGGAAAAGCCGCTATCATAAGCGCCCTTTCGTCAGCCCCGCCAACCTCAGGGCCAGGATCGCCGCCTTATGATGAACGAGAACGACTATCTGCTCGCCTGGGCCGCCTACGGCCTCGCCGCCCTGGGCTGCCTGCTGGTGTGGCTGCGCCTGACCGGCTGGATGTGGCGCTACGTGCGCGAGCCGCTGCGGGTGCTGGTCGCCGTGCTGCTGTTCAGCCCGACCATAGTCGATGCGGAGCGCGAACTGTTCGCCCCGGCCATCGCGATAACCGCCATGGACCTGTTGCTCAAGGTGGGCAACAACGCCTGGCGGGCGGTGGCCGACCTGGCCCTGTACGGCCTGATCGCCTTTGCCCTGTATTTGCTGTTCGTCGCCATCCGCTGGCCCATCGAGCGCTGGTGGCAGGGGCGCCAGACGGATACCGCAGTCGAGGACGAAGACCCGCGTACCCTGCGCGAGCTGATGGAGCAGGACGATGAACGCCTCGACCATCGCTTTGAGCGCGGTGGCCGGCTGGAACCCCGGCTCTGACCCTTGACCCCTGAGCGGTCCGCGACTCGGGCCGCCGGCCAGGAGACACCATGGACTGCGTGTTCTGCGCCATCGCCGCCGGCCGCCTGCCGGCGCATCTGCTGCACCAGGACGAGGACTTCATCGTCCTGCTGGATATCTTTCCCATGCGCCCGGCCCATGTGCTGATCGTCAGCCGCGCCCACGCACCGCTGCTGGCGGACCTGTCGGCGGCGGTGCGTGACCGCCTGCTGGCCTTGGCCGAGCGGATGGCGGCGGCACTGCGTTCGGCGGGTTATGGTCGCGAAGGCATCAACCTGGTGATCAACGATGGTCCCGATTCCAACCAGCACGTGCCGCACCTGCATCTGCACCTGATCCCTCGCCGCCCCGGCGATCTGCCGGCGCTGCTCTGGCGCCTGCTGGTGCGCTTCCTGCCGCTGGGGCGCAGGCGCCTGCAGGTGCGCCTGCAAGCCGAGGCCGAACGACTGCGCCGCGCGCTCGGCGAGGAGAACTGACAGCATGTGCGAACTGCTCGGCATGAGCGCCAACGTGCCCACCGATATCGTTTTCAGCTTCACCGGGCTGATGCAGCGCGGCGGGCGTACCGGTCCGCACCGCGACGGCTGGGGCATCGGTTTCTACGAGGGGCGCGGCCTGCGCCTGTTCCAGGACCCGCAGGCGAGCAGCGAATCGGAAGTGGCGCAGCTGGTGCAGCGCTACCCGATCAAGAGCGAGGTGGTGATCGGCCATATCCGCCAGGCCAACGTCGGCCGGGTCTGCCTGGCCAATACCCATCCCTTCGTCCGCGAGCTGTGGGGGCGCAACTGGTGCTTCGCCCACAACGGCCAGCTGGCGGGCCTCGCGGGCGCCACCAGCTTCTACCGACCAGTGGGCGACACCGACAGCGAGGCGGCCTTCTGCGACCTGCTCAATCGGGTGCGTCGCGCCTTTCCCGAGCCGGTATCGGTGGAGGTGCTGCTGCCGGTGCTGGTGGCGGCCTGCGCCAGTTATCGCCGGCTCGGCGTGTTCAACTGCCTGCTCAGTGACGGCGACTGGCTGTTCAGCTTCTGCTCGAGCAAGTTGGCGCACATCACCCGGCGCGCGCCCTTCGGCCCGGCGCAGCTCAGGGACGCCGACCTGAAGGTGGACTTCCAGGCGGAAACCACGCCCAATGACGTGGTCACGGTAATCGCCACCGAGCCCTTGACCGACAATGAGCACTGGTCGCTGTACCGGCCGGGCGAATGGCGGTTGTGGCGCCGCGGCGAGTGCGTCGCCAATGGTAGAGCCTGAGCGAGGGGGAAGGATGTTGCGAAGCTACTTGCGTCTGGCGCTGTTCGCCGTCGGCCTGCTGCTCGGCGTGCAGGTGCCGGGGTTCGTCGACGACTACGCCAAGCGCGTCGAGGCGCACCGCCTGGAGTCGCAGCAGAGCCTCAAGGGCTTCGCCGAGACCGCGCGGCGCTTTTTCGATGGCGATCTGGACGCACTGGTGGCGCACTACCGGGCCAGCGACGATCCGGTGATGCGCAGCGACGCGCAGAGCGTGGCGCATCTGGTGCAGCGCTCCGCACTGCTCGAGCGCGAATGGCAGGCCATGCAGGGGCCCTGGTACGCCCAGGCCTGGCATCTGGCGACCGCGGCCGATGCCCAACTATTCCAGGAAACCCTGCACGCCTACCGCTACCAGGTGCTGCTAACCCCCGAGGCGATCGTCTGGGGTGTCGCCTGCGCCTTGCTGCTGGCCTGGCTGGCGGAGTCGCTCGTGCTGGCGCTCGGCTGGATGGTCGGCATGGGGCGGACGCGGCGGACCCAGCAACGCCACTGGCGCTGAACGGGAAAGTTGCGGCAGTTCGCTCGCCGTTACGGCGCGGCGTGCTACTGTAATACCGCGTTACATTTCCCAACCCGAGTTAAATGGAGTTTCCATGTCGATCAAGGATTCGATCCTGGCGGCCGCGCTGGCGGCCGTCCTGCCGTTCATTCCTCCCGCCTATGCCAACCCCGCAGCCGAGCCAGAGAGCGCCAGCCTCAGCGAGGAAGTCGAGTTGGCCGATGACGAGGCGCAAGGGGTCAGCCCGGAAGAGTTCGTCGCCAGCCTGGCGTTCCAGCACGGCAAGATCGTGCTGGGCGACGACCTGGCCACCCTCAACCTGCCCGAGTCGCTGGTGTTTCTCGACAGCGACGACGCCCAGCGTCTGCTGGTCGAGGGCTGGGGCAATCCGCCGGACGAGGTGCCGCCGCTGGGCATGATCCTGCCGGCGGACGTCTCGCCGCTGGCCGAGGCTTCCTGGGGCGTCACCGTCGAGTTCGAGCCGAGCGGCTACGTATCCGACGAGGACGCCGCCGATCTCGACTACGCCGACATGCTCGAAGACATGCAGGCCGACATGCGCGAGGCCAACGCCTGGCGCGAAGAAAACGGCTACGAGCCGGTGCAGCTGATCGGCTGGGCCGCGGCGCCGCACTACGACGCGCAGGGCAAGAAGCTGCACTGGGCCAAGGAGCTGAAGTTCGGCGACAGCCAGACCCACACCCTCAACTACAACATCCGCGTGCTCGGTCGTAAGGGCGTGTTGGTGCTGAACTTCATCGCCAACATGGACCAACTGGCCGAGATCGAGCGGAACGTGCCGGCGGTGCTCGCAATGACCGAGTTCAACGCCGGCCAGCGCTACGCCGAGTTCGATCCGGATCTGGACACCGTGGCGGCCTACGGCATCGGCGCGCTGGTCGCCGGCAAGGTGGCGGCCAAGACCGGTCTGCTGGCTGTGTTGCTGGTGCTGCTGAAGAAGTTCTGGTTCATTCCGGTGGTGCTGGGCGGCTGGCTGATCAAGCGTCTGGGGTTTCGCAAGAAGGAGGTCGTGAGCGAGCCGGTGAGTGCGCCGCAGGCCGCGCCCACCGAGGTCAGGCCGCAGCAACCGGCGCAGACGGTGATGGATCTGAACCAGGCGGATGACGGCGACAAGCGCTGAGTTAGATGCCTATGAAAAAGGGCCCCGCGGGGCCCTTTTTGCTGCCTGTCACTTGGACAGGTATTTCATGCCGTCTTCCAGCCCCTGCAGGGTCAGTGGGTACATGCGGTCCTCGATCAGCTCGCGGACGATATTGGTCGAGGCGGTGTAGTTCCAGCTGTCCTTGGGGTAGGGGTTGATCCAGATGAGCTTCTTGAACTTCTCGCTGAAGCGCTTCATCCACACGTAGCCGGCTTCCTCGTTCCAGTGCTCGACGCTGCCGCCGGCCTGGGTGATCTCGTAGGGCGCCATGGCCGCGTCGCCGACGAACACCACCTTGTAGTCGGCGCCGTACTTGTGCAGCAGGTCGAGGGTGGAGGTGCGCTCGCTGGTGCGGCGCAGGTTGTTCTTCCACACGCTCTCGTAGATGAAGTTGTGGAAGTAGAAGTATTCGAGGTGCTTGAACTCGGTCTTGCAGGCCGAGAACAGCTCCTCGCAGACCTTGACGTGGGCGTCCATCGAGCCGCCGATGTCCAGCAGCAGCAACAGCTTGACCGTATTGCGCCGCTCCGGGCGCATCTGGATATTGAGCAGGCCGCCGTCCTTGGCGGTGTGGTCGATGGTGCCGTCGAGGTCGAGTTCCTCGGCGGCGCCCTGGCGGGCGAACTTGCGCAGGCGGCGCAGCGCCACCTTGATGTTGCGCGTGCCCAGTTCGACCTGGTCGTCGAGGTTCTTGTACTCGCGCTGGTCCCATACCTTGGCGGCCTTGCCCTGGCGTTTGCCGGCGTCGCCGACGCGAATGCCCTCGGGGTTGAAACCACCCGAGCCGAAGGGGCTGGTGCCGCCGGTGCCGATCCACTTGTTGCCGCCGGCGTGCCTTTCCTTCTGCTCCTCGAGACGCTTCTTGAACTCCTCGATCAGCTTGTCCAGGCCGCCTAGGCTCTGGATCTGGGCGCGTTCCTCGTCAGTCAACAGGCGCTCGAACTCCTTGCGCAGCCATTCGTCGGGGATCATCGCCTCGATATGCTGGTTAAGGTTTTCCAGGCCCTTGAAGTAGGCGGAAAAGGCGCGGTCGAACTTGTCGAAGTGGCGTTCGTCCTTGACCAGGATGGCGCGCGACAGGTAGTAGAACTCGTCCATGTCGGCGAACACCACGTTGTGCTTGAGCGCGTTGATCAGGTCGAGCAGCTCGCGCACCGACACCGGCACCTTGGCCGCACGCATTTCGTTGAACAGGTTGAGCAGCATGCTGGCGATCTCCCGATTACCCGTAGGGTGGATGACGCTCTTTTCATCCACCATGCCCTTAGGGTGGTGGAAAACGCTTCGCGGTTTTCCACCCTACTGGCTGGCTTATCGCGACGCGCGGCGCGCCATGAAGGCCAGGCGCTCGAGCAACTGCACGTCCTGCTCGTTCTTCACCAGGGCACCGGCCAGCGGCGGGATGGCCTTGGTCGGGTCGCGCTCGCGCAGCACGGCCTCGCCGATACTGTCGGCCATCAAGAGCTTGAGCCAGTCCACCAGTTCGCTGGTCGAGGGCTTCTTCTTCAGGCCCGGGACCTTGCGCACGTCGAAGAACACGTCGAGCGCCTCGGCCACCAGCTCACCGCTGATGTTGGGGTAGTGCACGTCGACGATCTTCTTCAGCGTGTCGCGGTCGGGGAAGGCGATGTAGTGGAAGAAGCAGCGGCGCAGGAAGGCGTCCGGCAGTTCCTTCTCGTTGTTGGAGGTGATGATGATGATCGGGCGCTGCTTGGCCTTGATCGTCTCGTTGGTCTCGTAGACGTAGAACTCCATCTTGTCGAGTTCCTGCAGCAGGTCGTTGGGGAACTCGATATCGGCCTTGTCGATCTCGTCGATCAGGAGGATCACCCGCTCGTCGGCCTCGAAGGCCTCCCACAGCTTGCCCTTCTTGATGTAGTTGCGAACGTCGTGAACCTTGTCGGAATCGAGCTGCGAATCGCGCAGGCGGCTGACTGCGTCGTACTCGTAGAGGCCCTGGTGCGCCTTGGTGGTGGACTTGATGTGCCAGGTTATCAGCTTGGCGCCGAAGGCCTCGGCCAGCTGCTCGGCGAGCATGGTCTTGCCGGTGCCCGGCTCGCCCTTGACCAGCAGCGGACGCTGCAGGGTGATGGCGGCGTTGACCGCGAGCTTGAGGTCGTCGGTGGCGACGTAGGACTGGGTGCCTTCGAACTTCATCGGAAAATCCTCGAACGGTGACGGCCGGCGCTGCCGGGCGTTCGCAATCTGGTGGAGACGCCGACTATAACGTGAGGGCCGGCAAACTGTGAACGCAGACGGGGCATTCAGTCACTGAATGGGCGGTCACGGGATCTTCAGCCAGGCGCCTGCGGCGCACAGCTAGGTGTCGCCCTCTTGCGGCGGCGGACGCTCGAAGCGTGGCGTGAACGCCTCGATGAAACCATTGCGCAGGATCGCCAGTAAGGCCTGGAAGGTGCTGGTCTGCTGGTTGTGTACGCTGCCGCCGAGCTCTACCCGGGTGGCGAACTGGTCGCGGGGCTGGTTCTTCAGCAGCGTTTCCCCGGCGCCGACCAGCGACTCCCAGAGCGAGCGCAGCACGCCCTTGTCTTCGTCCTCGACGTCCTGCTGCCAGTCGAATACCTCCACGTCGTGCAGCAGCGGCTTGATATAGCCGCTGAGCCGGGCATCGTCGGCTCGCGCCTCGATCACCAGGTCGCCGCTGCCGTCCTTGAAGTCGAAACGGCCGTACGCGCGGGAGAAGTCGTTGAGGCGCGGCAACTCGATACCGCGAGCGCGCAGGCGCAGCTCGAAGTCCTCGAAGTTCCCGAACGGATCGAAGCGCGCCTGGGTTTCCAGCGGCGCGTGGTCCAGCAGCAGCGCCTCGCCTTCGAAGCGCGCGACCCGCTTCCCACTTTCATCGGCGACGTTGGTCAGGTTGTAGAAGCTGGCGTCGACCTCGCTCGCGGTCAGGTTCACCTCGGGGCTGGTGGTGAAATTGTGGAAGGCGATGCTGCCGTCGACGATGCGCAATTCGTTCAGGGTGATCGGCAGCAGCTTGTTCAACTGGTCGCGCCAGTCGGTGCCGGCACCACTCTGGCTCGCCCGGCGATCGCCGCCGCCGTCGACGAAGTTCAGCTCGGGCCGTTCGAAGAACACCTCGGCTACCACCTTGTGCTCGTACCAGAGCGCGCGCCAGCTCACCGCGAGGTCGATCAGCGGGGCGTCGAGCAGGGGCACCGGCACGTCGCCGTCGGTCTTGACGATGGTCAGGCCATCGATGCGGTAGGCGCCGCGCCACCAGGCCAGGTCGACATCGACGATATGCCCGCGATAATCGCCCATCTCGGCCAGTCGGTCGTTGAGATGGGCGCGGATCAACCCGGGCAGCATCAGGTGCGCCGCCAGCAAGAGCAGCAGGAGCATGAGCAGGGCGCGAAGCGGCCAACCGTAGCGTCGTTGCATGGAGAGTGCCTGACGAATCACTGGTCTTCGATGGACTGTGCCGGCGGCATTCTGTTCGGCTGGACTGCTGCTGCGGCTGGGCATAGGCTGATGTCTTTCTCAGTCGTCCATCTGCTTAGGAAGGAATCATGAGCCGCATCTTCGCTGACAACGCCCAGGCCATCGGTAACACGCCGCTGGTGATGATCAACCGCCTGGGGCCCAAAGGGGTGACCATCCTGGCCAAGATCGAAGGTCGCAACCCGGCTTACTCGGTCAAGTGCCGCATCGGCGCCAGCATGATCTGGGACGCCGAGGAACGCGGCGTGCTCAAGAAGGGCATGACCATAGTCGAGCCGACCTCGGGCAATACCGGCATCGGCCTGGCCTTCGTCGCCGCCGCGCGCGGCTACAAGCTGCTGCTGACCATGCCGGCGTCGATGAGCCTGGAGCGGCGCAAGGTGCTCAAGGCCCTCGGCGCCGAGCTGGTGCTGACCGAGCCGGCCAAGGGCATGAAGGGCGCCATCGAGAAGGCGGCCGAGATCGCCGCTTCCGATCCTTCCACCTATTACATGCCACAGCAGTTCGACAACCCGGCCAACCCGGCGATCCACGAGAAGACCACCGGCCCGGAAATCTGGCGCGATACCGATGGCGCCATCGACGTGCTGGTCGCCGGGGTCGGCACCGGCGGCACCATCACCGGGGTCTCGCGCTATATCAAGCAGACCCAGGGCAAGCCGATCCTCTCGGTGGCGGTGGAGCCGGTCGGCTCGCCGGTGATCAGCCAGACCCTGGCCGGCGCCGAGGTCAAGCCGGCGCCGCACAAGATCCAGGGCATCGGTGCCGGCTTCGTGCCGAAGAACCTCGACCTGGCCATGGTCGATCAGGTCGAGCAGGTGGCCGATGACGAGGCCAAGGCCATGGCCCTGCGCCTGATGCGCGAGGAGGGCATCCTCTGCGGCATCTCCTGCGGCGCGGCGATGGTGGCTGCGGTGCGCCTGGCGGAGAAACCGGAGATGCAGGGCAAGACCATCGTGGTGATCCTGCCGGATTCCGGCGAGCGCTACCTGTCGTCCATGCTGTTCGACGGGCTGTTCACCGAGCAGGAGCTGCAGCAATAAGCCTAGCGACCAAGCCGCCTTCGGGCGGCTTTTTGTAGGGTGCGCCGTGTGCACCAGCCTCGACAGTTCTGTGGTGCGCGCGGCCTGGGCGGCCCCGCGACACCCTACGCTTTGGCGGCGCTCGGCCTGACTACCAGCCATAGCGCCAGCCCGATCAGCGCGCAGCCCGGCAGGTAGTCCCAACTCAGCGGCTCGCCCAGCAGCAGGGCGCCCCAGAGCACGCCGAACGGCGGAATCAGAAAGGTGGTGGTACTGGCCTTGATCGGCCCGATATCGGCCAGCAGGCGGAAATACAGCACGTAGGCGAACGCCGTGCAAAGCAGGCCGAGGCCGGCCAGCGACAGCCACACCTCTATCCCGCCCCAGCTCGGCGGCGCCTGCAGCGCCAGGCTGCCGGCGAACAACGGGGTGAGGAACAGGCTGGCGCCGAGCAGGCTGGCGAAGGCGGTCAGGCGGTTATCCAGGCCGCCCTGCTGGCCGATCCAGCGGCGGGTCAGGAAGCCGGCGAAGCCGTAGCAGGTGGTGGCCACCAGGCAGGCGGCGGCGCCCAGCAGCAATTCCAGATCGAAGGCCACCGGGCCGGTGCGGGTCAGCACCGCCACGCCGAGCAGGCCGAGAAACACCCCGGCGGCCTTGCTCGTGGTGATGCCCTCGTGGAAGAACAGCGCGCCGATCAATACCCCCATCAAAGGCGTCGTCGCATTGAAGATCGCCGAGTAACCGGCCGGCAGGATCAGCGCGGCCAGGCAGTACATGGCCGAAGGCAGGCCGGCGTTGATCACCCCGAGCATCAGGCAGGCCTTGAGCTTGCCGCGAAAGTCCCAGCTCACCCGCATCAGCAGGAGGAAGGCGAGCAGGCCGAGGGCGCCGAAACTGGCGCGGAAGAAGGCCGTGGGCATGCTGCCCAGCACCGGCGCGGCGACGCGCATGAACAGGAAGCTGGCGCCCCAGATGGCGGCGAGCAGCAGCAGGCGGAGCAGGTCGGCAGTACGCAAGGCGGGGCATCCGGCAGGTCGGGAGCGAGAGTGTTGCCGGCCGCCGCCGTTCTGGCAATCCGCATCGCGCTTTCGAACGTGGCCCGTGCCGGCCCGTGGCCCGGATGAAATCCGGGAATACTTGGGCGATAGTCCCCGGATTGCATCCGGGCTACGTTTGGCCGGCTTTGCGGTTAAGCTCGCCTCACTCATTTCCTTGCGAGGCACTTCCATGGCGCAGCAATGGCCGGCCGGCGAGATAGCCCGGCTGATCCTCGACGGCTTCGACGACTACCGCGAGCATTTTCGCCAGATCACCGACGGCGCCCGTGTGCGTTTCGAACTGGCGCAGTGGCAGGAGGCGCAGCGCGCCTCGGCGGCGCGCATCAACCTGTACGAGGACAAGGTCGGCGAGACCAGCGACCGGCTGTTGCGCCGTATCGGCGAGACGTTGCTCGAGGCGAGCCAGTGGCCGCTGGTCAAAAGCGCCTATATCGCCCTGATCGACCTGCGCTTCGACGACGAGCTGGCGGAAACCTGGTTCAACTCGGTGTTCTGCAGCCTGTTCAGCCATGACCTGATCAGCGACGGCTGCATGTTCATCCATACCACCCGTCCGTCGCTGCGCAGTCATCCCGGCGCCGCGCAGACGCGCAGCTACCGGCCAGCGGGCGAGCTGACCGACATGCTGCGGGCGATCTTCGAGGATTACCGCTTCGACGTGGTCTACGAGGACCTGCCGCGCGATCTGCAGCGGCTGGAAGGGCAGCTGCGCGCCAGCCTGCCGGACTGGGTATGCAAGGATCCCGAGCTGTGCATCGAGCTGTTCTCCTCGGTGCTCTATCGCAACAAGGGCGCCTATCTGGTCGGGCGCATCTACACCCGCGACGAGCAGTGGCCGCTGGCGATCCCGCTGCTGCACCGCGAAGGCCACGGCATCCAGGTCGACGCCCTGATCACCGACGAGGCCGAGGTGTCGATCATCTTCTCCTTCACCCGCAGCTATTTCATGGTCGACGTGGCCATTCCCGCGGAGTTCGTCGCCTTCCTCAAGCGCATCCTGCCGGGCAAGCACATTGCCGAGCTGTACACCTCGATCGGCTTCTACAAGCACGGCAAGTCGGAGTTCTATCGCGCGCTGATCGGCCACCTGGCCAGCACCGACGACCGTTTCGTCATGGCCCCCGGGGTGCGCGGCATGGTGATGAGCGTGTTCACCCTGCCGGGCTTCAATACCGTGTTCAAGATCATCAAGGACCGCTTCGCCCACGCCAAGACGGTGGACCGCAATACGGTGATCGAGAAGTACCGCCTGGTGAAGAGCGTCGATCGCGTGGGGCGCTTGGCCGATACCCAGGAGTTCGCCGATTTTCGCTTCCCCAAGGCCAAGTTCGAGCCCGAATGCCTGGCCGAGCTGCTGGAGGTGGCGCCGTCCACCGTGGTGGTGGAGGGCGACACCGTGCTGATCCGCCACTGCTGGACCGAGCGGCGCATGACGCCGCTCAACCTCTACCTGGAGAACGCCAGCGAGGCACAGGTGCGCGAGGCGCTGGAAGACTACGGCCTGGCCATCAAGCAACTGGCGGCGGCGAATATCTTCCCCGGCGACATGCTGCTGAAGAACTTCGGCGTCACCCGTCACGGCCGCGTGGTGTTCTACGACTACGACGAGATCTGCTTTCTCACCGAGGTGAACTTCCGCCGCATTCCGCCGCCGCGCTTCCCCGAGGACGAGATGAGTTCCGAACCCTGGTATTCGGTGGGGCCGATGGACGTGTTCCCCGAGGAGTTCCCGCCGTTTCTGTTCGCCGATATCAAGCAGCGCCGGCTTTTCAGCCAGCTGCACGGCAACCTGTACGACGCCGACTACTGGAAGGGCCTGCAGGATGCCATTCGCCAGGGCAAGGTGATCGACGTGTTCCCCTACCGGCGCAGGCCCGACCCCGCTTGATCTGGATCAGTTGAAATCATTCGGGGCGGGACTAGGCTTGAATTCAAGAGCCTGCAGTCGCTCTTGTCTTGGAACTCGCGCAGGAGGAGCTTCCATGAACACCAAGTTGCTGAATCTCTTGGAGGATTTGCTGGCAGCCCTGGGCTTACGCGAGCGGCCGCAGGCACAACCGGTCCCCGTGCGCAGCAATCCTCCCCGCGACCCGCGCACACCGGGTCGGCAGCGTTGAACCCGGGTCAGGGGCTGAACTGCCGGTGATGGACAAACCACTGCCCGATCAGCTCGCGCATGCGCTCGCCGGAGAAACTGGGGAAATGCCCGCCATGCACGCTGCGCACTGGCAGCTCGCACAGGCGCGCCAGGCTGCGCGCGTAGTCCTCCAGGTTGGAGTGATAGGCGTCCTCGATCAGCGGACCGTCGTAGAGGATGTCGCCGGAGAACAGCGTCTGCGTCTTCGCTTCCCACAGGCTGATGCCGCCGGGTGAATGGCCCGGGGTGTGCAGCACCTGCAGAATCCGATCGCCCAGATCCAGCACGTCGCCATCCTCGATCAGGCGGGTGGCCGGTGCCGCCCTGACCCGGTATTCGGCGTAGCACAGCGGGCAATCCGGGTGCGCCTCGAACATCTCGTCGCCGACGAAGTCCGCGGCCAGGGTATTGGCACCGTCCGGTTCGGCGAGGATATCGGCCTCGGCCGGGTGCACCAGGCGTTCGCTGAATTCGTGATGGCCGGCGATATGGTCGAAGTGGGTATGGCTGGCCACCGCCAGCAGCGGCTTGTCGGTCAGCCAGGGCAACTGCTCGCGCAGGCTGACCAGGCCTGAGCCGGAGTCGATCAGCGCGTCGCGCTCGCGGCCCTGGATATGCCACATGTTGCAGCGGTAGAAGGGGCGCACATAGGGCTCGTGGATCAGGCAGATGCCGTCGTGGCGATGCTCCACCTCGAACCATTGGTCACGGCTGACGATTTTCATGCTGGGCCTCGCTGCTGCCGTTTGCGTCATTGTAGGAGCCCCGTACCGTTGGGAAAGAGGGCCTGCACGGAGCGGCAGACCTTTCGCCGCGGGGCGCGGCTCCTACAGCTGTTGGCGCCCAGCGGCGCAGCCCGGATGCAATCCGGGCTCAGGCCTGGTTCAGGGGTGGAAGGGCGCCTGCTCCAGCACTTCGATAATCAGCGGGCGGTCGCTCGGCGCAGTGCGCAGCAGCTCGGCCAGGTGCGCGTGGTCGCGCGCGCGCTCGGCGGCGCAGCCGAAGCCGCGGGCGATGGCCAGCAGGTCCGGGGTGTAGATATCCACGCCAAGCGGTTCGATATCGCGGCGCTGCATATAGCGCTTGATCTCGCCGTAGCCCGAGTTGTTCCACAGCAGCACGATGATGCCGATCCTGGCCTCCACCGCGCTGGCCAGCTCCGGCAGGGTGAACTGCAGGCCGCCGTCGCCCATCAGGCTGATCACCGGGCGGCCCGGCTCGGCCAGCTTGGCGCCGATGGCCGCCGGCAGGCCGTAGCCCAGGGTGCCGTAGCCGGTGGAGGCGTTGAACCAGCGCCGCGCGCCGTCCAGCTCCACCAGGTGGTTGCCGCTGTACACCGTCTGCGTCGAGTCGCCGACGAAGCGCGCCTCGGGCAACACCTCCAGCACTGTGTCGAACAGCTGACGGTAATGCCCCCAGCCGGCGAAATCCTCGGCCAGCTGCGCCTGTACGGCGGCCGTGCGGCGGGCGCCGGGGCTGTCGGCGCGGGGCTCGCAGGGGTTGAGCTCGGCCAGCAGCATGCGCATGGCCAGGCGCGCGTCGCCCTGGATCGCCAGCTGCGGGGCGAAGTTGCGTTGCAGCTGCTGGGCGTCGATATCCACGCGGATCAGCGCGCCGCCCAGTTTGAAGTTGCCGTCGAACACCACGTCGTAGTCGGTCTCGCCCAGTTCGGTGCCGATGGCCAGCACCACGTCAGCCTCCAGCGCCAGCTGGCGCACCGGCAGCAGCGACTGGTTGCTGCCCAGCAGCAGCGGATGATTCGGCGGCAGCAGGCCCTTGGCGTTGATGGTCAGTGCGGTCGGCGCGTCCAGGCTGGCGGCCAGGGCGCGGGCCTCGGCCTGCGCGGCCACGCAGCCGCCGCCGAGCAGCAGCAGCGGGCGCTGGGCGTTCTTCAGCAGGGCGGCGGCGTCGCGGATCAGCGTACGATTCGGTGCCGGGCGCTCGACCCGCGGCCTGGCCGCCAGGCGCATATGGCTGGCGTCGGCGGTGATGATGTCCAGTGGCAGCTCGATATGCACCGGCCGCGGACGCTCGCCCTCGAACACGGCGAAGGCGCGGGCCAGCACGCCAGGCAGCTCCTCGACGCTCATCAGGGTATGGCTAAAGGCACTCACGCCCGAAACCATGGCGCGCTGGTTGGGCAGCTCGTGCAGGTAGCCCTTGCCCAGGCCGAGACGCGCGCGCTCGTTGACGCTGGAGATCACCAGCATGGGGATCGAATCGGCATAGGCCTGGCCCATGGCAGTGAGGATATTGGTCATCCCCGGGCCGGTGATGATGAAGCACACCCCCGGCTTGCCGGACACCCGCGCATAGCCGTCGGCCATAAAGCCGGCGCCCTGTTCGTGGCGCGGGGTGATATGGCGAATACCGCTGTGCGGCAGGCCGCGGTACAGCTCCACGGTGTGCACGCCGGGGATGCCGAACACGGTGTCGACGCCCCAGGCTTCCAGTTGCTTGACGAGAAATTCGCCGCAGGTGGTCATGTTGAGAATCCTTCAATGGCGCTGATCGCGCTGTGCAGGGTGGACAGGGCGCGGCCAGGTCCACCGTCACTTGCCCGGAGGCGGACAAGCCTTTGGCATGTCCGCCCTGCGGGACTGTTAACCGACGATCCAGTGCGCCATCAGCGCGATGATCGGCAGGGTGATCAGGGTACGGATGATGAAGATCATGAACAGCTCGAGGATGTTCAGCGGCAGCTTGGCCTTGATGATCAGCACGCCGACTTCGGACATGTAGATCAGCTGGGTCAGCGACACGCAGGCCACCACGAAGCGGGTCAGTTCGCTCTCGATGCCCTTGCCCAGTACCGCCGGCAGGAACATGTCGGCAAAACCCACCAGCATGGCCGGCGCGGCCTTGGCGGCTTCCGGCAGTTGCAGCAGCTCGAGCAGCGGCACTATGGGAGCGGACAGCCAGTTGAAGATCGGGGTGAACTCGGCAATCGCCAGCGACAGCGTGCCGATGGCCATCGCCAGCGGCAGCAGGCCGAGCCAGATGTCCACCACGTTGTGCACGCCGACCTTGACCATCTGCCCCGGCGAGGGGTTGGCATTGGCGCGCTTGACCGCCTGAACCAGGCCCCAGCGCAGCAGCGAGGTGCCGGCCGGTACGTCTTCCTTGATCTGCTTGCCGACGCCGGCGACGTACTCGTCCTTCTTCCACGACAGCGGCGGGATGCGCGGGGTGATGATGGCGGCGGCCAGGCCGGCGACCACCACGGTGAGGTAGAAGGGCACGAACAGGTGGTCGAGCTTCATGAAGCTGGTGATCAGCAGGCTGAAGGCGATCGAGGCGATGGAGAAGTTGGTGGCGATCACTGCCGCTTCCCGCGCGCTGTAGAAGCCCTTCTGGTACTGCTGGGCGGTGATCAGCACGCCGACCGTGCCGGAGCCGAGCCAACTGGCGATGGCGTCGATGGCCGAGCGCCCGGGCAGGCCGAAGATCTTGCGGAACACATTGCGCACCAGGGTGCCGCAGAACTCCATCAGGCCGTAGTCGGTGAGCAGCGGCAGGATCAGCCCGGCCACCAGGAAGAAGGTGATCAGTACCGGGGCCAGGTCCTTGAGCACCACGCCGCCGGTGTTGGCGTTCCAGATCCATTCCGGGCCGAACTGCCAGAAGGTCATGGCCGCGAACAGCGCGCCGAGCACGCGCAGGCCGAGCCATAGCGGGCTGAGGTTGAACATCTCGTTGAGGGCGTGGCGCTCGGTGAGCCACTTGGGTTTGAGCAGGCTGGCGATCAGGCCGCAGGCGGCGGAAAACAGCAGCAGGCCGGTGGCGATGGCCGGCAGCCAGGCGCTCAGGCCGGCCTTCAGCGCATCGGCCATCACGCCCAGGCCGATGGTGACCTTTTCCTCGTAAACGATGGGCGTGAGGAACAGCAGCACGCCGAGCAGCGAGGGGATCAGGAAGATCAGCAGCTGGCGCAGGTTGTAGGCGTGTGCAACGGAGGTATCGGCCGGTGGCTGGTCGTCCAGCAGTGGCATGGCTTCTTCACGATTCATCTGGGCACCCTAGTTGTTGTTGTATGGATGTACCGGGCGCCTCGCGGGGCACCCGGGCGGAGCAATAAAAGCCGGCGGTCAGCGACGCTGAACCCCCGGAAGCACACACAGCATTTCGTAGAGCAGGTTGGCGCCGAGCAGCGAGGTGTTGCCGGTGGTGTCGTAGGGTGGGGAGACCTCCACCAGATCGCCGCCGACCAGGTCCAGACCCTGGCAGCCGCGGATGATCTCCATCGCCTGGATGGTGGTCAGCCCGCCGATTTCCGGGGTGCCGGTGCCGGGCGCCCAGGCCGGGTCGATGCCGTCGATGTCGAAACTCAGGTACACCGGGCCGCCGCCAACCTTCTCGCGCACCTCGGCCATCAAGGGCTCCAGCGACTTGTGCCAGCACTCCTCGGCCTGCACCACGCGAAAGCCCTGCTTGCGGCTCCAGTTGAAGTCCTCGGCGGTGTAGCCCTGGGCGCGCAGGCCGATCTGCACCACGCGGTCGCAGTCCAGCAGGCCTTCCTCGACGGCGCGGCGGAAGGTGGTGCCGTGGGCGATCTTCTCGCCGAACATCTCGTCGTTCACATCCGCGTGGGCGTCGATATGCACCAGGCCGACCTTGCCGTGCTTCTTGTGGATGGCGCGCAGGATCGGCAGGGTGATGGTGTGGTCGCCGCCCAGGGTCAGCGGCTTGATGCCGTACTCGAGGATCTCGTCGTAGGACTCCTCGATGATGCGCACGGCCTCGGCCATGTTGAAGGTGTTGATCGCCACATCGCCGATATCGGCCACGTTCAGCGAATCGAAGGGGGCGGCACCGGTGGCCATGTTGTAGGGGCGGATCATCACCGACTGGGCGCGAATCTCGCGCGGGCCGAAGCGGGTGCCGGAGCGCAGCGAGGTGCCGATATCCAGCGGCACGCCGACGAAGGCGACGTCGAGCTCGCGTTTCTCTTCGATCTTCTGGATATGCGGCAGGCGCATCATGGTGGCGATGCCGCCGAAACGGGGCATTTCGTTGCCGCCCAGGGGCTGATGAAAAACCTTGTCCATGGGAAGGCCTCAGGGTTGTTGTGGTTTTAGGAATCGTTGGGCGGATTCTTGGTCAGCTGCGCTCCGGGAAAAATCGGCAGGGGCAAAAACTTAGTTCAGAGATTTCTAAACTAAGAGGCGACGGGATACAGTGGTGCGCGCGCACCACTGCTCCACCGCCGACGAGAACACCATGACCAGCCAACTGCCCGATCTCAAGCTGCTGCGCATCTTCGCCTGCGTGGTGCGCCACCAGGGCTTTGCTGCCGCGCAGCAGGAGCTGAACCTGTCGACCTCGGCCATCAGCACCTATATGAGTCAGCTGGAGACGCAGCTCGGCCTGGTGCTCTGCCACCGCGGCCGTGGCGGTTTCAGCCTGACCAGCAAGGGCGAGCTGTTCCACCAGGAGACCCTGCGCCTGCTCGGCGAGCTGGAGGGTTTCGAGCGCTATTCGGCGGCGCTCAAGGGCGAGCTGCGCGGCACCCTCAACCTCGGCGTGCTGGATTCCACGGTGAGCGACCCGGCGCTGCCGCTGGCCGAGGTGATCGGCGCCCACAGCCAGGAGCACCCCGGCGTGCACCTGCACCTGTCGGTGATGAGCCCCTACGAGCTGCAGCTGGCGGTGCTCGACAACCGCCTGGACCTGGCCATCGGTGCCTTCTCCACGCGGATGAACGGCCTGGTCTACCAGCCGCTGTACCGCGAGCAACACTGGCTGTACTGCAGCGAGCGGCATTCGCTGTACGAGCAGCGGCGCATCCCGGCCGAGGTGATCACCCAGCAGCGCATGGTCGGCCGCGGTTACTGGAGCCAGGCAGAGCTGGCGCGGCATGGCTTCAAGCACAGCGCGGCGACGGTGGAGTCGATGGAGGCGCAGCTGATCCTGGTGCTGTCCGGCGCCTATATCGGCTACCTGCCGGAGCACTACGCCCAGCATTGGGTCGAGCAGCAGCGGCTCAAGGTGCTGCTGCCCACCACCTTCGGCTACCAGGCGCCGTTCTCGCTGATCCTGCGCCGCGGCCGCTCGCGCGAGCCGCTGATCCAGACCTTCCGCGACCTGCTGAAAACCCAGCTCAATCAGCTGTGACCCGGGTTCGCCATGCGGCTTCCGACTGCGTTACGTACGGCACCTGGCGTCATGATTGCCCTGTGCTAGTACTTAATCAGGTTCGCTCCACCCCCACGACTCGAACAGGGATGCCTCGATGCGCCAGAATCTGCCGGTCACCCAGCGGGAAAGGACCTTTCCCGCCGACGAACGCCTGATCTCCACCACCGATCTCAACAGCAAGATCACCTACTGCAACGATGCCTTCGTCGAGATCAGCGGCTTTACCCGTGAGGAGCTGATCGGCCAGCCGCACAACCTGGTGCGTCACCCGGACATGCCGCCGGCCGTGTTCGGCCATATGTGGGACACCATCAAGCAGGGCAAGCCCTGGATGGGCATCGTCAAGAACCGCTCGAAGAACGGCGATTTCTACTGGGTCAGCGCCTACGTCACGCCGATCTACGAGAACGGCCGCATGGCCGGCTACGAGTCGGTGCGCTCGCTGCCGAGCGAGGCGCAGAAGCGCCGCGCCGAGGCTCTCTACGCGCGGCTGCGCGCCGGCAAGTCACCGGTGCCCAAGCTGGAATCCTGGACTTACGACCTGCTGCGCTCCTGGCCGCTGATCCTCGCCGGCCTGGTGATTCTCGGCGCGCACTGGCTGCTCAGCGGGCCCTGGCTGCTGGGCTTTATCCTCGCCACTCTGTTCGCCCTGGGTTCCTACCAGCTGTACCGCTCCCGGCAGCTGATCCGCCGCACCTTGGACGAGCACCCCAAGGCCTTCACCAGCGCCCTGGTGGCGCTGACCTACAGCGACAACCGCGGCGCCCAGGCCCTGCTGGACATGGCCATGATCAGCGAGGAGGCGCGCCTGCAGACCGCGCTGACGCGCCTGGAGGATGCCGGGGTCAACGTCAAGCAACGCGCCGCGCAGTCCGCCGAGCTGTCGCGCTCCGGCGCCGCGCTGCTCGACCAGCAGCGCGCCGAGACGGACCAGTCGGCCACCGCCATCAATCAGATGGCGGCGACCATCCAGGAGGTGACGCACAACGTGCAGAGCACCTCGCACGCCGCCGAGGAGGCCGAGCGATTGGCCAGGGAAGGACGCGATCTGGCGGTCGGCAGCCTGGACTCCATGCGCCATATGGCCCAGGCGGTGACCGATATCGGCCAGGCGGTCAACGAGCTGGCCAACTCCACCCAGTCCATCGGCAGCGTCGCCGACGTGATCACCTCGATCGCCGAGCAGACCAACCTGCTGGCGCTCAACGCCGCCATCGAGGCCGCGCGTGCCGGCGAGCAGGGCAGGGGCTTCGCCGTGGTCGCCGACGAGGTGCGCTCGCTGGCCTCGCGCACCCGCCAGTCCACCGAGCAGATCCATCAGATCATCGCCGACCTGCGCGCCGGTGCCGAACGCGCGGTGGCCACCGCCGGCAAGGGCGAGGACATCTCCCGCGACAGCATGCAGAGCGTGGAGTCGGTGCGCGATGCGCTGGAGGGCATCAGTTCGGCGGTGACGCGCATCACCGGCATGAGCCAGCAGATGGCGGCGGCCTCCGAGCAGCAGAGTCACGTGGCCGAGGACATCAGCCGGCAGATCACCCGCATTGCCCAGCTCTCCGATCACAGCGCCGGGCAGGCGCACCAGGGCGCGGCGATCAGTCGCGAGCTGGAGCAGATGGCCGACTATCTGCACAGCCTGGCGGAGCGCTTCAACCGCTGAAGCGGGATTGGGCGATGCCCTTGGGTGGAAAACCGCGAAGCGCTGTCCACCCCGGGCCCGCTTGCCGGAGTCGGTGTCTGGTAGTCCGGGTGCAACCCGCCGACTTTTCCCCGAATTGCATCCGGGCTACGCGTCTGTGCTGCCTAGCGCCGCGCTTCATGGCACACTGCGCGGCATGCCTCGTCCGACCTGCCCCCGCTGCCTGCGCCCGCTCGGCCATTGCCTGTGCGCGCTGATCCCCGCACTCGATAGCCGCACCCGCCTGCTGATCCTGCAGCACCCGAGCGAAACGGCGCACGCGCTGAATACCGCACGGCTGGCTGCCCTGGGCCTGCGCAACGCCGAGCTGCGGGTGGGCGAGACCTTCGCCGAGCTGCCACAGCTCTTGGCGCAACCGGGCTATCGCGCCTGCCTGCTGTTTCCCGGCGAGGAAGCCGTCGAGCTGGCCGCGCAAGCGCGAGGCGAGCCGCCGCTGCTGCTGGTGGTGCCCGACGGCACCTGGCGCAAGGCGCGCAAGCTGCTACACCTGAACCCGGTGCTGGCGGCCTTGCCGCGGGTCGCTTTGCCGGCCGGGGCGCCATCGCGTTACCGCCTGCGCAAGGCGCCGGCCGCGGGGGCGCTGTCGACCATCGAGGCGATCACCACGGCGCTGGACGTACTGGAGGCCCCGCGTAGTTTCGCGGCGCTGCTGCGACCCTTCGATGCGCTGATTGAGGGACAGATCGCGGCGATGGGGGTAGAGGTTTTCTCCCGCAATCACCAGCGCTAGGGCGGTGCGCACGGCGCACCCTACGCTTGCGAGCCGGCCGCGTAGCCCGGATGAAATCCGGGACTGATCGTCAGGACGCAGAACCTCCGGGATTGCATCCGGGCTACCAAGTGCAGGCAATTGATTGCCGGGTTCGGCCTGGTCTCACCGCTCGCGCATGGCCTCGGAGCGGGCCTTGAGCACCGGTTTGAGCAGAT
Organism: Pseudomonas sp. SP16.1; assembly: GCF_052682975.1. Classification (NCBI taxonomy): domain Bacteria; kingdom Pseudomonadati; phylum Pseudomonadota; class Gammaproteobacteria; order Pseudomonadales; family Pseudomonadaceae; genus Pseudomonas; species Pseudomonas sp. SP16.1. The sequence goes on from NZ_JBQYFZ010000001.1 coordinate 1,148,294, forward strand.
AGGCCAGCACGCTCTTCTCGCCGGTGATGATGTCCACCGTGGCGACCATGCCGGGGATGATCAGCAGTGGATTGTCCTCGCTGCCCAGGTGGCTTTTCTCCGTGCGCACCTGGATCAGGTAGAAGCTGTTGCCTTCCTCGTCGGTGATGGTGTCGGCGCTGATCAGCTCCAGATCGGCCTTCAGGCCGCCGTAGATGGTGTAGTCGTAGGCGGTGAACTTGACCATGGCCTTTTGCCCTGGATGGAGAAAGGCCACGTCCTGAGGCCTGATCTTGGCCTCGATCAGCAGGCTGTCGTCCAGTGGCACTATTTCCAGCATGTCGCTACCGGGCTGCACCACGCCGCCGATGGTGTTGACCTTGAGTTGCTTGATCACCCCGCGTACCGGGGAGGCCACGGTGGTGCGGCTGACCCTGTCCTGGATGGCGACGCTGGTGGCGGTGATCTTCTTCAGCTCGGTGCGCACCTCGTTGAGCTCTTTGAAGGCCTCGGCGCGAAAGCTCAGCTCGGACTCCTCCATCTTGCTCTTGATCTCGCTCATCGCCGCCTCGGCTCGGGGGATGGCCAGGTTGGTCGCTTCCAGCGAACCGCGTACCTCGACCACGCTGCGGCGCAGGCGCAGCACTTCCACCTCGGAGATGGCCCCGGAGGCCACCAGCGGCTGCGACATGTTCAGTTCCTGCTGCAGCAAGCCGAGGCTGGAGCGGTACTGCTGCGCCTTGGAGCGAAATTCGGCGAGTTCCTGCTCTTTCTGGCGCAACTGCTCGCCGAAGGTGCGCTGCTCGCTTTGCAGACGCTGCTGACGCGAGCGGTACAGGGCCAGTTCATCCTCTGCCAGCTGTGGCGCGACGCGGGCGACCTCCTCGGGCAGCACGGGCTCGCGCCCCTCGGCCTCGGCGCCCAGGCGCGCCAGGCGGGCTACCAGCGCCAGGCGGTCGGCCTCGGTTTCGCCGCGATTGGAGAGGAAACGGGTATCGTCCAGGCGCAGCAGCACGTCGCCCTTGTCCACCACCTGGCCTTCGCGCACGAAGATCTCGCTGACGATGCCACCCTCGAGGTTCTGGATCACCTGCACCTTGCTCGAGGGGATGGCCTTGCCTTCGCCCGTGGTGACCTCTTCAAGCACCGCGAAGTGCGCCCAGACCACTGCCGCGAGCAGGCAGGCGCTGACCGCCCAGACGGTGCTGCGGGTCAGCCAGGGCGAGTCCTCGAGGATGGCGCCCTCCACCTCGGGCATGAACTCGGTGTCCTGGCGCCGCTGGCGCAGGCTGCCGAAATAGTCGCGCAGGCTGTGTTCCATGCTCGCCTCCTAGCTCGGCGAGGGGCCGACGCGGCCCTTGCGCAGTGCTTCGATCACCGCGTCCTTAGGCCCGTCGGCGACCACGTGACCGTTGTCCAGCACGGCCAGACGGTCGACCAGGCTGAGCATGGAGGCGCGGTGGGTGACCAGGATCAGCGTCTTGCCGGCAATCCACTTGTGCAGGCGCTGGCGCAGCAGGTCTTCGCTGGTGTTGTCCATCGCGCTGGTGGGCTCGTCGAAGATCAGGATTGGCGGGTCGAGCAGCATGGCGCGCGCCAGCAGTACGGCCTGACGCTGGCCACTGGAGAGCAGCTGGCCGCGTTCGCCGACGGGGCGATCGAAGCCCTGCGGGTGCTGCCGGGCCAGGTCGATCACGCCGGTCAGCTCGGCCACTTCGAGCATGCGCGCATCGCTGACGTAGCGCGCGCCGAGGGTCAGGTTGTCGCGCAGGCTGCCGGACAGCAGCGGCAGATCGTGGGCCACATAGCCGATCTGGTGACGCAGGTCGGCGACGTCCAGTTGGCGCAGGTCGAGGTTGTCGAGCAGGATCTGTCCCTCGTCGGGGCTGTAGAAGGCCATGAGCAGGCGCGCCAGGGTGCTCTTGCCCGAGCCGCTGCGCCCGATGATGCCGACATGTTCGCCGGGGGCCAGGCGCAGACTGACGTTGTTCAGCGCCGGGGCGCTTTGCCCGGGATAGCGGAAGGTGACCTGGCGGATGTCCAGCGCGCCCTGTAGCTCGGTGCGCTCCAGCGCTCGCCGTTTGTCCTCGCGCTCCTGCGGCAGCGCCATCAGCGCGTCGGTACTGACCATGGTCAGGCGCGCCTGCTGGTAGCGGGTGATCAGCCCGGCGATCTGGCCCAGCGGGGCGAGGATGCGGCTGCCGAGCATGTAGCAGGCGACCAGTGCGCCGACGCTCATGTTGCCGGCGATGATCGAATAGACCCCGGCAATGATCGTGGCCATGCCCGCGAACTGCTGGAGAAACAGCGTGCCGTTGGTGGCCAGCGCCGAGAGGAAGCGCGCGTGGCTGTCGAGGCGGGTGAGGGCGCCATGAGTCTTTTCCCACTGGTGCTGGCGTTCGCTTTCGGCGCCGCAGGCCTTGAGCGTTTCCAGGCCGCCAAGCGTCTCGATCAGCAGCGCCTGGCGCTGCGAACCGAGCTGCAGGCTCTTGTGCACGGTGTCGCGCAGTCGGGTCTGGATGACGAAGGCGAACAGCGCCGTGAGCGGGAACGCCAGCAGCGGGATCAGCACCAGCCAGTCGCCGATCAGCCAGATCACCAGGATCATCAGCAGCGAGAAGGGCAGGTCGATCAGGCTGGTCAGGGTCACCGCGGTGAGGAAATCGCGCAGGCCCTGGAAGTCATGAATGCTCTGGGCGAAGCCGCCGACGCTGGCCGGTCTGGCCTTGAGCGCCATGCCGGTGATGCGCTCGAACAGGGTGGCGGAAAGCACAACGTCGGTTTTCTTGCCGGCGGTATCGAGCAGGTGGGCGCGCAACACCTTGAGCAGGAGCTCGAAAGCGGTGCCGATCAACAGGCCGATCGCCAGTACCCAGAGCGTGGCAGTGGCCTGGTTGGGCACCACCCGGTCGTAGGTCTGCATGACGAACAGCGGCACCATCAGGCCCAGCAGGTTGATCAGCAGGCTGGCCAGCAGGGCATCGGCGTAGAGCCAGCGCGACAGTTTCAGGGTGTCGCGGAACCAGGCCTCGATGCGCGGTACCAGTGGCGTGCGCGCCTCTTCCAGTTCGTGGCGGGGGCGGGCGAAGAAGGCCTGACCGCTGTACTCGGCGGCCAGCTGCTCGCGGTCGACCCACTGGTCGCCGCCATCGGCCTCGCAGGGCAGTATCTGCGCCTGGTCGTTCGCTCCCCACTGGCGCAGCACGGCGCTGCGGCCGTCCTTGAGCAGCAGCAATACCGGCAGGTTGAGAGCCGAGATGCTGCCCAGCTCGCGGCGCAGCAGGCGGCCCTGCAGTCCGGCGCGTGCTGCGGCACGGGGCAGCAGGGCGGCGCTGAGACGTTGCTCGGGCAGTGGCAGGCCGGCGCTCAGGCTGCCGCGGCTGGCGCGGCAGCCGTGCAGCCTGCAGAGAATCAGCAGGCCATCGAGCAGCGGATCGTCATGACTTTGCCGCGGGTCGCTGGCGACAGCCCCTGGCCGCTCCATGGTGGTCAAGTTCTACTGCTCCCAAGCCGGTACTACTTCATTTCCGGCAAGCGTGCCTCGCTCTTCACCTCGGTGAGGGCTACAGCTTCTGCCGGGACTACGATCTGTTGCTGGCGCAGCAGATCACCCATGGCGGCAACCACGCGGTACATCGAGAACTCCTCGTCATAGCGAACCTCGGTGTAGCGGCGGTTGGCGGTGAACAGTTCGTTTTCGCTGTCGAGCAGATCGAGCAGGGTGCGCTGACCCAAGCTGAACTGCTGCTGATAGGCCTCGCGCACGCGCGCCGTGTAGTCCGCGTAGTCACGCGCCTTGGGCGTTTGCAGGCGGGCGTTCTCCATCGCGTTCCAGGCCAGCGACAGGTTCTCGTTGAGCACCCGCAGGGCGTTGTTGCGAATGTCCATCGACTCGTTGATCTGGTGCGCGGCGCCCTGCAGGCGGGCCTTGTCGCGCATGCCGTTGAACAGGTTGTAGTTCATCACCACGGCGGCACGCCAGGAGTTGTAGTGCCCCTCGTCGCCCTGGATGTTGTCGTCGGCACTGGTGGCCAGCTCGAGATCGAAGCGCGGATAGAAGGGCGACTTCGCCACCTCGTACTGCTTCTCCGCAGCCTGTACGTCGGCCTGGGCCGATTTCAGGAAGGGGTTGTTGTCCATCACCGTCTGCCGGGCGCTCATCAGGTCGGCCGGCATGTTGCCCTTGATCGAGGCCGGTGATTCGAGCTGATCGGGCAGGCGGCCGATGGCGCTGAAGAAGTTGGCCTCGGCATCGGCCAGGTTGACTTCTTCGGTATAGAGATTGTTCTGCGCCAGGGCCAGACGGGCTTCGGACTGGTCGAGATCGGCGGTGCTGCCTACGCCCTGGCGGCTGCGCATGCCGATCTGATCGTTGATGCGCTGGTGGGCCTGGAGATTGTTGCGGGCCAGTTCGACCATCTCGCGGCGCATCAGCACATCCAGGTAGACCTCTACCGAACGCAGCGCCAGGCTTTCGGAGGTGCCCAGCAGGCGATAGGCGCGCGAGTTCACCACCGCCTCGGTGCGCGCGACCTCGTTCGGCGTGTTGAAGCCATCGAACAGCATCTGCCGCAGACGCAGTTCTGCGTCCCGGTAGTTCAGGGTTTCCTTGTTGTGGTCGCCCAGGGCGCGGGTGGTCGGGCTGTCGGTCTGCTCACGCCCGTATCCGACCAGCAAATCGACGGTGGGGAGATAGCCTCCTTTGGCGAACTTCACATCCTCATCCGACGAAAGGCGGCTGTTGGCTGCGGCATGTATTTCCGGGTGGTTGTCCAGCGTGCTCTGGATGGCCTCCGAAAGAGTCATGGCTTGCACCTGACTACAGGCTGCCGCCAATAACATGGCGCTAAAAAGTGGATTGTATGTGCGCATCGCCCAATCTCCTTATGCGTGTTCTTATCCTGCCGCCATAAAATTGACTCTGATACGGTGAAAATCGTTTCATGCTTGTAACATCTCAGCTAAGAACAACTTTTCGAGGAGCTAAGAAGATTTTTTCACAAGCCTTATGCGGAAAAAATCTTATGTACTCTGTGAAAAGCAGCACATTGTTTGGCGTTAGAAGCTTCGTGCTCCGTGTTTTTTCCATGGGGTGTGGGGTGAACAGGCGGTCAAGCACAAAAAAGGGCGGGGATGCATCTGATGGAGTAGTTCGACGCATGCTGTAGTGACATTTTTTTGTCGCTGGCGTTTTTGGACTGTTGCGCCGTTCCATTTCAGTCAGCTGTTTTCAGCTTTCCTCACGCTCGAAAGGAGTCTTGACCCTTTTGGCAATACGTGTCGGCGGTGGCCGGCAGCTGTAGTGAGGATGGAATCATGGCTACTCTCATTGGTGTCGTCAGTCAGGTTGTCGGCGAGGTTTTCGCGGTAGCGAGCGACGGATCGCGTCGGCCACTCAGTGAAGGTGATCGGCTCTACGCCGGAGAGCAACTCGTAACCGGAGCCGCTGGCGCCGTCGCGGTCACCATGAGCAACGGTCAGCAACTGACCCTCGGGCGTGACAGCACCCTGATGCTCAGCGAGCAGATGCTCACTTCTGATCCCGACGCCCAGCCTGCAGAGAGCGGCACGGCGGCTGTCTCGCCGAGCGAGCGCGATCTCACCGATGTCGAACAGTTGCAGGCGGCCATCGAGGCCGGCGTCGACCCGACCCTCGAAGGCGAAGCCACCGCGGCTGGCCCGGGTGCCGGTGGCGCAGCGGGCGGCGCCGGTGGTGGGAACTCGTTCGTACTGCTCGGCGAGGTGGGGGGCGCGCTCGATCCCGTGATCGGTTACCCGACGGAGGGACTCTCGTTCGCTCCCGAGTTCCCCGACCCGGAGGTTGAGGTGCCCGCGGATGACGAGCCGGCCTCCAACTCCATCCCCGGTATCGATATCGAGTATCGGAACTTCGCCGGCCAGGTGATCAGCGGGCCGGCACAGGTCGACGAAGCCGCACTGGCTGACGGCAGCAACCCGTCCAGCCCGGCCGAGCAGGCCTCGGGACGTCTGATCATCAGCTCCCCGGACGGCATCTCATCGATGCAGATTCAGGATGTTAACGGCAACTGGATCGACGTCACCAATGGCAATGAGGTGCAGGGTAAGTACGGCATCCTGAGCGTCGATGCTGCGGGCAACTGGGTCTACACCCTGACCGCCAACACCCTGGATCATGACCCCAACGGCACCGGTAGCCCCGACCAGGTCGGCGAGAGCTTCCTGGTGCGGATGTTCGACCTCGACGGCGATGTTTCACCCACGGTGTCGCTGAATGTCCTCGTCATCGACGATGCACCTGGCGTTAGCCTGGGTGATCGCGAGTTGAATGCACTGGTGGTCGACGAGAGCGATTTGTCGCTGAATGATCAAGGCAGTTTTGCCTCGGCCTTCGAGTTCAATCTCGGCGCGGACGGCGGGACGGTGTCCTTCAGCTTGAAGATCCTGAGTCCGGACAGCGGGTTGATCGATACGCTGACCGGGCAGGCAATCGAACTGCACCTGAACGGTAATGTCGTGGAAGGCTGGGTGGGCGGCGATGCCGGTTTGGTCGCTTTCCGCATCTCGGTTGCTGATGACGGTGATGTGGCGTGGGATCAAATTCGGGCTCTGCATCACGACGACCCGAATGACGCGAATGAAGCGGTCGCCTTGGCAGGCGGATTGATTCAGCTGGTCGCCACTGCGACAGATGGTGATGGTGATTCAGCCTCTGCCGCTCTCAATCTGGGTGGGCTTCTGCTTTCACGCGATGACGGTCCGGATGCGCAGGATGACACCGACAGCATCGCGGCCGGCGGTTTCGGCCCGGCGACGGGCAACGTGATCACTGATGCCGCGCCCGGCGATACCGGCGACAGCGACGCGGGTGCCGATACCCGGGGTGCCGACGGTGCGGTGGTGTCGTCGGTGACGGCGACGACGGCGGGCGGCTCTGCGATGGCGGTGGCCGGCGCGACCGTGGTGCAGGGTGCCTATGGCGTGCTGACGTTGAGTCCGGATGGCTCCTACAGCTACGCGCGCGACGAGGGCACGCCGGGTGGTGTGTCGGATGTATTCACCTACACGCTGCAAGACGGTGATGGCGACACGGACACGGCAACCCTGACCATCGCGATCGGCAACACGCCGCCAGAGATCAGCAACCTGACTCCGGCTGCCAGTGGCGGCGACGTGACAGTTGACGAAGACGACTTGCCCGCTGGCTCGGACAGCACGAAGGAGAGCCTGACCCAGTCCGGCGATTTCACTATCTCCTCGCCCGACGGCATCGCTTCGCTGACGATTGGCGGGGTGACCTTCATCAGCAACGGGGTGTTCACTGCGGGCTCATTTACCACGGCGCTGGGCAACACGCTGAGCGTGACCGGCTATAACGCGGTGACCGGCGTGGTGAGCTACAGCTACACGCTGGTCGACAACGAGACCCATGCTGCGGGTAACGGCGAGAACAGCCTGTTCGAAGACTTCGCGGTGGTACTGACCGACCAGGATGGGCAGTTTGCCAGCGACACGCTGTCGGTGAACATCATCGACGACGTGCCGGATGCACAGAACGACACCGACAGCATCGCGGCCGGCGGTTTCGACCCGGCGACGGGCAACGTGATCACCGATGCCGCGCCCGGCGATACCGGCGACAGCGACGCGGGTGCCGATACCCGGGGTGCCGACGGTGCGGTGGTGTCGTCGGTGACGGCGACGACGGCGGGCGGCTCTGCGATGGCGGTGGCCGGCGCGACCGTGGTGCAGGGTGCCTATGGCGTGCTGACGTTGAGTCCGGACGGCTCCTACAGCTACGCGCGCGACGAGGGCACGCCGGGTGGTGTGTCGGATGTATTCACCTACACGCTGCAAGACGGTGATGGCGACACGGACACGGCAACCCTGACCATCGCGATCGGCAACACGCCGCCAGAGATCAGCAACCTGACTCCGGCTGCCAGTGGCGGCGACGTGACGGTTGACGAAGACGACTTGCCCGCTGGCTCGGACAGCACGAAGGAGAGCCTGACCCAGTCCGGCGATTTCACTATCTCCTCGCCCGACGGCATCGCTTCGCTGACGATTGGCGGGGTGACCTTCATCAGCAACGGGGTGTTCACTGCGGGCTCATTTACCACGGCGCTGGGCAACACGCTGAGCGTGACCGGCTATAACGCGGTGACCGGCGTGGTGAGCTACAGCTACACGCTGGTCGACAACGAGACCCATGCTGCGGGTAACGGCGAGAACAGCCTGTTCGAAGACTTCGCGGTGGTACTGACCGACCAGGATGGCCAGTTTGCCAGCGACACGCTGTCGGTGAACATCATCGACGACGTGCCGATGAACTTCTGCCCGGATGGTGCCCACGTTGTTCTCGGGGTCGAATCCCCCCTACCTCAACCTGTGGTCATCGAGCGGTCTATCAACTTCGAAGCCGCAGCGGGTGCGGACGGAGTCGGTGACGTCGCCTTTAATTTGAGCCTGAATGTCGATCTCGACGACGATGGTGTGATGGATGCGCAGTCCTTCATGGATATCGAGGGGGGGCAGCTGTATATGCGCAACGAGGAGCTTTTCCTCACCTATGACGGCGATGGGCAACATATCACGGCAGTGACAGCGGATGGCGACGTGGCTTTCACCGCGGTGATCAACCCCGGCGGCGATGTGTCCATCACCATGTTCAGCGGCTCCTTCATCAGCAACACCGTGATTACCACGGTCACGGATCTGGCGGGTATCGGCGGGGGTGATGTGCCGTTCAAGGGCTTGAATATCGGCACTAAAGTCAACCCGGATCTGGATGGTACTAACGATGTCCTGGTGTCTTCGGAGATTCGTCCATTCGATGATCTGAATACGGGCAGTGTCAACAGCAATGCCAATGTGCTGGGCGTGGGCACCGGCAACGAGGTGTCGAACGGCGAAGTTATCCGCTACGACCTGGTGACCGGGCTCAGTGTCAATGATCAGCAGAACAACGAGAGCTACAGTTTCACGGGTTATCAGCAGACCTTTGCCTTCAGGCAGAAGATCCATATCGAAGGAGGCAGCAAGGATGCCGACTTCAAGCTGAGAGTCTTCAGTGAATCCGGAGCGGGATCGGGCAACACCTCGCTAGTCGGAACCAGTGCCGCGGCAATACAGTTGGCGCTGACCATTGCCGAGATCACTATCTACGATGCCAATGGCAATGCCCTCAGCGACGCCGACAAGTTAAACCATGTGGCATTGGACCCGAGCGATAGCAAAGGCCTGATTCTGTACAACCTGGGCGATGGCTGGACTTTCGAGATCAACAGCGTGGATGGTCTGAATCCGGAGGCCTTCAACGCCATCGAGATCGAGGCGATCGAGTCCACCAACGGTATTGTCAACACCGATGGAACCGTCACGAGCTTCAAACTGGGCGAGTTTTCCTTTGGTCAGTCCACAGATCTCGATCCGGTTTCTTTCGAGCTGCCTGTCATAGGCACGGACGGCGACGGCGACTCAGTGACCAGCTCGATGGGCGTTACCGTCTACCCCGACACCAAGAGCATGGTCGGCACCGCTAACGGTGACCTTATCGTGGGCGATGGCGGCGAGAATTACCTGTTCGGGCTGGCCGGCAACGACACGCTGGTGGGTAATGGCGGTGACGATATCCTGCTCGGTGGCTTGGGCAGCGATAGCCTCGATGGAGGTGCAGGAAAGGATGTCTTTGTCTGGCAGGCTGGTGAGGGTGTTGGAGGTGGTGTCACCGATACGGTGCTGAACTTCGTCAAGGGCTACAACACTGGAGGGGACCAACTCGATTTGTCGGATCTGCTTACCTGCGAGGATGGTTTGGCCAATGATCTTGGAAGCCTGCTGCAGTACATCGACATCTCCACTTCCGGAGCGAGCACAGTGATCAACGTCAGTGCCAGTGGGGCCTTCGATCCGAACGCCGCGACCGGGGTGGCGCCTGACAACGCGCTCGTCGACCACACCATAGTGCTGCAGGACGTCAACCTGTTCACTGCCGGTTCTGGTTACAACACCGGTACTGAAGGCGGCGTGATCCTGGGTATGTTGGGAGACGGCACGCTGAAAGTCGACACCGTCTGAACCAGGCTAATATGGTCAGCCCGCCACCCCTCTCGGGCGGCGGGCTTTTTCATGGGCGTTTGCGGGAGGCACCGATGGTCTATGTACAGCGCGACGCCGCGGGGCGGTTGCTGCGGGTCGAGTACCAGCGCTTCGAGGGAATGACGGAAACCCTGGCGGTCGAGAGCGAGGAGCTGCAGGCCTGGTTGGCGGCAAGGGAAGAGGTCAAGGCACGGCTGGACAGCCTCAAGCAATCCGACCTGGAGCTGGTGCGCGTGCTGGAGGACGTGGTCAGCGTGCTGGTCGAGCGTGGCGTGATCCGCTACACCGACTTGCCCGAAGCGGCGCGGCAGAAGCTTGACCAGCGTGCCAGTACCCGCGCCGAGATCGAGGGCCTGAGCGGCCTGCTCGGCGACGACGAACAGGATCTGCTGTGAGCGTAGTGATCGCCCGCCCAGATTTGTAGACGCCGCGCTCCGCGGCGAATGGTGTCGGGGCGACCACCTCGAGTTCCCAGAAATTCGCCCCGGGGCGGGGCTACTGCGCTCATCCGTCGCCCCAGGGCGCCGGTGCACCGATCAGGCGGCCCATGGCGCCATGCACGCCGAGCTCCTCGAGCACGCGCAATTCCCCCTCGGTTTCCACCATCTCGGCGATCAGCGGCAGATCGATGCTGTTGGTGGCGCGGAAGATCGCCTCGATGAACAGGCGTTTGTCGCTTTCCTGATCGATGGCGCGGATATAGGTGCCGTCGATCTTCAGGTAGGCCAGGCCGAGGTGGGTGAGGTTGCCGATCAGGCTGAAACGCCCGCCGAAATGCTGCAGGCCGAGGCTGAAGCCGGCCTCGCGCACGCTCCGGCTCAAGGTTTCGAGCTCCGCCGGCGGTGGCAGGTGGCGTTCATCCACCTCCAGGGTCAGCAGATGGCCTACCTCGGAGTGGCCGTCGAGCATGGCCAGCAGTCTGGCCAGGCTCGGCCCGTCGCGCAGGGTCGCGGCCGACAGGCTCAGTGCCAACGGTTGCGGGTGCTGGGCCAGGTGGGCGAGGCTGTGTTCGAGCATCGCCAGGTCCAGGCGCGTGGTCCAGCCGAGGCGTTCGATCCAGGGTAGGAAGCGCCCGGCGGCCACGGCTTCGCCCTGCGGATCGAGCAGGCGTGCCAGCACCTTGCGCTGCAGCAGGTGCTCGCGGTTGGCGCATTCGCTCACCGGCTGGAAGTACAGCTGCAGCTTGCCCTGGTTCAGCGCCTCGTCGATCCAGGTGCGCCAGTCATGCAGCCCCTGGCTGGTCGGTGCGGTGAAGTCGTCGAGGCGTTCCCAACATTTATCGGCGTTGCTCTGCGCCTGCGCCAGCGCTTGGTCGGCGCGGCCGATCACCGCGCCGGGTGCCTCGCCCGGGCGGAAGGCGGCAACGCCGATATGGGCCACGGGGTCGCGGTCGCTGGCGCCGGTCTGGCGCAGGCTGTCGAGACCGTCGCTGAGGCTGATGGCCAGCTGCTCGGCATCCTCTGCGCTCAGGCCGGGCACCAGCAGGGTGAACTCACCGCCGCGGCTGCGCGCGGCCAGCCATTCGCTGCGGCGCGGGTCGTCGAGCAGGCGCTTGAGCAGCTCGCCGATGGCGCAGATCAGGGCGTCGGTGCGCTGGCCGCCGATACGCTGGTTGAGGCCGCCGAGGTCGTTGACCCGCAGCAGTAGCAGATAGCCGTCGGTGTGCTGTTCGTTGAGCACCAGCTGGTTGCTCAGGCGGATGTCGAACTGGCGACGATTGGCCAGGCCGGTGAGGCTGTCCTGATAGGCCTCCTCGCGCAGCTTCTCGCTGCGCGCGGCCTCTTCGGCGAACAGGGCCTTGAGCTTGTCGACCATCTGGTTCATCGCCAGCACCACGCGCTTGAGTTCCGGTGTGCGCGGTACGCGCGGCAGGGTGAGGAACTCGCGGCGACTGATGGCTTGCGCCTGCTGCACCATCTTGTCCAGCGGGCGCAGCTGTGTACGCAGCAGCCAGCCACCGAGTATCGCGCTGACCAGGCCGCACAGCAGCAGCCAGAGCAGGCTGCCGATGGCGCTTTCCCAGAGCTTGGCCAGGGCGAACTGCGGATGACTGAGCACCTCCACCCTTGCGGCCTGCTCCCAGCCGCGCATGATCAGCGCATCGCCGCCCTGGGGCTGCAGGTCGACCAGCTCCATGAACCACGCCGGTACGTTCTCCGGCTTGATCTCGGCACGGCGCTCGACTATCGGGCTGTCGTCGGGAATGCGTACCACACGGATGCTGGCGAAGTAGCCGCTGTCGAAGATCGAGCTGACCATCAGCTCGAGCATCGCCGGGTCGTCCACATGCGGCGCCATCGACAGGCCCAGCGCCGTGGCCGCATCCTGGGCGTGCGAGCGCAGCTGGCCGAGCAACTGTTCGCGCGAGTTCTCCACCCCGGCGATGAAGCTGCCGGTGAAGGCCACCACCAGAAACAGGCAAATGGCGAGAAACAACTGCTTTAGTAGGGACATGGATGCTTCCTCCTAGCCTTCGCCGATGGCGAAGCCCTCCGCACGCATTTTTTTCAGGATGTCCTGCCAGCGCGAAAGCTTCTTCGAATCGCTCTTGCGGGTGCTGGACCCCGGCAGGTAGAGACCTTCGGCGTTGAACGCGTAGACCGGCAGCAGGTCCCGGCGCTGCGAGGCGGGACGAATGTCGTTGATCAGGTTGTCCAGCACCAGGGGCTCGGAGACGGGGCTGGAGTAGTAGGTGAGCACCATATGGGCCTGGTTGTAATTGAGGGCCTTGACGTAGGTGATGCGCAGCTTCTCGCTGGGAATGCCGAGGCGGCGCAAGGTGAAGTACTTGGCGATGGAGTAGTCCTCGCAGTCGCCGGCGCCCTTGACCAGCGTTTCCACGGGCGTCGCCCAGTAATCGTTCTGCTGCCACAGGCGGATATCGTCGGTGAAGCGGACGGTGCGGTTGAAGAAGCGATTGACCTCGTTGAGCTTGTCCGCCTCCGTCAGGTCGGCGCTGCCCCTGATCAGGTCATCCCAGGCGAGGATGCGTTGCTTGGCGGCGCCGAGGTTGCCGTAGCGTTTCTCTGCGTTGCCCACGATCAGGGCGAAGTCCCAGCTGGCCAGCGCCAGGCCGGCCAGCAGCCCGCTGCCGACCCACAGGATCAGCAGGCACCGTTGCCATCCCTGAATGCGTTGCCTCGGCCGCATGGGGCTGCATCTCCGCTTTGATCGGCTGAAGTCTAGGCGACGCGGTGGCGATTTGCCCTTTTAGCCCGGATGAAATCCGGGGGCGGTTTCAGCCGCCGATTGCAGCCGGGTTAAATTCCCGGCGCGCAGCGGCACTGCTTCAGGGGTTGGGCAGGGTCTTCTGCTTGAGGATGTACAGGCTGACCAACGCCGCGCTGGTGAGCATGAAGGCGCGGGCCCAGGGCAGGGGCACCAGGTAACAGGACAGGGCGATGCTCGCCCACATCAGCGACAGCGCGTAGACCTTGCCCTTGAGCGGAATGCCCTGGCCGTCCAGGTAATCGCGGATCCAGGGCCCCAGGCGCGGATGGGTGACCAGCCAGATGTAGAAACGCTTCGAGCTGCGCACGAAACAGGCGGCCGCCAGCAGCAGGAAGGGGGTGGTCGGTAGCACCGGCACGAAGATGCCGATCACGCCCAGCACCACGCTCAGCCAGCCGAGTGCCAGCAGCAGGTAGCGGATGCCGCGGTGACGGCTTTCCTGGATCTCGCGCGGCATCGTCGGGCCTGGGCGGACGGCAGCCGGGGCGCCCGGCCCCGGCCCGCTGGATCAGTGCTGGCGGGGCTTGAGCAGCGCCGGCTTCTCTTCCGGCGCCTGGCACAGCAGGAACAGCGCGGTGAGCAGTTCGGGAATCTGGTCGATCATGCTGTCCACCAGGTCGCGGTCGCGGGCGATCTCGGCGAACTCGGGCTGCTCGTCGAACAGGCCGGAGCCGACCATGATCGGCAGCAGCAGCTCGCTGACTTCGTCCTCAGCGTCCTCGAACCACACCGCCTCGCGCAGGAACACGCCTTCCATGAAGCCGATGCACCAGCCACGCAGGTCGGAATCGTCCGGATCCTCGCCCAGGTCCAGCTCGCAGGGCAGTTCGGGCTCTTCCTCACCGGCCAGCTGGCGGGCGATATGCGCCTTGAGGTGGACCAGGGTGTTCTCGATCTCCTCGCGCTCGGCCTCGCTGCGGTAGTGCGGTGGCTCGGCGAACAGGGCATCGATCCATTCGCGCTCGGGCACCTGGTCGGGGCAGATCGACAGGGCGGTCAGGTAGCCATGGGCGGCCACGTAGTCCAGGGCCTCTTCATGCAGCTCATCGGCATCGAGGAAGGCTTGCAGGCGGGACAGTTGCTCGGCGAAGGACATCGTGGGGCTACCTTGAAGGAGTAAACGAGGCTGGATTCTAGTCCACAGCCGCCGCAGCGGCCATAGCGACTGGGCAGGGCGGCGCCAAAACGGCGGCTTCGGACGGGCAGGCGCCCTGTTGCCTGCCATCCTGCGGCATAATGCGCGGCTCGATTCGGAGGCCTTCATGCTCGACCACGCCCAGCGCATTCTCAAAGACGTTTTCGGCTACGACGCCTTCCGCGGCAACCAGGCCGCGATCATCGAGCGCGTGGCCGGCGGCGGCGATGCCCTGGTGCTGATGCCCACCGGCGGCGGCAAGTCGCTGTGCTACCAGGTGCCCGGGCTGTTGCGCGGTGGCCTGGCGGTGATCGTCTCGCCGCTGATCGCGCTGATGGAAGACCAGGTCGCCACCCTCGACGAGCTGGGGGTGGCCGCGGTGGCGCTGAACTCCACCCTGAGTACTGAGGAACAGCGCGAGATCGCCGAGCGCATCCGCCGCGGCGAGATCAAGTTCCTCTATCTGGCCCCCGAGCGTCTGGTGCAGCCGCGCATGCTGAGCTTCCTGCAGGGCCTCGACATCGCCCTGTTCGCCATCGACGAGGCGCACTGCGTCTCGCAGTGGGGCCACGATTTCCGCCCCGAGTATCTGCAGCTCGGCCAGCTCGCCGAGCTGTTCCCGCAGGTGCCGCGCATCGCCCTGACCGCGACGGCGGACAAGCGCACCCGCGAGGAAATCGTCCAGCGCCTGCACCTGGGCGACGCCGAGCGCTTCCTGTCGAGTTTCGACCGGCCCAACATCTTCTACCGCATCCAGCCCAAGGACCAGCCGCGCAAGCAACTGCTGGGCTTTCTCGCCGCCCGCAAGGGCGATGCCGGCATCGTCTACTGCCTGTCGCGCAAGAAGGTCGAGGAGGTCGCCGACTTCCTCAGCAGTCAGGGCTTTCCCGCGCTGCCCTATCATGCCGGGCTGTCCAACGAGCTGCGCGCCTACCACCAGAGGCGCTTTCTCAACGAGGAAGGGCTGATCATGGTGGCAACCATCGCCTTCGGCATGGGCATCGACAAGCCCAACGTGCGCTTCGTCTGCCACCTCGACCTGCCCAAGTCGCTGGAGGCCTACTACCAGGAAACCGGCCGCGCCGGCCGCGACGGTCTGCCCGCCGACGCCTGGATGGCCTACGGCCTGCAGGACGTGATCTTCCTCAAGCAGATGCTCAACAACTCCGAGGGCGACGAGCGGCACAAGCGCATCGAGCAGCACAAGCTCGACGCCATGCTCGCCCTGTGCGAGGAAACCCGCTGCCGCCGTCAGGCCCTGCTGGCCTATTTCGACGAGGAGCTGGCCCAGCCCTGCGGCCATTGCGACAACTGCATCGACGGCGTCGAGACCTGGGACGCCACCGAGCCGGCGCGCCAGGCGCTGTCGGCCATCTACCGCAGCGGCCAGCGCTACGGCGTCGGTCATCTGGTGGACATCCTGCTCGGCCGCGACAACGACAAGATTCGTGCCTCCGGCCACCAGCACCTGGCCGTGTTCGGTATCGGCAAGGCGTTTTCCGAAGGCGAGTGGCGCACCCTGTTCCGCCAGTTGGTGGCGCGTGGCCTGGCCGACGTCGACCTGGACGGCTTCGGTGGTTTGCGCCTGAGCGAAACCTGCCGCCCGCTGCTGCGTGGCGAGATCGGCCTGCAACTGCGTCGCGAGCCGAAACCGGCGCAGGCGGCCAAGGCCTCCAGCAGCGCCGCGAGCCAGCTGGTGCGCGGCCATGAACGGGAAATGTGGGAGGCGCTGCGCAGCCTGCGGCGTAAGCTGGCCGAGGAGCACAGCGTGCCGCCTTACGTGATCTTCCCCGATGCCACCCTGCTGGAAATGCTGCGCAGCCAGCCCGGTTCGCTGAGCGAGATGGCCCAGGTCAGCGGCGTCGGTGCGCGCAAGCTGGAGCGCTATGGCCAGGCGTTTTTGGAAGTGCTCAATGGCAGCGCCGCGGACGAGGCGCCGGCACCGGTGGCCGATCTGCGTCACGAATTGGTCAGCCTGGCCCGCGCCGGCATGACCCCGGCGCAGATCGCCAGCCAGCTCGGCTGCAGCGAGAAGAACGTCTACAGCCTGCTGGCCGAGGCCATTTCTCAGCAGCAACTGACCCTGGAGCAGGCCCTGGATCTGCCGGAGGAGTTGCTGGGCGAGATTCAGGAAAGCTTCCTCGACGGCGAGGGTGAGCTACCGGCGGTGGGCGAGATCGCGCCACTGTTCGCCGGGCGGGTCGACGAGGCGGTGCTGTATTGCGTGCGGGCGGCACTGCAGGTCGAGTTCGAGCTGTGAGTCGCTGGCGGCCGAGCGAGACGTCGAGCTCTCGTGGCGAACGGCCTGCCGCCGCTGCGCCGAACACGACGTACCGACGGCGCACGGTTTCGCCAGTACGCCTTGTCCGGACGTTCGCCGCAGCCTGAATCTGGCGGCGATTCGCTGGCGAGGCTAAGGTGTGGGCAGGCCGCCAACAGACGAGGTAATGGTGCCCAGCTATCACGCCTGGCTCGACGACGTTCGCCCCAGTCCCTACGCCGACCAGCTCAGCCTGGGCTTTCGTGGCTTGCGCTTTTCCCGCCTGCTGGAGCGTGAATATCGCGCTCATTTGTTGGACGACAGCTTCGAGCTCAAGCGCATCGCGCTCAGCGTGGCCGTGGTCATCTGGCTGGCCTTCGCCCTGCTCGACCTGGTGGTGGTGGAGGCGCCGCATCTGTGGTGGATTCTCGCCGTGCGCCTGCTGGTGCTGGCGATCCTGCTGGTCTGCGCCGCACTCATCCTGCATCGCCGCCATACCCACCTGCTGCTGCCCCTGAGCCTGCTGTGCATCCTCGCCCTCGGCGTGGGCGCAGCGAGCATCGTCGGTATCGCCCATGACGCCGATCCCGGCTATCCCTACGAAGGCCTTTTGCTGGTGAGCATGGCTGCGTACTTTCTCGTCGGCCTGCGCCTGAGCGAGGCACTGGCCTGCGCCCTGGCGGTGCTGCTGGTGTACATCTGCGCCGAGTGGTTGGCCGGGTTGCCCGTGCCGCGACTGATCAACAACGTGCTGTTCCTGTCGTTCGGCAACCTGATGGGGGCGGTGGGCTGCTATCTGCTGGAGTACAAGTCGCGGGAGAACTTCCTGGTCAGCCGGCTGATGCGCCTGTTGGCCGATCGCGACAGCCTTACCGGATTGCACAATCGGCGCAGCTTCAACCGCCAGTTCGAGCGGCTGTGGCGCCAGGCGCAGCGTGACGACCAGTCGCTGGCGTTGCTGCTGTGCGATGTCGATCACTTCAAGGCCTACAACGACTGTTACGGCCATCAGGCTGGCGACACCGCGCTGCACCAGGTCGGCGTGCTGATCGAGCAGGCGGCGCGGCGTCCGCTGGACATGGGGGTGCGCCTGGGCGGCGAGGAGTTCGCCCTGCTGCTGTTCGACATCGGCGTCGAGGAGGCCAGGCGCCGGGGCGAAGCGCTACGTCAGGCACTGCAGGACCTGAACATCCCGCACCAGCGTTCCGACAGCGCCAGCGTGCTGACCATGTCCATCGGCGTCGCCTGTCTGAGCCCTGCCATGCAGAGTGAGCCGAGCCAGCTCTACGAGCATGCCGACCGGGCTCTATACGAGGCCAAGGCGCTCGGCCGCAACCAGGTGGTGGCCTGATCAGCGACGCATCCGGCATGTTCGTCGCATTCTGAAACGCTGGGGGCGCAATCCGGGGTTGCTCTATGGACGGGTTATGGCTAGCTTACTAATAATTAGTTTTTGACCTTTGTAAGAGCCCGCTGTCCATGTCCTACCCTGATCAACACCGTTTTGCCATGCAGGTCGCCCAGCTGTCGCGCGCCTGGCGCTCCGAACTCGATCGCCGCCTGGTGGGCCTGGGGCTGTCCCAGGCTCGTTGGCTGGTGCTGCTGCACCTGGCACGCTTCACGGAAATGCCGACCCAGCGCGAGCTGGCGCAAAGTGTCGGCGTGGAGGGCCCCACCCTGGCGCGCCTGCTCGATAGCCTGGAGGCCCAGGAACTGGTGACCCGCATCGCCGTGCCCGAAGACCGCCGCGCCAAGAAGATCGCCCTGCAGCCCAAGGCACAGCCACTGATCGAGAAGATCGAGGCGATCTCCACCCAGCTGCGTCAGGAAGTCTTCGCCGGCATCGACGAGGAAGATTTGCGCCGCTGCCAACAGGTCCATGCACGAGTGCTCGGCAACCTGCTGAAGTGATGCGGATCGATGCCTGCGTCTGTCAATTTCCCGCCCTTTGATCCGGTCTGGATGAATCGATGACTGGTTTTTGACTGAAACCACTTGATGGCGATATGCCTTCGTCGGCAAACTGGCGCCCAGCCGCTACTTTGTGAATTAGTAGCCATACTGCTTACGAGCCAGGACCGACAGGGATGATGTCGGCCTGTCGTTGAGGGCGCCAGCCTCCCGGCCAGGGGATGCTCATACAGGAAGTGGAGGAGGCGGCGTTCGAGCCTGCATAACCTTGGAGGTCACATGGCTCGGGTACGTCAGTTGATGTTGGGTTTGGCCTCGGGTTCGGCCCTCTATTCGGGGATGGCGCCGGCGCTGGGTTTGGGCGAGATCACCCTGCATTCGGCTTTGAATCAGCCGCTGGAGGCGGAAATCGAGCTGCTCGAGGTCGGCGACCTCGGCGCCGAGGACATGCGCATTGCCCTGGCTCCCGCCGAGGTGTTCAGCCGCTCGGGTGTCGAGCGTTTGTATTTTCTCAACGACCTGCGCTTCACTCCGCTGCTGCGCGGCTCGCGCAGCGTGATCAGGGTGGTGTCGAACCGGCCTGTGCGCGAGCCGTACCTGAATTTCATCGTCGAGCTGGCCCGTCCGGGCAGCCAGCTGCTGCGCGAATACACCGTCCTGCTCGACCCGCCGGGCTCCTCCGCCTTCACCCCGGTGGCTGCACCGAGCTATGCGGTGGATGGGGCTGTGCCCCGCGTGGCGCCTGCTCCGGCATCCCCCGCGCGAAGCGTGACGCCGCCGAGCGCCGGGCTGGGCCATCGACAGCAGGTGGCGCGTGGGGACAGCCTGTGGTCGATCGCGGCCGACCTGCGCAGGCAGGGCAGCACGCTGTCGCAGCAGGCGCTGATGGAGGGTATCCACGCCCTCAATCCGGCGGCTTTCGTCGGCGGTGATGCCAACCGGCTGATGGCCGGCGTCGAGCTGCTGCTGCCCGATGCGGCGCGTGCTGCCGAGGCTGCTACCACCGTTGCCAGCGCTCCGGCCGAGGCGTCCGCGACGGCAGATATCGAGGCTTCATCGGAGGAGCTGCTGACGGCGCCGGGACCGGTGCTGGCAGCGTCCAGCGAGCTCCAGCAGCTGGCGGAGAAACAACGCCAGGTCGACCTCGAACTGGCCAGCCAGGCCGCGGAGAACCTGCAGCTGCAGCAGGGCCTGGCGCAACTGCAGTTGCAAGTTCAGCAGTTGCAGGAGCAGCTGGCGCAGAAGGACGCGCAGCTGGCCGGGCTGGCAGAGCAGCGCACGACCGCGCCGGCCGAGCAGACGGCTCCGGCCGACGCCCCGGCAACCCGGGCATCACAGGCGGTCGGCCAGCGCGACTGGTCGCTCTACCTGCTCTCGGCCGGCGTGGTGCTGCTGTTGCTGCTCGGCGCCCTGTTGGCGGCCGCGCGGCGCCGACGTAAAGCCGAGCCGCAGGTGGTACAGGTCGAGCCGCAAGCGCAACGACCGGCTGTGGTGGAGCCTGTGCCGCCGGCCGCGGTGGCCATTCCGGCCGTGCGTCCGGCGCCCGCTCCTGCGCCGATTCCACAGCAGCGCCCGCTGGTGCCGGTCGACCCGCTGGAAGCGGCCAACGTGTATATCGCCTATGGCCGCTTCAGCGAGGCGCGTGGCGAGCTGAGCAAGGCTCTCTCGCAGCATCCGCAGCGTAGCGACCTGCGCTTGCGTCTGCTGGAAGTGCTGGCCGAGCTGGGTGACGCCAGCGCCTTCGCCCGTGAAGAGGCGGTGCTGCTTGCCGAGGGCTTCGAGGCGTCGCGGCTGGAGGCGCTCAAGGCCCGCTACCCGGCGCTGCAGCAACCCGCGCAGGCGATTGCCGACGAGCTGGCGCCGCAGCGAGCGGCCGAACCCGTGGCCGAGCCCGATTTTCAACTCAACCTGGACGACCTCTCGCTGGACGCCGACTGGGAACTGGTCAGCCCCTTCGAGGTTGGCTCGCCGAGCAAGAGCAAGGCGAAGGAGGAGCCTTCCGCCGAGTCCGATGCGGCCTTCTCCAGCAACCTGCGGGAGTTGCCGGAAGTCTTCGAGCTGCACGAGGAGGGCGACGACCTCGGCGCCTTCGGCGAGATGGAAATGACGTTGCCCGATGACGGGCTGCTCGACGAGCATTTCCTCGATGCCTTCGCCGGCGAGGCCGATGCCACCGCCGCGTTGCAGGGCGAGATCGAGCAACTGGCAGGCGATCCGCAGAGCCTGTCCAAGCTCAATCAGGCACTGGCCTATATCGAACAGGGCAACCTGGTCGCCGCCTGCGACATCCTTAACGAGGTGATCGACCATGGCGACGCCCAGCAGAAGCAGGCCGCGCGCCAACTGCTGGCGGAGATCGCCTGAATCGTCTCACGGCCCTGGGCGGCCCGGACTCGTATGCCGATGCCATGCCGGGGGCGCAGGTCGTTAGCGAGGGTGCCTCTGCCGGACGCCGAACCTGAAACGACTGGAGCGCTAGCACAATCTGCCCGGCCTGTGGCCGGCCGGGGCCAGCCCACGCACGGCGAAGGCGGCTATCATAGGCGGCAACTCCCCGTCCCAGAGCCATCGCCATGTCCGAGCAGAAACCGCAGATCGTCATCACCTATTGCACCCAGTGCCAATGGCTGCTGCGCGCCGCCTGGCTGGCCCAGGAGCTGCTCAGCACCTTCGCCGACGAACTTGGCAGGGTCAGCCTTGAGCCGGGCACAGGCGGGGTTTTCCGCATCCTCTGCGACGGCGTGCAGATCTGGGAGCGCAAGGCCGACGGCGGTTTCCCCGAGGCCAAGGTGCTCAAGCAGCGGGTGCGCGACCTGATCGACCCGGCCCGCGACCTGGGCCACAACGACCGCTAATTGTCGGGTGCGCCATGTGCACCATGGCTACGGGTTCAGCGCGCCATCCGCGCCGAGACGAAGATGGCACTGACGATCAGCGTGCCACCGGCCAGCATGCGCAGGGTCGGCTGTTCGCTGAACAGCCACCAGGCGAAGAGGATGCCGTAGACCGGCTCCAGGGCGAAGATCACCGCGGTGGTGCGCGCCTTGAGTACGCGCAGGCTGGCGACGAACAGGCTGTGCGCCAGGCCGGTGCAGAAGATGCCGAGCATCGCCAGCCACAGCCAGTCCATCGGTCGCACGCTGGGCAGCAGCGGCCAGGCCAGCGGCATGAAGCAGACGAACACCGTGATGTTCTGGTACAGCGCCGCCTGCACCGGGTCGAGGCCGCGGGTGCTGGCGCGGTTGAGCAGCGACAGCAGGGCGAACAGCAAGCCGGACAGCACCGCCCACAGCAGGCCGCCGGTCGCGCTGCTGGCGAGGCTGAATTCCGGGGTTACCAGGATCAGCCCGAGGCAGACCACACCGACCATGGCGAACTCCATGGGCCGGGTGCGTTCGCGAAACAGCAGCCCCTCCAGCAACACGGTGAAGGCCGGGAAACTGGCGAAGCCGAGCGTGGCGATGGCCACCCCGGCGACCTTGACCGCCTCGAAGAAGGTCACCCAGTGCGCACCGAGTAGCAGCCCGCCGAGGGCCAGCAGGGCGCTCTGGCGCAGGCTCGGTCGCAGTGCGTCATGGCGACGCCAGAGCAGGGCGGCCAGACCCAGGGCGAGGATGGCGAACAGCGCCCGGCCGCCGGCGATCATGTTCGGCGTGGTCGCCGCCAATTTGCCGAAGATGCCCGACAGGCCGAACAGCAGGGCGCCGAGGTGAATCGCCAGCAAGGCGCTGCGTTGCTTCATGCCAGGCGCGCGCCGTTGGGCAGCGGCTTGTCGAAGCCGGCCAGGACCACGCGGTTGGCGCTGTCGTAGACCCCGGTCACCAACACCTCGGAGCGCATCCCGGCGATGCGCTTGGGGGCGAAATTGCATACGCACAGTACCTGACGGCCGAGCAGTTCGTCGCAGCCATAGTGCGCGGTGATCTGGGCGCTGGAGGTCTTGATACCGAGTTCGCCGAGGTCCACCTCGAGCACGTAGGCGGGTTTGACGGCCTTGTCGTTGGGTCGCGCGGAGCGGATGGTGCCGACGCGCAGCTCCACTTTCTCGAAGTCCTGCCATTCGATCTGTTGCATGGGCTACTCCTGGTTACTGCCGCGCAGTCTAGGTGTCTCGTACATGGCTGTCTGTCGCAGGAGTGGCGAGTTTTGTCGTCGGACTCTCGCGGGCGCCTAACAAGTGTGCGCCGTGCGCACCATGGCTCCCAGCAGGGGTGGATCGAGCGGCGCCTATGGTGGGTTACGCCGCACCGGTCTTGGTGGCTTAGCCAGCCAGCGCGGCAGGGGGCTAACCCACCCTACGAGAGCGCTGTGCCGCTGAGGTTGCTAGCGGCCGCGGCGCAATTGCCGCGGGGTGACGCCCAGATACCGGGAGAGGGCGGCGGTAAAGGCACTCTGCGAGGCGTAGCCGACCCGCGCCGCCACTTCGCCGACGGCCAGGTCGCTGCCGAGCAGCAGGCGCTCGCCCAGGCGCAGGCGCTGGTTGCGCAGGTGCTCCATCGGCGTCAATCCGGTCTCGGCGAGGAAACGGGCATGGAAGCGCGCCACCGACAGCCCGGCCAGGCGCGCCAGGTCGGCGACCTGCAGCGGATGCGCGGCGTGTCGCTCGATGTAGCGATCCAGCGCCGCCAGCGGCAGGCCGTCGCGCCGGGCCCGCTGTTCGCCGCAGGCCAGGCTGCCGAGCAGCAGGGCGGCGCCCTGATTGGCGATCACCGCGTCGTTGATCGGGCTGCTGGCGAGCCAGCCGAGCAGTTGGCCCTGAACCGGATCGAGCTGCAGCGCTCGCGGACTGTCCAGCAGGCGCTGAATGTCGCTCGCATGGTGGCCGAGCTGGCGTTCGAGCCAGTCGTTGGCCGGCAGATCCAGCACCAGGCACTGGCTGCCCTGCGGGCTGCCGCAGGTATGGCGGGCCGTGGCCGGCACCACCGCGAGCTGGTGGCGCCGCACCCGGCTGCCCTGGCCGTCGACTTCGAATTGCAACTCGCCGGCCAGGCCGAACACCAACTGGGCATGCTCGTGGCTGTGACTGAGTGTTTCATGGCTGTAGTGACGCAGGGACAGGATCGGCGACATGGCGGCTTCCTCGGCAACGCCCGGAGTGTACCGCCTGTCCCTGCTTTGCGCTGCGTCATCGAACGGTCTTTTGCCTGTCACACGGCCTTCACTGCCAGGTTCCAAGCTCGTCGAAACCCAGCCGGAGCCCGCCTGTGACCCACGCCCAGCTCGCCAAGCCCAGCCGCAAGCAACGTGTCCGCACCCTGTGGATCTCCGACGTGCACCTCGGCACCCGCGACTGCCAGGCCGAGCACCTGGCGGCCTTCCTCAAGCGCTATCACGCCGACCGCATCTACCTGGTCGGCGATATCATCGACGGCTGGAAGCTGCGCGGCGGCATCTACTGGCCGCAGGCGCACAGCAACGTGATCCGCCGCCTGCTGACCATGAGCAAGCGCGGCACCGAGGTGATCTACGTCACCGGCAACCACGACGAGTTCCTGCGCCGCTACTCCAGCCTGATGCTGGGCAACATCCAGCTGGTCGACGAGGCCGAGCACGTCACCGTCGACGGCCGCCGCCTGCTGGTGATCCATGGCGACCAGTTCGACGTGATCACCCGCTACCACCGCTGGCTGGCCTTTCTCGGCGACTCCGCCTACGAATTCACCCTGACCCTCAACCGCTGGCTCAACCACTGGCGCAGCCGCTGGGGCTACGGCTACTGGTCGCTGTCGGCGTACCTCAAGCACAAGGTCAAGACCGCGGTGAACTTCATCAGCGACTTCGAGGAGGCCATCGCCCACGAATGCGTCAAGCGTGGCCTGCAGGGCGTGGTCTGCGGGCACATTCACCACGCCGAGATCCGCCAGGTCGGTGGCGTGGAGTACATGAACTGCGGCGACTGGGTGGAATCCTGCACCGCGCTGATCGAGCACTGGGACGGGCAGATCGAGCTGTATCGCCTGGCGGAGGCGCAGGCGCGCCTGGTCGGCGAGGAGCAGGCCGCGACCGTGCTCGAGAGCGGGGCATGAGGATACTGATCGTCAGCGACGCCTGGGCGCCACAGGTCAACGGCGTGGTCACCAGCCTGGCGGCCCTGGTGGGCGAGCTGCGTGGCTTGGGCCATCAGGTCAGGCTGCTGTCGCCGGCCGACTTTCGCGCCGTACCCTGTCCGACCTATCCGGAAATTCCGCTGGTGTGGAACCTGTGGCGGGTCGGCGCGGCGATCCGCGACTTTCGTCCCGACTGCGTTCATCTGGCCACCGAAGGCCCGCTGGGCTGGGCGGCGCGGCGCTGGCTGAGCAAACGCGGCCTGGCCTTTTCCACGGCCATCCACACCCGTTTTCCCGAGTACGTCAGCACCCGCTGGCCGTGGATCGCGCCGCGCTGGGGCTATGCCTTCCTGCGCGCCTTCCATCGGCCCAGCCAGGCGGTGCTGGTGAGCACCGAGCGCCTGCGCGAGGAGTTCGCCGGCTGGAACCTGCAGCGGCTACGCCTGTGGCGCAAGGGTGTCGACACCGAGCTGTTTCGCGTCGACGGCGAGCGCCCGCGGTCGCCGCGCCCGGTGTTTCTCTACGTCGGGCGTATCGCCCCGGAAAAGAACCTCGAGGCCTTCCTCGACCTGCAGCTGCCCGGCGAGAAGCGCGTGGTCGGCGACGGCCCGCAGCGCGAGGCATTGCAGGTGCGTTATCCGCAGGTGCGCTTTCTCGGTTACCGCCATGGCCAGGCGCTGGCCAAGGCTTATCAGGACGCATCGGTGCTGGTGTTCCCCTCGCGCACCGACACCTTCGGGCTGGTGATGCTGGAGGCGCTGGCCTGCGGCACGCCGGTGGCCGCCTATCCGGTGGCCGGGCCGCTGGACGTGTTGCAGCAGGGCATCAGCGGGGCGATGGACGAGGACCTCGGCGTCGCCTGCCTGGCGGCGCTGGAGCTGGACCGCGCGCGTTGCGCCACGCTTGCGGCGGCGCAGTCCTGGCGCGCCTCGGCGCTGGAATTTCTGGCCTTGCAACCCTTGGTCGACGGCGAGCCGGCAATGCTGGGCGAGGCGTTGGTGGAAAGTCGCTAGCGGTTTTCCTCGGTGCGCACGGCGCACCCTACATGAGCGTGCGCCACGCACCCACCTAGAGAATGACCTTGTCGCGCAGCTTCTCGGCGGCCTGGCTGAGCGCCTGGATCACCCGCTCCTTGTCGAAGTTCTGGATGCCGTTGGTGTCCAGGTACATGGAGAAGCCTGGCAGCTCGTGCTCGACGTAGCTGGAAGTGGCGCCCAGGTCGCGGCGGAAATCCACCACCTGGTAGATCTGCACCGGACGGGTGAAGCCCTTGACGGCGATCTGGCCCTTGTCGCGGCACATGATCACGTCCTTGACCAGCGAGTAGGTCTCGTGGGAGATGAGGATCTCGCCCGATTCGGCGGCGCTTTCCAGGCGGCTGGCGAGGTTCACGTCGCGGCCGATGATGGTGTAGTCCATGCGTGTGTCGGCGCCGAAGTTGCCCACCGTGCAGTAGCCGGTATTGAGGCCCATGCGGATCTCCAGCGGCTTGGTGATGCCCTGGGCGCGCCACTGCTGGCGCAGCACCTTCATGTGCTTACGCATGGCGATGGCCATGGAAACCGCCGCCACCGCATCCTTCTTCGCGCCCTGGCTGCTGGGGTCGCCGAAGAAGATCATCACCGCATCGCCGATGAACTTGTCGATGGTGCCGCCGTATTTCAGGCAGATCTTCGACATCTCGTTGAGGTAGGTGTTGAGCAGGTCGGTCAGCGCCTCGGCTTCCAGTTCCTCGGACAGCTCAGTAAAGCCCTTGATGTCGGAGAAGAACACCGTGAGCTTCTTGCGCTGGGTTTCCAGGCGCACGCTCTTCTTGCCGGTGAAGATCGACTCCCACACTTGCGGCGACAGGTACTTGGCCAGGTTGCGCGCCAGCCGCGCGGCCTTTTCCTGCTCGCGCTTGATCTCGCTGCGCACCTGGGCCAGGCGCAGGCCCTGCTGGTTGACGAAGTAGGCGGTAATGCAGATGTACAGCGTGGCGAACAGGATGCTGACCAGCGCCACCGGCGTCGGTGTGTCGGTGTTGATGCGGACGTCGAGCAGGGTGGCGCACAGCAGCAGGCTGCTGATCGCCACCAGCACGGCCAGGCCTAGGTAGCGCAAACCGCCGATGACCAGCGCGCTGAAACTCAGGGTCAGCAGGAACATCAGCCCGGGCACGCTGGAAAAACCCAGCAGCACCGAGGCGGCGCCGGCATGCAGGGCGTCGATGAACAGCAGGGCCAGATCGGTCTGCTGCGGATGGTCGCGCTTGAAGCGCCGGCTGAGGTTGTGCGCCAGGTGCGGGTAGAGCAGGGCGTAGGGCACCATCCACAGGATGTCGTAGGCGAAGTGGCCGACCAGGGTGCCGGCGGCGATGCTGGCCGCCGTGGCGATGTAGGCCAGGACGCGCGAATAGTACTCGCGCAGCGGCGGCGTCGGCAGACCATTGGCGCGGCTGGGGGTGACTGACTTCATCTGCTGAAACTGTCCCTGCTGATTATTTGGCGCCTCTTGCTGGACGCCTGGGCTGGTCTGCAAGACCTGAGCCAGGGGCTCGATGGGCGGGGATCATAACCAAGGGGGGGCAGCCCGCCAAGCACGACTGCCGAGTGGCGTCAAAGCAGTGGCAGGCGGTCGCTAGGGTGCGCCGCGTGCACCGCTGGCATTCAATTGCCGGAGCGCGCCGCTGAAAAGGACCGCTGGTGCGCGCGGCGCACCCTGCGAGGACGGCCTGAGGCCGTGCGTCTAGAAGCGAATCCGTCCGGTAAAGGCATCCTTGAGCATCACCCAGTCGCCCATCAAGCTGTACAGCGGGTACTGGAAGGTGGCCGGGCGGTTCTTCTCGAAGACGAAGTGACCGACCCAGGCGAAGCCGTAGCCGACCAGCGGTATGGCCAGCAGCCACAGCCACTGCTGGCTGAGCAGCGCGTAGGCGAGGATCGCCAGCACCAGCAGGCTGCCGACGTAATGCAGGCGGCGGCAGGTCGGGTTGCTGTGTTCCTGCAGGTAGTAGGGATAGAACTCGGCGAAGCTCTGGTAGCGTTCGGTGGTCCGGGCCGTCATGGCGCACCTCCTGTTGGGGTCGGCTCAGGGTAATGCGACCGTCTCCCCGGGCCAGTGACTTAAGGTGCCAGTCTAGTATCCTTGCGCCGCCAAGTCGGTCCCCGTGCGAACCAACAAGAACAAGACAATGAGCGAGAGAACCACATCCTCCAACTGGGCCCTGGCGATCGTCCAGGCGCTGGAAACGGGCGGCGTCGACTGCCGCGCGTTGTTCCTCGAACTGGGCCTGGATTACGCCGCCTTGAGCGATCCCGACGCGCGCTTTGCCCAGGACGCCATGACCCGTCTGTGGCTGCGCGCGGTGGAACGCTCCGGCAATCCGGCGATCGGCCTGAACATGGCCCAGGTGGTGCGTCCGGCCTCCTTCCATGTGGTGGGCTACGCGCTGATGTCCAGCCGCAACCTACGCGATGGCTTTACTCGCCTGGTGCGCTATCAGCGCATCATCGGCGAGGGGGCCGATCTGAGTTTCCTTACCCGGCCCGACGGTTACGCGCTGATCGTGGCGATCCACGGCGATCGCCTGCCATCGGCGCGGCAGAGTGCCGAGGCGTCGCTGGCCTATTGCCTGGCGTTCTGCCGCTGGATGACCGGCAAGCCGCTGCGGCCGCGCGAGATCCGCTTCCAGGGCCCGCCGCCCGCCGACCTGGCGCCCTACCAGGAGGTATTCCAGGCGCCGCTGCGTTTCAACGCCGAGCACTATGGACTGTTCTTCGAGCGCGACGACATCGAGGCGCCGCTGCCCAGCGCCAATGAGGCGCTGGCGCAACTGCACGACCGTTTCGCCGGCGACTACCTGGCGCGTTTCTGCGGCAGCCGGGTGACCCATCAGGCGCGTCAGGTGCTCTGTCGCCTGCTGCCGCAGGGCGAGCCGCGCCGAGAGGCGGTGGCGCAGGCGCTGCACCTGTCGCAGCGCACGCTGCAACGGCGCCTGCAAGAGGAGGGGGTCAGCTACCAGCAGTTGCTCGACGATACCCGGCGCGAGCTCGCCGAACAGTATCTCGGCCAGGTCAACCTGACCCTGCTGGAGGTCTCCTATCTGCTGGGCTTCGCCGATCCGAGCAACTTCTTCCGCGCCTTCCGTCGCTGGTTCGGCGAGACTCCGGGGGAATACCGCGCCCGTCGCGGTTTCGTCCACTAGGGCGCGGCGACGGCCTCAGTGCCGCCAGAAGCTGGCGGTGAACAGCACCAGCACGGTGATGATCTCCAGGCGGCCGAGCAGCATGCCGGCCGCCAGCACCCACTTGGCCGCATCCGGCAGGCTGGCGAAGTTGCCGGCCGGGCCGATGATCGGGCCGAGCCCCGGGCCGACGTTGCACACCGCGGTGGCCGCGCCGGTCAGCGCGGTCATCGGGTCGAGACCGAGCAGCGCCAGGAACAGGGCGATGGCGCCGATGGTCATGGTGATGAAGAAGGAGAAGGTGAGGATCGAACGGACGATCTCCTCGTCCAGATTGTGGCCGTTGTACTGCTGCTTGATCACCGCGCGCGGGTGCACCAGTTGCTTGAGGTTGGCGTGCAGCAGGGTCACCGCGACCTGGAAGCGGAACATCTTCAGTCCCCCGGAGGTCGAGCCCGAGCAGCCGCCGACGAAGGTCAGGTAGAAGAACGCCATCACCGCGAAGCCGCCCCAGGTGCTGTAGTCGCCCAGCGCGTAGCCCGTGGTGGTGACCACCGAGACCACGTTGACGCTGACGATGCGCAGGGCATCCAGGAAGCTGTGGTCCGAGTTGAACCAGAGCCAGACACTGAACGCCAGGCAGGTGATCAGCAGCATGCCGAGGAAGCCGCGGACCTGCTCGTCCTGGATCAACGCCTTGCGATTGCCGCGCAGGCTGGCGACATAGAGGGTGAAGGGCAGGCTGCCGAGCAGCATCAGGACGATCGCCACCCAGTGGCTGGCCGGATCGAACTTGCCCAACGATGCATCCGAGGTGGAATAGCCGCCGGTGGCCACCGAGGTCATCGAATGGTTGATCGCATCGAACCAGCTCATCCCGCTCAGCCAGTAGGCGATGACCCCGAGGAGGGTGAACGCCAGGTACACGGCGACGATGTACTTGGCCGCCATATGCGAGCGCGGCATGACCTTCTCGCCCCAGTCCGAGGACTCGGTCTGGAACAGGCGCATGCCGCCGATGCGCAGCAGCGGCAGGATCGCCACGGCCATGGCGATGAAGCCGATGCCGCCGAGCCACTGCAGCATCGAGCGCCAGATCAGCAGCGCCGGCGAGGCCTCGTCCAGCCCGGTGAGCACGGTGGAACCGGTGGTGGTGACGCCGCTCATGGTCTCGAAAAAGGCGTCGGTGAAGCTGATGTGATGCAGCAGCATCATCGGCATTGCGGCGAACAGGCAGACCCCCAGCCAGCTGGCGGTGGTCAGCAGGTACATGTCGCGCGGGCGCAGATGGACGTGTTCGGGGCGTCCGGGCACCACCAGGGCCAGGCCGGCAACCAGGGTGATCAGGCTCGACCAGAGGAAGGCGTTGAGGTCTTCGGGGTGCTCGAAGATCAGCAGGGTGAGCATGGGAATGGCCATGCTGACCGCCAGGGTGATGAGGAAGATGCCGATGATGAAACCGAGAGTGCGCAGGGTCGGCAAGGCCATGGAGTGGGCTCTGGCGGGTGGGAAAGGGCGCCATTCTACCTGTGCATGGGCGCCTGTAAACCGCCGCGGGCGGGGGCTTTACAAGGTTATGGCGAAGCATAGAATAGCCGCCAGTTGCCGGCGTCCGCCGGTTTCCGAGTCCTCGCAAATGTCCGAAGCTAATCCCTGCCTCACGTGCGGCGCCTGCTGCGCGTTTTTTCGCGTGTCCTTCTTCTGGGGCGAGTGCCAATCCGCAGGCGGTAGCGTGCCGGACGAGCAGGTCGTGCAGGTCAGTCCGCACTACGTCGCCATGCGCGGCACCGAGAGTAAGCCGGCGCGCTGCACCCAACTGCTCGGCGATGTCGGCTGCGGCGTGCGTTGCACCATGTACGAACAGCGTTCGAGCAGTTGCCGTGAGTTCCAGGCGTCCTGGGAGAACGGCGTGCGCAACCCGCGCTGCGACGACGCGCGCCGAGCCCATGGCCTGCCGCCGCTGACCCCGCCGATCCAGCCGGTGGTCACGCCCGATCGGGTGGCCTGAACCGGCGCCCGGCCGCGTGCGCCTGCTAGAATGCCGCCTCTCTATTTTTCGGAGGTGGCCGATGGAGGCTCTCGACGCTCTGCTCAACCGTGTTTCCGTTCCGCGCCTGGTCGACCCGGCGCCGGATGCGGCGCAGCGCCAGGCGCTGTTTCGCGCCGCCCTGCGCGCGCCGGACCATGGCCAGCTGCGTCCCTGGCGTTTCCTCACGGTGGAGGGTGCGGCGCGCGAGCGCATGGGCGAGCTGTTCGCCGAGGCGCTGCAGCATGCCAATCCCGCCGCTGCCAGCGAGGCGCTGGACAAGGCGCGGGCCATGCCCCTGCGCGCTCCGCTGCTGGTGGTGGTGATCGCCCGCGTCCAGGCTCATCCCAAGGTGCCGCAGCAGGAGCAGGTGATCGCCGCCGGCTGCGCCGCCCACGGCATTCTGCTCGCCGCCCATGCCCAGGGCATCGGCGCGGTCTGGCGCACCGGCGATATGGCCTACGACGCGCACGTGGCGCGGGGGCTGGGGCTGGCCGCTGACGAGCAGATCGTCGCTTACCTCTATCTCGGCACCCCGGAGCGCGAGCTGCGCCGTCCGCCGGAGCTGGCGGTCGAGGAGTTCGTCAGCGCCTGGAACGGCTGAGGGCGCCTCGTCCGGGGCGCAAGGCGCCGCTATCTCCCGGGTTGCACTGGGCTAGCTAGGGGCGATCCTGGGGCTGCAGCGGCAGGCTGAGCGTGGCGACGAAGCCCCCCTCGGGATGGTTGGCCAGCAGCAGTTCGCCGCCATGACGCTGCGCGGCGCGGCGGGCGATGGCCAGGCCCAGGCCAT
The DNA here is from genome assembly GCF_052682975.1 of Pseudomonas sp. SP16.1. Lineage (NCBI taxonomy): Bacteria > Pseudomonadati > Pseudomonadota > Gammaproteobacteria > Pseudomonadales > Pseudomonadaceae > Pseudomonas > Pseudomonas sp. SP16.1. The sequence continues at coordinate 1,179,918 of NZ_JBQYFZ010000001.1, forward strand.
GGCCGGCGCCGTTCTGTCCCGGCGCGCGGAAGAAGGGTTCGCCCAGTCGCGCCAGGTGCGCGGCGGCCACTCCCGGGCCATGGTCGCGCACGCCGAGCAGCAGGCGCTCGCCCTGGCGCTGGACGTCGATCTCGATAGGTTGCCCGCTCGGGTTGAAGCGCAGCGCATTGCGCAGCAGGTTGTCCAGCGCCCGTTCCAGCAGGTCCGGCCAACCCTGCAGCCGCACGTCGTCGCCCAGGCGAATCTGCAGGCGCTGCTCGGGAGCGGTGAGGCGTGCGTCTTCCTGCAGCTTGGCCAGCAGCGCGCCGAGGTCGATGGGTTGCGCGGCGCCGAGGTCGGCATCCAGGCGGGCGAGGGCGAGAATCTCGCTGATCAGCGCCTCCAGGCGGTCGCATTCCTGGCTCAGGCGTGGCCACAACCTGTCGCGTTCGCTCGCCTCGGCGCGCTCGGCCAGCGCCAGGGCGATGCGCAGGCGTGCCAGCGGCGAGCGCAGCTCGTGGGAGACGTCGCGCAGCAGCTGGCGCTGGCTGCCGATCAGCCCCTGCAGGCGTTCGCCCATGCGGTTGAAGTCCTTGGCCAGCAGGCCAAGTTCGTCGCGGCGAGTGGCCAGGCGGGCCAGGCTGTTCTGTTGATAGGCGGTCTGCCCGAGATCGTGCACGGCGCCGCGCAGGCGACCCAGTGGGCGGGTGATGGAGAGGGTCAGCAACAGGCTGAACAGGGTCAGCACCACCAGGGCGATGGCCAGCGCGCTGAGCGGCCAGAACAGGCTGCCGCGGTGCCAGGCGGCCAGTTCCGGATGCGGGATGCGGTAGATGAACAGATAGCTGTCGCCGCTTTCCGGGCTGGTGTACTCGGCGGTCAGGCGACGCCAGGGCAGGCGGCGATCATTGCCGTGACGAGCCTCGAAGGCGGCCGCGCGCGAGGGGAAGGTGCCCTCGACCAAGGGCTGGCCGTTATCGCCCAGCACCTGCACGTCGATACGGTAGCGGCGCTTGCGCTGCTCCAGAAAGCGTTGGGCGGCCTGTTCGCCCTCCTGCTCGTAGCGTTGTGCCCATTTGCGGCCCAGATCGTCCAGGCCGGGATGCAGGCTGAGGATCCAGGCGTCCTGGTTCAGCGCGCGGCCGAGCAGCATGGACAGCCCGGCGACCAGGGCGATGGCAAGCCAGAAGCTGGCCAGGATGCGCCAGAACAGTGAACGCACGGCGGTTCCTCATGCAAAAGCCGCCGGGCCCGGAAAGGCGCGGCGGCGGGTGGTTGGGAAAGGCTCAGTTGGCCTGCTTGTCCTTCTCGGCCTTCCAGGCCTTGAACTCGGCCATTTCGGCGCGGCGCGCTTCCATCTTCTTCTGGTGCTCGTCGAACGCCTTCTGCTGCTCCGGGTTGAGCAGCTCGCGCAGGGCCTTGTGCTGCTCGGCGCGGGCCTTCTCGATCTCCTCGTGCATGGCTTGTTTTTCCGCTTCCGGCAGCTTGTCCAGATAGCGCCGGGTGATCTCGTGGCGGCTCTTCATCTGCTCGCCCATCAGCTTGCGAAACTCCTGGCGCTGTTCCTTGCTCAGGTTCAGCTCCTTGAACATGCCGTGGTCGCGCTCATGGCCGCGTGGGCCACCTTCGTGCATGGGCATGGCGATGGCCAGGGTCGGCAGGGCAGCGGCGAGCAGCAGGGCGGTGAGGGTCTTGCGCATGGTGGTTCTCCTTGTCTCGAAACCGGTCGTTACCGGATGGGCTCAGTATGAGGCGGTCAAGGTCAAGGGCCGTCAGGCGTGGGTAAAGCTTGGGTAAAGGCGGCGCCATGCGGGCTTTACCAACCCCGTATCAGGGCGCGTAGTAGTAGCCGCGGCTGCGCAGGGCGAGGATACGCGGGCGGCCGTCGGGGTGCGGGCCGAGCTTCTTGCGCAAGTTGCTGACGTGCATGTCCAGGCTGCGGTCGTACAGGGTCAGCTTGCGGCCCAGGGCCAGCTGCGCCAGTGCCTGCTTGTCCACGGGCTCGCCGGGCTGGCGCAGCAGCGCTTCGAGCAGGCGGCTCTCGGAGAGGGTCAGCGGCACGTCGTGGCTGCCGACGCTGGCCACGCCACGGTTGGGGCTGAAGTTCAGGTCGCCCAGCTCCAGCTGGCTGGCGCCGGGCGCCGGCGTGGTGCGGCGAAGCACGGCGCGCAGGCGCGCGGTCAGCTCGCGCGGATCGCAGGGCTTGGCCAGGTAATCGTCGGCACCCAGTTCCAGGCCGAGAATGCGGTCCAGTGGTTCGCCGCGCGCCGAAAGCATCAGCACCGGCAGTTCGGGGTGTTCGCCACGCAGCTGCTTGAGCAGTTCCAGGCCGCTGCCGTCGGGCAGCATCACGTCGAGCACTACGGCATCCGGCGCCTGCTCGGCGAGCGCCCGCCGGGCGCCGCCGGCTTCATGGCAGGCGGTGACCTGAAAGCCTTCCTGGGTCAGCCAGCTGGCCAGCAGCTCGCACAGCTCCTGGTCGTCGTCGATCAGCAATAAGCGGCTCATGGCGCTCAGTTGATCCATTCGCGGCGGGTTCTGCGCCGCCCGCGCAGCAGGGCGCCGACCAGCACGGAAACCAGGCTGAGCCCGGCGCCGAGGGCGAACCAGGTCTGTTCCTCGCTAAGCAGGCCGCGCCGGGCCTGGCTCTGACTTTCCTTGAGTTGCTGGCGCAGGCGCTGGTTGTCCTGGCGCAGGCGCTGCAGCTGGGCGGCGCCGTTGGCCTGCAGTTCCTCGCGCAACCGCTCGCTCTGCGCCAGCCGCTGCTCCAGGGTATCGACCTGGGTTTCGGCAGAAGTAGCCGCGGCCAGCGGCTGCGGCGGGTCCTGCTCGGCCCGGACCGGGGCGCTGCTCAGCAGCAGGGCGGTCAACAACGTTAGCGGGATCGGTCGCATCGCGACTCCTTGGCTTGAGAGCTAGGGCAGCACTTTCTTGAACGGCTTGACCAGCACGCTGGCATAGACGCCGGCGGCGCGATAAGGATCGGCATCGGCCCAGCTCTGCGCGGTGGCGAGGGAGTCGAACTCGGCGACGATCAGGCTGCCGCTGAAGCCGGCCGGGCCCGGATCGTTGCTGTCGATGGCCGGGTGCGGGCCGGCCAGCACCAGGCGGCCTTGCTGCTTGAGCTCCTCGAGTCGGGCGAGGTGGGCGGGACGGGCGGCGAGGCGGTGGTCCAGGGAATTGTCGACGTCGGTGGCGATGATGGCGTAGAGCATCTCAGTCCTTAGATGGGGGCGAGGGAACCGGGGAGGGGGCTTTTAGCCGATGGTGCAAGCCAGAAACTGCATGTGTCGGCATAATAACAAACATCAATCGCAACGAAAGCGCCGCCATGACTGTCGATCTGCACTGCCACAGCACCGCCTCCGATGGCGTTCTGGCGCCCGCCGCGCTGGTGGCGCGTGCCCGCGAACGCGGCGTGCGGCTGCTGGCGCTGACCGACCACGACACCCTGGAAGGGCTGGAGGAGGCGCACCGTGCGGCGCAAACCCAGGGCGTGCAGCTGGTCAACGGCATTGAGCTGTCCTGTACCTGGGGCGGCGCCACCATCCATGTGCTCGGTTATGCCTTCGCCAGCGACGCCCCGGCCCTGCGCGAGGCGATCGAGGCGCTGCACCACGGACGCTGGCAGCGCGCCGAGGAGATCGGCCGGCGCCTGGCTGCCAAGGGCATGCCCGGCGCGCTCGACGGTGCCCGAGCGGTGCAGCAGGAACTGGGCGACAGCGGCAACGCGCCGGCGCGACCGCATTTCGCCGAGTTTCTGGTGCGCGCAGGGCATGTTCGCGACCGTGCCGAGGCGTTCCGTAAATGGCTGGGCTCGGGCAAGCTGGGCGACGTCAAGCAGCACTGGCCCGCGTTGGATGCGGCGGTTGCCACCCTGCAGGCCGCCAATGCCTGGATCAGCCTGGCGCATCCGTGGCAGTACGACTTTACTCGCAGTAAGCGTCGGCGTCTGGTGGCCGACTTCGCGGCGGCGGGCGGGCATGCCCTGGAAGTGGTCAACGGCATGCAGCCGGCCGAGCAGGTCGGCGGTCTGGCGATCCTGGCGCGTGAATTCGGCTTGATGGCCAGCGTCGGCAGCGACTTCCATGCACCGGGCGACTGGTCCGAACTGGGCCTCTATCGCCCGCTGCCCGACGACCTGACCGCGCTCTGGGAGCGCTTCGAACATGCACAGCCAGCCGCTGCTACTCAATGAACAGGGAGTCAGTGTGAGTCAATTCTTCCAGGTTCATCCGGAGAACCCCCAGGCGCGCCTGATCAAGCAGGCGGTGGAGATCATTCGCGGCGGTGGCGTGGTGGTCTATCCGACCGATTCGTCCTACGCCCTGGGCTGCGCCATCGGCGACAAGAATGCGGTCGAACGCATCCGCCGCCTGCGCCAGCTCGACGACAAGCACAACTTCACCCTGGTCTGCCGCGACCTGTCGCAGATCGGCTTGTTCGCCAAGGTCGACACCACCGCCTTTCGCCTGCTGAAGAACCACACGCCGGGGCCTTACACCTTCATTCTCAACGCCACCCGCGAAGTGCCGCGCATGCTGCTGCATCCCAAGCGCCGCACCATCGGCCTGCGCGTGCCCAGCCATCCTATTGCCCTGGCGTTGCTGGAGCAGCTCGGCGAACCGCTGATGAGTGTCAGCCTGATCCTGCCGGGCGACGAGCTGCCGTTATCCGACCCTTACGAGATGCGCCAGATCCTCGAGCACCAGGTCGAGCTGATCATCGACGGCGGCTTCGGTGGTCTGGAGGCGTCCACGGTGATCAACCTGGCCGACGACACGCCGGAAGTGGTGCGGGTCGGCTGTGGCGATCCCTCGCCCTTCGTCGATCTGTAGCGGCCGGTCCCGCCGGGTAAGGGCGGGAACGGCCTTTGCCGGTCTCAGAGGATCAGCACCACCAGGATCGCCACCAGCAGGATGATGACGAAGTCGGTGCCGCTCAGCGCGCCGGCTGCCGGCAGGCTGTCGATGCGCTGCGACAGCGTGGCGATCTCCGCCGGCGTCATCGCGTCGACCCGCTCGCGCGCCAGGTCCGGCGCCACGTCCATGCTCTGCAGGGCTTGCTGCACGTTGTCGCGGGCGAGGAAGGCGTCGACCTTGGCGCGTTCGGCCGAGACGCTCTGTTCGGCGAGGATTTCCTGAGTACCGATCATTCCGGCCTGGGCGGGCAGGGTAGCCGCTAACAGGCAGGCGAACAGCAGGCCGGTGAACAGGGAGAAGAGGTTCTTGTTCATGGTGTGCTCCCGAGCGATGGTGGTTGCACCGGCACCACGACCCGCGGGGACGTTCGCCGGCATCAATGATTCGACTCGATGGCCGACTCGCCGGTTCCGTCGGCAGTTTTCCGTTCGGTGCCCGGCTGCCCTATACTTCGCGGCCTTGTCTGTTGCTTTAGGTAGAACGGTTTGAGCCTTATCGACTCCGAGCGGCGCGTACTGTCGGGCATGCGCCCCAGCGGTCGTCTGCACCTCGGGCATTACCACGGCGTGCTGAAGAGCTGGGTCAAGCTGCAGCACGAGTACGACTGCTTCTTCTGTATCGTCGACTGGCATGCGCTGACCACCGATTACGCCGATGTCGGCCAACTGCCGCAGCACGTCATGGACATGGCGGTGGACTGGCTGGCGGCGGGCATCAGCCCCAGTTCGGCCACCCTGTTCATCCAGTCGCAGGTGCCCGAGCACGCCGAACTGCACCTGCTGCTGTCGATGATCTGCCCGCTGAGCTGGCTGGAGCGCGTGCCTTCCTACAAGGAGCAACTGGAGCGCCAGGCCGGCAAGGACCTGTCGACCTACGGCTTTCTCGGCTATCCGCTGCTGCAGGCGGCGGACATCCTGCTGTACCGCGCAGGCGTGGTGCCGGTGGGGGCGGACCAGCTGCCGCATATCGAGTTCGCCCGCGAAGTGGCGCGGCGCTTCAACCACCTGTACGGCAGCGAGCCGGATTTCGAGCTCAAGGCCCTGGCCGCCATCGGCAAGCTCGGCAAGAAGGCCGGCAAGCTCTACACCAGCCTGCGCAAGGCCTACCAGGAGCAGGGCGACGCCGAGGCGCTGGAAACCGCGCGGGCGCTGCTCAAGGAACAGAGCAACATCACCCTGGGCGATCAGGAGCGGCTATTCGGTTATCTGGAAGGTGGCGGCAAGATGATCCTCGTCGAGCCGCAGCCGCTGCTGGCCGAGTCGTCGCGCATCCCGGGGCTGGACGGGCAGAAGATGGCCAAGTCCAGCGGCAACGCGATCTTTCTGCGCGACAGCGATGCCGAGCTGGAGGAAAAGCTGCGGCGCATGCCCACCGATCCGGCGCGGGTGCACCGCGACGACCCGGGCGAGCCGCAGCGCTGCCCGGTGTGGTCGCTGCACCAGCTGTATTCCAGCGACGAGCAACTGCACTGGGTGATGGGGGGTTGCCGCAGCGCCTCGATCGGCTGCCTGGATTGCAAGGGCGCGCTGTGCGCGGCGCTGCAGAACGAGCTGACGCCGTTGCAGCAGCGTGCCATCGACTACGAGGACAGCCCCGACCTGGTGCGCAGCATTCTCGCCGAGGGTGCCGAGCGCGCCCGCGACGAGGCCCGTGACACCCTGGCCGAGGTGCGCCTGGCCATGGGCCTGAACTACCGGTGAAGGAGCCGCAGCCGATGAGCGAACCCGCCGCGGATGGCCAGGCCGGCGCCCAGCAGGAGCTGCCCTTCGCCCTGGTCTACGGCGAGGCGGTCACCGAGCTGCCGCTGGACCTGTATATCCCGCCGGACGCCCTGGAGGTGTTTCTCGAAGCCTTCGAGGGCCCGCTGGACCTGCTGCTGTACCTGATCCGCAAGCAGAACATCGACATCCTCGATATTCCCGTGGCGGAAATCACCCGCCAGTACATGGGCTACGTCGAGCTGATGAAGTCGGTGCGTCTGGAGCTGGCCGCCGAATACCTGGTGATGGCCGCGATGCTCGCCGAGATCAAGTCGCGCATGCTGCTGCCCCGTTCGAGCGAGGCCGAGGAGGAAGAGGACGACCCGCGCGCCGAGCTGATCCGTCGGCTGCAGGAGTACGAGCGCTTCAAGGCGGCGGCCGAGGGGCTGGACGAGCTGCCGCGGGTCGGTCGCGACGTCACGGTGCCGCGCCTGGACGCCCCCGAGGCGCGTGCGCGCAAGCTGCTGCCGGAGGTCGGTCTGGAAGAGCTGTTGCTGTCGATGGCCGAGGTGCTGCGCCGCGCCGACATGTTCGAGAGCCATCAGGTCACCCGCGAGGCGCTGTCGACCCGCGAGCGCATGAGCGAGGTACTCGAACGCCTCAAGGGCGGCGCCTTCGTGCCCTTCGTCGAGCTGTTCGCCGCAGAGGAAGGGCGTCTGGGGGTGGTGGTGACCTTCATGGCGGTGCTCGAATTGATCAAGGAATCCCTGGTCGAGCTGGTGCAGAATGAGCCCTTCGCCGCCATCCACGTCCGAGCCCGAGCCGAATGAACCTCTCCGACCCCCGCGAACTGGCCCAGTTGCTCGAGGCCTTTCTTCTGGCTTCCGGCAAGCCGCAGTCGCTGGAGCGCCTATACGAGCTGTTCGAGGAGGGCGAGCGGCCCGAGCCGGCGCAGTTCAGGGAGGCCCTGGAGGTGCTGCGCCATTCCTGCGAGGGGCGCGCGTTCGAACTCCGGGAGGTGGCCTCCGGTTACCGTCTGCAGGTGCGCGAGCGCTTCGCGCCTTGGGTCGGTCGGCTGTGGGAGGAGCGTCCGCAGCGCTACTCACGCGCGCTGCTGGAAACCCTGGCGCTGATCGCCTACCGCCAGCCCATCACCCGCGGTGAGATCGAGGACGTGCGCGGCGTGGCGGTGGGCAGCAACATCACCAAGACCCTGCTCGAACGCGAGTGGATTCGCGTGGTCGGCTACCGCGACGTGCCCGGGCGCCCGGCGATGTTCGCCACCACCAAGGGCTTTCTCGACCACTTCAACCTCAGAAGCCTCGACGAGCTGCCGCCGCTGGCCGCGCTGCGCGAGCTGGAAGCCGAGCCCGAGCTGGCGCTGGACGACGAGGCCGAGGTGCCGCCGGGGCTGCAGGCGCGCGCCGATCTGGCCTTGCAGGACGAGGCCCAGCCCGCCGAGCCGCGCGAGGAAACCAGCTTCCGCAGCCTGCTGGCCGAGCTGGACACCATGGAGCAGGGGCTCAAGACCGATTTCGACGACCTGCGCCTGGCCGAGGAACAGGGCGACGAATCGCTGGCGGACGCCGACGACGAGCAAGCCTCGCGCTGAGACGGTAACGCTCCCGAGGTGCATGGCGCTTGCGTAGGAGCTGCACCCGCGGCGAATCGTGGCCGTGCGGATCCAGGAGCTTCGCCCCGAGGCGGGGCTCCTACAATGTCCCCAGCCATTGTCTGTCCGTGCGATTGCGCCAGCCTCGTCTACCCTAAGAGCTTCGCAGCGCGTATGATTCGCGCCCCTTCGATCATCACCACTACACCGGGAGGTGCCCACGATGACTGAGCACGAACAACCGCGCCCTGCAGGCGAGAAACTGCAGAAAGTTCTGGCCCGCATGGGCCTGGCCTCGCGTCGCGAGATCGAAACCTGGATCGGCGAGGGCCGGGTCAAGGTCAACGGTGCCGCCGCGACCCTCGGTCAGCGCGTCGACAGTCATGACGCCATCGCCCTCGACGGCCGCCTGCTCAAGCGCGAGGAAATCGCCGGCTCGGTGCGCCGCGTGCTGATCTACAACAAGCCGGACGGCGAGATCTGCACCCGCGACGACCCGGAAGGTCGCCCCACCGTGTTCGACCGCCTGCCGCGGCCGAAAGAGGGGCGCTGGATCAATATCGGCCGTCTCGACATCAACACCACCGGCCTGTTGCTGTTCACCACCGACGGCGAGCTGGCCAACCGTCTGATGCACCCCTCCTACCAGATGGACCGCGAGTACGCCGTGCGCGTGCGTGGCGAAGTCACCGAGGAGATGCTCGAGAACCTCAAGACCGGAGTGATGCTCGAGGACGGCCCGGCCAAGTTCACCGACATCAAGGAAGCGCCCGGCGGCGAGGGCTTCAACCACTGGTACCACTGCGTGGTGATGGAGGGTCGCAACCGCGAGGTGCGTCGTTTGTGGGAGTCCCAGGGGCTGGTGGTCAGCCGTCTGAAGCGCGTGCGCTTCGGTCCGGTGTTTCTTACCTCCGAGCTGACCATGGGCCGCTGGCGCGAGATGGATCAGCGTGAGGTGGATATCCTCAGCGCCGAGGTGGGCCTGGCTCCGCAGGCGTTGCCGGCAATGAAGGAGAAGGTGCGCGACAAGCTCGATCGCCTGCAGCGCAAGTCGGCCAAGCCGGTGGAAGTGCGGGCCAAGCGCGTGCTGCGCCCGGCCAGGGACGAGGCGGCTGGCGAGACGGCGCGCCCGGCTCGTGCGCCGCGTTCGCAGGGAGGGGAGCAACGCCCGCAGCGCGCGCCGCGCAAGGACAGCGGCGAGCGTCGCGAGGGTGGTCGCGGCACGCCGGTGGCCGAGCGCCCGAGTGATGTGAAGAAACGTCAGCCGCGTCCGGCGGTGGAGCTGGCTGATCGGCCAGCGCGCAAGCCGCGCCCGGCCACGCCGAACAAGCGCCCGCCGGCCGGCGACGGCCAGCGCCCAGGGTTCGGCCGCAAGCGCTGATCACCAGCCGCGAAAAAGGGGCCTCCGTATGGGGCCCCTTTTTTGTGTCCCGCCATCTGTGGCGACCGCCCTTCGGGTCGGCGCTGGCGGCGTTGGACATCGCTCCTGGCGAGTGATCAATCCGCGGCATCCGCAGATTGCATCCGGGTTACGAAGCAGCGCGCATTAGCTGCACTTGCAGTTTGAGGTGCGCGGCTGCGCTTATCCCGCCATGGTCAGGCGGTTGCGCCCCTCGCGTTTGGCCACGTAGAGGGCGTTGTCGGCGCGATGTAGCAGGCTTTCGCAGGACTCGCCCGGCAGCAGGCTGGCACAGCCGAGGCTGATGGAAACCTCGACGGGTCGCCCGACGATGAGGCATTGCATCTCCATTACCGCATGACGCAGACGCTCGCCGACCAGTGCCGCGGCTTCGCGGCAGGTATTGGACAACAGCACGAGGAACTCCTCGCCGCCGTAGCGAAACACCATGTCGACGTTGCGCAGCTGATTCTTCAGGGTCAGCGCCACGGCCTTGAGCACTTCGTCGCCCTGGACGTGACCGTGGCTGTCGTTGATCTGCTTGAAATGATCGATATCCAGCATCAGCACCGATAGTGGCTGCAGGCTGCGGCGGGCCAGCTCCACCTCGCGCTGCAGCACCTGGTCCATGGCGATGCGATTGCCGGTATCGGTCAACGGATCGCGCAGCGCACTCTGCAGCGCGTTGCGGTAGAGCAGGGCGTTGCGCAGGGGAAACAGCAGGCAGGCCAGCAGCGATTCCAGCTGCACCAGCTCCTCGTCGGCGAAGCGCTGCTGGCGGCGGAACGTCAGCTCGCCCAGGTATTCCCCCTTGTGGCTCAGGCGATAGCCGGCCGAATGCGGCGCGCGCTCCCCCAGCTCCAGGCGCAGGTCATGCGCGCAATGGAGGTAGGTCAGGGCATTGAGCGGCACCAGTCGCTGCACCTCGCGAAAGAACAGGCTGAGGATGCGTTCCGCGTCCAGGCTGGTCTGCAGTTGCAGGTTCAACTGCTGACGCAGCTCGGCCAGGCTGGCAGGCCTGAGCGGCAAACTGCGGCTGCCGGTGAAGCCCAGGCGCCGGAGTTTGGCGGCGTCGAAATCGATGGTGTTGGTCTGGCTGGGGGGAACCATGGAGCTGAACCTCTGGCGCTATGGTGCGACAAGAGGCTTAGAGCGAAATCCATGCCAGAGGGTTCAAATAAGAAGAAAATCTCGTGAAGTCAGTCACTTAGATGCAGTGGCAAACGGCCATCTTGCGCCTTTTGCCGGTTGTCTGGTGCCGAGGGTGGCAATGTGATGCCGTTCACGTCTTGGGGCGGCAAATTTCTGTCGTGGCAGGACCCGGCAATTCGAGGCCGGGTCGCACGCACGCTACTGGGCGTCGAACGCCTGGCCGTTGACGCCCTGGCTGTCCGGCCCCAGCAGGTAGAGGTAGACCGGCATGATCTCTTCCGGCGTCGGGCGGGTGGCGGGGTTCTCGCCCGGGTAGGCCTGGGCACGCATGGCGGTGCGGGTGGCGCCCGGGTTGACGCTGTTGGCGCGTACGTTGCTAATACCGTCCAGTTCGTCGGCCATCACCTGCATCAGGCCCTCGGTGGCGAACTTGGAGACCGCGTAGGCCCCCCAGTAGGCCCGGCCCTTGCGTCCGACGCTGCTGGAGGTGAATACCACCGAGGCGTCCTGGGACAGCTTGAGCAGCGGCAGCAGGGTGCTGCTGAGCATGAACATGGCGTTGACGTTGACCTGCATCACGCGCATGAAGTTGTCGCCGGACAGCTGTTCCAGCGGCGTGCGCGGGCCGAGGATCGAGGCATTGTGCAGCAGGCCGTCGAGGCGGCCGAACTCGTTCTCGATCATCGCCGCCAGCTCGTCGTACTGATGTGGCAGCGCGGTTTCCAGGTTGAAGGGAATCACCGCCGGCTGCGCATGGCCGGCGGCCTCGATCTCGTCGTAGACCTGGTTGAGGTTGGCTTCGGTCTTGCCCAGCAGCAGCACGGTGGCGCCATGGGCGGCGAAGCTCTTGGCGGCGGCCGCGCCGATGCCGCGGCCGGCGCCGGTGACCAGGATCACCCGATCCTTGAGCAGGTCGGGGCGGGCTTGATAGTCGAACATGGATCGCTCTCTTTCTTGGGTAGGGTGGATGCCGCTCTCTGCATCCACCGGCTCTCGGTGGAAAACCCTTCGCGGTGCTCCACCCTACGACGGCTTCAGCAGCTGCACAGGGCGCGGTCGAGGACGGTGCGCAGCTCCAGCGGGTGGTCCACCACCACGTCGGCGCCCCAGTTGCGCGGGTTGTCCTGCGGGTGGATATAGCCGTAGGTGACCGCTGCGGTCCTGCAGCCGGCGGCACGACCGGACTCGATGTCGCGCTCGTCGTCGCCGATGAACAGCACCTCGCCCGGCGCCACGCCGAGGCGCTCGCAGGCCAGCAGCAGCATGTCCGGCGCCGGCTTGCTCAGCGCCACGTGGTCCGGGCAGACCAGCACCGCCGAGCGCTCGGCCAGGCCCAGGCGCTGCATGATCGGCTCGGCGTAGCGCAGCGGCTTGTTGGTCGCCACGCCCCACTGCAGGCGCGCCTGCTCGATGTCGCCGAGCAACGCCTCGATGCCGTCGAACGGACGGGTCAGTACCGCGCAATGCTCCTGGTAGCGCTCGAGGAACTCCTGGCGCAGGGCTTCGAAGGCGGCCGAGTCGGGCGCTTCGTCGAAGGCGCAGGCGACCATGGCGCGGGCGCCGCCGGAGACCTGGTCGCGGATGCTCTTGTCCGCCAGCGGCGGCAGCCCGCGCACGGCGCGCATGGCCTGGGTGATGGCGATGAAATCCGGCGCCGAGTCGAGCAGGGTGCCGTCCATGTCGAAGAGAACCGCGCGCAGGCGCATCAGTCGTCCCTCAGCGTCTGGATCATGTAGTTGACGTCGACATCGGCCGCCAGTTTGTAGTGCTTGGTCAGCGGGTTGTAGGTCAGGCCGATGATGTCCTTGACCTCCAGGCCGGCTGCGCGGCTCCAGGCGCCGAGTTCGGAGGGTCGGATGAACTTCTTGAAATCGTGGGTGCCGCGTGGCAGCAGGCGCAGCAGGTATTCGGCGCCGATCACGGCGAACAGGTAGGCCTTGGGGTTGCGGTTGATGGTGGAGAAGAACACCTGGCCGCCGGGCTTGACCAGTTTGTGGCAGGCGCGGATCACCGATGACGGATCGGGCACGTGTTCGAGCATCTCCAGGCAGGTGACCACGTCGAACTGCTCGGGCATTTCCTCGGCCAGGGCTTCGGCGGTGATCTGCCGGTAGTCGACCTCGACGCCGGATTCGAGCTGATGCAGCTGGGCGACCGACAGCGGCGCCTCGCCCATGTCGATGCCCGTCACCGTCGCGCCGCGCTGGGCCATGGCCTCGCTGAGAATGCCGCCGCCGCAGCCGACGTCCAGCACGCGCTTGCCGGCCAGGCCGACGCGCTCGTCGATCCAGTTCACCCGCAGCGGGTTGATGTCGTGCAGGGGTTTGAATTCGCTCTCGCGGTCCCACCAGCGGTGGGCCAGGGCCTCGAATTTGGCGATTTCTGCGCGGTCGACGTTGCTCATAGGGTTCTCTGCAAAAGCCTTGAATTCGGTGTGCCGCCCATGTTGCCAGTTTCGGCGGCGGCGTTGGGCGGCGCGGGGACTCTCAATGTATGTCAGTTTGTCGCAGTGATCGTGCCCTTGCAGCCCGGATGCAACCCGGGCGGGCTGGTATCGTCGCGGATTTCATCCGGGCTACTTCTTGGCGATCTTCGCGCCCCAGGCCCTGGCCCGCGCGATCAACTCGTCTTCGTCCATGCGCGTCAGGCGGCGCTCGTCGAGCAGTTGCTTGCCGCCGACCCACAGGTGCTTCACGCAATCGCGGCCGCTGGCATAGATCAGTTGCGACACCGGGTCGTACACCGGCTGCTGGGCGAGGCCGGAAAGATCGAAGGCCACCAGGTCGGCCAGCTTGCCGACCTCCAGCGAGCCGATCTGACCCTCCAGACCGAGCGCGCGGGCGCCGTTGAGGGTTGCCATGCGCAGCGCTCCGTGGGCATTCAGGGCGGTGGCCGAGCCCGCCACGGCCTTGGCCAGCAGGGCGGCGGTACGGGTTTCGCCGAGCAGGTCGAGGTCGTTGTTGCTCGCCGCGCCGTCGGTGCCGACGGCGACGTTGACGCCGGCCTGCCACAGGCGTTCGACCGGGCAGAAACCGCTGGCCAGCTTGAGATTGGATTCCGGGCAGTGGATCACGCTGCTGTTGCTCTCCACCAGCAGCTCGAGGTCGCTCTCGTCGATCTGGGTCATGTGCACGGCCTGGAAGCGCGGGCCGAGCAGGCCGAGACGGGCTAGGCGCGCCAGCGGCCGCTCGCCGTGCTTGGCGAGGGCGTCGGCCACTTCCTGAGCGGTCTCGTGCACGTGCACATGGATGCCGGCGTCCAGCTCGTCGGCCAGCACGCGGATCTGCTCGAACTTGTCGTCGCTCACTGTGTAGGGCGCGTGCGGGCCGAAGGCGATGCGGATGCGTGGGTGCTGCTTGAGGTCGTCGAACAGCTGCAGGCCCCGGCGCAGTGCCTCGGCGGCGTCGCGGGCGCCGGGAACGGCGAAATCCAGCACCGGAATGCTGATCTGCGCGCGGATGCCGGCCCGGTGGACGCAGTCGGCGGCGGTCTGCGGATAGAAGTACATGTCGGAGAAGCAGCTGACGCCGCCCTTGAGCTGTTCGGCGATGGCCAGGTCGGTGCCGTCGCGGACGAACGCCTCGTCGACCCATTTGCCCTCGGCTGGCCAGATGTGCTCGTGCAGCCAGGTCATCAGCGGCAGGTCGTCGGCGATGCCGCGCAGCAGGGTCATGGCCGCATGGCAATGGGTGTTGACCAGGCCGGGAGCGAGCAGGCAATCGGCCAGTTCGCGCACTTCCAGGGCAGCGTGGCGCAGGGCCTCGGCGCGCGGGGCGAGCAGGGCGATGCGGCCGTCGCGGATACCCAGGGCATGATCGCGCAGCACCACGCCAGCCGGTTCGACGGGCACCAGCCAGGTGGGCAGGAGCAGGAGGTCGAGAGGGGCTTCGGGCATGGTGGGCTGTCCGTCTGGCGTGAAGGCTGCAAGAAAGTTCGCCAGTGTATAGAGGAACGCCTGCTGCTTGAAGCCGGTCGGGCGCGCGGCACCTGTATCCAGGGCTCGTGCGAAGCTGAAAGACCGATATGCATTGCGATGAGGCTCGCTGCGCAGGGGTGAATGGCGCCTGGCGCTTGTTCGCGAATCGCTCGCTCCAGCAGGGTTCAGGCGCTTGCGCTGGATTCTTCGGCCGGCGCCTGCTTGTCTGCGTATAATCCGCGACTTTTTTGATTGCGAAGGGCGAGGTGTGCGATGCGCGAGCAACTGCTGGCGGCGGAGAAGGTTCAGGCGATCGACTGGCGCGATGGGGCCCTGTACCTGCTCGATCAGCGCCTGTTGCCGCAGCGCCAGAACTGGCTGCGCTTCGAGTCGGCGGCGGCGGTGGCCGCGGCGATTCGCGACATGGTAGTGCGCGGCGCGCCAGCCATCGGTATTGCCGCGGCCTACGGCCTGGTGCTGGCCGCCGGGGCCCGGCTGCAGGCCGGCGGCGACTGGCGTGAGGCGCTGGAGGCCGACTTTGCCCGCCTGGCCGAGTCACGGCCGACCGCGGTCAATCTGTTCTGGGCGTTGCAGCGCATGCGCGAGCGCCTGCAACGGATTCGCAACGACGAGGACGCGCTGGGGCAGCTGGAGGCCGAAGCCGTCGCCATCCATGTCAGCGATCGCGAGGCCAACCTGACCATGGCCCAGCTGGGCATGGAGCTGATCCGCAAGCATCAGGGCAACCCGCAGGTGCTGCTGACCCACTGCAACGCGGGCGCTCTGGCCACTGGGGGTTTCGGTACGGCGCTGGGGGTGATCCGCGCGGCTCATCTGGAGGGTCTGGTCGAGCAGGTGCAGGTCGGCGAGACCCGGCCCTGGCTGCAAGGTGCGCGCCTGACCGCCTGGGAGCTGGCCGGCGATGGCGTGCCGGTGAGCCTGAATGCCGACGCGGCGGCGGCGCACCTGATGAAGACCAAGGGCATTACCTGGGTCATAGTCGGTGCCGACCGCATCGCCGCCAATGGCGATGTGGCCAACAAGATCGGCACCTACCAGCTGGCGGTCAACGCCATGCACCACGGCGTGCGCTTCATGGTGGTGGCGCCCAGTTCGACCATCGACATGGCGCTGGAAAGCGGCGAGGACATCCATCTGGAAGAGCGCGGCGGTGCCGAGCTGCTGGAGCTCGCCGGGCAGCGGGTGGCGGCGGATGTGCCAGTGGTCAATCCGGTGTTCGATGTGACGCCGGCCGATCTTATCGACTACATCGTGACCGAGAAGGGTGTGGTCGAGCGCCCGGATAGCGCCAAGATGGCCCGGTTGATGTGTCGCAAGCGACTGCACTGATCGCCGGGAGCCTGTGTCCGCCTGTCGCGGGGCGGGGCGATGAGTGTGGGGACCTGCCCCGGGCGAAGTTGTGCTGGTCGTCCGTTGTTGTGAGGGCGCGATTCGCCGCGGGGGCGCGGCTCTTTCGGGCGGTCCGGCCCCGGCGAGGCTCCTGCGTGCGCCTGCCCTGCTGGGGTGGCGACGCCGGTTGCGGGGTAGGTGCACGGCACGCTTTGTGGTAATCTCCGGCAGTTTTCAAAGGGGCTGCTCGCGGCCACCTCCACTGCATCGAATCGTGGCATAAATCGTTGATTTATCGTGAGTCGCCGATGGCCTGAGGCCATGGCGGCGTACTCCATGGCGTTCAGGAAGAATGGCGCGGAGTTTCACCAGAAAAAGGAACCAGGCTTCTCATGGGCGAACTGGCCAAAGAAATCCTCCCGGTCAATATCGAAGACGAGCTGAAACAGTCCTACCTCGACTACGCGATGAGCGTGATCGTCGGGCGGGCGCTGCCGGACGCGCGTGATGGCTTGAAGCCGGTGCACCGTCGCGTGCTGTTCGCCATGAGCGAACTGGGCAACGACTGGAACAAGCCCTACAAGAAGTCCGCCCGTGTGGTCGGTGACGTGATCGGTAAGTACCACCCGCACGGCGACACCGCGGTGTACGACACCATCGTGCGCATGGCCCAGGATTTCTCTCTGCGCTACATGCTGGTGGACGGCCAGGGCAACTTCGGCTCGGTGGACGGCGACAACGCCGCGGCCATGCGTTACACCGAGGTGCGCATGGCCAAGCTGGCGCACGAGCTGCTGGCCGACCTGGACAAGGAAACCGTCGACTGGGTGCCCAACTACGACGGCACCGAACAGATCCCGGCGGTCATGCCGACCAAGGTGCCCAACCTGCTGGTCAACGGCTCGTCCGGTATCGCCGTGGGCATGGCCACCAACATCCCGCCGCATAACCTCGGTGAAGTGATCGACGGCTGCCTGGCGCTGATCGACAACGCCGACCTCACCGTCGACGACCTGATGCAGTACATCCCCGGTCCGGATTTCCCCACCGCCGGCATCATCAACGGTCGCGCCGGCATCATCGAGGCCTATCGCACCGGCCGCGGGCGCATCTATATCCGCGCCCGCGTCGAGGTCGAGGACATCGACAAGGTCGGCGGTCGCCAGCAGCTGGTGATCACCGAGCTGCCGTACCAGCTGAACAAGGCGCGGCTGATCGAGAAGATCGCCGAGCTGGTCAAGGAAAAGAAGATCGAGGGCATCACCGAGCTGCGCGACGAGTCCGACAAGGATGGCATGCGCGTGGTGATCGAGCTGCGTCGTGGCGAAGTGCCGGACGTGGTACTCAACAACCTCTACGCCCAGACCCAGATGCAGAGCGTGTTCGGCATCAACGTCGTGGCGCTGGTCGATGGCCAGCCGAAGACCCTGAACCTCAAGGACATGCTCGAGGTGTTCGTCCGTCACCGCCGCGAAGTGGTGACCCGGCGTACCGTCTACGAGCTGCGCAAGGCGCGCGAGCGCGGCCATATCCTCGAAGGCCAGGCGGTCGCGCTGTCCAACATCGATCCGGTGATCGAGCTGATCAAGGCCTCGCCGACCCCGGCCGAAGCCAAGGAGCGCCTGATCGCCACCGCCTGGGAGTCCTCCGCCGTGGAGGCCATGGTCGAGCGCGCCGGCGCCGACTCCTGCCGCCCGGAAGGCCTGGATGCGCAATACGGCCTGCGCGACGGCAAGTACTACCTGTCGCCCGAGCAGGCCCAGGCCATCCTCGAGCTGCGCCTGCACCGCCTGACCGGTCTGGAGCACGAGAAGCTGCTGGCCGAGTACCAGGAAATCCTCCAGCTGATCGGCGAGCTGATCCATATCCTGACCAGCCCCGAGCGGCTGATGGAAGTGATCCGCGAGGAGCTGGAGAAGGTCAAGGCCGAGTTCGGCGACGCCCGCCGTACCGAAATCGTCGCCTCGCGCATGGACCTGACCATCGCCGACCTGATCACTGAGGAAGAGCGCGTGGTCACCATCTCCCACGGCGGCTACGCCAAGAGCCAGCCGCTGGCCGCCTACGAGGCGCAGCGCCGCGGTGGCAAAGGCAAGTCGGCCACCGGGGTGAAGGACGAGGACTACGTCGAGCACCTGCTGGTGGCCAACAGCCATGCGACCCTGCTGCTGTTCTCCAGCAAGGGCAAGGTCTACTGGCTGCGCACCTTCGAGATTCCCGAGGCGTCGCGCACCGCGCGCGGCCGTCCGCTGGTCAACCTGTTGCCGCTGGACGAGGGCGAGCGCATCACCGCGATGCTGCAGATCGACCTCGAAGCCCTGCAGCAGAGCGCCGGCGCCGACGAAGAACTGGACGACGAAGGCGTGGTGATCGAAGGCGAAACCGTCGAAGTGGTGGAGGCCGAGGAAGTCGAAGAAGTCGAGGGCGAAACCCCTGAGCTGATCGCCGAACCGACCGGCGCCTTCATCTTCATGGCCACCGCCTTCGGTACCGTGAAGAAGACCCCGCTGGTGCAGTTCAGCCGTCCGCGCAGCGCCGGTCTGATCGCCCTGAAGCTGGAGGAGGGCGACACCCTGATCGCCGCCGCGATCACCGACGGTGCCAAGGAGGTCATGCTGTTCTCCGATGCTGGCAAGGTACTGCGCTTCGCCGAAAGCAAGGTGCGCACCATGGGCCGTACCGCCCGCGGTGTGCGCGGCATGCGCCTGGGCAAGGAGCAGCGCCTGATCTCCATGCTGATTCCCGAGTCCGGCGCGCAGATTCTGACCGCCTCCGAGCGCGGCTTCGGCAAGCGCACGGGGTTGGGCAAGTTCCCGCGTCGCGGTCGTGGCGGCCAGGGCGTGATCGCCATGGTCACCAGCGAACGCAACGGCAAGCTGGTCGGCGCCATTCAGGTGCAGGACGGCGAGGAGATCATGCTGATCTCCGACCAGGGCACGCTGGTGCGTACCCGCGTCGACGAGGTGTCCAGCTCCGGCCGCAACACCCAGGGCGTGACCCTGATCAAGCTGGCCAAGGACGAGATACTGGTTGGCCTGGAGCGTGTGCAGGAGCCGACTCCGGTCGAAGAGGACGAGCTGGTCGAAGGCGAGGAGGGCGTTGCCGAGAGCGCCGAAGCGCCGCTCGCCGACGCCGAGGAAGGCAGCGAGGAGTAACGGCCTCGAGGAGTAGGAGCCCGCTTGCGGACGATCATCGGAAATCGCCGGCAAGCCGGCTCCTACGTAACGTTGCAGTGGCCGACAAGGGTCGTGCCGTCATCAGGTAACGAGAGAGACAGACGTGAGCAAGCGAGCTTTTAACTTCTGCGCCGGCCCGGCCGCGCTGCCGACCGCCGTACTGGAACGCGCCCAGGCCGAGATGCTCGACTGGCAAGGCAAGGGCCTGTCGGTGATGGAGATGAGCCATCGCAGCGACGAGTACGTGGCCATCGCGTCCCAGGCCGAGCAGGACCTGCGCGATCTGCTCGCCGTGCCCAACGACTACAAGGTGCTGTTTCTCCAAGGCGGCGCCAGCCAGCAGTTCGCCGAGATTCCCCTCAACCTGCTGCCGGAAGACGGCGTGGCCGATTACGTCGAAACCGGCATCTGGTCGAAGAAGGCCATCGAAGAGGCGCGTCGCTACGGTGCCATCAACGTCGCCGCCAGCGCCAAGGCGCACGACTACTTCGCCATTCCCGGGCAGAACGACTGGCAGCTGTCGAAGAACGCCGCCTATGTGCACTACTGCAGCAACGAGACCATCGGCGGTCTGCAGTTCGACTGGGTGCCGCAGGTCGGCGATACCCCGTTGGTGGCGGATATGTCCTCGGACATTCTCTCGCGTCCGCTCGACGTCTCGCAGTTCGGCCTGATCTACGCCGGCGCACAGAAGAACATCGGCCCCAGCGGCCTGGTGGTGGTGATAGTGCGCGAGGACCTGCTCGGCCGCGCCCGCTCCAGCTGCCCGACCATGCTCGACTACAAGGTCTCGGCCGACAACGGCTCGATGTACAACACCCCGGCGACCTATTCCTGGTACCTGTCCGGCCTGGTATTCCAGTGGCTCAAGGAGCAGGGTGGCGTCGAGGCCATGGAGCGCATCAATCGCGCCAAGAAGGACCTGCTGTACAAGGCCATCGACGGCAGCGATTTCTACAGCAACCCCATCGCCCACAACGCCCGCTCCTGGATGAACGTACCGTTCCGCCTGGCCGACGAGAAGCTGGACAAGGCCTTCCTCGCCGG
This sequence comes from Pseudomonas sp. SP16.1, assembly GCF_052682975.1. Classification (NCBI taxonomy): domain Bacteria; kingdom Pseudomonadati; phylum Pseudomonadota; class Gammaproteobacteria; order Pseudomonadales; family Pseudomonadaceae; genus Pseudomonas; species Pseudomonas sp. SP16.1. The sequence continues at coordinate 1,200,171 of NZ_JBQYFZ010000001.1, forward strand.
CGCCGATGCGCGCGGCCTGCTCAACCTGAAAGGGCACCGTTCGGTGGGTGGCATGCGCGCCTCCATCTACAATGCGGTCGGCCTGGACGCCGTCGAGGCGCTGGTGGCCTACATGGCCGAGTTCGAGAAGGAGCATGGCTGATATGTCGGAACAAGAGCTGCAGGCGCTGCGTCTGCGCATCGACAGTCTCGACGAACGCATCCTCGAGCTGATCAGCGACCGCGCGCGCTGCGCCGAGGAAGTGGCGCGGGTGAAGATGAAGGAGCTCAAGGAGGGCGAGTCGCCGGTGTTCTACCGGCCCGAGCGCGAGGCCCAGGTGCTCAAGCGCATCATGGAGCGCAACCAGGGCCCGCTGGGCAACGAGGAGATGGCGCGGCTGTTCCGCGAGATCATGTCCTCCTGCCTGGCCCTGGAGAACCCGCTCAAGGTCGCCTACCTCGGCCCGGAAGGCACCTTCAGCCAGGCCGCGGCGATGAAGCATTTCGGTCATGCGGTGATCAGCGTGCCGATGGCGGCCATCGACGAGGTATTCCGCGAAGTGGCCGCCGGCGCGGTGAACTTCGGCGTGGTGCCGGTGGAGAACTCCACCGAGGGCGCGATCAACCACACCCTGGACAGCTTCCTCGAGCACGACATGGTGATCTGCGGCGAGGTGGAGTTGCGCATCCACCATCACCTGCTGGTCGGCGAGACCACCAAGACCGACAAGATCACCCGCATCTACTCCCACGCCCAGTCCCTGGCGCAGTGCCGCAAGTGGCTCGACGCGCACTACCCGAACGTCGAGCGCGTGGCGGTCTCCAGCAACGCCGACGCCGCCAAGCGGGTCAAGAGCGAGTGGAACAGCGCGGCCATCGCCGGCGACATGGCCGCCAGCCTCTACGGCCTGACCAAGCTGGCGGAGAAGATCGAGGATCGCCCGGACAACTCCACGCGCTTTCTCATCATCGGCAGCCAGGAAGTACCGCCGACCGGCGACGACAAGACCTCGATCATCGTCTCCATGCGCAACAAACCGGGCGCGCTGCACGAACTGCTGGTGCCGTTCCACAACAACGGTATCGACCTGACCCGCATCGAAACCCGCCCGTCGCGCAGCGGCAAGTGGACCTACGTGTTCTTCATCGATTTCGTCGGCCACCACCGCGACCCGCTGATCAAGGACGTGTTGGAGAAGATCGGCCAGGAGGCCGTGGCGCTCAAGGTGCTGGGTTCCTATCCGAAGGCGGTGCTCTGAGTGGAGCCCGATCATCGGCTGCCGCCCGGTCGCCGGCGCGTGGATTGCGCCGGGCGATCCCTTGCCAAGCGGCAGGAGCCATGCGTGGTCTGGTTCACCGGCCTCAGCGGTGCGGGTAAGTCGACCCTGGCCGAGGCGCTCGATCGCCGGCTGCATGCGGCCGGCCATCATACCTACCTGCTCGATGGCGACATCCTGCGACGCGGGCTCAACCGGGATCTCGGTTTCTCCGCGTCGGACCGTCGGGAAAACATCCGTCGCGCCGGCGAGGTGGCGGCGCTGATGGTCGACGCCGGTCTAATCGTCATGGCTGCCTTCATCTCGCCATTTCGAGTGGATCGCGATGCCATTCGCCAACTCTTGCCTGGTCGGTTCATCGAGGTGTTCGTCGATACGCCGCTGCAGGTGTGCGAGCGACGTGATCCAAAGGGGCTTTATCGCCAGGCGCGTGCGGGGCTGATCAGGGATTTCACCGGCCTGGACTCACCCTTCGAGGCGCCGCTGGCGGCCGAGTTGCGTATCGACACCAGCGAGCTGGAGGTCGAGGAGGCCGTTGAGCGGATTCATGACTATCTGCGGAATCGAGGTGCACTGCGGCGTGGTGCCGATGCCGACGGTTTCGCCAACAGTGTCGCATTAGAGAAGAGCATCGGTTCATGACTTGCGATTTCCTTGCCCTGGCCCAGCCAGGCGTGCAGAAGCTGTCCCCCTACGTGCCGGGCAAGCCGGTCGACGAACTGGCCCGCGAGCTGGGGCTCGATCCGGCTGGCATCGTCAAGCTGGCCAGCAACGAGAACCCGCTCGGCCCCAGCGCCAAGGTGCTGGAAGCGGTCCGCGCGGCACTGGACGAGCTGACCCGCTACCCCGACGGCAACGGTTTCGCCCTCAAGACCGCTCTGGCCGCGCGTTATGGCGTGAACGTGGCGCAGGTCACCCTGGGCAACGGCTCCAACGACATCCTCGAACTGGTTGCCCGCGCCTACCTGGCGCCCGGTCTCAACGCGGTGTTCAGCGACTACGCCTTCGCCGTCTACCCCATCGCCACCCAGGCGGTCGGCGCGCAGGGCAAGGTGGTACCGGCCAGGGACTACGGCCACGACCTGGACGCCATGCTCGCGGCCATCGACGCCAATACCCGCGTGGTGTTCATTGCCAACCCCAACAACCCCACCGGCACCTGGTTCGGCCCGGCGGCGCTGGAGGCCTTCCTGGCCAGGGTGCCGGAGTCGGTGCTGGTGGTGCTGGACGAGGCCTATATCGAATACGCCGAGGGCGATGAGCTGCCGGATGGCCTCGACTACCTGGCCCGCTACCCCAACCTGCTGGTTTCGCGCACCTTCTCCAAGGCCTATGGCCTGGCCGCGCTGCGCGTGGGTTACGCGATCAGCTCGTCGGCCATCGCCGATGTGCTCAACCGCGTGCGCCAGCCGTTCAACGTCAACAGCCTGGCCCTGGCCGCCGCTTGCGCCGCGCTGGCCGACGCCGAATACCTGGCCGAGAGCCGTCGGCTCAACGATGCCGGCATGCAGCAGTTGCAGGACGGCCTGCGTGCGCTGGGCCTGAGCTGGATTGCCTCCAAGGGCAACTTTATCGCCGTCGACTTCGGCCGCGACACCGCGGCCATCAACCAGGCGCTGCTGCGTGAGGGCGTGATAGTGCGGCCAATGGCCGGCTACCGCATGCCCAACTTCCTGCGCGTGTCCATCGGTCTGCCGCAGGAGAACGCGCGCTTCCTCGAGGCCCTGGCCAAGGTGTTGTCCGCGTGACTGTCACCGCAGTGCAATCGAACGTCCCTAGGATCGGCCGCCTGGTGGTGGTCGGTCTCGGCCTGATCGGCGGTTCCTTCGCCAAGGGCCTGCGCGAACGCGGCCTGTGCCGCGAGGTGGTGGGCGTCGACCTGGATGCCGAGTCGCGCCGCCTGGCGGTGCAGCTCGGCGTGGTCGATCGCTGCGAGACCGACCTGGCCGCCGCCTGTCAGGGCGCCGAGGTGATCCAGCTGGCGGTGCCTATCCTGGCCATGGAGAAACTGCTGGCCGAGCTGGCCAAGCTCGATCTGGGCGGCGCGGTGCTGACCGACGTCGGCAGCGCCAAGGGCAACGTGGTGCGCGCCGCGCGGCTGGCCTTCGCCGGCAAGAATGTGCGGCTGGTGCCGGGCCATCCCATCGCCGGCTCCGAGCAGAGCGGGGTGGAGGCGGCCAAGGCGACGCTGTTCCGTCGCCACAAGGTGATTCTCACGCCCTGCGAGCACAGCGACGAGGCGGCCCTGGCGCTGGTGCAGGGTTTGTGGCGCGAGCTGGGCGCGGATGTCGAGCTGATGGAGGTGGAGCACCACGACCAGGTGCTCGCTGCCACCAGCCACCTGCCGCACCTGCTGGCCTTCACCCTGGTCGACTCGCTGGCCAAGCGCAGCGAGAACCTGGAGATTTTCCGCTATGCCGCCGGCGGCTTCCGCGATTTCACGCGGATCGCCGGCAGCGATCCGGTGATGTGGCACGATATCTTCCTCGCCAACCGCGAGGCCGTGCTGCGCACCCTGGATACCTTTCGCGACGACCTCGACGCCCTGCGCGACGCGGTCGACGCCGGGGATGGGCATCAACTGCTGGGCGTGTTCACCCGCGCCCGCGTGGCCCGCGAACATTTCAGCAAAATTCTGGCCCGCAGGGCCTATGTGGACGCTATGCACTCGACCGATCTGATTTTCCTGGCAAAACCCGGTAGCAGCCTGTCCGGACGCATTCGCGTCCCCGGCGACAAGTCCATCTCGCACCGCTCGATCATGCTCGGCTCGCTGGCCGAGGGCACGACCGAGGTCGAGGGCTTCCTCGAGGGCGAGGACGCCCTGGCCACCCTGCAGGCCTTCCGCGACATGGGTGTGGTGATCGAAGGTCCGCACCACGGCCGGGTGACCATTCATGGTGTCGGCCTCAAGGGCCTGAAGGCGCCGGCCGGCCCGCTGTACATGGGCAACTCCGGCACCTCCATGCGCCTGCTGTCCGGCCTGCTCGCCGCGCAGCCGTTCGACACCACGCTGACCGGTGATCCCTCGCTGTCCAAGCGCCCGATGAACCGCGTGGCCAAGCCCCTGCGCGAGATGGGCGCGGTGATCGAGACCGGCCCGGAAGGGCGTCCACCGCTGACCATCAAGGGCGGCCAGCGCCTGACCGGCATGGAGTACGAGATGCCGATGGCCAGCGCCCAGGTCAAGTCCTGCCTGCTGCTGGCCGGCCTGTATGCTGCAGGCCGCACCTCGGTGACCGAGCCGGCGCCGACCCGCGACCATACCGAGCGCATGTTGCGCGGCTTCGGCTACCCGGTGAGCGTGGAGGGCAGCACCGCCAGCGTCGAATCCGGGCACAAGCTCACGGCTACCCGCATCGAGGTGCCGGCCGACATTTCCTCGGCAGCCTTCTTCCTGGTCGCAGCGAGCATTGCCGAAGGCTCCGAGCTGGTGCTCGAGCACGTCGGCATCAACCCGACCCGCACCGGGGTGATCGACATCCTCAAGCTGATGGGCGGCGATATCAGCCTGGAGAACCAGCGCGAGGTGGGCGGCGAGCCGGTGGCCGATATTCGCGTGCGTAGCGCCAAGCTGAAAGGCATCGATATTCCCGAGGACCTGGTGCCGCTGGCCATCGACGAATTCCCGGTGCTGTTCGTCGCCGCCGCCTGTGCCGAGGGCCGCACCGTGCTGCGTGGCGCCGAGGAGTTGCGGGTCAAGGAGTCCGACCGTATCCAGGTGATGGCCGATGGGCTGGTCGCCCTCGGCGTGAAGGCCGAGCCGACCCCGGACGGCATCGTCATCGAAGGCGGCCCTATCGGCGGTGGCGAGGTATGGGCCCATGGCGACCACCGTATCGCCATGTCCTTCAGCGTCGCCTCGCTGCGTGCCAGCGCGCCGATCCGTATCCACGACTGCGCCAACGTCGCCACTTCCTTCCCCAACTTCCTCGCCCTGGCGGCTGAAGTGGGCATCCAGGTCGCCGAAGAGGGCAAGGCATGAACGCTCCGGTCATTACGGTCGACGGGCCGAGCGGCTCCGGCAAGGGCACCCTCTGTGCCCTGCTGGCCAAGCAGCTGGGCTGGAACCTGCTCGACTCCGGCGCGCTGTATCGCCTGCTGGCCTTCGCTGCCGGCAACCACGGCATCGACCTGACCAACGAGGAGGCGCTGAAGCAACTGGCAGCGCACCTCGATGTGCAGTTCATCGACAAGCGCATCGTGCTCGAAGGCGAGGAGGTGACCGACGCCATCCGCAACGAGCAGATCGGTGCCGGCGCGTCCATGGTCGCTTCGTTGCCGGCGGTGCGCGATGCGCTGCTGCAGCGCCAGCGCGCCTTTCAGGAGGCGCCGGGTCTGGTCGCCGATGGCCGCGACATGGGTACCGTGGTGTTTCCCGAGGCGCCGCTGAAGGTATTCCTCACCGCCAGCGCCGAGGAACGCGCGCGTCGCCGTTACCTGCAGTTGAAGGCCAAGGGCGATGATGTTAATCTCGCGAGTCTTCTCGACGAGATTCGGGCGCGCGACGAGCGCGATACCCAGCGCGCGGTGGCGCCGCTCAAGCCGGCAGCCGACGCAATCCTGCTGGATTCCACCGAGCTGTCCATCGAGCAAGTGTTAGAGCGCATTCTGCGCGAGGTCGCCGATCGCGATCTCGCCGGGTAAAGAGTCGCAGCTGCTATAAGCTGATGGACTCGCAAGGAGGCATGCGGGAGACCAGTCCTAGTCCCGCAGGCCTCTTTTTACATGAACGAACCCACATTGTCTGGAGTGTGGTTTGGGCGAATCCCCGCCCTTGATCAACAGGAATCAACATGAGCGAAAGCTTTGCAGAACTTTTTGAAGAAAGCCTGAAATCCCTCGACATGCAGCCGGGCGCCATCATCACCGGCATCGTGGTCGACATCGACGGTGACTGGGTTACCGTCCACGCCGGCCTGAAGTCCGAGGGCGTCATCCCGCTCGACCAGTTCTTCAACGAACAAGGCGAGCTGACCATCAAGGTCGGTGACGAAGTCCACGTCGCGCTGGACGCGGTTGAAGATGGCTTCGGTGAAACCAAGCTGTCCCGCGAGAAAGCCAAGCGCGCTGAATCCTGGCTGGTTCTGGAAGCTGCGTTCAACGCTGAAGAAGTGGTCAAGGGCGTTATCAACGGCAAGGTCAAGGGCGGCTTCACCGTCGACGTCAACGGCATCCGCGCGTTCCTGCCGGGTTCCCTGGTCGACGTCCGTCCGGTGCGTGACACTACCCACTTGGAAGGCAAAGAGCTCGAGTTCAAGGTCATCAAGCTGGACCAGAAGCGCAACAACGTTGTCGTTTCCCGCCGCAGCGTGCTGGAAGCCGAGAACAGCGCCGAGCGCGAAGCCCTGCTGGAATCCCTGCAGGAAGGCCAGCAGGTCAAGGGTATCGTCAAGAACCTCACCGACTACGGCGCCTTCGTGGACCTGGGCGGCGTAGACGGCCTGCTGCACATCACCGACATGGCCTGGAAGCGCATCAAGCATCCGTCCGAGATCGTCAACGTTGGCGACGAGATCGACGTCAAGGTCCTGAAGTACGACCGCGAGCGCAACCGCGTCTCCCTGGGTCTGAAGCAGCTGGGCGAAGATCCGTGGGTTGCCATCAAGGCCCGTTACCCGGAAAACACCCGCGTTGTTGCCCGCGTCACCAACCTCACCGACTACGGCTGCTTCGCCGAGCTGGAAGAGGGCGTGGAAGGCCTGGTACACGTTTCCGAAATGGACTGGACCAACAAGAACATCCACCCGTCGAAGGTCGTCAACGTCGGCGACGAAGTGGAAGTCATGGTTCTGGACATCGACGAAGAGCGTCGTCGTATCTCCCTGGGTATCAAGCAGTGCAAGACCAACCCGTGGGAAGACTTCTCCGGCCAGTTCAACAAGGGTGACAAGATCTCCGGCACCATCAAGTCGATCACCGATTTCGGTATCTTCATTGGTCTGGACGGCGGCATCGACGGCCTGGTTCACCTGTCCGACATCTCCTGGAACGAAGCCGGCGAAGAAGCCGTGCGTCGCTTCAAGAAGGGCGACGAGCTGGAAACCGTCATCCTGTCGGTCGACCCGGAGCGCGAGCGCATCTCCCTGGGCATCAAGCAGCTGGAAGACGATCCGTTCAGCAACTACGTTTCCCTCAACGACAAGGGCACCATCGTCCGTGGCGTCGTGAAGGAAGTGGATGCCAAGGGCGCCATCATCGACCTGGGCAACGAGATCGAAGCTACCCTGAAAGCCTCCGAAATCAGCCGTGACCGCGTCGAAGACGCGCGTAACGTCCTGAAGGAAGGCGACGAAGTAGAAGCCAAGATCATCAGCGTCGACCGCAAGTCCCGCGTTATCAGCCTGTCCATCAAGTCGAAAGACGTCGAGGACGAGAAGGACGCGATGAAGGAACTGCGTAACAAGCAAGACGTTGAAAGCACCGGCCCGACCACCATCGGTGATCTGATCCGTGCTCAGATGGAAAACCAGAACTAAGTTCGGGTAATTCATCGAAGAAAAAAGGGCGGCCCTCGGGCCGCCCTTTTTCGTTTCTGTATCCACCAAATACCCTTGTAGGAGCCGCGCCCCGCGGCGAATCGCGGCCGGCCAGCAATATCAGCTCCTGCCCAAAAAGCCTCGCCCCGAGTCGGGGCTCCTACACCAAGCCGCAAACAACGCCTCCCTGTAGGAGCCGCGCCCCGCGGCGAATCGCGGCCAGCCAGCAATACCAGGCTCATGACCAAAAGCTTCGCCTCGAGGCATACCTCCTACACAAAGCTCCCGTTACCACAGCTAACCCCATAACTCGCTAACACCTTGTTTTTTAGGCTGTTCAAAAGCTGACCAGCATGCTAAAACCATTCTATCGAGTGATCTAGCCGCTTGAAAAAGAAGGGAAAACCATGACCAAGTCGGAGTTGATCGAAAGGATTGTCACCCATCAAGGTCAGCTGTCCTCCAAGGATGTCGAGCTGGCCATCAAGACCATGCTGGAACAAATGTCCCAGGCATTGGCCACTGGCGACCGCATCGAAATCCGCGGCTTCGGCAGTTTCTCCCTGCACTACCGCGCCCCGCGCGTGGGTCGCAATCCGAAAACCGGTCAGTCGGTGCGCCTGGACGGCAAGTTCGTGCCGCATTTCAAGCCAGGCAAGGAGCTGCGCGATCGGGTGAACGAAGAGGAATAGCGCCGCTCGGCGGCCTGATTGCGAAGGTCGTTCGTTGCCTGGCTGGTCTCGTGGCGTCAAACCTTTGTCTTGCTTGCGCAAAAATAAAAAGCATGCAAAATGTGCGGGCTATCACATTGCCAGTTGACTGGTCTCATTCCTGATTCGTCGGCGTCTTTCGTCTGCCGAACCTAGTGATCCGCACCTGGGGCTGAGTCCCCGTAGTTTTCGTCTGCGTTAAGGGATTGACTCGTGCGGTACCCCTCCATTGTTCATCACGGCGCCGTTTCCGGCGTGACCGGCTCCTGCCATCAGCTACGGATGGACGCCGAACACTCGCTGCTTGTCGACTGCGGATTATTCCAGGGAACCGAGACCTCGCCAGGGGGCGGGGCGGGGGCGAACCGCCTCGAGATCGAGTTTTCCCTTGCCGGTATCCTCGCATTGGTCGCCACTCACGTGCATATCGATCACGTCGGGCGCATTCCTTACCTGCTGGCCGCAGGTTTCAAGGGCCCAATCCTCTGCAGCGAGCCATCCGCCAAGCTGCTGCCCATCGTGCTGGAGGATGCCTTCAAGCTCGGCTTCAGTCGCGATCAGGACAAGGTTGCGCGCTACCTCAAGTTGATCGAACAACGCATCGTCGCCTTGCCCTACAAGACCTGGTTCAGCCTGGTCGACAGCGCGCAGCTGCAGGCGCGCATCCGCCTGCAGCGCGCCGGCCATATCCTCGGCTCGGCCTACGTGGAGGTGGATCTGCACTACCCGGCAACGGGCGTGCGCAAGCGCGTGGTGTTCTCCGGCGATCTCGGCGCGCCCCATGCGCCGATCCTGCCTGCGCCCAAGGCACTGCATCGCGCCGATATCCTGGTGATCGAGAGCACCTACGGCGATCGCCTGCACGAAGATCGGCGCAATCGCCGCAAGCGCCTCGAGGCGGTGCTGGAGCAAGCCCTGGCCGACCAGGGTACGGTATTGATCCCGGCCTTCAGCATCGGCCGCACCCAGGAGTTGCTCTACGAGCTGGAAGATATCCTGCATCGCCGAGCACGGCGTAACCAGCTCCCTCTCCCCGCTGGGGAGAGGGTTGGGGTGAGGGGTAGTGCCTCGGCCATCGACTGGCACAACCTGCCGATCATCCTGGATTCACCGCTCGCCAGTCGTTTTACTCGTGTCTACCGGGAACTTGAGCCGTTTTGGGATGTCGAAGCACTCGCCCGAGTCAGAGGTGGGCGCAAGCCGCTGACCTTCGACAACCTGCTGACGGTGGACAGCCACCAGGCGCACCTGGCCATGGTCAACCGCCTGGCCCAAACCGGCCAGCCGGCTATCGTGATCGCCGGCAACGGTATGTGTTCCAGTGGCCGGATTGTCAACTACCTCAAGGCCATGCTCGGGGATGTCCGGCATAACGTGTTGTTCGTTGGCTACCAGGCCGAAGGCACGATCGGCAGGCAGATCAAGCGCTTCGGGCCGAAGGGCGGATTCGTGGAAATGGACGGGCAGCGCTATGACATACGCGCGCAAGTCCATACCATGGGCGGTTATTCCGCACATGCCGACCAGAAGGGATTGCTCGGATTCGTTACCCGGATGCGCCATTGGCCGTCAGAGGTGCGGATTGTGCATGGGGAGCGAACGGTCAAGGAGCGTTTCGCTCGGACATTAGTTCAGTGCCTAGCGAAGAAGGGGCATGTCGTGGAGGTCGTGATAGCGGAGTGAATGGAGTGCGACTGTGTGCAACTCATCTAGCTGACCCTTACACCCTCCTTTCGGTGTGCGGAAGGGCATCGTAACTACCCAGGAAGAAGTTTTTAATCGTGACCAGCCTGACCTGCTTCAAAGCCTATGACATCCGTGGCCAACTCGGCGCCGAACTCAACGAAGACATCGCCTACCGCGTCGGCCGCGCCTACGCCCAGTTCCTCGATGCCAAGAAAGTGGTTATCGGTGGCGACATGCGCCTGTCCAGCGAGCCGCTCAAGCAGGCCCTGGCCAACGGCCTGATGGACGCCGGCTGCGATGTCATCGATCTGGGCATGACCGGCACCGAAGAAGTCTACTTCGCCGCCTTCCACCTGGATGTCGACGGTGGCATCGAAGTCACCGCCAGCCACAACCCCATCGACTTCAACGGCATGAAGCTAGTGCGCCGCGGCGCCCAGCCGATCAGCGGTGACACCGGCCTCAAGGACATCCAGGGCTTCGCCGAAGCCAACGCCTTCCCAGCGGTTGCCCAGCGCGGCCAGCTCACCCGCCAGACCTGCCTAGATGCCTATATTGAGCACCTGCTCGGCTACCTCGATGCCGCACAGCTCAAGCCGCTGAAACTGGTGGTCAACGCCGGTAACGGCGCCGCCGGCCACGTCATCGACGCCCTGGAGCAACGCTTCCAGGCCATGGGTGCCAAGGTCGAATTCATCAAGGTGCACCACCAGCCGGACGGCAGCTTCCCCAACGGCATTCCCAACCCGCTGCTGCCGGAAAACCGCGCCGCCACCGCCGATGCCGTCAAGGCCCATAACGCCGACATGGGCATCGCCTGGGATGGCGATTTCGACCGCTGCTTCCTGTTCGACGAAAACGGCCGCTTCATCGAGGGCTACTACATCGTCGGCCTGCTCGCCGAAGCCTTCCTCAAGAAGGAGCCAGGCGCCAAGATCATCCACGACCCACGCCTGACCTGGAACACCATCGACATCGTGGCAAGGGCAGGGGGCCAGGCCATCCAGAGCAAGACCGGCCACGCCTTCATCAAGGAACGCATGCGCAAGGAAAACGCCATCTATGGCGGCGAAATGAGCGCCCACCACTACTTCCGCGACTTCGCCTACTGCGACAGCGGCATGATCCCCTGGCTGCTGGTGGCCGAACTGATCAGCACCCGGGGCCAATCGCTCGCGCAACTGCTCGACGAACGTATGGCCGCCTACCCCTGCAGCGGCGAGATCAACTACCGCGTCAACGACGCCAAGGCCGTGATCCAGGCTGTGCTGGACCACTATGCCGAGCAGAGCCCGACGCTGGACACCACCGATGGCATCAGCCTGGAGTTTGCCGGCTGGCGCATGAGCCTGCGTTCGTCGAATACCGAGCCGTTGTTGCGGTTGAACATTGAGGCTCGGGCTGATTCGGTGTTGGTTGCCGAGCAGGTTCGCACGATAGAGGCCGTTATTCGGGATGTGAGCGAGGCGGCTCAGGTTCGAGCGATGTGACGATGAAAAAGCAGGAGATCATTCAGCCGGCTAAGTGTGAATTAGAAGTCGCTTCAAGCTCACATCCCGTAGCGGCAACCGCCAAGGTGGCCATTCTTCTCTGCACCTATAACGGTGCAGACTTCCTTGCCCCGCAGCTGGATTCTTTTGTTCAGCAGACCCATAAAGATTGGGTGATTTATGCATCGGATGATGGTTCAAACGATGCAACGCTGAGCATCCTGCAGCGCTACCAGAAAATGCTCGGCGCGGAGCGACTGATCATCCAGCAGGGGCCGCGTCAGGGGTTCGCCAAGAACTTCATGTCACTGGTCAAGAACCCCACGATCAGCGCCGATTATTACGCCTTCAGCGATCAGGACGATCTCTGGTTCGTGGATAAGCTGGAAAGGGGGCTGGCCAAGTTGTCGGGCACCCCGCCGACGCTACCGGCTTTATTCTGCTCCCGAACACGTCTGATCGATGCTTCAGGGCAGGTGATTGGCTATTCGCCCCTGTTCGCTAAAGCGCCCAGCTTCTGCAACGCTCTGGTGCAAAGCCTGGCGGGGGCCAACACCATGCTGCTGAATGCAGCGGCAAGAGATCTCCTGGCCAAAACGCCAGGCGATGCCTATATCGTTTCCCATGACTGGCTAACGTACTTACTGGTCAGCGGTTGTGGTGGAAAAGTCATTTATGATCCAGCGCCAACTCTCGACTACCGCCAGCATGGATCCAATCTGATCGGTGCGAATTCAGGCTTTACGGATCGCCTGGTGCGCATCCGCAAAATGTTTGCCGGTACTTTTCGCGAATGGAATCGCCACAATCTTTATCTGCTCAGCAGTTGCACCAAGCACCTGACCAGCGAGAGTCGCGCAACCCTCGAACGTTTTGAGCGGGCGCGAGCAAGCAGCCTTGTAAAGCGCATGTATTTGTTGAAACAAGCCGGCCTATACCGGCAGACATCTTTAGGCAATATCGGCCTTGTGTTGGCCGCTAGTATCGGGAGAGTTTGAAGGACATGACCATTTTGGTAACGGGTAGTGCCGGTTTTATCGGGGCGAATTTTGTCCTCGACTGGTTGGCGCATCATGACGAAGCGGTTGTCAGCCTCGATAAGCTGACCTATGCCGGTAACCTGGCAAATCTGCAAAGCCTGGAGGCTGATGCGCGGCACACCTTCGTGCAAGGGGACATCGGTGATCAGGCTTTGGTAGCAGAGTTGCTGGAAAAATATCAGCCGCGCGCCGTGGTCAATTTCGCGGCCGAGTCGCATGTGGATCGCTCGATTCATGGCCCGGAAGACTTCATCCAGACCAACATCGTCGGCACCTTCCGCATGCTGGAAGCGGTGCGCGCCTACTGGAAGGGCCTGAGCGGCGAAGCAGCAGGAACATTCCGTTTTCTGCATGTATCCACCGATGAGGTATACGGCTCCTTAAGCCCGACTGATCCAGCCTTCACGGAAACCAACCAGTACGAGCCGAATAGCCCCTATTCGGCTTCGAAGGCGGCCTCCGACCATCTGGTGCGCGCCTACCATCACACTTACGGCTTGCCGGTTCTCACCACCAACTGCTCCAACAATTACGGCCCTTACCACTTCCCCGAGAAGCTGATCCCGCTGGTGATCCACAACGCCCTGGCGGGCAAAGACCTGCCCATCTACGGCGATGGCCAGCAGATCCGTGACTGGCTGTACGTGAAGGATCACTGCAGCGCCATCCGCCGCGTGCTGGAGGGGGGCAAGCTGGGCGAGACCTACAACGTCGGTGGCTGGAACGAAAAGGCCAACCTCGATGTCGTCCACACCCTCTGCGATATCCTCGACCAGGAGCAGCCGCGCGCCGACGGGCTCAGCTACCGTGAGCAACTCACCTTCGTCAAAGACCGTCCCGGCCATGACCGGCGTTACGCCATCGATGCCAGCAAGCTCGAGCGCGAACTGGGCTGGAAACCGGCGGAAACCTTTGAAACCGGTATTCGCAAGACCGTGCGCTGGTACCTGGACAACCAGGAGTGGGTCAACAACATCACCAGCGGCAACTATCGGGATTGGGTGAGCAAGCAATACCAATGAAAATTCTACTGCTGGGCGCCAACGGACAGGTTGGCTGGGAACTGCAAAGGTCGCTTGCACCGCTAGGCCAGTTGGTGATTTGCGACCGCCACTCGGCCGACCTGGAAAATCCCCAGGCCTTGAGCGAGCTGGTTGACCGCGAGCAGCCAGCCGTCATCGTCAATGCCGCCGCCTATACCGCGGTAGACAAGGCCGAGTCGGATGTCGAACGCGCAAGAAAGGTCAATGCCGAATCCGTAGCCGCACTTGCGGTTGCCGCGCACAAGCTGGATGCCTGGCTGGTGCATTACTCGACCGACTATGTGTTCGCGGGTAACAAGCCCGGCGCCTATGTCGAGGATGACCCGACGGCGCCGCTGAGCGTTTACGGGCAAACCAAGCTGGAGGGGGAACAAGCCATCCGGGCAAGTGGTTGCCGGCACCTGATTCTGCGTACCAGCTGGGTGTATGCCGCGCGGGGCGGTAACTTCGCCAAAACCATGCTGCGCCTCGCGGCAGAGAGGGAACAGCTGCGTGTTGTCGCCGACCAGATTGGCGCGCCCACCAGCGCCGAACTGATTGCCGACGTAACGGCGCTGCTGCTGCAGCGCATAGCCACCGATGTGGCGTTGGGCAAAACCGCCAGCGGCACCTACCACCTAGTCTCCAGTGGTGCAACCAGTTGGCATGGCTATGCGCAGTTCGTCATTGCCGAGGCGGCTCGCCTGGGCATGCCCCTGCGCGCCACGGCGGAAAATATTCACCCGATCACCACCGCGGAATACCCCGTACCCGCCCAGCGCCCGGCCAACTCCAGGCTGGATAATCAGAAATTGCAACAGACGTTTGGCCTGCAACTCCCCGCGTGGGAGTTCCACGTCAAACGCATGCTGATTGAACTGAACAATTAAGGACCGATATGAAACGCAAAGGCATTATTCTCGCGGGCGGTTCCGGCACCCGTCTGCACCCGGCCACCCTGGCTATTTCCAAGCAACTGCTGCCGGTGTTCGACAAACCGATGATCTACTACCCGCTCAGTACCCTGATGCTGGCCGGTATTTGCGACATCCTGATCATTTCGACGCCGCAAGACACGCCGCGTTTCGAGCAACTGCTGGGTGACGGCAGCCAGTGGGGGCTCAATCTGTCCTACGCCGTGCAGGCTTCCCCGGATGGGCTGGCGCAGGCCTTCCTGATTGGCGAAGATTTTATCGGCAACGATTTGTCCGCCCTGGTGCTGGGCGACAACATTTACCATGGTCACCACTTTCAGGAACTGCTGCACAGCGCCATGGCGCGTGAGCAGGGTGCCAGCGTATTCGCCTACCACGTGCATGACCCCGAGCGTTACGGCGTGGTCGAGTTCGATGCCGTTGGCAAGGCCATCAGCCTGGAAGAAAAGCCCGCCGCACCCAAATCCAACTATGCAGTGACCGGCCTGTACTTCTACGACAACCAAGTCGTCGAAATCGCCAAGAGCATCAAGCCCTCGCCCCGCGGTGAGCTGGAAATCACCGATCTCAACCGGGTCTACTTGGAGCAAGGCAACCTGTCAGTGGAGATCATGGGGCGCGGCTATGCCTGGCTGGATACCGGCACCCATGAATCCCTGTTGGAAGCCAGCCACTTCATCGCCACCCTGGAAAATCGCCAGGGCCTGAAGGTCGCCTGCCCGGAAGAGATCGCTTTCCGCCAAAAGTGGATCACCCCCGAGCAGCTCGACAAACTGGCCGCGCCACTGGCCAAAAACGGCTACGGCAAATACCTCAAGCGCATTCTTGTAGAGACGGTTTACTGATGAAAGCAACACGCCTTGAAATACCCGATCTGGTGCTGTTTGAGCCCAAAGTGTTTGGTGATGATCGGGGGTTCTTTTTTGAAAGTTTTAACCAGAAGAGCTTCGAGGATGCAGTCGGGTATCCAGTGAGTTTTGTTCAGGACAATCACTCTCGCTCTTCACAAGGGGTGTTGCGAGGCCTGCATTACCAACTGCCACCCCATGCTCAAGGCAAGCTGGTGCGGGTAGTCCAAGGCGAGGTATTCGATGTTGCAGTCGATATTCGCAAGTCATCCCCGACTTTCGGTCAATGGAGCGGGGTTCTATTGTCCGCGGAAAACAAGCGCCAGTTCTGGATTCCTGCAGGGTTTGCCCATGGTTTTGTAACGCTCTCGGATAGTGCCGAATTTTTGTATAAAACGACCAATTACTACGCCCCGCAAAGTGAGCGCAGCATTCTCTGGAACGACCCGGCACTCGCGATCGACTGGCACTGCCTCACTGCACCGCTGCTTTCCGGCAAAGACCAGCAGGCACAGCTGTTGGCGAATGCCGAGGTGTTCGCATGAACCCACACGCGGCACAGCCGAGTTCGTTACTGGCTGTTGGGCGTAGCCTGTGGAAGCACCGCCAATTGATAGGACAGATGACCAAGCGCGAGGTGGTTGGACGCTATAAAGGTTCTTTCCTCGGGTTGGGTTGGTCTTTTCTCAATCCGCTGCTGATGCTTTGCGTTTATACCTTCGTATTTTCGGTGGTGTTCAAGGCGCGTTGGGGCGTTACCCCCGAAGGGGGAGAGGAAAGCAAGGCGATGTTCGCCATCGTGCTATTTGTCGGCATGATCGTGCATGGACTGTTCGCGGAGATTCTCAACCGTGCGCCTGGCTTGATCATCGGTAATATCAATTACGTCAAGAAGGTAGTATTTCCCTTGGAGATATTGCCGGTGGTCACGGCGGGCGCAGCCTTGTTTCATGCCTTGGTCAGCTTGTCGGTTTGGCTGTTGGCTTATGTGGTTTTTATCGACGTGCCACACTGGCATGCACTGCTCTTACCGGTCGTCATGTTGCCGCTACTTTTGCTGGCGCTGGGGCTTGCCTGGTTCCTTGCATCATTAGGGGTTTTTCTGCGAGACGTGGGACAGACCATTGCGATCATCACCACCATGATGATGTTTCTCGCTCCGGTTTTCTTTCCGGTGAAGAGTCTGCCGGAAGAGGTTCAGCCGCTGATCATGGCCAATCCGCTCACCTTCATTATTGAGCAAGCACGCGAGGTGCTGATCTGGGGGCGGCTCCCGGATTTTCTGGGGCTGCTGCTTTATATGGCGTCGGCCATCGTAGTGTTATGGGCTGGCTTTGCCTGGTTCCAGAAAACCCGCAAAGGATTCTCCGATGTGCTCTGATGTTGCGATCAAGGTCGAGAGCCTGAGCAAATGCTTTCATATCTACGACAAGCCCCGTGATCGCCTGCTGCAAATGCTTAGCCGTGGGCATAAACAGTATTTTCGTGAATTCTGGGCTTTGCGGGATGTATCGTTCACTGTAAGAAAGGGCGAAACAGTAGGAATCGTAGGGCGTAATGGCAGCGGCAAGTCCACCTTGCTGCAGATCATTTGTGGCACATTGACCCCTACCTCGGGCCAAGTGCAAACCACCGGTCGTGTCGCTGCATTATTGGAGCTGGGCTCAGGTTTCAATCCGGAGTTCAGTGGGCGTGAGAACGTCTATATGAATGCTGCAGTGCTGGGGTTATCGACAGAGGAAACAGACGCCCGTTTTGCCGAGATTGAGGCATTCGCTGAAATTGGCGACTTCATTGATCAACCAGTCAAGACCTATTCCAGCGGCATGATGGTTCGCCTCGCGTTTGCGGTGGCAATCAATGTGGATCCACAGATTCTGATCGTCGATGAGGCATTGTCCGTTGGTGATGAACTGTTCCAGCGCAAATGTTTTGCGCGGATCGAGGCGATCAAGGCCAGTGGCGCAACCATTCTCTTTGTGGCGCACTCTGGCAGTACGGTGGTCGATCTTTGTGATCGGGCCATTCTGCTGGACAGTGGCGATAAACTCACAGAGGGGGCGCCCAAGGCTATCATCGGCAAGTACCAGAAATTGCTTTATGCGCCAGCAGACAAGGTCGAGGCGATTCGCGCTGCAATCAGCGGGAGAAGTCAGATCGAGTCTATGTCCGTAGCCTTTGATCCGTCCACCGGGTCACCGGAAAACACGGCGAAAAGACAGACGACGCATGAGTTGGACGAGTTCTTCGATCCTAACTTGCGCTCGCAGAGCGTGTTGTCCTACGAGTCGCATGGCGTGGTCATCGAGCTTCCGCAAATTCTCAATCTGGCGGGTGAACCCGTGAACTGCCTCAAGCGTGGGAAGACGTACCGCTATACCTACCAGGCAGATTTTTCCGTTGCCGCTACCGGTGTACGCTTTGGCATGATGATCAAGACCTTGGCCGGGGTTGAGCTCGGTGGAGCGGCGAGCGCAGTGAACCTGCAGGATGCCATTACTTACGTGGCACAAGGATCAGTCGTGCGGGTCGAGTTCAGTTTCCAATGCAATCTCAACCCAGGCACCTATTTCCTCAATGCAGGTGTGCTCGGCGCAACTGGCGAAAGCGAGACGTACCTGCACCGCCTGCTGGACGCATGTCTGTTCCGCGTACTGCCTGTGACGGATAACACGGCTACCGGTCTGGTGGATTTCAAGTGTGCCCCAGACTTCACTATTTCGAGTGGCAAGAAAGATTAAGCATATGGATCAGAAACACATAGTGGTTGTATTGGGTATGCATCGCAGTGGTACCAGTGCACTTACGCGCGGCTTGCAAGTTTTAGGGGTTAACCTAGGTGATCATTTGATGCCTGCGGCATCAGGGAATAACGAAAAAGGTTTTTGGGAAGATATAGATATTAATGAACTCAATAATGAGTTGCTTCGTGCGCTTGGGTATGACTGGCAGACCTTGACTCCGCTTCTTTCCAGCGATTTGGAACAGCCGATTGTTAATGCGTTCAGGCTTCGAGCCGTGCAGCTCTTGCGAAATAAATTATCTGGTGTGGATTGCTTTGGATTGAAAGATCCGCGTATAGCTAGATTGTTGCCATTTTGGATGAGTGTTTTTACCCATCTCAATACTCGAGTCAGTTATATAATTTCTTGTCGTAATCCAATGAGCGTGGCGCGCTCATTGGCTAAGCGAGATTTTTTGGCTCTGGAAAAAGCTTATCAGTTGTGGTTGGAGCATATGCTGATGAGTTTGTCTGGTTTAGGCGTTCAGCCAAAGATTGTTGTCGATTATGATCTCCTTATGGAGGAGCCGGCCAAGCAACTGCAGAGAATCGCCCAAAGCTTTGGTTTTAAATTTGAAGTTAACAGCAAAGCATTTGCAGAATATAAAGATGAGTTTCTTGAGGAGGGACTTAGGCACACTCGATACTCTCCTTCTGACCTCGCACTGGATGGGGCGGCGGGACCGCAAGTGGATGAGCTTTATAGCGCTTTGCTGGGTATGGCCACAGATCGCTTGGAGCATGATTCACCGGCGCTAAATGTAATGCTGGAAAGGATGATGGAAGTTCTTCGGCAGAACCGCCCCATATTGCATTACGCCAGCTGTTGTGAACAACGCATCAGTGAGATGGCCAGCCGAAATCTGACTCAAGAGGCTCTGCTTATCGAGCAAGAAGAGCAAGTCTCCGAATTGAATGCGTTGATAGCGGAGCGCGACTGTCAGCTTGCCAGCCTGGCTCAAGCGGTGGCGGTATATGAGGGGCAGATCGCTGCCCTGAATGAGGGTGTAGCCGAGCGCGATAGTCAGATCGCCAGCCTGTACCAGGTGGGAGGGGAGCGAGAAGGGCAGAGCGTTGGCCTGAATGGAATTTTAGCTGAACGTGACGACCAACTTGTTGCTCTGAACCACGCCGTTGCGCTACGTGACAATCAGATTGCAGTCCTTCAGGAAACAATAAAGGCGCTACGCCAATCTACCAGTTGGCGAGTGACCGCCCCTTTGCGTTGGCCGAAAATCCAACTACTACGCGCGCGACAGATAGCGAAACTTACCCCGCGGGCCTTGCAGCTAGGGGGAGGGCTCAAGCCGACCTTACGCAAGGCGCTCAACTTGTATCGCCGCGAGGGGGTATCGGGGTTGCGCCGTGCGGCTCGCTTCGTGAACTCAGGAGCAAACAGTCAGCCGGTGTTACTAGACGTTGAGGGCAGTGCCGGCACAGGTATGGTCGCCGTCGATCGTAACGACTACTCAGAGTGGGTACGCCGCTACGATACGTTGGATGATGCAGCGCGTGAGGCTATCCGTATCCGCATTGCCGCTATGGAAAAGCCGCCTCTGATCTCCGTAGTAATGCCGACTTACAACCCCAACCCGAAGTGGCTGGCCGAAGCAATTGAATCGGTTCGGGGACAACTGTATCCGCATTGGGAGTTGTGCATCGCCGACGATGCCTCGCCTGATCCGGCCATTCGCCCGCTGTTGGAAAAGTTTGCCCGGGAGGACGCGCGTATCAAGGTCGTATTCCGGGAGCAGAACGGGCATATCTCCGCTGCCTCCAATAGCGCCTTGCAGTTGGCGACTGGCGACTGGGTAGCGTTGCTTGATCACGATGATCTATTAGCTGAACATGCCTTGTATTGCGTGGCGGATAGCATTATCGCCAAGCCGTCGATTCGGATGATTTACTCCGATGAAGACAAGATAAACGAGGCCGGTCGCAGACATGGCCCCTATTTCAAGTGTGACTGGAATCCGGAGTTGTTCTATTCGCACAATATGATTTGTCACCTGGGTGTTTACCACAGGCCCTTGCTGGAGCAGATTGGCGGTTTTCGTCTCGGGTTTGAAGGCTCCCAAGATTACGATCTGGCTTTGCGCTGTATCGAAGAGATTGAACCGGCGGCGATTCATCATATTCCTCGTGTGCTCTACCACTGGCGCGTACACGCCGAAAGCACCGCCGGTGGCGCCGATGCCAAACCTTACGCTCTGCTGGCAGGTGAGCGTGCCATCAATGAACATTTCCAGCGTAGGGGCATTGCAGGCAAGGTCAAGCTAATCAGTCATGGTTACCGTGCGCATTACGACTTACCGGAAAAACCGCCATTGGTCAGCCTCATCATTCCGACGCGAAATGGCTTGCAGCTGATCCGCCAGTGCATAGACAGCATTATCGAAAAAACAACCTATGCAAATTACGAAATCATCGTGGTGGATAATGGTTCCGACGATCCGGCGGCGCTGGAGTATTTCACAGCCTTGGCCGAACTGGACAATGTCCGAGTGTTGCGTGACGAACGACCATTCAACTATTCGGCACTCAACAATGCGGCGGTTGCCGAGGCGAAAGGTGAAATAGTCGGCCTGGTCAATAACGATATCGAAGTTATTTCACCTGATTGGCTATCTGAAATGGTGGGTCTTGCACTGCAGTCGGATGTCGGGGCTGTCGGGGCGAAGCTACTTTATCCTAATGACACCTTGCAGCATGGTGGGGTTGTCATCGGTTTAGGGGGGGTGGCAGGACATTCTCATAAACATCTTGGGCGACATGATGCAGGCTATTGCCTTAGAACCAATATTATAAGCGCCTATTCGGCAGTAACTGCTGCCTGTCTGATAGTGAAAAAATCCATCTATCAGGAAGTTAATGGTTTGAATGAGGAAGATTTGACAGTCGCATTCAATGATGTCGATTTTTGCCTCCGCGTGCGCGAAGCCGGTTATCGCAATGTCTGGACACCCTACGCCGAGCTTTACCATCACGAATCAGCGACCCGAGGGTATGAAGATAACCCGATAAAGCAGGCGCGTTTCGCTGCCGAAGTGGCCTATATGAAAAAGCGTTGGGGCAATCAGTTGCTAAATGATCCTGCCTACAGTCCAAACCTGACGCTGGATCATGAGGACTTCAGTCTGGCTTGGCCGCCGCGTGTTGAAGTTCTTGCATAATGTATTTATCAAATAGCGTTCCACTATGCATTGATCTCGACGGTGCCCGGCACAATAGGCTAAAAATACGCGAGCCTCTTGCGCCGGTTAAGAGCGGATGTCTAGCACTGTAGCCGCGTGAATGATGTTCCCGAGATGGGGAGTGTTTGACGGCTAAATCTGGCCAACGTCTGGAGCTGCTTTTGAATAGGTGGCTTTCAGTGGAAAGCTTATTTATGGAAGTGTGCCTGTTGAATATCAGGCGTCTTGGAGTGATCAGTGGTTTCTTTCCCGATTTTCCTATCTGTTGTAATGGTGGTTCGAAATCAGTCTGGAGACATCGAAAGCATGCTCGCCGAAGCGGTGGAGACGCTTTCGAGTCAGGTAAGTGATTTTGAGTTGATCGTAGTCGACAACGCATCGGAAGATGATTCTGTTTCTATCCTCAAGAAGCTGACGGGGGAACAAGGGCTACCCAATGTTCAGGTTTACGCGTTGACAAAGGCGGTTGATGCGGATACGGCGTCTTGGGTGGGATTGGAAAATGCACTGGGTGATTTCGTCGCCGTGCTCGACCCGCTTATAGATGACATCGGCTTCCTGAGTAAAATGTTGGATAAGGCGCTGGAAGGGGCCGATGTTGTTTTTGCCAATAATCAGCGAAAACCTGTGCAAGGGGCTACCTATCGCGCGGCCTACTCGGTGTTCAACAGGTTGTACAAGTGGTTCAACGGCATACATCTGGCTAATGAAGCCCCCCAATATCGAGTCTTGAGCAAGCGGGTGGTCAACTTCATCCTGCAGCATCCGCAACCGGCAATGACCTATCGCCACCTGCCTGCAACCGGCGGGTTTGCACGGGCCAATCTGGACTACAGTGCTTCGCCGAAGCTGGCACAAAGCAAGCGGCTCGGGGAAAGCATCGATCGTGGGATGCGCATGTTGGTATCGACCACGCGCGCGCCCATGCGCCTGGTCACTTCGCTTTCGTTGTTTGGTGCAGTGGCCAACCTCATTTACTCCTTTTATGTCGTGGCCATCGGTCTGTTCAAATCCGATGTGGCGCCGGGTTGGGTCAGCCTTTCTCTGCAACAGTCCGGCATGTTCTTCCTGATCTCGCTGGTGCTGCTGGTGTTGGGGGAGTACATCCTGCATATGGCCAGCCTGTCCAACGAGGGGCCGCTCTACCATGTCGGCCAGGAGTTCACCAGCGCCCGCATGACCCGCCGGGAAAAGCTGAATATCGAGGACGTCAACCAATCTTCCGTTAAAAGTGTCGGTGCTGCACAAGAACGAGTTTTGTGATGAGCGAGGCCAATACGGACTTCGATGCGATCATCATCGGAGGTGGCTTCTACGGCGCCGCCGTTGCCACTTATTTGGTGAGCCAGCGAGGGCTCAAGCGAGTTCTGTTGCTTGAGCGGGAGTCGGCGTTGATGACGCGTGCCTCGTATAATAATCAAGCGCGCGTGCACAACGGTTATCACTACCCCCGCAGTTTCACCACGGCTTATCGCAGTCGGGTGAATTTGCCTCGTTTTGTCAAGGACTGGCCGCAAGTAGTGAGACAAGACTTCACTAAGCTGTATGCAATTGCTCGGCGTAATTCGAAAGTCACAGCCAAGCAGTTCGAACGCTTTTGCCACGAGATAGGGGCGGCGATAAGGCCAGCAGAGGCAGCGCTGCATGAACTGTTTGAGCCTCACCTGATCGAAGCTGTCTACCTAGTAGAGGAGTATGCCTTTGATTCAAGCGAGCTGGCGCTCTGGGCTACTGCCGAACTGGCTGGCTGTGGCGTTGAGGTTCGTCTACAGGCACGGGTTACGCACATCGCCAAGGCGGTGGATGGTCCGTTGCGTGTAACTGCGTGCTCGGCCTCTGGCAATGCCGCAGTGATGACCAGTCGCTATGTATTCAACTGCACCTACAGTGGTCTGAACCAGTTTGCAGGTGATTTCCCGGGGACCCGCATGGGGCTCAAGCAGGAAATTACCGAGATGGCCTTGATGCAGATGCCGCCCGAGTTGGAGGGGCTCGGCGTCACGGTGATGGACGGCCCATTCTTCTCGATGATGCCCTTCCCCTCTCGGGGGCTGCACACCTTGTCTCATGTGCGCTACACCCCGCATACGCATTGGAATGACCAGCGCGGCATTGACCCTTACCAACGGCTGAACAGCTACGAGAAATCGACTCGGGTGGATCGAATGATCCGCGATGTAGGGCGCTACATGCCGGCCGCCCTCAATGCAGGTTATGTCGAGTCATTGTTCGAAGTGAAAACAGTACTGGTAAAGAACGAGGGGGACGATGGGCGTCCCATCTTGTTTGAGCGGCATGAGGCCTTGCCAGGGTGCTTTTCGATTCTAGGCGGCAAGATTGACAATATTTACGACGTGCTTGAAAAATTAGATGCTGAGGCTCTTTAGTTTGTTGTTTTTGAAGCAGAAGGAGAACTTTATACTTTTGCTGCTATTGATTCCGGTTTCTTTTTTGCCGCTCTCAGGCATCTATTTGGTACTCGCTCCTAGTGGGTAAGTGTTAAGTCCAGACGTTGATGTTTATCTTAACAAGTTTAAGGTGATTGAATGACTGATGCGCTAATTGGTTATACGGGGTTCGTTGGTTCAACCCTGCTAAAGCAGTCTAAATTCGATGCGCTCTACCGTTCGACAACGATAGGCGAAATCGCTGGTAGATCGTTCGATACCATCGTCTGCGCCGGCGCGCCGGCGCAGAAGTGGATCGCTAACCGCGAGCCTGAGCAGGATCGCGGAAAGATCGAGGGATTGATCGCGCACCTGAAAACGGTGAAGTGCAAAACATTTATTCTGATCAGCACCGTGGATGTCTTCGGCAGCCCGACAAGTGTCGATGAGTCGACTCCAGTTGTCGAGGCCGGACTCCATGCGTATGGCATGCATCGCCGTCTGCTGGAAAAGTTCGTCGAGGAGCATTTCGACAACTTTCTGATCGTTCGCCTGCCGGGCCTGGTGGGGCCTGGACTGCGCAAGAACGTGATTTTCGACTTTCTGAACGATAACAACCTGCAGGCAATCGATAGCCGCGGGGCTTTTCAGTTCTATCCGATGGTTAATCTCTGGTACGACATCCAGATCGCGTTGCGCGCGGGGCTGCGTCTGGTGCACCTCACTGCGCAGCCGGTGAGTGTGGCGGATGTGTCATCGCAGGGCTTTGGTCGCATATTCGACCATCCGTTGGCCGGCCCAGCCGCTCGCTACGATATGCGCACCCAGCATGCCGGGCTCTTTGGCGGGATAGATGGTTACCAATACAGTGCGCGTGAAACGCTGCAGGCCGTGCGCACTTATGCACAATCAGAGCCGGTGGCCTTGAAGCCTGCGAGTGGGGTGGGCTTATGAGGCTGGCGATTTCCAACATCGCCTGGGAGCCTGGGCAGGATGAATTGATTGCAGGAGTGCTCAAGCGTTACGGTCTGGACGCCATCGATGTAGCACCGGGCAAGTATTTCCCCGATCCGGCTAATGCATCCTCTGCCGATATAGCGCGGGTGCGCCAATGCTGGGCTGATCTAGGTATTGAGATCACCGGCATGCAGGCTCTGCTGTTCGGTACTAATGGGCTGAATTTGTTTGGTTCGCCGAGCGTACAGCGGGCCATGCTGGAGCATCTGGCGGCGGTCTGCCGGATCGGGGCCGGACTGGGGGCTACGCGGTTGGTCTTCGGTTCCCCGCGCAATCGTGATCGGGGGGAGCTGAATGAGGAGCAGGCGCTACAGGAGGCCGTCCCCTTTTTCCTCAAGCTAGGTGATATTGCGCAGTCGCACGGGGTCATTGTGTGTCTCGAACCCAATCCACCCTGCTACGGCGCCAACTTCATGACCACCAGTTTGGCAACAGCAACCGTGGTGGAAGCCGTAGCGCACCCGTCGATCAAGATGCAACTGGATACCGGAGCCCTGACGATCAATGGTGAAGACCCTGTCGACGTGTTGCACAGGGCGGCCGGACTGATTGGGCATGTGCATGCCAGTGAGCCGGATTTGGTGACCTTGGGGGATGGTGGAACCGATCATCAACGAGTCGCGGATGCCCTGCGCGTGTCGTTGCCGGGCCAGGTCGTTTCCATTGAAATGTTGGCCAGTAAACAGGAAGCGCACGAGGTTGCCATCGAACGTGCGCTGCAGTTAGCGATCCGGCATTACCGTCCTGCTATCCATGCCAGTGCATGCGAGGACTCGTTATGAAGTGGTTGATTCTTTTTCTGGGCATCGCTTCGAATGCCTCGGCCAGCGTTCTGGTGAAGATGGCGATGATGCCGCCACGTAAATTCCCTTCGCCGAGCGACCCGATGTCTGCCCTGAGCAACTGGCCGTTCTGGCTTGGGCTGGTTCTGTATGGGGCGGCTTTTTTGCTGTACGCCGCTGCGTTGGCGCGACTGCCGTTGAACGTGGCTCATCCAGTGCTGACCTCAGGGGCGGTTGCGACCGTTGCGTTGTGTTCGGTACTGATCTTTCGCGAATCTTTCCACTGGACCACCGGGGCTGGAGTCGCGCTGGTGATCGTCGGTGTAGCCCTTATCACGGCCCGCGCGGCTTGAACTCTCTAAAGAAGTCAAAGATGAATACAGATATTGCGCCACAAGTACGTGCGGCCTGGCAGGTTCCGGCGTTTGAAACGCCTCTTTGGCAGGGGCGTGTGCATCCTTACTGCGTGATCATTCCGGTGATTAATGAGGGGGAGCGGATCCGCAATTTATTGAGCCGTATGGCCGGCCTGAAGATCGCGGATATCGCGGACATCATCATCGTTGATGGTGGTAGCTCCGATGGTTCGTTGGCGCTCGATATGCTCAAGGCAGTCGAGGTGCGCGGGCTTTTGGTGAAAACCGCGGCTGGTAGGCTGAGCGCTCAATTGCGTTGTGCCTATGCATTCGCTCTCGATCAGGGGTATGAGGGCATCGTTACCATCGATGGCAACGATAAGGATGACCCCGTAGCCATTCCCCAGTTCATCGAGGCACTTCGGCAAGGTTTCGACTTTGTTCAGGCGTCGCGCTTCATCAGTGGCGGCGTGGCGGAGAACACGCCGAAGTCACGCGACTTCGCGATCCGCCTCATCCATGCGCCGATGCTGAGTCTATGTTCAGGGTTCCACTGGACCGATACCACCCAGGGGTTCAGGGCATACAGCCGGAAAATGTTGCTGGATACCGAGATTTCGCTATTTCGCGATGTGTTCAACACCTATGAGCTGCTTGCCTACCTTTCATATCGTGCGCCCAAGCTGGGCTATCGCTGTGTCGAGTTACCGACCAGTCGACGTTATCCCAAAGGTGAAGTGCCCACCAAAATCAGCAGTTTTAAAGGCAATCTTTCAGTGCTTGAGGTGCTGTTCCGTGCTTGTGCGGGCCACTACAACCCCGTGAGTAAATAGCCCAGGAAAAGCTCCAATGTTCCAGCAACTGTCTCCCATTGAAAAAATCGCTGTATTGGTCGTCTCCAGTTGCATGGCGGTATTTGCGCTGTTGGTGTGCCTGTCCCTGACGCTCGCGCCCGCTTACTCGGATTTTATCGTTGGCAATACTGCCTGGTATGCCAGCACGAAGGCCCAGGACCTGCTGGCAGCTCCAGTGTTCATACTCATGTTGTTATCTGGCCTGTGGTTTTTTACCGGGCAGATAAGTCGCGCCAAGGCGAAGTGTGGGGATGAGACTGCAGATGCGCTGGTTAGCCAGTTACTCTGGTGGTCGGTCCCGGTGGTGGCGACATTGGGTGGGAGTTTGATTGGACTACCGCTTGACAAGAAGCTTTTCTACATTTCCGCCGTAGGCTTGGTGTACCTGACTTTGGTCAGTGCTGCAATTGTCTATGGTGGGCGACGGATCAACCCAACGGTGGCAGGGTTGGGGCTGCTCAGTGTTCTGCTGATTGCGCTGCTGCCTCTGGAAGTCGCGCTGGTCAAGGGGCGGCTCCCGGCGGATTGGGTTTATGAATTCGAACTCGGCCGGTATTTGAAGACCACTTACATGTTGATTGGGCTGGGCTTCGTTCTCATGCTGATCGGCATTGTGGTTTATGCAGAGCGTTTTGAGCGGGTGTTGCCGCGCTTGCTGTTGGTCGGCCAGCTTGGCCTCCCGCTTTTGTTCTTATGTTTCTATCCTGCCAGGCTGCTGACCCCTGAAGGGGCGCTGACCAAGTACAGCACCACGCCAGCGTTGAAGATACTGCTGGCGGCGATGGTGGTCTGGGGGCTTATCGATGTTGCACGGCGTTACTTCACGTTTATGCGCTGCCCGCAGGCGAATTGGAGCGCGTTGCTCTCGCCGGTTGCTCTGTTCGCGCTGTTGATGGCGGTGAAGGCGGGCGCGACTGTAGCACCGCAAGTGAACCCCGACGACTATCACTTCGGCGAGCACCTATTGGGCTGGTGGTCGTATTTGCAAGGGGTGATCCCTTACGTCGGTTATATGCCGGCGCATGGGATAATCGGCGATGACTTGCCGGGCATGCTGGCCTACTTCTTCTACGACGGTAAAGCTTCCAGCGTTGTCGAGGCGAGCCGTTTGGCCACGTTACTGCTAGCCTTGTTCGCCTTTCTGGCGCTTCACCGTTACAGCGGTAGTGTCGGGCTGGCTTTTGTCTCCATTTCTTTTCTTGGTGGGTTCTCCCAATCCACCAACCTGAACTGGTTGTTTCTCGCGCCGTTCATTTGCCTGTGGCTGTATCCCGGGCTATTGGCCAAGCCAGCCAAGTGGCTAGGCATTTGGATCGTCACGGTCCCTCTGGTCATTCTGGGGGTTCCGCCTCAGGGCCTCCTGTTGGTTGCAGCGTCGGGACTGGCGGCGCTCTATATGGTCTGGCGCTATTGGCAGGTCGGCGATATCTGGCATGGCCGCAAGGAAATTGGTTTGGCGCTGGCGGTTCTGCTGTTGATGGCGATAGTCAGTCCATTGGTGCCGATGCTCTTCAATGCGATCCGTTATGTGCTCGAGAATGGGCCAATCAACCAAGTGGCCTATGGCATCCCCTGGAAGCTGAGTTGGAATGCGGGAGCTCGTTCAGGTTTTATCTTCGAGCTTGTTAGGATGTCGTGGATCATGGTTCCCGTGCTCTGCGCGGTACTGCTGTATACCCAGCGTAACAACCCGGCGATCAGCCGCTCCCTGCTTTTGCCTGCGCTTATCGTGCTGGTTTTCTCCTTGTTGCTGATCCCTTACTCCATGGGTCGTATCGACCCGGGGGCAGGATCGCGGCCGGCAGTTGTTGGCATATTGGGGTGGGCGATCCTCTTACCAATTGCGCTGTGGGGGCTGCTTAAACAGCGGGATAAAGCCGCCTGGGTGCTGCTCGTTGTTGGGATGAGCGCCAGTCTCAACGCTTTTCCGCCATCCCTGTCTGTGTTCGTCTCGAGTCTGTCGGCTCGAATCCCGGTGGGGCCGTTGCGCGATGGCGCATCCGTAGGGCTGCCCAACCTGGGGGTGGGAACTGTCCAGGATGAGCATTGGGGCCGGCTGACACGCCTGAATGCCTTGCTGAGCCGTAAGTTGGCGCCGGGGGAGAACTATCTCGATCTGACGTCGCGCAATGCACAGTACTTCTATCTGGACCGCATGCCCGAGCAAGTGGTGACCGCGCCCTATAACATGGTGCCACTGGCTCAACAGCGTCGTGCGATCGAGCGCCTGGCCCAGGAGTTGCCGCGCATCGCGCTGCTTGAAGGCAACAACATCACCCATGATGGTGGCGGTCTGGCCCTACGCAACCCGCTGTTATACCGATTTGTGCTGCAGAACTACGTCCCAAGCCTGGAGGACGGTTTTATTATCGGCTACCGGAAGACGGATATCTCGGCGCAAGACAATACCCTCAGCATGCCGCTGATGAACCTGACCGACGACAACTGGAACCAAGGGGTTAATCGTCGCGACAGTGCCTTGGTGCTGGCCGATTCGGCCTTGGCTTCGCTGTTGGTGCCGGGCCAGTCAGTGCGCTTGGCCAGCGGTGAGTTTCGCACAGTGGCTCGGGTATGGGAGCAAGGGAGCGCTATCTGGCTGGACGGTAGTGTGCTTGATCCTGCGACAGTAGGGGCGCCCAAGACCATTGAGGCCAGCATTAATCCGCAAGGGTTATCAACTTACCGAGCCGCGTTGCTGCAAAGGGCATTTGCCGTTATTGATTATGAGAAGATTCCGGTCGCTTGGGGCCGCTCGGAAAAATTGCTTTTACACAAAATGGAGCGGGTGGCCGCTTTGTCTTCTCGCACGCCGCTGATCAGAGATTTAAGCCTGGAGGACAATGTTTACAAAGTCGTCGGGCCAGACCCGCAGATTAACTTCGATCTGTCCGATCTAAAGCTATCTGGGCATGACGCGGGATTGCTGCGATTCAAGTTCTCTTGCCTTGACCGGAGCCAGGACTCGAAAATGCAGGTGTTTTGGTGGGGCGATTCTGAGAGTGGGCCGAGCGAGGCCTCTAGTGTGAGGTTCGCACTTGAGGATGGCGTGCTGATCGTTCCGTTGGACGCAGCCCCGCGCTGGTTGACTTTGGGCCAGGTTCACGGCTTGCGCCTTGATCTCGACGATGCAGCAGCATGCTCTGGTATTCGCTTTGAGGAGGCCGCTTTGTACCAGAGGACGGCCATCAAGTGAGCCTAAAAAAGAGTGCCTTGGTTCTTCTGGGGATCAGGGAGAATTTTCGCCTAGATGGCAGCGCCTGGAGTGCTTCCGCGTCCAGGAACTTTTCCTGGCTGGATAGCGCCGAGGGTACTGCCACCAGCTCAGAATTCGGCGGCAGTTGCTTTTGGGGTCGACACAATACGTGACGTGGACAATTGTGACCTTGAGCCGCAGGCGTGTGATAGGTGCCGCTGGAGCCCGTGTTGCGCCGCACGTCACGACTGATCGTGGAGAGCTTCGATCAAGCGTCCGGGCAAACGCTTTCAGCTTATAACATCTAACAGACCCATCTGGGTCGCCTGGTGCGTTCTTCAATGCTGAGTTCGTGATATGACGTGGCTGCTCTTATTCGTTGTTTATTTCAGGTTATGAGTGATGACTGACAATCTAGTTTGGCACCCTGTGACTATTGATGCAGCATGGCGTGCTCGCATCAAAGGCCAGCGGCCTTGTGTGTTGTGGTTTACCGGGTTGAGCGGTACCGGTAAATCAACGATTGCCAATGCCTTGGAGTTGGCTCTGGCTGAGTGCGGCAAGCACACCTATTTGCTGGATGGCGATAATTTGCGCCTAGGGCTGTGTCGTGATCTAGGCTTTAGCGACGCTGACCGCCAGGAAAATATCCGTCGGGTAGCTGAGGTAGCGCGTTTGTTTGTCGATGCCGGCATGTTGGTGATCACGGCGTTTATTTCCCCATTTCAGCGTGACCGGGAGATGGCGCGGGAATTGATCGGTGAGGGGGCCTTTATCGAGGTGTTTATTGACACTCCACTCGATGAGTGTGAGCGGCGTGACCCTAAAGGGCTGTATCGCAAGGCGCGCTCCGGCCTGATTGCCAATTTTACCGGCGTTAGCTCGGCTTATGAGCCGCCGTTGAACCCGCAGGTACACATTCGTACTATGGGGCACGATCTGCCTGCCATAGTGGCGCAGTTGCTGGATTATCTCGTGGAAAAAGGCTTTCTGAGTTGAGGGGTTGAAACCTGAATTGCCGCCGCCAGGGTTATACCTGAGCTAGCTCTTGCAGCTTGCGTACGAAATCCAAGAGCCTTGTAGGAGCAGCCCAAGAATGCTGCATACGAATCGCTATTGTAGTGGTCAACCCATCCCGGACAGTGGGTTAAGTTTTTCTTCGGCAACGGCGGGCGGCAGCCCGTCGTTGAATTGATGCGGCCTGACCCAGTTGTAGCGATGCATCAGGTAGTGGCTGATGTCCCGTTGTGCCTCCTGGGCTGTTAGGTAACCGGTCGGCGGAACCCACTCCGACTTCAGACTCCGGAACAACCGTTCCATCGGTGAGTTGCCCCAGCAGTTACCTCGACGACTCATGCTCTGTTCCATACGATATCGCCACAACCGTTGCCGGAACAGGCGACTGGCGTACTGGGCGGATTCAACCGGTTCGGGATATCCGGGCGCTCTACCGTGGCCTGCTTGTAGGCGTGTGACCCCGGCTGCTTGCTGACCAGCCCCAACTCCCGCATCAACCGACGCACGCGGAAGCGCGCCGATTGTCACGCCGTCTTCGCGCAGCATGCCGAGGATGCTGCGGCTGCCGGCCGAGCCTCGACTCTGGCTGAACAACTGGTTGACCTGGCTGCGTAGCGCAACGCGGCGAGCATCGACATGGCGTCGTCGAAGACGGTGGGCGTAGTAGCAAGACCGCGCCACATCGAAGGCTGAACAGACCACTTCCACTGGCTCCTGCTCACTCAACTGGTCTATCAGCGCGTACGATCGAGTTCGTCCGACATCAAGAGAGCGGTAGCCTTTTTTAATATCGCTTTCTCCCGCTCCAGCCGGTTGATCCGGGCTTCCAGCTCCTGGATCTTCTGCTGCTCGGGCGTCAGCGCCTTGCTCTTCGGGGTCACGCCTTGGCGTTCCGCCTCGAGCTGCTTCACCCAACGGCGCAATGCCGAGTCCACCACTCCCAGTGAGCGGCAGGCCTCGATATGGCTGTAACCCTGATCCAACACCAAGGCAACAGCCTCTCGCTTGAATTCGGCGGAAAATGTACGTCGTTGCTTGCTCATCAGACACCTCTCTATGGCGAGGATTTTCGCCTAAATCGGTGTCCGGGATCAGTAGACCACTACATATCGACCTGTTGTACAAGTTGGGAAAAGGCTTGGCCAAGTTGTTTTAAGTTATTACAATTATTATTCTGTTCCGGGGGGCTGGAGGCGAGTCGGACAATTTAATCGGAAAGCTTGCGTCGCCTGCTTACTTAGCTTATGGCGTCGTAGCCAGCGGCACAACCTGACGTGGGAATACTTTAAACTCATGGTCAAGTAGCTTTTTTCCTACTCGAGTAAAGTCCCCACGCATCGTCCCCAACTTATCGTTTTGACGTCACAATCCGAGGCAGGAACCGCATGCGGTAGTTCCGCACGTACAGATCTTTGCGGGGAGGGCGCCGGCTAACCGGTGTCTCTACCGTGACTGACAGACTGCCCGGGCATTTGCCAACCGTTTAAGGAGTCCCATGATCAAGAAATGCTTGTTCCCGGCAGCCGGTTACGGCACCCGCTTTCTACCTGCAACCAAGGCCATGCCCAAGGAAATGTTGCCGGTGGTGAACAAGCCGCTGATCCAGTACGGCGTCGAAGAGGCGCTCGAAGCTGGATTGACGGAGATCGCCATGGTCACCGGTCGTGGTAAGCGTTCGCTGGAGGATCACTTCGACATCAGCTACGAGCTGGAACATCAGATCCGCGATACCGACAAGGAGAAATACCTGACCGGCATCCGCCGCCTGATCGACGAGTGCACCTTCTCCTACACCCGCCAGGTCGAGATGAAAGGCCTCGGCCATGCGATACTTTCGGGCCGCCCGCTGATCGGTGACGAAGCTTTCGCCGTGGTCCTGGCCGACGACCTGTGCCTGAACCTCAAGGGCGATGGGGTCCTCAGCCAGATGATCAGGTTGTATAACCAGTTCCGCTGTTCGATCGTCGCCATCCAGGAGGTCCCGCCGGAGGAAACCCACAAGTACGGGGTGATTGCCGGGGAGATGATCCGCGACGACATCTACCGGGTGAACAGCATGGTCGAGAAGCCCAAGCCCGAGGACGCGCCGTCAAACCTGGCGATCATCGGTCGCTACATCCTCACTCCGGATATCTTCAAGCTCATCCAGGACACCCCACCGGGCAAGGGGGGCGAGATCCAAATCACCGATGCGCTGATGCAGCAGGCCCAGAATGGCTGCGTACTTGCTTACAAGTTCAAGGGCAAGCGTTTCGATTGCGGCGGTGCCGAAGGCTACATCGAGGCCACCAACTTCTGTTTCGAGCACTTCTACAAGTCCGGCAAGGCTCATTGAGTCAGCCCGACTGGAGCTGAAGCCACCTTCGGGTGGCTTTCTGCCTTCAAAAAATAGGAGTCCCCCCAGCCTGACTGCTACGTCTGACGAGGGAAAATCGAATTACCGCACCGTCGGGAGTTGTTCTGGTGCGGTTGCGAAGGCAGATGCTCAAGCCTCTGCAAGAAAAGCTAAGCAATGCGCGGTCTGGACTTGCAGTTCCAAAATCCTTTTACCTAAGCCATAAGAGCTCGTTGTACATGAAGGTTTTGTTGACAGGCTCCACCGGTTTTATTGGCCAAGCGCTGCTGGCGCGGCTATCTGTCCAGTCGGCTCTTGACTTGGTTGCGATATCGCGCCGCCCGGCTTCCGGTTTGCCCGCTGGTGTCGCGCATGCCCAGATCGCAGGTATAGACGCGGATACTTCCTGGCAATCGATACTGCAGGACGTGGAGGTGGTCATCCATGCTGCCGCCCGCGTTCACGTGATGAACGACAAGGTTGCCGACCCGCTGGCGGAGTTTCGCAAGGTCAATGTCGATGGCACGCTGAACCTCGCTCGCCAGGCTGTGGTTGCCGGAGCTAAACGCTTCATCTTCATCAGTTCGATCAAGGTCAATGGCGAGAGCACCGCGCCTGGCAAGCCTTACAGTGCTGAGACGCAACCTGCACCGGTCGATCCATACGGCATCTCCAAGCTTGAGGCGGAACTGGCGCTGCAGGCGCTGGCGGCGGAAACCGGGCTTGAGGTGGTGATCATCCGCCCGCCGCTGGTCTATGGGCCGGGCGTCAAGGCCAACTTCTTGAGCATGATGCGCTGGCTGAGCAAGGGCATTCCGCTGCCCTTGGGAGCCATTCATAACCGGCGTAGTCTGGTGGCTCTGGATAATCTGGTGGATCTGATTGCAACCTGTATCGAGCATCCGGCAGCGGCTAATCAGACCTTTCTGGTCAGCGATGGCGAGGATCTTTCGACCAGCGAGTTGCTGCGCAGAATGGGCGCCGCTCTGGGCCGGCCGGCCCGTTTGTTGCCGGTGCCTAGTCGGCTGCTGGAGGCCGGGGCGGCAATGCTCGGCAGGAAAGCGCTGTCCCAGCGTTTGTGCGGCTCGTTGCAGGTCGATATCGGCAAGGCGCGTGAACTACTCAACTGGTCTCCGCCGCTCAGTGTCGATAATGCGCTGCGCAAGACGGCCGAGCATTTCCTGGAACATCAAACCGAATGACCCTCTGGTGGTTGCTGCCGGCCGTGGCCGGCTTGTCGCTGTTAATGACCGGCGTGTTGCGCCGTTATGCCCTGGCCCGCAGCCTGATGGATGTCCCCAACGCCCGCAGCTCGCACTCGGTGCCGACGCCGCGTGGGGGCGGGGTGGCGATCGTGGTGAGCTTTCTACTGGCCTTGCCGTTGCTGGCCGGCATGAACCTGATCGCTTGGCCGTTGGCTTGGGCGTTGCTGGGCGCCGGTGCAAGCATCGCCGTGCTGGGCTTTCTCGATGATCACGGCCATATCGCTGCTCGTTGGCGTTTGCTTGGGCACTTTGCCGCAGCTTTCTGGGCGCAGTTCTGGCTCGGTGGCTTGCCGCCTGTGGCTATGTTCGGTTTCACCGTTGATTTGGGCTGGTTCGGCCATGCGCTGGCGGCGGTCTATCTGGTTTGGTTGTTGAATCTGTATAACTTTATGGATGGCATCGATGGCATCGCCAGTGTCGAGGCGATTTGCGTGTGTTTGGGCGGCGCCTTGTTGGGTATCGCGGGCTCAACCCAACCTACGGAATTCGTTGTGCCTTTGCTATTGGCTGCGGCGGTTGCGGGGTTTCTGTTCTGGAATTTTCCGCCGGCACGGATCTTCATGGGGGATGCGGGCAGTGGCTTCCTGGGCATCACCCTGGGCGTGCTGTCGCTGCAGGCGGCCTGGGTGGCGCCGCAACTGCTGTGGAGCTGGTTGATCCTGCTCGGGGTGTTCATCGTCGATGCCACCTTTACCTTGCTGCGCCGACTGTTACGAGGCGACAAGGTCTATGAGGCGCATCGCAGCCACGCCTATCAGTACGCGTCGCGGCGGTTTGGTCGGCATCTGCCGGTGACTCTTATAGTCGGGGGCATCAATCTTCTCTGGCTGTTGCCCATTGCGCTTTGGGTGGGGCTTGGCGGGGTGGATGGGCTGCTGGGCTTGCTGCTTGCCTACCTGCCGTTGGTGGTGCTGGCGGTGAAGTTCAAGGCGGGGGCGCGGGAGTAAGAGTTACCTCGGTAGTTTTTTATTTTGGCAGCCCTGCGGGCTGCATTCGCCGCGGGGCGCGCCTCCTACAAAGGCGTGGTGGTACGGGCTGCTTTGGTGGGAGGGACCGGGCGGCGTTCCGTGACTTCGCGGCGATGTTCATGAGGGGCTGGGGTAGCTGTGCCGGCTGCGTTTGCAGCTGGCACGACTATTACTTTGTGGTCTTGGCCTTGTAGACCCTGTGTTTGTTGTGCGGCAGCACGCCCGATGATGTACATTGATTTTCGATATGACTAGAGTGTGGTGACCATAGTCTTTTGGTGCGCATGGTATGGAATCAGAAATTTCAAAATCAAAATTCAAGGCACAAGCCCTGGAAATTTTCCGTCGGGTCGAGCTGACCGGGGAGCCCGTTATCATCACGGATCACGGTAACCCTACGCTGATCGTCAAGAAGTACACACCGAGCCAGCAGTCGCCTCGAGAACGGCTGAAGGGGGCGCTGCTGCGCTATGACGAGCCATTTGCCCCGGTCGGCGAAGAGGATTGGGAGGCGTTGGCGTGATTGTTCTCGATACCCACGCACTGATCTGGTGGGTTAGCGATGATGAGCGCCTGTCGTCGCCGGCTGCTGAGGCCATTGAGCGCGAGCTCGGCAATGATGGGCAGATACTGGTTTCCGCCATTACCCCCTGGGAAATCGCCATGCTGCTGGAGAAGGGCCGCATGGCCTTGGCCATGGATCTGGATGAATGGCTGAGTGCGGTTGAGAGCATTGAGGGTGTTTCCGTGGTGCCGATCAGTCCACGGGTGGCCGTGCAATCTGTGCGGCTACCGGGTGAGTTTCATAAAGACCCAGCAGATCGACTGATTGTCGCCTTGGCGCGGGAGCTCAACGCGCCCCTGCTCACTGCTGACGAGAAAATTCAGGGCTATCCCCATATCAAGTGGATTTGGTGAGTGTGTTGCTTCTGATGTGAGGGGGAGGGCTGGCGATCTTTGCAGGTCAAAAGCATCGCCAGCAAGCTGGCTCCTACAGAGTTTGCTGCGCGACAGCGCTCCGTCGAAGTCGGCGAGGCCCCTCCTGCAGATGCAGAGATGCGGATTTTGTTTGTTGGGCGTCAGTGCTTCGCTGAAGGTCGGGGCGTGGGTCGTTTTTTGTGCTGTTGTGCAGTGTTACTTGCGGCAGTTGATTCAGAGATGGCTTGAGAAAAAGTTGAGGGATCATTGTGTTAAGACTTGCCGAGAAGTTGCGTAGCCGTCTGGTCAAGCTGCCAAGGCGCGATAAGCGACTGATGCAGGTCGCAGTGGATGTGCTGCTGGTCTGGGCGGCGCTGTGGCTGGCATTTGTCGTGCGCCTGGGGGATTCGAAAAATATCGAACCCTTCGCCGGGCATGCCTGGCTGTTCGCCGTAGCGCCGCTGATAGCGATTCCCTTGTTTGTTCGCTGCGGTATGTACCGGGCGGTGATGCGTTATTTCGGCAACGATGCGCTACTTGCTATCGGGAAGGCGGTTACGCTGTCGGCGTTGCTGCTGGCGCTGGCGGTGTACTGGTATCAGGATGCGCCCAAGCTCATTCCCCGCTCTATGGTGTTCAACTACTGGTGGTTGAGCCTGGTGATGATCGGCGGGCTGCGCTTGCTAATGCGTCAGTACTTTATGGGGGATTGGTACTCGTCGGATCAGCCTAGCCGGCTCAACGGGCGTGATGCTGGTTTGCCGAAGGTGGCGGTGTATGGCGCTGGCGCGGCAGGCAATCAGTTGGTGGCTGCACTGCGGCTGGGGCGAGGGATGCGGCCGGTGGCCTTCATCGACGATGACCCCGGCATCGCCAATCGGGTGATCGCTGGGCTGCGGGTCTATAAGTCCAGGCATATCCAGCAGATGATCGATGAAACCGGCGCCGACGAGATTCTGCTGGCGATTCCTTCGGCCAGCCGCGGTCGCCGACGCGAGATCTTGGAGCTGCTCGAGCAGTATCCACTGCACGTGCGCAGCGTGCCCGGCTTCATGGATCTGGCCAGCGGCCGGGTTCGGGTCGAGGATGTGCAGGAGGTGGACATCGCCGATCTGCTCGGCCGCGATTGCGTGCCACCACAGCAGTTCTTATTCGAGCGTTGTATCCGTGGCCAGGTGGTGATGGTGACGGGGGCCGGAGGTTCTATCGGTTCGGAGTTGTGCCGGCAGATAGTGGCGACCGGGCCGACCACCTTGCTGTTGTTCGAGCACAGCGAATTCAACCTCTACAGCATCCATTACGAACTGGAACAGCGTATTCTCCGCGAGTCATTGTCTGTGAACCTGGTGCCGATCCTAGGCTCCATTCGTAACCCCGGGCGCGTTCTGGATGTGATGCGTACCTGGAAGGTCAGCACGGTTTATCACGCGGCGGCGTACAAGCATGTGCCTATGGTCGAGCACAATATCGCCGAGGGCGTGCTGAACAATGTGCTGGGATCCACCTTCACCGCGCAGGCGGCGATCAAGGCCGGTGTAGAGCACTTCGTGCTGATTTCCACGGACAAGGCTGTGCGCCCGACCAATGTGATGGGCAGCACCAAGCGCCTTGCCGAGATGCTACTGCAGGCTCTGAGCCAGGAGGCGGCCCCCGTGCTGTTCAAGGATGATGAGCAGGTGCATCGAGTCAACAAAACTCGCTTCACCATGGTGCGCTTCGGCAATGTGCTGGGGTCGTCGGGTTCCGTTATCCCGCTGTTTCGTGAACAGATCAAACGAGGGGGGCCGGTTACCGTCACCCATCCGAATATCACCCGGTACTTCATGACTATTCCGGAGGCGGCGCAGTTGGTCATTCAGGCGGGTTCGATGGGGGAGGGGGGCGATGTGTTCGTCTTAGACATGGGGCAGCCGGTGAAGATCGCCGATCTGGCAGAGAAGATGATTCATCTATCGGGGCTGAGCGTGCGTTCCAAGGCCAACCCCAAAGGTGATATCGCCATCGAGTTTTCCGGCCTGAGGCCGGGCGAGAAGCTTTATGAGGAGTTGCTGATTGGCGATAACGTGCAGCCGACCGATCATTCGATGATCATGCGCGCCAGTGAGGAGTACCTGCCCTGGGAGGTTTTCAAGGAGCGCCTAGCCCAGTTGCTCGCAGCCGTGGAGGCTGACGATTACGCCAGGGTACGCACGTTGCTGCGCGAGACCGTCAACGGCTATATCCCGGAGGGCGAAATCGTGGATCACATCTATATGCAACGGCGATCGGACCTGTGAGGGCCGTATGGCTTTGAGCTTTTGGACGCCAGTCCGATTTCGATGAGGTGGGCACTCTGCGGCCAGCTGCGGATCGGGGGCTTGTCCCCGTCTGCCTCAGGCCACGCGATAACTCAACACACTGTCCTGCTCCTTGAGCATCTTGCGCAGGTCGGCGGGGATGTTGCCGGCGCGTACTGCCAGTTCCAGGCGGATTTCTTCGAGGCTCTGGGCGAAGGCGTCGCGGTTTTCCAGCTGCAGCTTGGCCAGGACGCGGCTATAGACGGTGCTGTCGCTCGCATCCAGCAGGGCGAGGACGATGCTGCCATCGGGGCGCGGCGGGCTGAAACTGGCGCGCAGCGGGTTGAAGAGGTGCTCGACGAGTTGCGCGTTGGTGAGTTCCACGAAACTTGCTCCATCCAGGGGTGAGCCCGTTCGACCCTAGGATGATCAACAAGTTCAAGCGGTTAGCGATTGCCGGGTGCGCTCGATCACCTGCTGCAGGGATTCGCCGTTGTACTGGCCGGGGTACAGGCGCTGGCTGTACTGGGCGATGCCGGCCTGGTTGACCAGGGTGAAGCTGAAGCTGCCCTTGCGGGCGGCCTGGATGCGGCAATCGAAGGGGGCGAAGGCGCGGCGCAGGGTGCCGATGGCTTCTTGGATCTGATGTTGAGTATTCATTGTTTGGGTATTTCCTAGAGACATGTGCGCATCAGTGCGCGGAAAGTTGCTCCATGAGGTCGGCCTGACAGGGCCTATGGCATGTACCTGATCGGA
Source organism: Pseudomonas sp. SP16.1 (assembly GCF_052682975.1). Lineage (NCBI taxonomy): Bacteria > Pseudomonadati > Pseudomonadota > Gammaproteobacteria > Pseudomonadales > Pseudomonadaceae > Pseudomonas > Pseudomonas sp. SP16.1. The sequence continues at coordinate 1,239,737 of NZ_JBQYFZ010000001.1, forward strand.
GCTTGGCTAGCACGATAAAGTTCCGATGTTACGGTTCTTCAACGGGTCGGTACGTCGGAGGCAGGCGAAGCACTGCGCCGGGTGGCGAGTCGGCCTGATCAGTCAGCAGGTGGGATCGGGGAGGGCGGCAGCACGGGCGTGCTACGCGTTGAACCGGGAAACCAGCGAGAGGGCGCGAGGCCCGAATGACTTGCAGCGTGGTACTAACGGCGCGCAGCATAAGGCCTTGTTCAGGAAATGACCAGCGCTATTTCGCAGATCGCTGCGCGTGCCTCGCCAGGCATGCCGGCGGCGGATGCAATTTGCCGGTCGCTCCGCTAGGATTAGCCCACATTTGCTTTCCTCATATGACGGTTTTCCATGAGTTATCAGGTTCTTGCACGTAAATGGCGTCCGCGCTCGTTCCGCGAAATGGTCGGCCAGACCCATGTGCTCAAGGCCCTGATCAACGCCCTGGACAGCCAGCGCCTACACCACGCCTACCTGTTCACCGGCACCCGCGGGGTGGGCAAGACCACTATCGCGCGGATCATCGCCAAGTGCCTGAACTGCGAGACCGGCATCAGCTCGACGCCCTGCGGCACCTGTTCGGTGTGCCGGGAGATCGACGAGGGGCGCTTCGTCGACCTGATCGAAGTGGACGCCGCCAGCCGCACCAAGGTCGAGGACACCCGCGAGCTGCTCGACAACGTGCAGTACTCGCCGAGCCGCGGGCGCTTCAAGGTCTACCTGATCGACGAAGTGCACATGCTCTCCACCAGCTCCTTCAACGCCCTGTTGAAGACCCTGGAGGAGCCGCCGCCCCATGTGAAGTTCCTGCTCGCCACCACCGACCCGCAGAAGCTGCCGGTCACCGTGTTGTCACGCTGCCTGCAGTTCTCCCTGAAGAACATGCCGCCGGAGCGGGTGGTCGAGCATCTTTCCCACGTATTGACCGCCGAGAACGTGCCGTTCGAGGACGACGCGCTGTGGCTGCTCGGCCGCGCCGCCGACGGCTCGATGCGCGATGCCATGAGCCTGACCGACCAGGCGATCGCCTTCGGCGAGGGCAAGGTGCTGGCCGCCGACGTGCGCGCCATGCTCGGCACCCTGGATCACGGCCAGGTCTACGGCGTGCTGCATGCGCTGATCGAGGGCGATGCGCGGGGCGTGATCGAGGCGGTGCGTCACCTGGCCGAGCAGGGGCCAGACTGGAATGGCGTGCTGGCCGAGATGCTCAACGTGCTGCACCGCGTGGCCATCGCCCAGGCGCTGCCGGATGCGGTGGACAACGGCCAGGGCGACCGCGAACGGGTGCTGCAGCTGGCGCAGGCGCTGCCGGCCGAGGACGTGCAGTTCTATTACCAGATGGGCCTGATCGGCCGCCGCGACCTGCCGCTGGCGCCGGATTCGCGCGGCGGCTTCGAGATGGTGCTGCTGCGCATGCTGGCGTTCCGTCCGGCCGATGCCGACGATGCGCCGAGGGTGACGCTAAAGCCCTTGGGGATCAGCCAGGCCACTGCTGATTCCCGACAAGCTCCAGTGGCCGGCCCCGCCATGGCGGCGCCGGCTGCCGTCGTTCCGGCTTCGTCGCCGGCCGCAGCTGCGGCAGCGCCCGTCGAGCCGCCTCCCGTGGCCGCGCCTCCCGCGCCGCAGGCCGAGCCCCCGGCACCCGCCATGGTCGAGCTGCCGCAGAGCGAGAGTACGCCGCCTGCGCCAGTCGCCAGCCTTGCGCCAGAGCCAGAGCCGGAGCCAGTAGCTGCCGCTGCGGTGGTCGACCTGCCGTGGGAGGCGCCTGCCGTGGCGGAGTCGCCTCAGCCGGCAAGCGAAACCGCGCCGCCAGCGAATGCCGTGGTCGCCGAGCCGGTGCAGGCGCCTGCTGTCGCGCCGGCCGCGGTCCCCTCTGCCCCGCAGGAGTCGCTTCCGGCGGCGCCGGTTGCCGATGGCGACGAAGACGAGCCGCCACCCGGCGACTACGACTACGTGGAAATGGGCGCCGAGACGCTGGATTACGACTTCGGCCAGGCCGAGGCTGAGACGCCGACGGTCGTCGAGCCCCTGCCGGCGGTGGCGCCTGCCACCGGTCTGGCGGCCGAGTGGCTGAGTCTGTTCCCGCAGCTTGGTCTGGGTGGCATGACCGGCAGCATCGCTGCCAACTGCACCCTGATCGAGGCCAACGGCGACGACTGGCTGCTGCACCTGGACCCGGCGCATAGCGTACTGTTCAACCCGACCCAGCAGCGCCGCCTCAACGACGCGCTGAACCAGCAGCAGGGGCGCAGCATCAAGTTGCGCATCGAACTGTGCAAGCCCGAGCAGGAAACCCCGGCGCAGGCCGCCGCGCGTCGTCGCGCCGAGCGCCAGCGCAGCGCCGAGGCTTCGATCCAGGCCGATCCGCTGGTGCAGCAGATGATCCAGCAGTTCGCTGCCCGGGTGCGCGAGGACAGCATCGAACCTATCGATACCCCCAGTTAACCCCCGAATACCGAGGATAGCGACATGATGAAAGGTGGCATGGCCGGCCTGATGAAGCAGGCCCAGCAGATGCAGGAAAAGATGCAGAAGATGCAGGAAGAGCTGGCCAACGCCGAGGTTACCGGTCAGTCCGGCGCCGGCCTGGTCAGCGTGGTGATGACCGGTCGCCACGACGTCAAGCGCATCAGCCTGGACGACAGCCTGATGCAGGAAGACAAGGAAGTGCTCGAAGACCTGATCGCCGCCGCGGTCAACGATGCGGTGCGCAAGGTCGAGCAGAACAGCCAGGAGAAGATGGCCGGCATGACCGCCGGGATGCAACTGCCCCCCGGCTTCAAGATGCCTTTCTGATTGGCTTCGTGCCGTCCAGTCGATGCACCTGGCTGCGGACTCGGAATCCTCATGTGCTAGAGCACACTGCGGTTCCTCGTCCGTCGGCGCCTTGCCCTGCGCGCCGCCTGATCGCCACTCTTGCGGCGGTGACTGAACGGCTAAAGCGCGTAGCCCGGATGCAATCCGGGAATGCCCCATGACATCTTTCCCGGATTGCATCCGGGCTACGACCCTGTAGGAACGCCATGAGCTTCAGCCCCCTGATCCGCCAACTGATCGACTCCCTGCGCATCCTCCCCGGGGTGGGACAGAAAACCGCCCAGCGCATGGCCCTGCAGCTGCTCGAGCGCGACCGCAGTGGTGGCCTGCGTCTGGCGCAGGCGCTGAGTGCGGCGATGGAGGGGGTCGGACACTGCAAGCGCTGCCGCAGCCTGAGCGAGGACGAGCTCTGCCAGCTGTGCCTCGACGAGCGCCGCGACGACAGCCTGCTGTGCGTGGTGGAGGGGCCGATGGACGTGCATGCGGTGGAGCACACCGGCTATCGCGGCCGCTACTTCGTGCTCAAGGGCCATCTGTCGCCGCTGGATGGCCTGGGGCCGGAGGCCATCGGCATCCCCGAACTGCTCGAGCGCATCGCCGCCGGCAGCTTCAGCGAGGTGATCCTGGCCACCAACCCCACGGTGGAAGGCGAGGCCACGGCCCACTACATCGCGCAGCTCCTCGCCGGCAAGGGCCTGGTCGCCTCGCGCATCGCCCATGGCATGCCGCTGGGCGGCGAACTGGAACTGGTCGACGGCGGTACCCTGGCCCATGCGCTGGCCGGGCGGCGACCGATCAGCCTCTGATCCCGAAGGCCCCGGCGCCAGGCCGATCGCCCGCGGCCGGAGTCTTTCCCGGTATCTGCCCCGAGTGCGCTGTCACCATGGCGCCTTGCCTTGCGGATATCGAATGCCCCAGATCGCCCCTTACTTTCGCCGCGCCTTGCTCTCGCTGCTGCTCGGCCTGCCTGCCGCCGCGCTCGCCCAGTGTCCGAGCGGGCAGGTGCAGGTCTGCCTGGGCGGCTCCTGCCTGTGCATGCCCGATCCGGTGCGGGTGCGCGAGGATGCTCTGGATCTGGCCGCGTCGCGATTGGAGGCCTGGCTGCTGCAATCGCGGCAGGTGGCCCTTGGGGCCGGCACGGAGCCGATGCCGCTGATGATCCGCGCGCAGCTGGCCCCTTACTACGATGCCGAGTTGCTGGACGAGGTGCGTTTTCGCGCGGGCATGACCGACCAGCTGGATGCTGCCAGCGCCATGCTGCAGAACCCCGATGTGCAGGCCGTTACCCTGGTCGATGTGGTGGTGTTCCGTCATCGCGAGGACGCCGAGCGGGACGTCGCGCTCTGGGCCCACGAGCTGTGGCACGTGCAGCAGTACCGCGACTGGGGCACGGCCGGGTTCGCGCGGCGCTACACCCGCGATTTCCAGGCCGTGGAGGCGCCTGCCTACGAGATGCAGGCGCGGGTGAGAAGGGCGCTGCGCGAGCAGGAATGAAACGCTCGCTTGAAAACCAAGCAAGCGCTCGGTTAGGGTGGTCGAAAACAAAACGGGAGCCACCCGCATGACCGCCCTCCAGGATTACTTCGAGCCGTCCCACCAGTTGATCCGCGATTCCGTGCGCCGCTTCGTCGCGCGCGAGATCCTGCCCCAGGTGGCGGACTGGGAGGAGGCCGAGGAATTTCCCCGCGAGCTGTACCTCAAGGCCGGCGCCGCCGGCATCCTCGGCATCGGCTATCCTGAACGCTACGGCGGCAGCCACGAAGGCGACATCTTCGCCAAGGTGGCGGCCAGCGAGGAGCTGATGCGCTGCGGCTCCGGCGGCCTGGTAGCGGGGCTCGGCTCGCTGGATATCGGCCTGCCGCCAGTGCTCAAGTGGGGCCGGCCGGCGTTGCGCGAGCGGGTGGTGCCGCAGGTATTGAGCGGCGAGAAAATCATGGCGCTGGCGGTGACCGAACCCTCCGGCGGCTCCGACGTGGCCAACCTCAAGACCCGCGCGGTGCGCGATGGCGACAGCTACCGCGTGAGCGGCAGCAAGACCTTCATCACCAGTGGCGTGCGCGCGGACTACTACACGGTGGCGGTGCGCACCGGCGGTGAGGGCTTCGGCGGCATCAGCCTGCTGCTGATCGAGAAGGGCACGCCAGGGTTTTCCGTCGGCCGTCAGCTGAAGAAGATGGGCTGGTGGGCCTCGGACACCGCCGAGCTGTTCTTCGACGACTGCCGGGTGCCGGCGGACAACCTGATCGGCGCGGAGAACGCCGGCTTCGCCTGCATCATGGCCAACTTCCAGAGCGAGCGCCTGAGCCTGGCGATCATGGCCAATATGACCGCGCAGCTGGCGCTGGAGGAGGCCATGGCCTGGGCGCGCGAGCGCGAGGCCTTCGGCAAGCCGATCGGCAAGTTCCAGGTGCTCAAGCACCGCTTGGCGGAGATGGCCACCCAGCTCGAGGTCTCGCGCGAGTTCACCTATCGCCAGGCCGCCAAGATGGCCGCCGGAAAGAGCGTGATCAGGGAGATCTCCATGGCCAAGAACTTCGCCACCGACGTCGCCGACCGCCTCACCTACGACGCAGTGCAGATGCTTGGCGGCATGGGTTATATGCGCGAGTCGCTGGTCGAGCGGCTGTACCGCGACAACCGCATCCTCTCCATCGGCGGCGGCTCGCGAGAGATCATGAACGAGATCATCGCCAAGCAGCTGGGGCTGTAGAGGTGCGGCATCTGGGCCTCAATGGCGCGAGTCGCTGGTCGAGCGGCTGTACCGCGACAACCGCATCCTCTCCATCGGCGGCGGCTCGCGGGAAATCATGAACGAGATCATCGCCAAGCAGCTGGGGCTGTAGAGGTGCGGCATCTGGGCCTCAATGGCGCGAGTCGCTGGTCGAGCGGCTGTACCGCGACAACCGCATCCTTTCCATCGGCGGCGGCTCGCGAGAGATCATGAACGAGATCATCGCCAAGCAGCTGGGGCTGTAGGGTTCGCAGCCCTGTAGGAGTGGCGCCTCGCGGCGAAAGCGGTCGAACTGGCAATGCAGAACCGCAACGCTTCGCCCCGGGACGGGGCTCCTACCTAGTCGCCTTGCGGCTCCGACTATCAGGAGGCCACCTGGCCCTGAGCCGGCGGTCGCATCCTGGCGATATCGCGCAGCGGCGGGGCGCCGAACAGGCGGCTGTACTCACGGCTGAACTGCGACGGGCTCTCGTAGCCGACCCGGTAGCCCGCCGCCGCGGCCTCCAGCCCTTCGCAGAGCATCAAGCGGCGCGCCTCCTGCAGGCGCAGCTGCTTCTGGTACTGCAGCGGGCTGAGTGCGGTCACCGCCTTGAACCTGTGGTGCAGGGTGGACGGGCTGAGGTTGACCGCGCGGGCCAGTTCCTCGATGCGTAGCGGTTGGTCGTAGCGTGCGTTCAGCCATTCGATGGCGCGGACGATGCGCTGGCCCTGGCTGTCGACCACGGCGATCTCGTGCAGGCGTTGGCCCTGCGGGCTGTGCAGCAGGCGATAGAAGATCTCGCGCATCGCCAGCGGCGCCAGCATGGCGATGTCGCGCGGGGTTTCCAGCAGCTGCAGCAGGCGGATCACCGCATCGAGCAGCGGCAGCTCCAGGCGGTCCAGGTAGAGCGCGCGCTTCGGCCCCGGGCTGGGCACGCCGACCGGGCCGATATCGGCGATCAGGCTGGTGATCAGTGCCGGGTCTATGTCCAGGCGCAGGCTGAGATAGGGCTGTTGCGGCGTCGCCTCCATCACTTGCCCGGCGACCGGCAGGGTGACCGAGGCCACCAGGTAGTTCAGCGGGTCGTAGACGTACTGCTCGCCGGCCAGGTGAATGGTCTTGCGACCCTGGGCGATGATGCACAGGCTGGGCTTGTACAGCGTCTGCATCGGCGGGCTGGGCTCGCTCAGGCGGGCCAGGTCGAGCTCGGCGATGGCCGTGGGCTGCAGGCCCTCGCCGCTGGTGAAGCGCTGGATCAGGCTGGCCAGTTCCGCCTGGCGTTCGGCCAGGCGGGCGTCGAGGGATGCGGTCATGGGGGTTCTCCAGATAACGGCTTGCAGCCTAGCCCGTTTTTTCAGGCAAGTCTGCGCGGTGAAACAGGCGTTGCAGGATCAGGCAAGTATTCGCCAGCAATAGGCAAAACCCCCGTCCTTTGAACCTCCATGCATCGCCGGAAGCCTCTCGCGGCGTTTTGCTCGACTCCCGTTGAGGCCAAAAGATCCGCAGCTTTAGGCAAGAATCGACCAGTAATGAACTAACGCCCCTCGCGGGCCAGCCCTAATCTTTGCAGTCATCGCGGTTCGCCGGTGTCGTTCGAGACCGGTGGGCCGGTGATTCCTGTTCGAGACATTGCAGGCCGGAGCCGAAACCGGCGCGCATTCCAAGGAGGTGGTCATGGACGTCCTTCACTGCATCAGCCTGCGCGCCAGCCGCGGGCAGGCGGCGTGCCTGGTCCGTTGCCTGGCGCAACTGGAGCGGGACGCCGCCGCGCTCGATGGCTGCCTGGCGTTGCGCCTACGCGCGGTGCCGGGCGATCCCGCCGCCTGGCGACTCGAGAGTCGCTGGCGTTCGGGTGCCGCGCGCGATGCCTTTCTCGATGGCGAGCCGCTGCGCCGGGTGCTGGCCGAGGCGCTGAGCCACGGGCTGCTGGCCTCGCTGGACTGTGGCCAGGAGCTCCTGCAGCGGGTGGCCTGATCGCTCGCGCTTGCGTGTGTGAATTTTATTGGTTAGATTTTCATGAAATTAAACATAAATAATTTCATGAGTCGCCCATGTTTCGTCACGCCAACCAGCACGTCGACAGTTACTACGCCCACAGTTGCGCGGATCGCCTGAACAGCTACCCGCCGCTGCGGGGCGAGCTGCGTTGTGACGTGGCGGTGGTCGGCGGCGGTTTCAGCGGCCTGCACACGGCGCTGCGCCTGGCCGAGGCGGGCAAGCGGGTGATCCTGCTGGAAGCCAGCCGGGTGGCCTGGGCCGCCTCGGGCCGCAACGGCGGCCAGGCGATTCTCGGCTGGTCCTGCGATATGCCGCCACTGGAGAAGGCCCTCGGCCTCGAACGTGCCCGCCGCCTGTGGGACGGCATGGCCTGGGCCGCGCAGGAGCTGCGCCAGCTGCCGCAGCGCCACGGCTTCGACTGCGACTACCGCCCCGGTCACCTGTGGACCGCGGTGCTGCCGCGCCGGGTGGCGCTGCTGCACGAATGGCAGCAGGAGGCCGCGCACAAGTGGGGCCACCGCACGCTGCAGTTCGTCTCCCGCGAGCAGATGCCGGCATGGGTCGCCAGCGAGCGCTATCAGGCCGGGCTCTACGACCCCGAGGCCGGCCACCTCAACCCGCTCAAGCTGGCCCAGGGGCTGGCCGCCGCCTTCATCCGCGCCGGCGGGCAGGTCTTCGAGCAGAGCCGCGCGGTGAGCCAGCATGCGCACGCCGGCGGCTACCGGGTGCGGACCGAACAGGGCAGCGTGCAGGCAGAGCAGCTGGTGCTGGCCTGCAACAGCTATGTCGACAGCCTGGAGCCGCGCCTGGCCCGGCGCATCCTGCCGGTGGGCACCTATCAGGTGGCCACCGCGCCACTCGGCGCCGAGCGCGCCGAGGCGCTGCTGCCGCGCAACGCCTGCGTCACCGACAACCAGTTCGTCCTCGACTATTTCCGCCGCACCCCGGACCACCGGCTGTTGTTCGGCGGTGGCTGCACCTACCTGGGCGGCCTGCCGCAGGACATGGCGGCGGCGACCCGGCCGTTCCTCGAGCGGGTGTTCCCGCAGCTGGCCGGGGTGGCCATCGACTTCGCCTGGGGCGGGCATATCGACGTGACCCGCGCGCGCACCCCGGATGTCGGCGGCGAGGACGGGCGCTACTGGTTGCAGGGCTACTCCGGCCACGGCGTGCTGCCGACCCTGGCGGCGGCGCGCGCGGTGAGCGAGGCGATCCTCGGCAATCGCGACGAGCTGGCGCTGTACCAGCAGCTGCGCAATCCGGATTTTCCCTTCGGCGAACGCCTGGCCGCGCCGCTGGAGGCCATCGGCAAGGCCTGGTATCGACTGCGAGACTATTTCTGATGGACAAGCACGAAGAAATGGCCGCGCTGGCCATCCTCATCCACGACCTGCGCAAGCACAAGAAGATCACCCTGGGCGAGCTGGCCGAGCGCATCGGCCGTTCGGTGGGCTTCCTGTCCCAGGTCGAACGCGGCCTGTCGCGGCCGACGGTGGCGGATCTGACCGCCATCAGCGAGGCGCTCGATGTGCCCACCACCTATTTCTACAACCTGCCCAAACCCAAGGCGCTGAGCTGGGTGACCCGCCCGGACGAGCGCCGCACCCTGTACCTGGCCGGAGGCATCACCGACATCATGGCTTCGCCGACCCTGCAGGGCGCCTTCATGGTGGTCGACAGCCTGCTAGAGCCTGGCGCCAGCAGCGGCGAGCGGCAGATGAGCGACCGTTCGGAGCAGGCAGGCTATGTGCTCGAAGGCCAGCTGACGCTGTGGCTGGGCGAGGACGAAGAGAGCGCCACCCTGCACGCCGGTGATGTTTTCCAGGTGCCGAGTTATGCGCGCCTGCGCTATGCCAACCAGGGTGACAGCCCCGCGCGGGTGCTGTGGATCTATACCTGAACCTCCCCGTGAACCGGAAATAACCACAATGAACGCCACCCGAGTCGAGTTGCTCGACGAAGTCCGCCAGTTCCGCCAGGCCCACCCCGAGGTGCGCTTCGTCGACCTGATCTGCCTGGATATCCCCGGGCACTTCTACGGCAAGCGCTACCCCATCGAGATGCTGGAGAAGGTCGCCGCCGGCAGCGCCCTCAAGCTGCCGCAGAACTGCGTGCTGCTCGGCGCCCAGGGCGGGCTCTACGAGATCGGCGACTACTGCTTCCACGACGGCGACCCGGATGCGCCGCGGCGGCTGATCCCCGGCACGCTGAAACCGGTGAACTGGGAGCGCCAGCCGCTGGGGCAGATGCTGATCAGCTCCGACGGCACCGCGGCGCCCATCGAATTCGAGCCGCGCGAGGTGCTGGCGCGCGTGGTGCAGCGCCTGGCCGCGCGCGGCATCCGCCCGGTGGTGGCCTTCGAGCTGGAGTTCTACCTGTTCGACAAGGCGCTCAGGGACGGCCTGCCGCAGTTCCCGCGCGACGACCTGAGCGGCGATGCCGACGATCAGCCGAACATGCATATCGAGCGCCTCTCGCGCTTCGCCGAGGTGCTCGACGACATCACCGAGACCGCGCGCCTGCAGGGCATCGACGCCACGGTGATCACCGCCGAGCTGGGCCCGGGGCAGTTCGAGATCAACTTCGGCCACAACGCCGACGCGCTGCAGGCCGCCGACTGGTCGGCGCTGTTCTGCCGCCTGACCCGCGGCGTGGCGCTCAAGCACGGTCATCGCGCCAGCTTCATGGCCAAGCCCTATCTGCAGCATCCGGGCAGCGGCATGCACGTGCACGTCAGCCTGTACGACGAGGCCGGCGACAACCTGCTGGCGCGCGACGAGCAGCGTCCGCTGCGCCATGCCGTGGCCGGCTGCCTGCAACTGCTGCCGCAGCTGATGCCGATCTACGCGCCGAACCACAACAGCTACCGCCGCTTCGGCGCCATGGTCAATTCGGCCAGTAAGGCCAGCTGGGGTTTCGAGGACCGCGACGCCTGCGTGCGCATCCCCGAATCGGATGCGCGCAACCTGCGCCTGGAGTTCCGCCTGCCGGGCGCCGACGCCAACCCCTATCTGGTGCTGGCGGCGCTGCTCACCAGCATCGAACAGGGCCTCGATGCCAAGGCCGAGCCAATCGCACCGCTCAACGACGACCGCGCAAGCGGCGTGGATTTTCCCAAGGACATGCTCGAGGCGGTGCGCCGCATGCGCGCCAGTGAGCAGGTGAATGCCGGCCTCGGCGATGAGTTCGTCATGGTCTATTGCGAGAACAAACGCCAGGATCACCTGGCCTTCATGCACGACATCAACCCGCGCGAATACCGCTGGTACCTGTGATGTCACGGATAGAAGGAGGCGCCATGAACAACGCCGTAAACAACCCCAAGACCGCCCAGTGGCAGGCCCTGAGCCGCGCCCATCACCTGGCGCCGTTCAGCGACTACAGGCAGCTGGCCGAGAAGGGCCCGCGGATCATCACCGAGGCAAAGGGCGTGCACCTGTGGGACAGCGAGGGCAACAAGATCCTCGATGGCATGGCCGGGCTGTGGTGCGTGGCGGTGGGCTATGGCCGCGAGGAGCTGATCGAGGCGGCCAGCCGGCAGATGCGCCAGCTGCCGTTCTACAACACCTTCTTCCAGACCGCCCACCCGCCGGTGCTGGAGCTGGCCCAGGCCATCGCCGCGCTGGCCCCGGCCGGCATGAACCATGTGTTCTTCACCGGTTCGGGTTCCGAGGGCAACGACACCATGCTGCGCCTGGTGCGCCATTACTGGGCATGCCAGGGCAAGCCGGGCAAGAAGATCATCATCGGCCGCGACAACGGCTACCACGGCTCCACCGTGGCCGGCGCCAGCCTCGGCGGGATGAAGTTCATGCACGAGCAGGGCGACCTGCCGATCCCGGGCATCGCCCATATCCCGCAGCCGTACTGGTTCGGCGAGGGTGGCGACAAGTCGCCGGAAGAATTCGGCATCTGGGCCGCCGACCAGCTGGAGCAGAAGATTCTCGAGTTGGGCGAGGACAAGGTCGCCGCGTTCATCGCCGAGCCGATCCAGGGCGCCGGCGGCGTGATCATCCCGCCGGATTCCTACTGGCCGCGGATCAAAGAGATCCTGGCCAAGCACGACATCCTCTTCGTCGCCGACGAGGTGATCTGCGGCTTCGGCCGCACCGGGCAGTGGTTCGGCAGCCAGTACTACGACCTCAAGCCCGACCTGATGACCATCGCCAAGGGCCTGACCAGCGGCTACGTGCCGATGGGCGGGCTGATCGTCAGCGACAAGGTGTTCGACGTCATCGAGGCGCACGGCGACTTCAACCACGGCTTCACCTATTCCGGCCACCCGGTGGCGGCGGCGGTGGGCCTGGAGAACCTGCGCATTCTCAAGGAGGAGGGCATCGTCGAGCGGGTTCGGACGGAAACGGCACCCTATTTGCAAAGTCGTCTGCGCGAGCTGGCCGACCATCCGCTGGTGGGCGAGGTGCGCGGCCTGGGCATGCTCGGCGCGATCGAGCTGGTGCAGGACAAGGCCACGCGCAAGCGCTACCCGAATGAGGTGGGCGCGGGCATGGTCTGTCGCGGACACTGCTTTAATAACGGTCTGATCATGCGCGCCGTGGGCGACACCATGATCATCGCGCCGACTCTGGTGATCAGCCGCGCGGAAATCGACGAACTGGTGGAGAAAGCACGCAAGTGCCTGGACCTGACCTTGGAGCAGTTGCGTAGTCAGGCGTAAGGGCGGGCATCCTGTCGTTTGTGGTGCGACACCCTACGGGCCGCGATCTGGGCGCCGTAGGGTGCGCCGTGCGCACCAGCTATCCCCTCTGCATGCACCAGGCAACCTGCGCGCTGGTTGCTCGTGGTGCACCCTCAATCAAAGCTCTTCGTCATCGCGGATCAGCACGTAGTGACGGCCGCCTTCGTCGTCCCGGTGGTCGTAGACGTAATACATCAGCACCTCGCCCGGGCGTGGCTGGACAGCCAGGTAATCGCCGCTTTCGGCATTGAAGAACCCCTTGCTGCCCGGCTCGGCCAGGCATTCGATACGGGCGGTGACGAAGTTTTGCGGGTCTTCCTCGTCGAAGTAGTCCTCGCGCTGGCGCGCGTCCCATTCCTGCGGCGGCTCGAAGGCGCCGGTGAAGAGGACCTTGCCGTCGCCCAGGTCCAGCTCCTCGGCATCCGGGTCGCGCTCGTCCGGGCGGTACAGGCTGCAATCCTGGGCATCGGGGTGGGTCAGTACGTCCTGGCGCACGGGTATCTCCGGTCAAGTGTCGAGGCAGGGCGGCCAGTGTCGGGCAAAGCCCAGTCCGCCGCAATCGTCGCTAGAACCTGTTCAAAGTCTCGCGAGCTAGAGCCAGGCAATACCGATGGCGGCCCCGCAAAAACAGGCGAGGAACGATCGGAGTCGCGGGCGACTTTACGAGCTGCAAATGAGCATAACTCGCTTCGCTCGCCCCTCCGGGGCCGCACTGAAGTGCGTTGGCCGCAAGTAGCCTGCCGAGCCTGTTTTGACTCGCGTTGCTCGCCCTTCGGGCCAGCCTGCGGCTGTTACTCCCGCTGGTCGTTACAACGCAGGATGGCCGACGCGCAGCAGGCTTTGGGCAGGTTCTCACTGCAGGCTAAGGACCTCGCCCCTCTCCTGAATCCACTCGTCATGACTGGGCGCGGCCTGCTCGCCGCTCATGCGATGGATGATCTCGAAGTAGTGCTGCTTGAACGGATCGCGCATGATCTGCTCGCGCTTGCGCACCCGCACGGCGTAGATGCTCTGCAGGTTCTGGTGGTCGAAGGCGCGCCACTGCTGTGGGTCCTTGAGCAGCTGGTAGCGATGGTCCTCGAGCGCGGCGATCAGCTTCTCGCTGTCGGTGCTGGCGCTGCGCCGCACCGCATCGGCCCACTGGCGCACCACGGTATAGGCCGAGGCCGCGGTGCCGCCCGGGTATTCCTGGTGCGCCGCCAGGTAGCGCTCGACGAAGCGCAGGCCCTCGCCGCTGTTCTCCAGCTTGGGCACGTCCCAGGTCCAGGTCTCGGTGCCGATCACGTCTTCCATCACCAGCGGGCCGACCTGCTGCACCAGGCTCTTGGTCAGATTCGGCACTATCACCTGCACGCGCTGCTTCAGGCCCATGCTGTGCACCAGGCGCATGCTGCGCTGCAGGTTCTCGCCGAGCAGGGCCAGGACCAGGATGTCCGCCTCGCTGGCCGCGGCCTTGTCCAGCGCCGCCCGGTACTGCTCGCGACGCAGCGGGCCGCTGGGCAGGGCGCTGCGGCCGTGGCGCGCGCGGTCGCTGCTGCCGGTGGCCAGGCGCAGGGCCTGTTCGATGCTGCGCCCCCAGGCGTCGTCGATCAGGATGTAGTGGTAGCGCTGGCGCGGCAGGTGCCAGGCCAGGTACTCGCCGAGCACCCGTGCGCTCATCCAGGCGCTGCTCGATTCGCGAAACAGATAGCGCTGACCGGCCTGGCCGGTGACTTCGTTGGCGTAGCCCAGGGTGGCGAAATACAGCAGACCCAGCTCGCGGGCACGCTTGCCGGCGGCGATGGCCTCTTCGCTGGTGGCGCCGCCGAACACCATGCGTGCGCCCTGGCGGGCGAAGTGAGTGACGTTGGCGGCGGCCTGGCGCGCCTGCGAGTTGGTGTTCTCGCTGAGCAGTTCCAGGCGCTGGCCGAGCAGGCCGCCGCCGCGGTTGACTTGCTCCACTGCCAGCAAGGCGCCGCGACGCAGTTCCAGGCCTTCGTCCTTGTAGTTGCCGGTGCGCGGATAGTTCAGGCCGATCTTCAAGCTTTCGCCCTGTGCCTGGCCCAGCAGCCCGGTCAGTAGCAGTGCGATCAGAACGCGTCCCATGGACATTCTCCTTGCAGGTGGGGAGGTGCCTTTCTACGGTGCGTGCTGGCCGCTCGCCATGGGCTTTTGGTGGCGTCTGCCTGCTACTTGCGGTGGCCTGCGCGGGGCCGTCGAGGCCTGCGCCGAACGGCAGGTATTGCTACCAAGGAATGAGGAAAATCGGCTGGGGGTGCAATTGTTGGGGGGCGGGTGGCGGCGAAGAATTTGCGCCAGACCGGGAAAAATTCCCGGCAATAACAATGAACCCGCAGAGGTAGCCGCAATGAAACACTCCGGTCTTCGCCAGCCCTTGATCCTCACCGCGTTGTGCGCGGCGATGCTGATGCCATCCGCCGCCGCCCTGGCGGTCACCGACGCCGAGATTCTCAAGGACGCCACCACCACCGACCAGATCGTCACCAACGGCATTGGCCTGCAGGGCCAGCGCTACAGCCCGCTGAGCATCCTCAACGACAAGAACGTGAAAGAGCTGCGCCCGGTCTGGACCATGTCGTTCGGCGGCGAGAAGCAGCGCGGCCAGCAGGCTCAGCCGCTGATCAAGGACGGCGTGATGTACGTCACCGCCTCCTACTCGCGGGTATTCGCCGTCGATGCGCGCACCGGCCGCGAGCTGTGGCAGTACGAGGCGCGCCTGCCGGATGACATCCGTCCCTGCTGCGACGTGATCAACCGTGGCGTGGCGCTGTACGACGATCTGGTGATCTTCGGCACCCTCGACGCCAAGCTGGTGGCGCTGAACAAGGACACCGGCAAGGTGGTCTGGCGCAAGAGCGTGGCCGACCACAAGGCCGGCTACTCCATCACCGCGGCGCCGTTGGTGGTGGGCGGCAAGCTGATCACCGGGGTGTCCGGCGGCGAGTTCGGCGTGGTCGGCAAGATCGAGGCCTATAACCCGAAGAACGGCGAGCTGCTGTGGAGCCGCCCGACCGTGGAGGGCCACATGGGCTACGTCTACAAGGACGGTAAGGCCATCGAGAACGGCATCAGCGGCGGCGAAGCCGGCAAGACCTGGCCGGGCGACCTGTGGAAGACCGGCGGCGCCGCGCCCTGGCTGGGCGGCTACTACGATGCCGACACCAACCTGCTGTTCTTCGGCACCGGCAACCCGGCGCCGTGGAACTCGCACCTGCGCCCCGGCGACAACCTGTATTCCTCCTCGCGCCTGGCGCTCAACCCGGACGACGGCAGCATCAAGTGGCACTTCCAGACCACCCCGCACGACGGCTGGGACTTCGACGGCGTCAACGAGCTGATCTCCTTCGACTACCAGGAGGGTGGCAAGACCATCAAGGCCGCGGCCACCGCCGACCGTAACGGCTTCTTCTACGTGCTCGACCGCACCAACGGCAAGTTCATCCGCGGCTTCCCCTTCGTCGACAAGATCACCTGGGCCAAGGGCCTGGACAAGAACGGCCGGCCGATCTACGACGACAGCAACCGTCCGGGTTCGCCGAGTGCGGCCGAGAAGGGCAAGAGCGTGTTCGCCGCGCCGGCCTTCCTCGGCGCCAAGAACTGGATGCCCATGGCCTACAGCCAGGACACCGGCCTGTTCTACGTGCCCTCCAACGAGTGGGGCATGGACATCTGGAACGAAGACATCGCCTACAAGAAGGGCGCGGCCTACCTGGGCGCCGGCTTCACCATCAAGCCGCTCAACGAGGAATACATTGGCGTGCTGCGCGCCATCGATCCGAAGACCGGCAAGGAAGTCTGGCGCCACAAGAACTACGCGCCGCTGTGGGGCGGTGTGCTGACCACCAAGGGCAACCTGGTGTTCACCGGCAACCCGGAAGGCTTCCTGCAGGCGTTCAATGCCAAGACCGGTGAGAAGGTCTGGGAATTCCAGACCGGCTCGGGCGTGATCGGCTCGCCGGTGACCTGGGAGATGGACGGCGAGCAGTACGTCTCGGTGTTGTCCGGCTGGGGTGGCGCGGTACCGCTGTGGGGCGGCGAGGTGGCCAAGCGCGTCAAGCACCTGAACCAGGGCGGCATGCTGTGGACCTTCAAGCTGCCGAAGGAGCTGGTCGCCAAGCGCTGATCGGATAGTGCGTCGCACCATGGCCGGACTCTGTCCGGCCATGGTCGTTTCTACGCCCGGACGATTTTTCTTCTCGGCAGCGCAAGACCAGGCGAGCGGGTCTAGCCTTTAGTTTCCACGGCCCTGCCGCCCCGCTGCCAAAGGCCCGAAGCAGACCGCTCGCCGCTCTACTACCAAATGACGAGACGATCTGTGCCATGGGTGCATACCGCGGTCGCAAGGCCCTTCCTAAGATCGAACCATGACTCGCTTCCCCGATTGGCAGCGGGCTCCGACAACAAGAGAGGTCAGCATCATGATTTACGCGAAACCGGGTACTCCAGGCGCCGTCGTCACCCTCAAACCGCGCTACGGCAACTACATCAACGGCGAGTTCGTCGCCCCGCTCAGCGGCCAGTACTTCAGCAACACCAGCCCGGTCGATGCCTCGGTGATCGCTGAATTCCCCCGCTCCAACGCCGCTGACATCGACAGGGCGCTGGACGCCGCGCATGCCGCCGCCGACGCCTGGGGCCGCACCAGCGTGCAGGAGCGCTCGCACATCCTGCTGAAGATCGCCGACCGTATCGAAGCCAACCTCGAACTGCTCGCCGTGGCCGAGACCTGGGACAACGGCAAGGCCGTGCGCGAGACGCTGAACGCCGACGTGCCGCTGGCCGCCGACCACTTCCGCTACTTCGCCGGCTGCATCCGTGCCCAGGAAGGCAGCACCGCCGAGATCAACGACGGCACCGTGGCCTATCACTTCCATGAGCCGCTGGGCGTGGTCGGGCAGATCATCCCGTGGAACTTCCCGCTGCTGATGGCCGCCTGGAAGCTGGCTCCGGCGCTGGCCGCCGGCAACTGCATCGTGCTCAAGCCGGCCGAGCAGACCCCGCTGTCGATCACCCTGCTGATGGAAATCATCGGCGACCTGCTGCCGGCAGGCGTGCTCAACGTGGTCCAGGGCTTCGGCCGCGAGGCCGGTGAGGCGCTGGCCACCAGCAAGCGCATCGCCAAGATCGCCTTCACCGGCTCCACCCCGGTGGGCTCGCATATCCTCAAGTGCGCCGCCGAGAACATCATCCCGTCCACCGTCGAGCTGGGCGGCAAGTCGCCGAATATCTTCTTCGAAGACATCATGAACGCCGAGCCGGCCTTTATCGAGAAGGCCGCCGAAGGCCTGGTGCTGGGCTTCTTCAACCAGGGCGAGGTGTGCACCTGCCCGTCGCGCGCGCTGGTGCAGGAGACCATCTACGAGCCGTTCATGGTCGAGGTGATGAAGAAGATCAAGCAGATCAAGCGCGGCAACCCGCTGGACACCGAGACCATGGTCGGCGCCCAGGCCTCGCAGCAGCAATTCGACAAGATCCTTTCCTACCTGGAGATCGCCCAGCAGGAAGGCGCCCAGGTGCTGACCGGCGGCGCGGCGGAGAAGCTGGAGGGCGACCTTGCCAGCGGCTACTACATCCAGCCGACCCTACTCAAGGGCACCAACCAGATGCGCGTGTTCCAGGAGGAGATCTTCGGCCCGGTGATCGGCGTGACCACCTTCAAGGACGAGGCCGAGGCGCTGTCCATTGCCAACGACACCGAGTTCGGCCTCGGCGCCGGGGTGTGGAGCCGCGACATGAACGTCGCCTACCGCATGGGCCGGGCGATCAAGGCCGGCCGCGTCTGGACCAACTGCTACCACCTGTACCCGGCGCATGCCGCCTTCGGTGGCTACAAGAAATCCGGCGTCGGCCGCGAAACCCACAAGATGATGCTCGACCACTACCAGCAGACCAAGAACCTGCTGGTCAGCTACGACATCAATCCGCTGGGCTTCTTCTGAGTTCTGATGCATCCACAAAGCGGCGCGCTCGCTCCGGCGCGCCGCCCTTTGCACGGCGAGGAACCCTACCCGGGTGGACCTGCGGGCAGCCATGAGCCTGTACGGCAGCAGGCCCTTATCGCGACGCGGCTTCGGCCGCGTTTTTTATATTCGGCACAACCCAGTGCCGGCAGCGCTGCGCTGAAATCGCCGTCGAACCTTTTCCATCGACCATGCCCCAATATTGAAGGAATAGCCGGTACCTGGAGGGTGTCGCGGGTCTGCCTAGGCTGCGCGCAGCGCGACCGGGGACGGCCTCATGGCCATCCGCATGCATTTGGAAGGGAATCTGGGGCGCACGGCGCACCCCGCGGGCCGCGATCCGCTGGCCGTCGGGGGTTGTCCTGCGCTACCTACCAATGCCAGCCCGGTCTACTCCCAAAGTACCATTTGGCCACCTGCCCGGCGGGGGCTTAATGGAGTTGCCGGAATGCCCCGGCGCAATAACAAGAGGACCGCACCATGTGGACTAAACCCGCCTACACCGACCTGCGCATTGGCTTCGAAGTGACCATGTACTTCGCCAACCGCTGATCGACCTTGGCCCCGGTCCGTCCGGGGCATCCCATCGGTGACCTGCCATGCATATCCAGATTCTCGGCTCCGCCGCCGGCGGCGGCTTTCCCCAGTGGAACTGCAACTGTCGCAACTGCCGCGGCGTGCGCACCGGCAGCCTGCGCGCGCAGCCGCGTACGCAGTCGTCCATCGCCCTGTCCGACGACGGGCTGAACTGGCTCCTGTGCAACGCCTCGCCCGACATCCGCGCCCAGCTCGAGGCCTTCCCGGCCCTGCAGCCGGCGCGCAAGGTGCGTGACACGGCGATCGCCGGCATCGTCCTGCTCGACAGCCAGATCGACCACTGCACGGGCCTGTTGACCCTGCGCGAAGGCTGCCCGCACCAGGTCTGGTGCACCGAGATGGTCCATCAGGACCTGACCACGGGCTTTCCCCTGTTCAATATGCTCGGCCATTGGAACGGCGGCCTGCAGCACCGGCTGATCGAGCTGGATGCCGAACCCTTCGCCATCCCGGCCTGCCCGGGGCTGCGCCTCACCGCCATCGCCCTGCGCAGCAGCGCGCCGCCTTACTCGCCGCACCGTGGCAATCCGCATCCGGGCGACAACATTGGCCTGTTCGTCGAGGACCTGCGCACGGGCGGCACGCTGTTCTATGCCCCCGGCCTGGGTCAGGTGGACGAGCAACTGCTTAGCTGGATGCGCCGCGCCGATTGCCTGCTGGTGGACGGCACGCTGTGGCGCGACGACGAGATGCGCCAGTGCGAGGTCGGCGACAAGCTCGGCAGCGAGATGGGCCATCTGCCGCAGAGCGGTCCCGGTGGCATGCTCGAGGTGCTGGACGGCCTGCCGGCGCCGCGCAAGATCCTCATTCATATCAACAACACCAACCCGATTCTCGACCTGGACTCGCCCGAGCGCGCCGAGCTGGACCGCCGCGGAATCGAGGTCGCCTTCGACGGCATGAGCATCGCTTTGTAAGGTGCCCTGCGTGCGCCTTAAAGAACGCGGGTGCGCGCGGCGCACCCTACGCAACGCGTATCGGAGACCCTGATGAGCCAATCCGCCATGAGCCCCGCCGAGTTCGAGCAGGCGCTGCGCGCCAAGGGCGCCTACTACCATATCCACCACCCCTACCACCGGGCCATGTACGAAGGCCGCGCGACGCGCGAGCAGATCCAGGGCTGGGTGGCCAACCGCTTCTACTACCAGATCTGCATCCCGCTCAAGGACGCCGCGATCATGGCCAACTGCCCGGACCGGGAAACCCGTCGTGGCTGGATCCAGCGCATCCTCGACCACGACGGCGCACCCGGCGAGGAGGGCGGCATCGAGGCCTGGCTGCGCCTGGCCGAGGCGGTCGGCCTGGACCGCGAGCAGGTGCTGTCGCAGGAGCTGGTGCTGCCGGGGGTGCGCTTCGCCGTCGACGCCTACGTCAACTTCGCCCGCAGAGCGTGCTGGCAGGAGGCGGCCAGCAGTTCGCTGACCGAGCTGTTCGCCCCGACCATCCACCAGTCGCGCCTGGACGCCTGGCCGCAGCACTATCCCTGGATCGATGCGGCCGGCTACGACTACTTCCGCAATCGCCTGAGCCAGGCGCGCCGCGACGTCGAGCACGGCCTGCGCATCACCCTCGAGCACTACCGCACGGTCGAGGCTCAGCAGCGCATGCTGGATATCCTGCAGTTCAAGCTCGACGTGCTATGGAGCATGCTCGACGCCATGAGCATGGCCTACGAACTGCAGCGCCCGCCGTATCACACGGTGACCGCCGAGCGCGTCTGGCATCGGGGGATCGCGCTATGAGCATCAGTATGTCGGTGCGCACCGCGCACCCTATGGCTGCTGCGTCCCAGGTAGGGTGCGCCGCGCGCACCGTGACGGAGCCCAAATCATGACCTCACCCATCCTGCCCAATGTCCCCGCCATCCGCCGCGGCTTCCGCCTGCAGTTCGAGCCGGCGCAGGGCTGCCACGTGTTGCTCTACCCGGAAGGCATGATCAAACTCAATGACAGCGCCGGCGAGATTCTCCAGCAGGTCGACGGCAAGCGCTCGGTGGCCGAGATCATCGACAGTCTGCACCAGCGCTTCCCCGATGTACCCGGCATCGACGAGGACATCCTGGCCTTTATCGAGGTGGCCCATGCCCAGTTCTGGATCGAGCTTCGCTAAACCGGGCGTGCAGGTCGGCCCGCCCTTGTGGCTGTTGGCCGAGCTGACCTACCGCTGTCCGCTGCAGTGTCCTTACTGTTCCAACCCGCTGGATTTCTCCCAGCAGGGGGCGGAGCTCAGCACCGGCGAATGGATCGAGGTGTTTCGCCAGGCGCGCGAGCTGGGCGCGGCGCAGCTGGGCTTCTCCGGCGGCGAGCCGCTGGTGCGCCAGGACCTGGCCGAGCTGATCGCGGCGGCGCGCGGCCTGGGCTACTACACCAACCTGATCACTTCCGGCATCGGCCTGACCGAAGCGCGCATCGCCGAGTTCGCCGAGGCAGGGCTGGACCATATCCAGATCAGCTTCCAGGCCGCCGACGAGGAGGTGAACAACCTGTTGGCCGGCTCGAAGAAGGCCTTCGCCCAGAAGCTGGCCATGGCCCGCGCGGTCAAGGCGCATGGCTATCCGATGGTGCTCAACTTCGTCACCCACCGGCACAACATCGACAATATCGAGCGCATCATCGAGCTGTGCCTGGAACTGGAGGCGGACTTCGTCGAGCTCGCCACCTGCCAGTTCTACGGCTGGGCCGAACTCAACCGTGCCGGCCTGTTGCCGACCCGCGCCCAGCTCGAGCACGCCGAGCGCATCACCAACCTCTGGCGCGACAAGCTGGCCGCCGAGAACCACCCGTGCAAGCTGATCTTCGTCACCCCCGACTACTACGAGGAGCGCCCCAAGGCCTGCATGAACGGCTGGGGCAACCTGTTCCTCGACATCACCCCGGACGGTACCGCGTTGCCTTGCCACAGCGCGCGGCAGTTGCCGGTGCAGTTTCCCAGCGTGCGCGAACACAGCATCGAGCACATCTGGCGGCACTCCTTCGGTTTCAACCGCTTTCGCGGCGACGACTGGATGCCCGAACCCTGCCGCTCGTGTGACGAGAAGGCGCGCGACTTCGGCGGCTGCCGCTGCCAGGCCTTTATGCTCACAGGGGACGCCAGCAACGCCGACCCGGTGTGCAGCAAGTCGGCGCATCACGACGTGATACTCGCAGCCCGCCGGCAGGCCGAGGACGCGCCGCTGGCGCTGGACGAGCTGCAGTACCGCAACGAGAAAGCCTCGCGAATCATATGCAAGGCCTGACCGACCCGGATTCGATCTGGAGCGCTGAACAGGCTGCGGCCGCTAGCGTCGACTTCGCCGAGCTTCACGCCGTCCATGGCGGCCTGCTGTGGGTGGCTTTCGATCCGCTGCGGGCGCGCTGCGGGCTGTTCTTCTGGCGTGACGGCGTCGCCATCGAGCTGACCCCGCCGGGGTTTTCCGTGGGCAGTCGCGTCTACGAATACGGCGGCGGCGCCTGCTGCGCCACCGAGCAGGGCGTGGCCTTCGTCAATGACAGCGATCAGCAGGTCTATCTCATCGATATCGGGGGGGGCGGTGGTGCGCATGGCCTGGGCGGCCCCGCGTCACCCTACGTCATCACCGATGAGCCTCACTGCCGTTATGGCGATCTGTCCTTCGTCCCCGCCTGGCAGGCGCTGCTGGCGGTGGAGGAGAGCCATGCAGCCGGCGCGGTGGTGCATCGCCTGGTGCGTATCGGTCTCGATGGCCAGCGCCAGGTACTGGTCGAGGGCGCGGACTTCTATGCCGCGCCGGTGGCCTGCGCCGACGGCCGGCGCCTGGCCTGGATCGAGTGGGATCGCCCCGACCAGCCCTGGGTCGCTACGCGCCTGTGCCAGCGCGAGTCGGGCAAGCCTACCCGGGTGTTGGCCGGGCAGGGGCGCGATCAGGCCCTGCAGCAGCCGCGCTTCGATCCCCAGGGCAGGCTGTGGGTACTGAGCGACGAGGCCGGGTGGTGGCAGCCCTGGTGTGTCGATAGCGCCGCGCAACCCCAGGGCGCGCCCCATGATCATGCAGCCGCGCCCTGGCAGCTGGGTGGCCGTACCTATCTGCCACTCGGGGATGGCGAGATGCTGCTGACCCGTTTCGAGCAGGGCGTCGGCGTGCTGGTAGGGTGTCGCGAGGCCGCCCAGGCCGCGCGCTCCAATTCTTTGGATGCCGATACTGCTGGTGCGCACGGCGCACCCTACGGAACAGCAAGCACGGCGCGGCGTCTCGCGGAGCACTTCACCCGCTTCCGCTCCCTGACCGCCGATGCCGGGCACTTCTACTGCATCGCCGCCGCGCCGGATCGTTTGCCGGCTGTGCTGGCGATCGGTAGGGACGATGGCGCGGTCAAGGTGCTGGCCGGCGGCGAGGCGCCGCTGAGCGAGAAGCATCTGGCCCGGCCGCAGCCATTTACCTGCGCGGTGGGCGAGGGCGAGCGCTGCCATGGTTTTTTCTATGCGCCGATTGATGACTCCGAGCGTCCGCCGCTGGTGATCTTCCTGCATGGCGGCCCCACCTCGGCCTGCTATCCCGTGTTCGATCCGCGCATCGCCTTCTGGACGCTGCGCGGCTACGCCGTGCTCGATCTAAACTACCGCGGCAGCAGCGGCTATGGTCGTGCCTACCGGCTGCGTCTAGAAGGACAGTGGGGCGAGCTGGAGGTGGCGGATATCCGCGTCGCCATTGAGGCCCTGGCCGGCGAGGGGCGGATCGATCCGCAGCGGGTTTTCGTCCGCGGCGCCAGCGCCGGCGGCTACAGCGCCCTGCGCGCCCTGGCCGAGATTCCGGAGCTGCGCGGCGGCGCCAGTCTCTATGGCGTCAGCGACCCGCTGGCGCTGCGCCGGGTCACCCACAAGTTCGAGGCCGACTACCTGGACTGGCTGATCGGCGACCCAGGGCGCGACGCCGAACGCTACCGGGCGCGCACGCCCGTGCTGCAGGCCGGGCGTATCGCCGCGCCGGTGATCTTCTTCCAGGGCGCGCTGGATGCGGTGGTGGTGCCGAGCCAGACCGAGGCCATGGTGGCGGCGCTGCGCGCGCGTGGCGTGCCGGTCGAGTACCGCCTGTTCGCCGGCGAACGCCATGGATTTCGCCAGGCGGCGAATCTGGCGCAGGCGCTGCGCGGCGAATGGAACTTCTACCAGCGTCTACGCTAGCCACAGGTTGCATTGCATTGGCCGAGCAATGCAGTAGGCTGGACGCCATCCCATAACAACAAGATCAGGCCGTTGTATGAGCCACGATTTGAGTCAACTGCGTAAATTCGTCTCCCCGGAGATCATCTTCGGCGCCGGCTCCCGGCATAACGTCGGCAACTACGCCAAGACCTTCGGCGCGCGCAAGGTGCTGGTGGTGTCCGATCCCGGCGTGGTCGCCGCCGGCTGGACCGCCGATGTCGAGGCGAGCCTGCAGGCCCAGGGCATCGCCTACAGCCTGTACACCCGGGTCTCGCCGAACCCGCGGGCCGAGGAGGTGATGCAGGGCGCCGAGGTCTATCGCAGCGAGGGCTGCAACGTGATAGTCGCGGTCGGCGGCGGCAGCCCGATGGACTGCGCCAAGGGCATCGGCATCGTCGTCGCCCACGGTCGCAGCATCCTCGAATTCGAGGGGGTGGACACCATCCGCGTGCCCAGCCCGCCGCTGATCCTGATCCCGACCACCGCCGGCACCTCGGCCGATGTGTCGCAGTTCGTGATCATCTCCAACCAGCAGGAACGGATGAAGTTCTCCATCGTCAGCAAGGCGGTGGTGCCGGACGTGTCGCTGATCGACCCGGAAACCACCCTGAGCATGGACCCGTTCCTCAGTGCCTGTACCGGCATCGACGCGCTGGTGCACGCCATCGAGGCGTTCGTCTCCACCGGCCACGGCCCGCTCACCGACCCCCATGCGTTGGAGGCCATGCGCCTGATCAACGGCAACCTGGTGCAGATGATCGCCAACCCGGCCGATATTGCCCTGCGCGAGAAGATCATGCTCGGCAGCATGCAGGCCGGCCTGGCTTTCTCCAACGCCATCCTCGGCGCGGTGCACGCCATGAGCCACAGTCTCGGTGGCTTCCTCGACCTGCCGCACGGCCTGTGCAATGCGGTGCTGGTCGAGCACGTGGTGGCGTTCAACTACAGCGCCGCGCCGGAGCGTTTCAAGGTGATCGCCGAGACCCTCGGTATCGACTGCCGCGGCCTGAACCACGCACAGATCCGCCAGCGTCTGGTCGAGCACCTGATCGCCTTCAAACGGGCTGTGGGGTTCCACGAAACGCTGGGCCTGCACGGTGTCGGCAGCTCCGACATTCCCTTCCTGTCGAGCCATGCGATGGACGATCCGTGCATCCTCACCAATCCGCGCGAGTCGACCCAGCGCGATGTCGAGGTGGTCTATGGCGAGGCGCTCTGACGAGGCCCTGACCGGACTGCTGGGGCTCGGCAGCCAGTCGGCGCGCAAGAGTCACTATCCCGAGCTGCTGGCGCGCCTGGAGGAGCTGGAAACCGAGCGTAACCGCTACAAATGGCTGTTCGAACACGCCGTGCACGGCATCTTCCAGGCCAGCCTGACCCAGGGCGTGCTGGCGGCCAACCCGGCCATGGCGCGCATGCTCGGCTACGACGATCCGCAGCAGGTGCTCTGGTCGCTGGGCGATCTGGCGCGTCAGCTGTTCGTCGGCGGCTTCGACGAACTGGCGCGGATTCGCGAGCAGCTGGGCCGCGGCGCTGGTCTGGTCGGCTACGAGACCCAGTTGCGCCGGCGGGACGGTAGTGTCATCGACGTACTGATGAACCTGTTGCTCAAGCCCGAAGGCGAGGGGCTGTTCGAGGGCTTCGTCGCCGACATCACCGAGCGCAAGCAGGCCCAGCAGCGCCTGCAACAGCTCAACGACGAGCTGGAGCGGCGAGTGGCCGCGCGCACCTACGAACTGCTCGAGTCCAACCGCAACCTGCAGCGCCAGATCGTCGAGCGCGAGCGCATCGAGCAGGCCCTGCGCGAGGCGCGCGACGCCGCCGAGGCCGCCAACCGCAGCAAGGACAAGTACCTCGCGGCCGCCAGCCACGACCTGCTGCAGCCGCTCAACGCCGCGCGGCTGCTGATCTCCACCCTACGCGAGCGGCAGTTGCCGAGCGCTGAGCACAACCTGGTCGAGCGCAGCCACCTGGCGCTGGAGGGCGCCGAAGACCTGCTCACCGACCTGCTGGACATCTCCAAGCTGGACCAGGCGGCGATCAAGCCGGATCTCGACGTCTATCGCCTGGAGGAGCTGCTGGCGCCACTGGCCTCGGAATTCGACGGCGTCGCCGTGGCCCGCGGCCTGCGCCTGCGCGTGCGCATCGTCGACTGCGCGGTGCACACCGATTTTCGTCTGCTCACGCGCATCCTGCGCAATTTCCTCAGCAATGCCTGCCGTTACACCGAGACCGGCGGTGTGCTGCTCGGCGCGCGACGGCGCGGCCAGTATCTGGACTTGCAGGTATGGGACAGCGGGCGCGGCATCGCCGCCGACCAGCTGGACAAGATCTTTCTCGAGTTCAATCAACTGGACGTGGGTCGCGCCACCGAGCGCAAGGGCGTCGGTCTCGGCCTGGCCATAGTCGAGCGTATCGCCCGCATGCTCGGCTATCCGGTGCGGGTCAGTTCGCAGCCCGGGCGCGGTTCGCTGTTCAGCATCCGCGTGCCGCTCGCCGCACAACAGCCCCGGCGCCTGGCGCAACCGACGCCGCTGCAGGCGCTCGGCGACCCGCTGCCGGGGCGGCGCCTGCTGGTGATCGACAACGAAGAGGCGATCCTGCACAGCATGGCCGCGCTGCTCGGTCAGTGGGGCTGCGAGGTGGTTACCGCGCTGGATCTGCCCGAAGCGCTGCAGCGCCTGCAGGGCCGGGCACCGGAGGTGATACTGGCGGATTTCCACCTCGACGACGGCGTGCTCGGCTGCCAGGTGATCCAGCAATTGCGCGAGGCGTTCGCCAGGCCGATTCCGGCGTTGATCATCAGCGCCGATCGTAGCGACGCCTGTCGCCGCGAGCTGCAGGCCCTGGGCGCGCCGCTGCTGAACAAGCCGGTCAAGCCGGGCAAGCTGCGCGCTGTGCTGAGCCAGTTGCTGCAGGATTCGTGAACGAGCTCACGAGCGCATTGTGAACCTGAGCGGCGACTATGCTGTCTACTGGCTACCTTGTCGTCTCAGGAGATAACCACAATGACAATGTCCATGCATCCCACCATGCGCCGCCTGGCGGCTATCACCGCGCTATTCCACCTGCTGCTGGTGGTGCAGATACCCGCTGCCAACGCGGCGATGATCGGCACCCCGGAGATACTCGCTGAACGGCAGCACCAGGTCGATCAGGAGCAATTGATGGCCATGCTCGACGATGAGCAGGTCAAGGAAAAGCTGGTGGCCATGGGCGTCGACCGTGAGCAGGTCGAGTCGCGTATCGCCAGCCTGACCCCGGCCGAACTGGCGCAGTTCAACCAGCAGCTCGATCAGGCCCCGGCCGGTGCCGGTGTGGTCGGCATCATCGTGCTGTTCCTGGTGATCTTCATCATCACTGATATGCTGTGCGCCACCAACATCTTCAGTTTCATCAAATGCATCAATCGCTGATTCGTCTTTGCTGTATCGCCGTTATCGCTCTACTCGCTGCATGTGCTCGCTCTCCGGTGCTTTCGCCGGAGGCCGAGCGCTTGCCTGAACGGGTGGAGCTGAGCGACGTTCCCTTCTTCGCCCAGGATGCTTACCAGTGCGGCCCGGCCGCGCTGGCGACGCTGCTCAACCAGCGCGGGCTGTCGACCACCCCCGGCACCCTCAAGGACAAGGTCTACATCCCCGGCCGCGAAGGCAGCCTGCAGGTGGAGATGGTCGCGGCGGCGCGCGCGCAGGACATGCTGGTGTATCCGCTGCAACCGCGTCTCGAGGCGGTGCTGGCCGAGGTCGCCGCCGGCAATCCGGTGCTGGTGCTGCAGAACCTGGCATTCGACTGGTATCCGCAGTGGCACTTCGCGGTGGTGGTCGGCTACGACCGGCGCGAACGCACCCTGATTCTGCGCTCCGGGACCACGCGGCGTCTGCTTGATGACTTCGCCAGTTTCGACCAGAGCTGGGCGCGGGGCGGTCGTTGGGCCGTAGTGACGTTGCCGCCGGACAAGCTGCCGGCGCAGGCCGACACGCGCACCTGGCTCAAGGCCGCCAGCGATCTGGAGCAGACCGGACGCAAGACGGCGGCGCAGCGCGCCTATCGCCGCGCCACCCAGACCTGGCCGGAGCAGGCCCTGACTTGGTTCGCCCTGGCCAACAGTCGTTATGCCGATGGTGACCTTGGAGGCGCCGAGCAGGCGCTGCGGGCCAGCGTCCAGCGTGAGCCGGATTTCGCCGCCGGCTGGTTCAACCTGGCGCAACTGCTCGGCGAGCAGGGCTGCGCGCAGACGGCGGAGCAGGCGCAGGCCTGCGCCCGGCGCCTGGCGCCGGAGGATGCGCGCTTCGCCACTCCGCTGAAGGCGAGCGCCGCGGCGGGGCAGTGCCAGGCCTTGCCCGTCTGTCCCTGAGGCAAACGAAAAAACGGCGCCCGAGGTCGCCGTTCTTCGTTTCTGGTATGGGTTACACGCCGAGTCTGTCACGCAGCGTGTAGTACCAGGCGCCTATGGCGCTGAAGGGTACCTGAAACATCCGCCCGCCGGGGAAGGGGTAGTGCGGCAGGTCGGCGAAGGCATCGAAGCGTTCGGCCTGGCCCCGTAGCGCCTCGGCCAGCACCTTGCCGGCCAGGTGGGTGTAGGTCACGCCATGGCCGCTGCAGCCCTGGGAGTAGTAGATGTTATCGCCGAGGCGGCCGACCTGCGGCAGACGCGACAGGGTCAGCAGGAAGTTGCCGGTCCAGGCGAAGTCGATCTTCACATCCTTGAGCTGCGGGAAGGTCTTGAGCATCTTCGGCCGGATGATCGCCTCGATATTGGCCGGGTCGCGCGCGCCATAGACCACGCCGCCGCCGAAGATCAGGCGTTTGTCACCGGAGAGACGGTAGTAGTCGAGCAGGTAGTTGCAGTCCTCGACGCAGTAATCCTGCGGCAGCAGGCTGGCGGCCAGTTCGTCGGACAGCGGCTCGGTGGTGATCACCTGGGTGCCGCAAGGCATCGACTTGGCCGACAGCTCCGGCATCAGGTTGCCGAGGTAGGCGTTGCCGGCGACCACCACGAACTTGGCCTTGATCCGCCCCTCGGGGGTGTGCACCACCGGGCTCGCACCGCGGTCGATGCGGGTGGCCGGGGACTGCTCATAGATCACCCCGCCGAGCGACTCCACCGCGGCGGCCTCGCCCAGGGCCAGGTTCAGCGGATGGATATGGCCGCCGCTCATGTCGAGCATGCCGCCGACATAGTTGTCGGTGGCCACCACCT
The DNA here is from genome assembly GCF_052682975.1 of Pseudomonas sp. SP16.1. Classification (NCBI taxonomy): domain Bacteria; kingdom Pseudomonadati; phylum Pseudomonadota; class Gammaproteobacteria; order Pseudomonadales; family Pseudomonadaceae; genus Pseudomonas; species Pseudomonas sp. SP16.1. The sequence continues at coordinate 1,268,885 of NZ_JBQYFZ010000001.1, forward strand.
CGCGAATGCGCCCCGCGTCCATCAGTTCCAGCTGGGTATGGCCGTAGCGCTCCCACAGCTTCTTCTGCGCTTCCAGGTGACCCATCTGCTTGTCGGTGAGCGCGGCGAACACGCCGCCGTCCTTCAGGTCGCACTGGATGTCGTACTTCTTGATGCGTTCACGGATGATGCGGCCGCCCTCGAAGGCCATCTGCCCGAGCAGTTGCGCCTGCTTGGGGCCGACGCTGCGCTCGATCACGTCGATGTCGCGGCTGTAGCTGTTGACGATCTGCCCGCCGTTGCGCCCGGAGGCACCGAAGCCGACCTTGGCCGCCTCGACGATGCTCACCTTGAAGCCGTTCTCCAGCAGGAACAGGGCGGTGGACAGACCGGTGTAACCGGCGCCGACGATGCAGACATCCGTCTCCACCTCGCCCTGCAGGGCAGGGCGCTGGGGGACGGGGTTGGCAGAAGCGGCGTAGTAGGATTGTGGGTATGCCGTGTGCGCCATTTTGAACCTCTGTTCTTTATTTTTTACGAATGAGCCGATCCTACCCGAGTTGAAAATGCCCGGCTAGTGCCTGTGCAAAATATTCAACGAGCCTGGGTGAAATAAAAAATTTGGCCTATTTCAGTGAGTTAGCGAAAAAACCTGTTGACGGCCAAAAACTTATGCGTAGAATGCGCACCCATCGAAGGCACATAGCTCAGTTGGTTAGAGCACCACCTTGACATGGTGGGGGTCGTTGGTTCGAGTCCAATTGTGCCTACCAAATCGATAAAAAGGGGTCGTTGATACGACCCCTTTTTTGTTGTCCGTCATTCGTGGCGGCAAGCTTTCGGGAATTCCGCCCGGATATTGTCGGTGGCTGCTTGTCAGGGTTCAGGCTTTCTGAAAGCATCCGCACTCTTTACTTCCAGTGACTCTGGTTCGGTTCTGGTTGGCCCTTGGGGCTCCTGCCATCGTTCGGCAGGTATACCGCCGGATCGCTTCCTGGCTCATCCCAACCCACGTGACCTTTGGTAGGGGTCACCACTAGGAGAGGAGGCGCCATGCCCATCATTACTCTTCCCGACGGCAGTCAGCGTTCGTTCGATCATCCGGTTTCCGTGCTGGAGGTCGCCCAGTCCATTGGTGCGGGCCTGGCCAAGGCCACCCTGGCCGGTAAGGTCAATGGTCGCCAGGTCGATGCTTGCGACCTGATCGAGGCCGACGCGACCCTGCAGATCATCACGCCGAAGGACGAAGAGGGGCTGGAGATCATCCGCCACTCCTGTGCTCACCTGGTTGGGCATGCGGTCAAGCAGCTCTATCCGAGCGCCAAGATGGTGATCGGTCCGGTCATCGACGAAGGCTTCTATTACGACATCGCCATCGATCGCCCCTTTACTCCTGAAGACATGGCGGCCATCGAGAAGCGCATGGCCGAGTTGATCGATAAGGACTACGACGTCATCAAGAAGATGACTCCGCGTGCCGGGGTGATCGAGCTGTTCAAGGCGCGCGGCGAGGAATACAAGCTGCGCCTGATCGACGACATGCCGGACGAGCAGGCCATGGGGCTGTACTTCCATGAGGAGTACGTCGACATGTGCCGCGGGCCGCACGTACCCAATACCCGCTTCCTCAAGGCGTTCAAGCTCACCCGTATCTCCGGCGCCTACTGGCGCGGCGACTCGAAGAACGAGCAGCTGCAGCGCATCTACGGCACCGCCTGGGCGGACAAGAAGCAGCTGGCGGCCTATATCCAGCGCATCGAGGAAGCCGAGAAGCGCGATCACCGCAAGATCGGCAAGCGCCTGGACCTGTTCCATACCCAGGAAGAAGCGCCGGGCATGGTGTTCTGGCACCCCAATGGCTGGACCCTGTACCAGGTGCTCGAGCAGTACATGCGGCAGGTGCAGCGTGATAGCGGCTATCTGGAGATCAAGACGCCGCAGGTGGTCGATCGCAGTCTGTGGGAGAAGTCCGGGCACTGGGCCAACTACGCCGAGAACATGTTCACCACCGAATCGGAAAGCCGCGATTATGCGATCAAGCCGATGAACTGCCCGTGCCATGTGCAGGTGTTCAATCAGGGCTTGAAGAGCTACCGCGAGCTGCCGATGCGCCTGGCCGAGTTCGGCGCCTGCCATCGCAACGAGCCGTCCGGTGCGCTGCACGGCATCATGCGCGTGCGCGGCTTCACCCAGGACGATGCGCATATCTTCTGCACCGAAGAGCAGATGCAGGCCGAGTCTGCCGACTTCATCAAGCTGACCCAGGCGGTCTACGCCGACTTCGGCTTCACCGACATCCAGCTCAAGCTGTCCACTCGTCCGGAAAAGCGCGTAGGCTCCGACGAGCTGTGGGATCGTGCCGAGGCGGCGCTGGCGGCGGCGCTCGACAGTGCTGGGCTGGCTTATGACCTGCAGCCGGGCGAAGGCGCCTTCTACGGACCGAAGATCGAGTTCTCGCTGAAGGATTGCCTGGGTCGCGTGTGGCAGTGCGGCACCCTGCAGCTGGACTTCAACCTGCCGGTGCGCCTGGGCGCGGAGTACGTTTCCGAGGACAACAACCGCAAGCATCCGGTCATGCTGCACCGGGCGATCCTCGGTTCCTTCGAGCGCTTCATCGGCATTCTCATCGAGCACTACGAAGGGGCGTTCCCGGCCTGGCTGGCGCCGACCCAGGCGGTGATCATGAATATCACCGACAAGCAGGCCGATTTTGCCCGCGAAGCAGAGAAAACTCTCAACCAAAGCGGTTTTCGTGCCAAGGCTGACTTGAGAAACGAAAAGATCGGCTTTAAAATCCGCGAGCATACTTTGCTCAAGGTTCCCTATCTGTTGGTTATTGGAGATCGGGAAGTTGAGACACGATCCGTTGCTGTGCGTACCCGTGAAGGCGTCGATCTGGGCTCCATGCCCCTCGAGCAATTCGCCGCGCAGTTGCAGCAAGCGGTTTCCCGGCGTGGTCGCCAAGATTCGGAGTAAGAACTATTAAGCGTGATATGAGACAGGACAAGCGGGCCGCCCCCAAGGCGCCGATCAACGAGAACATTACCGCACGCGAAGTGCGCCTGATTGGCGCAGACGGCGAGCAGATTGGTATTGTTTCGATCGATGAGGCATTGCGCGTGGCTGAAGAAGCCAAGCTGGATCTGGTAGAGATCTCGGCTGATGCAGTACCGCCGGTTTGCCGCATCATGGACTACGGCAAGCACCTGTTCGAGAAGAAAAAGCAGGCTGCTATCGCCAAGAAGAACCAGCACCAGCAGCAGATCAAAGAGATCAAGTTTCGTCCAGGGACGGAAGAAGGGGATTACCAGGTAAAACTACGCAACCTGGTACGTTTCCTTGAAGATGGGGACAAGGCCAAGGTATCGCTTCGATTCCGTGGCCGTGAGATGGCCCACCAGGAGCTGGGTATGGAGCTGCTCAAGCGGGTCGAAGCCGACCTCGCCGAACTCGGCACCGTCGAACAGCATCCTAAGCTGGAAGGACGCCAGCTGATGATGGTCATCGCTCCCAAGAAGCGTAAATAACCTCCCGGGCACTGGCAGGCCTGATGGTTATCAGTTGTTAATGAATGCGGAGTACCAAACATGCCAAAGATGAAAACCAAGAGCGGCGCTGCAAAGCGCTTCCTGAAGACTGCTTCGGGCTTCAAGCACAAGCACGCTTTCAAGAGCCACATCCTGACCAAAATGTCCACCAAGCGTAAGCGCCAGCTGCGTGGCAGCTCGCTGATCGGCCCGTCGGACAAAGCTAAAGTCGAGCGCATGCTGCGCGTTCGTTAATCGGTCAAGATACTTAGAGGTAATTACTCATGGCTCGTGTTAAGCGTGGCGTTATCGCTCGTGCTCGTCACAAAAAAATCCTGAAGCTCGCCAAGGGCTACTACGGCGCACGTTCGCGCGTGTTCCGCGTTGCCAAGCAGGCGGTAATCAAGGCAGGCCAATACGCCTACCGCGACCGCCGTCAGCGCAAGCGTCAGTTCCGTGCTCTGTGGATCGCCCGTATCAACGCCGGTGCCCGCGTCAACGGTCTGTCCTACAGCCGTCTGATCGCTGGCCTGAAAAAGGCGTCGATCGAAATCGACCGTAAGGTCCTGGCCGATCTGGCAGTGAACGAAAAAGCGGCGTTTGCTGCGATTGTCGAGAAAGCTAAGGCCGTTCTGGCTTAAGTCCCCCGACAATCACCGGGCTCGCCCGGTGGCAACGTCAAAGATAGGGGAAGAGCCTTCAAGCTCTTCCCCTATTTCGTATCTGGAGCCCGTACATGGAAAACCTGGATGCATTGGTCTCGCAAGCGCTAGAGGCCGTGCAAAACACCGCAGACGTCAACGCCCTGGAACAACTCCGGGTTCAGTATCTCGGCAAGAAGGGCGAACTGACCGCTCTGATGCAGACCCTGGGCAAGCTGTCGGCCGAAGAGCGTCCGCAGGCTGGCGCCCTGATCAACGCCGCCAAGAACCAGGTTCAGGACGCCCTGAATGCCCGCAAATCCGTGCTTGAGCAGGCCCTGCTCGCCGAGAAGCTGGCGTCCGAGCGTATCGACGTGACCCTGCCGGGCCGCGGCCAGGCCTCCGGTGGCCTGCACCCGGTCACCCGTACCCTCGAGCGTGTCGAGCAGTTCTTCACCCATATCGGCTACAACGTTGCCGAGGGCCCGGAAGTCGAAGACGACTATCACAACTTCGAGGCGCTCAACATCCCCGGCCACCACCCGGCACGGGCGATGCACGACACCTTCTATTTCAACGCCAACATGCTGCTGCGCACCCACACCTCGCCGGTACAGGTGCGCACCATGGAATCGCAGCAGCCGCCGATCCGCATCGTCTGCCCCGGCCGCGTTTATCGCTGCGACTCCGATATCACCCACTCGCCGATGTTCCATCAGGTCGAAGGCCTGCTGGTCGACGAGGGCATCAGCTTCGCCGACCTCAAGGGCACCATCGAGGAATTCCTCCGGGTGTTCTTCGAGAAGCCGCTGGGCGTGCGTTTCCGCCCCTCCTTTTTCCCCTTCACCGAGCCCTCGGCAGAGGTCGACATGCAGTGCGTGATGTGCTCGGGCAAGGGCTGCCGCGTGTGCAAGCAGACCGGCTGGCTGGAAGTGATGGGTTGCGGCATGGTCCATCCGAACGTGCTGCGCATGAGCGGCATCGACCCGGAGAAATACTCCGGCTTCGCCTTCGGCATGGGTGTCGAGCGCCTTGCCATGCTGCGTTATGGCGTCAATGACTTGCGCCTGTTCTTCGATAACGACCTACGGTTCCTGGCGCAATTTCGCTAGCACCGCCTTCGTCATCGAATTCGTTTAAGGAGAACAGACAGTATGAAATTCAGTGAACAGTGGCTGCGCAGCTGGGTGAACCCGGACGTGTCGCGCGACGAGCTGGTGGCCCGCCTGTCGATGGTCGGCCTGGAGGTGGACGCGGTGATCCCGGTCGCCGGTCAGTTCAGCGGTGTGGTGGTGGGCGAGATTCTCAGCGCCGAGCAACACCCGGACGCCGACAAGCTGCGCGTGTGCCAGGTCAGCAACGGCAGCGAGACCTTCCAGGTAGTCTGCGGCGCGCCCAACGCCCGCGCCGGCATCAAGATTCCCTTCGCCATGACCGGCGCCGAGCTGCCGGGCGACTTCAAGATCAAAAAGGCCAAGCTGCGCGGTGTGGAGTCCCAGGGCATGCTCTGCTCGGCCTCCGAGCTGCAGGTCAGCGAGGACAACAGCGGCCTGATGGAATTGGCGGCGGACGCTCCGGTCGGTCAGGACATCCGCACCTACCTGGGTCTGGGCGACGTCAGCATCGAGATCGGTCTGACCCCCAACCGCGGCGACTGCCTGTCGCTGGCTGGCCTGGCCCGCGAAGTCGGCGCCATCTACGGTGCGCCGGTATCGGCGGTATCCGCTGACCCGGTTGCCAGTGCCCATGATGAAGTGCGCCCGGTGGAGGTGCTGGCGCCCAAGGCCTGCCCACGTTACCTGGGTCGCGTCATCCGCAACGTCGACCTGTCCAGGCCGACCCCGCTGTGGATGGTCGAGCGCCTGCGTCGTTCCGATATCCGTAGCATCGACGCTGCCGTCGACGTCACCAACTACGTGATGCTCGAACTTGGCCAGCCGATGCACGCCTTCGACCTCGCCGAGATCAATGGCGGCATCCGCGTGCGCATGGCGGAAGAGGGCGAGAAGCTGGTACTGCTCGATGGTCAGGAAGTCAGCCTGCGTGCCGACACCCTGGTCATCGCCGACCACAACCGCGCCCTGGCCATCGCCGGCGTGATGGGGGGCGAGCACAGTGGTGTGAGCGGCAAGACCCGCGACCTGTTCCTCGAAAGCGCTTTCTTCGACAGCATCGCCGTGGCCGGCAAAGCCCGTTCCTATGGCCTGCACACCGACTCCTCGCACCGCTTCGAGCGCGGCGTCGACTCGCAGTTGGCGCGCAGCGCCATGGAGCGCGCCACCGCGCTGCTGCTGGAGATCGTCGGCGGCGAAGCCGGTCCGATCATCGAAGTGGCCAGCGCCGCCGACCTGCCGAACGTTGCACCGATCACCCTGCGTGCCGAGCGTATCAGCCAGATGTTGAGCATGGACATGGACGGCGCCGAAGTCGAGCGCCTGCTCACCGCGCTGGGCCTGGGCGTGACCGCCGAGGGCGCCGGCCAGTGGCAGGTCAGCGTGCCGAGCCATCGCTTCGATATCAGTCTGGAAGTCGACCTGATCGAAGAGTTGGGTCGTCTGTACGGTTACAACCGCCTGCCGGTGCGTTACCCGCAGGCGCGCCTGGCCCCGCAGGCCAAGGCCGAAGCCCGTGCCGAGCTGCCGGCTCTGCGTCGCCTGCTGGTGGCGCGTGGTTACCAGGAGGCCATCACCTACAGCTTCATCGACCCCAAGCTGTTCGAACTGTTCAGCCCGGGCGTCGCCCCGCTGCAGTTGGCCAACCCGATTTCCGCTGACATGGCTGCCATGCGTTCCTCGCTGTGGCCGGGCCTGGTCAAAGCGCTGGAGCACAACCTCAATCGCCAGCAGTCGCGCGTGCGCCTGTTCGAGAGCGGCCTGCGCTTCGTTGGTCAACTGGAAGGCTTGCAGCAGGAAGCCATGCTGGCTGGCGTGATCAGCGGCAGCCGTCTGCCGGAAGGCTGGGCCAATGGTCGCGAGAGCGTCGACTTCTACGATCTCAAGGCGGATGTCGAGGCGCTCTTGGGGTATGCCGGTGCGGCCGATGCCTTCAGTTTTGTGCCGGGCGAGCATCCTGCGTTGCACCCGGGTCAGACCGCTCGCATCGAGCGGGAAGGGCGCCTGGTCGGTTTCATGGGGGCTCTGCATCCGGAACTGAGCAAGACCCTCGGCCTGGATCAGCCGGTATTCCTCTTCGAGCTGCTGCTGGCTGAAGTCGCTGCCGGGCGTATGCCGGCTTTCAGCGAGTTGTCGCGCTTCCCCGAGGTGCGCCGGGACCTGGCGTTGCTGGTCGATCGCGAGCAGCCGGCCGAGGCCGTACTCGCTGCCATCCGCGAGGCGGCGGGCGAGTGGCTGACGGACCTCAAGCTATTTGACGTCTATCACGGTAAAGGTATTGATCCGCATAGAAAAAGCCTGGCTGTCGGCTTGACCTGGCAACATCCATCGCGCACTCTTAATGACGATGAGGTGAGTACTACTACGCAAAACATCCTCACCTGCCTCGAACAAAGGTTCAACGCCACGTTAAGGAAGTAGCGTATGGGGGCTCTGACGAAAGCTGAAATGGCGGAACGTCTGTACGAAGAGCTCGGCCTGAACAAACGGGAAGCCAAGGAACTGGTGGAGCTGTTTTTTGAAGAGATCCGCCAGGCTCTTGAGCTGAACGAACAGGTCAAGCTTTCCGGGTTCGGTAACTTCGACTTGCGCGACAAGCGCCAGCGACCCGGCCGCAACCCGAAAACAGGAGAGGAGATCCCGATCACGGCTCGCCGTGTGGTCACCTTTCGTCCAGGGCAAAAACTGAAGGCCAGGGTCGAGGCATATGCTGGAACCAAGTCATAACGACGAGCTACCGGCGATACCCGGCAAGCGCTACTTCACCATTGGCGAAGTCAGCGAGCTCTGCGCGGTCAAACCCCATGTCCTGCGTTATTGGGAACAAGAGTTCCCGCAGCTCAATCCGGTCAAGCGGCGGGGCAACCGCCGCTACTATCAGCGCCAGGACGTGCTGATGATTCGGCAGATCCGAGCGTTGCTTTACGATCAGGGTTTCACCATCGGTGGGGCGCGCCAGCGTCTCTCTGGCGACGAGGCCAAGGACGACACCACCCAGTATCGTCAACTGATCAAGCAGGTGATCGTCGAGCTCGAGGACGTGCTGCACGTCCTACGGAAATAGGACAAAAGAAAAAGTTGCCTTAATTCAAAAGCTTAATGTATAGTTCTTCCCGCTTTCGGTAACACGTAAGCATCGTCGGGGCGTAGCGCAGCCCGGTAGCGCACTTGCATGGGGTGCAAGGGGTCGAGTGTTCGAATCACTCCGTCCCGACCAAAAAACCCTAAAAAATCCAGTCACTTAGCGGTGGCTGGATTTTTTTATGGGCGCTTCACACGTAGAAGCGTAGGGACTTTTGCGGGACTTTTTTTCATCCTGCCATTCTCCTCAAAATTGTCAGGGCCGGCCCGCGCGAGTCGGTGGCCGAAATCCTGTTGGCTTCATCGATCAGTTTGCCCAGCTCGGCGGCCGAGTAGTGACTGGTGATGCTGCCGTTCTTGTGGCCCAGCGGAGCCTTCCTGTCTTCCTCCGTTACCCCAGCTGCCCGAAGTCTTCGGCCGAAGGTGTGCTTCAGGTCGTGAACGCGGATCGAAGCAAATCCAGGGCAGCGGAGAGGATCACGAGCAAGCTCGCTGGCGGGATAGCAAAGAAGGCGCAGCGGTAGTCTCGCTGCGCCTTTTTCGTTCTAGCGGTTGAAGCGTTCGACCAGGGCGTACTGGCCCTGGGCGGTTTCGGTTAGGGCTTCGCTGAGTCTGGCGGTGTTCTGCGCTTCGCCAGAGGTCTGGTCGGCCAGTTGGGCGATGGTGGTGATGTTCTGGTTGATCTCGTCGGCCACCGCACTCTGCTCCTCTGCGGCGGCGGCGATCTGGTTGGCCATGTCGGCGATATTGGCCACGGCGTCGCTGATGCCGGCCAGGGCCTGGTCGGCCTTGAGCACGCGCTCGACCCCTTCGTCGGCCTGCTTGCGGCCGATTTCCATGGTCATCACCGCTTCTTCGGCGGTGCGCTGCAGCTTGGCGATCAGGCTGTGGATCTGTTCGGTGGATTCGGCGGTGCGCTGGGCCAGCGAGCGCACTTCGTCGGCCACCACGGCGAAGCCGCGGCCCATTTCGCCGGCGCGGGCGGCCTCGATGGCGGCGTTGAGGGCGAGCAGGTTGGTCTGGTCGGCGATGCCCTTGATCACGTCGACCACGCCGCCGATCTCGTTGCTGTCCTGGGCCAGGCGGGTGACGGTCTCGCCGGTGTCGCCCACCGATTGCGACAGGCGCTGGATGGCCTCACGGGTCTCCGCGGCAACCCCGCGACCTTCGCCGGTAAGGCGGTTGGCTTCCTGGGTGGCGATGGCGGTGCGCGCCACGTTGCTGGCCACTTCCAGCGTAGTGGCGGCCATTTCGTTGACGGCAGTGGCGACCTGTTCGGTTTCCTGGCGCTGACGTTCCAGGCCGGCGGAGCTGTTATGCGCCAGCTTGTCGGCCTCGCGGGCCTGCTGGGTGAGCTGTTCGGCGGTGTCCTGCAGGCGGGTCAGGCAGGTTTTCAGGCGCGCGTCCTGGCTGAGCATGGCCATCTCCAGGCGCGCTTCGGCGCCGCGGCTGTCGGTGTACATCTGCGCGATCAGCGGGTCGGAGGTGGTCTGTTCGGCCAGGCGCAGCAGGCGCTTGATGCCGCGGGTCTGCCAGGCGATACCGGCCAGGCCCAGGGGGACGGAGAGCAAGGCGGCGAGGGCGAAGCCCCAGCTGCTGCCCATCCAGTGACCGATCAAAAAACCGATCTGGCTGACCAGGATGAACGGCAGCCAGGCCTGCGCCACCGGCAGCCAGGCGTTGCGCTTGGGAATGGCCGACTTGCCGGCGTTGACCCGGCCATACAGGGTTTCGGCGCGGCGTACTTGTTCGGCGGTGGGCTTGACCCGTACCGATTCATAGCCGACCACCTGGCCGTTCTCGGTCATCGGCGTGACGTAGGCGTTGACCCAGTAGTGGTCGCCGTTCTTGCTGCGGTTCTTGACGATGCCCATCCATGGGCGGCCCTGCTTGAGGGTGCGCCACATATGATCGAACACGGCCGACGGCACGTCGGGATGGCGCACGATATTGTGCGGCGCGCGCAGCAGCTCCTCGCGGGAGAAGCCGCTGATCTCGACGAAGGCGTCGTTGCAGTAGGTGATCTGGCCCTTGAGGTCGGTGGTGGAAATCAGGCGCTGCTGCGCCGGGAAAGTTCGCTCGCGCTGGGTGACCGGCTGGTTGTTACGCATGGCAGGTATCCGTCGTTGTAATGCCCTCTGCATCGGCCGCAAAGCGGCGAAGTTGAGGGAAAATCCATGGCGCGAAGTGTAAACGGATTTTGATCGGCGTCACATTTTCATCGCCGACAGGCGCCATCCCTGGCCCGCCATCGTCAGCGGCCGATCATCTGCCGTAGTACGTAATGCAGGATGCCGCCGGCCTTGAAGTACTCGACCTCGTTCAGCGTGTCGATCCGGCACAGCAGCTCGATCTCTTCGCGCTGGCCGTTCTCGCGGACGATGGCCAGCGACAGCGGCATATGCGGATGCAGTTCGACGCCGTCGAGGCCATGGATGCCGAGCAGTTCGCGGCCGGTGAGGCCCAGGCTCTTGCGGTCGCAGCCGGGTTTGAATTGCAGAGGCAGCACGCCCATGCCGACCAGGTTGGAACGGTGGATGCGCTCGAAGCTCTCGGCGATCACCGCCTTGACCCCGAGCAGGTTGGTGCCCTTGGCCGCCCAGTCGCGGCTCGAGCCGGTGCCGTATTCCTTGCCGGCGATCACCACCAGCGGCGTGCCCGCTTCCTGGTAGCGCATGGCCGCGTCATAGATCGACAGTTTGTCGCCGCTGGGAATATGCAGGGTGTTGCCGCCTTCCTCGCCGCCGAGCATCTCGTTCTTGATGCGGATGTTGGCGAAGGTGCCGCGCATCATCACTTCATGGTTGCCGCGACGCGAGCCGTAGGAGTTGAAGTCCGCAGGCGTCACGCCCTGTTCGCGCAGGTAGCGCCCGGCCGGGCTGTCGGCCTTGATGTTGCCGGCCGGCGAGATGTGGTCGGTGGTCACCGAGTCGCCGAGCAGGGCGAGGATGCGCGCCTCATGGATGTCGCCGATATGCGGCGGGTCGCCGGCGATGCCCTCGAAGAACGGCGGATGCTGGATATAGGTGGAGTCCGCCTGCCAGGCATAGGTATCGGCCTTGGGCACTTCGATGGCCCGCCACTGCGCGTTGCCGGCGAACACCTCGGCGTATTCCTTGCGGAACATGGCGGTGTCGACCTTGGCGATGGCCGCGGCGATTTCCGCCTGGCTCGGCCAGATGTCCTTGAGATGCACCGGCTGACCGTCCTTGCCGATGCCCAGCGGTTCGCGGGTCAGGTCGATACGTACGCTGCCGGCCAGGGCGTAGGCCACCACCAGCGGCGGAGAGGCCAGCCAGTTGGTCTTCACCAGCGGGTGCACGCGGCCCTCGAAGTTGCGGTTGCCGGACAGCACCGAGGCGACGCTCAGGTCGGCCTGGGTGATGGCCTGTTCGATGGGCTCGCGCAGCGGCCCGGAGTTGCCGATACAGGTGGTGCAGCCATAGCCCACCAGGTCGAAACCGAGCTTCTCCAGGTAGGGCGTCAGGCCGGCGGCGTTGAAGTACTCGGTGACCACCTTGGAGCCGGGCGCCAGCGAGCTCTTGACCCAGGGCTGGCGCTGCAGGCCTTTGTCCACGGCCTTCTTGGCCAGCAGGCCAGCGGCCATCATCACGCTGGGGTTGGAGGTGTTGGTGCAGGAGGTGATGGCGGCGATCACCACCGCGCCGTGCTTCAGGCGATAGGTCTGGCCCTCGTCCTGATAGTCCACCCCGCCACTTGGCTGGCCGCCGCCGACGGCTGTGCCGCCACCCCCTTCGTTGAGCAGGCGACCGTCTTCCTTGGCCGTGGGTTTGAGCTGCAGGCCGAGGAAATCGTTGAAGGCCTGGGCGACCTGACCGAGGGCGACGCGGTCCTGCGGGCGCTTCGGCCCGGCCAGGCTGGCTTCGACGCTGGCCAGATCCAGGCTCAGGCTATCGCTGAACAGCGGCTCGGCGCCGGGCTCGCGCCACAGGCCCTGGGCCTTGCAGTAGGCCTCGACCAGTTGCACTGTGGCTTCCGGGCGGCCGGACAGGCGCAGGTAGCCGAGGGTGATGGCGTCGACCGGGAAGAAGCCGCAAGTGGCGCCGTATTCCGGGGCCATATTGGCGATGGTGGCGCGGTCGGCCAGCGGCAGGTCGGCCAGGCCGTCGCCGTAGAATTCGACGAACTTGCCCACCACGCCCTTGCTGCGCAGCATCTGGGTGACGGTGAGCACCAGGTCGGTGGCGGTGATGCCTTCCTTGAGCCTGCCGCTGAGCTTGAAGCCGATCACCTCGGGGATCAGCATCGACACCGGCTGGCCGAGCATGGCCGCTTCCGCCTCGATGCCGCCGACGCCCCAGCCGAGCACGCCGAGGCCGTTGATCATGGTGGTGTGCGAGTCGGTGCCGACCAGGGTGTCAGGGTAGGCGAGGGTGGCGCCGTCCTCCTCCTTGGTCCACACGGTGCGCGCCAGGTACTCCAAGTTGACCTGGTGGCAGATGCCGGTGCCCGGCGGCACCACGCTGAAGTTGGCGAAGGCGTGCTGGCCCCAGCGCAGGAAGGCGTAGCGCTCGCCGTTGCGTTGCATTTCCAGCTCGACGTTGTCGTGGAAGGCGCTGGAGGAGGCGTAGCGGTCGACCATCACCGAGTGGTCGATGACCAGGTCCACCGGTGACAGCGGGTTGATCCGCTGCGGGTCGCCGCCGGCCTTGGCCATGGCGTCGCGCATGGCGGCGAGGTCGACCACCGCCGGCACCCCGGTGAAGTCCTGCATCAAGACCCGCGCCGGGCGGAACTGGATCTCCCGCTCGGAGCCGCGCTTGTCCAGCCAGTCGGCCATGGCCTGCAGGTCGGCGGCGCTGACGGTGTGGCCGTCTTCGCAGCGCAGCAGGTTTTCCAGCAGCACCTTGAGCGACTTGGGCAGGCGGTCGATGTTGCCGAGGCGCTGGGCCGCCTCGGGCAGGCTGAAGTAGTGGTAGGTGGCGTCGCCGATCTTCAGTTCGCGGCGGCAGTTCAGGCTATCGAGGGAGGGCATTGCACTTCTCCTTGAGGCCCGTACGGTCGGGCCGTTTCTGATGACTGCAGAGCGTTCAAGCTAGTTGCCTATGAGCGGTCTGGCCAGCGTTCATTCGGGATTCGCTGCTGGCAATCTGCCTAGCACTGGACAGGAAGGTGGCGTCCGCGGTTCCCGCCTCGGGTATCATGCGCGACCCAAGGAGACGTCCCGATGAATACCCTGTTTTTCCATTGCCGCCCCGGTTTCGAAGGCGAGGTCTGCGCCGAGATCGCCGAGCTGGCCGCGCGTCTGGACGTGGCCGGCTACTCCAAGGCCAAGCCCGGCGGCGCTTGCGCCGAGTTCATCTGCAGCGAGGCCGGCGATAGCGCGCGGCTGATGCGCGGCGTGCGGTTCAACAGCCTGATCTTCCCGCGCCAGTGGGCGCGCGGCGCCTTCGTCAGCCTGCCGGAGAGCGAGCGCATCGGCGTGCTGCTCGAAGCGCTGGCCGACTACCCGCAGTGCGGCAGCCTGTGGCTGGAAGTGGTGGACACCAACGAGGGCAAGGAGCTGTCGACCTTCTGCAAGAAGTTCGAGGCGCTGCTGCGCAAGGCCCTGATCAAGGCCGGCAAGCTGGTGGACGACGCCAGCAAGCCGCGCCTGCTGCTGACCTTCAAGAGCGGTCGCGAGGTGTTCGCCGGCATCGCCGAGGCGGACAACCAGGCGATGTGGCCGATGGGTATTCCCCGCCTGAAATTCCCCCGCGAGGCGCCGAGCCGCTCGACGCTCAAGCTGGAGGAGGCCTGGCACCACTTCATCCCGCGCCAGCAGTGGGATCAGCGCCTCGCCCCGGGCATGACCGCGGTGGACCTGGGCGCCGCGCCCGGCGGCTGGACCTGGCAGCTGGTCAATCGGGAAATCCGCGTTACCGCGGTGGACAACGGGCCGATGGCCGAGAGCCTGATGTATTCGGGGTTCGTCGTGCACCAGCGCGCCGATGGTTTCCTGTTCCGCCCGCGCCATCCGGTGCACTGGATGGTCTGCGACATAGTCGAGAAGCCGGCGCGCACCGCCGCGCTGATCGAGACCTGGCTGGGCGAGGGGCTGTGCCGCGAGGCGGTGGTCAATCTCAAGCTGCCGATGAAGCAGCGCTACGCCGAGGTGCGCCGCCTGCTCGATCGCATCGAGAGCGGCTTCGCCGCGCGCGGGGTGAAGGTGGCGCTGGCCTGCAAGCAGCTCTATCACGATCGCGAGGAAGTCACCTGCCATCTGCGCCGGTTGGGCAAGTAAGGCCGGGATCTGGCGCCATGCCGTTCAGTCAAGCTTCACTCGGGTGTGATCAGTCCCCTCACCCCTCTGGGAGGCATGGATGCAGAGAGTGGGGCGACGCAGGATGTCAAAGCCGAGGATCGGGGCGAGGGCCTCATTCGACTTTCGGGTCTTTCTCGACGGCCGGCCCTTGTGCCCTGATCCAGTAGCTCTGCTTGTGCCCGCGTGCCTCGAAGGTGCGCGCCAGTGCTTCGGCGGCGTCGCGCTCGAGGCCGTCGCGGACGACGAACTCGTTGCCGTTGTCGTCCAGGCGGACCAGGCACCAGAGTTGCTGCGGTTGGCGATGGGACATGGGCGGGCCTCGGCTGCTTGCCTACAGCTTAGGCGGTTCATCTACCGTCACCCCCGCGAAGGTGGGAGCTCAGGTGCTACGGAGGTTCCGGATTATTCCCCGTTGGCAGTGCAAGCGCTGTTCAGCGAAAAAGCTGCTGTCCCGCCTGCGCGGGTATGACGACTATTTCGGCGTTTCCCCCAGTCCGCCTCTGCGCTCAACCGAGCCCGGGCAAACGCCCGGCCCGGGCTCCCGTGGCGCTCCGGGCTCCGCCCGGAACTGACGTGCGGGCTGTCCCTGGCCCGCTGGAGCGCAGGCACTGTGCCGCAGATCGCGAGCCGCTGCCGCCCATCCAAGGTTGTGCGGGCAAGGTGACCTGGAGGTCAGCTTTGCGCGACAATGCGCGCCTGCCAGTGGAGCCCCCTTATGTCCGATGCCCTGACCCTTTCCCACGACGATCTGCTCGACGCCAGCGGCCTGAACTGCCCCGAGCCGGTGATGATGCTGCACAACAAGGTGCGCGACCTACAGCCGGGCGGCCTGCTCAAGGTGATCGCTACCGACCCCTCGACCCGCCGCGACATTCCCAAGTTCTGCGTGTTTCTCGGTCACGAGCTGCTCGGCCAGGCCGAGGAGGACGGCACCTATCTGTACTGGATTCGCAAGAAGGCGGAGTAGGCGGCGCCGACCCGGTCTGTCCATGAGCTTGCGCTTCGTAGGGGCGGCCTGCTCGTTTCGAGCGGCCGGCGTCCCGCTGCGACCCTAGGTATCGGTGTTCCACCCGGCCTGCCCCGGCGCCAATCCGCAACTATTCAGCAATGTCTGCCAGGCCTCGACGTGACGCGCCGTGGCGACGCGAAATTCCTGCCATAACGAATCCTTCTCGCCGGCCAGGCGCTGCAGGTGCGTGCGGGTCGCCGGCGGTATGCCTTCGATCTGCTGCAGCTGCTGGAGCACCGCCTGCCAGCGCCGGCCGCGCTGGTCCACCTGCGCCAGGTAGGGCTGCAGACCGCCGGCATAGAACTTGACGAAGATGTTCTGCAGGATGCGCCCGCGCGGCGTCGCCTGGCCCAGCGGGCACGGCGGCCGGCGTTGCTGGCGTTGCTCCAGCAGCTCGCTGGCGGCGTCGAGGCTGTGGCGCAGGCTGGCCAGGCTGGTGATCAGCTGGCCGCCCTGGTCGCTGGCGTAGAGCGCGAAGAACAGCGGCTCCAGCCGTTCGGCAGGTGGCGGCAGGCGCTGCGGCAGGCCGGCGCCGATGACCGCCAGTTGCTCCAGGGCGTCCAGCGCGGCGCCGTCCTCGGCGAAGGCGACGGGCAGCGCCTGGTCGGCGAAGCGCAGGTAGCGTTCGATCTCGCGGCTGCCGTTGAGGGCATTCCAGAACACCGCTGGCAGTTGGTCGCGCTTGTCGGCGGCCAGGCGCTGCAGGGTGGTCTTCAGGCCGGCGTCGTCCTGCAGGTGCGGCAGGCAGTCGTCGATGGCGCGCAGCAGGTCACCCTCGTAACCCAGGCGCTGGCTGGGCACCAGCTGCTTGCCCAGGCTGCTGTTGCGCTGGCTGATCAGCTGCTGCAGGTGCGGGCAGCGCCGCGCGTCGAGCACCAGATCGAGCAGGCCGATACGCAGCTCGGGCAGTGCCAGCAGGCGTTCGCGTCGCGGCGGCAGGCGGTACTGGCTGGCGCTGCGGCTGTCGAAGGCGACGAAACCGTCGCTCTCCAGCGCCCGATCCAGGCGCTGGAGGTAGTCGGCCTGCAGCGCCAGGCCGTTATCGGCCGGGCCGCAGGCGGCGAGCAGCAGTGGGCAGAGGAGCAGGGCGAGTCGCTTCATGCCGCCAGTGTATGGCCTCGGCGCGCCGGGTTCGACTCAGGCCGTCGCACGAATCCGCTTGCGCGCGCTGCGTGCCAGGCGCACCGCCAGCATCAGCGCGGCGCAGGTCAGGCCGACCACCAGGCCCTGCCACAGCCCGCTGGGACCGCTGGGCTCGCCCAGCCAGTCGGAGAGCCCCAGCGCATAGCCCACCGGCAGGCCGATGCCCCAGTAGGCGAACAGCGTCAGCAGCATGGTCATGCGGGTGTCCTGGTAGCCGCGCAGGGCGCCGGCGGCGGTGACCTGGATGGCGTCGGAGAACTGGAACAGCGCCGAATAGACGATCAGCGTCGCCGCCACCGCGATCACCGCCGCATCCGGGGTGTAGATCTGCGCGATCTGCTCGCGCAGCAGGAGCATCAGGCTGGCCGACAGGCAGGCGTAGGCCAGCGCCGCGCCCATGCTCACCCCGGCGGCGAAGCGCGCCTCGCGCGGCTGGCCACGGCCCAGCGCCTGGCCGACCCGCACCGTGGCGGCCATGCCCAGCGAGTAGGGGATCATGAACACCATGGAGCTGAAGTTCAGGGCGATCTGGTGCCCGGCGACCACGGTGGCGCCGAGGCCGCCGATCAGCAGGGCGATCACCGCGAAGATGCTCGATTCGGCGAACACCGCCACGCCGATCGGCACGCCGATGCCCAGCAGGCGCTTGATCACCGCCCACTGCGGCCACTCGAAACGGGCGAACAGCGCGCTGGGGCGGTAGTAGGGCGCCCACTTCACCCAGACCAGCATGCCGATCAGCATGAAGCCCATCACCAGCGCCGTGGCCCAGCCGCAGCCGACGCCGCCCATGGCCGGCAGGCCGAACTTGCCGTAGATGAAGATGTAGTTAGCCGGGATGTTCAGCAACAGGCCGAGTATGCCCAGCACCATGCTCGGCCGGGTGTGGCCGAGGCCATCGCTGAAACAGCGCAGCACGTGGTACAGCGCCACCGCCGGGAAGCCGCAGGCCACCGCGCGCAGGTAGCCCATGGCCGGGGTGATCAGCGCCGGTTCGATGCCCATGTAGCGCAGGATGAACTCGGCGTTCCACAGCAGCGCCGCGGCGCCGCCACCGACCGCCAGGGCCAGCCACAGCGCCTGGCGCACCAGCGGGCCGATGGCCGCCTCCTCGCCGGCGCCGAAGCGCTGCGCCACCTTGGGCGTGGTGGCCAGGAGGATGCCGGTCATCAGCAAGAACACCGGCACCCAGATGGAGTTGCCCAGCGCCACGGCGGCAAGGTCCTGCGGGCTGACCCGACCGGCCATCAGGGTGTCGACGAAGCCCATGGCGGTGTGCGCCAGCTGGGCGATGATGATCGGTGTGGCCAGGACGAGCAGGCTGCGCAGTTCCGTGCGCACGCGCCCCAGGCGGTTTTCGGCAGGCATGTCGATTCTTCGGCAGGCGGAAAACCGCGTAGTCTACGCCCTGACGCCTTGGTCAGGAAAGCGCGCCGTGCCGCTCTGCGCGGCGGCATGCGGGGCGACGCTGGTGCCGCGCTGGCATAGAATGGCGGCCTGGTCCCTGGAGCCCGCCATGCATATAGTCGCCGACGAAAACATTCCCCTGCTCGACGAGTTCTTCGCCGCCTTCGGCAGCATCCGCCGGTTGCCCGGCCGCGCCATCAGCGCGGCCGACGTGCGCGACGCCGATCTCCTGCTGGTGCGCTCGGTGACCCGCGTCGACCGCGCGTTGCTGGAAGGCAGCTGCGTGCGTTTCGTCGGCACCTGCACCATCGGCACCGATCACCTGGATCTCGACTACTTCGCCGAGGCCGGCATCGCCTGGAGCAGCGCGCCGGGCTGCAACGCCCGCGGCGTGGTGGACTACGTGCTGGGCAGCGTGCTGTGCCTGGCCGAGCGCGAAGGCTTCGACCCGGCCGCGCGGATCTATGGCGTGGTCGGGGCGGGGCAGGTCGGCGGGCGCCTGGTCGAGCTGCTGCGCGGTCTGGGCTGGCAGGTGTTGGTGTGCGACCCGCCGCGGCAGGCCGCCGAGGGCAGCGATTTCGTCGATCTCGAACGGATCGTCGCCGATTGCGACGTGATCAGCCTGCATACGCCGCTGGATGCCGGCACCCGTCACCTGTTCGATGCCGCGCGCCTGGCGGCGCTCAAGCCCGGCGCCTGGCTGATCAACGCCAGCCGCGGCGCGGTGCTGGACAACGCCGCGCTGCGTCAGCTGCTGCCGCAACGGCCGGATCTCAAGGCGGTGCTCGACGTCTGGGAAGGCGAGCCGCAGGCCGACGTCGAACTGGCCGCGCTGTGCCAGCTGGCCACCCCGCATATCGCCGGCTACAGCCTGGACGGCAAGCTGCGCGGCACGGCGCAGATCTACCGGGCCTGCTGCCGCGCCCTGGGCCTGCCCGAACAGGTGCGCCTGGCCGACTTGCTGCCGGCGCCCTGGCTGAGCGAGGTGACGCTGGACGGCACTGCCGACCCGGCCTGGGCGCTGGCTGCCCTGTGCCGCGCGGTGTACGACCCGCGCCGCGACGATGCGGATTTTCGTCGCAGCCTGATCGGCGACGCCGAGGCGCGCCGCGCCGGCTTCGACCGCCTGCGCAAACACTACCCGATGCGCCGCGAGCTCGACGGCCTGCGCGTGCGCCTGCAGGGCGAGGCGCCCGAGCTGGCGACGCTGGTACGGGCGTTGGGGGCTACCCTCGCTTAGGGGACCGCCGGGCCGCCCAGACCGCGCGCACCGATTGTCGAGGGTAAACGCAGGTGGGGCCGCATGACGCACTATCCATGCGCCTTATCGTTGAGCAATTAAATTGCACACAATCCTATTGCTCGCTATTTTGTTCGGCACATCCAGCCCACTTCAGGACGATCCGCATGAGCAACGCACTCTTCGATATCCCGGTCACCACCATCAAGGGCGAGCGCAAGACCCTCGCCGATTTCGGCGGCAAGGCCGTGCTGGTGGTCAACACCGCCAGCAAGTGCGGCTTCACCCCGCAGTACAAGGGCCTGGAAAGCATCTGGCAGCAGTACAAGGACCAGGGCCTGGTGGTGCTGGGTTTTCCCTGCAACCAGTTCGGCAAGCAGGAGCCGGGCGACGAGGGGGCGATTTCCGAGTTCTGCGAGCTGAACTTCGGCGTCAGCTTCCCGCTGTTCAAGAAGGTCGACGTCAATGGCGCCGATGCCCATCCGCTGTTCGTCCAGCTGAAGAAGCGCGCCCCCGGCCTGCTCGGCAGCCAGGGCATCAAGTGGAACTTCACCAAGTTCCTCATCGGCCGGGACGGTCAGGTGGTCAAGCGCTTCGCCCCGGCCACCAAGCCGGAGGATCTGGGCAGCGAGATCGAAGCCCTGCTCAAATGACCGCCCTCGATACCGCCCAACTGCAGCTGGACAACCAGCTGTGCTTCAAGCTCTACGCCGCCTCGCGTGCCGTGATCCGCGCCTACAAGCCGATGCTCGACGCGCTGGGCCTGACCTATCCGCAGTACCTGGCGATGCTGGTGCTCTGGGAATGGCAGGCGCAGGCGCCCGAGCAGCCGACGCTGAAGGCCCTGGGCCAGCGCCTGCAGCTGGACTCCGGCACCCTCACGCCGCTGCTCAAGCGCCTGGAGCAGATGGGCCTGGTGCAACGCCGCCGCGCCGCCCACGACGAGCGCGAGATGCACCTAGCGTTGAGCGAGGCGGGCAGGGCATTGCAGGCAAAGGTGGCACCGCTCAAGGCGCAGCTGCTATGCCAGTTCGACGGCGAGGAGCTGGCCGGGCTGGAAGGCTTGCGTCAGCGCCTGGATCGCCTGCTGGCCCGGCTCGGCGCGTAGGGGCGCGTGCGTACCGGAACTGCCTCTGTGCCGGTGGTGCGCTTAGCGATTGACCGTCGTCGGCAGCCAGGTATCGAGCAGGGCGGCCAGCTCTTCGCGCCGGAACGGCTTGGCCAGGTAGTCGCTCATGCCGGCGGCGCGGCAGCGCTCGCGTTCGTCGGACAGCGCGTTGGCGGTCAGGGCGATGATCGGCAGATCGGGCCAGCGCGCGTTGTCGCGGATGCGCCGACTGGTCTCGTAGCCGTCCATCACCGGCATGTTGCAATCCATCAGCACCAGGTCCACGTCCTCGCGCTCCAGCACCTCGAGCGCCTCGCCGCCATGTCCGGCGACCAGTACCCGGCAGCCCAGCTTGGCCAGCATGCCCTTGGCCACCAGCTGGTTGACCGGGTTGTCCTCCACCAGCAGCACCCGTGCCGAGCGCTCGCCCGGCGACTGCAGCGACGGCGTTTCCCGGGCGCTCGGCTGATCGCTGTGGAGCAGGTGGCGGAGCATCTGCAACAGGCCGGCGCGCGCCAGCGGACGGGCGATCTGCTGCAGCGGGGCGAGGCGCTGGGCCTGATCCTGCGGCAGGAAATTGCCGTAGGCGGTGACCAGTAGCACTGGCGTGCTCAGCGCCGGACGCAGGCCGAGCAGGCATTCCGGGCAGTCGCTGATCAGTAGGTCGGCCTTCACGCCATGCAGGCTGGCGTCGGTGTCCAGGCGCTGGTAGTGCAGGCCACAGGCCGGTAGCCACTGGCCGAGCATCTGCTGCAGGCCGCTGCTGGCCGGGGTCAGGGCGACGATGCGGCCATGCAGGGTCGGTTGCGCCGCCGCCTCGGCGTGCGCCGCCAGCGGCAGCTCGGCGCAGAACTCGCTGCCGAAGCCTTCCTTCGATTGCAGGCCGAGACTGCCGTGCATGGCCTCGCACAGGCGGCGGGTCAGGGCCAGGCCGAGGCCGGTGCCGCCGTATTCGCGGGTGATGCCCACCCCGGCCTGGGCGAAGGGCTGGAAGATGCGCGCCTGGGCGTCTTCGGCGATGCCGATGCCGGTGTCGCGCACGCGGATGCGCACGCCGTTCGCGCAGCGCGTCACCTGCAGGTCGACGCGGCCGAAGCGGGTGAACTTCAGCGCATTGGACAACAGGTTGCTGACGATCTGTCGCACCCGAGTCGGATCGCCCATGACCTGCGCGGGCAGGTCGGGGTCGATCAGGCAGGTCAGCTCCACCGCGCCGGCGGCGTTCTGCGACAGCAGGCTGGCGGTTTCCTCGGCCAGCACGCCGAGGTCGAAGGGAATCTGCTCCAACTCCAGCTGGCCGGCCTCGAACTTGGACAGGTCGAGGATATCGTTGAGCAGTTCCACCAGCACCTTGCCGGAATCGTGGGCGATGCCCAGTTGCTGGCGCTGTTCGGCGCTGAGCGGGCCGTCGAGGGCCAGGGCGAGCATGCCCAGCAGGCCGTTGAGCGGGGTACGGATTTCGTGGCTCATGTTGGCGAGGAACACCGAGCGGGCCTGCGCCATGTTCAATGCGGTGGTGCGCGCCACCTCCAGCTCGCGGTTGGACTGGCTGAGCCGGGCGTTGGTGGCCTTGAGCTCGGCGGTGCGGGCCGAGACGATGTTTTCCAGCTCGCTCAGGTACTGGGTCAGTCGGTCCTCGGCGTTGCGCCGCTGCTCGATCTCCTGGGCGATGCTCGACAGCTGGCGGTTGGTGACCTGCACCAGGGTGCCGATCTCGTCGCGCTCGTGGCCCTTGGGGCAGGGTACCGGGCGGTGCTGCGGATCCTGCGGGTTGCGCTCGCTCAGCGCGCGGATCACCCCGACCAGCGGCTTGGTCAGCATGAAGTAGAACAGCACCAGGAGGATCAGCGACAGCAGCAGGCTGCGGGCGAAACCGGTCAGCAGGGTCAGCAGCGAGCGGCGCAGGAAGTGGCTGCCGAAGGCATAGGTGTCCACTTCCAGGCGCAGCACGCCGAGCGCCTCGTTGGGCGCGTGGGCGACGTGGAGCGGGTCCTGGAACAGCCGCTGGGCGCCGAACAGGCTGTCGCTGAATACCCGGTAGCGGCTCTCGCTGCGCGGACGGCTGACACTGGCCAGCACCAGGCCACTGTTGTCGATCAGCTCGGCACGGGTCACCGCTGGCGAGCGCAGCAGGCCGAGCACCAGCTCCTGGGCCAGTTCGGCGTCGATGTTGTAGGCGATACGGGCGGCGGGGTTGTGGCTGATTTCCAGCAGCGCGCGAATCTCGCGGTTGATGGAGGCGTCTTCGCTGGCATAATCGACCGCCACCTGGGTGACGCTGAGCAGCGTGCCGAGGATGAACGCCACCAGCACGGTCAGGCCGGCCTGTTTGAACGACAGGCGATGGGTGAGCGAGATATCCATTGGCGGGGCGTGGTCTCTGATCCGTGGCGCCTGCCAAGCATAGCCGATAGCGACACCGCATCGGCAGGGCCCGCAGCGTGCGGCCCTGCGCAAAAGGAGCAGAGCGTGGACCCCCGATTGCAGAACTTTCTGGCGCGCGCCGAGCAGGTGCTGGCGCGTCTCGAACCGCTGTTGCCGGCGCCGCGGGCGGAGCTGGACTGGAACCAGAGCCTGGCCGCGCGCTGGCAGCGCGACGGCCGCAGCGGTTGCCTGCAACCCTTGACGGTCAGTCTGGACTTGAACCTGAGCGACCTGATCGGCATCGACGCCCAGCGCGAGCAACTGGCGCGCAACACCCGCCAGTTCGTCGCCGGTCTGCCGGCGAACCACGCGCTGCTGTGGGGCGCGCGCGGTACCGGCAAGTCGTCGCTGGTGCGCGCGTTGCTGGCCGAGCACGCGGCGGCCGGCCTGCGCCTGATCGAGATCGAGCGCGATCACCTGGCCGACCTGCCGCGCGTGGTGGAGCAACTGGCGCGGCTGCCGCAGCGCTTCGTGCTGTTCTGCGACGATCTCTCGTTCGAATCCGGCGAGGGCAACTACCGGGTGCTCAAGAGCGTGCTCGACGGCTCGCTGGAGCGGGCGCCGGACAACGTGCTGCTGTACGCCACCTCCAACCGTCGCCACCTGATGCCGGAGAAGCAGAGCGACAATGAGAACTGGCAGAGGGTCGATGGCGAGCTGCACCCCAACGAGGCGGTGGAGGACAAGATCGCCCTGTCCGACCGTTTCGGCCTGTGGCTGTCGTTCTACCCCTTCAGCCAGGAACACTACCTCGAAGTGGTGCGCCACAGGATCGAGGTGCAGGCGGCGTCGGCCGGCCTGCGTTGGCAATGGAGCGAGGCGTTGGAGAAGGCCGCGCTCCGCTGGGCCCTGGGCCGCGGCAATCGCAACGGCCGCTGCGCCTTTCAATTCGCCCGGCATTGGGTCGGGCTGCAACTCTTGGAGCAAGACGCATGATCGACCTTTCCCAGACCGGCTCCGGGCTGGACGGCTACCCGCTGCTGGCGGCGCAGCTCGAAGCGTTGCTGGCCGGCGAGCGCGACTTCATCGCCAACGCCGCGCAGTTTTCCGCCTTCCTGTTCCACGAACTGGCCGACCTGAACTGGGCCGGTTTCTACCTGGCGAAAGACGGCGAGCTGGTGCTCGGCCCGTTCCAGGGCAAGGTGGCCTGCGTGCGCATTGCCTTTGGCCGCGGCGTGTGCGGCGCGGCGGCGGCGAGCCGGCAGACCCAGCGGGTGGAGGACGTGCACGCCTTCGCCGGGCATATCGCCTGCGACAGCGCCTCCAATAGCGAGCTGGTGGTGCCGCTGCTCAAGGATGATCGGCTGATCGGCGTGCTGGATCTGGACAGCCCGTCGGTCGGGCGTTTCACTGAGGCGGATCAGGCTGGGATCGAGGCGCTGACGGCTATTTTTCTGGCCGCCAGCGACTGCTGAGCGGCCCGCAGCGCACTCTACGCCGTTCGGCCACGCCGGGCATTCCCCCTTGATATCCGCGAAACCCAAGGGTGCGCCGTGCACACCGGCGATGCCCAAGGCGCACGCGACGCGTCTCTATGGGATCTTAGGGGGAACAACGCGAAGCTTGTCCACCGATCAGCGAGCGCCGATCTTCTCTAGGGTGCGCAGTTCGCGCGGCAGCAGCTGCTGCACCGAGGCGCGCGCCTTGATTCGCGCATAGTGGCCGGCCAGGCGCGGCCAGCGTGTCGCATCCAGCGTCTCGCCGCCGTGCTGCATATTGATCAGCTGGCAGGCGAGGGCGAGGTCGGCCATGCTCAGGCGCTCGCCGACCAGATACTCGGCATGCCCCAGCACGTTTTCGAGGTAGTCGAAATGCCCCGCTAGTTTCTCCAGCGCGGCCTGTACCTTGGCCTCGTCGCAGGGTAGGCCCTGGCTCGGTTTCAGTATGCGGTTGCGGAACACGCCAAAGGTGCACAGTGGGGCGAGCTCGTAGTCGGCGTACTTTTCCAGCCAGCGGACCTGGGCGCGCCGAGCGGCGTCATCGCCATAGAGCGACGGGCATTCGGGGTAGCGTTCTTCCAGGTACTGGCAGATGACGCTGGAATCGGCCAGGGTCAGGTCGCCGTCGCGAAACGCCGGGATGCGCCCCAGCGGATTGAGCTCGCGATACCACTCGGGCTGGCCGAACGGGGTGATGACTTCCAGCTGGTAGTCCAGGCCTTTTTCCAGCAGGCACAGGCAGAGTTTGCGGACGAAGGGGGAGAGCGGTGCTCCATAGACGGTCAGGTTCATCGAAACTCCCGTTGTGGACGTCGGGTTGCAGTGCGTGCCGAACGCAGGCGCACTAGTCGTAGAGGTTCTTCTTCTTCCAGTCGTCGTCATCCAGGTTCTTCAGGCCTTCGGTGAGTTCGCTGGGTGCCTCGGTCGACGGCTGTCCCTGTTCCAGCACCAGGGCATTGGCGCGGGCCAACTGCTCCTCGAAGCGTTTCAGCTGGGTCTGGTAAAGCCCCGGTTGCGGCTGCTTGCGCAGGTACTGCACGCCGCGCTCGAAGGCCAGGCGGGCCTGGCCGGGCTGTTTCTGCTGCAGGGCCTGCTGGCCGAGGTTGCCGAAGAATTCGATATGCAGCTGCACCAGCATCTGGCGGATCTGCTGCAGCCAGTGCTTGCCCTCATTGGCGGGCAGCAGGCCGATCTGTGCCGAGCCGGTGATCAGTGCGTGCAGGTTCTCCAGGGTGAAGCGCACTTCCTTGGCCTTGGCCTCGCTGAGAATGGGTTGTGGGGCGTTGCTCACCGGAATCGATTCGCCCTGCGCCACCAGCGTTCTGAGCTCCTCGATGCGGCCCTTGAGCTCGGTATTCTGCTTGTCCAGTGGCAGCAGGCGCTCGCTCAGTTGCAACTGCAGTCGGCTGAGCAACAGCTTCAGCGGGGCGCTCATCAGTTGGCCGGGCATCGTGGTGGAGATGTCCAGGCAGCGGCGGATGCGATCATTGAGGTCGGCCTTTTGCCGGGCTCTTTCCAGCTTGTTGTTCTCGACCAGATGATTGACGTAGGCGATCACGATCAGCAAGGCGATGCCGCCGACTATCAGCAAGGTAATCACGAGTGGGGACACTGCTTGAGCCTCTCGAGTGCTGGATTTTCCGCCGAGTGTAGTGGCTTGGTCGCGAGGCTCCTAGTGCAACGTCAGCTTGTGGCCTGAAGTCTTTGATTTTAAAAATTTTTTAGAGAGTGGTTGACGGCCTTGAAAAGGCTCCATAGAATGCGCGCCACTTCCAGCGCAATGCTTGAAACAGAGCGAGGGAAGCCGGAAAAGTCGTTATGGATTCCGGGCTGCGTCCCCTTCGTCTAGTGGCCTAGGACACCGCCCTTTCACGGCGGTAACAGGGGTTCGAGTCCCCTAGGGGACGCCACTTTCCAACGTGGAAAAGTGGGTTTTAAAGCGGGAATAGCTCAGTTGGTAGAGCACGACCTTGCCAAGGTCGGGGTCGCGAGTTCGAGTCTCGTTTCCCGCTCCAAATTACGATCCTCAGGCATACCTGTCTGTGATCCTCAGAAGAAAGGAGCGAAAGCTCCTTTTTTCGTTTTCGGCGGGCCTGGTTTCCGGCCCATGTTCGGGTCGCCGCATCCGGCGAACTCTTTTCTTCGTCACGCTCCCTGGTCGACCACCCTGCTCGCGGGTCGGTTTCGGCCGGTCGCAGGTGGATCGTCATTCGCTGTGGATTAGCGATAGCGCGCCAGGATCGCCTCGAGCTCGCCGTTCTGCTTCATCTGCACCAAGGCGCGCAGCAGCGCCCGCGTCGGCACGTCCGCTGCGTCGCGGATCAGGCAGGAGATGGGGTCGGCGGCGATCTGCTGCAGGGCCTTAAGTCGCTGGCCGGCCGGTTGCTGGCGATTGAACCAGTCCAGCGCCAGGTGGCTGCTGACCGCGTAGCGATAGCGCCCGGCGTCGAGCTTCTCCAGCGCCAGCTGCTGGGTGCGGGCGTCTTCGCGTTGCACCTGGCCGCTGGCGAACAGTCGCTCCAGGCGCGGATAGCGAAAGCCCAGCACCGTACCCAGGCGCTCGCCTTCGAGATGCTCTGGCCGCAGTTCGGGTGCATTCCAGCGGCCGACGATCAGGTCCTGCTGGACCATGAACGGTACGCTCCAGACATAGCCTCGTTGCGGTTCGGCGAGCCAGGCGGGATGGACGTAGCAGCGCACGTCGATCTCGCCGCGTGCCAGCAGGCGCTGCACGCGCAGGCGCGGCAGGACCAGTTGCTCGGCGCGCCGGCCGACCTTTTGCGCCAGGCGCGCTTGCAGGTCGTAGAGAATGCCGGCGGTGGCGCGGCCATCGTCGATCTGCATCATCGGCATGCCCCAGCTATCGCTCACCGAGAAGCGCAGCGGTGGTTCGCCGGCGTGCGCGGCGGCACTCAGTAGCCAGGCGATGAACAGCAAGCGCATGGGGTCACCGCGGGGGAACAAGGGCAGGGAAGTCATCGGTCGTCACAGCTTAGCCAGGAACGCCGTGCTGGGCTCATGCTTCGGGGCGCCATAGCGGATCCTCCGCCATCAGCGCGCAGGCCCAGTCGGTGAAGGCGCGCACCCGCGCCGAGAGATGACGTGAATGGGGGTAGACCAGGCTCAGCGGCATGCCGTCCGCCTGCCAGTCCGGCAGGGGCTGTACCAGGCGTCCTTCGGCCAGGGCCTGGCGCGAGGCGGCCATGGGCAGGACGGCGAAGCCCAGGCCGGCTTCGGCGGCGGCCAGGTAGGCTTCGCCGCTGTTGAAGCGCATCGTCGGCTCCTGCTCGATGACGAACTGCTCGGCGCCGCGGCGCAGGACATTGGTTTTCTGGCGCCCGCTGGCGGGGTAGACGAAAGCCAGGTAGCGATGGGCGGGCAGTTCCTGTGGATGCGTCAGCGGCGCGCTGGCGGCCAGGTAGGCGGGCGCCGCGCACAGGCTGAAGCGCATGCGACCGATGGGCCGGCAGACCAGGTCCGGGTCGTGTACCTGGCCGCCGCGGATCGCACAGTCCACGCCCTCCTGCACCAGATCGACGACGCGCTCGCTGCTGCCGAGATCCAGGCGAATCTGCGGATAGCGGGCGACGAAGTCGGGCAGGGCCGGAATCAGCAGGAAGCGGCTGACCGGCGAGGGCATTTCCACCCGCACTCGGCCGCGGGCCAGGCTGCGGCTCTGCGACACCTGGGCCTCCAGTTCGTCGAGATCGTCGAGCACGGCGCGGGCGCGCTCGTAGTAGGCGCTGCCGTCGGTAGTCGGCGAAACCCGTCGCGTGGTGCGGTGCAGCAGCTTGATGCCGAGCTGGCTTTCGAGCGCCTGCAACTGTCCCGACACCGTGGTCTTGGCCAGGCCGAGGGCGTCGGCGGCGCGGGTGAAGCTGCCCAGTTCGACGATGCGGCAGAAGGCGCGCATCGCTTCGAGGCGATCGAATGCCATTATTGTCCGTAACTCCGTACAAAGTTTGCCTCGTAGGGTAATTTATCTCGGATCTCCTGGGTAATACAGTGCCGAACAATCCCGGCAGCTGGTCGGGCCTTACCGGAGAACGCTCATGCACAGCCATCGACTCAACTATCACCAGGCCGCCCCGCGGGTATTCGAGGCCATGCTCGGACTGGAGCGGGCCCAGGTCGACAGCTCGCTGGAGAGATCGCTGCGCGAGTTGGTCAAGGTTCGCGCCTCGCAGCTCAACGGCTGCGCCCTGTGCCTCGACATGCATGGCAGCGACGCGCTCAAGGCGCGTGAATCGGCTCGCCGCCTGCTCGCCGTCGGCACCTGGGAAGATTCGCCACTGTTCAGCGAGCGCGAGCGTGCCGCCCTGCTGTGGACCGATCACCTGAGTCTTCTGGCCCAGCGTGGTGTTCCCGAGGCGATCTACCGGGAGGTGGCCGGGCAGTTCGATGACCAGCAACTGGCCGAGCTGACCCTGTGCATCGCCACCATCAACGCCTGGAACCGCTTCGGCGTCGCCTTCGCCATGCAGCCTTGAGACGGGAGCCGCGTCATGCCCCACTGCCTGCTACACACCCGACCGCTCAGCCAGCGGCAACTCGAGGCCTTGCTGCCGCAGCAGTGGGGCGGACGTCTGCGTGCCCTGGCACCTGCAGGTGAGCGCTGGTTGCTGAGGCTGGACGAAAGCGAGGCGCAAGGTCTCGCTGCGCTGCTGACCAGCGCCTGGCTGCGACGCTTGGTCTGTGCTGCTTGCTGAAGCGCCGTGCCGGGTCGAGTTCGCGCCGTTCGCCTGGTGCCCCGCGCCGGCTCATCGGGGCCGTGGGCGAGACCCGCAGCGGCCCGGCGCGGACGGATGCGTGGCGCGTCACATGCGCATCGCTACTGCGGCTGTCCGCGTAGCGGACGAACCCCCCATGCCTGTGGCACACTCTGCCGACCGCGACGGCGGCCGCCCCGCCCGGCATCCGAGGCCGCCGTCGCCAACCGGATTCCGCCCGCGGCCCTGCCGGGGCGTACTGCCCAAATTGGCCGCTCGGCGCGGCGCAGAAGAAGAGGAATGACCGTGCATAACGTCGTGATCAGTGGTACCGGCCTGTATACCCCGGCCAACAGCATTTCCAACGACGAACTGGTGGCATCCTTCAATGCCTATGTGCAGCAATTCAACGACGCCAACGCCGAGGCCATCGCCCGTGGCGAGACCGAAGCGCTGACCGAGTCGAGCAGCGCGTTCATCGAGAAGGCCTCGGGTATCAAGAGTCGCTTCGTCATCGACAAGGCTGGCATCCTCGATCCGCAGCGCATGGTGCCGCGCATCCCCGAGCGCTCCAACGATCAGTGGGGCATCCTCTGCGAGATGTCCGTGGCGGCGGCCAGGCAGGCCCTGGAGCGCGCCGGTCGCAGCGTCGCCGATATCGACGGGGTGATAGTCGCCTGTTCCAACCTGCAGCGCGCCTACCCGGCGGTGGCCATCGAGGTACAGGCCGCGCTCGGCATCGATGGCTGGGGCTACGACATGAACGTGGCCTGCTCCTCGGCCACCTTCGGCATCCAGGCAGCCACCAATGCGGTGAAGACCGGCCAGGCGCGTGCGATCCTGATGGTCAACCCGGAAATCTGCACCGGCCACCTGAACTTCCGTGACCGTGACAGCCACTTCATCTTCGGCGATGCGGCCACCGCGGTGATCATCGAGCGCGCCGACCAGGCCACCTCCAAGCACCAGTTCGACGTCGTCGGCACCAAGCTGCTGACCCAGTTCTCCAACAACATCCGCAACAACTTCGGCTTTCTCAACCGGGCCGCGGAAGAGGGCGTGGGTGCGCGCGACAAATTGTTCGTCCAGGAAGGCCGCAAGGTGTTCAAGGACGTCTGCCCGATGGTGGCCGAGCTGATCGCCGCGCACCTGGCAGAGAACCAGCTGAACGTCGGTGACGTCAAGCGCTTCTGGCTGCACCAGGCCAACCTCAACATGAACCTGCTGATCGCACGCAAGCTGCTCGGTCGCGATGCCGAGCCGCACGAGGCGCCGGTGATCCTCGACACCTATGCCAACACCAGTTCGGCCGGCTCGGTGATCGCCCTGCACAAGCATCAGGACGACCTGGCGGCGGGCAGCCTCGGTGTGCTCAGCTCGTTCGGCGCCGGTTATTCCATCGGCAGCGTGATCCTGCGCAAGCGCTGAGCGCCGTGGCGGTTGTGGTGCGCGTAGCGCAGCCTGCGGGGGAGGCATGAGCGATTCCGATCTGCTGGGACGTCTGCTCGCCGGCGAGCAGCAGGCCTACCGCGAGCTGGTCGCCCGCTATCAGGGGGCGATGCGTGCGGTGGCCTACGCCATAGTCGGCAGCCGCCACGCCGATGAGGTGGTGCAGGACGCCTGGCTCGCGGTGGTGCGGGGGCTGGATGGTTTCCAGGGGCGCGCCAGCCTGAAGACCTGGCTGCTGACCATCACCGCCAATGCCGCCAAGACCCGCCTCAAGCACAACCGTCGCGAGGTGTTGCTGGACGACCTGCCGGGCCCGCACGGCAGCGTCGGCGAGGAGCGTTTCGCCGAGGATGGCCACTGGCTGCTGGCACCGCACGCCTGGCACCAGGACAGCCCCGAAGCCCTGCTGAGCGAGGACGAACTGCGCCAGTGCCTGGAAAAGACCCTGGCCAGCCTGTCCGAGCTGCAGGCCAGCGTGCTGGTGCTGCGCGAGCGCCAGGGACTGGAGCTGGAGGCGATCTGTAATCTTCTGGAAATCTCGCTCTCCAATGTGCGGGTGCTGTTGCACCGGGCGCGTCTGAAAGTCTTCGCCACCCTGGAGCATTTCGAGGAGACCGGGCAATGCTGAACTGCAAGGACCTGGTGGCCCAGTCCAGCGATTTTCTCGATGGGCAACTGAGCCTGCGTCAGCGTCTGGCGGTGCGCGCTCACCTGGCCATGTGCGTGCATTGCCGGCGCTTCATCCGTCAGTTGCGCCT
Organism: Pseudomonas sp. SP16.1; assembly: GCF_052682975.1. NCBI lineage: Bacteria > Pseudomonadati > Pseudomonadota > Gammaproteobacteria > Pseudomonadales > Pseudomonadaceae > Pseudomonas > Pseudomonas sp. SP16.1. The sequence goes on from NZ_JBQYFZ010000001.1 coordinate 1,300,176, forward strand.
GAGTCAGGCCGTGTTGCGTCATTTGCCGGAGGAGCAGGTGCCCGAACTCGATGCCCTGGCCGAGCGCCTGGCCGAGGCGCGGCGCAACGCCCGCTGAGCGCGACTGCGCCGTTGCAGGCGGGCTTCAGTCGTCGCGCAAGGCCTCGAGCCACTCCTGCGGCACGTCGCGCTTGAGCGCCAGCTGGCACTGCTGACTGTCCGCATCGAAGACGATCACCGCCTCGCCCTTGTCGAGGGCGCGGCGCACCCGTTGCACGCGGGTTGGTAGCGGGGTTTCGTCGCCGTTGTCGGTACCCTCGCGGGTGACGAAGTCCTCGATCAGGGCGGTGAGGGTGTCGGCTTGCAGCAGGTGGGCGGGGATCAGCACGGCGGGTCGGCTCCAGTCAGGCGGCGCCTATGCTAGTGGGCCTGGCGCCAATAAGCCATGGCCCGGCCATGGTGATCAGCGCTCGTCGGGTGCGCCGTGCGCCGCGCATGATGCGTGCGGTAGCCAGCGCCGATCAGACGCTGTGCACGCTGAGAAAGCGCTCCAGGGTGCTGTAGAGCAGGGCGCTGTCCAGTGGTTTGCCGAGGAAATCGTCCATCCCGGCCTCCAGGCCGTGCTGGCGGTGTTCGTCGAGAATATGCGCGGTGAGAGCGACGATGGGCACCGCCGCCAGCTGCCGGTCGCGCTCAAGCTTGCGGATCTGCCGGGTGGCCTCGAAACCGTCCATCTCCGGCATCTCGCAGTCCATCAGGATCAGGTGAACGGCGTTGGGGTCGCGGCTGTATTCCTCCACCGCGGCCTGGCCGTGGGTCACCAGGCGTACGCTGTAGCCGCGCTTCTTGAGAAAGCCCTGAACCACCAGCTGATTCACCGGATTGTCCTCGGCGACCAGGATGCAGGGCGTGCCATCGCGGTGGTTGCGCACCTCGCGCACCAGTTGATGGACCTGGGCCCGCGGTTCCTCGTACAGCTCGCCGAGGGCATGGCGCAGGGTGTTGATAGCCATCGGCTGGGCCAGGTGCTGCAGGCGCAGGCCATGGCCGCCGGGTAACTGCTGGCAGGCTTCCGGCGGGCAGACCAGCAGCACGCGCTGTTGCGGTTGCAGCCTGGGCCTGAGCGATTCGAGCCAGTGCTTGACGCTGCCCGGCCAGGGTGCCATCAGCACCAGCAGCGGCGGCGTGGTGAAGTCCTGCAAATAGTCCAGCAGGCGCTCCGGCGTCTGGCAGCGCTCGGTGCGCATGCCCCAGCGGCCGAGCAGGCGGCTGGCGGCGTCGAGGCCGAGGCCGTCGAGCGAGGCGAGCAAAACGGTGCGCCCGGCGACCAGTTGAGTGAGCGGGTCGGGCTGGTCGGTTTCGTCGAGCAGCGGGATGTCGAAGGCGAAGCGGGTACCCTGGCCAGGGGTGCTCTGCACCTCGATGCGTCCGCCCATCATCTCCACCAGCTCCTTGCTGATGGCCAGGCCGAGGCCGCTGCCGCCATAGCGGCGGGTGGTGCTGGAATCGCCCTGGGCGAAGGATTCGAACAACTGGGCCAGCGCCTGCTCGTTGATGCCGATGCCGCTGTCGCTCACGGCGAACACCAGATGCGGCCGGCCGTGGCTGTCGCTGCGGCGGCTGACGCCGATCGCCACATGGCCTTCGGCGGTGAACTTCAGGGCGTTGCTCAGAAGGTTCATCAGCACCTGCTTGAGCCGCGTCGGGTCGCCCTGGATGCGCCGCGGCACGCCGCCTTCGAGGCTGACGTAGAGGCGCAGGCGCTTGTCCAGAGCCTGGCCGGTGAACAGGCTGAGGGTCTCGGAAATCAGCTCCTCGAGGTCGAACTCGATCTGCTCCAGGCTGAGCTTGCCGGACTCGATGCGAGCGTAGTCGAGGATGTCGTTGATCACCGCCATCAGCGAACTGCCGGAGCTGGAGATGGTGTCGACGTAGAAGCGCTGGCTGCGGTCCAGCGGGGTTTCCCGGAGCAACTGCAGCATGCCCAGCACGCCGTTGAGCGGGGTGCGGATCTCATGGCTCATCTTGGCCAGGAAACGGCTCTTGGCCTGGCTGTCGAACTCGGCCTGCTCGGCGGCGCGGCGCGAGCGGAAGCCTTCCTCCTTGAGCAGGTTGATGCGATCGGCCAGGCCGATCGACAGAGTGATCAGCTCGATGGTGACGCCGATCTTCACCACCGTGGCGCCGAACACGCCGAGCATCTCCAGCCCCAGCGAACCGGTGGTGGCCTGGATGAAGGCGAACAGCAGGATGGCCCAGGCCAGCGTGTAGTAGGAGCCGTAGCGCACGCCGCGGCGCCAGACATAGAGGCCGGTGAGCAGCAACGCCAGCGAGACCAGCGAGACGGTGACGCTGGCCAGGATGTTCCAGGCGCCTAGGCCGACCAGTGGCACCGACAGGAGGATGCCGGCGCAGACCAGCATCAGCAGGCGCAGGCCGGTGTCCAGGCGCGGGAAATACTGGCGCGCATGCAGGAAATGGCGGCTGAACTGGATGGCGGTGAGGCAGTGCAGGTACATCAGCAGGTAGATGCTCACCGACTGGAACGTCACGTGTTCGGGCATCAGCTTGAACAGCATGCCGTCGAAGGAAGCGGCGAGCAGGCCGACGTTGAGGTTGTAGGCCAGGTACCAGAAGTAGGCCGCTTCGCGCAGCGACAGGTAGAGGAACAGGTTGTAGCAGAACATGGCGAACAGCACGCCGTAGAAGGCGCCGTTGAAGCCCATGAGATTTTCCTGGGCGGCGGCGCTGGCGCCGTAGGTGCTGAAGAACAGCGGCACGAACACCGTGCTGGTAGTCTCCACCCGCACCAGCAGGGTGCTGACGCCGGGCTCGAGCTGCAGCGGAAACCAGAAGTTGCGCACCTGCACCGGCCGTTGCGAGAAGGCGTAGCGGTCGCCGCTCTCCTGCTCCTGCAGCGTGCCGTCGGGGCCGGCGAGGAAGATCTGCAGATGGTCGAGCAGCGGGTAGTTGACCTCCAGGTAGCCGCCCAGGCCCTGTTGCAGGGCATTGTCCAGGCGCACCCGGAACCACCAGACGGAAGCGTTCTTGCCCTTGTTGGCGTGTTCGCCCTCGATGCGGCGAAACGCCTCGTCGCCCAGCGCCAATACCTGTTCGGCGCTCAGCTCGCCGCTGGCATCCTCGTGATAGCCGGCATAGGGCGCCAGCGACAGGCGCAGATCATCACTGGCCAGCGGCGCGGGTTGCGCTGCCCAGGTCGGGCAGGCCAGCCAGAACAGAAGCAGAGCCAGACAGAGACGAGGCATCCGAGAACCTCAATGGGCCACACCAAGGGGGCACGTGCGGCCCCCTGTCCTTTGGCGTCACTTTGCCCTTATGCGCGGGCCCCATCAAGCGTCCCGATCATGCTGGCCGAGCAGGCTGTCCACGGGCGGGACGCGCGTCTCGCTTTCCATCTGCGCATCGTGCTCCAGCTGATGGCTGAAGCGTTCCAGTGAACTCTGCGCCGGCTGCGCGTCGCTGGCGAATACCGGTGGGCTGAGCACGTAGGCGGTGAGCAGGCGGGTGAGCGACTTGAGGCTGTCGAGGTGGGTGCGTTCGTAGCCGTGAGTGGCGTCGCAGCCGAAGGCCAGCAGGGCAGTGCGAATGTCGTGGCCGGCGGTGATCGCCGACTGCGCGTCGCTGTGGTAGTAGCGGAACAGGTCGCGGCGCACCGGGATCTCGTGTTCGGCGCTCAGGCGCAGCAGCTGGCGCGACAGGTGATAGTCGTAGGGGCCGCCGGAATCCTGCATGGCCACGCTGACGGCGTGCTCGCTGGATTGCTGGCCGGGTGCGACCGGAGCGATGTCGATGCCGACGAACTCGCTGACGTCCCAGGGCAGGGCGGCGGCGGCGCCGGAGCCGACCTCCTCGGTGATGGTGAACAGCGGGTGGCAGTCGATCAGCGGCTGCTGGCCGCTGTCGCGGATGGCCTTGAGCGAGGTGAGCAGGGCGGCGACGCCGGCCTTGTCGTCGAGATGGCGAGCGCTGATATGGCCGCTCTCGGAGAACTCCGGCAGGGGATCGAAGGCGACGAAGTCGCCCACCGCGATACCCAGCGACTCGCAATCGGCGCGGGTGGTGGCGTAGGCGTCGAGGCGCAGCTCGATGTGGTCCCAGCTGATCGGCAGCTTGTCCACCTCGGTATTGAAGGCGTGCCCGGACGCCATCAGCGGCAGCACGCTGCCGCGCAGCACGCCCTGGTCGGTGAACACGCTCACCCGGCTGCCCTCGGCGAAGCGGCTCGACCAGCAGCCCACCGGCGCCAGGCCGAGGCGGCCGTTGTCCTGTATCTCGCGGACGATGGCGCCAATGGTGTCCAGATGCGCCGAGACCGCGCGGTCGAATCGCTCGTACTCGCTCTGGCGCCCGCGCAGGGTGGCGCGGATGGTGCCGCGACGGGTCAGCTCGAAGGGAATCTGCAGCTCGTCGAGCCGCTCGGCGACGTAGCGCACGATGGTGTCGGTGAAGCCGGTCGGGCTGGGGATGGCGAGCATCTCCAGCAGCACCTTCTGCAGGTAGTCGAGGTCGGGTTCGGGTAGTTGCGGCATTAAGGACTCCTCGGCGTTGCCATTGCCCCTCGCCCGTTTACGGGAGGGGGGAGGGAGAGGGCTACCGATCAGCGCTCAGCTGATCACCTGGCTCAGCGGGAACAGCAGATCGACGAAGCGCTCGGCGGTCGGCTGTGGTTCGTGGTTGGCCAGCCCGGCGCGCTCGTTGGCCTCGATGAACACATGCTGCGGCTGGTCGGCGGCCGGCACCAGCAGGTCGAGGCCGACCACCGGGATCTCCAGGGCGCGCGCGGCCTTGATCGCCGCCTCACGCAGGCTCGGGTGGAGGATCGCGGTGACGTCCTCCAGGGTACCGCCGGTGTGCAGGTTGGCGGTCTTGCGCACGGTCAGGCGCTGGCCCGCGGGCAGAACGCTGGCGTAATCGAGGCCGGCGCCGTGCAGGGTGCGCAGGGTTTCGGCGTCCTTGGGAATGCGGCTTTCGCCGCCGGTGGCGGCCTGGCGTCGGCGGCTCTGCGCGTCGATCAGCGCGCCGACGCTGTGGCGGCCGTCGCCGATGATCTCGGCCGGGCGGCGGATGGCCGCGGCGACCACCTGGTAGCCGATCACCAGCACGCGCAGGTCGTGGCCCTGGTGGAAGCTTTCCAGCAGCACGCGCTGGTCGAACACGCGGGCGCGCTCGATGGCGTCCTGCACCTCGCCCGGCGTGCGCAGGTCGACCGCCACGCCCTGGCCCTGCTCGCCATCGACCGGCTTGACCACCACGGCGCCGTGTTCGGCGAGGAAGGCGGCATTATCCTCCGCGCTGCCGGCCAGGCGCTGCGCCGGTACGGCGAGGCCGGCGCGGCTGAGGGCGCGGTGGGTCAGGCGCTTGTCCTGGCACAGGGTCATGCTCACCGCGCTGGTCAGGTCGGTCAGCGACTCGCGGCAGCGGATGCGCCGGCCGCCGTGGCTGAGGGTGAACAGGCCGGCCTCGGCGTCGTCGACCTGTACCTCGATGCCGCGGCGCAGGGCTTCGTCGACGATGATGCGGGCATAGGGGTTGAGCTCGGCCCGCGGGCCGGGGCCGAGGAACAGCGGCTGGTTGATGCCGTTCTTGCGCTTGAGGCTGAAGGTCTGCAGCTCGCGAAAGCCCAGCTTGGCGTAGAGCTTCTTGGCCTGGCGGTTGTCGTGCAAGACGGAAAGGTCAAGATAACTGAGCCCACGGCTCATAAAGTGTTCGACGAGATGGCGCACCAGCACCTCGCCGACCCCGGGACGGCTGCACTGCGGGTTCACCGCCAGGCACCAGAGGCTGCTGCCGTTCTCCGGATCGTGGAAGGCGCGCTGGTGGTTCAGGCCCATGACGCTGCCGATCACCGCGCCGCTGTCCTCGTCCTCGGCCAGCCAGTAGGTCGGGCCGCCTTGGTTATAGGGGGTGAGCTTGGCTGGGTCGATCGGCAGCATGCCGCGCATCTGGTACAGGCAGTTGATCGCCTGCCAGTCCGCCTCGTTCTGCGCGCGGCGGATGCGGAAGCCGCGGAAGCCGCGGCGCGCCGGTCGGTAGTCGGTGAACCACAGGCGCAGGGTGTCGGAGGGGTCGAGGAACAGCTGCTGCGGCGCCTGGGCCAGCACCTGGTGGGGGGCGGCGACGTACAGCGCGATGTCGCGCTCGCCGGGCCGTTCGTCGAGCAGGGCGGCGGCCAGCTCGCCGGCATCGGGATAGGTATGGCCGATCAGCAGGCGGCCCCAGCCGCAATGCACCGCGATGGGCTGGCTGGGATTGGCGCTGTGCTCCTCGGCCAGGCGTGCCTGCAGGCGTTCGTAGGAGGGGGTCTGGCCGCGCAGCAGGCGCTGATTGTAGGCAGTGGCGCGCATGGAAATTGTCCTTTTGTCCTCGTTCGCTACGTCCGGTCTGTGCCGGGGCGTGAGTTCGTGCCGCGGCCGGCCCGGATCGCATCCGGGCGACGCGGCGTCGCTACAGTCCCTGTTCGCTCAGCCACAGGTTGAGCGCCGCCAGTTGCCACAGCTTGGAGCCGCGTAGCGGCGTCAGGTGCTTGTGCGGGTCGGTCAGCAGCTGGTCGAGCATGGCCGGGTTGAACAGGCCGCGATCCTGGCTGGGGTCGAGCAGCAGGTCGCGCACCCAGCCGAGGGTGGCGCCTTCCAGGTGCTTGAGTCCGGGTACCGGGAAATAGCCCTTGGGCCGGTCGATCACCTCGCCGGGGATCACCTGGCGCGCCGCCTCCTTGAGCACGTGCTTGCCACCGTCCGGTAGCTTGAAGCGCGCCGGAATACGCGCCGACAGTTCCACCAGGCGGTAGTCGAGGAACGGTGTGCGTGCCTCCAGGCCCCAGGCCATGGTCATGTTGTCGACGCGCTTGACCGGGTCGTCGACCAGCATCACGGTGCTGTCCAGGCGCAACGCCTTGTCCACGGCGGCGGTCGCGCCGGGGGCGGCGAAATGTTCACGGACGAAGTCGCCGGCCATGTCGCCGGTCAGCCACTGCGGCTGCACGCAGGCGGCGTACTCGTCGTAGTCGCGGTCGAAGAAGGCCGCGCGGTAGGCGGCGAAGGCGTCGTCGGCGCCGTCCACCTGCGGGTACCAGTGGTAGCCGGCGAACAGCTCGTCGGCGCCCTGGCCGCTCTGCACCACCTTGCAGTGCTTGGCCACCTCGCGCGACAGCAGGTAGAAGGCGATGCAGTCGTGGCTGACCATCGGCTCGCTCATGGCGCGGAACGCCGCCGGCAACTGCTCGATGATCTCGTGCTCGTCGATGCGCAGTTGGTGGTGGCGGGTGGCGAAGCGTTCGGCGATCAGGTCCGAGTACTGGAACTCGTCGCCACGCTCGCCGCCGGCATCCTGGAAGCCGATGGAGAAGGTCAGCAGATTCTCTACCCCGGCCTCGCGCAGCAGGCCGACCAGCAGGCTCGAGTCGACGCCGCCGGACAGCAGCACGCCGACATCCACCGCGGCGCGCTGGCGGATCGACACCGCCTCGCGCATGCCGTCCAGCACCTGCTCGCGCCAGTCGTCCAGGGTGAAGGGGATTTCCTCGCGCTGCGGGCCGAACTCCAGCTGCCACCAGCTCTGCTGCTGGCAGTTGCCGTCGGCATCGATGCGCAGCCAGGTGGCCGGCGGCAGCTTCTCCACGCCGGCGAGGATGGTGCGCGGCGCCGGCACCACGGCGTGGAAGTTCAGGTAATGGTTGAGCGCGACGGGATCGAGGGTCCTGGCGATATCGCCGCCGGCGAGCAGGGCGGGCAACGAGGAGGCGAAGCGCAGGCGCTCGCCGGTGCGCGACAGGTACAGCGGCTTGACGCCGAGACGGTCGCGGGCGATGAACAGTTGCTGGCGGTCGCGCTCCCACACGGCGAAGGCGAACATGCCGTTGAGCTTGGGCAGCAGTTTTTCGCCCCAGGCGTGGTAGCCCTTGAGCAGCACCTCGGTGTCGCCGCCGGAGAAGAAGCGGTAGCCCAGCGCCTGCAGTTCGGCACGCAGCTCCGGGTAGTTGTAGATGGCGCCGTTGAATACCATCGACAGGCCCAGCTCGCTATCGATCATCGGCTGGCCGGAGGCTTCGGCCAGGTCCATGATCTTCAGACGGCGATGGCCGAGGGCGACGGGGCCCTGGCTATGAAAGCCGTGGGCGTCGGGGCCGCGAGGGGCCAGGTGGTGGGTGATGCGTTCGACTGCCGCCAGGTCCGCGGGGCGTCGATCAAAACGTAGTTCTCCAGCTATTCCGCACATATTTTCCTTACCGGTATTGCCGTTGGGGAGTGGCTCGGCGCTGGCCGAGCCTTTTACACCAAAACAAATAAATGCTTTTATGTCAAAGTTTTGCTGGCTATAAATTGGTGTTTATGAGTGATAAAAAAGTTCCTGTTGAAATAGATTTGTCATCTGTCATGGCTTTCGAAATGCCCCTGTTCCAGGCCCTGCGTCGCTTGCAGCAGGCGGGGGAGGTGCATGCCAAACGTCTGGCTCGTTTCGGTGGCCTGACCCCGATGCAACTGATGATCCTGCAGGTGCTGGCCAGCGAGACGCGCCTGACCGCCAGTGCTCTCAGCGGACGGGTCAGCCTCACCGCGGCCACGCTCTCCGGCATGCTCGATCGCCTCGAGGAGCGCGGTCTGTTGCAGCGTCAACGCGACGACCAGGACCGTCGCCGCCAGTGGCTGCTGATCAGCGATGCCGGCCGCGAGCTGATTCGCCAGGCGCCCTCGCTGATGCCGCCTGAGTTCAACCGTCGTTTCGCCGCGTTGGCCGAGTGGGAGCGCCATGCCCTGACCGCCGCGCTGCTGCGCGCCGCCGAGCTGTGCGGGGAGATGGACTGAACCCTGGCGATGGCTTCGTGGGGAGGACGCGGCAAAACCGCTTTTTTCAGAAAAAATTCAAGCAGGGTGTTGACTTAGCTTAGCCGCCTGCATAAAGTGCGCGCCTCGCTAAGGCACATGGGTGGTTAGCTCAGCCGGGAGAGCATCTGCCTTACAAGCAGAGGGTCGGCGGTTCGATCCCGTCACCACCCACCATAGCGAATTCGGACGCAAGTCCGGCCGACGCGCAGCGGTAGTTCAGTCGGTTAGAATACCGGCCTGTCACGCCGGGGGTCGCGGGTTCGAGTCCCGTCCGCTGCGCCATTATTCTCCAGTGCGAGTTCGCTCGGGCTGAGATGGCAAACCTCTAGAGGTGCCATCAGACGTGCAACAGAGTTCCTTGGACGCAAGTCCAGCCGACACGCAGCGGTAGTTCAGTCGGTTAGAATACCGGCCTGTCACGCCGGGGGTCGCGGGTTCGAGTCCCGTCCGCTGCGCCATATGAAAACCCGTTGATCGCAAGATCAACGGGTTTTTTCTTGTCTGCGACTTTTCGTCATCTTGTCTTCATCCGCCCGTCGTAGCCTGCTAGGGGCCGAACGACTGGAAATGCAGGAGATAGACGATGGACGACTACCAGGAAGAATTGCTCGAACTTGGCGCGTTCGATCAGGACGCGGACGACGACGCCACCGAACTCTGAGCGTCGTTGCCTGCACGACGCTGCGTGCGGCGATAGTCGCCCGGTGTCTGCCCCAGCCAGCGCTTGAAGGCGCGCTGGAAGGCCTCGGCCGAGGCGAAGCCGAGCAGATAGGCGATCTCGCCGAAGGCCAGCTCGGTGTCGCGGATATAGGCCGTGGCCAGGTCGCGGCGGGTGTCGTTGAGGATGGCGCGAAACTGCGTGCCTTCCTCGGCCAGCTTGCGTCGCAGCGTCCAGCTCGGCAGCTGCAGGGACCGGGCCACCTCTTGCAGATCCGGCTCGCGGCCATGCAGCAGCGGGCCGAGTAGCTGGATCACCCGCTCGCGCAGGCTGCGGGTGCGGGTCAGCTGCTCCAGTTCGCGTTCGCACAGCTCCAGCAACTGCTGCCAGGTCCCCGGGCAATGTTCCGGATTGATCAGCGCCAGGCTCTCGGCGCTCAGGCGCAGGCGATTGGCGCCGGCCTCGAATTCCACCGGGCAACCGAACAAATCCTGATAGCGCTCGGCATAGGCCGGCGCTGGAAATTCGATCTCGACCTTTTCCAGGCTCAGCGGGCGGCCGACCACCTGCGCCAGGTTGCTCTGCCAGCCGGCCAGCACCGAGTCGACCACGAAGCGGTTGTAGGCGTTGTACGGGCTGATGGAATAAAAATGCAGCCAGGCGCCGCGGCCATCCTCGACGAACCCCGAACTGCCGCGATAGTTGGCCGCGTACAGCGCCTCGAAGCGGGTCAGGGCGCGTGCCGCCTCGCGCAGGGTCGGCGCCTGGGTCGCGCAGATGCCGGCCAGGCCGATCTGCCCGAGTCGGCTCAGGCGGCCCATCGCCAGGCCCAGCGCCGGATCGCCGCAGAGTTCGATGGCGCTGTGGCCCAGGCGCATGAAGCGCGGAATCGACAGGCGCGCGCGCGGCTCGCTCAGGCGCGCGGCGTCCAGGCCGAACTGCTCGAGCAGCGGTCGTGGATCCTGGCCGCGTTCGCGCAGGGCCGCGGCCAGCGCCTGGGTGAAGCCGACCGAAAGATCGCCGAGGCGGACGCGGGACGCCTTCATAGCCACAGGTTGAGCAATTGCGCGCCGCGGTCGCTGGCGCCGGCCTGTGGCCGCCCGGCGTCGAACGCCAGCCCCAGTGGCTGGCCGCTGCGCTGCCACAGGCGGCCGCGCAGATGGACCGCCAGGCCCGCGCGCACACCGGCGCTGCGCAGGCGTTCGGCCAGTGCCGACGGATCCTCGATCTGGCCGTACAGGTCGCCGGGCATGGCCAGCAGCTCGACCTGCTGCTCGGCCAGCGCGGCGTGGCTGGCCGCCTGCCGGACGTCGGCGCCGAGCAGCACGCCGAGGCGTCCGGCCGGCGTGTCCAGTACCTGCAAGGCGGTCGTCGGCGCGGCGACGACGGGGGGCGCCGGGAAGGCCTGGCGCTGCGGCTGGCCCAGCGGATTGCCGGCGCGGTCGAACACCAGGCTGACGTTGTACAGCGGGCCGTGGCCGACTTCGAGGCGACCCAGCTCGACGCGTGGCTCGGGCAGGACGATGGAGCCGGCGACCAGGGTGACACCGTAGTCGCGGGCCAGATCGCCGAACAGCCGCTGATAATCACGTGCCATGGCGTCGGCCTTGGTGCGCAGCAGGGCGTCGTCCAGGCGGGCGCTGCCCTCGGCGGCGAGCAGGGCACGCAGGAACGCCAGCGGATTGCTCGCCGCCAGCCAGTGCAGCGCCTGACGCTGCTCGGCGGCGCGGTACAGCTCGTCCTTCTCGCCCACCGCCAGCAGCCAGGTGCCGATATGTTCCGGCAGCACGACGATGGTGCGCTCGCTGAGCAGGCCCAGGTCGCGCGCCCGGTCCAGGTAGGCGGCCAGCTTCAGGCGCAGGCGGTCGAGGCTGCGGTAGTCGGCGGCGAACAGCTCCGGCTGGATACCCAGCAGATTACCGCGCGGGCCAGGTTGGCCGAGGTCGAGGGCCACCTGGCTGCGCAGGTCGGACAGGTAGTGGCCGGCGGGGCGCTGCTCGCACCAGTAGGCGTAGCTGCCAAGGCCTCCGAGCAGGGCGAGAAAGACGAGGGAAACGATGAATAAACGCATGAGGGGACTTTCGCTTGAATTGCCGTGCAGGTTAGGTGGATTGGGCGGGCATGCCAAGGCGCGCTGCTGGTTTTGATCATTATCTTGTCATTTTCGATCATTGAGACTGGCCGGCGGCCTCTTTATCGTCTCGCTGCATAACCGACCGCGTGACCATGGGACCGCGGCAATCCGTGAACTGCACCGCGATGTGGAGAATTCCATGACTGCTCGTTACCCGCACCTGCTGGCCCCGCTCGATCTGGGCTTCACCACGCTGAAGAACCGCACCCTGATGGGGTCCATGCATACCGGCCTGGAGGAGAAGCCGGGCGGCTTCGAGCGCATGGCGGCCTACTTCGCCGAGCGCGCCCGTGGCGGCGTCGGTCTGATGGTCACCGGCGGCATCGGCCCGAACGAGGAAGGCGGTGTGTACGCCGGCGCGGCCAAGCTGAGCACGCTCGAGGAGGCGGAAAAGCACAAGGTCGTCACCCAGGCGGTGCACGAGGCCGGTGGCAAGATCTGCATGCAGATCCTGCATGCCGGGCGCTACGCCTACAGCCCGAAGTCGGTGGCACCGAGCGCCATCCAGGCGCCGATCAACCCGTTCAAGCCGCGCGAGTTGGACGAGGAGGGCATCGAGAAGCAGATCCAGGACTTCGTCAACTGCTCGTCCCTGGCCCAGCAGGCCGGCTACGACGGCGTCGAGATCATGGGCTCGGAAGGCTACTTCATCAACCAGTTCCTGGTCGCCCACACCAACCACCGTACCGACCGCTGGGGCGGCAGCTATGAGAACCGCATGCGCCTGCCGGTGGAGATCGTGCGCCGCGTGCGCGAGGCGGTGGGGCCGAACTTCATCATCATCTATCGCCTGTCGATGCTCGACCTGGTCGAGGGCGGCAGCACCTGGGACGAGATCGTGCTGCTGGCCAGGGCCATCGAGGCCGCCGGCGCCACCCTGATCAACACGGGCATCGGCTGGCACGAGGCGCGCATCCCGACCATCGCCACCAAGGTGCCGCGCGCGGCCTTCACCAAGGTCACCGCCAAGCTGCGCGGCGAAGTGGGGATCCCGCTGATCACCACCAACCGCATCAACACCCCGGAAGTCGCCGAGCAGGTGCTGGCCGAGGGCGACGCCGACATGGTGTCGATGGCCCGTCCCTTCCTCGCCGATCCGGACTTCGTCAACAAGGCCGCCGAGGGGCGCGCGGACGAGATCAACACCTGCATCGGCTGCAACCAGGCCTGCCTCGATCACACCTTCGGCGGCAAGCTGACCAGCTGCCTGGTCAACCCGCGCGCCTGCCACGAGACCGAGCTGAACTACATTCCCACCCAGCAGATCAAGAAGATCGCCGTGGTCGGTGCCGGCCCGGCCGGCCTGGCGGCTTCCACCGTCGCCGCCGAACGCGGCCATGCCGTCACCCTGTTCGACTCCGCCAGCGAGATCGGTGGCCAGTTCAACGTGGCCAAGCGCGTGCCGGGCAAAGAAGAGTTCTACGAGACCCTGCGCTACTTCAAGCGCAAACTGGAGACCACCGGCGTCGACGTGCGTCTCAATACCCGGGTGTCGGTGGATGATCTGGCGGGCGGCGGCTTCGACGAGATCATCCTGGCCACCGGCATCGCCCCGCGTACCCCGGAGATTCCGGGTATCGAGCATGCCAAGGTGATCGGCTACCTGGACGCGATCCTCGAGCGCAAGCCGGTCGGCCAGAAGGTAGCGGTGATCGGTGCCGGCGGTATCGGCTTCGACGTGTCCGAGTTCATCACCCACCAGGGTAAGGCCACCAGCCTTGACCGTGACGAGTTCTGGAAGGAGTGGGGTATCGACACCGCGCTGCAGGCCCGTGGCGGCGTCGCGGGCGTCGAGGCGCAGCCGCATCCGGCGGCGCGTCAGGTGTTCCTGCTGCAGCGCAAGAAGTCCAAGGTCGGCGATGGCCTGGGCAAGACCACCGGCTGGATCCATCGCACCGGCCTGAAGAACAAGAACGTGCAGATGCTCAACTCGGTCGAGTACCTCAAGGTCGACGATGCCGGCCTGCATATCCGCATTGCCGGTGGCGAGCCGCAGGTACTGCCGGTCGACACGGTGATCGTCTGCGCCGGCCAGGACCCGCTGCGCGAGCTGCAGCAGGGCCTGGAAGTCGCCGGCCAGCGCGTGCATCTGATCGGCGGCGCCGACGTCGCCGCCGAGCTCGACGCCAAGCGGGCGATCAACCAGGGCTCGCGCCTGGCCGCCGAGCTATAAGCGGCAAGCGCCCCGCCTAGTGCGGGGCTTTTTATATATGGCCCATAACAATAAAGAGAAGCCGATGTCTCTCGACGCTCAACTGCAACCCGCCGCTGCCGCCAGCCTGCAACGTTGGCACCAATTCATCGCCGCCAAGGACCTGAGCGCCCTGCCCGAGCTGCTGCACCCCGATGCGGTGTTTCGCTCGCCGATGGCGTTCAAACCCTACGAAGGCGCGCCGGCGGTCAACCTGATCCTCAATACCGTGCTCGAGGTGTTCGAGGATTTCGCCTATCACCGCGAGTTGGCCACGGCCGATGGCCTGAGCGTGGTGCTGGAGTTCTCCGCGCGGGTTGGCGAGCGCCAGCTCAAGGGCATCGACATGATCCGTTTCGACGAGACGGGCAGAATCGTCGAGTTCGAGGTGATGATCCGTCCCATGAGTGGCCTGCAGGCGCTCGGCGAGCAGATGGCGCAGCGTCTGGCACCCTTTCTCGCCGCCGCCAGGCGCTGAGCGCCGGGCGCTGGCACCAACCCCATCACAGTTTTGTTTTGCTGCCGATCTCACTTCGTACGGCGGCGGGGCGACTGCCAAGCCCGTCACATTGCTGCGGCGGGTTTTTCCCCTAGACTTGGCTGAACAATGGACGGCGCCCGCCGCCAGGCCCGACAAGGCCCCGCGGGTCGCCGCCATGCGCGCAGATTCCACCCGCGTTGGTCCAGAGGGAACCCGATGAGCATGCAGAACAAGCCGCAGATGGTGGAAGCCGTGATGTTCTTCAGTGAACGCGGTATCTGCAAGCAAATGATGTTCCCCGAATTCGAGGCCCTGCTCGACGGAGTGGTCAACATGCCCGAATTCGCCGACCAGCAGATGCGCGTGGCCTTCGTGGTGATCAACCCGCGGCTGCTGCTCAAGGCGGCGGTGTTCTTCTATCTGGACTTCAACGAGGACGGCAGCCCTGACAAGGGCTGGAACATCCCGCTGCAGCACCTGGCCGAGCGTGCCGGCCGTGGCCCCGACCTCGGCGCCGGGCCGATCCGTCTGGCCTGCCGCAGCCAGTGCCCGGTGTCCTGGCATCAGATGCACCTGTGGGACCCCAGCCTGGCCCCGGGGCAGAACGATCTGGTGTTGCTGCGCGATGCGGTCAAGAGCAACAAGCTCGGCCTGCTGGTGGAGGAGGAGAGCGTCCCGGTGGTTGCCCCCGAGCGCTTGCAGATGGCTTCGGAAGACAAGTGGTACGCCCCCGATCCGGCCAAGGAGGTGGCCGAGCATCTGGCGCAGAAGATGGATCAGGAACACCGTCTGAAGACCGCGCAGCTGATCAAGCAGCAGCGCCTGCGCATCAGCAGCCTGAGCCAGCAGCACGAAGAAGAGCTGGCCAAACTGAAACTTGCCAGCGAGCAGCAGGGCAACAGCCTGCAGGCGCAGATCCAGGGGTTGCAGCAGGCGCTGCAGCAGCAGGAACAGCTCAATGCCAGCCTCAAGGCGCAACTGGCGGCGCAGGCCGAGAGCATGCAGAGCAGTCGCGAGGAAATGACCCGGCAATTGCGCGCCCTCGAGCTCCACGGGCGTACCGAGGGCGACATCCTGCGCGCCCAGTTCGACAGCGAGCTCAAGGCCAAGATCGCCGCCGCGGTGGCGGAATACAAGGAGCAGGTCGCCATTCGTGACGTCGAGCTGGCCTACCGCAACGAGCTCGAGGCCCGGCTGCAACAGGACAACGAGCGGCTCAAGCGCGAGCGCGACGAGTTCGCCGGCCAGGGTAGCGGTCAGGTGCTCGAGCGCCTGGCCAAGCTTGGCGTGGTATTCGTGGTCTATCACCCCGGCGCCGGCCACCTGACCATCCCGCTGCAGGACATCGCCTCGTACCAGGACAACCCCATGGCCTACGCCGCGGCCAAGTGCTTCGTGAGCGAGGAACAGTATCGTCGCTGGTTGGCGCATTATCAGCAGCCTACCTGCGATGCCGCCTTGCCCAGCGGCGAGCGCTGCGCCATCCCCATCGACCGCATCGATTCGCCCAGCCGCTTCACCATCGGCGAATCCAACTGCTGTGCCCGGCATCGGGCGGGTAGTCGCCTGCGTACCGTCAGCTGACCTTGGCCTTGCACCTTCCCGACTGGCGTCCCCGGGCTCCGCTGCAACCCGTGCGACTGGACTGGCTGGCGGCGGCCGGTGTCGAACTGGCCTGCCTGCGCCTGGATCTGATCGACCCGCTGGTCTCCGGCAACAAGTGGTTCAAGCTCGCGCCCCACCTGGCCGCCGCGGCCGAGGCGGGGGCCGAGGGGCTGATCAGCCTGGGCGGCGCCCATTCCAATCATCTGCACGCGCTGGCCGCGGCCGGCAAGCGCTTCGGCTTCGCCACGGTCGGCCTGCTGCGCGGCGAGCCGCAGCAAACCCCCACGGTCATCGATCTGCAGGCCTGCGGCATGCAGCTGCACTGGCTGGGCTACGGCGGCTATCGGGCGCGGCATCAGGCGGAGTTCTGGCAACCCTGGCGGCAGCGCTACCCGACCTTCCACCCGGTGGCCGAGGGCGGCCTCGGCTTGCTCGCAGCCGAAGGCTGCAGCGATCTGGTGGAAATGGCCCAGGTGCAACTGGCGGGGCTTGGCTGGGACGACTTCGACGGCTGGTGGCTGGCCGCCGGCACCGGTACTACCCTGGCAGGCCTGGTGCTGGGCGAACAGGGCCGGCGGCCGGTGCATGGCGCCCTGGCGGTGCCGGCCGGGCATGGTGTCGCCGAGCAGGTGCGCGCGCTGTTGCAGCAGGCCGGGCGCGACGACGACGGCTATCGACTGGTGGAGGCGGCGCGCGGCGGCTTCGCTCGCCTGGACGATGAGCTGTGCGAGTTCATCGTCCAGGCCGAGCGCGCCAGCGGAATGCCCCTGGAGCCGGTCTACACCGGCAAGGCATTAATGGCGTTGCGCCAGTGTCTGGAGGCCGGTTACCTTGCTCGCGGCTGCCGCCTGATCTTCGTGCACACGGGTGGCTTGCAGGGGCGGCGCGCGTCGATGGCGCCGTCAAGCACTTTGCCGAACCCCGGTCCGCGCTGTCTGGAAACTGGCCATGACTGAACCCCTTCATCCCGAACAGCTGCGCAGCCTGACGCCGCTCAATGCGCTGTCCGAGCAGCAGTGGCGAGAACTGCGCCTTCAGCTGGTGCCGCAACCTCTGCTGGCCGGGCAGGTGCTGTTCCGTCGTGGCGACCAGGCGCGCCTGACCTATTACCTGCTGGCTGGCGAACTCGAGCTGCTTGCCGCCGACGGCCGCAGCCAGCGCCTGCTGGCCGGCAGCGAGGCCAGCTGTCATCCGCTGTCACCCGGCCTGCCGCGTCTGCACGAGGCGCGCGCCTTGACCGACGCCAGCGTGCTGGCCGTCGACAGCGCCACCCTCGACCGCCTGCTAACCTGGCGCCTGGCCTACCAGGACCTGTTGCTGGGGCTGCAGCAGGGCGGCGAGGACATCGAGTGGCTGGAGCGCCTGCTGGAAAACCCGCTTCTGGCCAAGGTGCCGCCGGCCAACGTGCAGAACATGCTCGGCCGTCTGCAGCTCGTCGAACTCGTCGCCGGCAGTCGGGCGCTGGAAGAGGGCGAGGTAGGTGACTGCTGCTATTTTCTGCGCAGCGGCCGGGCCGAGGTGGTGCGTGGCGCGGGCGGCGAACGCCAGCTGCTGGCCGAGCTGGAGGTGGGGGCCTGTTTCGGCGAGGAGGCGCTGCTGGCCGACCGCCCGCGCAACGCCACGGTAACCATGATCGAGGACGGCAGCGTGCTGCGCCTCGATCGCCAGGACTTCTTCGCCTTGCTCAAGGCGCCGGTGGTGGCCGAGGTGTCGCTCGGCGAGGCGGCTCGCCTGCTGGCGCAGGGCGCCCAATGGCTGGATGTACGCCTGCTCGAAGAGTACCAGCAGGCCCATGCGCCGCAGGCCCTGCACATGCCGCTGCCGCTGTTGCGGCTAAAGGCGCGCCTGTTGGACAAGGCGCGTACTTACCTGTGCTACTGCGACAGCGGCAAGCGCAGCGCCAGCGCGGTGTTTCTGCTCACCCAGCTCGGCTACAGCGTCTATGCCCTGCGCGACGGGCTCGACGGCCTGCCGGCGGTGCAGCGCGACGCCCTGCTGTGCGAAAGCGGCGCCGGCTACCTGGCGCGCTCGGGCGGGCGTACCGAGCGCAGCCGTTGAGCTGACGGCGGCGCGGTTGCGGCTCGCATGCAAGCCGCAGGTGGCTGCAGCCTGTCCCGGATTGCATCCGCGCTAGGGGCAGTCGAGCGCATGGGGCTCGGCCTGGCCTGGCCAGTGGTCGCCGACCAGAAAGATCCGCTGCACTTCCTGCCTGCTGCCGTCAGCGGCTTCTTCCAAACCTACCAGTAACTGCGCGCCGGCCTGCGCGGGCAGGGCATCCAGCCATTGCTGCAGGCGTTCGCCCGACCACAGCTGCTCGGCGTCCACCCGCGCCGGGGCCAGCCAGGCCTGGCGCGGCAGCGGCTGCCAGACGCTCGGCGGCTGCTCGCGGAGGAAGGCCGGCCAGTCGTGGCGGTGCAGCCAGCTTCCACGCAGGTGCTGCGGCGAGGCTCCGCGCGGCGCGGCGCACGTCTGCGCCCAGGGGTAGAACAGGTAGCCGCCGAGCCAGAAGGCGGCCCGCGCCCCGGCCACCTGCAACTCGTTGAGCTGGCTGCTGGCTTCGCGTCGCGACGACAGCGGCAGTTGATGCTGGCGCAGGTGCGCCAGCTTGAGGTCCAGGCGGTCGTGACTGCCCGGTCCCAGCCACTGTGCGGCATCCTCGCCGTCTCCCGCGGCGGGACCGAGGTAGAACTTCACCGCCAGCTCCAGATGATGCTCGCCCTCGGCGTCGCGCAGCAGCAGGTCCAGTTCGCCCAAGGTCCGGCCGCTCTGGCGGATCGGCAGGTTGGCGGCGAGCACCTCGACGTCCGGTGCGCCGTGCAGGGCGAACTGCCACAGGCGTTCGTAGTACAGACCCAGGCGTCGCACCGGCGGCTGCGCCAGCCAGGCGTTCAGCGCGCCATCGTCGCGGTCCAGCTGCCGTAGCCAGTCGGCCAGCAGCGCCGGCTGGGTGCGCCAGCGACTGGCCTGCAGCGGATGGCGCTGCGGCCCGGGCGGCTGCCCGAGCAGGGGCGGCGACAGCAGCACCCAGGCCAGGTCGCGCACGGCGGGGCTGTGCAACTGGCGGGGAAGCTCGTGCAGGACGTCGAGTGGGTTCATGCCAGCGAGCATAGCCCAGCGCGGCAGTCGGTTTGCTGCGGCCCCGGCCTTTGGCCGATAATCGCGGCTCTACCTACTTCAGCCTGGCGGGAATCCCATGGAGCAATTTCGCAATATCGGCATCATCGGGCGCCTTGGCAGCACACGGGCGCTGGAGACCGTGCGCCGGCTGAAGCGTTTTCTCATCGATCGTCACCTGCACGTGATCCTCGAGGACACCATCGCCGAGGTGCTGCCCGGCCACGGCCTGCAGACTTCCTCGCGCAAGATGCTCGGCGAGGTTTGCGACCTGGTGATAGTGGTCGGCGGTGACGGCAGCATGCTTGGCGCGGCACGCGCCCTGGCCCGGCACAAGGTCCCGGTGCTGGGGATCAACCGTGGCAGCCTGGGCTTTCTCACCGACATCCGCCCCGACGAGCTGGAGCTCAAGGTGGCCCAGGTGCTGGAAGGTCAGTACCTGACCGAGAACCGCTTTTTGCTCGAGGCCGAGGTGCGTCGCCACGGTGAGGCCATCGGCCAGGGCGATGCGCTCAACGACGTGGTGCTGCACCCGGGCAAGTCGACGCGGATGATCGAGTTCGAGCTGTTCATCGACGGCCAGTTCGTCTGCAGCCAGAAGGCCGACGGCCTGATCGTCGCCACCCCGACCGGCTCCACCGCCTATGCGCTGTCGGCCGGCGGACCGATCATGCATCCCAAGCTCGACGCCATCGTGGTGGTGCCGATGTACCCGCATACCCTGTCCAGCCGGCCCATCGTGGTCGACGGCCACAGCGAGCTGAAGATAGTGGTGTCGCAGGACATGACCATCTACCCGCAGGTGTCCTGCGATGGCCAGAACCACTTCACCTGCGCGCCGGGCGACACCCTGCACGTGGCCAAGAAGGCGCAGAAGCTGCGCCTGATCCACCCGCTGGATCACAACTACTACGAGGTCTGTCGCACCAAGCTCGGCTGGGGCAGCCGTCTCGGAGGGCATGGCTGAATGCCCCTCGACCCCGCCCGCGGTTACGACCTGATCGGCGACATCCACGGCTGTGCGCACACCCTGGTGCGCCTGTTGGAACGGCTTGGCTATCGCCTGCAGGGCGGTGTCTGGCGCCACCCCTCGCGTCTGGCGATCTTCCTCGGCGATCTGGTCGATCGTGGCCCCGGCATTCGCGAGACCTTGCATCTGGTACGCGCCATGGTCGAGGCCGGCCAGGCCCTGTGCATCATGGGCAACCACGAATTCAACGCCCTGGGCTGGAGCACGCCGGCGCCGCCGGGCAGCGGCCGGCAGTTCGTCCGCGAGCACAGCCCTCGCCACCAGCGTCTGATACGCGAGACCCTGGCGCAGTTCGAGGCCTATCCGCAGGAGTGGCGCGAGTTTCTCGACTGGTTCTACCAACTGCCGCTGTTTCTCGATGCCGGGCGTTTTCGCGTGGTGCACGCCTGCTGGGACGCCGGCCTGATCGAGCCGCTGCGCGCGCAGTTCGCCGACGGCTGCATCGACGAGCACTTCGTCCAGGCTGCGGCGGTACCCGGCAGCTTCGCCAACCTGGCCCTGGATCGCCTGCTGCGCGGCACCGACATGCGCCTGCCGCACGGCCTGACCCTGACCAGCGACGACGGCTTCACCCGCTCCTATTTCCGCACCAAGTTCTGGGAAGAAAACCCCGAGACCTACGGCGATATCGTCTTCCAGCCCGACGCGCTACCGGAGCTGGCGGCGCAGACGCCTTTGACCGAACTGCAGAAGGACGAGCTGCTGCGCTACGGCGCGCATGAGCCGCTGCTGTTCGTCGGCCACTACTGGCGCCGCGGCAGGCCGGCGCCGATCCGCGCCAACCTGGCCTGCCTGGACTACAGCGCGGTGGTCGGCGGCAAGCTGGTGGCCTATCGCCTGGATCAGGAACAGCACCTGGAGGCGGGCAAGTTCGTCTGGGTCGACGTCGACCCGCAGGAGGCGCCGCGATGACGGCCGTGGCCGTGCTGCGCCTGCCGCTCGGCGTCGATCTGAGCGGATTCGTCGCCTTGCTGCGGCGTTTGCAGGTGCCGCATCGGGTGATCGAAGAGGGCGGCCAGCAGGTGCTCTGGGTGCCGGGCGAGGCGCTGGCCGAGCAGGTGCGCGAACTCTATGCGCGCTACCCGGATGGCGCGGCGGCGGATCTGCTGGCCACGCCCAGCGCGCCGCCGCGCGAAAGCCTGCTGACGCAACTGCGTCGCAGTCCGCTGACCGCCGTGATGCTGCTGCTGACCTTCGTCGTCTTCGCCGTGACCGCGGCCGGGGAGAACTTCGCCACCATTCGCTGGCTGAGCTTCGTCGACTTCCGTATCGACGGCGAGCACCTCTATCTGACCTATCTGGACGCCACGCTCGCCAGCGGCCAGTGGTGGCGCCTGATCACGCCCATGCTGATCCACTTCGGCTGGCTGCATCTGGCGATGAACAGCCTGTGGTACTGGGAGCTGGGCCGGCGTATCGAATCGCGCCAGGGCGCCATCGCTCTGCTCGGGCTGACCCTGCTGTTCGCCCTGGCATCGAACTTCGCCCAGTACGGGTGGGCCGGGCCGTCGCTGTTCGGTGGCCTGTCCGGCGTGCTCTACGGCCTGCTCGGGCATTGCTGGATCTACCAGCGCCTGGCACCGAACGCTGCCTATCGGCTGCCGCCAGGCGTGCTGGTGATGATGCTGGCCTGGCTGCTGATCTGCATGACCGGCATCTTCGAGTTGTTGCAGTTCGGTGCCATTGCCAACGCCGCGCATCTCGGCGGTCTGCTGACCGGCTGCCTGACCGGGCTGCTTGGCGGTATGCTGGCCAGGCGCGCAGCATGACAATTGCTCGTATGGACCAGTTTGTAGGAGCCGGCTTGCCGGCGATCCCGTGGCAATCGCCAGCAAGCCGACTCCTGCGAATCGCGCATTAAACACATTTACCTGGAGACACCGATGTCGTCCTTTCTCGAAGCCATAGAAAACATCACCCCGGAAATCTACCGGAGCCTCAAGCTGGCGGTGGAGATCGGCAAGTGGCCGGACGGCCGCAAGCTGACCCAGGAGCAGAAGGAACTGAGCCTGCAGGCGATGATCGCCTGGGAGATGCAGAACCTGCCGGAGGAGCAGCGCACCGGCTACATGGGCTCGCAGGAGTGCGGCAGCAAATCCGAGCCGGTGCCCAACCTGCTGTTCAAGTCCTCGGAAACCCTGCACTGATGAGCGAACTGGGACGAGGCTCGCTGAGCAAGATGAAGGCGCGTCTGGACGCGCCGGTGCAATACGTCTTCCGCCTGGACGACCAGGAGGTGCCGGTCAACCCGCTGCTGGGCAAGACGCTGCGCCTGGAGTACCTCGGTGCGATCCACTGCACGCATTGCGGACGCAAGACCAAGACCAGCTTCAGCCAGGGCTACTGCTACCCCTGCATGCAGAAACTGGCGCAATGCGACGTCTGCATCATGAGCCCGGAGAGGTGCCATTACGACTCTGGCACCTGCCGCGAGCCGAGCTGGGGCGAGCAGTTCTGCATGACCGACCATATCGTCTACCTGGCCAATTCCAGCGGCGTGAAGGTGGGCATCACCCGCGCCAGCCAGGTGCCGACGCGCTGGATCGACCAGGGCGCGACCCAGGCGCTGCCCATCCTGCGCGTGGCCACCCGCCAGCAGTCCGGCTTCGTCGAAGACCTCTTGCGCAGCCAGGTGGCGGACAAGACCAACTGGCGCGCGCTGCTCAAGGGCGATGCCGCGCCGGTCGACCTGCCGGCCATTCGCGAGCAGCTGTTCGCCAGCTGTGGCGCGGGCATCGCCGAGCTGCAGCAGCGCTTCGGCCTGCAGGCCGTCCAGCCGCTAGCCGGCGCCGAGGTCGTGGAAATCTGCTACCCGATCGAGGCCTACCCGGCCAAGATCGCCAGTTTCAACCTGGACAAGCAGCCGCTGGCCGAGGGTACCCTGCTCGGGATCAAGGGCCAGTACCTGATGTTCGACACCGGCGTGATCAATATCCGCAAGTACACCGCTTACCAGCTGGCCGTCCACGAGATCGCCGCCTGACACCCGATTGCCACCCGGCGCCCGGCGCGCCGCAGACGAGAGGCCAAGAGCCATGCGCACCGAACAACCGAAGATGATCTATCTCAAGGACTATCAGGTACCGGATTACCTGATCGACGAGACCCACCTGACCTTCGAGCTGTTCGAGGACCATAGCCTGGTGCATGCGCAGCTGGTGATGCGGCGCAACCCCGAGGCCGGCGCCGGCCTGCCCAAGCTTGTGTTGGACGGCCAGCAACTGGAACTGCTCGAGCTCAAGCTCGACGACCGCGAGCTGGGCGAGGACGACTACAGCCTGACCGACAGCCACCTGAGTCTGCAGCCGACCCAGGAGCGCTTCGTGGTCGACAGCACGGTGCGTATCCACCCGGAAAGCAACACCGCGCTGGAGGGCCTGTACAAGTCCGGCAGCATGTTCTGCACCCAGTGCGAGGCCGAGGGATTCCGCAAGATCACCTTCTATCTCGATCGTCCGGACGTGATGAGCAAGTTCACCACCACGGTCAGTGCCGAGCAGCACGCCTACCCGGTGCTGCTGTCCAACGGCAACCCGATCGCCAGCGGCAACGAAGAGGGCGGTCGGCACTGGGCCACCTGGGAGGATCCGTTCAAGAAGCCGGCCTACCTGTTCGCCCTGGTCGCCGGCGACCTCTGGTGCGTGGAAGACAGCTTCACCACCATGAGCCAGCGCGAGGTGGCGCTGCGCATCTACGTCGAGCCGGAGAACATCGACAAGGTGCAGCACGCCATGGACAGCCTCAAGCGCTCGATGAAGTGGGACGAGGAAGTCTACGGACGGGAATATGATCTCGACATCTTTATGATCGTCGCGGTCAACGACTTCAATATGGGCGCCATGGAGAACAAGGGGCTCAACATCTTCAACTCCAGCTGCGTGCTGGCCAAGGCCGAGACCGCCACCGACGCCGCCCACCAGCGGGTCGAAGCGGTGGTGGCGCACGAGTACTTCCACAACTGGTCGGGCAACCGCGTGACCTGCCGCGACTGGTTCCAGCTGTCGCTCAAGGAAGGCTTCACCGTGTTCCGTGACAGTGAGTTCAGCGCCGACACCCACTCGCGCACGGTCAAGCGCATCGAGGACGTGGCCTACCTGCGCACCCACCAGTTCGCCGAGGACGCCGGCCCGATGGCCCACCCGGTGCGCCCGGACGCGTACATGGAAATCTCCAACTTCTACACCCTGACCATCTACGAGAAGGGCTCGGAAGTGCTGCGCATGATCCACACCCTGCTCGGCCCGGAGCTGTTCCGCAAGGGCTCGGACCTGTACTTCCAACGCCACGACGGCCAGGCCGTGACCTGCGATGACTTCGTCAAGGCGATGGAGGATGCCAGCGGTATCGACCTGACCCAGTTCAAGCGCTGGTACACCCAGGCCGGCACGCCGCGTCTGGAGGTCAGCGAGGCGTATGACGCCGCTGCCCAGACCTACAGCCTGACCTTGCGCCAGAGCTGCCCGGCCACCCCGGGGCAGAAGGAGAAACAGCCTTTCGTCATCCCGGTGGCGCTCGGCTTGCTCGATGCGCAGGGCAACGAATTGCCGCTGCGCCTGCAGGGCGAAGGTGCCGCGCAGGGCACCAGCCGCGTGCTGTCGGTGACCGAGGCCGAGCAGAGCTTCACCTTCGAGGGTATCGCCGAGAAGCCGCTACCGTCGCTGCTGCGCGGCTTCAGCGCGCCGGTCAAGCTGCATTTCCCCTACGATCGCGACCAGCTGATGTTCCTCATGCAGCACGACAGCGACGGCTTCAATCGCTGGGAGGCGGGGCAGCAGTTGTCGGTACAGGTGTTGCAGGAGCTGATCGGCCAGCACCAGCGTGGCGAGGCCCTGGTGCTGGACCGGCGCCTGGTCACGGCACTGCGCACGCTGCTTGAGGACGAGTCGCTGGATCAGGCCATGGTCGCCGAGATGCTCTCGCTGCCGGGCGAGGCCTATCTGACCGAGATCAGCGAGGTGGCCGACGTCGAGGCCATCCATGTCGCCCGCGAGTTCGCCCGCAAGGAACTGGCCAGCGCGCTGTTCGAGCCACTGTGGGCGCGCTACCAGGCCAACCGCGAGGTGTCCAAGGTCACCCCCTATGTCGCCGAGGCCGCCCACTTCGCCCGCCGCAGCCTGCAGAACATCGCGTTGTCCTACCTGATGCTCAGCGAGAAGCCCGAGGTGCTGGCGGTCTGCGTCGATCAGTTCGAGAACGCCGACAACATGACCGAGCGCCTGGCGGCGCTGGCCGTGCTGGTCAACTCGCCGTTCCAGGAGCAGCAGGGCAAGGCCCTGGCGATGTTCGCCGACTACTTCAAGGACGATGCGCTGGTCATGGACCAGTGGTTCAGCGTGCAGGCCGGTTGCCCGCTGCCCGGTGGTCTGGAACGCGTGCATGCGTTGATGCAGCACGAGGCCTTCACCCTGAAGAACCCGAACAAGGTGCGCGCCCTGATCGGTGCCTTCGCCAACCAGAACCTGATCAACTTTCACCGCGCCGACGGGGCCGGCTACGGCTTTCTCGCCGACCAGGTGATCACCCTCAATGCCCTCAATCCGCAGATCGCCTCGCGCCTGCTGGCACCGCTGACCCGCTGGCGCAAGTACGGCGACGCTCGCCAGGCGCTGATGAAGGCCGAGCTGGAACGCATCCTGGCGTCCGGCGAGCTGTCCAGCGATGTCTATGAGGTAGTGAGCAAGAGCCTGGCCTAAGACCGGTTCTGCTCCCAAAAAAAGTGTTACCGGTCCTTGATCGGTAACACTTTTTTGTTACTCAAGGAAATATAACGGCTCCACGTTATTCGTTTGCACACTTTAAGTTAGGCCTATGGTGCTTGACGAAGTGCTTTCCTTGCTCCCTCGAAACCCCCTTCAACCGCTCTAGCGTGCGACATAAAGCGTCGGATCGTAGGACAAGATCGGCCATTTCACCGGGCGGATGCTGACGCTCTGGTCAATGAATGATCAGTCACCGAAAGAAACCCTGCCGATTGTCTAACCGGCGCCTTTGCGCTGATACGCTCGTTTGAATTGGCATCATGGTTGCAATGCTGCGTGGGGTCCAGCCCCGCGCCGGGTCGCCGGAAAGCATTGCCGCAAGCCGTCGTCAGTACGGTATCTCGCGCCCCGTACCCGGGACGCCCAAAAGAATGATCTGCCACGGAGTAAAGTGTCGATGGAAATCAAATCCCGCATGCCAGTTCTGCGTTTCGCACCGGCCAAGGCCGGCTTCGCGTTCGCTGGCGTCCTGCCGTTGCTGGTTGCCGTTCAGGTGCAGGCGGTGGAGTTCAGCTTCGCCGACAACGAAATCACCGGCTCCATCGATACCACCGTCTCCTATGGTCAGCTGTGGCGCGTGCAGGGGCGCGACAAGAGCAACGACGATATCAACACCAACGACGGCAATCGCAACTTCGATACCGGTCTGGTTTCCGAAGTGTTCAAGGTCACCACCGATCTCGAGGCCTCGTACCAGAACTATGGTGTATTCGTCCGCGGCACCGCGTTCTATGACACCCAGATCATGGACAAGCGCAACGACTACCTGGACAACAACGACCCGGCCCAGCCGAGCCAGAGTTTTCCGCGCGACAACAGCTTCACCTACCAGACCCGGCACAAGGCCGGTCGCGACGCGCAGATCCTCGACGCCTATGTCTACGGCAACTGGGACGTGGGCGATATGCCGGTCTCCGGCCGCCTGGGCAAGCAGGTGTTCAACTGGGGCGAGGGCCTGTTCTACCGCGGTGGGGTGAATACCACCAACCCGGTCGACGCCGCCAAGTTCCGCCTGCCGGGTTCGGAAGTGAAGGAAGTGCTGGTGCCGGTCGAGGCACTGAGCTTCAACCTCGGCCTTACCGACAACCTGTCGATGGAAGCCTTCTACCAGTGGAACTGGAAGGAAACCGCGATCGATCCGGTGGGCACCTACTTCTCCGAGACCGATCTGTTCGCCGATGGCGGCAATACGGCCTATTCCACTCAGCAAGCTCTGATTCCGCTGGGCGGGCTTTACTCCGGCCTGAGTGGCTTTGGTGTCGGTGGATTACAGGGCGGCCGCACGGTCGATGCCAACGGCAACATCAAGGTGGCCAGCGTCGGTCCGGATATCAATGCCAAGAACGACGGTCAGTTCGGCGTCGCGTTCCGCTATATCGCCGAAGAGCTGAATTCCACCGAGTTCGGCTTCTACTTCGTCAACTATCACGCGAAGGAGCCGACCATCTACGCCGATCTCGGCGCCTACGCCGGGCTCGATCTCGCCGCTATCGGGACGGCAGCCGCTACCCAGCTGGACCCTCTGGTTCGCCAGGGGGTAGTCGCCGACGTCCAGCAGAACGTCAACCCGGCCTTCACCGAGGCAATGCTGAACAACATCATCGCGACCAGCGGCAACGGCACCACCCTGGGCAATGCGCTGGTGGAGCAAGCCATCCTGGGCGGCTATCAAGGCGCTCTGGTCGACGCCTCGACCACGGCGGCGGGTGGTTTGGCCACGATGGATGTAGCCAATCAGGTCAATGCCCGCCGCGAATACGCCGAAGATATCCGCATGTACGGCATGAGCTTCAACACCACGGTCGGCGAGGCCTCGGTGTTCGGTGAGCTGTCCTATCGGCCCAATCTGCCGATCGGTATCGCCACCACCAACGACCTGCTCGGCGATCTGCTGACCCAGGCTCCGCAGCTGGCCAGCGGTGGCGTGGTCAACATCGGCGGGCAGAATGTTCAGCTGGGCGACCAGATCCATAACTACAAGCGCGTGGAGGCGTTCAACGCTTCCCTGGGCACCATCTACAACTTCGGTCCTTCGCTGGGCTTCGACTCGCTGTTCGGCGTCGCCGAGCTGGCCTCCGAGCACGTGCGCGGCGACAGCCTCCAGTATCAGTCGCGCAACGGTAATCGCTACTACGCCGGCCGCCCGAACAACTCCTACGTCTCCGGCTACGATCGCGACGACCAGATCAACAAGAACGCCTATGGCTACACCCTGCTGCTGTCCGGTACCTGGAACGACGTCTACGCCGGGGTCAACCTGTCGCCCTTCGCCGTGTTCAAACACGATTTCGAAGGCAACTCGCACCAGACCGGTAACTTCGTCGAGGGTCGCATGGCCTACACCGTCGGCATGCGCGCCAGTTATCTGAACAGCCTGGAAGCCGAGATCCAGTACACCGAGTTCTACGGTGCCGGCCAGAACAACGCTGCGCGCGACCGCGACAACGTCGGCGTCAACGTCAAGTACTCCTTCTAAGCATCCATAACCAGAAAAGATGCCGGGCGCCGTCGGGCGCCCGGTCAGACTCTTCACGGAGAAAAACCATGCTGAACAAGCACAGGCTGATGGCCGTAGCCGTCGCACTGGCGTTTTCCGCCGGCAATGCGCTGGCTGCCGTTTCCCCGCAGGAAGCCGCCAAGCTCGGCGATACCCTGACCCCCTTCGGCGCCGAGAAGTCCGGCAACGCGGCCGGCACCATCCCGGCCTGGACCGGAGGCATCACCCAGGCGCCGGCGGGCTACACCCGTTCGGGCCAGCACCACGTCAATCCGTTCCCGGACGACAAGCCGCTGTTCACCATCACCGCGGCCAACCTGAGCCAGTACCAGGCCAACCTGACCCCAGGTCAGATCGCCATGTTCAAGGCCTATCCGGAAACCTATCAGATGCCCGTTTACCAGACCCGTCGCTCCGGCTCCGCGCCGCAATGGGTCTACGACAACAGCGTCAAGAACGCCACCAGCGCCAAGCTGGTCGATGGCGGCAACGGTTTCTCCGAAGCCTACGGCGGCATCCCGTTCCCGATCCCGCAGAACGGCGTCGAGGCGCTGTGGAACCATGTGGCCCGTTATCGCGGCACCTATATCGTGCGCCGCGCCTCGGAAGTGGCGGTACAGCGCAACGGCGCCTACTCGCTGGTGACCTCGCAGCAGGAGGCGATGTTCAAGTACTACATGCAGAACGGCTCCTTCGCCGAACTGAACAACATCATGTTCTATTACCTGTCGTTCACCACCAGCCCGGCGCGTCTGGCCGGTGGCGCGACCCTGGTGCACGAGACCCTCGACCAGGTCAAGGAGCCGCGCCAGGCCTGGGGCTACAACGCCGGCCAGCGCCGCGTGCGGCGTGCGCCGAACCTGGCCTACGACACCCCGATCGCCGCCGCCGACGGTCTGCGTACCGCCGACGACACCGACATGTTCAACGGCGCTCCGGATCGCTACGAGTGGAAACTGCTGGGCAAGAAGGAAATCTACATTCCCTACAACAACTACCAGGTCACCAGTCCGGACGTTAAGTACGAGGACCTGCTGCAGATCGGCCACCTCAACCCGGCGCTGACGCGCAACGAACTGCACCGCGTCTGGGTGGTGGAAGGCACGCTGAAGAAGGGCGCCCGCCACATCTATTCCAAGCGCACCCTGTTCCTCGACGAGGACAGCTGGCAGGCCGCCGTGGTCGATCAGTACGACGGTCGCGGCGAGCTGTGGCGCGTATCGATCGCCTACCTGAAGAACTACTACGACCTGCCGACCACCTGGTCCGCGCTGGATGTGTTCCACGACCTGCAGGCGCGCCGCTACCACGTGCAGAACCTGGACAACGAAGAGGCCAACACCATCGACTTCAGCCAGGCCATTCCGGACGACGGCTACTTCAAGCCGGCTGCCTTGCGTCGCCGTGGCACCCGTTGATCGGCCTGTAGTTTCCGCAGAAGGCCGCTACAGTAGTAGCGGCCTTTTCGTATCGGATCGGCGAATGGGCCGTGTTCAAGCGGTTGCGGCCTTAACAAAACATAACGTCACGCCGATTGTCAGGGCTTTCCGAAGCTCGCTAGGATGGGCGGCCTGCTAAAAGGCAGTACCGCTATAACAAGAAAGGGAGAAGGTATATGAGTGAGCCCGTCATGCGGCGCACCCAGTCCGGTCTGGCGTCGATCCTGGCGCGCAAGTCGGCGCTCCGTGTCCACTCGCCGCTGGCCAAAGTGCTCTCGCTGTGCAGTGTGCTGTCCGTTCTGAGTTTCGCCGCTGCACCCGTGCAGGCCGAGACTGCGGCCGCGGCAGATGCCGGCTATGCCATCGAGTCGCCCCTGGCGGTGCACGGCCTGCTGCTCGATGTGGTCAACACCGGCAAGCGGCTGGTCGCCGTCGGCGATCGCGGCCATATCCTTTATTCCGACGACCAGGGACAGAGCTGGGTGCAGGCCAAGGTGCCGACCCGGCAGATGCTCACCTCGGTCTTCTTCGTCGACGCACAGCATGGCTGGGCGGTGGGCCATGATGCGCAGATCCTTGCCAGCGCAGACGGCGGCCTGACCTGGCGCAAGCAGTTCGAGGATCTCGAGCGAGAAGCGCCGCTGCTGGATATCTGGTTCCGCGACCTGAATCATGGCCTGGCCGTCGGTGCCTATGGCGCGCTGCTGGAAACCAGCGACGGCGGCCAGAGCTGGGAAGACGTCAGCGATCGTCTGGACAACGAAGATGCCTACCACCTCAATGCCATCACCGCGGTGAAGGACTCGGGGCTGTTCGTCGTCGGCGAACTCGGCCAGATGTTCCGTTCCGCCGACTGGGGGCAGAGCTGGGAACGCATCGAGGAGCAGCCCTACGATGGCTCGCTGTTCGGCGTGCTCGGCACCGACCAGGCCGGCACCCTGCTGGCCTACGGCCTGCGCGGCCATCTGTTCCGCTCCGCCGACTTCGGCAGCAGCTGGCAGCAGATCGTCCTCAATACGCCGAACAACGGCCCGCTGGAGTTCGGCCTGGCCGACGGCACCCTGCTCGCCGACGGCAGCGTCGCCGTGGTCGGCCATGGCGGCACCGTGCTGCGCAGCACCGACCATGGACAGAGCTTCAGCCTGATCAACCGTCCCGACCGCCTCTCGCTGGCCGGGGTAACTGCACTGGATAACGGCAACCTGATCCTGGTGGGGCAGGGCGGCGTTCACCTCGCCGCCGCGACCGGCGCCGATCTGGGCCAACAATAAGCAAGCCGGGAGCCTTTGCATGACCAAGCACCAACAAATGCCTGCCTCTTTCCTCGAGCGGCTGATTTTCAACAATCGCCCGGCGGTGATCCTGCTCTGCCTGCTGATCAGCCTCTTCCTGTTCTACCAGGCCGCCCAGGTGCGTCCGCAGACCAGCTTCGAGAAGATGATCCCGCTGGGCCATCCCTACATCCAGAAGATGCTCGAGCACCGTAACGACCTGGCCAACCTGGGCAACACGGTGCGCATCTCGGTGGAGGCCACCGAGGGCGACATCTTCAGCAAGGACTACATGGAGACCCTGCGGCAGATCCACGACGAGGTGTTCTACATCCCCGGCGTCGATCGTTCCGGCCTCAAGTCGCTGTGGAGTCCCAGCGTGCGCTGGACCGAGGTGACAGAAGAAGGCTTCGCCGGTGGCGAGGTGATCCCGCAGACCTACGATGGCTCCGAAGACAGCCTGGAAGATCTGCGCAGCAACATCCTCAAGTCCGGGCAGGTCGGCCGCCTGGTGGCGAACAACTTCAAATCGACCATCGTCGACGTGCCGCTGCTGGAGTCCTATCCGGACCCGGAAGACCAGAGCAAGCTGGTCAAGCTCGATTACCAGGCGTTCTCCCACGAGCTGGAGGAGAAGATCCGCGACAAGTACCAGGCGCAGAATCCCAAGGTTAAGGTGCACATCATCGGCTTCGCCAAGAAGGTCGGCGACCTGATCGACGGCCTGGTCGGCGTGGCGCTGTTCTTCGCCGTGGCCATCGGCATCACCTTCGTCCTGCTGCTGTGGTTCACCCACTGCTTCAAGAGCACCCTGGCGGTGGTGATCACCACGCTGATCGCGGTGGTCTGGCAGCTCGGCCTGTTGCACACCCTGGGCTTCGGTCTCGACCCCTATTCGATGCTGGTGCCGTTCCTGGTGTTCGCCATCGGCATCTCCCACGGCGTGCAGAAGATCAACGGCATCGCCATGGCCTCGGGCGAGGCGACCGACGCCCTGTCCGCCGCGCGCATGGCCTTCCGCCAGCTGTTCATCCCCGGCCTGGTGGCCCTGCTGTCCGACGCCGTGGGTTTCGTCACCCTGCTGCTGATCGACATCGGCGTGATCCGCGAACTGGCCATCGGCGCCTCGATGGGCGTGGCGGTGATCATCCTGACCAACCTGATCCTGCTGCCGGTGCTGATCTCCTACATCGGCATCGGCAAGCGCGCGGTGAAAAAGAGCCGCGAGGAAGCCGCCAAGGATCATCCGCTGTGGCGCGCCATCTCCAACTTCGCCCATCCGCTGGTCGCGCCGATCTCCGTGGTGGTCGCCGTGGTGGCCCTGGCCGGCGGCGTCTGGTACGGGCAGAACCTGAAGATCGGCGACCTCGACCAGGGCGCGCCGGAACTGCATCCGGACTCGCGCTACAACCTGGACAACGACTTCGTCATCCGCAACTACTCGACCAGCTCCGACGTGCTGGTGGTGATGATCAAGACCGCCACCGAGGGTTGTTCCACCCACGAAGCATTGGTCGCCATGGACGAGCTGATGTGGAAGATGGAGAACACCCAGGGCGTGCAGTCGGCCATCTCCATGGTCACCGTGTCCAAGCAGGTGATCAAGGGTATGAACGAGGGCAACCTGAAATGGGAGACCCTGTCGCGCAACCAGGACGTGCTGAACAATTCCATCGCCCGCGCCGAAGGCCTGTACAACGCCGACTGCTCGGTGGCGCCGGTGCTGGTGTTCCTCGAGGACCACAAGGCCGAGACCCTGTCGCGCGCCGTGGCCGCCGCCGAGGAATTCGCCAAGCAGCACAGCAGCGATGATCTGCAGGTGGTGCTGGCCGCCGGTAACGCCGGTATCGAGGCGGCCACCAACGAGGTGATCGCGGCGTCCGAGACCACCATGCTGATCGCGGTCTACGCGGCGGTGAGCATCATGTGCCTGCTGACCTTCCGCTCGCTGGCCGCTACGCTGTGCGTGATCCTGCCACTGGTGCTGACCTCGATCCTCGGCAACGCCTTGATGGCCTGGATGGGCATCGGCGTCAAGGTCGCCACCCTGCCGGTGATCGCCCTCGGCGTGGGCATCGGCGTGGACTATGGCATCTACATCTACAGCCGGATGGAGACCTACCTGCGTCAGGGCCTGTCGCTGCAGGAGGCCTACTACGAGACCCTCAAGTCCACCGGCAAGGCGGTGCTGTTCACTGGCGTGTGCCTGGCCATCGGCGTGGCGACCTGGATCTTCTCGGCGATCAAGTTCCAGGCCGACATGGGCCTGATGCTGACCTTCATGTTCCTCTGGAACATGATCGGCGCGATCTGGCTGCTGCCGGCCCTGGCGCGCTTCCTGATCAACCCGGAGAAGCTGCGCGCCAAGGGCTGATGCCTGGGCTGTAGAGAAGAACCGCGGCCCTCGGGTCGCGGTTTTTGTTTGTTCGGCAAAAGGGGTGTTTTGTTCAATACGCCGGACTCGCCGCTGCTTACCGTTGCAGCCGTTCATTTCTGTGACGGAGCGGTTATCGATGAGTCTTTTCCTATCCATGGCGGCCTTCGCCCTGGCCATGTCCATTTCCCCGGGGCCGGTCAATATCGTTGCCCTGAGCGCCGGCGCGCGCTACGGCGTACGTGCGAGCCTGCGCCACGTCAGCGGGGCGACCATCGGCTTCACGGCGCTGTTGATCCTGGTCGGTTTGGGTCTGCACGAGATGCTGGTGCGCTGGCAGGGGCTGACCCTGGCCATCCAGCTGGGTGGCGTCGCCTTCCTGCTGTTCATGGCCTTCAAGCTGGCGCGGGACGATGGGCGGCTGTCGGCCGCGGAAAGTGGCCAGGGGCCGTCGTTCCTGCAGGGCGCGGCGATGCAGTGGCTCAACCCCAAGGCCTGGCTGGCGTCGGTGGCCGGCATGGGGGCCTTCGTCGCCAACGGGGACGTGCAACTGCTCCTGCAGTTCGCCCTGATCTACTTCGTGATCTGCTACCTGTCGGTGGGCAGTTGGGCCTTTGCCGGCGGCTTTCTGCGTCGGCATCTGAGCGAGCCGGGCAAGATGCGCCTGTTCAATCGCGGTATGGCCGTGCTGCTGGCTGCGAGTGCGTTCTACCTGTTGTGGAGCGCCTAGCCTCGGTATTGCCCCGGGGTGGCCGCCAGCAGTTGCTTGAAGGCGCGCTGGAAGTGCGCCTGATCGGCGAAGCCGGCGGCCAGCGCGACTTCGGCCAGCGGCTCGCCGCGCTTGAGCAGCAGGCGGGCGAGCTGAACCCGCTGGTTGAGCAAAAACGCGTGCGGGGTCATCCCGTACAACTTCTTGAAGGCGCGGATCAGGTAGGACGGCGACAGCTCGGCCGCCGTGCAGATATCCTCGATCTTCAGCGCCTGCGCGCAATGCGCCTGGATGAACGCCGCCGCGCGCAGCAGCTTGTCATGGGCCTCGGAGCGGGGTGGGGGCGCGGTCTCGAGCGTGCGCAGAAGCCGGGTGAAAAATGCGCTGGCCGCGTCCTGCTTGGTCGGCGCGGACAGGCGGCCATCGACGAGCACGCCATACAGTTCCACCACACCCTCATACAGCGCCCGGTCGCGACTCATGATGCTGCTCAGCGGCTGAAACCCGGGAGGCGCCGACATCTCCAGCGAGCGCTGCAGGGCGCCCAGCCAGGCCGTGTCGACGTACAGCATCACATAGGACCATGGCAGACCGTCGATCGGGTTGCAGGCGTGCACATCCCCCGGGTTCATCAACACCACGGTGCCCTCGCACACTCGCAGCTGAACCTCGCGGTTGATGTAGGTGCTTTCCCCCCGCGTGATTGCCCCGATGGAAAAGGTCTCGTGGGAATGCCGCGCGTAACACAGATCGCGCCCATCCTCGACGCCGCGGGCCTCGATGAATGGCAAGGCGTCGTCACGCCAGAACTGGGCGACGGCGGAGGACTTCCGTGTTCGGGCGAGGCGGGTCATTGGCAGGTACTCGTCAACGCGGATACAGCGGCGGCAGCGCGCCGTTGTCCTGTGTCGCGTCGCTCGGTGCTTGGGTCGCCGGCAGGTTGCGGATCGCCTTCCACAGCTCCTCGCCTTGCCACTGCTGGCCGGTCTCGCTGTACAACGCGCCGTTCAGGCCGTCGAGGGCGTCGGACAGCGGCACGTAGCGCGCCGCCATGTCGGCCAGGGTTTCCGGTTGCTGGCGCGCCCAGGCGTCGAGAGCGTGGCGGGTGGCCTGGGCATCGCCGGCCAGGCAGGCGCGCTTGAGGTCATCGAGCAGGGTGCGCGGGCTGGGGCCGCTTTGCGCGGCGCGCTGGATCGCCGGTTGGCGACGGGCGCGCCACCACAGGCCGAAGCCGAGCAGGCTGGTGCCGGCGAGCAGGGCGCAGGCCAGTTGCCAGGGCCACAGCGGCGGGCCTTCGACTACCTGCGGGGCGACCACGCTGGGGCTGGCCGGTTCGTCGCTCTGCAACTGCGGGTTTTCCGCCACCTGCAGGGTGCGGGCGGGCAGGGCGGTGCGCTCCAGGCTGTCGGTCTGGGTATTCCACCACAGCACCTCCAGTGCCGGAAGCTCGAAGCTGCCACTGCGACTGGGCACCAGCGCCTCGCGTTCTTCGCGGCTGCCGATGATGCCGGCCTCGCTGCGCTGGTCGCCGAGCTGCGGCTGATCCGGATAGCGCCGCAGGCCGTCGACCTGGGTGGCCGGCAGCGGCGGCAGCTGGGCGCTGGACAGACCGTCGACCTTGAGTACCAGGCGGCGGGTCAGCGACTCGCCGACCTGGCTCTGCTCCGGCTGCGGGTTCCAGGTTTCCGCCAGGCCCAGGGCGCGTGCCGGCAGCCAGGGCGCATCGGCGGGGAAGGCCGCCGGTTTGGGCTTGACCTGCAGTGGAATGTCCGGCGACTTGACCCGCGACACCCGCCCGGCGCGCGGGCCGAAGGGCAGGAAGTCGTCGCCACGCGAGCGATCGACCAGGGTGGCGCTGAACACCTGGCCGGGAATGCGCAGCTCGCCGCTGCGCTGCGGGTAGATCGCATATTGCAGCTCGATCACGCCGTGGCGCACGCCGCCGATGTTTCTCTCGTAGGTGCGTGGCTCGCCCAGTTGTTCGACGCGCGCGTCGTCCATCTGCAGCGGGGTCAGACTGCTGTCGTCGTACATCGACACCGAATGGTAGATGCGCAGGGTCAGCACGACCTGAGCCTGCACGTAGACGCTGTCCTGATCCAGGCTGGCATCGATGAACACCGGCGCCAGCCTCTCGCCGTTGCCGCGGTCGCCGGCCGCTTCCACCTGCAGGGTGATCGGCAGGGTCTCGGCGTCTTCCAGGCGGATCGGCGGGATCACCACCTCGCCGCTGCGCCTGGGCTGCAGGGTGAGTATCCAGCGCGTGGTGGCGCGTGGCGTGTCGCCGAGGCTGGTCAGGCGGTTGACCTGGCGACTGCCGAGAACCTCGAACTGCGCGTCCAACGGGCTGAAATCCGGCCGGCCGAAGCGGGTCGGATCGGTAGACTCGAGCGTCAGCACCACGGTTTCGCCTTCGTTCAGGCGAGTGCGGTCGACGCTGGCAAAGAAGGCGTCGGCGCTGGCCTGTCCGGCCAGCAGGAGAAATAGCAGCGCGACTAGACGCTTCATCGGGACGGTTCCTGACGCTGTTGCTGTTCGTACCAGAATTTGCGCCGCAGCAGCTCGGCCGGGTCGTCCGGGATCTGCCGCAGCCACTGTTCCAGGGCCTGGCGACGCTCGCCGGCCTCGCCCAGTTCTTCCTCGGTCAGCGGGCCCTGACCGGCGCCGGTCTGCTGACTCGGCTCGCCGACCTCGGCCTGTGCGCCACCGTCCTGCTCGTCTTTGGCGGGCTGCGCTTGGCCGTCGTCGCCGGTTTCGCTCGGTCGCGTCGCTTGTTCGCCAGGCTTCGGCGACGTTTCGGCGGCCTGGCCGGCTGGGGCTTCGTTAGGTTCGCCGGCGCCGGCTTCCTGGCTCGGTTGCTGCTGGTCCTGTTCGCCCGACTCTTGCTGCTCCTGACGCTGGCGCAGCGCCTGCTCGACCAGTGCCTTGTTGTGCTGCGCCGCAGCCAGTTCGGGTTGTCGTTCCAGCGCCTGCTCGTAGGCATCCAGCGCCGCCTCCAGCTCGCCACCCTTGGCCAGGGCGTTGCCACGATTGTAATGATCGGCGGCGCTGTCGCCCTGGGCGAAGCGATCGGCGGCTGCGGCATAGTCGCCGGCTTCATACAGCGCCATGCCCTGCCACTGGCGATCGGCGAAGCGCTGCGCCGCCTCAGCCGGGCGCTGCGCCTCGAGCAGGCGCTGGCCCTGCTGGTCGGCGCGCAGCCAGAGATCGTCGAATTCGAGGGCGAAGCCCTGCTGCGGCGCCAGGCTCAACAGCAGCGGCAGGCTCAGCAGCCAGCCGCGTCGTCCGGCGCAGGCGGCCAAGAGCAGCAGCGGCAGCAGCAGCCAGTAGCCCTGGTCCACGCGTGCATCGAGGTGGGTCGGCTCGCCCGCCGAGCGCAGGGCCTGTGGGCTGTCGAACAGGCCGAGGCGGCGCAGGTCGTCATCGTCGAGGCGGGCCTGGGCGTAGCGCCCGTCGTGCGCCGCGGCGGCCTCGCGCAGGCCGCGCGCATCCAGACGGGGGATAAGGATGGCGCCGCGCTCGTCCTTGAGGAAGCTGCCGTCTTCCTGCACCACCGGTGCGCCATCGCGGCTGCCGATGCCGAGAATCAGCAGCGGTGTGGCACGGCGTTCCAGCGCCTGGTCGATGCCGCTACGCTCCTGCTCGTCCAGTGCGCTGGTGATCAGCAGCAGGCGCCCCTGGCCCAGTTGCGCCTGTTCCAGCAGCTGCAGGGCGCGGGCCACGGCCAGGTCGGCGCGCCGGCCTGGTTCGGGCATCAGCGAGGGCTTGAGCGCTTCGAGCAGGTTGCGGCTGGTGGCCAGGTCGTCGGACAGTGGCACCAGGCTGTGCGCGCTGCCGGCGTAGACGATGATCGCGGTCTGCGCGTCGCGGCGCGCCTCGAGTAGGTCGAGCAGCTTGCGTCGGGCCTGTTCCAGGCGATTCGGCGCGGCGTCGGTGGCGAGCATCTGCGGCGTCAGCTCGAGCAGTACCACCAGCGTATCGGCGGGCTTCTGGCTGCTTTGCTCCACGCGCTGCCAACTCGGTCCGAGCAACGCCAGCATGGCCAGCAGCCAGGCCAGGCCGAGGGCCAGCCAGGGCAGCTTGCTGGTGCGGCCACTACCGCCTTCGAGCAGCGCCTGATGGAAGGCGGCCGGCAGCAGCAACTGCCAGCGGCCGCTCTGCCGCTCGCGATGCCACAGGCGCCACAGCAGCCAGGCCAGCAGCGGCGCCAGGAGCAACCACAGCGGCCGCAGCCACTCCGGCCAGAGCGGGGTCATGGGCGCCTCCGCAGGACTTGCGGCAGATCCGGCCAGAGCGTGCGGCCGACCAGCAGCAGGCTGCCGAGCAGGGCCAGGGCCAGTGGCCAGGCGTACAGCGCCTGGGCCGGGCGGGCCAGGGTGGGCTGCTGGGCGACCGGCTCGAGTCGGTCCAGGCTGTGCTCGATCTGCTCCAGCTCGGCCTGGCTGCGCGCGCGGAAATACTCGCCGCCGGTGGCCTCGGCGATGGCGCGCAGGGTCGGCTCGTCCAGATCGAGGCTGGCGCTGAAACCCAGGGCGCCGAGCACGCCGCTGTCCTGCGGGTCGGCGCCGATGCCGATGGGGTAGATGCGCACGCCTTCCTCGGCGGCCAGACGCGCTGCGGTCAGCGGCTCGATCTCGCCGCCGTTGTTGGCGCCGTCGGTGACCAGCACCAGCACGCGGCTCTGCGCCGGGCGCTGGCGCAGGCGTTTGACGGCCAGGCCGATGGCGTCGCCGATGGCGGTGTTCTTGCCGGCGATGCCGATCAGTGCCTCGTCCAGCCAGGTACGTACCGTGCGCCGGTCGAAGGTCAGCGGCGCCTGCAGGTAGGCCTGACTGCCGAACAGGATCAGGCCGACGCGATCGCCCTGGCGGCCTTCGATGAAATCGCCGAGCAGGCGCTTGACCAGCTCCAGGCGGCTGATCGGCTCGTCGTCCCAGTGCATGTCGGCGTAGTCCATGGAGCCGGAGACGTCCACCGCCAGCAGCAGATCGCGGCCGCTGGCCGGCAGCGGCAGCGGCTCGCCGACCCACTGCGGACGGGCCGCGGCGCACAGCAGCAGGAGCCAGAGCAGGGCCAGCGGCGCCTGCTGGCGCCAGCTCGGCAGGGCGGTGCGGGCGCGGCGGCCGCTGAGCGCCTGCAGTTCGTCGAGGAAGGCGACGCGCAGCGCCGCGTCGCCGCTGTCGGCGGCCGGCAGCAGCCGGCGCAGCAGCCAGGGCAGCGGGGCGAGGGCGAAAACCCAGGGCCAGGCGAACTCAAACATGCTTGCGAATCCAGGTGGCCACGGCCTGGTCGAGCTCGCCGATGGCCTTGTCGCTGAGCGTGCACTGCGGCTTGTAGGCGCCTTCGACCAACACCATCCAGCGCGTCAGGCCGGCGGCCGGGCAGCGGTTGTCGAGAAAGGCCAGCCAGGCGCGGCTGCTCAGCACGTGGCTGTGGCTGTCGGGGTAGCGTTCGCGGCACAGGCGCTTGAGCAGGGCGTTGAGCTGCTGCAGCCAGGGCCCGGCCGGGGCGCCGTCGTAGGGCTTGCGCAGGGCGGCGAGCTCGGCCAGCGCCGCCAGGCGCAGCGGATCCAGCGGCACCTCGGCGGGCGCCTGGCGCCGCCTGCTGCGCCAGTGGCGCAGCAGGCGCCACAGGCCCCAGCCGAGCAGTGGCAGGAGCGCGGCCAGCAGCCACCAGCCGGGCGCCGGCGGCCACCAGGGCACCGGCGGCGGATCGATCGGCGGCAGGAGCTGGTCGATGGGGTTCATACCACCTTCCTCGGACGCAGCGCGCTGAGCTGTTCCTGCAGCTGCTCGATCAGCTCGGCCTGGGTGCTCAGCGGCAGCAGCGGCACGCCGAGCTTCTGCGCCAGGCGCTGCCAGCGCGCCTCGCGTGCCTGTGCCT
This sequence comes from Pseudomonas sp. SP16.1, assembly GCF_052682975.1. Classification (NCBI taxonomy): domain Bacteria; kingdom Pseudomonadati; phylum Pseudomonadota; class Gammaproteobacteria; order Pseudomonadales; family Pseudomonadaceae; genus Pseudomonas; species Pseudomonas sp. SP16.1. Next base: position 1,340,143 of record NZ_JBQYFZ010000001.1, read on the forward strand.
GGGCGCGATAGGCCTGGCGCAGGTCGCCGTTGTGGCTGTCGAGTTCCAGCCGTGCGCCGCCCTGGGTGAAGCGCAGCAGGCCGGCGGCCGGCAGGGCATGGTCGAGCGGATCGGACAGCGGCAGCAGCAGCAGGTCGGTATGGCGGGCGAGCAGGGACAGCTGTTGCTCGGCGTTGTCGTTCAGCGCGCGTTCGTCGCACAGCACGATCACCAGGCTGCCGGGGCGCAGCACCTCGCGGGCGCGGCGCAGGGCCAGGCCGAAGGTGTCGCGCGAGCCATTGGCAGGGGTATCGGCAGTCAGCGACTGGTTGGCGCGGGCCAGCAGGTTGAGCAGCTGCAGCAGGCTCTGCTTGCTGCGCCGCGGCTTGACTTCATGATGCTCGTGGTCGGCGAACACCAGGCCGCCGATGCGGTCGTTGTGCGCCAGCGCGGCCCAGCCGACCAGCGCCGCGGCACGGGCGGCGAGCACTGACTTGAAGCACTGGCCGGAGCCGAAGAACAGCCGCTGGCTCTGCTCGGCGATGATGAAGATTGGCCGCTCGCGCTCCTCGTGGAACAGCTTGGTATGCGGCTCCTGGGTGCGCGCGGTGACGCGCCAGTCGATGTTGCGCACGTCGTCGCCGGCCTGGTAGACGCGCACCTGGTCGAAGTCGACCCCACGTCCGCGCAGCTTGGAGTGGTGCAGGCCGATCAGCGGGCTGCGCCGCGCCGGGGTGGAGAACAGCGGCACCTCATGCACGCGGTGGCGCATCTCGATCAGCTCGGCGAGATCGAGGTAAATGCCGTTGGCGCTGGCGGGGCTGGACATGGTCTAGGGGGCGTTCCCTGATGGCATCCGGGCTACGGCACTGCGGCCAGGCGTGCGCATTCAGGCCACCGCCACCACGTCGAGGATGCGCTGGATCACCCGGTCCTGGTCGATGCCCGAGGCCTCGGCCTCGAATGACAGGATGATGCGGTGGCGCAGCACGTCGAACAGCACCGCCTGGATGTCCTCGGGGCTGACGAAATCGCGCCCGGCCAGCCAGGCGTGTGCGCGCGCGCAGCGATCCAGGGCGATGGAGCCGCGCGGGCTGGCGCCGTAGGCGATCCACTCGGCCAGCTCGGCGTCGAACTTGCCCGGGGTGCGGCTGGCCATCACCAGCTGCACCAGGTATTCCTCCACCGCATCGGCCATGTACAGGCCGAGGATTTCCTTGCGTGCGGCGAATACCGCCTGCTGGCTGACCCGGTGCTCCGGTTTGGCCTCGCCATTGAGCGCCTCGCCGCGTGCCTGGGCGAGGATCTTGCGTTCCACCGCGGCGTCGGGAAAGCCGATCTTCACGTGCATCAGGAAGCGGTCGAGCTGCGCCTCCGGCAGCGGGTAGGTGCCTTCCTGCTCGATCGGGTTCTGCGTCGCCATCACCAGAAACAGCGGCGACAGGTCGTAGGTCGAGCGGCCCACCGAGACCTGGCGCTCGGCCATGGCCTCGAGCAGCGCCGACTGCACCTTGGCCGGGGCGCGGTTGATCTCGTCGGCCAGCAGCAGGTTGTGGAAGATCGGCCCCTGCTGGAACACGAAGCTGCCGGTCTCGGGGCGATAGATCTCGGTACCGGTGATGTCCGCCGGCAGCAGGTCGGGGGTGAACTGGATGCGATGGAACTCGCCCTCGACGCCCTCGGCCAGCTCCTTGATCGCCTTGGTCTTGGCCAGCCCTGGAGCCCCCTCGACCAGCAGGTGGCCGTCGGCGAGCAGGGCGATCAGCAGGCGTTCGATGAGTTTTTCCTGGCCGAGGATCTGGGTGGAAAGAAATTGTCGCAGCGCGACCAGCGCTTCACGGTGTTCCATCGTTGGGCTCTTTCTACAGGCTATGTGCGTCGTGCCGGGCGCGACGACGGCCGGGTTTGGCATGCACGGAAACCGCGCAAGGTGCGCGGCGCATGCCGAACCGAGACTTTAAAGCATTTGCCGAGGTGTCGGCTATGCGCGACTCGGCATCTTAGCCACTGCGGCATTTCGGCCGTGGCGGCTGGCCCTGCCCTGACCGTGCGGCCTAGCCGCGATCGATTCGCTTGCCGAACGAATCGGGCTGCAGTGCCGTCGTACCGGCTCTCCTCAGGCCGCCATCCTCAGGCTTGCAGGTAGCGCTTTCCCTCAGCAGGGCCGAGGCAACGAGAGTGATGCCGCTGAGTGCGAGCAAGGCGATGAACAATTGCGTGTAGCGTTGCTGCAGGCTCTCGCTGCTGTCGCCCTCTAGCAGCAGGCCGGTGGCCGCTTGCAGGACCGCCACCCCCAGCCAGGCAAAGACGTTCACCAGGCCCAAGGCCGTGCCTGACAACTGCAACGGAAAGCTTTCCTTGGTCAGGGTGAAGCCGATTGCGACTATACCGTTGCCAAATATGCCCAGTAGCAGATAGACCGCGTAGAGCGCCGGCAAGGGCAGGGACGTGGCGAACACCTGTAGCGTTGCGAACAGTGCCAGGATGAGCAGCGCGGCGAAGGTCATGAGCGGTTTTCTCCTGGCGCCGAAGAGGCGGTTCGACAGGGTGCTCAGGAGTACGCCGCCGAGCATGATGCCAACCGCGATCATCGCCAGCACGCTGCCGGCTTCCGCCTTGCGCAGCTGATGGACTTCTTCCAGATAGGGGCCGCCCCACAAGCCGGCAAAGGTGAAGAACAGGCCGTTGCCGAAGAAGAACCAGGCGGCGAGGGGCCAGATTGCCGGCTGCTGTAAGAGGAACCGAAGGCTGTGCCAGGCAGTACCGGCCTGCAGCGCGTTCGGCGCTGGCGCTTCGGTAGCGGTTGGCGCCGACGGTTTTTCGACGATCAGCGCGACCGCCAGGGTCGCGATGATCAGCGTGAGGATACCCGCGTAAACGAAGGAGGCGCGCCAGCCCAGCCATTCGGTGACGACCGCCAGCGGGGTTGTCGCCAACAGCGCCCCCAGGCCGCCGGACGAGATGAACAGCCCGGTTACCAGCGCAAAGTCCTTGCCTTGGAACCACAGCGAGAACAGCTTCATCGCCGGCACGAACAGCATCGCCATGCCGGCACCGACGAGAAACCGGCCGAGCGACGCGGCAAGCATCGAATCCGCCATGCCAAACAGAACGGAGCCGAACGCGGCAATGACAAAGAAGGTGCCGATGGTGCGTTTAGCGCCCCATTTATCGGCAAGCACGCCCGCCGGCATCTGCATCAGCGCATGTGGGTAAAAGTACGCCGCGCTGAGCACCCCCATCATCGCTTCCCTGGTCTGCAGGTCGTTCATCAGATCGGTTGCCACCGCCGCCAGCGCCATGCGTTGAAAGAAGGCCATGATGTAAGCCGCGACCAGGATGGCGAACATCACCCAGCGCAGCCGATCGGGAGTGAGACGAAGCGTCTGCATTTCGTGGATTCCATTCAGGTTGTTTGCAAGAGGTAGGGAGCGGGGCCGGTACTGGCGGACCTGAGGCCAGTTGCGCGGCGGTATTGCGCAGTCCGCTGCGCCCGGGTGTGCGGTTTGCGCCCAGCACTGCGCTGGGCGCCGACGGCAGCAGGCGCTATGCCTTCGCTAGCGGTGTTGCCATTGCCCGAGCAGCCGCAGGTGGCTGTCCTGCGCGGTTTCCTGCAGTACCGGGGCCAGTTGCAGTTCCTCGCCGGGCAGGCATTGCGCCAGACGGGCCACGGCTTGCGGGGTGAGGGCGCCGAGGCGCGGGTAGCCGCCGATGGTCTGGCGGTCGTTGAGCAGGACGATCGGCTGGCCATCGGCTGGCACCTGTACGGCGCCCAGCGGGATGCCCTCGGAGATCATGGTCGCGCGCCGGCAGTGCAGGCGCGGGCCGAGCAGGCGCATGCCCATGCGGTCGGCGCGGGTATCGATCTTCCAGGCGCTGTTGAACGCATCGAACAGGCTCTGCCCGCTGAAGTCGCCGATCTGCGCGCCCATCACCAGCTCCAGGCGCGGCGCGGGCGCGAACTGCGGAATCAGGCGGGTATCCATGGTCCGTGGTGTAGCCATGCACGCAGACCACTGCAGGCGGTCGCCCACCGCTACGGGCTTGCCGTCGCCGTGCAGGCCGCCCAGCTGCTCGCGGGCCATGCTCGAACAACTGCCGAGCACCGCCGTCGCGCTGAAGCCGCCTGGCGCGGCCAGATAGGCGCGGGCGCCCCGGCGCGGCTGGGCGAAACGCACCTGCTGACCGCGGCGCACGGCGAACGTGCGCCAGGGCAGCAGGGGTTCGCCGTCCAGGGTGGCGCCCAGGTCGGCGCCGGCCAGGGCCAGGCAGCCGTCCTGTTCGCAGCGCAGGTCGAAATTGCCCAGGGTGATTTCCACCACCACGGCATCCAGGGCGTTGCCCAGCAGCCAGTTGGCCCAGTACATGGAAATCCAGTCCAGCGCGCCGCTCTGGCTGACGCCCAGGTGGCGTACGCCGAAACGGCCGGCATCCTGCAACTGGATAAAGGGGCTGCTTCGCTCGACCCGCAGCCCGCCAGCGTCGCGGTTCATAGGGGCGTCTCCAGGGGGCTGTCGTCGCCGCCGAGGCGGATGAATTCGGCGTGCTCGATGGCCACGAAGCGCACCCGGTCGCCCGGTTGCAACAGGCTGTAGCCGTCGATGGAGCGGTCGAACAGGGTCACCGGGCTGCGCCCCAGCAGGTTCCAACCGCCCGGCGAAACCACCGGGTAGATCGCGGTCTGGCGCTCGGCGATGCCCACGCTACCGGCCGCGACCCGTTTGCGCGGGGTGCTCAGGCGCGGCGTGGCCAAAGCCTCCTCGACCAGGCCCATGAAGGCGAAGCCGGGGGCGAAACCGATGGCGAACACTTGGTATTCATGACGGCTGTGGCGCTCGATCACCTGGGCTTCGCTGAGCCCGCTGCGTTGCGCCAGCAGCGGCAGCTCGGGGCCGACGCTGCGGTCGTACCAGGTCGGCAGTTCATGGCTGCGGCCGCCCTCGGCGCTGGCCGGCTGCAGGTCGGCGAACGCCTCGGCGATCAGTTCGCGCACGCGCATCCCGGCCATGCGCTTGAGGTCGTAGTGCAGCAACAGGGTGGTATAGGACGGCACCAGGTCGATCAGCGCGTCGCCGAAGCTGGCGCGCAGGCGTTGGCTGGCGGCCAGCATCCAGGGCATGTTGCTTTCGTCGATGCGCTCGAACAGGCGCAGGATCAGGCTGTCGATCCCGGCGACTTCGAGTTTCGGGACGGGTGCGCTCATGCCAGCCTCAGGCTGTCGAAGGTTTCGCGGATGCGCTTGACCGCCGCCACCGAGCCGGCGTTGTCGCCGTGCACGCACAGGATCTGCGCGGCCAGGTGCAGTGCGCTGCCGTCGCTGGCCTGGAGCGCCTCGCCACGGGCCAGGGCCACGGCCTGGCCGACTATCACCTCGCTGTCGTGGTGCACCGCACCCGGCAGGCTGCGGCTGAGCAGGTAGCCGGCGGCATCGTAGGCGCGGTCGGCGAAGGCCTCGAACCACAGGGTCAGGCCGAACTCCTCGCCCAGCGCCTGCGCTGCACCATTGTCGCGGGTGCACATCAGCATCAGTGGCAGCTGGCGGTCGTACTTGGCCACCGCGCCCATCACCGCGCGCAGGGTGGCGGGCTTGCGCATCATGTCCTGGTACAGCGCGCCGTGCGGCTTGACGTATCCGACGCGGGTGCCCTGGCTGCGGCAGATGCCCTCCAGCGCGCCGATCTGGTAGAGCATCAGGTCTTCGATCTCCTGCGGCGTGCAGTCCATCGAGCGGCGGCCGAAGCCGACCAGGTCCTGATAGGCGGTGTGCGCGCCGATGCGTACGCCATGGGCCACGGCCAGGGCCACGGTCTTGCGCATGGTGCCGGGATCGGCGGCATGGAAGCCGCAGGCGATATTGGCACAGTCGATATAGGGCATGACCTCGGCGTCCAGGCCCATGGTCCAGGCGCCGAAGCTTTCGCCGATGTCGCAGTTCAGAAGCAGGCTGTTCACGTGAGCATCCTAGTCATGGCGTGCATGGATGTTATGTCGGATCGGCTGGTCCCGGGACCGTGCCGAGTGCTGAGGGTCATTCTTCAGGCGGCGACCGGCAGCGTCCAACTAATAAAAATATCCGCCGGGGATAGGAAAAGCTGATGGCGGCGGGCATCGGATTTTCCGATCGGTGGGCGCCGGTTTTTCCCGTTGGACAGGGCTGCCACCGGGCTCGACAGTGGGCCGGGTGAACGCTCCTTGGCGCCGTTCTGGCGCACCCCCGGCGCGTCCCGTAGCCGGGGGCTTTTGCGTTCCTTACCCATCGCACCTGCCCGAGGGGGAACCATGAAGACCGCACATCGCCTGTCCGCGCTCTGCGCGCTGGCCGTCGCTCTATCCCTGCAGACGCCGGCGCAAGGCGCCGAACGCTGGTCGATGTCGGTCGAGCAGCCGGCCGGCAACTTCATCAGCCGCGTGGCCGTGGAGTTCGCCCGCAACGTCCGTCAGGCCACCAGGGGCCAGCTGGATATCCGCGTGCATCCCGGTTCATCTCTTTACCGCCGCCTCGAGGTCAAACCGGCGGTAGGCCGCGGCGATATCCAGCTCGGCGACCTGTTCATGTCTTCGCTCGGCAACGAAGATCCGATCTACGAGCTGGACAGCCTGCCTTTTCTCGCCACCGATTACGAGCAGGCGCGCAGGCTCTGGGCGGTCAGCCGCACGGCGGTGGAACGGCGGCTGCTGCGTGACGGCGTGCGCCTGCTCTACGCGGTGCCCTGGCCGGCGCAGAGTCTGTTCAGCAATCGTCCGTTGCGCCACATCGGCGATGTACGCGACCTGCGCTTTCGCAGCTACAACCCGACCATCTCGCGCCTGGCCCGCCTGCTCCATGCCCGGCCGGCCACCATCGATACCGAAGACGTACCGCAGGCCTTTCGCCAAGGGCGGGTCGACATCATGCTCACCTCCAGCGCCACCGGCATGGATCTGCGCGCCTGGGATTTCGTCTCGCATTTCTATGACGTGCGGGCCTTCATCCCGAAGAACATCGTGATCGTCAACGAGCGCGCCTTCCAGCGCTTACCCGAGGCGCAGCGCCGTGCGCTGCTGCAGGCCGCCGAGCTGGCCGAGGGGGCGGGCTGGGAGCTGTCCTGGGCATTGACCGGCTACCAGACGCGCATGCTCGCCAGGCGCGGCATGACCGTGGTCCAGGACATCGAGCCGCGACTGCTCAGGGGCCTGGCCGACGTAGGCCGGCAGCTCACCGAGGAGTGGCTGGCGCGTGCCAGTGACGAGCATGCGCGGATCATCGAGACCTATCTCGAAGGGCGCGAACGCTAGCCTACGAGACCGGGTCGCCGGCACGGCGACCCGGTCGCTGCCGCGCTCAGGCCAGGCGGAACTGGCCGGCGCTGCGTCCCAGCGCGTCGACCCGCGACGACAGGCCCTCGGTGTGGCCGTCCAGGGCATGGCGCAGATCCTTGCTCTGGCCGGTGTGCAGGTGGATGGTCTCGATCTTGCCAGCGATGTCGTCGGTGGTGGTGGAGACCTCCTCGATGGCCACCACGACCTGATTCATCTCGCCGCTCAGGCGTTCCATCGCCGAGGTGATCGAGTCGATGGCCCCGGCCACTTGCGCCGCGTGGCGCTCGCTGTCGGCCGCCAGGTTCAGGCCGTTGCTCATCAGCTGATGCATATGCCGGGTCTGCTGCTGGAACTCGCCGACGATGGCGCTGATGTCGGTGGTCGCCGCCACCGTCTTCTGCGCCAGCGAGCGCACCTCGTCCGCCACCACCGAGAAGCCGCGCCCGGCTTCGCCCGCCCGCGCCGCCTCGATGGCCGCGTTGAGAGCGAGCAGATTGGTCTGGTCGGCCAGGGAATTGATTACGTCGACGATGCCGTTGACCCTCGCGCTACTCTGGCCGAGGGCATCGACCTGGCCGTGGGTGTCCTGGATCAGCTGCGCCAGGCGGCTCATGCTGTCGACGCTGGCGGCGATCACCTCACCGCCGTTGCGTGCGGCCTCGTAGGCGCTGGTGGTGGCGCTGCCCACCTCGGCCGTGCGCTGCGCCATGTCACCCAGGGTGGCGCTGATCTGCTGCGAGGCGGAGGCGGCCTGTTCGGTTTGCATCTCCACCTGGGTGCTGTTGTCGCCCAGCTGGCGCATGGCATCGCCGAGGTGATGATGCAGGCGGCTCAGCTCGGCGTTGGTCCGCAGGACTTCGCCGACGATTCCACCGATGCCCTGGATCATGCGGTTGGCGGCGTCGGCCAACTGGTTGAACTCGTCGCGCCGGTTGCGGCCCACGGGTAGCTGACCGGTGAGATCGCCGGCAGCCACCCGGCTGAGCAACTGGATGACGTTGTGCAGGCGCGTGACCAGGGTGCGCGAGGCCTGCAGCAGGGTGAAGCCGAGCAGGGCGGCGACGGCGAGGAAGCTCAGACCCATCAGCCACAGCGCGGACCGGCGCGCCTGTTCCGCCTGCTGGGCGCGGCGCTGCAACAGGCCGCTTTGCAGATCGCGGGCCTGTTCGTCGACCTGCGCCTGCAACTGCTCGCCGAGCTGGCCGAGGCGCTGGTTGGCCGTGTTGATCCCTTCGATGCTGGCATGGGCGTCGTCGAAGGCCTGGGCGAAGGCCTGCACGTTGCTGCCGATCGGGGTGTCCTGCCAGTCGAGATCGGCGATCTGCGCCTGCAGCTTGCCGATGGCCGTCAGGGCGATCTGGGCGAAGGCCGGATCGAAGGTCGCCAGATAGTCGCGCTGGCCGCTCAGGGCACTGGCGATGAAGGGTTTGATCAGGTCGAAGCTGATCGCTTCCAGCGCCTTGCCTTTCTCGCTCAGGGCCTTGCGCTGGCCCTCGAAGGGGGTCAGGCCGAGGGCCTGGTTGAGGCTCAGCCACTGACGCTGCTGGGTCATCTCCTCCAGCAGCACGGCCTCGATCTGCCGGGCATGCTGCAATGTATCGCTGTCGTTCAGGGATTGGGCTTGCGTCAACAGTTGTCCGACAAGTTCTTGCAGGTCTGCGAGACCCGCAGTGAAGGCCTGCTGCTGCGCGGGACTCAGCTGTTGACGCAGGGCGTTCTGCCGCCACCAGTGGTTCATCAGTTCGGTGCTGGCGCTGGCATAGGCCGCCGCCCGCTCGCGCGCCTCCAGTGAGACGCTTAGGCGGTGGCTGGCCCACAGCGAGGCGGCCGCCATCAGCGTCAGGCCGATCAGGGTGAGCGCGACAAGGGCGCGGAATTTTTGTTGCCAGGACAGTAGAAAGCTCACGTTAACGCCTCGCCATCTTCTTCGGGATGATTCACAGGATTCGGCAAGTTGTCATACAACTTGATGAAAAGTCTATGGCCGTCTCGTTCGCCGGAAACGCAAACGGGGCCGCGAGGGCCCCGTCGTCGAATGGCTGCTTACCAGAGCGGCAGGCTGTAGCTGAGAATCAGGCGGTTCTCGTCGAGATCGTTGGCGAAGTTGGAGCGTACGCTGGCGTTGCGCCATTTCAGCCCGAGGTTCTTCAGCGGGCCGTCTTGCACCACGTAGGCGATGTCGGTGTTGCGCTCCCACTCCTTGCCCTCGCCGCTGCGGCCGGCGACCTCGACGTTGTCGCCGGAGATATAGCGGGTCATGAAGCTCAGGCCGGGGATGCCGAGGCTGGCGAAGTTGTAGTCGTAGCGCACTTGCCAGGAGCGCTCCTCGACGTTGGCAAAGTCGTTGATCTGCACGAAGTTGACCAGGAACGGATCGCTGCTGGCGATGTACGGGAACGGATCGTCGCCGCTCATGCGCTGGTAACCGGCAGCGAGGGCGTGGCCGCCCAGGCTGTAGGTGAACATGGCGCCGAAGGCCCGGTTGTCGAGGTCGCGGAAGTTGCCGTCCTCGCGGCTCTGCGCGTAACGCAGGTCGGTCTTCAGCGACTGTCCTTCGCCCAGTGGCAGCACGTGCAGCAGGGTGCCGTAGTACTGCTGGTAGACATCCTCGAGGGTGCCGTAATGCAGGCCGGCGGTGAGCTGCGGAGTGAGCCTGTACTCGCCGCCGCCGAACACGAAGGAGTCGCTGTTGCCGCCGATGCGGTTGCCGGTCATCTCGGTGTAGTCGGTGGAGCTGTTGGCCTTGATCCGATTGATCTTGCCGCCCTGCAAAGTCAGGTTGTCGATTTCCTGTACGTTGAACAGCGCGCCCTGGAAGGTCTGCGGCAGCAGGCGCGAGTCGTTGGCCGAGACGATCGGGCTGCGAAAGTGCAGGGCGCCGACCTTCAGCGTGCTGTTGGAGACCTTCACCTTGCCGGTCAGGCCGAGCTTGGCATACTCGTCCTGCGAGCCGCCGGAGCGGTCGGCCGGGAGCAGGCCGCTGCCGGCGGTGCCGTCGCCGGAGTCGAGCTTGACCCCGAGCATCCCCAACGCGTCGATGCCGAAGCCGACGCTGCCGTCGGTATAGCCCGACTCCATGCGCAGCAGAAAGCCTTGCGCCCATTCTTCGGCCTTGTCGCGGGCGCCGCTCTGGCGAAAATCGCGGTTGAAATAGAAGTTGCGCAGCTCGAGGCTGGCCTTGCTGTCATCGATGAAGTCGGCGTGGGCGAGCGTCGGCAGGCCGCTGCCGAGCAGCAGCGCGGAAGCCAGGGGGTAAAGGGGGTTCATGGTGCGGTGTCTCCTGTCGGGAGCGCGCAGCGGCGAGAGCGGCTGCTTGGCAGAGCGCGTTCTTGGATGATGTTGTTGTGGTCTGCGCGGAGCGCGGCGCCATTCTTCAAAGCGTCGTTCGGCTGCGTCCAACGAGAAAAAACCGGGGACTGGCGATAGAAAAATTCATCCGCCGGGCAAAATTCGCCTGGCATGCAACCTGCTACGCCTGAGGTAGCACGGGCCCGGCAGAGCGGGCCCCGATGACGGCATTGCGAAGAGGCGTTGCGGCATGAACCTGAGATTTCTCGAGACCTTCGTATGGGTGGCGCGGCTGAAGAGTTTCCGCCTCACGGCCGAGAAGCTGTTCAGTACCCAGGCGTCGATTTCCAGCCGCATCGCCGCGCTCGAGGACGAGCTCGGCACCCGCCTGTTCCTGCGCGACTCCAAGGGCGTTTCGCTGACGCCCGAGGGACAGAAGGTGCTCGAATATGCCGAACGCATGATCGACACCATGCAGGCGATGAAGCAGTCGATCAGCGATACCGGCAACATCCAGGGGCGCATCCGCGTCGGGGCGATGGATACCGTCATTCACACCTGGTTGAGTCCGTTCGTAACACGGGTGATGGAGCGCTACCCGGCCGTGGAGATCGAGCTGACCGCCGACACCGCGCGCAACCTCAACGAGCAGTTGCTCAAGGGCTACCTGGACATCGTGTTCCAGACCGACATGGTCAACGGCGACAGCGTGCGCAACCTGGAGCTGGCCGCCTTCCCGGTGCGCTGGATAGTGCCGACCGGCTCGCTCTATCACCGCCGCTACGCCTCGATGGAGGAGCTGGCGCGCGAGCGCATCATCACCTTCTCGAAGAACTCGCGACCGCACCAGGACATCCTCAACCTGCTGCATGCCGGCAACGTCGGCGCGCCGCGGATCAACTGCGTCAACTCCATCGCCGCGATGACCCGCCTGGTACGTGACGGCTTCGGTATCGCCGCCTTGCCGCCGGCGCTGGTGCGCGACGAGCTCAAGCTGGGACTGCTGAGCATCCTCGAGAATGTGCCAGAGCCGCCACCCTTGCCGGCGGTGGCCACCTGGCGCACCGGCGTCGGGCTGGAGCTGAGCGAGGACATCATCGCCCTGGCCTGCGAGGCCCTGGACGTCTATGCCGAGGAAATGGGCGAGGCCTGCATGATGCGGGCGGCACCGGCGGCGGAACAGCAGAGCGCCTGAGCGTCTTCCTCCGCGCCGCCGCGGGCCAGCCTACGGCTGCCCGTTGCTGGTGCATTCGCCACAAAGCTGCTTCCTTTCATGCCATAACGAATTTCGATCATGCGCCCCCGGTTTTTCTAGTTGGACAGGTCGCGGCGATGCGCTGAGACTCGAAATCGTCTTCCAGCCGCGCCCTGCGGCGCAAAAAAACAATGAACAGGAGAGCAGCATGAAAAGCATCGCATCGCGTTTCGCCGTCACCGCCCTGGCCTGCGCGCTGGGCTTCAGTGCCCAGGCCGCCGAGCGCTGGAACATGAGCGCCGAGAACCCCGACGGCAACTTCATCACCGCCGTGGCCAAGGAATTCGCCCAGGACGTGGAGAAGGCCAGCGGCGGCGAGTTGCAGATTCGCGTGCACGCCAACTCGGTGCTGTTCAAGCGCCCCGAGGTCAAGCGGGCGGTGCAGACCGGCCAGGTGCAGGTCGGCGACGTGCTGATGTCGGTGCTGGGCAACGAAGACCCGATCTTCGAGATCGACAGCGTGCCGTTCCTGGTGCGCAACTACGAACAGGCCCAGGCCTTGTGGCAAGCCAGCCGCCCAGCGGTGGAGGAGCGCCTGGCCAAGCAGGGCATCAAGCTGCTGTACGCCATGCCCTGGTCGCCACAGAGCCTGTACAGCAAGACGCCGGTGACCAGCATGGACGACTTCAAGGGCATGAAGTTTCGCGCCTACAATCCGGCCACCTCGCGCATGACCGAGCTGATGGGCGCGGTGCCGACCGTGATCCAGGCCGGCGAGATCCCCCAGGCGTTCAGCACCGGCATGATCAACGGCATGCTCACCTCGCCGACCACCGGGGTGGACTCCCAGGCCTGGGACTTCGTCTCCTACTACTATGACGTCAAGGCCTTCATTCCGAAGAACTTCGTCATCGTCAACGCCCGAGCCTTCGCCCGTCTGCCGGAGCAGACCCAGGCCGCCGTGCTGGCCGCCGCCGAGCGTGCTGAGCAGCGTGGCTGGGCGATCGCCCAGGAGAAGACCGGCGAACTGGTCAAGACCCTGGCCGACAAGGGCATGCAGGTGTCCGAGCAGGCGCCGGCTGCGGTGGAGAGCGGCTTCGAGCAGATCGGCCGGACCATGACCGAGGAATGGCTCGAGCGCGCCGGGGCCGATGGCCAGGCGATTCTCGATACCTACCAGCGCTGATTCCGTTGCCCGTCGCCCGCCGCGGCGTCGGGCTGTCTCTCCAGGCTTGCCAGGGAGCCCGTCGTTCATGACCCCACTGCACAAGCTCTACACCCTGTCCGGATGGTTGTCCGGGGTGTTTCTCGTCCTGATCTGCCTGCTGGTGGTAGCGCAGATCCTGGCCCGTCAACTCGGCACCATGGTGCCCGCGGCCGACGAATTCGCCGCCTACGCGATGGCCGCGTCCGGCTTTCTCGCCTTGCCCTACGCGCTGCAGCGCGGCGCGCATATCCGCGTCGAGCTGATGCTGCGCCTGCTGCCGCAAGGCGCCCGGCGCGCCGCCGACGTGCTGGCCACCCTGGTCGGTCTGGGCATCGCCGCCTACCTGGCCTGGTACTGCGCGCTGTTCGTGATGGAGTCCTATGAGTTCAAGGAGGTGTCGTCCGGCCTGCTGCCGATCCCCATGTGGTTGCCGCAGCTGCCGATGCTGCTCGGCACCCTGATCCTGGTGGTGGCGATGGCCGAGCGCCTGGTGCTGGTGTGCCTGGGCAAGCGCTTCGAGGCGGCCGATGCCGGCGCGGCGATGAGCGAGTGAGCCGCCTGGCTCGACCTTCCATAGCGGCCATCGCCGCACTGCATTCGTGAGTGAACCCGTGGACTACACCATCATCACCGTAACCCTGTTGCTGGCGCTGTTCGTGCTGCTCGGCGGCGGCGTCTGGGTCGCCCTGTCGCTGCTCGGCGTCGGCATCCTCGGCATGGAGCTGTTCGGCGGCGCGCCGGCCGGCTCGATCCTGGCCTCGACCAGCTGGGCGTCGAGCGCCAGCTGGACGCTGACGGCGCTGCCGCTGTTCATCTGGATGGGCGAGATCCTCTACCGCACGCGCCTGTCCGAAGACATGTTCAGCGGCCTGGCGCCCTGGATGCGCGGCCTGCCGGGGCGCCTGCTGCACGTCAACGTGTTCGGCTGCGGGCTGTTCGCCGCGGTCAGCGGCTCGTCCGCCGCCACCGCCGCCACCATCGGCCGCATCTCCCTGCCCGAGCTGAAATCGCGTGGCTACCCGGAGTCCATCGCCATGGGCTCGCTGGCCGGCGCCGGCACCCTGGGCCTGCTGATTCCGCCATCGATCATGATGATCGTCTACGGCGTGGCGGCGCAGGTGTCGATCTCGCGCCTGTTTATCGCCGGCATCCTGCCGGGCCTGCTGCTGCTGGCGATCTTCAGCGGCTACCTGATGCTCTGGTCGGCCTGCAACCGCAGCCGGCTGCCGGAGGAGGGCGAGCGCCTGCCGTTCATGGTCAAGCTGCGCCGGGCCAGGCTGCTGTTTCCGGTGCTGGGCCTGATCGTCGCGGTGATCGGCTCGATCTACGGCGGTATCGCCACCGCCACCGAGGCGGCTGCGGTCGGCGTGGTCGGCGCGCTGCTGATCGCCCTGTGCTCCGGTGCGCTGACCCGCGAGACCTTCATGGCCAGCCTGATGGGCGCGGTTTCCACCTCCTGCATGATCTTCTTCATCCTGCTCGGCGCCGCCTACCTGACCTCGGCGATGAGCTTCACCGGCCTGCCCGCCGCTCTGGCCGACTGGATCATCGCCAGGCAACTGTCGCCCTACGTGCTGCTGCTGGCGCTGACGCTGTTCTTCATCGCCCTGGGCTGCTTTCTCGACGGCATCTCGATCATCCTGCTGACCACCGCGGTGATCCTGCCGGCCGTGCAGGCGGCCGGCATCGATCTGCTGTGGTTCGGCATCTTCGTCATCCTGGTGGTGGAAATGGCGCAGATCACCCCGCCGGTGGGCTTCAACCTGTTCGTCATCCAGAACCTCACCGGGCGCAACCTCGGTGCGGTGGCGCGCGCCAGCCTGCCGTTCTTCGGCCTGCTGGTCCTGGCGGCGGTGCTGATCACCCTGTTCCCGCAGATCGTCCTGGCGCTGCCCGAGGCCATGCGCGGCGCCTGAGGCGTCGAACGGCCCGTCGGAGCGCTGCGTCGACGGGCCGGTTGCACTCTATCGGTGCGCTGTTGAAAGAAAATGTCGCAGCGCCGCAAGCGGTTGCCGGGCCTCCCTCGTTAAGCTCACCGGCCATATGTGACTAGTCGGTCGCGTCCTTCACGCCGGTCCGCATGCGACTCGCAACTGTCATTGTCGCTTCATGGACTAACGTTGAACTGACACCGAGCGACAGCGATCCAGACTTCCTGTCGACCCACCAGCCCAATGGAGCAAAACCATGGCGTTCTTTACGGCGGCCAGCAAAGCCGACTTTCAGCACCAACTGCAAGCGGCCCTGGCGCAGCACGTGAGCGAGCAAGCACTGCCACAAGTGTCCCTGTTCGCCGAACAATTCTTCGGCATCATCGCCCTCGAGGAGCTGACCCAGCGGCGCCTGTCCGACCTGGTCGGCTGCACCCTGTCGGCCTGGCGCATGCTGGAGCGCTTCGACCACGCCAACCCGCAGGTACGCGCCTTCAACCCCGACTACGAGAAGCACGGCTGGCAGTCGACCCATACCGCGGTAGAGATTCTCCACGGCGACATTCCGTTTTTGGTCGACTCGGTGCGCATGGAGCTCAACCGCCGCGGCTACAGCATCCACACCCTGCAGAACAGCGTGTTCAGCGTGCGCCGCGACAAGAACGGCGAGCTGCTAGAGATCCTGCCCAAGGGCTCCCAGGGCGAGGGCGTGCGGCAGGAAGCGCTGATGTTCCTGGAGATCGACCGCTGCGCCAACACCGGCGAGCTGAAGACCCTGGAAAAGGCCATCCACGAGGTGTTCGGCGACGTGCGCATGAGCGTCGCCGACTTCCAGCCGATGAAGGCCAAGGCGCGTGAGCTGCTGGCCTGGCTCGACCGCGCCAAGCTCAAGGTGGACAAGGCCGAGCTGGACGAGATCAAGGTCTACCTCAACTGGTTGCTGGACAACCACTTCACCTTCCTCGGCTATGAGGAATTCACCGTCGCGCCGAGCGCCGACGGCGGCACCATGGTCTACGACGAGGCGTCGCTGCTCGGCCTGTCCAGGCGCCTGCGCACCGGGCTCAAGGCCGAGGAGCTGCATATCGAGCCGGAGGCGGTGGCCTACCTGCGCGAGCCGCAGCTGCTGTCCTTCGCCAAGGCCGCCGTGCCCAGCCGCGTGCATCGTCCGGCCTACCCGGACTTCGTCTCGATCCGCGAACTGGACGCCAAGGGCAACCTGGTCAAGGAATGCCGCTTCATGGGGCTGTATACCTCGGCGGTGTATGCCGAGAGCGTATGGAACATCCCCTACATCCGCCGCAAGGTGGCGGTGATCGAACAGCGCTCCGGTTTCGACAGCAGCGCGCACCTGGGCAAGGAACTGGCCCAAGTGCTGGAGGTGCTGCCGCGAGACGACCTGTTCCAGACCCCGGTCGACGACCTGTTCAACACCGCCCTGGCCATCGTGCAGATCCAGGAGCGCAACAAGATCCGCGTGTTCCTGCGCCGCGATCCCTATGGCCGCTTCTGCTACTGCCTGGCCTATGTGCCGCGTGACGTCTATTCCACCGAGACCCGCATCAAGATCCAGCAGGTGCTGATGGAGCGCCTGCAGGCCACCGACTGCGAGTTCTGGACCTTCTTCTCCGAATCGGTGCTGGCGCGCGTGCAGTTCATCCTGCGCGTCGACCCGAAGAACAAGGTGCAGATCGACCCCGTGCGTCTGGAGAAGGAAGTGATCCAGGCCTGCCGCTCGTGGAAGGACGACTACGTCGGCCTGATGGTGGAGAGCCTTGGCGAGGCGCAGGGTACCAACGTGCTGGCCGACTTCCCCGGCGGTTTTCCGGCCGGCTACCGCGAGCGTTTCGCCCCGCACTCGGCAGTGGTGGACATGCAGCACCTGCTCAGCCTGAGCGCCGAGCGACCGCTGGTGATGAGCTTCTACCAGCCGCTGGCGCAGGGTGACCAGCAGCTGCACTGCAAGCTGTACCACGCCGATACGCCGCTACCGCTGTCGGACGTGTTGCCGATCCTGGAGAACCTCGGCCTGCGCGTGCTCGGCGAGTTCCCCTACAAGCTGCGCCGCGCCGACGGCCGCGAGTTCTGGATCCACGACTTCGCCTTCACCTACGCCGAAGGCCTCAACGTCGACATCCAGCAACTCAACGACACCCTGCAGGACGCCTTCATCCACATCGTCGGTGGCGATGCCGAGAACGACGCCTTCAACCGCCTGGTGCTGACCGCCGCCATGCCCTGGCGCGAAGTGGCGCTGCTGCGTGCCTACGCCCGCTACCTCAAGCAGATCCGCCTGGGCTTCTCGCTGAGCTATATCGCCGCCACCCTGGTCAACCATGCCGACATCGCCAAGGAACTGGTGCGTCTGTTCCGCACCCGCTTCTACCTGGCGCGCAAGCTCACGGCCGAGGACCTCGACGACAAGCAGCAGAAGCTCGAGCAGGCCATCCTCGCCGCGCTGGACGACGTCGCGGTGCTCAACGAAGACCGCATCCTGCGGCGCTACCTGGACCTGATCAAGGCCACTCTGCGCACCAACTTCTACCAGACCGATGCCAGCGGCGCGGCCAAGCACTACTTCAGCTTCAAACTCAGCCCGCGCCTGATTCCGGAGATTCCGCGACCGGTGCCGAAGTTCGAGATCTTCGTCTACAGCCCGCGCGTCGAAGGCGTACACCTGCGCTTCGGCGACGTCGCCCGTGGCGGCCTGCGCTGGTCGGATCGCGAGGAAGACTTCCGCACCGAGGTGCTCGGCCTGGTCAAGGCGCAGCAGGTGAAGAACGCGGTGATCGTGCCGATGGGCGCCAAGGGCGGCTTCGTGCCGCGGCGGATGCCGCTCGGCGGTAGCCGCGACGAGGTGATGGCCGAGGGCATCGCCTGCTACCGCATCTTCATCAGCGGCCTGCTGGATATCACCGACAACCTCAAGGACGGCGCCGTGGTGCCGCCGGCCAACGTGGTGCGCCACGACGCCGACGACCCCTATCTGGTGGTGGCGGCGGACAAGGGCACCGCGACCTTCTCCGACATTGCCAACGGCATCGCCGCCGAGTACGGCTTCTGGCTCGGCGACGCCTTCGCCTCCGGCGGCTCGGCCGGCTACGACCACAAGGGCATGGGCATCACCGCCAAGGGCGGCTGGGTCAGCGTGCAGCGCCACTTCCGCGAGCGCGGCATCGACGTGCAGAAAGACAGCGTCACGGTGATCGGCATCGGCGACATGGCCGGCGACGTGTTCGGCAACGGCATGCTGCTGTCGGACAAGCTGCAGCTGGTGGCGGCGTTCAACCACCTGCACATCTTCATCGACCCCAATCCGGATGCGGAAAAGAGCTTCGCCGAACGCAAGCGCCTGTTCGACCTGCCGCGTTCGAGCTGGGCCGACTACGACACCGGGCTGATCTCCGAGGGCGGCGGCATCTTCCTGCGCAGCGCCAAGAGCATCGCCATCAGCCCGCAGATGAAGGCGCGCTTCGATATCGCCGCCGACAAGCTGGCGCCCACCGAGCTGCTCAACGCGCTGCTCAAGGCGCCGGTCGACCTGCTGTGGAACGGCGGCATCGGTACCTACGTGAAATCCAGCAAGGAAAGCCACGCCGACGTCGGCGACAAGGCCAACGACGCCTTGCGCGTGGACGGCTGCGAGCTGCGTGCCAAGGTGGTGGGCGAGGGCGGCAACCTGGGCATGACCCAGCTCGGTCGCGTCGAGTTCGGCCTGCATGGCGGTGCTAGCAACACCGACTTCATCGACAACGCCGGCGGCGTCGACTGCTCCGACCACGAGGTCAATATCAAGATCCTGCTCGGCGAGATCGTCGGCGGCGGCGACATGACCGAGAAGCAGCGCAACAAGCTGCTGGTCGAGATGACCGACGACGTCTCCGAACTGGTGCTGGGCAACAACTACAAGCAGACCCAGGCGCTGTCGCTGGCCGAACGCCGCGCGCGCGAGCGGGTCGGCGAGTACAAGCGTCTGATGAACGCCCTGGAAGGCGCCGGCAAGCTGGACCGGGCGCTGGAGTTCCTGCCCAGCGACGAAACGCTCAACGAGCGTGCCGCCAACGGCCAGGGCCTGACCCGGCCGGAGCTGTCGGTGCTGATCTCCTACAGCAAGATCGACCTCAAGGAATCGCTGCTCAAGTCCCTGGTGCCGGACGACGAGTACCTGGCGCGCGAGATGGAAACCGCCTTCCCGGCCGTGCTCACCGAGAAGTTCGGCGATGCCATGCGCCGTCACCGCCTCAAGCGCGAGATCGTCAGCACGCAGATCGCCAACGACCTGGTCAACCACATGGGCATCACCTTCGTGCAGCGCCTGAAGGAGTCCACCGGCATGAGCGCGGCCAACGTCGCCGGCGCCTATGTGATCGTGCGCGACCTGTTCCGCCTGCCGCATTGGTGGGCGCAGATC
Organism: Pseudomonas sp. SP16.1; assembly: GCF_052682975.1. NCBI lineage: Bacteria > Pseudomonadati > Pseudomonadota > Gammaproteobacteria > Pseudomonadales > Pseudomonadaceae > Pseudomonas > Pseudomonas sp. SP16.1. Next base: position 1,359,453 of record NZ_JBQYFZ010000001.1, read on the forward strand.
GAGGCGCTGGACTACCGGGTGCCGGCCGAGCTGCAGTTGCAGCTGATGGACGAGCTGATGCGCCTGGGCCGCCGCGCCACCCGCTGGTTCCTGCGCAACCGTCGCAACGAACTGGACGCCGCACGCGACGTGGCGCACTTCGCGCCGCGCATCGAGGCGCTGGTCGGGCGCCTGGACGAGCTGCTCGAAGGCCCGGCGCGCGAGCAGTGGCTGGCGCGCTACCAGAGCTTCGTCGAAGCCGGCACGCCGGAGGAACTGGCGCGCGTGGTGGCCGGCACCAGCCACCTGTACACCCTGCTGCCGATCATCGAGGCGGCCGACGTCACCGGCAAGGACGCTAGCGAGGTGGCCACCGCCTACTTCGCCGTCGGCGGTGCGCTGGAGCTGTCCTGGTACCTGCAGCAGATCACCGGCCTGCCGGTGGAGAACAACTGGCAGGCGCTGGCCCGCGAGGCTTTCCGTGACGACCTGGACTGGCAGCAGCGCGCCATCACCGTGTCGGTACTGCAGATGGCCGGCGGCCCGCAGGAGATCGAGGCGCGGGTGGCGCTGTGGCTGGAACAGCACCACCGTCTGGTCGAGCGTTGGAAGCTGATGCTGGCGGAGCTGCGTTCGGCCACCGGCACCGACTACGCCATGTACGCGGTGGCCAACCGCGAGCTGATGGACCTGGCGCAGAACGCCTGAACCGGGTAGCGCTGACCTCCCAGGCATTCGAGCCCCTACGGGGCTCGTCCGAACATCCGATGCCAGGTTCCTGGCATCGGATTTTCTTTGCCCGCACCAGCCCGGCGCGGTGCCACGGACGACTGCCGAGCACGGCATGCAGCAATGGCGGCCCTTCACGGCACGGCCTACCCGGACGCTCTGTCGAGGCGCCTATCCCTGCGGCCCGGCGATATCCTGGAGAACCTCGAGGATGGCGATTTGACAACATCCAGGCAGGGGCTAACTTTTCCTGCGTGGAGCTGAGGTGCTCCATGTCAATCGACTAACGAAAGGACTCCATCATGCGCAAAATCAAGCTTTCTGCCCTTCTGTTTGCCGCCCTTGCTTCCCTCTCGCTGGCTGTTTCCGCAGCCGAATCCCCGCAGACCGAAACCGCCAAGCCCGCGGTCGAGCAGGTTGCGATGGTCGCCAAGATCAATCTCAACACCGCCGACGCCGATACGCTCAAGCGCGAGCTGTCCGGTGTGGGGGACGCGAAGGCCAAGGCGATCGTGGCTTACCGCGAGGCCAATGGCGAGTTCGCTTCGGTGGACGAGTTGCTCGAGGTCAAGGGTATCGGGCAGGCGATTCTGGAGAAGAACCGCGACAAGCTGAGCGTGAACTGAAGCCAGGCGGCGTTGCCTTGAGGCCGGTCTCTGACCGGCCTTTTTGTTTGCCAGGCCGAGCGAGCTGACCGAAGGGGGCGAGTGCCAGCGGGCGGGTGGCCGAATGGCGACGTTCGCAGCGGCGCAAGAACGAGCAGGCAAAAAAAACCCGGGTTCTGGGGGATGAATCCGGGTCAAGACCATTAGGAGTAAATCAAGGTACGCGGTCCACGGTACCTTGGCTGGCGGGGCACTTGGGGGGAGATGCCGCGCACCAGTAAGTTCCAGTATTGGCCAGGATTGTCTCGCGTCCAGGCGAAATCGTGCGTTTTTTAAACAGATTTGGAATACCGCGGCCTCTGCTGAGTCCGCCTGATCCATTCGATGCTCTATATGCCGGCGCTCAGCCTTTCGCCAGACGGCCCAGCAGGGCCAGGGTGTCGTGGATCACCCGGGCGCTGGTATAGAAGTGCGGCGACAGGCGCACGCCCGCTCCGCGCTGCGCGCAGATCACCCCGTCCAGGCGCAGCCGCTGGTGTAGCGCCTGGTTGTCCCAGCCCGCCAGGCTGAAGGTGAGGATGCCGGCGCGCCGGGCGCTGTCGAGCGGGCTGTGCAGTGTCGCGCCCGGCAGCGCCGCGATCCCCCCGAGCAGTTCCGCGACTCGCTCGTGCAGGGCGCGGGCGACCTCGTCCATGCCCACCTCTTCGAGCAGCGACAGGCTGGCCTCCAGGGCGAAGGCGCCAAGCATGTTCGGGCTGCCGCATTCGAAGCGCCGCGCGCTGCGTGCCGGCTGCCAGTCCTGGCGGTCGTAGTCACCGGCGTGCTCGAGCATGTGCCAGCCGTACTCGTGCAGCTTGAGTTGGGCGCGCAGCGCGCTGCGGCAATAGAACACGCCCAGGCCTTCCGGACCGAGCAGCCACTTGTGGCCGTCGGCCATGGCGAAATCGCAGTCGCAGGCCTGCACGTCGAAGGGCAGGGCGCCTAGCTGCTGGATGGCATCCACGCACAGCAGTACGTCGCGCTGCCGGCAGCCCTGGCCGAGGCGCGGCAGATCCAGGCGCAGGCCGCTGGCGTACTGCACCGCGCTGATCGACAGCAGGCGCGTGCGCGGCCCGATGGCAGCGAGCAAGGCGCCTTCGGGGTCGTCACCGCGCAGATCCACCTCGAGCACCTGCACCCCCAGCGGTGCCAGGGCCAGCCAGACCACGCGATTGGAGGGGAACTCCTCGTCGCTGATGATCACCTGATCCCCTGGCCGCCAGTCGAGGCCGAAGGCGACGAAGGACAATGCCTCGGAAGTATTCTTGACCAGTGCGATGTCCCCGGTGCTCGGTGCATTCAGCAGGCGCGCCAATCGTTCGCGTAGGCTACGCTCTAGTTTCAGCCAGTCTGGATAGTCGCGTGCACCGCTGGCCACGTTCGCTTCAGCGAAGCGCCGCACCGCCTCGGCACTGCGTTTCGGCCAGGGCGAAACCGCCGCGTGGTTCAGATAGCGCAGCCCGTCTTGCTGGGGGAATTCCTCATGAAACGCGTACATGATTGGATGTTCCGTGCAATTTGGCGCCATTTAGGCATAATACGCGGCTTCGTTTTTTGACTCCGCAGTCCCTTTATGCAGAAAGAACCCCGTAAGGTCCGCGAGTTCCGTCGCCGCGAGCAGGAGATTCTCGACACCGCGCTGAAACTCTTCCTCGAACAGGGCGAAGACAGCGTGACCGTCGAGATGATCGCCGATGCGGTCGGTATCGGCAAAGGCACCATCTACAAGCACTTCAAGTCCAAGGCGGAGATCTACCTGCGCCTGATGCTCGACTACGAGCGCGATCTCAACGCCCTGCTGCACTCGGCCGACGTGGATCGCGACAAGGAGGCGCTGTCGCGTGCCTACTTCGAGTTCCGCATGCGCGACCCGCAGCGCTACCGCCTGTTCGACCGCCTGGAAGAGAAGGTGGTCAAGGGCAATCAGGTGCCGGAGATGGTCGAGCAGCTGCACAAGATCCGTGCCTCCAACTTCGAGCGCTTGACCCAGCTGATCAAGGGCCGCATCGTCGAAGGCAAGCTGGAAGACGTGCCGCCATACTTCCACTATTGCGCCGCCTGGGCGTTGGTGCACGGTGCCGTGGCGCTATACCACTCGCCGTTCTGGAGCAACGTGCTGGAGGATCAGGAAGGTTTCTTCCAGTTCCTCATGGATATCGGCGTGCGCATGGGCAACAAGCGCAAGCGCGACTGACGCCGGCGACGGCCCGCAGCAGGCGACGCCGACCCATAGCGAACGCGACCCCGCTCATTCAGCCGGCCGATGGTCCATGTGCCACGGCCGGATACGGCGATATACTCGAGCTGTCCCCCTCGGAGTCCGCCATGATCGTCGACCGCCAGGGCAGGCGCTTTCGCAACCTGCGCATCAGCCTGACCGCCGCCTGCAACTACGCCTGCACCTATTGCGTGCCCGACGGCAAGCGCCTGGTGGCGGCGCAGGACGAACTCTCCGCCGAGGCCATGGCCCGCGGCGTCGCCTACCTGATCGAGGCGGCCGGCATCGAGCGGTTGCGCATCACCGGCGGCGAGCCGCTGGTCAGTCCGCGTCTGGAGCCCTTCCTGCGCCAGGTCAGCCAGCTCGGCCTCGACGACATCAGCCTGACCAGCAACGGCCAGCTGCTGCAGCGCAAGCTGCCGCTGCTGCTCGAATGCGGCATCCGCCGCCTGAACGTCTCCCTGGACACCCTCGACGCCGAGGCCTTCGGCCGCATCGCCCGCGGCGGCGACCTGGCCACCGTGCTGGCCGGTCTGGACGCGGCGCGCGACGCCGGGATCAAGATCAAGCTGAACATGGTGCCGCTGCGCGGGCAGAACCTCGACCAGGTGCTGCCGCTGCTCGACTACTGCCTGGAGCGCGGTTTCGAGCTGCGCTTCATCGAGCTGATGCGCATGGGCCACCTGGCCCGCGACCCCAACGCCTTCAACCAGCAGTTCGTCGGCCTGCCCGAGCTGCTCGAGCTGATCGGCAGCCGCCACGATTACGTCCAGGCCGACGCCCCGGTCGATGCCACCGCGCTGCGCTATGCCATCCCCGGCGTCGGCCATTTCGGCGTGATCGCCAACGAGAGCGTGCCCTTCTGCCGCACCTGCTCGCGCCTGCGCCTGTCCTCGACCGGCTGGCTGCACGGCTGCCTGTCGTCGAGCAACCGTCACTACGTCGGCGACCTGCTGGATAAGCCGCGCCACCAGGCCCTGCCGGCGCTGCAGCGGCTGCTGGTCAAGGCCCTCGGCGACAAGCAGGAGCTGGCCTTCTCCGGCGGCGTGACGGTGATGAAGATCATCGGCGGCTGACCCCGCTGCTCTGTAGGGTGGATGTCGCTTTTCACATCCACCAGTGCCTTGCTCTGTGGGTCGGTGAAGCGTGATCCACCCTACGTTGCGCCTGCTCAACGCAGCGCAGGCACTCTTGAGCCGACTCTGGCGGGGCGTGGCTCGGCAGTCACGCCCGGTGCGGATACACTGCCGGGGCTTTCACCACGCGAGCGACCCATCCGCATGTCCGCCAGTTTCCCCATCGCCTATATCGAGCCGGTGTTCCGTCCGCCCAGCGAGGCCCAGTCGCTGATCCTGCCGGTGACCAACGGCTGCTCCTGGAACCAGTGCACCTTCTGCGAGATGTACACCGCGCCACAGAAGAAATTCCGCGCCCGCGACGAGGCCGAGGTGCTCGAGGAGATCCGCCGCGCCGGCGAGCAGCTGATCGTCAACCGCGTGTTTCTCGCCGACGGCGATGCGCTGGTACTGCCGACGCGGCGCCTGCTGAATATTCTCGAGGCGATCCGCACCTATATGCCCGAGGTGCGCCGGGTCTCCAGCTACTGCCTGCCGCGTAACCTGCGCAAGAAATCGGTAGACGAGCTCAAGGAGCTGGCCGACGCCGGGCTGAAGATGGCCTATGTCGGTTGCGAGTCCGGCGATGACGAGGTGCTGGCGCGGGTCAACAAGGGCGAGACCTACGAATCCAGCCTCAGCGCCCTGGACAAGCTCGGCCAGGCCGGCATCACCCGCTCGGTGATGATCCTCAACGGCCTCGGTGGGCAGGCGCTCAGCGAGCAGCACGCCGACAACTCGGCGCGGCTGATGAATGCCGCGCAACCGGAGTATCTGTCCACCCTGGTGGTCAGCTTCCCTCTGGGCGAGGCGCGCTTTCGTCAGCAGTTCGCGGACTACCGGCCGCTGACCCAGCTGCAGCTGTTCGGCGAGGTCGAGCGCCTGCTGCATGGCCTGGAGCTGCGGCAGACCGTGTTTCGCAGCGATCACGCCTCCAACTATCTGGTGCTCAAGGGCAACCTCGGCCGCGACAAGGCGCGCCTGCTGGCCCAGGTGCGCGGGGCCATCGAGCGGCCGCAGCAGGCGGGTCTGCGCCAGGAGTGGCAGCGCGGGCTGTAACGCGCCAAGCTGGAGGGGCGCGGCGATCCACCCTCGGTCGGCCGTTCGCGGCGCGCCTGGCGCAGAACCTGCATCCCTGCCTTATCCGCCGGTTTTCCGTCGCCGGCACGAGGAGGATCGATTCATGCGTAACCTGCTTCTACTGGTGGCGCTGTTGGGCCTGGCCGGCTGCATGAAGGTCAGCGACCTAGCCAGCGGCGCCGAGTACCACCTGCGCGATGCCGGCTTTCTCGACCACGGCCACACCGAGCGCATGGCCTCGCGGCGCCTGCAGCAGGACTCGTTCATCTATATCGCCCAGGGCCATTTCGTGCCGCCGGGCCATGGCTATCCGCGACCCAACGTGGTAGCCGAGGAGGCATTCAACGGCTTCGTCGAGTACTTCCCGCTGGTGCGCCGTGCGCGCGAGCCGCTGGGGCTGGAGGAGGCCATGGCCGAGGCGCGCGCCGCCGGTGCCCACTACCTTCTGTACAGCCGTTTCGCCTACAGCGACGACCGCATCGGCACCCAGGAGGATTGGGAGGAGCAGGAGGGGCTGGACCGCCTCGGTACCGATCGGGCTGCCATCCAGTTGATGCTGATCGAGACCAACACCCGTTACCTGGTGGACACCGCGCGCATCCGCAGCCGCGGCGGCTTTCTCACCTTCTACGACGCGCGGCCGCAGGAGCTGATCGGCCCGCCGCTGCACGACTACGCGCGCAGCCTGCTCGGCGTCGCGCGCTGAGGTTGCGTTCTGGCGAACCCCTTTGTAGGAGCTGGCTTGCCGGCGATGCTTTAAAGGCGGATCGCCGGCAAGCCGGCTCCTACGGATTTCGCCTGGCCCGGAGTCGTCCGTCGGCTCGCCGCGCCTCTGCCCCGCATGCTTCGCCCACCGCCTGGTGTATTCTCGTTCGCCTGACCCGGCGCGCCGGGCAACGGACGAGGAAAGACCATGAGCGATCCAGGCAAGGCCGGCGACCTGCTGGCGCAGATCCCCAAGGGCGAAGGCAAGGGCCTGCCGCCCGTGCACCTGTGGAACCCCGATTTCTGCGGCGATATCGACATGCGCATCGCCCGCGACGGCACCTGGTACTACCTGGGCACGCCGATCGGCCGCAAACCCATGGTGCGGCTGTTCTCCACCATCATCCGCCGCGACGGCGACGACTATTTCCTGATCACCCCGGTGGAGAAGGTCGGCATTCGCGTCGACGACGCGCCCTTTGTCGCCGTGACCCTGCAGGTCATCGGTGAGGGCGAGGCGCAGTCGCTGCGTTTCACCACCAATGTCGAGGACGAGGTAACGGCCGGCGCCGAGCACCCCATCCGCGTCGAGATCGACCCCGCGACTGGCGAACCTGCGCCTTATGTGCTGGTGCGGCGCAACCTGGAGGCGCTGATCCACCGCAACGTCTTCTACCAGTTGGTGGAGCTGGCGGTAGAACGCGAGATCGACGGCCGGCCCTGGCTCGGCGTATGGAGCGGCGGGCAGTTCTTCCCCATCGGCCCGCAACCGACCTGATAGACGCGAAGGAGTTTTCATGGACGAACCCCGCATCGCCAGCGAACGCCTGCTGCTGCGCCCGCTGTGTGCCGAGGACGCCGCGCAGGTGGCGCGGCTGGCCGGCGACTTTCGCATCGCCGAGGTGACCCGCAGCATTCCCCATCCCTATCCGCCGGAGCTGGCCCAGCGCTGGATCGAGCAGTGCGCACGGGACTGGGCCGCCGGCAGCGCGACCTGCTTCGCCATAGTCGAGCGCGCCGGCGGCGAGCTGATCGGCAGCATCGCCCTCAAGGACATCGCCCGCGGCGAGGCCGAGGTCGGCTACTGGCTCGGCGTGCCCTACTGGCGCCGCGGCTACGCCAGCGAGGCGTGCAACGCCCTGGTCGAGTTCGCCTTCGCCCACCTGCAACTGCGCCGCTTGTACGCCAGCCACCTGACGCGCAACCCGCAGTCCGGGCGGGTGCTGCGCAAGGCCGGCTTTCGCCACTTGGGGGCCGGCCACAGCGAATGCGGCTGCCGCGGCGAACTGGAGCCGGTGGAACTCTACGAACGGGTGAACGGGCAGTGATTCGCGCGCTGCTCGTCGGCAGCCGCAATCGCCTGCGCAGTCCTTAGCGCACCCGATCGCGGCTCTTGACCGCCAGATCCAGCGCCTTGTGCATGTCCAGCCGCGCCGAGCGGCCGACGTCCTCGTCGCCCAGCTTGTAGTTGCGCTCCGACGGCAGGATCGGCGCGGTCAGGTCGTCGGCGTCGGTCGGCTCGAAGTCGTAATCGGCGCCGATGGTCATCGCGCTGCGGCGCAGCAGCATGCGCACCTGCTCGGGTTCGAGCTGCGGGTTGATCGACAGCATGGCGGCGCCGATGCCGCTGACCCGCAGGCACCACTGCTGGCGCTCGCGGGCGAGCAGATCGCCGCAGCGCTGCAGGCTCTGGATGCGCAGCGGCTCTTCGGTGGTGGCGAACGGGGCGAGCAGGGCCAGGATCAGCCCCGCGAACAGGGTCGGCTGCATGGGACGGGCCTTCGTGGCGGTTGATCTGCAATTCCGACTGCCTGCGGCGCGCATCGTTCAGGCCGCGCGGCAGCGCCCGAGGTAGCCAGCCGTCAGAGCGCCTCGACTTGCAGTGGGCCATCGCGCAGACTGCGCCGCGGAGGTGACCATGTCCGATGTACTGATCCTGACGCATATCCATTACTGCCCGCCCGCCCACTTGGCGCGGGTGCTGCAGGCGCGCGGCTGCGCCTTCGAGGTGCTGCGCGTCGATCTCGGCGAACTGCAGGGCTACGATCTGCAACGACCGAAGGCGGTCGCGGTGATGGGCGGGCCGATGAGCGTCAACGACCCGCTGCCGTGGATCGCCGACGAGGTCGCGGCGCTGCAGCGTTTCATCGCCCGCGACATTCCTATCATCGGCCATTGCCTGGGCGGCCAGCTGCTGGCCAAGGCCCTTGGCGCCGGCATCAGCCGCATGCCCTATACCGAAGCCGGCTGGCAGGCCATGCAGCGCCGCGGCGCAGCGGCGGGCAGCCCCTGGCTGGCGCATCTGCCCGAGCACTTCAGCATCTTCCAGTGGCACGGCGACACCTTCGCCCTGCCCGCAGGCGCGCAGCCGCTGCTGGGCAGCCGCTGGTGCGACAACCAGGCCTTCGCCTGGGGCGACAAGGTGCTGGCCCTGCAGGGGCACCCGGAGATGACCGAAGAGCTGATCGAGCTCTGGCTCGACGACTGGGCCCACCTGCTCGACGCCAGCCAGCCCAGCCAGCAGAGCATCGCCGAGATGCGCGAGAACCTGGGCGACAGGGTCGGGGCGCTGAACCAGGTGGCCGAGGGCTTCTACGCGCACTGGCTGAAGCTGGCCGGGCTCTGAGTTCGCGTCCATTCGAGGCAAGCGAGGGCAGGGGGGCTCAGCGGACCGCCAGGCGATGTTGCGATCCCGCTGTGGTAGGAGCGAATTGCTTGGTTGACGTGTTGGGCGTTGCTGCTAAAACCCGTAGGGTGGGCTTTAGCCCACCAGCACGGGTCAGCCTGGGCCAAAGCCCGGCCTGCAAGGCCCTAGCCCTGGAGCGCCGTTATTCCGGCTCATCCGCAATCAGCGCCAGCAGATCGGTCACCCCGATATCCACGCCTGCCTGCGACAGCAGCGTGCTGGCCTGGCCGCGGTGATGGGTCTGGTGGTTGAACAGGTGCATCAGCAGCGCGAAGAAGTTCTTGCGCGCTGCGACGCCCTTCATGTTGCGGTAGCTCAGCGGCCGCTCCAGCTGCTCCTCGCGAATCTCCAGCGCCAGCGCTTCGATGCAGGCATCCAGCCGCCGCCGCAGTGCCGCCAGCTCGCGGATATCCGCCGCCAGCGGCTCGTCCAGCCGTGCCGGTTGCGGCAGCGCCGCCAGCGCGTGCAGCGCCTGAAAGCCGGCCGGATGGGCGGCGAAGCGCCGCAGCCAGATCAGATCGGCCGCCGCCAGGTGGTTGAGCGTGCCGAGGATCGAGCCGAAGAACGCCCCGCGCTCGACGCCTATCGCCTCGTCCGGCAACTGGGCGGCGGCCTGGTAGAGCCGCTCGTTCATCCAGGTGTTATAGGCCGCCATCTGGCGGATATGCTCGGTACGTTGCATCTTTGCGCTCCCGTCTGCGCTGTGTTGCTCGGTAGGCGATGGAAAGGGCTCTATAGAGTCAGCTGTCGCATCCCCGCAGGTGCGAATTTATTCGCGAACGCCCTCGATAGATAAGCAGCGCCCAGATCCAGATGGCGAGCTCCAGGGCAAACGACCCATGCAGCACGAAGCTCAGCCACCAGCGGCCGGGACCTTTCCGTCAAGCAACGCGTGCTGGCGAAGCTCGGCGTCGATAAAGGCCGAGATCATGGCGCGATAGACGCTTTCCACTACCGCGGGATCGGCGCCTTGCGCGCATGCCAGTGATCGGACCTTGGCGATTACCTGCTCCACTCGATCGGGGGCTCTCACGTCGTCGGTCGTTTTCTTGAATGCGGCGGCCTGAGCCACAAAAGCTCCACGCTTCGCGAGTAGAGCCACGATTTCTCTGTCCGTTCGATCGATGTTTTCGCGGACTTCGTGCAGTGAGCGGCAGTGAACTTCCATGTGAGGGTGATCCTGATCGGGGGCGTCTGGGTGCGGGGCGGGTTCCAGCCCGTCCCGGTGCATGCGCTCCGCTTGCGCAGGACGGGGGGCGGGCTGTCGGCGCCAACTGTGCTGGCGTCGGATCATACCGGCTCAGGCCACGAAGCGCAGCGTCGCTACCTGCTGCGACCGGCTATGCCTCAGGGCGCTGCCGTCGAGCGGCCTGTGCAAGTCATCGACCGTCGGTTCGCTGGCCTCCTCGCCGACAAGGGCGGCAAACCTCGGCTGTAACGCCTTACAGCTGTAACGGCCTTTACACCGCCCTTGTCGTCGAATGTTGCAATTGCCTTATGAGTCAATGAGTTGGCGAATGGCATCGAGCCTGCACGGGGAGCGGTGGCAGCAGCGGCTGCCGAACTCCGAACAACAACAACAGGCGAGAATCCCATGACCCACACCCACGCTAGCAACGACGCCCTGCCGGGCATGCGCGGCATGCAGCATATCGGCATCACCGTACCGAACCTGGCCGAGGCGGTTGCCTTCTTCGTCGAGGTGCTCGGCTGCGAGCCGTATTTCACCTTCGGCGAGTTCCGCTTCGACGACGACTGGATGGCGCGCCACCTCAACGTGCATCCGCGCGCGGCCATCCGCGATTTCCAGATGCTGCGCTGCGGCAACGGCACCAACCTGGAAATATTCGAATACACGGCGCCGGACCAGAACCGCCGGCTGCCGCGCAACAGCGACGTCGGCGGGCATCACCTGGCGTTCTATGTGGACGACATGGACGCGGCGGTGGACTACCTGAAGTCGCGCGGCGTGCAGGTGCTGGATACCCCCTCGACCTTCAGCGACGGGCCGGCCGAGGGCCTGACCTGGGTGTACTTCCTGGCGCCCTGGGGGCTGCAGCTGGAGCTGGTGAGTTTTCCCCGGGGCATGGCCTACGAGCAGGGGCTGACGCGCCTGCTGTGGGACCCGCGCTGCCCCGAGCGCTGATCCGCCGCTGCAGGCAGGCCGGCCCCGCCGGGGCCGGCTCGGGCCTCAGAGGTCCTGCGCGTTGGGCGGGACTATCCGGTGCAGCTTCATCCAGCGGTACAGGGTTGGGCGCGACATGCCCAACTCGCGCGCCGCCGCGCTGACGTTCCAGCGCTGCCGGCGCAGGCACTCCTCGATCTCCCGGGCGTGGCCGCCGCGCTGCTCCTGCGGCGCCGGCGGGCGTTTGGCCTGCCGCGGATTGACGCTCGGCAGGCATTCCTCGGGCAGGTCGTTGACCGTGATCTCCTCGCTCTCCGCCGTGGCCAGCGCGTACTGCAGGGCGTTGCGCAGCTCGCGGATGTTGCCCGGCCAGGCGTAGCCGAGCAGCGCGCTCATGGCGTCGCCCCTGATCCGTGCCGGGCGCTGACGCTGTTCGCACAGCTCGCCGAAGATGCGCTCGATCAGGTAGTTCTTGTCGGCCCGCTCGCGCAGCGGCGGCAGGCGCAGGATGGCGCCGTTGAGGCGGTAGTAGAGGTCCTCGCGGAAGGCGCCGGCCTCGATCAGCTGGCGCAGGTCGCGGTGGCTGGCGGCGATCACGCGGATATCGACCTTGATCGGCTTGTCGCCGCCCAGCGGCATGACCTCCTGTTCCGCCAGCACGCGCAGCAGCCGGGTCTGCAGGTGCAGCGGCATGTCGCCGATCTCGTCGAGGAACAGGGTGCCGCCGTCGGCCTGCTGGATCAGCCCGCGCATGCCCTTGCTGCGCGCGCCGGTGAAGGTGCCGGGCTGGTAGCCGAACAGTTCGCTCTCGATCAGCGACTCGGGCATCGCCGCGCAGTTGATGGCGACGAAGGGCGCCTTGCGCCGGTTGCCGCTGTCGTGCAGGGCACGGGCGAGGCGTTCCTTGCCGGTGCCGGTCTCGCCGTTGAGCAGCAGGTTCAGCGGTTCGCTGCACAGCCGCTTGGCCCGCGCGAGCATCTTGCGCATGGCCGGGTCGTCCGCGGCCAGCTCGTCCAGCGGGCAGCGCGGCTGGTCCGGGCTCTGGGCTGGCGCGGCGGCGGGCGCCCGGCTGGGCTCCATCAGCGCGGCGAAGAACAGGGCGTTCTGCCGGTGGGTGCGGAAGGCGCGTACCTGGTCGGGGCTGGCGTGGGGGATGCTGAAGATGTCCTCGGCTTCGCAGTCGAACAGCTCGCCGATGCCGATGCGCCTGGCCCGTGGCGAGGGCCGCTCGGGCAGCTCCAGACCGCACTCGGCGAGCAGGGTGCGGGCCGCGGTGTTGGCCGCCAGCAGGCTGCCGTCCTCGGCCAGCGCCAGCAGGTACTGGCGATTGATCAGGACGAACTCGCGGGAGCGGTCGAAGCAGAGGATAGGCGCCCCGCGGTAGCGGCGCAGGAAGTAGGCGTCCTCGATCATCCGCGCGTACTGCTTGACCAGCTGCAGGGCGAACTGCTGCGAGTCCTTCGACGGCGGCGAGTTCAGCGCCGAGATGTCCAGCACCGCCAGCAGTTGCCCCTGCGGATTGAAGATGGGCACCGCGGTGCAGGTCAGGGCGATGTGGTGGGCGCTGAAGTGGTCGTGGTGGTGGCAGGTCAGCGGCTGCCGTTCCTTGATGCAGGTGCCTACCGCGCAGGTGCCGGCGTGATCCTCGCTCCAGTCGGCGCCCAGGTACAGGCCGGTCTTGCGGTGCGCCGCCTCGTCCAGCGGGTCGCCGAGGAACTGCACGGTGATCCCGCGATTGTCGGTGAGCAGGATCACGTAGCCCAGCTCGGCGATGTGCCGATAGAGCTGCTCGACGCCGGCGCGCGCCACGTTGATCAGCTCGTCTGCCTGGTCCTGGTGTTCGCGCAGCACCTGGCGCGGCACGAAGCGCGGCGGTGCCGGCTTGGCCGGGTCCAGGCCGTAGTCCTGAATGCAGCGCTGCCAGGAGCGGGTGATGATGGTCTCGTGCCCGGCCCCCTGGTTGGCGTAGGACAGCACGGTGTCGATATGCAGGCTGGGGGTGGCGATGGTGCTCATGCGGCCTCCGGGCGCCGGGATGGGGCACCGGCGCTGCGTGACGATCTTGTTCTTGTGCGGCGGCAGCGCGCTGGGCGGGCTGGCACGGTTGCAGTCACCTTACGAGTTTAGCGCCGCGCCGTCATCTGCCCTTTGGTCGCGGTCGAACGGCGCTCGCGGCCTTACAACTGTAAGCCTGCGGCCAGCCGGCATGGGCTCGCCGATCGTCCTTCCCTTCGTAGAAAGTCCTTTGCATTCAGATGCTTGCCTGCCTGCGGCGGTGCCTGGCACGCATCCTGCGCCGCGCTGCCGCGGCCCCATCGGGGAACTACAACAAGAAACGAGGACGATCGATGCTGCCTTCAATCCAACGGCGCAAGCCGCTTGCTCCGCTCTCGCTCGACAACCGCACCTGGATCACCGCCTGGAGTCTGGTGCTGCTGATCGGTGGTGCGTCCGCCACGTCGCCCGCCGCCGCGCTGGACCTGGATGCCGGCGATTACGTCGCCGCGCCCGCGGGCACCACCCTGGGCCTGCTCTATCTGCAGGCGGCAGAGCGCGACCGCCTGTACCGCGCCGGCCAGCGCCAGGCGGACTCGCCGGGGCTCGACTCGCAGATCGGCATCCTGCGCCTGGTGCATTACACCGAGCTGGCCGGCTACCGGGTCGCGCCGCAGGTGCTGCTGCCCTTCGGCCGTCTCGACGGGCGGCGGGGGCTGGAGGACACCGGCGGCCTGGCGGACCCGATCCTGGCCATGCCGCTGTGGCTGATCGATGAGCCCGAGCGCGGCCGCTACCTGGGCGTCACGCCCTACCTGTTCCTGCCGCTCGGCGAGTACGACGCCGACGAGCCGCTCAACCTCGGCGAGAACCGCTGGAAGCTGAACCTGCAGCTCGGCTATGTCGAGCCGCTGAGCGAGCGGCTGTCCCTGGACCTGGCCGCCGACGTGATGTTCTACGGCCGCAACAACCAGCATGGCAGCGCCCGCTGGACCCAGCGGCAGAAGCCCAGCTACCAGTACCAGGGCTTCCTGCGCTATCAGCTGACGCAGGCGCTGGACCTGCGCGCCGGGGTTTCCTGGCTCGACGGCGGCGAGAACCGGGTCGACAAGCTGTGGCTGGACGACCGCCAGGAGACCGGCAAGTGGTCGCTGGGGTTCTCCTGGTTCTTCCTGCCCAAGACCCAGATGGCCGCCACCTACGGGCGGGATTTCGCGGTGGAGAACGGCTTTCGCGAGGAACACCGCCTGAACGTCCGCCTGCTGCAGGTGTTCTGAGCGGGGCCGGCACGCCACATCTCAGGGAAGGGGCCTTCGGGCCCCTTTTTCGTTGGCGCGGCTTACGGCTGTAAACCCGCGGACGGATGCTTACAGCTGTAAAGCCCTCGGGCTTTACAGGAAAAGGCCTGCCGTAGAAATAAAAGACTTTTAAATCAGTTAGTTATGAATTTTTACGGCGTTGGCACGCCGACTGCTCCATGGCTATCGAGGGGGCCGAAAGGCGCCCGGACCAATAACAACAACAGCGGTCACGCCCGTTCCCGTCTCGCGGGCGTGCCGGCCAAAGCCTGGAGCTCTGCCATGCATGACTCTTCCCCGCGCACCGGCTCGCTGAGCCGCCGACGCTTCCTCAACCTGTCGGGGCAGTCCGCGCTGCTGATCGGCGCCGCCGCCGTCGGCGGCCAGCTGATCCCCGTCACCGCCATCGCCGACGACCTGCTGCCGCAGCTGCCGGCCGGTCTGCTGCGCATGGGCCGCGACATCTATCCGCATGACCGTCTCGGCGACGCGCCCTATGCCAAGGCGCTGCTCGAACTGCTGAACAAGCAGCCGCAGCTGGTCCGCGACGGCCTGCAGGCCCTCCAGGCCAGCGCGCGCAGCCGCCACGCCCGGCCGTTCGAGGAGATCGCCAGCGAGGACGACCGTGTCGCCCTGCTGCGCGAGATCGAGACCACGGCGTTCTTCCGCGAGACCCGCAGCGCGCTGATGTTCGGCCTCTACGACAACAAGACGCTGTTCCCGCTGTTCGGCTACGAGGGCTCGTCGGTGGAGAAGGGCGGCTACCTCGCCCGCGGCTTCAACGACCTCGACTGGCTCTGAACACCCGGCGCCATCCATTCCAACAATGAGGGTTAACCCCATGGCAGCGAAATTCTCCCAGGACGACAGCGACGTGGTCGTCATCATCGGCTCGGGCGCCGGCGGCGGCACGCTGGCCCATGCCCTGGCCAAGCAAGGCATCCGCAGCGTGGTGCTGGAGGCGGGCAAGCGTTACGAGATGGCCGACCTCGAGAACGACGAGTGGGCCATGTTCAACAAGATCTCCTGGCTCGACAAACGCATCGCCAGCGGCGGCTGGGACGTGGCGCGCAACCACCCGAACCTGCCGGCCTGGATCGTCAAGGCGGTGGGCGGCAGCTCGGTGCACTGGGCCGGCGTGGCCCTGCGCTTTCGCGACTTCGAGTTCCGCATGCGCAGCGAGAACGGCGACATCAAGGGCGCCAACCTGCTCGACTGGCCGCTCAGCTACGAGGAGCTGGAGCCCTGGTACGTCAAGGCCGAGCAGCATATGGGGGTGACCGGGCCGAGCACCGGCATGCCCTATCACCAGTGGCACAACTCGTTCAAGGTGCTGGCTGCCGGCGCCCAGCGCATCGGCTACCAGGAGATCCAGTCCGGGCCGATGGCGATCAACACCCAGCCCTACGACGGTCGGCCCGGCTGCATGCAGATCGGCTTCTGCATGCAGGGCTGCCGTATCGGCGCCAAGTGGTCGACCCTCTACACCGACATTCCCCGCGCCGAGGCCACCGGCCACTGCGAGGTGCGCCCGCAGAGCATGGCCCTGCGCATCGAGCACGATGCCCGCGGGCGGGTCACCGGGGTGGTCTACGCCGACGCCGAGGGCCGCCAGCAGCGGCAGAAGGCCCGGGTGGTGTGCGTGGCCGGCAACTCCATCGAGTCGCCGCGCCTGCTGCTCAACTCCGAGTCCTCGCTGTTCAGGGACGGCCTGGCCAACTCCTCCGGCCAGGTCGGGCGCAACTACATGACCCACACCACCGCCGGCATCTACGCGGTGCTGCCCAAGCCGGTGCACATGTACCGCGGCACCACCTGTGCCGGGATCATCTCCGACGAGTCCTACAACGACACCTCGCGCGGCTTCGTCGGCGGCTACCGGCTGGAGATCCTCTCCCTCGGCCTGCCGTTCATGTCCGCCTTCCTCGACCCGACGCCGCAGGGCTGGGGCCGCGCCTTCGCCTCGCGCATGGAGCGCTACGACCACATGTCCGGGGTCTGGCTGTGCGGCGAGGACCTGCCCATGGAGAGCAACCGCATCACCCTGCACGGCAGCGAGAAGGACCAGTACGGCCTGCCGATTCCGGTGGTGCACAAGGACGACCACCCCTTCGACAACGCCATGCGCGACCACGGCGTGGAGCAGACCCGCAAGTGCTACGAGGCGGTCGGCGCCACCGAGGTGATCCGCCTGCCGTCCTACCCGGCCAGCCACAACATGGGCACCAACCGCATGAGCGCCAAGGCCGCCGACGGCGTGGTGAACAAGTGGGGGCAGAGCCACGACATCCCCAATCTGTTCATCTCCGATGGCAGCCAGTTCACCACCAGCGGCGGGCAGAACCCGACCCTGACCATAGTCGCCCTGGCCCTGCGCCAGGCCGAACACATTGGCACGCTGCTCAGCCAGCGCGCCCTCTGAGGAGCCGATCCCATGACTACACCCAGCAATGCCCAGCGCCTCTGGATGTTCGAGCAGATGCTCGTCAGCCGTTACCTGGAGGAGTCCATCGAACGCATCTACATGGAGGGCAAGACGCCGGTCTTCAACATGGCCAACGGTCCGATTCCCGGCGAGATGCACCTTTCCAACGGCCAGGAGCCCTGCGCGGTCGGCGTCTGCGCCCATCTCGGCGCCGAGGACATCGTCACCGCCACCCACCGCCCGCACCATATCGCCGTGGCCAAGGGGGTGGACCTCGACGAGATGGTCGCCGAGATCTTCGGCAAGGCCACCGGCCTGTCCGGCGGCCGCGGCGGCCATATGCACCTGTTCGATGCACGGGTGAACTTCTCCTGCTCCGGGATCATCGCCCAGGGTATGGGCCCGGCGGTCGGTGCGGCGCTGTCGCGCCAGCTGCAGGGCAAGTCCGGTGTGGCGGTGGCCTTCCTCGGCGAAGGCGCGGCGAACCAGGGCGCCTTCCACGAGACCCTCAACCTGGCCGCGCTGTGGAAGCTGCCGGTGGTGTTCGTGATCGAGGACAACGCCTGGGGCATCTCGGTGGCCAAGGCCGCCTCGACCGCCATCGAGCGCAACTACCTGCGCGCCGCCGCCTACGGCATGCCCGGCGTGTTCGTGCCGGGCAACGACGCCGACGCGATCTTCGCCGCCGCCGCTGAAGCCATCGGCCGTGCCCGCGCCGGCGAGGGGCCGAGCCTGATCGAGATCGAGACCCACCGCCTAGCCGGTCACTTCATGGGGGACGGCGAGACCTACCGCCCGGCCGGCGAGAAGGAGGCGCTGCTGGCCAAGGACCCGATACCGGCCTACCGCCAGCGCCTGCTGACGCTGGGCGTGGCCGACGAGCCGACCCTGGCTGGCCTGGAGGAAGTCGCCCGCGGCCGGGTCGACGCCGCGGTGCAGTTTGCCCGCGACAGTGCCTACCCGGCGCCGGAAGAGGCCCTGGAAAAGGTGTTCGTGTGATGAGCCGCAGCGAGGAGAAGAACATGAGCCAATCCCTGACCATGCAGGCCGCCGTCTGGCACGGCCGCCGCGATATCCGCCTGGAACAAGTGGCGCTGCCGCCGCAGCCGGCTGCCGGCTGGGTGCAGATCCGCGTGCACTGGTGCGGCATCTGCGGCTCCGACCTGCACGAATACCTGGCCGGGCCGGTGTTCATACCCAGCGACGCGCCGCATCCGCTGACCGGCATCCAGGGGCAGTGCATCCTCGGCCACGAGTTCTGCGGCGAGATCGCCGCCCTGGGCGAGGGCGTCGAGGGGTTCGCCATCGGCCAGCGCGTCGCCGCCGATGCCTGCCAGCATTGCGGCAGCTGCGCCTTCTGCCGCCAGGGCCAGTACAACCTGTGCGAGAACCTGGCCTTCACCGGACTGATGAACAACGGCGCCTTCGCCGAACTGGTCAACGTGCCGGCCAATCTGCTGTACCCCCTGCCGGACGGTTTCCCCAGCGAGGCCGGCGCGCTGATCGAGCCGCTGGCGGTGGGCATGCACGCGGTGAAGAAGGCCGGCAGCCTGCTCGGCCAGACCGTGGTGGTGGTCGGCGCCGGCACCATCGGCCTGTGCACCATCATGTGCGCCCGGGCCGCGGGCGCCGCGCGGATCATCGCCCTGGAAATGTCCACGGCGCGCAAGGCCAAGGCGCTGGAAGTGGGCGCCACAGCGGTGATCGACCCCAGCCAGGGCGATGCCCAGGCCGCCGTGCGCGAGCTGACCGAAGGCCTCGGCGCGGCGGTTTCCTTCGAGTGCATCGGCCACAAGAACACCGCCAAGCTGGCCATCGACCTGATCCGCAAGGGCGGGCGCTGCGTGATGGTCGGCATCTTCGAGGAGGCCAGCGAGTTCAACTTCTTCGACATCGTCGCCACCGAGAAGCAGGTGATCGGTGCGCTGGCCTACAACGGCGAGTTCGCCGACGTCATCGCCCTGATCGCCGACGGCCGCCTGGACGTCACGCCGCTGATCACCGGGCGCATCGAGCTCGAACACATCCTCGAGCGGGGCTTCGAGGAACTGGTGAACAACAAGGATCAGAACGTGAAGATCATCGTCAGGCCTGCCGCCTCGACCCTGAGCTGCGCCTGAGCCATCGACGAGGAGTACAGAGATGTCCGCAGTGATCAAAGAACGCAAACTCACCATCGCCCGCGCCATGGCCGAGGCGGTGGCCCAGGAAATGCGCCTCGACCCCCGGGTGTTCGTGATGGGCGAGGATATCGGCCAGCTCGGCGGGGTATTCGGCAATACCCGCGGCCTGCATGAGGAGTTCGGCGGCGCGCGAGTGCGCGACACGCCGATCTCCGAGACCGCCTTTATCGGCGCCGCCGTCGGCGCGGCCTCCGACGGCATGCGACCGATCGTCGAGCTGATGTTCGTCGACTTCTTCGGCGTGTGCATGGACGCCATCTACAACCTGATGGCGAAGAACACCTACTTCTCCGGCGGCAAGGTCGGCGTGCCCATGGTGCTGATGGCCTCCACCGGCGCCGGCTACTCCGACGCCGGCCAGCATTCGCAGTGCCTGTACGGCACCTTCGCCCACCTGCCGGGGATGAAGGTGGTGGTGCCGAGCAACGCCTACGACGCCAAGGGCCTGATGACCGCGGCGATTCGCGACGACAATCCGGTGGTCTACCTGTTCCACAAGGCGCTGCAGGGCATGGGCTGGCTCGGCACCGAGAAGGGCGCCACGGTGGCGGTGCCGGAAGCGCCGTACCTGGTGGAGATCGGCAAGGCCAGGACGGTGCGCGAGGGCACGGACGTGAGCATCGTCAGCCTCGGCGCCGGCGTGCATCACGCCCTGCGCGCGGCGCAGCAGCTGGCGCAGCAGGGTGTCAGCGCCGAGGTCGTCGACCTGCGCAGCCTGGTGCCGCTGGACCGCGAGCACGTCATCGCCTCGGTGCGCAAGACCGGGCGGTTGATCGTGGTCGACGAGGACTACCACAGCTTCGGGGTCAGCGGCGAGATCATCGCCAGCGTGGTCGAGCACGACGTCGGCATGCTCAAGGCCAGCCCGCAGCGGGTCGCCTTCCCGGATATCCCGATTCCCTTCACCCCGCCCATGGAGCAGTGGGCGCTGCCATCCGCCGCGAAGATCGTCGCGGCCTACCACCAGTTCAAGCACGAGGAGTAAACGCATGTCCAAGCCAATTCTGATTCCCCACGACCTCTGGGAAGGCGATGCCGAGGCGGTGATCACCGCCTGGCTGGTCGGCGATGGCGCCGAAGTCGGCCAGGGCGACCTGGTGGCCGAGATCATGTCGGAGAAGGCCCAGTTCGAGATCGAGGCGCCGGCTGCCGGCGTGCTGAAGATCCTCGAAGATGAAGACGCCGTGGTCGCCAAGGGCGCGACCATCGGCGCGGTGGAGTGAGCCCATGGGCCAGATGCACACGCCGGCCGCGGCCGGCACCCGGACTCTGCCGCTCAAGGGCATGCGCAAGATGATCGCGGCGAAGATGAGCGAGAGCCTGCAGACCGCCGCGCAGCTCACCCACCACGCCGAGTGCGAGCTGAGCGCCCTGCAGGCGCGGCGCGCGCAGCTGAAGGCGGCGGGCAGCCAGGTGTCGCTGCAGGATCTGCTGCTGCTGACGATCGTCCGCACCCTCCAGGATCACCCGGCGCTCAACGCCACCCTGGAGGACAACCTGATCACCCAGCATGGCCCGGTGCACCTGGGCCTGGCGATCCCGTTGCCCGGCGATCTGCTGGTGGCGCCTGCGCTGTTCGATGCCGAGCAGCTCGATGCCGAGGCCCTGGCGCTGGCGCGTCGGGCCCTGGTGGACAAGGCGCTGGCCGGCAAGCTTTCGGTCAGGGAGCTGACCGGCGCGACGGTGACGGTGACCAACCTGGGGCTGTCGCGGGTGCGCTTCTTCACCCCCATCCTCAACGTGCCGCAGGTTGCCATCATCGGCCTCGGCGGGGTGCAGCGGCGCCTGCAGCGCGGCGCCGACGGCAGCCTGCTGGAGCGCGACTTCATGGGGCTGTCGCTGACCTTCGACCACCGCGCGGTGAACGGCGCGCCCGCCGCGGATTTCCTCGACGATCTGTGCCGGCGCATCGAGCAGGGCGAGCCGTCATGAAAGGGATCTGGCGGGTCAGCGTCGAGGCCGGGCTGGAGGCCGAGCGCCAGCTGCTGGCGCGGGTGCAGGCCGGAGAAGAGGAGTGGGGGCTGCTGCTCTGGCGCCCCAGCGACTCGGCCCTGGTGATGCCGCGCCGGCTCAGCCGGCTGCCGGGCTTCACCGCGGCGGCTATCGGCTGCGCCGCCGCGGGCTGGCCTATCGCCCTGCGCGACACCGGCGGCGAGCCGGTGCCGCAATCGCCGGCGGTGCTCAACGTGGCCCTGGCCTATGTGGTGCCGACGCAGGAGGACGAACGCGCGCGCATCGAGACCGCCTACCTGCGCCTGTGCGAGCCGATCCGCCAGTGGCTGCGCGGCTGCGGCCTGCTGCCGGGCCTCGGCGAGGTGGCCGGGGCATTCTGCGACGGGCGCTTCAACGTCACCCTGGCGCGGCGCAAGCTGGTGGGCACGGCCCAGCGCTGGCGCCGGCGCAGCCTGGACGGCCGTCTGGTGGTGCTGGTGCATGGCGCCATGCTCATCGACGATGAGCGCGCGGCCATGGTCGAGGCGGTCAATCGCTTCTACCAGGCCTGCGGCCAGCCGCAACGTTGCCGGGCGGCCAGCCATGTCGCGCTGGAGGAGTGGCTGAGCGGGCCATGGGAGGACGTGCAAGACCTCGCCCACTGGTTCGAGGCGCCCTGGGCGCTAGGCCGTGGAGTGTTGGAGGCCTGTCGTGCCGGGCAGGCGCCGGCTTATTGAAAATCCCGGCTGCGCACGTCGAGCCCGGTTAGCAGCGGAGTCAGGTCGACCAGGCGCCCGGCGATCACGTGGCGCACGCCGTCGGCGCTTTCCAGGTGGCCGTCGACGCGCAGCAGGCGTGACTGCAGCAGCACCCGGCGCTGGCGCTCGGCCAGGTCATGCCAGACCACCACGTTGATCATGCCGAACTCGTCTTCCAGGGTGACGAAGATCACCCCGCTGGCGGTTTGCGGGCGCTGGCGGCCGATCACCAGGCCGGCGACGCTGACCGGGCGGCCGTGCTCGACTGCGCCCAGCTCGCGCGAGCTGCGGCAGCGTTTGGCCCTCAGGCGTTCACGCAGCAGCGTCAGCGGATGCGGGCCGAGAGTGGTGCCGAGGGTGGCGTAGTCCGTCAGCAGGTCTTCGCCGACCGTGGGTTGCGGCAGCGCCACGGGCGCTTCGCGGCTCGCCGGCTGGTCGGCGAACAGCGGCAGCTGCGGCTGGACCCCGGCCACCGCCCAGCGCGCGCGGTAACGGTCGCCGGCCAGGCCGTGCAGGGCGCCGGCGTCGGCCAGGCATTCGCGGGCGCGGCCATCCAGGGCGGCGCGCCGGCACAGGTCGACCACATCAGTGAAGGGCGCCGCCTGCCGCGCCGCCTCGATGCGCAGGGCATCCTCCTCGCGAAAACCGCGCAGCAGGCGCAGCCCCAGGCGGATTGCCGGCTGCTCGCTGCCGCTTGGCTCCAGGCTGCAGTCCCAGGCGCTGTGGCGCACGTCCGCCGGGCGCACTTCGATGCCGTGGCGGCGGGCGTCCTGCAGCACCTGGTCGGGGCTGTAGAAACCCATCGGCCAGCTGTTGACCAGGGCGCAGGCGTAGGCGGCCGGCTCGTGGCATTTCAGCCAGCAGCTGGCGTAGGTGAGCAGGGCGAAGCTGGCGGCGTGGGATTCGGGGAAGCCGTAGCTGCCGAAGCCCTCGATCTGGCGGAAGATGCGCGCGGTGTATTCGGCCGTGTAGCCTTTTTCCAGCATGCGCGAGGTCAGCCGCTGGCGATGCGGCTCCAGCCCGCCGTGGCGCTTCCAGGCGGCCATCGAGCGGCGCAGTTCGTCGGCCTCGCCGGGGCTGTAGTCGGCGGCGACCATGGCCAGCTCCATCACCTGTTCCTGGAACAGCGGCACGCCGAGGGTGCGCTCGAACACCGGGCGCAATTCGTCTGAAGGATATTCCACCGGCTCCTCTTTATTACGCCGGCGCAGGTAGGGATGCACCATATCGCCCTGGATCGGCCCGGGGCGGACGATGGCCACCTGGATCACCAGGTCGTAGAAGGTCTTTGGGCGCAGGCGCGGTAGCATGGCCATCTGCGCCCGCGACTCGATCTGGAATACGCCGACGGTATCGGCGCGGCTGATCATGGCGTAGGTCGGCGCATCCTCCTGCGGCAGGCTGGCCAGGGTCCAGCGCGTGCCGCGGTAGCGTTCGATCAGGGCGAAGCAGCGGCGCAGCGCGCTGAGCATGCCGAGGGCGAGGATATCGACCTTGAGCAGACCGACCAGGTCGAGGTCGTCTTTATCCCACTGGATCACGGTGCGCTCGGCCATGCTGGCGTTCTCCACCGGCACCAGGGTCTGCAGCGGCTGCTCGGAGATGACGAAGCCGCCCGGGTGCTGCGACAGGTGGCGGGGAAAGCCGATCAGCTCGCCGCTCAGGGTCAGGATGCGGTGCAGCGACGGGCTGTCCGGGTCGAAGCCGGCCTCGCGCAGGCGTTCGGCGTCCGGTATGCGGTTGCTCCAGCGTCCGCAGCAATCGGCCAGGGCGCCGACCTGATCGGGCGGCAGGCCGAGCGCCTTGGCCACGTCACGCAGCGCGCCGGCGCCGTGGTAGGTGCTGGCCACCGCGGTCAGCGCCGCGCGCTGGCGGCCATAGCGGCGAAACACGTACTGGATGACTTCCTCGCGGCGCTCGTGCTCGAAGTCGACGTCGATATCCGGCGGCTCGTTGCGCTCGCGCGAGAGAAAGCGTTCGAACAGCAGTCGGCTGCCCGAGTTGTCCGGGTTCAGTTCGGTGATGCCGAGGGCGAAGCACACGGTCGAGTTGGCCGCCGAGCCGCGACCCTGGCAGAGGATCTGCTGCTCGCGGGCCCAGCTGACGATGTCGTGCACGGTAAGAAAGTAGCTTTCGTATTCCAGTTCGACGATCAGCTGCAGTTCGTGCTCGACCTGCGCCCGCACCTTGGCGCTGGCGCCGTCGGGCCAGCGCCAGCGCAGGCCTTCTTCGACCCGATGACGCAGCCAGGAGGCGGCATTGTGGCCGGCCGGCACCAGTTCGTGCGGGTACTGATATTTCAGCTGGTCGAGCTCGAAGCGGCAGCGCTCGGCCACCCGTAGCGTCTCGTCGAGCAATTCCTGCGGATACAGCTCGGCCAGCTCCTCGCGGCGGCGCAGGTGGCGCTCGCCATTGGGAAACAGCCAGGCGCCGGCCTCGGCCACCGGCAGGTGCTGACGGATGGCGGTCATGCAGTCTTGCAGCGCGCGGCGGCCGCGGGCGTGCATGTGCACGTCGCCGCAGGCCAGCGCGGGTATGTCCAGGCGCGCGGCCAGTGCCTGCAGCTGACGCAGGCGGGCGGCATCGTCGGCGCCGCGGTGCAGTTCGATGCCCAGCCACAGGCGGTCGGCGAAGCGTTGGCGCAGCCAGCTAGCGTCGCCATCGTTCGCCTGCGGCTCGGCTAGCCAGATCGCCAGCAGGCCGTCCAGCGGCGTGTCGAAGTCCTCGCGCAGCAGACGGTAGCGGCCTTTCTCGGCGCGGCGCCGGGCGGCGGTGATCAGCCGGCACAGCGCCTGGTAACCGGCCAGGTCTTCGGCCAGCAGCACCAGCCTGGGGCCGCCTTCGATGGGCATCTCGCTACCGACGATCAGCGCCAGGCCGGTCTCCCTGGCCGCCTGCCAGGCGCGCACGATGCCGGCGAGCGTGCATTCGTCGGTGATCGCCAGGGCCCGGTAGCCGAGGCGCGCGGCGCGCTCGAACAGCTCGCGGGCGCTGGAGGCGCCGCGTTGAAAGCTGAAATTGGACAGGCAGTGCAGCTCGGCGTAGTCGGGCGTCATGCGAACCAGCCATGCAGCTGCAGCGGCCCGGCGTTGCCGAGCGGACGGAAGGCCCAGGCGCGCTGGCCGCAGCGGGTTTGCACCAGGTAGTAGTCGCGGCGCAGGTCGCCGCCGTCCCACCAGCCCGATTCGATGCGCTCGGGGCCGGCGAGGATCAGCAGGCCGACGTTATCGAGCGGCTGCGGCTCGCCCAGCAGCCAGGCGGGGCGCGGCCCGACGCTGGGCAGCGGCGGCGTGCTCCTGGCGCTTTCGGCTTGCCAGCTCATCTCCGGGCGATAATCGGCGCGGGCGCCGAGGCCCTGTACCGCCGCGTCGCCGAGGCGGGCGCGCAGGCGTTCGCGCAACTGCTCCCAGGGCAGCGACTGCTGCGGCCGCTCGTCGAACAGTTGCCGATGCTGCGGGGCGAAGGCCGGCAGCTCGCAGGCCTCCAGGCGCAGCGCCAGCACCGGTGCCGGCAATTGCAGCTGCTCCAGGCGGCCGCGGGTCAGCTCCAGCAGCATGGCCGGATCGCGCTCGGCGCTGAGCAGGCCCACCACCAGCTGGCTGGCCGGGCGATTGCGGTGTTCCAAGTGCAGGGTGAAGCGCTGCACGCCGCTGTCGCGCCCGGCCAGGTAGGCGGCCAGATCGGCGGTCAGGCGGCGCAGCGGAAACAGCAGCGCCTGGTGCGACTCGACCTCGAAGTTGAGCTCGATGCGTGCATCGAAGCGATCCGGCGGGCGGTAGAACTCCAGGGCCAGCGCCCGTTCGCCGAGCAGGCTGTCGAGGTGGCGCAGCAGCTCGGCCGGAAAGCGCCGCGCCAGGCCGTCGCGTGGCAGAGCGAGCAACTGCTGCAGGCTGCGCAGGCCCATGCGGGCGAGGGCGGAGGCGGTCTCGCGGGGCAGGCCGATGCGCTCGATCGGCAGGCGCTCGAGCGCCGCGCGCAGCTCGGCCGCGTCGCCGATCGCCAGGCCGTCGTGGACGTTGGCCAGCATGCGCGCGGCGACCGGGTTGGGCGCGAGGGTGATGCGCTGCTGGAAACCCAGCTCGTCCAGCTCCCGGCGCAGGCGCGCCTCGAAACGCGGCCAGGGGCCGAACAGGCCGAGGCTGGAACCCACCTCCAGCAGCAGGCAGCGCGGGTAGTGCAGGCTGACCTGGGCGCTGAAACCATAGGCCCAGGCGGCGAGGAACTGCTGCCAGCGTTCGATGGCGGCGAGGTCGTAGTCGGCGCTGGCGAAGCCGCGGGTCAGTGCCTGCGCCGCGCTGAGCAACTGCCCGGGCTTGAGGCCCAGCGCCCGCGCCGCCGGGTTGACCGCCTGCAGCACGCGCCGCTGCGGCGGGCCGCCGAGCAGCACCAGCGGCTCGGTCGGTTCGGCACGCTGGCGCATGACGCCATCGAGCGCCAGCTGCGGCAGCAGGATGCAGGCCCAGAGCATGTTCATCTCAGGACCAGGCCGCGGCCGGCAGCGGCTGCGCCGGAGCCAGGCCGCCGCGGCACTTGAGCACGCGCAGCTGTGCCGGCCGGGCCTCGATGGCCAGGCGCAGGGCCGCCGGCGACGGGTTGACCGCCTCGCCCAGCGGGCGGTAGGCGAAGGCCAGGGTCTGGCCGCTCTCGGCCGCCACTTGCAGGCGGCGCAGGGCGCGATCGTCGGCCCGCTGCGGCCAGCACAGCACCGCGCCGCAACTGCCCGAGCGCAGGCATTGTTCGGCCGCCCACAGCGCATCGCGGCTCTGGGCGTGGACGATGTTCAGCTGGCGCAGATCGATTTGCGCCGCCAGCCAGGCCTGGGGGTAGGGCAGATGAGGCGGAGCGACCAGTACCACACGCTCGCCGGCCTGGCTCAGACGTGCCAGGGTCGGCCAGAGCAGGCGCAGCTCGCCGATGCCGGGGGCGGCGACCAGCAGCTCGCTGAGTGCCGAATCGGGCCAGCCGCCGCCGGGCAGCAGGGCGTCCAGCGCGGCGTGCCCGGTCGCTTGGCGGCTGGGCGCGCGGGCAATGTCCTGGCCGCGCCAGAGGCGGCGGCTGTCGAAGAGGGGGGCGAGGGCGACCACGGCAGACATGGCGGTGAAAACTCCAAATACTGTCTATGCGTACAGTATTTGGTCTGCCTGGTTGGCGGTCAAGCCGCCGGTCGTCGCGTCGCGCACAAGCCGATGGCCGCCACTGCTGATCTCGTTCCAAAGCAGCATTGTCAGAGGTAGTCGATTAGGCTGAAGTTGCTGGCCTGTCGTCCGAGAATGAACGATGTCTTACCTATCTACCGTCCCTTCGCAGCGGCTGCGCTTGGCCAATGGTGTCGAGCTGTGCGTGGCGCAGCAGTCCTGGGCCGAGCGGGTGGGTATCTGTCTGCGGGTGGCGGCGGGCAGTCACGACGAGCCGGCCGCGTATCCGGGGCTGGCGCACTTTCTCGAGCATCTGCTGTTTCTCGGCAGCCGCGACTATGACGTCGAGCAGGGGCTGATGGCCTATGCCCAGGGCTGTGGCGGCCAGGTCAACGCCTCGACCCAGGCGCACCATACCGATTTCGTCTGCGAGCTGCCGGCCGAGCGCCTGCAGCCGGCTTTGGCGCGTCTGCTCGACATGCTGCGCCGGCCGCTGCTGGACGGCGCCGCGCAGCTGCGCGAGCGCGAGGTGCTGGATGCCGAATACCAGGCGCGCAGCCAGGATGCCGACAGCCGCATCGACCACGCCCTCGGCCAGGCGCTGGCCGCGGGGCATCGCTGCGGCGACTTCCTGGCCGGCGATCGCGCCAGCCTGGCGCTGGAGCAGGCCGCGTTCCAGCAGGCGCTGCAGGGCTATCACCGGCGCCATTACCAGGCCGGATGCATGCGTTTGGTGCTGGTCGGGCCGCAGTCGCTGGCTGAGCTGCTGGACATCGGCCGGTCCCTGCTGGAGGAGTTGCCGGCGGGCGAGGTGGTGGTGCGCCAAGCACCGCCGCCCATGCTGCCGCTACGGGCGCCCCGCCTGGCGCTGCAGCACGTCGATGCAGGCCTGTACCTGGGCTATGCCGTGCAGCTGGACGAACCCGGCCTGGCGGCGGCGCTGGAGCTGCTGCTGGAGGTGCTGCAGGACCCGGCCCCCGGCGGGCTGCTCGCCGGTCTGCGCGCGGCGCGGCTGTGCAGTCAGCTGCAGGCGCGGCTGCTGTACCGGCATGCCGGCCAGTGTCTGCTGCGCCTGGATTTTCCCGGTGCAGGGGCGGAGCAGGGCGGCCAACTGATCGCCGAGCTGCAGGGCTGGCTGCGCCGGGTGCAGGTAGAACCGGGCTGGCCGGCACGCCTGGCCGACTGGCGCCAGGCCAGGGCGCTGCGCCAGTTCGGCATGGCGCTGCTGGCATTGGCGCGCAGCCTGCAGGACGCCGAAACGGAAGTGGACGACGCCCGCCTGCTAAAGACCCTCGGCGCCTTGCTCGCGCAGCTGGCCGGTGGCGCCGGGCTGATCGAGCTCGCCTGCGATAACCAGGCGCGGCCGCCGTGGCCGGCCACCGGCCTGGCGCTGCCGCTGGCCGCATTGCCGGCACGCGAACTGCCCGCAGCGTTGCTGACCGCGAGGCTGGCGCCGGTCGAGTCGTTGCAGGCGCTGCCCGAGGTGGCGCCGCCCATCCTGCCGCTCGCGCGCTTGCGCCACTATCCCGGTGCGGCCGATGACGGGCCGGCGGCGCTGCACTGGTTCGGCGAGATTGCCGGGCAGCATTCGCTACCCCAGTTGCAGGCGATGCTGCAGGCGCGTATCGCCGATGTGCAACGCGCATGCGAACGCCTGGGCATCACCCTGCATCTCGCCGTGCAGCCGGGTGGCTGGAGCCTGGAGTTGCAGGGCGCCGCGGCCCTGCTGCCGGCCTGCAGCGCGCGACTGTTGCCGCTGCTGCTGGCGCCACCGAGCGATGCGGCCGTGCCGGCCAGCGCAGGCCTGCTGCTGCGCCAGTTGCTGCAGCGCTTGCCGGAGCTGGGCGGCGCCGAGAGCGGTTGCGGTTTGCAGGGGCTCAGCGTCGGTCTGGGGCAGGACGAGTGGGCGCGGCTCGACGCCCTGTTTGTAGCGGTCGAACCCTTGCCCGCGGGGCAGCCGCCAGCAGCGCCGAACCGCGAGCTGCTCTGGCGCAAAGTGCGGCAGCCGGGCCGCGATGCGGCGCTGGTGCTGCTGTGCCCGCTGGCGGACGTCGATGCGCGCAGCGAGGCGGCCTGGCGCATGCTCGGACACCTACTGCAGGGGCCGTTCTATCGTCGCCTGCGTGGTGAGCTGCAGCTGGGCTATGCGTTGTTCGCCGGCTACCGCCAGGTGCAGGGCGAGCGCGGCCTGCTGTTCGCCCTGCAGTCTCCGGTGTGCGATGCGACCGGCATCTTCGAGCATATCCGCAGCTTTCTCGACCAGCAGCGCCAGCGTCTTGACGAGCTGCCGGAGGTGGAGTTCGATCGCTGCCGCGAGGAACTGGCGCAGGCGCTGCGGCCGCCCAGGGGCAATGTGGCGCGCGCCGAACAGCTGTGGCAACTACAGTTGGCTGGACTGCATGAAGAGCACCCGCAACGGGTGCGCCGGGCGCTGGCCGAGCTGACGCCGGGCGAATTGCAGGTCGCGTATGCGCAGCTGATGCAATCCAGCCGGTGGCGCGTGCTGGCCAGCGGGCCGCGTTCCAACGCCTGAGGATATTCTGCAAAGACCATTACCGTCACTCCCGCGAAGGCGGGAGCCCAGGTACTACGGAGGTTGTGGATTATTCCCCTTCGGGCCAGCGCAAGGGCTGTTCAGCCTTGTAGGGTGGGCCGGGCGGCGATCCGCTTTAGCCCATGCCAACCACCGTTGGTGGGCTAAAGCCCACCCTACGGTCTTTGCACCCACTCCCAACATTTAACGCAGACATAGCCTTTTTCTTTCCTCTTCTTTTCGACGGTCTTCGCTGCGCACGGCGCGGGACTGGGCATACCGCTGGTAATCGGTGCGCCATGCGCTTCTACGCCCAAGGATTACCCGGTACTACGACCTTTCGCCTGCTACCGGTAGCAGCCCGGTCGCGGGTCGCCCGGGGCAAGCCGGGCAGGGCGCGCCAAAGCAGCAGGCAAACGCTGCCAAGGCAGCGTATGGCCGGCCCCGGTGCCTTTCGATAATCGCCTCCGACACGACTGCCCTGGCGGTCGCCACTCAAGCGGAGAGCGTTATGCACAACAAGAAGATCGCCAACCCCCGGTTTCTGCCCCTTGCCCTGACTGCGGCCGTCGCCCTGGCCGGCGCCCAGCAGGCCGCCGCCGAGATCGTCCTGTACGACAAGGACGACACCACCTTCTCCACCGACGGCTATATCAATGCCTTCTACGTCAACAGCGACGTCGATCGCGAAGGCGAGCAGTTCGACCGCCGCCAGTCGCGGGTGAAGATGGGCTTTCTGCCCAACTGGATCGGCTTCAACTTCGGCAAGCAGATCGACGATCTCAAGCTCGGCGGGCGCTCCTCGTTCTGGGTGACCATCAACGACAGCGAACAGAACGGCACCGACACCGCCATCGACGTGCGCCAGTTCTACGGCACCGTGGCCAACCCGGAGTGGGGCGAAGTGCTGGTGGGCAAGGACTTCGGCCTGTTCTCGCGCTCCAACATCTTCCTCGACGAGCTGCTGGCCGGCTACGGCAACGTCTCCGACACCCTCGGTCTGGTCGACGGCACCGGCGTGTCCTTCGGCAATATCGGCACCGGCTATCCCTATCCGTTCCCGACCTCGCAGATCACCTACCGCAACAACCACCTGGCCGAGGGCCTGCGCGTGGCGGTCGGCATCATGGACCCGGTGGACACCAACGACGACAGCGCCGTGGGCAAGGCCTACCAGGAAGAGCCGCGTTTCGAGTCGGAAGTCAGCTACCAGTTCGACCTCGGTGGCTCGACCATCTACACCTGGGTCAACGGCGCCTACCAGACCTCGGAGAACACCGACGACAGCGTCGATACCGTGACCTCCAAGGGCCTCGGCTATGGGGTGCAGGCCAAGTTCGGCGGCCTGTCGCTGACCGGCTCGGGCTTCCAGGCCAAGGGCATCAACCCCTTCTTCACCAACAACCTGGGCGAGCCGACCCTGCGCGACATCGACAGCGACGGCTACCTGCTGCAGGGCTCCTACACCTGGGGCAAGAACCGCGTGGCGCTGTCCTACGGCAAGACCGAGGACGACGGCAACGGCCTGGGCGTGGCGGCCGACTACGAGACCCGCGGCCTCGCCTACTTCCGCACCATCAACGACAACCTCAAGCTGGTTGCCGAGTACAACCAGTACGAGATCGATGCCGCCGAGGGCAGCGGTTTGAACGAGGACACCGACACCTTCGCGGTGGGTGCCGTGCTCAGCTGGTAAACGCCGTTGCACAGGGCCGGGCAGGGGGCGACCCCTGCCCGGTCTTTTTTCGTCTGTGATCAGCCCGTGGGGTGTCGCGGGGCCGCCCAGGCCGTGCGCGCCGACGCATGACGCCCGGTGCGCGCGATCTGGGCGGTTGCAAAGGCCCGAGCCAGTTCCCGGTTACCGATGGTGCGCACGGTGTTCAGCCGGGGGACATAGGTAACGGGTGTCGGGAGACATAGGTAACGCATTTAGGCTTACGGCGTTCATCGAATCGGGAGATCGAGTGATGCCGTGGCCGGAGCGCAGCACTATGTCGATAAAACGTGAGTTTGTTCTGCTGGCGGGGCAGCCCGAAAGTAATGTGCGGGAGCTTTGTCGGCGCTATGGCATCAGTCCCAGGACGGGGTACAAATGGCTGGCTCGGTACCGTGAGCACGGCGATGCCGGTTTGCAGGATCGCTCCCGACGTCCCTTGAGCAGCCCAGGGCGCAGCGATCCGACGTTGGAGCAAACGGTGGTGCAATTGCATCACCGCTACCCCTACTGGGGGGCTCGCAAGCTGCGAAGCTTGTTGCTGGCTGCGGATATTGCTCCGCCCCATCACAGCACGATCGATGCGATCCTCAAGCGCCACGATTGTCGCGTCCTCTACCACAACGAACAGACGCAACCGCCGGCTAGCCACCGTTTCGAGCATCCAAACCCGAACGACCTCTGGCAGATCGACTTCAAGGGTCACCTTCCCCTCAACGATCGCCGTTCGTCTCGCTGTCATCCCCTGACACTGTTGGACGACCACTCGCGCTTTTCTCTCTGCCTGCAAGCCTGCGAGGGAGAGCGGCTGGAGCTGGTCAAACCGCATCTGATCGATGTCTTTCGCCAATACGGCTTGCCGCTGCGCATAACCGCCGACAACGGACCGCCCTGGGGCTCCAATATCGCCAGTGGACTATCCACGCTGGAGGTTTGGCTGATGCGCTTGGGGATCGAGGTCAGCCATAGCCGGCCTCATCACCCGCAGACTCAGGGCAAGCTGGAGCGCTTCCACCAGACACTGAAACGTGAAGTGCTGCATCGCTCGTTCAGCGACTTGCAGCACTGTCAGCGGGCGATGAACCGGTGGCGAGACGAATACAACCACTACCGTCCGCACGAAGCGCTGGACCAACGGCCGCCCATAGAACGCTATCGGCCCAGCCCACGTAGCTACCCGGAACAACTGCCAACAATCGAGTACGAACCGGGAGATCACGTGGTGAAAGTACGTCGGACCGGGCAGGTGTATTTCAAAGGACTCAACGTCTTCGTCAGCGGCGGTTTGTACGGGGAGAGGGTCGCCATCCGCCCCACCGCCGAAGATGGCGTCTACGATGTGGTTTTCATCCGCAAAGCGCTACGTCAGATAGACCTGAGGCAACGGGCAACATGATCATCAACCTGTTACCCATGTCTCCCGACAGGTGTTTACCATGTCCCCCGGCTGAACACACGGCGCACCCTACAGAGGCCTGCCGCCCTCGCGCACGGCGCACCCTACCTAGGAAGGCCAGACCCAGTACTCAAGTAGCATGGGGCGCGGGCCGCCTGCTTCGTAGAATTTCCCCATATCCAGCAGGTGTATTGGGGCGTCTTATGGCCTTGGAACAGTCGGAAGGCGTGCTCAGCGCCGTTTCCAGCACGAAGGATGTGGAGCTGGCGGCCCAGGAGCTGGCGCGCCAGTTGATCCATCCCTACCTCGGCTTCGTGCTGTTCTTCTGCTCGGCCGAGTACGACCTCGAAGCCCTCGGCCAGACCCTGGAGCAGCATTTCGGCGGCGTCAGCCTGGTCGGCTGCACCAGCGCCGGCGAGATCACTCCGCAGGGCTACGGTCGCGGTTGCGTGGTGGCGCTGGGCTTCGACCACCGCTGCTTCTCCATCGCCAGCGCGCTGATCGACGAGATGGAGCGCTTCAACCTGCTCGATGCGCAGCAACTGGTGGACGGCCTGGTGCGCGACTGCCGCAGCAACGAGCTGGCCTCGATCAAGGGCCACAGCTTCGCCCTGACCCTGCTCGACGGCCTGTCCAGCCGCGAGGAACTGGTGCTCGGCGCGCTCAGCGCGGCGCTGGGCAGCATCCCGCATTTCGGCGGCTCGGCCGGCGACGACAACCACCTGACCCACACCCACGTCTACCACGGCGGACGCTTCCACAGCGGCGCGGCGGTGGTGGTGCTGTTCAACACCTGGCTGGACTTCGAGGTGTTCAGCACCCACCACATCCAGCCCAGCGCCGAGAAATTGGTGGTCACCCGCGCCGACAGCACCAGCCGGCGGGTCTTTGAGCTCAACGCCGCGCCGGCCGCGCAGGAGTACGCCGAGCTGATCGGCGTGCCGCTGGATGCGCTGGATCACCGGGTATTCGCCGCCTATCCGCTGGCGGTGCGCATCAGCGATCACTACTACGTGCGCTCGATCCAGCGGGTGCACGAGGACCTCAGCCTGAGTTTCTACTGCGCGGTGGAGAACGGTATCGTCCTCACCGCCATGCGTCCCGGGCCGTTGCTGCCGAATCTCGAACAGCTGTTCACCGGCCTCGAGCAGCGCCTCGGTCCTCTGCTGCTGACCATCGGCTGCGACTGCTTCCTGCGCCGCCTGGAGATCGAGAACGACGGCGGCAGCCAGCCGGTGTCGGCCTTCCTGCGTCAGCAGCGGGTGATAGGTTTCAACACCTACGGAGAGCAGTTCAATGGCATGCACATCAACCAGACCTTCACTGGAGTCGCCATTGGCCGCCCCGGTCGCGGCTGATGGCACCGAGCTGCAGGCGCGCCTGGCCGAGCTGGAAGGCGAGAACGCCAAGCTCAGGCGGATCAACGCCGCGCTGATCGAGCGGGTGGAATCGATCCACTCGCGCGGCGACGACGCCTACGCCGCCTTCCAGCACTCGGTGGTGCTGGCCGAGCAGGTGCGCGAGCGCACCGACGCGCTGAACCAGGCGATGGCCGAACTGAAATCCAGCAACCAGCTGCTCAGCGACGCGCGGCTGCGCGCCGAGACCGCCCACCAGCACCTGATCGACGCCATCGAGAGCATCTCCGACGCCTTCGTGCTGTTCGACGACCGCCAGCGCATCGTCCTGTTCAACAGTCGTTTCAAGGCGCTGTGGGCGCGCAGCCGCGCGCGCATCGGCACCGGCACGCGGCTGGAGGAGATCAAGCGCCTGAGTCGCAGCACCGGCCTGGTGGTCGAGGCGCAGCTGGGCAAGGAGGGCGAGCCGAGCCTGTTCCGCCTGCAGGACGGGCGCTGGGTGCAGGTCAGCGAGCGACCGACCCGCGAGGGCGGGCTGGTGATCCTCTACACCGACATCACCGAGGTCAAGCAGAGCGAGGCGCTGCGCCGCGAGCAGGCGCTGGCGCAGAAATCGCGGCTGCTGCAGCGCGCGGTGGACAACCTGTCGCAGGGCATGGCGATGGTCAACGCCGAGGGTGCGCTGGAGCTGTGGAACCACCGCTTCCTCGAGCTCTGCGGCCTGGCGCCGATCAGTGCGCACCGGCCCTTCGCCGAGGTGATGGCCGAGAGCGAGCTGGAGCCGCTGACTCCCGCCAGCCGCGACGCCAGCGGCAAGCCGCTGCGTCAGGTCGAGGTGCGCCTGTTCGACGGGCGCATGCTCGAGGTGCGCACCCATCCGCTGCCCACCGGCGGCTTCGTCAACAGCTTCACCGACATCACCGAACGCCATCGCCAGGCCCAGGCGCTGAGCGAGAGCGAGCGCTGGATACGCCTGATCACCGACCACGTGCCGGCGCTGATCGCCTACCTCTCGGCCGACCTGGTCTACGAATTCACCAACAAGGTCTACGAGGAGTGGTACTGCTGGCCGCGCGGCGCCATGCTCGGCCAGAGCCTGCGCGCGGTGCACAGCGAGGAACATTGCCGGCGCCTGGAACCCTACGTCGAGCGGGCGCTGTCCGGCGAGAGCGTGACCTTCGAGTTCGCCGAGACCAACCACAGCGGCCAGGAGCGCTACATGCTGCGTTCCTACGTGCCCAACCGCCAGGCCAGCGGCGAGGTGGTGGGCATCTTCGTGCTGATCCGCGACATCACCGAACGCCGCCGCACTGCCGAGGCCCTGCACCAGGCCTACCAGCACCTGGAACAGCGCGTGCGCGAGCGCACCGCCGAGCTGACCACGGTCAACGACCAGCTGCGCCGCGAGATCGACGAACGTACGCAGATGGAGGCGCGCCTGCGCGAGGCCAAGGGCGAGGCCGAGCAGGCCAACCTGTCCAAGACCAAGTTCCTCGCCGCGGTCAGCCACGACCTGCTGCAGCCGCTCAACGCCGCGCGGCTGTTCACCAGCGCCTTGCTGGAGAAGAAGGATCTATCCGGCTGCGCGCCGCTGGTGCGCAACGTCAGCAACTCGCTGGAAGATGTCGAGAGCCTGCTCGGTACGCTGGTCGACATCTCCAAGCTCGACGCCGGGGTGATCAAACCGGATATCGCACCGTTCGCCGTCAGCGAGCTGTTGGAGAACCTCGCCGCCGAATACCACCAGATCGCCGGCAGCGAGGGCCTGCGCCTGGACTACCTGCCCAGCTCGGCGCTGGTGCGCAGCGACGTGCAGCTGCTGGCGCGGATTCTGCGCAATTTCCTCAGTAACGCCATCCGCTACACCGCCAGCGGGCGCATCCTGCTCGGTTGCCGGCGGCGCGGCAACAGCCTGTCGATCGAGGTCTGGGATACCGGCATCGGCATCGCCCCGGACAAGCTCGGCGAGATCTTCCAGGAGTTCAAGCGCGGCGACACGGTGCAGCGCAAACAGGATCGCGGCCTCGGCCTGGGCCTGGCCATCGTCGACAAGATCGCGCGCATGCTCGGCCACCGCATTCGCGTAGCGTCGCAGCCGGGCAGGGGCTCGATGTTCGCCGTCGAGGTGCCGCTGACCCGCCGCGCGCCCAAGGCGCGGGCGCTGCAGGACAGCCCCGACCAGCTGCTCGAGCGCCTGGCCGGCGCGCGGGTGTGGGTGCTGGACAACGACGCGGCGATCTGCGCCGGCATGCGCACCCTGCTCGAAGGCTGGGGCTGCCGGGTGGTCACGGCGCTATCGGAGGAAGACCTGGCGCGCCAGGTGGACAACTACCACGCCGACGCCGACCTGCTGATCGCCGACTACCACCTCGACGACGAGCGCAACGGCGTCGACGCCGTGGCGCAGATCAACGCCCGGCGCAGCGCGCCGCTGCCGGCGCTGATGATCACCGCCAACTACAGCAACGAGCTCAAGCAGCAGATGCGCGAGCTGGGCCACAGCCTGCTGCACAAGCCGGTGCGGCCGATGAAGCTGAAGGCGGCGATGAGTCATCTGATGGAGCGGGGCGGGCAGGCGGGATAGGGCCATAGCGCCTAACGCGGGCTGCACAGGGGCATGCCCGCGCGTTGACGGTGGGGTGGCAACGCGCTCGTTCACGGCCAGTGCAGAACCCCGGGTGCAAGCTACATAAACCGGCACGCTGCAAAGGCAATCCCTCAGCCAATCCCCACTCAATCCCCACGCGGCCCACAAGCGCCCCTATCCCGATGTTCGTAATCTGGCCCCACGCAGTCGCCAGCCGGGCACTGCTCAGAGCCAGAACATCGAGAGGATAGCGCCATGTCACTCGCACTTGCCGAAACACCGATCACCACCCCGGACTTTGATGCCATCAAGAGCAAGCAGAAACTCATGTGGGCGTCGGGCAATTACGCCAAGGTCGGCAGTACCCTGCAGCTGTCCGGAGAGTTGCTGTGCGAAAGCATGGGACTGAGCGCAGGCCAGACCGTATTGGATGTTGCTGCGGGCAATGGCAACGCGACGCTCGCTGCCGCACGCCGCTTCTGCCGGGTCACCTCGACCGACTACGTCCAGGATCTGCTGGATCAGAGCATGGTCCGTGCGCAGGCCGAAGGGATGCAGGTGAACTACCAGCTCGCCGACGCCGAGAACCTGCCCTTCGCCGACAATCAGTACGACAACGTGGTCTCCACCTTCGGTGTGATGTTCGCGCCGAATCAGGTCAAGGCAGCGTCGGAATTGCTGCGCGTGTGCAAGCCGGGCGGCAGGATCGGTCTGGCCAACTGGACTCCGGACAGTTTTATCGGCCAGCTATTCAAGACCATCGGCCGCTATGTGCCGCCACCGGCGGGCGTCAGCTCACCGGCCAACTGGGGGAGCGAGTCCTTCATCGAAGTGAACTTCGCGCCACAGGCACAGCACATGGCCATCCAGCGGCGTGATTTTCTGTTCCGTTATCTGTCTGCCCAGCATTGGCTGGAAGAGTTCCGCACCTACTACGGCCCAACGCACAAAGCCTTCAACGCGCTGGTCAGTGAGCAGCAGCTTGCATTGGCCAATGACATTCTCGGCCTGCTGGAAAAGTACAACGTCGCCATCGACGGGACGCTGATCGTGCCTTCCACCTACCTGGAAATCGTGATCACGAAAAAGGTCTGATGCGCGGGCGTGGCCAATGCTAGCCGTACCTGTCGCCTGGCCTAGCAGGCTGTTGAAAAACTACCTGCGTGGCCATTGCTGCGTTAAAAACAGGCTCAAAATGCTCATTTACAGCTCGTAAACTCCGCTTTTTCGCCTGTTTTTGCCTTGCACTGGCTGCCTCGCCTACGTTTTTCAACGGCCTGCTAGAAGTTCGCCAGGCGCAGGCCTTTGCTGAGGGTCTGGCGGAAACTGTCTTCGGTGAAAGGTAGCGCGACGAAGAAGTGTCTGGCACTGGCACTCGGGTGACGTGACAAGACTTGCTGACGCCAGTACTGCGCCTTGTCCGCCTGCTGATTCAGGGCATGGATCAATGCCGCGATCATCTGCACCAGATAGTGCGCACCGGGTGTACGGACAGCCAGGTCAATCGCCTTTATGGCATTTTCCATGTCGCCCATGCGCAGATAGCTCAGGGCGCGAACCGCATAGTTGGCGTAAAGCAACGGATCCAGCGGACTCAGATGCAGCGCCAGTTCCGAATTCGCGATGCAGTCCTCGGTCCGTCCCTGCAGCGTATTGACCAGCGCGCGCGAATAATGGCCTTGGGCAAAGTTCGGACTCAGTTCCACGGAGCGCTGCAGCCAGCTCTGGCTGATATCCGCCTCGCCTTCCAGCATCAGCGAACGTCCCAGGTTGAAGTTGGTAAACGGATCCAGCCCATCGAGTTCGACGCCGGTTTCGGCAAAGCGCCGGGCATCGGCAATCGCGCGATTCACATCCTGATCGTAATTGAGAAAGGCATCCTGAAAACGGGTGAACGACAGCCCGGCATAGGCGCGGGCAAAGCGCGAGTCCAGCCTTATCGCTTCGCGAAAATACTGAGCGGCCTGCTGGTTGGCCTGCGGCGTAAAGCGGTACATGTGGCGAAGACCGAGATGGTAATTGCCCCAGGCGTCGAGGCGTTGTGTCGACGTCAGCGATGCCTGACTGGCCTCATGCATCGGGACATAGATCTCAAGCGAAGCAATCACCCGCGCCAGAATCTGTTCGCGCGCCCCGTGCACGCGATCCTGAGACAAATCGAAACGATCCGCCCAGACCAGATCACCCAGCTGACAATCCGCCAGTTCCAGGTGCAACTCCCGCCGCGCGCCCCAGGTGGAGAGGGTGCCGCATAGGGCATAGCGCAGCTTCAGTTGTTGCCCGAGCAGACGCAGGTCGGTATCGGGAAGGCGAAAACGAAACGCCGTGCCGTGGGCAATCACCCGAAGCCAGCGCAGGCGGGAAAGTTCCTGAATCACATCATGCGCCATGGCTTCGGAGATCAACGCGGAAAAAGGATCATCGCCAAGATTGTGGAACGGCAGGACGATCAGCGAGGGTTTTCCCTGTAGCGCGAAGGGTTGAGAGTCGGGGACTTCGATCAACGACAGGTCCGGCGCAGATGGGCTTTCGATGTCGACGACGACCGCTGACGCGGCAGGTGTTTCGCTCACCTGCGCGACGAAACGAAACCCTCTGCCGCGCAGGGTGCGGATAAAGCGCTGACTGTCGCCGTCATCCTGCAAGGCCTTGCGCAGGGTTTTCACGCAGGTGGTGACCGCCGAATCCGAAGTACAGCGCCCCCGCCAGAGTTGCTCGATGATCTCGTCCTTGCTCACCACCCGCTCACGATTACGGATCAGGAGCAGTAACAAGTCATACGCGCGAGGTTCAAGCGAAACCTCCTCGTTCCCGCGTGTCAACGAGGCATGCTCGATATTGATCTCGAACTCATCGAAGCGAT
This sequence comes from Pseudomonas sp. SP16.1, assembly GCF_052682975.1. Taxonomy (NCBI): domain Bacteria; kingdom Pseudomonadati; phylum Pseudomonadota; class Gammaproteobacteria; order Pseudomonadales; family Pseudomonadaceae; genus Pseudomonas; species Pseudomonas sp. SP16.1. Next base: position 1,398,911 of record NZ_JBQYFZ010000001.1, read on the forward strand.
ATTGCATGGGCAAAGATTTTTCGGCCGGAACTGAAAAAGCGCACGTGCTGCAGAACTAGAACCAGGCACACGGATTCGACTACCGGTTTAACGGTCGCCGATCTTCACCCTTAGACTTTAGTTGAAATTGATTCCAGCCATTGATGGAACGTGGGGCGGGGCTTGAGCCACGTTAACGCGGCGCGCCTGTCAGTAGCCCGGATGCAATCCGGGGCAGGGCCCGTGATCGATCCCGGATTTCATCCTGGCTACGAACCTGTAGGTTGGATGTCGCTTTTTACCTCCACCGCAGCGGTGGATCGGAGAAGCCTGATCCACGCTAATGAATCTGCGCGCGCTCAATCATCGGCAATCAGGCGCTTGCCCAGGCTGACCAGCGGCTCGATCCGGTAACCCAGGCGCTCGTAGAACGCCAGCACTGCCTGATTGCCGTCGCGCACCTGCAGGTTGAGCTTGGGGCAGCCCAGCGCTTCGAGGCGTTGCTCGACGGCGGTCATCAACTGGCGGCCCAGGCCGCGGCGGCGCTGCGTGGGGCAGACCGCGAGGTAGTTGACCCAGCCGCGATGACCGTCGAAACCGGCCATCGCCGAGGCCACCAGCTGGCCGTCGACCTCGCCGACGAGAAACAGCTCCGGCTGCACGCCGAGCTTGCGGCGGATGTCCTGCTGCGGATCGTTCCACGGCCGAGTCAGCTCACAGCGTTGCCACAGATCGATGACCGCGGCCTCGTCGGCCGGCTGGAAGGGGCGGATATGCATGGCGGGCTCCAGGAGTGGCGAGCCGCCGTTTTTAGCACATCGCCAGGGGCTAGCGGCGCAGATAGGCTGCGAAGTCGATATCGCCGGCCGAGAGGATGGCCTGCACCCGGTTGTGCACGCCCAGCTTGCGCAGGATGGCGGAGACGTGGGCCTTGACCGTGGTTTCGGCGATATCCAGGCTGTAGGCGATCTGCTTGTTCGACTCGCCCTTGGTCATGCGCTCGAGCACTAGAAGCTGCTTGCGCGTCAGCGCCTGCAGCAGCTCCGGCGGGATGCTGTGGGTGTCGGTGTGGTGGCGATGGCCGCCGCTCTTCTGCGAGCGGATGATGTCCGGCGGCAGGTAGACGTTGCCGTCGAGGATCTGCGCGATGGCCTCGGTCATCTGCACGCGCGGCGAGGACTTGGTGATGAAACCCACCGCGCCGTAGGTGATGGCCTGCAGCACGATCTGCTTGTCCTGCTCGGCGGAGACGATCACCACCGGGATGGTCGGCGCCTCGTTGCGCAGGTTCATCAGCCCGCTCAGGCCATGCATGCCGGGCATGTTCAGGTCGAGCAGGATCAGGTCGAGATCGTCGTGCTGCTGGGTCAGCTCCAGGGCGCTGTCCAGGTCGGCGGTCTCCATGATCTCGCTGCCGGGGAAGCCGTCGGCGATGACGTTGTGGATGGCTTCGCGAAACAGCGGGTGGTCGTCGGCAATCAGAATCTTGTACATGGCCTTTCACCTCGTTGTTGTGATTATGGTGCGGCGTTGGGGGTGAGGAAAGCGCCGGGCAGTTCGGCCGGCTGGGCGGGCACCAGCGGCAGGCCGGCCTGCTCCCAGGCGTCGATGCCGTCACGGTACCAGTACAGCTGGCGATAGCCCAGCTGGTGAGCGCGGCGCGCGGCGTTCCAGCTCAGCCAGCAGTCGGAGCGGCAGTAGAACACCAGCGGCCAGTCCGGGTCGCCCTTGCTAGCGCTGCGCAGGTGGGTTTCAAAGTAGCGCTGCCAGCGCGGCTCGAGCTGGCCATCGCCGGTGTTGGCCAGCCACAGGCTGCCGGGCAGGTTGGCGTGGGCCTCGTCCTCGACGAAGCGGCCATTCAGCCAGGTGCGGCGGTAGACGTCGATCAGGCGGGTGTGCGGCTGTTCGCGCAGCAGGCGCTGCAGGGCCGGGGTGTCGAGGGTGCGCGCGCCTTCCAGCGTGGCCGGGGTGGGGCTGCGGTACTGCGTCTGGCGGTAGCCGTCGGCGGCGAACAGGGCGACTTCGGCCAGCGTCACGGGGGCTAGCAGGCAGGTGCCGAGTAGCAGCCCCGCGTGCAGGGCAAGGCAGTGTTTCATGACCGTGGGCCTCTGTTCTTTTTATGGGGGTATTAGAGGCCCGGACCGCTGCGTTGGGAATTCTACGATGGAGAGCAAAAGCAGTACCAAAGTAGTAGAAGTCGTAATGGCGAGCGGCCAGAAGTCCGCTCAACCCACCTTGCGCAGCGCCGCGTGCTGCGGGTTGAAGCTGGCCACGGCGAGGACCGCGAACAGCAGGGTCAGGCCGGCGCAGATCAGCAGGGCGTCGAAGTGCAGGCGCAGGTACAGGGCGTTGCGCACCAGCTCCACGGCATGGGTGAAGGGATTGAGCGCGCACAGCCAGTACAGCCACTCGCTGGACTCGCGCATCTTCCACAGCGGGTAGAGCGCAGACGACAGGAAGAACAGCGGGAAGATCACGAAGTTCATCACCCCGGCGAAGTTCTCCAGCTGGCGGATGCCGTTGGACAGCAGCAGCCCCAGCGCGCCGAGCAGCAGCGCCACCAGCAGCAGCGGCGGCAGCGCGGCGAGCAGGCCCCAGGCCGGCGGTTGCACGCCGTAGACCCAGGCGATGGCGAGGAAGGCATAGACCTGCAGCAGCGAGATCAGCGCGGTGGCCAGCAGCTTGGCGGCGAGCAGGAAGGCGCGCGGCAGCGGGCTGGTGAGTAGCACGCGCATGCTGCCCATCTCGCGGTCGTAGACCATCGACAGCGAGCCCTGCATGCCGTTGAACAGCAGGATCATGCAGGCCAGACCAGGCACTATGTAGGTGTCGTAGGTGATGTAGGTGTCGTACGGCTCGATGATGGCGATGCCCAGCGCGGCGCGAAAGCCGGCGGCGAATACCAACAGCCACAGCAGCGGGCGCACCAGGGCGCTGAGAAAGCGCGAGCGCTGCAGGACGAAGCGCAGCCATTCGCGCAGCACGATGCCGCGCAGGCAGTACCAGTAGGCGCTCATGAGCGGGCCTCCCGCGTAGGGTGCGCCGCGCGCACCGGGATTGTGTCGCTGCTGTCGTCGGCACGTTTCGGCCTGATCGCCTCGCGCACATAGCCGCGGCCGAGGGCCTCGTCGCCGGTCAGGCGGGCGAAGTGGGTGGCCAGGTCGTCGCCGAAGTCGGCGGCCTTGCCGCCGGCCACGCGCTCGCCGCGATGCAGGATCAGCAGCTCGTCGCCGGGCTCGATCTCGTCCAGCAGGTGGGTGGTCCACAGCGCGCTCAGGCCCTGCTCGCGGCACAGGTTGCGCACGTGGCGGCCAAGCGCCTGGCGACTGGCCGGGTCGAGGCCGGCGCTGGCCTCGTCGAGCAGCAGCAGACGCGGCTGATGCAGCAGGGCGCGGGCGATCTCCACGCGGCGGCGGTGGCCACCGTTGAGCGTGCGCACTTTCTCATGCCGGCGCTCGCCGAGATCCTGGCGTTGCAGTTCCTCATCGATGCGTGCCTGCGCCAGGCGCCGCGGCATGCCGTGCAGGGCGGCGTGGTAGGCGAGGTTCTGCTGCACCGAGAGGTCCAGGTCCAGCGTGCTCTGCTGGAACACCACGCCGAGCTGGCGCAGCGCCTGGCGCGGCTCGCTGGCAAGGCTGTGGCCGAAGATCTGGATGTCGCCCTGCTGCAGGTCATACAGGCGGGTGAGCAGGGCGATCAGGGTGGACTTGCCGGCGCCGTTGGGCCCGAGCAGGGCGGCGAAGCGCCCAGCCGTCAGCTCGTAGTCCAGGCCGGCCAATGCCTGGCGCTGGCCGTAGGCGAAGCTCAGGCCCTGCACCTCGAGCGCGTTCATGGCGTCACCACCACGCCCCAGGGATAGCGGCCGACCTTGATCGACTTGCTCACCTTGAGACTGGCTACGTCGATCACCGACACGTCGCCACTGACCCCGTTGGTGGTCAGCAGGCGCTGCTGATCCGGGGTAAAGGCCATATGCCAGACGCGCCGGCCCACCAGCAGGTAGTCGAGCACTTCGAAGCTCTTGGCATCGACCACCGCGACATGGTTGGCCGGGCCGAGGGCGACGAAGGCGTACTTGCCGTCGTCCGTGAGCTTGACGCCTACCGGTTGCACCTTGTCCGGGTGCACGCCCTTGATCTCGAAGCGCAGCACCTTGAGGATCTCGCGCGCCTCGACGTCCATCACCGTCACCGTGCCGCCGATTTCGGCCGAGGCCCACAGACGCTTGCCGTCCTTGTCGAACTCGACGTGGCGCGGGCGCTGGTCGACCAATGTGTTGTCCACCAGTTGCTGGGTGCTGGTGTCGATCCAGTGCAGCATGTTGGTGGTCTCGCTGGTATTGACCGCCCACTTGCCGTCCGGGCTCACCGCCATGCCTTCGGGCTCCACGCCCACGTCGATCTGCGCCAGCACCTCGTCGCTCTGGGTGTCGACCACCGTGACCAGCGCATCGTCCTCGTTGGAGATGTACAGCCAGCGGTCGTTGTGGTGCAGGGCGAACTGCTCGGGGTCGGCGCCGGAGGGCAGCTCCTTGACGATCTGGCGCGTGGCCAGGTCCATCACCTGCACCCGGTCCGAATCGCTGGCGCAGATGTACAGGAGCTTGTTGTCGGAGGACAGCAGCAACCCGCGCGGGCGCATGCCGACGGCCAGGGTGTCGGTGACCTCCAGTGTGTCCAGGTCGATCACGCTGATGCTGTCGTCCTTCTCGTTGGACACATAGGCAGTGGCGGCCAGGGCCGAGTGGCAGGCCAGGCCGAAGGCGACGGCGCAGGCAAGACGGGTAAGGCGCATGGGGGTGATCCTCTTGTTATGTCGGTTTTGCCGGTGCGCACGGCGCACCCTAGGGTCTCAGGCTTACTCTCGTGGGAGGGGCTTTCGGCTCGGGCATCCTGCTTCGCTCTACCTCCTGCATCCCTGCAGTCGTAGCCGCGACTGTCGCCGCTGAAGCGCCTCCCACGGTCTCTAGGGCGTACCCGCCAGATCACACTTCACCTCCGGGCGGTCGTAGCCGAGGCTGTCCATCTCGTTGCTGGGGTGGAGGAAACCGTCCTGCGGCGAGGTGCTGACCAGCGCACGCGGGTGGATCAGCGGAATCGGTTGGCGCAGCTCGCCGTTCCACGGGCGGAAGCTCAGCTTGCGGCCCTTGAAGCCGTCCAGCGGCAGCTGTTCGTTCAGCAGCAGGTGGCGGATGGCCTGTGGGTCGGCCTCGCGCTGCTTGGTGATGGCCGTGGCCAGGCTGCGCACCGCCATCCAGGCGGCGAAGTCGCGGTCGTTCATCCAGCGCCCGGCGAGTTCCTCGAAACGCTTTTGCAGCTGCGCGGCGCCGAAGGTTTCCACCGTCTTGTGCCAGGCGGTCGGGGTCAGGCCCTGGGTGCCAGCCACCGGGCGCGGGTACCAGGTGTTGTAGGGCAGGTATTCGCCGAAGTCGCCGCGTTCGTCGGCCACCAGCACCACGTCGTATTCGCTGGCCTGGGTGAACAGCGGCATTTCCGCCTGGGCGCTGCGGCGCTGGTCGTTGTCGAAGCTCCAGGGCTTCTCGGCGACGATCCTGTGGCCGAAGCGCTTGGCCGCGCGCTTGAGCGCCTCGGCGTAGGCGATGTCGTCCTCGGTGTTGCCGGTCACCAGCAGCCAGCGCGTCCACTTGCGCACGGCGAGAAACTGCGCCAGGGCGTCGGCCAGCATGGCGCGGCTGGGCAGGGTGTGCAGCACGTTGCCCAGGCACTGTTCGCGGCGCAGGCCGTCGTCGGCGCTGCCGGCATTGAGCAGCAGGCTGTCCGGCAGGCGCTGGCTGAGCTGGCGCAGCGTGGCGGCCGGGGCGTTGATCACGAACAGGCGGATGCCGGCCTGGTGCTGCTGTTCGGCGGCGGCGAGAACGGCGGCCGCATCCTCGCTCTCGGCGCTCTCCAGGTCGAAGTGCTGCTTGAGGAAGCGCCCGGTGCTGTTGCTGTCGGCAATCGCCAGTTCGGCACCGCGGCGGCCGGCGTCAGTCGGCTCGGGGATGACGTTGGACAGCAGCGGGCCGCGTGGCGGCAAGTGCGCCAGGTAGCCGATGCGCACCTGCAGCTCGCTGGCGCAGGCGGCGCCGGTGCAGAGCAGGGCGAGAACTAGCAGGGCGGACTGGCGAATCTGGCGCATGGGGCGGCTCCCGGTCGGATGGCCCCAGCATAGGAACAGCCCCCGCCTTGGGAAATATGCCCAAAGTACCAGCGGGGCGGTACCAAGGTAGTAAACCGCAAAAGTCGCCCGCTCCCTAGCATGGTCACCAGGCCAACAAAAACAAAAGGTGACCTCCCATGCGTACCTTCAAAGCCCTGATGCTGCCGCTGCTGCTGATTCTCAGCCTGCTCGGCGTCGACAGCCTGCACGCCGCCGGCGATATGACCCGCCGCCCGGTCGCCTTGCCCGACCTGGTGCTGGGCAGCGATGAGAGCGACTACGCCATATCGCACAGCGAGTACCAGCTGCAGACCGGCCAGGCCTACCAGCTCAAGATCATCGCCAGCGGGCAGAAGGAATATGCCTTCCAGGCGCCGGAATTCGCCACCGCCATCTACCTGCGCAAGGTCGAGGCCGGCGGCGTGGAGATCAAGGCGGTGACCCTCACCGAGCTGGAGTTCGAGGACGCCGGCGAGGCGGAGATCTTCTTCCTGCCGGTCAAGCCGGGCAAGTACCGCTTCTACGCCAAGGGTCTGGAAGGCAAGGGCATGCTCGGTCATTTCGTGGTCAAGTAGATGACTGCCCTCGGCCGTATCAACCTCGGCGTCAGCCTGCTGTTCGTGCTGGTGACCCTGGTCGGGCTGGCCCTGCTGCTGCGCCAGGCCAGCCACGACGTGCACCGCGAGTTGCTGGCGGCCGAGGCGGTGGTCGAGTACCTGGGCGAAGCGGCGCGCAACAACCCGGCCAGCCTGCGCCCCGAATTGACCGACAACCTGCGGCATATCCGCGTCAGCTGGCAGCGCCCAGGCGCGTCGGTCGACACGCGGGCGGGCAGCGGCCCGCAGCAGTGGGTCGCCCGGCAGCTGCTGGACCCGGCCCTGCTGCTGGCCGACGTCTGGCCGCTCGCGGATGGCCGCGAACTGCGTATCGCGCTCGATCCCTCCGACGAAATCGATGAGATCTACGACTCGCTGCTGCAACTCTTGCTGCTCAGCGGCTTCGCTCTGGCCCTGAGCCTGCTGACCATTCGCTTCGCCGTGCGCCGTGGCCTGCGCGTGCTGGACGAATTGCTGGCCGGCCTGAGCCAGGTCGGCGCCGGTCACTTCGACACCCGCCTGCGCGACCATGGCCCGGCCGAGGCGCAACGTCTGGCCGGGCACTTCAATGCCATGGCCACCACCCTGCAGCAGGTGCAGGCGGACAACGGCGAGCTGACCCAATCGCTGCTGGAGTTGCAGGAGCGTGAGCGAGCTCGCCTCGGCCAGACCCTGCACGACGACCTTGGCCAGTACCTCAGCGGCATTCGCGCCCAGGCCTGCCTGCTCAAGGTCATCGCCGACCGGCCACAGCAGGTGCAGGACACCGCACGCCTGCTGGACGACAACTGCGAGCGCCTGCAGCAGGGCTTTCGCCGTCTGATTCGCGACCTCTATCCGGTGGTGCTGGAACGCCTGGAACTGGGCCCGGCGTTGCAGCAGTTGGCCGCCGACTGGCAGCAGGCGCAAGGCATTCGCTGCCGCCTGCAACTGGGCGAGCGGCTGCCGGATCTGCCGCTGGCCAGCAAGTCCCATCTCTACAGGTTGGTGCAGGAGGCGCTGACCAACGTCGCCCGCCACGCAGGCGCCAGCGAAGTGCGCATTCGCCTGCAGCGGCGTGGTCAGGGCCTGCGCCTGCTGGTGCGCGACAACGGACGCGGCACGGCACTGCCGCTGCGCCCTGGCATCGGCCTGCGCTCGATGCGCGAACGCAGCCGCAGCCTCGGTGGCGAGCTGCGCCTGCACAGCCGCCCGCAAGCCGGCTGGGCACTGTGCCTGAACATTCCTCTGGAGACGATGCGATGAAGGTGCTGCTGGTAGACGATCACGCCGTGGTGCGCCAGGGCTACGCCAGCCTGCTGCGCGCCCTGTTGCCGGACGTGCAGCTGCGCGAGGCCAGCGACGGCGAGCAGGCCCTGCAGCGGGTGCAGGAGGAGATTCCGCATCTGGTGATCATGGACATCGGCCTGCCCGGTATCAGCGGCCTGGAAACCACCCGCCGCCTGCGCCAGCGCCTGCCGCAACTGCGCGTGCTGTTCTTCAGCATGCACGACGAACTGCCCCTGGTGCGCCAGGCGCTGGACGCCGGCGCCATCGGCTACCTGACCAAGAACTCGTCGCCGGAAGTGCTGGTGGAAGCGGTACGCCGCACAGCCGCCGGCCACGCCTACATCGAACAACCCCTGGCCACTCAACTGGCCTGCAACCCCACCAGTAGCGGCGGCCTCGACCCGCGCCTGCGCGAACTGACCCAGCGCGAGTTTGAAATCTTCGTCATGCTCGCCCGCGGCCTGCCACCCCGGCAGATCGCCGAGAGGCTGTGTATCAGCGCCAAGACCCTGTCCAACTACCAGACCCTGGTGAAGAACAAACTGCAGATCGCCTCGCAGGCGGAGCTGGTGCATCTGGCGATCGACAGTGGGGTCGTGAGGGTGGGGTTGGAAAGTGCTTGAAATGGCTGGGTGGGCTGCAATGACTTGTCGTATTGATCGTCTATCCCCGGAGTGATCGGTCTCTCGGGGGCGGAAAGCCAGCGAGTAGCCTGGATATTGATGGTGTAGGGAGACGGTGCAGATGAGCAGACGGCTGTTTTGGGCTAAAAGTTGATTGTTTTCCGACTAACGCGGGTCGCGTGGGAACTCCTATGATCGTCGCGCTTTTTTATTGAGAGAGATCGTTCCCATGCGCAATCTGTTCTGCAAGTTGGCTCTGCCAATGTCCCTTCTTTTCACGTCTACCGTCCAGGCGGCCTCCTTCCAGCTGACCAGTAGCGATATCGCCCAGGGCAAGCCCATGAGCAATGCCCAGGAGTTCCAGGGGTTTGGCTGCAGCGGTGGCAACCAGTCGCCGCAACTTTCCTGGAGCGGCGCTCCGGAAGGGACCGAAGCGTTCGCCGTGTTCGCCTACGATCCGGACGCTCCGACCGGCAGTGGCTGGTGGCACTGGCAGGTGGTGAACATTCCCAAGGAAGTGACCTCCCTGGCTGCCGGCGCCGTGGTGCCAGCCGGCAGCACCAGCATCAAGAACGATTACGGTGTGACCGGGTTCGGTGGGGCTTGCCCGCCCGAGGGTCATGGTGTGCACCGCTATCAGTTCACCGTATTCGCACTGTCGAAAAAGCTGGAACTGCCCGAGGACGCTTCGGGCGCGCTGACCGGTTATATGGTGCGCGCCAACGCCATCGCTTCGAGCACTATCGAGGCCTTGTACGAGCGCAAGTAAACGTTTCAGTTGGACTAATGCTGAGGATGGAGTTGGATACGTGTAAATTGCCATGTATCAATAAAATCTTCTCGGAATCGTAGCGAGTCTGGCTGAAGTATGAAGATAAATATCCCCCTGCCTATGCTCGGGGATATTTTTTTGAGTGGAAATTAAAGAGGTGATGGTTCGCGGTGCAGGGGCTTGATGGCATGCGGTTATATATTCCGGTCCGCCGGGTAGTTTGGAGGTGTCGATAGGTAGGGTCGGATTCACCTTCTGCGCTTCGATGTCTTGAGATGTTTAAAAAAGGGAATTGGGATGAACATGTTGGCGGATATGCCTTCGGCAAAGATTAGAATCCTCGCTCTGCATGGGCGAGGCAGTAATGGCGGCGTTACCAGGTTGCAGTTGAGGAATCTTGGAATATCCGAGTCCGAGTATGACGTGTTGTATGTCGACGGGCCAATATCCTCAGACAGACCTGGGCCGGGAATAGCAGAATTAGAAGAGCTGGTGCCGGGGCCTTGGTATTCGTGGCTTCCCGATGATGATGCGGTATGGGCGGATGGCCAGGCGCTGCGTAATGCAATATGCGATGCCGTCGAGTATGTACTTTCGATTCTGCAGAACAACGATCCGTTTGATGCCGTGTTCGGTTTCAGCCAAGGCGGCCTGATCGCAAACCTTGTCAATGGATTGTCCGCGGACCAAGCGCTGATAGCGGCCCTGCAGCAGCGTACGCAGAGCAGCATTTCGCTGCCAAATGAAACCCCTTTCAATGCTGCCGTCATTGCCTGTGCTGGTTCTTCGCTCCCGCTATCCGAGCTGCGATTGAAAGCGGAATTGGGCCCAGTGCCTCAAGTCTCTCCGCAGATCCATAATGTTCACCTGATCGGGCGAGAAGACGACTACCGCCCATGGTCGGAATCCTTCGCCTCTTCTCTGAACTCGACAGCTACCGATGTCTGCTATTTGTCGGGTGGCCACGAAATCGCCCGGCTGCATGGTGAAAACGCTGAGGTTCGTGATCTGGTCCGGCGATGCCTCGACCGGTCCCGAGACAGGGGCGATCTGCGCCCAGCTGTTACGGATAAGCTGGTGTGGCAGCGGTCCAGCCCGCGGAGCTCCCGAGCGATTGCCAGCAATCTGCAGATCGCGGCGGTGAAGGTGGACACGCAGGGGCTGCCCGAAACCATCGTTGGCATGCTGGCCGCCCAACCCGCCGATGCCCCGTTGTTGCGGCTGGCCAGGGAGACGGATACAGGCAAGTGCACGACTTACGGTCAGTTGCTCTCGTTCTGCCGGCCCGGGGGGGAGGGCGACCTGCGTCGCCTGGGGGTACAGGCAGGGGAAGTCGTCGCCTATCTGGCGCCGCCCGGTGGAAGTGCTGTGGCGGCGGCGGCGTTTCTGTCCATCGCCTCGCAGACCTGCGCCGTTCCGTTTGCGCCCACTATGAGCGAGGCGGATACCTTGCTGGCGCTCGAGCAGTATGGCGTCAAGCATATCGTGCTGTTCGAAGGCGTTGCCGCTCCCGGACTGCAGGCGGCCTTCGAGCGTTACGCCGGTAGCGGAAAGGCGCTCATTCATCACGCCCATCACCGCGGGGAGGCTTCTCCCGGTCTGTTCAGGTATCTCAACCCGGTCGATGACTTCCACAGCCTGCCGGCGCTAGCCAATCCAGCGAGCGCCGATTGCCTGCTGTTGCGTACATCGGGAAGCACTTCCGTGCCGAAGGTGGTGCCGTTGCGACAGCGGGACCTGGTTATCAATGCCGCCATTCTGGCGGATGGTATCGGCCTCAGTTCCAGCGACGTGACCTACAGCGTGATGCCTCTGGACCATATAGGCGGGCTCAGCGCTTCCATTCTGTGCAGTGTCGCGGTGGGCGCATCCGTCACATGCGACGGTCTGTACAACCCGCAGGGAATGGTAGAGGCTCTCGCGAATTCCAATCCCAGGCCCACCTGGTATTCGGCTGTACCGACCATCCACAATGCCACGGTGCGATATCTTCTGGATAACCCGGAAACCTATCTGGATCGGCACGGCCGCTGGCACGGCCACAACCTTCGGGTGATTCGCTCGGGGGCCGCCGCTCTGAAAGAGGCGGATCGTCAGATACTCGGGGCTACCTACGGCTGCGAAGTGGTCACCACCTACAGCATGTCCGAGCAGATGCCGATTTCCCAGCCGCCCAGAAAGGGTGATCGATGGCAGCAAAACCAGGAATCGGTCGGTGTGCCTGTCATCGCTTCGTTGGCAGTGGTCGATCCGACCACGTTGCGGCCTCTGCCTTTCGGCAGTGCTGGCGAGGTGGCCATTTCTGGTCCCACCGTTTTTACCGGTTATTTGCACAACCCGACTGCCAATCAGCAATCCCGCTTCCTGCTGAAGTCGCCAGAAGACGGCCTGCTCCACACCTGGTTCTTGACCGGCGATCTGGGTGAAATCGACTCCGACGGAACACTGACGTTGCGGGGACGATTCAAGGAGCTTATCAAGCGAGGAGGGGAGCAGATCTCGCCGTTCGAAGTGGAGAGCGTGCTGACGCAGCATCCATGGATCAGCACGGCGATATGTTTTTCTGTTCCATCCGATCTCTATGGAGAAGAAGTCGGTTGTGCGCTGGTGCTGAAGTCCTCCGTCTCGGATAAGGTCAGCCAGCAGCAAGCAGCCAAGGAGATGAGGGACTTTCTTCGACAAAAAGGGCTGGCCTCCTACAAGTGTCCGACCTTCTGGAAGCTTGCGGGCGAGGATGACCTGCCGAAAACAGCCAGCCGAAAATACATTCGCAATGGGCTGGCGCAAGTGCTCAATGTGGGGGCATCCCGTAGCGAGACAGCGCCGGTCTCCCACGCCGCTTGCGCCGAAAGTTCGCCGACTGCTGTGCAAGGTTCCAGCGACAGACCCAAGGTGGATTGGTCGACGCTGGCGGGTTTCAGGTTCGTGCTGGCGTGCTATGTGATGTTCATGCACATCGGTTCCGATCAATCGTGGGGGGCTTTTGCCAATCTGCGCCAGTTCCCCTGGCATGTGCATGCCTTTTTCCTGGTGGCGGGCTATTCCCTGGCAGTCTTCATGCCCGCGCTGATCACACGCAAGGCATCGTTTGTCTGGTCTCGCGTGTCATCGATGTATCCACTCTATGCCTTGGCGCTGCTATTTGCCCTGATTAACCTGCTGCCGCATTGCCAGCCATCGACCTTCTCTTCCGTGTTTCACTGGAATGCCCAGCCGGGAGATATTGACCGATTGTTCTGCGAGGGCACGCCGCTTCTGCAGGACTCGTGGCTGGCGAACCTGTTCTCGACAGTGCTGATCTACCTCACAGGTCTATCGGCCACACCACTGTGGGGGGCGTCCTGGTTTATGGGCTTCTATCTCTGGTTCATATCCATGTACTTCCAGTGCCTGGTGGTTTTCCCGGTCCTGTATAACGCGCTGTATAAGAATCGAGGGAATACGAAGCGACTTCTGCTGCTGACCATGTCGGGATTGGGCGTGAATGTGCTGATCCTGTTGGGCTTCTGGTACGGTTATGCCGCTGACGCAACAGGTTATGGCTTCTTCGACCAACTGACAGGCGAAAAGATATCCCCCAGCATCGCGCAAATGGAAATGGCGGATAAGGACAACGCAGTGATGCTGGGGTTCTATCTGTTTGCTCCGTTCTGGATGGTCTATTTCGTGGTGGGCATGTGTGCAGCGTTTCTGTATGACGCGATTCGTCCTGCCGAACAGCGCCGCGCTTACCTTTGGGGCTATGTCGCGGATGCCGTCACCTTGATCGTGATCGCCCTGAGTGCGGCGCACGTACTTCAAGGCTATATCCCCCATGGCGCAGCTATGACCCAGGCCTCCCTGGATACTTACTTCCTCCGGCCCGAAGCTGCCGATAGTTTCGCCGATCCCGGCATCGTTCACAGAATCTGGGATGAAATCAACTCGCGGTTGTTCGCTCCCATTACCTTGCTGTGGGTGTTCGCACTAAGCACCGGCCAGGGGGTTACCGCAAGGATCCTGCGTTTGAACCCCATTTCTCAAACTCTGGCGGCGACGACATACGCTTGCTTTCTGTTTCATCAGATTGTCGGGCAGTGGTACTATGCCATTACGCGTAACGGGGAGTGGTGGAACTGGTGGAGTTATCGGAAGGACTTCTATTGGTTTAGTCCTCAGCCAGTGCCGGTGGAATGGTACGAATATTTCTATGTGGTCGGGCTGGTGGTGATTTTCGGAAAAATGGTGCAGCCCATCGAGCGATTCATCCGGCACGGTTTAAAAATAGGCGTCTCCTCTCTGAGAAGAACCGATCTGACGCCTCAGCCAGTAGAGGACACGTTGACGGTAATCCTGAAAATCGTGCAGAGAACCACTGGAATGGAAGCGAAACCGGAATGGAGTCTCGAAGAGTGTGGCTTGGCATCGCTCGGCGTCGTTCAGTTCACCAATACGCTTCGAGCGGAGTTCTCCAGTTCTACCGAGAAAATCGCGTTGTCGGTGCCGGATATTATGGCGGCGCGAGATCTCCATGAAATTGCCGCTCTCGTAGATTCGGCGAGAGAGGACGGACGACAAGAGCAAGACCAAATGCTGCAAGCCACATGATGGATAGATGACCTAAGTGGTATGCGACCCGCCCTTGCGAAAGGGCGGGTTCGTCGTTTCTACAGGTGAAGGGATGAGGTTTCTACTGCTGGTAACGCTATGCAGGAACTAATAAAACTGGCGAGAGAGGCACAGCGTGAAATCGGCGGGCTGCCGTTTTCGGTGTATTCGTCTTATAAAGAGCAACACATTCTCAATGCACCCATCACCAAGCCGCTGCTGATATTCGTGCTGGCTGGCGTCAAGCAGTTGGGGCAAAGGGATGAGATCATCTGCCCGACTGGCACTTTCCTATTTTTGTCCAATGCCTCGGATATCGATATGAGGAATATTCCGGGGGAGGAGTACTTCGCCGTTCTGATCGAGTTCGAACTTAGTGATTTCGATTGCTTCAAGAACAAGCGAAGTGCCGAGACTCGCTACGTTCAGGGCGGTATAGATGCCAGGTTGGCTAAAACCCTGATGCAATTTATCGAGTGGGCGCCCTGTGCGCCCCGGGAGTTGTGGCATTTTCGCCGCGAGGAGCTGCTGCAGCTGATCCACCTGTCCGGTTACGACCAGGTGAGTGGCATCGTCGGGCACCCGAGTCTCAGTCACCAGTTGCACGCTATCGTCAGTGACAACATTTCATCTGCCTGGAGTGTCGCGCGGCTGGCGGAACGGTTGGCGGTCAGCGAGTCGACCTTGCGCCGCCGACTGAAGTGCGAGGGCGCCAGCGTCAAGTCGATCGTGAACAGGGCCAGACTGGGGCAGGGACTGTTTCTGCTGCAGACGACCATGGAGCCCATCGGCCGCATTGCCGAGCGCTGTGGCTACCAGTCGCAATCGCGTTTCACCGATAGATTCAAGCAACAATTCGGCATCACGCCCTCCGAACTCAGGAAAACGCGCGAGCCCGATTAGGGGCTCTTCCGGTGGCTGCTGCGGCGCGCCCTCAAGTCTCGCTCCGGATCAATCCCAGCCCTTTGGGCACTCCACGCACCCCGGCATATTGGCGCCCTGGAAGTTGCCGAAGCGCACCCGTGCGCCGCTGAGATTGGCATTCTCCAGGTTGGCGCCGCCCAGTTTCACTTCCTGCAGGTTGGCATCCTCAAGGTGCGCGCCCTTGAGGTCGGCCTTGCTCAGCCAGGTCATTTCCAGGTTGGCGGCCTGCAGCTGGACGTTGTGCAGCTTGGCGCCGGAGAGGCGGGCGAATTCCAGGTCGGCGGCGCGCATATCGGCGCCTTCGAATTGCGCGGCCTGGGCGAACAGGCCCCAACCGCTGATGGCCACCAGGCTGGCGCCGGACAGGTCGGCGGCGCGCAGGTTGCTCTGTTGCAGGCTGGCGCGTGTGAGGTTGGCGCTGCGCAGTGTGGCCTTTTCCAGATTGGCCAGGTCGAGGTTGGCGTGGCGCAGGTTGGCGCCGGATAGGTCGGCGCCGGCAAGATCCATGCGGCGCATGTCCAGGTTGCGCAGGTCGGCGCCGCGCAGGTTGGCCTTGCGGCATTGGCTGTCGGGTTCGATGCGGCAGCCGTTGATCTGCGGCACGCCGTCGTTCTCGGCGCCGATGGCGTGGCTGCCGAGCACCAGCAGCAGGACCGGGATAAGCAGAGGCAGGTATTTCATGGCGAGTCCTCGGGTTAATCGCCTGATTCGCTTCGCGGCTAAGGCCGTTCCTGCGGGAAGACGATGGGTAGCCTGGGGTAGGGTGCGCCGTGCGCACCTTGGGTAAATGCGGATGGCTAGGTGAAGGTGCGAAAAACCGGTGCGCATGGCGCACCCCAAGTGCGCCATGCGTTGGGCCATCAGCGCTGGGCGCTGGCCTTGTCCCAACTCGGCAGCTTGAACACCCAGAAGGAGCCGCCCTGGGCCACCGGCTTGGTCAGCTCGGCCATATCGCCGCCCCACAGCGGAACGGCGCCGCCGTAGCCGGCGGTTACGCCGATGTACTGCTCACCGTCCTGTTCCCAGGTGACGGGCGGGGAGATGATTCCGGTGCCGACCTGGAACTTCCACAGCTCCTTGCCGTTCTTGGCGTCGAAGGCCTTGAAGTAGCCGTCGCCGGTGCCGGTGAACACCAAGTTGCCCTTGGTGGCGAGCACACCGGCCCATAGTGGCAGGCGCTCTTTGTGCTCCCAGGCGACCTTGCCGGTGGTGGGGTTCATCGCGCGCAGGATGCCGACGTGGTCGTCGTACAGGCGCTTGATCCGGAAACCCATGCCCAGGTAGGCGGAGCCCTTCTTGTAGTGCGCTTCCTCGGCCCAGTAGTCCTCCTTCCAGTGGTTGGCCGGCACGTAGAACAGGCCGGTGTCCTGGCTGTAGGCCATCGGGTTCCAGTTCTTGCCGCCAAGGAAAGGCGGCGAGACCTCGACTATTTCGCCCTTGCTTTCGCCCGGCTTGGGTTTCGGCGGACGCTGGCCTTCGTTCTCGACCGGGCGACCGGTTTTCAGGTCGATATGGCTGGCCCAGGTGATCTTGTCGACGAAGGGGAAGGCGTTCTTCAGCTTGCCGTTGGCGCGATCGACCACATAGAAGAAGCCGTTGCGGTCGGCGTGGGCGGTGGCCTTGGTGACCTTGCCGTCCTTGTCCTTGTAGTCGAACAGCACCAGCTCGTTGTTGCCGGAGAAGTCCCAGGCATCGTTCGGAGTGTGCTGGTAGAACCACTTCACCTCGCCCGTGCTCGGGTCGACGCCGACCTGGCCGGAGGTGTACAGGCTGTCGTAGTCCCTGGGATCACCGCCGTCTGAGGTGCGTGCCCAGCCGTTCCACGGCGCCGGGTTGCCGGCACCGATGATGATGGTGTTGGTCTCGGCATCGAAACTGGCGCTCTGCCACGGCGCACCGCCGCCCTGGCTCCAGGCTTGCTTCTTGCCGGTCGGGGAGTTGGGGTCATCTGGCCAGCTTGGCGCCTTGATATCGCCGGTCGGGGTGCTGTCCTTGCCGTTGAGGCGGCCCATATGGCCTTCGACGAACGGACGCATCCAGACTTCCTCGCCGGTATCCGGATCACGGGCGAACAGCTTGCCGACCACGCCGAACTCGTCGCCGGAGCTGCCGTGGATCAGCAGCACCTTGCCGCTCTTGCCATCCTTCACGATGGTCGGCGCGCCGGTCATGGTGTAGCCGGCGGCGTGCTCGCCGAACTTCTTGTTCCAGACCACCTTGCCGGTGTCCTTGTTCAGCGCCACGACGCGGGCGTCGAGGGTGCCGAAGTAGATCTTGTCGCCGTAGATCGCGGCGCCGCGGTTGACCACGTCGCAGCAGGGACGGATGTCGTCGGGCAGGCGATGGCTGTAGGTCCACAGGCGCTTGCCGGTCTTGGCGTCGAGGGCGAACACCCGCGAGTAGGAGCCGGTCACGTAGACCACGCCGTCGTGGATGATGGCCTGGGATTCCTGGCCGCGCTGCTTCTCGTCGCCGAAGGAGTAGCTCCAGGCCGGGGCGAGCTTGAACACGTTGTCGGCGTTGACCTGGGCCAGCGGGCTCCAGCGTTGGGCGTTGGTGCCCATGCCGTACTGCAGCACGTTATGGGTGCTGAGGTGGTCCTTGGCGATGTCGTCCCAGGTCACCGGCTTGGCGAACGCGGCCTGGCTCAGCGCCAGGCCGCCGGCCAGCAGCAGGGCGAGCGCCAGCGGGCGCGGGGTGCTGGGTAGGTTTGTTGTTGTCATCGTTGTGCTTCCCATTGGAGGTGGTAGGTCGCCGCAGTGGCAGTTCGATGGTGGAGCCCGGCCACCTTTGCGCCTACGGAAAAACTCCCGCCTTTGCCGGGAGGATTTCCCGCTCGGGGCATGACTTGGCCTTGCTGCCAAGGCATCGGCCAAACCCCGACCCAAGCCCTACTACCAAGGGACTAGGACGCGGCCACCAAAGCAGCATTCGGTGCCCCGCGCCGCCTTTCTAAGATGACCCCACGAGCTCCGTACGAGCTGTCTTGCGTGCATTCGATGAGGTCCTAGCCATGAACAAGAAATTCAATTCCACCCTGGCCCTGGTGCTGCTGGCCGCATCCACCCAGCTCTGGGCGCATGGCGACGTGGTGCCGCAGGCGGTCAACACCGACGGCCTGGAGCCGCTGGGCGAGGAATGGCTGGAGGAAAACCCCTACCGCGACAACCCGCGCGCCATCGAGATCGGCGCCTCGGCGTACAACCAGAACTGCGCCGCCTGCCACGGCCTGGAGGCCAAGTCCGGCGGTATCGCTCCGGACCTGCGCCTGCTGGAACTGGGTGCCATGGGCGACGAGTGGTTCAAGGAGCGGGTGATCAACGGTGCGGTGCGCGACGGTCGCGTATACATGCCGAAGATGGCCGATTACCTGAGCCAGGAGGCGCTCTGGGCAGTGCGTACCTATCTGGAGAGCGTGCACGTCGAGGAGTAAGAGCATGCGCCGGCTGATCCTGTTGTGCGGCCTGCTGCTGTGCCTGGGCACGGCGCAGGCACAGGTGCGTGACTTCGACCGCATCAATGAGGCCGGCGAGCTGCGCGTGGTGCTGTACCAGAACTTCCCGCCCTACAGCTATGAGCGGGACGGCCAGCCGCGCGGCGTCGACTACGAACTGGCCAAGGCGCTGGCCAAAGGCCTGGGCCTGAAGCTGCAGCTGATCTGGGCGCCGCCGGGCGAAAAACTCGACGACGATTTGCGCGACTACATCTGGCGGGGCCGGGTGACGGCTCAGGGTGAGCTGGCCGACGTGATGCTGCGGGTGCCCTATGACCGCGAGTTCTCCTATCGACGCAACGAGCTGGGCGAACTGGTCAACGAACTGGTGGTGATGTTCGGCCCCTACCAGCGCGAGCGCTGGCAGCTGGCCTTCGACCGCCGCCGCCTGGCCGCGGTGCCGAGCATCGCGGTGCTGCGCCAGCATCCGGTGGGGGTGGAGGTGGATAGCGTGCCGTCGTTCTATCTGAGTTCATTCAAGGGCGGCATGCTCGCCGGCCAGACCCATCACTACCCGACGCCGCAGCTGGCCTTCGCCGCCATGCGGGGCGGCGAGGTAGATGCGGTGATGGCGCTGCGCGGGGAGGTGGACTGGCTGGTGCACGAGGCGGGCGATCCGCAACTGGCGCTGGCCGAGAACGCCTACCCGGACATGGGCAGGCAGATCTGGGAGATCGGCATGGCGGTGCACGAGAGCAATCGCCAGCTCGCCTATGCCCTGGAAGAACAGCTGGAGACCTTGATTCTCGACGGCTCGCTGGAGCGCCTGTACGCGCGCTACGGCCTGCGCTACGAGAAGCCGGAACAATACCAATAGGGCGTGAGCCGGAGGTGGGCGATGGATTGGCGTAGCCTGATAATGCTGGCGCTGTTCGCCTGGGCCTGGGAGGCGCGGGCGCAGCCGGCCGACCCGGTACCCTCGGTGATGTGGGACTACCATCACCAGCGGCTGCTCGGCGGGGCGGCCTTCGTCTTCGACGAGCGGGTGCGTGTCGAGGTGCCGCCGTTCGCCGAGGATGCGCGCCAGGTGCCGATCCAGGTCGATGCCAGCGCCTACCGCGGGCGGGTCCAGCGCATCGTGGCCTGGGCCGAGCTCAATCCCATCCCGCGGATCTTCGACTTCGAGCCGGGCGAGCAGCTGGAGCCGAACCTGGCCATTCGCATCCGGGTCGAGCAGGCCACGCCGATTCGCGCGGCGGTGCTCACCGACGACGGCCTCTGGCACGTCGGTTCGGCCCGAGTCGACGCCGCCGGCGGTGGCTGCACGGCGCCCAGCGTGGTACGCGCCGAAGCCGGCTGGGAGGAGCGCCTCGGCCAGGTGCTGGGCAAGCGCTTCGTGCGCGACGCGGGCAGTCGGCTGCGCCTGCAGGTCTCCCACCCGATGGACAACGGCCTGGTCGGCGGCATTCCCGAGTTCTATATCGAGCAGGCCGAACTGCGCGGCGAGGACGGGCAACTGCTCGGCCGTATCGAGCTGTTCCCGGCGGTCAGCGAGAACCCCACGCTGAGTTTCGACCTGCGCGGCGAGCAGCGCGCTGAGCTGTGGCTGCGCGACAACAACGGCAACGAATTCCAGGCGGCGTTCTGAGAGTGGTCCCGTTCGCTGCGGGGCGCGGCTGCCACAGCAGCACGAGCGTACCACCTGTCCGTAGGAGCCCCGCCTCGGGGCGAAGCTCCTGGTGCAGGCAAACTTCGAGGAGAACACCATGCGCTGGATGCTATTGCTGCTAAGCCTGGCCGCTGGCCTGGCCCAGGCCGGGTTGGACTACCGGCTGCAACCCCGGCAGATCGCAGACGGCGTCTGGCTGCTGGAAGGCAGCACCGCCAACTTCGCCGCGGACAACGGCGGCAACATCGTCAACCTCGGCTTTGTCGAAACCGACGACGGCGTGCTGGTGATCGACAGCGGCCCGTCACGCCGCTACGGCGAAGCGCTGCGCCAGAGCATCGAGAAAGCCACCGGCAAACCGGTCACGCGCCTGCTGCTGACCCATCACCACCCCGATCATGTGCTGGGCAACCAGGCCTTCGCCGACGTGCCCATCGCCGCCCTGCCCGGCACCAGCAAACTGCTGGCGGAGCAGGGCGACGCCATGGCAGAGAACATGTACCGCCTGGTCGGCGACTGGATGCGCGGCACCGAGGTGGTGCTGCCGAGCGAGGAACTGCATGAAGGCACGCTGGACATCGGCGGCCGGCGCCTGCAATTGCTGGCGCTGCGCGGCCATACCGGCGCCGACCTGGCGATTCTCGACGAGCGCACGGGCGTACTGTTCGCCGGCGACCTGCTGTTCTACCAGCGCGCGCTGACCACGCCGAATACTCCGGGTCTGGAGGTCTGGCAGGCCGATCTCGACCGCCTCGAAGCCCTGCCCTGGAAGCTGCTCGTGCCCGGTCACGGTCCTATCGCCACGGACACCGCGCCCTTCGCGCAGATGCGCGACTACCTGGGCTGGCTCGATGGCCTGCTGCGCCAGGGCGCGGCGCAGGGCGCGGAGATGAACGAGCTGATCCGCGCGCCGATACCCGAGCGTTTCGCCGGGGTGAGCCTGTCGCGCTACGAGCTGATCCGCAGCGTCAGCCACCTGTATCCGCGTTACGAGCGCGACGCCCTGGCACGGCCATAGCCAGGGGCGTCAATGTGCGTCGCCAGCGCTGGTGGCGCCGGCCGGCAGGTGGCGGGTCAGCAGCATGGCCAGCATGCTCAGCCCCAGGGCGATGCCGATGCAGTGAAAGGCGTCGTTGTAGGCCATGATCGCCGCCTGCTGGTGCGTGATCTCGCTGAGTTTGGCCAGCGCCGCCTGCTGGCTACCGAGCGTCTGCGTCAGCAGTTGCAGGCGTTCGTCCAGCTGCGCATTGGTCGGCACCAGGGCTTCGCGCAGGTAGTCGAAGTAGACCTTGGCGCGGGCATCCAGCAGGGTCGCGAGCAGGGCGATGCCGATGGCGCCGCCGAGGTTGCGCAGGATGTTGAACAGGCTCGACGCCGAGCCGGCGTCCTGCGGCAGCACGTAGGCGGTGGCGATCAGCGACAGGGTCACCATCACCAGCGGCTGGCCGAGCGCGCGGATGAGTTGGATGTGCTGGAACTGTTCGCCGGCGAAGTTCGGCTCGAGCACCCCCGAGGCGAAACTGGCCGCACCGAACAGGGCGAAACCCAGGGCGCACAACCACTTCGGCGAGACGAATGTCATCAGCTTGGGCACCAGCGGAATCAGGACCAGCTGCGGCAGGCCCATCCACATGATCACCTCGCCGATCTGCAGCGCGTTGTAGCCCTGGATCTGCGCCAGGTATAGCGGCAGCACGTAGATCGAACCGTACAGGCCCACGCCCAGGCCCAGGCTGGCGATGCCGGCGAGGGCGAAATTGCGCTCGCGCAGCACGCCGAGGTTGATCAGCGGGTTGGCTCTGGACAGCTGCAGAAGGACGAACAGCGCCAGGCTGACCAGGGCGATGCTGCCCAGGCCCTGGATCAGGCTCGACTCCAGCCAGTCCTTGCGCTGGCCCTCCTCGAGAAACACCTGCAGACAGCCCAGGCCCAGGCCGAGGGTGAGGATGCCGGCGTAGTCGGTGGTGCGCAGCAGCTGCCAGTGCGGCGCCTTCTTCTCCAGGCCATGGAGCAGCCCGGCGATCATCAGCAGGCCGGGCGGCACGTTGATGTAGAAGATGTACTGCCAGCCGAAATTCTCGGTCAGCCAGCCGCCCAGGGTCGGTCCGATGGACGGGGCGAAGGTGGCGGTGATGGCGAACAGCGCCATGCCCTTGGCGCGGTGGTGCTCCGGCAGCTTGATCAGGGTCAGGGTGAACGCCAGCGGGATCAGCGCACCGCCGGTGAAGCCCTGCAGGGCGCGGAAGACGATCATGCTTTCCAGGTTCCAGGCCATCGAGCACAGCAGCGAGGCGCCGAGAAAGCCCAGCGACACCCACAGCGCCAGGCGCCTGGCCGAGAGCAGCTGCACCAGCCAGGCGGTCAGCGGGATCATGATGATTTCGGCCACCAGGTAGGAGGTGGAGATCCACGAGCCTTCCTCCAGGGTGGCGGCCAGCGCGCCCTGGATGTCCTTGAGCGAGGAGTTGGTGATCTGGATATCCAGCACCGCCATGAAGGCGCCGAGCATGGCGCTCATCACCGCGATCCAGTCGCGCCGGCTGGGCTCCGCCGTGGGGCGCAGCAGGGCATCAGCCGCCATGCTGGGCGTCGTCGCGGATGTCGACATGCACCTCGACCGACATGCCGGGGCGAATCAGCCCCTGCAGCGGGTGGTCGGCGGCGAAGGTCAGCTTGACCGGGATGCGTTGCACCACCTTGGTGAAGTTGCCGGTGGCGTTGTCCGGCGGCAGCAGGCTGAACTGCGCGCCGGAGGCGGCGAACAGGCTGTCGATGCGGCCCTCGATGGGGGTGTCCGGATAGCTGTCGAAGACCAGCTCGGCGCGCTGGCCGGGGTGCATGCGGCCGATCTGGGTTTCCTTGAAATTGGCCTGCACCCAGATATCCCGATCCGGCACCAGCGACAGCAGGTAGCTGCCGCTCTGCACCACCTGGCCCTCGCGCGCCGCGCGCTGGCCGACGAAGCCGCCGATGGGGGCGTGGATCTGCGTGCGGGCGAGATCCAGCTCGGCCTGCTCCAGGTCGGCGCCGGCGGCCAGGATCAGCGCGTCGAGGCGCTTCATCTCGGCCTGCAGCGCCGCGGTCTGTTGGCGCTGCGCCTGCAGGTCGGCGTCGGCCTTGGCCCGTTGCGAGCGCGCCACGCGCTGATCGGCGGCCAGGGTGGTGACCCGCTCTTCGGACACGTAGCCGGGCTTGCGCAGAGCCCGGGCGCGGGCTAGGTCGAGCTGGGCGCGTTCCAGGGTGGCCTGGCTGGCGGCCACTTCGGCCTGACTGGCGGCGATCAGGCTGCTCTGCTGCGCCAGTTTGCTGCGCGCCTGATCGAGCTGCGCCTGGTAATTGGCCAGGGCGGCGCGGGCGCGCTGGCGGGCCAGGCGGAAATCGCTGTCCTCCAGCACTGCCAGCAGCTCGCCGGCCTCGACGTGCTGGTTGTCGCGCACCAGCACGCGCTCGATACGCGCGTTCAATTGGCTCGACACGCGGGTGATCTCGCCCTGCACGTAGGCGTTGTCGGTGCTTTGCAGGTGGCGGCCGACCAGCAGCCAGTGGCCGAGCAGGGCGGCGGCCAGCAGGGCGAGCAGGGCGGTGAAGAGCAGGAGGCGGCGTTGCAGGGGAGCGGGCATGCGAGGGGCTCGGCTTGGGGAGAAATGTAAGCGAATTTAACGGTGTTCCCTTTTCGCTAGTAGCCGCTAGACTTGGCAAACTTTGTTGCTTGTGGGGAACAATCATGGGGTTGGACGATGCGCTGATCTTCACCCGGGTGGTGGAGTGCCACAGCTTTACCCAGGCGGCGATCGGCCTGGGCATGCAGAAATCCACGGTCAGCCGGCGCATCGCCCTGCTCGAGGAGCGCCTCGGCGTACGCCTGCTCAACCGCACCACGCGCAAGCTGCGCCTGACCGAGGTGGGCCAGGCCTACTACGAGCGTTGCCGGCAGATCATGCTCGACTTCGCCGAGGCCGAGCAGGCGGTGATGCAGCTGCAGCGCGAGCCCTCGGGACTGCTGCGGATCAGCGCGCCGATCGAGTTCGGCCAGCTGTTTCTCGGCCGGGTGCTCGGCGAATTCATGCGCCAGTACCCGCAGATCACCGCCGAGGTGGAGCTGACCTCGCGCCTGGTCGATCCGCTGGAGGAGGGCGTGGACATCGCCATCCAGGTCGGCCAGCCGCAGGACTCCACGCTGATCGCGCGCAAGCTGTTCGAGAGCGGCCGGCGCCTGTGCGCCAGCCCGGCCTACCTGGCCGCCCACGGCACGCCACGTAGCGTCGCCGAGCTGGAGGGGCATCGCGCCATCCTCCTGCAGCACGACGCGCCGCGTTACTGGCCGCTGCTCGGCGAGAGCGTGCCGTGCCAGCGGGTGCTGACCTGCAACAACATCACCTTCGCCCGCGAGGCGGCGCTGGCCGGCGCCGGCATCGCCGGCCTGCCGCTGATGATCAGCGACGAGGCGGTGCGCGCCGGGCGTCTGGTCGAGCTGCTGAGCCAGGCGCGCCTGCCGCTGGGCGAGGTCTACGCGGTCTATCCTTCGCGGCGGTTCCAGGCGATGAAGGTCAAGGCCTTCCTCGATTTCCTCATGGTCAGCCTGCCACTCAGCGGCGGCGGCCTGCTGGAGCCCGGCGCCCCCGGCCTGTTAACATCGCCGGCTTGATTGAACCCACGCTTCGACTGTCCGAGAGCCTTCATGACCACCGTTCGTACCCGTATCGCGCCATCGCCGACCGGCGATCCCCACGTCGGCACCGCCTATATCGCGCTGTTCAACCTGTGCTTCGCCCGTCAGCACGGCGGCCAGTTCATCCTGCGCATCGAGGACACCGACCAGCTGCGTTCGACCCGCGAGTCCGAGCAGCAGATCTTCGACGCCCTGCGCTGGCTGGGCATCGAGTGGGATGAGGGCCCGGACGTTGGCGGCCCGCACGGCCCGTACCGGCAGAGCGAGCGCAGCGCGATCTACAAGCAGTACTCGGACGAACTGGTCGGCAAGGGCCATGCTTTTCCTTGCTTCTGCAGCGCCGAGCGCCTTGACGAGGTGCGCGCGCAGCAGATGGCCAACAAGGAAACCCCGCGCTACGACGGTCACTGCATGCATCTCGATCCGGCCGAGGCGCAGCGCCGCATCGCCGCGGGCGAATCCCACGTGGTGCGCATGAAGGTGCCGAGCGAAGGTATCTGCGTGGTGCCGGACATGCTGCGCGGCGACGTCGAGATCCCCTGGGATCGCATGGACATGCAGGTGCTGATGAAGGCCGATGGTCTACCGACCTACTTCCTGGCCAACGTGGTCGACGACCACCTGATGGGCATCACCCATGTGCTGCGGGGTGAGGAATGGCTGCCGTCGGCGCCCAAACTGATCAAGCTGTACGAGTACTTCGGCTGGGAGCAGCCGGCGCTGTGCTATATGCCGCTGCTGCGCAATCCGGACAAGAGCAAGCTGTCCAAGCGCAAGAACCCCACCAGCATCACCTTCTACGAGCGCATGGGCTACCTGCCGCAGGCCATGCTCAACTACCTCGGGCGCATGGGCTGGTCGATGCCGGACGAGCGCGAGAAGTTCTCCCTGAACGAGATGATCGAGCACTTCGACATCAACCGCGTGTCTCTGGGCGGGCCGATCTTCGATCTGGAGAAGCTGTCCTGGCTGAACGGCCAGTGGCTGCGCGAGCTGCCGGTGGAAACCTTCGCCGCCGAGGTGCAGAAGTGGGCGCTCAACCCCGAGTACCTGATGAAGATCGCGCCGCACGTGCAGGGCAGGGTGGAGACCTTCAGCCAGATCGCCCCCTTGGCCGGTTTCTTCTTCTCCGGCGGCCTGAACCTCGACGCCAAGCTGTTCGAGCACAAGAAACTCTCGCCCGACCAGGTGCGCCAGCTGATGCAGCTGATCCTGTGGAAGCTGGAAGCGCTGCGCCAGTGGGAAAAAGACCGTATTACCGGCTGCATCCAGGCTGTGGTCGAGCATCTGGAGCTGAAGCTGCGTGACGCCATGCCGCTGATGTTCGCGGCCATCACCGGCCAGGCCAGCTCGGTGTCGGTGCTCGATGCCATGGAAATCCTCGGCCCGGACCTGACCCGCTTCCGCCTGCGCCAGGCGCTGGAGCTGCTCGGCGGTACTTCGAAGAAAGAAGCCAAGGAGTGGGAGAAGCTGCTGGCGAGCATTGCCTGACGTAGGGTGCGCCGTGCGCACCGCGGCTGTTCTGTGGAGCATCGGTGCGCATGGCGCACCCTACGGGGCATCGCGCGACCCTAAGTAATTGTTCTAGTGGCAAAAACTTTTGGCTGGCCGGAAAAATGTTGTTGACAGCCAATCGGGGCGCTCTTAACATGCGCCCCGTCCTCGAGATGGGGCTATAGCTCAGCTGGGAGAGCGCTTGCATGGCATGCAAGAGGTCAACGGTTCGATCCCGTTTAGCTCCACCAATCTCGACTCCTTTGGGAGTGCCAGAATCGATATGAGTCGATTCACGATAAGGGTCTTGCGTCCCCTTCGTCTAGTGGCCTAGGACACCGCCCTTTCACGGCGGTAACAGGGGTTCGAGTCCCCTAGGGGACGCCACTTATTCCAGCCGCAGCGCTCAGGCGTTGCAGCCAGACCGCAAGGTTTCGGGGCTATAGCTCAGCTGGGAGAGCGCTTGCATGGCATGCAAGAGGTCAACGGTTCGATCCCGTTTAGCTCCACCAATCTCGACTCCTTTGGGAGTGCCAGAATCGATATGAGTCGATTCACGATCAGGGTCTTGCGTCCCCTTCGTCTAGTGGCCTAGGACACCGCCCTTTCACGGCGGTAACAGGGGTTCGAGTCCCCTAGGGGACGCCATTTTCCAGTCGCAGCGCTTGGGTGCTGCGAGCCGACCGAAAGGTTTCGGGGCTATAGCTCAGCTGGGAGAGCGCTTGCATGGCATGCAAGAGGTCAACGGTTCGATCCCGTTTAGCTCCACCAATCACCGACCAGGCCAGCCTAGTGCTGACCTTGTCGTTAGAAGGTTCCGTCCCCTTCGTCTAGTGGCCTAGGACACCGCCCTTTCACGGCGGTAACAGGGGTTCGAGTCCCCTAGGGGACGCCATTTTTCTTGCCGCATTTGCGGGTCTCAAGGGCTGCTTCTTGCGAAGCGGCCCTTTTTTGTTCCCGCCTTCCTTGGCGGTGTGCTGTCGCTGCGCGACGCGAAAATTCCTCCCCAACCTTTTTCGATACCCGTCTTTCCTGGCCCTGTATGGCGTTCCCTTTCGCTGCTCGATACGGATTCGGCTTGCACCTCAATATTATGAGTGTAATATTGCATTCATAATATAACCGAGGTGAAGCATGAGCGAGCGCAAGAGCAGAACCCGCGAGCGCATTCTCGCCGCCGCCGGAGCGGTGCTGGCCGAGCGTGGTCCGGGTGATCCGGCTGTAGCCAAGGTGATGGCCGCAGCGGGACTGACGGTGGGCGGCTTCTATGCCCATTTCGCCAGCAAGGATGCGCTGATGCTCGAGGCCTTCCGTCAGTTGCTCGGGCGGCGTCGTGCGCGTCTCGCCGAGCTCGACGGCAGCCTCGGTGGGCGCGAGCGGCGCGTGCTGCTGGCGGCTTTCTACCTGTCGCGCAAGCACCGCGATATGCAGGGCGAACGCTGTCCTTTGCCTGCCTCGCTTGCTGAGATCGAGCGCCTGCCCGAGGGCTTTCGCCTGGCGCTGGCCGAGCATATCGAGCTGATGACGGCCGCGATAAGCGAGACGCCGGAGGAGGCAGACACGGCTCTGGCCGACCTGGCGCTGATGGTGGGCGGTCTGGCCCTGGCGCGGGCATTGGGCCCGGGCGAGTTGTCCGACCGGGTGTTGCGGGCCGCCAAATCGGCGGTGAACTGAGGAGAAGCCAGATGAAACAGATGACCTGGGTACGCGGCGTCAATGCGACGCTGGGATGGGTGGCGCCGCAACTGCTGGCGAGCCATCTGCGTGAACGCTTCATGACCCCGCGCAACCTGCCGCCGCGCGACTGGGAGTTGCCGCTGCTGGCCAGTGCCGAACGCATCACCCTGCGCTTCGGTCTGTCGGCCTTGCGCTGGGGCAGCGGGCCGGCCGTGCTGTTGATGCACGGCTGGGAGGGGCGGCCGACCCAGTTCGCCGCGCTGATTCGCGCGCTGGTCGATGCCGGTTACGCAGTGGTGGCGCTGGACGCCCCGGCCCATGGTCGCTCGCCGGGAGTGGAGGCCAGCGTGGTGCTGTTCGCCCGGGCGCTGCTGGAGGCGGCCAGCGAACTGCCGCCGCTGCAGGCGGTGATAGGCCATTCCATGGGTGGTGCCAGCGCCCTGCTGGCAACGCAGATGGGCCTGCGCAGCGCGGCGCTGGTGAGCATCGCCGCGCCGAGCCGGATTCTCACCGTGCTGCGCGGTTTCGCCCGGCATATGGGGCTGCCGCCGGTGGCGCGCTCGCGCTTCATCCGCCTGGTGGAGGAGAAGGCCGGCATGCCGGCGGCTCACCTCGACGTGCAGCGTTATCAACTGGAGTTGCCGGGGCTGATCGTGCATGCCGAGGACGATCCGTTGGTGCCGGTGGGCGAGGCCGAGCTGATCCACCGGGCCTGGTTCGACAGCCAGCTGCTGCGCCTGCCCGCGGGCGGTCATCAGCGCCTGCTCGGCGATCCGCGGCTGACTCAGGCGGTACTGACGCTGCTAGGCGAAGTGCGTCAGGCGTCGTCGAGCGCCGTCGCCTCGTAGACCTCGACGCGGTTGCGGCCGGCCTTCTTGGCTCGGTAGAGGGCCTGATCGGCCCGCTCCAGCATTGCTTCGCTGCTGGTTCCGCTGGTCGGGATGTCCACGTACAGACCGATGCTGAGAGTCAGGCGGATGCTCTGGCCCTCGTAGATGCAGGGTGTGCGGGCCAGGTCGTCGCGCAGTTGCTCGGCCAGGCTCAGGGCACCGGCCCGGTCCGTATCGCTGAGCAGGGCGGCGAACTCCTCGCCGCCGAAGCGCGCCAGCAGGTCGCTGCTGCGCAGGCGCTGCTGGATGCGGGTGGCGGCATGGCGCAGGCAAGCGTCGCCGCCCAGGTGGCCGTAGCGGTCGTTGACCTGCTTGAAGAAGTCCAGGTCCATCATCAGGATGGCCAGCGGGTGCCGCCCACGTTCGCTGCGAGCGCGGGCGCGTTCCAGCTCCTCATTCAGCGTCTGGCGGTTGAACAGGCCGGTGAGGCCGTCGCGGCGGTTGAGTTCGGCCAGCTTCAGGTTGGCGTCGGAAAGTTTCTGTAGCGCCTGCTCGAGCGCCGCGGTACGGTCGTTGATGCGCAGCGCCAGGTTGTCGTTGATCTGTGTTTGCAATTCCAGGCGCTTGGCCTGTTCTTCGCGCAGACGCCGCTCCTGCACCATCAGCTGCAGCTGGGCCTGGCGTTCGGCGCTCTGCGCCTGGCGGATGCGCGTGGCCAGCGCCACCGAGAACACCGCCATCTCGATCAGCCCGCCGATCTGCTGGGCGTGCAGGGTGAAGTGCGAATAGGGCAGCAGGCCGGTGCCGGTGAGGACGCTGAACAGGCTGGCGGCGATCAGCACCGACCAGCCCAGGGCGAACAGGCGGGCGGACATGTGGCCGGCGCGCCAGCGCAGCAGGGTGAAGACGCTGGCGGCAGCGGCGCAGACCCCCAGCAGGACGAAACTGCCGATCAGTGCGGTCCGGTAGGGAGCGAAGAATGCCAGGGCGATTACCACGCCGCTGCCGGCCAGCAGTGCGCCGCACACCCAGGTATACAGCGGCGACGCTCGCCTGAGATCGAGGACTCCATAGGCGAAGAGAATGCCGAACAGGGTGGCGATGGCGGAGCTGAGCGGAAAGCTCAGCTGATGCCAGGCCAGCGCGTGCGGCCACAGCCACTGCAGGGCGAAGCCGAGTTGAATGAACTGATAGAGGGCGAAGCTGGCGACGAACAGGCTGTACCAGAGGTAGTTGCGATCACGGGTGATGCCGTAGATCGACAGGTTGTAGAAGAACATCGCCGCCAGGGCGCCGAAGAACAGGCCCTGCAGCAGCAGGCTGCGCTGTTCCTGACGGTCGAAGGCCTCGTGCGTCATCAGGCTGGCGCTGAGATTGGCCGAACCGTCGCTCTGCATGCGCAGCCACAGGCGCCGGGTCTCGCCGGGTGCGACCTCCAGCGGCAGGAGCAACTGGCGATGGTCGATCCAGCGCGAGTCGAATGGGCGCTGATCGCCGGCGCGATAGATCCTCCCGCCATCCAGGCCATGGGCGTCCAGTCGATCCAGCAGCGGGTTGCCGATCACCAGCAGCCAGCCGAGGGAGCGCGCGTGCGGGTTGTGCACGTCCAGGCGCAGCCAGTAGGCACTGCTGCCGTAGCCGAAGCTGGCGTCGCGCCGGGCGACCGGCTGCCAGGCCGTCTCCGGCAGATCGCGCACCTCGGTGAACTCGGCCTGGCCCTCGGGGTCTTCCCATACCTGCATATAGGGCCCGGGTAGCACCGGCTCCTGACCGCTCGGCAGAGGCAGGCTGTCGGCCCAGCTCAGGGCGGGTAGCAGGAGCAGCATCAGCAGGCGCAGAACGGCAGTCAATTGCTCGGATCTCGGCTCGGGGCGAATGCCCGGCATTATGGCGTGCTGGCAGGGCGCTATGAAAGGATGGCGCTGCATCGGCCACGGCGGACGGCGTATTATTCGCCGGCGCGCCGTCGGCCGGCGGCGCCGCTTGCCAGGACGAAAACAAGGCGGGGGAACAGGATGAAAGCGAGGATGAAAGAGGCGCAGCAGCCGACAATCAGTCAGGAGGTGCGGCCATGAGCTGGGATCTGCCCGACCCCTTCGTCATCGATCTGGAGGTAGCGGCCGACGACATCGATGGCCTGGGCCATGCCAACAATGCGGTCTACGTCAGCTGGCTGGAGCGTTGCGCCTGGCGTCACTCGCAGTTCCTCGGCCTGGATCTGGCCGAGTACCGCAGGCTGGATCGCGCCATGGCGGTATTGCGCCATGAGATTGATTACCTGGCCAGCGCCTACGAGGGGCAGCAGCTGCAGATGGCCACCTGGATCGTCGAATCCGATCAGCGTCTGAAGATGGACCGGCGCTTCCAGCTGCTGCGTCCCGAGGACGGCGCCACCCTGCTGCGGGCCAAGACCACCTTCGTCTGCATCGAACTGTCCAGCGGACGCCCCAAGCGCATGCCGGTGGAGTTCATCGAGGGCTATGGCAGGGCGTTGCTGGAGCGCTATCCGCTGGAGCTGTAGCGACGCGCTAGTTGAGCAGCGGGGCGAGGAATGCCCGACCCGGCTCGACTATCACGGCGAACTGGCGGGTCTCGCCCGAGCCGAGCAGCACCGCCTGCGCCGGTCCCGGCCCGCGCCCGTTGCAGTAGCCGGCCGGGGATATCGCCACGGCGACGCTCAGCTCGCCGCTGGGCAGGTCGAGGCTGGTACGCTCGCCCGGCCCCAGTTTCGCCACCACCCGCCGATTGACGTAGAGCTCCACGTCGCAGGCATTCGGCGCGTTGTTGTCGCGGCTGAAGATCAGTCGCCCCGGGCCGTCGGGCGCCGGGTTCGGCGGTACCACCTGCACGCCCCGCGGCAGGACGTCGGCAGCCTGGGCGAGGCTGCCGGCCAGGCACAGGGCCAGTAGCGAGCGACGCAGCATGTTGGATCTCCCTTCGGTTTCCTGCAGTGTGGACCATCTTGCGCCGTCCGCGCGGCGCCTTAAACTGTGCGCCCGTTTTCTCCGGACAATCCCATGCAAATCGCCCTGGCACCCATGGAGGGGCTGGTCGACGAAATCCTGCGCGACGTGCTGACCCGTATCGGCGGCATCGACTGGTGCGTCACCGAGTTCATTCGCGTCAGCGACCGCCTGCTGCCGGCTGCCACCTACCGCAAGCTCGCCCCCGAGTTGTTCGCCGGCGCCCGCACCTGCGCCGGCACGCCGATGCGCGTGCAGTTCCTCGGCTCCGACCCGCAGTGCCTGGCCGACAATGCGGCCTTCGCCTGCACCCTGGGAGCGCCGGTGGTCGACCTCAACTTCGGCTGCCCGGCCAAGACGGTGAACAAGTCGCGCGGCGGCGCGGTGCTGCTCAAGGAGCCGGAGCTGCTGCACGCCATCGTCCGCGAGGTGCGGCGCACGGTGCCGGCCGAGATTCCCGTGACCGCCAAGATGCGCCTGGGCTTCGCCGACAAGGACGGCGCCCTGGACTGCGCGCGCGCCCTGGCCGAGGGCGGCGCCAGCCAGATCGTGGTGCATGCGCGGACCAAACTCGAGGGCTACAAGCCGCCGGCGCACTGGGAATGGGTGGCGCGGGTGCAGGAGGCGGTGGCGGTGCCGGTATTCGCCAACGGCGAGGTGTGGACGCTGGACGACTGGCGGCGCTGCCGCGAGATCAGCGGGGTGGACGACATCATGCTGGGGCGCGGGCTGGTGTCGCGGCCCGGCCTGGCCCGGCAGATCGCCGCGGTACGCGCCGGTGAACGGCCGCAGGAAATGAGCTGGGGCGAGCTGCAGCCGTTGCTGCTGGACTTCTGGCAGCGGGCGCGGCGCAAGCTGGCGCCGCGCTATGCGCCTGGTCGCCTGAAGCAGTGGCTGGCCATGCTGACGCGCACTTACCCCGAGGCGGTAGCCCTGTTCGCCGAGGTGCGCCGCGAGCAGGATTGCGCGCGCATCGATCGGCTGCTGGGTATGCCCTTGCAGGAGCAGAGGTTGCCCGACGTGGCGACATTCCTGTAGGAGCCCCGCCTCGGGGCGAAGCCTTCGTCCAATGCCGGTTGTGGTGGGATGGCCGCTATTCGCCGCGGGGCGTGGCTCCCACAGACTATAGGGAAGGGCTTGCCCCTGCGAGCTGTAAACGAATTTTTCAGGCTCTTGAAAATTGCGCCGGCGACCTCAGTTAAGGGCTTGCGGGATGCCGAAGTCGGGTTCCGCAACGTGATCCCTTGCTGAGTCATTCAGGAGAATTGTCATGAGTAACGTACTGTCCCTGGCTCCTCTGTTCCGCCAGTCCATCGGTTTCGACCGCTTCAACGATCTTTTCGAGTCCGCCCTGCGCAGCAACGACGGCGGCAGCTCCTATCCGCCCTATAACGTCGAGAAGCATGGCGAGGACCACTACCGCATCGTGGTCGCGGCGGCCGGTTTCCAGGACGAGGATCTCGAGCTGCAGGTCGAGCGTGGCGTATTGACCGTCAGCGGCGGCAAGCGCGAGCGCGGCGCCGAGCAGGTCAGCTACCTGTATCAGGGCATCGCCCAGCGCGCCTTCAAGCTGTCGTTCCGCCTGGCCGACCATATCGAGGTCAAGGGCGCCAACCTGGTCAACGGTCTGCTCAATATCGATCTGGAGCGCATCGTGCCGGAAGAGGCCAAGCCCAAGCGCATTCCCATTGGTAGCCAGCGGCCTGCGCTGGAAAGCTGAGGCGACGGAGGCCTGATGAGGAGGGCGCCCCTGGAGGCGCCCTCTGCATTTCAGCGCAGCAGGGCGCAGAAGGCGTCGTGCGGCAACGGTTTGCTGAACAGATAGCCCTGATACAGGTGACAGCCCTGCGCTCGCAGGAAGTCCAGCTGTTCCTGCAACTCGACGCCCTCGGCGATCAGCGTCAGGCCCAGGCTGCGCGCCATGGCGACGATGGCGCGGATGATCTCGGCGTCGTTGGGGTCGGTGGTGGCGTCGCGGACGAACGACTGGTCGATCTTCAGCATGTCCACCGGCAGGCGCTTGAGGTAGGTGAGCGAGCTATAGCCGGTGCCGAAGTCGTCCATGGCGAAGCTGACGCCCAGCCTCTTCAGGCGCAGCATCTTGCCGATGGTGTCGTCGACATTCTGGATGACGATGCCTTCGGTGATCTCCAGCTTGAGCATGGCATTGGGTAGTCGGCTGGCGCGCAGGCAGCCGGCCACGCGCTCGACGAAGTCGTGCTGGCTGAACTGCCTGGGGCTGATGTTGACGCACAGGCTGAAACGCTCGGCATCGACCAGGCCGTCGGCGAGCAGGCGGGCGCAGAGATGGCAGGCTTCGGCCAGCACCCAGCCACCGACCTCGACTATCAGCCCGCTTTCCTCCAGCACCTGGATGAACTGCGCCGGCGATTGCGCGCCGTGCTGGGGGTGCTGCCAGCGCAGCAGGGCCTCGGCGCCGATCACCTGGCCGTCGCGGGCATCGATCTGAGGTTGGAAATAGAGCTCGAACTCGCCGCGGGCCAGCGCCAGGCGCAGCTCGTTTTCCAGGCGTAGGCGGGCGCTGGCGGCCTCCTGCATGGTGCTTCGAAACAACTGGATGGCATTGCGTCCGGAATCCTTGGCGCGGTAGAGGGCGATGTCGGCGCGCTTGAGCAGATCGGCCGGGGTATCGCCGTGATCGGGGATCAGGGCGATACCGATGCTTGGCGTGACCTGAAGGTGGTGGCCATCCAGCAGCATCGGCTCGGCCAGCAGCCGGCGCAGCTTTTCGGCCACCTGGCGCACCTGGCGGGTCACTTCCGAGCGCCTGCCTTCCAGGCCGCAGAGCAGCACCACGAACTCGTCGCCGCCCAGCCGCGCCACGGTGTCTTCCTGGCGTACGCTGGCCTCCAGGCGCGCGGTGACCAGGCGCAGTACGGCATCGCCGACGGGATGGCCGAGCGAGTCGTTGATGTGCTTGAAATGGTCGAGGTCGATGAACATAAGTGCGCTACGCAGGTCGTGGCGCTTGAGCAGGGCGACCTGCTGGGTCAGGCGATTGATCAGCAGGGCGCGATTGGGCAGGTTGGTCAGGGCGTCGTGATAGGCAAGGTGCTGCACCTGTGCCTGCGCCAGCTTCAGCTCGCTGATGTCGCGGGCGGTGAGCAGCAGGCAGGCTGTGCCGTTGAGGTCCAGCGGCTGCACCGATACCTCCACCAGGCGGACCTCTCCGTCGCGGTGCTGGCCATGCATCTCCATGTGCAGCACCTGACCGTTCTCGGCCAGGTGCTCGAGCATCTGCGTGCGTTCCTCGGGGAAGGCCCAGATATTCATTTCGAACGCGGTGCGGCCGATCACTTCGGCCGGGGTGTAGCCGGTGAGCCGGGTAAAGCCCTCGTTGACCTCGATGTAACGGGCGCTGTCGCGCTCGGTGATGGTGATGGCGTCCGGGCTGGAGTGGAAGGCCTTGGCGAACTTCTCCTCGGAGGTACGCAGGGCTTCGGCGCGGGCCTGTTGCGTGGTGATGTCACGGATCACGCCGAACATGCGCCGCCGGCCGTCCGCCTCGTGCTGCAGGCTGCCGCTGATCTCCAGCCAGTGCAGGCTGCCATCCGGCCAGCGGATGCGGTGGCGCAGGGCGCGGCCTTCGTTGTCGCCGGCGAGAATGGCATTGAACTGTTGCAGCACCGCGCCGCGCTCTTCTTCGGGGATCAGCTCGATGTACTCGATGCTGCAGCTCAGTGGGAGCTCGGGGTCGAGACCGAACAGCGCCTGGGCGCCGCGCGACCAGCTGACCTGGCCGCTGTCGATATCCCAGTACCAGGCGCCCAGGCGTGCGCCGTTCAGCGCTGCCAGCAGCCGCGGCGCGTCATGCCAGGCCTGCTCGAACTCGGCGGGATCCTTCGCCGGGATATGCGGCAGAGGCGGCTTGTGGTCAGTGGGTCTGGCCATGTCCGGGGCTTCCTCTGCGGGGGACGATGCGCGCGGGAACAGGAAATGCTGTCATGCACGACCTTTGCGGTTGCTGTATCACCACGTTAGACGCTGGCTGGGCGGCTATGCAAGATCGTCGCGCTGGGCGTCGAGCAGGGCCATGAAGGCCCGCGCGGCATTCGACAGCGTACGCTCGGTATGCAGGATGTAGCCGAGCTGGCGTGACAGCTGGATGCCCGGCAGCGGCAGACGCGCCACCTGGTCGTCGAGCATGGTGCGCGGCAGCACGCTCCAGGCCAGGCCGATGGACACCATCATCTTGATGGTTTCCAGGTAGTTGGTACTCATGCCGATGTTCGGCGTCAGGCCCTGGGCCTCGAACAGGCGTTGCACGATATGGTGGGTGAAGGTATTGCCGCCGGGAAATACCGCTGGATGCCGCGCCACGTCGGCCAGGCTGATGGCCCCGCTGCGCGCCAGCGGATGTTCCGGTGCGGCGACGAAGTCCAGCGGGTCGTCCCACACCGCTACCGCTCGAATCGGCTCGCGGGTTTCCGGGGCCAGGGTGATCACCGCCAGTTCCGCACGGCCATGCAGTACCTCCTCATAGGCCACTTCCGAGTCGAGGAACTGGATATCCAGCGCCACCTGCGGATGAGCGCGGGTAAAGGAGCGCAACAAGGGCGGCAGACGATGCAGGCCAATATGGTGACTGGTAGCCAGGGTCAGGCGGCCGCTGACCTCGCCGGACAGGTTGGTCAGGGCGCGGCGGGTGTCGTCCAGCACGTTGAGGATCTGATAGGCCCGCGGCAGCAGTGCGCGCCCGGCCTCGGTCAGGCCGATCTCGCGGCCGAGGCGGTCGAACAGGCGTACGCCAAGCTGCTGTTCCAGGCCGGCGATGCGCTTGCTCACGGCCGGCTGAGTCAGATGCAGGCGTTCGCCGGCCTCCGAGAAACTGCCGGTTTCGGCGATGGCGAGAAAGGCGTTGAGGTTGGCCAGATCCATAGACGAGCTCCGAGCGGCAAGATCCAAGCTGCAAGTCAGGCCGCAGTGCTTCTGCGTGCGGCTTGGCGGGTGATGCTTGCAGATCGAGGAATTCCTTTGTGGAATCCTCGGGATAAAAAATATGAATTTGAGTTATTCGTTTCGCGATCATAGCATTTCACCCCATAAGCCGCAGGGCCATTCGCCCGGGCATAGAAAGACGCTGATGAGGGATAGCTAATGGCCGGCAAAACGCTCTACGACAAGCTCTGGGAAATGCACGAGGTCAAGCGCCGTGACGATGGTTCCTCGCTGATCTACATCGACCGCCATATCCTCCACGAGGTGACCTCGCCGCAGGCCTTCGAGGGCCTGCGCCTGGCCGGGCGCAAGCCGTGGCGCATCGACGCCAACATCGCCACCCCGGATCACAACGTGCCGACCACCAAGGCCGAGCGCCAGGGTGGCCTCGAAGCCATCGCCGACGAAGTGTCGCGCATCCAGGTGCAGACCCTGGACGAGAACTGCGACGATTTCGGCATCCTCGAGTTCAAGATGAACGACGTGCGCCAGGGCATCGTCCACGTGGTCGGCCCGGAGCAGGGCGCCACCCTGCCGGGCATGACCGTGGTCTGCGGCGACTCGCACACCTCCACCCACGGCGCCTTCGGCGCGCTGGCCCACGGTATCGGCACCTCGGAAGTCGAGCACGTGCTCGCCACCCAGTGCCTGGTGGCCAAGAAGATGAAGAACATGCAGGTGCGCGTCGAAGGCAAGCTGCCGTTCGGCGTCACCGCCAAGGACATCGTCCTGGCCGTGATCGGCAAGATCGGCACCGCCGGCGGCAACGGCCACGCCCTGGAATTCGCCGGCAGCGCGATCCGCGAGCTGTCGCTGGAAGGGCGCATGACCATCTGCAACATGTCCATCGAGGCCGGTGCCCGTGTCGGCCTGGTGGCGGTGGACGAGAAGACCATCGCCTACGTAAAGGATCGCCCGTTCGCGCCCAAGGGCAGCGACTGGGACAAGGCCGTGGCGCAGTGGCAGAACCTGGTGTCCGACGCCGACGCGGTATTCGATACCGTGGTCGAGTTGCGCGCGGAAGACATCAAGCCGCAGGTCAGCTGGGGCACCTCGCCGGAAATGGTCCTCGCCGTCGACCAGAACGTGCCGGACCCGGCCGTTGAAGCCGACCCGGTGAAGAAGGACTCGATCACCCGCGCGCTGAAATATATGGGCCTGACCGCCAATCAGGCGATCACCGATATCCAGCTGGATCGCGTATTCATCGGCTCCTGCACCAACTCGCGCATCGAGGACCTGCGCGCCGCCGCCGAGGTGGCCAAGGGCCGCAAGGTCGCCGCGACCGTCAAGCAGGCGCTGGTGGTACCGGGCTCCGGGCTGGTCAAGGCGCAGGCCGAGCAGGAAGGTCTCGATAAGATCTTTATCGAAGCCGGTTTCGAGTGGCGCGAGCCGGGTTGCTCCATGTGCCTGGCGATGAACCCGGACAAGCTGGGCAGCGGCGAGCACTGCGCCTCCACCTCCAACCGCAACTTCGAGGGCCGCCAGGGCGCCGGTGGCCGTACCCACCTGGTCAGCCCGGCCATGGCCGCGGCAGCGGCCGTCACTGGCCATTTCATCGACGTGCGCGAACTGATCCAGGCCTGAGGAGTAGAAAGATGAAAGCCTTTACCCAACACACCGGCCTGGTCTGCCCGCTCGATCGCGCCAACGTCGACACCGACCAGATCATTCCCAAGCAATTCCTGAAATCGATCAAGCGCACCGGCTTCGGCCCTAACCTGTTCGACGAGTGGCGCTACCTGGATATCGGCCAGCCGAACCAGGACTGTTCCCAGCGTCCGATCAACCCGGATTTCGTGCTCAATTTTCCGCGCTACCAGGGCGCCAGCGTGCTGCTGGCCCGCGAGAACTTCGGCTGCGGCTCCTCGCGCGAGCACGCCCCATGGGCGCTGGACGAGTACGGTTTCCGCACGGTGATCGCACCGAGCTTCGCCGACATCTTCTTCAACAACAGCTTCAAGAACGGCCTGCTGCCGATCATCCTCAAGGACGAAGAGGTCGATGCACTATTCGAGCAGGCCGAGGCCACCGAGGGTTATCAACTGACGGTCGACCTCGAAGCGCAGACCGTGACCCGCCCCGATGGCGTGCAGTACGCCTTCGAGGTCGATGCCTTCCGCAAGCATTGCCTGCTCAACGGTCTGGACGACATCGGCCTGACCCTGCAGGATCAGGAGGCGATCAGGGCCTTCGAGGCCAAACATCAGCAGAGCAGCCCCTGGCTGTTCGGCGCGATCAAGTAATACATGAAGGTAGGGTGGATGGCGCTTTAGCCATCCACCGTGCTGGGTTTCGGTGGATGAAAACAGCATCATCCACCCTACGGATAGATTGAGGAATGCAATGAGCAAGCAGATTCTGGTTCTCCCTGGCGACGGTATCGGCCCGGAAATCATGGCCGAGGCGGTCAAGGTGCTCGCCCTTGCCAACGACAAGTACGCCCTGGGCTTCGAACTGAGCTTCGACGATCTCGGTGGCGCCGCCATCGACCGTTACGGCGTGCCGCTGGCCGACGAAACCCTGGCGCGTGCCAAGGCTGCCGATGCCATTTTGCTCGGCGCTGTAGGCGGGCCGAAGTGGGACACCATCGACCCGGCCATTCGTCCAGAGCGCGGCCTGCTGAAGATACGCTCGCAGCTGGGCCTGTTCGGCAACCTGCGCCCGGCCATCCTCTACCCGCAACTGGCTGATGCTTCCAGCCTCAAGCCGGAAATCGTTGCCGGCCTGGATATCCTCATCGTCCGCGAGCTGACCGGCGGCATCTACTTCGGCCAACCGCGCGAGAGCAAGGTGCTGGAAAACGGCGAGCGCATGGCCTACGACACCCTGCCGTACAGCGAGAGCGAAATCCGCCGCATCGCCAAGGTCGGCTTCGACATGGCCATGGTGCGGGGCAAGAAGCTGTGTTCGGTCGACAAAGCCAACGTGCTGGCCTCCAGCCAGCTGTGGCGCGCGGTGGTCGAGGAAGTGGCCAAGGACTACCCGGGCGTCGAGCTGAGCCACATGTACGTCGACAACGCTGCCATGCAGCTGGTGCGCGCGCCCAAGCAGTTCGACGTGATGGTCACCGACAACATGTTTGGTGACATTTTGTCCGACGAGGCCTCCATGCTTACCGGTTCCATCGGCATGCTGCCGTCGGCATCCCTGGATGCCAACAACAAGGGCATGTACGAGCCGTGCCACGGCTCCGCGCCGGACATCGCCGGCAAGGGCATCGCCAACCCGCTGGCCACCATCCTATCGGTGTCGATGATGCTGCGTTACAGCTTCGCGCAGGTGGCCGCCGCCGACGCCATCGAGAAAGCGGTGAGCCTGGTGCTGGATCAGGGCCTGCGTACCGGCGACATCTGGTCGGAAGGCAAGACCAAGGTCGGTACCGCCGCCATGGGTGACGCGGTGGTAGAAGCGCTGCGTAGTCTGTAATCTTCCAGTCCCGCCGGGGTGGTTCCGGCGGGCTGCTTATATAGGTGTAGTCGTTATGAAACGTGTAGGTCTGATCGGTTGGCGTGGCATGGTCGGTTCCGTGCTCATGCAGCGCATGCTGGAAGAGCGGGACTTCGACCTGATCGAGCCGGTGTTCTTCACCACTTCCAATGTCGGCGGCCAGGGCCCGGCCATTGGCAAGGACATTGCCCCGCTGAAGGACGCCTACAGCATCGACGACCTGAAAGGGCTGGACGTGATCCTGACCTGCCAGGGCGGCGACTACACCAACGAGGTCTTCCCCAAGTTGCGCGAAGCCGGCTGGCAGGGCTACTGGATCGATGCCGCCTCGTCGCTGCGCATGGACGACAGTGCGGTGATCGTGCTCGACCCGGTCAACCGCAAGGTGATCGATCAGGCGTTGGACGCCGGCAGCAAGAACTACATCGGGGGCAACTGCACCGTCAGCCTGATGCTGATGGCCCTGGGCGGTCTGTATGAAGCCGGTCTGGTCGAGTGGATGAGCGCCATGACCTACCAGGCCGCGAGCGGGGCGGGCGCGCAAAACATGCGTGAGCTGATCAAGCAGATGGGCGCGATCAACGCCTCCGTCGCCGATGAGCTGGCCGACCCGGCCAGCGCCATCCTCGACATCGACCGCAAGGTGGCCGAGGCCATGCGCGGCGATGCCTTCCCGGTCGACAACTTCGGCGTGCCGCTGGCCGGCAGCCTGATCCCCTATATCGACAAGGAATTGCCCAACGGCCAGAGTCGCGAGGAGTGGAAGGCCCAGGCCGAGACCAACAAGATCCTCGGTCGCTTCAAGAGCCCGATCCCGGTCGACGGCATCTGCGTGCGCATCGGCGCCATGCGTTGCCACAGCCAGGCGCTGACCATCAAGCTGAACAAGGATGTGCCGATGGGCGACATCGAGGGCCTGATCAGCCAGCACAACCCCTGGGTCAAGCTGGTGCCGAACCATCGTGAAGACGCCATCCGCGAGCTGGGCCCGACTGCTGTGACTGGCACCCTGAGCGTACCGGTCGGTCGTCTGCGCAAGCTCAACATGGGCTCGCAGTACCTCGGCGCCTTCACCGTCGGCGACCAACTGCTGTGGGGCGCGGCCGAGCCGCTGCGGCGCATGCTGCGCATCCTGCTGGAGCGCTAAGCGCACGGCCTTGGCGCCCGGATTCAAACGGAGCCCCTCTGTTTTCGGCAGAGGGGCTTTGTTTTTAGTGGGCGGATGCAACCCGCTGGCTGCCGATTGCCTGTGCGAGAGGGGGCGGTTACAGTGCCGCTCCCTCCGCGTCACAGGTCCAGCCCATGAGCCAGTCCATCAACATCGCCCTGGTCGGCGCCACCGGAAGCGT
This sequence comes from Pseudomonas sp. SP16.1, assembly GCF_052682975.1. Lineage (NCBI taxonomy): Bacteria > Pseudomonadati > Pseudomonadota > Gammaproteobacteria > Pseudomonadales > Pseudomonadaceae > Pseudomonas > Pseudomonas sp. SP16.1. Next base: position 1,440,313 of record NZ_JBQYFZ010000001.1, read on the forward strand.
CGGTGAGGCGCTGGTCGAGTTGCTCGAAGAGTGCGAATTTCCGGTCCAGGACCTGCACTTGCTCGCCAGCAGCGAATCCGTGGGTCAGAGTTTGCCCTTTCGCGGGCGCCAGCTGCGGGTCCGCTCGCTCGACAGCTTCGATTTCGCCCAGGTGCAGCTGGCTTTCTTCGCCGCTGGCAGCGAAGTGACACGTGCCTGCTACGAGCGAGTAGCAGCCGCCGGCTGTTCGCTCATCGATCTGAGCTCGGCCCTGCCGTTGCAGCTGGCGCCTTGCGTGCTGCCCGAACTGGGCCGGCAAGGCTTGCCCGCATTGAGCTCGCCTTTCCTGGTCAGCGCGCCGACGCCGTCCGCGGTGGCCAGTGCGTTGGTGCTGAGCGCGTTGCGCCCGGTGCTGGAGCCGCGGCAGGTGCAACTGACCGCCATGCTGGCGGTCTCCACGCTCGGTCGCAGCGGCGTACAGGAGCTGGCGCGGCAGACCGCCGAGCTGCTCAACGCCCGTCCGCTGGAGCCCAAGGGGATGGATCGACAGATCGCCTTCAACCTGCTGGCGCAGGTCGGGGTGGTCGACGAGTGCGGCCATGCCGAGCTGGAGACCCGCCTGGCTGCCGAGTTGCAGCAGCTGCTCGGGCTGCCGGATCTGCCAGTGTCGGCGACCTGCGCGCTGGCGCCGGTATTCTTCGGCGACAGTCTGGCGCTCGCCGTGCAGGCTGCTGCGGCGGTGGACGTTCCGGCCGTGCTGCGTGCCTTGAAGGTCGCTCCAGGCATCGAGTTGGTAGAGGCGGGCGACTATCCGACAGCGGTGGGCGATGCGGTCGGCCAGGATCTGGTTTATGTGGGGCGTGTGCGCGCCGGCGTCAGCGATCCGCGGTTGCTCAATTTGTGGATTGCGTCTGATAACGTGAGAAAAGGCGCCGCTCTGAATGCTGTGCAAATAGCGGAGTTATTGATAAAACACTATCTGTAAAAGATACTTACCTAGAAATTTGAAGAATCTTTCTAGCTTGGCAATACTGGCTGAATTGATTGCTGAATGGGGAGCCGCTCTTGCAGTGGAAACAGGCAGCAGTTATCGAGACCCTCTCGCATGCCGAGAAAAAAGATAAAACAAGGGATAACGCTATGGTTCGGGTTCGCAAACTAGTGCTGGCAATCGCAGCGGCTTCGGCCCTGTCTTCCGGTATGGCGCATGCGCTGGGGTTGGGTGAGATCACCCTGCAATCCGCGCTGAATCAGCCGCTGGTAGCGGAAATCGAACTGCTGGAGGTGCGCGACCTGGCCTCCAATGAAGTCGTGCCCAGCCTCGCGTCACCCGAAGAGTTCGTCAAGGCGGGTGTCGATCGTCAGTACTTTCTCAGTGATCTGAAGTTCACGCCCGTGCTCAAGCCCAATGGCAAGAGTGTGATTCGCGTCACTTCGAACAAGACGGTACGCGAACCTTATCTGAACTTCCTGGTGGAAGTGCTCTGGCCGAATGGCCGACTGCTGCGCGAATACACCCTGTTGCTCGATCCTCCGCTGTATTCCCCGCAAACGGCCGCTGCGGCGGCGCCGCAAGTGCCGGCCGCCGCTCCTGCGCCTCGCGTCGCTGCGCCCTCCGTCGCTGCACCGGCGCCGGCACCGCGTCCGGCCGCTCCCGCGCCCGCTGCGCGAGCCATCTCCGCTAATGAATACAAAACCACCGCCAACGATACGCTGTGGGAGATCGCCCGGCGCGTCGGTGGTGGTTCGGTCAATCAGACCATGCTGGCCATCCAGGACCTCAATCCGGATGCCTTCATCGGCGGCAACATCAATCGCATGAAAGCAGGGCAGGTACTGCGCCTACCCGATGAACAGCAGATTCGCAGTCGCAGCAATGCCGAGGCCGTGGCCCAGGTCGCCGAACAGAACGCCGCCTGGCGCGAAGGGCGCGCCGTCGCCGCCCGCCAGGTGGATGCTACCCGGCGTACTGCTGCCGGCGCCGCGCCCGCGACTGCGGAGGCTGGTGATAGCCTGAAGCTGGTAGCCGCCGAAGCTGGCAAGGCCACCACTGGCAGCGATCGTGGTTCGAGCGACAGCAAGGCGCTTGCCGACAAGCTGGCCGTGACCCAGGAAAGTCTCGACTCGACCCGTCGTGAAAATGCCGAGCTGCAGAGTCGTGTCGGCGACCTGCAGAGTCAGTTGGACAAGCTCCAGCGTCTGGTCGAACTCAAGGACAGTCAGTTGGCCAAGTTGCAGGCCGACCTGGCCGCCGCCGAGACAGCTTCTCCCGCACCGAGCGACGAGGGCGAGCCAGCTCAGCCGGCCGCGGACCCCGCTCCGGCAGAAGCAGCGGTGTCTCCTCCGGTATCGCCGCCGGGAGAGTCGGGCCCGGATTACAACTACAGCGAAGAGCCGGCAGCGCCTGTCGAAGACAGCGCCGCCGCAGCCCCCGAGCAGCCGGCCGAAGAGCCGGCTGCTGTCGTTGCGCCTCCAGCTCCAGCCAAGCCTGAGGCGGCCAAGCCCGTGGCTCCTGCACCAACACCAACACCAGCACCGGAGCCGCAGGGCTTTGTCGACGATCTGCTGGCTAACCCGATGACGCTGGGGCTCGCCGGCGGCGGCGCGCTGCTGCTGCTGTTGCTCGGCCTGATGGCGCTGTCGCGACGCAACGCGATGAAAGAGGCCGAGTTGCAGGACGAACTGGCGCAGGACGATGCCTTCGCCGCCGACCTGGAAATGCAGGAAGACCCGCTTGCCGGTCTCGATGCCGAGGCTCCGCAGGCCGCACCGGTTGCCGTCGGCGAGGAGCGGGTCGCCGCTCAGACTGCCGATGCCCTGGGTGAAGCCGACATCTATATCGCCTACGGTCGTTTCAATCAGGCCGCCGAACTCCTGCAGAACGCCATCAACGAGGAGCCGCAGCGCAGCGACCTGCGCCTGAAGCTGATGGAGGTCTATGCCGAGCTGGGCGACCGCGAGGGCTTCGCTCGCCAGGACAACGAACTGCGCGAAATCGGCGGCGCCAGCAACGAGGCCGAGCAGTTGAAGGCCAAGTACCCGGCCATGGCCGCTTTCGCTGGTGCCGGTGCGCTGGGGGCGGCGGTTGTGGCGGACGATCTGGCTGATTTCAGTCTCGACGACCTCAGCCTGGACGAGCCGAGCCGCGAGACGCCCTCTGGCGCAGGCGGTGATCTGGATGACGCCTTCGACCTGAGCCTGGACGAATTGGAGGCCGATCTGGAGCGCGACATGCAGGCCGTGCCGAGCGATACCGCGACCCCGTCGCTGGACGATGATCTGGACTTCGGTCTGGTCGACCAGCCCGCCCCCGTGGCCGCCGACGACGACCTGGATTTCGACCTGGCCCTGGATGAGGGCAAGTCTGAGCCGGTAGGCGATCTGTCCGACTTCAGCCTGGATTTGGACGAGCCCGCTCCGGCAGCTGGTGCCGACGCCGACGATTTTCTCCTCAGTCTCGAGGAAGACGAAGCACCGGCAGCTGCCGAGTCGGCGGACGAGCTGGCCGATCTGAGCCTGGATATGCCGGAGGAGGTGTCGGCGGGCGATTTCGATCTGCCGGCCGATTTCGATCTTTCCCTCGACGAGGAGCCGCGGGCTCAGGTGGACGTCGAGCCCGACAGCTTCGCTGCGCAACTGGATGAGGTGAGCGCAGAGCTGGAGCAACTGAGCAGCAGCTTCGAGCAGCCCGCCGAACAACCGCAGCAGCCGGCCGACAGTCTGGCAAGCGACCTGGATGGCGACGACGACTTCGACTTCCTCTCCGGTACCGACGAAACCGCGACCAAGCTGGATCTGGCACGCGCCTATATCGACATGGGCGATACCGAAGGTGCGCGCGACATTCTCGACGAAGTGGTCGCCGAGGGCAGCGAAGCCCAGCAGCAGGAAGCTCGCGAGATGATTGCCAAGCTGGTTTGATCGATCTATGTCCGACGTAGTACCTGTCGCGGCCGCCGAAATGGCGGCCGCTGGCTTTTCCAGAATCGCCCTCGGCCTCGAATACAAGGGCGCGCGCTATCGCGGCTTTCAGCGTCAGGGCGGCAAGGTCGCCTCGATCCAGGGTTGTCTGGAGAGCGCGCTGTCCAAGGTGGCCGGCGGCGAGCGGGTAAGCATCCTGTGCGCCGGGCGCACCGATGCCTCGGTGCACGCCAGTGGCCAGGTGGTGCACTTCGACACCGCTGTCGAGCGCCCGCTGCACGCCTGGATCATGGGCGCCAACATGAATCTGCCCAAGGACATCAGCGTGACCTGGGCAAAGGTCATGCCGGCGCACTTTCATGCGCGTTTTTCGGCCATGGCGCGGCGCTATCGCTATGTGATCTACAACGACCCGATCCGTCCGGCTCATATGGCCGAGGAGGTGACTTGGAATCACCGCCCGCTGGATGTGGCGCAGATGCGTGAGGCGGCTCTGGCGCTGGTCGGTACCCACGATTTCAGCGCGTTTCGCGCCAGCCAGTGTCAGGCCAAGTCGCCGATCAAGACCGTGCATCACCTAGCGGTGGTCGAGCATGGTCGTTTCATCGTGTTGGATATCCGCGCCAACGCCTTTCTGCATCATATGGTGCGCAATATCGCTGGCGTGCTGATGGCCATCGGTGCCGGCGAGCGTCCGGTGCAGTGGGCGCGTGAGGTGCTGGAACGTGGCGAGCGGCGCAGCGGTGGCGTGACCGCGCATCCCTATGGCCTGTACCTAGTGCAGGTGGAATATCCGGACGAGTTTCAGTTGCCGCAACGTTATCTCGGGCCGCACTTTCTCTCGGCTCTGCCGGATGTGCGTGCAGGCTAGGCCTTTGCTACCATCCAGCGCTTTGCAGCAGGGAGTACGCCCGTGTCAGTCGTGCGCAGCAAGATCTGTGGTATCACCCGCGTCGAAGACGCGCTGGCCGCCGTAGCGGCCGGAGCCGACGCCATCGGCCTGGTGTTCTACGCTAAGAGCCCGCGTGCGGTCGGTGTCGAGCAGGCGGCTGCGATCCTGCAGGCGTTGCCAGCGTTCGTCACCAGCGTCGGCCTGTTCGTCGACATGCCGCGCGCCGAGCTGCAGCAGCTGTTGCAGCGCCTGCCGCTGGATCTGCTGCAGTTTCATGGCGACGAGTCGCCGACGGATTGCGAAGGGTATGGTCGTCCCTACATCAAGGCCCTGCGCGTGCGCCCCGGCGAGGACGTGGCGGCGGCGATGGCGCCCTATGCCGGTGCGCGCGGCATCCTGCTGGACACCTTCGTCGAGGGTGTGCCCGGCGGTACCGGCGCCACCTTCGACTGGTCGCTGGTACCGCCCCAGGCCGCCAAGCCGATCATCCTGGCCGGCGGCCTGGAGGCGGGCAACGTAGCTGCGGCGATCCGTCAGGTACGCCCCTATGCGGTGGACGTCAGCGGCGGCGTCGAGGCGAGCAAAGGCATAAAGGATGCAGGCAAGATTCGCGCATTCGTGCGAGCGGTGCGCGACGCCGGATGTGACGACGCCTGAGGCGCAGCCGTCCATTAGCCTGTCACGCCGCTCGATGTGCGGTGGAAACGAATTGCTGGAGGTGGGTCGCCTCGGAATGAGCGGCTCGCCCGAACCAACGGTTATGGAGAAATGACAGCATGAGCAACTGGTTGGTAGACAAACTCATCCCCTCGATCATGCGTTCCGAGGCGAAGAAGAGCTCGGTGCCCGAGGGCCTGTGGCACAAGTGCCCGTCCTGCGATGCCGTACTCTACCGCCCGGAGTTGGAGAAGACCCTCGACGTCTGCCCCAAGTGCAACCATCACATGCGCATCGGCGCCCGCGCGCGCCTGGATCTGTTCCTCGATGCCGAAGGCCGTGAGGAGATCGCTGCCGAGCTGGAGCCAGTCGATCGCCTGAAGTTCCGCGACAGCAAGAAGTACAAGGATCGTCTGGCTGGAGCGCAGAAGCAGACCGGCGAGAAGGATGCGCTGATCGCAATGCGCGGCACCCTCGAAGGCATGCCGATTTCCGTTTGTGCCTTCGAGTTTTCCTTCATGGGTGGCTCCATGGGCGCCATCGTCGGCGAGCGTTTCGTTCAGGCCGCCAACGTGGCTCTGGAGCAGCGCTGCCCGCTGGTGTGCTTCTCGGCCTCCGGTGGCGCGCGCATGCAGGAGGCGCTGATCTCGCTGATGCAGATGGCCAAGACCTCGGCCGCCCTGGCGCGTCTGCGCGAAGAGGGCCTGCCGTTCATCTCCGTGTTGACCGACCCGGTCTACGGTGGCGTCTCCGCCAGCCTGGCCATGCTCGGCGACGTGATCGTCGCCGAGCCCAAGGCGCTGATCGGCTTCGCCGGCCCGCGCGTGATCGAGCAGACCGTGCGCGAGAAACTGCCGGAGGGCTTCCAGCGCAGCGAGTTCCTGCTGGAACACGGCGCCATCGACATGATCATCCCGCGTGCCGAGCTGCGTCCGCGTCTGGCGCGCCTGCTCGCGCAGCTGATGAATCGCCCTTCTCCGGTTTCCCTGCCGGCCACTGCATGACCGAGCGCAGCCTGGGCGACTGGCTCGCCTACCTCGAGCAGCTGCACCCCTCGGCCATTGACATGGGCTTGGAGCGCTCGCGCGAGGTGGCGCAGCGTCTCGGCCTGGGTAAGCCGGCGCCGCTGGTGATCACCGTCACCGGCACCAACGGCAAGGGCTCCACCTGTGCCTTTGTCGCCGGCCTGCTGCGCGCGCAGGGGCGCAGGGTCGGCGTCTACAGCTCGCCGCACCTGCTGCGCTACAACGAGCGGGTGGTCATCGATGGTTGCGAGGCCAGCGACGCCGAGCTGTGCCAGGCCTTCGCCGCGGTCGAGGCGGCGCGCGGCGAGATATCCCTGACCTATTTCGAGATGGGCACCCTGGCGGCCTTCTGGCTGTTCGAGCGCGCGGCGCTGGACGCCGTGGTGCTGGAAGTGGGGCTGGGCGGGCGGCTGGATGCGGTGAATCTGGTCGACGCCGACCTGGCGCTGATCACCAGCATCGGCCTGGATCATGCCGACTGGCTGGGCGATACGCGCGAGTCGGTGGCTTTCGAGAAGGCCGGTATCCTGCGCGCCGGCAAGCCCGCGTTGTGCGGTGATCTCGACCCGCCGCAGCCGCTGCTCGATCAGGTGGCGCGGCTGGATGCGCCGCTGTTTCTGCGCGGTCGCGATTACGACCTGAGTATCGGCGCGCAGGCCTGGTCCTGGTACGGCCTCGATGCGCGTGGGCAGGTGCTGCGCCTGGAGCAGCTGCCGCTGCTCGACTTGCCGATGGAAAACGCCGCCCTGGCGCTGCAGGCCTACGCTTTGCTGGAGCTGCCCTGGGATGCCGCGCAGATCGCCCAGGCGCTGCTGGCGACACGGGTTGCCGGGCGTCTGGACCGGCGCACGCTGGATTGGCGAGGCAAGTCACTCACACTGTTGCTCGATGTTGGGCATAATCCCCATGCCGCCGAGTACCTGGCGCAGCGTCTGCAAGCCCGGCCGTCGACTGGGCGCCGTTGGGCGGTGTTTGGCCTGTTGGCCGACAAGGACCTGCCCGGGGTGGTGGCGCCGCTGCTCGATCAGGTTGCCGGCTGGGCCGTGGCGCCACTGGCGACGCCGCGTTCGCGCCCGGCCGCCGAGCTGGCCGCGCAATTGCAGGGCCAGGGGGCGGCGGTGACGCTGCACGCGGACGTGCGCGCCGCGCTGGAGGCCCAGTGCGAGCAGGCGGCGTCCGGCGACGAGATTCTGCTGTTCGGATCGTTTTTCTGCGTGGCCGAGGCCCTGGATTGGCTGGCCCGCCCAGCTTGAAAGGGGAGTAGGGGGATGGCATTGCTGGACAAGGGGCTCAAGCAGCGCATGGTCGGCGCGCTGGTGCTGGTGGCGCTGGCGGTGATCTTCCTGCCGATGTTGCTGTCGCGCGAGGACGAGATGCGCCGGGTAGTGGTGGACGCGCCGGCGATGCCGCAGATGCCGGCGGTGCCGGAGGTGGTCACGCAGCAGGCCGACGTGCTCGAGCCGGAGGCCTTGCCGCGGGAGCCGATACCGCTCGAGGACGAGTCGCCGCAACCGGTCGAGACGCCCGTGCAGCCCGAGATTCAGCCCGCGGCGCCAACGCCTGCGCCTACGCCGAGCAAGCCCGAGGTGGCCAAGCCGGAGACGCTCGTCAAGGCGCCGGCCAAGCCCGTCAGTCGCCTGGACGCCAATAGCCTGCCGGTCAGCTGGTCGGTGCAGCTGGCCAGTCTGTCCAGTCGCGGCGGTGCGGAAAACCTGCAGAAGACCCTGCGCAGCCAGGGCTACAACGCCTATATCCGCACCTTCGACGGCATGAATCGAGTGTTCATCGGGCCGTTGATCGAGCGCGCCGAGGCCGAGCGCCTGCGCGACCAGCTCAACCGTCAGCACAAGCTCAGCGGTTTCGTCGTGCGTTTCCAGCCCGAGGCGGGCTGAGAGTCGGACTTTGCAATGCCCGGTTACCCGATGCGCCGGGCTCTGCTAAAATGCTTCGCCTTTTCCGCTGGTAGGCCGCATCGTGGTATTCACCTGGGTCGATTGGGCGATCATCGCCGTCATCGCCGTCTCGAGTTTGATCAGCCTCAAGCGTGGCTTCGTCAAGGAAGCCTTGTCGCTGCTGACCTGGATCATCGCAGGCATCGTCGCCTGGATGTTCGGTGGTGCGCTGGCCCAGCATCTCGTCGAGTTTATCGAAACCCCGTCCGCGCGGGTGATCGCCGCTTGTGCCATTCTGTTCGTCGCCACCTTGTTGGTCGGCGCCCTGGTCAATTTCCTCATCGGCGAGCTGATCCGCGTGACCGGGTTGTCCGGCACCGACCGTTTCCTCGGCATGGTGTTCGGCGCCGCCCGCGGCGGTCTGTTGGTGGTGCTGCTGGTGGGGCTGATCAGCCTGGCGCCGGTGGAGCAGGACGCGTGGTGGCAGCAGTCGCAACTGGTGCCGCATTTTCTGATGGTCGCCGACTGGTCGAAGAACCTCATTCTGGGGTGGTCCGGTCAGTGGTTTTTTGGTGGGATCGGCTCACCCAGCTGATCCGCCTTATAAAGAGCGACCGCCATGGCCCAAACCGCCATGGCAGTCGCGCAAGTTAGCCTGAACTATCTAGCAGGGGTCGTGGCACATGTGTGGCATCGTCGGTATCGTCGGCAAGTCGAACGTCAATCAGGCGCTGTATGACGCGCTCACCGTCCTTCAGCATCGCGGCCAGGACGCTGCCGGCATCGTTACCAGCCATGATGGCCGGCTGTTCCTGCGCAAGGACAACGGCCTGGTGCGCGACGTGTTCCAGCAGCGCCACATGCAGCGCCTGGTCGGTCACATGGGTATCGGCCATGTGCGTTACCCCACCGCCGGCAGCTCCAGTTCGGCCGAGGCGCAGCCGTTCTACGTCAACTCGCCCTACGGCATCACCCTGGCGCACAACGGCAACCTGACCAATGTCGAACGCCTGGCCAAGGAGATCTACGAATCCGACCTGCGCCACGTCAACACCAACTCCGACTCGGAAGTGCTGCTCAACGTGTTCGCGCACGAGCTGGCCCAGCGCGGCAAGCTGCAGCCGACCGAGGAGGACGTGTTCGCCGCGGTCAGCCACGTGCACGAGCGCTGCCTGGGCGGCTACGCGGTGGTGGCGATGATCACCGGCTACGGCATCGTCGGTTTCCGCGACCCCAACGGCATTCGCCCGATTGTCTTCGGCCAGCGTCACACCGACGAGGGCGTGGAGTACATGATCGCTTCCGAGAGCGTGTCGCTGGACGTGCTCGGTTTCACCCTGATCCGCGACCTGGCGCCGGGCGAGGCGGTGTACATCACCGAGGAGGGCAAGCTGTTCACCCGTCAGTGTGCGCAGAACCCCAAGTACGCGCCGTGCATCTTCGAGCACGTCTACCTGGCGCGTCCGGACTCGATCATGGACGGCATCTCGGTGTACAAGGCGCGTCTGCGCATGGGCGAGAAGCTGGCCGACAAGATCCTGCGCGAGCGCCCGGAGCACGACATCGACGTGGTCATCCCGATTCCCGACACCAGCCGTACCGCTGCGCTGGAGCTGGCCAACCACCTGGGCGTTAAGTTCCGCGAAGGCTTCGTCAAGAACCGCTACATCGGTCGCACCTTCATCATGCCCGGCCAGGCGGCGCGCAAGAAGTCCGTGCGGCAGAAGCTCAACGCCATCGAGCTAGAGTTCCGCGGCAAGAACGTGATGCTGGTCGACGACTCCATCGTGCGCGGCACCACCTGCAAGCAGATCATCCAGATGGCCCGCGAGGCCGGCGCGAAGAAGGTCTACTTCTGCTCGGCGGCGCCGGCGGTGCGTTATCCGAACGTGTATGGCATCGATATGCCCAGCGCCCACGAGCTGATCGCCCACGGCCGCAGCACCGATGAAGTCTGCGAGCTGATCGGTGCCGATTGGCTGGTGTACCAGGACCTGTCGGACCTGATCGAAGCGGTCAGTGGCAGCAAGAAGATCAAGATCGACAACTTCGACTGCGCAGTATTCGACGGCAAGTACGTCACCGGCGATGTCGACGAGGCCTACCTGAACAAGATCGAGCAGGCGCGCAACGACGCCAGCAAGGCCAAGTCGCAGGCGGTCAGTGCGATCATCGATCTGTACAACAATTGATTCGGGCGGGCAGGGCCGGTCCCTGCCTGTCTCGATGGCGCGCCCGGCGCGTCCGACGAAACCGGTAGCACGGATGTAAGCCGCGCTCATTCTTCTTGAGGTAGCGATATGACACTGGAATGGGAAGCCGGCAGGCTCGACAGCGATCTCGACGGCGTGGGCTTCGACACTCTGGCGGTGCGCGCCGGCCAGCGCCGCTCGCCCGAGGGCGAGCACGGCGAGGCGCTGTTTCTCACCTCCAGCTACGTGTTCCGTACCGCCGCCGACGCCGCCGCGCGCTTCGCCGGCGAGGTGCCGGGCAACGTCTACTCGCGCTACACCAACCCCACCGTGCGCGCCTTCGAGGAGCGCATCGCCGCCCTGGAGGGCGCCGAGCAGGCGGTGGCCACCGCTTCCGGCATGTCGGCGATCCTCGCCATCGTCATGAGCCTGTGCAGCGGCGGTGACCATGTGCTGGTGTCGCGCAGCGTGTTCGGCTCCACCATCAGCCTGTTCGAGAAGTACCTCAAGCGCTTCGGTGTCGAGGTCGATTACGTGCCGCTGGCCGATCTGGAGGCCTGGCAGGGCGCTTTCAAGCCCAACACCAGGCTGCTGTTCGTCGAGTCGCCGTCCAACCCGCTGGCCGAGCTGGTGGATATCGCTGCGCTGGCCGAGATTGCCCATGCCCGCGGCGCGCTGCTGGCGGTGGACAACTGCTTCTGCACCCCGGCGCTGCAGCAGCCGCTGGCGTTGGGCGCCGATATCGTCATGCACTCGGCCACCAAGTACATCGACGGCCAGGGCCGCGGCCTGGGCGGCGTGGTGGCAGGGCGAGGCGAGCAGATGAAGGAAATCGTGGGCTTTCTGCGCACCGCCGGCCCGACCTTGAGCCCGTTCAATGCCTGGCTGTTCCTCAAGGGCCTGGAAACCCTGAGCATCCGCATGCGCGCGCAGAGCGACAGCGCCCTGCATCTGGCACTGTGGCTGGAGCAGCAACCGCAGGTCGAGCGCGTTTACTACGCCGGTCTGCCCAGCCATCCGCAGCACGAGCTGGCTAAGAAGCAGCAGAGCGCCTTCGGTGCGGTGGTCAGCTTCGAGGTCAAGGGCGGGCGTGATGCCGCCTGGAAGCTGATCGATGCCACCCGCGTCATTTCCATCACCACCAACCTCGGCGACACCAAGACCACCATCGCCCATCCGGCCACCACCTCGCATGGCCGCCTGACGCCGCAGGAGCGCGCCAATGCCGGCATTCGAGACAGCCTGATCCGCGTCGCCGTGGGCCTGGAAGACCTGGCCGACCTCAAGGCGGACCTGGCGCGCGGCCTGGCCGCGCTCTGAGCATGCTCGAGTGGGGCAGCGGCGCCGCGCCGAATAACGGCCGGGTCGCCCTGGTCACCGGCGCGGCCCGCGGTATCGGTCTGGGCATCGTCGCCTGGCTGATCACCGAGGGCTGGCAGGTGGTGCTGGCCGACATCGATCGCGAGCGTGGCTCGAAGGTGGCGCGCGCGCTGGGCGACAACGCCTGGTTCGTCGCCATGGACGTAGCCAAGGAGGATCAGGTGAGCGTCGGCGTCGCCGAGGTGCTTGGCCAGTTCGGCCGCCTCGATGCGCTGGTATGCAACGCGGCCATCGCCGATCCGCACAACCCGCCGCTGGAGGCGCTAGACCTCAAACGCTGGAATCGCATGCTGGCGGTCAATCTAACCGGCGCCATGCTCCTGGCCAAGCATTGCGCGCCTTACCTGCGCGGTCATCGTGGGGCCATCGTCAATATCGCTTCGACCCGTGCCAGTCAGTCCGAGGCCAACTGCGAGGCCTATGCGGCGAGCAAGGGCGGCCTGGTGGCGCTGTCTCATGCGTTGGCGATCAGCCTGGGGCCGGAGGTGCGGGTCAATTGCGTCAGCCCCGGCTGGATCGACTCGCGTGATCCGTCGCAGCAACGACGCGAGCCGCTGTCGGTCTTCGATCATGCGCAGCATCCGGTCGGTCGTGTCGGTACGGTGGAGGATGTCGCCGCCCAGGTTGCCTGGCTGCTGTCCGAGGCCGCCGGTTTCGTCACCGGTCAGGAGTTCGTCATCGATGGCGGCATGAGCCGCAAGATGATCTATCAGGATTGAGTGCAGTAGGGCGGGTGCAGCCCGCCGGCAGGTCGCGGTGGGTTATACAGTGCGGCAGCAGAAACGAAAAAGGCTCCCGAAGGAGCCTTTTTCTTGAGCGGCCGAATTACATGTTGGGGTAATTCGGGCCGCCGGTGCCTTCCGGGGCGACCCAGGTGATGTTCTGGGCCGGATCCTTGATGTCGCAGGTCTTGCAGTGCACGCAGTTCTGCGCATTGATCTGGAACTTCTTCTCGCCGTCTTCCTGGGTCACCACTTCGTATACGCCGGCCGGGCAGTAGCGCTGCGCCGGTTCGTCGTACAGCGGCAGGTTCTTCGCCAGCGGGATGTTCGGGTCGGTGAGCTTGAGGTGGCAGGGCTGCTCTTCTTCGTGGTTGGTGTTGGAGAGGAACACCGAGGAGAGCTTGTCGAAACTCAGCTTGCCGTCCGGTTTCGGATAGGCGATCTTCGCGCACTCGGCGGCCGGCTTCAGGCAAGCGTAGTCCGGCTTGTTGTCGTGCAGGGTGAAGGGTGCCTTGCCGCCGAAGACGTTCTGATCCAGCCAGTTGATGCCGCCGCCGACGATGGCGCCGTACTTGTGAATGGCGGCGCCAAAGTTGCGGCTGCGGAACAGCTCGTCGTACAGCCAGCTGGCCTTGAAGCCATCGACGTAATTGGTCAGCTCGTCGCCGCCTTCGCGGCCGGCAGCCAGGGCCTCGGCGATGGCGTCGGCCGCCAGCATGCCGGACTTCATCGCCGTGTGGCTGCCCTTGATCTTGGCGAAGTTCAGGGTGCCGAGGTCACAGCCGATCAGTGCGCCACCGGGGAAGACCATCTTCGGCAGCGAATTCAGGCCGCCCTTGCAGATGGCGCGGGCGCCGTAGGCCACGCGCTTGCCGCCTTCGAGGTACTGCTTGACCACCGGGTGATGCTTGTAGCGCTGGAACTCGTCGAACGGTGACAGGTGCGGGTTGGCGTAGGACAGGTCGATGATCAGGCCGACCACTACCTGGTTGTTCTCCAGGTGATAGAGGAAGGAGCCGCCGGTGTTCTCGGTGCCCATGATGTCCATCGGCCAGCCAGCGGTATGCACCACCAGGCCCTGCTCGTGTTTGGCCGGATCGATGTCCCAGATTTCCTTGATGCCGATGCCGTAGTGCTGGGCGTCGGCTTCGCTGTCGAGCTTGTACTGCTTGATCAGCTGCTTGCCGATATGGCCGCGGCAGCCTTCGGCGAACAGGGTGTACTTGGCGCGCAGCTCCATGCCGGGCGTGTAGTAGCCTTCCTTGGGGTTGCCTTCGCGGTCGACGCCCAGGTCGCCGGTGACGATGCCGCGCACCACGCCGTTGTCGTCGATCAGCGCTTCCTGAGCGGCGAAGCCCGGGTAGATCTCGACGCCCAGGTTCTCGGCCTGCTGCGCCAGCCAGCGACACAGGTTGCCCAGGGAAATGATGTAGTTGCCTTCGTTGTGCATGGTTTTCGGCACAAAGAAGTCGGGAATTCGGGTAGCCTTGTCGGCGTCGCGCAGCAGATAGATGTCATCGCGCTTGACCGGAGTGTTGAGCGGGGCGCCCAGCTCCTTCCAGTCGGGGAACAGTTCGTTCAGTGCGCGCGGCTCGAAGACCGCACCGGAGAGGATGTGAGCGCCGACTTCGGAGCCTTTCTCGACCACGCAAACGCTGATCTCCTGGCCCGCTTCGGCGGCTTTCTGCTTCAGGCGGCAGGCGGCGGACAGACCAGACGGGCCGGCGCCGACGATGACGACGTCGAACTCCATAAATTCGCGTTCCACAGGCTATCTCCTACTCAAGGCTCTTCGGTGTTGTATGTTGGAGGGCGCGGCTCGTCTCCCTGAGCGCTGCGGCGCATTATATCTACACCCTCTCAGCGGGCCAATACAAACGTTTGTTTGAATTTTCTGTAGGCCTGTTAGAATCCTACTACATCGCGGATGACCGGCCAGTTCGCTGTATTGACCGAGTCAGGCCGCGGGGTCAAGATACGGGCGGTTTTGCGCTCGCCGTCTGGGCTGAAGGTCGGTTCCGGCCGATTTTGCATCACCGGCCAGGCTCGCCTTGGCGACATTCTTATTCACCGGAGAGTAACGAGGAATCCATGAAGGTTCTTGTAGCTGTCAAACGAGTGGTTGACTACAACGTCAAGGTTCGCGTCAAGGCGGACAACAGCGGCGTCGACCTCGCCAACGTCAAGATGTCCATGAACCCCTTCTGCGAGATCGCCGTGGAAGAAGCCGTGCGCCTGAAGGAGAAGGGCGTGGCGAGCGAGATCGTCGTCGTCTCCATCGGCCCGGCCACCGCTCAGGAGCAGCTGCGTACCGCGCTGGCTCTGGGCGCCGACCGCGCCATCCTGGTCGAGTCCAACGACGAGCTGAACTCCCTGGCCGTGGCCAAGCTGCTCAAGGCCGTGGTCGACAAGGAGCAGCCGCAGCTGGTGATCATGGGCAAGCAGGCCATCGACAGCGACAACAACCAGACCGGCCAGATGCTCGGCGCGCTGACCGGTTTCGGTCAGGGCACCTTCGCCTCCAAGGTCGAGGTGGCTGGCGACAAGGTCAACGTCACCCGTGAGATCGATGGCGGCCTGCAGACCGTCGCGCTGAACCTGCCGGCTATCGTCACCACCGACCTGCGCCTGAACGAGCCGCGCTATGCGTCGCTGCCGAACATCATGAAGGCCAAGAAGAAGCCGCTGGAAACCGTTACCCCGGACGCCCTGGGCGTTTCCACCGCCTCCACCGTCAAGACCCTGAAAGTCGAAGCGCCGGCTGCTCGCAGCGCCGGCATCAAGGTCAAGTCCGTGGCTGAACTGGTCGAGAAACTGAAGAACGAGGCGAAGGTAATCTAAATGACTATCCTGGTTATCGCTGAACACACCAATGCCGCCCTGGCTGCCGCGACCCTGAACACCGTTGCCGCTGCCGCGAAGATCGGTGGCGACATCCACGTACTGGTTGCCGGTAGTGCCTGTGGCGCTGCTGCCGAAGCTGCTGCCAAGATCGCTGGCGTAGCCAAGGTGCTGGTGGCCGACAACGCCGCCTATGCCAACCAGCTGCCGGAAAACGTCGCACCGCTGGTAGCCGAGCTGGGCAAAGGCTACAGCCACATCCTGGCTGCCGCCACCAGCAACGGCAAGAACATCCTGCCGCGCGTCGCCGCTGCCCTGGACGTCGACCAGATCTCCGAGATCATCGCCGTTGAAAGCGCCGACACCTTCAAGCGTCCGATCTACGCTGGCAACGCCATTGCCACCGTGCAGTCCTCGGCTGCCGTCAAGGTGATCACCGTGCGTAGCACTGGTTTCGATGCCGTCGCCGCCGAAGGCGGCAGCGCTGCCGTTGAAGCGGTGTCCGGCCCGGCCGATGCCGGCAAGTCCGCCTTCGTTGGCGAAGAACTGGCCAAGTCCGACCGTCCGGAACTGACCGCTGCCAAGATCGTCGTATCCGGCGGCCGTGGCATGGGCAATGGCGACAACTTCAAACACCTGTACGCCCTGGCCGACAAGCTGGGCGCCGCCGTCGGTGCCTCGCGCGCCGCGGTCGATGCCGGCTTCGTGCCGAACGACATGCAGGTCGGCCAGACCGGCAAGATCGTCGCGCCGCAGCTGTACATCGCCGTCGGTATCTCCGGCGCGATCCAGCACCTGGCTGGCATGAAGGACTCCAAGGTGATCGTTGCGATCAACAAGGACGAAGAGGCGCCGATCTTCCAGGTTGCCGACTACGGCCTGGTCGCCGACCTGTTCGAAGCCGTACCGGAGCTGGAAAAGCTGGTCTAAGCCGCTTTCTCCGCTGTGAAGAAACCCGCTCCCAGGAGCGGGTTTTTTATTGGCTATCCGCATCTCCGAGGGTCGTCAGGCTTCGCTGGCTGCGCCGCGTGTTCGGCCATGGCTTTGCTCGGGCGATGCATCAGGGCGTCAGACCTTCGAGAAAGCGCCGGTAGAGCAGGGCGCTTTGCTGCGGGCGTTCGAGCATCGGCGCGTGGCCGACTCCGGGCATTACCACCACGCTAGGCTGGCGCAGCAGCGGGCGCATCACCTCGATGCTGGATACATGCAGCACGCGATCCTGCTCGCCCCACAGCAGCAGAGTCGGCGTCTGGATCTTCGCCAGTTCCGGCTCCAGCGGGATATAGCGTTCGACCAGCTGCCGGAATACCCGCTCGTAATGCTCGCGGTTGGCCATCGAGCGCTCGGCCAGGTGGCGCTTGAGCGATTCGGGCAGGTAGGGCGGTTCGGCGAAGACGAACTGCAGCAGGCGCTGGAAGTCTTCCGGCTGCCTGACCACCAGCGGGTTGGGCGCGCCGCGTTCGAGCAGGGCGAATAGCTCGCTCTGTATCGGTGCCTCGACGCCGGCGTTGTTGAACAACGCCAGCGAGCGAACCCGTTGCGGGTAGCGCGCGGCATACAGGGCGGCGATATGTCCGCCCATGGAGTTGCCCAGCAGATGGGCGCGTTCGATGCCCAGTGTCTCGAGGATGGTCGCCAGGCGTTCGGCCTGGGTGCCGACGTCGTAGCTGCCGACGGGGCGGTCGCTATCACCGAAGCCGGGCAGATCGAGGGCGATCACCCGATAGCGGTCCGTGAGGTGGCGGGAAAAGCGCAGCCAGTTATCCTTGTCGGCGGCGAAGCCGTGGATCAGCACCAGGGTTTCGCCCTTGGCCGGCCCTCCCAGGTAGTAATGGATGTTAAGATCGCCGGCACGCAGCTGTTCGTGGCTCAGTCCGGCGCGCTGCTGTTCGATCAGGCGCAGGCCGGCCAGCTGGGTCGCTGGGAAGAAGTAGAGCGTCGTGGTGGCAGCGACGAGCAGCAGCAACAGGCCGAACAGCAGTTTTTTCATGGCGCGTCCTTATCGCGAATTATTATGGCGGCGCCTTTAAGCTAGCATGAACACGGACGGTTTCCGGGGCTTTCCCGCCATCCTTAGTCGATCACCGCATGAACCGAGAGTAGCCAATGCCCGAGCGTTGTCTGTTTAAGTCCCTGCTGCTGTGGTGCGCCCTGGCGCTGATGCCGGCAGCCGCCCTGGCGGTGGGCAAGTGCGAGCGCCTGGTGGCGACCGGCAATCCCGAGTATCCGCCCTACCTGTGGCGCGACCCGCAGAATCCGCAACAGTTGATCGGTGCCAACGCCGACCTGCTCAAGCACCTGGGCAAGGACCTCGGTCTGGTCATCGACGTGATCCATACCGGGCCTTGGTCGCGGGCGCAGGACGAGGTGCGCACCGGACGGGTCGACCTGATTGCCGGCGCCTTCCTTACCCTGCCGCGTCTGGAGCACATGGATTACATCCATCCGGCGTTTTTCTTCACCCCCAGCGTGGTGTGGGTGCGCAAGGGCGAAGCCTTCCCCTATGGTAGTTGGATCGATCTGCAGGGGCGCACGGGTGACACGCTGGTGGGCAACAGCTTCGGCCAGCAGTTCGATGCCTTCGCCGAGACCAATCTCACGCTGGAGGGGGTCTCCAGTCTTACCCAGGCGTTCCAGAAGTTGCTGCTGGGGCGCACCGACTACGTGCTCTACGAGCGCTATCCAGGGCTGGCGCTGGCCGAGACACTGGGCATGGACGACGATCTGGAGGTTCTTGAGCCGCCAATCTCCAGCGAAGGTCTGTACCTCACCCTGTCGCACAACTCGGCGTGCAACGAGCCCTGGCTGCGCGGGCAGCTGGCGCGCAAGATGACCGAATTGGTCGCCGCCGGTCTGCCCGAGCAGTTGCTGCAACGCAACCTGGAGCTGTGGAAGGCCCAGCAGATGCAACCCGACCCGGTCGGCGACGTCAATCAGTAGGAAGTTCTCGTGATCAATCGACCCCTTTGCGCGCTGCTGCTGGCGCTGGGCCTGACGGCCTGCGCCAGCGACCCGGCGCCCACCGAACAATTGCGCCTGACCGAACAGGCCCTGACCCAGGCCAAGGCCCTGGGCGTGGTTGGCGAGCAGTCGGAATCCCTGCGTCTGGCCGAGGAGAAGTTCGCTCAGGCGCAGGCTGCCCTGCAGGACGGCGAAAACAAGCAGGCGCGTCTGCTGGCCGAGCAGGCCGAGTTGGACGCCCGCCTGGCCGAGGCCGAGCACCTCAGCGACAAGGGACGGGAGCAGTTGGCCGAGCTGAACCAGCGTATTGGCCGTCTGCGCCAGCAGTTGGGGGGCATGTGATGAGTCGCTCGATGCGTATCGCTGGTTTGCTGCTGGCGGCCACCTGGCTGGGCGGTTGCGCGGCCAATCAGCCGGGTAGCGACCAGGCCCTGGAGGCGGCACGCGCCAGCTTCCAGAAGGTCAAGGAAGACCCCGGCGTGCTGCGCGCGGCGCCCAAGGACGTGATTCGCGCGGGCGAATCGCTGGCGCGGGCCGAGCGGCTGTCCAGCTACTGGGGCAGCGGCGACGATGTGCGTCACTATGCCTACCTCAGCCAGCGCTACGCCGACATCGCTCGGCAGCACAGCGAGATCGCCCTCAATCAGGAGCGTGTGGCCAAGCTCGAGTTGGAGCGTCAGCGCCTGCAACTGACCCTGCGCGAGGCCAAGTTGCTCAGCGTGCAGCAGCATAACGGCTGGCTGGAGGAGCAGATGGTCAGCCTCGCCGCCAGCGAAACCGAGCGCGGCCTGGTGATGACCCTCGGCGACATGCTGTTCGACGCCGGGCGCGCCGAACTGCAGCCGGCCGCCAATCGCACCGTGCTCAAGCTGGTGCAGTTCCTGCAAATCAACCCGCAACGGCGGGTGCGCATCGAGGGCTACACCGACAACACCGGCAGCGCCGAGGAGAACCTCGAACTGTCGCGCGCGCGGGCGCAGAGCGTGGCCGATCTGCTGGTGGACCTGGGCATCGACGCCAAACGCATCCAAGTGGTCGGCTATGGCGTCGACTTCCCGGTGGCGGAGAACGCCTCGGCGCGCGGGCGAGCACAGAACCGTCGGGTGGAGATCGTCTTCTCCGACGAGCGCGGTCAGCTCGGCGCCGAGCGCTAAGCCCGCCTGGCTGCATGCGAACCCCGGCCTGGCCGGGGTTTTTCGTTTCTGCTCTGCGCCTGTCTGGCCGTGATCGCCTGAGGCATAAGGCATACAGCTGTCGCACGGATACTGTATGGCCGACACTGTTCTGAACTGTGCCAGTACACTTTTGAGTAAATCGGCTACTGTTATGGTTCAGCGACCCGAAGGAGACGGCCATGACCAATCTGTTGCTCTATCAGCGTATCGCCCAACAGCTGGCCGAGGACATTCGACGTGGCGTCTACCAGCCGGGCGAGCGGGTGCCGTCGGTGCGCAAGATGAGCGCGCAGCTCAACGTCAGCCACGCCACCGTGCTGCAGGCCTACGCCAATCTGGAAGACCAGGGGCTGATCCGCGCACGTCCGCAGTCCGGTTTCTACGTGCATCAGACGCCGGCGCTGACCGCGCCCACCCCGGATATCGCGCGGGTCGAACGCCCCGGCCTGGTCACCCGCAGCAGCATCATCAACCAGGTGCTCACCGAGTCGCGCCGCGAGGGGGTGTTTCCGCTGGGCGCGGCCGTGCCGCACGTCGACTACCTGCCGGTGCGCGCGTTGCACCAGCAACTGGCCAAGGTCACCCGTTTCCATAGCCCGCGCGCCTTCAGCTACATGTTCAGTCCTGGCTTCGAACCGTTGCGCCGGCAGGTGGCGATCCGCATGCGCGACGCCGGGGTGATGGTCGACCCGTCCGAGGTGGTGATCACCCATGGCTGCGTCGACGCCCTGCAGATGAGCCTGCGCGTGCTGACCCAGCCGGGCGATCTGATCGCCGCCGAGTCGCCGACCTATTACGGCCTGTTGCAGCTGGCCGATCTGCTCGGCCTCAAGGTGATCGAGATTCCCAGCGACCCGACTACCGGCATCAGCCTGGAGGCCTTGCAGCTGGCGGCCAACCAGTGGCCGATCAAGGCGCTGGTGCTCACCGCGCGGCTGTCCAATCCGCTCGGCGGCACCATTCCCGAGGAGCGCCAGCGCCAGTTGCTGCGCCTGGCTGACGATTACGACATCCAGATCATCGAGGACGATATCTACGGCGAGCTGATGTTCGAGCAGGGGCCGACCAAGGCGCTCAAGTCGCACGACCGCGACAGCCGGGTGATCTACTGCTCGAGCTTCTCCAAGACCCTCTCGCCCGGCGTGCGCATCGGCTGGATAGTCGCCGGCAAGTACCAGGACGAGATCCAGCGCCTGCAGACCTTCACCACTCACTCGGCGTGCAGCGTGACGCAGATGGCCGTGGCCGCCTACCTGGAGAATGGCGGCTACGACCGTCACCTGCGTTTCATCCGCCAGGAGTACCGCAAGAACCTCAGCGCCTTCCAGCTGGCGGTGCAACAGTATTTCCCCGAGGGCACGCAGATGACCCGACCCAAGGGCGGCTTCATCCTCTGGGTCAGCCTGCCGGTACGGGTCAATACCAAGGATCTGCACGTGCGCGCATTGCAGCAGGGCATCTCGATCGCGCCGGGGCTGATTTTCAGCAACACCGAACAGTTCAACCATTGCGTGCGGCTGAATTGCGGCATTCCGTGGAACCGCGAGGCCGAGCGCGCGCTGATGACCCTCGGCATGCTGGCCGGCCAGCTGTGCCAGGAGGTGAGCGGCGGCTTGTCGCTGGAGCGGGCGGGCGGCGTAGCGGTTTAACCCGAATCGGACAGGGGCTGCGTCTACCTGAGCGAAGGTTCCATGCCATTGCTCAGGAGCTGCATCATGTCCGCTTATTCCGTACTGCTCGTTCGTCCACTGGCCGCCGGTTTGGCAGCCGGGGTGTTGCTCGCCCTGACCGCCTGCAGCGCCTCGGGCCCCGAACCCGAGGCGCAGGGCAAGCCCGCCGCCCCGGCCGCCACGCTGCACGACAGCCTGGCGCCGCCGCTCGCCGCCGAGGTGCGCGCCGGGCTGACGCGCAAGCGCGAGCGCCTGCTGCCCAACCATGTCGCCCCTCTCCCCAGCCCCATGCTCGATACCCAGCCGCCGGGCTATCGCGACGTGCCGCGCGAACAGTACCAGGCCTATGCGGATAACCCCGTATTCGCCGTGGCGGAGACGCCGGTTTCCACCTTCAGCATCGATGTCGACACCGGCAGCTACGCCAACGTGCGGCGCTTCCTCAATGGCGGGCAGCTGCCGCCGAAGGACGCGGTGCGCCTGGAGGAGTTGGTCAATTATTTCCCCTACGCCTACCCGCTGCCGACGAGCGATGCGCCCTTCGGCGTCGGCACCGAACTGGCGGTCACGCCCTGGAACCCCGAGACCCGCCTGCTGCGTATCGCCATCAAGGCCGTCGATCGCAGCGTGGATGAGCTGCCGCCGGCCAACCTGGTGTTTCTGGTCGATGTCTCCGGCTCCATGCAGCGCCGCGAGGGCCTGCCGCTGGTGCAGGGCACGCTCAAGCTGCTGGTCGAGCAGTTGCGCCCGCAGGATCGCGTATCGCTGGTCGCCTATGCCGGCGCCAGCGAGGTGGTGCTGGACTCCACGTCCGGCGGCGACAAGGCGGCCATTCGCGCGGCCATCGATCGGCTGACCGCGGGCGGCTCCACCGCCGGCGAGTCGGGCATCCAGCTGGCCTACCAACAGGCGCAGCAGCACCTGATCGACGGCGGCATCAACCGCATCCTGCTGGCCACCGATGGCGACTTCAACGTC
Source organism: Pseudomonas sp. SP16.1 (assembly GCF_052682975.1). NCBI lineage: Bacteria > Pseudomonadati > Pseudomonadota > Gammaproteobacteria > Pseudomonadales > Pseudomonadaceae > Pseudomonas > Pseudomonas sp. SP16.1. The sequence continues at coordinate 1,462,598 of NZ_JBQYFZ010000001.1, forward strand.
GGCATCAGCGACTTCGACAGCCTCAAGCAGCTGGCCGTCGACAAGCGCAAGAGCGGCGTCTCCCTGACCACCCTGGGCTTCGGCGTGGACAACTACAACGAGCGCCTGATGGAGCAGCTGGCCGATGCCGGCAACGGCAACTACGCCTATATCGACAACCTGCGCGAGGCGCGCAAGGTGCTGGTCGATCAGCTCGGCTCGACCCTGGCCACGGTGGCCAGCGACGTCAAGCTGCAGCTGGAATTCAACCCGGCCGAGGTCAGCGAGTACCGCTTGCTGGGCTACGAGAACCGCGCGCTGAAGCGCGAGGACTTCAGCAACGACAAGGTCGACGCCGGCGATATCGGTGCTGGGCATACGGTCACCGCGCTGTACGAGCTGGTGCCGGCCGGTGCCAAGGGCTGGCTGGAACCGCTGCGTTATCAAGCCACTGCCCAGACTGAGAGCAAGACCGGGGAACTGGCCTGGCTGAGGATTCGCTACAAGGCGCCGGGCGAGCAGAGCAGCCGCCTGCTGGAGCACCCGATCGCGCGCGCCGAGGAGCGGCCGGTCGCGGCGGCCAGCGAGGATCTGCGTTTCGCCGCGGCGGTGGCCGCCTTCGCCCAGCAGCTCAAGGAGGGGCGCTATACCGGTGATTTCGATCTGGCGCAGAGCATCGCGCTGGCCCGTTCGGCCAAGGGCGAGGATCGTTTCGGGCTGCGCGGCGAGTTCATCCAACTGGTCGAAATCGCCCAGAGCCTGCAAACTTCCGCTTCCACACCCGCACGAGTTCGGCAGTGAACGCACCTCTCACGGACGACGACGCCGCGCTGCTGCGGCATTACCGCGGCGGCGATGCCGCGGCCTTCGACGAGCTGTACCGGCGCCACCGGCTGGGCCTGTTCCGTTTCCTGCTCGGCCTGTGCGGCGATCACGCCCTGGCCGAGGAGGTGTTCCAGGAAACCTGGATGAGCCTGGTGCGCAGCCGGAGCGAGCAGCGCGAGGCCGTGCTGTTCAAGACCTGGCTGTACCAGATCGCCCGCAACCGGCTGATCGACCACTGGCGCAAGAACGGCAGGCACCAGGCTGGCCACGACGCATACGATGAAGGCCAGCACGCCCAGCCGGACCCGCAGCCGGGCCCGGAGCAGCAGCTCGGCCTGAGCCGCGACGGCGAGCGCCTGCAGGCCGCGCTGGCGGATCTGCCGGCCGATCAGCGCGAGGTGTTTCTGCTGCGCGCCCATGGCGACCTGGAACTGAGCGAGATCGCCGAGCTGACCCATACGCCGGCCGAGACGGTCAAGAGCCGCCTGCGCTATGCCCTGCAGAAGTTACGCCGGCTGCTGGCCTGCGAGGAGTTGTCCGCATGAAGCATGATCGAGACCCCCTGGAACACGAGCAGGAGTTGCTGGCGCACTTTCGTGCCCATGGCGGCGGCGAACCCTCGGCCGAAATGGATGCGCGAATCCTGGCGGCGGCCAGTGCGGCGGCTCGCGAGTCGGTGCGGCAAGCCGCGGATGAACCCGGGGCTGGCTTGGCTCAGCGCCTGCATCGATGGCTGTTCGGCAGCGGCCGGCAGCGTTGGTCGGTGGCCCTGGCGGGGCTGGCCTGCGTCGGCATCGGCGTCAGCCTGACCTGGCGCACGCTGGAACGCAGCCCGGACGCCTTCGATACCGTGCCGCCGGCGGCGGTGAGGGCGCCCGCGCGCGAAGCGCTTTCGCGGCAGTACGCCGCTCCGGCGGCGCCTGCGCCGGCCGAGCGCAAGAAGGAGGCGCCGGCGCTACGCATGCAGGCCGCGCCCGCGGCGAGCATGGCCGATACGGCTGTCGAGGAATCTGCGGCGCCGGCCAAGGCCGAACCACGCGACAACCTGCTGCGCCTGTTAGGGCTGCGGCGTGCCGGTGAGGAGGAGAAGGCGCAGCGCCTGTTCGAGCAGCTGCGTGCCGAGCATCCGCAGCTGGACATCGAGGCCGAGCTCGGCCGCCTGGAGGACGAATCCGACCGATAGCTCATGGTCGTGAGTAAAAGCACTGTAAGCCCACTTGCCAGGCGCTCGCGACAGGAAGAGCATGGCACTTTCCCGTTGCTGAGTTCCGTTGTTGTCGATGAAGCGTAAGCGTATTGGTTGTCTGCTGTTGTTGTTATCCCTCGGCTTGCTGGGCGCCTGCGAGCGTGAGCCGGCGGGCGCCCAAACGGGTGCGCCGGCGCCTGTGGAGAGTGCAGCCCCCGTTCAGCGGCCGGCGCCCGTGTCCGCACCACCGGCCGTCGAGCCCGCCACGCCAGCCCGGCCGACAGCGGTCAAGGCGGCGCAGCCGGTCGAGCCCGGTCCGCAACCGAGCGTTCGAGCGGCCGAACCCGAGCCGCAGGTCGCGCTCGATCTGAGCCTGCCCGAGGAGTTGCTCGAGCCCCTGCCTGCGCAGGTGGGCGGCGCCGAGCTGCCGCCATTGCTGCCGCCGCTGTTCGTCGACAAGAGCGAGCAGGGCAATCCTTTCCAGCTCAGCGGCAGGCTGCTCAGCAACGAGCGGATCGACGACTACTGGGAATCCATCGAAGGCGCCGAACTACAGTTCGAGTTCAAGCAGTAATGGGCGCCTCCTAGAGACGAAAACCTTCCACGATATGTTCGGCCAGGCACTCGGTGACGGGCGACTGGCTGGCTTCGTTGCGCAGCAGCACGATGCTCGCCGAGGGCATGGCGGGCAGGCCCTCGGCCTCGCCGATGATGCGCATGTCCGGCGTGATCAGGCTCTGCAGCTGGGCAGTGATGGCCAGGCCGGCGCTGACCACCGCCATGATCGCCGACAGGCTGGGGCTGGTGTAGGCGATGCGGTATTCGCGCTGCATGGCGTCCAGCGCGTTGCAGGCCCAGGAGCGGCAGAAACACTGCGAGTTGAACATCGCCAGCGGCAGCGGGTCCTGTTCATGTGGGCTGAAGCCCTGCGCCTCGGCCCAGACGATGCGCTCCTGGCGCAGCAGCTGGCCGATCTCCTTGCCCGGCTCGCGGGTCACGATGGTCAGGTCGAGGTCCTGACGCTGCAGCAGCTGGAAGGACGGCTCGCAGTGCAGCTCCACCTGCACCATGGGGTAGGCCTGGGCGAAACGCGAGAGGATGCCCGGCATGAAGCGCATCACGTAGTCGTCCGGCGTACCGATGCGCATGGCGCCGACCATGTGCGGTTCGCGCAGGGTGGTCAGCACCTCACCGTGCAGCTTGAGGATGCGCCGTGCATAGCCCAGCAGCAATTGGCCTTCGGGGGTCAGGCGCACCTGACGGCCATCGCGTTCGAACAGCGGGCGCTGCACCACGTCGTCCTCCAGCCGTTTCATCTGCATGCTCACCGCCGACTGGGTGCGGTTGACCGCTTCGGCGGCGCGGGTGAAACCGCCGGTGTCGGCGATGGCGACGAAGCTGCGCAGTAATTCGGTATCAATACCGGGGTGGTAGGCCATTCATCAATCTCCAAGATGGATAGCATAAGAAACATTCGTTGGATTGATCTTAAGCCCGGCGCGAGACTGGCGCCAACCCCACAGGGAGGGCAAAGAGATGAAAGGTCAGAAAGGTTATGCCGTTGCTCATCCGCTACAGGTTCCCGGGCTGCACGCAGGGGCCCGGCTGCGGGCGCTGGGTCGCCAGCTGCGCCGCTGGTGGCAACTGGCCGAGCAGCGTCACCGCCTGGGCATGCTCGACGAGGCGGCGCTCAAGGACATCGGTCTGAGTCGGGCCGATGCGGTGCAGGAAAGCGAGCGGCCGTTCTGGGATGATCCGCTCAAGCGTTAAATCGTAATCTGGAGTGGCTGAATGGGTACGACGCGCAAGGGCGCCGATTGCTTTCTGTTGCAACTGATGCTGTTGCTGTGCGCCGTCTGGGGCAGCCAGCAGGTGGCGATCAAGCTGGCTGCCGCTGACATCGCGCCGCTGTTGCAGGTGGCGCTGCGCTCGGGAATCGCCGCGCTGCTGGTCGGTGCGCTGCTGCTCTGCCAGCGCGGCTGGCGCACCTGGCTGCCCTGGACCTGGCGTGCCGGCCTGCTCACCGGCGCGCTGTTCGCCCTGGAATTCTTCTTTATCGCCCATGGTCTGCAGTACACCTCGGCGTCGCATATGGCGGTGTTTCTCTACACCGCACCGATCTTCTCCGCGCTGGGCCTGCACCTGCTGCTGCCCAGCGAGCGCCTGCGCAGCCTGCAGTGGCTGGGCATCGCCCTGTGCTTCGGCGGAGTGGCGATGGCCTTCGGTGGCGGCGGCAACTGGGCGGCGCTGGATGGTCGCATGCTGCTGGGCGATGTCCTCGGCCTGTGCGCCGGCATGGCCTGGGGCGCCACCACCGTGGTGGTGCGCGCCTCGCGCCTGTCCGAGGCGCCGCCGGCCCTGACCCTGTTCTATCAGCTGGCGCTGGCCTTCGTGCTGCTGCTGGGCTACGCCTCGCTGTTCGTCGAACTCCCGCCGGTGCGCTGGACCCCGGTAGCCATCGCCAGTGTTCTGCTGCAGGGCGTGGTGGTGTCCTTTCTCAGCTATCTGGCCTGGTTCTGGCTGCTGCGCCGCTACCTGGCGTCCAACATGGCGGTGTATTCCTTCATGACCCCGCTGTTCGGCGTGAGCTTCGGCGTGCTGGTGCTGGACGAGCCGCTCAGCCTTAACTTCGTCATCGGCGCGCTGCTGGTGCTGGCGGGCATCAGCCTGGTCAGCGGCGATACCTGGCTGCGCCGTCGCCTGGCGCCGCGTCGCGGTGGCGTCGAACAGTTCGATGGATAGACAAGGAGTGCCCATGTCCCGTTATCACCTGGCCCAACTGAACATCGCCAGCCTGGCGGCGCCGCTGGACTCGCCGCAACTGGCCGACTTTGTCGCCAATCTGGCGCCCATCAACGCGCTGGCCGAGGCGTCGCCCGGCTTCGTCTGGCGTCTCGAGGACGAGGGCGGTGACGCCACCGCGCTGCGCCCGTTCGGCGAGGACGTGCTGGTCAACATGTCGGTCTGGCGCGACATCGAGTCGCTGGCCGACTACGTCTACAAGTCCGCCCATACCGAGATGCTCAAGCGTCGCCGCGAGTGGTTCGTGGCGCAAAAGTCGGCGCACATGGTGCTCTGGTGGGTGGCTGCCGGCCATCTGCCGAGCCTGGCGGAGGCGGCCGAGCGCCTGCAGCGGCTGCGCAGCGAGGGGCCGACGCCTGCGGCCTTCAGCTTTCGCCAGCGCTTCCTGGCGCCCGACGCGCAGCCATCGTTGCCGTTGGAACTGGCGCGCGACTAGTCTGGGCGGACCGCCAAACCAGCGAGGGCCGCATGTCCGATTCACTCTCGATCGCCGACGCTCGTCGCCTGGCCCTGGCCGCCCAAGGCTTCGGCCGCACCACGCGCGGCAAGGTCGGTCGGCGCCAGTTGCTGAACCAGCTCGAACGCCTTGGCGTGGTGCAGATCGACTCGGTCAACGCGCTGGTGCGCTCGCACTACCTACCGGCGTTCTCCCGGCTCGGCCACTATGCGCCCGAGCTGCTCGACCAACTGGCCTGGGGCAAGCCGCGCCAACGCGCGCTGTTCGAATACTGGGGCCACGAAGCCTCGCTGCTGCCGCTGGACGTCCATCCCTTGCTGCGCTGGCGCATGCGTCGGGCGGCGCAGGGGCGCGGCATCTACCGGCAGTTGGCGGAGTTCGCTGCGCAGCGTGGCGAGGTGATCGCGCGGGTGCTGCAGGCGGTGCGCGAGCAGGGTGCGCTGGGCGCCGGCAGCCTGTCGAGCCGCCAGCAGCGCGCCGGCCCCTGGTGGGACTGGAGCGAGGAGAAGCACGCGCTGGAATGGCTGTTCGCCGCGGGCCAGGTCACGGTCGCCGGGCGCCGCGGCTTCGAGCGCCTGTACGATCTGCCCGAACGGGTGATTCCCGCCGCCGTCCTCGCCCAGGTGGAGCCGGACGAGGCCGAGGCGCAGCGCCGTCTGCTGCTGCGTTCGGCCGAGGCGCTGGGCGTAGCGACCGAGAAGGATCTGCGCGACTACTACCGGCTCGACGCCACCGACTGCAAGACGCGTCTGGCCGAACTGGTGGAGGCGGGCGAGTTGCTGCCGGTTGCGGTGCAGGGCTGGCGGCAGCCGGCCTATTGCCGTGGCGAACCGCGCATCGGGCGGCGAATCAAGGCCAGCGCGCTGCTGTCGCCCTTCGATTCGCTGATCTGGGCGCGTGAGCGCACCGAGCGGCTATTCGGCTTCCGCTATCGCCTGGAGATCTATACCCCGGTGCACAAACGCGTGCATGGCTACTACGTGCTGCCGTTCCTGCATCACGAACGCCTGCTGGCGCGTGTCGATCTGCGCAGCGAGCGGGCGCAGGGGCGCCTGGCGGTGCATGCCGTGCATCTGGAGGAGGCGGTATTGAACGAGGAGGCACGCCTGGCGCTGGGTGAGTCGCTGCAGGGCCTGGCGCGCTGGCTTGGACTGGAACAGGTGTGGCTGGCGCCGGGTGTGGCGCACCGGCATCTGCTGGGTTAGCAGGGACCGCCGGAGCGGCCCCTGGCTGCGGCCTTACTTGGCCGCCAGGCGGGTGCGCATGTTGTCGGCGCGCTCGCTGGAGCCGGGGTGCGAGGAGAACATGCTGCTCTCGCCGCCGCTGAGCTTGGCCAGTTTCTCGAAGGCGCTGACCAGGCCTTCGCGCGGGATGCCGCGCTGGCCCAGCAGATCGAAGGAGAAGTTGTCCGCGGCGGTCTCCTGGCTCTGCGAGAACTGCGCGTTGACCAGCTGCTCGCCGAGGGCGCCGATCTGCGAGCTGGACAGCGCCGCGACGGTGGCGTTGCCCGAAGAGGCGGCGGCATTGCGCGCGGCGGCCGTGGCATAGGCGGTCTGCATGGCCTTCTTAGTGTGGCCGAGGGCGACGTGCCCCATCTCGTGGCCGAGCACGCCTTCCACTTCGTTGTCGCTCATCAGGTCCATCAGGCCGCTGTAGACGCGCACGCAGCCGTTGGCCATGGCCCAGGCGTTGACCTCGTCGGCCAGGTAGACCTTGTAGGTTACCGGCGTGCCGTTGACCTGCTGGCCGAGGTTGCCGGCGATCTTGTCCAGGCGCTTGCCGTAGGTGCTATCCGGGTCGGCGATGTTGGCCGAGGCGTCCATTTCGGCGCAGGCCTGGTCGGACATGTCCTTGACCTCGGCATCGCTCAGGGTCGCGGCCTGCACGGCCATCAGGCCGGATTGCAGCATGGCGTCGGGGGACATGTTCTGGCAGCCGGTCAGCAGAACGGCGCCGGACAGGGCGAAAGCGGAGAGGTTGGTACGCAGTTGCATGAATCATCGTCCTTGTGTGTGATGTGGCCGCGAGTCCTTCCCGGCGGGTACTGCTGTTCGGCACCTGGTCGGCGCTCGCGTTGGGGGCCGGCATTATGCCGCAATCGCTGGCGAAAAGCCTGCGAGCCGGTTGGCGAAGCGGGCGCCGCGGATGGCGCCCGGGGGATTTCAGCGTCTGACCTGTTTCAGCGTCTCGGCGATCATGAAGGCCAGCTCCAGCGACTGGTCGGCATTCATCCGTGGGTCGCAGTGGGTGTGGTAGCGATCCGACAGGCTGTCTTCGGTCACCGGCCGCGCGCCGCCGATGCACTCGGTGACGTTCTGCCCGGTCATCTCGATATGAATGCCGCCGGCGTGGGTGCCCTCGGCCTGGTGCACGGCGAAGAACTGCTTGACCTCGCTGAGGATCTGCGCGAAGTCGCGGGTCTTGTAGCCGCTCGAGGCCTTGATGGTGTTGCCGTGCATGGGGTCGCTGCTCCACAGCACCTGGCGCCCTTCGCCCTGGACCTTGCGCAGCAGGCGCGGGAAGTGCTGCTCGACCTTGTCGGCGCCCATGCGCACGATCAGGTTGAGGCGGCCCGGGTCGTTGTCCGGGTTGAGCACATCGATCAGGCGGATCAGCTCGTCCGGGTCCATGCTCGGGCCGACCTTGACGCCGATGGGGTTCTCGATGCCGCGCATGAATTCGACGTGGGCACCGTCCAGCTGACGGGTGCGGTCGCCGATCCACAGCATGTGCGCCGAGCAGTCGTACCAGCGCCCGGTGAGGCTGTCCTGGCGGACGAAGGCCTGTTCGTAATTCAGCAGCAGTGCCTCGTGGGCGGTGAAGAAGCTGACCTCGCGCAGTTGCGGCGCGCTGTCCATGCCGACGGCGCGCATGAAGGCCAGGGTCTCGTCGATCCGATTGGCCAACTGGTGGTACTTCTCGGAGAGCGCCGAGTTGGCGATGAAGTCGAGGTTCCACTGGTGCACCTGGTGCACATCGGCGAAGCCGCCCTGGGCGAAGGCGCGCAGCAGGTTGAGGCTGGCGGTGGCCTGGTGGTAGGCCTGCAGCAGGCGTTCCGGGTCGGGCGCGCGGCTGGCGGCGTCGAAGCCGATGGCATTGACGATATCGCCGCGGTAGGCGGGCAGGGTGACTCCGTCGATGGTCTCGCTGCCGGCCGAGCGCGGCTTGGCGAACTGGCCGGCCATGCGTCCGACCTTGACCACCGGACAGCCGGCGGCGAAGGTCATGACGATGGCCATCTGCAGCAGCACCTTGAAGGTGTCGCGGATCTTCGCCGCGGAAAACTCGGCGAAACTCTCGGCGCAGTCGCCGCCCTGCAGCAGGAAGGCGCGGCCCTGAGTCACCTCGGCGAACTGTCGGCGCAGCTCACGCGCCTCGCCTGCGAACACCAGCGGCGGATAGCCGGCCAGGGTGTGCTCGACGCGGGCCAGATGGGCGGCGTCGGGGTATTCGGGTTGCTGCTGGATGGGCTTGCCTCTCCAGCTCTCGGGGCTCCAGGCGTGCGACATGCTGCGTCTCGGTTGATCAGGCGAATCGGCATGTTAACCGATAAGCCCGGCCTGCCGCAGGCACCGTGGCCGCGCAATTATCGCGTGACCGGGCGCAAGGCTTCGCCGACAATCGGCGCCGTCGTCCAGGCGTGGGGCCGGGAGCGGACAGCAGGAGTGAGGGCGATGCCGGGATTGCCGCCGAGCGAAGAGATGCAGAAGCTGGACGAAGTCCTGCTGGCCGAGGTGCGCGACGCCTTCGGGGTGATCCGCGTGGTGCAGATCGGCGCTTATCGCTTCCTCGAGTTCGGCGAAGCCATCGAGCAGAGCTGCGTGTTCACCGCCGACCCGAGCTGGCTGGAGTACGACTACACCCGCGCCATGTTGCTCGGCGCGCTGTGCCACGAGGCGCCGGAAACCGCGCTGTTTCTCGGTCTTGGCGCCGGCAACCTGACCCAGGCCTGCCTGAAGTTCCTGCCGCTGGAGGATGTCGAGGCCATCGAACTGCGTCCCGACGTGCCGCGTCTGGCCATGGAGTTTCTCGGTCTGGACGACGACCCGCGCCTGACCATCCGCATCGGCGACGCCACCGAGCTGCTGGCCAGCGCCGAAACCGCCGACCTGATCTTCCTCGATCTGTATACCGACCAGGGCCCGGGGACCGGCCACCTGGCCTGGCGCTTTCTCGAGTGCTGCCGGGAGAAGCTCAACCCCGGCGGCTGGCTGATCATCAACCAGTGGGCCGGCAACGACGGCAAGCCGCTCGGCGCGGCGCTGCTGCGCGGCCTCTACCATCGCCACTACTGGGAGTGCCCGGTGAAGGAGGGCAACGTGGTGCTGCTGATCCCCGCCGATCTCCAGCAGCAACTGGATCTCGGCCGCCTGCAGGCGCGCGCCGGCGAGCTGGCGCCACGGCTGGGCTATTCGCTGCAGCCCTTGATCGAGGCCTTGCGCCCCGCCAGTTGAGACGCCGCTCGGCAGGCGATTGCGCCGCCAACTGCAAAAACTGCCACCTGTGGCAGGAATTTCCGGTATAGTGCGCGCCGGCCAATTCTCTGGCCACGTTCAGGTAGCGCAAATCGCCCGGAGCCCGACTTCGGCAGCCAGTCCCCCGCGGACTATCCTTGACGATTCACTTTCATCACGTCTTCGCAAATCCCCGCCGAACCAGGCTGCCAGGGTGACCCACAAGGTCTTACACGGCATGCGCAGCTTTGGAACATGGGTCTTTGCGGATGCACTAGAGGCAGACCCATGACCCAGGAAATCGGCGGCTTCGCCGCGCTCGGACTTCACCCCAATATTCTCGCTGCTCTGACCGCCGTCGGTTACGAAGAGCCGTCGCCGATCCAGGCGCAGGCCATTCCGGTGATCCTCGCCGGCCACGACATGATCGGCCAGGCGCAGACCGGCACCGGCAAGACCGCCGCCTTCGCCCTGCCGCTGCTGTCGAAGATCGACCCGGCCAAGCGCGAGCCGCAGGTGCTGATCCTCGCCCCGACCCGCGAGCTGGCCCTGCAGGTGGCCACCGCCTTCGAAACCTACTCCAAGCAGATGCCGGGCGTGAACGTGGTCGCCGTCTACGGCGGCGCGCCCATGGGGCCGCAGCTCAAGGCCCTGCGCATGGGCGCGCAGGTCATCGTCGCCACCCCGGGGCGCCTGGTCGACCACCTGCGTCGCGACGACAAGGTGCTGTCCACCATCGCCCACCTGGTGCTCGACGAGGCGGACGAGATGCTCAAGCTGGGCTTCATGGACGATCTGGAGATCATCTTCGAAGCCATGCCGGCTAGCCGCCAGAGCGTGCTGTTCTCCGCTACGCTGCCGCACTCGATCCGCGCCATCGCCGAGAAGCACCTGCGCGAGCCGCAGCACATCAAGATTGCCGCCAAGACCCAGACCGTCTCGCGCATCGAGCAGGCGCACCTGATGATCCACGCCGACCAGAAGACCAACGCCGTGCTGCGTCTGCTGGAGGTCGAGGAGTTCGACGCCTTGATCGCCTTCGTGCGCACCAAGCAGGCCACCCTGGATCTGGCCGCAGCGCTGGAGGCCAAGGGCTTCAAGGCCGCCGCGCTGAACGGCGACATCGCCCAGGCCCAGCGCGAGCGGGTGATCGACTCGCTCAAGGATGGCCGTCTGGACATCGTCGTCGCCACCGACGTCGCCGCCCGTGGCATCGACGTACCGCGCATCACCCACGTGTTCAACGTCGACATGCCGTACGACCCGGAGTCCTACGTGCACCGTATCGGCCGTACCGGCCGTGCCGGCCGCGACGGCCGCGCGCTGCTGCTGGTGACCCCGCGCGAGCGGCGCATGCTGCAGGTGATCGAGCGCGTCACCGGGCAGAAGGTCGGCGAGGTCAAGCTGCCGAACGCCCAGCAGGTGCTCGATGCCCGCATCAAGAAGCTCACCAGCGGCCTGGCGCCGCTGGTCGCCGATGCCGAAGCCAGCCACGGCGAGCTGCTCGACCGTCTGACCGCCGACATCGGCTGCAGCCCGCGCGCCCTGGCCGCGGCCCTGCTGAAGAAGGCCACCAACGGCCAGGCCCTGGATCTGGCCAGTGTCGAGCGCGAGCAGCCGCTGGTACCGGGCGTCGGCGGTGCCCCGCGCGAGCGTCGTGAGCGTGACGGTGAGCGCGGTGGCGAGCGTGGCGAATACCGTGAGCGTCGCGCGCCGTTGCCGCTGGGCGAAGGCCGCGTGCGTTGCCGTACCGCGCTGGGTACCCGCGACGGCATCGCCGCGAAGAACCTGCTCGGCGCCATCCTCAACGAGGGCGGCCTGGCCCGCGAAGCCATCGGCCGCATCCAGATCCGCGAGACCTTCAGCCTGGTCGAACTGCCGGAAGACGGCCTCGATCGTCTGCTGGGCAAGCTCAAGGACACCCGCGTCGCCGGCAAGGCGCTGAAGCTGCGTCGCTACCGCGAGGATTGAGTCCGAGCGCACAGCGGGCCTCGAGGGGCCTGCGGCTGCAAGACGAGAACGCCGCGACACCTTACCGGGTCGCGGCGTTTTTTATGGTGTTCGCGCGCACGTGGTCGGTCAGCTCGCCTCGCCGAGGTTGGCCCTGGTCGCGAGGCGGTCGAACACCTCCGGCGTCAGCGCCGCCTCGCCGGCCTCGTCGAGCACTTCGCGCGGATGCTCGCTGCCGGGAATGCTGCTGTCGAGCATGCTCAGCAGTTGTGCACCGCGCGGGGTGAGGACGAAATTCTCGCCGTTGCCGCCCTCGTTTTCGGGGCGCGCTTCGATGAAACCGCCTTCCAGCAGTCGTGCCTCGTAGCGGGCGGCTTCGGCGCGCAAGTGGTCGAGGTCGTCGATATGTTCGCCCGCCTGTTCCAGCTCATTGGCCAGTTCCTCGGCGTAGCGGCGCGGGGCGAAGGCTTTGCCGGCCGAGTTCTGCGCTTCGTGCAGCAGGCGTTCGATCAGATCCCAGTAGTAGGTCATGGCGGTCTCTCCGCAACGATGGGCTTACAGCTTCCGACTTCGTCGCCAGGGCAGAGGTTCGACCTGGATGCCGCATGGTGGGGCGTTGCTAGCCGAAGCGGTAGATGTCCATTCCCAGCGCGCCATAGGTGAAACCCGAATGTTCCAGCTTGAAGGCGCCGCCGGCGCCGCGGGCAAAGAACAGCGGCAGCAGGTGCTCGTCCGTGGGGTGGTTGCGCACGGCGTGCGGGGCCTGCTGGCGATAGCGGTGCAGGGCGCTTTCGTTGTCCTCGGCGAGCCTCTCCACCATCCAGTCGCGAAACGCCCTGGCCCAGGGCGCGACCTGCTCGGGGCCGGCACGCCAGTCCAGTTCGGCGAGGTTGTGGGTGATGCTGCCGGATCCGATCGGCAGCACGCCGTGCTCGCGTAGGCCGGCCAGCGCGCGGCCGATGCGGGTCTGCTGTTCGGGGCCGAGGCGGCTGGGCAGCGACAGCTGCAGCACGGGGATGTCGGCGGCCGGGTACATCAAGGACAGCGGCACCCAGGCGCCGTGATCGAGCGGACGTTGCGCATCGAGCGCGGCCGCGAGACCAGCATCGCTCAGGTGCTCGGCGATTTGTGCGGCCAGCGCCGGGGCGCCGGGCGCGGGATACTGCACGGCATACAGCGCGGCAGGGAAACCGCCGAAATCGTGCCAGGTCCGTGGCTGTGCGGCGGCGCCTAGCAGCAGCTGCTGGCTTTCCCAGTGCGCCGAGACCACCAGCACGGCGCGTGGGCGCGGCAGCTCGGCCGCCAGCCTGGCGAGGGCTTGACCGCTGGCGCCGGGCTCCAGCGCGAGCATGGGCGAACCGTGGGAGATGAACAGCGAAGGCAGCATGGCGCTAACTCCTGGAGTAGGATGCTGTCATCTTGGTGGCTGGACCTATCGGATTCCAGCATAAATTCTTGAGCCTTATCATCGATTTACCTGGAGGTTTGTGTGCACGATGGTTTCTGGCAGGAGCGCTGGGCGCGTGATCAGATCGGTTTCCATCTGGATCAGGTCAATCCCTACCTGCAGCGGCATTGGCCCGCGCTGGAGGTGCCTGTCGGCGCCCAGGTGCTGGTGCCGCTGTGCGGCAAGAGCCTGGATCTGGCCTGGCTGGCCGGCCAGGGGTATCGCGTGCTCGGCGTGGAGCTGGCGGAAAAAGCGGTGGCGAACTTCTTTGCCGAGCAGGGCCTGCAGCCGCAGATCTCCCGACGAGGCGCCTTCAAGGTCTATCGCGCCGGCGCGCTGGAGCTGTGGTGTGGCGATTTCTTCGCCCTGCGCGCCGAGGACGTTGCCGAGTGCCAGGCGCTGTACGACCGTGCCGCGCTGATCGCGCTGCCGCCGGAGATGCGCGCGCGCTATGCGGCGCACCTGACGGCGATTCTGCCTAGCGGCTGCCGCGGCCTGCTGATCACCCTGGACTACCTGCAGAGCCAGATGGACGGGCCGCCCTTCGCTGTCGGCGACGACGAGGTGCAGGGGCATTTCGCCGCCGGCTGGCAGGTAATGACGCTGCAGCGCGAGGACGTGCTGGCGGGCAACTGGAAATTCATCCGCCACGAGCTCAAGGCGCTTGATGAGGTGGTCTACCGTCTAGACAAGCGCGGGTAGGGTGCAAAAACGCCTCGCGCTGGCGACGGCCCGAAGGGGCGAGGCCCCTGGATGTTCAGGGCGGGGCACGAATATAAAAAAGGCGACCCGAAGGTCGCCTTTATCAAGTGCGGGCGATCAGCCCAGGCGACGCAGCGCCTCGATGCGATCTTCCAGCGGCGGGTGGGTCATCAGCAGGCCGGCCAGGCCGTTCTTCAGGCCGCCGTTGATGCCGAAGGCGGTCAGGCTGTCGGGCATGTGCACCGGCACGCCCTGTTCGGCGCGCAGGCGCTGCAGCGCGGCGATCATCGCGCCGGTGCCGGCCAGGCGGGCGCCGGCTTCGTCGGCCTTGAACTCGCGCTTGCGCGAGAACCACATGACGATGATGCTGGCGAGGATGCCCAGCACCAGCTCGGCGAAGATGGTCGCGACGAAGTAGCCGATGCCGTGGCCGTCTTCGTTCTTGAGGATGGCCTTGTCGACGAAGTTGCCGAAGATGCGCGCGAAGAACATCACGAAGGTGTTCACCACGCCCTGGATCAGCGCCAGGGTGACCATGTCGCCGTTGGCCACGTGACCGATCTCGTGGGCCAGCACCGCGCGCACCTCATCCGGCGAGAAGCGCTCGAGCAGACCCTGGCTGACGGCGACCAATGCGTCGTTCTTGTTCCAGCCGGTGGCGAAGGCGTTGGACTCGTAAGCCGGGAAGATGCCGACTTCCGGCATCTTGATGCCGGCGTCGCGCGCTAGTTCCCCGACGGTCTGCACCAGCCACTGTTCATGGCGGGTGCGCGGCTGGGTGATGATCTGGGTGCCGGTGCTCATCTTCGCCATCCACTTGGAGATGAACAGCGACACCAGTGCGCCAGCGAAACCGAACACGGCGCAGAAGACCAGCAGGCTGCCGAGGTTCTGGCCGGTGTAGCGATCGACCCCCAGCAGTTTGAGGGTGACGCTGGCGATGACCAGCACCGCCAGGTTGGTGGCCAGGAACAACATAATGCGCATCATGGTGTGAACGAACTCCTCACGGGGAAAGACGTACGAGTAATGCCGGCTATATAAGGGCGCCCCCCTGGGGGTTTCAACCGGCGACTATTTCAAACTATGTCCCCTGGGGCGTGCAGTGCGCTCTCGAACAGCAGGCGGGTCAGCCGCGCGATGCGTTCGCCATGGCGCTGCGCCAGTGCTTCGCGCAGCTGGAAGGCGAGGGTGGCGTGCACTCGGCGCACGCTTGGCGGCAGCGTATCGCCCTCGCGCAGGGCATGAGGGACGGCGCGTGACAGGCGCAGGAAACCCTTCTCGGTGAGCACCGCCTGGTCCAGCGCGTCGTAGGCGATGGTCGAGTCGAAGCGGATGTAGCCTTCCTCGGCCAGCCACAGCAGGGCGCCGAGGCAGGCCTGGTGACGCTTGCTGGGCAGGCCGAATTCATCTGGCTCCTCGCGGCCGATGAGGTCTTCGACGTACAGCGCCAGCTTGCGCGGGAACGCCTGGTAGAGCAGCAGCAGGCCGCCGGCCGCGTCCTTGTAGAAGTCGTCGATCTGCAGATCCATGCCGGCCTACTGGCTATAGCCCTTGAGGAAGTTGCCGATGCGGCCGATGGCCTGCTCCAGGTCGTCGACGCGGGGCAGGGTGACCACGCGGAAGTGATCCGGCCAGGGCCAGTTGAAGGCGGTGCCCTGGACGATCAGCAGTTTCTCCGACAGCAGCAGGTCGAGGACGAACTTCTCGTCGCTATGGATCGGGCAGACCTTGGGATCGATCCGCGGGAAGGCGTACAGCGCGCCCATGGGCTTGACGCAGCTGACCCCGGGAATGTCGTTGAGCAGCTCCCAGGCGCGGTTGCGCTGCTCCAGCAGGCGGCCGTTGGGCAGCACCAGGTCGTTGATGCTCTGGTAGCCGCCGAGCGCGGTCTGGATCGCATGCTGGCTGGGGACATTCGCGCATAGGCGCATATTGGCCAGGATGTCCAGGCCCTCGATATAGCTCTGCGCCTTGTGCTTTGGCCCGGAGATGGCCACCCAGCCGGAGCGGAACCCCGCCACCCGATAGCTCTTGGACAGGCCGTTGAAGGTCAGGCACAGCACGTCCGGTGCCAGCGAGGCGGTGCTGATGTGCACGGCCTCGTCGTAGAGGATCTTGTCGTAGATCTCGTCGGAGAACAGCACCAGGTTGTGCTGGCGCGCCAGTTCGACGATATCCAGCAGCACTTCCTTCGAATACACCGCGCCGGTGGGGTTGTTCGGGTTGATCAGCACCAACGCCTTGGTGTTCGGCGTGATCTTGGCGCGCATGTCGGCGACGCCGGGGAACCAGCCGGCCTGCTCGTCGCACAGGTAGTGCACCGGCTTGCCGCCGGCCAGTGCCACTGCGGCGGTCCACAGCGGGTAGTCGGGTGCCGGGATCAGCACCTCGTCGCCGTTGTTGAGCAGTGCCTGCATGGCCATAACGATCAGCTCGGACACCCCATTGCCGAGGTAGATGTCCTCGATGCCGACGCCTTCGACCTGCTTCTGCTGGTAGTACTGCATCACCGCCTTGCGCGCGCTGAACAGGCCCTTGGAGTCGCTGTAGCCTTGGGCTGTGGGCAGGTTGCGGATGACGTCCTGGAGGATTTCTTCCGGCGCCTCGAAACCAAACGGAGCCGGGTTGCCGATGTTCAGCTTGAGGATGCGATGACCTTCCTCTTCCAGGCGTTTGGCGTGCTTGAGCACCGGCCCGCGGATGTCATAACAGACGTTGGCGAGCTTGTTCGATTTGCTGACCTGCATGTATGGGATCCTGAGCGATGGATAACCCGCTGAATCACGCTGCAAAAGTCTCGTGGCGGAGAACCTTTGCAGCCATGTAACGCGGGTGACAGACTGGCGTCGAATCATACGTGGCGGTCTGGGCGCGGCAAAGGTGCCGCCCCGGCTTTTTTATGGCCTGCCATGCCTGGCGGCCACCCTTCGGGCCGTCGCTACGCGACGTTAAAAATGGCTCCCGGCCGTTTTTTCAGGCGTTGTGGGCTGCCGCCACACTTAGGCCAAGGCGCCATGCCGCTGCGGTCCGACTTATATCGAGGAGGAATCTGCCCCGTGGACAAGCTCGAAAAACCCCTGGAGGCCTGGCGCGAGGAACTGTCGCAGGAGCAGTTTCATGTCTGTCGCTTGGGCGGCACGGAGCGGCCCTTTACCGGCGAATATCACGACAGCAAGACGCCGGGCGTCTATCACTGCGCCTGCTGCGGCGCGGCGCTGTTCGACTCGGATGCCAAGTACGACTCCGGCAGCGGCTGGCCGAGCTACTTCCAGCCCGTCAGCGACGAGGCGATCGCCCGGCTCGACGACTTCAGCCATGGCATGCACCGCATTGAGGTGAAATGCGCCCGCTGCGATGCCCACCTCGGTCACGTGTTCCCCGACGGGCCGCGGCCGACCGGGCTGCGCTACTGCATCAACTCGCTGTCGCTGAAGCTGCTGCCGCGCGAGTAGGGCGCGTCACAGCGCAAATGTCGGAACGGCTTAGGGTGGGTTAGCCGCCTGTCACCCTTGCCGAGTACGCCAGTACACCTGCAGCGGCGTAACCCACCATAGGCGCCACGCGCTCTATCTCCTGGTGGGTTACGCGGCGCACCACCTCATTCGTGGCTGCAAGATTGGCGTTCAGCGCCGCTAACCCACCCTACAGGAGTCCGACAGTTCATGATTGAGGTGACACTGGCGCGGGCATCGCTTGTAGGATCTTTTCTAGTTCACCGCAGGCCTGCTGGATCATGCCTTCGGTGATCGGGACTTCGCGGCCCTGGCCATCGATGATAAAACCGCCCACCGGCATCTGTGGACGCTTGGCCGGGGTGGCGGGGCGTTGGGCGGCAGTGTCGTGCAAGCTCATGGCCTGTCTCCTCATCAGTGATGCGCGCCAGTCTAGAGCCGCTAGATGAAGTGGCGGTGACAACCAGGTCGGCGTAGCAGCGCTACAAAGCACATTGCGAAAGTCGTACTGCAGGCAGTATGCCGGCCTGTACTCAACGAGGAATTCATGTCGCGTTTCCATATAGGTCTGATCATCAATCCGCTGGCCGGCCTCGGCGGGCCGGCGGCGCTCAAGGGCAGCGACGGCGTGGCCGAGCAGGCGCTGGCCCTCGGTATCGAGCCCAAGGCGGCGCAGCGCACGCGCACCGCGCTGGAGCAGTTGCTGGGATTGCGCGAGCGCATCGAGTTCGTGACATATCCGGGCACCATGGGCGGCGATCTGCTGGCGCAGATGGGCTTCGCCCATCGCCTGCTGGGCGAGTTGGGCGCCGGCGCGACCACCGCCGACGACACCCGCCGCGCCGTGCGGCAGCTGCAGGACGCCGGGGTCGCGCTGATCCTGTTCGCCGGTGGCGATGGCACGGCGCGGGACGTTTGCGCGGTGGTCAGGGAAGGGCAGCCGGTGCTGGGCATTCCGGCCGGGGTGAAGATCCAGTCCGGCGTCTACGCCATCAGCCCGCGTGCGGCGGGAGAGTTGACTGCGCGTTTGATCGAGGGCGGCCTGGTGCGCCTGGCCAGCGGCGAGGTGCGCGATATCGACGAGAGCGCCCTGCGCGAGGGGCGAGTCACGGCGCGCTGGTACGGCGAACTGTGTGTGCCGCAGGAGGGCGGTTATGTGCAGTCGGTCAAGCAGGGCGGGGTGGAGTCCGAGGAGCTGGTGCTGGCCGATCTCGCCGCCTGGCTGGAGGCGGAGTGGGAGCCGGGCGTGCGCTATGTGTTCGGTCCCGGCTCGACGATGCACGGTCTGGCGCAGAATCTGGGGCTGGAGACCACCTTGCTCGGCGTCGACGTGATCGAAGATGGCCAGGTGATCGCCCGTGACGTCAACGAGGCCGAGCTGCTGGCCCTGGTCGACGGCCATCCGGCCTATCTGCTGGTCACCGCCATCGGTGGCCAGGGCCATATCCTCGGCCGCGGCAACCAGCAGATCAGCCCACGGGTGCTGCGCGCCATCGGCCTGGAGCGCCTGCGCGTGGTGGCGACCAAGCGCAAGCTGGCCACGCTGGAAGGCCGCCCGCTGCTGGTGGACAGCGGCGAGGTGACCCTGGACGACGCCTTCCCCGATGCGGTGCGGGTCTGGGCCGGGTATAAGGAAGAGCTGCTGTATCCCCTGAGTCGATAGGAGGTCGAGATGCGGGTCGTGAGTGTATTGCTGCTCTGGTTGCTGGCCTGCGCCGCCCAGGCCATCGAGGCGGACCGGCTGGTGCTGGCGGCGCGCGAGCAGGTCGGCGTGACCCTGGGTTACGACCCGGCCTACCGCCGCCTGAGCTATCCGGGCGGAGACGTGCCGCTTGCGACCGGCGTGTGCACCGACGTGGTGATCCGCGCGCTGCGCCAGCAGGGCCTGGACCTGCAAGAGGCGGTGCACCGCGACATGCGCGCCAATTTCGCGCTCTACCCGAAGCACTGGGGGCTGAGCCGCCCCGACGCCAATATCGACCATCGCCGCGTGCCCAATCTGATGACCTGGTTCCAGCGCCAGGGCTGGTCGCTACCGATCGACCAGGACGCCACGGCCTACCGCGCCGGCGACATAGTCGCCTGGGATCTGGGCGGCGGCCTGACCCATATCGGCATCCTCAGCGATCGCCAAGGCCCGGATGGCGCACCGCTGGTGCTGCACAATATCGGCCGCGGCGCCCAGGAAGAGGACATCCTCTTCGCCTACCGGGTGATCGGCCATTACCGGCCTGCCAGCCAGCAGGCGGAGAACCGATCATGACCGACGTGCCACCCGGCCTGTGCGCCGGCGAATCCGTGGTGCTGTTCGATGGCGTGTGCAAGCTGTGCAACGGCTGGGCGAAGTTTCTGATTCGCCACGACGCGCACCGCCGTTTCCGCCTCGCCTCGGTGCAATCGGCCCAGGGGCAGGCGCTGCTGCTCTGGGCCGGGCTGCCCACCGAGCGGTTCGACAGCATGGCGCTGATCGAGGATGGCCGCCTGCTGCTGCGTTCCGACGCCGTGCTGCACATCCTCGCCCAGCTGCCCGGGCCCTGGCCCTGGCGGGCGCTGGCCTGGCTGCGGCTGATCCCGCGGTCAGTGCGCGACTGGTGCTACGACCGCATCGCGCTGAACCGCTACCGCCTGTTCGGCCGGCATGCGGTATGCCTGCTGCCTGCGGCCGACCATGCCGGGCGCTTTCTGCATGACTGAACGGCGTCTGGCGCAGATCGCCTGGCTCGCGCGGCTGGCCTTGGCTCTGGTGTTTCTCTGGCATGGCCTGGTGCCGAAGATGCTCTGGCTGAGCCCCGATGAGCTGGCGATGATCGGCGCTCACGGCCTGCCCGATCATGCGCTGTTCGCGCCCGAGCTGATCGCCCGCGTCGGCGGCATGGCCGAGGCGCTGTTGGGCCTGGCGCTGCTCGTGGTCCGCGACCAGCGCTGGCCGCTTGCGCTGGCGGGAGCGGCGTTGCTCCTGTTGCTGCTTGATGTGGCGCTGCTGAGCCCCCATCTGCTGATTCAGGCGTTCAATCCGCTGTCCACCAATCTGGCGGCGCTGACCCTCTGCGCCGTGGCCTGGCTGGCCGAAGCGCCCCCTGCCACCGACTCCTGAGACCCACCATGGCATCGCTGTTTTCCTCCCGCCAGCGCGGCGCCCTGCGCCTGGCCTGGCGCTTTGTCGCGCCCTATCGCGGGCGGGTGCTGGGCGCCTTACTGGCGCTGCTGTTCACCGCGGCGATCACCCTGTCCATGGGCCAGGGCATCAAGCTGCTGGTCGATCGGGGCCTGGCCACCCAGTCGCCGCAGGCCTTGAGCCAGTCGCTGATGCTGTTCTTCGTCCTGGTGCTGGCCCTGGCGCTGGGTACCTACACCCGCTTCTACCTGGTGTCCTGGCTGGGCGAGCGGGTAGTCGCCGATATTCGCCGGCGCGTGTTCGATCACCTGATCGAGCTGCACCCGGGCTTCTACGAGAGCAACCGCAGCTCGGAGATCCAGTCGCGGCTGACCGCCGACACCACCTTGCTGCAGTCGGTGATCGGCTCGTCGCTGTCGATGGCGCTGCGCAACCTGATCATGCTGGTCGGCGGCAGCGTGCTGCTGGTGGTGACCAACCCCAAGCTCAGCGGCATCGTGCTGGCGGCGCTGCCGCTGGTGGTGGCGCCGATCCTGATATTCGGCCGCCGCGTGCGCGCGTTGTCGCGCCTGTCGCAGGATCGCGTGGCCGACGTCGGCAGCTACGTCGGCGAAGTGCTGGGGCAGATCAAGACGGTGCAGGCCTACAACCACCAGGACGAGGACAAGCGCCGTTTCGCCCTGTCCGCCGAGGCGGCGTTCGAGGTGGCGCGTAAGCGCATCGCCCAGCGCGCCTGGCTGGTCACCCTGGTCATCGTGCTGGTGCTCGGCGCCGTCGGCGTAATGCTCTGGGTCGGCGGCATGGACGTGATCGCCGGGCGCATTTCCGGCGGCGAGCTGGCGGCCTTCGTATTCTACAGCCTGATCGTCGGCTCGTCGTTCGGCACCCTGAGCGAGGTGATCGGCGAGTTGCAGCGTGCCGCCGGCGCGGCCGAACGCATCGCCGAGCTGCTGCGCGCGCGCAACGAGATTGCTGCGCCGCAACAGGGTCAGCAACGCCTGGCGCAGCCGGTGCGCGGCGCGATCGAGCTGCAGCAGCTGCGCTTCGCCTATCCGGGCCGCCCGGACAGTTACGCCATCGATGGCATCAGCCTGCAGGTGCGTGCCGGCGAGACCCTGGCGCTGGTCGGGCCGTCCGGTGCCGGCAAGTCGACGCTGTTCGACCTGCTGCTGCGTTTCTTCGACCCGCAGGCCGGCAGCATCCTGATCGACGGGGTGCCGATCGACCGGCTCGATCCGCGCGAGCTGCGCGCCTGCTTCGCCCTGGTGTCGCAGAATCCGGCGCTGTTCTTCGGCACGGTGGAGGACAACATCCGCTACGGTCGTCTCGACGCCAGCCAGGCCGAGGTGGAGGCGGCGGCGCGCGCGGCACACGCCCACGAGTTCATCCAGCGCCTGCCGCAGGGCTACCGGACCCACCTGGGCGACGCCGGTCTGGGGCTCTCCGGCGGCCAGCGGCAGCGCCTGGCCATCGCCCGCGCGTTACTGGCCGATGCGTCGATCCTGCTGCTGGACGAGGCCACCAGCGCGCTGGATGCCGAGAGCGAGCACCTGATCCAGCAGGCCCTGCCGACGCTGATGGCCGGGCGCACGACGCTGGTGATCGCCCACCGCCTGGCCACGGTGAAGCAGGCCGAACGTATCGCGGTGATCGAGCAGGGCCGGCTGGCGGCCATCGGTAGCCACGCCGAGCTGCTGGCCAGCAGCCCGCTCTACGCGCGGCTGGCCGAGTTGCAGTTCGGCGAGGCCGGCTAGCTCTTGGGTTTGATCGTCGCTGCCGCGCCGGCCGAGGCGAGGATGATGGCGCCGATCGCCAGCCACTGGTTCCAGCCCAGTTGTTCGCCGAGGAACAGCAGGCCGGAGAGCGCGGCGATGGCTGGCTCCAGGCTCATCAGGATGCTGAAGGTACGCGCCGGCAGACGGGTCAGGGCGACCATCTCCAGGCTGTAGGGCAGCGCCGAGGACAGCATCGCGACGCCCAGGGCGATGGACAGCAGATCCACCGAGAACAGGCTGCCGCCGGCCTGCCACAGGCCGACGGGCAGCACCAGCAGGGCGGCGACCCAGGTACCCAGGGCCACGGTCTGGCGGCCGTGGGCGGCGCCGGCCTTCTGCCCGAAGACGATGTACAGCGCCCAGCACAGCCCCGCGCCGAGCGCCAGGGCCATGCCCAGCGGATCGAGCCGGGTCTGCGCCAGGTCGCTGGGCAGCAGCAGCCACAGGCCGAAGATGGCCAGGGCGATCCAGGCGAAGTCCAGCAGCCGCCGCGACGACAGCAGCGCCAGGCCCAGCGGCCCGGTGAACTCCAGGGCCACGGCGACGCCCAGCGGGATGCTCTGCAGCGACATGTAGAACAGCAGGTTCATTCCGCCGAGGGCCAGGCCGTAGGCCAGTAGCGAGCGATAGGCGGCAAGGTTCAGTCGCGCGCGCCAGGGCCGCATCACCAGCGACAGGATGATCGCGCCGATTATCAGGCGCAGCGCCGTGGTGCCTTCGGCGCCGACCAGCGGGAACAGGCTCTTGGCCAGCGATGCGCCGCTCTGGATCGAGACCATGGCCACTACTAGCAGGGCGATGGGAGCGAGGAGGGCGGTGCGTGGCATGGGGCTGTCCTTGGCGGGCTAAGGCAATGAAGAGGTCTTCAGCTGTGCGCGAGCGTAGGGTGCGCCGCGCGCACCGAGGGTCGCCCGGGTTGCCGCAATTTCGACATGGCCAAGAAAAAACCGGCCGCCAGGGCCGGTTATTCGTCGTGCTACGGCCTGTTAGCGATACTCGCAGAGGTAGGCGGTGTCCACCGCCACCTTCAGTTGGAACTTGCTGTTGGCCGCTACGGTGAAGTTGCTGCCGGCCTCGAAGGTGCTCCAGCTGTCGCTGCCTGGCAGTTTCACGGTCAGGGCTCCGGCCACCACGTGCATGACTTCCAGCTGGCTGGTGCCGAACTCGTACTCGCCCGGGGCCATCACGCCGATGGTGGCGGGGCCTTCGGCCATGGCGAAACCGATGGATTTGACGGTGCCGTCGAAGTACTCGTTGACCTTGAACATCTGTGATTCCTCGGGAAGGGTCATAAAAGGGCCGCCAGTATGCCCAAGCGCCTTTTCTTCGTCATCAGTCTTTGAGAGGCAGCACCAGCGGCAGTAGGCGAGCGGTATTGCGCGCATCGGTCAGGGCGCGGTGCTGCTGGCCCTGGAACTGCAGACCGGCCAGTTGCAGGGCGCTGTGCAGACCCACCGGGCGGGGCAGCTGGCGGGCCTTGGCGAAGGCCTGCTTGAGGTTCAGGTGCGGTAGCGCGGCGAGCACACTGTCCAGTCGGTACTGGCGCCATTCCTGCTCCAGCTGGCGGCGATCGTAGTCGCCCCAGCTGCTCCAGCCGACCAGGCGCGATGCATGTTGATTGAGCCAGCGCTCGAACTGCGGCCAGACCTGTGGCAGGGGGATGGCGGTGTCGACGTCGCTCTGCTCGATATGGGTCAGCTCACGGCAGAAGGCGGTCAGACAGGGACGCCGCTGCGGTTTGACGAAACGCTGGAAGTGGTCGCGCTCATGGCCCTCCGTGTCGACCAGGCTGGCGCCGATTTCGATGATCTCCATTTCCGCCACCGGCCAGCCGCCCTCGTCGGTGGTCGCTTCCAGGTCGATGACCAACCAATGTCCCATAGGCCCTCCCTCGCGTGCGAAGCAGTATGGAAGGGCTTTCCGGGCAGGGCAAACCCCGTGTTAGGCTCTGCCGCCAATGTCTGGAGGAGATCGCTATGGCGAAGGTCGCTTTTATCGGCTTGGGGGTGATGGGTTATCCGATGGCCGGGCATCTGGCCCGCAACGGCCATCAGGTGACGGTGTACAACCGCTCGCCGGGCAAGGCCGAGCAATGGATGGCCGAATATGCCGGTAGCAGTGCGCCGACCCCGCGCGAGGCGGCGCAGGGTGCCGAGCTGGTGATGTGCTGCGTGGGCAACGACGACGACCTGCGTGGCGTGGTGCTGGGTGAGCAGGGCGCCTTCGCCGGCATGGCGCCCGGCGCCGTCCTGGTCGATCACACCACGGCGTCGGCCGATGTCGCACGCGAGCTGGCGGCAATCGCTGTCGAGCGTGGCCTGGGCTTTCTCGATGCGCCGGTCTCCGGCGGTCAGGCTGGCGCGGTCAACGGCGTGCTGACGGTGATGGTCGGCGGCGAGGCCGACGCCTATGCCAGCGCCGAGCCTGTGATCCAGAGCTATGCGCGGATGGTCCGGCTGATGGGCGCGGCCGGCAGTGGTCAGCTGACCAAGATGGTCAACCAGATCTGCATCGCCGGCCTGGTCCAGGGCTTGTCCGAGGCGCTGCATTTCGCCCAGCGCGCCGGTCTCGACGCGCACGGCGCGATGGAGGTGATCAGCAAGGGCGCGGCACAGTCCTGGCAGCTGGAGAATCGTCACAAGACCATGCTGGCCGGCGAGTTCGACTTCGGCTTCGCCGTGGACTGGATGCGCAAGGATCTGTCGATCCTGCTCGACGAGGCGCGGCGCAACGGCGCGCAACTGCCGGTGACGGCGTTGGTCGATCAGTTCTACGCCGACGTACAGGGCATGGGCGGCGGCCGCTGGGATACCTCCAGCCTGATCGCGCGGCTGCAGCGCAACCACTGAGCCTGGCGGGGCGGGCGCACGGCTTGCCAGGGGGCTGGGTAACCCCTAAGATCGCCGCCGTTTTATCCGCCTGTCGAGGGAAATCATGGAGTGTCGTGCAGGTTGCGGCGCCTGCTGCATCGCGCCTTCCATCAGCTCGCCGATCCCCGGCATGCCCGAGGGCAAGCCGGCTGGCGTGCGTTGCATCCATCTGTCGGCCGAGTATCTCTGCGCGCTGTTCGGACGTCCCGAGCGGCCCGCGGTCTGTGTTGGTTTCGCCGCCGACGAGAGCGTCTGCGGCGACAGTCGTGAGACTGCCATCCGTCTCCTCGGCTGGCTGGAGCAGGCTACCTCGGCGGCCTGAAGGCAGTCGTGGCGAGTGGCTTTGCGGGGCTCCGGAACGAAAAAGGCTGCCATTGGGCAGCCTTTTTCGTCTTGCGAGGTAAGTCAGTCGCGGCTGGTCGGCAGGTCGCGCTGCTGATAACCGGTGTACAGCTGGCGCGGGCGGCCGATCTTGTACGGGCCGGAGAGCATTTCCTTCCAGTGCGAGATCCAGCCGACGGTACGCGCCAGGGCGAAGATCACGGTGAACATGGAGGTCGGGATGCCGATGGCCTTGAGGATGATGCCCGAGTAGAAGTCCACGTTCGGGTAGAGGTTGCGCTCCTTGAAGTAAGGATCGTTGCGCGCGATCTCTTCGAGCTTCATCGCCAGTTCCAGCTGCGGGTCGTTGATGCCCAGCTCGGCCAGTACTTCGTCGCAGGTCTGTTTCATGACCTTGGCACGCGGGTCGAAGTTCTTGTACACGCGATGACCGAAGCCCATCAGCTTGAACGGATCGTCCTTGTCCTTGGCCTTGGCGATGAACTTCTCGATATTCTCCACGCTGCCAATCTCGTCGAGCATGGTCAGTACCGCCTCGTTGGCGCCGCCGTGGGCCGGGCCCCACAGCGCGGCGATGCCGGCGGCGATACAGGCGAACGGGTTGGCACCCGAGGAGCCAGCCAGGCGCACGGTGGAGGTGGAGGCGTTCTGCTCATGATCGGCGTGGAGGATGAAGATCTTGTCCATCGCCTTGGCCAGCACCGGGCTGATCGCTTTGATCTCGCACGGGGTGTTGAACATCATGTGCAGGAAGTTTTCCGCATAGTTCAGGTCGTTACGCGGGTACATCATGGGCTGGCCCATGGAGTACTTGTAGGTCATGGCGGCGATGGTCGGCATCTTGGCCACCAGGCGCATGGCCGAGACTTCGCGGTGCTGCGGGTTATTGATGTCCAGCGAGTCATGGTAGAAGGCGGACAGTGCGCCGACCACGCCGCACATGATGGCCATCGGGTGGGCATCGCGACGGAAGCCGTTGAAGAAGGTCTTCAGTTGTTCGTGAACCATGGTGTGGTTCTTGATGGTGCCGACGAACTTGGCCTTCTCTTCCTTACTCGGCAGCTCGCCATTGAGCAGCAGGTAGCAGGTTTCCAGGTAGTCCGATTGCTCGGCGAGCTGTTCGATGGGGTAGCCGCGGTGCAGCAGGATGCCCTTGTCGCCATCGATATAGGTGATCTTCGACTCGCACGAGGCGGTCGACATAAATCCAGGATCAAAGGTGAACCGACCCGTGGCGGTCAGGCTCCGCACATCGATTACATCAGGCCCCATGGTGCCGGTCAGAACGGGCAGGTCGACGGGGGCATTGCCCTCGATGATCAACTGCGCTTTTTTGTCAGCCATATGTGGCCTCCTAGTTATGCTTGAAATCATCAGACAGCCCCCCACGCAGGGCCCGCACCACTATAGTGAGATAAATCCGAAAGTCAATTTGCGAAAACCCAGGCGGCAGAAGGGTTTGGGCGGGTTTTTGCACGAAAAAAGGCCGCTATTTACGCCTTTTGTTTGCAGGCTGCAATGCGCTTTTTGGGGGAGGCCATTGCATTGTCATTAGTCTGCTAACTGTCTATACTCTGCGCCCGACCGCCAGGGGCTTAGCGGCCATATCATGGCGGTCGTCACTCCTTGGGTGATGGGTACCTGACCAGTGCACTTCCCAACAACTTTGCCCTGATAGTTAGGGGCTCTCAGTGTGATAACAAAGCCGTGAATAGCCAACGACCTGTAAACCTCGACCTTAGGACTATCAAGCTCCCGATCACCGCTTACACGTCCATTCTGCACCGCATCTCCGGTGTCATCCTCTTTGTCGGTATCGCCATCCTGCTGTTCGGCCTCGACAAGTCGCTGACCTCCGAAGAGGGCTTCGCCCAGGTGAAGGAATGCCTGACCAGCCCGCTGGCCAAGTTCGTGATCTGGGGTCTGCTGTCCGCTCTGCTGTACCACCTGGTGGCCGGTGTGCGCCATCTGATCATGGACATGGGCATCGGTGAGACGCTGGAAGGCGGAAAGCTGGGCTCGCAACTCGTCATCGCCGTTGCGGCGGTCGTGATCGTGCTGCTGGGGGTGTGGATATGGTAACCAATGTCACGAATTTCTCGCGTTCGGGCCTCTATGACTGGATGGCGCAACGCGTCTCCGCGGTGGTTCTCGCGGCTTACACGCTGTTTCTGCTGGGCTATGTGATCTGTAATCCGGGGCTGGGCTACGCCGAATGGCATGCCCTGTTCTCCAACACCGCGATGCGCATCTTCAGCCTGCTGGCACTGGTGGCGCTGAGCGTGCACGCCTGGGTCGGCATGTGGACCATTTCCACCGACTACCTGACGCCGATGGCGCTGGGCAAGTGGGCGACCGGTGTGCGTTTCCTGTTCCAGGCCGCGTGCGGCATCGCCATGTTCGCGATGTTCGTCTGGGGCGTGCAGATTCTGTGGGGTTTCTGATTCATGGCTAGCATCCGTACTCTCTCCTATGACGCCATCATCGTGGGTGGCGGCGGCGCCGGCATGCGCGCCGCGCTGCAACTGGCCCAGGGCGGTCACAAGACTGCCGTGGTCACCAAGGTGTTCCCGACCCGTTCGCACACCGTCTCCGCCCAGGGCGGCATCACCTGCGCCATCGCTTCGGCCGACCCGAACGACGACTGGCGCTGGCACATGTACGACACCGTCAAGGGTTCCGACTATATCGGTGACCAGGACGCCATCGAATACATGTGCTCCGTCGGCCCGGAAGCCGTGTTCGAGCTCGAGCACATGGGCCTGCCGTTCTCCCGTACCGAGCAGGGCCGCATCTATCAGCGCCCGTTCGGCGGCCAGTCCAAGGGGCCGGACAATCCGACCCAGGCGGCTCGTACCTGCGCCGCGGCCGACCGTACCGGTCACGCCCTGCTGCACACCCTGTACCAGGCCAACCTGAAGGCCGGCACCTCGTTCCTCAACGAGTGGTACGCCGTCGACCTGGTGAAGAACCAGGACGGCGCCATCGTCGGCATCATCGCCATCTGCATCGAGACCGGCGAGACCGTCTACATCCGTTCCAAGGCCGTGGTCCTGGCCACTGGCGGTGCCGGCCGTATCTACGCCTCCACCACCAACGCCCTGATCAACACCGGTGACGGCGTGGGCATGGCCCTGCGTGCCGGCGTGCCGGTGCAGGACATCGAGATGTGGCAGTTCCACCCGACCGGCATCGCCGGCGCCGGTGTACTGGTCACCGAAGGCTGCCGCGGCGAGGGTGGTTACCTGATCAACGCCCATGGCGAGCGCTTCATGGAGCGTTATGCGCCCAACGCCAAGGATCTGGCCGGTCGCGACGTGGTCGCCCGCTCCATGGTCAAGGAAGTGATCGCCGGCAACGGCTGTGGCCCGGACAAGGACCACGTGCTGCTCAAGCTCGATCACCTCGGCGAGGAAGTGCTGCACAGCCGCCTGCCGGGCATCTGCGAACTGTCCAAGACCTTCGCCCACGTCGATCCGGTGGTCGCGCCGGTTCCGGTCATCCCGACCTGCCACTACATGATGGGCGGCGTTGCCACCAACATCCATGGCCAGGCCATCACCCAGGACGCCAACGGCAACGACAAGATCATCGACGGTCTGTTCGCCGTCGGCGAGGTCGCCTGCGTATCGGTGCACGGTGCCAACCGTCTGGGCGGCAACTCGCTGCTCGACCTGGTGGTATTCGGTCGTGCCGCCGGCCTGCACCTGGAAAAGGCGCTCAAGGAAGGCGTGGAAGTCCGTGGCGCCAGCGAGACCGACATCGAGCAGTCTCTGGCCCGCCTGTCCGGCGTCAACGAGCGCAGCACCGGCGAAGACGTCGCTCCGCTGCGCAAAGAGCTGCAACAGTGCATGCAGAACTACTTCGGTGTGTTCCGTACCGGCGAATACATGCAGAAGGGCATCCAGCAGCTGGCCGATCTGCGTGAGCGCATCGCCAAGGTGAAGATCGCGGACAAGAGCCAGGCATTCAACACTGCGCGTATCGAGGCGCTGGAACTGCAGAACCTGCTCGAAGTCGCCGAAGCGACCGCGGTGGCGGCGGAGGCTCGCAAGGAGTCCCGCGGCGCCCACGCTCGCGAGGACTTCGAGGAGCGCGATGACGAAAACTGGCTGTGCCACTCCCTGTACTTCCCGGGTGAGAAGCGCGTGTCCAAGCGTGCCGTCAACTTCGCGCCGAAGACAGTGCCGGCGTTTGAACCCAAGGTTCGGACTTATTAAGGGTGACTCAGATGTTGCAAGTCAGTGTTTATCGCTACAACCCGGAGAAAGACGCGGCTCCGTTCATGCAGGACTTCCAGGTCGACACCGGCGGCAAGGACATCATGGTCCTCGACGTGCTGGCGCTGATCAAGGAGCAGGACGAGGGCTTCTCCTACCGTCGCTCCTGCCGCGAAGGTGTGTGCGGCTCCGACGGCATGAACATCAACGGCAAAAACGGCCTGGCCTGCATCACCCCGCTGTCCGCGGCGGGGCTCAAGGGCGGCAAGCTGGTGATTCGTCCGCTGCCCGGTTTGCCGGTCATTCGTGACTTGGTCGTCGACATGAGCATCTTCTACAAGCAGTACGAGAAGGTGCAGCCGTTCCTGCAGAACGACACGCCGGCTCCGGCCATCGAACGTCTGCAAAGCCCGGAAGAGCGCGAGAAGCTGGACGGTCTGTACGAGTGCATCCTGTGCGCCTGCTGCTCGACCAGCTGCCCGTCGTTCTGGTGGAACCCGGACAAGTTCTTGGGTCCGGCCGCACTGCTGCAGGCCTATCGCTTCCTGGCCGACAGCCGTGACACCAAGACCGCCGAGCGTCTGGCGTCCCTGGACGATCCGTTCAGCGTGTTCCGCTGCCGCGGCATCATGAACTGCGTCAACGTCTGCCCGAAAGGCCTGAACCCGACCAAGGCCATCGGTCACGTGCGCAACATGCTGCTGCAGAGCGGCACCTGATCTGCAAGTTGCTGTACCCGTAACACCTGCATTACCGGCTTCGGCCGGTAATGCAGCAAAAGCCAGAACCGCAGCCCACAAAGCCGCGGTCCTTACTCGAAAAATATGACGACCAGCAGGGGCATCCGGGCTGGTACCCGGACTATCTGCGGGAACCAAAGTGGCTTTACCCGAGTCGCAGCAACTGGGCTCTGGTACGACCCTATGGTGTCCACGCCGGTGGTGTCCCCTTACCGAGGGTGACCAAGCATGCAAGAAAGCGTGATGCAGCGCATGTGGGACAGTGCCCACCTATCCGGTGGCAACGCTGCCTACGTGGAAGAGCTCTACGAGCTCTACCTGCACGATCCCAACGCTGTGCCAGAAGAGTGGCGCACTTACTTCCAGAAGTTGCCGACCGACGGCAGCGCCGCCACGGACGTATCGCATTCGACCATTCGCGATCATTTCGTCCTGCTCGCCAAGAATTCGCGTCGTGCCCAGCCGGTTTCGGCAGGGACCGTGAGCAGCGAGCACGAGAAGAAGCAGGTGGAAGTGCTGCGTCTGATCCAGGCCTACCGCATGCGTGGCCATCAGGCCGCCCAACTCGACCCGCTGGGTCTGTGGGTTCGCACTGCGCCGTCCGACCTGTCGATCAACCACTACGGCCTGACCGACGCGGATCTGGATACCACCTTCCGTACCGGCGAACTGTACATCGGCAAGGAAGAGGCGACCCTACGCGAAATTCGCGACGCCTTGCAGCAGACATATTGTCGCACCATCGGCGCCGAGTTCACCCACATCGTCGACTCCGGCCAGCGCAACTGGTTCGCCCAGCGCCTGGAAAGCGTCCGCGGCCGCCCGCAGTTCTCCAGCGAAGTGCAGGCGCATGTGCTCGAGCGCGTCACCGCCGCCGAAGGCCTGGAAAAATACCTGGGCACCAAGTACCCGGGCACCAAGCGTTTCGGTCTGGAAGGCGGCGAGAGCCTGATCCCGCTGCTGGACGAGATCATCCAGCGTTCGGGTTCCTACGGTACCAAGGAAATCGTCATCGGCATGGCCCACCGCGGCCGTCTCAACGTCCTGGTCAACACCTTCGGCAAGAACCCGCGCGACCTGTTCGACGAGTTCGAAGGCAAGAAGACCGAAGGCCTGTCCTCCGGCGACGTGAAGTACCACCAGGGTTTCTCCTCCAACGTCATGACCGCCGGTGGCGAAGTGCACCTGGCTCTGGCGTTCAACCCCTCGCACCTGGAGATCGTCTCCCCGGTGGTCGAGGGCTCGGTGCGTGCCCGCCAGGACCGTCGCAGCGATGCGGCCGGTGACAAGGTGCTGCCGATTTCCATCCACGGCGATGCGGCGTTCGCCGGCCAGGGCGTGGTCATGGAAACCTTCCAGATGTCGCAGACCCGTGGCTACAAGACGGGCGGCACCATCCACATCGTGATCAACAACCAGGTCGGCTTCACCACCAGCCGTCCGGAGGACGCGCGCTCCACCGAATACGCCACCGACGTGGCGAAGATGATCCAGGCGCCGATCTTCCACGTGAACGGCGACGACCCGGAAGCTGTGGTGTTCGTCACCCAGCTGGCCGTCGACTACCGCATGCAGTACAAGCGCGACGTGGTCATCGACCTGGTGTGCTACCGCCGCCGCGGCCACAACGAGGCCGACGAGCCGAACGGCACCCAGCCGCTGATGTACCAGCAGATCGCCAAGCAGCGCACCACCCGCGAGCTCTACGCCGACGCCCTGGTCGCCGCCGGCGTGCAGAGCAGCGATGACGTGCAGGCCAAGATCGACGATTACCGTACCGCGCTGGACAATGGTCAGCACGTGGTCAAGAGCCTGGTCAAGGAGCCGAACAAGGAGCTGTTCGTCGACTGGCGGCCGTACCTGGGCCATGCCTGGACCGCGCGTCACGACACCCGCTTCGAGCTCAAGACCCTGCAAGACCTGTCCGCCAAGCTGCTGGAAATCCCCGAAGGCTTCCTGGTTCAGCGCCAGGTGGCGAAGATTCTCGAGGACCGCCAGAAGATGGGCGCCGGCGCTCTGCCGATCAACTGGGGCTACGCCGAAACCATGGCCTACGCCACCCTGTTGTTCGAAGGCCATCCGATCCGCATGACCGGCCAGGACATCGGCCGCGGCACCTTCTCGCACCGCCACGCGGTGCTGCACAACCAGAAGGACGCCAGCACCTTCGTGCCGCTGAAGAACCTCTACGACGGTCAGCCGCGGTTCGAGCTGTACGACTCCTTCCTTTCCGAGGAAGCGGTGCTGGCCTTCGAATACGGCTACGCCACCACCACGCCGAACGCGCTGGTGATCTGGGAAGCCCAGTTCGGCGACTTCGCCAACGGCGCCCAGGTGGTATTCGACCAGTTCATCTCCAGTGGCGAGCACAAGTGGGGTCGCCTGTGCGGTCTGACCATGCTGCTGCCGCACGGCTACGAGGGGCAGGGCCCCGAGCACAGCTCGGCGCGCCTGGAACGCTATCTGCAGCTGTGCGCCGAGCACAACATGCAGGTCTGCGTGCCGACCACCCCGGCACAGGTCTACCACATGCTGCGTCGCCAGGTGATCCGCCCGCTGCGCAAGCCGCTGGTGGTGCTGACGCCCAAGTCGCTGCTGCGCCACAAGCTGGCCATCTCGACCCTGGAAGATCTGGCCGAAGGCTCGTTCCAGACGGTGATCGGCGAGATCGATGCGCTGGAGCCGAAGAAGGTCGAGCGTCTGGTGCTGTGCAGCGGCAAGGTCTACTACGACCTGCTGGAGAAGCGCCGTGCCGAGGGTCGCGAAGACATCGCCATCGTGCGTATCGAGCAGCTCTACCCGTTCCCGGAAGAGGACCTGGCCGAGGCCCTGGCGCCGTACAAGAACCTCAAGCACATCGTCTGGTGTCAGGAAGAGCCGATGAACCAGGGGGCCTGGTACTGCAGCCAGCACCACATGCGCCGTGTCGCCAGCGCGCACAAGAAGGGCCTGTTCCTCGAGTACGCCGGTCGCGAGGCCTCGGCCGCGCCGGCTTGCGGTTACGCCTCGATGCACGCCGAGCAGCAGGAAAAACTGCTGCAGGACGCCTTTACTGTTTAACGCCTTCATCCAGGGGGTGGCGGGCGCCGCCTCCTGGTAAAAACCGAATTTAAGGAAACACGCACAATGGCTATCGAGATCAAAGCCCCAACCTTCCCGGAATCGGTCGCCGACGGCACCGTGGCCACCTGGCACAAGAAGCCGGGCGATGCGGTCAAGCGCGATGAGTTGATCGTCGACATCGAAACCGACAAGGTGGTGATCGAAGTGCTGGCCGAGGCCGACGGCGTCCTGGCCGAGATCATCAAGAACGAAGGCGACACCGTTCTCTCCAACGAACTGCTGGGCAAGCTGAGCGAGGGCGGTGCCGCCGCTGCCGCGCCTGCTGCAGCTCCCGCCGCTGCCGCCGCTCCGGCTCAGGCTCAGGCTGCCGCCCCGGCTGCCGCCGCTGACGACGCCATCCTCTCGCCGGCCGCGCGCAAGCTGGCAGAAGAGAACGGCATCGACCCGAACAGCATCGCCGGCACCGGCAAGGGCGGTCGTGTGACCAAGGAAGACGTGGTCGCCGCCGTCGAGGCCAAGAAGAATGCGCCGGCCGCGCAGGCGCCCAAGCCTGCCGCCGCTCCGGCCGCTGCCGCTCCGGTCGTCGCCAGCGGCGACCGCGTCGAGAAACGCGTGCCGATGACCCGCCTGCGCGCCAAGGTCGCCGAGCGTCTGGTCGAAGCCCAGTCCACCATGGCTCAGCTGACCACCTTCAACGAAGTCGACATGACCGAAGTCATGGCCCTGCGTTCGAAGTACAAGGACCTGTTCGAGAAGACCCACAACGGCGTGCGCCTGGGCTTCATGTCGTTCTTCGTCAAGGCCGCTGTCGAAGCCCTGAAGCGCCTGCCGGCAGTCAACGCCTCGATCGACGGCAACGACATCGTCTACCACGGCTACCAGGACATCGGTGTAGCCGTGTCCAGCGACCGCGGCCTGGTGGTGCCTGTACTGCGCAACGCCGAGCTGATGAGCCTGGCCGAGATCGAGAGCGGCATCGCCACCTTCGGCAAGAAGGCTCGCGACGGCAAGCTGTCGATCGAAGAAATGACCGGTGGTACCTTCACCATCACCAACGGCGGTACCTTCGGTTCGATGATGTCGACCCCGATCGTCAACCCGCCGCAGGCAGCCATCCTGGGTATGCACAACATCATCCAGCGCCCGATGGCGATCAACGGTCAGGTGGTGATCCGCCCGATGATGTACCTGGCGCTGTCCTACGACCACCGCCTGATCGATGGTAAGGAAGCCGTGACCTTCCTGGTGACCATCAAGAACTTGCTTGAGGACCCGGCGCGCCTGCTGCTGGACATCTAAAAGCCAGTCTCCTCCACGGCGGCCCTGTTCACAGGGCCGTCCGGTTTATTCGAGAAGGAATACGTTATGACCCAGAAATTCGACGTGGTAGTCATCGGTGCCGGCCCTGGTGGCTACGTAGCCGCCATCAAAGCAGCGCAGCTCGGTCTGAAGACCGCCTGCATCGAGAAGTACCAGGACAAGGAGGGCAAGGTCGCCCTCGGCGGTACTTGCCTGAACGTCGGCTGCATCCCGTCCAAGGCGCTGCTGGACAGCTCCTGGAAGTACCACGAAGCCAAAGACGGCTTCGCCGTGCACGGCATCGAAGCCAAGGGCGTCACCATCGACGTCCCTGCCATGGTGGCGCGCAAGAACAGCATCATCAAGAACCTCACCGGTGGCGTCGCGGGCCTGTTCAAGGCCAACGGCGTGACCCTGCTCGAAGGCCACGGCAAGCTGCTGGCAGGCAAGCAGGTCGAAGTCATCGGCAAGGACGGCAAGACCCAGGTCATCGATGCCGAGAACGTGATCCTGGCTTCCGGCTCGCGTCCGGTCGATATCCCGCCGGCTCCGGTCGATCAGGACGTGATCGTCGATTCCACCGGCGCCCTGGAGTTCCAGAGCGTGCCGAAGAAGCTGGGCGTGATCGGCGCCGGCGTCATCGGCCTGGAGCTGGGTTCGGTGTGGTCGCGCCTGGGCGCGGAAGTCACCGTGATCGAGGCGCTGGACAAGTTCCTCCCGGCTGCCGACGAGCAGATCTCCAAGGAAGCGCTGAAGACCCTGACCAAGCAGGGTCTGAACATCCGCCTGGGTGCCCGCGTGACCGGTTCGGAGGTGAAGAAGAAGCAGGTTACCGTCAGCTTCACCGACGCCGAAGGCGAGCAGAAGATGACCTTCGACAAGCTGATCGTGGCCGTCGGCCGTCGCCCGGTGACCGCCGATCTGCTGGCCGCCGACAGCGGCGTCGATCTGGACGAGCGCGGCTTCATCTATGTCGACGATTACTGCGCCACCAGCGTGCCGGGCGTCTACGCCATCGGTGACGTGGTCCGCGGCGCCATGCTGGCGCACAAGGCCTCGGAAGAGGGCGTGATGGTCGCCGAGCGCATCAAGGGCCACAAGGCGCAGATGAACTACGACCTGATCCCGTCGGTGATCTACACCCACCCGGAAATCGCCTGGGTCGGCAAGACCGAGCAGCAGCTGAAGGCCGAAGGCGTTGCCGTCAATGTCGGCACCTTCCCGTTCGCCGCCAGCGGTCGCGCCATGGCCGCCAACGATACCGGCGGTCTGGTCAAGGTCATCGCCGACGCCAACACCGACCGCGTGCTCGGCGTTCACGTGATCGGCCCGAGCGCGGCCGAGCTGGTGCAGCAGGGCGCCATCGGCATGGAATTCGGCACCAGCGCCGAAGACCTGGGCATGATGGTGTTCTCGCACCCGACCCTGTCCGAGGCGCTGCACGAAGCGGCGCTGGCGGTGAATGGCGGCGCCATCCACATCGCCAACCGCAAGAAGCGCTGAGCGTCACAGGTGGCCGGCCAGTCCGGCCACTCGAGTTGTTGTAAGCCACGTGGTAGGCGGGGCGTCGCGTAATCGCCCCATCGCCGCGGCGGTGTTTGCAAGCAGAACCACGGCGGGCGGCCCGCGTCGAGTTCGACTCGCGGCGGAAGGCCCGGCGGACTGCTCCGGCAGTCACAGGTGGCGCGGTATCACAAGTACAGCGCCGAATGCGCAATACCTAAACGAAGACGGTAGACAAGCATGAATCTCCACGAGTATCAGGGTAAGCAGCTGTTCGCTGAATACGGCCTGCCCGTATCCAAGGGTTTCGCCGTAGACACCCCGGAAGAAGCGGCCGAGGCCTGCGAAAAAATCGGTGGCACCGAGTGGGTCGTCAAGGCCCAGGTCCACGCCGGCGGCCGCGGTAAAGCGGGCGGCGTCAAGCTGGTGAAGAGCAAGGAAGACGCCAAGGCCTTCGCCGCCAACTGGCTGGGCAAGCGTCTGGTGACCTACCAGACCGACGCCAACGGCCAGCCGGTCAGCAAAATCCTGGTCGAATCCTGCACCGACATCGCCAAGGAACTGTACCTGGGCGCGGTAGTCGATCGTTCCAGCCGTCGTATCGTGTTCATGGCTTCCACCGAAGGTGGCGTGGATATCGAGAAAGTGGCGCACGAAACCCCTGAGAAGATCCTCAAGGCCACCATCGATCCGCTGGTCGGCGCGCAGCCGTACCAGGGCCGCGAGCTGGCGTTCCAGCTGGGCCTGGAGGGCGATCAGATCAAGCAGTTCACCCACATCTTCGTTGGCCTGGCCAAGCTGTTCCAGGACTACGACCTGGCCCTGCTGGAAGTCAACCCGCTGGTGATCAAGGCCGACGGCAACCTGCACTGCCTGGACGCCAAGATCAACATCGACTCCAACGCCATGTACCGTCAGCCCAAGCTGCGCGCCATGCACGACCCGTCCCAGGACGATCCGCGTGAAGCCCATGCGCAGAAGTGGGAGCTGAACTACGTCGCGCTGGAAGGCAACATCGGCTGCATGGTCAACGGCGCCGGCCTGGCCATGGGCACCATGGACATCGTCAACCTGCACGGCGGTCAGCCGGCCAACTTCCTCGATGTAGGCGGTGGCGCGACCAAAGAGCGCGTGACCGAAGCGTTCAAGATCATCCTCTCCGATGACAACGTCAAAGCCGTTCTGGTCAACATCTTCGGCGGCATCGTGCGCTGCGACATGATTGCCGAAGGCATCATCGGCGCGGTCAAGGAAGTCGGCGTGAAGATCCCCGTGGTCGTCCGTCTGGAAGGCAACAACGCCGACCTGGGCGCCAAGGTCCTGGCCGACAGCGGTCTGAACATCATCGCGGCAACCAGCCTGACCGACGCTGCCCAGCAGGTCGTCAAGGCCGCGGAGGGTAAGTAATGAGCATCCTGATCAACAAAGACACCAAGGTCATCTGCCAGGGCTTCACCGGCTCGCAGGGCACCTTCCACTCCGAACAGGCCATCGCCTACGGCACCAAGATGGTCGGCGGCGTCACTCCGGGCAAGGGTGGTTCCACCCACCTGGGCCTGCCGGTGTTCAACACCGTCAAGGAAGCCGTGGAAGCCACTGGCGCCGAAGCGTCGGTGATCTACGTTCCGGCTCCGTTCTGCAAGGACTCGATCCTGGAAGCGGCCAACGGCGGCATCAAGCTGATCGTGTGCATCACCGAAGGCATCCCGACCATCGACATGCTGGAAGCCAAGGTCAAGTGTGACGAGCTGGGCGTGCGTCTGATCGGCCCGAACTGCCCGGGCGTGATCACTCCCGGCGAGTGCAAGATCGGCATCATGCCGGGCCACATCCACCTGCCGGGCAAAGTCGGCATCGTGTCCCGTTCGGGCACCCTGACCTATGAAGCCGTGAAGCAGACCACCGACGCCGGCTTCGGCCAGTCCACCTGCGTGGGCATCGGCGGCGACCCCATCCCGGGCTCCAACTTCATCGACATCCTCAAGCTGTTCCAGGAAGACCCGAAGACCGAAGCGATCGTCATGATCGGTGAGATCGGCGGTTCGGCTGAAGAAGAAGCGGCTGCCTTTATCAAGGCCAACGTCACCAAGCCGGTGGTTTCCTACATCGCCGGTGTGACCGCTCCGCCCGGCAAGCGCATGGGCCACGCTGGCGCCATCATCTCCGGCGGCAAGGGCACTGCGGACGAGAAGTTCGCTGCGCTGCAGGACGCCGGTGTGAAGACCGTGCGTTCCCTGGCCGACATCGGCAAGGCCCTGGCCGAGCTGACCGGTTGGGAAGTCAAGAACGCCTAAGCGTTTCTGACCCTCGCAAAAAGGCCACCTTCGGGTGGCCTTTTTGTTTTGTCTGCGCAGCCGAGGCGCGGCCACGCTTCCTGTGCTGACGGCTTGTAGGCTGTGTCGTGCGCGCCAGGAGGTAGCCGGTGGCAGAGGCTACGCAGGTGCCTTGCGACATCCCATGGGCTGGTTATTCATCGGCGAAGTTCGCGCTGAATCGCGAATAGAGCGGAACGCCGCCCCTTCGCTCCTGTAGGGAGGCAGGCGGGCAGGGCAGTTGCTGCCGGAGCCGCGCGACTGTCGAGCATGCGACAGTCAGTTGCGCCAGTTCGACAGCTCGTCCGCCAACTGTGCTGCTACACGGCAGTTTTCGTTAGTATCGCAACTATCGCGTGTCCGTGGCGCCATAAGCGCCTGGCGACGCCAGCAGTGGTTCGAGCCAAACGCTTGGGCGACGTTTCCCCGATCCCTTACGGAAACCTCCGCAACTCTTCGATTTCTGCTCGTGGTATTTCCCCTTATGACTCGTTTGCAAGGCTCGGACCTTCTGGCCCTCGGCTTCATGACATTTGCGCTGTTTCTCGGCGCCGGCAACATCATCTTTCCGCCCAGCGCGGGTCTGGCGGCAGGCGAGAACCTGCTGCCGGCGGCTCTGGGCTTTCTGCTCACTGGCGTCGGCCTGCCGCTGCTCACCGTGGTCGCCCTGGCCCGCGTCGGCGGCGGCATGGAGCGCCTGACCGCGCCGCTGGGCAAGATCGCCGGGGCGATCCTCGCAGTGGCGGTTTACCTGGCCATCGGCCCGCTGTTCGCCACCCCGCGTACCGCCGTGGTGTCCTTCGAGATGGGAATCGCGCCGTTCACCGGTAACGAGGGCCTGGCGCTGCTGCTCTACACCCTGGCGTACTTCGCCGCGGTACTGTTCCTCTCGCTGAACCCCGGACAGCTGGTCGATCGCATCGGCAAGTTCATCACCCCGGTATTGCTGGCCGCGCTGCTGGTGCTCGGTGGTGCCGCGCTGTTCGCCCCGGCCGGCGGGATCGGCGTGGTCGCCGACAGCTATCGCGAGGCGCCGCTGGTGCAGGGGTTCCTGCAGGGCTACCTGACCATGGATACCCTCGGTGCACTGGTGTTCGGCATCGTCATCGCCAGCGCCATCCGCGACCGCGGCGTGACCGACGCCAGGCTGATCACCCGCTACTCGGTGGTCGCTGGCATCATCGCGGCCATCGGCCTGTCGCTGGTCTATCTGGCGCTGTTCTACCTCGGCGCCACCAGCCAGGGCATCGCCGGCGATGCGCAGAATGGCGTGCAGGTGCTGACCACTTACGTACAGCACACCTTCGGCACCACCGGCAGCCTGCTGCTGGCGGTGGTCATCACCCTGGCCTGCCTGACCACCGCCGTCGGCCTGCTGACGGCCTGCGGCGAGTTCTTCAGCAACCTGCTGCCGGTCTCCTACCGCAGCGTGGTGATCGTCTTCGGCCTGTTCAGCCTGGGTGTGGCCAACCAGGGCCTGACCCAGCTGATCAGCGTGTCGGTGCCGGTGCTGGTGGGGCTCTATCCGCTGGCCATCGTGCTGGTCGCGCTGAGCCTGGCCAATCGCCTGTGGGTTTCCCAATCGCTGGTGTTCGTGCCGGTGATGGCGGTGACCCTGGTCTTCGGTCTGGCCGACGGCATAGCCGCGGCCGGCTGGGGCGAGCGGGTGCCGGCCTGGTTCGCCCAGCTGCCGCTGGCCGACCAGAGCCTGGGCTGGCTGGTGCCGGTGCTGGTGACGATGGCACTGGCGGCGAGCCTCGATCGCGTGCTTGTCCTGCGCCAGACCGCCTCGGCCTGAGGCGTATCGCCGATGCACACAAGGCCGCCCTCGAGGCGGCCTTTTTTCTGCCCGCGGCGGCGAATGCAGCTACCTTTTCTGGGCGATCGATAAGCGATTCCAAGGAGAGTGAGCCATGCGAGTATCCCTGATTCCCCTGTTGCTGGCCGGGTCCTTCGGCTTCGCCGAAGCCGCCGTGGTGGTCAAGCCGGTGCCCTACGAGATCGACGGCGAGGCCTTCGAGGGCATGTTGATCTACGACGATTCGGTGACCGCGCCGCGTCCCGGTCTGGTGATGGTGCCCAACTGGCTGGGCGTCAACCAGGACTCGTCGAAGAAGGCCGCGCGGGCGGCCGGCGACAAGTACGTGATCTTCATGGCCGACATGTACGGCAAGGCCATCCGCCCGAGCAACGCCGAGGAGGCCGGCACCGCGGCCGGTGCGCTGCGCGGCGACCGCGGCCTAATGCGCAAGCGCGCCCAGGCCGCAGTGGAGGTGCTCAAGGCACAGAAATCCACGGTAGCGCTGGACGACTCCAGGCTCGGCGCCATCGGCTTCTGCTTCGGCGGTGGCGCGGTGCTCGAATTGGCGCGCTCAGGCGCGCCGCTCAAGGGCTTCGTGTCCTTCCATGGCAACCTGGATACGCCCAACCCGGCCGACGCGCGGAACATCCAGGCGCCGGTGCTGGTGCTGCACGGTGCGGACGACCCGGCGGTGCCGCAGGCGCAGGTCGACGCCTTCGTCGCCGAGATGAAGGCGGCCAAGAAGGACTGGCAGCTGGTCAGCTATGGTGGCGCGGTGCATTCGTTCACCAACCCGCTGGCCAATGTGCCGGGGCGCAACGAGTACCACCCGCTGGTGGCGGCGCGGGCGTTCCAGGCGATGCACGACCTGTTCGCCGAGGTGTTCGCCGCGCCCTAGGATGCGGCCCGGCCAGCCGCGGTGCCGTTCAGTCGCCGCGGTACTCGCAGCCGCTGGTGCAGGTCTCGTGGATGCGCACGCGCGACAGCTCCGGCAGCAGGGGTTTGACCTGCTGCCAGATCCACTTGGCGAGCACCTCGCTGGTGGGGTTTTCCAGCCCGGGGATGTCGTTCAGGTAGTTGTGGTCGAGCTGTTCGTAGATCGGCTTGAAGATCGCCTTGATCTCGGAGAAGTCGCGGATCCAGCCGGTATAGGGGTCGACTTCGCCTTCGATATGCAGGGCGACGCGGAAGGAGTGGCCATGCAGGCGGCCGCATTTGTGGCCTTCCGGCACGTGGGGTAGGCGGTGGGCCGCCTCGAAGATGAACTCTTTGAACAATTCCACAGTACAGCGCTCGCGTCGGATGGCCCGAGACCGGGCCTTGAGCCGCGCAGTTT
The DNA here is from genome assembly GCF_052682975.1 of Pseudomonas sp. SP16.1. NCBI lineage: Bacteria > Pseudomonadati > Pseudomonadota > Gammaproteobacteria > Pseudomonadales > Pseudomonadaceae > Pseudomonas > Pseudomonas sp. SP16.1. Next base: position 1,504,231 of record NZ_JBQYFZ010000001.1, read on the forward strand.
ATCAGGTCTGCCCGAGCGCGGCGTCGCAGGCCTCGAGCAGCTGCGCGATCTGCCGCGCCAGGTAGCGATGGAAGGCGCGGTCGTGCCAGTAGGCGAAATGGCTCAGCGGCGTGTGGCGCTTGTACCAGGGGCCGACGGGCAGGGCGCGGTCCTCGTGCACCACCGCAGCGTAGGCCGGCACGGCGCGTAGAGGATAGCCGAGCGGATCGGCCGGAGCGTAGACGTTAAGCCAGCGCGCCTCTCGGCGCACGGCCTGGTCCAGGCAGTAGCCGGGAAAGCGAATCGGCTGCACGCGGTCGTAGGCGAAGGTGAACAGCGGGATGTTGCAGCCGAAGGTGGTGATGCCGGCCAAGGTCTCCAGGGCCAGGAAGGGGTCGAGCGGGCAACTGGGCGTGGCGTTGAGTTTCTGCTGGTCCCAGGCGAAGTTGGAGAAGATGTGCCCGCCCAGCGAGTGGGCCAGCACCAGCAGCGGCGTACGCGGGTCGACCTGCGCACGCAAGGCGGCGAGGCCGTGGCGCAGGCACTGATGTACTTCCTGATAGGTGGTGTCGTAGGCCTCGCTGACCTTGCGGTAGCCGGCGGCGTCGCCGAGAAACAGGGTGACCAGGCGGCGCAGCCGACGCCAGCGTACCGGCAGGTGCTCGAGGCGCTCGAGAAAGGCCTGCTCGCGCTTGTCCAGCACGCTGGCCCAATACAGGGTCTGGAACGCGACGTGCCGGGCATCGTCGCCCAGCTGCCTTCGCAGGCCCTGGATCAGTCCCTGGGCGAAGGCATGCTGGCCTTCGTGGTCGAGCCCATCGGGCTGGTTGCCGATACCGTGAATGATCGCCACTGCCAGCTTCATGCATCCTCCCTGATTCGCCGCGCCGGTGTGACGCGCTTGCCGCCTCGCTACAAGGGCTGCAGGCGTTCGGCCAGGCGGCCGCTTTCCGCCAGTTCGAGGAACTCGTCGCCGAGCCGCGCGCTTTCGGCCATTGCCTGGCGCCAGTAGCGCTCGCGGCCGGCGTCGTCGCCCAGGTAGCGCTTGAAGTCGCTACGGTCCGGTAGCTTGCCATGCGGCAGGCGCGCCAGGTAGTCGGGCGATGGGGCGAGCAGCAGTACGTCCTGCAGGCGGGTCGGATCGCCCCGGCGCCAGGGCATGCCCTTGTCGAACCAGCCGGGAATCACCCGGTCGGTGAAATGCGGGTAGAGCACGATGTCCGCGCCGCTGTAGGGCAGGTCGAGGTGGTAGTCGAGCAGACCGCCGTCGCGATAGGCGCCAGGCTCCAGCCCGGGAATCTCGCGGATCGCCTCCATCACCATGGGAATCGAGCCGGACGCCAGCAGGGCGTGGCGCAGGTTTTGCGTGGTGAGGGCATGGAAGTGCGAGCGGAAGTCGCTCAACTGAGCCAGCGGCGGCGCCTGCCGCGCATCGTGCAGGATCACCCGCTCGAAATGCCGGCCCAGGCGCTGGCGGGCCAGCAGGTTGTTGCCGATCACCGACGACAGGCCCAGGCCCAGCTTGCCGCGGTGGTCGTGCTGCAGCAGGCCGTGGCTTCTCACCACCACGACATGCAGGCGATGGTGCGGGTTGGCGATGACCGCACCGTCCTGGTCCTCCAGCAACTCGTGGAGCATGCGCCGGCAGCTGTCCGACACCTCGGCCATGCTCACGCCCTTGGCGAAGCGCTGCGAGGTATAGAGTTCGCCGAGGCGGCGGATGCCGGCTGCCGGGTCCGGCAGGCAGGCGCTGGCGAAGCGCCAGGAGCCGATCGAGGCGCCGATCAGCGCACGTTCGCGCGGCGCGCGCGGCAGCCAGTCGCCGAACAGCGCCAGATCCAGACCCTGTATGCCGATGCCCTTGGGACCGCCGGCGGCGCCGGGCAGGATGCCGACGTCCGCCGGGTTCAGGCCATGCTGGCGAATCCGCGCCAGGGCCCGGCGCCCGGCCTTGAGGGTCAGGGCAGGGGACTTGATATGGATCGCGCTCATGTTCCTCTCCTTCACGCAAGCTGGCGATTATAGAGGCGCCGCGGAGCAGGCCAAGCGACTTCAGCGGCTGAATGATGCGCCCCGGATTCAGCTTGGGTTAAGTGCCCGGCTCTAGAGTGGCAGGCAGCTAAACATTCCCCGGAGGACATCATGCATCCATCGTTCGGCCTGCTCGGTGCCGCCGCACTTGCCAGCGCCAGCCTGCTTGCCCATGCTCGCGACCTGGGGCCGCAGGAGCTGTTGCGCCTGCGTGAGGCTGGCCTGATCCAGCCGCTCGAGCGGCTCGACCAGGCCGCGCTGGCCTTGCATCCGGGCTCGCGCATCGAAGAAACCGAGCTGGAAGAGGAATACGGCCGCTACATTTATCAGGTCGAGCTGCGCGACCCTGCCGGCGTGCGCTGGGACCTGGAGCTGGACGCCAGCAGCGGCGAAACCCTGAAGAACTACCAGGACGACTGATGATCCGCCATAACGCCACTGCCCTGTCCCTGTTGCTGGCCTGCGCCCTGGTCGCCGGCCCGCTGCCGGCCCGCGATCTCGATCAGGACGAGGCGTTGCGCCTGCGTCGCGAGGGCGTGATCATGCCCTTCGAGCAGCTGATGCAGCGCCTGGAACGGCACTATCCCGGCGCCACGCTGCTGGAGGCCGAGCTGGAGGAAGAGGACGGCGTACTGGTCTACGAGGTGGAAATTCTCACCACCACCGGCGTGGTACGCGAACTGGAACTAGACGCCCGCGACGGGCGCATCCTGAAGGACGAGGAAGACGACTGATGCGCCTGTTGCTGGTGGAGGACCACGTTCCCCTGGCCGACGAGCTGATGGCCGGTCTGAGCCGCCAGGGCTACGCGGTGGACTGGCTGGCCGACGGCCGCGACGCCGTGCACCAGGGCGCCAGTGAGCCCTACGACCTGATCGTGCTCGACCTCGGCCTGCCCGGCCTGCCTGGCCTCGAGGTGCTGCAGCAATGGCGTGCCGCTGGCCTGACCACCCCGGTGCTGGTGCTGACGGCGCGCGGCTCCTGGGCCGAGCGCATCGAAGGGCTCAAGGCCGGCGCCGACGACTACCTGACCAAGCCCTTTCATCCCGAAGAGCTGGCGTTGCGCATCCAGGCGCTGCTGCGCCGTGCCCACGGCCTGGCCAACCAGCCGCAGCTGGAGGCCGCCGGCCTGCGACTGGACGAGAGCCGCCAGTGCGTGACGGCGGGCGGCGCGGCCGTCGACCTGACCGCCGCCGAGTTCCGCCTGCTGCGTTATTTCATGCTGAACCCAGGGCAGATCCTGTCCAAGAACCGCCTGGCCGATCATCTCTACGACGGCGAGACCGAGCGCGACTCCAACGTCATCGAGGTGCTGGTCAATCGCCTGCGCGGCAAGCTGGGGCGCGGTGTGATCGAGACGCGCCGCGGCCAGGGCTACAGGTTCGGCGGGGAGGGCGGGTGAGGTCGATCCAGCGCCGGCTCAGCCTCGGCTTGGCCGGCGCCCTGCTGCTGGTCGGGCTGATCCTCGCACAAGCCAGCCTCTGGGCCTTCGACCGCGGTCTGCGCAGCTACCTGCAGGAGGACCTGCGCGACGAGGCGCAGGGCCTGCTCGCTGCCCTGGTGCGTGGCCCGGCCGGCCTGCAACTGGACGAGCGACGCCTCGATCCCTCCTTCCAGCGGCAGTTCTCTGGCCACTATTTCCGTATCGATTTCGAGGACCGCAGCTGGCGCTCGCGTTCGCTGTGGGACCGCGAACTGCTCCGCCCGGATGGGCCGGGGATGCAGGCCGAGCTGGGCGACGGACCGCACGGCCAACGCCTGCTGGTGTACCGCGCCGACTACCGCCGCTATGGCGAGAACCTGTCGATCAGCGTCGCCCAGGACTATGCACCGGTGCTGCGCAGCTTCCGGCGCATGCAGTGGCTGGGACTGGGCATGGGCGGTGCGGCGCTGCTGCTGATCCTCATCGCCCAGCGTTATACCGTACGCCGCGCCTTGCGCCCGCTGGAGCGGGTACGCCAGCAGATCGCCCAGCTGCAGCAGGGCCAGCGCAGCGAACTGGACACCGAGGTGCCGGAGGAGCTGGAGCCGCTGGTGGCGCAGACCAACCGCCTGCTGGCGCATACCGAGGACACCCTCAAGCGCTCGCGCAATGCCCTGGGCAACCTCGGGCACGCGTTGAAGACGCCATTGGCTGTGCTGACCAGTCTGGCCGGGCGCGACGAGCTGGCGGCGCACCCGGCGCTACGTGCCAGTCTGCGCGAGCAACTGGCGCAGATCGAGCAGCGCCTGAGCCGCGAACTCGGCCGCGCGCGCCTGGCCGGCGAGGCGCTGCCGGGGGCGCGTTTCGACTGCGCGCAGGAGCTGCCCGGGCTGTTCGCCACCCTGGCGATGATCCACGACCGCGGCCTGAGCCTGGACTGGCAGGCGCCGCCCGGGCTGATGCTGCCCTGGGATCGCGAGGATCTGCTGGAGCTGCTCGGCAACCTGCTGGACAACGCCTGCAAATGGGCCGAACGACGGGTACGGCTGTCGATCGAAGAGGGCGCCGAGGGCTATCGTTTGTGCGTCGACGACGACGGTCCCGGCATCGACGCCGAACGCCGCGAGGCGGTGCTCGGCCGCGGCACCCGCCTGGACGAGCAGGTGGCCGGGCACGGCCTGGGGCTTGGCATAGTGCGTGACATAGTCGAGGCCTGGAGCGGCCGTATCGAACTGCAGGACAGCCCGCTGGGCGGGCTGCGGGTCGCAGTCCGTCTCCCGCGGCGCTGAGGGCCGCGGGTAAACGGGGGGCGGCGCTACATGCCGTTGGCGAAGGCCGGGTTGTCGAAGCCGATGGCCGTGCGCACCGGCTGCAGGGCGCGGGCGTAGCGCACCAGCACGTCGAGGGCGTAGTCGATGCGCGCGCGGATGCGCTGATCGGCTTCGTCCACCGCCTGCGGGCCGTTCAGCACCTTCTCCACCTGGCGCACGATCAGGTGCTCCGGCAGGTAGCACAGGCGGCAGTTCTTGTAGCTGGAGGCGCGCAGTTCGCTGATCGGATAGGCGCCTCCGATGCCGGAGGACACCCCGACCAGCAGGCCCGGCTTGTGCGCCAGCTCGGCCTTGCTGGCGTAGATGAAGAAGTTCTTGATCGCCGGGCAGGCCATGCCGTTCCACTCCGGGGCGATGATCACCACCGCGTCGGCGGCGGCCAGTTGCTGGCGGTACAGCTCCCAGGGGCCGCTGTCCTCGGCGGGCCACAGCGGCAGCGGGGCCAGGCCCAGGTCGACGATGTTGCACAGCTCGGGCGTGGTCTGCTCCAGTTCGATCAGGCGCTGGCGCAGTGCCCGCGCCACCTTGCCGGACTGGCTGTTGTTGCGACCAGAACCGGCGACCAAGGCGATATTCAGCATAGTGATTCCCTAATCAGAAATAAGGCCCTGCGCCGATGCATCCCCTGGCGGGCGGCATGGCGCAGAAGGATGCGCAGGCTAGGCCAAGGCCGCCCCGTATCGCAAGGGCGCAGCTAGGAAGGATGACGCTCTTTTCATCCACCGCTTACCCTTCGCTCGGTCCTGGTGGATGGGTAGAGCGTCATCCACCCTACGCAGCGGCGCAGACCCTGGGTCGCGGCCGCCGCAAGGACGGCCGCTTCGCATCAGACGCGGAACTGGTCCATCAGGCCCTGCTGGTGGTTGGCCAGGCGGTTGAGGTTCTGGCTGACCTGCGCCGATTCCTCGGCCTGGCTGCTGATGGCTTCGGTGACGTCGCGGATCGAGGCAACGTTGCGGTTGATCTCCTCGGCCACCGAGCTCTGTTCCTCGGCGGCGCTGGCGATCTGCAGGTTCATGTCGGTGATCAGGCTGACCGCCTGGCCGATGCGCTGCAGCGCCGCCACCGCCTGCTGCACCTGCTCGACGCTGCCCTGGGCCTGGCGATGGCTGCTGTGCATGCTGCTGACCACTTCGCGGGTGCCGCTCTGCAGCCCCTCGATCACCTGGCGAATTTCCTCTACCGAGTCCTGGGTGCGCTTGGCCAGGTTGCGTACCTCGTCGGCGACCACGGCGAAACCGCGCCCGGCCTCGCCGGCGCGGGCGGCCTCGATGGCGGCGTTGAGCGCCAGCAGGTTGGTCTGCTCGGCGATGGCGCGGATCACCTCGAGCACCGAGCCGATCTGCTCGCTGCTGCTGGCCAGGCCCTCGACCTCCTGCATGGCCAGGTTCATCTCGCTGGCCAGCAGCTCGATGCTGCTGGTGGTCTGGCCGATCACCTGCAGGCCCTCGCGGCTGGCCTGGTCGGCGTTGCGCGCCGCCTCGGCGGCCTGGGCGGCGTTGTGCGCGACGTCCTGGGCGGTGGCGCTCATCTCCTGGAAGGCGGTGGCCACCTGATCCACCTCACGATATTGCTGCTGCATGCCGGCGCTGGTCTGGCTGGCGATGGCGGCGGACTGGTCGGCGGTGCCACGGGCGTCGAGCACGCTGCTTTTGACGTCGGCGATGATCGGCTGCAGCTTGTCGAGGAAGCGGTTGAACCAGCCGGTCAGCTCGCCCAGCTCGTCCTGCCGGGAATATTGCAGGCGGCGGGTGAGGTCGCCCTCGCCGCTGGCGATGTCCTTGAGCATGGCGGCTACGCCGATGATCGGCCGGGTCACGCCACGTGCGGTCAGCCACATCAGCAGCAGCCCGGCGAGCACCGCCAGCAGGCCGAGCAGCAGGGCCGCCAGGCTGTCGCCGGCACGGCGCTGGTCGAGTTGGTTGCCGAGCTCGATGGCTCGGTCCAGCAGCACCGGCTGCGGCACCTCCAGCAGCACGCTCCAGGGCTGGGCCTCGGGGATCGGCTTGAACGGACTGAGCACCCGCATCATCTCGCCGTGATCCAGTTCCGCGGCGCTGCCGGCCTCGATCAGGCCACGCAGTTCGCCGGCATGTTCGCCGTAGGCGTTGTCCACCGGCTGGCTGAGCAGCGCGCGGTCGCGGCTGTGGCCAGCGAGCAGGGCGGTGGGGCTGAAGATGCTGATATGGCCCTGGCCGTCGTAGAGCTGGCGATTGGCCTCCAGGCTGAGCTGCTGCAGGCTGGCCAGGCTGATGTCGACGCCCATCACGCCGATCACCTTGCCGTCCAGCTCCAGCGGGAAGGCGATGCTGGTCATCAGAATCTTCTGGCCGCCGACTTCGTCGTAGTAGGGCTCCAGCACGCAGGCCTGGCGGCTGTCGCGCGGGCAGGTGTACCAGGCGTTGTAGGGCACGCCGTTGGCGCCGGGGGTGGTGTCGCCGAGCAGCTCCTCGGTCATCGACTCGGATTCCAGCTGACCGGGGGTGGGTTGCGCCCAGTACAGCGAGAAGCGCCCGGCATCATTGCTGCCCAGCTCGGCCTGGTCGGCGAACAGTTCGTCCTTGCCATCCAGCGCGTCGGGCTCGAACACCAGGTATAGGCCGAGCAGCGCCGGGTTGGCCTCCAGGCTGGTACGCACCTGGCGGGTCAGGTCCTCGCGCAGGTCGAAGGCATCGAGAAAGCGTTTCTCCGCCTGCTCGCGCAGGAACAGGATCTGCCGCGAGAAACCCTTGCCGTACTGATAGGCGTCCATGAAGTAGCGCTGGATGCGGATCGCCTGCAGTTCACCGCGCGCCTGCAGGCGCAGCCTGGCGCTTTCCTCCAGCATGCCGTACGAGGCCTCGCGCACCAGGCTGGCGCTGCGGCTGGACTGGTACTGCGAGGCGCCCACCAGCAGGGTGACGATGGCGAGTAGGCAAAGACCGGCGAGCAGAGTGATCTTCCACTGGATCGAAAGACGGCTGAACAGCATGGGGCGTTCCTTTCTTCGATGGACTACAGCTGGTTATCGGTGCGCCGGTGGCGTTCTTGATCGGCGTGCATGCGGGGTCGGGATTATGCACGCTTTGCTCGAAATTCTGAACGTTTGCATTTTTGACAGCTGTGGTCGCATGCGGCAGAGTACGCGGCTTTTTTGGCCCGGCGCCCGTGCCGGGCTTTGTGCAGGTGGAGCGGTTTATGAACGCAGTAATAGCGGCGGTCGGCATCATGCTGATCCTCAGCCTGGGCCGGGTGCACGTGGTGGTGGCGCTGATCGTCGGCGCGCTGGTCGGCGGCCTGCTCGGCGGCCTGGGTGTGGAGGGCACGCTGAGTGCCTTCAACCAGGGCCTCGGCGGCGGCGCCACGGTGGCGCTGTCCTATGCGCTGCTCGGTGCCTTCGCCGTGGCCATCGCCAAGTCCGGGCTGGCTCATGCCCTGGCGGACAAGGCGCTGGCGCTGATCGGCCAGCAGGACGCGGCCGGCGGCGGGCTGCTCAAGTGGCTGCTGATCGCTGTGCTGCTGGTGGTGGCGATCGCCTCGCAGAACGTCCTGCCGATCCATATCGCCTTCATTCCGCTGCTGGTGCCGCCGCTGCTCTACGTGCTGAGCAAGCTGCAACTCGACCGCCGCCTGATCGCCTGCGTGCTGACCTTCGGCCTGATCACCCCCTACATGTTCCTGCCGGTGGGCTTCGGCGGCATCTTCCTCAACGACATCCTGCTGGCCAACGTGGCCAAGTCCGGGGTGGACACCAGCGGGGTGAGCATCACCCGGGCCATGGCCATCCCGGCGCTGGGCATGCTGTGCGGCCTGCTGGTGGCGGTGTTGTTCAGCTACCGCGGCAAGCGCGTCTACGACCTGGCGAAGATCGAGCAGGCCGAGCGCGTGGATGCGCAGTACAACCCGCTGAGCCTGCTGGTGGCCGGCGTGGCGATCGCCGCCGCGTTCGTCGTGCAGCTGTGGCTGGACTCGATGATCATCGGCGCCCTGGCCGGCTTCGTGATCTTCTCGGTGTCCGGCGTGGTGCGCTGGAAGGAGGCCGACGGGCTGTTCACCGAGGGCATGAAGATGATGGCGATGATCGGTTTCATCATGATCGCCGCCGCCGGTTTCGCCGAGGTGATGAAGGCCACCGGCGAGGTCAGGACCCTGGTCGACGGCGCCGCCGCGCTGATCGGCCACGACAAGGCGGTCGGCGCGCTGCTGATGCTGCTGGTCGGCCTGCTGGTGACCATGGGCATCGGCTCGTCGTTCTCCACCATCCCGATCATCGCGGCGATCTTCGTGCCGCTGGGCGTGCAGCTGGGCTTCAGCCCGCTGGCCATCGTCTGCATCGTCGGCACCGCCGGCGCCCTCGGCGATGCCGGCTCGCCGGCGTCCGACTCGACCCTCGGGCCGACCGCCGGGCTTAACGTCGACGGCCAGCACAACCATATCTGGGACAGCGTGGTGCCCACCTTCCTGCACTACAACCTGCCGCTGCTGGCATTCGGCTGGGCCGCCGCCATGCTGCTGTGACGGGGCAGGGTGCCTGAGGTCGACGCCGCTGTGGGGCTGCCGCTGCATCGGCAGCCCCGTTTGCGTTCGGCGCTGTTTATGTCTTCCGCCAGTTCCGAGTGCATGCCGCGGTGCGTGGCCGGGCAGCCTGTCGACCGGCGCTTTACCATGCTCTGCACGGGTGTAGTCTGGAAAATAAAAAAGCCCCGCATCGAAGGATGCGGGGCTTGGTTCGTCCGGCTCGCGGGCGAGCGCAGGGGGCGTTATACGATCACGCCCTGGCTGCGCAGGTAGTCGTCGTAGTTGCCGGAAAAATCGCTCACGCCACTTTCCGACAGCTCGATGATGCGCGTGGCCAGCGAGGAGACGAACTCGCGGTCGTGGCTGACGAACAGCAGGGTGCCCGGGTAGTTTTCCAGCGCCAGGTTGAGCGCCTCGATGGACTCCATGTCGAGGTGGTTGGTCGGCTCGTCCATCACCAGCACGTTGGGCTTCTGGCAGGCCAGCTTGCCGAACAGCATGCGCCCCTGCTCGCCACCGGACAGCACCTTGACCGACTTCTGGATCTCGTCGGAGGAAAACAGCATGCGCCCCAGCGCGGCGCGGATGTTCTGCTCGCCCTGGGTCCACTGGCCCATCCAGTCGAACAGGGTCTCGTCGGCCTCGAAGTCGTGGGCGTGGTCCTGGGCGTAGTAGCCGACCTCGGCGCTGTCGGTCCATTTCACCGCGCCGCGGTCGGGCGCCAGTTCGCCGACCAGGGTGCGCAGCAGGGTGGTCTTGCCGATGCCGTTGGGGCCGATGATGGCGACCCGCTCGCCGGCCTCGATCTGCAGGCTCAGGCCGTTGAACAGCTGCGTGCCGTCGAAGCCCTTGCTGACGTTCTCCAGGGTCACGGCCTGGCGGTGCAGTTTCTTGTTCTGCTCGAAGCGGATGAAGGGGCTGACGCGGCTGGACGGCTTGACCTCGGCCAGCTGGATCTTGTCGATCTGCTTGGCGCGCGAGGTGGCCTGCTTGGCCTTGGAGGCGTTGGCCGAGAAGCGGCTGACGAAGGTCTGCAGCTCGGCGATCTGCGCCTTCTTCTTGGCGTTGTCGGCCAGCAACTGCTCGCGCGCCTGGGTCGCGGCGGTCATGTACTCGTCGTAGTTGCCGGGGAACAGGCGCAGCTCGCCGTAGTCCAGGTCCGCCATATGGGTGCAGACCGAGTTGAGGAAGTGGCGGTCGTGGGAAATGATGATCATGGTGCTGTTGCGCTGCACCAGCACGTTTTCCAGCCAGCGGATGGTATTGATGTCCAGGTGGTTGGTCGGCTCGTCGAGCAGCAGCACTTCCGGGTCGGAGAACAGCGCCTGGGCCAGCAGTACGCGCAGCTTCCAGCCCGGCGCCACTTCGCTCATCGGGCCGAAGTGCCGCTCCAGCGGGATGCCCAGGCCGAGCAGCAGCTCGCCGGCGCGCGATTCGGCGGTGTAACCGTCCATCTCGGCGAATTCGCCCTCGAGCTCGGCCACCTTCATGCCGTCTTCCTCGCTCATCTCGGGCAGCGAGTAGATGCGGTCGCGCTCGGCCTTGACCTGCCACAGGCGCTCATGACCCATGATCACGGTGTCGATGACGGTGAATTGCTCGTAGGCGAACTGGTCCTGGCGCAGCTTGCCGAGGCGCACGTTGGGCTCGAGCATCACCTGGCCGGCGGAAGGCTCCAGATCGCCGCCGAGGATCTTCATGAACGTCGACTTGCCGCAGCCGTTGGCGCCGATCAGGCCGTAGCGGTTGCCGTTGCCGAACTTGACGGAAACGTTCTCGAACAGCGGCTTGGCGCCGAACTGCATGGTGATATTGGCGGTGGAGATCAAGGCTTTGTCCTGCGAGGCGGGCGCACGATGCGCAAAAGGGCGCGATTCTAGCGCTTTTGCCGGGCTTTTGCAGGCCGACCCGATCAGTCGCGATAGAACACCTGGATCAGGTGATAGCCGAACTGGGTCTTCACCGGGCCATGGGTTTCGCGCAGCGGCTTCTTGAAGATCACCTGATCCACCGCACGCACCATCTGTCCCGGGCGCACCTCGCCGAGGTCGCCGCCTTTCTTGCCGGACGGGCAGGTCGAATACTTGCGCGCCAGCACATCGAAGGCTTCGCCGGCGGCGAGGCGTTTCTTCAGCGCCAGCGCTTCGGCTTCGGTCTTGACCAGGATGTGGCGGGCCATTGCCTTTGCCATGACGGGTTCCTCAATTTTGCCGGGCTGATATTGTGCCAGCATTGCCGGCGCCAGCAGAATGGCGCCAATTTCAAGGTCTGTTCAGCCGAGCCCTGCGCCGGTGAATCCTGGCCTATGGTATTTCAATCCTGACTCCCGGAAACCCCCGCCATGGACCTTCAAGCAATGCTCAAAATCCTGTCCACGCAGGATGGTTCCGATCTCTACCTGTCCACCGGGGCGCCGCCCTGCGCCAAGTTCAACGGCGTGCTCAAGGCGCTCAGCCAGGAGCCGATGAAGTCCGGCGACGTGGCAGCCATCGCCGAGTCGATCATGGACAGCGCCCAGCGCGAGGAATTCGAGCGCGAGCTGGAGATGAACCTGGCCATCTCCCTGGCCGGCGTTGGCCGTTTCCGCATCAATATCTTCAAGCAGCGCAACGAGGTGTCGATCGTCGCGCGCAACATCAAGCTGGACATCCCCCGTTTCGAGGACCTCAAGCTGCCCGAGGTGCTGCTCAGCACGGTGATGGAAAAGCGCGGCCTGGTGCTGTTCGTCGGCGGCACCGGGTCGGGCAAGTCGACCTCGCTGGCGGCGCTGATCGACTACCGCAACCGCAACAGCGGCGGGCACATCATCACCATCGAGGACCCGGTCGAGTACGTGCACCGGCACAAGAAGTCGATCATCAACCAGCGTGAGGTGGGGGTGGACACCCGCAGCTTCCACGCCGCGCTGAAGAACACCCTGCGCCAGGCGCCGGACGTGATCCTGATCGGCGAGATCCGCGACCGCGAGACCATGGAGCACGCGCTGGCCTTCGCCGACACCGGCCACCTGGCGATCTCCACCCTGCACGCGAACAACGCCAACCAGGCGCTGGACCGCATCATCAACTTCTTCCCCGAGGAGCGCCGCCCGCAGCTGCTCAACGATCTGGGCAACAACCTCAAGGCGTTCGTTTCCCAGCGCCTGGTCAAGACGGCCGACGGCAAGCGCCGCGCGGCGGTGGAGGTGATGCTGGGCACGCCGACGGTGCGCGAACTGATCAAGCGCAACGAGTTCTCCGAGCTCAAGGAGATCATGGAGAAATCGAAGAACCTCGGCATGCAGACCTTCGATCAGGCGCTGATCGACCTGGTCCATGAAGGCGCGATCGACGAGGAGGAGGCGGTGAAGAACGCCGATTCGGCGAACAACGTACGCCTGAAGCTCAAGCTGCATCGCGAGAATCCGGCCAATGCCGGACGCTCAGCCGCCACGGCCGGGCCGGCGTCCCCTGCGGGAAAGACCGCCGCTGCCGGCGACTGGGGCCTGGAACTCAAGCTGGAGGACCTCGAGGAGGAGCAAGCGCCCGAGGAGCCGGGGCGCAGCGGCATCTGAGCCCCAAGCCGCGCCGGCTCGTTAGGCGGCGCGGTAGTGCCTGGCGATCAGCCGGTCGAGGGCGATGGCGCCGGGACCGCGGCTGACCAACAGCAGCAGGACGGCCGCCCAGATGCCGTGGGTCGGGTAGGCGTCCGGATAGACGAACAGCTGGATCACCAGGGTCATGCCCAGCAGGGCCAGGGCCGAGAAGCGCGTGGCCAGGCCGAGCAGGATCAGCACGGGGAACAGGTGCTCGGCGAATGCCGCAGCGTAGGCGGCCAGCTCGGGCGGCAGCAGCGGCACCCGGTATTCCTCGGCGAACAGCGGGATGGCCGAGGAGGAGAGCTTCGGCCAGCCCAGCTCGACGCTGCCGGCGACGATATCGATGGCCAGCCCTTCGATCTTGGTCTGCCCGGATTTCCAGAACACCGCGGCGATCGCGAAGCGGCCGAGCAGGGCGACCAGGCTGTAGGGGATCCGCTGGCACAGGTCGATGCCGTGCAGCACCAGGCGAATGGGCCAGGCTGCGGGTGCGAGTCGTGTCGAGTCGTTCATATGCGGTGCCTGTCGGTGGCGTAGTGATAGTCGCCGATCACGCCGGTGCGGATCAGCTGTGCCAGGGGGACGCTGAGGTCGAAGGCCGGGTCCTCGTCCAGCGCCCGCTCGGCGGCGCGGCCCAGCGGCATGCCCACCTGCAGACCCTGGATGAAGGTCGCGTCGCCGGCGCGCAGGCCGATCACCTCGACTTCCAGGCCATGGCGCAGGACCAGCGCCGACTCCGCGCCGTAGGGACCGACCCGCGTGATATCGAGCAGGCCCTGGTGGGCTGCCCAGAGCGATACCACAGCGAAGCGCGAGGCGAGCACCGCGACCGAGGCGTGCAGCTGGAACACCAGGCTCGCCAACCGGTCCGGCTCGGCCAGGGCGCCGGCGAGGGCGGCGGCGTCCAGCGCCGGGCTGTCCGCGGCATGGTAGGCGCGGCTGCGCAGGCGTTCGAGACGGGCGACGTCGGCCAGGTACGGCAGACCGCCGGCAGGCTCGAAGCCCTCGACGAAGGCCGGGAAGTCCGCGCCGTAATCGAGCATCACCGCCGAACGCGGCGGCGATTGGCGCACGAAGACCTGGGCCATGGCCCGGAAGAACGCCTCGCCCACCAGCTGCTGGACCACCGGGAAGCCGTCCGCCAGCGCGTCGACCAGCGAGCCGATCAGGTTGTTGCGATAGACCGCGAAGCGCCGGCTCGGCTGCGCCTCGTTCCAGCTGGTCAACTGCGCCGGGCAGGGCTGCGCGGGATCGAGCAGCGCCGCGACGAATTGCGCTTGGTCGTTCATCGCGGCACCCGCTGCGTTTGCCCAGGTTGCCGTTCGAGCAGCCGTTCGGCCTGCCGGGCCTCCTGCAGCAGCAGCGCGAGCGGCGGCACGTCGTGGTCGCGTTCGAGCAGGGTGGGCACCGCGCCGATCAGCTCCAGCACCTGGGCGTAGAGCTGCCACACCGCGGCGTCCACGGCGGCGCCATGGTTGTCGATCAGCAGGCGCGCGCCAGTGTCGTCGCGGTCCTCGGCGAACCCGGCCAGATGCACCTCGGCCACCGCAGCCAGCGGCAGGGCTCGGATATAGGCGTAGGCGTCACGCCGATGGTTGACGCTGGAGACATAGGCGTTGTTGACGTCGAGCAGCAGGCCGCAACCGCTGCGGCGGACCACCTCGCCGATAAAGCTCGCTTCGTCCATGGTCGAGCGGGAGAACTCGACGTAGGTCGCCGGATTTTCCAGCAGCATGGGCCGGCGCAGGCGTGTCTGCACCCGGTCGATATGTTCGCAGACACGCGCCAGGGTGGTGTCGTCGTAGGCCAGCGGCAGCAGGTCGTTGAGAAACAGGCCGCCGTGGCTGGACCAGGCCAGGTGCTCGGAGAAGGATGCCGGCTGGTAGCGTTCGATCAGGTCCGCCAGGCGATCGAGGTGCTGCTCGTCGAGCGGATGCTCCGCGCCGATGGACAGGCCCACGCCGTGAAGGGAGAGCGGGTAGTTTTCGCCGATCCGCTGCAGGTAGTGATGGAACGGGCCGCCGGCGCCCATGTAGTTTTCCGCGTGGACCTCGAAGAAGCCGATATCGGGCCGGCTCTCGAGGATCTCCCGGTAATGCTGCGACTTGAGCCCGATGCCCGCTCGCACGGGCAGCGGGAAACGGTTCGCGGGAGCGCTGGCGTGCTCGTCGAGGCGGGTCAGAATGGTCATCGTCAGCGCTCCCGGGCCATCAGCCCTGGGCTTTTTCCTTGAAGGCCTCGAGTTGGCCGAAGCCGCTGGGCGAGGTCGGCGAGGCGGTCTTCTCGCAGGTGCCGGCCGGTACGTATTTCCAGGCGTTGCCCTGGTAGTCGATCTTCGCGGTGCCGGCGCAGGTGGTGCCCGGGCCGGCCGCGCAATCGTTCTTGCCTTTCATGGCCACGCCGAAGCACTTCTCGTTGTCGGCCGCCTGGGCGGTCAGCGGCGCAGCGGAAATGGCCAGGGCAGCGCCCAGGGCGAGGGCGAGGCTGGCAGCGCTGACCGCGTGGGAAGTAGTGGATTTCATCGTTGGTATCTCCGTCAGGGTATTTGCAGGGTGTTTTCCTTGCGCAACCGCCTGTGCGATTGCCAAGCAGCACGAGTGTCGGCGAGGCGGTTCAGCCCGCGTCCATCCGAGCACGATCGGTGCGGGTCCACCGGGCGAGTAGCGGGCTCGGTGCACTCGTATCACTAGAGAGGGGGGGGCGACGGATTGTTACAGGGCGGGATAAAAACATCTGTATCAGCGCTCCGCATGGCCCACTGCGGATGGGCCGAAAGTCGTTGCGATGCTCGGTCGCGTGCCTAGGGATCGACTAGTTCGGGCAGGTAGCGGGCCGGGGTGGCCAGGGTCACGTCGCCGAGCATGGCATGGCCGCCCTCGACGTCGACGCGGGTCAGGGGCGGTGCCGCCGGTATATAAAGGCCCACGAACTGTTCGGCCGGGCTGGCGCCGGCCAGGCAGAGCAGGGCTACGCAGCAGGGCAGTGGCACGGCGGGTTTCCGCTGCTACGGGCGTGCATCGGTATAGGCTGCAGCGCCGCTGTCGCCACCTTCAGGTGCGCAGCAGTGGCCGTAGCGCCGCCGCCAGCTCGCCGGCCATGGCCACTGCATTGCTCGGGTGGGCGATGCAGTCGCTGCTCCATACCTGGCCTACGCCGCTGGCGTGCAGCAGCGCCAGGGCGTCATCGGCGAACAGCGCGTGGGTCACCGCGACATCCACCGAGGCGGCGCCGGCCGCCAGCAGCAGGCGGGTGGCCTGGGCCAGGGTGTGGCCCGAGCTGACCACGTCGTCCAGCAGCACCACCGCACGGTCGGCTACCTCCAGCGCCGGCAGGCTGATCGCCACCTGGCGGTCGCCGTGGCGTACCTTGCGGCATACGCCGTGTTCGAAGCCCTGTCCGGCGGCCGCGGCCGCCACCCACTGGGCGGCTTCCTCGTCCGGGCCGAGCAGCAGCGCCTGCGGGCGCTCGCGGGTGATCAGCCGGGCCAGCGCCGGCGCCCCGGAGAGGCTGACTGCCTCGGTCAGCGGCACGGCCTGTTGCAGCCGCTCGATGCGGTGCAGGTGCGGATCGACGGTGATCAGCGCGTCCACCAGCTCGGCGAGGAAACGGCCGACCACCTGCTGGCTGACCACCTCGCCGGGGCGGAAGGCGATGTCCTGGCGCATGTAGGCGAGGTAGGGGCTGACCAGGATCAGCCGCTGCGCGCCCAGGCGGCGGGCCTCGCCGCACACCAGCAGCAGTTCCACCAGCTTCTCGTTGGGCCGGTCCAGGCCGCGGTAGAGCACCAGTTGCGGCGGCAGGCGGCCGTCGCGGGGCAGGCGCAGGCGCAGTTCCTGGTCGGGAAAGCGGTGCCGCTCCACCGCTGCGGCCGGCAGGCCGCAGGCCGCGGCCAGGCGCAGGGCGGCAGCCTGTTCGTCGTCGAAATACAGCAGCAGACTGTCCATCAGAACTCCACGAAGACGTTGGGCACCTGGTCCGGTCGGCCCAGGCTGAAGCCGCTGGCACGTTCGCTGGCCTGGCGGGCGAAGCTCAGGTCCGCGGGGTAGCCGGCGTGCACGCGGTACAGGCTGTCGCCGGCGCGCACCGGCTCGCCGAGCTTGCGCAGTAGGTCGACGCCGGCGCCCGCTACCTTGGGCGCGCCGGCCAGGCGGGCAATGCGCGCCAGTTGCAGGTTGTCGATGCCGGTGACCACCGCATCGCGCTCGGCCGGCACTTCGAAGGTCAGCGCCGCCAGCGGCGGGTTGTGGTGGTCGAAGGGGTGGCCGCCCTGGGCCCTGATGATCGCCTGCATCTTCTCCAGGGCGCGGCCGGAGTCGAGGATGTCGCGGGCGATGGCATAGCCGTCGCCGCCGCGCACGTCGGGGTCGAACTCGAGCATGCGCCCGGCCAGGCGCAGGGCCTTCTGGCGCAGGTCGTGGGGGGCATCCGGATCGTTCTGCAGCACGCGCATCACGTCGCGCGCCTCCAGCACCGGGCCGATGCCGTTGCCCACCGGCTGGCGGCCGTCGCTGATGACCACGTCTAGGGTCAGGCGCAGGCGCGTGGCGACGGACTCGAACAGCCGGCGCAGGCGCTGCGCCTCGCCCATCGAGCGGACCTTGGCGCTGGGGCCGAGGGGGATGTCGAGCAGCAGGTGGGTGGAGCCGGCGGCGATCTTCTTCGACAGGATGGAGGCCACCATCTGCCCCGGCGAGTCGATCGACAGCGGACGCTCCACCGAGATCAGCACGTCGTCGGCCGGCGACAGGTCGCTGGAACCGCCCCAGGCCAGGCAGCCGCGCTCGGCGCGCACGATCTGCGCCAAACGCTCGAACGGCAGCTCGACATTGGCCAGCACCGCCATGGTATCGGCGGTGCCGGACGGCGAGGTGATCGCCCGCGAGCTGGTCTTCGGGCAGAGCATGCCGTGGGCGGCCACTATGGGCACCACCAGCATGGAGGTGCGGTTGCCGGGAATGCCGCCGATGCAGTGCTTGTCCACCACCAGCGGCTCGTGCCAGTCCAGGCGGCGTCCTACACGCCCCATGGCGTCGCTGAGGAAGTACACCTCTTCACGGTCAAGCTCGCCCTGGTTGCAGGCGACGACGAAGGCGGTCAGCTCGATCTTCGAGTAACGGTGCTCGGCGATGTCGCGCACTATGGCCTGGAAATCGTCGCGGGTCAGGCGCTCGCCGGCGATCTTGCGGTGCAGCGCGGGGATCGAGGCGGCCGGCTCGGCCTGGGCGATGGCGGCCGCATCGCCGGCGGCCGCGCCGAGCTGGGCGAAGGCGTCCTCGGACAAGCCCAGCTCGTCGCAGGCGACGATCGCCGGGTCGTCCACCAGATTGACGCTGGCGAGGATGCGCCGGCCATTGACGCGGACCTCCACCTTGGCCAGGGCTTGGAAACCCTCGGCACGGCAGGCGGCGCAGTCGCGGTGCAGGTAGGCGACGTTCTCGCGGTAGGTGTCGATGGCCACCCGGCGTAACTTGAGGCGCACCGGAGCCTTGTCGGCGGGCGTGGCGGGCGGGGCTTTGCTCATGGCCGGGCGCTCAGCACTGCAGTTGCGGCAGGTCGCGGAACAGCTCCAGCGCCTGCGGGTTGGCCAGGGCGTCGGTGTTCTTCACCGGGCGCCCGTGAACGACGTTGCGCACCGCCAGCTCCACCAGCTTGCCGCTGATGGTGCGGGGGATATCGGCCACGGCAATGATCTTCGCCGGGACGTGACGCGAGGTGGTGTTGCTCAGGATCACCCGGCGGATTTCGGCCTGCAGCGCCTCGTCCAGTTCGACGCCCGCGCGCAGGCGGACGAAAAGGACCACGCGCACGTCGCCGCCCCAGTCCTGGCCGATGGCGATGGATTCGAGCACCTGCGGCACCTTCTCCACCTGGCGGTAGATCTCCGCGGTGCCGATCCGCACTCCGCCCGGATTCAACACTGCGTCGGAACGGCCATGGATCACCAGGCCACCGTGTGCGGTGATCTCGGCGTAATCGCCGTGGGCCCAGACGCCGGGGAAGGTGGCGAAGTAGGCGGCGCGGAATTTCTCGCCGCCTTCGTCGTTCCAGAAGCCCAGCGGCATCGAGGGAAAATGCCGGGCGCAGACCAGCTCGCCTTTCTCGCCGACGACCGCCCGGCCGCTCTCGTTCCACACCTGAACGTCCATCCCCAAGCCCTTGCACTGCAGCTCGCCGCGCCATACCGGCAGGGTCGGGTTGCCGAGGGCGAAACAGGAGACGATATCGGTGCCGCCGGAGATCGACGACAGGCACAGCTCTGCCTTGAAGTCGCGATAGACGAAGTCGAAACTCTCGTGGGCCAGCGGCGAGCCGGTGGAGAGGATGGTCTTGAGCCGTTCCAGGCGGTGCGTTTCGCGCGGCCTGGCGCCAGCCTTCTGCAGTGCGGCGAGGTACTTGGCGCTGGTGCCGAAGATGCTGATGCCCTCGGCGTCGATCAGCTCCAGCAGGCGTTCGGGCCCCGGATGGAAGGGCGAGCCGTCGAACAGCACCAGGGTGGCGCCGAGGGCCAGGCCGGAGGCCAGCCAGTTCCACATCATCCAGCCGCAGGTGCTGTAGTAGAACAGGCAGTCATCGGCCGTCAGGTCGGTGTGCAGGCCGAGTTCCTTGACGTGCTGCAGCAGGGTGCCGCCCACGCCATGGACGATGCACTTGGGCACGCCGGTGGTGCCGCTGGAATAGAGGATGTACAGCGGCTGGTCGAAGGGAACCTGGGTGAAAACTGGCTCGCCGCCGGGCCGGTAGACGTCCTGCCATAGCGCCACTCGGGCCTGGGTGCTGAAGTCGGCGGGCTTCGCCTCGGGCCGGGAATAGGGCACGACGATGAGTTGCTCCAGACTCGGCAGGCGTTCGAGGATTTCACCCAGCTTGGCGGTCAGGTCGAGGTTCTTGCCGGCGTAGCGGTAGCCGGCGGCGGCGATCAGCACCTTGGGTTCGATCTGGCCGAAGCGGTCGATCACCCCCTGGGTGCCGAAGTCCGGCGAGCAGGACGACCAGGTGGCGCCGAGGCTGCTGACGGCGAGCATGCCGACCACCGTCTGCCAGGTGTTGGGCATAAAGGCCGCGACCCGGTCGCCGAGGCCTACGCCGGCGTCACGCAGGCTGCGCTGCAGGCCGGCGACGTGCTCGGCCAGCTCCAGGTAGCTGAGCTGCTCGCGACTGCCGTCTTCGCCGACGGCCACCAGCGCCGGATGCTCGTCGCGGCGGCGCAGCAGCTGTTCGGCGAAATTCAGCCGGGCGCCGGGGAACCAGTCGGCATCGGGCATCACCGGGCCCTCGCGCAGTACCCGCTCGGCAGGCGTGCTGAAGCGGATCTCGAAGAACTCGACTATCGCCTGCCAGAAGGCCTCGCGCTGTTCGATGCTCCAGGCGTGCAGGGCCGGATAGTCGGCCAGCTCGAGGCCGTGGCGCTGGTTGACCTGGCGGCGGAAGGCGTCCATGCGGCTGGCGGCGATGCGCTCGGCGGAGGGCGTCCAGAGAGGCTGCTGCATGGCCGGTCCTCGTCGTTGCTTGTGGGTACCTTCTACCCTAGCGCAAGCGAACGGGGTTGCCTTGATACGCAGCGACGCTTATCGCCACGCTGCCGACCTTTTGCCGCCGTGACGCGACCGCGGCAATTGGCGCGAAACGTAGGGTGGATCACGCTTCACCGATCCACCACAACGGTGGATGAGAAGAGCGTCATCCACCCTACGGCGCTTATCGGCTCAGGCGTGCCCGCGCCACCCGCGAGCCGTTGGCCTTGCCCAGCACCTCGCAGATGCGCTGGCCGGCGGCGATCAGTTTGTCCATGTCGATACCGGTGTCGATGCCCAGACCCTGCAGCATGTAGAGCACGTCCTCGGTGGCGACGTTGCCGGTCGCGCCCTTGGCATAGGGGCAGCCACCGAGGCCGGCGACCGAGCTGTCGAACACGTTGATGCCTTCGAGCAGGCTGGCGTAGATATTGGCCAGGGCCTGGCCGTAGGTGTCGTGGAAGTGCCCGGCCAGCAGGTGGCGGGGAATGTCGCGGCCGACCACGTTGAGCAGGTGGCGGGTCTTGCCCGGCGTGCCGGTGCCGATGGTGTCGCCCAGGGACAATTCGTAGCAGCCCATGGCGTAGAGCTCCTTGGCCACGCTGGCAACCTGGGCCGGGTCGATCTCGCCATCGTAGGGGCAGCCGAGCACGCAGGACACGTAGCCACGCACGCGGACGTTCGCTGCCTTGGCCGCGTCCATCAGCGGCACGAAGCGCTCCAGGCTCTCAGCGATGGAACAGTTGATGTTCTTCTGCGAGAAGGCCTCGCTGGCGGCGGCGAACACCGCCACCTCCTCGACCTCGGCCTGTAGCGCGGCCTCGAAGCCCTTCAGGTTCGGCGTCAGCGCGGCGTAGGTCACGCCAGGCTTGCGCTGGATGGCGGCGAACACCTCGGCGGAGCCGGCCATCTGCGGCACCCACTTGGGCGAGACGAAGCTACCGACCTCGACGTAACCGAGGCCGGCGGCGCTCAGGTCGTCCACCAGGCGCACCTTGTCGGCCACGCTGATCGGCTGTTTCTCGTTCTGCAGGCCGTCGCGCGGGCCGACTTCGACCAGGCGTACGGAGCGGGGCAGGGACATGTCGTTTCTCCGTGGGTTATCGATAGGGACAGTAGGCTTTGGGTAGAAGCGTAGGGCGGGTGCAACCCGTCAGGACGGTCTGGTGGGTTGCACATAGCCTACGCAGGATTGTCCCGAATCGGTGGGCTGAAGCCCACCCTACGGTTCTAGTTCCACCAGTACCGCGCCGTCGCTGACCAGCTCGCCTTCGCGGCAATAGATGGCCTTGACCGTACCGGCCTCGGGGGCGCGGATGCTATGTTCCATCTTCATCGCCTCCAGCACCACCAGGGCGGTGCCGGCCTCCACGACCTGGCCTGGCTCGACCAGCACGCGGACGATGCTGCCGTTCATCGGCGCGGTCAGGCCGCCGTGCTGATGATGGCTGGCCTCGGCGGCGGCGATCGGGTCGAAGCGGCTGACCGCGTGCAGTTCGCCCTGCCACTGCAGGTACAGGGTGTCGCCCTGGCGGATCGCGGGCAGGCGCTGCTGCGCCGCGCCGGGCACCAGCAGGCAGTCGCCCTGCAGCTGTGCCTGCCCGCTGGCGCGCACCTTGCGGCTGCTGCCCTGGCAGCTCAGGTGCAGCTCGATCTCCGCCGGGCCGCCGCTGCGCCAGCCGCTGCGCGCGGCCCAGGGCGAATGGGCATCGTCGGCGCGATGGCGCGCGGCTTCGCTCTGGATAAAGGCATCGGCCGCCAGCTGCCAGAAGGCCTCCGGCAGTTCGCTGACCGGCGGCAGCAGCTGCGCCTCGTGACGCGGGATAAAGCCGGTGTCCAGTTCGGCGGCGGCAAAGGCCGGGTGGGCCAGCACGCGACGCAGGAAGGCCAGGTTGGTCTTGACCCCGCCGACCAGGGTTTCGTCGAGCATGGCCAAGAGGCGCAGGCGCGCTTCCTCGCGGTTCTCGCCCCAGGCGATGACCTTGCCGAGCATGGGGTCGTAGAAGGGCGAGACCACATCGCCCTGGGCCACGCCGCTGTCGGTACGCCGGCCGGGGCCGGCGGCGGCTTCGCGGTACAACTGCAGGGTGCCGGTGGCCGGGAGGAAGTCGTGGTCCGGGTCTTCCGCGTACAGGCGCACCTCGATGGCGTGGCCGTTAAGCGGCACTTGATCCTGCGTAATCGGCAGCGCCTCGCCGCGGGCGACGCGAATCTGCCAGGCCACCAGGTCGAGGCCGGTGATCAGCTCGGTGACCGGGTGTTCCACCTGCAGGCGGGTGTTCATCTCCATAAAGAAGAAGTCGCCACGTTCGTCCAGGAGGAACTCCACGGTGCCGGCACCGACGTAGCCGATGGCCTGCGCCGCCTTGACCGCCGCCTCGCCCATGGCGCGGCGCAGTTCGGGTGACAGGCCGGGGGCGGGGGCTTCCTCGACCACCTTCTGGTGGCGGCGCTGGATCGAGCAGTCGCGCTCGTTCAGGTACAGGCAGTGGCCGTGCTGGTCGGCGAATACCTGGATCTCTACGTGGCGCGGCTTGAGTACGTACTTCTCCACCAGCATGCGCGAGTCGCCGAACGACGACTGCGCCTCGCGCTGGGCGCTGGCCAGGGCCTCGGCCAGCTCGCTTTCGCGCTCGACCACCTTCATGCCCTTGCCGCCACCGCCGGCGGCGGCCTTGAGCAGCACCGGGTAGCCGATGCGCTCGGCGGCCTGGCGGAAGGTGTCGATATCCTGCGCTTCGCCGTGATAGCCGGGCACCAGCGGTACGCCGGCGGCCTCCATCAGTGCTTTGGCCGCCGACTTGCTGCCCATGGCGTCGATGGCCGAGGCGGGCGGGCCGAGGAAGATCAGCCCGGCTTCTTCGATGGCGCGGGCGAAGCCGGCGTTTTCCGAGAGAAAACCGTAGCCGGGGTGGATGGCCTGGGCGCCGCTGGCCCTGGCCGCTTCGATCAGCTTGTCGATCAGCAGGTAGCTTTCCGCCGGCTTGGCGCCGCCCAGGTTCACCGCCAGGTCGGCCTCGCGCACGTGCCGGGCCGTGGCGTCGATGGCGCTGTGCACCGCCACGGTACGGATGCCCATGGCCTTGGCCGTGCGCATCACGCGGCAGGCGATCTCGCCGCGGTTGGCGACCAGCAGGGTGTCGATAGGCTTGAGGTTCATGCTTGTTGCTCCTGCCAGGCGGGCGTGCGTTTTTCCAGAAATGCCCGCAGGCCTTCCTGGCCCTCGGCGCTGACGCGCAGACGGGCGATGGCGTTCTCGGTATAGCGGCGCAGGGCCGGCGTCAGTTCGCCGCTGCCGACTTCGCGCAGCAGGTCCTTGCTGGCGCGCATGGCCTGCGGACTGTTTTGCAGCAGGTTGGCGATCCAGGCCTCGGCCTGGGCATCGAGCTCGGCGACCGGGCAGGCTTCGGCCAGCAGGCCCAGCTCGCGAGCGCGCAGGCCGTCGAAGCGCTCGGCAGTCAGCGCGTATCGCTTGGCCGCGCGCTCGCCCAGGGCCTGGACCACGAAGGGGCTGATCACCGCCGGGGCCAGGCCGATGCGCACCTCGGACAGGGAGAACAGGCTGTCCTCGGTGCCGATGGCCATGTCGCAGCAACTGACCAGGCCCACCGCGCCACCGAAGGCCGCGCCCTGCACCACGGCCAGGGTGGGGATCTTCAGGGCGGCCAGGTTGTACATCAGCTCCGCCAGCTCACGGGCGTCGCTCAGATTGGCGTTGTAGTCGAGCCCTGCGGCCTGCTGCATCCAGGCCAGGTCGGCGCCAGCGGAAAAGTGCTTGCCGCGGCCGCGCAGCAGCAAAAAGCGCAGGCTCTTGTCCTCGCCGACGGCGTCGAGGGCGAGGATCAGCTCGCGGATCATCGCGGCGTTGAAGGCGTTGTTCTTCTCCGGGCGGTTGAGCCACAGGGTGGCGAAACCGCGCGGGTCTTTTTCAAGCTCGATGGTGGTGAAGTCGGTCATGGTCATTCCGTAGGGGGCGCTGCGCGCACCGATACATTGGATTCGGTGTGGGAGGGGCTTTAGCCGCGACCTGTAGCGCGGTTGTCGCGGCTGAAGCCCCTCCCACGGATTACATACGGAACACGCCGAAGCGGGTCGGCTCTATCGGTGCGTTGAGGCTGGCCGACAGCGCCAGGGCCAGCACCTCGCGGGTCTGCGCCGGGTCGATCACGCCGTCGTCCCACAGCCGGGCGCTGGAGTAGTAGGCGTGCGCCTGCTTCTCGTACTGCTCGACGATGGGCTGCTTGAGGCGCTGTTCATCCTCGTCCGAATAGTGCTGACCGGCGCGCTCGGCCTGCTCGCGCTTGACCTGCACCAGCACGCCGGCGGCCTGCTGCGCGCCCATCACGCCGATCTTGGCGTTGGGCCACATCCACAAGAAGCGTGGGTCGTAGGCGCGGCCGCACATGCCGTAGTTGCCGGCGCCGAAGCTGCCGCCGATGATCACGGTGAACTTCGGCACCTGGGCGCAGGCCACGGCGGTGACCAGCTTGGCGCCGTGTTTGGCGATGCCGCCTTCCTCGTATTTCTTGCCGACCATAAAGCCGGTGATGTTCTGCAGGAACAGCAGCGGAATGCCGCGCTGGCAGGCCAGTTCGACGAAGTGCGCGCCTTTCTGCGCCGACTCCGCAAACAAGATGCCGTTATTCGCCAGGATCGCCACCGGGTAGCCGTCGATGCGGGCGAAGCCGCAGACCAGGGTGGTGCCGAACAGCGCCTTGAATTCATCGAACTGCGAGTCGTCGACGATACGCGCGATCACCTCGCGCACGTCGAACGGCTGCTTGGCGTCCGCCGGGATCACCCCGTACAGCTCCTCGGCCGGGTAGCGCGGGGCGATGGGCGCGCGGGCATCGAGCTGGCCGAGCTTGCGCCAGTTGAGGTTGGCGATGCTGCCCCGGGCCAGGGCCAGGGCGTGTTCGTCGTCGTCGGCATAGTGGTCGGCCACGCCGCTGGTCTTGCAGTGCACATCGGCGCCGCCCAGCTCCTCGGCGCTCACTACTTCACCGGTGGCGGCCTTTACCAGCGGCGGGCCGGCGAGAAAAATGGTGGCCTGGTTGCGCACCATAATGGTCTCGTCGCTCATCGCCGGTACATAGGCGCCGCCGGCAGTGCACGAACCCATCACGACTGCAATCTGGGGAATGCCCATGGCGCTCATATTGGCCTGGTTGAAGAAGATCCGACCGAAGTGTTCGCGATCCGGGAACACCTCGTCCTGGCGCGGCAGGTTGGCGCCGCCGGAGTCCACCAGGTAGATGCACGGCAGACGGTTCTCGCGGGCGATGGCCTGGGCGCGCAGGTGTTTCTTCACGGTCAGCGGGTAGTAGCTGCCGCCTTTTACCGTGGCGTCGTTGGCCACGATCATGCACTCGACGCCTTCGACCCGGCCGATGCCGGCGATCACCCCGGCGGCGGGCACCTCTTCGCCGTACACCTCGTGGGCGGCGAGCTGGCCGATTTCCAGGAACGGCGAGCCGGGATCGAGCAGGCGGTTGATGCGTTCGCGCGGCAGCAGCTTGCCGCGCGCGGTATGGCGCGCCTGGGCCTTCTCGCCGCCGCCTTCGTGCAGACGGGCGAGCAGGGCGCGCAGGTCGGCGACCTGCTCGAGCATGGCCGCGCTATTGGCGGCGAACTCCGGGGAGCGGGTATTGATCTGGGTGTGCAGGATGGCCATCAGTGACTCCGATACCGTAATCCGTAGGGTGGATGGTGCTTTATCCATCCACCGGCTTTGGTGGAAAACGCTTCGCGGTTTTCCACCCTACGTCTGGCAAACGCCTTATTTGGTCTCGTTGAACAGCTCGCGGCCGATCAGCATGCGGCGGATCTCGCTGGTGCCGGCGCCGATCTCGTAGAGCTTGGCGTCGCGCAGCAGGCGGCCGGCCGGGTATTCGTTGGTGTAGCCGTTGCCGCCGAGCAGCTGGATGGTGTCCAGGGCCATCCTGGTGGCCATCTCGGCGGTGTAGAGGATCACCGCGGCGGCGTCCTTGCGCGATTCCTCGCCGCGGTCGCAGGCCTTGGCCACGTTGTACAGGTAGGACTTGGAGGCGTTCATGCCGGCGTACATGTCGGCCAGCTTGCCCTGCACCAGCTGGAATTCGCCGATCGACTGCTTGAACTGCTGGCGCTCGTGCACGTAGGGCAGCACCACGTCCATGCAGGCGCTCATGATCCCGGTGGGGCCGCCGGAGAGCACGGTGCGCTCGTAGTCCAGGCCGCTCATCAGCACGCGCACGCCGCCGCCTTCGACGCCTAAGATGTTCTCTTCCGGCACCTCGCAGTCCTCGAACACCAGCTCGCAGGTGTTGGAGCCGCGCATGCCCAGCTTGTCCAGCTTCTGGTGGCGGGAAAAGCCCTTGAAGTCGCGCTCGACGATAAAGGCGGTCATGCCGCGCGAGCCGGCGTTGACGTCGGTCTTGGCGTAGATCACGTAGGTGTTGGCGTCCGGGCCGTTGGTGATCCACATCTTGTTGCCGTTGAGCACGTAGCGGTCGCCGCGCTTCTCGGCGCGCAGCTTCATCGACACCACGTCGGAGCCGGCGTTGGGCTCGCTCATGGCCAGGGCGCCGACGTGCTCACCGGAGCACAGCTTGGGCAGGTACTTGAGCTTCTGCTCGTGGTTGCCGTTCTTGCGGATCTGGTTGACGCACAGGTTCGAATGCGCGCCGTAGGACAGGCCGACCGAGGCGCTGGCGCGGCTGATCTCTTCCATGGCCACCACATGGGCCAGGTAGCCCATGTTGGTGCCGCCGTATTCCTCTTCGACAGTCATGCCCAGCAGGCCCATGTCGCCGAACTTGCGCCACATGTCCATGGGGAACTCGTTGTCGCGGTCGATCTGCGCGGCGCGCGGGGCCAGCTCGGCCTGGGCGAAGTGGTGGACCGCATCGCGCAGCATGTCGATGGTTTCACCGAGGGCGAAGTTGAGGCTGGGGTAGGTCATGGGGGCACCTTGATTGTCGTTATCGGCGGGGCGATGGGTACAGGTTGGCAGGTTTCGCTGCTTTACGTTAACGTAAAGGTGACTTCGCCGCCTGTCAACTCCCGCGAGCAGGCGATCCAGCGTCCCGACGCGGGCGTCTGGCCCGCTGGCGTCGGCTCGCTGGCAATAGGATCAGGCTTGCGGGACCACGACCACCATAAGGAACCTCCCATGAACGCCGCGATCAGCCGCTTTCCCATCCCCGACTCGCTCGACGAACTGCCGCAGGACCTGCGCGAGCGCATCCTCGCCGTGCAGGAAAAGGCCGGCTTCGTGCCCAACGTGTTCCTGATGCTGGCGCACCGGCCGGAGGAGTTCCGCGCCTTCTTCGCCTATCACGACGCGCTGATGACGCGTGAATCCGCCAGCCTGACCCCGGCGGAGCGGGAGATGATCGTGGTCGCGATCAGCGCCCGCCACGGCTGCCTGTACTGTGTGGTGGCGCATGGCGCGCTGCTGCGCATCTACGCCAAGGACCCGCTGCTGGCGGACCAGTTGGCGATCAACCATCGCAGCGCGGCGCTGACCGAGCGCCAGCGCTCGATGCTCGACTTCGCCCTGCACGTCGGCCTCGAGCGCGGCGGCCTCGACGACGACTGGCAGGCGCGCCTGCAGGCGGTCGGCTTCGACCTCGACGACATCTGGGACATCGGCGCCATCGCCGCCTTTTTCGGCCTGTCCAATCGCCTGGTGACCCTGGCCGGCACGCCGCCGAACGAGGAGTTCTACCTGATGGGGCGGGTGCCGCGCTGAGATCGCGGCGCCTGCCTGTCGCCGCGGTTGCGATATTTCTGCATAACCAACCAGCTTTTTTGTCCGGTATTAATTCATCCGCGCCTGCCTATACTCGGTCCCAGCTTGGCGGCCGGGTGTAGCCGCCAGCAAGCGCGGGGCAGGGTGGTGTGATCGCCTTCCCGTTTTTGCGTCCGTATGCGACCGAAAAGTCAGAATTAGACTTTTGTATGATGTTGTCGTTTACGTAAAGGTAATAACTTCTGCAGCGCCATAACCGAATAACAACAATCAAGGTTAGAGGGCTCCACATGTCACCAGAGTTCGTGTTGGAAACACGCGGCCTGACCAAGGAATTCCGCGGCTTCACCGCGGTTGATGCGGTCGATCTGCGGGTCAGGCAAGGGCATATCCATGCGCTGATCGGGCCCAACGGCGCCGGCAAGACCACGGTGTTCAACCTGCTCACCAAGTTCCTCGCCCCCAGCCGCGGCGAGATCCTCTACCAGGGCCGGCCGATCACCGGTCTCAAGCCCAACGAGATCGCCCGGCTCGGCCTGGTCCGCTCCTTCCAGATTTCCGCGGTGTTTGGTCATATGAGCGTGCTGGAGAACGTGCGCGTGGCGCTGCAGCGCAGGCTGGGCAATTCCTTTCACTTCTGGAAGTCGGAACGCAGCCTGCGCGCGCTCGACGAGCGCGCCCGGCAGATGCTCGAGGAGGTCGGCCTGCTGGAGTTCGCCGATACCCTGACCGTGGAGCTGCCCTACGGCCGCAAGCGTGCCCTGGAATTGGCCACCACCCTGGCGCTGGATCCCAGCGTGCTGCTGCTCGACGAGCCGACCCAGGGCATGGGCGGCGAGGACGTGGAGATGGTCATCGGCCTGGTGCGTCGCGCCGCGGTGGGGCGCACCGTGCTGATGGTCGAACACAACCTCAGCGTGGTCAGCCAGTTGTGCGACCGCATCACCGTGCTGGCGCGCGGCGCCATCCTCGCCGAGGGCGACTACGCCAGCGTATCGGCCGACCCGCTGGTGCGCGAGGCCTACCTGGGCAGCGAAGCGGCAGTCGCGGAGGTGCAGCCATGACCAGCCTGCACGTGCCCGAATACGAACAGCTGCGGGTCAGCGACCTGCACGCCTTCTACGGCGAGTCGCACATCCTGCACGGCATCGACCTGCTGGTGCGCCGCGGCGAGCTGGTGACTCTGCTCGGTCGCAACGGCTCGGGGCGCAGCACCACGCTGCGCGCGATCATGAACCTGGTGGGCCGGCGCACCGGCTCGATCGTGGTCAACGGCAACGAGACCCTGGGCATCGCCGCGCACCTGATCCCGCGCCTGGGTGTGGGCTACTGCCCGGAGGAGCGTGGCATCTTCGCCAGCCTCAACGTCGAGGAAAACCTGCTGCTGCCGCCCATGGTGCGCAGCGGCGGCATGAGCCTGGACGAGATCTACGAGATGTTCCCCAACCTCTACGAGCGGCGCTTCAGCCAGGGCACCCGGCTGTCCGGCGGCGAACAGCAGATGCTGGCCATGGCGCGCATCCTGCGCACCGGCGCCAACCTGCTGCTGCTCGACGAGATCACCGAGGGCCTGGCCCCGGTGATAGTGCAGAAGCTCGCCGAGGTGCTGGTCAAGCTCAAACGCAAGGGGCTGACCATCGTTCTGGTGGAGCAGAACTTCCGCTTCGCCGCGCCGCTGGCCGACCGCCACTACCTGATGGATCACGGCCAGATAGTCGAGGAGATCGCCGCCGCCGAGCTGGAGGCCAAGCAGGACCTGCTCAACCGCTGCCTAGGCGTCTAATCCGTTTCCCCGCAGTAAGCAGCACGGCGCGCTTGGGCTCGTCGGCTCGGGGTTGCTTCGCCCGTACAACAACAATAATCGGAAGGTAACCAGATGAATCCGTTCCAGAAGACTGCAAGCGTCATCCTCGCCACCAGCCTGTTCGCCGGCGCCGCCCAGGCGCAGATCAGCGACGACGAAATCCGCATCGGCTACCTGGCCGACATGTCCGGCACCTACCGCGACCTCTCCGGCCCGGGTGGCCTGGAGGCGCTGAAGATGGCCATCGAGGATTTCGGCGGCCAGGTCGACGGCAAGAAGATCGTGGTATTCAGCGCCGACGATCTGAACAAGCCGGACGTCGGCGCCAACACCGTGCGCCAGTGGGTCGATGAGCGCAACGTCGACATGGTCACCGGCATGGTCGCCTCCTCGGTGGTGCTGGCGGCGAGCAAGGTGGTCGAGCAGTCCGGCAAGCTGGCGCTGATCTCCGGTGCGGCGGCCTCCAGCCTGACCAACGAATTCTGCTCGCCCAACCATATCCACTGGACCTACGACTCCTACGCCCTGGCCA
This sequence comes from Pseudomonas sp. SP16.1, assembly GCF_052682975.1. Classification (NCBI taxonomy): domain Bacteria; kingdom Pseudomonadati; phylum Pseudomonadota; class Gammaproteobacteria; order Pseudomonadales; family Pseudomonadaceae; genus Pseudomonas; species Pseudomonas sp. SP16.1. Next base: position 1,534,651 of record NZ_JBQYFZ010000001.1, read on the forward strand.
ACGGCACGGCCAAGGCGGTGCTGGCCGACGGCGGCAAGAGCTGGTTCGTGCTGACTGCCGACTACGCCTTCGGCCACGCCATGGAGAACGACATCACCAAGGTGGTGGAGGGCGACGGTGGCAAGGTGCTGGGCAAGGTGCGCCACCCGTTCCCCAGCAGCGACTTCTCCTCCTACATTCTCCAGGCCCAGGGCTCGGGGGCCGACGTGATCGCCCTGGCCAACGCTGGCGCCGACACGGTCAACTCGCTGATGACCGCCAGCCAGTTCGGCGTCGCCCAGTCCGGGCAGAAGCTGGCCGGTATGGTGGTGTTTCTCAACGACATCCACGCCATGGGTCTGGACGTGACCCAGGGACTGATGCTGACCACCGGCTGGTACTGGGACATGAACGAGGACGCCCGCGCCTGGGCCCAGCGTTACCACGCGCGCTTCGGCAAGATGCCGGGCATGGTGCCGGCCGGCATCTACTCGGCCACCCTGCACTACCTCAACGCGATCAAGGCCAGCGGCAGCGACGACACGCAGACCGTGCGCGCGCAGATGGCGGCCACCCCGGTCAACGACATGTTCGCCAAGAACGGCCGTATCCGCGCGGACGGGCGCATGGTCCACGACATGTACCTGGCCCGGGTCAAGAGTCCGGCCGAGTCCAAGGGCGAGTGGGACCTGTACGAGATCGTGCGCACCATCCCCGGTGACGAGGCCTTCCGGCCGGCGGCCGAAAGCCAGTGCAAGCTGCTGGCGAAGAACTGAGCGGCGCCATCACCCGGCCGCCGGCGGCCGGGTGTCACGGACTTCCAGCGGGTGAACACTCATGACAATGGTACTCGGCATCCCCCTGAGCGTGCTGCTCGGCCAGCTGCTCCTGGGCCTGATCAACGGCGCCTTCTACGCCCTGCTCAGCCTGGGCCTGGCGATCATCTTCGGCTTGCTCCGCATCATCAACTTCGCCCACGGCGCGCAGTACATGCTCGGCGCCTTCGCCGCGGTGCTCGGCCTGGGCTACCTGGGCGTCAACTACTGGGTCGCCCTGGTACTGGCGCCGCTGCTGGTCGGCGCCCTCGGCATGGCGATCGAGCGCGGCCTGCTGCGGCGCATCGCCGGGGAGGATCACCTCTACGGCCTGCTGCTGACCTTCGGCCTGGCGCTGATCGTCGAGGGCAGCTTCGTCAAGCTGTTCGGCGTTTCCGGCTTGTCCTACCCGATGCCGGAGCAACTCAAGGGCGGCTACAACCTCGGCTTCATGTTCCTGCCCACCTACCGCGCCTGGGTGGTGGTGGCGGCGGTGCTGGTGTGCCTGGGCACCTGGTACATGATCGAGCGCACCCGACTCGGCTCCTACCTGCGCGCCGGCACCGAGAACCCCAAGCTGATGCAGGCCTTCGGCATCAACGTGCCGCTGCTGATCACCCTGACCTACGGCTACGGCGCGGCACTGGCGGCCTTCGCCGGGGTGCTGGCGGCGCCGATCTACTCGGTCACCCCGACCATGGGCGCCAACCTGCTGATCGTGGTGTTCGCCGTGGTGGTGATCGGCGGCATGGGCTCGATCATGGGCGCCATCGTCACCGGCCTGGCCATGGGCCTGATCGAGGGGCTGACCAAGGTGTTCTACCCCGAGGCGGCCAATACCATCGTGTTCCTGGTGATGGTGCTGGTGCTGCTGACCCGTCCCGCGGGACTCTTCGGTAAGGAGGCATGAGCATGACCAGTCTGCAGATCAAGCCGGCGCCGGTGGCGCAGCCACCGCGGGCTGTGCGCGAGCGCCGCCATGCCGCCGCGCGGCGCCAGCGCTGGTTCTACCTGGCGCTGCTGGGCGTCGCCCTGGTCGCGCCGCTGGCGGTGTACCCGGTGTTCCTGATGAAGCTGCTGTGCTTCGCCCTGTTCGCCTGCGCCTTCAACCTGCTGCTCGGCTACGCCGGCCTGCTGTCGTTCGGCCATGCGGCGTTCCTCGCCACCGGCGGCTACGTCACCGGCTATCTGCTCAGCCAGCACAGCGGGCTGGGCACCGAGCTGGGCATCCTCGCCGGCACCCTGGCTTCGACCCTGCTCGGGCTGGGCTTCGGCCTGCTGGCGATCAGACGCCAGGGCATCTACTTCGCCATGATCACCCTGGCCCTGGCGCAGCTGGTGTTCTTCCTCTACGTCCAGGCGCCGTTCACCGGCGGCGAGAACGGCCTGCACGGGGTGCCGCGCGGCAAGTTGCTGGGGCTGTTCGACCTGAGCGACAACCTGACCCTGTACTACTTCGTGCTGGCGGTGTTCGTCTTCGGCTTCGCGGTCATCCAGCGCACCATCCACTCGCCCTACGGCCAGGTGCTCAAGGCGATCCGCGAGAACGAACCGCGGGCTGTCTCGCTCGGCTACAACGTCGATGCGCACAAGCTGCTGGCCTTCGTCCTCTCCGCCGCGCTGACCGGCCTGGCCGGCGCCACCAAGACCGTGGTGTTCCAGCTCGCCTCGCTGACCGACGCGCACTGGCACATGTCCGGCGAGGTGATCCTGATGACCCTGCTCGGCGGCGTCGGCACGCTGCTCGGTCCGCTGGTCGGGGCCGGCGTGGTGGTCACCCTGCAGAGCTACCTGTCCAACGGCCCGCTGGGCGAATGGGTGCATGTGATCCTCGGGGTGATCTTCGTCATCTGCGTGCTGCTGTTTCGCGTCGGCATCGTCGGCTGGGTGCTCAAGCTGGCCCGCCGCAACTTCTAGCCACACGCCCGTAGCGCTCACGGCGCGGACGTCGGTCCGCGGCGCGGGCCTGCGTTCGCCGATTAACCGCCACGGCCAGAACCGTGGCTAACGGGCCGGCTCCGTCGGCCTTCGCCGGGTCACGCCGCCGTGGGCTGTCTGGGAGACGGCGCGGCCCAACCAACAAGAAGAGAGAGCCATGTACCAACTTCGTCCCACCCAGCTGTTCCTGCCGTCCGCCCTGGCCGCGGCCCTGGCGTTCAGTGCCCCGGCCTCGGCCGCCTTCGTCGACGACAGCAAGGCCGTGCTCGATACCCGCAACTTCTACATGAACCGCGATTTCCGCCAGAGCGGCGCGGCACAGAGCAAGGCCGAGGAGTGGGCGCAGGGCTTCATGCTGCGCTTCGAGTCCGGCTACACCGAGGGCCCCGTCGGCTTCGGCATCGACGCCATCGGCCTGCTCGGCATCAAGCTCGACTCCAGCCCGGACCGGGTCGGCACCGGCATCCTCAAGAGCGACCGCGATGCGCCCAAGCGCGCCCAGGACGAATACGGCGAGGCCGGCCTGACCGCCAAGCTGCGCGCCTCCAACAGCACCCTCAAGCTCGGCACCTTGCAGCCGGTGCTGCCGGCGCTGATGCGCAACGACAGCCGCCTGCTGCCGCAGACCTTCCGCGGCGCCTGGCTGAATAGCAACGAGGTGAAAGGCCTGAGCCTCGACCTCGGCTATATCGACCGGGTCAACCAGCGCGACTCCTCGGATAACCAGGAGATGACCGTGTTCAACCTCGGCAAGCGCAACATCGTGCTGGGCAAGGATACGACCAGCGACGAGTTCCTCTTCGCCGGCGGCCGCTACCAGTGGACACCCGAGCTTGCCACCAGCTACTACTACGGCGGCCTCGACGGTATTTATAAGCAGCACCTGGTCAACCTGGTGCACCAGCTGCCGCTGGGCGAGGGGCGCAGCTTCAAGTCGGACATCCGCTACGCGCGCTCCAGCGACGACGGCGGCAGCAACGTCGACAACGACGCCTTCGGCGCGCTGTTCACCTACCGCCTCGGCGGCCACGGCTTCACCGCCGGCTACCAGCACCTGTCCGGCGACACCGGCTTCGCCTATATCGCCGGCTCCGACAACGCGCTGGTCAACCTGGTGCAGATCAACGACTTCGGCAACCAGGACGAGCGCTCCTGGCAGCTGCGCTACGACTTCGACTTCGCCAGCGTCGGCGTGCCCGGCCTGAGCCTGATGACCCGCTACCTGTCCGGCGACAACGTCGACCGCGGCGCCGGACAGAGCGAAGGCAAGACCTGGGAACGCAACACCGACCTGGCCTACGTGGTACAGGGCGGCCCGCTGAAGAACCTCGGCCTGAAGCTGCGCAACGCCACCACGCGCAGCAACTTCGGCCCGGACCTGGACGAGAACCGTTTCATCGTCAGCTACAGCTTGCCGCTCTGGTAAGACTTGCGTTGCACTGCTCCTCGTGAAGCATTTCGGGCCCTGCGGGGCCCGTTTTTTTCTGGCATCCGTGGTTATGGCGTTGCCGCCATTCGCCGCGGGGCAGGCGGTAACCGTGCAGGAACTCCGTCCCGGGGCGAAGTTTTTCAGCCGCGGCGCAGCCTGCTGGCGCGGTGCCGTGCTGCGTTGACGTTAACGTAAGGACTTGCTAGCGTGCCGGCCACGCGGCCTCGTCCGCGCCGTCATCTTCGAGGGATAACCGCCATGGCCGCCAAGACCTACAGCATTTCCGAACTGGCCCGTGAGCTGGACGTGACCACGCGCACCATCCGCTTCTACGAGGAGCAGGGCATGCTCTCGCCGACCCGCCGCGGCCAGGAGCGCATCTATACGCCCAAGGATCGCGTGGCGCTGAAGCTGATCCTGCGCGGCAAGCGCATCGGCTTCTCCCTGGCCGAGTGCAAGAGCCTGATCGAGCTGTACGACCCGCAGGGCGACAATCGCAATCAGCTCAACATCATGCTGGGCAAGATCGCCGAGCGGCGCCTGCAGCTGGAGCAGCAGTTGCTCGACATCCAGCAGATGCAGCTCGAGCTGGACACCGCCGAAGAGCGCTGCCGCGCGGCCTTGCTGGAAATCCCCGAAAGCCGCTGAGTTCAGTCTCGCCAAGTGCCCAGGGCGCCGCGCAACGCGCCCTGCGCCATGTCCTGCAGCAGCGCCTGGCGGGCCTGGACGCTCAGCTGCGGCGCGTCGATCCAGGCCGGCAACTGGTTGAGCAGGGCGATGATGCCGCCCAGTGCCGCGCATTCGCCATCACCCAGCGAGCGTCCGTTGCACTGCTCGACGGCCGCGATCAGCAACCGCTGGTAGCCTGCGCGCAGTTCGTCGATTCGGGCCCGCTGCTCGTCGTTCAGGCAATGGTTCTCGTACTCGGCGAGACGAAAGTGCGCCGCCATGCGCCCGTGCAGCTGCAGATGCGCCTCGACCAGCGCCCGCAGCCGCGCCGGTGCCGTGGCGGCCTGGCGGCTGACCTGCTGGGCGCCATGCAGCAGCTCCTCGTAGAGCTCCTCGATCAGCTCGAACAGCAGCGCTTCCTTGCTCTCGATATGGTTGTACAGCGAGCCGGCGGCGATGCCCAGGTGCTCGGCCAGGTCGCGCATGCTGACCCGGCTGAAACCGCGACGGGCGAACAGCTCCAGCGCCTTGAGGCGCGTGTCCTGGTAGCGCGAGGGATCGGGGCGGCGTTGGCTGGCGGGCATGGCGGCTAGGTCGTGCGATCGGGCGGGAAGGGCGCCCAGCATGGCGCCCCGGTTGAGGAAAACCTAGGTCGACAGCGCTCGGCTTGGCCGAGCGCTTTGGCCAACGTCTTCTACAGCGGGTAGTGGGCCAGCTCGCGGGCGATCAGCAGGCGCTGGATCTCGCTGGAACCCTCGTAGATCTGGGTGATGCGCGCGTCGCGGTAGTACTTCTCCACCGGGAAATCCTCCAGGTAGCCGTAGCCGCCGTGGATCTGGACCGCCTGCGAGCAGACCTTCTCGGCCATCTCCGAGGCGAACAGCTTGGCCTGCGAGGCCTCCGACAGGCAGGGCAGGCCGGCGCTCTTCAGCCGGGCGGCATGCAGGATCAGCAGGCGCGCGGCGTTGAGCCGGGTGTGCATGTCGGCCAGCAGATTGGCCACGCTCTGGTGCTCGGCGATCGGCTTGCCGAACTGGATGCGCTCGCGCGCATAGCCCAGCGCCGCCTCGAAGGCCGCGCGGGCGATGCCGAGGGCCTGGGCGGCGATGCCGATGCGCCCGCCTTCGAGATTCGACAGGGCGATGGCCAGGCCCTTGCCGCGCTCGCCGAGCAGGTTTTCCTGCGGGATGCGGCAGTCCTGCAGGGTCACCGCGCAGGTGTCGGAGGCCTTGATGCCCATCTTGTGCTCGCTGCGCTCGACCACGAAGCCCGGGGTGTCGGTGGGCACCAGGAAGGCCGACAGGCCCTTCTTGCCCAGCTCCGGGTCGGTGACGGCGAAGACGATGGCGAGTTTGGCGCGCTTGCCGTTGCTGACGAACTGCTTGGCGCCGTTGAGCAGCCATTGGCCGTCCACCAGCTCGGCGCGGCTGCGCAGGTTGTGCGCCTCGGAGCCGGCCTGCGGTTCGGTCAGACAGAAGCAGCCGATGGCCTGGCCGCTGGCCAGCTCGGCCAGCCAGCGCTGCTTCTGCTCCTCGCTACCGTAGCCGAGCAGAGGGCCGCAGCCCACCGAGTTGTGGATGCTCATCAGCGCGCCGAGGGCGCCATCGCCGGCGGAGATTTCCTCCACGGCCAGGGCATAGGCGACGTAGTCGGTGTAGCTGCCGCCCCATTGCTCCGGCACCACCATGCCGAGCAGGCCCAGCTCGCCCATCTGCGCCACCACGGCGTCGTCCAGCCAGCCGGCCTTCTCCCAGGCCTGGGCGTGCGGCGCCACCTCGCTGCGGGCGAAGTCGCGGGCCATGTCGCGGATCATCCGCTGGTCTTCGCTTAGTTCGATATCGTGCATGTTCACGCTCCTAATGGCAGCTGGTGCGCGCGGCGCACCCTACGCCGGCCTGGCCGGGCTGGAAGCCGGCGAAGAAGGCCTGCACCCGCGCGGGCGGGAGCTCGGCCAGGCTCGGCGGGTTCCAGCGCGGCGTCTTGTCCTTGTCGATTATCAGCGCGCGCACGCCTTCCATGAAGTCGCCCTTGGCGAACCACTGGCGATCCAGGTGCAGCTCCAGGGCGAAGCAGTCGCTCAGGTCCAGCTGGCGACCGCGGCGCAGCAGCTCCAGGGTCACCGCCATGGCCAGCGGCGAGCGGCTGGCCAGCAGCTGCAGGGTGCGTTCGGCCCAGGCGCCGGCATTCTCCTGCCGTTCGGCCTGCAGCGCGGCGAGGATCGCCGGCAGATCGGGCGCGGCGAAGCAGCGGTCGATGGCCGGGCGCAGCCTTTTCAACTCGGCGTCCGGCAGTTCGCCGCTGGCCAATTCGGCGAGCAGGGCGCGCAGGTCGTCCTCGGGCGAGTTGCTCCAGGACAGGCGGTCGAGACGGGCGTCCAGTTCGCCGAGCCGTTCGCTGGCCAGAAAATGGTCGGCCAGCCCGCTATAGAGCGCATCGCCGGCGCCGATCTGCACGCCGCTGACGCCCAGGTACAGGCCCAGCTCGCCGGGCAGGCGCGGCAGGAAATAGCTGCCGCCGACGTCGGGGAAGAAGCCGATGCCGACCTCGGGCATGGCCATGCGCGTGCGCTCGGTGACCAGCCGCAGCGAGGCGGCCTGGGCCAGGCCCATGCCGCCGCCGAGCACGTAGCCGTCGAGCAGCGCCAGCACCGGCTTGGGGTAGGCGTGCAGGCACTGGTCGAGGGCGTATTCCTCTTCGAGAAAGCGCAGGTGCAGGTCGTCGCCGCTGCGCTGGCTGTCGTACAGCGCGCGGATATCGCCGCCGGCGCAGAAGGCCTTGTCGCCGACGCCGCGCAGCACCACGGCGCGAATCGCCGCATCCTGCGCCCAGGCGTCCAGCTGCCTCTGCAGCTGGCGCACCATCACCAGGGTCAGCGCGTTGAGCCCGGCCGGACGGTTGAGCGTCAGGTGGCCGACGCCGTTGCGCACGGCCACCAGGATCTGCTGCTCGGCGCCGCTCATGCCGGCTGATCCTGCTGGTACAGCTTGATGATGGCGGAGAAATCCAGGCCGCCATGGCCCTTGAGGCTCAGGCTCTGGTACAGCTGCTGCGCCGCGGCGCCGAGCAGCACCGGCTGGCGCGCATGCTTGGCCGCCTCGGTGGCCAGGCCCAGGTCCTTGAGCATCAGCTCGGCGCCGAAACCGCCACTGTAGCCGCGCGAGGCCGGGGCGTTGTCCAGCACGCCGGGGTAGGGGTTGTTGATCTCCGAGCTCCAGCAGCGGCCGCTGGAGGTGTTGATGATGCCGGCCAGCACCTTGGCATCCATCCCCAGCGCCACGCCCAGGCTCATGGCCTCGGCGACGCCGACCATGGAAATGCCCAGCAGCAGGTTGTTGGCGATCTTCGCCACCTGACCGTTGCCGCTGGCGCCGCAGTGCACCAGGTTCTTGCCCATGGCAGCGAGGATCGGCCCGGCGCGGTCGAAGTCCGCCGCCTCGCCACCGACCATAAAGGTCAGGGTGCCGGCCGCCGCGCCGCCGGTGCCGCCGGAGACCGGCGCATCGAGCATCGGGTTGCCCTGGGCGGCGGCGCGGGCGGCCACCTCGCGGGCGCTGAGTGGGTCGATGGTGGAGCTGTCGATCAGCAGCACGCCCTTGGCGACGTGGGCGAGCAGGCCGTCCTGGCCGAGGTAGACCTGTTTCACCTGGGCGGCGGCCGGCAGCATGGTGACTATGGCCGCGACCGGCGCCTGGGCCACCGCGGCGGGCGAGGCGGCGGCGTGGGCGCCGGCCTCCACCAGTGCGGCTACCGCTGCGGCGGCGGGATCGTAGACGGTGACGCTATGGCCGGCCTTGAGCAGGTTGCGGGCCATGGGGCCGCCCATGTTGCCGAGACCGAGAAAACCTATATGCATGGTGGAGACTCCGTTGTGAGTGTTCGAGGCGCTGGACCTTCGCCCCTCACCCCAACCCTCTCCCCATGGGGGAGAGGGGGCATGAAAGATGCGTAGGGTGGGTTAGCCGCCTGTTGCGTTGGTTGATCAATCCGCTGCGCCCGGTGCGGCGTAACCCACCATGGGCGCAACGCTCTTCATCGCCTGATGGGTTACGCAGCGCCCGACCTTTATCTGCGTCCCTCAGACCGGCATTCGGCGCCGCTAACCCACCCTGCGGGGCTTGGGTAAGCGGCGGGGCGATTCGTGCTTAGCGGTGTTGAAAGCGCGGCGGGCGTTTCTCCACGAAGGCCTGCATGCCTTCCTTCTGGTCGGCGCTGGCGAACAGTGAGTGGAACACTCGTCGCTCGAAGCGCACGCCTTCGGCCAGGCCGAGTTCCTCGGCGCGATTGATGCATTCCTTGATCATCATGGCGGCTGGCAGCGACTTGGCGGCGATGGCCGCGGCGGTGTCCAGGGTCTGCTCCAGCAGCTCGGCGGCCGGCAGCACGCGGGCCACCAGGCCGGCGCGCTCGGCTTCCTCGGCGCTCAGCTGGCGGCCGGTCAGGCACAGTTCCATGGCCTTGGCCTTGCCCAGGGCGCGGGTCAGGCGCTGGGTGCCGCCGATGCCGGGAATCACACCAAGGCTCAGTTCCGGCAGGCCGAAGCGGGCGTTGTCGGCGGCGTAGATGAAGTCGCACATCAGCGCCAGTTCGCAGCCTCCGCCCAGGGCATAGCCGGCCACCGCGGCGATCAGCGGCTTGCGCCGGTTGCCGATGCGGTCGGCGTTGGCGAAGAAGTCGTCCAGGTAGATCTGCGGATAGCCCAGCTCGAGCATCTCCTTGATGTCGGCGCCGGCGGCGAAGGCCTTGGCCGAGCCGGTGATGACGATGCAGCCGATGCCGGCATCGGCTTCCAGCACGTCTAGGGCCTGGTTGAGTTCGCCGATCAGCTGGCTGTTCAGCGCGTTGAGCGCCTGCGGACGGTTGAGGGTGATCAGGGCGACGCGCGCGCGCCGCTCGACCAGCAGGGTCTGGTAGTCCATGGTCTGGCTCCGCGAAGGGGCCGACACAGTGCCGGCCCCGTTGGGGGGTTATTTCAGGGTGATGGTGGTATTGACCGGACCGCCGACCTCGTCCTCGTCGAACCAGCGCTGGGTCACGGTCTTGGTCTGGGTGTAGAACTGCACCACCTGCTTGCCGTAGGGGCCCAGGTCGCCGAGCTTGGAGGCGCGCGAACCGGTGAAGGAGAACAGCGGCACCGGCACCGGGATCGGCACGTTGATGCCCACCTGGCCGATGTCGATCTCCTCCTGAAAGTGCCGCGCGGCGGCACCGGAGCGGGTGAACAGGGCGGTGCCGTTGCCGTTGGGGTTGGCGTTGATGATGGCGATGGCCTCGTCGAAGGTGTCGGCGTGCATCACGCACAGCACCGGGCCGAAGATCTCCTCGCGGTAGATGCTCATCTCGGCAGTGACCCCGGCGAACAGCGTCGGGGCGACGAAGTTGCCGTCCGCATAGCCCGGCACCTGGACGTTGCGCCCGTCCAGCAGCAGCTCGGCGCCTTCGGCGACGCCGCGCTCGATCAGGCTGCTGACGCGATCGAAGGCGGCGCGCGAGACCAGCGGGCCGACGTCGGTGCCGGGCTCTGCGCCTGCGCCCACCTTGAGCGTCTTGCTCTTTTCCACCAGCTCCGGCAGCCAGCTCTGCGCCTCGCCGACCAGGATCACCACCGACAGCGCCATGCAGCGCTGGCCGGCGGCGCCGTAGGCCGCGCCGAGCAGGTTGTTGAGGGTCTGCTGCTTGTTGGCGTCGGGCAGCACGATGGCGTGGTTCTTCGCCCCCATCATGCATTGCGCGCGCTTGCCGCTGGCCGTGGCGCGGTTGTAGACGTGGGTGCCGACCCTGGTCGAGCCGACGAAGGACACCGCCTTGATCTGCGGATGGTCGCAGAGCAGGTCGACCGCCTCGGCGCCGCCGTGGATCACATTGAGCACACCCTTGGGGATGCCGGCCTCGAGCGCCAGCTCGGCCAGGCGCATGGTCACCATCGGGTCCTGCTCGGACGGCTTGAGGACGAAGGTGTTGCCGCAGGCGATGGCCATGGGGAACATCCACAGCGGGATCATCGCCGGGAAGTTGAACGGGGTGATGCCGGCGCACACGCCCAAAGGCTGGTTGAGGGTGTAGGTGTCGACGCCGCCGGCGACGTTGTTGGCCAGCTCGCCCATTTGCAGGCTGCCGATGTTGGCGGCGTGCTCGACCACCTCCAGACCGCGGAACACGTCGCCCTCGGCGTCCGGCAGGGTCTTGCCCTGCTCGGCGGTGAGGATGGCCGCCAGCTCCTTGATGTTGTCGCGGATCAGCTGCTGGTACTTGAGGAAGATCCGCGCGCGGACGCCGATCGGGGTCTTGCGCCAGGTCTTGAAGGCCTCGGCGGCGCTGGCCACCGCGGCGTTCATTTCCTCGGCGGTGGCGAAGGGCACGCGGGCCAGGACTTCCTGGGTGGCCGGGTTGACGATGTCGCGCCACTGACTGGTCTTGGACTCGACGAATTCGCCGTTGATCAGCAGCTTGACGCTGGGAATGGATTGAGTGCTCATCTGCGGTTCCTGCCTGCTTGAAGTGGGTGAAATGGAGACCCGCCGCCGGCGGCGTGCGGGATCTGTCGGGACGGGGCGCCCCGCGGTTCAGCCCTTGAGGCTGGGAAAATCCTCCTCGAAGAATTCCAGCGCCGCGCGCGCCTGTTCCTGGCGGCGGCGCGTCTCCATCTGGCGCAGCTCGACGCGGCGGATCTTGCCGGAGATGGTCTTGGGCAACTCGGCGACGAACTCGAGGCGCCGCACCCGCTTGTAGGGCGCCAGGTGCTCGCGGGCGAAGGCCAGAATCTGCTCGGCCAGCGCGGCGTCACCGGCGCGGTCGTGAGCCAGGATGACGAAGGCCTTGGGCACCGCCAGGCGCAGCGGGTCGGGGCTGGGCACCACGGCCACCTCCATCACCGCCGGGTGCTCGATCAGCGCGCTCTCCAGCTCGAAGGGGCTGATGCGGTAGTCGGAGGCCTTGAACACGTCGTCGGCGCGGCCGACGAAGGTGATGTAGCCGTCGGCGTCGACCGCCGCGGTATCGCCGGTGCGGTAATGACCGCCGCGCATCACCTCGGCGGTCTTCTCCGGGCTGTCCTCGTAGCCGAGCATCAGGCCCAGCGGATGGGGCTCGAGCGGCAGCGCCACTTCGCCCTCGCTGGCCGGCACGCCGTCGGGGTCGAGCATGCACACCCGATAGCCTGGCAGCGGGCGGCCCATGGAGCCGGGCTTGAGCGGCTGGCCGGGGGTGTTGCCGACCAGCGCGGTGGTCTCCGACTGGCCGAAGCCGTCGCGCAGCGGTAGGCCCCAGGCGTGTTGAATCTGTTCGATGATCTCCGGGTTGAGCGGCTCGCCGGCGCCCACCAGCTCGCGCAGCTGCAACCGCTCGCGGTAGCCGGCCAGGTCTTCCTGGATCAGCATGCGCCAGACCGTGGGCGGCGCGCACAGGCTGGTGACGCCGTATTTTTCCAGCACGCCGAGCAGGGCCTTGGCGCTGAAGCGCGCGCAGTTGTGGATGAACACGCAGGCGCCGGCGTTCCACGGCGCGAAGAAGCAGCTCCAGGCGTGCTTGGCCCAGCCGGGCGAGGAGATGTTCAGGTGCAGGTCGCCGGGCTGGAGGCCGATCCAGTACATGGTCGACAGATGGCCGACCGGGTAGCTCTGGTGGCTGTGCAGCACCATCTTCGGCTTGCTGGTGGTGCCGGAGGTGAAATACAGCAGCAGCGGGTCGCAGGCCTTGGTGACGCCATCGGCGCTGAAGCTGGCGGGGTACTCGCTGGCGGCGTCGTGCGCCACCCAGCCGGCCACCGGCGCACCGACGCAGATGCGCGTGCAGCCTTCGGCCAGGCCGGCGAACTTGCCGGCATGCTCGCTGCCGACCACCAGATGGCGTACGCCGCCGCGTTCCAGGCGGTCGCGCAGGTCGTCGGCGGTGAGCAGGGCGGTGGCCGGGATCACTACGGCGCCCAGCTTGAAGGCCGCCAGCATGGTCTCCCACAGGGCGATATGGTTACCCAGCATCAGCAGGATGCGTTCGCCGCGGCGCACGCCCAGTTCGCGCAGGTGGTTGGCCACGCGGTTGGAGCGCTCACTCAGCTCGGCGAAGCTGTAGCGCCGCTCGCTGCCGTCCTCCTCGACTATCCACAGCGCCGGCGCCTGGTTGCCGGCGGCCATTTCGTCGAAGTAATCCAGCGCCCAGTTGAACTGGTCCAGCTGCGGCCAGCGGAAGTCGCGCACCGCGGTTTGGTAGTCGCTGCGGTGCGCCAGCAGGAAGTCGCGGGCGGCGAGGAAGGGGAGGCAGTTGCTGTTCATGGTTCCGGCCCTGAGTTGTTGTTGTGGGTACGGTGCAATCAAGCTGTCAATTCGAGTATAGGTAGGCGTTTGCGCCAGCTGAAGGTGCAAAAACTCCGGATGGATATGCAAAAAAATGCTTATTGGCGCAGCGCCGTGCCGGCGCCGCGTCCCGTGCCAGGCGCCTTGCCGGCCTGCTAAAGGAGGGCTGGTCACGCCCGCGGGCGTGGCGTATACCTGTGCGCGACTGCCTCAGCAGGCTGTTGAAAAACTACCTGCGTTGCCATTGCGGCGTTAAAAACAGGCTCGGACTGCTCATTTACAACTCGTAAAGTCGAGCGCGACTCCGACCGGTCCTCGCCTGTTTTTGCCTTGCACTGGCTGCCTCGCCTACGTTTTTCAACGGCCTGTCAGGCGCTGCCAAGAAAGCACGGAGCGATATGCAAAAAAGCACGATGGGCGACAAGCTCGACTGGGACGACCTGCGCTTCTTCCTCGAGGTGGCGCGCACCCGCACCGCCAGCGCGGCGGCGCGCCGGCTGGGGGTGGACTACACCACGGTCTCACGGCGCATACGCGCGCTGGAGCAGAACCTCGGCGCGCTGCTGTTCGAGAAATCGCGCTCCGCCGGCTTTCTCCTCACAGTCGAGGGGCAGCGCCTCCTGGGCCACGTGGAAACCCTGGAAAGCACCCTGCAGGCCGCCTGCGAGCAGGTCTCCGGCGCCCGCCTGGGGCTGTCCGGACATTTGCGCATCGGCTGCACCGAGGCCTTCGGCTGCTGCTTCGTCAGCGCGCAGATGAGCGGCTTCCTCGAGCGCTACCCGCACATCTCCCTGGACATCCTGCCGGTGCCGCACTTCGTCAGCCTGTCGCGGCGCGAGGCGGACATTGCCATCACCCTCGAACGGCCCGAGCGCGGCCCCTACGTCTGCGCCAAGCTGTGCGACTACCGCCTGCGCCTGTACGCCACCCCCGGCTATCTGGCCAGCCACGCGCCGATCCGCAGCCGCGACGACCTGGCCGGCCACCCCTTCGTCAGCTACGTCGACGACCTGGCTTTCAGCTCCAAGCTGCTCTACCTCAACGACCTGCTGCCCGGCACCGTCAGCCAGCTGCGCAGCACCAGCGTGATTGCCCAATACCATGCCGCGCTGCAGGGCAAGGCGCTGGCCATTCTACCGAGCTTCCTGGCCGGCCCCGACCCGCGCCTGCAGGCGGTGCTGCCGGAGGAGGTGGACGTGATCCGCCAGTTCTGGCTGTCCTACAGCGAGGATCTGCGCAAGCTCAAGCGAGTGACCCTGGCCGCCGAGTACCTGCGCGCCTGCGCTGACCTCAACCGGCCGCTGCTGATGGGCGAGTCGAGCCAGATGCAGTACTTGCCGAGTCACTGATATCGCCGTCAATCCGACCTGGGCGCGTTGGCCCGTCGTGGCTGCTGACTGCGAAGACTGGAGCGGCTGCGCAGCGGTTCAGCCAGGGCGCGTGCCTCAGCGAGCCCTGGCGATCAGGCGTGAGTTGCTGGCGTTGCGAAAGGCCAGCTCGGCTATGGCCTGGTCGGCCCGCTCGGCTTCATCGCGTGCCGCGAGTATCACGCCGTGATGCGCCGACTTGCTGCACACCGGGTCGGCATTGCTGGCGTCCCCTGTGAGCATAAAGGCCTGGCAGCGGCAGCCGCCGAAGTCCTTGGCCTTCTCGTCGCAGCTGCGGCAGGGCTCGGGCATCCAGTCGTCGCCGCGAAAGCGGTTGAAGCCGAAGGAATGTCGCCAGATATGTTCGAGGCTGTGCTCGCGCACGTTGGGAAACTGCACCGGCAGCTGCCGCGCGCTGTGGCATGGCAACGCGGTGCCGTCCGGGGTGATGTCGAGAAACAGGTTGCCCCAGCCGTTCATACAGGCCTTCGGGCGCTCCTCGTAGTAGTCCGGGGTGACGAAGATCAGCTTGCAGGGGTGATTCTCGGCGGCCAGCTTTTCGCGCCACTGGTTGGTGATGCGCTCGGCGCGCTCGAGCTGGGCACGGGTCGGCAGCAGGCCGGCGCGATTGAGCTCGGCCCAGCCGTAGAACTGGCAGGTGGCGAGCTCGACGAAGTCGGCCTCCAGCTCCAGGCACAGCTCGATGATGCGTTCGATGTTGTCGATGTTGTGCCGGTGGGTGACGAAGTTCAGCACCATCGGATAGCCATGCGCCTTGACCGCGCGGGCCATGGCCAGCTTCTGGGCGAAGGCCTTCTTCGAGCCGGCCAGCAGGTTGTTCACCTCCTCGTCGGCGGCCTGGAAACTGATCTGGATATGGTCCAACCCGGCATCGGCGAATTCGGCGATACGCGCTTCGGTCAGGCCGATGCCGGAGGTGATCAGGTTGGTGTAGTAGCCCAGGCCGCGCGCCGCCGCGATCAGCTCGGCCAGGTCCTGGCGCACCAGCGGCTCACCGCCGGAGAAGCCCAGCTGCGCCGCGCCCAGCTCGCGCGCCTGGCGAAACACCTCGATCCATTCGGCGGTGCTGAGCTCGGCGCCCTGCTGGGAGAAATCCAGCGGGTTGGAGCAGTAGGGGCACTGCAGCGGGCAGCGATAGGTCAGCTCGGCCAGCAGCCAGAGCGGCGGGCCGACCTGCACGTCCGGCTTAGCGAAGCTCGATCCAGAACTGGGCATGGGCCACCTCGATAAAGGCCAGGATGTCCTCGTCGATGCCGGGCACGTCGGGGAAGCGCTGGTGCAGGCAGTCGATGATCTCGGCCACCGAACGCTTGCCGTCGACCTGCTGGAGGATCTCGCCGGCGCTGTCGTTGAGTTTGATCATGCCTTCCGGGTAGAGCAACACGTGGCAGCCCTGCGCCGGCTCGAACTGCAGGCGGAAGCCGCGGCGGATGGCGGGAACGTTGGGCAGGATGGCAGCGGTCATCGTTCGGACTCCTGGCTGGCGCGCGCGGCGCACCCTACTTGGCATGGCACCGCCGTAGGCTGCGCCATGCGCAGCGCTTGTCGGCGACTCATAACGCAATCCCCCGATGCCAGACGCGCTCGTCGGTCACCGTGTGGTACGGCGGGCGCTGCAGCTCGTAGGCCATGCTCATGGCGTCGAGCATGCTCCACAGCACGTCGAGCTTGAACTGCAGGATGTCCAGCATGCGCTGCTGAGCCTCGACCGTGCGGTAGTGCTCGAGGGTGATGCGCAGGCCATGCTCGACGTCGCGGCGTGCCTGGCTCAGGCGGTTGCGGAAGTAGTCGTAGCCGGCCGCATCGATCCAGGGATAGTGCTGCGGCCAGGCGTCCAGGCGCGATTGGTGGATGGTCGGGGCGAACAGCTCGGTCAGCGAACTGCTGGCCGCCTCCTGCCAGCACGCTCTGCGGGCGAAGTTGACGTAGGCGTCGACGGCGAAGCGCACCCCCGGCAGCACCAGCTCCTGCGACAGCACCTGCTCGCGGTCCAGGCCGACCGCCTCGGCCAGGCGCAGCCAGGCCTCGATGCCGCCCTCCTCGCCGGGTGCGCCGTCGTGGTCGAGGATGCGCTGGATCCAGCCACGACGGGTTTCCCGGTCCGGGCAGTTGGCCATGATCGCGGCGTCCTTGAGCGGGATGCAGATCTGGTAGTAGAAGCGGTTGGCCACCCAGCCCTGGATCTGCTCGCGCGTCGCGCGGCCTTCGTACATGGCCCGGTGGTAGGGGTGGTGGATATGGTAGTAGGCGCCCTTGGCGCGCAGCGCCTGCTCGAACTCGGCGGGGCTCATGGCGGATTGGCTCATCAGGGTCTCCGATACGCGTTGCGTAGGGTGCGCCGCGCGCACCCGCGTTCTTTAAGGCGCACGCAGGGCACCTTACAAAGCGATGCTCATGCCGTCGAAGGCGACCTCGATTCCGCGGCGGTCCAGCTCGGCGCGCTCGGGCGAGTCCAGGTCGAGAATCGGGTTGGTGTTGTTGATATGAATGAGGATCTTGCGCGGCGCCGGCAGGCCGTCCAGCACCTCGAGCATGCCACCGGGACCGCTCTGCGGCAGATGGCCCATCTCGCTGCCGAGCTTGTCGCCGACCTCGCACTGGCGCATCTCGTCGTCGCGCCACAGCGTGCCGTCCACCAGCAGGCAATCGGCGCGGCGCATCCAGCTAAGCAGTTGCTCGTCCACCTGACCCAGGCCGGGGGCATAGAACAGCGTGCCGCCCGTGCGCAGGTCCTCGACGAACAGGCCGATGTTGTCGCCCGGATGCGGATTGCCACGGTGCGGCGAGTAAGGCGGCGCGCTGCTGCGCAGGGCGATGGCGGTGAGGCGCAGCCCCGGGCAGGCCGGGATGGCGAAGGGTTCGGCATCCAGCTCGATCAGCCGGTGCTGCAGGCCGCCGTTCCAATGGCCGAGCATATTGAACAGGGGAAAGCCCGTGGTCAGGTCCTGATGGACCATCTCGGTGCACCAGACCTGGTGCGGGCAGCCTTCGCGCAGGGTCAACAGGCCCGTGCAGTGGTCGATCTGGCTGTCGAGCAGGACGATGCCGGCGATCGCCGTGTCACGCACCTTGCGCGCCGGCTGCAGGGCCGGGAAGGCTTCGAGCTGGGCGCGGATGTCGGGCGAGGCGTTGCACAGGATCCAGTTCAGGCCGTCGTCGGACAGGGCGATGGACGATTGCGTGCGCGGCTGCGCGCGCAGGCTGCCGGTGCGCACGCCGCGGCAGTTGCGGCAGTTGCAGTTCCACTGGGGAAAGCCACCGCCGGCGGCGGAGCCGAGAATCTGGATGTACATCGATGCTTCCCGCCGGTAGGAAAAAGGCCCCGGCATGGCCGGGGCTAAGGACGCGGAGCAACAGGTGCGCCGCGCGTGGCTTAGCGGTTGGCGAAGTACAGGGTGACTTCGAAGCCGATGCGCAGGTCGATATAGGCGGGTTTGGTCCACATGATGTTTTTCCTCTCGTTGGTTCAGGGCTTGGTGGCGGCCGTGGCCGGTTGCTGGGACTTGAGATGGTCCTCGTACTCGCGGCTCATCACATAGGCCTTGATCTGTTCCACCTCGGCCGCGCTCAGCGAGTTCTTGAAGGATGGCATGCCCAGCGGACGAAGGATGCCGTCCCGGACGATCTGTTGGAAGTTGTCGCGGCGCCATTGATCCGTATGGCGCAGGTCGGGGATCAGGCCGCCGCTGACGGCGCCGACGCCGTGGCACATCGAGCAGTAGTTGCCGTACAGCAGCTTGCCGGCGTCCAGGTCCGCGGCACTCGCTTGGACCGCTTGCGGCGTGCGCTGCACGGCGGCCGTGGTCGCCTGCGGCAGCGGCGGCAGGCTGCTCTGGCCGCCGAGTTTGAACACCAGCAGGCGGCTGAGGTTGCGCACCCCGGGCGCCAGTGCCGCGTCGCCGCCGATCAGCGGCGCCACGCCGCCCCAGCCGGCCATGACCGCCACGTACTGCTCGCCGTCCAGGCTGAAGCTGATGGGGGCGGCGACTATGCCGGTCTGCGCGGCGAAGCTCCACAGGCGCTGTCCCTTGTCCGCCGAGTAGGCGTGCAGCTGGCCGTCGGCGGTGCCCTGGAACACCAGATTGCCGGCGGTGCTCAGGGTGCCGCCGTTCCAGTAGAAGCTATGCGGCACGCGCCAGGCCTCGCGCTGGCGTACCGGGTCCCAGGCCAGCAGGGCGCCGCTCACCGCCTCGCGGGGAATCTCGTGGGTGTCGCTGAAGCCGGTACCGGTGTTGAAGCCGTCGATCTGCTTGAACGCGGCCCCCTCGTTGCGATAGACGCCGGGGACTTCCTGGTAGGGGATGTACATCAGCCCGGTCTGCGGGTTGAACGACATGGAGTGCCAGCTGTGCGCGCCGAACGGGCTCGGCCACATCACCACCTGCTCCTTCTCGTAGCGCGAGCCGGGTACCTCCACCGGGCGGCCGGTGGCCAGATCGACCTTCTCGGCCCAGGTCACCTTGCCGAATTTTTCCGCCGAGAGCAGTTCGCCGGTGGCGCGATCGAGCACA
This sequence comes from Pseudomonas sp. SP16.1, assembly GCF_052682975.1. Lineage (NCBI taxonomy): Bacteria > Pseudomonadati > Pseudomonadota > Gammaproteobacteria > Pseudomonadales > Pseudomonadaceae > Pseudomonas > Pseudomonas sp. SP16.1. The sequence continues at coordinate 1,553,665 of NZ_JBQYFZ010000001.1, forward strand.
TAGAAGAAGCCGTTCTTCGGCGCCTGCATCAGCACCTTGCGTGGCTTGCCGTCCAGCTCCAGGGTGGCCAGGGTGATCTGCTGGGTGGCCGTGAAGTCCCAGGACTCGCCCGGCGTGGTCTGGTAATGCCAGAGCAGCTTGCCGCTGTCCGGGCGCAGAGCCAGGATCGACGACAGGTACAGGTTGTCGCCGCCGCCGGGGCTGCGGATCTCGCGGTTCCACGGCGAGCCGTTGCCGGTGCCGATGTACAGCAGGTCCAGCTCCGGGTCGTAGGCCATGCTGTCCCATACGGTGCCGCCGCCGCCGAGCTTCCAGTACTGGTCGCCCTTCCAGGTCTTGGCCGCTTCGACCAGCTCGGGGTGTTCGTAGGGCAGGGTCGGGTCGCCCGGCACCGTGTAGAAGCGCCAGGCCATCTCGCCGGTCTCGGCATCGTAGGCAGAGAAGAAGCCGCGCACGCCATACTCGGCGCCGCCGTTGCCGATGATCACCTTGCCCTTCACCACCCGCGGCGCGCCGGTGATGCTATAGGGCTTGGCCGGGTCGGTGGTCTGTGTGCTCCATATTTCGCGACCGGTCTTGGCGTCCAGGGCGATCAGGCGACCGTCCAGGGCACCGACGTAGACCTTGTCGTTCCACAGGGCGACGCCGCGGTTGACCGCGTCGCAGCAGGCGTAGCGGGAGTGGCCGCGATCCACCTGGGGATCGAACTGCCACAGGCGCTTGCCGCTGCGCAGGTCCACGGCCATCACCCGGCTCCAGGACAGCGAGGCGTAGAGCACGCCGTCCGACACCAGCGGGGTGGCTTCCAGGCCACGGTTGTTTTCCAGATTCAGGTACCAGGCCAGGCCCAGCTTGTCGACATTGCCGGCGTCTATCTGCTTGAGCGGACTGAAGCGCTGCTCGGCGTAGGTGCGGCCATGGCTGAGCCATTCGCTGCCGTCCTGCTCGCTGGCACGGATGGCGGCCTCGTCGACCTTGGCGGCCAGGGCGCCTGTGGCAACCAGCAGCGCGGTCAGCAGGCAGACGAGACGGCGTGATTGGGTGAGGTAAGGCATCACGCGAAACTCCTATTGTTGTTGGAATGGGAAGGCAGGCGGCGGTGCTTAGAAGACGTGCAGCAGGCGCAGGTTGACGCGTGCCTGCTCCTTGAAGCCGTTGTCCACCGAGAGGTCTCGGCCGAAGTTGACCATCAGCTGGTCGCGCGGGGTGACGAACCAGCTGGCACCGATGCTGAACTTGCTGGTGTTGGGTTTATCGTCCATGTCCAGGCCGTTCACTTCGGTCTCGCCGCCCCACAGGCGCGAGACGCCGGCGCGCAGGTCGAAGCGCTCGTTGACGTGGTAGCGCAGGAACGCCTGGGCCTGGAACAGCGGCTTCTGCTTGAGGGTCTGGCCGGCGGGGCCGAAGTCGTCGTTGTCGCCGAAGAAGGTCACGTCGCCTACCAGATCGAGGCTGAACTTGTCGCCCAAACCCTCGATATAGCCGGCCTGCAGCGCGCCCTTCCAGCGGTTCTCGCCGAGGTTGATGGCGCGATCGTTGTCGTAGCTGCCGGTGGGCAGCCAGAGAAAGGGGGTGATGCCGAAGTAGCGGCGCTGCTCCGGCTGGTTCACCAGCCATAGGGTGGCGGCCAGGATCAGGTCGCCGGTGCCGCTGTCGCTGCCCAGGCCCGACAGGTCGTCCTTGGCGCGCACGTTGCCGAAGGGCAGGAGAAACTGCGGGTCGACAATGTAGCCGCCCAGTTCCATGAAGTGCACGCCGCGCAGGATGCCGATATCCGAATCCAGGCCGGCGTCCAGCGGCAGCTTGTCGCCGTTGGCGTACAGGCGGTTACGTTCGGCGTGTTGGTAGTAGAGCAGACCCAGGTTGGTGCCAGCGGGCAGGGCGGTATAGTCGCCGGCGTCGACGTCGACCGCCGAGGCGCCGGTGGAGAAGCCGGCCAGCAGGCCGAACAGGGAAGCATGCAGCCACTGCCGGGCCAGTCTCGGCCGAGCCGCATCTGTGCTCATTTTCATGACATCACCTTTATTGTTTTTGTTTAAGATCTTGGCGCTACCGGGTTTCTCTCCGGGTGCTGTGAGGTCATTGAGCAGAGTCCGTGCCAGCTTTTTTATGCTGGAAAAATACAAGCTAGATCAATGATTTATATAACAACAAGAGTCCTCGGACAGGGTGCGGGCGCCGCCTCGCCGTAGCGCTGTCTCGAACTGAGACAGTGGCTGGGGGCCTGGCTGGCCCAGTTCGAGACACCAGGCCGTGAGACATATGCCATGCACAGATCCAGCGACCCCTCCGCGACGCCCACTTCAGGCAAGCATCTGGTCGATTCCCAGGTGATCGCCCGTTCCTGGCAGCGCTCGCAGCACTACGGCCTGAGCCAGCGCGACAAACTGCTGTTCGAGGCGCCGTTGGTGGCCACTGGCGAGCAAATCGCCGAGCGCGACCGTCTGCTGCTGGACTGCGCGATGCCCGAGATGCAGCAGTTGCATGCGGCGCTGGCACCGCAGGATTGGGTATTGGCCTGCATCGACCTGGAAGGTGTGGTGCTCAGCAGCCTGAGCGGGCGCGGCGCCGGCACCCGCGAGTTGAGCCAGGTATTTCGCATCGGCGCGCAGCTTTCGGAGCAGAACGTCGGCACCACGGCACCGGGCTGCGCTCTGGCCGAGCGCGAATCGGTGTTCTTCGTCGGCGAGGAACACTATCTGGAGGAGGCCCGCCAGTTTTCCTGCCTGGCCACGCCGATCTTCGGCCTGGACGGCGGCATAGTCGGGGTGTTGGACGCCAGTAGCCGGCAGGCCGCGCCCTCGGTCTACGCCCTGGAGTCGCTGGTGTTCGCCGCCCGCGCCATCGAGAACCGCCTGTTCGCCCAGCTCGGCGAGGTACTGCTGGTGCACCTGCACCATCGCCTGGACATTCTCGGCACGCCGCTGGAGGGGCTGCTGGCCTTCGACCCGGCGGGCAAGCTGCGTTGCGCCAACCGCATCGCCGGCCAGCTGCTGCGTATGGGCGAGGTGAACGCCGGTCTGGACTTTGCCGACCTGTTCGACATGCCCTTCGTCCACGCCGCCTGTTATCGCCGCCACGACCTCAGCGCGCCGCTGCGCCTGCGTAGCCATCACGGCGGCGAACTGCATGCCTGCATCACCCAGGGTCCGAAGCAGCGGACGGCACCGGCGCTGGCCGAGGCGCCGCGCCCGCGACGCAACGCCGAGCCGCTGCCGGCGCCACAGAGCGGCCCGTGCCTGCAGGACCCGGCGCTGCAGGATGCCCTGGCGCGGGCGCGCAAGGCCTTCGCCCGCGACATTCCGGTGTTGATCAATGGCGAGACAGGCACCGGCAAGGAGGTTTTCGCTCGCTTGCTGCACGAGGGCAGCGCCCGTGCCGGCGAAGCCTTCGTGGCGATCAACTGCTCGTCGATTCCGGCGAGCCTAATCGAGTCGGAGCTGTTCGGCCATGTCGAAGGCGCCTTCACCGGCAGTCGCAAGGGCGGCGCCATCGGTAAGATCGAGCAGGCGCACAAGGGCACGCTGTTTCTCGACGAGATCGGCGACATGCCGCTGGAGCTGCAGGGCCGTCTCTTGCGCGTGCTGCAGGAGCGCAGCCTGAGCCGCCTGGGCAGCAACCAGCTGATCAAGGTGGACTGCGCGCTGATCTGCGCCACCCACCGCGACCTGCAGCAGCTCAGCGCCGAGCAGGGCTTTCGCGAGGATCTCTACTACCGCATCAACGGCCTGCGCGTGAGCCTGCCGGCACTGCGCGAGCGGCGCGACCTGGCGGCGCTGATCCAGCACCTGCTGCTCGCCGAGACCGCCGCACAGCAGCCTCTCAAGCTGAGCCCGGCGGCGCTGCAGGCGCTGCTGGACTATCACTGGCCGGGCAATATCCGCCAGCTCTACCAGTGCCTGCGCCTGGCTGCGGCGCTGGCCGAGGACGACGGCGAGATCGGCGTGCAGCACCTGCCGGACGAGGTGCGCGCAGGCCGCGGCGAACAGGCCGCGACGGTGGCGGGGGAAGGGCTGACGTTGGAGGCGGGGAGTACGCTGCAGCTTGCCGAGGCGCGGGCCATTCGCGCCGCGGTGGAGGCCGCCGGCGGCAACCTCTCGGCCGCCGCGCGCAACCTGGGCATCGCCCGCGCGACGCTGTATCGCAAGCTCAAGGCAATGGAGCAGGGGTAGCGGGCCGCTCGCCTGCGTGGCGACCCGGTGCCCTGGCGGTGACTCAGCCAGCGGTGGTGGGATCGATGAGGCTGCGCACTTCAGCCACCCGGCTGATCGGGAAGCCGCCTTGTGCGGCATGCTCGCGCACCTGGGTCTCGCTGGCTGCGACGTACAGGCAGTAGACCCGGTCGTCCGTCACGTAGCTGTGCAGCCACTTAATCTGCGGCCCCATGGCGTTGAGCACGGCGCAAGAGCGCTGCGAGATGGCCTGCAGTTCCTCGGCGGTGAGCTGTCCGGCGCCGGGAATATCGCGTTCGATCAGGTATTGGGGCATGTCGGATTCCTTGTCGTCTGGGGCGCCAGTGGCGCCTGGAAGAAAAAGGGCAGGGCGCCGCTCGGGACGCTCCCCACCCGTAAAACTCACAGCTTGATCATCACCGTCTTCAGCTCGGTGTAGTGCTCGATGGCGGCAGCGCCCATCTCGCGGCCGATGCCGGACAGCTTGTGGCCGCCGAACGGCAGGGCAGGGTCGAGGGCGCTGTGGCAGTTGACCCACACCGAGCCGGAGCGGATGCGCGGAATCATCCGGTGCACCGCGCCGAGGTCGTTGGACCAGATGCTGGCGCCCAGGCCATAGGGGTTGTCGTTGGCCAGGCGCACCACCTCGTCGATATCGTCGAAGGGCATGGCCACCAGCACCGGGCCGAAGATCTCCTCCTGGACCAGGCGGTGGCGCTGGTCGACGTCCACCAGCACCGTCGGCTGAACGAAATAGCCGGGGCCGAAGCCTTCGCCGCCGCAGGCGAGGGTGGCGCCCAGCTCGCGGCCCAGGTTGATGTAGCCGGTGACCCGATCCTGCTGCTTGGCGGAGATCAGCGGGCCCATCTGCACGCTGGGGTCGAGGCCGTTGCCCAGCTTCATGCCGTTGGCGATGGCGGCGATGTCGGCCACCACGTTGTCGAAGTGCTTGCGCTGCACGTACAGGCGCGAGCCGGCGCAGCACACCTGGCCCTGGTTGAAGAAGATCGCGCTGGCCGCGCCGGCGGCGGCCTGCTGCAGGTCGGCGTCGGCCAGCACTATGGTCGGCGACTTGCCGCCCAGCTCCAGGGTCACGCGGGTCATGTTGTCCATGGCCGCCTTGCCGATCTGCTTGCCCACCTCGGTGGAGCCGGTGAAGGTCAGCTTGTCCACCCCGGGGTGGCTGGACAGCGCCGCGCCGGCGTTCAGGCCGGTGCCGGTGACCACGTTGAACACCCCGGCCGGGTAGCCGGCCTCCTGAACCAGCTCGGCGAGTTTCAGCGCGCTCAGCGGGGTTTCGTCGGCCGGTTTGAGCACCAGGGTGCAACCGCTGGCCAGCGCCGGACCGAGCTTCCAGCAGGCCAGCAGCAGCGGAAAGTTCCAGGCCACGATGGCGCCCACCACCCCCACCGCCTCGCGGCGGATATAGGCATGGAAATCCTCGTTCGGCATCAGTGGCAGGGATGGCTCCACCGTGCTGCCCTCGATCTTGGTGGCCCAGCCGGCCATGTAGCGCAGAAAGTCGATGCACAGCTGTACGTCCATGGCGCGGGCCACCTGGGCGCTCTTGCCGTTGTTCAGGCATTCCAGCTCGGCCAGCACGTCGGCGTCCCGCTCGATCAGGTCGGCCAGGCGCCACAGCAGGTTCTGCCGCTCGCGCGGGCGGGTGCGGTTCCAGGCGGAGTCGTAGAAGGCAGTGCGGGCGGCCTGCACGGCGCGGTCGACGTCTTCGGCGCTGGCCGAGGGGACGCTGGCCAGCGGCTCGCCGGTGGCCGGGTTGCGCACCTGCAGGCTGTTGCCGTTGGCGGCATCCAGCCATTGGGAGCCGATCAGCATGCGTTGCGGTTTGGCGAGAAAATCGAGGGTTTTACGGTGTAGCGGCAGAGTTGCCATGGGCGGAGCCTCTTGTCGTGGTCTTGTGCCGGGGCTTGAGCAACGCCTGTGCCACCGCCGGCAAAGCCGCGCCAGGTGCCGTCTGCGTCGGTGGCGCCAGCAGCGCCCGGGTAGATTGGCTGTATCGAAGCCATACAGCTGTCGCAAAACGAGACAGAACCTCGGGCCGCCCGACGCACGAAAGGTCCGAAATAATTGGTTTGCCCACTCTTGGCATGCTTCCTGTTGAGCAATCTGCGATTTCCCCGCCGCGGCTGAGCCCGGCTCTCAGACCGAGGCATGTGCTCAGACCCGCCATGGCCGCGAGACCTTTAGGTGGCGCAGGCGCTATCGGCGCGGGGTATTCGACCAACAGATGACTGGACAGGAGCGGGGTCGGTGATCTAGGTTGCCGTTTGCGTAAACGGCAAAGCCGGGCCCGGCCCAGGCGTCCCATAACAAGCACAAGATCGAGGGAACCCATGACTTCACCCAGCTATACCCGCGGCCCGCAGGACAAGCCCCTGCTGGCGATGACCATAGGCGCGGCGTTCGATCAGACCGTGGCGCGCTTCGCCGAGCGCGAGGCGCTGGTGGTGCGCCATCAGCAACTTCGCTACAGCTGGGCGCAGCTGGCCGAGCAGGTCGAGCGCTGCGCCCGCGCGCTGCTGGCCATCGGCATGCAGCCGGGCGAGCGCCTGGGCATCTGGGCGCCGAACTGCGCGCAGTGGTGCATCGCCCAGTTCGCCAGCGCCAAGATCGGGGTGATCCTGGTTAACATCAACCCGGCCTATCGCCTGAGCGAGCTGGAGTACGCGCTCAAGCATTCCGGCTGCCGCTGGCTGATCTGCGCCGATGCGTTCAAGACCAGCGACTACCACGCCATGCTCGGCGAGCTGCTGCCGGAGCTGGCGGCCAGCGCCACCGGCGCGCTGCACAGCCGCATGCTGCCGGAGCTGCGCGGGGTGATCAGCCTGGGCCGCGAGCCTGCCGCCGGCATGCTCGGCTGGGACGCGCTGCTCGCGCACGCCGAGGCGGTCGGCGCCGAGCAGCTGCGCGCCTGCAGCGCCCAGCTGCAGTTCGACGAGCCGATCAATATCCAGTACACCTCCGGCACCACCGGCTTTCCCAAGGGCGCGACGCTGAGCCACTACAACATCCTCAACAACGGCTATATGGTCGGCGAGAGCCTGGGCCTGACCGAGCACGACCGCCTGGTGATCCCGGTGCCGCTGTACCACTGCTTCGGTATGGTGATGGGCAACCTTGGCTGCCTGACCCACGGCAGCACCATGATCTACCCGGGCGACGCCTTCGATCCGCTGACCACCCTGCAGGCGGTGGCCGAGGAGCGCGCCACGGCGCTGTACGGCGTGCCGACCATGTTCATCGCCGAACTGGATCACCCGCAGCGGGCGGAGTTCGATCTGTCCAGCCTGCGCACCGGGATCATGGCCGGGGCGACCTGCCCGATCGAGGTGATGAAGCGGGTGATCGGCGAGATGCACATGGCCGAGGTGCAGATCGCCTACGGCATGACCGAGACCAGCCCGGTGTCGACCCAGACCGCCGCGGACGACGACCTGCAGCGCCGCGTGGCCAGTGTCGGGCGCACCCAGCCGCACCTGGAGAGCAAGGTGGTCGACGAGCACGGGCGCATCGTCGCGCGCGGGCAGATCGGCGAGCTGTGCACCCGCGGCTACAGCGTGATGCTCGGTTACTGGAACAACCCCGAGGCCACCTTCGATGCCATCGACGGCGCGCGCTGGATGCACACCGGCGACCTGGCGGTAATGGACGAGGCGGGCTACCTGAGCATCGTCGGGCGCAACAAGGACATGATCATCCGCGGCGGCGAGAACGTGTACCCGCGCGAGATAGAGGAGTTTCTCTTCGGCCATCCGGCGGTGGCCGACGTGCAGGTGGTGGGCATCCCCGACGAGCGCTACGGCGAGGAGATCGTCGCCTGGATCAAGTGCCACCCCGGCCAGGCGGTCGACGACGAGCAGCTGCGTGCGTTCTGCAAGGGGCGCATCGCCCACTTCAAGGTGCCGCGGCATTTCCTCTTCGTCGATGCCTTCCCGATGACGGTGACCGGCAAGGTGCAGAAGTTCCGCATGCGCGAGATCAGCATCGAGCAGTTGAGCAGGACCGGCTGAGGCGATTGCCTGCGCGCCGGGCGCCTGCCACAGTGCGCGTCCCAGGTCCGTGACCGGCAAGGAGCACCATGAGCGCCAGCACCGGCGAGAAAGGCACCATCTCCGTTCAACTGGTGACCGAGGCGCTGCTCGAGTGGCGGCGCCGCGGCCTGCCCGATGAGCCGCTGCTGGAGCAGGCCGGCATTGCCCCGGCGCAACTGCTGCGGCCCTACGCGCGGGTGCCGGCGCAGGCCTATGCGCGCCTGTGGCTGGGTATCGCCGCGGCGATGGACGACGAGTTCTTCGGCATGGACGCGCGGCGCATGAAGTCCGGCAGCTTCGCCTATATGGCCCATGCGGCCCTCGGCGAGGCGGACCTCGGCGCCGCGCTGCAGAGCATGTTGCGCTTTCTCGCCCTGGTGTTCGACGACCTGCAGCCGCGCCTGGAGCACCAGGGCAGCCTGGTGCAGATCGTCTTGGGCGAGCGCGGCGAGGAGCCGGCGCGGGCCTTCGCCTGCTTCACCCTGTGGCTGATGCTGCACGGTCTGGCCTGCTGGCTGGTGGGACGGCGCATCGCCATTCTCGGCGTCGAGCTGCACGGCCCGGCGCCGGGCTACTGTGGCGACTACCGGGTGATGTTCAGCGACAACCTGCGCTTCGACCGCCCGCACAACCGCCTGCTGCTCAACGCCGACTGCCTGGCCCTGCCGGTGCGGCGCAGCGCGCGCGAGCTCAAGCGTTTTCTCGCCGGCGCACCGGGCAACATCCTGGTGCGCTACCGCGACCCGCAGAGCCTCGGCGCGCGGATCAAGGCCTACCTGCGCAGCCTAAAGCCCGAGCGCTGGCCGGATCTTGACGCGCTGTCCGGGCATTTCTACATGGCTCCCTCCACCCTGCGGCGCAAGCTGGCCCAGGAGGGGCAGTCCTACCAGGGACTCAAGGACCAGGTGCGCCGCGACCTGGCCATCGCCCGCCTGGATGCCGGCGCGAGCAACTTCACCGAGCTGGCCTTCGACCTGGGCTTCGCCGACACCAGTGCCTTCTACAAGGCCTTCAGGAAGTGGACCGGTACCACGCCGGGGCAATACCGCGCCCTGCATCATCCGGACTGAGAGCGGCCATCGAAGTGGTGCCCGCCAATCCGGTAGGAGCCGCGCCCCGCGGCGAATGGGCCAGTTCAGACCACGGAAAGGCTTCGCCCCGGGGCGGGGCTCCTACTGGCGGCCGCCGGCAGCTTGCGCGGGCACTGTCCAAAACGCTCGGACCGATCGACGCCTTTCGACACTGCCGGTAGCCAGCGCCGGCGCGAGCATCGCGGCACTCCAACAAAAACAAATATCCGGACTGAGGGCCGCCATCGAAGCGGCGCCCGTCAGTCCGGTAGGAGCCGCGACCCGCGGCGAAAGGGCCAGTTCAGACCACGGAAAGGCTTCGCCCCGGGGAGGGGCTCCTACTGGCGGCCGTCGGCAGCTTGCGCGGGCGCTGTCCAAAACGCTCGGACCGATCGACGCCTTTCGACACTGCCGGCAGCCAGCGCCGGCGCGAGCATCGCGGCACTCCAACAAACCCAAATATCCGGACTGAGGGCCGCCATCGAAGCGGCGCCCGTCAGTCCGGTAGGAGCCGCGCCCCGCGGCGAAAGGGCCAGTTCAGACCACGGAAAGGCTTCGCCCCGGGGAGGGGCTCCTACTGGCGGCCGTCGGCAGCTTGCGCGGGCGCTGTCCAAAACGCTCGGACCGATCGACGCCTTTCGACATTGCCGCTAGCCGGCGCCGGCGCGAGCATCTCGGCACTCCAACAAAAACAAACCGGGAGGCTACCCGATGCGCGATTACTTCACGGCTGCCCGCGAGTTCGATTACGCCAGTGCCGCGTCCAGCACCCTGGCGGGTGATCTCGATGCCATGAACGCCTGTGTCGAATGCTGCGACCGCCATGCCGACCCCGGGCGCATCGCACTGCATTGGGAGGGGCGCAACGGTGAGCGCGCCAGCTGGACTTTCGCCCAGCTCAAGGCGGCTTCCGCGCGCTTCGCCAACCTGCTGCAGGCCCGTGGCGTGGGCCCTGGCGATTGCGTGTCGGGCATGCTGCCGCGCACCCCGGAGCTGCTGATCACCATCCTCGGTACCTGGCGCGCGGGGGCGGTGTACCAGCCGCTGTTCACCGCCTTCGGGCCCAAGGCGATCGAGCACCGCGTACAGGGCGCCGGATCGAAACTGCTGGTCACCGACCTGGCCAACCGCGGCAAGCTCGACGAGGTCCGGGATGCGCCGCCGCTGCTGACCCTGGGCGAAAACTTCTGGGCCGAACTGGAGCGCCAGCCGGACGGTTTCGAACCGGTCATGCGCAAGGCCAGCGACCCGTTCCTGCTGATGTTCACCTCCGGCACCACCGGCCTGGCCAAGCCGCTGGCCGTGCCGCTGAAGGCCATAGTCGCCTTCGTCAGCTACATGCGCGATGCGGTCGACCTGCGTCCCGAGGACAGCTTCTGGAACCTGGCCGACCCGGGCTGGGCTTACGGCCTCTACTACGCGGTGACCGGGCCATTGGCCATGGGCCACGCCACCACCTTCTACGAAGGCGGTTTCAGTGTCGAAAGCACCTGCCGGATCGTTCGCGAGTACGGCATCACCAACCTGGCCGGCTCGCCCACCGCCTACCGCCTGCTGCTGGCGGCCAAGGACGAGGTGCAAGCGGCGCTCAAGGGCCAGCTGCGCGCCGTCAGCAGCGCCGGCGAGCCGCTGACCCCGGAGGTGATCCGCTGGTTCGCCGAGGGGCTGGGCTGCACCATCCACGATCATTACGGCCAGACCGAGCTGGGCATGGTGCTGTGCAACCACCACGCCCTGCAGCACCCGGTGCGCCTCGGCGCCGCCGGTTTCGCCATGCCCGGTCACCGCGTCGTGGTGCTGGACGACCAACAGCGCGAACTGCCGGCCGGCCAGCCCGGCATCCTCGCCCTGGACATGCCGCGTTCACCGCTGTTCTGGTTCCCCGGCTACCAGGGCATGGAAACCCGCGCCTTCGTCGGCGACTACTATCTGAGTGGCGACACAGTGGAGTTGAACGAGGATGGCAGCATCAGCTTCGTCGGCCGCGCCGATGACGTGATCACCACCTCCGGCTACCGCGTCGGCCCCTTCGACGTGGAGAGTGCGTTGATCGAACACCCGGCGGTGATCGAGGCCGCGGTGATCGGCAAGCCCGACCCGGAGCGCACCGAACTGGTCAAGGCCTTCGTCGTGCTGCATGCCGGCCACGAGGCCGACGCCGAACTGGCCGAGGCGCTGCAGCAGTACGTGCGCAAGCGCCTGTCCGCCCATGCCTATCCGCGTGAGATCGAGTTCGTCGCGGAGCTGCCCAAGACCCCGAGCGGCAAGATCCAGCGCTTTCTCCTACGCAACCAGGAGATCGCCAAGGCCCAGACGGCCGCCGCTCACTGATCCCAAGGAGTCAACAACGTGCGTATCGAGAATTCCGTTTTCCTGGCCACCGGTGGCAGTTCCGGCCTGGGCCTGGCCACTGCCCGCGAACTGCTGGGGCAGGGCGGCAAGGTGGTGCTGGTCGACATCAATGCCGAGGCCGGCGCCGCCCGCGCCGAAGAACTGGGCGAGGGTGCCCGCTTCGTCAAGGCCGACATCACTCGCGAGGAGGACGCCCGCGCCGCGGTGAGCGCCGCCGTCGAGGCCTTCGGCGGCCTGCACGGGCTGGTCAACTGCGCGGGGGTGGCGCCGGCCGAGAAGGTCATCGGCCGCAACGGCGTACATGGCCTGGACAGCTTCGCGCGGACCATCAGCATCAACCTGGTCGGCAGCTTCAACATGCTGCGCCTGGCCGCCGAGGCCATGGCCCAGGGCCAGCCGAACGCCGAGGGCGAGCGTGGGGTGATCATCAACACCGCCTCGGTCGCCGCCTTCGACGGGCAGATCGGCCAGGCCGCCTACTCGGCCTCCAAGAGCGGCGTGGTCGGCATGACCCTGCCGATCGCCCGCGAACTGGCGCGTCACGGCATCCGCGTGATGTGCATCGCCCCCGGTATCTTCGAAACCCCGATGATGGCCGGCATGCCGCAGGAGGTTCGCGACTCCCTCGGCGCTGCCGTGCCGTTCCCGTCGCGCCTCGGCCGTCCGGCCGAGTACGCCGCGCTGGTGCGCCACATCGTCGAGAACGCCATGCTCAATGGCGAGGTGATTCGTCTCGACGGTGCCATCCGTATGGCCGCGAAATAAGGAGCACGCCATGAACAAGAATTCCATCGTCATCGTCAGTGCCGCGCGTACCGCCATGGGCGGCTTCCTCGGCGACTTCAAGGACATGAGCGCCGCCCAGCTCGGCGCCGCCGCCAACCGTGCCGTGCTCGAGCGCGCCGGCCTCGCCGGTGAGGCCGTCGACGAGCTGATCATGGGCTGCGTGCTGCAGGCCGGTCAGGGCCAGGCGCCGGCGCGCCAGGCGGCCCTCGGCGCGGGCCTGCCGCAGGGCGTGGCCTGCTCCACGGTGAACAAGATGTGCGGCTCGGGCATGAAGGCGGTGATGCTGGCCCATGACCTGCTGCGCGCCGGCAGCGCCGAGGTGGTGCTGGCCGGCGGCATGGAGAGCATGTCGGGCGCACCCTACCTGCTCGAGCGCGCCCGCTCCGGCTACCGCATGGGGCATGGCAAGGTGCTCGACCACATGTTCCTCGACGGCCTGGAAGACGCCTATGACAAGGGGCGCCTGATGGGCACCTTCGCCGAGGATTGCGCCCAGGCCTACGGCTTCACCCGCGAGCAGCAGGATGGCTTCGCCATCGCCTCGCTGACCCGCGCGCAGCAGGCCATGGCCGAGGGCCGCTTCGCCGCCGAGATAGTGCCGGTGCAGGCCAGGTCAGGCCGCGAGGAGGTGACCATCAGCCAGGACGAACAGCCGCCCAAGGCCCGCCTGGACAAGATCCCCACCCTCAAACCGGCCTTCCGCGAGGGCGGCAGCGTGACGGCGGCCAACTCCAGCTCGATTTCCGATGGCGCGGCGTCCCTGCTGCTGATGCGCCTGGAAGAAGCCGAGAAGCGCGGCCTGACGCCCCTGGCCCAGGTCGCCGGGCATGCGTCGTTTGCCCAGGCGCCGAACCTGTTCACTACCGCGCCGGTGGGCTCCATCCAGCGGCTGCTGGCGCGCACCGGCTGGAGCCTGGGTCAGGTCGACCTGTTCGAGATCAACGAAGCCTTCGCCGTGGTGCCCATGGTCGCCATGCGCGACCTCGACATTCCCCGCGACAAGCTCAACGTGCATGGCGGCGCCTGCGCCCTCGGCCACCCCATCGGCGCGTCCGGCGCGCGCATCCTGGTGACTCTGCTCAATGCGCTGAGCCAGTACGACCTCAAGCGCGGGGTGGCCTCGGTGTGCATCGGCGGCGGCGAGGCCACCGCGGTGGCCATCGAACGTATCTGAAAAGGAGCTGCGAGATGATTCCATCCGAACAGGACATCCAGATTCGCGACATGGCCCAGCAGTTCGCCCAGGAACGCCTCAAGCCCTTCGCCGCCGACTGGGACCGCGAGCACCGCTTTCCCGCCGAGGCCATCGCCGAGATGGGCCAGCTGGGCTTCATGGGCATGCTGGTGCCGGAGCAGTGGGGCGGCGCCGAGACCGGTCACCTGGCCTACGCCCTGGCGCTGGAGGAAATCGCCGCCGGCGACGGCGCCTGCTCCACCATCATGAGCGTGCACAACTCGGTGGGCTGCATGCCGATCCTGAAGTACGGCAGCGAGGCGCAGAAACAGCGCTTCCTGCGTCCGCTGGCCGAAGGCCGAATGCTCGGCGCCTTCGCCCTCACCGAGCCGCAGGCCGGCTCCGACGCGAGCGACCTGCGCACCCGCGCGCGACGCGACGGAGAGCACTACGTGCTGAGCGGCAGCAAGCAGTTCATCACCTCCGGTAACCACGCCGGCATGGTCATCGTCTTTGCCGTCACCGATCCGGGGGCCGGCAAGAAAGGCATCAGCGCCTTTATCGTGCCCACCGATACGCCGGGGTTCTCCGTGGTGCGGGTGGAGGACAAGCTCGGCCAGCACGCTTCGGACACCTGCCAGATCCAGCTCGACGAAGTGCGCATCCCGGCCGAGCTGCGCCTGGGCGAGGAGGGCGAGGGCTACCGCATCGCCCTGGCCAACCTGGAAGGCGGGCGTATCGGCATCGCTGCGCAGGCGGTAGGCATGGCCCGTGCCGCGTTCGAGGCGGCGCGCGACTATGCCCACGAGCGGGTCACCTTCGGCAAGCCGATCATCGAGCACCAGGCGGTGGCGTTCCGCCTGGCCGACATGGCCACCCAGATCGCCGTGGCGCGGCAGATGGTGCACCACGCCGCCAGCCTGCGCGAAGCCGGCATGCCCTGCCTGAGCGAGGCGTCGATGGCCAAGCTGTTCGCCTCGGAGATGGCCGAGCGGGTGTGCTCGGCGGCGATCCAGACCCTCGGCGGCTACGGCTACCTCAAGGACTTCCCGGTCGAGCGCATCTACCGCGACGTGCGCGTCTGCCAGATCTACGAGGGCACCAGCGACGTGCAGCGGATGGTGATCGTGCGCAGTCTGTGATCGGTCCGGCGCCTCGCCGGCTGGGCCCGCGTAGGGTGGATCACGCTTCATCGATCCACCGTTGCAAGCGGATAGAGGGTAGGGCGGGTGAAACCCGCCAGGTCGGCGATGGCGGGTCTCCCCGTCCTATGAGCAACAAGTTAGGCTTGTCGAACGATTTGGATAGCGCTAACATCCGGCCAAACAATGAGCGGCACCACGCAGATGGCGCCCTGGAGTTCCCATGCAGCAACAGCCTTTCGTACTGCCTGCCCGCACCACCCTGGTGGTCATGGGCGTCAGCGGCTCCGGCAAGAGCGAGATCAGCCAGGCGGTGGCCACCACCCTCGGCTGGCGCCATATCGAAGCCGATCACTTCCATCCCCGCGAGAACGTCGAGCGCATGCGCGCCGGCATCCCCCTGAGCGACGACGACCGCAGCCACTGGCTGGACGCCTTGAGCGAGCAGATGCGCGCCGCCCAGGCGGCGGGCGATGGCTTCGTGCTGGCCTGCTCGGCGCTCAAGCGCGCCTACCGCGAGCGCCTGCGCGCGGCGGTGCCGGGCCTGCAGTTCGTCCACCTGCATATCGACCATGCCACCGCGTTGCAGCGGGTCGGCGCGCGTCCCGGGCATTTCATGCCCACCTCGCTGGTCGACAGTCAGTTCGCCACCCTAGAGGTGCCCGCCGACGAAGCCCATGTGCTGATTCTGGAGGCGACCGCCAGCCGCGAAGCGCTGCTGGCGGATATCTGTGCCTGGCTGCGCCGCGACATGCCGGAGGTCGCCCTGGTCGAAGCCGATGCTGCGTCCGTGGCTGAGATTGATAGCGCTAACCAAGGGTCGCAGCTGGGCGCGGAGCCGATCTACGAGGGGCGCCTGGCGCGCGCCTTCGATCGCCTCACCGACGGCATGATGGCCGTGCTGATGGCCTTCATGGTGCTGGCGGTGTTCACCAACGTGGTGCTGCGCTACGCCTTCGGCACCGGCTGGCCGGGCGCCGAGGAGCTGTCGCGGCTGGCGTTCGTCTGGCTGGTGTTCGTCGGCGTGGCCTCGGGCATGCGCCGCGGCGAGCTGATGACCTTCCGCATGATCCGTGATCGCTTCCCGCTACTGGCGCAGCGCCTGGTGGATTCGCTGAGCTGGCTGCTGGTCGCCGGCGCTAGTCTGCTTTCGGCCTGGGGCGCCTGGAATCAGGTGCAGTACGGCTGGGGCAACCACAGCACCGTGGTCGGCTATCCGGTGGTGCTGGCCATGCTGCCGGTGCTGGGGTGCATGGCGGTGCTGGCCGTCCTCGCTCTGGTGCAACTGGTCAATCTGTGGCGCCGCGCGCCGCAGGCAAGCCTGGCTCACGCGCAGGCCGAATAGGCCGCGTCAATTCGAACAATACGGGCACAGCCCGCCGAGGACCTGTCGATGACCGTCGCCGTCTTCCTTTCATCCCTGCTGGGCTTCATGGCCTTCGGCATGCCCATCGCCTTCGCCCTGATCCTCACGGCGGCGGTGCTGATGTGGTACCTGGACTTCTGGGACGTGCAGCTGCTGGCGCAGAACCTGCTCGCCGGCGCCGACAGCTTCCCGCTGTTGGCCGTGCCCTTCTTCATTCTCGCTGGCGAGCTGATGAACGCCGGCGGCATCTCGCGGCGCATCATCGCCATGGCCCAGGCCTATTTCGGTCACCTGCGCGGCGGCCTCGGCTACGTCGCCATCGCCGCCGCGGTGCTGCTGGCGAGCATGTCCGGCTCGGCCCTGGCCGACACCGCCGCGCTGGCCACCCTGTTGCTGCCGATGATGCGCCAGCGCGGCTACCCGCTGCATTCCTCGTCCGGCCTGGTGGCCGCCGGCGGCATCATCGCGCCGATCATCCCGCCGTCGATGCCCTTCGTGATCTACGGCGTGGTCACCAATACCTCGATCAGCCAGCTGTTCATGGCCGGCCTGGTGCCGGGGCTGATCATGGGAGCCGGGCTGATCGTCGCCTGGACCCTGATCGCCCGCGGCTTCACCGAGCCGACCCCGCCCAAGGCCAGCGCCGCCGAACGTCGCCGGGTGCTGGTCGACGGCGCCGCGGCGCTGATGCTGCCGGTGATCATCGTCGGCGGCCTGCGTTTCGGCATCTTCACCCCGACCGAGGCGGCCGTGGTCGCCGCGGTCTATGCCCTGGCAGTGTCGACCCTGCTGTACCGCGAACTGAGCTGGAACGACCTGATCGAGACCCTGACCCGCGCCAGCCGCACCACCGCCTCGGTGATGTTCCTCTGCGCCGCCGCCACGGTATCGGCCTACATGATCACCCTGGCCCAGTTGCCGGACGAGATCGGCGCCATGCTCGGGCCGCTGGCCGAGCACCCGCAGCTGCTGGTGCTGGCGATCATGCTGCTGATGATCGCGGTGGGCATGGTGCTCGACCTGACCCCGACCATCCTCATCCTTGCCCCGGTGCTGGCGCCGATCGCGATCAAGGCCGGGGTCGACCCGGTGTACTTCGGCGTGATGTTCGTGCTGATCGGCTCCATCGGCCTGATCACCCCGCCGGTGGGCACCGTGCTAAACGTGGTCGGCGGAATCGGCCGGCTGCGCATGGAGGTGCTGGTGCGCGGGGTGATGCCGTTCTTCCTGATCTACCTGGGTATCGTCGCGCTGCTGATCGCCTTCCCGCAGATCGTCACCGTGCCGCTGGCCTGGCTGCGCTGAATCCACCCCACCGGCGCGGGTGCGCCGGCTTCGTTCACAACAATAAGAGGTAGTCCCGATGAAACGTCCGCTGCTCGCCATCCTCACCGCTGCCATGCTGTGCAGCCCACTCGCCGCCGTCGGCGTCCACGCCGACGAGGTCCGCTCGCGGATGATCCGCTTCGGCTACGGCCTCAACGAGAACAGCAACCAGGGCCGCGCGGCCAAGCTGTTCGCCGAGGAGGTGGCCAAGGCCTCGGACGGCAAGCTCAAGGTGCGTACCTTCGGCGCCGCCAGCCTGGGTTCGGACGATCAGATGCAGAGCGCGCTGATCGGCGGCGCCCAGGAAATGATGGTCGGCTCCACCGCCACCCTGGTCGGCATCACCAAGGAAATGGCGGTGTGGGACACGCCCTTCCTGTTCAGCAGCGCCGAGCAGGCCGATGCCGTGCTCGACGGCCCGGTCGGTCGCCAGGTGATGGACAAGCTGGAGG
This sequence comes from Pseudomonas sp. SP16.1, assembly GCF_052682975.1. Lineage (NCBI taxonomy): Bacteria > Pseudomonadati > Pseudomonadota > Gammaproteobacteria > Pseudomonadales > Pseudomonadaceae > Pseudomonas > Pseudomonas sp. SP16.1. The sequence goes on from NZ_JBQYFZ010000001.1 coordinate 1,571,557, forward strand.
AGAAGGGCCTGGTCGGCCTGGTGTACTGGGAGAACGGCTTCCGCAACCTGACCAACAACGCCCGGCCGATCAGCAAGCTGGAGGACTTCTCCGGCATCAAGCTGCGCGTGATGCCCAACCCGGTGTTCCTCGAGACCTTCAAGCTGATGGGCGCCAACGCCGTGCCGCTGCCATTCTCCGAGCTGTTCACCGCGCTGGAGACCAAGGCCGTGGACGGTCAGGAGAACCCGTTCAACACCATCCTCTCCTCGAAGTTCTACGAGGTGCAGAAGTACCTGACCGTGACCAACCACGTGTACAGCCCGTGGATCGTCACCGTGTCCAAACGCTGGTGGGACGGCCTGTCTGCCACCGAGCAGGGCATCCTGCTGGAGGCGGCGAAGAAGGCCCGCGACTTCGAGCGCCGGGACACCCGCGAGGAGGCCGCCCGCGCGCTGGCCGAACTGAAGGACAAGGGCATGCAGATCAACGAGGTGGACGCCGCCGAGGTGCAGCGCATGCGCGAGCAGGCCGCGCCGGCGATCCAGAAGGTGGTCGATACGGTCGGCCAGCAGCTGTTCGATCAGGTGCAGGCCGAGGCCGAGAAGGCGGCGCTGTAAGAACCTGTTCACGATCTCGCGAGCTAGAGCCATACAAGGCAAAAACAGGCGAGGAACGGTCGGAGTCGCGCTCGACTTTACGAGCTGTAAATGAGCAGTCCGAGCCTGTTTTTAACGCAGTAGGGCCGACGCGCAGCAGATTGTGGATAGGTTCGTGGTTTCGCGGGGCACGTTGGGACGGCCGCTCCTTGCATGGTGGCGGCCTCCCGGGCGGCGTGTTTCCGCGCTTTATTCGTCGTCCGGGCTGGTAGAATCGCCGCCAGCCCAGTCCTGGAGGCGCTATGAGTCAACGCCGTCGCCGTTCCGCCGAACGCGTCACCCTGTCCGATGTAGCCAAGGCCGCCGGCTGCTCGCTGATGTCCGCCTCGCGCGCGCTGTCGCAGCCGGGACGGGTTTCCGACGCCTTGCGCGAGCAGGTGATGCGCGCCGCCAAGGCGCTCGGCTACGTGCCCAACCCGGCGGCGCGGGCACTGGCCAGTTCGCGCTCGAACTTGGTGGCGGTGGTGATTCCCTCGCTGTCCAACTCGGTGTTCGTCGACACCGTCGAGGCGATCCAGCGGGTGCTGATGCCGGCCGGCTTCGAGATGATGATCGGCGTCAGCCACTACCGGGTCGAGGAGGACGAACGCCTGCTGCGCTCCTACCTGGCGCACCAGCCGGCCGGCCTGCTGGTCACCGGCTTCGAGCGCAGCGACGCGGCGCGCGAGATTCTCGGCGCCAGCACCTGCCCGCTGGTGACGCTGATGGAGCTGAGCGACGAGCCGGAGGACTACTGCGTCGGCTTCTCCCAGGTCGAGGCCGGCGCCGCCATGACCCGCGCCCTGGTGCAGCGCGGCTATCGCCATATCGCCTTCGCCGCGGCGCAGCTCGACCCGCGCACCCTGCAGCGCGCCGAGGGCTATCGCCAGGTGATGCGCTACCTGGACCGCCACGACCCGGCGCTGGAACTGCTCACCCCCGAGCTGTCGTCCATCGGCCTCGGTGCCGAACTGCTCGACCGCCTGCTGGCGCAGCAGCCGCAGATCGATGCGGTGTTCTTCAACAACGACGACCTGGCCATGGGCGCGCTGTTCCGCGCCCGCCAGCTGGGCCTCGAGGTGCCGGGGCGCCTCGCCATCGCTGGCTTCAACGACCTGCCGGCGGCGGCCTGGATGCATCCGGCGCTGAGCACCGTGCGCACCACCCGCGGACGCATCGGCGAGCTGGCGGCGAACATGCTGCTGGCCCTGATGCGCGGCGAGACGCCGGCGCAGCACTGCATCGACGTCGGCTTCGAGCTGGTGATGCGCGACAGCGCCTGACGGCGTTACTGGCGTTTGTCGGCGGCTGCCAACTGTTCGGCTGCATCCAAACGCAGACGCTCGCGTTCGTCGAAACGTTCCGCCGCCAGTGCCTCGATGGCGGCGCGCTTGTCGCCGCTGCTCAGTCCGTCGTTGGCCTGGATACCCGCCTTGGCGGCGAGATACTCATCGAGACGCTTCTGCCAGCCCTGGCGCTGGCTGTCCAACGCCTCCAGGCGCGCGGTGGCCTCGGCGCCGACCAGCTGCTGGCGCAGCTGGCGAATCTGTGCGGCGCTGGCGCCTTCTGCCTGCAGGCGCGTGGTGTGCTGGCGCAGCTCCTGCTGCAGCTGCGGCAGCACCATGTCCTGCAGCTCCTCGGGCAACGACGCGCGCAGCCGGTCGACGGCCAGACCCTTTTCCTCGTCACTCAGTCCGGTGTCCTGGCGGATCGCCAGGCGCTCCAGGGTGAAGCGGTTGTAGCCTTCCTCGCGGGCGAAGAAGGCCTGATGGGTCTCGCCGTCGAACAGCCGCGCGCGCAGCGCCTGCACTGCCGCTTCGCGCTGACGCATGGCGTCCAGGCTGGCCAGTTGCGGCAGGTCGCGCTCCAGCAGCACCAGCTCGCGCTTGTAGGCCAGGTACTGGTCGAGCAGCGCCTGCGCGCGGGCCCTGGCCGGCTCCTGCAACTGGCCGTCGATATAGCCGCGCAGGCGCGTGACGCTGGCGTCCAGGCTCTCCTCGCCGAGGCTGGCGAGGAAGTAGTCGAAGATGCGGCGAACATCCTCGCTGACGATCAGGTTGCCGGTGGCATCGACGCGAAAGCGGCCGTCGACCTCGGTGCCGACGAAGGACGCCGGCAAGCCGGGAACGGCGATTTTTCCTTGCGGCGTGTCGGGTGCAGGCAGCGACTCCAGCGACGCGGGTGGCGACGCTGGCGCCGAGGTGCGGCCGGCGGCAGTGGGTGGATCCAGTCGATCGGGCAGATGCCCGGGCTCGAGATAGAGCATCAGCGCCAGGCAGGCGGCGAACAGCAGGGGCAACAGAAACAAAGTTTTGCTCACGGCAGGTTTCCCTACTGCGTCCGGGCTGGACAGCTCCGGCCCGGACAGTGGCTCAAAGCCCGGCGTTCTTCAGGCGGTTGGCATGCTGGCGGTAGACGCTCACCGGGTCGGTCTCGAACAGGCTGGTCAGGCCCAGGGTCTGGTTGACCTCGTCGAGGTGATTCATCCGGTAGTCGTCGCGGATCACCTGGCCCATGTGCGAGCTGCAGCGACCGACCAAACCGTCGTTGGCTTCGCTGCCGAAGGTCAGCGACGAGGCGCCCATCAGCAGGTCGCTGGGGTCGAGCAGGTTGGTCAGCGGGCTGGTGCCGCTCCAGGAGTAGTAGCGCACGCCGTTCACGCTGTAGGCGCCTTCGCCGCAGGCGCTGGTGGGAATGCCTTGCGGGAACTTGGCATTGAAGCGCGCGGCGCCCTCGCTGTTGAGCGATTCCAGCGAACCCAGGGCGTTCTGCTCCGTGGTGCTGGAGCTGCCGGAGAGGAAGTTGATCAGCGTGCCGAGGCCATTGATGATGCCCGCCAACAGCGGGGTAGCGACCGGGCCGGCCGGGCCGTCGCTGATGCCCTTGAGGAAGTCGGCGGTGGCCGAGCCCTTGTGCGGGGCGCCGACGCTGGTGACCGAGGCGACCAGGTCCGGCCGCACGGCGGCGACGTAGCGGGTGGTGGGGCCGCCATGGCTGTGGCCGATCAGATTGACCTTGGCCTTGCCGCTGATGGCGACGATCTCCTCGACCTGCTGCAGCAACTGCTCGCCGCGCGCCTCGGAGGTATCCAGCTGGCTGACTTCGGTGATGTAGACGCTGGCGCCGTCGCGGCGCAGGGCGGCGGGGATGCCGTACCAGTAGTCGACGCCGAGGATGCTGTCGAAGCCGAGCATGCCGTGGCCAAGGACGATGGGGTACTGGGTCTGGGTATAGCCGGAGGAACCGAACCAGAAGGCCTGGGTCTGGCCGCTGGCGAGCAGGCCGGCGCCGAGGCAGAGGGCGAGCAGTGTCTTGTTCTTGTTCATGGGCGCTCTCGATGGGAATTGGTCGAAGTGCTTCCTGCAGCAAGATCGCGCCCATCCCGTGGCGCGTGCGGCCAGAGCTCGGTGGCAGGAAACATGCCAGCGATGGGTTCTCCCGATTGAGCCCTCTAACGCGGCACTTTTCCGGAGATTGCCCTGTTTTCCCCGCGATATCGCCCAGGCTTCGCTGTTACGGGGCGCTACGCCCGGCTGGGGTCGCAGGCCGCAATGGCCACCGCCCGAGCTGCCGATAGAGCGTGCCCCGGCGATCATTTTCCGAGCAAAACAGGGCGAAATGGCGCAGCGGCCAATCGAAGGTTGGGGCGACGCAGGTTGGCGGGTGCGGGTAATGGCGCGCCAGCGTCAGGTGCGGGCGGAAGGCGCGCTCTTCCAGCTCGAAGCCGGCCGCCAGCAGGCGTGCATGCAACTGCTGCTGCAACTCGTCCAGCGTCGGCGGTACCCGGCTGGGCGCGAGATGCAGCAGGCCGCCGCGCCACAGGCCGAGGCGATCCAACTGCAGGGTGCAGCGCTCGCCCTGCAGCTCGGCTGCCAGCGTCAGCAGCGGCGCCAGGCGACTGGCCGGCTGCGAGCCGAGAAAGGCCAGGGTCAGATGCAGGTTGCGCGCCTCCACCGCCTTGCCTGCCGGCAGGGCGTCGGCACGCCAGGCGCAGATCGTCGCGGCCAACGAGGGTGGACAGGGCAGGGCGAAGAACAGGCGCAACGGATCGCTGGTCATGACATCTCGCTATCGATGGGCGCCTTGACAGTATCGCGCGGGCTTCTCTAGGATGCCCGCTGCGCCGATTTAAACAGCTACTTGCGGGGCGCCACAGGGTGTTGCTTCCAGCACCTGAAATTCCGCTAAAGCGCTGGTTCGGTGTCGCCTCCCACCGCTGCCCAGCGGGATTTCCGAGGCGGAGACTCGAGCATGACCTGTCCCCAACCGCACATTCGCCTGGCCCCCATCACTTCGGGGCTGTTGCTGCGCAACCCGCGCATCCTGCTCGGCGGCAATCACCAACCGACCCTGCTGCGCTACCTCGACGGCTGGCCCAAGCGCTGGAGCGGGCCGCGTACCTTTCGCATCCAGTTCGTGCAGGCCGGCGAGTCGCTGGCGCGCTTTCCTCGCGACAGCTTCGACCTGGCTGTGGTCCAGGCGTCGACCGCCGATGCCCTGGCGGAAACGGTCGCCGAACTGGTGCGGGTGGCGCGCCAGGGGCTGATTACCCGGCGGTAGGGGCGTGCGCTGCCCGCCTGATTGTTCGTTGCAGCCCGGAGGCAATCCGGGGCGGGCTGCGAAATATCCCCCGGATTTCATCCGGGATTCTTCTTTATGTTTCGTAGGGAGCACCAGGCGCCGCAGCGCATCGCCTCAGGGGTAATCGATCTCGACTATGTAGCAGGTCTGCTCGCCGCTCGGGCTGTGTACCCGCACCTCGGCCTCCAGCTCCTTGCCCACCAGGGCGCGGGCCAGCGGCGAGTCGATGCTGATCAGCCCCTGTTTGAGGTCGAGTTCGTCCGGGCCGACGATGCGGTAGCGCGACTGTTCGCCGTCTTCATTCTCGATGGTGACCCAGGCGCCGAAGTAGACCTTGTGCGGGTCCGAGGGCCTGTCGCTGACTACCTTGAGCTTTTCCAGGCGCTTGGTAAGGAAGCGTACGCGGCTGTCGATCTCACGCAGCATCTTCTTGCCGTAGGTGTATTCGGCGTTCTCCGAGCGGTCGCCCTGGGCGGCGGCCTCGCTGACGGACTGGGTCACCTGCGGCCGGCGTACGTGCCACAGCTCGTGCAGCTCGGCACGCAGGCGTGCCTCGCCTTCAGGAGTGATCAGCGGCGTGCCGGCGGGGCGAGGGGGGCGGTAGCGGCTCATGATGTCTCTGGTGGCTGGGTGGGGGGGGCCAGTCTAGCAGGCCGCTCAGGGCAGTCCCATGGAGCAGGCGTAGGGTGGATCACGCCTCACCGATCCACCGTGCGGGCTCCGATCCACCTCAGGTTCTTCAACCCTCGCGCAGCACGCTCAGCGGGCTGGCGTTGAGCGCGCGGCGGGTGCCGAGCACTCCGGCGGTGCCCACCAGCAGCGCGCCGATCAGCGGCAACAGCAGCAGCCAGGGGTGCGGTTGCCAGCTCATGTCGAAGGCATAGCGATAGAGCAGGAAGCTGACCAGTTCGCAGCCGAGCGCGGCGAGCAGGCCGGCAGCGGCGCCGAGCAGGCCGAATTCGGCACGGCGGGCGCTGACCAGCAGCTGGCGTTCGGCGCCCAGGGCGCGCAGCAGGGCGCCCTGGCGGATGCGTTCGTCGAGTGTCGCCTGCAATCCGGCGAGCAGCACGGTGATGCCAGCGGCGAGCACGAACAGCAGCACGTACTCGATGGCCAGGGTGACCTGGGCGAGGATGCTGCGCAGCTGCGCCAGCAGCGCGTCGACCTGCAGCAGGGTAACGCTGGGGAAGGCGCGGCTGAGGGTGACCAGCTCGGCGTCCTGGCCCGGCGGCAGGTAGAAGCTGGTCAGGTAGGTGGCGGGCAGGTCCTGCAGGGTCTGTGGCTCGAAGATCATGTAGAAGTTGGGCTGGAAGCTGTCCCAGTCCACTTCGCGCAGGCTGCTGACCTGCGCCTCGCGTTCGATGCCGCCGACGTTGAAGCGCAGGCGGTCGCCCAGCTTGAGCTGCAGGCTCTCGGCCAGTTCGGCTTCCACCGACACACCCGGCAGTTCGCTGGCATGCGCCGCGCCCCACCAGCGGCCGCTGGTGATCTGGTTGTCCGCGGGCAACTGTTCGGCCCAGGTCAGGCTGAGGTCGCGCTGGATCGCCCGTTCGCCGCGGCTCTCCTTGCTCACCAGTTGGCGCACAGGCTCGTCGTTGATCGTCACCAGACGGCCCGGCACCACCGGGTAGAGCGGCGCCGGATGCGGCGAGAGTTCGGCCAGGCGCGCGGCGAAGGCGTCGCGCTCGGCCGGCAGCACGTTGAGGGCGAAGTGGTTGGGTGCGTCTTCCGGCAGCTGATCCTGCCAGGTATCGAGCAGCTCGCCGCGCAGCAGGGCGATCAGCGCCATGGCCAGCAGAATCAGGCCGAAGGCCAGCGACTGGCCAGCGGCGGCCAGCGGGTGACGCAGCAGTTGGCCGAGGCCCAGGCGCCAGGGCAGGGCGGCGCGTTGCAGCAGGCGGCGCAGGCTCTGCAGGCCGAGCAGCAGCAGGCCGCCGAGCAGCAGGGCGGCGAGCAGGCCGCCACCGAGCAGCGCCAGGGTCAGGCGCAGATCCAGGCTCAGGCGCCACATGATCAGGCCGAGCGCCAGCAGCGCCGCGCCGTACACCAGCCAGGAGCTGGCCGGCACCGGCAGCAGGTCGCGGCGCAGCACCCGCAGCGGCGGCACGCGGCCGAGTGCGGCCAGCGGCGGCAGGGCGAAGCCGGCTAGCGCCACCAGGCCGGTGGCCATACCGGCCAGGGCCGGCCAGACGCCGGCCGGCGGTAGATCGGCGGGGATCAGCCCACGCAACAGATGGAACAAGACGTGCTGGCCGAGCCAGCCGAGTAGGGCGCCCAGCAGGCAGGCGAGCAGGCCGAGCAGCGCCAACTGCAGGGCGAACAGCGTCAGCGCTTCAAGGCGCGACAGGCCCAGGCAACGCAGCAGCGCGCTGGCATCGAAACGGCGGACGGCGAAACGCGCCGCCGACAAGGCCACGGCTACCCCGGCGAGCAGCACGGCGGCCAGGCTGGCCAGGTTCAGGTAGCGCTCGGCGCGGCTCAGCGCGCCGCCGACCTGGCGGTTGCCATCGCGAGCATCCTCTAGGCGCTGGTTGGGTTCGAGGCTGGGTTCCACAGCCTGACGGTAGGCGGCCAGCGCGTCGGCATCGCCGCGCCAGAGTTCGCGAAAGCGCACGCGGCTGCCCGGTTGCACCACTTCGGTGGCGGCCAGATCGTCGAGATGCATCAGCACCCGCGGCGTGAGGCTGTAGAAGTCGCCGGCGCTGTCCGGGTCGTAGGTCAGCACGCGGGTCAGGCGCAGGTGCTTGGCGCCGATCTCGATCTGGTCGCCGATCTGCAGGCCCAGGGCGACCAGCAGGCGCGTCTCGGCCCAGGCTTCGCCGGGCGCCGGACCCGCGCCGGGCTCGTCCGGCTGATAGGGGGCGGCGGCACTTTTCAGTTCGCCGCGCAGCGGGTAGGCGTCGCTGGCGGCCTTGACGCTGGCCAGCTGGATGCCATCACCGGCGGCGACCACGCTGGAGAATTCGACGATCTGCGCGTGATCCAGGCCCAGGCGGGTGCCGGCCTCGATCTGTTCGGGTTTGGCCGGGGTGCTGCCGCTCAGGCGCAGGTCGGCGGCGAGGAATTCGCTGGCGCGCAGCAGCATGGCGTCGTTCAGCCGCGCGCTGAAATAGCCGATGGCGCTGCTGGCCGCTACCGCCACCAGCAGGGCGAAGAACAGCACGCGCAGCTCGCCGGCGCGGGCGTCGCGCAGCAACTGGCGGGCGGCCAGTGCCAGCAGGCGGACGAAGGGCACGCGGTTCATCAGGGCTCCACGCGGTCGATCAGATGGCCGGCTTCCAGGCGGATAAGGCGCTGGCAGCGATGGGCCAGGCGCTCGTCGTGGGTGACCAGCACCAGGGTGGTGCCGCGCTCCTGGTTGAGTTCGAACAGCAGGTCGCTGATGCGCTCGCCGGTGTGGCTGTCGAGGTTGCCGGTGGGCTCGTCGGCGAACAGCACGTCCGGCTCGGCGGCGAAGGCGCGGGCGATGGCCACCCGTTGTTGCTCGCCGCCGGACAGCTGGCGCGGGTAGTGGCTCAGGCGCTGGCCCAGGCCGACCCGCTCGAGCAGGGCGCGGGCGCGCTGGCGGGCGTCGCCATGGCCTTCCAGCTCCAGCGGCAGCATGACGTTCTCCAGCGCGTTGAGGCTGTCGAGCAACTGGAAGGACTGGAAGACGAAGCCGACATGCTCGGCGCGCAGCCGTGCGCGCTGGTCTTCGTCGAGTTCGCCGAGGTCCTTGCCGGCGAGCAGCACGGTGCCGCCGCTGGGCAGGTCGAGCCCGGCGAGCAGGCCGAGCAGGGTGGATTTGCCCGAGCCGGAGCTGCCGACTATGGCCAGGCTGTCGCCTTTGGCCAGGTTCAGGTCGAGGTCGTGGAGGATGGTCAGCTCGCCTTCCGCGCTCTCGACCACTTTGCTAAGGTTCCGCGCAGCGAGAATGCTCGAAGTCATGGAGATTCCAATGCGTGCATGGTGGCTCAGTGGTGCCTTGGCCCTGCTGTTCTGGGCCCAGGGGGCGGTCGCGGGCACCCTGCTTGTGGTCGGCGATAGTATCAGCGCGGCTTTTGGCCTGGATAGCCGCCAGGGCTGGGTCGCCCTGCTGGAAGAGCGCCTCGCACAGGAGGGTTTCGACCATCGCGTGGTCAATGCCTCGATCAGCGGTGACACCAGCGCAGGCGGCGCCGCGCGCCTACCTGCGCTGCTTACCGAGCACCGGCCCACGCTTGTGATCATCGAGCTGGGCGGCAACGATGGCCTGCGTGGCCAGCCGCCAGCGCAATTGCAACAGAATCTTGCGTCGATGATCGACAGGTCCCAGGCCGCCGGCGCTCGGGTGCTGCTGCTCGGCATGCGTTTGCCGCCGAATTATGGCACTCGTTATACCACCGCCTTCGCCCAGGTGTTCGTCGATCTGGCCGAGCAGAAGCAGGTGCCGTTGGTGCCGTTCTTTCTCGAAGGCGTGGGCGGCGTGCAGGCGATGATGCAGGCCGACGGCCTGCATCCGGCCGCGGCGGCGCAGGCGAAGCTGCTGGAGAATGTCTGGTCGACCCTCGAACCCTTGCTCTGAGACTTTTCCGGCCACGGCCTTTCGGCTAATGTGGCCGGCCCGCCATGGAGCCCCAGATGCCGCGTCTCGCCTGGTCCCTGTACGCCTATCAGTTGATCGAACCGGACGAGCAACTGGACCTGTTCGCCTGCCGCGAGGTGCGTCTGCACCTGGTCGCGCGGCAGCTGCGCCTGGGCGGCCATGCCGATCGCACCTTGTGCGGCGGGCTGCTGCCGGCCCAGCCGCGCTGGCGTCAGCTGGACAAGCCACAGTTGCGCGACAAGCGCCTGTGCCCGGCCTGCCTGGCCACCCTGACGGCCCAGCGCCAGGGGCTGTGCTCGAATTGGGCGGATAGCTGACGGCTGCGCTGGGTCGTGGTGGCGGTGTACAATCGCGGCACGATAGTCAACCCTTCAAGGATTCTCCCGGATGTTGTCGCGATTCTCTGCGGTCAACCGCTGCCTGACCGCTCTGGCTCTGTGCTCCAGCGCTGCGGTGCAGGCGCTCGAACTCCCCCTGCCTCCGCCCGGTGAGGACGTGGTCGGCCAAGTGCAGGTGATAAAGGCCAAGTACGAGGATACCTTCGCCGACCTGGGCACTGCGCACGATCTGGGCTATCTGGAAATGGTCGCCGCCAACCCAGGTGTCGATCCCTGGCTGCCGGGCGAGGGCGCCGAAATCATCCTGCCGACCCGCTACGTGCTGCCGCCTGGCCCGCGTGAGGGCATCGTGATCAACCTGGCCGAGTACCGCCTGTACTATTACCCGAAAGGCCAGGACGTGGTGCACACCTTTCCCCTCGGCATCGGTCGCGAGGGCTGGGGGTCGCCCTTGGGGGCCGGTCGGGTGACGGTCAAGACGCCGAACCCGGCCTGGTATCCGCCCAAGTCGATCCGCGAGGAGCATGCAGCCGAAGGCGACATCCTGCCCACCGTGGTGCCGCCAGGGCCGGACAATCCGCTGGGACCGTACAAGCTGACCTTGTCCTTCCCTGGCTACCTGATCCACGGCTCGAACAAGAAGTTCGGCATCGGCATGCGGGTCAGCCATGGCTGCTTCCGCATGCTCAATCACAATGTTCTCCAGCTCGCCGGCATGGTGCCGGTGGGTACCGCGGTGCGCATCATCAACGAGCCCTACAAGTTCGGCGTGAGTGGCGGCAAGGTCTATCTGGAGGCCCATGCCCCGCTGGACGACGAAGGCGTTGCCTCGGTGGTCGACAAGCACACGGCGGTGATCAATACCCTGCTCCAGCGCGAGGAGCTCAGCGGTCTGCGTCTCGACTGGGAGATGGTGCGTGAAGTGGTCGCCTCGGAAGACGGCCTGCCGGTGCCGATCGCCGCTCAAAGCGATAACGTGTTGGCGAGTAGCACCCAGCCGTTCTGATGCCTGTCCTTATCGAAGAGCCCGCCCGCATTCTCGCCGGCGGGCTTTTTTCTGCCCGGCGCATGGTCCTGGGGCTGATCGCGAATATAAAAAAACCGACCCAGTTGCCTGGGTCGGTTTTAGAAAAGCCGGTCGCCTATTACTTGCGGCTGGCTTTTTCCAGCATGCGCAGAGCGCGCTCGTTGGCTTCGTCAGCGGTCTGCTGAGCCTTCTGAGCGGCAGCCAGAGCTTCATCGGCCTTGCGGTAGGCTTCGTCGGCACGGGCTTGAGCGCGAGCTGCTGCGTCTTCGGTAGCAGTCAGACGAGCTTCGGTTTCTTTGGACATGCTGCTGCAACCGGTAGCCAGAACTGCGGCCAGAGCCAGAGCAGAGAATTTCAGAACGTTGTTCATCGTGTTCCCCTTGAGGTGGAGTTTTCCATATAAAGCAATTCCCCAACTGCGGGAAATTAGCCGGCCTACATACTACCTATTACTTTTAGTAAGTAAACGGAGGGCGAGCAAGAGTTGCGTGTTTTTTTACTGGCTGAGTCGTTTTCAGGCCACTGGTTGTGCTCTTTGGATAAAAAGTAGTCAGCTCCGACGCTGTTAGGACGTGCTCGCGGCCAAGCTGTTATAACTGTCGCGCAAGAACTACAACAATAAGGGGGGGTGAAGATGTTGGGTAACTTGGGTTTGTTGCTGGGTTTGGCGCTGCTTATCGTCATGGCACTGCGTGGCGTGAATATCTTCATTGCAGCATTGCTATGCGCCATTCTGGTCGCCTTGAGCAACGGCGTGGCCGTGCCCAAGGCCTTGCTCGAGCATTTCCCGTTCGGTCCGCTGGGCGCCTTCACCTTCGCCGGCAAGTTCTTCGTGCTGTTTCTCTGCGGCGCCATCTTCGGCAAGGTCATGGCGGCCAGCCAGGCCGCCGCCAGTATCGCCCAGGCGATCACTCGCGGCCTCGGCACCCAGCGCACGCTGTGGGTGGCCATGCTGGTCTGCGCGGTGCTGACCTATGGCGGTGTGGTGGTGTTCGTTGTGATCTTCACCATGTACCCACTGGGGATCACCCTGATGCGCGAGGCCAATCTGCCCAAGCGCCTGTTCTGCGCAGCGACGGCCTTGGGTGCGGGCACCTTCACCATGACCGCCCTGCCGGGTTCGCCGTCGATCCATAACGTGATCGCTGCCAGTGCGCTGGGCACCGACCTGTTCGCCGGCGCCTGGATCGGCCTGCTCGCCAGCCTGGTGATGATCGGCCTGGGCATGGCTTACCTGCAGCGAGAATGGCGCCTGGCCCGCGAGCGGGGCGAGGGTTTCGAGGCCAATGCCCAGGATGCACGCATGGAGCAACTGGCCGGCACGCCGGGAACCGGGCCGCATTGGGGCATGGCGCTGGTGCCGATCATTGTGGTGCTGGGCATCATCCTGCTGCCGCGTCTGCTGGCCTTGTCCGGCGCGGTCGCGCCCGGCGAAGGTGTCCTGGGCGGGCTGTTGGCGTTCAGCCAGGCACAGCCGATTCTCTGGCCGAGCCTCGCGCTGGTACTGGCCACTGGGGTCACGGTGCTGATGTTCCCGCCCCTGCGCCGCAACACCCTGGGCGTGCTGGGGCAGGGCGCCGACGATGCGATCATGCCGCTGCTCAATACCGCGGCGGTGATAGGTTTCGGCGGGGTGGTCACGCAGACCGCGGGCTTCGCCCAGTTCGCCCAGTGGATACTGGCGGTGGACCTGCCGCCGCTGCTGTCGGTGTTCGCCTCGGTCAGCGTGGTATCCGGTATCGTCGGCTCCTCGTCCGGCGGCCTGCAGATATTCATGCAGACCCTGGCGCCGCGTTACCTGGAAATGGGCGTGGAACCCGAGGTGCTGCACCGCATCGCCAACATCGCCGCCGGCGGCCTGGATTCACTGCCGCACTGCGGCGCGGTGATCGCCATGCTGATGATCATGGGGCTGACCCACAAGCAGGCGTACAAGGACATCTTCGTCATCACCGTGCTGATCCCGGTGCTGGCGGTCCTGCTCTGCATTGCGGTACTGAGCCTGTGATTGCGCATGACTGAGCGGTCTTTCGCCTGATAAGCTGTCGTCTTCCACTGCCGAGACGAGGCAGTGGGATTTGCGCTTTCGGCAAAGCATCGGTATGAAGTACGAATGTGTCGTGACAGCTTGGCACTACAGGAGGGGAGATGAGCGAGGGGTTGTCCATTCACCACGATCAGGCGGGTCACCAGTTCGTGACGTCCATTGACGGTGATCGTGCCTACTTGGCCTATATGGATCTCGGTAAGCAGACCCTGGACATCTATCGCACCTTCGTACCCAACGCCCTGCGTGGTCGCGGCATCGCCGCGGCGCTGACCGAGCACGCCCTGCGCTATGCCGAAGGCAAGGGTTATACGGTGATTCCATCGTGCTCGTACGTCGAGCGCTATATGGAACGGCGTCAGCGCCATCAGGCTGGCTGAGGTCGAAAGCGGATATGAAAACGCCGGGCATTGCCCGGCGTTTTCATTCGTGCTGCCTGCGATCAGCCGCGCTGGCGCTTGGGCAGCACCTCCTTGAGCTTGGCATGCATGCTGCGCAGGCTCTTCTCGGTGGTGTCCCAGTCGATGCAGGCATCGGTGATGGATACGCCGTACTTGAGGTCGCAGAGATCCTTGGGGATCGACTGGTTGCCCCAGCCCAGGTGACTTTCGACCATCAGGCCGACGATTGAGTTGTTGCCTTCGAGAATCTGGTTGGCGACGTTTTCCATCACCAGCGGTTGCAGCGCCGGGTCCTTGTTGGAGTTGGCGTGGCTGCAGTCGACCATGATGTTGGGGCGAATGCCGGCCTTGGTCAGTTCTTGCTCACAAATGGCAACGCTGACCGAGTCGTAGTTGGGTTTGCCGTTGCCGCCGCGCAGCACCACATGGCCATAGGCGTTGCCCTTGGTGGTGACGATGGAGACGCCGCCTTCCTGGTTGATGCCGAGGAAGCGGTGCGGGCTGGACACCGACTGCAGGGCATTGATCGCCACCGTCAGGCCGCCGTCGGTGCCGTTCTTGAAGCCGACCGCCGAGGACAGACCCGAGGCCATTTCGCGGTGGGTCTGCGATTCGGTGGTGCGTGCGCCGATAGCCGACCAACTGATCAGGTCCTGCAGGTACTGCGGGGAAATCGGGTCGAGTGCCTCGGTGGCGGTGGGCAGGCCCATCTCGGCCAGGTCGCGCAGCAGCTGGCGGCCGATATGCAGGCCGTCCTGGATCTTGAACGAGTCGTCCAGGTAGGGATCGTTGATCAGGCCTTTCCAGCCGACCGTGGTGCGCGGCTTCTCGAAGTACACGCGCATGACCAGGAACAGGGTGTCGGACAGCTCGGCGGCCAGCCCCTTGAGACGTTCGGCATACTCGTGGGCGGCCTTGATGTCGTGGATCGAGCAGGGGCCGACCACCACGAACAGACGATGATCCTTGCCGTCGAGAATGTCGCGTACCACCTGACGGCCATGGGCCACGGTCTTCAATGCGGCATCGGTCAGGGGAATTTCGCGTTTCAGTTGATCGGGGGTGATCAGGGTTTCGTTGGAGGCGACGTTGAGGTCGTCGATCGGTAAATCAGCCATCGTGCTATTCATCGGGTCAGGTCGTCAGGTCACGGGTGCCGGCCGCCAGCGAACCCCTGTGGCGGTGCACAGCTAGTTGGCGCAGGGGAAGGCCGAACCTTAGCGCGTACGAGACGGCGCGACAATGGGCGTTAAGTTCAATGGGGTCTGTGGATCGGTGGCATCAGGCCGGATAGGGGAAGTCGGCGGCATGCTTGGCGATCCATTCGCGGGCGCAATGCTCGATGGCCATGGGCTCGCCTGATTCCCGCTCCAGTTGCTGGCGGTAGTGCTGAATCTGGCAGACCTGCTCGACCATGCGCGCGCGGAACAGGGTGTCTTCGTCGATGAAGGCGATGCCCACCAGGTAGCCCTGATCCTGCCTGCAGCACCAGGCCACCACGCCCGGATAGCGCGCCTGCTCGCCGAACAGAGGAATGCACAGTTCCACCGAGGTGCCGCGGCGGAAGCTGCGCGCCGAGTTGCACGCCACGCCGCCGAGGCTGATATTGTTCAGCCGTTGCTGGGGAACGCGGGCCTGTTTGCATAGGACCAGTTCCACCGGCATGTCGCTTGGATGACGCAGAAACTTACGCATGAGCACTGACCTTGACTGGCAAACTGACATCACTGATTTCAGTATAGCGGCGCAATTGGAACTGACCGATCTGGATGCGGACCGCCGCCTGCTCGATCTTCCCGGCACCTCGCTGTTAGTGTTCACAGGCACGGGTTGTGCCAGTTGCCGCTGGGCGCGTCGCGCGTTGCCGCGCATGTCGCTGCCGTTGACGCATTTGTGCTGGGTCGACGCCGGGCACAACGCCGGCCTGGTGACGCGCTACGAGGTGTTTCACCTGCCGGCGCTGTTTCTGATCCGCGACGGTCAGTTCTTTGGCGCGCTGCAGTCGCGTCTTACCCCTTCCGATCTTGTTGCCGCCATGGGCGAAGCGCTGCGTCGCCCGGCTGAGGAGCTTCCCTGATGTCTCAATCCCCCGCGCCGCGTATCGGCATCATCGGCACCGGTGCCATCGGTGGCTTCTATGGCCTGTTGCTGGCGCGCGCCGGCTACGACGTGCATTTCCTCCTGCGCAGCGAGTATCGCGCGGTGGCCGAGCGCGGCCTGCAGCTCGACAGCGCGGCGCATGGCGCCTTGCTGCTGGCGCCGGTACAGGCCTATCGCAATACCGGTGACATGCCGCCGTGCGACTGGCTGCTGGTCGGCGCCAAGACCACCGCCAACACCGAGCTGGCGCCGCTGATCGCCCAGGTCGCGGCGCCCGGCGCCAAGGTGGTGCTGTTGCAGAACGGCCTGGCGGTGGAGGACGAGCTACGTCCGCTGCTGGCGGACGACCTGCACCTGCTCGGCGGGCTCTGCTACATCTGCGTGCACCGCAGCGGCCCCGGGGTGATCGAACACCAGGCGTTGGGCGCGATCAATCTGGCCTACCATTCCGGCCCGGCGGCGGGTGACGCGCGTCTGGCGCTGGTTGAGGAGGGGGCGGGCATGTTCCGCGCCGCCGGGCTGGATTCCGCGGCCATGCCCGATCTGGACCAGGCGCGCTGGCAGAAGCTGGTGTGGAACGTGCCCTACAACGGCTTGTCGGTACTGCTCGACGCCGACACTCGCCAGTTGATGGGCAACGCCGACAGCCGTGCGCTGATCCGCGACCTGATGCTGGAGGTGGTGCAGGCCGCCCAGGCGCTCGGTCACGCTATGCCGGAGAACTATGCCGACAAGCTGTTGGCGGCCACCGAGCGGATGCCCGATTATCTGCCGAGCATGTACCACGACTTCGCCCAGGGCCGGACGGCGGAGCTGCCGGCGATCTATGCGGCGCCGCTGGCTGCAGCCGCCACGGTCGGTTGCGACATGCCCAAGGTGCGCGCGCTGTATCAGGCGCTCAGCTTCATTCAGGCTCGTCGGGAGGGCTAGGCGATGGCGCAGGGATTGGGCGACAAGTTGGTCTTGGCGATATCCTCGCGGGCCTTGTTCGATCTCGGCGAGAGCCATCAGATCTACGAGAACGATGGGGTCGAGGCCTACCGTCGTTATCAGATCGAGCACGAAGACGAGGTGCTGATGCCGGGCGACGCCTTTCCCCTGGTGGAAAAGCTGCTCGGCCTGAACAGCCGGCTCAGCGAACAGCGCGTCGAAGTGATCCTGGTTTCGCGCAACAGCGCCGACACCGGCCTGCGCGCCTTCAATTCGATCCAGCACTACGGCCTGGGCATCTCCCGCGCGGCCTTCGTGGGCGGTCGCAGCCCGGATCCCTACCTGGCAGCTTTCGGCTGCCACCTGTTCCTTTCGACCCACGCCGAAGATGTGCGCAATGCGCTACGGGCCGGATTCGGGGCGGCGACCCTGCTCTCCGGGGGCACGCGCCGAGCCACCAGCAACGAGCTGCGCATCGCCTTCGACGGCGATGCGGTGCTGTTTTCCGACGACTCCGAGCGGGTCTATCAGAACGGCGGGCTGCACGCCTTCCAGAGTCACGAACGCGAGGCGGCACGGCAAGCCTTGCCTGGCGGGCCGTTCAAGCCGTTTCTGGCGGCGCTGCATAGCCTGCAGCAGGAGTTCCCGGAGGCGGACTGCCCGATTCGTACCGCGCTGGTCACCGCCCGTTCGGCGCCGGCCCACGAGCGGGTGATCCGCACCCTGCGCGAGTGGAACATCCGCCTGGACGAGTCCTTCTTCCTCGGCGGCCTGGACAAGTCGGCGGTGCTCGAAGCCTTCGCCGCCGACGTGTTCTTCGATGACCAGACCGGCCACTGTGAAAAGGCGCGCCAGGTGGTGGCGACCGGGCATGTGCCCCATGGCGTGAGCAACGAACCACAGCCTGCCGCACCGGACGGTATATAGCCATTCGTCCTAAATAGCGTCTCCGATCTTGCTTTGGCCGATGCGCTGCTAAGCTCAATCAAGGGCCTGCATCGGTAGTCAAGGAGGCCGCGTGATTCGTTCGATACTCTATGCCACCGATCTTGGTCTGTATGCCTCCTACGTGTTGCAACACGCGCTGACGCTGAGCCGCAGTTTCAACGCCGATCTTTACGTTGTGCACGCGGTGGAGCCCATGGGCTTGTTCGCCGAGTCCGTACTGCAGACCTATCTCGACGAAGACACCCTCGGCGAATTGCGCCGCAATGGCCTGGGGACGGTCATGGCCAGCATCGAGCAGCGGGTGCTGGAGGGCTTTCGCGACGAACTGGGGGAGGGCCAGCAGGACCTGCAGCTGATTCGGGCGGTGCGCGTGCTGCAGGGCGATCCGCCGACGGTGATTCTCGAGGAAGCGCAGAAGTTCGGTGTGGATTTGCTGGTGGTGGGCAGTCACAGCCACGGCGCGGCGTTGGCCGTGCCGCTGGGGCGTACCGCGGCGCGGGTCGTGCAGCTGTCGGAAGTGCCGGTGTATCTGGTGCCGATGCTGCAGCACCGCGGTAGAGGTGATTTATAAAAAGCGGTCTATGTTTATCGCTGGAACCAATAATATGGTTATATAGCGTCGGCGGCCACCGGCATGCCTACCAGCTTTGAGGGAAACATATGAAGCTTCAGCAACTGCGCTACATCTGGGAAGTCGCGCACCATGACCTCAACGTATCGGCCACCGCACAGAGCCTTTACACCTCGCAGCCGGGCATCAGCAAGCAAATCCGCCTGCTCGAGGACGAGCTGGGGGTGGAGGTCTTCGCCCGTAGTGGCAAGCACCTGACCCGCGTGACTCCGGCCGGTGAGCGCATCATCACCACCGCCGGCGAGATACTGCGCAAGGTCGAGAGCATCAAGCAGATCGCCCAGGAATTTTCCAACGAGAAGAAGGGCACTCTGTCCATCGCCACAACTCACACCCAGGCGCGCTACGCCCTGCCGCCGGTGATCAGCGCCTTCATCAAGCAGTACCCGGACGTCGCCCTGCACATGCACCAGGGCACGCCGATGCAGATCGCCGAGATGGCCGCCGACGGCACCGTGGATTTCGCCATCGCCACCGAAGGTCTGGAGCTGTTCAACGACCTGATCATGATGCCCTGCTACCGCTGGAACCGCTGCGTGGTGGTACCGCAGGGGCACCCGCTGACCAAGCTGCCGAAGCTCACCCTGGAGGCGTTGGCCGAGCACTCCATCGTCACCTACGTGTTCGGTTTCACCGGTCGCTCCAAACTGGACGAAGCCTTCAGTCACCGCGGCCTCACGCCCAAGGTGGTATTCACCGCAGCCGACGCCGACGTGATCAAGACGTACGTGCGCCTGGGGCTGGGGGTGGGGATCGTGGCCAGGATGGCGATCGACCCCAAGCTCGACCCCGACCTGGTGGTGCTCGACGCCAGTACTCTGTTCGAGCCCAGCGTGACCAAGATCGGCTTCCGCCGCGGCACCTTCCTGCGCGGCTTCATGTGCGACTTCATCGAGAAGTTCGCCCCGCACCTGACCCGCGAGGTGCTGGCCAAGGCGGTGCAGTGCCATAACAAGTCGGAGCTCGAGGAGCTGTTCCACGACGTCGAGTTGCCGACTTACTGACGGTCGCTGTCGTCCATGAAAAAGCCCGCGTTGCGCGGGCTTTTTACTGCTCAATGTTTGGCGATCAGGTTGCCGGCGTGCAGGCCGCATTCCTTCTGCGTGGCTTCCTCCCACCACCAGCGGCCCTCGCGCTCGTGCTGGTTGGGCAATACCGGGCGGGTGCAGGGTTCGCAGCCGATGCTGATGTAGCCGCGCTCGTGCAATGGGTTGTAGGGGATCTCCAGCATGCGGATATAGGCCCAGACCTCCTCGCTGCTCATCTGCGCCAGCGGGTTGAACTTGTACAGGCTGTGCTCTGCGGTGGAGAAGGCCTTGTCCAGTTCCAGCACGGCGACCTGGCTGCGCGTGCCGGGGCTCTGGTCGCGGCGTTGGCCGGTGGCCCAGGCCTTGACCGTGGCCAGCTTGCGCCTGAGCGGGGCGATCTTGCGCACGCCGCAGCACTCCTCGTGCCCGTCCTTGTAGAAGCTGAACAGGCCCTTGGCCTTGACCAGCGCCTCGAGTGCGGTGGCGTCGGGGCTGAGCACCTCGATGGCGATGCCGTAGTGTTCGCGCACCTGTTCGATGAAACGGTAGGTTTCCGGGTGCAGGCGACCGGTGTCGAGGCTGAACACCTTGACGTTCTTGTTCAGCTTCCAGGCCATGTCCACCAGCACCACGTCCTCGGCGCCGCTGAAGGACAGCCAGAGTTCGTCGCCAAAGTGCTCGAAGGCGAGCTTGAGGATGTCCTGGGGGGATTTGCTGGCGTAGGTCGCGGCCAGTTCGGCGACGTCGAAGGGGTGGCTCATCAGGCGGGCTTCCTTATTGATCGGGATGGCGCTGGGCGCTCTGGCGGCGATGGTAGCAAAAGCCGGTTATGCGTCTAAATAACCAATACCCCTGTCTACTGCATGATTCGGCTATAAGAGCTGCGTTGCGCGGCTTCTGGCGAGCCGTTAGAGTGCCGCCTTCTTTCAAGCTCAATCGAGGAGTGGCCTGTGGAAATCGCGTGTCTCGACCTGGAAGGCGTGCTGGTCCCGGAGATCTGGATCGCCTTCGCGGAAAAAACCGGCATCGAGTCGCTCAAGGCGACCACCCGGGACATTCCCGACTACGACGTGCTGATGCAGCAGCGCCTGCGCATCCTCGACGAGCACGGCCTGAAGCTGCGCGACATCCAGGAAGTGATAGCCACCCTCGAGCCGCTGGACGGCGCCGTGGAGTTCGTCGACTGGCTGCGCGAGCGCTTCCAGGTGGTGATCCTCTCCGACACCTTCTACGAGTTCTCCCAGCCGCTGATGCGTCAGCTGGGCTTCCCGACGCTGCTGTGCCACCGCCTGATCACCGACGACACCGATCGGGTGGTGAGTTACCAGCTGCGCCAGAAGGATCCCAAGCGCCAGTCGGTGATCGCGCTGAAGAGCCTGTACTACCGGGTGATCGCGGCCGGCGATTCGTACAACGACACCACCATGCTCAGCGAGGCCCACGCCGGCATCCTGTTCCACGCGCCGGACAACGTGATCCGCGAGTTCCCGCAGTTCCCGGCCGTGCATAGCTATGCAGATCTCAAGCGCGAGTTCCTCAAGGCGTCCAATCGCCAGCTGAGCCTGTAAGGCCGATGTATGAAAAAACGCCGCGATTTCGCGGCGTTTTTGTGAGCGCATAGAGTTGCTAATCCAGGTACGCCTGGGGGCGCCGGCAACGGTAGTGTGGGTTAGTCGCCTGTCGCTGCCATTGACCGTCTCACCAGTTCCAATGCGGCGTAACCCACCTTGGGCGCAGCGCGGTCTCTCGGCTGGTGGGTTACGCGGCGCGCCACTTCCATTCGCGCTTGCAAGGCAGGCGTTCAGCGCCGCTAACCCACCCTACACGGTTCGTCTACTGCAGTCCTTCCAGGGTCTGCAACAGCACCTTCACTTTGGTGATGGACTCCTGGTATTCGGCCTGCCAGTTGGAGTCGGCGACGATGCCGCCGCCGCCCCAGCAACTGACCTGGCCGTCCTTCACCAGCAGGCTGCGGATGGCGATGGAGCTGTCCAGTTCGCCGCGCACATCCAGATAGAGCAGCGAGCCGCAGTACAGGCCGCGGCGGGTCGGTTCCAGCTCGTCGATGATCTGCATGGCGCGGATCTTCGGCGCGCCGGTGATGGAGCCGCCGGGGAAGCTGCCGGCGAGCAGATCCAGGGCGTCCTTGCCCGGCGCCAGTTCGCCGGTCACCGCACTGACCAGATGGTGCACATTGGGGTAGCTCTCCAGGGCGAACAGCTCCGGCACCCGCACCGAGCCGATGCGGCAGCTGCGCCCCAGGTCGTTGCGCAGCAGGTCGACGATCATCAGGTTTTCCGCGCGATCCTTGGCGCTGGTCAGCAATGCCTCGGCCTGCTCCCGGTCGTCCGCCGCATCCGCGCCGCGCGGGCGGGTGCCCTTGATCGGGCGGGTTTCCACCTGGCCTGCGCTGACCTTGAGGAAGCGCTCCGGCGACAGGCTGAGGATGGCGCCGCCATCGGCCAGGCGCTGGAAGCCGGAGAAGGGCGTCGGACAGGCCCGGCGCAAGGCCTGGTAGGCGGCCCAGGGATCGCCCTCGCAAGGCGCCTGGAAGCGCTGGGCGAAATTCACCTGGTAGCAGTCGCCGGCCAGGATATAGCCCTGGATGCGCTCGATGGCGTGGCGGTAGGCGGCCTGGTCGAGGTCGGCGCGAAACGGCTGCAGCAGCCGGAAGCCCGCGCCCGTTTCCTGTGGCGGCACGGCGAACAGCTGGCACAGGCGCATGCGTTCGGCCTGTGCCAGGGTCGGATGGAACACGAGCTGAGTGGTGCCGAGTCGGTGGTCGCTGATCAGCGCCCAGCCGTACAGGCCGAAGCGCGCATCGCCCAAGTCCAGGTCGTCGCGGCTGTGCGCGGGCAGGCGCTCGAGGCGCCGACCGAAGTCGTAGGCAAGGTAGCCGATAAGCCCGCCGACGAACGGCAGCTCGCTGTCGGCCGGCGCCTCGGCCGGGCCGAGGCTCTGCAGTGCGGCACGCAGACGGGCAAGGAAGTCGTTGGCCGATTCGTCGGCGGTTGGCGCCAACTCTGCCAATGGCCAGGCGCTCATAAGGTCATAGCGTCCACGCTCGGCGCCTGGCCGTCCGGCATCAAGCAGTACGGCACCTGGAGCCTGACGGAGACGCTGGAAATACTCGGCGGGATCGGCCCGGTAGGGCAGAGGATGAAGGGAGCAGCTAGGCATGCGCGGCAGTCGAAAAGGCTGAAAGCGCGATTGTAGTCCGCCGCTAACATTCATCCTAGAGCCGTGCTCGGGTTTACTCGGGGCGCGCGGGCTGATTAGTATCAGGCGTTGCCAGTGCCTTGAAACGTCGTACCAGAACAATAATCAAGAAGGGATCCAGGCTATGGACGAAGTTATAGATCCGGCCGCCGGAAGCCTGCTGCGTTCGAAACTCTCGCCGCCCCAGGCCTCCACCGACTATCTGGCAAGGCCCCAGCTTGAAGCCGCGCTTTCAGCCCATCCGCATGCCCGGCTCGTGCTCTTCGCCGCCCCCGCCGGCTTCGGCAAGACCACCGCCCTGGCGATGTTCGCCGCCGAGCGGCGTAACGCCGGCGCCGACGTTGCCTGGCTGTCGCTTGGCTCTGACGACGATGAGCCGGTGCGTTTCTTCCAGCACCTGCTCGAGGCGCTCGGCTCTGCGCTGCCCGGGCTGGGCGCCGACGCCCTGGGCTACCTGTGCAATACCATGCGCGTGCCGGTAGCAGCGGTGATGGAGAGCCTGCTGGCGGATCTGGCGCAACACCAGGAGCCGCTGCTGCTGGTGCTCGACGATCTGCACTTGATCCAGGACGGTGAGCTGCTCGGCTCGCTCAACCGCCTGGTCAAGCTGGCACCGCCGAATTTCACCCTGGCCATCGGCAGCCGCTCGCAACCGCCGCTGAACCTGGCCACGTTACGCGCCAAGGGGCTGTTGCTGGAGCTCGGCAGCGAGGATCTGCGGCTCGACCCGCAGGAGGCGCGGCGCTATCTCGAGCGCAGCGGCCTGCAGCTCGACACCGACGCATTCGGCGCGCTGTACGGTCACACCGAGGGCTGGATGGTCGGCCTGCACCTGGCCAGTCTGTGGCTGCGTCATCAGCCCCAGCCCGGCTCACGCATGGCCGAGCTGGGCGCGGATCAACACGCGGTGGGCGACTACCTGCTGCGCTCGGTGTTCGAGCAACTGCCGGTGCAGCGCCAGGAGCAGTTGCTGGCGCTCGGCGTGGCGCAGCAGCTCAGCGGCGATCTGGCCAACGCGCTGACCGGCCGTCAGGACGGCCAGCAACTGCTGGAGGAGCTGGAGGCCATGCAGCTATTCCTCCTGCCCCTCGACCGTGAGCGACAGTGGTACCGCTTCCACAACCTGTTCGCCGAATTCCTGCGCAACCGTCTCAAGGAACGCGACCCCGAGCGTCTCAAGCAGCTGCATTTCAATGCCAGCCTGTGGTTCACCAATCACCACATGCAGAACCTGGCCATCGAGCACGCCTGCTTGGCCGAGGATGCGCAGATGCTCGCCGCGCTGCTCGACGGCTGCGGCCTGGAGCTGATCAATCGTGGCCAGCTCAACCTGATCTACAAGTGGCGCCAGCGCGTGCCGGACGAGATCGCCGGGCGTTTTCCCGTACTGGTGCTCGCCGACGTCTGGACCCGCGCCGCCGAGCTCGGCCTGAGCGAGGCCAACCGCATGCTCGACGAGCTGCTCGAGCGCTGGGGCGAGTCGCGCAGCAGTGGGCCGCTCAGCGACAAGCTGCTGGCCACCCTGGCGATCAAGGCGGTGATCGCCCTGCAGAAGGACGACCTGGACACCTGCGTCAAGCTGGCACGGCGCATCGAGGCGCAGCTCGGCCAGCATGCAGCCTTTCTCGAGGTGGCGATCCTCACGGTCGGCGCCCTGGCCCAGGTCATGCTCGGTCAGGCCGAACAGACACGCCGCCTGCTGGCCCTGGCTCAGCAGCGCAACCATTTCCTCGAAGGGCGTTTCCTCGACATGCAGCTGGCCAACGTCGAGATACTGCTGTGCCTGGAGCAGGGGCAGATCAAACAGGCGCAGTTGCTATTCGAGCAGATGCGTGTCCGGGTGATGCCCTGGTTCGGCGAGAAATCCCGTGCGCTGGCCCTACCGACCATCACCGAGGCGCTGATCGCCTACCGTCAGGGGCGCCTGGGCGGCTTGCAGGAGCGCCTGCGCTGGGCCCTGGCTACTGTCGATGTGATCAACCCGATCGATCTGTACGCCCAGGCCATGCTTTGCCTGGCACGGGTACAGCGTATGCAGGGTGCGCCCAAGGAGGCGGGCGCCAGCCTGGTGCTGATGCAGAATCTGGCGGCGCGCAATCATTCCTGGCGCTTCTATGCCCAGGCGGTGGGCGAGGAGATCGCCCTGATTCTGCAGGAGCCGGCGGCCGACCGCAGCAAGCGCGCCGAGCAGCGCCTGAAGGCGGTGGACTGGCACAAGCTGGCTGCGCACTACAAACAGCGCAGCTTCAACCCGGTGCTCTGGGTGCTGGGGCTGACGCGCATTCGTCTGCAGCAGGCACGCGGCCATTACAGCGAGGCGCTGCACGAGATCACCCAGCTGCGCAGTCAGTTGCAAAGCGACTGGCATGGTCTGCAGCGACTGCGCCTGGACTTGCTGGCGGCGCTCAGCTATCAGCGCCTGGGTTATCAGGAGCGGGCGCAGAGTCTGCTGGTGCAATGCCTGATCGGTGCCGAGCGGGAGGAGGCGCGCAGCCTGTTCATCGAAGAGGGCGAGGCCATTCGCCAGTTGTTGCTGCAGTTGGAGGCCGCCGAGCGTCAGCCGGCGCTGCAGGGTTTCATTCGCAGCCTGCTGACGATCTGGCCGGGGCAGGAGTCGCGTCAAGCCATGGAGACGCTGGAGGAGGGGTTGACCGAGCGCGAGCGCGAAGTGGTCTGCCTCGCCGCCCAGGGCTTGTCCAACGACGAGATCGGCCGGCAGCTGTCGCTGGCGCTGGGTACCGTGAAATGGCACCTGCACAACATCTATGAAAAGCTCAAGGTGCGTAACCGCACCCAAGCCATCCGTCGCGCCCGCGAGCTGAGCCTACTCGAATCATGACCAGTCAGAACCAGCCCCAGCTGCAGGGTTTCCCCTTGTTGCGTACCAAACTCTATCCCGCCCATGGCCAGGGTGCACCGCTGCTGGAGCGCTCGGCGTTGCTCGCGCGCCTGCTGGCCGCGCGCGAACAGCGTCTGCTGATCCTCAGCGCGCCGGCGGGCTTCGGCAAGAGCACCGTGCTCAGCCAATTGCGCCGCTGTCTGCAGGAGCAGGGGGCGAGAGTCGCCTGGTTGTCGTGCGATGAAGCCGACAGCGAGCCGCAGCGTTTCCTGCAGTACCTGATCGCCGCCATCGAGTCGGCCCGTCCGGGCTTTGGCAGTGCCGCCTCGGCGCTGCTGCAGGGCGATATCAGCTGGCCGCTGGAGGCGGTTATCGATGCCTTCATCGACGACCTCAAGGGCCTGCCCGACGAGCTCTACCTGATGCTCGACGACTTCCACCGCATCCGCCACCCGTCCCTCGGCCAGGGTGCGCGTTATCTGGTCGAACGCCTGCCGAGGCAGGTGCATCTGGTGGTCAGCACACGCTATCAGCCGCGCTTTCTTGACGAGCCACCGTCGCTCGGCGCCTGGGCCTTCTGGCTCAAGGCGGAAGATCTGCGCCTGAGTCGGGCGGAAACCGCCGCCTACTTTCACGAGATCAAGCAGTTGGAGCTGGAGGAGGGCGAGCTCGACCAGCTCTATGCGCGCACCGAAGGCTGGATCACCGCGTTGCACCTGGCGGCGCTGGCCCTGCCGCGTCAGCGCGACCGCTCCGCCTTTCTCGCCGGGTTGTCCGGCGCCGAGCGCGATATCGCCGACTACCTTGCCGAGGATGTGGTGGCCAGTCTGCCCGAGGCGCTGCAACTGTTTCTCGACCAGACCTCGGTGCTCGACGAGTTCAACGCCGAGCTGTGCAATGCCCTGACCGGCCATCGTGACGGGCGCGACATGCTGCGCCGGCTGCAGGGCGAGCAGTTGTTCGTGATCGCGCTGGACGAGCAGGGCGAGTGGTTCCGCTATCACCATCTGTTCGCCGAGTTCCTTCAGGCGCGCTTGGCCAAGCGCGGCGATCCTGCCCATCTGCTGCATGCGGCGGCGCGTTGGTGCGAGAGCCATGATCTGGCCGACAAGTCGATCAAGTATGCCCTGCGTGCGCGCGACTATGGCTTCGCCGCCGAACTGCTGGAGCGCCAGGGGGCGCGGCTGATTGCCGGCAACCGGGTGTACGGCATCCTCGCCATCCTCAAGGATGTGCCGCCGCTGGTGATCGGCGAGCAGCCGGTGTTCCAGATCTTCTATGCCTGGCAGCTGGCTTTCGAGCAGAAGTTCGCCGAGTCCGAGGCGCTGATCGAGGAGGTCAGCACGCGCCTGACCCAGGGGCGCGGCAAGGGCATGCACTTCGGCCTGATCGAGCTGCTGGCTGCCGCCCAGGTGCTCAAGGCACTGGTGCTGCTGTATCAGGACAAGCTGGAGGCCTGCCTCAAGGTGGCCGGGCACTGGCTGGCGCTGGTGCCGCAGAATCAGCCGGTGTTTCGTGCCAGCCTGGCCTGCGTACAGGCCGCGGCCTTCGCCCTGCTCGGCGAGTTCGGCGAGGCGGCCAAGGCCATCGCAGTGGCGCGGGAGAATCTGCGCCACTGCGAAAGCGAATACCTGCATGTGATGGCCAGCCTGATCGAGGCGCTGATCTGCAAGGAATATGGCGAACTGGAGCGCGGCCGCGCCCTGGCAGAGGCCGCGCGGGCGCGGGTGGAGCAGGTGTTCGGCCGGCGTAGCCGGGTGGGCGGGCCGCTGGGCCTGGCCTATGCCGACCTGCTATACGAGCAGGATCGGCATGGCGCCATTCTCGCCGAACTGCCGCTGGCCACCACCTGGCGCGATGTGGCCACGCCGATCGAGCTGATCAGCCGCGGCAAGCTGGTGATGGCGCGTGCGCGTTTCTTCGCCGGCGAGGCCGAGCAGGGGCTGGCCGAACTCGATGAATGGCTGGCCGGGTTGCACGGGCCGGGCTACGAACGGGTATTCGCCTTGGGCATGAGCTGCAAGGTGCAGTTTCTTCTGTGGTTGCGCCGGCCCAACGAGGCGCAGCGCATCTATCTGCAACTGGAGCGCCACCTGGCGGCGCTGCCCATCGAACGCTATGGCGATGCCCATACTGCCCTGGCCCTGAGTCAGGCGCGCCTGGCCTTGGCCGAGCGCCGGGTGGAAAAGGCTCAGGCCAGCCTGGAAACCTGCCTGGCCAAGCAGGGCGCCGAGCACCAGCGTGACCGCCGGCTGCGTCTGGCCCTGTTACTTTCTGTGGCGTACTGGCGCAAAGGTAACAGCGATAAGGCCTTCGCTCTGTTCCATGCGACCCTGGAGGAGGCCTGGCAGTGCGGCTACCGCCGCCTGTTCCAGGACGACGCCCTGTGGCTGCTGCCGCTCTGGGACGCCTGGAGCAGCGCCGAACCCAAGCGCGCCGCGACCTGGCAGGGGCTCGCCGAGCTGCTCCGCGAGCAATGTCGACGGCTGGCCATAGATCCGCAGAGTTTCGAGGAAAA
The DNA here is from genome assembly GCF_052682975.1 of Pseudomonas sp. SP16.1. Taxonomy (NCBI): domain Bacteria; kingdom Pseudomonadati; phylum Pseudomonadota; class Gammaproteobacteria; order Pseudomonadales; family Pseudomonadaceae; genus Pseudomonas; species Pseudomonas sp. SP16.1. Next base: position 1,599,345 of record NZ_JBQYFZ010000001.1, read on the forward strand.
TCAGGATGTTAGTCATCGTGAGCGGGAGATCCTGCGACTGGTCGCGGCAGGCCTGTCGAATCGCGACATCGCCCAGGCGGTGCACCTGTCGGAGGCCACCATCAAGTGGCATCTGCACAACCTGTTTTCCAAGCTGGAGGTGCGCAGCCGTACGCAGGCGGTATTGAAAGGCAAGAGCCTGGGCCTGCTCAGCGAGGCTTGAGCTGGCCGGTGAGGAAAGCGAACGGCCGTGCTCCATCCCTTGGATGGGCTGGCAGTCGGGGAGGGGGTTAGTAGTTTGTAGCCAGGTCGAGAAGCACGCTGCTTCGCGAATCCAAGCCTGGCGCGCCTAGGGAAACAGCGGCAGGCCTGGTGATCGGTATGAGCCGATCCAGCTGTCCGCGACAGGGAGTCGCAGGCAGAGCCCCGGGGAACCCCCATTAGAACTGTGGAGATAACAACAATGATGACCCTGAAGAAAATCGCTCTTGCCGCCGCCGTAATGGCCGTTCCGTTCATGGCTCAGGCCGACCTGAAGGCGCTGGACGACGCCGACCTGGCCGGCGTGACCGGTCAGGCCGGGATCAGCATCGCCGGTAACTTCGATGCCACCATCGGCTCCATCGTGTACACCGACACCGAAACCGGCGTCATCGACGGCAGCAACACCCTGAGCCTGAATACCGTCACCCTGTCCGGCTTCAACATCGACGAAGCCAGCCCGCTGACCATCGACGTGGTCGACAGCAAGCTGCAGATCGGCCTGCCGGCCATCAACGGCGGCGTTGCGGTCGACTCGGTGAAGATCGGCGCCAACAGCATCGGCGGCCTGGCCATCAACAGCCTGGACATGGCCGGCTCCACGATCAAGGTCTGGGGTCATTGATCCTGGTCTGACCTGGTCCGCAGGAGCCCCGTCGCCAGGCGCGGCGGGACTCCTGCCTTGTTGTAAGCAGTCGGATTGACCAATGATCGAGATTCTCGTGGGCAGCCTGATCGGTTTATACGGCTTTACCGAGGCGGTCGACATCAAGCCGCAACCTGCCGGAGTCGTGAATATCAGCCAGCCGCTGGTGCCCAACGGACCGCTGCGTGAGTCGGTGGTGCTGGAGCCGATGAGCCAGCTGCAGTTTCGCAACGTGATCCGCCAGGCCTATGACTACAGCTGCGGTTCCGCGGCGCTGACCACCCTGCTCGACTATTACCTGGGGCGCAACCTGGAAGAGCGCCAGGTGATGGAAGGGCTGCTGCACTTCGGCGAAGCGGAGAAGATCGTCGAGCGCCGCGGCTTCTCACTGCTCGACATGAAGCGCTTCGTCACTGCACTGGGCTACCAGAGCGGCGGCTTTCGTGCCGACTTCGCCGACCTCGAGCAGCTCGAGCATCCGGCCATCGTGCCGATCGAGTACGCCGGTTTCAAACACTTCGTGGTGGTGCGCGACGTCCACGATGAGCACGTCTTCGTCGCCGATCCGGCCCTGGGCAACATCAGTTTCACCCGGGTGCGCTTCGAGCAGGTCTGGGATCAGAACGTGCTGTTCGTGATCTTCCCCAGCGGCAACGAGCCGGCCAATGCCCTGGCTTTGACCGACCGCGACCTGCGCATCATCGACGACCGTACCGTCAGCCTGCTGGCCTTCCGCGAATTTCCGCAGATGGCCAAGTTCACCGCCAATCAGGCCGATCGGTTGGGCTCGGGAGGCGACATCCAATACATTCGCCGCAAGTGATTCACCCGGCATAACAATAACGACCTGGGGATAGCGTCATGGGATTTTGGGGGTACGCAGGGCTCGCCGCGCTGGCGCTGGCCGTGGCACAGCCGGCCAGCGCTGAGCAGGCGGCGGTCGACGAGGCGCGCGAGGCGCTGACCAAGAAGGAAGACGATGCCGACAGCGCCAAGGCGCTGGAAGAGGTGTTCCAGGCCGCCGAGAAGAGCTACACCCTGCTCAAGAAGGGCGAACGCACCCTGACCTACGGTTTCGACTATTCGCTGCTGCGCGATACCCAGATCCAGACCGTGCGCACCGGGCAGAACGTGTTCAGCGTGATCGGCCAGAGCGAAGCGCAACACACCTTCACCAATTCCTTCACCTTCGACTACGGGGTGTGGGACAACCTGACCTTCAGCATGCGCGTGCCGTTCCTGGCCAAGTACGACACCGAGCGCGACCTCAGCACCTACAGCCTCGGTGACGTCTCCGCCAGCCTGCGCTGGCAACCTTGGTCGTCAGCGCGCGGGCGGCCGGTCTCCACCCTGTTCGCCACCCTCGGCCTGCCTACCGGCGACAGCCCCTACGATGTCAGCCTGGACGACGGTCTATCCACCGGCAACGGCTATTACAGCCTGGGTGTCGGCGCCAACCTGTCCTACGTGATCGACCCGGTCGTGCTGTTCGGCTCGCTCGGTTACACCTACAACCTGCCGATCCGCGACGCCGATCAGGTGCGCGCCGGCCGTGTACTGGAAGAAGTCGACCCTGGCTCGAGCCTGTCGCTGAGCATGGGCTTCGCCTACGCGCTGTCCTACGACGTATCGCTGGCCACCTCCCTGCAGATGGCGCACAACCTGGCGCCGACCTTCAAGTTCAGCGACGCCAGTTTCGAGGGCAACGAGCAGACCAGTGCGGTGATGAACTTTTCCCTCGGTCTGCGCACCTCGCCGGACAACATCGTCAACGTCAACGCCGGCTTCGGCATGACCGAGGATTCGCCCGACGTCCTGCTCGGGCTCTCCATGCCCCTGGACATCAAGGGCCTGAAGGCCGAATAAGCAGCGAGCGAAGCCGATATGACCCATCTTGCCAAGCTGCAGAGCCTGCTGCTGGTCGGCCTGTGCCTGGGCTGCGTCCTGCAGGCCCAGGCCCAGTTGGCCACCAACCTGACCATCGGCAATCCCAAGGCCATGGCCATGGGCAACGCGGTGACCGCCGACTCCACCGGTATCGATGCCGTGCACTACAACCCGGCCGCGCTGAGCAAGCTCAAGGGGCGGCAGACCACGGTCAAGCTGCTCAGCGGAGTGATGGACATCCGCGCCGAGTTCGATGCCAGGGAAAACTACGGCTTCATGGGCTACGACGACGACCCGTTCAAGCACTCCAGCAGCCGCACCCTTACGCCGACCATGTACCTGCCCGGCCTCGGTGGCATGACCGAGGTGCCGGTGCTGGTGGCGCCGCTGGCGGGGCTGTCGATCAACCCGCCGGGCTCGAAGTTCACCTTCGCCACCAACGTCTACGCGCCCATGGCGCTGGGCTATTCACGTGATTCGGACAGCGATCCTGGGCGCTACCAGGGGCGTCAGGTATCGCTGCAGCGCATCACCTACTTCTCGCCATCGCTGGCCTATCAGGTCAACGACGAGCTGTCCGTGGGGCTGTCCGTGGGCTTCTCGCACCAGGCGGTGGCGCTCAATCAGGATTTCCGCAATCCCGGCATGCTCACCGGCCTGACCCGCATCCTCAACGAGGCGCTGTGCCTGCCCGGGCTGGAGGAAATGCTCGGCCCCTTCATCAACGTCTGCAGCGGCAAGATCGGCCCCTTCGACTCGCTGGCCAATCTAGACCTGGACCTGCAGCAGAGCCTGTCGCCCAGCTACAACCTGGGCATTCTCTGGGAGCCCACGGGCTGGTTCGCCTGGGGCGCCACCTACCAGAGCGAGGCGCGGATGAACCTGCAGGGCAAGTATCGCGTCGACTACAGCGACGACTGGGCCGGCTTCTGGTCCGGCCTGCAGGGCTCGCTGTTCGGCCAGATACTGAGCCCGATCTTCCCCTACGGCGCCGACGAGGAGAGCGGCAACGCTTCGCTCAAGCTGACCTATCCGGACGCCTTCAGCACCGGCATCAAGCTGCGTCCGTTGGACAAGTGGCAGTTCAACCTCGACCTGCGCTGGGTCGGCTACAGCGACTGGAACAACTTCGAGATCGAGTTCGACCGTGAGCTGGATCTGCTGCGCATCGCCAAGACCTTTGGCGGCGGCAACGCCACCGATCGCAGCATCATCCTCGACCGCGGCTACCGCGACACCTGGAGCTGGGGCCTGGGCGTGCAGTACGAGGTCAACGACCGCCTGGCGCTGCGCGCCGGTTACGAGTACCGACCCTCGGCTATCCCGAAGGACAAGGCCGACGTGCTGGCGCCGGTGGGCGACGCCGATCTCTACGGCCTGGGCCTGGGTTACCGCTGGGACAAGGACTCCAGTATCGATGTCGGCTTCAACTACTTCATCTCCAAGCAGAGCATCCCGGCCGGCAGCAGCTGCAACGTCAGTTGCGAGGGGTTGGACAACCTGGTCTACAACCCTTACGCCGGGCTCCATGTCGAAACCACGGTCAAGGCCTATATCTTCTCCATGACCTATACCTCGAGGTTCTGAGGCGATGCGCAGTCTGCTGTTCGTTCTGTTGCTGCTGTCGGCCCTGCACGCCGCTGCCGGCAGCCGCTACCTGACCTGGGTCGACGACCTCGGCCGGGTGCACAACACCTTCGTCGATACCCGCTTCGCCGAGCAGCAGCGCCTGGCCCAGCGCCGCGCGCAGCAGAGCGATCAGGCCCGCCTCGGCGACGGCGGCGCCTGGCCGGGCAGTGCGCCGAGCACGGGGGAAAGCAAGCGCCGCTATTTCACCTGGGTCGACGGCAGCGGCCAGTTGCACAACGGCTTCTATGCTGGCGAGCAGGTCGCCGGCGTGGCCCGGCACGACCAGTTGCTGGCCAGCGGCGAGCGGGCAGGGGACTATATCGACTCGGCGGTACTGGAGGGGCGCGGCTTCCTGCGCGATAGCCATGACAGCCCCTATTACACCTGGGTCGACGAACAGGGCCGCATGCACAACTCGCCGGTCGCCGCCGGCCAGCGAGGTGCCCGTGGCAGCGGACAAAGCGCGTCGGTGCGCTACAGCGAGGGCCGGCAGATCGAGTTCGCGCGCGCTCAGCCGGCGCTGCCGCAGCTCGACGGCCAGCCGACTGCAGCCATGCAGGCGCTGCTCGCCGGCAGCCAGGCGCGCGGCGACGGCCTCTACCGCGAATTGCTGACGCGCTGCTGCGGCCAGCTGCGCGACGACGACTTCACCGCGCTGTCGGCCGACGAGCCACGCTACGAGGAGCTCGACCGCTTCTCGCCCAGCTTCGACTTTCCCATGGGGCGCAGCTACTACGCGGCGCTGAAGTTGCCGGCATCGCGCCAGACCTACGGCCTGCGCGTGCGCAGTTTCGCCAATCGCCAGGTGGTCTACCCCTCGCTGCTGTTTCTCGACGAGGCCAAGCGGCCGACGCGCCTGGTCAGCGATGCGGTGTACCAACTGCACCCGGAAACCTGGTATCGCTACGCCTTTATCGAGGGCACGGTGCAGGTGCGCGCCGAGCGCGGCGAGCGCTACGTGCTGCTGCTCACCACCGACGAGGATCGCGGTCTGCAGACCCTCGACAACAAGCCGTTCAAGCGTCCGCTGCAGGAACTGGTGACGGATGCGGCGGGCATGCAGCGCCACGCCCATGCCGACGAGGGCGCCTTCGAACTGGCGATCATCCGGTAGGGCGCGCCATGCGCACCGACCAATGGCGAGCGCACCCCATAGCCCGGATTTCATTCGGGTTACGCGAACTACGAGGGGAGGTCAGGCGCAACCCGCCGTGCGCGCCAATCCTTCCGGAGAGTCGGTGCACACGGCAGCTGCGCTGCTTGGACGTCAGGCTTCCTTGCTGACGACGTGGCCGAACAGCTGCTGGGCGAAGCGCACGCGTTCTTCCACGCTCTCCTGGATGCCTTTCTTCTGCAGCTCTTCCAGGTGCGCCTCGACCGCGTGGGTGCGCTGGGTCAGGCCGCAGTCGTTGGCAATCTGGATATTCAGGCCGGGGCGGGCGTTGAGCTCGAGAATCAGCGGGCCCTTGTCCTGGTCCAGCACCATGTCCACGCCGATGTAGCCCAGCCCGCACAGCTCGTAGCAGCCGGCGGCCAGTTTCATGAAGCCGTCCCAGTTCGGCAGCTGCACGCCGTCCACTGCGTTGGTGGTGTCGGGGTGCTTGCTGATCTTGTTGTTCAGCCAGGTACCGCGCAGGGTCACGCCGGTGGCCAGGTCGACGCCGACGCCGATGGCGCCCTGGTGCAGGTTGGCCTTGCCGCCCGACTGGCGCGTCGGCAAACGCAGCATGGCCATCACCGGGTAGCCCATCAGCACGATAATGCGGATGTCCGGTACCCCTTCGTAGCTGATGCTCTTGAAGATGGTGTCCGGGGTTACCCGGTACTCGATCAGCGCGCGGTCGCGGTGGCCGCCGAGCGAGTAGAGGCCGGAAAGGATGCTGGAGATATGCTGCTCCAGTTCCTCGTGGCTGACGATCTTGCCGGATACCGTCTTGAAACGATCCTCGAAACGGTCGGCGATCACCATGATGCCGTCACCGCCGGCACCCTGGGCCGGCTTGATGACGAAATCGGTGCGCCCGGCGATGATCTCGTCGAGCTTGTCGATGCCCTTCTCGGTCTCGATGATGCCGTACTGCTCGGGCACGTCGATGCCGGCCTCGATGGCCCGCTGCTTGGTGATGATCTTGTCGTCGACGATCGGATACAGGTGGCGCTTGTTGTACTTCAGCACGTAGTCCGCATTGCGTCGATTGATGCCCATGATGCCCTTGGCTTCGAGGGCCTTCCACGTCTTGATCAGGCCGAACATGGCGTTAGTCCTTGAGGAAGGCTTTGAAGCGGAACAGTTCGGTCAGGCGGTAGCCACGGTAGCGACCCATCGCCAGCATGAAACCCACCAGGATCATCAGCACGGCGGGGAAGGTGAACACGAAGTACACCAGCTCCGGCACGCTCATCAGCAGGTGTGCCAGGGTCGCGGCGATCAGGGTGCCGATGGCGACCTTGAAGGCGTGGCCACCACCGCGTTCTTCCCAGGTGATCGACAGGCGCTCGATGGTCATGGTCAGAATCACCATCGGGAACAGCGCCACCGACAGTCCACGCTCCAGGCCGAGCTTGTGACTGAACAGGCTGATGGCGGCGATCAGCACCACGACGAAGGTCAGCACCACCGACAGACGCGGCAGCATCTGCAGCTTGAGGTGTTCCAGGTAGGAGCGCAGCGACAGGCCGAGGGCGGTGATCACGGTGAACAGGAAGATGCCGAAGCCCAGCTGGGTCTCGCGGAAGGCCAGGGCGATCAGCACCGGGGTGAAGGTGCCGAGCGTCTGCAGGCCGCCGAGATTGCGCAGGATCAGGATCACCAGCACGCCGATGGGGATGACGATCATGATCTGGAAGGTCTGCTGGGTCGACAGCGGCAGGCCGTACAGCGAGTACTCGAGGAAGTCGGCGTCGGTGGTTTCGTCGGTCAGCTTGGCCAGGCGGATGGCGTTCATCTCGCTGTTGTTCAGGCTGAAGCTGACCTGCGCCTGCTTGCCGCCTTCGAGATTGACCAGTTCGCCGTCGCCGATCCACCAGACCAGGCGGTCGGCGGGCAGGCCCTGTTCGCCGCTTTCCGGATGGAAATACAGCCATTTCTCGCCGTTGAAGCTGCGCAGCCACAGCTCCGGCGACTGGCTGGTCTCGGCCTGCAGGCGGATGGTGTGGACGCGCTCCATCGGCACATGGGCGATGGACAGCAGCAGATCGATGACCTTGGCCTTGTTGGCGCTGGAGGCGTCGCCGCCGAGCAGCAGCTTGACGTTGTCGTCCCCCGTGTTGTTGACCCGTTTGATGGTCTCGCCAATGAAGGTCTCGACGTCGGCCGAATGCTGACGGATGGGGGCCAGCAGGGCCTCGGCGGCGATCTTCTCCGGACCTTCGACCGGGATGCTGTCACGGAAGATCGGCCCCTTCACGGGGGACTGCTCCCCGCTATAGCGCTTGGTCAGTACCAGGCGGTAGTAGAGCGTCTGTTTGCCGCTGGCGCGACGTGCCGACCAGGTCACCCGACGGTTGCCCTCGGCACGATTGACGCTGACGCCATAGTTGTTGGAGATGAAGCTTTCGTTGAGGCTGACGTAGTCCTGGTTCAGCGGCGGCACGTACATCTGCAGCTTGACCGGCTCGCGCGGGCTGGCCTGGAATTCGACCTTGGCGTCGATATTCCACAAATCGTCGGTCTCGTCCTCGGTCACCGGGATGCCGAGAATGAAAATCTGGTATGCCGTAATCAGAACGCCCAGGGCCACCAGCAAGGTGATCAGGACTTTCAGATGCAGGTTGAGAGAGCGCATGGGGAGTTACTCGCCAGGGGTTGCGTCAGAGGTGCAGCCGGGTTTGCCGGCGGCATATTTAAGGCTTGGATCGACCAGGGCTTCGAAGCGCTTGAGTGCCTCGGAGCCAATCAGAAGCGGGTATTGGAATGCACTGCGGTCGGTCAAGTTCACTTCGACCGTGCGCAGCGTCCGCCCCATGCACAGTTGCAGTTCGATCACCGGGCGTGCGGTGTAGGTCTTGCCTTCGTCCGGGTCGTAATCGCCGGCGCGGCGTTTGATCTTGCTGATGCGGGCCAGCGGGCGTTCGATGACCTGTTCCTGATCGCCATCTCGCGCCAGAACGAAACGTACCCAGGTCTCGCCGTCGCGCTTGAAGCGCTTGATATTCCGGGCGTTGAGCGAGGCGGTCTTGGCGCCGGTGTCGAGTTTGGCGGCGACTTCCAGATCGAAATCGAGCACGTGCGTGTACTCGTTGAGGCCGTAGATGGTTTTGCCGGCCGCGAGGCTCGGGCAGGACAAGGCCAGCAGGCAAAGCAACAAGGCGAAGGGCTTGAGAGTCATAAGTCCTTGACGGAGGTCTTGCCAGAAGGCAGTGGGAGCGACCGGCGGCGGTTTGCCGACGCGCTTGCCTGCAGCGAGTCTAGCAGGCGCGGCCGGGTACGGCCCGGCCTGAGCGGGCGCCATTCTAACATGGGGTTTTTCCACGCCGACAGACGCTTATGCGTCTTTGTGCAAGTGGCTTGGGTGATTCATTCGGCTCTTTCTTTTGCCGATTGTCGACAATGAGCTGGGTTTCTTTGACAGCTATGGTCTTGCGGCGTAGATTTGCCGGCACTGATTTTAAATGGTGTCGACAATCATGTTCGCCGATTCAAAACTGCCGGTTGCCCCGCAAGTGGATTCGGAAACACTCTCCGAGCACGTCTTCCGCCTGATCCAGGCTGCCATCGTCCAAGGCGAGATCGCCCCGGGCAGCAAGATCTCCGAGCCCGAGCTGGCGCGCACCTACGGCATCAGCCGCGGCCCGCTGCGTGAGGCGATCCATCGCCTGGAGGGGCAAAAGCTGCTGGTGCGCGTGCCCCACGTCGGTGCGCGCGTGGTGTCACTGTCGCACGCCGAGCTGATCGAACTGTACGAAATCCGCGAGTCGCTCGAGGGCATGGCCTGTCGTCTGGCGGCCGAGCGCATGAGCCCGCAGGAGATCGACGAGCTGCGCCGGGTACTCGACCTGCATGAGCAGGACGCTGCTTTCAAGGCTGGCGTGGGCTACTACCAGCAGGAGGGCGACTTCGATTTCCACTACCGGATCATCCAGGGCAGCGGCAACAAGACCCTCAGCCAGATGCTCTGTGGCGAGCTGTACCAGTTGGTGCGCATGTATCGCCTGCAATTCTCCGCCACGCCCAACCGGCCGCGCCAGGCCTTCGCCGAGCACCACCGGATCCTGGACGCCATCGCCGATCGCGATGGCGAACTGGCCGAACTGTTGATGCGCCGCCATATCGGCGCCTCCAAACGCAACATCGAGCGCCATTACCTGGACGCTCAGTCCAAGACAGCCAAGAAACGAGGTGAGTCATGAGTCAGCTTTCCCCCGGTCAGCGTTTCCGCCAGGCCCTTGCCGAAGAGCATCCGCTGCAGGTGATCGGCGCGATCAACGCCAACCATGCGCTGCTGGCCCAGCGCGCCGGTTTCAGGGCCCTCTATCTGTCCGGAGGCGGCGTCGCCGCCGGCTCGCTGGGTCTGCCGGACCTGGGCATCAACACCCTGGACGACGTGCTCACCGACGTGCGCCGCATCACCGATGTGTGCGACCTGCCGCTGCTGGTGGACATCGACACCGGCTTCGGCCCTTCGGCGTTCAACATCGAGCGTACGGTCAAGAGCCTGATCAAGGCCGGCGCCGCCGCCGCCCATATCGAGGACCAGGTCGGCGCCAAGCGCTGCGGCCATCGTCCGGGCAAGGAAATCGTCTCCTGCGAGGAGATGGTCGACCGCGTGCGCGCCGCCGCCGACGCCAAGACCGACCCGGACTTCTTCCTCATCGCCCGTACCGACGCGATCCAGGCCGAGGGCGTGGATGCCGCCATCGAGCGCTGCCAGGCCTATGTCGAGGCCGGTGCCGACGGCATCTTCGCCGAGGCGGCCTATGACCTGCCGACCTATAAACGCTTCGTCGAGGCGCTGAAGGTGCCGGTGCTGGCCAACATCACCGAGTTCGGCGCCACTCCGCTGTTCACCCGCGACGAGCTGGCCTCGGTCGGCGTGGCCATCCAGCTCTACCCGCTGTCGGCCTTCCGCGCGGCGAACAAGGCGGCCGAGGCGGTGTACACCGCGATCCGCCAGAGCGGCCACCAGAAGGACGTGATCGAACTGATGCAGACCCGTGCCGAGCTGTACGAGCGCATCGGCTACCACGCCTTCGAGCAGAAGCTCGACGCCCTGTTCGCCGCGAAAAAATAACAACGTTTCACCGGATTTGAGGAGATAACCATGAGCATCGAGACCACCCCGGGCTTCAAGCCGAAGAAATCCGTGGCCCTCTCCGGCACGGCCGCCGGTAACACTGCGCTGTGCACCGTCGGTCGCACCGGCAACGATCTGCACTACCGTGGCTACGACATTCTCGACTTCGCCAATGCCTGCGAATTCGAGGAAATCGCCCATCTGCTGGTACACGGCAAGCTGCCCAACGTCGCCGAGCTGGCCGGCTACAAGGCCAAGCTCAAGGCCCTGCGCGGCCTGCCGGCCGGGGTCAAGGCGGCTCTCGAACAGCTGCCGCCGTCCGCTCACCCGATGGACGTGATGCGCACCGCCGTGTCGGTGCTCGGCTGTCTGTCCCCCGAGAAGGACGACCACAACCATCCGGGCGCCCGCGATATCGCCGACAAGCTGATGGCGTCCCTGGGTTCGGCGCTGCTGTACTGGTACCACTTCAGCCACAACGGCAAGCGTATCGAGGTCGAGACCGACGACGACTCCATCGGCGGTCACTTCCTCCACCTGCTGCATGGCGAGAAGCCGCGCGAGTCCTGGGTGCGCGCCATGCACACCTCGCTGATCCTGTACGCCGAGCACGAGTTCAACGCCTCCACCTTCACCTCGCGGGTGATCGCCGGTACCGGCTCCGACATGTACTCCTGCATCGCTGGCGCTATCGGCGCCCTGCGCGGTCCCAAGCACGGCGGCGCCAATGAGGTGGCCTTCGAGGTGCAGAAGCGCTACGACACTCCGGACGAGGCCGAGGCCGATATCCGCGCTCGTGTCGAGAGGAAGGAAGTGATCATCGGTTTCGGCCACCCGGTCTACACCGTCAGCGATCCTCGCAACAAGGTGATCAAGGAAGTGGCTCGCGAACTCTCGGCCGAGCAGGGCAATACCAAGATGTTCGACATCGCCGAGCGCCTGGAAAGCACCATGTGGGAAATCAAGAAGATGTTCCCCAACCTCGACTGGTTCAGCGCCGTCAGCTACCACATGATGGGCGTGCCCACGGCCATGTTCACCCCGCTGTTCGTCATCGCCCGCACCTCCGGCTGGTCCAGCCACGTCATCGAACAGCGTATCGACGGCAAGATCATTCGTCCGAGCGCCAACTACGTCGGTCCGGAAGACCTCAAGTTCGTGCCGCTCAAGGAGCGTCCGTAACCATGAACAGTCAATACCGTGAACGCCTGTCCGGCACCGACCTGGACTACTACAACGCCCCGGCGGCGGTGGATGCCATCGAAGCCGGTGCCTGGGCCAAACTGCCCTATACCTCCCGCGTGCTGGCCGAACAACTGGTGCGCCGCTGCGAGCCGGAGCTGCTGAACGATGCGCTCGAGCAGCTGATCCATCGCAAGCGCGACCTGGACTTCCCCTGGTACCCGGCCCGGGTGGTGTGCCACGACATTCTCGGGCAGACCGCGCTGGTGGATCTCGCCGGCCTGCGCGACGCCATCGCCGAGAAGGGCGGTGACCCGTCCAAGGTCAACCCGGTGGTGCCGACCCAGCTGATCGTCGACCACTCCCTGGCCGTGGAAGCCCCGGGTTTCGACCCGGATGCCTTCGCCAAGAACCGCGCCATCGAGGACCGGCGCAACGAGGATCGTTTCCACTTCATCGAGTGGACCAAGACCGCGTTCAAGAACGTCGACGTGATCCCGGCCGGCAACGGCATCATGCACCAGATCAACCTGGAGAAGATGAGCCCGGTGATCCAGGCGCGCGGCGGCGTGGCCTTCCCGGACACCTGCGTAGGTACCGACTCGCACACCCCGCATGTCGATGCCCTGGGCGTGATCGCCATCGGCGTCGGCGGTCTGGAAGCGGAAACCGTGATGCTCGGCCATCCGTCGATGATGCGCCTGCCCGACATCGTCGGAGTCAGGCTCACCGGCAAGCGCCAGCCCGGCATCACCGCCACCGATATCGTCTTGGCCCTGACCGAGTTCCTGCGCCAGCAGCGGGTGGTGGGCGCCTACGTCGAGTTCTTCGGCGAGGGGGCCGACAGCCTGTCGATCGGCGACCGCGCCACCATCTCCAACATGTGCCCGGAATACGGCGCCACCGCGGCGATGTTCTATATCGACGGCCAGACCATCGACTACCTCAAGCTCACCGGTCGCGAGCCGGAGCAGGTGGCCCTGGTCGAGACCTACGCCAAGACCCTCGGACTGTGGGCCGATGCGCTGAATACCGCCGAATACGAGCGGGTGCTGAGCTTCGACCTGTCCTCCGTGGTGCGCAACCTGGCGGGCCCCTCCAATCCGCACAAGCGTCTGCCGACTTCGGCTCTGCATGAGCGTGGCATCGCCGACGAGGCCAAGCTGGCCGCCGGCAAGGCCGAAGAAGCCCAGGGCCTGATGCCGGACGGCGCGGTGATCATCGCCGCCATCACCAGTTGCACCAACACCTCCAACCCGCGCAACGTGGTCGCTGCAGGCCTGCTGGCGAAAAAGGCCAACCAGCTGGGCCTTGTCCGCAAGCCCTGGGTCAAGACCTCCTTTGCCCCGGGTTCCAAGGTGGCCAAGCTGTACCTGGAAGAATCCGGTCTGCTGCCCGAACTGGAAAAGCTCGGCTTCGGCATCGTCGGCTACGCCTGCACCACCTGCAACGGCATGTCCGGTGCGTTGGAGCCCAAGATCCAGCAGGAGATCATCGACCGCGACCTGTACGCCACCGCTGTACTGTCCGGCAACCGCAACTTCGACGGGCGTATCCACCCGTACGCCAAGCAGGCCTTCCTGGCCTCGCCGCCGCTGGTGGTGGCCTACGCCATCGCCGGTACCGTGCGCTTCGATATCGAGCAGGACGTGCTGGGTACCGACAAGGCCGGCAACCCCGTCACCCTGAAGGATCTGTGGCCGAGCGACGAGGAAATCGACGCCATAGTCGCCGCCTCGGTCAAGCCGGAGCAGTTCAAGCAGATCTATATCCCGATGTTCGATCTGGGTGCGGTGAAAGAGGCGGAGAGCCCGCTGTACGACTGGCGGCCGATGTCCACCTATATCCGCCGTCCGCCGTACTGGGAAGGCGCCCTGGCCGGCGCGCGTACGCTCAAGGGCATGCGCCCGCTGGCGATCCTGCCGGACAACATCACCACCGACCACCTGTCGCCGTCCAACGCCATCCTGGCCGACTCGGCAGCGGGTGAGTATCTGGCCAAGATGGGCCTGCCGGAGGAGGACTTCAACTCCTACGCCACCCACCGCGGCGACCACCTGACCGCGCAGCGTGCCACCTTCGCCAACCCGCAACTGGTCAACGAGATGGTCGTGGTCGACGGCCAGGTGAAGAAGGGCTCGCTGGCCCGTGTCGAGCCGGAAGGCCAGGTCATGCGCATGTGGGAAGCCATCGAAACCTATATGAACCGCAAGCAGAACCTGATCATCGTCGCCGGCGCCGACTACGGCCAGGGTAGCTCGCGTGACTGGGCGGCCAAGGGTGTGCGCCTGGCTGGTGTCGAGGTGATCGTGGCCGAGGGCTTCGAGCGCATCCACCGCACCAACCTGGTGGGCATGGGCGTGCTGCCGGTGGAGTTCAAGCCGGGCACCACCCGCCTGACCCTGGGCCTGGACGGTACCGAGACCTATGACATCGAAGGCGAGGTATCGCCGCGCTGCGAGCTGACCCTGGTGGTCAATCGCCGCAACGGTGAGGTGCTCAGGGTACCGGTGACCTGCCGCCTGGACACTGCCGCCGAAGTGCGCGTGTACAAGGCCGGCGGCGTACTGCAGCGCTTCGCCCAGGACTTCCTGGAAGGCGCAGTGGCCTGAACCTGTAGGGTGGATCAGGCTTCACCGATCCACCGTTGCGCTCTGCACGGTGGATGGGAAAACGCCATCCACCCTACGCCAGTCGCGTAGTCCGGATGCTATTCGGGCTACCTTCATCTCTCAGTCAGGACGCAACCATGGCTTATCCACCCCAGATCAAGATTCCCGCCACCTTTATGCGTGGCGGCACCAGCAAGGGCGTGTTCTTTCGCCTTGAGGACCTGCCGCAAAGCTGTCAGGTGCCGGGTGCGGCGCGCGATGCGCTGTTTATGCGGGTGATCGGCAGTCCCGATCCCTATGCTGCCCATATCGACGGCATGGGCGGCGCCACCTCGTCGACCTCCAAGTGCGTGATCCTGTCGAAAAGCAGCCAGCCCGGGCACGACGTCGACTACTTGTACGGCCAAGTCTCCATCGACAAGGCCTTCGTCGACTGGAGCGGCAACTGCGGCAACCTGTCGACCGCAGCGGGCGCCTTCGCGATCCATGCCGGGCTGGTCGACCCGGCGCGCATTCCGGACAACGGCATGTGCGTGGTGCGCATCTGGCAGGCCAATATCCAGAAGACCATCATCGCCCATGTGCCGGTCACCAATGGTCAGGTCCAGGAAACCGGCGACTTCGAGCTGGACGGGGTGACCTTTCCGGCGGCCGAGATCGTGCTGGAGTTCCTCGATCCGTCCGACGATGGCGAGGAGGGCGGCTCGATGTTCCCCACCGGCAATCTGGTCGACGATCTCGAAGTGCCGGGCGTCGGCACCCTCAAGGCGACCATGATCAGCGCCGGCATTCCCACGGTGTTCGTCAACGCCGAGGACATCGGCTACCAGGGCACCGAACTGCGCGAGGCCATCAATGGCGACCCGGCGCAGCTGGCGCGCTTCGAGCAGATCCGCGTGGCCGGCGCGCTGCGCATGGGCCTGATCAGGACCGCCGAAGAAGCCGCCACCCGCCAGCACACGCCGAAGATCGCCTTCGTCTCGCCGCCCAAGAGCTACCAGGCCTCCAGCGGCAAGACCATTGAGGCCGGTGAGGTGGACCTGCTGGTGCGCGCGCTGTCCATGGGCAAGCTGCATCACGCCATGATGGGCACCTGTGCGGTAGCCATCGGCACGGCGGCGGCGGTGCCGGGCACCCTGGTCAGCCTCGCGGCCGGCGGCGGCGAGCGCGAGGCGGTGCGTTTCGGTCATCCGTCCGGCACGCTGCGCGTCGGCGCCCAGGCGAAGCAGGTCGACGGCCAGTGGTCGGTGACCAAGGCCATCATGTCGCGCTCCGCGCGCATTCTGATGGAAGGCTGGGTGCGGGTGCCGGGCGATTCGTTCTGACAAGCGGAACCGCAGGCGCCTCACGCCTGTCGTAACCCAGTAACGCAACAAAGCGCCGCCCGCATCGACACGCGGGCGGTGCTGCTGGCGACTCTGGTCGGGTTACTTGAGCCGGCGTTCGACGCCTTTTTCCACCAGGATCTTGGCGGAAATCTCTTCGACCGAGAAATGGGTGGAATTGATGTAGGCGATGTTCTCGCGGCGGAACAGGTTTTCCACCTCGCGAACCTCGAACTCGCACTGGGCGAAGCTGGCGTAGCGGCTGTTGGGCTTGCGCTCGTGGCGGATGGCGGTAAGCCGGTCGGGGTCGATGGTCAGGCCGAACAGCTTGTTCTTGTACGGCTTGAGCGCGGCCGGCAGCTGCAGGCGCTCCATGTCGTCCTCGGTCAGCGGGTAGTTGGCGGCGCGGATGCCGTACTGCATGGCCATATAGAGGCAGGTGGGCGTCTTGCCGCAGCGCGAGACGCCGACCAGGATCAGGTCGGCCTTGTCGTAGTAGTGGGTGCGCGCGCCGTCGTCGTTGTCCAGGGCGAAGTTGACCGCCTCGATGCGCTCCATGTAGTTGGAGTTCTGGCCGATGGAGTGGGACTTGCCCACCGAGTAGGAGGAATGCGAGGTCAGTTCCTGTTCCAGGGGGGACAGGAAGGTGGAGAAGATGTCGATCATGAAGCCGTTGGCTGCGGCCAGCACGTCGCGGATGTCCTGATTGACGATGGTATCGAAGATGATCGGACGCACGCCGTCCCTTTCGGCAGCCAGATCGATTTGTTGTACCATGGCGCGCGCTTTATCGACGCTGTCGATATAGGGACGCGTCAGTTTGGTGAATTGAATATTCTCGAACTGCGCGAGCAGGCTCTGGCCCAGGGTTTCGGCAGTGATGCCGGTGCCGTCGGAGATGAAGAAAGCGGTTCGTTTCATTTGCGCCAAAGGCCTTAAGCTGAGATCGATTCTTGGCTATGATAGGCCGCGTTTTTCGCCGGCCCCATGGGGTTCGGCATTGTTACTTATTCAAGGGCAAGGCCACAATCGCACGACTCGGGTCGTACGACATTGCGCAGCCCACTGAGCTTTTCCAACACCGTTAGTGGAGAGATCACCTTGGTAGAGTACGTAGTTTCCCTCGATAAGCTCGGCGTCCATGATGTAGAGCATGTGGGGGGCAAAAACGCATCCCTCGGCGAGATGATCAGCAACCTGGCTGGTGCCGGCGTCTCGGTTCCCGGCGGTTTCGCCACTACGGCTCAGGCCTACCGCGATTTCCTCGAGCAGAGCGGCCTGAACGCGCAGATCCATGCTGCCCTGGATGCCCTGGACGTCGACGATGTCAACGCCCTGGCCAAGACCGGCGCGCAGATTCGCCAGTGGGTGATGGAGGCCGAGTTCCCGGCCCAGCTGGACCAGCAGATCCGCGACGCCTTCGCCGCCATGAGCGCCGGCAACGACAACATGGCCGTGGCCGTGCGTTCCTCCGCCACCGCCGAAGACCTGCCGGACGCCTCCTTTGCCGGCCAGCAGGAGACCTTCCTCAACATCCGCGGCGTGGACAACGTGATCCGCGCCACCAAGGAGGTGTTCGCCTCCCTGTTCAACGACCGTGCCATCGCCTACCGCGTGCACCAGGGCTTCGACCACAAGCTGGTCGCGCTGTCCGCCGGCGTGCAGCGCATGGTGCGTTCGGAAACCGGCACGGCCGGCGTGATGTTCACCCTGGACACCGAATCCGGCTTCCGCGACGTGGTCTTCATCACCGGTGCCTACGGCCTCGGCGAAACCGTGGTGCAGGGCGCGGTGAACCCCGACGAGTTCTACGTGCACAAGCCGACCCTGGAAGCCGGCCGCCCGGCGATCCTGCGTCGCAACCTGGGCAGCAAGGCGATCAAGATGGTCTACGGTGACGAGGCCAAGGCCGGTCGCTCGGTCAAGACCGTGGAAGTCGAGCGCGCCGAACGCGCGCGTTTCTGCATCAGCGACGCCGAAGTCAGCGAGCTGGCCAAGCAGGCGCTGATCATCGAGAAGCACTACGGCCGGCCGATGGACATCGAGTGGGCGAAGGACGGCGACGACGGCAAGCTGTACATCGTCCAGGCCCGTCCGGAAACCGTGAAGAGCCGTTCCAGCGCCACCGTGATGGAGCGCTACCTGCTGAAAGAGAAGGGCACCGTTCTGGTCGAAGGCCGCGCCATCGGCCAGCGCATCGGCGCCGGCAAGGTCCGCGTGATCCACGACGTATCCGAGATGGACAAGGTGCAGCCGGGCGACGTGCTGGTCTCCGACATGACCGACCCGGACTGGGAGCCGGTGATGAAGCGCGCCAGCGCCATCGTCACCAACCGCGGCGGGCGTACCTGCCATGCGGCGATCATCGCCCGTGAGCTGGGTATTCCGGCAGTGGTCGGCTGCGGCAACGCCACCAGCGTGCTGAAGGACGGCCAGGGCGTTACCGTCTCCTGCGCCGAGGGCGATACCGGTTTCATCTTCGAAGGCGAACTGGGCTTCGATATCCGCAAGAACTCGGTCGACGCCATGCCCGAGCTGCCGTTCAAGATCATGATGAACGTCGGCAACCCGGACCGCGCCTTCGACTTCGCTCAGCTGCCCAACGAGGGCGTGGGCCTGGCCCGCCTGGAATTCATCATCAACCGCATGATCGGCGTACACCCCAAGGCGCTGCTGAACTTCGCCGGCCTGCCGCCGGACATCAAGGACAGCGTCGAGAAGCGCATCGCCGGCTACGGCGATCCGGTCGACTTCTACGTCGAGAAGCTGGTCGAGGGCATCAGCACCCTGGCCGCGGCGTTCTGGCCGAAGAAGGTCATCGTGCGCCTGTCGGACTTCAAGTCCAACGAATACGCCAACCTGATCGGCGGCAAGCTCTACGAGCCGGAAGAAGAGAACCCGATGCTCGGTTTCCGCGGCGCCTCGCGCTACATCAGCGAAAGCTTCCGCGACTGCTTCGAGCTGGAGTGCCGCGCGCTGAAGAAGGTTCGCGGCGAAATGGGCCTGACCAACGTCGAGATCATGGTGCCCTTCGTGCGTACCCTCGGCGAGGCTTCGCAGGTGGTCGAGCTGCTCGCCAGCAACGGCCTGGCCCGCGGTCAGAACGGTCTGAAGGTCATTATGATGTGCGAGCTGCCGTCCAACGCCATCCTGGCCGAGGAATTCCTCGAGTTCTTCGACGGCTTCTCCATCGGCTCCAACGACCTGACCCAGCTGACCCTGGGCCTGGACCGCGACTCCGGCATCGTCGCCCACCTGTTCGATGAGCGTAATCCGGCGGTGAAGAAGCTGCTGGCCAATGCCATTGCCGCCTGCAACAAGGCCGGCAAATACATCGGCATCTGCGGCCAGGGCCCGTCCGATCACCCGGATCTGGCCAAGTGGCTGATGGAGCAGGGCATCGAGAGCGTGTCGCTGAACCCCGACTCGGTACTCGACACCTGGTTCTTCCTCGCCGAGGCCCAGCCCGCCTGAGGTTCTGCCTGACAGCGAAGAAGGGCGGGTCGAACCCGCCCTTTTTTGTGTTCAGTGTATCCACGCGCTTCACCCCTTCGGGGCTTGCGCGCAAAAACGCTCTGGCGTTTTTGTGACGCCGCCATCTCTGGCTGCCGTCGCGCGGGCCGTGGTGGAGCTGTCTTTTCCGGCGCGATTTCGTTTAGACGCTTGCGGTCATCCGATTCATGCAAAGCAGCAGTGAGCTTTTTCCCGTCGCCCTGGTCAGCGCCGAGTTGCGCGGCGATCTCAGCGAGGACGTCTATCTTCTCAAGCCCAACAACAGCCCGGACCCCAGCGTGGAGCTGGCCCTGACCCGTCTGGGTCTGGTCGGCGCCGAGGGAGCGCGCGGCGAGCCGGTGGTGCTGCTGCACGGCAGCTTCTCCAATCGCCGCTTCTGGTACTCGCCTAAGGGCGTCGGCCTGGGCGCCTACCTGGCGCGCGCCGGCTTCGATGTGTGGATCGCCGAAATGCGCGGTCATGGCCTGTCGCCGCGCAATCAGGGCTATCGGCATAACAGCGTGGCACAGTACGTGCGCCACGACTTGCCGGCGATCGCCGCCTTCGTTGCCGAGCAAAATGGCCAGGCTGCGCACTGGATCGGCCATTCGCTGGGCGGTACCACCCTGGCCGCGGCCCTGGGCGGCGGTTACCTGGGCGAGGATCGGGTGCGTTCGGTGGCGCTGTTCGGCAGCCAAGTCAGTCGCATCTACTGGCCGCTCAAGCTGCCGCCGCTGGAGTGGGGCGGGCGCCTGCTGCTCAAGGGGTTGCCGTACATTTCCGGGCGGCGGATGAAGCAGGGGCCGGAAGACGAGCCCATCGGCATCGCCCTGGAAAGCCTGCGCTGGCACGGTCTGTTCGGGCGTTTCGGTGATCACGAACGGGACTGGTGGGCCGGGCTGGCCGATGTCCGTACGCCGCTGCTGGCGGTGGCGGCGGCGGGTGATCGCCAGGATCCGCCCTGGGCCTGCCGCAAGCTGCTGCAGCAGTGCGCGGCGGCTCCCCAGAAATTTCTCCTGTTGAGCTGCGAAGGCGGTTTCTCCAGCGACTATGGACATACCGAGATGCTGGTCAGCAAGGAGGCGCAGCGCGAAGTCTGGCCGTTGGCCGAACATTGGTTGCGGCACCGCGAACTGCCGCAGGGTTTGGCCGGGCAGCCGTCTGCCGCGGGGATTTAAGGCCGACGCAGGCGTTCCTTCGTCGTGCGCATGCCGTTAAGATGTGACGCCATATAGGCTCGCGGTCATTTCCGGAGCCGCCGGCAGGAAGCCGTTCATCGAGTCGTGGCGCTTGCCCGGCTTGGTGACGCGCGGTTGTGCCTGAATGCCTTCTGCGCCGGATTGTCCATGCTGTTGCGGCCAGCGACCAAGGCCACGGCCTCCATCCGTTCATCCTTGTAAGGAGTTTTGCCATGCACTACATCACCCCCGATCTGTGCGACGCCTACCCGGAGCTGGTGCAGGTGGTCGAGCCGATGTTCGCCAACTACGGCGGGCGCGACTCCTTTGGCGGCCAGATCGTCACCGTCAAGTGTTTTGAGGACAACTCGCTGGTGAAGGAGCAGGTCGATCTGCCGGGCCAGGGCAAGGTCCTGGTGGTGGACGGCGGCGGTTCGCTGCGCCGCGCCCTGCTCGGCGACATGCTCGCCGAGAAGGCGGCCAGGAACGGCTGGGAAGGCATAGTGGTGTACGGCTGCATTCGTGACGTCGACGTGATTGCCCAGACCGATCTGGGCGTGCAGGCCTTGGCCAGCCACCCGATGAAGACCGACAAGCGCGGCATCGGCGACCTCAACGTTCCGGTGACCTTCGGCGGCGTGACCTTCAAGCCGGGTGAGTACCTGTATGCCGACAACAACGGCATCGTCGTCTCGCCGCAAGCCCTGAACATGCCGGAATAAGGCTCGTGCAGGATCAGGAAGCGGCCCTGCTGCACGCCTTCGTCCTCGACGGACAGGGCGGAGCGCGCAGCATCGAACGCGACGAGCTGGACGGGCTGCAGCTGGCCGAGCGGGAAAGCCTGTGGCTGCACTGGGATCGCAGCCAGCCGCAGGCGCAGCGCTGGTTGCGCGAGCAGAGCGGATTGGACGAGTTCAGCTGCGACCTGCTGCTCGAGGAAAATACCCGGCCGCGTCTGTTGCCCTTGCCGGACGACGAGCTGCTGCTGTTCCTGCGCGGCATCAACCGCAACCCGGGCGCCGAGCCGGAAGACATGGTCTCGGTGCGCATCTTCGCCGATGCGCGCCGGGTGATCTCGCTGCGCCTGCGTCCGTTGCGCGCCACCGAGGCGCTGATCGACGATCTGCAGGCGGGCAGGGGGCCGAGAACCCCGTCCGAACTGCTGCTGGAACTGGCGCGCTACCTGACCGAGCGCGTCGACGACCTGATCGCCGAGCTGAGCGAAGTGCTCGACGACGAGGAAGAGCGCCTCGATGGCGACGAGCGCTACCGCCCGGATCACGGCCTGATGCTGCAGTTACGCCGGCGCGCGGCCAGCCTGCGCCGCTTCCTGGCACCGCAGCGTGATCTCTACGCCCAATTGGCGCGCAACCGCCAGCCCTGGTTCGTCGAGGACGATGATGACTACTGGAACGAGCTGAACAACCGCCTGACCCGCTACCTGGAAGAACTGGAGCTGATCCGCGAGCGCGTCAGCCTGGTGCTGGAAGCGGAGAGCCGACGCCTGAACGAGCGGATGAACCGCATCATGTACCGTTTCAGCATCATCACCGGGCTGTTCCTCCCGCTGACCTTCGGTACCGGTCTGCTGGGTATCAACGTCGGCGGTATCCCCGGCGCCGAAAGTCCGCTCGGTTTCCTGGTCGCCTGCGGCGTGATGGCGGTTCTGGCTCTGGGCCAGCTATGGCTGTTCCGCCGTTGGCGCTGGCTGTGATGTGTGACTCATCGGCCTGCCATCTCGTCTAGCCGTGACATCCCGTGAGGTGCGCATGCACGATCCATTCGAAGAATCCCTACGCGATCTGCTCAGGTCTTCGCCGTCCAGCCATGACGACGACGCCTGCCTGCATCGGGTTCTCAAGACCGCCAACCGCCAGGTCGGCGCCGGTGACCTGTTCAGCCTGATGGGGCACTGGCTCGAGACCCTGATGATCGCCCTGAACAACGGCTCGGCGCATGTCGCACCGGTGTCGCGTCGTACCCAATCCTCCGCTTCCGCTGATAAGGCCGATTGAAATGGAACTCGACCCCTGGACCCAAAGCCTGATCGCCGCGATGACCGCACTCTGGACCAAGGTCGCCGGCTTCATCCCCAACCTGTTCGTCGCCCTGGTATTGGTGCTGCTCGGCTTCGTCGTTGCCAAGCTGCTCGACACCCTGCTGTCCAAGTTGCTCGGCAAGGTCGGCCTGGACCGCCTGATGATGGGGACCGGGTTGACCAAACTGTTGGCGCGTGCCGGCATCCAGGCCTCGGTCTCGACCCTGATCGGCAAGATCGTCTACTGGTTCGTGCTGCTGATCTTCCTCGTCTCGGCCGCCGAGTCGCTCGGCCTGCAGCGCGTTTCCGCCACCCTCGACGTACTGGCGCTGTACCTGCCCAAGGTGTTCGGCGCGGCGCTGGTGCTGCTCGCCGGGGTGCTGCTGGCGCAACTGGTCAGCAGCCTGGTGCGTGGCGCCGCCGAGGGCGTCGGCCTGGATTATGCTCACGGCCTGGGGCGCGTGGCTCAGGGTCTGGTGATCATCATCAGCATCTCCGTGGCCATCGGCCAGCTGGAGGTGAAGACCGATCTGCTCAATAACGTCATCGCCATCGTGCTGATCTCGGTCGGCCTGGCGGTGGCGCTGGCCCTGGGCCTGGGCAGTCGGGAAATCGCCAGCCAGATCCTGGCCGGTATCTACGTGCGCGAGTTGTACCAGGTCGGGCAGCAGGTGCAAATCGGCGAGGTCGAAGGGCAGATCGAGGAGATTGGTACGGTCAAGACCATCCTGTTGACCGACTCCGGTGAGCTGGTCTCGCTGGCCAATCGGGTGATGCTCGAACAACGCGTGAACAGTCGCTGACGCCAATCTGTTATTTTATGCAGCTGCCCGGCAGGTGTGACCTGCCGGGCACTTTTCGTCCCGACTGTCGGCCCGACTCGTTTTGAACAAAGTCCAGACCCTGCCCACGCGCTACGACCCCCGCGAGCTCACCGATGAAGAGCTGGTGGCGCGTGCGCACGACGAATTGTTCCATATCACTCGTGCATACGAAGAACTGATGCGACGCTACCAGCGCACACTGTTCAATGTCTGCGCGCGTTACTTGGGGAACGAAAGGGACGCCGACGATGTCTGTCAGGAAGTCATGCTCAAGGTCCTGTATGGCCTGAAGAACTTCGAAGGCAAGTCGAAGTTCAAGACCTGGCTCTACAGCATCACTTATAACGAGTGCATTACCCAGTACCGCAAAGAGCGCAGAAAGCGTCGCCTGATCGATGCGCTGAGTCTGGATCCGCTGGAGGAGGCGTCCGAGGAAAAGACGCCGAAAGTTGAAGAACGAGGCGGACTGGATCGCTGGCTGGTGCACGTCAATCCGATCGATCGGGAAATTCTGGTGCTACGTTTTGTCGCAGAGCTGGAGTTCCAGGAGATCGCCGACATCATGCATATGGGCTTGAGCGCCACGAAAATGCGCTACAAGCGGGCATTGGATCGATTGCGCGACAAATTTTCGGAGTCGTCCGAAACTTAGTTCAGCTAATCGACCACTAAGGGGAGGGCGAACCCTGCTAAAATCATCGCCAAGTTGCCGACTGAGAATTCAGGCAACTTACTAACCACCAAGATGGGGATTTAACGGATGAAACTGAAAAACACCTTGGGCGTAGTCATTGGCTCTCTCGTTGCCGCAACTTCCTTCGGCGCGCTGGCACAAGGCCAAGGCGCTGTCGAGGTGGAGGGCTTCGTCAATCGCTACTTCGCCGACACCCAGCGTGACTTCGCTCACGACGAAGGCAACCTGTTCGGCGGCAGCATTGGCTACTACCTGACCGACGACGTCGAACTGGCCCTGTCCTACGGCGAGTACCACGACCTGCGTGGCGAAGGCGCTGTCGGCAGCAAGAACATCAAAGGCAACCTGACCGACCTGAAGGCTCTCTACCACTTCGGGCAGCCGGGTGCGGGCCTGCGTCCCTACGTATCTGCCGGCTTCGGCCATCAGAGCATCGGCGACGCCAACAGCAGCGGCCGTAACCACTCCACCCTGGCCATCGCCGGTGCCGGTGCCAAGTACTACTTCACCGAGATGTTCTACGCCCGTGCCGGTGTCGACGCGCTGTACAACATCGACCAGGGCGACACCGAGTGGCAAGCGGGCGTCGGCGTTGGTCTGAACTTCGGCGGCGGCAGCAAGCCGGCCCCGGCTCCGGCCCCCGTAGCCGCTCCTGAGCCGATGCCCGAGCCCGCTCCGGAGCCGGTAATGGAAGCCGTGCGCGTCGAGCTGGACGTCAAGTTCGACTTCGACAAGGATCGCGTGAAGGAAGAAAGCTACGGCGACATCAAGAACCTGGCCGACTTCATGAACCAGTACCCGCAGACCACCACCACCGTTGAAGGTCACACCGACTCCGTCGGCGCCGACACCTACAACCAGGGTCTGTCCGAGCGTCGTGCCAACGCCGTTCGCGACGTGCTGGTCAACCAGTACGGTGTCGACGGCAGCCGCGTGAACACCGCCGGTTACGGCGAGTCGCGCCCGGTGGCAGACAACGCCACCGACGCTGGCCGCGCCATCAACCGTCGCGTTGAAGCGGAAGTAGAAACCCAGGTCGCCCAGTAATAGCCGACCTGCTGCTGTAGAAAGAACCCGGCCTCGGCCGGGTTCTTCTTTTCTGGAATAAAAAAGCCCGCCGAGGGGGCGGCGGGCAAACAACGACTTCGCAGGAGGCGAAGCAGTCAGGCATGCAGGAGCTGGGGCATGCCGAGCTGGGCGCTGGTGCGGGCGACTTCGCCGATCACCAGGATGGCCGGGCTCTTCAGGGCGAAGGCCGCGGCGTCGTCCTGCATCGCGGCCAGATGGCTGCGGTATTCGCGCTGTTCGGGCAGCGAGGCGTTCTCGATCATCGCCACCGGCATATCGCCGCTCATGCCGCCGGCGAGCAGGCCGTCACGGATATCCGCCAGCTTGGCCACGCCCATATAGACCACCAGGGTGGTGCCGCCCTGGGCCAGGGCGGCCCAGTTCAGGCTGCTGTCGTCCTGGGTATGGGCGGTGACCAGGGTCACGCCGCGCGCCACGCCGCGTAGGGTCAGGGGAATGCCGCAGTTGGTGGCGCCGGCCAGCCCGGCGGTGATGCCGTTGACCAGCTCCACCTCGATGCCGTGCGCGCCAAGCCAGTCGGCCTCCTCGCTGCCGCGGCCGAAGATGCACGGATCGCCACCTTTCAGGCGCACCACGCACTTGCCCTGGCGCGCATAGCGCAGCATCAGGCGATGGATAAAGGCCTGCGGGGTGGAGCGGCAGCCGCCGCGCTTGCCCACCGGCACGATGCGCGCGTCCGGGCAGTGCTCGAGCACGGCCGGGTTGACCAGATCGTCGATCATTACCACGTCGGCCCGATTCAGGGCCTTCACCGCCTTGAGGGTCAGCAGCTCGGGGTCGCCGGGGCCAGCACCTACCAGCCAGACTTTTGCGCTCATATCGGGTACCTCTAGGCGTTGACGGCAACCGGCTGGCTAGCCAGCAGGCGCTTGATTTCGGGGACGCAGGAGCCGCAGCTGGTGCCGCATTTGAGTTCCTGTTTGAGGCCGTCCAGGTCCAGGCCGCGGTTGATTCCGGCGCACACCGCGCTTTCGCTGACGTTCAGGCAGTTGCACAGGGTCTTGCCGCGCACCGAGGCGCTGGCGTTACCCGGCGGCGCGGAGACCGGGGCGAGCAGCCAGCGGCGCAGGTCGGCGTCGGCCTGGCCGTCCAGCCACAGGCTCCTGAGCCATTCGCTGGCGGCGGTTTCGCCGGCCAGGCGGATGCTGACGATGCGGCCGTCCTCGATGCGCACGCGCTTGCCCACCGCGCGGCGCGGGTCGTCGTAGGCCAGCACCGGGCCCTGGTTCAGGCGCAGCAGGCGGTCGATCTGCGCCAGCAGCTCGGGTTGCGGCGCCACCGCGCTGGCGGCGCGGATCAGCAGGGCGGGGCGCTCGCGGCCGGTGGGGGTGAGGCTGGCGTAGGCGAACTCCTCGAACAGCGGGCGCAGGGCCTCGAAGCGGCTCTGCACCTCGCCCTCGACCAGGGCGAACAGCTGCCAGGGCAGCTCGACCTTGTCCACCTCGACGCCGGCATGCTTGAGCTCTGGCTGCTTGGACAGCGGATCGAAGGCCGGCTGGGTCAGCACGTTGGTGCCCAGGCCTTTGAGGAAGCGGTCGCCCCAGTGCATCGGCAGCCAGGCCTGGCCGGGACGCACCGATTCGTCGGCCTGCACCGGCAGGATCAGGCTGCCGCGGCGGCTGCGCAGCTTGACCAGGTCGCCGTCCTGCAGGCGACGGCGACGCAACTCGTCCGGGTGCAGGCCGAGCACGGCGGCCTCGACATGGCCGAACAGGCGCGCGGCGGTGCCGGTGCGGCTCATGCCATGCCACTGGTCGCGCAGGCGGCCGGTGTTGAGGGTCAGGGAGAAACGCGCCTCGCGTTTTTCCTTCGGCGCGCGGTACGGGTCGGCATGGAACTGCGCGCGCCCGCTGGCGGTGGGGAATTGGCCGTCGGCATAGAGCCGTGCGGCGCCCTGGCGTGCGCCGGGGGGGAACGGCCATTGCTGGGGACCTTGGTCATCGAGCAGCGCGTAGCTCAGCCCCGAGAGGTCGAGATCGCGCTGGGCGGTCAGGTGCTTGTATTCCTCGAACAGCGCTTCTGCGCTGGTGAAGTCGAACAGGCTGGGCAGGCCGGGGCGGAGCAGAGTTTCCAGGCGACGGGCGAAGTCGCAGGTGATCGACCAATCGGGCCGCGCCTCTGCGGGCGCTGGCACGGCGCGGCGTACATGGCTGACGCGGCGCTCGGAGTTGGTCACCGTGCCTTCCTTCTCGCCCCAGCTGGCGGCGGGCAGCAGCAGGTCGGCGTAGCGGCAGGTCTCGGTGGTGAAGAAGGCTTCCTGGACCACGACGAAGGGGCAGGCGGCCAGGGCCTCGTGCACCTTGTTCTGGTTCGGCAGCGACTGCGCCGGGTTGGTGCAGGCGATCCACAGCGCCTTGATGCGGCCCTCGTGCACCGCATCGAACAGCTCGATGGCGGACAACCCGGGCGTCTCCGGCAGGGCGTCGACGCCCCAGTAGGCGGCGACTTCGGCGCGGTGCTTGGGGTTGCCGGCGTCGCGGTGGCCCGGCAGCAGGTTGCTCAGGCTGCCAGTCTCGCGGCCGCCCATGGCGTTGGGCTGGCCGGTCAACGAGAAGGGCCCGGCGCCGGGTTTGCCGATCTGCCCGGTGGCCAGGTGCAGGTTGATCAGCGCGCTGTTCTTCGCGCTGCCGGCGCTGGACTGATTGAGCCCCATGCACCACAGCGAGAGGAAGGACGGCGCGCGACCGATCAGCTCAGCGCAGCGCTGCAGGGCGTCCAGGCTGATGCCGCAGATATCGGCGGTGGCGGCCGGGCTGTAGTCGCGCACCAGGTTCTTCAGCGCCTCGAAGCCTTCGGTATGGGCGTCGATATAGCCGCGGTCGACCCAGCCCTCCCACAGCAGGATATGCAGGATGCCGTGGAACAGCGCGACGTCGGTGCCGGGCAGGATCGCCAGGTGCAGGTCGGCCAGCTCGCAGGTGTCGGTGCGCCGCGGATCGACGACGATGATCTGCATCTCGGGCCGGCGGGCCTTGGCTTCCTCCAGACGGCGGAACAGCACCGGGTGGGCGTAGGCCATGTTGGAGCCGGCGATCAGCAGGCAGTCGCTCTGCTCGATGTCCTCGTAGCTGCAGGGCGGGGCGTCGGCGCCGAGGCTGCGCTTGTAGCCGACCACGGCCGAGCTCATGCATAGCCGCGAGTTGGAATCGATATTGTGAGTGCCGACCAGGGCGCGGGCCAGCTTGTTGAAGGCGTAGTAATCCTCGGTCAGCAGCTGGCCAGAGATATAGAAGGCCACGCTGTCCGGGCCGTGTTCGCGGATGGTCTCGGCGAACACCGCCGCGGCGTGGTCCAGGGCGCTGTCCCAGTCCGTACGCGAGCGGGCCAGACCCTTGCCCAGGCGCAGCTCGGGGTAGAGGGCGCGGGCGTCGAGATCGCCGGTCAGGTGCAGGGTCGAACCCTTGCTGCACAGCTTGCCGAAGTTGGCCGGGTGGCTGGGGTCGCCGGCGACGCCGAGGATCTGCTCGCCGTCGTGCTCGATCAGCACGCCGCAGCCCACGCCGCAGTAGCAGCAGGTGGAGGCGGTGACTTGAGTGGGGCTGGCCATGTCGGGCTCCTACAGGCGTAGGGTGGACAACGCGATGCTTGTCCACCAATGCGCGGGTTTACCGGTGGAAAACGCTTCGCGGTTTTCCACCCTACGGCTTACGCACATTTCTCGGCGGTGTTCAGGGCCAGCAGCACGCGGCCGCTTTCCACCTTGGCATGGTGCCGATGGGCGCAGCCCACGTCCGGCGCCACGGCCTCGCCGCTTTCCAGTTCGATCTGCCAGTTGTGCAGCGGGCAGGCCACGCGCTTGCCGTAGATCAGCCCCTGGGACAGCGGGCCGCCCTTGTGCGGGCAGCGGTCGTCGAGGGCGAAGACCTCGTCGGCCGCGGTACGGAAGATGGCGATATCGCCCTTGGGACCGCTGACGATGCGCGAGCCGAGCACGTTGATTTCGTCCAGGGCGCAGATATCCAGCCAGTTCATACGGTGGCCTCCTCGATTTGCACGACCTTGATGGTGTCGAACTCTTTCTTCAGTTGCGGCGTCTCGATGCGCTCCTTCCACGGGTCCTGCTCGAACGACAGGGCGTAGTGCAGGCGCGCGGCCAGGGCCTTGCGATTGGCTTCGTCCTCCAGCACCGCCTTCTTGATGTGCTCCATGCCGACGCGCTGCATGTAGTGCACGGTGCGCTCGAGGTAGAAGGCCTCCTCGCGGTACAGCTGGAGGAAGGCGGCGTTGTACTCGCGCACCTCCTCGGCGGTCTTGACCTTGACGAAGAACTCGGCCACCTCGGTCTTGATCCCGCCGTTGCCGCCGATGTACATCTCGAAGCCCGAATCCACGCCGATGATGCCGACGTCCTTGATGCCGGCTTCGGCGCAGTTGCGCGGGCAGCCGGAGACCGCCAGCTTGACCTTGTGCGGCGACCACATGTTGAACAGGTCGTGCTCCAGGTCGATGCCGAGCTGGGTGGAGTTCTGCGTGCCGAAGCGGCAGAACTCGCTGCCGACGCAGGTCTTCACGGTGCGGATGGACTTGCCGTAGGCGTGGCCGGAGGGCATGTCCAGGTCCTTCCACACGCCCGGCAGGTCGTCCTTCTTGATCCCCAGCAGGTCGATGCGCTGGCCGCCGGTGACCTTGACCATGGGCACGTTGTACTTGTCGGCGACGTCGGCGATGCGGCGCAGCTCGGACGGGTTGGTCACGCCGCCCCACATACGCGGCACCACCGAGTAGGTGCCGTCCTTCTGGATATTGGCGTGGGCGCGTTCGTTGATCAGGCGCGACTGTGGGTCGTCCTTGGCTTCGCCCGGCCAGGTGGAGATCAGGTAGTAGTTCAGCGCCGGGCGGCAGGTGGCGCAGCCGTTGGGCGTGCTCCAGTTGAGAAACTCCATGGTCCGCGCCATGGACGTCAGGTGCTGCTCGCGGATCGCCTTGCGGATCTGCCCGTGGTTGAGCTCGGAGCAGCCGCAGATGGCCTTCTCGCTCTTGGGCTTGACGTCGGCGGCGCCGCCGACGGTGCTGATCAGGATCTGCTCGACCAGGCCGGCGCAGGAGCCGCAGGAGCTGGCGGCCTTGGTGTGCTTCTTGACCTCGTCGACCGAGAACAGGCCGTTCTCCTGGATCGCCTTGACGATGGTGCCCTTGCACACGCCATTGCAGCCGCAGATTTCCATGCTGTCGGGCATGTTGGCAGTCTTGTCGGCGCCCTGGTGACCGACATCGCCGATGGCGCCTTCGCCGAACATCAGGTGGTCGCGGATCTCGCTGACGTTGTGGCTCTCGCGGATCTGGCGGAAGTACCAGCCGCCGTCGGCGGTGTCGCCGTAGAGGCAGGCGCCGACCAGCACGTCGTCCTTGATCACCAGCTTCTTGTACACGCCGCCGATGGGGTCGGAGAGGGTGATGGTCTCGGTACCCTCGGCGCCCATGAATTCGCCGGCGGAGAACAGGTCGATACCGGTGACCTTGAGCTTGGTCGAGGTCACCGAGCCCTGGTAGCGGGAGAAACCGAGCTGGGCCAGGTGATTGGCGCAGACCTTGGCCTGCTCGAACAGCGGCGCCACCAGGCCGTAGGCGATGCCGCGGTGGTTGGCGCATTCGCCGATGGCGTAGACGCGCGGATCGAAGGTCTGCATGGTGTCGTTGACCAGGATGCCGCGGTTGCAGGCGATGCCGGACTGCTCGGCCAGGTCGCTATTGGGGCGGATACCGGCGGCCATCACCACCAGGTCGGCGGGGATCACCTCGCCGTCCTTGAACTTCACCGCACAGACGCGGCCTTCGCCGTTGTCGAGCAATTCGGCGGTGTGCTTGGGCAGGAGGAACTTCAGGCCGCGGTCTTCCAGGGATTTCTGCAGCAGCTCGCCGGCGGTGCGATCGAGCTGGCGCTCCAGCAGCCAGTCGCCGATATGCACCACGGTGACGTCCATGCCGCGCAGCTTGAGGCCGTTGGCCGCCTCCAGGCCGAGCAGGCCGCCGCCGATGACCACTGCGTGCTTATGGGTCTTGGCGGTGTCCATCATCATCTGGGTGTCGGCGATATCGCGGTAGCCGATCACGCCCTGCAGGTCCTTGCCCGGAATCGGCAGGATGAAGGGGTTGGAGCCGGTGGCGATCAGCAGGCGGTCGTACTCGGCCTCGCTGCCGTCGTCGGCGATGACCAGGCGCTTCTTGCGGTCGATCTTGACCACCTTGCGCCCGAGCAGCAGCTTGATGTCGTTCTCCGCGTACCAGTTCAGATCGTTGAGCACGATCTCCTCGAAGGTCTGCTCGCCGGCCAGCACCGGCGAGAGCAGGATGCGGTTGTAGTTGGGGTGCGGCTCGGCGCCGAACACGGTGATGTCGTAGAGGTCGGGGGCGAGCTTGAGCAGCTCCTCAAGGGTGCGCACACCCGCCATGCCGTTGCCGATCATCACCAGCTTGAGTTTTTGCATGCCGGCCATCTCCTGAAAAAATCGCGGTAGATAAAAAACAAAAAAGGCGTCCCGCTAGTCACCTAGCGAGGACGCCTTTGTCCAGGTCCCGTTCTATCGGGAAGTGCAGCCTTCTTCGTTGAAGGTCGCGCTTTATTTAACTTGTGCCAGGACTAATGCAGCGCCTGTGCCAACTTTCCAAAATCACGGTTTTTCAGGCTTTTCAGGCACTTGTCGGCCTCTCTCGGGTGGGGCTGTGCACCTTTGCGAGGCGTTTTGCGCCGCATTGGTGCGCGCGGGCTACTTGAGCAGCAGCAATGCCAGCAGCAGGTTGAGCAGCAGCGATACCAGCGCCACGGTGCGCCAGACCACCAGCGGCTCGCGCTCCAGCAGCGGCCGTGGGCGGCTGCCGATGGACTGGCGCTCGCCGGTCTCCAGGGCCAGCAGCCATTCTTCGGCGGTCTCGAAGCGCTGCGCCGGGGCAGCGGCCACGGCGCGGTTCAGTACCTCGTCGAGCCAGGCCGGCAGGTCCGGGCGATAGCGGCTGGCCGGCACCGGTTGGCCGAAGCGCGGGTGCTGGAAGGCTTCCACTTCGCCGTGGGGGTAGTGGCCGGTGAGCAGGTGGTAGAGGGTTACGCCGGCGGCGTAGAGGTCCTGCTGCGCGCTGGGCGGGCTGCCGGCGAAGGCTTCCGGGGCGATGTAGCTGGGCGTGCCGGGCAGGCTGTGGGCCTCGTCGCGGGTCAGGCCCGGGCAGTAGGCCAGGCCGAAGTCGAGCACGCGCAACTCGCCATCGTCGCCGAGCAAGAGGTTCTCCGGCTTGATGTCGCGGTGGATGATGTTGCGCCGGTGCAGCAGGCCGAGGGCCTTGATCAGGCGCGGCGCCAGGTCCTGCCAGTCCGCCAGGCGCAGCGGGCCGTGCTGTTGCAGGCGCGCGGCCAGGGTCTGGCCGGCGTACTCGCGCTGCACGTAATACAGGTGCTGGCGCTGCGGCAGGGCATGCAGCTCTGGGAAGTGGCGGCCGGCGACGCGGCGCAGGAACCATTCCTCCTGCAGCAGCGCGGGGCCTGCCTGCTCCTCGCCGGCCCGGCTGGCCGGCAGGGTCTTGAGCAGCCAGGGCTGGCAGTCAGCGTCGCGTACCCGGTAGATCAGCGACTGGCGCGATTCGCCGAGCAGCCGCTCGACCTGCCAGCCCTCGAATTCCTGGCCGTCGCGCAGCCGCGGCGGCAGTGGCCAGTGGTCGAGCTGGGCGAGGGTGTCGGCCAGCGCTGCCTCGGGCAGCTGGTCGATGCGCACCAGCAGGGCGCTGGCGTTGTCCTGGCTGCCGGCGCGGTGGGCCTCGCCGACCAGCGCCTGGCAGATCGCCCCGGCGTCGCCGCCTTGTTGCAGTAGCTCGTCGATGCGCTTGTCGCTGAGGCTGGCCCAGACTCCATCGCTGATCAGCAGGAAGACGTCACCCGCCTGCAGTTCGCCGTCGCGGTAGTCCACCACCAGGTGTTGGTCCAGGCCCATGGCGCGCTTGAGCACGTGCTGCATCCCGGGCTGTTCCCAGACGTGGTCCTCGGTCAGGCGCGCGAGTTGGCCACCGCGCCACAGGTAGGCGCGGCTGTCGCCGATATGCGCCAGGGTATAGCGACGGCCACGCAGGACCAGGGCGGTGAGGGTGGTGAGCAGCGGCTGGCCGCCACCGTTGGCCTGCAGCCAGCGGTTGTGGGCGATCAGCAGGCGGTCCAGGCTGTGCTGCACTGGCCAGGTCTCGGGCGTGGAGTAGTAGTCCAGGGCCAGTGCCTGCAGGGTCGCGCGCGCCGCCAGGCCGCCGTCGGCGCACTGGCTGACGCCATCGGCCAGACCCAGCAGGTAACCCTTGCTGGCGGCCAGTGCCGGCGCCGGGGTGACCACGCGCAGGGCGTCCTGGTTCTCGCTGCGCGGGCCAGTGGCGCTGGTTTCGCCGATGCTCAGTTGCAGGGGCATGATGCGGTTTCCGCAGATCGTTGATTGGACAAGCGCTGAGGCAAAGACGGGGCCGGAGCCTCGTGGTACGAGTTCGTCGCTGCCGACTTCACCCGCTTTTCCTGACCAGTGCAACGCCGCGTGGCCGGTCGGTCCCGCCTTTGCCTCAGCGCTTCGGGTTGGATCGCACTACACCGATCCACCGTGGCTTTCATGGTGGATGAAATAAGCGTCATCCACCCTACGACGCTGGTGTGCGTGGCGCACCCTACGATGGGCGGATCGCCGGGGGGGCGATCCGCCCATTCGCTCACACCCGAGCGGCGGTGACCGCGGCGCTGCCCCAGGTGGTGCGCCAGCGCTGCTTGACCCCGTGCAGGCCGACCCAGGCCAGCAGGCCGAGGCTGGCGAACAGCCACAGACCGAGCTGATAGTCGCCGGTGTGCTGCTTGATCGCGCCGAGGCCGGCGGCGAGGAAGAAGCCGCCGACGCCGCCGGCCATGCCGATCAGTCCGGTCATCACGCCGATTTCCTTGCGAAAGCGCTGCGGTACCAGCTGGAACACCGCGCCATTGCCGGCGCCGAGGCCGAGCATGGCGGCGACGAACAGGGCCAGTGCGGCGGTCGAGCTGGGCAGGTTGAAGCCCACCGCGGCGATGCACAGCGAGGCGATGGTGTACATCATCAGCAGCGAGCGAATGCCGCCGATGCGGTCGGCCAGGGCGCCGCCGAGCGGGCGCAGCAGGCTGCCGGCGAAGACGCAGGCTGCGGTGTAGTAGCCGGCGGTGACCGGGTTCAGCCCGTACTGGTCGCTGAAGTAGCCGGGCAGGGCGCTGGCCAGGCCGATGAAGCCGCCGAAGGTGACGCTGTAGAAGAACATGAACCACCAGCTGTCGCGGTCGCCGAGGGCCTTGAGGTAGTCGCCGAGCGCCTTGGCCTTGGGCCGTTCCGGGGCGTTCTTGGCCACCAGGGCGAAGATCACCAGGGTCGCCAGCAGCGGGATCAGCGCCCAGCCGAACACGTTCTGCCAGCCGGACAGCGCGGCCAGGCCGGGGGCGAACAGTGCAGCCAGCACGGTGCCGGAGTTACCGGCGCCGGCGATGCCCATGGCCTTGCCCTGGTGCTGCGGCGGGTACCACTGCGAGGCCAGCGGCAGGGCCACGGCGAAGGCGGCGCCGGCGAAGCCGAGGAACAGGCCGAGCAGCAGCGCCTGCTCGTAGCTGCCGATGCCGATCTGCCAGGCGCAGAACAGCGCGACTATCACCACCACCTGGCCGAGCAGGCCGGCGGTCTTCGGCGACAGGCGGTCGGCGAGAAAACCCATCAGCAGGCGCAGCACGGCGCCAGCGAGAATCGGCGTGGCGACCATCAGGCCGCGTTGCTGGGCGTTGAGCTCGAGGTCGGTGGCGATCTGCACCGCCAGCGGGCCGAGCAGGTACCAGACCATGAAGCTCAGGTCGAAATAGAGGAAGGCGGCGAACAGGGTGGGCGCGTGGCCGGCTTTCCAGAAACTTGTATTCATCGATCACCTCATCAGCGAGAAGGGGCCCGGCCCGACGCGGCAGACCGTGGTCGTGGACACGGCGGCCGCGCCTGCCGGGGAGGCCGCGCACTTGTGGCGCGCGGCCCTGCGGCCGAGGCCACAGCAGGGTTGAACGATTGCAGTGCAGGTTCGGATCGCGACGCCTGCGCCGGCCCCGGACACTGGGGCGAACACGAAAAAAAACGCCGCTTCACCACGGACCGTTAAGGCCAGGTGAGGCGACGTCTTTGTCGTGCAGGAGGTGACCACCGTTGGCTACCTTGTGCAGGGTCTAAGCAAAAGCCGCGCCAATTGCCTAAGGGCCTGGCGATGCGGGTTCTCGGGCGTTTGGCTGGCGGCTGGTTGCCGCAAAAGGAGGCGCAGGTGCATCGGCATGCACCTGGACGGGGCGTTGCTGGTTGCCGAGCGGCTCAGTTGCGGGTGGCGGCGACCAGACTGCGCGGTTCGTCTGCAGCAAGCGCGGCGCCGCTGGCGGCGTGCGTCGGCAGCGGCAGGGTCAGCAGGGCCAGCGCCAGGAGGTTGCTCAGCAGGCCGGCCTGGCGCGCGCGGCGATAGCTCGTAGACATGGCGAATCCCCCTTCTTGCTGTTCTGCCCTAGGCGTAGCAGACGAATGACCAGGTGTCACGACGCCGGCTGCAAGAATCACGCAATCGCCCGCTTTTCGCTGCTCCTGGCCACGGAAGGGGTGGGGCTATACTGCAGGTGTGGTCAAAAAATAGACAGCCTGGCCGGGGGAGCGGCAATGTGGCGAAGCGAGATGGGAGGTGGGTCATGAATCGGCACTACTACATCAGCGACAACCTGGACGAGCTCGAGCGTGTCGAGCAGGAACTGGAAGCCCAGGGCATCAGCACCGAACAGATACACGTGCTCAGCGAACGGGACGCCGAGGTGGAGCAGCACCAGCTGCACGACGTGCCTTCGTTCATGAAGCAGGACGTGGTGCATTCCGGCGGGATCGGCGCACTGGTCGGGCTGGCGCTGGCCGCGGTATTGCTGCTCGGCGCCTACTGGCTGGGCTGGACGGCGAGCGTGGTGGGCTGGATGCCGTTCATCTTCCTCGCCGTGGTGCTGTTCGGCTTTTGTGTCTGGGAGGGCGGGTTCTTCGGCATTCAGACGCCCAATGCGCATTTCCGCCGCTTTCGGCAGAGCCTGCAGGACGGCAAGCACGTGTTCTTCGTCGACGTCGCCGCCGAGCAGGAGCCGCTGCTGGCCGGCGTGCTGCGCCAGCATCCCGGCCTCAGCGCTGCCGGTACCGGCGAGGCTACGCCTTACTGGCTGATGCTCTGCCAGCAGAAATGGCGGCAGTTCAGGCGCGCCCTCTGAGACCGGCCCAGGGTCAGTCGAGGCGATTGACCCTGGGAAACTTGGCGGTGAAAGCCGCCGGCATCGGCACGACCTTCGAGTGCCGGTAGTCGAAGAACACGAAGCCCGACTTGGCCATGGCCACCAGCGTGCCGTCGGCCGGCCGGGTGATGCGGAAGGTGATGTCGCCGCCGTACCTGTTGAAGTCCATCACTCCCACTTCGAACAGCAGCTGGTCGCGGGCATGGGCTTCGGCGCGGTAGGTGGTGGCCAGGTCGGTGACGATGATGCCGGTGCCGCTGCCGTCGGTCTCGCGGATGCCGAACTCGAAGAGAAAGCGCGCCCGCGTCTCGGAGATCATCGAGATCATCGAGTCGTTGCCCAGGTGGTTGGCGCCGTTGATGTCGGTGACCCGCACGGTGAGCTGGGTGCTGTAGCAGTACTGGTCTTCGGGGAATTCTAGGTTCAGGCGGGCCATGGCGCGTCTCGTCGCAGGTGGGGCGGCGATTGTACGCCGCCAACCGTCGACAGGCAGAACCAACGTATGAACAGGTGCCCGCGTCGCCGATCACCGATCAATGGCCGAGAAAGCGGCGAATGCCCTGCAGTTCGCTGCGGATCTGCGGCAAGGCGCGCTGCAGCACGGCACCGGCGTCGGGCAGACGGCGATCATCGGCGCGGCTGGCCTGCAGGGCGGTGAAGCTGCCGCTGGTGAACGGCAGCACCACCTTGTGCTTCTCGCCGAGGAAGGCCAGGCGGTCCCAGTCGCCGGCCACCAGCAGGCGCGGCGCACTGGGGCTGAACAGGCTCTGGCCGATGCTGTAGTCGTGCGCGGGGTTGCGCACGCCGAGCAGCGGCAGCAGGGTTGGCAGCAGATCGACATGGCTGGTGCGCAGGCTGGTCTGCCGCGCGTCGCGTCCCGGCACCCAGAGCACCAGGGGCACGCGCAGCTGGGCGTCGACGAAGGTGGAGTTGTGGCCCCAGCGGCCATTGTCCATGAACTCCTCGCCATGGTCGCCAGTGAGCACGATCAGCGTGTCGTCCAGCATTCCACGCCGTTCCAGGTGCTCGATGACCCTGGCGATCTGTCCGTCGAGATGGTGCACGGCGTTCAGGTAGCGCTTGTAGATGCCGTCGATATCGCGCTCTAGGTTCATGCTGGCGTAGCTGAAGTCCGCCAGGTAGTCGGGTTCTATCACCGATTCGGCCGGGAAGTCGTAGTTGGCGTGGGGCGACTCGAAGAACATGAAGGTCATGAACGGCCGGGCCGGGTTGCGTTGGTCGATGAACTGCAGCAGGTCGTCGACGTTCTTGCGGTCGCGCTGCCAGGTGGGGCCCTGGTCGTAGGCCTGCATCTGCGCCGGCGGGACCTTGACGAACAGGGTCTTGTCGAACTCCGGGTAGCTGAACTTGGCACTGGTGAACAGGCGCATCTGGTAGTCCTGCCGCTGCAGCACGTCGATCAGCGGGCTGCCGATGCGCGCATCCAGCACCGGGAACCAGAGGTTGGCCGGCAGGCCGTAGAACTGGCTGAACATGCCAATGCGGGTGCCGTTGCCGCCGGAGAAATGGCTGTCGAAGCGTTGCGCGCGCCCGGCGAAGGCGCTGGTCTGTGGCATCACCCGCGGGTTGAGGCTGTCGGCGCGCCAGGATTCGGCCACCAGCCACACTAGGTTCAACGGCTTGTCCGGCTTCTCCAGGCGCAGCGGCGCCTTAGGGTAGTTGAGCTGCCCCTGGAGGGCGACGTTTTCCAGTTCCAGGCGCTGCGGACGCTGCAGGCCGAGCCGCTGCTCGAGGAAGCGGCGCATGGTCAGCGGCTGGTAGAACGGCACGCGCTGGGCGATTTCCAGTACCGGGCTGTAGCCATAGAAGTGGCTGACGCCATAACTGACGCGTTCGCCCAGGGTCGCCAGCAGAAACAGCGGCAGTACCCACAGCCAGCGGGGAGTGGGGAGTCGCCCTGGCCACCTGCTCAGCACGCCGGCCAGCAGGCGCAGCAGCGCCTGGCCGAGGACTATCGCGGCGGCGACGAGGGCGAAGCCGTTCTGGCTGGACTCGGACGAACCCAGCGCGGCGATGCCGCCAGGCGTGGTAAGGATATTCCAGACGAAGCCGTTGAGATGAAAGCCGTACAGCTCCCACAACAGCCCGTCGGCGTAGATCAGCAGCTGCAGCAGACCGGCCAGCAGCACCGACAGCGTCAGGCCGACGCCGCGCGGCAGACGGCTGGCCAGCCGGCACAGCAACCACAGCGGGGCGATGAACAGCAGGGCGTAGCTGCCCAGCAACACGCCCTGATACAGGGCCAGGGCGACGCTGGTCGGCGGCTCGAACGAGCGGGCCAGATGCCAGGCGACGGCGCCCCAGGTGAGCAGCCAGTACAGCGAGTCGGCGCGGCGGATCGATGAAGTGCTGGGCACGCGCGGCTTCCTTCTGTGGTCGGAGGGCCGTACAGGCTAGCGGCGCGGCCTTAAGCGAGCCTTAAACGGGTATCGTCAGCGATGGGCGCTGTTCAGATGGAAGAAGGTCACCCGGCCGCCTTCGTCGCTGGGGCCCTCGTTGTCCTGGATATAGGCGCCGGCCTTGAAGTACAGCTTCTGAGCGGCCCAGGCGGAGTCGAGTTGGCGATACAGCGAACCCTTGTCGCCATCCTTGCTGATCACCACGACGCCCAGCTTGCCCGTCGGGGTGAGACGCAGGTCGTAGCCGAAACGCTCGCCCAACTGCACGTTCTCCGCCAGCAGGATGTTCTGCACCTGATCGTCGCCGGGTTTCTCGCGTAGCAGCAGCTCCAGGCGGCCGATGCCGTTGCGGTAGTGGTACTGCAGCTTGAGCAGCGGGTCGTTCTGGCTGCCCGGCGCGTCGGTGCTGTGGATCTGGCCGATCACCACCTTGTTCCTGCTCGGCACGCGCTCGACTTGCAGTACCGCGCTGAGGTAGCTGTCGCTGCTGGCGTGCAGCCAGTTGCTAAGGCTGCCGTCGTTCTGCGTCTCGCGCAGTTCGCTGCGCGGATAACTGGCGTCTTCGGTGGGTGAGCCGGTGACCGGGACCCAGAAGGTCACGCTGCCGTCGCCGTTGCGGCGGAAGTAACCGCTCTGGTAACCGTTGTTGAGCCGGGCGGTGCTGATGGTGGTGGGGCTTGGGTCGGTGGGGATGGACAGGTTCCAGGTGGTGAGATCGAGCACGAAAGGTCCTTGCGTTGGGTGGAGGCCCCTGTTCGTGTATACGAAGCGGCGTTTGGTTCCCCACCGCGGCGGCAAGGCGAACCCTTGCCGCCACGGCGGGGCAGGTCAGGCCGCCGGGCGCTGCTGGCGCTGGTAGAGGAACTCCAGCACCGCGGCGCGATACTCGTGGTAGCGGCTGTCGTGAGCCAGGGCCATGCGCTCGCGCGGACGCGCCAGCTTGACCTCGAGGATATCGCCGACGGTGGCCGCCGGGCCGTTGCTCATCATCACGATGCGGTCGGACAGCAGCACCGCCTCATCGACGTCGTGGGTGATCATGATCACCGTGTTGCCCAGTTCGGCGTGGATCTCCATCAGCGAGTCCTGCAGGTGGGCGCGGGTCAGGGCGTCGAGGGCGCCGAATGGCTCGTCCATCAGCAGTACCTTGGGCTGCATGGCCAGGGCGCGGGCGATGCCGATGCGCTGTTTCATGCCGCCGGAAATCTCGCTGGGACGCTTGTCGCGGGCATGGGTCATGTGCACCAGGGCCAGGTTGTGCTCGATCCACTCGCGCATCTCGGCCCGCGATTTCTGCCCCTTGAATACCTGGCGCACGGCCAGTTCGACGTTCTCGTAGCAACTCAGCCAGGGCAGCAGGCTGTGGTTCTGGAATACCACGGCGCGCTCGGGACCGGGCTCGTCCACTTCGCGGCCGTCGAGGATGACGCCGCCATTGGTGGCCTGGTACAGCCCGGCGACTATATTGAGCACGGTGGACTTGCCGCAGCCGGAGTGGCCGATCAGGGAGACGAACTCGCCCTTGGCAATCTTCAGGTTGACGTTCTGCAGGGCGCAGAACAGCCCCTTGTCGGTGGGGAAGTCGATGCCCACGCCGGTCAGTTCGAGGTGTGTATGGCTCATGGCGGTTCTCCGGATTAGCGCAGTACGGCGTTCTTGTCCCAGCTGAACAGGCGCTGGAGCAGGAGCATCAGACGGTCGAGGGCGAAGCCGATCAGGCCGATGACGATCACCGCCACCATGATCCGGCCGAGGGAGTTGGAGCTGCCGTTCTGGAACTCGTCCCAGATGAATTTGCCCAGGCCCGGGTTCTGCGCCAGCATCTCGGCGGCGATCAGCACCATCCAGCCGGTGCCCAGTGACAGACGCAGGCCGGTGAAGATCATCGGCAGGGCGGCCGGCAGGACGATGCGCCGCACATGGGTCAAAGGCGACAGGCGCAGCACCTTGCTGACGTTGTTCAGGTCCTGGTCGATGCCGGCGACGCCGACCGTGGTGTTGATCACCGTCGGCCACAGGCAGCACAGCGCCACGGTAAAGGCCGAGGTGAGGAAGGACTTGGCGAACAGCGGGTCTTCGCTGACGTACAGGGCGCTGACCAGCATGGTCACCAGAGGCAGCCAGGCCAGCGGTGAGACCGGCTTGAATACCTGGATCAGCGGGTTGATCGCGGTGTAGATGGTCTTGCTCAGGCCGCAGACGATACCCAGCGGGATGGCGATCAACGAGGCGATGGCGAAGCCGGCCATCACCGTGTACAGGCTGGTGAAGATCTGCTGCACGAAGGTCGGCTTGCCGGTGTAGGGGCGGGTTTTGACTTCGGCATCCGGGTTTTTCGCCAGCAGCTCGGCGTTGCGCTTTTCCTGGCGCTCATAGAAGGCGTTGGCCTTGTCCCGTTCGCGCAGGTGGGCGCCGACCAGGCCCTGGAACTGTTCGGAAACCTGCAGCGGGCCGGGGAACTGGCCGAGGCTGGTCTGGATATTGTTGGCCAGGCCCTGCCAGCACAGGAGAAACAGCAGGATGCCCAGCAACGGCAGAATAATGGGCGGTGCCCAGCGCTTGATCAGCGCCGCGGCGCGGGCCGCCTTGAGGGTTTCTTGGATCGGGGTGGCGACGTTCGGGTTGCTCATCGTCCTGTCCTCTTGCAATCGGGGGAGGGAGCCGGCCAGCCGGCTCCCGGGATGGATCAGAGCGTGGTGTCGCCTTTCAGGCCGATCTGGAACTGCTGCAGATAGGCGTTGGGCTGACGGCCGTCATAGACCACCCCGTCGATGGTGTCGGCCAGCGGTGCGCGGAAGCCGTCGGTGTCGGCAGGCGGGAAATCACCGGCCTCGGCCTTGCCTTCGGCCACCAGCTCGGCGGCGGCTTCGCGGTAGATTTCCGGCAGGTACACGCGCTTCGCCATGTCGAAGTACCAGCTGTCCGGCTTGGCCTCGGCGATCTGGCCCCAGCGGCGCATCTGGGTCAGGTACCAGACCGCGTCGGAGTAGTAGGGGTAGGTGGCGTGGTAGCGGAAGAACACGTTGAAGTCCGGCACCTCGCGCTTGTCACCCTTCTCGAACTCGAAGGTGCCGGTCATGGAGTTGGCGATCACCTTGGCATCGGCGCCGACATATTCCGGGCGGGAAAGGATTTCCACCGCTTCCGCGCGGTTGGCGTTGTCGCCTTCATCCAGCCACTTGCCGGCACGGATCAGCGCCTTGACCACGCGCTTGTGGGTCTCCGGGTTGGCTTCGGCCCAGCTCTTGGACACACCGAAGACCTTCTCCGACATGTTCTTGCGGATGGCATAGTCAGCCACCACCGGCACACCGATGCCCTTGAATACCGCCGCCTGGTTCCACGGCTCGCCAACGCTGTAGCCATGGATGGTGCCGGCTTCCATGGTGGCCGGCATCTGCGGCGGCGGGGTCACCGAGAGCAGCGCCTGGGCATCGATCTGGCCGCTGATATCGCCCTTGTGCGGGGCGTAGTAGCCGGGGTGGATGCCGCCGGCCGCCAGCCAGTAGCGCAGCTCGTAGTTGTGGGTGGACACCGGGAACACCATGCCCAGGTTGAAGGCCTTGCCGCCGGCGGCGAACTGGTCGATCACCGGTTTGAGGGCGTCGGCCTTGATCGGGTGCACCGGCTTGCCGTCTGCCATGGGCACATGCTTCTTCATCTCCTCCCACACCGCGTTGGACATGGTGATGGCATTGCCATTGAGGTCCATGGTGAAGGCGGTGACCACCTCCGCCTTGGTGCCGAAGCCGATGGTGGCGCCGATCGGCTGGCCGGAGAGCATATGGGCGCCGTCCAGTTCGCCGTCGATCACCCGATCCAGCAGCACCTTCCAGTTGGCCTGTGCCTCCAGGGTGACATACAGGCCTTCGTCCTCGAAGAAACCCTTCTCATAGGCGATGGCCAGGGGCGCCATGTCGGTGAGCTTGATAAAGCCGAACTTCAGCTCCTCCTTCTCCGGCTCTGCCGCCAGCAGCAGTGGCGAAGCCAGCATGGCGAGCGTACAGCCCAGGCGTGACAGGGTCTTTTGCAACGATGTGCGACGGTGCATGGCAATTCCTCAGCTATCAGAAACGAAAAAAGACGTCGCAGACAGCCCGCTGCCGGAGCAGAAGGTGCCTTTGACGTCTTTGTCTATTCGTCCCGATCACCGCCGTTGGCGATCCTAAGACGTGGGTTAGTCCTGATCTAGCAAAGCCTTTGCCAAGTGCGCCGGCAATGTCGGAGAAGTCTGCTCCAGACACGCGGGAGGGGATTTCGCGAGAAATTAAATTCTTTATATATCAATCAGATAGTTATATTTCCTTGGGGCGTTGCTACTGCCGTAACTGCCCCCTCCGGCTCCAGCGGCTGAACGCTTCGCCCTATGGCCGTGCAACCGAGCGGGCGATGGGCCTGCTTTTGGTTCGTCTCGGCGCGCTATCGGAGTGCGGGGCTGGTTCTGGCCTCCTCGACGAAATCGCGCAGCCAGCGCAGCACTTGCACCGCCTCCCAACGTGCCGGGTCGAACAGCGCGTAGGCCAGGCCCTGATAGCCGACCACATCCAGCTGGCGGTGGTAGCCGGCACGCTGCAGCAGCGCTTCGATCTCGGCGAAGCAGGTATTGAAGTGCTGGCGGTTAAAGGGCGTGCGGTTCTCGGTGACGATGCCCTCGAGCTGCAGTTCCTCGACCATTTCGCGCACCCGCTCCAGCGGCATGCGGTTCACCCGATGTTTCAGCTGCAGTACGTCCAGCATGGTGCGGCTCCTGTGCATTGGTTCGTGACGCCAAGGGTAAACGAAAAATACTGTACAAATAAACAGTGCTCGGTAATAGTAAGCCCACTGCAGCAACATCGACCCGTACAGCCCGCAGGGTGGACGCCTTGCGAGAGGAGAATTGGCAATGCAACAGATGCTGATGACGATTGTGCTACTGGCCCTGCTGGGCGGTTGCGCCCAGCCGCAGATCGAGCAGCCGCGGGCCTACGGTGCCTACCTGGTGATCGAGGGCGAACAGGCCTGGGCCGTGCTGGTGTCCGATGGTCGGCGCATCGAGGAGGCGGGCAGGGTGCTTGACGTGATCCGCCTGCCCGGGCATCACTCGAGCATCGCGGCCAGCTATGTGATCGACACGCCCAACTGCGGCAAGCTGCAGTGGCTGACCGAGCGCCACGGCGCGGCAGAAGGGGAGACCACGTTGTTGCCAGCGGCGTTCAACGAGGAATTGGCCAGCCCGGGCTGCGTGCTGGCCCAGGGTTTGAGTCGTGCCTGGACAGCGCTGGATTATTCCGGCTGATATGACCAGGGCGCCTCGCGGCGCCCTGGTCGGCTCATTCGCTATCGGCCTTGGCCTTCTTCGCCGGTAGCAGGCCGTCGGCACGGAACATCGCCTTGATCCCGCGTAGCGCCTGGCGGGTGCGGTCCTGGTTTTCGATCAGGGCGAAGCGCACGTGATCGTCGCCGTAGTCGCCGAAGCCGAGGCCCGGGGAGACGCAGACCTTGGCCTCGGCCAGCAGTTTCTTGGCGAACTCCAGCGAGCCGAGCTGGGCGTAGGCCTCGGGAATCTTGGCCCAGACGTACATCGAGGCCTTGGGCTTCTCCACCATCCAGCCGATCTCGTGCAGCCCCTTGACCAGCAGGTTGCGGCGCTGGCGGTACTGCTCGGCGATGTCGCGCACGCACTGCTG
Organism: Pseudomonas sp. SP16.1; assembly: GCF_052682975.1. Lineage (NCBI taxonomy): Bacteria > Pseudomonadati > Pseudomonadota > Gammaproteobacteria > Pseudomonadales > Pseudomonadaceae > Pseudomonas > Pseudomonas sp. SP16.1. The sequence continues at coordinate 1,643,745 of NZ_JBQYFZ010000001.1, forward strand.
GTCGCCTTCCAGGGCAGCGATGGCCGCGACCTGCAGCGGGGTGAAGGTGCCGTAGTCGTGGTAGCTCTTGATCCGCGCCAGGGCGGAGACGAGTTCTCTATTGCCGACCATAAAGCCGATGCGCCAGCCGGCCATGTTGTAGCTCTTGGACAGGGTGAAGAACTCCACCGCGATGTCCTTGGCGCCCGGCACCTGCATGATCGACGGCGCCTTCCAGCCGTCGTAGACGATGTCGGCGTAGGCCAGGTCGTGCACCACCAGCACGTCGTACTGCTTGGCCAAGGCCACCACGCGCTCGAAGAAGTCCAGCTCCACGCACTGCGCGGTGGGGTTGGAGGGAAAGCCCAGAATCATCATCTTCGGCTTGGGGATCGACTCGCGAATCGCCCGCTCCAGTTCGGCGAAGAAGTCCACGCCCGGTACCAGCGGTACCGAACGCACCTGGGCGCCGGCGATCACCGCGCCGTAGATGTGGATGGGGTAGCTGGGGTTGGGCACCAGCACGGTGTCGCCATGGTCCAGCGTGGCCAGCATCAGGTGCGCCAGGCCTTCCTTGGAGCCGATGGTGACGATGGCTTCGCTCTCCGGGTCGATCTCCACTTCGTAGCGCTCCTGATACCAGCGCGAGATGGCGCGGCGCAGGCGCGGGATGCCGCGGGAGGTGGAATAGCCGTGGGTGTCTTCGCGCTGGGCGACCTGCACCAATTTCTCGACTATGTGCGGCGGGGTGGCGCCGTCGGGGTTGCCCATGCTGAAGTCGATGATGTCCTCGCCACGGCGGCGGGCGGCCATCTTCAGCTCGGCGGTGATGTTGAAAACGTAGGGGGGGAGACGATCGATGCGCGCAAAGCGGCGCTTGGCAGTGTCAGCCATGGCTTCCTCGAAGTACGTAAGCGCCCGGAACCGTCCGAGCGACGCTGGCCACATGCGTGTGGCCTGGCGGCGAAGATAAGCGCAGCGGCCGGCGCTTGTCGAGGAAAGTTTCCTGGCTCCGGGCCGGCCCGCAGCCCGGAGCGGGCGATGGTCAGCCGCCGACCAGGATGGAGAACTTCTTGTGTTGGGTATTGCCACTCACGTCGCGCACCTGGGCGACGAACCAGCGCGCGGTGGCGGACACCGCCGAGGATCGGGGCGTGCCGCTGACGACACCGTCGCGGGACAGGCGTAGGCCGGCCGGCGGATGGCCGCTCACCAGGCGCCAGGTGGCGCCGCCGCGCCCGCCGCTGCTTTGCAGCCGGGCCAGGTAAGGCTGGCCGGCACGGGCGTTGGGCAGGGCAGCGGCGCTGGTGACCGCCAGGGCCTCGTTGGGGTGGCTGGCGGCCAGGCGATAGAACTTCACCCGCGCGCCTTCGCTGGCGCTGTCGCCGTGCATGTGCAGGTAGGCGCCGGCCTTGAAGTAGAAGGTATGGCTGTTCCAGGCGGGGTCCAGCGCCATGCGGGCGGGCTGCCCGCCATTGGCCGAGGCCGTCGCCAGGTTCTTGCTGACTCTCATCTGGTAGCTGAAGGTTTCGCCCAGGTCGACGTCGCTGGCCAGTGTATGGGTGGTGAAGGGCGGGCCCTGTTCCGGCAGTCCCTGCAGCTTGGCGACGACCCGGCCGGTCTGCCGGGCGGCATCGTAGCGGTAATAGACCATGATCAGGGGCGCGCTGCCGTAGCCATGGACCTGGCCGACTATGACGATGCCGTCGGGCGGGACCTGCGTCACCTTGAGCAAGGCGTCCTGCACCGACTCCCCCGCGCCGCTCCAGGTCATGGACAGGTTGCTGGGGTCGAGCATCTCGCGTAGTTCTGCGCGCGGGCTGCTGGAGCCACCCGCGGTGGCGCCGTTGATCGGGGTCCAGAAGGTCATGGCACCGTCCAGCGCGTCGGTGCGGAACCAGCGCGATTTGTAGCCATAGGGACCGGACAGCTGATCGGGGCGTACGGTCAGCGCCGTGCCTTCGGTACCGCCGTCGGCATCCTGGGGAACGGTGAGATTCCAATTCTCCAGGGCGAAGTTGCCGCCCGGAGCGACGCTCTTGTACAGGTCGGCGTAAGCGTTTCCGGCCAGCAGGCAGCCACACAGGGCCGAGCCGAGCCACTGAACGCTGACGGCGCGTGACGGGAATGCTTGCATGCTTTCGTCCTCGTTGGCGGGCTGCACGTTCTAGCCTGTGACGAGTCGCAGACGCGCGCTCCCTGAATGAACAAGGCCTGCGTGGGCAGGCCTATCAGAGAGTGGCGAGACGCGTGCAAGGTTCGATCGTTTTTGCCCAGCCGCGGGCGATGGGCCTGGCGAGCGCCTGGCCGGCCTCAGTTCGCTGCGGGGGACGTCTCATCCTTGAGGCGCAGCAGCAACTCGGCCAGGGCCCGCACGTTCTCGTCCCGGGTGCGCCAGGACGACAGGCTCAGGCGAAAGGCCGGCCGCTCCTGCCAGACGGTCGCGCCGAACCAGACTTCGCCGGAGGCCTGGGCCGCCTCACGGATGGCATTGGTCTGCGCGTCCGTTTCGCCGCGCACCAGCACCTGGTTGAGGACTACCCGATTGAGCACCTGATAGCCGCCGGCGCGCAGCGTCTCGGCCAGCTCAAAGGCCTGGCGGATATGCCGGTCGATCAGCTCGCGCAGGCCGTCGCGGCCGAGGCTGGCGAGCGCCGCCCAGACCGCCACGCCGCGGGCGCGGCGGGAGAACTCCAGGGTCAGGTTCTTCTGCGCATCCTTGCTCGCCGTGGCGTAAGCCGCGTCGCTGTTCATCGCCGCGGCCAGGGCATCGGCGTCGCGGCAGATGGCCATGGCGCTGTCATAGGGGGTGTTCAGCCACTTATGGCCGTCGGTGGTCCAGCTGTCGGCCAGCTCCACGCCATCGGCCAGGTGCGCCGAGGAGGAGGCCCTGGCCCACAGGCCGAAGGCGCCGTCGACGTGGACCCAGGCACCGGCGGCGCGGGCAGTGGGGATCAGCTCGGCGAAGCGGTCGAACTCGCCGGTGTTGACCTCGCCGGCCTGGAGGATCAACAGGGTGCGCTCGTCCAGCGCCGGTAGGCGCGCCGGGTCGATGCGTCCGTGCTGGTCGACCGGCGCGTAGTGCAGGCGGCTCATGCCGAAGCCGAGCACGCGCAGGGCCTTCTTCACCGTGATATGGGCGGCCTCGGAGAGCACCACGCGGATTTCCGGGGCGCCCACCAGGCCATTTGCATCGAAGTCCCAGCCCTGACGAGCCAGCAAGGTACGCCTGGCGGTCGACAGGCAGGCTAGGGTACAGGCGGTGGCGCTGGTGCCGAAGCCGACGGCGCTGTCGACCGGCAGGCCCAGTGCCTGGCAGACCCAGCGTCCGGCGACTTTCTCCAGGCGGTCGGCGGTGGGCGAGCCGTCGAAGGAGGAGGCGCACTGGTCCCAGGCCAGTACCAGGCGTTCGGCGGCCGCCGCAGCGGGCAGGGTGGCGCCGATGACGAAGCCAAAGTAGCGTGGGCCGTTGCTCGCTACGGTGGCCGGCGAGCCTATCTCGTCGAGCTGGTGCAGCACCTGCTCGGCGGCATAGCCGTGTTCTGGAAGCGGTTGGTCGAAGGCGGCGAGGGCGGCGATGGCGGCGTCGTCCGGGTAGACCCGGCGCACGGCAGTGCCATCGAAATAGGCGAGGGCGCGGCGGTCGGCCTCGACCAGCAGGTTGCGTTCGTTCATGGCCAGTACTCGTCAGGAAGAGGGGTTTCTACCCTAGCCGAGGGACCTGCGGCGTCGGCAGATACAGGCGCCGACGGAGTGAGGCGTAACAGTGCGAGTGTAGCGCTCGATGTGACCAGTACAGTTGTCACCACAGGCGGTACAGCCGTACCGCCCGCAACGACTCAGTTGCCGAGCATGTCGTGCATGGTTACTGTCGAGCGGCTGAATGCCTGGAGCCCTTGTTCTGCGTCCGCTTGAGTGGCTCTGGCGTTGCGAGCGCCAAAACTCTCGCGTGACTTTTGCGTGACTTCGCGATTCTTCTACCCGTTTGCCCTCCTGAGAATGGTCAGCACCGGGCCGCGCGAATCGGTTGCCGATACCTTGTTGGCCGCTTCGATCAACTGCCCCAGCTCGGCGCCGGAATAGTGGCTGGTCACGCTGCCGTTCTTGTGTCCCAATAGCGCCTTGCGATCCTCTAGGGATACGCCTGCCGCCCTCAGCCGTCTGCCAAACGTGTGCTTGAGGTCGTGCACGCGAACCGAGGCGAAACCAGGGTGCGCAGCGGTCTTGTGGGTTGCCTCCCACTTGGCCGCTGCGCGCTTCCTGGCCTCGTTCCATGCCGGCGTGTACATCCTGAGCATCGTCCCGCCATTGCGCCCATACGGGAACACATGCACCGGGTCGATACCGCGCTGGCCTTCGATCACTCGACTGGCCACGTCGTTCAGGATCACCAGCCGCTCGTCCCTGTTCTTGACGCCGGACTTTGCCCCGCGCCCACCGAACTCGGCCGGAATCAGGAACACGCTGGCGCCGATCTCCGGCACCTTGATCTCCCAATCCCACCGCAACTTGCAGACCTCTTGCTCCCTGCAGCCGACATTGACCTTGTACAGCGCCATCCTGCGAAGGTGATCGGGTAGCTCGGCAAACAGCAGGCTCTGCTCCTCCCATGACAGCGGGTAGGGCTTTCGGCCTTTCGTCCGCTCGTCCAGTTTGGCAATCAGCGGCACGGTATCCAGCCAAGGCCGCTTGTCCTCGTCCCGCCACTTCCTCGCGCACAGATTCAGCGCGCGGATCACTCGCTCCAGGGCGATGTTCACCGTCCTGTGCGACACCTGGTCGACATCGAGGCGATGCCGAATGAACGGCTCCAGCGTTTCGTCGTCGATGTGGGTCAGCGGAACTTCCCCGATCCAGTCATCCAGCTGCCTGAACACCCTGGCCGTCAGTTCGATCGACGGCTGGTCTTTGTTCTCCAGCAGGTAGCGGGTGGCTGCTTCCCGCCAGATGCGCACCCGCCTGATGCCGTAGACCTTCTCCTGCCTGAGCCTTTCCAGGCGGTGGATCAGGTACTTTTCTGCTTCCGCCCGGTCACCAGTTCCAGTGCTCTCGTAAATTCGTTCGCCGTTGACCCTCTTGTCGATATGCCAGACCCCGTTCCTCTGGGAGAGGCCCGTGATGGTTTTTCGCGCCATTGATTCTTCTCCTTGGCGCTCGCTGCGCCCTGATTGTTCGCCGGGGCCGACTGTTTGGCAATCGCCGCTTGCTCGATGTACTGGTCAGCCCAGTCGTCAAGCTCCTGCCGGTCGAAGCCGACGCCGCGGGTGCCGATGGGGAACTCGCGGACGTGGGGCCTGACGGTGCGGTTGAACTCGTCCCGGCACATGCCGAGGTATGCCGGCGCGTCCTTGGCTCGGATGAATCTCGGGGCAATAGAAGGCTGTCGCGGCCGGTCTAGCGGCTGCGCCTGGATTGCAGACATAGCTATTCCTCGCCGCCGACACCGCCGGCAGCTTCAAATGTGAGATGGGTTACGGCCTGGCTTTAGCGCAGATTTCCGCGCAGGTGCCGGGGCAGGTGGGGCAGCGTTTGACGGTGGCGTGGTTGCGGTAGGTGGCGAGGGCTTGCTCCGCGTGCCGGCATGCATGCACGCGGTAGTCGACGTGCGTGATGTCCGGGTTCGGGTACTGCTTGACGACCTCCTCCAACGCCTCCACCAGCGCCGAAACGTCCGTGGCGGGTTGTGGGGTGGTGTAGAGCATAGTCCCGGCTGGCGGCTCTCTTCCGCCATCAGTGTTCCAAACCGGGAACCTGACTGTGCCCCCATGGCTCTGGCCTATTCGGCCGATAGGCTCCTGCCGCTCTCCCTGCTCGGGCATGTCATTCCCGTGCGCATTGCAGATTTCAGCCATGTTACGCAGCGAATCAAGTAGATCGTCCTTCGAGGGGTTGCACGCGATGTCGTGACCGATGGCCTCCCATGCCTCCAGAACCGTTATCGGCTCAGAGCGAAATCCGTTGTGCCAAAGCTGTACCGCTTGTTCTTTCGAAAGAGGGTATCCGAGGACGGAAGATTCAAGATCGCTCTCGCTGGGATGCCTCTGCCTATTCTCTTGCTGCCGCCCTTCCGGGGCCGGGGTGGCGGTGAGGAAGGCGTCAACTCTCAGATCAACGCAGTATCCGCACCGGCACGGGTTAACCACGCCGTACTGACAGGAGGGGTTAATGCGCGCGGCATGGCGCATATCGCGCAGCAACCCCCGCGCCGCCTCAAGCTCGGCGCGCAGGCGCGTGACCTCGCCGGTCATGGTCAGGAAAATTTCGGCGCTGCAATCCTTTGTCAGTCGCTCATTATCAGCCAGCAGCCCCTCGACCTGCTGGTGCAGGGCGTCGATCTGGTCTGCTGCCTTGTTCAGCGCGATGCTATCCAGGGTGTCGAAAGTATGCTGATCGCGCAGGTAGTTGACCGCCATAGCGCGAAGGGTGTGTGTCACTTGTTCGTTCATCGCCTACCCCTCCTTCTGCTGTGCGGTGTTGGTGCTGGTCATTGCATCGACTAGCGCGCCCATAAATCCGCCAGATTCGGCCCGTGCTTTTGAGCACCCGGCACAATGGCACCCCAGGAACCAGCTGCCTTTTCCGCGGTATTCGTGCTCTGGATCACCTGGCTGCCACCCCTTGCAGTTGCGGCTGTTGCACGCTGGGCATCGTGGCTTCTTGCTCATACCTCGCCACCCCGCTCGCTGCTGGAGAGGAGGGCGCGGAGTTCTGCTACAGCCTCGCTATGCGTGTGCCGATCAGAGCCACTAACTACCGGCCAGCAGATGCGCTGCAACAACTCCACCGGCACGCTCACCGCTCCAGCCTGCTGCGCGGAAAGGGCGGCGCGTAGATACGGGTCAAGGTCGATTTCGTGGCCGCACGACCAGCAGCACCCGCTTAGATCTCGCCGTTCGTCCAGGGTCGATGACTCATTGCACACCTTGCACACGACGCTGAACGCCGGCACAGCCGATCCAGCAGCCGGCAGGGAGGGGCCTTCCAGCATCGAAATCAGTTCGTGAGCCATGTCGATTGCATGGGTAAGGCCTTCCTCAAGCCCTGGGAGGTCTGAGCTATCGCAGCCGCCCTGCCGCAGGTTGCGCGAAAGTGCGCCGATCTCGTCCAGTCCTGAAATCAGCTTGGCGCGCAGGTCTTGAGTGACTGGCGCCTGCTCAGCCTTGACGGCAGGGGCGGCAGGGGCGGCGATATCTTCGCTTGCCACCAGAACGTATCGGCTGCCGCATTTCGGGCAGGCAGCCGCCATGCAGTTCTCACTCTGACAACCAGGGCACTTGTCCTCTACCGGGTCCGTACCTGTCCAGTCACAGTCGTGGCACGCCGCCAAGCCTGCAGCTGCGTCATTGATGCCGCCGTGTTGACATACGTCGCATTGACGGCACTCAACATAGATCGAGCCATCCGGCACACCCACCGGCAGGCTGGCGCTGATCTTCTCCACCGCCCGGTCGATTGGCGCCTGGATGAAGTCAGGAATTGCGCCTGGCCCCGTGGGCGGCGCCAGGCCGGTGACGCCCGTAACCATGCTGACCAGCGCCTCGGTAATCACCTGGCGCAGCTCCGCATCCATCGTCTTATGTTCGCTCACTTCGCATCCCTCCACGGGCAGTTCGCCGATGTGTGGCCGTCCCGGCCGCAGTAGCAGCAGCCGTTGACCAGGCGCCAGATGCGGCGCATGACGGCGCTGGCGCAGAGGCCGCCTTGGCCGTTCATGCCCGCCTGGCCTCGACGGCGTGCAACCAGGCGATGAACTCGCTGGCGCTGGGGAGGAGGTCGAGGCTGCGGAAGATGGGCAGGCGCAGGGTATCGGCGCGCGCGATCTCGCCGAGGGTGCCTTCGCTGCGGTCCCAGCCCGGGCACAGCACCAGGGCGTCGCAGCGCTCCATCAGCTCGAGCGTGCCGCGCAGCCAGAACTCGTCGCCCAGGTGCGGCAGCGACAGTTCCATGTGCGCGGTGTTGGCGTGGGGGATTACCGGGTACCAGCCGATCGCCGCGGCCGCGGTGCCGACATGGCGCGCGGTGTCGATGTTCTGGGCAATAGCGTCCCGTGTGGCCGCCCGATATGGGCCGGCCACGTAGATGAGTGGCTGCATGGGTTATTCCTCGGTGGTGTAGGTAACCGGCCCGCGCTCGCCCTGGTCGGCGTCGTTGGCGATGGTGATGAGCTGGCGAGCGAGGGTGCGTAGCTGGGCGGCGGTGAAGTAGCCGCTGATGGTGGTAATGACGCCGACGCCGGTGACGGAGATGATCGGCGCCATCTTCTCGCGCTCGAGGTGGCAGGCTCTGATGGTCATCATGGCGCTGGCTCCTTGGTCGTGTTGCAGCGCAGGCACCGGCAATCGGTGATGGGGAGGTGGGTGGCGCGGCAGTACGTTTGCGCGGGCATGGCTTCTCCCTCGCCATTGGCGTGAAGGGTGGTTGTGGGGTAGGTTCAGGGGCCGGCATGGGGCCGGAACAGGGAGGCGATATGGCCTGGCCAAAGTACGCAGCAAGCTACGAGGATAAGAAGCACCTTCTGGTGCAGTACCTCTGCAAGAGGAAGTGCAATGCGCAGCGCTACGGATTGGTTTCAAAGCAGCCTTGGGTGCCCGCCGGCGCCGATGAGGACAGGTCACTCTTCGTGACCTGCCTGAAATGCGGCGGCCAGCAATTCGATTCATACAACTGGGTGCGTCTGTAGTTCTGGAAAAGGCCGGCGTCCGCGCATCGGCCAGCAGTGACCGGCGCGCGGCGATTTGCCAGAATGCTGTAAATCCATACAGTATTCGCGCGATGAAAGACTACCGACTCCCCGAATTCCGCCCTGTCACCCAGGACGAGCTGCGCCAGATCTGGGCCGAGCACCCGGAGATGCGCCGGCTGGTGCTCGAGGTGGAGCGCTACCGCCGTGTGATGGCGGAGATCGACGGGCTGTGCAAGTCCACGCACGAGGCGTGGCGCCACAGCGTTGGAGGGAACCTGATGGCGTTGCATCGGCTGCAGGCGCTTATGACCGACGAGCGGTATCGGGGCGCAGGCGAGTAGGCTCATGCCTGCGGCACCTCGGCGACGCTCAGGCCAACGGCTACCGGGCGAACCCACACCGGCATATTGCTGAGCATGAAGGTCTCGCCTTGGGCTGCAAGCAGCAGGGTGGTACCCATGACGTGGGCGATGGCCTCGGCGGCGTGCGGTGGCACGGCGTTGCCGATTTGTTCGCTCCATTCCTTGTCGCTCAGGCCGTCGAGAATCAACTGCTCTTCCGGCTCCACCAGGCTCTGTAGCGCTGCTTTCTCCAGGGTGGTGAAGGGGCGGTGCCAGGTGCCGTCGAGACTGCGGATGATGCAGGTCAGGCGCTCGTTGGCGGCAGGGATGCGCGGGTCCGCCACGCTGAAGCGCCCGCTGTCGTAGCGCGAGCTGGCGGCAATGGCCCCGCAGTTCTGGTCGAACGGGATCACGCCGTAGTGGCCGCCGGTGAGGTAGTTGTCGCCCTTGCCGCGGTGCAGGATGCGAGGATCCGCTACCGACTGCTGACCACCTTGCACGCCCTTGCCGCCGGCGATGATGGTGCCGGCCGGTTGGTCGAAGGGAACCACCCGGTAGTTGCCGCTGTGGCGATTCCAGTTAGGCCGTGGGTCGGCCACGCTGAAGGTGCCTTGGCCCGGCATGGTCTGCCCGGGGATGGTCGGCGACGACTCGTCCCAGCGAATGACGCCGAACTGCTGGCCGTGGTTCCAGGTGGCTGCCTGCCGGTACCGTGGATCGGCAACCGAGAACGCGCCATTGGTGGGGCTGCTGCGGCCGGCGATGGTGCCGCTGGTATCGTCCCAACCATGCACGCCCAAGTAGCCGGAGCGGTACTCCGGCACGATGATCAGGTCACGAAGGCGGCCATCCTCGATCGCCAGTTCGTTGAGGCTGCGCCAGTCGCTGCCGGCTCGCACCAGGGCGAGGCGCACCCAAGTCTGCCAGTGCAGCGAGGGAACGCGATGCATCGGGCCAGCGGCCTCGATATCGCCGGGCAGAGGCATGCGGCCAAGGATATCGCCGACGGCGCGCAGGCTCTTTTTCTCCGGCTCGTACAGGAAGGGGGGCACCTTCTCGACGTGGCGCGCCACCAGCAGGAAGCGCTTGCGGCTCTGCGCCAGGCCGCCGAGTTCGCCGCAGTCGTGGGTGGTTTCGGCCACGGCGTAACCGTAGTGGCTGAGCAGGCTGTTGATCTGGTCCAGCAGATGCCGGCCGCGAGTCGCCAGGCGCGGGACGTTCTCGAAGGTGATCAGGGGCACCGGGTCGTCTGCCCAGGCTTCGCCCATCAACCATACGCAGCGCAGGGTCAGTTCGTTGAGGGCCTGGTACTTCGGCGTTTTGCTGGTGGCCTCGGAGAGCAGCCCGCTGGCGCCCTTGCAGGGGCTGCTGATAAACACGCAGTCCGGTCGCTTGCCGCCGGCGGCGCGTCGGATATCTTCCGGGGTCGCCTCGCGCCAGTTCGCCGGCGGCTCCTTGCCGTGAAAGCGGATGTACTGGTCGCGGGTGAACAGATCGATCTGTGAACCTGGTACGCCGGCCAGCTTGGCAAAGTTACGCAGGGCGGAAGGGGATACGTCGATTCCGCCTATGCATTCCCAGCGGGCCTCGAAGTTGCCGACGCGCGGGCGGGCGCGGTTGAAGCCCTTGGCGCCGCCGCCCAGGCCGCAGCAGAAGTGGAAGTGATGCAGGGTTTGCTGGAGCATCATGCGGATTCCTTGGAGTCGTTGAATATGTCGAGCTGCGCTGAGGCCGCGGCTTCTTCCTCGATTGCTGCATTTACTCGATCGAGTTCGAACTGGATGCGCGCCTTGGCAATCGCGGAGTACTCCGGCGAGAGTTCGCAGCCGATGAACCGGAACCCCTCACGCATAGCTGCTTTGCCGGTGCTGCCGCTGCCCATGAACGGGTCCAGCACCAATCCGGCTGGCGGCGTGACTAGACGGCATAGGTAGGCCATCAGGTCTGTGGGCTTTACAGTGGGGTGGTTGTTCTGGCTACTCTTGTCGGTGCCTTCCGATTGAAAGCTGCCGGGGTTCTGGTCGCCGCTGGACCAGTGCAGTGGCTTGCGATCCATGTGCTCGCAACCTTCGTTGCGCTCATACCGGCTCACCTTGGGGCAATAGAAGAACCTCGCCGCGCTACCGCTGTCGCCGATGAACGTGCTGCCGGCTTCGTCAACATTCCCGGTAAAGGCGCCATAGGTGTTCCTGAATTTGTCACCGTTGCGCTTGTGCACCGGCGCCGCGGCGCCCGCTCCGCTCGGGAACGCTGCCACCACTTCTTCACTGCCGTCGTGGATGAGGTTGGCAGGCCAGCGCCCGCCGGTGTGCGGTTGGGCGAGGACACCCTCCCCTCTGTTTTCGTCAGGGTTCCTGCGCGGCAGCCCGCCCGCGCCGGTGTTCGGTCGCATGGTTTCAGCAGCAATCCGGCAGCCGTCGATGTTCAGCGCTCCGGTTCCGTGGGCGAGTATGTTCGCTGCCACGGTACCGGCCAGCGGCTTGCGGGCCAGGGTGATCGGTTCCAGGGCGGGCTTCAGCGCGGTACCCCAGCCTTGCCAGTCGCCATCCAGATTGCGGGACTTCGGGAAGCCGGAGCCATAAACCCAAGCGATCATGTCGCGGATTTCGAAGCCTGCTTCTTCGATGCGCGCCGCCATTCGGTGGTGGGTTCGGGTGCCGGCAAAGGCCAGCAAATGGCCTCCGGGTTTCAGTACGCGCAAGCACTCCGCCCAAACCTCAACAGGGGGCACGTCGCTGTCCCAGGCCATGCCCATGAAGCCGGCTCGAGTTCCGCCGGCTTTTGCTCGTCCTGCTGGGGTGTCTTGCCCCCTTGCGCTCGGGCCGCCGCTGTTCGACGTCAGCCCGTAGGGCGGGTCGGTGACGATGCTATCCACGCTGTTGTCGTCCATGGTGCGCATCACCTCCAGGCAGTCGCCGAGGTGCAGCGTGTAGGGGGTGCTCATGGCTTTCTCCAGTCCAAGCGATGCCGGCCGCGGCTGCGGCTGGCTGGGCAGGGTGGTGGGGTCAGTGGTCTTGCTGATCCAGCCGCCCGGCTTCGCGTTCGCCTTGGGCGTAGAGCTGGCGCGCCACGTTTTCGGATGGCGTGAATTCGTGGCGCGGGATGGCGAGCATCGGCGCGGAGCCGATCGGGCCGGCGGCGTGGGCGTTGATGATGAGCAGCTGGATGGCCTCGGCCTGCTCCTCGATGCCGTGCCAGGCCATCAAGTCGGCCAGCCGGGCCTTGATGCCCGGGCGCACGCGGTGGCGTAGCTCTGTCTCGGCTGCCTTCTGCCTGCGTTCGGCCAGTGCCAGGTCGCGCTCACGCTGGTTCTTGGCCATTGGCGCCTCCCAGTTCGATGCCGTACTCCTTCGCCAGCCGGAGCGTGTGCGCGTAGGAGATGCCGGCCGCCGCTGCTAGCTGCTTGAAGGTCGCGCAGGTAGGGGCTAGGGCGATGACCCTGTCCGCCGAGGTGGCGCGCGGCGCCTGGGCGAACTCCAGGCCGTAGTCGTTGCGCAGGCGGGTGAGCACGCTGCGGCCGATGCCGAGGGCGCGCGCGGCGGCGTTGATGTGCAGGTGGGCGAGGCCGCGGGCCTGCTCCACCAGCGCCTGCGTGCGCTCGTGGTCGCTGGGCTGGTTGCAGCGCTTGGGCGGGGTGAACTTCTCGCGCGCCTGCTGCTTGGCGAAGCGGCGCGGGTGTTTGTCGGGATCGAGCTTGGCGGCGCAGCCCAGGGCGGCGCGCTGCTCGGCGTGGGAGCGGTAGCGCGGGGAGGGCGTCATGCTGGCGCCCTCACTGCTGCAGGTGCAGGCCGCGCTGCAGGTGTTCGGCCAGCCAGCGCGCCTCGCGGATGGTGCGGCGGAAGCCGAGCACCTTGCCGGTGTCGACGTCGACGACGCGGATCATGGCGTTGCCGCTGCACACCAGGTGGGTGGCGCGGGGTACCGGTGCGGGCTGGCGCCGGCGGGCGTCGGCGGCCATGCGCGCCTGGCTGGTCTGGCGCATGGCGTCGAGCAGTTCGGCGATGGCCTCGCGGGCCTTGTTGAATGCGTTCATGGTCGGCACCTATGTAGGTGAGGGGGAATAGGGGGCGGCCTCTTTGTCGCCAGCGGCGAGGCCCACCGCCGCAATGGACTCCCGGCATTCACCGGGCACCCTGGCTACCGCTTTATTCACAGCCGCGCGCTTTGATCCAGGCGATGGGGGCGCCCGATCTGCTGGTATAAGGACCCAGCGCTAACGCAGCTGCATGCCGAAGCGGCACGGGCACCACCCGCCCGCCGGGGCTACCCAACGCTTTGCGGGTGGTGCTGGTGGCTATTGCTGAAGCTTCACGCGTAGTGAAATTTCAGGTACTTGCCTTGCGGCAAAGGAATCCAGATCCAGCCGTAGTAGTCGTCGCCGGCTGGACAGCCACCGCTGTGCTGGTCGATGAAGATGTAACGGAACGCAGTGCCTGGCTCGTCCTGGCGCTCACCGCCATGCGTTTCGGTCAGTTCGAAATCGCACACGAAGCTGTCATCGCAGTAGTCAATTAACTTCTCGATGCTGGCCAGCTTTCGCCGACTGACCAGCAGAGCGACCTGGGCCATCACTTCACGCCGGTTCTTCTCCAGGTCGGCGTAGTGCTTGGCCATTGCGGCCGCGTAGTCGGCTTCGATATCAGCCCCGCTTTTCGGCGTCTCACACATGGCGCGCTTCCTTCTGGTGATGGCTGCTACCGCTTCCGGCACCGCCTCACCCGCAGCCCTACGACCAGGAGCAGGCCCAGCAACAGGCCCGCGCCCAAGGCGAACAGGAGGGTGGTGGTGAGCAGGTAGAGCAGGGTGGCGCCGGCGAGCAGGGCGCCCGCCAGCACGATGGCCAGGGCCAGGCGCAGCATGTCAGCGCACCGCCTTGACGATGGAGTTGATGCCCTTGTCGACGGCGCGGCGCACGGCGCGCTGCTCCTTGGCGGGCAGGTCCTTGTGGTAGTCGTTGTTGTAGACGACCTGGGCGCGCAGGCAGTAGGTGTCCGGCGCGAGGGTGGTGCTGGTCTTGAGGCCGCTGGCGCCCTGGTTGTCGACGCTGCAGGCGGTGTACAGCGGGTTGCTGTTGACGTCCTTGGCGTTGGCGAAGGAGCTGTCGTTGACCTCGCCGATCAGGATCTGGTTGCCGAAGTCCTCGGTGATGTCGGTGGTGATCTTGCCGGCGCGGCCGATGTAGAGCATGCCGGCGATCTCGATGCGCACGCCGGCCTTGGAGACGTAGCCCTGGGCGACGGCCTCGGCGGCGCTGTACCAGTCCTCGAACTCGACGATGCGCGCGCCTTCGTAGTCCTTGTCGGTCTTGATCCAGTTGCGCACGGTGACCAGCGCGCCGGAGCCGGACACCGCGGCGAAGGCGTACTTCTCGGCGATGCTGTCCTTCTCCATCTTGCCGAAGTCGTCCACGCCGTTGCGGCCGTGGAGCCAGTAGACGATCTCGGTGTGGGCGTCGCTGACCTTGATGTCGGCCGGCAGCGGCATGCTGGTGACGACGTCGGCCTGCATGATGGCGATGCTGCAGTCGTCGTCCTTCATCAGCTGGGCGTTCTCGACGGAGCCGCCGGTGTTGAGCACCTCCAGCTGCGCGCCGGTGTTGCGGGAGATGGCCTTGCCGATCGCCTGGCCGAGGCTTTCGTAGAAGCCGCCTTCGCCGCCGGTGCAGAAGGTGAGCGCCGCTGGCGCTGCCTGGGCGCCGCCGGCGAGGGCGAGCATCAGGCCAAGCATGAGTGCGATGTGTTTCATGGGGTGTGGCTCCTGGTGGGTGGGGTGAGTCAAACGCCGGCCGGCTGGGCGACTGCGCGCACCAGGGCCATGAGCCCGGTCTGGATGTCGGTCTTGCCGATGGCGGCCCAGCGCAGCGGCTCGGCAGCATGGAAGCGGCGGAACTCGATGCACTCGTCAGAGGCGCCGGTGTGCTCGTTGTACTGCACGCCGTTGTATTCCTTGCCGGCCATCGATCGCCGAGCGTCTGCCTGCTTGACCTCGAGGTCGGTACTCAGGCGCCCGGCCAATTCAGCCTGCAGCTGCAGCAGCTCGGCGCCCTTTGCCTTGATCCGGTTCATCAGGTCGATTTCTTCCTGGCTCAGTTCGCGGTAGCCAGCGATCTTGCGGTGTTGGTTTTCCATCGGTGTGCTCCTGGTTGGTTTCCCGTCTGGCCCTCGGTGGAAGGCCAACCAGTGAAACCGGAGTCACGAGTAGTTGTTGACCTCTTCGCCGATGCGGGCTTTGTGGCGCCCGAGCGCGTCGCTGTAGTAGTGGCTGGCGCTGCATTCGCGCACCGCTGCCCACGGCCCGATGCTGCTGAGCACGCAGCTGCGCTCAGCGCTTGCGTGGAAGCTCACCGAGCCAGTCACGTCATCGGCTTGGTAGCTGGCGCCGGTTTGGCCGTCGCTGCTGTAGCTGTGGCGGATGCCTTCGAACATGGTTGCGCTCTCCTTGGTTGGTTTCCCGTCTGGCCCTCGTGGGAAGGCCAGCCAGTGAAACCGGGTGCCGTTGCCGCTTGCCGATGGCAGCGCTGGCGTCATGTGTTTGGCCTTGGGCTTCCCTCGCAGCGCCTTCAATCGGCATACAGCGCTGGTCGTGGGGTATCTGTGTTGCTCCGCGCTTGAGTGCAGCCCGGCGGCCCGGTGGGTAGTGGGCACGTATGCGCGGATTGCCGACCCGTTACGTCGGCTGGGCTTAGTGCTGCATGGGCAGGGTTCTCCTGGACAGGTAATGGATCTGCTCGCTACGCCGTCCGGGTCATTCGCGCGGTTCGGTCTGCACCTCGTCAGGCTCGGCCCCTCTGTGGCCTACCCCTGAACGCCGGTCGCCGTTCGGCGTAGCGGTTGGTTCACCTGACTTTCTGTCGCCCCACAGGTGATGGCCGGGGCTGCCTCGCCGGTTGCCCGGCTAGCTGTTCATGGCGCTGGTTGTTAAAGAGCGTTGGCCTTTCGGCCTGGCCGTCGTTTCCGGCGGCGTTGAAATTAAATTAACCATTGGTTTTTAAATGGTCAATACCAATGGTTAATTTAATTTGCGGCGAAGTGCCGCCCTGGGCCAGGCTTGCGTGATGGCGATTTGCTCGTTTACTGTATGGGCATACAGTACAGGGAGAGGCGTGTGGGGATGCCGAAGAACGACCAGAAGACACCGATGGATGCCATCGACCGCGTGGGCCTGCGGGTTTCCGCGATGATCCAGAGCCCGCTTGCCCAGCTAAACCGGCGGGTGAAGATCTTCCAGCTCGACACCGACCCTGATCACGCCTGGCAGGCGATACTGGAACTGCTGCGGGAGACGGATGGGTTGAGCCTGGAGCGCCACGAGGACGGCACGGTGACGCTCAGCTGGGACGCGCCGACGGAGGCCGACGAGCGCATCGAGGATGAGGAGGGGGATCTGATGCGGGTGGAGGTAGCGGAGACGGTGGCGCCGTTCTGAGGCTGGTAGAATGCGGGCCGTGTTCAATTTCCCGAGCTGCTGTTATGTCCTACAACCTCGCTAGCCTGCCATTCGACGAGCGCAATGCGCTGGAAGACCAGAAAGCCACCATGTTCGAGTTCTGGCAGCAGAACCTGGAGAAGGCGAAGGCCGAAGCCGGGCGTCTATGGGCCGAGAAGGGCAAGCGGAAGGGGCAGTGGCAGGCCTGGGCGGCTGAGCAGATCGCCGCCCTGGAGCAGGGCCAGTATCAGAGCATGGTTATGCGGGAGCTGGAGCGGTTGGGGTAGGGCGGAAATGAAAAGCCCCGCGTTCGCGGGGCGGCGTGGACAAAGTATCTACTCTGATTGAAGATTTGGATCAGCTTCAATAATGAGGCCGCCGCAAGGAATTTTCTTTCCGTCAGCTACGATTTTAACTTTTATCATTCCAGGCTTTTCAAGGTGGAGAGGCGAGAAAGAAACTTGTCCTTGGAAAGTTGATTCGTTAGACGCGTCCGAGGCGTGTGAGGCTAGTCTTCTCACAATGCCTTCTGTGTCTGGAAGTCTAAACATCTCCTGCCCATTGTATTCGATGGTTACCTCAAGGCTTTTAAAAGGCCTGGTTTGAGGTGTGACAATATGGATGACTGCGAAAAGTTTATGTATTACGGCAGGGAATTCTGTGACGATCAGCTTTCCTTGGTATACACCCATGAATGAGTGCTTTCCGGCGAGCTCATGTCTTATATCGTCACAGAACACACAATACGCGTACCTGCTCATTTAACTTCCTCAGCGTTCATCAATTCTTTGTTCTCAATTAGTTGAGACAACTCGTCAAGTGTAAGGCCGAGGGCCTGGCTGAGCTTTTTCAAGGTGGAAAGTCGCACGTCCTCACGGCCTGCTTCAATTCTTGCGATATGGGACTGACTAGTGCCTGTCAAGTCACCAAGCGCTTTTTGAGAAAGACCTTTGCTCATTCTTATCAGCTTCAGCGTTTTCTTGCTTCCAGCATACTGGGTTTCGGCGACCCATTTTCTTGCTTTAGCAATGCCATCTTTATGCTCTTTCTCTTTCTCAATATCCAAAATGAAAGCGGAGATTGACGAGAATTTTGATTGCCGCTTTGGCGGAGTAATGGCTGCCTCGAAACTAAATACTTCGGCGGTGGCCTTACTGCTAGCGGCAGGCTGAGTGTTACCAGAGCTCCACTTCAAGAGCTCTATAGTCTCTATAGATTCTTTGCGTGAACATGTGACTCTGATCATAATTAAACTCTCTTTTTGCAATTCCTAGCACGAAGTACGCGCTTTCATTCGGAAAGAACGCATATATTATCCGGTACTCGAGACCCTGATTAGACAGGTCGAAGTCACGGAGCCGCCAAAGATTGAGTCCGCCATTTCTTGCTTCAACCCAGTATTTGACATTGAACGTGGCTCCTTTGACGGGCTTGGATGGCGAACCGCCGTAGCCTTGCTGGGTGAGGCGATCGAGCTTGTCCTGATCCCCCTCCAGTTCCTCGAGTAGCGCCAGTATGCGGTAGGCAGCAACTGGCTCGGATTCTAGAAGGCCTAGAATGTCTTGCTTTGCATGCTCGTGAATTTCGAGGCGGTACACTATATCTACCTAGGTATAATGGCACAAGATTGAGGATGTGCCATTCGGCGGACAAGCGGGCCGCTGGGGCGTCTGCTTCGCGCTACCGCCATGAGCTGGCTCGCCGAGGTCGTACCCGGTAAGAGCTAAATCAACGATGGGCATTGTCATGGAGCGCATGGCGACCTCCTTGTCGTTGTGATTGGTTAAACCTTCATCCCTCGCCACACGTACAGCACGCGCGCATGAATGGTCACTTCCTCGACCCCGACCACGCGGTCTTTGTGCTTCTGGTTGTCGGAGATCATGTCGTAGTGGTCGGCGTCTGCCTTCTGCAGGCGCTTGATGTAGAGCATGCCGTCCCAGGTGAGAACGTAGACGCCGTCGCCGTTGAACTCGGTGACGCCGCGGTCGACGATCACCGGATCTTTGTCGTTGATGGTGCCGGCCATGGATTGGCCCCAGCCGGTGATGATGCTCAGGTTGGCGGGGGAGGTGTACTCCAGGCCGAGCTTCTCCAGCTGCACGCCGTTGACCACCACGTTGCGCATGAACTCGACGTAGTCGGCCGGCACCTGGCCATGGCCCATGGCGGCGCGCACGTCGTACTGCGGGATGAGGATGTCGCCATCCATCACCCTGGCGCTGCGCGAGAAGTTGCCGGGGATGACGTTGCCGCTCTTCGCCTCGGTCAGGGTTTCGCTCACCGCCTGTAGCAGGCGACTCTGCGCGTCGGCAGATAGGGCCTTGCCATGCTTGTTCAGCATCTCCAGCACCTTATCGGCCGCCCCCGACCCGTAACCCGCTGGTGTTTCGGTGACGGCTGTCCCGGATCTAGGTTGTTTTCTCTCAGCGGCAAGCGGGGCGGCCATCGTCGCGATCTCCTTCGCCAGTCTCGGGCTGAAGCTTTCGACGGGCACTTCGATGATCCGCGCCAACGCCGCGGCGAACTTAGCGTTAAGTGGGTTCTCGCCGTTGAAGTACATGGCAACAGCTGCAGGTGACATGCCAAGCCTGTCGGCAACCATGCGCTGATTGAGTCCCAGCTCGTTCTTCTTCGAGAGGAAAAGCTCTTTCGCGGCCTGGCATTCGTCCAGGCGGTCTTTAGGGAGTAATCGCTTCTTCTTCATCGGCTGATCGTAAACCACAGGTTTATTTGGGTGGGTAACCAGTGGTGTTGTTAATCCATCAACCAATGGTTAATATCTGGTCGTAGCACTACTCGTGAGGCAGAGAAGATGAAGAAGACCCCGCTGTCGGTTCTTGTCGCAGAACGCGGCCAGGCCGCGGTCGCGAAAGCGCTTGGCGTGAGCGCCCCTGCCATTGCTAAAGCCCTGCTGGCAGATCGCTCGATCGTTGTAACGGAGCACGCAGACGGCACTTTCTCCGCCGAGGAATTGCGGCCGTTCCCTGCGCAGCCATCCGCAAAAAAAGCCGTGGCCTAGCCGGGGAGACTGGGCCTGCAGCGCCGTGCGCGGGCGAGAGCCCGCTGGAGCGACTGGAGGTCATGAAGCACCACATGGAGTTGCTGGAGGAAGACCTGGAGCGACTCCGGGAAGACCTGGAGCGGCAGAAGCCGCCAGAGCGATAGCCACCTGCTCGAAGCCGGCGTCGCCGGCGGCACACAGCTGGCCCCGCACGAGTTCGGCGCGGTAGCCGAAGGCGGAGGGCACGCGGTGTTGGCAAGGCTCAGGCAGCACCTGGATCAGGGCTGCCACGTAGCAGCGCAGGGCGAGCAGCTCTCCCTGCAGGTGTTGGACGGTTGGCTGGCGCATGGGCGACCTCGCTGGCTGAGAACAGAGCCTCGACATGGGGCCAACGATAGAAGCAGGAGCAGAGCATGCATACGTCGATTGCGCGACACACCCCGATGACCCGCGACCAGGTGCTGGTGGCGCATGCCGCCGAGATGATCGCGCGCACCAGCCTGAGCCAGGAGGGCTTCGCCGAGGCGCTGAACCGCAGCGTGCAGGCGCTGGCGCCGGCGAAGGCCGCCGAGAAGCAGCTGCCGGACCTGGCCGCCATGGCCCGCACCAACGACACCGCCGCCTACCTGCGCGCCGCCAGCGCCTGGATGAAGCGCGTGGAGCGCTGGTTGAGCGGCGACGTGGAGCTGCCGGCCTGGCTCGAGGAGCCCTGGGTGATGGCGCTGGATGGCGACTACCGCGACCGCTGCGTGAACGAACTGGCCGGCCGCCACGGGTTGATCGGCGCCCGCGCGCTGGATGCGCTGGCGGACTGCCCGGTGACGGCCTTCGCCCAGCTGGTGACGCGCCTGGGCCAGGCCGTGGAGTCGGGTAGCGAGGTGCTGGCCGATGGGCAGATCGACCTGGCCGACCTGCCGCACCTGCCGAATTTCATCGACCGCCTGTTGGCCGTGGAGAGCAGGGCGCACGAGCTGCGCCGCCTGGCCGAGAACGTGCGCGACCAGGGCCCGCTGATGCGGGTGGTGGGCTGAATGACAGGCACAAAAAAGCCCGGCTGCAACCGGGCTTTCTCTTGAAGCGTTACCTATGCGAGGTGAACGAAGTATGAACCAACTGCCTACCAGCGACAACCCGGTGACGATGTCGACGCGCGAGATCGCGGCGCTCACCGGCAAGCAGCACAAGGACGTGATCCGCGATGTGCGGGTGATGCGCGAGGCCCTGGCGAAGGATGGCGCAGATCTGCGCCATCTGCTGGAGCACAAGGACGCCCGCGGCTATACCGCGGAGTTTCTGCTCGACCGCCCCCTGACCGAGACCCTGCTCACCGGCTACAGCATTCCGCTGCGCCACCGCGTGATTCTGCGCCTGGCCGAGCTGGAGCAACGCACCGCGCCGCCGTCCATCCCCCGCACCCTGCCCGAGGCCCTGCGCCTGGCCGCCGATCTGGCGGAGCAGAACAACCGCCTGCAGGTGGCGGTGAGCGAGCAGGCGCCGAAGGTGGAAGCGCTGGCGCGGATCGCCGAGGCCGGCGGCTCGATGTGCCTGACCGATGCCGCCAAGCACCTGGGTGTGCAGCGCTGTCGGCTGATCGAGTGGATGCGCGCCAACCGCTGGATCTACCGCCGCGAGGGGAGCATGCGCCTGCTGGCGTATCAGCCGCGCCTTGCGGCCGGCCTGCTCGATCACAAGGTGTCGATCATCGGCCGGGAGGACGACGGCGCCGAGCGCCTGGCCAGCCAGGTGCGGGTGACGGCCAAGGGGCTGGCGCTGCTGGCGCAGAAGATGGGCGCGCCACGTTCTGCGGCGCATGAAAACGTGGCGCGTAACGAGGGCAGCCAGCATGGCCGGTGAGTGGATCAAGATGCGCACCAACCTGTGGGACGACCCGCGCGTGTCGCACCTGTGCGACCTGGTGGACCAGCCCGAGGCGATGGTGGTGGGCGGCCTGTACTGGCTGTGGTCGATGGCCGATGAGCACTCCGAGGACGGCGTGCTGCCGGGCATGGCCCTGCGCGCCATCGACCGGAAGACGGGCGTGGCTGGCCTGGGCGATGCCCTGGTGCAGATCGGCTGGCTGGCGGAAGTGGAGGGCGGTATCGAGGTGGTGAAGTTCAGCGAGCACAACGGCACGTCCGCAAAGCGGCGCTGCCAGGAGGCGCAGCGTAAGGCCAATGCGCGCAATGTGTCCGCATCCGATGCGGACAAAACGCCGCCACCCAGCGGAGCTAGAGAAGAGAAGATAAGAGAAGATCTAAAACCCTCTCACGCTGCGCGCGACGACGCTCAGCCCGAGGGTGACCCGAAGCTCGCCGACCATGATGCCCCCTTCGCGATGACCCTGGAGTGGGAGCCGGACCCTGGCCGCCTCAAGGCTCTGGCCTTTCGCGCTGGGTTGCCGCCGAAGACCGTTGCTGATGCGCTGGCCAAGTTCGTGATTCACCACGAGGCCAAGGGGCTGGCGCTGACCTCGGCCGAGTGGCACGCCAAGTTGATCACCTGGGCGAAGGACGACCAGGTGCGGGCGGCGGCGCAGGGGGGCAAGGTGACGCCGTTGCGCGGTGAGCGCCAAGCAGGGCAGCGCGGCCCGCGTGTGGTGACCGTATGAGCGCTCCCCGCAACGCCGGCGAGGTGGCCGCCAACCTCAAGCCCCAGCCCCTGGCGCAGGTGCCAGTCCCGCAGCAGGTGGTGGTGGACGACGCCACCCAGGACGCGCTGGCCGACCTGATGCTCCGCCTCAAGGGCGTGTACACCGGCTGGCGCCAGGTGTGGCCTACCGAGCAGGAAGAGTTCGCCTGGCAGGACGAGTTCCTGGCCGAGGGCATCCGCTCCGGGGTGCTGCGCGCCGGCCTGGTCGACCACGGCATGCGCATCGCCGGCCGCGACCAGCGGCCGTGGCCGCCGACCCCGGGCCAGTTCGTGAGCTGGTGCCTGGCGCCCGAGGCGTTCGGCCTGCCGGGCGAGGACAAGGCCTACAAGATCGCCATGCGCAACACCCACCCGGCCCAGGCCGGCATGGCCCGCTGGCCGCACCCGGCGCTGTACCACGCAGCGGTGGCCTGCGGTTACCTGGCGCTGCAGAACCTGGAGCGCAAGCTGGGCCAGCAGCTGTTCGCCGAGAAGTACCTGGAGCAGCGCCGGCGCATGGCGCGCGGCGAGGAGCTGGCGCCGGCGCCGGTTGCCGCGCTGCCGGCGCCGCTGCGCAAGGGCTCGCCGGAGGTGGCCAACGAGCATCTGGCGAAGATGCGGGCGAGGTTGGGAGGTGGTCGTGGCTGATTGGGTGTGGCAGGCCCCTGAGGTCGCGCCGAAGGACCGGCTGATCCTGGCGGACATTGGCCTGCCCTGGCCGGTGGTGGCGCTCTGGAGCGAGTACGCCGAGAAGTGGGCGCTGGCTGACCTGGAGTGGAGCCAATGCGAGGGCAGGGCCGATCCTGGCTTTGTGACCGAGTACGAAGTGACCCTGCGGGGTTGGATGGAGTTGCCGGAGGTGATGCGTGAGTGACCTGAAAGACACCAACCCGAAGGACATCGTCGGGAGCCAGAAGCTACCGCTGCACCTGTGGCCGACCACGGCGACGGCCATGGGCTGCCTGGGCCTGATGGATGGTGCGCTGAAGTACGGCAGGGCCAACTGGCGCGCCGCCGGGGTGCGCGCCTCGATCTACTTCGACGCGGCGAACCGCCACCTGGCGGCGTGGTTCGAGGGCGAGGCCGCCGACCCGGACAGCGGCCTGCCGCACCTGGCGCATGCGCTGGCGTGCCTGGCGATCATCGTTGATGCCGAGGCCGCCGGGCTGCTGGTGGACGATCGCCAGGTGCCTGGCGGGCATCGCCGCCTGGTGGATGCCCTCACGAAGCACGTAGCGCGCTTGCAGGTCGTGCATGCGGAGCGTGCGCCGAAGCACTTCACCATCGCCGACGCGCCGAAGCTGCCATGAACGCGATCGGCTGGGCGCCCAAGAAGAACCGCGAAGGCGATGTGGTGCCGGGCTGCTGGATCACCGCCGCCGGCTACTTGGTGGCGGAGTTCCTGGTTGATGAGGTGAAGGTCTACACCGTGACGGCGCCGGGGCAATCGGTGGCGCTTGCGTATCGCCGTGGGCGTGACGGGGTGGTGGCGGCGATCCAGGCGCACATGGCAGGCGAGCCGGTGGGCAAGTTCGAGGGGGAGGCGGGGTAGTGGCGAGCAAGAAGGCGGGCATGCGCTCGGTGGGTGAGGTGGTGGAGTGGTGGCTGTCGCGCATCGAGGGCGACCGGACGCGCAGCGAGAAGTACCGCGGCAGCATGGGCTCGCTGATGCGCCGGCACGTGATCCCGCGCGTGGGCCGGGTGGCGCTGCGCAAGCTGGACCGGGTGCTGCTGGACGACAAGCTGGTGTTCCCCATGCACCAGGAGCTGGCGCCGCGCACCGTGCAGAAGGCCCTGCAGGGGATGCGCCAGGCCTTCCGCATGGCGGAGACGCAGGGGCGCATCGAGGCCAACCCGCTGGCGGGCACAACCTTCCGCGACTTCTACAAGGGCAAGCTGCGGCCGAAGCCGGCGGCGCTGTCGCGGGTCGATCTGCAGGCGCTGGTGCAGCACTTGGTGGCGGTGTTCGAGCGCGACCCGGCGAAGGGGATGCTGCCGCTGATGATGCTGGCGCACGGCACGCGCATCGCGGAGACGCTGGCGGCGCGCTGGTCGCACATCTCGCTCGATGAGCGGGTGTGGGTGATCCCTGAGGCGAACACCAAGAGCCGCCGCGAGCACGTGCTGCCGCTGACCGCCCAGGTGCTCGGCCTGCTGGCGCGCTACCGCGAGGCGCTGCCGGATGCGCGGATGAAGGCGGCCTGGCTGTTCCCGGTGCGCGGCGGTGCCGGCATGGCGCTCACCAGCGGCCATGCGCTGATGCGTGAGGTGAGCGGCCGGCAGTGGACGAGCCACGACCTGCGCAAGCTGATGCGCTCCAGCCTGGCCGACATCGGCGTGGACCACATGGTGGGCGAGCTGCTGATCAACCATGCCTTGGGCGTGACCACCGAGACCTACCTGACCCGCGATGCGATGGAGCGTCGGCGCGAGGCGCTGGAGCGCTGGCATGCGCGGTTGGATGAGTGCGGCTTCGCCGGTGCGCACGGCGTAAAAGTGGCCGTTCCTGCACTTCTGCAAATTGGCGCGGCGCCAGTAATGGCGGGAGTTCCCGCCGATTCCAGTATTTCTACGTGGGGAGGGTGAAGAATGCGCCAAGGCACCAAGAATTGGCAGGCGCTGGGGCGTCTCCCCAGGGGGCGAATGAACAAGACCGAGGCGTCCTATGCCGTGCATCTGGAGCGCCGCAAGGCTGCCGGCGAGGTGGCTTGGTGGGTGTTCGAGGGAGTGAAGCTGCGCCTGGCGGATGCCACGTTCTACGACACGGACTTCACGGTGATGCTCTCGACGGGCGAGCTCGAGGTGCACGAGGTGAAGGGGCACTGGACCGACGATGCCAGGGTGAAGATCAAGGTCGCCGCGGCGCAGTACCCGTTCCGCTTCATCGCCCTGAAGAAGAGCCGCGATGCGTCTGGCTGGAAGGTCGAGGAGTTCTGATGCGCGGGCTGATCTATCTGGAGCGCTGCGAGGTCTGCCGGGGCGCTGGGCGCATCCAGGGAATCTTCCATCGCATGGAGTGTGCCGGCTGCAACGGTGGCGGGTTCGTGAGGCCGGACGGATCGGCACTGGACTACCCGGCGCTGGTCGAGCAGTTGCGGCTGCGCCTGGCCATGTCGGGCGATGAGCGTAAGCGGATGCAGCGCGTGCTGGAGCAGGCAGGACTGCTGCCTGACCAGGGCGCAGCGGCCGCGTATCAGGGCAACAACAAGAAGGGCGCCGGCGGGGCGCACTTCACTGGGGATTGAGGGGGAGGGGACCATGATCTATTCGAGCGTGCTGAGTGCGGTGGTGTCGGCCCTGGCGGCTGAGTGCATCGACTCGACGGCCAAGCAGGCCTGGCAGAAGCTGATCGACCTGGATACGGCGCGGGTCGGCGCCGGAAGCAACGCGCACCAGCGCATGCAGGTGGATTGCTGGGTGTTCGCCAGGCTGCACCGCGAGTTGATCCCGCGGCACTGGAATGCCCTGGTGGCCCGGTACAGCACCCACAATGGGCGGAAGGTCGAGGCGATCGGGCGCCTGGCGCCGATCATCGCTTCGCCGGCATCGCGGTTGTTCGTCTACAAGGCGGTGACGGCCTGGGCGATCCCACCGTTGAAGGGGGCGGAGGGTAAGCGCTCGTCGAAGATGATCGTTCTGCCGGCGGAGTTCTACGACATGAACACGTGGGATCTGGAGGCGAACCACGAGCGTACTCGGCGCCGCTGGCGGCAGGCGGTTGGGGTGGTGCTGGACGAGATGGTGAGCGAGGCGCTGCGGGCTGCCGAAGTGATCCTGGCAGGCGAGGGCGTGTTGCTCTCGCATGCGGCTTGACTTGATTGTCCGAGTGGCCGAGTATTTCCCCATCCTGTCGATCTTGCGCGTTCAGGATTGATAATCCCGAAAGCCCGGCCAATGCGCCGGGCTTTTTCGTTTCCGGAGGTCTTATGTTCGGCTCTATTGGTGAACTGCTCGGCGACGCTCTGAAAATTGCAGCAGCGCCAATCCAAGTCGCGGCTGATGTAACTCGGGCGGTGACCAAGCCATTGGCAGAGGCTGCACAACAGGTCGCCAAGGACGTGAAGGACGAGCTGCACGACAAGCACTCGCCGCGCTGAACTGGACTGCTTTCTGCTATGCGGCGGATTTCCCTAGCCCGCCGCCCTTGCCCGCCTCGTGCGGGCTTTTTATTTGGAGACGCTTATGGACCCGACCACCGCAGGCAGCGCCGTGCTGGCGAAGTACGGCGCGGTGATTGCCGGCTTCATCGGCGCCATTCTGTCGCTCAGCTTCCTCAAGGGTCTGACCCGCAAGGAGGCCGTGGCCGCGGTGCTGACCGGCTTCGCGTCCTCTGTGTTCACCACGCCGTTCGTGGTCGCCTACTTCGGCCTGCCGTCCGACCTGGAGTCGCGCTATGGCGTGGCCTTTCTGATCGGCCTGCTGGCCATGAACCTGATTCCGGCCGTAAAGGCGATGCTCGAACGGATCGTCGCCCTGCGAGGTGCGTGATATGGCAACCATCCTGATCGGCTTGGATGCCGTGCTGTGCATCGTCATCATGCTCGCCGCTCTGGACTATCTGCGCGCGGTCTACTTCATGGATCAACCGGCTGTGTGCGCTGCCTTCTACCTCGTTGTGGTCGGCGCGTTCGGCATCTTGGTCACGCTGTACGCCGGAAAGCAGCCTTCGCCGTGGGAGGTGCTGCTGCACCTCGGTGTGACGCTGTACGCGGCGGCGCACTACCCGCAGATCTTCCTGCATGAGTGGCGCTGGGATGGCAAGGAGCGCCGCCATTCTCGGCTATGACGTTCAAGGTCACCTTCAGCGGCCTGCGCGAACGGCTGCAGACGCTTGACCGCCTCGAGCGGGAGCAACTGCCGTTCGCCGCGGCGCTTGCGCTGACCCGCACTGCCCAGGAAGTGCAGAAGGGCATTCGCTCCGAGATGGAGACGGTGTTCGATCGGCCAACTCGGGCCACGCTCAACAGCCTGTTCATTCAGCCGGCCACCAAGGAGAAGATGGAGGCGAGGGTCTGGATCAAGGACGGCCGCCAGGTGAATGCCAAGGGCAATCTGGTCGGCCAGGAAGGGCAGTGGGGCAAGGGCCGGGCTGCTTCAACGTGGCTGACCCCGCAGGTATACGGGGGCGGGCGTAACGACAAGGGCTTCGAGAAGATGCTGCGCCGCAAGGGCGTGCTCGGACCCGGCCAGTACGTCGTGCCAGGGGACAAGCTGCCGCTGGACCAGCACGGCAACATCGGCCGTGGCCAGCTGAACAAGATCCTGTCCGGCGCCCAGCTCTTCACCGAGGAGGGCTACAAGGCCAACGTGACAGACAGCCGCCGCTCTACTCGCAAGGGCAATCGCCGCTACTTCCTGATCAAGAAGGGAAGCAGGCCAATCGGCATTGCTGAGCGCTTGGGCTACGGCAAGGGCAGCAGGAACAACATCCGCATTGTGCTGGCCTTCGTAGGTGGCCCAGCGTACAGGCAGCGCCTGGACTTCTTCGGTGTGGCCGAGAAGGTCGCAGAGGATCAGCTTCCCATCCAGTTCGAGCTAGCTCTGGCCCGCGCCCTCGGGACGCGCCGGCGGTGATGCACCATCGTGGTGCGCTTTGGGTCCTCCCCGGGCGGGGGTGCCCCGAGGGTAATTCGGGCCCCGCCCTTCCACTATGTATGGGCATTTTTCGGAGGTTGGTTGTTGTTTAGTCATGGCCAAGAACGAAACAACCAAGCAGCCGGGATGGTTGAACAAGTCCGAGATGGCGAAGTCGCTCGGCATATCCCCGCAAGCCTTTGATAAATGGGGCGTTGAGCCGGTCGCGCGGGTAGGGCGCGAGGCGTTCTACCGGGTGCAGGATGTGGTGCAGAACCGCGTCGACCACGCTTCGAAGAAACACCAACTTGTCGGGGGTGACGGCGACACTCCCGATCCGATGATCGAGTACAAGCTGCTCCAGGAGCGCCTTCGCCTCACCACTGCCCAGGCATACGCCCAGGAGCAGAAGAACCAGGTCAACGACAAGATCCTGGTGCCGGTGCCATTCGCGACCTTCGCGTTGGCCAAGATCGCCGCTCAGATCGGCTCGAAGCTGGAGACCGTAGGCAAGACGGTAAGCCGCCGCCACCCGGAGATCGACCCACGAATCCTGGAAACCCTGGAGCGGGAGATAGCCATGGCCCGCAACATCACCGCGCAGTTCGGTGACGACCTACCAGGAATCCTCGATGAGTACCTTGCAACCATGGATCAATGATCTCGGCAAGGCGGTCAGGCTCGGCCTGCAGGGGATGTACAAGGAGCCGCCGCTGACGGCGGTGGAGTGGGCCGACAAGCATTTCTACATGTCGTCCGAGTCCTCCTACAACGAGGGCAAGTGGACAACCGACCCGTTTCAAGTAGCCATCCTCAACGCGATGGGCAACGACCTGATCGCGGTCGTCAACTTCGTGAAGTCGGCGCGTATCGGCTACACCAAGCTGCTGCTGGCGAACATCGGCTACAAGGTCCAGCACAAGCGCCGCAACGTCATGATGTGGTCGCCGACCGACCCGGACGCCGAGGATATCAGCAAGAGCCACGTCAACGGCCTGATCCGCGACGTGCCGGTGGTGCGCGAGCTGGCCCCCTGGTTCGGCCGCAAGCACAGCGACAACACCCTCGACCAGAAGGTCTTCGCCAACCGCAAGACGCTATGGGTCCGCGGCGGCAAGGCCTCGCGCAACTACCGCGAGAAGTCGGCCGACGAGGTCATCTACGACGAGCTGTCGAACTTCGATGCCGACGTCGAAGGCGAGGGCGACCCCGTCACCCTAGGCGACAAGCGCCTCGATGGCGCCGTCTACCCGAAGTCGATTCGTGGCTCTACGCCGAAAAAGGCCGGCAGCTGCCAGGTCAGCAAGGCGGCCAGCGAGTCGCCGATCCGGCTGCGTTTCCATATCGAGTGCCCGCACTGCCGCGGTGAGCAGACGCTCAAGTTTGGCGGCAAGGACTGCGACCACGGCCTCAAGTGGGAGAAGGACGCGCTCGGGGAGCCGGTGAAGGCTTGGTACCTGTGCGAGCACTGCAAGGCGATGTTCTTCCACCCCGACATGGTCGAGGCGTCGAAGACCGGGCGCTGGATCTGCGAGGTCACGGGCATCTGGACGCGCGACGCCATGGACTGGTTCGGCCCGGATGGTGAGCCGATCCGCACGCCGCGCTCGATCGCCTTCTACTGCTGGGCGATCTACAGCACCTGGTCGACGTGGCTCAAGATCGCCACCGAGTTCCTCAAGATCAAGGGCGACCGCGAGAAGCTGGTCACCTTCACCAACACCACGCTGGGCGAGGTGTGGGAGGAGACCCAGGACAAGGTCGCATGGGATGCCCTGTATGGCCGCCGCGAGGTATGGGCCGGCCAGGTTCCGCAGCGCGCCGTGGTGCTAACCGGCGGTATCGACACCCAGGACGACCGCTACGAGGGGCGTGTCTGGGCTTGGGCGCCTGGTGAGGAAGCGTGGCTCGTCCACCGCTTCATCCTGCAGGGCGACCCGGCCAGTGAAGAACTGCGCCGCAAGGTCGGCGTCGAGCTGCAGCGGCAGTTCACCCGCGCCGACGGCCTGGTGATGCGCGTTGACCGTTGGGGCTGGGACTCCGGCGGCCACTACACCGACGAGGTGTACGGCGAAAGCCTCAAGCACGGTGTGTTCTGGGTGATCCCCACCAAGGGCGCCAGCGTGTACGGCAAGCCAATCGCCAACATGCCGCGCAGCCGGAACAAGTCGAAGGTGTACCTCACCGAGATCGGAACCGACAACGCGAAGGAGCTGATCTACAGCCGCCTGAAGCTGGACCTTGACACCGCCAAGTCGCAAGCCGGCGAGGCGCAGCCCGGCGTCATCCATCTGCCGGCCAATGACGATGTGTGCGACGAGAGCGAAGTCCGCCAACTCACCAGCGAGGTGAAGGTGCCCAAGGTCACCGGCGGCAAGCGCGTGCTGCGCTGGGACAACCAGGGCCGCCGCAACGAGGCGCTCGACTGCTTCGTCGGCGCGCTGGCCGCGCTGCGCATCAGCCAGCAGCGCTTCGGCCTAGATCTCGACGTGCTGGCAGAAGACCCGCACCCCGGCGGCGACGCTGCAGCAGATAACCAAGAACGCCCTCGGGCGAAATCCAAATACTGGAATCGATAGCGATGGCCTACACCCTCGAGCAGTACCAGGCCCTGCAGGCCGCCATCGCCGGCGGCGAGCTGTCCGTGCGCTACGCCGATCGCAGCGTCACCTACCGCTCCGTCTCCGAGATGCTGCAGATCCTGCGGCTGATGGAGAACGAACTGGGCCTGAACACCGATACCACTGGTGGCCGCCGGCTGACCTCCTTCTCGAAAGGCTACTGACATGCGCGTGATCGACACCCTGTTTCCCGGCTACGCCGCGAAGCGCGCGATGGCTCGCCTGGAGAAAAAGCGGGCTGACCTGATCCTCGCCACTATGGAGCGCCGTTTCGAAGGTGCCGCCGGCGGCCGGCGCAATGAAGGCTGGCGCGCGGCAGGTGCCGACGCCAACGCGGAGAACGGCCCGGCGCTGAGTGTGCTGCGCAACCGCGCACGCGACCTGCGCCGTAACAACCCCTACGCCGAGCGCGCCGTCACCGGCATCGCCGACAACGTGGTGGGCGCCGGCATCGTGCCGCGGCCGATGGCTGATCGGGACCGTAGCAACAAGCGCCTGGGCGCTCTCTGGATGGCGTGGGGCGAAACCCTGCTGTGCGATGCCGATGGCCTGGAGAACTTCTACGGCCTGCAGCACAAGATCATCGAATGCGTGGTTGAGAGTGGCGAGTGCCTGGTGCGCCGCCGCCGGCGATACGCCTCCGATGGCCTGCCGGTACCCCTGCAGCTGCAGGTGCTGGAGCCGGACTTTCTCGACGATGCCAAGACCGGCGCCAACGGCAGCAACCTGATCATCCAGGGCATTGAGTTCGATTCCCTCGGCAAGCGGGTTGCTTACTGGCTGTTCGACCAGCACCCAGGCTCCAACTCGTCCATGCGCTCCATCGAGTCGCGGCGCATCCCGGCCGAGGACGTGACCCACGTCTTCCTGCCCAGGCGCGCCGGCCAGGCCCGCGGCTACACCTGGTTCGCCCCGGTGATGCAGCGCCTGAAGAACTTCGACGAGATGGAAGACGCGGTGATGGAGCAGGCCAAGATCGCCGCCTGCTTCGCCGCGTTCATCACCAACGATGGCGCCGGCGGCCAGGCTGCCAAGAAAAAGCCCCTGATTGAGCGCATGGAGCCCGGCATCATCCAAGAGCTGGCCATGGGCGAGAGCGTGAACTTCTCCGCGCCGCCCACCTTCAACGGTTATCAGCCATACAGCTGGCAGTCGCTGCATGCCATCTCGGTCGGCATGGGCGTGCCCTACGAGCTGCTCACCGGCGACCTGAAAGGCGTGAACTTCTCCAGCGGCCGCATGGGCTGGCTGCACTTCGCCCGCCGGGTGGATGTGTGGCAGTGGCGCATGCTCATCCCGCAGCTCTGCGAGGTGGTCTGGCAGTGGTTCATGGAGGCCCAGGCCCTGCTGCCTGGCGCCATACTGACTGACGTGATCGCCGAGTGGGTGCCGCCCCGGCGCGAAATGGTCGACCCCAAGACCGAAACCGAGACGGTCAAGGAGCGCCTGCGCTCCGGCCTGATCACCTGGCCGAACGCCCTGCGCGAACTCGGCATCACCGACCCGAACGCCCACGCCGACGAGATCGCCAAGGCCAACGAGCTGTTCGACAAGCTCGGCCTGGTGCTGGACTGCGACCCGCGCAAAGTCTCCAACGCCGGCCTCACCCAGGCCCGCCCGCAAGGCACCGTCATCCCCTCGACGGACGTCGACCCGGAGCCACCAACCGAAGAGAGCCAGACCCATGACAACGGCGACCCAGACGCTTGAAACCCCGCTGCTGAGCATTCGCGCGGCTGTCCGCCCGGGCACCGTTGATATAGAGCAGCGCACTGTAGAAATCACCTGGACCACCGGCGCGCGCGGCAAGCGCTGGAGCTGGTCCATCGGCGAATACCAGGAAGAGCTGGACGTCAGCGACGGCGCCATCCGCATGGAGCGCCTGAACAACGGTGCACCGTTCCTCAATACCCATGGCCAGTGGGACCTCGACGATGTCATCGGCGTGGTCGAACGGGCCTGGCTGGAGGGCGGCGAGGGTCGGGCGGTGATCCGCTTCAGCGCCCGCGAGGACGTCGACCCGATCTTCCGCGACGTCAAGGACGGCATCCTGCGCAACATCAGCGTCGGCTACATGGTGCACCGCTATGTCCTCGTCGAGGACGGCGAAGACGCCATTCCGCTGTACCGCGCCACCGACTGGGAGCCGACCGAGCTCTCCCTGGTGCCGATCGGCTTCGACGACGGCGCCAAGGTTCGCAGCGCCAAGACCCCGGGGGAGTACCAGGGCCAACGCTTCACCACTGTTTTCGAGACTCGGGAGGCCGAACAGCCTGCCGAACAACCGGCCGCCGTGGCCACCATCCAAGAGGAAAACGTCATGACCGAAGAAGAGAAGCGCGCGGCCGAGGAGCAAATCCGCCGTGAGGCCCAGGAGGCCGAGCGCAAGCGCGGCCTCACCATCCGCCAGATGGCCAAGAAGGTCGGCCTGCCGGAAGATTTCGCCGAAGACCTGGTGGAGCGCGGCGTGTCCGTGTCCGATGCCAGCGCTGCGATGATCGACAAACTGGCCGCCGACCACCAGTCGGAGCAGCCGGCCACCCGCAACAGCCAGTCCACCCGCGTCAACAGCGAGATCGACCAGTCGGTGATCGTCGCCAAGCGCGGCGCCATGCTCAACGCCCTGCTGCACCGCTGCGACCCGACCGTGAAGCTCGAGGAAACCGCCCGCGAGTTCCGCGGCATGCGCCTGATCGACATGGCCCGCGAGAGCGTGGAGCTGGTCGGCGGCAGCGTGCGCGGCATGACCCCGCAGGAAGTGGCCCGCGCCGCCCTCGGTTGCGACCGCCAGGCCTTCCGCGCCGCCGGCATGCACACCACCAGCGACTTCCCGCTGCTGCTGGGCAGCACCGTCAACCGCACCCTGCGCGCCGGTTATGAGCTGGCCCCGCAGACCTGGCGCCCGCTGGGCAGCCAGACCACCGTGCCGGACTTCCGCGAAGTGACCCGCGTGGCCCTGGGCGACATCACCGCGCTGGAGAAGGTGAACGAGCACGGCGAGTACAAATACGGCAGCCTGGGCGAGGAGGGTGCCCCGATCAAGGTGGCCAAGTTTGGCAAGATCATCGCCATCACCTGGGAGTCGATCGTCAACGACGACCTGGCCGCGCTCACTCGCGTGCCGCGCGCGCTGGGCGCCGCCGCCGCGCAAACCGAATCCGACCTGGTGTGGGACCTGCTGCTGAGCAACCCCAACTTCGTCGACGGTGTGGCGGTGTTCCATGCCGACCACGGCAACCTCGCCGGCAGCGCCGGTGCCATCAACACCACCACCCTGGCCGCTGCCCGCGCCGCCATGCGCAAGCAGAAGTCCAAGGCCGGGCACTTCCTCAACCTCGGCCCGCAGTACCTGGTGGTTGGCCCGGACAAGGAGCTGGAGGCCTTCCAGTTCACCAGCTCCAACTACGTGCCGGCCAAGAACGCCGACATCAACGACAGCCGCAACACCTCGCTGACCGTGATCGTCGACGCGCGCATCACCGGCAACCAGTGGTACCTCTACGCCGCGCCGGGCATGGTCGATACCTTCGAGTACGCCTACCTGGAAGGCGAGCAGGGCGTGTTCACCGAAACCCGCGAGGGCTTCGAAGTGGACGGCATGGAGATCAAGGCCCGCCTGGTGTTCGGCGCCGCCTGGATCGACTACCGCGGCGCCTACAAGAACGCCGGCGCGTAATCGCCAACCCCATCGACTAAGGGCGCCGGCTGGCGCCCTTGTCGTTTCTGCTCTCCCGAATCGAGGAACCCAACATGAAGAACTTCGTTCAGCACGGCGACATGATCACCGTACCGGCGCCCACTGGCGGCACCGTCTCCGGCCAGCTCTACCGCGTCAACGGCCTGATCGGCGTGGCCGCCACCACCGAAGCCGAAGGCGATCCGGTGGAACTGAAGACCACCGGCTGTTTCGACCTCGGCAAGACCAGCGCCCAGGCTTGGGCCGTTGGTGAGCCGATCTACGCCATTGCCGCCACCAACGTGCTCACCAACGTGGCCGGCACCGGCAACTACCTGGTCGGCGTGGCCACTGCCGTGGCTTCCAACCCGTCCGCCACCGGTCGCGTGCGCCTCAACGGCTCGCTGGGCCATCCGGTAACCGCCTAAGCCATGGCCTGGGCGGACATGCGCGACCGCATGCACCAGCGCGTGGTCGCGCACCTCAAGGACGGCTGCGCCCAGTACTCCGGCCCCACCGGGGCGCCGGTAGTGGCCGGCGTCGAGGTCATCGTCGATCACAACCTGATGCAGAACGGCCCGGATGGCCTGTTCCGCAGCAATGCCGTGGGTATTACCTGGCGCAAGGAGCAGCTGGCCCAGGCTGAGCGAGGCGGGGTGTTTGTGTTCGGCGGCGTCAGCTACCTGGTCGAGGAAACGATCAGCGACGACGGCCACATGCTCACCGCGGCCTGCATGGTGCAACCATGAACATCCTCACCGAAGCGCGCCTGGCGCTGATCGCTCGTCTCGGCGCCATCTCCACCGGCAACGGCTACCTCACCAATGTGGGGGGTAATGTCGTCTCGGGGTGGTTCAACGAGGTGATCGATAAGCAGCCCATTGGCGCCGGTCTGGTGGTTGTGCAGCGCGCACCAGATGGCGAGCCGGTGCGTGGGCCGGAGGCCGTCAAGCTGCGCCGCGGCTTCCGCGTTATCGCAGCGGTCGAGGCCGGCGTCGTCGGCTACGAGTCCGCTCTGGAGGATCTGGAGCTGGACCTCGTGCGGTGCCTGATGCCATCCATGGGCCAGCACGTGCCCTGGTTGCCCAAGGGGTGCGCTGGTTTCGCGGTCGGGCGCGCCGAATCTTTCCCGCCAGGGGATGGCCAGCCGGCCGCCACCCTGCTTATTCCCGTCACCTTCGACATCATCGTCAACGACTCCGGCCTGTAGGCCGCAGGAGCCCCCATGTCCACCAAGAACTCTGCTGCCCCGCAGCCGGAGCTGATCGAGGTCGTCCTCGCAAAAGCTCACACCCACAAGGGCCAGCCGCTCAAGGCCGGCGACAAGATCAAAGTAACCGCTGACCAGAAGGCCTGGCTCGAGAAGCACGGCGTCATCAGCACTCAGCAGGAGGACGTGAGCAATGGCTGATATCCGCGGCGCCTTTCTCGGTGTGGGCAAGCAATACATCGAAGACCTGGACAACCCCAAGGGGCTGATCTTCATCGGCAACTGCAACAGCCTGAGCTACCAGGCCGAGGTGCAGGACATCGAGGAGCAGGACTACACCACCCCCGGCGGCGGCCTGGATACCTCTGTGCAGCGCATCAGCGCGCTGAACATCACCTACAACGCCCGCCACTTCAAGGCTGAGAACATGGCGCGTGCGCTGTACGGCAGCGCCACCGACGTGGCCTCTGGCACTGTTACCGCCGAGGAGCACGTGGCCCATCCGGGCGCGCTGATCCTGCTGGCGCGCCCCGGCGCCACCTCGGTTGTGGTCAAGGATGAGGCCGGTACCACCACCTACGTGCTGGACACCGACTACACGCTGGATCCGGCTGGCTTCCCGATCATCATGGAGGGCGGCAGCATCATCGATGGTTCTACCATCCAGGTGGACTACAGCTACGCCAAGCACGCCACCATCCAGGCGCTGGTCGCATCGGGCAAGCGCTTCCGCCATGTGTTCGTCGGCCTCAACGAGGCGCGCAGCGGCAAGCCGGTGGTGATCGAGTGCTACCGCGTGAACCACTCGCCCGCCAGCCTGAGCTTCATCGGCGACGAGTTCCAGGGCATGGAGTTCACCGCCAAGGTGGAGAAGGACGCCACCAAGGTCGGCACCGGCCTGTCGCAGTACATGGTGATCAAGGACGTCGAGTAAGCGGGTGTGGCCAGGGATGGCCGGGTTTCTGTGCTGGCGCTGAGAGGCTACAGTCTCCCTGCTACCGGGGAGGAACACATGGGCATCAAGGGATGGATCGGCTGGATTGAGCGCCTGGCCAGGGGCGAGCGGCGGGCAAAGCTGCAGGCTACTGCATATTGCGCATTGCTGGGTATGTTGGCTGTTGGGCTGATCCTGATGGAGAGGGCTGGTTGACGTGGCGATCTTGTCGCGTGCATGATGGCGCTGCCGCTGCAAATTCAGCGGCCGGGCTTGGTAACCCGAAGATGGCAAAGGCGCACGACGCCTACATGGCGTTTTTTTGTGCCCGCTTTATGGTGGGCCGTGCGTGGGAGGGCTTCGGCCCTGCCGGGTTCCTTTGTCCCCGGTTTACCAACCCGCGCACGGTTCGCCTCCCTCTCGCTTGGTAACGAAGGTGGCGAACCCTAACTGACAAAGGGTGATGCCATGAATACTGCTCAAGTAATTCCGTTCCAGTTCGATGCTCGTGAAGTCCGCACCATGCTGGTCGATGACCAGCCGTGGTTCGTCGCTAGCGATGTTGCTTTGGCTCTGATGTACGCCGAAGCCAAGGACATGACCCGCAACCTCGATGAAGACGAGAAGGGTCGGCAGATTGTGCCGACCCTTGGCGGCGAACAGGAAATGCTGGTGATCAACGAGTCCGGGCTTTACTCGGCGATCCTTCGCAGCCGCAAAGCTGAGGCCAAGCGCTTCAAGAAGTGGATCACCGCCGAGGTGCTGCCGGCGATCCGCCGCACCGGCCATTACCACGACAGCAGCAACAAGATGGCCACCCTGGTCGATGCCCTGATCGGCATGACCGAAGTGAACGTGCTCAAGGGGCTGATTCGCGACAAGGCCAAGGTGGTGCCGCTGGAGAAGCGCCGCAGCTTCCAGCAGAACATGCACAACCGGCTGCACACCCGCTTCAACGTGCCTCGCATCGAGCTCATACAGGCCGGCGAGTTCGAAGCGGCCTGCAACTTCGTCGCGGCCTATGCCCTTGAGGGGGAATGGCTGCCGAGGCAGGAGAGGGTGCTGGGCACCCTGGCGCTTGATCGGTACCAGGCGCAGGACCTGGCCAACGTGCTGCACTACGCCGATTGGGTTTGCCATCGCTGGCACCAGGGCATCGGTGATGCCGTGAAGGCATTGAACCCGCGTTTCCACTCGCAGACCTGGGAGTTTTTCCGGGAGCTGCAGAACAACGCCGACAGACTGGAACGCTCCAGTCCGGAAATGGCTGCGGTGCTGCAAATGGGTGGCGGAAAGCGCCCGCATGAGCTGCGGGCGCGCGGGGTTTCTACCGCCACGCCGGCGGACTGAATTGAAGGCCAGTAACTGAGCCCGGCCCCGCGCCGGGTTTCGGTGCTGGCGCTGATCGGCTACATTCCCTGCCATATCCATAGGGAGGGAAACCCGATGCAGTGCAATTTCTGCCGCTACGAGTTCACCATGCGTGAGATCCAGGACAAGGCTGAGTGCCCAAGGTGCGCAGAAAGCCGCGCGCTCCCCGGAACGGCCAAAGTTTCACCGCCTGTTGCTGCCCATGTGAAGAAGGTTATGGGCGAATACCAGGGGGCTCAGCCGGTCGTGATCCTTGACCTCAACATGAGCTTTAACTCGATGGTCTGGTTCATGGTCAAGTGGGTGTTGGCGTCCATTCCGGCATTTATCATTCTGTTCGTGATTTTTGCGATTCTGTTCTTCATGTTCCCGGTTCTTGCTCCGCAATTCCTCGGCGACTGAAGGATTGGTTCTACCCATACCAACCCGCTTCGGCGGGTTTTTTATTGCCCGGAGAATCACATGAACAACAGCGCCGGCAAGGCCATTACCGAGATCGACGGCAAGGACTTCATCGTCAAGGAGCTGACGGTTGCGCAGCTGCGCAGCTTGATTGGCTCGCGAACGGAATACGAGGTGCTGCGCTGTGAGCTGTACGAGGACGTGTATCTGCACGAGTTGCCGGCGTTTGTCGATGCGGAGTTGGAGGACCTTGAGCAGTTGCGCCCGAGCCAGCTTGACGTCCTGATCGCCAAGGTGAAGGAGATGAACCCGCGTTTTTTTCAAATGCTGGCGCGGCTCAAGGCGCCGTCGCCGGCCCCGATTGCTCAATAGCCCAGCTCGACAGCGCCATCTGCGCGCTGGTGCGCCTTGGGCATCACGGCGTGCTCGATTACCCCTGGTCCCTCTTCCTGCGAGCCATCAAAGGTTAAGCCATGACCGATATTGAACTGCGGCTGACGGCCGATCTGGACCAGGCGACCAAGGAGGTGGCGGGCTTCACCAAGGCCTATGCAGACTTGGTCAAGCAGGTAGAGAAGCCCCTACGGCAGGTGAATGCGACGCGCGAGCTGGAGGCAAACCTTGAGGCCACCGGCGCGCAGATGCGGACAGTCAAGCAGCGCCTGCAGGACTTGCAGCGTGACCTGGTTGCCACCGACCGCCCAACCGAGCAGCTGAAGCAGAGCTTTCGCGACGCGACCAAGGAGCTGCAGCGGCTGGAGCGCGTGGAGGCCCAACAGACCAGCCAGCTAGGCCGCCTGCGCACGGAATTGAAAGGCGCGGGTGTAGATACGACTCGCCTAGCCGCCGAGCAACGCCGGCTCAACGCCGAGCTGAACAGCGCCATGAGCGCCGGGCGCGCGGACGCCGCCGCCCGCGGCATCCGCAACCGGGCGGCCGCCCTCAAGGAGCAGGCACTGGCTCAGCGCCAGGCCAACCTGGAGGCGGCGCGTAACAACCTCGGCGTCACCCAGTCTCGGGCTGCACGGCTGGAGATTCAGTCGCTGCGTCAGCAGTACAACCTGCTGCGCACCTCCGGCGCGCTGACCACGAAGGAGTTGGCGCTCGCTCAACGCGAGCTGAAACGCCGCATCAAGGAGACCAAAGACGAGCTCAGTGGGCTTGAGGGCGGATTCGGTGGCGGTGGCCTTCTCGGTAGTTTTCGTGGTGGCGGCGGTGCGGCCGCTGTCGCCGCCGGCGTGGCAGCAGTAGGTGCTGGCGCCGTCAAGGTGGCGCAAGGGGCCGACGAAGTTAGCCGCCTTGACGCACGCCTGCGCCTTGCGACCAAGTCGCAAAGTGAGTTCAACACCGCCCAGGCGGAGCTTGATCGCATTGCCGACGCAACCCAGGGCGACATTGCCGGTTTGGTCGACCTCTATAGCCGGCTGCAGCGTCCGCTGAGCGAGGTCGGGCTTGGTCAGAAGGAGACTTTGCAGACTGTCGAGGCAGTATCGCTGGCGCTGAAGATCGGCGGAGCCTCAGCTACCGAGGCGGACGGCGCCGTGCGCCAGCTGTCGCAGGCCCTGGCTTCCGGCGTATTGCGCGGCGACGAGTTCAACTCTGTGCTCGAGCAGTCTGACCGCGTAGCGGGGGCCCTGGCAGACGAGCTCGGCGTTACCGTTGGGCAACTGCGTGAGATGGCGAAGGAGGGCAAGCTCACCACTGAAACCATCGTCCAGGCATTCGGCAATCAGCTGCCGACGCTTCGAGAAGAATATTCAAAGTTCGCTCCGGAGTTGGGCGCCGCGTTCGATCGTCTGCTGACCGAAACCCGGCGCTACTGGGGAAGGCAGGCCAAGGAGTCTGGCATCACCGACTACCTGGCTAAGACCGTCAACGACATGGCGAAGAACGCCAATCGTGCGACGGAGGTTGAGGCCGCTGCGCATGAGGAGCTCGACGCTCTTCGCCAGGAAGAGCTGAGAAAATACAGCGCCTATGTCGCGGATCTTGAAACCCAGCGGCAGAAGTTGGTCAAGGATGCCGAGGCTGCGGCCAAGAAACTGGTCAGTGCCGAAAAGAAGGCGACCAGCGATCTGGAGAAGGTGCGCGGCGAGCGCTTGAAGATCGAGAAGCGCTATCAGGAGGCGCTGGCTGGGCTAGGCGGTAGCGGCGATGCCAGCTACAGCGCCGCGCAAGACCTGAAGCTCGGTGCCCGTGACGCGCTGGCCAACGGCGACGTGGAAGGCGCGCAGCGTCTGGCGCAGGAAGCGCTGAAAATGCTGCAGGATCTGGCGTCGGCCGGCGAGAACACCTACGGCTTCCGCGGCTTCGTCCAGGAGCTGCAGGCCATCGAGCTTGCCGCCAACGACCTGGAGCAGAGCAACGCCGAGGACAAGCTGGCCGACATCCAGTACCAGATGAAGGCGCTGAAGGACCAGGCAGACCAACTGAAGGACATGTCCGTTTCGGTGAAAACCGACGAGGCGAGCGTCGAGCAGGTGCGTAGCCAGATCGAGTCATTGGTGGCCCAGCTCGGGCAAACCGAGATCGTGCTGCCGGTGCGAGTGCAGATGCCAGATGGCGCTCCAGTGCCGACCACCACTGCCAGCGTCCCCGGCTTCGCCTCCGGCGGCTACACCGGCCCCGGCGGCCGGTACGAGCCGGCCGGGGTGGTGCACCGCGGCGAGGTGGTGTGGTCGCAGCTGGATATCGCCCGCGCCGGTGGGGTGGCGGTGGTGGAGGCCATGCGTCGCGGCCTGCGTGGGTACGACATGGGCGGCATCGTGGCGCCTCGTGCACTGCCTGCCATCCCCTCGCTGGCGCCGGCCTTGCAGCAGCAACTGGCCGGCCCGAACTTCCCCGACCTCGGCAGCCTGCAGCTCGACCTCGGCGGCCAGACCACCACGGTCTACGTCGACCAGGCTGGGGCGCTGAACCTGCAGCGCCTGGCAATGAAGAAGGGCGGCACCCGCCGCAAATAGCCCGCCCCGCGCGGGCTTCGTTTTTCTGGAGCCCCTGAATGTCTCAACCACGGATCACGCTCGGCGGTGTCGAGATCGTGCTGCATGCTGGCGCCCCGGTGGAAACCCTGGAGCCCATCGGCGGCAGCACCGTGCTGCGCATGAGCGACGGCGCGGGCATCAAGCAGCAGCACTGGGAGCGCATGGCCGGGAGCATCAGCGGTGATGGCTGGATGCCGCCGGGCCTCGATGGCCTGGACTACAGCGGCCCGCTGGAGCTGCGCAGCACCAAGGTGCAGAGCATCGGTGGCAGCGGCTTGGTCTACACGCTCACCAGCACACCGCGCCCGGACGTGGCGCCCTGGGGGCTGGCGCTGGTCGGCCGAGACTGGGTTAAGACCGCCTGCGCGGTGGTCGACGGCGTGGCCACGCTAACCGCCGTAGCCGGCGCTACCGCTTACCGCGCCTGCTGGCTGCCGGTGTTCTCGGTGTTCGCCAACCGCCCGAGTGAGTCGCAGAGCGGCGCCACTGGTGGCCACACCTGGTCCCTCACCTGGGAAGAGGCCTGACCCATGCTGATCAACGGCGCGCCGATCAATGGCGCCACCCTGAACGGCGCCCAGGCCTCGGGCGTGCCGGTGGAGCCGGTGTATGTGGTCCGCGGGCAGGCCTTCACCTGGCGCCTGCGCCTGATGGTGGGCGGCGTGGAGCGCACCGGCCAGCTCACCGGCGTGGTGGACGTGGACCGGGAGGAGAACGCCGCTGGCGTGGCGGGGTTCGTGCTGTACCTGCCGCCCGGCCCTGTGGTGCCGCCCGATTGGGTCGGCCAGGCGGTGACGCTGGACTACATCAGCCGCGACCGCGACGGTGTGGTGACCGAGGCGCGCGTGTTCACCGGGCGCATCGAGCAGCCGGCCTGGGACGCCACCAGCCGCCTGCTCAGCTGCGAGTGCAGCGACCAGCGCCAGACCCGCGTCGAGGGCATGAGCATCGCGGCCATCGACGCCCTGGTGCAGGGCTACTGGTCGGCCGACCTGTACGAGCCGGTCGAGGGCCGCTCGCGCTGGGACTACGCCGAGGAGCGCCTGGCCAGCCGCGCGGCCAGCTTGGACTGCTCGCCCACCGGCGAGCTGCGCGTCACCAGCTGGTTCGCCAGCCCCGTGCCGCA
The DNA here is from genome assembly GCF_052682975.1 of Pseudomonas sp. SP16.1. Classification (NCBI taxonomy): domain Bacteria; kingdom Pseudomonadati; phylum Pseudomonadota; class Gammaproteobacteria; order Pseudomonadales; family Pseudomonadaceae; genus Pseudomonas; species Pseudomonas sp. SP16.1. The sequence goes on from NZ_JBQYFZ010000001.1 coordinate 1,685,703, forward strand.
CTTCGTGTTCGGCCCTGGCACGACCCTGCACGAGAGCGTGCAGATCGAACTGCAGCCCAGCGGCGCCACCACAAACCGGGTGGAGATCGAGGCCGGGTATCGTTACCCGCGGCTGTGGCAGCACAGCGAGCAGTTCGCCTGGAGCCACCCCGAGTACGGCAGCAGCGGCATCCCCGGCTTCTGCCAGTGGCGGGTATGGACCAGCGACCTGCCGACCACGGACGAGATCGAGAGCGCCATCACTGGCGGCGGCCTGCAGCTGCTCGGCCAGGTGGGCGGCTTCAAGCTGCCGGCCTCGCTGGCCGACCCCTGCGGCGATGGCGTGCCCTGGCAGAACGTATTCGACAATCTCTGGCTGGGCGTGAACGTGACTGGTGCCCGGCGCTGGGTGCAGACCGTCACCGAGCACTACCGCATCAACCTGGAGGCCCCCGGCGGTGATGACGAGGCCACCTGGGTGGTGCAGCGCGACTCGGCCAATGCCGAGGTGGAGAGCGACCGCGCCGAGGAGTGGGACGGCAGCGTGCCCAGCGTTACCACCGAGGGCGCCGAGGATCTGGACGACGAGGCCCGCCGGCAACAGGTGCTGCACTGCCTGATCCAGGGCGGCCGCGCGCAGCTGCTGGACGCACACCGCGGCACCACGCTGAGCTGGGAGGTGCCCACCGACCTCGCCCTGGGCGTGGACCTGGTGCACACCCTGAAGTTGGACGACAAGGCCAAGGCGCAGGGCAAATGCCGGCGGCTGCAGCACAGCTTCGACCTGGGCAGCGGCACGGCCATCACCACGCTCAGCGTGGCGGTGATGCGCGGCGGCGGCGTGAGCGACCCGCTCACCGTACCGGCGCGGCCCGACACCAGCCTGGCGCCGCTGCCCAATGGCGACGGCATCGGCCTGCCCACCCAGCTGGGCGGCCGGCTCAACCACCCGATCACCGGGTTGCCGATCCCGCCGTACGACGACACCCGCCTGGGCTTCAGCGGCAACTGGGACGCCGCCGACGATCTCACCGCCGAGCAGTTCCCACATCGCTTCGAGGTGGAGGCGATGGAGATACCCGAGGCCTACCGCGACGAGGCCACCGGCGAGGTGGTGGTGACCTACCGCATCGGCATACCGAACGATCTATTGGAGCTGTGACATGGCCACAGACAATGCGAAAGCTCGCCGCGCCAGTGGTGATGCTATGGCCAAGGCGCGCCGGGCCTCCGGCGAAGCCATGGCCGCCAGCCGCCGCGCTGGCGGCGAGGCGATGGTGCAGCGCCGCACCGGCGCCGCCGAGGTGGCGGACATCAACGCCGTGGTCAGCCAGCCGCGGCAGCGCGCCACCCTGCGCACCGTCGAGCCGCGCGGCGCGCTACCGGCCCAGCGCGGGCGGGGCACCTACGAGGCCCCGGCCGCGAGCACCGGCGGCGGCATCGCCAGCCCGTTGACGGAGCAGAGCGTGGAGTACTGGTCGGCCGGCATCCCCAGCACGGATGGGTTGTTCGTGCTGCCCGCGCGCAAAACCTGGACCTTCAACGACGCCAATGGCGCCGAGGTGGTGTTCGACTTCCCTGAACCAGGAGCAACGCCGTGACGCTGCCTGTGTGGGGGGTGCCCTGGCATGGGCTTGTGAGGGGTGGCCAGCTGCAGCTACCGAACGGCACAACGCGCAGTTACCGTCAGCCGTCGCCGGTGCAGTTCAGTGTTGGCAGCACCCTGATTACCCCGCAGGACACCCACGGCATTACCCATCGACACGCGGCCGGAATGCCGCCCGTTGTGCGCAGCGAGGATGAGGCGGCAGCAGACCTGGCCGCAGGCCGGCAGTGGCGCAACGAGGCCACGCTCTCGGGGGGCATAATTCAGTTGCACACCAAGCAGATCGCCGGTTGGATCTACGTCGACCCGAATGGGGAGCGGTGGCTGGTACGCTGCACCAACCTGGATGAGGGGCCGTTCAGAAATTTCACCGCACCGCTGGCCATTACCGTCTCGCTGCGCCGCTTCGGTCGCTGGCAGCAGCCAGGCGCCCTTTACAGCTACAGCCTGAGCCTCACGTTCGGCGATGTCGGACCCCTGACCTCCGGCAACGTGATGATCGATGCGATCGCGCCAGATGGCAGCAAGGCCATCATCCTGGCCTTCGGAAGGTCGACAGGGCGCCGGATGGGGCGTCAGGCTCGTTCCTTCATTGAGTTGCGCATCGCGGGGCCTGGCGCGGCGGCTACGATCACCTCCGCAGTGGTGCGCGAGTTCGACGACATCAATAAAGCGTCGCCGCCGCTGCCTTCGCACCTCTGGTACCTGGGCACGGACGGCATCTATTACCCGGCGCTGCCGCCGGGCGGCTTCTACGAAGTGGCCGCGCTGGAATGCGTAGCAGCTGGTACGCGCACATTCGAGCGTCTCTGCGCACTGTGGTACGACGCTGCCGGCGTACTGCAGGAAGTGAGCATGCGCCAGGTGCTCGCTTTCGAGTACAACGCGCCGCGGCCGCCCACCTACGAGCCGCCGGACACGCCGTCACCCTACAGCCTCACTTCCACCTGCTCGGGCGAGCTGCAGATCGTGGTCGCCGGGGTGGTGCGCCATGCGGTGAGCATCAGCGCGAGCATGGTGGCCAGCCAGGTCCCCGGGTCAACCTACCGTTCTGGCACGTTCAACTACGAGCACAGCGTGACCATCGACGGCGTGACCCTCACCGGCGCCGCCAGCGAGTTCAAGGGCGACACCGACGGCGCGGCTTTTCCTGAACTGGGGCGCCTAGGCCTCTCGGGCACTTCGGATGTCGCCCTCGTCGGGGCAGAGTGGGGCGCCTTCCCCGGCCTCGAGCCGGCCCTGAACCCAGTCGGCGGTACGGCCACTTTGTACCGTGCGCGCGCCGACCTCTACTGGTACTCCCGCCAGGTGGTGGGGTTTGAGATCTCCACCGAAAACGGCGACGGCGACAACCCCGCAAGCCGCCGCTGGCGCAACCACCCGCCGGTGACGCCATCCGGCCCCGCCGCCGGCAGCGTGCAGGTGCTGGCTGCGGCCACGCCGCCCCCCTACTACGGCTCGCACGACCCCTACACAGGGGCCGTGAGCTGGTACCAGCTGAACCCCGTCTGCTACGTCTAGGAGCACTCATGCAACTCTGGCTCAACAACTGGTCGGCGGCCCTCACCGCCGAGGCCTCGGCCGTGGCCGGGCAACTGACCATTGACCCGGCCGCCGCCGCGCTGCTGGTCGGGCTCGGCACTGGCGACCACTACCTGCTCACCCTGGTCGATATCGACGAGAGCGGGCAGGAGGTGGCCTGGGAGATCGTCACCGTCACCGCGCAGAGCGCGGGCGTGCTCGACGTGTTGCGCGGGCAGGAAGGCACCAGCGCACGCCTCTGGGCCATCGGCACGCCGATCAGCGTGCGGGTCACCCGCGGCACGCTCGAGCAGCTGCGCGACAACGCCGGCGCCGCGCTCAGCGATGCCGCGCCGCAGGCCCTGGGCGCTGCCGCCCCCGGCACCGCGGAGGAGAGCAGCCGTGCAGACCACGTGCACCCGCTGCCGACGCCCGCCGCCATCGGCGCCGCCACCGCAGCCCAAGGCGCGACCGCCGACAGCGCCGTGCAGCCGGGCGACCTGGCCGCCGTAGCCACCAGCGGCAACTACAGCGACCTGATCGGCACGCCGACTATCCCCGCGCTCAGCGACGCACTGCCGCAGGCGCCAGGTGCAGCCGCCGCCGGCACCTCGCCAGCCGCCAGCCGCGCCGACCACGTGCACCCGCTGCCCACGCCTGCCGCCATCGGCGCCGCCACGGCGGCGCAGGGCGTAACCGCCGACAGCGCCGTGCAGCCGGCAGACCTGGCCGCCGTGGCCACCAGCGGCAATTACAGCGACCTGACCGGCACGCCGGCCGCAGCAGTGCCGCTGACAGAGAAGGGCGCCGCCAACGGCGTGGCCACCCTGGACGCCAACGCGAAAGTGCCGCTGGCGCAGCTGCCGGCGTCGGCGATCACCAACACCTACGTGGTGGCGAGCGAGGCCGCCATGCTGGCGCTGACCGCCGAAACGGGCGATGTCGCCATCCGCACGGATATCAGCACCTCGTTCATCCTCGCCGCCGAACCGGCCAGCACCCTGGCCAACTGGCAGGAGATCCTGGCGCCGGCCTCCGGTGGCGGCGCCCCGGTCGGCAGCGCCGTGCCGCAGCCGCTGGGCACGGCCACGCCTGGCGTCAGCACCTCGGCCAGTCGGCAGGACCACGTGCACGAGATGCCGAGCGCCGCCGATGTGGGCGCCGATCCGGCCGGCGCCGCTGCGACTGCCCAGGCCGCTGCCGTGCAGCGCAGCAACCACACCGGCACGCAGCTGGCGGCAACCATCAGCGACCTCGCCGAGGCTGTCCTGGACGTTGCCCTAACCGGCCTCAGCCTGGCCGACTCTGCCCTTGTCGCCGCAACCGACACCGTGCGACAGGCTATCGGCAAGCTGGCTGCGCGCCTGGCGCTGGCGTTCGACCGGGCGAACCACACTGGCAGCCAGGCGATCAGCACCGTTACCGGGCTGCAGACGGCGCTGGACGGCAAAGAAGCGGTGTTGACCGCCGGGACGAACGTCACGATTGACCGTACTAATCCGGCTGCGCCGGTGATCAGCGCAGCCGGTGGCGGAGAGTTCACCGGCGGCACGCTGAGCACTGCGCTCAATGAGGCCCCACTGACCACCTTGGCGTCTGCGTCGACTACCAATATCGGTGCCGAGGCTGCGAATACCATTAATATCAGCGGTACGACCACTATCACTTCGTTTGGCACCATTGCCTCGGGTGCGGTTCGTAGGCTGGTGTTCCAGGGCGCTCTGACTTTGACCCACAACGCAACGTCGCTGATCCTGCCGACTGGAGCAAACATAACGACGGCCGCAGGGGATAGCGCAGAGTTCGTTTCGCTTGGCTCTGGTAACTGGCGCTGCACGGACTACCTGCGTGCCAGCGGTGAGCCCCTGGCGGGGGGCGGTGGTGGTAGTGGGCTGACGCATTTGACCGAGGCGAAAAATACCTCGGCGCCCAACGCAACGGTGCCGGTGGTATCGCTGTCGGTGACGATCACTGAAACCAACGGTGACGTAGCCTTCGTGCCGAAAGGCACCGGGGCGCTGATGGCGGCCATGCCAACAGGTACGGCGTCCGGGGGGAATAAGCGCGGCACGCACGCTACCGACTGGCAAACTAATCGATCGAGCGCCACGCAGGTGGCTAGCGGCAACTACGCGTGCATAACTGGGGGGCAGCAATGCACCGCGAGCGGTTCACACGCCGTTGCCGGCGGCTATTTCGCTGAGGCATCCGGGGCGCAGAGCATTGCTATCGGCGGCCAGAGCGCCTCGGCGACCGCGCAATATGCGACCGCCATCGGGGGAAATGGGCCGTTAGCTAACCAGCAATATGCGACCGCCATCGGGGGTAACGGGGTCACGGTGACCGGCTCTAGTGCAACGGGTGTCGGCGGCGAGAGCAACATTATCGACGGCCCACTATCGTCAGTCTGCGGCGGTGCGCGGGCCACCACCCGAGGCGTTTACGGCGTGGAAGCCCGGGCCGCTGGACGATTCAGCGCGAACGGCGACGCGCAGCGCGAACGTTTTGTGCTTCGGCGCGCCACAACCGACGCCACTCCAGCCGTGCTATCTGCGGACGGGGGTTCCCCAGCAGCGGCTACCCAGGTCACGTTGCCCAACAACGCAGCGTACGGGTTCACGGGTCGATTGGTCGCGCGCGCTTCAGCGTCCGGAGACTGTGCGTCGTGGGAGTTCAAGGGGACTATCCGTCGCGGCGCCAACGCCGCGGCTACGGCGCTGGTTTCCGCCGTTTCGCCGACCCTGGTCGCTGGTGATTCCGGCGCTGCTGCTTGGACAGTCAGTGTGACGGCAGACACCACGCTAGGCTGCTTGAGCATTACCGCCACAGGTGCGGCGGCCACCAACATAAAGTGGGTGGCGGACGTCGAGACGGTGGAAGTCGTCGGTTAATCCCGCGTCAGCCTATGCCATGCCCGCCGCTGTGCGGGCATTTTCGTTTCTGGAGACCCTATGACCCTCTCTGAAATCCGGGAGCAGGCCATCACGCCCGCGCTCGCGCTGCTGCCTGCGCGCATGTCTGAGCATCGCGCCCAGGTCGACCAGCTCATGCTTACCGCCCACCTGCAGGAGGCGCCCAACCGCGAGCAATGCCAGCTGCCCATCCGCCCGGGCAAATGCGGCCCGGCCCGCGGCATCTGGCAGTTCGAGCGCGGCGGCGGAGTGGCCGGCGTGTTGCGCCACCATTCCAGTCGAGCGGCCGCCATTGCTGCCTGCCGGGCGCTGGGCATCGAGCCGAGCATCGAGGGCGTATGGGCAGCGCTGCCTGGCCAGGTGGACGTGATCGACGCCGTATTCGCGCGGCTGCTGTTCTGGACTGACCCGCCGCCCCTGCCGGTGCTGGGGGATGTCGAGGCCGCCTGGCAGTGCTACCTGCGCACCTGGCGCCCCGGCGCATACGAGCGCGGCGATGCAGTTGCCCGCCGCAAGCTGCGGCAGAAGTGGGGCGAGAACTACGCGCGCGTGCTGGAAGCGCTGCAGGTGGCGGCATGATCCCCGCCCAGTACCAGCTGGCCGCCAAGGCCAGCGCCGTGCTGCTGCTCATGGCGTTGGCCGCCGGCGTGGTGTGGTGGGGGCTGGCGCCGCGCATCGCCCTCGAGGCCCAACGCGCCGACACCGCCGAAGGCGCCCAGGCCGAAGCCGAGGCGATGGTGCAGCTGCAGGCCGGCGTACTCGCCGCTCAGCAGCAGACCCTCGGCGAGCTGGCCGACATCGAGCGGCGCATGCAACAGCTCGGCCAGGCCATCACCCGCAACCAAGCCGCCAGCGCGGCCGCCCTCGAGGAGCTCAAACGCAATGACCAGGCTGTTGCCGACTATCTCGCTGCTGCTGTGCCTGCTGTTCTCGGCCGGCTGTACCAACGCCCAGAAACCACCAACCCCGCCGCCTACACAGCCCCGGCTGGAGTGCAGCCTGGTGCCGTGCCGCTTACCGGCCCGTCCGCCGCTGCTGATCAATGACGACTGGCGCCGCGCACTGGACGCCACCGAGGCCGAGCTGCTGAACTGCGCCGGCCAGGTGCTGGCGTGCATCGAAAGGCAAGCGGCGCAGCGGGAGAGGGCGGGCAACTAGATCCGCTCGAGCAGTTCCGGGTAATCGTTGCGATTGTTGCCGACGTCCGTGGTCACGGGGTAGGCGTCGAAGTCCTCGCGGCTGATGGCGATGGCGTTGTGCACCTGCTCGATGCTGGTGGACGGCGACAGCCAGAGGTCGAACTGCTCGGGCGCCAGGATGACGGGCATTCGGTGGTGGATGGCGGCAACCGGCCCAGCGGCGTCTCGCGTCAGTAGCGCGCAGGACAGCACTTCCTGCTCATCCGGCCCAGCCCAGGCCGACCACAGCCCGGCGATGGCTAGCATGCTGTCGTCGGGCGCGTGGTGGTAGTAGGGCTGGTTCACCAGCCGGCCGGCACGGTTGCGCACCTGCTCTTTCTCGTTCCACTCGTACCAGCCCAGGGCCGGCATGATGCAGCGCTGCGCGCGGATCGCCTGGCGCCACATCGGCTTGCTGGCGGCCTCTTCGCTGCGGGCGTTGAAACTGAAGGTCGGCGGAACGGGCTTCTTCCACCAGGTCGGAATCAGCCCCCAACGCGCGCCGTCCAGCTCAAGCACGCCATGCTCGTCGAGGCGCAGCATGGGCACCTGCGTGGTCGGCGCCACGTTGTAACGCCGGATCCACTGCCCAGAGTTACGCGCGCCGATGTGCCAGAACTGCTCAATGGCTCGATCATCGGGGGAGACGTAGCGGCCGCACATGGTTGGCTCCGAGGTCGGGGAAGCCTGAAGGATAGGTGTGATGTGGGGGTGTTTAAAGGTGCCCGGGACGGGCGGGGCGGGAAGATAGGTGCGTGACTTTTGCGTGACTTTCTCACGCACCTATCGGCATTTCTGGGCTTTCGAGTGCAGCGAGCGCCCATTCTAGACCGCATGAATCCAGCGTTTCAGCCTAGTTCCCCAGCATGTCGTGCATGGCGATGATCTGCTCGGCGACCTGGATCAGTTTCTGCTGGCGGCTCATGGCCTGGCGGCGCATCAGGGTGTAGGCCTCTTCCTCGTTGCAGCTCTTCATTTTCATCAGCAGGCCCTTGGCCAGCTCGATGCGCTTGCGCTCGGCCAACTGCGCATCGCGCGCCTGCAGCTGGGCGCGCAGGGCCTGGTCGCTCTCGAAGCGGGCCATGGCCACGTCGAGAATCGGCTGCAGGCGCTGGGCATGGATACCCTCGACGATATAGGCGCTGACGCCGCTCTGGATCGCCTGGCGCATGACGCTGGGGTCGTGCTCGTCGGTGAACATGACGATCGGCCGCGGCTGGTCGCGGCTGACCAGTACCACTTGTTCCATCACATCGCGGCCGGGCGATTCGGTGTCGATCAGGATGACGTCGGGGCGCACGGCTTCGACCCGTTCCGGCAGGTCGATGGTCAACCCGGATTCGTCGATGACCTCGAAACCGGCCTCGGTCAGCGCCGTCTTCAGACGGCCAACTTTCTTCGGGGTGTCGTTGATCAGCAGGATACGCAACATCTGGTGGTTCTCCGGGCGATTACAGGGCGACAGCCGGGCTGTCGGCCAGGGCATGGAGACTGAAGCTGCGGGCGTAGCCGGTCGGGTCGCTGCCGTCCCAGCAGGTGCCGTCGAGCAGCGTGGCGCTGCGCATGTCCGCGGGTATGGGGATATTCAGCGCCTGCGCGGCCGCGCGGTAAAGCCCCAGTTGCTGCACCTGGCGAGCGACACCGAGGTAATCCGGGTCGTCGCGCAGCAGGCCCCAGCGGCGGAACTGGGTCATGAACCACATCGCGTCGGAGAGGTAGGGCATGTTCACCGCGCCGTCGGCATGAAAGCGCAGCGGATGGGCGTCCAGCCAGGCATGGCCGAGGCCGTCCTGATACTGGCCGAGAAAGCGCGGCTGGATGGCCGACAGCGGCGCATCGACGTAGTCGTGGCCACTGAGCAATTGCGCCGTGCTGCGCTTGTTCTCCTCGCTCTCGTCGATGAAGCGGCTGGCCTCGAGCACCGCCATGATCAGGGCGCGGGCGCTGTTGGGATGGCGCTCGACGAAGGCGCGGGTGCAGCCGAGCACCTTCTCCGGGTGATCGGCCCAGATCGACTGGCTGGTGGCGATGGTGCAGCCGAGGCCCTCGTCCACCGCCTGTGCGCTCCAGGGCTCGCCGACGCAGAGTCCGTCGATGCGGCGCGCCTTGAGGTGGGCGATCATCTGCGGCGGCGGCACCACCACGCTGTCGACGTCGCGCAGCGGGTGGATGCCCTGGCTGGCCAGCCAGTAATAGAGCCACATGGCGTGGGTGCCGGTAGGGAAGGTCTGGGCGAAGGTCAGGCGTGCACCCTGTTGGTGCGCATGCTGCCGCAGTGCTTCGCCACTGCTCACGCCAGCGTCCAGCAGCGGCTGCGACAGGTTGATGCTCTGGCCGTTCTGATTCAGGCCCATCAATACTGCCATGTCGGTAGCCGGCGCGCCGAGCCCGAGCTGGACGCCGTAGATCAGGCCGTAGAGGCTGTGTGCGGCGTCCAGTTCGCCGCTCAGCAGCTTGTCGCGCAGCCCGGCCCAGGAGGTCTGGCGCTGCAGATTGAGGGTCAGCCCGTGTTTCTCGGCAAAGCCCTGGGTGGCGGCCACTATCACCGAGGCCGCGTCGGTCAGAGCCATGAAACCGATGTTCAGCGTGCGCTTCTCCGGTGCATCGCCGCTGCCAGTTCCGCCCGGCGCGTCGCCGGGGACTGCTTGTTGTTCGCTCATGTTGCTTGTCCCTTCTCCACGCAAAAAGGCGCCGTGCCCATGCCTGCCGCTGGGGCGGCATGGGAACGACGCCGTTGTCGTTGAGCGGCTTCCGCCGTTGAAAGCGCTCTGCTAGCGGGACTGAAGCAATGCATATGCCATTGTCGGCGGCGTGCAGGTGTTCGCCGCCGCGGCTGACCGATCCGGGCGTAAGCGAGGCCGCCGAGGTGCAGTCGCTAGCGCTCCAGCATCTGCTTGACGCTGCTTTGCGGGATCTGCTGCTTGCGGCCTTCGCTGTCGGTGAACTCGATCATGCCGGTGTCCTTGTCCAGCTCAGGTTTGCCATCGCTGGTGAGCATCTGGCCGTCGGTGGTGGTGATGATGTATTCGCTGCTGCAACCGGCCAGGCCGAACAGGCACAGGGCGGCGATGATCCATGGTTTCATGATGTGCTCCGAGTGGTCGTTTGGGGTATCCCCAACTCAGAAGGTAGACGCTGCCATTGCGGCCGCAAGGCGGGTGCGGCAAAAGGTCCTTTGCCTAGGCGCATAAAAAAGCCCCGCACGGGGCGGGGCTTCTTCTACAGCGCTGGGATCAGGCTTGGACGACCGGGATCTTGGCGTTGGCCGCCGCTTCGCGGAACTCGGCGATCTGGTCGAAGGAGAGGTAGCGGTAGACGTCGGCAGCCATGCTGTCGATGTCCTTGGCGTACTGCATGTACTCCTCGACGGTCGGCAGCTTGCCGATGATCGAGGCGACCGCTGCCAGTTCGGCGGAGGCCAGGTACACGTTGGTCGCGTCGCCCAGACGGTTCGGGAAGTTACGGGTCGAAGTGGAGACCACGGTCGAACCGGTCTGCACGCGGGCCTGGTTGCCCATGCACAGCGAGCAACCCGGCATTTCCATGCGCGCGCCAGCCTTGCCGTAGATGCCGTAGTAGCCTTCCTCGGTCAACTGGTGGGCGTCCATCTTGGTCGGCGGAGCCAGCCACAGGCGGGTCGGAATGCCGCCCTTGACCTTGTCCAGCAACTTGCCGGCAGCACGGAAGTGACCGATGTTGGTCATGCACGAACCGATAAACACTTCGTCGATCTTCTCACCGGCGACGGTGGAGAGCAGGCGGGCGTCGTCCGGATCGTTCGGCGCGCAGAGTACCGGCTCCTTGACCTCGGCCAGGTCGATCTCGATGACTTCGGCGTATTCGGCATCGCTATCGGCAGCCAGCAGCTGCGGGTTGGCCAGCCAGGCTTCCATCGCCTGGGCGCGACGCTCCAGGGTGCGGGCATCGCCGTAGCCTTCACTGATCATCCAGCGCAGCATGGTGATGTTGGACTGCAGGTACTCGGCGATGGCCTTTTCCGGCAGCTTGATGGTGCAGCCGGCGGCGGAACGCTCGGCCGAGGCGTCGGACAGCTCGAATGCCTGCTCCACGGTCAGCTCGTCGAGGCCTTCGATCTCGAGGATGCGGCCGGAGAAGATGTTCTTCTTGCCCTTCTTCTCGACGGTCAGCAGACCCTTCTGGATGGCGTAGTAGGGGATGGCATGCACCAGGTCACGCAGGGTGATGCCCGGCTGCAGCTTGCCCTTGAAACGCACCAGCACGGATTCCGGCATGTCCAGCGGCATGACGCCGGTGGCCGCGGCGAAAGCGACCAGGCCGGAACCGGCCGGGAAGGAAATGCCGATCGGGAAGCGGGTGTGCGAGTCGCCGCCGGTGCCGACGGTATCCGGCAGCAGCATGCGGTTCAGCCAGCTGTGGATGATGCCGTCGCCCGGACGCAGGGACACGCCGCCGCGGGTCTTGATGAAGTCCGGCAGGGTGTGGTGGGTGGTGACGTCGATCGGCTTCGGATAGGCCGCGGTGTGGCAGAAGGACTGCATCACCAGGTCGGCGGAGAAGCCCAGGCAGGCCAGGTCCTTGAGCTCGTCGCGAGTCATCGGGCCGGTGGTGTCCTGCGAACCCACGGTGGTCATCTTCGGCTCGCAGTAGGTGCCCGGACGCACGCCCTGGCCTTCGGCCAGGCCGCAGGCACGGCCGACCATCTTCTGCGCCAGGGTGAAACCCTTGCCGCTGTCGGCCGGAGCTTCCGGCTTCTTGAACAGGGTGGACGGCGCCAGGCCCAGCTCGGCGCGGGCCTTCTCGGTCAGGCCGCGGCCGACGATTAGCGGGATGCGGCCACCGGCGCGCACTTCGTCGAGCAGCACGTCGGTCTTGAGCTGGAAGCTGGTGACCAGTTCGTCGCTGCCGTGGCGGCGCACTTCGCCCTTGATCGGGTAGACGTCGATCACGTCGCCCATGGCCAGGTTGGTGCAGTCGAACTCGATCGGCAGGGCGCCGGCGTCTTCCATGGTGTTGTAGAAGATCGGGGCGATCTTGGTGCCGAAGCAGAAGCCGCCGGCACGCTTGTTCGGCACGTTCGGGATGTCGTCGCCGAAGAACCACAGCACCGAGTTGGTGGCGGACTTGCGCGAGGAGCCGGTACCGACCACGTCACCGACGTAGGCGACCGGGTAGCCCTTGGCTTTCAGGGCTTCCATCTGCTTGATCGGGCCGACCGAACCCGGCTGGTCCGGCTCGATGCCGTCGCGGGCCATCTTCAGCATGGCCAGGGCGTGCAGCGGGATGTCGGGGCGCGACCAGGCGTCCGGGGCGGGGGAGAGATCGTCGGTGTTGGTTTCGCCGGTGACCTTGAACACGGTCAGGGTGACCTTCTCCGGCACGGCGGCGCGGTTGGTGAACCACTCGCCGTCGGCCCAGGACTGCATCACGGCCTTGGCGTTGGCATTGCCGGCCTTGGCTTTTTCGGCGACGTCGTGGAAGGCGTCGAACATCAGCAGGGTGTGCTTGAGTTGCGCGGCGGCAACTTCGGCCAGCTCGGCGCTATCGAGCAGTTCGACCAGGGTGGCGATGTTGTAGCCGCCCTGCATGGTGCCCAGCAGTTCAACGGCGCGCTGCTTGCTGATCAGCGGCGAGGCGGCTTCGCCCTTGGCCACGGCAGAGAGGAAACCGGCCTTGACGTAGGCGGCTTCGTCCACGCCCGGCGGTACGCGGTTGGTGATCAGGTCTACGAGGAATTCTTCTTCGCCAGCCGGCGGGTTTTTCAGCAGCTCGACCAGGCCTGCGGTTTGTTCGGCGTTCAGCGGCTGGGGCACGATACCCTGAGCGGCACGCTCTGCTACGTGTTTGCGATAGGCTTCAAGCACAGTTATTACCCTCATCATTGGTCCCAAAGGGTTGTCCGGGACGCGATCCAGATACTCACGAACCAGGCGCTTTTCGACTTTATGAGCCGATCAGCCGAGGTTTCATGAGTCTCTTGTAGAAGCTGCTTTCAAAGTTTTACGCCGGCAGGACGGGGTCTGATGAGGGCGGGCGCAGATACTCGGGGGGACTCCGAGTGGCTGCGCCGCCATCGTACCTGCAGGATCGACTGTGCTCGTGACGCTTTGAAAACAGCTTCCAACGGACATTGGCGCCGTAAAAGGCGGGCCGATTCTACTGGAAAGCGCGGGCAAAGTTAAGCCGATGTGCCAGCCTTGGCGGGGGTGATCTGAATTAGACAAAGGGCTAAGATAGCTGGCCGTTCTCCGCCTCCTTAGCCTTTTCCATGTCCGATCAGCGTATCAAGACGCCCTGCGTGGGCTTGTGCTCGACCGTCTACGGTGACGTGGTCTGTCGGGGCTGCAAGCGCTTCCACCACGAGGTGATCAACTGGAACGGCTACAGCGAGGAGGAGAAGCGCGCGGTCTGGTCGCGCCTGGAGGTGCTGCTGGTGCAGGTTATGACCGCCAAGCTCGAAGTGTTCGACGAGCACCGCCTGCGCGCCCAGTTGGAACAGAGGCAGATTCGCTTCGTACCGCAACAATCGCCTTATTGCTGGGCCTACCAGCTGATCGCGCGCGGGGCGCGGGTGATCAATCAGCTCGACGCCTACGGCATGGCGCTTTTGCCGGAGTTTCGCGACTGGCCGCTGCCCGACCTGCGGGACGCCATCGACCGTGAGTTCTTCCTGCTCTCCGAGGCGCATTACGAGCGCTATATCGCGCCGAAATTCCTGCGCGAAGGCATGGAGCTGCGGGTGTGAGGGCGGGGCGGTAGCCCCGAGGCAGTCCGGGAGCTTTCGCTTGGCGATTCGCTTGCTGGTCCTGGTTCGCGGCATAAAAAATGCCGCACGGTATCCCGGGCGGCATTTCTGGTCTGAGCGGTGCCGTCTCAGCGTTGCGCCACCAACTCCTCGAGATGGGCGATGATTTCGTCAGGCTTGAGCACCAGCACGTCGCTTTCCAGCGAATCCAGAATCACCTCGGCGGTATTACCGATCAGGGCGCCGGACAGTCCGGTGCGCGCCACGGTGCCGATCACCGTGACCGCCGCGCTCAACTGGTGGGCCAGCTGCGGGATCAGCACATCGGCGGGGCCTTCGACGACGTGCAGGCGATCGTCGCGGATGTCGTACTCGGCCTGGAAACTGCGGCATTGCTCGCGATAGCGCGCCTCGATGGTTTCCTTGAGCTGGAAGGTGGGATCCGCCGCCGACAGCATCGGCGTCGGGTGCGCGCTGATCACATGCAGTTCGCCCTTGGCTAGCGCGGCGATGTCGTAGCCATGGCTGATGATGCCGGCATGCAGGGTGCGGTGCTCGCTGTCGGCATTGCCGACATCGACCGCCGCCAGGATGGTTCCGCCGGTCCAGGGTTTGTCGGTCTTGACCAGCAGTACCGGCCCTGGGCAATAGCGCAGCAGCTTCCAGTCCTCGGGCGTGAGGATGGCCTTCTTCAGCGGGTTGTCCGGCAGGTGCTGCTTGACCACCAGGCCGCAGCCTTCGGCCTGTTGCACGGCGATGATGGTCTGATAGACGTTCTCGTGCCAGGCCTGCTGGGTGGAGACGTCGAAACCCTCCTCGGCGAGGGTGCTGCTGAGGTCGGCGAGCATGGTCGTGTGATCGCCCTGCTTGCTGCAGACCAGCAGGTGCAGATGGGACTGGGTTACCCCGGCGATCAGTTTGGCGCGTTTGAGGGCGAGCCCTTCCGGGTGTTCCGGTTCCAACACCACGAGGATGCTGCGAATCGCTTGCATGGTCGTCTCCCTGATAATCAGTAGCGGTTAACCAACTATAGGCGGCAGGCCCCGGGGGCCTCGTTGACCTGTATCAACGGCGCGCTGGCCGTCTCGGCGCTCACTCGTATAATGGCCCGCCATTTGTCACCCTGCCAGCCGCCGAGGGCGCTTTCCGATGATGTCCATTGCCCAGCATGTTCCGAGTAAAGGCGGGGAATCCGTGTCGATCCTGCAGGAAATCCTCGAGTTCCTCGGTGGCGTCGCCACCCCCGAACGCTGGCTGGCCGAGGCCTTGCGTCAGCAGGAGATCCTCCTGCTCGACCATCGCAACCTGGAGTACAAGGCGGCGCAAACGGCGCTCAGCCTGATGGGACGCTACCTGACCAAGACCGAATTGACCGCGAGAATGTCGCGTTTGGCCCGCGAGGAGCTGGTGCATTTCGAGCAGGTGAGCAAGATCATCCGCGCCCGCGGCATCGAGATCCGCCATGTTTCGGCCTCGCGCTACGCCGCCGGCCTGCGCGCGCTGCTGCGCGGTGGGGAAGTGGAGCGGTTGGTGGACGTGCTGGTGGTGGGGGCCTTTATCGAGGCGCGTTCGTGCGAGCGTTTCGCTGCGCTGGTGCCGCATCTGGATGCCGAGCTGGGCCGCTTCTACGCCGGCTTGCTGGAGAGCGAGGGGCGTCATTATCGCGGCTACCTCAAGCTCGCCTACCTGTACGGCGATGCCGCCGATGTCGATGCGCGCATCGAGACGGTGAGGGCGGTGGAGCGGGAACTGATCCTCTCGCCGGACGAGCAGTTCCGTTTTCACAGTGGCGTGCCTCTCTAGGGCGGCCGGCTGGGGCGCCATTCTTCGGTTTCAGCAGGTCTTCGCCGCCGGGCTCGCCAGCGGCGCCTTGCCGCTGCGCAGGATCACGACCGCCAGCGCCACCAGCAGTAAGGACTCGCCCGCCAGCACATGGAACGCGCTTTGCAGCGAGCCCGTTTCTTCGCGCAAATAGCCGGTCAGCAGGTTGCCCAGGGTGCCGCCCAGGCCGAAAGCGATCATGCAAACGCCACTGATCTGCATGGTGGCGATCGACGAATAGTGCTGGTTGACCCAGCCGGCGACTATGCCCCACATCGGGAAGTACATCAGGCCGTAGCCGAAGCCGACGACCAGCGCCCACCTGCCCGGGTCGTAGACGAACGCCAGCAGGCCCAGGGCGAAGACGCTGAAAATCAGCAGCAAGGCAGTGGCGTGGCCCTTGCGATCGGCCAGCCTGCCGATGATCACGCCCGCGACCATGCCCGTGCCGCCGACCATCGTCCAGGTGTATCCACCGAGGGTGGCGGGCAGCTGGAGCTCATCGAGGTAGGTATTGAGCCAGTAGGAAAACGGCATGGTGGTCAGGCCCACCAACAGACAGATCAGACAGGCGAACAGGGCGGTACGCTCGCCGAGAATGGTGGCGAGCAGACGGCGGGCCGCGATGCCCGTTTCGAGGTCGCTCGGCACAACCTTGGGCAAACTCTCCAGGCTGTTCAGCAGATGCCAGGTCAAGCCCACCACCAGGAGGCCGAACAACGAGGCGACCTGCCAACTGGCCTGCCAGCCGAATGCGGGGGCCACCAGCAGGATCAGCAAGCCGTTGATGGCGTAGCCCCAGGCCGTGCCGCTGGAGGCGCCGGACAGATAGGTCGAGCGGTCTTCGGCGCGGGCGCAGCGGCTCAGGATCTCGACGATGCAGCCCCAGCAGATCGCTGCGCTGGCGGCCAGGCAGGTCAGCACCAGGGTGATCAGCATGGCATCGTTCAGCTGGGACATGCTGAACAGCAGGCTGCTGCTGGTGATGCCGCTCAGCAGGATCAGTCGCCGGGTGCCCAGGCGATGGCCGAGCAGCCCGAGCAGTGTGGCCCCGCCCAGATAGGCCAACTGGCTCAGTGCACCGATGGTCGCCAGTTGCCAGGGGCTGATGTCGATGGACTGGCGCATGAACGGCAACAGGGCAGCGAACAGAAACATGCCGAATCCATGGCTGACGATCTGATTCATGCCGAACGTGATGGGCATCCGCATTGCTTCGGGCTCCGTGAAGGCTCGAGGGAGATCCGCGGGAGGCGGATCGTCGGTCCGCTAAACATAGAGACTTGTCAGGTTTCACGGAAACGATAAATATTGATCGCCATATTCAATGAAGTTGAATTCTGCCATGCGCGATCTCCCCATCGTTCTGCTGCGCACCTTTGTCGTCGTCGCCGAGACCCTTAACCTGACCTCCGCGGCAGCTCGCCTGCATCGGGCGCCTTCGACCATCAGCATGCAACTCAATCGGCTGGAGACCCTGGTTTCGGCCGAGTTGCTGCAACGCGGCCAGTACGGCGTCAGGCTGACCCAGGCCGGCGAGCAGCTGAGGTCTTGTGCGCTGCAGTTGCTCAACCTGCATGACCGCATTCTGGGTACCTTCCAGCATGCCGAAGTCACCGGGCAGGTGCGCTTCGGTACCCATGACCAGTACGCAACGCGTAGCCTTACGCCGCTGCTCGAGGCCTTCGTCTTGAGTTACCCCGAGGCGTGCCTGGAAGTGCTCTGCGACCATCGTCCCGAGCATCTGGCAGCACTGGTGGCAGATGGCAGGCTGGACCTGGCTTTGGTGGAAATGCCGGGTTCGTCCATTGGCGGTCGCCGACTGTTTCGCGACCAACTGGTCTGGGTGTGCGCCGAGACCCATTCGACCCATGAGCGCACTCCCTTGCCGCTGGCGGTGTTCGTCGAGGGGTGCCTGCACCGTGATTCGGCGTGCGCTGCGCTCGCCGACGCGCAGATCCCGTATCGGATCGCTTTTACCAGCCAGAGCCGGGCCGGTGTGCTGGCCGCCGTGCGGGCAGGTATCGGCGTGGGCATCATTCCCCGCTCGACTCTGGAGCCGGGCCTGCTGGTGATCCAGGACGCATTGCCTCCCTTGCCTGGCACGGATATCACCTTGTTCGTCGGCGACCGGGTCAACGAGGCGACCCGGCGTCTGGCGCAGACCATCCAGGCCAGCCCGCAGTACATGCGCCATGAGTGATCTTCGTTGCCACGCGGGCGCGCACCGTTGCTGGCGGTGATCAGTTAAGAGGGAACGGCGCCAGCTGCCACTGCGGGCCATCCACCTGCAAGGCCCAGCCCTGGCGATCCCAGTCGCCGAGTACGATGCGCCGTGCCGGTTGCCCGTTCACCTCCAGTTCATGCAGCGCCGGCCGGTGGGTGTGGCCATGGATCAGCGTGCGCACGCCGTGCGCGGCCATCACCTCGATCACCTCCGCAGGCGTGACGTCGACTATCTCGCTGGCCTTCATCCGTGTCTGCGCCCGGCTTTCGTTGCGCAGCCTGCGCGCCAGTTTCTGTCGGGTGGCGAGCGGCAGGTTGCGCAGGATCAGCAGGATCAGCGGGTTGCGTAGCCAGCGGCGCAACTTCATGTAGCCGGTATCCAGGGTGCACAGGCTGTCGCCGTGCATCAGCAGCACGCGCTCGCCAGCCATTTCGACCAGGCTCGGGTCCTTCAGCAGGGTGCAGCCCGCCGCACGGCAGAATCCTTTGCCAATCAGAAAATCACGATTGCCGTGCATCAGATGGATGCGCGTGCCGGCGTTGCTCAGTTCGCGCAGCGCGCGGGCGATTTCATGCTGGAAGGGCGTCATGCCGTCGTCGCCGATCCAGACTTCGAAGAAGTCGCCGAGGATATACAGCGCCTCGGCCTGGCGCGCGCGAGTGGCGAGAAAATGCAGAAACGCCCGGGTGATGTCCGGGCGTTGCTCTTCGAGGTGCAGATCGGAGATCAGCAGGATCATCAGCTTACTCGGCGACGATTTCGGCCTTCTCGATGATCACGTCGTCCACCGGCACGTCCTGGTGGCCGGCCTTCATGGTGGTGGCCACGGCCTTGATCTTCTCGACCACGTCCATGCCTTCGACCACTTCACCGAACACCGCGTAGCCCCAACCCTGCACGGTCGGTGCGCTGTGGTTGAGGAAGCTGTTGTCGGCGACGTTGATGAAGAACTGCGCGCTGGCCGAATGCGGCTCCATGGTGCGGGCCATGGCGATGGTGCCGACCTTGTTGGCGACGCCGTTGTTGGCTTCGTTCTTGATCGGCGCGCGGGTCGGCTTCTGCTTCATGCCCGGCTCGAAACCGCCGCCCTGGATCATGAAGTTGCCGATCACGCGGTGGAAGATGGTGCCGTCGTAGTGGCCTTCCTTCACGTACTGTTCGAAGTTGGCCACGGTTTCCGGCGCCTTGTCGGCGAACAGCTTCAGGGTGATGACGCCGTGGTTGGTGTGCAGTTTGATCATGGGGGGACTCACTCTCGAATGGGGCAGGGCACCGAGCTCGGGCGGGCGCCGGAGCGGCCACTGCATTGCAGCTGTCAGGGGGTTGACGGGTTGGGTATGATACGGGCTTTGTTCCAGCCGGCCTACCCTCGCGCCGCGCCAGCATGATCTTAAGGACCCCATGAGCAAGCCCACCGTCGAAAAAGCCGCCAACTTCCTGCGCCCCATCGTCCAGGCCGATCTGGACAGCGGCAAGCACGCCAAGATCGTCACCCGCTTCCCGCCGGAGCCCAACGGCTACCTGCATATCGGCCACGCCAAGAGCATCTGCCTGAACTTCGGCCTGGCCCAGGAGTTCGGCGGCGAGTGCAACCTGCGCTTCGACGACACCAACCCGGCCAAGGAAGACCAGGAATACATCGATGCGATCAAGGCCGACGTCGAGTGGCTGGGCTTTTCGTGGGCCGGTAGCGAGCGCTACGCCTCCGACTACTTCGACCAGCTGCATGCCTGGGCCATCGAGCTGATCAAGGCCGGCAAGGCCTTCGTCTGCGACCTCAACGCCGACGAGATGCGCGCCTACCGCGGCAGCCTGACCGAACCGGGCAAGAACAGCCCGTTCCGCGACCGCAGCGTTGAGGAAAACCTTGACCTGTTCGCCCGCATGAAGGCCGGCGAGTTCGCCGACGGCGCCCGCTCGCTGCGCGCCAAGATCGACATGGCCTCGCCGAACATCAACCTGCGCGACCCGATCCTCTACCGCATCCGCCACGCCCATCACCACCAGACCGGCGACAAGTGGTGCATCTACCCCAGCTACGACTTCACCCACGGTCAGTCGGACGCCATCGAGGGCATCACCCACTCCATCTGCACCCTGGAGTTCGAGGATCACCGTCCTCTGTACGAGTGGTTCCTCGCCAACCTGTCGGTACCGGCCCAGCCGCGCCAGTACGAATTCGCCCGCCTCAACCTGAACTACACCATCACCAGCAAGCGCAAGCTCAAGCAGCTGGTCGATGAAGGCCATGTGCAGGGCTGGGACGATCCGCGCATGTCCACCCTGTCCGGCTACCGCCGCCGCGGCTACACCCCGGCCTCGATCCGCGCCTTCTGCGACATGATCGGCGTCAACCGCGCCGGCGGCGTGGTCGATATTGGCATGCTGGAGTTCGCCATCCGCGAGGACCTGGACGCCAACGCCGCGCGTGCCATGTGCGTGCTCAAGCCGCTCAAGGTGGTGATCACCAACTACCCAGAGGGCAAGGTCGAGAACCTCGAGCTGCCGCGTCACCCCAAGCAGGACATGGGCGTGCGTGTGCTGCCGTTCAGCCGCGAGCTCTACATCGACGCCAGCGACTTCGAGGAAACCCCGCCGGACGGCTTCAAGCGCCTGATCCCGGGCGGCGAAGTGCGCCTGCGCGGCAGCTACGTGATCCGCGCCGATGAGGCGATCAAGGATGCCGCCGGCAATATCGTCGAGCTGCGCTGCAGCTACGACGAGAACACCTTGGGCAAGAATCCGGAAGGGCGCAAGGTCAAGGGCGTGATCCACTGGGTGCCGGCCGCCGAAAGCGTCGAGTGCGAAGTGCGCCTGTACGACCGGCTGTTCCGCTCGGCCAACCCGGATAAGGCCGAGGAGGGCCAGACCTTCCTCGACAACATCAACCCGGATTCGTTGGTGGTGCTCACCGGCTGCCGCGCCGAGCCGTCGCTGGCCCAGGCCGCGCCGGAAGAGCGTTTCCAGTTCGAGCGCGAAGGCTACTTCGTCGCCGACCTGAAAGACTCCAAGCCGGGTGCGCCGGTGTTCAACCGCACCGTTACCCTGCGCGATTCCTGGGGGCAGTAAATGGCGCTGAGCATTTACAACACCCTGAGCAAGACCAAGGACGTCTTCCAGCCGCTGGAAGGCAAAAGCGTGCGCATGTACGTGTGCGGCATGACCGTGTACGACTTCTGCCATATTGGCCACGCCCGCGTGATGGTGGCCTTCGACGTGGTCACCCGCTGGCTGCGCCAGCGCGGCTATGACGTGACCTACGTGCGCAACATCACCGACATCGACGACAAGATCATCAAGCGCGCGCAGGAGAACGGCGAGCCGTTCGAGGCGCTGGTCGAGCGCATGATCAAAGCCATGCACGAGGACGAGGCGCGCCTGTCCGTGCTGCGCCCGGATCTCGAGCCGCGCGCCACCGGCCATATCGCGGGCATGCACCAGATGATCCAGACCCTGATCGACAAGGGCTACGCCTACGCCCCGGGCAATGGCGACGTGTACTACCGCGTCACCAAGTTCGAGACCTACGGCAAGCTGTCGCGGCGCAAGATCGACGAGCTGAAGATCGGCGCGCGTATCGAAGTCGACGAGATCAAGGAAGACCCGCTGGACTTCGTCCTGTGGAAGGGCGCCAAGCCGGGTGAGCCGAGCTGGGATTCGCCCTGGGGCAAGGGACGTCCGGGCTGGCACATCGAGTGCTCGGTGATGTCCACCTGCTGCCTGGGCGAGACCTTCGACATCCACGGCGGCGGCCCGGACCTGGTGTTCCCGCACCACGAGAACGAGATCGCGCAGAGCGAGGCGGCCACCGGCAAGCTCTACGCAAAGGCCTGGATGCACGCCGGCGCGGTGCGCGTGGACGGCGAGAAGATGTCCAAGAGCCTGGGCAACTTCTTCACCATCCGCGAGGTGCTGGAGAAGTACCACCCGGAAGTGGTGCGCTACCTGCTGGTCTCGAGCCACTACCGCAGCCCGATCAACTACTCCGAAGACAGCCTCAAGGAAGCCAAGGGCGCCCTGGAGCGCTTCTACAACGGCCTCAAGGGGCTGCCGGAAGTGGCACCTGTCGGCGGCGAAGCCTTCGCCGAGCGCTTCGGTGCAGCGATGGACGACGACTTCAACTCGCCGGAAGCCTGCGCCGTGCTGTTCGAGATGATCCGCGAGGTCAACCGCCTGCGTGAATCGGACGTGCAGGCCGCGGCTGGCCTGGCTGCCCAGCTCAAGCAGCTGGCCGGCGTGCTCGGCGTGCTGCAGCTGGAGCCGGAGGCCTTCCTCCAGGCCGGCGCCGCGGGCAAGGTCGACGCTGCCGAAGTCGAGGCACTGATCGCCGCGCGCCTGCAGGCCCGCGCCGAGAAGAACTGGGCGGAATCCGATCGTATCCGCGACCAGCTCACCGCCATGGGCGTGGTGCTGGAGGACGGCAAGGGCGGCACCACCTGGCGTCTGGCCGAGTAAGCCTTGCGCTCGACGACAAAGGCCGCTGAAAGCGGCCTTTGTCGTTTCTATGGGGTACTTCCGGGCTGCCGGCGCACCCTACATTTCCGTAGTCGCTTACGGTTCGATGGCGTCAAGCAGTTGCAGCGCCAGGCGCACACGCTCGGCATTGCGATAGTTGCGGTTGGCGAGTATCACCAAGCCGGTCTCGCGCGCCGGCAACAACAGGATGTAGGCGCCGAAGCCATTGGTCGAGCCGGTCTTGTTCAGCAGCAGGTCGCCCTCGGCTGGTTCGGGCGCGGCGAAACGCTCGACGGGGTGCGGTTGCAGCGCCATCTCGGCGGAATTGCCGGCCTGCAGCTTGTCCAGGCTAATGGGGTAGGCGTAGCGCTCCCAGCCCAGCGCCTGGGTCATGTCGCCGACCCGGTAATGGCCGCGGTGGGTGGCGCTGATGGCCTGGCGCAGCGGTGCGGCCAGCTTGTCCGGGTGCAGGTTGGCTTCGACAAAGCGCAGCATGTCGGCGGTGCTCGACTTCATCCCGTAGGCCTCGGCATCCAGCGCGCCGGGGCTGACCCGCACGGCCTTGTCATCACGGTAGCCCCAGGCATAACGCTCCATCTGCTCGGCGGGTACCTGCACGTAGCTTTCCCGCATGCCCAGCTGCGGCAGCAGATCCCGTTCCAGCAGTTGCCGGAACGGCTTGGCCAGGCTGGCTGCTGCCAGGTGGCCGAACAGGCCGATGCTGGGATTGGAATACAGCCGCTGCGTGCCAGGTGGATAGACCGCCTGCCAGTTGCGGTAGTAATCGAGCATCTGCGTTTCGTCCCCGACCGCGTCCGGGAACTGCAGCGGCAGCCCGCCAGGGGTGTAGGTGGCCAGGTCCAGCAGGCTGATGTGATCGAAGGCGCTGCCCTGGAGCGCGGGCAGGTACTGGCTGGCGTTGTCGCTGAGGTTCAGCGTGCCGCGGGCTTCGGCGTAGGCGCCGAGGGTGGCGGTGAACAGCTTGCTGATCGAGCCCAGCTCGAACAGGGTGTGGCGATCAACGGCCTGGCCGGTCTCGCGGGAGGCGACGCCGTACTCGAAGAAATGCTGCCGGCCCCGGTGGCTGATGGCGATGGCCATGCCGGGGATGGCGTAGGTCTGCATCAGCGGTTCTACCGCGGTATCCACTGCCTGATGCAGTTCGGCGAGGGCTGATTGGCTGCCCAGGCACAGGCCGAGCGCGAGGAGCAGGGGGCGGAGAGATGAGCGCATGGTCGTTCCTTGTCAATTCATCGGCGGCAGCCGGCGCGGCACCGAGGTCTTCTTGACGATGGCGGTGTTGGTCTCGGCATGGGCGTTGAGGCGGTCCAGCAGCTCGTCGAGCTGTTCCATGGAGCGTACGTGCAGGCGGGCGACGAAGCAGTCCTCGCCGGTGATCTTGTCGCACTCGGTGAACTCGGGGATGGACTGGATCAGCCGCTCCACCTCGTGCAGCCTGCCGGGCAGCGGGCGCACCCTGACGATGGCCTGCAGCTGGTAACCGAAGTGGCGCGGGTCCACGTCCACCCGGTAGCCCCTGATCACGCCGCGTTCCTCCAGACGGCGCAAGCGCTCGGCCACGCTGGGCGAGGACAGGCCGCTGATCTGCGCCAGAGCCTTGAGCGAGCGGCGCGAGTCCTCCATCAGGGCATTGAGCAGAAGCTGGTCGATTTCATCGGTCATGGCGTGCTCGTTAGGTAATTTCTTTTAAATGCCTTCGTAATAAAGGTGATGCGGTTTTTTAGCCTTAGATTAGCTCTTCAGCGGCCCGGGTGGGTAGTCGAATAATAAACGCACCCCAACTCGGAGACTCCGACCATGGACACGACCCTCAAGCGCGGCTCACTGGAAATGATCGCGGCGATGCTGATCTCCGGCACCATCGGCTGGTTCGTGCTGGTGTCCGGCCAGTCCGTGGTCGACGTGGTGTTCTGGCGTTGCGTGATCGGCGGCGCGATGTTGCTGCTGGTGTGCGCCGCGCTCGGCCTGCTGCGCCGTGAGCTGCTGGGGCGCCGCGTATTGCTGCTAGCGCTGGTCAGCGGCGTGGCCATAGTCGGCAACTGGTTGCTGCTGTTCGCCTCTTACTCCAAGGCGTCCATCGCCATCAGCACCGCGGTGTACAACGTGCAGCCGTTCATGCTGGTGGGCCTGGCCGCGCTGTTTCTCGGCGAGCGCATCACCCTGGTCAAGCTGGCTTGGCTGGGCCTGGCCTTCCTCGGCATGCTGGCCATCGTCGGCGCCCATGGCGACACGGGCGCGACGAGCGAGAACTACCTGCTGGGCATCGCCCTGGCCCTGGGCGCGGCGCTGCTCTATGCGCTGGCCGCGCTGATCGTCAAGCGCCTCTCCGGCACGCCGCCGCACCTGATCGCATTGGTCCAGCTGCTCACCGGCATTCTCATGCTGGCTCCGCTGGCCAGCCACCAGCTGCCTGTGCAGCCAGAGGCCTGGGCCAGCCTGGCGGCCCTGGGCATCGTCCACACCGGGGTGATGTACCTGCTGCTGTATAGCGCCATCCAGAAGCTGCCGACGGCGCTGACCGGCGCGCTGTCATTCGTCTACCCGATCGCGGCGATCTTCGTCGACTGGCTGGCCTTCGGTCATCGCCTCAGCCCGCTGCAGTGGCTGGGCGTGGCGGCCATCCTGCTGGCGGCTGCCGGCATGCAGCAGGGCTGGAGCCTGCGGCGGCGGCAACTGGCGAGCGCTTGACGGCTCGCCGCCGGGCCGGGCATTGCCGACGCCGCAGGGACGGTTGTCCATGGCTGCCGGGCCGGGTGAGGCCGGCGCGGCGACTGGGTCCATTGGCCAGCGCGACGCGGCGAAGTCGAGGAAGGCGTGCTGCGCCGCCGGCGTGTGGCGGCGACCAAGGCAGGAAAGGTGCCGGCCGGTCGGCACCATGCGCAGGTCCGCGCGCGTCGTCAACCACACCGAGCCGGCGAAGCCGGTCGCGGTCATGCTGGGCTGGCCGATGCCGGATAGCCGCCATGGCGCCTGACGCTGGGCAGTGATGCGCTGGTGCGTATCGAGCACAAGCGCGCCCAGGTCGAGGCTGAGCTGCAGGCCTGGCGTTCGCCGACGCTATCCCTCGATTCCCCGTCTGAACCGCCTGGGCAGCCGCGTGTGCGCTGCCTGGTTCTAGCGGCTGCGTCCTTGGCGCACTTGTACGATCATCCGGTTATTGGCTAGGGTGCAGTCTTTAACGCAGCAGTCGCCTCATGGAAGTCGGGTCGTTATGACGCGTGCGCAAGTCTCTTTGAAAACGGATGTCGATAGCGACTCGCTGGAGCGCCGCCTGCAGGCGCGGCGCTTGGTGCAGATCGTCCATGTGCAGTGCGTCGTGCTGCTGTGCATCGGCCTGGAACGGGTGGTGGCCGGGCTCTGGCTGGACGTTGGCCTGATCGCGCTGGCGCTGTTGGTCGTGCTCGTCGGGCGAATGCTGATCGGACGCGGACAGGTGATTATCGCCATGGCGGTAATCCTGTTCAGCTTCACGGCGCTGGTCTCGGTGTCGCTGTGGTTCAGCCAGGGACTCTACAGCGGGGCGGTGCTGTGTTTTCCGGGCATCCTGATCGTGGCCGGCATGGTAGCGCCGCTGCGTCTGTTCGTCGGCCTGCTGCTGAGTATCCTGGCGGTGGTGGCCTTCCTCACATACGCCGCGCTCAGCGGGCTGCAGAGCTTCACGCCGGTGCCCCTGGGGATCGGCCGCATGGTCAACGTCAGCGCGGTCCTGGTGCTTTGCGCCGTGGCGGTGTGGCTGCTGGCCAACGACCTGCGCCGCACCCAGCTGCGTCTGCAGCAGGAGATCCTGCGGGTAAAGGCTTCGGAGGCCAGCTTCACCCACCTGGCCCGGCACGATGCCCTGACCAACCTGCCCAACCGCCTGCTGGTGCGCGATCGCATGGAGCAGGCCATCGGCCATGCACGCCGCGACGGTCGCCAGGTGGCGCTGCTGTTTCTCGATCTGGACAACTTCAAGAACATCAACGATTCCCTCGGCCATGCCGCTGGCGACGAGCTGTTGCAGGAGGTGGCGCGGCGCCTGTGCGGGATACTGCGCG
The DNA here is from genome assembly GCF_052682975.1 of Pseudomonas sp. SP16.1. Lineage (NCBI taxonomy): Bacteria > Pseudomonadati > Pseudomonadota > Gammaproteobacteria > Pseudomonadales > Pseudomonadaceae > Pseudomonas > Pseudomonas sp. SP16.1. The sequence continues at coordinate 1,712,184 of NZ_JBQYFZ010000001.1, forward strand.
ACGTCGACACGGTCAGCCGCCAGGGTGGCGACGAGTTCCTCATGGTGCTCTCCGACGTGGACAACCTGGCCGCCGTGTCGTCGTTGGCCGCCCGGGTGCAACGACGCCTGGCCCAGCCGTTTACCCTCAAGGGCATGCAGATCGTCACCTCGATCTCCATCGGCATCTCGCTGTTTCCCGGTGACGGCGAGGACTTCGACACCCTGCTCAAGCATGCCGACATGGCCATGTACCAGGCCAAATCGGCGGGGCGCAACGCCTACTGCTTCTTCGACGAGCGCATGAACGCCGACAACCAGGAGCGCCTGGCACTCGAGTTGGACCTGCGTCAGGCCTTGGGCCACGACGAATTCGTGCTGCATTACCAACCGATCGTCGATCTGCGCGGCGGGTGCCTGCTGGGAGTCGAGGCGCTGCTGCGCTGGCAGCATCCCCAGCGCGGGATGCTCGGTCCGGATCTTTTCATCCCGGTGGCCGAGCAGTCCGGGTTGATGGTCGAGATCGGCGAGTGGGTGCTGCATGAGGCTTGTCGCCAGGCCGTGCTCTGGCAGGCGGCGGGCCTGCCGCGCTTTACCGTGTCGCTCAATCTGTCGGCGGTGCAGTTCCGCCGTGGCGACCTGGTGAAGGGGGTGGAGGGCGCACTGGCCCGATTCGGCCTGAGCTCGTCCTGCCTGGATCTGGAGCTGACCGAGTCGATCCTGCTGCAGGACCCCGCGCAGCTGGCGCGGCTCAAGGCGCTGGGGGTGAAGCTGTCGATCGACGACTTCGGCACCGGCTATTCCAGCCTGGCCTACCTGCAGCGTTTCCAGGTGGACAAGCTGAAGATCGACCAGTCGTTCGTCCACGGCCTGACGAGCGACCCGCAGAACCAGGCGATAGTCACCGCCATCGTGCAGATGGCGCGCAGCCTGGGGCTGCAGACCACGGCCGAGGGCATCGAGGACGAGGCGACCCGGGATCTGCTGGCCGAGCTGGGCTGTGATCAGGGCCAGGGCTTCCTGTTCGCCCGGCCCATGTCGGCGGAGGAGCTGGCCGCTTTCGCCCTGGAGCAGCGAATCCCGGTCTAGATCTTCAGGCCCTGCTCGCGCAGGCGCTTGTACAGGGTGTTGCGGCTCAGTCCCAGGCTGCGCGCCAGGTGGGAGACATTGCCGCCGCAGGCCTGGTACTGACTGGCCAGGTCGCCGGCCTCGGTCGATGGTTCGCAGGCGGGCGGGGCGTCGGCCTCGCTCGCCAGATCGACGAAGAAGTCGTCCGGCAGGTGTTCGCGGCGAACCGGTTGTTCCTCGGCCATGGCCAGGGCGACGCGCAGCACGCTGCTGAGTTGGCGCAGGTTGCCTGGCCAGGGGTGGCGCTCGAACAGCTCCAGCACCTCGCGGCTGAGGCCGGCCCATTGCCGCGGCTCGCGGTGCTGTTCCCACAGTCGCTGGAACAGCGCGGCCTTGTCGCTGCGCTCGCGCAACGGCGGCAGCTGCAGGTTGAGGCCGCTGATGCGGTAATACAGATCGGCGCGGAACCGGCCGCTGTCGACCTCCTGGCGCAGCGGGCGATTGGTGGCCGAGACCAGGCGGATATCCACCGGATGCAGCTCGCTGCTGCCCAGCGGCTGCACGCAACGCTCCTGTAGCACGCGTAGCAGGCGGGCCTGTACCCGCAGCGGCATGTCGCCGATCTCGTCGAGAAACAACGTGCCCTTGTGCGCCTTGCGGATCAGGCCGACGCTGCCCTTCTGGTTGGCGCCGGTAAAGGCGCCTTTTTCGTAACCGAACAGTTCCGACTCCACCAGCTCGGCGGGAATCGCCGCGCAGTTGACGGCGATAAACGCCTGATCCGCGCGGGAACTGGCGCGGTGCAGCGCCTTGACGAACACCTCCTTGCCGACCCCGGTCTCGCCCTGCACCAGGATCGGGATGTCCTTTTCCAGCAGGCGTTCGGCCTGGCGCACGGCCTTGTCCATCCGCGTATCGCCCAGGCTCAGCGCATGCAGTTCGGGTTCACCGCTCGGCGGCTGCGGGGGCTGCGGGCGGAAATCGCGCGCGTGGACCGGTGCGGGCCGGACGGGGCGGCGAATCCGCGCATGGAAGCGAAAGCGGCCGCCGGCGCGCAGGCTGAAGGGCAGGGCGTCCGGCTGATCGAGCAGCTGGCGCAACGGCACGTCGAACAGCTGCTCGATGCCGCCGCGCGCCAGGGTCAGGCCGAGCAGGCTGTCGGCGCGGCGGTTGGCCGAGACCACCAGGCCCTGCTCGTCGAAGATCACCAGCCCGGCCCAGGGGCTGTCGAGGTTGTCCAGGCTGGTGTTGAAGCTGAGCTGGTAGTGCCGGTCGGCGAACAGCTTGAGGATCAGTCGGTTCTCCACCGACTGGCTCATCATCTTGACCATGCCCAGGGTGTGCGCCGGCGGCAGGTAGCTGTCGCTGGAGACGTCGAGCACGGCGATCATGCGCCGCTGCTCGTCGAAGATCGGCGAGGCCGAGCCGGTCATGAAACGGTTGGCCCTGAGGAAGTGCTCGTCGTGCTGGATATGCACGGCCTGGCCGCAGCTCAGCGCGGTGCCGATGGCGTTGGTGCCGGTGTAGCGCTCCAGCCAGCTGGCGCCGGCGACGAAGCCGGCGGCCTGGCGTGGCTCGATGAAGCGTTGGTCGCCCCAGGACTGCAGCAGCCGGCCCTGCTCGTCGGCCAGCATGATCAGGCAGTTGGAGTTGGCCAGGATGGTGCCGTAGTAGGGCAGCACCTCCTGGTGGGTGGTCTGCACCAGCGCCTGGCGGCTTTCCAGTAGGGCGGACAGCTCGCCGGGAGCGGGCCCGTCGAAGCAGGGGGCGCTGTGGTGGGTCAGGCCGTAGTCGCGGCAGCGCGACCAGGATTGCTGGATGATGGTTTCGTGCGCCAGGGCGCCAGCAGCTTCGACCATAAAACGAGTTCCGTCCGTTCTTGTGTGCTCGCGGTCTGCGCCGCGATGGAACCGCGACCTGCGTCGCGATCCGTCCAGTCTTGTGCATGGGCGTTCAAAGTCAACGACCAAATTGTTCAGTTGTTCACATCCAACTGTTCAAAAGCGTTCAGTCAGGTTTTCTCCGGTTTGCTTGCATTGCCCGATAAATTTCGATTTTTCAGCTGGTTATGTCTGGATTTGGCGAGTTGGCACGCTTGTCGCTCTAGCTGTTCGCAATCGAATGGCAGCACAAGAAAAAGGACAGGCCATGTCGCTCAAGCTCGAACACGTCACCCGCATCGTCGATGGCCAGGTGCATATCGACGATGCCTGCCTGAGTTTCGAACCCGGTTCGTTCAACGTTCTGCTCGGCCGCACGCTGGCCGGCAAGACCAGTCTGATGCGCCTGATGGCCGGGCTGGATCGGCCCAGCAGCGGGCGCGTGTTGATGAACGGCGCGGATGTCACCGGCGTGCCGGTGCGCCGGCGCAACGTCTCGATGGTCTATCAGCAGTTCATCAACTACCCGACCCTGACGGTATTCGAGAACATCGCCTCGCCGCTGCGCCAGGCCGGTGTGGCCGAGGCGCAGATCGTCGAGAAGGTCGAGGCCACCGCGCGTATGCTGCGCATCGAGAACCTGCTGGGGCGACATCCGCTGGAGCTGTCCGGTGGTCAGCAGCAGCGCACCGCCATGGCCCGAGCGCTGGTCAAGGACGCCTCCTTGATCCTGTTCGACGAGCCGCTGGTCAACCTCGACTACAAGCTGCGCGAGGAGCTGCGCCAGGAGATGCGCGAGCTGTTCCAGGCGCGCCACACCATCGCCATCTACGCCACCACCGAGCCCAACGAGGCGCTGGCCTTGGGCGGCACCACCACCATCCTGCACGAGGGCAGGGTGGTGCAGAGCGGCAGGACCGCCGAGGTCTACCACCGGCCGCAGCAGGTGCTGGCCGCCGAGCTGTTCTCCGAACCTGCGATCAATCTGATGCCGGGGCGCATCAGCGCCGCCGAGGTGAGCTTCGCCGACAGCGTGCACTTTCCGCTCAATCCCGATTTGCGCGGAATCGCCGAGGGCGAATACCGCTTCGGCGTGCGCCCCAGTCATATCGGCCTGGTGCCGTCCAACGACGACGACCTGGAACTGGCGGTGACCGTCGAGCTGGCCGAGATCAGCGGCTCGGAAACCTTCCTCCACGTGCGCAACGAGCAGTTCGTGCTGGTGCTGCATCTGCCGGGGGTGCACGAGTACGACGTGGACACGCCGATCCTCATCTATATCCCCACCCACAAGCTGTTCGTCTTCGCCGCCGACGGGAAATTGGTACAGGCGCCCAGTCGCCGTCAGGGGAGGGCCGCCTGATGGCCGAGATCCGTCTGCACAACCTCGCCCATAGCTACAGCCGCGCGCCCGGTGGCCCGGAAGACTATGCGATCCGCGAGATGAACCACGTCTGGCAGCAGGGTGGCGCCTATGCGCTGCTGGGGCCATCGGGCTGCGGCAAGTCGACCCTGCTCAACATCATCTCCGGCCTGCTCAGCCCGTCGCAGGGCGAGGTGCAGTTCGACGGCAAGGCGGTCAACACGCTGTCGCCGCAGCAGCGCAACATCGCCCAGGTTTTTCAGTTTCCGGTGGTCTACGACACCATGACGGTGTTCGACAACCTGGCGTTCCCGCTGCGCAACCAGGGCCTGGACGAGGCCCGGGTGATGAGCAAGGTGCACGAGATCGCCGAGGTGCTGGAGCTGCACCCGCTGCTGCAGAAAAAGGCGCGCAACCTCACCGCCGACGAGAAGCAGAAGGTCTCCATGGGCCGCGGCCTGGTGCGCGACGACGTCTCGGCGATCCTCTTCGACGAGCCGCTGACGGTGATCGACCCGCACCTGAAGTGGAAGCTGCGGCGCAAGCTCAAGCAGATCCACGAGCAGTTCAACATCACCATGGTCTACGTCACCCACGATCAGCTGGAGGCCTCCACCTTCGCCGACAAGATCGCGGTGATGTACGGCGGGCAGATCGTCCAGTTCGGCACGCCGCGCGAGCTGTTCGAGCGCCCCGGCCACACCTTCGTCGGCTACTTCATCGGCAGTCCCGGGATGAACCTGATCGAGGTACAGCGCTGCGACGGCGGCGTGCGTTTCGCGAATACCCTGCTGCCGCTGGCCGAGCCCCTCAATCGGCGCCTGGCCGAACTGGAGGGCAAGCGCCTGCAGGTGGGCATCCGCCCCGAGTTCGTCCACGTCTGGGACGGCCCCTACGAGGACGCGCTGTGCGGCCGGGTGCTGCACGTCGAGGACCTCGGCACCTACAAGATCCTCACCCTGGACCTCGACGGCCAGGCGCTCAAGGTGCGCCTGCAGGAAGACCAGCCGGTACCGCAGGAGCGGGTCTACCTCAGCTTTCCGGCGCAGTGGCTGATGCTCTACGCCGACGACTACCTGGTGGAGGTGGCGCCATGAGGGTGCAGAACAACAAGGCCTGGTGGCTGGTGCTGCCGGTGTTTTTGCTGGTGGCCTTCAGCGCCATCGTGCCGATGATGACGGTGGTCAACTATTCGGTGCAGGACATCTTCGATTCCTCCACCCGCTACTTCGTCGGCGTCGACTGGTACAGGCAGGTGCTGCAGGACCCGCGCCTGCACGACTCGCTGCTGCGCCAGTTCATCTTCTCCGCCTGCGTGCTGCTGATCGAGATTCCCTTAGGGATAGCCATCGCCCTGTGCATGCCTGTGCGCGGGCGCTGGGCCTCGGCCTGCCTGATCCTGATGGCCATTCCGCTGCTGATTCCATGGAACGTGGTCGGCACCATCTGGCAGATCTTCGGCCGCGCCGACATCGGCCTGATGGGTTGGGCGCTGCACCAGTTGGGCATCGCCTACAACTACGCCTCCAACACCACGGATGCCTGGATCACGGTGCTGATCATGGATGTCTGGCACTGGACCTCGCTGGTGGCGCTGCTGTGTTATTCCGGGCTGCGCGCCATTCCCGACGTCTATTACCAGGCGGCGCGCATCGATCGGGCGTCGAGCTGGGCGGTGTTCCGCCATATCCAGCTGCCGAAGCTCAAAAGCGTGCTGCTGATCGCGGTGATGCTGCGCTTCATGGACAGCTTCATGATCTACACCGAGCCGTTCGTGCTGACCGGCGGCGGGCCGGGCAACGCCACCACCTTCCTCAGCCAGACCCTGACCAAGATGGCGGTCGGCCAGTTCGACCTGGGTCCGGCGGCGGCGTTCTCGCTGGTGTACTTCCTGATCATCCTGCTGGTGTCCTGGCTGTTCTACACCGCCATGACCCACGACGACAAAACCCGCTGAGGCCGACCATGACGCTGCGCAAACGCCTGGTACTGCTGCTGTATTTCCTGTTCCTGCTGGTGCCGATCTACTGGCTACTGAACATGTCGTTCAAGAGCAACACCGAGATTCTCGGCGGCCTGAGCCTGTGGCCGCGGGGCTTCACCCTGGACAACTACCGGGTGATCTTCACCGACCCGAGCTGGTACGAGGGTTACCTCAACTCGCTCTACTACGTCAGCCTCAATACCCTGATCTCGCTGAGCGTGGCGCTACCGGCGGCCTACGCCTTCTCGCGCTACCGCTTCCTCGGCGACAAGCACCTGTTCTTCTGGCTGCTGACCAACCGCATGGCGCCGCCGGCGGTGTTCCTGCTGCCGTTCTTCCAGCTGTATTCGTCCATCGGCTTGTTCGACACCCATATCGCCGTGGCACTGGCGCACTGCCTGTTCAACGTGCCGCTGGCGGTATGGATTCTCGAGGGCTTCATGTCCGGCGTGCCCAAGGAGATCGACGAGACCGCCTATATCGACGGCTACAGCTTCCCGAAATTCTTCGTGAAGATCTTCATTCCGCTGATTGGCTCCGGCATCGGCGTCACCGCCTTCTTCTGCTTCATGTTCTCCTGGGTCGAGCTGCTGCTGGCGCGCACCCTGACCTCGGTGGACGCCAAGCCCATCGCCGCGGTGATGACCCGTACCGTGTCGGCCTCGGGCATCGACTGGGGCGTGCTGGCCGCCGCCGGCGTGCTGACCATCCTGCCCGGGATGCTGGTGATCTGGTTCGTACGCAACCACGTGGCCAAGGGCTTCGCCCTCGGCCGGGTATAGAGGAGAGCCTTATGAGCTGGATGGCCTGGACCCTGCCTACCGCGCTGTTCTTCGGCTTCATCGCCGTCGTCCTGACGGGGATGACGATCTGCGAGCTGCGCTGGCCCTGCGTCGAGCGCAAGGGGTTTCTGCCGATCGCCACCACCCGTGGCGACCGGTTGTTCATCGGCCTGCTCGGCAGCGCCTACCTGCATCTGCTGGTGGTGGGCGTGACCGACTGGGCCGTCTGGATAGCGACGGTGCTATCGCTGTTGTGGCTGTGCGCGGTCATGCGCTGGGGCTGAGCCGGGTTGCCGCCGGCAGGTCCCTTCCCAAACCCTGAGATGGAGGTCTCTATGTTCGACAATAACAACAACACCCGACATAGCATGGCGTTGGCCGCCTTGCTGGCATTGTCCGGTCTGAGCGGCGCGGCCTGGGCGGATGCCTATGAAGAGGCCGCGAAGAAATGGATCGCCGATGAGTTCAATCCCTCGACCCTGACTCCGGAGCAGCAGCTGGAGGAGCTGAAGTGGTTCATCAAGGCCGCCGAGCCGTTTCGCGGCATGAACATCAGTGTCGCCTCGGAGACCATCACCACCCACGAGTACGAGTCCAAGGTGCTGGCCCGCGCCTTCAGTGAAATCACCGGGATCAAGCTCAAGCACGACCTGATGCAGGAAGGCGACGTGGTCGAGAAGCTGCAGACCCAGATGCAGTCGGACAAGAACATCTACGACGGCTACATCAACGACTCCGACCTGATCGGCACCCATTCGCGCTATGGCAAGGCGGTGGCGATCAGCGACATGATCGAGGGCGAGGCCAAGGACTTCACCTCGCCGACCCTGGATCTGCAGGATTTCATCGGCATTTCCTTCACCACCGGGCCGGACGGCAAGCTCTATCAACTGCCGGATCAGCAGTTCGCCAACCTCTACTGGTTCCGCGCCGACTGGTTCGAGCGCCCGGAACTCAAGGCCAGGTTCAAGGAGATCTACGGCTACGAGCTGGGTGTACCGGTCAACTGGTCGGCCTACGAGGACATCGCCCAGTTCTTCACCGAGCACGTCAAGGAAATCGACGGCAAACGCGTCTACGGCCATATGGACTACGGCAAGAAGGATCCATCGCTGGGCTGGCGCTTCACCGATGCCTGGTTCTCCATGGCCGGCGGCGGCGACAAGGGCCTGCCCAACGGCCTGCCGGTGGACGAGTGGGGCATTCGCGTCGACGGCTGCCGGCCGGTGGGCTCCAGCGTCGCCCGTGGCGGCGACACCAACGGCCCGGCGGCGGTCTACGCCACCACCAAGTACGTCGACTGGATGCGTCAGTACGCGCCGCCGGAGGCACAGGGCATGACCTTCTCCGAGGCCGGCCCGGTGCCGGCGCAGGGCGCCATCGCCCAGCAGATCTTCTGGTACACCGCCTTCACCGCGGACATGACCAAGGCCGGGCTGCCGGTGGTCAACGAGGACGGCACGCCGAAGTGGCGCATGGCGCCGTCGCCCAAGGGCCCGTACTGGGAGGAGGGCATGAAGCTCGGCTATCAGGACGCCGGCTCCTGGACCTTCCTCAAGTCCACCCCGGAGAAGCAGCGCCTGGCCGCCTGGCTCTATGCCCAGTTCGTCACCTCCAAGACCGTCTCGCTGAAGAAGACCCTGGTCGGTCTGACGCCGATTCGCGAATCGGATATCAACTCCCAGGCCATGACCGAGGCGGCGCCGAAACTGGGCGGGCTGGTGGAGTTCTATCGCAGCCCGGCGCGTGTGCAGTGGACGCCGACCGGCACCAACGTGCCGGACTACCCGCGTCTGGCGCAGCTGTGGTGGCAGTTCATCGCCGAGGCCGCCAGCGGCGATAAGAACCCGCAGGAGGCGCTGGACGGCCTGGCGGCCGCGCAGGACACCATGCTCGGACGTCTGGAGCGCTCCGGTGTGCTCGGCGAATGCGGACCGAAGCTGAACGAGCCGCGTGATCCGCAGTACTGGCTGGATCAGCCCGGTGCGCCGAAGCCCAAGCTGGCCAACGAGAAGCCCAAGGGCGAGACCATCGCCTACGACGAGCTGCTCAAGTCCTGGGAGCAGGCGCGCAACTGATCGCTACGGCAGAAACGACAACGGCACCCTCGGGTGCCGTTGTTCGTTGTGTCGTGCCGCTTATTTATGCAGATGCTCGGCGGCGTGCAGGGTGTTTTCCAGGAGGCCTGCGCGGGTCATCGGGCCGACGCCACCTGGCACCGGGGTAATCCAGCCGGCGCGGGGCAGGGCGGTCTCGTAGACCACGTCGCCGACCAGCTTGCCGTCTTCCTGGCGGTTGATGCCGACATCGATGACGATGGCGCCCGGCTTGATCCACTCGCCCTTGACCAGGCCCGGCTTGCCGGCGGCGACCACAACGATGTCTGCCTGGCCGACGTGGCTGGCCAGATCCTTGGTGAAACGGTGGGTAACGGTCACGGTGCAGCCGGCCAGCAGCAGCTCCATGGCCATGGGGCGACCGACGATGTTCGACGCGCCGACCACCACCGCGTGCAAGCCATAGAGATCGACGCCGGTGCTTTCCAGCAGGGTCATGATGCCTTTCGGTGTGCAGGGGCGCAGCAGCGGCATGCGCTGCGCCAGGCGGCCGATGTTGTAGGGGTGGAAACCATCCACATCCTTGTCCGGGCGGATGCGCTCGAGCAGCAGCGAGGAATCCAGGTGCTCGGGCAGCGGCAACTGCACCAGGATGCCGTCGATGGTCGGGTCGTCGTTGAGTTCGTCGATCAGGGCGAGCAGATCGGCCTGGCTGGTCTCGGCCGGCAGGTCGTAGGCGCGGGAGAGGAAACCGACCTCTTCGCAGTCCTTGCGTTTGTGGGACACATAGACCTGGGAGGCAGGATCGGTTCCGACCAGGATCACGGCCAGACCCGGAGCGCGTAGGCCTTGCTGGCGGCGCTCGGCGACACGTTGGGCAATCTGCTGGCGGAGGCTGGCGGCGATCGCCTTGCCGTCGATCAGTTGTGCGGTCATTGCGCTGATTAACCATTTATAAGGATGGAAAAAGGACGCGCATTCTCGCATGGGCGCTCCCCTGGGCAAAGGCGCCCGCCGTCGTTTTCGCGTAACTCCTTTATATCGCTGAATTTTTTTGATTTTTTCTGTTGACGGGGGGTGGGCGCCTCTATAACATTCGCCCCGCTTGTCGAGCACAGCCAGTCGCTGGGTAAGACGGCAGCGGCAAAAACCTTGTGGTAGAGCCTAAGCCGAAAGCTTTAAGTCTGCGCTTGCAGATGGATAGGCGCCCGTAGCTCAGCTGGATAGAGCATCCGCCTTCTAAGCGGATGGTCGCAGGTTCGAGTCCTGCCGGGCGTGCCATTTGGCAGCTAGGCATGCAAGCAAAAGCAATATGGTGGGCGTAGCTCAGTTGGTAGAGCACAGGATTGTGGCTCCTGGTGTCGTGGGTTCGATTCCCATCGTCCACCCCATATTCCAGAACGCCAGGCCCCAAAGCCTGGCGTTTTTGTTTTAAGGTTCCGGCCACGCGGACGTGGTGAAATTGGTAGACACACCAGATTTAGGTTCTGGCGCCGCAAGGTGTGAGAGTTCGAGTCTCTCCGTCCGCACCATCTTTATATAAAGCCGCCCGACTGCCGCCTGCTTCTAGGGTGACTTCTGCACATCGACCCTCTAGAATGCATGCCCTTGATTCGGGGCCGGTTCGAGCCGGCTTATGTCTGTGCAACGAGGAATATCCATGCAAGTTTCTGTTGAAAGCACTTCTGCTCTTGAGCGCCGCATGACCGTCGGCGTCCCCGTCGAGCGCATCGAGACCGAAGTCAACAAGCGTCTGCAGCAGACTGCCCGTCGCGCCAAGGTACCCGGCTTCCGTCCTGGCAAGGTGCCGATGAGCGTCATCCGTCAGCGTTATGAAGATGCCGCTCGTCAGGAAGCTCTGGGTGACCTGATCCAATCCACTTTCTATGAAGCCGTGGTCGAGCAGAAACTGAACCCGGCTGGTGCGCCGTCCGTCGAGCCGAAGTCCTTCGAGAAGGGCAAGGATCTGGAGTACGTCGCCACCTTCGAAGTGTTCCCCGAGTTCCAGGTTTCCGGCTTCGATACCATCGCCATCGAGCGCCTGCAGGCCGAGGTCGCTGACAGCGACGTCGACAACATGCTGGACATCCTGCGCAAGCAGAACACCCGTTTCGAAACTGTCGAGCGCGCTGCCGAGAATGGCGACCAGTTGAACATCGACTTCGTCGGCAAGATCGACGGCGAGGCGTTCGCCGGCGGCAGTGCCAAGGGCACCCAGCTGGTGCTGGGCTCCGGCCGCATGATTCCAGGCTTCGAAGACGCCCTGGTCGGTGCCAAGGCCGGTGAAGAGCGTGTGATCAACCCGACCTTCCCGGACGACTACCAGAATCTCGATCTGGCCGGCAAGACCGCCGAGTTCACCGTCACCGTGAACGGCGTTTCCGCCCCGCAACTGCCTGAGCTGAACGACGAGTTCTTCGCCCTGTTCGGTATCAAGGAAGGCGGTCTGGAAGGCTTCCGCGCCGAAGTTCGCAAGAACATGGAGCGCGAGCTGCGTCAGGCGATCAAATCCAAGGTCAAGAACCAGGTAATGGACGGCCTGCTGGCTGCCAACCCGGTCGAAGTGCCGAAGGCTCTGATCGGCAACGAAGTGAACCGTCTGCGCGTGCAGGCCGTTCAGCAGTTCGGTGGCAACATCAAGCCGGATCAACTGCCGGCCGAGCTGTTCGAGGAGCAGGCCAAGCGCCGTGTCGTGCTGGGCCTGATCGTCGCCGAGGTGGTCAAGCAGTTCGAGCTCAAGCCCGACGAAGCTCGCGTACGCGAGCTGATCCAGGAAATGGCCTCGGCCTATCAGGAGCCCGAGCAGGTTGTGGCCTGGTACTACAAGAACGACCAGCAGATGAACGAAGTCCGTTCGGTTGTACTGGAAGAACAAGTTGTAGATACTGTTCTGCAGAAGGCCAACGTGACCGATAAAGCGGTTTCCTACGAAGATGCGGTCAAGCCGGCGGAAGCTCCGAAAGCCGACTGACCTCGTCTCCTCGTTCGAGCACACCACCATAAGCCAGCCTCAGTGCTGGCTTATGCGTATTTGAGACATGACTATTAGGGAGTGAGCGCAAGACATGTCCCGCAATCCTTTTCTGCAAAACATGCCGGAAATCCAGGCTGCCGGCGGCCTGGTGCCGATGGTCATCGAGCAATCGGCTCGTGGCGAGCGTGCCTATGACATCTATTCGCGTCTGCTCAAGGAGCGCGTGATCTTTCTGGTGGGCCCGGTCGAGGACTACATGGCCAACCTGATCTGCGCCCAGCTGCTGTTCCTGGAGGCGGAGAATCCGGACAAGGACATCCATCTCTACATCAATTCGCCAGGTGGTTCGGTGACTGCCGGCATGGCCATCTACGACACCATGCAGTTCATCAAGGCGGACGTTTCCACCACCTGCATCGGTCAGGCGTGCAGTATGGGTGCCTTCCTGCTGGCCGGTGGCGCCAAGGGCAAGCGCTTCTGTCTGCCGAATTCGCGCGTGATGATTCACCAGCCGCTTGGCGGTTTCCAGGGGCAGGCGTCGGACATCGAGATCCACGCCAAGGAAATCCTCTTTATCCGTGAGCGCTTGAACGAGCTGCTGGCTCACCACACCGGTCAGAGCCTGGAAACCATCGAGCGTGATACCAATCGCGACAATTTCATGAGTGCCGCGCGCGCCGTGGAATACGGTCTCGTCGATGCCGTCCATGAAAAGCGTCAAATGCCGGTCTAGATGAGGCGCCGGCTGCGGGCATCCTTCACTGGCGCGACCTGCGCCCTTGAAAATGCCCGCATTTGCCTTCATCTTGTGTTTCAGGCCTACCGTATTGGATTGATCGAATGACTGATACCCGTAACGGCGAGGACAGTGGCAAACTGCTTTATTGCTCCTTCTGCGGCAAAAGCCAGCATGAAGTGCGCAAATTGATTGCCGGTCCTTCCGTCTTCATCTGCGACGAATGCGTCGACCTGTGCAATGACATCATCCGCGAGGAGGTGCAAGAGGCCCAGGCGGAGAGCAGCGCGCACAAATTGCCGGCTCCCAAGGAGATCAGCGGCATCCTCGATCAGTATGTGATCGGTCAGGAGCGCGCGAAGAAGGTGCTTTCCGTAGCGGTGTACAACCACTACAAGCGCCTGAATCAGCGTGACAAGAAGGATGACGTCGAGCTGGGCAAGAGCAACATCCTGTTAATCGGCCCCACCGGTTCGGGCAAGACTCTGCTGGCTGAAACACTCGCGCGCCTGCTCAATGTGCCGTTCACCATTGCCGACGCCACCACCCTGACCGAGGCCGGTTACGTGGGGGAGGACGTCGAGAACATCATCCAGAAGCTGCTGCAGAAGTGCGACTACGATGTCGAGAAGGCCCAGATGGGCATCGTCTACATCGACGAGATCGACAAGATCTCCCGTAAGTCCGACAACCCCTCCATCACCCGTGACGTCTCGGGCGAGGGGGTGCAGCAGGCGCTGCTCAAGCTGATCGAGGGTACCGTTGCTTCCGTGCCGCCCCAGGGTGGACGCAAGCATCCCCAGCAGGAGTTCCTGCAGGTCGATACGCGCAACATCCTGTTCATCTGCGGCGGCGCCTTCGCGGGTCTGGAGAAGGTCATTCAGGCCCGTTCCACCAAGGGCGGCATCGGCTTCGGCGCCGAGGTTCGCAGCAAGCAGGAAGGCAAGAAGATCGGCGAATCGCTGCGCGAGGTCGAGCCGGACGATCTGGTCAAGTTCGGCCTGATTCCTGAGTTCGTCGGCCGTCTGCCAGTGATCGCGACCCTCGAAGAGCTGGATGAGGCGGCGCTGGTGCAGATTCTGACCGAGCCGAAGAACGCGCTGACCAAGCAGTACGCCAAGCTGTTCGAAATGGAGGGCGTGGATCTGGAGTTCCGCCCGGATGCGCTGAAATCCGTCGCGCACAAGGCGCTCGAGCGCAAGACCGGTGCCCGTGGCCTGCGTTCGATCCTCGAAGGCATCCTGCTCGACACCATGTACGAGATCCCGTCCCAGCAGGACGTGAGCAAGGTGGTGATCGACGAGAGCGTCATCGAGGGTTCGTCCAAGCCGCTGTTGATCTACGAGAACAGTGAGCCGCAGGCCAAGGCTGCGCCAGACGCCTAGATCGGCTGTTACACCGTGCAAAGAAGGGGCCTTACGGCCCCTTCGCTTTTCTAGCCCTGGCGCTTGTTTTTTGTCGGAGCTGCCCCCATCTTAAAAGCCAAGGGTAATCCCGCCTGTTTACGGCCCTATGGCCGCCGCTGAGCCGAAATCATGAAGACAACCATCGAATTGCCTCTCCTGCCATTGCGCGATGTTGTGGTCTATCCGCATATGGTCATCCCGCTTTTCGTCGGCCGGGAGAAATCCATCGAGGCCCTCGAGGCAGCGATGACGGGTGACAAGCAGATCCTTCTGGTCGCCCAGAAGAATCCTGCCGTCGATGATCCGGATGATCAGGATCTGTATCGCGTCGGTACCGTGGCCACCGTCCTGCAGCTGCTCAAGCTGCCCGATGGCACCGTCAAGGTGTTGGTCGAGGGCGAGCAGCGTGGCGCCATCGAACGCTTCATCGAGCTTCAGGATCACTGCCGCGCAGAAGTCCAGTTGTTGGAAGAGGGTGATACCGCCGAGCGCGAGTCGGAGGTCTTCACCCGTAGTCTCTTGAGTCAGTTCGAACAATATGTGCAGCTGGGCAAGAAAGTGCCGGCCGAGGTGCTGTCGTCGCTCAACGGCATCGATGAACCGAGCCGCCTGGTGGACACCATGGCTGCGCACATGGCGCTGAAGATCGAGCAGAAGCAGGAAATTCTCGAAATCACTTCGCTGTCCGCCCGTGTCGAGCACGTGCTGGCCCTACTGGATGCTGAGATCGACCTGCTGCAGGTGGAAAAGCGCATCCGTGGTCGGGTCAAGAAGCAGATGGAGCGCAGCCAGCGCGAGTACTACCTGAACGAGCAGATGAAGGCCATCCAGAAGGAGCTCGGCGACATCGATGAGGGCCACAGTGAGCTGGACGAGTTGCGCAAGCGCATCGATAACGCCGGCCTGTCCAAGGAGGCGTTGACGAAGGCCAATGCCGAGCTGAACAAGCTCAAGCAGATGTCGCCGATGTCGGCCGAGGCTACCGTGGTGCGCTCCTATATCGATTGGCTTGTCAACGTGCCGTGGAAGGCCGAGAGCAAGGTGCGCATGGATCTGGCGCGTGCCGAGGCGATCCTGGACGCCGACCATTACGGTTTGGAAGAGGTCAAGGAGCGCATCCTCGAATACCTCGCCGTGCAGAAGCGGGTGAAGAAGATCAAGGGGCCGGTGTTGTGTCTGGTTGGCCCGCCCGGCGTGGGCAAGACCTCGCTTGCGGAATCCATCGCCAGTGCCACCAATCGCAAGTTCGTGCGCATGGCCCTGGGCGGCGTGCGTGACGAGGCTGAGATTCGCGGGCACCGCCGCACCTATATCGGCTCCATGCCGGGGCGCCTGATCCAGAAGATGACCAAGGTCGGTGTGCGTAACCCGCTGTTTTTGCTCGACGAGATCGACAAGATGGGGCAGGACATGCGCGGCGATCCTTCGTCGGCGCTGCTTGAGGTGCTCGATCCGGAGCAGAACCACAACTTCAATGATCATTATCTGGAGGTCGACTACGACCTGTCGGACGTGATGTTCCTCTGCACTGCCAACTCGATGAACATCCCGGGGCCGTTGCTCGATCGTATGGAGGTGATCCGCCTGCCGGGCTATACCGAGGACGAAAAGGTCAATATCGCGATCAAGTACCTGGCGCCCAAGCAGATTCAGGCCAACGGCCTGAAGAAGGGGGAGCTGACGTTCACCGAGAGCGCGATTCGCGATGTGATCCGTTACTACACCCGCGAGGCCGGGGTGCGCAGCCTGGAGCGGCAAATCGCCAAGGTCTGCCGCAAGGTGGTCAAGGAGCATTCGGGTAGCAAGCGCTTCCAGGTGCAGATCACGGCGGAGTCGCTGGAGCATTTCCTCGGGGTGCGCAAGCATCGCTATGGTCTGGCCGAACAGCAGGATCAGGTCGGCCAGGTGACCGGGCTGGCCTGGACCCAGGTCGGTGGTGAACTGTTGACCATCGAGACGGCCGTGGTGCCGGGCAAGGGCGTATTGATCAAGACCGGCTCGCTCGGCGACGTCATGGCCGAGTCCATGACGGCGGCCATGACGGTGGTACGCAGTCGCGCCAAGAGCCTGGGGATCCCTGCAGATTTCAATGAGAAGCGCGACGTTCACATTCATATGCCGGAGGGCGCGACGCCTAAGGATGGCCCGAGTGCGGGCATTGGCCTGTGCACTGCCCTGGTTTCGGCCCTGACGCAGATTCCGGTGCGTGCCGATGTCGCCATGACCGGCGAGATCACTTTGCGGGGCCAGGTCTTGGCCATCGGTGGATTGAAGGAGAAACTTTTGGCGGCTCACCGAGGTGGGATCAAAACGGTGATCATTCCAGAAGAGAACGTACGTGATCTGAAAGAAATTCCGGAAAATATTAAGCAAGACCTGCAGATTAAACCGGTTAAATGGATTGACGAGGTCCTGCAAATTGCGCTGCAATACGCGCCGGAGCCCTTGCCCGATGCGGCTCCGGAGATGGTTGCAACGGATGACAAGCGCGAGTCTGATTCCAAGGAGCGAATCAGCACGCATTAGCCGGGGGGCTTCCTTGACACAATTTTTGAGCCCTTGATATAAAGCGGCTTTTATTGTGTCGGCAGGCCATCCAGCACCCGCTTTGCTTACACTAAAATCAAGAAACAAACTCAACAGAAATAAGGGGACTTAGAGTGAACAAGTCGGAACTGATCGATGCCATCGCCGCATCTGCTGATATCCCGAAAGCTGTTGCTGGCCGCGCGCTGGATGCAGTGATTGAATCCGTCACTGGCGCTCTGAAGGCTGGTGATTCCGTTGTACTGGTTGGTTTCGGTACCTTCGCTGTCAAAGAGCGCGCTGCTCGCACTGGCCGCAACCCGCAGACCGGCAAGCCGATCAGCATCGCTGCTGCCAAGATCCCGGGCTTCAAGGCCGGTAAAGCGCTGAAAGACGCCGTCAACTAAGCGTCTTCGGGGCTTTGCCCTGTCGCCGTGGAAACATTCTGCGGTGGCCGTGAAGTGGCGAGATGGGCAATCGCCGGCATCAGCCGCTTCGCACGTTACGAGAAGGCGCATCCCAGGATGCGCCTTTCTTCTATCCGGACATCACCCATACTGCGCGGTCGCCCGTAATTGCGGTCGTTCTGGGGGAAGCATGCTGCAAAACATCAGGGACAATTCACGCGGGTGGATTGCCAAAACCATCATCGGCCTCATCGTTCTGCTGCTGGCCTTTACCGGCTTCGAGGCCATCCTCACCGGTACCAGCAATAGCCAGAACGCGGCCGACGTCAATGGCGAAAAGGTCACGCTCAACGAACTGAGTCAGGCCGTGGAAATGCAGCGCCGGCAGCTGTTGCAGCAACTGGGTCGCGACTTTGATGCCTCGCTGCTCGACGAGCGCCTGCTGCGCGAGTCTGCTCTGAAGGGGCTCATCGATCGCAAGCTGCTGCTGCAGGGTGCCGGCGAGGCCGATTTCGCCTTCTCGCAGGCGGCGCTCGATCAGGTCATTCTGCAAACCCCTGAGTTCCAGGCCGATGGCCGTTTCGACGCCGCGCGTTTCGATCAGGTGATTCGTCAGATGGGCTATGGCCGTCTGCAGTTCCGCCAGATGCTGGAAGAGGAAATGCTGATCGGACAGCTGCGTGCCGGTCTCGGCGCCAGCAGCTTCGTCACCGAGCAGGAGGCGCGCGCGTTCGCAGGCCTGGAGCGGCAGACCCGCGATTTCGCCAGCCTGACGATCAAGGCCGATACTGCCTCCATCGAGTTGAGCGACGCCGACGTGCAGGCGTATTACGACGAACATAACAGCGAGTTCATGAGCCCCGAGCAAGTGGTGCTCGAATATGTCGAAGTGAACAAGGACGATTTCTTCGATCAGGTCGAAGTCAGCGACGATGATCTGCAGCCGCTGTATCAGAACGAAATCGCCAACCTCGCCGAACAGCGTCAGGCCGCTCATATCCTGATCGAAGGCGATGATCAGGCGGCGCGGACCAAGCTCGAGGAGATCAAGACGCGTGTGGAGGCAGGCGAGGACTTTGCCGCGTTGGCCAAGGAGTTCTCCCAGGATCCGGGCTCCGCTACCGATGGCGGCGATCTGGGTTATGCCGGTCGTGGTGTGTATGATCCCGCCTTCGAAGAAGCGCTTTACGCGCTGCAGCAGGGCCAGGTTTCCGAGCCGGTACAGAGCGAGTTCGGCTGGCACCTGATCAAATTGCTCGGCGTGCAGGCGCCCGAGGTGCCGAGTTTCGACAGTCTGAAGGAAAAGCTGGCGCGAGAGTACAAGGCGCAGCAGGTCGAGCAGCGTTTCGTCGAGGCCACCAAGCAGCTGGAGGATGCGGCGTTCGAGGCGTCCGATCTGGTGCAGCCGGCGCAGGAGCTGGGTCTGGAGGTCAAGGTCAGCGAGGCGGTCGGCCGCGAAGGCGGCGCCACTGGCGTGACTGCCAACCGGCAGGTGCTGCAGGCGGCGTTCAGTCCGGAAGTGCTGGAGGACGGCAACAACAGCTCCACCATCGAGCTGGACCCGAGCACGACGGTCGTGGTGCGGGTGAAAGAGCACAAGAAGCCCGAGCAACTGCCGTTGGAGCAGGTCGCCGACAGTATCCGCAGCCACTTGCTGCAGGAGCGCGCAAGCGCAGCGGCCAAGGCCGAGGGCGAGAAGCTGCTGGCGGCGGCGCAAGCCGGCGAGAACGACAGCGAGAGTTGGCAGGTTCAGGAAGCGGCAACCCGCAGCCAAGAGGGTGTCGAGCCCAAGGTGCTACAAGCGCTGTTCCGTATGCCCAAGCCGGCTGCTGGCGGAACGCCGACTTTTGCCGGCGTGACGCTGAACAATGGTGATTACGTGCTGCTGCGTCTGGACGGTGTGAATGTACCGGAGCAGGCGTTGAGCGAGGAGGAGCTGGGCATGTACCGTAACTTCCTGGCCTCGCGTGCCGGTCAGCAGGACTTCGCCGCCTATCGCAAGCAGCTCGAAGCCAGGGCCGATATCGAGCGTTTCTAAGTCGGTTCTCTCGCAATAAAAAACCCGCATCTGGTGCGGGTTTTTTATTGCCTGCCATTCCTGACTGCTGCTGCCGGCAATCTTCCATGCCGGCAGTTGTTCGATCAGTCTTCCATGGCGCCCATGGCAGTGGTGTTGAAACCGCCGTCGACGTACATGATCTCGCCGCTGATGCCCGAGGCCAGGTCGGAGCAGAGGAAGGCGCCGGCGTTGCCGACTTCCTCGATGGTGACGTTGCGGCGCAGCGGGGTCTGCTTCTCGTTGGCGGCCAGCATCTTGCGGAAGCTGGCGATGCCGCTGGCGGCCAGGGTACGGATCGGGCCGGCGGAGATGGCGTTGACGCGGGTGCCCTCCGGGCCGAGGCTGCCGGCCAGGTAGCGGACACCGGCTTCCAGGCTGGCCTTGGCCATGCCCATCACGTTGTAGTTGGGCATGGTGCGCTCGGCGCCCAGGTAGGAGAGGGTCAGCAGGCTGCCGTTGCGGCCTTTCATCATCTCGCGGCCGGCCTTGGCCAGGGCGACGAAGCTGTAGGCACTGATGTCGTGGGCGATCTTGAAGCCTTCACGGGTGGTCACTTCGGTGAAGTCGCCGTTGAGCTGATCGCCGGGGGCGAAGCCGACCGAGTGGACGATGCAGTCCAGGCCGTCCCACTTCTTGCTCAGCGCCTCGAATACGGCGGCGATTTCCTCGTCGCTGGCAACGTCGCAGGGGAAGCACAGGTCGGCGCTGGAGCCCCAGCCGGCGGCGAATTCTTCGACACGGCCCTTGAGCTTCTCGTTCTGGTAGGTGAAAGCCAGCTCGGCACCTTCGCGGTGCATGGCGGCGGCGATACCCGAGGCGATGGACAGTTTGCTGGCGACGCCAACGATGAGTACGCGCTTACCGGTTAGAAAACCCATTGTGCTATTCCTCTTCCTGTTTCAAGGATCAGTGCGCAGCCGTGGGAGCCATGAAGGCGGCTTCCAGCAGCTGCTGCGTATAAGGGTGCTGCGGTGCGCCGAAGATCGTCTCGGCAGACCCCTGTTCGACCACCTGGCCCTGCTTGACCACCATCAGTTGGTGGCTCAGCGCTCTGACTACCGCCAGGTCATGGCTGATAAACAGATAGGTCAGGTTGTACTTGGCCTGCAAGCCGCGCAACAGCTCCACCACCTGACGCTGTACCGTGCGGTCGAGCGCCGAGGTGGGCTCGTCCAGCAGGATCAGCGCCGGTTTCAACACCAGTGCCCGGGCAATGGCAATCCGCTGCCGTTGCCCGCCGGAAAACTCGTGGGGGTAGCGGTGCCGCGTCTGCGGATCCAGCCCTACCTCCAAAAGCGCGTCGATGATCGCTTGTTCCTGCTCCGCCTCGTTGCCCATGCGGTGAATGCGCAGGCCCTCGCCGACGATCTGGCCCACCGACATGCGCGGGCTGAGGCTGCCGAAGGGGTCCTGGAACACCACCTGCATCTGCCGCCTTAGCGGGCGTACTGCATGCTGGCTCAGGCCCTGCAGCTGCTGGCCCTGGAAGCGGATATCACCGCGGCTGGCGAGCAGTCGCAGGATGGCCATGCCGAGGGTGGATTTGCCGGAACCGCTTTCGCCCACGATCCCCAGGGTCTGGCCCTGGGGCAGGCTGAAGTTGATGCCGTCCACCGCCTTGACATGATCCACCGTCCGGCGCAGCAGGCCCTTCTTGATCGGGAACCATACGCGCAGGTCGTCCACTTCCAGCAGCGGCTCGCCCACGGGGTTGGCCGCCGGCTCGCCGCTGGGTTCGGCGCCGAGCAGTTCCTGGGTATAAGGATGCTGCGGCGCCTGGAACAATTGTTCACACGACGCCTGTTCGACGATGCGACCGCGCTGCATGACACATACGCGATGGGCAATTCTGCGCACCAGGTTGAGATCGTGGCTGATCAGCAGCAGCGACATGCCCAGGCGCGCCTGCAGATCCTTGAGCAATTCCAGGATTTTCAGCTGCACGGTGACGTCCAGCGCGGTGGTCGGCTCGTCGGCGATCAGCAGTTCGGGCTCGTTGGCCAGCGCCATGGCGATCATCACCCGCTGGCGTTGGCCGCCGGACAGTTCGTGCGGATAGGCCTTCAGGCGCTTCTTCGGCTCGGGGATGCCGACCAGCTCCAGCAGCTCGAGGGTGCGGGCGCTGGCGGCCTTGCCGCGCAGGCCCTTGTGCAGGGCGAGCACCTCGTTGATCTGCTTCTCGATGCTGTGCAGCGGGTTGAGCGAGGTCATCGGCTCCTGAAAGACCATGGCGATGCGGTTGCCGCGGATGCCGCGCAGGCGGCCTTCGCCGAGCTTGAGCAGGTCTTCGCCGGCGTACTCGATGCTACCGGCCGGATGGCGTGCCAGCGGGTAGGGCAGCAGGCGCAGGATCGAGTGCGCGGTGACCGACTTGCCCGAGCCGCTCTCGCCGACCAGGGCCAGGGTCTCGCCCTTGCGGATGTCGAAGCTGACCCCTTCGACCACACGTTGGCACTGCTCGCCCATGACGAATTCGACGGCCAGGTCGCGTACTTGCAGCAGGGTTTCGTGCTGGCTCATGTCATTTCCTCGGGTCGAAGGCGTCGCGGGCGGCTTCGCCGATGAACACCAGCAGGCTCAGCATGATCGCCAGTACGGCGAAGGCGCTGATGCCCAGCCAGGGCGCCTGTAGGTTGCTCTTGCCCTGGGCGACCAGTTCGCCCAGCGACGGTGCGCCGGGTGGCAGGCCGAAGCCGAGGAAATCCAGAGCCGTTAGGGTACCGATGGCGCCGGTGAGGATGAAGGGCATGAAGGTCATGGTCGAGACCATGGCGTTGGGCAGGATGTGGCGGAACATGATGGCGCCGTTCTCCATGCCCAGGGCGCGCGCGGCGCGCACGTACTCGAGGTTGCGCCCGCGCAGGAACTCGGCGCGCACCACGTCTACCAGGCTCATCCAGGAGAACAGCAGCATGATGCCCAGCAGCCACCAGAAGTTCGGCTGGACGAAACTGGCGAGGATGATCAGCAGGTAGAGCACCGGCAGGCCCGACCAGATCTCCAGGAAGCGCTGGCCGAGCAGATCGACCCAGCCGCCGTAGAAGCCCTGCAGGGCACCGGCGATCACACCGATCAGCGAGCTGGCCAGGGTCAGGATCAGGGCGAATAGCACCGAGATGCGGAAACCGTAGATCACCCGCGCCAGCACGTCGCGGCCCTGATCGTCGGTGCCCAGCCAGTTCTGCGCCGAGGGCGGGGCGGGGGCGGGTACCTCCAGGTCGTAGTTGATGCTCGAATAGCTGAAGGGAATCGGCGGCCAGAGCATCCAGCCGTCCTTCTCGGCGATCAACTCCTGGATATAGGGGCTCTTGTAGTTGGCCTGCAGCGGGAATTCGCCGCCGAACACCGTCTCCGGATAACGCTTGAGTACCGGGAAGTACCACTGGCCGTCGTAGCGCACCGCCAGCGGCTTGTCGTTGGCGATCAGCTCGGCGCCCAGGCTCAGGCCGAACAGCACGAGGAACAGCCACAGCGACCACCAGCCGCGCCTGTGCGCCTTGAAGCGCTCGAAACGGCGCTGATTGAGCGGGGAAAGCTTCATGTTCAGCCCTCCCGGCTTTCGAAGTCGATGCGCGGATCGACCAGGGTGTAGGTGATGTCACCGATCAGTTTCACGATCAGTCCCAGCAAGGTGAAGATGAACAGGGTGCCGAATACCACCGGGTAGTCGCGGTTGATCGCCGCCTCGAAGCTCATCAGGCCGAGGCCGTCGAGGGAGAAGATCACCTCGATCAGCAGGGAGCCGGTGAAGAAGATGCCGATGAAGGCGGCGGGAAAGCCGGCGATGATCAGCAGCATGGCGTTGCGAAATACGTGGCCGTAGAGCACGCGATTGTTGGTCAGGCCCTTGGCGCGAGCGGTGACCACGTACTGCTTGTTGATCTCGTCGAGGAAGCTGTTCTTGGTCAGCAGGGTCAGGGTGGCGAAGTTGCCGATGACCAGGGCGGTCACCGGCAGCACCAGATGCCAGAAATAGTCGAGAATCTTGCCGCCGAGGCTGAGTTCGTCGAAGTCGTTCGAAGTCAGGCCGCGCAGCGGGAACCAGTCGAAGTAGCTGCCGCCGGCGAACAGTACGATCAGCAGGATGGCGAAGAGGAAGGCCGGGATGGCATAGCCGACAATGATCGCCGAGCTGGTCCAGACGTCGAAGGCGCTGCCGTGGCGGGTGGCCTTGGCGATCCCCAGGGGGATGGACACCAGGTACATGATCAGGGTGCTCCACAGGCCGAGGGAGATCGACACCGGCATCTTCTCGATGATCAGGTCGATGACCTTGGCGTCGCGAAAGAAGCTCTCGCCGAAGTCCAGGCGCAAATAGTTGTTGAGCATGATCCAGAAGCGTTCCGGGGCCGACTTGTCGAAGCCGTACATCTTCTCGATCTCGGCGATCAGCTGCGGGTCCAGGCCCTGGGCGCCCCGGTAGTTGGAGCCGGCCACGGAGACCTCGGCGCCGCCGCCGGAAATTCGACCGGTCGCGCCACCGGTGGCCGCGTCGAAGCCTTCCAGCTTGGCGATCATCTGCTCGACCGGGCCGCCCGGCGCAGCCTGGATGATGAGAAAGTTGATGACCAGGATGCCGAACAGGGTGGGAATGATCAGCAACAGGCGGCGAAGGATATAGGCCAGCATCTTATTGCTCCGCCTGGTCGGCGGATTGCTGCTGCGCCTCGCTCGGTTGCTCCAGGCCTGGTCGCACCCACCAGGTGTGCAGGCCGATGTCATACAGCGGTGTCACCTCGGGATGCTCGAAGCGGTTCCAGTAGGCCACGCGCCAGGTCTTGATATGCCAGTTGGGGATCACGTAGTGACCCCACAGCAGCACGCGGTCGAGGGCGCGAGTATGGGCGACCAGGCTCTGGCGCGAGTCGGCGTTGATCAGGCCCTCGACGATCTGGTCGATGGCCGGGTCCTTGAGACCGATGAAGTTGCGGCTGCCGGGGTTGTCGGCACTGGAGGAGTGCCAGTACTCGCGCTGCTCATTGCCCGGCGAGTTGGATTGGCCGAAGCCGCCGACGATCATGTCGAAGTCGCGTGAGCGCAGGCGGTTGATGTACTGCGAGACGTCCACCCGGCGGATCTCCAGGGCGATGCCCAGATCGGCCAGGTTACGCTTGAACGGCAACAGGACACGCTCGAACTCGGTCTGCGCGAGGAGGAACTCGAAGCTGACCGGCTGACCGTCGGCATCGAGCATGCGGTCGCCGTCGATGCGCCAGCCGGCCTGTTGCAGCAACTGATAGGCGCGGCGCTGCTGCTCGCGGATGATGCCGCTGCCGTCGGTCACCGGGACGCGGTATTCCTCGCTGAAAACCTCGGTGGGGATCTGGCCGCGTAGCGGTTCGAGAATGGCCATCTCTTCCTCGCTCGGCAGACCGCTGGAACCCAGTTCGGAGTTGTCGAAGTAGCTGCGGGTGCGGGTGTAGGCGCCGTTGAACAGGCGCTTGTTGGCCCATTCGAAGTCGAACAGCTGGCCAAGGGCCTCGCGCACGCGACGATCCTGGAACAGCGGGCGGCGGGTATTGAAGATGAAGCCCTGCATGCCGGTGGGGTTGCGGTTCTGGATCTCCTCCTTGACCAGCTGGCCGTTGGTCACGGCAGGCACGTCGTAGGCGGTGGCCCAGTTTTTCGCGCTGGTCTCCAGCCAGTAGTCGAACTGTCCGGCCTTGAGCGCCTCCAGCGCCACGGTATTGTCGCGGTAGTAGTCGATCTGCATCTGGTCGAAGTTGTAGAGGCCGCGGCTCACCGGCAGGTCTTTGGCCCACCAGTCTTCGACCCGGTCGTAGCGGATGCTGCGCCCGGCCTGCACTCGACCGATCTTGTAGGGGCCGCTACCGAGGGGAATCTCCAGGTTGCCCTTGCTGAAGTCGCGCTCGGCCCACCAGTGCTTGGGCAGCACCGGCAGCTGGCCGACGATCAGCGGCAACTCGCGGTTGCCGGCGTGCCTGAACACGAAGCGCGTCTGGTGGGGCGTTTCCACCTCGACCCGCTCGACGTCGGCATAGTAGCCGCGGTACATGGGCGCGCCTTTTTCCATCAGGGTGTCGAAGGTGAACTTGACGTCCTCGGCGGTGATCGGCGTGCCGTCGTGAAAGCGCGCCTCCTTGCGCAGGTAGAAGCGCACCCAGGCGTTGTCCGGGGCTTTTTCGATCCTCTCGGCAACCAGGCCGTAGGCGCTGAACGGCTCGTCCAGGCTCTGCACGGTGAGGGTGTCATAGATCAGGCTCAGGTCGTCGGCGGCGACGCCCTTGTTGATGAAAGGGTTGAGACTGTCGAAGCCGCCGAAGCCGGCCTGGCGAAACAGGCCGCCCTTGGGAGCGTCGGGGTTGGCGTAATCGAAGTGCTGGAAGCCTTGCGGGTACTTGGGGGCTTCGTCGTAGAGGGTGGCCGCATGCTTGGGGGTGGCGAGGGCGAGGCCGGCGAGGCCGAGCAGGATGAGGCTGCTACCGTGAAGCAGGAAACTGCGCAGCGGGTGGGTCATCGAGCGTTCTCCGTGGGCTTCAGCCACCAGGTGCGCAGGCCCAGGGTATAGGGCGGCGTGGTGACGAAGGCGAACCGGTTGCGGTAAGCCAGGCGGTGATAATTGATGTACCAGTTGGGGATGCTGTAGTGCTGCCAAAGCAAGACCCGATCCAGTGCGCGGGTGGCGGCCACCTGCTCGTCGCGGGTCTGTGCCGACAGCAGCTTGTCGATCATCTCGTCGACCACCGGGTGGGCGACCCCGGCGTAGTTCTTGCCGCCCCTGAGGCCGACCTGGCTGGAATGGAAGTACAGCGACTGCTCCAGGCCGGGGCTCAAGGTTTGCGGCAGAGTGAGAAGAATCATGTCGTAGTCGAACTGGTCGAGGCGTTGCTTGTACTGGGCGCGATCGACGGTACGCAGGTTGGCACGGATGCCGATACTGGCCAGGTTGGCGGTGTAGGGCTGGAGGATGCGCTCGAGGCTGGGGTTGACCAGCATGATCTCGAACTCGAAAGGTTCGCCGCGGCTGTTGCGCAGTTCCTGGCCGACAGGCTTCCAGCCAGCATCGGCCAATAGACCCAGTGCGCGGCGCAAGGTTTCCCTGGGGATGCCGCGACCGTCGGTTACCGGTTGGGTGGGCGGCTCGGTGAACAGCCGCGCGGGCAGTTTGTCGCGGTGCGGCGACAGCAGCAGCCACTCGGCGCCTTCCGGCTTGCCGGTGGCGGAGAACTCGCTGTTGGGGTAATAGCTGGCGGCGCGCACGTAGGAATTGTTGAACAGGGTGCGGTTGGTCCACTCGAAGTCGAACATCAGCCCCAGCGCTTCGCGCACCTTGCGCTCGCCGAACAACCCGCGGCGCGTGTTCATGAACAGCGCCTGGGTCTGGGTCGGGATCTGGTGCGCGATCTCGGCGCGGACCACTTCTCCGCGCTCGACGGCCGGGAAACGATAGCCGTTGGCCCAGTTCTTCGCCTGGTTCTCGATATAGAAATCGAATTCTCCGGCCTTGAAGGCTTCGAAGGCCACATGGTTGTCGCGGTAGAACTCCACCTCGACGCGGTCGAAGTTGTACTTGCCGCGATTGACCGGCAGATCCTTGCCCCACCAGTTCTTGACGCGCTGGAACACCAGGCGCCGGCCCGGCACCACCTGGGCTATGCGATAGGGTCCGCTGCCCAGCGGTGGTTCGAAGGTGGTGGTCTTGAAGTCGCGGTCCTTCCAGTAATGCTGCGGCAGCACAGGCAGCTCGCCCAGGCGCAGGATCAGCAAGGGATTGCCGGCGCGCTTGAAGACGAAGCGGATGCGGTGGCGGCCGAGAATGTCGACGCGTTGCACCTCCTGCAGGTTGGTGCGGTACTGGGGGTGTCCCTCGTTCAACAGTACACGGTAGGAAAAGGCCACGTCATAGGCGGTTATCGGCTGGTCGTCGTGAAAGCGTGCCTCGGGGCGGAGGTTGAATACCACCCAGCTGCGGTCCTCGCTGTATTCCACGCTGGAGGCGATCAGCCCGTAGCTGGAAGCCGGCTCGTCGCCGGATGGATCGTACGCGCCGGTGCCGACCATCAGCGGCTCGTTCAGTTCGCTCACTCCGTACTGCAAGAAATGCGCGGTGGAGATCGGGCTGCTGCCTTTGAGGGTGTAAGGGTTGAGGGTGTCGAAGCTGCCCGTTGCCATGACGCGCAGGGTGCCGCGCTTGGGCGCGTCGGGGTTGACCCAGTCGAAGTGCGTGAAGCTGGCGGGGTACTTGAGCGTCCCGAACTGGGCGTAACCATGACTTTCGCTGATGGTCGCAGAGGCGGGAAAGCTCGAGACCAGGCTGAGGAACAGCGGGAGGAGGGGGCGCATCGGGCGAAAGATCCGATCCATGGCGGCTTTTGGGCTTCTGGGGCGGTACAGTAACAGCTTGTCTGGACAGGAAAAAGAGTGCCGTGCCTGGCAAGCAATGGCGGCACTTTGGCATACACTTGGAAAAAACACCGAGAGGGTATCAGTTTGCTGGAACGCAGCCATGGTTTGCAGTCGTGGATCGATCGCCTGAACCAAGCCGAACTACCCGCACTGGCCGCCGTGGTGCAGGATCTACAGCGCCTTGCGCAGCAGGATTCAGCCTCGGTGCAGCAGTTGGCCGACGTACTGCTGCGTGATGCGGCGCTGACCTCCAAGGTGCTGCGGGTCGGCAATAGCTTCTACTACAACCCCTCGCAGGAAACCATCAAGACCATCTCGCGGGCCATCGTGCTGATCGGCTTCGACAGCGTGCGTCTGATCGGCCTGTCGGTCAGCCTGATCGACGGCCTGCTTACCCGCGCGCCCCGCGAACAGCTGCAGGAGTTGCTCGCGCGCTCCTTCCATGCCGCCGTGCAGGCGCGCAACATCGCCGGCTACGTGCTCTCCAAGCATGCCGAGGAAGTCTTTATTGCCGCGTTGCTGCATCACCTGGGCGAGCTGGCATTCTGGGGCTGCGGTGGCGAACAGGCCGACGAATTGGCCGTTGCCCTGGCCCAGCCCGGGGCTGAGGTGGATGAGACGGTGCGCGAGGTGCTCGGCACCAGTTTCCGCCAGTTGACCCAGGGCCTGGTGAAAAGCTGGAATCTGGGCGAGACCGTGAGCCTGGCACACGCCGGCAACAATCAGCACGACCCGGCAGCCTACGCGGTGCAACTGGGCGTGCGCATCAGCGAGGCGGCGCTGCAGGGCTGGGAGTCACCGGAAATGGAGGCGGTGCTGACGAAAATGGCCGCCTTCATCGATCTGAGTCCCGAGGAGGCATTGCAACAGGTGCTGGCCAGCGCCGACGAGGCGGTCAAGGTCGCGTCGACGTTCGGCGCCAGCAAGTTGTGCCGATTGATCCCCAACACCGACCCCGAGCAGATTCGTCTGCAGCAGGAGGAGCGCAAGGCGCGCCTGTTGCAGCCTGACCTGCTGGTGATGCAGCAGGCGCTGCAGGACCTCGGCCTCATGGTCAGCAAGCGCGGCGACCTGGGGCTGATCCTCGACACCCTGCTCAAGGGCCTGCACCACGGAGCCGGGCTGGAGCGGGTGATGCTGACGGTGCTGGCAGACGGACAGAGTTGTTTCCGGGCCAAGCGGGTGATCGGTGACAAGACCGAGCAGTGGCTCAAGGAATTCGTCCTGCCGACCGAGTCGGTGGAGCAACCCCATGTTTTCAGTTACGCCCTGCGTCATCGCGAGGCGATCTGGATGGGGGTGCCGGCCAGCTACAACCTGGCCGAACTGGTCACCCAGCCGATCCGGCGCAGCCTGGGGGCGGGCATGTTCTTCATTGCGCCGATTCTCGCCGGGACCCGGCAGATCGGTGTGCTGTATGCCGATAGCCGACTATCGGGGCGGGCGTTGCGCCATGAGCAGTTTGTCGCCTTCCAGCGCTTTACCCAGCTGACCGGGCGTTGCCTGGAGGCCTTGAGCCGGCGCTGATCAGGGCAGGTAGAGGGTCAGCATCTGTCCCGGACGCAGGCTGCTGCTGCGCGGGTTCCAGGCCTGCAGGCGCTTGAGGTCGATCTTGAAACGCTTGGCGATGACGTACAGCGAGTCGCCTTTCTGTACCCGGTAGTAGGTCGCCTTGTCGCGCGAGGTGCTGCTGCGCGTGTTGCTGGCGACCTGGTTGCCCGTGTCGGCAGGCGCCAGGCTGAGGCGCTGGCCGACCTTCAACTGGTTGCCCCGTAGCTTGTTCCAGCGCTGCAGGTCGTGCACCGAGACCTGGTGGGCGCGGGCGATCTGCCACAGGTTGTCGCCGTCTTTCACCTGATAGCTGCGCGCCGCCGGCGCCTGTGCCGTGCTGCGCTGGTACAGCGGTTCGCTCGGCTGCGCGCCGGGCTTGCCGGGAATCGTCAGCACCTGGCCGATACGCAGGTTGTTGCCACTGAGGCGGTTGACGTCCTTGAGCGTGTTCACCGTCAGGTGATGGCGGTTGGCGATGGCATGCAGGCTGTCGCCGGCGCGCACGGTGTAGCTCTGCCAGGCGACCAGCTCCTGCGGTTTCATCAGGGCCAGGTTGGCGCTGAGCATCTCCGCCTTGTCCGTCGGCACCAGCAGGTGCTGCGGGCCGTCGAGGGTGACCCCGCGCTTGTAGGCGGGGTTGAGCAGTAGCAGTTCCTCTTCGTCCAGTTCGGCCAGCTTGGCTACCCGCGCCAGATCCATGTGCTGCTTGATCGCCACCTGCTCGAAATAGGGTTCGTTGGCCACCGGCGACAGCGTCACGCCGTAGGCCTCCGGGGTGAGGATCACCTGCGAAAGCGCCAGCAGCTTGGGTACGTAGTCTTCGGTCTCCTTGGGCAGCGACAGGTTCCAGTAGTCGCTGGGCAGGCCGAGTCGCTCGTTGCGCTCGATGGCGCGGCTGATACGGCCTTCGCCGGCGTTGTAGGCGGCCAGGGCGAGCAGCCAGTCGCCGTTGAACATCTCGTGCAGGCGGCTCAGATAGTTGAGCGCGGCCTGGGTCGAGGCGGTGACGTCGCGGCGGCCGTCGTACCAGCTGGTCTGGCGCAGGTTATAGTGGCGACCAGTGGAGGGGATGAACTGCCACAGGCCCACGGCATGGGCGGGGGAATAGGCCTGCGGATCGTAGGCGCTCTCGATCACCGGTAGTAGGGCCAATTCCATCGGCATGTCGCGTTCGGCCAGGCGTTCGACTATGTAATGGATGTAGGGTGCACTGCGTTCGCTGACGGTGGCCACGTGGCGAGGGTTGCTGGCGTACCACAGGCGCAGGCGCTCGATGCGCGGGTTGATGCCGATTTCATCCTGTAGCTTGAAACCATCGCGCACGCGTTCCCAGATATCGCGATACTCGCGGCTCTTGACCTGGGTGTTGAGCCATTCCGGCTCGCGCTCCAGCCCGACGGCGCGCGAGGTGTCGGCGCTGTCCTCGGAAGGGGGCTGGGTCAGGCTCTGGCAGCCGGCCAGGGCCATGCAGCACATCACCACGAGCGCCTGGGCGCTTTGTGCCAATGCCTTTAAATTCAAGGGCTTGCGTGGTGATGAAGGCATTGGTTGAGGTGGCATTCCCGGCGAAAAGGTCGGGCGATTCTAGGAATCGAGCCTGGACTGGTCAAGTTTTCGCCAGTCTTTTGTGACCGGCATCCCTGTCGATCACTCTGTCTGGCCGTCGCAAGCGACGTCAAAAATTGCTCCCGGCAATCTTTTGCGAAGCCGTTGCACGTTTAGAATTGATCCTTCCAGGCGCGCAGGCTGGCGAATACCTCGCTCGGCTCGCTGTGTTGCCGGCCGTCGCGTCGTTCGGCGCTGCGTATCACCTCTGGCTCGGAGGTACGCAGGAAGGGGTTGCTGGCCAGTTCCAGGTCGATGCTGGTGGGCAGGCTGATGCGGCCGGCGTCGCGCCAGCGGCTCACTTCGGCCAGGCGCGCGGCGATCCGCGGATTGTTCGGCTCCACCGCCAGGGCGAAGCGCAGGTTGCTCAGGGTGTATTCATGGGTGCAGTAGACCAGGGTGTCTCCGGGCAGCGCCGCCAAGCGACCGAGCGAGCGATGCATCTGCTGCGGCGTGCCTTCGAATAGCCGCCCGCAACCGCCGGCGAACAGGGTGTCGCCGCAGAACAGCAGGTGTTGTTCTGCCTGATGGTAGGCGACATGGCCGAGGGTATGGCCGGGCACGGCAATCACCCGGAACTTCAGGCCGAGCACTTCGATTCCGTCGCCGTCGCCCAGTCCCAGGTCCCGCCCCGGGATGTTCTCGTCTGCCGGGCCGAGCACGCGCGCGCCGGTGGCTGTCTTGAGCGCCTCGATGCCGCCGACGTGGTCGAAGTGATGATGGGTAACCAGGATGTCGCTGAGCTGCCAGCCCGGATGTGAGGCCAGCCAGGCCTGTACCGGTGCCGCATCGCCCGGGTCGACCACGGCGCAGCGCTGGCTGGCCGCATCCTGCAGCAGCCAGAGGTAGTTGTCGTTGAAGGCGGGCAGGGCGTCGATGCGAATCATTACGGGTCGCTAAGCTGTCGATAAAGGTGCATCTTATACGAGCAGCCTCGAGCAACAAGCTGCAAGTGGAAGCAGGCGGCGCTTGGCCGCTTCGAGCGTGAGAGATATCCGATGAGCGAGCAGGCATTCGCCCAGGCCGACCCCGACTGGATGAAACTTATCGGCGAGGCGCGCGCCTGGCTGGCCGGTCCGCTCGGTCAGTTGCTGCTGAGCGAGGAGCGACGCGTGCTGGAAGCGGAGCTGGCGAAGTTCTTCGGCGGCTACCTGGTCAGCTACGGCCCCGGCGCCGAAGCGCCGCCGGATGCCGGGCAGATCCAGTGCAATGTGCGCCTGGGGGCGCCGTTGCCCGGCGTGCAGATCGTCTGCGAGGAACAGGCCTGGCCGCTCAGCGAGCATGCCGCCGACGTGGTGGTGCTACAGCATGGGCTGGACTTCAGTCTGTCGCCGCACGGCCTGTTGCGCGAGGCGGCGCGCAGCGTGAGGCCGGGCGGGCATCTGCTGATCATCGGCATCAACCCCTGGAGCAGCTGGGGCGCGCGTAGTCTGTTCGCCGCGGATGGCTTCAGGCGGGCCCGCTGCATCGCGGCCAATCGGGTCGGCGACTGGCTGACCCTGCTTGGTTTCGCGCTGGAGAAACGCCGCTTCGGGTGCTATCGTCCGCCGCTCGCTTCGCTGGCCTGGCAATCGCGCCTGGGCAGGCTGGAGCGTTGGGGCGATGCCTGGCAAATGCCGGGCGCCGGCTTCTATCTATTGGTGGCGCGCAAGCTGGTGGTCGGCTTGCGCCCGCTGCGTCCGGCACGTCGCGAACCCATGGGCAAGCTGCTGCCGATGCCGGTGGCCAAGGTCAGCCGGCGCAATGCCGAGCGTTAGGAACGATGTCTGAAACCGATCAAGTAGTGATCTATACCGATGGCGCCTGCAAGGGCAATCCCGGCCCTGGCGGCTGGGGCGCCTTGCTGGTGTTCAAGGGCGTGGAAAAGGAGTTGTGGGGTGGCGATCCCTGCACCACCAACAACCGCATGGAGCTGATGGCGGCGATCGCCGGGCTGATCGCCCTGACGCGGCCCTGTTCGGTCAAGCTGGTGACCGACTCGCAGTACGTGATGAAGGGCATCCAGGAGTGGCTGCCAAACTGGAAGAAGCGCGGCTGGAAAACCGCGGCGAAGGAACCGGTGAAGAACGCCGACCTCTGGCAGAAGCTGGACGAGGAAGTGAACCGCCATCAGGTCAGCTGGCAATGGGTGCGCGGGCACACCGGCCATCCAGGCAACGAGCGCGCCGACCAGTTGGCCAACCGCGGCGTCGACGAAGTGCGCGCCGCGTGCTGAGCCCGGCGCCGTGAGCTGGGGTAACATGCCGCGCTGGCTGCGTGGGGCAAACGATTGAACAGAGGGGCAAGGCGTGACAAGCGATAACACCGTCAACCGGTACGTGGTGCTGGATACCGAAACCACCGGTATGCCGGTCGCCGAAGGACACCGCATCATCGAGATCGGCTGCGTCGAGCTGCTCGGTCGGCGGCTGACCGGGCGGCATTTCCACGTCTACCTCAATCCCGATCGCGAGATCGACGAAGGCGCCATCGCGGTTCACGGCATCACCAACGAATACGTCGCCGACAAGCCGCGGTTCAAGGATGTGGCCGATGAGTTCTACGAGTTCATCAAGGGCGCGCAGCTGATCATCCACAACGCGGCGTTCGACGTCGGCTTCATCAACAACGAGTTCGCCCTGCTGGGGCAGAGCGAACGCGCCGACGTCAGTGACTACTGCTCGGTGCTCGACACCCTGATGATGGCGCGCGAGCGTCATCCGGGGCAGCGCAACAGCCTCGATGCGCTGTGCAAGCGCTACGGCGTCGACAATTCCAATCGCGAGCTGCACGGCGCCTTGCTCGACTCGGAGATCCTCGCCGATGTCTACCTGGCGATGACCGGTGGCCAGACCAACCTGTCGTTGGCCGGCGAAGGCGCCGACGGCGATGGCGGCGGTCGTCAGCAAGCCACCCCGATCCGGCGTCTGGATGTCGCCCGGCCACGTACGCGGGTGATTCGTGCCACTCAGGACGAGCTGGCGGCGCACCTGGCGCGTCTGGCCGCCATCGAGAAGTCCGCTGGCGGTCCGTCGTTGTGGGCGCAGCTGGAGCAGTCGGCGGAATAAGCCAACAACGCAATTGCGACCTTTTCGTATAGCGTGACGCACTGGGGGTTCCGCCCGTTCGGGCGAGTCTCTAACCTGAGGCGATGGGCAGGCGAGGGCCTGCCAGCCTTCAGGACATCACAATGTATAAAGACCTCAAGTTCCCCGTCCTCATCGTGCATCGCGACATCAAGGCCGACACCGTCGCCGGCGATCGCGTGCGCGCCATCGCTCGTGAGCTGGAGCAGGATGGTTTCAGCATCCTGCCGACCGCCAGCGCCGCCGAAGGGCGCATCGTCGCCTCCACTCACCATGGCCTGGCCTGCATCCTGGTGGCGGCCGAGGGAGCGGGGGAGAACCAGCGCCTGCTGCAGGACATGGTCGAGCTGATCCGCATCGCCCGGGTCCGCGCGCCGCAGTTGCCGATCTTCGCGCTCGGCGAGCAGGTCACCATCGAGAACGCGCCGGCCGAGGCCATGGCCGACCTCAACCACCTGCGCGGCATTCTCTATCTGTACGAGGACACCGTGTCCTTCCTCGCCCGCCAGGTGGCGCGCGCCGCGCACAACTACCTCGACGGCCTGCTGCCGCCCTTCTTCAAGGCGCTGGTGCAGCACACTGCGCAGTCCAACTACTCCTGGCACACCCCCGGCCACGGCGGTGGCGTGGCCTACCGCAAGAGCCCGGTGGGCCAGGCCTTCCACCAGTTCTTCGGCGAGAACACGCTGCGCTCGGACTTGTCCGTGTCGGTGCCGGAACTGGGTTCGCTGCTCGATCACACCGGCCCCCTGGCCGAGGCCGAGGCGCGCGCCGCGCGCAACTTCGGCGCCGACCACACCTTCTTCGTGATCAACGGCACCTCGACGGCGAACAAGATCGTCTGGCATTCGATGGTGGGGCGTGACGACCTGGTGCTGGTGGATCGCAACTGCCACAAGTCGATCCTCCACTCGATCATCATGACCGGCGCCATCCCCCTGTACCTGTGCCCGGAGCGCAACGAGCTGGGCATCATCGGGCCCATCCCCATTTCCGAGTTCAGCAAGGAATCGATCCAGGCCAAGATCGACGCCAGCCCGCTGGCCCGTGGTCGCGCGCCCAAGGTCAAGCTAGCGGTGGTAACCAACTCCACCTACGACGGTCTTTGCTACAACGCCGAGATGGTCAAGCAAGCCCTGGGCGACTCGGTGGAGGTGCTGCACTTCGACGAAGCCTGGTACGCCTACGCCGCCTTCCACGAGTTCTACGCCGGCCGCTACGGCATGGGCACCCAGTGCGACGACCACTCGCCGCTGGTGTTCACCACCCATTCCACGCACAAGCTGCTGGCGGCCTTCAGCCAGGCCTCGATGATCCACGTGCAGGACGGCGGCGTGCGCCAGCTGGACCGCGACCGCTTCAACGAAGCCTTCATGATGCACATCTCTACCTCGCCGCAGTACGGCATCATCGCCTCGCTGGACGTGGCCTCGGCGATGATGGAGGGCCCGGCCGGCCGCTCGCTGATCCAGGAAACCTTCGACGAGGCGCTGAGCTTCCGTCGCGCCCTGGCCAACGTGCGGCGCAACCTGGCGGCAGAGGATTGGTGGTTCAGCATCTGGCAACCGACGGCGGCCGAAGGCGCCGACAGCCTGGCCACCGCCGACTGGCTGCTGCAGCGGGGCGACGACTGGCACGGCTTCGGTGAAGTGGCGGACGACTACGTGCTGCTCGACCCGATCAAGGTGACGCTGGTGATGCCTGGGCTCAGTGCCGCCGGCAAGCTGGAAGAGCAGGGAATCCCCGCCGCGGTGGTCAGCAAGTTCCTCTGGGAGCGCGGGCTGGTGGTGGAGAAGACCGGGCTGTATTCCTTCCTGGTGCTGTTCTCCATGGGCATCACCAAGGGCAAGTGGAGCACCTTGCTGACCGAGCTGCTGGAATTCAAGCGCAGCTACGACGCCAACCTGCCGCTAGCGCAGGTGCTGCCCTCCATCGCTCAGCTCGGGGCGGGCGTCTATCAGGGCATGGGTCTGCGCGATCTGTGCCAGGCGCTGCACGGCTGCTATCGCGACAACGCCACGGCGAAGGCGCTCAAGGCCATGTACACGGCGTTGCCGGAGGTGGCGATCAAGCCGGCCGAGGCCTACGACCGTCTGGTGCGCGGTGAGGTCGAGGCGGTGCCCATCGATCGACTGGAGGGGCGCATCGCCGCGGTGATGCTGGTGCCCTATCCGCCGGGTATCCCCCTGATCATGCCGGGTGAGCGGTTCACCGCGCAGACCCGCTCGATCCTCGACTACCTGGCGTTCGCCCGCACCTTCGACCAGGCCTTCCCGGGCTTCGACATCGACGTGCACGGCCTGCAGAACGAGCAGGATCAGTACTGCGTCGACTGCCTGGTGGAGTGAGGCCACCTATCTGCCGAGGGTAAGACCCTCGGTAGATCAACCTTTTATTCGCGATAGTCAAAGAAGTTTTTAACTTCCGGGGCGTGTTCTGCGTCACAGGCGCGAGCATCGACTTTTATGTCCTGCTTGTTATAGTTGCTCGGTTTTAATCACAAATAATGCGTGCGTTGCCGAGCCAACGACTGAGGATGACTGCCGTGTCCGACTACCAAGCCTTTCGCGTCGCACTGGCGGACAAGATCGCCCATGTGCAGATCAACCGTCCGGACAAGATCAATGCGATGAACGCCGATTTCTGGCGCGAGATCATCGAGATCTTCCGCTGGGTCGACGCCACCGATGCGGTGCGCGTGGTGGTTCTCTCCGGTGCCGGCAAGCATTTTTCCTCCGGTATCGATCTGATGCTGCTGGCTTCGGTCGGTGCCCAGCTGGGCAAGGATGTCGGCCGCAACGCGGACGCGCTGCGGCGCAAGATTCTCGAGTTGCAGGCCTCCTTCAATGCCGTCGACAATTGCCGCAAGCCGGTGCTGGCGGCCATCCAGGGCTACTGCCTGGGCGGCGCCATCGATCTGGTCAGCGCCTGCGACATGCGCTATGCGACGCTGGATGCGCAGTTCTCGATCAAGGAGATCGACATGGGCATGGCCGCCGACGTCGGCACCCTGCAGCGCCTGCCGCGCATCATCGGCGACGGCATGATGCGCGAGCTGGCCTACACCGGGCGCAGTATCGACGGCGCCGAGGCCCAGCGTATCGGCCTGGTCAATCGCACCTTCGAGGACCAGGAGACGCTGCTCGCCGGGGTGATGCAGATCGCCGCCGAGATCGCGGCGAAATCGCCGGTGGCCGTGCGCGGCACCAAGGAAATGATCCGCTACATGCGCGACCACCGGGTCGACGACGGGCTGGAGTACATCGCCACCTGGAACGCGGCGATGCTGCAGTCTGAAGATCTGCGCCTGGCGATGGCCGCGCACATGACCAAGCAGAAGCCGGAGTTCGCCGACTGATGCCTTGCCGATCGTTGTTCGTCGTGACCTGCGAGGTGCCCTGCGTATGGTGAGTGGAGCCACGTCCCTGAACCTGGTGCGCGATGAGCTGTTCGTCACCATGGAGGAGGCCGAGCAGAGCCTCGAGCACTTCATCGCCGAGCGCCACAACGGCAGCCTGCTGCAGCAGGCGGTGGAAAGTCTGCAGCAGGTGCGCGGCACGCTCAATCTGGTCGAGCTGGCCGGTGCCGAACTGCTGGCCCAGGAAGTGCTGGACCAGGCTACCGACATTCCGGCCGGTGCCGGCGAAGAGCGTGACGTGCAACTGGCGGCGCTGAGCAACGCCCTGCATGTGCTGCGCCGCTACTTGGAGAGCGTCGACGCCCACCGCCAGGAAATGCCCGAGCTACTGCTGCCGGCGATCAACGTTCTGCGCCAGGCCGGCGGCCAGCAGCCGTTGCCGGAGAGCTTCTTCTTCAGCGTGCGTCTGGACCATGCGCGTCCACGCAGCGCCAGCCAGCCACTCGACGGGGCGGCCAAGCTCGCCGAGGCCAGGCGCTTGCGTCATATGTACGAGGTCGGGCTGCTTGGCTTCATTCGCGAGCACAATCCGCAGGCCAGTCTCAAGCTGATGGTGCGCGCCATGGGCCGCCTAGACAGCCTGTTCGCCAACGAGCCGCGCGGGCGCATGTGCTGGATCGGTGCTGCCGCGCTCGAGGCGCAGAGCGACGGTCAGTTGCTGCCGCGCAAGTCGCGCAAGCAGTTGTTCTCGCGGCTGGATCGCGAGCTCAAGCTGATGCTCGGCAGCCCCCAGTACGAGACGCCACGCAGCCTGCTCAAGGAACTGCTGTATCTGGTGGCGCTGGCCGACAGCCGTGGGCCGCACGCCAGTGCGGTGCGCGAGGTGTTCGGTCTGGCCCCGCTGCCGTTCACCGATCATCTGCTGGAGGCCGAATACCAGCGTCTGGCCGGTCCGGGGCAGGCGGTGATGCGCTCGCTGTCCACTGCCATCCGCGAGGAGCTGGCCAGTGTCAAGGACATGCTCGATCTGCTCGAGCGCGGCACGCTGCAGGCCGAGACCCTGGCTACCTTGCACGCCGTGTTGGGCCGGTTGGCCAAGACGCTGGGCATGGTGGGCCTGAGCTCCGCCGGCAACTCGCTGAGTGCGCAGTTGCCGATCGTCGCCGCCTGGAGCGATGCCGCCTCGCCGCAGCCGGAGCAGTTGCACAAGCTGGCCGACGCCGTGCTGTATGTCGAAGGCATGGTCGCCAGCCTGGAGCGCGGTGCGAGCCGTGACGCGCGGCCAGCCCCGGTCCAGTCGGGCGGCGAGGCCGATTCCTTTGCCAGCCACCAGCTCAACGAGGCGCGCATCGTGGTGGTTGACGAGGCTCGCGCCGGCCTGGCGCTGGCCAAGCGGGCGATCACCGCCTACCTGGAGGCGGGTGGCGACAGAATGCACCTGTCCAACGTGCCGTTCAGTCTGCAGGCGGTGCGCGGCGGGCTGTGGTTTCTCGAGCAGCGTCGCGCGGCGATGCTGGTGGGAGGCTGCGCCGGCTATATCCAGACGCGCATGCTCGAGGCTGCGCAGATGCCCTCCGAGCAGATGCTGGAGACCCTGGCCGACGCCCTGAGCAGCCTGGAGTACTACCTGGAAGCCGGCGCCGTGCTGCGTCCGGAGACCCAGCCCAGTGTGCTCGACCTGGCCGAGGAAAGCGTCAAGGCGCTGGGCATGCCGGTGGCCGCCTGATGAGCTGGCGCAACGCGTTTCTCGATCCCGCCCACTCAGGTGGCTGGGCCTTGCTCTATTGTCAGCAGCATTTTCTCGTCGATGCCAACGGCGTGCTGTTCCCCCGCGACTGGATCAAGCGCCAGGAGCTGGAGATCCTCGCGGAGCAGGGCATCGGGTACTTCGCCGACGATCCCGTCTATCTGCTGCAGGTGCCGCAGTCGACCCATCTGGACGGCGCCAGCTGGCAGAGCCTGCGCCAGTTCATGCTGCAGGGCGAGGCGGAAACCTTCCGCATGCTGACCTACGCCGCACAGATCGGCACCTGGTACGGCCAGCACCGCTTCTGCGGCAGCTGCGGCGCGCCGACCCGTCAGCTACCGGGAGAGCGGGCGATGCGTTGCGATGCCTGCGAGTCGCAGCACTATCCGCGGCTTTCACCGAGCATGATCGTGCTGGTCACGCGTGGCGACGAGATCCTCCTGGCGCGCTCGCCGCGCTTCGTGGCCGGCGTCTACAGTACGCTGGCCGGCTTCGTCGAACCGGGCGAGTCGGTCGAGCACTGCGTGGCGCGCGAGGTGCGCGAGGAGGTGGGACTGGAAGTGCGCAACCTGCAATATCTCGGCAGCCAGGGTTGGCCGTTTCCGCATTCGCTGATGCTCGGCTTTCATGCCGAGTACGCCGGCGGCGAGATCGTCATGCAGGCGGACGAGATCGAGGATGCCCGCTGGTTCCGCGTCGATGACCTGCCGCCATTACCGGCGCCTCGCTCGATCGCCCGTTATCTGATCGACCTGTACGTCGCGCGCCGGCTGGGGCTGCCCGAGCCGATGCTGCCGGCGTAAGGCGGCTCATTTCGGGTGCTGACGCTTACCCATCCACCCTTGCCTGGCCCTCAGTTAATCCCCGGCACCGCACTGGCTCAGGCCTGGCCGAACCAGTGCTGCCAGGCCAGGCGCGCAGTCAGCGCCAGCACCACCAGGATGAACACCGGGCGGATGAATTTCGAGCCGCCCTTGATCGCCGTGCGCGCGCCGAGGAAGGCGCCGACCATCAGCGCCGCGCCCATGCTCAGGCCCAGCACCCAGGCTACCTGGCCGAAGGCGATGAACACCACCAGCGCCGCCGCATTGCTGACGAAGTTCATGGTTCGCGCCACGCCGCTGGCGCGAACCAGATCGAGCGGGTAGAGCAGCAGGCTGCTGACCGTCCAGAAGGCGCCGGTGCCGGGGCCGGCGACGCCGTCGTAGAAACCCAGTCCGAGGCCCTGCGGCCACTGACGGCCGCGAGTGATGGGCAGGTTCTGTTCGCTCGGCGCCGTCGGCGTGCGGCCGAACAGCAGGTACAGACCGCAGGCGAATACCACGGCCGGCAGCATCTGGTTGAGCCATTCGGCCGGCAGCCAGTGAGCGATCAGCGCGCCGAGCAGGGCGCCTATCGCCGTGGCCAACAGCGCGCCGCGCCAGTCTGCGGGAGCGAACAGCTTGCGCCGGTAGAAGGTCAGCGCCGCGGTGCCCGAGCCGAAGGTGGCGCACAGCTTGTTGGTGCCCAACACCAGGTGCGGCGGCAGGCCGGCGGTGAGCAGGGCGGGAATGGTCAGCAGACCGCCGCCTCCGGCGATGGCGTCGATGAAACCGGCGGTGAAGGCGACCAGAGCCAGAATGGCCAGGGTGCTGGGGTCGATGGCGAGCTCTAGGGCGAAGGGCATGGATAAAGTGTCGACTTGTGGGCGAGTGCGCAGCCTGCCGTCTGTTCGGCATCCGGCGAGCTGCGCATAATGCCGGGATTTTCCGGCGGAAGGAACGCAATCGATGCAATACGACGGGTTGGCCTGGGCGGTAGCGCTGTTGGCCGTGCTGGTGCTGTTGGTGGCACTGCGCATTCTGCTCAATACCGGCTGGTTCCTCGGCTGGCTCCGTGGCACCTGCGGTCTGGCATTTCTCGCCCTGGCCGGGCTGATCGGTCTGGGCGCCTACGACCTCTACAGCTACTCGCCGTTGCCGCAGGGCAAGCCGCTGGCTACCTTGAGCTTCAAGGCCGAGGGCGCGCAGCGCTATCGTGTCAGCCTGCTGGAGGGCGATCGCGAGCGGACGCTGACCCTGGAAGGCGACCTCTGGCAGCTCGATGGCCGGTTGATCCGCTGGAAAGGGCTGGCCGAGCTGATTGGTCTGGAGCCGGGCTATCGCCTGGAGCGCTTGTCCGGCCGCTTTCTCGCCATCGAACAGCAGGCGTTGGTCCAGCACGGTCGCGTGCAGCTGGCCGAGAGCCCGTACGGCGTCGATCTGTGGCGCTGGCTGCGCCTGAGTCAGCGTGACCTGCTGCTGTTCGACCCGCAGGCGTTGCGGGTGACCTATCTGCCGCTCGCCGCCGACGCGGTGTACAGCATCAGTCTGACCCCGACTGGCCTGCTGGCCGAACCGATGAATCCGGCGGCAGAGGCGGCGCTCAAGGACTGGCGCTGAGCCGCGCGTCGGGCCTAACGCTGGAAAACACCTCTGCCCGGCAGGCGCTGGCGATCATGGGCGCGGTTGAAGTCCTGCGCGGGGCCCTTGGCGATCACCCCGGTCGGGTTGATGGTCGCGTGGCTGGCATAGTAGTGCCCCTTGATATGGGTGAAGTCGACGGTCTCGGCGATGCCCGGCCACTGGTACAGCTCGCGTAGCCAGTTGGACAGATTGGCGTAGTCCTCGAGGCGCCGCAGGTTGCACTTGAAGTGCCCGTGGTAGACGGCGTCGAAGCGAATCAGCGTGGTGAACAGGCGGATATCGGCCTCGGTCAGGTACTCGCCCGCCAGGTAGCGTTGCTCGCCCAGCAGCGCCTCCAGCGCGTCGAGGGTGGCGAACAGCTCGTCGAAGGCTTCCTCGTAGGCGGCCTGGGTGGTGGCGAAGCCGGCACGGTAGACGCCGTTGTTCACCGCCGGGTAGATTCGCTCGTTGAGCTGGTCGATGCGCTCGCGCAGCGGCTGGGGGTAGAAGTCCAGGCGATTGCCGGTCAGTTCGTCGAAGGCCGAATTGAACATGCGGATGATTTCCGCCGACTCGTTGCTGACGACGCCGCCGCTCTGCGTGTCCCATAGCGCCGGCACCGTGACCCGGCCACTGTAGTGCGGATCGTCGGCCGTATAGCGCTGGTGCAGGTAGCGCAGGTCGTCGAGGCGGTCGCCGCTGGAGCCGAAGTGGCGGTCGAAGGTCCAGCCCTGTTCACGCATCAGCCAGCCGACCACCGATACCTCGATCAGCGGCTCCAGGCCCTTGAGCTTGCGCAGGATCAGTGTGCGATGGGCCCAGGGGCAGGCCAGCGATACGTAGAGATGGTAGCGTCCGGCCTCGGCTTGGAAGCCGCCATCGCCGCTCGGCCCGGCGCTGCCGTCGGCGGTGATCCAGTGGCGCCGTTGGGCGCTCTCGCGCTGGAAGCGACCGCTATCGCCGGTGTCGTACCACTGGTCGTGCCAGTGTCCATCGATCAGCAAACCCATCACGCCTTCCTCCGTTTTGACTGAATCCGGAGTCTAACGGGCTGCTGTCGATTGAAAGGTGGAAAAAGCTGGCTTAACCCATCGATCGGGTCGATTCGAGTCGCGCCTGCCAGCGCCGCTCGGCCTCGACGAACGCCTGTTCACGCGGCAACCCCAGGCCGCGCAGGGCCAGGGCCATGGTGGCGATCACCGCCAGACGGCCGTAGGCGTCTTCACGCTTGCCGCGCCAGAAGGCGAGTAGCTGTTCGGGCTGCAAGCTTTCCGGCTTGACGTGACGTTGCGCCGAAAGTGCCGGCCATTCCTCATCCCAGACCTGACCATCCTGCGTGCCATGCAGATGGCAGGCGGCATCGGGATTGACCTCGATCTCGCCACCTTCGCCCTTGATCACTATGGCGTGATCGCCCAGCATCCTGCTGGCGTCGCGATGTACCGCCTGGTAGCCGGGATGGAAGATGCTCTGCAGGCCGCAGCGCGCGCCGAGCGGGTTGAGCACGCGCGCCAGCGAATGAATCGGCGAGCGCAGGCCGAGGGTGTTGCGCAGGTCGATCATGCGCTGCAGCGCCGGCATCCAGTCGCCCAGGTAGCTGTAGGCGAGGTGCTGGCGCTGCAGGGTAGCGCCCACTTCCGCCCAGTCGCGGCACAGGGGAATCTCCAATTGCTGCAGCAGCTGTTCCGTGTACAGG
Source organism: Pseudomonas sp. SP16.1 (assembly GCF_052682975.1). Classification (NCBI taxonomy): domain Bacteria; kingdom Pseudomonadati; phylum Pseudomonadota; class Gammaproteobacteria; order Pseudomonadales; family Pseudomonadaceae; genus Pseudomonas; species Pseudomonas sp. SP16.1. The sequence continues at coordinate 1,755,216 of NZ_JBQYFZ010000001.1, forward strand.
CGCCCGGCGGTATGCGCGCCGCCGCCGTGCAGGAAGATGCGCACGCCGCTGGCGGCCAGCGCCTTGGCGGCCAGCAGATACCAGGGCAGGTGGCGCTTCTTGCCGGCGTAGCTCGGCCAGTCCAGATCGACGGCCGTGGCCGGCGCGCTCAGGCGCTCGCGCACCGCTTCGGTGAAGCCGGCCAGTTCCTCGGCGCTTTCCTCCTTGTGTCGCAGCAGCATCAGGAAGGCGCCGAGCTGGGTATCCTCGGTCTTGCCATCGAGCAGCAGGCCCATGGCCTCGCGTGCTTCCTCGCGGGTCAGGCTGCGCGCGCCGCGCTTGCCCTTACCGAGGATGCGCACGAACTGGGCGAAGGGGTGTTCGGCAGGAGTGATCAGGTTCATAGGCAATTGGTCGGTTTCGGCAGGCCGGCGAGCTTGGCCGCCAGTTTGGCTGGAGTGCCCTTGAACAGGCGGTTGAGATGCAGGCTGTTGCCTTTGTCCGGGCCGAGCTTGAGCGCCACGTACTTGATCAGCGGGCGATTGGCTGGCGACAGCTGGAATTCGGCGTAGAAGGCGCGCAGCAACTGGAGAATTTCCCAATGCTCGGCGCTCAGCTGCAGGTCTTCCGCCGCGGCCAGCGCTTCGGCGACCGGCTCGGACCAGTCCTGCAGGTCGAGCAGGTAGCCGTCCTTATCCAGGCCGATCTCGCGGCCGTCGAGTTTCAGGGCGTTCATAGCCAGCTGTTGACCCTGGTGTAACGGGTGCACAGCTCGACGAAGCCGGGGTAATCCACCGCCTGCACCCGTTCGGGCGCTTGCAGGCCGCGGGCGGCGAGGTCTTCGCCCAGGGCATAGAGCGCGATGCCGGCTGGCAGCAATTGCAGCGCCTGCAGGTTGGCGGTGTTTGGCTGCAGCGCATAGGTCGCATCGCCAGTCAGCAGCAGGGCATCGTTCGCACCGAGCAGGCGCAGGCAACTGAGCAGACGGCTGTCGGCGAAGGGCGAATGGGAGAGGATATGCAGGGTGGCCATCAGAGGGTGATCACCTGGTCGTAACGATCGAGTAGTCTGGTTAGCGCGTCGTCGTCCAGTCGCTGCACGGCAAGAATCAGCTCGGCGTCACCGAGCCCGCGTTCGCCCAGGCTGCGGGCGCTGGCATAGAGCGCCTCCACGCCGAACAGCGGCAGGGCCTGCAGATTGGCGCCGAGGTCCTTCTGTTGCAGCGAGGCAGGCTGTTGAGCGTTGGCCAGCTGGAACACGCCATCGTCGAGAAACAGCAGGCCGATGGGCAGGTCGAAGGCGCCGCCGGCCAGGGCGATGTCCAGCGCCTCGCGGGCACCGGGGCCGCTCCAGGGCGCCTGGCGACTGATGATCAGCAGCGACTTGCTCATTGCTGGCCTCCGAAGCAGACCAGGCGGTCGGCCTGCTGCGCGGCTTCATGCAGCTGGCCGAGGCCGGACAGCTCCCAGGGCGCCTGTAGATTGGCTGCCGGTCGTCCATAGCGCTGCGCTTCCTCGACGTTGAGCACGCCGCGGCGCAGGGCGGCAGCGATGCAAACCACGGCGTCCAATTGCTGCGCCTCGACGAACTCGCGCCACTCCCGGGGCAGGTCGAGTTCGTCTTGCGGGCTGACCACGTTGCTCGCCGCGCTGTGCACGCCGTCCTGGTAGAAGAACAGCCGCACGATCTCATGGCCGCCGGCCAGTGCCGCCTGGGCGAAACGCAAGGCCCGGCGCGAGGCGGGCATATGGGGGGCGGCGAACAGGGCGATGGCGAATTTCATGGAGCGTCCGGCGAGCTGAAACTGCGCCAATGATAAGGCCAGGGACCTGTGGCAGACAAAGAGTCGTTGACCGAGGCGGCTGCGGTGCAACGCATGGACAAAGAAAAGCCCGCCGAAGCGGGCTCGAAGGGGACGAAAGGAATCAGTCGTCGCCGCCCATGATGCCGAAGATCTGCAGCAGGCTGACGAACAGGTTGTAGATCGAAACGTACAGGCTGATGGTAGCCATGATGTAGTTGCGCTCGCCGCCATGGATGATGGCGCTGGTCTGGAACAGGATGCAGACCGAGGAGAACAGCACGAAGCCGGCGCTGATCGCCAGTTGCAGGCCGCTGATCTGGAAGAAGAAGCTGGCCAGCACGGCGGCGAGCAGGACGAAGAAGCCCGCGGTGATGAAGCCGCTGAGGAAGCTCATGTCCTTGCGGGTGGTCAGCACGTAGGCCGACAGGCCGAAGAACACCAGTGCGGTCATGGAGAAGGCCGAGCTGATCACTTCCGCGCCGTTGGCCATGCCCAGGTAGCGGTTGAGGATCGGGCCGAGGGTGTAGCCCATGAAGCCGGTCAGGGCCAGGGTGGAGACCAGGCCCCAGGCCGAGTCACGCAACTTGTAGGTGAGGAAGAACAGGCCATAGAAGCCGATCAGCACCACGAAGAAGTTCGGGTAGGGCAGGTTGGCGCGTTGACTGAGGAAGGCGACCAGGCCGCTGAAGGCCAGAGTGATGGCCAGCAAGCCATAGGTATTGCGTAGAACGCGGCTGACTTCCAGCTGCTCGGCCTGCGAGTGATTGAGTAGGTAGTCTTGCTCTTGCATGGCAACGCTCCTGTGGCACGAAGGGTACGTTATTCGAATGACCCGGATCATAGCAGAGCCGAACAAGCTGCCAAGGCGCAGAGTTTGACAGTGTGTTGCGTTCCGGTAAGATTGCCGCCCGCACTGCAGCGGAGGTGTGGCCGAGTGGTTTAAGGCAACGGTCTTGAAAACCGTCGATGGGCAACTATCCGTGAGTTCGAATCTCACCGCCTCCGCCAATTCCTTTACGCATTCCGCAGTTTCTTGATCGTTATCTGGCGCTTGCTTTTTGACTTTTGTGCGCCAAGATAGGTCGGTCGCTGGCATTTTGCTAAGCTGGCTGGCAAGTTCAACTTCACCGACGAGCGGTGGCTGACAAGGTGCAACGAGGTGGCCGATTGATTAGGGTGCTGGTGGTTGACGACCACGATCTGGTTCGCACAGGCATCACACGCATGCTCGCCGACATCGATGGCTTGCAGGTGGTCGGCGAGGCTTGCACCGGCGAGGAATCCCTGCTCAAGGTGCGCGAGCTCAAGCCGGACGTGGTGCTGATGGACGTCAAGATGCCCGGCATCGGCGGCCTGGAAGCCACGCGCAAGTTGATGCGCAGCCATCCCGATATCAAGGTCGTCGCGGTAACGGTCTGCGAGGAAGATCCGTTCCCTACGCGGTTGCTGCAAGCCGGTGCCGCCGGTTATCTGACCAAGGGCGCCGCGCTCGACGAGATGGTGCAGGCGATCCGCCTGGTATTCGCAGGCCAGCGCTATATCGATCCGCAGATTGCCCAGCAACTGGCACTGAAGTCCTTCCAGCCGCAGACCAATGGCTCGCCGTTCGATCTGTTGTCCGAGCGCGAGATTCAGATCGCGCTGATGATCGCCAATTGCCACAAGGTGCAGAACATCTCGGACAAACTTTGCCTGTCGCCGAAGACGGTCAACACCTACCGTTACCGCATCTTCGAGAAGCTCTCCATTACCAGCGACGTCGAGCTGGCTCTGCTTGCGGTGCGCCACGGCATGGTCGACGCCGTCAGCTGAAGATGTCCGCCCCCTTCGACTCGAGTGCCTTCCTGGCGACCTGCAGCGGTCGCCCGGGCGTCTATCGCATGTTCGATGGCGAGACCAAGCTGCTCTATGTCGGCAAGGCGAAGAATCTGAAGAAGCGCCTGGCCAGCTATTTCCGCAAGACCGGCCAGGCGCCGAAGACCGCTGCCCTGGTGGCGCGCATCGCGCAGATCGAGACCACCATCACCGCCAACGAGACTGAGGCGCTGCTGCTCGAGCAGACGCTGATCAAGGAATGGCGGCCGCCCTACAACATCCTGCTGCGCGACGACAAATCCTACCCCTACGTGTTCCTCTCCGATGGCAAGTTCCCGCGCCTGGGTATCCATCGCGGGGCGAAGAAGGCCAAGGGGCGCTACTTCGGGCCTTATCCCAGCGCGCTGGCGATTCGCGAGAGCCTCAGCCTGCTGCAGAAGACCTTCTTCGTTCGTCAGTGCGAGGACAGCTATTACCGCAACCGCACGCGGCCCTGCCTGCAGTATCAGATCAAGCGCTGCAAGGGGCCCTGTGTCGGCTTGGTCAGCCCCGAGGAGTACGCGGAAGACGTGCGCCATTCGGTGATGTTTCTCGAGGGGCGCAGCAATGCGCTGAGCGCCGAGCTTTCCGCCAGCATGGAAAAAGCCGCCATGGCCCTGGAGTTCGAGCAGGCGGCAGAGCTACGCGACCAGATCGCCCTGCTGCGCCGTGTGCAGGACCAGCAGAGCATGGAGGGTGGTACCGGTGACGTCGACGTGGTGGCGGTGATGCTCAATCCCGGCGGCGCCTGCGTGCACCTGATCAGCGTGCGCGGCGGCCGGGTGCTGGGCAGCAAGAACTTCTTCCCGCAGGTGGCGATCGAGGAGGAGGGCGGCGACGTGCTCATGGCCTTCCTCGCCCAGTACTACCTGGGCAACGTCGAGCGCGATCTGCCGGGCGAGTTAATCGTCAACGTGCAGCATGAGGACTTCGCCACCCTGATCGAGGCCGTCGCCTCGCTGCGCGGCCGCAGTCTGAGCATAAGTTACCGCGTGCGCGGCACGCGGGCGCGCTGGCAGCAGCTGGCGGTGACCAATGCCGAGCAGGCGCTGGCCGCGCGCCTGGCCAACCGTCAGCACCTAGCCGAGCGTTTCGAGGCGCTGGCCGCGGTGCTGCAGATGGACGAGTCGCCGCAGCGCATGGAGTGCTTCGATATCAGCCATTCCAGCGGCGAGGCGACGGTGGCGTCCTGTGTGGTGTTCGGCCCGGAAGGCCCGCTCAAGTCCGACTACCGCCGCTTCAACATCGAGGGCGTCACTGCCGGCGACGACTATGCCGCGATGCACCAGGCGCTGACGCGACGTTTCAGCAAGGTCAAAGATGGCGAAGGCAAGCTGCCGGACGTATTGCTGGTGGACGGTGGCAAGGGCCAACTGGCCATGGCCCGTGAAGTACTGCAGGAGCTGGCGGTGCCCGATCTGGTCCTGCTCGGCGTGGCCAAGGGCACCACGCGCAAGCCGGGGCTGGAAGTGCTCTATCTCAACGACGCCGAACACGAATTCACCCTGCCGGGCAACTCGCCGGCGCTGCACCTGATCCAGCAGATTCGTGACGAGTCGCACCGCTTCGCCATCACCGGTCACCGTGCCCGGCGTGGCAAGGCGCGACGCACCTCGACCCTGGAGGAGGTGGCGGGGGTCGGCCCAAAGCGTCGGCGCGAATTGCTCAACCACTTCGGCGGATTGCAGGAGTTGTCCCGCGCCAGCGTCGAGGAAATCGCCAAGGCACCGGGAATCAGCAAAAAGCTCGCCGAGTTGATTTATGCCTCCCTGCACAGCGAGTAGAATGCCCGTTCACCTCGCAGCCTAGTTGTGCCGATGAATATCCCCAACTTGCTTACCGTGCTCCGGGTTCTGCTGATCCCGGTCTTCATTTTGCTGTTCTACCTGCCGTTCTCTTGGAGCTACTGGGCTGCCAGCGCAGTGTTCGCCGTTGCCGCCGTGACCGACTGGCTCGATGGCTACCTGGCTCGCCGCTGGGAGCAGGGTACGCCTTTCGGCGCCTTCCTCGATCCGGTTGCCGACAAATTGATGGTGGCGGTGGCTCTGGTGCTGCTCGCCGCCGAACATTCCAACCTGTGGCTGACCCTGGCGGCGGCGATCATCATCGGTCGCGAGATCGTGGTATCCGCCTTGCGCGAATGGATGGCCGAGTTGGGGGCGCGCGCGCATGTAGCGGTATCCAATCTGGGCAAATGGAAAACCGCGGCGCAGATGGTGGCGTTGGTGATCTTGCTGGCCAACCCGCCGCATTTCACCTTCTGGGTGGTGCTCGGTTATGTCCTGCTGATCATCGCCGCGGTGCTGACATTGTGGTCGATGCTGCAGTACCTGCTGGCCGCCTGGCCGCACCTCAGCACCACCTCTGAAAAGAAATAAGTATTTTTGAATCAAAGGGTTGACGCGGCGATTCGATTCTATAGAATGGCGCCCGTCACCAAGACAAGCGGGAATAGCTCAGTTGGTAGAGCACGACCTTGCCAAGGTCGGGGTCGCGAGTTCGAGTCTCGTTTCCCGCTCCAGTTTTACAGCGCTTGCTTCAGCAGGTGCGTAGTAAGTTCCAAGGTCCCCTTCGTCTAGTGGCCTAGGACACCGCCCTTTCACGGCGGTAACAGGGGTTCGAGTCCCCTAGGGGACGCCAAATTTGTTGTACAAAGCAGTAGTTACGCGGGAATAGCTCAGTTGGTAGAGCACGACCTTGCCAAGGTCGGGGTCGCGAGTTCGAGTCTCGTTTCCCGCTCCAGGTTTACGCGAGTCGCCATGGCGGTTCGTTTGATTTAAGGCTGAGTTGCAGAGTGGTTATGCACCGGATTGCAAATCCGTGAACGCCGGTTCGATTCCGACCTCAGCCTCCAATCCAGAAAAGCCTCGTAGATCCATGATTTACGAGGCTTTTTTATTACTCCAAGGCTATCCCCATGCCTTGCGGGTGCTGTAGGCGCTGTATATAGTCCAGCCCTTCAGCGCAGCGCTACCGCCCGAATGGCGAAATCGGTAGACGCAGGAGACTTAAAATCTCTCGCCAGCAATGGCGTGCCGGTTCGAGTCCGGCTTCGGGCACCATTTAAAATCAAGCGATTACGATTTTTTGCAACGGTATGGCTTGGTCCGCAATTCATCGTGTGGGCGTGATTTTCTTCCCTCGACGATCTCTGATGTAGTGCTTGGTCATGACCACTGTCGTATGGCCTAGCTGGTCCCTTGCTCTCAGAATGTCGCCGCTTGATTCCGCTTTGTCGGTTCCAGCCTTAGTGCGCAGGTCGCGCAATTGGAACTCCACTTTTTCAACTCCTGCCGCCTCTCAGAGCAGGCTCTAACGAAAGGCCAGATCGCGCAGGAACAAGGTGATTGGAGGGAACATGATGAGTAGTACCGACATCAGCAGCAAGATGAGGAAGAACGGCAAGCTGCCACGGATTACGTCGAAGTAGGGCCGTCGAAATATCGCTATAGCGGTGAAGATGTCGCAGCCGAAAGGCGGCGTGGCCGAGCCGATGGCCGCCTGCAAGGTGATGATGGTGCCAACCAGCACCGGATCAAGGCCAGACAGGCGTACCGCCGGGGCAAAGATCGGCACGAGGATCAGCATTACCACAATCGGGTCGACGAACATGCAACCGATAAAGAAGGCGATCGAAATGATGATCAGCAGTTCGGTCGGCGAAGCCTGCATCAGACCAATACCGCTGAGGATCTGCTGGGGGATCTGAGCGAAGGATATCACCCAGGAGAAAGCCGAGCCGGCGGCCACTAGGATAAACACCACGGCGGTAATCAGCCCGGTGGACATTGCAACGCTCGACAGATCACTGAGCTTGACCCGGCGAAAAATCAACACCTCCAGAATCAGCGCATAGAGCACTGACACCGCAGCTGCCTCGGTAGGGCTGAAGACCCCGGTGTAGATGCCACCGATGGTCATCACTGGCAGCAGCAGCGGCAGGAAGGCACGACGGCATGTGCGCAGTCGCTCATGCCAGCTAAATTTCTCGCTGCGGGGAATGCCTGCCAGCCGCGCGTAGAAGTAGCAGTAGCCGGCCAGCAGCACCATCAGCAGTAAGCCAGGGCCAATGCCGGCGATAAACAGTTCGGCCACCGATGTGCCCGAGACCACGCCGTAGATGATCATGCCGATGCTCGGCGGAATCAGCAGGGCGATATCCGAGGCGTTGATGATCAGTGCCATGGCGAAGCTGTCCTTGTACCCCTGTTGCAGCATCTTCGGCCGCATGATGCTGCCCACCCCGACCACGGTCGCCTGGGTCGAGCCGGACAAGGCACCGAACATCGCGCAGCTCAGAGCGGTGGTGACTGCCATGCCGCCCCGCACATGGCCGACGAAAGCCATGGCGACATCCAGCAGTCTATTGGCCGTGGCCCCGCGAGTAATGATGTCGGCGGCAAGGATGAACATCGGTACTGCCACCAGGGCTGACGGACGGATGCCGGCGATCATCTGCTGGATTAGGAACTCCGGCCCCATGTTGAAGAAAAACAGGAAGCCGGCCGCTGCGGCCGCCAACAGGGTTGTCATCATGGGGAAGCCCGCCAGCAGCAGGACCAGCATGATCAGCAGAAGAGCAGTAGTCATATCCATGCTGTGCGTACTCAGGCTTGCGGGGGGAGGGAGGCGTCGACATGCCGCGGCGGTGCTTCGCGGCAGCCGAGCAGTACCAGCAACTGAATGAAGGCGTGGCGCAGGAACTGCAGGCCACTCATACCCAAGCCCAGTGGAATGACCAGGTAGATGTAATGCAGCGGCAACTGTAACGCCGATGAGGCGCGGCCAACGCGCGCGGCCGATTGCACGTAACCAATGGATGCCCAGGTCAGCCACATCAGCAGGGCGGCGGTAAGCAGATTGATCAGCAGGAGACTGGCGGCGGCTGGCTTGCCAGTCAGTTGCTCGACGAAGGCGCTCATGCTGATGTGGCGGTTGTGCCGCGCGGCATAGCTGCAACCGATGAAGGTGACGAAGATGATCAGGAACTGATTGAGTTCCTCGGAGAAGTACAGGCTCTGGCTGAACAAGTAACGGCCAAATACATTGCCGACCGAGTTCAGCGCCATCAGCAGGATCGCGCTGGTGAGGATAAACGCCTCGAGCTTTTCCAGCAGCCAGTCCAGTTTATGTAGCCAAGCCATTGCCACCTCCAGCCTGCTGTCATGTCGACAGGCATTTTTTTGTTGTGGAGGCCAGACAGTACATCCGTGAAAAAACCATGTCAATTCAATATTTGAATCAGTACATATGTGCTATTTCATGGTGCATGAACTGCTTTATGCGTCATTTCAGAACACGAAGTGCATGGGAGGGGGTATCTCCTCCATCAGCCCATTCAGCGTGGCCAGTCCAGCCTGAACGCGCGAGCGGCTCTGTTCGGCGCCCAGGCTGATGCGCACGAACGGGTTGTTGCGATCGGCGGTGGCCAGGAACGGCTCCGCCGGAAAGATCATCACGCCTTCCTGGCGTGCCCGGCGGACGAACTTTTCCGGTTGCCAGTGCGCCGGCAGTTCGGCCCATATATGCATGCCGTTGGGATGGGCCTTGTAGCGACAGGCGGTGAGCAGTTCGCAGGCCATCTGCTGGCGTGCCGCAAACTCTTGCTGCTGAAAGGTGATCATGCGGTCGAGGGTGCCGTCCTGCATCCACCAGCTGGCGATCTCGAAGGGCATCAGGGTGGCCATCCAAGTAGTACTGCGAAGTCGGCCTATGGCTTGCTGCACTAAGTGTGGCGGGGTGATCAGATAGCCGGCGCGCATGCCAGGCAAGGTCACCTTGGTCAGGCTGGTGGCGTAGAAGCTGCGCTCCGGAATAAGCGCCGACAGTGGCGGGCTGCGGTCCGGTTGCAGTGCGCCATAAACGTCGTCCTCCACCACCGTCAAGTCGTAGCGCCGGGCCAGCTCGGCGATCGCCTGACGTCGTTCCAGGCTCATGGTGTTGTTGTTGGGGTTGTTCATGGTCGGGGTGCAGAACAGCACCCGCGCGCTCCCCTGTCGGCAGGCGGTTTCCAGCGCTTCGGGCAGAATGCCCTGGTCGTCTGTGGCCAGGCCTTTGAGATTGAAGTGCAGGGTTTGCGCCAAGGCCAGTAGCAGCATGCCCGTCTCGTGTTCGCAGAGTACCGTGTCACCTGGCTTGAGTATCGTCGCCATGGCAATAGTCAGGGCGTGCGCGGTGCCATTGCAGAACAACATGTGATCGGGGTTGGCCGGCATTCTCTGCTGGGCCAGCCAGGTGCAGACCACGTCACGGTGCAGGGTCAGGCCTTGGGTCGGGTGGAAGGACGTTATGAAATCATCGCGGCCCTCGCGGGACAGGCGTTCGAGGCCCTCGCGGTAGAGCTTGACATGGCGGGCCGTGCACACCGGATGGGCGGTGGACAGGTCGATGCCCCGGCTGGGGTCATCGTGTTCGTCGGTGGACAGGTAGTCCGATTCGTGGCTGACGTGGCGGCTGCGCACGAAGGTGCCGCTGCCCACCTGGGCGTAGACGACGCCCTGCTTTTCGGCATGTGCGTAGGCATTGCTTACCGTCTGCACGCTAACCCCCAGGACCTCGGCCAGCTCTCGGTGGGTCGGCAGCTTGCTGCCGGGCTGCAATGCGCCGGCATTGATCGCTTCACTGAGGGCATTGCCGATGGCCAGGTATTTGGGCTGGCCAGAGCGGATGAAGGGCTTCAGGTCTATTGTCATAGTTCAATAAAGTCCTTGACGAAAAGTGTACTGATTATAAATATGTAATCCATGCGGATTGACCTGCATTTGATGTGGTCACTCTAGCAGGTTTCAGTACATTGCATAACCGCCCGGCTGGTGCGGGCGGTTGGATAGAGACCTGAACGCCGTCGCGTTCATTTTCGAGATGCTGTCATGAGTGAAATCGCTTTGAATTTCAGCCGTGAAGAGTATGCCCAGCGTTTGACCAAGGTGCGTGCCGCCATGGCTGAGCGGGGGGTCACGACGCTGATCGTGCATGATCCATCCAACATGGCCTGGCTTACCGGTTATGACGGCTGGTCTTTCTACACTCCGCAATGCGTGGTGATTGGCCAGCACGGCAACCCGTTATGGTACGGCCGTGGCATCGATGCCAATGGCGCGCGTCGCACCGTCTACATGCCGGAGGAGGATATCGCCTCCTACAGCGACCGCTACGTGATGAACCCACCGCATCACGCCCTCGACTACCTATGCCAGGAAATACTGTCGGCACGAGGCTGGACCAGCGGCACGATCGGCGTGGAGATGGACAACTACTACTACAGCGCCACTTCGCACCAGGCGCTGCAGCATGGTCTGCCGCAGGCACAGTTGGTCGATGCCACTGGCTTGGTCAACTGGTGTCGAGCGGTCAAGTCGCCGCTGGAAATCGAGTACATGCGTGTGGCCGCGCGCATCGTCGAGAACATGCATCGGGCGATCATCGAAATGGTCGAACCGGGTCTGCCGAAAAACGTGCTGGTAGGTGAAATCTATCGGGTTGCCTGTGTCGGTCACGAGGGTAAGTTCGGCGACTACCCAGCTATCGTGCCCATGTTGCCCTCGGGCAAGGACGCTTCGGCGCCGCACCTGACCTGGGACGATCGCCCGTTCAAGAAGGGGGAAGGTACCTTCTTCGAGATTGCCGGCTGCCACAAACGCTACCACTGCCCGCTGTCGCGCACTCTTTACTTGGGCGAACCGTCAGCCGCTTTTCGCAAGGCGGAGGAGGCGATCAACGCTGGCCTGGAGGCGGGCCTGGCGGTCGCCAAACCTGGCAATACCTGCGGTGACATCGCCAGGGAGCTGAACAGCACCCTGCGTCGTTACGGTTACGATCGCGGAGATAACCGTTGCGGATATCCAATCGGTCTGAGTTATCCGCCGGATTGGGGCGAGCGCACCATGAGCCTGCGTGAGAGCGACACCACGGTGCTGCAACCTGGCATGACCTTCCACTTTATGCCGGGCCTTTGGCTGGATGATTGGGGTCTGGAGACCACCGAGAGCATCCTGATTACCGAGAGCGGGGTGGAAACCCTTTGCGACTTCCCGCGACAGTTATTCGTGAAGGCCTGAGATGAGTAGCGCAACCATGAATATTTCATCCGAAGCGGAACTGCAGGCAAACACGCGGTCGAGCGTTGCCGAGGTTCGTGCCACCACCCTCAGTGCCACGGTCGATTTCGAGCGAGACGGTGTGCAGCACGGCTTCCTCAAGCTGCCGTACTCCCATGACCAGTCGGCCTGGGGCTGCATCATGATCCCCATCAGCGTGGTGAAGAACGGCGTGGGTCCTACCGCGCTGCTCACCGGCGGCAACCACGGCGACGAATACGAGGGCATCACCGCGTTGCTCAAGCTGGCTGGAGAGTTGCGGGCAGAGGACGTCCAGGGGCGGGTGATCATCGTCCCGGCGATGAACTACCCGGCCGTGCAGAACGGCAGCCGTACTTCGCCGATCGACAAAGGCAACATGAACCGCTCTTTCCCCGGCAACCCTACAGGGAGCATGACCGAGCGTATCGCCGATTACTTTCAGCGGCACCTGATTCCGTTGTGTGACTATGCCTTGGATATACATTCCGGTGGCAAGACCCTGGACATCCTGCCGTTCGCCGCAGCCCACCGACTACCGGACGCACAGCAGGAGGCCAAGTGCATCGAGGGTGCACGCCTGTTCGGTACCGCCGCCAGCATGATCCTCTTCGAGCTGGATGCAGCTTCGTTGTACGACACGGCGGTGGAGTCCCAGGGCAAGGTGTTCGTCACCACCGAACTGCGTGGCGGCGGCACCAGTACCCCCGAAACCATGGCCCTGGCCGATCGTGGTGTGCGCAACTTCCTAAAATTTGCCGGAATTCTCGCCGGCGAGTTGGAGCTTGCCGACGAGCCGCGGCTGCAACTGGATATGCCCGATGCCAGTTGCTACGTGCAGAGCACCCATCGCGGCATTCTCGAACTCACTCGTAGCCTGGGCGATCGCCTCAAGCGAGGCGACCTCGTTGCGCGGGTACATGCGTTCGAGCGCACCGGCACGCCGGCCGTGGAATATCGTGCAGAACGGGATGGGCTCCTGGTTGCCCGACGTTTTCCCGCACTGGTGGACATCGGCGACACCCTGGCAGTAATCGCCGACATCGTCGAAAGCTAGAGGCCGGCAGGTTCGGTCGCAACCAAATGACAATAACAGCAAGCGGAGACCTCACCATGAGCACCCTAAGCACACTGAAGAAAATGGTCCTGACTGCAGCGATGGGGCTGACCCTGATTGGCCAGGCGAGCCTGGCGGCTGCGGAGGAATGGAAATTTGCCCTTGAGGAAATCAGCGGCAGCGTGCAGGACGCCTACGCCCAGAAGTTCAAGCAACTGATCGAGGAAAAGAGCGGTGGCAAGATCAGCGTTACTGTCTACCCATACGGTGCGCTGGGCGAGTCGGAAGATCTCACCGAACTTGTGGCTAACGGTGTCCTGCAGTTCACCCATGGCTCGACCGGCATTCTTGGCTCCACCGCTCCAGGCATGCAGGTGTTCTCGGTGCCCTACCTGTTATCCCAGGACAATGCGGTGAACCTCAAGCTGCTGACCGAGAGCCCAACAATCTACGGGCCGGTTGCCGACAAGCTGAAGACCCGCAATCTACGCTTGCTGAGCATGTACCCGGAAGGCGATATGGTCTGGACCACCAACAAGGTGGTGCGCAAGCCGGCCGATTTCGCCAACGTGAAGATGCGGGTTATGGCCTCACCGATGCTGGTGGAGACCTATAAGTCGTTCGGTGCTGTCCCTACTCCGCTGCCTTATTCCGAGGTTTATGGGGCTCTGCAGCTGAAGATGATCGATGGCCAGGAGAACCCGGTTTTCGCCATCGAGGAAATGAAGTTCTATGAGGTCAACGATGTCATGACCTGGTCGGGACACCAACAGTTCACGGTTGCCGTCCTGTCCAGCGAGTCCTGGTACCAGGAGCTGCCTGCCGAGCAGCGTGCACTTATCGACGAGACTGTGGAGGAGTTGGCGCCTTACATCTTCGAGACCCAGGCCAAGTACAACGATGAGCGCCTGGAAAAGATCAAACAGGCCAAACCGGGTATCCAGCTGGTGCGTCTGACCGAAGACGAGCAGGCGGCTTTCCGCGCAGCCAGTCAACCTATGCGCGAGAAGCTGGTGCAACTGGCCGGCCCCGAAGCAGGCTCTGTGCTCAAGGCCCTGGAGCAGGAAATCACGGAGCTGGAAAAGCAGTAACCCCTGTTGCCGGCGGGCACTCCGCCGGTTTTTTTGCAGTGTTGCTCTGTTCGGGGCGGGCCAACGTTCTGGGCAGGCATGCAGGATGGGTTAGGCGCAACGAGAGCCATGCTGCAGATCGATCCCTGCAACACTTATGCCGAGCAACCTCGCCCCTGTGGCGGGGTGCGGCCTTTTTCGCCGTGGAGCCGTTTATGCGTCTGGACAGCTATGACCTGAAGATTCTGCGCATCCTGCAGTGCAATGGGCGGATCACCAAGTCCAGCTTGGCCGAAGCCATCAACCTGTCTATCAGCCCCTGCTGGGAGCGGGTCAAACGTCTGGAGGAGGCCGGAATCATTCGTGGCTACGGTGCCCAGCTGAATACCGAGATTCTGCTCAAGCGTGCTTCGGTGATGGTCGAGATCAGCCTTAAACAGCACAACCGTGAAGCCTTCCAGCGTTTTGAAAATGCCATGCAGGAATGTCCTGAAGTCACCGAGTGCTACGCCACTGGTGGTGGCATCGACTATATCGTCAAGGTCATGGCGCGCGACATCGACCAGTACCAGCGCCTGATCGACCGCTGGCTGATGACCGACTTGGGCATCGAGCGTTACTTCACTTACATCGTGACCAAGACCATCAAACACAGTGAACCTCCGCTGATGCTAGACGGTGAAGAAGCCTAGCCGGCATTTCCGTAAGCCATCCTGTCCCCCCCTTGATGCTGCCGTTTCGTCCCTAGCCGGTGGTGCAGAAAAAAACATCAGCACGCCACCGGCAAAGAAAAAAAACAGCCCGCCCGCCCCCCTTTGAAGAGAAAAAATCGCTGACTGGCAAACCCTAAAGTGGAAGCCGTAAACACGCACCACGCCTTGCGCCGCGAACCCGCTGCGCAAGGCAAGTAGAGGGGATACCGTCCATGCACATGCTTAAAGATCCACGCCTGGTTCGCCAGTTGGCCTACGTCAACGGTAAATGGGTTGCCGGTCACGAGGGGCGCGATGAAGCGGTCATCGATCCAGCCAGCGAAGAAACAATCGGGCGCTGCACCCAGCTGGACGCGAGCCAGATAGAGCACGCCATCGATTCGGCGCAAGCCGCCTTGCCGGCCTGGCGCGCGCTGTCGGTGGACGCACGTGGCGTGATACTCGGTAAATGGCACGATCTGCTGTTGGAGAACAAAGAAGACCTGGCCAGGCTGATGACCCTCGAGCAGGGCAAGCCGCTGGATGAGGCCCGTGGCGAGATCGACTACGCCGCGTCCTTCATTCGCTGGTTCGCCGAGGAGGCGCGGCGCGCTTACGGCGAGACCATCCCCAGCCACATTCGCGACGCCCAACTGGGCAGCGTACGCGAGCCGATCGGCGTTGCCGCGCTGATCACGCCGTGGAACTTTCCCTGCGCGATGATTACCCGCAAGGCCGCCGCGGCCCTTGCTGTGGGCTGCACTGTGCTGGTCAAGCCGGCTGGCGAGACGCCGTTCTCCGCTTTGGCCCTGGCCGAGCTCGCGGAACGTGCCGGCTTCCCCGCCGGAGTTTTCAACGTCATTACTGGCGAGCCGGAGATGGTTTCCCAGGTGCTCTGTGCCAGCGACAAGGTCAAGGCACTGTCCTTTACCGGCTCGACCCGGGTCGGCCGCCTGTTGCTGCAGCAGGCTGCAGCCACGGTGAAGAAGTGCTCGATGGAGCTGGGCGGCAACGCGCCCTTCATCGTCCTTCCAGACATGGACGTGGAGCAGGCTGCTCAGGCGGCGATCGACGCCAAGTTCCAGACCACTGGCCAGGACTGCCTGGCGGCCAATCGCATCTTCGTTCATCGCTCACTGTATGAACCGTTTCTGGCAGCCTTTGCCCGGCGCATGGGCGAGCTGACAGTGGGCAACGGTCTGGTCCGCGGGGTCAATCAGGGGCCGCTGATCAACGCCAAGGCGGTGGCCAAGGCCCAGGAACTGGTAGACGACGCAGTGACCAAGGGCGCGCGCCTGCTAGTCGGCGACCAGGGCCAGGCGCCGGGCCGCAACTTTTTCATGCCGACCCTGCTGGCCGATGTGACCGCGGATATGCGTGTGTATCGGGAAGAAAACTTCGCCCCTGTGGCCGGCGTGCTGGCCTGGGACGACCTGGAGCAACTGATCGCCCAGGCCAACGATACCGAATACGGTCTGGCTGCCTACGTCTACGGTCACGACATGCGACCGGTCTGGCGGCTTTTGCGCGGCCTCGAGTTCGGCATGGTCAGCGTCAACTCGGTGAAGATGACCGGCCCGCCCGTGCCATTCGGTGGCGTCAAGCAGTCCGGCCTCGGCCGCGAGGGCTCACGCCACGGCCTCGATGAATACAGCCATATCAAGTACTACTGCCTGGGCGGCCTGCCCAGCGCCAGCGGTAGCTGAAAACTACTGCGGGCTTCGCGCGCTATGCGCTGCCTAGCCTGCGCTCGCTACGTTTTCAGTGGGTTCGATTCCACTGAAGCAAATCACGAATGAGTTCCAAGAGGGCACTGCCATGACCATCGACACCCAGAAGATCATCGAGATCGACCGCCAGAACGTGTTTCACGCTTCCACCCATCTCAAGCAACATGCCCATGGCGAGAGCCCGGCGCGGATCATCACCGGCGCCCAGGGCATCCGTATCCAGGATTCGTTGGGCAACCAGTTCATCGACGGCTTCGCTGGCCTGTACTGCGTGAACATCGGCTATGGCCGCAACGAGATGGCCGAGGCGATCTATGAGCAGGCCAAGCAACTGGCCTACTACCACACCTACGTCGGCCACACTACCGAGGGCATGGCCACCCTGTCCGAGCGCATCGTCACGCTCGCCGGCCAGGGCATGAGCAAGGTCTACTACGGCATGTCCGGTTCGGACGCCAACGAAACCCAGCTCAAGCTGGTCTGGTACTACAACAACATCCTCGGCCGTAAGGAGAAGAAGAAGGTCATCTCCCGCGACCGTGGCTATCACGGTTCGAGTATCGCCTCCGGTTCCATGACCGGCCTGCCGGTGTTCCACGCTCACTTCGACCTGCCGCTCGAGCGCATCAAGCACACCGTGGCGCCGGTCTACTATCGTCGTCCCGACGACGCCATGAGCGAACTGGAATTCTCCCGCTACTGTGCGCAGAAACTCGAGGAGATGATCCTCGCCGAAGGTCCGGATACGGTCGCGGCGATGATCGGCGAACCGGTCCTCGGTACCGGCGGCATCGTGCCGCCTCCGCAGGGTTACTGGACGGAGATCCGCAAGGTGCTGGACAAGTACGACATCCTGCTGATCGCCGACGAGGTAGTCTGTGGCTTTGGCCGCCTGGGTGTCGACTTCGGTTCGCAGTACTACGAGATGAAGCCGGACCTGATCACCGTGGCCAAGGGGCTGACCTCGGCCTACCAGCCGCTGTCCGGGGTGATAGTCGGTGAGCGAGTCTGGCAAGTACTGGAGCAGGGCACCGATACCTACGGTGCCATTGGCCACGGTTACACCTATTCCGGGCACCCCATGGGCATCGCGGCGGCCATCGCCAACCTGGATATCATCGAGCGCGAGAACCTCACTGGCAATGCCCGGGATACCGGTGCCTACCTGCAGCAGCGCATGCAGCAGACCTTCGCCGAGCACCCGCTGGTCGGCGAGGTTCGTGGCATCGGCTTGCTCGCCGCTCTGGAGTTCTCCAGCGATCGTAGCAAGCGCCAGCACTTCGACCCCAACCTCAAGGTCGGTCCGATGGTTTCCGCAGCCTGCCTGGAAGAGGGACTGATCGCTCGTGCCATGCCGCACGGTGACATCCTCGGCTTCGCTCCGCCGCTGGTGGTCACCCGTGGCGAGGTGGACGACATCGTTGCCCGTGCCGAGCGTGCGGTGAACAAGGTCACCGACAAGCTGATCAGTAGCGGCGCCTGGCAGGCCAAATAAGGCAACCAGGTAACGTGGCGGGGATTCACGGGAGTCTCCCGCCGCTTTGGTTTAAAGCGCTTCTCTGGGGGTTGGCATGCAACAACAACTGAGCCTGCAGGATATCTACCGGGCCCGCCGGCGCATCGCCGGGCTGGCCCTGCGTACACCCTTGGTGCGCTCCGAAGCCTTGTCGCGGCGTTGGGACTGCGAAGTCTGGCTAAAGTTGGACAACCTGCAGCCTACCGGCTCTTTCAAGCTGCGTGGCGCGCTCAATGCACTGCTCGGTCTTGATCCCATGCAGCGGGAACGTGGCGTGGTGACCATGTCCACCGGCAATTTTGGCCGCGCCCTGGCCTATGCTGGGCAGCACCTGGGCATTCCAGTCACGGTATGCATTTCGCGCCTGGTGCCAAACAACAAGGTCGAGGCGCTGCGACAGAGCGGCGCCGAACTGGTAATCCATGGTGATTGCCAGGATGACGCCGACAGCGAGGCACGCCGCCTGCGTGATGAACAGGGGCTGGCCTATGTTCCGCCTTTCGACGATCCGCTGGTGATCGCAGGTCAGGGCACCTGTGGCCTGGAAATCATGGAAGAGCAGCCGGACATCGACCTGGTGTTCGCTGGTCTCTCAGGTGGCGGCCTGATCGCCGGCCTCGGCCTGGCGGTCAAGAGCGTCAATCCTGCCGCCGAGGTGGTTGGCGTGAGCATGCGCGAGGGGGCGGCGATGCTCGCCAGTCTCGCCGCCGGCCATCCGCTGCAAGTGCCGGAGGTGCAATCGCTGGCCGATAGCCTGGGAGGCGGTATCGGATTGGACAACGCCTGGACCTTCGCCATGACCCAGCGCTACATGGATCGCGGTTACAAGGTCGACGAGGCACAGATTGCCCGCGCCATGCTGCATTTCCTACATGAAGAAAAGATGCTGGTGGAGGGCGCCGCTGCCGTAGGTGTCGCCGCCGTCGAACAGCATCGCCTGGAGCTGTCGGGGCGGCGTGTGGCCTTTGTGGTCAGCGGCCAGAACCTGTCGAATGAAACCTTTGCCGAGGCCTACCGCCTGGCTGGAGAGCGTCCCTATGCATATCTATAAGCGCAAGCAGATCGCAGAGCGGGTCAAGCTCGATGCGACTGCCCTGGAGGCGGTCGAGGCCGGCTTCGCTGCCCTTGGTCGTGGCGAGGTGGAGATGCCGCCGATCCTCAGCATGAACATCGCCGAGAGCAACGGTGAGGTCGATGTGAAGACCGCACATATCCGTGGCTGGCCGCGTTTCGCCATCAAGATCAGCCCTGGATTCTTCGACAACCCCAAACTGGGCTTGCCCAGCCTCAATGGCCTGATGCTGCTGTTCTCGGCCAAGACCGGGCTGGTCGAGGCGGTGTTGTTCGACGAGGGCTACCTGACCGACATCCGTACCGCCTTGGCCGGCGCCATCGCCGCCAAGCACCTGGCCCGCGCCGATGCGCACAGCGTCGCGGTGATTGGCGCCGGCCTGCAGGCCGAACTGCAGGTCGCGGCCCTGCGCTTGGTTCGGGATATCCATGAGGTACATGTATACGCCCGCGACCACACCAAGGCCGAGGCCTATGCCACTCATATGCGTGCCCATCACGGCCTGCCGGTGACCGTGCACACCAGTGCCGCCAGCGCCTGCGCCGAGGCCGACATCGTGGTCACCACTACCCCGGCACGCGAACCGGTGCTGCGCTGGAGCGACCTGCCAAGGGGTATCCACGTCACCGCCATGGGTTCGGACAACCCGCACAAGAACGAGCTGGAGCCCACCATCCTGGCCAGTGCCGACCTAGTGGTGGTCGACCGCCTCAGCCAGTCGCAGGCTCTTGGCGAGCTGCATCATGCCCCGGCGCTGCAGCGTGAGGTATTCGAACTGGGCAGCCTGATTGCCGCGGGCCGCTCCCTGCGCAGCAGTGCCGAACAGATCAGTGTGTGCGACCTTACAGGCACGGGTGTGCAGGATACCGCCATCGCCAACTATGCTGCGCGTCTACTCGAGGGAGTCTGAAATGAGCCTCTCTTTCGCTGACTTCCAGAGTCTGCAACGGATCTTCCCCTTCCAGCGCACAACGGATGACGGACATGTGCGCATCGGCCTAGTGCAGCTGGCCAGCGACTTCACCCTGGAGAACGAGTGGCGTCAACTGCTCGGCGAGCGGGTCGAGTTGTACAGTACGCGCACACCCTGCAGCCCTACCGTGACCACTGAAGGTCTGCGCGGTTTGGCGCAGAATCTTGCCCAGTCCAGCTCCCTGTTGGTTCCAGGGCTGGCGCTGGATGTGCTGGCGTTCGGCTGTACCTCCGGCAGTATGCTGATCGGTGAGCAGCAGGTGACTCGCCTGCTCAGTCAGGCTCATCCCGGGGTACCAGTAAGCAATCCCTGGAGCGCGGTCAAAGCCGCCTTACGCGGCCTCGATGCACGGCGCATTGCCGTGCTGACACCCTATATTGGTGAAGTGAACTACCCACTTCACCAGGGCTTGCAGCAGGCTGGTCACGAGGTGGTGGCCTTCGGCACCTTCGCCGTGCTGGATGACGCCGAGATTCCGCGAATCCCGGCTGCTGCAATCGAGGCGGCGGCACTGGAGCTGCTCGCCGGTCAACGAGTCGATGCGCTGTTTCTCGCCTGTACCAACCTACGTACCTTGGGCCTGCTTGATGCACTGGAAAAGCGTCTCGGTTTGCCGGTGATCTCAAGTAACCAGGCGCTGTTCTGGCACACCCTGCAACTGGCAGGCTGCGTACACCGACCGCAGGGCTTTGGCAGCTTGCTGGTAGACAGCTGGGGGCCGCGCTGAGAGGGGAGTGTGCAGCCGCTCATTCGATGGCCTTGAAGGAATACCGGGATGCGTGACAGACAGAAGGGTTTGCTGCTCACTACCCTGGGCATGTTGGTGATCTCTCCAGATGCCCTGGTGCTGCGCTGGTTGGCCGGTGATGCCATGCAGATCCTGGCCTGGCGCGGCCTGCTGATGGCGCTCGGGCTCGGCTTGCTGTTGACCTGGCGCTATCGTACTGAGCTGCCCAGGGCATTTCACCGGTGTGGCTGGACCGGCCTTGGCTGTGCGCTTTGTTACTGCTTCAGTACCCTGTGTTTTGTGCATGCTATGGGATTGGCCGGGGCGGCCAGTACGTTGCTGATCTTCAGTCTGTCGCCTCTGATTGCTGCCGCCTTGGCCTGGGTTTGGCTGGGCGAGCGCCTGGCCTTGCACACCCTGATGGCCATTATGGTGTGCCTGGGTGGCGTGCTGTTGATCGTCGTGGATGAGTCACCGGGCAGCAGCCTGAGCGGAAATCTTCTGGCCCTGGTGGCAGCCACTTTGCTGGCTGGCAATTTCACTCTGGCACGCAGCCAGCCGGCGGTGGACATGAGCCCTGCATTGATCCCCGGAGCGCTGCTGGTGTCGCTACTAGGTTTCGTCTTTGGTGGTACTCCGGACTTTGCCGTGCAGCAGTGGTTGGTGCTGGCAGTGATGGCCGGCGTGCTGCTGCCGCTGGCGTTTATGCTGATACAGCTGGGGCCGCGTTGGATCAGTGCCACTGAAGTGGGCCTGTTACTGCTTCTGGAAGTAGTACTGGGACCCTTGTGGGTCTGGTGGCTGCTCGACGAGGCCCCAAGCGGTCAGGTTCTGCTGGGCGGCACCATCATTCTTCTGGCGTTGTGTGGCCATAGTCTGCTGGGCTGGCGGAGTGGCTCTCGGCCTTTGGCCGCCTGAATATCCAGACCAGGAGTGAGGATGTCGCCCGGGACATCCGTTCCATCGATGGCCAGGTCGCTGCACATCCGTGGCTTCATCGACCAGCCAATCACCTGGCACGAAAACAGATCCAGCGCCACCGCCAAGTACAGCCAGCCCTCATAGGTGCGGGTGTAAGTGATGTCGGTGACCCGGACCTTGTTCGGTTCACTGACGGTGAACTGCCGCTCCAGGCGGTTGGGCGAGGCCACCGTCTGCTTGCCCCCGTAATACCCGGGGCGCCGACGATAGCTGGTCTGCGAGCGCAGCCCCTCCACTCGCATCAGACGAGCCCCGCGATGCCGGCCACAGGACCGAGCTGAGCGCGCCAGGTGCCAGTGAGCGGGCAGATCGCTCCGGGGCAGCCAAAACCGCTGAATCCATCATTAGCTCGATACATCAGGCCAAGTTGGCCGTGATCGAACATAAGTTATTGGGCTGGTTGGACGGTCCACTAGCTAGCTCCGGATCGGTGATATAGCGCAACACATCCTGCAGGGGCGGCTGGCCGCTATCGACGTGCTCTCCAATCGCCGGGAGGCGGGACGCGGACGTACATCGAGATGCCAAGCATAACTCCTCCAGATCAATGATATTGCGAATGAAGCTTATGGCCACAAGCGCACGGGGGGTGGATAGCAAGCGTAGGCGTGCTGCAGGCAATAGCTGACTTTGGGCAGCGGGAGCGCCGCCAGCTTGAACAGCATTGTCATGTAACCGGATCCGGTGAGGACCAGCAATACTGCGATCAGAAGCTTTTTTCTTATTGTCATGTCGGTCTCTCGCCAAAGGCCAAACCGTCGCGCGTTTCGACGCAGCCTAGGTAAGGCGCATGCGCTTGGCCTCGTCCGAATGGACTAGCTGCTACACGAGGTCATACGGTTGGCGATGACCGGTCAGTTGCTGTCGAAGGTGCTGAGGTGGTTCATGGCCATGAACAGGGCGGCTATGGCGCGCGCCTCATGCATCTCGCCGCAGGCGACTAGCCGCGCTACCTGAGAGATGGGCACCTTAATTATCTCCAGTGGTTCCGGCTCATCGCCAAGCGCCGGGCAGGGTTGCAGATCCTCGGCCAGCACGACCTGATAGCTGTGGCAGAGGTGACCGGGGGCAAGGGTCAGTTGGCCCAGTTCCGTTAGGCGTCCGGCGCGCAGGCCGATTTCTTCCTGAAGTTCGCGGTTGGCGGCGGCCAGGTAACTTTCACCGAGGTCGACGCCGCCCTTGGGCAGGCCTAGGACGCGCTGTTCGACCCCCACGGCGTATTCGCGCACCAGCAGTACGTGGGCGGGATCCGGGCGGGCGACCACCATCACCGACTGGTAGCCGGTGCCGCGCAGGCGTTCGTAGACGCGTTGCTGCCCATTGCTGAATTCCAAGTGCAGCGCTTCGATCTGGAAGTAGCCGCTTTCGGCCAGTAACTCGGTTTTGACAATGGTGGGTAGGCTGCGCATGGGTTTCTCCCCCGTGGTGGAGAACGGCTGGGACAGTGCACAGAGTGCCGCCGGGTCGGTGGTGCAACATCGTCTGCTCGGACTAATGAGGGGGGGCACTTAAGCGCTCGTGCGGCGGCCACCTCCCGCGCTCAGGGCGAGAGGCGGTGCGGCAGTGGGTATCAGCCGAGGGTGGCGACGCTGCGCAGGATCAGGCGTACCAGCATGGTCTGGCGGGTGACTCCGGTCTTGGAGAAGGTGGCGCGTAGATGGGCGCGGGCGGTGTTGCGGCTGATGCCGAGCTCGTCTGAGGCTTCGTCCAGGGTCAGGCCGTTGGCCAGCAGCAGGGCCAGCTGGGTTTCGGCGGGGGTCAGGTCGAACAGGGCGCGGACGATCTCGTGTGGCGCGCTGGATTCCTGCTCCGGGTCGCTGATAAAGATGGCTACAGTCGGGCAATGTTTGCCTTCACTCCACTCGCTAGGCGGGATGGAACGCACCACGATGCCCAGGTCGGCGCGCCCGGAGGGGCGCTGCACGCGCATGGCCTCGACCACCGAGGGGTTGCTGCTTTTCTGCGCCAGCAGGGCCTGCTTGATCAGCTGGCGGAACTGCTGGCTGTCGCGGGGGGTGCCGATCTGCAGGCTGTCGTTGACCAGCTTGAGGCCATCCTTTTCCTCCAGCAGGCGTTCGGCTAGGCGGTTCTTCTGCAGCACCTTGCCGTCCTGGTCGAGGATGATGGTGCCCACCGCCAGCTGATCGACGGCGCCGGCATAGAGATTGCGCTCGCTTTCCATGCGGTTGAGGTGCATGTGCAGCACCACCGCGCGCTCCAGATGGGGCAGAAACAGGGTCAGCAGGTCCTTTTCGTCCTGGTTGAAGGGGGGATCGCTGCGGCTGCGGCTGATGCGGATGCGGCAGTGGGCGCCATCGGGGGTGTTGATATCGGCGCCGAGCACATGGAACACGTCGGTCGGTTCCATGAAGTTCTTGTAGAACTCGGAGTTCAGCCAGTCATCTACCGAGACGAACTCGATCAGACTGACCACCTGGCGTTCCGGCAGGCCGACGAAGGGGTCCAGGGCATAGAAGTGCTGATGGTAGGCCGAGGTGACGGCCTCCGAGCTGCCCGATGTGGAGATGCTCAGGCCGTCCACCTGCTGGCTGGGGGCACGCAGGATAAAGGTGGCGTACTTGGAGTTCAGGGCATTCTTCAACTGATCGAGGAAGCTGGTCCAGGGGACGTTTTCCAGCGGACCCTGGTAGAGGGTACCGAGCATGTCGCTGAACTGGTCGAGGGACAGGGGTAAGGCCATATGCAACTCGTTTTATTGTTATAGGAACTGCTGACAGCGTAGGGGCAAACGGCCATAAAGTTAAGCGCCGGCGCGGCCAGCCGTCTCGCCAGTGGCTCAGGCGTTTTCGGCGGTGCGCTCGAGCACGACGAAGCGCTTGCTCTGGCGCACATCCTCGCCCAGTTCGGCGACATCGGTATAGAACTGCTCGTACCACCTGCGCAGCTGGTAGACCGGGCCGTCGCCGTCGCACAGCAGCGGGTTGTCCACCCGTGTCTTGCTGTGCCAGATCCGCACATCCTCATAGAAGGCGGCGCGGGCCTGCTCCACGTAGGCCTGGGCCATGGCGCGGTTCTGCTGCTCGTCGAGCCCGGCGATCTTCTTCACCAGCACGCCGTAGCGCAAGGTGAAGCTGTGCTGGTCGATGGGCACGTGGCAGTTGAGCAGGATCGAGTGGATCGGCATGCCATCCATGGCGCCGGTCATCTCGGTGATCTGATAGGCCGGGCCGTAGTAGGTGGCCACGGTGTTCAGTTCGCTGTCGCCGGACAGGCGGGCGCTTCTGCCGCGCATGTACTGGCTGGCGACGTGCCTGTCGAAGACGTTGCTGAAATGCTCCAGCACTGTGCCATGCACCTTGTCGAAGTGCGCCATGTCGGCAACGTTGTCCACCAGTTCGCGGCAGTTGGTCTCGATGACCATCTCCTCGATCTCCCACTCGGCCCACTCGGCGCTGAAGCAGGCGTCGATCCGCGGTATGCGCTGCTCCTCCATTGGCGGATTGCCCTCTGGATCGTTCCAGACGAACAGCAGGTGATTTTCCACCAGGGTCGGCCAGCTCTTGATCCTGGCCCGTGGCGGGACGCGCTTGGCGTAGGGGATATCGGCGCAGTGGCCATCGGCGTGCCAGCCCCAGTCGTGGAAGGGGCAGCGCAGGGTATCGCCTTCCACGCAGCCTTCGCTGAGGTCCGCGCCCATATGCGGGCAGTAGCCGTCCAGCACATGCAGCTGGCCGTCCTCGCCGGCGAAGGCGACCAGGCGGGTGCCGAACACGTTCAGGCGGTGCGCCTTGCCGTCGCGGTACTGGCTGGCCAGGCCGAGGCAGTGCCAGCCCCGGGCGTAGCGATCCGGCAGGGCTTTGCGTTCGATGCGGTGCGGGGTGCTCATGGACATTCTCCACTCGGGGCTGAAGGGCGCTCGGGGTGATTCTGCGGCTCAGGCAATTGCCGGCATCGTCTGATCGGACGATGGCTGTCGCCGGGCATAGCGGCTCTACTGCCGACAACACTGGGCAGACTGGAGTCGCAGATGCAGATTCAACGAAATCAGGTGGCGCTGATCACCGGCGCGGCCGGGGGTATCGGCAGCGGGCTGGCGCGTCTGGCCGGCGAGCGGGGGATGCGTCTGCTGCTCAGCGACGTCGACGAGGCGGGCTTGCTGGCGCTGCAGCAGCGCTTGCGCGAGCAGGCGGTCGAGGTGCTGGTGCAGCCGGCCGATGTCAGCGATCCGGAGCAGGTCGAGGGCCTGCGCGCACTGGCCGAGCGCGAATTCGGCGGCGTCGATCTGCTGTTCAACAACGCCGGGGTGATGCAGACCGGTTTCTCTTGGGAAATCACTCATGAGCAGTGGCAGCGGGTGCTGCGCATCAACCTGCAGGGGGTGATCAACGGGGTGCGCAGCTTCGTGCCGGCCATGCTGGCCCGTGGCCGCCCGGCCCATGTGGTCAATACCGCCTCCCTGGCGGGGCTGATCAGCAGCCCGATGATGGCGCCCTACAACGTCAGCAAGCAGGCCGTGGTGGCGCTGTCGGAGACCCTGCACTACGAGCTGGCCATGCTCCAGGCCCAGCTCGGCGTTTCGGTGCTCTGCCCGGGACCTGTGGCCAGCGCCATCATGGCTTCCAACCAGAGTGCCGGCGCCGCCAGCGGCCAGCTGAACCAGCTGCTCGACAGTAGCATCCGCCAGGGCATGGACCCTTACGAGCTGGCCGGGCAGGTGTTCACCGGCATCGAGGCGCAGCGCTTCTGGCTGCTGCCGCACAAGAGCTTCAAACCGGCCCTGCAGCAGCGCCTCGCCAGCATCCTGGAGGAGCGCAATCCGCAGTTTCAGATGATCGATATGGAGGCGCCCGAACATGTCGCTTGATCCGCAGATCGCCGCCGTGCTGCAGCAGTTCGGCGCCTTGCCGCAGCCGGATTTCGCCCAGCTCGACGCCGCCGCCTATCGTGAGGTGGCCGACCGCATGCTGCCGCCGCTGCCCGGCGAAATCATGGCCGAAGTGCGCGAGCTGACGCTGGTCGGCGCCGCGGGCCCGCTGGATGCACGGCTGTACCGCCCGGTCGAGGGCGAGCAGTTGCCCGTCCTGCTGTTTCTCCATGGCGGCGGCTTCGTCATCGGCACCCTGGATACCCACGACAACCTGTGCCGCAGCCTGGCCATGCAGAGCGGGGCGGTGGTGGTGTCGCTGGCCTACCGCCTGGCCCCGGAGGCGCCTTACCCGGCCGCGCCCATGGATTGCTACAGCGCCCTGTGCGACCTGCTGGCGCGCGCGGAGGAGCTCGGTGTCGACGCGCAGCGCCTGGCCCTGGTCGGCGACAGCGCCGGCGCCAACCTGGCGATTGCCGTCAGTCGCCTGGCGCAGGCAGAGCGGGGGCCGCGCATCCGCCATCAGTGCCTGTTCTATCCGGTCACCGATCTGCGCTGCGCCAGCCCATCCTACGACAAGTTCGCCGAGGGCTACTTTCTTACCGCGGCGATGATGCGCTGGTTCGCCCGTCAGTACCTGAGTCAGCCGCAGCAGGCCGAGGATGCGCTGGCCTCGCCGCTGCTGGCCGAGGACCTGGCCGGCCTGCCGCCGACCAGCCTGATCAGCGCCGAGTACGACCCCCTGCGCGACGAGGG
Organism: Pseudomonas sp. SP16.1; assembly: GCF_052682975.1. NCBI lineage: Bacteria > Pseudomonadati > Pseudomonadota > Gammaproteobacteria > Pseudomonadales > Pseudomonadaceae > Pseudomonas > Pseudomonas sp. SP16.1. The sequence continues at coordinate 1,782,327 of NZ_JBQYFZ010000001.1, forward strand.
CGAGGCCTTCGCCGAGCGCCTGCGGCAGGCCGGTGTGCCGGTGCGCCTGCGCCGATGCGCGGGCATGATCCATGGCTTCGTCAGTATGGCGGCCTTCGTTGAACCCGCCGCCCGGGCCCTGGCCGAGGCGGCCGCCGACCTGCGCGCCGCGCTGGAGTAGAGGTACAGCATGCAGATGAATTGCATTCAGGAGCTGGTGGAGGCGCTGCGCCACGGCGAGATGGTGGTGCTCAGCGACGATGACGGCGACAGCGAGGGCGTGCTGATCATGGCCGCCGAGCAGGTCGATGCCGAGTCGATCAACTTTATGGCCCTGCATGCCCGCGGGCTGATCTGCCTGGCCCTGACCGAGGCGCGCTGCCAGGCGCTGGGCCTGTCGCTGATGGTGCCGCACTCGCGTTCGGTCAATGGCGCGGGTTTCACCGTGTCCATCGAGGCCACCCTGGGAGTGACCACCGGCATTTCGGCCGAGGACCGGGCCCGCTCCGTGCAGGTGGCGGTGGATCCGGCCAGCCGGCCCAGCGATCTGGTGCAGCCTGGGCATATCTTCCCGGTCCAGGCCCTGCCGGGCGGGGTGATGAACCGCGCCGGCCATGCCGAGGCCGCCAGCGACCTGGCCCGCCTGGCCGGCCTGCTGCCGGCCGCGGTGATGGTCGGCATTCTCAACGACGAGGGCGAGGTGGCGCGCGGCGAGGAGCTGCACCACTTCGCCCGGCAACATGGGTTGAAGATCGGCAGCATCGCCGAGCTGATCCATTACCGCATCCTGCACGAGAGCACCATCCGCCGCAGTGCCGAGCGGGTGCTCAACACGCGTCACGGCGCCTTCCGGGTGCTGGCCTACCGCGACGACTATCGCGGCCAGTTGCACCTGGCGCTGGTCATGGGCCAGGTCAGCCGCGAGCGGCCGACCCTGGTACGGGTACAGGCCGTGGAGACCCTGCGCGACCTGCTCAACGTCGAGGCGCCTGCGGGCGCCTCGCACTGGAATCTCGACCGGGCCCTGGCCCGGGTCGCGGCCGAGGGTTGTGGCGTGGTGGTGCTGCTGGCGCAGCAGGAGAGTGCGGACACGCTGCTCGAGCAATTGCAGGAGGGCTACCTGCCCAGGGCGCCCAGTTTCCCGCAGCGCACCCTGGGCATAGGCGCGCAGATCCTGCGTGACCTGGACGTGCGGCAGATGCGCCTGCTCAGTGCACCCGGGCCCTATAAGGCCGTCTCCGGCTTCGAGCTGGAGGTGGTTGAATTCGTGTCCTGCCCGCTTAATCTGAATGAACTATCGCCAGCCCTGGAGAGCGCCGAATGAACGCGGCTTTGGACAAACTGCTCGGCCCTTGCCACCTGGCCGGTCTGAGTCTGCGCAACCGGGTGATCAAGACCGCCACCTTCGAGGGCATGTGCCCGGGCGGCATGCCCAACGATGACCTGATTCGCCACCACGCCGGCATAGCCCGCGGAGGTGCGGGGCTCACCACCGTGGCCTACTGTGGCGTCTCGCCCGACGGCCTGACCTTTCCCGACCAGATGTGGCTGCACGAAGGTGTGCGCAGCCAGCTCGAACGCCTGAGCGCTGCGGTACATGCCGAAGGTGGCGCGCTCAGTGCTCAACTGGCCCACTGCGGTGGCTTCAGCCGCAACCGCCCGCGCAATATCCCGCGGCCGCGGGGGCCAAGTGTCGCCGTCAACCAGTATGGCCTGCTCAGCGGCGTGCCCCTGACCGGCGCCATGGGCCCGGACGATTTGCACAAAACGGTGGCCGAATATGCCGCCGCCGCGGCCTTCGCCAGGGAGGTCGGCTTCGATGCCCTGGAAATCCATATGGGCCACGGCTACCTGCTCAGCCAGTTCATTTCGCCGCTGATCAACCGGCGCCGCGACGACTACGGCGGCTCGCTGGACAACCGCATGCGCCTGCCGCTGGAGGTGCTCGCGGCTGTGCGCCGGGCGGTCGGAAAGGACATGCCGATCCTGGCCAAGCTCAACCTCAGCGACGGCTGCGCCGGCGGCCTGGAAATCGGCGAGGCCTGTCAGGCCGCGCAACTGCTGGAGCAGGGCGGCCTGGATGCCATCGTCATGAGCGGCGGGCTGGTCAGTCGCAGCACCATGTTCCTGTTCCGTGGCGACAGCCCGCTGCCCTATATGATCCCGCTGGAGAAGAACCCGCTGCAGCGCCACGCCATGAAGCTGTTCGGCCCGGCGACCATGCCCTCGCTGCCCTTCAGCGAGCTGTACTTCCTCGAACTGGCACGGCAGATGCGCCAGGCGGTCAAGCTGCCACTGGTCTACCTGGGCGGCGTCAGCAGCGCCAGCGGCATGGCCCGGGCCATGGCCGAAGGCTTCGACTTCGTCGCCATGGGCCGGGCCCTGCTCAACGACAATGCCTTGCTGCAGCGCGTGCGCGAGCAGGGCGAGACCTGGGTCAGTCCCTGCACTCACTGCAACCAGTGCGTGGCCAGCATGAATCTGCCCGGCGGCACCCGTTGCACCCTCGATCAACCGGACGCCTTCGCCCGCGCTGCGCACTAGACCCCGCTCGACGATACGATGGACAAGCCTTCGGCAGGTCCGTCCCACGCGGAAACCAGCCCTTAGCCCGGATTGCATCCGGCCATAGCGAAGTGACTGGGGTTCACCGTACGACTGCCTCACAAAAAAGAGCCCCGGAGCGTTAACTCCGGGGCTCGGTTATTGCGACTGAATCAGGGCGCCAGGCCCTCGAGCATCTTCTCGGTCTGTTTCTGCAGGGCAGGGGAAGCGCTCAGGTTGCCGTCGATGACGCTGACCACCGCATTGCCGATGAACAGTTGGTAGGCGTCCGCGCGCTGCTGCTCGGCGGTCGGTGTCGCGGGCGGCACCAGGTTGACCCGCACCACGCCCTGGTCATCACGCTGGGCCTGGAAGCCGACCATGCCCCAGTCGCCGATCGGCGCATGACTGACGCCTGCGACCTCGCCGGCTTCGCGGGCCGGGTAGTTGATGTTCAGCCCGGTGCTGCCGGGCAGGCCGAGCACGTTCAGCTCGCAGAACGGTCGGGCCTTGCCGCCACTTTCGCTGCAGCGGCGCTTGGCTTCGGCACCCGCGACGCTGGCCGTCTCGATCAGCTTGACGGTGAAGTTGGCGGTATCGTCCATGGCGTTGAGGGTCTGCAGATAGCCGGCTTGCTGATCGCGCATGATCAGCTCGAGGTCGATCGCGGTGGACACCGCGACTGCCGGCACGCCCTTGAACATGGCGCGCACCGCGGCATTCACCGTGCCGGACATCTGTGTCAGCGGGCCGACGTTGTCGCCGAAGTTGCTGCCGGAGACCACCAGATCCGGTGGATTGTCCTTGAGCAGCAGGTCGAGACCGACGTTGACCGCATCCACCGGCGTGCCGATAGCCATATTCTTGCCCGCCGGCATGCTGAAACCGGCGGGGGCGCCAACACAGTATTTGCCAGGGGCCAGCTCGGTCACGGCCAGGGGTTGGCCGGGGCTGACCACGCTGGCAGCGCCGATGCCGCTGTTGTCCTTGTCCGGTGCGATCAGGGTGACCTGGTGGCCGGCAGCGACCAATGCCCGATGCAGCGCATCGATGCCCGGGGCGCGGCAGCCGTCGTCGTTGGTCAGCAGGATGTTCAGGGCATGGGCCGGTTGCGCCAGGGACACGGCGGCCAGGGTCAGTGAAGTGGCGAGCAGGTTTCTCATTGTTGTTTTCTCCTCGGGGATGAGCGGGCCCGGACCCGGGCCCGGGTTGAAGCGGCAGCGCCCATGCACAATCAGGCGCTGACCGATCAATTGGATCGCACGTAAAAGCAGGAACGCTTGCCGCTGGAAGCAGGTTCCGGGGCGATGCCCGGCTGGCGCCGCAGCGCTCAGCCGGGCCGGGAGTCAGCGGGTGCCCAGCTTGCGCAGGTTGCCCGGGGTGAAGTCGTCGTGGGTGAACTGGCTGACGTTGAGCCGCGCTGGTTTCTGCTCGTCGAGCAGGCGGTCGACCATGTAGGACCCGGAGAGCAGGTCGTGGTAGATGCCCAGGCGCGCATGGTAGCGCTGCATGTCGTAGGCGTAGATCGAGGTCTGCATGTTGGTGCGCCAGAACTGCCCGCGGCTATCGTAGTTGTCGGCCAGTACGGCAGCCCAGGTGTCCTCGTCGAGGTAGAGCACGCGGCGCGCGTAGATATGTCGGGCATTCTTCTTCAGCGTCGCCTCCAGCACCCAGACGCGGTGCTTCTCATAGCGCATGTACTCGGGGTTGAGGTGGCCCGAGGTGGACAGCAGCTGCTCGTGGCTCACGCCGGGGTCGTCGACGCGGTAGTTGTGGTAGGGGATGTACAGTTCCCTCTTGCCGGCGATCTTCCACTCGTAGCGATCCGCCGCGCCGTTGAACAGGCGGTCCTCGTCGTACACGCGAAAGCCCCCGGCGCCGGTCGGCGAGTCGTAGCCGACGGTCGGCGCGCGGCGCACACGGCGCTGGCCGGGAGCGTACTGCCAGGCCTGGCGTGGCTGGCTGACCGGGTTGATGAACTCACGACCGACCACGATCTCGCCTTTCTTGCGCACCGGTGCCAGGTTGGTCAGCATGAAGTGCGACATGATGCTGTTGGCGGTGTCCAGGTTGTACGCAGGCGTCGACCAGATGGAGAAGATCTTGTAGTCGATCTTCTCGAACACCTTGTTGCCGTCGGCATAGTTGACCACCTGCAGGTAGTTGGCCTCTTCCGTGGAGGCGCGCCCCTGCAGGGTGTGGTTGAACATCAGCTCGTTGCCGTCCTTGGGGATCGGGAAGGGCGAGGCGCCCCAGGCGTTCTGGGTGCCCATGCCGTCCTCGATCAGCTCGGCGTTGAGCGCGTTGTGCTTGATGTAATCCTCGGTCTGCTGGTCCATGCGGAAGTCGCGATGGCTCGGGTAGACCGGAATCCTGAAGCTGTCCGGGTAGCGCTGCAGCAGGGCCTTCTGCCCGTCGGTGAGGTTGTCTTGGTACTGCGCCATGTTCTGCGCGGTAATCACGAACAGCGGTTGCTCGTCGGCATAGGGGTCCTGATACGCCGAGCCGGGGCCGTCAAATTTGACGTGCGGCGGTGCGCCGCGCCATTTGCCGCTCCAGGCCGGAATGCTGCCGTCGGCGTTGCCAGCTTTTTCGGCGCCCATGGGCGTCAGGTCCTGGCCCAGGCGGGCGGCCTCCTCGCTGCTGACCTTGGCCTCGGCGGCCAGGCTGGCGCCGAGCAGGGTGGCTAGCAGGGCACCGCGAAACAAACGGGTGGTCTTGGTGTTCATGCGATATTCCTCCGGCTCAGGGCTCAGAAGCGGTACTTGAAGGTCAGGGCGATATTGTCGCGATCGGCCAGCGGCGCATTGCCGGCATTGCCGAGAAACGCGCTGTACAGGGCCTCGACTGAGAAGTTGCCGAGGTAGCGCCAGTTCGTGCCGATGCTCAGGCGGTCATCGCCTTCGCCGTTGTTGATCGAGCCGAGCAGGGCGCTGTCGCGTTGCGCGGCGGTGCTGTAGGTGATCGGTACGCTCATGTCCCAGCCGCTGAATACGTTGTTGTAATCGAGCGAGGCCTGCACGGTGTAGCCCCAGGCATCGCGATCCTGCAGCAGGCTGTCGCTGCCCGGCAGGCTGAAGCCGGGGAACAGCTGCACCGGCGCCGAGGCATCGTTGTCGAGCACGGTGTTGTAGACCAGCTCGCCGACCAGTGTGGTGTTGTCGGCGAAGGACGTCGGGCCGAGCACATGGATCAGCGCCACCTGAGCCTGCAAGGTCTCGGCACGCACCGCGCTGGCGAAGGCGTCATCGACCAGCACCGGCTGGCCGTCCCTGTAGCTGATTTCGCCGCCGATGCTGGTGTCGCCGATCACCGTGGCGAAGCTGGCGCCATACTGGTCGATGTCCTCGAAGTAGCGCGCCCGGTAGCGGCCCAGCGTCGAATGGAAGTCGAGCATCGGCGTCTTGGCGTGGAAGCGCGAGTAGTACAGGCCGAACTCGGTACTGCCCAGGGATTCGGCGGCGTAGGTCATGGCCAGGCCATACTGGCCGCTGTCCGATGGCTTGTCGTCGCTTAGGCGGCGGACGAAGCCGCTGGCGTCGTTGAAGCCGCCCTCGTCGATGAAGTCGGTAGTGGAGAAATAGCTGCCCACGCCGAACAGCTCGGTCTGCTTCCACTCGTACTGGTAGTAGGCCTGCAGGTTGACTGCGTCGCTCAGGCTGTACTGGGCGTAGAGCTGGCCGACCGGCAGGAGGATCTCCTTGACCTCCACGCCGGGGCTGGTGGCCTTCGTCGCGTCCACCGGGCTCTGTGCCGAGGAAATGCCCTGGTAGAACAGGCTCTCGCCCCAGCTCACCACCTGATCCCCCAGGCGCAGGTTGAGATCCTGGCCGGCTACCTCCCAGGTGCCGTACAGGTAATGGTCGAGCAGGCGCAGATCGTCGCGGTGCTGCTCGACGGTCTCGTCGGAGAAGCGGTCGGGGCGCGCGCAATGGCCGCCGGCGAAACAGTTCGAGGTGCCGGTATCGTTGTCGTTACCGCGGTCGTAGACATTGTCGTAGAAGCCGACGGCGCGCACGAACAGGCCGTAGCTACCTCGCCAGTTGAGGTTGGCCTCGGTGAGGAAGCTGGCGCGGTTGTTGATCAGGCTGCCACGATCGAAGGCGTTGTTGCCGTCGTTGCCGTCGGCATTGGCACTGCCGCTAAGCGCCTTGTCGCGCGAGGCCAGGCGCCAGGCCATGCCGTAGCTGAGGGTGGTATCGAGGTCGAGGCTGAGTTCATCGCTGGGGTTGAAGGACAGCGCGCTGGCCTGGCTGGCCAGGCCCAGGGTGCACAGGGCGAGGCCAGCGCGAATGGCGCTACGCAAGGTGTTGGGGGCGAGTCTTGTTGTTGTCATGTCGTCCTCATACCTGACCGGGAGGATCCCGGCCGCAAGGGGGTGAGTAGGAATTACGGTCGAGACTATGGAGGCGTGCCCCGCGGGGCAACATCGTCCAAGCGGACTAAGCGAGAACCTTTGGATGGGCACGCGTGCGGCGCTAGTCCCAACGGACGATGCCGTGCCACAGCCTGCCGCCAACAATCGATCACATAGCTCGGACCGAGCCCTGCTCGCCCGGCTCCCTGCGGTTGCGCGGCGTCCACGAGGAGGTGGCCCTTGAACGAATCCCCGAAACTCTACGAGGCAAGCTGTGACGTGCTGGTGGTGGGCTCCGGCGCTGGTGCGCTGTGCGCCGCGCTGCGGGTCCGCGACCACGGCCTGGACGTGCTGGTGATCGAGAAGAGCGATCAGTACGGCGGCACCTCGGCGGTCTCCGGTGGCGGTATCTGGATTCCCAACAACCACCGCATCAAAGCCCTCGGCGGCGAGGATTCGGTGGAGGACGCCCTGCGCTACCTGCGCAACGTGGTCGGTGAGGATTACGACGAACTGCGCCTGCGCGCCTATGTGGAGAACGGCCGGCATATGGTCGAGTACCTGGCGCAGCACACTCGCGTGCAGTTCGAGGCCCAGCCCCAGTACGCCGACTACTACCCGGAAACCGACGGAGGCAAGCCCGGCTACCGCTCCATGGACCCGCTGCCGTTCGATGCCCGCGAATTGGGCGAGGAGTTCTTGCGCATGCGCGCGCCGACCCCGGCCACGCTGATGATGGGGCGCATGTCCATGACCATGAAGGAGGCGCGGGTCATGCTCTGCCGCGGCCCCGGCTGGATCAGCATGACCGCCAGGGTGCTGTGGCGCTACTGGAGCGACTGGCGGGGCCGCCGGCTGTCGCGGCGCGACCGCTTTCTCACCCTGGGCAATGCGCTGGTCGGCGCCCTGCGCCGCTCGCTGATGGATCGCGACGTGCCGCTGGTGCTCAACTGCGCGCTGGACGAACTGCTGGTGGAGGACGGCCGGGTGGTCGGCGTGCTGGCCGTGCGCGAGGGCCGCAGTCTGCGCATCCGCGCCCGTCAGGGGGTGATCCTGGCGGCCGGTGGCTTCGAACGCGACCCGCAGATGCGCGCGCAGTACCTGCCCAAGCCGAGCAGCTGCGACTGGAGCGCCACCCCGCCCGATAACAATACCGGCGATGCCATTCGTGCCGGCCAGGGCGTCGGTGCGGCCACCGCACTGATGGCACATGGCTGGTGGGCGCCGACCACCCGCGTGGAAGGCGAGGACCGCCAGCGGCCGATCTTCGTCGAGCGCGCCCTGCCGGGCTGCATCCTGGTGGATGGCGCCGGCCGGCGTTTCGTCAACGAGGCGGCGCCCTACACCGATATCGTCTACGCCATGTACGGCAACGACAGCCCGAGCACCCGCAGCGTGCCCTGCTGGATGCTGTTCGACGCCGATTTCCGCCACAAGTACCCCTGCGGCGGCCTGCTGCCGGGCTATGCCATGCCCGACCGCAGCCTGCCGGAAAACCTGCGCCGTTCCATGTACAGGGCCGACAGCCTGGCCGAACTGGCCCTGCTGATCGGCGTCGACGGCAACGGCCTGCAGGCCTCGGTGGCGCGCTTCAACCCCATGGCCGAGGCCGGCGACGACCGCGACTTCGGCAAGGGCAAGTCGCTGTTCGACCGCTACTACGGCGACCCCGGCGTGCAGCCCAACCCCTGCCTGGCACCGCTGCGCAAGGCGCCTTTCTATGCCATCCGCATCGACGCCGGCGATATCGGCACCAAGGGCGGGCTGCTCACCGATGGCGACGCCCGCGTACTGCGCGAGGACGGCAGCGCCATCTCCGGGCTCTACGCCATCGGCAACTGCGCCGCCTCGCCCATGGGCAAGACCTACCCCGGCGCCGGTTCGACCCTGGGTCCGGCCATGGTGTTCGGCTACCAGGCCGCCAACCACCTGTATCAGCTCAGCCAGGCGAGCAAGCGTGCGCCGGTCCTCAGCGCAGACTGAACAGCCAGGAGGCTAATGTGATGCACAACGCTCAGATCGCCCTGGTCACCGGCGCCAGCCGTGGCGTCGGCAAGGGTATCGCCATTGCCCTCGGTGCCGCCGGCATGACGGTTTACCTCAGCGGCCGTTCGGCCGCGTCCAGCAGCAGCCGGCTGCGCGGGCAGACCCTGCCGGGAAGCCTGGCGGAGACCGCCGTGGCGGTGACCCGCGCCGGGGGGCAGGGCATCGCGGTGCCCTGCGACCATGCCGAAGACGAGCAGGTGCGCGCGCTGTTCGCCCGCATCGAGGCTGAGCAGGGGCGCCTCGACCTGCTGGTGAACAACGCCACCTTTCTCCACGAAAACCTGATCGACCCCGGCCCGTTCTGGGAAAAACCCCTGCAGATGGTCGACATCCTCGACGTCGGCCTGCGTTCGGCCTATGTCGCCAGCTGCCACGCCGCGCCGCTGATGCTGCGCGGCGGGCGCGGGCTGATCGCCTTCGTCTCGTCCTACGGCGCCGGCTGCTATATGCACGGCCCGGCCTATGGCGCGCAGAAGGCCGGGGTCGACAAGTTCGCCGCCGATATGGCGGTGGACCTGGAAGGCAGCGGCGTGAGCACCGCCTCGCTGTGGCTCGGCCCGCAGCGCACCGAACGCACCGCCATTGCCGGCTCTGCGCGCGCCGATCAGTACCAGGCCTTTCTGGCCAATGCCGAGACGCCGGAGTTCAACGGCCGGGTGATCCATGCCCTGCTCAACGACCCCAAGCGCGAAAGCCTCTCCGGGCAGACCCTGATCAGCGCCGAGCTGGCGCTGCGTTACGGCATCAGCGAAGCCGAGGGGCGCCAACCGCCGTCCTACCGCGAGATGCTCGGCGCGCCGCGCCAGCAGCATCCGGCGCGGGTTATCTAGGGAAACTCTGAAATAGCCGGGCGCAGGCGGGACAGCGGCTTTATCGCTGAACAGCGCTTGCGCCGGCCTCCGTAGTCCCTGGGCTCCGGCCTTCGCGGGAGTGGCGGTAAATGGCTTTTTCAGAATTTCCCTAGACGACGGTTGCAGAGAATGCGCCAGCCACCTGTTGCGGCGCGATACAGCAAACCCTCGGCAGGTGCCTGCCGAGGGTTTGCTGTTTCTGCCTTGGGCTTGCAGGCCCTGCAGCCTGATCCAGCTCACGCCGCCTGCGGCGGGCACAGGGGCAACGGTTGCCGCTGTCCACTATCAGGGCGGTGCGCCCGCACAGGCGCGATGGGCTGGGCAGGGAAACGACATTGGCAGGGCTCCGGGGCGTGGCCTACCCGGGGGCGCTCGGTAACGCCTTCACTGTCGCACGCACTGTGCCCTGGCGAAGCGTCCGCTGGGCATGCCGGACATGTCTGGTCAAGACGGCAACGGGTAGGGTGCGCCGGGTGCACCAGCTCTGGCAGCGGACAAGCGGTGCGCGCGGCGCACCCTACCGCTTCCGGCCGCAGTGGGCCGAGCGAACGCAACCCGCTATTGGCTAGCTCCAAAAACAAAGGCCCCGGCACCCGCTGAAAGCGGGGCAGGGGCCTGGCGTCAGGCTGTGGCGGGAAACTCAGCCCTGCTGTAGCTGTTGCTGCTTGCGGAAGTAGGGGATCACGTGTTCGCCGATATTGCGCAGGGTTTCCAGCTGCGCCCACTGCGGCACCGTGCCCATCTGGCAGATGAACAGGATTTCGTCGGCGCCGGCGTCGATCAGGCGCTGCACGTAGCCGATGCAGTCCTGCACGGTGCCGTAGGCGTGGTTGGGGTTCATCATCGCCATGGTCGGGTCGGAGAAGTCCACGCTGACTTCCTCGGAGGCGAAGCGCGACTTGATCACCGCCTGGCCGTTGCCATCGACGAAGGTGTCGTCCTTCCACTGCTCCGGGTCCGGGCGCTCGCCGCCGGCGTACCAGTAGGCCAGGGACTCCATGAAGTAGCGCTGGCCGCGGATGCCGATATGGCGGGCCTTTTCGTTGTCATCGAGGACAATGGCCGGGCACAGCGCGGCGATATGGCGGTTGGGGCGGAAACCGACCTGGTTCTTCTCCTCGCGGTTGTCCCAGGCCTCGTGGTACACCGCCACCTTCTTGGCGATCTCCTCGGGGCCGCCGAAGCCCAGTACCAGGGCGCCCATGCCGCGGCCGCCGGCGTTCTTCAGCGACTCGGTGTTGGTGCAGGCCAGGTACATCGGCGGGTGCGGGTCCTGGTAGGGCTTGGGATGGATCGGGCGCTTGGGGATCTTGACGAAGTCGCCGTTATGTTCGATCTCGTCCTGCACGAACATCTTCGGGATCAGGTACATGGCCTCGTCGATCTGCGGCTGCAGGGTGGCGAGGTCATAGCCGAAGGTGCCGGCTTCCTGCTGGGTGCCGCCCTTGCCCACGCCGAAATGCACGCGGCCCTTGGACAGCAGGTCGAGGGTGGCGATGCGCTCGGCGACCTTGACCGGATGGTTCATCGCCGGCGGCAGGCAGACTACGCCATGGCCGATGCCGATGCGCTCGGTCTTGCCGGCGACGAAGGCCAGCATGGTTTCCGGGGCGGACATGTGCGAGTAGTTGGTCAGGGCGGTGTGCTCCACACACCAGAAGGTGTCGAAGCCGAGCTTGTCCGCCAGCACGGCCTGCTCGACGGTTTCGTCGAACACGCGGCGATCGCCCACGCGGCTGGCGTCGAGTGTCTGTGCTTCGTAGATCAGGGAGAATTTCATGGGATTGGCCCTTGTTGTTCTGGCTAATGAGTCCAGGCCGGCGATGCCGCAGCCTTGAAGCCATGGTCGGAGATGGCGGGCGTGGCGGAATCCCCCAAACAGACTACTCAAATCGGTGCCGTACACAGCACGACGCCCGCGATTGCGGGCGTCGTGCGGGTGGGTGGCGATGGCTGTCAGCGCGTAGGGTGGACATCGCTCTTTATGTCCACCATCGGGGGTGATCCCGCCTCCGATGGTGGATTGGTGAAGCGTGATCCACTCCAGGTCACCGCGGAGGGCAAGGTGCTTAGAGGAAAAAGTCCTTGCTGTCCTGGCCCATGCTTACCGCGCCCAGGTTGAGCGCGTACTTGCCCGGACAGTTGGCCACATGGGCGCGGCCGCTATGGATGTCGCGGAAGGCGCGGTTCAGGCCGTGTTCGCGGAAGATGCTCGAGGCGCCGCTGTTGTACATCAGCGCGGCGACCGCCTGGGCGCACTTTTCGGGCACTATTGCCGAGTCGTAGCGCATCTTCACCCGCTCGGCCATGGTCAGCGGCTGGCCGTCGCGGGCACGCTGCATCATCAGGGCGAAGTTGCGCAGCAGCACGGTCTTGCATTCGTCCACTGTGACCATGGCATTGGCCAGGGCGGTCTGCGCGCTCGGATCCTGGACGATCTTGCGCCCGTCGTTGACCCCCACGCGCTGGCGGTTGACCTCGCCGAACAGGTCGATGGCGCCTTGCAGCGCGCCGATGGTGGAGGACGACACGGCGCGTACGAAGATCTGCCCGAACGGGATGCGGAACAGCGGCGCGGTGTTGACCGCATTGCCTGGGCTGTTCTGCATGAAACCGTCGATCGAGCGGTGCGTGCGGTACTCCGGGACGAAGGCGTCCTCCACCAGCACGTCGTGCGAGCCGGTGGCTTCCAGGCCCATCACATCCCAGTTGGCGAGCACGCTGTAGTCGCTGCACGGCACCAGGAAAGTACGGTAGTCCGGCGCGCCGCCCGGCTCGCTCGGCGGCACCATGGCGCCGAGAAACGCCCATTGGCAGTGCTGGCTGCCGGAGGAGAAGCCCCAGCGCCCGGACAGGCGAAAGCCGCCTTCGACCGGGGTGACCTTGCCCACCGGCATATAGGAAGAAGAAATCAGCACGCTGGAGTCCTCGCCCCACACGTCCTGGGCGGCACGATCGTCGAACAGCGCCAGCTGCCAGTTGTGGATGGCGATCACGCCCAGCACCCAGGCCGAGGACATGCAGCCCTCGGCGAGGCACATCTGTACTTCGAAGAAGTCCTGGGGCTCCAGTTCATAGCCGTCCCAGCGGGCCGGCTGGAGAATGCGGAAGAAACCGGCGACGTGGAAGTCGTGCAGGGTCTCCTCCGGCATGCGGCCCTCGCGGGCGGCCTGCGGCGCGCGTTCGCGCAGCACCGGTACCAGTTCCCGGGCGCGTTGCAGCAGGCGCTGGCGGATCAGCTCTTGGTCAAGCATTTGTGGTTCTCCTCTGGGTGCCCCGGTGCGGGGCTTTGCGGGCCATCGCTGGTGATTGCAGCAGTCGCCAGCGGCCACGGCATCCCTCAAACGGACCATATACCGCTGTGTCTGCGCAGCCCGGAGGAGCGTGCGCGGCGCATAGTCCCCTCGGACGATGTTGGCGCTGGGCCAGGGGGCAAGAATCGGCTCCAGCTCAACAAGAGGGCCATGCCATGAGCCAGACCGATCTGAAATCCATGATGCTTCAGGCGATGCGTCGCCTGGCCAAGTCGGTGACCATCATCACCACCAGCAATGGCAGCGAGCGCTTCGCCATGTCGGCCACCGCGGTCGACTCGCTGTCCACCGAGCCGCCATCGCTGCTGATCTGCGTCAACCAGACCGCTTCACTGCATGCCGTACTGGATGCCGGCGCGGACTTCTGCGTGAACATCCTCGGCCTGGAGCAGGAGCACCTGTCGCACCTGTGCAGCGGCCCGATCAAGGGTGAGGCGCGCTTCCAGCAGGGCAATTGGCTGACCAGCGAAGGTGGCATTCCCTACCTGGGCGATGCCCAGTCGGCGATCCTCTGTCGTCAGGACGGCAAGTTCAGCTACGGCACCCACACCATCTTCATCGGCCGCATCGAGCAGATCCACAACCATGGTCAGATCAGCCCGCTGGTCTATCTGGATGGCGTCTACACCACCACCGCCCAGCTGGCGGCGGCGAGCTGAGGGCCGGCCATGACCGCGATGCAACTCGATCCCCTGGCGCCCTTGCGGGTAGCCGACGGCGATGACCTGCATTGGCACGATGAGACCGACCTGCTGGTCGTTGGCTTCGGTGGGGCGGGTGCCTGCGCCGCCATCGAGGCGCGCGGTCGTGGCCTCGACGTGCTGGCCCTGGATCGCTTCGCCGGCGGCGGCGCCACTGCCCGTAGCGGTGGCGTGGTGTATGCCGGTGGCGGCACCGCGCAGCAGCAGGCGGCCGGTTATCAGGACACGCCCGAGGCAATGTTCGACTACCTGCGCCACGAAGTGGGCGATGCGGTGTCGGAGGCGACCCTACGCGATTTCTGCCAGCGCAGCCGCGAGCAGATCCAGTGGCTGGAGCGCCAGGGCGCAGGCTTCGAGGGCAGTGTGCCGCCGGTCAAGACCTCCTACCCGAGCGACCAGTACTACCTCTATTACTCTGGCAACGAGGCGGTGGCATCCTATGCCGGCCCTGCCGCACCGGCACCGCGCGGGCATCGCACGGTCTGCTCCGGGCAGGCCGGGCGGGCGCTGTTCGCCGCGCTTAGGAACAGTGCGCAACGGCTGGGTGTGCGTCTGCACACGCAGTGCGAGGTACGCCGTCTGGTGCAGGACGCCAGTGGCCGGGTGCTGGGGGTCGAGGCTTGGCGCCTGCCGGAAGGTAGTCGCGTGGCCCGGCGTCACGCCCGTCTGGCGCGCTGGGCCGACGACCTGCAGCCCTATCTGCCGGCCCTGGCCGATGCCCTGCGTCGCCGCCTGCGAGCGCTGGAACTGAACCACGCCGAACGCCGTCTGTTGCGTGCCCGCCACGGGGTGCTGCTGAGCAGCGGTGGCTTTGTCTTCAATCGCGCCATGCTGGCCGAGCACGCGCCCCATTACCTGGCAGGCATGCCCCTGGGTACCGGCGGTTGCGATGGCAGCGGTATCCGTCTGGGGCGCAGCGTCGGCGCGCTGGCCGAACGCATGAACAAGGTCAGTGCCTGGCGCTTCATCAATCCGCCGCTGGCCTGGGCTCGCGGCGTGGTGGTCAATGCCGCTGGCCGGCGTTATTGCAACGAGGAGGTGTACGGCGCCACCCTCGGCCATGCCATGGTCGAGGACAACGGCGGCCGCGCCATCCTGATTCTCAACCGCCAGCTGATGCGCCAGGCCTTTGCTCAGATCGGTCCGGGCAAGGTGTGGAACTTCCAGCGCATGCCGGCGCTGATCAGCATGCTGTTCAACTGCAAGCGCGGTAACACCACGGCCGTGCTGGCCGAACGCTGCGGCCTGCCGGCCGCGGCGCTGGAGCAGACCCTGGCCGAGTACAGCGCCGCCGCCCGTGGCGAGTGCGCGGATCGCCTGGGCAAGTCGCCGGCCTTTCTCGCCTCGCTGGAGCAGGGGCCCTGGTACGCCATGGACCTGTCGTTCGACAGCCCGCTGTTCCCCTGCGCCACCATCACCCTCGGCGGATTGCGCCTGTGCGAAAGCAGTGGCCAGGTGCTGGACGGCGCCGGCTCGCCCATCCCCGGCCTGTATGGCGCCGGGCGCACCGCCGTGGGCGTGGCCTCCAATCTCTATGTATCCGGCCTGTCCATCGCCGACTGCGTCTATTCCGGGCGCCGTGTCGGCGCCCATGTGGCAGGTCTCGTCAGTGCCGTACAGGCCATCCCAGGAGAAGCATGATGAAAAGAGTCGAAGGCAAGGTCTGCATCGTCACCGGCGCGGCCAGCGGCGTGGGCCGCGAGGATGCCCTGCTGCTGGCCCGCGAGGGCGCACGGGTGGTACTCACCGACCTCAACGAGGAACTGGGTCGCCAGGTCGCCGCCGAGATTGGCGAGCAGGCGCTGTTCGTGCGTCAGGACATCGCCAGCGAGGCGGACTGGCAGCTTGTGATCAAGCTGACCCTGGAGCGCTTCGGCCGCCTCGACGTGTTGGTCAACAACGCCGCCATTCTCGCCGTCGGCAGTATCGAGGACACCAGCCTGGAGTTGTGGCAGAAGGTGCAGCGGGTCAACAGCGACGGCTACTTCCTCGGCTGCAAGTACGCCGTGGCAGCGATGAAGGACAGTGGCGGCGGCAGCATCATCAACATGTCGTCGATTTCCTCCCTGGGCGGCATGCCGGCGTTCTGCGCCTATTCCTCGTCCAAGGGCGCGGTGACCGCCATGACCCGCTCGATCGCCGTGCACTGCCGCGAACAGGGCTACCGCATCCGCTGCAACTCGATCCATCCCGACGGCATCAATACGCCCATGATCCAGGCCCTGGCCGGTGGCGCGCCCACCTCCCAGGAAGAGCTGGAGCGCAACCCGAAGAACCGCATGTGCGACCCGCGCGATATCGCCAACCTGGTGCTGTTCCTGGCCAGCGACGAGTCGCGCTTTATCAACGGCGCCGAACTGCGGGTGGACAACGCCCAGCTGATCAGCGGCCTGCTTTGAGGTGTAGCGATCATGGGTAGCGCAGAACAGCTGACAATGGCCGCCGCACCGACCCAGGGCGGCGCCTGCCGCCTGCAGGTGGCGGCAGTGATCGAGGAAACCAGCGACAGCCGCTCCGTGGTACTCGAGGTGCCGGCCGAACTCGAGGCGCGTTTTGCCTACCTGCCGGGGCAGTTCCTCGGTTTTCGCGTGAACCTGGACGGGCAGCGCCTGACCCGCTGCTACTCCATGTCCAGCTCCCCGGACTGCGATGCGATGCCGCGGGTTACGGTCAAACGGGTGGTCGGTGGGCGGGTGTCCAACTGGTTCAACGAGCAGGTGCGCGTCGGCGACTGGCTGGAGTTGCTGCCGCCGGCCGGGCAGTTCCATCTGCGTCCCGGCGAGCACGAGCTGATGCTGTTCGGTGGCGGCTCGGGGATCACCCCGGTGTTTTCCATCCTCAAGTCGGCGCTGCTGACCACCTCGCGGCGTATCACCCTGGTGTATGCCAACCGCGACGAGGCCTCGGTGATTTTCCGTGACGAGCTGCGTGAACTGGCCAAGGCCTACAGTGAGCGGCTGCAAGTGATTCATGTGCTCGACTCGGTGCAGGGTTATCTGAGCGAAGGCGAGGTACGCCAACTGGTGCGTGGGCATGCCGGTGCCGAGTTCTATATCTGCGGTCCCGGCCCCTTTATGGATACGGTGGAGAAGGCCCTGCTGGACGCCGGCGAGGAGCCACGGCGCATCCATCTGGAGCGTTTCGTTTCCCCGGCCGATGCGCCGGCCGAGCCGGAGGCGGAAGCTGCCGGCACACCGCAACAGGTCGAGCTGCTGGTGGAACTGGACGGCCAGCAGCACAGCCTGGCCTACCGTCCCGGCGACACCCTGCTGCAGACCTGCCTGAGCGCAGGCCTGGATGCGCCCTTCTCCTGCGAGGAGGGCTTCTGCGGCGCCTGCATGTGCCAGGTGGAGGAGGGCGAGGTGCGGCTGTCGCGCAACGATGTGCTCAGCCCCGCAGAACTGGCCGAGGGCTGGACCCTGGCCTGCCAGGGACGGCCGCAGAGTGCGCGCCTGCGCCTGAAGTTTCCCGATTGAATCTCTGCTCGCTGCGTCGTGATACTCCTGTCGATTGTGGCGCATGTGCGCCGTCCACTGAGCTCGATCTGATCGGCAACGATTCGAGCAGCTGGTTCACGGGGGGCGGGCAGCTGGTCTTCGGACTTCGCCTAAGCCTCGGCGGCGTCCGTGGTTGCGCCTTCTGTCTAGTGTGCGGCACGGCTCGTTACCAAGCTGCCGGCCTGCACGCCGGCCTCGAACAGCAGCCACATCGACACCGCCAGCAGCAGTTCGGCAAAGCTAATATCGAACGGGCGCCAAGCCTTTAGTATTGGGCCGCTCTCGGGCGCAGCAAGAAGGGGCCGAGGCCCCCGCGGTTACCAACCTCACGCAACCAGGGCCTCTGTCTGCCGATCGCGTCCGTAGCTGCTTGGCGTATTCCAGAGCAGTGCCTGTTCAGTTCGATTCGCTATCGATACCCAGCGAGGTGTAGCCGGGCCATTGCCGCAGCAGGGTTTCGACGAACTGCTCGGCCGCCGGTGACAGCGACGAGCCGCGGCGGCGCACCAGGCCCAGGGTGCGGCTGATCACCGGGTCGACCAGCGGGCGCCTGACCAGTATCGGGTGGTCTTCGGCCGGCATGGCCAGGCTGGGGAGGGCGGCGATGCCCAGGCCGGCCTCGACCATGCCCAGCGAGGTCGACAGGTGCTGCACCTCGTAGAACCAGCTGGGGCGCCAGTCGAGGTGGGCCAGGCCATGGTCGAGCAGCACGCGGTTGCCGCTCAGGCGGCCGACGCCGATCAGGCGGTAGTCGCTCAGCTCGCGCCAGGCCACCTCCGGCTGCTTGGCCAGGGGATGGTCGCGCCGGCAGGCCAGCACGAAGGGTTCGTTGACCAGCGGGGTGAAGTCGATCTCCGCGCTCTGTCCGCTTTGCATGTTGATGCCGAAATCCGCCTCGCCACGGATCACCGCTTCCAGCCCCTCGTGGGCGCTGAGGTCGAGGATACGGATGCGGATCTTCGGGTACTGCTGGTTGAAGGCGCGAATCACCGTGGGCAGGAAGTAGAAGGCCGCCGTGGGGATGCAGGCCAGGGTGACCTGGCCGGACTGGCGCTCGGCCAGTTCGCGGATGCCGAGGATCGAGCGCTCGAAATCGTCCAGCAGGCGCTGCGCCTTGGGCAGGAAATCCCGGCCCACGGCAGTCAGGCTGACGCGGCGCGTGGTGCGGTCCAGCAACTGGATGCCGAGGCTCTCCTCGAGTTTCTGCATGCGTCGGGTCAGGGCCGGCTGGGACAGGTGGATGGCGTTGGCGGCCTCGTGGAAGTTGCCGAATTCGGCGATCTTCACGAAAGCGCGGATGTCTTGCAGTTCGTAATTCATGCGCTTGGGTTATCAGTCTTGCGTATTTTTGTTTGAAATTTACCAATGAACCCTAGTCTTTCGGCTCAGTACTGGCAAGCGAGGAAATATGTGCATGCATTAATGCGTTAAATGGAATAAATATCAAAATATATGCATTTTACAGAATAAATATCTGCTCCTCATAATCGACGCAAAGCAACAATCACTGGTTTTATTGCGTTGGAGGCATCATGCGGACGGTACCTTGCGTACTCATGCGAGGCGGTACTTCGAAAGGGCCGGTATTTCTGGCCAACCACCTGCCCACCGACCCGCAGCAGCGCGACGAGCTGCTGCTCAGCCTGATGGGCTCTGGCCACGAACTGGAAATCGACGGCATAGGCGGTGGCAGCCCGCAGACCAGCAAGGTGGCGATCGTCAGCCGTTCGCCGCACCCGGATGCCGATGTCGACTACCTGTTCGTGCAGGTCATGGTCACCCAGCGCCGGGTCGACACCGCGCCCAACTGCGGCAACATGCTCTGCGCCATCGGGCCTTTCGCCATCGAGCACGGCCTGGTGAATGCCGGCTCGCCGATGACCCGGGTGCGCATCCGCAACCTCAACACCAACACCTTCGTCGACTCCGACGTGATGACGCCCAACGGCCGCGTGCGTTACGACGGCGATACCACCATCGACGGCGTGCCCGGCACCGCCGCGCCGATCAAGTTGACCTTCCTCAATGCCGCCGGCGCCAAGACCGGCAGCCTGCTGCCCACCGGTCGGGTGCGCGACCTGTTCGACGGTGTCGAAGTCACCTGTATCGACATGGCCATGCCCATGGTGCTGATGCATGCCGAGGCGCTGGGCAAGACCGGTTACGAGTCGCCGGCCGAATTGGATGCAGACACGGCATTCCTCCAGCGCCTGGAGCGTATCCGCCTGCAGGCCGGGCTGGCCATGGGGCTCGGTGATGTTGCGCAGATGGTCATTCCCAAGCCGGTGCTGCTGGCCCCGGCGCGCAACGGCGGCACGCTGAGCGTGCGCTATTTCATGCCGTATAACTGTCACCGCTCGGTCGCCGCCACCGGTGCCATCGGCCTGGCCACGGCCTGCGCCATGTCCGGCAGCGTCGCCCAGGATGTCGCGCCGATCCAGGGCGAAGCACTGGTACGGCTGGAGCACCCGGGCGGACAGATCGAGGTTTCCCTGCAGCCGGCCGCCGACGGCAAGCCCGAGAACCTGCGCGCCTCGCTGGTGCGTACCGCGCGCCGCCTGTTCTCCGGCGAGGTGTACGTGCCCAGCCTGCGGCGCACCGGCAGCTGATTTCGCTTCACCACAACCACACCCCTAGGGCCAACCACAATGACAAGAAGAACATCCCTAAGCTGCTCCGCCATCGCTATAACGGTTCTGGCGCTGCCTGGCGCCAGCGTTCACGCCGCAGGCTTCATCGAGGACAGCAAGGCCAGCCTGGAGCTGCGCAACTTCTACCTCAACCGTGACTTTCGCGAGGATGCCGGGCAGAACAAGCGGGAGGAATGGGCGCAGGGTTTCATTCTCAACCTCGAGTCCGGCTACACCCAGGGTACGCTCGGTTTCGGTGTCGATGCCCTCGGCATGCTCGGCGTCAAGCTCGACTCCTCGCCGGACCGTAGCGGTACCGACCTGCTGCCCCGCGACAGCCGCAACCGCGCCGAGGACGATTACAGCAAGCTCGGCGTGACCGGCAAGGTGCGCTTCGCCAGTAGCCAGCTGCGCGTGGGCACCTTGCTGCCGAAGATGCCTTACCTGCAGTACAGCAACTCGCGTCTGCTGCCGCAGGTATTCGAGGGCTAGCAGCTGCAGAGCAAGGATCTCGAGCGCGCGACGTTCACCCTCGGCGAGATCGATCGCGTGGTGCAGCGCAGCGTCTCCGGCTCCGAGAAGCTGGCGTTGAACAACAAGAACCGCCGCTTCGGCGCCAGTCCTGAAAGCGACGAGCTGCGCTTCGGCGGTGTGGACTACGCGATCGATCCGCAACTCCTCGCCAGCTACCACTACGCCGAGCTGAGCGATATCTATCGCCAGCATTTCCTCGGGCTGCAGCACAGCCTGGCGCTGGGCGCCGGCAAGCTGAAAAGCGACCTGCGCTACTTCAACAACAGCGAAGCCGGGCGGAAACTGGTGGGCGACATCGACAACCAGGCCATCAACGCCATGTTCACCTACAGCTTCTCCGGCCATGCGCTGGGGCTGGCCTACCAGAAGATGCTCGGCGACGACGCCTTCACCTACGTCGATGGCGCTACGCCGTACCTGACCAATTTTCTGCAGATCAACGATTTCGCCGGCCCCGACCAGCGTTCCTGGCAGCTGCGCTACGACTTCGACTTCGCCAGCGTCGGGGTACCCGGCCTGACCTTCATGACCCGCTACGTGCGCGGTGATCAGGTCGACCTGGCCGTCGGCGAAGGGCGCGAATGGGAGCGTGACACCGATATCGCCTACGCCTTCAGCGATGGCCCGCTGAAGAATCTCAAGGTTACCTGGAGAAACGCCACCTACCGTTCGAGCTTCGTCCGCGACCTGGACGAGAATCGTCTGATCCTGAGTTATATCGTGCCGCTCTGGTAAAGCGCCGGTTGTGCATACAAGTCTAATAAGAGGAACCCATCATGATTACCTGCTCCATTCGCCGCATTCTGCCGTTGTCCCTTGCCCTGTTGCTTGCCAGTGGTTCGGTGCTCGCCGGCGAGCCTTCCCGTCCGGAGTGCATCGCTCCGAGCAAGCCGGGCGGCGGCTTCGACCTGACCTGCAAGCTGGCCCAGGCCGGTTTCAAGGACGAGGGCCTGCTCAAGGCGCCCATGCGCGTGACCTACATGCCGGGCGGTATCGGCGCCGTGGCCTACAACTCCATCGCCGCCAACCGCCGTGCCGAGCCCGGCACCCTGGTGGCGTTCTCCGGCGCCTCGCTGCTCAACCTGGCCCTGGGCAAATACGGTCGTTTCGACGAAACCGCGGTGAAATGGCTGGCCACCGTCGGCAACGACTACGGCACCCTGGCGGTGCGTGAGGATTCGCCTTACAAGAACCTCGACGATGTGGTGCAGGCGCTGAAGAAGGACCCGAAAAGCATCGTGGTCGGCGGTGGCGGCAGTGTCGGCGGCCAGGGCTGGGTGAAGATCGCCTTGCTGGCCCGTGCCGCCGGTGTCGACCCGCGCGAGTTGCGCTATGCCGCCTTCGAAGGCGGGGCCGAGCATTACATGGCGCTGATGGGCGGGCACGTGGATCTGGTCACCGGCAGCGCCAGCGAAATCCGCGCGCAGCAGGGCAACAAGATCCGCACCCTGGCGATCTTCAGCGAGGAGCGTCTGGGCGGCGATCTTGCTTCGATTCCGACTGCCCGCGAGCAGGGCTACGAGATCCAGTGGCCGCTGATTCGTGGTTACTACCTCGGCCCGGATGTGAAAGACGAAGACGTAGCCTGGTGGAGCGAGCGCTTCGCCAAGCTCAACGCCTCCAGCGACTTCCAGGCCTATCTGGCCGACCGCGACGTACTGCCTTACTACGTGACCGGTCCTGAGCTCGATGCCCTGGTCAAGAGGCAGGTTGCGGAGTACCGCAAGCTGGGTCGCGAGTTCGGCCTGGTCGAGTAGTCGAGTCCTCACGCGCCGTCACCGGCGGCGCAGCGTTCTGGAGCGCATCCACATGCATGATCGTCTCTTTGCGGGGATCACCCTGCTGCTGTGCTGCGCCCTGGCAATCCTTGCCTGGGGCTACAGCGCACCCTTTTCCTACGAACCGGTGGGGCCCAAGGCCTTTCCGCTGCTGCTGTTGCTGCTGATCGCCTTGGGCAGCGTGCAACTGCTGCTCAAGCCAGCCAGCGATGTCCAGGGCGAGGAACCGCCGCTGAACCGGGAGGTGATGTTCAAGGCGCTCGCCTTCCTCGGTCTGATGATCGGCTATGCGGTGCTGTTCGAAACGCTCGGCTTCATCCCCGCCAGCGTGCTGTTCGGTATCGGCATGGCGCGTCTATATGGTGGTAGCTGGCTGCAAAGCCTGGTCAGCGGCGTCGTTCTCGCCATCGGTCTTTACCTGCTGTTCGACAGAGCCCTCGCGGTACCGCTGCCGCTTGGCATCCTTGCAACCCTGGAGAGCTGAACCCATGGATACTTTCGGTTATCTCAGCCATGGCTTCGGCGTGGCGCTTAGCCCCTACAACCTGGTCACGGCCCTGTGCGGCACTCTTATCGGCACCGTCGTCGGCCTGCTGCCGGGGCTCGGCCCCATCAACGGCGTGGCGCTGCTGATTCCGGTGGCCTTCGCCCTCGGTCTGCCGCCGGAAACCGCGCTGATCCTGCTCGCGGCCGTATACCTGGGCTGCGAATACGGCGGGCGCATCTCCTCGATCCTGCTCAATATCCCGGGTGAGGCGTCCGCGGTGATGACCACCCTCGACGGCTACCCGCTGGCGCGTCAGGGCCAGGCCGGTGTCGCGCTGTCCCTGTCGGCCTGGAGCTCCTTCATCGGCGGCCTGATTGCCACCGCCGGCGTGGTGCTGTTCGCGCCTTTGCTGGCCCGATGGGCGGTCGCCTTCGGCCCCGCCGAGTACTTCGTGCTGATGGTCTTCGCCATCACCTGTCTGGCCGGCATGGCCGGCAACAAGCCGCTGAAAACAGCGGTCGCGGCGCTGGTCGGTCTGTTGCTGTCGTGCGTGGGCATCGACGCCAACAGCGGTGTCTATCGCTTCACCTTCGGCAGCCTGGGGCTGGCCGATGGCATCCAGTTCGTGGTGCTGGTGCTGGGGCTGTTCTCGGTCAGCGAGTTGCTGGTACTGCTCGAGCGTACCCATCATGGCCAGAAGGCGATCAAGACTGGTGGACGCATGCTGTTCAGCCTGAAGGAGGGCGGTTTCGTCCTGGCCACCAATCTGCGCAGCGGCGTAGTCGGCTTCGTCCTTGGCGTTCTGCCCGGCGCCGGGGCGACCTTGGCCAGCGCGGTGTCGTACATGAGCGAGAAGCGCCTGGCGGTCAAGGACAACAAGTTCGGCAACGGCGATCTGCGTGGCCTGGCCGCTCCGGAAACCGCCAACAGCGCCGCAGCCTGTGGCTCCATGGTGCCGATGCTGACCCTCGGCGTGCCGGGCTCGGGCACCACCGCGGTGATGCTCGGCGCCCTGACGCTGTACAACATCACGCCGGGCCCGCTGCTGTTCCAGAACCAGCCGGATATCGTCTGGGGCCTGATCGCTTCGCTGTTCGTCGCCAACCTCATGCTGATCGTCATGAACGTGCCGATGATCAAGGTCTTCACCAAGGTGCTGGCCGTGCCTTACTGGGCGCTGGTGCCGGCAGTGGCGATCATCACCGCCATCGGGGTGTATGCCGTTCATGCCACGACCTTCGACCTGTACCTGATGATCGCCATCGGCATCTTCGGCTACGTCATGCGCAAGCTGGACTTCCCGCTGTCGGCGATCCTGCTCGGCTTCATCCTCGGCGGGATGATGGAGCAGAACCTGCGCCGCGCGCTGTCCCTGTCCAGCGGCGACCTCGGTATCCTGTTCGCCAGCCCGATCACCTGGGTGGTCTGGGGCCTGGTGGCGGTGATGCTCGTGCTGCCGTTCTGGCGTGCCTGGCGCGCACGTCGTCGGCAAGCCGGTGCCGCCAGCCTGGCCTGATTCGCTTCGAAGGAGGATGTGCATGCGTGTGGTGATACCGGAAGACTATCAGCGGGTCGTGCAGTCTCTGGATTGCTTCCGCCTGCTGGAGGGCTTCGATGTCCGGGTGTATCACGACCATGTCAGCGACCCGGACCTGCTGGCCAAGCGCTTCGCCGATGCCGAAGCCCTGGTGCTGACCCGGGAACGAACCCGTATCGATGCCGCGCTGCTGGCACGGCTGCCGAACCTGAAGTTGATCAGTCAGACCGGGCGGGCAGGGCCGCATCTCGATCTGGACGCCTGCCGCGAGCATGGTGTTGCCGTGGCCGAAGGCACCGGTTCGCCCATCGCCGCGGCCGAACTGACCTGGGCGCTGATCCTCAATGCCCGGCGTCAGTTGCGTGAAGCCATGCACGGCCTCTACGCCGGGCAGTGGCAGGTCAACCTGGGCCAGCGCCTGTATGGCCAGACCCTGGGCATCTGGGGCTACGGCAAGATCGGCCGGCGCCTGGCGCGCTATGGCCGCGCCTTCGACATGCGCGTGCTGGTGTGGGGCAGCGAGAACTCGCGCCAGGCCGCTGCGGTCGATGGGTTCGAGCCAGCGCCGACGCGCGAAGCCTTCTTCGCGCAGGCCGATGTGCTCAGCCTGCATCTGCGCCTGCTGCCGGCCACCCGGCACTGCGTTGGCGCAGATGATCTGGCACGAATGAAAGTCGACGCCTTGCTGGTCAACACCAGCCGCGCCGAACTGATTGCCCCGGGGGCGCTACTCGAAGCGCTGGATAGCGGCCGGCCGGGCCAGGCGGCGCTGGATGTATTCGAGCAGGAGCCCATCCTGCAGGCTGACCATCCACTGCTGAGGCACCCGCGCGTGCTCTGCACCCCACACCTCGGTTACGTGGAGCGCAATAGCTACGAGGCCTGCTTCGGCGAAGCCTTTGCCAATGTTCGCGCGTTCTTGCAGGCGCGGCCCGTCACACCTTGACCATCGCTGCCGGCTCAGTCCTCGGGGTTTGGTTCGGGGCCGGGCCTAGGGTTAGCGAACAGATCGCAGTCTCTCCCCCCCCGATGGTATGAGCGAGCCGTCCATTGCCTGGCAAGCGAGGCCGCGCCCATGCCGCTCAGCGCAGCATCTGCTCGACCAGTCGCTTTTCCTCGGTCAACTCGCGCTGGCGCGCGTCGATGCGCGAGGCCAGCTGGAAGTTGTTGCTGGCGCGGCGCTTGGCGAAATCGAGCTGTTCGATTGCCTGGTTGTAGTCGCCGACCAGGGCGAAGAACTCGGCGCGGGCCTGGTGCAGGCCGATGGTGTTGCCGCTCAGGCCGCGGACCTCGGCGACCTGATACCAGACGTCCGGGTCCTTGGGCCGGCTCTCGAGCAGCTCATCCAGGGCATCTTCGGCGTCGCGGGTGCGCTGCCGCTTGAGCAGCAGGTCGATGCGCATCTGCTGCAGCGGATAGCTGCTGGGGTAGAGCGCGAGCATGCGTTCCTGTCTTTGCTGGGCGGCATCCAGACGCCCGGCGGCCATGTCGAGTTCAATCTGGGCCAGGTTGTAGACGCTGTCGTCCGCTGCCTTGTTCAGCAGCGGGGCGAGAGTCTTTGCGGCTTCGGCGAGCTGGCCGCTTTTCATCTGCGCCAGGGCCAGGCCGTAGCGGGCGGCATCCAGCCCCGGGTTCTCGTCGAGCATGGCGCGAAAACGCTTGGCTGCGACCCCTGGGGTCTCCTCGTAGGTCAGTTGCACGCGGGCGCGCATCAGCTGATAGCGCAGGCTGTCTTCGCGGCCCTTGGCCGGGTACTGCTCGGCACGGTTGCGGGTGTCGGCGATACGCGACTCGGAGACCGGGTGGGTCAGCAGGAACTCCGGCGGCTTGGCGTCGTAGCGGTACTGGCGCATCAGGCGCTCGAACATCAGCGGCATGGCGCGCGGGTCGTAGCCGGCCTTTTCCAGGTTGACCAGGCCGATACGGTCGGCTTCCTGTTCGTTCTGCCGGGAAAAACGCCGTTGTTCCTGAATCGCCGCCGCCTGGGTCGACATGATGGCGGCCATGCCGGCATCGCCGGCACCCGCGGCCGCCGCGACTATGCCGGCGAGCATGGCGGCCATCACCGGCAACTGCATGCGCTGCTGGGCCTCGACGCCCCGGGCGAAGTGGCGTTGCGACAGGTGCGCCAGTTCGTGCGCCATCACCGAGGCGTACTCGGCTTCGGTCTGCGCATAGAGGAACAGGCCGCCGTTGACCCCGATGATGCCGCCCGGCGCGGCGAAGGCATTGAGCTGCGGGCTGTTGAGCAGGACGAATTCGAGGCGCCGATCCTGCAGCTGGCTGGTTTCCGACAGGCTATAGACGCTGTTCTCGACGAAGTCCTTGAGCTGCGGGTCGTCCAGTTGCGCCACCTGGCCGCGTAGCAGGGCGAGCCAGGCGCGGCCGAGCTGGTGCTCCTGCTGCGGCGAGACGATGGAGGAGCTGGCATCGCCCAGCGAGGGCAGGTCGCTGGCCCCGGTGTGGGCGGCGAACAGGCAGGCGAGCGTCAACAGGGTGGGGCGCAGAAAAGTCATGCACTGGGGCTCATGAGCGGCGAAGTGGTTACTGTAGCCGGCCAGCCGTAACGCTGGCCAGGGCTCCGAGGGCTTGGGTATCCTAGCGGCCTTTGAAGGAGTAGACGATGACCGATGTACCGGCTTTCGATGCCGAACTGGATGCCTGCGGCCTGAACTGTCCGCTGCCGCTGCTAAAGGCCAAGCTCGAACTCAATCGCCTGGCCAGCGGTGAGGTGCTCAAGGTATGCGCCACCGATGCCGGTTCGCAGCGGGATTTCCGCGCCTTCGCCAGTCTGGCCGGGCACGCCTTGCTGCACGAAGAGGTCGAGGACGGCGTTTACCGCTACTGGCTGCGCAAGGCCTGAAATCGCCGTTGCAGTTTGAAACACACCCCTGCCACCGTTCGCGAGTGCGTGCGACATCTTTCCTGCGCCCGGCCTATGAGTGGTTTGGCATATTTCCGCTTTAAGGAATTCTGATGGTCAAGGTTTTGCGTGACTGGCTGCACCGCTATTTCTCCGACGAGCAGGCGGTGGTGCTGGCGGTGCTGTTGGTGCTCGGCTTCGCCGTGGTGCTGATCCTGGGAGGCATGCTCGCGCCGGTGCTGACCGGCCTGGTGTTGGCCTTCCTGATGCAGGGCCTGGTCAACGGTCTGGAGCGTATGAAAGTGCCGCAGATTCTGGCGGTGTGGCTGGTCTTCGCCCTGTTTCTGGGCGGCCTGACGGTGTTCCTTCTGGTGCTGATGCCGTTGCTCTGGCAGCAGCTGAGCACTTTGTTCAACGAATTGCCGCGCATGGCGGCCGAATGGCAGTCGGTGTTCCTGCTGCTGCCCGAGCGCTACCCGAATCTGATCACCGACGAGCAGATCGTGCAGCTGATCGACAGCATGCGTGGCGAGGCCGGCAAGTTCGGCCAGTGGGCGTTGTCCTTTTCGCTGTCGAGCCTGCCGGTCCTGGTCAGCATCATGATCTACCTGGTGTTGGTGCCGATTCTGGTGTTCTTCTTCCTCAAGGACCGGGAAATGATCGGCCAGTGGTTTCGCGGCTACCTGCCGCGTGAGCGAGCGTTGATCAGCCAGGTGGCGCAGGAGATGAATCAGCAGATCGCCAACTACATCCGCGGCAAGTTCATCGAAATCATCATCTGTGGCGTGGTGACCTATATCGCCTTCGCCTACCTGGGGCTGAACTACGCGGCGCTGTTGGCGCTGCTGGTGGGCTTGTCGGTGGTGGTGCCCTATATCGGCGCGGTGGTGGTCACCGTGCCGGTGGCGCTGATCGGCCTGTTCCAGTGGGGCTGGAGCGACCAGTTTCTCTACCTGATGGTGGTCTACGGCATCATCCAGGCGCTGGACGGCAACGTACTGGTGCCGCTGCTGTTCTCCGAGGCGGTCAACCTGCACCCGGTCGCGATCATCTGTGCGGTGCTGCTGTTCGGCGGTCTGTGGGGCTTCTGGGGGGTATTCTTCGCCATCCCGCTGGCCACCCTGTTCAAGGCGGTGCTCAACGCCTGGCCGCGGACCGATCCGACGCTTGGCGAACAGGCATAAGAAAAAAGGCCGCTGATGCGGCCTTTTTCATGGGCGGAGCGCGCCTGTCTGCTCAGCCTTGGTGCAGCGCCTGCGCCGCCGCCAGCACCGCGTCGACATGGCCGGCAACCTTCACGTTGCGCCATTCCTTGCGCAGTACGCCGTCCTTGTCGATCAGAAAGGTGCTGCGCACGATGCCCATGTATTCCTTGCCGTAGTTCTTCTTCAACTGATAGACGCCGAACTGCTCGCACAGCAGGTGATCGGGGTCGCTGATCAGCTCGAAGGGGAATTCCTGCTTGCACTTGAAGCTTTCGTGCTTTTTCAGGCTGTCCATCGACACGCCGAAGATCTGCGTGTTGATCGCCTGGAACTGGGCGAAGCGGGCGCGGAAGTCGAGGCCTTCGGTGGTGCAGCCCGGGGTCGCGTCCTTGGGGTAGAAATACAGCACGACCTGCTGGCCCTTGAGGTCGGACAATTTCACCTGCTGGCCACTGGTGGCCTCGGCCTGGAAGTCGGCGACGGCTTGGTCGATGGCGACGGTCATGGGAGTTCCTCGAGGTTGCCTTTCAGGGATTTTGCGGGCGCCAGGGTTCGATCAGCGCGTCCAGATTCAGGGCGTCGGCGAAGTCCAGGAACTGATCGCGCAGCCAGCTGATCTGGGTGCCGGCCGGCAGCGTGACGGTCAGCGTGGCGTTGAGCATGGTGCCGCCGGTTTGCGGCGCCTGGTAGGTGTCGCAGGTCAGGCTTTCCAGCTCGACACGATGGTCGATGAAAAACTGGCACAACTCGTTGAGGATGTCCGGGCGGTACACCGAGCTGACGTAAGCCACGTAGGGGAGCGCCTGGGGGCGTACCTCGGCGGCCGCGCTACGAATGAGATTGACCGAGAAATCATGTTTTTTTGCCAGCAGCGGCAGGCCGGACTCGAGACGCGCCAGGGCGTCCCAGCTACCCGAGACCTGCAGCACCAGGGCGCTGAACTCGCCGTGACGGCTCAGGCGCGTGCTGATCACGGCACAGCGGTTCTCATGGCTGGTGCGGCACAGCAGGTTGGTCAGCGCCATGGCGTCGCGGCCTAGGGCGCTGATAAGGAGGAATTGTTCGCGAACGGGGGGGGGGGACATGCAGCCTTCCTAAAGCGATGAACGGTCGGCAGCCGGAGGGCCGTCGAGCAAAGGCAGCAGGGTAGCGAAAAGCACCGCCCAGGGGAATGCTGGCGACAGCTTCCCGTAAGCAGCAAGACCGCCATTTTCCGCCGTGTCCGTTGCTTGTGCCGGACTGGTGGCACCAGTACCATTACGGCTCAATTTTTCCGGCAGGAGCGGTTGCATGATTGCGGGCAGTATGGTGGCACTGGTCACGCCCATGGATGCGCAGGGTGGTCTGGACTGGGAGGCCCTGAGCAAATTGGTGGATTTCCACCTGCAGGAGGGTACCAATGCCATCGTCGCGGTCGGCACCACGGGTGAGTCCGCCACGTTGGAAGTGCCCGAGCACATCGAGGTGATCAAGCGCGTGGTCGATCAGGTCGCCGGGCGCATCCCGGTGATCGCCGGTACCGGCGGCAATTCCACGCGCGAATCGGTCGAGCTGACCCGCGCGGCCAAGGACGTCGGCGCCGACGCCTGTCTGTTGGTCACGCCCTATTACAACAAGCCGACCCAGGAAGGCCTGTACCTGCATTTCCGCCACATCGCCGAAGCCGTGGCCATCCCGCAGATCCTCTACAACGTACCGGGTCGCACCGTCTGCGACATGCTGCCGGAAACCGTCGAGCGCCTGTCGAAGATCGACAACATCATCGGCATCAAGGAAGCCACCGGCGACCTGCAGCGTGGCCAGGAAGTGCTGGACCGCGTCGGCAAGGACTTCCTCGTCTATTCCGGCGACGACGCCACCGCGGTGGAGCTGATGCTGCTGGGCGGCAAGGGCAACATCTCGGTCACCGCCAACGTCGCTCCGCGCGCCATGAGCGAGATGTGCGCCGCCGCCATGCGTGGCGAGGCTGCAATTGCCCGTGCCATCAATGACCGTCTGATGCCGCTGCACAAGGCGTTGTTCATCGAGTCCAACCCGATTCCGGTGAAGTGGGCACTGCACGAAATGGGCCTGATGGGCGACGGCATCCGCCTGCCGCTGACCTGGCTCAGCCCGCGTTGTCACGAACCGCTGCGCCAGGCCATGCGCCAGTGCGGCGTACTGGCTTAATTTAAGGATTTTACGCATGAAGCGACTGGCCGGATTTTCCGCCCTTGCTCTGATCGTCTCCAGCACCAGCGGTTGTGGCTGGCTCTGGGGTGAAGAAGGCTACTTCCGCGACCGCGGCAGCGATTACCTGGAAGCGCGGCAGACCGCACCGATGCAGCTTCCGGCCAATGTCCAGGCCAAACGCCTCGACCCGTTGCTGCCGGTGCCGGCACAGGTGGCCACTTCCGAGGCCAGCGGTAAGTTCGAAGTGCCGCGCCCGCAGGGCCTGCAGGTGCGCGCCGACGAGCGCGAGTTCAGCCTGCAGCGCAGCGGCGAGTCGCGCTGGGTGGTCGCCCAGCGGGTGCCGGCCGAAGTCTGGCCGCTGGCGCGCCAGTTCTTCGAGGACAACGGCTTCCGTATCGCCGAGGAACGCCCGCAGACTGGAGAATTCACCACCTCCTGGCAGCGTTTCGACGAGCTTTCCGCGAGCATGGCCCGTCGCCTGAGCAGCCGCGTTTCCGGCGTCGCCCCGGATGCCGAGACCCGCGTGCGGGTACGCATCGAG
This sequence comes from Pseudomonas sp. SP16.1, assembly GCF_052682975.1. Taxonomy (NCBI): domain Bacteria; kingdom Pseudomonadati; phylum Pseudomonadota; class Gammaproteobacteria; order Pseudomonadales; family Pseudomonadaceae; genus Pseudomonas; species Pseudomonas sp. SP16.1. Next base: position 1,813,363 of record NZ_JBQYFZ010000001.1, read on the forward strand.
CCGGGCGTGCAGCGCAACACCAGCGAAGTCTTCGTCACCAGCGCCGAGCGTCCCGCCGGTAGTGACGCTGACGTCGCCTTCGCCGCGCGTAGCGGCAATGCCAGCCTGGAAGCCGCGCTGCTCGACGAAATGCTGGTGAGCATGGCGCGTAGCGTTGAGCAGGGCGGTTCGGTATCCCTGCTCGCGGCCCGCGACTTCGATGCCCCCAGCCGCGTCAGCCTGAGCGAGGACGGCAACGGCAATCCGGTGCTCAATCTCGGCGCAGATTTCGATCGCGCCTGGTCCGGCGTCGGTCGCTCGCTGGAGCTGGCCGATGTGCGCGTCGACGACCTCAACCGCAGCCTCGGCCTGTACTACATCAACCTGGCCGAAGGTGCTCGGGTCAATGAGCAGAAGCCCGGCTTCTTCGGCCGCATGTTCGGGGGCGAGCCGAGCAAGGAAGAGATCGAAGCGCGTGCCGAGCGTTATCAGGTGCGTCTGACCCCCGTCGGCGATGGCGTCCAGGTCACCGTGGAAAAAGACCTCAACACCGTTGCCCCGGCCGATGTCTCGCGCCGCGTGCTGAGCCTGATCCAGGACAACCTCGGCTGATCGGCGCGCCGCGCTCCAGCCGTTAATCGATGGGCGAAACCCGCAAAGGTTTCGCCTGTTTTGTTTGCTAGAAACGGAAATGCCGACATGAGCACACCCACCACCCTGAGCCTGAAGAAGATCTACTCGGGCAAGGTTCGCGACCTCTACGAAATCGACGACAAGCGCATGCTGATGGTGGCCACCGATCGCCTGTCGGCCTTCGACGTGATCCTCGCCGAACCTATCCCGGAGAAGGGCAAGATCCTCACCGCCATCTCCAACTTCTGGTTCGACAAGCTGGCCGGCCTGGTGCCCAACCACTTCACCGGCGACAGGGTCGAAGACGTGGTGCCGGCTGACGAGTTGCCGCTGGTGGAAGGCCGCGCGGTGGTCGCCAAACGCCTCAAACCGGTGGCCGTGGAAGCCATCGTGCGCGGCTATATCGTCGGCTCCGGCTGGAAGGAATACCAGAAGAGCGGCACCGTCTGCGGCATCGCCCTGCCGGCCGGCCTCAAGGAAGCGGCCAAGCTGCCGCAACCGATCTTCACCCCCTCGACCAAGGCTGCCGTCGGCGACCATGACGAGAACATCAGCTTCGCCCAGTGCGAGGCCATCATCGGTGCCGAACTGGCCGCCCAGGTGCGCGACACCGCCATCGCCCTGTACAGCGCCGCCGTCGAGTACGCCGCCACCCGCGGCATCATCATCGCCGACACCAAGTTCGAGTTCGGCCTCGACGAAGACGGCACCCTGACTCTGATGGACGAGGTGCTGACCCCCGACTCCAGTCGCTTCTGGCCGGCCGACAGCTACGAAGAAGGCAAGAACCCGCCGAGCTTCGACAAACAGTTCGTTCGCGACTGGCTGGAGTCCACCGGCTGGAACAAGCAGCCGCCGGCTCCCGCCGTACCGGCCGAGGTCGCGCAGAAGACCGCCGACAAGTACCGCGAAGCCCTGACCCGCCTCACTGCCTGAGATCGGGGCAGAGACGCCAATGAAGGCCGAGCAATGCTCGGCCTTTTCACAAGCGCCTGATAGCACAAGAAAATTTTTAAAAATAAGCTTCGCCAAAGCGCTTCGAGCTGTTATGATTCGCGCCGCTTGGGAAGATGCCGGAGTGGTCGAACGGGACGGATTCGAAATCCGTTGTGTCAGCAATGGCACCTAGGGTTCAAATCCCTATCTTCCCGCCATATAAAAAAGCCCCGTAATTCAATGAGTTACGGGGCTTTTCTTGTCTTTGAGAAAGTGAAGAGTCGTTTGGGGCAAAATTGGGGGCATTTTGGGACAAAAACAGTGCTCCCAGGCCGCTATACACCGCTCCAATCCTCCCCAAATCCCATCTGCTCAGACACGTGGTGGCCCATGCGCTTCGTGTCAGCCACGCTAAACAATGCTCACGACGCTGAAGAGCACTCGTCATCGGATAAGGCCAAGGGGTGATGATGCCGAGAAAGCGTTGATGGTCTAACCCCTTCACAGGGGGCAAAACCCAGTCCTGACATCCAGGGGATGCTGGAAGGGTTGCTTGAGTCGTTGTCATGATCCGACCAGAGCGCTGCTAACCTGTCCTAGGCAATATCACGGCAGCTTCTGCGAGACGATTCGCCGATTTGTGCGGCAGCGCGCACAATCGACGCTTGGCACAGTGCCACTACTTGCACTACTCTCCGGTCACCGGGCTAACGAAGTGACCAACAGGCAGGACGCCGACCCCATCCACTTCGTTAGCTCGGTTCAAGCTTCCTGACGCGTTCGCGGCGGTGCGAGCGATATAAAACAAAGCCCTCCTTCGGAGGGCTTTGTCGTTTTTCTGCAGCCGTTGGGCCCCGACGCCGAGGCCCAGGCCTGTCGTTAAAGGAAGGCGAACTTGGCGATGAAGATCACGCACAGCACGTAGAGGCTCAGCGAGACCTTGTCGCGCTGGCCGGTCAGCAGCTTCAGCGTGGCGTAGGTGAGGAAGCCCAGGGCGATGCCGTTGGCGATGGAGAAGGTCAGCGGCATCATCACCACGGTGACGATGGCCGGAATGGTGTCGGTGTGGTCCTTCCAGTCGATATGGGCCATGCCGCTCATCATCAGCATGGCGACGTAGATCAGTGCACCGGCGGTGGCGTAGGCGGGGATCATGCCGGCAAGCGGGGCGAAGAACATCGCGGCGAGAAACAGCACGCCAACGGTCACGGCGGTCAGACCGGTGCGGCCGCCGGCGGCAACGCCCGAGGCGCTTTCCACGTAGCTGGTCACCGGCGGGCAGCCGACCAGCGCACCCACCACGCTGGAAGTGGAGTCGGCCTTCAGCGCCTTGGACAGGTTCTGGATCTTGCCGTCCTCATCCACCAGGTGGGCGCGATGGGCCACGCCCATCAGCGTGCCGGCGGTGTCGAACATGTTCACGAAGAGGAAGGCGAGGATCACGCTGACCATGGCGACGTTGAACGCACCGGCGATATCCATGGCCATGAAGGTCGGCGCCAGGCTCGGCGGCATCGATACCAGGCCGCTGTACTCGACCAGGCCCAGGGCCCAGCCGAGGGCAGTAACGCCGAGCATGCTGAAGAGGATCGCGCCGAACACGTTGCGGTGACTGAGCACGGCGATCAGCAGGAAGCACACGGCGGCGAGCAGGGCGCTGGGTTCGCCGAACGAGCCCATGGTCAGCAAGGTGGCCGGGCTGTCGACAACGATGCCGGCGGTTTTCAGGCCGATCAGACCGAGGAACAGGCCGACCCCGGCGCCCATGGCGAAGCGCAGGCTCATGGGGATGCTGTTGAGCAGCCATTCGCGGATCTTCGACAGGCTCATGATCATGAACAGCACGCCGGAGATGAACACCGCGCCTAGGGCGATCTGCCAGCTGTAGCCCATCTCGCCGACCACGGTGTAGGTGAAGAAGGCGTTCAGACCCATGCCTGGCGCCAGGCCAACCGGCCAGTTGGCGTAGAGGCCCATGAGGAAGCAGCCGAGCGCCGCGCCGATGCAGGTGGCGACGAAGGCCGCGCCATGATCGACGCCGGCGCCGGCCATGATGTTGGGGTTGACGAAGATGATGTAGGCCATGGTAACGAAGGTCGTCAGGCCGGCCAGCAACTCGGTTTTGATGGTGGTGCGGTGCTCGGTCAGCTTGAAGAAACGGTCGAGCAGACCGGTTCTCGCCAGTTGAGACGCGTGTTGTTGTTTGACGCTTTCCACAGCGGGTACTCCTCATCTCTCTTGTTGTGTACCGCCCAGAGCCTCGCGCAAGGACAACGGCTCTCTGAGGCAGGCGGTGCGTTCGCGGTGCTTCCTGGCTAAGTTGTTGACCGAGCGGTCAAGAAGTCACTCAGGCGCGATTATGCTGTTGTATACAAAAAATGCAATTAATGTTTTTAATGTTGCAAAAAACGCACCCTGATGCGGGTTCGGGCGGGTTAGCGTGCGTATCGGGCGACAATGCGGGCTGCGCTTTTGGAGAAAATCCTTTTGAAACAGTGAGGTAGGGTTTCTGGATGATGCCTGGGGCGGCGGCGGGGCGAGCGGGCGAGGAGAGGTGGTTCGATGGTTTAGCTGGTAATGGCCTGATAACAGCAAGCTTTATAAAGAAAGAGTTTTAGAGGGGCCGCCGTTCGTCTGGAGAGTTCGATCCGCTTCGGGCGAGCAGGGCGAAGATCGAGAGGTGTGTCGATTGATCGAATTGTGTACAATTGCCTCAATTTATTTCCGATGATTTTTAGCCCGCCGCTTGTCAGCTACCGGGTAGAACACAGTAGAGTCGCAGTGTCGCCGACTCTCATTGACGCGAGCCAGAATGAACGATCAATTGCAGCCCCTCAAGAAGCAGCCGCGCACCGGCAAAAGCAGCCGCAGCGGGACTCAGGACGATGTCGTATACGCCCATATCTTCGATGCCATTCTCGAACAGCGCCTGGCGCCCGGCACCAAGCTGAGCGAAGAGGCCCTGGGCGAGATCTTCGGCGTCAGCCGTACCATCATTCGTCGCGCCCTGTCGCGCCTGGCACATGAGGGCGTGGTGCTGCTGCGGCCGAATCGCGGTGCGGTGGTGGCCAGCCCCAGCGTCGAGGAGGCGCGGCAGATTTTCTACGCACGGCGCCTGGTCGAGCGCGCCATCACCGAGTTGGCTGTCGAGCACGCCACCGCCGAGCAACTGGCGGAGTTGCGGCAGATGGTCAAGGACGAGCAGGACAGTTTCTCCCGCGGTGATCGCGGCGCCGGTATCCGCCTGTCCGGCGAGTTCCACCTCAAGCTGGCCGAGGCCGCGCGTAACGCGCCGCTGGTGAGCTTCCAACGCAGCCTGGTATCGCAGACCTCGCTGATCATCGCCCAGTATGAGAGCGGCGGCCGTTCGCATTGCTCCTACGACGAGCACAATCAGCTGATCGACGCCATCGAGGCGCGCGACGCCGCCCGCGCCGTGCACCTGATGATGCACCACATGGATCACATCGACAGCAAGCTGAACCTGGACGAGGAAAGCGCCTCGGACGACCTGCACGCGGTGTTCTCGCACCTGCTGCAGACCAAGAAGAAGCCGGGACGCAGCGCCGCCAATCGCTGACTCCTTGCGTGTAATTGACAAAGCCCCGCTGCGCGAGCATCGGGGCTTTTTCATTGGTGGTGTCGGCGCTCTGCAGCTATTTCGACGCTTGTGTAGGAGCCGCGTCTCGCGGCGAATTGGGTTGGTAGCAACTTCGCCCCGGGGCGGGGCTCCCACAAGTTGGCGTCCGTCTATCCAGCTGTAAGGTGCTCCCCGCGCTTAACGCTGGTGCACCGATACGCCTGCGGCGAAGGTCTCCTTCACCGCGCGGTCGTCGCCGAGCATGGTCAGGGCGAACAGGCGTTCTTCCAGGCTCCGAGCCTGCTGCATGCGGTAGCTCAGCAGCGGCGTGGCGTTGTAGTCCAGCACCAGGAAATCGGCGTCCTTGCCGGGCAGGAAGTTGCCCAGCTGGTCATCCAGGTACAGCGCGTTGGCGCCGCCCAGGGTAGCCAGGTACAGCGACTTGAACGGGTCGAGTTTCTTGCCCTGCAGCTGCATGATCTTGTACGCCTCGTTCAGCGATTGCAGCTGACTGAAGCTGGTGCCGGCGCCGACGTCGGTGCCCAGGCCGACGCGTACGCCGTGCGCTTCCAGCTTGTTCAGGTCGAACAGGCCGCTACCCAGGAACAGGTTGGACGTCGGGCAGAAGGCGACCGCCGAACCGGTCTCGGCCAGGCGCTTGCACTCGTCGTCGCAAAGGTGCACGCCATGGGCGAACACCGCGCGCGGGCCGATCAGCTTGTGATGGTCATAGACGTCCAGGTAGCCCTTGCGCTCGGGGAACAGCTCCTTGACCCATTCGATCTCCTTGCGGTTCTCGGACAGGTGGGTGTGCATATACAGGTCCGGGTACTCGCCCAGCAGCTTGCCGGCCAGCTCCAGCTGCTGCGGCGTGCTGGTCGGCGCGAAGCGCGGGGTGACCGCGTAGTGCAGTCGACCCTTACCGTGCCAGCGCTCGATCAGTGCCTTGCTTTCGGCGTAGCCGCTTTCCGCGGTGTCGGTCAGGTAGTCCGGGGCGTTGCGATCCATCAGCACCTTGCCGGCGATCATGCGCAGGTTGAGCTTGTCGGCCTGCTCGAAGAAGGCGTCCACCGATTGCGGGTGCACGCTGCCGAACACCAGGGCGGTGGTGGTGCCGTTGCGCAGCAGTTCCTTGAGGAAGATCGCCGCCACGTCGCTGGCGTGAGCCTTGTCTTCGAACTGCCGCTCGGTGGGGAAGGTGTAGGTGTTGAGCCAGTCCAGCAGTTGTTCGCCATACGAGGCGATCATGCCGGTCTGCGGGTAGTGGATATGGGTGTCGATAAAGCCGGGGGTGATCAGCGCATCGCGGAAGTGCTGGACGTCGACGCCGGCCAGTTTCGGCAACAGCTCGGCAGCGGCGCCGACCTGGACGACCTTGCCGTTTTCGATCAGCAGAATGCCGTCCTCGAAATACTCATAGGACTGCTCGACGCCGACCACGGCCGGGTCGGCGAGGCTGTGCAGGATGGCGGCGCGGTAGGCTTTGATGTTGGTGGTCATCTATTACGTCTCAATTGGGGGCGGCACTGCGTAGGGCGCGCGGGGCCGCCTAGGCTGTGCGCACCACTGGCAATGCGGTGTTATTGGTGCGCGCGGCGCACCCTACTGGGCGCGCTGCGAATTAGGCAGAGTCAGGACCGGCGCGAGGCCGGCAACAGCTTGGCGACGCTGGACTCACCTTTTTTCACGTCCTGGCCGAAGCTGGCGTTGTAGGTGGCGATCACCTCACCGGCGATGGACACGGCGATCTCCACCGGCAGCTTGCCTTTGACCTCGGGCAGACCCATGGGGCAGCGCATGCGCGCCATCAGCGTTTCCTCGAAGCCGCGCTCGCGTAGACGGTGTTCGAACTTGACGCGCTTGGTCTTCGAGCCGATCAGGCCGTAGTAGGCGAAGTCGCCGCGCTTGAGGATCGCCGCGGTCAGCTCCAGGTCGAGCTGGTGGTTGTGGGTCATGACGATGTAGTAGCTGCCGGGCGGCATGTTCGCCACCTCATCGACCACTTCGTCGTTGACGATCTTCTCCACGCGGGCGGGGATGTGCTCGGGGAATTCGTTCTCCCGCGAGTCGATCCAGCGCACCTTGCACGGCAGACTGGCGAGCAGCGGCACCAGCGCGCGGCCGACATGGCCGGCGCCGAACACGGCGATCTGCGCCTGTGGCTGGCCCATGGGCTCGAACAACAGCACGGTGGCGCCGCCGCAGCACTGGCCGAGGCTGGCACCGAGGGAGAAGCGCTCCAGGCGGGTGTCCTGGCAGCGGCTTTCAAGCATCTCGCGCGCCATCTCCATGGCCTTGTATTCCAGGTGGCCGCCGCCGATGGTCTCGAAGATGCGATCGGCGGTGACCACCATCTTCGAGCCGGCATTGCGCGGCGTCGAGCCGCGCTCTTCGATGATGGTCACCAGAACGCAGGCTTCACCTTTGTGCTGCAGCTCGGCGAGGGCGCTGATCCAGCTCATTTGCTCAGCCTCCAGGAAGGCGTGGTCTGTCCCGGGCGCGGCAGGCGCCAGTTGCTCGGCGACGGGTCGAGAATCGGCTCCGGTGCCGGGCGAGCAGGGCGGTTATTCGGTTCGGTGTGTTTTGTCATTGTTGTACACCTGCTTTGTTCTTCATTCACGCCTCTGGTGGACAACGCTTCGCGGTTGTCCACCCTACGAACCGCCGTAGGGTGGATGTCGCGCAGCACATCCACCAAGGTGTTTAACGTTACGCCGGTTCGACCTCGGCAGCGCTGGCAGTCTTGGCCGAAGCCTTCAGCTTGCGCATCTGCTCCACGCCCCAGAGCACGCGCTCAGGCGTGGCCGGGGCGTCGATCTGCGGCTGCACCTTGTAGTCGGCCAGGCTGGCTACGGCGTCCTTCAGGGCGCACCAGGCGGCGATGCCGAGCATGAACGGCGGCTCGCCCACGGCCTTGGAGTGGAACACGGTGTCTTCCGGGTTCTTGCGGTTTTCCACCAGCTTCACGCGCAGGTCGATGGGCATGTCGGCGATGGCCGGGATCTTGTAGCTGGCCGGGCCGTTGGTCATCAGCTTGCCCTTGGCGTTCCACACCAGCTCTTCCATGGTCAGCCAGCCCATGCCCTGGACGAAGGCGCCCTCGACCTGGCCGATGTCGATGGCCGGGTTCAGCGAGTCGCCGACGTCATGCAGGATGTCGCCACGCAGCATGCGGTATTCGCCGGTCAGGGTGTCCACCAGCACTTCCACGCAGGCCACGCCGTAGGCGTAGTAGTAGAAGGGACGGCCAGCCGCCTTGTCGCGGTCGTAGTAAATCTTCGGCGTACGGTAGAAGCCGGTCGACGACAGCGAGACCTGGCCGAAGTAGGCCTTCTGGATCATCTCCTTGAAGGATAGGAAGTGGTCGCGCACGCGCACCTGCCCGTTGCGGAGTTCCACGTCTTCCGGGGTGACCTTGTACTCGCGCACCAAGAAGTCCACCAGGCGCTGCTTGATGGTTTCGGCTGCGTTCTTCGCCGCCATACCATTGAGGTCGGCGCCGCTGGAGGCAGCGGTGGGCGAGGTGTTGGGAACCTTGTCGGTGTTGGTGGCGGTGATCTGGATGCGCTCGATATCGACCTGGAACACCTCGGCGACGACCTGCGCCACCTTGGTGTTGAGGCCCTGGCCCATCTCGGTGCCGCCGTGGTTGAGGTGGATCGAACCGTCGGTGTAGATGTGGATCAGCGCGCCGGCCTGATTGAGGAAGGTGGCGGTGAAGCTGATGCCGAATTTCACCGGCGTCATGGCCAGGCCTTTCTTCAGCACCGGGCTCTTGGCGTTGAAGGCGCGAATTTCTTCGCGGCGCTTGGCGTACTCGCAGCTCTGCTCCAGCTCGGCGGTCATCTCGTGGATGACGTTGTGCTCGACGGTCTGGTGGTAGTGGGTGACGTTGCGCTCGGTCTTGCCGTAGTAGTTGAGCTTGCGCACTTCCAGCGGGTCCTTGCCCAGGCTGCGCGCGACGGCGTCCATCACTTCCTCGATGGCGACCATGCCCTGCGGGCCGCCGAAACCGCGGTAGGCGGTGTTCGAGGCGGTGTTGGTCTTGCAACGATGACCGTTGATGGTGGCGTTGCCGAGAAAGTAGGCGTTGTCCGAGTGGAACATGGCGCGGTCGACGATGGAGCCGGACAGGTCCGGCGAGTAGCCGCAGTTGCCGGCCAGGTCCATCTCGATGCCGTGCAGCAGGCCGTCGTCATCGAAGCCGACGTCGTACTCGACGTAGAAGGGGTGACGCTTGCCGGTCATGCTCATGTCTTCCATGCGCGGCAGACGCATCTTGGTCGGGCGGCCGGTGAGGTGGGCGATGACCGCGCACAGGCACGCCGGGCCGGCGGCCTGGGTTTCCTTGCCGCCGAAACCGCCGCCCATGCGGCGCATGTCGATGACGACCTTGTTCATCGGCACGCCGAGCACTTCGGCCACCAGCTTCTGCACCTCGGTGGGGTTCTGCGTCGAGGTGTAGACCAGCATGCCGCCGTCTTCGGTGGGCATCACCGAGGAAATCTGGGTTTCCAGATAGAAGTGCTCCTGGCCGCCGATATGCAGGGTGCCCTGCAGGCGACGCGGGGCGTTTGCGAGTTTGCTGGCCGAGTCGCCGATGCGGTGGGTGTGGCTGGCGAGCACGAAATGTTTCTTGCGGTAGGCCTCGACCACGTCGAGCACCGGCTCCAGGTCCTCGTACTCGACGATCGCGGCCATGGCCGCCTTGCGCGCGGTTTCCAGGCTGTCGGCGGCGACCGCCAGCACCACCTGGCCAACGTATTCGACCTTGCCGTCGGCCAGCAGCGGATCGCCGGCGACCACCGGGCCGATGTCCAGCTGACCCGGTACGTCGTCCTTGGTGATGGCGATGGCCACGCCCGGGAATTCGTAGCAGGGGCTGGTGTCGATGCGCACGATACGCGCATGGGCGCGGTCCGACTGACGCGCGTAGACGTGCAACTGGTTGGGGAATTCCAGGCGATCGTCGACGTAGACCGCTTCGCCGGACACGTGCTTGTCCGCGCTCTCGTGCTTGACGCTACGGCCGACGCCGCTGGTCATGCCGGCGCGGAACAGTTCGGCCAGCTCTTCCTGGGATTTGTGTTCGATATGACTGGACATCTTCGTCTCCAAAAAATCTCTGCGCGCTTATGCGTAGGCCGTGACCCGGGTTTCGATCTCGGGTGACTGCTGTTCCAGGAAGAACTTGCGCAGCAGGTTCTGGGCGGTGAGCAGGCGGTATTCCTTGCTGGCGCGGAAATCCGACAGCGGGGTGAAGTCCTCACCCAGCGCGTCGCAGGCGCGTTCGATCACGCCCGGATACCAGGCCGAGCCGACCAGGGCCGCTTCGCAGGCGCTGGCGCGTTTGGGGATGGCGGCCATGCCGCCGAAGGCGATGCGCGCCTCGGTGACCACACCGTCGACGATGCTCAGGTTGAAGGCCGCGCAGACGGCTGAGATATCGTCGTCCAGGCGCTTGGACACCTTATAGGCGCGGAACGCCTGGTTCGCCTGCTTGCGCGGCACGATGATCTTCTCGATGAATTCGGCTTCCTGACGCGCGGTCACCTTGTAGTCGAGGAAGTAGTCCTGCAGCGGCAGGATGCGCCGGGTGTTGCCCTGGCGCAGAGCGATCTGGGCGCCGAGGGCGATCAGCAGCGGCGGCGCGTCACCGATGGGCGAGGCGTTGCCGATATTGCCGCCCAGGGTGCCCTGGTTGCGAATCTGCAGCGAGGCGAAGCGGTGCAGCAGTTCGCCGAAGTCCGGGTACTCGCGCGACAGGGCTTCGTAGCAGTCGGACAGGGCGGCGGCGGCGCCGATCTCGATGGCGTCCTTGGTCACCTCGATGCGCTTCATGTCGTCGATGTGGCCGACGTAGATCATCACCGGCAGCTCGCGGTGGAACTGGGTGACTTCCAAGGCCAGGTCGGTGCCGCCGGCGAGCAGGCGCGCCTCAGGGTTGGCGGCGTAGAGGTCGGCCAGGTCGGCTACGGTCAGCGGCACCAGGCAGCGCTTGTCGCCGCTGTTGAGCTCGGCGGTCTCGCGCGGGGCGATGGCCTTGAGCCGGGCCACGGTGTCGGCTTCGAAGGCGTCGAACTGATCCGGCTGCTTCTGGCAGCAAGCCTGCTCGGCGGCGTCTATGATCGGGCGGTAGCCGGTGCAGCGGCACAGGTTGCCGGCCAGCGCTTCGAGGGTCTGGCCCTTGTCGTAGCCACTGGAATTCTTCTGCAGGGCGAACAGCGACATGATGAAGCCGGGGGTGCAGAAACCGCACTGCGAGCCGTGGCAGTCGACCATCGCCTGCTGCACGCTGTGCAGCTTGCCCTGGTGCTTGAGGTCTTCGACGGTGATCAGCTGCTTGCCGTGCAGGCTGGAGACGAAGGTCAGGCAGGAATTGAGGGTGCGATAGCGCACGCGCTCGCCATCCAGCTCGCCCACCACCACGGTGCAGGCACCGCAGTCGCCGGAGGCGCAGCCTTCCTTGGTTCCGGTTTTGCCGACGTGTTCACGCAGGTAGTTGAGCACGGTGACGTTGGGGTCCAGGGCATGCTCGGTACGCAGCTCCCGGTTGAGTAAAAACTGGATCAAGGACGACCTCCAGACACTTTATTGTTATGACTCGGTTGGCGGGCCAGGTGATGCATGCACTGCAAGGCACTGGCGCGGGCTGCCATGGGGCCAATCTAGAGTTTTCTGACTTTTGGGTCAACAAATATTTGACCCCGTAGTCAGCATACTGTCATACGAATCGGTTATGAGCCTGGCGGCCGGGAGTCATGAGCTCAGCGTAGCGACTTTCATGCCAGCGCAGGCGCTGCCAGGGCACCCTACAAAACACAACCCCGGCAGCCTGCGCTGCCGGGGTTGAGGTGAGGAGGGCGGATCAGGACTTGGCCAGCTGCGATTCGCTCAGCTGATGCTCCTCGCCGGCATAGTAGGCGCGCACCTTGGGGTCCATCACCGCGCGCCATAGCGGCGGGAAGAGGGCGAGTACGATCATCCCGGCATAGCCGTTGGGCAGTTGCGGGCTGTCGTCGAAGTGGCGCAGCACCTGGTAGCGGCGCTTGGCGTAGGTGTGATGGTCGGAATGGCGCTGCAGGTGGAAAAGGAACAGGTTGGTCAGCAGGAAGTTGCTGTTCCATGAGTGGCGCGGGTTGGTGCGCTCGTAACGACCGTTGTCCAGCTTGCGACGGTGCAGGCCGTAATGCTCGACGTAGTTGACGATCTCCAGCAGGGTGAAGGCCATCGCCGCCTGGCCGAGGAAGAACAGTGCACCGAACCAGCCGAGGACGAGGGCGAAGCCTAGGAGAAACAGCCCGCTGATGGGGTACCACCAGATCAGTTCGTTGCGCCAGTGTAGCGCCGGCAAGCCGCGACGTTTCAGGCGCTCGGCCTCCAGTGCCCAGGCGTTGAGGAAGTTGTGCTTGTAGGCGTGCGGCAGGAAGGCGTAGAGGCTCTGGCCGAAGCGCGAGGAGGAGGCATCTTCCGGCGTCGAGACGTGCACGTGATGGCCGCGCACGTGCTCGACCTTGAAGCCGGCATAACACACCGCCGCCAGCAGCAGGCCGCCGGCGTTCTGCTCCAGCAGCGGGTCCTTGTGGATCAGTTCGTGCGACACGGTGATGCCGATGGCGCCCATCACCGTTCCTACCGAGAGCAGCCAGCCGAGCTGGCCGATCCAGCTCCAGGCCTCGTAGCTGACGAAGATCCATCCGCTCCAGGCCAGCATCGCCAGCAGTAGCGGCACCGTGGCCAGGCTCAGCAGGCGGTAGTAGCCCTGTGCTTCGAGATTCGCTACTTCGTCGCCCTCATCCGGGTTGGCAGGGTCGCGGCCGACGACGAAATCCAGCAGCGGGATCACGCCGAACACCACGCCGATCACCAGCCAGGCCCAGGCGTCGGCATGGGCACTACCCAGCGACCAGTGGTAGCTGAGTGGAATGCCGAGTACCGGAACCAGCCAGATCCAGTAGCCGAACTTTTTCAGGGTGATCATCCAGTGCGAGGGTAGGCGTTCGAACATGAAGGGCTCCGCTTTATTGTTACTGGCTTTGCGTTGGTCGGATTGTAGGACGATCTTCCTCGTCGACCGCCCCTGGCGGAGCCCACCTTTTGCTCGGTAAATGCAGATTCTCCGGTCGTGGTCCGGTAACGTGGATTCAACGGCGCCCCGGCATTGTTCAGTCTTCAGCCGCTCTCGCCGTGCGCGAGGCCGCTGGCCGGCGCGGCAACGGGTTTCTACCTGCGGGGCTTGCCGCCTCCTTTACCGCCGCCGCCACCACCATCGCTCACCACCAGGGCGGTGGACATGTCGCTCCAGGCCGATGTCTGCTCGCCATCGCGCGCCCGTACCCGATAGGAGTAGCGGCCACTCCCTACGTCATCGGTATAGCTGCGCAGGTGCACATCGGTTATCGCTATCAGCGACGTCGAGGTGATGCGGCCACTCTTGTGCAGGGTGTTGCGCTCTATATCGAAGCCGGTGACGCTGACGCCGTCGTGGCTCCAGTCCAGCCGTGCCGCCTGGTTGCCTTGCGCCAGGGTCACGACCTGCGCGCCGGTCAGTATCGGCGTCGTCACGGGCTGCGGCGGCGGTTGCACGTCGCCGGTGGTCAGCGCGCCCAGCAGGTTCAGCCGGCCATGCCGGGTCCATTCCTGCATGTTCTGGCCCTGGGCGCCGGTCTTGTCGGCGCCATTCTCCAGGCGCCAGCGCACCACCTGGTTGCAGGGCAGCCCCCCCCAGAGACAGCTGGCGGGTTTCAGGTCCTGCGCGGAGGAAAGGTTGCCGGCCTGCAGCGCCGCGTAGAGATCCGCCCACACCAGCGCCGCGCCGCCGGCGACCAGGGGCGCCGCCATCGAGGTGCCATCCCACCAGTCGACGCAGCTGTCCACTCCGGGCGCCAGGCCGCAGTGGGCGTCAGGCAGGACGCCGATGATGGCCTGGCCGGGCGCGGCGAGCGACACCCAGGGGTCGTTGATCTGGCTGTAGGTGGAGAAACTGGCGCGGTAGTCGTTGTGGTCCGAGGCGGCCACGGCGATCACCGTCGACTCACCGTTCGCATCGGTACAGGCGGCCGGGTACAGGCGCTGGGTGTCGCCATTGTTGCCGGCGCCGGCCACCACGACCACGCCCTGGCGATTGGCGAACAGCACGGCATCACATTCGGCACTGGAGGGCGTGGTGGGGCTGATCCCGCCATCCGCATCGATCCAGTCGCTGCCGTAGCTCATGGTGATGACGTGGTACTGGCTCCTGACCAACGTGTCGCCCACCATCTGATCGCTGGCCGCGGCCACTATGGCCTGCGCCGAAGCGGAGACCGGGCAGAGACCGACGAAGAACAGGTTCGCCCCGTCGCTGACCAGCTCCATGTAACAGACCTTGAAGATGCCTGCGCCGGTGTGCCAGCCACTGCCGGCAATGCCTTCGCCATTGTTGGTGTTGGCCACCACCTCCGAGGCGGTGAAGGTGCCGTGGCCCAGGTTGTCACAGGCGGGGTTCGTCTCGGTACAGCTGTCCCAGGCCTGGTTGCCGACGAAGTCGACCTTTTCCAGGCATTTGCCGCCTAGTTCCAGGGTGGCGCAGTCGGCGCCGCTGTCCAGCACCGCCACCTTGGACGTGTCATAGGCGGTAGGGTCGGTGGTCGCGACGCCCCGGCTGATGTCCCAGGCTTCGGGCGCGTCGATATCTGCATCCGGGGTGCCGGCGGTGCTCCTGAGGCTGGCGCCGAGCGGCGTGTGCTGCACATAAGTGTGGGATTGGCCGCTATTGTGCAGGTACCACTGTTCCTCGAAATAGTTGCCTCCACCGGCCGGGGCGGGGCCGGGTTCCTCGCTGGGCACCACCAGCAGGCGGTGATAATCGGGCTCGGCATAGAGCACGTTCGGGTTGGCCCGGTAGGCGGCCACCTTGGCCATCACCGAGCCGGCGGCAACCCCGACGACCTGCACGTCGATGGCGGCAATGCTGCCGATGGCGGTGGCCGCGGCGTGGCGATGGGCTTCGGCGATATGCGCGGCGGCGGTGCCGGGCCTGAACTTGACCAGCACGCGGTCGGGTGCGAAGCGTTCGGCGGCTGAGACGGCGAGCAAGCCTTGCGGGGCGGGTTCGGGCTGGGCCTGGGCGGTGGCCGTGATACTCAGCCCGAGCAAAGCAAACGCGAAATAGATGGGGCGCATGGGAATGGCCTCCCTGATGCACTTTGGCAACTGGCCATGGCGCGTCGTCAAGCAGAGCCGATGGCGCGTCAAACAGCAGGCGTTTTTACTGCGGACGACAGATGATGACGGTCTCTTGACATGAGCGTAGATGCTTTTGGCCGGCGACGCTAAGTGATTGAAAAGATATCTTTATCGACTGTTTCATGAGTGTTACAGCCATGCTTGGGGTGGGCGTCCTGGCAGCGTTGCTCTGTCGAACAAGGGGCTCTACGGGGCGCCAGCGGATCAGCGGGAGGTCGGCAGGTCGTGCCGGGAGCCGGGTGCTGGAGGCTCCCGGCAGTGGGAATGGTGACTGGCGGCTTCCGCCGACTGCCGGTCAGGCCCGCTCTCTGGCCGCGTGCGGCAGATGCACCGCCCTTGGCCCGGTCCCCCCCTGTGGTACACTCGCGGCTCTTTTTTCTGCCCCGCGCCAGACCTTGTGGGGCCCACAGACTCGCCCGCTTCGCCCGACAGGCCAGATAGAGCCTAAGGAAGATCATGACGTTCAAGGCACCGGACAGCCTCGCCGAGCAAATTGCCCATTACCTGGCCGAACGCATCGTTCGCGGCGAGCTCAAGGAGCGCGAGCGCATCCAGGAGCAGAAGATCACCCAGGCGCTCAACGTCAGCCGTGGTTCGGTGCGCGAGGCGCTGCTGATTCTCGAACGCCGCCACCTGATCGTGATCCTGCCGCGCCGCGGCGCGCAGGTCGCCGAGCTGACTCCGCACAAGGTGCAGAGCCTGTACGGCCTGGTGATCGAGCTGTACATCCTGCTGGCGCGCGCAGTGGCCGACGGCTGGCGGGAAGAGACCGACCTGGTGCCGTTCCTCGATATCCAGCGGCGCCTGCAGGACAGCCTGCAACGCGGCGATATCGATGCCTTCGTCGAGCACAGCTTCGACGTGATGCGCGCCGCCTTTCCCTTCGCCGACAACCCCTACCTGCAGGAAACCCTGGAGAACCTGCTGCCGGCGATCAGCCGCACCTACCACCTGGCGCTGGAACGGCGCAAAGGCGAGATGGGCCAGTTCATGAACACCTTCGCCAGCCTGCTGCAGGCGATCATCGCCCGCGACCACGACCGCGCCCGCGAGGTGCTGCTGGCATACGGCGAGCACAACTGCCAGCTGGTGCTGGCGACCCTGGCCGAGCGCTAAGCCCCGATGCGCCTGAAAAGCATCAAGCTGGCCGGTTTCAAGTCCTTCGTCGACCCGACCACGGTGAGCTTCCCGAGCAACATGGCGGCGGTGGTCGGGCCCAACGGCTGCGGCAAGTCCAACATCATCGACGCCGTACGCTGGGTGATGGGCGAGAGTTCGGCGAAGAACCTGCGCGGCGAGTCGATGACCGACGTCATCTTCAACGGTTCCAACACCCGCAAGCCGGTGACCCAGGCCTCCATCGAGCTGATCTTCGACAACAGCGACAACTCGCTGGTGGGCGAGTACGCCGCCTTCGCCGAGATATCCATCCGCCGCCGGGTCACCCGCGACGGGCAGAACACCTACTTCCTCAACGGCACCAAGTGCCGTCGCCGCGACATCACCGACATCTTCCTCGGCACCGGCCTGGGCCCGCGCAGCTACTCGATCATCGAGCAGGGCATGATCAGCAAGCTGATCGAGGCCAAGCCGGAGGAGCTGCGCAATTTCATCGAGGAAGCCGCCGGCATCTCCAAGTACAAGGAGCGCCGCCGCGAGACCGAGAACCGCATCCGCCGCACTCAGGAAAACCTGGCGCGCCTGACCGACCTGCGCGAGGAACTGGAGCGCCAGCTCGAACGCCTGCACCGTCAGGCCCAGGCGGCGGAGAAGTACCAGGAATACAAGGCCGAGGAACGCCAGCTCAAGGCGCAACTGCTGGCCCTGCGCTGGCAGACGCTGAATCAGCAGGTCGGCAGCCGCGAACAGGTGATCGGCGACCAGGAAGTGGCCTTCGAGGCGCTGGTGGCCGAGCAGCGCAGCGCCGATGCCGCCATCGAGCGGCTGCGCGACGGCCACCACGAGCTGTCCGAACGCTTCAACCTGGTGCAGGGCCGCTTCTATTCGGTGGGCGGCGACATCGCCCGCGTCGAGCAGAGCATCCAGCACGGCCAGCAGCGTCTGCGCCAGCTGCAGGACGACCTGCGCGAGGCGGAGAAGGCGCGCCTGGAGACCGAATCCCACCTCGGCCACGACCGCACCCTGCTGGCTACCCTGGGCGAAGAGCTGGAGATGCTGCTGCCCGAGCAGGAGCTGACCGCCGCTGCTGCCGAGGAATCCGCCGCGGGTCTGGAAGAGGCCGAGGCCGCCATGCACGGCTGGCAGGAGCAGTGGGACGGCTTCAACCAGCGCAGCGCCGAGCCGCGTCGCCAGGCCGAGGTGCAGCAGTCGCGCATCGCCCAGCTGGAGCAGAGCCTGGAACGTCTGGCCGAACGTCAGCGCCGCCTGAACGAAGAATTGCAGCAACTGGCGGCCGACCCCGAAGACGCCGCCATTCTCGAACTGAACGAACAGCTTGCTGCTGGCGAGTTGGAGCACGAAGCGCTGCAACTGGCCGAAGAGCAGCAGGCCGAGCGCCTGCAGCAACTGCGCGAGGAACTGCAGCAGGCCGGCCAGGCCCAGCAGCAGGCGCAGGGCGAGCTGCAACGCCTCAACGGCCGCCTGGCGTCACTGGAAGCGCTGCAACAGGCTGCGCTCGATCCGGGGCAGGGCGCTGGCGAGTGGTTGCGCGAACAGAACCTGCTGCAGCGCCCGCGCCTGGCCGAAGGGCTGCGCGTGGAGGCTGGCTGGGAACTGGCGGTGGAAACCGTGCTCGGCGCCGACCTGCAGGCGGTGCTGCTGGACGATTTCGCCGGGCTGGATTTCACCGCCCTTCAGCAGGGCGAGCTGCGCCTGGCCAGTCCCGCCAGGGGTGGCGCGCGTCGCGCCGGCAGCCTGCTGGACAAGATCGAGGCGAACCACGACCTGTCGCCCTGGCTGGCCAATGTGCGCCCGGTGGATTCGCTGGAGCAGGCTCTGGCGGCTCGTGGGCAACTGGCCGAGGGCGAGAGCCTGATCAGCCGCGACGGCTATTGGGTCGGCCGGCATTTCCTGCGTGTGCGCCGCGCCGCCGAGGCGGACAGTGGCGTGCTGGCGCGCGGCCAGGAACTGGAACGCCTGCAACTGGAGCGCGAGGAACACGAGGCGGCCCTGGCGCAACTGGACGAGCGCCTGCTGGCGCTGCGCGACGAGCAGCGCCGCCAGGAAGAGCTGCGCGAGCAGCAGCGCCGTCAGGGTCAGGAACTGGCGCGCCAGTTGAGCGAGCTGAAGGCGCGCCTGTCCGCCAGCCAGGCCAAGGCCGAGCAGCTGGGCCTGCGTCGTCGCCGCCTGCAGGACGAATTGCAGGAAGCGGCCGAGCAGCGCGAGATCGAACAGGAACAACTGGGCGAGTCGCGCCTGCAATTGCAGGACGCGCTGGACACCATGGCCCTGGACGTTGATCAGCGCGAAAGCCTGCTGGCCAGCCGCGACAGCCTGCGCGAACGCCTCGATCGGGTGCGTCAGGAGGCCCGCCAGCACAAGGATCACGCCCATCAACTGGCGGTGCGGGTCGGCTCGCTCAAGGCCCAGCACGATTCCACCCGCCAGGCGCTGGAGCGTTTGCAGATGCAGGCCGAGCGCCTGCACGAACGACGCGAGCAGCTGTCGCTGAACCTGGAGGAGGGTGAGGCGCCGCTGGAGGAACTGCGCATCAAGCTCGAGGAACTGCTCGAGCGGCGCATGGCGGTCGACGACGAGCTGCGCCAGGCGCGCCTGGCCCTGGAAGACGCCGACCGCGAACTGCGCGATGCCGAGAAGCGCCGCAGCCAGGCCGAGCAGCAGGCGCAACTGCTGCGCGGCCAGCTGGAGCAGCAGCGCATGGACTGGCAGTCGCTCAACGTGCGGCGCAAGGCGCTGGCCGATCAGCTCGCCGAGGACAACTACGACCTGCACGGGGTGATCGCCACGCTGCCGGCCGAGGCCTCGGAAGGCGCCTGGGAAGAAGAGCTGGAGCGCCTGGCGGCGCGCATCGCCCGGCTCGGGCCGATCAACCTGGCGGCCATCGACGAGTACCAGCAGCAGTCCGAGCGCAAGCGCTATCTGGACGCGCAGGATGCCGACCTGGTCGAGGCGTTGGAAACGCTGGAAAACGTCATCCGCAAGATCGACAAGGAAACGCGCAATCGTTTCAAGGACACCTTCGACCAGATCAACGCTGGTTTGCAGGCGCTGTTTCCAAAAGTTTTCGGTGGCGGCAACGCTTATTTGGAACTCACCGGCGAAGATTTACTCGATACCGGTGTGACCATCATGGCGCGGCCCCCGGGCAAGAAGAACAGCACCATCCATTTGCTCTCCGGTGGAGAGAAGGCGTTGACCGCCCTGGCCCTGGTTTTTGCCATCTTCCAGCTCAATCCGGCGCCGTTCTGCATGCTGGACGAAGTGGACGCGCCGCTGGACGACGCCAACGTCGGCCGCTACGCGCGCCTGGTCAAGGAGATGTCGGAAAAGGTGCAGTTCATCTATATCACTCACAACAAGATCGCCATGGAGATGGCCGATCAGCTGATGGGAGTCACCATGCACGAGCCGGGCTGCTCGCGCCTGGTGGCGGTGGACGTGGAGGAGGCGCTGGCCATGGTGGAGGCATGACGCCGGCACTTGCCGGAATAGGGCCAAACTACAGCGGGTGCCTGTGTAAAGTTGCCTTTCGTCGTGCTAGCTTATTGCCCACTTTTATTACACGCGGAAAACGTCAGACAGAACATGGAGTTGGCGCCGCGCTTATAGTCAAGTCAGGGTCCGTTTGCCGGGATCTTTTTTCACCAGAATTTAGGGGTTAGGTATTTCATGGAATTCGGTCTGCGCGAATGGCTGATTGTTATTGGCATCATCGTTATCGCTGGCATTCTCTTCGACGGCTGGCGCCGTATGCGCGGCGGCAAGGGGCGGCTGAAGTTCAAGCTCGATCGCAGTTTCGCCAATATGCCCGATGACGAGGGCGATCCGGACCTGCTCAGCCCGCCGCGGGTGATCAAGCGCGATCTGGAACCGCAGTTCGACGAAGACGATCTGCCGTCGATGAGCGCCAAGGAACTGCCGCGGCGTAACCGAGAACCGCAACAGGGCGATCTCAACCTGGCGGTCGACGAGCCGGTGCCGACGCTGCTCAACCCGGTCGACGAGGTCGAACCCAAGGAAACCAAGAAGCCCGCCAAGCCGGCCGCCGATGCCGCTCCGGTAGAGGAAGTGCTGGTGATCAACGTCGTCGCCCGCGAAGACATCGGTTTCAAGGGCCCGGCACTGCTGCAGAACATCCTGGAAAGCGGTCTGCGTTTCGGCGAGATGGACATCTTCCATCGCCACGAAAGCATGGCCGGCAACGGCGAGGTGCTGTTTTCCATGGCCAACGCGGTCAAGCCCGGCACTTTCGACCTGGACGACATCGAGGGCTTCAGTACCCGTGCGGTGAGTTTCTTCCTCAGCCTGCCCGGCCCGCGCCATCCCAAGCAGGCCTTCGACGTGATGGTCGCCGCGGCGCGCAAGCTGGCTCATGAGCTGGGTGGCGAGCTGAAGGACGACCAGCGTAGCGTGATGACCTCGCAGACCATCGAGCATTACCGTCAGCGCATCGTCGAGTTCGAGCGCCGCCAGCTGACCCAGAAACGCTAACACGCAGCGGCAAGCTGCCAGCCTCAAGCTACAAGCCGAGCGCTTGGCTTGGGGCTTTTTTGTTCTTGCCACATGACGCTTTGAGGCACATTAGCAATGACCGACGCCGCCCAACGGATCGCCGAACTGCGCAACGAACTGGATGCGCACAACTACCGCTACTACGTGCTGGACGAGCCGAGTGTTCCCGATGCCGAGTACGACCGCCTGTTTCGTGAGCTGCAGGCGCTGGAGGCCGAGCACCCGGAGCTGGTGACGCCCGAATCGCCCACCCAGCGCGTCGGCGGCGAAGCGCTCAGCGCCTTCGGCGAGGTGCGCCACGAGATTCCCATGCTCAGCCTGGGCAATGCCTTCGAGGAGGACGACCTGCGCGCCTTCGACCGCAACGTGCAGAGCGGCCTGGGCCTGGCCGGCGGCGACCTGTTCGGCGGCGGCGCCGAAGTCGAGTACAGTTGCGAGCCCAAGCTCGACGGCCTGGCGGTCAGCCTGCGTTACGAGCAGGGTCAACTGGTGCGTGGCGCCACCCGCGGCGACGGCAGCACCGGCGAGGACATCAGCGCCCAGGTGCGCACCATCCGCAACGTGCCGCTAAAGTTGCATGGCGAGGGCTGGCCGCAGGTGCTGGAGGTGCGCGGCGAGGTGTACATGCCCAAGGCCGGCTTCGAGGAGCTCAATGCGCGCCAGGCCGAAGCCGGCGGCAAGACCTTTGCCAACCCGCGCAACGCGGCGGCCGGCAGCCTGCGTCAGCTCGACCCGAAGATCACCGCCAGCCGTCCGCTGGAATTCTGCTGCTACGGCGTCGGTCAGGTCAGCGGCGAGCTGCCGGCCACCCAGGTGGCCATGCTGCAGCAGCTGAAAAGCTGGGGCATCCCCATCAGCCGCGAGCTGAAACTGGCCAAAGGTGTCGAAGCCTGCCTGGATTACTACCGCGACATCGGCCAGCGACGCATGAGCCTGGGCTATGACATCGACGGCGTGGTGTTCAAGGTCAACAACATCGAGGACCAGCAGCAGCTGGGCTTTCGCGCGCGCACGCCGCACTGGGCCATCGCCCACAAGTTCCCGGCGCAGGAGGAGCTCACCGAGCTGCTCGACGTGGAGTTCCAGGTCGGCCGTACCGGCGCGGTGACGCCGGTGGCGCGCCTGAAGCCGGTCAAGGTGGCCGGCGTGACCGTGGCCAATGCCACCCTGCACAACATGGACGAAGTGGCGCGCCTGGGGTTGATGATCGGCGATACGGTGATCGTCCGCCGTGCCGGTGACGTGATCCCCCAGGTGATGGCCGTGGTGCCCGAGCGGCGTCCGGCCGATGCGCGGCCCGTGCATATTCCCGAGCAGTGCCCGGTATGCGGCTCGGCGGTGGAGCGCACCCAGCTGATCAAGCGCAGCAAGGGCAGGGCCAGCGTCAGCGAAGGTTCGGTATACCGCTGCGTCGGTCGCCTGAGCTGCCAGGCGCAGCTCAAGCAGGCGATCATCCACTTCGTCTCGCGCCGGGCCATGGATATCGAGGGCCTGGGCGACAAGACCATCGAGCAACTGGTGGACGAGCAGCTGATCGGCTCGCCGGCCGATCTGTACAAGCTCGGCTTCGAACAGATCATCGACCTGGAAGGCTTCGCCGAAGTTTCCAGCAACAAGCTGCTGGCCGCCATAGAGGACAGCAAGCGGCCCGCGTTGGCGCGTTTCATCTATGCCCTCGGCATTCCCGATGTGGGTGAGGAAACCGCCAAGGTACTGGC
The DNA here is from genome assembly GCF_052682975.1 of Pseudomonas sp. SP16.1. Taxonomy (NCBI): domain Bacteria; kingdom Pseudomonadati; phylum Pseudomonadota; class Gammaproteobacteria; order Pseudomonadales; family Pseudomonadaceae; genus Pseudomonas; species Pseudomonas sp. SP16.1. The sequence goes on from NZ_JBQYFZ010000001.1 coordinate 1,836,088, forward strand.
GCGCTCGCTGGCCTCGCTGGCGCGCGTGCGCCAAGCCTTGCCCGAGGTGCTGACCTACCTGCCGGATATCGGCCTGGAGGTCGCGCACGAGATCCACAGCTTCTTCGAGGACGCGCACAACCAGCAGGTGATCGACGCCCTGCTTGGCGAGTGCGGGCTGCAGTTGCAGGAGGAGGGCGAGCTGGGTGCCGAGTTCAGCGCCGTCGCCACTCTCGGCGGCATGCTCGACAAGCTGAACATTCCCAGCGTCGGACCGGGCGCGGCGCAGAAGCTGGCCGAGCGCTTCGGCAGCCTGGAGGGCGTGCTGAACGGCGACTGGCTGGATATGCGCCAGACGCTGCCGGAGAAGCAGGCCAAGGCCGTGCGCGAGTTCTTCGACAACCTGGACAACGTCCAGCGCGCCCGCGCCATCGAACAGCAGTTGCGCGAGTTCGGCATGCACTGGCAGAGCGAGAAGAAAGTCGCCGAAGGTCTGCCGCTGGCGGGGCAGACCTGGGTGCTGACCGGCACCCTGGAGGTGATGAGCCGCGATGTGGCCAAGGACAAGCTGGAAAGCCTGGGAGCCAAGGTGGCCGGTTCGGTATCGGCCAAGACCCATTGCGTGGTTGCCGGCCCTGGCGCCGGCTCGAAGCTGGCCAAGGCCAGCGAGCTCGGTGTGACGGTGCTGGACGAAGCGCAGTTCCTCGAACGGCTCAAGGCCTACGGCATCCACCCCATGTGACGATTCGCCGTCGGCTCGGTGGGAGCCGCGCTCCGCGGCGAATGCGCTCGGGACGGCGACTCGGGATTAACGGTTTCGCCCCGGCGTGGGGCTCGTAAGGCGGTGTGTCGTCTGCGATTCGCGGACGCTGGCCCCTTGCGCGAGCGTCGTGCTTAGCGGCGGCTCAGAAGCTCAGGCTGTGCTGGGGTGTCAGAGGTTCATCGCCCTGGCCGGGTAGCGGCTCGCTTCTGCGGAAGTCGCTGGGGCAGCAGCCGAACTGTTGCTTGAATGCGCGGGCGAAGTAGGACGGATCCTGGAAGCCTACGGCATAGGCGATGCTGGTGATCGGCATCTGGCTGTTGGCCAGCAGCTCCTCGGCCTTCTCAAGGCGCTTGCGCTGCACGTACTCCGGGAAGCTCATGCCGCAAGCCTGCTTGAACAGGCGGCTGAAGCGGAACGGGGTCATGCCGCAGCGTTCGGCCAGGACCTTCTGTTCCAGATGTTCGCTGTAATGCTGCTCGATATAGCGCATGGCCTGCTGCAGCGGTTGCTGCTGCTGATGCTGCTGGGTCAGGCGGATGCTTTCAGGCAGCAGGTTTTCGCGCGTCAGCAGCTGCTTGCTGCCGTTGCCGGTCGGGTTGCTGCGCATCTGGCACAGCGCCAGCAGCGCCTTGAGGTAGCGGTCGCGCTCGGCGTTCAGCAACGGCAGTACCAGGAACTCCCAAACGCCGGAGCGGAACGCCCAGACGGCCAGCTCCTCCGAGTGATGCACGGTGAGCATGGTGATGGGAATCGAGGGGGCCATGCGCTTGACCTCCATCAGCAAGCCGAGTCCCAGGGTGTCGGGGCGGTCGTAGTGCATGCAGATCATGTCCGGGCGTTGCTCGGCGCCCAGCCCGGACAGGCTCAGATCCTTCGCCTGGGTGATCCGGCACCTGTCGGCGAATACGGCGATACAGTCGGCGGCCGATCGATCATGGGTGAGATCGAACCAGAGCAATCGCGGTGTACATGGGGGGCGAGAATTCATCGGATTTACGTCAACTTTTTGTCTAGTTAATGTTGCGTAGCACTTCCCGACAGTTAACTGACTCCATTGCTTTACAGGAATAGAGTCAGATAGCCATTAGCGCCAAGAATTTTTTCTTATAACCGTGGCGCCCTACAGCTATTAACAGCATTTGAATCCCTCCGCGTTATCGCGTCAGGCCTCGGGATAGAGAGGCGCGAGCCCGCTGATGTCCTCCTGCTTGCTGCTTTGTTCCGGGTCGATGAAGGGCAGATTATTGGCGCTTATTTTTCGACATGCATGCCGCCTGCAAAAAATTACCAGCGATGCGCAAAAACCTCCTAACCCATCGCTTGGCCGCTGACTAGGGTTGAAGCAGGCGAAGCACACAGGGAGTACTGACAGGAGTACAGCGCGACGCCTTCTCCGTACCAACACTCGAGTGAGGTGGACAAAATGACTTTTCAAGCAATCAAGACTTCGGTGATGAAGTTCGTCGAAGACGAGGACGGCCTGACCATCGTGGAGTATGCAATTGCTGGTGGCCTGATAGCGCTAGGTGTTGTAGCTGCATTCATTACTTTGGGACAGAACGTCGACACGCAGATCACAGCACTCTCTGATTGTGTTGGCGCAACTGCAGGAGGAGGTGGTGGTGGTACTTGCCCGCAGTAATTTAGAGGGCATGTTTTCTCCCACCTAATTCCCAGATTAAGGGATGTAGTGATGTCCATAGAGCAGATGTTCCCCGCCATTTTGCTACTAGGGCTGCTGGGTGTTGCGGTGGCGAGCGATCTGCGTCGCCACCGCATTCCCAACTTCCTGGTCGTGCTGGGCCTCGCTTTGGGGTTGGCCGGCCAGGCTTATGCCGGCGAGCTTGCTGGTTTGGGCGATGGTGCGCTGGGGCTGTTGATTGGCTTCGGGGTGTTCCTGCCGCTCTACGCCATGGGCGGCATGGCGGCCGGCGACGTCAAGCTGATGGCCATGGTCGGCAGTTTCATGACGCCGCATTACGCCCTGTGGACGGCGTTGTTCAGCCTGATTGCCGGCGGCCTGTGCGGCTTGCTGCTGGTGCTGGCACGCCGTCAGGTACAGCAGACCCTGGGGCGTTACTGGCTGATGCTGCGGGCGCGGGCCTATGTGGCGCCGGCGGCGGACGAAATAGTCGGTAAGCCCTTTCCTTATTCGATCGCGATACTGCTGGGCACCTTGACCAGCGGCTATTTCATGTTTGCTCTCTAGGGAGTCCGGCCATGCATGCGCTAAGTCCCCTAAGCACCGAATCGGAAGATCTCGACCCGATCCAGCGCCTGGCGCCGCAACCGCGCAGCGTGGCGGAAACCGGGCTGGCGGACACCTTTCTCGGCGACCTGGTGTGCAAGCATCTGCACGATGCCGGGGTGCTGGATATGGCGCAGCTGGTGGAGCGCCTGGCGCTGACCGGCTCGGTGCTGGAAGAGGTGCTGGGCTACCAGCGCAAGGACGGGCGTATCGAGGTGCTCGGCCAGGCGGGCGGTGGGCAGGGCCTGCGTTATGGCCTGACCGAGCGTGGCCGCAGCGCGGCCAAGGATGCCCTGGCGCGCAGCGGCTATATAGGCCCGGCGCCCTACCCGGTGGAGCGCTACCGGCAACTGCTGCTGGCGCAGACGGTGCATGACAGCCGGATCGACGCCCGGGCCATGCGCGAGGCGTTCGCCGGGGTGGTGCTGCAGGACGAGTTGCTCGACCAGCTCGGCCCGGCGATGAATTCCGGCCGGGCACTGATGATCTACGGCCCGGCCGGCACCGGCAAGACCTATATCAGCCAGCGGCTGATCAACCTGTTCCACGAGGCGGTATGGATACCCCACGCCATCGCCATCAACGAGGCGGTGGTGGAAATCTTCGACCCCCAGTTGCACCAGCCGCTGCCGGCCGAAGCTGGCCAGCGCAGCCTGCGCCTGGACCAGGGCATCGACCGCCGCCTGCTGCGCTGCCGGCGGCCGATCATCATCACCGGCGGCGAGCTGACCCTGGACATGCTGGACATCCGCTTCGACCCCTACAGCCGCCTGTACCAGGCGCCGCTGCAGCTGAAGGCGAGCAACGGCATCTTCATCATCGACGACCTGGGCCGCCAGCGGGTGGCGCCGGTGGACCTGTTCAACCGCTGGATCGTGCCGATGGAGGAGAAGAAGGACTACCTCAACCTCGGTGGCGGCCGCCACTGCGAGATTCCCTTCGACCTGATCCTGGTGTTCTCCACCAACCTCAACCCGCTGGAGCTGGCCGACGAGGCCTTCCTCCGGCGTATCGGCTACAAGCTGCACTTCGACCACCTGCAGGCGGACGAGTACCAACGCATCTGGCAGCAGGAGTGCGAAAAACTGGGCATCCCCTTCGACCCCGACCTGGTGGCCTACGCCATCGAGCGCCTGCACCGGGTGGAGGCCAGGCCGCTGCTGCCGTGCCACCCGCGCGACCTGCTCGGCATGGCGCTGGACCGCCAGCGCTACCAGGGCGGGGACGACTCGCAAGCCCTCACACCCAAGACGCTGATCTGGGCCTGGCGCAACTACTTCGTCAGCCTCAAGGCCAGTTGAACAAGGAGGCACCGTCATGAACTCTCGCACGCTCGTGTTGATCGCCCTGTCGCTCGTCCTCGGCCTGGGCGCGGCCTTCCTGGCCAACAACTGGCTGACCGCGCGGCTCAACGCCGGGCCGGACGACAACCTGCAGAACGTGGTGGTGGCCACGGTGGAGATTCCTTTCGGGCAGATGGTCGAGGCCCAGCACGTGACCCTGGTGCGCATGCCCAAGGGCACGGTGCCGGACGACGCCTTCGATGCCACCGACAAGGTCACCGGCAAGATCGCCACCTTCGCCATGCTCAAGGGCGACATCGTGCGCGGCGCGCGCCTGGCCGAGCATCTGGGCGGCAGCACCCTGGCCTCGCTGATCGCCCCGGAGAAGCGCGCGATCTCGGTGCGGGTCGACGACGTGGTCGGCGTCGGCGGCTTCCTGCTGCCGGGCAACCGGGTCGACGTGCTGGTGGCCAAGAAGCTCGGCGGCAACAACAACGCCCAGTCGGAAACCATTCTCGAGGACCTGCGCGTGCTGGCGGTGGACCAGACCGCCAGCACCGACAAGACCCAGCCGGTGGTGGTGCGCGCGGTGACCCTGGAGATGACCCCGGAAGAGACGGAAGTGCTGGTCAAGGCGCAGACCGAAGGCAAGCTGCAACTGGCGCTGCGCAACCCGCTGGACAACCAGAAGAAACCGCTGCCGCCGGTGCAGGAGGCGGTCGCCCAGGTGGAGGCCCCGGCGCCTGCGCCGGCGCCCAAGCCGGTGGTGCGCCGCAGCAGTGGCGGCGGCGGTGGCGTCACCATTATCCGCGGTATCGACGTGCAGGCGGCCAAGGCGCAGCTGTAGGCGTGTGAGGTGTGAGGTGTGAGGTGAGGGTTTACCTCGCACCGTGGCAACCAATGGCATCGGTAGCGCCGGTGCTCCTGTTAGGCAGGCAACGCGACATACCAAGCAAGGAGTAGGGCATGGATATCATCCGGAGACTCGGGTTATACGCGCTGTACGTACTAGGCGCCGGGCTAGTGTCGGGTGCCGCTTTGCAGGCGGCCGAGCCGACGCCGGCGGTCAGCGCGATGCCGGCGGCGAACGTCAGCAATATTCAGGTACCCATCTACAAGTCGCGGGTGCTGACCACCCGCTCCCCGGTGAAGAAGGTCTCGGTGGGCAACCCGGAGATCGCCGACATCCTGGTGACCAGCCCGACCCAGCTGTACCTGCTGGGGCGCTCGCTGGGCAGCACCAACGTGCTGCTCTGGGACGGCGGCAACCGCCTGATCGACAGCCTCGACCTGGAGGTGGTGCACGACCTCGGCGGGCTGAAGAGCAAGCTGTACGAGCTGTTGCCCAACGAGCGCATCGAGGTCTACAGCGCCCAGGGCGCGCTGGTGCTGCGCGGCCAGGTGAGCAGCGCGGCGGCCATGGACAGCGCGGTCAAGCTGGCCAAGACCTATACCGCGCAAACCGCCAGCGTGGTGCAGGGCGAGGGCGAAGCCGCGGTGGCGGCGCCCAGCCAGTCCCTGGAGGTGATCAACCTGCTGACCGTCGGTGGCAGCCAGCAGGTGATGCTGGAGGTCAAGGTGGCGGAAATGAAGCGCGATCTGGTCAAGCGACTTGGCGTGCGTTTCCTGGCTATAGGCTCTGGTGGAAACTGGGAATTTGGCGGGTTCAATAGCAGTTCCTCGCTGGTCGATGGTTTGCTCAGCCCTAGTACCGGTTTTTTGGCCAGCTTCGCCTCCGAGAGCTTTCTCTTTGACGCGATATTGGAGGCGACCAAGGACAACGGTTCGACCAAGGTGCTGGCAGAGCCAACCCTGACCACCCTGACCGGGCAGCAGGCCGAATTCATCTCTGGCGGCGAGTTCCCCATCCCGGTATCCGACGACGATGGCATCACCATCGAGTACAAGGAGTTTGGTGTTGGTGTGAGATTCCTACCGGTCGTGCTGGATTCGGAGCGCATCAATCTCAATCTAAACGTCTCGGTCAGCGAGATTACCAACGCCAATAGTCTCGTGTTGGATACTGGTGTGGGCGGGGGCTTGGGTAGCGTCGGTCAATTTGTGCCCGCGCTGACCAAGCGTAGCGCTCAGTCGACGGTCGAATTAGGCAATGGCCAGACCATCGCCATCGCCGGCCTGATCAGCGAAAACACCCGCGATGCTGTCAGCCGTTTCCCTGGGTTGGGCGACATCGCGGTGATAGGCCATCTGTTCCGCAGCCAGGAATTCGTCAACGGCGAAACCGAACTGGTGATCCTGGTCACCCCGCACCTGGCCAAGCCGACCGATGCCAGGGCCGTGCGCCTGCCCACCGAGAAGTTCGTCGAGCCGAGCGATGTGGATTTCTATCTGCTGGGCAGGACCAAGGGCCGTCAGATGGAGCGCCCGGTGCCGGTCAGCCTCGGGGTCAGCGAGGGCAGTTTCGGGCATGACCTCAACTAACGCTAAGGAAACTCTGAAATAGCCGTCATTCCCGCGCAGGCGGGAATCCAGGATCTGCGTAGTCCCTGGGCTCCCGCCTTCGCGGGAGTGACGATAGATGGCTTTTTCAGAGCCTAAGGAAGCCACTGAAGGTTGGAATTGTAGGAGCCAGCTTGCTGGCGATCATTCCGATTCATCGCTTGTAAAGGGGATCGCCGGCAAGAACTAGGCGTCCCCCCGGCTCCTACATGGCCAGGGCAAATTGGTAAATCACTGGAGGCAACAGCATGAAACGCATGATCCTTCTGACGCTCCTGGCACTTGGGCCAGGCGCCTGCATGACCTACGACGAAGGCCGGGTCGGCACCCTGGGTTCCACCGTCTACGACATCCACTACCAGCAGATCGCCGACAAGGCGGTGGCGGCCGCCCCCGGCACCGAGGTCTCCGCCACCGGTACCGATGGCGCGGTGACCGAAAGGGTGATGGACGGCTACCGTGGGGTGACCGGCAGTGCGGCCCAGGTGGGCCAACCCATCCAGATCAATATCGGCAACTGAGGGGCACGACCATGAAACCCCGTATTCAATGGCCGTTCACCGCGACGCCGGGGCGCCAGCGGGGTGCGGTGACGGTGCTGATCGTGATCGCCATGGCCGCCATGCTGCTGATGGGCGCCCTGGCCCTGGATGGCGGCCATATGCTGCTGAACAAGGCGCGCCTGCAGAACGCGGTAGATGCGGCGGCGCTCAGTGGTGCCAAGACTCTGCAGCAGGCCAAGGGAGCGCCAGGCTCCATTGATCTGGCGCGTACCGCTGCACTGAATACTTTACGGTTGAATGCCGAGGCCGATGGCAATGGTGAACTGGCCCGTGGCATCGGCGCAGCTGGTGTGGAGGGCTTCGCCCAGGTGGCGTTTTCCGACCAGGTAAGGGGGCCATTCGGCCCGGGTGTGACAGGGGATCGCTTTGTGCGGGTAACGGTACCGGATTATCCCCTGGCCGGCTTCTTCTGGGGCTTCGTGCAGAGTTTCGGTTCCGGCAACCTGGGCGACAAGGCCGTAGCAGCGATTGCCACCGCGGGGCCAAGCCCGACCCAACCGTGCAAGATCGAGCCGCTATTGGTCTGCGGTAATCCTGATGAGTCAGCCTACGACCCGGATGCGGGTCTGTTCTGGGGTTACAAATTCGGTGAAGTCAGCGTTTTGAAATCGGCGGCTAATAACAACTCTCCTATCGGCCCGGGCAATTTCCAGCTATTGGATTTCGGCACCGGGGGGAAAACCATCAGAGAAGCACTGGCTGGTGGGATTGAAGATTGCAATATAGTGGGCGAGACGGCAACGACTGAGCCTGGGAACAAAGTCGGTCCGGTTGCACAGGGCCTTAATACCCGTTTTGGTGATGGGTCCTCGGATAAATATCCGGCGGATTACGTTATCGATTACTCCAGCCAAGGCAACAACGCAATTTGGCTGGACGGAGAAACGGTCAAGTACGGCGACGACCCGGTACAGGCCTCGGACAATGGTGAACTGACGGCTGGTAGTACTGGGCTTTTGGATTACGTCGACTGGCTTGATACATACGCATCCGCAAGTTGCCCAGGGGACAATTGCAGCCTGCAGCAACAACAAACGGCACCGTATCGGCGAATACTGAATATCGTCATTGGCGACTGCAGCGGTAAAGCAGCAGGGGAGTTCAATGGCAAGAGCAATATCCCGGTACTTGGCTTCGCCTGCTATTTCACGCTGCAGCCGGTTACACCGGGAGGGCAGGAGGCGCAGATATTCGGGCAATTCGTTGATGAGTGCAATTCCGACAACGTGCCGAGTTCGACACCCTGGGATGACAGCGGTCCGCAGATCATCCAGTTGTACAAGACCTATCTGGATAGTGGTGGGCCGAGCCCTGACTCCTAGGGAAGTTCTGAAAAGGCCATTTACCGTCACTCCCGCGAAGGCGGGAGCCCAGGTACTACAGAGGGCAAGGCAGTGCGGCGAGTGCCAGGGCAACGGGCCAGGTTCTTGATGGGAGGTGTGTAATGAAACAGCCTGTTTTCAGGCAACGCCGGACTCAACATGGTTTGGCCATGGTCGAGTTCACCATTGCCCTGCCATTGCTGCTGCTCCTGTTGCTGGCCATCGGCGAGTTCGGGCGCTTGCTCTACCACTACAACAATTTGATGCAGGCCAGCCGCGATGCCGGGCGTTATGTCGCCGGGCTGGCGTGGAATCGCACGCTTGGCAAGATAGATCTCACCGGTTTGGAAACCCCGACCTTGGAGACCCGAACCAGAAATGTCGCGGTCTACGGTGTCCCGATCCCGGGCGCGTATCCCCCCGTGGTACCCGGGCTTACTACTGGGCAGGTATCCGTAAGCGAAGTCGACACCGAGCATGTTCAGGTCAGCATCAACTACGAATTCCGGCCGGTGATCGGTAGCGCCTTGCCGAGCTTCTTCGGTAGAGCCATTCCGTTGAACATCCCACTGGTGGCCACCACCGTGATGAGGGCGCTGTGATGAACGGCAAACGCATGCGCGGCATCTACACGGTGGAATTCGCCATCATCGGCCTGCTGCTTTTCGTGCTGTTGTTCGGGGTGCTGGAGATGGGGCGCCTGCTGTTCACCGTCAATGCCCTTGACGAAGTGGTGCGTCGTGGCGCCCGTTTGGCGACGGTATGCACCATCGATAATCCGGACATCCTGAAGCGAGCAATCTTCAACGATATAGATATGGAGGAGGGCGACAGCAGTTCACTGATCCATGCTCTAGAGACTGCCGATCTGACCCTGATCTATCTGGACGGTGACGGCGTCCTTGTACCTAACCCCAGCAGTAGCGGTTTTTCTTCCGTTCGTTTCGTCCAAATCAGCGTCGTCGATTTCCCCTTCACATTGCTGATCCCGGGGCTCGGGGGGGAGATGACCCTGCCGACGTTCAGGGCGATCTTGCCCCGTGAGAGTCTCGGCTTCGATGGCGAGAGCGAGGTACCCACATCATGCTGAAGCTTAGAGAAGTTCCTACGCCATCTCCGGCACCCGCCAAACAGGGCTTGCACCTGTTGATCAGCAGCCGCGATGCGGCTGCCTTGCAGCACCTGCAGGGCATCTGCCGGCGCATTCCCGGCCTGCAGGTCGATACCCGCCTGGTGAGCAACGGCCATACCGACCCGCTCTATGGCCTGCAGCACAGGCCCGACTTCCTCCTGCTGCGGGTCAGCCACCTGTGGCGCGAGGAACTGGCGGCGCTGCTGCAGCGCCCCGCCCAGGAGCGCCCGCCGCTGCTGGTATGCGGCCCGCTGGAGGAGCGCGAGGGCATACGCCTGGCGATGCAGGCCGGCGCCCGCGACTTCCTGCCGGAGCCGGTGGCGGCCGAGGAGTTGCTGGCGGCCCTGGGCCGCATGGTCATGGAGGCGCGCGCCAGCAGCGGCTCCGGCGGCAAGCTGGTGGCGGTGATGAACGCCAAGGGCGGTTCCGGCGCGACCCTGCTGGCCTGCAACCTGGCCCACCAGCTCAGCGCCAAGGGCGGCAGCGTGCTGCTGCTGGACCTCGACCTGCAGTTCGGCAGCGTGGCCCATTACCTGGACGTGCACCCGGCCCACAGCCACGTCGAGGTGCTGCAACAGATCGGCGAGATGGACGGCGTGGCGCTGCGCGGCTTCTGCAGCCACTTCAGCCCGAGCCTGCATGTGCTGGGCGGGCGCGAGAACGAGTTGTGCCTGCCGCAGGACGTGCAGATCGAGCAGCTCGAGGCCCTGCTGAAACTGGCGCGCAGCACCTACGACTGGGTGGTGGTGGATCTGCCGCGGCAGATCGACCATCTCACCGGCATCACCCTGGAGCAGGCCGACCGGGTCTATATCGTGGTGCAGCAGAGCCTCAGCCATCTCAAGGATGCCAGCCGCCTGGCGCGCATCCTGCGTGACGAGCTGGGCGTGCGCGGCGACAACCTGCAGGTGGTGGTCAACCGCTACGACAAGGCCGCGCCGATCAGCCTGCGCGATATCGGCACGGCGCTGCGCTGCAACGAGCTGCAGAAGCTGCCCAACGATTTCGCCGTGGTCAGCCAGAGCCAGAACACCGGCGCGCCGCTGGACCAGTACGCGCCGCGTGCGCCGATCACGCTGGCGCTGCAGGACCTGAGCAAGGACTTGCTCGGCAAGCAGGCAGGTGCCGAACAAGGCTTGTTCAAACGCGCCTTCAGCCGCTTTTTCGGGGAGTGAACCGCCATGCTCAATGAATTGCGCAACCGCCTGCGCCAGCAGCCGCTCAAGGCCGTGGAGGCGTCGTCTGCCGAGCCGGGCACCCGGGGCGAGACCGCCCCGGACCTGATGGCCTGGGAGCACAGCGCACCGGCCGAGCTCTACGAAACCAAGACCCACCTCAGCCCGGTGGAGGCGGAGTGGCGCGAGAAGATCTACCAGCAGCTGCTCAAGGTCATGGACCTGTCGCTGCTGGATTCCCTGGAGCAGGTCGATGCGGTGCGGCAGATCCGCGACATCTGCTTGCGTCTGATGGAGGACCATAGCGCGCCGGTGAGCGCGGCCAGCCGCCAGTTGATCATCAAGCAGATCACCGACGAGGTGCTCGGCCTGGGGCCGCTGGAGCCGCTGCTGGCCGACCACAGCGTGTCGGACATCCTGGTCAACGGCCATGCCTCGGTGTATGTCGAGCGGCACGGCAAGCTGCAGCAGACCGACGTGCGCTTTCGCGACGACCAGCACCTGCTGAACATCATCGACCGCATCGTCTCCAGCCTGGGTCGGCGCATCGACGAGTCCTCGCCGCTGGTCGATGCGCGGCTCAAGGACGGCTCGCGGGTCAACGCCATCATCCCGCCGCTGGCCATCGACGGGCCGAGCATCTCGATCCGCCGTTTCGCGGTGGATCTGCTCAGTAGCGAGAGCCTGGTGGAGATGGGCACCCTGACCCCGGCCATCGCCCTGATGCTCAAGGCCATCGTCCGTGGCCGCTTGAACGTGTTGATCTCCGGCGGTACCGGCAGCGGCAAGACCACCATGCTCAACGTGCTGTCCAGCTTCATCCCGCACAACGAGCGCATCGTCACCATCGAGGACTCGGCCGAGCTGCAGCTGCAGCAGCCGCACGTGGTGCGCCTGGAAACCCGGCCGCCGAATATCGAGGGCCGCGGCGAGGTCAATCAGCGCGAGCTGGTGCGCAACAGCCTGCGCATGCGCCCGGACCGCATCGTCATCGGCGAGGTGCGCGGCGCCGAGGCACTGGACATGCTGACGGCGATGAACACCGGCCACGACGGCTCGCTGACCACCATCCATGCCAATACCGCGCGCGATGCCCTGGGCCGCATCGAGAACATGGTGTCGATGACCGGCGCCACCTTCCCGATCAAGGCCCTGCGCCAGCAGATAGCCTCGGCCATCGACGTGGTGATCCAGCTCGAACGCCAGGAGGACGGCAGGCGGCGGCTGGTCAGCGTGCAGGAGATCAACGGCATGGAGGGCGAGATCATCACCATGACCGAGATCTTCGCCTTCGTCCGTCGCGGCATCGGCGAGCATGGCGAGGTGCTCGGCGACTACCGGCCGACCGGCATGGTGCCGGCCTTCCGCGAGGTGATGGGCAAGCGCGGCATCGAGCTGCCGCTGAACATGTTCCGGCCGGAATGGATGGAGGGGCAGTCATGAACCAGATTCCCAGCGAGTTCATCCTGGCGTTCCTCGGTATGGTGTTCGCCGCGGTGTTCCTGCTCAGCCAGGGCCTGGTGGTGCCGGTGTTCGGCGAGGCGGGCCAGGTGCGCAAGCGCATCCGCAGCCGTATGCAGGTGCTGGAGCGGGCCAGCGACCTGCCGAATATGCAGACGGTGTTGCGGCAGAAGTACCTGCGCCGCCTGTCGCCGCTGGAGGCCAGGCTGGAGCAGTTGCCGGCCATGGAGGCCCTGGCGCAGATGATCGAGCAGGCCGGCCGCGACTACCGCGCCTACCGGGTGCTGCTGCTCGGGCTGATCCTCGGCGTGGCCGTGGGCATGCTGCTGTGGTTGTTCACCCAGCTCTGGTGGCTGGCGCTGCCGGCAGCCCTGGCGGTGTGCTGGTTGCCGGTGCTGAAGATCGCCAGCGACCGCGGCAAGCGTTTCGCCCAGTTCGAGGAGGACCTGCCGGACGCCCTGGATGCAATGTGCCGGGCCCTGCGCGCCGGCCACCCGTTCAACGAGACCCTGCAACTGGTGGCCGAGGAGCACAAGGGCCCGGTGGCTCACGAGTTCGGCCTGACCTTCGCCGATATCAACTACGGCAACGACGTGCGCCGGGCCATGCTCGGTCTGCTGGAGCGCATGCCGAGCATGACGGTGATGATGCTGGTGACCTCGGTGCTGATCCACCGCGATACCGGCGGCAACCTGACCGAGGTGCTGGAGCGCCTGAGCAGCCTGATCCGCGGGCGCTTCCGCTTCCAGCGCAAGGTCAAGACCCTGTCGGCCGAAGGGCGCATGTCGGCCTGGGTGCTGGTGGCGGTGCCTTTCGTGCTGGCGGCGGCAATCGTGCTCACCAGCCCTACCTATCTTCCGTTGCTGATCAAGGAGCCCATGGGGCAGAAGCTGGCGATGGCGGCCTTCGTTGCCATGCTGCTGGGTATCTTCTGGATCCGCAAGATCATCCGCATCCAGGTCTGATAACGGGCCGAGGAGGTATGCGTCATGGACTATCTGCTTAGTCTGCTCAATCGTTTGGTGGGCAACGAGGAGCTGGCGCGCGTGCTGTTCGTCGGCGCCATCGGTCTGAGCGCGGTGCTCGCCATGGCCACCCTGGCCATGCTGGTGCTGGGCCTGCGCGACCCGGTGCAGCGGCGCCTTACCCTGATCAAGCGCGGGCACGGCGGCCTGGCCGTCGGCCAGGACGCGCCCAGCAACCTGCAACTGATGCTGGAGCAGGTGGGCCAGCGTTTTACCTCGGAGGAGCAGGGGCAGGCGTCTGCCACTCGTACCCTGCTGACCCATGCCGGTTATCGCTCGCCGGCGGCGGTGCAGACCTACTGGGCGGTGCGCCTGCTCCTGCCGCTGATTCTGGTCGGCCTGACCCTGCTGGCGTTGCCGCTGATCCCCAAGATGTCGCTGCTGGTTGGGCTCTTGCTGGTGCTGGCGGCAGCGGGGGGCGGCTGGCTGGCGCCGGCCATCTATGTCGACAAGCGCAAGCAGGCGCGCATGACTCGCCTGCTGGTGGCCTTTCCCGATGCCCTGGACCTGATGGTGGTGTGCGTGGAGTCGGGGCTGGCCCTGCCCCAGGCGATCGAGCGGGTGGCCGACGAGATGGCGGTGAGCCAGCCGGAACTGGCGCTGGAGCTGGCCCTGGTCAATGCGGAGATCCGCGCCGGCATACCCAGTACCGAGGCGCTCAAACACCTGGCCGAGCGCACCGGGCTGGAGGACATCCGCGGCCTGGTCAGCCTGCTGGCGCAGAGCATCCGCTTCGGCACCAGCGTGGCCGATACCCTGCGCATCTACGCCGAGGAATTTCGCGACCGGCGCACCCAGAAGGCCGAGGAGGCGGCGGCGAAAATCGGCACCAAGCTGATATTCCCACTAGTCTTGTGCCTGTGGCCGAGCTTTTTCCTGGTGGCCATCGGTCCCGCCCTCATCGGTGTACTTAAAGTCTTCGGGAAGGTATGACATGAAAAGAATCTGTCTGCTGTTGGCCATGATGGCCGTGCTGTCGGGATGCCAGACCATGGGGCCGGAGCCGGCGCTGGATACGCGCTCCGTCTATGCCGGCGACAATTCGTTGCTGTACAAGGTGCGCAAGTCCAGCACCTCGGCCGACCAGGCGATGCAGATGGCGGCGATGGCCTACCAGGCGGGCGATCTGGATCAGTCGCTGTTCCAGTACCTGCGCGCCATCGAGCTGGACCCGAAACGCTACGAGGCGCTGGTGTGGGTCGGCCGCATTCACCGCGAGCGGGGCAACAACCAACTGGCCGAGATGGCCTTCGCCGATGTACTGGCAAACGATCCGGAAAACCTCGGCGCCCTGGCCGAGATGGGCCTGCTGCAACTGGCCAAGCGTGATCACGAGGCCGCGCGGAGCTTGCTGTTCAAGGCGGTGGTGCTGGATCAGCGGCGCCTGGGTAACGAGCTGAGCGACGGCTCGCCTGATGTGGCCGCGCTCAAGGTAGACAGCCAGTCGCCGCTGAAGGTCTACAACGCCCTTGGCGTACTCGCCGATCTGAGCAACGACTTTCCGTTGTCCGAGGCGTACTACCGTTTGGCCTTGCTGATCGAGCCTCGCTCGGTGCTGGTGCAGAACAGCCTGGGCTACTCCTACTACCTGGCCGGCCAATGGCCCGAGGCCGAACGTACCTACCAGCGCGGCATCAGCTACGACTCCAGTTACAAGCCGTTATGGCGCAACTACGGGTTGCTGCTGGCGCGGATGGAGCGGTACGAGGAGGCACTTTCCGCATTCGAGCAGATCGGCAAACGTGCCCAGGCGAGCAACGAGGTCGGTTATATCTGCCTGGTGGAAGGCAAGCTGGATGTTGCCGAGCAATTCTTTCGCAGCGCGATCGACCAATCCCCCTCGCACTACGACACAGCCTGGGACAACCTGCGCCGGGTCGAGCAGATCCGCAAGATCCGCCTGCGCGGTGGGCTGACCGCGGATGTCGAAGCGGTCGCCGGGGTGCCCGGCGAGCAGCAGGCGCTGCCCTGAGCAACCGGATTGCGCGGGCGCGCCAGCCTGCGGGGGAAACCCCGCCTCCGCAGGCAGGCGCGTCTTCGTACATCGGTCGGTAGGGTGCGCCACGTGCACCCGCAAACGAAACCTGTAGGAGCCCCGCCCCGGGGCGAAGCTTTTGACGACCAGGTTGCCGGTTCGATCGCTTTCGCCGCGGGGCGCGGCTCCCACAAAGCTCGTAGCCTGGGTTGAGTGCAAGATACTCAGGGAGGCCGTCCCGATTACCCCGTCGGCTGACCCAGGCTGCGAAGTGCTAGGAGCGATCCTGGTACGACCCATCCTTCGTTTTTACAAGAGGCTACAGCCGGCCTGGGGCGCATCCGCTCAGCCAGCGAAACGCTGATCCAGGTAGGCGATGATCGCCTTGGATTCATACAGCCAGATGCTCTGGCCGTTTTCCTCGATGCGCAGGCAGGGCACCTTGATGCGGCCGCCCTGCTGTTCCAGGGCCTGGCGATGCTCGGCGTCGTGCTTGGCGTCGCGCAGTTGCACCGGCAGGTTCAGGCGGTGCAGGCTGCGCCGTACCTTGACGCAGAACGGGCAGGCGTGGAACTGGTACAGCGCCAGGTCGGCCGTGGCGCGTTCCACCTCGGCCTGCGCCGCGGCGCTGCGCTGGAGTTTACGCGGGCGGCTGATCCAGTCGACGAACACGACGATCTGGCCGAGGCCAATGCGAAGGGCCTTGAGCAACATGGTTTCTACTCCTGAAATGCCGACGGCCGTTCAGCGTCGTGAACGGCCGTCGTGGTGGGGGGCTGCGCCTTAGCCGATCAGGCTGAGGAATTCGCTGCGGGTCGCCGGGTTTTCACGGAATTCGCCAAGCATCACCGAGGTGACCATGGACGAGTTCTGCTTCTCCACGCCGCGCATCATCATGCACATGTGCTGGGCCTCGATGACCACCGCCACGCCGAGGGCGCCGGTGACCTGTTCGATGGCCTCGGCGATCTGCCGGCTGAGGTTTTCCTGGATCTGCAGGCGGCGGGCGTACATGTCGACGATGCGCGCCACCTTGGACAGGCCGAGCACCTTGCCGTTGGGGATATAGGCGACGTGGGCCTTGCCGATGAACGGCAGCAGGTGGTGCTCGCACAGCGAGTACAGCTCGATGTTCTTGACCAGCACCATCTCGCTGTTGTCGGAGCTGAACAGCGCGCCGTTGGTGACTTCTTCCAGCGTCTGCTGGTAGCCGCGGCAGAGGTACTGCATGGCCTTGGCCGCGCGCTTGGGCGTATCCAGCAGGCCTTCACGGGAGGCGTCCTCGCCGAGCTGGCCGAGGATCGCGGTGTAGTGTTGTTCCAGGGACATGGGTATTCCTGTGGGATTGATGCTCAGGCGCGCAGGGTAGGGCGCGGCCGGGCCCCTGGCAAGGGCGCCGTGCGCCAGCGCGAGCTACTTTTGCGGCCGTGGCGGCAGTTGCGCGGCCCACTCCTCGGCCCAGTGCGCCAGCGGCAGGCAGCGCTGCACCAGCTCCAGGCCGACGGGCGAGAGCTGGTAGCCGCACTCGCCGTTTTCCAGCAGCCGGGCCTCGCGCAGCTCGCCCAGGCGGGTATTCAGCACCGAGGGCGATAGCCCCTCGCAGCGTGCCTGCAACTCGCGGAAGCTGGCCGGCGCCTGGTGCAGTTCCCACAGCACACGCAGACTCCAGCGCCGCCCGAGCAGGTCGAGCAGGGCCATGATCGGGCGGCCGCTGGCCGAACCGCGCACCGGATCGCCGGGATGGGGGAAGTTCATCTCGTCTCCTTGCTTCTTTTTTAGTAGCGCCTTAGATTGTTGGCTGCTACTTATTTAGTAGCATGACAGGAGAGCAGCCGATGAACCAGCCCCGCGTACAACCGCTGAACCCGCCCTACAGCCCCGATATCCAGGCCGCCTTCGAGCGCATCATGCCGCCTGGGATGGCACCGCTCAAACTGTTCCGTAGCATGGCGCACAACTCGCGCGTACTGCAGCGCATGCTGGCCGGCGGCCTGCTGGATCGCGGCAGCATCGCGCTGCGCGAGCGTGAGTTGCTGATTCTGCGCGCTACCGCGCTATGCAGCGCCGAGTACGAGTGGGGCGTGCATGTGGCGGGATTCGCCGGCAAGGCCGGCTTCACTGCCGAGCAGATCGCCGATACCTGCAGCGACTCCATCGATCCGGGGCTATGGAGCCCGGCAGAGCAGGCGCTCGTGGCGCTGGCGGACAGCCTGCATGCCAGCGCCAGCGTCGACGATATTCTGTGGCGGCGTCTGCGCGAGCATTTCAGCGACCAGCAGCTGATCGAGTGCCTGCTGTTGGTCGGTCTCTACCACGCGGTGTCCTTCGTGGTGAATGGTCTGCAGGTCGAGCGGGAAGGCTATGCGCCGCGCTTTCCCGGCTGATCAGTACTCGTCGCGTCCGTCCATCATGGTGCGTTTGAGCAGGATGTATACGGCGCCGGTGCCGCCGTGCTTGGCCAGGCAGGAGGTGAAGCCGAGCACCTGCGGGTGCTGGCGCAGCCAGGTGTTGACGTGGCTCTTGAGCATCGGCTTGCGGCCGTCCATGCGCACCGCCTTGCCGTGGGTCACGCGTACGCAGCGCACCTCCAGCCTGGCGGCTTCGGCGAGGAACTCCCACAGCGTGTCGCGCGCCTTCTCGACGCTCATGCCGTGCAGGTCGAGGCTGCCGTCGAAGGCAATCTGGCCGAGCTTGAGCTTGCGCATCTGGCCTTCCTGCACACCGTTGCCGGCCCAGTACAGCGGGTCTTCGGCGCCCACGTCGATGACGAACTGGTCGGACAGGCCGTCCACCTTGATCTCGCCCTGGCTGATGCTGGCGGCCTGGCGCAGCGTGCTGAACTGCTTGCGATCGGGTTTGGGTTTGCCGGTATCGGCGCGGTCGTGCTTGATCGGCTTGACGCCGCGCAGCTCGGCCTGGAACAGGGAAAAGTCGTCGTCTTGCATCGGTGGCTCCGCGAAACAGGCTGGCATTTTATGGCCTGCCGTTCCCGGCGGCCACCCTGCGGGCTATCGGCGCGCGGCGTAAAAGTAGCTCCGGGCCATTCTTACTTTTGTCTGCGGCCCTTCAGTCGCGTTTTTTCATCAGGTGTGGCGACAGGCTGAGGTCGCTGGGGCGACGCATGCGCCGTCGGCAACGGCGCCAGAAGCCGATGCCGGCCCACAGCAGGACCAAGCCGAGCAGGAGCAGGACGATGGCTTCGCCGCTGGTGTCGTTGAGCGTGCCCAGCATCGGCGCACGCCCGGCCAGCGAGGCGACGCCGGCCATCGTCAGGAGAATGCCGAAGGTGGCCAGCAGCGCGCCCACGGCCGCGCCGATGCGCAGGCGCCAGCTCTTCGGCTGACGGGGGCGCAGGCGGCGTGCATCGAAATCGTCGGACAGCTTCATGCCGATTTCCTTTGGGGCTGTCGGCGGTATGACCGGTCAGTGTCTCTGGGGTTCCGCTGGCCGGTCCGGCCGATGGCGATCAGATCAGCGCCTTGGCCTGCGGCACCAGGGTGGCGAAGTTGTCGGCCAGGGCGATCATTTCGATGCGGTGCATCTGGGCTGCGGCTATCACGCTGCCATCGGGTGCCGGCAGATCGCGGGTGGCGCAGGCGGCATCGACCAGGGTGCAGCGGTAACCATAGTCCTTGGCAGCGCGCACCGTGGTGCTGACGCTGGAGTGGGTCATGAAACCGCAGACGATCAGGTCCAGATGGCCGAGTGCCTGCAGGCGGTCGTGCAGTTCGGTGCCGGCGAAGGCATTGGGCAGGCGCTTCTCCACCACGATCTCGCCCGCCAGCGGGGCGACCTCCGGCAGGTGACGGCCGCGCGGGCCGCTGGGGTCGAGCAGGCCACCGGGAATGCCGAGGTGCTTGACGTGAACTATGGCGCTGCCGGAGGCGCGCGCGGCCGCCAGCAGACTGGCGATCTCGGCCAGGGCGGGGTCCAGGCCGGGCAGGGCGAGCACGCCGCTGCGGTACTCCTCCTGGGCATCGATGATCAGCAGGGTCGCATTGCCCAGGCTGGCCGGAGCGTGGCCACGACCGGTGAGCTGGAACATGGTTTGCGGAAGGGACATCTCGGACTCCTGGCTGATGGTGATGATGTGCCATTGTCCGCTTGCCGACGCGCTCTGTGAACCTCCCTGCGCCATTACTTGCTCAGCCGGGGGCGCCGGAGCAGAATCGGAACCGTCCCGACGGAGCTGGGGTCGCAATGCAAAAGGAGTTGCCCATGTCGCTGTTTTCGCAATTGTCCCCGCATTTCTGGCTGCTGTTTTCCATTGCCGTGGCCATCGCCGTGCTGCGCGAGTTGCGCCGGCCGCCGGATGAGCCCGGCTGGACGCGCAAGAAACGCCAGCGCCCTTGATCGCCTGGTACAGGCCCGCCAAGCGTTGGCTGTGTACCAGGCAGCCCTTGCATCGGTTGGGCATGGCGAAGCCTTGGCCAATCCGGCGGACAAGCGCCCGGCATCTTCGCTCTACAAACGAAAACGCCCCGCACGATGCGGGGCGTTTGTTTCTGCGCGATGGCCTCAGCCGCCGAGGCCGAGCCACTGGAACTGCAGGTACCAGATGCCGAGCGAGCCGAGGAAATTGACCAGGATCGCCGGCAGGAACTTCAGGTGCGTGCCGAAGCTGTAGCTCTTGTCCAGGGTCATGGCCATCACCCCGGCGGCCGAACCGACCACCGTCAGCGAACCGCCGATACCGACCATCAGCGCGTTCAGCGCCCACTGATCCAGGCCCAGTTGCGGGTTGGACATCAACGCCGCGGCCTCCACCGGCACGTTGTCCATCACCCCGGAGGCGATGCCCAGCACCAGGTTGACCAGGGTCGGGTCGAGGATCTCGAACAGCCGCGAGATGTAGGACAGCCAGCCGACGTGGTTGAGGCAGGCCACCGAGGTGATGATGCCGATGAAGAACAGCAGGGCGTTCCATTCCACCTTCTGCAGCTGCTCGTGCCAGCGCGTCTCGATGCCCATGCGGGTCAGCAGCCAGCTGTACAGGGCGACCAGGCCGAGGCCGATGCCGATGGCGAACTCGATGCCCACCTTGAGCACGATGTTGCACAGCACCGCGCCGATCACCGCGATGAAACCCACCAGGGCCAGGCCGGCGCCGCCCGGCTTGAGCCGGCTCTCGCTGGCGTCGACCTTGCGGATCAGCTGCTGGCCCTGCAGCTTGTTCAGGTAGAACAGCTGCAGGGTGGCGGCGAATAGCAGCCAGCCGATCAGCGCCGAGGGGATCAGCAGCAGCAGGCCGGCGATGCTGATCTTGCCGGCCAGCACCACCATCAGGCTGGTGGAGGTACCGAGGAACCAGACTCCGGAGTTGGACGCCACCACGATGTTGCACAGCGCCACGTGGGTGTAGCGTGGGTGGCTGGAAATGCTGGTGATGGTCTTGCCGAAGATCATCGCCGTGGTGAAGTTGTTGAGAAACGGCGACAGGGTCGCCGACAGCGCGCCGGTGGCCCAGAACATGCCGCGCGCACCGAGGCCCTTGCGCAGCAGGTAGCCATTGAGCGCGGTGAACACGTTCCGCTCGTTGAGCAGCTCCACCACCATCCACATGAAGGCCATGAAGGCGATCAGGCCGAACAGCTCCTCCTTGGTTTCGCTCTGGGCATGGAGGAAGTACTGGAAGCCGTTGGGGTCGACGAGGGCGTAGTGCACGCCGATGACGATCAGGCCGGACATCATGAACATGGCCGGCTTGAACTTATCCATCTCCAGTTGCGCTTCAAAAATTATCAGCGTCATGCCAACAAGGAATATCGCCAGCACGAGCAAGCCCGTGAGCGAGAAGGGGTCGATGACCATTGGGGGTTCTCATTAGGAAGGGATGGGAAGGGTTAAGAAATCGTTGCAAATTATAACGATGTGACCCTGCGCCTGGCAGCAGTCGAACTACGACTTGACGGCATTTATTTACGGCCATGCGCCCTGTGCCTGGCCTGGGCTAAACTGCGCCGTTTTCACTCGGAGATCGCCCGTGACCCTCCCCGCTACCCGTTTACGCACCCTGCGCGACTACATCCGCTGGGCCGTCAGCCGTTTCCAGGCCGAGCAACTGTTCTTCGGCCATGGCACCGACAACGCCTGGGACGAGGCGCGCCAACTGGTGCTCGGCGCCCTGCACCTGCCCTGGCAGATGTCCGATGCCTACCTCGACTGTCGCCTGGAGGATGACGAACACGCCCATCTGCAGGCGCTGCTCAAGCGCCGTATCGAGGAGCGCGTGCCCACCGCCTACCTGCTCGGCGAGGCCTGGTTTTGCGGCCTGCCCTTCGTCGTCGACGAGCGTGTGCTGGTGCCGCGCTCGCCGATTGCCGAACTGATCGAGCAGCATTTCGCCCCCTGGCTGCCGGCTGAGCCTGCGCGGGTGCTCGACCTGTGTACCGGCTCGGGCTGCATCGGCATCGCCTGCGCCTATGAGTTTCCCGAGGCCGAGGTGGTGCTGGCCGATCTGTCGTTCGAGGCGCTGGAGGTGGCCAACCAGAACATCGAGCGCCATGGCCTGGACGAGCGCGTCTACTGCGTGCAGGGCGACGGCTTCGCCGGCCTGCCGGGGCAGCGCTTCGATTTGATCGTCTCCAACCCGCCGTACGTCGACGCCGAGGATTTCGCCGACATGCCCGCCGAGTACCATCACGAGCCGGCCATGGGCCTGGCCTGCGGCGACGACGGCCTGAATCTGGTGCGGCGCATGCTGGCCGAGGCCGCCGACCACCTGACCGAGCGCGGCCTGCTGATCGTCGAGGTGGGCAACAGCCAGGTGCATGTCGAGGCGCTATACCCGGAAGTGGACTTCACCTGGCTGGAGTTCGAGCGCGGCGGCCACGGCGTATTCCTGTTGGCGGCCAAGCAGTGCCGCGAACATCAGGCGCTGTTCCGCTCGCGGGTCGGCGGCTGATTCGCACCGCTGGCGACGGTGGATGACGCTTTCTTCATCCACCACGCAGGTGTGATCGGTGGACGGGTGAAACGTCATCCACCCTACGATGTTCCGGCAACGACTCTACCGCGTGGCGATCCAGATCAGCAGCCCGGCCTGGAACAGGCAGAAGGCCACCAGGCAACTGATGGTGAAGCGCAGGCCGCTGTCCTCGCGCCTGAAGCGCTCGACCTTTTCTTCCAGCTTGCGCAGCTGCACGTCCCGCTCGCGCAGGTTCTGATCCGCCTGCTGCAGCATGGCGGCGGCGTCCAGCAGCTCGACGACCTGCACCTTCTCCATCTGCCAATCACCATGCAGCGAGCCGACCCGAGCGGCGCCATAGACGGGCTTGAGCTGCAGCGGGTCGCTGTAGACGATGGTGAAGCCCTGCGCCTTGAGGGCATGGTCGCGGCGGGCGCGCGCGGCTTCGTTGAAATTGTCCTTGGTCGGCAGCGCGCCGCCTTCCACCTGATAGTGGGCATAGCGCCGACTGGCCCAGGCGATGCCCTGAGCCAGCAGGAAGCGGCCCAGGCCACGGTTGGCCGGTTCCACGCTCAGGCCTCTTTCCGGGCCGAAGCGCACCTCTTTGCGCTGATGGTCGGCCCACACCTCCAGCAGGTTCTGCTCGTGATGCAGGCGCTGCCCCGGCAACTGCACGCTCAGGCGCAGCAGGCTGAGATGCTTGGCATGACGTTCGACCCGGCCGAGCTGGACGAAGCGCAGCGGCCGCGCGCCGGTGTCGCGATCCACGGGCAACGGGGCCAGGCGCAGCAGGCTGAACTGCTCGGGCGGCAGGTTGGCCCAGGGATGCGTCGCGGCCGGCGGCTCGCTGGCCGGCTGGGCGTCGCCCGGTGCGAGGGGCTGGGGCTGTGAGGTGGGTTGCTCGCTCATGGCGGGGACCTGTGCGTTGGGACTGCTGTCAGGCAGGTTATCGACCGCTTTGCGCCGCACTGGAGCGAATGAAGGTGACGATGCGCTCGCCCAGCGCGCGGGCCAGCGGTAGTCGAGGATCGTCGTAGGAAGCCTTCTGTTCCTGCCAGGGCAGGGGGGTGATGCGCAGGACGTGGTTCATCCCGGGAATCAGCGCCAGTTCGGCGTCCGGTTTGACCTGTTTGAGCACCTCGGCGTTGTCGACCCCGACCTGGGCGTCGTGGCTGCCCTGGACAATCAGCGCCGGAATCCGCAGCGCGGCGAAGGCCTCGGCCGGGTTCTGGCGCAGCAGACTGATCAGATAGGGCTGCACGCTGGGGCGGAACAATACCTCCAGCCCCTTCGGCACCTCGGGCTGTTGCTGGCCACGGATCAGCTTGGCGAGGATTTGCCGGCTCTCGGCCAGTTGCGCAGGCCGCAGGCGCATGGCCAGTTGGGCGTCGAGCACCTGGCCGATGGGGTAGGCGGGGCCGGCGACGGACACCAGGGCATCGGCGCCGCTGCCGGCGGCGGCCAGGCTGGCGATCAGCGCGCCTTCGCTGTGTCCGATCAGGATCAGCCGGTCGAAACGCGGATCGCCTTTGAGCATCCGCCCCCAGGCCTCGGCGTCGGCCACGTAGCGTTCCACGCTGAGGTCGCGCTCGTCCGGCGTGGCTTTGCTGCTGGCGGCCACGCCGCGCTTGTCGTAGCGCAGGCTGGCGATGCCGTCACGCGCCAGCACCTGCGCCAGTTTCTTCAACGCATCGTTGTGGCCGCCCGCGGGGTTGTTGCCGTCGCGGTCGGTGGGACCGGAGCCGGCGATCAGCAGCGCCACCGGCATCGGCGAGTCGCTTTGCGGCCGCAGCAGACTGCCATATAGGGTGCCCTGATCGGTGTCGAGGCTGACCGGCGACTGCACGATGGCGAGCGGGGCGGCCTGGACCAGGCCGGTGATCAGGGTGAGGGACAAGAGCAGGGTTCGCAGCATGATGGGGGGTGGGGTAGTGGCAGACTGGCATTGGACGCTAGTCGCAGGCCAAGGTTCGGGGTGAACTGCACGGTTGCCACGGGTATACTCGCCCACCTCGTTAAACGGCCTGCGCAGCGGCAGGTCGGGGCTGAATTTCGCGGAGCGTCTTCCCATGTCCGGCAATACCTACGGCAAGCTGTTCACCGTCACCACCGCTGGCGAAAGCCATGGCCCAGCCCTGGTAGCCATCGTCGACGGCTGCCCGCCAGGCCTGGAGCTGTCGCTGGAAGACATGCAGCGTGATCTCGACCGGCGTAAGCCGGGCACCAGTCGCCACACCACCCAGCGCCAGGAAGACGATGTCGTCGAAATCCTCTCCGGGGTGTTCGAGGGCAAGACCACCGGTTGCGCCATCGGCCTGCTGATCCGCAACACCGACCAGAAGTCCAAGGACTACTCGGCGATCAAGGATCTGTTCCGCCCGGCCCACGCCGACTACACCTACCACCACAAGTACGGCATCCGCGACTACCGTGGCGGCGGCCGCAGCTCGGCGCGCGAGACCGCCATGCGCGTGGCCGCCGGCGCCATCGCCAAGAAATACCTGGCGACCCAGGGCATCGTGGTGCGCGGCTATATGAGCCAGCTCGGTCCCATCGAGATTCCGTTCAAGACCTGGGACAGCGTCGAGCAGAACGCCTTCTTCAGCCCCGACCCGGACAAGGTGCCCGAGCTCGAGGCCTATATGGATCAGCTGCGCCGCGATCAGGATTCGGTCGGCGCGAAGATCACCGTGGTCGCCGAAGGGGTGATGCCGGGCCTCGGCGAGCCGATCTTCGACCGCCTCGACGCCGAACTGGCCCACGCGCTGATGAGCATCAACGCGGTCAAGGGCGTGGAGATCGGCGCCGGTTTCGCCAGCGTCAGTCAGCGCGGCACCGAGCACCGCGACGAGCTGACCCCGGAGGGCTTCCTGTCGAACAGCGCCGGTGGCATCCTTGGCGGCATTTCCAGCGGCCAGCCGATCGTCGCCCACCTGGCGCTCAAGCCCACCTCCAGCATCACCACGCCGGGGCGTTCGATCGACATCGACGGCAACCCGGTGGAGGTGATCACCAAGGGCCGTCACGATCCCTGCGTGGGCATCCGTGCCACGCCGATCGCCGAGGCGATGATGGCCATCGTGCTGATGGATCACCTGCTGCGTCATCGCGCGCAGAACGCCGAGGTGCGCGTCGCCACGCCGGTACTGCCGCAGCTGTGAGCGCCCTAGGTTGGGTTGAGCGCAGCGATACCCAGCGACCGCTGCCCTGGGCGTCGCTGCGCTCGACCCAGACTACGACCGGGCCATGACTGCTTCTCTGCCGTACTGGCGGCTGTCCGGTTTCTATTTCTTCTATTTCGCCCTGCTCGGCGCCACGGCGCCGTTCCTCGCCCTGTACTTCGACCACCTGGGCTTTTCCCCCGCGCGCATCGGCGAGCTGGTGGCCATCCCCATGTTGATGCGCTGCGTGGCGCCCAATCTGTGGGGCTGGCTCGGCGATCACAGCGGCCAGCGCCTGCTGATCGTGCGCCTCGGCGCGCTATGCACCCTGGTGTGCTTCGCCGGCATCTTCGTCAGCCACAGCTACGCCTGGCTGGCGCTGATCATGGCGGCGCACGCCTTCTTCTGGCATGCGGTGCTGCCGCAGTTCGAGGTCATCACCCTGGCCCACCTGCGCGAGCAGGCCGCGCGCTACAGCCAGATTCGCCTGTGGGGCAGCATCGGTTTCATCGTCGCGGTGGTCGGCCTGGGCCGCCTGTTCGAGTGGCTGAGCCTGGACGCCTACCCCTGGGCGCTGGTGCTGATCATGGCCGGCATAGTCGCCGGTAGCTTCTGGGTGCCCAACGCCCAGCCGCTGCTGCGACCCGGCAGCGCCGAGCAGGGCGGTTTCCTGCGCCAGCTGCGCCGCCCCGGCATCCTCGCCTTCTACGCCAGCGTCGGCCTGATGCAACTGAGCAACGGGCCCTACTACACCTTCCTCACCCTGCACCTGGAGGCGCTCGGCTACGACCGCGGCACCATCGGCATGCTCTGGGCCTTGGGCGTGGTGGCGGAGATTCTGTTGTTTCTGGTCATGGCCCGGCTGCTGCAGCGCTATTCGCTGCGCGCGGTGCTGCTGGCCAGTTTCCTGATCACCGCCGCGCGCTGGCTGCTGCTGGGCAACCTGGCCGACCAGCTGGCGATCCTGCTGCTGGCGCAGTGCATGCACGCCGCCACCTTCGGCGCCTTCCACGCCGCCAGCATCCATTTCATCCAGCGCAGCTTCGAAGGCGGCCAGCAGGGCCAGGGTCAGGCGCTCTATGCGACCCTGGCCGGTATCGGCGGTGCCCTCGGCGCGCTGTATGCCGGCTATAGCTGGAGCAGCCTCGGCCCGGCCTGGACTTTTGCCCTGGCCAGCCTGGCGGCGCTGGCCGCAGCCGTTATCATTGCCACCCGTCTGCCTCCGGAGTCCGAGCGAGAATCCCCATGACCAGCCTGAGCGTTCACCTGCAAACCTCCCCGCAGTTGCCGAACAAGGTACTGACCCACGCCGAGGACATCGCCAGCACCCTGGCCGAGGTCGGCGTGCGCTATCGCCAATGCCCGCCGCCGGCTGCGCTGCGCCCCGGCTGCGGCGAGCAGGAGTTCAACGCCGCTTGCGGCGCCTGGCTGCAGGACCTGATGGGCGAGGGCGGCTACCGCCATCACGAGCTGCTCAGCCTGGAGCGCAATCACCCGCGCAAGCTCGAGTTGCGCGCGCGCTACCTCGACGAGCAGACGCTGCCGGCGGCCAGCGCCTGGCTGTTCGTCGGCGGCTTCGCCCAGCTCAGCCTGCACCTGGACGAGTACGTCTACGTGCTGCAGGGCGAGCGCGGCGACCTGCTGGAACTGCCGGCAGGCAGCCGCCACTGGTTCGACCTGGGCGAGGAACCGCATCTGCTGCTGGTGCGTTGCGCGGCCACTCAGGAGACGCCGGCCCTGACCGGCGACGAGATCGCCAGCCGTTTTCCGCGTCTGGGCGACTGAGTGGCTATCCTCTGAGGGCAACCCTTCACACAGGAGTGTCGTCATGGGTTCCACCCTCAATGGGCTGATCGGCCTGATCATCCTGGCCCTGGATATCTGGGCCATCATCAACGTGGTGAAAAGCAACGCCGAAACCGGGGCCAAGATCCTCTGGGTGCTGCTGATCATCTTCCTGCCCGTACTGGGGCTGATCATCTGGGCGCTGGCCGGGCCGCGCGGCAACGTCAGGCTGTGATGCGCGCCTGGCTGCTGGTGCTGCTGCTGGCGCCGCTATGGGCCTCGGCAGCGCAGCCGCTCGACGCCTGGCAGGCGCTGCGCGAGGGGCGGGCGCTGCTGATCCTGCGCCATGCCACGGCGCCGGGAGTCGGCGATCCGGCGCATTTCCAGCTGGGCAACTGCAGCACCCAACGCAACCTCAGCCAGCAGGGCCGAGAGGAGTCGCGGCGCTGGGGCGAGCTGCTGCGCCGCCAGGGCATCGAGCGGGCGCGACTGTTCAGCAGCCGCTGGTGCCGCGCGCTGGATACCGCCAGGGAAATGGGCCTGGGCCCGGTGCAGCCGCTGCCGGCGCTGGATTCCTTCTTCGAACGACGCGACGCCGCCGAGGCGCAGACCGCCGAGCTGATTCGCGCGGTCAACCTGCTGCCGCCGGGCGAGCCGCTGGTGCTGGTGTCGCATCAGGTCAATATCACCGCGCTGACCCGGGTGTTTCCCGCGTCCGGCGAGGGGCTGATCCTGGCCTTGCCGCTGCGCGCGGCGCCGCAAGTGCTGGCGCGTATCGCGCCGCCCTGAACGTCGGTGCGCACGGCGCACCCTACCTGCGCGTGCCGCGGTTAAAGCGCCAACTGCGCCTGTTGCGGCTGCAGCGCGCCCTCGAGCTGCAGCAACAGCTGCTTGCGCGGCAGGCCGCCGGCGTAGCCGGTGAGGCTGCCGTTGCGGCCGATCACCCGGTGGCAGGGCACGACGATCGACAGCGGATTGGCGCCGTTGGCTGCACCGACCGCGCGCACCGCCTGCGGCCTGCCGATCTGTCCGGCCAGCTCGCTGTAGCTGCAGGTGTGGCCGTAGGGGATGCACTGCAGGGCCTGCCACACCGCCAGCTGAAAGGCGGTGCCGCGCGGCGCCAGGCGCAGCTCGAATCGGCGGCGCTGGCCGGCGAAATACTCGTCCAGCTGGCGGCAGACCTCGTCCAGTTCGCTGCCGGCCTGCCGCCAGTGTTCGTCGATGCGCCAGGGGCGGCTGTCGAGCTTCATCAACAGCAGTTGCAATCCGCTTTCGTCGCCGGCCAGCAGCAGTGGGCCGACCGGGCTGGGGTGGTGACGGTAGAACATGGCTTCAGCCTCCCGAATAGTTGTGCCACAGGTGCGCGGCGGCGTAGGCGCGCCAGGGGCGCCAGGCTTCGGCGCGGGCCTTGAGCCGGCGCGCATCGATACCGCCCGCGCCCCACAGCGGCGCCTTGAGCAGGCCCAGGTCGCTGGCGGGAAAGGCGTCGACCGCGCCGAAGGCGCGCAGGGCGATGTACTCGGCGGTCCACGGGCCGATCCCGGGCAGGGCGCACAGGCGTTCGATCAGCGCCTCGCAGCCGTCCTCCAGATCCAGTCGCAGACTGCCGTCGGCGATGCGCGCGGCGAACTGCTGCAGGCTCTGCACCCGCTTGCCGGGCATGCCGATGCCGCTGAGATCGGCTTCGGCGACGGCCTGCGGACTGGGGAATAGATGAGAGAGACCGGCGCCTTCGGCCAGGCCGAGCGGCGTGCCGATGCGCTGCACCAGACGCCCGACCAGGGTCACCGCGGCCTTGACGGTGACCTGCTGGCCGACGATGGCGCGCACCGCCTGTTCGAAGGGATCGAAGGCCACCGGCAGGCGCAGGCCGGGATTGCGCAGCAGTAGCGGCGCCAGCAGGGCGTCTGCGCTCAGATGCGCGGCGATCGCCTGCGGTTCGGCGTCGAGGTCGAACATGCGTCGCACGCGCTGCTGCAGGAGCTCGCGGGCGATCGGCAGATCGCTGCAGCAACGCAGTTCCAGGGCGTTCTGCCCGGGCAGCGGGGTGACGCGCAACCAGCCGGTGGCGCCGGCCAGCTGGAAGCTGCGGCTGTAGCTGCCCGGCGTCAGGCATTCCAGCCCCGGCACCGCGCGCAGCGCGAAGTGGGCGTGGAACTGCGGCCAGTGCCAGGGCGGCAGATAGGGTAGAAGCAGGCTGATATTGTGCATGGCTTGCACCTTAGCCCCGCCGGCGCGGCCTGTCAGCGTGAAGATGACTTTCAAAGTGCGGTGATCTGGCCCGCGTGCTCCACCGGGGCGATGCGCGCCGCCGGCCGTAGAGTTGCTGCGTACAGCCCAGGCGGTCCCAGGGTACCCTACGGGCCGCGCTGATAGCGTCCCGGCGTGGTGCCTTTCCAGCGCTTGAAGGCGTGAATGAAGTTGGACAGCTCGCCATAACCCAGGCGTTCGGCGATCTCCTCCAGACTCAGACCGCCCGCGGCCAGCAGCTGTTCGGCCAGGGCCTGGCGCACCTCGTCCTGCAGGGCGCGAAAGCTGGTGCCTTCGTCGATCAGGCGGCGGCGCAGGGTCCGACTGCTGACATGCAGGCGGGCGGCGACCGCTTCCATATCGCTCATCTGCCCCGGCGCCTGCAACAGCAGCTGGCGCACGCGGCCGGCCAGGCCCTGTTGCCACTGATGGCGGGCGAGCAGCGCCTGGCACTGCTGCTCGCAGGCGCTGACCAGCTGCGAGTTGGCTCGCGGCAGCGGGGCGTCCAGCAGCTCGGCGGCCAGGCCGATGCGGTTGGCGCCGACGGCGAACCGCGGAACCAGGCCGAAGGCTTCGACGAAGGGCGCGACCTCGGCCGGTGCCTGCTGGCGCAGCTCGAGGCAGGACAGCGGCAGCGGGGCGCCGAGCAGCTCGCGGACGATCAGCTGGGCGCCGACCATATCGCGCTGGACGATGAAGGGCCGTAGTTCCTCGGGCAGCGCGTCGTCGTCGAAGCGCAGGCTGGCGGTGACACCGTCCTCCTCCAGGCCGATGCGGGTGAAGGCGTAGGTCAGGCCGTGGTAGCGCAGCCCCAGCTCGGCCGCCTGGCGCACGGTGGCGCTGCTGAGCATGGCGTAGCCCCAGGCGCCGTAGCTGGTCAGGTGGTAGCGCCGGCCGGCTTGCACGCCGAGGTCGGCCACCTCGGGCAGGGCCTGCACCAGATTGGCGATCAGCTGCAATTCGCGACCGGCGTCGATTTCGCCGTGCGGGGCGGCGAGCTGCACGGCGCTCAGGCCGGTATCGCGCAGGCAGGTGTCAAGGTCCAGGCCGAGGTCGAGCCCCAACTGGGTGAGCAACTGCATGCTGGTGATGCTGCGGCGCGCGGGCCAGGGTGGCGACATCAGGCTGTCCGAAAATCACAATCGATTGACCGACTATGCCATAACCGGCGGTGCTCGGCGCAAGTAGCATCCGCTTATCGCCACTCATTGGTCGGGGAGACCACAATGCACAACAACCCCCGCACGGGCGCGCCCTGGCGCGTGCTGATCATCGGCAGCGGTTTCGCCGGCCTGGGCCTGGCCATGCAGCTTCGCAAGGCCGGCCAGGACGACTTCCTGCTGCTGGAAAAGGCCGGCGAAGTCGGCGGCACCTGGCGCGACAACGACTATCCCGGCGCCGCCTGCGACGTGCCTTCGCACCTCTATTCGTTCTCCTTCGAGGCCAAGCACGACTGGTCGCGCAAGTACCCGCCGCAGGCGGAAATCCACGCCTATATCCTGCAGTGCGTGGACAAGTACCGGCTGCGCCCGCAGATCCGCCTCAATGCCGAGGTGCAGGGCGCCGAGTTCGACGCCGCGCGCGGGCTGTGGCGGGTCGAGCTGGTCGGCGGCGAATGCCTGGAGACCCAGGCGCTGGTCAGCGCCTGCGGCCAGCTCAACCGCCCGGCCTATCCGCAGTTGCCGGGGCTGGAGCGCTTTCGCGGCGAGGCCTTCCATTCGGCGCGCTGGCGGCATGACCTGGATCTGACCGGCAAGCGCGTGGCGGTGATCGGCACCGGCGCCTCGGCGATCCAGTTCGTCCCGCAGATCCAGCCGAAAGTGGCGCAGCTGAGCCTGTTCCAGCGCTCGGCGGCCTACGTGCTGGCCAAGCCGGATCGCGCCTACCGCGCCTGGGAAATCGCCCTGATGCGCCGCGTGCCGCTGCTGCAGCGGGTCGACCGCTTGCTCAAGTACCTGCACCACGAGGTGCGTGCGCTGGCCTTCGTCAGCCTGCCCTGGCTGATGCGCTCGATGCGCGGCCGTTTCACCCGCCACCTGGCGCGGCGGATGCCCGATGCCGGCAAGCGCGCGCAGCTGCAGCCGGACTACCCCATGGGCTGCAAGCGCATCCTGATCAGCAACGACTATTACCCGGCGCTGGCCCAGGCCAATGTCGAGATCGTCGACTCGCCGATCCGCGAGGTGCGCGAGCACGCGCTGGTCACCGCCGACGGCCGCGAGCATCCCTGCGACGTGCTGATCTACGGCACCGGCTTCACCGCCAGCGATTTTCTCGCGCCGATGCGCATCCGCGGCCTGAACGGGGTGGAGCTGAACCAGGCCTGGGCGGACGGCGCCGAGGCCTACAAGGGCATTAGCGTCAGCGGTTTTCCCAACCTGTTTTTGCTCTACGGGCCCAATACCAACCTGGGGCACAGCTCCATCCTTTATATGCTGGAGAGCCAGTACCCCTACGTGCTCGGCTGTCTGCGCGCGCTGCGCGAGCGGCGACTACGCTACCTCGACCTGCTGCCCGAGGTGCAGCGGCGCTACAACCGGCGCCTGCAGCACGTCACCCGCCGAACGATATGGGCGCAGGGCTGCAACAGCTGGTATCAGAACGCCTCCGGCAAGCACACCAACAACTGGCCGGGCTTTACCTTCAGCTATCGCCACCTGACCCGCACGCCGGAGCTCGCCGACTATGACTGCGTCCGCTGATTTCACCGCCCCCGCCGCCGAGCAGAAGCTGCTGCGCCTGGTGCTGCGCGGCTTCCTCCGTCTGTTGTTCCGCCGCCTGGTGCGTCCGCCGATGCCGGTGGCCGGGCAGCGGCTGGTGCTGCGCCAGCTCACTCGCATCACCCTGACTCCGCGCGGAGTGACGCGCAGCGCCGCGACGCTCGGCGGCCGGCCCTGCGAATGGCATCGGCCGCCGGCCAGCAGCGGCAAGGTGCTGCTGTACCTGCACGGCGGCGCCTTTATGATCGGCGGGCCGGATACCCACCGCGGCATCTGCGCCAGCCTGGCCAAGCGCGGCGGCCTGGACGTCTGCGCGCTGGATTACCGCCTGGCGCCGGAGCATCCCTATCCGGCGGCGCGCGACGACGTGGTGGCGGCCTACCGCGCATTGTTGGAGGCCGGCTACCGCCCCGAACAGGTCGCCATCGGCGGCGATTCGGCCGGTGGTAACCTGAGCCTGGTCGGCAGCCTGCGCATCATCGAGTTGGGCCTGCCGGCGCCGGCGGCACTGGTGTGCTTCTCGCCGGCCACCGATTTCACCGGCGAGCGCATGCACCAGCCGGCGGCCGGCGACCCGCTGATCCATCCCCGCTGGATCGAGCAGGCCGCCGCGCTGTATTGCCCGGCCGATCTGCCGCGCGACGATCCGGGACTGTCGCCGCTGTTCGCCGATCTGAGCCGCCTGCCGCCGACCCTGATCCAGGTCGGCGAGGACGAATTGCTGCTGAACGACAGCCTGCGCCTGGCCGAGCGCGCCCAGGCCGCCGGCGCCAGCGTGCGCCTGGAGCGTTATCCGGGGCTGTGGCACGTGTTCCAGGCCCATGTCGGCATGCTGCGCGCGGCGGATTACGCCATCGCCCGGGTGGTGGCCTTCCTCCGCGAACGGGGGCTGTGATGGACAACATCCTCATCAGCGGCGCCGCCTCGGGCATCGGCGCGGCCACCGCGCGGCTGTTCCACGCCCGTGGTTGGCGGGTCGGCCTGCTCGACGTCGACGCCAAGGCCCTGGCCGCGCTGGCGGCGGAACTGGGTGGGGTCTGGCACGCCGAGCTGGACGTGGTCGACGCCGGCGCGGTCAAGGCCGCCCTGGCCGACTTCTGCGCCCTACACGACGGCCAGCTGCGCCTGCTGTTCAACGGCGCCGGCATCCTGCGCACCGGTGCCTTCGAGGCCATCGAACTGGAGCAGCACACGCGCCTGCTGCAGATCAACGTGCTCGGCGTGCTCAATTTGAGCCACGCCGCCTTTCCCTACCTCAAGGCCACGCCCGGCGCGCAGGTGATCATCATGGGCTCGGCCTCGGCCGTGTATGGCGTGCCGCAGCTGGCCAGCTACTCGGCCAGCAAGTTCGCCGTGCGCGGCCTGACCGAGGCGCTGGAGCTGGAATGGCGCGCCCACGGCATCCGCGTCGGCGACCTGATGCCGCCGTTCGTCAACACGCCGATGGTCACCAGCCAGGGCGAACCGCCGCCGGTGATGCGCCGCCTCGGCGTGCGCCTGCAGGCCGGGCAGATCGCCGAGGCCGCCTGGCAACAGGCCCAGGACCCTGCGCTGCACCGCCCCGTGGGCCTGCAGTTCCGTCTGCTGCATGCGCTGGGGCAGATCACCCCCAGCTGGGGCAAGCGGGCCATGATGGCCTGGCTGAGCCGCGGCTGAGCCCTAGCCGCCGGTCGCCGGCTTTGGCACAGGAGCTGTCCGGGGGAGGCGAACGCCGCGCCCAGCGGCTACCCTGCAAGGGACGGTCTTCAGTCCGGTGTTCTGCCGGGCAGCCGTCGATGCGCCTAAGAACCCACGTCAAGCAGCCTGCTTGATTCTCGGGGCGGCGCCTTGAGGCGCCGCGACACCGCCTGAGCCGGGCGGTCGCAATGGGAAAGCGGTTAATCCATCCATCGCCTGAGAGGAGGTCGTTTATGAGCACAGCCTTCCACGAAGACGCCAGCACCTCGGTGCTGCGCCGGATGAAAGAAGGGGGGTTCGACTTCGCCCAGTTTCACCCGATCGAGTTCTACGCCATCTTTCCCGATGAGGAGCGGGCCCGCATGGCAGCCAGGAATTTTCGCGGAGAGTCGCTCAACGCCCAGGTATCGGCCCGCGAGGACGGCGCCTGGCACCTGCAGATCAGCAAAGTGATGTACGCCACCCATGCCGGTATCGGCGCGTTCGAACATGACCTGGAATCCATCGTCGTCCCGCTGGGCGGCACCCTGGACGGCTGGGGCGTGACGCAGGAGGTGAAAGCGTCCGCCGGCCGCTAGGGCAACACGCGCAATCCATCGGCCGGAGCGCGCGCTCGGCCGATGGCGCTCCCTCGATCTTTACCGGGTCTTCCTTTCGTCGCCGGCCTGCGAGGCCGCGTGCGCGCGCGGTGGCGCCAGGGTCTTGAGGGCTTCGAACTGGCTGATGAAGACCTGGCCGCCAAACTGCTGGAGGAAGTCTGAGCGGCGCAGCTGATCCATCACCGGTCCCTTGACCTCGGAGAGGTGCAGTTGGACGCCGGCCGTATGCAACCGCTCGGCGATGGTTTCCAGCGACTCCAGGGCACTGGCGTCGATCAGGTTGACCCCCGAGCACATCAGCACCAGGTGACGCACCCGGGGGCGGCCTGCGATCAGCTCGCCGATGCGCTCTTCCAGGTAGCGGGCATTGGGGAAGTACAGGCTCTCGTCGACGCGCAGCGACAGTACGCTGGGGGTTTCGATCACGGCGAAGCGCTCGACGTTGCGAAAGTGTTCGCTGCCGGGCACCTGGCCGACCACGGCGATATGCGGCTGGCTGGTGCGCCAAAGAAACAGCAGCAGCGACAGGCCGACGCCGATCAGGATGCCGGTCTCGACGCCTATCAGCAGCACGCCGAGCATGGTCGCCAGCTGCGCGATGCCGTCCTGGCGGGAGTAACGCCAGGTGCGGCGCAGCGAGCCGAGGTCGACCAGGCTGAGCACGGCGACGATGATGGTGGCGCCGAGCACCGCTTGCGGCAGATTGTGCAGCAGCGGAGTCAGCAGGATCACGCTCAGGCCGATGCCCGCGGCGGTGAATACCCCGGCCATGGGCGTTTGCGCCCCCGCATCGTAGTTGACCACCGAGCGGGCGAAGCCGCCGGTCACCGGGAAGCCGCCGCTGAGCGCTGCGCCCAGGTTGGCGGCGCCGAGACCGAGCAGTTCGTTGTTCGGCTGGATGCGCTGACGCCTTTTGGCCGCCAGCGTCTGGCCCACCGAAACCGATTCGACGAAGCCGACCAGGCTGATCAGCAGCGCCGCCGGCAGCAGTTGCAGGGCCAGTGCCGGATCCAAGGTGGGCAGGGTCAGGCCCGGCAGGCCCTGGGGAATGGCGCCGACCACTTTCACCCCGGCCCGGTCCAGCTGCAGCAGGGTCACGGCGACTATGGCGGCGACGATCGCCAGCACCGGAGCGGCCTTGCTCAGGTTACCGGCCAGCTGCGCGGACAGCCCCAGGCGCTGCAACGTCGATTTGAGGCGGATGCGCGCCCACCACAGCCAGGTGAGGCTGAGCAGCCCGATAAGCAGGGTTTGCCAGTGCATGCCCGGCAACGCTAGCCATAGTTGTGGCAACAATTGCGGCAGACTCTCGCCGGCGGCCGTCACGCCGAGCAGGTGCTTGAGCTGGCCCACCGCGATCAGCAGGCCCGACGCGCCGATGAAACCCGATATCACCGGATGGCTGAGGAAATTGGCGAGAAAACCCAGGCGCAGCACGGCCATCGCGGCCAGCAGCAGGCCGGACAGCAGCGCCAGCA
Organism: Pseudomonas sp. SP16.1; assembly: GCF_052682975.1. Lineage (NCBI taxonomy): Bacteria > Pseudomonadati > Pseudomonadota > Gammaproteobacteria > Pseudomonadales > Pseudomonadaceae > Pseudomonas > Pseudomonas sp. SP16.1. Next base: position 1,872,051 of record NZ_JBQYFZ010000001.1, read on the forward strand.
GCAGCGCCGCGCCGACGTAGGCGGCGCTGCCGAGGGGAAACAGCGGCGTCAGGGCGGCGGTGGTCATCAACGAGACCACCGCCACCGGGCCGACCGCCAGGGTGCGGCTGGAGCCGAACAGGGCGTAGGCCAGCAGCGGCACGATGCTGGCGTACAACCCGGTGACCGGCGGCAGCCCGGCGAGCATGGCGTAGGCCAGGCTTTGCGGGACCAGCATAAGGGTGACGATCAGCGCCGCGAGGCCGTCCTGGGCGGCGTTGGCGCGGTCATAGCGCCTTCCCCATTCCAGGCAGGGCAGCCAGTGGCGCCAGTTCATTTGCGTGCTTCCTTGCCGAAGTCACAGGCCGCCGGCGCCTCCACCGGCAATGGCTGATGCGGCAGGCACTTGGGCTCGGCCAGCCACTCGCGGCCGCGCAGCATCAGGTCGAAATAGATGCCGGGCATCATCTTGACCTTGAGGTCCCAGGCCAGGCGCCTCGGCACAGTGGGGTCCAGGGGAAAGGTGGGCAGCAGCTTGCCGCCGTAGCCGAACTCGGCCAGCACCACCTTGCCGCGCTCCACGGTCAGCGGGCAGGAGCCGTAGCCGTCGTAGATCGCCCGCGGGCCCTCGCCGGCAAGCACGGCGAGGACGTTCTCAGCCACCACCGGCGCCTGCTTGCGCACCGCCGCGGCGGTCTTCGCGTTGGGCGCCGCGCACACGTCGCCGAGGCTGAAGATATTGCCGAAGCGTGGATGACGCAGGGTCTCGTGGTCGGCCTCGACCCAGCCGTCGGCGCCCGCCAGCGGGCTCTGGCGAATGAACTCGGGGGCGCGCTGCGGCGGCACGGCATGCAGCAGGTCGAAGTCCTTCTCGAGGGTCCGGGTCTCGCCGTTGGCGTCCACCTCCGTGAACCAGGCCTTGCGTGCCGGGCCGTCGACCGCGGCCAGGGTGGTGTTGAAGTTGAGCCGGACGCCATAGCGTTCGACGTACTTCATCAGCGGCGGGACGAAGGTCGGTACGCCGAACAGCACCGCGCCGGCCGAGCAGAACTCCACCTCGATCTGCCGCAGCACGCCTTGCTTGAGCCACCAGTCGCACGACAGGTACAGCGCCTTCTGCGGCGCGCCGGCGCACTTGATCGGCATCGGCGGCTGGCTGAACAGGGCGCGGCCGTGCCGCAGGTTCTGCACCAGTTGCCAGGTATAGGGCGCCAGCTCGAACTGGTAGTTCGAGGTCACGCCGTTCTTGCCCAGCGTCTCCTTGAGTCCTTCGATGCCGTCCCAGTGCAGGCTCAGGCCCGGACAGACGATGAGCGCGCGATAGCTCACCCGGTTGCCGTCTTCGAGCACCACGCGCTGCTGGTCGGGTTCGAAGCCGGCCACCGCGGCGCGAATCCACTGTGCACCGTGAGGAATGCACCGCGCCATGGGCCGCTCGGTACGCCCCCGATCGAAGATGCCCGCGCCCACCAGCGTCCAACCCGGCTGGTAGTAGTGCTGCTCGCGCGGTTCGACCACGGCGATGCGCAGGTCCGGCTTGCGCCGCAGCAGGCTGGCGGTGACCGCGCAGCCGGCTGCGCCGCCACCGACCACCAGCACGTCGTAGCGCTGTGTCGGGGCGACGCGCGTTTGCGCGATGGTTTGCGGCGCCCGTTGCCAGCGTTGTTCCAGGCGCGGCGCCAGACCGCTGAGGTCGTAGCCCCGGTCGCGGGCGGTAGCCAGCAGGGCCAGCGGATCGAGATGATGCGCCTCGCTCAGCGCCCACAGGCTGGTGGAACGGGTGCCGGTTCGGCAGAAGGCCAGCAGCGGGCCGCGCGCCTGGTCGAGCAGGGCGCCGAAGGCGTCGACGTCCGCGTCGCCGAGCTGCCCGGAGACGACCGGTAGATGGTAGTAGTCGAGCCCGCTGGCTTGGGCCGCCGCCTGTATCTCGGCCGAACTGGGCTGGCCTTCGCCCTCGCCATCCGGACGGTTGTTGACCACGCTGCGAAAACCGGCAGCGGCCAGCGCGCCCATGTCCGCGGGCTGCAACTGACCGGCGACGGCGATGAATGGCGTCAGATACTTGAGCGAGTCCATGGTCGATACCTCACAGCACGTCGAGGGGGATTTTCAGGTAGCGGGTGCCGTTGGACTCGGCAGGCGGTAGCTGTCCGGCGCGCATGTTGATCTGCACCGACGGCAGGATCAGCGTCGGCATGCCCAGCGTGGCATCGCGCGCCCGGCGCATGGCGACGAAGCTTGCCTGGTCGGTGCCGAGGCGAACGTGCACGTTGTGTTGGCGTTCCTCGGCGACGGTGGTGCGATTGCGATAGTCGTCGCGGCCGGGCGCCTTGTAGTCGTGGCACATGAACAGGCGGGTCTCGCCGGGCAGGGCGAACAGCTTCTGGATCGACTGGAACAGCGTGTTCGCATCGCCGCCGGGAAAATCGCAGCGGGCGGTGCCGTAGTCGGGCATGAACAGCGTGTCACCGACGAAACCGGCGTCGCCGATCAGGTAGGTCATACAGGCCGGGGTATGCCCGGGCGTGTGGATGGCCTTGGCGCGAATCTCGCCGACGCGGAATTCGTCGCCGTCCTTGAACAGCCGATCGAACTGGCTGCCGTCGGTGGCGAACTCGGTGCCGGCATTGAACAGCTTGCCGAAGGTGTCCTGGACGACGGTGATGTGCTCGCCGATGGCCAACTGGCCGCCCAGTTCACGCTTGAGGTAGGGCGCCGCCGAGAGGTGGTCGGCGTGGACGTGGGTTTCCAGCAGCCAGTCCACCTGCAGTTCGTGTTCCTTGACGTAGGCGATGATGCGGTCGGCACTGGCGTGTGAGGTACGCCCCGATGCCGGGTCGTAATCCAGGACGGAATCGAGGATGGCGCAGCGCCGGGTGCTGGGGTCGGTTACGACATAGCTGTAGGTGTAGGTGGCAGGATCGAAGAATTCTCGGACAGCGGCTTGCATGACGGCGCTCCTCTCGTATACCCGTGGGAGTATTTAATTAAGAAAGAGCTTAACTGTGTTTTGGTTCTATGCATAGATTAAAAAGATATATGCGGGTGCGACCTTGTTCGCGATCGCCATATGCGCGGACAAGGTCGGGCTTCTCTTCTCTGTGCACGGCGGCGGGGCGCGCTGCAGCGAGGCGTCGAACGTCCTGGTGGAATGTGCGGCACGCTGCCTCCAGGCGGAGGCGTGCGCGGCGCTGCGGGATTGCCTGAGGGCAGGGCGAGGGCTATGGCGGACGGGTGAAGACCTCGCAGACGCGCGGCAGCGACGCTGTGGCGCTCTGCTCGGGATCGAGCAGCGCTTCCTCGATCAGCCAGGTGAGGGTCCGCCGACAGGCCTTGTCCAGGGCGCTGCGCGCCACCGAGAGCTGCTGGGCGATGGCGGCGCAATCCTCGTCGCGCCGGATCGTCGCCTGGATACCGCGCATCGGCTCATCGACACCGACGCATGTCCTGCTGCTGCGCCTGCAGGCGGGCGTGCAGCTCGCCGCTGCTGCGCGGAAAGCGACTGCTCAGTGCTTGGCGCCGTTCGTGGGCAGGGCCAGCAGCTGTTTTTCCTGATTCCAGTCGAAGGGTTCGTCGTTCTGCTCGGCTTCGAAGCGGCGCTCGTCGAGGGCCTGGTACAGGGCGATCTCCTCGTCGGGCATGAAGTGCAGGCAGTCGCCACCGAAGAACCACAGCAGATCGCGCGGCACCAGGTGGGCGATCTGCGGATAGCGGTGGAAGATCTGGCTGATCAGGTCCTGGCCCAGGTACTGGCTGGACACCGGGTCGCGCGGCAGTTCTGCGAGCAGTTCGTCGTAGCGTTCGATGAACAGGGCGTGGCTGTCGTCCTGCACCTGCTCGGCTTCGCCCAGGGCGACCAGAATGCCGCGCAGGTGATTCAGCAGGGCGAGGTGGTGTTCGAGATGGCTGGCCATGGTGCGATTCCTGATGGGTAAAACGGGCGCAGGAGTATAGAGACCCTGGCGCCCGCTGTCCCGTTTCCGGCCCTCGGCCGCTTCGTCAGCCAGTGCGTAGCCCGGATGATATCCGGGAAATCCTGCACATCTCTCGCAGATTGCATCCGGGCTAGGGTTTCAGCGCACCTTGCCACGGCCGAGCTTGAGTTCCTCCGGGGCGAAGTCGTCGACGTCGATCACGCGCCGGCGAGCCGTTTCGGCCGCCTGCAGGCGCTGGCCGGCGTCGGCGTCGAGCAGGCCGCAGGCCATGGCGGCGACGATCGCATCCTGCCCCGGAGCCGGCTGCAGGCTGCCGTCCTTGAGTGCCCGCTGCAGTTTCTCGCGCGCCTCGCCGCTGGCCTGAAGCAGCTCCAGCGCGTGTTGCAGGGCGCCTACCGGATCCTGGTCGGTCTGCGGCCGGTAGCAGCCTTCCAGCACCGACTCCAGCGCCGGATCGCCGGCCGGGCGACCGAGTATCGCCGCCACCTCGGCGTCCAATCTGTCGCTCGGGCCGTGATGTCGACGGCCGAGGGGGAACACCAGTAGCTTGAGCAGGCAGCCGAAGGCGCGATTGGGGAAGTTGGCCAGCAGTCCGGCCAGCGCCCGCTCGGCCTGGAACAGGTTTTCCTCCATGGTCCAGCGCACCAGCGGCTGCACCGCCTGCGGGTAGTCCAGGTCGTGGTAGCGCTTGAGTGCCGCCGAACCGAGGTACAGATGGCTGAGCACATCGCCGAGGCGGGCGGAAATACGCTCGCGGCGTTTCAGTTCGCCGCCCAGCAGCATCATGCTGCTGTCGGCACACAGGGCGAAGGCCGCGGCCAGGCGGTCGAGGGAGCGAAAGTAGCCTTGGCTCAGGCTGTCGCCCGGCGCCTGGCCGAAGCAGCCCAGGCTCAGGCCGAGCAGCAGGCTGCTGGCGGCATTGCCGACGGCGAAGCCGATGTGGCGCAGCAGTAGGCCGTCGAACTCGATCAGCGCCTGCTCTTCGTCGTCGCGGCTGGCCAGAGCCATTTCCGCGAGCACATAGGGATGGCTGCGGATGGCGCCCTGGCCGAAGATCATCAGATTGCGTGAGAGGATGTTGGCACCCTCGACCGTGATGAAGATTGGCGCCCCCTGCCAGGAACGGGCCAGGTAGTTGTTCGGGCCCATGATGATGCCCTTGCCGCCGTGCACGTCCATGGCGTGGCCGATGCATTCGCGGCCGCGCTCGGTGAGGTGGTACTTGAGCACCGCCGACAGCACCGACGGCTTCTCGCCCAGGTCCACCGCGCCGGCGGTGAGGATGCGCGCGCTGTCCATCAGCCAGGCGTTGCCGCCGATCCGCGCCAGCGCCTCCTGTATGCCTTCGAAAGCGGCCAGCGGCACGTTGAACTGCTCGCGCAGCTGGGCGTACTGGCCACTGGTCAGGCTGGTGAACTTGGCGGCACCGGTGCCGACGGCGGGCAGGGAGATGGAGCGGCCGACCGACAGGCAGTTCATCAGCATCATCCAGCCCTTGCCGAGCATCGGCCGGCCGCCGATCAGGTAGTCGAGCGGGACGAAGACGTCCTTGCCCGAGTTCGGGCCGTTCATGAACGCGGCGCCCAGCGGCAGGTGGCGCCGGCCGATCTCCACCCCGGGGGTGTCGGTGGGCACCAGAGCCAGGCTGATGCCGAGGTCTTCCTCCTCGCTGAGCAGGTGCTCGGGATCGAAGGCCTTGAAGGCCAGGCCGAGCAGGGTGGCCACCGGGCCGAGGGTGATGTAGCGCTTCTCCCAGTTCAGGCGCAGGCCGATCACCTGTTCACCGTTCCACTTGCCCTTGCAGACGATGCCGGTGTCCGGCATGGCGCTGGCATCGGAGCCGGCCAGCGGGCCGGTGAGGGCGAAGCAGGGGATGTCCTCGCCGCTGGCCAGGCGCGGCAGATAGTGTCGCCGCTGCTCGTCGGTGCCGTAATGCAGCAGCAGTTCGGCCGGCCCCAGGGAGTTGGGCACCATCACGGTGGAGGCCAGATCGCCGCTACGGGTGGCCAGCTTCATCGCCACCTGCGAGTGGGCATAGGCGGAGAAGCCCTTGCCGCCGTATTCCTTGGGGATGATCAGGGCGAAGAAGCCGTGTCGCTTGATGTGCTGCCAGGCCTTCTCGGGCAGGTCCATCTGCTGGCCGACCTGCCAGTCGCTGACCATGGCGCACAGCTCCTCGGTGGGACCGTCGAGAAAGGCCTGCTCCTCGTCCGTCAGCTGGGCCTTGGGATAGGCCAGCAGCTTGTCCCAGTCCGGCCGGCCACTGAACAGCTCGCCGTCCCACCACACGGTGCCGGCCTCGATGGCGTCGCGTTCGGTGTCGGACATCGGCGGCAGCGCGCGCCGGAACCAGGCGAACAGCGGGGCGCTGAACAGCCGGCGGCGCGGCGCCTCGAGCAGTACGAAGGCGGCGACGGCGCCGGTGAGCAGCCACAGCAGCAGCTGCAGCCAGCCGGGCACCGGGCTCAGTAGCGCCATGGCCAACAGATAGGCGGCGACGATGCCGAGGGCGGGCAGGGCGGCGCTGCGGCTGTGGGCCAGATAGAGCACCCCGAGCACCAGGACCAGTAACCAGACGACGAGCATGCGTGTTCCCTCCATGAGTGACTCCGTCAGGAGCTTAGTCGCGAATTGACGGCGAGGCGGGCGGGCGTGGCCGAATCGCCGTTTTCACGGCGGGATCGGCGCACCTGGACTGGGGCGAAACCCAGGTAGCGGGGCAGGCCGGCCTGTTCTGCGACCCGGCCGCGTCATTGACAGTGACCGTCACGCGGTAGGCGAGTTCGCCGAGCGTTGGCGCGGCAGCCACGCCAGCAGGTCGCGGCCTTCGCGACGGCAGCGGTCTGCAGGCGCTGGGCGCGCGGCAATCAAGGGCTGCCATGCACCGTTCTGCGGCAGCCGCTCAAGCTCGGCGTCGCGTTCAGCCGCGGCGATCTGCGGCGCGCGGGCCGCCACCATCGACCGCATCGATAGTCGAGATCGCATCAATGGGCTTTCCTCGGCGCGCCGGCCTGGGTAGGGTGCACGCCTGCAGGCGATGGCGGCGGTAACGGCCGGTTGCAAATCGGCGCGTCCGCCCCCATCTATGTCGCTCTCACTCTCGCGCGGGAAACCCCATTTTCATGACCTCCGCCCTGACCATCCGCCAGTTGACCAAGACCTATGCGAACGGCTTCCAGGCCTTGCACGGCATCGACCTGGACGTCGCCGAAGGCGATTTCTTCGCCTTGCTCGGCCCCAACGGCGCCGGCAAGTCCACGACCATCGGCATCCTCTCCACCCTGGTGAACAAGAGCGGCGGCACGGTCAGCGTGTTCGGCCACGACCTCGATCGTGAGCCGTCGGCGCTCAAGCGCTGCCTCGGCGTGGTGCCGCAGGAGTTCAACTTCAACCAGTTCGAGAAGGTGTTCGACATCGTCGTCACCCAGGCCGGCTACTACGGCATCCCGCGTTCGATCGCCAAGCAGCGCGCCGAGCAGTACCTGACCCAGCTCGGCCTGTGGGACAAGCGCGACGTCGCCTCGCGCGAGCTGTCCGGCGGCATGAAGCGCCGGCTGATGATCGCCCGCGCGCTGGTGCACCAGCCGCGCCTGCTGATCCTCGACGAGCCCACCGCCGGCGTCGACATCGAGCTGCGCCGCTCGATGTGGAGCTTCCTCACCGAGCTGAACCGCCAGGGCATCACCATCATCCTCACCACCCATTACCTGGAGGAGGCCGAGCAGCTGTGCCGCAACATCGGCATCATCGACCACGGCCGCATCGTCGAGCACAGCAGCATGAAGGACCTGCTGAAGAAACTGCACGTCGAGACCTTCCTGCTCGACCTCAAGGACACCCACGCGGCGGCGCCTCAGTTGCAGGGCTACCCGGCGCGGCTGCTCGACGATCACACCCTGGAGGTGCAGGTGGAGAAGAGCCAGGGTCTCAACGCACTGTTCCAGCAACTGGCGCAGCAGCGGGTGGAGGTGCTCAGCCTGCGCAACAAGACCAATCGCCTGGAGGAGCTGTTCGTCTCCCTGGTGGAAAAGAACCTGGCCAAGGTGACGCCATGAATACCCAGTATCTCAACAGCGAGTTCGCCGCCAACCTGGTGGCCCTGCGCACCATCGTCCAGCGCGAGGTGCGCCGCTTCCTGCGTATCTGGCCGCAGACCCTGCTGCCACCGGCGATCACCATGGTTCTGTACTTCGTCATCTTCGGCAACCTGATCGGCCGGCAGATCGGCGACATGGGCGGCTTCAGCTACATGGAATACATAGTGCCGGGGCTGATCATGATGTCGGTGATCACCAACAGCTACGGCAACGTGGTGTCGAGCTTCTTCGGCAGCAAGTTCCAGCGCAACGTCGAGGAATTGCTGGTCTCGCCGGTGTCGCCGCACACCATACTCGTCGGCTTCGTCGTCGGCGGCGTGCTGCGCGGCCTGGCGGTGGGCTTCATCGTCACCCTGCTGTCGCTGTTCTTCACCCACCTGCAGGTGCATCACCTCGGCGTGACGGTGCTGGTGGTGCTGCTGACGGCGACCATCTTCTCGCTCGGCGGCTTCGTCAATGCGGTGTTCGCGCGCAACTTCGACGACATCTCGATCATCCCCACCTTCGTGCTGACGCCTTTGACCTACCTGGGCGGGGTGTTCTATTCCATCAGCCTGCTGCCGCCGTTCTGGCAGACGGTGTCGATGGGCAACCCGATCCTGCATATGGTCAACGCCTTTCGCTACGGCATCCTCGGCGTCTCCGACATCCGCATCGGCGTCGCCATAGGCTTCATGCTGATGGCCACGGCCGTCCTCTATGGCCTGTGCATCCGCCTGCTGGTCAGCGGTCGCGGCATGCGTCAGTAACGAGTAAGAAATTTGGCCATGTCCCAGTATTGTCCAGGGTGTTGATGCTGTTTGTAGGAGCCGCGACCCGCGGCGAATGCGCCGATTGTGCGCTATGGCTGCAATCGTTTCTCCCCGAGGCGGGGCGTTCGCGGCTTCCTTCAGATGCTGTGTCAGTGGCCTGTTGACGACTGCAACGGCCAATTGGGACATAGCCTAAAAAACATAGCGAAATACCTTGGCCCGCTGCCATTGACGCAGCGGCCGGTTAGACTCGGCCGATACCTACAAAAGGGGTTGTATATGGCCGTGCTGCTGCGTTCCCTGCCACTGCTGTTGTCGGCGCTGCTCGCCGGTCAGGTGCTAGCCGCCGATGGACCGCTGGTGGAGGTGGTGGCGGTCAAGCAGATGGCGGTGCGCGACGAGCTGATCACCTTCGGTTCGCTGCGCTCCGACGAATCGGTGATGATCCGCCCGGAGATCGAGGGACGCCTGGCCACCCTGCATTTTCGCGAAGGCCAGGCGGTGACCGCCGGCGACCTGCTGGTCAGCCTCGACGATGCCATCGCCCGCGCTGAACTGGCGCAGGCACGCGCCAATCTCGACCTGGCAGAGAAGAACCACCAGCGCGCGCAGATGCTGTTCCAGCGCGGCGCCAGCAACGCCCAGGCCCTAGACGAGGCGCAGAGCCAGCAGCAGGCCGCCCGCGCCACTTTGGCCCTGGCCCAGGCACGCCTCGACAAGACCCGGATCAGGGCGCCCTACGACGGCGTCCTCGGCCTGCGCCAGGCCAGCCTCGGCGACTATCTCGACGCCGGTCAGGACATCGTCAACCTCGAGGTGCTCGATCCGCTCAAGGTGGACTTCCGCATTCCGCAGAAGGCCGTGGCCCAGGTGCGCCTGGGCCAGACGGTGGAGATTCGCCTGGACACCTACCCGGGCGAGCGTTTCCAGGGCGAGATCTTCGCCATCAACCCGCGCCTGGACGAAGTGGGGCGCAGCCAGGCGATCCGCGCCCATATCGGCAACGACGACCGCCGCCTGCGCCCGGGGCAGTTCGTGCGGGTCTCGGTGATTCTCGCCGAGCGCCCCGAGGCCCTGGTGATCCCCGAGGAGGCGGTGATGCCGGTGGGCGAGCAGCTCTTGGTCAACCTGGTGGTAGGCGGGGTGGTCGAGCAGCGCGAGGTGCGCCTGGGCAAGCGTTTCGACGGCCTGGTGGAGGTGCGCGAGGGGCTCAGCGGGGGTGAAACGGTGATCAGCGCCGGCTGGCAGAAGGTCCGGCCCGGGCTGACGGTGCGCAGCAGGAGCGGGGAGCGCCAGCCGTGATCCTCTCCGACATCTGCATCCGCCGGCCGGTGTTCGCCACCGTGCTGTCGCTGATCGTGGTGCTGCTCGGGCTGATGGCCTACGAACGCCTCAGCGTGCGCGAGTATCCCAACATCGACGTGCCCATCGTCACGGTCAATGTGGTCTATCCCGGCGCCAGCCCGGAGATCATGGAGTCGCAGGTGGCGCAGCCGATCGAGGACGTGCTCTCGGGCATCGAGGGGCTGGATTTCGTCAGCTCCATCAGCCGCTCGGAAAATACCCAGATCACCGCCCAGTTCCGCCTCGGGCGCAACCCCGACGAGGCGGCCAACGACGTGCGTGACCGTCTCGGCCGGGTGCGCGGGTTGCTGCCGGACGAGATCGACGAACCCATAGTGCAGAAGGTCGAGGCCGATGCCATGCCGGTGATCTGGCTGGCCTTCTACAGCGAAGTCCACGACGCCATGCAGATCACCGATGTGCTGGAACGGGTGATCAAGGACCGCCTGCAGACCATTCCCGGGGTCTCCGAGGTGCAGATTCGCGGCGCGCGGACCTTCGCCGTGCGCATCTGGCTAGACCCCGAGAAGCTCGCCGCGCACAACCTCACGGTGCAGGACGTGGAGGACGCCCTGCGCCGGCAGAACGTGGAGATTCCCGCCGGGCGCATCGAATCGCGCGCGCGCGAGTTCACTGTGCTGTCGGAAACCGACCTGAGCACGCCCGAGCAGTTCAACGACCTGATCCTCGACGACTCGCGCGGCTATCTGCTGCGCCTGGCCGACGTCGGCCATGCCGAGATCGGTCCGCGCGACGAACGCAGCGTGGTGCGTTTCAACGGTCGCCCGGCGGTGTCCATGGGCATGATCAAGCAGGCCACGGCCAACCCGCTGGACATCTCCGACGGCCTCGCAGCGGCCCTGCCGGAAGTCCGTGCGCTGCTACCCGAGGGCATGCACATGACGGTGGCCAACGACAGTTCGCTGTTCATCCGCGAGTCGATCGACAACGTCTTCGTCACCATCTGGGAAGCGGTGGCGCTGGTCATCCTGATCATCTTCATCTTCCTGCGTTCGCTGCGCGCCACCCTCATCCCGCTGGTGACCATCCCGGTGTCGCTCATCGGCGCCTTCGCCCTGATGAGCCTGATGGGCTTTTCCATCAATACCCTGACGCTGCTGGCCATGGTGCTGGCCATCGGCCTGGTGGTGGACGACGCCATCGTCATGCTGGAGAACGTCCACCGCCATGTCGAGGCGGGGATGAAGCCGCTGCAGGCGGCCTTCAAGGGCAGCCGCGAGATCGCCTTCGCGGTGATCGCCATGACCCTGACCCTGGCCGCTGTGTTCGCGCCGATCGGTTTCATGCAGGGCACCACCGGCAAGCTGTTCACCGAGTTCGCCTGGACCCTGGCCGGCGCGGTGCTGGTATCGGGCTTCGTCGCCCTGACCCTGACGCCGATGATGTGCGCGCTGCTGCTCAAGCCGCACCAGACCGGCGAGCGCCACAGCCGGCTGTACAACCTGATCGAGAACTTCCTCGGCGGCCTGACCTACGGCTACCGGCACAGCCTGGATCGCGCCCTGCGCGCCTGGCCGCTGGTGCTCGGCGTGCTGCTGCTGGCCTTCGCGCTCTGCGCCTGGCTGTTCGCCGGGCTGCGTTCGGAGCTGGCGCCGACCGAGGATACCGGCACCATAGTCGGGGTGTTCAACGGCCCGGACGGCGCCACCATCGACTACACCGCGCGCTACGCGCGGGAGGTGGAGGAGGCCTACGCGAGCATCGCCGAAACCAACCGCTACATGGTCATCGCCGGCTTCCCCACGGTGGCCCAGGGCATTTCCTTCATGAAGCTGGAGGACTGGGCCGACCGCAGCCGCAGCCAGTTCGAGATCCGCAACGAGCTGCTGCCCAGGCTGCAGGATATCGCCGGCATGCACGTGTTCCCGGTCAACCGCCCTCCGCTGGGACAGAGCGCGCGCAACCAGCCGATCAACTTCGTCATCCGCTCGTCGCTGGAGTACGCCGAGCTGCAGGGTTATGTCGAGCAGCTGCTTGCGCGGGTGCGCGACTACCCGGGCCTGGAAAGTCTGGACAGCGACCTCAAGCTCAATACGCCGCAGCTCAAGGTGGCGGTCAACCGCGAACAGGCGGTGGCGGTGGGCACCGATGTGGCGCTGATCGGCCGCAGCCTGGAGAGCCTGTTCGGCAGCCGTCAGGTGACCCGTTTCAAGCAGAGCGGCGAGCAGTACGACGTGATGGTGCAGCTGCAGGATATCGACCGCAGCAACCCGCAGGACCTCGACCGCGTTTACGTGCGCGACCGCGACGGCGGCATGGTGCAGCTGTCCAACCTGATCTCGGTGCGCGAGACCGTGGCGCCGCGCGAGCTCAACCATTTCAACCAGCTGCGCGCGGTGACCGTCAGCGCCAACGTCGGCAGCGGCTATACCCTGGGCGAGGCGCTGGATCGGCTGGAAGCTGCCGCGCGCGAGGTGTTCCCGCCCGACACCCAGTACGACTACACCGGCACCTCGCGCGACTTCAAGGAATCCAGCGCCGGCATCGCGCTGATCTTCGCCCTGGCCCTGGCCTTCATCTTCCTGGTGCTGGCGGCGCAGTTCGAGAGTTTCAGCGACCCCCTGATCATCCTGTTCAGCGTGCCGCTGTCGATGGCCGGCGCCTTGCTCGCCCTGACCCTGTTCGGCGGCACCCTGAACATCTACTCGCAGATCGGCCTGGTGACCCTGATCGGCCTGATCACCAAGCACGGCATCCTCATCGTCGAGTTCGCCAACCACCTGCTGCGCGAGGGCCGCGAGCTGCGCGCGGCGGTGAGCGAGGCGGCGGTGCAGCGCCTGCGGCCGATCCTGATGACCACCGGGGCCATGGTCCTCGGCTCGCTGCCTCTGGCCATCGCCACCGGCGCAGGCGCCGAGAGCCGCCAGCAGATCGGCCTGGTGATAGTCGGCGGCCTGCTGGTGGGCACCTTCTTCACCCTCTACGTGATCCCGACCCTGTACCTCCTGCTGCGTCGCTGGGCGCCGCTGCGGATGATCGACGAGGAGCCGGTTTCCGCAGGCTAGGGTAGGCCGGACTCTTGCGCACCGGGCAGCGATGCCGCGCCATGCGCCCTCAGCAGCTCTTGCGCAGGGCCTCGAGCAGCTCCGGCTTGCGCATGCTCGAACGACCGGCCAGGTTGCGCTTGCGCGCCAGGTCCAGCAGCTCGGCCTTGGTCATGGCGTCGAGGCGCTGACCCTGGCGCGGCGCCACCGCGCGCAGCTCCAGGACCAGCGCCTTGGCACGATCGATCAGGCCGGCCTCGTCGGACAGATCGAGGTTCTTGCGCGTGGCCAGCTCCCTGAGCTTCTGATTGAGCTTGCCGTGGTCGTCGATCATGGTTTGTGCGAACTCCCGGATCTCCTCGGATGTAGCCTCTTCGAGGGCCAGCCTGGCCACTTCGATTTCCGCGATGCCCTTGGCCGAAGCCTCTTCGACGAAGGCCTGCGCGGTGATGCCTTCATTCCCCTCAGCGGCTTGCAGCAGGCTGGCGGCGCAGAGCGCCAGTGCGGCTACTGCCAGCAGCGATAGCTGTTTGAGATAGTGCATGGTCGTTCCTCCTGTCCGTGTTCCCTGCGGTAGAAGTGCCGGGTGCGAACGAAGTTCAGAAAAAAATTCCGCCGCCGCTCGATACCGGCGCGGTCATCCAACCGGCTGCTGCTGGAAATTGGAAAGCGCTGGCCGGGCAATCGTTCGATCTGTTTTCCGGCGCTGCTGTTCGCGCTGGAGGCAACCGCTTCGTTTAAGGAAGTTCTGAAAAAGCCATTTATCGTCACTTCCGCGAAGGCGGGAGACCAGGGACTACGCAGGTTCTGGATTATCCCCCTTCGGGCCAGCGCAAGCGCTGTTCAGCGATAAATCCACTGTCCCGCTTGCGCCCGGCTATTTCAGATTATCCCTAGCGGCGGGCGAGGCGAAAACAACTTCCTCGCCCGCTGCGCTCAAAGAAAAACCCTATAACTCCAAGGATATTGCATTTTCTCAGAACTCATAATCCGTCCTGATAACTTCGATGACCAGATTATGCCCTGTGCCGCCAGATATTCTCCGGTCTTCGAGACCGGTTTGATCCGTGCACGTGAGGATCGACAAACTCAGATCGGGCTCCGCGGGGGCGACGCTGGAAACATCATCTTCCGCGCCGCAGCCGTCGGTACATCTCGATTGCTGCTCCTGATAACAGTTCGACTCCACCTTCTGCAGCGAGTGCTGGCTCCTGTAGCCGGCGAGCGTCGGTGGCGAGTCAAGGCCCGGGGCGTGGGGCGAGGAGGGCGATGGCTCGTTCCATAACAGCAGCACGCTCAAGCCGCCCACTCCGGCGAGATAGGGCCACTCGTAAAATGCAGAGCGGTCGAAACGCATGTTCTTCCTGAATACTCCCACTTGGCACCTCGGCAAGACCCGCCCATCCAGGCGTGGTCGATCATTGAGAACGTGAAAACCCTGGAGCCCATCTCAGCGATCCACGATCTTGCGCAGGGACCACAGCCTGGAGGTGCGCGTCTGGTAGATCGGCTCCCGGGAATAAGTCGGCAGGCTGGAACCGCTGCAATATTTAACCGCTTCGCTTACCGAAGCGCCTTCCGAGCGTAGGGTCATGTCGAACTTTATCGTCCTGATTATCTCGTCGGTCGAGTAGCTTTCATCGAAAACCCGCCTGAGTCGGCGTCCATTGTTGCTGACGATGAGCAGCACGCTGCCATCAGGTCGTCGTATCATGCTGACATCATATACAGAAAGTGCCATTTTCACGCTGTTGAGATCCGGGGTCATAGTTGCCTCCTTGTTTCAGCACCACTGACCTTAGCGATATATATGCGATATGCCAGTCGAATGGATAAATGGCTGCGACCTATATCAAGTTGATATCACCGCGCCCGCGAATTGCCGCTTCGCTTAGTTCAGAGTGCGGTACGTCGACGGGGCTCATATGTACGGCTCTTTTTATATTTTCTTAATAAGGAGATAAGACTTAATGGATTCCATTCGCCGCGTATCTGTATTAACGGCATATGCTCGAATTTCATATTCTGTACAACAGCACCCAACATCCGGCTCTGGAAATTTTCACGACGAGCGGCAGCGACTCGACCACGCGCAAGCGGCAGCAATCGTCGTCGATGGAAGGTGCTGGTGTCGGGCATATGTCGTTCGCCGCGAATGGAAACCTGGGCTGAGGCGACAAAGCGCCAAGCGAAGCGAAACAGGTTCAGGCACCTGTCATGGTAATCGTGGCGAAAGAGGCCGCAGGCGGGTGCGAAGGGAAAACAGGGCGATATTTCCTGACGAGTCTATCCGCGCTGCCCTGTCCAGACGATACTTCGCATAATGTATATTATGTTAAATTACGCATCGACCTAGCCCCTCCAGGCTGTCGGCGGCAGTACACCGAACTAAAAATAGAAAATTCCCAGCACTAATCTTCAAAAATGGAGAACGCTTTACCTGTTTTGTTCTTCAGCATCCGGAAGTGAAGATCCAAAAACCTGTGTCCCGCTGGCTCAGGCCTTCCCGCTAGGCATGCTGTTTGACCTGGGCTCCAACACCCACTTTGGGCTCGACTGAACGGCCAGCGAGGTCGGTCCTGTGCTAGCCCGCCGAGTGGGTACGGCGAATCCTATTAGCTTGTGAAACCCGCTTAAACGGAGCTACCAGTTGAGCCCGATACCCAGTCGGGTAGTCACCTTCTTGCAGTCCTACCTGGGCATCGCCGAGCTTTTCTGCCGCGTCATAGAAGGTTCTAAACAGGTGATCCCACAGCAGTAAGAACTCGCCGAAATTGACCTGGGCATCTTCGAACTCCCGTTTGTGGTGCCAGCGGTGTGTCTCCGCGACGCCAATCACATTGCGCATCCAGCCTAGCGAGTAGTCCAGGTTGGAATGTTGAAATGCGAGATGCACTGTCAGGATGCCAAACCAGGTTGCGACGAGAGCTGAAGGTGTCCCCATCGCGAAGAGCACCAAGAGTCCAGGGCCCGCCATGATCGCCGCGTGTAGTGGATGTCGACGCTCGCCATTCATCCAATAGAGGCGCTCTGCACTGTGATGGGGCTCATGTAAGCGCCATAGCCACGGCACATAGTGGCTGAGTCGGTGCATGGCATAGAGACTGAGATCCAAAACCATGGCTACGATGAGCAACTGGATCCAGAGCGGCCAAGTCGTTGGAAAGGTGCGAGCGGCATCAGGCACCCAATCGCCCAGTCGAGCCAGAATCGCAGCGGTGAACTGGATGACGGACAGATTCACGATCAGGTGAAGCAGATCGGTCAGTGTGTCGCCGTGGTCGGTAAGCCAGCTCTGACGGAACGGTTGTAGACGCTCCAGCATGGCGACCGGAATAATTCCGACTACTGCAATCAGGGCTGTGCTGGGCCAATATGGCACGCCCTCGTAAAGCTGCCAGATCATCCAGCCAGCCGTACCGCCAAATATGACGGGATAGCTGAACCAGCGGATCAGAAACCTGAAGCAATTGCTCATCATGCAGCCCCCTCTTCTTGATGCCCCTACGTTAGGCGGTCCCCAGGGTTCTGGCTTGAACAAAAAAGCTGACCTCAGCTGCTGAGACTGACCTGGCTCAGAGCTGACGAAGGATCGAGGCCAAATAGGCTGCGAAAGGTGCGGGAAAAGTGCGCGGAATCCGAGAATCCTGCAGCATGGGCGGCCCCTGTCAGACTTTGGCCAGCCGTAATGAGCTGTAACGCAGCGACTAGGCGAAGCCACTTACGGTAGCTGCGCAATGGCAAGCCAGTCTGTTCAACAAACCAATGAGAAAAACGAGTCGTCGACAGGTGCATCAGGTCTGCCAGTTCTTGTCTGCCATTGGCGGGCTCGTTCAAGGCTTCAAGGACAAGTTGCAGCCGTGGATCGATGATCGGCAGATCGGTGAGATTAAGAAATTGGCGAACCGCTCCCCGCATTTGCTGTGCGGTGATACAGGGAGTTGCCAACAGTCTCTGCAGAGACACAATGCTTTGCACATCGATAGGCAAGATGCTCGTAGAGGCATTGAATGCCCGTGCCTCCTCAGAAAGTGCATCAAGGTAAATCGAAATAACCTCAACTGCTTCGATTCGATGAGTGACGCCCGCGTGAATGCAAATGGCTCGGGCCGTGACGTGGCTGTCAGATGTAGTCACCGTCAAGTCGCGGTTGATACCAATGGTGATCTGGTGAGCCATGTGGCGATGCCAATCATGATTGCCTACCTGCCCTAAAAACACCCCGAAACCTGGAGATACCCAGGCTTTGCCGTGCCAGCTGGCACTCTGTGATGCAATCACCTGACAGTTCCTCTGCTTTTGGCACCCTACCCTGCATGACACTCTATTTGATCCAAATCAACGAAGTGCTGTTATCGCCAAAACGAGCGTTCATGCCCCGGGGCAATCTGCTATCGTCGCCCTATCGCCCCGCCTGGTGAATTGCTGTGCGTCGGATTGGATTGATCCTGGTAATGATTGCTAGCCTCGTGCTGCCGGCCTTCGGCGGTATGGCTTTCAGCATGCCTGCACAACCTTGCCCGATGCAGAACGCCGATCATCAGGGCCATGCAATGGCCGATGCTCCGTGCTGCGAGCAAATGGATAAGTCTGATGGGGTGGCCAGTAAGTCCCCCTGCAAATCCGGCCAGGAATGCAAGACCGGAGGACTTCTCCAGACCACCGTTATCAAGAGCATATCCCCTCTTCCCTCACGCCCCGAGATATTGCTGACCCAGTCGGTGATTAAGCGAGAGCCCGCAGGACTCTGGCGCCCTCCTCGTTTCGTCTAATGCAGTGATCTTCGCGCCTTTATACCAGGCGCATCGTCGCGACCACGCTTTTGGTGGCGACCTCGATCAACCGCATTGGAGGCGAAAGCATGCCCGCTTTCCTTTTCTCACGCCGTGGCTATCTCGGTGTGTTAGCTGCCGCATTCTTGGCAGTTCCCTGGGTTGCTGCACAGGCGCAGCCCCTAACCTTCGAACGAGCGCAGGCGCTCGCCGAACAGCGCGCACCTGATAACCTGGCACGACAAGCACAGGTCGCTTCGGCACAGCAGGCCGTAGTTCCCGCAGACGCCCTGCCCGATCCCAAGCTGATTCTCGGCATCGATAACCTGCCCATCGAAGGGCCTGATCGTTACACCCTGAATCGGGACTCAATGACCATGCGCCGCATTGGGCTCATGCAAGAGGTTCCCAATGGCGACAAACGCCAGGCCCGCCGCCAGTTGGCCGAGGCCTCCGTTGTCCGGGCCGAGGCCGAGCAGCGCGCCATGCAGCTTGAGGTCAAACGCCAGACGGCCTTGAGCTGGTTGGACGTGTACTACGCCGAGCACAGTGTTGGCCTCTTCGATCAACTGGACCGCCAGATCGAGCTGCTCCGCTCGACGGTGCAATCGCTGATCGCCGGCGGCAGCGCTCAGCCTGGCGAACTGCTGCAGGCCGACCAGGAGGCTTTGGCTTTGCAGGATCGGAGGGATGAGCTGAATCGCGATGTGGCGATTGCTCGGGCCAAGCTACGCCGCTGGATAGGCAACGAAGCCGATCAGCTTCTGGCGGGAGATGCACCCAGCCTGAGCTTGGACGTCCCCCACCTGCAGCACCGTTTGGCTCAGCATCCCGACTTGCGTGCCGCATCTGCCCGGGTTGGCGAGGCCAGCGCAGAGTTGAATGAGGCTGTAGCCGAGAAGACACCTGACTGGGGCGTAGAGTTTGCCTACAACAACCGCGACAACCAGTTCGGCGACATGGTGATGGTGCAGTTCACCTTCGACCTGCCGTTGTTCGTCGGCACACGACAGGGTCCCAAGATCAACGCCAAGCAACAGAGCGTGTCGCAAATGGAAGCCGAGCAGGAAGTGCTGCTGCGCGCCCATCAGGCTGAGCTGGAAAGTGGCCTTGCCGAGTTGGAGCAACTACGCAGAGCTCTGGCGCGTACCGAGAAGACCTTGATCCCCCTGGCGAGCAAACGTGCCGATCTCGAACTGGCTGCCTATCAGGCCGGCAACAGTCAGCTGGCATCCGTTGTCACCGCCCAGCGCGAACTGATCGAGGCTCAGCTGCGACAGATCGAACAGCAGCGCAAGCTGAGCCAGCTCTCCGCGAGCTTGTACTACGCCTATGTGGAGGGCCTGCAATGAAGATTTCAGCATTAGGTTTTTCCGCGGCCTTGCTGACCATGGGCATTGCCGCGGCAGGCGGTGGCTACTTGCTGGCCGAGAGGCCGGCCAACCATGAGGTCATGCCAACTCCCGCACCGACGGATGAGCGCAAAGTGCTCTACTGGTATGACCCGATGCAACCTGAGCAGCGCTTCGATAAACCGGGCAAGTCCCCCTTCATGGATATGGAGCTTGTCCCCAAGTACGCAGATGCTGGGCAGGACTCCTCGACCCTGAGCGTGCCCTCGCAAGCCGTGCAAAACCTCGGGATGCGCACCGCGCCAGTGACTCGCGGTGTGCTGCCTTCGGGTATCGAGGCCGTCGGTTCCCTGGTCTATAACCAGCGCGAGGTGGCGAACCTGCAGGCCCGAGCGGGTGGGTTCGTCGAACGGGTCTACGGACACGCCCCTGGCGATGTATTGCCCGCCGGTACGCCCCTCGTCGACCTGCTGATTCCCGAATGGTCTGCCGCCCAGCTGGAGTTCCTGGCTGTGTTGCGTACTGCTGACACGCGCTTGATAAGTGCGACCCAGGAGCGCATGCGTCTGCTGGGCATGCCTCAATCGTTGGTCGAGCAGGTTCGTCGCAGCGGCCGGCCACGGGCGGTTCAGACCATCACCACGCCCATCGCCGGCGAGCTGCAGGCATTGGACGTGCGTGTCGGGATGACCGTGGCAGCCGGCCAGGACCTGGCCCGGATCAACGGGCTGTCCACGGTTTGGCTCGACACGGCGATACCCGAAGACCAAGCTGGAGCGGTTCAGTTTGGCGCGAGCATTACCGCCACCCTGACAGCCTTTCCTGAACAACCTCTGCCAGGTCGTGTCGTCGCCCTGCTACCGAGTGCCGACCCGCAGACGCGTACGCTCACGGTACGCAGCGAGCTCGCCAATCCCGCCGGCAAATTACGCCCCGGCATGTTCGCCGCCGTGCGTCTGAACAGCACCGTCGAACAACCCGCGCTACTGATCCCGAGTGAAGCTGTGATTCGCACCGGTAAGCGTGCTCTGGTGATGCTGGCCGAAGCCGATGGGCGCTACCGCCCCCTGGAGATCACTTTGGGCCGCGAGGCCGATGGGCGTCTGGAGGTGTTGTCCGGTCTTGAGGAAGGACAGTCGGTCGTTACCTCCGGCCAGTTCCTGATCGACTCGGAGGCCAGCCTCCAGGGTGTCGTGGCCAGCCATGTCGAGCAGGACAATGCAAAGGAACTCCATGAGTCCCATGGCGTGATTCGTGCCCTGGACGCCGAGGAGATCACCCTGGAGCACGGTCCATTCGAGAGCCTGAACATGCCCGGCATGACCATGGCATTTCCGCTGGCCAGCCCTGAAGTAGCTGCGGGACTCAAGCCCGGGGATCACGTACGCATCGGTGCTCGTCAGACGGACTCTGGCTTGCAAGTAGAGCGGCTCGACAAGCAAGGAGAGCTGCCATGATCGCGCGCCTGATTCACTGGTCGATAGGCAACCGCTTCCTGGTGCTGCTGGCGACCCTGTTCATCACCGCTTTAGGGATCTGGTCGTTGCGCAACACGCCAGTGGACGCGTTGCCGGATCTCTCCGACACCCAGGTCATCATCAGAACCAGCTTTCCCGGCCAGGCGCCGCAGATCGTCGAGAACCAGGTGACCTATCCGCTGGCCACCACCATGCTCTCGGTTCCGGGGGCGAAGACGGTGCGCGGCTACTCGTTCTTCGGCGACTCCTTCGTCTACGTGCTGTTTGAAGACGACACCGATCTCTACTGGGCGCGTTCGCGCGTGCTGGAGTACCTCAACCAGGCCCAGGAACGCCTGCCGGAGGGCGTCACCACCACTCTGGGGCCGGATGCCACCGGCGTGGGCTGGATCTACCAGTACGCCTTGGTCGACCGCAGCGGCCAGCATGACCTGTCCCAGCTTCGGGCGCTGCAGGACTGGTTTCTCAAGTACGAGCTCAAGAGCCTACCCAATGTGGCCGAGGTGGCCACCCTCGGCGGTATGGTCAAGCAGTACCAGGTGCTGCTCGATCCGCAGAAGATGGTGGCTTATGGGGTGACTCAGCAGGAGGTCGAAGCGGCGCTGAAGAGCGCCAACCAGGAAACCGGCGGCGCCATCCTAGAGCTGGCTGAGCGCGAGTACATGGTGCGGGCCTCGGGGTATTTGCAGAGCCTGGATGATTTTCGCAATGTGCCGCTGCGGGCTTCGGCAAGCGGAATTCCGGTGCTGCTAGGCCAGGTGGCCACCATTCAACTGGGGCCAGAGATGCGTCGCGGCATTGCCGAATTGGACGGCCAGGGTGAAGTGGTCGGTGGCGTGGTCATCCTGCGCTCCGGCAAGAATGCCCGGGACACCATCGCTGCCGTGAAGACCAAGCTGGACAGCCTGAAAGCCAGCCTGCCTGCCGGCGTCGAGGTGGTCACTACCTATGACCGTTCGCAACTGATCGACCGTGCCATCGACAACCTCAGCTACAAGCTGCTGGAAGAGTTCGTGGTGGTTGCCTTGGTTTGCCTGATCTTTCTCTGGCACCTGCGTTCGTCGCTGGTGGCGATCATCACCCTGCCCCTGGGCATCCTGATGGCCTTCATCGTCATGCGCTACCAGGGCGTCAATGCCAACATCATGTCGCTCGGCGGGATCGCCATCGCCATCGGCGCCATGGTCGATGCCGCCGTGGTGATGATCGAGAACGCGCACAAGCACATCGAGGCCTGGAAGGCGCGGCACCCCAATGAGCCGCTCCAGGGTGAGACGCACTGGCGAGTCATCGGCGAAGCCGCGGCCGAGGTCGGGCCGGCACTCTTCTTCAGCCTGCTGATCATCACCCTATCGTTCCTCCCGGTCTTTACCCTGGAGGCCCAGGAAGGACGGCTGTTCGGCCCGCTGGCCTTTACCAAGACCTACGCCATGGCCGCTGCTGCCGGCCTCTCGGTCACCCTCGTGCCGGTGCTGATGGGCTACTGGATTCGTGGGCATATCCCCAGCGAACAGCAAAACCCCTTGAACCGCTGGCTGATCGGCGCATACCGGCCGGTGCTGGAGTGGGTGCTGGCCTGGCCCAAGGTGACCCTGGCGCTGGCCGTGCTGGTCTTTGTGTCCAGTCTGTGGCCCCTCAGCAGACTCGGGGGAGAGTTCCTGCCGCCCATGGACGAAGGCGATCTGTTGTACATGCCTTCGGCCCTACCCGGCTTGCCGGCGAGCAAGGCAACCCAGCTGCTGCAGCAAACCAACCGCATGATCCTCACGGTGCCGGAGGTGGCCCGGGTATTTGGCAAAGCCGGGCGAGCGGAGACCGCTACCGATCCGGCGCCGCTGGAAATGTTCGAGACCACCGTGCAATTCAAGCCGCGCGACCAATGGCGCGCGGGTATGACACCGGAGAAGCTGATTGAGGAGCTAGATCGGGCGGTGAAAGTCCCGGGGCTGTCCAACATCTGGGTGCCGCCAATTCGCAACCGCATCGACATGCTGGCCACGGGGATCAAGAGCCCCATCGGCGTGAAGGTCTCCGGTACCTCACTGGCCGATATCGAGCGCATTACTCGCGATATCGAGGCGGTGGCCAAAGGCGTGCCTGGGGTGAGCTCCGCGCTGGCAGAGCGTCTCACCGGCGGACGCTATGTGGATATCCAGATCGATCGCCTGGCCGCGGCACGCTACGGCCTGAGCATTGCCGACGTACAGGCGGTGGTATCGGGTGCCATTGGCGGCAGCAACATCGGCGAGACGGTCGAAGGATTGGCCCGCTTTCCGATCAACCTGCGCTACCCCAAGGAGTGGCGGGACAGTCCGCAGGCGCTGAGGCGTATGCCGATCCTCACCCCTGCCGGCCAGCAGATCACCTTGGGCACCGTGGCCCAGGTCAGCCTGACCGAAGGGCCGCCGATGCTGCGCAGCGAGAACGGGCGCCTGTCCGGCTGGGTCTATGTCGATGTCCGTGGGCGCGACCTGGCATCGACCGTGCGCGAGCTGCAGCAACGCGTAGCTGAGCGGGTACAACTCGACGCCGGCATGACCGTTTCTTACTCCGGTCAATTCGAATTCCTGGAGCGCGCCAATGCGCGGCTGTCCTGGGTGGTGCCGGCGACCTTGTTGATTATCTTCGTGCTGCTCTACCTGACCTTCAGCCGCTTCAGCGAGGCCCTGCTGATCATGGCCACCCTGCCCTTCGCCCTGTCGGGGGGCATCTGGCTGCTCTATTGGTTCGGCTTCAACCTGTCGGTGGCCACTGGGGTCGGCTTCATTGCCCTGGCCGGCGTCTCGGCCGAGTTCGGGGTGATCATGCTGTTGTATCTGAAGAACGCCTGGCATGCTCGGCTGGACTCAGGACGCAGCGGTGATCCGGCCCTGCTTGAGGCCATTCGTGAAGGCGCGGTGCTTCGCGTCCGCCCTAAGGTGATGACGGTTGCCGTGATCATCGCCGGCCTGCTGCCCATTCTCTGGGGCGGTGGAGCGGGTTCAGAGGTGATGAAGCGCATTGCCGCACCCATGGTTGGCGGCATGATCACCGCCCCGCTGATGTCCATGCTGGTCTTGCCGGCAGCCTACTGGCTGATGCGAAGACAGCGCACAGGAAAAGTTCGCGCTCCGCAGGCGCTGTAACTCCAGACGCTCAGGTGAGCCGCACACCAAGTGCGGCTCACCTGAGTAGCAGCACAAACAGCATTACGACGATGTAACTTTGACTTCATTTTTGTGACAGGTTGCGAAGGTATATTCAAATTACTACTTGGACGGAGTGATTGAATATGAAAACCCTTAACGCTGTTGCCGCATTTACAATTATGGCTATTTCTTCTGCAGCCTTGGCAGAAGGTGGCGCTGATCGTGTTTATGGTCGGATGATTCAAGCCAATGAACAGGCCATGCAAGAGTATGCTGCGACTAACGGGAAGAATCGTCCCGAAGTCGTTCACTACCGCTATGGCATGAAGCTTGATATCGCCAAGGTCGTAGCCAGCACGCCTACGGATGCGAGCTGTGGCGTGATGCCGGCCCAGATGACATACGAGGATTCCAACGGCAATCTGAATATTCTGGAGTACCGGGTAGCCGGGACAGGCTGCCGGAACCAGAACTAATAAATGACATCGCGCTGACTGAAATGTAATTTCCAAGTCACCCTGACGTTATTTGGCATGTGGAAATATGACAAAAGCGCGCTCGGCTATGCCGGCGCGCTTGGCGCATATATCCAACAACACAATGAAACTGCCAATAACATCAGGAGCATTTATGAACAACAAGGCCCTGTTTGGACTTTCTCTGATCGCTCTAAGTGTCAGCACCGGGCAAGCTGCAATGGCCGCCGGCGAGAAAGGCGAGGGATTTATCGAAGGCAGTAGCCTGACCATTCTCAATCGAAACCTCTACTTCAACCGTGATTTCCGCAAAGGCCAGTCCAGTAGCTCAGGTAACGGCTACTCGGAAGAGTGGGCGCATGGCGTGATCGGCCGATTCGAGTCTGGCTACACCGAAGGCACCGTAGGCTTTGGTGTCGATGCCTTTGCAATGCTGGGACTCAAGCTGGACACAGGCGACGGTCGCTCTGGTGCAGGCGGCTCAGTCGATGTGATGCCGTATAACAGCCTCGGGCAGGCTGAGGACAACTATTCCAAGCTGGGCGGTGCAGTAAAAACACGGTTCATGGATACCGAAATCAAGGCAGGCGATGTCTTTCCTGTCAGCCCGGTCGTCCAGTACGGTGATGCGCGGCTTTTACCGGAGAGTTTCCGCGGCATCACCGTGGCCAACACCAGTGTGGAAGGACTGTCGCTTCAAGGCGGTCGCCTTCACTCGATGAGCCAACCCAACAGCAGCAGCATGCGTGACGGCTTCGCCACCTTCTACGCGGGCGAAGTCGACTCTCCATGGATCGCCTATTTCGGCGGTGACTACACGCTCAACGACAACCTGGGCTTCAGTCTCTACACCAGTCGGCTCAAGGATGCCTGGAACCAATACTATGCGGGCACCACGCTGAGCTATCCGCTTGCGGACGATGTCGCCTTGATCGGTGGGCTGAACTACTACAAGGCGGTTGATGAAGGGAAGCAGCTCCTCGGGAGCTTCGATAACAACATCTGGAGCGGTAAGGTCGGCATCCAGTTCGGCGCGCACACCGTCCTGGTTGGACTCCAGCGCAACAACGGCGATGACGACTTCGACTACTTGCGCCAATCGGACTCCATCTACCTCGACAACTCCATTCAGTACAGTGACTTCAACTCTCCCAAGGAGAAGTCATGGCAGGTGCGCTATGACCTGGATATGGAGCCTTTCGGTGTGCCCGGATTGAGCTTCATGACTCGATATGCTCAGGGCTGGGATGCCGACTACAGCAACGCAAACGAGGTCTACATGCGCCGAGATGACAATGGCGATCCGTTGACCAACCAGAAGCGCTGGGAACGTGACATCGAGGCCAAGTACGTTGTGCAGTCTGGATCGCTGAAGGACATGTCCTTTCGCATTCGACAAGCCACGACTCGCGCCACTGACTTCGAGTCGGATTTGGATGAGTTCCGCTTCATCGTCGAGTACCCACTGGAAGTGCTTTAACGCCAGTGCGCGAGCGGTTTGAATGCCGCTCGCATTTTGACTCTGCTGTCCCCTCTAGTGCTCCTTTGGTTTGGAGACAGCCCTTGGCGCCCGTCGGGCGCCTTTTTTACTTAGGGGAAGTGTGAAGAAGATCGGCCACTCGTTCCCAAGCGGCCGCGGTGGAATGGGCTGCTACTCGGCGGGATATTCTGCAATGACCTGATCGGCACCCGTCTTGGTCAAACCAATGACCTGGTAGGCATGCTGTATGCCACCAACCTCCATTCCCGGAGAGCCCGCCGGCATCCCGGGAACCGCGATACCAACCAGATCATTGCGCTTGCTGAGTTCGAGGACCTGAGCAGCCGGTACATGACCTTCGACGAACTTGCCGTCAATCACCGCGGTGTGGCAAGACGCCAACCGTGGCGCGACACCCAGACGTTGTTTCACTGCTGTCATGTTGCTTTCGACATGGTCGACGACTTTGAAGCCATTCGCTTCGAGGTGCGAGATCCACTTCTTGCAACACCCACAATTGGCATCACGATGGACATCAATCGTCAGGGCATCAGCTGCTTGAACCGCAGATGTGGCGAAGAGCGCGGCCAGCAAGGCCAGATATTTAGCTTTCATGAACGTGCTCTTTGCCATCGGAGTGGGTGTGGGTCTTGGGTGAGGCATTCGGAGCCTGCTCGGAGTGATGACCGCCTCCGTTTGAGGACGCCTCATCCCCAGCATGGTGGTCATCGCCATTCATATTCGAGTGGTGATCAGCTTCTGACGCGGAGCCACCTTCGTTACCCGTAGCTGCGGCATCGTGATGACCAGGCTCTCCGGCATCACCTGAGCCATGATGGTCTTCGCCACCGCCGCTATTACCATGATGCCCAGGCTTGTTGTCGCCATGCTGCCCTTCATGGTTGTGCATCTGCGTTTCCCCGCCACCATGCTGATGGCCGCCGCTGGATGCGACGAGTGTTTGGTATTGCTTGGCATCCATCGTCGGCAGCTGGTTGAGGAAGGCGACCATGCCCCAGATGTACTGATCGCCCATGCTCTTGCCCCAAGCAGGCATACCCGTTGCCTTGATACCGTGCTTGATTACCCAGAAAGTCGCAGCGGGATTGCCATCGACACCGATCTTGGCGAGGTTGGGGGGAGCAGGATAAAGCGATTGGCTCAACTCGGTCTCCGCCACACCTGGCGCCAAGTGGCAGCCAATGCACATCGAGTTGTAGTTACCCGCACCGGCGCGAATAAGAGCTTGATCATCGAGGTTGGGCACCTCGATGTCCCGCGAGCGAACCTCGATAGAGCGGTCACGCGCCATCGTGAGGAAGGCATGCACCGCAGGGAAATGGGGGTCGTCGGCCCCGACGTTGACCACGCCAAAGTAGGCACCGGCCAGGACAGCTGTGCTACCGACCACGCCGGCCGCCACCAAAGTTTTAATTGTTCTTTTCATGTCAGGTTCTCAAAACCACATCCGGATACCGGCGACAAAACGCGCCTCGTCTACATCACCGCCCTCGTCGCGGACCATGTCTGCCGTGTTGCCATAGGAGCGGCTCCAGGAGACCCCGACATAGGGGGCAAACTGCCTGACAATCTCGTAACGCAGACGCAAGCCGAGCTCGGTATTGGCCAACCCCGATCCGACACCACGCTCAGGATCGTTCTTGCCGTAGAAGTTCATTTCGGCAATTGGCTGGAGTATCAGTCGGTTGGTCAGCAGAATGTCGTACTCGCCCTCCAGTCGGGCAGCGGTCTGGCCATTCTCGCCCACGAAGGCGGTGGCTTCGGCCTCGAAGGCGTAAAGCGCCATGCCCTGAACACCGAAGGCGGCCCAGGTCTGCGGCGACTCGGGTTTGAAGTCCTGACGAACGCCCGCAACGACGTCCCACCAAGGGCCGATCGAGCGGCCGTACAGCAACTGCAACTCCGCATCTTCGGTCACGCCGTTGGTACGCTCGCCTTCGGAGCGGAACCAGACCCGGTTGATGTCACCGCCTACCCAGCCCGACGCATCCCAGGCCAGGGTGCTGCCCTCATCTGCATCCTGGTATTCGAGCTGATCGAGAAGGAAAAAGCTGTTGATGGCGCTGTCGTGCACCTTATGGCCAGGTAGAGGCGGAAAAGCCGCTTGGCGATCAGCATCCGTCAGAACGGGAATCGGCGTACGGCTGGTGGTTCTTGGGGCTTCAGAGGAGCCATGGTTCATCTTTGAATGATCCATGCCTTCCATCTGCCCTTGCATGGCGCCATGGTTCATCTTGCTGTGGTCCATTGCTGGAGCCTTTTCTTGGCTCTGGCTGTGGCCCATTTGGCTATGATCCATGCTGCCCGAAGCACCCTGCATGGCGCCGTGGTCAATCTTGCTGTGGTCCATGGCTGGAGCCTTTTTTTGGCTCTGGCTCTGGCCCATCTGGCTATGATCCATGCTGCCCGAAGCACCCTGCATGGCGCCATGATCCATCTTGCTGTGATCCATGCCCTCCATCGGCGCTTTGGTAGCGCCGTGGTTCATCTGGCTATGGTCCATCGACATGGCACCGTGTCCCATTGCCGAATGATCCATTTCTTCCGCAGCCAAGGTAACGCCGCCGCTGAACGCACTCAGCGACACAGCCAGCGCCAAGAGAGATGGACGTGAAAACCTAGTGGTCATGGTTCGAACCTGCTTCGGCTTCGGTGCCGCCATGCTTATCCATCATGTTTTCGTGATTCATGCCGTCATGCTTCATGTTTCCGTGATCCATGGCGCCATGATCCATCTGCTGGCCAGCCACCTTATCCTTCGACTGATCTGCATGCTTGCCACTGGCGGTCTTGGGCGCTGCCGAGTCGGCAGCATGTTGTTCGTGCTCGCTGTGCCCCTCACCTGCCAACGAAACCGGTGCGTGCAGGGCAGCCAATAGGCTGAACATGACTGCGCTGCCAGCCAGGGCATTTCGCTTCATAAAAGTGCTCATCAGAAATCTCCTTTACTCATCCACACGAACTTCACGGAACATGCCCATTTCCATGTGGAGCAACAGGTGGCAGTGATAGGCCCAACGACCCAACGCATCGGCAGTCACTCGATAGCTGCGCTTGGAACCTGGCGGCATGTCGATGGTGTGTTTACGCACCAGGAAATTGCCGTTCGCATCCTCCAGGTCGCTCCACATGCCATGAAGATGGATCGGATGAGTCATCATGGTGTCGTTGACCAGCGTGATGCGAACACGCTCGCCGTACTTGAGGCGCAGAGGCTCGGCGTCAGAGAACTTGATGCCATCGAAGGACCAGGAGAATTTCTCCATGTGCCCGGTAAGGTGCAGCTCGATGGTGCGACTTGGTTCGCGACCATCCGGGTCGAGGAAGGTGCTGCGCAGGTCAGAGTACGTCAGCACGCGTCGGCCATTGTCTCGCAAACCAATACCAGGGTCGTCCAACTTGTGCGTCGGTGTCATGGTCTGCATATCGACCAGCGGGTTGTTGGTCTCTGATGCTGGGTGTGCCTGCATGGCACCTGCCATGCCTGCCATGCCCGAATGATCCATTCCGGCCATCTGGCTGTGATCCATGCCTGCCATGCCACCCTGCATGCTCCCATGATCCATGCCTGCCATACTGCCGTGGTCCATGCCGGCCATGTTCCCGTGATCCATACCGCCCATGCTGCCGTGATCCATACCCATGTCGCCCATGGCAATCAGCGGACGCGGGTCGGGGCTGGGTACTGGTGCACTCAACCCCTCCTGTACAGCAAGGGTGCCGCGCGCATAGCCAGTGCGATCCATGGATTGGGCAAACACGGTATAGGCCTGTTCGCTGTCTGGTTCGACGATCACGTCGTAGGTCTCGGCCACGGCGATACGGAACTCATCAACGCTGACCGGTTTGACGTGCAGACCATCGGCCGCAACCACAGTCATCTTCAGGCCCGGGATGCGCACATCGAAATAGGTCATCGCCGAGGCGTTGATGAAGCGCAGGCGGATCTTTTCGCCCGGTTTGAATATGCCGGTCCAGTTGCCATCAGGTGCCTGGCCATTCATTAGGTAGGTGTAGGTGTAGCCACTGACGTCAGCGAGATCCGTCGGGCTCATCTTCATCTCGGCCCACATCTTGCGATCGGCTACCGCAGCGGACCACCCCATCTCGCTCACGTCATCGATGAAATCGCCAACGGTGCGCTTGTGCTGGTTGTAGTAGTCCGATTGCTTCTTCAGCTTGGCCAGAACCCGAGCTGGGTTTTCATCGGTCCAGTCGCTCAGCAGCACGACGTAGTCGCGGTCGTAACTGAAGGGTTCGGGCTCTTTGGCATCGATGACCAGCGCGCCGTATACCCCAACTTGCTCCTGGAGCCCCGAGTGGCTGTGATACCAGTAGGTACCGTTCTGATTGACCTTGAACTTGTACTCATACATGCCATCAGGTGCGATGCCATGGAAGCTCAGGCCCGGAACGCCATCCATGTTCGCCGGCAGGATAATGCCGTGCCAGTGAATGGATGTGTCCTCCTTGAGGCGGTTGCGTACGCGCAACGTCACGGTCTCGCCCTCCCGCCAGCGCAGGATCGGGCCTGGCAGCGAGCCATTGATCGTCATGGCGGTACGCGCTGCGCCGGTGATGTTGACCGGGGTCTCCCCGATAAACAGGTCGAAATCGTTACCGCTCAGCACGTTAGGCTGACCTGGGCTGGTTACCGCCCAGACCGGCGTGCGCCACATGCCCATGCCGCCGAGAATACCGGCGGCGGCGAGGCCTTTGACGAAAGTACGTCTTGTGGTTTTGCTTTGCATGCCGTTATGTCCAATCCGTCAGATGAGCCGGTGATGTGCATCCGGTCTCGGGTTCATTGACTGCTCCAGTGTCGGGAGATTTATCTTCAAGCCTTGCGTGCTGCGCAAGTTCCCCCCGACACCAAGCAGTATGAAACTGCCATATCTCAACCATCCGGGTGATTACATTTCTGTAAGGTTGAGGGGCTCAGCAGTTGGCGTGTTCCGCCTGTTTGGCTTGGCTGCCGGCGACGGGAGCTTCATCCTTCTGCTGCTTGGCCAACTGGTAGGCTTCCAGCGAGGCCTGGCGGGCCTGCTCCATGCGTGCAAACGTGCGATCAGCACCGCCTTCGGCCATCGCCAGGCTGGAAACACTCAGGGCAGCAACTACAAACAGGGTTTTGATCGATTTCATTTCGTTAATCCTCGTAAGTTCAAAAAAACCCGTAACAACCGGAGATGAGCGTTGAGCTCGATGCCACGTTAACCACGAAGCCCTGTCAGCAACCT
This sequence comes from Pseudomonas sp. SP16.1, assembly GCF_052682975.1. Taxonomy (NCBI): domain Bacteria; kingdom Pseudomonadati; phylum Pseudomonadota; class Gammaproteobacteria; order Pseudomonadales; family Pseudomonadaceae; genus Pseudomonas; species Pseudomonas sp. SP16.1. The sequence continues at coordinate 1,903,110 of NZ_JBQYFZ010000001.1, forward strand.
GATCCGAACATTACAGTTCTGTCAGGTTGCTATTTCTTTCTTGTAGGTCCTCCTGAAGGCTCGGTACTGTCTTCCTGCCCGCGCAGCCTTGCGGATTTCATGGGCCTGCTCGGTAGCAATGCCTGAGCTAACTCGCTCACTCGCACCGACGGATCGCGACCATCAAACAACCAAGAGAGATAGCCACTATGTCGAACAAATCCAACGTAGCTACCGGTGCCGCCCTGGCTCTGGTAGCCGCCAGCCTGTTCTCCACCCTGCCTGCCCAGGCTGCCCAGGACACCAAAGCAGCAGAAGTGAAGTGCTTCGGGGTCAATGGTTGCAAAGGGCAGAACGACTGCATGACCGCGAAAAACGCCTGCAAAGGCCAAGGCGAATGCAAAGGCCAAGGGTTCAAGTTGATGACCCAGGCCAAATGTGACGAAGCCGGTGGCAAAACCAGCGAATAAGGCGGTTCAGGGGAGTGCATGCCACTCCCCTGCTGGAGTCTCGAATGAGTAAGCGTAAAACTCTGGGTTTCGGTCTTGGCCTTCGTAACGAGTATTACCGGCAGATCCTGGAGGAACGGCCTGCGGTCGACTGGTTCGAGATAATTTCCGAGAATTACCTGGTGGAGGGCGGCAAGGCTCTCTACTTCCTCGATGCGATCGGCGAGCACTACCCCCTGGTGATGCACGGGGTGTCTCTTTCGATTGGCGGCTCACATGCCTTGGACATCGACTACCTACGACAGCTCAAGCAGCTGGCAGATCGGGTGCAGCCTCAGTGGGTGTCTGATCACTTGTGCTGGAGTCGAGGCAACGCCCATCAACTTCACGATCTGCTGCCGCTGCCGTTTACCCAGGAGAGCCTGCTGCATGTCGCGGCCCGGGTGCGCCTGGTGCAGGATGTTTTGGAACGTCCCATCGTGCTGGAGAACGTTTCCTCCTACGTGCAGTGGACAACATCCAGCATGAGCGAGTCTCAGTTCCTCTCGGAGCTCAGTTACCTGACCGGGTGCGAGCTGCTTCTCGACGTGAACAACGTCTACGTCAGCTCGCGAAACCAGGGTTTCGACCCTTGGCAGTTCATCATGGAGTTGCCGCACGAGCGGATTCGGCAAATTCACCTGGCCGGGCACAGCGATCACGGGCAATACCTCATCGACACCCATGATCAGCCCATCGCTGATCCGGTTTGGTCTCTCTACAGCAAGACGTTGAGCTACTTGGGCCCGACATCGACCTTGATCGAGCGGGATGACCAGTTTCCGCCGCTGGAGGAGCTGTTGTCCGAATTAGCACATGCCCGTGCTATCGCCAAAGCTGTGATATCGGGGGCCACCCCTTGAGCCTGATCGCCGTACAGACTGCATTTGAAACTTACCTGACAGGTGACAGTGCCCTGCCCTCCAACGAGCTTTTGGAGCAGATCCGAGGTAGCACAGCGCTGAGTGCTCTCGAAGGCCTGCAGATCTACCACAATGCTTACCGTTCGCGCCTGCTTGCGGTATTGCGAGAAGACTTCCCTGCCCTGCTTCACTGGATCGGCAACGAATCATTCGAGCAGCTCGCACTGGCCTACTTGGCCGCCTGGCCACCACGGCATTTCAGCATTCGCTGGCTGGGCGAGAAGCTGCCCGAGTTCATTAGCAGCTACGTCGAAGAACCCCAACTATCGCCGTTGCGGGAACTCGCGGAACTGGAATGGGCCTTTACACTGGCCTTCGACGCTCAGGATGTCGACACGCTTTCGCTGGAGACCATGAGTGAATTTTCGGCTGAAGACTGGATTTCACTTAGGGTTTCCCTGACTGCATCTGCCCGATGGTTGCAGCTGCAGTACAACACGCTGGAGTTGTGGAAAGCCGCCAAGTCTGGCAGCTTGCTGCCTGAAATTACCCGCCTACCAACGAACCTAGCCTGTCTTGTCTGGCGTCATGAACTCGTCTGCCAGTACCGGAGCCTGGAGCCAGCGGAGGCTTCGGCACTGCAGTTTCTCATCGAGGGCGGATCGTTCGCTGAACTCTGCGAGTCGTTGAGCGCCACGCATGGCGAGCAAGCTCCCTTGCAAGCCGCGACCTGGTTGAAGTTGTGGGTCAACGACGGTTTGCTAAAGCGCGGCCAGCTATTACACGAATGACCCGGAACCTTTAGGCTAGCGCTCTCTCTTTGGCCACTCCCGAGCGCTTCTATGACTCACCGCATCATTCATTTCAAACAGCAAGCCTTGCTTGACCCGGAGACTTATCAGGCAATGCTGGCCGACGGCGTTGGTCACTGGGAGCGGCTTGCAGGAGAAATCGTCGGCATAGAAGACGAAAAAAGCCACGAGTTCGCTGCATTGAAAAGCCTGTTCAAGCGCAAGCGGTACTCCTATGACACGCTGGAAATGCGCGAGCCAGGCGATCACTCAAACTGGCTTCGCGGCCGAGATGGTTCAGAAGGTATGACCAACGAGGTCACCAGTATCCCAGGGCTAAAAGAGCTCTCAGAACTGGAGATCTAGTGGGATAGCAGGTCAGCGCTCAAGCGCTGACCTGGGCCGAATAGCCAAGCTCCTGAATGAGTTCGCTGATCGATTCGGCACTTTCTGTGCTCTCAACGGTGACCTTGCCGGCCGCTCGATCCACTTCTACTCGTGCGTTCTGATCCAGCGCCTGGATGGCCTTCGTGATTTTGCTCACGCAACTGCCACAGCCCATCCCTGAAACACTCAGACTGAACATGTCTTTCACCTCATTTCGTCCGCGGCTCAAGTTACCGCACGGACAGCATCGACCTTGACACGATGGCAAGGTCAAGCCCGTAAGCGCTACAAAAGGATCAGCCGTTTGCCACGGGCGTAAGGATGGGGGTTGGTGAACACACCACAACATGCCTTGCGCCCCTCGTCAGCGCGACATATAGATTCTGGGGAGTCATAAGCTCAGGATGCAGGACAACCGAGACATCCGCCTCCAGCCCCTTGAGAAGTAATGTGCTGCCTACAGAGCGTCTTGCGATCGGTCGGGCAAGGTGTCGATTGCGCTCTCGCGCTTGAATGGCTGCACTCAGAAAGTCGGCAGCACCTCCCACCACCGCTTGCATTGCAGACCGGCAGCAGTACAGAACCTCCGGTCGGTATACACGTGCCCCGTGCTGCTCAGCGAGCGTATCGATCACACGGAGCGCTTGCCCCAATGTTGGCGCTGCTACGAAATCGATCGCCGCAGCCTCGGCCGCGGTCGGAGGCGTTCGGGCCCTTCCTGCACGCAGCGACTCCACGCGCGTTCGCAGGTTTGCTGCACCTACCCCCGTCATTACGCTGGAAGCAAACTCCACAAGTTGTGCCAGAGCATTGGCACCCTGCAAGTCAAAGTTCCTCGCGAAGTTGACGAGATCTCTCAGGTCGACGGCTTCTACGGCCATGGCACCGGGTGTCTGGCTCGTGAGCTGATGGCGACCTTGCACGTTGATGGAGTCCCCGATGATGAGGACGCTACCCTGAGCGTTGGGGGCTTCGGTTCTCGCGGCCACCAGTCGCTGCTGAACTTCGGTCCCGGCGTTTAGCTGCACCCAGCGCACTTCTGCTGGAGCCGTGCGCAAATCCACTGGCTGGCCAGCTTGAAGTTGTTGCCTTATGGCGAGCAGCCACTGCCCGAGGTTCTCAGCTCCGGCCAGCCGCCAGCGCCACGGTATTCTCAACTCTCCCGCTGCGGGAAACAGGGGTTGCACCTCATTCGCCCAATGCACCAGTCGATTGCCACGGAAGCTGAATATGGCTTGCATCGGGTCACCGAGCACGCAGGTCGGAAGCACCTGGGCCAAACCAGACACGATGGCGTGCTGGACGACGTTGCAGTCTTGGTACTCGTCGACAAGCAACCGTGCGTAGGTGGCGCGAAGGGGCTGAGCGAGGTGACCTGCCTGCAACAACTGCATGGCGGCCTCCCGAATTGCCGGGTAGTCAGTATTGGGTTGATGCAGCTGTAGGATCTGCGGGTTATGGCCGCTTCGCGCTGGGAACTTAGCGATCAGGCGCATCGAGAATCCGTCAATGGTGGAGACTCGATATGCGGAGTTAGGAACACCGGCTCGTCTCAGGCGCGCCCGTAAGGCCGCAACGCCGGCGTTCGTATGTGTCAAGACGAGGATGGGTTTGCTCTGCGTATGCGCGATGAGCGTCTCAGCAATCAATTGCGTTTTTCCACAACCTGCGGGGGCCGTTATGGAGCCACGCTCGATAGCGAAAAGATCAATCTCAGGGGGCACTTGTAAACGTCCAGAGCTGATTCGTGACTGCCATGAAGCCCGGTTCGGCGTTCTGTAAAGACGGACCGACGATGTCCCTTGCAACCTCCTGATAGGTTGTCAGCGACTTGAACCAGCCGCTGTTGCGGATACGGGATGCGGCTCCCAGCAGCTCTCGTCTCTCAGGTGAGTACCCATCCACCAGTCGTTCAACTCGGATATCGTTCAGCGTCACGCGGCCTTGGGACTTCGTCTGAATGTGCGCGTTCATCAGCTCTGCACCCACTATTGTTTCGGCTTTCGCCAGAAGTGCATCGAGTGCTTGCTCACTGAGATGGCGGAAGATCTCGTCCTCCAACGTGAGGCCTGGTCGCCATGTAAGAATTTGCCCGCCGGCGGCCAAGAATGCTTCAGCGAGCCCCGCGGCCGAAGGCTTGTCGGCATCTACAAAAACCATCACGCGATAACCCAAGTTCTGAAGTGCTGTTCCGCGGATAAGACTGTTATCGGGGCTTCCCCCGCCGGCGTCCACATACGCGCCGCCATGGGCCAGGAATGAGGTAGCGCCAAGACTGACCCACCATTGGTCAAGGCCACGCGCGAAGCCAACCTCGCTGGCCCCCTCGCAAACGATGATGGATTTGGCGAGGAATGCTTCGGGGTCCTTCCGAAGGGTACTTTGTACTTCGTTGGCCTCCCCAGCCGGCATAACACTGTGGCGCTGAGGGCCTGACCGAACAACGAATAACTGGCTGCCGGACAGCTCGCGCAGCGCGACCGGCGAGTGCGTCGTCATGAACACCTGCAACGGAGCGGCAGCGTCCTTTGCACCCAGCGAGTCCAGGAATCGCATGAGCCGATGAGGTTCAAGCCCGTATTCCACCTCATCAACCAGAGCAATTGGCGCGGCGCTGGCCGCAGCCCTTTGAAGCCCTGCCACTAGCAAACGTGACGAGCCCGTACCAAGAGAGCGCAGCGGAATACCTGTTTCACTGTGCAGCGCGATCGCCCCCTCGCCAATCGACACAGAATGTGCGTCAAGGAGTGCCTGTGGCATAGCTCCGACCGAAACGCCAAGATGCTGTGCTGTGCGTTGCACGACCTCAAGCGTCTGGGTCAGATGTCCGGCTGCTTGATTGCCAAAGTTCGCTCTTGCTTGCCTAGCGGCGCGTGCCAGTTCAGCACCAAGCTCGGCGCGCTCATCAGTAAGTCGATTGAGCACTGAGCCACGACTCCACGACAGGTTCGAGCTCGCAAAGCTGCCGATACGGGCGGGCGCTAGTGCCGATCGTTCTTTCCAGGGAAGAGTGCGTTCGAGTTGCTGCTGCTCCGCGCGATCGGAGAAAAGTGTCCAAACAGGCTCCAAATCGGCACCGACTTGCAGACGCAAGGTGATGACGGTCTCCAGCCCCGCTCGCGGTTCGTCTTCGACTTGCCCCGTACCAGGATGGAATCCACGCAAGAACTCGCCGTAGATATCGATATCCATCAGCGATAACGGCAGATCACCAAGCGTCACGCTGATGGTGATGGGCATTTCGACGTTTAATGCGAAGAAGTCCATGTCGCCGAATGTGCCGCCTCGGCGGGCACCGACGCAAAGGTCAATCGCGTCCAGGATGCTGGACTTCCCACTGTCACCCGGACCGATGAGGCAGTTAACTCCGGGGGCCGGCACCCAGTCGAGCGTCTGGATAGACCGGAAGTTGCTGATTTGCAGTCGGCGAATGCGGGCCACGGAGAATCCTCATGGGGTAACGACTGTCAGTCTCCTACTCGCAGCGGGAACGATCCATAGAACGTCCCCTCGTCATCAGGTGATGCGACTGATAGGTCAAGTTGCAAGCTACCGTACGGCATTTTCCGGTCAGATGCGCATTTAAAAAATCGCCCTGCAGGTAGGCACATCGTCTTGTCTAGCAGACTAGCCAACGTCCGTTGCTTTCAACCTAAGCGCATTGAAAACCACCGAGGCTGAACTGACGCTCATTGCCAGAGCAGCGATCAAGGGCGACAGAAGATGCCCTGTCAGCGGATACAGCAGCCCGGCCGCTAGCGGGATACCCATCGCGTTGTAGAGGAATGCAAAGGCAAGGTTCTGCCTCATGTTCTTCACCGTGGCCACCGACAAGGTGCGCGCTCGCAGGATGCCCATCAGGTCTCCCTTGACCAGGGTCACTTGGGCGCTGTTCATCGCCACGTCGGTGCCCGTGCCCATGGCGATGCCTACGTCGGCCCTGGCCAAGGCCGGCGCATCGTTGATGCCGTCGCCTGCCATGGCAACACGCCGGCTATAGCTCTGCAGTTCGGCGACTAATTTCTCCTTGTCCTGCGGTTTCACCTCGCCATGCACCTCCTCGATGCCTAACTGCTTCGCCACGGCTCTTGCTGTGGTGAGACCGTCGCCAGTGGCCATGATGACCTTCACGTCAGAGTTCTGGAGTTGAGCAACAGCCTGTTGGGAGGTCGGTTTGATTGGATCGGAAACGGCCAGGAGACCCGCCAGGCGACCATCGACGGCCAGATAGATGATGCTGATGCCCTCCAGGCGCAGTTGCTCTGCACGGTTACGCAGCGGTGTAATATCGACGCCCGCCTCCTCCATCAGCGCTGTGTTCCCAAGCTGCAGTTGATGGCCATCGACCTGTCCGCGCACACCAATACCTGAGCCAGACTCGAAGGTCTCCGGTTTCACCAAGGCAAGGCCCTGTTCACGCGCATGATCGACAATGGCATGCGCCAGCGGATGCTCGCTGCCCTGGTCGAGGCTTGCGGCCAAGCGCAGAACCTCGACCGAGTCGAACGGCCCGGTTCCCTCTGCACTATGAAAGGCCGGCCGCCCCTGGGTCAGTGTCCCGGTCTTGTCGACGATCAAGGTGTCGATTTTGCAGAGGTTCTCGATAGCGCTGGCATCGCGGAATAGCACACCGCTGCTGGCGGCCTTGCCGGTCGCGACCATGACCGACATCGGCGTTGCCAAGCCCAGGGCGCATGGGCAGGCAATGATCAGTACGGCCACAGCGTTGATCAGGCCAAATACCCAACCTGATTCCGGCCCGAACAACCCCCAGCCAAAAAATGTCAGGATCGCGATCAGGATCACCCCCACCACGAAATACCCTGCCACGGCATCGGCCATACGCTGCATGGGCGCCTTGGAACGCTGGGCCTTAGCCACCATCTGGACGATCTGCGACAACATGGTTTCGGCGCCCACCTTCTGCGCTTCCATCACCAGGCTGCCGTGGGTGTTCAGGGTGGCACCGATAAGGGTATCCCCTGCCAGCTTGGTGACGGGCACCGGCTCGCCGGTGAGCATCGACTCGTCGACAGCGCTCTCGCCCTCCAGCACGGTGCCATCCACCGGGACTTTTTCGCCCGGCCGGACACGCAAGTGGTCACCCTGATGGACGTGGGTCAGCGGAATATCTTCTTCCTGGCCGTCAGGCCTGATGCGCCGGGCAGTCTTGGGGGCCAATCCCAGGAGTGACTTAATGGCGGCAGAGGTCTGCGAGCGGGCTTTGAGTTCGAGCATCTGGCCCAACAGCGTGAGCGAGATGATCACCGCGGCGGCCTCAAAGTAGACGCCGATGCGTCCATCCTGAACGAAGGCCGCCGGGAACCACTGCGGCACCAGGGTGGCTGCCACGCTGTAGAGGTAGGCGGCTGCAGTTCCTAATCCGATCAGGGTCCACATATTAGGGCTGCGGTGCCGGATGGAGTCTATTCCGCGAGTGAAAAATACCCAGCCACCCCAAAGCGTCACGGGCGTTGCCAGAACCAGCTCAACCCAGTTCTGGGATGTTCCATGGAACAGCTGCAAGGAATGACCAGCCATCGCCAGCACGGTCACGATGACGGTCAATGGCAGGGTCCACCAGAACCGTCGCGAAAAGTCTTTCAGCTCCGGATTTTCTTCTTCCAGCTCTGGAATGACGGGTTCGAGCGTCATCCCACAGATCGGGCAGTTGCCAGGGCTCGGTTGGCGGATTTCGGGATGCATCGGGCAGGTGTACTCAGCCTCCAGCCCTGCCTGAGTTGAGGACTCTGGCGGAGCGGCATGCTGGTGATGCCCAGCATGCGATTGATGGCTCATGTACTGATGAGGGGCTGCCTGGAACTTCTCCTGGCATTTTGTACTGCAGAACCGATAGGCCCTTCCCTCAAAGTTCTCCTGGTAAGGGCTATCAGATTTGACCTCCATGCCACACACCGGATCGCGTGGGCTCTCTGGGTGGTCGTGCGAGTGATGTGCATGGCCCTGGTCATGATGGCAGGAGGTCTTTTGCATTCGAGTTACTTCCTATCCTCGTCCTTGGAAACTGCGGCTCCGCTGGAGTGGGAGTGCCCGCCATGATTGTGGCCAAACAGATGCATCAGCGGGCATAGCAGCAGGATGAGGTATGGCAAAGCCTGCGAAAGATGACCGTAATGCTCGCGCGCGACATAGAAGATGCCGATTACGGCCAGCATGATCAGTGCGATGCCAATCTTGCTCTTCCAAAAAGGTGGTTCCGTAGTGCCGGTGTGGTGCGTGTGATCCATGACAATAGCCTCGGTTCAATGACCATAGAATCAGCATAGGTTGCTCAGGCCAGGCAGAGTTGACGCGTATCAATGGAGTTCAGCGTACGGTCACCTTACCGACCATTCCCGACTGATAATGTCCAGGAACATTGCAGGCGAATTCCAGATCAGTAGCCCTGGAGAAGGTCCAGATCAGCTCTTCGCGTGCACCTGGCTCGACCAGAACGCTGTTGGGATCGTTGTGCTCCATGCCGACCATCTTCATACCGCCCATGGCGTGGTCCATTTTGCTCATGTCATGCGCCGCAGTCGGGGACAGCGTGCCGTTCTGAAACATCGCAGCCATCTCTTTCTGATGCGCAGCATGGGATGCCGCTTTGCCAAGGTTGAACTCGTGCAGCAGGGCTCCCTCGTTCAGCAGTACGAAGCGAACCGTCTCGCCCGCCTTGATTTCCATTGCCTTGGGTTCAAAGAAGATGTCGCCCATCCGTACCTCAATGGTGCGATCTACTGCCTGACTATCTCCCGGCTGGCCGATGCTGTCTTTGTTGTGGCCCGGGCTGGCCATCGCGTTGGCTGCGCTGAGCAGCAAACCCACGGTGGTGATCAAAGAAAGGGATTTGAGTTTCATGGTATGCCTCTGGGGTAGTTAGGAGGTATGCGCCCCTATGCTGATTAAGTGCAGCTGCCGGCACGCTGACGCGAAAACTACATTGCAGTAAGGTTTGTCAGATCGGTGCCACCCAGCCCTCGGCCAATGGGTAGCACCGGTGCCGATCTAACGCAGGGCGAAGTCACCTACCATTCCCGCCTGGTAATGCCCAGGCAACGTGCAGGCAAAACTCAAGGTCCCGGCCTGGGGGAATGTCCAAACGAACTCTTTGGTCGTGCCGGGCTCAACGAGAATGGCGTTCGCGTCTTCATGCTTGGCTTTGATGACTTCCGGATACCCGGGAGGATTGGAGTCTCCCGTGCCATAACGCTCATGCCAGACAATGCTTTCGGCCATACCGGTCGGTGTCAGCGTGCCGTCCTTGAACAAGGCTGCCATCTTGCGCTGGTGTTCCAGTTGGAACGCTGCGTGCCCGATGTTGAACTCGTGCATCAATGCGCCCTCGTTCTTCAGAACGAAGCGCACGGTCTCGCCGGGCTTTACGTTGATCGTCTTCTGGCTGTAGTTGATGTCGTCCATCTTCACCAAGATGGTACGAGTCGCCGGCGTCGCCTGGGCTTGTTGCCCAAAGTCACTTCCACTGGGCTCGGCAATTGCCGGAATAGCAGTGCTGATGAACAGCGTGCTGATCAGCAGCTTAAGGGGGATGCGTTTCATGGTGAGACCTCGCTAGGTAGGCTGGAAATCTCATGCTATTCCACGCTTGCTGCCAGGCCGCTGACCCCAAAACTACAATTGCGTCAGCTGGAAAAAAGCACGGCGCCATTGAGGCGCCGCTAGGCCAAAGGAGCAATCACGGAAGGCCTGGAAGATGGGGAAACTCTTACTTATGGCACTCTTTGTCGGCCATCATCAGTTTGTGCTCGCGAATCATTTGACCCAGCACGTCGTCTACCAGCTTGTCATGCTTTTCCATCCAGGCCAGATGCTCTTCGGTCGACATACCCGGAGCAGGATGTTCGTCGTGCAGCTGACTCATAATGTTTTCGAGCATTTTCATGTGCTCCTGCATGTGCACATGCCGCTCGCTGGCTGGGGCCTTCTCCGCCTGGATCAGCACAGCTTCTGCTTTGTCGCGCATCTGCTGGATGCGCTCGAATACTCGATCGCTGCCCCCTTCGGCCCAAGCCATAGAAGACAGCAGTAGCGAACCAACCAGAAGCAAAGGTTTCAGCGATTTCATGGGGCAGTCTCCATCATTGCAAACTGAGGCCGGCACCTCTGCTTTTGGTCTGTCGAGGGCCGAGAGCACAACCTAGTGCTCATGCTTGCACCCTAGACAAGCCACCCTGTCAGCGACCTGAAACCAGGATTACATTTTCGTAAGCTTCTGGTTGGTGCCGCTGTTTGCCTGCAAACTCAGGCCACCCGTTTTTTGGAGTCTGCTCGCATGAAACTACTGGTAGCTGAAGATGAACCCAAAACCGGTGCATATCTGCAGCAAGGCCTCACCGAAGCGGGATTCAATGTCGACCGGGTTATGACAGGTACGGATGCCCTGCAGCACGCGCTGAGCGAGCCCTATGACCTGCTGATCCTGGATGTGATGATGCCGGGGCTGGACGGCTGGGAAGTGCTGCGCATGGTGCGCGCCGCCGGAAAAGACGTCCCAGTGCTGTTCCTGACCGCACGCGATGGTGTGGAGGATCGCGTTAAAGGGTTGGAACTGGGCGCGGATGACTACCTGATCAAGCCATTTGCTTTCTCAGAGCTTCTGGCCAGGGTCAGAACGCTGCTGCGCCGAGGCAATGGCTCACCCACGCAAACCACCATGAAAATTGCCGATCTCGAAGTCGATCTGATGAAGCGGCGCGCGGTCCGGGGTGGGAAAAGGATTGACCTGACGGCGAAGGAGTTTTCACTGCTGGAACTGCTACTGCGCCGGCGCGGCGAAGTGCTCCCGAAATCGCTGATTGCTTCGCAGGTTTGGGACATGAACTTCGACAGCGACACCAACGTCATTGAGGTCGCTGTACGTCGGCTGCGCGCCAAGATCGATGACGATTTCGATCTCAAGCTGATCCATACCGCCCGCGGCATGGGGTACATGATGGATGCGCCGGAGTGAATATGAAGCACCTCTCGCTGACCGCCCGCATGAGCTTGATGTTCATGTCCGCGGTGATTGCCGTCCTGACAGTAGCGGGGCTGAGCTTCAACATGCTCAGCCAGCACCACTTCAAGATGCTGGACCGGCAGGCCCTGGTGGAAAAACTCGAATCAGCCAAACATATTCTCAACAACGCTCGCAGCGGAGCTAGCCTCTCCGAGGAGTTACCGCAGTTGCGAGCCTTGCTGGGAGCGCATCAGGATCTGGCCGCAACCATCCTGGCCAGCGACGGCGCAGTGCTCTTTTCCGACCCCAGAGCAGTCGAAGTGCCGGAACGCTTCAGGCGTGCCGATGAGCAGAGCATGTGGGAGTGGCAGAAAGACGAGCACATGTACCGGGGCATGACGGCTCAAATCTCTGTGACTGACCAACCCGAACCGCTTACAGCTCTGCTGATTCTCGATGTTACCAATCACACACACTTTTTCGACACGCTGCAGCGATGGTTCTGGATTGGATTGGTCATCAGTGCCTTGGTCAGTGCAGCGCTTGGCTGGGTGGTTGCTCGCAGTGGCCTCAGGCCGCTGCGACAGGTCACTCGTGTGGCCACCGGGATGTCCGCCCGTTCATTGCAGGAACGGATTCCTCTTGAGCCGGTGCCACAGGAACTTCAGCAGTTGGTACTGTCCTTCAACGCGATGCTGGCCCGACTTGAAGAGGCCTTCATTCGACTCTCCAATTTCTCCGCTGACATCGCACACGAACTGCGCACCCCCGTCAGCAACCTGATGACCCACACTGAAGTGGTGCTAAGCAAGAAGCGCGATATCAATGCCTACGAGGAGAATCTGTACTCGAACCTGGAGGAATTGAAGCGCATGTCTCGCATGATCGATGACATGCTGTTCTTGGCCAAGGCTGATAATGGCCTGATCATCCCAGAGCAGGCCAGGATCGAACTGGCTGACGTAGTCTTCAAACTGTTTGACTACTACCACCTCCTGGCCGAAGAGCGCGGCATTGAACTATCGCTCACAGGCAAAGGCCAAGTGCTAGGAGATCGGCTGATGCTTGATCGAGCGCTGTCCAACTTGCTGTCCAATGCGCTGCGTTACACGCCGGCGGGAAAGACAATTTCGGTCCTGATCCGCCAGACAGCGGACTCAACTACCTTCAGCATCGAGAACCCTGGGAACACAATCAGTTCGGAGCATCTAGAGAAACTCTTCGACCGCTTTTACCGGGTAGATCCTGCTCGACGCGAAGGTAGCCCGAGCAATGCCGGGCTCGGGCTTGCCATCACCCGATCCATAATCGAGGCTCACAAAGGCCGCATTTGGTGTACTTCAGCGGCTGGCCTCACGGGCTTTCACATTGAATTCCCCCATTCCAGCTGATGTCGGTCTGCCGGTAAGCAGACTACAGCTGACAGCTAGCCCAGCATGACAAAGCGAGCTCAGGTGCAATTCGACCGAGCGCAGATGGCTTTCGCCATCCAGGCAGGCAACGAGAGGTGAGCTGACACTAGAGCCCGCCATTCGCTCTCGGGTAGTAGTTTATGAAGCTTTGAAACGGCATCACCTACGCTTGCCTTGTAAGCGTCTGCCGAACTCACCTTGCGTAATTCAGGCGGGTGCCCATTGATGCGGCAGTAGTTGGCCAATCTCGCTGGCCCGCTGTGTCGGCAGCCGCATCAGCACATCCTTCAGGTAGGCGTACGGATCATGCCCATTCATGCGCGCCGACTGGATCAGGCTCATGATCGCCGCCGCCCGTTTGCCGCTGCGCAGCGACCCGGCAAACAGCCAGTTCGAGCGTCCAAGGGCCCATGGTCGAATCTGGTTCTCGACCTGATTGTTGTCGATGGGCACAGAGCCATCTTCGACATAGCGAGTCAGAGCCAGCCAGCGTTTGAGGCTGTAATCCAAGGCTTTCGCCGTGGCTGATCCGTTGGGCACTCGATCACGCTGGGCCAGCATCCATTCATGCAGCGCATCGAGGATCGGTGAAGACTTGTCCTGGCGTATTCGCCAGCGTTCTTCATCGCTCATGTGCCGTGCTTGCCGCTCGATTTCATACAGCCCGGCAATGGAGTGCAGCGCCTGTTCGGCTAACTGGCTTTTGTTCGCTGCGTGCAGATCGAAAAATTTGCGGCGGGCGTGGGCCATGCAGCCAATTTCGGTGATGCCCTGCTCGAAGCTGGCCTTGTAGCCGGCGAAGTCGTCGCAGACCAGCTTGCCACTCCACTGACCCAGAAAATTGCGCGCATGCTCACCAGCCCGGCTGGGGCTGAAGTCATACACCACGGCCTTCAGGTCGGCGAAGGGTGTGGTGCAGTATGCCCAGACGTAAGCCCGGTGGGTTTTCTTCTCGCCAGGGGCCAGCATTTGCACGGGGGTTTCGTCGGCGTGGATCACGCCTTGCGCCAGTACCGCCTCGCGCAGGGCGTCGACCAATGGTTGGAGCTGTACGCCGGTTTGTCCGACCCACTGCGCCAGCGTCGAGCGGGCGATGGCCAGGCCAGCGCGCCCAAAAATCTTTTCTTGCCTATACAGCGGCAGGTGGTCGGCAAATTTGGCCACCATCACGTGAGCCAGCAGGCCGGCAGTGGGGATGCCCTTGTCGATCACCTGGGCTGGTACCGGCGCCTGGATCAGTGTTTCGCACTGACGGCAGGCCCATTTGCCACGCACGTGCTGTTCGACGGTGAACACGCCCGGCGTGTAATCCAGCTTTTCGCTGATGTCTTCGCCGATGCGTTGCAGCTGGCAGCCGCAGGCGCATTGAGTGTTCTGCGGCTCGTGACGGATCACAGTACGCGGAAACTGGGCTGGCAGCGGTGCGCGCTTGGGCTGTTGGCGGGGTTCAGCCGGAGCCGCCGGAGGATTGAGGGTTTTCAGTTCCGCCTCGATAGCGGCAATGTCCGTGTCGAGCAAATCATCCAGTAGGCTGCCCTGGTCAGGGCTTAGTTGCTCGCTACGCTTGGCGAACTTGTGTCGCTTGAACCAGGCGATTTCATGGGTGAGCTGCTCGATGACGGTTTGATCGCGGTCGATCTTCTTGCCCATCGTTTCAACCGTCTTACCCAACGTGTCGACTTGCGACAGCAACTGCGCAGCGAGTGCGCGCAGTTGCTCAGGTGTCAGTTGGTCGAGATTGGGCAAGGAAGTCATGCCGCTGATTGTGCCAGAGCAGGCGATCAGCGCAGATAAAGCGATGGGCTAATGGCCGTCGCTACAGCACTGTGATCGCACCGGCTGCACCAACCCGCTGCCAAGGTAAACCGAGCACCTGAATCGCCCCTAGTTTCGTAGACACCTCCAAGCCTCATAATATGGCCTATTAGGAGGTGCCATGAGCAACCCGCGTTATCCCGAAGAATTCAAAATCGAAGCAGTCAAACAGGTGACCGAACGAGGTCTGCCAGTGGCTGAGGTAGCTGCTCGTTTGGGTATGTCGACCCACAGCCTGTATGCCTGGGTTAAACGCTACAGCAAGCCCCAAGAGCAGCGCGCGCAAGAGGACGATCAGCAAGCTGAGCTGCGTCGTCTTCGTGCCGAACTCAAGCGCGTGACCGAAGAGCGAGACATCCTAAAAAAGGCCGCCGCGTACTTTGCCAAGGAGTCCGGCTGAAGTACGCCGTTATCAGCAAGCTGTCGGTGGAGTACCCGGTGCGGCGCCTCTGCCAGACCCTCCAGGTACATCCCAGCGGTTACTACGCCTGGCTGGCCGAGCCGAAATCTGCACGCGCCAAGGAGGATCAGCGTCTGCTCGGATTGATCAAGCATGCCTGGTTGGAAAGCGGCGGGGTCTACGGCTACCGCAAGATCCACGACGACCTGCGTGAGCTGGGCGAGTCTTGTGGCCGGCACCGCGTGGCTCGCCTGATGCGGGGAGAGGGACTGCGCTCGCAGACCGGTTATCGTCGGCGCCCCGGGTACTATGGTGGCAAGCCGACTGTGGCCTCGCCCAACCGTCTGGAGCGGAAGTTCAACGTCAGTGAACCGAACAAGGTCTGGGTCACCGACATCACTTACATCCGCACCTATGAGGGTTGGTTGTACTTGGCGGTGGTACTGGATCTGTTTTCGCGCCAAGTGATTGGCTGGTCGATGAAGCCACGGATGTGCAGTGACCTGGCCATTGATGCCCTGTTGATGGCGGTGTGGCGGCGAAAGCCCAAGCAGGAAGTGATGATCCACTCCGACCAGGGCAGCCAGTTCAGCAGCTCGGACTGGCAGAGTTTCCTCAAGGCCAACAACCTGATCAGCAGCATGAGTCGACGCGGCAACTGCCACGACAACGCGGTCGCGGAAAGCTTTTTCCAGTTGCTGAAGCGGGAACGCATCCGACGGAAAACCTACGGCACCCGCGAAGAAGCCCGCAGTGATGTGTTCGATTACATCGAGATGTTTTATAACCCCAAGCGCCGGCACAGCAGCGCTATGCAGCTATCGCCAGTGGAGTTTGAAAAGCGCTATTTCCAGAGCTTGGAGAGTGTCTAGAAAACCTGGGGCGATTCAGACAGAGCCTGCAAAAACTCCCGTGTCTGCACGACGCTACGGGTGCGTTCGTATGCCATCGTCACTGTTCTGCTCCCATGTCTCTACAGGTGATTCCCGCTTATTTTTAACATTCTCTACTGCTTGCTACAGGACTTGCCAATTTCTTTAGGCGCTGATTCAGCTCGGGAGCTTGAGCTGTCGCCTGGACATATAGCGGAATTGAATATTGTATCGCCCCGCTTCCCTAGAGGCCTCCGGGCCTCATAATTGAGGCCTTTAGGAGGTACCATGAGCAACCAGTGTTACCCTGAGGACTCAAAATCGAAGCGGTCAAGCAAGTGACCCAATGCGACCTCCCTGCTGCCGAGGTTGCGGCTCGGCTGGGCGTATCCACACAAAGCCTGTATGTGTGGACTAAGCACTACAGTAAGTGGACTACCCCCGCTCCAGTAGACATCTCCGGCCTATACCGGACCCAGCGCAAGCGCGAAGATGATCAGCAGGCCGAACTGCGCCGCCTACGTGCTGAGCTCAGCGAGTGACCTAGGAGCGCGACATCCTGAAATGGCCGCCGCGTACTTTGCCAAGGAGTCCGGCTGAAGTACGCTTTTGTCCGCCAGCTCTCGGCGGACTACGCCGTTCAACGCCTCTGTCAGGTGCTGAAAGTGCATCCCAGCGGCTACTAAGGCTGGCTGAACGGGCCTAAGTCTGCGCGAGCCAAGGACGATCATGACCAAGCATTCATGGCTGGAAAGCGGTGGTGTCTACGGCTGCCGCAAGATCCATGCGGATTTGCGTGAACTGAGTGAGCGCTGCGGACGACATCGTGTTGCCAGGCTGATGCGTGTGGAAGGATTGCGCTCGCAGACGTGCTATCGTCGTTGGCCTGGCCGTTACGATGGCAAGCCAGCTACGCCGACACCGAATCGACTGGAACGCCAGTTCAATGTCAGTGAGCCGAACAAGGTTTGGGGCACCGACATCGCCTACATACGCACCTATGAAGGCTGGCTCTACCTGGCAGTAGCGCTCGACCTGTTCTCTCGTCGGGTCATCGGCTGGTCGATGTAGCCCCGCATGAGCAGCGATCTGGCTATCTACGCGCTGCTGATGGCGGTATGGCGACGCAAGCCGCGACAAGAGGTGATGATTCACTCCGACCAAGGCAGTCAGTTCAGTAGTGCGGACTGGCAGCGCTTTATCCGAGCCAACAATCTGACGAGCAGCATGAGTCACCCAGCAAACATCATGCCAACGCAGTCACCGAGAGCTTTTTCCAAGTGCTCAAGCGCGAGCAGATCAAGCGCAGAATCTACGAGAGCCGCGGCAAAGCATGGAGCGATGTATTCGACAACCCCAAGCGACGACATAGTTTCACCGAGAAGCTATCGCCGATAGAGTTCGAGCGTCGTTATTTTCTGAGGCAGGATAGTTTATAAAAAAACCGAGACCTATTTAGATCGCTGTTCTTCCTCAGTCGCAGGAAGCAGCGATAGAGTTCATATCCTAGGCGTGGAAACCGCAATGCCGAATGATAAATCTCAATCGACATCTATCCGCATTGCACAGCGGGTCAAGCGCCTACCGAAAGGACAGCCCTTCTCTATCAGGAACTTTGCGGAGTTTGGCACCCGCAATGCCGTTTACAAGGCAATAGCACTGCTGGTCAACAGAGGCGACTTAGAGAGGCTACATCGAGGCATCTACATGCGCCCCAAACCTAGTCGGTATGTAGCGCGGTACCGGCCTAGTGCTTGGGAGGTCGTGAGGTTGATTGCCAGGCAGAACCGTCAAACCCTCCAAATGCATGGCGCCAATGCTGTACGAATGTTTGGTCTCAGCACCCAGATGCCATTGGTCCCGATTTACTACACTAGCGGGCCAAGTCGATCATTCCATTTCGGGAAAGGTGAGGTACGTCTGATACATGCTCCGCCATCGGTTATGCAGCATGCCGGAACCGAAGTTGGGACAGCAATCAGTGCTCTCTTTTATCTAGGCAAAGAAGGTGCAAACGCAGGATGCATTACAGCCATCCAAAACGCGCTCAAGCCTGCAGACCAAATCACCCTGATGACCTGCAAAATGCCTCAGTGGATGCGCAGAGCACTTGAGCTTAGCTGCGAACGTAACCTTCCACCCGAGCACTCTGGCAGTAGATCTCACAAGTAATGCCCGGAAGGCCTCATTGGGCTCAGGGATTGCGCTCCATTTCAAATCCTATCGCGTGACTGATAGATCATAGTCGTATTATCAATAATGCGCATTCTCAAGGCGACTGAGCTCCTCCTCAATCCGCAGAACGAGGTCACGGCGCGCTACTCCGCTTTCTTTGATCAGATAGGCGGCGGCCAGAATGGTAGCCGGGTGGACATCCAGCACGCTGGCGAGTTGCTCGACCTTCTCGATGGTCGGCCCCTTAATGCCACGCTCCAGGCTGCTCAGGTAGGTTCGGCTACTGACGTTGGAAAAGTCTTCCTGGGTAAGGCCCTGCTGCTTGCGCAGCCTTTTAAGCGCCAGCCCGAATGCTGTGTTCAGCTCCATTTTGCCGATCCTTAAAAAGGGATCGATGAAGCCTTCACGTACACTATAGGGCTACAATCTATAGGTTTCATTTTCAGGTGCAGGGCTATGTTCACGACTTACCGGAGTGCGGAGATCCACTTGGATACCGCAAAGGGCACCACCGCCCAACTGTGGAGCTATGTTGAGCAGGAGATCAGCTGGCCCTGGTTCTACCTGCAAATCGCCCGACGCCACGGCCGTCAGGCCTATCGAAGCATGCTGATGCTTAATCACGCCCATGATCTAAAAAAGATCATTGATGATCAGTCGAATCTGGCCTGGGTGGAGGAAGTGCAGCTGGTCACACCGGCACACGTCAATGGCCACTCAACGTGGTTGATGGAGCCACTGAAAGAAATTTGCATCGTTCGAGATGGGCCCGCCGGAGATCCGGGCTACCTCTATAAAGTCGCCGATGGCGTCAGCTACTCAATGCATCACCGGAAAAACTTGGAGGCACTGATTGTCACCGACGTTATTTTTTCGGCCGAAATGCATCTGCGACGGAATGACATCAATGCTTAGAGGGCATTTCGCAACGACAGAAGTAGTCCGTCATTGTAGGGCGCCAGCTCTACCATCAGAGGTTTCGAAAGATGGCTGCAACTCGGGTAGTGATTCAAGACTGGGACGGCGATGGCGCCATCCGGATTCCTGATGAAATTCTCCAAGTAATGGGCGTTGAGGTCGGGGACAGTCTCTATCTCATCGAAGAGTATGTCGGCACTACTCGCTGTATTGTGCTGAGCAAGACCCCCCTCGTTCCAGACCGAACGGACGAATTAGTTGAGCACATGGACTCCGCGACAAAGTTAAACGCTTAGCCACTAGGCGAATCAGCGTCCTCAAGGAACCAGAACTAACACCCAGAGCCGGGAGTCTCCGCTTGAGCAGCCGCTTTGGATTTCGACTTGGTCGGCTTAGCCTTTGTGCGCCTGGCTCGGGTAGGCCTCACCAGTTGCTGCTCAAGGGTGCTGGCCCGTGCCTTCTCAGCGGCAGCGACCTGTTGTGCCTCGAGAAGTTGGGATAACACTGTGTCTAGCCGCTGGCGCAACTGGCCGTGTTGCCTTGTCACGATCTTGAGTTGAGCGGCGGCTAGCCTACTCTCCTCACGAGCTCGATCGACCTCGCGGTGGGCGCGATCTTCGATACCGCGCAGGTAGGCCGTCGCGGTATCACGCTCGTGGATCAACTGCTGCTGTGCGACCTGCAACTCTTGGCGCAACACAGTCACCTCCTGCACAGCTACTCTGCGCTCCTCGGCAAGCTCCGTACAGCGGCTTTTCTGGTCCGCCAGCTGTGTCTGGTGCTGTACCAGCAGCAGCTCCAAGTCGGCTAGACGAGTCTCGGCAGTGTGCTGAGCTGCTTGTGCGGCAGCTACCTGCTGCCGGGCCTTGGCTATCAACTGTCGTGCCTCATCCTCGACTGCGGCCACTTGTAACCGCTCGGCTTCTATCACGGCGCGTCGCTCGGCCAGCGCCTGCTCGGCAACGCCCTCCGCCAATAGCATGGCCTGCTGCCAGATCGCGACAAAGGACTGCGAAACCTCTGCCGGTAGTGTTGGCAGCCGTGTTTCACCGCGAAGCCGCTCGGCCAGATGCCCCCACCACTGATCCAGTAGTGCACCGACGCGCGCCGGGCTGCCACGCCCGAGCTCCAGCCGAACTCGTTCCACCGTCGGCCGTTCGCCGCGGGCCAAGACCGCATCCGCAGCCGCGAATACATCGGTTTCCGGCACGCCTACCGCCATACCCTGTCTCCTGTTAAATTAGATCTGATAAACAAATGTTATCCGACGTTATTTTTCGATTATTGGAAATATCATACGTTGAACGTATTTAATATTACAGATCAGCTGCCACTGACCAGCGAAACGCCGTTGGACCTGCATTTTCTGGCGACCAACGCCCAGGAAGCGGCAGCTGCATTCATCGCCGCCGGCACCGCGGCCAATACCGTGCGTAGCTACCGCAGCGCTCTCGGGTACTGGTCCGCTTGGTTGCAACTGCGCTACGGCCAGGCGCTGGGTGATGCGGCCTTGCCCTCCACGGTGGCCGTGCAGTTTGTGGTTGACCACCTGGCACGCCCGACGGCCGACGGCGAATGGGTGCACCTTTTGCCACCTACCATCGACGCCGCGCTGGTGGCTGCGCGGGTCAAGGCCAAACTCGGCCCCTTGGCCTACAACACCGTCAGCCATCGCCTGGCGGTACTCGGTAAATGGCATCGGATTAACGGCTGGGGCAGTCCAACCGAGACGGCGGCGTTGAAGGCCTTGCTGCGCGAAGCGCGCAAAGCCCAGTCGCGCCATGGCGTGTCGGTGCGCAAGAAAACCGCCATCATCCTAGAGCCGTTGCAAGCGCTACTTGCCACTTGCACCGACGGCGTGCGCGGGGTACGTGATCGTGCCCTCCTCCTGCTGGCATGGAGTGGCGGTGGCCGCCGTCGCTCCGAAGTGGTCGGCTTGCAGATCGGTGATGTACGCCGACTGGATGCTGACACCTGGCTCTACGCTCTGGGCACGACTAAAACCGACACCGGCGGGCTGCGCCGTGAGAAACCGCTCCGTGGGCCGGCAGCACAAGCCCTGTCAGCCTGGCTGGAAGTTGCACCGGCCGAATCCGGACCGCTGTTCCGTCGAATTTATAGGGGCGGAAAGGTCGGCACCCAAGGCCTGTCAGCCGACCAGGTGGCGCGAATTGTCCAGCGCCGTGCGCAGTTGGCGGGCCTGGACGGCGATTGGGCCGCGCACAGCCTGCGCTCGGGTTTCGTCACCGAAGCCGGCCGTCAGGGCGTACCGCTCGGCGAAGTGATGGCCATGACCGAGCACCGCAGTGTCGGCACCGTGATGGGCTACGTTCAGGCAGGTACTCTGCTCGACAGTCGGGCCAGTCAATTGCTCGGTCCAGCTGTGGTCGCCCCTGAGCCAGCAACGGTCGAGCGGCGAGGCAACGACGTACAACCAGGCGAAGACTGAGCCCCAAATTGCTTGAAATTGCGCGTTGAAACCGAGGTCATACACATTGCACTGCAGATACGCAGCACTGGTGCCGTAGGCCTCGCTCAGCGGCCCCTGCCGCTGCAATGGAGGAGCGCGTGTCGAGTGCCACAAAGTTTGGGTGGCTGCGCCGCCATCCACCTTATTACTCAGCAGTTGCTGAACCGTCCAAAGCTTGCGCGATCACTCCCCCATCACCAGTACCCGGGGATGTTTGCCTATCCGCAGCAGGCACATAGGCAAGCCGTTCGATGGCGGTCAGGCCCGGCCGAAAGCGGCAAACCACGCTGTGCATCGGCTTCTATGCCTGAAATATCCCGGTGACTATAAATTATAGCTGCCGAGATATTTAGGGATAATTTCCTGAGATCCGGCCAGGTGGTAGGCACTGGCCACTGTTCGCAAGTGCCCGTAATTCAAAGCTCAAAACACCGGCCTAGCTCACCAATTGCGGGCTTCTTGAGCTGGTACAGCTGAGCCGCTTAGCCAATAGGTACAGGGATTCAACAGCGGTTGCTTGAGACGGGATGGTCGGCCGGCGACAGAGCACCTCAAAGGCGCTTGGTACGGCTTTTCAGACATCAAAGTTAAAAGTAAAACATCGCCGTCGCCCGCAGCGACCCGTAAAACAGCCTGAGCGGTGCCGGGGTGCTCAACTCTGCGTGGGTCCCGAAATTGCGAATAGCAAGCGCCTGCCCATTCTGGACAGGTCCTAAGAGCTGACGCATGGCCGTGCGGTCAGCGGGCAGATCGAAATAAAGTGAAAAACACCCTGACTCCCTCTCGCCAAGCAGCCGATCCAATACAAAGCGATGGCGGGCGGCGTCCAATAGCGCATAAAAATGTCGAGGATCAATGTGAACTACAAACCGTGGCGCAGCGCGACTCCAGAACCATAAACGGGAAACAAGCTGGTAGAACATGCATAGAAAAAATCGGTGCAATTCCTTGGCCTTCATCTGAAGCCTTTCCAACTGCTGCGAGGCCTGCTCGGAAAGCTGCGGCTCCGTTTCATCACTGCTCAGGTATTCAAATTTCTGTCGAAATATCGACAAAGCCGCGTTATACACGCACATACTGCGCGAAGAATCACCGAAGTCGGGTCGTGAAAGCACGGCGCAGCAGGGGCAGGTGTGATGCGCCTTGAGCAGACGCATTTGATGAAATCGAATAAAACTTCTGTAGCATTCATCGGGCGAAACCGTCAGCTTACTCCAACCAATCGCGCAAAATATTGTGGCCCATTTTTTCGTTGATAAATCAGGGAGGATCTCCGGTGTCGCGCAACTGTCTGCAACGACTTGCGCCCCCTCAGCAGGCACCTCAGCGAAATTGAGCACATCCAGTACTGCCAGGCGGTGCAGTCGTTCAGTATTGTTTTGTAAGTTCAAGCAGGCTGACACATAAGGGGCGGTAGCAAAGGAACGACAAGCAGCAAAGATCGCTGCCCGGTTCGGCACCCAGTAGCCGCAATCTTCGCACCGGTAGCCAACGGGACTGCCGAACGGGGCGGGAGTGAATAGGCGAACATCGTGGCAACGCTCACACAGGGGGGTTAGCGGCTGATGATGCCACGGACAGCTAACCATAAAGCGCAAGGAAAAGATTGTCGGAACGAACCCTGTCTCCGCCAGACAAGCCGCACAGTACTTGATGGGGTCGTAAGCATGCTTGGGGAAAGAACCAAAGGTTCGCCGGAGCAAATGGCTGAGCAACCAATGGGAGTGATAACTGGGATATATCCCGGCCAGGGCCGTCTCGATCTGAGTTTCCAGGCCTTTTTTTGTGCCATTCTGTGTATTCCGCTGCGGCAACGCGCTAAGCACGACCCTCCCGGAGACGCCATTCACCACGGCGACTTTGTGCAGAACGGCAACGGCCTGATCGTACGGGTGTGGAAAGTTATCTGGCAAAAATAGCCCGTGCCTAAAATACATCGCAGAACATCCGAATACTTGTGCGGCGAACCGCTTCAGCGACCAGCTTGTCATCGACTTCGAACAAGGCGCTGTCATGCGGTGCGATGAGCAGCAATAGGTCAAGGATCGACTCGCGTACGTGCTGCATGGGGAGATTGTTGACGTACTCCCCCGCTACACTTTCCTCGAACGCCTTCCAGAGCAAGCCCGCCAGCGGTGCCAACCTGAGTCCGGCGGCAAAGGCCTCTGCCGCGAAGAACGCGGTATAGCTGATGCCCGACCCAACGGGGTACTCGGAGCCCTCGTCACACGCCAGCAGGATCGCCGTCAGTTCGTCGACGCTCCGACACCCGTGGAACGGAATGATTTCTGCAAAGAAGCGGGCCACTATCTGCGGGCGCTTCACCGCCCGGAGCCCGCTGAGTAGCTGATAGATCTCCGATTGGGCAAAACCGATGACCGTTAAATTGATGCTTTGCAACTGCAGATAATTGTGAAGGTCCGCCAGCACGCGAAAATCGTTTTGACGCCATTGTTGAATCTCATCGACAACCAATACACATTGCGGCGCGGGCTGGCCGGTCACATGCCCTTCGATGTAGGCCAGCAGGTGCTGAAGAAAATCTACGCCACGTGATGCAGGCTTCGTATGCTCCGACTCACATAACTCCTTCAATGCGGACTGCCGCCGGCCGGGTTCGCGGTGGCGGGCGATGTGGAGCACCGTGAAAATGTCCGGCAACTGGACCTTTAACTGCTCGGCGACAAATTTTGCACAACGGGATTTGCCGACCCGCGACGCGCCTTCGAACAGCACGCCAGATCGTCTGGCGGCCACCCGATCGAGACTCAAGCGAAGGACGCGCACCATCTGGTGCGTGATAAACAGCGCCTGGTCGGTCTTGAGAGGGTGAGCCGTGATGCTCATCGCTCGACTCGGTTAAGCGCGCGACCAGGCGTGGGCAGTTCACCGTATTCGCTATCTGCTTGGATGAAGTAGTCCGCTCGCGCTGCCCGGCTTTTTCGGGGTTGCGGGTTTTCCGCCTGCTGGGTCGCCGCTTCCCGGCCGATGGACAACGCCACTCCAGCTTGTCCGTGCTGAGTGAAGTAATCACTGAGTTGCTGAACTGGGCATTTATCCTCATCGATCTTCAGGTCGCCAGAACGGATCAAGCTGTTCACCTTGCGGCGCACGGAGGGCGTATGCTTGAACTCTCCCCACCACCCCTGAGCCTGGAGAAAGCCAATACACTCACCGTTGGGCAGATAGGCTTTGACCGCTCGGTAATCGTGATTGTCGACTTCAATCAACAATTCCATGCCAACAAAGCCGAAATCACCAGCGAGGACTCCGTTGGTGTAGCGCACCCGATCTAATTGGATGTAAGGACGACGTCCACTGTCGCAGCCACCACGCACAGTCGCTTTGCGAGTGGCCAGATCCGCCTGCAATCGCTCTAGCTGGTCGGCTGCGTAGTGCGGAATCAGTGCGTCCTGGCGGAAGAACTGTTCCAGACAACCCAGCGGAGAAAGGAGCCCCAGCCCTTCGCTGGGCGTGACATTGTAGTTGGCGAGCATCACATCTATAGCATCCTCCATCAGCGTGAAGTCTATTTCGTATTTCACGGCCTTTTGCTCGGCGTCCTTGGCCCGCCCGGCATGAGGATGACTTCCAGTAGATGAGACCAATCCGTGAACTTTCCGAGCCACCTCCAGAAAGGAACGTTCTATTTCCGCGCGTGCTTCGAAGTGCCCCACCGACCCGATGCACACCTGGAAACCGAAGTCGCGACGTGCCCCCGTTGTAATTTTCTTGGCGATGTTAGATAAGTGAGCGTCTGCAAAAAAAGCCCCGAAGCCGACTCCCTGGCAGCCTTCAATGATGCCCGAAGGCAGCCCTGCGCCTGGGCGATACCTATACTCTTCGTTTGCTAACGCTCTTGGGCACCATTTCCCCAGGCAGGCCTGGGCGATAACTTCACGCACATCGGCCGCCGAGACCTCACTTCTCAGAACGAGCTTATAGGCCAGGACTGCATGGGAAAAAGGTTCGATTAGCGACAACAACCAGATCCGATCAATCGCGACCCATTGATAGGAACCCGGAATTTCCTCTATGCGCAGCGCGAAAATGGCATCGATGGAATGCCCATCAAGCTGCGCGCAATCGAAAGGCCGCTTAGGGCGAATGAAACGTCGATGACCTGTGCCAGTCGCCAGATGAGCCACGGCGTCTTCCTCGCCGTGGGCATGAATGTATTGAACCGCGAACCTGGAACGCAGCGCTGTTAGGTACTTCCGGATGGATGTACGGCCGCCGTGTTTGGTATTGAAAGGCCAAGCCGGCGAGACAATGCCTGCCTTCTCCAGCGTCCGGTAGAACGCTGAGACCAAGTAACTCATCCCCCCTCGGGCGTCATTTAAGACCGCACCGGGAGTACGGAGTAGGTCGATCACCGCCACTTCAATTTCAGGGTGCTCGGACAACAGCAGGTTGAGCGCCCCCGTCAGCCCCCCCTGCTGCTCGGATCGCTTCACGCCAGTAAGCGTCCAGCCAAGTCACCTTCCGAACTCCAGCATTAAGGGCGATGGTGTCCGCGTATTTTTAAGCGGACGCGTTCGTCCTTAACGTTAGGATTTCCATGCGCCAACGAAGCTCTTACCCCAAACCGTTCAAGGTCCAGGTCGTTCAGGAATGCCTACAACCGGGTGCGACCGTCTCCAGCGTTGCCATCCGCCATGGCATCAACGCCAACGTCATTCGAAAATGGCTACCGCTTTACCGAGATCAGCTACCCGCGGTGTTGCCGGCGTTCGTTCCATTGAGGGCTACGCCCAAACGGCCGACTGCAGCATCGGTGATTATTGAGCTATCGCTTGGCGAGCAGTCAGTCACAGTGAAATGGCCAGTGTCCGATCCTGACGGCTGCGCCCGCTTTGTCCGGGGGCTTGCCCCGTGATCCGCATCGATAGCATCTGGCTTGCCACTGAGCCGATGGACATGCGCGCCGGCACCGAGACCGCATTGGCCCGTGTAGTGGAGGTATTCGGTGCGGCGAAGCCGCACTGTGCTTATCTGTTCGCCAACCGCCGCGCCAACCGCATGAAAGTGTTGGTGCATGACGGTGTAGGGATCTGGCTGGCCGCGCGGCGATTGAACCAGGGCAAGTTTCACTGGCCAGGCATCCACCGCGGCTCGGAAGTTGAACTCGACACCGAGCAGCTTCAGGCTTTGGTGCTCGGTTTACCTTGGCAGCGGGTTGGTGCAGCCGGTGCGATCACAGTGCTGTAGCGACGGCCATTAGCCCATCGCTTTATCTGCGCTGATCGCCTGCTCTGGCACAATCAGCGGCATGACTTCCTTGCCCAATCTCGACCAACTGACACCTGAGCAACTGCGCGCACTCGCTGCGCAGTTGCTGTCGCAAGTCGACACGTTGGGTAAGACGGTTGAAACGATGGGCAAGAAGATCGACCGCGATCAAACCGTCATCGAGCAGCTCACCCATGAAATCGCCTGGTTCAAGCGACACAAGTTCGCCAAGCGTAGCGAGCAACTAAGCCCTGACCAGGGCAGCCTACTGGATGATTTGCTCGACACGGACATTGCCGCTATCGAGGCGGAACTGAAAACCCTCAATCCTCCGGCGGCTCCGGCTGAACCCCGCCAACAGCCCAAGCGCGCACCGCTGCCAGCCCAGTTTCCGCGTACTGTGATCCGTCACGAGCCGCAGAACACTCAATGCGCCTGCGGCTGCCAGCTGCAACGCATCGGCGAAGACATCAGCGAAAAGCTGGATTACACGCCGGGCGTGTTCACCGTCGAACAGCACGTGCGTGGCAAATGGGCCTGCCGTCAGTGCGAAACACTGATCCAGGCGCCGGTACCAGCCCAGGTGATCGACAAGGGCATCCCCACTGCCGGCCTGCTGGCTCACGTGATGGTGGCCAAATTTGCCGACCACCTGCCGCTGTATAGGCAAGAAAAGATTTTTGGGCGCGCTGGCCTGGCCATCGCCCGCTCGACGCTGGCGCAGTGGGTCGGACAAACCGGCGTACAGCTCCAACCATTGGTCGACGCCCTGCGCGAGGCGGTACTGGCGCAAGGCGTGATCCACGCCGACGAAACCCCCGTGCAAATGCTGGCCCCTGGCGAGAAGAAAACCCACCGGGCTTACGTCTGGGCATACTGCACCACACCCTTCGCCGACCTGAAGGCCGTGGTGTATGACTTCAGCCCCAGCCGGGCTGGTGAGCATGCGCGCAATTTTCTGGGTCAGTGGAGTGGCAAGCTGGTCTGCGACGACTTCGCCGGCTACAAGGCCAGCTTCGAGCAGGGCATCACCGAAATTGGCTGCATGGCCCACGCCCGCCGCAAATTTTTCGATCTGCACGCAGCGAACAAAAGCCAGTTAGCCGAACAGGCGCTGCACTCCATTGCCGGGCTGTATGAAATCGAGCGGCAAGCACGGCACATGAGCGATGAAGAACGCTGGCGAATACGCCAGGACAAGTCTTCACCGATCCTCGATGCGCTGCATGAATGGATGCTGGCCCAGCGTGATCGAGTGCCCAACGGATCAGCCACGGCGAAAGCCTTGGATTACAGCCTCAAACGCTGGCTGGCTCTGACTCGCTATGTCGAAGATGGCTCTGTGCCCATCGACAACAATCAGGTCGAGAACCAGATTCGACCATGGGCCCTTGGACGCTCGAACTGGCTGTTTGCCGGGTCGCTGCGCAGCGGCAAACGGGCGGCGGCGATCATGAGCCTGATCCAGTCGGCGCGCATGAATGGGCATGATCCGTACGCCTACCTGAAGGATGTGCTGATGCGGCTGCCGACACAGCGGGCCAGCGAGATTGGCCAACTACTGCCGCATCAATGGGCACCCGCCTGAATTACGCAAGGTGAGTTCGGCAGACGCTTACTCACGCCAATGGGCTTACGACGCTCATAGGGAACAACCCGGGTATGCGAGATTAACGCCCGCTCGCCAAAACAATGCCCCTCTTCATCCAAAGTGCAGAAGCGCTGTACAAGCCGGTTGACCTCGTTGGACGGCAACCCAGTTTGCAGCCTGATCGCTTTCATTGAGGCCCCGTCGATGTACATCGACACGGCGAGCCGCCTGCTGGCGAAATCCGCCCACTGCGCCTTTGGTACAGTCGCTGGCTCGACGCGCGGCCACTCGCCCAGCCTGATGGCCTGAGGGATCGCGGTACGTTTCATGATGGCCCCCTAAACGACCATGTCGTCCGTTGAGTGGGGGTAGACTCCTCAATCTCGAGCGCCACAACACCTTCAATAGTGAGACGCACCATGGCACTAACTAGATGCGTCGGTGCAAGCATGGGAAATGCATGCAGCAATCCACCAAACGTACCTTCTTGCTCCAGCTTCACATACTCACAAACTGTCTTCTGAACATGATTCATCTGGGATTGATTGCGCGTAACCGCAATGAAATGCATAAGACGGAGACGTGGCAGTAACTCATATTGGCGGGCAGTGCGTGTCGACTCATCGAACAAGCGGTATAATGCCCCGTTATTCTCAGCCAACTCCCGCTGCTTAATTATCTGCTCGCTAGAGCCCACTTCATCAATATAGCCAGCCTTGACTTCATGCCACTCCAGAATGCCGCTAGAGTTCCTAGCCACCACATCTGGCCTAGTCCTCCGGCCGCCTACTTGGTCACCATACAATTCGTCGGCTGTCGGAATCCAGAAGTCAACAATATCGGAATCAAATTCGATATTCAGCAACCAGTGCGCGAGCTCTTGATTGCTTTCCAAGACAAGGTCGTCGCGCTTCTTATGGCTATAGACTAACCATAAGTAGCTACGTGTAGATCGTCGACTACGGAGCCTCGCGAGAAAAGCATTCTCTGGTGTCTTATTGGGCATAGCCACCCCTTCTCATTTGAGTTGAGCCTTGGGGGTGACTCACCTCTCCCGCGCGTGAAGTCCATTTAAGTGAGGGGGCATGCACCAACTACAATAATAGCCACTATCAACCGATAGTCTATGAAATAAAAAACTTAAAAGCCAACTTAATATGCATCCTCGGCATATACACCCAGAGAATTCCTTGAGAATTCTCAACTATAAATAACACCAAGCATCTGGATTCACAGAAGACTGCAGAGTTATGAAGTCAGCACGCATATGATGGTCATCGTTGAGCGGTGCAAGTTTTTGGGATGACATATTATGTATACAAACAGAGCTGAGATAAATCGCACTCATTCCAGCTGGGCAAAAAGCGCTCAGCGCAGAGCATTGCGCCCCTATATTGAATGGCAACAACGAGATTTGCCGACACTTCCCTACGAAGTCTGCCTCTACTTGTCAGATAATCTTGGTCTTATTGACAGCAAACAAATGAGCTTTACGCTTTCCGCTCTTGGTCACTGGCACGAAGACAATAATTTCCCTGACCCTACAGCGAGCCCATCAGTCATCGAGTTGCTACGTCAAATCAAATGCAGGACACCCAGACAGAACTGTCCTTCACTTCAACTGCCAATTTCAATAAGGGATGTAATGTATCTATCCGAACTATATGGGCGCCAGTTTTCTCCTGAGATGGCGCTAGGCGAAGGCCGCCGCGACAATGAGACAAGGAAAGTCTCGAACCGAGCATTTATAGCCCTTCGCAATAGGGCGATCTTATTGATAGCATTTTGGTTCGGACTTGCCACCAGAGAGGTGTGCAAGCTTACGAAAGATGATCTACACATAACAAAGAAAACGATTAAGATCACCGCAAATCGCCTCAGCCCCAATGGAGGCAGAGAGAGATATTCTTTTCAGATTACTCGCCTTCCATTGCTCTGCCCTTTGGCAGCGATAGAAGACTGGTTAGCTCATTCGGGAAACTCGACCCACTATATATTTTCCTGTGCAAGCCGCCCCACCCGAACCACTCCAGTTACCTCTAGAGCCGTGCAGAGTAGTTTCAAAAAATTAATGTCGACGTATGCCGGACCTCCGCGCAACACCCGATCACTCCGCTACAGTCTTTACTTCTTTCTTATAGATAGTGGTTGGTCTCGTCGGAAAATACTAAAATACGCTCCATTTTATATAAGCCATGCCTCTAAGGTGCGCGTAGGAAAAACCCAAAGAGATATGGATAAGGATCGCCCTGAAATATCTCCTGAACACATATCATCCATGCTCTTGGCAATCGAAAACAGCTTGTATCGGCCCGCTTATAACAAAAAGCAATAAAATCATCGCCGCCACACTAAAATCGCTTCGCACTCGTGTGAATCTTTAGTTACGGGCAATTCGGTTGGCTTTTTATAAGGCCTGCCATTGGAAACTAAATCTTTGAAAATTTTCGTAACGGCAAAATTATGCTTATGATTTACATGGATTTTATGCGCCAGAATAATTCCAATCTTTAGTAATGAGCACTGATCTCACCGTTCAGGGCCATCCGCTAAAAATGTCCTGCACGCTGCGATTGCGCAGCTTGGTTACCCCTTCGCCGTGGCGCTGTGCGACCTACAGGCGACCCGTTCATCGACCGCCTTGTCGGGCCGTCCAGTAAGCAGTTGAACCCGTTTCGGCCCGATAAGGGGCAACTGCAGCAGCTCGACCTGTCCCGCCGGCACTTCGCCATGCAGGAGCTCGAGCAACGGGCAAGTGCCGGTCAGGCTGAGGATGCGGATCTTCTCGGCCAGGTCCTCGCCAACGCCGGGCAACTTGGGCAGCGGTTCGCCGGACAGCACCCGCGCGGCCAGCGAGGTTTGCTCGCCACGCACACTGCGCGCTGCATGGCGATAGGCGCGCACGCGAAATGGATTGGCGTCTTCCAGTTCGAGCAGGTCGGCAATTTCCTCGAACACCCGGGCGATATGCTCATTGTCCGGCGCGGTATGGGTCTCGATACCTGGAGATGGAGGACTGGGCATGGCTGTGCACCTAGAGTCCCTGGTCGCACTCGCTGTCTTCGCACAGGTTCTGGTAGCCCACCAGCAGCGAGAGCGCCTCCAGATAGTTCGCCAGCACGCCGAGCAGGTCATCGGCGGAGACGATGCCGACCAGCGCCCCCTCACCATCGACGATCGGCAGGCGACGAACGTTGAAGTGACGCATCCTGTCGATGACCTCGAACACGTCCTCGCTTTCCCATGCGCTGACCAGATCGCGCATCTGGATGTCACCGACGCGGATGCGCTCCAGATCCACCTCGTCGTTGGCGACTATCTCCAGGACGATGTCGCGGTCGGTAACGATGCCTACGGGCCGGAAACGCTCCGGGTCGATACGCTCGGCGAGCACCAGGTCGCCGACATGATAGTCACGCATCAGTCGGGCGGCAGTCAGGATGGATACGTCGGGTGCCGCGATGACAACGTCGCGGTTGCAGTATTTGCCAATGGACATGATCGCTCTCCTCTACGAGGGTATGGCTGTCCCCATTTGCACGATGGACGCAGTGACCGGGACTCACTTTGATCTCGATCAGTCCGATCGCTTATCTACGGCCAACTTGCGCCGGCAAGAGGTGGCATCTGTCCGCCTTGCCAAGCGGTGAGGGTGCTGGGCGTAACCCACCAGGTGATTCCCTGCCGGCGACGAGTCGGGGGCGCATGGCCTATAAGTTCTAGTGGAATCACCTTTCACGATCTTCCCTGTCCGGAACAGGCGGTTTCGAATACGTTGTGATGCTGCAGGAGACGCCCCCATGGCTCGTGCCCGCTCCCACTCTGCCCTGCTCTGGCTGTTCGCCTCGCTGCTAGCGGCCGTCTGGCTGTGGGCCGCGATCGAGCCGGTAAGCCGCAGCGACTGGCTGCTGGAGAACCTGCTGGTGTTCGCCGTGGTCGTCCTGCTGCTGGTCAGCGCCCGGCGCTTCGTCTTCTCGTCGACGTCCTACGGGCTATTCAGCCTGTTTCTCGCGCTGCACCTGTACGGCTCGCACTACACCTACTCGGAAACGCCCTTCGGCTTCTGGCTGAGCGGGCAACTGGGATGGGGGCGCAACCATTACGATCGCCTGGTGCATTTCGCCTTCGGCCTGCTGCTGAGCGTCCCCTTGCGCGAGCTGTTGCAGCGCCGCGCCGACCTGACGGGCCGCTGGCTGACGCTGATGAGCCTGGCCAGCGTGATGGCCCTGAGCAGCCTCTACGAGCAGATGGAGATGCTCGCGGCACTGGTGGTCGCGCCGGACCTGGGCACGGCCTTTCTCGGCACCCAGGGCGATGAATGGGACGCGCAGAAGGATGCCGGGCTGGCCGCGCTCGGCGCCCTGCTCGCCCTGCTGCTGGTCCGTGTGTTCGAACGTCGACCGCGCTTCCTGCCCGCGCAATCCGTCCCGCCGCGGCAAGGGCGAGGCGTATGGCGGCGACCGCGCCGTTGACCTGCATCAAGCCGCGCCGGCGGGCGGGCACCGACACTGTAATGCCGCCGATTGACCGACTGGAGAGAGGCCGTGGAGAAACAGCACCAATGGAACATCTGGTACTTCGTCCTCAGCTTCGTCCTGCTGGTCGTCCTGCAGAGTTGGTGGGCCCAGCAGAACGCGGTGCAGACCCTGCCCTACAGCGAATTCCTGCAACTGCTCGAGGAGGACAAGCTGCTCGAACTGAAGGTCGAGCAGCAGCGCATCAGCGGCAAGCTCAAGGAGCCGATCAACGGCCGTAGTCATTTCACCACCAATCGCGTCGATCCGGCCCTGGCCGGCGAACTGGCGCAGTCGCAGGTGACCTTCACCGGCGTGCGCGAAGACACCCTGCTGAACAACCTGCTCGGCTGGCTGCTGCCCTTCGTACTGATCTTCGCCCTGTGGAACTTCCTGCTGCGCGGCTTGTTCAACAAGCAGGGGCTCGGCGGCATGGTCAACGTCGGCCGCTCCAAGGCACGGGTATTCGTCCAGCGCGACACCGGGGTGACCTTCGCCGACGTCGCCGGGATCGACGAGGCCAAGGCCGAACTGGAGGAGATCGTCTCCTTCCTCAAGGACCAGCCGAAGTACAGCCGCCTCGGCGCGCGCATTCCCAAGGGCATTCTGCTGGTCGGCCCGCCCGGAACCGGCAAGACCCTGGTTGCCAAGGCCGTGGCCGGCGAGGCCTCGGTGCCGTTCTTCTCCATCTCCGGCTCGGAATTCGTCGAGATGTTCGTCGGCGTTGGTGCCGCACGGGTGCGCGATCTGTTCGAGCAGGCGCGCAAGGCCGCGCCCTGCATCATCTTCATCGACGAACTGGATGCCCTCGGCAAGATGCGCGGGGTCGGCGCCTTCGGCGGCAATGACGAGAAAGAGCAGACCCTCAACCAGTTGCTCGCCGAACTGGACGGTTTCGACACCGCAGAGGGCGTAGTGCTGCTGGCCGCCACCAACCGCCCGGAAGTGCTCGACCCGGCCCTGCTGCGCGCCGGCCGCTTCGACCGGCAGATCGTCATCGATCGACCGGATCGCCATGGCCGGGTCGCCATCCTGCGCGTGCACCTCAAGCGCATCCAGGTCAGCGACGACCTCGATCTGCAGCGGGTGGCCGGCATCACCACCGGGTTTTCCGGCGCGGACCTGGCCAACCTGGTCAACGAGGCCGCCATCCTGGCGACCCGCCGCGGCGCCGCCAAGGTGGAGATGGACGATTTCACCGCCGCGGTGGAGCGCATCGTCATCGGCAGCGAGCGGCGTGGCCGGCTGCTGCAGCCGCACGAACGCGAGGTCGTCGCGCACCACGAGATGGGCCACGCCCTGGCTGCGGCTAGCCTGCCCGGCATGGATCCGGTGCACAAGGTGTCGATCATCCCGCGCTCGGTCGGGGCGCTCGGCTATACCCTGCAGCGCCCCACCGAGGATCGCTTCCTGATCACCCTGGCAGAGCTGAAGAACCGCATGGTGGTGCTGCTGGCCGGGCGCGCGGCGGAAGACCTGGTGTTCGGCGAGATCTCCACCGGCGCAGCCGACGACCTGGCCAAGGTCACCGACATCGCCCGGCAGATCGTCACCCGCTTCGGCATGAGCGAACTCGGCCAGGCGGTACTGGAGCGCCAGGGCAACAGCTTCCTCGGCGAGCACGCCATCGCCCTGCGCGAGAAGGACTATTCCGAGCAGACCGCGCGCGAGGTCGACCTGTGCATCAAGGCGCTGATCGACGTCGCCTATGGCCAGGCCAAGGCCCTGCTGCAGGCGCGGCGTGCCGATCTTGAGCGCGGTGCCGCGTTGCTGCTGGAGCGCGAAACCCTGACTCCGGAAGATTTCCCAGCGCTACGCGCGGCGCAGGAGTAGGCCGCGCAGAACCTTGTGGCCAAGCCCTCGCTCCAGCAGCCCCGCTCGTCTCTACTCCGCGGGCTTAAGGTGTTCGCTTGATACGGATCAACGACCGCGTCTGGCAGCGGCGCAGAATTTCTATGGTCCACTCCCGGACATCCTCGAACAGGAGGCTCTGAATCATGGTCAGCACCGATAAGCAGCTGCCGATTGGCGACAGCGTGAAACAACCCGCACAGGCCGAAAAGTCCCCGGCGACCAGCACGGCCTGGCATCCCCTGGAAAGCCTGCGACGGCAGATCGACCATCTGTTCGAAGACATGGGGCGCAGCACGATGCGACTGCCATTCGGCCGCAGCGCCTTCGACGTCGAACCGTTCTGGCGTCGGGACTTCCTCGGCCACGGCGTGCCGGCGGTCGACATCGCCGAGAAGGACAAGAGTTTCGAGATCACCGTCGAGTTGCCCGGGAC
Organism: Pseudomonas sp. SP16.1; assembly: GCF_052682975.1. Taxonomy (NCBI): domain Bacteria; kingdom Pseudomonadati; phylum Pseudomonadota; class Gammaproteobacteria; order Pseudomonadales; family Pseudomonadaceae; genus Pseudomonas; species Pseudomonas sp. SP16.1. The sequence goes on from NZ_JBQYFZ010000001.1 coordinate 1,938,263, forward strand.
GGACGAGAAGGACCTGGAGATCCGCCTGGCCAACGGCAACATGATCATCCGCGGCGAGAAGCGCGAGGAAACCGAGGACAAGAGGAAGGACTACTACCTGTCGGAACGGCGCTACGGCGCCTTCGAGCGCGTCTTCAGCCTGCCCAAGGGCGTCGATGTCGAAGCCATCGAGGCCAGCGTCGACAAGGGCGTGCTGACCGTTTCGCTGCCGAAGAAACCCGAGGCGATCAAGCCGGAGAAGGTCATTCCGGTCAAGGCCCGCTGAGCTCGCCAGACGCCAGGCGGCGGGAGCGAGGCGCGCGGCCACTGCCTGGCGCCGCTGGCGGATTGCAGCGGTCGCTCGGCTCGCCCGCTGCGCGCCGCCCCTGCCTAGGGCGCCGGCACCGCAAGAATGCTGCACGGCGCCTGGAACAGCAGGCGCTCGATCGTGCTGCCGAGCAGCTTGTTCAGCCCGTGGCGCTGCACGCGGCCCATGACCAGGACATCGGCCCCGCTGCTTTCGGCGAAATCGGCCAGCCCGTTGAGCGGCGTCCCCATGACGAAGTGCCGACGTTCCGGTGCCACCCCGTAGCTGTCGGCCAGTTCGCTGAAGCTCTTGTGCAGCGAATCGCGCAACTCGCCCACCAGATCCGACCAGGCCACGCTGCCGGCGCCGGCGTCGCCGAGATAGGCGGGGCTCAGGTCGTAGACGTACACCAGGTGCAGCTCGGCGTCGCATTGCAGGGCCAGGGCGTTGGCGGCCTGGATGATTCGCTCGTTGAGCCCGCTGATGCGGTTCTCCATCCGCGAAGGATCTACCGCCGCCATGATCTTGCGCGGCAGTGCCTGGCGCTCGCCGCCGACCAGCATCAGCGGAACCGGGCTGTCGCGCAGCAGCTGCACGTCCAGCGGGGTGATGAAGGCGCGCTTGAGCAGCGGTTCATGCTGCACGTCCTTGATCAGCAGGTCCGGCTGCATCTCCTCGAGGTGGCGGATGATCTCCGCCAGCGGCTCGTTCGTCCATTGCAGCTCGGTGGTGACCGCCAGCCCCTGCTCGCGCAGCGGTGTCACCTGCTGCTGCAGCCATTGGCCATGCTGGCTCAGGTACTGCTCGCGGGTCTGTTCCTGGACGCTCTTGTCCAGCCAGCGCAGCGTCGCGAAGGGCTCGACGAACGCCGTGACATGCAGGGCGGCGCCGCTGGCCTTGGCCAGCGCGGCGGCACGCTGCAAGGCGGCGCTGCGCTGCATCTGCGGGTCGGCGACGAGAAACAGTCGTTGATACTGGCTCATGAGGGGTACCTCCACAGTATGCGATGGTCGGCTCGGCCGTGGGCAGCATGCCAGCTGCCAGCTCCGGCATGCCTACAGCCTGCGACGCCGGGGCCGACTGCATGTTGATTTGCATCAAGCTGCCTTTTGCTGGGCAGCGCCTAAGATGAACGGTATCCCCCTCGTCAGGAGCCCGCCGATGGCCAGCACTGCCCCGCTGCTGTTCGCCCTGGAGGGCAGCCAGGCCTATGCCGCCAGGGTCGCCCGGCGGCTCGGTCTGCCGCTGGCCGCTCATGAGGAGCGCGTGTATGAAGACGGCGAACACAAGGCGCGCCCGCTCGAGTCGGTCGACAACCGCAGGGTGGTGGTGTTCCACAGCCTGCATGGCGACGACCGGCAGAGTGGCAACGACAAGCTCTGTCGCCTGCTGTTCTTCTGCGCCGCGCTCAAGGACGCCGGCGCCCGCCAGGTGCAGGTCGTCGCGCCCTACCTCTGTTACGCGCGCAAGGAACGGCGCATCCAGCCGCAGGACCCGGTGATCAGCCGCTACGTCGCCGGCCTCTTCGAGGCCTGCGGCGTGGACCGCCTATTGACGCTGGAGGTGCACAATCCCGCCGCCTTCGACAATGCCTTCCGCATCCCCACCCGGCACCTGGGTTGCGCACAGCTGTTCGCCGAGCTTTTCGCGCCTCGATTGGGCGACGCCGAGGTGGTGGCGGTGTCGCCGGACAGCGGCGGCGCCAAGCGCGCCGAAGCGTTTCGCCAGGAACTCGCCGCGCTGCTGGGCCGTCCGGTGGGCAGCGCCCTGGTGGACAAGCACCGTGTCGACGAGCAGCTCAGCGGCGGTCTGCTGGTCGGTGACGTCCGCGGTCGGGTGGCGATCCTGATCGACGACCTGATCAGTACCGGCAATACCCTGTTGCGCGCCGCCGAGGCCTGTCACCAGGGCGGCGCGGCACGCATCTTCGTCGCCGCCGCCCACGGCCTGTTCACCGCGGGCGGCACGCTGCTCGACAGCCCGTTGCTCGAACACATCGTGGTCTGCGACAGCGTGCCACCCTTCCGCCTCGATCCCGAGCGCGTCGCGCAGCGCCTGGAAATCCTCGATACCAGCGCTGCGGTCGCCAGCCTGCTGGCGCGCCAGTTCGACCTGCCGATCTGAAGGAGAACGCCGATGAGCGTCACCGACCGCCAGTGCCTGAGTCTGTTCGATGCAGCCGAGCTGGACGCCGTACTGCGGCGCATGGCCGTCGAGGCCCTGGCCCTGCTGCCCGAAGGCCACGGCGTGCTGGTTGGCATGCTGCGCCGCGGCGAGCCGTTGGCGCGCCTGCTGCAGCGACACATGGCACAGCTGAGCGGCCAGCGCGAGCTGCCGCTGTATGGGCTCAAGGTCAAGCGCTATGCCGACGACCTCAGCCTGTTGCACCCCGACACAGCGCTGAGCGAGAACCCGGAGCTGGCGGCGCTGGATCTGGCCGGCAGCTCGCTGCTGGTGGTGGACGACGTGCTGTACCAGGGCCATTCGCTGCTGCGCACCTGCAGCTACCTGGCCCGGCTCGGCGCGCGCGAGGTGCGCTGCGCGGTGCTGGTGGATCGCCACCTGTACCGCCAGCCGATTCGCGCCGATATCGTCGGCATCCACCTGCAGGTGGCCGAAGGCGACGTGGTCGAATGCCATGTGCCGCCCTACGAAGCCGAGCTGTGTCTGGAGGTGGTACGCCACGGCGCTTCTTAGGGTGCGCCGTGCGCACCCGCGCGACGAACCGTAGGAGCCGGGCGAAGCCTTTGTCGTATCGGACATTCGCCGCGGGGCGCGGCTCCTACGCAGGCGTAGAGCCCCGCAGCGTACGTAGGGTGCGCCGTGCGCACCAATGACGGCGATTATCAGACGCTGGTGCAGGGATCCGGCGCCCAGTCGCCGAGGTCGGGGTTGCTGCAGGCGCTGCTGATGATGCCGGTACCGCGACTGCTGACCTGCTGCGCCTCGCTGCGCTTGGCGCTGGCCTTCTGTATCTGCTGTTCGGTGGCCACCGCTTCCTTCGGCACGGGTTTGGCCGTGGGTGCCGGCTTGGCCGCCGGCGCGCTCTGCACCTTGGCCGCCACCGCCACCTGCTGGCGCTCGACCCCGACCTGTTGCAGGTCCTTCTCGTAGGCCTGGGTGTAGGTGTCGATGTCCTCGCCGGTGCGGCCGTCGGCGGCGGCCAGCAGCGCGTTGGTTTCCTTCAGGCCGCTGAGTATCTCGGCGAAGCGGCTGCGGCCCTCGGCGTCGCTCATGGTCTTGTTGCGATGCGCCGCGCGCAGGTTCTCGAACTCGCGCTGGTAGCAGTCCTGCGCCGCCTTGGCGTGGACGATGCTGCGATCCAGGTCCATGGTGCTGCGCTCGAAGTCGCTGCCGTAGGAGGCGATGCGCTGGCGGTCGTCGCTGATCTGTTTCTGCCGCTCGGTGTAGTAGCCCGCCGCGCCACCGACCAGGGCACCGGCCGCGGCGCCGATCAGGGCGTTGCGCCCGGCGTGGTCGCCGCCGCTCAGGGCTCCGGCCAGGCCGCCGAGCAAACCGCCGGTGACCGCCCCGGTGGTCACCGACTTCTGCATCGCCGCGTCGGAGGCACGCAGGTGATTGACCGGCTCGTAGCAGCCCGGGTAGTAGTTGGCCTGGGTGGTCTTGGCCACCTTGGCGCTGACACCGCCGCCGATGCTGGCGCAGCCGCCCAGCAACAGCATGGAGAAGGCGCCGGCGAACATCAGGGACGAACGTAGAAAGCGGATCTGCTGCGGGTGTTCCATGGTCTGAGCCTCATGCTTGAGTTGTCTGTTTCCATCCTGGCCGGCCGCGGCGTACGGCGCCCTCGCCCGCAGCCTGGCTCTCCTGCGTCAGGGTGCCAGCAGCTCCTTGCGAATCGCCGCCGGATCAGCCTTGCGTTGCAGGCGGTACTCGTCCACGTGCCTCACAAACAGCGTAGCCCGTTTCACCAGGCTCTTGCCCAGCACCGGCTGGCGCTCGAGTTCCTGGCGGGTGCGCTGGAACTGCGCCTGGATCACCGCATCGCTGTAGCGCGTACCGGTGGCCAGGTTGTCGATATAGATGCTCACCGCGCCGTCCAGCGCGCTGCGGCCATTGGCGATGGCCGACTCGTAGAGTTTCACCGCGGTCTGGTCCTTGGCCTGACGCGCCTGGTTCAGGCTGTTCTGCAGGTTGGTCAGGCGGATGTTGTAGTTGTTCACCGTCTCGGCCACCAGCGCCGCGGACTGGATCAGGTTGGCCGCCGCCTCCTGGCGCTGCTGGGCGATCAGCGAGACGTTGCGCTTGAGTTCCTCGTTGATCAGCGCCAGGCGCGCCTGCAGCTCGGGGTCTTCGCTGCCGGCGATGATGCTGTCGAGCAGCAGGGTCGGGTCGTCGGCGTCGTCGATCTCGTCGGTCAGGCCGGCCAGGCGCCCTTCCCGCTGCCATTGCTCGAACAGCTCCGGGTAACGCGAGCGCGGCGCCGACAGCGCGCCCAGGGCGACGCGAAAGCCGGTGGTGTCGTTGCGCTGCTCGCTGCCATCGGCAGTGAACGAGGGGTATTCGCGGCGCATGCCGGTGAACAGGGTCAGCTCGCCTTCCAGGTAGTTGCCGCCCTTGACCACGAAACCCCCATAGGTGCCCTGGCGACGCCCGGCGTGGACCATCTGGAAGGGGTCGTGGACCATCTCGGCGGCGTTGCCGATCACGTCGTGCAGGCCCAGCGGGTTGGGCTTCCTGCTGCCCACCGGCAGCAGCCGTGCGCCCTGCCCCGTGCCGCCGGCGACCTGGGTGAACACCGCCCAGTCGGCCAGCGGGCCATCGCCGTCGACGCCCTCCTCGCGTCGCGGAAACAGCCGCGCCTCCAGCTCCTGGCGGCTGACTGCGTGGCCGCCGCGGGCGGCGAACTCCCATTCCACCTCGGTGGGCAGGCGCACGAAACCGACACCGCCGTCCTCCGGGCTCGTGCCGCGGCCGCTGATCGGCAGGCGCTCGCGGTGATGCCTGAGCAGCCAGGCGCTGTACACCGCGGCGAAACGCTCGGCCTCGAAGCGCGACAGATTGACCTTGGGCCGGCGCGCCATCACCCCGCCGGCGACCGGTGTGCAGACTTCCTCGCCGCCTGCGACCAGAACCGGCGCCTGATCCATCACCTGCTGGTACTGGCGCTCGGTGACTTCGTACTTGCCGACGAAGTACAGCATGGGCTTGAGCAGCTCGTCGCCCTGGCGGATCGGCAGGGTCGGCGCGATGCGCGATCGCCAGTCCTCGGGCAGGTCCTCGACGACGAACTGGCCGTTGATGAAGTCGCGCCGGTAGCCGGAGATAAAGGACTGCTGGTAGCCCGGTTCGTCCTCGCTGAAGGGGTAGCCGAGGCTGATCTCGCGATCGTCCAGCGTGCCGCGGGCGAGGATATAGACGTGGCGGAAGACCATCTCGCCGCCGCAGGGCAGCGGCAGGCTGACGTCGTCTTCCAGCGGTTTGGGGTTGTAATCGGCGGGGCTGCCGGGCGCCGGAGCGGCGGCGGTTGGCTGGGCCGTGTCGGCCGGCGCTGTGGCCTCGCCTGCCGCGCTCGGCGCGGCCTCCTGCGCCGCCTCGACCTTGGCGGCAACGGGCTTGGCCTGCTCGCCCTCGGAACAGCCGAGCAACAACAACGCGGGCAACAGCAGAGGCCACTGACATCTAGACATCGCGCAATCCTTCCGAGGCTTCGATTCGCGCCGCCCGCCAGCCGCCGGAAGCGGCCGCCAGGCTGCTGCACAACAGGGTGACCAACAGGGCCAGCAGGTAATGCCCGGCCAGCAGGCGGCAGGCGTATTCGCCCGGGCTGTGCTGGAACAGCTGGTTCAGGCCGAGTTCCGCGCCGGCATACAGCACCCAGGCCAGCAGAGTGCTGAACAATCCGGTATAGAGCGCCTGCAGTACCACGAAGGCGACCATCGCGGAAGACGAGAAACCCAGCAGGCGCAGCACCGACAGCGCGCGGCGCTTGCGCTCCACCGCGGCCAGGGCGCTGGCGGTCATCGCGGCGAAGGCGCCGCCCAGGGCCAGGCAGGCGATGATCCAGAACACCAGGGTCAGGTTGCGGCTGAGCGAGCGCACCTGGGCGATGGTATCGGCCTGGGTCGCGACTTCGAGGTTGCGGCTGGCGAAGTGGCGGCGCAGCACCTCGACGCCGTCGAGATCGGCGGCATACAGGCGAAAGCCAGGGTAAACGCGCGCCTTGCCTGCGGCCTCCAGCCCCGGCCAGCCGAAGGCCGGCACCGCCAGGCCGTCGCGGTAGTCCTCGGCGGCCTCCAGCAGGCGCAGGTCGGCGAACAGCGCGTCGCGGGCGAAGGCGCTGAGCGGTAGTACCGCCTGCACGCGCAGGCCGGTGCGCTGGTATTCGCTGCGGCCGCCAACCTGGCGGCCGAAGGCAGCCTGCAGTTCGTCGCCGGCGGCGACACCGAGCTTCTCCGCCGCGCGCTGGCTAAGCACCACGCTGTCGAGCGCCAGGGGCTGATCCTGCTGCGGCAGCAACGGGTCGCCCGGCGCGGTGGGAATCATCTCCACGGTGACCCGGCCGCTGCCGCTGGATAGCTCGGCGGTGGCGGCGATCTGCCGCGTGCGCGGGATGACGAAGGCCACGTCCTGCCGCGCGCGCAACTCGGCGATGGCCTCGGCGCCGAAGCGGCCGCCGCCCAGCGGGATCACCTCGCGGATGCCGGGGTCGCGCTCCAGGCGTTCGGTCAGCGTGCCGATCAGACCGAACTTGAGGCCGAACAGCACCAGCAAGGGGGTCAGTACCGCCACCAGTGCCAATACCGCGCAGGCCGACAGCCGCCCTTCGCGGCGGTAATCGTGCCAGGCCAGCCGACCCATCAGGCGCAGGCGCATCAGCCGGCCTCCTGCAGGGTCGCCACCACCCCACCCGGACCATTGCGCTGGACCGCCAGACGCAACGGCTGCAGCCCGACCCGCTGGGCCAGCGCCTCGTCATGGGTGGCGATGAGGATGCAGGCGCCCTGCTCCTGCGCACGTTCCACCAGCAACTGCATGACCCGCTCGGCGTTGAGCGGGTCGAGCGAGGCAGTGGGTTCGTCGGCCAGCACCAGGGCCGGGCCATGGGCCAGGGCGCGGGCGATGCTGACGCGTTGGCGCTGGCCCACCGACAGCGCGGCCGGCAGCTTGTCCAGCTGGTCGGCGATCTCCAGGCGCTCAGCCAGACGCTGCACCGTGGCGTCGTCGGGCATGCCGAGCAAGGCGCGCGACAGGCCGATATTGCCGCGCACGTCGAGAAAACCCAGCAGCCCGCCGGTTTGCAGCACGTAGCCCATCAGGCGGCCGCGCAGCTCGGCCAGCTGGTCCTGGCGATCATGCCGCCAGAGCGCGGCGATGTCGCGGGTATGGCCGTCGCGGGTGAACTCCAGCGCACCGCCGGGATCCGGGCTGAGCACCAGGGCCAGCAGGTCGAGCAAGGTGCTCTTGCCGCTACCGCTGGGCCCGACCAGGGCCAGGCGCTGGCCCGGGCGCAGGTCCAGGCGCGGCACCTGCAGGCGGTAACCCGGGCGGCTCTTGCCGATGTCGCGCAGGCGCAGCATCAGGGCAGCGTCGCCAGCGGCACGCGGTACAGCGCGTCGCCCGGTTGTGCATCGCCAAAGCGGACCCAGTGGGCGATGTCGTTGTGGAAGGTTTCGTACAGGCGGATCTTCGACTCCAGCTCGTCGATGTAGTCCTGCTGTTCGGCGACGCTGAGCGACAGCCACAGCTCCTGGCTCATGTTCAGCGACTTGCTGCGGTACGGCAGGCCCTCCAGGTACTCGCCGAGGATGCCGGACTCGGCCAGGTTGCGGCCCTGGTTCAGGCCGCTGGGATCGCGGCTCATGTAGGCGCTGGCGCTGGCGATTTCCTGGAAGAAGTCCTTGGGCGACGATTCCGTGCGCCGCGCCGCGTCGACGATCAGCTTGAGCGACTGCTGCAGGTCGTTGAGCTGCAGCTTGGTCAGCAACACGCAGACCTGGAAGGCCGGCAGCGAGGGGTTGGTCAGGTCATGATCGGCGGTCCAGGCAGTGACCAGCTGCGGCGCCTGGGCGGCCGAGCGGCGGCCGAGAAAGTCCATCTGCATGGCGTAGCCGATGGCCTCGGTCCTGGCCGCGATGCTGCGGGTCGATTGATGCTGATTGGGCGCCTGCACCTGGTTATTGGCGACCTTGCTCACCAGTTCGGCGAAGATCAGCCCGATCTCGCGCACCGTCTGCCCAAACTTCTCCACCTCGCCGTCGGCCACCGGGATGTACAGATCGCCGATCTGCGGGTTGGCGTCGGCGGTCAGGCTGCGGTACTGCTGCTCGGCGAAGCCGTGGTTGTCGCGACCGATGGGCGTGCGCAGGTGCAGCGCGTAGATCTTGATCTGCTTACGCAGCGCCGCCTCGCGCACTTCGGCCTCGTTCATCTGGGTGCGGCTCAGCGGGTCGTTCTTGCGCAGCGCCCCGGCGTCGGTAACCAGGAGAATCAGCCGGCCGCTGTAGGGCGTCCAGTCCATGCCCTCCACGGCCTCCATCACGCCGGCGAAGGCATCCTCGTTGAAGGCATGACTGGAGACGTTGGTGGCCTTGACCTGGCGCGCCAGGTCGACGAAGCGCTGCGGATCGCTGCCCTCCTCCAGGCTCACCAGGGTGCGGCTGACGTATTCCAACCCCGGGGTCTTGTCGACGTTGCTGCGAAAGCCCACCAGGCCGAAGCTGACGCTGTCCAGGTCGCCACGGCGGGCGATCTGCTTGTGCAGCTCGTCCACCACCTGCGCTACCCGGTCGATATAGGGCTGCATCGACACCGAGGTGTCGACCACCAGGACGATGCCGGTGCGGAACTTGTCGTGCTGGATGCGCGGACTGCCATCGCCGACCACCCGTTCGGCGTCGCCCGGATCGATCGACGCCACGTTCAGCAGCTGCACCGGCGCGCCGTTGCCGTCGAAGGTCTCGTGCGACTCGAAGATCGGCAGCAGATAGAACTGTTCCTGCGGGATGGCGCTGGCCGCCGGCTCCAGGGCGACGATCTGCGGCGCCACACCCTCTTCGAACTGCGCCTGATGCAACGCCGTGCGCGCCTGCGCCGGATCGGCCAGGTACTGTTCCACCGCGCTGCGGCTGTTGAGAAACATCACCGGCGAGCGCCCGGAACGCTCGGTGAACTTCAGCACCAGGCTCTGCTTCCAGTCGCTGACGTCGGCGGCCGCCAGCCAGCCCTCGCGCGTGCCGTCGCTGGAGGCGCCGACCTCCAGCCAGGTCTGTCCGCCGTGCTCCTGGCGACGGTAGACGTAGAGCACCGAGAAGGCCGGCAGCTCGTTGCCCTGCCCCGCCTCGCCGGGCTGGCTGGCCAGACGCGCCTCGGGTTTGCTCAGCACGCGCTGGAACAGGCTCTTCTTGCCCGGCATCAGCAACGGACGCTCGCCGCCATCGGTGGCGAGGGCGCCAGGCGTGCCTTCCGTGCCTTCGTCCACCAGCGGCGGCCTCTCGCCGTTCGGCGGCGGGTCGCTCTGCGCCTGCTGCTGTGAGTCGGTCGTGGGCGGGCTACCAAAGAACCAGTAGCCACCGCCACCCAGCGCCAGCAGGCCGACCAACGTCAGCGCGACTATGGCCAGCATCGGGCTACGCGACGGCCCGGATGATGGCGCAGGTGTGGAGGGCGGAACGCGCGTGGGATGCTCGTCGGCCGGTCGCGACGGCGCCTCGCTCTGCGCCGTTGGCATGCTCACGGAAACCGCCTGCATCCCGCCAAGATCGGTTGGCGTGGAGCGCTGCGCCGGCGTTTCCGGCAGGCCCAGCGGGCGGAACTGGGTAGCTTCGCTGTCGCCGCCGTTTGCGGGGGCCGGGCTGGCGGATAGTGCGTCCAGCGCCTGGATCAGCGCGGCGGCATCGGGGAAACGATCGGCCGGGTCCTTGGCCAGCAGACGACTGAGGATCGGCTGATAGCGGCCCTGGGCAATCGGCAGCTCGGGCAGCGGCTGGGTCAGATGGGCCAGCGCGGTGGACAACGAATCGGCGCCGACGTAGGGCAACTGGCCGGTAAGTATCTCGTAGAGCACCACGCCCAGGGCATAGAGATCGGTGCGGCCGTCGACCTGCTGGCCGCGCGCCTGCTCCGGGCTCATGTAGCTGGGGGTGCCGACGGCGAAGCCGGCCTGGGTGAACTGGGTGCGGTCTTCCAGCGATTTGGCGATGCCGAAGTCCGACAGCACCGCGGTGCCGTCGGCGCGGAACAGGATATTGGCCGGTTTGACGTCGCGGTGTACCAGGCCCTGGGCATGGGCATAGCCGAGCGCCGAGGCGATCTGGCGCAGGTACTGGATGCCCTGCTCGGCGCTCAGGCCAGCGGCGATGCGCTCCTTCAGCGTGCCGTTGGGCAGGTACTCCATGGCCATGTAGTAATGGCTGCCGACGTTGCCGATGTCGTGGATGGTCACGGTGTTGGGATGGGACAGCCGCGCCAGGGTCTTGCCCTCGCGCAGGAAGCGTTCGCAGAAACTCGGATCGGCGGCCAGCGCGGCGGCCATCACCTTGAGCGCCACCTTGCGCTCCAGCGAGCGCTGGGTGGCGAGATAGACCACGGCCATGGCGCCATCGCCCAGCTCGCGCTCGATCTCGTACCCCGGTATTTCGATATCCATGGGTTACTGCGTCCTTCAATAGGCTTTGACGACAATGGCGGTGATGTTGTCCGGCGCGCCGCGGGTCAGGCCCAGATGCACCAGGCTGCGCACCATCTCGTAGGGGGCGACATGGCCGAGCACGCCCTGCAGCTCGTGCTCCTCCACCGTGCGGGTGAGGCCGTCGCTGCACAGCAGGAAGCAGTCGCCGGGCAGCACCTGCAGCTGCACCTCCTCCAGCTCCAGATGCTCCTGGGCGCCCACCGCGCGGGTGACGATATTGCCCATGGGGTGCTCGCGCGCATCCGCCTCGCTGAGCACGCTGCTGTCGATCAGCTCCTGCACGTAGCTGTGATCGTGGCTGATGGCCTGCAGCACGCCCTCGCGCAGACGGTACAGGCGGCTGTCGCCGGCCCATAGACAGACGGCCTGATCGCCGCGCGCCACCAGCAGCACCAGGGTGCTGCCCATCATGCTCACGCCGCGGCGCTGCGCCTCCTCGCGCACCGCCTGGTTGACCTCGCCGATGCAGCCGCGCAGCGCCTGCACGTAGTCGTCGAGCCGTTGCGCCGGCGTCACGCGGCGCAAGCTGTCGACGATCAGGCTGCTGACGAAATCCCCCGCGGCATGGCCGCCCATACCGTCGGCCACCGCCCACAGGCCGATCTCCTGGGCATCCAGGCAGGCGTCCTCGTTGACCTGGCGAACCATGCCGACATGGCTGTGGCTGGCGGACTGGTACTGCTCGACTGCGGCTGCATTCATCATCGGCTCTCGCTCTGCAACTGCGCGGCCAGGCCGGGCGCCGGCGATACGTCCGCCCCCAGCAACAGGCCGCTGAACGCCTGCGCTGCCGGCATCCCGGCGCAGCACAGCAGGCCGGCGGCGACATGCTCCGAGCCGCGCCCCCACCACAGACTGGCGCCTTCGCAGGTGAGCTGAGCCAGCACGGCCAGGCGCTCGGCCGGGCTGGCCACAGAAAAATGCATCTGCCGGAAACCCGGCGTGCGTGGCCTGCGCCGGCCGTACGCCGGCATGCCGAGGGCTGCCACCGCGGCCTCGAAGGCCTCGAAGGCGCTGCCCTCCTCCAGCGTCGCCAGCAGCGCCGCCTCGGCCTGTTCATACCAGGCGTCCGGACCGCCGAGCAGCGAGCCCAGATCGGCATCGGCATCCAGCGGGCAGGCGATGGTCAGCGGAAAATATCGCCCGACCCGGTCGACACTGGGCATCATCACCCCGGTGACCGCCTCGCCGCCGACCAGCCCCGGCGCCAGGGCGAAGCGCCACAGCGGGCTGACCAGGTAGGCATCCAGCCAGGCCGGGCCCAGCTCTTGTTGGCTGGCGGCGATGCCGGCGGCCAGCCAGGCGTCCCAGCCCTCGATGAAGGCGCTGGGCAGGCCACGGTGGATGAAGTCGCCGCGGCTGACCAGCTTGCCGTAGAAGCCAGCGCTCATAGGCGCTCCGGCAGGCTGAAGCCGTTCAGCACGCGGCCGCGGAACGGGTTGAAGGCGCTGCTGGCACGCAGCTCGCAGGCTACGCTGGCGTTGTCCACGCGCAGGCGCAGGGTGAAGCGGTCCGGCGAGGCGCCCGGGGTCAGGTCGGACTGTTCCAGCAGGCGGAACCAGGCCCAGGGGCCGTCCAGGGTCAGGCCGGAGCGACCGGCACTGGTCGGCGGAGTGATCGACAGGCGCACCACGCCCAGGCTGTTGGGGCTCGGCCACTGCATCGCCACCGGGCGACTGGGGCCGTGATCGTAGGTCATCTGTTGGCCGTCGAGATCGAGGATGAACTGGCTGATCGCCGGGTCCATCGCCACCGGCTTGAGTTCGAAACGCACCGTGGGCTGGGTGCCGCCGGCGCGGAAGAAGGCGTCGCGAATCGCCGCCGCGCGCTGGAAGGTCTGCAGCACGCCGCCGCCTATACCCAAGCGCTCGGCCGCTCCCGGCTGCCAGCGCCAACTGGTCGCGGAGGTATCGACATAGGGCTGCAGGTACTTGCGGAAGTAGTTGTCCATCACCCCGCCGACGCCGAAGAAGTTGCCGAAGTCCTCCAGCGTGGCGTCGCGCGTGCTGCCGCTGTCCAGCGGGTAGCGGCCGGCCAGCGACTGGCGGTAGACGTTGACCACCTCGGCGACCCAGGCCGCGTTGAGCTGGCTGCGGATGCCGCCCATCATGCTGTTGGTGGTGGCGCTGACCACCGAGTTGACCAGGTTCTGCACCAGCGGCGGCTGGCGTTCTCCGGCCAGCTTGACCCGCTGCGCCGAGGCCACCGCCTGATTCTTCGCCTCGCCGAGCAGGGCGTCGCCACTGGCGCCGCTCATGGCGCTGAGTTGCACGTAGAGCTCGTTGAACTGCGCCAGCAGGTCGTCGATGGGCGCGCTGTTGCTGCCCTCGGGCTTGCGCACCAGGCTGTTCAGCTCGTTGAAGCGGGCGGTGATCGGGTCCACCTGTGGCGCGGCCTGCGGCTGGTTCTGCGCACCCTGGCCGACCAGCGAGCCGAGCTGCTGCTTGAGCTTGTCCACCGTGCCGTCGGCGGCCTTGAGCTTGTCGGCGAGCAGGCGGTCTTCCTGCTGCAGGTCGGTCTCCCGCGCCACCGCCTCGAGCAGCTGCTTGAGCGGCGAATTGGGCCCGGACAGCACGCGCATCACGTCGGCCGCCTGGGCCACGCTGGTGATGGCGACGAAATCGATATCGCCGAGCAGGCTTTCCCACTGGCCGAGAAAGTCCTGGAAGTACAGGTTGCGTACCTCCAGGGCCAGGCTGGCGGCGTCCTGGTTGTCCGCCAGCGGTCGGCCCAGCACCCACTGTTCCTCGGCCAGCGCGCCGGACTGGCTGAGGCTGGCGACCATGAACACCTGGCGATAGCCGCGGTAGGTGTAGAAGCCGCTGAGCGGATCGTTCAGCGGCTTGCCGCTCTTGCGGGTGAACACCAGCGCGGCGTCGCGCCCGGCCGCTTCGCTGATGCGAAAGTCCGCCAGGCCGTCGGGCAGCTTCTGCCGCTTGACCCGGTTGTACACCCGCTGCGCCACCGACATCTGCTGCAGCTGACGACGCAGGTCCTCGATCAGGTTCTCGTCCAGCCGCGCCGGTGGCGGCTTGCGCGCGAACAGCGCATCGAGGTGCTCGCCCAGGGCCAGGCGCTGTTCCGGCGCCAGATCGCGCGGCAGGCTCTGATCCCAGTCCAGGTTGATCCAGGCCTTGATGAAGTCCGCATCGTACTGGTCGGCGCTGGCCAGCATCAGGTAGGCCTTGAGCCCCTCGTAGAGGAAGTCGGAATTGCCGCCGCTGCGCAGCTGTTCCTCGATGCGCGTCAGCAGCCGCGGCGCCATCACCGCGATCAACAGTTTGCGATAGACGCTGCCGGCTTCGGCGCCGAGCATGTCGCCCTGGTACAGGCCGAAGCCGGCGGCCCAGGACGGCGGGTTGTCCGCCACGTGGCGGATGGCGTTGAGCAGCGGCAGCACCGCCAGCACCTCGCGCTGCGCCGGGCTCAGGGCCTCCAGCTGACCCTTGAGCGGCGCCACGCGGCCGTCCACCTCGGCGATATAGGCCTGGTTGGCGTTGTAGCTGACCAGCCAGACGCTGGCGACCGCGACGAACAGCAGCACCGAGGCGGCCAGGGCGCCGCGGGTGATCCACTTGCGCCTGCGCTCCACCTTGGGGTTGGCACCGACCAGGCCGCGCTCGCCGAAGGCCACCTCGCGGAACAGCCGCTCGATGAAGTAGCTGCGCCCGGTACCGGTCTGCCGCGCCAGGTGCTGGCGATCGAGATTCATGCTCTGCGCCATGGCGCCGATCAGACGGTCGATGGGGCTGCCTTCCTGGGTGCCGCTGGTGAAATAGACGCCGCGCAGCAGCACCCGCTCCTCGTAGCGATTGGGTTTGAACACGCCGTCGAGGAAGCTGGCGAGGTTGTCGCGCAGCGCGGCGAATTGCTGTGGGAAGCCGTAGATCAGGTCGCGCCGGTTGGGGTCGCGCTCCTGCTGCAGACGCTCCACCAGGCGTTGGGTCAGGCGCTCCTCGAGCGCGGCGAACTCCTGCCTGAAGCCGGCCAGCGGCCCTTCCCCGCTCTTGCCATCGTCCAGGGGGAATGTCGTGCCCCAGACCTGGCCGCGCTCCTCCTTGCCGAGGTCGTCGAAGAACTCCATGAAGCCGGGCACCAGGTCGAACTTGGTCAGCATCACGTAGATGGGGAAACGCACGCCGAGCTGAGCATACAGTTCCTGCACCCGCGCACGGATCGAACGGGCATGGGCGGCGCGCTCGCTCTCGCTACCGAGCAGCAGGTCGGACAGGCTGATGGCGATAAAGGCGCCGTCGATGGGGCGGCGCTTGCGCTGGTTCTTCAGCAGGTCGAGAAAGCCCAGCCAGGCGGCCTTGTCCACCTCGGCGTGGCTGTCCTGGGTCGTGTAGCGGCCGGCGGTGTCCAGCAGCACCGCCTCGTCGGTGAACCACCAATCGCAGTTGCGCGTGCCGCCAACGCCGCGGATGGCGCCGCCGCCCATGTGCTCGGCGAGCGGGAAGTTGAGCCCGGAATTGACCAGCGCGGTGGTCTTGCCCGAGCCAGGCGGGCCGATGATCACGTACCAGGGCAGCTCATAGAGGTTGCGCCGCTCCTGGCCGCCGAGCTTGGCCTTCTTCAGCAGCTGCAGGGCTTCGTCCATGCGCTGCTTGAGGGTCGCCAGCTCCTCGGCGGTGGCCACGCTGGCGGCATCCGGCGCCACCGCCACCAGCCCCTGCATGACCTTGGCGGCGTTGCGCCGCGCCTGGATCAGGCGCAGCAGGCGAAAGCCGATCCAGGTCAGGAACAGCAGCGCGATCAGAATCCAGCGTACGGTCGCCGAGGCCAGCGGCTCGTAGCCGCCAATGGCGATCAGCGGACCGAGGAACCAGATCACCAGGCTCAGCGCGATCAGACCGAGAATCGGCACCAGCCAGCGCACACAGAAATTGAAGAAGGCCTTCACAGGTTGCCCTCCGCGAATACGGTGATCTCCACCCGGCGATTGCGCGCGCGGCCGGCGGCGGTCTCGTTGGAGGCCACCGGCTCGGTATCGCTGCGCCCTTCGGCGGTGAAGCGTTCCGGCTGGCCGCTGCGCGCGGCCAGGACGTCCATGACTTGCTGTGCACGGTCCTGCGACAGCTTCCAGTTGGAGGGATAACGCAAGGTCGCGATGGGCCGGTCGTCGCTGTGGCCGGTGACCAGCACGTTGCCCTTGACCTGGCGGATGGCCTCGGCGATGCGCAGCAGCAGCGGCTGCAGGTTGTCGGAGACCGTGGCGCTGCCGGAGGCGAACAGCTCGTCGCCACGGATGGTCACCACCGAGCGATCCACCGCATCCTCCACGGCGACGCGCTGGGCGCGGATGTCGTCTTCGAGAAAGCGAGCCAGACGCGGGCGCTCGATCAGCTTGGGCTGTACCGGCGGGCGGTCGATGGTCTGCACCGGGATCTCGCCCAGCGCGTGGATGTTGCGGAACACCGGTTCGGCGTCGCTGGCCAGTTTCAGGCGCAGGCCGAACAGCAGGAGCAGCAGCAGCGCCAGGCACACGGCGGCACCGATCCAGGGCGGGACGAACTGCGACAGCCGATCGCGCGCGACACTGACGCCCCGCCAGCGCGGCGACAGGCCGCGCTCGAATTCACCGCGCACGCTGCGAATGGTCGCCGCGGTGCGCTCGCGCAGGGCTTCGAGCTGGCTGCGGCCATCGTTCATCACTCGGTAACGGCCCTCGAAGCCCAGGCACAGGCATAGATAGAGCAGTTCGAGAATGTTCAGCTTCTGCCGGGCGTTCTGCAGGCAGTGCTCGAGCAGCTGGAACACCTTCTCGCCGCCCCAGGCCTCGTTGTGCAGGGTGATCAGCAGGCTCTGCTTGCCCCAGTCGCTGCCACTGCCCCAGGGCGTGCTGAGCACCGCTTCGTCCAGCGCGGTGCAGAGCACGTAACGGCTGAGCATCACCTCGTCCTGCGGCACGCCGGCGCCCTTGGCCTGTTCTTCGAACTGGCGCAGGTAGGCCAGCAACTGGGCGCGCAGGCTGGCCGGCATCGGGTGGGAGATGGTGTTGCGTAAGCGCGTCAGGAGTGCCAGCAGCGGCGCCGCCGCGCGCTCCAGTGGGTTGAGGCCCTGGGCCAGGCTGCTGGGCAAGGGCGCACCAGGCATGGCCGGCGCCGGCCCGGCTGCAGGCGCTGGGCCAGGGCGTTGCGCCGTGGGCTCCGGGGCTCTTCCACCGGGGCGCGGCATGATCATGGTGCGGTCGTTGCCTGGGCCTGAGCCACCGCCACCGTTACCCGGCGGGCCGCCGAAGGGATCGTCGATCGGATGCATGGAGAACTACCCTCGGATGGCCCAGAAGGCCAGGTTCAAGCCGGGGAACTGGCCGGCGATATGGAAGGCGAAACCTCCCGAATTGGCCAACTGCTTCCAATGGTCGCTGCCGCGATCCAGCTCGAAGTAGCTGGAGCCGGCGTGATAGGGAATCTGCCGCGGCGCCACCGGCATCGGCAGCAGCGCGATGCCCGGCAGCTGCAGATTGACCAGGTCGCGGATGTGCTCCACCGAACCGACCTTGGCCTGCTGCGGGAACAGGCTGCGCAGGTTCTCCGCCGGCACGTCGGCGCGCACCACCAGGACGAAGCTGGCGCCCTGCAGCAGGTTCTTGTCGGCCAGCATGGCCACATGCACGCCGTAGGATTTCTCGACGATGGGGATCGGCGTGGCGCGGCTGTCGATGACCATCGACAACGCCTGGCGCAGCTCGCGGATCACCGGGGCGAAGCTGGCCGCCAGGTCGTCGTGCTCGTAGGCCGGGTACTCGGCTGGGCGCCGGCCGCTGTTGGAGAAGGTGGCGAACTCGCCGGCCAACGCCACCACCTCGCGGTAGAAGGCCTCCGGGTGCAGCGGGCTGAGCCGGGCCAGGTGGCCGATCAGCGGTTCGGCGCGGTTGACCAGCTGCAGCAGCAGGAAATCGGCGATCTCCGAGGCGCCGCCGGCGCCGGAGGCCACCACCCGCCCTGCCAGCGCCTCGCCGCGCTGATGCAGCAGGCCCTGCAGTTCGCTGCGAAAGGCCGCCAGCGGCTGCGAGGCGGCGACGTCCAGCACGGGCGGGATGTAGCTGTCGTCGAGCAGCAAGGCATTGTCGGCGCGCTTTTCAACCACCCGCACCACGCCGATGCAGGCGTACTCGCCGAGGCCGTCGCGCTCGGTGAGCAGGCGCAGGGCCTTGCCGCCGATGGCCAGCGGCGCGCGGCTCTCGAACGGCGCGTTGTCGTCGCGCACCTCGCGCACCTGGCTGACGTAGCGGGCGCCGCCGAGGGCTTCGCCCTCCTCCACGGTGTCGCGGGTGCCGGCGCGCTTGAGCGGCAGACCGAGGTAGATCAGCTGGTCGCGCATCTGCGGGTCGACGATCAGTGGCGTCGGCGCCACGTCATCGCCGGGAATGTCGAAGGGCGTGCCGTCGGGCAGCACGCCACGGGCCCGGAGAATGGCCAGCTTGCCCTGGCTCAGCAGCGCCGTGTCCAGCTGCAGTTCGGAGAAGCCCCAACCGCCGGCGAACATCGGCCGGCAGCGGCTGTCGACCAGGGTTTCCAGGTAGCGATCATGCTGTTGCAGGTGCTGCGGCCGCAGGAACATCCCTTCGGACCACACCACTCGGTTATTCCAGGACATGGGCGAATCTCCCGAGTGGCTTACTTGGCCGGCGTCACAGGCACCGCGCTGACCGCGCGGGCGCTGAGGCTGACATTGAGGACGCTGGTCTTGTGTGCGGGAATGTTGACCAATTGCCGCCACACCGAGTCGTCCAGGTCGCGGTAGGCGACCACGAAGCCGAGCAGGCGGCTCTGTTCATCCAGGGTACGGTCGAGAATCAACTGTTCACCGGGCTGGATCAGCAGTTCGTCCTGCTCCACCAGATCGCCGCCGAGGGTGGCGCTGGCCGCCTCGACCAGGGAAAAGTAGTCGGCGCGGCTGAACGCCGCCCCACTCTTGAGCTCATACAGCCTGACCCGTACCGGTGCCGCCTGGCCGCTCGCGGAGGGGTTGAGGTCGGCCTGTGCCTGGAACTGCAGGCGTACCACCGTGGGCGCCGGCGGCGGTGGTTCCGAGGCACAGGCACCGAGCAGTACGGCCAGGACTGCGCACCATATCCTTTGCATATTTGTCGTCCTCTATGACGTTCAATTCATTTCTAATCAGAATTAATAAATAGCCGAACAAGGAGTAGCAGTTATTAACGCTTGCGCAATCTAGCACTGTGCTCTTCGTAGGCACGACTGAACTCGCGACCGAACAGGTCCTGGAAATCGTCTTCCGCCTCGCGGGAAATACTGGCATAGGTTTCGGTGAACAACTCCCAGTACTTCGCCTGCTTGCCGCCGGGCAACAAACCGCCGAGGCCGGAGGGCTTATTCAAGCGGGCCTCCAGTACTGCCGGCTCGAAACGCTTGAGCAGATGCTTGATCGCCGCCTGCACACCGGCCATCACCGCCAGTTGATGTGCCTTGAGATCATCGAAACTTTCCGCTATCGCCTGATCCGCCGGCATGAAGGCCTGATTGCCGGAGCGCAGCAAAAGCAGCAATGCCTCTTCCACATTCGGCGCGAACTTCAGCGGGTTGTTCTCCACCGGCTGGATCATGGTCTGCGCCATGCGGAACTCGCCCTTGAGACTGGCCCGAGCGCGCAGCACGTCCACCAGGCCCTCGACCATCTGCCGGTAGCTGCGTCCGATGGCCTCCATCTGTGTCAGCGCTGCGGCGCGGTCGATGGGCAACTGACCCAGGCCGGCACCCCGCAGAAAGGCCTCCAGGGCATCGCCGTCGACCTTGGCCGCTGCGCTGCTTGCCATAGGAGCTGCAGGCGCTGCCGGGTTGGTGGGAGGCATCGCGGGCGGCGGCATTTGCCGCGCCGGGTTTTCCACCAGCGGAGCCGGACTTTCCACTGGCGGGACTGGGGACGCCGGCGCGGGTTGGGCGGAGGGCGTCGCCGCGGCGATACCCAGTTCCGCGAAGGGATCCCAGTCCGCCGGAATGGCGTGCGCCACCGGCGCTTCAGCGCTAGCTGGGGCCTGCGCCTCGGGCGGACGGAAGTCGTGGCGCTCGGCGGGAATGTGGTCGGGCACGCTCGGCGGCGGCACTGCCGGGGCGGCAAGGAAATCGAACAGATCGGGCTTGGTATCCAGAGGCGAGCCGCCTGGCTTCATCTGCACTGGCGCGGCTGCCGGAATCGCCGAACCGGCGGCGCTCTGGCGATTCATCAGGGCATCGAAGCCGGTGAAGGGATCGCTGGTGGCCGGCACGCCAGGCGTCAAACCACCGGCGCCGGTGATCTGCACCAGGATGTCGTACTCGCCCAGGCGCACCAACTCGCCATCCAGCAACGGCTCGCTATTGCCGCGGTGCAGGCGGACCCCGGCATTGACCAGCTGCACGCCGTTGGTGCTGGTATCCGTCAGGTAGTAGGTACCGTCGCGGAACTGGATGACGCAGTGCTGGCCCGACACCAGGCGCTCCGGATCGGGCAGCACCCAGTCGTTGTCCGGATTGCGCCCTATGCGCAGCTCGCCATGGTCGAGGTCCATGTCCGCGCGTTGTCCGGGCGTCAATTTGTGATAACTGGTGATGGTCAAACGCAACGGCATTCCAACTCCTTGCAAACCTTCTCCGAGTACCTAGGCGGTGCGCTGAGTATAGGCCTCGCAAAGTTGCCCAGTGTTGTTCACAAGTCCCACTTTAGTTCTGCTTTTTTGTAATTGGAGATATAGCGAAACACACTAAGTAAGCCGAATTTGCTCGCCTATCTTATTGCCCTCTGCAGTTCGTCTCTAAGACCGGCCAATTTCTTGACAAGGCTAGAACAGCGCCAAGACTTGCTCTGACAATTCGATCGAAGTGGCCATGTTTCACTTCGGATAGAACGTAATCCACTAGGACGTGGGTTGAAGTCCGACGTTCGCTACGACGTATACCTGCCCGCGGCAGGATTGATATGGAGATCACCCATTGTGGTGGACATACAGCCTCTGTTGACCGCGATATCCCCCGACGCCCCGAGCGGTGTCGATCTGGAATACGACTCGGCATTTCTCGAACTCGAACGCGCCGCGCAGGGCCAGCCGGAACGGCAGATGGGTGATTCGGTGCTGCCCGCCGAGCCGCCGGAGTGGCGCCAGGTTCGCGACCTCTGCGTCGAACTGCTCGCTCGCAGCAAGGATCTGCGCATCGCCAATTATTACCTGCAAAGCGCCATCGCCCTGGAAGGCCTGCCCGGGCTGGTGCAGGCGCTGCAGCTGGTCCAGGCACTGCTGCAACAGTACTGGGACAGCCTGTACCCGATGCTCGACGTCGAGGACGACAACGACCCCACATTCCGCATCAATGCCCTGGCCGGCGTCGGCGCCGAGCCGGTGCTGCGGCTGTTGTGGGAGATGCCGCTGATCCGCTCGCGCGCCTTCGGCACCGTGACCCTGCGTGCCGCGCTCAACGCCAGCGGCTTGCAGCGCTTCGCCAGCGAAAGCCTCGGTCCCGAGCAGGTCGCAGCCGCCTTTCGCGACAGCGACGCCGAGCAGGTCGAAGCCTGTCGCAGCGCCGTGGTCGCGGCGCAAACGGCCCTGCAGGCTATCGAGCGGGAGGTCAATGAACGCGTCGGCTCGGACCGCGGTGCCGATCTCGCCGCTCTCAAGCAACTGTTGCGTCACGCCGTGCAGATCGTCACCGAGCAGGCCCCCGCCGCGACCACAGACGACGGCTCCGAGGCTCCGCCTGCCGATGCCGGCACAGACCTGGCTGCGCCGGGAACGCCCGCCGCGCCGCGCATCAGCGGCGAGATCGGCAACCGCGACGACGTGCTCAAGGCGCTCGACCGCATTCTCACCTACTACGCCCGCCATGAACCGTCGAGCCCTGTGCCGGTGCTGCTCAGTCGCGCCAAGACCCTGGTCAGCGCCGACTTCGCCACCATCGTGCGCAACCTCATCCCCGACGGGTTCTCCCAATTCGAAAAGCTCAGGGGGCCCGAGGGCGAATAGCGCCGGGACTCACCGAGTGGTCATTCCAATCCCAGCACATAGCCGCATACGCAGCGCAGGAGGAACAAGATGGCTAACCCCAGCAGCCAGAAATTCATCGCCCGCAACCGAGCTCCCCGGGTGCAGATCGAGTACGACGTGGAGCTTTACGGCGCGGAGAAGAAGGTGCAGTTGCCCTTCGTCATGGGGGTGATGGCCGATCTCGCCGGCAAGCCCGCCGAGCCGCTGCCGGCGGTGGCCGACCGCAAGTTCCTGGAAATCGACGTCGATAACTTCGATTCGAGGCTCAAGGCGATGAAGCCGCGGGTGGCCTTCAACGTGCCCAACACCCTGACCGGTGAAGGCAATCTCAGCCTCGACATCACCTTCGAAAGCATGGACGACTTCAGCCCGGCAGCCGTGGCACGCAAGGTCGACGCGCTCAATCAGTTGCTCGAGGCACGTACCCAACTGGCCAACCTGCTGACCTACATGGACGGCAAGACCGGCGCCGAGGAAATGATCATGAAGGCGATCAAGGACCCGGCCCTGCTGCAGGCGCTGGCTAGCGCACCGAAACCTACCGATTCCGAGCCGCAGAGCTGATAGAGGACGCAGACCATGGCCGAGACGATGACCGAACAGCAGGCCCAGACCGGGACCGCGACCGCCGAAGGCGGCGACTTCGCCGCCCTCCTCCTGCAGGAATTCAAACCCAAGACCGAGCGCGCCCGCGAGGCGGTGGAAACCGCGGTGCGCACCCTGGCCGAACATGCGCTGGAAAAGACCGACCTGATCTCCAACGATGCGATCAAGTCCATCGAGTCGATCATCGCCGCCATCGACGCCAAGCTCACCGAGCAGATCAACCTGATCATGCACCACGAGGACTTCCAGCAGCTGGAGAGCGCCTGGCGCGGCCTGAGCTACCTGGTCAACAACACCGAGACCGACGAGCAGCTGAAGATCCGCGTGATGAGCATCTCCAAGGGCGAGCTGCACAAGACCCTGAAGAAGTTCAAGGGCACCGCCTGGGACCAGAGCCCGATCTTCAAGAAGATGTACGAGGAAGAGTACGGCCAGTTCGGCGGCGAGCCCTACGGCTGTCTGGTCGGCGACTACTACTTCGACCAGTCGCCGCCGGATGTCGAGCTGCTCGGCGAGCTGTCGAAGGTCTGCGCAGCGATGCATTCGCCCTTCATATCCGCGGCGTCGCCCACCGTCATGGGCATGGGCTCCTGGCAGGAGCTGTCCAACCCGCGCGACCTGACCAAGATCTTCACCACCCCCGAGTACGCCGCCTGGCGCTCGCTGCGCGAGTCTGAGGACGCGCGCTACATCGGCCTGACCATGCCGCGCTTCCTCGCCCGCCTGCCCTACGGCGCCAAGACCGACCCGGTCGATGCCTTCGCCTTCGAGGAGGACACCGCCGGCGCCGACAGCAGCAAGTACACCTGGGCCAACTCCGCCTACGCCATGGCGGTCAACATCAACCGCTCGTTCAAGCTCTACGGCTGGTGCTCGCGCATCCGCGGCGTGGAATCCGGCGGCGAGGTGCCCAACCTGCCGGCGCACACCTTCCCAACCGACGACGGCGGCGTGGACATGAAGTGCCCGACCGAGATCGCCATCTCCGACCGCCGCGAGGCCGAGCTGGCGAAGAACGGCTTCATGCCCCTGCTGCACAAGAAGAACACCGACCTGGCGGCCTTCATCGGCGCCCAGTCGCTGCAGAAGCCGGCCGAGTACGACGACCCGGACGCCACCGCCAACGCCAACCTGGCGGCGCGCCTGCCCTACCTGTTCGCCACCTGCCGCTTCGCGCATTACCTGAAATGCATCGTGCGCGACAAGATCGGCTCGTTCAAGGAGAAGGACGACATGCAGCGCTGGCTGCAGAACTGGATCCTCAACTACGTCGACGGCGACCCGGCACATTCGACCGAAACCACCAAGGCGCAGCACCCGCTGGCCGCCGCCGAGGTGGTGGTCGAGGAAGTCGAGGGCAACCCGGGCTACTACAACTCGAAGTTCTTCCTGCGCCCGCACTACCAGCTGGAAGGCCTGACGGTGTCCCTGCGCCTGGTCTCCAAGCTGCCGTCGGGCAAGGCTGCCTGATCCATCCCACATTGGTATCCGCCAAGGCGGCGGGTACCGCACCACGTAGCGTGGCGCGAGCCACCAAGGAGGCATGATGGCTGTTGATATGTTCATCAAGATCGGCGACGTCGAGGGGGAATCCGCCGACAAGACCCACGCCAAGGAAATCGACGTGCTGGCCTGGAGCTGGGGCATGTCCCAGTCCGGCAGCATGCACGTGGGCGGTGGCGGTGGCGCCGGCAAGGTCAGTATCCAGGACATTTCCCTGACCAAGTGGATCGACAAGTCCTCACCCAACCTGATGATGGCCTGCTCCAGCGGCAAGCATTATCCCGAGGCCAAGCTGACCATCCGCAAGGCCGGCGGCGAGGACCCGGTGGAATACCTGATCATCACCCTCAAGGAGGTGCTGGTGTCGTCGATCAGCACCGGCGGTAGCGGCGGCGAGGATCGCCTGACCGAGAACGTCACCCTCAACTTCGGCCAGGTTCAGGTCGACTATCAACCGCAGAAACAGGACGGCAGCAAGGACGGCGGCCCGATCAAGTACGGCTGGAACATCCGCGAGAACGTCAAGATCTGAGGCGTGGCCGCCCGGCGCCGCTGCGGCGCCGGGCGCTCGTCTCGTCGGCCATGGCACCAGCGCAGGCGCTCGGCGCGCACGCCTGGCATCGCCGCCAAAGGCCAAAACAGCGGCAACCCGCAGCGCCAGTGCTGCGTGGCACACGTACGGAAGGACGCAGCGATGAATGCCGATGAACTTGTGCGTGCCGGTCAGCTGGACGAGGCCCTGAACGCCCTGCAGGATCAGGTGCGCAGCCAGCCGTCCAACCCCGCGCTACGCGTCTTCCTGTTCCAGCTGCTGGCCGTGCTCGGCCAGTGGGGGCGCGCGCAGAACCAGCTCAAGGTCGCCGGCGAGCTGGATGCCGGCGCCCTGGCCATGGTGCAGACCTACCGCTCGGCGCTGGAATGCGAGGCGCTGCGCGGCGAAGTCTTCGCCGGGCGGCTGACCCCGGTGCTGCTAGGCCAGCCGGCGGACTGGCTGGCGCCGCTGATCCAGGCGCTCAAACTGGATGCCGAAGGCCATGCCGAGGCCGCCGTGCGGTTGCGCGAACAGGCCTTCGACGCCGCCCCGGCTATCGCCGGTGAGCTCAATGGCGAGGCCTTCGCCTGGTGCGCCGATGCCGACCCGCGACTCGGCCCGGTGCTGGAGCTGATCGTCAACGGCCGCTACGTCTGGCTGCCGATGGAGAACCTCGCCAGCCTGGCCTGCGAGGCGCCCAGCGACCTGCGCGACCTAGTGTGGATGCCGGCCGAGCTGACCCTGCGCAACGGCGGCAGCACCGTGGCACTGATCCCCAGCCGCTATCCCGACACCGCCCTGCTTGGCGACGATGCCGCGCGTCTGGCGCGCAAGGTCGAGTGGCTGGACAACGGCCTGCCCATCGGCCAGCGTCTGTTCGCCACCGATCAGGGCGAGACCGCGCTGTTCGAGCTGCGCAGCCTGCGTTTCGCCGAAGGGGGCGCCTGATGGCCGAACTGACCCTGCAGGAGCGGCTGCAGCCCTCCCTGCTCGATCGTCTGACCGACGAAGACCCGGGCAACCCAAAGGAAAGTGCCGAACGCAGGGTCATGAACCAGGGCCAGCTGAAGGCCTCGGTGTTGCGCGACCTTTCCTGGCTGCTCAACACCACGGCGCTGTTCGACGTCGAATCAGCCGCGCAGATGCCGGCCGGCAGCTCGGTGATCAACTTCGGCTTGCCGCCACTGTCCGGGCATACCGCCTCGAGCATCGATGTGCATCAGGTCGAGGCCCTGCTCAGTGAGATCATCGAAACCTACGAGCCGCGCCTGCTCAGGGGCTCGCTGCGGGTGCGGGCGCAGCTGGAAAGCGACGAGATGAATCACAACGCCCTGAGCTTCGAGATCGAGGCCGACCTTTGGGCCGAACCGGTACCGCTGCGACTGCTGCTGTCCACCGACCTCGACCTGGAGACCGGGCATATCAAGGTGGCGCCGTCCGACACCGGCAGGAGGCGCGCATGAACCCGCGCCTGCTCGACTACTACAACCAGGAGCTGCAGCACATCCGCGAAAGCGCCGCGGAGTTCGCCGCCGAGTTCCCCAAGATCGCCAGCCGCCTGACCCTGTCCGGCATCGACTGCGCCGATCCCTACGTCGAACGCCTGCTGGAGGGCTTCGCCTATCTCACCGCGCGCGTGCACCTGAAACTCGATGCCGAGTACCCCACCTTCACCCATAACCTGCTGGAGATCGCCTACCCGCATTACCTGGCACCGACGCCCTCGGTGGCCGTAGTGCAACTGTGCGCCGATCCCGAGGAGGGCTCGCTGGCCAGCGGCTTTCGCGTCGAACGAGGCGCCGCGCTGCGCGGTCAGCTCGGCCTCGAGGAGCAGACCGCCTGCGAGTACCGTACTTGCCACGACGTGACGCTTTGGCCGCTGAGCGTCAGCCGCGCCGAGTATTTCGGCAACCCCGCCACCGCCCTCGGCCGTCTCGCCGCCGCAGAACCCAGGGCCAAGGCCGGCCTGCGCATCCGCCTCAAGTGCGGCGCCGGCATGCCCTTCAAGGCCCTGGCGCTGGACAGCCTGCCGCTGTTTCTCAATGGTGCCGACGAGCAACCGTTTCGCCTCTACGAACAGCTGCTGGGCAACGCCTGCGCCCTGTTCGTCAAGAGCCTCGACGGCGAGTGGGTCGAACGCCTGCCGCTGGCCTGTATCCAGGCGCGCGGCTTCGACGACGCGGACGCCGCGCTGCCGGTGGTGCCGCGCGCCTTTCAGGGCTACCGCCTGCTGCAGGAATACTTCGCCCTGCCCAACCGCTTCCTGTTCGTCGAGTTCAGCGGCCTTGCGCGCGGCGTGGTGCGCTGCAACGCCCAGGAGCTGGAACTGGTGGTGCTGTTCAGTCGCCTGGACGGCAGCCTGGAAGGCGCGGTGTCGGCCGCCCAGTTCGTGCCCTTCTGCACCCCGGCGATCAACCTGTTCCCGCGCCGCGCCGACCGCATCCACCTCAGCGACCGCGTGCACGAACACCAGGTGATCGCCGACCGCACCCGCCCGCTGGACTTCGAGATCCACTCGCTGACCCAGGTCAGCGGCCACGGCAGCGGCCCCGAGCAGCCGTTCCAGCCCTTCTACGCGATTCGCGACCCGGCCCGTTACGGCCGCGAGCAGGCCTACTACGTGGTACGCCGCGAGCCGCGCCGGCTGTCGAGCCAGGCGCGCCGACGCGGGCCGCGTTCCACCTACGTCGGCAGCGAGACCTTCGTTTCCCTGGTCGACGTCAACCAGGCGCCCTACCGCCACGACCTTCGCCAACTGGGCATCGGCGCGCTGTGCACCAACCGCGACCTGCCGCTGCTGATGCCGATCGGCACCGGCAAGAGCGATTTCACCCTGGAGGACAGCGCCCCGGTGCAGGCGGTGCGCTGCCTGGCCGGGCCGAGCCGGCCGCGTGCCAGCCGCGCCCACGATGCCAGCGCCTGGCGCCTGATCAGCCAGCTGTCGCTCAACTACCTGTCGCTCAGCGAGCACGGCCAGGGCGCCGCGGCACTGCGTGAGCTGCTGCGCCTGTATGGCGATCCGGCCGATTCGGCGCTGCAGCTGCAGATCGAGGGCCTGCGCGAGGTGCGCAGCAGGCCCTGCACCCGGCGCCTGCCGATGCCCGGGCCGATCGTCTTCGGCCGCGGCCTGGAGATCAGCCTGGAATTCGACGAGAACGCCTTTCGCGGCACCGGCGTCTACCTACTCGGCGCGGTGTTCGAGCGCTTTCTCGCCCGTTACGTGTCGATCAACAGCTTTACCGAAACGGTGCTGCGCACCACTGAGCGCGGAGAGATCATGCGATGGCAGGCTCAGCCGGGTCGCCGCCCGAACATCTAGGCAGCGCCAGCGAGATGGCCGACGCGCCCTGGGGCTACGATTTCTTCCAGGCGCTGCGGCGCATCGAGTGCGAGGCGGCCGACCGGCCGCGCCTCGGCCACTCGGTGCGCCTGGCCGACGACCCGCTGCGCCTCGGCCAGCAGCCCGACTGCGGTTTCGCTCCGTCCACCCTGGCCAGCGTGAAACAGGGCCAGGTGCCGCGCATCGAACAGTTCTTCTTCGGCCTGACCGGCCCCAATGGCCCGCTGCCACTGCACCTGACCGAGTACGCTCGCGAACGCCAACGCAACAATGGCGATGCCACCTTCAAGCGCTTTCTCGACATCTTCCACCATCGTCTGCTGACCCTGTTCTACCGCGCCTGGGCCGAGGCGCGGCCGACCGTCAGTCACGACCGGCCGGACGACGACTACTGGTCGATGCGCCTGGCGGCGCTGTCCGGCCGCGGGATGCAGAGCCTGCTCGGCCAGGGCCCGCTGGCCGACTCGGCGAGCCTGCACTACAGCGGCCACCTGGCGGCGCAGACCCGCTACCCGGACGGCCTGCGCAGCATCCTCGAACACTACTTCGAGGTGCCGGTGCGCATCGAGGAGTACGTCGGCCAATGGCTGCAGCTGCCGCACTACAGCCAGGTCGGCGCGTCCGCCTGCACCCTGGGCGGCGACCTGTGCCTGGGCACGCACGTGTGGGACCGCCAGCACAAGTTCCGCATCCGTCTCGGCCCGCTGAGCCTCGAGCAGTACCAACGCCTGCTACCGGGCCAGGACAACTTCGCCGAGCTGGCCGCCTGGGTCGCCCAGCACCAGGGTGACGAGCTGGACTGGGAGGTCAACCTGGTGCTGCGTTGCCAGGAGGTGCCGCGCATCGACCTCGACGGCGGCACCCAGCTCGGCTTCAACACCTGGCTCGGCACCCCGTTGCACGACCCCGACGACCTCTCGCTGGTGCGCGACTACGCCTGCCAATCCACCCCAGATTCGAGGAGCTGCGAACATGAGTGAGATCAGCCGCGCCGCGCTGTTCGGCAAGTTGAACAGCCTGGCCTACAAGGCCATCGAAGCCGCCACGGTGTTCTGCAAGCTGCGTGGCAATCCCTATGTCGAGCTGGTGCACTGGCTGCACCAGATCCTCCAACTGCAGGATTCCGACCTGCACCAGCTGGTGCGCCAGTTCAGTCTCGACCCGGCGCGCCTGGCCAAGGACATCACCGAGGCGCTGGATCGCCTGCCGCGCGGCTCCACCTCGATCACCGACCTGTCGTCGCACGTCGAGGAGGCCGTCGAGCGCGGCTGGGTCTACGGCAGCCTGATGTTCGGCGAGAGCCAGGTGCGCACCGCCTACCTGATCGTCGGCATCCTCAAGACGCCGAGCCTGCGCCACGCGCTGTCGGCGATCTCCCGCGAGTTCGACAAGATCAAGGTGGAGAACCTGATCGAACGCTTCGACGAATACGTCGGCAACTCGCCGGAAAACGGCCTTTCCGCCAGCGACGGCTTCAACGCCGCCGGCGCGCCGGGCGAAGCCAGCGGCGCCATGGCCCCCAGCGCCATGGGCAAGCAGGAGGCGCTCAAGCGCTTCACCGTCGACCTCACCGAGCAGGCGCGCAGCGGCAAGCTCGACCCCATAGTCGGGCGCGACGAGGAGATCCGTCAGCTGGTGGACATCCTCATGCGCCGCCGTCAGAACAACCCGATCCTCACCGGCGAGGCCGGCGTCGGCAAGACCGCGGTGGTCGAGGGCTTCGCCCTGCGCATCGTCGCCGGCGACGTACCGCCGAGCCTCAAGGACGTCGAACTGCGCGCCCTCGACGTCGGCCTGCTGCAGGCCGGCGCGAGCATGAAGGGCGAGTTCGAGCAGCGCCTGCGCCAGGTGATCGAGGACGTGCAGAGCTCGCCCAAGCCGATCATCCTGTTCATCGACGAGGCCCACACCCTGGTCGGCGCCGGCGGCGCGGCCGGCACCGGCGACGCCGCCAACCTGCTCAAGCCGGCGCTGGCGCGCGGCACCCTGCGCACTGTGGCCGCCACCACCTGGGCCGAGTACAAGAAGCATATCGAGAAGGACCCGGCGCTGACCCGGCGCTTTCAGGTGGTGCAGGTGGACGAGCCGTCCGAGCACAAGGCGATCCTGATGATGCGCGGCGTGGCCTCGACCATGGAGCAGCACCACAAGGTGCAGATCCTCGACGAGGCGCTGGAGGCCGCGGTCAAGCTGTCGCATCGCTACATCCCGGCGCGCCAGTTGCCGGACAAGTCGGTGAGCCTGCTCGACACCGCCTGCGCCCGCGTCGCCATCAGCCTGCACGCAGTGCCGGCCGAGGTGGACGACAGCCGCCGGCGTATCGAGGCGCTGGAGACCGAGCTGGCCATCATCGGCCGCGAACAGGCCATCGGCATCGCCATCGGCAATCGCGAGATCGATACCCAGGCTGCCCTGGATGAGGAGCGCACCCGTCTGGTCGAGCTGGAAGCGCGCTGGGCCGAGGAAAAGGCCCTGGTCGACGAGCTGCTGGCCACCCGCGCCAGCCTGCGCGCCGCCGCCGAGCCGGTGGATGGCACCAGCCGCGAAGGTGGCGCCGACACCCCTGCCCTGAGCCAGGAGGAACTGGAGGCTCTGCGTGCCCGACTCAGCGAACTGCAGAATGATCTGAACGCTCTGCAAGGGGAAAACCCGCTGATCCTGCCTACGGTCGATTACCAGGCCGTGGCCTCGGTGGTGGCCGACTGGACCGGCATCCCGGTCGGGCGCATGGCGCGCAACGAGATCGACACCGTGCTGCGTCTCGACGAACACCTGAAGAAGCGCATCATCGGCCAGGACCACGCCCTGTCGATGATCGCCAAGCGCATCCAGACCTCGCGCGCCGGCCTGGACAACCCGAGCAAGCCGATCGGCGTGTTCCTCCTCGCCGGCACCTCCGGCGTAGGCAAGACCGAGACCGCGCTGGCCCTGGCCGAGGCCATGTACGGCGGCGAGCAGAACGTCATCACCATCAACATGAGCGAGTTCCAGGAGGCGCACACCGTCTCCACCCTGAAGGGCGCCCCGCCCGGCTACGTCGGCTACGGCGAAGGCGGCGTGCTGACCGAGGCGGTCAGGCGCAAGCCCTACAGCGTGGTACTGCTGGACGAGGTGGAGAAGGCCCACCCGGACGTGCACGAGATCTTCTTCCAGGTGTTCGACAAGGGCGTGATGGAGGACGGCGAAGGCCGCATGATCGATTTCAAGAACTGCCTGATCCTGCTCACCACCAACGCCGGCACCGAGATGATCGCCGGCCTGTGCAGCGACCCCGAGCTGATGCCCGACCCGGAGGCCATCGCCAAGTCGCTGCGCGAGCCGCTGCTCAAGGTGTTCCCGCCGGCCCTGCTCGGCCGCCTGGTGACCATTCCCTACTACCCGCTCAGCGACAAGATGCTCGAGAGCATCAGTCGGCTGCAGTTGGACCGGATCAAGAAACGGGTGGAAGCCACGCACAAGGTGCCGTTCGACTACGATCAGAGCGTGCTCGATCTGGTGGTGTCGCGCTGCACCGAGGCCGAGAGCGGCGGCCGGCAGATCGACGCCATTCTCACCAACAGCCTGCTGCCGGATCTGTCGCGCGAGTTTCTCGGTCGGCTGCTGGAGGGCAAGCCGCTGGCCGGCGTGCATATCGGCACCGAGAACGGCCAGTTCAGTTACCGCTTCGAGTAGCGCGGTCGTGATGGTCGCGATCGCCAAGGGAGAACGTGCATGGCATTGACCCAATCCCAGCGCCTGGTGCAGGTCAACGGCCCGCTGGGCGCCAATGTCCTGCTGCTGCAGAGCCTGGAGGGCAGCGAGGAGCTGGGCCGGCCCTTCCAGTACCACCTGGAGCTGATCTCGGAGGACGCCTCGGTCAAGTTCGACCAGTTGCTGGGCAAGCCCATGGGCCTGTCGCTGGAGCTGTACGACGGCGGCGAGCGCCATTTCCACGGCATCGTCTGCAGTTGCCGGCAGACCGTCGGCATCGGCCAGTACGCCGGCTACCGGGTGACGCTGCGGCCGTGGCTGTGGCTGCTCAGCCGCACTTCGGACTGCCGCATCTTCCAGAACAAGACCGTGCCGGACATCATCAAACAGGTGTTCCGCGACCTGGGATTCTCCGACTTCGAGGACAGCCTCAGCGGCAGCTACCGCGAGTGGGAATACTGCGTGCAGTACCGCGAGACCAGCTTCGACTTCGTCAGCCGGCTGATGGAGCAGGAAGGCATCTACTACTACTTCCGCCACGAGAAATCGCGCCACGTGTTGGTGCTGGCCGACGCCTACGGCGCCCATTCGACGGTGGACGGCTACGCCTCGGTGCCCTTCTTCCCGCCCGAGCAGCAGATGCGCGAGCGCGATCACTTCTACGACTGGCAGCTGGCGCGCGAAGTCCAGCCCGGAGCGCTGGCGCTGACCGACTACGACTTCCAGCGCCCCAGCGCCAGTTTGGAGGTGCGCTCCAGCGTGTCGCGCAGCCACAGCAATGCTGAATACCCGCTATTCGACTACCCCGGCGAGTACGTGCAGAGCAAGGATGGCGAGCATTACGCGCGCACCCGTATCGAGGCCATCCATACCCTGTTCGAACGCGTGCAACTGCGCGGCCGCGCCCGCGGGCTGGGCTCGGGGCATCTGTTCAAGCTCAGCGGCTATGACCGCGCCGACCAGAACCGCGAATACCTGGTGGTCGGTGCGCGCTACCGCATCCAGCAGGAACCCTATGAAACCGGCTTCGGCGACAACATGGAGCAGTTCACCAGCGAGCTGGACTGCATGGACGCCAGCCAGGCCTTTCGCCCCCTGCCGCTGACCCCGATGCCCATCGTGCGCGGGCCGCAGACGGCCATGGTGGTCGGCCCCAGCGGCGAGGAGATCTGGACCGACCAGTACGGCCGGGTCAAGGTGCACTTCTACTGGGACCGCCACGACCAGTCCGACGAGAATAGCTCCTGCTGGATGCGCGTGTCCCAGGCCTGGGCCGGCAAGAACTGGGGCGCGATCCAGATTCCGCGCATCGGCCAGGAGGTGATCGTCAGCTTCCTCGAAGGCGACCCGGACCGGCCGATCATCACCGGCCGCGTCTACAACGCCGAGCAGACGGTGCCCTACGACCTGCCCGCCAACGCCACCCAGAGCGGGGTCAAGAGCCGTTCGAGCAAGGAAGGCACGCCGGCCAACTTCAACGAGATCCGCATGGAGGACAAGAAGGGCGAGGAGCAGCTGTTCATCCACGCGGAAAAGAACCAGGACATCGAGGTCGAGAACGACGAGACCCACTGGGTCGGCCACGACCGCAGCAAGACCATCGACAACGACGAGACGGTGCACGTCAAACACGACCGCACCGAGACGGTGGACAACAACGAGACCATCACCATCGGCGTCGATCGCACCGAGAAGGTCGGCAACAACGAGACCATCACCATCGGCGTCGATCGCACCGAGAAGGTCGGCAGTAACGAGACCATCAGCATCGGCGCCAACCGCACCGAGGATGTCGGCAGCGACGAGACCATCACCATCGGCGCCAACCGCACCGAGAAGGTCGGCAGCAACGAGAAGATCAGCATCGGTACCAACCGTACCGAGGATGTCGGCAGCGACGAGACCATCACCATCGGCGCCAATCGCACCGAGAAGGTCGGCGACAACGAAAGCATCAGCATCGGCAGCAACCAGACCACCGACATCGGCAAGAACGAGTCGCGCAGCGTCGGCCAGAGCCGCGATACCTCGGTCAGCCAGAACGACAGCCTGGACGTGGGCAAGAATTTTTCATTGACCGCCGGCGACTCCATCACCCTGACCACCGGCTCGGCCAGCATCACCATGAAGAAGGACGGCACCATCACCATTCGCGGCAAGGACATCTCTATCGACGGCTCCGGGGCGATCAACGTCAAGGCGAGCAAGAACGTGGTGATCAAGGGTCAGAAGATTCTGCAGAACTAGGAGCCCAGCTATGACGGTTCAATACTTCCTGCCCAGCCAGGCGCGCCTCGACGGCGTGATGATCGGCACCCTGCTCGCCCTGCCCGAGGATGGCGCGCCGCAGGTGAGCTTTCCCGGCTGTGCCGAGGCCCAAGGTGTAACCGCGCGCAGCATGGCGGCGCTGACCACCGCGGATATCGGCGCACAGGTCGCGCTGATGTTCGAGAACGGCGACCCGCTGCGCCCACTGGTTATCGGCCGTCTGCTCGGCGCCGCGCCGCCACCCCAAGTGCAGATGGATGACGAACGCCTGGAGCTGCGCGCCGAGCAGGAAATCGTGTTGCGCTGCGGCAAGGCCAGCATCACCTTGACCCGCGCCGGCAAGGTGCTCATCCAGGGCGCCTACCTTTCCAGCCGCTCCAGTGGAGTCAACCGCATCAAGGGCGGCTCGGTGCAGATCAACTAGAAGGCGCATGGCATATGGAACTGCTCAACGCGACCCGACTGATGGCGGCCTTTACCCAAGGCCTGGCGCCCGATGGCCGCGAGTCGCTGGTGGTGATCGCCAAGGGTACCTTCGACCTGCCGCTGGACGGCCGTGAGGTGCGCCTGCTCGATACCCAACAGCCGCTGCTGATGGCCGATACCTTCCATGGCGAACCGGGCCTCAGCGCGCCACTGCAGGAGATGGACTTCGCCCCGAGCAAACCCTTCTGCGACGTGCTGGTGCAGGGCAAGGCCCATGCGCCGGGCGGCAGGCCGGCGACCCAGATCACCGCCGGCATCCGCGTTGGCCGTGTCGGCAAGGCCTTCTCGGTACTCGGCCCCAGGCACTGGCAGCCGGGCCTGCTCGGCGTCGCCCCCGGGCTGCCGCAGCCTTTTCTCGAACAATCGATTTCCTACGCCCAGGCCTTTGGCGGTAGCCATCCGGTCAAGGGTAACCCCGAACAACAGCATGCTTACCCCAATAACCCGACGGGCATCGGCTGGTACCCGCGCGGCACGGACAGCGCCGACATGCTCGGCATGCCGATGCCCAGCACCGAGGAGCTGGGCAAACCCATCGACAGCCCGCATGGCGACTTCCGCCCCATGGCGCTCGGCCCGATTGGCCGGCACTGGCCACAGCGCGCCGCCTTTGCGGGCACCTACGACGAGGCCTGGCTGGCGGACTGCTTTCCCTTCCTGCCGGCCGACTTCGACAACCGTTACTTCCAGGCCGCGCCGGCCGACCAGCAGACCGATCATCTCAAGGGCGGCGAGGAAGTGCTGCTGCTCAACCTCACGGCGCAGGAACGCGCGGGCTTTCGCATTCCGCAGATGGCCGTGCCGGTAACCTTCTTTCTCAACAAGGGCGGCCACGAGACGGTGCATGCGGTGATCGACACCCTGCTGATCGACACCGAGGCGCGCCAGGTGCAGCTGACCTGGCGCACCAGCCGACCGCTCAAGCGCAACATGTTCGAGATCGCCCAGGTGCTGGTGGGCAGCATGTCGCGCGCCTGGTGGCGTGCCCGCGAGCTGGGCAAGGATTACCACGCCGGTCTCGGCAGCCTGGTCAAGTCCAGACACCAGGCGACGGAGGCCGACCGATGAGCGCCCTGTGCATTCTCGGCTCCGGCATGGTCAGCGCGGTCGGCCTCAGCGCTCCGGCCAGCTGCGCGGCGATTCGCTGCGCCATCGACAACTTCCAGGAGACCCGCTTCATCGACCGTGGCGGGGAATGGCTGATCGCCGCCAGCGTGCCGCTGGAACAACCCTGGCGCGGCCGCGCCAAGCTGATAAAAATGGCCGCCCGCGCCATTGCCGAAGCCTTGCAGAACGCGCCCGGCGTCGATCCGGCGCAGACCCCGCTGCTGCTCGGCGTCGCCGAACAGGAACGGCCCGGTCGCCTCGACGGCCTGGATAGCGAATTGCTGCGCGATATCGAACGCGAGCTGGGCTTGACCTTTCACCCCAGCTCCAACGTCATCGCCCGCGGCCGGGTCAGCGCCGCTGTGGCCCTGCTCAATGCACGCAAACTGATCTACCAGGGCGGCCATCGCCATGTGCTGATCGCCGGCGTCGACTCCTTCCTCAGCGCCCCGACCCTGGCCGCCTTCGAGGAACGCGAGCGTCTGCTGACCAGCCAGAACTCCAACGGCTTTATCCCCGGCGAAGGCGCCGCGGCGGTGGTGGTGGGCGCTCCGGTGGCCAGCGAGGAACCGCAACTGGCCTGCCTCGGCCTGGGCTTCGGCATGGAGGCGGCGACGGTGGAAAGCGAAGACATCCCGCTGCGTGCCGAGGGCCTGACCCAGGCCATCCGCGCCGCGCTGGCGGAAATGGGCTGCGGCCTGGAACAGATGGACTACCGCATCACCGACCTGTCCGGCGAGCAGTACTACTTCAAGGAAGCCTCGCTGGCGCTGAGCCGCAGCCTGCGCGTGCGCAAGGAGTTCTTCCATATCTGGCACCCGGCCGACTGCATCGGCGAAGTCGGCGCCGCCATCGGTCCGGCCATGCTCGCCGTGACCCTGGCCGCCAGCCGCAAGGCTTACGGCGATGGCCCGAACATCCTCTGTCACCTCGGCAACGACGCCGGCCAACGCGCCGCCGCCCTGCTCAGCTACCAACCGGTGAGGGCCGCCTGATGGCCAACGAGGTGTATGCCAACAATATGGAAGTGTCGTGCAAGTCGGCCGACGGTAAATCCATCGCCGCTTTCCCGGATGTCTGCTTCACTCCGCCACAGACCCCTGCTACCCCGCCCGGTGTGCCCATCCCCTACCCCAACACCGGCATGTCTAAGGACACCACCAACGGCACTCGCACGGTAAAGATCACCGGCAAGGAGGTGATGCTCAAGAATAAGAGCTACTTCAAGACCAGCTATGGCGACGAAGCAGGTTGTGCACCGAAGAAGGGAGTAATCACCAGCAAGATCAAGGGTAAAGTTTATTTCATCGCTTGGTCGATGAACGTCAAGTTTGAGAGCGAGAACGTTGTTCGTCATATGGATATGACCACCCACAACCATGCCTCTCCCAACGGCAACTCGCCACCAATGGCGCATGTCTCGAAAATGAGCACAGCAGTTCAGAAGGCCTGCGAGGATGAAATTAAGAAAGGTAAAGAAGCCTGCGAAGGCCAAACAATCGAGAACTGTAAGCAGGAATGCAAAGATGCCCAGCGCTGCCTGCTAGTGCCCAAGGGGCAAGATAAGGACACCTGCTGCAAGCCTGACACTACCGGGCATCACATGATTGAAGACCATTGGGTTAAGGGCAACTCCAACTTTCCTAGTGCGCAAGATTCCTCGGGTTACAACGCTGCCCCTTGTGTATGCGCCAATCGTTTCCGCTCTCGTGGAACAGTTCACCGAGGCATGCATGATATTCAAGGAACCCATGAGGAATCTCATATGCTTGGTGGAGCTCGCCATGACAGCAGCAAACCTAATGGGGGGTGGAACTACAGCGCTGGAAAAACTGCGTGTTTAGATGCCCATGCCGAGGTATTCAAGGGTTCTCAATGCAAACGCAGTTGCCTTGAGGCGCAGCTTGATGATTTCTATGGGAAAGATGGCACCCGCACATTGAATGAGCCCCATACTCAGGCGATCGGTAAGGATGTGAGGCCTACCTTGGCGGAAAAATATGCGCCACCTAAGAAAAAAAGGAAAACAGGTTGAGGAATAATTATGAGTGAGGAATTCGGATTTACTTTTTGCTCGATACTACATCGCAATAAAATATATGTTGCCGGCATTGCTGTTGAGCTTGAGGATCAGGATGTCCACCATGCCATTCTGTTCGAATTGCAGGATGATGATTGGGATCGCTGGTCATTTGAACACCGCCTGGCAGGCATCGCCAGCTATCAAACCAATGATGTGGCGAAATTGATAACTGTAGGAATTGACGGCTTTGTCGAAATCGCAGATTTCGACGGAGCGGATGAGGAGCGCATCGGTGAGCAAGAGGCCGATGGAGGTCCTAGTCTTCTACGCCCACTGCGGTGCGTAAGAATTATCGGCGATCACGTATATGTTGCGGGGGCGAGGCGTCAAGTCTATCGGCGAAAACTAAGTGGAACAGATTGGCGGCGCTATGATCAGGGAGTTTACATTCCACTTTCCAGCTTGGAGTCCGGCAGCTTGCATGATATTGATGGCAATGGCGAAAACTGGCTTGTCGCAGTAGGCCTAGGCGGTGAAATATGGACATGCACTGATGGAACCTGGAGTCAACTTGATAGCCCTACCAATATTCGCCTTGAAGCAGTGCGCCATTTGGGAGGGACAGATTTTATCGCTGCCGGAGCTCAAGGCACGATCATCATTGGAAATACCAATACCTTACGCATTCTTGAGCAGGATTTAACAACGGAGACATTCTCCAGTATAGAGAAGGCATTTGGCGGCATATACCTATGCACCGATCAAGGCAACCTCTTCCGCATTGATAATTCGGTCGTTAGCTCGGTTAACACGATCTTACCACCGTCGCCTGGAGGCGGATTCTTATCATATGGAGATCAGCATCTTCTATTTTCAACCGATTTCAATGTGATCATTTTTGATGGGGCCAACTGGAAAGAAATAAGTCCAACCTAGCTTAATTAACACCCATTCAAATGCAGCGACCAGATAGAACTATATGCCAGTCAATCCTGTGGTCCATCAACACACCGAAGAAGCCGCCTTCCTCGGCCTGCTGCGCACTATCGCCATCCACGAACCCCACTACGACCTCAACCATCTCACCACCCTCGACAACCGTATCGAGGCCCATCTGGACGGGCTGCGTGTCGCAGGCCCGGCCGGTCTCGATGTCCTGCTCCAGCAGCTCGACCCCAACGCCCAGGGCGAGATATTCGCGGCTGCGGTGCTGGCCTTCGAGACCGCCAATACCGCCGCGATGACGCGGCTGGCCGAGCATCTGCGAGCCCATCCCGACGGCGCACGTTTCATGGCCGCGGCGTTGGGCTGGCTG
The DNA here is from genome assembly GCF_052682975.1 of Pseudomonas sp. SP16.1. Lineage (NCBI taxonomy): Bacteria > Pseudomonadati > Pseudomonadota > Gammaproteobacteria > Pseudomonadales > Pseudomonadaceae > Pseudomonas > Pseudomonas sp. SP16.1. The sequence continues at coordinate 1,977,051 of NZ_JBQYFZ010000001.1, forward strand.
GAGTGGCCGCGCGTCGAGCCTTGGGTGGAGAAGCTGACCGGCTCGCCGGAAGCATTGTTTCGCTGTATCGGCCTGGCCGCCTGCGGCATGCACCGGCGCGATCCCGGGGCGGCGCTGATTGCAGGCCTGGCGCATGCCGATGCGGCGGTTGTCGCCCAGGCCGCGCGCACAGCCGGCGAGTTGCGCCGGCGCGATCTGCTGCCGGCGATCCGTGCCCATCGCCTGCATGCCGACGAAAACGCGCGCTTCTGGGCCAACTGGGCCACGGTGCAGATGGGCGACGAGGAGGCGCTGCTGCCGCTGCGCCAGTTCGCCGAACAACCGGGCCCGCTGCAGCAGCGTGCCTTGCCGGTGCTACTGGCCTGGCAGCCCAGAGAAACCAGCGTCGCCTGGATTCGTCAGTTGATGCCGCAAGCGCAGCAGCGCCGTATGGTCATCCAGGCGGTCGGCCTGCTGGGCGATCCGCTAAGCCTGCCCTGGCTGATCCAGCAGATGCAGGACGTGCCGCAGGCCCGGGTCGCCGGCGAGGCCTTCAGCCTGATCACCGGGGTGGACCTCGCGCTGCTCGATCTGGAGCGGCGCGATACGCCGGACTACGATGCCGGCCCCAATGACGATCCGACCGATACCAACGTCGCGCTGAACGACGATGAGAATCTGCCCTGGCCGGACCCGAACCTGGTCGAGGCCTGGTGGCAGCGGGAGAAGGATGTCTACCACAACGGCACGGGCTATTTCCTCGGCCAGCCGATCGGCGAGCAGGGTTACCGGCAGGCGCTGATTCAGGCCCAGCAACGTCAGCGCCGGGTGGCCGCCCATGGCCTGGCGCGCTTTCGGCCAACCGAGGTGCTGTTTCCCGTCGCGGCTCCGGCCTGGCGGCAGCGGGCCTTGCTGAAGGTTTGACTACCAGGCCCTGCGGCGTCGCCGTTGATGCTCCGATCCAGTTCCTGTAGGAGCGAATTTATTCGCGAACAGAGCGCAACGCCGCCCGTTCGTTCCTGCATGTCGGCCACCGCCGCGACGACACCGGCGATGCCGTTCTCGCCGACGCCCTTGGAGCCCAGCGCGCCCGCCCTCGGGACATCCGTGGATTCTTTCGCCTAAGCCTTGAGGTCAGCTGCGAAGCACCGGGCCTGGCCAGCGAAAAGCCTGAACTTCCTGCCGCCCCAGGGGTAGGAAATAGTGTCAGGGCCTGGTCAGACGAGGCAGGAGTGTTTGCATGAGTGACGTGCGGATCGGCATATCCGGGTGGCGCTATGCGCCCTGGCGCGGCGACTTTTACCCCAAGGGTCTGGTCCAGCGCCGGGAGCTGGAATTCGCCTCGCGCGAGGTGAACAGCATCGAGATCAACGGCTCGTTCTATGGCTTGCAGACGCCACAGCGCTATACCGGCTGGTACGCCGAGACGCCGGAAGATTTCGTCTTCAGCGTCAAGGCCCCGCGTTTCATTACCCATGTGCGCCGTCTCGACGACATCGAGCAGCCTCTGGCCAATTTCTTCGCGTCCGGGCCGCTGTCGCTGAAGGAGAAGCTCGGCCCGATACTCTGGCAGTTCCCGCCCAGCTTTCGCTTCGACGAAAGGCAGTTCGGTGATTTCCTCGCGCAACTGCCAAGCGATACCAACCAGGGGCGACAACTCGCCCGCCATGCTGACGCCCGTCTGCATGTCACCGGTTACCAGGAGGCCTTACCAAGCCGGCCACTGCGCCATGCTGTGGAGATCCGCAACGACAGCTTCCGCAACCAGGCATTCGTCGACCTGTTACGCCGGCACAACGTGGCGCTGGTGGTCGCCGATACCGCCGGCAAATGGCCCTACCTCGAAGACGTCACCGCCGATTTCCTCTACCTGCGCCTGCACGGCGACGCCCAGCTCTACGTCAGCGGCTATTCGGACGAAGCTTTGCGGCGCTGGCAGGCGCGGATCGAAGCCTGGACGGCCGGTGGCCAGCCCGCAGACGCGCAGCTGGTCGACAGCCAGCACCGCCCGCCACACCAGCCGCGCGACCTATACTGCTACTTCGACAACGATGTGAAGGTGCGCGCGCCCTACGACGCGCGGCAATTGCGGCAGAACCTGGAAGAGCGTCGCGGCGGCGAGGCGCGATAAGCACACGCCTGGTTGTCGCGGCTGCGGTGCGCATGGCGCACCCTACGCGAGATAGCGGCTGACTTCGATCAGGTTGCCGTCCGGGTCGCGGAAGTACACCGACTCGATCGGCCCGATGGCGCCGGTGCGCGCCACCGGTCCCTCCTCCACGGCCACGCCCTGCTCGGCCAGATGCGCAAGCACTCGGGTCATTGGCCAGTCGGTAATCAGACACAGGTCGATGGCCCCCGGTGTCGGCCTGGCGGCCTTGGGCTCGAACTCGCGGCCAGCCTGGTGCAGGTTGAACTTCTGCCGGCCGAACGCCAGGGCGCTGCGCCCGACGCCGAAGCGCTCGTGGCGCATGCCCAGCACCCGTGCGTAGAAGGCGACGGTGGTGTCGATATCGGCCACGGTCAGCACCAGGTGATCCAGTCGTTCGATCATGCTCAATACCTGTCCAGCAGGTGGAAACGTGGAAGGCCCAGATGCCAATGGATGGCCGCCAGGCGCGCGCCCAGCACCACCAGCATGGCCGCGCCGGTGTCGAGCCAGTGCGGCGTATCCAGCGCGCGCAAAGCGATAAAGGTCAGCGCACCGGCGATGCAGGCGGTGGCGTAGATTTCCTTCTGGAAGATCAGCGGGATCTCGTTGCACAGCACGTCGCGGATCACCCCGCCGACCACGCCGGTCATCACCCCCATGATCACCGCGGTGCTGATCGGTGTGCCATGCTGCAGCGCCAGTTCGGTGCCATAGACGGTGAATACCGCCAAGCCGAAGGCGTCGGCGATCAGCAGGCCCTTCTCGTGGATCGGCCGGGTCATGCGCACCCAGACCACCGTGCCCAGCGCGGCCAGCGAGGCCACCAGGATATAGGTGTCGTCGCGAATCCAGCTGACCGGGTGGTTGTCGAGGATCAGATCGCGCAGCGTGCCGCCCCCGAGGGCGGTGACGATGGCCATGACCAGCACGCCGAACAGGTCCATGGACTTGCGCCCGGCCATCAGCGCGCCGGTGATGGCGAACACCGCCACGCCGAACAGGTCGGCGATATAGAACAGTTGCTGCATGACGTCCTCAGCGACCGGCCGGCGTGCGCATCGTGACGAACTCCTCGGCCGCGCTCGGGTGCACGCCGATGGTCTCGTCGAATACCTGCTTGGTGGCGCCGGCCTTGAGCGCGATGGCCAGGCCCTGGACGATCTCGCCCGCCTCCGGGCCGACCATGTGGCAACCCAGCACGCGGTCGCTGTCGGCATCGACCACCAGCTTCATCAGGGTGCGCTCCTGGCATTCGGTCAGGGTCAGCTTCATCGGCCGGAAGCGGCTCTCGAAGACCTGCACGCGGTGCCCGGCCTCGACCGCCTGTTCCTCGCTCAGGCCGACGGTGCCGATGTTCGGCAGGCTGAACACCGCAGTGGGGATCATCCGGTAGTCCAGCGGGCGGTACTGCTCCGGCTTGAACAGCCGGCGCGCCAAGGCCGTGCCTTCGGCCAGCGCCACCGGGGTGAGCTGCACGCGGCCGATCACGTCGCCGATGGCGAGGATCGACGGCGTGCTGGTCTGGAACAGTTCGTCCACCTCGATATAACCGCGTTTGTCCAGCTTGACCTCGACGTTTTCCAGACCGAGCTTGTCCAGCATCGGCCGCCGGCCGGTGGCATAGAACACGCAGTCGGCCTGCAGCACGCGGCCATCCTTGAGGGTGGCGCTGAGGCTGCCGTCGGCCAGTTTTTCGATACTGGCGATGTCCGCGTTGAACTGCAGATCCAGGCCCTTCCTGCTCAGCTCCTCCTTCAGGTGCCGGCGCACCGAACCGTCGAACCCACGCAGGAACAGCTCGCCGCGATAGAGCAGCGAGGTCTGCGCACCGAGGCCGTGGAAGATCGAGGCGAACTCCACCGCGATATAGCCGCCGCCAACCACCAGCACGCGCCTGGGCAACTGTTCGAGGAAGAACGCCTCGTTGGAGCTGATAGCGTGTTCGCGACCCGGAATATCAGGTATCTGCGGCCAGCCGCCGGTGGCGATAAGGATGCGTTCGGCGCTGTGGCGCTGGCCGTTGACCTCGACGCTATGCGCATCGAGGACTCGCGCGTGGCCCTCGAACAACGCCACGCCGCTGCCCTCCAGCAGGTTGCGGTAGATACCGTTGAGGCGCTGGATTTCGCGGTTCTTGTTGGCGATCAGCGTTTTCCAGTCGAAGTTCGCCTCGCCCAGCGACCAGCCGAAACCGCTGGCCTGCTCGAAGTCTTCGGCAAAATGCGCGCCGTAGACCAAGAGCTTCTTCGGCACGCAGCCGACGTTGACGCAGGTACCGCCGAGGTAGCGGCTTTCCGCCACCGCCACCCGGGCACCGTAGCCGGCGGCGAAGCGTGCCGCGCGGACGCCGCCGGAACCGGCGCCGATCACGAACAGGTCGTAGTCGTAAGTCATCTAAGGCCTCCTTGAACAGGCCGCCAGCATACCGGAAAGCCGCCGTGCATTGCCGCCGGGCAATCGGCGGCGGTGGCGAAACAGCTAAGCTGACAGCCGAGGAGGAGATACCATGCGCCCTACCCTGACCCACCTGGCCCTGCACGTGCCCGATCTGGACGCCTGCATCGATTTCTACCAGCGCTACTGCGCCATGCGCGTGATTCACGAGCGCCCCGGCAAGGGCACGCGCATTGTCTGGATGGCCGAGCCGGGCAAGGAACACCAGTTCATCTTCGTCATCATGCCCGGCGGCCAGGACCGTCACCTGGCCAGCGACGACTACAGCCACTTCGGTTTCGCCCTGGAGAGCCGCGACGCGGTCGATCGCATCGCCGAGCAGGCCAAGCGCGACGGCTGCCTGATCTGGCCGCCGCGCGACGAGCCCTATCCGGTCGGCTACTACTGCGGCCTGCGCGATCCGGCTGGCAACTACGTCGAGTTCAGCTTCGGCCAGCCGCTGGGGCCTGGATCGGAGCGGATGCCGATCCCCTGAAACGCAGAACGCCACCCTCAGGTGGCGTTCTGCTGAGCTCCGGATAAATGGTGCGCGTACGCCTCCCGGTGCCGAGGCTCAATAGGCCTTGCCGGGCTTGTACAGGTTTTCGAAGCAGAAGTTGGTGGCCTCGATATAGCCCTCGGCACTGCCGCAATCGAAACGCTGGCCCTTGAATTTGTAGGCCATCACGCAGCCCTGCTGGGCCTGGCGCATCAGCGCGTCGGTAATCTGGATCTCGCCACCCTTGCCCGGCGGGGTATCGCGGATCAGGTCGAAGATATCCGGGGTGAGGATGTAACGGCCGATGATCGCCAGGTTGGACGGCGCGTCCTCGGGCTTGGGTTTTTCCACCATGTTGCTGACCCGGTAGAGGTCGTCGCGGAGCATCTCGCCGGCGATCACCCCGTACTTGTGGGTTTCCTCGCGCGGTACTTCCTGGATCGCGACGATGGAACAGCGGAACTGGTTGTACAACTTGACCATCTGGCTCAGCACGCTGTCGCCTTCGAGGTTCAGGCACAGGTCGTCGGCCAGCACCACGGCGAAGGGTTCGTCGCCGATCAGCGGCTGGCCGCAGAGGATGGCGTGGCCCAGGCCCTTCATCGCCACCTGGCGGGTATAGGCGAAGCTGCACTCGTCGATCAGGCGGCGGATGCCAGTCAGGTACTTCTCCTTGTCGGTACCGTGGATCTGGTGCTCCAGCTCGTAGCTGACGTCGAAGTGGTCTTCCAGCGCGCGCTTGCCGCGGCCGGTGACGATGGCGATCTCATGGAGGCCGGCGGACAGCGCTTCCTCGACGCCATACTGGATCAGCGGCTTGTTCACCACCGGAAGCATTTCCTTGGGCATGGCCTTGGTCGCTGGCAGGAAGCGGGTGCCGTAGCCGGCCGCGGGGAACAAGCATTTCTTGATCATTAGTACTCCCTGAAAGGTTCTGAATGCGCCGCCAGTCTATCAAGCTGCACTGGCCTGACAACCGCCCACTGCCGGCCGGCCGATGCCGCGATAGAGAAAACCCAGCTCGGCGAGCTGACCGGAATCGTAGATATTGCGACCATCGAACAACACCGGCATGCGCATCGCGGCGCGCACGCGGCGGAAGTCCGGCTGGCGGAACTGCTTCCATTCGGTCACCAGCACCAGGGCGTCGGCGCCCTCGCTGACCGCATAGGGCGAATCGCTCAGCAGCAGCTGGCCGCCGGCGAGGTGTTCGGCGTAACGCCTCGCCAGCGTCGGGGTCGCCACCGGGTCGCACGCCTGCACCCGCGCCCCGGCTGCCAGCAGCGCGTCGAGCAGCACCAGACTGGGCGCCTCGCGCAGATCGTCGGTGCCCGGCTTGAACGCCAGCCCCCACAGTGCCACGACCCGCCCCTGCAGATGGCCGTTGAAATGCTCGCGCAGGGCCTGGAACAGCAGGGTCTTCTGCAGCGCGTTACGCGCCTCCACCGCGCGCAGAATGCCCGGTTCTATGCCTTCGTGCTCCGCCGTGCGAATCAGCGCCTTCACATCCTTGGGAAAGCAGGAGCCGCCGTAACCGCAGCCGGCATAGATGAAATGGGTGCCAATGCGCTTGTCGCTGCCGATGCCGCGGCGCACTTCCTCGATGTCCACCCCCAGGCGCGCGCAGATGCCGGCCATCTCGTTGATGAAGGAAATCTTGGTGGCGAGAAAGGCATTGGCCGCGTACTTGCTGAACTCCGCCGCCCGCACGCCCATGCACAGCAGACGGTCGTGGTTGCGCAGGAACGGCGCGTAGAGTTGGCGCAGCAGCTCCCGACCGCGCTCGTCGTCGCAACCGACTATGACCCGGTCGGGGCGCATGAAGTCGTCCACCGCCGAACCCTCCTTGAGGAACTCGGGGTTGCTCGCCACGCTGACGCGGGCGCTCTGCCCACGCCGTGCCAGGCCGCCGTTGATCCTTTGCGCGACACGTTCGGCGGTGCCCACCGGCACGGTGGACTTGTCCACTACCAGGCAGGCGTGGTCGAGGCGCTCGCCCAGTTCGTCGGCCACCGCCAGCACATGGGACAGATCGGCCGAGCCGTCCTCGCTGGTAGGCGTGCCGACGGCGATGAAGATCACGTCGGCGCGGTGAATACCGAGCCTGAGCTGCTCGGTGAAGCCGAGCTGTCCGCTGGCCAGTTGCGCCTTGAGCATGGGTTCCAGACCCGGCTCGTAGATCGGCAACTCGCCGCACGCAAGGCGCGCCACACGCTCACCATCGAGGTCGACGCACACCACGCGGTTGCCCATCTCGGCGAAACAGGTCGCCGTCACCAGCCCCACGTAGCCCGCCCCTATCACGCAGATCCGCATCGCCGCACCTCCTTGGACTGTTGCAGCGATTGCAGCCGACCGCGGTGGCAGGCATATGAAGATTATGCGAACGGACGATGACAGCCGCCCGCGGCCCGACACGGATGGCGATTTGATCTATAGATGCATAATTGCTAGATTTGAATCTTCAGATACAGATGAGGCACCCGATATGTCAGCAGCCATCCAAACCCAGGGCTTCTCCAGGAGCCAGTGCGTGGTCGGCCTGCGGGCCGCGTTGAAGGTGCTGGACAAATGGAAGGCGTCCTCCGAGCAGGCCTGCCGCATCCTGCGCATTTCGCGCAGCACCTACACCCGGGCCAGGCAAGGCGATGCGCAGTGGGCAGTCGGCCTGGATTTCGACCAGATGCAGCGCATCAGCCTGGTGCTGAACATCCATGCCGCCCTGCGCCTGATATTCGACAATCCCGATAACGTCTACGGCTTCCCCTCGATGGAAAACCGCAACGAGTTCTTCAGTGGCCGCGCGCCGCTGGAGATCATGGCCCAGGGCGACATGATCTCGCTGTACGAGACGTTCAGGCGCATCGACGCGCTGCGGGGCGCACAGTGGTGAGGCTGCAAGAACTGCCGCTGCTGGCCGGCGAGGAGTTGCAGGCCTACCGTCTGGTCAACTCCAAGTTTCCGCCCATCGCCCTGTTCGACGACGTGGCCGACGCGGCGGACTTCGAGGTGCTCTATCAATTGCAGGAGATGACCAATCCGCGGCTGCAGAACGAGATCGGCCGGCTCGAGCTGATCCCCCGCGAGCAAATCCCCTTCGGCATTCCCGGCTGCTCCTACGCCACGGCCCCCTTCACCCACGTCAACCCGGACGGCTCGCGCTTCAGCGACGGCGCGTTCGGCGTGCTCTACCTGGCCGACCGGATGGACACGGCGATCGCCGAAGTGCGCCACCACCAGCAGCTCTACTGGTCACATGTGCCGGCGCTGAACTACGAGCGTTTCGTCTTCAGGGGCCTGACCTGCAGCTTCACCGACGCCGGCATGCGCGACGCCTCGGTGCTGTCGCTGGCCGACCCGGTGCACGACCCCGACGATTACAGCCACGCTCGCCAGCTCGGCAGCGCAGCCAGGCGCGCGGCCTGCCCCGGGCTGCGCTACAACTCCGTGCGCTCGCCGGGCAACCTCTGCTGGGCCCTGCTGACCCCGCGCCCCGTCACCTCGATCATCCAGGCCGCGCACTACGAGATGATCTGGAGCGGCCGGATCGTCAGCGTAAACCGGATCGCCACCACGGGCGGGTGACAGCCGGGCGGTGGCGATTCTCTCGTCAAAAATTGACGATAATCATTCTTGATTGGTTTTAGGTTTCCTAAGCTGCCGCCATCGTCCCTTGAATGGAAATTTGCAGCATGAAGCCAATGTCCCTGCTTCCCCTCGCCGCCCTGCTCATCGCCCCCTTCGCCTCGGCCCGCGAATACCCCATCGGCGAACCCCAGCAATGCGCCGGTATGGAGGTCGGTGCGGTGTACCTGCAGCCGATCGAGATGGACCCACCGGGCATGATGCGCCCGGCGGCCGAATCCGACGTGCACATGGAGGCGGATATCAGCGCCCTGGAGAACAACCGCCACGGCTTCCAGGAGGGCAGCTTCGTGCCCTATCTGAGCATTTCCTACCGCCTGCAGCGGGTCGGTAGCGACAAGGCGATCGAGGGCGACTTCCACGCCATGGTCGCCAGCGACGGGCCGCACTATGGCGACAACCTCAAGCTGGACGGTCCCGGGCAGTACCGGCTGACCTATCGCGTGGCCCCGCCCGGCGGCCATACCCATGCCTTCGGTCGCCATACCGACAAGGAAACCGGCGTAGCCGCCTGGTTCGAGCCCTGCGAGCTGAGCTACAGCTTCACCTATGCCGGCATCGGCAAGAAGGGCGGCTACTAAGCCGCCACCTGCAGGAGAGCCGCATGAGAACCCTCCCCGCCCTCTGCCTCGCGCTGGCCCTGCCCGCCGCGGCCGCGCCGCTACCCAGCTACGAGCTGGAGATCCGCAACGGTCATTTCACCCCGCCCAGCCTGACGGTGCCGGCGCGGCAGCGCTTCAAGATCAACGTGCACAACCGCGGCGAGGGGCCGGTGGAATTCGAGAGCCTGCCGCTGCGGGTGGAGAAGGTGCTCGGCCCCGGCGTCAGCTCGTTCGTGGTGATCCACCCGCTCAAGCCCGGCCGCTACGGCTTCTTCGACGAATTCCACCTGGACCTGCCCGGCGGCTATATCGAGGCGCAGTAAGGAGAACGAATGGAACAGGCACTGCTGATCGTCTGGCGCGAGAGCGTCGAGGCGTTGCTGGTGGTCGGTCTGCTGCACGCCTGGCTGAACCGCCAGGCCGAAGGCCGCCGCCATCTGCCGCTGCTGTGGGGCGGCGTCGCCGCAGGCGCAGCCCTGGCGGCGCTTCTGGCCGGCCTGATGGTGGTGGCCGGCGGCTGGATGAGCGGAGCGGCCGGCGAATGGTTCCAGGCCGCCATGAGCGCCCTGGCCAGCCTGCTGATCCTGCAGATGGTGATCTGGATGGCGCGTAACGGACGCCAGCTGCGCAGCGAACTTCAGAGCCGCGCCGAGCGGGCCCTGGCCCAGGGCCGGCGCAGCGCCCTGGCGCTGCTCGCTACCCTGGCCGTGGCCCGCGAGGGCAGCGAGATCGCCATCTTCCTCTATGGCACCGGCGGCACGGCCAACGTCGCGCACCTGCTGGGCGGCGCCCTACTAGGCGCGGCGCTGGGCGCGGTCAGCTTCGGCCTGCTCCAGCTCGGTAGCCGGCTGCTGGACTGGCGCCGCTTCTTCGCCGTCAGCGAGGTGCTGCTGCTTCTGCTCGGCGGCGCCATGCTGATGAATGCCCTGGATCGCGCCAGCGGCCAATTGATGGGCCTGGAACTGCCCGAGGCGCTCTATGCCGGGCTGGGCGATCCGCTGTGGGACAGCACCGCCTGGCTCGACGACGGTTCGCGCTGGGGCGGGCTGATCGCCGGACTCACCGGCTACCGGGCCATGCCCTCGGCCGCCGCGGTGTTGCTGTTGGGCGGCTTCTGGTTGCTGGCCTGGCGCTGGCGGCGGCCGAGCCGGGCTCGCCCATGAAGGCTGTGCTGGATCGTCGCCTAAGCGCCTTCGGCGACGCTCTGCGCCGGCACGCCGGCCTGATTCGCCGGCTACAGTGGGCGGTGGTGGCGTTCTATGCCGTGCTGCTGGTGATTCCCGCTTTCCTGCCTCTGCCGGATAGCCAGGCGCGCATCCTGAGCGACCTGACCCTGTTCGCCCAGTTCGTGTTCTGGGGCATCTGGTGGCCTTTCGTGCTGCTCTCGGTGGTGCTGTTCGGCCGCCTGTGGTGCGGCCTGCTGTGCCCCGAGGGCGCGCTCAGCGAATGGGCCAGCCGCCATGGCCGCGGCGGTGGCGTGCCGCGCTGGATGCGCTGGAGCGGCTGGCCGACCCTGGGCTTTCTGCTAACCACCCTGTATGGCCAGCTGATCAGCGTCTACGACTATGCCCAGGCCGCGCTGCTGATCCTCGGCGGATCGACCCTGGCGGCCATGCTGGTCGGCTGGCTGTACGGGCGCGGCAAGCGCGTGTGGTGCCGCTACCTGTGCCCGGTCAGCGGCGTGTTCGCCCTGCTGGCCAAGCTGGCGCCGATGCACTATCGCGTCGACGAGCAGCGTTGGCGAGAAAACGCCCCGCCACATCTGCCGCCGCCCAACTGCGCGCCACTGCTGGATATCCGGCGCATGTGCGGCGCCTCGGCCTGCCACGCCTGCGGCCGCTGCAGCGGCCAGCGCGACGCGGTACGCCTGATCGCCCGCTCCGGCTGCGAGGAAATCGTCCGTTTCGGCAACACCCCGGACAACCGCTGGGACGTCGTTCTGCTGCTGTACGGGGTCATCGGCCTGGCCACCGGCGCCTTCCAGTGGACGATCAGCCCCTGGTTCATCGCCCTCAAACAGCGCCTGGCCGAATGGCTGGTGGTGCACGGACAACTCTGGCCGCTGCAGGCCGATGCGCCCTGGTGGCTGCTGACCCATTACCCGCAGCTCAACGACGCCTTCACCTGGCTGGATGGTCTGAGCATCTGCCTCTACCTGGGCGCAGGCGCCCTGCTGCTGGGCGGCGCGCTGCACCTGTCGCTGATCGCCGGCGGCGCCCTGGCCGGGCAGTCGCGCAGCTTCGTGCGGCATCTGGCGCTGTGCCTGGTGCCGAGCGGGGCGGCCGGATTGTTCCTCGGGCTGTCCTCGACCACGGTGAAACTGCTGCGCTACGAGGGGCTGCAACTGCTCTGGGTGAACCAGGCCAGGGCCGCGCTGCTGCTTCTGGCCGGTGCGTGGAGCCTGTGGCTGGGCTGGCGCGTCTGCCAACGGCTGCCAGCCCGGCAGCGACTGTCACCGATAAGCGGCTTGCTGCTGGCCAACACCCTGCTGGGTTATTGCTGGTGGCTGCAGTTCTGGGGCTGGTAGCAGATCGTCTGCCTTTCGATGGTTTGGTGCGCATGGTGTTCAGCCGGGGGACATAGGTAACGGGTGTCGGGAGACATAGGTAACGCATTTAGGCTTACGGCGTTCATCGAATCGGGAGATCGAGTGATGCCGTGGCCGGAGCGCAGCACTATGTCGATAAAACGTGAGTTTGTTCTGCTGGCGGGGCAGCCCGAAAGTAATGTGCGGGAGCTTTGTCGGCGCTATGGCATCAGTCCCAGGACGGGGTACAAATGGCTGGCTCGGTACCGTGAGCACGGCGATGCCGGTTTGCAGGATCGCTCCCGACGTCCCTTGAGCAGCCCAGGGCGCAGCGATCCGACGTTGGAGCAAACGGTGGTGCAATTGCATCACCGCTACCCCTACTGGGGGGCTCGCAAGCTGCGAAGCTTGTTGCTGGCTGCGGATATTGCTCCGCCCCATCACAGCACGATCGATGCGATCCTCAAGCGCCACGATTGTCGCGTCCTCTACCACAACGAACAGACGCAACCGCCGGCTAGCCACCGTTTCGAGCATCCAAACCCGAACGACCTCTGGCAGATCGACTTCAAGGGTCACCTTCCCCTCAACGATCGCCGTTCGTCTCGCTGTCATCCCCTGACACTGTTGGACGACCACTCGCGCTTTTCTCTCTGCCTGCAAGCCTGCGAGGGAGAGCGGCTGGAGCTGGTCAAACCGCATCTGATCGATGTCTTTCGCCAATACGGCTTGCCGCTGCGCATAACCGCCGACAACGGACCGCCCTGGGGCTCGAATATCGCCGGTGGACTATCCACGCTGGAGGTTTGGCTGATGCGCTTGGGGATCGAGGTCAGCCATAGCCGGCCTCATCACCCGCAGACTCAGGGCAAGCTGGAGCGCTTCCACCAGACACTGAAACGTGAAGTGCTGCATCGCTCGTTCAGCGACTTGCAGCACTGTCAGCGGGCGATGAACCGGTGGCGAGACGAATACAACCACTACCGTCCGCACGAAGCGCTGGACCAACGGCCGCCCATAGAACGCTATCGGCCCAGCCCACGTAGCTACCCGGAACAACTGCCAACAATCGAGTACGAACCGGGAGATCACGTAGTGAAAGTACGTCGGACCGGGCAGGTGTATTTCAAAGGACTCAACGTCTTCGTCAGCGGCGGTTTGTACGGGGAGAGGGTCGCCATCCGCCCCACCGCCGAAGATGGCGTCTACGATGTGGTTTTCATCCGCAAAGCGCTACGTCAGATAGACCTGAGGCAACGGGCAACATGATCATCAACCTGTTACCCATGTCTCCCGACAGGTGTTTACCATGTCCCCCGGCTGAACACATGGCGCACCCTACGGGACCGTTATTGGCAGGCGTAACGTAGGGTGCACCGCTCGCACCACGGGACCGCGCACATTTCCACGAACTTGGTGCGCATGTCCTGGGCGGCCCCGCGCCCCCTACAGACCGCGTACTGCGGTTTTTCTCAGACCGCGCGCAGCTCGAAGCGCTCGAACAGCTGCTCGAAATAGGGCCATAGCTGGCCGGCCTCGGCCGGGGTGGGCGCGGCGCCGAGCTGGGAATCGAGCATCTGCTGCGGCCGCGCCAGTTGCACGGCGAAGTGCCGCACGCCGAGCGTGGCCAGGCGTTCGCCCAGGCGCTGCAGGCGCTGGCAATCGAGCAGATGCCAATGCACCGTGGTCCGGCATTCGTAGGCCACGCCGCTGTCGAGCAGCAGCTCCAGGCTGCGCCAGTTGGCCTGACCGCTGCCGCTGACGCCGGTGATCAGCGCGGTCTCTTCCTCCAGCGCCTTGACGTCGAAGCCGACCCAGTCGCACTGCGCCAGGGCTCGGCCGAACGAGGCCGGCTTGATCCCGGCGCTGTGCAGGCCGACCTTGAAGCCCAGTTCGTGCACGCGGCGCATGGCCGCCGGCAGCGCCGGCTGCAGGGTCGCCTCGCCACCGGAGAACACCACGGCCTGCAGCAGCCCCTGGCGCTGCTGGAGGAAGCCCAGCACCTTGTTCCAGCTCCATTCGCTGGGGCCGCGGCGGCGGATCAATTCGGGGTTGTGGCAGTAGCGGCAGCGCCAGGCGCAGCCCTGGCAGAACAGCACGCAGGCCAGGTGATCCGGGTAATCGAGGGTCGTCAGCGGCTGCAAGCCGCCGATGCGCAGTGGGCTGTGCGAGGCGTGACGCTGAAGGGACGACGAACAGGAACTGGACATGGCGGTGACTCCGGCGGCGGACAGGACGAAGCCCGGATCGCGCTATGCGATCCGGGCCTGGTGGAAGGATCAGCGCGGCTCGGCGAAATGCTGGCGCTCGCGATGCTCGGACTGCTTGCCCGGGTTGAAGGCCGCTACCGGGCGGTGGTAGCCCATCACGCGGGTCCAGACCTCGCAGCGCTGACGCTGGGCTTCGGGAAGTTGCACGGTTGCATTCATGGTGTTGCTCCTTGCTGTTGGGGGTGGGTTCAGGCTCCGCCGCAGGCGCCGCAGCACTGCTGCTTGTGCAGCAAGGCCTCGTCGCACTTGGGACAGAACTCGTGTTCGCCTGCCAGGTAGCCGTGTACCGGGCAGATGGAGAAGGTCGGGGTGATGGTCAGGTACGGCAGGCGGAAGCGACTGAGCGCGGTGCGCACCAGCTGCTTGCAGGCCTGCGCCGAGGAGATCCGCTCGGCCATGTACAGGTGCAGCACGGTGCCGCCGGTGTACTTGCACTGCAGCTCGTCCTGCAGTGCCAGCGCCTCGAAGGGATCGTCGGTGAAGCCCACCGGCAGCTGCGAGGAATTGGTGTAGTACGGCGCCTGCGGCGTGCCGGCCTGGATGATGCCGGGGAAGCGCTTCTGATCCTCCTTGGCGAAGCGGTAGGTGGTGCCCTCGGCCGGGGTGGCCTCCAGGTTGTACAGGTGGCCGCTCTGCTCCTGGAACTGCACCAGGCGCTCGCGCACGTGGTCCAGCACCCGCAGCGCCAGCTGCCGGCCGGCCTCGGTGTGCAGCCCCTCGCGATCGCCGGAGAAGTTGCGCAGCATCTCGTGCAGGCCGTTCACGCCGATGGTGGAGAAGTGGTTGCGCAGCGTGCCGAGGTAGCGCTTGGTGTAGGGGTAGAGGCCGGCATCCATATGGTGCTGGATCACCTTGCGCTTGACCTCCAGGCTCTCGTAGGCCATGCGCAGCAGCTCGTCCAGGCGCAGCAGCAGGCCGGCCAGGTCGTGGCGATAGAGATAGCCCAGGCGCGCGCAGTTGATGGTCACCACGCCGAGCGAGCCGGTCTGCTCGGCCGAGCCGAACAGGCCGTTGCCGCGCTTGAGCAGCTCGCGCACGTCCAGCTGCAGGCGGCAGCACATCGAGCGCACCTGGTTGGGCTGCATGTCCGAGTTGAGGAAGTTCTGGAAGTACGGCAGGCCGTAGCGCGCGGTCATGTCGAACAGGCGTGTGGCGTTGTCGCTGTCCCAGGGGAAGTCGTGGGTGATGTTGTAGGTCGGGATCGGGAAGGTGAACACCCGGCCCTTGGCGTCGCCGGCCATCATCACCTCGATGTAGGCGCGGTTGATCAGTTCCATCTCCGCCTGCAGCTCGCCGTAGCAGAATGGCATCTCCACCCCGCCGATCACCGGCACCTGCTCGCGCAGGTCCTCCGGGCAGACCCAGTCGAAGGTCAGGTTGGTGAAGGGGGTCTGGGTGCCCCAGCGCGACGGCACGTTGAGGTTGTAGATGAACTCCTGCAGCGACTGGCGCACCTGGGCGTAGCTCAGGTTGTCCTTGCGCACGTAGGGCGCCAGGTAGGTGTCGAAGGAGCTGAACGCCTGGGCGCCGGCCCATTCGTTTTGCAGGGTGCCGAGGAAGTTGACCATCTGCCCCAGGGCACTGGACAGGTGCTTGGGCGGCCCCGCCTCGACCCGTCCCGGCACGCCGTTGAGGCCTTCATGCAGCAGGGTGCGCAGCGACCAGCCGGCGCAGTAGCCGGCGAGCATGTCGAGGTCGTGGATATGCAGGTCGGCCTCGCGATGAGCCCAGCCGATATCGGCGCTGTAGACCTCGTCCAGCCAGTAGTTGGCGGTGACCTTGCCGGCCACGTTGAGGATCAGCCCGCCCAGGGAATAGCCCTGGTTGGCGTTGGCCTGCACCCGCCAGTCCTCGCGCGAGAGGTACTCGTTCATCGACGCGGCCACGTCCACCAGGGTCTTGCGGTCACGGCGCAGGCGGCCATGCTGCTCGCGATAGACGATATAGGCGCGGGCGGTAGCGTAGTAGCCGGCTTCCATCAGCACCCGCTCGACGCGGTCCTGCACCTGCTCGATATGCAGGTCGGGCAGATCGAGCAGGCGCGCCAGCACCGCGTCGGCCAGCTGCCCCGCCAGGGTCGGATCGAACTCGCCGCAGGCCTGCCCGGCCGCGGCGATGGCATCGCGGATCTTGCCGAGATCGAATGGAACGACGCTACCGTCGCGCTTGCACACCTGCTGCGGATAGCCGCCTGATACGGAACTGGGCATGTCACCTCCTTGCACTACATATGGGTGTTTCATCTCGCCGAAACACAATATGCAGTGGAAGTTACGCGAGAAAACCCGCTCCAGGATTGACTCCGGTCAAGAATCGCCGGCGAGCGTTCGCGGCGCGAGGCCGGGCGAACCCGAAGCGGTATAAATGACCCGATCCAGGTAGAAATCACCCTGACGGAACCAGGTATTTCTCACCCGAAAGGCGGATAAAGCCTTGTATATCAGCGTATTAGGGATGGCACAGGGATTGCTCAAGCCTGTTCGACCTCATTTGGCTTTGCTCGCACCCGTGGCAAACGTCCAACTACCCAGCCCTAGCCGATGCCCTGGAGCCGCGATGAAGAACCTCATTCAACCCTTGGCCTGGTACCTGCTGCTGACCTCGGTTCTGGCGCTGGCCAGCGCCTTTTCCCTGAGCCTGGTCAGCGGGACCATCTACGCCCAGGCCCTAATGCCTGCTTACCAGCCGGGCTCGAGCGCGCCGCTGCCGGCGATGCACGGCGGCCAGTGCTGAAGCGCCGCAGTCCCTCGCCGCGCCGGCCGAACTGCGCCACCCTGGCCCGATGGGCTAGGCTGATGCGCATTGTTCCGGCGACCCGCGCCCACTTCATTGCCACAGGAATGTCCCCATGGTGCTTCATCGCGTACACCACCAGATCCTCCGCAGCCACCACCTGTTCGAACCCTTGAACGAGGAGCAGCTGGACGAGCTGATGGCCACCAGCCAGCTGCTCAATATCGACAAGGGCGAGCCGCTGTTCCGCCAGGGCGAGCCGGCGCACTCGTTCTATTTCGTGATTTCCGGCGCGGTGAAGATCTACCGCGTGACCCCGGACGGCCAGGAAAAGGTATTCGAGGTGATCGGCAACCGGCAGACCTTCGCCGAGGCGATGATGCTGATGGATACCCCCAACTACGTGGCCTCGGCCGAGGCGGTCGGCCCCTCGCAGGTCTACCGCTTGTCCAACAGCACCTATATGCGCCTGTTGCAGAGCAACGCCCGGCTGCCCTTCGCCCTGCTCGGCAAGCTGTGCGTGCGCCTGCACCAGCGGGTCAACGAGATCGAGACGCTGTCGCTGAAGAACGCCACCCACCGGGTGGTGCGCTACCTGATCACTCAGCTCGCCCGCCTGCCGGACGGCGGCAACAGCTTCGAGCTGCCGATGGCCAAGCAGCTGATCGCCGGGCACCTGTCGATCCAGCCGGAGACCTTTTCGCGGATCATCCGCCGGCTGATGGACGAAGGCATCATCGACCAGGACGGCCGCCAGATCACCGTGCTCGATCGGCAGCGTCTGGAAGAGTTCGAGTGAGAAGGGAATCGTCATGCCCAAGTGCCTGTATTGCCAGCAAGACAATCCCCCTCGGGAGGCGGAATGCCGCACCTGCGGCATGCCCCTGCCCGCCCTCGCCGACGGCGCGGACCAACGCCGGCAACGGCGTTTCCTGTGGTTCTGCATCGGCCTGAGCCTGTTCTGCGCGGCGATGATTCTGTGGCTGCCGCGCAGTATCGACTGAGCAGCTCTCCCCAGGATCCTCTGCTGACAATCGGTGCGCATGGCGCACCCTACCCGCCCTCCCCGATACCGACGATATCCGTAGGGTGCTCTGTGCGCACCAAAGCGCCAAATCGGCCCGCTGGCTGCTGGCTGGCTACGCCTGGGTCAACTGCCGATACAGCTGCGGCAAACGCAGCGGCAACTGTTGCGGCTGGCGGATCAGGGTGTAGCCGTTGGCGCCGAACATATACGGCAGGTAGTCGCCGGCCTCGCGGTCGATGGTGATGCAGAACGGCAACAGGCCCTGCCGGCGCGCCTCCAGCACCGCCTGGCGGGTGTCTTCGACGCCGTAACGGCCCTCGTAGAGGTCCAGGTCGTTGGGCTTGCCGTCGGTCACCAGCAACAACAGCTTGCGCCGCTGCTTGCAGGTGCCGAGCAGCCGGGTGGACTGGCGGATCGCCGCGCCCATGCGCGTGTAGTAGCCGGGCCTGAGCGCCTGGATGCGTCCGCGGATGCGGTCGTCGTAGCGCTGCTGGAAGCGCTTGAGCTCCTGCAGGCGCACCTGCTGGCGGCGCAGCGAGGAGAAGCCGTACAGGGCGAAGTCGTCGCCCAGCGCCGACAGCGCCTCGCCGAACAGCAGCAGGCTGTCGCCGATCACGTCGATGACCCGGTGCTGATCGTCCAGGTGCGCCTCGGTGGACATCGACAGGTCGGCCAGCAGCAGGCAGGCCAGATCGCGGCGGCTGGGCCGCTGCTCCATGAACAGCCCACGCTCGGCGCACTGGCCCTGCTGGCGCTCGACGTGGAAATCCAACCAGGCCTGCAGGTCCAGCTCCGCGCCCTGGGCTTGCTGGCGCAGCCACTGGCGGTCGTTGCGCAGGTGTTCGAACTGACGGCGCAGGCGCCGCGCCAGGGGCGCCAGACGCGGCGGCAACGGCTGCGCCTCGGCTCCGCGCGGCAGCATCAGCTGCAGGTTGACGAAGCCCTCCTGCAGGCACTGCTTGCGGTAGTCCCACTCCGGCAGCTTGATGCCCTCGCCCAGCGGAATGTCATCGACATCCGCCGGCGGCAGGTCCAGGTGCAGCTTGAGCCCGCCGCCTTGGCGACGACGCTGGCGCGACAGGGCCAGTTCGTCGAGATCCTCGGCGACCCGGGCGGCGTCCAGGTCCTCGCTGTCGTCGCCGCAGCGATCCAGGTCGATATGCTCGGACCAGCTGAACAGGTTTTCCAGGCGAAACAGCAGCAACCCGCCCTTGCCGGTGCTTTCCTCGATCCGCTTGGCGCGCTTGCGCACGATCTGCGGCTCGGCGCCCGGCGCCGGCCGATTGCCCTCGCCCTCCTCGTCCTCATCGGCCAAGGCGCTGGCCTGGGGCTCACCGAGGTTTTCCGCCGGGTACAGCCACAGCGGCAGCGGCCAGGGCGCGCGTTCGCTGCGCGGGAACTGGGCGACACTGCCCGGCTCGCGCAGGGCCTGACACAGCGCCGCCTCCAACGCCGCCTCGTCCTTGCCCAGCTGGCGCGGGTCCGGGCGCAGCGGCAGCAGGGCATCGACCAGGCGCCGGTAGCGCGGGCGCAGCGCCGGGTAGCGCTGCAGCAGCTCCTGGGTCCAGCGCTGGTTGTCGCGCGCCCAGTGACGCATCGGCCCGGCCTGGGCCGCGAGCAGCGCCAGCCAGCGGTACAGCTCGCGGTTCAGCTCGGCCTCGGGATACACCGCCAGGCTCGGCGGCAGGCGCAGGTTGCTGGCGTCGCACCAGGCCACCGGCAGTTGCTGGCAGGTGCCGGCGACCTGTTGCAGCAGGTTGCGCCGCAGCACCAGGTCGCGGGCGCCGGCGGCTTCCACGGCGACTCCGCTGGCGCCGCCCAGGGCGCGGAACAGTAGGGCCAGCGGGCGCTGCATGTTGCTCAGCTCGATGCGCGCCTCGGGAAAGTCCGGGCTGGCGTGACGAGTGATGAAGCGGTGCCAGACGCTGCCCACCCACTCTTCCACTTCGACGCTAAAGGCCATTTGCCTCACCTCTTTAATCCCAATGGGGCAGTCCCGTAGGGTGGGCCATGCGCAGCAGATCCGGCTGCAAACGTCTTGGTGCACACGGCGCACCCTACGGCCCTGGAATGCAAAACGGCCCGCTGTAGCAGCCGGGCCGTCGTTTCAGTCGCTTTTCATCCGTCTCAGGCCGCGGCGGTAGCGGCAGCCACCGTTACCCGGCCACGCTGCCTGAAGCTGTACAGGTAGCAGACCAGGCCGACCAGGAAGAACACCCCGGCGATCAGGCGCAACCAGAAGAACACGGCCAGCTGGTCGACGGTGCTCATGAACGACAGGGCCGCGCCGTCGGCCGGCATGCGCTGCAACCAGACCTGCACCACACCGGCGGCGGTGAGGAACAGGGTGATCGCCACCATCGACAGGGTCATCAGCCAGAAGCCCCAGATCTCGACGGTCTGCGCCCGCGCGTCCGGTGCCTCGCCGAGCCCGCGCAGACGCGGCATGGCGTAGCTGATCATGGTCATCACGATCATCGCGTAGGCGCCGTAGAACGCCAGGTGACCGTGCGCAGCAGTCAGTTGCGAGCCGTGGGTGTAGTAGTTCACCGGCGCCAGGGTGTGCAGGAAGCCCCACACGCCGGCACCGAGGAAGGCGGTGACGGTGGTGCCCATGGCCCACAGCGAGGCGGCGCGGTTGGGGTGCTCGCGGCGACGCCGGCTGACCATGTTGAAGGCGAACAGCACCATGGCGAAGAACGGCACCGGCTCCATCGCCGAGAAGATCGAGCCGACCCACAGCCAGACCTCGGGCGCACCGATCCAGAAGAAGTGGTGGCCGGTGCCGAGGATGCCGGTGATCAGGGCCATGGCGATGATCACGTAGAGCCATTTCTCGATCACTTCGCGGTCGACGCCGGTGATCTTGATCAGCACGAAGGCCAGCATCGAGCCCATGATCAGCTCCCACACGCCTTCCACCCACAGGTGCACGACGAACCACCAGTAATACTTGTCGCGCGCCAGGTTCTCCGGGTTGTAGAAGGAGAACAGGAAGAACACCGCCAGGCCGATCAGGCCGGTCATCATCACCATGCTGATGGTGGTCTTGCGGCCCTTGAGCAGGGTCATGCCGATGTTGAAGAGAAAGCCCAGGGCGACCACCACGATGCCGATCTTGGTGATGGTCGGCTGCTCGAGGAACTCACGCCCCATGGTCGGCAGCAGCTCGTTGCCGGTCAGCCTGGCCAGCCCTGCGTAGGGCACCAGCAGGTAGCCGAGGATGGTCAGCACGCCGGCGCTGGCGAACACCCAGAACAGGACGATCGCCAGCTTCGGGCTGTACAGCTCGCGGTCGGCCTCTTCCGGCACCAGGTAATAGGCCGCGCCCATGAAGCCGAACAGCAGCCAGACGATCAGCAGGTTGGTGTGCACCATCCTCGCCACGTTGAAGGGAATCAGCGGGAACAGGAAGTCGCCCACCACGTACTGCAGCCCCATGATCAGACCGAACAGGATCTGCCCGACGAACAGCATCAGGGCGAACACGAAGTAGGGTTTGGCCACGGCCTGCGATTGGAACTTGAGATGCGGGTTCATGATGGTCATCTCTCAGCCCTCCTTGTTTGGCGGCCAGTCGTTGGTGTCGATCTTCGAGGTCCACTTGAGGAACTCGGCCATATCGTCCACTTCCTGCTCGCTCAGGTTGAATTGCGGCATCGCCCGACGCCCCGGCACACCCAGCGGCTGCGCCTTCATCCAGGCATGCAGGAAGGGTGCGAAGGAGGCGTCCCCGCCGCGGCGCTCGAACACGTTGCCCAGCTCGGGGGCGAAGTAGGCCCCCTCGCCCAGCAGACTGTGGCAGCCGATGCAGTTGTTCTGCTCCCAGACCAATTTGCCGCGCGCCACCGACTCGCTCAGTTCCGACTCGTTACTGCGTTCTGGAAAGGTCTGCTCTGTGTGGTAGGTCAAGGCCAGGAACACCAGGAAGAAGAACACGCTTCCCCCGAAGTAGATGTTCCTGGCCATGCCCTTGGTGAAGGTCTCTGACATGGTCGCTTCCTCTTTGCTAGGCATGGCCATTCTAGGAAGCGCCTTATCGAAATCCGCTTGATGGCAATCAAGAAAGAAACCTATCGGGTTGATCGGGTATTCAGCGGCGTAGGAAAAGGCCTGGGCAGCGCCGTGCCGGGACTGGTCTCGAGGATTCGTGGGTTAGACGCCCGTCTCGCAGCCATGACTCGCCACCTGGTCGGCCGGCGCCGTAACCCACCATGGCGATCGGCGAAACGACAATGGAGCCTAGGGTTGGAATGGCGATTAGCGGAGGTTGCGGCGGTGGCCTTCTCCCATGACGTCCACCGCGCTGCTTGTGGGTACCCCGCCCCGGGGCGAAGCTTGTCAGCCGCCGGCAGCGGCCCATTGGCCGCGGGGCGCGGCTCCTACCGGCGCGGCGAGCTTGACCCTCGCCGGTTCAATAGCCCGGCAGGGTCAGCAGGATGCCCAGCGCCATGCTCAGCGGCCAGGCCAGCAGCAGGCCGCGCCACAGGCGCGGGGCGTGGCGCAGCTCCATGAAGCCGTCGGCGATCAGCCAGGCCTTGCCCAGCGCCGCCAGCAGCACGCCGCCGACCAGCAGCAGGGTCGACCCGGCGTTGCCGAGCAGCACGGTGACCAGCGACAGCGCCGCCAGCCCCAGCCAGTAGCAGAGCAGCAGTTTCGACGAAGTCATCGCAGCTTCCCTCAGTTGAGCACGTAGACCAGCGGGAACAGCAGCACCCAGACCAGATCGACCATATGCCAATAGAGCACGCCGGACTCCGGCGCGCTGTAGTTGCCGGGGCCATAGGCGCGGCGCCGACAGCGCTCGGCCATCCAGGCGAGGATCGCCATCCCCAGCAGCACGTGGAGGAAGTGGAAACCGGTGAGCAGCCAGTACAGGGTGAAGAAGGTGTTGTATTCCAGCCCCAGGCCCTGGCCGGCCAGGTGGGCGTATTCGCCAAGCTTGAGCCAGACGTAGACGCCGGCCGAAAGCAGCGCCGCCAGCAGCGCCAGCGCGGCGAATCCCTGGCGGGCCTGGCGCACCTGCTGCAGTGCCAGCGCGGCGAACAGCCCCGAGGTCAGCAGGCTGAGGGTCAGTGCCAGGCCGGTGGAGGTATCCAGCAGCTGGCGGCTGGCGGCGAACTGCTCGGGAAGCAGCAACTGGGTCACGCCGAAGGCGAGGATCAGGATGGCGAACAGCGACAGCTCGGCGAGGATGAAGAACCACATGGCCAGGTCGCCGGGCAGGCGCCGACCTTCCGCGAGTGCCTCAGGCGAAATGGACATCGACCACGTCCATCAGCGCCGCCACCGTCTGCGCATCGTCCGACAGCGGCTCGGCCAGGCAGGCCAGGCAAGCTTCGCGCGGGCTCATGCCGGAGCGGATCATGCGTGCGGTGAAGATCAGCAGGCGGGTCGAGGCGACTTCCTCCAGGTCGTGCTGCTCCAGCCGGCGCAAGGCCTGGCCGAGCTTGACCACCTGGGCCGCCAGCCCGGCATCCACTTGCGCCTCGCGGGCGACGATGCGCTCCTCCTCGGCTGGCGCCGGGTAGTCGAAGCGCAGGGCGACGAAGCGCTGGCGCGTGCTCGGTTTCATGCCCTTGAGCAGGTTCTGGTACCCCGGGTTGTAGGACACCACCAGCATGAAGCCAGGCGGCGCGCGCAGCACCTCGCCGGTGCGCTCCAGGTACAGCTCGCGGCGGTCGTCAGCCAGCGGGTGGAGCACCACCGCGGTGTCCTGGCGCGCCTCGACCACCTCGTCGAGGTAGCAGATGCCGCCCTCGCGCACGGCCCGGGTCAGCGGCCCGTCCTGCCACCAGGTGCCCTGGGCGCCAATCAGGTGGCGGCCGACCAGATCGGCGGCGGACAGATCGTCATGGCAGGCCACGGTGTACAGCGGCAGCCCCAGGCGGTGCGCCATGTGCTGGACGAAGCGGGTCTTGCCGCAGCCGGTCGGCCCCTTGATCAGCACCGGCATGCCGTGCTGCCAGGCCTGCTCGAACAGCACCTGCTCGTTGCCCTGGGGTTGGTAGAACGGCGCGTCCGCCAGGCGGAGCGTTTCGAAGGATTTCTCCGGCGCATTCACAGGCATTACCTCATCGCTGCGTGACTCATGGCTGCACGCTACCCGCGACGCGCCGCCGCGCTCAAGGCGCGCGTCGGCATCTCTTGATTGCGGTCAAGCGCATCGCCGATGGGCCTGTTTAGGATGCCCTGCGTCAGGCGCCTTCTCGTTCGCGGGCAAGCCATCGATCGGCGTAGCGCCGGTACGGCGTCCAACGGGAGGCGCGCCATGCCCCCATCAGCCCTGAGGAAATACCCATGACAAAACGCCTGATCCCCTTGCTCGCCCTGGGCGCTGCGCTGAGCCTGCAACCGGCCATGGCACAGGACGCCGAAGCCCTGTTCAAGAGCAAACCCTGCGCGGCCTGCCACAACGTCGACATGAAGATGGTCGGCCCCGCGCTGAAGGAAGTGGCGGCCAAGTACGCCGGCAGCGAGGGCGCGGTCGAGTTGCTGGCCGGCCACATCAAGAACGGCACCCAGGGCAACTGGGGTGCCATGCCGATGCCGCCCAACCCGGTGACCGACGAAGAGGCGAAGATCCTCGCCGAATGGGTGCTGTCCCTTCAGTAACGCCCAGGCGGACATCGGCGCCGGGCCATGCGGCAACGGCATCGATGTCCCCTCCTCCCTTTCATTGGCGCCCCGGCGGCTCGGATCGTCGGGCGAGTCCCCATGGGCGAATCCGAGCGACGCCCGGCCTGCCCGCAAGCCATCTCGCCACGAGTCGTTGTTCAAGTAGCGCTGGCCGGTCTGTACGCCGGTAATGGCTCTGGTTCGCGCGGCGCACCCTACGCAGGGTTGCGCCGTGCGTACCGCTGACAAGCGGATTGCCGGTGCGCACGGCGCACCCTAGGGTCAGCTCAGCGTATAGCCGTTGTCCACCACCCAGTCCTGGCCGTAGACGCCGCGCGCGCCCTGGGACAGCTGGAAGAGGATGACGCTGGCGACGGACGCGGCATCGAGGAAGCGGCCGGGCAGCAGGCGTCGGGTGACGCCTTCGGCCACCTGCTCCAGCTCCTCGTCGCTGAGCCCCAGGCTGCCCCAGATCGCGGTGGCGGTCGGCCCCGGCGACACCAGGTTGATGCGCACCCCCAGCGTCGCCAGTTCCACCGCCAG
This sequence comes from Pseudomonas sp. SP16.1, assembly GCF_052682975.1. Lineage (NCBI taxonomy): Bacteria > Pseudomonadati > Pseudomonadota > Gammaproteobacteria > Pseudomonadales > Pseudomonadaceae > Pseudomonas > Pseudomonas sp. SP16.1. The sequence goes on from NZ_JBQYFZ010000001.1 coordinate 2,002,079, forward strand.
GGTGCGTGCCTGCGCGGACAGCGCCGCCTTGCTGGCAATATAGGCGGCCAGCCCGGGAAAGCTCGAGCGGGTCAGGAAGCTGCTGACGAACACCACCGAAGCCGGCCTGGCCAGCTCGCCACGCAGCGCCGCCAGGGTGTTCAGCGCACCGGCGCCATTGACCGCCCACTGGCGGTCGAAGGCGGCCAGATCGAGGCTGTCGGCCAGCTCGGCGATCCCGGCATTGGGCACCAGGTAGTCGACCGGGCCGATCTGCGCGGCGCGCCGGCCGAGGGCCTGCAGGTCCTCGCTGCGGGTCACGTCGCCACCCAGCCAGAGCAGGCGCGAGGAGTAGGTCTCGTGCAGCGCCGGCAAGCCGCCGGGGCTGCGCGACATCGCCAGAACCCTCGCGCCGCGTTGCAGCAGGGCCGCGCATAGGGCCAGGCCGATGCCGGAGCTGGCACCGGTGACCACCGCCAGGCGATCCTGGAATTCGCTTTTCATCGTCACTCTCCGTTGCCCGGCCAGCGCCGGGCGGCAGGGCCGCCTTTCCGCGGAAACGACGGCCGGGTTTCGCGCGCCGGCGAGCTTGCTCGCGCCATACGCAACGCTGTCGCGCACGCTCGGCACCTCTGCGCGGCGGATGTATGCGCAGCGGCCAGGGATATTTCTACAGGCAAGGGCAGCCGCTAGAACTTGATCGCAATCAGCTTTCGCGCGCGGACCGCGCTCGGCGAGGTGACGGAGCAGTGGTGCACGCGGCGCACCCTACGGCCGGTCGCGGGTGCTGGGTTATTCGACGTGCCGCTTGGCGACGTCCGCGGACTCGCTGTCGCGCAGCGACTTGCGAAAGCCGCCGATCGCCCCGCCCAGGTCCGCGCCCAGGGTGCGCAGACGTTTGCTGCCGAACAGCAGCACCGCGATCAGCAGCAGGATCAGCAGTTGCCAGATACCGATAGCCATGATGGTTTCTCTCCTAAGCGCCGGGCCCGAGGCCCTTACGGTTGATTCGATGCCCGCCGTTCAGTGTCCGGCATGCTGGTAGTCGCTGACGCCGGCGCCCAGTTGCAGAACGTCCAGGTCGATCTCCTCGAAGCGCAGTACCCGCCCGCCTTCGCGGGCGGCCAGTGCGTGCGCCGCCTGCTCGTCGGCGAAGGACGCCAGCACCACGCCCATGGCGCCCTTGAGCCGGGTGCCGGCGACGTAGTAGGCACTGCTCGCCTCGACCAGATGCTCGTCGTCGGGCTGGTCCCAGACGCTGCGGCCCATGTCGTGGACGTACAGCCTGGCCTGCAGGTGGCGATTCTCCGGCTGCAGCCACCAGCCGATCATCTCCGCGGTGGAACAGAACTTCTTCACCCCGCCCGACTCCACGGCCTGGCCCTTGGGGCCGGGGAAATCGACGATGAGCATGCCGCACACGTGGCATTCATCACCCGGATGGAAGGCCGTCGGGGCCAGCGCCTGGGCCTGTTGTTCGGCCTCGCCGCAGGCCGTCAGCAGCAGGCCCAGCAGCAGCGCGGGCAGGGCTCGCATGGCCCTGGGATAGCTAAGGTTCATCGATGTTTCTCCTTGACGGGCATAGCGCCCCTTGCACAAGCGCTCATATCGCGCGACGCCGGAACACTGCGTAAGCCAGCAACAGCGGCACGCCGACCCACAGCAGCAGGCACAGCCACAGCACCGATGCGGCCACCGGCAGGTCGCCGGCCAGCGCCATGACCCCGGCGGGGTTGCCGCTGCCCTCGAAGCCGGACAGGTTGATCAGCCGATACACGTCGGCCGGGTTGAGCAGCAGCAGCCAGGGCAGCAGCTGCGGGTTGAACTGGCCTTCGCTGAGCACCAGCAGCGCAAGCAAGGCCAGGTCGAACACCAGCACGAAGAGAAACCACAGGCCCAGGGCCAGCCCGGCGGCGCTGGACTTTTCCCCGGCCTTGGCGCTGAGGATGTAGGCCAGGGCGAGGAACACCCAGCCGAGCAGGGTCGAGGACAGCATGAAGCGGCCGAAGGCCCAGGCCAGCAACCCCAGTTCGATGTTGTCGACCAACAGGGCGATGGCCAGCGCCGCGCAGCCGAAGCCGATCAGGGTTGCCAGCGCCAGGATCAGGCCGTGGCCGACGAACTTGCCGAGCAGCATCTGCCCGCGCCCCAGCGGATAGGTCAGCAGCAGCATCAGGGTACCGCCCTCGTCCTCGCCGACTATGGCGTCGTAGGCCAGCAGCAGCGCGATCAGCGGTACCAGGAAGGTGGCCAGGCTGGCCAGGCTGGCAATGGTCGCCGGAATCGAGGTGAAGCCCACCTGGCCGGACGCCGCGGCGCCGAGCCAGGCGATACCCACCGCCAGCACGGCGAACAACAGGCTGATGGCCAGCAACCAGCGATTGCGCAGGCCATCGCTGAGTTCCTTGCGGGCGATGTTCCAGACCTGATTCATGCTGTGGCCTCCACGTTGCGTTCCCCCGCCCGCTCCATGTAGTAGCGGTACAGGTCCTCCAGCGACGGCTGGTGGATATCGATGTCCTGCGCCTCGGCCTCGCCCAGCAGATGGCGCAGCAAGCCGAGCTTGTGGCCGTTGACCGCGACCACCTCCACCGCGCCCTCGCCCAGCGCGCGCGCCGCATGGCCAGCGGCGGTCCAGCGCTGGATCAGTTGCCGGCTGTGCTTCAGGCCGCTGGCGCGGATCAGCGCCGGCAGACCGGCCTCCTCGCGCAGGCTGGCCAGGCTGCCGACCGCCTGCAGGCGGCCGTGGGCGAGTATCGCCGCGCGGTTGATATGCGCCTCGACCCCCGGCAGCACATGGGAGCAGAGGATGATGCTGGTGCCCTGCTGGCGCAGATGGTCGATCAGCCGATACAGGTCCTGGGTGGCGATGGGGTCCAGCCCCACCGTCGGTTCGTCCAGCAGCAGCAGGCGCGGCTGGCCCAGCAGCGCCTGGGCCAGGCCGAGACGCTGGCGCATGCCCTTGGAGTAGGTCTTCACCCGCCGGTCCGCCGCGTCGAAGAGGCCGACCTGTTCCAGCAGCTCGTCGACCTGGCCAAGCGGCGCACCCTTGAGCCGGGCGAAATGGCGCAGGGTCTCGCGACCGCTGAGCTGCGGGTAGAAGGTGACGTTCTCCGGCAGGTAGCCGAGCTGGCGGCGCACCTGCGGCGCGTTCGGCGAACGGCCGAGCACGCTGACCTGCCCTTCGCTGGCCCTGAGCAGGCCGAGGATGAGCTTCATGGTCGTGGTCTTGCCGGCGCCATTATGCCCGAACAGGCCCAGCACCTCGCCTTCGCCGAGCGTCAGGTCGAGGCCATGCAGCACGGTCATGCGGCCATAACGCTGGCTTACGCCCCTGATTTCGACGGCATTCATGGCGCGGCCTCCAGCAGATCGCGGGTGGGGAGTTGCATGAGCGGATGGCTGTCCTGTACGCCCGGCGACTTCATCACCGGAAACGCCCGTTGCACCCAGCGCAGCAGCTCGATACCGGGGCTGTGCATCAGCAGGCGAACCTGCGGATACAACCAGAGCAGGCGGTCGACGTTGTCGTTGGGTTCGTAGGCCACGTCGCCCAGGCCGTCGTCGTTGCGGTCCCAGCCCAGGTAGTCGCTCCAGTAGTTGCCGCGGCCGTCCACCGACCACTCCTGGGTACGGCTGGCGACGTACTTGACCTGCTGCCGGTTGTCGACGAAGGCGTTGCCGACGATGCGGTTGTCCTCGGAGCCGGCGGTCAGGTGGATGCCCAGGGCGCTGCCCTGGAAATGATTGTGCTCGATGCTGTTGAACAGCGAGTTGTAGATGAACAGCGCCTTGCCCTCGGCGCCGGCAATCATGCTGTCGCCGGTTGCCCCGCTGCGCACCTCGCTGACGAGGTTGTCGTGCAGCGTGGAATAGGTGATGTAGTTCATCAGGATGCCGTAGTTCTCGTCCTGCTCCGAACGGTTGCCGATCACCCTCAGCTTGCGGCTCTGCATCAGCGCGTAGCCGGTGCGGGTGCGCCGCGTCAGGTTGCCGATCACCTGGTTGTCGTTGGAGAACATGTAATGGATGCCGTAGCGCAGGTCCTCCAGGGTGTTGCCTTCGAGACGGCCGCCGTTGGTGGTGTCGATGTAGATGCCGTCGCGGGTGTCGCGCACCCGGTTGCCGATCACCTGGGCACCGCGCGCGGCGTACAGGTGGATGCCGTTGCCGCGGTCCTGGGAACGCACGCTTGGGTCGCCCTGGATGGCGTTGCCGATCAGGCGGACATCATGGGTACCGTCCACCCAGATGCCGAAGCCGGGACCTTGCAGGCGGTTGTCCCTGATCACCGCGCCATGAGCCTCTTTGCCGATAAACACGGCGGCGTTCATGGCGGTCAGGTCGCGGCCCCAGTTGCGCAGGGCGCAGCCTTCGAGGACGACATCCGCGGCCTCGATCAGCAGCGCGTTGCCCTGCCCCTGGGCGTCGAGCACCGCGCCCGGCTCGCAGCGGATCTGCAGCGGCCGGTCGATGCTGAACGAACCCAGGTACTCGCCCGCCGGCAGCCGCCAGCCGCCCTCGCCGTCGGCCTGCAACGGCAACTCGGCGATGGGCTGCGGCGCGGCCTGGACCATGCCGCAGCAGAGCAGCAGCCATAGCGCAGCGGCGTGAAACGATGCAGGGCTGTTGAGTCTGGACACTGCGCTTACCTTGTTCCCGAGCCGCATCGGGCTCGCGAAATGAATGGGGCCGTGGCCCGGACGCGATCCGGACCACGGGGCTGGGTGTTACGCCGGCTCGACCAGCATGCGGCCGACCATTTCCATGTGCAGCGCATGGCAGAACCAGCTGCAGTAGTACCAGTGCAGACCGGGTTTATCGGCCACGAAGGTGATCGACGAGGTCTGCTGCGGGCTGATTTCCATGCTTGCGCCGTGGTTGACCATGACGAAGCCGTGGGACACGTCCTCGATCTGGTCGATGTTGGTGATCACCACGGTGACCTCGTCGCCTTGCTTGACGTTGAACTCGGTGATGCCATAGCTCGGCGCCATGGAGGTCATGTACACGCGCACCTTGTTGCCGTCGCGGATCACCTTGTTGTCGGTCTCCAGGTTGATGCCGTCCTTCTTCGCCATGGCCACGGTCGGGGCGAAGAATGGATCGTTGCGCTCCCAGATCTTGCGCGTCTTGATCTGGTCGCGGCGGGCCAGGATGCAGTCGTGCGGCTCGGCGTAGGTCGGGCCGTCGTGCACCAGCTTCATTTCCTCGCCGGAGATGTCGATCAGCTGGTCGTTCTCCGGGTGCAGCGGACCTACTTGCAGGAAGCGGTCCTTGGAGAACTTGCACAGCGCCACCAGCCACTTGCCATCGGCCTCGCTGGTTTCGGTCAGCGAGGCGTGGATGTGCCCCGGCTGGTACTGCACGTCGAGCTTCTGGCGGATGTAGTCGACCTTCTCGCCCTTGTAGGCACGCACCGCGTCGGCCATGTTCCACTTGACCACCTGGCTGTCGATGAACAGCGTGGTGTAGGCGTTGCCGCGGCCGTCGAAGGTGGTGTGCAGCGGCCCCAGGCCCAGTTCCGGCTCGGCGGCCACCACCTCGCGCGGGTCCTTGAGCTTGCCGGCGAACAGGTCGTCGAGGCGGGCGATCTCGATCATGGTCACGGTCGGCGACAGCTTGCCGTTGGCGATGAAGTACTTGCCGTCGGACGAGGTGTTGCAGCCGTGCGGGTTCTTCGGCACCGGGATATAGCGGGTCAGCTCGGAGCCTTCTCGGCCGTCGACCACCGGAACCTTGGAGTCGCCGAGGGTGATGAACTTGCCGGCCTTGATCGCCGTCTCGATGCGCTCGATGTTGAACACCACCACCCAGTCGCGCTCGTTGCGCATCATGCCGCCGAGGTCGTAGGCCTTCTCCGAGTTGTAGCAGGTGGCCGCGGCGTACTTGCCGGTGTAGTCGGCGTCGGTGTTGTCCAGGTTGCCGTCGACTATGACCTGGAAGGCCATCTCCATCTTCTCCGCGTCGATGGCGTTGAACAGGGTGTAGCTGTCCTTGGACTGCAGGTCGAAGTTCTTGCCGTCGTTGGGGTGCGGAATGACGAACTCGGCGTTGGCGAACACGTACTTGGTATAGGGCACCTTCTGCAGGCGCAGGCCGTGGATCGCCTGGACGTTGGGCACGGTGAGCATCTTGTCGCACTTCATGATGTCGAGGCGGATGCGCGCGACCCGGCTGTTGGCCTTGTCGTTGATGAACAGGTACTTGCCGTCGTACTTGCCGTCGGTCATGGAGATGTGCGGGTGGTGGCAGTCGCCGTTCTGGAACCTGGCGCTGTCGCCCATGATGTGCTTGCTTTCGTTGGTCAGGCCCCAGCCGGTGGCCGAGTCGACGTTGAACACCGGGATGCGCATCAACTCGCGCATCGAGGGCACGCCGATCACCCGCACCTCGCCCTGGTGGCCGCCGCTCCAGAAGCCGTAGTAGTCGTCCAGTTCGCCGGGGGCGACGTGGATCTTCTGCTGCGCGTCCTTGACCGCCGCCGCCCAGGACTCACGGCTCATCACCGCGCCACCGAAGGCCGTGGCGGCCATGGCCGCGCCGGTCACAGCGGACGCCCCGAGGAAACCGCGGCGGCTCAGGCCGGTCTGCGGGCTGATGTTCGACTCGTTGTCATTCATGGTGTCGCTCCTGTTTTGGCAGTTCTTGCAAACGGCTGAATCTCGGCGGCACTAGTCGGAAGCGGCCAGTTGCACCGTGGGGATCAATTCGGGTTCCGCCGGGGCTCTCCGGCCGCGCTTCTTGCGCTTGTTGACCAGCGGCGGGCACTTGCCGTCGTTGTGGTAGGTCATCTGGCAATCCAGGCAGTAGTGGCATTCGTTGGCGTTGATGTGCCCGTCCGGGTGGATGGCCTGGATCTCGCATTCCTTGGCGCACAGCTGGCAGGGGTCGCCGCATTCCTTGCGCCGCTTGAGCCAGTCGAACAGGCGCAGCTTGGTCGGGATCGCCAGCGCCGCGCCCAGCGGACAGATGTAGCGGCAATAGACTTTGCGGGTGAAGATGTTGATCACCAAAAGGATCACCGCGTAGAGCACGAACCACCATTGGCGGTCGAACTTGAGGGTGATGGCGGTCTTGAACGGTTCCACCTCGGCGGCCTGCTCGGCCATCGACATGGATTCCAGGGAGATGCCGAACAGCACCAGCAGGATGATGTACTTGATCGCCCAGAGCCGTTCGTGCACCGCGAAGGGCAGTTCGAACTGGCGGATCCTGAGCTTGCGCGCGACCTCGTTGATCAGCTCCTGCAGGGCGCCGAACGGGCACAGCCAGCCACAGAACACGCCACGACCCCAGAGCAGGATGCTGGCGGCGGTGAAGGTCCAGAGAATGAAGATCACCGGGTCGCTGAGAAACAGCTCCCAGCGGAAGTCCTGCACCAGCGCGTGGACGAAGGTCAGCACGTTGACCACCGACAGCTGGCCCAGGGCGTACCAGCCGATGAACACCACGGTGAACGCCAGGTAGCCGCGGCGCAGCCAGTGCAGGAAGTGCGGCTTGCGGGTGAACTTGTCCTGCAGGAACAGGATCACTGTTAGCAGCAGCAGCGCCGCCAGCACCACGCCGATCTGGAAGCTCTTCTGGTACCAGATGTTCAGCCACATCGGCCGGCTGGCCTCCTCGATCGCGGCCAGTTCCTCGTCGTTCGGCAGCGGCCGTTCGAGGTAGGCCTCGGGCAGCTGGTAGGCCAGCTCGAAGCTGGTGAACATGCCGCTGATCGGCCCGGTCTGGCGCCGCACCAGCAGCTCCAGGCTCCAGGGCGAACCGGGGTCGAAGGCCGAATGGGCGCGGACGATGAAGATCGCCATCTCGCCGAACTCGGGCATGCCCTCGGCGTAGACGTCATCCAGGCGCTGGAAGTCCATGTCGCGGAAGCTGATGGTGTCGCCGAACTGGCGCAGTTGCACCCGGTCGAAGATGCCGCCGCGCACGTAGCCCGAGCCCTTGAACGAATAGCCGCCGCTGCCCAGCACGGCGATGGCGTGCTCCCCGGGCTCGAGTTCTTCCATCAGGAAGCGGTACTGATTGTCGCCCAGCAGGTTGCGACCGACGCTCGGCGGATTCAGGTGGGCGGCGTAGAGATCGATGAAGGTTTCGCCGGCCTGCTCAGGCGCGGCCTCGTCGACGCCTTCGGCCTCGGTATCCCTGAAGGCTTCATCGACCTGGCCGCGGGTCAGGTGCAGGCGGCGGATCGCGCCGTTGCCGGTGAGCTGGGCCCAGCCGGCCGGTTCGAAGACATCCGCGCGTACGCTGGCCGGCTTGGGCTTGCTGCCGCCGTGCTCGGCAATCAGCCCCAGGGAAACCGCCACCTTGTGCGCGGCACGCATGACGATCTCGTTGACCACCATCACCGTCACGGTGGCGCCGGTGACCGCATCGACCGTCACCGCATCGGGGTCGCCGCTACGGCCGACCACCACCCGGCGGTCGGCCTCGATGCCCTGGTACTTGGCGTTGAAGGCATGCAGCTTGGCTTCGGGGATGCCGATCAGCAGGATCGGCTCGTGGTGCTCGAGTACATAGGCGTCCTGGATCACGCCCGCGGTGTCGAGGATCACCTGCATGTTGATCGACTTGCCGGAATAGGCCGGGATATCGACCACGTCCAGGCTCTGGAACACATAGCCGAGCACCCCGGCCTTTCCGCTCAGGGTACGCACCTTGAACTCGCCGTCCGGCTCGGAGACGGCAACCACCTCGGGGAAGACCTTGGCGATGCGCTGCTGCTCGATCTCGCCATAGTCCTTGGCGTGTACCGCCTGCAGCGCGGTACACAGCATCAGAATCAGCACGAGCAGCGCACGGTATCCGCAGCGGAAACCGTCGCTTCCTGAAAACCGTTGAAATCTCATGGGTTTGGTCGACGCCTGGGACTGTCGGAAGAACATGCCCCGCATGGTAGGGGGTCTGCCCCCCAACCACGCTTGACCAGAATCAAGTCGGTAGAACCTGTCGCAACTATCAGGAAAACCGCCCCCGGAAGCAGGACGCGCCCTGCCCTCCGCGCCGGTCCTATTGAACCGGCGAGCGCCTGGGCACCAGCCACTCCGGTGGGAGCCGCGCCCCGCGGCCAATGGGTCGATTCAGGCGACTGCAGGGCTTCGCCCCGGGGCGGGGCTCCCACAACGACGCTGGCGATCCGCTCCATGGAGCGGATGGCAGGGCGTGTTAACGAGCTGTCAGACCGTGCGCGAGAAGCGCCCCTTCTGCTCGCCGCCCAGGTAGGCGTCGAAGGCCATGGCCACGCTGCGCATCATCAGCTGGCCCTGGGGCAGCAGGAGCAGCGCGTCGTCGCGGATCTCCACCAGGCCGTCGGCGACCTGCTCGTCGAGCCTGGCCAGCGACTCGGCGAAGTACTCGGCGAAGACGATGCCGTGGCCCGCCTCGATCTTGGCGAAATCGACCCGCCCGTGGCACATCAGGTCGCCGATCACCTCGCGGCGCAGGCGGTCGTCGGCGCTCAGGCGGTAGCCGCGGTGCACCGGCAGCAGGCCCTGATCGATGCGCGCGTAGTACTGCGAGAGTTCCTTGACGCTCTGGCTGTAGCTGTCGCCGACCTTGCCGATCGAGGACACGCCGAGGCCGATCAGGTCGCAGTCGGCGTGGGTCGAGTAGCCCTGGAAGTTGCGCTGCAGGGTGCCGTTGGCGCGCGCCAGGCTCAGCTCGTCGTCCGGCAGCGCGAAGTGGTCCATGCCGATATACACGTAGCCGGCCGCGGTCAGGCGGGCGATGGTCAGCTCCAGCAGCTCCAGCTTGCGCTCCGGCGGCGGCATGTCCTCGCGGCGGATCAGCCGTTGCGCGCGCACCAGCTCCGGCAAATGGGCGTAGCTGTAGGCGGCAATGCGGTCCGGGCGCAGGGCGATGATCTTGCTCAGGGTGACGTCGAAGCTGGCCACGGTCTGCAGCGGCAGGCCGTAGATCAGGTCGACGCTGATCGACTTGAAGCAGGCCTCGCGCGCGGTGGCCACCAGCTCGTAGATCTGCTCCTCGCTCTGCACCCGGTTGACCGCCGCCTGCACCTGCGGGTCGAAGTCCTGCACGCCGAAACTCAGGCGGTTGAAGCCCAGCGCGCGCAGCTCATGGATGCGCTCGGGGCTGATGGTGCGCGGGTCGACCTCGATGGAGAACTCGTGGGCGTCGCTGTCGTCCATGTCGAACGCCTGGTGCAGGGCATCCATCAGCTCGGCCAGCTGCGCGCTGGTCAGGTAGGTCGGCGTGCCGCCGCCCAGGTGCAACTGGGTCAGCTTGCGCGAGCCGTCGAACAGCGCCGCCTGCATGGCGATCTCGCGCTTGAGGTAGTCCAGGTACTGCACCGCGCGATGGGTCTTCTGGGTGATGATCTTGTTGCAGGCGCAGTAGTAGCACAGGCTCTGGCAGAATGGGATGTGGATGTACAGCGACAGCGGCTTGGGTACCGCCGCCCGGTTGCTCGCCTCGGCGGCGCTGCGGTAGTCGTCCAGGGCGAACGCCGAGTGAAACTGCGGCGCGGTCGGATAGGAGGTATAGCGAGGCCCCGGGCGATCGTACTTCTCGACCAGGGCGCGATTGAAACTCAGCGATTGGGCCATGTTCGATCACTCTGAAGGGTTGCAATCTGGGCGCCATTCTACGCCCCGGCAGCGAGCCTTCACCTGATCGCGATCAATCCGTGCGCAGGGACTGGCGCCTCGGTCGATTCCAAACAATCGGGTTCCAGCCAGGCCCTGGCGTCACACACGGCGCCACGATAGATAGGGACTGATAAAAAAGGGCTGCAAAGCAGCCCAATGGGAGGGTCAAGAGTGGGACGTCTGTCCCTGGGGGCGCAGGCGGCGATCAGCCGCCGCTGGCGTTCATGAAGCGCAGCACCTGCACTTCGCCCCCGCTGGAAAATTCGTGGCGCAGCGGCTTGCGCTGCAAGGCGCCGTGGATGGCCTCGATGATCGGCGCAGCGCTGGTGGGATGGCGGCGCAGCAGGCCGCGCAGATCGATGGAATTCTCGTGGCCGAGGCACAGCAGCAGCCGGCCTTCCACGGTCAGGCGCACCCGGTTGCAGGTGGCGCAGAAGTTATGCGAGTGCGGCGAGATAAAGCCGACGCGGGTCTGCGGATGCTCCAGCAGACGCACGTAGCGGGCCGGGCCGCCGCTCTGTTCGGCGCTGTCGATCAGCGCGTGGCGCTCGGCGATCAGGGCACGCACCTCGTCGCTGGAGCAGAAGCTCTCGCCGCGGTCGCGGCCGACCACGCCCAGCGGCATCTCCTCGATAAAGCTGATATCCAGGCCGTTGGCCACGGCGTAGTCCACCAGGGCCGGCACCTCGTCGGCGTTGCGCCCCTTCATCACCACGCAGTTGAGCTTGATCCGCTCGAAGCCGGCGTCGCGCGCCGCGTCGATACCGGCCAGCACCTGGCGCAGCTCGCCGGTGCGGGTGATGGCGCGAAAGCGCGCCGGATCGAGGCTGTCCAGGCTGACGTTGAGGCGCTTGAGGCCGGCCTTGGCCAGCGGTCGGGCCAGTTTGCCGAGTTGCGAGCCGTTGGTGGTCATCACCAGTTCGCGCAGGCCGGGCAAGGCGGCGATACGTTCGCACAGGCCGACGATGCCCTGGCGCACCAGCGGCTCGCCGCCGGTGAGGCGGATCTTCTTCACCCCCAGGCCGACGAAGATCCCCGCTACCCGTTCCAGCTCCTCCAGGCCGAGCACCTGCTGGCGCGGCAGGAAGGTCATGTCCTCGGCCATGCAGTAGACACAGCGGAAATCGCAGCGGTCGGTCACCGACAGACGCAGGTAGTCGATAGTGCGGCCGCAGCCGTCGCGCAGTTGTGTGTCCATCGTCGCTCCGATAGCGGATGCAATCCGGGGATTGCGCTTACCAATTGCTCCCGGATGGTGTCCGGGCTACAGACCGTAGGGTGGATGACGCTTCACCCATCCACCGAGCGGGGCCATGGTGGATGAAAAAAGCGTCATCCACCCTACGAAATGCCGCCGTTATTGCAGCAGCGGCGAGTCGGCGCCCTGCAGCTGAATGCCCTGGATATCGGCCGCGCCGACCAGGCCCTTGATGTACTGGGCGACGCCGGTCTGCCAGACGCGCTGGTTCAGTTCGTTGCGAATCGCCGCGGCCACCGCCTCGTAGGGCAGCTGCTCACCGTCGATGCGCTGGTCCACCGTCACCAGGTGGAAGCCGTAGCGGCTTTCCAGCGGCTGCGAGTAGAGGCCGGCAGGTAGACGGAACAGCTGGCGTTCGAACTCGGGCACGGTCTGCCCCTTGCTGATCTGCCCCAGCGCGCCGCCCTGCTCCTTCGACGGGCAGGCCGAGTGCTGCCGGGCCAGTTCGGCGAAGCGCTGCGGCGCCTGCTGCAGCTCGTCGAGCAGGCCGAGCGCGCGCTCGCGGGTCTCGCTGCGGGCGTCGGCATCGTCCGCCGGACAGGCCAACAGGATATGCCGCACGGCCAGCAGCGGCGCGCTGAAGAAGCGCTGGCGATTGCCGTTGTAGAACTGCCGGCACGCCGCCTCGTCGGCTAGCGGCAACTGCACTTCCTGCTCGATCAGGCAGCGGGTGGCCGCCTCCTCCTCGCTCTCCCCGGCCTGCGGCCGCACCAGCAGGCCCAGCTCGCCGATGCGCTGTTGCAGCAGCTCGCGCACCACCAGCGCCTGGGTCGCCAGGTAGACCGCCTCGTCGCGGCTGTCCGCCGGGTGGTATTGCAGCTCCTGGGCGATGGCTTCGGGGGCGATGGTCACGCCGTTGACCCGCACCCGCGGCCATTCCTGCTCGCTGCTGGCGATCAGCTCAATCGCTGCCATGGGGGCAGGTTCGGGCAGCACTTCATGCACCGCCGGTGCTTGCACCGAGACCTCGACCGCGGGCTGATGCCCGCCACAGCCGCCCTGCCCCGCATTCGCGCCACCACATCCGCATGCCATGATCTTTACCTCTCGCATCAAATCAATTCGTGGCTGGGTGGAAGGCCCTGCCGTTCCACCCTTTCGCCGCTACTGCTCCGAGTCGGACTCGGGTTCCTGCGCATCCGCTTCCGGCGCCGGCTGCGGCGCCACTTCCTGCACCACCGGGGCCTCGGTCGCGTCGCTCACGGGTTTCTGCCCGCCGCAACCGCCCTGCCCGCCGTTACCACCACCACATCCGCATGCCATGACTGCTTTCCTCTTGGTTGAAGTGATCGATCGGGATGGCTGAGAAACGCCACAGCCATCCCCTAACTGCTCAGTTGATGTTGTCCCGCACCAGGCGCGGCGCCGGCACGTAGCCCGGCTCGGGGCTTTCCACGCGCTCATCGCGGCGCGCCATGACCGGACGCGGCGCCACCGGGCGGCTGCCCTTCTGGCGGACGATCTGGTAGCGCCGGCCCAGGTACCACACCGGTGCGCTGACGATGTGCACCAGGCGGGTGAAGGGGAACAGCACGAACAGGGTCAGGCCGAGCAGCACGTGGAGCTTGTAGACCAGGCTGACCGGCGCGATGGCGGCGGCGGCGGCCACCGGATCGAGGGTCACGGTGGACTGCGCCCAGTTGGCCAGCATCACCATCACCGAACCGTCGAGGTGGGCGGTGGAGGCGACTATGGTCAGCAGGCCGAGCACCAGCTGCGCCAGCAGGACGAACAGGATCAGGATGTCGCTGGGGTTGGAGTTGGCCCGCACCCGCGCATCGCCGAGGCGGCGCTTGATCAGCATCAGCAGCCCGATCAGGCAGAGGATGCCGAAGAAGCCGCCGGAGACCATGGCCAGCAGTTGCTTGTTGGCGGTGCTGATCACCGAGTGGTACAGCGCCTCGGGCATCAGCAGGCCGACGAAGTGGCCGGCGAGGATGAACAGCACGCCGACGTGGAACAGGTTGCTGGCGATGCGCATATAGCGCTGCTCGGCCGCGGTACGGTTGAAGATCTGGCTGGAGCCGGCCTTCCAGCTGTACTGCGACAGATCGAAGCGCGCCCAGCTGCCGATCAGGCAGACGGCCAGGGCGATATAGGGATAGACCCCGAACAGCAGGAAATTCACCTTAGACATTACGCACCTCCTGGGCCAGCGCGGCGGCCTGCCCGTCATGCTTGAAATCGGTCCAGTGCAGCGGCACCGGGCTCTCCTCGCGGGCCTTGCCCGGGCCGCTCGGCATGGATGGGCAGCGTTCCTGCTGCCCGCTCTGCAGGAAGTTCACCTGCTCCTCCTCCCAGACCTTGTCGAGGGCCTCCAGGGAGTCGTCGCGGGATTCCCCGGCGACCTGCTCGCGCAGCTCGGCCAGGGTTTCCTCCAGCGGCTGGCCGGCGATCTGCAGCAGCGCGCGCAGGCACGCCGCGTAGGGGCTGGCGCGCTCCTCCAAGCGCGCGGTCAGCAGGGCCAGCAGGTGCGCCACGTCGGCCAGCCCCTCGCGTGCCTCGAGCTCCTCGCGGGTTGCCAGGTACTCCAGATACAGCGGGATGTAGTCGGGCAGCTCGCGCACATCGATGGCGAAACCCGCCTCGGTGTACTGCGTCATCAGATCGACCATGGCCTGGCCGCGGTCGCGCGACTCGCCGTGCACGTGCTCGAACAGCAGCAGCGACAACGCCCGGCCCTTGTCGAACAGTTCGCTGTAGCGCTCCTGCGCGTCCATCAGGTCGCCGCCGGCCAACTCGTCGAGCAGGCCGACCAGCGCGATGCGCTGGGCCGGGCTGATCTCGCGGGCCACGGTGATGACGCCGGCCAGTTCGTTGTGGTTGTCGCGCAGCAGTTCGCTGGGGTAGTCCAGCAGCAGGGAGATGACTTTCAGGATGCGCATGCTCAGTCCTCCCACAGCTGCACGGTCTTGATGATGTCGCGGCGGTTGGCCTTCTTCGCACCGAACATATTGGTGTCCGAGGCGCCACTGCAGCCGCTGCCGAAGCTGAAGCCGCAACCGGAGCGCTCGGCGAAGGCGTCGCTCATGGCCTCCTCGCGGTGCGCCGACGGAATCACGTAGCGGTCTTCGTAGTTGGCGATGGCCAGGTAGCGGTACATGTCCTCCACCTCGGCGACGCTCAGGCCGACCTCGTCCAGCACCTTGAGGTCCTGGCGCCCCTCCACCTGCTCGGCGCGCTTGTAGGCACGCATCGCCAGCATGCGCTTGAGGGCACGCTTGACCGGCTTCTCGTCGCCGGCGGTGAGCAGGTTGGCCAGGTAGCGCAGCGGGATGCGCAGGCTGTCCACGTCCGGCAGCACGCCGTTCATGGCCACCTGGCCGGCGGCCGCGGCGTTCTGGATCGGCGACAGCGGCGGCACGTACCAGACCATCGGCAGGGTGCGGTATTCCGGGTGCAGCGGCAGGGCCAGCTTCCAGTCCACCGCCATCTTGTACACCGGCGACTTCTGCGCGGCGTCGATCACCGACTGCGGCACGCCGTCGGCCAGGGCCTGGGCGATGACCTTGGGGTCATGCGGGTCGAGGAAGATCTCCAGCTGCTTCTCGTAGAGGTCCTGCTCGCTGGCGGTGCTCGCCACCTCGGCGATACGGTCGGCATCGTAGAGCAGCACGCCGAGGTAGCGGATGCGGCCCACGCAGGTCTCGGCGCAGACGGTCGGCATGCCGGCCTCGATGCGCGGGAAGCAGAAGATGCACTTCTCGGATTTGCCGCTCTTCCAGTTGAAGTAGATCTTCTTGTACGGGCAGCCGCTGATGCACATCCGCCAGCCGCGGCACTTCTCCTGGTCGATGAGGACGATGCCGTCCTCTTCGCGCTTGTAGATCGCGCCGCTCGGGCAGGACGCCGCGCACGCCGGGTTGAGGCAGTGCTCGCACAGGCGCGGCAGGTACATCATGAAGGTGTTTTCGTACTCGCCGTAGATGTCCGCCTGGACCTTGTCGAAGTTCTTGTCCTTGCGCCGCTTGGCGAATTCGGTGCCGAGGATTTCCTCCCAGTTCGGCCCCCACTCGATCTTCTCCATGCGCTGACCGGAGATCAGCGAGCGCGGCCGGGCCACCGGCTGGTGGTTACCCAGCGGCGCGGTGTGCAGGTGCTGGTAGTCGAAGTCGAACGGCTCGTAGTAGTCATCGATCGAGGGCATGTCCGGGTTGGCGAAGATATTCGCCAGCACGCGATACTTGCCGCCGATCTTCGGGTTGATCGAGCCGTCGGCGTTGCGCACCCAGCCGCCCTTCCATTTGTCCTGGTTCTCCCACTCCTTCGGGTAACCGATCCCGGGCTTGGTCTCGACGTTGTTGAACCAGGCGTATTCCATGCCTTCGCGGCTGGTCCAGACGTTCTTGCAGGTGATCGAGCAGGTATGGCAGCCGATGCACTTGTCCAGGTTCAGGACCATTCCAACTTGGGAACGAATTTTCATCTCTGCTCTCCTCACTCGATCTCAGTCGGCAACGGTTGCGGCAAGTCGTTGCCATTGGGGCCGTCGAGCCAGTCGACCTTGGCCATCTTGCGTACCACGACGAACTCGTCGCGGTTGCAACCGACCGTGCCGTAGTAGTTGAAGCCGTAAGCCTGCTGGGCGTAGCCGCCGATCATATGGGTGGGCTTGAGCACCACGCGGGTCACCGAGTTGTGGTGGCCGCCGCGGTTCTTGGTGGTCTCGCTGCCGGGCACGTTCACGATGCGTTCCTGGGCGTGGTACATCATCACCATGCCTTCCTTGACCCGCTGGCTGACCACCGCGCGGGCGGTCAGGGCGCCGTTGGCGTTGAAGCACTCGATCCAGTCGTTGTCCTCGATGCCGGCGCGCTTGGCGTCGATCTCGCTCATCCAGACGATGGGCCCGCCGCGGCTGAGGGTGAGCATGATCAGGTTATCGGTGTAGGTGCTGTGGATGCCCCACTTCTGGTGCGGGGTAATCCAGTTGAGGACGATCTCCGGGTTGCCGTTGGACTTCTTGCCCTTGACGTAGTCGATGGTGCGGGTGTTGATCGGCGGCCGGTAGCTCATCATCTGCTCGCCGAAGGCCTGCATCCACGGGTGGTCCTGGAAGAACTGCTGGCGGCCTGTGATGGTGCGCCACGGGATGTATTCGTGAACGTTGGTGTAGCCGGCGTTGTAGGACACGTGCTCGTCTTCCAGGCCGGACCAGGTCGGGCTGGAGATGATCTTGCGCGGCTGCGCCTGGATGTCGCGGAAGCGGATCGCCTCATGCTCCTTCGGCAGCGCCAGGTGGCTGTGGTCGCGGCCGGTGAACTCCGACAGCGCGGCCCAGGCCTTCACGGCCACGTGGCCGTTGGTCTCCGGCGCCAGGCTGAGGATGACCTCGGCCGCGTCGATGGCCGATTCGATCTTCGGCCGGCCCTGGCTGACGCCCTCCTCGCGCACCTTGTAGTTCAGCTCGCCGAGGAACTCGACCTCGTGCTGGGTGTTCCAGTTGATGCCCTTGCCGCCGTTGCCGAGCTTGTCCAGCAGCGGGCCGAGGGAGGTGAACTTCTTGTAGGTGTTCGGGTAGTCGCGCTCGACCACCGTCATGTTCGGGCAGTTCTTGCCCGGCTGCGGGTCGACGCCTGCGCTCTTCCAGTCGCTGCCGCCGAACGGCTGGGCCAGTTCGCCGGGGCTGTCGTGCATCAGCGGCACGGTTACAAAGTCCTGCTCCACGCCCAGGTGGCCGCGCGCCATGGCCGAGAAGGACTTGGCGATGCCCTTGTAGATCTCCCAGTCCGAACGCGCCTCCCAGGCCGGGTCGATGGCCGCCGACAGCGGGTGGATGAAGGGGTGCATGTCCGAGGTGTTCATGTCGTCCTTCTCGTACCAGGTGGCGGTCGGCAGGACGATGTCGGAGTACACGCAGGTGCTGGACATGCGGAAGTCCAGGGTGGTGACCAGGTCGAGCTTGCCGATGGCGCCCTCGTCGACCCACTCGGCCTCGCTCGGTTTGAAGCCGTCGCGCTTGCCGAGGTCCTCGTTCATCACGCCGTTCTTGGTGCCGAGCAGGTACTTGAGCATGTACTCGTGGCCCTTGCCCGAGCTGCCCAGCAGGTTGGAGCGCCAGATAAACATGTTGCGCGGGAAGTTCACCGGGTTGTCCGGCTGCTCGCAGGAGAAGCGCAGCGAGCCGTCCTTCAGCGACTGGGTCACGTAGTCCACCGGCGACATGCCGGCGGCCGCGGCGTCGCGGGTGATCTGCAGCGGGTTGCGGTTGAGCTGCGGGGCGCTCGGCAGCCAGCCGGCGCGCTCGGCGCGGATGTTGTAGTCGAGCATATGCTCGGGGAACTGCGACTTGTCGGCCAGCGGCGAGAGCACTTCGTGGATGCTCATCTTCTCGTGACGCCACTGGGATGAGTGGTTGTAGAAGAAGCTGGTGCCGTTCATCTGCCGCGACGGGCGGCTCCAGTCCAGGCCGAAGGCCAGCGGCAGCCAGCCGCACTGCGGGCGCAGCTTCTCCTGGCCGACGTAGTGGGCCCAGCCGCCGCCGGTCTGGCCGACGCAACCGCAGAGCATGAGCATGTTGATCAGCCCGCGGTAGTTCATGTCCATGTGGTACCAGTGGTTCATCGCCGCGCCGACGATGATCATGGAGCGGCCATGGGTCTTGTCGGCGTTGTCGGCGAATTCGCGGGCGATCTGGATCGCCTTCTCGCGCGCCACGCCGGTGATCTTCTCCTGCCAGGCCGGGGTGCCCGGCACGCTGGCGTCGTCGTAGCTGCTGGCGACGTTGGCGCCGCCCAGGCCGCGATCGATACCCAGGTTGGCGGCCATCAGGTCGAACACGGTGGCGACCTTGGCGCTGCTGCCGTCGGCCAGGGTGATCGAGCGTACCGGCACGCGGCGCAGCTGGATGGCCTCGCCTTCGGCGTGCTGGAAGTGCTCGTGGTGGATGCCGCCGAAGTACGGGAAGGCCACCTCGGCCACTTCGCCGCCATCGATCTGGCTCAGCTTGAGATCGACCTCGCGGCCTTCACCGCCCTCCTTCGCCTCGATATTCCACTTGCCCTTCTCGCCCCAGCGGTAGCCGATGGAACCCTGCGGCGACACCAGTTCGCCGCAGGCGTCCACTGCGATGGTCTTCCACTCGGGGTTGTTGGCCTGGCCGAGGTTATCGGCGAGATCCGAGGCGCGCAGGAAACGGTCGGCGACGAAGCTGCCGTCCTGCTCGTTCAGGCGCACCAGCACCGGCAGATCGGTGTAGCGCTTGGCGTAGTCGCGGAAATACTCGCTCGGCTTCTCCAGGTGGAATTCCTTGAAGATGACGTGGGCGAAGGCCTGGGCCAGCGCCGCATCGGTGCCCTGCTTGGGGTTGAGCCAGAGGTCGGTGAGCTTGGCCACCTCGGCGAAGTCAGGGGTGATGGCCACGGTCTTGGTGCCCTTGTAGCGCACCTCGGTGAAGAAGTGGGCGTCCGGGGTGCGCGTCTGCGGCACGTTGGAGCCCCAGGCGATGATGTAGTTGGAGTTGTACCAGTCGGCCGATTCCGGCACGTCGGTCTGCTCGCCCCAGACTTGTGGCGAGGCCGGCGGCAGGTCGCAGTACCAGTCGTAGAAGGACAGGCACACGCCGCCGATCAGCGACAGGTAACGGCTGCCCGCCGCGTAGCTGACCATGGACATCGCCGGGATCGGCGAGAAGCCGACCACGCGGTCCGGGCCGTACTGCTTGACGGTGTAGACGTTGGCCGCGGCGATGATCTCGTTGACCTCATCCCAGCTGGAACGGATGAAACCACCCATGCCGCGCTTGCTCTTGTAGGACTCGGCCTTGGCTTTGTCCTCGACGATGCTGGCCCAGGCTTCCACCGGCGCCAGGCTGCGGCGCGCCTCGCGCCACAGTTTGAGCAGCGGCTTGCGCACCTTCGGGTACTTCAGGCGGTTGGCGCTGTAGATGTACCAGCTGTAGCTGGCGCCGCGCGGGCAGCCACGTGGTTCATGGTTGGGCAGGTCGTTGCGGGTACGCGGGTAGTCGGTCTGCTGGGTTTCCCAGGTGATCAGGCCGTTCTTCACGTAGATCTTCCAGGAGCACGAACCGGTGCAGTTCACCCCGTGGGTGGAACGCACGATCTTGTCGTACTGCCAGCGCGAGCGGTAGACGTTCTCCCAGTCGCGGGATTCGATGCGGGTCTCGCCGTGGCCGTCGGCGAACTCGCCCTGCTTCCTCTTGAAGAAGCGCAGTTGGTCGAGCAAGTGGCTCATTTTTTCTTCCTCTCAGGCTGAGCGCGGGCGGCCCCGCGCTCGTCGTTAATCGGGGTTGGGACCGTCTAGCAGGGCGTCTCGGCGCCCTTGCGCGAATACCACCACCAGGTGACCAGGATGCAGCTGACGTAGTAGCCAACGAACAGGTACAGGGCGAACTCCGGCCCGCCGGTGAGGGCGATGGAACTGCCGAAGGACTTGGGAATGAAGAAGGCGCCGAAGGCCCCGATGGCCGAGCTGAAGCCGAGCACCGCGGCCGACTCCTTGCCGGCTTCCTTCAGTGCCTGCTCGCGGGCGGCGGCGCCCTTGCCGGCGCTGGAGCGCTCGTGCAGGGTGCGGAAGATCACCGGGATCATGCGGAAGGTCGAACCGTTGCCGATGCCGGTGGTGACGAACAGCAGCATGAAGATCGCCAGGAAGCCGTAGAAGTTGCCGCCCTGCCCGCCTTGCGGCAGGAAGGCGATCACGCCGAACACGGCGCCGATCATCACCACGAAGTTCCACAGGGTCACCCGCGCGCCGCCGAGCTTGTCCGCCACCCAGCCGCCGAGCGGACGCACCAGGGCGCCGACCAGCGGGCCGAGGAAGGCGAACTGCAGGGCGTTGACCTCCGGGAACGAATGCTTGATCAGCAGCGGGAAGGCGGCGGCGAAGCCGATGAACGAGCCGAAGGTGGCCAGGTACAGCCAGCACATCAGCCAGTTGTGCTTGCGCTTGAAGATCACCGCCTGCTCGGCGAACGAGGCGCGCGCCGAGGCCAGGTCGTTCATGCCGAACCAGGCCGCCATGGTCACCGCCACGATCAGCGGCACCCAGATCAGCCCGGCGTTCTGCAGCCACAGTTGGCTGCCGTCGGCCAGTTCCTGCGGCTTGCCGCCAACCGCGCCGAACAGGCCGAAGCCGATCACCAGCGGCACCAGGAACTGCATGGTCGACACGCCCAGATTGCCCAGGCCGGCGTTCAGGCCCAGCGCCGTGCCCTGCTGGGCCTTGGGGTAGAAGAAGCTGATGTTGGACATCGACGAGGCGAAGTTGCCGCCGCCGAAGCCGCACAACAGCGCGATGATCACGAACACGCTGTAGGGCGTGGCGGTGTCCTGCACCGCCATCGCCATCCACAGGCAGGGGATCAGCAAGGAGGCGGTGCTCAGCGCGGTCCAGCGGCGCCCGCCGAACACCGGCACCATGAACGAATAGAAGATGCGCAGGGTGGCGCCGGACAGCCCCGGCAGCGCCGCCAGCCAGAACAGCTGGTCGGTGCTGAAGGCGAAGCCGATGGCGTTGAGGCGCACGATCACCGTGCTCCACACCATCCACACGGCGAACGCCAGCAGCAGCGCCGGGATGGAGATCCACAGGTTGCGGGTGGCGATGGTCTTGCCGACCGATCCCCAGAAGTGGGGATCCTCGGGACGCCAGTCCTCGATCACCGGACCTTGCCGCGGGGGGGTGCCCAGCGCGGGATTCTTGATTGCCGACATGCTCGGTCTCCTCGAACGTCAGGATGCGGAATTCATGGGGCCGAGGGAGCCGGCGCCCATAACCGGGGTTTTGCGAACCTCGCTGAAGTACATCCAGATCAGGGAGACCCAGACCACGCCGTACAACAGCATGAAGGCGGAAGAGCGCACGCCGGTGAGATCCACCAGGGCGCCGAACAGGATCGGCAGGACGAAGCCGCCCAGGCCGCCGGCCAGGCCGACGATGCCGGACACCGCGCCCATGCGATCGGGGAAGTCGTTGGCGATGTACTTGAACACCGAGGCCTTGCCGAAGGCCCAGGCGATGCCCATGACGAACATCAGCAGGGTGAACAGCCAGACGTTGAGGCCGATATGGAAGGTGCGCGGGCCGTCGACCGTGTGCACGGTGAAGTCGGTCTGCGGGTAGGACAGGATGAACAGGCAGATCCAGCTCACCCACATCACCCACCAGGTCACGCTGTGTGCGCCCCACTTGTCCGACATCCAGCCGCCGATGGCGCGCAGCAGGCCGCCCGGCAGGGAGAAGCAGGCGGCCAGCAGCGCCGCGCTCTGCAGGCTGAAGCCGTATTCCTGCACGTAGTACTTGGTCATCCACAGGGCCAGGGCGACGTAGCCGCCGAAGACGATCGAGTAGTACTGGCAGTAGCGCCAGACGCGCGGGTCCTTCAGGGTCTTGAGCTGTTCGCCCAGCGACACGCTGCTCGGCACCCGGTGCGCCTTGTTCTCGTAGGTGAAGAACCAGAACAGCAGCGCGGTGACGAACATGATCGCCGAGTAGACCTTGGGCACCATCTGCCAGCTGGCCGCGGCGATGATCGCTGGGGCGAGGAACTTGGTCAGCGCGGCCCCCGCGTTACCGGCGCCGAAGATGCCCATGGCCAGGCCCTGGCTGGACTTTTCGAACCACCTGGCGACGTAGGCGATACCGACCGAGAAGGAGCCGCCGGCCAGGCCGACGAACAGGCCCAGGGCGAGGAATTGCCAGTACCGGGTCGCCTCGCCGATCAGGTAGATCGGCGGCACGCAGGCCAGCATCAGCAGGAAGAACACGATGCGCCCGCCGAAACGGTCGGTGAGCATGCCCAGCGGCAGGCGCACCAGCGAACCGGTCAAGACCGGCGTCGCGGCCAGCAGGCCGAACTCGGTCTCGTTGAGCTGCAGCAGTTCCTTGATGGGCACACCGAGCACCGCGAACATCATCCACACCATGAAGCAGATGGTGAACGCGGTGGTGCTCATCCCCAGCACCAACCCCTGTTGCACTTTGTGGCTCGCCATGAACGCTTTCCCCAAGCGGTTTTCATGGCTGCAGGCTATTGCCCGGCGCTCGCGCTCTATTGACTTGGATCAAGGAGCCACTCGGCCCTCTGGCCCTACCATGGGCGCCTCTACCACCAAAGTGGTAGAGCGGAAAATCCCGCTCAAGCCCTTTAAAATCAATGCGTTAGATAAGAAAAGAGCCTTTCCGGAAAGCCCCTTGCAGGCTGCCGAACTCTTTGGAGGTAGCACAGATGCTGGACTGGCTGAAAGGCTCGTTGCCCGCCCGGGCGGGGCTCGCCGTGGTGCTGATCGCCGCGCTGGCGTTCTGCAGCGCCTTCAGCGCCGTGCTGATCGCCTGGGTCAGCGAGGACGACGCGGCAGCCATCAACACCGCCGGTTCGCTGCGCATGGCCACCTACCGCCTCAACTGGCAGCTGGAAGCCGACGCGCCGGCGGAAGCCGTCGACCGTCTGCGCCTGGACATGCAGCGTCGCCTGGACAGCCCGACGCTGCAGCACATGCTCGGTGGCGAACGCAGCGGGCCGCTGTGGACGGCCTTCGACGGCATCCAGCGGCACTGGCACGAGCAACTGCTGCCGGCGCTGCAGGCCGACGACCGGCAGGGCTTCCAGCAGAAATCCGAGGCCTTCGTCGGCCTGCTGGAACATTTCGTCATGCAGCTGCAGAAGCAGAGCGAGCGGCGCCAAGGCTGGCAGCAGAGCATCCAGGGTGCGGCGCTGCTGCTGACCGTGGTGATCCTGCTGATCGGCATGTACGAGCTGCAGAACAGCGTGATCAACCCGCTGCAGGAGCTGGTCGGTGCCACCGAGCGCTTCCGTGCCGGTGACCTCGACGCGCGCATCGAATACCGCTCCCGCGACGAGCTGGGGCAGATGGCCGACAGCTTCAACGCCATGGCCGACGCCATCGAGGAGTCCCACCGCACCCTGGAATCGCGGGTCGCGGTAAAGACGCAGAGCCTCGCGCAGAGCAACGCCGCCCTCGAGCTGCTGTACCAGAGCAGCCGCAGCATCGCCAGCAGCCCGGCCACCGCCGAACAGCTGGACGTGCTGATCGACAGCTTCCAGCGCCGCCTGCCCGGGCTGCGACTGACCCTATGTTTGAAGGGCGACCCGCAGGCGCCGGTGGAGCACCTGATCGCCCTCCACGGCAACGAGTCTCGCGAGATCTGCGCGCGCAGCGACTGCG
The DNA here is from genome assembly GCF_052682975.1 of Pseudomonas sp. SP16.1. Classification (NCBI taxonomy): domain Bacteria; kingdom Pseudomonadati; phylum Pseudomonadota; class Gammaproteobacteria; order Pseudomonadales; family Pseudomonadaceae; genus Pseudomonas; species Pseudomonas sp. SP16.1. Next base: position 2,026,075 of record NZ_JBQYFZ010000001.1, read on the forward strand.
CCAGCTGCGTGCGCCATGCAGGCCCCGGCGGCCTGAGCTTCGCCATCAGCTCGCAGGGCATCGGCCTCGGCGAGCTGCGTGCCAACTACGAGGACGGCCACCTGCCGCGCCAGTGGGAGCAGCAACTGATCCAGGCACTGGCCAACCTGATCGGCACCGCGCTGTCGCTGGAGCGCCAGCGCGAGCAGGACAATCGCCTGCTGCTGCTCGACGAGCGCACCACCATCGCCCGCGAGCTGCACGACTCGCTGGCCCAGGCGCTGTCCTACATGAAGCTGCAGGTCAGCCGCCTGCAGACCCTGATCCGCCGCGGCGAAAGCAGCGAGCTGCTGCTGGAGGTCAGCGACGAACTGCGCGAGGGCCTGAACAGCGCCTACCGCCAGTTGCGCGAGCTGCTCACCACCTTCCGCCTGCAGATCCAGGACGGCGGCATCGAACAGGCGCTGGACGACACCGCCCGCGAATTCGCCGAGCGCGGCGACCTGCAGGTGCTGCTGGAAAGCGCGCCGCTGGCCTTCAGCCTGTCGGCCACCGAGCAGATCCACCTGCTGCAGATCGCCCGCGAGGCGCTGTCCAACTGCGCCCGTCACGCCAAGGCGAGCCAGGCCTGGGTGCAGTTGCACCAGCGCGGCGAGGAAGTCGAGCTGCTGATCGAGGATGACGGCATCGGCATCGATCCCGACTTCGACAGCCGCCACCACCACGGCCTGAACATCATGCAGGAGCGCGCCCGCAGCCTCGGCGGCACGCTACTCCTGTCCCCCCGCCTGCCCCGCGGCACCCAGGTACGCCTGCGCTTCTGCCCGGGCTTTCTGCGCCAACTGACACCCGAGACTCTCGCATGAACGCCACCCTGCCCCACACCCTCGTCCTGGTCGACGACCACCCCATGATGCGCCGCGGCCTGCGCCAGCTGATCGAGCTGGAAGGCGACCTTACCGTGGTCGGCGAAGCCAACAACGGCGTCGAGGCCTGCACCCTGCTGCAGCGGCTGACCCCCGACCTGGTGGTGCTGGACAACAACATGCCGCAGCTCAACGGCGTGGAGACCCTCAAGCGCCTGCGCGAACAGGGTTTCACCGGCAAGATCCTGCTGTTCACCGTGTCCGACGCCGAGCACGACGTGCGCGACGCCCTGCGCTTCGGTGCCGACGGCTACCTGCTCAAGGACATGGAGCCAGAGCAGCTGATCGCCCGCCTGCGCGAGGTGTTGCGCGGCACCCTGGTGATCAGCCCGTCGCTGACCACGGTGCTGGCCCAGGCCCTGCGCGCGCCGCAGGGTGCCAGTTCGGCGGAGCTGACCGACCGCGAGCGCCAGGTGCTGAAGATGATCGCCGGCGGGCTGAGCAACAAGATGGTCGGCAACAAGCTCGGCATCACCGAAGGCACGGTCAAGGTGCATATGAAGAACCTTCTGCACAAGCTCGGCCTGCGCTCGCGGGTGGAGGCGGCGGTGTGGGCGCTGGAGAATCTATAGAGAGACCAAGCCGTCTTCGGAGAACGTCCTGCGCTGGCTGCACGACGGAACTTGATGAGCATCAAGGCGGCGCCGGCTCCCGGCCCTATCGTTCGGCCCGTCACAGCCCGTGGAGACCGCCATGCCCTTCGCCCCCCGCCTCGCCCGGCCCGGATCGCTAGCCGGGAGCCGGCCTTGAGCTCCCTGCTACGCAGCCTGCTGCTGCTCGGGCTGCCCGGCTTCGAGGCACCGCAGGACGCCAACCGGCGCCGGCTGAAGGCCCTGCACCTGGCCAATCGGCAGGCCCTGCTCGGCCAGCAGGCCCTGCTCTACTACCTGCTCGACGATCACGGCGTCGCCCGCCGTCATCGCCAGCACAGCCTGGAGGAACTGGAGCGCTGCCGGCGCGGGCTGCACGGGCTGGTCGAGGGCGACGCCGGCCGGCAGGTCGAGGCCCTGGCCGCGCTCTGGCAGAGCTACGGCCTGCTGCTCACGGCGGCCGGGGACGACGAGTTGCGGCGCACGGCGCTGGCTTTCGCCGAGCAGTTGTTGCGGCGTTCGCTGGAGCTGGCCGAGCGGCTCGCCAGCGCTTGCGCTTCGCCTGCCGCGTGCTGGCTGGCGCAATGCGGCCAGGTGTACGGCTACAGCCAGCACACGTTGTGCCTGCTGGCGCTGAGCGAACCGCTGGCACGACATCTGGATCGACCGGCGCTGCTGCACGATTGCCGCGAGCGCTGTCACCGGGCGCTGGTCGAGCTCGCCAGGCTGGTGTCCTGCCACGCCGAGGTTGATCGGTTGCTGCGGGAACTGGAGCTGCTGCACGAGCGTCCGCCCCACGAACCCGGCGCCCCCTGGCTGCACCAGGTCAGTACCAGCCTGCTGCTGAACCTCACGCGCCTAGAGGGTCTGCCACTTTAGAGGTAGCGCCTCCGAGGAATGGGAGGCGCCGCGCTGCCCGCCTACCATGCCGGACATGGAGGTGGACCATGCTTACCGATTCCGCGACCCAAACGGCTCTACGCCAGCACCATCTGTTCGACCGTCTGCCGCAGGCGCTTTTCCAGGAGGTCTGCTGCCTGGCCATCCAGCGGCGCCTGGAGGTCGGCGGCGTGCTGTTCCACCAGGGCGATGCGGCGGACCGCTTCTACCTGCTGCTGGAAGGACGCATCACCCTGACCCGGGTGCTGCCCGAGGGCCAGGAAAAGCTGGTGGAAGTGATCTCCGCCGGGCAGAGCTTCGCCGAGGCGCTGATGTTCAGCGGCGCCCGCCACTACCCGGTAACCGCCAGCGCGCTCAAGCCGAGCGCCCTGGTCAGCATCGACGCCGGCCACTACCGACGCCTGCTGGAGGAGCAGCCCAAGACCTGCCTGGAGTTGCTCGGCCGGCTGAGTGCACGCCTGCACCAGCGCCTCAACGAGATCGACACCCTGACCCTGGCCAATGCCAGCCGGCGGGTGGCGCGCTACCTCTGCCAGGAGCAGGAGGCGCGCAACGGCACCATCCAGCTCAGCGTGCCCAAGCGCCTGATCGCCTCGCAGCTGGGCATCCAGCCGGAGACCTTCTCGCGCATCCTGCACCGCCTGATCGACGACGGCCTGATCGCCATGGAGCGTCGGGTGATCCGCGTCCTCGACCGGCCGCGACTGGCCAACTACCACGACTGACGCCGCCGGCGAGGAGGTTCTCATGCGCGATCCCAAGCTGCCCCTGGTCTATTCCTGCTCCGGTTGCTCCAACGTGGCGCAGTTGGCCAACACCCTGGCGGTGCGCCTGGACCGCGCCGGCCTGGCGGAGATGTCCTGCATCGCCGGGGTCGGCGGGCGGGTCTCCTCGCTGGTCAGCAAGGCCAACAGCGGCCGGCCGATCCTCGCCATCGACGGCTGCCGCCTGCAGTGCGTGCGCGGCTGCCTCGACCAGCACGGCGTACGCGCCAGCGAGCACCTGATCCTCAGCGAACAGGGCCTGAAGAAACGCTATGGCGAGGACTTCACCAGCGAGACGGTCGAGGAGGTCTATCTCGAGGTGGTCGAGCTGCTGGCCGGCGAGCGCATGCACAAACGCTTCCGGGCGCCGCAGCGGGTTGCACAGGACTGAGGGCCTTGCCCCTGAAGATGGCTGCGCTGCTTCATTTCGACCAACCTTGCCGCGTACTTTCGCCAGGTGCTCGGCACTACCCCGGGAGACTACCTGGCCAGCTGGCGGGTCAGCCTGGTGCAGAAACGCCTGCGCGAGGGACGGTCGATTACCCTGATCGCCGACGAGGTTGGTTATGACAGCGCGTCCGCCCTGGCCAGGGCGTTTCGCCGCAAGGTGGGGGTCAGTCCCGGCGAATGGAGGCAGAAGCTGCTCCCGAACTCAGAGCTGCTCCCTTAGAAAGTCGGCAAAGGCCATCGTCCGCGCCGAGCGCCGTCGTTCCGGACTGAACACCGCCTGGACGGGAAGAGCCCTGGTCCGGTAGTCGTCCAGCAGGGTGACAACCTTGCCCTGCTCGAGATCGGCTGCGAACAGCCACTCGGGAGACAGGGCGAGGCCCAGGCCGGAAAGCACCAGCTCGCGAATGGCCTCGCTGCTGTTGCTGGTCATGTTGCCCTGGATGGCAATGTCGAACTCCTCTGCGCCACGGCTGAAGTGCCAGATGTCGTAGTGTTCCAGCAGCGTGAAGCCGATGCAGTTATGGCCGCTCAGCTCGCTGGGATCACGCGGTAGGCCATGGCGACTCAGATAGGCAGGCGCTGCGTAGACCCGTCGCACACTGGCGCCGAGAGGCACCGCCACCAGGCCCTCGTTCTTCACTGCGCCGATACGAATGGCCAGGTCGATATCTTCCCTGAGCAGATCCTCATGGTGGTCGTTCAGCCTGAGGTCGATCCGTACATTCGGGTGGCGCTGCAGAAACCTGCCTAGCCGTGGTGCCAGGCACAGCCGTCCGTAGCTCACGGGCGCGGCAATGCGCAGCAGCCCGGCGACCTGCTCCTGGCCGCTGGCGAAACTCAGGGTGGCGCTTTCCAGGTTGGCGAGGATGACCTGGCAGTCGGCGTAGAACCTCTGGCCCTGGTCGGTCAGGGCCAGGTGCCGGGTGCTGCGAACGAACAGCGGGCCACCGAGATGTTGCTCCAGTGCGCGAATCTGCTTGCTCACCGCCGGTTGTCCGACGTTGCGTTCGCGGGCTGCCGCGGTGAAGGAGCCACGCTCCACGACGCGTACGAACAGGCGCATGCTGTCGAACAGGTCCATTGCAATTAGGCCTCATCTTGGAATGAGTGATATCCACTTTTCAGTTCTTATCGGAATGCGGCGAGGACGGCAACCTGTAGGCGTTCAACCACTCAGGGTTAGCCATCATGAATCACAGCATGCTTGCCGCGATCGCGGAGTCCTCCCAGGCCCCTCAGGCCGTACGCAGTCTTGCTCGTCCGCTACCCGCCGAGGGGCAGGTTCTGATCAGGGTTCACGCCGCCGGCGTCAATCCTCTGGATACCAAGATCGCATCCGGCGCGGCAGCCCATGCCCGTCAGACGCTACCCGCCGTGCTGGGCCTGGACCTGGCCGGCACTGTCATCGAGCTGGGGGCGGGGGTGGAGGGCTTCATGCCTGGTATGGAGGTTTTCGGCATGGCCGGTGGGGTCGGTGGCAACCAGGGAACCATGGCCGAGTACATTGCCGCCGATGCCCGCCTGATCGCGCCGAAACCGCGACAGCTGAGCATGCGCGAGGCCGCCGCGTTGCCGCTGGTATTCATCACCGCATGGGAGGGCCTGGTGGATCGCGCCAATGTCCGCGCCGGCCAACGCGTGCTGGTGCATGGCGGTGCGGGAGGCGTCGGCCAGGCGGCCATACAGCTGGCCCGGGCCCGCGGCGCCGAGGTCTTTGCCACCGGCTCGGCGAGCAGCCTCGACTTCATCCGTGCGCTGGGCGCCACGGCCATCGACTACCGGACCGAGGCCGTGGAGGACTATGTCCAGCGGCATACCGCCGGCGAAGGCTTCGACATCGTCTACGACACGGTCGGTGGCGACACGCTGGACGCCGCGTTCCGTTCGGTGCGGCCCTATACCGGGCACGTGCTCAGCTGCCTGGGCTGGGGTCAGCACAGCCTGGCGCCGCTGTCGTTCAGGGGCGCCAGCTACTCGGGAGTGTTCACCCTGATGCCGCTGCTCGAAGGGCGCGGGCGTGAGCAGCATGGCGCCATCCTGCGCGAGGCCGCCGCACTGGCCGATGCCGGGAAACTGGCGGTCCGGGTGGATGGCCATCGTTTCGGGCTGCATGAGGTGAACGAGGCCTTCCGCCAGATCGCCGAGGGTTCCGGAGTGGGCAAGACGGTCATCGATCTGCTGGACGAACCCGCTTCGGCAGAACAATGACTGGCGCAGCAGGGGCGCGTGCGAGTCTCATGCAGCCCCATGGCTTGGGCCCTCTGCCTGGCCCGTACTCGCCTGCTGCGAGACGGCGCGGGAGGCGCGCCTGAGCATCTGCGGCGGCTGGCCGAAGGCCCTGAGGAAGGCCTTGCGCATCCTTTCCCGATCCGCGAAGCCGGTTTCCACGGCGATGCGATCCATCGACAGGCGGCCCCTCTCGATCAGCAGGCGGGCCGCCTCGAGGCGCAGGCTCTCGACCGCCTTGGCCGGTGACTGACCGGTCTCGGCCCTGAAGGCCCGGCTGAACTGGCGAGGACTGAGGTTGGCGGCCTCGGCAAGTTCGTCCACCGCCAGGCGGCCCTGCAGGTTCTGCTTGGCGTAGTCCAGGGCCTTCTGGATACGGTCGGACTTCGGCCTCAACTTCGCCAGCGCGGAGAACTGCGACTGCCCGCCAGCACGCCGGTGGTAGACCACCAGGCTCTTGGCCACGCTGCGAGCGACCTCGGGGCCCAAGTCCTGCTCGATCATCGCCAGCGCCAGATCGATGACCGCGCTCATGCCGGCCGAGGTCCACAGGTTGCCGTCGACGATGAAGATGCGGTCCTCCTCCAGGCGTACCTTCGGATAACGCCTTTTCAGGTCGCGGGCGAAAAACCAGTGCGTGGTGGCCTGGCGACCATCGAGGACGCCTGCCTCGGCCAGGGTAAAGGCGCCGGTACAGGGCGCCGCGACCCGCCGCGACTTGCCCACGGACTGGCGCACGAAGTCCAGCAACCGCGGCGAGGACGGCTGGATATGGGTTGCCGCGCTAACCACCAGCGTATCCAGCGCCCTCTTGCCGAAGGCTTCGGTTGCGACCGCAAAACCGGCCGACGAAAGCACCGGGCCACCCTGCTCGGATAGCAGGTGCATGCGGTAGAAGGCCTCGCCGATGGCGATGTTGGCCATTTCGAAGGCCGAAACGACCGCCAGGCTCATGACCTGGAAGTTGGGAAATACCGCGAAACCTACGTGATGCACCTGCCTGCCCGCCTGCGTGGGGTATGTCTTGAAAAGACGTATATATGACATTTGAGCCATCGACAAGGCCGGGTACGCTCCTGCAAAAGCTCCTCTTCCACTCCCTTCGCAACTCATCAGGAGAAACGGCTATGACAACCCAGGCTTCCCATGGCACCGCGCTGATCACTGGCGCATCGTCCGGCATCGGCGCGCTCTATGCCAAACGGCTGGCCGCCCGCGGCCATGACCTGATTCTGGTGGCGCGCTCCCGGCAGCGTCTGGATCGGCTGGCGCAGTGCCTGCACGAGAAGACGGGCCGGCGCGTCGAGGTACTGGTCGCCGATCTTGGCGACAGGCAAGGACTGGCCCTGGTGGAGCAGCAGTTGCGCTCACGCGACGATGTGTCCCTGCTGGTCAACAACGCCGGTATCGGCGCGACCACGGCACTGCTCGATTCGGACGTGGATGCGATGACCCGGATGATCGAGCTGAACGTGACCGCCCTGACCCGCCTGGCCTATGCCGCCGCACCGAGGTTCGTGGCGCAGGGACGAGGCGCCATCATCAACATCGCTTCGATCGTGGGTATCGCGCCCGAGATCCTCAACGGGGTGTATGGCGCAACCAAGGCATTCGTGCTGGCCCTCAGCCAGTCCCTGCATCACGAACTGGCGGGCAAGGGCGTGCGTATCCAGGCCGTTGTCCCGGGGGCAGTCGCCACCGAGTTCTGGACGGTCGCCGGAACGCCGGTGGACGCCCTGCCGAGCGAGATCGTGATGCAGGCGGACGATCTGGTGGACGCAGCGCTGGCCGGCTTCGACCAGGGCGAGCTGTTCACCATTCCATCCCTGCCCGAGCTTGCAGACTGGCAGGCCTATGAAGCGGCGCGGCAGCAACTCATTCCCAATCTCTCCCGCCAGTCGGTGGCGCAGCGCTATCGCCGGGCCTGAGCAACGCTTGTCCATGCAGGCGGCGGAGCGCCGGCCGCCTGCCCTGTCGAAACGACGCGCGAATCACTGAATGAGGTGCAGACATGTCCACGCCGACCGAGATCCGCCCGCCCCTGCCACCCTTCACCCACGAGACGGCGCTGCAGAAAGTCCGCCTGGCCGAGGATGGCTGGAACAGCCGCGATGCCGCCGGGGTCGCCCTGGCCTACAGCCCGCATACGCGCTGGCGCAACCGTGCCGAGTTCATCGAGGGGCGCGAGCAGGCACGTGCCTTCCTCGAGCGCAAATGGGCGAAGGAACTCGACTACCGTCTGATCAAGGAGCTCTGGGCCTTCACCCACAACCGCATCGCCGTGCGCTATGCCTACGAATGGCGGGATGACTCGGGCAACTGGTTCCGTTCCTACGGCAACGAGAACTGGGAATTTGCCGAGGATGGCCTGATGGTCAATCGCTATGCCTGCCTCAACGATCTGCCGATCAGCGAGGCGGAGCGCAAGTTCCACTGGCCCCTGGGTCGCCGCCCGGACGAACATCCCGGGCTTTCGGAGCTGGGACTCTAACTCACTCAGGCCCGAGTCTCGGGCGCGATCCGGTCAGGTGATCTGCCATGCATGAAGCCGTCTCTTGTTCTTCGACAGCCGTGCGCCATCGTTACCTCGAGGTCGATGGTGTACGCCTCTTCTACCGCGAGGCGGGTCGGCCTGGGCTGCCGCCCTTGTTGCTGCTCCATGGTTTCCCCAGTTCTTCGCATCAGTTCCGCCACCTGCTGCCGCTGCTGGCAGAGCATTTCCATGTCTACGCCCCCGACTTCCCCGGCTTCGGCTTCACCCAGGTGCCCGCCGAACGAGGCTACGTCTACCGTTTCGCGCAGATTGCCGAGACCCTGGCGGCATTCACCAGCGAGCTGGGACTGCAGCACTACGCCCTCTACCTGTTCGACTATGGGGCGCCCATAGGGCTGCACCTGGCATTGCTGCAGCCGCAGCGGATAACCGGGCTGATCTCGCAGAACGGTAACGCTTATGAAGAAGGGCTCAGCGAGGCCTGGGCGCCGGTACGGGCATACTGGTCAGATCCGTCTGTCGCCAATCGCAAGGCTATCCGCGACGCGCTGCTGAGCGCCGAGGCCACCGGCTGGCAGTACCTCACCGGCGTCTCCGACCCGGAGTTGATCGCCCCGGAAGCCATCATGCTCGACTACAGCCTTCTCGAATGGCCTGGCGTTAAAGACATTCAGCTCGATCTCATCCTGGACTACGCCAACAACATAAGGCAGTACCCGACGTTCCAGGCCTGGCTGCGCAAGAGCGACTTCCCGGTCCTGGTCATATGGGGGCGCAACGACCCGTTCTTCCTGCCGGCTGGTGCCGAGGCGTTCGCCCGCGATGTACCGCACGCGGTGATCGAACTGCTGGAGACCGGACACTTCGCACTGGAGAGCCACTGCACTTACATCGCCGCTCGCATCCAGGCGGTGCTCGGGCAACCGCTCCCCGAAGGAGGACAATGACATGAGCAAGCGGGATTCTGAACTGCTTGATCGGGTACTGGACGCCCATGGCGGCATCGAGCGCTGGCGCCAGTTCAGCCGCGTGGAGGCCAGCATCACCAGCAGCGGCGCGCTATGGGACATGAAGGGGTTGAAGCAGGACAGCCAGTCGCGCCGGATGTCGGTCTGGCTGCACGAGCAGCGCGCCTCGGTCATGCCTTTCGGTGCGCCCGATCAGCGTACGGCCTACTCTCCCGGGCGCATCGCCGTCGAGACGAGCGAGGGGCGCGTGGTGGCAGAGCGCCTCGATCCGAGAAGCTCGTTTCTCGGGCACGGCGAAACGACTCCCTGGGATCCGCTGCACCGTGCCTACTTCAATGGCTATGCGCTCTGGTCCTACCTCACCATGCCTTCCTGTTCTGCTTGCCGGGGGTACTGGCGGAGGAGATCGAGCCCTGGCAGGAAGGGGCCGAACGCTGGCGCCGCTTGAGGGTTCGCTTTCCCGAGGATGTCGCGACTCATTGCCAGGTGCAGGACTTCTACTTCGGCGACGACTTCCTCCTGCGTCGGCATGACTACACCGTCGACGTCAGTGGTGGCATTCCGGCTGCCCAGTATGTGCATGACTACATCTCGGCCAGTGGGCTGCTGATGCCGAGCAAGCGCAGGGCCTATCGACGAGACTCGAACGGCAGGGCCATCACTACGGACCTGTTGGTATCGATAGACCTGGGCAACCTCAGTTACGCATCTGAGCAGGTCCCGGTTTCCTAGATCGCCCCGGCGATATGCTCGCGCAGCCAGCGATGGGCCGGGTCGCGATGGACCCGCTCGTGCCAGAGCATGACCATCTCGTAGCCCGGCACCCGCACCGGCGGCTCGCACAGCTGCAGCCCGCCGTGGGCGCGCACCAGGCGTTCGGGCAGCATCGCCACCAGATTGCTGGCCTGCAGCGCCTGCAGCACGAACAGAAAGTGCGGCACGGAGAGTGCGACCCGGCGCGACAGGCCAACCGCCGCCAGCGTCTCGTCGGTCACCCCGGCGAAGCCGCCGCCGTTCGGCGACACCACCACCTGCTCCAGTTGGCAGAAGCGCTCCAGCGTCGGCGGCTTTTGCAGCTGCGGATGCCCGGCGCGGCCAGCCAGCACATAACGTTCCGTGAACAGCTTGCGGGCATGCAGCCCGGGCGGCGCGTCGTCCAGGGTATGCAAGGCCAGGTCGATGTCGCCCCGCTCCGCCTGGCGGACGATGCGCGCCGGCGCCAGTTCCAGCACCGCCAGCCGGCTATGCGGCGCCGCCGAGCGCAGCCCGGCCAGCGCCGGCAGGACGATGGTCGACTCGCCATAGTCGGAGGCCATCAGCCGCCAGGTCAGCCGGGCCTCGGCGGGATCGAAGGCGTGGCTCGGGGCGACCACGTAGCCCAGCGCCTGCAGGGCCAGGCGCAGGGGTTCGCGCAGTTCCTCGGCGCGCGCGGTGGGCAACATGCCACGCGGCCCGGGCAGCAGCAGCGGATCGCCGAAGTATTCGCGCAGCTTGGCCAGGTGCACGCTCACCGCCGGCTGCGACAGGTTCAGGCGATGCGCCGCGCGGGTGACGTTGTGCTCGGCCAGCAGCACATCGAGGGTGACCAGCAGATTGAGATCGAGCCTGCCGAAATTAGCCATCGCAATACCTGGGATATCAGACATTCATTTCAACTATACCGGCCGAGCCGCCATCCTGCCCGCACCACCGGTGGAGGCTCAAGCCCATGAATATCCTGCTCGTCTATGCCCACCCCGAACCCCGCTCGCTCAACGGCTCACTCAGGGATTTCGCCATCAAGCGCCTGCAAGACGCAGGTCACAGCGTGCAGCTCTCGGACCTCTACGCGATGAACTGGAAGGCGCAGCTCGATGCAGGCGACAGCATCGAGCGCCGCAACGGCGAGCGCTTCGATCCCTCGCTCGAGTCCAAGCACGCCTACGAGAACGGCCTGCAGAGCCTGGATATCGTGCACGAACAGGAAAAGCTGCTGTGGGCGGACGCCGTCATCCTGCAGTTCCCGCTCTGGTGGTTCTCCATGCCGGCGATCCTCAAGGGCTGGGTCGAGCGCGTCTATGCCTATGGTTTCGCCTACGGCGTGGGCGAGCATTCCGATGCGCGCTGGGGCGACCGCTACGGCGAGGGCACGCTGGTCGGCAAGCGCGCCATGCTGATGGTCACCGCCGGCGGCTGGGAGTCGCACTACGGTCCGCGCGGCATCAACGGCCCGATCGACGAGCTGCTGTTTCCCATCCACCACGGCATCTTCTACTACCCCGGCTTCGACGTGCTGCCGCCGTTCGTGGTCTATCGCACCGGCAAGATCGACGCGCAGCGCTATGCCGCGATCTGCGAACAGCTTGGCGAGCGCCTGGACGCCTTGTTCAGCACCGCGCCGATTCCCTTCCGCCGGCAGAACGCCGGCGATTACGAGATCCCGGCGTTGACCCTGCGCGCGGAGATCGCCCCGGGGCAGACGGGCGTCGGCGTGCATATCGAGACGGCCGATTAGCGCCCCGGATCGAACGCACCCTAGGGGGCGGGTGGCCTGGCGCCGAGCCTGTGCCACATGGCGCGGCTCAGGCGCTGGCGGTTGCCGTAGCCCTGCCAGGGATCGTCCTCCAGGCCCTCCAGGCGTTGCCGCAGATTGCCCACCGTCCATTGCTGGGCGCTGCGCAGCTCGTCCAGCTCGTCGCGGGCGATCGGCACCGAGACCGGCAACCCCGGCCGCGCGCGCACCGGGTAGGCGGCCACGGTGCTGGCGCCGCGGGTGTTGCGCAGGTAGTCGATGAAGATCTTGCCGACCCGGTTCTTCGGCCCCGAGGTGGCGGTGAAGCGTTCCGGCAGCTGGCGCGTCATGAACTCGGCGATGGCCTTGGCGAAGGCCTTGACCTCGTCCCAGCCCGCGCGCCGAGCCAGCGGCACGATGATGTGGATGCCTTTGCCGCCACTGGCCTTGAGAAATGCCTGCAGGCCCAGTTCGTCGAGCACCGCCAGGATCAGGTGGGTGGCCTCCAGCATGCTGCGCCAGGGCAGCGCCGGGTCCGGATCGAGGTCGAGCACGAACAGGTCCGGCGTCGCGATACGGTCGCTGGTGGCGCCCCAGGTGTGCAGCTCGATGCAGCCCATCTGCGCCGCGCCGACCAGTGCCGGCAGGCTGTCGATCTCCATCAGCCGGGCATGGCCGGGATCGAGCCGGGGATCGAGGTGCTTGATATTGGGAATGGCCAGGCGCTCGGCATGTTTCTGGAAGAACTGCTCGCCGCCGACGCCGTCCGGCGCGCGCAGCAGCGCTACCGGGCGGTTGTCCAGATACGGCAGCAGCCAGTCGGCGATACCTTCGTAAAACTGCGCCAGCTGCAGCTTGGTGGTGCCGCTCTCGGGGTCGATCACCCGCTGCGCATTGCTGATCGCCACGCCGGCGACCAGCGGCTTGCCGTTCGCCTTGGTTGAACCCTGCTTGCGCGGCGGTGGTGGCGGTGCGCTGGGTCGCTCGCGGACGATCTGCGTCGCCGGCTTGTCGCTGCGCAGGGCGACGAAACTGGCCTGGCGCACGATGCCTTCGCGCGTCCACTCGGCGAACTCCACCTCGCCCACCAGCTGCGGTTCGACCCAGCTCACGCCGCGGGCCTGGGCCGCGGTCAGCTTCCCCGCCAGCGGCGAATCGGCGCGTGCCAGCTTCTGCAGGCGCGCATGCAGCTCCTTGAGCACCGCCTCGCCGAACCCCGTGCCGACGCGCCCGGCATAGCGCAGACCGCCCTCCCCGTTCACCGCCAGCATCAGCGCACCGAAACCGCTGCGGCGGCCCTGCGGCCTGGTGTGGCCGACGATGACGAACTCCTGGCGCAGGCGGCACTTGAGCTTGATCCAGTCCGGGCTGCGGCGCGACAGGTAGAAACTGCCGGCGCGCTTGCCGATCACTCCTTCCAGGGACATGGCGCAGGCGCTTTCCATGATGTCGCGGTGCGGCGCGTTGAACGCGGCGGAGAAACGCAGCGGGCCGTTGCGCGAGCTGCCCAGCAGCAGCTTGAGCCGCGCCCGGCGCTGCTCCAGCGGGGTCTGGCGCAGGTCTTCGCCGTTGATGAACGGTGCGTCGAACAGGTAGTAGACCAGGTCGTGGCTGCGGCCGATCTCGAAGGCGTTCTGCAACTGCTGGAAATCCGGTAGGCCCTGTTCATCGAGCGCCACCACTTCGCCGTCCAGCCAGCTGTCGTGCAGGCCCAGCTTGGCCAGGGCCCTGGCCTGCAGCGGCAGGCGCTGCGTCCAGTCGTGGCCGTTGCGGGTCAGCAGCCGCACCTCGCCATCGGCGATGCGGGTCAGAATGCGGTAACCGTCGAACTTCACCTCGTACAGCCATTCCCCTTGCGGCGGTCGCTCGACCAGGGTCGCCAGCTGCGGCGCCAGGCTGGCGGGAAAGTCCTCGGCGGCGGTCGCCTTCGCCTTGCTCGGCGGCTTGCCCTTGGCCTTCTTGCTCGGCCCGCCGACCAGCGCGCCGCTGATCACGCTCTGCGGCTGCGCCTCGACGATGTCGTATTCGTCGCTTGGTCGGGCGGTGTCGTCGCGCTCCTTGATCAGCAGCCACTGCTCCTTGTCGCCGCTGCCGCGCAGGCGGGTGCGCACCAGGGTCCAGTCGCCGGCCAGCTTCTCGCCGATCAGGCTGAACTTCAGCTTGCCCGCCGCATAGCCGGCGGCCGGGTCGCCGCGGGGCTGCCAGATACCCTGATCCCAGACGATGACGTCGCCGGCGCCGTAGTTGCCCTCGGCGATGCTGCCTTCGAAAGACGCGTACTCCAGCGGGTGATCCTCGACATGAACGGCCAGGCGCTTGTGGCGCGGGTCCAGGCTCGGGCCCTTGGGTACCGCCCAACTCTTCAAGGTGCCGTCCAGCTCCAGGCGGAAGTCGTAGTGCAGGCGCCGAGCGTCGTGCTTTTGCACCACGAAACGCAGCGCGCCGGCCTTGCTGCGCTGCTTGCCGACGCGCTCTGGCGGCTCGCTGGTACGTTCGAAATTGCGTTTGCGGCTGTATTCGCTCTGCGCTCTGGCCATGCTCGTGCTCCCGGCTTATTTGCGCGCGGTCCTGGCCGGCTTGCGGCTGCTTGTGCCCTTGCTCGCCGTCTTCTTCGGTGTGCCGCCGAGGCTGCGCTTGAGCAGCTCGGTGAGGTCGACGACATCGGCACTGCGCCGCTGCTCCTGACCTTCGCCCCGCTCGACTTGCTCGACCTTGCCGGCCTTGGCCTTGCGCTCCACCAGCTCGAGGATGCGCTCCTGGAAGCTGTCCTGGTATTGCTCCGGCCGCCATTCGTCGCTCATGTCCTTGATCAGCCGCTTGGCCATGTCCAGTTCGCTCTTGGTCAGCTTGGCCTGGCTCACCGTCGGCCCCAGCTCCAGCGACTCCAGGCTACGCACCTCGGCTGGCCAGCGCAGCAATACCAGCACCAGCGCCGACTGCAGCGGCATCAGCGCTGCCAAGTGCTGGCGGCTATGCAGCACCACATGGGCCAGGGCCACCTTGTCGGTGCCGCTCAGCGCCTCGCGCAGCAGCGCGTAGACCTTCTCGCCGCGCCGGTCGGGAGCCAGGTAGTAAGGCTTGTCGATGTGCTGCAGCGGAATCTGCTGGCTGTCGACGAAGGCGAAGATGTCGATGGCCTGGGTCGACTGCGGATGCGCGGCGCGGATCTCCTCCTCGCTGAGCACCACGTAGCGGCCCTTCTCGTAGGCCACGCCCTTGACGATGTGCGCCTTGCTGACTTCCTTGCCGGTGACCTTGTTCACCCGCTTGTAGCCGACCGGCTGCATACTGCGCTCGTCCAGCCAGTCGAAGTCCACGCCCTGCGGCGAGGTGGCGGAAGCCAGCGAGACCGGGATGTGCACCAGACCGAAGCTGATGGCGCCTTTCCAGATGGCTCGGGGCATGACGATGCTCCCCTTCGGCGGTTCAGGTTTGCGGCAGGTAATGGAAGCTGCCGCAGCGGCGGCAGCACTGGCACAGGGCGACGTCCTCGCCCATCAGCATGGTGTCGCCGTCGGCCCAGTTGCATCCGGCGATCACGCATCGAATGGTCATTTTCCCCTCCCTCGGCCCGACGGCCGGAGTAGCCGTTCAATCAGTCGACCGCCGGCGGGGGGAAATGGTTTTACCCAATTGCCGGTCGGTAGCCCAAGCGAGGCAGCGCGGAGTCCGCACTGAGCGGGTTTGGCGGGCAGCCTTGAGCGGTGATCCTGCGAACAGACTTTATGCCGCCGGCGTGGACCGGACCGGAACCCCAAGCGCCGATGCCGGCAAAGGACCGCGGCTAGCCCAAAGCGGGTTCCGCCTTGCGCACGCAGAACCAGCCGTGCATCAACCCGGCCTGGAAGAACTGCACCGGCGCCTCGAACCCGCCCGCCTCGATCAGGCCGGCGACTCGCTGCGCCGGCAGGATCGCGACATCCTTGGCGTAGGCCGCCCGGGCTCGCTCGAGCATTGCCGCCTGCACGCCGGCCGAGGACATCAGCGTCAGCCAACTGCGTAGCAGCGTTGCATAGGCTGGCGACTGGGTATCGCTGGCGAGATCGGCATTTGCCAGCACTCCGCCGGGCTCGAGCCGACGGGCGATTTCCCGGAAGAAGGCGGTGCGGATCCCTGCTTCGAGCAGAAATTGCGACACCAGAAAGCAGGTCGCGCCATGATGGCCGGGCCCGGCGGGCAGCGTGTCCAGATAGCCCTGGTGAAAGCGGCAACGCGAAAGGAAGCCGCCCCGCTCCGCTCGCTGGCGACAGACTTCGAGCATGGCGCCCGACGGGTCGACGACGGTGAACCGCCAGCCGGGGAAGCGCTCGGCCAGATGCGCCAGTTCCGCGCCGGTGCCCACGCCGACGCAGAGTATTCGGGCATCCTCCGGCAAGCCGGCGAACAGGGCGTCGAGCAGCAAGTACAGGGCCTCGCGAATGGGCGCCATTCCCGCCCATTGCTGGTCGTAGCCGGCGGCCTGCTGATCGAACAAGGCCTTGAGTTGGTCATCGCGCATAAGCACCTTCCTTCGCGTCACTGGAAACTGCGCCGCGCTGGCCGCGGCGCTGTTTCCAGTATCCCAGGGCTGTCAAGCCCCCGGACGCCGGGGCTACCCAGGGGCGAAACGCATCTAGGCCTCGATCCGCACCTCTGCGGCCGGGATGACGACGGCGCGCTTGCCGAAGCTCGTCATGTTCGCCAGGGTCGCGTTGTGATGCGCCGTGATCTGCGCGGCGGACAGGACCCGGTTGTCCACCGTCGAGTGCGCATCCGCTACCAGGATCACCTCGTAGCCCAGCGCCAGGGCGCGACGAGTGGTGGTGTCGACGCAGAAATCGCTCTGCAAACCACAGATCAGCAAACGCGAGACCTCCCGCTCCCGGAGAAGCTGGAGCAGCTCGGTGCGGTGGAACGAGTCCGGGGTCGTCTTGCGAACGCGCAGATCGCCCGGCGAGGTCACCAGCCCTTCGGCGAGCTGCCAGCCGTCGCTGTCAACCCGCAGAGATCCGCACTCCTCCTCATGCTGGATCAGCACCACCGGCGCACCAGCGCCGCGCGCCTTATCGGCGAGGGTATTGATCCTAGCGATGACCCGCTCACTGTCGAAGGCGGCTTCCTCGCCGAAGCAGAGTGCCTGTTGCACGTCGATGATCAGCAGGGCTGTAGACATAAGGGGTTCCACCTTGGGGTTGGCAAGCAGAGGACGAGGCCCGGCATCTGCGCTGTAGAGTGAGTTTCCGAGCTAGAGGCGTGGACGGCAGATAGTAGCGCCGACGGTGGCGGGACAACCATTCGCCGTCGCGCCAGAAACCGCGGGGGATAATCGGCCAGGAGCGCACTGATTTCTTGTTGTTCAGCCTTTTAGGGTTTCATCAGGTATATCACAGCCAAATGTCCTGGATAGAACCAGTAACCCCAGCGGCCAACGGGCCAGACTTTGCAGGACATGGGCTGACGCAACAGGGCCAACCCCAACACTACGGCTGCGCCAGCCATGGCGAGCATGGCCAGGGTCTCCGGCACTGTTCCCCACTCCACCAGCCAGCGATTGCGGCTATTGGCCAGCACCGCCATGGCAGCAGGCAGCCACCACCAGCGCGCTCCCCTCAGCCCGAGGACAAAGGCGGCAGGTAGCATCACGCCGACCACCCCATACATCAGCTGTCGATGTAGCAACAGGGCAATGGCCAGTGTCCCGACAGTCAACAGCAGGCTGTTGCGATCTGCATGGTGGACGCCCCAGGCCACCAGCAGGCCGAGCGACAGCGTCGGCATCACGTTGAGCGTCGCACTCTCCGGCGAAAGCAAGCTGTAGGGCAGCTCCGAGAGCAACGAGAAGGCCAGCAGCCAGCCGAGGTAGCGCGCATTGCCCTCGCTGAACAGCTCACCGGGCCGAGTTCTGACCACGTTGGCGGCGATGCCCAAGCAGAACAGCGGAAACGCCAGACGACCGATGACGAACAGGCCGTAGGCATCCGGCCACAGATGGCGCAGGTGGTCGATCAGCATGCTGAGCATGGCCAGCCACTTGACCAGGTCGAGTCCGGCATCGCGCTTCATCCCAGCCCCCAAAGCGTCAACGCGGCCAGCGCCAGATAACGTCCAACCTTGGCCACCAGCACGATCAGCAGAAAGCTCCAGAACGGCTCGCGCAGCGTACCGGCGATAACCGTCAGCGGGTCGCCGATGATCGGCGCCCAGCTCAGCAGCAGTGACCAGCGCCCGTAGCGATGGTAGGCCTGCTGGGCGCGCTGGAGCTTGTCCTCCGGCACCGGGAACCAGCGTTTATGGCGAAAGTGCTCGATGTAGCGTCCCAGCAACCAGTTGACGACCGAGCCGAGCACGTTGCCGAGCGTGGCCACCAGAAGCAGCAAGGCCGGTGGCTGTTTGGCGGCCAGCAGCAAGCCGGTCAGCACCGTTTCGGACTGCATCGGCAGCAGGGTGGCGGCACCGAAGGCCGCGACGAACAGCCCCAGGTAGGCGGATAAGTCCCACACTTCAGGCGTTCAGCCCGGCCCAGCCGTGCAGACCGACATAGATTCCGACGGCGATGATCAGCAGGCTGGACAGGTACGGGGCACGGCGCGCCACCAAGCCCAGCCAGGGCCAGCGATTGGAGGCATGGCGAGTACCAATGGCAGCGGCAACACCCACGGTGACCAGGGTCAAAGCCAGGCCGATACTGAAGCTGAGCACCAGCACGGCGCCAAGGGTGACTTCCTTGACCTGTAGGCAGAGCAGCAGCACGGTGATGGCCGCAGGGCAGGGAATCAGCCCGCCCGTCAGGCCGAACAGGATGACCTGGCCGGTACTGACATTGCGGCTGGCGAAGCGGCGACGAATGTCGTTGGCGTGAGCCCGTTCGTGGGCATCCTGATAGCCCTCCAACGACAACTCCAAACCTTCCGGCTCGGCATGCACGTGCTCATGCTCGTGAAACTCCAGGTCGTAGTCGTGGGAATGGCCGCCATGGCCGAGGCTCAGGCGCACATCGAACGCATGCGGCTCGGGAACTTCATCCACGGACTCCAGAAAACCATCGCGCTCGGCAAAGGCAAAACGTCGCATGCGGCCATCTTCGCGGGTGGTTTGCAGCCAGACATCGGCGGCTTTCCAGGGGTGACCGCTCAGCGTGTGTATTCGCCAGCGCGGCGCTACGCCTTCCTCGAAGATGGACAGCTCGATGCGTCCATGCCCCGTATCGATCCTGCGGGTTTCGTCGTGCGAGTGGTCATGCGGATGATGATCATCACCCTGCTCGAAACGCCACATCTGCTCCCCGCGCCAGGTGCGCCAGAGCATCCACAGGGCGATGGCGATGATCAGCACCGCTGAGACGAGCTGGAAGTAAGGCTCTGTGGTCTGGGCATCGAGGTTCTGCCCGAGGTACATGCCGCCGATGGCGACCAGCCAGACTACGGCGGTGTGTGAGGCAGTCGCGGCCAAGCCAAGCAGAATAGCCTGACGCACCGTGCCGCGAATGGCCACGATGAAGGCGGCCATCATGGTCTTCGAATGCCCCGGCTCCAGGCCGTGCAAGGCACCTAGCAGGATGGCAGTTGGGACATACAGCCAGGCCTGCGAGGCCCCTTGCTGCAAGATTTCGGCGAAGGACGACATGGCAGGGTGCTCAAAGGTACTTGGTGATCTGCTTGAACTCTTCCAGCGGCGTCCGTTCACCCTTGGTAAGGGCGCCGACCGTGTGTTCCAGGCAGTGGTCGATGTGATCCTGAATCAGCGTGCGCTTGGCCTGGCACACAGCTTTCTCGACCGCATGCAGCTGCTGGGCAATATCCACGCAGGCGCGGCCGTCCTCGATCATGCCGACGATGCTGCGCAGGTGTCCCTCGGCACGCTTCAACCTTTTGATGATTTCCTTATGACTTTGGTGCTGGTGTTCGTGTTCGTGCTTGCCCATCGCCGAGCCTCGTGCAAGGATAATCGCCGCCGCATCCTATCCCCCTGGGGGGGATGCGTCAAACCAGGCTTTCTTCCTCGTTGAGTCGCAATTAGTCCGTCGATGCTGAGTAAAATCGCTGCCTGTCGATCCCTTTCCGTCCTGGCACTACTGTCGATACTGCTGTGGGCGGGACATGCGCTGGCTGGTTATGCCGGAGGTAATGGACAGGCTGCGCAAGCGAGTTACGACGACCATCCACACAGCCACGGGCCGGATTCTCAGTTGTGGGGAGACCATCAGCACACATCGCTGAGGGCCGACCACGTGCATGAAACTCCGCACCTGAGCGCCTGGTTGCCAACGCCTGAGCGTGTGGCCAGAGGGCACCCCTCGTTCGCCTATGCCCAGCGCCTGGCCAATGGCCCCAGCACGCGGATAGAACGCCCCCCGCGCTTCTGACTGACTCTCTGACTCTGGACCTCGTGGCCCAGGCTTCATCAACTCAGGATCTGTTTATGCAATCGCTACCACTTCGCGATAACGGCGCCCTGTGTCGTCCGTTCCTATTGCCCCTGCTGGCATTCGTTCTACTGCTGATAGGCATGCCCGAGGCGCTCGCCCATGGCGTGCCCGAAGGCGACAAGGGTTTCATCCAGGAAAGCACTGGCATGCTGCTGATGCCGTTCGTGTACATGGGCGCCAAGCACATGATCACCGGCTACGACCACCTGCTGTTCCTGTTCGGGGTGATCTTCTTCCTCTATCGCCTGAAGGACGTGGGGCTCTACGTCACGCTGTTCGCGGTCGGCCACTCGATCACCCTGCTGTTCGGGGTGCTGAGCAACATCAGCATCAGCCCCTACGTGATCGACGCCATCATCGGCTTTTCGGTGGTGTACAAGGCGCTCGACAACCTGGGGGCCTTCCAGCGCTGGTTCGGCTACCAACCCGATACCCGCGTGGCCACGCTGACCTTCGGCCTGCTGCATGGCTTCGGCCTGGCGACCAAGATTCAGGAATTCGAGATCTCGCCGGATGGCCTGATCGCCAACCTGATCGCCTTCAACGTCGGCGTCGAGATCGGCCAGCTGCTGGCCCTCGGCACCATCCTTATTCTGATGGGCTACTGGCGGCGCACCGCCAGCTTCTGGCGCCATGCCTACACCGCCAACGTGGCCATGATGAGCGCCGGTTTCCTGTTGATGGGTTACCAGCTCACCGGCCTGATCGTCTCCCAGTAAGGAATCTCCACATGTTCAATAGCAAAGCACCAAGCCTCAACGAGCTGCCGAGCAGCCAGCAGTTGCTGCGTTCCACCGTAATCGCCCTGGTCGCCGCCATCGTCCTGCTGGTCACCGTGGTAATGCCTTCGGAATACGCCATCGACCCGACCGGTGTAGGCCGCATGCTGGGCCTGACCCAAATGGGCGAGATCAAGCAGCAACTGACGGAAGAAGCCGTTGCCGAGACCGTAGCGCCGGTCGTACAAGCTACCGAGGTGGTTCAGCCTGGCGTGCAGCCCGCTCCCGAGGTGGCGGTGACCGAAGTTGCCAAACCGGCCGCGCCCGTAGCGCCGGCGGAGCCGGAAGTGGTGGGTCTGAAGCACGAGATGAGCATCGACCTCGCTCCCGGCCAGGGTGCCGAAATCAAGCTGGAGATGCTCAAGGGCGCCAAGGTGAACTACTTCTGGACGGCCAATGGCGGCCAGGTCAACTACGACACCCACGGCGATCCCTACAACGCGCCGCGTGAGTTCTACCATGGCTACGGCAAGGGGCGCTTCACCCCGGAGGATCGTGGGATTCTGGAAGCTGCCTTCGACGGCAAGCACGGCTGGTTCTGGCGCAACCGCACCAACAAGCCCGTTACCGTGACGCTGCGTACCGAGGGTGAGTACATCGCGATCAAACGCGTGATCTGATGGATGCGGGGTCTGTGCTGGTTTGGCACAGCCCTCGTCGAAGTCCGCTTCTGGCCGATTCTGTTGGAAAAGTCGATTTTTTGAGGGCGCTGCTTGGCGGCAGCTCAAGAAACGCTCGATTTCGGCGTTGCTACGGAAAAATCAAGGCAGCTCCGCCTTCTAAGCGAACCAGATTTCCACCTCGCTCAGGCTCTGTCATGGGCAAGAATCGGGACGGGACTTTTTTCAACAGAATCGGCCGTTTGCGGCCAGCCACGAGCGGCAGCTCCGAGCCGACGCCAACCCCCAAACCAGCCTGTCCAACAGGCGATAGCCCCCTCAGCGCACCGCCTCCCCCATCGCCTGCATCAGTCGCCAGGCCCGCGGCGGCAGCTGGTCCGGGTCGAGGGCGTCGAGCAGGTTCTTCACCCCCAGGCCGAGGTCGGTGTCGCCCTCGATCACCAGACGGCGGCGGAAGAACAGGGTGTCCGGATCTTCCTGGCGGCTGGCCAGGAGGACGAAATCGCGCCATTTGCCGCGGATGCTCACGTCCACCGCCGCTCGCTGCGCCACACGCAGGCGGGTGCCCTCGCAGCTCAGGCACCAGGCCAGGCCCAGGTCGCTGACCTGCAGGCGCAGCCAGCGCCCCTGCAGCAGGTCGAAGGCGCCTTCGGCCAGCGGCGCGGCGAACAACCGGGCGGCGGCCAACTCGATCAACCGGCGCTGCAGGGCGAAGGGCACGTGGCGGCCGTAGGGCAGCAGCGGATCGCCGAGCTTCACCAGCCATTGCGCGATTTTCATAGCCCCACCTCCTCCACCCTGAGCATGCCCGAGCGGCCGTGCCAGTAGCCGTTGCAGCCGCTCACCGCCAGCGGCGGCATGGCGCCGCCGCGCACCGCGGCGAATTCGCCGATCACCTCGCTCATGCCCTCGCTGCGCGGGCTCAGGCGCAGCACGTCGATGCCGCTGGCGGCCAGGCTCGGGTAGTCGGCCAGCAGGTTGCCGACCTCGGCCGACAGGGTCTGGATGCCGTTGAGGGTGAACAGCGCCTGGCCCTCCTGGCTCAGCAGCGGGATGCCCTCGGGGTAGTTCTGGCAGCAGAACTGGCAGTCGTCCTTGGGCCGGTTCTCGGCGCGGGCGGTAAAGCAGCGCGCCGAGTAGGCCAGCGGCAGATGGCCGTAGGCGAACAGCTCCACCTCGGGGCGCGGCACCTGCAGGGCGTCGAGCTGCTGCAGGCAGTCCTGCAGCAGGCGGCCGGAGCATTCCACCGGCGGCACCCAGCGCTGCAGGCCGCATTCCTGCAGCTCGCGCAGGGCGTGGGCGTTGTACAGGTTGAGCGCCGGCCCGGCGACGAAGGGCCGGCCGCGCTCGGCCAGCAACTGCACCGCGCCCATGTCGTTGGCCTCCACCAGCAGTTCGCCGTTGTCGCACAGGCGGCGCAGGCTGGACAGCTCGGAGCCAGCCTCGACCAGCGCCAGGCCGGACAGTACCAGCTCGGCGCGGGTGCATTCGCGCAGCTCGCGGGCCAGGCCGAGCCAGTCGTCCAGCGACAGGGCGCGGCGCTTGGAACAGACGGTTTCGCCCAGGTAGATGATGTCGAGCGGCTGGGCGGCCATCTCGGCGTAGAAATCCAGCAGCTTGTTGCGGCTCCAGTAGAACAGCACGGGTCCCAGACTCAGTTTCATAAGCTCCTCATTGCCAGGATCGGTGATAGGCGCCGAGGGTCGTCTGGCTGCCCTCGGAAAGCCCCGCCAGGGCGTCGCGCCAGTGCTCGCGCACGGCGAAGCGGCCGCCGGCATGGGCGTCCAGCGCCTCGCGCCAGACCCGGGTGACCTGCTCGACGTAGGCCGGGCTGCGCTGGCGGCCCTCGATCTTCACCGCGGCGATGCCCATCTCGGCCAGCTGCGGGATCAGGTCGATGGTGTTGAGGCTGGTCGGCTCCTCCAGCGCGTGGAAACGCTGGCCTCCGACCAGGAAGCGACCCTTGCACAGGGTCGGGTAGCCGGCCGGCTCGCCTTGCCCGTAGCGGTCGATCAGCACGCCGCCGAGGCGCGAGCTGAGGCCCTGGGCATCCTCCTGCCAGCGCACCGCCTTGGCCGGCGAGCACACGCCGCAGAGGTTGGGCGACTCGCCGGTGACGTAGGACGACAGATGGCAGCGGCCCTCGGCCATGATGCACAGGCTGCCGAAGGCGAAGACCTCCAGCGGCACCGTGCTCTTCTCCGCCACCTGGCGCACCTGGGCCAGCGACAGCACCCGCGGCAGCACGGCGCGGCGGATGTTGTAGCGCTGCTGGTAGAAGGCCAGCGCGGCGGGGTTGGTGGCCGAGCCCTGCACCGACAGATGCAGATTGAGATCGGGGTGGCGCCGACTGGCGTAGGCCAGCACGCCGGGGTCGGCGGCGATCAGCGCGTCCACGCCGAGCGCCGCGGCCTGGTCCACGGCGCGCTGCCAGCGCGTCCAGCCTTGCGGCTGGGCATAGGTGTTGACCGCGACGTAGAGCTGCCGGCCGCGCTGACGGATCAGCTGCAGGCCGGTGTCCAGCTGGCGCTCGTCGAGGTTGAGCCCGGCGAAATGGCGGGCATTGGTGTCGTCGCGAAACCCCACGTAGATGGCGTCCGCACCCTGCTGCAGGGCGGCCTTGAGGGCGGGCAGGCTGCCCGCCGGGCAAACCAGATGCATGATCGACTCCTGCTTCTATGGCGATGCGCCACTCTAGGCGCCGTGGCGCCAAGCGCCTTGATTGCGGTCAAGCCGCTAGGCGTGGCTGCACGTTCTATTGGCACTCTGGCCGTAGGGCGGCGCTCAGGCCAGCAGGCTATCCAGGGGCAGGAAGTCCACCGTGTCGCCGGCGGCCAGGGTGCGGCCCACCTCGACTATCGCCAGGCCGTCGGCCCAGCACAGGCCGGTGAGCATCGCCGAGCCCTGGTGGACGTGCGGCACCACGCGCAATTCGCCCGCCACCGGCTCCAGGCGCGCGCGTAGGTACTGGCGACGCGCATTGGCCTTGGGCCAGTCGAAGCCGGCGGTCAGCGGCAGCGCCTGCGGCAGCACCTCGCTGCGTCCCTGCGCCGCCAGCAGGAAGGGCCGCGCCACTACCAGGGCGGTGAGCAGCGCCGCCACCGGGTTGCCCGGCAGGCCGATCCAGGGCGTGCCGCAGACAGTGCCGAAGGCGAACGGCTTGCCCGGCTGGATGGCCAGGCGCCACAGGCACAGCTCGCCGAGCTCGCGCACCGCCTGCTTGAGGTGATCCTCCTCGCCGACCGAGACGCCGCCGGAGCTGATCAGCACGTCCCACTCGGTAGCCGCCAGGCTCAGGGCATCGCGACTGGCGCTCAGCTCGTCGACCAGCACGCCGCAGTCGCCCACCTCCAGGCCCCAGCCGCGCAGGGCGGCGAGCAGGCCATGGCGGTTGGCGTCGTAGATCTGCCCCGGGCGCAGCGACTCGCCCGGCTCGCGCAGCTCGTTGCCGCTGCTCAGCAGGCCGACGCGCAGCGGCCGGCGCACCGCCACCTCGGCCACACCCAGGCTGGCCAGCAGGGCCACCTGCGGCGCGCGCAGGCGCTGGCCGGCCGGCAGCACGCAGGCGCCGCGCGCGAATTCCTCGCCGCGCCGGCGCACGTGGTCGCCGGCCGCGCAGGCCGGCAGCCAGACGCCCTCGCCGTCCAGCCGCACCAGTTCCTGCGGCACCACGCTGTCGGCCCCGGGTGGCAGCGGCGCGCCGGTGAAGATGCGCAGCGCATGCCCGGCCGGCAACGCCTGCAGCGCCGCGTCGCCGGCGGCGATGCGCCCGGCCAGCGGCAGGTAGCCGCCCGCCTCCGCCAAGTCGGCCGCGCGCAGCGCATAACCGTCCATGGCGCTGTTGTCCCAGGCCGGCATCGGCCGTGGTGCGTGCACCGGCTCGGCCAGGGTCAGGCCGAGTGCCTGCTGCAGCGACCGCCACTGCGCCGGTGGCGGGATCGGTACCTGCGCCAGGAGCTCGGCGATGGCCTCGTCCAGCGGGCGCAGGCCGGACTGGTCGCAGCCGCAGGCGCTCATGCGCGCGCTCCGCACGGCGCCGCTGCCTGCTCGGGCAGGCGCTTGAGATGGGGTACGAAATTGCACGGCTTGGTGCGGCTGTCCAGCTGCTCGCGCAGGATGCCGTTCCAGGCCGTGCGGCAGGCCCCGGGCGAACCGGGCAGGCAGCACACCAGGGTTTCGTTGCTGATGCCGGCCAGGGCCCGCGACTGTACGGTGGAGGTGCCGATCTCGTTCAGCGAGACCTGACGGAACAGCTCGCCGAAGCCGTCCACCGTCTTGTCCAGCAGCGGCGCCACCGCCTGCGGGGTGTTGTCGCGTGCGGTGAAGCCGGTGCCGCCGGTGACCAGCACCACCTGCACCAGCGGGTCGGCGATCCAGGCGCACAGGCGGGCGCGGATCTGCCAGATATCGTCGGGCACCAGGGCGCGTTCGTAGAGCGCGTGCCCCGCCTCTTCCAGCGCGCCGATCAGGGTCTGGCCGGAGCCATCGGTACTCAGGTTGCGGGTGTCGCTGACGGTCAGCACCGCAATGCGCAGCGCCTGGAATTCGGGGTTCGCGAGATGAGCCATGACGGCGCCTCCAATGAATGACTAGGCGCAGCCTGAGCCCAGCCGGGCGCCGCGCCCATTCCCCGATGGAGGTACCACCAGGGGTTGATCCGAGCAGCCTTGATCCCGGTCAAGGCTCGCGCGGCGGCGTTTGCCGATCGTATGAGGGCAACAGGCCAGGAGGCTTGCACATGGCCAAGAAATTTCCCCTGCATCCCAGCCACCCCGAGCGTATCTGCTGGGGCTGCGACCGCTATTGCCCGGCGGGGTCGCTGGCCTGCGGCAATGGCGCCGATCGCACCATGCACCCGGCCGAGATGCTCGGCGAGGACTGGTACGAGCACGGCGACTGGGGTATCGAGCCGCCCGGCGAGACCGAGCCGCAGGCTGGCGAGCTGCGGCTGGTGCAGGCGGCGGACTGAGGCTCAGGTCAGGTTCAGCCGCCGCGCAAGCTTGCGCAGGTTGCTCGGATCGATGGCCAGTGCCCGCGCAGCGGCCGCCCACTTGCCGTCGTGCTGGACCAGGGCGCCCTGGATCAGCTCGCGCTGGTAGCGTTCCATCGCCTGCTGCAGGCTCTCGCGCGGCGCCAGCGGCGCGGGCGCCGCGGCGACGCTGGGGGCGACGGATGCCGTATCCAGCCCCAGCCAGGGCGCCTCGATGCTGAGCAGCGCGGTGCGCGACTCGGCCTGGCTCAGCACCTTGAGTGCGGCGCGGCTGATCACGTGCTCCAGCTCGCGCACGTTGCCCGGCCAGTCGTAGGCCAGCAGCCTGCGCTCGGCATCCGGCGACAGGCGCAGGCAGCGCAGCCCGAGACGGGCGCGGTTGAGTTCGAGGAAATGCCCGGCCAGCACCAGCACGTCGCGGCCACGCTCGCGCAGCGGCGGGATATGCACCGGGTAGACCGACAGGCGGTGATACAGATCGGCGCGGAAACGCCCGTCGCGCACCTCCTCCCACAGCCGCCGGTTGGTCGCGGCGATCACCCGCACGTCGACGTGGCGTGGGCGGTCGGCGCCGAGACGCTGGATCTCGCCGTTCTGCAGGGCGCGCAGCAGCTTGGCCTGGATCGACAGCGGCAGTTCGCCGATCTCGTCGAGCAGCAGGGTGCCGCCGTTGGCCGCCTCGAAGCGTCCGGGGCGGTCCTGCGCGGCGCCGGAAAAGGCGCCCTTGACGTGTCCGAACAGCTCGCTCTCGGCCAGGGTCTCCGGCAGCGCCGCGCAGTTGACGTAGACCAGCGGCTTGCGTGCGCGCGGCGAGTGGGCGTGCAGCCAGCGGGCGAACAGCTCCTTGCCGACGCCGGTCTCCCCCTGCAGCAACACGGGCAGTTCGGAGTCCGCCACCACCCCCAGCTCGTCGAGCAGCTGGCGCACGATCGGGCTGTCGCCAAGGATCATGCCGCCCGCCTCGTCGCCGCCCTCGCCCTCCTCGCGCCGCGCCAGGCGCAGGCTGCGCACCTCGCCCTCAAGGCGACAGACGCGCAGCGCCGCCTCGATCAGCATGGCGTAGCGCTGCAGGCGCTGGGTCGCGCTGCGGTCGAAGCTGCCGGGACGCAGCGCATCGAGGGTCACCGCGCCCCACAGGCGGCCGTCGAGGACCAGGCTCATGCCCATGCAGTCGTGCACCGGCAGCGGCTCGTCCGGGCTGTCCTGCAGCAGGCCGTCGTAGGGGTCGGGCAACTCGCTGTGGGCGGCGAACTGCAGCGGCTCGCGCTGCGCCATGATCCGTTCCAGCCGCGGGTGCTTGGCCAGCAGGAAGCTGCGTCCGAGCGCCTCGTGGGCCAGGCCGACCGCCGCCTGCGGGCGCAGGCTGTCGCCGTCCAGGCGCAGCAGCACCACGGCGCTGCAGGCGAAGATCTCGCGCAGGCTGACCACCAGGCGCTGCAGGCGCACGGCAGCCGGCAGCTCGCCGGTCAGGTCGGCGAGCAGGGCATTCTGCATAGGGGTGAAATCCACCATTTCGGGTATCCGTGACCTGATTCTTGCCAGGTAGATTAGACCCGGGCGGCGCGCAAGCCCTTGATTTCCGTCAACGGCGCGCTCGGCACGCCGCTTGCGATGGCCCAGGCAGATCAATACGCCTGAAAGGAGCCAACCATGGCCACGCAATTGCTCGACAGCAGCCTGGGCAGCATCGCCTGCAGCATTCCCGGTGCCACCCGGGTGTTTCACGAATTCCATCTCGACTTCTGCTGCGGCGGCCAGAAGAGCCTGCGCCAGGCGGCGCAGGAGCTCGGCATCGACGCCGGCGAGGTGCAGCAGCGCCTGCTCGCCCTCGACGGCGAGGACGCCCAGGAAGCGGACTGGCGCCAGGCGTCGGCCGAGCGCCTGATCGAGCACATCCTGCAGCGCTACCACGAGGTGCATCGCGACCAGTTGCCGGAGCTGATCCGCCTGGCGGCGCGGGTCGAGCACGTACATGGCGGTCGCGAGCACTGCCCGCTGGGACTGACCGAGCTGCTGATCGGCATGCAGCAGGAGCTGGAAAGCCACATGCAGAAGGAGGAGCAGATTCTCTTCCCGATGATCCGTCGCGGAGGCGGCAGCATGGCCGGCGGGCCGATCTCAGTGATGCGCTACGAGCACGACCAGCATGGCGACACGCTGCAGCGTCTGGTCGAGCTGACCGACGACATGCAGCCGCCAGTCAATGCCTGCAACACCTGGCGCGCGCTGTACCGCGGCCTGGACGAGCTGCGCCGCGATCTGATGCAGCACATCCATCTGGAAAACAACCTGCTGTTTCCCCGCACGCTCGGCGAAGGGCAGCTCGGCTGAATAGCGCCGACGGATGCCGAACGCCTTGCGCGGCGTGGTCTGCGATTCGGTCCGTGTCTTGCGGACCGAGTCGCTTGCCTACACTGAGTCATGACCCGTCCCGATAGGAGCCGCCCCATGCATACCGACAAACTTCTCGCTCGCTTCGATAGCCCCGGCACCACCCCGCTGTGGCGGGTGTTCTGGCTGCAGGGCGTGGCGCTCAGCCAGTTGCTGTTCGGCGCCATCCTGCTGCTCTACCCACAGCTCGACAGCGCCTCGCTGGCCTTGCTGCTGCTCGCCTTCCTCGGCTACACCGCCTGGGTGCTCAATGCCGTCTGGCGCAACGCCGGCAACGTGCGCGAACGCATCTGGGGCGAGGTCGCGCGCTTTCTCACCGTGGCCTGGTCGATCAACGCGGTGCTGGTGTCCATCTTCCTGTTGCTCGCCCATCTGCAGCCGCTCGGCTATCGCCTGCCCTTCTGAGCCTGGCCACGGTCCGGAACGTCCGGGCCAGGGCTGCGCGCACCGCCGGCAAACGGCGGTGCGGTGGACATTTACCGGCAAGCGGAGAAGTGGTGCGCATGGCGCACCCGGTCGCTGAATGCCTACCAGTTCAGCAGGAACATGGCCTTGGCCAGGAACAGGATGCCGAGCATCTGCACCAGCACGCTGAGGTGGATCAGCCGCGAGCGTGCCGGCGTCATGCGGCCGCTGCGCATCAGCAGCACCACCAGGAGGAAGTGGCCGAGGATGCTCAGCGCCAGGCCGATCTTCAACGTCAGCAGCGTGGCGAAGCTGCTGGCGAAGGGCGCAGCCAGCGCGGCGCGATAGTGCCAGGCCAGGCCCAGGCCCGCGCCGTAGAGCGCCAGTACCACCCAATGCATGACCTGGCGCGCCCGCTGACCGAGCGCCTTGGACAGCCGTTCGCGCGGCTCGGGCTCCAGGCTGCGGGCGGCCCGGCTGAGGATCATCACCTCGAAGAACACCCCGCCGATAAAGAACGCCGCGGCGGCCAGATGGACGAACTTGAGCAACAGATAGGTCATCTTCGCTCCCTAACCCGGATGGCCGTCGACACGGGTACGGCACAGCATCGGCCCGTAGCAGTAGAGAAACTGCGCGAAGGCCAGGCCCCAGCACAACGCCGCCAGCCAGAGCGCCGGCAGGTAGCTGACGGACACCCCGAGCACGCGCAGCAATGCCGCCAGATTGAGCAGCAGGAAAGCGCTGGCAAACCCCTTCGGCAACTGCAGCGGCCGCCCGGTATGGCCCAGCGAAACGCGCGCCAGCATGGCCAGGATCAGCCCGGCCATGGAGCCCACCGTCAGCGCATGCAGGGCCTGGCTGGACGACCCCGGCCCGCCCCAGTGCCAGAGCGCCAGGCCCAGGCAGGCCGCCACCAGCCAGGCATAGGCCAGGTGCAGCGACCACAGCAGCGGCACCTGCAGCAGCCCGCGGTCGAACCAGCGCAGCAGCCGCACGCCATGGCCGAGCCCGAGCGCCAGCAGCAGCGCCGCACCGAACCAGCTGGGCTGCAGCAGCACACCCGCGGCCGTCAGCAGCGCGACCAGCAGGGTGCCGATCAACAGCGACCAGTCCAGCCAGGGCCAGGGCCGCACCATTTCCACCCGACCGAGGCCACGCTGGGTGAAGAACGGAATCACCCGCCCGCCGATCAACGTCATCATCGCCGCCACCAGCCAGATCGCCGCATGGCTGCCCTGGCGCTGCCAGGCCTCGTGCTGCTGCAGTACGCCGAGCAGGGTCAGAAGGTCCGCCCCGGCGAGCAGCCCCAGGACCAACACGATCGGGTAGTTGCGCCGCTGACGCACGGCCAGCAGCTGCTGCGCCATGACCGCGGCCACCGCCAGCAGGAACGCCAGGTTGCACAGCAGCAACGGCCAGGCCGACGGCAGCCACCAGCTCAGCCGCGCCAGCAGCCAGAGCCCGGCCAGCAGCGCCAGCGGCCGCCCCGACAGGCCCGGACGGCCGGTCCAGGTCTGCACCGCGGTAAGCAAGAAGCCGGCGATGATTGCACCGGCGAAGCCGAACACCAGTTCATGGCGGTGCCAGGCCAGCCAGCCGCCCGTCGGTGCCGGTAGCGGCCAGCCCTGCAGCGCGGCGATCCACAACGGAACGGCCAGCGCGGCGAGCAGCGTGCCGAGCAGGAAGAACGGCCGGAAACCCAGCCGCAGAATGGGGGCGATGGCCATCGCCCGGCGCTTATCGAGGATCTGCATAACCCCTCCCAATAGGTTGTAGCGGCTGGCCGATCAGGCCGAGCAGCTCGGGGCAATTGAAGTTGATCAGACGCGGATCGTCAGCGGCGCAGGCGAGCACATCGACACCCAGACGCTGCCACAGGCGAGCCGGGCTGCGTTCCCCCGCCGTCCATGCCGTCTCGACTCGGGCCAGCAGCTTGCGCGGCAGCACGCACAGCAGCGGCTGCAGGCGCTCCCCCTGGCGCACGGCGATGACCCGCTGCGGATGCTGCCAGGCCAGTTCCTGCAGCTCGCTCAACAGCTCGCCGTCGACGGCCGGCAGGTCACAGGGCGCCACCAGCAGGTAGGTGCCGCGCATGGCGCGCAGTCCCGCCAGGATGCCGGCCAACGGGCCCGGATAATCCCCTTGCGCATCGCCCAGGGTGCGATCGCAGAACGCCGCGTAGCGCGCCCGATTGCGATTGCAGGACACCATCAGCTCGCCGACCAGAGGCTTGATCTGCCGGCAGACCCGCTCGGCCATCGGCATGCCCCACCAGTCCACCAGTCCCTTGTCCACGCCGCCCATGCGGGCGCCCCGACCACCACTCAATACCAGTCCCGAGCACCACTGCCGCATGCGTACCTCACAAATCGATGATCGAGGGCAATCATGCCGACCGCAGGCCGCGTATCACATGACGGGGATCAATACCGTCGTGATGAGTGGCCTGGTCAGCCGCGCCGATCGACTTCGCGTCGCTGGCGGCACGTGCGGCGCCTCCGGACGAGGTGTCGCCATGCCGCCGGTGTCACTCCGTTTCCCGCCGCTACCCGGAAAAACACTGAATGACTGAAACGCCCGCAGTCTAAGCAGGAACCGGGGAAAGCGCTCCTTGCGACAAGCATCGACACCCCCTGTGGCAGGGTGCAACCCGCCACACCGCCGCGCCTTCGCCCTACCGCCGACACTCACACCGACAGCCGATGCCGCCCCATGAAAACCTCCCGCATCATTACCCTGGAAAATCCCGCCGCGCAGGACAGCACCCCCTCGGAGTCCCTGATGTTCGGCACGCCGAAGGAACGGCTGGATTTCTACCGACGCGAAATCCAGTACGAAACCAGCCTGCTTGCGGGGCGAACCAATGCCTATCTGTCGGCGCAGTCGTTTCTGGTCATCGCCTATGCCTCCTCCATGGCCAATGCCAATGCTGCCTGGGGCCAGCTGTTCACCCTGGTGGTTCCCGCGTTGCTGGCGCTGCTGGGGGTGGTCAGCTCGCTGCACGCCTGGCCGGGAATCAGGGCGTCCGCCGCGATCATCGGCCACTGGCACTACAAGCAGGACCACCTGCTGCGCAGCGACCCCAAGTTCGGCCATGCCTACGACGACTCCCCGCTGTTCAGCGAGCAGGAGTCGAGCAAGGCCAGCAGCTACAAATCGTTGCTGTTTTCCCTTCGCTCGCCTTGGCTGTTCACCGTCTTCTGGATCGTGCTGGGGGCGTTCTCGATCTGGCTGCAGCTGCCTTCGGCGAAACTCTGAAGCGGGGGCGACGGATCGTGCGAGTTCCTCGATAGCGCTCGCGCAGGTCGGCTGCGCCGTGAACAGGCCGGCGAGGACTGGTTCGTCAACACCCAGCGCGCTGCGCGCTTCGCAAGCGATCCAGATCGTCAGGGGCGGTACGTCTGGCGCCACCACCATAGCGGCGTGCGCATAACCCTGGGGGAGAACCTGCGCGTCGAACTTGGCCATGGCGCCGGCAGGACATGCAACGCTCCCGGCAGTAGGCGAGGCGCAAACGCGCTGAGCGGTTCTATGGATGAGCGCGTTTGCGGAACTGCCCCGGCGCGATATTGAACTTCTCCCGGAAACAGCGCTGAAAGTGCGAGGACGTCACGAAGCCGCTCGCCACCGCGATCTCGAACAGCGATTTGTTGGTGTACTGCAGCAGCTGGCGCGCATGGGTGAGCCGCAGTTCCAGATAGTAACGCGGGGGCGTCGCCTTGACGTGGCGACAGAACAGGCGCTCCAGGTGCCTTCTGGAGATGCCCGAATAATCGGCTATTTCGTCGATGCCGATGGGATCTTCGATATTGCTGTGCATCAGCTCCAACGCTATCACCAGTGGCCGGGGGAACGTCGGGTCGATATCCAGCGACGAGAGAGACGCATCGAAACGATCCCGCGCCTTGTCGCAACTCAACACCTGCTCCACCGCACCAACCAGCTCCTGCCGCGTGCTGCGTCGCACCACTTCCAGCATCATGCCCAGCGAGCTGTTCGCCCCCGCACAACTGATCCGCCGCCGGTCGACCACATGCGCCTGGCTCGTCACTTTCACCTTGGGGAACAGCTCGGTCATCATGACCCGGCCGTCAGGATGAAAGGCGCACTCGTAGCCGTCCAGCAGCCCGGCTTCGGCCAGGAAATAGGCACCATTCCACAGGCCGCCGAGCATCGCGCCGGCCGCGTCGGCCTGGCGCAGCTTGGTTCGCAGCAAGGGATTGGCCTGCAGCTGCACGCGAAAGCCGCCGCAGACCACGATCAGCTGCTGCTCGCGCTCGCGCAGATCGGCGAGACGGCAGTCCGCCGAGATGACGATGCCCAGGTCGCTGACCACCACGTCCTGCTCGCCACCGACCACCAGCACTTCATAGAGCGGCGTGGCGCTCATCAGGTTGGCCGTGACCAGGGCGTCCACGGCGCCGGTGAAAGCCATCATCGAGAAGTGGTCCAGCAACACGAAGGCGACCCGGTGCGCAGCCGTGGTCGACTCGCCACACTGCACGCGCTCCAGGTGTACCCGGTTCTTGTCCTTCAATACGCTCTCGAACGACGTCTTCATCACGCAGGCGCCTTTGTTGGAATCAATGCGTACGATAGCGAAAACGGAGCGTTTCTACCGCAGAGAAGATCAGCGCGCATCGCGCCGATCGCCGGCCGCCTGCAGCTTAGAGCCGCCAGGGGCCAGCGCGATCATGGGCCAACCGTGGGCTCGCCAGTCCGCCCCCGGGAGCATCGCGCTGCTCCCGGCCCTGCCGACGTTCTGGTTTCCGGCCGGACTGCGGCGATCGCGCAACGCGCGGACTGCGCTCGGTCCTGCCAAGCTCCCTATCCGGATACGGCGAGGCTGTAGCTCGGGGAACCGTCCGGCAGGAGCGCTGCGGCTCGATGCTGCAACGCGCGTTCGCTCGGATCAGGCAGCCATACGGCTACATTCTTCCGCGCAGCTCATGCATGCCTTGGCGCACTGCTGACAATGCTCAGCCTCGTGCTTGGCACATTCTTCGCCACACTTCCTGCAGATGTCGGCGCAGACCTTGCCGAAGGCGCTCGCCGACTCGCTGCCACTGGCCATCAGGCAGGCGGCAAGTCGACAAACCTCTGAACATTCGCGGTCCAACTGGATGCAGCGCACCATCATCTGCACCTGTTGCTCGCTCAAGCAGGCTCCAAAGCAATGGTCACAGGCAACTGCGCAATCGAGGCAGGCTTTGATGCAGGATTCGAAATTAGAGTTATGCATGATAGTTCTCCGCTGAAAGTGGGTAGATAAGTCTCAAGGCGAAGGAACCGATGGGAGGACGGTCTGCAAGTGGCAGATTTATCGATTGATAGAACGACGCGGACAGGTCGGTAATCCCCATCGCCTGCTGCGCTTGTTCAACCCGTCGCGAATTGCTATCTACCAGGCCACAACACAGCGAGCGCTCCGTTAGATGAACGAGGGCACCTCCCCCGGCGATATGCTCGCTCTGGGCGACATTCCTGACCGACTCGTGACAGTGCGTGGCCCATGCGCATTGCGCTTCGACAAGCGCGCCGAGCAAGACGACGAGTGCCAGCCAGGAAGGGAAAGGCTTCATTCTGTCCCGACTCCGGTTCCGCGAACGACGTCTCCAGTGGATCTGAGCGGGTAAAGCGAGGTTCAGGTAGTTTTCCCTTCGCCTAGTACGCCGAATCGGTTGAGCACTGCCATGGAGGTGGATGCTCTTGCCTGGCTGCGGGACATGAATGCCCTGCCCCGTCGTTTCGCCATAGCAGCGATGACCTACCCAAAGCCGTCCAGCGCTCGCGCAGCCTGAATGACGACCATCCCGGTTACCCACCAATGATCACACCGTGCTTCAGGCAGGTAGCCACAGGCGTCGTTCGTTCTCGGATGTTCGCCCCCCGATCAGCGAGCGGCCGAGCAGCTGCGCGGTTAGGTCCGCGCAGTGGTCAACACCAGCAAAGTAGCGAAACCTGCGGCCAGTGTCGTGGCCACGGAGAGGTCGGCACAGGATGAGACAGCGTGTCTCCGCGTGATGGATGGCATCGCCCCCGCAGGTGCTAAAAACGGGTCGGTCAGGTGAAAGCCAGCGCTGCGCCAGGCGCCAGGCGCAGCGCCCCCTCGGCGCCCTTTGCTCGTTAGAGTGCGAGGTGCCGGTCGATCAGGTCGGCAGCACCTCACGCGCCCGCGACAGGGTCAGCGCCAGGTCCTCGATCATGTCCTCCTGACCGCCGACCGTGCCGCGCCGGCCCAGCTCCACCAGCAGCTCGCGGGCCTGGATGCCGTACTTCTGCTCGGCGCGCTTGGCGAACAGCAGAAAGGAGCTGTAGACCCCGGCATAGCCCAGGGTCAGGGCATCGCGGTCGACGCGGATCGGCTGATCCATCATCGGCACCACCAGCTCCTCGGCGACGTCCATGATGCGGTACAGGTCGATGCCGGTCTCCACGCCCATGCGCTTGAGCACCGCAACGAACACCTCCAGCGGGGTGTTGCCGGCGCCGGCGCCGAGGCCGGCCACCGAACCGTCGATACGGGCGGCGCCCGCCTCGATGGCCGCCAGCGAGTTGGCGATGGCCATCCCCATGTTGTGGTGGCCGTGGAAACCAATCTCAGTGCCGGCATCCAACCCGGCGCGCAACATACCGATCTTCTCCGTCACTTCGTCGGGCAGCATATAGCCGGCCGAGTCGGTGCAGTAGATGCAGTTGGCGCCGTAGCTCTGCATCAGGCGCGCCTGTTCCAGCAGTTTTTCCGCGCTGACCATATGCGCCATCATCAGAAAGCCCACGGTATCCAGGCCCATCTTCGCCGCCATGCCGATATGCTGGCCGGAGACGTCGGCCTCGGTGCAATGGGTGGCCACGCGAATGGTGGACACGCCACAGCCGTGGGCCATCTTCAGGTGTTCGACGGTGCCGATACCTGGCAGCAGCAGGGCGGAAACCTTGGCCTGCTTGAGCCTGGGGATGACCGCGTCGAAGTATTCGGCATCGCTGTGGGCGGGGAAGCCGTAGTTCAGCGAGGCGCCGCCAAGGCCGTCGCCGTGGGTAATCTCGATCAGCGGCACGCCGGCCGCATCCAGGCCGGTGGCCACCGCCACCATCTCCTCCAGGCTGATCTGGTGGCGCTTGGCATGCATGCCATCGCGCAGACTCATGTCGTGCAGGCGCACGGATTTACCTTGCAGGTTCATAACGCTTCTCCACTCAGCGGGCAGGCAGTTGCAGGACGCCCTTGTGGGCTTCTTCGGCGAACATCTCGGCGGTACGCAGGCCGGCGGCGGTCATGATGTCGAGGTTGCCAGCGGACTTGGGCAGGAAGTCGCCCAGGCCCTCCACCTCGATAAAGATCGACACCTTGCGGCCATCGAACACCGGGCCGTTGATCAGCTTGTAACCGGGCACATAGCGCTGCACTTCCTTGACCATATGCAGCACCGAGGCGCGGATTTCCGCCTGATCCGGCTCGCCCTCGGTCAGGCAGTGGATGGTGTCGCGCATCATCAAAGGCGGCTCGGCCGGGTTGATGACGATGATCGCCTTGCCGCTTTTCGCCCCGCCGATCTTCTCCACCGCGCCGGCGGTGGTACGGGTGAACTCGTCGATGTTCTGCCGGGTGCCCGGCCCTACCGAACCGGAGGAAACCGTAGCGACGATCTCGCCGTACTCCACCGGCTGCACCCGCGATACCGCCGCCACCATGGGGATGGTGGCCTGGCCGCCGCAGGTGACCATATTGACGTTCAGTGCCAGCTTGGCCGCATGCTCCTTGAGGTTGACCGGCGGCACGCAGTAGGGGCCGATGGCCGCCGGGGTCAGGTCGATCATGATCACCCCGAGTTCATTGAGCTTGCGGCTGTTCTCGGCGTGCACATAGGCCGAGGTGGCATCGAAGGCGATGCGGATATCGTCGTCCAGCACATGGGGCAACAGGCCGTCGACGCCCTCAGCGGTGGTCTTGATGCCGAGTTCGGCGGCGCGCTTGAGGCCCTCGGAGTTGGGGTCGACGCCGACCATCCACACCGGCTCGATCCATTCGGAACGACACATCTTGATCAACAGGTCGGTGCCGATATTGCCCGGCCCGATAATGGCCGCCTTGAGTTTCTTGCTCATCTTGTCTTCCCCGAAATCAGGCGCAAAAGGACACCCGGGCGCTGCCCAGGCCGTCGATGGTCAGTTCGAAATGGTCACCGGCGCGGGCCGGCTCCAGGGGTACCAGGGAGCCGGAGAGGATGATTTCCCCGGCCTTGAACGGGATGCCGAAGGCGCCCAGGGTGTTGGCCAGCCAGGCCACTGCGGTCAGCGGATTGCCCTGCACCGCCGAGCCCAGGCCTTTGCTGATCTGCACGCCGTTCTTGAACACCCTCATCTGCAGATTGGGCAGATCCAGCGCGCGCGGGTCGACCTGCTCGCGGCCGAGGACGAACACTCCGCAGGAGGCGTTGTCGGCGATCGTGTCCTGGATGCGGATCTGCCAGTCATGGATGCGCGAATCGACGATCTCGAAACAGGGCATCACGCATTCGGTGGCGTCCAGCACGTCCTGCTCGGTCACCCCCGGGCCCTGCAGATCGTGCTTGAGCTTGAAGGCGATCTCGCCCTCGGCACGCGGCTGGATCAGGCGATTGGCCGACAGGGAGATGCTGTCGCCGTCGTCGAACCCCATGTCACGGGTGATAAAGCCGAAGTCCGGCTGATGCACATTGAGCATGCGCTGCACTGCTTCTGAGGTAACGCCGATCTTCTTGCCGACTATGGCATCGCCCGCCGCCACCCGCCGTTCGATGGCGTAGAGGGAGATGCGGTAGGCGTCCTCGATGCTGATCTGCGGCCAGCGGCTGGTCAGCGGCGCCAGGGTCTGGCCATTGATCAGGGCCTGATACAGCTCTTCGCCGTACTGCTGTTGCAGAAACTGGCTCATGGGCGGCCCTCCGCGAGAAAGTCCAGGCAGCTGCGGTTGAACAGCTCGTGGTGTTCCACCATCACCCAGTGGCCGCACTCGCTGAGCAGCACGAAGCGGATCTGCCGGCAGGCTTCGAGCATCGTCTGGGCGCCGGAGGCCGGGCAGAACTTGTCGTTGATGCCCCAGAACCCGAGAATCGGGCACTGCAGCTCGGCCAGACGCGGCGCTAGGTTGGGCACCTGCATGCTGCTCAGCACGCAGCGCGGCTGCTGCTGCACCACCGCCACCCGCTCGTTGACGGTTTCGTCACTGATCAGCGAGGCGTCGAACAGCTGCAGGCTGAGCAGGTGGCGCATGCCGGCGGCATCGTTGAGTTCGCCATTGGCGAAGGCCGCGCCCATCTTCTGGATGCCTTCCATCTGCTGGTAGTACTGCTCCTTCTCCATCAGCGCGCCGGGGGCCATAAGGATCAGGCGGCTGACGCGACGTGGCTGATCCAGGGCCAGCTTGATGGCGATGGCGCCGCCCAGAGAGTTGCCCACCAGCACGCAGCGCTGGATATCCAGGGCGTCCAGCAGGCCGCTCAGGGCGGCGACGAAGAAGTCCAGGTCGTAGATGGTTTCGGGTTTGTCCGAGGCTCCGTAACCCGGCAGGTCCGGCACTATGGCGCGGTAGCCGGCGGCGGCGAACACTGGGTAGTTCTGCTTGAAATTGCTGTGGCCGCTGGCACCCGGCCCGCTGCCGTGGACAAAGACCACCGGCTCGCCTGCGCCTGCCTCGATGTAGTGCAGGCGCAGACCATCGGCCAGTGTGACGAAACGCCCTTGCGATAGCGCGCTCATGGGACCCTCCTCGGCTCGTTGTTTGCCGGGATTATTCGGGCGCTCCGTCAGGGCAACATCGTCCGACAGGACTAGCAGCCCGCGCGCCGCAGCACGGCCTGCACGGCTAGTAGTCCTGTTGGACGGTGGCATGCACGGCGCTCGGCGCTAGCCTGCAGCCATCGTCAATCAACCTGAGGGGATACACATGGGCGAAGCGCTGGATTTCACGAACAAGGTGGTGCTGGTCACGGGAGGCGCCAAGGGGGTCGGACGCGGCATCAGTCAATGCTTCCTGGCCCAGGGCGCGGAGGTGGTGATCTGCGGGCGCAGCAGCCCGGAGCAGCTGCCGAGCCAGGGCGGTCGCACGGCCCTGTTCCTGCCCTGCGACGTGCGCGACGTCGAGCAGTTGCAGGCACTGGTGGACGGCATAGTCGCCCGCTTTGGCCGCCTCGACGTACTGGTCAACAATGCCGGTGGTGCACCCCACGCCGAGGCGGCCACGGCGTCGCCGCGCTTTTCCGAATCCATCCTGCGCCTCAACCTGCTGGCGCCGCTGAACCTCTGCCAGTTGGCCAACCGGGTGATGCAGGCGCAGGCTGAAGGCGGGGTGATCATCAATATCTGCAGCGTCAGCGCCATCCGCCCCTCCCCCGGCACCGCCGCCTATGGCGCGGCCAAGGCCGGCCTGCTCAACCTGACCCGCTCGCTGGCGGTGGAGTGGGCGCCGAAGGTGCGGCTCAATGCGGTGACCGCCGGCCTGGTGCTGACCGAGCAGGCCGAACTGCACTATGGCGATCGCAGCGGCGTGGCCCGGGTGGCGGCGAGCATCCCGCTGCAGCGCATGGCCACCCCCCTGGACATCGGCAATGCCTGCCTGTACCTGGCCTCGCCCATGGCAGGCTATGTCAGCGGGGTGGATATCTGCGTGCATGGCGGCGGGGAAAAACCGGCCTTCCTCGACGCCGCCGCCGGGCACTGAACAACCTGCGCGCAGGCCGTCCAGCATGGGTTGCGCGCAGGGTTTCTGTCAGCGGCGCGTGGCCAGCATCAGGCGTCCTCCCGGGCCACCAGATTGGCCTGGCCCCAGTAGGCCTTCATCGAGCGGATCAGGCCCTGTTCGTCGAACTCCATGACGTCGATCACCTGGATCGAACAGGCCCGCCCGTCCATCTGCAGGTCGACGCAGAACGGCACCGCGCCGCTGCCGGCATGGCTGGCCGAAACCGGGCCGGTCTGCCGGGCACGGGCCTGGGCACGGCCCAGGCCCTCGCGGTAGAAATGCTCGACGGCGGCGCGGCCGACATGCGGCGGCGTGCCGATGGGGTCTTCCACCCGGGCATCCTCGGCATACAGGGCAACGATGCCGTCGATGTCGCAGGCGTCGACCAGCTGGATATAGCGGGCCATGG
Source organism: Pseudomonas sp. SP16.1 (assembly GCF_052682975.1). Taxonomy (NCBI): domain Bacteria; kingdom Pseudomonadati; phylum Pseudomonadota; class Gammaproteobacteria; order Pseudomonadales; family Pseudomonadaceae; genus Pseudomonas; species Pseudomonas sp. SP16.1. The sequence continues at coordinate 2,066,584 of NZ_JBQYFZ010000001.1, forward strand.
TGGCCTGGATCTGCTCTGGCGTAATCATTTTCTGGCTCCCTAAACCACTTCGAACAGGGCCGCGGCACCCATGCCGCCGCCGATGCACATGCTCACCACCACATAGCGCAGACCGCGGCGCTTGCCCTCGATCAGGGCGTGGCCGACCATGCGCGCGCCGGACATGCCGAACGGGTGGCCGATGGCGATGGCGCCACCGTTGACGTTGAGGCGCTCGTCGGGAATGCCCAGCACGTCGCGGCAGTGCAGCACCTGGCAGGCGAAAGCCTCGTTGAGTTCCCACAGGCCGATATGGTCCACCGTCAGGCCATGTCGCTTGAGCAGCTTGGGAATCGCATGGACCGGGCCGATACCCATCTCGTCGGCGTTGCAGCCGGCCACCGCCAGGCCGCGGTAGATACCCAGCGGCTCCAGGCCGCGCTGCTCGGCCAGCTTGGCGCTCATCAGCAGGCTGGCGCTGGCGCCATCGGACAGCTGCGAGGCGTTGCCGGCGGTGATGAAACGGCCAGGGCCGGTCCACTGCCCGCCGGTCCAGACCGGCTCCAGGGCCTGCAGGCTTTCCAGGGTGGTGGTCGGCCGGTTGCACTCATCGCGGGCCAGGGTCAGCTCCTGGTACCGGGTTTCGCCGCTGGTCTTGTCGAAAATCGACTGACGGCTAGTCAGCGGCGCCAGTTCGGCGTCGAACAGACCGTCGCGCTGGGCGGCGGCGGTGCGCATCTGGCTCTGGTAGGCGTAGGCGTCCTGCGCCTCGCGGCTGATGCCGTAGCGCGCGGCGACGATCTCCGCGGTCTCGATCATCGGGATATAGGCCGTGGGGTCCTGCGCCAGCACCGCCTGGGACTGGTTGCGGTAGGCGTTCTTGTGCTTGTTCTGCACCAGCGAGATGGACTCCAGGCCACCGGCCACGGCGATGTCGATCTCGTCGCACATGATGCTCTTGGCAGCGCTGGCAATGCTCATCAGGCCGGAAGAACACTGGCGTTCCACCGCCATGCCGGCGACGCTGGGCGGCAGGCCGCCGGCGATCGCACAGAGGCGCCCGAGGTTGTAGGCCTGGGTGCCCTGCTGGGCCGCCGCGCCGATGATCACATCGTCCACCTCGCCCGGCTCGACGCCGGCGCGCAGCACCGCCTCGCGCACCACATGGCCGCCCAGCTGCGGCGCCTCGGTGTCGTTGAAGGCGCCGCGAAAGGCCTTGCCGATGGGGGTACGGGCGGTGGAAACGATTACGGCTTCTTTCATCTTGGGGGTCTCGTAAACAATTCGTTAACGCGGCTGAAAGCGTCGCGAGCGCAGTAGCTTTCAGGCCGGGTAATAGCGACTGATGGTGTCCACCACACAGCCCGGGCGGTCTTCGCCCTCGATCTCGACGCTGACGCGAATGGTGGCCTGCACCCCGCCCTTCACTGCCTCGGCGCCCACCAGGCTGGCGCTGCCGCGCACCCGGGCACCGGCCTTGACCACGTTGGGAAAGCGCACCCTGTCGCAGCCATAGTTGACCCCCATGGCGATACCGCGCACCTCGACGATCTGCGGCAGGAACAGGTTGACCAGGGCCAGGCTCAGGTAGCCATGGGCGATACAGGCGCCGAACGGCCCGCTGGCGGCGCGCACCGGGTCGACATGGATCCACTGGTGATCGCCGGTGGCCTCGGCGAACTGGTCGATTCGCGACTGCTCGATGCGCAGCCAGTCGCTCTGGCCCAGCTCGGCGCCGACCTTGTCCAGCAGCTCGGAGGGATGGTTGAACACAGTCGTCATGCTTAGGCCCTCTGGCTGGAGACCGACAGCACTTCGCCGGTCATGTAGGAGCTGTAGTCGCTTGCCAGGAACATCATCACGTTGGCCACCTCCCAGACCTCCGCGGCGCGGCCAAAGGCCTCGTTCGCCGCGAGTTTTTCCAGGACTTCCTGGGGCGCGGACTTGCGCAGGAAATCATGCAGGGCGATGCTCGGGCTCACCGCGTTGATGCGGATGCCGTGCTCGGCGGCCTCCACCGCGGCGCAGCGGGTCAGCGCCATCACCCCGGCCTTGGCCGCGGCGTAGTGGCTCTGCTCCTTCTGCGCGCGCCAGCCGAGCACCGAGGCGTTGTTGACGATGGTTCCACGTCCTCGCTCGATCATCGGCGCCAGCATGGCTCGGGTCATGCGCATGGTCCCGGTCAGGGTCACGTCCAGTACCCGCTGCCATTCCTCGTCGGCCATTTCCACCAGCAGGCGCGAGCCGCCGAGGCCGGCGTTGTTGATCAGCACGTCGACGCCGCCCAGGTCACGCTCGGCGGCGGCCACCAGGGCCTGCACCTGTTCCTCGCCGGTAACGTTGCACACCTGGCTGAAGACCTGCTCAAGCCCGGTCTGCTCGCGGATCCTCGAAGCCGCCTCGGCCAGCCGGCCCTCATGGATATCGCTGATCATCAGCGCGCGGCAGCCTTCCTCGGCGGCGCGCAGGGCGGCGGAAAAACCGATGCCGGCACCGGCGGCGGCGGTGATCAGCACCGATTTGCCGCGCAGCAGGCCGTGGCCGGGGACGTAGTTTGGAATGTTCATGAAAGCTCTCCTGTCAGGCGCGCAGGCGCGGCTCGCGGGGCATGCCCAGGGCGCGTTCGGCGATGATGTTGCGTTGGATTTCGTTGGTGCCGCCGTAGATGGTGTCGGAGCGGCTGAACAGGAACATGGCCTGCAGACGGCCGAGCCGGTAGGGACCGTCTTCCAGCAGTTCGGCATCGGCGCCGAGCACGTCCATGGCCAGCTTGCCCAGCTCGACGTGCCAGTTGGCCCAGCTCAGCTTGTAGATCATCGCCTCGCGGCGCAGCGAGCCATCCTGCACCCCGGAGAGCATGCGCAGCGAGTTGTAGCGCAGGATGCGCAGGCCGCTCCAGGCCTGGGCGATACGCTGGCGCAACAACAGATCGCGGGCCGCGCCATTGGCCTTGGCGATGCGGATGATCTCTTCCAGCTCGTTGTGGAACAGCATCTGCTGGCCCAGGGTCGACACCCCGCGCTCGAAGCCGAGCAGGGCCATGGCGATCTTCCAGCCATCGCCGGGGGCGCCGAGGATATTGGCGGCAGCGGTCTCGGCGTCGTCGAAGAACACCTCGTTGAACTCGCTGGTGCCGGTCAGCTGCTCGATCGGGCGCACCGTGATGCCCGCCTGCCGCATCGGCACCAGCAGGAACGACAGGCCCTGATGGCCGACGCTGCCGGCCTCGGTGCGGGCGATCACGAAGCACCACTCGGACTCGTGGGCCAGGGAGGTCCAGACCTTCTGCCCATTGATCCGCCATGTGCCGTTTTCCAACACGGCGCGGGTCTTGACGTTGGCCAGGTCCGAGCCGGCCCCCGGCTCGGAATAGCCCTGGCACCAGAACTCGGTGCCGGCGACTATGCCCGGCAGCAGGCGGCGCTTCTGCTCCTCGTTGCCGAAGGCGGCGATGGTCGGCCCGGCCAGGCCCTCGCCGATATGGCCCATGCGCCCGGGACCGCCGGCACGGGCGTATTCCTCGTGGAAGATCACCTGCTGGCTGATCGACAGGCCGCGGCCGCCATGTTCCGGCGCCCAGCCCACGCAGGTCCAGCGGCCCTCGGCGAGCTTGCGCTCCCAGGCCTTGCGCTCCTCGGGGAAGCTGTGTTCGTCACCCGGGCCGCCGCGAAAGCGCAGCTGCTCGAATTCGCCACAGAGATTGTCGGCCAGCCAGGCGGCCACTTCGCCACGAAAGGCTTCGTCGGCGTCGCTGAAACTGATCTTCATGTAGCGTCTCCCAATAACGCGGTGGCAATGCGCTCGCGGTGCCAGGACGGCGCGCCGAACAGGGCCTCGCTGGCGCGGGCGCGCTTGAAGTAGAGGTGCGGGTCGTATTCCCAGGTGAAGCCGACCCCGCCGTGCAGCTGGATGGCCTCGGCGGCGCAGTGGAAGAACGCCTCGGAACAGCTCGCCTTGGCGGTGGCGGCGGCCAGCGGCAGCTCGGCGGCCACCTGCGCATCGCCCTCGGCGTCCAGCGCCTCCTGGGCCACGCAGGCGGCGTAGTAGGCGGCCGAGCGGGCGCATTCGAGCTGCAGCATCATGTCCGCGGCGCGGTGCTTGATGGCCTGGAAGCTGGCGATGGCGCGGCCGAACTGCTGACGCTCGGCGCAATAGGCCAGGGTCAGGTCCAGGCTCTGCTGGGCCCCGCCCACCTGCTCGGCGGCCAGCGCGGCGCAAGCCAGTTGCAGCACCTGCTGCAGCAGCGCCCCGGCCTGGCCGAACTCGCCGAGCAGGGCGTCGGCGCCGACATACAGCTGCTGCAACTCCACCTCGGCCAACTTGCGGGTCTGGTCCAGGGTCGAGCGCAGCCTGCGGCCGATGGCCAGTTGCCCGGTCTCCAGGGCGAACAGGCTGATGCCTTCAGCCCCCTGGCTGCCAGGGGTGCGCGCGGCGACGATCAACAGGCCGGCCGTGTGGCCATCGACCACCTGGCTCAGCCTGCCGTCGAGCACGAAGCCCGCGCCCTCCGGGCGGGCGCTGACGGCCACCGCCTCGACCCCGGCGCCCGGGCCGGCCATGTAGGCCAGGCTGGCGGTCAGGCTGCCGTCTGCCAGCGCCGGCAGCCACCTGGCCTTCTGCGTTTCGTTGCCGGCCAGCAGCAGCGCCGGGGTGGCCAGGCAGGCGCTGGCGAAGAACGGCGAACAGAGCAGGCGCCGGCCCATCTGTTCCAGCAGGATGGCCAGTTCGACGAAGCCCAGGCCCAGGCCGCCGTACTGTTCGGGAATATGGATGGCCGGCCAGCCCATCTCGCCGCACAGGCGTTGCCAGAGCGCCGGGTCGTAGCCCGTCGCGCTGCCCATCGCCGCCCTTACGGCAGGCGAATCCGAGACATCCGCGAGGAAGCCCTCGGCGGACTCGCGGATCATGTTCTGCTCGTCGCTGAACGCAAATTCCATGGTCACTGCCTTGTCGCTGAGAGAGCGCCCAGAACGGCACCCAACTGCCCGGCAGTCTGGAACGAAGCGGCGCGGGGCAAATCGTCCGAATGGCCGATGTCGCCTGCCTGCGGCGGAAAAAGCCGGACGCAAAAAAACGGCAGGCAGACGACGGCTACAGCATCCCGTCATCCACCTGCCGCAAAGCGGCCGCTCACCCCGTCGGCCCCAATTCAGAGTTGTTCCAGGCTTGTCCCCTGCGTCTTCTCCCGCGGCCGCTGCAGACTGGTTTGGTGCCCTTCGTACGGCACGCTCAGGCCCGCGACCTGCGACCCTGTGGCCTGCTCCTGGCCAACCCCCAGCCATACCGCCAGGGCCGGCAGCAGGAAGATCGCGCCGAGTACGTTGACCAGAAACATAAAGGCCAGTAGCACGCCCATGTCGGCCTGGAACTTGAGCGCGGAGAAGGCCCAGGTGCCGACGCCGATGGACATGGTCAGGGCAGTGAACACCGCCGCCGTACCACGCTGGCGCATGGCCTGGTAGAAGGCTTCGCGCAGACCGAGGCCATGGCGCATCTCGTGCTGCATGTGCTCGTAGAGATAGACCCCGTAGTCCACCCCGACCCCCACGCCCAGGGCAATCACCGGCAAGGTGGCGACCTTCAGGCCGATGCCGAGCTGGGCCATCAGGGCATTGCACAGGATGGTCACCAGCATCAGCGGCACCAGCACGCAGAGCACCCCGCGCCAGGAGCGGAAGGTCAGCCAGCAGAGCAGGCCGATGGTGGCGAACAGCGCCGAGAGCATCTGCACCTCGGCCTGCTCCACCGCCTCGTTGGTGGCGGCGGCCACCCCGGCGTTGCCGCCGGCCAGGCGCAGGCGGATGCCCGGGGTCTGCTCGGCGGCGACGAACTTCTCCACCTCGCCGGTGACGTGCTTGAGGGTCGCGCCCTGGTGATCGTCGAGGTACAGCTGCAGGTTGAGCACCCGGCAGCCCTCGCTGTTCAGGCCCAGCTCGGGGTTGGCCGCAGCGCCGCCGATGCGCAGGGCATGGGGTGAACGCTGCAGCGCCGCCCAGCGCGGATTGGCCTCGTTGTTGGCCGCGGCATACAACTTGATGCCGCCGGCCACCGTGGTCACCGACTGCACCCCGGCCACGCCGCGCATATGGAGGTCGAAGCGCTCCACCACGTTCATCAACGACCAGTCGAGGCAGGCCTCCTCCTCGGCGACGGTTTCGGCAAAGATCGAGAGCACGTCCATGCTGATCGAGTAGTTGGCGACTATGGCCGCGTTGTCGCGGTTGTAGCGCGACTCGCCATGCAACTCCGGCGCGCCGGCGCCGACGTCGCCGGTCAGCAGATGGCGCGACTGATAGGTGCCCACGCCCAGCAGCAGCACCAGCATGGCCAGGCTCAGCAGCGCCGGCCCCGGCAGGGCCAGGGCCGACAGGCTCCACCACAGGCGGGCGCGGCCGGTGTCGGCGCCGCCCGGGCTGCGCGCCACGCGCTCCAGCTGCAGATGGGAGAGGATGATCGGCAGAAACAGCTTGTTGGTGACGATCATCAGCGCCACGCCCAGGCAGGCGGTGACCCCCAGCTCATGCACGATGGGGATGTCGATCAGCATGATCACCATGAAACCCAGGGCATTGGCCAACAGCGCCACCGTGCCGGGCACCGCCAGCTTGCGGAAGGCCCCCTCGGCCGCGGCGCGGGCATCCAGTCCGGCCAGCACGTCCTGCTTCCAGGCATTGGTCATCTGCACCGCATGGGACACGCCGATGGAGAAGATCAGAAAGGGCACCAGCACCGACATCGGGTCGATGCCGTAGCCGATCTGCGGCAGCAGGCCGAGCAGCCAGATCACCGGCAGCAGGGCCACGGTGATGGCCAGCAGGGTCAGCTTGAGCGAGCGGCAATACAGCCACAGCAAGGCGGCGGTGATGACGAAGGCCACGGCGAAGAACAGCAGCACGCTGAACAGGCCATCCATCACCTCGCCCATGATCTTGGCGAAGCCGACGATGTGGATCTCGATATGGCCGTTTTCATGCTTGCTGCGGATCGCCTCCAGGGCGCTGGCCACGGCGGCGTAGTCGAGTTTCTCGCCGGTCTGCGGGTCGATCTCCAGCAGATCGGCCTGGACCATGGCCGAACGCAGGTCGTTGGCCACCAGCTGGCCGATCTCGCCGGACTTGGCCACATTGGCGCGAATCTGCGCCAGCCCCTCGGCATCGGCGATAAAGCGCGAAGGCACCACGACATCGCCGGTAAAGCCGGTTTCGGTGACCTCGATAAAGCGCACATTGGGGGTGAACAGCGAACGCACGCCGCTGCGGTTCACCCCCGGCGTGAAGAACACCTCCTCGGTGACCTTGCGCAGGGCTTCGAGAAACTCCGGGTTGTACAGGTCGCCCTCGCCTTTCCAGTGCAGGCTGACCAGGATGCGGTTGGCCCCGGAGAAGCTGTCGCCATGAGCCTTGAACGCCGCCATATAGGGATGGCTCAAGGGAATCAGCTTGTTGAAGCCTGGGTCCAGGCGGGTGGCCAGGGCCGACAGGCCCAGGCCCAGGGTCAGCAGCAGGAACAGCAGGCCCAGGGGCAGGCGCCAGGCAATCAGCTGCCGGGCAAACAGGGCGACCAGCCGTTCCAGGCGGGTCGCAGGCAGAATCGCGGTCATGGTCGGGACACCTCGGCGAGAACTAGGGGCTCGGCCGGCTGATAACGGCGCAGGCCGGCGTCACTGGCCAGCAGCCAGGGCCCGCTGGCGCTGATCAGCAGGTCGGTCAGGCTTTCCTGGCCGCCTTCGTGCAGCACCTGGAAGGACTTGCCGGCATCCTCGCTCGCCAGCAGCAGGCCGCCCTGGCCGGCCAGCAGCACGCGGCCATCGGCGGCAACGGCACCGGCATAGAGTGAAATCGGCACAGGCAAAGGCAGCGCTTGCCAGTGCTCGCCGCCATCGTCACTGCGGAACACCTGGCCACGCATGCCATAGGCCAGCCAACGCCCCTGACCGAGGCTGAGGGCGCCATACAGCGAGCCCTGATAGAAGGACGGCAGCACCTGCCAGCTGACGCCGGCATCGCGCGAACGCAGCAGGCTGCCGGCCTCGCCGACGATCAGCCAGTCGCGGCCGTCCGCCGAGCCGGCGATGCCGTTGAGGTGCCAGTCCTGCAGCCCCTCGATGGCCTCCGCCTGCCAGTGGCGACCGCCATCGCGCGAGCGCAGCACGCGGCCGAAGGCGCCCACCGCCAGCCAGTCGCCGGAAGGCAGGCGCCGCGCATCCATCAGCGGCTCGTCACCCTGCTCGTTGAAGGCCGCCTCGCTCCAGCTGCGGCCACCGTCCTCGCTGCGCAGAATCCAGCCCTCATGACCCAGGGCCAGACCCTGCAGGCCGTCGGCGAAACGCAGGCGGGTGATCAGCGCATGGCGCTGCTGCGACAGGCTGGCGTCCTGCCAGCGCTGTCCCCGATCGGTCGACAGCAGGATGTGTCCAAGCTCGCCGGCCAGCAGCAGGCCAGCATCGCTCTGCGCCACGGCATTGAGCTGCATGCGCTCGACCGCAATCCGCGTTTCCGGCATGGCCGGCAGGCTGCGCGGCGCGAAGGCCGCCACGCCGCCCAGCCCCACCAGCAGCGACACACCCAGACCGAGAAGGATTTTCATAAGCCACTCCCCGGGTGGCCGAAGGCCACCCATGGAGTGCAGGCCAGAAGCCATGCACGCATTGTCGTAGCCCTCCTTAGAAGCTGTACTTGGCGCTGATCGCCAGGTAGTCGCGGTCGGCCAGCGGACGCTTGGCCAGGTCGGCATCGCCGAGGAAGGCGTTGTAGGTCGCCCCCAGCTCCAGGTTGTTGAGGTACTTGGCGGTCAGACCGAGGCTGGCGCGGCGATCACCCTCGCCAACCAGGGCGCCGAAGGCCCCGGCCACCGCCGCGGTGCCCTGCAGCTGCTGGGCATAGGAGATCGGCATGCTCAGGTCCCAGCCGTCGATCACGTTGTTCCACGACGGCGTGGCCATCAGCTGGTAGGCCCAGGCGCTGCGGTCGACGCTGAGGTCGTCGAAGCTCATGCCGGCGAAGTGAAAGTCCTCGACCTCGTTGACCCGCAGATAGGCCACTTCGCCGACGAAGGTGGTCTGGTCGGAGAACCAGCGCGGGCCGAGGATATACAGGCTCGACAGCTGCGCCTGGGTGGCCTTGGCGCGGGTAGCGGCAGGGCCGATGATGGAATCGACCAGCACCGGCACGCCATCGCGGTAGCTGACCTCGCCCGCCACGTTGAAGTCGCCCAGGCGGGTGGAGAAGCTGGCCCCGCTCATCTCGATATCGTCGAAGTAGGTGATCTGGTAGTTGGTCGGATTGAAGAACTCATCGAAGTTCAACAACACGTTCGGGTTCTTGTCGTGGTAACGCAGGTGGTAGAGCCCCAGCTCGGTATCGGCGCCGACGGTGAAACGCGCGCTCAGGCCCCACTGGCCGCTGTCGCGCGGCTCGTCGTCGCCGCCCTTGGGCAGGGTGAAGCCCGGCGCGAGGTAGAGGAATTCCGAGCCCGGGCCGATCATGTCGGCGTAGGAGAAATAGCTGCCCACCGGGTCCAGTTCGGTGGCCTTGTACTCGTACTGGTAGTAGGCACTCAGGCCGAAGGATGGCGTCAGCTGCCATTGCGCCAGCACCTGGCCGACCGGCAGCAGGATGTCCTTGACCTCCACCCCCGGCACGTTGGCCTTGGTGGCATCGGCCGGGGACTGGGCGCCGGCGATATTGGGGAAGAACAGGCTCTCGCCCCACTGCACCACCTGACGCCCCGCGCGCATATTGAGCATGGACTGCTCGCCGGTCTGGAAGCTGCCATAGACATAGGCGTCGAGGAAGCGGCTGCGGCTGCCGGCGACCTCGCGCGCGTCACGGGTGAATTCGTTGGCCGCGCCGGTCTTGTTTACCGTCTGCGGTGAGTCGTTGTCGTTGCGGTGCTGCCAGACATCGTCGTAGAAGCTCGAGGCGCGGACGAAGGCGCCGTAGTTGCGGTACTTCAGATCGATCTCGCCGAGCATCGACAGGCGGTTGTTGATCAGGCTGCCGCGCTCGAAGTTGCGGTTGCCGTCGTCGCTGTTGGCGGTGGCCGGCAGGCCGAAGGCATCCAGCGGCCCATCGATCAGCGCGCGGGCCTGCTTCTCGGTACGCATGGCCGCGCCATAGCTGAGGTTCAGGGCGTAATCCAGGCTGACCTCGTCGCCCAGGGCCAGCGTGCCGGCCACGGCCGGCTGGGCCAGGGACAAGGCCAGCAGGCTCGGCAACAGGAGCCGAACCTGGCCGGCTGGGGTATGCATTCTCTTGTTCTTCTTGTGTTTCATCGCATCTCTCCGGTGTACCGCCGCGCCGCCGGGGCGCGACTGGCCAGCGCGCCGGCAGCGGCCGGCACGCGCATGGGTGGAAGACAGTGCTGCGGCTATGCCCTAGCGACCGCTCTGGCGCAGCATCTCGGTGGTGTACATGTAGGGCTGCAGGCGATCGCCGTTGATGCGCGGCGCCTCGATTTCCTGGGTCAGGCGGTCGGCCAGATAGGCGCCGGAGATCAGGTCGTGATAGACGGTGACGCCGGAGTGGAACAGCTTGGCGCCGTAGGCGTAGAAGGTGTTCATGAAGTTGGTGCGCCACAGCTGGCCATGGGCGTCGTAGTTGTCCGCCATCACCGCCAGCCAGGTGTCCTCGTCGATGTAGAGCACACGCTTGGCATACTGATGGCGGTAGCCGGGCTTCAACGTCGCCTCCAGTACCCAGACCCGGTGGGCCTCGTAGCGCATGAACGCGGGGTCGATGCTGCCCACCTTGAGCAGGTCGGCGTACTTGACCTGATCGGACTCCAGGCGATAGCCGTTATAGGGGATGTACAGCTCGCGCTTGCCCACCAGCTTCCAGTCGTAACGCTCGGGGGAGCCGTTGAACAGGCGATCGTCGTCGATGGTACGGAAGCCGCCGACGCCCAGCGGCATGTCGAAGCCGAAGCCCGGTGACTGGCGCACGCGGCGCGTACCTGGGTTGTACATCCAGGCGGTCTGCGGGTTCTTCTTCTCGTTGAAGTAGGTGTGGGCCAGCATCACCTCGCCCTTCTGCCGCTCGGGCTTGAGGATGGTGGTCAGCGAGTAGGCGAAGATGCCGTGGGTGAGCTTGCCGATATCCTTGTCGCCGCTGGTCTGGTCGAGAATCTCCATGCGCAGGCGGCCCCAGGCGGTGTTGCCGTCGGAGTAGACCACGGCCTGGTCGTACACGGCATCTTCCTGGTGGGCGTAGGCCGGCAGCAGCATGTTGCGCAGCAGCTCGTCTCCGTTTTTCGGCAGCGGGAAGGGAGTACCGGCCTTGTAGGCGCGCACGCCCATATTGCCGTCCTCGAGCTCGGCGAAACCGACGTTCCTGCGGGTCTGCTCGCAGCGGAACTCCTCGTAGCGGAAATCGCGGTGGCTCGGATAGACCGGAATGGCGAAGCTGTCCGGGTACTTTCTCAGCAGCGCCTGCTGGCCATCGGACAGGCGCGCCAGGTGCTCGTTCATGTTCTGCGCGGTGATGGTGTACAGCGGCTTCTCGCCAGCATAGGGGTCGGCATGGCGAGCGCCGACGCCGTCGAACTGGATGCCTGGCGGGGTGCCCAACCACTTGCCGCTGAAGGCGGGAATGGAGCCGTCGGCGTTGCCGGCCTGCTCGGCGCCCATGCAGGTCAGCTCGTTGCCCAGCTTGGCGATCTCGCTGGCATCCGGGCTGGCCCAGGCGCCCTGCACGGCCAGCAGCAAGGCGCCGGCCAGGGGGATGGTGCGGTGCAATGACAGGTTCATGTGGTCCTCTTCTTATTGTCTGGGCCGCACGCGGCCCGGTTGTGATCAACGAAAGTCAGGCGTACAGCGCGGGCTGAACGGAGATTTCACTGGCGATGAACTGCGCCCCGGTGTCGCGGGCGAAGGCCTCTACATAGGCCCGCGCCACTAGGCATTGCTCCGGCGCCAGCAGGCCCTGGCCCTGGATCCGCCCTTCCAACCAGGCCTCGATGGCCAGGCGGGCGCAGGTCGGGGTCGGGTCGGCGGTGCTGTCCTCGCTTTCTTCCACGGGCAGCTGCAGGTGCTGTTCCAGCACGCAGGTAACCTGGGCCTCGCCGCGGCGACCGCGCACCTCGACGCGCATCGCCACGGCCCAGGGCTCGTCGGACAGGTCGACGCACAGGCTGTCGCGCCCGGCCGGGCTGGACAGGTGCTGGGTGAGGAACTTGAGCGGCGAGATGCCCAGGGATTCGATGACTTCGCCACGGCCCAGGCCCAGATCGATCATGGCCTGCCACAGCTTGGAGCCGGCCTCGGGGAAGAAGCCCAGGCGGTTGCTCACCTGCTTCAGGCCGGGGATGCAGTGCGGCAGGGTGACGGTCTCGCCGTGGCCGATATAGAACGCCGGGTAGTGCTTGAATGGCGCCGCGTAGGGCACCTCCAGGCGCCCGCCCCAACCCGGCAGCTTGCGGTACTCGCCATCGACGAACTGCACCACCTCGCCGCAGGTGATATGCATCATGTGGTCGACCACCGCCGGCGACAGCAGGTCCGGCACGAACGGCACGGCGGTGGCCAGGTGGATTTCCTCGACACTGTCCAGCCCGTCGGCCAGCATCCGCGCGATCACGTTGGTCAACCCCGGGGTGGAGCCGCAGCCGATGATCAGGCGAATCCCGGCCTCCTGGGCGCGCTGCTGCCAGATCGGATCGAGGAACAGAGTCTCGGCCACGTCGTGGTCGTCATTGATATCCAGATAGTCGACCCGGGCGCGCAGGGCCGCCTCGATCACCGGCACCGCGCTGCGGTAGAACGGGCCGACCGCGTTGAACACCAGGTCGGCGCCATCGAGCAGGCCGTCCAGGCAGGCGGGGTCGAGCACATCGGCCCTGACCGCCTGCACCCTGCCCCCAAGCTGGCCGGCCAGCTTCTCGGCGGCGGCCAGGTTGAGGTCACCGACCACCAGCTCCAGCTCGGGGTGCCGGGCGACCAGTTGACGGGCCACATTGGCGCCGACATTGCCGCAACCCAGTAACAGAATTCGCATCGTTGTTAGCTCTCTTGTTGTGCTGCTGAAAAAAGGGCCTCGGTCGCTAGACCAGGCCCAGGCGGTCTGCCAGCCGCGCGGCGGGAATCAACACGCGGCGGATCTTGGTTTCGAACAGGCCGGAGCAACGCACCGCCCGGGGCTCGCGCAGCGGCAGCAGGAGGCGGTCGAGCCTTCCTGTCACCAGCACCTCGGCCAGGTGCCGACCCAGCAGAGGCCCCATCAGGTTGCCCCAGGAGCCCAGGTTGAGCAGGGCCAGCACGCCTTTATCGACCTGGTAGAACTGCGGGTAGGCGGCGTCGTAGACCGACGAGGAGTTGGCGGTCATGCCGGTCCAGTACGACTCCAGCTCGATCGGCACCCCGGCCAGAGCCGGAAAGGTGCGCCGCAGGTAGCGCAGGAAGTAGTCGAAGTAGCGCTGGGCGTCCTGGGCCTGGCCATGGCCCGGAATGGTGGCGGTGATCAGCCGGCCGCGGCCGTCGATCACCAGCGGGTAGAGCCCGGCGGGGTACTGCATCAGCGCCACCCGCGCCGGGTTGATCAGGGCCAGGGCCGCCGCCGGCAGTGGCCGGGTGGCCAGGCCGCAGGCCAGCAGTGGGAACTGGGTACGGGCCAGTTCGGGGAAGAATGGGTTGCCGGCATGGCCGTTGGTGCACAGCACCACCCGCGCCGCGCGCACGCTGCCGGTGGCGGTGCGCAGGCGCCACTGCCCACCCTCGGCGGCGCAGGCCAGTACGCAGCTGTTGCCATAGACCCGCGCACCCAGGGCCGCGGCGCGCGCCGCCAGACCCTGGGTGAACAGATAGGGGTTGAGTCGTCCGCCCTCGCGCCAGTGCAGGCCATAGCCGTAGGCCGCGGTGCCGAGCAGCTGCTGCAGCTGCTCCTTGCCCACCACCTCCACCGCATAGCCCAGGCCCTGCCAGACCCGGGCCTTGTGCGCCAGGGCGCCATGCTCGCGGTTGGCGGCCTCCACCAGACCGCAGCGGGCGACATCCGCGTCCAGGCCCAGGCGGGTGCTGAGGTCGAACACCAGGTCACGATTGGCGACGAAGTAATCGATAAAGGCGTGCCCCTGGTTGGGCAGATCGCGCAGCGCGTCCAGCGAGCCCAGGTAGGGCTGCACATGGCCAGCATTGCGCCCGGAGGCGCCACTGCCGGGCTGGTCAGCCTCCAGCAGCACCGCCTGCACGCCACGTTCGGCCAGGTGCAGGCACAGCGAGGTACCGGCCAGCCCCGCGCCCACCACCACCACATCGGCCTCGATATCGGCGTCCAGGGCGGCATAGGGCGCCTGCGGCGCCGGCCGCGGCCAACCACTGAAACGGATCGGCACCACGCCGGCCTCATAGGCCTGCGCCGAGGGGTACAGCGCCACCTGACCTGCCATCTGCTGCTTCGGGTTCGTCACGCGCGGCTCCTCATCATCCGTTCACTGCGGCCCGCCAGACACTGGCGAAAGACCACTCAGTCACGACCGATGCTAGGGACTGCGGCGCCAGGCGCTCCAGTACCAACTGGTACTGCGCGGGGGATAATCTCGGGCTCTGCGCATGCATGAGGAGAGGCTAGGCCTGATACGGAGCTGGCAAGATTGTCTGCGTCGCGGCCTATGGCGTGGCATGGCCCATTGATCCGTGTTCCGGACGTTCTGGTTTCGCCCCTTACGGGCGAGTGACTTTCTCTTGCTTGCCCAAGAGAAAGTCACCAAAGAGAAGGTCACCCCGACATCCGGGTCGCGCTATGCGCGACTTCCCTCGCTCCGGTGCCGCTCCGGGGGCCGGCTTACAAGGGCCGTCCCTGGCCCTTTAAGCCTCGACCGGCCGTCCAGGCCGGTCGTCCCCCTGCGCAACACCTTCACTCGGCCTCCTGACGGGGACTCGGTTGCGCGTCGTCTGAACGTTTTTCCTCTTGTCCTCTGGAAACTGAGGGAAGTTCTGAAAAGCCATTTACCGTCACTCCCGCGAAGGCGGGAGCCCAGGTACTACGGAGGTTCAGGATTATTCCCCTGCGGGCCAGCGCAAGCGCTGTTCAACGATGGAGCCGCTGTCCCGCCTGCGCGAAAATGACGACTATTTCAGAGTTCCCTGAGCGCTTTGAGTGCAGTTGCACGGCCTTCCAGACGAGTCGCCAACCCATCAACTCAGCCAACACGGTTCTGGCCAGCGCCAAGCCTGCAGGCGTTATGCACACAAACTTGCCAGTCGGGTGTCACGCAGAAATGCGCAGAAGCACGCCCTCAGCGCCGCAGCAGCAGGCTGCTGCGGCACAGCATGCGCACCAGGTCGGTCTGCCCCTTGAGCCCCAGCTTGGCGTAGATGTTCTTGCTGTAGTTGCGCGCGGCGCTGACCGCCACGCCCATCTGCGCGGCGGCCTCGCTGATGCTCTGGCCCTCGGCCAGGCAGGCCACCAGGCGGGCCTCCTGGCGGGTCAGGGCGAACAGCTGGGCGATCAGCTCCGGCGGATAGCCCTGAGTCGCGGCGCCGCTGCCGGCGTCGTCCGCCAGCTCCACCAGATAGAGGCTCAGGCTGGGCGTCTGCTGCCCCTGGTAGAAATGCTGCAGCGGCGTCGGCGCGATCAGCATGCCGAGCAGACCACCCTGGGCCGAAGGTACCCGCAGCAGGGCCCCGCCGCCCTGGCCGGCGGCGTTTTGGCGCTGCGCCAGGACCTGGGCGAGCAGCTGCTGGAAGCGCCCCTGCAGCTCGCGATCACGCAGCTGCAGACGGCCCTGCTGCAGGTCGATGCCGGCATGCCGGGCCAGCAGCCCCCAGGCGGCATCGTTGACGGCCAGCACGCGCAACTCGCCGTCGAGCAGCACGCAGCCGAGCTGCAAGTGCTCCAGGCCGCGGGCATATACCGTGCGCTCCGCCTCCTGGCGCTGCAGCCGCGCGTAGAGCTGCAGGGCGCTGGCCAGGTGCGGCGCCAGTGTCTGCAGCAACTGGTGCTCCTGCTCGTCGAAACCGAACTGCGGCCCCTGCCCGGGACGCAGCACATCCAGCCAGCAGCGCATGCCGCCGTGTTCGGCGAAGCAGGTGCGCAGGCACTGGCCCAGCCCCAGCTCGCGGAAGAACGCGGCGCAGTCGGCCTCCACATCCCCCGGGCCGAACTCCAGCACCTGCCCCGGCGCCACGGCATCGGGTTGCAACTGCTCGATATGGGCGAAGCGTTCGCGCCAGATGCGCTCGGCCAGGTCCCAGTCGATCTCGTCGCCCGCCTCCTGCGCGGTCACATGGACATCGCCGTGGGAGTCGGGGCGATGCAGCAGGGTGACCACCACGTTGCGCGCGCCGAGTAGCTGGCGCAGGCGCTCGGCCAGGCTCAGCCAGGGCTGCGCCTCGTTCGCCCCGCGGTAGACCAGGCCGAGCAGTTCGGGCAGCACCTCGGCGGCCCGCCACGCCGGCGCCCGCCGCCACGGCAGCAGCGCCGCGCCTGCCGTGGCCCCGGCCCTCAGGCTGCGGGCCAGCGGCTCAGCTGCCATAGACCTTCTGCGCCGGCACGGCTTCGCCGAGCAGCTGCTCGACCACCGCACCCAGTTCCTCGGCCTGCCAGCGCCCCCCCTTGTCGCGCTCGGGGCCGCGGCGCCAGCCATCGGCGATGGACAGCTTGCCGCCCTCCACCTCGAACAGACGGCCGCTCACCGCCTGCGACTCTTGCGAGCCGAGCCAGACCAGCAGCGGCGCGACGTTTTCCGGCGCGAAGTAGTCGAAGCCGTCCTCCGGCTTCTTCATGGTCTCGGCGAACACCTGCTCGGTCATTCCGGTGCGCGCGGCCGGGGCCAGGGCGTTGGCGGTGATGCCGTAGCGGCCCAGCTCGGCGGCCTGGACCAGGGTCAGGGCGGCGATGCCGCCCTTGGCCGCGGCGTAGTTGGACTGGCCGATGGAACCCTGCAGGCCGGCGCCGGAACTGGTGTTGATAATTCGCGCCTGCACCGCCACGCCGCCCTTGGCCTGCTCGCGCCAGTATTTGACCGCATGGCTGGCCAGGCAGAAGTGCCCCTTGAGGTGCACCTCCATCACCGCATCCCAGTCCGCCTCGCCGAGGCTGGCGAACATTCGGTCGCGGCAGATGCCGGCGTTGTTGACCAGCACATGCAGGTCGCCGAAGGTTTCCAGGGCCTGGCGCACGATCTCGCCGGCGGCGGCATAGCCGGTGATATCGCCATTGTTGGCCTGGGCCTGGCCACCGGCGGCGCGGATCTCGCCCACCACCGCCTCGGCGGCCGGCAGGTTGATGTCGTTGACCAGCACCTTGGCACCGGCCTCGGCGAAGGCCAGGGCGTAGGCGCGGCCAAGGCCGCCACCGGCTCCGGTGATGATGACTACGCGGTCTTTGCAGAGGGACATTGCTACTTCTCCTGACGGGTAGCCCGGATGCAATCCGGGAGCGGTTTCCCCGGATTGCATCCGGGCTACGGTTCGCAGCTTCGAGATCAGAGCCGCTCGATAATGGTCACGTTGGCCTGGCCGCCGCCCTCGCACATGGTCTGCAGGCCGTAGCGACCGCCACTGCGCTCCAGATCATGCAGCAGGCTGCACATCAGGCGGGTGCCGGTGGCGCCCAGCGGGTGGCCTAGGGCGATGGCGCCGCCGTTGACGTTGGTGCGCTCATGCGGGTAGCCGGTCTCCTTGAGCCAGGCCATGGCCACCGAGGCGAAGGCCTCGTTGATCTCCACCCGGTCGATATCCTCCAGGCGCATACCGGCCTTTTTCAGCGCGTAAGCAGTGGCCGGAATCGGCGCGGTGAGCATCCAGATCGGGTCGTCGGCGCGCACGCTCATATGTTGGATGCGCGCCCGCGGGGTCAGGTTGTAGCGCTTGAGCGCCGCCTCCGAGACGATCAGCAGGGCGCTGGCGGCGTCGCAAGTCTGGCTGGATACCGCGGCGGTGACCCGGTCACAACCGAACAGGGGCTCCAGCTCGGCCATCTTTTCCAGGCTGGTGTGGCGCGGGGTTTCATCGTGGTCGACCCCGGCCAGGGGCACGATCTCGCGGACGAAGCGGCCCTGCTCGATGGCCTGCAGGGCACGGCGGTGCGACTCCAGGGCATAGGCCTCCAGGTCCTGGCGCGACAGCCGCCACTTCTCGGCGATCATCTGCGCCGAGCGGAACTGGGTCGGCGGCTGCTTGCCATAGCGCTGCACCCAGCCGGTCGAGCCGCTGAAGGGGTCGCTAAAGCCCAGCGGTTCGGCGGCGGTCATGGCCGAGGAAATCGGGATCTGGGTCATGGTCTGCACGCCGCCGGCGATCACCACGTCCTGGGTGCCGCTCATCACCGCCTGGGCGGCGAAGTGCACGGCCTGCTGCGAGGAGCCGCACTGGCGGTCCACCGTGGTGCCCGGCACCGCCTGGTCGAGGCCGGCGGCCAGCCAGCAGGTGCGGGCGATATCACCGGCCAGCGGGCCGATGGTGTCGACGCAGCCGAAGATCACGTCGTCGTAGTCGGCATCGGGAATGCCGTTGCGCGCCACCAGCTCGCGCAGCACATGGGCGCCCAGATCGGCGGCGTGGATCTGGCTCAGACCGCCCTTGCGCCGCCCGGTGGGGCTGCGCAGGGCATCGACAATATAGGCCTCGGCCATGGAATACCTCGGTAATGACTGGGAGTGATCGAACCCGGCAGGGGGGCGACTGCAGCCGCACGCCCCTGCCGTCACGCATTAAGAAAACCTGTCCCGCCTATCGCCCGGGGATCGCCGGCAGCGACAGGCAAGGCAGGGAAAGGCCTCAAAAGGTATTGCCGGCGCCCGGCTGGATCGCCCCGCCGTACAGGGCCTGACGGATACGGGTCTTGTGCCAGGGGCGGTCGCCCCAGGCCTTGTCCAGGGCCCAGGCGCGCTTCATGAAGAGCTGCAGGTCGACTTCCCAGGTGTAGCCCATGGCGCCGTGGGTCTGGATGGCGTTCTTCGCCGCCAGCAGCGCCGCCTCGGCGCACACCAGGCGTGCATGGGACACCTGCGCGTCCTGCCCGGTCAGCCCCCGGGCCACGGCATAGGCGGCGCGGTACAGCGGGCCCTTGGCGAACTCGATCTGCACCGCGACATCGGCCATCAGGTGCTTGACCGCCTGGAAGGAACCCACCGGTTTGCCGAACTGCTTGCGCTCGAAGCTGTAGTCCACCGCCAGATCGACCATGCGCTTGGCCAGCCCGAGCAGCTGCGCGGCAGTGCCGAGGCTGCCGCGGTTGCGGCTGGCGGCCCACAGCAGGCGGCCCTGTTCGCCGGCGGCGACGCAGGTGGCGGCGCTCGGCGTCCAGTCGACGCGAAACAGCTGGCGGCTGGGGTCCAGCGAGGCGTTGCGGGTCAGGCGGACCGCCTGCGGCAGCAGCGCATGCACTTCATCGCCATGGGGCAGCAGCAGCAGGTCGGCGACATGGGCGTCGGCCACCAGCGGGTTGCCCGGCTCGCCCACCGCCAGGCGCGCCTGGCCCTCGGCGATACGGCCCAACCAGCGGTTTTTCAGCTCGTCATGTTCACCGCCCAGGGCACTGAGCAGCGGCACGCCGACCAGCACGGTGTCCACCAGCGGCTCCGGCAGGCCGGCGTAGCCGCACTCCTGGGCCAGCAGGACAAAGTCCAGCTCGTCCATGCCCAGGCCGCCGAACGCCTCCGGCACCGTCAGGGCCGGCAGGCCCAGTTCGGTGAGCTGGGCCCAGAGCTTGTCGCTGCGCCCGCTTTCGCTGTTCCACAGCTCGCGGATCAGTTCCGGGGTCACCTCGTTGGTGAAGAAGGCGCGCACGTTGTCCTGGAACAGCAGCTGGTCGTCGCTAAAGGTAAAGTCCATGGCTGTGCTCCTCAGGCCCTGGGCATGCCGAGCATGCGCTCGGCGATGATGTTGCGTTGAATCTCGTTGGTCCCGGCGTAGATCGGCCCGGCCTGGGCGAACAGGAAGCCGTCCAGCCAGTGGCCTACCGCGCCGGCATCCGGCGCCTCCGGCAGCAGCTCGCCGCGCCGACCGAGAATGTCCAGGGCGGTCTCGTGCATGCGCTGATCCAGTTCGGACCAGAAGATCTTGTTGGTCGAGGATTCGGCGCCGATCTTGCCGCCCTTGAGCAGGCGCGAGGCGGTCATGTAGGTGCTCAGGCAGTAGGCCTCGGCATCCATCCAGGCACGCATCACCGCCTCGCCGATGGCCGGGTCGCGGTCGGCCTGCTCGCGGTTGGCCTGGTACAGCTGCACCAGGCGCCGCGCGGTTTCCTGGAAGCGTGCCGGCGAGCGCAGCATCAGCCCGCGCTCGAAGCCGGCGGTGGACATGGCCACGTGCCAGCCCATGCCCTCGCCGCCGAGCACGTTGTCCACCGGCACCTTGACGTCGTCGAAGAAGATCTCGGCGAAACCCGGCAGGCCGTTGAGCTGCGGGATCGGCCGCACGGTGATGCCCGGGCTGTCGAGCGGCAGCAGGATAAAGGTCAGGCCGTGGTGGCGGCTGGAGCCCGGCTCGCTGCGGAACAGGCCGAACAGCCAGTCAGCCCAGACCGCGCGGGTCGACCAGGTTTTCTGGCCGTTGATCACGTAGTGATCGCCCTGGCGCTCGGCGCGGCAGCGGATCGCCGCCATGTCGGAGCCGGCGTTCGGCTCGGACCAGCCCTGGGCCCAGATTTCCTCGCCGGTGGCCATCTTCGGCAGAAAGCGCGCCTGCTGCTCGGCGGTGCCGTACTCCATCAGGGTCGGGCCGAGCAGGAAGATGCCGTTCTGGTTGACCCGCGCCGGGGCGCCGGCGCGGTAGTACTCCTCCTCGAAGATCAGCCACTCGATCAAATCGCAGCCGCGGCCGCCGAGGGCCGTGGGCCAGGTGACCATGCCCCAGCGGCCTTCGTTGAGCTTGGCCTCCCAGGCGCGGTGCTGGGCGAAGCCTTCGGCGCAGTCGAAGGACTGCAGGGGTTCGGCCGGTACGTTGGCCTGCAGCCAGGCGCGCACCTCGGCACGGAAGGCCTGCTGGCCCGGTGTATAGGTCAGGTCCATGGTCTCAGCCCTTGAAGTTGGCATCGCGCTTGGCGACGAAAGAATCCCGCGCTTCCTGGGAATCCAGCGAGCGGTAGGCCTGCAGGGTGAAGCCCTGCTCCCAGCGGTACTTGTCCTCCAGATTGCCGTCCTCGATGCCGGTCAGCGCCTCCTTGGCCAGGGCGATCATCACCGGGCTTTTGGCGGCGATCTGGCGGGCGATCTGCAGCGCCGCCTCGCGCAGCTCGGCGCGCGGCACCACGCGCTCCACCGCGCCCAGGCGATAGGCCTCGGCGGCGTCGATCATCTCGCCGGTGAAGTACATATGGCGCACCTTCTGCACCGGGAACAGGCGCTGCAGGTGGGCACCTCCACCCATGGCGCCGCGATCCACCTCGGGCACGCCGAAGCGCGCGCAGTCGCTGGCCACCAGGATGTCGGCGGCGCCGCACAGGCCGATGCCGCCACCGAGGACGAAGCCGTGCACGGCGATGATCACCGGCTTGGGATTGCGGTGCACCGCCTTGAAGCTGTCGTAGTTGCCCTTGTTCACCGTGACGATCAGGTCGCCGTCGGGGGCCAGTTCCTTGATGTCGACGCCGGCGCAGAAGCCGCGGCCTTCGGCGCGGATCAGGATGACCCGTACCGCGTCGTCAGCGCCCAGACGCTCCAGCTCGGCGGCGATGGCCGCCCAGCCGCGGCTGTCGAAGGCATTGACCGGGGGATGGTCGAAGACCATCTCGGCGATGCCGTTGTCCTGCGTTACATAGAATGGATTGCTCATCCGACTGTCCCCAAGGTTGTTCATGCTTGGCCCGTAGGGTGCGCCGTGCGCACCGCTTGTTGGTGCGCGCGGCGCACCCTACGCAACTCCGTTCTGGCGGCACAGAGCGGCAAGGCAGTGCTCGGCCTGCTGCGCGATGGATTCGATCAATTCGGCGCAACTGGGCAGGCTGTCGATACTCGCCGCCACCTGCCCGGCGGGCAGCACGCCCTCGGCCGGACGGCCCTCGACCATGGCCTTCTGGATCACCATGGGGGCGTTGGCCGCCATCAGCGTCTGCGCCGCCGTCAGGCCGTCGCCACTGCGCATCTTCAGCGCGCTGGAGAGCAGCTGCACGAGGCTCGCGCCGCTGTGCCGGCGGTAGGCCAGGGCACTGCGCAGGGCGAGCAGCAGGCGGCCGAGCTGGCCGGACTGTTCCAGGCGATCGAGCAGTTCGTTGCGGATCATGCGCTGCGGCATGCCGTCGATGGCGCGGCTGACGATGATCGCCGCCGGGTCGCGCACCGCCAGGTAGCGCTGCAGGGTGGCCGCCGGCACCGGGCTTTCTGCGCTCATCAGAAAGCGCGTGCCCATGGCGATGCCGGCGGCGCCCATGGCCAGGGCAGCCGCCAGGCCGCGTCCGTCCTTGAAGCCGCCGGCCGCCACCACCGGCACCTCGACGGCGTCCAGCACCTGGCCGAGCAGCATGCTGGTGGGCACCGAGCCGGTATGCCCGCCGCCCTCGCCGCCCTGCACGGTGACCAGATCGGCGCCCATTTCCACCGCCTTGAGCGCGTGCTTGAGAGCGCCGACCGTGGGCATGCAGACCACACCAGCGTCCTTCAGTCGGGCGACCATGGCGTTGCCCGGTGAGC
This sequence comes from Pseudomonas sp. SP16.1, assembly GCF_052682975.1. Taxonomy (NCBI): domain Bacteria; kingdom Pseudomonadati; phylum Pseudomonadota; class Gammaproteobacteria; order Pseudomonadales; family Pseudomonadaceae; genus Pseudomonas; species Pseudomonas sp. SP16.1. Next base: position 2,089,126 of record NZ_JBQYFZ010000001.1, read on the forward strand.
GGCTGTAGCTCACCGCGCGCACACCGTGCCTGAGCACCAGCTCGACGATCTCGCCGGCGTTGCTCTGGTACATATGGAAGTTGACGCCGAAGGGCTTGTCGCTGAGGCGCTTGGTTTCCAGGATCGCCGCTTCCATCTGCTGCGGCTCAATGGTGGCCCCGGCGAGAAAGCCGAAGCCGCCGGCATTGCCGGTGGCGGCCACCAGGCGCGGGTCGGCGACCCAGCCCATGGCGGTCTGCACGATCGGGTAGCGGCAGCCGAGCAGCTCGGTCAGGCGGGTATCTAGGCTCATCATGCCTGCCCCTTGCGCTGCGAGTCGGCCATGGCGCGGGCGTCGTAGCCGCCCAGCTTGTCGCCGGAAACCAGCTCGTTATGGGCATGGGCGAAGTGGTGCAGGCCGAACACCATGTCCATGGTGGCGCGCTTGCCCATCAGGTCCTCGGCATTGTTCAGCGCCTGCTTGGTCAGCTGCAGGCCCAGGCGCGGCATCTGCGCGATGCGCCGGGCCATGTCCAGGGTCACGTCCTCCAGCACGTCGCGCGGCACCACCTTGTTGACCATGCCCATCTGCTGGGCGCGGGCGGCCGGCATGCGCTCACCGAGGAAGAGGAATTCCTTGGCGATGCGCGGATTGAGCTCATGGGCGTGGGCGAAGTACTCCACCCCGGGAATGCCCATGCGCACCACCGGATCGGCGAAGTAGGCGTCGTCGCTGGCGACGATCAGGTCGCAGACCCAGGCCAGCATCAGGCCGCCGGCGATGCAGGCCCCCTGGACCATGGCGATGGTCGGCTTGGGCATCTCGCGCCAGCGCCGGCACATGCCCAGGTAGACCTCCTGCTCGCGGGCATAGAGGAATTCGCCGCCGGGCTTGTTCACATGGTCGTACCACAGGCTGGCGCGCTCGAAGCTCTGGTCCACGTCGCGGCCCGGGGTGCCGATGTCGTGGCCGGCGGAAAAATGCTTGCCGGCGCCGCGCAGGACGATGACCTTGACCCCGTCGTCGTCACAGGCGCGCTTGAAGGCGGCGTCCAGCGCATAGGTCATCTTCGAGTTCTGCGCGTTGTGGTACTCGGGGCGCTGCATGGTGACCAGGGCGATGCCGTCCTGCACCTGGTAGTCCACCACCGGCTTGTCGTTGTCGTTCATCGGCACTGCTCCGTCTTGCGCTACTGCTGACATCGGGGAGACCTCACTGCGCCTGGCGTACGCCCGGCGGGTTGTCCTTGAGCTGCAGGGCGCGCAGGTTGTGCGGGTCCAGGCGCTGGATCAGCGCCAGCTGCCCGGCGCTGGGGGCCGCGGTAACCGGGATCTGCGCCGGCATATGCAGGGGGAAGCCGGTAGCGGCCTGCACCTGCTCGGCCGACACACCCGGGTGCAGCGAGCGGATGCGCACCTGGCGATCCGGGCCCTGGAAATCCAGCACGCACAGGTCGGTGACGATCAGGCGCAGGTCGATTTCCTCCAGCGACCAGCCGCGGGCCAGGCGCGCCGGGTTGTAGCCGACCGAGGCCACCACATCCACCTCGCCTTCGACGAACACCCGCTTGTTGTGGCCGAGCACCATGAAGGAGTTGGCGTGGCTGATGGAGTTGCCGGGAAAGCCGCGCACGCCAAGCATCTGCGACTTGGGCTTGGCGTGATCGCCGATGCAGGAGATGTTGGCCTGGCCGAAGCGGTCGACCTGCACCGGCCCGACCAGGGCATGGCGGCGGCCGCTCCAGACGTTGTCGAAGATGCGCGAGAAGCCCATCCAGCTGTCGAACTTGGGCTGGTAGCCGTTACGCGCGCCCAGGGGCACCGGCTCCGCGACCAGATAGGCCTCGGAGTCGGTCATCATCAGCGCCGGGTTGCTGCTGAGCATGGCCAGGGAGGCTGCCAGGCGCTGCAGCACGCCGATTCCGGTGGCGAGTACCTCGCCATCCTCGGCGAAGGCCTCGGCGGCGGCGCAGATCATCAGCTCGGCAAGGCTGTAGGCGTTATTCGATTCGGTCATGGCAGGCATCCTTCAGAACACGGGCAGCGGCAGCTGGCGAATGGCGTCGAGTCCGCCGACCCGAGCGAGGTACTCGTCCTCACCGCAGCTCACGTACTTCTCCACATAGGCGCTCCAGCCATCGGCCTCGCCGGCCGAGGCGTTGTAGGCCTTGAAGTGGGCGACATCGAAGCCGTACAGCGGCGCGCAGGACGAGGGGTGGGCACCGCCGGGCAGGTGCACCACCGCCGTGGTGCGGTTGCGCTCCCAGAACACCTGGCGCGCATGGGCCGGGTCGGCATGGAAGAAGGCGCTGTCCACCAGCTCGTCGCAGCTGACGAAGACCTGCTCGGCGGCGCGCACGAAGAGGTCGTCCATGTAATGGTCGGGGCCGGCGATCTGGCACACGCCGCGGGCGTCGGCGCGGTCGACATGGACCAGCGCGGCGTCCAGCTTGAGCGCCGGCATGGCCAGCCAGTCGCGGTCGTCGGCGTAGGGCGAGGCGATCAGCCTGAGTTCGGGGTTCAGGCGCAGCACGTCGGTGCCCAGGCCCACCGCGGTGGGGATAAAGGGCACGCGCATGGCGGCGGCCTTGAGGCCGAGCAGCAGCATGCCCTCGTCGATCTCCATCACCTCGATGGCGCCGTCCTGGCGGGCCTTGCGGAAATAGGGTTCGAGCGGAATGAAATCCAGGGAGACGAAGGCGAACACCAGCTTCTTCACCTTGCCGGCGGCGCACAGCATGCCGACGTCGGCGCCGCCGTAGGCGACGATGGTGAGGTCCTTGAGATCCGAACGCAGGATCTCCCGCACCAGAGCCATGGGCTTGCGCCGCGGGCCCCAGCCACCGATACCGATGCACATGCCGTCGCGCAGTTGGCCGACGATCTCGGCCGCGGTTTTACGTTTGTCCATGCTGGGGCTCCTCACTGGCGGCCTACGCTGAAATCATGGCCCCAGTGGCTGACCACGGTGCTCTCGAAGGGGGTGTGACGCTGCCAGTCCATGACCTTGCCGCCGCAGCCGTACTCCATGTCGAAGCCGCCGGGGGTCTGCATGTAGAAACTGGTCATCTCGTCGTTGGTGTGCCGGCCGAGGGTGGCGGACAGCTTCACGCCGTGGGCGTGCATGCGATCCAGGGCGCGGCCGACGTCGTCCAGCGCGGCCACTTCCACCATCAGGTGCACGCAGCCGGAAGGAATCGGGCACTCGAACAGCGCCAGGGAGTGGTGGCGAGCGTTGTTGCAGTGCAGGAAATGGATGCGCTTCTCCGGCTCGGCCGAATCGTCGGTAAAGCGCACTTTCATCAGGTCGGACAGGCCCAGGCCCATGACCTTCTGGTAGAAGTCCAGGCTGGCATCGAAGTTCGGCGCCGGCAGTACCGCGTGGCCCATGCCCAGGTCGCTGGTGACGAAACCGCTGACCGCAGCCGGCGAGACGAAGGGGGCGAAATCCTGACGCGGGCCCCAGAACAGCTCGTGACGGTTGCCGTCCGGATCGCGGAAACAGGCCAGGGCCTGCACCTGACGCTGGCGCAGTTCCTCGGCCGTGGCGCGGCGCACCTCGACATCGGCCTGCTGCAGCTCGGCGATGGCCTGCTCGAAGGCGCCCTGCCCGGCCACTTCCCAGCCGCAGGCGCCGAAGCCGTCGCGGCTGTCCTGCTGGATCAGCAGACGGTAGGGACGCTCGTCCATCTTCAGGTACAGCAGGCCCTGATCCAGGGCCGAGCTGTCGGCCATCATGCCGAGCACCTGAGTGCCATAGCCCAGCCAGCGACCGAGGTCGGTCGAGGCTACCGTCACGTAGCCCAGGCCACGAATATCCATGCGCGTCTCCTTTGGTCTGTTGCCGCCGCGGGAAAACCCGGGCTCTATGGAGAGGGATTTAAGCGGCTGGGCACAGCCCGGGCATCGTCCAATGGGACTAGCGAAAATGGCCCAAGCAGGCCGTTTTGCAGTGGATAGAAAAAGGCCAGCGCAAGCGCTGACCTTTTCCCTCAGCTGCTGTAACAAGCGGGCTCAAGCCGTCTGCGCCAGCCCACGCAGCACGTTCTTGGCCACCTTGCCCGAGGCGTTGAGCGGCAGCTCGGCGACGAACTCGACGCTACGTGGCACCTTGTAGTTGGCCATGCGCTCACGGCACCAGGCGATCAACTCGTCGGCATCCAGGGCAATGCCCGGACGCCTGACCACATAGGCCTTGCCCACCTCGCCCAGGCGACTGTCGGCCACCCCGATCACCGCCACCTGGGCAATCGCCGGGTGGGCCATCAGCTGGCGCTCCAGCTCCGCCGGGTAGCAGTTGAAGCCGCCGACGATAAACATGTCCTTGAGCCGGTCGGTGATGCGCAGATAGCCGCGCTCGTCGAGCACCCCGACATCGCCGGTCTGCAGCCAGCCCTCGGCATCGATGGCGGCGGCCGTGGCCTCGGGGTCGCCGAAGTAGCCCTGCATCAGGTTGTAGCCGCGGATCAGCACCTCACCGGCCTCGCCCGGTGGCAGGCTGCGGCCCTCGCCATCCACGCAGCGCAGCTCGATGCCGTCCAGGGCCCGGCCGCAGGTGCCGGCGATGGTCTGCAGATCGTCGCCCGGGCGGCACACCGTGGTCAGGCCGCAGCTCTCGGTCAGGCCGTAGGCGGTGACCACGCTGGCGAAACCCAGCTCGTCGTACATGCGCTGCACCAGCACCGGCGGCACCGAGGCCGCGCCGGTGACCGCCACGCGCAGCGTGCTCAGGTCGAACTCGGCGCGCCGCGGATGCTCCAGCATGGCGCTGTACAGCGCCGGCGGCCCGGGCAGGAAGCTGATCTGGTCGCGGGCGATACGCGCCAGCACCGCCTCGGCCTCGAAGGTGCGCTGCGGCAGGATGGTCGCCCCGCGAATCAGCGCCGCCAGCCAGCCGGCCTTGAAGCCGAAGCTGTGGAAGAAGGGGTTGACGATCAGGTAGCGGTCGCCCGGGCGCAGGTCGACGATCTCGCCCCAGCTGTCGAACAGCCGCAGGTTCTGCCCCTGGGCGCAGAGCACGCCCTTGGGATAGCCGGTGGTGCCGGAGGTGAACATCAGGTCGCAGGGGCTATCGCCATCCTGGGCGTCGATGCGCCGCTGCAGGGCATGGTCGGGCACCTGCCCGGCCAGGGCGAGAAACTGCTGCCAGCCGAACTCCTCGGGGCGCTCGCCTTCCAGTACCACGATGCGCTTCAGCTCGGGCAACGCCTGATCGCGCAGCAGGTCCGGGTAATGGCTGCCGAGAAAGTCGCCGACGCTGAACAGCACCCTGCTGCCGCTGCGGCGCAGGATGTCGGCGGCCTCCTCGCCCTTCATCCGCGTGCTCAGCGGCACCAGGATGGCGCCGGCCAACAGGCAGCCCAGGGCTGCCACTATCCAGCGATACTCGTTGGGCGCCCAGATCGCCACCCGCTCGCCCGGCTCTACACCCAGGGCCAGCAGGGCCCGACCGGCGCGCCGGGCCTCGTGATGCAGCTCGACATAGCTGAGCCGCACGCCCTCGTCTTCGATGGCGATGCGCCGTGCATTGTCGCGCACCGTACGCGCCAGCGCGGCGCCTATGCTCTGCGCTTTGCTCATGGCAGACAGGTCTCCGAACGGTGAACCGGCAGCGCCGGATAATCGATATAACCGGCCGCGCCTGGGGTATACAGGGTGGTGCGGTCGAAGCTGGCCAGCGCCGCGCCCTGGCGCAGGCGCTGCACCAGATCCGGGTTGGCGATGTAGTGACGGGCGAAGGACACCGCATCACCCAGGCCGTCGGCCAGGGCCTGACGGGCCGTGGCGCCGTCGAAGCCATCGTTGAGGATCACTCCGCCGCGGAAATGCCGGCGCACCAGGGCAAAGGCATCCAGCCCGGGCTGCGGCGAGCGGCTGACCTGCACATAGGCCAGGCCGAGCGGATTCACCGCGTCGAGCAGCGCGCCATAGGTGGCGGCCGGATCGTCATCCTGCATGTCATTGAAGGGGTTGCCGGGAATGATGCGCAGCCCCACGCGACCGGCGCCGATGGCGCCGACCATGGCTTCCAGGCATTCCACGGCAAAGCGGATACGTTTGGCCAGGCTGCCGCCGTAGCCGTCCTGGCGCCGGTTGCTGCCGGCCAGCAGAAACTGCATCGGCAGGTAGCCACTGGAACAGTGCAACTCCACCCCATCGAAGCCGGCATGCCGGGCATTTACCGCGGCCTGACGGTACTCCTCGATGACCCCGGCGATCTCGGAGGTTGCAAGGGCCCGCGGCAGCTCCATCGGCACCAGGCCATGGCTGTCGCTATACAGGCTGCCCTGGGCGGCGATGGCCGAAGGCGCCACCGTTTCCACTCCTTCCGGCTTGTTGTGGCGGCTGGCCACCCGGCCCACGTGCATCAGTTGCAGCACCTGGCTGGCGCCCCCCGTGCGCACCGCATCGGTGACCCGGCGCCAGGCCGCCACCTGCCCCGGGGTGGCGATCCCCGGGGTGCGGCAATAACCCTTGCCGACCAGGCTCGGGTAGGTGCCCTCGGCGATGATCAGCCCGGCGCTGGCGCGTTGCCCGTAATAGGCCACGTGCAGCTCATCCGGCTCGTCAAAGACATTGGCCCGGCTACGAGTCATGGGGGCCATGACCACGCGGTTGGCCAGGCGCAGCTCGCCCAGTTGCAGCGGTTCGAACAGTCTGTCGTGCATCAGCGTACCCTCACCCGCGGCGCGGCCGAGCCGCGGCGCATGGTTTCCAGGAAGGCGTCCAGCGGCGCCGGCTCGGCCACCTCGGGCAGGGCGTCGTCGGGCTTGTTGGCCCAGAACGTCTGCCAGCTCGGCCACAGCTGGTTCCAGCCGCCGTCGTAGGGCTCGCGACCCGGCCAGCGCATCTTCTTGTCGCCAATCGGCGGCTTGTTCAGGTCGCTGGCGTACATGTAGCAAGGCAGGCGGCGACGGAAGTACCAGCGCCCGTCGATGCGCTGGTAGTCGTCCCAGTAGAGCATCTGCATGATCACCCACTCGGGGCCGGTCTCATGCTCGTTCTTCGAATAGACCACGCCACAGGCGTTGTCGGCATCCTTGAACTCGATGATATGGCCGCCGATATGGTGGCTGGTGGTGGTGAACTGGTCGCGCAGGGTGCTGTCGATCCAGCGCTTGAGATGGGCGCGGCCGACCTGGTCCTTGCCCACCTTGATGTCCTCGGGGAACAGCCCGACCCAGGCGTCCAGGTCGCGCATGTCCAGGGCCAGGGCGTACTTGGCCGGCAGCATGCGGATCTGTTCCAGCGATTCCAGGCGATCCAGGCGCTCGGCCACAGTCTGTTCAGTCATCGGGGCAGACCTCAACGCTGCGAGGAGATATTGCCGCCGTCGACGACGATCTCGGCGGCGTTGATATAGCTGGCCTCATCGGACAGCAGGAAGCGCACCACCCGGCCCAGCTCTTCCGGCTGGCCGAGGCGGCCGAGCAGGATGCGCCGCTCGAACATGCCCGGATGGGCCGCGGCGATGGGCGCGACCATGGGCGTGAGGATCTGCCCCGGCGACACCGAGTTGACCCGAATGCCATCGGCGCCCAGGGCGTCGGCCATGGAGCGCACCATCGACAGCATGCCGCCCTTGGAAGCGCTGTAGGACGGGATCAGGCCGTTGCCCAGGGTGGCGTTGATCGAGGCGATGCCGACCACCGAGGAACCGGGGTTGGCACGCAGGTCCGGCAGCATGGCCTGCACCAGCAGGGCCATGGCGCGCAGGTTGACGTTGAGCACGGCGTCCCAGCGCTGCGCGGTGAGGCCCTCCAGGCCGCTCTGATCGACCACCCCGGCGGCGTGCACCAGGCCGCCCGGGGCGCCCAGTTCGGCGCGGGTGCGCGCCAGGGCCGGGGCGATGGCCTCGGCGTCGCACAGGTCGATGCCGATTCCCAGGCAGGCCACGCCATACTGCTCGGCCAGGCGCGCGGCCACGGCCCGGGCCTTTTCCTCCTGCAGGTCCCAGATGATCACCGGGCGCCCGACCGCGACCAGGGCCTCGGCACAGGCCTCGCCGATACCGGAAGCGCCGCCGGTGACCAGCACCGGGCTGGCAGGAGTGTTCAGTAGACTTTGCATAGGTTATTCCCCTCTGAATTCGCTGGATGTCTGCGAGGTGTAGTCGGTGGCGCCGACGTTCAGCTCGCAGGTCTTGCCGCCGTCGACCACCAGGGTCTGGCCGGTGATATAGGATGCCTCGTCGCTGGCTAGGAAGAGGATGGCGTTGCCCACCTCCTCCGGCTGGCCAATACGCCCCAGGGGCACGGCGCGGGCGGTGGCGTCGATCATCTGCTCGCTGCGCATGGCTTCGCGGGTGCCCTCGCTCCAGACGATGCCGGGAATCACCACGTTGACCCGGATCTTCTCCGGGGCGCCCTCCAGGGCCACCGCGCGGCTGAAGTTGACCACCCCGGCCTTGGCCGCACCATAGGCGGACAGTCCGGGGCTGCCGAGCAGGCCAGCCACCGAACCCATATTGATGATCGAGCCGCCGCGGCCGGCCATGGCGCGAAACGCCGCGCGGGTGCCGAAGAAGGCCACGTCGAGGCTGCCGCGCAGGCTCTTGTGCCAGTCTTCCGTGCTGAGCTGGGTCAGTGGGCCCCAGGTGTAGTTGACGGCGTTGTTGACCATCACGTCGAGCTGACCGAAACGCTCCAGGGTCTGGCTCACGGCGTGCTCGATGGATTGCTCGTCGGTGACGTCGGCCTGCACCCAATCGGCCGTGCCGCCCTGCTGACGGATCAGCTTGACCATGTTTTCGATGGGCTCGCGGCGGCGGCCGCAGAGCATCACCCGGGCGCCCTCGACGGCGAACAGTTGCGCCGCCGCCGCGCCGATGCCGGTACCGGCGCCACTGATCAGCGCCACCTTGCCTTGCAGTCTTGCACTCATGAGTTCTTCCTTATCAAAGCATCAACATGCCGCCACTGGCGGACAGGGTCTGGCCGGTAAAGGCACTGGAATCGTCGCTGGCGAGAAACAGGCAAGTGCGGGCGATTTCTTCCGGTTCGAGCATGTGCCCGAGCGGAATGGCCCGCTCCAGTGCCTGCTGCCACTCCAGGGAGATCGACTGCATCAGCGGCGTGCGGGTCGGCCCCGGGCACACCGCATTGACGCGGATACCGCGCGGGCCCAGGTCGCGCGCCAGGCACTTGGTCATGCCGAGCAGGGCCGCCTTGATCGCGCAGTAGGCCAGCGGCCCTTCGCCGCTCAGCGCCGAGAGGCTCGCGATATTGACGATGGCGCCGCGGCTGGCGCTGGCGATCATCAGGCGCACGGAGGCGCGGCTGCAGTAGAAGGCGCCGTCCAGGTTGATCGCCAGCAGGCGCCGCCAGCCGGCGTCGGTCAGATCGACGATCATGTCGGTGAACACTTCGGGCGTCTGCCCGGCAGCCAGTTGCGCGCCGCGCTCGGCCAGGCGCTGCTGGTAATGCTCGAAGCCGTCACCGGGCACCTGGCCGATGCCGGCGTTGTTGACTAGCACGTCGAGGCGGCCATAGCGCCGCTCCACCGCGGCGAACAGTCGCTCGACCGCAGCGCCATCGGCGATATCGCAGCCCATGGCCAGGCACTCGGAAGCGTTCGGCAGCCCGTCCAGCACCCGGCGCGCCGCCGCTTCGTCGATATCCGCCAGCACCACCCGGGCTCCTTCTGCGGCGAACAGTTCGGCGGTGGCGCGGCCGATGCCGGAGCCGGCCCCGGTGACCAGCGTCACCTTGTCTGCAAGTCTCATGGCCGCTCCTCAGATCAGATGCAGCTGGCTCTGCGCCAGTTCCGGCACCGCATCGAGGGCACGCCAGCTACCGTCGCGGTCGCGCTCGAAGACCTTGTGCTGCGGCGCGGGCAGTGCGGCGACATCGGTGTAGAACTGCTCATACCATTCGCGCAGCTGGTACACCGGGCCGTCGCCGTCGCACAGCACCGGGCGGTCCACGCGGATCTTGTTGTGCCAGATCGACACGTCCTGGAAGAACGACTTGTGCGCCTGCTCGGCATAGCCTTCGGCGATGGCCTGGTTCTCGGCCTCGGACAGGCCCGGCACCCGGCGCACCTTGATCGCGTAGCGCAGCTCGAAGCTGTTCTGGTCGATCGGCACGTGGCAGTTGAGCAGGATGGTATCGACCACCTGGCCGCCGGTTTCGGCGCGCATGCGGGTGATGTGGTAGGCCGGACCGAAGTAGGCACTGTCGGCCACCAGGCCCTGGCCGAGCAGTTCGCTGTCCTCGCCGCGGAACATCTGGTAGCCGATATGGCCGTCGAAGGTGTTGCAGAAGTAGCTGGCCGGCGAACCGTGTACCGGGCCGAAGTGGGCGAAGTCCGCCAGGTTGTCCACCAGCTCGCGGCAGTTGGTGTTGATCACCATCTTGCGCATCATCCAGTCGGTCCACTGCTCGTCGAAGCAGGCCTCGATGCGCGGGATTTCCACCTCGGGGTCCGGCGCGCCGCCCTCGGGGTCGTGCCAGACGAACAGCAGCTTATTCTGCTCCAGCACCGGCCAGCTCTTGATCTTGGCCCGCGGCGGAATGCGCTTGGCATAGGGGATATCGTCACACACGCCGTCCGCGTTCCAACGCCAGTCGTGGAAGGGGCAGCGAATGGCGTTGCCTTCGATGCAGCCCTCGCTGAGGTCGGCGCCCATATGCGGGCAATAGCCGTCGAGGATGTGCAGCTGGCCGTCCTCGCCCTGGTAGGCCACCAGGCGGGTGCCGAAGATGTTCAGGCGGTGCGCCTTGCCGTCGGCGTAGTCGGTCGCCAGGCCCAGGCAGTGCCAGCCACGGGCGAAACGGGGAGCGATGACATCCGACGCAATCAGTTGCGAGCGTTGCATGGAGGGGACCTCTTGTTGGTATCTATGGTCGACAGCTGGACTGTGCCGCCGGCGCAAGAGGCCAACATCGTCCGATGGGACTAACGGCGGCGGACTAGCGGCGGGCGCCGTACAGGCAGGCAGCCGCCGGCGGCCCGCGCCAGTTAGGCGGGCTGAATTGGTCGGATTGGTCGAGTACGCGCCTGCTCAGGCGCGAGCAAGCAGGTGGATAAGCACAGCGTTATCCACCCTACGTAACCCAGGAGCTCGCGTAGGGTGGAAAACCGCGCAGCGTTTTCCACCAGCAAACTCCGAGCGCTAGAACTGCGGCGTAGCGAAGCGGCGGCCGGCGGAAAAGCCGCCATCGACGCAGATCATCTGCCCGCTGACAAAAGACGCCTCGTCGCTGGCGAGGAACAGCGCGACATTGGCCACCTCCTCCGGCTGGCCGCTGCGGCAGAGCATGTGCTGCGAGGTGAAGAAATCGTGGAACGCCTGGTTCTCGCGCACCATGTGCGACATCGGCGTTTCGATCAGCCCCGGGCAGAGGCCGTTGACCCGCACATTGGCATGGCCATAGTCGATGGCCATGGAGCGGGTCAGCTGGCCGATGGCGCCCTTGGACACGTTGTAGGCGGTGTTGTCGCCACAGCCCTGCTCGCCGAAGATCGAGCCGAAGTTGATGATCGAGCCGCCGCGCTGTTCCAGCATGGCCGGCAGCGCGTATTTGCTGGTGAGCATGCTGCCGGTCAGGTTGATGTCCAGCACTCGGCGCCATTCCTCGGTGCTGGTGGCGGTTATGCTGCCCTGGCTGGCCACCCCTGCGGCATTGACCAGCACATCGATGCGCCCATGACATTCGCGCACCTCGGCCATGCAGCGCTGTACCGCCGCCTCATCGCGCACGTCGAGGGCGAAGAATCTCGGCATCGGCCGCAGCTTGGCCAGATCTTCGAGCAGCGCCTCAGACGGCTCGCCGACATCCAGCCCCACCACCTGGGCGCCCTCGGCAGCAAAGCGCCTGACGCAGGCCAGGCCGATACCCGAAGCGGCGCCGGTGACTACCGCGACCTTGTTATGCAGACGAGCCATGTTGCGACCTCTCTTGTCCTGATGGTTGAACCTTCCTGCAGTCTAGCCAGGGCACCAGGCAGCTTGATCGTCCATTGAGACTAGGGCTCCAACAATGGGTAGTTGATCCCTCTGCGCCATACAGCACATCGTCGCCCCCGTTGCCGTACAACCAATCATTGCCAGCTCGGCCTCCCTCCTCATCATCCAGGCGCGGGCAGCCGGCTTATGATCGAAGGACTGGCTTTCTTGGTAGACTATGACTCCCTTGCGGCGCAGCCGAATCTGAACCCTGTACTCGGTCTGCCCGCTTTTGTTCACGCGCCGAGTGATCGCTCCCATATGGCTCATCACCAGTGCTAAATTTCAGCACCACATGCGCAAAAAGCAGGCCAAACAAGCCTTTTCGGCCTTCAACCGACCTGAACCAATGCCTCTAGAATCAGCCTCAAACCCAGCAACCACGCGCCCTGCCCTGTCCCGCCGCTTCTCCGTGGCGCCGATGATGGATTGGACTGACCGCCATTGCCGATTCTTTCTGCGCCAGCTGTCACGGCATGCCCTGCTGTATACCGAGATGGTCACCAGCGGCGCGCTGATCCATGGCGATCGCGAGCGCTTTCTGCGTTACAGCGAGTGCGAGCACCCACTGGCGCTGCAGTTGGGCGGCAGCAACCCACAGGACCTCGCCGCCTGCGCGAAGATGGCCGAGCAGCACGGCTACGACGAAGTGAACCTCAACGTCGGCTGCCCCAGCGACCGGGTGCAGAACAACATGATCGGCGCCTGCCTGATGGGGCATCCGGCGCTGGTGGCCGACTGCGTCAAGGCCATGCTGGATGCGACGAGCATCCCGGTTACGGTCAAGCACCGCATCGGCATCAACGGCCGCGACAGCTATGCCGAGCTGTGCGACTTCGTCGGCCAGGTGCGCGATGCAGGCTGCCGCAGCTTCACCGTGCACGCGCGCATCGCCATCCTCGAAGGGCTGTCGCCGAAGGAGAACCGCGAGGTACCGCCGCTGCGCTACGAGGTGGCCGCGCAACTCAAAAAGGATTTTTCCGACCTGGAGATCATCCTCAACGGCGGCATCAAGACCCTGGAAGAATGTGAGATGCACCTGGCGACATTCGACGGCGTGATGCTCGGTCGCGAGGCCTACCACAACCCATTCCTTCTGGCGCAGGTGGACAGCCGCCTGTTCGGCGCCGCTGCCACCGGCATCACCCGCATGGACGCCCTGCTCGCCCTGCGTCCCTATGTCGAGCAGCATCTGCGCGAGGGCGGCACGCTGCATCACATCACCCGCCACGTGCTCGGCCTGGCCCAGGGCTTCCCCGGCGCGCGGCGCTTCCGCCAGTTGCTGTCGGTGGACATCCACAAGGTCAAGGACCCACTGGCCCTGCTCGATCAGGCCGCCGAGCTGTTGCGCGGGCACTGATCCGGCGGCGTTAGGCAGTAGCGGCTGCGCCCCACGGCCTGGACCATGCCGCCGTCCTGCATGCGGCGCAGCACCTGCCGCACGCTGACCAGCGAAAGCAGTTCGCCAGCTTCGCTGAGCCGGCGATGCAGATCCCGACTGGAAATCCCCTGTTCGCCATCGACACGGTACAACGCCTCGACCACCTTCAGCCGCGGCAAGCTGCAGCGCAGCCCGACCGCTTGCAGCAACTGGCGAAGCTGGCGGATATCGGCGGCGGGCCGTGGCGCGATCTGGCAGGCTGGACTCGTCATGTACTGGCTCCTTGATAGCTGGACCGCATCGACCCTGGGGCGGTTACCAGTAAGACGAACGGGAGGACGAAAAGCGCAGCCCCAGGTGTAAATCCACTCGCCGCGACGACGGCCGTTGAGCCATCCGGGCCGCTCGGGTAAGGTCGGGACATCCGCAACGACAAGGCCTCGCCATGACCTCCAAGCTGGAACAACTCAAGCAATTCACCACAGTGGTTGCCGACACCGGCGATCTCGACGCCATCGCCCGCCTGCAACCGGTGGATGCCACCACCAACCCGTCCCTGCTGCTCAAGGCCGCAGCCCTGCCACGCTACGCCGACCTGCTGAGCGGCGCCGTGAGCGCCGGCAAAGGCGACCTCGGCCTGGCCTGTGACCAGTTCGCCGTAGCCGTCGGCCAGGAGATCCTGAAGGTGATCCCCGGGCGCATTTCCACCGAAGTGGACGCCCGCCTGTCCTTCGACACCAATGCCACCCTGCGCCGCGCCGAGCGCCTGATCGGCCTCTACGAGCAGGCCGGCATCGGCCGCGAGCGGGTACTGATCAAGATCGCCTCGACCTGGGAAGGCATCCGCGCCGCCGAACAACTGGAGAAAGCCGGCATCCAGACCAACCTGACCCTGCTGTTCGCCTTCGCCCAGGCCCAGGCCTGCGCCGATGCCGGGGTGTTCCTCATCTCGCCCTTCGTCGGCCGCATCTACGACTGGTACAAGAAGGCGGAAGGCCGTGACTTCACTGGCGTCGAAGACCCGGGCGTACGCTCGGTGGCGCGCATCTACGACTACTACAAGGCCAACGACTACCAGACCGTGGTGATGGGCGCGAGCTTCCGCAACCTCGGGCAGATCGAGCAACTGGCCGGCTGCGACCGCCTGACCATCAGCCCCGAGCTGCTCCAGCAACTGGCCGACGAACAGGGCCCGCTACCCCGCAAACTGGCACCGGGAGCAGCTGGCGAGCCGCGCCAGAACCTGGACGAATGCGCCTTCCGCTGGGCCTTGAACGAAGACGCCATGGCCACCGAGAAGCTTGCCGAAGGCATTCGCCTGTTCGCCCGCGATCAGGAAAAGCTCGAGGCTCTGCTCGCCGCCAGGGCCTGAGACGACGGACAACAAAAAGGGGCGGCCGCATAAACGGTCGCCCCTTTTCTCGTGGCCTGCCTGTCAATGTCGTTCGAGGGCGCTCACCAGGTCGTGGAAGGCCTCGCGATTGGAGTCATTGAGCCCCATGAGGATTCGGTGAGCCTCCAGTACCTTGGCCTTGACCACTTCTTCGGACTGATCCTGCGAAGGCAGGTCGTCCAGCGCCTCCGGGCAGGCGACCGGCCGATCGACGATATTGAAGACCTGATCGAACCCCATGGACTGCAGCAGACGGGTGATGTCGTCGTGGGTGGTGACCACAGTCGGCAACAGGCCGATCTTCTGCCGCGAGAGAATCGACAGCTTGGCCAGCAGGCCGAGGGTGGTGCTGTCGATACTGCGGGTTTCTGTCAGGTCGATGACGATGGCCGAGAAGTTCAGCGCGGTGAAGATCTTTTCAATCGTGGCATCCAGCGCCGAACAGAGCGTCAGACGCACTTCGCCGACGAATTTGAGAACGAAGGTACCGTCCTGCTCGGCGAATTGGATACGACCGGGGCTTGTCCCAGGATTCATGCAAGGTTCCTGCTTAACACCAGCAAGGCGATATCATCCGGCATCTCGCCGAGCTTGGCCAGCCCGAGAACTTGACGCAAGCCGTCTAGCGTGCCGCCGGCCTGGCTAACCAGTTGAGGCAGCGCCATTTCCTTGTCCTTGAGCGTCTCGCCCGGCAGCAGGTCGAGAATGCCGTCCGATAGCAGCGTCAGGCTGAAGGACTCCGGCAACGGCAGCAGATGGTCGGTGTACTCGGCCTCTTCGAACAGCCCCACCGGCAAGCCACGACCTTCCAGATAACGCGCCTTCCCGCCTTCGAACAACACCGGCAGCGGCAGGTGCCCGCCAATGCTGTAGGTCAACTGCCCGCTCTGTTCGTCGATCACCCCGCCGAGCATGGTCACATGCTTGCCCAGCTTGCAGTTGATCAGGCCCCGGTTGATATGCCCCAGCACGTCGGAAGGCTTGAATTCCGGCAGCGTGCCGCCGCGCCGCCATTCGTAGAGCAGGCGCGTGGTCATGAACTTGAGCAGCACGGTGACGAAAGCCGACGAGGCACCGTGGCCGGAGACATCGGCCAGGTAGAAGCCGATGCGTCGCTCGTCGATACGGAAGTAGTCGACGAAATCGCCGGACAGGTACAAAGACGGAATGATCTGGTGGGCGAAGGTCAGGCTGTCGACCTGCCAGGGCGTGACCGGCAGCATGTTCATCTGCACCTGGCGTCCGGCGTTCTGGTCTTCCTGCAGCAGGTGCAGGCTGGCCTGCAGCTCGCGGTTGGCCGCCTCCAGCTTCTCGCGATAGCGCTGGTTCTCCAGGCGCAGGCGCGAGCGATCGAGGGCGCGTCGCACCGAGTGCTCGAGCACCGCGAGGTCTTCCAGGGGCTTGATCAGGTAGTCGGCAGCGCCCAGGCGCAGGGCCTCCACCGCGTCGTTCATCACGCCGGCACCGGACACCACGATGACCGGTACCTCGACGCCGAGGGCGTTGATCCGACGGATCAGTTCGAGGCCATCGACCTGCGGCATGCGCAGGTCGCAGATCATCAGGTCGGGCTTGGCCTGCTGAAACACTTCCAGCCCCTGCAAGCCGTTGGCGGCCTGCAGCACCTCGAAGCCACTGTCCTCGAGGTAGGCCGCGAGGCTTGCGCGCACGACCTCGTCGTCGTCGATGATCAGCAGAGTGGCACTGGTATTGTGCATGGGGTATCCAGGCAAACGGCGCCGGGCGGATTGTTGGCTCACATGCCCGGAACAAGTGCCTTGTCTGGCCCGTCCAGGCGATTTCAAGGGGCAGACGGTACTCCCATCCGTCGGCCGATTCAAGCCGGCTCCGGCCGTCGCGGCGCGACTTTACAGGGCAAATCGGCGAAGGTTATAAGGGCCGTAGGAGAATCCTATAAGACGAGGACGGCGTCCATGAGTCAGAGCGATCGGGCCTACAGCGAGAAGCGCGATTACATCCGCATGCGACTGGACGCGCCAGTCATACTGCATCACGCCGGCCGGGAAATTCCCGCGATGTGCCTGGATCTGTCCAGTACCGGCATGCAACTGGAGGCCGAGGCCACACTGCGTACGGGCGACAAGGTCACGGTGCATATTCCTTCCGAGCACAGCGAGCTGGCCGGTCTCGATGCCCAGGCCGAGGTGGTGCGCGTCTCGGACCTGGGAGATGGCCGCCAGTCGCTGGGCCTGGCCATCCTGTCGATGAGCTGACATCTGCACTGACGAAAAAGGCGGCCAAGGCCGCCTTTTTTCATCCCGCCGCGAAATATCAGAAGTCGTCTTCGACCTCGCCGTCCTTGACCCGGAACTCGCGGTTCTGCAGGTAGGCGTTGCGGATGAAGATGTACTTGTCGCCGCTGATCAACTTCTCCGCCGAGAGCAGGCTGGCTCGGGTATCGATTACCTCGACGCCACGGGTAACGTTGCGCGTCGGCACATGATCCATGTGTGGGTAGGGGGTCAGGAGGCTGTCCGGCACCTTGCCGCCGGCATCGCGCACGCTGCTCGGGCCGAGGAACGGGATCACCAGGTACGGGCCGCTCTGCAAGCCCCAGGCTCCGAGGGTCTGACCGAAGTCCTCGTCGCTCTTCTGCAGGCCCATCTGCTTGGCCACGTCGAAGAAACCGAGCAGGCCGAAGGTGGTATTGAAGATCAGGCGGCCGGTGTCCACGCCGGCGTCGTGCAGCTTGCCCTGCAGCAGGTTGTTGGCCAGGTTGCCAACATCGCCGATATTGCCGAAGACGTTGTGCACGCCGTCCTCGAGAAACTGCGGGGTGACCTTCTGATAGCCCTGCGCGAGCGGCTTGAGCGCATAGGTGTCGAGCGTATCGTTGAAGCGGAACATGGCGCGATTGAAGCCCTCCCAGGGGTCTTCTTCCGATGCGGCCTGACTCACGGCAGGCAATAGCGCCCCGAGGAGCGCCATCAGGCCGCCCAGGCGCACGATCCAGCGAGCACCGATCACATGCATTGCAGTCTCTCCTTGAGAAAAGTAGGGTGGCCACCCGCCAGCGGCCGCAGAGGCCGCGAAGTATAAAGCCTGGAACCTGCGAATGGGCAGCATAACGGACGAACACGATGAGCAATAAGACACTACTGCACACCGCCCATATCGCCGTGCGCTGGGGCGACATGGACAGCTACGGACACGTCAACAACATCCTCTATATGCAATACCTGGAGGAGGCGCGCATCGCCTGGCTCGAACGGGCCGGCGTGGCCATGACCAATGCGCCGCTCGGGCCCGTGGTCCTGCAAACCCTGCACACCTACCTTAAACCTGTGGTCCATCCCGCCACGGTGGTAGTGGAGCTCTTCGCCGGCACACTGGGCCGCAGCAGCCTGGTACTCGAGCATCGCCTCTCGACCCTGGAGGATCCGCACGCCATCTATGGCGAGGGCTATTGCAAGCTGGTCTGGATCGAGCACGCCAGCGGTCGCTCGGTGCCGCTGCCGCAGCATGTCAGAGCGCTCTGGGACGATGCCTGAACGCGGCGCGGTCATCCGCCCGTCATCCAGCGGTCATCTGCCTGCAGTACGTTGGTGCGGTTCCCGCGACGGAAGACCCCATGCCCCGCACCGCCCCCACCGCCCTGCTCTTCGAACTCTCCGGTTGCCTGGTCGACTTCGGCGCTCGCACGCTGCCAGTCAGCCTGCAACGCCTGCACCCCGAACTTGAACCACCAAATGTCCTGAATACCCCGCAGCAGGCCCTGGCCGAATTGCTCGGCGAGCCGCCCAGCGCCGAGCAGGTACAGGAGCTGGAGCAGACGCTGGCGCAAGCCGCCGGCGAGCATGCCGAGCTCGCGCCAGGCGCCGCGCAGCTGCTGGCGCGCCTCGAGGCCCAGGGCACGCCCTGGATCTGGCTGGACGGCCTGGGCGGCGGGGCCAGTCCACGCCTGGCCCAGGCCCTGCCCGTATCTGTCGAGGGGTTGACGCCCCGCACCACCCGCCCCTGGCCCGCACCGGATCTCTGCTGGCAGGCGCTCAGCCGGTTGCGGGTCGATCGCCTGGAGGGCTGTGTGCTTGTCAGCGGCAATCCGTTGCTGCTGCGCGCGGGACTCAATGCCGGCTGCTGGACCGTCGGCCTGGCCGCCAGCGGTCCGCTGTGCGGGTTGACACCTGGCGACTGGCAGGCGCTGGCCGGCTCTGAGCGGGATAGGCTCCGGGCGCAGGCCACGCTGGAGCTGTATCGGCTGGGCGCCCATTCGGTAGTCGACCACGTCGGCGAGATCGAGGCGAGCCTGGACGACATCGGCATACGACGCCAGAAAGGCGAGAAGCCCTGATCGGCGCTTGATCCGATCAGGCAAAGCCCGCGCGCTTGGATTACCCTTGAACACAGGCAGAAACCATCGGCCACCGGTCGAGGTCAATGTCCATGCCGATTCGACAAGGGAGAACCCCATGCCAGCACGAGACTTGCAGCAGCAACTGGAAACCCTGCGCGACCAACTGGCCCAGGATCCGCCGCTCAGCGAGGAAGAGCGGGCATCGCTCTATGTCCTGACCCAGGAGATCGAAGCGCAACTGGCGCGCCACGCGGCCGCCGCCCCCGATGCCACGCTGGTCGACGGCGTCCACCTGGCGGTGGAGCGCTTCGAGGCCAGCCATCCTACCCTCGCCGGCACCCTGCGCAACATCATGCAGAGCCTGGCCAATATGGGCATCTGAGCCCGACCGACGAATGCCGCTCGCCCCTCGCCAGGCCGGCGGCATCTTCGTTGGAGCAGACCGAAGCCGCTTACTGGCGCACCAGGCGAACGTTGTCCGGTGCGATCGCAGCCGTGCTGCGGTAAGGGTTGATGTCCAGCCCGCCGCGGCGTACGTAGCGCGCATAGACGGTCAGCGCCTGCGGCTCGAGCAGGCGCTGCAGGTCGAGGAAGATGCGCTCGACGCACTGCTCGTGGAAGTCGGCGTGCTGGCGGAAGCTCACCAGATAGGCCAGCAGGCTGGCATGCTCCAAAGCAGCGCCGCGGTACTGCACCACCAGACTGCCCCAGTCCGGCTGGCCGGTGACCGGGCAGTTGGACTTGAGCAGGTGGCTGTGCAGGCTCTCCTCCACCACCTGGGCGGAGTCGCAGCGCAGCAACTCCGGCTGCGGACGGTCGTACTGACTGACGCTGATCTGCAGCTCGTCGATGCAGGTTCCGGGCAAGGCCGCCACGCCTTCGGCCTCGACTTCGGCGAGGCGACGCAGGCGCACCGCCACCGGCTTGCCGGCCGCCGCCGACAGGTCTCGCGTCAGCGTCGCCTGTACCTCGTCCCAGCTGGCGAAGGCTGTCTGGTTCAGCGAGTTGAGATAGAGCTTGAAGGATTTGGACTCGATGATGTTCGGCGAGTCGGCCGGGATGGCGAACTCGCCGACCGCCACCACCGGCTTGCCCGAGGGCTGCAGCCAGGACAGCTCGTAGCAGTTCCAGTAATCGACGCCCTGGTAAGGCAGGTTGTCGCCATCGAGCCCCAGCTCGGCCCATTTCGCCGCGCGCGGGATGGGGAACAGCAGTTCGGGGCTGTAGTCGGCGATGTACTGGCTGGTTTTGCCCAGTGGCGAGTGTTCGGCGGGGTGCTGCATGTTGGAGGTCCGGACTGGCGAAAATCCCGGCAAGTTTACTGGCTTGCCCGACGATTGTCCTGAGGCTCCGGGCGCGCGCCAACACCCACCGCCGACGCGCCTGGCTCCTGCACCAGCGGCGCGCCCAGGAGACCTAACGTTCGCGGCGCCTGTCGACAGGGGCGACCTCATCCGTCCAGGGCTTGCCGTCCAGCGGCGCGGAGCGGCCCAGTTCCGCCTCGTCCAGACCGCCACCGGCGCCGATCTCGCTGTCCTCGACCGTGCGCAGCTGTTCGTCGGCGGGGCCGTCGTCGCCCGGCTCCAGCGGCGAGCGCGCGCCGCTCTGGTCGAACAGGGTGTCGGGGCTGAGATCATCGAGGCTGACATTGTCCTCGTGCTCGCTTTCCGACAGCGTGGCCCCGCCGGTCAGACCGGGCTCGTCCGCCGGCTTGCCGGCGGGTCGCTCGACCTCGTCGAAAGGTGGCTGGCCCAACGCCCGCCCCTCGTCTTCGCCTGTGAAGTCGAGGGCGTCGTCAGGAATGCTCGGGGCCCGCGGGCCTGGCGTCTGCTTGCTCATCGTGCTTCTCCGCATCGCTGGCTGAAGGATGGCGGCCGGTTCGCGCTCAGGGCGAGATCGGGTCGCTGGCCGGAAAGGTTTCCTCGACGGCGTGGTCCAGGCGGGCGTCCTGCGCACGGTTGCCGGCACGCGCCTGGTTGGTGTCCGGCAAGGCGGCGCGCAGTTCGTTGACGCGCTGGCGCAGGCAGCGGAGCTCGGCCTCGGCGTCGGAGACCAGGCCCTTGACCACGCAGTGGCCGCTGAGCCCGCGCTGCACCACGGCCAACCCACCGAGCGCCGCGAGGATGCCCGGCACGCCGCCGCGGTAGACCCCGCCGACGATGGCGGATACCCCGGTGGCGATGGAGATGACGCGTTCCACGCGGTGGATATTCTGGCTGAATGGGGTCATGTCGTTACCTCCTGCGATGGTGAGCGAGCCTGTGCATTGGGCGGCGAAAGCCGCCCCAGGTGAAATTTAGAAGGCCGCCGGGGGCGCAAAGGTTCCCCCTATCGGTCGGGCGGCGGCCGATTCAGGGACGCAGGATGACCTTGCGGCAGTCGTCCTGCTTGCGATCGAACAGGCGATAGCCTTCCGCCGCGTCGGCGAGCGTCATGCGGTGGCTGATGATGATTTCCGGCCTCAACTCGCCCCGTTGGATGTGCTTGAGCAAGCGTGGCAGCAAGGGATGCACCTAGGTCTGGCCCATCCTGAAGGTCAGCCCCTTGTCGAAGGCATCACCGAACAAAAAGCCGTGGATGAACCCGGCATACACCC
This sequence comes from Pseudomonas sp. SP16.1, assembly GCF_052682975.1. Taxonomy (NCBI): domain Bacteria; kingdom Pseudomonadati; phylum Pseudomonadota; class Gammaproteobacteria; order Pseudomonadales; family Pseudomonadaceae; genus Pseudomonas; species Pseudomonas sp. SP16.1. The sequence goes on from NZ_JBQYFZ010000001.1 coordinate 2,110,740, forward strand.
CTGGCACGCTCACCGTGCCGCTGCGGCGCACGGCGGCGATGCACTGGCGCCGCTCGGTCTGCGCCATCAGTTCGTCGACCACACCGGCCAGCGCCTGGCATGGCTGCAGGCGACCGCGCGCGCCTCGCGGTAGGCGCGCAATTGCGCCTCGGCGCGGCCGCCCTCGCGGGCCAGGGTGCGCGCGTGGAGCAAGGTCGGGGGCTCGTCCTCGGCGGTATAGGGCAGCAGCAGCTGTTCGAGCAGGTCGTCCAGCCAGCTGGCGAAGGGCACCGCGCGGCGCGTCGCCGGGTCGATGAACGGGCCGCGCAGGCCCTGGCGCTTGGTGCGCCAGCGGTTCTGCAGAGTCCCGAGCTGCTCGCTCACCTCAACCGGCCGTTCGCCCGCAGGGCGCGACTCCTGTCGGCGTGGCGGCATGAAGCAGCGAACAAGTTCGCCGCTTCATCAACCCGCCGCGGCGCGGCGCTCGCCCTGCAGGGATTTGCGCAGCGTGTCCATTTCCTCGCCCAGCTCGCCGAGACGCTGTTTGCCCAGCAGCTTGGCCGCCTGCGGGAACATATCGCCCTCTTCTTCCTCGATATGGTGTTCGAGTAGTTCCTTGAGCACCTTGACCCGGCCGGCGAATTCGATGGTCGACGGCGAAGTCTGTTTGATATCGGGCAATACCAGCGCCTCCACTGCGCGGTGTTCCTCTTTCGCTTCGCTGCTGAGCACCGCCTCGTGCTTGGCACCGGCCTGCTTGAATGCCGGATAGAATATCCGCTCTTCGAGAGCGGTATGGATATGCAACTCCTCCTCGATCTTGAGCAGGAGTTTCTTGCGCGTTTCTATTGCCCGCTCGGTGGTTTCTTCAAGACGCTTGAGCAACGTCTTGACTGTTTCATGATCCTTCTTCAATAGCTCGATGGCATTCATCGCAAACTCCTCGGCAAAGTTAGCAATCGCGGGTCAAGCGCCAGGGCCCAAGCGGCGGGCCCTGGCGAGACGGCACTCAGTTACGGCCGCCGTGGCTGTTCTGGCCACCCTTGCGCCCGGCCTCGGACGCCTTCTCGCGGTCGTTGGCGAAGTTGCCGCCACTGTTCTGACCGCCCTTACGCCCAGCTTCCGAAGCCTTTTCGCGGTCGTTGGCAAAGTTACCCGGATTGTTGTTGCCAGCCATATCATGGCCCTCCTGATACTGTTTGCGCAGAGGCCTTATTGCCTCTACATAAACTGAGGCAACTCGCCTCCACAGTGGTTCAAGCAAATTCCCTCCCATTCAGATCGACTCTATTAAACGGCATTGCGCCGAACAGGTGCCGCAACTTAAGCACACTGCCGCACGCAACTTAGGCGAATATAAAAGGCGCCGCGGATTACCCGAAAGTTGCAACTTAGCATCGCTTGAAGTTGCCGGTGCGCCCACCGCGGGCGCCGCGCCTCGGGCTCGAGCAAGTCCGGCGGCTCGGCGCCCCGGGTGCGTCCACTCAGCCGTTGACCACGCTGCCGCCATTGATGTGCAGCATCTGCCCGGTGACGTAGGAGGCGTCGCGGCTGGCCAGGTAGACGTAGGCGGGAGCCACCTCGGCGGGTTGCCCCGGCCGGCCCATCGGCGTGTCGGCGCCGAACTTGGCGACCTTGTCGGCGCTGAAGGTGGACGGGATCAGCGGCGTCCAGATCGGCCCCGGGGCGACTCCGTTGACGCGAATGCCCTTGGGTGCCAGGTTGATCGCCAGCGAGCGGGTGAACGAGGTGATCGCCCCCTTGGTCGAGGAGTAGTCCAGCAGCATCGGGTTGCCCTTGTAGGCCGTGACCGAGCTGGTGTTGATGATGCTGGAGCCGGCCTGCAGGTGGGCCAGCGCGACCTTGGTCAGCTGGAACATGGCGAAGATGTTGGTGCGGAAGGTCCGCTTCCACTGCGCCTCGTCCATCTCCTGCAGGTCGGTTTCCGGATGCTGTTCGCCGGCGTTGTTGACCAGGATGTCGAGCCGTCCCCACTTGGCGATCACCTCGGCGACGATGCGCTGGCAGAACTCGGCCTGCGCCACGTCGCCGGCCAGGGCGATGGCCTGGCTGCCGTGCCGGGTGACCTGGGCCAGCGTCTCGCGCGCATCCTCGTCCTCGTTCAGGTAGACCAGCGCCACCTGGGCGCCTTCCAGGGCGTAGTGCACGGCCACGGCGCGGCCGATGCCGCTGTCGCCGCCGGTGACGATCGCCACCTTGCCGGCGAGCTTGCCGGCTGGCCGGTAGTCGTTGGCCAGGTAGATCGGCTGCGGGTTCATTTCGTGTTCCAGGCCGGGTTGTCGGTCCTGGTGCTGGGCGGGCAGGGTTTTCTCGTCCATCGGACTGTCCTCCACTGGGCCGAGCCCTCGGCGCCAGGCGCCGAGGGCTGGTTGCGAAAAGGGGATGTTGCGGCTAGACCGCTTCGAGACGAGGGGCCGGCGAGGGTGCTTTGGCGGCTTTGGAGCGGGCCTTGTAGATGTTGTCGAAGCAGAAGTTGGTGGCCTCGACGTAGCCCTCGGCGGAGCCGCAGTCGAAGCGCTGACCCTTGAACTTGTAGGCCAGCACGCAGCCTTGGGTAGCCTGTTTCATCAGGGCGTCGGTGATCTGGATTTCGCCACCCTTGCCCGGCTCGGTCTGTTCGATCAGGGCGAAGATGTCGGGGGTGAGGATATAGCGGCCGATGATGGCGAGGTTGGACGGCGCGTCTTCCGGCCGAGGTTTCTCCACCATGCTCTCGATGCGATAGATATCGTCGCGGATCGCCTCGCCAGCGATCACGCCGTAACGCGACACCTCGTCGGCGGGCACCTCCTGGATCGCCACGATGGAGCAGCGGAACTGCTCGTAGAGCTTGACCATCTGCGCCAGCACGCCATCGCCCTCGAGATTCAGGCACAGGTCGTCGGCCAGCACCACGGCGAAGGCCTCGTCGCCGATCAACGGCCGCCCGCTGAGAATCGCATGGCCGAGGCCCTTCATCTCGACCTGGCGGGTGTAGGAGAAGGTGCAGGCCTCGATGAGGTGGCGGATACCGCTCAAGGACTTTTCCTTGCCGGTATTGGAGATCTCGTGCTCCAGCTCGTAGCTGATGTCGAAGTGGTCCTCCAGCGAGCGCTTGCCGCGGCCGGTAACGATGGCGATCTGCGTCAGGCCGGCTTCGAACGCCTCTTCCACGCCGTACTGGATCAGCGGGGTATCGACCACCGGAAGCATCTCTTTCGGCATCGACTTGGTCGCGGGCAGAAAACGGGTTCCGTAGCCGGCAGCGGGGAACAGGCATTTCTTGATCATTGGCTAGCACCGAAAAGTAGGGGTCAGTAGTTAAAGCTGACCTGTCCATTTGTTGCCGGGTTCAAGGATTATTCGCCCCTCGTCATGCGGACAGGGATAGGCTGGCGCCGATACGCAACGCGCCGTTGACGATCCGAATGTCGGGAAGGAGAAAGGAAGGAGGCCCGCAACGGGCCTCCCCGGGTTTACGGCGAGGTCTAGTGGCGACCGCCGCCATGGCTGTGTTGACCGCCTTTGCGTCCGGCCTCGGAAGCCTTCTCGCGGTCATTGGCGAAGTTGCCCCCGCTGTTCTGACCGCCTTTCTTGCCAGCTTCGGAGGCTTTTTCTCGATCGTTGGCAAAGTTACCTGGATTGCTGTTAGCCATTTCGGTATCTCCTGTCGCTTAGATCGCTGGGCAACATTGCCCATGCCCTTGCTTGGAGAAAACGCCGCCGTTTGATGTTCAGCCTATTTCTACGCTGCGCTGGCCGGCGCCTGACGAGCGGTAGTGACTGTCGCGAGGCCGGCGCCGGCGCACCGCTGCGCTCGTTCGGCGGGTCATTCGGGCTGGCGGATGATGGAAATCTTGCCGTTACGTTCGATGATCGCGTACTTGATCTGGTCGAGGCGTTCCAGGCCGTTTTCCCTGGCCGTCTCCATCACGTCGTCGAGCTTCAATCTGGACTTGCTCAGGCGCCACTGCAGCGGCACGCCGTTGTCCACCACAATGGTCGGCGAACCGTCGAGCAGGCGGGCGAAGACGGACGAGCGCCGCTTGAACAACGAGGCGCCGACGTCGATAGCGATCAGCGTGGCGATCACCAGCACCGCATTGGTGACCGAGAAATCCTCGCCCAGCAGCGCCTGCTGAGTCGCCTCGCCGATGATTAGCAGCAGTACGAAATCGAAGGTGCTGAGCTGCGCCAGCGAACGCCTGCCGGCCAGCTTGAACAGGATCAGCAGGGCGAGATAGATGGCGCTGGCACGCAGAACGGCGTCCATGACGAGCTCCTCAGGGGTAGATGAACTGGTTCAGTTCGACGCGCTCGCCGCCGGCCCCGATCCAGGAGTCAAAGCGCCCCACCCCCTCGGCACGCAGGATCAGGCTCAGGCGGGCGGCGCCCTGCTCGGTGGCGACGGCAAGGCGCAAGCCGCCCTGCTCGCCGTTGCTGCCGGCCAGCGGCGCCGGCTGAATCGACTCGATGGTGTAACCCTCGAGCAGCTCGCTCGAGATGAAGATCTGCGCCTGCGTGGCTGTCTCACGCAGAGTCAGCACCAGCTGCGAGGTCGCCCCGCCGCGGGCGAAGCGCTGGTAGTCCACCTGCAGGTGGCCCAGCGAGCCGGTCACCGTCGCATCGCTCAGCGGGCCCTTGGAGAACAGCCCGAGCAGCGCCAGCATCACCAGCAACAGCAGTGCGTACCAGCCCGCTCTCTCTATTCGCCATACCCACAGCTGCAGGGGCATGTCCTCCTCAACCGGCCCGCTTCGGTTGTCCGCCTCATTGCCGCGCATGTCGATCTCCCGTTGATATCCCTGTGACCGTGGGGACCGACGAAGATCAGCAAATACCGACGAGCAGCCGTTACCCCGGCGAACGCCGAGGGCGGGCGAACGGAAAACGAGGTAGAGCCTAGCTTCGCCGGTTCATCTGGCGGAAAGCCTGCAACAGCGCCTGAGTCAGGTCGATCGAGGAGAACTTGGTGAGCACCGCGTTGGCGCCCACCGATCTCGCTTTCTCGGTGTTCATCGTGCTGTCGAGCGAGGTGTGCAGCAGCACGTAGGTAGCGGCGAGCTCGGCGCTGCGGCGGATCTCCCGCACCAGGTCGTAGCCATCCATCTCCGGCATCTCGATATCGGATACCAGCAACTCGAACGGCATGCCGGACTGGCCGTGCGCCTGCAACTGCTGCAGCGCGGCCTGGGCACTGCGCACCGCGGTGCAGTCCAGCCCCAGCTGGCGCAGCACGTTGAGGGTCTGCTGCAGCGCCACCTGGGAATCGTCGACGATCAGCACCCGACGCCCCTGCAGCAGCCCGCTGTCCTCGGCCTCGAGTAGTTGCTCCAGCGGCGCCTCGTCCAGCACCGGGGCGATGTCATGCAGCACCTTCTCGATGTCGAGTATCTGCACGATGGCGCCGTCGATCTGCGTCACCCCCGTGATGAAGGCACGTTTGCCGCTGGCCGCAGGTGGCGGGCGGACGTCGCGGGTCGAACACTGCACGATGCGCTCGACGCTCTTGACGTGCAGGCCCTGGCGCGAGCGGCTGAGCTCGGTGACGATCAGGCAACCCTCGTCCTCGTTGGAGGCGCTGCGCTCGCCGATGGCGCGAGCCAGGTCGATCACCGTCAGCGCCGAACCGCGCAGGGTGGCGATGCCGCGCACGTTGGGGTGACGGTTGGGCAGCTTGGTCAGGGCGGGACAGGGAATGATCTCGTTGACCTTGAGCAGGTTGATGCCCAACAGCCTGCCACTGTGCAGACGGAACAACAGTAGCGACAGCGCGTCACCGGTGACGAGGGACATGAAACGATCCTTGGACTGAGAACCTGCAGGATATAACGACCAGGCGACCGCGGACTTTAACAGGCCGTTGAAAAACTACCTACGCCGTGATTGTTGCGGTGCCGCCGCAGACTTACCCGACGGGCGAGCGAAGCAGGTGCTGCTCATGCGACTCGTAAAGTCGATCGCGACTCCGAGCTGTCCTCGCCTGTTCTTGCGGGGCCGCCAGCGGTACTGAACTGGCGCCCGGCTCGGACTTTCCGCTTCGCGCTACCGTCTGCGTGCCGGCAGTCGCCGCCCTCGTGTTTTCGACGCCTATTTATCCGCGGCGAGCTCCAGCGCCACCCGCCCACGATTCGGACAGGTTTCCATATAGCGGTGCGCCGCGACGAAATCCTCGAAGGCGAACACCTTGTCGATCACCGGCACCAGCAGGCGGTCGGCGGTCAGCTGGTTGATATGCTGCAGCGCTCGCTGCACCGCCTCGCTGTTGGGTTCGATGCCGAGCTCCGGGCAGCCGGTGAAGTCCAGCACGCAGTGCCGGTAGAACTGCAGGTGCTTCTTGAACGCGGCGCAGGCCGGGAACGCCGTGTCATTGCCGCCGTTGACCCCGTAGAGGATCAGCTTGCCACGCGGCGCCGCGATATCGCCGAGCAGCTTCATCTGCGGGCCGGCGCACTGGTCGAGGGTGATTTCCACGCCCTTGCCTTCGGTGTAGCGCTCGACCTCCAGTACCAGGTCCTGTTCCTCGGTGACCACCACCTTGTCGGCGCCCAGGCCACGGAGAAACTCGCGGTCGTCGGCCGAGCCGGTGGCAGCGATCACCCTGGCGCCGAGCGCCTTGGCCAGTTGCACGGTCTGCGGCGCCATGCAGTGGCTGGCCTCGGTGATCAGCACGTGCTGGCCGGGCTTGAGCTGCGCCAGATCGACCAGCGCCAGGTAGCCGAACAGTAACCCGGTGTAGTGCACGCTGGCCTGCACCGGGGTGAGCACGTCGGGGTAACGGGTCAGGGCATGGCTGGGTATCAGCACCAGGTCGCCCCAGGTCGGGTAGCGGTTCGGCGTACCGGCGGGGAAGCCGGCTACCGGGGTGCCCACCTCGAGGCCCTCGACGCCCTCGCCCAGCACGGCGACCGTGCCGGCCAGTTCGTAGCCGGTTCCCGCCGGCAACTGCGCCTGCTCGGCGGCCAGATTCTGCCGCCACAGCACGTCCTTCCAGCCCAGGCCCACGGCTTGGACGCGCACCAGCACCTCGCCGGGGCCAGGCACGGGGGTCGGGACCTCCTCGTACTGGAGCACCTCGGCATCGCCGAACTTGTGGAAACGGATCATGCGGGACATCGCTTACCTCGAGCTCTGATCACGGATTAACACTTCATTGCCTGTGGACTCTATCCCCAGATCGCCGGTGGCACCACCCGCCGGCATCGATAGTGCACATGCCTGGCAGTGATCCGGCGGCTAGTCCCGACCTGCCAGGCGCCTTTCAATCGAGCCCGTACTGCCCGTACTATTGCGCGGCAAGGCTCTCATTTGCCGTGCCGTGCTGACAAGGCCCGCTCCTTCGGATGGTAACCGGATGAACCGTAACGACCTGCGCCGCCTCGACCTCAATCTGCTGATCGTCTTCGAGACGCTGATGCACGAGCGCAGCGTGACCCGCGCCGCGGAGAAGCTGTTCCTCGGCCAGCCGGCGATCAGCGCTGCCCTCGCCCGCCTGCGCGGGCTGTTCGACGACCCGCTGTTCGTGCGCACCGGGCGCAGCATGGAACCGACGCCGCGGGCCCAGGAGATCTTCGCCCTGCTGTCGCCAGCGCTCGACTCGATCTCCACCGCGGTCAGCCGCGCCGCCGACTTCGACCCGGCCACCAGCACCGCGGTGTTTCGCATCGGCCTGTCCGACGACGTCGAGTTCGCCCTGCTGCCCGCCCTGCTCCGCCGCCTGCGCGCCGAGGCGCCGGGCGTGGTGCTGGTGGTGCGGCGCACCAACTATCTATTGATGCCGGGGCTGCTGGCTTCCGGCGAGATCTCCGTGGGCGTCGCCTACACCGACGACCTGCCGGCCAACGCCAAGCGCAAGGTGCTGCGCCGCAGCAAGGCGCGCCTGCTGCGCGCCGACTCGGTACCCGGGGCGCTGAGCCTGGACGACTACTGCACGCGCCCGCACGCGCTGGTGTCCTTCGCCGGCGACCTGACCGGCTTCATCGACGACGAGCTGGAAAAGCTCGGGCGCAAGCGCCACGTGGTACTGGCCGTGCCGCAGTTCAACGGCCTCGGCACGCTGCTCGCCGGCACCGACATAGTCGCCAGCGTGCCGGACTATACCGCCGCCGCGCTCACGGCCGCCGGTGGCTTGCGCGCCGAGCCGCTGCCGCTGGAGACCCAGTCGTTCGAACTGCATATGGCCTGGCGTGGTGCCCAGGACAACGACCCGGCCGAACGCTGGCTACGCTCGCGCATCCAGATGTTCTGCGGCGACCCGGATAGCCTCTGAGCGTCTCCGCCCGCCCTGGAAACGGGCCTCGCGGCATCTTCGCGCCCCATTATCGAGCGGCGACTAGATAAGTCCGCCAATAATCATTAGCGCTGATATTCAACTTCGCGGCGTTCGATTCGTCCTCGCCGAGCCGCCGCAGCAGACTCCGCCCATCCACAACTTCGACTGGCGGAATCTCCCATGGAACAGCCCGACAACAACATCTGGAAATTGCCCCTGGCGCTCGCCGCCGTTCTGGTCCTCGGCGCCTGTGGCCAGGCGCCTGAAGCCATGCCGCAGATGCCGGCGCCCAAGGTCAGCGTCGCCGAAGTGATCGAGCAGCCGATCAACGAGTGGGACGAGTTCACCGGTCGCCTCGAGGCGCCGCAGTCGGTGGAGATTCGCCCGCGCGTATCCGGCTACATCGACAAGGTGGCCTTCGCCGAAGGCAGCCTAGTGAAAAAAGGCGATCTGCTGTTCCAGATCGATCCGCGCCCCTTCCAGGCCGAGGTCAAGCGCCTCGAGGCCCAACTGCAACAGGCCCGTGCCAGCCTGACCCGGGCCAATAGCGAGGCCCGCCGCGGCGAGCGCCTGCGCCAGAGCAATGCCATCTCCGCCGAACTGGCCGACGCCCGCGCCAGCGCTGCCACCGAGGCCCAGGCCCAGGTCGCAGCGATTCAGGCGGAGCTGGACAATGCCCGCCTCAACCTCGACTTCACCCGCGTCACCTCCCCCATCGACGGTCGCGTCAGCCGCGCCGAGATCACCGAGGGCAACCTGGTCGGCGCCGGCGACAGCCTGCTGACCTCGGTGGTCTCCACCGACAAGGTCTATGCCTATTTCGATGCCGACGAGCGGGTGTTCCTCAAGTACCTCGAGCTGGCCCGCCAGGCCGGCGGCGACGCCCGCGGCGCCAGCCCGGTGTACCTTGGCCTGTCCAGCGAGGACGGCCATCCGCACCTGGGCCAGCTGGACTTTCTCGACAATCAGGTCAACCCGCGCACCGGCACCATCCGTGGCCGCGCGGTGTTCGACAACGCCGATGGCCGCTTCACCCCGGGCCTGTATGCCCGCCTGAAGCTGGTCGGCAGCGCGGCCTACCCCGCCGCGCTGATCAAGGACGAGGCGGTCGGCACCGACCTGGGCAAGAAGTACGTCCTGGTGCTCGGGGAGGACAACGCGGTGGCCTATCGCGCCGTCGAGCTGGGGCCGAAGCTCGAAGGCCTGCGCATCGTCCGCAGCGGACTGGCCAAGGGCGAGAAGATCGTGGTCAACGGCCTGCAGCGCGCCATGCCGGGCGCCACCGTCGACCCGCAGGCCGTGCCGATGGCCGACGCCGCTGCCCTGGCCCAGCTGGCGCAGATGCGCCAGGCCGTGGATGGCGCTCAGGCCCCGCGCCTGGCCAGCAAGAACAACGCCGGCGAAACCCCGCGCAGCTGATTACGCCGTGGTGCGCGCAGCGCTCCCTGCATAGGGAGCGCCATGCGCACCAGTGCCCGAGGACAGTCCCATGAATTTCTCGCAATTCTTCGTGCTGCGGCCGATCTTTGCCGCGGTGCTGTCGCTGATCATCCTGATCGGCGGCGCCATCTCGCTGTTCCAGCTGCCGATCAGCGAATACCCGGAAGTGGTGCCGCCCACCGTGGTGGTGCGCGCCAACTTCCCCGGCGCCAACCCCAAGGTGATCGGCGAGACCGTCGCCTCGCCGCTGGAGCAGGCCATCACCGGCGTGGAAGGCATGCTCTACATGTCGTCGCAGTCCACCGCCGACGGCAAGCTGACCCTGACCATCACCTTCGCCCTCGGCACCGACCTGGACAACGCCCAGGTGCAGGTGCAGAACCGCGTGACCCGCACCATGCCGACCCTGCCCACCGAGGTGCAGCGCCTCGGCGTGACCGTGGACAAGGCCTCCCCCGACCTGACCATGGTGGTGCACCTGACCTCGCCGGATCAGCGCTACGACATGCTCTACCTGTCCAACTACGCCGCGCTCAACGTCAAGGACGAGCTGGCGCGCCTGGACGGTGTTGGCGATGTGCAGCTGTTCGGCATGGGCAACTACTCGCTGCGCGTGTGGCTCGACCCGAACAAGGTGGCCTCGCGCAACCTCACCGCCTCAGATGTGGTCGCCGCCATCCGCGAGCAGAACCGCCAGGTCGCCGCCGGCGCCCTCGGCGCGCCGCCCTCGGACGCCGGCAACAGCTTCCAGCTGTCGATCAACACCCAGGGCCGTCTGGTCAGCGAGGAAGAGTTCGAGAACATCATCATCCGTGCCGGTGACGATGGCGAGATCACCCGCCTGAAGGACATCGCCCGCGTCGAGCTGGGTTCCAACCAGTACGCCTTGCGTTCGCTGCTGAACAACCAGCCGGCCGTGGCCATCCCGGTATTCCAGCGCCCCGGCTCGAATGCCATCGAGATCTCCGACTCGGTTCGCGCGCGCATGGCCGAGCTGAAGCAGAGCTTCCCGCAGGGCGTGGACTACGAGATCGTCTACGACCCGACCATCTTCGTGCGCGGCTCCATCGAGGCGGTGGTGCACACCCTGCTCGAGGCCATCGTGCTGGTGGTGCTGGTGGTGGTGCTGTTCCTGCAGACCTGGCGCGCCTCGATCATCCCGCTGGCCGCCGTGCCGGTGTCACTGATCGGCACCTTCGCCGTGATGCACCTGTTCGGCTTCTCGCTCAACGCCCTGTCGCTGTTCGGCCTGGTGCTGGCCATCGGCATCGTGGTGGACGACGCCATCGTCGTGGTGGAGAACGTCGAGAGGAACATCGGCCTCGGCAAGTCGCCGGTGGAAGCCACTCGCCAGGCCATGAAGGAAGTGACCGGCCCGATCGTCGCAACGGCACTCGCGCTGTGTGCCGTATTCGTGCCGACCGCCTTCATCTCCGGCCTCACCGGGCAGTTCTACCAGCAGTTCGCCCTGACCATCGCCATCTCCACCGTGATCTCGGCGTTCAACTCGCTGACCCTGTCGCCGGCCCTGGCCGCCGTGCTGCTCAAGGACCACCACGCGCCCAAGGACCGCTTCTCCCTCGTGCTCGACAAGCTGTTCGGCGGCTGGCTGTTCGCCCCGTTCAATCGCTTCTTCGACCGCGCCAGCCATGGCTACGTCGGCACCGTGAAGCGCGTGCTGCGTGGTAGCTCGATCGCCCTGCTGGTCTATGGTGGCCTGCTGGTGCTCGGCTACCTGGGCTTCTCCAGCACCCCGACCGGCTTCGTGCCGCAGCAGGACAAGCAGTACCTGGTGGCCTTCGCCCAGCTGCCGGACGCCGCCACCCTCGACCGTACCGAGGCGGTGATCAAGCGCATGTCGGAGATCGCCGGCAAGCACCCGGGCGTGGAGAACACCGTGGCCTTCCCGGGCCTGTCGATCAACGGCTTCACCAACAGCCCGAACAGCGGCATCGTGTTCACCCCGCTGCGGCCGTTCGACGAGCGCAGTGATCCGTCGCTGTCGGCCAATGCCATCGCCGCCGAGCTGAACGCCCAGTTCGCCGAGATCCAGGACGCCTACATCGCCATCTTCCCGCCGCCGCCCGTGCAGGGTCTCGGCACCATCGGAGGCTTCCGCCTGCAGATCCAGGATCGCGGCAGCCTGGGCTACGAGGAGCTGTACGCGCAGACCCAGAACATCCTCAACAAGGCGCGCCAGTTGCCGGAGCTGAACCCCATGTCGGTGTTCACCAGCTACCAGGTCAACGTGCCGCAGATCGATGCCAACATCGACCGCGAGAAGGCCAAGACCCACGGCGTGGCCATCAGCGACATCTTCGACACCATGCAGGTGTACCTGGGCTCGCTGTACGCCAACGACTTCAACCGCTTCGGCCGCACCTACCAGGTCAACGTCCAGGCCGACCAGCAGTTCCGCCTGGAGCCCGAGCAGATCGGCCAGCTCAAGGTGCGCAACAACCGTGGCGAGATGATCCCGCTGTCCACCTTCGTCAAGGTCGACAGTGCCTCGGGCCCGGACCGGGTGATGCACTACAACGGCTTCCTCACCGCCGAGATCAACGGTGCGGCGGCGCCCGGCTACAGCTCCGGCCAGGCCGAGGCGGCCATCGCCAAGCTGCTCGACGAGGAACTGCCCAACGGCATGACCTACGAGTGGACCGAGCTGACCTACCAGCAGATCCTCGCCGGCAACACCGCGATCTTCATCTTCCCGCTCTGCGTGCTGCTGGCCTTCCTGGTGCTGGCCGCCCAGTACGAGAGCTGGAGCCTGCCGCTGGCGGTGATCCTGATCGTGCCGACCGTGCTGTTCTCCGCCATCACCGGGGTGATCCTGGCCGGCGGCGACAACAACGTGTTCACCCAGATCGGCCTGATCGTGCTGGTGGGCCTGGCGTGCAAGAACGCCATCCTCATCGTCGAGTTCGCCAAGGAGAAGCAGGAAGAAGGCCTGGATCGCATCAGCGCGGTGCTGGAGGCCTGCCGCCTGCGGCTGCGCCCGATCCTGATGACCTCCATCGCCTTCATCATGGGCGTGGTGCCCCTGGTGCTCTCCAGCGGTGCCGGCGCCGAGATGCGCCATGCCATGGGCGTGGCGGTGTTCAGCGGGATGATCGGCGTGACCTTCTTCGGCCTGCTGCTGACCCCGGTGTTCTACGTGCTGATCCGCGCCTTCGTGGAGAAGCGCGAAGCGAGGAAAGCCTCTCGCCTGCAGGAGGTGCATGCATGAAGCCGTTGATTCCCGCCCTGCTCGCCCTGGCGGTCAGCGCCTGTGCCGTCGGCCCGGACTACCGGGCGCCGGACACCGCGCCGGCGCGCATCGAGGCCCTGGAAGCCGGCGACTACGACCGTACCGATTTCGAGGCGGCCTGGTGGCAGCAGTTCGACGACCCGACCCTGAGCCAGCTGGTCCAGCAGTCGCTCGAGGAGAACCGCGAGCTGCGCGTGGCCTTCGCCCGCCTGCGCGCCGCCCGCGCCATCCGCGACGATGTCGGCAACGACCAGCTGCCGGTGATCACCAGCCGCGCCAGCGGCGAGTTCGGCAAGGCCCAGCAGCCGCCCACCAGCGAGCAGCGCATCCGCCAGGAGCGCTACGACCTGGGCCTGGACATGGCCTGGGAGCTCGACCTGTTCGGCCGCATCCAGCGCAGCATCGAGGCCAGCGAGGCGCAGAGCGAGGCCGCCGAGGCCGAGCTGTACCAGCTGCAGGTGAGCCTGATCGCCGAGCTGGTGGACGCCTACGGCAACCTGCGCGGCGCGCAGCTGCGCGAACGCATCGCCCGCGACAACCTGAAGAACCAGAGCCAGTCGCGCGCCCTCACCGAGCAGCTGCGCGACGCCGGCATCGGCAGCGAACTGGACGTGCTGCGCGCCGATGCGCGCCTGGCCGCCACCGAGGCCAGCCTGCCGCAGCTGCAGGCCGAAGAGGCGCGTGCCCGTCACCGTATCGCCACCCTGCTCGGCCAGCGCCCGGAACAGCTGAGCGTCGACCTGTCGCCCCGGCCCCTACCGGTGATCGCCAAGGCCCTGCCGATCGGCGACCCCGCCGAGCTGCTGCGCCGCCGTCCGGACGTGCGCGTCGCCGAGCGCCAGCTGGCCGCGGCCACCGCCAATGTCGGGGTGGCCACCGCCGACCTGTTCCCGCGGGTCAGCCTGTCCGGCTTCCTCGGCTTTACCGCCGGCCGCGGCTCGCAACTGGGTGCGGCGGCGGCCAATGCCTGGAGCGTGGCGCCGGCCATCAGCTGGGCGGCCTTCGACCTCGGCAGCGTGCGCGCCCGCCTGCGCGGTGCCGAGGCCGACGCCGATGGCGCCCTGGCGCAGTACGAACAGCAGGTACTACTGGCCCTGGAAGAATCAGAGAACGCCTTCAGCGACTATGCCAAGCGTCAGCAGCGCCTGCTCTCGCTGCTGCGCCAGGCCGAGGCCAGCCGCGCCGCCGCCGAACAGGCGGCGATCCGCTACCGCGAAGGCACGGTGGATTTCCTCGTGCTACTGGACGCCGAACGCGAACGCCTGGCTGCCGAAGACGCCCAGGCGCTGGCCGAGGTCGAGCTGTACAGCGGCATAGTCGCGATCTACAAGGCACTCGGCGGCGGCTGGCAGCCGCAGGCCTGACGCCCTCCTTTCTCCCGACCGGCAACCGCCAGTCGCTCCGGCCCCAGGGTGTTGGCTCCTTAGCCCTGGGGCTTTTTTTGGTTCATCGCGCTTTCCCAGGGAAGTCGGCCTCGATCATCGGGAAGAAATAGTCCGAGTCCCGGAAGCCATAGGCCATGCGCTCGATCACCTTGATACGGTTGTCCACACCGCTCCAGCAAACGGGTATGCACTGGCAAACGGGCGCTGGCGAGGGAAGAAGCGCTGTAGCGGTGCCGAGCCCTGTCACGAGCAGGCCGTAGCCAGGTCCGCCAGAGTTGCCAGCGCTGGGTCGTACCCGACTTCCTTCAGCACGTCGTTGGGCACATGCACCGCGGCCGATGGCGGTATGGCAGTTGCTGCGTTTGGCGACTGCCAATCTAGCCGCTTCCCTGCCAGTCAACTCGCTCCTTCCCGAGGAACCGATAAAAAAGCCCGCACGAGGCGGGCTGATCTCTTTACTTGAATTCACAGGGTGCGTCGTGCACAACGGCCCTTCGCACCCCGCACGGCGGTTCAGGCCGAGAGTTCCACCAGCAGCTTGTTCAGACGCTGCACGTAGGCTGCCGGGTCCTTCAGGCTGTCGCCAGCGGCCAGCGCGGCCTGGTCGAAGAGGATGTGCGACAGGTCGACGAAGCGGTCCTCGTCGGCCTCGGCATCCAGGCGCTCGATAAGCGGGTGGCCCGGGTTGAACTCGAAGATCGGCTTGGCTTCCGGCACCTTCTGCCCGCTGGCCTCGAGGATCTGGCGCATCTGCAGACCCAGGTCCTGCTCGCCGATGGCGAGGATCGCCGGCGAATCGGTCAAACGGTGCGATACGCGTACCTCGGCGACCTGCTCGCCGAGTGCGCCTTTCAGGCGCTCGATCAGCCCTTCCTTGGCCTTGGCGATTTCTTCCTGGGCCTTCTTGTCCTCTTCCGAGTCCAGCTTGCCCAAGTCCAGGTCGCCACGGGCGACGTCGACGAACTGCTTGCCGTCGAACTCGGTCAGGTAGCTCATCAGCCACTCGTCGATGCGATCGGTCAGCAGCAGCACCTCGATGCCCTTCTTGCGGAACACCTCCAGGTGCGGGCTGTTCTTGATCTGAGCAAAACTTTCGCCGGTCAGGTAGTAGATCTTGTCCTGGCCTTCCTTGACCCGGCCCAGGTAGTCGGCAAGCGCTACCGATTGCTCGTCGCCTTCACCGGCGGTCGAGGCGAAGCGCAGCAGGCCGGCGATCTTCTCCTTGTTGGCGAAGTCTTCCGCCGGGCCTTCCTTGAGCACCTGGCCGAAGGCCTTCCAGAAGGTCTTGTAGTCGTCCGGCTTGTCCTTGGCCAGCTTTTCCAGCATGTCCAGCACGCGCTTGGTCAGCGCCGACTTCATCGAGTCGATCACCGGATCCTTCTGCAGGATTTCACGCGAGACGTTCAGCGACAGGTCGTTGGAGTCCACCACGCCCTTGATGAAGCGCAGGTAAAGCGGCAGGAACTCGTCGGCCTGATCCATGATGAACACGCGCTGCACGTAGAGCTTGAGGCCCTTGGGTGCTTCGCGGTGATACAGGTCGAACGGCGCACGGCCCGGCACGTAGAGCAGCGAGCTGTACTCCAGCTTGCCCTCGACCTTGTTGTGGCTCCAGCTCAGCGGGTTCTCGAAGTCGTGGGCGACGTGCTTGTAGAACTCCTGGTATTCCTCGTCCTTGACCTCGCTGCGCGGACGGGTCCACAGTGCGCTGGCGCGGTTGACGGTTTCCCACTCGACTTCCGCCGGCTTGTCTTCACCGTGCTGCTCTTTCGGCAGCTCGATGGGCAGGGCGATATGGTCGGAGTACTTCTTGACTATATTGCGCAGGCGCCAGCCGTCAGCGAACTCTTCTTCGCCGCTCTTGAGGTGCAGGACGATACGGGTGCCGCGCTCGGCCTTGTCGATGGTGGCGACTTCGAACTCGCCCTCGCCTTGCGACGACCAGTGCACGCCCTCGCTGGCGGAACTGCCTGCACGACGGCTGAACACGTCCACCTTGTCGGCGACGATGAAGGCCGAATAGAAGCCCACGCCGAACTGGCCGATCAGGTGCGAGTCCTTCTTTTGATCGCCGGAGAGATTCTTGAGGAAGTCGGCGGTGCCGGACTTGGCGATGGTACCCAGGTGTGCGATCACTTCCTCGCGGCTCATGCCGATGCCGTTGTCCTCGAGGGTAACGGTCTTGGCGTCCTTGTCGAAGCTGACACGGATCTTGAGCGGATCGCCGCCTTCGAGCAGCTCGGGCTTGGCCAGCGCCTCGAAGCGCAGCTTGTCGGCGGCGTCGGAGGCGTTGGAGATCAGCTCGCGGAGAAAGATCTCCTTGTTCGAGTACAGCGAATGGATCATCAGGTGCAGCAGCTGCTTCACCTCGGTCTGGAAGCCCAGGGTCTCTTTTTGAGTTTCCACACTCATGGTCGTCTCACTCCACATGCAGGACTAAGCCGCTCGCGCGGCGGATGTCCTGCAGATGGGGGCAGCTCGATGGATTTCAAGGGCTTAGCAGGCCATTGAAAAACCACCATGCAGTCTTCGCCTGGGTCATCAACGGCCTGCTAGGGGTCGAGCAGCTCCAGACGGCCGATCTCCTGGGGCTTGAAGCTGAAGCTGGCCTGGCCGCCGCCGCTGCCCATCTGCTGGCGCAGCAGGATGCTGCCGTCGACATCGACGCCGACGAAGCGCCCTTCCACCGTACCGCCGCTGGCCTTGCTCAGACGCATGCGCAGGTTGCGGTACTGCTCGGGGCTACGCTGCAACCGCGCCAGGCTGAAGCGCTGGCGACGGTCGGCAGGACGAGCGAGGCCCTCGTCCGCTGGCGGCGTCTCGCTCTGCGCCAGCGGCTGCGCCGGTGTTTCGGCCGGCAGCGGCGGGAATCGATCCCCTTCCACCGTCCAGCCCTGGCGGTCGCGCTTGCTCAGGCGCAACGGCAGGCGCTCGGCACGCTGGTCGATCAGCGCCTCCACCTGCAGCTGGAGCCTGTCGCCCTCGAAGCTGAACGGCGGCACCTTCAGCTCGCGCACGTCGCGGCTGGCGAAGCGCCGCTGCAGATAGTCCTGCAGCACGTGGGCTATGGTGTCGCGCGAATCGAAGTGGCGATCGACCTCGGCGCCCCGGTAGCGCAGACGATCGCTGTACAGCTCGACGCGGCCACTCAGGCTGGTCTTGAAACGTGGCGGCAACACCAGGTGGAATTCGCCCGCCAGGCGATTGGGCGCCTGCGGCTGCAGGTCCAGATGCAGGGTATAGCCGCGACTCAGGCGCCGCGCCTCGGGCAGATCCTGCTCGGGCAGCAGCCAGCTCAGCTCCACCTCGGGCAGGTTGCCGCTGTCCTGCGGCAGCACGTCGACGCGCACCGCACCGCTGACCGGCTGGGGCAGGCGGATGTTCAGCTCGCGCTGGGCGAAGAAGTCCAGGCCCTCGCGCAGGCTCAGCACGCCGTCGATCAGCTCGCCCTGCTGCGGGCGGAACGGCTGGCCGTTGAGCCGGCCGCGCAGTTCGATGGCCAGTTCGGGCGGCTCCTGCACCTCGGGCTTGAGCCAGTCGAGACGGATGATCGCCGCCAGGCGGTCGGCATCCTTGCTGGCCAGCAGGGTCAAGCCAACCACCAGGGGAATCATCCCGAGCCCGACCAACGCCACGGCGCTTCGCGCACGGCCCCAGTGACGCAGCACGTAGACCAGCGTCAACAGCGGGATCAGGCTGCCCCAACCCCACAGCAGGCTGGTGCCGAACGCCCGCATGACCAGCCAGACCAGCCCGGCCAGCATCAACAGCAGGCCACCGATTATCAGCAACGCATCCATCCAGAAATTCCTTGTGATCAGTGCGACGCGCTGCCGAGGCCGTCCGGGTGGTTCAAGGCTCGTCGACCTTGAAATGGGCACGGGCGGTGGCGATCGGCTCGGTCCGGGTGGTCTGCCAGGCGGTGATCGCCACGTTGGCGACCCGTCGGCCCTGGCGCCAGACCTGGCACTGCGCGTAGGTGTCACGATAATGACCAGCGCGCAGGTAATCTATCGAGAAGTCGATGATTTTCGGCAAATGTGGAATGCCCATGAACATCAGCAGATGGAGCATGGCGGCATGCTCCATGAAACCGGCGATCACCCCGCCGTGCAGCGCCGGCAGTACCGGGTTGCCGATGCAGTCGCGATTGGCCGGCAGGCGAAACACCATGTCGTCGCCCAGGCGCAGGCATTCGAGGCCGAGCAGCTTGGCGTAGGGGATCAGGTTGATCAGCGGATCGTAGTCGTTCTGCTGGTGGGCGCGCGCCACCAGTTGCTCCAGGTTCAGCTCGCTCATGCCGCACCGCCTTGCTGGATGCTCTGCTTCAGCTCGCCGCCACCCTGTGCGGCCTTGCCCATGCGCATGAACGCACCGACCACGTGCGCGATGGGCTGCCCGGGGTCGTCCTGGTAGGCATAGCCGCGGGTGAAGATCACGTTGGGGGTGACCCGGTAGCACTCGGCGAAACCGAACACGTCCTTGCCGGGTTCGGCCGGGTGCATGTAGTCGATGCGCAGGTCCAGGGTCGGGCAGATCTCGAACTCCGGCAGCACGCAGACGGTGGAGATGCCGCAGGTGGTGTCCATCAGCGTGGTGATGGCCCCGCCGTGGATCACGCCGCTGTCCGGGTTGCCGACTATATGTGCGCTGTACGGCAGACGCAGGGTCAGTCCCTGGCTGTCGGCCGCCTCCACGCGCATCCCCAGCACCTGACAATGACGCAAGGCGGCGAGAAACCGCTGCGCCCGCGCCTGAATCGACTGCTCGCTCATCACTACGACCCTACTGCATCACGGGAAAAGGCCGCGCATGATAACGCCTCGCGGCCCCGCCCGGCCAAGGCCGGCGAGACGCACCGGGAACTTAAGCGCGTCCGCTCGCTCCAACGGGGTGCGCATGGGATCACCCCAGCCGCCTATAACTTCCACACATGGAGTGCTGACCGTGAACAAACCCCTGACTTATGCCCTGCTGCTTGCCGCTACCCTGGGTCTCGCCGCCTGCGAGAAGCCCCCGGAAGACAAGATGGAGTCGGCCAAGGAGTCAGCCTCTGAAGCCATGGAAAACCTGGGCGACGCCGCCAAGGAAACCGGTGAAGCCATCCAACAGAAAGCTGACGAAGTGATGGGCACCGAGCCGACCACTGGCGAAAAAATTCAGGACGCCGCCGAAGACGCCGCCGATGCCATCGAAGAGGCCGGCGACGAAGCCAAGGACGCCGTCGAAGGCCAGTAAGGCCCGAGCAACGAAAAAGGCCCGCCAATGCGGGCCTTTTTCTTTTACAGCGCCGGGCTGAGCATCAACAACAGACTGCACAGCAAGCCGACCACCCAGATCAGGCTGCGCTGCCAGTGCAGGTCGTACCAGTAGCACAGCAGGTACAGCACCCGACTGACCACGAAGGTCACCGCCAGCACGTCCACCAGCGCCCCATGGGTCTGGGTCACGTGGGCCATCAACACGCCGACGGCGAACAGCGGGAAGGCCTCGAAGCTGTTCTGGTGGGCAGCCAGGGCGCGCGCGCCGAATCCGGTCAGGCGTGCCTGCTGGGCTCGCGGGTGGCGGTTGTCATAGCGCCCGCCGCCCTCCTCGGCCATGGCCTTGGCCACCGGGGCCTTGGCGATGAAGATCAGCAAGGCGCTGATGAAGATGCACCAGAACGGCAGAGTCATTCGCTCTTCTCCTTGGCCACTTCGGCGGTCGGCGTTGGGGTGTAGACCATCACTTGCAGCACATCCGAGTGGAATTCGCGGCGGTACAACACCAGCACCACGCCGGCGGTCACCAGCATGAAGAACCAGGGATTGATGAACCAGGCCAGGGTCGCCATGCCGAAATAGTAGGCGCGCAGCCCCTGGTTGAATTGGTTGGCGGCCATCGAGATGACCCGCGCGGTGCGCTCGCCGAAGGCCTTGCGCTCCTGCTCGGTGACATGCCGTTCGCCGACCATCGGCGCCGAGCCCACCAGCACCGCGGCGAAATTGTACTGGCGCATGCACCAACTGAAGGTGAAGAAGGCGTAGACGAACACCACGCCCAGGCACAGCAGCTTGACCTCTGAAAGCTCGCGGCTGGCCGGCTGCACGAACGGCAGATCGGCCAACAGCGACACCGCGCGGTCGGAGGCGCCGAGCACGGTGAGAATGCCGGCGAGGATGATCAGGGTGCTGGAGGCGAAGAACGACGCATTGCGTTCCAGGTTGCCGATCACGTTGGCGTCGGCGATGCGGTTGTCGCGCAGCAGCATGCGGCGCATCCAGTCTTCCCGATACAGGTGCAACACGCTGGCCAGACAGGGGGTGGCGCGGCCCTTCCACAGCGCATAGCGGGTGTAGCCGGCCCAGCAGAGGACGAACCAGAGCACGGCCAGAAGATGGGGCAAGTAGTGATCGCTGATGGGCATGCCAACTCCTTGTAGGACTGGCGGCGATTATAGCCAGCGCATCGCCGCGATTGCCCAACCGAAAAAACGCCTGGAGCGCTTTTTGACGTCGCTCGCGATGGCCCGCTGGGTTTTCACCCCAACCGGTAAGGCGCATCGCGTATTCCCGGGAACAGCGGTCTCGAGATAGGGTCGATCAGCTGGCGACCCT
The DNA here is from genome assembly GCF_052682975.1 of Pseudomonas sp. SP16.1. NCBI lineage: Bacteria > Pseudomonadati > Pseudomonadota > Gammaproteobacteria > Pseudomonadales > Pseudomonadaceae > Pseudomonas > Pseudomonas sp. SP16.1. Next base: position 2,131,662 of record NZ_JBQYFZ010000001.1, read on the forward strand.
ATGCTCATGTCCATGGCTACCGCTTCGATCTGTCGGCAGCGCTCACCGAGCAGCTCGAAGAATGGCCTCACGGCGCTCGCCGTGACCGCCTCACGCCCCGCGTTCGCTCGGCGCCCGTGACCTGCGTGGCATAGCGATGGCCGTAATCCCCCCGCCGGCGCACCGCCACTGTAGATATACGACGCGTCAGGGGTGGCCGAGATAATCCATCTTGCCCAGCGGCACGCCGTTATGACGCAAGATGGCGTAGGCGATGCTGAGATGGAAATAGAAGTTGGGCAGAACGAAGTTGAGCAGGTAGTCCTGGCCGCCGAACTTCAGCTCCAGTCCGGGGAAACTGAGGCTGACGGCGCGCCCCTCGCTACCGTCCAGCTGCTCCGGGGCGACGCTGCGCAGGAATTCGCAGGTCTTGCCGATACGCGCCTGCAGCTCGGCGAAGCTGCTCTCGGTATCGGCGAAGCTGGGCACCTCGATCCCCGCCAGGCGCGCCGCACAGCCCTTGACCGCGTCGCTGGCGACCTGCACCTGGCGGGTCAGCGGGTACATGTCCGGCGCCAGGCGGGCATTCAGCAGCACCTCGGCAGCGATCTTGTGGTCGAGCGCATGCTGCTCGGCCTTGTCGAGAATGGCCGCGAGGTTGCCGAGCATGCGCAGGAAAACCGGAATCGAGGCGTGATACATGGACAGCGACATGGTGCGCTCCTGGAGTAGGTGGATAGACTTGCCAGCTTAGTACTCTGCCAACCGCCCAGGAGCAGCAAATGACAGCCGACTGGATCGCCGCCTTCTGCCTGGCTCTGCCCGGCGCCCGCGAAGACCTCAAGTGGGGCAGCAACCGGGTGTTCTCGGTCGCCGGCAACAAGATGTTCGCCATCCTCGATTTTCTCGGCGAAGACCTCGCATTCAAGGTCGACGGCGATCTGTTCCTCGGCTTCGTCGACCGCCCCGGCATCCGTCCTGCACCCTATCTGGCGCGCGCGCACTGGATCAGCATGAGCGCCCGGCGACTGCCGCTGGGCGAGGCCGAACTGCGCGACCTGCTCACCCGCTCGCACCAGTTGGTGGTGCGCAAGCTGCCCAAACGCCTGCAGCCGGGACCGCTATTGGACGAACAGCGCTAACTGGCGGGCGATATAGGCGCCATCCAGCAGCAGCCAGTCGAACCAGAACGCCTGATGAGCGGCGACGATCAGCCAGAACACCGTCTGGTAGGAGACCTTGCGCGTCTTGTGTCGCAAGGCCTGCTGGGCCAGCAGCGCACCAGGCCAGCCGCCAGCCAGTTCCACCAGGTGCAAGGAGTTTTCCGGGGTGCGCCGCCCACCAATTTGGGCGCTGCGCTTGTCCAGCCAGTAGAGCAGGAAGCCGAGCAGGCTGGCCCCCAGATACAGCGGCAGCAGCCACGGCGACCCGGCGCCGAACAACCGCAAGGCGCCCAGTAGCGGCAGCATGCAGAGCGCGGCGAACAGCGCGAGCTTCAGGCCCGGATTGCGGATGCCGACAGCCGCGCCGCGCGGCTCCCGCCCCCTCGCAGGCTGGCGCGACGTCCCGGGTTGGCGACGGATCGCCGGCCGGTCCAGGCTCGGCGCCCCCGCCAGGCGCATATGCTCGGCGCGCGGGCGCCCTTGGGCGTCGCGTCCTTCGACATAGAGCAGGCTGTCGCCGACTTGCGGACGCCGCTCGCCGCGCATCGCGGAAATATGCGCGAACACCTCGACGCCGCCGCCCTGCGGCTGGATAAAGCCGAAACCCTTGCCGTCGTTCCAACTGGCGAGGCGTCCCGAACGCTCCTTGCCCATCATCCCTGCGCGGTGCTCCAGTCGATCAGATGGAACTGCCAGGTCGCCAGGATCAGCAGGCCGAAGCCGATGCGGTACCAGGCGAAGGCGGCGTAGCTGTGATGGGCGATGAACCTGAGCAACGCACGCACGGCGATCATGGCGAAGATGAAGGAGGTAACGAAGCCAATGGCGAATACCGGCAGATCGCCTGGCAGGAACAGGTCACGGTACTTGTAGCCCGAGTAGACCGCGGCGGCGACCATGGTCGGCATGGCCAGGAAGAAGGAGAACTCGGTGGCGGCCTTGCGCGACAGGCCGAACAGCAGGCCGCCGATGATGGTGGCGCCGGAGCGCGAGGTGCCCGGGATCATCGCCAGGCACTGGGCGAAGCCGATCTTCAGCGCATCCTTCCAGCTCATGTCGTCGACGCTTTCGGCGTGCACCCGGTGTTTGCGCCGCTCGGCCCAGAGCATAATGACCCCGCCCACCACCAGGGCGGCGGCCACGGTGATGGGATTGAACAGGTAATGGTGGATCAGGTCGGCGAACGCCACACCCAGCACCACCGCCGGCAGCACGGCGACCACCAGGTTGAGGGTGAAGCGCTGCGCGGTGCCCTCGCTGGGCAGGCCGACGACCACTTCGAGAATCTTGCGCCGATACTCCCAGACCACCGCGAGAATCGCGCCGAGCTGGATGATGATGTTGAAAGCTATCGCCCGTTCGCCGCCGAAATCGATCAGATCGGCAACGATGATCTGGTGTCCGGTACTGGAAATCGGCAGGAACTCGGTCAGCCCTTCCACTATGCCCAGTATCAAGGCCTGCACGGCCGTCCAGATATCCATTGAATTCCCCCGGAAATCGCGGCGAACGCCGCACAAGTAGAAAGGCAGATGCGGTCGAAGCGCTGCGTCGTGCCTGGGACAAGCGGTCAAGGCCGAGGTTCCCGGCAAAGACGCTCTGGCGCGGCGGCATTCAGGTTTGGCGCCGCGCGGCCGAAATGCTAACAGACAACTAGAGTAATGAATGCTGCGCTCGCTGCATTCGATCGATAACAACAATCGGGAACTCACCCATGCACAGCTTACGTAGTCTTCCCATCAGCCGTCGCCTGTGGCTGATCCTGGCGCTGGCCATCCTGACCCTGGTGTTGCTCGGCGCCTACATGCTGCGCCAGACCAATCTCGACCTGTACGCCGGCAAGGCGGAAAAGACCCAGCAGCTGGTGCAGAGCGCGGCCGGCATTCTCAAGCATTACCACGGACTGGAAAGCGCCGGCAGCCTGAACCGCGAACAGGCACAACAACAGGCGATGGAGCTGATCCGCGGGCTGCGCTACGACGGCCAGGAGTATTTCTGGATCAACGACCAGACCCCCATGATGATCATGCACCCGATCAATCCCAAGCTGGAGGGGCAGAACCTCTCCGGCTTCAAGGATCCGGACGGCAAGGCGCTGTTCAACGAGATGGTGGCTCTGACCCGCAGCCAGGGCGCCGGCCAGATCGACTACCGCTGGCCCAAGCCGGGCGCCAGCGAGCCGGTGCCGAAGATTTCCTACGTCGAGCTGTTCCAGCCCTGGGGCTGGATCATCGGCTCCGGCGTGTACGTCGACGACGTCCAGGCCGAATTCAAGGCCCAGGCGCTCAAGACCCTGGGCATCGGTCTGCTGATCGCCGTCCTGCTCACCGCCCAGGTGGTGCTGATCGCCCGCAGTATCGCCCGCCCCTTGCAAGCGGCGGTGGAAGCGATGGCCAGTATCGCCAGCGGCGAAGGCGACCTCACCCGCCAACTGGACACTCACGGCCACGACGAGCTGACCGCCCTGGCCCGCCATTTCAACGCCTTCACCGACAAGTTGCGCGGCGTCATCCGCCAGTTGCTCGACTCGGCCGGCTCGCTGGATCAGGCCGCGCGTACGCTGGGCGACATCTCCAGCGAGGCGCAGCACCACAGCAGGCAACAGGCCCAGCAGATGGAGCTGGTGGCCACGGCGGTGAACCAGGTCACCTACGGCGTGCAGGACGTGGCGAAGAACGCCGAGCACGCCTCCGGCGAGGTGCATGCCGCAGAGGAGCAGGCCGGCCAGGGCCAGCAGAACATCGAGGCCAGCCTGCGGCAGATCGACCAGCTGTCGAGCACCATCGACAAGGCCGTGACGGTGATCCAGGCGCTGGCCAGCGAAAGCACGCAGATCGGCAGCGTGCTGGAGGTGATTCGCTCGATCGCCGAGCAGACCAATCTGCTCGCCCTCAACGCCGCCATCGAGGCCGCCCGCGCCGGCGAACAGGGCCGCGGCTTTGCCGTGGTGGCCGACGAGGTGCGTCTGCTGGCGCAGCGCACGCAACAGTCCACCGCGGAAATCCAGGGCATGATCGAGCGACTGCAGGACAACTCGGAAGCGGCGGTCAAGGTCATTCACGAAAGCAGCCGCGCTTCGCAAATGACGGTGGAACAGGCCAGCCAGGCTGGCCAAAGCCTCGCGCAGATCGCACAATCGCTGCGCAACCTGACCGGGCTCAACGCCTCGATCGCCAGCGCCACCCTGGAGCAATCGCACGTGGTCGAAGACATCAACCAGAACGTCACCCAGACTGCCAGCCTCGCGCACAACACCGCCGAGGCCGCGGAGCAATCGAGCGCCGCCAGTCAGCACCTGAGGCAGCTGGCCGACCAGCTAAGCCGCCTGCTTGGACAGTTCCGCGTATGAGGCCACGATGAGCAGCATGGAACATCAGGAAGTCGACTTCAGCCGGCCGCAGAATCAGGACCTGATCTGGGATCTGGACCTCATGGCTCGCCGCGAGCTGGCCGAGCGCTTCGTCAAGCTGTTCGAGAACCGTCTGTGCGTCTATTCCGAGTCGGTGGGCCAGCTGTACACCAACTACAGCCTGCACTTCCCCACCGACCGCGGCCGCAAGATGGTGGTGCTGCCCAATCCCTATGCCTTCCACGACACCCTGCACGGCATCGACAGCCAGGCCATTCGCAAGACCGGCCTGTGCGTGCTGCCGGGCCAGGTGCTGGGCAAGCCCGGCCTGCTGCTCAGCACCCAGCTCAAGGACGGCGGCCCGGCGCCCAAGACCATGGCCTTCAAGCCGGCGCTGGCGCAGATCATCAGCAACCAGAAGAAGATCGGCGACTTGTTCCTGCCGGTCATGATGAAGGGCGACCTACGCGAGTTCGACCAGCAGATGCCCTATATCCACCTGCACCGCCTGCAACTGGCACGCCTGCCGCGCCTGTCCAACTTCGAGCGCGACGATATCCAGCAGACCATTACCCGCAAGCTGCTGATGCTCTATCGCCTGGCCGACACCCTGGTGTGCTGAAGGCCTCCGGATCGCTACAATTGCCCCTTTTTTCCTGAGGATGCCGGATGTCCTGGCTCGAACTCGTCGCCTCCGGCCTCGGCATCGCCGCGGTCTGGCTCACGGTGCGACAGAACCCCTGGTGCTGGCCTATCGGCCTGGTCATGGTCTTGCTGTACGCCTGGCTATTCTTCGACTGGCAGCTGTACTCCAGCCTGCTGCTGCAGGTGCTGTTCGCCGGCCTGCAGTTGTACGGCTGGTGGCAATGGACCCGCGGCGGCGAGCGCCGCGACGGTCGCACGGTCAGCCAGCTCGACGCGCTCGGCCTCGCTGCCGGCCTGGCGATGGGCGCAGGCGGCGCCCTGCTGCTCGGCTACTTGATGGCAACCCATACCGATGCCAGCGCGCCCTGGCTCGACGCCACCCTCACCGCCTTCAGCCTGGTCGCCCAGCTGTGGATGGCGCAGAAACGCCTGCAGTGCTGGGCGCTGTGGGTGGTGGTGGACCTGTGTTACGTCGCCTTCTTCCTGCACGGCGGGCTGTACCTGACGGCCGCGCTCTATGCGGCGTTCACCCTGCTGGCCATCAGCGGCTGGCTGAGCTGGCGCCGCGCACCGGCCCTGGCGCTCGACTGATGCGGGTGCTGGTACTGACCGGCCCGGAGTCCAGCGGTAAGAGCGCCCTGGCGGAGGAGATACGCACGCACTTCGGCGGCATCGTGGTCGGCGAGTACGTGCGTCATTTCATCGAGCGGGAGCGGCGCGACACCTGCTACGCCGACATTCCCGCCATCGCCCGCGGCCAGTTGGCCTGGGAAGATGCCGGGCGCGCCGCGCGGCCGGCGCTGCTGATCCTCGACACCCACCTGCTGAGCAATATGCTGTGGAGTCGTTGCCTGTTCGACGACTGTCCTGACTGGTTGGAAACCGAGCTGCGCGGCCGTCATTACGACCTGCATCTGCTGCTCGACCCGCAGGGCATGCCCTGGGTCGCCGACGGCCAGCGCTGCCAGCCGCAGCTGGCCGAGCGCCTGGCCTTCCACCGCGCCTGCCGGCAATGGCTGGCGGACAACCAGCGGCCATTTCGCGAGCTGTCCGGCGATTGGCCGCGGCGCCGCCAGGCCGCGCTGGCGCAGGTCGAGACACTGCTGGGTTCAGCGGATCAGCACGCTGGCCCAGGCCAGTAGCAGGCTGGCGCAGACCACCAGGGTCAGCGGCGTGCGCAGCGCCGGATACCACTGCGGCGCCAGGCCCACCTTGACCGCATGCAGGTCCGCCAGATACAGGCCGATAAAGGCCAGCAGGAAGATCGGCAGCGCCAGCGCCATGGGCAGACCGCTGGCCAGGGCGGCCCAGCCGAGCAGAGGCGGAATTACCGACAACCCCAGCTGCAGCTGCGCGTTCTCGTCGGTCTCCTCGGCGCGCATCGCCAGCCCCCAATGGATCGCGCCCATGAAGGCGAGGATGACCGCGGCGAAATCCAGCAGCGCAGACAACACGAAGGGGCGCCAGCCCAGCGGGATCACCCAGATGCCCACCGCCCCGCTGACGAAGGGCACCAGCCCGGCGTAGCCCAGCAAGATGGCCAGTTGCGGGGGTTTCTCGGCATCGAACGGGTGCATGGTGATCTCCTTGGCGATACGGTGCGCCGAGCACCTTAGCAGTGTTTCGCTGGCGATACAGCCGCGCCGGGTCAGCGCAGGCGGTGCTTGTGCAGCAACCGATAGAAAGTGGGGCGGGAAATGCCCAGGCTGCGCGCCGCGTGGGTCATATTGCTGGAGTAGCGGGCGAGCACATCGTCGAGTGCCTGGCGTTCCGCGCGCAGGATGTAATCCGCCAGGGTTACGCCGTGGCCGTCTGTTGCCTGGCGCGGCTCCAGGCCGAGGTCGCGCGCGAGAATCTGCCGCCCCTGCGCCAGCGTCACGCCGCGCGCGATGCGGTGGCGCAGTTCGCGCACGTTGCCCGGCCAATGATGCCCGTCCATGGCCGCTATCGCCTCCTCGCTGAAGCCCGGACGAAGACGCCCCAGGCGGGCGCCATAGGACGTAGCGAAATGCTCGGCCAGCAGCGCCAGCTCGCCGCGATTGTCTCGCAGCGGCGTGGTCTGCAAGCGCTGCCCGGCCAATTTACGGTACAGGTCCTCACGCACCCTGCCCTGGCGCACCGCCTCCTCCAGTTCGCCGCGGCTGAGGGTCAGCAGGCGCGGCGCCGGCTGCACCTGCAGGCGCTGCAGCAACCGGCGCTGTGCATCGTCTGCAAGCGCGACCACCCCCTCCAGCATCAGGCTGCCGGACGCAGTCGCCGCCAGACTGGCGGACAGCCCGGCCTCCAGCTGCTCGGCGGCTTGTGCGGCGCAATCGAATCGCAGCAGAGGGCGGCTGGCGCGCGGCGAACGCTCGTGCAGCAGCTGCGCCAGCAGGGATTTGCCGCTGCCGCGTTCGCCGCTGAGCAACAGCGGGCAACTCAGTCCGGCGTAGCGCTCCAGCTGCTTTCGCAAGGCGCGGGTTGGGTCGCTGGTGCCGAGCAGTTGCGGGGCGGCGCACTCGTCCTGCAGGCGGGTGACCGTTTGCGCGCAGGCCAGCGATTCGAGCAGCGCATCGGTATCCACCGGCAGGACATGCACGGCGCAGAACCACTCATCGATCCAATCGCGGACATCGCTTCGCCCCAGGCTTTGCCCATGTAGCAGCGCGACACCGCCAGCCCGTCGACAGCGCAACAGCTCGAGCAGTTGCCGCGGCTGCTGCAGGGTTCGTTCATCCAGGCAGACCAGCAGCACCTCGCCGCCCTGGTCACCGGCTTCACCGAGGCGACAGCGATGCAGCCTCCACCCGCCGTCCTCCAATCGCGGCAACAGGCCCGCGCACTCGTCGAAGGGATCGATCACCACTAGCGGGTAGGACGGGGCGGATAAGGCTTTCAACATTTCCCATCCTTGACGCCATTATTTTGTAACTTCAATAAAAACAATGATTTGAAGTAATTGAATGTAACGCTAGCAAGAACTTTGACGCCGCTTGGAACGTTTATTTATATCGTTTGCTTCCATTGGTTATGTGCAGGATAGTCAGTCGCAAGACGATGGCACCTTGCCAATCGCCTATGGGATTGGCATAACAAGGCCATTAATAAGAACGCCACAAGGAAGTCTCTAATGCGTCTGCTCCGCCGTGCCCTGAAACTTGCCCTGTTGCTGCTGTTGATCGGCCTGGGAGTGGTGCTCTATTACGTCGCCAACCCGAACTTGCCGATCCACGCTCAGCCCGGCCAGCTGCATTATCTGGATCAGTGGAGCGACGAGCAGCGCCAGACCTACTACTACACCCCCCAGGGCACCACGGTTAAAGGCCTGCGCTACGACTGGTTCACCGCCCTGGAAATGCCGTTCGGCACGGCCAAGTTCGCCCGCCCCGAGTATCTCTCCCGCTTCGGCTTCCTCACCGCACCCGATCAACAGCCCAGCGAACTGAACCCCGGCAACCTGCCGGTGGGCTTCGCCCGTCACCAGGACGACGACAGCGGCGAGCATTTCCTCGATATCAGCTGCGCCGCCTGCCATACCGGCGAGTTGCGCTACAAGGGCCAGGCGGTCCGCATAGACGGCGGCGCGGCGCTGCACTCGCTGGCTTCCACGGTGCCTACCCTGCGTGGCGGCGGCTTCGGCCAGGCGCTGGGCATGAGCATGCTGTTCACCTATTACAACCCGCTGAAGTTCCGCCGCTTCGCCCGCGAGGTGCTCGGCGACGAGTACCCGCAGGGCCGCGACCAGCTGCGCGAAGATTTCAAGCAGGTGCTCGACCGTCTCATGACCACGGCCAAGAACGATTGGCAGCGCGGCCTCTACCCCACCGAGGAAGGCTTCGGCCGTACCGATGCGTTCGGCCGCATCGCCAACAGCGTCTATGGCGACGCACTCGCCGAAGCCGACAACTACCGCATCGCCAACGCCCCGGTGAGCTACCCGCACCTGTGGGACATCTGGAAATTCGACTGGGTGCAGTGGAACGGCTCGGCCATGCAGCCGATGGCCCGCAACGTCGGCGAGGCATTGGGTGTCGGCGCCGCCCTGCACCTGTTCGACGAGCAGGGTCGCGCCGTCGCCGAGGCCGACCGCTACGCCTCCAGCGTGCGCCTGCACGATCTCTACACCCTGGAAGAGACCCTGAAGATGCTGCAGCCGCCGCAATGGCCGGAAGCCGTCTTCGGCAAGATCGACCTGCCGCTGGCCAGCCGCGGCAAGGCGCTGTACAGCGAGAACTGCGCCTACTGCCACGCCCCCGATCCGAAGCCGCGCGAGCAACGCCTGGCGCCGGCGCGCGATCCGGAATGGAAGATGCGCATCGTGCCGGTCTCGATCATCGGCACCGACCCGACCACCGCGAACAACATCGCCGACCACCGCTTCGATATCAGCCGCCTGGGCTGGACCAGGGCCGAGCTGTCGCGCCTGGACGTGCAGCTGTTCGGCGCCAGCCTCGACGAACTCGACTTCAAGAGTATCTCCAGCGCCAAGGGCCTGGCCTATATCACCGCTTACGTGGAGAACCGCGCCTATCGCGACGCCGGCATCTCGCCCCGCCAGCGCTGGCGCATGGACGGCTACGGGCTGTCCATCGGCGTGCAGGAGAAGCGCGGCTACAAGGCACGTCCGCTGGACGGCATCTGGGCCACGCCGCCCTTCCTGCACAACGGCTCGGTGGCCAACCTGTTCGAACTGCTGTCGCCGGCCCACGAGCGCCAAAGCCGGTTCTGGGTCGGCAACTTCGAGTACGACCCGGTCCGCGTCGGCTACCGCAGCGAGCCTTTCGCAGGAGGCTTCCTGTTCGACACCGCCGTTACCGGCAACGGCAACGGCGGCCATGAATTTCGCGACGGCTGTCGCCAGCAGGGAGTGATCGGTCGCGCCCTGGCGCCGGACGAACGCCTGGCGCTGATCGAGTACCTGAAAGTGCTCGGCAACGCCGAGCTGGAAGGCCAGCTTACCAATGTGCCGGCCAAGGCCTGGACGCCAGGGCCCAGCTGCGAAGGCTGAACGCTGTTCATCGGGACATGACGAAACAACAAGGATTGCCACCTCATGCTGAAAAGACTCTGGCTCTGGCTCGGTCGCCTGCTCGGCAGGCTGCTGCTGATCCTCGTGCTGCTCGGCCTGGCCGGCTGGGCTCTGGGCGAGGCCTATTACGCCTGGAAGTTCTCCGGCCCGGTCGCCCGCGAGGAAGAGATCCCGGCCGACGAGGCGGCACTGAGCCGTTTGATCATCGAAGACGCCGTGCGCATCGTCGAGCAGCACCGCGACAACACCCGGGTGCTGCGTGACGCCCACGCCAAGGCGCATGGCTGCGTGAAGGCCGAGGTCCAGGTGCTGGACGACCTGGAGCCGGCGCTGCGCCACGGGGTATTCAGCGACCCCGGCCACCGCTGGCAGGCCTGGATGCGCCTGTCCAACGGCAACGCCTACCCCCAGTTCGACCGCGCCCGCGACGCCCGCGGCATGGCCATCAAGCTGCTCGAGGTGCCCGGCGACAAGCTGATGAAGAGCCCCGAGCATGCCGGCGAGCAGGACTTCGTGATGTTCAACCACCCGGTATTCTTCGTCCGCGACGTGGCCGAGTACCGCAGCAACTTCGCCGCCCAGGCCGACGGCAAGAAGGCCCTGGCGTTCTTTCCCGACTGGGATCCGCGCAGCTGGGAGATCCGCCACCTGATCATCGCCCTGAAGACGCTCGCTCCGGCCCCGCAAACCCCGCTGGCGACCACCTACAACTCCATCGCGCCGTTCAAGCTCGGCCCGCACAACATCAAGTATCGAGTGGTGCCGGCGCCGCAGCACTGCCCGCCCTACCAACTGCCGGAACAAAACACCGACCTGCCCAACTTCCTGCGCAACGCGCTCTATCGCCAACTGTCGCTGGACCGCGTGCCTGCCTGCTTCGAGCTGCAGGTGCAACGGCAGGACCCGAGGCACTACATGCCCCTGGAAGACCCCAGCGTGGAATGGAGCGAGAAGATAGCGCCGTTCGAAAGCGTGGCGCGTATCAACGTGCCGGCGCAGGACTTCGATAGTCGCGAACAGAATCTGTTCTGCGACAATCTGTCCTTCAACCCCTGGCATGCCCTGCCCGAACATCGACCACTCGGCGGCATCAATCGTTTGCGTAAAGCGGTATATGAAGCAGTGAGCGCTTATCGGCATCAACGCAATGCCACGCCCTGAGCCGCAACGGGCGTGGTTGTTGGGCTCGCCCCATCCCGGCGAAAACAGGCTCGGGGAACTTTCACGACAGAAAGTTGTAAACGACGCGACGCTGAAACTTCCGACCCCGACACTTCGTGAAGTCCGTTAAAACTTTTTTCGCACCCCTGTGACTTATCGGTCGACTGCGCTCATCAACAATATTGACAGGCCAAGTTAATAAACCGACGGCCGCCATTATTGCTGGGATCAACCCGGAGAGACCGACCCCATGAACACCCCGCTGCGTTTCAACGAAGCCTTGCTGATCGCCGATCGCGCCTTCCGCCCGTTCCAGTGCGTGGCCTGGACCCCGCAGGACGGTACCGGCGTCGTCAGCATCAGCGTCATCGACCGCACCAGTACCCGCCTGCTCGGCCGCACCCAGCTGTCCAGCACCACCTACAGCGACCCGCAGCAACTGGCCGACGCCCTGCAGCGCTCCCGCGAGGAGCTGCGCCGCCAAGGCTTCGATCTGGCGCCCTGGAGCATGCCGGAGTAAATCCGCTCGGGGCGCCGTCCGGCGCCCCCTAAATTTTTGGCAATATCCGTGGGCTTATTGTCCTTGTTGCCATGATCGTCCCGGCGCAGACTGCCTCCCATCCCCCTGGAGGCCCTTATGGATGCGCTCAGAACCATCGCCTGCCTGATCTACCCCGAGGTTATGAGCCTGGACGTCACCGGCCCGCTGCAGGTGTTCGCCTCGGCCAACGTCGAACGTCAGCGCCAGGGCTTTGCCCCCTGCTATCGCATCTGCCTGCTGGCCGAACAAGCCGGCCCCGTCAGTACCTCCGCCGGTATCCAGCTGATCGCCGACCAGGCCTGGCGCGATAGCGACGCCGCGCGGATCGACACCCTGCTGATCCCGGGCGGCCTGGGCGAAGCGGCGCAATGTCGCAACCCGGCGCTGCTGGCCTGGCTGCGCGGCGTCGAACCGCAGCTGCGGCGGCTCGGCTCGGTCTGCTCGGGGGCGTTGATCCTGGCCGCCGCCGGCCTGCTCGACGGCCGCCGCGCCACCACCCACTGGGCCGACGTGGACACCCTGCGCCGGGGCCATCCCCAGGTCGAGGTGCTAGCCGACTGCCTGCACACCTACGACCCGCACGACCGCGGCGGCGCCGCGCACATCTTCACCTCGGCCGGGGTCACCGCCGGCATCGATCTGGCCCTGGCGCTGGTGGAGGCCGATCTGGGACGGGCCATGGCCCTGGCGGTCGCCCGCCGCCTGGTGATGTTCCTGCGCCGCCCCGGTGGCCAAGCGCAGTTCAGCGCCCTGCTCAGCCCGGAACCGAGCCGCGTGCCGCGCCTAGCGGCCCTGCTCGAATGGATCCCCGCCCACCTCGGCAGCGACCTGTCGCTGCAGCGCCTCGCCGAACAGGCGCATATGACGCCGCGCACCCTGTCGCGCGTGTTCGTCCAGGAACTGGGCATGGGGCCCGGGCGCTACGTCGAACGAGTACGCCTGGAGGCGGCCCGCACCCTGCTGCAGGACGCTCAGGCCTCGATCGCCACGGTGGCGCGCCTGACCGGCTTCGGCCACGCAGAAAACCTGCGCCGCAGCTTTCACAAGCACCTGGCCATCAGCCCGCAGGACTACCTGCAACGTTTCGGCCAGCACCAGGAGAACGCCCATGCTTGAACTGCGCCCCAATTGCGAATGCTGCGATCGCGACCTGCCGCCGGACAGCGTCGATGCGCTGATCTGCTCCTTCGAATGCACCTTCTGCCGCAGTTGTGCCGAGGACAAGCTGGCGTTGCGCTGCCCCAACTGCGGCGGCGAGCTATTGCGTCGTCCACCTCGCCCGGCCGACAAGCTCGAGCGCTTCCCCGCCTCCGGCGATCGAATCTTCAAACCCCGCTCCTGAGGAACCCACCATGCTGACCTTTCTGCGCAAACTCCAGGGCGACGCCATCGCCTTGCCGCCACGCCCAACGCTCAAGCAGGCCGGGCTCGCCTGGCTGGGCGGGGTGCTGGCGATCGCCGGTGTCGCCAATGCCGGCGACCTGTTGTCCATCAGCCTGCTGCTGGGCTCGTTCGGCGCCTCCTGCGTGCTGGTGTTCGGTTTTCCCGACCTGCCGTTCTCGCAACCGCGCAACGTCCTGCTCGGACACCTGCTGAGCAGCCTGGTCGGCCTGCTGTTCCTGCACGGAGTCGGGCCGCAGTGGTGGTCACTGTCTCTGGCGGTGGGCAGTGCGATCGCCCTGATGATGCTGACCCGCAGCGTCCATCCGCCGGCCGGTTCGAACCCGGTGATCATCTTTCTCGCCCAGCCGGGCTGGGGATTCCTGCTCTTCCCCTCGCTGATCGGTGCGCTGGTGCTGGTCCTAGTGGCGCTGCTGTACAACAACGCCACCAGAACCGGCCGCTACCCCAAGTATTGGTAGACCCCTCGAGGAAGCCGACATGCTGCTGTTACGCAATAAGTCGATCGTCCTGCTGTTTCTGGCCCAGGCGCTGTACTGGAGCTGCGCCATGCTCGGCGTCACCCTCACTGCCCTGATCGGCCTGCAGCTGGCGCCCTACAACGGTCTGGCGACCCTGCCACTGGCGCTGCTGGTGCTCGGCAATCTGCTCGCGGTGCAACCGCTGTCGCTGTTCATGCAGCGCCATGGGCGGCGCAGTGGCCTGCTGCTCGGCGCGCTGAGCGGCATCGCCGGCGGCCTGCTCAGCGCCCTAGGCGTCTGGCTGGGCGACTTCACCCTACTGTGCCTGGGCGCGCTGCCGATCGGCGCCTACCAGGCCTCGGCCATGTACTACCGCTTCGCCGCACTGGAGGCCGTGGCCGAGAGCCACAAGGGCCGCGCCACCGCCTACGTGCTCGGCGGCGGAGTATGCGCCGCGCTGTTCGCGCCGAGCCTGGCGCTCTGGTCGCAGAACCTGGTGAGCCGCCCGTTCACCGGCGCTTACCTGGCGATCGCCGTGCTGGCTGGCGTCGCCCTGCTGTTGATCGCCCGCCTGCCGCGCGGCCAGGCCGCTGGGCCGGTCGCCGCCGCAGCCGGCGCGCGCGGCGCTCTGTTGGCCCGGCCGGCGATTCGCGTCGCCATGGCCACCACGGCCATCGGTCACGGCCTGATGGTTTTGGTGATGAACGCCACGCCGCTGGCCATGAGCTTCTGCGGCCTGCCGCTGGCGGCCAGCGCAGAGGTGATCCGCTGGCACATGCTGGGCATGTTCCTGCCGGCCTTCGTCGCCGGCCCGCTGGTCGATCGCTTCGGCCCACGGCGGGTCGCCCTGCTTGGCTGCCTGATCCTCGCCGCCAGCGCGGGCATCGCCCTGAGTGGGTTGCAGGCCGCCCATTTCCTGATCAGCTCGTTCCTGCTCGGCGTCGGCTGGAACCTGATGCTGGTGGCCGGCACCACCTTGCTTGGCGAAGGCCACACGCCGGGTGAGCGCGGCCAGGCCCAGGGGCTGATGGAGCTGGGCAATGGCCTGGTGGCGACGCTGGCCTCCTTCACCTCCGGTGTGCTGATCAGCGGGGTGGGCTGGAACGCGGTGAATCTGGGCATGTTGCCGCTGATCCTGCTCGCATTACTGGCGCTGCAGCTGGGCCGGCGCCCGGCCCTGGCCTGAAACGACGAAGGGCGACCCATGGGTCGCCCTTCTCATAACCTGACCCGCCTCAGTAGTAGGCGTTCTCGCGGTTGCTGTGGTCGGTCACGTCGCGCACGCCCTTGAGCTCGGGAATGCGCTCGAGCAGGGTCTTCTCGATGCCTTCCTTGAGCGTGTAGTCGGCCTGACCGCAGCCCTGGCAGCCGCCGCCGAACTGCAGCACGGCGATGCCTTCGTCGACCACATCGACCAGGCTCACCTGGCCGCCATGGCTGGCCAGACCAGGGTTGATCTCGGTCTGCAGGTAGTAGTTGATGCGCTCGTTGAGCGGGCTGTCTTCGTTGACCATCGGCACCTTGGCGTTCGGCGCCTTGATGGTCAGCTGGCCGCCCATGCGATCGGTGGCGTAGTCGACCACGGCGTCCTCGAGGAAGGGCTCGCTGATCGCGTCGATCCAGGCGGTGAAGCTGGCCAGGCCGATCGGGGTGTCCTCAGGCTTCTGCTCGCCCGGCTTGCAATAGGCGATGCAGGTTTCCGCGTAGGGCGTGCCCGGCTGGGTGATGAAGACACGGATACCGATACCGGGCGTGTCCTGCTTGCTCAGCAGCTCGGCCAGATAGTCTTCGGCAGCTTGGGTAATGGTGATGGTGCTCATGGCAACTCCTCGCAAACATGGGCGCAGTGTACGCCACTGCACCGGCACGTTAAAGCCCAAGCAAATTAGTAGGAATTAATCGCAACCATTCCAGCGGGACTACAGGTTCTGGTAGCGGTTCATATCCAGCACGCCCGCCTCCAGCGGCTGGGTCTCGCGGATATGTTCGGCCAGGTCGTGGAAATGACGCCAGAACTGCGGGTGACTGCGACGGATACCCCAGCGCTCGACGATGCGCTCGAAGCCGGCGGCGTCGCGGGCGCCCTCCATCTGCGCGACGAATTCGTTCATCTCGCTGGCCCTGAGGCTAAACAGGAAGTTCGGGTAGCTGCTCAGCACTTCCGGATAGATGGTCAGGCTGTCCAGCCGCGGCTGGTAGCGCAGCTCCTCGCCGAGCATGAAGGCCACGTTGCTGTGCGCGCGATTGCGCAGCAGGCTGTAAACCTCGCGCCTGCCGTCGTCGAGCTCCACCCGCAGCAGGGTCGCCTCCGGTAGCTGATCGATCACTGGCAGGCCGCCGGCCGGACGACTGGCCAGCCGCGCCAGCGCCTGCTCCGCATGCTGCAGCGCCGGCACGAGGCCATCGCGATAGCAGCGCGCGCCATTGCAGCGGTTGATCGGGTCGGGTCGGGCATTGAGGGAGGCGAGGCGCTGGAGCAGCTGCTCGGCGAACCGGCGCTTGGGGTCGCCGCCTTCCAGCGTCAGGGCGCTGGGCGTACGGTGGTCGACTTCGGTGTAATCCAGCCACATCTTCAGCTTGCCGCTGTTCTGGTACCAGTCGTCCAGGTAGCCCTCGCGCGCCTGGGCCGGCAGCAGGCGAAGGAAGTTGACCTCCGCGCCGTTGCGGATCAGGTCGAAGTACAGGCGGGTCTGCGCCTGATGCGAGACATCGCCGAACACGTCGAAATTGACCACCAACTGATAGTAGGTGCGCTCCAGCAGCGGATAGTCCATCCACCAGAGGGTCTGCGGGATCTCGCCGATCAGCCCCTTACGTACCGAGGCGCTGTCGTGCTGGCGGAAGATCGACAGCAGCGCGTTGTCGTTACCGCTCCAGACATGCCCCCAGTCGGCCGGCGGCGCATCGGCGTAGGCGGCCTTGCGCAGGTTTTCGTAGGCGTTGCGCTTGTTGCGGTAGGTGCGCCAAAGGCCCGGCAACTCGCCGATGTCGCCGAACTGCCCGGGCATGGCCAGCAGCGGGGTGGCCTCGGCGCGGTAGGCGGCATCGGTGATATAGAGGTCATGCTCCGGCGCCTGGAACAGGGTCCAGAAGTTATCGCGGATCACGTCGGTGGCGATCTGCCCGCGACACACCGGCCCGCGGATAAAGGTGCGTACGAAGTATTCGGCGTTATCCAGCATGAACTGATAGCGCGCCCGGGGCGGAATCGCGGCGAAGGTTTCGAAGGGGTTGGCGCGACGCTGCGCGCCGTAGCCGGGCACCGCATCCAGCGCCCAGTCCTCGGCGAAGAACAGCTGCCTGACCCGTGCCAGCTTGGCGGTGCTGAGTGGATAGGTGATATGGGTCTTGTGCACGATGGCGCCTTGCACCGGCGCCAGACGATAGTGGAACGCGGTGCCCGGGTCGTCGTTGGGCCGGCGCGTGGCGATCGGATCGATCGGCTGGCCGCCGGGTGTGCGCGAGCGCAGCAGCTGGAAGAAATGGCCGGGTTCGCCGCCCTCGAAATGCAGGTGGGCGAGAAACAGGTGCTCGTACAGCCAGCGCGCCACCAGGTTCTGCCGCGCGCCGGGGGCGTTGAAAAAGGCTTCCCATTCGGCGATCTGCCGGCGTTCGGTGGCGTTGGGGTACAGGGCCTGCTCGGTCACCGGCGCGCCCTGCTCCAGCCATTGCGTGAGGGTGGCGTATTCGGCATCGCTCAGGCCGGTGACGGCGAACGGCATGCCGCCGTGGGGGTTGTTCAGCGCATAGCTGGCGAACTCCTCCGGCACCGCGCAGCTGTTGCTGCGCCTGATGGAAATATCCAGCTTCTCCGGCAACTTGGCGCCGGCCTCCAGCGGCTGGCTTCGGCCCAGCTCGAGCATGCGTTTGAGCAGTGCGGCCTGGCCATCCGCCGCATCGAGCACCGAATGAAAGTGGCGCTGGCGCCAGGCCGCCTCGCCGTGAGCATCCAGATACAGGCGCGTCGTGGCCTGGGCCTGCCGGCGCGTGCCGTCGTAGACCGCAGCCTTGCTGGCGCCGCGGGTCAGCCCTTCGCCACTGCCGAGATTGAGTTGGCAGGGCGCGTCGTAGCAGGCATGGCAGGCCACGCACTTGTGGGTGAGGATGGGCTGCACGTCCGCCGCGTAGGAAATCGCTTCGGCACGGGCCAGGCCGGCTGCGAGGGAAAAGACAAACAGGGCAGCGGGCTTGAGCATTGCGACATCCTTTTGGCGATGGCGGGATTCTAACGAGATGCCGCCCCCAGCAACATGAATGAAATTCATGCAAAAGCCACCAACGCTCCAGCGCCCCGCAGCTTTGCTATCATCGCCCGCCTTTGTTCCCGCTTTGCTCAGGTAGCTCCCATGTCCGATCGCAGCGCCCGCCTCCACGCCCTCCAGCAAGCCCTGAAGGAGCGCATCCTGATCCTCGACGGCGGCATGGGCACCATGATCCAGAGCTACAAGCTGGACGAGGCCGACTACCGCGGCGCGCGCTTCGCCGACTGGCCGAGCGACGTCAAGGGCAACAACGACCTGCTGCTGCTGACCCAGCCGCAGATCATCGCCGAGATCGAGCGTGCCTACCTGGACGCCGGCGCCGACATCCTGGAAACCAATACCTTCAATGCCACCCGGGTGTCGCAGGCCGACTACGACATGGAGGCTCTGGTGTACGAGCTGAACGTCGCCGGCGCCCGCGTCGCCCGCGAGGTGGCCGACGCCAAGACCCTGGAGACCCCGGATCGCCCGCGCTTCGTCGCCGGCGTCCTCGGCCCGACCAGCCGCACCTGCTCGATCTCCCCCGACGTCAACGATCCCGGTTTCCGCAACGTCACCTTCGACGAGCTGGTGGAGAATTACACCGAGGCCACCCGCGGCCTGATCGAGGGCGGCGCCGACCTGATCCTGATCGAGACCATCTTCGACACGCTCAACGCCAAGGCGGCGATCTTCGCCGTGCAGCAGGTGTTCGAGGAGGACGGCGTCGAATTGCCGATCATGATCTCCGGCACCATCACCGACGCCTCCGGCCGCACCCTGTCCGGCCAGACCACCGAGGCGTTCTGGAACTCGGTGCGCCACGCCAAGCCGATTTCCGTGGGTCTGAACTGCGCCCTCGGCGCCAAGGACCTGCGTCCGTACCTGGAAGAACTGGCCAACAAGGCCGACACTCATGTGTCCGCGCACCCCAACGCCGGCCTGCCCAACGCCTTCGGCGAGTACGACGAATCGCCCGCCGAGATGGCGGCGGTGGTGGAAGAGTTCGCCGCTTCGGGTTTCCTGAACATCATCGGCGGTTGCTGCGGCACCACCCCGGCGCATATCCAGGCGATCGCCGAGGCGGTGGCCAAGTACTCGCCGCGCGTGATCCCGGACATTCCCAAGGCCTGCCGCCTGTCGGGCCTGGAGCCCTTCACCATCGACCGCAACTCGCTGTTCGTGAACGTCGGCGAGCGCACCAACATCACCGGCTCGGCCAAGTTCGCCCGTCTGATCCGCGAGGAGAACTACACCGAGGCCCTGGAAGTCGCCCTGCAGCAGGTGGAAGCCGGCGCACAGGTGATCGATATCAACATGGACGAAGGGATGCTGGATTCGCAGGCCGCGATGGTGCGCTTCCTCAACCTGATCGCCGGCGAGCCGGACATCTCCCGCGTGCCGATCATGATCGACTCCTCCAAGTGGGAGGTGATCGAAGCGGGCCTCAAATGCATCCAGGGCAAGGGCATCGTCAACTCGATCTCGATGAAGGAAGGCGTCGAGGCCTTCAAGCACCACGCCAAGCTGTGCAAGCGCTACGGCGCCGCCGTGGTGGTGATGGCCTTCGACGAGGTCGGCCAGGCCGACACCGCCGCGCGCAAGAAGGAAATCTGCCAGCGCAGCTACGACATTCTGGTCAATGAAGTCGGCTTCCCGCCGGAAGACATCATCTTCGACCCGAACATCTTCGCCGTCGCTACCGGTATCGAGGAGCACAACAACTACGCGGTGGACTTTATCGAGGCCTGCGCCTATATCCGCGACGAGCTGCCCTATGCGCTGTCGTCCGGCGGCGTGTCCAACGTGTCGTTCTCGTTCCGCGGCAACAACCCGGTGCGCGAGGCGATCCACTCGGTGTTCCTCTACTACGCGATCCAGAACGGCCTGACCATGGGCATCGTCAACGCCGGCCAGCTGGAGATCTACGACGAGATACCCAGGGAGCTGCGTGACGCGGTCGAAGACGTGGTGCTCAACCGTAACGACGGCGCCACCGAGGCGCTGCTAGCCATCGCCGACAAATACAAGGGCGACGGCGTCGCCAAGGAAGTCGAGAACGAGGAATGGCGCTCGCTGCCGGTGGCCAAGCGTCTGGAGCACGCACTGGTCAAGGGCATCACCGCCTTCATCGTCGAGGACACCGAGGAGTGCCGCCAGCAGTGCGCACGCCCCATCGAGGTCATCGAAGGCCCGCTGATGGCCGGCATGAACGTGGTCGGCGACCTGTTCGGCTCGGGCAAGATGTTCCTGCCCCAGGTGGTCAAGTCCGCCCGGGTGATGAAACAGGCCGTGGCGCACCTGATTCCCTTTATCGAGGCGGAGAAAGGCGACAAGCCGGAGGCCAAGGGCAAAATCCTCATGGCGACCGTAAAAGGCGACGTGCACGATATCGGCAAGAATATCGTCGGCGTGGTGCTCGGCTGCAACGGCTACGACATCGTCGACCTCGGCGTGATGGTGCCGGCGGAAAAGATCCTGCAGACCGCCATCGAGGAGAAATGCGACATCATCGGCCTGTCCGGGCTGATCACTCCGTCGCTGGACGAGATGGTCCACGTCGCCAAGGAGATGCAGCGCCAGGGCTTCACCCTGCCGCTGATGATCGGCGGCGCCACCACCTCCAAGGCGCATACCGCGGTGAAGATCGAGCCGCAGTACCAGAACGATGCGGTGATCTATGTCACCGACGCCTCGCGCGCCGTGGGCGTGGCCACCCAGCTGCTGTCCAAGGAACTGAAAGCCGAGTTCGTGCAGAAGACCCGCGACGAGTACGTGGTGGTGCGCGAGCGCACCTCGGCGCGCGCCTCGCGTACCGAGCGCCTGTCCTACGCCGACGCCCTGGCCAACAAGCCGCAGTTCGACTGGGCCGGCTACAGCGCGCCGAAGCCGAGCTTCACCGGCGTGCAGGTGCTGGAGGATATCGACCTGGCGACCCTGGCCCAGTACATCGACTGGACGCCCTTTTTCATCTCTTGGGACCTGGCCGGCAAGTACCCGCGCATCCTCACCGACGAGATCGTCGGCGAAGCGGCTACCAGCCTATTCAACGATGCCCAGGCGATGCTCAAGAAGCTGATCGACGAGAAGCTGATCAAGGCCCGTGCCGTCTTCGGCTTCTGGCCGGCCAACCAGGTGGCGCACGACGACATCGAAGTCTACGGCGACGACGGCAAGCCACTGGCCACCCTGCACCACCTGCGCCAGCAGACCATCAAGCCCGACGGCAAGCCGAACCTGTCGCTGGCCGACTTCGTCGCGCCCAAGGAAAGCGGCAAGGCCGATTATGTCGGCGGCTTTATCACCACCGCCGGCATCGGCGCCGAGGAAGTGGCCAAGGCTTATGAGGCCAAGGGCGACGACTACAACGCGATCATGGTCAAGGCCCTGGCCGACCGTCTGGCCGAAGCCTGCGCCGAGTGGCTGCACGAGCGCGTGCGCAAGCAGTACTGGGGCTACGCCGCGGACGAGCAACTGGACAACGAAGCGCTGATCCGCGAGCAGTACAAGGGCATCCGCCCCGCCCCTGGCTACCCGGCCTGCCCGGACCACACCGAGAAGGCCACGCTGTTCAACCTGCTCGACCCCACAGCCGACTACAACCAGGCCGGCAAGAGCGGCGTGTTCCTTACCGAGCACTACGCCATGTTCCCGGCCGCGGCCGTGTCCGGCTGGTACTTCGCCCACCCCGAGGCCCAGTATTTCGCCGTGGGCAAGGTGGACCAGGACCAGATCGAGAGCTACAGCAAGCGCAAGGGCCAGGACATCGCCGTAAGCGAGCGTTGGCTGATGCCGAATCTGGGCTACGACAGCTGATCCACAGGGCCCGCTACCGCGGGCCCTGTGGCATTGCCTGGAAGTCGCCTGCGTTCCCAGGACTTGGCAGGCGGCCATGCACAAAGCATCATGGCATGGCGCCAGCAACCTTCGATCAGCCCCGATGATCCGACCTTGATTCCGCTGTTCGCCCTCGCCACCCTTGTCTCCATCCTGCTGGTGCTGGTGCTGCTGCAGCGCCAACGGCAGCTGCGCCGACAATGGCGCGCAGTGCTCGGGCAGCTGGAGTGCGGCGCGATCGAAGTGAACGACGGCCGGGTGAGCTGGCACAACGCAGCCGCTGCGACCTTGCTGGGCGACGCCGAGCGCTCATTGCCGAGCGCCCGACTGTCGGAGTTGCTCCCCGACGACATGCTGCAGAAGCTGGATGCGCCGCACCAGCTCACGCTGCGCGGCCTCGACGGCCAGTCACGTACCCTGCAGATAAATCGGATAGCCGGCAGACCGACATTGCTCTTGCTCCGCCCGGCGCTGGCCGAGGCCGAGCGCTTCCAGCGCAGCCAGTACTTCGCCCGCATCGGCACCTGGGACTGGGATATCGACACCAACCAGCTGTACTGGTCGGACGCCATCTACGGCATGTTCGGCTATCAGGTCGGCGAGGTGACGCCGAGCTATGAACTGTTCTGCGCCAGCGTGCACCCGGACGACCGCGAGCAGGTACGTGCCGGCGAACTGCGCTGCATCGAGAGCGGCGAGAACCATTACGAGGAATACCGGGTGGTTTGGCCGGACGGTACGCTGCGCTGGCTGCGCGAGACCGGCAACGTGGTCAAGGACGAGCGCGGCACGGCGGTGAAGATGATGGGCGTGGTGCGCGATATCACCGAGGAAAAGGCCTGGGCCAGCCAGATGCATCGGCTGGCCCATCACGACCCCTTGACCGGCCTGCCCAATCGCCTGGTGTTCGAGAGCGGGCTGAACGCAGCCCTGAAGCGGGCCGGACGCAATCAGGCGCGCATGGCCCTGGTGTTCATCGACCTCAACGGCTTCAAGGCGATCAACGACCGCCTCGGCCACAGCGCCGGCGACCAGTTGCTCAAGGCTGTAGCGACTCGCCTGCAGGGCGTCCTGCGCGGCTCGGACAGCGTGGCGCGGGTGGGCGGCGACGAGTTCGTCGCCATCCTCGAAGGCCTGTCGCCTGCCCACGACGCCGAGGCAGAAGCGCGCATCATCGCGGAAAAACTGCTGGCCGCCCTGACCCCGCCGGTGCAGCTGGGCGAGGCGCTACAGCAGGTCGGCGCCAGCCTGGGAAATGCCCTGTATCCCGACCAGGCGCAGACCCGCGACCAGCTGATCCATCTCGCCGACCAGGCCATGTACAAGGCCAAGCGCAGCGGCGACAACCAGTACCGCCTGGCTCAGGCGCCGTCCCGGCGAACTGCGGGCGAGTAGCTCAGATTCCGCTGTGCCTGCTACGCACGATCTTGATCGAATACTCCATCTGCGGCTTGCGCGTCACGCTGACGGCGCGGCGACTCACGGTGTCCAGGGTGATGTTCCAGAAACCGCTGCTCGGCACGCGGATCTTCGCCGGGAACTTGATAAAGGCGCCGCCGTGGTAGCTGTGGCGGCCACGGTTCTTGAAGGCGCGGAAGTTGGCGTCGTTCATCAGGCGGATGTTGCAGGGCTGCGAACACTCGATGACGACCAGGTCGCCCTCGTTCAGTTGCTCGCGCTGGTGGATGAATTTCATGCGCGGTTCCAGTTGGATCGGGGGCGCGACGATAGCACGAGCGCGCGCCGCGGGCAGCGCCGGCACGACGGAGCGCGCCTGCCCAAGCGCTGCTAGGCTGATCTCACTCGTCGCGCCGGCCAGGCGTGGCGAACATTTAGACCACGCCAATGTGTCGCCATGCAGGAGCATGCCCATGAAGACCTCCAGTTTCCTTGCACCTATGCTGATCGCCGGCCTGCTGCTCGGCTGTCAAAGCCAGGCCGACCAGCAGCTCGGCGGCGAACATGACCGCAGCGAGGTCTTCGAGCCGGGCAAGCCCGGCGGCGCGGTGCTGGAAACCGAGGAGGTACGCGCCGAGGTCAGCGCCATCGATACCACCAAACGCAGCTTTACCCTCACCGACGAACAGGGACGCAGCCGCACCCTGCAGGCGCCACCGGAGATGCGCAATTTCGACCAGCTCAAGGTCGGCGATCAGGTTCGAGCCGTGATCGGCCTGGAACGCATCGTCCATCTGCGCGAACCGGGCGAAATGAGCGAAGACGGTGCCGCCGGCATCCTGGCTACCGCACCGGAAGGCAGCAAACCGGCCCTGTTGATGGCCGAGACGCTGGAACTCACCGCAGTGATCAAGGCCATGGACAGCGCCCAGCGTACAGCCACGCTGCAATTCGCCGACGGCAGCCAGCGCGTCGTCAAGGTGCGCCCCGATGTCGAGATGAAGCCCGAGTATCTGGGCCGCGAACTGGTGCTGCGCATGACTTCGGCGATAGCCGTCAGCGTCGAACCCCAGTGATCTCAGCCGGCTGAATCGGCAGATGGGGCGGGCCCTGGCGATGACGCCCCGTCACAATGCCCGCCACCGCGCGACGCTGTGCCGGCCAGGGCTGGACACCCCGGGGAGTGGGCCCTAGCATGCGCGGCCACGCCGTCGTACAACGCCGCCATGAAAATCCTGCTAGACCGCATCCCCACCCTGCTCGCCTGGATACGCCGCTACCCCGGCCTGGTCGCCGCCTTCGGCTTCTGCTCGGGGCTGGCCAGCTTCCTGCTGGTCGAGCGCCAGGCCAATCTGGCCAAGGTGCTCGGCGTGGTGCTGCTGGCGAGCTGGCTGTGGCTGCTGCTGGAGAACCTGCTGCGTGAACGCATCGCCCGGCGTTTCGGTTTCGAACTGCCGGTCCCGCTGCTGCGCTACGCAACGCAGATGATCCACCAGGAAAGCCTGTTCTTCGTCCTGCCGTTCTTCTTCATCACCACCACCTGGAACAGCGGCCAGTTGCTGTTCAGCGGCCTGCTGGCCGGCGCCGCGCTGGTTTCCATCATCGACCCGCTGTACTTCCGCTGGCTCGCCCCTCGTCGCTGGCTGCTGCTGATGTTCCACAGCCTGGCCCTGTTCGCGGTGATGCTGACCGCGCTGCCGATCATCTTTCACCTCAGTACGCCGCAGAGCTACCGCGTCGCGCTGGTTCTGGCCACCCTGCTGACGCTGCCGAGCCTGCACGGGATGATCGACTTCGGCGGCTGGCGCCGGGTCGTAGCCCTCGCCGCCCTGCCGCTGGCCCTGTGCGCCGGCGGCTGGCTGGCGCGGGCCTGGGTGCCTCCGGCCACGCTGTGGCTGACCGAAGTGGCGGTCTCCAGTGAGTTCGACGGCGCGCAGCGTTCGCCCGGACGCTCGATCGAGCGCATCAGCCCGGCCCAGCTGAGCACTGGCGGGCTCTACGCCTACACCGCGATCAACGCCCCGCGCGGGCTGAACGAACGCATCTACCACGTCTGGCGCCACAACGGCCGCGAGGTGGATCGCATCGCCCTGGACATTCAGGGGGGCCGCAAGCAGGGCTACCGCGCCTGGAGCCACAAGCAAAACTTTCCCAGCGAGGTGCTGGGACGCTGGCAGGTGCAGGTGCTCACCGAGGCCGGGCAGCTGATCGGCGTGCTGCGCTTCGACGTGGCCGAAGCCCCCGGCAACTGATAGCATCCGCGCCCCATGCAGCTCGCCGATCTCAACCGACGCCTCGCCGAACTCGGCGCCAAACCCCAACATAGCGGGCGGATCACTCGCGCCTGGCTGCAGGGCAAGGCGCTGGACACCGGCACCAAACACCAGCAGACCGAGAACTTCCTGCCGCTGTCCGTACGCCAGGGCTTGCCGGCGCTTGCCGCCGACCTCGACAAGCTGGCCCGGCTGCGCTCCGAGCATCCCGGCGCCGACGGCTCGGCGCGCCTGCTGGTGGAGTTGGCCGACGGGCAGATGGTGGAAAGCGTGCTGCTGCCGCGCGATGGCCTGTGCATCTCCAGCCAGGTCGGCTGCGCGGTGGGCTGCGTGTTCTGCATGACCGGCAAGAGCGGCCTGCTGCGCCAGCTCAGCAGCGCCGAGATGGTCGCCCAGGTAGCCCTGGGCCGGCGCTTTCGCCCGGTCAAGAAGGTGGTATTCATGGGCATGGGCGAACCGGCGCACAACCTCGACAACGTGCTCGAGGCCATCGACCTGCTCGGCACCGAGGGCGGCATCGGCCACAAGAACCTGGTGTTTTCCACGGTGGGCGACCCGCGGGTGTTCGAGCGCCTGCCCAAACAGCGCGTGCGCCCTGCCCTGGCACTGTCGCTGCATACCACCGATGCCGAGCTGCGCCAGCGCCTGCTGCCGCGCGCGCCGCGCATCGATCCCGAACAGCTGATGGAACTGGGCGAAGCCTACGCCCGCAGCATCGACTATCCGATCCAGTACCAGTGGACGCTGCTCAAGGGTATCAATGACAGCCAGGCGGAGATGGACAATATCCTTCGCCTGTTCAAGGGCAAGTTCGCCGTACTCAACCTGATCCCCTACAACAGCCTGGAAGCCGACGACTACCAGCGCCCCGACGGCGAGCGCATCGTGCAGATGGTGCGCTACCTGCACAGCCGTGGCGTATTGACCAAGGTGCGCAACAGCGCCGGCCAGGATATCGACGGCGGCTGCGGCCAGCTGCGCGCCCGCGCCACCGAGCTGATTCCACTGCGCCGGGTTCGCTGAACGCCCCCCTCGCAGGGTGCGCCACGCGCACCGGCAATCGAAGTCTCGGACGCAACGCACCGCCTCAACTCATCAGGCTTTCCATGCGCTCTGCCACCGCCTGCGCCAGGCGACGACGCCAGGCGGGGCTGCGCGGGTTGGCCAGCACCCGGTCCTCATGCACGAAGCTGCGCACGATGGCGTTGTAACCGAGCCAGCGGCAGGGCTCCGGCTCCCAGCGGCGCAGGCTGGACACCGGGCCGTCCGCCAACACCCAGGGCTGCCTTGTCAGTTCAGTGTCGCGACCGAGGATCAGGTCGGCCAGGGTCCGCCCACCCAGGTTGCTGGCGCCGACGCCCTCGCCGCCGTAGCCACCGGACAGGGCGATGCGGTTGCGAGAATCGCGCAGCATATGCGGCTGGAAGCCCCGCGCCATGCCCAGATTGCCACCCCAGGCGTGACTCAGGCGCACGTCGCGCAGCTGCGGGAACAGCTCGCCCAGCAGGTAGCGGCGTAATGCGCGCTCGTCGTCGCGGAGGTTGAAATCGCGGCGCAGGCGCCCGCCGAAGCGATAGCCGCCGCGCGCACCGAACACCAGACGGTCGTCGAGGCTGCGCTGGCCGTAGGTGACCTGACGACTGAACTCGCTGAAGGCCTGGCCGCGCTCCAGGCCGATGCCGGCCCAGAGTTCCGCCGGCAGCGGCTCGGTGGCCACCAGCAGGCTCTGCACCGGCAACTGGTGCCGCCCCAGTGGCGGCAAGCTGGCAGCGTAGCCTTCGATCGCCGGCACCACCCAGTCGGCGCGGACGCCGCCCTGGGCGGTGCGTACCCGTCCGGGGCGCCAGTCGAGCACCGGGCTGCGTTCGTAGAGCTCGACGCCCAGCGCCTCGACGCAGCGCGCCAGGCCGCGCACCAGCTTGGCCGGGTCGATGGTCGCGCAGTGCGGGCTGTACAGCGCGCCGTAGGCATTGGCCACACGCAACTGCTCGGCCAGCTCGCGCGGCGCCAGCCAGCGGTAGTCGTCCTCGCCCAGGCCCAGCGCGCGCAGAGCCTCGAGGTAGCCGCGCAGACGCACCTGCTGCTCCGGGTAGCGCGCGGCGCAATACAGCACGCCGCCCTTGCGCAAGTCACAATCGATGCCTTCGTGTTCGCTCACCCGCGCCACTTCGTCGGGCATGCCGTGCAGCAGGTCGAAGGAGGCCTTGCGCGCGGCAGGCGGCAGGCCGGCCAGCAGCCGCTCCTCGCCGAGCAGGTTGCCCATCAGCCAGCCGCCGTTGCGCCCGGAGGCGCCGAAGCCGGCGGTCTCGGCCTCCACGATCACCACACGTAGTTGCGGCGCTTGACGCTTGAGGTAATAGGCGGTCCATAGCCCGGTATAGCCGGCGCCGATGATCGCCACGTCGGCCCGCACTTGTGCCTGCAGGCTGGGCCGCGCCTGCAGCGGATCGTCGAGCCGATCCATCCACAGGCTGATGTTGCGCCAGGGGTTCATCCTCGCCTCCATCACCATTCGATGCGCCAAGGCTAATTGCAGCGCTCAGTCGCTGTCTTGCCTGCGGGCCCGCGCGGAAAACTGCTTGAGATAGGCCCTGGGCGTCATGCCCATGCGTTCGCGGAAGCATTTGTAGAAGGCCGACAACGAATTGAAGCCGGCGGCAAAGGCCAGCTCGTCGACACGCCCCTGATCGCTGCCGGCCCGCAGGCCATCGAGCAGGTGCTGCAAGCGAGCACGATTGACGTAGCGGTAGAAGCTCTCGCCGAGCACCTGGTTGAGCAGGTGGGAGATCTGGTTGCGGCTGTAGCCGGTGGCCGTCGCCACCTGCTGCAGATCCAGCCCCGGATCGAGAAAGGCCTGGCTGCGTTGGAAGTAGTCCTGCAGGTCATGCGCCAGTTGGCCGAGCTGGCGCGGCGACAGGCCCAGCCGGCTGATCGCCGGACGCGCACTGGCCGGCTCGCCGGCATGACCCGCCTCGCGCACCAGGGTGGCGTATTCGTTGATGCGCCAGATCAGCCCGTCGCGCACGGTGATCGACTCGCCGGTGCGGAACGATACCAGCCCCGCGCCGCCCTGCAGGCTGGTGCGGTACTGGATGAAGGCGGTGTGGCCGTCGATGCGGATGCGGTCGAGATGCTCCAGCACCTCGCCGGGCTGGCGCGGCAGGTTGCTCTCGACATAGTGGCGCAGCTCGCCCAGGCGCATGCAGCGCTGCTGGTAGAAATCGTTGTATTCGATATCCGGGTGGTACAGCGCCAGCACCGCGTCGAGGTCGCGGCGCTTCCAGCTCAGGTGGTAGCGCAGGATGGTCTCGCGCGTGCGCGCGCTCTGCGCGGCATCGTCGGCAAACGGGTCGTCGGACATGATGGCCAGGATCTTGGGGATACCCGCGCAGCTTGCCCGATTCGCGGCGGCCAGCCCAGGGGGATCGAGACGCCTAGATGCCGAGCCAGGTTTCCAGGCGCACCGGTCTGTGCACGGCGAAACCCTGTACGTAGTCCACGCCCATCTCCAGCAAACGCGCACGGATGCTCGGGGTCTCGACGTATTCGGCAATGGTCCGGCGCCCCAGGACATGGGCGATCTCGTTGATCGAACGAACCATGGCCAGGTCACTGGGCGAGCGCTCGATTTCCCTGACGAAGCTGCCGTCGATCTTCACGTAGTCCACCGGCAGCCGCTTGAGATATTCATAGGAGGAAAAGCCGACGCCGAAATCGTCGATCGAGAAGCTGCAGCCCGCGCTCTGCAGGTGGCGCACCAGGTCCGCGGTCTTGGCCAGGTTGGCGACCGCCGTGGTTTCCGTCAGTTCGAAGCAGATGCGCCGCGGATCCACCGCGTAACGCTCGAACAGGCTCTCGATGAAGCCCAGCAGCTTGTCGTCGCTCAGGCTGCTGCCTGACAGGTTGATCGACACCCCGCTGCAGCGCTCCCACAACTGCGGGTTACGCTCCAGCTCGCTGAAGATGCGCCGTAGCACCCAGCGATCCACCTTGCTCATGCGGTGGTAACGCTCCGCCGCGGCGATGAAGTCCTCCAGCCGCAGCTCGTTCTGCATCACCAGCAGCAGTTCGAAATGCGACAGCTCCTCGGAGTCGCTGGCGGTGGGGGCGATTTCCTGCACACGCAGCGCCAGCTCCTCGCGCTCGACTATGTCGTCCACGCGCGCGGCGATGGCCTGCAGCCCGGTACGCACATCGTCGTCGGCCATGCAGAAACGGTGCACGCGGTTGCGTCCTGCCTCCTTGGCGTTGTTGCAGGCGGTCTGCAGGTCGCAGAACAGGTTGGCCACGTCGTGACGCTCGGCCGCCTCCACCACGCCGATGCTGAGCGTGACGCCGTGGCGGTGGTCGGCCCAGACGAACCCGCTGCTCTCCACCTCCAGGCGAATCTGTTCGGCCAGCTCGGTCGCCTGGGCCTCGTCACAGCCGGGCAGCACCGCGGCGAAGTCCACGCCGCCGATCCGCGCCACGCAACTGGCCGTAGCCAGCCGGTGACGCAACTGACTGGCCACCTGGCGCAGGCAGGCATCGCCGGCCACAGGTCCGGCCAGGTTGTTGAGCAGGGTGAACTGGTCGATATGCACCATGATGAAAGACGGACGCGGCCCTTCGGCCAGGCTCTGCGCCACCAGCCCCTCGAAGATCCGCCGGTTGTGCAGTCCGGTCAGCTCGTCGTGGCTGCGCGCATGGGCCACCTCGCGGTACAGTCGCCCGACCATATCCTGCATGCCCTGCTGGATCAGGCTTTGCGGTTCGCTGGCGGCCTCACCGATCAGCAACGCGCCCTCGGCCAGCCGACCGGCCAGTTCCGCAGCATGGAAACTGCCCACCTCGCGGCCCTGGGCGCTGGCCAGCACGTAGTGATCCAGGTCGCGGTTGCTCCACACCAGCTGCAGCGGCTGGCCGTCGCGATCATGCAGCCAGTCGCCTTCCTGCAGGGCGTCGAGTCGTTCGTGCCAACGTTGCAGCGCCTCCGCAATCTCCGGCGGCGGTGGCGGTGCAGGTGGTGCGGCGACGAAACGCACCGGCTCCTCGCCAAGCAGCTCGGCGCGCAGGCGCGCGAGCACCACGCCATGCTGGTAGTACCCCGGGCTGAACTCCTCGATGCGCCGGCGCAGGATCTGCAGCCGGTGGTCGACGTCGTAGACCCGCGCCACCTGGTCGCCGCGGCTGTCGCCCTGGCCCTGCGCCTGCAGCTCCCGGCACAGCATGCTGGTCAGCGACAGGTCCAGGCGCCAGTGGTAGTTGTCCCTGCCCAGGCGGATCAGGCCATGGACCAGCAGCTCGCGCCAGCCGACCGCGAGCCAGTCGAGAAAGGATTGCGCCACCCGCTCACCGCTCATCTGCGCCAGCGCGGCGGCCACCTCGCGCTGAGCGAGCTCCAGCGTATCGCGTCCTTTGTGCAGTTGCTTGACCCGCTCGACGTTCTGCCGGCTGGCGCGTTGCTGCAGCCTGAGCAACTCCTCCAGCTCGCCATCGCAAGCGACGAAGGTTTCGTTGTCACCCTGGTAGTCGTTGGCGATGCGAGCGATCAATTCCTGCAGGCGATACTCCAGCGCCCGGTTCGGCAGTTCGCTGTTATGGGCCAGGCGCAGCAGGCGATCCAGCGTCGCCCGCACCGGGTGGGCGCTATCGGCGATGGCTGCCGGCTCCCTCAAGGTGGCCTGTAGCACCGGCAGCAGCAATTGCTCGAGCGCCGGCCTGACGGCCGGAGCCAGCTGTCCGCCCTGGACGATGTGCTGGAACAGTTCGCTGACCAGATGGGTGTCTTCGCGCTGCCGCGAGCTCATTTGGCAGTCCTGCTGCTCGAAGCGTTCGAGCAGCTCCTGGGCGCTCCAGCCACCGGGCGGTGCCTCCAGCCGACGCAACTCGCCCAGCACCGCATCGGGCGCCAGCGCGCCGCCCTGGCCCTGCTCCTGCGCCTCGATTGGCGCTTGCGCTTGCGGCGTGCATTGTCGCAGCTGGCCGATGGCCTGGTAGGTTGCGGTTGCCGACGGCGCGGGAGTCGGTCCCTGGCGCCCGCGTACCAGCACCTCGGGCTCCGGCAGAGGCTCGACCTGATGGGCCTCGAAGGCATCGAGCAGGGCCTGCAGATAGGCTTTCAACAGGACCGGCAAGATGCGCCCGGCCTCGGCCAGGTAAAGCGCCCGCACTGCTGCCGGCTGGTGCCGCAATTGCAGGTTGCCCTGCAGTTCGCGCAGGAGGAACTCGAAGGCCAGCGGATGATCGGCATCGGCGACGTGGTGACCGAGCAGGCGGTTGTAGCAACCGCAGGCGTGCCATTCCAGCGCCCCCAGGGTATCGCGCAGCACCCGCACCAGGCGGCGGGCCAGCAGCATGTCCTCGACTTCGGCATCGTCGACCAGGCGCCATTCGCCACGATCATCGAACAACACCGGCTGGGCACCGGCCATCCGCTGGATGCCTTGCCCGACCGCCAGGCAGGTGGCGCGCGTGACACGCTCGCCCTGACCGTGACACAAGCGCAGGAATTCGTCGCAGGCCTGTGCCTCGCGATTGGAAAAAGCACGCATACGCTGCTCGATCAGCGCATGCTCCAGACCCTTGAGCAGCTCGTGCAGAATGTCCGGCAAGCGACTGCGCACTTGGGCGATGAGCGCGTCGCGAAGTGGAACGGGTATCAGACTGGACATCCGTGTAATGCTCCTGGCTAACGACAGCCTCGAATGACTATAGCCGGTTCGGCTGGCGGAAAAAGCCCTGTGAACAAACACCAGACGGAGACCGGCCGCATCGCCCCGAATGTCTGCGTATCGCAGGGGCGATCATGGGCCCGGTCCGTCGCGCTCTTGCTCTGCCTGCCGTTCGACTAAGCTGAAAAGCAACGACAGAGGAGCGAACATGAGCGAGCCGGAAAAACAACCGCCACTCGGCTTCTGGGAGATGCTGCAGAGCGTGCTGGCCGCTGCGTTCGGCGTGCAGAGCGGCAAGAACCGCAGTCGCGACTTCAGCCGCGGCAAGCCCAGCCACTTCATCCTGCTCGGGGTGCTGTTCACCGGCATCTTCGTGCTGCTGTTGCTGGCCCTGGTGAAACTGGTGCTGCACCTGGCGGCGGGCTAAATCAGCGCAGCAATGGGTCGATGGAGCAGGCGTAGCGGCTCATCTGCGGCTGGCGGTTGGCACTGAAGCGGCGAAAATCCAGGCCGATGTCGGGCCGCTCCAGCAGCTGCAGCAGACGCGCCGCCTGCCGCTCGTCGATCAGGCGCAGCAGACTCACCACCTGATCCTTGCCGCCTCGCTGGGCGAAATCCAGCCCCTTGGCGTGGTCGTGCAACATTACCAGCGCACAGCCGCCGAGCAGGAAATGCCCGCTGGCCAACACGTCGATGCGCGCCCGGAACACCCTCGGCGAGTTGTTCAGCGCGCTGTAGCGAAGCCGCCGCCCCAGTTCCTGAGCCGCCTGCATCACGCCGAAGGCCATCTCGTCGTTGGCCGACCAGATCAGGCTGACCTGCGGATAGCGCGGCAACAGCACGCGGGCCTGGTCGTAGCCGCGCTGCTGCCGCCACTCGCCGTACAACTCCTGACGCAGTTGCACCTGTGGCGCCTCGCGCAGCGCCCGGCGCAGCCCCTCGAGGCGCAAGGTCGCCGAGGGGGTCTGCTTGATGCCGGAAAACGCCAGCATCTGCGTCTGCTCGTCGCCTGCCAGGGCGATCAGTGCCCGCCCCATCAGATAACCGGCCTCCTCGTCATTGGGCACCAGGCTGCCCAGCCAGTTGCCGTAACGCTCGCGGCTGCCGCCGGCCAACGCCTGCTGTTCGGCCGTCAGAGTGCTATGCAAAGCGAACAGGCGTACCCCGCTGCCATCGAACAGGCGCAGGATCTCGGGGCCGGTGAAGTGCTCGTTGACGAAGATCAGGTAATTGGGGAGCTCGTCCTGCTCGAGTACCCGCCGGGCATTGCGCAGGATGCGCGCCGTATCGCGCTCGCCATAGACCACCTGCAGCTCCATGCCAAGGTCGCCTGCAGCGTCGCGCATGAAACGCGAATAATCCGCCCAGAAGCGCTCGTCGGCATGCCCGGGATTGAGAAAGACCACCGATAGCGGCGATTCCTGCGCCCAGACAGCACCCCAGTTCAAGATGGCCAACAGGCCCAGGACCCACCTGATCACGACACCCTCCGATAACCGGGCGCAGTATAGGGGGTAGAAGCAAAAAGGCCGACCCTGAGGCGTCGGCCGGAGATTGCAGTTTACTGGCCGCTGACCCAGAACACCGCAGTGACCACGACGATCAGGATCAGGCTGAAGATGGCCCAGGCGTCGACCCTGCTGTCGGACTGGTCCGGTTCGCTATGCTCGCTCATGAGTCCCCCCTTTTATTGTGTTTGTCGGTGCCGCAACTCGCAGTTAAGACCAGGCCCGCTCCTCGCTCAAGCCAGCTGGTTATGCTCTGGGCGAGTCTTATTACTCAAAGTTCTGTTTATATACTCAAACATCACTTTTACGCATAACACTGAGCTGGTATCGTGCCCCGGCTCCGTGGGGAGAGCGCGGCCGTGCGCGCTGATTGGCAGTAAGCAGCCTGACAACAGGACCCTTCATGTACGTATATGACCAGTACGATCAGAAGATCGTCGAGGATCGCGTCAAGCAGTTCCGCGATCAAACCCGCCGCTACCTCGCCGGAGAGCTTAGCGGCGAGGAATTCCGCCCGCTGCGCCTGCAGAATGGCCTCTATATCCAGCGTTATGCGCCCATGCTGCGCATCGCGGTGCCCTACGGCCTGCTGTCGTCGACCCAGGTGCGCAAGCTGGCGCAGATCGCTCGTGACTACGACAAGGGCTACGCCCATATCAGCACCCGGCAGAACGTGCAGTTCAACTGGCCGGAGCTGGAAGACGTCCCCGAGATTCTCGCCGAGCTGGCCACCGTGCAGATGCACGCGATCCAGACCAGCGGCAACTGCATCCGCAATACCACCACCGACCAGTTCGCCGGCGTGGCCCGCGACGAGATCGTCGATCCGCGCCCCTGGTGCGAGATCATCCGCCAGTGGTCGACCTTCCACCCCGAGTTCAGCCACCTGCCGCGCAAGTTCAAGATCGCCGTCAACGGCGCCGTCAGCGACCGCGCCGCCATCGAGGTGCATGACATCGGCCTGGAAGCAGTGAAGAACGCCGCCGGCGAACTGGGCTTCCGCGTCTCCGTCGGCGGCGGCCTGGGCCGTACCCCGGTGGTCGGCAGCTTTATCAACGAGTTCCTGCCCTGGCAGCATCTGATCAGCTACCTCGACGCCATCCTGCGCGTGTACAACCGCTACGGCCGTCGCGACAACAAGTACAAGGCGCGGATCAAGATCCTGGTCAAGGCGCTGACCCCCGAGGTCTTCGCCGAGCGCGTGAATGCCGAGTGGGCGCACCTCAAGGATGGCCCGAGCACCCTGACCGAAGCGGAAGTGACACGCATCGCCGCGCACTTCGTCGACCCGGCCTATCGGCCCCTGGCCGACGAAGACACCCTGCTCGCCCAGCAGGACGCCGAGCATCCGGGCTTCGCCCGCTGGCGCCAGCGCAACACCTTCGCCCACAAGAAGCCCGGCTACGTCGCCGTGACCCTGTCGCTCAAGCCCACCGGCGTTGCGCCGGGCGACGTCACCGACAAGCAGCTCGACGCCATCGCCGACCTGGCCGACCGCTACAGCTTCGGTGAGGTGCGCAACAGCCACAACCAGAACGTCATCCTCGCCGACGTCGAGCAGCGCCAGCTGCTGGCCCTTTGGGGCGAGCTGCGCGAACAGGGCTTCGCCACCCCGAACGTCGGCCTGCTCACCGACATCATCTGCTGCCCGGGCGGCGACTTCTGCTCGCTGGCCAACGCCAAGTCGATCCCGATCGCCGAAGCCATCCAGCGCCGCTTCGACGACCTCGACTACCTGTTCGACATCGGCGACATCGAGCTGAACATCTCCGGCTGCATGAACGCCTGCGGTCACCACCACGTCGGCCATATCGGCATCCTCGGCGTGGACAAGAAGGGCCAGGAGTTCTACCAGGTGTCCCTCGGCGGCAGCGCCGGTCGCGAAGCCAGCCTGGCGCAGATTCTCGGCCCGTCCTTCGCCCAGGACGACATGGCCGATGTGATCGACAAGATCATCAAGGTCTACGTCGAGCAACGCACCGAAGAAGAAAGCTTCCTCGATACCTACCGCCGCATCGGTATCGACCCGTTCAAGGAGCGCGTCTATGCAGCGAATCATTAAGAACGGCCAGGTGATCGACGAAACCTGGCACCTGCTGGCCAAGGACGTGACGCTGGACGCGATCCCCAACTGCGACGACATCATCGTCCCGCTGGCGTTGTGGCGCGAGCACGCCCATGCCCTCAAGGCCCGCGATGGCGGCCTGGGCGTATGGCTGGAAGCCGGCGACGAGGTCGAGGAAATCGCCGATGATCTCGCGCATTTCCAGGTCATCGCCCTGGAGTTTCCGGCCTTCACCGACGGCCGTCACTCCTCCAGCGCCTACCTGCTGCGCACCCGCTACGGCTATACCGGCGAGGTGCGCGCCATCGGCGACGTGCTGCGCGATCAGTTGTTCGCCCTGCGCCGCGTCGGCTTCGACGCCTTCGCCCTGCGCGCCGACAAGGATCCGTATGACGCGCTCAAGGCCTTCGAGGATTACAGCGAGGTTTACCAGGCCTCGGTCGACCAGCCGCAACCGCTGTTCCGCCGCCGCGCCTGATCCCTGCTGCAACGAACAAGCCCCGCCACCGGCGGGGCTTGTTCGTTTACGGCACTGAAAGCTGCACCCGCGCCACCTAAGGGTTCGCCCGCACCGACTCCCAGGCGATCTGCGCCAGCAGCTCGCGGCACGCGCCCAGCTCGCTCTGGCTGCGTCCGGCCAGCCAGTTGCGCGCCAGGTCCTGGCTCGGACCGATCACCAGCGCGGCGAAGCAGTCGTCGGGCATGGCCTTGAACGCCCCCTGCTGGCGGTATTCGGCCAGCGCCGCGAGAATCCGCGCGTAGTGCAGGCGATTGGCCTCGCGCAGCGCCTCCCCCATTTCCCCCGACTCGACCCGAGCGCGACCATGCAGGATGAAGCGCGCCCAATCCGGGTTGGCCTCCACCCAGTCGATGTAGCTGGTCACCAGCAGCTTGACGCAAGCCTCGGCGCTATCCGCCGAGGCGAAGCCGCGCTCCAGCAATTCGGCATATTGCGCCGTACCGGCCAGGTACAGCGCGCCGATGATGCGCTCCTTGTTACCGAAGTGGTGATACAGGCTGCCGATGCTGGCGCCCGAACGGTCGCGGATCATTTCGATGGTGGTGGCATCGATGCCCTGCTCGGTGAAGCAGGCCAGCGCGGCCTGGAGAATCTCGTCTTTACGCGATGGACGGGGCATGCCGCTCCTCGATGATTAGAATATTTTTCTAGAATTATCTTCTAGCACTCGTATACTGCCCCGGCGCGCGCTCATCTTCAATCGCAACCCGCAGGAGATAGTCATGAGTCAGATGTTGCAGATGTTCCAGCAAGCCGGCCCGGCGCAGTTCAGCGCACTGATCGGCCAGGTCGCCCCCTACTTCGCCAGCATCGCCCCGCAGATGGTCGAGTTGCGCCCCGGCTATGCCGAGGTGAGATTCCCGAAACGTCGCGAGGTGCTCAACCATATCGGCACCGTGCACGCCATCGCCCTGTGCAACGCCGCCGAGCTGGCGGCCGGCAGCATGACGGATGCCTCGATCCCGGCCGGCTGCCGCTGGATTCCCAAGGGCATGAGCGTGGAGTACCTGGCCAAGGCCGACGGCGATATCCGCACCGTGGCCGACGGCAGCGCGCTGGACTGGAGCCAGCTCGGCGACATCAAGGTGCCGGTGCAGGCCTATGTCGGTGACAAGCCGGTGTTTCGCGCACAAATCACCATGTACGTCAGCCGGGCGTGACCGCACCAGACCCGTCGTCGACTTAAAGCCGTTCACTTAAACGTCGGTCAGCTGCGATCAATCCCCTCGGGAGAGGGGAACTGACAGTTTCGCGGCATTAGCTGCCCTCTCCCCCAACCCCTCTCCCGTAAACGGGAGAGGGGAGCAAGCGCACGCGATCTCAAGTGCGCGCCCCCCGTCATCGACGGGCTTCTCGTTCAGTCAATCCAGCCGCACCAGCACGCGACCGACCATGCCGCCAGACAGAATCCGCTCGATGGCCGCCGGCAACTCTTGCAGAGCGACTTCCTGGCACAGCGCCGAGAGATCGAGCTTCCATTGCAGCGACAGCTTGTCCCACATTGAGGCCTTGACCACCAGCGGCAACTCCACCGAATCCACGCCAAGCAGGTTGACTCCGCGCAGGATGAACGGCAGCACGCTGGCCTGGAAGCCGACGCCGGCGGTCAGCCCGCAACACGCCACGCTGCCGCTATGACGCAAGGACTTGACCACACTGAACAGGATGTCGCCGCCCACGGTGTCCACCGCCGCCGCCCAGCGCTCCTTGAGCAGCGGCCGCTCGACGCCCTGCTGCAGCTCCTCGCGGCTGACGATCTCGTCGGCGCCCAGGCCGCGGAGAAATTCGCCCTGCTCGGCCTTGCCGGTGGCAGCGGCGACGCGGTAGCCCAGCGCCTTCAACAACACCACGGCGATGCTGCCGACGCCGCCCGTGGCGCCGGTAACCAGCACAGTGCCGGCCTCGGGGGCTACGCCGGCCTGCTCCAGCTTGTCTACGCACAGCGCGGCCGTCAGGCCGGCGGTGCCGAGCAGCATCGCCTCACGCAGGGATAGACCCTGCGGACGCTTGATTGCCCAGGCCGCCGGTACGCGAATGTACTGGCCGAAGCCGCCGGCGGTGTTCATGCCCAGGTCGTAGCCGGTGACTATCACCTCGTCGCCGGGGGCGAACTCGGCGACGTCGGAGGCCTCCACCACGCCGGCAGCGTCAATTCCCGGCGTATGCGGATAGACCTTGGTAACGCCGCGATTGCCGCTGGCCGACAGCGCGTCCTTGTAGTTGAGCGAGGAATAGCGCACGCGGATCAGCAACTCGCCGGCGGGCAGATCCTCGACCCGCCGCGCCGCCACCTGGCGCTGAAAACTGCCATCGGCGCCTTCACTGACCAGCAAGGCCTTGAATTCAGTCATCACCTTCTCCTTTTGTCATTGTTCGGTGGCGCCGGGCGCGTAGAGTCTATTCAGGATTTCGTAAGCTAGAGCCTGTTGGTAACGCCACAGGGCCGACGCGCAGCAAATCCTGGACAGGCTCCTACCAGAAACGCTGCTGGTTGAGCCGGCTCAGCCAGGTCAGCACGAAGCGATCAAGGGCCATGCTGGCGGCGAGACCAACCCGCTCCTGCAGGCTCTTCTTGTGGGCGAAATGCAGGTGGAACAGCTCGGCCTGCGCGGCGCGCTCGGCCAGGTACTGGTCGCTGGTCTTGAGCTCGTCCACCAGCAGGCGCTCCTGGGCGGACAGGCCCAGCCAGACCTCGCCGGTGGCGATGGCATCGATGTCCAGCTGCGGGCGATAGCGGGCGACGAAGCCCTTGAACAGCTCGTGAGTGGTATCCAGGTCCTCCTGGAACTTCTCCCGGCCCTTGTCGGTGTTCTCGCCGAACACGGTCAGGGTGCGCTTGTACTCACCGGCGGTGAGCACCTCGAAATCGATGTCGTGCCTCTTCAGCAGGCGATGCACGTTGGGCAGCTGCGCCACCACGCCGATGGAGCCGAGGATGGCGAAGGGCGCGGCGAGAATCTTCTGGCCGATGCAGGCCATCATGTAGCCGCCACTGGCAGCCACCTTGTCGACGCAGACGGTGAGCGGGATGCCGGCCTCGCGAATGCGCACCAGCTGCGACGAGGCCAGGCCGTAGCTGTGCACCATGCCGCCGCCGCTTTCCAGGCGCAGCACCACCTCGTCCTCGGCCTTGGCCATCGACAGCAGTGCGGTCACCTCATGGCGCAGGTGATCGGTGGCCGAGGCCTTGATATCGCCATCGAAATCCAGCACGAACACTCGCGGCTTGCTGGTCGCGTGCTTCTTTTCCTGCTTGGCCGCCTTGGCCTCAGCCTTGCGCGCCGCCTTGAGCTGATCCTTGTGCAACACGCTATGCTCGAGGCGCTCGCGCAGGTCCTTGTAGAAATCGTTGAGTTTCTGTACCTGCAGCTGGCCGCTGCTGCGTCTACCCTTGCCGCGCGTGGCGGCAACCGCCGCCAGCCCCACGACGACGGCGACTACCAGGGTCAGGGTTTTCGCCAGAAAGCTGGCGTACTCGCTAAGAAACTCCACGTATCCCCCTTGGACAATGCGGCGGCGCCTGGGCGCACAAAGGCCCAAGCATACCGGCGCCAGCGCTCTCCGGCCAACCTCGGCGATGGCCGATGAAGGTGGCATCGACAATTCAAACAAGCGTATGTTTTTTCGTTGACAGCCCCCGAGCTTCCTCATACCCTCGCGGAACTTTCAACGGGCCGGGACCGAGACGGACGTGGGCAGCATCTACCTGATTCGACATGGCCAGGCTTCATTCGGCGCGGACGACTACGATGTCCTGTCGCCGCTCGGCGTGCGCCAGGCCGAAGTATTGGGCGAGCACCTCAGCCAGCTCGGCATCGCCTTCGACCGCTGCGTCAGCGGCAGCCTGCGTCGCCAGCAGCATACCGCCAGCGCCGCGCTGCAACGCATGAACGCAGTTCCGCCGCTCGATATAGACGAAGCCTTCAACGAGTTCGATGCCGACGCGGTGATCCGCGCCCTGCTCCCCGATCTGCTGCCCGAGGAGCCCGAAGCCCTGCATATCCTGCGCAACGGCCCGGAAAATCGCGCCGAGTTCCAGCGCCTGTTCGCCAAGCTGATCGCCCGCTGGGTGTCCGGCGAGCACGACAAGCCCGGCCTGCAGAGCTGGCAGGACTATGTCCAGCAGGTCGAAGGCGGCCTGACCCGTATCCTCGAGCAGGCCAGGAACAGGCAGAACATCGCCATATTCACCTCCGGCGGCACCATCACCGCCCTGCTGCGGCTGATCACCGGCGTACCGGCGGACAAGGCCTTCGAACTGAATTGGCAAATCGTCAACACCTCGCTCAGTCAGCTGAAATTCCGCGGACGCGAGGTGAGTCTGGCTTCCTTCAACAGCCATGTGCACCTGCAGCTGCTGAAGGCGCCGGAACTCATCACCTATCGATGAGTGCCGGCCTACTGTAGCCGCAAGGCTGCGCGAAAAACCTGAGAAAAGGATAAGACCATGAGCGTTGCTGACATCGTCCAAACCATGCAATCCAAGTTCAACGCCAGCGCCGCCGCCGGCCTGGATCTGGTGTTCCAGTTCAACATCGAAGACGGCGAAAACTACGCGCTGATCGTCAAGGACGGCACCTGCGCCGTCGAGCAAGGCGACAACCCGAACGCCAACGTGACCCTGATCATGGACAGCGAAACCCTCAAGGGCATCACCAGCGGCGAAACCGACGGCATGCAGGCCTTCATGGCCGGCAAGCTGCGCGCCGAAGGCGACATGATGCTGGCGATGAAGCTGGGCGAACTGTTCCCGGTCTAAGTCTGCTGACTGACCGTGACAACGCGAAACCGGAGTCCTTGGGCTCCGGTTTTTTTATGGTTACGGGGCGCTCCACTCGTCGTCCCGGGTGGTGCGCACAGCACCCCTACGAAGGCCGTCTCCGGGCAGACTAATCAGGCAACTTGATTGTGGTGCAACACGCCCGCCTATAACGGCGCGTACCGCTTGTGAGGGCTCGGGCGCAGCATTAGATTAACCAATTATCTAGGGCACCCATCATAAGCAGAAGGGATAAGCATGGCGCTCACCGACCAGTCCACCGGCATCCGTACAGGCGAAGAGCTCGACTCCGCGGCCATCGATGCCTACCTCAAGGCCCATGTTCCCGGCCTGACCGGCGAAGCCAGGATCAGCCAGTTCCCCGGTGGCGCCTCGAACCTGACCTACCTGATCGAATACCCGCAGCAGGAGTTCGTCCTGCGTCGCCCCCCCTTCGGCCACAAGGCCAAGTCGGCCCACGACATGGGCCGCGAATACCGCATCCTCAACCAGCTCAACGCCGGTTTCCCCTACTGCCCCAAGGCCTACGTGCATTGCACCGACGAGTCGGTGATCGGCGCCGAGTTCTACGTGATGGAGCGGGTCAAGGGCATCATCCTGCGCTCGGACATGCCGGCCGAGCTGAACTTCAGCCCCGAGCAGACCACCGCGCTGTGCAAGAGCTTCATCGACAAGCTGGTGGAGCTGCACAACGTCGACTACAACGCCTGCGGCCTCGGTGATCTGGGCAAGCCCGAGGGCTATGTCGAGCGCCAGATCAAGGGCTGGAGCGAGCGCTACGAGAAGGCCCTGACACCCGATGCGCCGACCTGGGAGCCGGTCAAGGCCTGGCTGCGCGACAAGATGCCGGCCGACCATCACAAGCCGGGCATCGTGCACAACGACTACCGCTTCGACAACGTCATCCTCGACCCGGGCAACCCGATGCAGATCATCGGCGTGCTGGACTGGGAGATGACCA
Organism: Pseudomonas sp. SP16.1; assembly: GCF_052682975.1. Classification (NCBI taxonomy): domain Bacteria; kingdom Pseudomonadati; phylum Pseudomonadota; class Gammaproteobacteria; order Pseudomonadales; family Pseudomonadaceae; genus Pseudomonas; species Pseudomonas sp. SP16.1. Next base: position 2,173,606 of record NZ_JBQYFZ010000001.1, read on the forward strand.
CCATCGGCGATCCGCTGATGGACCTGGGCAACACCCTGGCCTACTGGATCGAGGCCGGCGACCCGGCACCGGTGCAGTTGATGCGCCGTCAGCCAAGCAACGCGCCAGGCATGCTGACCCGCCAGCAGTTCGTCGACTACTACGCGCAGCAGGCCGGCATCGAGATCGCCAACTTCGACTTCTACTACACCTATGGCCTGTTCCGCCTGGCCGGCATCGTGCAGCAGATCTACTACCGCTTCTATCACGGCCAGACCCAGGACAGACGCTTCGCCCAGTTCATTCACATGAACAAGCTGCTGGAGCAGATGTGCCTGCAGGTCATCGGCAAGTCCACTCTCTAAACCCGGGGTAATCACAATGTCCAAGACCCACCTGTTCGACCTCGACGGCAAGATCGCCTTCGTATCCGGCGCCAGCCGCGGCATCGGCGAGGCCATCGCCAAGCTGCTGGCCCAGCAAGGCGCCCACGTGATCGTCTCCAGCCGCAAGCTCGAGGGCTGCCAGGCGGTGGCCGACGCCATCATCGCCGACGGCGGCAAGGCCACCGCCATCGCCTGCCATATCGGCGAGATGGAGCAGATCGCCAGCGTCTTCGCGCAGATCAGGGAACAGTTCGGTCGCCTCGACATCCTGGTCAATAACGCCGCCACCAACCCGCAGTTCTGCAACGTGCTGGACACCGACCTGGGCGCTTTCCAGAAGACCGTGGACGTGAACATCCGCGGCTACTACTTCATGTCCATCGAGGGTGGCAAGCTGATGAAGGCGGGCGGCGGCGGCTCGATCATCAACGTCGCCTCGATCAACGGTGTTTCCCCTGGCGAGTTCCAGGGCATCTACTCGGTGACCAAGGCCGCGGTGATCAGCATGACCAAGGTCTTCGCCAAGGAATGCGCGCAGTTCGGCATCCGCTGCAACGCCCTGCTGCCGGGCCTGACCGACACCAAGTTCGCCTCGGCACTGACCAAGAACGACGCCATCCTCAACATGGCGCTGCAGCGCATCCCGCTCAAGCGCGTGGCCGACCCCAGCGAAATGGCCGGTGCGGTGCTGTACCTGGCCAGCGAAGCGTCCAGCTACACCACCGGCGTGGCGCTCAACGTCGACGGCGGCTTCCTCTCCTGAAGAGACCCGCTGCGGAAAGACAAAAGGCACCCTCGGGTGCCTTTCGTTTGACTGAATGGTGAGAAATCCAAGGCTCAGGCACCGCCCTGGGCGCCCTCGAACCAGGCCAGCTTGTCGCGTAGCTGCACCACCTCGCCCACGATCACCAGGGTCGGCGCATGCACTTCGTGCTCGGCCACCAGCTGCGGCAGGCTCGCCAGGGTGCCGGTGAACACCCGCTGGTTCTGCGTGGTGCCCTGCTGGATCAGCGCCGCCGGGGTGGTGGGCGCGCGGCCATGGGCGATCAGTTGCTCGCAGATGCCGGCCAGCCCCACCAGCCCCATGTAGAACACCAGGGTCTGGTTGGGCGCCACCAGATCCTGCCAGGCCAGGTCGCTGCTGCCGTCCTTGAGGTGGCCGGTGACGAAGCGCACCGACTGCGCATGGTCGCGATGGGTCAGCGGGATGCCGGCGTAGGCCGCGCAGCCGGAGGCGGCGGTGATACCCGGCACCACCTGGAAGGGAATGCCCTCGGCGGCCAGCTGCTCGATCTCCTCGCCGCCGCGGCCGAAGATGAAGGGATCGCCGCCCTTCAGGCGCAGCACCCGCCTGCCCTGGCGGGCCAGGTCGATCAGCAGCTGGTTGATCTGCTCCTGCGGCACGGCGTGGTCGGCGCGACGCTTGCCGACGTAGATGCGCTCGGCGTCGCGGCGGCACAGCTCGATGATCGCCGGCGCCACCAGGCGGTCGTAGAGCACCACATCGGCCTGCTGCATCAGGCGCAGGGCGCGGAAGGTCAGCAGGTCGGGATCGCCAGGGCCGGCGCCGACCAGGTACACCTCGCCCAGCGCCCGCGGCGCGGCGCCAGCCAGACGCGCTTCGAGCAGACGCTCGCCCTCCTCCGGCTTGCCGGCGAACACGCTTTCGGCCACCTGGCCCTGGAATACGTCCTCCCAGAACACCCGGCGCTGCTGCACATCGGGGAACAGCTGCTTGACCCGCTCGCGAAAGCGCTTGCCCAGGTTGGCCAGCTGGCCGTAGGTGGCCGGAATCCAGGTCTCGATCTTGGCGCGGATCAGCCGCGCCAGCACCGGCGCGTCACCGCCGCTGCTGACCGCGACGATCAGCGGCGAGCGGTCGACGATGGCCGGGAAGATCACGCTGCACAGTGTCGGCGCGTCCACCACATTGACCGGAATCCCCAGCGCCTGGGCCTCGGCCGAGATGCGGGCATTGAGCGGCTCGTCATCGGTGGCGGCAATCACCAGCGCCACGCCCTGCAGGTCGACCGTCTCATAGCCACGCAGATGCACGCCACCCTCGCCGGCCAGCTCGCACAGCTCGCCGCGAACCTCCGGCGCCACCACGCGCAGCTGCCCGCCGGCATCGCTCAGCAGACGCGCCTTGCGCAACGCCACCTCGCCGCCGCCAACGACCAGCACGACACGACCCTGCAGTTTGTGGAACAGCGGAAGGAATTGCATAAATCAGCCTCGCAGGAGGTCATCCGTAGGGTGCGCCGCGTGCACCGACCTACGGTGGAAGGCCTTGGTGCGCACAGCGCACCCTACGCGCGGCGACCATCGTCAGACGTGCCGCCTGAAAACGGGGCGGCCGCGCCGCCCCGTTTTTCGCACCGGCTTAGCCGATCACCTCGATACCGCCCATATAGGGCTTGAGCACCTCGGGCACGCGGATGCTGCCGTCGGCCTGCTGGTAGTTCTCCAGCACCGCCACCAGGGTGCGGCCCACCGCCAGGCCGGAACCATTGAGGGTGTGCACCAGCTCCGGCTTGCCGGTTTCCGGGTTGCGATAGCGTGCCTGCATGCGGCGTGCCTGGAAGTCGCCACAGTTGGAACAGGAGGAAATCTCGCGGTACTTGTCCTGGCTCGGCACCCAGACTTCCAAGTCGTAGGTCTTCACCGCGGAAAAGCCCATGTCGCCGGTGCACAGCGCCAGCTTGCGGTACGGCAGCTCGAGCAGTTGCAGCACGCGCTCGGCGTTGGCGGTCATGCCTTCCAGCGCCTCGAAGGACTTGGACGGCTCGACGATCTGCACCATCTCGACCTTGTCGAACTGGTGCTGACGGATCATGCCGCGAGTATCGCGACCGGAGGCGCCGGCCTCGCTGCGGAAGCACGGGGTGTGGGCGACGAACTTCAGCGGCAGCTGCTTGGCGTCGAGAATATCGCCGGCGACGATGTTGGTCAGCGACACCTCGGCGGTGGGGATCAGGTAGAAGTCGGCCTCGCCTTCGCGGGCGATCTTGAACAGGTCTTCCTCGAACTTCGGCAGCTGGCCGGTGCCCTGCAGGGCCGGGGCCTGCACCAGGTACGGGGTGTAGGCCTCCTCGTAGCCGTGCTCGCCGGTATGCAGGTTGATCATGAACTGCGCCAGGGCGCGGTGCAGACGGGCGATGGGGCCGCGCAGCAGGGCGAAACGGGCGCCGGAGAGCTTGGCGGCGGTCTCGAAATCCAGCCAGCCGTGCTGCTCGCCGAGGGCGACGTGGTCCTTGACCGCGAAATCGAAGCTGCGCGGGGTGCCCCAGCGCGATACTTCGACGTTGCCGTCCTCGTCTTCGCCGACCGGCACCGACTCGTGCGGCAGGTTGGGAATGTTCAGCAGCAGGTTGTCCAGCTCGTTCTGGATGGCATCGAGTTCACGCTTGCCCGCTTCCAGGCCGCTGCCCAGCTGGTCTACTTCGGCCAGCAGCGGCGCGATGTCCTCGCCGCGCGCCTTGGCCTGGCCGATGGCCTTAGAACGGCTGTTACGCTCGGCCTGCAGTTGCTCGGTGCGCACCTGCACCGACTTGCGCTGACTCTCCAGGGCCTCGAAGCGGGCGACGTCGAGGACGAAGCCTCGCGTGGCGAGGCGCTCGGCGATTTCGGTGAGTTGCGTGCGGACAAGTTTGGAATCGAGCATGTTCGGGTCTCAATACATCGACGAATAAAGTTGTAGCCACCAGCGCGGCGCGGGAGGCCGAGTGTAAAGCCTTAGCGGGTCATGACGCCAATCGGGCCAGGGCCAGTCCACCCCAGGCCGCCAGCAGCCCCCCCAGGATGCTGCACAGCAGATAGCCGGCGGCCTCGTAGATCCGCCCACCCTCGACCAGTTTGAGCAGCTCCAGGCTGAAGGAGGAAAAGGTGGTTAAACCGCCGAGCAGGCCGGTGATCAGCCCCATGCGCAGCTCCAGCGGCAGTTCGGTGCGGGTGAGGAACAAGCCGGACAGCAGACCGATCAGCAGGCAGCCGAGCAGGTTCACCGCGCAGGTACCCAGGTAGAAGTGCCGCGGCCAGTGCGCCGCGACCCAGCTCGAGGCGAGAAAACGCAGCACCGAGCCGGTAGCGCCGCCGACGGCGACCGCAAGAGCGACACGAATCATGGTTTTCTCCGCCGCCGCGAGCTGCTGGCGTCTAGCTTGCGCAGATGCTGCAGCTTGTCGCGAATCTTCAGCTCCAGGCCGCGCGGAACCGGGTCGTAGTACTGGCGCGGCTCCAGGGCCTCGGGGAAGTAATCCTCGCCGGCGGCATAGGCCTCCGGCTCGCCGTGGGCGTAGCGGTACTCGTCGCCATAGCCGAGCTGCTTCATCAGCTTGGTCGGCGCGTTGCGCAGGTGCAGCGGCACCTCCTGCGAACCCTGCTCGGCGGCATCGCGCATGGCCGCCTTGAACGCCGTATAGACCGCGTTGCTCTTCGGTGCGCAGGCCAGGTAGACGATGGCCTGGGCCACCGCCAGCTCGCCTTCGGGACTACCCAGGCGTTCCTGTACGTCCCAGGCGTTGAGGCACAGGGTCAGGGCGCGCGGGTCGGCGTTGCCGATGTCCTCGCTGGCCATGCGCACCACGCGGCGGGCGATGTACAGCGGGTCGCAACCGCCGTCGAGCATGCGCGCGTACCAGTACAGCGCACCGTCCGGACTGGAGCCGCGTACCGACTTGTGCAGAGCCGAGATCTGATCGTAGAAGGCCTCGCCGCCCTTGTCGAAGCGCCGGCGGCTGTCGCCGAGCAGGTTCTGCAGCAGTTCGACACCGATCTCGCCGCCATCCTCGGCAAGATCGGCGGCGTTCTCGAGGAAGTTGAGCAAACGCCGGCCGTCACCGTCGGCGGCGGCCAGGAGGATCTGGAAGCTTTCCTCCGGCAGGCTCAGCCGGAGTTCGGCGAGGCCTTTCGGGTCGCTGAGGGCACGATTGACCAGCTTGCGCATCGCCGCCTCGTCCAGGCTTTTCAGCACGTAGACGCGGGCGCGCGACAGCAGCGCGTTGTTCAGCTCGAAGGAAGGGTTTTCCGTGGTGGCGCCGATAAAGATCAGCGTGCCGTCTTCCACATAGGGGAGGAAGGCATCCTGCTGGCTCTTGTTGAAGCGGTGCACTTCGTCGACGAACAGGATGGTGCGCCGGCCATACTGAGCGGCATGCTGCTGGGCCACCTCCACCGCCTGGCGAATCTCCTTGACCCCGGAGAGCACCGCGGAAATGGTCTCGAAATGCGCATCGGTGACCTTCGCCAGCAACCGCGCCAGCGTGGTTTTGCCGACACCGGGCGGGCCCCAGAAGATCATCGAATGCAGGACGCCCTGCTCCAGTGCCTCGCGCAGCGGCTTGCCCGGCCCGAGCACGTGCTCCTGGCCGACGTACTCGTCCAGGCTGGTAGCGCGCAAACGCGCAGCCAGGGGCTGCGCGACGGGTTGGCGAGCGAACAGATCCACGCCTTACTCCTGGATGACGTCCGCCCCTTGCGGAATGTCGAAGCTGAACAGGCTGTCTTCGACCGGCTCGTTCATCTTCACGCTGAGGAACAGGATGTTGGTGCGCTGGCCGATGCTGTCGATCAGCTGCATGTCGTTGAGCACGCGGTTGCGGAACGACAGGCGCAGGCTGTCGAACAGGCTGTCCTTGGCCCTGGGCTTGAGGATGAAGTCGACCACGCTGCCGCCTTCCTTGTAGTCGATCTCGAAATTCTCGCGAATCTGCGACACGTCGCCGGAGAGCAGCAGCGCAGGGGTATGGGTCAGGCGCTGGTCGAGGCTCTGGATGGTCACCTGCTCCAGGTCCGGATCGTACAGCCAGACCTTCTGGCCGTTGGACACCAACAGTTGCTCCATCGGCTCGTCGGTGTGCCAGCGGAACAGCCCTGGGCGCTTGAGCACCAGCTGCCCGGCGGTTTCCTGCAGCTGGGTGCCGCTGGCGTCGAGGGTCAGTTGGGAGAAGCGCGCACTGAGGGTCTGCGCCTGGCTGAGCAGTTCGGTCAGGCGCTGGGTGGCCGCCTCTTCATCGGCCTGGGCGGTCAGCAGGGTAAAACTCAGAGCAGCCAGCATCAGCAGGCGAATAACACGCATATAAACCCCTTGAAGGATGGCGAGGCGTCCACGCCCCGCATTGCTCGGCCGCCGCGTGGGCCACCATAATCTTGTAGACCGCGAACCCGCCACTTCGTCCATGACCACCACGCTCAGAGGTTGTGAAGAAATCGTGGCGAGCGAAGGCAGGTCGTGTTTCGCCGGAGGGCAGCAAGCGGAGTGTATTGAAATACATGAGCATTGCGAGCACCGCCGAAGCGCGAGATGCCGAGCGCAGTAGATTTATTCACAAGCTCTCAGTCGCGCGACGGCCCCGGCGCGATCACCTCGCGCGAGCCGTTGGTATTCATTGAACTGACCACGCCGGCCATCTCCATCGCCTCGATCATCCGTGCGGCGCGGTTGTAGCCGATTTTCAGCTTGCGCTGCACCGCGGAAATGGAGGCGCGGCGGCTTTCCAGGACGAAGTTGACGGCCTCGTCGTACAGCGGGTCCTCCTCGCTGCCCTCGCCGCCTTCGCCGCCACCGCCACCTTCGAAGCCGCTGCCGCTCTCCTCGACACCGGCGAGGATGTCCTCGATGTAATCCGGCGCGCCGCGCTGCTTCCAGGCCTCTACCACGCGATGCACCTCCTCGTCGGAAACGAAGGCGCCATGCACGCGAATCGGCAGGCCGGTGCCCGGCGGCAGGTAGAGCATGTCACCGTGGCCAAGCAGCTGCTCGGCGCCACCCTGGTCGAGGATGGTACGCGAGTCGATCTTGCTCGAGACCTGGAAAGCCATGCGGGTCGGGATGTTGGCCTTGATCAGGCCGGTGATCACGTCCACCGACGGGCGCTGGGTGGCGAGGATCAGGTGGATGCCGGCGGCACGCGCCTTCTGCGCGATACGAGCGATCAGCTCTTCGACCTTCTTGCCGACGATCATCATCATGTCGGCGAATTCGTCCACCACCACGACTATGGTCGGCAGCGGCTTGAGCAGCGGCGCCTCGTCCTCCATGCTCTCACGGCGGTATAACGGGTCGCTGAGCGGTGTGCCGGCCTCGATGGCGTCCTTGACCTTGCGGTTGAAGCCCGCCAGGTTGCGCACCCCCATGGCCGCCATCAGCTTGTAGCGACGCTCCATCTCGGCGACCGACCAGCGCAACGCGTTGGCCGCTTCCTTCATGTCGGTCACTACCGGGCAGAGCAGATGCGGAATGCCTTCGTAGATCGACAGCTCGAGCATCTTCGGATCGATCATGATCATCCGCGCCTCTTCCGGCGTGGACTTGAACAGGACCGACAGGATCATCGCGTTGACGCCCACCGACTTGCCGGAACCGGTGGTACCGGCCACCAGCAGGTGCGGCATCTTGGCCAGATCGGCTATCACCGGGCGCCCGCCGATATCGTGGCCCAGCGCCAGAGTGACCGGCGATCTGGCATCGTCATATTCGGACGACGACAGCACCTCGGAGAAGCGCACGATCTGTCGATCTTCGTTGGGCACCTCGATGCCCACGGTGGTCTTGCCGGGAATCACCTCGACCACCCGCACGCTGACCATGGCCATTGAGCGCGCCAGGTCCTTGGCCAAGTTGGAGATCCGGCTGACCTTGACGCCTGCGGCAGGCTGGATCTCGAAACGGGTGATCACCGGGCCGGGATGCACGGACTCGACCACCACGTCGACGCCGAACTCCTTGAGCTTGATCTCCAGCAGGCGCGACATGGCCTCCAGAGACTCGGGCGAAAACTGCTTTTGCTTCTTCTCGGCCACGTCGAGGATGGAAATCGGCGGCAGACTGCCTTCGATGGCGGTATCGACGAACAGTGGCGCCTGTTTCTCCTTGAGCACCCGCTTGCTCGGTTCGGCAGCCTTGGGTGGCGGCGGCGGCGTGATCGTCGGGAGCGGACGCCTTTCGCGCTCGCTCATATGCTTGCTCAGCGACTCTTCGCGCTCGAGCAGGCGCTCCTTGACCCTGGCCTGCTCGCGGCGATCCGCGACCACCGGCGCGGCCACCTCGGTGACCCGCTCGTCCAACTCGCGCAGTTGGATCTTCATCTGCTTGCGCTCGCTGCGCGCGGTCCACCAGCCGGTGATGGCGCCGTTGATCAACTCGATCAGATCCAGGGTGATCTTGCCGGTCAGGTCCATCACGCGGAACCAGGACAGGTCGGTGAACACGGTCAGGCCGAACAGGAACAGCGCCAGGAACAGCAAGGTGCTGCCCTGCACGTTCAGCGCGTGCACCGCCAGATCGCCGAGGCTGGCGCCGAGCATGCCGCCACCTGAGCCCTGCATACCGGCAGCGGCATTGAAATGAATGTCGCCCAGCGCGGCGCCGGAAAGAATCAGGACTACCAGACCGATGCTATGCCAGGAAAACAGCCAGCCGTTCCAATGCCACGGCTGATTGCGCGTGCGAAACACCTGCCAGGTCTTGACGCCCAACAGCAGCGGGAAGATGTAAGCGAAATAACCCAAGGCGCCGAACAGCGCGCTGGACAGCCAGGCGCCGATGCTGCCGCCGGCGTTGAGGATGCGCTCGACCTGCACGCTGTTGTCCCAGGCCGGATCGGCGACGTTATAGGTCAGCAGCGTCATCAGCAGATACAGGCACAGCGCCGCCAGGGCGATCAATGCACCCTCCTTCAGTCGATACTGAAGCTTCTGCCGCCAGTCCGGAATCTGGGTGGTGGAATTCTTCAAAACAGCCATTTCCTGCGCCCCTGGCGCGTCCTTCTAATGGTTAACCGCACAAGCGGGTATTGTAGGATCAGCCCCCGCTGCGTCGCCAGCGCAGGCCGATCGCCAAGCTCCCGCACTCGCCCTGCTTCGGTGTAGCATAGCCGGCAGCAGCTTCCATGCGGCTCAATTGGAGCACGCATTCTCTTTTGTGACAAAGGCTTATGGGGTTTTTTTATGAGCGAAGTCAAGCATTCACGCCTGATCATCCTGGGTTCGGGTCCTGCCGGTTATAGCGCGGCCGTCTACGCCGCTCGTGCCAACCTCAAGCCCGTGGTGATCACCGGCATCCAGCCAGGCGGCCAGCTCACCACCACCACCGAAGTGGACAACTGGCCAGGCGACGTCGAAGGTCTGACCGGCCCGGCATTGATGGAGCGCATGCAGAAGCATGCCGAGCGCTTCGACACCGAGATCATCTACGACCACATCCACACCGCGGAGTTGCAAAGCCGTCCCTTCGTGCTCAAGGGCGACAGCGGCATCTATAGCTGCGACGCGCTGATCATCGCCACCGGCGCCAGCGCCCAGTATCTCGGCCTGCCCTCCGAAGAAGCCTTCTCCGGCAAGGGCGTATCGGCCTGCGCCACCTGCGACGGCTTCTTCTATCGCAACCAGGTGGTGGCGGTGGTCGGTGGCGGTAACACCGCCGTGGAAGAGGCGCTGTACCTGTCCAACATCGCCAAGGAAGTCCACCTGATCCATCGCCGTGACAAGCTGCGCTCCGAGAAGATCCTGCAGGACAAGCTGTTCGACAAGGCTGCCAACGGCAATATCAAGCTGCACTGGAACCACACCCTCGACGAGGTGCTGGGCGACCAGACCGGAGTCACCGGCGTGCGCCTGAAGAGCACCGAAAACGGCGCGACCAAGGAACTGCCGCTGGCCGGCGTGTTCATCGCCATCGGCCACAAGCCCAACACCGAACTGTTCACCGGCCAGCTGGAGATGCGCGACGGCTATCTGTTGATCAAAGGCGGCAGTGAAGGCAACGCCACCGCGACCAGCATCGAGGGCGTGTTCGCCGCCGGCGACGTCGCCGATCACGTCTATCGTCAGGCCATCACCTCCGCCGGTGCCGGCTGCATGGCGGCCCTGGACGTCGAAAAGTTCCTCGACAGCAACTGATGCGCCCGGGCGAGCCACACCGCTCGCCCTCCCCTACCCCGCCGGACCCTGCGCATGCTGACCTGGCTGCAACGTGACTCCCTGGAATTCCCGCCGCTGACCAAGGCCCTGCGCGAGCCCAACGGTTTGCTCGCGGCCGGCGGCGACCTCAGCGCCGAGCGTCTGATCGGCGCCTATCGCCACGGCTGTTTCCCCTGGTTCCAGGACGGCCAGCCGATTCTATGGTGGTCGCCCGATCCACGCACCGTGCTGTTTCCCGACGAGCTGCACCTCTCCCGCAGCTTGGCTAAGCTGCTGCGCCAGCAGCGTTATCGGGTCAGTTTCGACCGGGATTTCGCCGCAGTGATCGGCGCCTGCGCCGCACCGCGCGATTACGCCGACGGCACCTGGATCACCCGCGAAATGCAGGACGCCTACCTGGAGCTGCATCGCCGCGGCATCGCTCATTCGGTCGAAGTCTGGCAGGGCGAGGAATTGGTCGGCGGCCTGTACGGCCTGGCCATCGGCCAGCTGTTCTTCGGCGAATCCATGTTCAGCCGGGCCGACAATGCCTCCAAGGTCGGCTTCGCCACGCTGGTCGGCAAGTTGCGCGAGTGGGGTTTCGTCCTCATCGACTGCCAGATGCCTACCCAGCACCTGCACAGTTTCGGCGCTCGCGCCATCCCCCGCGCGGCTTTCGCTGACTACCTGCAGCGCCATCTGGACCTGCCCAGCAGCGCGAACTGGCTCGCCTAGTCGAGCGCCGAAGCCTGGCTTACACTCATAGGCAAGGCTTTACCGAGACACCGCCATGACCGAGCTGGCCCGCCTGAAGTTCTACGCCACCCAGCCCCATCCATGCAGCTACCTGCCCGAAGAACAGGCCACCACCCTGTTTCTCGACCCCAGTCAGCCCATGGACGTGCTGGTTTACGCCGAACTTTCGGAAATGGGCTTTCGCCGCAGCGGCGACCACCTCTACCGCCCGCATTGCCAACAGTGCACCGCCTGCGTTCCGGCGCGCATCCCGGCCTCGGTGTTCACCCCTAATCGCCAGCAGCGGCGTATCCTCAAGCGCAACCAAGACATCAGCGTGCGTCCCGTGCGCCCGGCCTTCACCGAGGAGTACTACGGTCTCTACGTCCGCTATATAGAGCAGCGCCACGCCGACGGCGACATGTACCCCCCGAGCCGCGACCAGTTTTCCACCTTCCTGGTGCGCGACCTTCCGTTCTCGCGTTTCTACGAGTTCCGCCTGCGCGGCCGCCTGGTAGCGATTGCCGTGACCGATGTGCTGCCCAACGGACTATCGGCGGTCTACACCTTCTATGATCCCGACGAAGAGCGCCGCAGCCTCGGCCGCTTCGCCATTCTCTGGCAAATTGGCGAAACCGCGCGCCTCGGGCTCCAAGCCGTCTATCTCGGCTACTGGATCAAGAACTGCCGCAAGATGAACTACAAGACCCAATACCGCCCCATCGAACTCTTCGTCAATCAGCGCTGGACGCTGCTGACCTAAAGCCTTTCGACGCTCTCGCCCCCGGCTCGACACCCCAAGCCCCTTGGCGCAGCCCCCTGTTTTCGGGCACAATGCACGCCGCTTTTGCCTGGCGCCAGTTGCACCGGGCCATTTCCTGGATACCGAGGGCTTTACTGCATGTCGAAAGAAGACAGCTTCGAAATGGAAGGCACTGTCGTCGACACCCTGCCCAACACCATGTTCCGCGTGGAGTTGGAAAACGGGCACGTCGTTACCGCGCACATCTCCGGCAAGATGCGCAAGAATTACATCCGCATTCTCACTGGTGACAAGGTGCGCGTCGAGCTGACACCTTATGACTTGAGCAAGGGTCGCATCACCTACCGCGCCCGTTAAGCCAAGCACCAAATGAAGACGCCCGGCATCGCCGGGCGTTTTCGTTCAACTTCTCGCCGATCAGGCGACTTCCGCGGCCGTCTCGTATTCGAAGCTCGGCTCGCCGTCCTTGATGTCGACGTGCACCACGCCGCCATGCTCGGCCAGCTCGCCGAAGAGGATTTGCTCTGCCAGCGGACGCTTGATCTTGTCCTGAATCAGGCGCGCCATCGGCCTGGCGCCCATCTGCACGTCGTAACCGCGCTCGGCCAGCCAGCCGCGCGCCGCATCGCTGACCTCCAGGGTGACGCGCTTGTCCTCCAGCTGCGCCTGCAGTTCGGTGAGGAACTTGTCGACGATGCTCTTGATCGTCTCGTGGCTCAGGCGGCCGAACTGGATGATGGTGTCCAGGCGGTTGCGGAACTCCGGCGTGAAGCTCTTCTTGATCACTTCCATGGCATCGGTGGAGTGATCCTGCTGGGTGAAGCCGATCGACGCCCGCGCCGCGGTTTCCGCCCCGGCGTTGGTGGTCATGATCAGGATCACGTTGCGGAAGTCCGCCTTGCGCCCGTTGTTGTCGGTCAGGGTACCGTGATCCATCACCTGCAGCAGCAGGTTGAAGACCTCCGGATGGGCCTTCTCGATCTCGTCGAGCAGCAGCACGCAATGCGGCTGCTTGGTGATCGCCTCGGTGAGCAGGCCGCCCTGATCGAACCCGACGTAGCCGGGCGGCGCACCGATCAGGCGGGACACGGTATGCCGCTCCATGTACTCGGACATGTCGAAGCGCACCAGTTCGATACCCATGGCCTTGGCCAGCTGCCGAGCGGCCTCGGTCTTGCCCACGCCGGTAGGGCCGGCGAAGAGGAAGGAGCCGACCGGCTTGTCCGGCGCCTTGAGCCCGGCGCGCGACAGCTTGATGGCGGTGGCCAGCGAGTCAATGGCGGCATCCTGACCGAACACGGTCAGCTTGAGATCGCGCTCCAGGTTGCGCAGCAACTCCTTGTCAGAGCTGGATACGTGCTTCGGCGGAATGCGCGCGATCTTGGCGACTATGTCCTCGACCTGTGCCACCTCGATGCGCGGCACGCGCTTGTCTTCCGGCTGCAGGCGCTGATAGGCACCGGCCTCATCGATCACGTCGATGGCCTTGTCCGGCATGTGTCGGTCATTGATATAGCGCGCGGCCAGTTCGGCCGCCGCACGCAGGGCCTCGTCGCTGTACTCAATATGGTGATGCTGCTCGAAACGCGCCTTGAGCCCCTTGAGGATGCCGTAGGTGTCGTCCACGGAAGGCTCGGTCACGTCGACCTTCTGGAAGCGCCGCGCCAGAGCGCGATCCTTCTCGAAGATGCCGCGAAACTCCTGGAAGGTCGTGGAGCCGATGCAGCGGATCTCGCCAGAGGAAAGCATCGGCTTGAGCAGGTTGGACGCATCCATCACGCCACCGGACGCCGCCCCGGCGCCGATGATGGTGTGGATCTCGTCGATGAACAGGATGGCGTGCGGACGCTTGCGCAACTCGTTGAGCAAGGCCTTGAAACGCTTCTCGAAATCGCCACGGTACTTGGTACCGGCCAGCAGCGCACCGAGGTCCAGGGAGTAGACCACGCTGTCGGCCAGCAGATCGGGCACCTGCTCGTCGACAATGCGCTTGGCCAACCCTTCGGCGATGGCCGTCTTACCCACGCCGGCCTCGCCGACCAGCAGGGGGTTGTTCTTGCGCCGGCGCGCGAGAATCTGCGCTACCCGCTCGACTTCATGCTCGCGACCGACCAACGGGTCGATGCGCCCCTGGCGCGCCAACTCATTGAGATTGCTGGCGTAGGCGTCCAGCGGATTGCCGGAGGTGGAGGAGTCTCCCCCTTCATCGTCCTGCATCTCCTGGTCGTGCTCATGCTGGTCACCATGCCCCGGCACCTTGGAGATGCCGTGAGCGATGTAGTTGACCACATCGATGCGCGCCACGCTCTGCTGCTTGAGCAGGAACACGGCCTGGCTTTCCTGTTCGCTGAAGATCGCAACCAGCACGTTGGCGCCGGTCACTTCACGCTTGCCCGAGCTCTGCACGTGGAATACCGCACGCTGCAGCACACGCTGGAACCCCAGGGTCGGCTGAGTTTCACGCTCTTCATCGTGCTGAGGAATCAACGGCGTCGTGGAGTCGATAAACTCCTGCAAGTCATGGCGCAGCTTGTCGAGATTGGCTCCGCAGGCGCGCAGCACGCTGGCTGCGGCGTCGTTGTCCAACAAGGCCAACAGCAAGTGCTCGACCGTCATGAACTCATGACGCTTGGCGCGAGCCTCCTTGAAAGCCAGATTGAGGGTGACTTCGAGCTCTCGATTCAACATAGCTTCACCTCATACCCAAGTGGCCGGCATTAACCGTCCTTCTCTATTTCACAGAGTAGCGGATGCTGGCTTTCCCTCGCGTACTGATTGACCTGCATGGCCTTGGTCTCCGCGATGTCACGGGTAAATACGCCACATACCGCTCGTCCTTCCGTATGGACGGTCAGCATGATCTTGGTCGCCAGCTCCCGGTTCATGCCGAAAAAAACTTCGAGCACTTCGACGACGAAATCCATCGGGGTGTAGTCGTCATTGAATAAGACCACCTTGTACATCGGTGGTGCCTGTAACGCTGGCTTGGATTCCTGAACAGCTACGCCGGAGGAATCGTCCTCATGCTCTGCCGGGTGATCCTGATTGAATGTTAGTCGAATCTGGCTACTTGCATGCATGCTGGGAATCAGTGGTTCAGGCTGGACGAACTGGGATGCTAGAGGGAGTTTGACTGACTTCTCAACCGTCCGCCGCATAGCCTTGACTATCGGCAAAAGGGTGTTACAACCAATGAATACCCAGTCTTGGGTATCAGGAGTTCCGCGCCCTCGCCCAGCCTGGGTGGTTATCGCGCGGAATCGATGTGGATGATACTCCAGAGATGGAGTCCTTTGCAGAGGGATATCAGCATGCTCAGCGGTAAGGTCAAGTGGTTCAACAACGCCAAAGGCTATGGATTCATCCTCGCCGACGGCCGAGATGAGGACCTGTTTGCCCACTACTCGGCCATCCAAATGGAAGGTTACAAAACGCTCAAGGCCGGCCAACCGGTTTGCTTCGAGATAGTGCAAGGCCCGAAAGGGCTGCATGCGGTCAATATCAGCGCCGCCACGACGCAAAGCACCCCGGCAGTCGCGCCCCAGACACAGAGCACCGCCAACACCGTCGAAGCCTGAGCATTCTGGCACGTCGAATAAACACCGGCAGCGGCTGTATAGGCACGCCCCGAAGCTGCGGTGCGTACGGATGCGCTGAACATGGCAGCGCTGGAGACCAGTTTTTGCGCACCCACCCCGCAGGGCTGAAACACAGGGATGTGCTGAACACAAAAAAGGCCGGTCAACTGACCGGCCTTTTTCATGCGCAATCCGCGGTTACATATGCACGATCATCGCATCGCCGAACTCGGAGCACGACAACAGCGTGGCACCTTCCATCAAACGCTCGAAGTCGTAGGTCACGGTCTTGGCGGCGATGGCGCCGTTGGTGCCCTTGATGATCAGGTCAGCCGCCTCGGTCCAGCCCATGTGGCGCAGCATCATCTCGGCGGAGAGGATCAGCGACCCCGGATTGACCTTGTCCTGGCCAGCATATTTCGGCGCAGTGCCATGGGTGGCCTCGAACATGGCGACCGAATCCGACAGGTTGGCGCCCGGCGCGATGCCGATGCCGCCCACTTCCGCCGCCAGGGCATCGGACAGATAGTCGCCATTGAGGTTGAGCGTCGCGATCACATCGTACTCGGCCGGACGCAGCAGGATCTGCTGCAGCATGGCGTCGGCGATCACGTCCTTGACCACGACGCTCTTGCCGGTCCGCGGGTTCTTGAACTGCATCCACGGGCCGCCATCGAGCAACTCGGCGCCGAATTCGTCGCGGGCGATCTCGTAGCCCCACTCCTTGAACGCGCCTTCGGTGAATTTCATGATGTTGCCCTTGTGCACCAGGGTCACCGAACTGCGGTCGTTGTCCACCGCATACTGCAGCGCCTTGCGCACCAGGCGCTTGGTGCCGGCCTCGGACACCGGCTTGATGCCGATGCCGCACATGTCGGTGAAGCGGATCTTCTTGACGCCCATCTCCTCGGTGAGGAACTTGATGACCTTCTCGGCCTCGGCACTGCCGGCCTTCCACTCGACGCCGGCATAGATGTCCTCGGAATTCTCGCGAAAGATCACCATGTCCACGTCGCCAGGTTTCTTCACCGGGCTGGGCACGCCCTCGAACCAGCGCACCGGGCGCTGACAGACGTAGAGGTCGAGCTCCTGGCGCAGGGCCACGTTGAGCGAACGAATGCCGCCGCCGACAGGCGTGGTCAGCGGCCCCTTGATCGAGACCACGTAGTCGCGCACCGCCTCCAGGGTTTCCTTGGGCAGCCAGGTGTCCTGGTCGTAGACCTGGGTGGCTTTCTCGCCGGCGTAGACTTCCATCCAGGAGATCTTGCGCGCGCCGCCGTAGGCCTTGGCAACGGCGGCGTCGACCACCTTGATCATCACTGGGGAAATATCCACGCCGATGCCATCGCCTTCGATGAAGGGGATGATCGGGTTGTTCGGCACATTGAGCGACATGTCGGCGTTGACGGTGATTTTGTCACCGCTGGCTGGCACCTGGATCTTTTGGTATCCCATGCTGGA
Organism: Pseudomonas sp. SP16.1; assembly: GCF_052682975.1. Taxonomy (NCBI): domain Bacteria; kingdom Pseudomonadati; phylum Pseudomonadota; class Gammaproteobacteria; order Pseudomonadales; family Pseudomonadaceae; genus Pseudomonas; species Pseudomonas sp. SP16.1. Next base: position 2,190,405 of record NZ_JBQYFZ010000001.1, read on the forward strand.
CTCCATCTTGTGGTTAGAACGATGCGCAATCTCTCGAGAGTAGCGCAGTTGCGACGAGCGGAACCACATGTTCATTGGTCTTATGCAACTGGGCATTCTGCGACGCGGCGTCGCAGTGATATACTGCTTAGGTGACTAACGAGTCATAAGGGGCGCCCCGTCTCCAACCGGACGCGAGCCTCTTGAAACCGGTCGATAGCCACCGCCGTTGGCCGGCTCGAAATGCTCGACACTCTACTGGTGCATCCAACATCACCGCGGCGAGTCCTCGACTCCAGCTCGATCATTGACCGGGCTCAGGCGCCTACCCGCGCACGTCGAGTTTCTGTGCACGCTCAGCAAAGAAGAGAGTTAACTCTAAATGTCCACCCCTTCGAAGATCATCTACACCTTCACCGACGAAGCTCCAGCCCTGGCCACCTACTCGCTTCTGCCCATTGTAGAAGCCTTCGCCGCATCGGCTGACATCTCCGTCGAAACCCGCGACATCTCTCTTGCTGGACGGATCCTGGCAAGCTTTGCCGACCGCCTGGACGCCGACAAGCGCATCGACGACGACCTCGCCAAGCTCGCCGAGCTGACCCTGCAGCCGGACGCCAACATCATCAAGCTGCCCAACATCAGCGCCTCGGTACCCCAGCTCAAGGCCGCCATCGCCGAGCTGCAGGCCCAGGGCTACGACATCCCCGACTTCCCGGAAGACCCGCAGAGCGAAGAAGACAAGGAAGTGCGCGCCCGCTACGCCAAGGTCCTCGGCAGCGCGGTGAACCCGGTTCTGCGCGAAGGCAACTCCGACCGCCGCGCCCCGGCCGCAGTCAAGGCCTATGCGCGCAAGCACCCGCACAGTATGGGCAAGTGGAGCATGGCCTCGCAGTCCCATGCCGACTACATGCGCGGCGGCGACTTCTTCTCCAGCGAGCAGTCGATCACCATGGCCAAGGCCGGTGACGTACGTATCGAGTTCGTCGGCAAGGACGGCAAGGTCGAGCTCAAGAAACAGCTCGCCCTGCAGGAAGGCGAAGTGTTCGACAGCATGTTCATGAGCTGCCGCAAGCTGCGCGACTTCTTCGAGAAGACCCTGCAGGACTGCAAGGAGACCGGCGTGATGTGGTCCCTGCACGTCAAGGCGACCATGATGAAGGTCTCCCACCCGATCGTCTTCGGCCATGCCGTCAGCGTTTACTACAAGGACGTGTTCGACAAGTACGGCGAACTGTTCAAGGAACTGGGCGTCAATCCCAACAACGGCATCAGCAGCGTCTACGACAAGATCAAGGCCCTGCCCGCCTCGCAGCAGGAAGAAATCCTCCACGACATCCATGAGGTCTACGCCCATCGCCCGGAAATGGCCATGGTCGACTCGGTCAAGGGCATCACCAACCTGCACATCCCGAGCGACGTGATCGTCGACGCCTCGATGCCGGCGATGATCCGCAACTCCGGCCAGATGTGGGGCAAGGACGGCAAGCAGAAAGACACCAAGGCCGTAATGCCCGAGAGCACCTACGCGCGCATCTATCAGGAAATGATCAACTTCTGCAAAACCAACGGTGCGTTCGACCCGACCACCATGGGCAGCGTGCCGAACGTCGGCCTGATGGCGCAGAAGGCCGAGGAATACGGCTCCCACGACAAGACCTTCGAAATGACCGCCGACGGCACCATGCGCGTGGTGGCTGCCGATGGCAGCGTGCTGATGCAACACGAAGTCGAAGCCGGCGATATCTGGCGTGCCTGCCAGACCAAGGACGCGCCGATTCGCGACTGGGTCAAGCTGGCCGTCACCCGCGCCCGTCAGTCCAACACCCCGGCGATCTTCTGGCTGGACCCGGAGCGCGCCCACGACCGTGAACTGCAGAAAAAGGTCGAGCTGTACCTCAAGGACCACGACCTGAGCGGCCTGGACATCCGCATGATGGGCTACAACGAAGCCATCCGCGTGTCCATGGAGCGCATGATCCGTGGCCAGGACACCATCTCGGTGACCGGCAACGTGCTGCGCGACTATCTGACCGACCTGTTCCCGATCATGGAGCTGGGCACCTCGGCCAAGATGCTGTCCATCGTGCCGCTGATGGCCGGCGGCGGCATGTACGAGACCGGTGCCGGTGGCTCCGCGCCCAAGCACGTGCAGCAACTGGTCGAAGAGAACTACCTGCGCTGGGATTCGCTGGGCGAGTTCCTGGCCCTGGCCGTGTCCCTGGAAGAAACCGGGATCAAGACCGACAACCTCAAGGCCAAGATCCTCGGCAAGACTCTGGACGAGGCCACCGGCAAGCTGCTGGACAACAACAAGTCCCCGGCGCGCAAGGTCGGCGAGCTGGACAACCGTGGCAGCCACTTCTACCTGGCGCTGTACTGGGCCCAGGCCCTGGCCACCCAGGACGAAGACGCCGAACTCAAGGCACGCTTCGCCCCGCTGGCCAAGACCCTGACCGAGCAGGAAGCGACCATCGTCGCCGAACTGGCCGCAGTGCAGGGCAAACCGGCGAACATCGGCGGCTACTACCGCTCCAATCCCGAGCTGACCAGCCAGGTGATGCGCCCCAGCAGCACCTTCAACGCCGCCCTGGCGGCGCTGAACGCCTGATAAGGGCTCGGCAACACGGAGAACCCCGGCCATAGTGCCGGGGTTCTTTTTTTGTATAGAGATCACGGGAGAAGCAGAAATGGAGTGGCAGCCCCATATCACCGTGGCCACGGTCATCGAAGACCAGGGCCGCTTCCTGTTCGTCGAGGAACTCAAGGCGGGCCGCCTGGTGCTCAACCAGCCGGCCGGGCACCTGGAGGCCAATGAATCGCTACGCCAGGCCGCGCTGCGCGAAACCCTCGAAGAAACCGGCTGGGAGGTGGAGCTGAGCAGCCTGCTCGGTATCTATCTCTACACCGCACCGAGCAATGGCGTCACCTACCAACGCGTGTGCTTTGTCGCCCACCCGCTGCGCCATGATCCGGCCCGCGCACTGGACAGCGACATCCACGGCATCGCCTGGTTGAGCCGCGATGAACTGGCCGCGCAGCCAGAACGCTGGCGCAGCGAACTGGTGCTGCGCTGCGTGGACGATTACCTGGCCGGCATCCGCGGGCCGCTGGAGTTGGTGCGCGATTGAAACAATAGCCCGTGTTCGGCGTACCGCTTCGCGAGTACGCCCTACACGTCGGGTGCAGGCTTTCTGGTAGACTCGCCAGTTTTTCAGGCTTCACTCGCAGACTCCCATGCAAGCACCTAGCACCCAACGCGTGATCGTCGGCATGTCCGGCGGCGTCGACTCGTCCGTTTCCGCCCTGCTGCTGCTGGAACAGGGTTACCAGGTCGAAGGCCTGTTCATGAAGAACTGGGACGAAGACGACGGCACCGAATACTGCACCGCCATGGATGACCTGGCCGACGCCCAGGCCGTATGCGAGCGCATCGGCATCAAGCTGCACACGGCCAACTTCGCTGCAGAATACTGGGACAACGTGTTCGAGCACTTCCTGGCCGAATACAAGGCCGGCCGCACGCCGAACCCGGACATCCTGTGCAACCGCGAGATCAAGTTCAAAGCCTTCCTCGACTACGCCCTGTCACTCGGCGCCGACCTGATCGCCACCGGCCATTACGTGCGCCGCCGCGACATCGACGGCCGCACCGAGCTGCTCAAGGGCCTGGACCCGAACAAGGACCAGAGCTACTTCCTCCACGCAGTCGGTGGCGAGCAGATCGCCAGGACCCTGTTCCCGGTTGGCGAACTGGAAAAGCCGCAGGTGCGCGCCATTGCCGAGAAATACGAGCTGGCCACGGCGAAGAAGAAGGACTCCACTGGCATCTGCTTTATCGGCGAGCGCCGCTTCAGCGACTTCCTCAAGCAGTACCTGCCGGCCCAGCCGGGCGATATCGAAACCACGGAAGGCCAGGTGATCGGCCGCCATCACGGCCTGATGTACCACACCATCGGCCAGCGCCAGGGCCTCGGCATCGGCGGCCTGAAGGACGCCGGCGATGAGCCCTGGTACGTGCTGCGCAAGGACCTGACGCGCAACGTGCTGATCGTCGGCCAGGGCAACGAACACCCCTGGCTGTTCTCCCGCGCCCTGCTCGCCTCGGACATCTACTGGGTCAACCCGGTGGACCTGAGCACTCCGCGCCGCCTCACTGCCAAGGTGCGCTACCGCCAGAGCGATCAGCACTGCACCCTGGAGAAGACCGAGAACGGCTATCGCGCCGTGTTCGATGAGCCGCAGCGCGCCGTCACCCCCGGTCAGTCCGTGGTGTTCTATGACGGCGAGGTGTGTCTCGGCGGCGGTGTGATCGAAACCGCAGAAGCCTGGTACGAGGACGCCCGATGAGCCCGCTGCAGGAGCAACTGGTTGCCCTCGGCGCCGTATTCGAAGCCGCCGTGCTGGCCGACAAGATCGCCCGCACCGGCCAGGTCAGCGAGGCGTCGATGAGCTGCATGCTCGGCAGCCTGCTGGTGCGCGACCCGAAGAGTACGCTGGATGTCTACGGCGGCGACGACCTCAACCTGCGCGACGGTTATCGCGCGCTGGTCAGCTCGCTGGAGCGCAACCCCGCGGCTCTGCAGCGCGAGCCGCTGCGCTACGCCTTGGCCCTGCTCGGCCTGGAACGCCAGCTGGACAAGCGCGGCGACATGCTGCAGGTGATGGGCAGCCGCCTGGATCAGATCCAGCAGCAAGTCGAGCACTTCGGCCTGGTCCACGACAACGTCATCGCCGCCTGCGGCGGACTGTACCAGGACACCATCAGCACCTTCCGCCAGCGCATCCAGGTGCACGGCGACATGCGTTTTCTGCAGCAGCCGAGCAACGCGGCGAAGATCCGCGCCCTGCTGCTCGCCGGCATCCGTTCGGCGCGGCTGTGGCGCCAGCTCGGCGGTCACCGCTGGCAGCTGGTGTTCAGCCGCGGCAAGCTGCTCAAGGAACTCTACCAACTGATGCGCAGCTGACCGCCATGGGCGCGCCGAGCCGCAGCGTCAAGCCGCTGCAGGGCGCCCTGCTGCTGGCCCTGTCCGCCCTGCTGTTCGCCCTTACCGGCGTCGGCATCCGGGAAATCTCGGCCAGCGTCAACAACGAGTCGGTGGTGTTCTTCCGCAATCTGGTCGGCGTGCTGTTCTTCCTGCCGCTGCTGCTGGTGCGCGGGGTACGCCCGCTGCGCACGACACGGCTGAAATCGCACCTGTGGCGCACCACCTACGGCCTGGCGGCGATGTACTGCTTCTTCTACGCCATCGCCCACCTGCCGCTGGCCGACGCCATGCTGTTCACCTATTCGGCGCCGGTGTTCACCCCGCTGATCGCCCACTTCTGGCTCAAGGAGCCGCTGACCCGGCGCATGCTGCTCACCAGCCTGATCGGCCTGCTCGGCGTGCTGTTGGTGGCCAAGCCCAGCGCGGCGCTATTCGAAGGCCCCGCCTTGATCGGCCTGGCCGCCAGCCTGCTGGCCGCCTTCGCCTTCGTCTCCATCCGCGAGATGAGCGACAGCGAGCCGGCGACGCGCATCGTCTTCTACTTCTCGCTGTTCAGCGCACTGTTCTCGGCCATTCCGCTGACCTGGAGCTGGCAGCCGCTGAATGGTGTGCAGCTCGGCTGGCTGCTGGGCATCGGCCTGCTGGCCACCGCCAGCCAGGTGATCATGTCGCGCGCCTATGGCCTGGCACCGCCCGGGCTGATCGGCCCTGTGGCCTATCTGGCCATCGTCTTCGCCGGGATCATCGCCTGGCTGCTCTGGGGCGAGATGCCGGACAGCCTGTCGCTGCTCGGCGCCGCGCTGATCTTCGCCGCCAGTTTGCTGTCGGTCGCCAGACGCAACGCATAGGCGGCCAAGCGAGCGATTTCATGTACAATACGCGCCCTTTTCGTCAGAGGTCGTCCAGGCACCTGAGCTAGAGCCCGCTTCATTGGAGCAGGCGCGATGCGCAGAGGTCCTCGGATGGCTGTTCAGCCCGACAGCTCGAGAACGCCTACATGCAGCTTTCCTCGCTCACCGCGGTTTCCCCCGTCGACGGCCGCTACGCCGGCAAAACCAGCGCCCTGCGCCCCATCTTCAGCGAATACGGCCTGATCCGCAGCCGTGTCCTGGTCGAAGTGCGCTGGCTGCAGCGCCTGGCCGCGCACGAGGGCATCCCGGAAGTCGCGCCCTTCTCCGCCGAAGCCAACGCGCTGCTCAATAAGCTGGCCGAGGATTTCCAACTGGAGCACGCCGAGCGCGTCAAGGAAATCGAGCGCACCACCAACCACGACGTCAAGGCCGTGGAGTACCTGCTCAAGGAGCAGGCCGCCAAGCTGCCGGAGCTGGACAAGGTCAGCGAATTTATCCACTTCGCTTGTACGTCCGAGGATATCAACAACCTGTCCCACGCCCTGATGCTGCGCGAAGGCCGTGACAACGTGCTGCTGCCGCTGATGAAGCAACTGGCCGATGCCATCCGTGAGCTGGCGGTGAAGTTCGCCGACGTGCCGATGCTGTCGCGCACCCACGGCCAGCCGGCCTCGCCGACTACCCTGGGCAAGGAGCTGGCCAACGTCGTCTACCGCCTGGAGCGCCAGATCGCTCAGGTCGCTGCCGTGCCGCTGCTGGGCAAGATCAACGGCGCCGTGGGCAACTACAACGCCCACCTGTCGGCCTACCCGAGCATCGACTGGGAAGCCAACGCCCGTCAGTTCATCGAAGGTGACCTAGGCCTGACCTTCAACCCCTACACCACCCAGATCGAGCCGCACGACTACATCGCCGAGCTGTTCGACGCCATCGCCCGCTTCAATACCATCCTGATCGACTTCGACCGCGACGTCTGGGGCTACATCTCCCTCGGTTACTTCAAGCAGAAGACCGTGGCCGGCGAGATCGGCTCCTCGACCATGCCGCACAAGGTCAACCCGATCGACTTCGAGAACTCCGAAGGCAACCTGGGCATCGCCAACGCGATCTTCCAGCACCTGGCCAGCAAACTGCCGATCTCCCGCTGGCAGCGCGACCTGACCGACTCCACCGTGCTGCGCAACCTCGGCGTCGGCTTCGCGCACAGCGTGATCGCCTATGAGGCAAGCCTCAAGGGAATCAGCAAGTTGGAGCTCAATGTTCAGAAAATTGCTGAAGACCTGGACGCCTGCTGGGAGGTCCTGGCCGAGCCGGTGCAGACCGTGATGCGCCGCTACGGCATCGAGAATCCCTACGAGAAGCTCAAGGAGTTGACCCGTGGCAAGGGCATCAGCGCCGAAGCACTGCAATCTTTCATCGAGGGTCTCGACATGCCGGCCGCCGCCAAGGAAGAGCTCAAGCAACTGACCCCGGCACGCTACATCGGCAACGCCGTAGCCCAGGCCAAGCGCATCTGAGCGCGACCAGCCTCGAGGACGCCCGGCTGAGCCGGGCGTTTTTGTTTAAAGGTTTTTATTTATCTCAAGGGCTTACTGATGAATCCTGATACTCCGCTGCAACTGCTGGGTGGCCTCACAGCCCGTGAATTCCTGCGCGACTACTGGCAGAAGAAACCCCTGCTGGTGCGCCAGGCCATCCCCGGCTTCGAGAGCCCGATCAGCCCGGACGAACTGGCCGGCCTGGCGCTGGAAGAGGAAGTCGAATCGCGCCTGGTGATCGAGCACGGCGCGCATCCCTGGGAGCTGCAGCGCGGCCCGTTCGACGAGGAAACCTTCCAGAACCTGCCGGAGCGCGACTGGACCCTGCTGGTGCAGGCGGTCGACCAGTTCGTGCCGGAAGTGGCCGAGCTGCTGGAGGACTTCAAGTTCCTGCCCAAGTGGCGCATCGACGACCTGATGATCAGCTTCGCCACGCCCGGCGGCGGCGTCGGCCCGCACTTCGACAACTACGACGTATTCCTGCTGCAGGGCTACGGTCATCGCCGCTGGCAGATCGGCCAGATGTGCGATTCCGAAAGCCCGCTGCTTTCCCACGCCGATCTGCGGATCCTGGCCGAATTCGAACCAACCGATGAATGGGTGCTGGCGCCCGGCGATATGCTCTACCTGCCGCCGCGCCTCGCCCACTGTGGCACCGCTGAGGACGATTGCATGACTTATTCCGTGGGCTTCCGCGCGCCGAGCGCCGCCGAAGTGCTGACCCATTTCACCGACTTTCTCGGTCAGTTCCTCCCCGACGAGGAGCGCTACAGCGACGCCGACATCCAGCCGAGCGACGATCCGACGCAGATCCAGCGCGACGCCCTGGAACGCCTCAAGGCGCTGCTCAACGAGCACATGAGCGACGAGCGCCTGCTGATGACCTGGTTCGGCCAGTTCATGACCGAACCCAAGTATCCGGAGCTGGTCGCCGGCATCGAGATCGGCGAAGAGGAATTCCTCGGTGCCCTGGAAGACGGCGCCGTGATCATCCGCAACCCCAGCGCGCGCATGGCCTGGTCGGAAGTCGGCGAGGATCTGGTGCTGTTCGCCAGCGGCCAGAGCCGCCTGGTATCGGCCCGCCTGCGCGAGCTGCTCAAGCTGATCTGCAGCGCCGATGCGTTACATGTGGAAAACCTCGGCGCCTGGCTGGCCGATGACGAGGGGCGTACCCTGCTGTGGGAACTGGTCAAGCAAGGTAGCCTGGGGTTCGCCGATGAGTGAGATCAGCGTCCGCGTCGCCGACTGGCAGAAGGATAACGCCGAGCTGCGCCGCATCCGTGAAACCGTTTTCATCGCCGAACAGGCGGTGCCGGCCGAACTGGAGTGGGATGCCGAGGACGCCGAGGCGGTGCATTTTCTCGCCGAGGAAGGCGACTACGCCGTGGGCACCGCGCGCCTGCTGCCGGACGGCCATATCGGCCGCGTCTCGGTACTCAAGGACTGGCGCGGCCTCAAGGTCGGCGAAGCATTGATGCGCGCGGTGATCGACGAGGCGGAAAAACGCGGCCTGCGTCGGCAAATGCTCAGCGCCCAGGTGCAGGCCACGCCATTCTATGAAAGGCTAGGCTTCGAGATAGTCAGCGGCGAATACCTCGACGCCGGCATCCCGCACGTGGACATGGTGCGTACCAGCCAATAGAGGCCGCAATGGACAACCAAGACGCCCCGGTCGAGCCGACCGATACCCCGCAGCCCGTCGAGCTCGCGGCTATCGAGTTCGAGTCGCCGGGGCGTTTTGCCGTGCATAACCCGCAGCAGTCCGCGGCGGGCGCCACGCCAGGGGAGCCGGCGCCCTTCGTCCTCGGCCATCACGCCGAACTGGAGCGTTTCGGCCAGCCGCAGGAAGCCCGCGCCCATCTGCTGGCGCTGCTGCTGCAGGCGCGCCGCAGCCTGTGCCTGTACAGCGACGACCTGCAGCCCTGGCTCTACCACCACAGCAGCGTGCAGCGTGCCTGTAGCCGTTTTCTCCTGGCCAGCCCGCGCAACCGCCTGCGCATCCTGGTGCGCGACCCGAGCCGCGCGGTGAAGGAAGGCCATCGCCTGCTCAGCCTGTCGCGGCGCCTGTCTTCCAATCTACATATCCGCAAGCTCAACCCGGATCATCCCGGCGAAGAGCAGGCCTTTCTCCTCGTCGACGATCAGGGCCTGCTGCTATGCCCCGAGCCTGGCCAGCAAAGCGGCTATGCCCTGTATCACGACCCCGGGCGGGTGCGTCAGCGCCAGGCGCAGTTCGACCAGGCCTGGGACACCAGCATCAGCGATCCCGACCTGCGGAGTTTCCTGCTATGACCCTGCGCGCCCTCCTCTGTGCCCTGCTGTTCGGCCTGTACCTGCCGCTGCACGCCGCCACCGAGGTCATACCGCTCAACTACCGCAGCGCCGACGAGGTGATCGGCGTGGTGCAGTCGGTGCTGGGCAACGAGGGCCGGGTCAGCCCCTATGGCAACCAGCTGATCGTCAACGCCTCGCCGGCCAAGATCGACGAGGTACGCCAGTTGCTCGGCCAGCTCGACACCCGTCCGCGGCGCCTGCTGATCAGCGTGGAAAGCGCCGACAGCAACTACCAGAGCGACCGCGGCTACCGGGTCGATGGCAGCCTCAGCGCCGGCGATGCCGAGGTGCAGCTCGGCCGCGGCGAAGTGGACGGTCGCGACCAGGTGCGCATCATCCGCCGCAGCACCGACAGCCGCGGCGGCGGCACCCAGCAGGTGCAGGTCACCGAGGGCCATCCGGCGCTGATCCAGGTCGGCCAGAGCGTGCCTCTGACCACCACTTCCACCGGCCCCTACGGCCGGATCTACCAGGACACACAGTATCGCAACGTGACGCGCGGCTTCTACGTCACCGCCACCCTGTCGGGCGAACTGGTGCATGTCGCCATCAGTAGCCAGCACGACCGCCTCAACGCCCATGACCCGCGCGTGATCGACGTGCAGAGCACCGACACCCGGGTCAGCGGTCGGCTCGGCGAATGGATAACCCTCGGCGGCGTCAGCCAACAAGCCCACTCCAGCGATGGCGACGTGCTGCGCCACCATACCACCCAGGGGCGTGAAGACATGTCCCTGCGCCTGAAGGTCGAGGCGCTCGACTGACCCCCGACCAAAGTCGAATCCTCTCGACCGTTTCGATCGATGGACAGCCCCCGGCCATCTACGGAAGGCTTGAAACGCCCGAACCAGAGGGTTTCCGGCATGACCGACCAGTCGTCTAGTGAATATGTAGTAGTTTTAAAAAACCACTACAAAACGTTTGACGAAGCATTTTGCGAGAGGCATGATGGCCTCGCTCCCGCTAGCCAGGGGTCCTGAAAAGGATCTCCAGATCGCCAACGAAGCACTTCGTAGCGGTCCGTGTCCCAACAGCCCACAAGGCCGTACGACGAGGTTGCGACTGGAACGAAGTTGTCCTGAGGGACGGGGAAGCGTTTAGCGTCAGACAGATCGAAGCCCGCCAGGGTGCCCAAGGTTTCCACGAGCCGACCGGCACGCCAGCGCAGCCACAGATCCGTTCGCCACACCCCCCTCCTCGCGGTTCATCCTCGCCCCTGTCGTTGTCTCGCCGTCAAAGTGGAAGCCTCCCGCAGCCGCTGCATTCGTGCACGCCTTGCGTGGATAGTCGGTGCTCAACCAACACATTTACTGAAGGATTGACCATGTCCGCATATCAAAACGACATCAAGGCTGTAGCCGCTCTGAAAGAGAAGTTCGGCAGCAGCTGGAGCGCTATCAACCCCGAGTCCGTCGCCCGTATGCGCGCCCAGAACCGCTTCAAGACCGGCCTGGAAATCGCTCAGTACACCGCCGACATCATGCGCAAGGACATGGAAGAGTACGACGCCGACTCCTCCGTCTATACCCAGTCGCTGGGCTGCTGGCACGGCTTCATCGGGCAGCAGAAGCTGATCTCGATCAAGAAGCACCTGAAGACCACCAACAAGCGCTACCTCTACCTGTCCGGCTGGATGGTCGCCGCCCTGCGCTCCGACTTCGGCCCGCTGCCGGACCAGTCGATGCACGAGAAGACCGCCGTCTCCGACCTGATCGAAGAGCTGTACACCTTCCTGCGTCAGGCCGACAGCCGTGAACTGGATCTGCTGTTCACCGCTCTGGACGCCGCCCGCGACGCTGGCGACCATGCCAAGGCTGCCGAGATCCAGAACCAGATCGACAACTACGAGACCCACATCGTCCCGATCATCGCCGACATCGATGCCGGCTTCGGCAACCCGGAAGCCACCTACCTGCTGGCCAAGCGCATGATCGAAGCCGGTGCCTGCTGCATCCAGATCGAGAACCAGGTTTCCGACGAGAAGCAGTGCGGCCACCAGGACGGTAAAGTGACCGTTCCGCACGCCGATTTCCTCGCCAAGATCGCTGCCGTTCGCTACGCCTTCCTCGAGCTGGGCATCGACAACGGCGTGATCGTTGCGCGTACCGACTCCCTGGGCGCCGGCCTGACCAAGCAGATCGCCGTGACCAAAGAGCCGGGCGACCTGGGCGACCTGTACAACAGCTTCCTCGATTGCGAAGAAATCTCCGAAGCCGAACTGGGCAACGGCGACGTCGTGATCAAGCGCGAAGGCAAGCTGCTGCGTCCCAAGCGCCTGCCGTCCAACCTGTTCCAGTTCCGCGCCGGCACCGGCGAAGACCGCTGCGTACTGGACTGCATCACCAGCCTGCAGAACGGCGCCGACCTGCTGTGGATCGAGACTGAGAAGCCGCACGTTGGCCAGATCAAGGCCATGGTTGACCGCATCCGCAAAGTCATCCCGAACGCCAAGCTGGTGTACAACAACAGCCCGTCCTTCAACTGGACCCTGAACTTCCGTCAGCAGGTGTTCGATGCGTTCGTTGCCGAAGGCAAGGACGTTTCCGCATACGACCGCGCCAAGCTGATGAGCGTCGAGTACGACGAGACCGAACTGGCCCAGGTTGCCGACGAGAAGATCCGTACCTTCCAGCGCGACGGTTCGGCCCACGCCGGCATCTTCCACCACCTGATCACCCTGCCGACCTACCACACCGCCGCGCTGTCCACCGACAACCTGGCCAAGGGCTACTTCGCCGACCAGGGCATGCTGGCCTACGTCAAGGGCGTGCAGCGTCAGGAACTGCGTCAGGGCATCGCCTGCGTCAAGCACCAGAACATGGCTGGCTCCGACATCGGCGACAACCACAAGGAGTACTTCGCTGGCGAAGCGGCTCTGAAGGCAAGCGGTAAAGACAACACCATGAACCAGTTCCACTAAGAACGGTTCGCCGCTGCGGACCACGCATCCGCAGCGACTGGTTTGCCTGACCAGCCCCGGCTATGCCGGGGCTTTTTTTTCTAGCCGTAGGGTGTCGCGGAGACGCCTAGGTTGTGCGCCCCAATGCCAGCGGAAACGCCTGCCCCGCAGGGTCTGAGCGGCCCCGCTACACCCGACGAAGCGGCACCAACGCGGCGGAGGGTCGCTACCCCGCCGCGCAGTTCTGTGCAGCAGCGCACAGCTACTGTCACTATTCCGTCGTTTTCCTTGTTTAGCGTCATGGCTCCGTCGATCAGCCTCAGGAGCCCTACATGCGCAACGAACAAGAGCAGGACGTACTATTCGGCAATGGCGACGAGCCGCTCAGCAACACCTCCGCCAATCCCCATATCAACGAGTTGATCGAGGCCGGGCTGAGCCGTCGCCAGGTGGTCGCAGGCGGCGCCGCGCTCGGCGTCATGGGCTTTCTCGGCGTGGCCATGCCCGGCAGCGCCGAGGCCGCCGGCAATCCGCTCGAGGGACTGTTCGAGCGCCTGCACAAGCGCGGCAAGCGTCTGCCGTTCAGCCCGGTGGCAGTGACCCGCGCCGATACCATCAGCGTGCCGCCCGGATACAAGGCCACGCCCTTCATTCCCTGGGGCACGCCGATTCGTGGCAGCTTCCCGGCCTTCCTCGAGAATGCCGGCAACAGCGCCGCCGACCAGGCCGACCAGCTCGGCATGCACCACGACGGCATGCACTTCTTCCCCATCGACGGCCAGCGCGGCGGCGGTCGCAAGAGCGACCACGGCCTGCTGGTGCTCAACCACGAATACATCGACGCGCAGCTGCTGCACCCCAACGGCCCGACCCTGGCGAGCGGCAAGCGCAGCAGCGCCGACGAGGTGCGCAAGGAAATCAACGCCCATGGCGCCTCGGTCGTGGAAGTGCGCCGCGTACGCGGCCAATGGGAAGTGCTGCCCAGCGCGCGCAACCGCCGCATCACCGGCGCCACGCCGATGCAGATCGGCGGCCCGGCGCGCGGCCACGCCCTGCTCAGGACCCGCTACAGCCCGGACGGCACCGCCACCCGCGGCACCCTGAACAACTGCGCCAACGGCTTCACGCCCTGGGGCACCTACCTGACCTGCGAGGAGAACTGGGCCGGCTATTTCGCCAGCGCCGACGCCGACCTTCCGCGTGAGCTGACCCGCTACGGCGTGCGCGCCAGCAGCCGCTACGGCTGGGATCACCTGGCCGGCGACGAATTCCAGCGCTTCAACGCCACCCGCCAGGCCGCCGACGCCAGCGGCGACTATCGCAACGAGCCCAACCACTTCGGCTGGATCGTCGAGATCGACCCCTTCGCCCCGGAATCCACCCCGGTCAAGCGCACCGCGCTGGGCCGCTTCGCCCACGAGGGCCTGGTGTTCGCTCCGGTCAAGGCCGGTCGTCCGGTGGTCTGCTACTCCGGCGACGATTCGCAGAACGAGTACATCTACAAGTTCGTCAGCCGCGGCAAGTACCTGCCAGGGCGCAGCAACGGCAGCCTGCTGGACGACGGCACCCTCTACGTGGCGCGCTTCAAGGCCAACGGCCAGGGCGAATGGCTGGCCTTGGACATCAAGGACAAGGCCTTCCAGGCCGCCTGCCAGGCTGCCGGGGTCAGCTTCGCCGACCAGGGCGAGGTGCTGATCAACACCCGCCTGGCCGCCGACATCGTTGGCGCCACCAAGATGGATCGCCCGGAATGGGGCGCGGTCAACCCGCACAACGGCGAGGTCTACTTCACCCTCACCAACAACAGCTCGCGCAGCGTCGCCGATGCGGCCAACCCGCGCGCCGCCAATCCCTACGGGCATATCATCCGCTGGCGCGAACGCAGCCGCGACTACGCCGGCCGCGAGTTCGCCTGGAGCCTGTTCCTGCTGGCCGGCCCGGAGGGCGACAGCCTGGATGCCAACGGCAAGCCGCTGACCGCCGACAATCGCCTGGCCAGCCCGGACGGCCTGTGGTTCGACGAAGGCGGCCGGCTGTGGATTCAGACCGACATGAGCGGCAGCCAGCTCGCCAGCGGCCCGTTCGGCAACAACCAGATGCTGGTGGCCGAACCGAGCACCGGCGAGATGAAACGCTTTTTGGTCGGCCCGCTGGGCTGCGAGGTCACCGGCATCACCGCCACGCCGGACTTCCGCACGCTGTTCGTCAATATCCAGCATCCGGGCGAAGGCTCCACCCCGACCGACTTCCGCAGCACCTGGCCCGATGGCCCTGGGCGTCGCCCGCGCTCGTCCACCGTGATAGTCACCCGCGAAGACGGCAAGCCGCTGCTCTGAGCCCCCCCCCCCCCCCGACGGCCCCCTCTCCCGCAACGGGAAGGGGGTGGCCCCCTGATACAGGCAAAACGCCGCATCAGCTTCTACGCTGAAAACGCCACTCGACTCGACCGAGTGCAGGCCAGCACAGCTGCCAGCAACCTCGACAGGGGCTCCCGCCATGCCATTGACCACTCTCAGTTACAACGACAACGAACAGGAGCACCGCGGCTTTGCCGATACCCTGGGGCAGATGCAGGGGCTGATCGACAAGGGCAAGCTGGACCGCAATACCAGCCATGCCTACTACGGCGGTCACGAGCTGCGCGAATGCGGGGTCAGCTGGAGCGGGCACTTCCTCAAACGCGACTGCCCCGGCAGCGGCAAGACCAAGCTCGGCCGCAGCCAGAACCGGGTGATAGTCAACATCGACCGCAACGGTGATCTGGTGGAGAACTGGGCGGTGGCCTGGCGCCACGACAACCGTCTACTGCTGCTCGACGCCGGTTTCTTCAAGCGGGCCCGGCAGATGCGCGACTACATCCGTTCGATGTGAGCCGGGGCCCTGACCAGGATCCGCAGCCGTTACGGCCCTGGGGCGGTGGGCGATTCGACGGTGGTGTCCAGGTTCCCTGTTGATTTCGCTCGGCTTCTGCAGGAGCGGCGGCGAACCTTTCAGCCGCGAATTTCGCGGATGGATCCACTCCTGCTGGGCCTAGAACCAGCAATGGCGGTATGGCCAGCTCAGTGGCGCACGACGCACAACCGATGCAAGCAGCAGGTTGCAAATCATTCCTATCGAGTGCGTTCACCCGTCTGCCGAGCATGGCCTGCGAGCCCCGTCCCGGCTCGATTGCGCGGCGAATTGCAAATTTATAGCGGCGCAACCGGGCAACTGCGCCTAGCATCTAAAGCATCGGGATCAGGCAAGTTGGTTCGGTGCGAAGACCTTTTCGAGGAAGAGGAAAAGCTCGCTCGACTGCAACCGACAGTCCACTCCGGTCGATGGGTCGCAACGATCCAGCTGCACGCGACCCATCCTCTGTGGCGATTTGCACTGGGGGTAAGGTGATGAACGAAGCGTTCGCCCAGCATTGGGCGCTGGCGGTGTTCCTCCTCGCGGTGGGCGGCCTGTGCGCCTTCATGCTCGGCGTCTCCAGCCTGCTGGGCGGCAAGGCCTGGGGGCGCAGCAAGGAGGAGCCCTTCGAGTCCGGCATCGTGCCCACCGGCAGCGCGCGGCTGCGCTTCTCCGCCAAGTTCTACCTGGTAGCCATGCTCTTCGTGATCTTCGACGTCGAGGCGCTGTTCCTCTTCGCCTGGGCCATCGCCGTGCGCGAAAGCGGTTGGGCCGGGCTGATCGAGGCCGCCGTGTTCATCCTCATCCTGCTCGCCGGGCTGGTCTACCTGTGGCGCGTCGGCGCCCTGGACTGGGCCCCCGAGGCACGCCGCCGGCGCCTCGGCGCACGCAAATCCTGAGGTCATCGCGATGCAATACAAGCTCACCCGCATCGACCCCGACGCCCCCGGCAGCCGCTACCCCATGGGCGAGCGCGAGCTGGTCGACGACCCGCTGGCCGGCCAGGTCCATCGCAACGTCTTCATGGGGCGTCTGGAGCAGGTGCTGCACCAGACGGTCAACTGGGGCCGCAAGAACTCGCTGTGGCCCTACAACTTCGGCCTGTCGTGCTGCTACGTGGAGATGACCACCGCATTCACCGCACCGCACGACATCGCCCGCTTCGGCGCCGAGGTGATCCGCGCCTCGCCGCGCCAGGCCGATTTCATGGTCATCGCCGGCACCTGCTTCATCAAGATGGCGCCGATCATCCAGCGTCTGTACGAACAGATGCTCGAACCCAAGTGGGTGATCTCCATGGGCTCGTGCGCCAATTCCGGCGGCATGTACGACATCTACTCGGTGGTCCAGGGCGTCGACAAGTTCCTCCCGGTGGACGTCTACGTGCCGGGCTGCCCGCCGCGCCCGGAAGCCTTCCTGCAGGGCCTGATGCTGTTGCAGCAGTCCATCGGCGAGGAGCGCCGGCCGCTGTCCTGGGTGGTCGGCGACCAGGGCGTGTACCGCGCCCAGATGCCCTCGCAGCGCGAGAAAAATCGCGCCGAGCGTATCCAGGTCACCCAGTTGCGCAGCCCGGACGAGATCTGATGAGCACCAGCAGCGCCCGCCTCGCCCCCTCGCCCGCCGGCCACGACGACGTGGTCGCCGAGCTGCAGGCGCTGTTCGGCGCCGACGTCTTCGTGGTGCAGGCGACCCGCACCGACATACCGGTGCTCTGGCTCGGCCGCGAGCGCCTGCCGGCGGTGCTACGCGCCCTGCGCCAGCTGCCGCGCCCCTACGTGATGCTCTACGACCTGCACGCCGTCGACGAGCGCCTGCGCACCAGGCGCGAAGGCCTGCCGGCGGCGGACTTCAGCGTGTTCTACCACCTGCTGTCGATCGAGCGAAACAGTGATGTACTGCTCAAGGTCGCCCTCGCCGAAGATGACCTCAGCCTGCCCAGCGCCACCGCCATCTGGCCCAACGCCAATTGGTACGAGCGCGAGGTGTGGGACATGTTCGGCATCCGCTTCGACGGCCACCCGCACCTGACCCGCCTGCTGATGCCGCCGACCTGGCAGGGCCACCCGCTGCGCAAGGACTACCCGGCGCGCGCCACCGAGTTCGACCCCTTCAGCCTGGATGCGGCCAAGCAGGACCTGGAACAGGAGGCGCTGCGCTTCAACCCCGAGGACTGGGGCATGCAGCGTCACGGCGCCCACGAGGACTTCATGTTCCTCAACCTCGGCCCCAACCACCCCTCGGCCCACGGCGCCTTCCGCATCATCCTGCAACTGGACGGCGAGGAGATCCTCGACTGCGTGCCCGAGATCGGCTACCACCATCGCGGCGCCGAGAAAATGGCCGAGCGGCAAAGCTGGCACAGCTTCATCCCCTATACGGACCGGATCGATTACCTCGGCGGGGTGATGAACAACCTGCCCTACGTGCTGGCGGTGGAGAAGCTGGCCGGCATCCGCGTGCCCGAGCGGGTCGAGGTGATCCGGGTGATGCTCGCCGAGTTCTTCCGCATCAACAGCCACCTGCTGTTTCTCGGCACCTACATCCAGGACGTCGGCGCCATGACCCCGGTGTTCTTCACCTTCAGCGACCGCCAGCGCGCCTACCAGGTGATCGAAGCCATCACCGGCTTTCGCATGCATCCGGCCTGGTACCGCATCGGCGGCGTCGCCCACGACCTGCCGCGCGGCTGGGACAAGCTGGTGCGCGAGTTCGTCGACTGGCTGCCCAAACGCCTGGACGAGTACCAGAAGGCCGCGCTGGACAACAGCATCCTGCGCGGACGCACCGTCGGCGTGGCCGCCTACAACACTCGCCAGGCCCTGGACTGGGGCGTCACCGGCTCGGGCCTGCGCGCCACCGGCCTGGAATTCGACCTGCGCAAGGCGCGCCCCTACTCCGGCTACGAGCGCTTCGACTTCGAGGTGCCGCTGACCGCCAACGGCGACGCCTACGACCGCTGCATCATCCGCGTCGAGGAGATGCGCCAGAGCCTGCGCATCATCGAGCAGTGCCTGCACAACATGCCCGCCGGCCCCTACAAGGCCGACCACCCGCTGACCACGCCGCCGCCCAAGGAGCGCACGCTGCAGCATATCGAGACGCTGATCACCCACTTCCTCCAGGTGTCCTGGGGCCCGGTGATGCCCGCCGGCGAGAGCCTGCAGATGATCGAGGCAACCAAGGGCATCAACAGCTATTACTTGATCAGCGACGGCAGCACCATGAGCTACCGCACGCGCATCCGCACCCCGAGCTTCGCCCATCTGCAGCAGATACCGGCGGTGATCAGGGGCAGCCTGGTGGCGGACCTGATCGCCTACCTGGGCAGTATCGATTTCGTCATGGCCGACGTGGACCGTTGAACATGGACACGAACCTGATACAGACCGACCGCTTCGCTCTCAGCGCCGCCGAGCAGGCGGCCATCGAGCACGAACGCGAGCACTACGAAGACCCGCGCGCGGCCTCGATCGAGGCGCTGAAGATCGTCCAGCAGCAGCGCGGCTGGGTGCCGGACGGCGCCATCGCCGCCATCGGCGAGCTGCTCGGCATCCCCGCCAGCGACGTCGAGGGCGTCGCCACCTTCTACAGCCAGATCTTCCGCCAGCCGGTCGGCCGCCATCTGCTCCGCGTGTGCGACAGCATGACCTGCTACGTCGCCGGCCACGAGGCGCTGCTCGCCCACCTGGCCCGGCGCCACGGCCTGGCGCCGGGGCAGACCAGCGGCGACGGCCGCTTCACCCTGCTGCCGGTGTGCTGCCTGGGCAACTGCGACAAGGCGCCGACGCTGATGATCGACGAGCAGACCTTCGGCGAGGTCGACGCGCAGCGCCTCGACGCCCTGCTGGAGGATTTCGAATGAGCCGCCTGCCCTCCTTCGCCCCGGCCAACCAGGTCGCGCGCCCGGCCGAGACCCATCCACTGACCTGGCGCCTGCGCGACGACGGCGAGCCGGTTTGGCTGGAGGAATACCGCGCCAAGGGCGGCTACCAGGCGGCCCGCCGCGCCCTGCTGGAGCTGGCGCCGGCGGACATCGTCCAGCAGGTCAAGGATTCCGGGCTCAAGGGCCGCGGCGGCGCCGGCTTTCCCACCGGGGTGAAGTGGGGGCTGATGCCGGCCGACGAGACGCTGAAGGTGCGCTACCTCTTGTGCAACGCCGACGAGATGGAGCCCAACACCTGGAAGGACCGCCTGCTGATGGAGCAGCTGCCGCACTTGCTGCTCGAGGGCATGCTGATCGCCGCGCGCGCGCTCAAGACCGGGCGCGGCTACATCTTCCTGCGCGGCGAATATGTCGAGTGCGCCCGTCACCTGCGCCGCGCCATCGCCGAGGCGCAAGCCGCCGGCCTGCTCGGGCGCAATATCCAGGGCAGCGGCTTCGACCTCGAACTCTTCGTGCACACCGGCGCCGGGCGCTACATCTGCGGCGAGGAAACCGCGCTGATCAACTCGCTGGAGGGGCGCCGCGCCAACCCGCGATCCAAGCCGCCGTTCCCCGCCAGCGTCGGCGCCTGGGGCAAGCCGACCTGCGTCAACAACGTCGAGACCCTGTGCAACGTGCCGGCGATCATCGAGCACGGCGTCGACTGGTACCGCGCTCTGGCCCGCCCCGGCAGCGAAGACATGGGCAGCAAGCTGTTCGGCTTCTCCGGCAAGGTCAAGCGCCCCGGCCTGTGGGAGCTGCCATTCGGCGTCAGCGCGCGCGAACTGTTCGAGGAGCACGCCGGCGGCATGCGTCCCGGGCATCGCCTGAAGTGCTGGCAGCCGGGCGGCGCCGGTACCGGCTTCCTCCTGCCCGAGCATCTGGACGCGCCGCTGCATGGCGCCGGCATCGCCAAGGTCGGCACGCGCCTGGGCACCGGCCTGGCGCTGGCGGTGGACGACTCGGTGAGCATGGTCGGCCTGCTGCGCAACATGGAGGAATTCTTCGCCCGCGAGTCCTGCGGCTTCTGCACCCCCTGCCGCGACGGCCTGCCGTGGAGCGTCAAGCTGCTGCGCGCGCTGGAGCGCGGCGAGGGCCAGCCGGGCGATATCGAGACGCTGGAGCAACTGTGCCGCTTGCTCGGCCCGGGCAAGACCTTCTGCGCCCACGCCCCGGGGGCGGTCGAGCCGCTGGCCAGCGCCATCCACTACTTTCGCGGCGAGTTCGAGGCGGGAATCGCGCAGCAGACGCAGGCGCTGGGCGTTGGATAGATACAGCTCCCTCTCTCCTCTGGGGAGAGGGTTGGGGTGAGGGGACAGCTTCCCTCGGCAAACCAAGGGCAACGAGGCATGACCAGATGGCCACCATCCATATAGACGGCAAGGCATACGAGGTCGACGGGGCGGACAACCTGCTCCAGGCCTGCCTGTCGCTCGGCCTGGACATTCCCTACTTCTGCTGGCATCCGGCGCTCGGCAGCGTCGGCGCCTGCCGCCAGTGCGCGGTCAAGCAGTTCAACGACGAGAACGACCAACGCGGCCGCCTGGTGATGGCCTGCATGACCCCGGCCGGCAGCGCGCAATGGATATCCATCGAAGACGAGGAGGCGCGCCAGTTCCGCGAGAGCGTGGTCGAGTGGCTGATGACCAACCACCCGCACGACTGCCCGGTGTGCGAGGAAGGTGGCCACTGCCACCTGCAGGACATGACCGTGATGACCGGCCACAGCCGCCGGCGCTACCGCTTCAGCAAACGCACCCACCTCAACCAGGACCTGGGCCCCTGCATCGGCCACGAGATGAACCGCTGCATCGCCTGCTACCGCTGCGTGCGTTACTACAAGGACTACGCCGGCGGCAGCGACCTGGGCGTGTACGGCGCCCACGCCAACCTCTACTTCGGCCGCGTCGAGGACGGCACCCTAGAGAGCGAGTTCTCCGGCAACCTCACCGAGGTCTGCCCGACCGGGGTATTCACCGACAAGACCCACTCGGCGCGCTACAACCGCAAATGGGACATGCAGTTCGCCCCGAGCATCTGCCACGGCTGCTCGCTGGGCTGCAACATCAGCCCCGGCGAGCGCTACGGCGAGATCCGCCGCATCGAGAACCGCTACCACGGCGCGATCAACCACTACTTCCTCTGCGACCGCGGCCGCTTCGGCTACGGCCACGTCAACCGCGCCGACCGCCCACGGCGGCCGCAGCTGGCCGACGGCACGCAGCTCGACCTGGACGCCGGACTGGACCGCGCCGCGGCGCTGCTGGCCGGCAAGCGGGTGATCGGCATCGGCTCGCCGCGCGCCAGCCTGGAGAGCAACTTCGCCCTGCGCCAGCTGGTCGGTGCGGAGCACTTCTACAGCGGCATCGCCGCCGGCGAGCTGCACTGCCTGCACCTGGCCGTGCAGCTGCTGCAGCACGGCCCGCTGCCCAGCGCCAGCCTGCGTGAGATGGAGAGCTGCGACGCCGCCCTGGTGCTCGGCGAGGACCTGACCCAGAGCGCCGCGCGCATGGCCCTGGCGTTGCGCCAGATGGTCAAGGGCAAGGCCGTGCAGCTGGCCGCGTCGCTGCAGGTGCAGCACTGGCTCGACGCCGCGGTCAAGACCATCGGCCAGCATGAGCGGTATCCGCTGCACAGCGCCACGCCGGACGCCACCCGCCTCGACGACGTGGCCATGCCCTGGCACGGCGCGCCGGCCGACATCGCCCGCCTCGGTTTCGCCGTGGCCCACGCCCTGGATGCCGAGGCGCCGGCGGTGCCCGAGCTGGACGAGGCCACTCGCCGCCATGCCGAGCGCATCGCCGCCGACCTGCTGGCCGCCGAACGGCCGCTGCTGATCGCCGGCACCTCGCTGGGCCAGCCGGCGCTGCTGCAGGCCGCCGCCAGCGTCGCCAAGGCCCTGCACGAACAGGGCAAGCACGCGCGCATCGGCCTGGTGCTGGGCGAGGCCAACAGCCTGGGCCTGGCCCTGCTCGGCGGCGACTCGGCCGACGCCGCCCTGCACGCGCTGATCGACGGCAAGGCCGAGGCCGCCGTGGTGCTGGAGAACGACCTGTACCGCCGCGCCAGCCATGCCGTGGTCGAGGCCGCGCTGCACGAGGCCGACAACCTGCTGGTGCTCGATCACCAACACGGCGCCACCGCCGCTTGCGCCGACTTGCTGTTGCCGGCCGCCAGTTTCGCCGAAGGCGACGGTACCCTGGTCAACCAGGAGGGCCGCGCCCAGCGCTTCTTCCAGGTGTTCGAGCCGAGCTACTACGACGCCGACTGCCTGATCCGCGAGAGCTGGCGCTGGCTGCACGCCCTGCACTGCACCCGCGACGGCCGCGCGGTGGACTGGACCCAGCTGGATCAGGTCACCGCCGCCTGCGCCGAGGCGATTCCGGCACTGGCCGGCATAATCGAGGCGGCGCCGTCGGCGGCGTTTCGCATCAAGGGCCTCAAGCTGGCGCGCGAGCCGCACCGCTACAGCGGCCGCACCGCCATGCGCGCCAACCAGAGCGTACACGAGCCGCGTGCGCCGCAGGACATCGACAGCGCCTTCGCCTTCTCCATGGAGGGCTACGCCGGCAGCGCCGAGCCGCGCCAGCAGGTGGCCTTCGCCTGGGCGCCGGGTTGGAACTCGCCGCAGGCCTGGAACAAGTTCCAGGACGAGGTGGGCGGCCACCTGCGCGCCGGCGACCCCGGCGTGCGCCTGCTGGAACCTTCCGGCGCGCGCCTGGACTGGTGCCACGACATTCCGCCGGCCTTCGTCGCCGAACCCGGCTGCTGGCAGCTGGTGGCGCGCCAGCAGCTGTTCGGCAGCGAGGAAACCAGCGCCCTGGCCGCGCCGATCCAGGCGCGCATGGCGCCGCCCTGCGCCACCCTGGCCCGCGCCGACGGTGAGCGCCTGGGCCTGGGCGACGGCGCGCGGGTGCGCTTGCGCATCGCCGGCGAGCATTTCGAGCTGCCGCTGCAGTTGAGCGAGCACCTGGCCCCCGGCCTGCTCGCCCTGCCCCACGGCATCGCCGGGCTGCCGGCGGTGTTCGACGGCCTGATGGCCGAGGGCATCGAGGAGGTGCGGCCATGAGCTGGTTCGATCCCGAGCTGCTGGCGATCCTCGTCGCCGTGCTCAAGGCGCTGGTCATCCTGGTCTGCGTGGTGCTCTGCGGCGCCCTGCTCAGCTGGGTCGAGCGGCGCCTGCTGGGACTCTGGCAGGATCGCTACGGGCCCAACCGGGTCGGCCCGTTCGGCGCCTTCCAGCTCGGCGCGGACATGATCAAGATGTTCTTCAAGGAGGACTGGACGCCGCCGTTCGCCGACCGCGCGATCTTCACCCTGGCACCGGTGATCGCCCTCAGCGCCCTGCTGATCGCCTTCGCCGTGGTGCCCATCACCCCGACCTGGGGCATCGCCGACCTGAATATCGGCCTGCTGTTCTTCTTCGCCATGGCCGGCCTTGCGGTCTATGCCGTGCTGTTCGCCGGCTGGTCCAGCGCCAACAAGTTCGCCCTGCTCGGCAGCCTGCGCGCCTCGGCGCAGACGGTGTCCTACGAGGTGTTCATGGGCCTGGCGCTGATGGGTGTGGTGGCCCAGGCCGGCACCTTCAACCTGCGCGAGATAGTCGACTACCAGCACCAGCACCTGTGGTTCATCGTTCCGCAGTTCCTCGGCTTCTGCACCTTCTTCATCGCCGGCGTGGCGGTCACCCACCGTCATCCGTTCGACCAGCCGGAGGCCGAACAGGAACTGGCCGACGGCTACCACATCGAGTACGCCGGGATGAAATGGGGGATGTTCTTCGTCGGCGAGTACATCGGCATCGTGCTGGTCTCGGCGCTGCTGGTAACGCTGTTCTTCGGCGGCTGGCACGGCCCGCTGCTGCCGCCCTTCGTCTGGTTCGCGCTGAAGACGGCGTTCTTCATCATGCTGTTCATCCTCCTGCGCGCGTCCATACCGCGGCCGCGCTACGACCAGGTGATGAACTTCAGCTGGCTGGTATGCCTGCCGCTGACCCTGCTCAACCTGCTGGTGACCGGCGCCCTGGTGCTGGTCGCGGCGGCTTAGGGAGGTTGCTATGTTCCGCGCCATCGGCCACATCCTGCACGGCACCTACACCCAGCTACGCAGCCTGGCGATGATCTTCGCCCACGCCTTTCGCAAGCGCGACACCCTGCAGTACCCGGAAGAGCCGGTGTACCTGCCGCCGCGCTACCGCGGGCGCATCGTGCTGACCCGTGACCCCGACGGCGAGGAACGCTGCGTGGCCTGCAACCTCTGTGCGGTGGCCTGCCCGGTGGCCTGCATCTCGCTGCAGAAGGCCGAGAGCGCCGACGGTCGCTGGTACCCGGAGTTCTTCCGCATCAACTTCTCGCGCTGCATCTTCTGCGGCCTGTGCGAGGAGGCCTGCCCGACCACCGCGATCCAGCTCACCCCGGACTTCGAGATGTGCGAGTTCGACCGCCAGCAGCTGGTGTACGAGAAGGACGACCTGCTGATCGCCGGCCCCGGCAAGTACCCGGACTACAACTTCTACCGGGTGGCCGGCCTGGCCATCGCCGGCAAACCCAAGGGCGCGGCGCTGAACGAGGCCGAGCCGGTCAATGTGAAAGGGTTGTTGCCATGAAACGCCCCACTGTTGCGACACCAATCGAACCCGCGGTTAAACCGCCTCGCGTAGGGTGGGTTAGCGGCGCGGAGAGGCGATCGACCGGGCACCGCTTGCGTGGCGCGCCGCGTAACCCACCAGGCGATATCCCGAGTTGCGCCAGTGGTGGGTTACGGCGCAATGGATCTTGTTTGATCATCCCTATTGGCAGCATGCGCCTAACCCACCCTATGGTCGTGCGCCGCGAGCAGCATCCCGCCCTCCCAACGGCAGGAGGCCACTGAGCATGGCCACCGCCTTCTACCTCTCCGGCGCCATTGCCCTGCTCGCCACGCTGCGGGTGATCGGCCACCACAACCCGATCCACGCCCTGCTCTACCTGATCATCTCGCTGCTGGCCGTGGCCATGTGCTTCTTCGCCCTCGGCGCGCCCTTCGCCGGGGCGCTGGAGATCATCGTCTACGCCGGGGCGATCATGGTGCTGTTCGTCTTCGTGGTGATGATGCTCAACCTCGGTCCGGCGGTGATCGCCCAGGAGCGCAAGTGGCTGACCCCGGGCATCTGGATCGGCCCCGGCATCCTCGCCGCACTGCTGCTGGCCTTGCTGCTGCATGCCCTGTGGCGGCTCGACGGCGGCCAGCCTCTGGGGCACACCACGGTGCCGCCCAAGGCGGTGGGCATCAGCCTGTTCGGCCCCTACCTGCTGGCGGTGGAACTGGCCTCGATGCTGCTGTTGGCGGCGCTGGTCGCCGCCTTCCACCTCGGCCGCGCGGAGGCCAACCAGCCATGATCGACACGGTACCGCTGGAACACGGCCTGGCCCTGGCCGTCCTGCTGTTCTGCCTGGGGCTGGTGGGCCTGCTGGTGCGGCGCAACATCCTGTTCATGCTGATGAGCCTGGAGGTGATGATGAACGCCGCCGCGCTGGCCTTCGTCGTCGCCGGCAGCCGCTGGGCGCAGGCCGACGGCCAGGTGATGTTCATCCTGGTGATCACCCTGGCCGCCGCCGAGGCGGCCATCGGCCTGGCCATCCTGCTGCAGCTGTACCGCCGCCACGACAGCCTCGACATCGACTCGGCCAGCGAGATGCGCGGATGAACCTGTTGCCCCTGACCCTGCTCCTGCCGCTGCTCGGCTTCCTCGCCCTGGCGTTCTCCCGCGGGCGCCTGAGCGAGAACCAGGCGGCGACCATCGGCGTCGGCTCGGTCGGCCTCGCCGCGCTGACCGCGCTGTGGGTCGGCTGGCAGTTCCTCAGCGCGCCGCCGGCCGGCGGCGTCCATGTCCAGCCGCTGTGGCAGTGGCTGGAGGTGGACGGTTTTACCCCGGCCATCGCCCTGCACCTGGACGGCCTGTCGCTGACCCTGCTCGGCGTGGTCAGCGGCGTCGGCTTTCTCATCCACCTGTTCGCCAGCTGGTACATGCGCGGCGAGGAAGGCTACGCGCGCTTCTTCGCCTACATGAACCTGTTCGTCGCCAGCATGTTGCTGCTGGTGCTCGGCGACAATCTGCTGGCGCTCTACTTCGGCTGGGAAGGCGTGGGCCTGTGCAGCTACCTGCTGATCGGCTTCTACTACCGCAACCCGGCCAACGGCGCGGCGGCGCTGAAGGCCTTCATCGTCACCCGCATCGGCGACGTGTTCCTCGCCCTCGGCCTGTTCCTGCTCTACCACGCCCTCGGCACGCTGAACATCCGCGAGCTGCTGGAGCTGGCGCCGCAACGCTTCGCCAGCGGCGATGCGCTGCTGACCCTGGCCACCCTGCTGCTGCTCGGCGGCGCGGTGGGCAAGTCGGCGCAGCTGCCGCTGCAGACCTGGCTGGCCGACGCCATGGCCGGCCCGACCCCGGTGTCGGCGCTGATCCACGCCGCCACCATGGTCACCGCCGGGGTCTACCTGATCGCCCGCTGCCACGGCCTGTTCAGCCTGGCGCCGCTGAGCCTCGGCCTGGTCGGCGCGGTAGGCGCCATCACCCTGCTGCTGGCCGGCTGCGCGGCGCTGGTGCAGCGTGACATCAAGCGCATCCTGGCCTACTCGACCATGAGCCAGATCGGCTACATGTTCCTCGCCCTGGGCGTCGGCGCCTGGCAGGCGGCGATCTTCCACCTGATGACCCACGCCTTCTTCAAGGCCCTGCTGTTTCTCAGCGCCGGCGCGGTGATCAACGCCTGCCACCACGAGCAGGACATCTTCAAGATGGGCGGC
Organism: Pseudomonas sp. SP16.1; assembly: GCF_052682975.1. Classification (NCBI taxonomy): domain Bacteria; kingdom Pseudomonadati; phylum Pseudomonadota; class Gammaproteobacteria; order Pseudomonadales; family Pseudomonadaceae; genus Pseudomonas; species Pseudomonas sp. SP16.1. Next base: position 2,217,596 of record NZ_JBQYFZ010000001.1, read on the forward strand.
CTGCGCCGACGCCTGCCCCTGGTCTACGCCTGCTTCCTGGTCGGCGGCGGCGCCCTGGCCGCGCTGCCGCTGGTGACCGCCGGCTTCTATTCCAAGGACGAGATCCTCTGGCAGGCCCTGGCCGGCGGCGAGCGCCTGCTGCTCGCGGCCGGTCTGGTCGGCGCCCTGCTCACCTCGCTGTACACCTTCCGCCTGATCTTCATCGCCTTCCACGGCCCAGCGCAGATCGACGCCCACCCCGGCCAGGGCCTCGCCCACTGGCTGCCGCTGGGCCTGCTGCTGGTGCTGTCGACCTTCGTCGGCGGCCTGATCGTCCCGCCGCTGGCCGATGTGCTGCCGGCCGGTCCCGGGGCGGCCCACGGCGATGGCAGGCTGGGCCTGGAGCTGCTGTCCTCGGCGGTGGCGATCATCGGCGTGGCGCTGGCCGCCGGGCTGTTCCTCGGCCAGCGCCGGCACGTCGCGGCACTGGCCGCCAGCGCCCCGGGACGCCTGCTGGTGGCCTGGTGGGGCGCGGCCTGGGGCTTCGACTGGCTCTACCAACGGCTGTTCGTGCTGCCCTACCTGTGGCTGTGCCGGCTGCTGGCCCGCGACCCCTGCGACCGCGGCCTCGGCCTGCTGCCGCGCCTGGCGCGGCTGGCGCACCTACTGCTGAGCCTGAGCCAGACCGGCCGGCTGCGCTGGTACGCCGCCTCGCTAGCGGGCGGCGCGGTATTGCTATTGGGGGCCCTGGCATGGTCCTGAATCTGCTCATGGAGGCGAGATGATCCTGCCCTGGCTGATCCTTATCCCCTTTATCGGCGGCCTGCTGTGCTGGCTCGGCGAGCAGCGCAGCCAGACCATGCCGCGCTGGCTGGCGCTGCTGACCATGTTCGCGGTGCTGGCGCTGGGCCTGGCGCTGTGGGCCCAGGGCGACTTCCAGCTGGCGCCGATGCCGGGCCGCGATCCCGTCTGGGAGCTGGAGTTCAAGCAGCCGTGGATTCCCCGCCTGGGCATCAATATCCACCTGGCGCTGGACGGCCTGTCACTGCTGATGATCCTCCTCACCGGCCTGCTCGGGGTGCTCTCGGTGCTCTGCTCCTGGCGCGAGATCCAGGCGCGGGTGGGCTTCTTCCACCTCAACCTGATGTGGATTCTCGGTGGGGTGATCGGTGTGTTCCTCGCCCTCGACCTGTTCCTGTTCTTCTTCTTCTGGGAAATGATGCTGGTGCCGATGTACTTCCTCATCGCCCTGTGGGGGCACAGCGCGGCGGACGGCAGCAGCTCGCGGATCAATGCGGCGACCAAGTTCTTCATCTACACCCAGGCCAGCGGCCTGATCATGCTGGTGGCCATCCTCGGCCTGGTCTTCAGCCACTTCAACGGCAGCGGCGTGCTCACCTTCGACTACGCCCTGCTGTTGCGCACCGAACTCGCACCCGGCCTGGAATACCTGCTGATGCTGGGTTTCTTCGTCGCCTTCGCGGTCAAGCTGCCGGTGGTGCCGCTGCACTCCTGGCTGCCCGACGCCCATGCCCAGGCGCCTACCGCAGGCTCGGTGGACCTGGCCGGTATCCTGCTGAAGACCGCCGCCTACGGCCTGCTGCGCTTCGCCGTGCCGCTGTTTCCCAACGCCTCGGCCGAATTCGCCCCCATCGCCATGGGCCTCGGCCTGCTCGGCATCGTCTACGGCGCGCTGCTGGCCTTCGCCCAGAGCGACATCAAGCGGCTGATCGCCTACACCAGTGTCTCGCACATGGGCTTTATCCTGATCGGCATCTACAGCGGCCACCCCCTGGCGCTGCAGGGCGTGGTGGTGCAGATGCTCGCCCACGGTCTGTCGGCGGCGGCGCTGTTCATCCTCTGCGGCCAGCTCTATGAACGCCTGCACACCCGCGAGCTGGGACAGATGGGTGGACTGTGGAGCCGCATGCACTACCTGCCGGGGATCACCCTGTTCTTCGCCGCCGCCAGTCTGGGCATGCCCGGCACCGGCAATTTCGTCGGCGAATTCCTGATCCTGCTCGGCGCGTTCAAGGACTGGCCCTGGTTCACCGTCGTCGCCGCCAGCGGCCTGATGCTGGCCTCGGTCTATGCCCTGAGCATGATGCAGCGCGCCTTCTACGGGCCGGCCAAAAGCGAGGCGGCGCTGCAGGCGCTGGACGGCCGCGAGCTGGCCATGCTGCTCGGCCTGGTGGCGCTGCTGCTGTGGCTCGGGCTGTTCCCCCAGGCGGTGCTGGACACCTCGGCGGCCAGCATGCAGGGCGTGCAGCAGTGGCTGAGCGCGGCCCTCGCCCAATTGACGGTCGCGAGGTAGCCGGCCATGGATCTACGCCTCGAGCACTTCATCGCCCTGCTGCCGCTGCTGGTCTGCGCCGCCACCGCCATCGCGGTGATGCTCGGCATCGCCTGGCGCCGCAGCCATCGGCAGAGCTTCCTGCTCAGCGTGATCGGCCTCAACCTGGCGCTGCTGGCCCTGCTGCCCGCGCTGCGGGTGATGCCGCTGGAGGTCACCCCGCTGCTGCGCATCGACAGCTTCGCCGCCTTCTACATGGGGCTGATCCTGGCGGCCACCCTGGCCTGCGTGACCCTGGCCCACGCCTACCTCGGCGAGGGCCGCGGCAAGGGCTACCCGGGCAATCGCGAGGAACTCTACCTGCTGATGCTGCTCAGTGCCTGCGGCGGCCTGGTGCTGGTCAGCGCGCAGCACCTGGCCGGGCTGTTCATCGGCCTGGAACTGCTCTCGGTGCCGACCTACGCCCTGGTCGCCTACGCCTTCTTCAACCGCCGCTCGCTGGAGGCCGGGATCAAGTACATGATCCTCTCCGCCGCCGGCAGCGCCTTCCTGCTGCTGGGCATGGCGCTGCTCTACGCCGAATCCGGCAGCCTGGCCTTCGCCGCCATCGGCGCCAGCCTCGGCACTCCTGGCCTGCTGGCGCAGTCGGCGCTGGGGCTGATGCTGGTGGGCCTGGCCTTCAAGCTGTCGCTGGTGCCGTTCCACCTGTGGACGCCGGACGTCTACGAAGGCGCGCCGGCGCCGGTCGCCGCCTTCCTCGCCACCGCCAGCAAGGTGGCGGTGTTCGCCGCCCTGTTGCGCCTGTTCCAGCTGGCGCCGGTGGCCGCCGCGCCGGCCCTGCACGAGCTGCTCGCGGCCCTGGCGGTGGCCTCGATCCTGGTGGGCAACCTGCTGGCGCTGCTGCAGAACAACCTCAAGCGCCTGCTCGGCTATAGCTCCATCGCCCACTTCGGCTACCTGCTGCTGGCGCTGGTGGCCAGCCGCGGCCTGGCCCTGGAAGCCGCCGCGGTGTACCTGGCGACCTACGTGCTGACCACCCTCGGCGCCTTCGGCGTGATCAGCCTGATGTCCACCCCCTACAGCGGCCGCGACGCCGACGCGCTGTACGAATACCGCGGGCTGTTCTGGCGCCGCCCCTACCTGACTGCGGTGCTCACCGTGATGATGCTGTCGCTGGCGGGAATTCCGCTCACCGCCGGCTTCATCGGCAAGTTCTACCTGATCGCCGTCGGCGTCGAGGCGCGCCTGTGGTGGCTGCTCGGCGCCCTGGTGCTGGGCAGCGCCATCGGCCTGTTCTACTACCTGCGGGTGATGGTCACCCTCTACCTGCGCGAGCCCAACCTGCATCGCCACGACGCGCCCTTCGACTGGGGCCAGCGCGCCGGCGGCATGATGCTGTTGCTGGTGGCGCTGCTGGCGTTCGCCATCGGCGTCTATCCGCAACCCCTGCTGGCCATGCTGCAGGGCGTCGCGCCGAGCTGACACCGGCAAGATTTCGCCGAGCCGGAAAGCACAGGTGGCGACTTTCCGCCATCGCCCGTGCGCTGCGTCACAGGGCTTTTCCCGTACCCAGGGTGCTGGCGGAAAGTCGCCGCCCTGGCACAGCCCTTGCCATGTAGCCACCAGCCTTGGCCGGAATCCGGCGCTGCCGAGCTCCGCCGCCGCCAACGCAACCGACACCGGGCGCTCCGGCGCCTCACGACCGATAAGAAGAAAAGGTAGCAGCATGTTCAATACCATCCGCGCCCTGGCCGTCTGCGCCCTGGCGCTCAGCTCGCTCGTGGCGCTCACCGCCCGCGCCGACGACCCCATACTGATCAAGTTCTCCCACGTGGTCGCCGACGGCACGCCCAAGGGCCAGGGCGCGCTGCTGTTCAAGCAGCTGGTGGAAGAGCGTCTGGCCGGCAAGGTCAGGGTCGAGGTCTACCCCAACTCCAGCCTGTACGGCGACGCCAACGAGCTGGAGGCCCTGCGCAACGACGAGGTGCAGCTGCTGGCGCCCTCGCTGGCCAAGTTCGAGCGCTACACCAAGCAATTGCAGGTGTTCGACCTGCCCTTTTTGTTCGACGACCTCGAGGCGGTCAACCGCTTCCAGAAACGCGCGAAGGGTCGCCAGCTGCTGCGCTCGATGGAGGATCACAACATCGTCGGCCTGGCCTATTGGCACAACGGCATGAAGCAGCTCTCCGCCAGCCGCGCGCTGCAGATGCCCGGCGACGCCAATGGCCTGAGCTTTCGCATCCAGCCCTCGGCGGTGCTCGAGGCGCAGTTCCGCCAGCTCGGCGCAGGCGCGCAGAAGCTGCCGTTCTCGGAGGTGTTCAAGGCGCTGCAGAGCGGCCAGGTGCAGGGCGCGGAAAATCCCTGGTCGAACATCCATAGCCAGAAGCTGCACGAGGTGCAGCCCTTCATCAGCGAGACCAACCACGGCGTGCTCGACTACATGCTGGTGAGCAACTCGCGCTTCTGGTACGGCATTCCGCACCAGCTCCGCATGGAACTGGAAGGCATCATCGACGAGGTGACCTACGCGGTGAACCGCCAGGCCGAGGGCGCCAACCAGGCCGACCGCCAGCGTATCGTCGATTCCGGACGCAGCCAGGTGCTCAAGCTCAGCGCCGAGCAGCGCCAGGCCTGGCGCGACGCCATGCGCCCGGTGTGGCAGCAGTTCGAAACCGCGATCGGCAGCGATGTGATCAAGGCCGCGCAGACGGTCAACCGCAAGCACCGCGACTAAGCGCTCGGGCTGCATGGCGGATACTCGCCACGCAGCCGACAACCCGGCCGGCTACTCCGCTTCGGCCGGCTGCTCGTGCAACTGTCCGAGCTGCCAGCCGCCGCCGAGGGCGGCGATCAGCTGCACGCTGGCGGTCAGCCGGCTGCCGAGCAGGGTCAGGCTGGAACGCTCGTTGCTCAGCGCGGTGGCCTGCACGTTGACCACGCTGTTGAAGTCCACGGTGCCGGCGCGGTACTGGTTTTCGATCAGGCGCAGCGACTCGCGCGCGGCGTCCAGCGCCTGCTGCTGCACCCCGCTCTCCTGCTCCAGCACGCGCAGCTGCACCAGGTAGTCTTCCACCTCGCGGAAGCTGTCGAGCACCGCCTGGCGATACTGCGCCACGGTCTGGTCGTAGACCGCCTCGCTGCGCTCCAGCTCGGCGCGGCGGGCGCCGCCGTCGAACAGGCTCAACGCCAGTTGCGGGCCGAGTGACCAGAAGCGGTTGGGCACCTCGATCCAGTCGGCGAAGCTGCTGCCGCGGTAGCCGCCACTGGCCGAGATCGTCAGATCGGGGAACCAGGCGGCCTCGGCCACGCCGATCTGCGCATTGGCGGCCATCACCCGGCGCTCGGCGGCGGCCACGTCCGGGCGCCGTTCGAGCAGCTGCGAGGGCAGCGCCACGGGGATCTGCGGCAGCCCCGGCACGCTGTCGCGCGCGGCGATGGACAGTTCGGCCGGGCTGGCGCCGACCAGCACGGCGATGGCGTGCTCCAGCTGGGCGCGCTGCCACTCGAGATCGATGGCCTGGGCCTGGGTGCTCCTGAGCTGGGTGATGGCCTGGGTCACGTCGGACTTGGGCACGATGCCGGCGTTGTACTGGTTCTCGGTCAGGCGCAGCGAACGGGCATAGGCGGCGACCGTGGCATCGAGCAGGCGCTTCTGCTCATCCAGCACGCGCAGCTGCAGGTAGTTCTGCACCAGCTCGCTCTGCAGGCTCAGGCGCGCGGCGGCCAGATCGGCGGCGCTGGCGTCGTACTCGGCGCGGCTGGCTTCCAGGCCGCGGCGCAGCTTGCCCCAGATGTCCAGCTCCCAGGCGGCATTGAGGCCCAGTTCATAGGTCTTGGAGATGCTCGAGGCATTCGCGCCGCTGACGCTCACCCCGTCACTGGTGCTGATGGTGCTGTCGCCGCCGCCCTGCCCCGCGCGGGTCACCCCGGCGCTGGCGGACAGGCTCGGGTAGAAGCTGGCGCGCGCGCCGCGCACCAGGGCGCGCGCCTGGCGGTACTGGGCCTCGGCGGCGGCCAGGTTCTGGTTGGACAGCTGCAGGCGCTCGACCAGCGCGTTGAGTTCGGCGTCGCCGTACAGCTGCCACCAGGCGCCGCGCTCCAGGGAGTCGCCGGGGCTGGCCGCCTTCCAGCCTTCGATCTGCTTGAACTGCGTGGGCGCCGCCAGCTCGGGGCGCTGGTAGTCGGGGCCGAGCATGCAGCCACTCAGCACGCCGGCCAGCAGCAGGGACAGGAGGGTTTTGCCGACAGGAGCCTGGGTCATAGCGGATTTTCCAACGAAGCATCGGTGCGCACGCCGCGCCAGCGGTTGACGCGGTGGCGCAGGCGGTCGAAGTAGAGGTAGATCACCGGCGTGGTGTAGAGGGTCAGCAACTGGCTGAGCACCAGGCCGCCGACTATGGTGATGCCCAGCGGCTGGCGCATCTCCGACCCCTCGGCGCTGCCCAGCACCAGCGGCAGCGCGCCGAGAATCGCCGCCAGGGTGGTCATCAGGATCGGCCGGAAGCGCAGCAGGCAGGCGCGGCGAATGGATTCCTGCGGGCTGAGGCGCTCGCCGCGTTCCAATTGCAGGGCCAGGTCGACCATCAGGATGGCGTTCTTCTTGACGATGCCGATCAGCAGGAACAGCCCCAGCAGCGAGATCAGGCTGAACTCCATGCCCACCAGCTGCAGCGCGAGCAAGGCGCCGACGCCGGCCGAGGGCAAGGTGGAGAGGATGGTCAGCGGATGGATGTAGCTCTCGTAGAGCACGCCGAGGACCAGGTACACCACCACCAGCGCCAGCAGGATCATCAGCGGCTGGTTGTCCTGGGTCTGCTGGAAGGCCGCACCGGTGCCGCCGAGCATGCCCTGCACCTCGCTGGGCAGGCCGAGCCGCGCCACCGCCGCCTCGATGGCGCGGCTGGCCTGGTCCAGGCTCACCCCCTCGGCGAGGGAAAAGCCGATGTTCTCGGCGGCGAACTGGCCCTGGTGGTTGACCCGGTCCTCCTCCAGGCTGCGCTCCCAGCGGGCGAAGGTGGACAGCGGCACACGCGCACCAGCGGCGGTGATCAGCTGGATCTGGTCCAGCGCCTCGGGGTGCTGGGCGTACTGTGGGTTGATCTCCATCACCACGCTGTACTGGTTCAGCGCCTCGTAGATGGTCGATACCTGACGCTGGCTGAAGGCGTTGTTGAGCACCGCGGTGATCATGCTCATCTCCACGCCCAGGCGCTGCGCCGCTTCGCGGTCCACCACCAGGCGAATCTGCTGGGCGCCCTCGTTTTCCTTGGCGTCGATATCGGTCAGCTCGGGCAGCGCGCGCAGCGCCTCGCGCACCTTGGGCAGCCACTGGCGCAGCACGTCGAGGTCGCCCGACAGCAGCATGTACTCGTTCTCCGAGCTGCGCCCCTCGCGCCCGCCGATCTGCAGGTCCTGGTCCGGCATGAGGAACATGCGCCCGCCCGGCACCTTGGGCACGCTGGCGCGCAGGCGGTTGATCACCTGCTGCGCGGACGCCTCGCGCTCACCCACAGGCTTCAAGCGCACGATCATAAAGGCGTTGTTGATCCCGCCGCTGCCGCCGATGAAGCCGGCCACGCTGTGCACCGCCGGGTCGGCCAGCACCGCCTTGCGGAAGATCTCCATCTTCGGCTGCATGACCTGGAACGACAGGCCGTCGTCGCCGCGGATAAAGCCGATCAGCTGGCCGGTGTCCTGCTGCGGCATGAAGGTCTTGGGAATGCTGACGAACAGGTAGACGTTCAGCGCGATGGTCGCCAACAGGCTCAGCAGCATCAGCAGCGAGTGACGCAGCGCCCAGTCCAGGCTGCGCCCGTAGAAGGCCAGCACGCGGTTCTGCAGGCGCTCGCCCCACTGCTGCAGGCGGCCCTGCGGCTGCTCGGCCTCGGCCTTGAGCCAGCGTGCGCAGAGCATCGGCGTCAACGTCAGCGACACCACCAGGGAGATCACCACGGCCACCGCCAGGGTGATGGAGAACTCGCGGAACAGCCGCTCGACTATGCCGCCCATGAACAGGATGGAGACGAACACCGCGACCAGCGACAGGTTCATCGACAGCAGGGTGAAGCCGACTTCGCGGGCGCCCTTGAACGCCGCGTCCATCGGTTTCTCGCCGTTATGAATGTGCCGCGAGATGTTCTCCAGCACCACGATGGCGTCGTCCACCACCAGGCCGGTGGCGATGATCAGCGCCATCAGCGACAGGTTGTTCAGCGAAAAACCCAGCAGGTACATGGCGGCGAAACTGCCGATCAGCGACACCGGCACCGCCAGCGCCGGAATCAGCGCCGCCCGCCAGCGACCAAGGAAGGCCAGCACCACCAGAATCACCAGGGCCACGGCGATCAGCAGGGTCTGCTCGGCCTCGTGCAGGGTGGCGCGGATCACCGGCGAGCGATCCATGGCCACCTCCAGTTGCACGCTGGCCGGAATCACCTCGCGCAGCGCCGGCAGTTCGGCACGGATATCGGCGATGGTCTGCAGGATATTCGCCCCGCTCTGCCGGTTGACCACCAGCAGCACGGCTTCCTGGTCGTTGAAGAAGCCGCTGTTGTAGCGGTCCTCGACGCCGTCGCTGACCCTGGCCACATCGCCCAGGCGCACCGCGGCGCCGTCCTGGTAACGGATGATCATCGGCAGGTAGTCGGCGGCCTTGGCCAGCTGGTCGCTGGCCTGCACCTGCCAGCGGCGCTGCGCGTCCTCCACCGCGCCCTTGGGGCGCAGCGCATTGCTCGCGGCGATGGTCTGGCGCACCTCGTCGAGGGCGATGCCGTACTGATCGAGCAGGCGCGGCTCCAGCGCCACCCGCACCGCCGGCAGCGAACTGCCGCCGACCTGCACCTCGCCAACGCCGCCGACCTGGGCCAGTTTCTGCGCCAGGATGGTCGAGGCGACGTCGTACAGCTGGCCCTTGTTGAGCGTCGCGCTGGTCAGCGAGATGACCATGATCGGCGCCTGCGACGGATTGATCTTGCGGTAGCTGGGCATCGTGCGCATGCCGCCGGGCAGCAGCTCGCGCGCGGCATTGATCGCCGCCTGCACCTCGCGCGCGGCGGTGTTGATGTCCTTGTCCAGGTCGAACTGGATCATGATCCGCGTGTTGCCCTGGCTGCTGCGGCTGTTCATCTGGCTGATGCCGGCGATGGTGCCGAGCGAGCGCTCCAGCGGCGTGGCCACGGTCGAGGCCATGATCTGCGGGCTGGCGCCGGGCAGGCTGGCCTGCACGGTGATGGTGGGGAAATCCATCTGCGGCAGCGGCGCCACCGGCAGCAGGCCGAAGCTGACGCCGCCGAGCAGCATGATGGCCAGGCTCAGCAGCAGGGTCGCCACCGGGCGACGGATAAAGGGGGCGGAGAGGTTCATCTAGACCGCCAGCCCCGCCGCGCTGCGCCCGCTGACGCGGCGCGACAGACGATCGAAGTACAGGTAGATCACCGGCGTGGTGAACAGGGTCAGTACCTGGCTGAGCAGCAGGCCGCCGACCATCACCAGGCCCAGCGGCTGGCGCAGCTCGGCGCCGGAACCCGAGGCCAGCATCAGCGGGATGGCGCCGAACAGCGCGGCCAGGGTGGTCATCAGGATCGGGCGGAAACGCAGCAGCGCCGCCTGGTAGATCGCCGCCTCGGGCGCCATGCCCTGGTTGCGCTCGGCCTCCAGGGCGAAGTCGATCATCATGATCGCGTTCTTCTTGACGATGCCGATCAACAGGATGATGCCGATGATGGCGATCAGGCCCAGGTCGTTGCCGGTCAACAGCAGCGCCAGCAAGGCGCCGACCCCGGCCGAGGGCAGCGTGGAGAGAATGGTGATCGGGTGGATGTAGCTCTCGTAGAGCACGCCGAGCACGATGTACATGGTGATGATGGCCGCCAGGATCAGCAGCAAGGTCGAGCTCAGCGAGGCGCGGAAGGCCTCGGCGGCGCCCTGGAACTGGGTGTCGATGGCGCCGGGCAGGCCGACCTCCTGCTCCACCCGCTCGATCACCGCCACCGCCTCGCCCAGCGACACCCCCGGGGCCAGGTTGAACGACAGGGTCACCGCCGGGAACTGGCCGATATGGTTGACCAGCAGGCTGGCCGGACGCTCCTCGATGCGCGCCAGCGAGGCCAGCGGCACCTGCTGGCCGTCGCCGCTGGCGACGTGGATCTGCTCCAGCGCCGCCAGGCCGATGCGCCCGCCGTCGCGGCTCTCCAGCACCACGCGGTACTGGCTGGCCTGGGTGTAGATGGTGCTGATCTGACGTTGGCCAAAGGCGTCGTACAGCGCGTCGTCGATGTCGCCGACGCTGATGCCCAGACGCGCGGCGGCGTCGCGGTCGATCTGCAGGTACACCTGCAGGCCGCGGTTCTGCAGGTCGCTGGCGACGTCGGTGAGCGCCGGCTGCTGGCGCAACGCCTCGACCAGGCGCGGCGTCCAATGCTCCAGCAGCGCGCCGTCCGGCGACTCCAGGGTGAACTGGAACTGGGTGCGGCTGATGCGATCCTCGATGGTCAGATCCTGCACCGGCTGCATGTACAGCTCGATCCCGGGAATCCGCGCCAGCGCGGGACGCAGGCGCTCGATCACGGCGCTGGCGGTGACGTCGCGCGCGGCATGCGGCTTGAGGTTGATCAGCAGACGGCCGCTGTTGAGCGTCGGGTTGTCGCCGTCGACGCCGATGGACGAGGACAGGCTGGCCACCGCCGGGTCGCGCAGGATGACATCGGCCAGGCGCTGCTGGCGCTCGCTCATGGCGGCGAAGGAAATCGACTGCGGCGCCTCGGAAATGCCCTGGATCACCCCGGTGTCCTGCACCGGGAAGAAGCCCTTGGGCACCGCCAGGTAGAGCAGCACGGTCAGGCCCAGGGTGGCCACCGCCACCAGCAGGGTCAGCGGCTGGCGCCTGAGTACCCAGGTCAGCCAGACGCCGTAGCGCGCGATCATGGCGTCGATGAAAGCGCTGGCGGCGCGGTAGAAGCGCCCTTCGTCCTCGGGCTTCTCGGCCTTGAGCAGGCGCGCGCACATCATCGGCGTGAGGGTCAGCGACACCACCAGGGAAATCAGGATGGCCACCGCCAGGGTGATGGCGAATTCGCGGAACAGCCGCCCGACCACGTCGGCCATGAATAGCAGCGGGATCAGCACCGCGATCAGCGACAGGGTCAGCGAGACCAGGGTGAAGCCGATCTGCCGCGCGCCCTTGAGTGCGGCGTTCAGCGGCGTCTCGCCCTGCTCCAGGTGGCGGGCGATGTTCTCCAGCATGACGATGGCGTCGTCGACCACGAAACCGGTGGCGATGGTCAGCGCCATCAGCGTCAGGTTGTTGATGGTGAAGCCGGCCAGGTACATCACGCCGAAGGTGCCGATCAGCGACAGTGGCACGACGATGGACGGGATGATGGTCGCCGACAACTTGCGCAGGAACAGGAAGGTCACCATCACCACCAGGGCGATGGCCAGCAGCAGTTCGTGCTGTACATCGCGCACTGCAGCGCGGATGGTCTGGGTGCGGTCGGTGAGCACCTTGACCTCGACGCTGGCCGGCAGGCCCTCGGTCAGATGCGGCAACAGGGTCTGGATGCGGTCGACCACCTCGATCACGTTGGCGCCGGGCTGACGCTGCACGTTGACCAGTACCGCCTGGTTGCGGTTGGCCCAGGCCGCCAGACGCTCGTTCTCGGCGCCATCGATGATCTCGGCGACATCCTTCAGACGCAGCGCCGCGCCGTTCTGGTAGCTCAGGATCAGCTCGCGGTATTCCGCCACGGATTTCAGCTGGTCGTTGGCGTCGAGCTGGGAAACCCGCGTCGGCCCGTCGAAGTTGCCCTTGGGCTGGTTGACGTTGCTGGCGGTGATCAGATTGCGCACGTCGGCCAGGCTCAGGCCGTAGGACGCCAGCGCCTCGGGATTGACCCGGATACGCACCGCCGGACGCTGGCCGCCGGCCAGGGTGACCAGGCCGACGCCGCTGGTCTGCGCCAGTTTCTGCGCCAGGCGGGTGTCCACCAGGTCGAAAACCCGCGGCAGCGGCAGGCTCGCCGAGCTGACCGCCAGGGTCAGCACCGGGGTGTCGGCCGGGTTGACCTTGTTGTACACCGGCGGCGCCGGCAGGTCGCCGGGCAGCAGGTTGCTCGCCGCGTTGATCGCCGCCTGCACCTCCTGCTCGGCCACCGCCAGGGATACCTCCAGATTGAAGCGCAGGGTGATCACCGAGGCGCCGCCGGAGCTGGTCGAGGACATCTGCTTGAGGCCGGCCATCTGGCCGAACTGGCGCTCCAGCGGCGCGGTCACCGCGCTGGTCATCACCTCCGGGCTGGCGCCCGGATAGAGGGTCAGCACGCGGATGGTCGGGTAATCCACCTCCGGCAATGCCGAGACCGGCAGCAGGCGGTAGGCGATCAGACCGCTGAGGAAGATCGCCACCATCAGCAGCGTGGTGGCGACCGGCCGCAGGATGAAGGGGTGGGAGATGTTCATGCGTCGTTCCGCGGCTCGGCAGAACGCTCGCCCCGGCCCGGCTTGCCGCCCTCGCTCAGCGGTTGACGCGCCGCACCGTCCGGGCTATGAACCACGGCCGGGTCGATCACCTCGACCTGGCTGCCGTCGCGCAGGCGGTCGGTGCCCTCCAGCACCAGCCGTTCGCCAGGCTGCACGCCATCGGCCACCAGGCTGCGCTCGGCGTCACTGGCGGCGATGGTCACCGGCCGCAGACTGATCTTGCTGCCTTCGTCGACCACGTAGACGAAGGTGCCCTGGGCGCCGAACTGCACGGCGGCCGAGGGGATGATGGTGGCCGCCTTGCGGGTTTCCACGCGCAGGCGCACGTTGACGAACTGGTTGGGGAACAGCATCTGCTCGGCATTGGCGAAGCGCGCCTTGAGCTTGACCGTGCCGGTGGCGGTGTCGATCTGGTTGTCCAGGCTCTCCAGCACGCCCTCGGCCAGTTTCAGCCGCTCGCCGCGGTCCCAGGCCTCCACCGCCAGGGTCGCGCCACCGCGGGTGCGTTGCAGCACCGCCGGCAGGTCGCCCTCGGGGATGGTGAAGGTCACCGCGATCGGCAGGGTCTGGGTGATCACCACCAGCGGCGTGGTGTCGCCGGCGCTGACCAGGTTGCCGACGTCCAGCTGGCGCAGCCCGAGACGGCCGGAGATCGGAGCGCGGATCTGGGTGAAGTCGAGATTGAGCCTGGCCGTGGCGACATCCGCCTGGTAGCTCTGCAGGCTGCCGCGGTACTGGCTGACCAAGGCCTGCTGGGTGTCGAGGGTCTGCTTGGCGATGCTGTCTTCGGCGTACAGGCCCTGGTAGCGGGCCAGGTCCAGCTCGGCGTTCTTCAGCTGCGCCTGCTGCTCCTGCAGCGCGCCCTGGGCCTGCTGCAGCGCCGCCTGGTAGGGGCGCGGGTCGATCACCGCGAGCAGATCGCCGGCCGCCACCTGCTGGCCCTCCTCGAACAGCACCTTGACCAGCTCGCCGTCCACCCGCGAACGCAGGTTGACCGTGTTGTAGGCGGTGACCGTGCCGAGGGCCTTGAGCTCGACGGCGAAGTCGTCGCGGCGCACCTCGGCCACCCGCACCGGCACCGGGCCCATGTCGCCGAAGCGGCCAGCGCCCATCGGCGCCTGCGCCTTGCTCGGCCAGAACCACCAGAGCAACAGCAGCAGCACGGCGAGCAGACTCAGGCCGATCAGCCACTGGCGGGAGGTTCGCGAGGCGGTCGAGGCGGTATCGGACATGGCGGGGACGGGTCACTTCGTGAGGGAGTCGGAACGATAAGCACTGACACCCGGCAAGCAAAGCCCATTTACCCGCTTTTTACGCTCCTCTTACGTTACCAACTGTTTGCACAGTGAGCAGCCCGGAGGCAATCCGGGGCAAGGCCTGCGCCCTGCCAGCCCCTCCCGGATTGCATCCGGGCTACGGGGTGATTCGCGGCGCAAATAAAAACGGCCTGCAGAGCAGGCCGTCGTTGCAGCGCAGGCGGTTACTTGAGCGCCGCCAAGGCCGCCGCGTAGTTCGGCTCGTCGGCGATTTCGCCGACCAGCTCGCTGTGCAGCACCTTGTCGTTCTCGTCCAGCACCACCACCGCGCGGGCGGCGACGCCGACCAGCGGGCCGCCGGCGATGGCCACGCCGTAGTTCTTGAGGAAGTCGGCGCCGCGCATGGTCGACAGGTTGATCACGTTGTCCAGGCCTTCGGCACCGCAGAAACGCGCCTGGGCGAACGGCAGGTCGGCGGAGATGCACAGCACCACGGTATTGGCCAGTTGCGCGGCCTCGGCGTTGAACTTGCGCACCGAGGTGGCGCAGGTCGGGGTGTCGATGCTGGGGAAGATGTTCAGCACTTTGCGCTTGCCGGCCAGGCTGGCCAGGCTGACGTCGCCGAGGTCCTTGCCGACCAGGCTGAACGCCGGCGCCTGCTGACCGGCCTGCGGCAGCTGACCATCGACCGGAACCGGGTTGCCTTTGAGAGTGACTTGCGCCATGGGGAGAATCCTTTTCTGCGAAGTGAGGGAAAAGAGTAAGGGCGCGATCGGGGCTTTTGGCAAGCCCCGATCGCGCCCTCTCGGGGTCGCGGATCAAGCTGACCCGTAGGTCAGACTATCGTGCCCGCACCGGCGACACATCCACCTTCCTGTCGGCGAAATATTCGCGGGTCAGCGCCACCACCACCGGGCTCAGCAACAGCAGCGAGACCAGGTTGGGGATGGCCATCAGGCCGTTGAGGGTATCGGCCAGCAGCCAGGCGAAATCCAGCTGGGCAATGGCGCCGAACGGCACCGCGACGACCCAGACCAGGCGGAACGGCAGGATCGCCTTGGTGCCGACCAGGTATTCCCAGCACTTCTCGCCGAAATAGCTCCAGCCGAGGATGGTGGTGAAGGCGAATACCACCAGGGCGATGGTCAGGATCGCCCCGCCGATGCCCGGCATGGCCGACTCGAAGGCCGCCGCCGACAGCGCCGCGCCGCTGGCGCCGCTGTTCCACACGCCGGAGCAGATGATCGCCAGGCCGGTCATGGTGCAGATGATGATGGTGTCGATGAAGGTCCCGAGCATGCCGATCATCCCCGAGCGCACCGGGCTGCTGGTGGTGCCGGCCGCCTGGGCGATGCCGGCGGTGCCCAGGCCCGCCTCGTTGGAGAAGATGCCGCGGGCCACGCCGAAGCGGATCGCCGCCATCACCGCCGCACCGGCGAAGCCACCGGTGGCGGCGATCGGGGTGAAGGCGTAGGTGAAGATCATCTCGAAGGCGGCCGGGATCTCGCTGGCGTTGACCGCCAGTACGACGATGGCGGCGACGATGTAGGCCAGGCACATGGCCGGCACCAGCGAGGCGGCGACCTTGCCGATGCGCTTGATGCCGCCGAGGATGACCAGGCCGACGAACACCATGGTCAGCAGGCCGGTGAGCCACAGCGGT
Source organism: Pseudomonas sp. SP16.1 (assembly GCF_052682975.1). Taxonomy (NCBI): domain Bacteria; kingdom Pseudomonadati; phylum Pseudomonadota; class Gammaproteobacteria; order Pseudomonadales; family Pseudomonadaceae; genus Pseudomonas; species Pseudomonas sp. SP16.1. The sequence continues at coordinate 2,233,263 of NZ_JBQYFZ010000001.1, forward strand.
ACGTTGAAGGTGGTTTCCAGGGCATGCGCCATGGAGTTGACCTGCACCATGTTGCCGATGCCGAAGCCGGCCAGGCCGCCGAAGATGGCGAAGGCGCCGCCGAGCCAGGCCCATTTGGCGCCCAGGCCGTTCTTGATCGCGTACATCGGACCGCCGACGTGCTCGCCACGGTCGTCCTTCTCGCGGTAGTGCACGGCCAGTACCACTTCGCAGTACTTGGTGGCCATGCCCACCAGCGCGGTGCACCACATCCAGAACAGTGCGCCGGGGCCGCCGAGGAAGATGGCCGTGGCCACGCCGGCGATGTTGCCGGTGCCGACGGTGGCGGCCAGGCAGGTCATCAGCGCCTGGAACGGGCTGATCTCGCCGCTTTGCTCATCGTCCTTCTTGCGCCCCTGCCACATCAGCTTGAAGCCGGGGCCGATCTTGGCCAGCGGCATGAACTTCAGGCGCAGCATGAGGAACAGACCGGTGCCGAGGATCAGCACCAGCATGGGCGGTCCCCACACCAGGCCGTTGAGTTGGTTCACCAGGTTGGTTACGGATTCCATTGAGGGCTCCTTATTGTTGTTGTCGCGCGGTTGGATACCCGTCGCGTGATCGACTGCCGGATAGACAGTGCCGTTGCTTGCGTCACCGCCCCGCGATGGACCAGGGTTGCCGGATCAGGGGGCGCCCAAGTATACGAAGACGAAATAAGTTATTTTCACTATATAACAAGATTTTAACGAGATCTTCCGCCGAGTAATAGGAGAAAATCCGAGCATAAATCCGCCATCGCGCTAACAGGACCGCAAAAATACCAACCCGCCCCTCGCCGCTAGAAATCGCGCCGGTAGAACAGGTCCAGCGAACTGGCCAGCCCACTGGCCGCCTCGAGATAGAGCCTGCGGCTGAGCTGGTAGCGCAGCGCGATGGTGTTCGCCGGCTCGAACACGCCGACGCCGTAGCGCAGGCTGAGGCGCTCGCTGAGGTTGCCACTGGCCACCACGCTGGTGGTGATGCCGCTGCCCTCGGTGTCGAGCTGGAAATCCTGGATGCCCAGGCTGCTGGCCAGGCTGCTGGTCAGCGAGCTGCTGCCGGCCAGGCCCAGGGCCAGCGCCGCCTGACCAAGCAGGTTGTTGTCGCCGCTGCCCTGCCCCAGCGGCCGGCCCAGCACCAGGTAGGACAGCGCCTGCTCCTGGCTCATCGCCGGCTCGGCGAACACCGTGGTGCCGGGTTGCTCGGCGCTGCCGGACAGGCGGATGCCGGCGACCACATTGTCCACCCGGCGAATCGCCTCGACATCGAGGAACGGCTGGTCGATGGGCCCGGTGAACAGCAGCCGCGCGCGGCGGATGGTCAAACGCTGGCCGTAGGCGCGATAGCGGCCGTTCACCAGGTCCAGCTCGCCGCGGGTGTCGAGGTCGTCGCCGATATGCACGCGCCCGCGCAGGTCGGCGGTCAGGCCGAAGCCGCGGAAGGCCAGCTTGTCCTGGCCGACCTCGACATCGACATCCATGGCGATGCCCAGCGCCTCCTCCTCCAGCGGCGTCTCGCGCCCGGCCACCCGCGCATCGCCGGACAGCTTGACGGTGGAGGCCGGCAGCTCGCGCACGCGGATCTGCCCGCGCGGCACGGCGACCTTGCCACGCACCGCGACCTGCCGCTGGCGTAGCTGCAGGTGCAGGTCCGGCTCGACTTCCAGCTCGGCGTAGGGCTCGACCTTCAGCGGCAGACGCTGGCCCTGCAGGTGCAGATCTCCGACCAGCCCCGCGCGCCAGTCCAGTTCACCGCGCAGATTGCCGCGGCCCTGCTCGCCGCTGCGCCAGTCCCCGCTCAATTGCAGACGCTCGCCGGCGATCCGCGCGCGCATCTGCAGCGCCTCGACGCCGAGCGGCAGCTCGCTGCCCGCAAGCTCGCCGTCCTGCAGCAGCAACTGGCCGTCGACCTGGGGCGCCAACAGCGGCCCGGAAAGGGTCCCGCTGCCCTGCAACCGGCCCTGCAGGCGCTCGGCCATGGGCACGAAGGGACGCAGTACGGCCAGATCCAGCCCGCTCAGGCGGAACTCGCCGCTGATCGGCTTGCTGGCCAGGCGCGGGTCGATTTGCGTCTGCAGGCTCAACTCGCCGAGGCGGCCGCCGAGCAAACGCAGCTCGCTGTCCACCCGCTGCGGCCGCAGGCGGCTGTCCAGGCGCAGGCTGTGGTAGGGAAAGTCCAGCCACTGGTCCTGTTCCGGCTGGCGAATGCGCAGGACGCCGCTGCCGGCATCCAGCAGGATGCGACCATTGGGGCCGCCGGCCGGCAACTCGAGCTCGAGCCGGCCGTCCAGTCGGCCCTGCCAGGCGAAATCCTCCGGCAGCCAGGGTTGCAGGCTGGCCAGCGGGAAGTTTTCCAGGCGCAGATCCAGGCTGGGTTGCGGCGCCAGGCGCTGCTGCTCGCCACATAGGCTGGCGTCGCCGGCCTGCCAGCAGTGCGCGCCCAGGCTCAGTCGGCCGCTGGCCAGACGCTCCAGCGCCGCCGGCTTTTGCAGCAGCCAATCCTGGCCGCCGCTCTGGATACGGCCGCTGGCGATGCGCCCGCGCCAGTCGCCCTGCTCGCTCAGCTTGCCGTCCAGCGCCAGCGCCAGTTGCAGCAGCGGCCCCTGCAGGTCCAGCTGCAGCGCCTGGCGCCGCGCATCGCCCTGGCCGTCGACCTGCAGCCGGCCGAGATAGGCATCGCCGATACGGATGCCGCGTGCCTGCAGCGCCAGCCTGCCCCGCTGACGGGCATCCAGGCTGGCGCTCAGTCGCAGGTGGCGCAGGCGGGGATCACCGAACGCCAGGCGCTCGCCGCCGAGCTGCAGCCGGCCCTGCGGCGCCTGCGGCGTGCCGGCGAGATCCAGGCGCCCCTGTGCTTGTCCCTGCAGACCCGGCCAGAGCTGGCCGAGGCGCGGCAGGGTCAGTTCCAGCTGCCCGCTCAGGGCCTGCTCCAGCGCGCCCTGCCCCTGGATGCGGTTGTCGCCCAGCCTCACCTGCAATCGCAGCAACTGCCAGCGCTGGCCCGCACCTTCGCCGCGCAGCTGCAGCAAGGCGGGCTGGCCGCGCAGGCGGCCGCTGAGGTCGATGTCGGCCTGGGCCTGCAGCTCGCCGCCGCTCAGGCTGCCGCGGCTGTTCAGCGGCCCGCCCAACTGGCCGGACAGCTCGGCCAGCCAGTAGCCAGGATCGAAGTCGCTCAGCTGCAGCATGGCCTGCCAGTCGATGCCCGCGGCGAAGCCGAGCCTGAGCACGCCGTCGAGCCGGCCCTGCCCGGCCTGCAACTGCAGCTGCGGCAGGCTGACCTGCTCGAGATCGCCGCTGACCGGGCTGCTCAGGCTGAAGGCGCCGGCCGGCCCCTGCAGCTGGCCGGCGAAATTGCCCAGGTAGTTGCCGCCGCGATAGCTCAGCTCGGCCTGCAGCCGTTGCAGGCTCACCGGCGGCTCCTGCTCCAGCGGGTACAGGCGCTGCCAGGGGAAATCCTGCCAGTTGAGGCTGGCGTCGGCGGCGAAGGTCTCGGTCCAGTCGAGCCGGCCGCGCAGCTGCAGGTACCGCTCGGCTCCGGCCTGCAGCTGCAGTAGCTCGATAGCGGCGCCCCTGGCATCGACCAGCCCCTGCAGGCGCACGGCGATCGGCGCCTGCTCGGCCGGCAGGCTGGCGTCGCCGTCGATGCGGTAGCCACTGGCCAGGTCGCCCTTGGCCTGCAATTGCAGCTGCTGCAGGCGCAGGGTCGGCGGCAACCCCGCACTGGCCTGGAAGTCCGCGCTGCTGAGATGCAGCTCGGCCGGCAGGTGCTCGGCCAGCGCCTGCACCTCACCGACCAGGCGCGCCTCCAGGTAGCCCGTGCTGTCGGCCTGCAGGCTCAGGCTGCGCTGCAGGTCGCCGCCGACCCGCAGCGCCACCTGCCAGGGTTTGCCGTCGACCTCGGGCAGCTGCAGCTGCCCGCTCAGGTCCAGCGGCCAGTCGCCCTGCGGGGTCAGTGCTCCGCTCGCCTCCAGGCTCAGTGCGTCGCGACGCAGGGCCAGGCGTTGCAGGCGCATGCCGCGCTCGTTCCACGCGCCGCTCAGCTGCAGTTCGCTGAGCTGGCTCTGGCCGTCGATACGCAGGTCGCCCAGCTGGATGTCAGCCAGCTGCAGGCGCAGCGGCAACTTCAGGCTCGGCAGCGTCGCGGGTTGGTCCGCCGGTGCCGCGCTGGCCGGCAGATCGACTGCGGCCTGCGCCAGGTGCAGGCGATCCAGGCACAGGGTCAGGCGCAGCAGGCAGGACGGCGACCAGGCGAACTCCACTGCCTGCAGTTCGACACGCAAGCCGCCCTGCTGCCAGAGCAGCGCGTCGGCCCGCCAGGCCGCGCCGAGCCGGCCCTGGAAGTTCGTCGCGGCCAGGCCCGGCACCTGCGCCAGCAACCAGCGGCTGCCGCCCTCGGTCCCCAGCACGCCCAGCAGCGTGGCGCCGAGCAGCAGCGCCAGGGTCAGCAGCCCCGCCCCCAGCCGCCTGAGTGCGCGCCTCATAGCTCCGGCCCCATGGAGAAATGCAGTCGCACGCCGCCCTCGTCGTCCAGCGCGTGGGCCAGATCCAGGCGCAGCGGGCCGACCGGCGAGACCCAGCGCACGCCGAAGCCGACGCCGGTCTTGAGGGTGGGAAATTCCAGCGAGTCGAACGCATTGCCCTGGTCGACGAACGCTGCCAGGCGCCAGCGCTCGCTCAGGCTGTACTGGTACTCGGCGCTGGCGGCGAACAGGTAGCGGCCACCGATCTTGTCGCCGCGCCCGTTCTCCGGCGACAGGCTCTGGTAGTCGTAGCCGCGCACGCTCTGGTCGCCGCCGGCGAAGAAACGCAGCGACGGCGGCACGCCGGAGAAGCCGTCGGTCTCGGTGCCGCCCAGCTGCACGCGGCCGAGCAGGCGGTGGTTGTCCAGCACTGTGGTCAGGCCCTTGAGCATGACGTTGCCGTGCACCAGGTCGGCGTCCGACAGCACCCCGTCCACCGCGCCGGAGAGGCCGAACTGCAGGCGATAGCCGCGCCTGGGGTCGAGACGGTTGTCGCTGCGCAGCAGCGAATAGCTGACGCCCGGCATCAGCAGGGTGCTCAGGCCCGAGTCGTCGCCCAGGCGATATTCCTCGCGCTGCCACTTGATCGACAGCACCCGCTGCCAGCCGCCGGCGCGGCGGCTGTGCCACTCCGGGCCGACCTTGAGCAGGCGACTGAGGCTATCGTTGCTGGCCAGCTCCTCGTACTGGTAGCCGCCGGCCAGGCGCAGTTTGTCGGTCAAGGGCGGGTCGCCGGGAATGTCGTACCACAGGCCGAGGTTCTGCCGCGGCGCCGACAGTTCGCTCTCCAACCCGTAGCTATGACCCTGCGGGTTGCGCCAGTGGCGCGTCCAGTTGCCGCGCAGGCGCGGCCCGACGTCGGTGGAAAAGCCCAGGCCGAAGCCCAGGGTGCGCGGCTGCCGGGCCTGCAGCGTGACCTGCACCGGAATGCGCAGCTGCTCGGCCTGGGCGGGAATGGCATCGACCCGCACCGTCTCGAAGTAACCGCTGGACTGCAGCGTCTGATAGAGCTCGGCGATCAGCTCGGCGTCGTATGGCGTGTCCGCCTGGAACGGCACCATGCGCCGCAGCAGGTCCTCGTCGAAGGGGAAGTCGCCGCTGAAGGCGATGTCGCCGAGGCGATAGCGCGGTCCGCTGAGGTACACCAGTTCGATATCGGCGACGCCGGCGGCCGGATCGATGTCCAGGCGCTGGCGCGAGAAATGCCCGTCGAAGAAGCCGTAGCGCGAGGCCCGGTTCTGGATCAGTCGCTTGGCATCCTCGTAACGGCCGTGATGCAACGCTGCTCCGGGCTGCAGGCGACTGGCACTGGGGATGCGAAAGGCCGGCACTTCGCTGGCAGGCCCCTCGATGCGAATGCTCACCTCGCGCAGGCGCACGCGCTCGCCGGGCTCCACCTCCAGCACCAGGCGCGGCGGATCGCCCTCCTCGACATGGCTGCGGATACGCGCCTGGTAGTAGCCCAGCGCCTCGGCGGCCTTGTCCGCCTCGGTCTCGGCGACCCGGCGCAGGCGCCGCAACGCCTGACCGTCGCGACCTTCGAGACTGCCCACATAGCCTTCGATATTGGCCTTGAGGGCCGAGTCGGCCGGGGTGATCCGTACCTCCAACTCGGCGCCCGCCACGACGCCAGTGCTGACCAGCAGCAGCGCCAGGCTGCGCCGGAGATATCCATATACGCTCATGGCCGGGGATGCTATCACGGAGCGGACGGCGAGCTAGAGCCGTCGCGAGGCCCGGCGACAGGCAAGGTTCAGGCGCTGGCCCGGGCCACCGGCTGCGGATTGGGGTGGAAGAACACGTGCTCCACCACCGGACCGATGGCCAGTTCGCCGATCTCCTCGTAGCCCTGGCGCTTGTAGAAGTCCAGGTAGCGGGCGTCGCCGGTGTCCAGCACCACGCCCTGCGAGCCGGCATCCTCGGCGCACCAGTCGTGCAGAGCCTCGAGCAACTGCTCGCCACGGTGCTGGCCCTGGAACTCGGGGTGGATGCCGAGCAGCGGCAGCACGTGATAAGGCCCCGGCGGCAGGCAGGCGAGCACCGCGTCGTGGTATTCGAGGTAGCGTTTGGTGCAGCGGAACCCGGCGCTCAGCAGCATGCGCAGGCGCCAGCCCCAGCTCTCGGTGATGTCCAGGCGGCGCTGCGGCGGGGCGATCAGCGCGGCGCCGATCAGGCGCTCGTCGAGCAGCAGGCCGATGGCCGGCAGCTCCTCGGCGAAGTGCCGCTGCACCAGTTCGCGCACCGTGGCCCGCACCCGCTGGTCGAAGCCCGGCCGTTCGGCCTCGAACAGGTAGGCGAAGGTCGGCTCATGGCGATAGGCGTGATAGAGCAGTGAGCGGACTTCACGGGCATAGCCGCCATCGAGCATGCGGACTTCGGCAGGAGCGTTGTGGGGCATGATTGACCTCTGCTTGTCGGTGTAGGCGCGCGAACCTCACTGGCAACTTAGCAGTGCAAGTCATCTGCCGCCAGGCGCTGGCTCCGCCGCCGAGTGATCGGCTAGCATCGCCTTTTAACCTGAAAGTCGCGCAGCGACGCCCTGCTCATATCCTTCTCCGTCCGGGAGCAGGATATGAGCAGGGCATGCCGCGAGGGCTCTCATCATCCGGGGTGCCTTTGGTGGCATGCCCGTTAGCCCAGGACCCGCCGCCCATGAAAATCGTCTCGTTCAATATCAATGGCCTGCGCGCCCGCCCCCATCAGCTGCAGGCGCTGATCGCCAAGCACCAGCCCGACGTGATCGGCCTGCAGGAAACCAAGGTGGCCGACGAGCAGTTCCCCGAGGCCGAGATCCGCCAACTCGGCTACCACGTGCACTACCACGGGCAGAAGGGTCACTACGGCGTCGCCCTGCTCTCGCGCCAGGCGCCGCTGGACCTGCACAAGGGCTTTCCCAACGACGGCGAGGAATCCCAGCGCCGCTTCATCTACGCCACCTTTGCCGACGCCCAGGGCCAGCCGATCACCGTGATGAACGGTTACTTCCCCCAGGGTGAAAGCCGCGACCATCCGATCAAGTTCCCCGCCAAGCAGCGCTTCTACGCCGACCTGCAGCAACTCTTGGTGAAGCGTTTCGATCCGCAGCAGGCGCTGGTGGTGATGGGCGACATCAACATCAGCCCCGAGGACTGCGACATCGGCATCGGCGAGGCTAACCGCCTGCGCTGGCTGAAGACCGGCAAGTGCAGCTTCCTGCCCGAGGAACGCGAGTGGCTGGTCAGCCTGAAGGACTGGGGCCTGGTCGACAGCTTCCGCCAGCTCAACCCGCAGGTGAACGACCGCTTCAGCTGGTTCGACTACCGCAGCCGCGGCTTCGAGGACGAGCCCAAGCGCGGCCTGCGCATCGACGTGATCCTCGCCAGCCAGGCGCTGCACGGGCGCCTCAAGGACGCCGGCATCGATTACGAACTGCGCGGCATGGACAAGCCCTCGGACCACGCGCCGATCTGGCTGGAACTGGGCTGAACGCGAAGCGCGGTGGAAGACCCTGCGCGGTTTTCCACTCAGGCCCGCTACAACCGGTCTGTCATATAACCGCAACCTGACTGTCTTAATCTCGCGGCACTTTCCATCACCCACCAGAAGGTGTCTGCCGCATGCCGCGAGCCCCGTCCGCCCTCGACCGCGATCCCTGGAGTCGAATCCTGCCGCTGTTGATCCTCGGCTTCCTCTGCTACGCCCTGCCCCTGTCGGTGTTCGCCGCCCTGCCCGCCGCGCAGGACAACCGACCGGTGCTGCGCATCCAGGGCTCCAACACCATCGGCGCCAAGCTCGCCCCGGAGCTGGTCAGGGGACTGTTCGAGGCCGAAGGTTTGCATGACATCCGCAGCGAAGCCGGCGCCGCGGAGAACGAGCAACGTCTGCTGGCCCGCCAGGCCGACGGTCGCACCGTACTGGTCGAGATCGCCGCGCACGGCTCCAGCACCGGTTTCGCCTCGCTCAAGGCAGGCACGGCGGACCTGGCCGCCTCGTCACGACCGATCAAGGACGGCGAAGTCGCCAGCCTGAGCGCTCTCGGCGATCTGCGCGGCCCGCAGGCCGAGCAGGTGATCGCCATCGACGGCCTGGCGATCATCTTGCACCCGAGCAACCCCATCGGCGCGCTCAAGGTCGAGCAGCTGGCCCAGCTGTTTTCCGGCGAGATCACCGACTGGCGCGAGCTGGGCGGCAATCCCGGCGCCGTGCGCCTGTACGCCCGCGACGACAATTCCGGCACCTACGACACCTTCAAGGAGCTGGTGCTGGCACCGGGCGGACGCAGCCTGGCCGCCGGCGCCCGGCGCTTCGAGTCGAGCAATCAGCTGTCCGATGCGGTCGCCAGCGACGCCAACGGCATCGGTTTTATCGGCCTGCCCTATATCCGCCAGGCCAAGGCCGTGGCCATCGCCGCCGGCGACTCCCAGCCGATGCCGCCGAGCACCACGGCGATCGCGACCGAGGATTACCCGTTGTCGCGTCGCCTGTTCCTCTACAACCAGCCGCAGCCGGACAACCCCTGGGCCCAGGCGTTGATCGATTTCGCCCATGGCCCGCGCGGCCAGGCCATAGTCGAGGCCAGCGGCTTCATTGCCCAGACCGTGCGCGCCGTGCGCGTCGAGCCCGTCGCGCAGATGCCGGCCGGCTATCGGCAGTTGGCCGAGCAGGCGCAGCGCCTGTCGGTGAACTTCCGTTTCCAGGAAGGCAGCGCGACCCTCGACAACAAGGCCCAGCGCGACCTGGGCCGGGTGCTGGACTACCTCAAGCACCACGACAAGCTGCATAACCAGGTGGTGCTGGTGGGTTTCGGCGACGCCAAGAGCGACCCGGCCCGCGCCGCGCTGCTGTCCAAGCTGCGCGCCATGGCGGTGCGCCGCGAACTGGCCAAGGGCGGTGTGCTGTTTCGCGAGATCACCGGGCTCGGCGACGAGCTGCCGGTGGCGGCCAACAGCGAGGATCACGGACGCATCCGCAATCGCCGGGTCGAGGTCTGGGTCTATTGAGTTCGAAGCGATAAGTGCAGCGCGGTCACGCTCCGGCTTGAGGCTTTCCAGGTTAGGCGTTAGCCTGTCCGGGCGTGACGCCGGGCCCCTCTGGCGGTGAGTTGCTCACCGTGATGTCGGAGTCACTGAGTCGATTTCATTTCAACTCAGGCAGACATAGGGAAGGCTCATGGACGCTCTACTCGCCTTTTTCACCACCCCGCTGTTCGGCACCCCCGGCTGGTTCTGGCTGGCCTTTCTGACCCTCATCATCACCCTGCTGGTCCTCGATCTCGGCGTGCTGCACCGCGACCAGCACGAAATCGAAATGCGCGAGAGCCTGCTGCTGTATTCGGGCTACTTCGGCGTCGGCGTCGCCTTCGGCGGCTGGATCTGGTGGCAGCTCGGTGCGACCAAGGCGCTGGAGTACTACACCGGTTTTCTCGTCGAGCAGTCGCTGTCGATGGACAACGTCTTCGTCATGGCGATGATCCTCGGCTACTTCAACATCCCCCGCCGCTACCAGCACCGCGTGCTGTTCTGGGGCATCCTCGGGGTCATCGTGCTGCGCGCCGTCATGATCGCCCTGGGCACGGCGCTGGTGCAGCAGTTCGACTGGGTCCTCTACCTGTTCGGCGCCTTTCTGCTGTTCAGCGGCTTCAAGATGCTGCGCAGCAACGACCAGGAAAGCCACCCGGATCTGTCGCAGAACCCACTGCTGCGCTTCGTGCGCCGCCACCTGCGGGTCACCGACGAGCTGCACGACGGTCGTTTCCTGGTGCGCCTGAAGGATCGGGTCAGCGGAAAGCCGTTGCTGCATGCCACGCCGCTGCTGCTGGCGCTGGTGCTGATCGAGCTGGCCGACCTGGTGTTCGCGGTAGACAGCGTGCCGGCGGTGCTGGCCATCTCGCAGGACCCGTTCATCGTCTACACCTCGAACATCTTCGCCATCCTCGGCCTGCGCTCGCTGTACTTCGCCCTGGCCGCGCTGATGCACCGCTTCATCTACCTGAAGTACGCCCTGGCTCTGGTGCTGATGTATATCGGCGGCAAGATCTTCCTGCATGATCTGCTCAAGGTTCCCGCCCTGCTCTCGCTTGGCGTAACCTTGAGCCTGCTGGCCGGCGGCGTGATCCTGTCGCTGCTGAGAACCCGCGACCGGGCCGGTCTCGATCGACAACAGAGTTGAAGCATGGCGGATGTACGCATAGAAGTGCTGGAACGCGGCGGCCGTCGCCTATGGCAGGTGCGCGTCGGTCGCCGCGCCCTGACCTTTCATGAGGAACTGGCCGCGCGCGCCTTCGCCGCGCAGCTGCATATGCGCCTCGGCTGGCTGGGCCAGGCGCAGCGCTCCGACGACTGAGCGCCCGATTGCCGCGGGCTGCGCTGCGCGCCGCAACCTAAACGACGAGGCCCGCAAAGATGCGGGCCTCGTCTTTATCAGCGCCTGGCTCAGCGACTGGCTTTCATCGCCTCGCGCGGCACGTACTTGCCGATCTCGTACTTGCCGATGGCGGCGCGGTGCACTTCGTCCGGGCCATCGGCCAGGCGCAGGGTGCGCTGCATGGCGTACCAGTAGGCCAGCGGGAAGTCGTTGGAGACCCCGGCGCCGCCGTGCAGCTGGATCGCCCGGTCGATCACCCTGAGCGCCACGTTGGGCGCCACCACCTTGATCTGGGCGATCTCGCTGGCGGCGATCTTGTTGCCCACGGTGTCCATCATGTAGGCCGCGTTCAGCGTCAGCAGGCGCGCCTGGTTGATCTCCATGCGCGAGTCGGCGATATGGTCGATATTGCCGCCCAGGCGCGCCAGCGGCTTGCCGAACGCCGTGCGCGAAACGGCGCGCTTGCACATCAGCTCCAGGGCGCGTTCGGCCATGCCGATCGAGCGCATGCAGTGGTGGATGCGGCCTGGGCCGAGGCGCCCCTGGGCGATCTCGAAGCCGCGCCCCTCGCCGAGCAGCACGTTCTCGTAGGGCACCCGCACGTTCTCGAACAGCACCTCGGCGTGGCCGTGCGGGGCGTCGTCGTAGCCGAACACCGGCAGCGGCCGCAGCACGGTGACACCGGGCGCATCCATCGGCACCAGAATCATCGAGTGCTGCTGGTGGCGCGGCGCGTCGGGGTTGGTCAGGCCCATGAAGATCATCACCTTGCAGCGCGGGTCGCAGGCACCGGAGGTCCACCACTTGCGGCCGTTGATCACCCACTCGTCGCCCTCGCGATGGGCGTTGGCCTGCATGTTGGTGGCATCCGAAGAGGCTACCCCCGGCTCGGTCATGGCGAAGGCCGAGCGGATCTCGCCGGACAGCAGCGGCTCCAGCCACTGGCGCTTCTGCGCCTCGTTGCCGTAGCGCACCAGCACCTCCATGTTGCCGGTATCCGGTGCGGCGCAGTTGAACGGCTCCGGGCCGATCAGCGAGCGCCCCATGATCTCGGCCAGCGGCGCGTACTCGGTATTGCTCAGGCCGGCCCCGTAGTCGGACTCGGGCAGGAACAGGTTCCACAGGCCTTCGGCCTTGGCCTTGTTCTTCAGCTCTTCCATGATCGCGGTGGGCTGCCAGCGGTCGCCTTCGGCCACCTGCCTTTCGAATACCGCTTCGGCCGGGTAGACGTGCGCCTCCATGAATGCCGTGACGCGCTCACGCAGCTGTTGAACCTTGGGGGAGTAGGCGAAATCCATGGGGATACCTTCTGAGGGGCTGTTTCTAACAAGGGGGTGTGAGGTTGTGGAAATGATGCTAGAACAGCGCCTAAGATTTATCGAACCTATTTTTAGCGTGTATGAACATTCATAACCGATATATGATCGACTGATATCGACAGCCCTGGAGCGCATCCGGCATGAACCTGACCAAGGTGGATCTGAACCTCTTCATCGTCTTCGACGCCATCTACACCGAGGCCAACCTGACCCGTGCCGGGCAGATCGTCGGCATCACCCAGCCGGCGGTGTCCAACGCCCTGGCCCGCCTGCGCGAAACCTTCAACGACCCGCTGTTCGTACGCACCGCCCAGGGCATGGTGCCCACGCCGATGGCGCAGAACATCATCGGCCCGGTGCGCAACGCCCTGCAGCTCTTGCGCGTATCGGTGCAGGAGAGCCGCACCTTCAACCCGCAACAGGCGAACAAGACCTACCGCATCAGCATGACCGACCTCTCCGAGCAGATTCTCCTGCCGCCGCTGTTCCAGCGTCTGCGCCGCCTGGCGCCGAGCGTATGCATCGAGAGCTTTCTGGCCAAGCGCCGCGAGACCACCAAGGAACTGGCCGCCGGGCGCCTGGATTTCGCCGTCGACGCCCCGCTCAACACCGACCCGCAGGTGCGTCACGTCAAGCTGCTGGACGACCGCTACGTCTGCGCCATGCGCCCCGGCCATCCGCTGGCCAAGGACCGGATCAGCCTCGACGAATACCTGTCGCTGACCCATATCCAGATCTCCAGCCGTCGCAGCGGCCTCGGCTATGTCGACCTGGCCCTGGGCAAGATGGGCGTCCAGCGCAAGATCGCCCTGCGCTCGCAGCATTACCTGATGGCCGGCAGCGTGATGCTGCAGACCGATATGGTGATGACCGTGCCGGAGCGCTTCGCCCGCCGCCACAACCTGCACCACGTGGCGCTGCCGGTCGGCGACGTACCGGCCTTGGAGACCCACCTGTACTGGCACGAGAGCACCGACCAGGACCCGGCCAACCGCTGGATGCGCGAGCAGATGATCGAACTGGCGCAGCAGGTGGCGATACAGGAGAAGAAGGCCGAACAGGCACCTGCCGCCTGAGTAAAAGGTCGTGAACGCAAGAAGGCCCGCGATGCGGGCCTTCTCCTATCGGACGGAAACGGATCAGCGAGCGATATTGCCGTCCAGCGACAGCTTGCCGGCACCCTCGAATACCAGTGCCACGCTGATCGCCAGCAGCGCCAGGGCGAATTCGTAGCCGTTGTTGCTCATGAAGAAGCCGTTGGCCAGGTGCACGGTGAAGATCGCCACCAGCATGGTCACCGCCAGTACCGCGGCGGCCGGGCGCACCAGCAGACCGACGATCAGGGCGAGGCCGCCGAAGAACTCGGCGCTACCGGCCATCAGCGCCATCAGGTAGCCCGGCGCCAGGCCGATGCTTTCCATCCACTGGCCGACACCTTCAAGGCCGTAGCCGCCGAACCAGCCGAACAGCTTCTGCGCTCCATGGGCGGCGAAGGTGATGCCGGCGACTATGCGCAGGATGGCGATGCCAAAACCGGCTTGAGTTGCGGTAATGCTCTTGATCAGGTCGTTCATTGCAAGGCGTCCTTCGTGTGTGGGAGTTGATGGCGCACAGAATATCCAATTTATTCGATATTAAAATCGAAAAATACCGCTTATTAAGATCGATTTTTTAGATTTTATTTGGCCGTCAGACGCTGTCCCTGCGGCTCCAGCAAATAGCGCTCACGGTCATAAGCAAGGTAGTACTTATTCACGCTATTTACGTAGCTCACCACACCCATGCCCAGTTGCTCCATCGCCACCCGTTCCACCTGGAAGAACCACTGGTTGGCATTGAGGCCACGGCGACGGGCCTCGGCACGCAGGCTCTGGACCCGTTGCGGGCCGAGATTGTAGGCGGCCAGGACGAAGGCGATGCGCTCGCGCTCGTTGAACTGCGGGCTGTTGAAGAAGTTGCGGCGCAACATCGCCAGGTACTTGCTGCCGGCCTGCACATTGCCGTCCAGGCTCTGGATATTGCTGCCGCCGACGCTGCGCGCCGCCGCCGGGGTGATCTGCATCAGCCCGGTGGCGCCGCTGGCGCCGCGCGCGGAGGGATTGAGGGTCGACTCCTTGAACGCCAGCGCCGCCAGCAGCAGCCAGTCGAAGCCCTGGCGCTCGGCATGCTGCTGCAGCACCGGGCGCACCCGCTCAAGGCGCTGGCGCTCGATGCGCCCCAGCGGCGAGTGAACCTTGTACAGACGTCGGTAGACGCGCTGGAAGGCCGCGTCCTGGTCGGCCGGGCTCTGGTAGCCGGCGAAGAAGCGGTCGATGCTGGCGCGCAGCATCGGCGCGTCCGGCCGCACGAACCAGCTCATGTCGCCGTCGCGCGCCAGCATCAGGTGCTTGTCCACCCGGAGCCCGGGCATCACCTTGGCCCAGCGCTCGGCGATCGGCAGCTCCACCGCGGTGCGCTCGAAGATCCCGGCCTGGACCATTTCCAGCACGTCCTCCACCGCCAGGCTGGGGTCGACCCACTCCACCACGATCGGCGGCAGATTGCGCGCCGCCAGTTGCTGGTTGACCTTGCGCAACGCCTCGCCCACGGCGCTGCCGGCCGGCAGCGACAGGCTGCGTCCGGCCAGTTGCTCGAGGCTGCGGTAATGCTGGTTGCCCTGCTTCGCCACCAGCACCAGCGGCACCTCGCGGCGGATCGCCGCGCTGGCGCTGACGTCGTGTCCGGCGCGCACGTTGAGCAGCTCGCCCGGCGCCACCAGGTCGCCCTCGCCGCGCTGCAGGGCGCCGAGCAGCTGATCCTTGGCCTTGGGGATGATCTTCAGGCGCAGGCCGCGGCCGTCGCGGGCGTTGCGGTTGAGGTACTGCTCGAAGGCGCGCAGGCGGTGGTACTCGACGCCAATGCTCTGGCCCTTGACCGAGCCCGAGCTGTTGCGGCTCTGGTTGACCAGCACGCGCAGCTCGCCGCTGCTGCGGATCGCCGGCAGGTCGCGGGCGCTGCGCGCCTGGCTGCCGACCTCCGGCGGACCGGCCAGACGCGCGCTGGCCGGCAACGGCAACAGCAGCACCAGGCACAGGACCAACAGCAGTCGCGACATCGATTCTCCAGGGGTGGGCGGCGGATCGCCGTACTCGGTCTGCGCCTTTACCGGCTGACCACGCGGACCGGCAACAGACCCTCGACCCGCCAGCCGAGTTCCCAAGGTCGGTGCGGGGCGCGGAGGGTCGCACAGCTCAAGCAGGCGACGCCAGTCCAAAGCCTTGCTCCAACCTTGAAAACTATTCCCAACTCATTGTTTTAACTCGCCTTTCTGACGAACGGAGAGCATCTGCTATGCTGCCTCCTCGCGCTCACCAGGTGGCACCATGCAACTCATCGATATCGCCGTCAATCTCACCCACCCCAGCCTCGCCACACAGGCCGAGGCCCTGCTCGAACGCGCCCGGGCCGCCGGCGTCTGCCAGCTGGTGCTGACCGGTACCAGTCTGAGCGAAAGCGAGGCCAGCCTCGAGCTTTGCCGACGGCTGGACGATAGCGGCGAACGGCTGTTCAGCACCGCCGGGGTTCACCCGCACGATGCCAGCGCCTGGAACGGTGCGAGCGCCACTGCGCTCAAGGCCCTGCTCGGCGAGCCCGAGGTGCGCGCGGTGGGCGAATGCGGGCTGGACTTCGACCGCGACTTCTCGCCGCGGCCGCAGCAGGAAAAGGCCCTGGAAGAACAGCTGGCGCTGGCAGCGGAACTGGCCATGCCGGTGTTTCTGCACGAGCGCGAGGCCAGCCAGCGTCTGCTGGAGATACTGCGTGATTTTCGCGACCGGTTGCCGGCGGCGGTGGTGCACTGCTTTACCGGCGAACGCCGGGCGCTCTATGCCTATCTGGACCTCGACCTGCATATCGGCATCACCGGCTGGGTCTGCGACGAGCGTCGCGGAACCCATCTGCATCCACTGCTCGGCGACATTCCCGCCGACCGGCTGATGCTCGAGACCGACTCGCCCTTCCTGCTGCCGCGCAGCCTGCGGCCGAAGCCGAAAAGTGGACGCAACGAGCCGGCCTTCCTGACCGAGGTGCTGCGCGAGGTGGCGCGCCATCGCCGGCAGAGCGAGCAGCAACTGGCTGCCGAGACCAGCGCCTGCGCCCGCGCCTTCTTCGGCCTGCCCGTGCCGAGCGAGCGCGAGGTAGCGCAGAGTTGACCGGGATCAACGGCCACGCCTCCGAGCTGTACGATACTACTGGCAATTGGCCAATAGCGGCTGACGGATACGGACACTACGAAGCATGGGTTCCTGGATCAGCGATCTTTCTCTGAAGTACAAGTTCTGGGCGGTCAATGCCGTCGCTTTCGCCACCAGCCTGATGCTGGTGCTGTTCGCCCTGCACACCGAGCAGCAGGCACGCAGCGCCGACGCCCGTAGGGCGGCGGCCGAACAGGCGCAGCTGCTGCGTCTGTGGCCGAGCCAGGCGCCGCTGCCGGCCCTGCAGCAGTTGCGCCTGCTGCAGGGCGGCGAATCACTGCCGGGCGCCGGCGCTGCGGTCGATGCCACCGGCTGGCAGGCTCTGGCTCACGATGCCTGGCTGAGCGAGGATCCACCGATCGGCGCACAGCTGCTGAGCCTGGAGGACGGACGCCGTGTCGCCCTGCTGGCCCATGCACCTAGCCTGTTGCAGCTGCTCGGTCAACATGCGCTGACCTATGCCGGCGCGGTGGCGGTACTGATGTTGCTGCTGCTGGCCGCCTCGCAGCTGTTGATCCGCTTTCTGCTCAGCCACCTCAATACCCTCAAGGACGTGATGCTGCAGGTCGAGCGCAGCGGCGACCTGTCGCTGCGCGTGCCGCTGGAGGGCCGCGACGAGGTCGGCCAGATGGCCGCCGCCTTCAACGCCATGCAGGCCGGCTACCAGCGCGTGGTCGGCACCGTCGGCCAGGTCGCCGCCGAACTAGACGACGGCACCCGCAGCATGGCCCAGCGCATGGGCGCCGTGCGCCAGGGCATGCTCAGCCAGCAGAGCGAGACCGACCAGGCGGCCACCGCGATCAACGAGATGTCCGCCACCGTGCAGCACATCGCCGAACATGCCGGCAGCACCCGCGACCAGTCGCACAACGCCGATCAGCTGGCCCGTGAGGGCCAGGCGGTGGTCGGTCGCGTCGAGCAGTCCATCGCCGCCCTCTCCCAGGGCGTGCAGCAGAGCGCCGGCAGCATCGAGCGCCTGGCCGAGGACAGCCAGCACATCAACCGGGTGGTCGGGGTGATCCACGGCATCGCCGAGCAGACCAACCTGCTCGCCCTCAACGCCGCCATCGAGGCCGCCCGCGCCGGCGAAATGGGCCGCGGCTTCGCCGTGGTGGCCGACGAGGTACGCAACCTGGCCAAGCGGGTGCAGGAGTCCACCGACGAAATAACCCAGATGATCGGCAAGCTGCAGGGTGGCACCCGCGACGCGGTGGAGTTCATGCGCGAAAGCTCGGGGCACGCCAACCAGTGCGTGCAACTGGCCCAGGAAGCCGGCGAGGCGCTGGCGGCGATCACCGCTGCAGTGGCGCTGATGCGCGACAGCAATACCCAGATCGCCGTAGCCGCCGCCCAGCAGAGCCAGGTGGCCGAGGAAATGAGCCGCTCGGTGGTGGGCATCCGCGACGTCACCGAGCAGACCGTCGGTCAGACCCTCGATTCCGCCGCCACCAGCCAGCATCTGGCCGAACTGGCCGGCGAGCTGAGCAAGGCGATCCGTCAGCTGCGCCTTTAGGCTTGGGTCTATGCGCGCCATAGCCAGGAGCGATTCGCGCCGATCGGCAAGGCGGTCCTAGACTCCAGCCATCGAGTCGAGGATCGCCCCATGAGCAAACGTCGCCCCAATCTGCTGGCCTGGCAATGGCGCCACTACGCCGATCAGCACCGGCACCCGACCAACCTGCTGTTGCACCTGCTGGCCGTGCCACTGTTTCTGCTGTCGGCGCTACTGCTGCTGATCGGCCTGTGGCGCCCGGGCTTCGTGCCGCTGGCGCTGGGCGCCATCGGCATGGCCGCCGCCCTCGCCCTGCAGGCCCATGGCCACCGCCTGGAAAGGCAGCTCCCCGAGCCCTTCGCCGGCAAGCGCGACGCGGTCAAGCGCCTGCTGCTGGAGCAGTGCGTGACCTTCCCGCGCTTCGTCTGCAGCGGCGGCTGGTGGCGCGCCTGGCGCCGGCGCAAGCGCCACTGACTCAGCCGAACACGGTGACGGTCTGCCGGCTGATCGCGATCAGCTCGCCGTCCGGGCTCCATAACGCCGCCGCGACGTGGCCGTAGCCGTCGCGGGCATGCTCGATCTCGGCGCGGTACAGGCACCAGTGCTCGGTGCTCAGCTCCCGCAGTGGCTGGACGAACTCGATGGTCCAGGTCAGCGAACTGCCCGGCGCCGGGCTCTTGAGGTGGGGCAGCACCGCCGGCGGCCAGGCATCGACCAGCGCCAGCAGATGCGCCTCGCTCAGCACCTGCGGCTGCTGCTCGCCCCGCAGGCGCACCCAGCCGCCCATCTGCCGCGAGGGGTTGTTGCTGAACGGCATGCCGCCGAGGCCCCAGCGCATGGCCAGGAAACGGGTGAACTCGGGGGTGACGCCGCGCACGTAGGGCAACTCCTGGCAGCGCTCGGCCGGCTCGATCTGCGGCGCCGGCAGCGGCGCCACCTCGACGGCCGAGGCGCGTGCGGCGCCGAAGCTGCCCTGCACCAGGGTCACCACCTGGCCATCCTGCAGCGCGCGCAGGCACAGCTGGCTGACCGCCTTGCCCTCACGCAGCACCTCGACCTGGAAACTCACCGGCACATCCGCCGCCACCGGGCCGACGAAGGTGATGGCCAGCGAGCGCACCGGGCGCCCCTCCGACACCCTGGCGCGCATGGCCTCGTAGGCCAGCGCCGCCACCAGGCCGCCGAAACTGGCGCGGCCCTGGCCCCATACGGCGGGAATCACCAGCGCATCGGGATTGGCACGCACGGCCTGCAGCAATTCGGAAAAGGTCATAGCCACCTCGCAAACGATAGATGGCGTCGATCTTAGGGGATGGTACAGGCCGAACGATAGATCGAAAGGATGGTTATTCGGCCATAGTTCCGGCGAAAATGTCGCCTTGTTTATCCGGCAAGAAGTCGCCATGCAGCGCCAGCAGCGCCTCGTCCGCACGCCGCTCGGCCGCCGCCTGGGCCTGCTGCCAGACGGGACGACAGGGTTGCAGAGCCTCGCTGGTATCACCCTGCGCCAGCCATTGCAGATGGTCGTGCCAGTCGCCGAGCTCGGCCTGGGCCCGTTTCAGACGCCCCAGCACCGCCTCGCTCAGGCCGCTATGCCGCGGATAGGCCTCGGCAGCGTAGCGCACCCGCTTGATCAGCAGGCGCAGGCGGTGACGGTCGTGCGCCGGATCGCGCAGGGCCTGCGCCAGTTGCCGGCGCTGCCGACGCAGACGTCGACGGATGCGCTTGTCCATGCCGCGCAGCTGACCCTGGGCGGCCGCCTGGCGCCAGCTGGCCGGCCAGGCATCGAGCGTACGCAGCAGCTCGGCCAGCTCGGCGCTGGCGGCGACGGCGGCATGACCGGCGATCCGCTGCACCTCGCCCTGCGCCAGCCGCGGCATGCCGAGGCGGCGCAGTTCGGCCGCCAATACCTCGCGGTCGCGCAACGGCCCGGTGCGGCGCCCCAGTACCGCGGCGCGCTGCTCCAACGCCTCCACCGCCGCCAGGCCACGCAATGGGCGCAGCAGGCTGCGCAACTGACGCAGGGCGATGCGCAGGTCATGCAGGGCCTCGGGGTCGGTGGCGCTGGCCAGCCGCGCCTGGCAGGCATACAGACGCACCTGCAGACTCAGCAGGCGGGCCGGAATCCGATCGACGAAACCCTTCATGCACACGCCTCCTTACTTGGATCGGTCATTCGCCACTGCCGGGCCAACGGTGGATGAAAAGAGCCACATCCAGCCTAGGTGATCCCGGCCCGTCGGGTGTCGCGGGGCCGCCCACGCCATGCGCGCCTGGCATCCCGTTACTCGCGGTGTGCATGGCGCACCCTAGGCGATTATTGCCAGACCAGGCCCTAACGCAACAGGCGCCAGGGCAAGGCCCTGCGCAACGCGCCCAGTGCCTGGCGCAGGGCCGCCCGCGAGGGCGCCTGACCGGCGTAGCGCTGGGCCTCGAAACAACCGGCGAAGGCCTGGATCTGTGCCGCCTGATCCGGCAGCTCGGCGCTGGCGCGCTGGGCGAAGGCGCGCGCCCCCTCGCCCGCCTGGCGCCGCACGCCATACCGTGCCAGCAGACGCTCGAAACGGCGGTAGGCCTGGCCCTGCGGGTCGCGGCGCTGCTGCCAGGGCTTGAGCAGCCACAGCGCCAGCAAGCCGAGCAGCAGCGCGCCGCCGCCAACCAGGGCCAGCGCCAGGCGTTGCCAGTCGAGGCTGCCGAACCAGCGCTGCAGCAGTTGCAGCTGCTGCTCGCCCTGATAGCCCAGGACCCAGCGCTGCCAGCCGTAGTTGAGGTTATCCCAGCCCAGGCGCAACTGGTTGAGCCAGGTCAGCTGGCGATAGCGCAGCGGCGAGAACGGCTGGTCGTCGAGGAAACCCTCCTCCTCGCCCAGCGCCTCCTCGAGACCCTGCTCGATGCGCTGCGGCGCCACTTGATAGGTCGGATCGACGCTGCGCCAACCCTGCCCCGGCTGCCAGTATTCGACCCAGGCGTGGGCGTCGAACTGGCGCACCTGGATGTAGTTGCCGCGCGGATTGAGCTCGCCGCCCTGGTAGCCGGTCACCACCCGCGCGGGAATGCCGGCGGCGCGCAGGACGAAGGTCATGGCCCCGGCGTAGTGCGCGCAGAAGCCGCGGAGCGTGTCGAACAGGAACTCGTCGATGCCGTCCGGCCCCAGCGGCTGCGGGCGCAGGGTGTAGACGAAAGGCTCGCGGTTGAAGTGCTGCAGCAGCGCAGACACCAGCGCATCCGCCTGCGGATACTCGCGCTGCAGCTCGGCGGCCCAGGCGCGGCTGCGCGCATTGCCCTGCGCCGGCAGCTGCAGCGCGCGCAGCATGGTCTGCGGTGGGGCATCCGCCTCGCGCAGCGCCTGCGGCCAGGAGCGCACCTGATAGAGCAGCGAACGATCCACCGGGCGTCGTCGTTGCCAGCGGAAGTCGCTCATCATGCGGCTGCCCTCCAGCGCGGTTACCCCCACGTCGAGAGTGAACAGCCAGGGCTTGCCGCTGGGCTGCATGACGATGCTGTAGTCGAGCGGCTCGCCCACCCTGCGCCACTGTGGAGCAACCGGCAGCTCGGCCCGGGCCGACTGCGACCAGCGCCGGCCATCGAAGCGCTCCAGGGTCAAGGCGCGCCAGTACAGGGTGTCGCGCTCCGGTATAGACCCTTCGAAGCTGGCGCGAAAGGCCAGCGCCGAGGAGCGGCTGAGCTCGGCGATCTCACCCGGCGCCATACTGTCGGACAGACCGGTGACGCCCTTGTCGCTCGGCATCGGCAGCGACCACAGCGGGCCCATGCGCGGAAAGAACAGAAACAGCAGCAGCATCAGCGGCGCGGCCTGCAGCAGCAGGCCGCCGGCCAGGCGCAGGGTCGGCCAGGGCCGCTCGGCGAAGCCGCTGTGCTGCAGGCCGACCAGCGCGGCGAGCAATGCGGACACCGGCAGCAAGCTGTACAGCGCGGCGAGGATGCCGTCGTCGAACAGGTAGGCGGCGGTCACACAGAAGAAGCCGAGAAAGATCAGCACCAGGGCGTCGCGCCGGCTGCGCATCTCCACCAGCTTGAGGACGAAGGTGGCGACCAGCAGCACCACGGCCGCGTCCAGCCCCACCAGGGTGCCACGCGACAGCAGGACGCCGGCCAGCACCAGCAGCATCAGTGCGCCCTTGATCCAGCCGTTGGGGTAACGCGCGCGCATGCGGAAGATCTGCACGCGCCAGGCGGCGGCGCCCAGCCACAGGGCGATCATCCACGACGGCAGGTGAACGAGGTGCGGCAGGATCACCAGCGCCTGGGCCACCAGCAGCCAGGTCAGGGCGATGCGCGGAATGCCCGGCAGCGCGCTCATGCCGGTTCACCGAACAGCGCCAGGGCACGCAGGCAGGTGTCGCGATGACCTTCGCCGTAGTCCGGCGCGATCGTCTGCCCCGGCAGACGCAGACCGAACGCCTGCTGCCGCTCGGCGAGCTGCAGCACCCAGTGACACAGGCGCGACAGGCGCAGCTCCGCATCGCCGCCCAGCTGCTCGTAGTCCAGCCACAGGTCACGTCCGCTGAGACTGGCGAACTCCTTGACCAGCAGGCCCTGACCGCGGGAATAGGCCTTCCAGTCCAGGCGCCGCTTGGAGTCGCCCGGCTGGTAGTCGCGCAGCCCCTGAAAATCGTCGGCGCCCTGGCCGCGGGCGCGCATGCCCTCCTCGTCTTCCGCGCCCAGACCGGCGGCCAGCGGTAACTCGCCTTCCAGCGGCCGTGGATAGACCAGCAGCGCCTGATCCAGATCGACCCAGCTCCAGGCCACCAGCAGGCCCAGCGGGAAACGGCTCTCCACCCGCAGCCGGCCGGGACGCAGCCAGCCGCGGCGCTGCGCCAGCAGGCACAATTCCAGCTCGGCCTGGCCCTGGCGCGGCACGTCGCGCAACACCAGCTCGGCCGGCGGCCAGCCGAGGGCCACGGCCTGATGCTCGCGCTCGCGGCTTTCCAGGCGCACGCGAAAGCGCGCCTGCTCGCCAACGAACACCGCGCCGCCGCCACCGGCCTTGAGCACCAGCCCGGCCAGGTTGCGATAGGTGTGCAGGATGGCGACGACGAAGACCGCCAGCAGCAGGAAGGTCAGGCCATAGGCCAGGCTGTTCTGGTAGTTGATGGCCATCAGCAGCATCAGCAGCAGCGCCACGCCGAACGCCGCGCCCACCCGGCTGGGCAGGATGAAGATGCGCCGCTGGTTCAGCCGCACGCTGGCCGCCGGCGGAATCCGCCGCGCCAGCCAGCGGCTCCACAGCGGTTTCAGCGCGGCGCGCATCAGAGCGCCGGCACTTCGCGCAGCAGCCATTGCACCAGGCTGCCGCCGCCGTGGCCGGCGGGGTCGGCGCGCTCGCGCAGGCGGTGGCCGACCACCGAGGGCAGCACCGCCTGCACGTCCTCGGGGATCACGTAGTCGCGCTCGGCCAGCAGCGCCCAGGCCCGCGCCGCGGCCAGCAGCGCCAGGCTGGCGCGCGGCGACAGGCCCCAGGCGAACTGCGGCTGGCTGCGCGTGGCCTCGACCAGGCGCAGCACGTAGTCGACCAGCGCATCGCTGGCGCGCACCTTGGGCACCTCGGCCTGCAGCCGGGCCAGCTCGGCGTGGTCGAGAATCGGCTGCAGCCGCGGCAGCAGCTCGCGCCGCGCGTCGCCCAGCAGCAGCGCCTTCTCCGCCGCCTGCGCCGGGTAGCCGAGCGACAGGCGCATGAGGAAGCGATCGAGCTGCGACTCCGGCAGGGCGAAGGTGCCGCCGCTGCTCACCGGGTTCTGCGTGGCAATGACGAAGAACGGCTCGGGCAGCGGCCGGGTCGCCCCCTCGATGGTCACCTGGCCCTCCTCCATCGCCTCGAGCAGCGCGCTCTGACTCTTCGGCGTGGCGCGGTTGATCTCGTCGGCCAGTACCAGCTCGGCGAAGATCGGCCCGGGGTGGAAGACGAACTGCCCGCTGTCCTTGTCGAACACCGAGGTACCGAGGATGTCGCCGGGCAGCAGGTCGGAGGTGAACTGGATGCGTTGGAAGCTCAGGCCCAGCACGCGCGCCAGAGCATGGCTGAGGGTGGTCTTGCCCATCCCGGGCAGGTCTTCGATCAGCAGGTGACCGCGCGCCAGCAGGCAGGTCAGCGCCAGGCGCACCTGCGCCTCCTTGCCCAGCAGCACCTGATTGACCGAGTCCAGGCAGGCGTCCAGTTTGCTTCGCATCGTTGGCTCCTTATGCAGACCGCCGATGCTACTGGGCCGCTCAAGTGAGGCAAAGCGCTATGCAATCTTTGCTGACGAAACTGTGAGCACGCCCGCCGTTACAGACGAAAATGCCCGGCCATGCCCTGCAGCTCGCGGCCCAGCTCGGCCAGCTCGATGCTCGAGGCGGCGGTCTCGTCCATGGCGCTGGCCGACTGGTCGGCGATATCGCGGATCGAGGTGACGCTGCGGTTGATCTCCTCGGCCACCGCCGTCTGCTGCTCGGCCGCCGCGGCGATCTGCTGGTTCATCTCGAAGATCAGCGCCACCGCCTCGGCGATGGCCGCCAGCGCGCCCTCGGTCTGGTTGGCGTCGGCCACCGTCTGGCTGACCAGACTGGCGCTCTGTGCCATGTCCGCCACCGCACGGCGACTGCCTTCGCGCAGCGCAGCGATCAGCGATTCGATCTCGGCGGTCGATTGCTGGGTGCGCCGGGCCAGGGCGCGCACCTCGTCGGCCACCACGGCGAAGCCGCGGCCCTGCTCGCCGGCGCGCGCCGCCTCGATGGCGGCGTTGAGCGCCAGCAGGTTGGTCTGCTCGGCGACGCTCTTGATCACCTCCAGTACCGCATCGATGCGCTGGGTATCCTGGCTCAGGCGCTGGATGCTGGCCGTGGTGGCGTCCATCGCCTGGGCCAGCTGGTCGATGCGCTGCAGGGTCTGGCGCACCACCTGGGTGCCACTGCCGACGCGCTGGTCGGCCTGCGCGGTGGAGGCCGCGGCCGCCTCGGCGTTGCGCGCCACCTCATGCACGGTGGCGGTCATCTGGCTCATCGCGGTGGCGACCTGGTCGGTTTCCAGTTTCTGCCCGTTCACCCCCTGGCGGGTCTGCTCAGTCACCCCGGAAAGCGTCTGCGCGGAACCGGAAATCTGCGCCACCCCGCCCTGCAGGCGACCGACCATCTCGCGCAGGTTGCCGGCCATGGTCTGCATGACCGCCAGCAGCTGGCCGACCTCGTCGCGCCGATCGACCTCGATGCGCGCGCTCAGATCGCCGTCGGCAATGCGTTCGGCCAGACCTATCACCCGCTTCAGCGGACGCACGATGGCCAGACTGATCGCCACCGCGGCGCCCAGGCCGAACAGCAGCGCCAGGGCCGCCGCCAGCAGGATCAGCCCGCTACTCGCCTGCTGTTCGGCCTGCATGGCCTGGCGCTGCAGCGCGAGTGCCTGCTCGACCCGTTCGAGCAACTGCTCGATCTGCGCCACCAGTTGCACATAGACCTGCTTTTGCTGCTGCAGTTGACCGGCGTATTCCTTGAGCCGCTCGTTGAAGGAGTCGACGTTGACCACCACCTCGCCGACCACGGCGGCGTAGCCGGGGTCCTCCAGCGCGTCGCGCAGCTCGGCGGCCAGCGCCTGGGCCTGGCCGGCCTGGGCGATGTCGGCCTGCTCGACCGCATCGCTGCGGCGGCTCGCCTCCAGGCGCTGGCGTGCCTGGTCCAGCGCCTGCAGCAGCAGCTGGTGAATCTTGCCGACCTGGCCGGCCTGCAGCACCGCATCGCCGCCCTGCTCGCCCTGGCTGCGCTTGAGCAGGTCGACACCGTCCTCGCTGAGGCCCTCCTGCAGCAGGTCGAGGCTGTTGGCGGCGCTGACCACCAGCCAGTCGGCGGCCTGCAGCGACAGCTGCATGTTGTCGGTGAGTTCCACGTAGCGGGCAAAGGCGTCGCGGTAGTCGGCCAGCGCCGGCCCGAGCTGCGCCAGGACGGCGGCGGTGCCTGCGTCCAGCTCGCCCTGCAAGGCGGCACTGGCCTGCGCGATCGCCTCGGCCTGCTCCGCCAGGCGTTCAGCATGCTGCTTGTCGCCGGCCAGGGCGAAGGCCTGCTCGCTGTGGCGCATGCGCAGCACCTGCTCGCCGAGAGCGTTCATGCGTTGCTGCAGCGCCGCACCGGCAGACACCTCGCGCAAGGCCAGTAGGCCGATGCCCGCCACCAGCGCGGTGAGCACCAACACCAGGGCGAACCCCAACGCCAGTTTGCTGGCCGTGCTCAGGCTGGCCATCCGATTGGTTAACGAGCTCATGACCACCCCCGCCTACTGCAGCTGCCCCCGGACTACGGAACATAGGAGCGCAACCCTGCTGGCGACAAGCCAGCAAGGCGGCGATTGGCAGATTCAGCTAACTGGAGGTCGCTTTCAGAGCGGCCGCTGCATCTGGAACAGCTCGCGAGTGCGGCAGTAGGCGCTGCCGCCGAGGCGGCCGACCAGGTCCAGCTTGAACGGATCGAGGCGCCCCTGCTCGCTCAGCACGGCGTCGTCGATATGCGCCAGCAGCACTTCGGCGAAGATCAGGTGGCAATTGGGGTTCTCCGCCGGATAGGGCTGGATCTGCGCCACGCGGCACTCGAAGGTCACCGGCGCGCCGGCCACCCGCGGTACGTCGATGCGCTCGCACGGCAGGCTGGCGATATCGCAGTGGGCGAACTCGCTGACGTCCGACGGCAGAACGGCCGCGCTGGCGTTCATCGCCTCGGCCTGGGCGAAGCCGACCAGCTGGATCGCCAGTTCCCCGCTTATCTGCGCGTTGCGCAGGCTGTCCTTGAGGCTGCCGTCGTCGCGGGTGTTGACGTTGACCAGCAGGGTCGGCGGGTTGTCGCTGATCACCTGGAAGAAGCTGAACGGCGCCAGGTTCGCGACCCCTTGCGGCGAGCGCGTGGAGACCCAGGCGATCGGCCGCGGGGTGACGCTGGAAGCCAGCCAGCGGTAGGCCTCCAGCGGGCTGAGGGTGGCGAAGTCGAGTCGCATCAGCGCCCCGCCCGCGATTCGCGAATATAGAAGCGTGCCCGCTCGGCCTTGCTGGTGCAGCCCTCGTAGGCCTCGAACTGCTGCTGGGTCTTGGCCGCGGTGAGCAGCGACAGCGCCTTGGAGTAACTGACCGTACCGGCGAAGCCCTCGGCCTCGGCGATGCTCAACTCCTTCCACGCCGCATCCAGCTGACGGGCGCAGGTATCACGGTAAACCGTCTTGCCGGCGCAACCGCTCAGCGCCAGCACCAGCACGGACAAACAGATCCAATGTTTCATCGACCACACTCCTGATCAGGACATGACTACGGATTTATCCAGTTTAGGACGCCGACGTCCCGGGAAAGTGCCCGTTTCGCTGACGCAGATACTCCACCACCGCCTGCTGCTCGCCGACGAACTCGATGCGCCCGGCCTTGCTCTCGCGCTGGAAGACGTACATAGGATCGTAGTACTCCACCAACAACGCCTCGATCCAGCCGCGATGGGTATCGACCTGTCCGTCGGCAACCTGCTCGCCAAGCGCCTGGTCCATGATCGCCGCCAGGCGCTGGTAACGCTCGCCACCGAGGCGCCGGGTGATGTTGGCCAGACTCTCGCGCAGGCGGGCGGCGAAGGCCGCGAAACCCGCCTCCTCGCCATGCGCGGCAATGAACTCGGCGCACAGCTCGACCACATAGGCCTGCAGGATACGCCCGACGCGATTGTCCAGGCTGTCCTCCAGCCAGACCAGCGGATAACCCTGCATGGCCTGGTACAGCGGCAGCGGCAGGGAGCAGCGGCCGATCAGCCTGGCCTCGTCTTCCAGCACGAACTGCCGCTGGCCACGGGCGCGGCGCTTGAGCAGGTCGATGGCCAGGGCATTCTCGAAATCGATCTGCGCCGGCTGGGCACTGGCGCGCTTGCCGAAGCTGGAACCACGGTGGTTGGCGTGGCCCTCCAGGTCGAGGGCGTTGTCCAGCCGGGCCACCACCTCGGTCTTGCCGGTGCCGGTCATGCCGCCGACCAGGACGAAATCGCACTCGGCCACCGCCTGTTCGCTGGTGTCCAGGAGGAAGCCGCGCATGGCCTTGTAACCGCCGATCACCCGCGGGTAGTCGATGCCCGCCTCGCTTTTCAGCCACTGCTGGACGATCTGCGAGCGCAGGCCGCCGCGGAAGCAATACAGGTAACCGTCCGGATGGGCCTTGGCGAAGGCGGCCCAGGCGGCTATGCGCTCGTCCTTCAGCGCACCGCTGACCAGTTGGTGGCCCAGCTCGATGGCCGCCTGCTGGCCGTGCTGCTTGTAACAGGTGCCGACCTTCTGCCGCTCGAGGTCGTCCATCAGCGGCAGGTTGACCACGCCGGGGAAGGCGCCCTTGAGAAATTCCACCGGCGCGCGGGCGTCCATCATCGGCCGGTCGTTGAGGAAGATGTCGCGGTAGTCGGCGCTGTTGTCCCGCATCACAGCACCTCGACCGCGTGGCGCCGTCGCTCGACCATCTCGCCGATGGGCGCCAGGTCCAGGCCCAGCTCGGCGGCGACGGCGAGGAACTCGGCCTCGCCTTCCGGCGCCACGGCGACCAACAGGCCGCCGCTGGTCTGCGGGTCGCACAGCAGCAGCTTGGCCAGCTCCGCCAGCGGCGCGATCTGCTCGCCGTAGCTGTCGAAGTTGCGCAGCGTGCCGCCGGGCACGCAACCCTGCTCCAGGTAGTATTCGACGCTGGCCAGCCGCGGCACCCTGGCGAACTCCACACGCGCGGTGAGCCCGCTGCCGTCGGCCATTTCCAGCAGGTGGCCGAGCAGGCCGAAGCCGGTGACATCGGTCATCGCCTTGACCCCGGCGAGCTTGCCGAAACGGCTGCCGGGCTTGTTCAGGGTGCACATCCAGTCGCGCGCCAGGCCGATGTCCTCGCTGCGCAGCTTGGCCTTCTTCTCCGCGGTGGTGAGAATGCCGATGCCCAGCGGTTTGCTCAGGTACAGCTTGCAGCCAGCCGTGGCGGTGTCGTTGCGCTTCATATGGCGCTTGTCCACCAGGCCGGTTACCGCCAGGCCGAAGATCGGCTCGGGGGCGTCGATCGAGTGACCGCCGGCCAGCGGGATGCCGGCCTCGTCGCACACCGCGCGACCGCCGCGGATCACCTCGCGGGCGACCTCCGGGGCCAGCAGGTTGACCGGCCAGCCGAGGATGGCGATGGCCATCAGCGGGTCGCCGCCCATGGCGTAGATATCGCTGATGGCGTTGGTCGCGGCGATACGGCCGAAGTCGTAGGGATCGTCGACGATCGGCATGAAGAAATCAGTGGTGGAAACCACCCCGCGTTCTTCGTCTATGGCGTAAACCGCGGCATCGTCGCGCGAGGCGTTGCCGACCCACAGACGTGGGTCGAGATGCTGGGCGCCGCTGCCGGCGAGGATCACCTCCAGCACCTTGGGGGAAATCTTGCAGCCGCAACCGGCGCCATGGCTGTACTGGGTCAAACGAATCGGCTCGCTCATGTCTCTCTCTTGCATCGACGACTGGCGGCGGATTCTAGCAAAGACCGCCTTGGCGCCGCGCGCCTGCGCGAGTAAGGTCGAAACATGGATGGGGGATCTTTCGCATGAGCAAGAAGGTGGCGCTGGTATTGGGCTCGGGGGGCGCGCGCGGTTACGCCCATATCGGCGTGATCGAGGAGCTGCAGGCGCGCGGCTATGAAATCGGCTGCATCGCCGGCTGTTCCATGGGCGCGGTGGTCGGCGGCATCTTCGCCGCCGGCAAGCTGCGCGAGTACCGCGAGTGGACCGAGAGCCTGGACTATCTTGACGTGCTGCGCCTGCTGGACGTCAGCTTCCGCCTCGGCGCCATCCGCGGCGAGCGGGTGTTCGGGCGCATCCACGACATCGTCGGCGAGATCAATATCGAAGACCTGTCGATCCCCTTCACCGCGGTGGCCACCGATCTCACCAACCAGCAGGAGATCTGGTTCCAGGAAGGCTGCCTGCATCAGGCCATGCGCGCCTCGGCGGCGATTCCCAGCCTGTTCACCCCGGTGGTACAGGGCAAGCGCATGCTGGTCGACGGCGGCCTGCTCAACCCGCTGCCGATCGTGCCGGTGGTGTCCAGCCATTGCGACCTGATCGTCGCGGTCAACCTCAACGCCACCAACCATAGCCATTACCAGTTGCCGGTGATCGAACGGCCGGCGGCGCTCAAGGGGCGCATCGACCAGCTGATGACCTCGCTCGGCTCGCGCCTGCCGAGCTTTCGTCGCAAGGGCGAGGACGAACTTCTGCTGCTGGCCGAAGAGCAGCAGCGCGCCGATGCCCTCAGCCCGGCGGGCGCGCCGGACCGCGGCGAGGACGAGCCCGCACCGAAGTCCGCCAGCGGTTCGCGGGTGGCCGATTTCAGCGGTCCGGCCTCGTTGCTGGAACTGATCAACCAGAGCTTCGAGGTGATGCAGACCTCGCTGGCACAGTACAAGATCGCCGGCTATCCGCCGGACATCCTGATCAACGTGCCCAAGCGCGCCTGCCGCTTCTTCGAGTTCTACAAGGCCCCGGAGCTGATCATGCTGGGACGCCAGGTCGCCCGCGACACCCTGGAGCGCTACGAACGCGAGCGCTGAAGTGCCTCAGCTGCCCTGCTCCTCGCCCGGCAGCGGCCGCTCGACCAAGGCCTCGGTCGGCGGGGCCTTCTCCGCGACCCAGTCGCTGAGCAGGCTGTAGGCCACCGCAAGCAGGGTCGGGCCGAGAAACAGGCCCATGAAGCCGAACGCCAGCAGCCCACCGAACACCCCGAGCAGCACCACCACCAACGGCAGGTTGCCGCCACGGCTGATCAGGTAGGGTTTGAGGATGTTGTCCACGCCGCTGATGACGAACATGCCCCAGACGCCGAGGAACAGGGCAAAACCGTAGTCGCCCTGCCACACCAGCCAGGCGGTGGCAGGCACCCACACCAGCGGCGGGCCCATCGGTACCAGACTGAGAACGAAGGTCAGAATTCCCAGCACCAGCGCCCCCGGCACTCCGGCGATCCAGAAACCGATCAGCGCCAGCAGGCCCTGGGCCGCGGCGGTGCCGATCACGCCGTTGACCACCCGCTGCACGGTGCCGGCCACCAGTTCCAGGTAGTGGTCGGCGCGCTCGCCGATCAGCCGCTCCAGCAAACTGTGCACGAACACCGCCAGGCGCGGGCCGTCGCGGTAGAAGAAGAACACCAGCACCAGGCTCAACCCCAGCTCCAGCATGCCGCCGCCGAGCTGGGCGCTGCGCGCCAGCAGCCAGTTGCCGACCTGACCGAGATAGGGCCGCAGGCTGGCGAAGAAGGCCGCGCCCTGCTGGTCGACGGTCAGCCACAGGTTGGCCAGGCGCTCGCCCAGCAGCGGCAGGCCGACCAGCCAGCTTGGCGGCGACGGCAGGCCTTCGACCTGCAGGTCCTTGATCAAAGCGTTGGCGTCCTTGACGTGATCGGCCAGGTTGAACCCCAGCCAGATCAGCGGCACTGCCACCAGGATCACCCAGCCGCAGGTGAGGATGCCCGCGGCCAGCGACAGCCGCCCGTGCAGCGCCTGGGTCAGCAGGCGCATCAGCGGCCAGCTGGCGAAGGCCAGCACCGCGGCCCAGAACAGCGCCGACCAGAACGGCGCCAGCACCCAGAGGCTGGCGGCCAGCAGGCCGAGCAGCAGAATCTGCACCAGCAGACGATCATTTGTGGCCATGACCCGAAACTCCCTTCGTTGCAACGACAGAGCGCCCCTGAAGGGCGCTCTTGATGTGCCTGGTTGTGCGGCGCAGCTTAGCGCAATAGACGCACCGCCAGGGCCTCGCCGGCACCGTCACCGAGCTCCAGACGCGCCTCGCGCACACGCAGGGCGATCAGCGCCTCGCGCCAGGCCTGCGCCTGGCTGCCGGAAAGGCTGACGCGCAGGGTGCTGTCGAGGTTGAGGCTGCGCGCCAGTACCTCGGCCCAGGCGCTGTCCGCCCGGGCGCTGTCCGGCAGCTGCAATTGTCCGTCGCTGCGCAGCTGGCGCAGCAGCGTCGCCGGCGTCGGCAACAACTCGCCCAGCGGCGCCTCGGCATCCAGCTGCTCGGCGTGCAGGTAGGCGCGGCGGTTGCCGCGGGTGATGCTGTACAGCGCCAGCAGGCTGTCGTGGTTGGGCTCGGCCAGGCGCAGCAGGGCATAGGCCTGCTGCTCGTCGGAGCCGTACAGGGTAGCGTTGCCGAACACCGAGTTGGCCCACAGGCTGCTGGCGCCGCACTCGCGTCCCTGGCACCAGTAGAGCAGCTCGGCGCCCCGCTCCAGCAGGGACTCGCGCGCGGCGCTGAACACCTGGTCGGCGCTGTGGGTGCGCGGCAGCTCGTAGGTCACCGCAACGTGCCGGCCCTGCGCCAGGATCTCGCGCTCGTAGCGCAGGCGGCCGCTGATGCGGCGGACCGAGCCCTGCGGATAGATGCGTTCAAACTGCGAGCTTTCCCGAAAGTCGACGATCTTGCTCGCCGGGAAACGCGGCAGGCTGTCGAGGTCGCGGCTGCCGGGCGGCTCGGCGGCGAGTACGGCACCGCTGCACAGTCCCGCGGCAAGTAGCGCGACGAATCTCATGCGCGTCCTCATTGGATCAGCATCGCTTGCGCGGCTTTTACCAGACGCGCCTCGTCGGTCTCGCGCTGCGGCACCTGCAAGCCGCGCAGCACCGCCGGGCGCGCGGCGATGGCGTCCAGCCAGCGCTGCAGATGCGCCAGCCCGTCGAGCGAGACGCCGGCCCAGTCGTGCGCGCGCACCCAGGGGAAGCAGGCGATATCGGCGATGCTGTAGTCGCCGGCGAGGTACTCGGCCTCGCCCAGGCGCGTGTCGAGCACCTCGTAGAGCCGGCGGGTCTCGTGCTGGTAACGGTCGATGGCGCCCTGCAGCTTTTCCGGGAAATAGCGGAAGAACACATTGGCCTGGCCCTGCATCGGGCCGACCCCGCCCATCTGGAACATCAGCCACTGCAGCGCCCGCGAGCGTCCCTTGGCGTCGCTGGGCAGCAATTGGCCGGTCTTCTCGGCGAGGTAGATGAGGATGGCGCCGGATTCGAACACGGCGAAGTCGTCATTGTCGCGATCGACGATGGCCGGAATGCGGCCGTTGGGGTTGATACGCAGGAAGGCCGCGGCCTTCTGCTCCTTGCGCTCGAAACTGAGGGCGTGCACCTGATAAGGCAGGCCGAGTTCCTCCAGGGCGATGGACGCCTTGTGCCCATTGGGGGTAGCGGCGGTATACAGGTCAATCATGCGATCCTCCATGGCAGACCGCCACACCTTTCCCCATGAGCCGTCGGCAAGTCAAGGCGAGCGCAAGAATGGATTGAAACAATCCGCGACACGTTGCGCGCCGGCCTCGTCGTCCAGGTGCAGGTGGTGGCCGCCCGGCAACCGCTGCAGCTCGAACGGCAAGCCCTGCAGCAACTGCTGCACCGCCGGCTGCGCCTGCATCATGCCCTGCTCGGCCAGCACCAGGCTGACCGGGCATTGCAGGGCGCGGACGAAGGCCTGGGCATGGGCCCAGCTCAGGCGCAGGGGCGAGGCCAGGGTCAGGCGGCTGTCGGTGCGCCAGGTGTAGCCGCCGGGCACCGGCATCAGGCCGCGCTGGGCGAGCAGTTCGGCGGCCTCGCGGCTGACCGCGCCGACGCCCTTCATCCGCGCCTCGACCGCCCGTGCCATCTCGGCGTACACCGGCTTACGCTTGCCATCCAGCGCCAGTCGCGCGCGCAGCGCCTCGCCGAGCTTCTCCGGCGCCGTGTCGGCCTCGCCGGTGTAGGGCACCAGGCCGTCGATCAATGCCAGGCGGGCGATGCGTTCGGGCATGGCGGCGGCCAGCAGCACCGCGGTGATCGCGCCCATCGAGTGGCCGAGGATGGCGAAGCGCCGCCAGCCGAACTGTTCGGCCACCTGCAGCACGTCGTAGGCGTAGTCCCACAGGGCGTAGCCGGCGCCCGCCGGGCGGTGCTCGGAATGGCCGTGGCCGGCGAAATCCAGGGCGACGATGCGCAGCCCCTCGAGCTTCGGCGCCAGGCGGGCGAAGCTGGCGGCGTTGTCCAGCCAGCCGTGCAGGGCCAGCACCGGCACGCCGTCCTCGGGGCCGTAGAGATGGGCGGCCAGTTCGATATGCGGCAGGCTCAGGCGGACTTCTTCGAAACAGGCGCTCATGCGGACTCCTCAAGCGGACTGGCCCAACGAGCGAACAGCTGGCGCAGCAGCTCAGCGGTGGCCTGCGGGCGCTCCAGGGGGAACATATGGCCGCCCGGCAGGCTCAAGTACTCGCCGCGCGGCATGCGCCGCAGCAGGCGGGCGTGATGCGGCAGCACCACTCGGCTGTGGCGGCCACGCACCATCGCCAGCGGTACCGCCAGCTGCTGCGGGCGCCCCGGAGCGGTGTGTGGCACGCTGCGATAGATGCTGATCTCGGTGGCCGGGTCGAACTTCAGGCGCAGGCCCTGCCCCGCCGGCTGCAGGCCATGACGTACGTAGGCGTCCAGGCATTCGGGATCGAAGCGGCGGAACAGGCTCTTGGCGACGAAGTAGTCGCGCGCCTCGGCCAGGTCGGCGAAGGCCTCGCGCCGGCCCAGGGTGCGCCCGGCCGGGGTGATGCGGTCGATGAAGCCGAAGCGCTTGGCGACGCGGATCAGCATGCGGTCGGCCAGGGTCAGTACCGGCGAGTCGAGCATCACCACGCCGCGGTACAGCTCCGGCCTGCGCAACGCGGCGTGGTAGTGCAGCACGCCGCCGAGGGAATGGCCGACGCCCCAGACCGGCTCGTCACCGCCTTCCAGGTGATGGATCAGCTCGGCGACCAGGTTGGCCCAGTTGTCGTCCACCGGAAAGCGCGGATCGTGACCGTGCTGCTCCAGGTGGCGCACCCGGTAGTCCGGCGCCAGGGCGGCGAACAGCTTGGCGTAGGTGGCCGAGGGGAAACCGTTGGCGTGGGCGAAGAAGATCGGCTGCGACATGCGCGGCCCTCGCGAAATGGACACCGGGCGATTTTCCGGCAGCCCCGCCGCCGCGGCAATGACCGTAACCGCCATTGATGGCGGCGCTATGGCCAGGGCTATAGGAACAGTCGCGCAAGGATACTCGCCGCCACCAGCAGGAATACCAGGCCACAGAGGAAATCGATGGTCGGGGCGATCTTCAGCAGACGCTGGCGCATCAGCGGGCGGCTCAAGGTCATGCCAAGCAGGCTGAACCAGAACAGGCTCAAGCCGAACAGCAGCGCCGCACAGGCCATCTTGCCCGGTAGCGACATATCGGCCGGCACCAGGCTGCTGAGCAGTGCCAGGAAGAACACCAGCGCCTTGGGGTTACCCAGGTTGGTGAACAGGCCGCGCAACCAGGGGCCGAACAGCGACGGCGCAAGCTCGCCATCCAGTCGCCGGCTGCCAGCACCGCCACGCCACCAGGCTTGCACCGCGCCGATGCCCAGCCAGCCCAGGTAGCAGGCGCCGCCGACCTGCACCAGATCGAACAGCCACTGGGTACGGCTGAGCAGCAGCGCCACACCGCTGAGTACCAGCGTACCGTGCAGGAGAATGCCGCATGCCAGGCCCAGTGCGCTGAGCAAGCCGGCGCGTCGGCCCTGGTGCAGGGCCGTGCGCACCACCAGTGCCACATCCGGGCCCGGGCTCACCAGCGCCACCGCGAACACGGCAGCCAGCGACAGCAAGACGGATGTCTCCTGCATGATGATCTCCAGAGAGCGAAAGAGGTGAAACGAAAGATGCGGGCTCAGCCCTGGCGCAGGCGCGCTGGTGGCAGGCCGTAAGTACGGCGGAACAGGCGCGAGAAGTGCGCCTGGTCGTAGAAGCCCAGGCGCAGCGCTATCTCGCTGAGCGGCTCGCCTGCCAACACCAGCGGCAACGCCCGCTGTAAACGCAACTGCGTCAGCCACTGGTGCGGCGGCAGCCCTGTGTGCTGACGGAAGCGGCGCAGCGCCTGCCAGGGACTCATGGCACAGAACGTCGCGATCTCTTCCAGCGAAGGCGGATCGTCCAGGCGGTTTTCCAGCCAGTCGCGCAGGCGCTGCCAGGTGCGATGGTCGAAAACGCTGTCCGGCTCGCTGATGCGCAATGTCGAGCCCATCTCCAACAAATGGGCCAAGGCCTGCCAGAGCGCGCTTTCCTGTGCCAGCCTGGAGCCTGCGAACGTCGCCGCATGGAATCGCTGCAGGTGCTGCGACAACAAGGGATGACGCAGACTCGCCGTGGTCAAGCGTGGCGCGCCCTGGCGCCCGTCGCTCAAGGTACGACTGGCCTCGTCAAGCCAGTACGGATCGAACGCGATCACGCGAATGCGGTAGCTCTCCCCATCCAGGCAGGCGCCATCATGAATCCCCTCCGGCGCCATCAGCAGCACATCCCCCGCCCCGACCTGACGGCGCTCGCCGCGATAGTCATAGCGGTGCCGGCCCTGAATCAGCAGGCCGACGTGATACTCCAGGTGAAAGTGCCTGGGAAAGGCGAAGCGGCGGTACTCGGCATCTATCAGGCGAACGCCGGGCAAACTGCTCTGGATGTGCGTGATCTGGTCCATGGCGCCTACTCTAGCGCCATGGATCGGGCAAATCTTGGATGAAATTGCAGGACGGTTTCAGCGCTGCGGCGGCTGCTCGCCCAACGGCACGATGGCCATGGTCAGCCGGGAGATGCAGCTGGGCCTGCCGTCCTCGCCACTCAGGCGGATGTCCCAGACATGGGTGGTGCGGCCCAGGTGCACCGGCCGCGCCACCGCACGCACCCTCCCGCTGCGCAGGCCACGCAGGTGGTTGGCGTTGACCTCCAGGCCGACGCAGTAGAAGCGGCTGCTGTCGATGCACAGGTAGCTGGCCATGGAGCCGAGCGTCTCGGCCAGCACCACCGAAGCGCCGCCGTGCAGCAGGCCGTAGGGTTGATGGGTGCGCGTATCGACCGCCATGCTGGCGCTGATCGACTGGTCGTCGAACGACTCGAAGCGGATGTCGAGCAGCTCGCCGATGGTGTTCTTCTGCAAGGCGTTGAGCGCGTCGAGATCGGGAGTTCTTCGCCAAAGGGTCATGCAAGGTTCCTTGTCTGTTGGACGGTAACGGGGCCGGCGCATGCCGGCCGGCTCGCATTCACTCGTGCCAGAGCACCGCTTCGCTGCGCTGCTGCCACTCGGCGAAGCGCGCGCCGTAAGTGCCTTCGACCACGTTGCGCTTGATCTTCAGGGTCGGCGTGAGGAAACCGTTCTCCACCGCCCAGACCTCCTTGACTAGCACCAGCCCCTGCAGCCGCTCGTGCTGGTCGAGGCGCCGGTTGACCTCCTCGAGCAGGTTCTTCAGGCTGTTTTCCAGTGCACCGCGGCTGTCGTTGGCGGCCTCCTGGCGACCTACCTCCGACAGCACGCAGAGTGCCAGGGGCTGCGGCAGGCCGTCACCGACCACGCAGACCTGCTCGATGCGCGAATGCTCGCCGAGGCGGATCTCGATGGGCGCCGGCGCCACGTACTTGCCCTTGCTGGTCTTGAAGATCTCCTTGATCCGCCCGGTCAGGCGCAGGTTGCCCTCGGCGTCCTGCTCGCCCTTGTCGCCGGTACGCAGGAAGCCGTCGTCGGTAAGGGTCTCGGCGGTCTTCAGCGGGTCCCTGTAGTAGCCCAGCATGGTGGCGCCGCTGCGCACCTGCACCTCGCCGTCCTCGGCGATGCGCACCTCTACGCCCGGGTTGTTCTGGCCGATCCAACCCGACTTGAACTTGCCCGGCCGGCACACGTGGGAATAACCGCAGTTCTCGGTCATGCCGTAGACCTCCTGGATCTCCATGCCCAGGCGGCGATACCAGTTGAGCAGCGTCTCGGGCACCGGAGCGGCACCGGACAGCGCGTAGCGGATGGCATCGAGGCCCAGCCCGGCCAGCACTTTCTTGCCGATCAGGCGGCCGATAAGCGGTAGCTTCAGCAGGCGGTCGAGCCGCTGCGCCGGCATCTTGGCGTACACCCCCATCTGGAACTTGGTCCAGATCCGCGGTACGCCGAACATCACCGTCGGCCGCGCGCGCCGCAAGTCGGCGAGGAAGGTGTCCAGGCTTTCGGCGAAGAAGATCGTCTGCCCGGCGCAGAGCGAGGCCAATTCGACGAACATGCGCTCGGCCACGTGGCACAGCGGCAGATAGGACAGCAGGCGGTCGTCCTCGCCGACGCCGAACAGCTCGATGGCGTTGCTAGCGGCGAAACCGAAGTTGGCGAAGCTGTGCATCACGCCCTTGGGCGTGCCGGTGGTACCGGAGGTGTAGATGATGGTGGCCAGCTGATCGGCCGCGGGCCTGGGGTCGTCCTGGATCGGCGCGCAGCGCTGCAGGTCGTCCCAGCTGTAGTCGAACTCGCCCGGCGGGTGCAGCGGCAGGCTCACGGTCGGCAGGCCCTGGGACAAGCCAGGCGCCATGGCCGGCCAGTCGTCGAGCTTGCCGATCAGGGCCAGCGCCGCTTCGGAATGCTCCAGCACCTGGCGCAGCGAGTCGGCAGTGAGGTTGGGATACAGCGGCACCGAGACGTGCCCGGCCATCCAGATCGCCAGGTCGGCGATGATCCAGTGCGCGCAGTTCTTCGACACGATGGCGATGCGGCTGCCCGGTGCCAGTTCGCGACCGCGCAACCAGCGCGCGGCGCGCCGCGCCTGTTCGCCGACCTCGGCCCAGTTCAGCTCCAGCAGCTGGCCGCCACCGAGGGGCTGCACCATGTAGCGCTTGTTCGGGTGCCTTTTCTCACGCTCGTAGAACAGATCGAGCGGCAAACGGATCGCATCGGCCACAGGGCTTCCTCCTTGTTGTTCTTATGGGGTCAACCAAGCACTTGCTTGGTCGACTATTCCACGCAGTCAAAGGAGGCGCAAGTTAAGAAATGTTTCTTCGGGAGCCCGGATGAAATCCGCCAGGCGGCGACTCCGTTCCCGGATTTCATCCGGGCCGCACGGCTATCCGGCCACAACCGCATGCCGCTGGATCAATGCGGATGGATCAGCGCCAGCAGCTCCATCAAACCGGCCGCCGGGATATCGCCTTCGAGCTCCGCCAGGCTGGCGGTGCGCATCGGCAACGGCTCCTGACGATGGCCGTGCAGCAAAAGCCCGCCGAGCGCGCCGATCAGTGGCTGGTGGCTGACCAGCAGGATCTCCGAGCCTTCGCGCTCGTCGAGGTACTTGAGCACGTCGCGCGGATCGGTGTCCGGCGTCAGCCAGGCCACGGTGCCCACCGCGCCGGCGAATCCCAGACTCTCGCGCACCAGGGCGGCGGTCTGCTGGGCACGCACGTAGGGACTGGCGAGAATCGCCGTTAGCGGCCGCCCGGCCAGTTGTGCGGCGGCCTGCAGCACCTCCTTGCGGCCATGAGCGGTCAGCTCGCGCGCCGCATCGCTGGCTGCCTGCGGCTCGGCCTGGCCGTGACGCAGCAGCCACAGCCTCACAGCTTCGGCTCCTCGTCGCGCACCGGGTGCGGCGCCGGGGGGATGCTGTGGGCGGCCTCGCCTTCGGGTGCGCGCGAGGTCGGCCAGTCGGCGAACGGCCAGGGCTTC
The DNA here is from genome assembly GCF_052682975.1 of Pseudomonas sp. SP16.1. Classification (NCBI taxonomy): domain Bacteria; kingdom Pseudomonadati; phylum Pseudomonadota; class Gammaproteobacteria; order Pseudomonadales; family Pseudomonadaceae; genus Pseudomonas; species Pseudomonas sp. SP16.1. The sequence continues at coordinate 2,272,671 of NZ_JBQYFZ010000001.1, forward strand.
TCGTCGCTGTTGAAGGTACCGAAGCGGCCGATCTGCATCAGGTACTGGCTCAGGCTGTCGCCGAAGCCCAGCAGGCTGGCGTTCGGTGCACCGAAGAACAGGCGATAGCCGAGTTGCAGCAGCACCACGGCGCCGAGCAGCAGCTCGGCCAGTTGCCAGACGATGACGAAGATCACCATCCACAGAATGCGCAGCAGAATCGACTCGCGCTCCAGCTCCTGCTTTTCATCGTTCATCACTTGCTCCTTAGAAACCCGCGGTGGGAATGAAATCGACGTCGGTCTTGGGTTCGCCACGCATCAGCAGCTCGATCACCTGCGTCAGCGTGCGCCCCTCGAACAGGATGGCATGCAGGCCGGCGACCAGCGGCATGTACACTTCGAGCTCCTCGGCACGCGCCTTGAGCACCTTGAGAGTATTGACCCCTTCGGCGACTTCGCCCAGGCGCTGCACCGCCTCGTCCAGGCTGAGGCCCTCGCCGAGGGCGAAGCCGACCTGATAGTTGCGACTCTTCGGCGACGAACAGGTGACAATCAGGTCGCCCACCCCGGCCAGACCGAGGAAAGTCATGGGGTTGGCCCCCAGCTTGACGGCGAAGCGGGTCATCTCCGCCAGGGCACGGGTGATCAGCATGCTTTTGGTGTTCTCGCCCATGCCGAGGGCCGCGGCCATGCCGGACATGATGGCGTAGACGTTCTTCAGCGCGCCGCCCAACTCGACGCCGAAACGGTCGGCGCTGGCATAGACGCGGAAGGTGCGGCCATGCAGGGCCTGCTGCACGCGCAGGCAAAGCTCTTCGTCCTCGCTGGCGATCACCGTGGCGGTCAGCGCGTGCTCGGCCACTTCCTTGGCCAGATTCGGCCCGGACAGCACGCCGATCCGTGCCTCGGGGGCGATCTCCTCGAGAATCTGGCTCATCAGCTTGAAGCTTATGGCCTCGATGCCCTTGGTGGTGCTGATCAGCAGCTTGCCGGCGAGCAGCCCGGCCACCGGCTGCAGCGCATCGCGCAGCGCGCTGGAGGGCAGCGCGACGAATACCAGCTCGCTCCGTTGCAGGACGCCGGCGAGGTCGCAGGTCGGCTCGATGCCCGGATGCAGCTTTACACCCTTGAGGTAGCGCGGGTTTTCGCCGCTCTGGCGCATCTGCTCGGCCTGCTCGGGGTCGCGCATCCACTGCAGGACGCGCTGGCCGTTCTCCGCCAGCAAATTGGCCAGGGCGGTGCCGAAACTGCCGCCGCCGAGGACGGCAATGGGTTGGAGCTCTGTCATAACACTTCCGATTGGGGCCATGCGCGATGGCGGTCTGCAGGCATTATACGGAGCCGAGAGTGACCGGCCAGGGCAAAAGTTCAGGCCGCGGCCGCGCCAGCCGGACAAACGGGACCTAGTGCCGAGTGCTCGCAGCGGGCGCTGGCAAAGTGCTCCGGGTCGGTTAACATGCCGCCTCGAGGTCATTTGCCAAGGACGATCCGTGCCCACAGGCCGCCATCCGCGCCGCCCTGCTCTCCCTGCCCACGCGCACAGGCAGCGCCGCGCACCAACCGGGACCGCCGCACCATGAGCCGGCGCCGCGGCTGGAACATCCACACCCGCACCCAGCTGATCAGCGTCGGCCCGGCCCTGCTGCTGACGCTGCTGCTCACCGGGTTTCTCACCTTCACCCGCCTGCAGGACCTGCGCCAGGAACAGGGGCACGTCGGGCAGCTGGTGGCCAATCAGCTGGCGCCGGCCACCGAGTATGGCGTGCTTCACGACAACCTGAGCGCCCTGGAGAACCTCCTGCGCGCCACCCTCGCCACGCCGGACGTACGCTTCGCCGAGGTGCGCGACCGCGACGACAACATCCTGGTCTACGTCGAGCGCGCCAAGGAACAGGGCCAGAGCACACCGCAGGTGGAGGTGTTCCAGGCGCCGATCCGCCTGCAGCGTCCGCCATCCGGCTCGCTGCCACCCGACAAGGCGTTCGCTGACGGCTATCTGGGGCGGGTGGTGGTGGGCATGTCCAACGACAGCTTCAACGCCCGTCAGCAGGAGATCCTGCTCAAGGCGGGGATTCTCTCGCTGCTCGCCCTGCTGCTGACCTTCCTCCTCGCCCGCCGCCTGGCCCGGCGCCTGGCGCAGCCGCTGAGCGCCATGGGTCACGCCCTGGAACGCCTGCAGGCCGGTGACTACCGGCCGGCGCTGGTAGAACGCGGCAACGACGAGCTGACCGATCTGGCCCGGCATATCAACAATCTGGCGCGAACCCTCGCCCACAGCGCCCGCGAACAGCAGCAGGCGATCGCCGAGCTGGTCCAGGCGCGCGAGGAATCCGAGCAGGCCAACCGCGCCAAGTCCGACTTCCTGGCGATGATGAGCCATGAATTGCGCACCCCGATGAACGGCGTGCTGGGCATGCTGCAACTGCTGGAAACCACCGCGCTGAACGACGAGCAGGCCGAGTACACGGCGCTGGCCACCGAATCCACCGAGCACCTGCTCAAGGTCATCAACGACATCCTCGACTTCTCCCGCATCGAGCGCGGCGCGCTGGAGCTCGAAGCCATCCCCTTCAATCTGCTGGAGCTGCTGCGCGGCTCGGTGCAAGTGTTCCAGCACAGCGCCCAGCAGCGTGGCCTGCAACTGCTGCTGGACAGCCAGCCGGGACTGGAGCAGCTCGAGGTACGCGGCGACCCCACGCGCATCCGGCAGATCCTGGTCAACCTGATCGGCAATGCGCTGAAGTTCACCGAGGAAGGCGGCATCCGCGTGGAAACCCACTGGCAGCCGCTGGACGAACAGGTGCTGTGGTTCACCTGCGCCGTGCACGACAGCGGCATCGGCATCGATGCCGAGCGCCTGGAGCACATGTTCGACGCCTTCCAGCAGGCCGACACATCGATCTCGCGGCGCTACGGCGGCACCGGCCTCGGCCTGCCCATTGCACGCACCCTGGCCGAGCGCATGGGCGGCACCCTGCGCGCCGAAAGCCTGGTCGGCGCGGGCTCGGTGTTCACCCTGGAGATTCCCCTGCCGTTCCGCCAGCAGAGTGCCCGCGAGCAAGCGGCCGAGAGCCAGCCGCTGGGCGGCGGTGACGGCCAGCCCGTGCTGCTGGTGGAGGACAACCCGGTCAACCAGACGGTGATCGAAGCCATGCTGCGCAGCCTGGGCTACCGCGTCAGCCTGGTCGGCGATGGCCTGCAGGCGCTACAGAGCGTGGCCCAGCACGACTATGCGGCGATCCTGATGGATTGCCGCCTGCCGCTGATGGACGGCTACGAAGCCACCCGGCAGATCCGCCAGCAGGCCAGAGGCCAGCACCTGCCGATCATCGCCCTGACCGCCAACGCCCTGCAGGGCGACCGCGAAACCTGCTTGGCTGCAGGCATGAACGACTACCTGGCCAAGCCCTTCAAACGTGCGGATCTGCAGCGCATCCTGCAGCGCTGGCTACCAGCCCGACCATAGACGAGTGGCATCCTCGGGCTGATGGGGTTACAAGGAAAACTGCTGCACCTGTGACAAGGCCGGGGCAGCGGAGTACAACTGTACTCACCGCGCTGTGACTTTCACCACAACGCAACAGTCTATGACTAGGCTGCCGGCAGACGCCCACCAGGCGCGGCCGGCCAGGACGATTCGCCCAGCCTTAGAAGCATGGGGACAATTGAGGAGCTCGCATGACAAGACAAAACGCCTATACCCGGGAAGACCTGCTCGCCTGCAGTCGCGGCGAACTGTTCGGTCCGGGGAACGCGCAACTGCCCGCCCCTAACATGCTGATGATCGACCGCATCGTTCATATCAGCGAAACCGGCGGCAAGCACGGCAAGGGCGAAATCGTCGCTGAGCTCGATATCAATCCGGACCTGTGGTTCTTCGGCTGCCACTTCGAGGGCGACCCGGTGATGCCCGGCTGCCTCGGCCTCGACGCCATGTGGCAACTGGTCGGCTTCTATCTCGGCTGGCAGGGCAATCCCGGCCGCGGCCGTGCCCTGGGCTCGGGCGAGGTGAAGTTCTTCGGTCAGGTACTGCCGACCGCCAAGAAGGTCACCTACAACATCCATATCAAGCGCACCATCAATCGCTCGTTGATCCTCGGCATCGCCGACGGCAACGTCAGCGTCGACGGCCGCGAGATCTACAGCGCCGAAGGCCTGCGCGTCGGCCTGTTCACCTCCACCGACAGTTTCTGAAGGACTTGCACATGCGTCGTGTCGTGATCACCGGTCTGGGCATCGTTTCCTGCCTGGGCACTGACAAAGAAGCCGTTGCCGCCAGCCTGCGCGCCGGCAAGTCGGGCATCCGTTTCAATCCGTCCTATGCCGAGATGGGCCTGCGCAGCCAGGTCTCCGGTTCGGTCGAACTGAACCTGGAAGAGCTGATCGACCGCAAGGTCTACCGCTTCATGGGTGACGCCGCGGCCTTCGCCTACCTGTCCATGGAGCAGGCGATCAAGGACGCCGGGCTGACCGAGGAGCAGGTCTCCAACCCGCGCACCGGCCTGATCGCGGGCAGTGGCGGCGCTTCCACCTTCAATCAGATGGAAGCCCTCGACATCCTGCGCGAGAAAGGCGTCAAGCGCGTCGGCCCGTACCGCGTGCCGCGCACCATGGGCAGCACCGTTTCCGCCTGCCTGGCCACGCCGTTCAAGATCAAGGGCGTGAACTACTCGATCTCTTCGGCCTGCGCCACCAGCGCCCACTGCATCGGCCACGCCATGGAACAGATCCAGATGGGCAAGCAGGACGTGGTCTTCGCCGGCGGTGGCGAAGAGGAACACTGGAGCCAGAGCTTCCTGTTCGACGCCATGGGCGCCCTCTCCACCCAGTACAACGAGACCCCGGACAAGGCCTCGCGCGCCTACGACGCCAAGCGTGACGGCTTCGTCATCGCCGGCGGCGGCGGCATGGTGGTGGTCGAGGAACTGGAGCACGCCCTGGCTCGCGGCGCCAAGATCTACGCCGAGATCGTCGGTTACGGCGCCACCAGCGACGGCTACGACATGGTCGCGCCGAGCGGCGAAGGCGCGGTGCGCTGCATGCAGCAGGCGCTGGCCACCGTCGACACGCCGATCGACTACCTCAACACCCATGGCACCTCCACTCCGGTCGGCGACGTCGCCGAAAGCCGTGCGGTGCGCGAGGTGTTCGGCGACAAGGCGCCGGCCATCAGCTCGACCAAGAGTCTGTCCGGCCACAGCCTGGGCGCCGCCGGCGTGCAGGAAGCCATCTACTGCATGCTGATGATGGAAGGCAACTTCATCGCCGCCTCGGCCAACATCGAGGAGCTCGATGCTGACGTGGCCGACCTGCCGATCCAGCTCAAGACCGTGGAGAACGCCAAGCTCGACACCGTGATGAGCAACAGCTTCGGCTTCGGAGGCACCAACGCCACCCTGGTGCTCAAGCGCTGGACCGGCAAGTGACAGCCGCGCTGCGCTGAGCAGAAGCGCCCTCCGGGCACATCCGGCTCACCCCAAACGCCCCGACTGGTTCGGGGCGTTTGCGTTTGGCGTCTCCGGTTTCGCCCGATCGACAGATGACCAGGTGGCACGCATCTCAGGCGGGTCAGCGAATGATCCTGGCTGGACGACGTGCACAGCCTGGCCATCGGAGACAACCGCGGCATCCTGGCCAATGCGCTCGACCACCTGCAGTTCTAGGGCTTGAGCGTCGATTGAGCGGGCGCTGCTGGCGCTGGTGGTGGAGCTCTAAGCAGTCATCGAGCGCCTCTCCCTGGGCCTTGATCCACTGTCGCAACAGGCCAAGGGCATGGGCAGCGCCGCGCAACTGATCGCGCTGTCGAGGATCGCCCTGACCTGGGCGCTGACCCTGTCCGCTCGGCGCGGCGACCAAACTTTCGCGCATCATGCAAAGGCGCCCGCGGGGGCGCCCTCGGCTGACGGACGGCTCGTTCAGGCCGCCTCTTCCAGCTCCTGCGCCTTGCGTTTGCCTCGCAGACGCGGCAGCAACATCGGCACCTGCTGGCGGTAACCGCGGTACTCCGGATGCGCCCGCATCAGGTCGTGCTCCTCGAAGACGATGGCCAGCAGGATGTAGGCGCTGGTGGCCAGGGCGAACAACAGGTGGGTCGCGCTCATCTCAGGCGTACACCAGAAGGCGAAGAACCAACCCAGGTAGAGCGGATGGCGCACCAGCTTGTAGGCACCCGGGGTCTTGAACGGCAGCGCGGTGTAGGGCCGGCCGAGCAGTTGCAGCCACACCTGACGCAGGCCGAACAGGTCGAAGTGGTTGATCAGGAAGGTGCTGTACAGTACCAACGCCCAGCCGAAGCCGAAGCCGGCGTTGAGCAGCAGGCGCCCGCTGCGATTCTCGATCCCCCAGACCATCCCACCCAGGGGCTGCCAGAAATGGAACAGGGCGATCAGCGCCAGGCTGGAGAACAGCACGTAGGTACTGCGCTCGGCTGCGGCGGGGATGATCCTTGTCCATAACGCCTTGAAGGCCGGTCGCGCCATCACGCTGTGCTGGACCGCGAACACCGTGAGCAGCAGCACGTCGATCACCAGAGCGTTGGCGAAGGGCAACAGCGGTTCGCCATCGATGGTACGCGGCACCAGCGGCAGGTTGCCGACGAAGGCCATGGCATAGAGAAAGGTGGCGAAGAACACGGCGTAGCTGGCTAGGCCGTAGAGGAAGATTGCAAGGCGTTTCATGACGTATCCTCAATGCGCACGGGGCGCAACTCTGGTTCAGGCGGCGGCGTGGCTGGCATCGAGCACGCAGCTCACCTCGCTGATGCTGTCGGCGGGAAAACCGCTGATCTGGGCATGACGACGGATCAGCTCCGGATCCTGTGCCAGATAGACGCAGAACAGCTTGTCGGCGGTGATATAGGAGTGCAGCCATTGGATATCACCGCCCAGGCCCTTGAGCACCTGATGCGAATGACGCGCGGCACGTCCCAGCTCGGCCGGGTTCATCTGCCCGGCATTGGGAATATGGCGCTCGATTAAATAGCGTTTCATCGGAAGCATGCCTCGTTGTGATTGAGCCGCAGGATCGTTCCTGAGCCCCGAGGCCAGCTTGCCGCGCGCGTGTATCGGCACGATGGCACCATGCTGCGACTTTGTATGCCTTGCGTATCAGCGCGGCTGCGAGTGTAGCTGGGCGCTCAGCCAGGCATGCAGGCGAGCCTGATCCAGCGGTTTGTGCAGCAGCACGCGCACGCCCTGGGCGAGCACCTCGGCTTCCTCCAGCCGATCGCTAAAGCCGGTATAGAGCGCGATCGGCAGATCGGCGCGGCCGGCCAGCAGGCGCCGGGCCAGTTGCAGGCCGGCCAGACGCGGCATGCATTGATCGAGGATCACCACATCCCAGGCATAGGGGTCGGCCAGCAGTTCCGCGCTGGCCTGTTCGGCATCGCACCACAGGCGCGTGGAAAGCCCCCAGGCGGCCAGCCGTTCGCAGACGAACTCACCGACCAGCGGCTCGTCATCGACCACCGCCACGCGCCCGTGCAGCGGCGACCAGACGCGCAGGGTGGACGCCGGTGCCCCCTCTCCCGCCGCGGCGCCGGCCTCGCCCTGCGGCGGCAGGCAGATCTCGAAGCTGCTGCCGCGGCCCTGACGGCTGTGCACACGGATATGCCCGCCATATTCGTGAACGATGCCGTGGGCCATGGACAGGCCCATGCCGCTGCCTTGTCCCGGTGCCTTGGTGCTGAAAAAGGGTTCGAACATGCGCAGCTGCACCGCTTCGGCGATGCCCGGCCCGGAGTCCGTGACCCGCAGCACTAGGTAGTCGCCGGCAAACGCCTGCTGACAGGACGCGCACACGCCTTGCGGCTGCAGGCCGCCCTGCAGCTCGATGCGCAGCTGGCCGCTGCCGCCCATGGCGTCGCGGGCATTGATGCACAGGTTCATCAGCACCTGCTCCAGTTGCAGCGGGTCGACTCGCGCCGGCGGCAACGCAGGGGCTAGTTGCAGGTCGATCTCGATGCTACTCGGCAGGGTTGACTGCAGCAGCTGGCGGAACTCGTCGATCAGCTTGTCCAGCGCCACCGACTGCGCCTGGCCACGCCCGCCGCGGCTGAAGGTGAGCATTTGCTGGATCAGGTCGCGCGCCTTCTCCGCCGAATGCTGGACCCGCGTCAGGTAGTGACTGAGGCGCTCGTCGCCCTGGCGCTCGGCCAGCTCCTCGGCCATCACCGTATAACCGAGCATGCTGGTCAGCAGGTTGTTGAAATCATGGGCGATGCCACCGGTCAGATGGCCGATCGCCTCCATGCGCTGGGCCCGGCGCAGTTGCTGCTCCAGATCGGCGCGCTGCCGCTCGGCCTGGCGACGTTCGGTGATGTCACGCAGAAAGCCGATGAAATGCAGGCCGTCCGCGCCCTGCACCACGGAAATCGCCAGCTCGGCGGGAAACTCCTCGCCATTGGCACGCATCGCCTCGACCTCGACGCGGCGTCCCAGGTAGTCGCCCTCGCCAGTCGCCAGGTAGCGCCGAAAGCCTGCGAGGTGGGCGCGCCGATGACGCGGTGGAACGATCAGCTCGATCAGTTCGCGGCCCAGCGCCTGCTCGCGGCAATAGCCGAAGCACTGCTCAGCGGCCGGATTGAAGGTGGTGACCCGCCCCCGGGCATCCATGCCGATGATGCAGTCCAGGGCACTGGCCACTATGGTGCGGTACTGCTGTTCGCTGGCGCGCAGGGCGCTCTCGGCCTCCTTGCGCTGGCTGATCTCGCGGGTGAACGCGAGGATGCGCTCGACCCCGCCGATATTGGCCCGCTTCAAGCACACCTCGTCCCAGTGCAGGCTGCCGTCGCGGTTGCGCCGGCGCCATTCGAAACGCTGTGGTCCCTCATCGCGCGCCAATGCCAGCCAGCGCATGGCGTCTGCGCCGGTATAGGGTGGATAACCGGCGCTGAACGCCTCGATCGGCAGCCTGAGCATCTGCTCATGGCTGTAGCCATAGACGGCGCAGGCGCGCGGGTTGATGTCCAGCAGCGTGCCGCTGTCCAGTTCGTGGACGAAGATGGCGTCTTCCGAGGCCTCGAAGATCGCCCGGTAGCTGGCTTCGGCATCCAGCCGCTGCAGCTCGGCAGCGGCGCGCACCGAAAAGATCCGCAGCACCGACTCGACCCGGCTGCGCTCGGGCAATGCATGGCGATGGCCGACGGCGATCAGCCCCAGCGGCCGACCGTCGCTGGCGAACAGCGGGTAGCCGGCGTAGCTGTCGAGCCCCAGGTGGCTGAGACTGTCGTCGCCCGGGTAGCAGCGCGCCAAATCGCACTCGACCAGGTGGAAGCTCTGGCCGAACACCTCTGCGCAGGGCGTTCCGGCGATGCCGTAGGTCAGATTGGGTAGCAGCCGGCCGTCGAAGTACAGTGCCAGGGTACTCAGGCGCTGGCCGTCCGGATCGCAAACCCGGCTGACGAAGGCGAAATCGGCTTGCAGCGAGCGCGCCAGATAGCGGGCGATGGCCTCGAACACCTCCTCGCCGGTGGCCGCCGAGACGCCGAGCGCGACATGCCGCAGGGCTTCCTCGACCCGCTTGCGTTCGCTGATGTCGGTGGAGATACCGCACACCGCGATGACTCGGTGGCGTTCGTCGAACAGCGGAAACTTGCTCGACAGGTAGACCCAGCTGCGCCCCTGCAGCAACAACTGCTCCTCGAACTCAATGGAGTGGCCGAGGCTGGCTACGCTGAGATCGTTGTTGCGCAGGGCGTCGGCCACCTGCTGAGGAAACAGTTCATGATCGTTATGCCCCAGCACCTGCTCGGCGCTGAGCTGAAAGAACCGCTCGAAGGCCGGATTGACCAGGCGGTAGCGGCCGTCGAGGTCCTTGATGTAGATGACCGCATTACTATTATCGACGATCTGGCGCAGCGGGTGGTCGAGATCGCCGGTGATCAGGGTCGGGAGCGCGTGCATAGCGGGCCTCCGCGCGGGGACTATGGCGCCAGTATAGAAAGGCAGGCGGCGCCCCTGGCCGCCGACAACCGCAGTGAAACAATTGAAACGTTGGGGCAACCACTCCGCACGGCGGGAAACCGCTCAGCGGGTCACCAGCATATAGCCGACGCCGCGCAGGGTACGGATGATCTGCGGCTTCTCCGGATCATCCTCGAGCTTGCGGCGCAGGCGGGCGATGCGGATATCGACGGAACGATCGAAAGGATTCCAGTCACGGTTCTGCGTCAGGTTGAGCAACTGGTCGCGCGACAGCGGTCGGTTGGGGCGCTGCGCAAAGGCCTGCAGCAGGTCGAACTCCATGGCGGTCAGTTCGATCTCTGCCCCTTGCTCGTCTAGCAGTAGGCGGCGCTGTAGATCGAGGCGGAAACGGCCAAGACGCACGCCCTCGCTCGCTGGTACCCCCTCACCGCCGCTGCGCCGGTAACGCCGCAGCACGGTCTTGACCCGTGCCAGCAGTTCGCGCGGATCGAAGGGCTTGGCCAGGTAATCGTCTGCGCCCACTTCCAGGCCGACGATGCGATCCACCGGACTGCCGGCGCCGGAGATCATAATCACCGGCAGATCGTGGTGCTCGCGCAGAAAGCGCGCCAGGCTCAGGCCGTCCTCGCCGGGCAGGCCGACATCGAGCAGGATCAGATCCGGAAGACCGTCCTGCAAGGCCTGACGCAGCGCCGTGCTGTCGGCGCAAGCGGATACCGCGTAGCCATGGTTGCCCAGGTAGTCCAGCAGTAGCTGCCGTACCTCGGCGTCGTCGTCCACTACCAGTACCCGCTGCCCGTCCGCCATCGCCCTGCCCCATGCCGATCCTTTCACAGCATAGGCCGGACGGCGGGTTAGCGTACCTGAAAGCGCTGTTCGGCCAGCTTGCGGTCGCCCTGGAACACCATGAAGTGCCATTCGCCTGGCACCACCTCATGATGCTCGCTGAACTCGAAGGCCATTACGTCCTGCGCAGCGCCGACCACCAGCTTCTGCTGCACCTCGAACTTGTCGTGGCGCCGACCGTCCGGAGTGACCACACCCGGGGTGAAGTAGAGCAGGGTCAGCGGAGTATCGCCCTCGTGCTTGCCGGCCAAGCTGTAGCGCAATCCGAACTTGGTGCCGAGCCTGGCGGGTATCTCGTTGGTACGCAGGATGTCCTGATCGCTGCGGGTCAGCACCCGCTCGCCGGCCTCGAAATTCTGGTGCTGGCTGGTGAAAACGCCGTACTCCACCGGCCCCTCCACTCGGACCTCTGCCTGGGCCAGGCCGGCGGAAGCGACAAAACCGGCCATCAGGGCCATTCGAATATGCTGCATGACGCGCTCCTTGTTGAGATCTGCGCGAGCCTATGACACCCGAATGACAAACCAATGACAGGCGCGCTACTCGCTCAGTTCGCTCCGCACCTTGCGCGGCAGCACCGCGAGGAAATTGTCCCGCGCAACCTGGCGCGCGACCTCCTCGGGCAGAGCATCAAGGAAGGCATCGAATCCCTTCATATATTCGCCCAGGCTATCGAAGCGCCCGACCACATCGGAGCCCAGCATGAAGCGCGCCGGGTAGCTGCTGATCAGATGAACCCAGTCCGAGTCGGCTTTGCCTTCGGCGTCCAATAGGTAGGGACGCAGCATGGTCCAGGACAGATCGATATAGAGGTTGGGATATTCGCCAAGCATGCGCTCCAGCGTGGGCAGGAGAAAATCCAGTTTCTCCTGATGGCGATGGATTTCCATGCTGGTGCCGGCATGGGCCCAGATGAAGCGCACGTGCGGGTGATTGCGCAACGGCGTCTCGATTTCCGGCAGATACAGCGGATTGCGCTCGCGCTTGGAGGTGATGTTGGAATGCAGCATCACCGGCAAATCGTACTCGGCTGCCAGGTGGAAGACCCGCGCCAAGGCCTCGTTGTCAGCCCGTGGGGCTTTGCCGTGGATAAGCGCGGTGAGGTCGTCGTGGCGAGTGAATATCTCGCCGATGCCCTGCCACAGACCGGGATCGAGCTCGAGCATGCGGCGAATATGGGCATCGGCATTCTTGTCGTTGGGATTGAAGCCGGAGAGAAAGGGGTGGAAACGCTCGCGCTGCTCGGCCGGCAAAGCTTTGTAGGCGGCCGCGACAAAGACGTCGGTGGCGCTGTACCAATAGGCGTTGGCGTCGTCGCCGGCGTAATAGCGCGGACGCTTGGGCTCGTCCTCGTCCCACTTCTTCGCCACCGGAATGCCGGACAGCATTACATGCTCGATGCCGTTGGCCGCCATCTGCTCCAGTAGCTGGTCCATGCCGGCGCTTTCCTGGAAGAAATCGACATAGTGCAGATGCGCGTCGCTGTAGTGGTACTCACGCGCCTGGACAGCACAGCCGAGCAGGCCGGCCAGCGCCAAGACGAGGAAACGGGAGATGGGCAAGGCAAGTCCTCCTGACGGCTTCGAGCAGGATAGACACCAGCCCTGCGCCGAGAGTTCGACCGCGAAGTCGAGCCCACTGGTCTGATCGGCTGGAGCTGGGCTAGGCTGGCGTATCGAAACCGGCCAGGAGCCAGCCATGATCCGCATCCATAACGACAAGGGCCTGTTGCAACAGATCGAGATCGGGCCACATAGGCTCAACGCCGACGTATCGCCGGAACTCGGCGGTGAAGGTGCCGGGCCGGAGCCTCACGATTTGTTCGACGCCGCCCTGGGCGCCTGCAAGGCCCTGACACTGGCTCTCTACGCCAGGCAGAAGGGGCTGCCGCTAGAGGGCCTGGAGGTGAAGGTCAGTCGTGACGACAGCGAGGAGCGCCAAGGCCGCTATCGCCTGGCGGTGGAACTGACCCTACACGGCGCGCTGGAACAAGCCCAACGCCAACAGCTGTTGCGCATCGCCGACAAGTGCCCGATCCACAAGCTGATGACCAGCACAGAAGTATTGGTCGAGACCCGTCTGACAGGAGACGAGAAATGAGCAGTCTATTGCTGATTCAACCGCGTGCGGAGGATATTTCCGGTCAGCCTATCCTGCGTCCACTGCCCTCGGCGCAATGCCGCAGCGTGGGCCCCTTCGTCTTCTTCGATCATATGCTGGAGCAGAGCTACCCCGCCGGAAGCGGAATGGACATCGCCCAACATCCGCATATTGGCTTGTCGACCCTCACCTATCTGTTCGAAGGCCAGTTGCAGCACAAGGACAGTCTGGGCTCCGATCAGTTGGTCGAACCCGGCGACGTCAGCTGGATGACTGCCGGCAGCGGTGTTGCCCACGTCGAACGCACCCCACCGCCTCAACTCGATCTCGCTAAGCGCCTGCATGGCCTGCAGGTATGGTTGGCCTTGCCCGTGGCCGAGGAGAACTGCGAGCCGGCGTACAGCCACCATCCCTCAGCCACACTGCCGCGTAGCGACAGTCTGGGGGTGGGGATATGTCTGATCGCCGGCAGCGGTTTCTGCCTACAATCACCGGTTCCGGTACGCTCGCCTACGATCTACGCCGAACTCAAGCTTGCTGCCGGAGCCAGCCTCGCGATCCCAGCCGAACACCGCGAACGAGCCTTGTACCTGATCGACGGCGAAGCAGATCTGGACGGCACGGCCCTTCCCCGCCACACCCTGGCTGTACTACCTGAAGGGGCAACCCTGACGTTGAGTGCCTGCAGCGAAAGCCACCTGGCCCTGCTGGGCGGCGAACCTCTCGGACCGCGACGGATGAATTGGAACTTCGTTGCCAGCGATCCGGCGCTGATCGATCAGGCGCGCCAACGCTGGGCAGCGGGCGACTGGCCCAAGGTGGCCGGAGAAACCACTCGCATCGAACTCCCCCGCCCCTAAAGTGCGCTGCGTGCCCCGACTGCTGGCTGCGCCTGCCCTGCCCACCTGATATTTCGCGAGCGCAAAGAACAAACCCCGGCCTCTTGCTGCGACCGGGGTTACGCATTGAAGTTTGATGCATGGTCAGACTGGCGCCCCGGTGACTTGCATCCCGGTGGCCTGCGCTTCGGGACACTCACCACCGAGCGGGTTTTCTTCGCGCAAAAGAGAACGCCCTGATCAGAGACCTGATCAGGGCGTTCGTATAGGAGCTTGACGATGACCTACTCTCACATGGTGAAGCACCACACTACCATCGGCGATGCGTCGTTTCACTTCTGAGTTCGGGATGGGATCAGGTGGTTCCAACGCTCTATGGTCGTCAAGCAATTTGTTGCTGTCTCGGGGTTAACCGCTACAGCGAATTGGGTATGTGACAGTCGTTTGGCATAGGCCGCAGGCCTGTAGCTCTCGCAAATTTTCGGTTTGTCGACTTCACCATCGACACCCTCTGCTGTCAGCAGCAGATTGTTTGGGTGTTATATGGTCAAGCCTCACGGGCAATTAGTACAGGTTAGCTCAACGCCTCACAGCGCTTACACACCCTGCCTATCAACGTCGTAGTCTTCGACGGCCCTTCAGGGAGCTCAAGGCTCCAGTGAGATCTCATCTTGAGGCAAGTTTCCCGCTTAGATGCTTTCAGCGGTTATCTTTTCCGAACATAGCTACCCGGCAGTGCCACTGGCGTGACAACCGGAACACCAGAGGTTCGTCCAACCCGGTCCTCTCGTACTAAGGTCAGCCCCTCTCAAATCTCAAACGTCCACGGCAGATAGGGACCGAACTGTCTCACGACGTTCTAAACCCAGCTCGCGTACCACTTTAAATGGCGAACAGCCATACCCTTGGGACCGGCTTCAGCCCCAGGATGTGATGAGCCGACATCGAGGTGCCAAACACCGCCGTCGATATGAACTCTTGGGCGGTATCAGCCTGTTATCCCCGGAGTACCTTTTATCCGTTGAGCGATGGCCCTTCCATACAGAACCACCGGATCACTAAGACCTACTTTCGTACCTGCTCGACGTGTCTGTCTCGCAGTCAAGCGCGCTTTTGCCTTTATACTCTACGACCGATTTCCGACCGGTCTGAGCGCACCTTCGTACTCCTCCGTTACTCTTTGGGAGGAGACCGCCCCAGTCAAACTACCCACCATACACTGTCCTCGATCCGGATAACGGACCAGAGTTAGAACCTCAAGGTTGCCAGGGTGGTATTTCAAGGATGGCTCCATGAGAACTGGCGTCCCCACTTCAAAGCCTCCCACCTATCCTACACAAGCAAGCTCAAAGTCCAGTGCAAAGCTATAGTAAAGGTTCACGGGGTCTTTCCGTCTAGCCGCGGATACACTGCATCTTCACAGCGATTTCAATTTCACTGAGTCTCGGGTGGAGACAGCGCCGCCATCGTTACGCCATTCGTGCAGGTCGGAACTTACCCGACAAGGAATTTCGCTACCTTAGGACCGTTATAGTTACGGCCGCCGTTTACCGGGGCTTCGATCAAGAGCTTCGCTTGCGCTAACCCCATCAATTAACCTTCCGGCACCGGGCAGGCGTCACACCCTATACGTCCACTTTCGTGTTTGCAGAGTGCTGTGTTTTTAATAAACAGTCGCAGCGGCCTGGTATCTTCGACCGGCATGGGCTTACGTAGTAAATACTTCACCCTCACCGGCGCACCTTCTCCCGAAGTTACGGTGCCATTTTGCCTAGTTCCTTCACCCGAGTTCTCTCAAGCGCCTTGGTATTCTCTACCTAACCACCTGTGTCGGTTTGGGGTACGGTTCCTAGTTACCTGAAGCTTAGAAGCTTTTCCTGGAAGCATGGCATCAACCACTTCGCATTCTAAAAGAACGCTCGTCATCAGCTCTCGGCCTTGATCTCCCGGATTTACCTAAGAAATCAGCCTACCACCTTAAACACGGACAACCAACGCCGTGCTGGCCTAGCCTTCTCCGTCCCTCCATCGCAGTAACTAGAAGTACGGGAATATTAACCCGTTTCCCATCGACTACGCATTTCTGCCTCGCCTTAGGGGCCGACTAACCCTGCGTCGATTAACGTTGCGCAGGAAACCTTGGTCTTTCGGCGTGCGAGTTTTTCACTCGCATTGTCGTTACTCATGTCAGCATTCGCACTTCTGATACCTCCAGCAAGCTTCTCAACTCACCTTCACAGGCTTACAGAACGCTCCTCTACCGCTCATCCTAAGATGAACCCGTAGCTTCGGTGTATGGTTTGAGCCCCGTTACATCTTCCGCGCAGGCCGACTCGACTAGTGAGCTATTACGCTTTCTTTAAAGGGTGGCTGCTTCTAAGCCAACCTCCTAGCTGTCTAAGCCTTCCCACATCGTTTCCCACTTAACCATAACTTTGGGACCTTAGCTGACGGTCTGGGTTGTTTCCCTTTTCACGACGGACGTTAGCACCCGCCGTGTGTCTCCCGTGCTGACACTTGCTGGTATTCGGAGTTTGCATCGGTTTGGTAAGTCGGGATGACCCCCTAGCCGAAACAGTGCTCTACCCCCAGCAGTGATACACGAGGCGCTACCTAAATAGCTTTCGAGGAGAACCAGCTATCTCCGAGCTTGATTAGCCTTTCACTCCGATCCACAGGTCATCCGCTAACTTTTCAACGGTAGTCGGTTCGGTCCTCCAGTCAGTGTTACCTAACCTTCAACCTGCCCATGGATAGATCGCCCGGTTTCGGGTCTATACCCAGCGACTAAAGCGCCCTATTAAGACTCGCTTTCGCTACGCCTCCCCTATTCGGTTAAGCTCGCCACTGAATATAAGTCGCTGACCCATTATACAAAAGGTACGCAGTCACCCAACAAAGTGGGCTCCCACTGCTTGTACGCATACGGTTTCAGGTTCTATTTCACTCCCCTCTCCGGGGTTCTTTTCGCCTTTCCCTCACGGTACTGGTTCACTATCGGTCAGTCAGTAGTATTTAGCCTTGGAGGATGGTCCCCCCATGTTCAGACAAGGTTTCTCGTGCCCCGTCCTACTCGATTTCATTGATAAGAGCGTTTCGTGTACGGGGCTATCACCCACTACGGCGGCACTTTCCAGAGCCTTCCACTACACTCAAATCAACTTAAGGGCTAGTCCCCGTTCGCTCGCCACTACTTAGGGAATCTCGGTTGATTTCTTTTCCTCAGGGTACTTAGATGTTTCAGTTCCCCTGGTTCGCCTCTTGCACCTATGGATTCAGTACAAGATACCCAGCTTATGCTGGGTGGGTTCCCCCATTCAGAGATCTCTGGATCACAGTCTGTTTGCCGACTCCCCAAAGCTTTTCGCAGGCTACCACGTCTTTCATCGCCTCTGACTGCCAAGGCATCCACCGTATGCGCTTCTTCACTTGACCATATAACCCCAAGCAATCTGGTTACGATCTCAATCGTGAAGACGACATTCGCCGAAAATTTGCGTCTTGAGAACTACAAATTTTGCCTTGATTAACAACGTGCAGTGAAACACGCTGTTAGTCACTTCTATCACATACCCAAATTTTTAAAGAACGATTTGTACCGGTCAAAAGACCAGAAATCAGCACTCACCAGGAACCCCTGAAGCGCTCATTTCTGAACTCTTTAACTGCTACCGCAACGCGCGAGAGTGGTGGAGCCAAGCGGGATCGAACCGCTGACCTCCTGCGTGCAAAGCAGGCGCTCTCCCAGCTGAGCTATGGCCCCGTAATCTTCTGCACCAAGCAATTGGTAGGTCTGGGCAGATTTGAACTGCCGACCTCACCCTTATCAGGGGTGCGCTCTAACCAACTGAGCTACAGACCTATAACAGGGTCGCGTTACAGCATCGTCTTCTACAGTGAATCAAGCAATTCGTGTGGGAACTTATGAGAAAGCCGGTGTCTTCGATTAAGGAGGTGATCCAGCCGCAGGTTCCCCTACGGCTACCTTGTTACGACTTCACCCCAGTCATGAATCACTCCGTGGTAACCGTCCCCCTTGCGGTTAGACTAGCTACTTCTGGAGCAACCCACTCCCATGGTGTGACGGGCGGTGTGTACAAGGCCCGGGAACGTATTCACCGTGACATTCTGATTCACGATTACTAGCGATTCCGACTTCACGCAGTCGAGTTGCAGACTGCGATCCGGACTACGATCGGTTTTATGGGATTAGCTCCACCTCGCGGCTTGGCAACCCTTTGTACCGACCATTGTAGCACGTGTGTAGCCCTGGCCGTAAGGGCCATGATGACTTGACGTCATCCCCACCTTCCTCCGGTTTGTCACCGGCAGTCTCCTTAGAGTGCCCACCATAACGTGCTGGTAACTAAGGACAAGGGTTGCGCTCGTTACGGGACTTAACCCAACATCTCACGACACGAGCTGACGACAGCCATGCAGCACCTGTGTCTGAGTTCCCGAAGGCACCAATCCATCTCTGGAAAGTTCTCAGCATGTCAAGGCCAGGTAAGGTTCTTCGCGTTGCTTCGAATTAAACCACATGCTCCACCGCTTGTGCGGGCCCCCGTCAATTCATTTGAGTTTTAACCTTGCGGCCGTACTCCCCAGGCGGTCAACTTAATGCGTTAGCTGCGCCACTAAAATCTCAAGGATTCCAACGGCTAGTTGACATCGTTTACGGCGTGGACTACCAGGGTATCTAATCCTGTTTGCTCCCCACGCTTTCGCACCTCAGTGTCAGTATCAGTCCAGGTGGTCGCCTTCGCCACTGGTGTTCCTTCCTATATCTACGCATTTCACCGCTACACAGGAAATTCCACCACCCTCTACCGTACTCTAGCTCGCCAGTTTTGGATGCAGTTCCCAGGTTGAGCCCGGGGCTTTCACATCCAACTTAACGAACCACCTACGCGCGCTTTACGCCCAGTAATTCCGATTAACGCTTGCACCCTTCGTATTACCGCGGCTGCTGGCACGAAGTTAGCCGGTGCTTATTCTGTCGGTAACGTCAAAATACTCACGTATTAGGTGAATACCCTTCCTCCCAACTTAAAGTGCTTTACAATCCGAAGACCTTCTTCACACACGCGGCATGGCTGGATCAGGCTTTCGCCCATTGTCCAATATTCCCCACTGCTGCCTCCCGTAGGAGTCTGGACCGTGTCTCAGTTCCAGTGTGACTGATCATCCTCTCAGACCAGTTACGGATCGTCGCCTTGGTGAGCCTTTACCTCACCAACTAGCTAATCCGACCTAGGCTCATCTGATAGCGCGAGGTCCGAAGATCCCCCGCTTTCTCCCGTAGGACGTATGCGGTATTAGCGTTCCTTTCGGAACGTTATCCCCCACTACCAGGCAGATTCCTAGGCATTACTCACCCGTCCGCCGCTGAATCAAGGAGCAAGCTCCTCTCATCCGCTCGACTTGCATGTGTTAGGCCTGCCGCCAGCGTTCAATCTGAGCCATGATCAAACTCTTCAGTTCAATACTGCTTGGGTTTTGAGAAAACCCTAAACTTGGCTCAGCAATCGCAAAAAACTCTCGAATTCACGAGTGTTACTTGTGATGCTGATAATCTGTCGACCACCAGTCTTACCTCACAAGCACCCACACGAATTGCTTGATTCAGTTGTTAAAGAACAGTTGGTTAAGATTTTCGTCTCAACCGAGGCCACGCATTCTACAGCAGCCCCTCTTTCTGTCAAGCTGTTTTTCGAATTTATTTCCGAAGAAACTCTTTTCTACTCAACCACTTGCGCCTCCGATCAGACCAGCTTCTCGTCAGCGGGAGGCGCATTCTACAGTGTTCAAAACCACTGTCAACCACCTCTTTCAACCGCCTTCGATCCGCTCGACCGAAGCGCCGACAGGATCAAACCACCACCCTGTCGACCGGCGCGCATTTTACACGCCACACCCAGCTTTGCAACCCCTCTTTCAAACTTAACTTATTGATTAACAAGAAGTTTTCGAAGAGCTTCATCGCTGAAGTGGCGCGCATTCTACCGCCTGATAGAAACGCGTCAACACCTTTCTGAAAAGAATTAAGCCCTCAGCTCTCCAGGGCCTCGCGCAGACCGCTGCGCCGCTCGACCCGCCGCAACACCGCCTGCTCGAAGATGCCGACGCGGGTCTCTACCAGGCTGAACCAGTGCCGCGCCCGGGTGACTCCGGTGTACACCAATTCCTTTGTCAGTACCGGATTGAGGTTGTCCGGAAGGATCAGCGCACAGTGAGCGAACTCCGAACCCTGCGACTTGTGCACGGTCATGGCGAATACCGTCTCCACCGCGCCCAGCCGACTCGGCAGGATATGACGCAACGCGCCACTGCCATCGTTGCGCGGAAATACCACGCGCAGCACCTGGCGCAGCGGCGCACCGGAAAACTCCGGCGGCTCGGGCAGGCGCAGGGCGATACCGATATCGCCGTTCATCAGCCCCAGGCTGTAATCGTTGCGGGTCACCAGCACCGGCCGCCCTTCAAACCAGCCATGCTCCTGTTCCAGCAACCCTCGCCGATGCAGCGCCTCTGCAATGCGCTGGTTCAGCGCTTCGACGCCCCAAGGCCCCTTGCGTACCGCGCAAAGCAACTGGAACTGATCGAAGGCCGCCAGCACCTCGCCCGCCCAGCTATCCCAGGCCTGGATATCAGCGACCGGCGCCGGACGCTCCGCTCGCATCACCTGCAGGTAATGGGCATAGCCCAGGGCTCGGCGTGCGCCGCCCACCAGTCCCTCCAGCAGCAAATGCTCCAAGGCGCGGTCCTGCTCGCCGGAAAGACGCAGTACATGCAAATCGTCGCTGCCGGCCGCCAGGACACCGCGAGCGGCCTGGGCATCGGCCTGGTTCACCACGCGGGCCAGGCGACCGATGCCGGAGGCCCCGGCGAAGCGCCGCGAGTGGCGTAGCATGACGATATGCTGGGCCAGCGCGTGCTCGCCCGGCACCAGCGTAGGATCGACCATCCGCTCGCCGGTCTGTGCCTCCAGCCAGGCACGGGTCGCGGCGCTATAGCCACCGGCCTCCGCTTCCCGGCACAGATCGCCCAGCACCGCCCCGGCCTCCACCGAGGCGAGCTGATCCTTGTCGCCCAGCAGGATCAACCGTGCATGAGCCGGCAGAGCGTCCAGCAGATTAGCCATCATCTCCAGATCGATCATCGACGCTTCGTCCACCACCAGCACATCCAGCGGTAACGGATTGCCGGCATCGTGGCGGAAGTGGCGGCTGTCCGGGCGACTGCCCAGCAGACGATGCAGCGTGGTCACCGTACTGGGAATCTGCTGCCGCACGGCGTCCGCCACCGGCAGCGAGGCCACCTGCCCGCCGATGGACTCGGTGAGGCGCGCCGCCGCCTTGCCGGTGGGCGCCGCCAGACTCAAACGCAACGGCGCCCCGGCGGCCATCGCCGCCTCCTGCAGCAACGCCAACAGGCGCACCACGGTGGTGGTCTTGCCGGTACCGGGCCCGCCGGTGATCAGGGTGAAGCGCCCCTGGGCCGCCAGGGCACAGGCCAGCTTCTGCCAGTCGGTCAGGCGCTCGCCATCCAGGATCAGGGGTTCGGGGAACAGCGTGGCCAGACGCACCGGGAGATCGGCCGGTGCCGCGGAATCCGACCGCAGGCGCTGGGCGATATGGCTCGCCACGCGGCGCTCGTAATCCCAGTAGCGCCGCATATAAAGGCGGGAGCCGGCCAGCACCAGCGGCGCGCCCTGGCCTTCCAGCAGCGAACTGCCGACGCAGGCCGCCAACCACTGTTCCAACTCGAGCCCCGCCAATACCTGGGACGGCAGCAGCGTCGCCGTCTCGGTATTCTCCCCTTCCGGCGGCAGGGACAGGGTGAAGTCCGGGTTGGCCAGGGTCGCCGCCAGGTCCAGGCAGACATGCCCCTGGCCGAGTTGATGGCTGGCCAGGGCGGCGCCGAGGATCAGCAGCGGCGAGGCATCCGGGTCCAGTTCGGCGAGGAACTGCGCTAGGGCACGGTCCAGTTCCCGCAGCCAGCCGCGCTCGCTCCAGGCGGCCAGCTGGGCGAAGAGTTCGGTGCGCTCGCGCAGCGCCGGCGACAGGGTCGGATTCATGCCACGGCCTCCTCTGCTTCACCCATAAACAGTGCATCAAGCTGCTCGATCAGCTCACACGGCGGCCGCGCCAGGTAGACGCCGTGTGCCGGTGCGCGGAGGAACAGATAGAGCGCGCCGCCCAGGTGGCGATCGTAGTCGTAATCGGCCAGGCGCAGGCGTAGCTGTCGGTGCAGGGCCAGCACGTACAGCACGTACTGCAGGTCATAGCGGTGGCTGGCCATGGCCGCCGCCATGGCGTCGCGGGTGTAGGCGCCGTCGTCGGCGCCCAGCCAGTTGGACTTGTAGTCGGCCACGTAGTAGCGCCCCTGATGCTCGAACACCAGGTCGATAAAGCCCTTGAACATGCCGTTCAGGATGTCCGCCCGCAGTGGTTGCCGGGCGATGCCGGGCAGTTCGCAGCGCTGCACCAGCTGGTCCAGGCGGCGCACGTCGACAGCCCGCGCCTCGAACCAGAACTCCAGCTCCGCCTGGTACTGCGACAGCTCGGCCAGGCAGACCGCCTCGCCGTCGCCAAGCGGCAGCGGCTGCACCAGCAACCCTTGCAGCCATTGCTGCAGCGGATCGATCCAGCTTTCCAGGCCGCGCCGCTGGCAACGCCGCGCCAGGGCCTCGCGCAGCGCGAGGGGATCGGCGGCGAGCTGGGCGAAGCCCTCCTGCGCCGCCATTTCCAGCAGGCCGTGGAGGAAGGTGCCGGGGTTGGGGCCACGGGGAAAGCGATGCAGGCCCTGGGCCGAGGCCGGCAGCGGTGGCAGGGCCAGTTCCGAGCTCTCGTCGTCGCTGGCGTTCTGCATGGCCGGATTGTCCGGCGCAGCGTCCACATGGCGGCTGACCGTGGCCGGTGCGTCCTCGTCGAGGCGCAGGGCGCTGTAGGAGGCGATCCACCAGTGCTCGGCGGCGCGGCGCGTCGGGATGCGCCAACGGGGGACGAACTGTTCGTCGTCCTGCACCCGATAGCGCTGCTCGCCGGCTTCCGGCACCGGCGCCAGCGTGGTGCGCGGCGCGTCCGCGAATGGCGCCAGCCAGCCGGCAAGACCCGCACTACCGGCCAGCGGCACGCCGCCGCCCAGCAGGTAGCCGAGGGCGGACTCGTGCAACCGCGATTTCTTGCCATTGCCGATCTTCAGGTCGGATATACCGAGCCAGCAGCCATGGCGGGCGCGGGTCAGCGCCACGTAGAGCAGGCGCAGATCCTCGCCGAGGCGTTCGCGCTCGGCCTGCGCGACGGTGGCCTCGTCGGCCTTGAGCACCAGACGACGACGCTCACCGTCATGGACCAGCAGCGGCTTCTTCTCGTCCACCGGGCGGAAGGCGCAAACAAAGGGCAGGAATACCAACGGATATTCCAGGCCCTTGGATTTATGGATGGTCACCACCCGCACCAGCGCTTCGTCGCTTTCCAGGCGCAGCACCTGCTCGTCGGCGGCCTGGCCTTCGCCGGCCAGCGACTCGCTCAGGTGGCGGATCAGCGCCTGCTCGCCATCCAGCTCGCCGGCCACCTGTTGCAGCAGTTCGGCCAGATGCAGCAGGTTGGTCAACACCCGCTCGCCGTCAGCCCGCTCCATTAGCCGTTGGGGCAAGGCGAAATCCTGGAGCAGCTGACGCAGCATCGGTAATACGCCCTGCCGCTGCCAGCGCTGACGGTAGTCGCGAAACTGCAGGACCCGGCGCTCCCAGCTGCGTTCGTCGAGATTGAGCCGCTCCAGTTCGTCCAGCGCCAGGCCCAGGGTGGCGCTGGCCAGGGCGGCGCGCAGTGGACGATCCTGGTCCGGCTCGGCACAGGCGCGCAACCACAGCAGCAGGTCGCGGGCCTCCTGGCCGGCGAACACCGAGTCCTTGTCCGACAGGTAGACGCTGCGCACCCCGCGCGCGGCGAGCTCGCCACGAATGGCCTGGGCCTCGTTGAAGTCGCGCACCAGCACGGCGATATCGCTGGGCCGCAGGGGCGTCAGCACGCCGTCCCGGCTGAAGCCGGCGCGCTGCCGCTGGCCGAGATCGAGCAAGCGGACGATCTCGCTGGCAGTGCCGCCGGCCAGCGCATCGAGGTAGCGGCCCTTGGCCAGCGGCTCGTCGCTCGCCAGTTGCCAGAGCGTCAGCGCCGGCTGCGCCTGGGCGTCCACCGTCCAGACCTCCTGCCGTCCCTGCGCCGACACCGGGATGAACGGCAGGTCGTCGCGGAACAGGAAGGCACCCGCCCCACCCTCGCGCTGCTCGGCGCACTGGAAGATGGTATTGACGGCGTCCACCATCTGCGTGCTGGAGCGGAAATTGGTCTCCAGGTTGTAGTGGCGACCGGCGGTGGCGCGACGCGCACGCAGATAGGTGTGAATGTCCGCGCCGCGGAAGGAATAGATCGCCTGCTTCGGGTCGCCGATCATGAACAGGCCGCTGTCGTCGCGGTTCGCCTCCACCTGATAGAGGCTGTCGAAGATGCGGTACTGCAGCGGATCGGTGTCCTGGAACTCGTCGATCAGCGCCACCGGGAACTGGCGCCGGATCACCTCGGCCAGGCGCGGCCCGTTGTCGCCCTGCAGGGCGGCATCGAGGCGGGTGAGCATGTCGTCGAAGCCCATTTCCGCACGCTGGCGCTTCTCCCGGTCGAAGCGATGGCGTACCCAGGCCGCCGCGTGGCGCAGCGCCGCCTCGGCCGGATCGGCCAATGCCGCGAGCCGGCCGGGAAGCAGGAGCATGGCGTCCAGCGCCGGATGCGTCGGTGCCTCGCCCTTCCAGGCCTCGGCCAGCCCGGCGGGCGTCAGGCGGGTGAAGCCGCCGCCGAGTTCGAGCTGGTCATCCTCGCCGCACGCCCAGCTGCGCAGCTTGTCGAACCAGGGCAGGAAATAACGCGACTGGAGCTTGCGACCGTCCACCTGCTTGGCGACGGCGCCGGCCTCCAGCAGCCCCTGCAGCTCGTCCGCCCAGGCGCTCCAGGGCGCCTTGAGCTCGGCCAGATCCGCCTGCCGAGCCGTCAGCGCGGTCTGCAGCAGTTCGTCGAGCCGCCGCTCGTCGGGCTCGAGCGCTTCGCCGAGCAACGGCCGCAGGCGCACCCCGAGGCCACTCGGCGTGCCCCAGCTCTGCGCCACCCACTGCAGCGCGGCGCCCTGCAGCGGGTAGCAATGCTGGCGCCAGTAGTCGCGCACCACCTCGGCCAGCAGTTCGCTGTGGTCGGTTTCCAGGGTCTGGCTGAACAGGCTGCCGCTGTCGAAGGCGTGCTCGCGCAGCATGCGCTGACACCAGCCGTGGATGGTGGAGACCGCCGCCTCGTCCATCCATTGCGCGGCCAGTTCCAGACGGTGGGCGCAGTCGGCCCACTGTGCCGCCGGGAAATCCGCGCGCAAGGCGGCGAGCAGGGCATCGCCCTGGCGATCGTCGCGGAACACCGCCGCCGCCTCCACCAGCCGCGCCCGGATGCGGTCGCGCAGCTCGCGGGTGGCCGCATCGGTGAAGGTCACCACCAGAATCTGCGGCGGCAGCAGCGGCTCGCGGAAGGCCGCCTCGCCGCCGTGACGCAGGATCAGGCGCAGGTAGAGCGCGGAGATGGTGTAGGTCTTGCCGGTGCCGGCGCTGGCTTCGATCAGGCGGCTGCCATGCAGGGGAAAGCGCAGCGCCAGGGGTCGTTCGAGCACGCTCATGCCTGGCCCTCCTCGAGCGCCCGCGGCGCGCTGTTCAACAACGGTCGGTACAGGCTTTCGCTCCAGCGAGCGAAGCCGCCATCGGCGCTCAGCGCCGCGTAATCGGGAAATTGCCGGGCCAGGCTGGCGCTGCTCGCCACCTCGCCCGCCTGGTTGTAGCCGCCTTCGTAGACCGCACGCGCCTTGTCGTCGTTCTCCTCCTGCAGCCAGGCCAGCGAGGTCTTCAGAGCCACCGGCAGCGGCATCTGCATGCCGACCGTCCAGGCCGCCAACCAGGCAGCGAGCTGCGCGCCCGCCGCTTCGGACGATGGCGGATCGAACGCCAGGCTGCGGTCCTCGCCCACCAGCAGGGTGCTGATCGGCGTGCCGCAGGCCGCCGCCAGCACATGCAGCACGTGGGCGCGCAACAGGCGGTGCCATTTCCAGCCGCTGTCCTTGGCCAGCGCACCGGGCAGCAACTCCAGGCGCGCCAGGCTGCCATCGGCCCGCTGGCGCAAGCCGGAGAGCCAGCCCTCCAGGCGCACGCTTTCGGCGAGGAAACTCAGGGCCAGCGGCGACTCCACCACCTGCGGCCACAGCAGGCAAAGCGCCTGGTAGCGTTGCAGCTGCGCCGGCAACGGTTCGAGCAGCGCCGCCGCGCACTGCTCGCCGAAGCCGGCCAGCGGCAGCACGCCGCTGCGCCGTATCCGCGCGGCGGCATCCAGCAGCGCCCGTTGCGGTGGCGGTTCCCGCCCCGGAGCGGCGGATTTCAGCAAGCGTTCCTGCAGCTGATGACGCGCCAGGCCGTCCAGGGCGAAGGGTTCGCTATCGAGCTGCGGCTGCTGCTGCTCGTCCAGATGGACCTTGAGGCGGCGGGTGAAGAAACACTTGACCGGATCGCGCAAGAAGCTCTGCAGCAATTCCGGACCGATAAGCCGCCCCTCCTCCCAGATTGGCAAGGCTTGCCCGGACGCCGGCGGAGACACCGCCTGGCCATGCAGCGCGGCCCATTCGTGGGCATAGCTGAACAGCGCCGGCTGATCGGTGAAGTAACGGCGGCTGAACGGCTGCAGCGGATGCTCGGTGGTCAGGGCAGCCAACAGCTCACCCTCGCCGGCCAGGCGCCAGGCGCTGGCCAGGTGATCACGCAACTGGCCCACCAGCACCGAGGGCGGCCGCTCGCTGTTGTCGCGGATGCTGCGGCCGACCCAGCTGATGTAGAGGCGATCGCGCGCCGCCAGCAACGCCTCCAGCAGCAGGTAGCGGTCGTCCTCGCGGCGCGAGCGATCGCCGGGGCGGTAGTCGCCGGCCATCAGGTCGAAATCCAGCGGCGCCTGGCTGCGCGGGTAGTCGCCGTCGTTCATGCCGAGCAGGCAGACCTGGCGGAAGGGAATCGCCCGCATCGGCATCAGGGTGCAGAAATTCACCGCGCCGGCGAGAAAACGCTGGCTGAGCCGGCCCTGATCCAGATCGCCGAGCCAGGCCTCGCGCACCACCGGCAGCGGCAACGCCTCCTGCAGGGTGGCGTTGTCGCACAGCTCCAGCCAGCCATCGAGCGCCTCCAGCAACTGATTGCGCAGCACCTCGTCGCGCTCGTCCTGCGGCAGGAAGAAGTCCGCCAGCAGCTCGCGCAGACGCTCGCCCCAGCCCCCAGGCGTGGCCGGCTCGCACAACTGCTGTAACAGCCGATCGAGCGCCTCGAGCAGGCGCGTCAGCGGGCCGATCAATGCCGCGTCGAGGCCACCGATCTCATCATACGGTTCGATATCGCCGTAGGCGCCGGCGTCGCCCACCGCGTAGCCCAGCAGCATGCGACGCAGGCCGAAACGCCAGGTGTTCTGTTCCAGCCCCTGGCCCAGGCCGAGCGCCTCGCGCTGGCGCGCGTCCAGCCCCCAGCGAATGCCGGCGCCCTCCAGCCAGCGGCGCAGCGTCGGCAGCTCGTCCTCGCCGATGGCGAAACGCGCGCGAAGCGCGGCCACGTCCAGCAGGTCGAGCACCTCGCTGACGCTGAAGCGGCTATCCGGCAGTTGCAGCAGATGTTCCAGAGCGATCAGCCAAGGCTCCTTGCCGCGCAGCCCCTGGTCGGCCAGGGTGAAGGGGATGTAGCGCGGATCGTCGCCGGCGAACTGGCCGAACACCGCCTGGATGTGCGGCGCGTAGGCGTTGACGTCCGGCACCATGACGATCACGTCGCGCGGGCGCAGCGTGGCATCCTCGCTGAAACAGGCCAGCAGTTGGTCGTGCAGCACCTCCACCTCGCGCTGGGCACTGTGGGCGATGTGAAAGCGCAGCGAGCGATCGACCGCCGGATTCACTGGCGGCCAGAGGCTGCGGCTTTCCTGCAGCGGGCGCAGGTCGAGGATGTCGTTCTGCAGCTGGCCGAGCAGGCTGTCCTCGCGCGCCGGACTGAACAGGTCGATGCGCTCGAACGCCTCGCGGTAGCGCTGCGGCTCGTCGTACTGATCGAGCAGATTGATGTAGTCGCGACCCTGCTTGCCCCAGGCGGCCAGCAGCGGCTGGGCGTGCTGGTGCACCTCGGCCTCGTCGAACAGGCCGATCTGCCCGGCCGGCTCGCCCTTGCGCTGCTGGCGGCGGTACTGGTGACGTAACAGGTCCTTGTCCTCGACTATGTCGCCCCAGTGATGCTGGCAGGGGTTGTGCACGTAGAGCATCACCTGGCTGAAGCGGGCCATGGCGGCCAGCGCCTCCAGCACCTGGGCCGGCAGCGAGGAGATGCCGAACACCGTGATCCGCCGCGGCAGGCCGGGCGGTGCGGCGTCCAGCTCGCGCAGGCGGGCGACGAAACGCGGATGCACGCCGGCGCGGCTTTCCGCCAGGTGCTGCTCGCCCACATTGGCCAGCAGCGCACGCCACAGCGCCGGCTGCCAGCGCGAGGCCTCGTCCAGCTCGCGCTCGCCGCCGCGCGAGGTGCGCAGGCGATCCTGCCCCGCCGCCCAGTCCGCCAGCCAGTCGGTGCGGTAGACCTGGTACTGGTCGAACAGATCGGCCAGGCGCTCGGCCAGCTGGTGGCGCTTGCGCAGGTCGCGGTCGTCGGCGAGAAAGCGGCGCAGCGGCGCGAAGGCATCGTGGCTCAGCAGGCCGGGCAGCAGGCGCATCAGGCGCCAGGTCAACGGCGCCTTGTCCAGCGGCGACTGCGGCGGAATGGCGTCGCGCCCGAGCACGCTGCGATAGGCCTGCCAGAGAAAGCGCGCCGGCAGATCCACGTCCAGCGCCGCGGCGATGCCGCAGCCGTCCCGTTCGGCCAGTGCCAGCTTGAGCCACTGGGCGATGCCGTTGCTCTGCACCAGCAGCACCTCGTTCTCCAGCGGCCGCAGCGGGTAGCGCCGCATCCATTGCACCGCCAGGGCGCGCAGCTCCTCCAGATGGTTGCCGTGGATCACGATAAGGCCGGGGGATAGCTCCTGGCTGGCGGGCATCGACTGCCTCCTGTCGAAAAACGATGGCCAAGTTTGCCAGCATTTGGCGACGAGGTGCGTCGCGCGAAGCGGCGAGTCTGCCGAGTCGTGGATTCGCCATGTGTCGGGCAAGGGGCAGAGCGGAAGCAGGCCGGGCGGCGGCAGACTTGAAGGTAACGCGAGGGAAATATAGGAGGGAGACTGGAGGTGGACCCCACCAGCCACACCCCGGCACACGATGTCACCGCTACGGCTGCTCCCTTCCGGGCCTGACCGGGTTCACGGCTGATCGTTGCGAGGGGACCGGCGGGGCCACCATAACGCTGCTCGCCTGGCGACGAGCCGCGCCATTGTAACGACTAAACGCAAAGTTACAACCACTTCAATCACTTAGACGCGGAAACGACCCACCAGCTGGGCCAGCCCGTGCGACAGCTCGGACAGCTGCCGGGTGCTGCGAGGCTTGCAGCGCCTTCTTGGACAGATCGCGGATATCGCTGGTATTGCGCGCGATCTCCTCGGTGACACGGCTCTGCTGCTCGCAGGCGCCGGCGATCTGCGCCGCCATGTCGTTGCTGCGTTGCATCGAATCGCCGGTGACGCTCAGCGCCCCGCCACCCGGCTGCATGCGGCGAACCTGTGCACGCGGCCTTGGGCCTGCTGCAGGTTTTCGCCGTGCGAGGCGCGCAATGCTGCGGCCCGCCCGTCGCCATCCTCGCCGAGCAGGCTGCGCCGGCGACGAACACCCGCGAGAGATCGCGCTCGGCGTTGAGCAGCAGGATCGGCAGCGCGATCTTCCAGCGAAAGCCAAGGTCGGCGAAGACAACATGAGGGCTCTGCCGTGCAGACCCGGTAGCCGTAGCTTGGTCGAACGGCGAGGCCGTTCAGCGGAACGCAGGAACCTCTGGGCCGGGATGGCAGCCAAACAAGCTCACCGCGGCGTCTCGGCGACCACCCACGGCGGGCTTTTATGCTAGCGTCCCCGCGTTCGGCCGCGCCACCCAAGTCTGGGCCGCGGCCGAAAAACCTATCTGAGAACGGAGTTACATCATGGCAATCACCAAAGACCAACTGATCGGCGACCTGGCCGAGGCCGTAGACCTGCCGAAGACCACGGTACGCACCCTGCTCGATCAGCTGGGCGAAATTGTCAGCGACGCCCTGGAAAACGACGGCGAGATCACCCTGCCCGGCGTCGGCAAGCTCAAGGTCAGCGAGCGTCCGGCGCGCACCGGCCGTAACCCGCAGACCGGCAAGAGCATCGAGATCGCCGCGAAGAAGGTGATCAAGCTGGTTCCCGCCAAGGCACTGACCGACGCGCTCAACTAAGCGCCAGCCGGCCGCGGCTGGTTCCAGCCGCGGCCGGCTCCCTGGCAGCCCGCAGCCCGCCTGACGGACCATCGCCCCACGCCGTTTTCGACTAGAGTAATCAGGCCGACACGCCGAAGCGGCCCGTCGCCTCGGCAGCTGCGAAGCTGGGGAAAACCGTGCGCACCCTGATCGCCTGCCTCATTTGTCTCGCCTGGTTGAGCGGCTGCTCTAGCGTGCCGCCGCAGGACGGCTTCATCGCCAGATCGGCCGATCTGCTGAGCAAGACCGGCGAACTGATCAGTCAGAAGGCGCAGAGCCTGGGCAATTGGAGCGCATCGCAGAGCAACGCGCAGTACGATCAGGAGCTCGCCGAGCTGTTCGATCAGCCCTATATCACCCCGCTGAGCCAGTATCTGCAGCAGCACGGCAGCGATGCCAGCCGCGCCGCCCATCTGCGCCAGGTCGAAGAAGAACGCCAGCGCCGCTGCCAGAAGATCGCCGCCCGCTATGCCGAGCGCGACAAGACCCGGGGCAACCTGCAGCAGCTACGTGCCAGCTATGGCGACGCCTGTCCGGCGCAGGTCGCCGATTTCGCCGCCCTCGTCGCGCCGGCACCGCCGACCGGCGGCGCCACGACCGTGGGTGCGCCCAGCAAACCCGACGCCAAGGCCGCGCCCGCCCCGCCTGCCGTCGATCGCCAGCAGGCCGACAATTGCTACCTGCTGTTCACCATCAACAACTACAGCCAGGCCCGTGACGCCTGCCGGGGACCGGCCGAAGCGGGCGACGGCAAGGCACAGTACAACCTGTCGGTGATTGCCAGCAGCCTCGAGCAATACCCCGAGGCGCTGAGCTGGGCGCGCCGCGCCGCCGAACACTCGCCCGACGGAAGCTACCAGTTGGGCCTGCTCTACCTGCGCGGCCAGGGTGTGGAGCAGGACCCGGCTACCGCCCTG
Organism: Pseudomonas sp. SP16.1; assembly: GCF_052682975.1. Lineage (NCBI taxonomy): Bacteria > Pseudomonadati > Pseudomonadota > Gammaproteobacteria > Pseudomonadales > Pseudomonadaceae > Pseudomonas > Pseudomonas sp. SP16.1. Next base: position 2,303,731 of record NZ_JBQYFZ010000001.1, read on the forward strand.
GGCTGGTTCGAGCAGGCCGCGGCTCAGGGCCTGGCGCGCGCCCAGTACCAGAGTGCACGCATGCATCAGCGTGGCCAGGGCACGAAGGCCAACCCTGGCAAGGCCCGTCAGCGCTTCGAGCAGGCCGCCAGGCAGGGGCACCGCGAGGCGCAGCTGGCCCTCGGCCTGCTCTACCTGAACGGCGAAGGTGTCGCCGCCGACGCCGGCAAGGCGCGCGACTGGCTGCTGCGTGCCGCCCGCCAGGGCAGCGCCGGTGCCCAGTACCAGCTCGGCGAGCTGTACGCGCAAGGCCACGGCGTGCCGGTCGACGCCGCCGCAGCCTATGTCTGGCTGAGTCTGGCGCAGGAGAACGGCGAGTCACGCGCCGGCGCCCGGCTCCAGCAGCTACGCCTGCAGGTCGACGACGGGCAGATAGCCCAGGCACAAGCGCAGGTGCGGCGAAGCCTGGAGCAGCAGCGCTGATGGCCGCCCGAGCGCGCCTGCCGAACGTACCGCTGCGTTCGTCGAAGCAGTGGTTGATGCTGCTGGTCATGCTGCTGGTGGCACTGTTCATCGCCGCCATGTGGGTGATGTCGACGCTCAACCTGGACTTCTCGCAACGCGCCATGGCCGAACTGCGCCGCAGCCAGATCGAGGACAGCTTCTACGCCAATCTCGGGCGCATCAACGGCCATCACCGGCGCATGGAGCAGCACACCGAGTCTCTCGCGCGCCTCGGCGAGCGGCTGCAGAACAGCGGCCTGGCCGACGAGCTGGCGCCGCAACTGGAGCAGAAGCTGCGCGACTTTCCCGAAGCCTTCGGCATCGGTCTGTGGTTCGAGCCGGGACGCTTCCCCGCGCTCGGCCAGGCACCGGCCATCTACGCCCACTGGGGCCCGGACCAGCGCATCGAGGTGCTGCGCCAAGCCGACGATCCGCGCCGGCGGGACTGGTACCGCAGCCTGCGCACCGAGCAGCGCGAGCGCAGCCAGGCGCTGGCCGAGCCGCTGCTGTGGAGCGCCGCCTACTACAACCCGCTGTCCGATGCCGCGGTGATCACCCTGGCCACGCCGCTGCGCGACGCCCGCGGGCGCCCGATCGGCCTGGCCACCAGCGACTGGCGCAGCGACCAGGTGGTGCGCCTGATCAGCGACATCAAGCTCACGCCCAATACCTTTTCCTTCCTGCTCGACCGCGACAACCGCAAGCTGACCAGCCTCGGCGAGCAGGACGACGCCGCGGCCGGACAGCGCATCATGGACGCCATACTCGCCGAGCAGCTGGTCCGCGACGCCACCGCACCTGCCGCTCCCGGCGGCGAACGCGCGCCGCTGTACAGCCGCGAACTGCGAGTCGGCGCACAACGCTACGCCCTCCTGTTCGCCATGACCCGCGCCGACATGCTGTTCGGCATCGGCGTGCCGCAGAACGAGATCGACGCCGTGCTGGCGCCGATGCGCCAGAGCAACCAGCGCATCCTCGCTCTCACCGCCCTGGTGGTGCTGATACTCGGCGCCCTGCTGCTGCGCCTGATCACCAACACCATGCGCCAGCTGGAGGCGTCCTACACCGATCCGCTGACCCAGCTGCCCAATCGCGCCCGCCTGCTGCTCGACCTGGAACGCACGCCGAGACCGAGCCTGATCCTGCTCAATCTCGACGCTTTCAAGGAGATCAACGGCTTCTATGGCCACGCCTGCGGCGATCAGATCCTGCGCTATATCGGCGAGCGGCTCAGCCAGCACCTGCAGGCATCGGCGGGCGAGACACGCCTGTACCGTCTGAGCGCCGACGAGTTCGCCGTGCTGCTGCCGCGCCACAGCGGCGAGCAACTTGAGGTGCGCATGGGCGAACTGGGCAGTTTCATCCAGCAGCAGCGCCTGGAATGGCAGGGCCAGGAGATCGGCCTCAACGCCACCCTCGGCGCCGCCAGCCTGAACCCCAGCGAGGCGCGCCAGGGTCGCGACAGCCTGCTGGCCTCGGCCGGCATCGCCCTCAAGCTGGCGCGCCTGCAACAGAAGAACCACCTGTTCTACGACCCGACGCTGAAGGTGCGCGAGGAATACGAGCAGAACCTGCTGTGGGCCAACAAGGTCAAGGCTGCGCTGCAGGACGACCGGCTAATGCCCTATTTCCAGCCCATCCAGGACAATCACGACGGCAGCGTCAGCAAGTTCGAATGCCTGGTGCGCATGCGCGAGGAAGACGGCCAGGTAATCAACCCGGGACGTTTTCTCGGCGTGGCGAAGAAGATCCGCCTGCACCGGCAGATCACCCGGGTGATGCTGGACAAATGCCTGGAACGCTTCCGCGAGCTGCCCTACGAGTTCTCCATCAACCTGTCCTACGAAGACCTGACCGATGCGGAGCTGAGCCAGACCATCAAGCGCAGGGTGCAGCAGAGCGGTCTCGGCCCGCGGCTGATCTTCGAGATCCTCGAATCGGAGGGCATCGACAACTACGACCAGGTGCACGCCTTCATCGAGGAGGTCAAGGCCCTGGGCTGCCGCATCGCCATCGACGACTTCGGCACCGGCTACTGCAACTTCGAACACCTGCTGCGCCTGAATGTCGACCTGATCAAGATCGACGGCAGCCTGATCCGCCAGCTCGACAGCGACCCCAGCGCCTATTCGGTGACCCAGGGCATCGTGCAGTTCGCCCATAGCCTGAAAATGCAGACGGTGGCCGAGTTCGTTCATTCGGCGGCGGTGCAGGAAAAGGTACTGGCCCTGGGCATCGATTACTCCCAGGGCCAGCATATCGGCATGCCGCAGGCGCAGCCGCTGGGCGTGCCGAGCGAGCTGCCGGCAGCCCAGCCGCAGCGCTGAGCGGCGGTGCTACTCGACCACCTGCAGCTCGGTGACGATATAGCGGGTGCCTTCCTGGCGTGCCTGGAAGCGCACCTTGTCGCCGGCCTCGACGCCCTCCAGCAGACTGGCCGGCTGCACTTCGAAGACCATGGTCATCGGCGGCATGCCGATGCTGGCGATCGGACCGTGGCGCAGGGTGATCTTCTGCGCGCCTGCATCGACCTTGCGCACCTCGCCCTGGCTCAGCGGAGCGGGGTCGGCGGCCTGCAGCGGCAGGCTGAACAGGGCGGCCAGCGCCGCGACGACAAAGGTATTTTTCATCTCGTTTCTCCCATGGGGTCAGTCGGCCAGCACCTGGATGGTGCCGACCATGCCGGCCTGGTAGTGGCCGGCGATCAGGCAGGCGAAATCGAATTCGCCTGCGCGGTTGAAGGTCCAGATCATCTCTTCGCGCTGTCCGGGCGCGATGTGCGCCATATAGGGCTCGTCGTGCTGCATGCCCGGGAACTTGGCCATCAGCGCGGCGTGCTCGTCCAGTTCGGCGCGGGTGCCGATGACGAACTCGTGGAGCATCTTGCCGTCGTTGCGGTGGACGAAGCGGATGGTCTCGCCCTGCTTGACCTGCAGCCGATCCGGGGTGAAGCGCATATGGTCGGTCATGCGGATCTCGATGGTGCGATCGACCTCTGCGGCGTCGCCGGCGATGCCCCAGGGTTGCTGTTCCTTGACCACCGTCGCGGCGGCGTGCTCGCTCTGATGCGCCTCGCTATGGGCCAGCGCCGCGGTGCTGCTCAGCAGGCCGCCGAGAGCCAGGGGCAGGGCCAGTAGTCGTAGTGATTTCATCGGTCTGTTTCCTCGATTAGCGTGATGGCCGGGCCACTTGGGCGCAGCCCGGCTGGGATCAATGCCCGGCGTGCCCGCCCGGTTTGCGTACTTGCATCTCGACCGGCGCCTCGGGTGGCCGTTTCAGCGGCATCGACTGGCCACCACCGTGGTGTGAACGGCTGGGGCTGGCCAGCGCGCCTTTCCATTCATAGGCGACCGTGCCGGCCGGATGCTTGAACCAGCCGGGGTCGCGGTAATCCCCCGGCGCCAGGTCCTTGCGCACCTTGAGCATGGTGAACATGCCGCCCATCTCCACCGAGCCGAACGGGCCGTCGCCGGTCATCATCGGCACGGTGTTGTCCGGCAACGGCATCTGCATCTCCGCCATGTCGGCCATGCCGCGCTCGCCCATCACCATGTAGTCCGGCACCAGCTTGGCGATCTTGCGCGTCATGTCGCGGTGATCGACGCCGACCAGGGTCGGCACGTCGTGGCCCATGGCGTTCATGGTGTGGTGACTCTTGTGGCAGTGCAGCGCCCAATCGCCCTCCTCGTCGGCGATGAACTCGACCTGGCGCATCTGCCCCACCGCCACATCGGTGGTCACCTCCGGCCAGCGCGAGCCGACCGGGGTCGGCCCGCCATCGGTGCCGGTGACCTCGAATTCGTGGCCGTGCAGGTGGATCGGGTGGTTGGTCATGGTCAGATTGCCGACGCGCAGGCGCACCCGCTCGCCCTGGCGCGCCACCAGCGGGTCGATGCCGGGGAACACCCGGCTGTTGAAGGTCCACAGGTTGAAATCGAGCATCTGCATGATTTTCGGCGTGTAGGCGCCGGGCTCGATGTCGTAGGCACTGAGCAGGAAGCAGTAGTCGCGGTCCACCTCGCTGATCAGCGGGTGGTGCTCCTTGGGATGGGTGACCCAGAAACCCATCATGCCCATGGCCATCTGCACCATCTCGTCGGCGTGCGGGTGGTACATGAAGGTGCCGGGGCGACGGGCGACGAACTCGTAGACGAAGGTCTTGCCCACCGGGATCGCCGGCTGGGTCAGGCCCGCCACACCGTCCATGCCGTTGGGCAGACGCTGGCCGTGCCAGTGGATGCTGGTGTGCTCGGGCAGCTTGTTGGTGACGAAGATGCGCACCCGGTCGCCCTCCACCACCTCGATGGTCGGCCCCGGCGACTGGCCGTTGTAGCCCCACAGATGAGCCTTGTAGCCGGGCGCCAGCTCGCGCACCACCGGCTCGGCGACCAGGTGGAACTCCTTGACGCCGTTGTTCATGCGCCATGGCAGGGTCCAACCGTTGAGCGTCACCACCGGATTGTAGGGCCGCCCGCTGCCTGGCTGCAGCGGCGGCTGAGTGTCGGCGCTGGCCTGCAGCACCGGCTCCGGCAGGGCCGCCATGGCCACCCGGCTGACCGCCGAAGTGGCCACCGCAGCGCCGATGGCGCCGGCCCCGAGAAAGAAATCGCGTCGTGAAACCATCAGGGAATTTCCTTGTTCAGTGGCCGGCGGCGGCCGGCTCGGCAGCAGCGGCAGGCGCCGCGCCGAGCGAGGGATTGGGGGCGCCCAGCAGGGCCATGTCGAGGTCGGCGCGGGCCAGCCAGTAGTCACGCTGCGCCTGCAAATAGCCATCCACCGCCTGCACCTGGCGGCGCGCATCGGCGAGCAGGTCGAAGGTGCCGATGAACATGCCGTTGTAGCGCAGCAGGTTTTCCTCGGCGATGCGCTGACGCAGCGGCAGCACCTCGGTGCGATAGTGCTGCGCCAGCTCGAAGGCGTTGCGGTAGGCGTGATAGGCCTCGCGCACCTGCGAGCGGGCGTTGATCGCCGTCTCGGCGGCACGGTTGAGCGCCTGGCGATACTGCGCCTCGGCCCGCGCCACCTTGGCCCCGCTCCAGTCGAACAGCGGCAGCTCGACGCTGATCTCGTAGCCGCGCTGGGTCGGCTCCTCGTTTGAGCGGTTGTTGACCACGCCCAGCTCCAGCACGTTGATGAAGCGCGTGGTGCGGGTCAGGCCGAGGTTCTGCGCCAGGCGCTCGGCATCCAGGCGCACGGCCTGGATGTCCTGGCGCTGACTCATGGCCAGGCGCTCCACGTCCGGTAACTCGTCCGCGGTTTTCGGCAACGCCGGCAGGCGTTCGGGCAGGCGGTAGCCCTGCTGCTCGCTCCACAGGCCGAGCAGACGGGTCAGCTGCTCGCGGCTGCGCACCCGCGCCTGTTCGGCCTGGATCAGGCCGATGCCGGCCTCGGCGTAGAAGTTCTGCTGCTCGGCTTGCTGCAGCTTGCTGAAGTTGCCCACCGCGGCCATGCGCCGGGCCAGCTCGGCGCCGGCTTCGGCGGCGTCCAGCACCTGCCGCGCGTAGACCAGGCTCTCCTCGGCGGCGACCGCCTGGTACCAGGCCTTGCGCGTCTCGCTGGCCAGGTCGAACACCGCCAGGCTGGTCTGCCGCTGCAGCTGCTCGAAGCGCCGCCCTTCCAGGCGCGAGGCCATCGGCAGGGCGATCAGCCGCGCCAGATTCAGGTGCAGGCCGCGCTCGTATTCGACCTCGCTGCCCTTTTCCAGGCGGCCGTAGGAGAAGCCGGGATTGGGCAGGCGCCCGGCCTGCACCCGCTCGGCCTCGCCGATGCCCAGCTCGTCGAAGGACGCCTGCAGACCACGGTTGTTGAGCAGCGCCAGCTGCACCGCGGCGTCCAGGCTCAGGGGTTCGGCCAGCAGTTCGGCGACGCGCGCGTCGATCTCGCTGCGACCGGCCTCGTCGCGGGCCCACAGCAGCTGCTTGTCCAGCTGACGCTCGGCGGCCTGCTGCACCGGATCGAAGCCACCGTCCTGGCTGAAGCCGGCGCAGCCGGCCAGCAGCAGCGCGGCGCAGAGCAGTACGGCAGGTTTAATGGTGGTCATGGCCACCTCCCTCGACGGGCTCGGCGCCCTGCTCGGCCGGCTGCTCCCAGCCTTCCATGCTGTAGGTGCGCCAGCCGCCGATACGGCCGACCAGCTCGTTGGCCGCACGCCAGTCCTGCAACGGCTCGTCGGCCTGGGTCCGGTAGTCGTTGAGGGGGGAACGGTAATCCTGCGCCGGCACGGCGGCGTTGGCGTCCAGCGGGTCGGGCTGGGCCGCCGGCAGGATGCCGGGCAGCGCCAGGGCAGCGATGCCCAGCAGCCACCCGGCAAGGGGTTGCAAAGTCATGAATTGTTCTCGCATACGGCGGCCAGGCGGCCGCGTGAGCAACAGGCGCCCTCAGCCGAAGCGGCGGGCGCTACCTCGAAGACTCAGGCGAGAACGAAGCGTGGGGGGCGCTCGGGGGTGTCGGACACGGTCGCGACGAGACGATCCGGCCAGGCTATGGCCGGTTCGACGGCATGCAGGGAAGCATCGCCGAGCAGCGGCTGCCCCGGCGCCGCGGCACCGACGCAGAACGCGCACAGCGTGCACAGGCTGCCATCGGCGGGAAGCTCACCGGCGGTGACAGGCGCGGCATCCAGATGCGCGCTGTCGGCCGCCATGTCGTGGTGCATGCCGTGCTCATCGTGCTCGCCGCCGCTCATCTGCTGGGCACCGCTGCGGTGCACCTGCTCGCACAACTGCATGCCGAGCGCCGCCATGGCCTGCGCCGGCAGGGCCAACATCAGGATCCAGATCAGGGCGGTACGCAGGGTCTTGCGCATAAGGGTGGCGAAGCCGGGGTAACAGGAAGATGGGCTGGATTATCCGCGCACTGGCCGTTTTGTCCAGCGTTCCTGGTCGAGGTGCCGAGCGAGCACCGGGCGTGCCGGCCTGCATGTCGCCGGCAATGACCGGCAACGATCGGCCATTCGCCGCGGGTAAAAGGCACCAGCCTTATGGCGTAGGGCTCGCCATGAACCAAAAGCGCAACGGCCGTCGGGCACGGGTCAGGCAGCAGAATCTTCGAGAAACCTGGAAAAACGGGTCGAGCAACCCCGGCGTGCGTCCTCTCCCGCTCGGCGGGCTACCCGAACGCCGCACTTCAGCAGCCCGGCAGCAGCCTGGTGCCAAAACGGCAGGCCGGTACAAGCCGGAACGACCTGATGGGCAGAAGATGCCCGACGCAGTAGCGCTACAGATCCTTCAGCCATCATGAGGTGAATCGCCATGCAGCCCTCCGCCAACCTTGGCGCCGATAGTCCCGGCGTGGAACGCAACACCCAAGCCTTTCTCGAAGCCCTGGCCGCCGGCGGTGGCACGCCACTCGAACGGTTATCGCCTGCCGAAGCCCGCGCCGTGCTGGTGGGCGCGCAAGCTTCGGTCGAGGTCGATCTATCGGCCGTGGAAACCCACGAACACAGCATCGAGGCTGCCGGCCAGACGCTGAAGCTGGTGGTGGTGCGCCCGGCGGGCAGCCAGGGCAACCTGCCGGGCTTCATGTTCTTCCACGGTGGCGGCTGGGTGCTGGGCGACTACCCGACCCACGCACGGTTGATTCGCGACCTGGTGGTGCACTCCGGCGCTGCGGCGGTCTACGTCGACTACACCCCCTCGCCCGAAGCGAAATACCCGACTGCGATCAACCAGGCATACGCGGCGACCCAATGGGTGGCCGCCAATGGCAGCCAGATCGGCGTCGACGGCTCACGCCTGGCCGTGGCCGGCAACAGTGTCGGCGGCAACATGGCGGCGGTGGTGGCGCTGAAAGCCAAGGAAGCTGGCACACCGAAGCTGCGCTTCCAGCTGCTGCTGTGGCCGGTGACCGACGCCAGCTTCAACAATGCCTCCTACAACCAGTTCGCCGAGGGGCATTTCCTCACCCGCGGGATGATGGAGTGGTTCTGGGACAACTACACCACCGACCCGAAGCAGCGTAACGAGATCCACGCCTCGCCGCTGCGCGCCAGCCTGGAGCAGCTGCAAGGCCTGCCACCGGCCATGGTGCAGAGCGCCGAGATGGACGTGCTGCGCGACGAAGGCGAAGCCTACGCCCGCCGCCTGGGCGCGGCCGGTGTCGCGGTCAGCGCCGTGCGTTACAACGGCATGATCCACGACTACGGCCTGCTCAACGTGATCGCCGAGGTGCCTGCGGTACGCACTGCCATGCAGCAGGCCGGCGCGGCGTTGCGCGAACACCTGGCCTGAGCGCCACAGCCCGATACCAGAACCGCAGTTACATCCAATCCAGGCGGCGACCGCTCTGCAATAGTCCTTTCGTCTACCCGACGGTAACGACCGACGGGATGCGTGCATCGTCCACCGCCTCACCGACAGGTAACCGCTATGAGCAATCCAAAAACCGAAGTCCTGACCCCGCACAACAGCCAGCTGATCTTCATCGACCAGCAGCCGCAAATGGCCTTCGGCGTGCAGAGCATCGATCGGCAAACCCTGAAGAACAACACCGTGGGCCTGGCCAAGGCGGCCAAGATCTTCAACGTGCCGACCATCATCACCACGGTCGAGACCGAAAGCTTCTCCGGTCACACCTACCCCGAACTGCTCGCCGTATTCCCCGACGCGCCGCTGCTCGAGCGCACCTCGATGAACTCCTGGGACGACCAGAAGGTTCGCGACGCGCTGAAGAAGAACGGCCGCAACAAGGTCATCGTTTCCGGCCTGTGGACCGAGGTGTGCAACACCACCTTCGCCCTCTCCGCCATGCATGACGCCGGCTACGAGATCTACATGGTCGCCGACGCCTCCGGCGGCACCTCGCAGGCCGCCCACGACTACTCCATGCAGCGCATGATCCAGGCCGGCGTGGTGCCGGTGACCTGGCAGCAGGTACTGCTGGAGTGGCAGCGCGACTGGAAGAACCGCGACACCTACGACGCCGTCATGGCCCTGGTCAAGGAACACTCCGGTGCCTACGGCATGGGCGTGGACTACGCCTACACCATGGTGCACAAGGCGCCGGAGCGGGTGCAGCACGGCCCGACCCTGGCCCCGGTGGCAGCCCCCATCTGAGCCCATGACGGCGGAAACGCCCCCGACTCGACCAGTGGCGCGCATCGCTGCGCGCCGCTGGATCGACAAGACCAAGGCCACGCGCAGAGTCTCCAGCATGAGCGAGACGCAACAGGAAACCGTCACCCTGGTGGTGCGCCATCAGGTACGCCCCAACCATGTGCCGCGTTACGAGGCCTGGCTACGGCGCATCATCACCACTGCCAGCCAATGCCCCGGCCACCTCGGCGTGGACGTGGTACGTAGCCGTCAGGCCAGCCTGGCGCAATTCACCTGCGTGCTGCGCTTCGCCGGCCTGCAGCAGTTGCAGGACTGGATCGACTCGGAGCAAAGGCGCCAGCTGATCGCCGAGATCGAGCCGCTGCTGCGCGCTGGCGACCAGCTGGAGATCGCCCAGGGCAAGGAATTCTGGTTCACGCCGGAAACCGCGCAGACGCCACCGCCCCGCTGGAAACAGGTCTGCGTCACCTTCCTGGTGATCCTGCCGCTGAGCCTACTCGTGCCGCTGCTCTGGCAACCCCTGTTTCAGCTCGCTCCCTGGCTCGGCGGCTACCTGCCGAGCAACGTCGTGATCACCCTGAGCGTCGTCCTGCTCGTGGTGTACCTGTTCATGCCCATGGCCACGCGGCTGTTCGCCACCTGGCTGAGCCCCAGCACCGATGAGGAACTATCATGAGCCAGGAGCCTTCCGACCCGAAACGTCGCCATTTTCTCGCCACCAGCAGCGTGCTCGGCGCCGCCGGCGCGCTGTGGTCCGCGCTGCCTTTCGCCGCCATGTCCGGCGACTCGTCCGCCAGTTCATCAGGAGGCAACATGAGTGCCGATCTCATTCTCTACAACGGTCGCCTGCACACGGTCGACCGCGAAAAACCTCAGGCCAGCGCCGTGGCCATCAAGGACGGACGCTTCGTCGCCGTCGGCAGCGATGCTGAGGCCATGGCCCTGCGCGGCGATGCCACGCGCGTGATCGACCTGCAGAAGCGCACGGTGATCCCCGGCCTCAACGACTCGCACCTGCACCTGATCCGCGGCGGCCTCAACTACAACCTGGAGCTGCGCTGGGAGGGCGTGCCGTCGCTGGCCGATGCGCTGCGCATGCTCAAGGAGCAGGCCGAGCGCACGCCGACGCCGCAGTGGGTGCGCGTGGTCGGCGGCTGGACCGAGTTCCAGTTCGCCGAAAAACGCCTGCCGACCCTGGATGAACTGAACAAGGCGGCGCCCGACACCCCGGTGTTCGTCCTGCACCTCTACGACCGCGCCCTGCTCAACCGCGCCGCGCTGCGCGCCGTGGGCTACGACAAGAACACGCCGAACCCGCCCGGCGGCGAGATCCAGCGCGATGCCGGCGGCGAACCCACCGGCATGCTGATCGCCCGGCCCAATGCGCTGATCCTCTACGCGACCCTGGCCAAGGGGCCGAAGTTGCCGCTGGAGTATCAGGTCAACTCCACCCGCCAGTTCATGCGCGAACTCAACCGCCTGGGCGTGACCAGCGCCATCGACGCCGGCGGCGGCTACCAGAACTACCCGGACGACTATCAGGTGATCCAGGAGCTGGCCGCCAAGGATCAGCTCACCGTGCGCATCGCCTACAACCTGTTCACCCAGAAGCCCAAGGAAGAACTGCAGGACTTTCAGGCCTGGAGCAAGATCGTCAAGCCGGGCGACGGCAGCGACTTCCTGCGCCACAACGGCGCCGGCGAGATGCTGGTGTTCTCCGCCGCCGACTTCGAGGACTTTGTCGAGCCACGCCCGGACCTGGCGCCGAGCATGGAAGCCGATCTCGAACCGGTGGTGCGTCACCTGGTCGAGCAGCGCTGGCCGTTCCGCCTGCACGCCACCTACGACGAATCCATCTCGCGCATGCTCGACGTGTTCGAGAAGGTCGACCGCGACATGCCGTTCAACGGCCTGCCCTGGCTGTTCGACCATGCCGAGACCATCAGCCCGCGCAACATCGAGCGGGTGCGGGCGCTCGGCGGCGGCATCGCCATCCAGCACCGCATGGCCTTCCAGGGCGAATACTTCATCGACCGCTACGGCGCCAAGGCCGCCGAAGCCACCCCGCCGATCCAGCGCATGCTGGCCGAGGGCGTGCCGGTCGGCGGCGGCACCGACGCCACCCGCGTGGCCAGCTACAACCCCTGGACGGCGCTGTACTGGCTGGTCAGCGGCAAGACGGTCGGCGGCACCACGCTCAATCCGCAGGGGCTGCCGCGTGACACCGCGCTGCAGCTGTTCACCCACGGCAGCGCCTGGTTCTCCAGCGAACAGGGCAAGAAGGGCCAGATCAAGGTGGGCCAACTGGCCGACCTGGTGGCCTTGACGGCGGACTTCTTCAGCATCGAGGAAGAACAGATCAAGTGGCTGGAGTCGGTGCTGACCATCGTCGGCGGCAAGGTGGTGCATGGCACCGGCGAGTTCGACAAGCTCGCCCCGCCGACGCTGCCGGTACTGCCGGACTGGTCGCCGGTGGCGATGGTGCCCGGGCACTGGAAGCCGGTCGCGGCGCCCATGGCCGCCAGCATCCACCAGTGCATCGGCGCCTGCGCGGTGCATCAGCACCAGCATGACCGTGCGCGTCGCAGCAGTGTGCCGGTGAGCGATCACCAGGGCTTCTGGGGCGCCTTCGGCTGCTCCTGCTTTGCCTTCTGACATGGCCAGCGATAAACCTTCGCCCTGGGGCGCACTCAAGCACAGCACCTTCCGCTGGCTGTGGCTGGCCAGCATCGCCTCGAACATCGGCACCTGGATGCACGAGGTGGGTGCCGGCTGGCTGATGACCAGCCTGTCGGCCAACCCCATGCACGTGGCGCTGGTACAGGTCGCCGGCTCGGCGCCGATGTTCCTCCTGGCGCTGCCGGCCGGTGCCATGGCCGATATCGTCGACAAGCGCCGCTATCTGCTCGGCGTGCAGCTGTGGATGGCCGCGGTGGCGACGCTGCTGGCCGTGCTCACCCTGCTCGGCCTGACCACGGTCTGGCTGCTGCTGGGCATGACCCTGGCCATGGGCGTCGGCACCGCGCTGATGATGCCGGCCTGGTCGGCGCTGACGCCGGAGCTGGTGAGCAAGCGCGACCTACCCTCGGCCATCGCCCTGTCCAGCCTCGGCATCAATGTCGCCCGTGCGCTCGGCCCGGCCATCGCCGGGGTGCTGGTCAGCTTGAGCGGCCCCTGGGCGACCTTCGCCCTCAATGCCCTGTCGTTCTTCGCGGTGATGGCGGTGCTGCTGACCTGGAAGCGCGAGCACCAGGTCGCCAGCTTCCCGGCCGAACGCCTGCTAGGTGCCATGCGTGCCGGCTGGCGCTACAGCCGCGCCTCGAAACCGCTACAGGCGGTGCTGGTACGCGCCGCGGCGTTCTTCGTCGGCGCCAGCGCCGGCATGTCGCTGCTGCCGTTGATCGTACGCGGCGAGTTGCAGGGCAGCGCCAGCGACTTCGGCCTGATGCTGGGCAGCGTCGGCGTCGGCGCCGTGCTCGGCGCCACCCTGCTGCCGCGCATTCGCGAGCGCATCAGCAGCGACCGCCTAGTGCTGCTGGCCAGTTTGCTCTACGCCCTGGTGCTGCTGGCCCTGGCCAGCCTGCGCCACTTCGCCGCCCTGCTGCCGGTGATGCTGCTCAGCGGCGCGGCGTGGATCGCCGTGCTGTCCAGCCTGCAGGTCGCCGCGCAGACCTCGGTGCCGGACTGGGTAAGGGCGCGAGCGCTTTCCGTCTATATCCTGGTGTTCTTCGGCAGCATGGCCGCCGGCGGCGCACTGTGGGGCTTCGTCGCCAGCCAGGCGTCGATTCCACTCGCCCTCTTCGCCGCGGCCGGTTGCCTGGCGCTGGGCGGGCTGCTGACGTCGCGCTTTCCGCTGCCGGTTACCGAAGCCGAGGATCTCGCACCGTCACTGCACTGGCCGGCGCCGATCCTGGCCGACGAAGCCGACCTCGAGCGCGGCCCGGTGATGGTCACCCTGCACTACGACATCGCCCCGGAGCATGCCACGGCCTTTCGTCAGGCAATGAGCGAGGTGGCGCGCATGCGTCGGCGCAACGGTGCGTTCTCCTGGGGCCTGGTGCAGAACAGCGAGAACCCGCGCCACTGGCAGGAGTTCTTCTTCGACGAGTCCTGGCTCGAGCACCTGCGCCACCACGGCCGGGTCACCCGCGCCGAGCAACGCATCGAGGCCGCCGCCAGACAGTTCCAGAGCGCCGGGGTGGCGATACGCATCGACCATTTCCTGGTGCCGGGCAAGCAGGCGCCGGCGGAGACTCGGCATGCCGACCGCGATGACCGCCGCCCCGGCGGCGCAACGCCGGCAAGACATCCAGCGCCATGAGCCGGCAGGCCCTGTTCATTCATGGGACCTGGCTCACCCCGCTGATCTGGAGCCGCTTCCGCCGTCGTTTCGAGGCCTGCGGCTACAGCTGCAGCGCGCCGGCCTGGCCGCTGCTCGCTGCCGATCTGGCGCTTCAGCGCAGCCAGCCGCCGCGGGCAACGGCCAGCCTGGGCATCGCCGCCATCCTCGCCCATTACGCTCGGCACGTCCGCCACCTCGAACAGCCGCCCCTGCTGATCGGCCACGATCTAGGCGGCCTCATCGTGCAGCTGCTGCTCGACCGCGGCCTGGGCTGCGCCGGCATCGCCATCGCGCCACCGGCCCACGGCGGGCTGGAAGGGTTGCGCGGCAGCGGGCCCTGTCTGCTGCGCCAGGCGTTATGGCGCGGCGTGCTGCACATGAGCCCGCAACATTTCGCTCGCAGCATGGCGCAGACGCTGACGCCGGAACGACAGGCCGCTGCATACGCGCGGCATATCGTGTCGGCACCGGGCCGGGTATTCTTCGACAACGCGCTGGGCATCGGTAGCCGTATCGACTTCGGCAATCCAGACCGCCCACCGCTGTTGCTGATTGCTGCGGGTGCGGACCGTAGCGTCCGCCCCGCCGCGGTCGCGGCGGCCTATCGGCGCCACCGGGGCTCGACGGCGGTCACCACTTTCAAACACTTCAGCGGCTACAGCCACTGGCTGATTGCCGAACCGGGTTGGGAAACCATTGCCGACTACTGCATCGAATGGGCACAAAACCAGCTGGGACGCTTCTGAATCGACAACCGCCTCGCAGCTTCATCCTCTGTTCGCGGCACTGGCCTTGCTGTGTCTGCTGCTCTGCACCGCCGCTGCTGCCGAAGGCGTCGAACTGCAGCAACGCCTCGAACATCGGCGCTGGACGCTCAATGACGACGGCCCCAGCCAGATCGGCGCACTGGCCGAAACCCGCGACGGTTTTCTTTGGCTCGGCACCCATGATTCGCTGTACCGTTTCGACGGCTTGAACTTCACCCGCTACCTGGCGCCCGACGGCCAGGAGCTGGGCATAGTCTCCACCCTGCTGGCCAGCGACGCCGGCCTGTGGGTTGGCCTGCGCAATGGCGGCGTGCGCCTGATCGACGCCGAGGGAGAAGTAGCGGCCGCCTTCGACCTGGGACGCGGCGTGATCTATGCCCTCGCGCAGACGTCCGACGGCCAGCTGTGGGCCGCCGCCAACGACGGCCTGATGCGTTTCGACGGGCAGAACTGGCAGCAGCTATCCAGCGAAGCCGGCTTTGCCGGCAACAACGCCTACGCCCTGCTACTGGATGCCACGGGGCGGCTCTGGGTGGCCGACGAACAACGCCTCTACTGGCGGGCTCCCGGCGCCCTCAGGCTGCAAGACAGCGGCATCGCGGTCAGACGCCCCCGGCAGATCATGCAGGCCCCCGACGGCGCGTTGTGGCTGGCCGAACGCGAGGGCGAGTCGCTACTGCGGCTGGATACGTCGTCCTGGCAGGCCAGCCGCATCGCCATCGGCGAGTCGGTCAATGCCCTGCTGTTCGACCAGCGTGGCGCGCTGTGGCTGAGCACCGCCGGCGGCGGTGTGCTGCAAGTGGCGCAGCCGAATCGCCACGGGGCGAATGGCTTCGGCGCCCTCGAACGCTTCAGCGCCCGCGACGGGCTCAGCTCCGAGGTCGCCGCGCCGCTGCATCAGGATAGCGAAGGCAGCCTCTGGATAGGCACCCTCAATGGCCTGGATCGTCTGCGCGACCGGGCGTTGCAACCGGCGGGCTTTCCCGCCAACGCGCAGAACCTGGCGCTGGTGGCGGACGAGACAGGCGCTCTCTGGGCCGGCAGCGGCAACCTGCCGGTGATGCGCCTGGATCGTGACGGCCTGCATTATCTGCCGCTGCGGACGCCGATCAGCGCCACCGCCCGCGACAGCCAGGGCAGAGCCTGGCTGGCCGGGTCACAGGGCGTCTGGCGCAGTGCCGGCAAAGATCTGGAAAAGGTTGCCGAGCTGCCGGTCGAACGCAGCCTGGACTCCCCGGTGCGCACCATGCTGGTCGATCGCGAGGGCACGCTATGGTTGTCGCTGAACCGCCAGGGCCTGTTCGTCCTGCGCGACGGGCGCTGGCAGAGGCTGCCGCCGCCGAGCACCAGGGCGGCGCAGCGAATGCCGGTCAGCGCCGCCCTGGCACCCGATGGCAGGCGCTGGTTCGGCTACCGCGACAACCTGATCGTCAGCCATGACGACCGCGGCGAGCGCCACTGGGGCCCGGCCGAGGGCCTGGACATCGGTCATGTGACCGCCATGGCCCATCTGCCCGGATACGCCTGGGTCGGCGGCCAGCATGGCCTGGCCCGCTTCGACGGGGAGAATTTCCAGCGGCTGCAACTGCCGGAAAATGGTCTGTTCGAAAACCTCTACGCCATCGTCCCGGTGCAGGTCGAGGCGGGCGAGGATCTCTGGCTGCAGGGCAAGGGTGGTATTTTCCAGCTACCTGCCGGGGAGATCGCCCAGTCCCTGGCCAACCCCGCGCATCGCATCCGCTACCGCACGTACCATCCGCAGGGTGGCCTGGCCAACGACCCCCACCAGGTACTGCCCCTGCCCACCGCAGTACGAGCTGGCCAGGATCGGCTATGGTTCGTCAGCCGCGACGGCGTGGTCGGCCTGGATCCGCTGCGTACCTCGCACAATGGCGCTCCGCCGCGGGTACGTATCGATTCGTTCGTGGTGGACGGTGAAAGCTTCGCGCCACGAACCAGGCCCGAGTTGCCGGCGACCAGCCAGCGTCTGGTCATCGGCTACGGTGCACTGAGCCTGTCGGCGCCGGAGGGGCTGCATTTTCTCTATCGCCTCGACGGCTTCGATCACACCTGGCATTCCGCCGGCCGCCAGCGGGAAGCCACCTATACCGGCCTGCCCGCCGGCGACTACCGTTTTCGGGTGCGCGCACTCAACCAGAGCGGGGTGGCCAGCGATCAGGACGCCGAGCTCAGCTTCAGCATCGCGCCGGTGTTCTACCATCAGCCCCTGTTCCTGCTGTCGCTCGGCGTCGCCCTGCTCGGCGCGCTGCACCTGCTCTACCGCAGCAACATGCGGCGCGCGGCAGAGCGCCTGCGCACCCGTCTGGAAGAACGCCACGAGGAGCGCGAGCGTATCGCCCGCGAGCTGCACGACACCCTTCTGCAGGGCGTGCAGGGACTGATGCTGCACGTACAGGCCGCAGCCGATAGCCTGCCGGCCGAGCAGCCCACCCGCGGCCTGCTGGAAAAGGCACTGGACCGCGCCGACCAGGTGATCAGCGAGGGGCGTGAGCGGGTACGCGACCTGCGCAGCGTGCCTCAAGGTCCCGTCGACCTGCCCCAGGCACTGGGCGAGCTGGAGCATCTGCTCGAACACCCGGGCGTAACCTATCGGATCGACATAAAAGGCACGCCCATTGCCCTGCACCCGGTGGTCCATGACGAGCTTTACCAGCTGACCCGTGAGGCCGTCGGCAATGCCTTTCGTCACGCCCGCGCTGGCAACGTGCAGGTGCAGTTGAACTATGATTCGCGCCAGTTCGAACTGCAGGTGGTCGACGATGGCTGCGGCATTCGCGTCGATTATCTGGAAAGCGTCGATGCCGTCGATCACTGGGGCCTGCAAGGCATGTACGAGCGCGCGGCCAAGATTGGCGCAACGCTCAGCATTCACGGCGCCCAGGGGCGCGGTAGCCAGGTACGGCTGGTGCTGGCCGGAGCCTTGGCTTACCGGCAGCCTGAGGCTCCTGTCCGCCGCGGGCTACACTGGAAAAGATTCACGAGGAGCCCGCGCCCATGAGCATCGCCAACCCCATCCGCGTGCTGGTCGCCGATGACCATCCGCTGCTGCGCGAGGGCATCGCTGCCGTCATCGCGACTCAGCAGGATATCGAGCTGGTGGGCGAAGCCGGCGACGGCCAGGAGGCGCTGGACTGCTTCCGCCGCCTGCGCCCGGACGTCACCCTGATGGACCTGCAGATGCCGCGCATGAACGGCATCGAGTGTATCCAGGCCATCCGTAGCGAATGCCCGGATGCACGCATCGCCATCCTCACCACCTACCGCGGCGACGTACGCGCCCTGCATGCCATCCAGGCCGGCGCCCAGGCCTACCTGCTGAAAAGCAGCCTGCGCAAGGAGCTGGTCGAGACCATCCGCCAGGTGGCCGCCGGCAAGCGCCACATTCCTGCGGAGATCGCCGCCGAACTGGCCGAGCATCTTGGCCAGCAGAGCCTCAGCCCGCGCGAGGTGGAGGTACTGCAGGCCGCCGCACTCGGTTACTCCAACCGGGATATCGCGCTGCAGCTGCACATAGCAGAGGACACGGTGAAGGGCCATATGCGCCTGATCATGGACAAGCTCGGTGCCAACAATCGCACCCATGCCGTGGCCATCGCCGTACAGCGCGGCGTCCTCGAAGTCGGCCTGCCACTTTAGTGTTGTCCGCCTCCGCCACCTTGTGAGCTGGGCGGCGAACGGCCCGCCGAGCATGCTCTGCGTCTGAACAGACAAGGAGGCTCAAGATGGGTTCGTTCGGAGAAATGCGCGGCATCGCGCCTTACCTGCAACAGGCGCTGACCGCCCCGCAGCGACTGGCGCGGATCGCCCGCCTGCTCGGCGAGGCCGAGGCGGTTTTGCAGCAAGACACGCAACGTGCCTACTTCTATCTCGACCAGGCCATGGCGCTGCTCCGTCAGGAGAATGTCTGCGACCCGTGCAGCAGCGGCCACACGGGAGGCCTGACCCGCTGGCAGGTGCGCCGCCTGGACGACTACATCAGCCGCAACCTGGATGTGCCGATCCGCACCTGCCACCTCGCCACCCAGTTGAACCTGAGCAGCAGCCATTTCTCCCATGTGTTCAAGCAGACCTTCGGCATCACGCCGCTGGCCTACGTGGCGCGCAAACGCATCGAGGCGGCGCGGGAAATGATGCGCAGCACCGACGAGCCGCTGACGCGCATCGCCCATGCCCACGGCTTCTGCGACCAGTCGCACTTCAGCCGCACCTTTCGCCGCGAGACCGGCATGAGCCCCTTGATGTGGCGGCAGCACTGCGCCTCGCGGGTGCAGCCTGCCACCGAGGGCTGATCAACCCAGCATGGTCACGTGACGCGGATGACTGGCCACCCGCTCGATCCAGGCGCGAATGGCCGGGAACGCCTCGAGGCTGAAACCGCCCTCGTCCGCCACGTGGGTGTAGGCATACAGGGCGATATCGGCGATGGAGTACCGATCGCCGACCAGATAGGGCGTGCACTCGAGCTGCTTTTCCATCACCTTCAGCGCCTTGTAGCCCAGCGCCAGGCAGCGTGCGTGTTCCTCGCGACGCGCCTCGGGCAAGCCCTGGTAGAGCTGGATGAAACGCGCCACCGCGACGTAGGGCTCGTGGCTGTACTGCTCGAAGAACTGCCACTGCAGCACCTGGGTGCGCAGGCGCGGCTCGGTCGGCAGGAACTCGCTGCCGTCGGCGAGGAAGTTGAGGATGGCGTTGGACTCCCACAGGCAGGTGCCGTCATCCAGCTCCAGCACCGGAATCTTGCCGTTGGGGTTCTTGGCCAGGAAGGCTTCGCTCTGCGTCTCGCCCTTGAGGATGTCGATCGGCACCCACTCATAGGGTTTGCCGAGCAGATGCAGCATCAGCTTGACCTTGTAGCAATTGCCCGAACGATAGTCGCCGTAAACCTTGAACATCGCGTTGCCCTCCCCGTGTTTCCTTCTTTTCCCCGTAGGAGCCGGCTTGCCGGCGATCTGCCTTAGCAAGAGCATCGCCAGCAAGCCGGCTCATACCGTGCTGCAAGCCTCTACTTCGCCTGCGCCTCTTGAATCACCGCGGCCAGTCGGCGCAGCCCCTCGCCCAGGCGCGCCGGCGCCACATGGCTGAAATTCAGTCGCAAATGCCCCGGATTGGCGTCCGGATCGATGAAGAACGGCTCACCCGGCATGAAGGCGACGTTCTGCGCCAGCGCCGCGTCGAGCAGCGTACGGGTGTCCAGCGGCTGCTTGAGGGTCAGCCAGAAGAACAGCCCGCCCTGCGGAATCTCCCACTCGGCCAGATCGGCGAAGTGCTCCAGCAGCGCGGCCTGCATGGCGTCGCGGCGGATGCGGTAGAAATCGCGCAGCTCGGCCAGGTGGCCGCGGTACTGCTCACTGCCCAGCCACTGCAGCGCCTGCCACTGGCCGATGCGGTTGGTGTGCAGATCGGCCGACTGCTTCAGGCGCAGCAGGTGCGGGAACAGGTCCTTGGTGGCGATCAGGTAGCCGACGCGCAGGCCCGGCAGCAGGGTCTTGGATACGGTGCCGGTGTAGATCCAGCTGGCCTTCTTCAGGCGGCTGACGATGGGCGTGGCGCTGCCTTCATCGAACACCAGCTCGCGGTAAGGCTCGTCCTCGATCAGGGTCACGCCGAACTCGTCGAGCAGCGCCGCCACCGCTTCGCGCTTGGCTTCGCTGTAACGGGTGCCGGACGGGTTCTGGAAGGTCGGAATCAGGTAGGCGAAAGCCGGCTTATGCGTTTCCAGACGTTGGCGCAGCACGGCCAGCTCGGGGCCGTCGGCCTCCTGCGGCACGCTGATGCAAGCGGCGCCGAACAGCTGGAAGGCCTGCAACGCGGCCAGGTAGGTCGGCGCCTCGAGCAGCACCTCGGTGCCCGGATCGATGAACAGCTTGGAGGCCAGATCCAGGGTCTGCTGCGAGCCGCTGACGATCAGCACCTGGCTGGCCTCGCAGGGCACACCCAGGGCGCGCGCCTCGGCGGCGATGGCTTCGCGCAGGGCCGGCTCGCCCTCGCTCATGCCGTACTGACCCATGCTCGCCGGCATCCCGGCCCAGTCCACCTTCGGCAGCATGGGTTCGGCAGGCAGCCCGCCGGCGAACGACATCACCTCCGGACGCTGCGCCGCAGCGAGGATTTCACGGATCAGGGAGCTTTTCAGACGGGCGATGCGTTCGGAGAAGGCCATGGAATTACCTGGGGTGCAAAAGACTGGAGATTTGGGTCAAACTTGTTGACCGAAACTACGATGCCGCCCAGAGATACGTCAATATGACTGACCTAAAAAATTTCCCCGAGAAATTTTTAACGTCGCCCGGCGACGGCCCGCAGGGGGGCCGCAACGGATGGCAGGCCGTGAAGAATCCAGCCGTCCAGCAGGCCGCCATGGAGGCCTTCTTCTTCGGCTACCAGGCCTTCACCGCCAAGCCCGACGAGATGCTGGCCAGGCGCGGGCTGTCACGCGTGCACCACCGCATCCTGTTCTTCATCGCCAAGTACCCCGGCCTGAGCATGAAGGAGCTGCTCGGCTATCTGGGCGTGAGCAAGCAGGCGTTGAACACGCCGCTGCGTCAGTTGATCGAGATGAACCTGGTGCAGAGCGAGGCGGCAGAAGACGACAAGCGCAAGCGCCTGCTCGGTTTCACCGCCGAAGGCGCCAGGCTGGAGCTGGCGTTGCGTCGCGAACAGGCGCGCCTGCTGCAGCGGGTGTTCGCCGAAGTCGGCGAAGAGGCCGTGCAGGGCTGGCTCAAGGTCAACCTGGCCCTGGCCAGTGGCCGCTAGGGTGCGCCGCACGCACCAAGGCGCCTCGTTTAACGTCGGTGCGCACGGCGCACCCTACAATGCAAGCCCCCCCCGACGGCGCACCCGGCTATTGACCACCGCTCTCGCGCAACTCGGAGGCGCCTTTGAAGAACACCAGCATCAGCGCCACACCGGCACCCAGTAGCGGCAGCACGGCCACCAGCATCAGCACCACGCTGGCCAGCATCAGCCCGCCAACCAGGTCCAGCCAAGCCATCACCCGCAGCGCCGGATAGGGGTAGTCGACCTTGAGCAGACGCACGCCGAGCCAGGCGGTACAGGCGCCCATCAGGCAGAGCACGCCGATGTAGCTCGCGGTCGGCCAATCCAGGGCGGCGAACAGCCGCGCGCCGAACAGGCCATCGAGCGCCTCCAGCAACAGGGTCACCACCACCAGCGCCCAGATCGGCACGCCCAGCCCCCTGGCGGCGAAACGCGCCTCGGCGAAGGCCTTGAAACGCAGCAGCAGGTAGCAACCGAGCAGCACCAGCGCCAGGTTCAGCCAGTCGGTGTAGGCCAGCAGCAGCTGCGCCTCGCCCTCCTCCAGCAGGCTGCCGGCCAGCAGCAGGCCCAACAGCAGGGCATTGGCCAGCACCGAGACCAGCGCCAGCCAGCCGAACACCTGCAGCTGGCGAACGCTCCAGCCGTGCAGGCGGGGAGCGCTTGTCGCTTCGAGCAGGTCCACCTGCGGCGCGCTATAGGGATTGTCCGGTTGCATCAGGCCTGTCCTGCTTCGGGAAAACTCCGAGGCTAACCAGGCGCGCGGCACTTGACCAGACTGTACGGTTCAACCCGCGGGTGGCTGTACCGCGACGCCAACCCGGCGGCGACATAGGCTGATGGCCTGTCACCGGAGAAGCCCCATGACCGCCGAACTCTTGCTCGCCTTCGTCGCCTTCGCCTTCGTCACCTCGGTCACCCCGGGGCCGAACAACATGATGCTGCTCGCCTCCGGGGTGAACTTCGGCGTGCGCCGCAGCATCCCGCACATGCTCGGCATCAGCCTCGGCTTCATGCTGCTGGTGGCCTCGGTGGGCCTGGGCCTCGGCCAGCTGTTCGAGCGCGTGCCGGTGCTGCACGAGGTGCTGCGCTACCTCGGCGCCGCCTACCTGCTCTATCTGGCCTGGAAGATCGCCCAAGCCGGCGCGCCGGAAAGCCGCGACAACCCCGCCGCCAGGCCGTTCACCTTCCTCCAGGCCGCGGCCTTCCAGTGGGTCAACCCCAAGGCCTGGATCATGGCCATCGGCGCCATCACCACCTACACGCCACAGGACGGCTTCGTCAGCAACGTGCTGCTGATCGCCGCGCTGTTCGCCTTGGTCAACTGCCCAAGCGTCGGCCTGTGGACCGTGGCCGGCAGCCTGCTGCGCAACTGGCTGGACGATCCGCGCGCGCTGCGCACCTTCAATATCGGCATGGCGCTGCTGCTGGTCGCCTCCCTCTATCCCATCCTCGTCGACACCGGACTGTTCTGATGCAAGACGCCGCCCCCGCCCGCCTGCGCCCGTTGGCCGATACCTCCACCTCGGCCGTGGTCGCCGGCTTCATCGCCATGCTCACCGGCTACACCAGCTCGCTGGTGCTGATGTTCCAGGCCGGCCAGGCCGCCGGCCTGTCCAGCGGGCAGATCTCCTCGTGGATCTGGGCACTGTCGATCGGCATGGCGCTGGGCAGCATCGTGCTGTCGCTGCGCTACCGCGCGCCGGTGATGATCGCCTGGTCCACCCCCGGCGCAGCACTGCTGGTCACCAGCCTGCCGCAGGTCTCCTACGGCGAGGCCATCGGCGCCTATATCCTGGCCTCCGGGCTGATCGTGCTGATCGGCCTGACCGGCACCTTCGACCGCCTGATGCGCCGCATCCCCGCCTCCATCGCCGCCGCGCTGCTGGCCGGCGTGCTGTTCAAGATCGGCCTGGAGATCTGCGTGGCCGCCGAGCAGCAACCGCTGCTGGTGATCGTCATGCTGCTCGCCTACCTGCTCGGCAAGCGCCTGTGGCCGCGCTACGCGGTACTCGCGGCGCTGCTGGCCGGCAGCCTGCTGGCGGGCGTCTTCGGCCTGCTGGACTTCAGCGACTTCCGCCTGCAGCTGGCTACGCCGGCCTGGACCACGCCCAGCTTCTCCCTGGCCGCGGCGATCAGCATCGGCATTCCGCTGTTCATCGTCGCCATGGCCTCGCAGAACCTGCCGGGCATGGCCGTGCTGCGCGCCAACGGCTACGAGGTGCCGGCCTCGCCGCTGATCACCAGCACCGGCCTGATCTCGATCCTGATGGCGCCGTTCGGCAGCCACGGCATTCATATGGCGGCCATCAGCGCGGCGATCTGCGCCGGCCCGGAAGCCCATGAGGACCCGCGCAAGCGCTATACCGCGGCGGTCTGGTGCGGGGCCTTCTACGGCATCGCCGGGATCTTCGGCGCCACCCTGGCGGCGCTGTTCGCCGCGCTGCCGGCGGCGCTGATCCTGTCCATCGCCGCGCTGGCGCTGTTCGCCTCGATCATCGGCGGCCTGACCCAGGCCATGAGCGAGCCCAACGAGCGCGAGGCGGCGCTGATCACCTTCCTGGTCACCGCCTCGGGCATGAGCCTGGCCGGTGTCGGCTCGGCGTTCTGGGGCATAGTCGCCGGCCTGCTGACCCTGGCGATTCTCAGCGCCGGCAAGCGCTGAGGTCGCGTATGACGAGAACAGGTTAGGCAGTACGAAACGCGCCCGCGCCAGCTTCGCGGCCGGTCAAAAGTCCAGAGCCAGAAATCCGAGACAAGACAGCATGCCGAACAGCCCCACACTTCTCGCACTCGAGGCCTTTCCGACTCAGCTCGCACTGCTCTACGCCGCGTTCCCTCCAGAGGCCGTAGCCTGGGCACCGGCGTCCTGGGATGGCGTGCCAAGCGAGGCACTCACCGCCATCGAGCAAATCTGCCATGTACGAGATGTCGAGATAGACGGATACCACGTCCGCCTTCAGCGAACTCGGGACGAGGCAAATCCGTTCTTGCCGTCTCTCGACACGGACGCCCTGATCCGCGAACGCTCGTACGACCAGCAGGACGCGCAAGCGGTCCTGGATTCGTTCCGCAAAGCGCGAGCAGAAACCCTTGAACTGATCCGTGCGCTATCACCGGCGCAGCTGGATCGACCCGCGGATTTCAAGGGCTACGGTCCGGTTACCCTGCGCAGCTTGGTGCACTATCTCTCCAGCCACGACCAGCAGCATCTGTCTGGGCTGCAGTGGCTACTCGGAAAGTTCTCCAGCCGCTCTGCCGCTGGCGCTGCCTAACCCCTGGCTCAAGAGGGGACTCGCCACGGCGGCCAGCCGCATCGGCTCCAGCGCCAGCCCGAAGGCCCTGGCCAGAAAGACGCCGGCCGGCAGCAACGGCAGCCGGCCAGCATTGTTATCGCCCCGGTTGGACCTGGCTGGACTTGGCGCACGCCGGGCCGTAGTCGACGGCGCTTGTCGGCTTTGCTGCTCTAGATCGCCGTTGCCCCACCGTCCACCGCCAGCGCGTGGCCGGTGGTGAAGGCCGCGTTGTCACAGCACAGGTAGAGCACCGCGGTGGCGATTTCCTCCACCTTGCCGATGCGCCCGACCGGGTGCATGGAGGCGGCGAACTCGCCCTTCTTCGGGTCGGACTCGTAGGCGCGGCGGAACATGTCGGTATCGATCACCGCCGGGCACACGGCGTTGACGCGGATTTTCTTCTTCGCGTACTCCACCGCGGCCGACTTGGTCAGGCCGATCACCGCGTGCTTGGAGGCGGCGTAGATGCTCATCTTCGGCGCCGCACCGAGGCCGGCAACGGAAGCGGTGTTGACGATGACGCCGCCGCCCTGGGCCAGCAACAGCGGAATCTGGTGCTTCATGCACAGCCACACGCCCTTGACGTTGACGCCCATGATGGCGTCGAACTCGGCTTCGTTGCCCTCGGCCAGCCTACCCTGCTCGATCTCGATGCCGGCATTGTTGAAGGCGTAGTCGAGGCGGCCGTAGGCAGCGATCACCGCCTCCATCAGTGCCTTGACCTCGGCGCCCTGGGTCACGTCGCAACGGACGAAGCACGCCTCGCCGCCGGCCGCGCGGATCAGCTCGACGCTGCCCTCGCCGCCCACGGCGTCGACATCGGAAACCACCACCTTGAGCCCCTCGGCGGCGAATGCCAGGGCAGTGGCGCGGCCGATGCCGGCGGCGCCGCCGGTGACCAGGGCGACCTGGCCGGAGAAGGTCATGCTCATTTCTGCTTCCTCGCAGCGATTGAAAGTCGCGACGAGTCTAGCCAGCACGCCGGGCGGCGAGCAGCACTATCAGGCTCTGGAGTGCAGGATCATGCAGGGAACTGATAAAGGCTTGCGGGCCTTTATCAGTGAGATCGATACGGGCTCAGCTACCGAGCTCGGCCACCACCGCAGCCAACGCCTGCGCCGGATCGGCGGCCTGGCTGATCGGCCGGCCGATCACCAGGTAGTCGGAGCCGGCGTCCAATGCCTGGCGCGGGGTGAGGATGCGCTTCTGATCGTCGGCACTGCTGCCGGCCGGGCGGATGCCGGGAGTGACCAGCTGCAGGCGCGGTTGCGCGACCTTCAGCGCCTGCGCCTCCTGCGCCGAGCAGACCAGGCCGTCGAGGCCCGCCTCAGCCGCCAGGCCGGCCAGGCGCAGCACCTGCTCTTGCGGCGCGACGTCCAGGCCGATGCCGGCCAGGTCCTGCTGCTCCATGCTGGTCAGCACGGTGACGCCGATCAGCAGCGGCTTGGGCCCGCTGAGCTTGTCCAGTTCCTCGCGGCAGGCGGCCATCATGCGCAGGCCGCCGGAGCAGTGCACGTTGACCATCCACACGCCCAGCTCCGCGGCGGCCTTGACCGCCATCGCCGTGGTGTTGGGGATGTCGTGGAATTTCAGGTCGAGGAACAGCTCGAACCCCTTGGCCTGCAGCGCCTCGACCACCTGCGGGCCGCAGCGGGTGAACAGCTCCTTGCCCACCTTGACCCGGCACAGCGCGGGGTCGAGGCGGTCGGCCAGGGCCAGGGCGGCGTCACGGCTGGGGAAGTCGAGGGCGACGATGATCGGGGTCTGGCAGGCGGGCATGGCGGGTCTCGGCAGGTCAAAAACGCCGCGCATTGTAACGCAAACACAGGCAGCGGAGCGGCGCGCCCGTAGGGTGGATATCGCTTTCTACATCCACCATGCGGTGGATCGGTGAAGCGTGATCCACCCTACGACATCTCGCCGCAACGCGATTAGGCGATCAACCGCTCGCGCAGGCGGCCGAGCATGCCCAGCAGGCTGCCGACCTTCTCCCGCTCGCGCTCGTCGCGCGGCGCCTCGGCCAGGCGGGTGACCAGCGGCGCCGGCTGCGCGCGCCAGATCAGCGCCTGCTCGGCGGCGGCCTTGAGGCCCTTGTCGAACAGGCCGCGGCGGATCGGCTTGGGCAGGTAGCGGAAGATCTGCGCCTCGTTGATCAGCTTGAGCAGCGCCTGGGTATCGCGAAACGGCGTGATCACCAGGCTGAGCAGGCGCGGATGGGCCTGGGCCAGCCCCTTGAGCAGCGGCGCGCAGTCCTCGTCGGCCAGCTTGAGGTCGCTGACCAGGATGTCCACCGCCTCGTTGTTCAGCTGCAGCATGGCCTCGGCCAGGTTGCGCGCGCGCAGCAGGCGGTGGCCGCCGGCCACGCAGAACTCGCCGACCGCCGCCAGGGTCTCGACCTCGTCGTCGAGCAGCAACAGAGTCAGCGGCGCGGCCTGGGCGCTGATCGCCGGCACGCTGGGCGCCTGCGCCTGGCGTGCGGCGATCTCGGCGGCCTGGCGCAGGGTGAAGTCCATCTCCTGCGGGTCCCAGGGCTTGGTCAGGTAGCGGAAGATGCCGCCGCTGTTGAGCGCCTCCACCGCGGCGTCGAGGTCGGAGTAGCCGGTGAGCAGGATGCGCAGGCAGTCCGGGGCGACCTCGCGGGCCTGAGCCAGCAGCTCGGCGCCGCTCATCTGCGGCATGCGCTGGTCGCTGACCAGGATCTGCACCGACTCTTCGCGCAGGCGCTCGAGGGCGCGCCGCGGGTCGCTCTCGGTGAGTACCTGGTACTGACGGCGGAACTGCATGGCGAGGCTGCGCAGGATGCGTTCCTCGTCGTCGACGAAGAGGATGCGGATGGGGGCGGTCATGTCAGGCGCTCCTTGGCATGGCGACGGCGGGTGGCAGCGGCAGGCTGATGAGAAAGCGCGTGCCGCGCCCGGGTTCGGAGGCGACGCGGATCTGCCCGCCGTGGTCCTGGATGATCTTGTAGCTGATCGACAGGCCCAGGCCGGTGCCCTGGCCGACCGGCTTGGTGGTGAAGAAGGGATCGAAGATCTTCGCCAGTACCGCCGGCGGCATGCCGCGACCGTTGTCCTGCAGCGAGAGGTGCAGGCCGCGGGCGTCGGCCCAGCTCCTGATCTGGATGCGCCCGCGGCCCTCGATGGCCTGGGCGGCGTTGGTCAGCAGGTTGAGCAGCACCTGGTTGATCTGCGACGGCGCGCAGGCGATGCGCGGCAGCTCGCCGAGCTGCTGGACCACCTCGGCCTTGTCCTTGATGTGATGGCGGGCGATCAGCAGGGCGCTGCGGATGCAGTCATTGAGGTCGACCTCCTCGCTCAGCGCGCGGTCCAGGCGGGCGAAGTCCTTCAGCCCCAGCACCAGCTCGGCGATCTGCTCCAGGCCGTAGAGGGTATCGCTCAGCAGTTGCTCGAGGTCGTCCGCCAGCAGTTCCGGCGCCGCCGCCTGGCGGGCCTGCTCGGCGGCGGCCAGGGCGTCGGCGAGGTCCGCCTCGGCGCAGGCCGGATCGTTCAGGCACTGGCCCAGCCGGGCCTGCGCCGCGGCCAGCGCGAACAGCGGCGCGCTCAGTTCGCCCAGCAGCTGCACATTGTTCTTCACGTAGCCCAGCGGGGTATTCAGTTCGTGGGCCACCCCCGCCACCATCTGCCCCAGCGAGGCCATCTTCTCCGACTGCAGCAGCTGCGCCTGGGATTCCTTGAGGTCGACCAAGGCCTGGCGCAGCACCCGGTTGCGCTGGGCGACGCGCGCCTCCATGGCCTTGAGCAGGTCGAGCACGGTGCCCAGGCCGCGGTACAGGCCCTGGCCGTCGACCAGGATGAAGTCCTCGGTGATGGGGTACTGCAGCTGCCCGGTGACCTGCTTGGCCGCCTCCTCCAGGCTGGTGGCGAGGCTGACGATCAGCGGCGCGGGGTTCATCACCTCGCCCACCGGATGGCGCCCGCGCAGGTCACGGCCAAAGCGCTGCATGAAGATGTCCTGCAGCTTGGAACGGCTGACCAGGCCCAGCGGCCGGCCATCGGCGTCGACCACCGGCAGGGAGAGGAAGGCGCGGTGCTCGGCGGTCAGCAGGCGGTCGGCGACCTCGCTGATGCTCATCGCCGCGGCGAGCGGCGCCACCGGCCGCAGTAGCGATTGCAGAGCGCTGGCACTCATGAACGGACTCCCCCTGTGGTCGGAAAGCCACCATTCAAGCAGCGTCAAGTTGCCATCATGTGACAGACATCACGCCCCGCCTCGGTGCAACGCGGCGCCCAACGCACCGCCAGCAATCAGCGGCAAACCGCAGCGGACCGCTGCAAGCCGCACCATAGGCGGCCTGGCGCCGCCTGGCATGGGCACTGCACGGCAACCCTGTCGTTCTCCGCACGGGTTGCAGCCATGCCCTACCAGACCACCGTCGGCCGCCTGGTCTACCGCTTCGCCGACCTCAAGACCCTGCTGGCCAAGGCCAGCCCGGCGCGCTCCGGCGACTACCTGGCCGGCCTCGCCGCCGCCACCTATGAAGAGCGCATGGCGGCCAAGCTGGCCCTGGCCGAGGTGCCGCTCAAACGCTTTCTCGACGAGGCGCTGATCCCCTACGAAGCGGACGAAGTCACCCGGCTGATCCTCGACCGCCACGACGCCGCCGCCTTCGCCCCGATCAGCCACCTGAGCGTGGGCGACCTGCGCGACTGGCTGCTGCTGGAGCGCACCGACAGCGCGCGCCTGGCCGCCGTGGCGCCGGGGCTGACGCCGGAGATGGTCGCCGCGGTGAGCAAGCTGATGCGCAACCAGGACCTGATCCTGGTGGCGAAGAAATGCCAGGTGGTCACCCGCTTTCGCAACACCCTGGGCCTGCCCGGTCATCTGGCCGTGCGCCTGCAGCCCAACCACCCCACCGACGACGTGCGCGGCATCGCCGCCAGCCTGCTCGACGGCCTGCTCTACGGCGCCGGCGACGCCTGCGTGGGCATCAACCCGGCGAGCGATTCGCTGCCGACCCTGATGCGCCTGTGGCAGATGCTGGACGAGGTGCGCCAGCACTTCGACATCCCCATGCAGAGCTGCGTGCTGACCCACGTCACCACGCAGATCCAGGCCATCGAGGCCGGCGCGCCGGTGGACCTGGTGTTCCAGTCCATCGCCGGCAGCGAGGCGGCCAATGCCGGCTTCGGCGTGTCCCTGGCGATCCTGCGCGAGGCGCACGACGCGGCACTGTCGCTGGACCGCGGCACGCTCGGCGACCACTGCATGTACTTCGAGACCGGCCAGGGCAGTGCGCTGTCGGCCGGCGCTCACCATGGCGTCGACCAGCAGACCTGCGAGGCGCGCGCCTACGCCGTGGCCCGCGAGTTCCGCCCGCTGCTGGTCAACAGCGTGGTCGGCTTCATCGGTCCGGAATACCTCTACGACGGCAAGCAGATCGTCCGCGCCGGCCTGGAGGACCACTTCTGCGCCAAGCTGCTGGGCCTGCCGATGGGCTGCGACGTCTGCTACACCAACCACGCCGAAGCCGACCAGGACGACATGGACAGCCTGCTGACCCTGCTCGGCGCGGCCGGGATCAACTTCATCATGGGCATCCCCGGCGCCGACGACATCATGCTCAACTACCAGAGCACCTCGTTTCACGACGCCCTGTACCTGCGCAAGGTGCTGGGCCTGAAACGCGCCCCCGAGTTCGACGCCTGGCTGGCGCGCATGGCCATCACCGAACCTGGCGGCCGCCTGCGCGAGATCGGCCGCGGCCATCGCCTGCTCAGGCAACTGCCGCAGCTTTCCGGAGCCGCCTGATGAACGAGTCCGATCTGATCCAGGCCGGGATAGAGCTGGCCCAGGCCAAGGTAGAGCTGGCCCAGCCCAATCCCTGGGACGAGCTGCGCGCCCACACCTCGGCGCGTATCGCCCTAGGCCGGGTCGGCTGCAGCCTGCCCACCGCCGAGGTGCTCAGGTTCGGCCTGGCCCACGCCCAGGCGCGCGACGCCGTGCACCGCCCGCTGGACTTCGCCGAGCTCAAGCAGCAGCTGCACGGCGCGGGTTTTCGTACGCTGAAGGTGCGCAGCAACGCCGAGGATCGGCAGAGCTACCTGCTGCGCCCGGATCACGGCCGCCACCTGCACGACGACTGCCGCGTGCAGCTGCAGCACGAGCTGCCGGCGCCGGAGCTGGCCATCGTCCTGGCCGACGGCCTGTCGGCCATCGCCGTGCAGCGCCACGCCCTGCCGCTGCTGCTGGCCTTTCGCGAACGCTTCGCCACCGACTGGGCCAATACCCCGGTGGTGCTCGCCGAGCAGGGTCGCGTGGCCATCGGCGACGGCATCGGCGAGGCGCTGCGCGCGCGCCTGGTGATCGTCATGATCGGCGAACGCCCGGGACTGTCCTCGCCGGACAGCCTCGGCCTGTACCTGACCCACGCCCCGCGCATCGGCTGCCCGGACAGCGCGCGCAACTGCATCTCCAACGTGCGCCCCGAAGGCCTGCCCTACGCCCTGGCGGCGCACAAGCTCGACTACCTGGCGCGCCAGGCGCTGCGCCTGCAGCTCAGCGGCGTGCTACTGAAGGACGACAGCGATCTGCAACCCGTTGGCGTCCTGGCGAACTGACAAGGTGCAACGTGCGGGTTAAGGTGGTGTTCCAGTCAATCAAGAGGAACTCACCATGCCCTGGTACGCCTGGCTCATCCTGGTCCTGGCCTTGGGCTCCATCCTCGGCAGCCTGCTGCTGTTGCGCGACACGGCGAAGAAGCTGCCGCTGAGCGAGGAGCAGCTCAAACGCATCCGCGAACGCAACGCCGAGCAGGAGGCCAAGGACGCGCGCGAGCGTTAGCGAGCGATTGACCGGCCTGTTACGCAGCGCTGCGACGGGGCCATGACCGATTTACCGGCACGCCGCCGGCGCAATAGACTGCGCCCCCCACCACAAGGAAGTGCCATGCCCCTGCGTCTGCGCCTGCTGCTGCCCGCCTTCGCCCTGGCCCTCGGCCATGCCCTGGGTTTTATCGAGCCTGTCGGTCTGCTGCTTGGCGCGCTGTTCGTCTGCCTCGTATTCGGCGGCGAACGCCTGCTGCCCGGCTGGTTGTGGCTGAGCGCGGTGCTGGCCAGCGGCATCGCCCTGGCCGCCCATCTGCTGCCGGGCTTCAGTCCCTGGCCGCTGTGGCCGCCGCGGCAAATCAGTGCGGACGCCGCGCCCTACGCCCTGCGCCTGTCCTGGGACAAGCTGCTGCTGGGCACGGCGCTGCTGGCCTGGTGGCTGGGCCAGCGCCGCGAACCCGTCCTCTCATCGAGCCATGCCTGGCTGGCCTGCACCGCCACACTGCTGGCCGTGCCGCTGCTGGCGCTGGGCCTGGGATTGGTGGGCTGGCAGCCGAAATGGCCGGACGATCTGCTGCTGTGGTTGGCGGTCAATCTGGGCGTGGCGGTACTGGCTGAGGAGCTGTTGTTTCGCGCCGTGCTGCAGCGCGCGCTGATCCGCCGTCTGGGTACCTGGCCGGGGCTGCTGCTGACTGCCGGGTTGTTCGGCGCCGCACACCTGCCGTTCAGCCCGCTATTCGCCCTGGTGGCGGGCGTCGCCGGTCTGGGCTACGGCCTGGCTTTTCACTACAGCGGGCGCCTGGGCCTGGCGGTCGGCCTGCACGGGGCGGTCAATCTGCTCCATATTGTGCTGCTGAGCTATCCGCTGCGGCTGGTATGACGGTGATGCGATAGGGCGAGAAGATGCGCGCCAGCTCGCCGTTGTCCCGCAGCCGCGCGAGCAATTCGGCGAAGCGCTCGGCGCTGATCGGCGCGCCGGGGCGAATCAGCGCATGGTGGTGATAGATCTGATCGATGCGCTCGGAAACCAGCAGATGCCGCGCATGTTCGACGTTGCGCTCGAGGAAGTCGTAGAGGTTGGAACGCGTGACCAGGGCGATATCGGCACGCCCGCGCAGCACCATCAGCAGGTTGCTGTCGTGGGAGTGGCCGAGGTTGGCGTTATAGGTCTCGGTGAGGAAGTCCGGGTCGCTGTTGAAGTCGGCGAAACCGTAGTGATAGCCGCGGTACAGCGCCAGGCGCTTGCCCAACAGCTGGTCGAAGTACTCCTGACCGCGCCGGTCCTCGACCCGGGCGACGAACAGTTCGGCGTCCTCGAGCCCCATGTCCACCGCGTCGAACTCGATGCCCTGCCAGCCCCAGTCCGGGTTCTCGAAGATCGCCATGTCGATGCGGCCACGCTGCAGATCGCTGAAACGGCGGGCGATCGCGGTCGGCAACATAACGAAGTGGAAATCGGCCTGTTCGCGGTTCAGCGCCTCCAGCAACTGCGGCAACAGCCCACTGGACTCCAGCAGGTCGGATTTGACCACGTAGGGCGGGAAATGCGCGCCGCCGACGTGCACCACCTCGGCGGCGCCCAGCGAGCCGGCGAGCAGCAGACACAGCGCCCCCATCCCCCTACAAAGCCACAGCCGCCCCTGCTGCATGTCGACTCCCCCCCAAAATCCTTCTTCTAATGAATGGCAGCCTACTCCAGTCCCACCCTGAGCGACTAGTTGGCCTTTCGGTCCGGCACGCCTATCTCGCCAAGTCGCAGATGGTAGCGGCGCAGCAGCCTCGACAGCTCCCCCTCGCTTTCCAGCCGCTCCAGCAACCGCGCCATCTGCGGTGGTGCCAGCGGGCCGTTCGGTCGCAGCAGCACCTCGTGCCGGTAGATCTGATCGAAGCGCTCCGACACCAGCAGGCCGGCCGCCGCGTCCGGGTGCCGCTCCAGGTACATGCGCAGGTAGGAACGGGTGATCACCGCCACATCGGCGCGCTGCAGCTGCAGCATGCGCAGGTTGCTGTCGTGGGAGTAGGTCATCAACGCGCTGAAGCTGCGCACCAGGTAGTCCTGGTCGGCGTTGTAACCGGCGAATCCATAGTGGTAGCCGCTGTACAGGGCCATGCGCTTGCCGGCGAAGTCGTCGAAGTAGTCCTGCCCGCGCCCGGGTTCGGCGGCGGCGACGTAGACCTCGGCGTCCTCGATGTTCAGCGGCAGGCCGAGATGAGGCGTGTTCTGCCAGCCCCACTGGCTGGACTCGAACAGGATCAGGTCGTAGCGCTCGCCTTGCATGTCGCGGTAACGGCGCGAGGCGGAGGTCGGCACCAGGACGAAACGGTATTCGCCCTGCATGCGATTCAACGCCTCGAGCAGTTCCGGAACCAGCCCATGCGGCTGCGGCGCCTCGGGTTTGAACAGATAAGGCGGGAAGTGATAGCCGCCGACCCGCACCTGCTGCGCGGCGTAGCCCGCCGGCAATTGCAGCAGATAGAGGCAGGACAGCAGGCAAAGGACTAACGTGCGCAAACTCGACCTCTCGTCACGGAACGCAGGGCAGCGGTCAGGCGAACATCCCGTGTTCGAAGCCGACGAAGCGGCAGCTGCTGGCAAGCCTAGCCTATTTTTCTCAAGCGTCCTTGCACACCAGCGATAAGGCCTCTTCGGCGAGCTGATCGAGACTCATCGGCCCCTGCGGACGGAACCAGGTGGTGGTCCAGCTCAGGGCGCCGGTCAGGAAGCGTCGCTGGATGAACGGATCGCCCTGGAAATAGCCGGCCTCGCGCGCCTCGCCCAGCACCTCGAGCCAGATCTGCTCGTAGGTATCGCGCAGCGCCAGCACCTGCGCCTGGCCGGCGGCCGACAGCGAGCGCCATTCGTAGACCAGTACCGCCATGGCTTCGCCGGTGCCGCCCATGATCGACTGCAGCTCGCAGCGGATCAGCGCCAGCAGTCGCTCGCGCGTGCCCTGGGCCTCGGCCAGCGCGGCGCGCATCAGCGCGGTGTTGTAGACGATGGTTTCCTCCATCACCGAGCGCAGAATCTCGTCCTTGCTCTTGAAGTGATGAAAGATGCTGCCCGACTGGATGCCCACCGCGCCAGCCAGATCGCGCACCGTGGTGCGTTCGTATCCCTTGCTGCGAAACAGGTGGGCCGCCATCTGCAGCAGTTTGCCGCGGGCGCTGTCCGGATCGGTAACCAGGCCGCCTTTGACCAGTTCCTGCATCACCGCCTGGGCCTTGTATTCGTCCACGCTGATCTCTCCCCATGATTGCTTCGCCCTGCGCGCCCGTTTCTTTCACGGGTTCTTCATGCCACCGGCAAGTGCTTGTCCTGCTTGATGAAATCCATGCGAGGAATTTATGCCCCGGCGACCACCCAAGCAAGCGCTTGGCCGCACTTTTGGCGGGAAAGCCCTCTTGCACGGCTTTCAAACCAAGCGCTTGCTTGGTAGTGTTGACTTCAGCTTCTCAACTTCTGACGGGCCATCGCCATGAGCAAAACCCTACGCATCGGCTGCGCTTCCGCCTTCTGGGGCGACACCTGCACCGCCGCCGCCCAGTTGGTGCGTGGCGCCGAACTGGACTATCTGGTGTTCGACTACCTGGCCGAAGTGACCATGTCGATCCTGGCCGCGGCGCGCATGAAGAAGCCGGACGAGGGCTATGCCCGCGACTTCGTCGAGGTGCTCGCACCGCTGCTGGGCGAGATCGCGCAGAAGCGGATACGCGTCATCAGCAATGCCGGCGGGGTCAACCCGACGGCCTGCGCCGCCGCCCTCGCGGCCGTCTGCGAGCAGGCCGGGGTGAAGCTGAAGATCGCCGTGCTGCACGGCGACAACCTGCAGCCCAGGCTGGGCGAGCTGCTCAAGGCCGGCACCGTGGAGATGTTCAGCGGCGCGCCGCTGCCGCCCTCGTGCATCTCGGTCAACGCCTACCTCGGCGCTCCGGGCATAGTCGCGGCGCTGGATGCCGGTGCCGATATCGTCATCACCGGGCGCGTGGTCGACAGCGCCGTGGTCAGCGCCGCGCTGATCCATGAATTCGGCTGGGACTGGCACGACCATGACAAGCTGGCCCAGGCGGCGTTGGCCGGGCACATCATCGAATGCGGCGCGCAGTGCACCGGCGGCAACTTCACCGACTGGCGCGAGGTGCCGGACTACGAGCACATCGGTTTTCCCATCGTCGAGGTGCAGGCCGACGGCCGTTTCGTCGTGACCAAGCCGGAGGGCTCCGGCGGCCTGGTCACGCCGCTCACCGTGGGCGAGCAGATGCTCTACGAGATCGGCGACCCGCGCGCCTACCTGCTGCCGGACGTGATCTGCGACTTCACCGCGGTTCAGCTGACCCAGGTAGGCGTCGATCGGGTGGAACTCAAGGGTGCGCGCGGCATGCCGCCCACCGCGCAGTACAAGGTCAGCGCCACCCATCCGGACGGCTTCCGCTGCACCGCCAGCTGCCTGCTGGCCGGCATCGATGCGGTGGCCAAGGCCGAGCGGGTCAGCCGGGCGATCATCGCCAAGACCGAAGAGCTGTTCGCCGAGCGCGGCTGGGGCGCCTACCAGGAAGTCGACGTCGAGTTGCTCGGCAGCGAGGCGACCTACGGCCCGCACGGCCGGCGCCGCGACAGCCGCGAGGTGGTGATCAAGCTGGCCGTGCGCCATGCCAGGAAGGAAGCGCTGCTGTTGTTCTCCCGTGAGATCGCCCAGGCCGCCACCGGCATGGCGCCGGGGCTGACCGGCATGCTCGGAGGTCGCCCCGCGGTGTATCCGGTGATCCGCCTGTTCAGCTTTCTGGTCGACAAGGGCGCCTGCGCGCTGGAGGTGGAGCTCGACGGCCAGCGACGCCCGGTCGCCCTGCCCCGACTCGAGGCGCTCGACCCGGCCGCGCTCGCCGTGGAGGCCGAGGTGCCTTCCGCGGTCGGCCCGGCCGAGGTCAGCGTGCCGCTGATCAAGCTGGCCGTGGCGCGCTCCGGGGACAAGGGCAATCACAGCAATATCGGCGTGATGGCGCGCAAACCCGAGTACCTGCCGTGGATCGCCGAGGCCCTTGGCAAGGAGGCGGTGGTGGACTGGATGAGCCACGTGCTCGACCCGCAGCTCGGCCGCGTCGAGCGCTGGTACCTGCCGGGCAGCCACAGCCTCAACTTCCTGCTGGAGAACGCCCTGGGCGGCGGCGGTGTCGCCTCCTTGCGCATCGACCCGCAGGGCAAGGCCTTCGCCCAGCAATTATTGGAGTTTCCGGTGCCAGTACCCAAAGTACTGGCGGATCGACTGTAGGGTGGATGGCGCTTTACCCCTCCACCAGCTTTTTGGTGGAGAACGCTGCACGGTTTTCCACCCTACAACCTGCTCAGTAGCGCACCACCTTGACAGGGTGTTGCCTACAACGAGGTCGAAGGACAAGAACAATGAGCTACGACTCCGTATTCAAACCCGGCCTGTTCGCAGGCCAGACCATCCTGATCACCGGCGGTGGCAGCGGCATCGGTCGCTGCACCGCCCACGAACTGGCCCATCTGGGCGCCCATGTGGTGCTGGTCGGGCGCAAGCAGGAGAAGCTGGAACAGACCAGCGCCGAGATCCGCGAGGATGGCGGCAGCGTCGGCTACCAGGTCTGCGATATCCGTGAGGAAGAGGCGGTCAAGGCCATGGTCGCGGCGGTGCTGGCCGAGCGCGGCGTCATCCATCACCTGGTCAACAACGCCGGCGGCCAGTACCCCGCCCCGCTCGCCTCGATCAACCAGAAAGGCTTCGAGACGGTGGTGCGCACCAACCTGGTCGGCGGCTTTCTGGTGGCCCGCGAGGTGTTCAACCAGAGCATGAGCAGGACCGGCGGCGGCATCGTCAACATGCTCGCCGACATGTGGGGCGGCATGCCCGGCATGGGCCATTCCGGCGCGGCGCGCGCCGGCATGGAGAACTTCACCAAGACCGCCGCCTACGAGTGGGGCCACGCCGGGGTGCGGGTCAATGCCGTGGCGCCGGGCTGGATCGCCTCCAGCGGCATGGACACCTACCCCGAGTCGATGAAGAACATGATCCGCAACCTCAAGGATCACGTGCCGCTGCAGCGCATCGGCAGCGAGTCGGAGGTGGCTGCGGCCATCGTCTTCCTGCTGACTCCGGGAGCCAGCTTCATCAGCGGCAATACCATCCGCATCGACGGTGCCGCCAGCCAGGGCAGCCGCGCCTGGACCCTGGGCAAGGCCAGGAACAGCGAGCCCTACAACGGTTTCCACCGGGCCTGCGTGCCCGACGTACTGAAAGATCAGGAGTAAGGCGATGCCCGCGATCCAATCGGAAATCGACGCCCTTGGCGAAGCCTTCGCGCAGAACCGCGTGGCGATGCTGGCCGCCATCGCCAGCTTCCGCGAGGTGGAACGGAAGGTGCTGGACAAGGCCAATGAGGCCAAGGCCAAGTTCGACAAGCGCGGCCAGTTGCTGCCGCGCGAACGCCTCAACCTGCTGCTCGATGCGGGGGCACCCTTCCTCGAACTCTGCTCGCTGGCCGGCTACCGGCTGCACGACGACAAGGACGGCACCCAGGCCGGCGGCGGCCTGATCGCCGGCATCGGCTACGTGGCCGGAGTGCGCTGCCTGGTCAGCGCCAGCAACAGCGCGATCAAGGGCGGCACCATCTCCCCCACCGGGCTGCGCAAATCGCTGCGCCTGCAGCAGATCGCCGCCGAGAACAGGCTACCCATCGTCACCCTGGCCGAGAGCGGCGGCGCCAACCTGAGCTACGCCGCGGATATCTTCGTCGAGGGCGCGCGCGCCTTCGCCAACCAGGCCCGCCTGTCCGCCGCCGGCATCCCGCAGATCACCGTGGTGCATGGCTCCAGCACCGCCGGCGGGGCCTACCAGCCGGGGCTGTCGGACTACGTGGTAGTGGTGCGCGGCAAGGCCAAGCTGTTTCTCGCCGGCCCGCCATTGCTCAAGGCCGCCACCGGCGAGATCGCCAGCGACGAGGAGCTCGGTGGCGCCGAGATGCACGCGAGGATCGCCGGCACCGCCGAGTACCTGGCCGAGAACGATGCCGACGGCGTGCGTCTGGCCCGCGAGATAGTCGGCATGCTGCCATGGAACGCCCAACTGCCAGCGCGCCCGCAGCGCTCATACAAGGAGCCGCTATATCCGGCCGAGGAACTGCTCGGCATCGTCCCTGCCGATGCCAAGAAGCCCTACGACGTGCGCGAGATCATCGCGCGCATCGCCGACGGCTCCGAGTTCCTCGACTTCAAGCACGAGTTCGACAACCAGACGGTCTGCGGTCACTTGCAGATCGAAGGCCAGCCCTGTGGGCTGATCGGCAACAACGGGCCGATCACCCCAAGCGGCGCCGCGAAAGCCGCGCAGTTCATCCAGCTGTGCGAGCAGAGCAATACGCCGATCCTGTTCCTGCACAACACCACCGGCTTCATGGTCGGCACGGAATCCGAGCAGCAGGGCGTGATCAAGCACGGCTCGAAGATGATCCAGGCGGTGGCCAACGCCACGGTGCCCAAGCTCACCCTCGTCGTCGGCGGCTCCTACGGCGCCGGCAACTACGCCATGTGCGGCCGCGGCCTGGACCCGCGCTTCATCTTCGCCTGGCCCAACAGCCGCACCGCGGTGATGGGTGGCGCACAGGCCGGCAAGGTGCTGCGCATCGTCACCGAGGAGAAGCACCGCAAGGCAGGCAACCCAGCCGACCCGAAGATGCTCGACATGCTGGAAATGGCCACCGCGCAGAAGCTCGACAGCCAGTCCACCGCGCTCTACGGCACCGCCAGCCTGTGGGACGACGGCCTGATCGACCCGCGCGATACGCGCAAGCTGCTGGGTTTTCTGCTGGATATCTGCGCCGAGGCCAACCTGCGGCCGTTGAAGAACAACAGCTTCGGCGTGGCCCGCTTTTGAGTCCCCTCTCCCCTCCGGGGAGAGGGTTAGGGGTGAGGGGCTAGACCTTCCACCCTCACCCCAGCCCTCTCCCTCAAGGGAGAGGGGGTTAGAACGAGGAGAACCACAACAATGATCTTTACCCAGGAACACGAAGAGCTGCGCCGCACGGTCCGGAATTTCGTCGACAAGGAAATCAACCCGCACGTCGACCAGTGGGAAAAGGACGGCCGCTTCCCCATCCACGAGATCTTCAAGAAGGCCGGCGACCTCGGCCTGCTGGGCATCTCCAAGCCGGAGAAGTTCGGCGGCATGGGCCTGGACTACAGCTACTCGATAGTCGCCGCCGAAGAGTTCGGCACCATCCGCTGCGGTGGCATCCCCATGTCCATCGGCGTGCAGACCGACATGTGCACCCCGGCCCTGGCGCGCTTCGGCTCCGACGAGCTGCGCGAGGAGTTCCTCAAGCCGGCGATCGCCGGCGACATGGTCGGCTGCATCGGTGTATCCGAAGTCGGCGCCGGCTCCGACGTGGCCGGCCTGAAGACCAGCGCGCGCAAGGACGGCGACGACTACCTGATCAACGGCAGCAAGATGTGGATCACCAACTCTCCGTCCGCCGACTTCATCTGCCTGCTGGCCAACACCAGCGACGACAAGCCGCACGTCAACAAGTCGCTGATCATGGTGCCGATGAAGGCCCCGGGCATCAGCGTCAGCCCGCACCTGGACAAGCTCGGCATGCGCAGCTCGGAGACCGCCCAGGTGTTCTTCGACAACGTGCGCGTGCCGCAGCGTTATCGCATAGGGGCAGAAGGGTCTGGCTTCATGATGCAGATGCTGCAGTTCCAGGAGGAGCGCCTGTTCGGCGCGGCCAACATGATCAAGGGCCTGGAGCATTGCGTCGACAGCACCATCGAGTACTGCAAGCAGCGCCACACCTTCGGCGCGCCTTTGATCGACAACCAGGTCATCCACTTCCGCATGGCCGAACTGCAGACCGAGATCGAGGCCCTGCGCGCGCTGGTCTACCAGGCCACCGAGCAGTACGTGAAGGGCCGCGACGTGACCAAGCTGGCCTCCATGGCCAAGCTCAAGGCCGGCCGCCTCGGCCGCGAGGTGTCCGACGCCTGCCTGCAGTACTGGGGCGGCATGGGTTTCATGTGGGACAACCCGGTGTCGCGTGCCTATCGCGACGTGCGTCTGGTCAGCATCGGCGGCGGCGCCGACGAGATCATGCTCGGCATCATCTGCAAGCTGATGGGCATCCTGCCGGGGAAGAAAAAATAGTCGGGAACGATTTTTAACGTCGCGCAGCGACGGCCAGAAGGGTGGCCGCCGGGGACGGTAGGCCATAAAGAAGGGCTGAGCCACGGGGTGGATCGATAACCCACGACCCACCCTGCGCACCGTAGGAGCGGCCTGCGCCGCGAACCGCCGAAACCAAAGGTATCACCATGAGCAACCTGCCCCACTG
Organism: Pseudomonas sp. SP16.1; assembly: GCF_052682975.1. Taxonomy (NCBI): domain Bacteria; kingdom Pseudomonadati; phylum Pseudomonadota; class Gammaproteobacteria; order Pseudomonadales; family Pseudomonadaceae; genus Pseudomonas; species Pseudomonas sp. SP16.1. The sequence goes on from NZ_JBQYFZ010000001.1 coordinate 2,344,594, forward strand.
CGAAACCCTGCTGCTCAGCCTCGACGGGGGCGTATTGCACGTCACCCTCAACCGCCCGGACAGTCGCAACGCCATGAGCCTGGCCATGGTCGGCGAGCTGCGCGCCACCCTGGAGGCCGTGCGCCACGACGCCGGCGTGCGCGCCATCGTCCTGCGCGGCACCGGCGGGCACTTCTGCGCCGGCGGCGATATCAAGGACATGGCCGGGGCGCGTGCCGTGGGTGGCGATGCTTACCGCGAGCTGAACCGCGCCTTCGGCAGCCTGCTGGAAGAAGCGCAGAACGCCAGCCAGGTGCTGATTGCCGTGCTGGAAGGCGCGGTGCTTGGTGGCGGTTTCGGCCTGGCCTGCGTCTCGGATATCGCCATCGCCGCGCAGAGCGCCAGATTCGGCCTGCCGGAAACCACCCTGGGCATTCTGCCGGCGCAGATCGCCCCCTTCGTGGTGCGTCGCATCGGCCTGACCCAGGCGCGCCGCCTGGCCCTGACCGCGGCCCGTTTCGACGGCGCCGAGGCGCTGCGCCTGGGCCTGGTGCATTACTGCGAGGCCGATGAGTCCGCACTGGCGCAGCGCCTGGCCGAAACCCTGGAGCAGATCCGCCAGTGCGCGCCGCAGGCCAACGCCCAGACCAAGGCCCTGCTGCTGGCCAGCGAGCGCGAGGCCCTCGGCCCGCTGCTCGACCGCGCCGCCGAACAATTCGCCGCGGCCGTCACCGGCGCAGAGGGATTCGAAGGCACCATGGCCTTCGTGCAGAAGCGCAAGCCCAGGTGGGCGGAGTAGAAGCGCCCCTTTCCCGCTTGCGGGAGAGGGGATAAATCGACATCGCCCGGATGCAATCCGGGACAGATCAATCAGACCGCACAGCAGGAGCACCCAGATGCCCGCCTTCAACAAGATCCTGATCGCCAACCGCGGCGAGATCGCCTGCCGGGTGATGCGCACCGCCATCGAGCTCGGCTACCGCACCGTGGCGGTCTACTCCCAGGCCGACTCCGACGCTCGCCATGTGCAGCTGGCCGACGAGGCGGTGTGCATCGGCCCGGCCCAGGTCAATCAGTCGTACCTGGTGATCGATAACATCATCGAGGCGGCGCGCCAGACCGGCGCCGACGCCATCCACCCCGGCTATGGCTTTCTCTCCGAGAACGCCGATTTCGCCCGCGCTTGTGAAGAAGCCGGCATCGTCTTTATCGGCCCGACCGTGGAAGCCATCCACCTGATGGGCAGCAAGCGCCTGTCGAAGATCGCCATGCTGGAGGCCGGCGTACCCTGCATTCCCGGCTACGAAGGCGCCGCCCAGGATGACGAGACCCTGGCCAGCGAAGCCGAGCGCATCGGCTACCCGCTGATGATCAAGGCCAGCGCCGGTGGAGGTGGTCGCGGCATGCGCCTGGTAGAGGAATCCAGCGAACTGCTGGCGCAGCTGCGCACCGCCCGCTCGGAGGCGCAGAACGCCTTCGGCTCCGGCGAGCTGATCCTCGAACGCGCGGTGATCCGCCCGCGCCACGTCGAGATCCAGGTATTCGGCGATGCGCACGGCAATATCGTCTACCTCGGTGAGCGCGACTGCTCGGTGCAGCGCCGTCACCAGAAGGTGGTCGAGGAAGCGCCCTGCCCGGTGCTGACGGCCGAGCTGCGCCGCGCCATGGGCGAGGCAGCGGTGAAGGCGGCGGCTTCGGTCGGCTACGTCGGCGCCGGCACCGTGGAGTTCCTGCTCGACGCCAGCGGCGAATTCTTCTTCCTGGAGATGAACACCCGCCTGCAGGTCGAGCACCCGGTCACCGAGCTGATCACCGGGCAGGACCTGGTGGCCTGGCAGATTCGCGTGGCGGCCGGCCAGCCGCTGCCGCTCGAGCAGGACGAGATTCGCCTGAGCGGCCACGCCATGGAAGTGCGCCTGTACGCAGAGGATTCGGCCGCCGGCTTCCTGCCGCAGACTGGCCAGGTGCTGCGCTGGGAGCCGGAGTTGCTGAGCGGTGTGCGCATCGACCACGGCCTGGTCGAAGGCCAGGCCGTGACGCCCTTCTACGACCCGCTGCTGGCCAAGGTCATCGCCTATGGCGCCACCCGCGACGAGGCCCGGCGCAAGCTGCTGCGCGCCGTGGAGAACTGCGTGCTGCTGGGGGTGAACGGCAACCAGCGCTTTCTCGCCAACCTGCTGGCGCATCCCGATTTCACTGCCGGCAACGCCACCACCGCCTTTATCGCCGAACATTTCACCGGCGACCCCAGCCTCGCCCCGCAGCCGCCGCACAGCGAAGAACTGGCCCTGGCCGCCGCCCTGCTCTTCCAGCGTTCGGCCAGCGCACGCGCCCACCAGGGCGAGCTGGCCGGTTGGCGCAGCGCCGGCAGTGTGCCCTGGCGCTTCGTGCTCAGGCTCGGCGACCAGCGGCTGGGCGTGGCGCTGCAGGTGCTCGAGCCGGGCAGCCAGCCCAGGCTGCAGGTCGAACTGGGCGAGCGCTCGCTCGAACTGCGCCTGCTGAGCCACGACGGTCGCTGGGCCGTCGTCGAGCTGGATGGCGTACGCAGGCGCCTGGCCTACCACCTGGACGGTGACTGCATCCGCCTGTTCGGCCACGCCGGCAACCTGGAGCTGCACGACGTCACCCACGCCCCGACCAGCGCCGGCAACGCGGCGGCCTGTGGCAGCGTCAAGGCGCCGATGGACGGCGCCATCGTCGAGGTGCTGGTCGCAGAGGGCGCGACGGTCGCCAAGGGCCAGCTGCTGCTGGTGCTGGAGGCGATGAAGATGGAACACCTGCTCAAGGCCGGTGTCGACGGCGTGATCCGCCGCGTTGGCGTGAGCCGCGGCGACCAGGTCAAGAGCCGCCAGTTGCTGGTGGAGATAGAGGCCGCCGATGCATGACGGCTGATCCCAGGGTGAATGACGCGCCCCCCATCCGCCCCGGTGGATGAAACAAGCGTCATCCACCCTACGCCCCTCCCACAAGGCCCCATAACAACGATATCGGAGCACGCCCATGTCACTTTCCGGCAAGACCCTGTTCATCACCGGTGCCAGCCGTGGCATCGGCCGCGAGATCGCCCTCAAGGCCGCCGCCGATGGCGCCAACATCGTCATTGCGGCCAAGAGCGCCGAGCCGCACCCGAAGCTTGCGGGCACCATCCATAGCGTCGCCGCCGAGGTCGAGGCCGCCGGCGGCCGGGCCCTGGCGCTGCAACTGGACGTGCGCGACGAGCAGGCCGTGGCTGCTGCCATGGCGCGCGCGGCCGAGCATTTCGGCGGCATCGATGCGCTGGTCAACAACGCTGGGGCGATCAAGCTGGTCGGCGTGGAGAGGCTGGAGCCCAAGCGCTTCGACCTGATGTACCAGATCAACACCCGCGCGGTGCTGGTGTGCAGCCAGGCCGCTCTTCCGTACTTGAAAAATAGCAGCTCCGCTACGGGGAAGAAGAGCGCGGGCGGGCATATCCTCAACCTGTCGCCGCCGCTCAACCTCGACGCCAAGTGGTTCGCCCAGCACGGCCCCTACACCGTCACCAAATACGGCATGAGCATGCTCACCCTGGGCATGAGCGAGGAATTCAGGAAGTACGGCATCAGCGTCAACTCGCTGTGGCCGAAGACCATGATCGCCACCGCCGCCATCGAGTTCGAACTGGGTAGCCGCGACGCCTTCAAGCGGGCGCGAACTCCGGCGATCATGGCCGATGCCGCCCATGCCATCCTGTCCAGCGAAAGCCGCCGCATCAGCGGGCGCCTGCTGATCGACGAGGACATCCTGCGCGAACAGGGCATCAGCGACTTCGAGCGCTACCGCTTCGATCCCGCAGGCGGCAGCCTGGTGCCGGATCTGTTCGTCGATTGAACACTGCTGGATACGCTCCGCTCCCCTCTCACATTCATGGGAGAGGGGCTGGGGGAGAGGGAATGCGGTTTCGACTTCGTAGCCTCGATCCGTAGGGTGCGCCGCGCGCACCGAGTCAGCTGCAAAGCCTTAGGCCATCTCGGTGCGCACGGCGCACCCGACCAGAGAGGCTATTTGCCGATCTGCCCACCGCTCGGCGCACCAGGGCCATGGCTGGTGGGCGCTAGGCTGACTAGAGTCATGACTCGCCTCCAATTCATAACAGCCCAAAGTGCGAGCGCCATGAGCCAGACCGACCTGATCTCCCCGATCCGCTTCCTTGCCCATCTGCCGCAGCACCTGCCGCGCGTGCCGCGCATGCTGCGCGGTCTGTACTACGCGGGCATCCGCAACCGCGACAAGAACCTGTCGCTGGCCTGGGCCCTGCAGCGCGCCGCGCAGCTTTATCCCGAGCGTCCGGCACTGATGGACGAGCAGCGCCGGCTCAGCTATCGCCAGTTCAACGCCTGGGCCAATCGCCTGGCCTGGGCGTTCAAGGCCGAGGGCGTCGGCCACGGCAGCGTGGTCGCGGTGATGCTGGAGAACCGCCTGGAGCTGCTGGCCATCCTCGCCGCGCTGAGCAAGCTCGGCGCGGTCGGTGCGCTGGTCAACACCACCCAGCGCGGCAAGGTGCTGGCGCACAGCCTCAATCTGGTCGAGCCGGGCTTTCTGGTGGTGGGCGATGAGCTTCGCGAAGCCTTCGCCGAGGTTGCCGGGCAGCTGGACCAGCCCGACGCGCCGCGCTACTGGATCGCCGACCAGGACTGCCTGGCGGATGCCGGGCAGGCGCCGGACGGCTGGCGCAACCCGATGCGCCTGGCCGCCGGCCAGGCCGAGGACAACCCGCCGGACAGCCTGCGCGTGCGCATCAAGGACGCCTGCTTCCTGATCTACACCTCCGGCACCACCGGCCTGCCCAAGGCCTCGATCATGAGCCACGGCAAATGGATCAAGGCCTATGGCGGCTTCGGCCACTCCGGGCTGACGCTGAACGAGCACGACGTGCTCTATCTGACCCTGCCCTGCTACCACAACAACGCCGTCACCGTATGCTGGAGCGCGGCGCTGGCCGGTGGTGCGGCCATCGCCCTGCGCCGCAGGTTCTCCGCCAGCGCCTTCTGGGCGGACGTGGCGCGCTACCAGGCCACCTGCTTCGGTTATATCGGCGACCTATGCCGCTACCTGCTCAACCAGCCCGAATGTATCGAGGAAAAAGGCAACAGCCTGCGCTGCATGATCGGCAACGGCTTGCGCCCATCGATCTGGGCGGCGTTCAAGCAGCGCTTCGGTATCGAGCAGATCACCGAGTTCTATGCCTCCAGCGAAGGCAACATCGGCTTCACCAACGTGTTCAACTTCGACAATACCGTCGGCTACACCCCGGCCACCTACGCCATCGTCCGCTACGACCTGGAGAACGATCGGCCGATCCGCGGCAATAGGGGTTTCCTGCAGAAGGCAAACAAAGGCGAGCCGGGCCTGTTGATCAGCGAGATCAGCGCCAAGTGGCCGTTCGACGGCTACACCGACCCGGCCAAGAGCGAGGCTGCGATCCTGCGCGACGTGTTCAAGAAGGGCGACGCCTGGTTCAACACCGGCGACCTGATGCGCGACATCGGCTGCAAGCACGCGCAGTTCGTCGACCGCCTTGGCGACACCTTCCGCTGGAAGGGCGAGAACGTCTCCACTACCGAGGTGGAGAACCTGCTCGGCACCTTCCCCGGTGTCGAGGATGCGGTGGTCTATGGCGTGGAAATTCCCGGCACCAACGGCCGCTGCGGCATGGCCGCGCTACGCCTGGCGCAAGGCTTTGAGCTGGACGGCGCGGCGCTGGCCGCTCATCTCGACGCGGAGCTGCCAGCCTACGCCGCGCCGCTGTTCGTGCGCCTGCTCGGCGAGGTGCAGACCACCGGCACCTTCAAGTACAAGAAGGCCGACCTGAAACAGGCCGGCTACGACCCGGCCCAGGTCGACGGCCCGCTGTTCGTCCGCCTGCCGGGCTCGGCGAGCTTCGAGCCGCTTCGCCCCGAGCTGCTTGCGGCCATCGCGCGGCAGGCCTACCGCTTCTGAAGCACCGGGCGCTATTCGAGCGCCAGCAGCACCGCGCAGACCAGCAGAAAGGCGCAGAACAGGCTGCGCAACAGGCGCTCCGGCAGGGCGTGGGCCATGCGCACGCCCCAGCTGATGCTGAGCAACCCGCCGACGGCCAACGGCACCCCCATCAGCCAGTTGACGTGCTGGTGCAATGCGTAGGTCAGCAGCGTCACCCCGGTGCTGGGCAATGCCAGCGCCAGCGACAGCCCCTGGGCCACCACCTGACTGGTGCCGAACAGACTGGTCAGCACCGGCGTGGCCACCACCGCGCCGCCGACGCCGAACAACCCGCCCATCGCCCCGGACACGCCACCCAGTGCGCCGAACCAGCCCCAGGGGTGACGCAGCTCGGCGCTCGCCGGCGCCTGGCGCATCAGCATGCGCAGCAGGTTGTAGCCGACCAGGGCCAGCAGGAACGCGACGAAGGCCCAGCGCATGGTGCGCGCCTCCAGGCCCACCGCGTAAAGCGAGGCCAGCCAGGCGCAGGCCAGGCTGGAGGCGCCGAGCAGCAGGGCGTGACGCGGATCGATGCGGTTGCGCTGGTGGTAGCGCCACAGCGCCAGCATCACGTTCGGCACCACCATCACCAGGGCCGTGCCCTGGGCCAGTTGCTGATCCAGGCCGAACAGCACGCCGAGTACCGGAATGGCGATCAGCCCGCCGCCGATACCGAACAGGCCACCGAGGGTACCCAGGCCCAGGCCCAGCAACAGATTCAGCGAGAACTCGAGCAGATTCATGGCACCTCCAGACAATGCCGGCATGCTAATCAGCGAGACCTGGCGCGGAAACGCACAGCCACGCACAATGGCTGTGCCTATCACGCAAAGGCACCGCCGCCATGAATCCCGATGCCCTGACCGACCAACTGGAACTCTTTCTCGACGTGCTGGAAGCCGGCAGCTTCTCCGCCGCCGCACGCCGCCACCCGCTCACCCCGTCCGCGGTAGCGCGCCGCATCGATGCCCTGGAGCGCGCACTCGGCAGCAACCTGTTCAGCCGCAGCACCCATGCGGTACGGGTCACCCCGGCCGGACTGGCGTTCGCCGAGCGGGCCCGGCGCATCCTCGCCGAACTGCATCTGGCGCGCGCCGAGGCGGTGTCGCTGAGCAGCGCGCCGGAAGGCCTGATCCGTATCGATGCGCCCTCGCCCTTCGGCCGCCGCCACCTGGCGCCGGCCATCGCCGACTTCCTCGGCGCCAACCCGGGGCTGGACGTGCAGCTGCGGCTGATCGACAGCTTCGTCGACCTGCACGGCGAGCATCTGGGCGAGGTCGACCTGGTGCTGCGCATCGGTCCGCTACCGGACAGCCGCCTGGTGGCCACGCCGCTGGCTTCGATGACCCGCATCGTCTGCGCCAGCCCGGACTACCTGCGCCGCCGGGGCATACCGCGCAGCCCGCTGGAGCTGGAACAGCACGACGGCCTCGACTGGGACAGCCTGGCACCGCCCTACGCCTGGCGCTTCGAGGTGGACGGCAGGCTGCAGCTGTGCAAACCCAAGCGCCTGCGTCTGACCACCAACAACGCCGAGACCCTGCTGTTCAGCGCCCTCGCCGGCCTGGGTATCGCCCACCTGCCGACCTGGCTAAGCAGCGAGGCGCTGCTGCGCGGCGAACTGGTGCCGCTACTGTGCGACGACGGCCTGCCGCCGGCGGAACCGGTGAGCATCTATGCACTGCGCCTGGAGCGCGAAGCCAGCCCGCGCACACGCCTGTTGCTGAGTTTTCTCAAGCAGCGCTTCGGCTTCCCGCCGCCCTGGGACCAGGCGCTGCTGGCCAGCCTGGCGACAACGCCGCAGTAACCTCATGACCCCATGGGTGCGCCATGCGCAGCAGGAAACCACGGCCCAACGGCCATAAAAAACCCGGCGCGAAGGCCGGGTTTTGCGTGACGCTCGCGCTTAGGCTTGCGGCGCCTGGGTGCGGCCCTTGTAGGAACCGTCACGGGTGTCGATCTCGATCCAGTCGTCGATATCGACGAACTCGGCGACCTTGATCTCGGTGCCGTTGCGCAGCTTGGCCGGCTTCATCACCTTGCCGGAGGTGTCGCCACGGGCGGCGTTCTCGGTGTAGACCACCTGACGCACGATGGTGGTCGGCAGGTCGACGGAGATCACCTTGCCTTCGAAGAACACGGCTTCGCAGACGTCGGTCATGCCTTCCTCGATGAACGGCAGGACGCTTTCCAGATCCTCGGCGCGCAGCTCGTAGGAGTTGTACTCCGGATCCATGAATACGTAGTCCTCACCGTTGATGTAGGACAGGTTCACTTCCTTGCGCTCGAGAATCACCGGCTCCATCTTGTCGTCGGCTTTGTAGACGGTCTCGGTCTTGGAGCCGTTGAGCAGATTCTTCAGCTTCATCTTGACGATGGCGCTGTTACGGCCGGACTTGGTGAACTCGGCCTTCTGGATCAGCCACGGCTGGCCATCGATCAGGGCCACGCTGTTGACTCTCATTTCTTGTGCAGTTTTCATGCGGATATCCGAAATATGCGGGAGGTACAGAAATCTAGGCCGCGTATCATAGCCAATTTCGGTAAAACTGTTCCAGCGCCGTGGCAAGGTCCGGCCGAGCGGCCTGATCCATGCACCAGCGTTCGGCATGTTCGTGCAGTTCCTGCCAGACCTGCGGCAGTGCCAGCCAGGCTTCGGCCGTACCCGCACCGGCGTTCCAGCCCCGCCAGAAGCCGCCCAACGCTTCGGCCGCAGCCGGCGATAGCCCGGCACCGTACAACGCCAGAAAAGCCTCCAGCTTGTCCCAGTGCGCGCCTTCCTCCTGGCGATAGATATGCCAGAGCAGCGGCCGGCCGGCCCATTGCGCCCGCACGAAGGAATCCTCGCCGCGCACCGCATTGAGGTCGCAGCACCACAGCAGCCGGTCGTAGTCGTCCTGTGCCATGAACGGCAGCACCTGCACCTGCAGGTTGCCGCGCTGACGGCGGTCGCCGGGCGCCAGGTCGCCGTCGCCGAGCCAGGCCTGCAGATCGCCGAGAATCCTGCCCTGCGGCACCAGCAACTGGCTCGCCTGTGGATCGTCGGCCAGCGCCTGCAGCCAGCCCGCCAGCCCCGGGTTCTCGTAGGCGAACAGCGAGATCAGCCGCGCATGCGCCTGGCGCGTCACCCCGAGGCGCTGGAGAAAGGCCTGCTGCGCCGCGGAGTCCGCCTGGAACGCGCGCCGCCGCGCCAGCAGATCGCCCTCGCGCAGCAGGCCGCCGGTGCCGTCGACGAAACCGGGGAAGAAGAAGAACTTGCGCAGACCGCCCGCCTGCGGCGACGGCAGGCCGTGGCAGCCGGCCACCCAGTCCTCGGCGCTGAGGTATTCCAGGTTCAACCACAGCCGCCGCGCGGTGCTGGCGGCCATCGCCTCTATATATGCGGGCGGCAGATGACAGGCGAAGGCTTCGATCACCACCTCGGCCGGCTCGACTGCCGGCCATATCGTGGGCCAGCGACACAACTCGACGCCGGACAGTTGCTGCCGTTCGGCCGTGGCGCTGGCTTCGGGGCACAGCCGCACGAAGGCGGCAAGCTCGTCCACCCACAGGCGCACCGCGTGGCCGTGCTCCCCCGCCAGCTGACGCGCCAGACGCCAGGTCACCCCGATATCGCCGTAGTTATCCACCACGCTGCAGAAAATGTCCCACTTCGCCACGCCTGCGCCCCTCGGAAAAAGGTCGCCAGTTTACCTCGCGGACAAGAAAAAGCCCGCCAAAGGCGGGCCAAGGGGAGCGCGGGAGCACGCGCAGTGAAAACGTCGGTCAGGCCAGCAAGGAGGCGCTCGGATCACGCGAGCCGGTGCTGAGCAGCCATACCGCCTGGCAGGCCAATGCCGCCTCGCGCGAGGCGAAGGGGCCGGCCTTGGGCTGGCCGTCGACCATCAGCAGCCAGCAGGCCATATGGCCGTCGGACCTGAGCTCGGCGGGCACGGCGCTGCCCACCAGGGACACCACATCGATACGGGGCATGGCGGCCTCCTATTGAGTCTGCGTTGCGGCCACCTTAAGCGTCTCGCCACCGCTGCGAAAATCAGTGCTTTCGATAGTGATCATGGCAATTGCCGATAGGCCGCCGGCAACCAGCCAGCCGGAGCACTGGACATACCGCAGCGGCAATGACCATGCGCTATGTACACCTGCCACCGCACCGTCTGCAGGACGCATTGCGGCTCAATCCACTAACCGACGAGGGGCATTAACATGTCGTACGTTTTAGCGTACGCTTGCAGCACTGCCCAGGAGAACCACTCCATGCGAACTCTTACTGCAAGCGAAGCACGCACCAACCTGTATCGGCTGATGGATCAGTCGGCCGAGTCTCACCAGCCCATTCTGATTTCCGGCAAGCGGACTAACTCCGTCCTGCTCTCGGCCGAGGATTGGGAAGCGATTCAGGAGACCCTGTACCTGCTCTCGGTTCCTGGCATGCGCGAATCCATCAAGGAAGGCATGGCCGAACCGGTAGACGAATGCGCTAAGGAACTGGACTGGTGACCTGGCAGCTCGTCTACACAAAGCAAGCACAGAAGGATGCTCATAAGCTCGCTGCAGCGGGCTTGAAGGACAAGGCAAAAGCGCTGCTGGAAGTGGTACGGGAAAACCCCTTCCAGAACCCACCGCCTTACGAAAAGCTGGTTGGTGACCTGACCGGCGCCTACTCCCGACGCATCAACATTCAGCATCGCCTGGTCTATCAGGTGCTGCAGGATGAACAGACCGTCAAAGTGCTCCGGCTCTGGTCCCACTACGAGTAAATCGGGCTTTCGACACTTCTTCGACACCCGCCGAAAGCCAGAAAGCAAAAAGCCCCGAAAACTTGTTAGCTTTCAGGGCTTCAGGTATTGCGAAAGTGGCGGTGAAGAAGAGATTCGAACTCTTGATACGGTTTCCCGTATACACACTTTCCAGGCGTGCTCCTTCAACCACTCGGACACTTCACCGGATCTCGACGTTTTTGCGTGTAGCCTGTCGAGGCGCGCTAATGTAGTCGAATGATTTCCCGATGGCAAACTTTTTTTCAAAGGATTCATGCGCTTAACGGCAGGACGGGGAATGGTCGCGCGGCGACGCTCGCGCTGACGGTCAGGACCAGAAGCGCAGCGACGCAGTGAATCGCGGACAGGGCGTTGAAGTGGGCTCGCTCGTTTCCCAACACCCTCAGGCAGCCTCGCCGGGAGTGCGTCCAGTTGCCATCGAGCATCGCCGCAGCAGGCGAGTGCGCTGACTCGCCAGTCAGCCGCGGCGCTTTACCGCAGCGATGCGGCTGAGTACCTTCTGCCCACATTCAGCCCCGCGGCCCTAACAAGGAAAACTGCCATGAGCGACCTGATCAGCTATCAACTCGAAGACGGCATCGCCACCCTCACCCTGAGCAACGGCAAGGTCAACGCCATCTCCCCAGAGGTGATCGCCGCCTTCAATGCCGCGCTGGATCGCGCCGAGCAGGATCGCGCCATCGTTATAGTCACCGGTCAACCCGGCATTCTCTCCGGCGGCTACGACCTCAAGGTGATGACCTCCGGCCCGCAGAACGCGGTGAACCTGGTGGCCGCCGGCTCGACTCTGGCCCGTCGCATGCTCGCCCACCCCTACCCGATCATCGTCGCCTGCCCGGGCCATGCGGTGGCCAAGGGCGCCTTCATCCTGCTATCGGCCGACTATCGCATCGGCGTCGACGGCCCGTTCAATATCGGCCTGAACGAGGTACAGATCGGCATGACCATGCACCATGTCGGCATCGAACTGGCGCGCGACCGCCTGCGCAAGTCCGCCTTCCACCGCTCGGTGATCAACGGTGAGATGTTCGACCCGCAGGGCGCGGTGGATGCCGGATTCCTCGACAAGGTGGTGCCCGCCGAACAGCTGCTGGCCAGTGCCCATGCCGTGGCGCAACAGATGAAGAAGATCAACATGACCGCGCACCGCAACACCAAGCTGAAAGTGCGCAAGGCACTGCTGGAAACCCTGGACGCGGCCATCGAACTCGACAAACAGCACCTGCTCTGAGCCCGGCCCCACCCGAGCCCGGCCTGATGCCGGGCTGTTCATCGGTATCGCGAGCCTGGCGGGCAGCGCATGCACACCGCTCATCCGCGAGGAGCGGCTGGTGCGCGCAGCGCATCATAGGTGGCCGGTGCGTCGGTAGGGCAGCGTAATTGCCGGATTGAGTGAGCATCCGTACACTGCGCGCCCTTTTCCCTGACGATCGTACCTATAATGCTCTTCGCTCTGCGCATGCTACTGATGGCCGTGCATTTCGTCCTCGCCGGCCTGATCGGTCTGTCGATCGGCCTGTGCCGGCCGTTCAATCCCGACAATAGCCGCCTCTGCGCCCGCCTCTATTCCCTGCCCGCCCTGTGCCTGCTGCGCCTGAGGCTGAGAGCCGAGGTACGCCCGCTGCTGGAACAGCGCAGCGCCTGCGTGATCATCGCCAACCACCAGTCCAACTACGACCTGTACGTGCTCGGCCGCGTGGTGCCGCGGCGCACCGTGAGCATCGGTAAGCGGAGCCTGAAATGGCTGCCGTTCTTCGGCCAGCTGTACTGGCTGGCCGGCAACGTGCTGATCGACCGCAGCAACGCGGCCGCCGCCAAGCGCGCCATGCTGACCACCACCGAGACCCTGCGCCAGCACGACACCTCGATCTGGGTATTTCCCGAAGGCACACGCAACCTGGGGCGCGGGCTGCTGCCGTTCAAGAAGGGCGCGTTTCAGATGGCCATCGCCGCTGGGGTGCCGATCATCCCGGTGTGCGTCAGCAACTATGCGCAGACCATGCGCCTGAACCGCTGGAACAGCGGGCGCATCCTGATCCGCTCGCTGCCACCGATTCCCACCGCCGGGCTCGGCCTGGCCGATATGCCCGCTCTGATCGAACGCTGCCAACAGGCGATGACAGAATGCATCGCCGCCATGGATCTCGAACTGGCCCAGGCGACCTGAGCCGCATAACGATCAACCTGATCGATAGTTACACTAAAGAAAATCCATTATTCAATCGAAGTGACTTGAGCGACTCTGCATCCACGCCATCCCCCTACCGTGGAACACAGAGATGTCCAGCCTCATCAAAGCTGCTCGCAGCGGTGCCCTCGCCGCCATCGGCCTGTACCTGATCGCGACGTCCACGCTGCTGGTGCTGAGCTACGCCAGCCTGTCCGACAACGCTTCCGAGCTCGACCAACCCGGGCCTCTGCGCCATCTGGCCAGCCACTTGCCGCCGCTGCCCGGCGCCATTGGACGGGGCTGAGGCGGCCATGAGAAGACAGCGCGGCCGCCTGCTGCTGCTCGCCAGCCTGGCCCTGCTGACCACCCTGCTCGCCCTACTCGGCATCGGCAAGGGCTCGGCCGGCGCCATCGCGCGCAACATCGAATGCAGCCACAAGCTGGCGCACCACCTCGAGCTGGCCGAGAGCCTCAGGCTGCAGCCCGGCTACCCACCGCCGGAAGGAAGCAGGAGGCTGTCACCCCATTTCATCGTGCCGGAATGAAAGAGCCCGGCATGCCGGGCTCGGCTCAAGCCTTGGACGACTTGCCCTGGGCGACGAAGCGCATCATCCATTCGGCCACGGTGCTGCCTTGCTGATGATGCTGGAGGCTGTCGACCCCCTGCTGATAGACCTGCTCGCCGAGGTGCTGCTGGCGCAGTTCGAGCAGCGCCCTGGAATAGTCGTGGACGAACTCCGGATGGCCCTGGAAACACAGCACCTGGTCCTCGATGTGGTAGGCGCCGATCGGGCAGAAATCGCTGGTGGCCAGCAGCGTGGCCTTCTCCGGCAGGCGCGTCACCTGGTCCTGGTGGCTGATCAGCAGCTGCAGCTCGTCCAGCTCGGGGCTCATCCAGGCCGGCTTGCCCGCCAGCTTGTAGCTGTGCACCCCGACCCCCCAGCCCTGCTCCGCGCGCTCCGCCTTGCCACCGAGCAGCAGGGCCAGCAGTTGATGGCCGAAACAGATGCCGAGCAGCTTGTCGCCACGCTGGTAGCGGTCGAGCAGATAGGCCTTGAGCGTCTGAATCCAAGGCTCGGTTCCGAAGGAATCGGCCTTGCTGCCGGTTACCAGATAGGCGTCGAACTGCTCGCTGTCCGCCGGGTAATGGCCCTCCACCACGTTGTATACGCTGAACTGTGCGGCGACCGGCTGCTGAGCGAACAGCCGCTCGAACATATGGCCGTAACCCTGGTACCGATCGATCAGTTCGGGACGAAGGATGTCAGTTTCCAGGATGCAAATACGCAGTGACATGAAGATTCCTGAGGTGAACGCCAAGGGAGGGTGATTTGTGCGTTTTTCTTAACACATGAGGCGCCCCAAGGAAATAGTCGCGTCCCGAATGGCCGCGCTTGCAGCAGCTGCTCAAGCATTGCCGCATTCGTCAATAAAATTTTACAACGCCGCCTGCCATCAACGCCCTCGATAGCGACCATGCATGCCATTCACTTCTGCGCGCCGGCTCGCTTGGCGATGATCGCCTCATCGCCCCTCACCATAAGGAAAACGCCATGAATCGCTATGCCGCACTCGCCAGCCTGTTCGTCGCAGCCGCCTTGCACGCCGGCCGCCCCCGACGCCCCGCTCCGGTGGACAAAAACAGCCATTCCTGAGAGTTCCGCCATGCACAGCCAACTCAGCGTCGATGCCTACGGCATCACCTACGCTCATTTCGACGGCCACAGCCTGCGATTCGAGAGCGAAGCCGCCCTGCAACTGGACGACGGCAGCATGCTGACCCTGCGCCTGCCGACCAGGCTCAGCGAAATGCTCGCCATTCGCCAAGCCGTCTGCGCGAGTCCGGAGCAGAGTCCGGCGGCTTGAGCGGAGTCACGCTCAACGCAGGGTCCGGCACGCGCACCTACGAGGCAGCCTAGGCAATCGAGCTCAGAAGGTTTCGCCCCTGGCCGCCTTCTCCAGCAGCAGTGCCGGTGGCAGGAAGCGCTCGCCATAACGTTCGGCCAGGTACTGGGCACGAGCGACGAAGTCCTTCACCCCGTACTGGTTGATGAACTGCAGCGCGCCACCGGTCCAGGCGGCGAAGCCGATGCCGAAGATCGAGCCGACATTGGCGTCGGCCACCGATTGCAGCACGCCCTCCTCCATGCAGCGCACCGTCTCTATCGCCTGGATGAACAGGATGCGATCGCGCACGTCCTGCTGCGGAATCTGCGCGTCGGCCTTCTCGAAGCGCGCCTTGAGTTCCGGCCACAGGTACTTCTTGCCATCTGCCGGGTATTCGTAGAAGCCCATGCCTGCCGCTTTGCCCGGGCGCTTGTACTCGTTAAGCATCAGCTCGATGACAGCGAACGCAGGGTGCTCGGCAATGGTCTTGCCTTCGGCGGCAAGGTCCGTGAGGGTCTGCTGGCGGATATGGTTCATCAGGCTCAGCGAGACTTCGTCGCTGATCGCCAGCGGCCCCACCGGCATGCCGGCCTTGCGCGCCTCGTTCTCGATCAGCGCCGCGCCGATGCCCTCGCCAAGCATGGCCAGGCCTTCGTTGGTGAAGGTGCCGAACACCCGCGAGGTGAAGAAGCCACGGCTGTCGTTGACCACGATCGGCGTCTTCCTGATCTGCATGACGTAGTCGAAGCCACGGGCCAGGGTCTCGTCGCTGGTCTTCTCGCCCCTGATGATCTCCACCAGCGGCATCTTGTCGACCGGGCTGAAGAAGTGCAGGCCGATGAACTTGTCCTGCTTCTGCACCGCCGTGGCCAGGCCGGTGATCGGCAGGGTCGAGGTGTTGGAGGCGATCACCGCATCCGCCAGTGCAGCGGCCTCGGCGGCGGCGGAGACCCTGGCCTTGAGCGCGCGATCCTCGAACACCGCCTCGATGATCAGGTCGCAGCCGGCGAAATCGGCATCGCTATCGGTCGCCCTGATCCGCGCCAGGAAGCTTTCGCGCTGCTCGGCCGTCATATGACCCTTGCTCACCTTCTTGTCGAGCAGCTTGGCCGAGTAGGCCTTGCCCTTCTCCGCGGCCTCGACGGATACGTCCTTGAGCACCACCTCGATGCCGGCGGCCGCCGACACATAGGCGATGCCCGCGCCCATCATGCCGGCGCCGAGCACGCCGACCTTCTTGGTCACGTACTGCGCGATGCCCTGCGGGCGCGAGCTGCCGGCGTTGATCTCGTTCAACTGGAACCAGAAGGTGCCGATCATGTTCTTCGCCACCTGGCCGCAGGTCAGCTCGGTGAAGTAGCGCGCCTCGATGATCTGCGCCGTGTCGAAGTCGACCTGGGCGCCCTCGACGGCGGCGCAGAGGATCTTCTCCGGCGCCGGGAAGCAGCCCTTGGTCTTGTCGCGCAGCACGCTCGGGGCGATGGCCAGCATCTGCGCGACGTTCGGCGAGCTCGGCGTGCCGCCGGGAATCTTGTAGCCCTGCACGTCCCAGGGCTGCTTGGCGGCCGGGTTGGCGGCGATCCAGGCGCGGGCCTTGGCCAGCATTTCATCGCGGTCAGCAGCCAGGTCGTGGATCAGGCCGGCCTTGAGCGCGGCGTCCGGGCGCACCTTCTTGCCTTCGGCCAGGTACGGCAGGGCCTTCTCCAGGCCCAGCAGGCGCACCATGCGCACCACGCCGCCACCGCCCGGCAGCAGGCCGAGGGTCACTTCCGGCAGGCCGAGCTGCACGCTGGCGTTGTCCAGGGCAATACGATGGTGGCAGGCCAGGCAGATTTCCCAGCCGCCGCCCAGCGCCGCGCCGTTGATCGCGGCCACCACCGGCTTGCCCAGCGTTTCCAGGCGGCGCAGCTGGCCCTTGATGCCCAGGACCATGTCGTAGAACGGCTTGGCGTCGGCCTTGGTGACCTTGATCAGCTCGCCGAGGTCGCCGCCGGCGAAGAAGGTCTTCTTCGCCGAAGTGACGATCACCCCGGCAATCGAATCCTTCTCCGCTTCCAGGCGCGCGACGATCTGGCCCATCGCCTCGCGGTAGACCGCGTTCATGGTGTTGGCGCTCTGGCCGGGCATGTCGATGGTCAGCACGACGATCGCGTCCTGGCCCTTTTCGTAACGGATGGCGTCAGTCATGTGAATGTCCTGTCGATAGGTGCCGCGCAGGGTGGCAAACCCGCGGAGCGGGTTTCCACCAGGCAGCTACTCGGTGGATGAGCTTCGCCTCATCCACCCTACAAAGTCCTTAAATGCGCTCGATGATCGTCGCGATGCCCATGCCGCCGCCGACGCAGAGCGTGGCCAGGCCGTAGCGCAGCTGGCGCTTCTCCAGCTCGTCGAGCAGGGTGCCGAGGATCGCGCAGCCGGTGGCGCCCAGCGGATGACCCATGGCGATGGAGCCGCCGTTGACGTTGACCTTGCTCTCCGGCACACCCATGTCCTTCATGAACTTCATCACCACCGAGGCGAAGGCCTCGTTGACCTCGAACAGGTCGATGTCTTCCACCGACAGCCCGGCCTTGGCCAGCGCCTTGCGCGTGGCCGGCGCCGGGCCGGTGAGCATGATGGTCGGGTCGGTGCTGGTCACCGCGGTGGCGACGACGCGCGCACGCGGCTTGAGGCCCAGTTCCTTGCCCTTGGCTTCGGAGCCGATCAGCATCAGCGCGGCGCCGTCGACGATGCCGGAGCTGTTGCCCGGCGTGTGCACGTGCTCGATGCGCTCGATGTGGCTGTAGACGCGCAGCGCGGTGGCGTCGAAGCCCATCTGGCCCATCACCTCGAAGCTGGGCTTGAGCTTGCCCAGGCCCTCCAAGGTGGAATCGCCGCGGATAAATTCGTCGTGATCGAGCAGCACGATGCCGTTCTGGTCGGTGACCGGGATCAGCGACTTGGCGAACGAGCCATCGGCGCTGGCGCGCGCGGCCTTCTGCTGCGAGCGCAGGGCGAAGCTGTCGACGTCGGTGCGGGAGAAGCCTTCCAGGGTGGCAATCAGGTCCGCGCCCACGCCCTGCGGCACGAAGTTGGAATGGATATTGGTTTCCGGGTCCATCACCCAGGCGCCGCCATCCGAACCCATGGGCACGCGCGACATGGACTCCACGCCGCCGACCACCACCAGGTCCTCGAAGCCCGAGCGCACCTTCATCGCGCCCAGGTTGACCGCCTCCAGGCCCGAGGCGCAGAAGCGGTTGAGCTGCACACCGGCGACGCTGACGCCCCAGTCCGCCACCATGGCGGCTGTCTTGGCGATATCGGCGCCCTGGTCGCCCACCGGGGTGACGCAGCCGAGCACGATGTCATCGACCTGGCTGGTGTCCAGCTCGTTGCGTTCCTGGAGCGCACGCAGCAAGCCGGCGATCAGGTTGACGGGCTTGACGCTGTACAGCGCGCCGTCCTTCTTGCCCTTGCCGCGGGGCGTGCGCACCGCGTCGAAAATATATGCTTCGGTCATGGCGTCCTCGGAGACTGATACGGCGCTGGCGGAACATCGCGTCCCGGCTACACCTGTTCTTATTGAGCCTCACTACCATAGCGTCGGGCGCTAAGCGCTCAATGACCGAACCGCTCAGCGCCATTGACCAGTGAGCTCAGACGAACGGTCGTTTGATCCCTTGGCCGCTGCGAAGCCCCGGCAAGCTGTCTGCCTCAAGCCTCGCTACGAGATGGCCAGAGGCCATGCATAGCTGGAAGTTCCTAGCAGTTAACCGTTAGCAACCAAGTCATCTAAAGAGTTCGTGATGCCAGCCCTAGAGTTAGTCTTGTACTCAGGATCGAAAGGGTACAGGGAGCCGCCGCCGGGATATGCCGGGGTGGCACGTCAGACCACGCCCAGGCGTGACGCTGCAACCCGCCAGGCAGTGAGGCGGGCATCCGACGCCACACCAATAACAACAAAAGGCATGCGGCCATGTTCAAACAGCCGAAATACCGCCAGGCCGGCGTAATTCTCTTCGCCACGGCGGTCGTCCTGATCCTTCCCAATCTGACCCGTCTGGTCAGTTGAACCGCCCATCGACCCCGCACTAGCGCTGTCGCCGTAGCGCGCTCAGCGCAGTGCGGGCATCCACCACGCCAGCAACAACGGAATCAGCACGAATGCCAGCAGGGTCGAGCACAGCACCAGACTGGCCACCTGCTCCGGCGAGCGTCCGGCGCGCACGGCGAACAGGTAGTTGAACACCGCCACCGGCATCGACGACTGCAGCACCAATACCGCATGCACCAGCGGCGCCAGCGCCAGCAGCCAGCCGATGGCCCAGGCCAGCGCGGCGCCGCAGAGGATGCGCAACAGGCCCAGCAGCAGACCGCTGCCGAGGTGCTGCACGCGGATGCTGGCCAGCGACACGCCAAGGGTGATCAGCATCAGCGGGATGGTCATGCCGCCGAGCAGGTCGACGGTGTTGGCCAGCCAGCGCGGCAGTTCGATCTCGAGCAGCAACACCGGCAGTACCAGCGCCAGGCTGACCATGATCGGGTTGACCAGCAGGCCCTTGAGCGAACGCTCGGCGCCGGACAGCAGCATGCCCAGGCTGAAATGCCCTACCGACAGGACCAGGAAGAACGCCACCGCCAGCGCCAGTCCCGGCTCGCCGAAGGCGAACAGCGCCATCGGCAGGCCCATGTTGCCGGAGTTGGGAAACAGGTAGGCCGGCACCAGCACCTTCCAGTCGATGACGAACAGGCGGCTCAGCAGCAGGCCGATCAGGCCCATGCCCAGGGTCACCAGCACGCAGGCCCGGGCCATTTCGGCGAAGGCGGCGCCGTCCAGTTCGGCGCGGCTGAGCGTCGACAGCACCAGGCAGGGCGTGCCGATGTTCAGCACCATGCGCGCGACGAAATCGGTCGGATAGGCATGCCCCGTGCGCGCCCAGCCATAACCGATGCCGGCGGCGATCAGCACCGGCGCCAGAACGGCGAACAACTCAGCCAGCATGGGGCACTCCTGCCAAGCAAAAGCCGCATGCTAGACGGCTAAGACGCTGCGGGCAATTGTGCTAGGGTGCCATCGACACGCCAGCCCAGCTCGTAGCGGAGCCCTCGACTTGAAAGCCCTCGCCTGCCTGATTGCCCTCCTCCTGCTCGGCAACGCCCAGGCCGCAGAACTGCAAATCCAGCTCGGCAGCACCACGCGCACCTGGCACAGCGCCGAGCTGCTCGCCCATCCGCAGGCGCAAGAGGTGCGGATTGCCGAAGACGTCGCCTACAAGCGCGACATGCGCTACCGCGCCGTGCCGCTGAGCGCGCTGCTGGACGGGGTGGCGCCCGGCGATCACCTGCAGGTCGTGGCCCTCGACGGCTTCGCCGCCGAATTGCCGGCCGCCGGTCTGCTCGCCAGCCAGGGCGCCAAGGCCTGGCTGGCGGTGGAAGACCCGGCCCGGCCCTGGCCGCCGCTGGGCAAGGGCAAGCCCAGCGCCGGTCCCTTCTACCTGGTATGGAGCGACCCGGCCGCCAGCCAGATCGGCCCTGAGCAATGGCCCTTCCAGGTAGCGCGCATCCGTCAGCTGGCGCCGGTGGCGCAACGCTTCCCCGCCCTGCTGCCGGCCGCCGACGCCAGCGCCGAGGTGCAGGCCGGCTTCGCCCACTTCCAGAAACATTGCCTGGCCTGCCACCGCCTCAATGGCGCCGGCGACGCCGAGTTCGGCCCGGACCTGAACATTCCGCACAATCCCACCGAATATTTCGCCGAAGACTTCCTGCGCCGCTACGTTCGCGACCCGCAGAGCCTGCGGCGCTGGCCACAGGGGCGAATGCCGGGTTTCTCCCAGGAGGTTCTTAGCGAGCGGGAGCTGGCCGAGCTGATCGCCTATCTGGCGCATATGGCCGATATCCGCGATTAGCCGTTACGCAGCAAGAGCCCGTCGCGCCCTGCCCCGCGTAGGGTGCGCTATGCGCACCGGGCGTTCCACTGAATTAGTCGGTGCACGCGGCGCAGCCTACGGATGACCGCACTACCCGCGCGGATAGACCACGAAGGCCAGCTTGTTGCCGTCCGGGTCCCTGACATAGGCCGCATAGAAGCCCTCGCCATAGCGCGGACGGTAGCCCGGCGCACCCTCGTCGCGGCCACCGCAGCCCAGCGCAAGACGGTGCAGCCGGTCGACCTTGGCCTGCTGGGCGAACTGGAACGCGGTCATCACGCCGTTGCCCACGCTGGCCTGGTTGCCGTCGTAGGGATAGCCGACGTAGAAGCGGGGAAAGTTCAGGTCGTCGGCTCGGCCGTAGCCGACCGAAGCGTCGTCCTGCCAGCAGACCTGCAGGTCCATTTCGGCACAAAGGGGATCGTAGAAACGCAGGGCCCGCTGCAGGTCCCGCGTTCCCACCATGGTGTAGGCAATCATCGCTCGAGTCCTCCTAGCTGGCGCGCCTCGATCTTCTGCCCCGCGCCGATACTAGGGAAAGACTCACAAGCGCCGGACTTCGTTCAGCCCCTCTCGACCGCCGAGCACCCTACTGCTGCTGCACCTGCAGCAGCGGCGCCACCTGCACCAGCGCATGCATCTGCTCGCCGCCGCCGCCGCGGCGCATGCCGCGTACCGGGCAGGCATCGAGGTAGTCCAGGCCGACCGCCAGCTTGAGGTGGCGCTCCGGCCTGGCCAGGCAGTTGGTCACGTCGAAGCTGTACCAGGCACCGTCCAGCCAGGCCTCGGCCCAGGCGTGGCTGGCCAGGTGCTCGGCGCTGTCGGTGTACAGGTAGCCGGACACATAGCGCGCCGGCACGCCCAGGCTGCGGGCACAGGCGAGAAAGGCGTGGGTGTGGTCCTGGCAGACGCCGCGGCGCCCGGCGAAGGCCTCGGCGGCACTGGTGTCGACGGCGGTGACGCCCGGCTGGTAGCCGATATGGGCATTGAGCGCCTGCATCAGGTCGATCAGCCCGGCGCGATCGGCGCGCGCCTTGCTCTGCTGGCTGGCGAACTCGCGCAGGGCCTCGTCGGCCTGGGTCAGGCGGGTAAAACGCAGGAACGGCAGCGCCGACTGCTCCTCATGCTCGGCCTCGCGCGCCTCGTCGATCTCGACCTGGCCGCGGGCGCCGATGACGATGGCTTCGTGCGGCTCGTCCAGGGTCAGCACATGCAGGATGTTGCCGTAGGGGTCGAGCTGCGCGCGCACCGGGCGCGGCAGCTCGAGCTGCCAGGCGAGCACCTGCTGGCGCTCACTGTCGTGCGGGGTCAGGCGCAGGTACTGGATGCTGGCGCGCACCTGGTCGTCGTAGCGGTAGGTGGTGTCGTGACTGATCGAGAGTCTCATGCGACCTCCAGATAGGACGTGTGGATGCTGTTGCCCAGCTGGCGCAGCAGCAGGATGAAGTCGGTGAGCCAGGCGTGCAGGCCTTCGTCGAGCACTTCGTCGATGCTGGTATAGCGCAGCCGCGCCTCCAGTTCGGCGGCCAAGCGTTGTGCCGGACGGCCGGTGTCGCCGGGAAGGCTGGCGAGCATCAGGTTGAGTTCGTTCAGGCAAGCGCGCAGCGAGCGCGGCACGTCGGGACGCAGCAGCAGAAGTTCGGCGACCTTGCGCGTGCGCGGCGAGCCACGGTAGATCTCGGCGAACGCCTCGAACGACGACAGTGCCCGCAGCAGCGCGCTCCATTGGTAGTAGCTGCGCGCGGTGCGTTGCTCCAGTTCGTCGATCTCCTCGCCGAGCATCTCGTAGCGCGCATCGAGCAGGCGCAGGCTGTTGTCGGCGCGCTCGATGAAGGTACCGAGGCGGATGAAGCTGTAGGCCTCGTTGCGCATGATGGTGCCGGAGGTGGCGCCGCGAAACAGGTGCGAGCATTCCTTGACCCACTCGCAGAAGCGGCTGATGCCGTAGCGCCCCAGACCCTGCTCGGCGATGCCGCGCATCTCCAGCCAGGTGGCGTTGATGTTCTCCCACATGTCCGCGGTGATCCGCCCGCGCACCGCATGGGCGTTGCTGCGCGCGGCCTGCAGGCAGCAGTAGATGCTGCCCGGATTGCCGGCATCCAAGGCGAAGAACTGCAGCATGCGCTCGGCGTGCAGCGGGCCGTGGCGTTCCAGGTAGTCGTCCAGGGTGCCGGTGATCAACAGCGGCATGGCCAGTTCGTCGAGGCCGTCGCCGCGGCCGTCCTGCGGCATCAGCGACAGCGAATAGCTGACGTCGAGCATGCGAGCCAGGTTCTCGGCGCGCTCCAGGTAGCGCGACATCCAGTACAGATCGGAGGCAGTACGACTGAGCATGATTAGTCCTCCACCACCCAGGTGTCCTTGGTCCCGCCGCCTTGCGACGAGTTGACCACCAGCGAGCCTTCGCGCAGCGCCACGCGGGTCAGGCCGCCGGGCACCAGGCGGGTCTCGCGGCCGGTCAGGACGAACGGGCGCAGGTCGATATGGCGCGGGGCGATGCCGCGCTCGACGAAGGTCGGGCAGGTCGACAGGCTCAGCGTCGGCTGGGCGATATAGGCCGCAGGATTAGCCTTGAGGCGCTCGCGAAAGGCCTCGATCTCGGCCTGGGTCGCAGCCGGGCCGACCAGCATGCCGTAGCCGCCGGAGCCCTGGGTTTCCTTGACCACCAGCTCGGGCAGGTGGGCCAGCACGTGGGACAGTTCCGCCGGCTTGCGGCACTGCCAGGTCGGCACGTTCTTCAGGATCGGCTCCTCGTCCAGGTAAAAACGGATCATGTCGTCGACGAAGGGGTAGATCGACTTGTCGTCCGCCACCCCGGTGCCAATGGCGTTGGCCAGTACCACGTTGCCAGACCGGTAGGCGGCCAGCAGGCCGGGCACGCCGAGCATGGAGTCGGGGTTGAAGGCCAGCGGGTCGAGGAAGGCGTCGTCGAGGCGGCGGTAGATCACGTCGACCTGGCGCGCGCCGGCGGTAGTGCGCATGTACACCTTGTCGTCGCGCACCAGCAGGTCGGCGCCCTCCACCAGCTCCACGCCCATCTCGCGGGCGAGGAAGGCGTGCTCGAAGTAGGCGCTGTTGAAGCGCCCCGGGGTCAGCACCACCACGGTGGGATTGTCCAGCGGGCTGGCGCTCTTCAAGGTGTCGAGCAGCAGGTTCGGATAGTGGTTGACCGGCGCCACGCGCTGCGCGGCGAACAGCTCGGGGAACAGGCGCATCATCATCTTGCGGTCTTCGAGCATGTAGCTGACGCCGCTGGGGGTGCGCAGGTTGTCTTCCAGCACGTAGTAGCTGCCGTCGCCGTCGCGGACCAGGTCGACCCCGGCGATGTGCGCGTAGATGTCGCGGTGCAGGTCCAGGCCCTGCATGGCGATCTGGTAGCCCTCGTTGGCCAGCACCTGCTCGGCCGGGATGATCCCCGCCTTGACGATGCGCTGCTCGTGGTAGAGGTCGGCGAGGAACAGATTGAGCGCCTGCACCCGCTGGATGCAGCCGCGCTCGACCACGCGCCATTCGCTCATGGGAATGCTGCGCGGGATGATGTCGAAGGGGATCAGCCGCTCGGTGCCCTGGTCGTCGCCATACAGGGTGAAGGTGATGCCGGCGCGGTGAAACAGCAGATCTGCCTCGCGGCGGCGCTGGGCCAGCAGTTCGTCGGGGGTATCGGCCAGCCAGCGGGCGAATTCCCGGTAGTGCGGGCGGACCGCGCCGCTCGCGTCGTACATCTCGTCATAAAAGGTGCGGGGCATGCCGTACTCCTTGTCACCCGGACTCGCAGGTGGCTTTGCAAGGCCCGAGCCAGCGCAATAAATCCTTTTATTTCAATAAGTTGAAAATAAGCCGGAACGCCTACGCACCAAAACGGCGCAGCGACGCGACTCGCAGGTCACGCACCGCCCCGTTAGCAGGCGCCGGCCGCACCCGACGCCCCGCCTACCCGCGGCGCGGAGTGACAGCGGCGAGGAAGTCGGCCACCGCCTGCGCCGCGCTGGCCAGATGCTGGTCGTGGCTGACGCCCGAACTCTTCAGCGGCTTGAGATCATGATCGGCCGCCGCCAGCCAGTGCAGCCGGATCGCCGGCGACAGGGCGTAGCCGGCCACCGCCTCGCGATTGCCCAGGGCGTCGCGCTCGCCCTGGACGATCAGGGTCTGGGTGCGCAGCTCGGCCAGGTGCGCCACGCGGGTTTTTTCCGGCTTGCCGGCGGCATAGAACGGATAGCCGAGACAGACCAGGGCGTCGGCGCCCAGTTCATCGGCCAGCAGGCTGGCCATGCGCCCGCCCATCGACTTGCCGCCGATGGCCAGTGGCCCTGCGACCTGTTGGCGCACCCGGGCATGCACCTCGCGCCATTGCTGCAGCAGTTGCGCCTGTGGATTGGGCGGGCGTTTCTTGCCGTCGACCCGCCGCGCGGCCATGTAGGCGAACTCGAAACGCAGCACCGCGATGCCGCGTGCGGCAAGGCCTCGGGCCATGTTCTGCATGAACTCGCTGTCCATCGGTGCGCCGGCGCCGTGGGCGAGGATCAGCGTCGCGTGCGCCTCGCCTTCTGGCCAATCCCAGCGCCAGGGCTGCCCCTGCTCACATTGATCGGCGTCAATAAACCCAGATGGCCCTTTGCTCATGCTTGCCTCGCGTCGATATCCGTGGGGTCCGTGGCCTGCTCATGCCTATGGGCGCCCCGGTTACCGGCCGCTCTGCCATAACCCTGGATGGAAACCCAGACATGAACACAACAACCCGCTGCGCCTACAACTACAGGGTGGTTCGCCAGTTCGCCATTATGACGGTGGTTTGGGGCATCGTCGGCATGGGACTCGGCGTTTTCATCGCCGCCCAACTGGCCTGGCCCGACCTCAACTTCAACCTGCCGTGGACCAGCTTCGGCCGGCTACGCCCGCTGCACACCAACGCGGTGATCTTCGCCTTCGGCGGCTGTGCGCTGTTCGCCACCAGCTACTACGCGGTGCAACGCACCAGCCAGGCCACGCTGTTCGCGCCGAAACTGGCTGCCTTCACCTTCTGGGGCTGGCAACTGGTGATCGTGCTGGCAGCCATCAGCCTGCCGCTGGGCTGGACCAGCTCCAAGGAGTACGCCGAGCTGGAATGGCCGATCGACCTCCTGATCACCGTGGTCTGGGTCGCTTACGCCATCGTCTTCTTCGGCACCATCGTAAAGCGCAAGGTCAGCCACATCTACGTGGGCAACTGGTTCTTCGGCGGCTTCATCCTCACCGTGGCCATTCTGCACATCGTCAACAACCTGGAGATTCCGGTCAGCCTGACCAAGTCCTACTCGCTGTATGCCGGCGCCACCGACGCGATGATCCAGTGGTGGTACGGCCACAACGCCGTGGGCTTCTTCCTCACCGCGGGCTTCCTGGGGATGATGTACTACTTCGTGCCCAAGCAGGCCGAACGCCCGGTCTACTCCTATCGCCTGTCGATCGTGCACTTCTGGGCGCTGATCGCGGTGTATATCTGGGCCGGCCCGCACCACCTGCACTACACCGCCCTGCCGGACTGGGCGCAGAGCCTCGGCATGGTGATGTCGCTGATCCTCCTGGCACCCAGCTGGGGCGGCATGATCAACGGCATGATGACCCTCTCCGGCGCCTGGCACAAACTGCGCACCGACCCGATCCTGCGCTTCCTCGTAGTGTCCCTGGCCTTCTACGGCATGAGTACCTTCGAGGGCCCGATGATGGCGATCAAGACCGTCAACGCCCTGTCCCACTACACCGACTGGACCATCGGCCACGTCCACGCCGGCGCGCTCGGCTGGGTCGCCATGGTCTCGATCGGCTCGCTGTATCACCTGATCCCCAAGGTGTTCGGCCGCCAGCAGATGCACAGCATCGGCCTGATCAACGCGCACTTCTGGCTCGCCACCATCGGCACCGTGCTGTACATCGCCTCGATGTGGGTCAACGGCATCACCCAGGGCCTGATGTGGCGCGCGGTGAACGAGGACGGCACCCTCACCTACTCCTTCGTAGAAGCGCTGGAAGCCAGCCACCCCGGCTTCGTAGTACGGGTGATCGGCGGCGCCATCTTCTTCGTCGGCATGCTGCTGATGGCCTACAACACCTGGCTGACCGTGCGTAGCGCCAAACCGGCCGAGGTGGAAGCCGCCGCGCAGTTCTCGGTAGAAGGAGCCCACTGATGAAACACGAGATTCTCGAGAAGAACATCGGCCTGATGGCCCTGGTGATGATCCTCGCGGTGAGCATCGGCGGTCTGACCCAGATCGTCCCGCTGTTCTTCCAGGACGTCACCAACGAGCCGGTCGAAGGCCTCAAGCCCTACACTGCGCTGCAGCTGGAAGGCCGCGACATCTACATCAAGGAAGGCTGCGTCGGCTGCCACTCACAGATGATCCGTCCGTTCCGCGCCGAGACCGAGCGCTACGGCCACTACTCGGTGGCCGGCGAAAGCGTCTGGGATCACCCCTTCCTGTGGGGTTCCAAGCGCACCGGCCCGGACCTGGCCCGCGTCGGCGGCCGTTACTCGGACGAGTGGCACCGCGCCCACCTGTACAACCCGCGCAACGTCGTGCCCGAGTCGAAGATGCCCGCCTACCCCTGGCTGGTGGAAAACGCCCTCGACGGCAAGGACACCGCCACGAAGATGAGCGCCCTGCGCACCCTCGGCGTGCCGTACAGCGACGAGGACATCGCCGGCGCCGCCGATGCCGTCAAGGGCAAGAGCGAGATGGACGCGCTGGTCGCCTACCTGCAGGTGCTCGGCACCGCCGTGAAGAACAAGAGGTGAGCGCCATGTTCGAGCTTATCGATGTAGGCACCCTGCGCGGTCTGGGCACCGCCCTGGTACTGATCGCCTTCGCCGCCGTGACCCTCTGGGCCTATAGCGGCGAACGCCGCGACGCCTTCGCCGAAGCGGCCAACCTGCCCTTCGCCGACGATCAGAAGCCCGCCGTTTCGAGGAATGACGCATGACCACCTTCTGGAGCTGGTACATCACCCTGCTGACCATCGGCACCCTGGTCGCCCTGTTCTGGCTGATCTTCGCCACGCGCAAGAGCGAGGTGCACAAGAACCCCACCGAACAGACCATGGGTCACGCCTTCGACGGCATCGAGGAGTATGACAATCCGCTGCCCAAGTGGTGGTTCATGCTGTTCATCGGCACCCTGGTATTTTCCATCGGTTACCTGGTCCTCTACCCGGGGCTGGGCAACTTCAAGGGCCTGCTGCCCGGTTACGCCTACCTGGAAAAGGGCGTGGACGAACAAGGCAACGAGATCGTCGTGCCCTTCTCCACCCAGGCCCACCTGCCCAAGGAGCAGCAGGTCGGCGGCTGGACCGGCAACCACCAGTGGGAAAAGGAAATGGCCAGGGCCGACGCGCAATATGGGCCGATCTTCGCCAAATATGCCGCCATGCCCATCGAGGAAGTGGCCAAGGACGAGCGCGCGCTGAAAATGGGCGGCCGCCTGTTCGCCTCCAACTGCTCGGTCTGCCACGGTTCCGACGCCAAGGGCAGCTACGGCTTCCCCAACCTGGCCGACAGCAGCTGGCGCTGGGGCGGCGACGCGGAGACGATCAAGACCACCATCCTCAAGGGCCGCACCGGCATGATGCCGGCGCAGGGTCCGGCCATCGGCGAAGACGGCGTGCGCAACGTGGCCGCCTACGTGCTGACCGAGCTGGCCGGCCGCGAGTTGCCCGAGGGCAGCGAAGCCGACATCGTCGCCGGCCAGAAGATCTTCGCCAGCACCTGCTCGGCGTGCCATGGCCAGGATGGTCACGGCATGGCGCTGATGGGCGCCCCCAACCTGACCCAGCCCAGCGCCTTCATCTACGGCAGCAGTTTCACCCAGCTGCAACAGACCATCCGCTACGGCCGCAACGGCCACATGCCGGCGCAGGAGGACTTCCTCGGCAACGACAAGGCCCACCTGCTGGCCGCCTACGTACTCAAGCTGAGCCTGGACGACAGCGAGTAACCCCACCCGCCGGCGACCGCCCTCGATCGCCGGCCCTTCCTTTATATGTATGCGACCCAGTGTCGCACCCGCCGACCAGTAGCCCTGCAATTTTCTTGACCTGGGCTAAGCTGCCTTTTCAGTCGTCATCTGCCACAACGCCAAGGCGATCCCTTCTCAGCATCGCGCAATTCGCTTGCGCACGGCCTGCCAACACCTCTGTCGAGGGCGCCGTCCAAGGCACGCGAAAGGCTCTGAAACCCTAATCGTGTCGGTATGTTGCGTTGCAATGGCTACCTGCTTTCTCCATACTTGCCGCCGATTTTTGCCCCATAAAACTCCATTAACCGTGGAACCCCTAGCATGAGCACAGCAATCAGTCAGACTGCTTATAACTATAAGGTGGTCCGCCAGTTCGCCATTATGACGGTGATCTGGGGGGTCATTGGGATGGGTCTAGGCGTGTTCATCGCCGCACAACTCGTGTGGCCGGAACTCAACCTGAACCTTCCGTGGACCAGCTTCGGCCGCCTGCGCCCGCTGCACACCAACGCGGTAATCTTCGCCTTCGGCGGGTGTGCGTTGATGGCAACGTCCTTCTATGTCGTGCAACGCACCAGCCAAGCGCGTCTGATCTCCGACGGTCTGGCCGCCTTCGTCTTCTGGGGCTGGCAAGCAGTGATTGTCCTGGCAGTCATCACCCTGCCGCTGGGCCTTACCAGCACCAAGGAATACGCCGAGCTGGAGTGGCCGATCGACATCCTTCTGGGCATTGTCTGGGTTGCTTATGCTGTGGTGTTCTTCGGTACCATCGTCAAGCGCAAGACCAAGCACATCTATGTGGGCAACTGGTTCTTCGGCGGCTTCATCCTGGTCACCGCCATGCTGCACATCGTCAACAGCATGGCCATGCCGGTCAGCCTGTTCAAGTCGTACTCGATGTACGCCGGCGCCACCGACGCGATGATCCAGTGGTGGTACGGCCACAACGCCGTGGGCTTCTTCCTGACCACCGGCTTCCTGGGGATGATGTACTACTTCGTACCCAAGCAGGCCGAGCGTCCGATCTACTCCTACCGCCTGTCCATCGTGCACTTCTGGGCGCTGATCACCCTGTACATCTGGGCCGGCCCGCACCACCTGCACTACACCGCCCTGCCCGACTGGGCGCAGTCCCTGGGCATGGCCATGTCGGTGATCCTGCTGGCGCCGAGCTGGGGCGGCATGATCAACGGCATGATGAGCCTGTCCGGTGCCTGGCACAAACTGCGCACCGACCCGATCCTGCGCTTCCTCGTCGTCTCCCTGGCCTTCTATGGCATGAGCACCTTCGAGGGCCCGATGATGGCCATCAAGACCGTCAACGCCCTGTCGCACTACACCGACTGGACCATCGGCCACGTCCACGCCGGCGCGCTCGGCTGGGTGGCGATGATCTCCATCGGCTCGCTGTACCACCTTATTCCCAAGGTGTTCGGCCGCGAGCAGATGCACAGCGTCGGCCTGATCAACGCCCACTTCTGGCTGGCCACCATCGGCACCGTGCTGTACATCGCCTCGATGTGGGTCAACGGTATCACCCAGGGCCTGATGTGGCGCGCAGTCAACGAAGACGGCACCCTGACCTACTCCTTCGTCGAAGCGCTGGAAGCCAGCCACCCGGGTTACGTGGTGCGCATGATCGGCGGCGCCTTCTTCGTCACCGGCATGCTGCTGATGGCCTACAACACCTACCGCACCGTGCGTGCCGCCAAGCCGGCTGAATACGAAGCGGCTGCGCAGATTCCCGCCGGAGTAGCTCACTGATGAAACACGAAATCATCGAGAAGAATATCGGCCTGATGGCGCTGCTGATGGTGATCGCCGTCAGCATCGGCGGCCTGACCCAGATCGTCCCGCTGTTTTTCCAAGACGTCACCAATGAGCCGGTGGAAGGCCTCAAGCCTTACACCGCACTGCAACTGGAAGGTCGTGACCTCTACATCCGTGAAGGCTGCGTCGGCTGCCACTCGCAGATGATCCGTCCGTTCCGCGCCGAGACCGAGCGCTACGGCCACTACTCGGTGGCCGGCGAAAGCGTCTGGGATCACCCCTTCCTGTGGGGCTCCAAGCGTACCGGCCCGGACCTGGCCCGCGTCGGCGGCCGCTACTCGGACGAGTGGCACCGCGCCCACCTGTACAACCCGCGCAACGTCGTGCCCGAGTCGAAGATGCCCGCCTACCCCTGGCTGGTGGAAAACACCCTCGACGGCAAGGACACCGCGAAGAAGATGGAAGTCATGCGTGGCTTCGGCATCCCCTACACCGACGAAGACATCGCCGGCGCCAAGGATGCAGTGAAAGGCAAGACCGAAATGGACGCGCTGGTCGCGTACCTGCAGGTTCTCGGCACTTCCATCAAGAACAAACGGTAAAACGCTATGGACATCGGGACTATTCGCGGCATCGGCACAGCGGTGGTATTCATCGCCTTCATCGGCGTGGTGCTCTGGGCCTACAGCAGCAAGCGCAAGTCCAGCTTCGACGAAGCTGCCAACCTGCCCTTCGCCGACGAGCCCGAGTCCAAGCGCGACCAAGACTCTTCCAGGAGCAATAACCAATGACCACGTTCTGGAGTTGGTACGTAACCATTCTGTCTCTGGGCACCATCTTCGCCCTGACCTGGCTGATCTTCGGCACCCGCAAGGGCCAGCGCCAGGAGACCACCGAGGAAACCGTCGGGCATGAATTCGACGGCATCGCCGAATTCGACAACCCGCTGCCGAAGTGGTGGTTCCTGCTGTTCGTCGCCACCATCGTCTTCGCCCTGGGCTACCTGGCCCTGTATCCGGGCCTGGGCAACTGGAAAGGCCTGCTGCCGGGCTACGATTACGTCGACAACGACAAGCAGACCCCCTTCGCCGCCGGCGTGCAAATCGCCGACGGCTCCATGCGTCACGCCGGCTGGACCGGTGTGCACCAGTGGGAGAAGGAAATGGCCCGTGCCGACGAGCAATATGGCCCACTGTTCGCCAAGTACGCGGCCATGCCCATCGAGGAAGTGGCCAAGGACGAGCAGGCGCTGAAGATGG
Organism: Pseudomonas sp. SP16.1; assembly: GCF_052682975.1. Taxonomy (NCBI): domain Bacteria; kingdom Pseudomonadati; phylum Pseudomonadota; class Gammaproteobacteria; order Pseudomonadales; family Pseudomonadaceae; genus Pseudomonas; species Pseudomonas sp. SP16.1. The sequence goes on from NZ_JBQYFZ010000001.1 coordinate 2,376,310, forward strand.
GCGGTCGCCTGTTCGCTTCCAACTGCTCGGTGTGCCATGGCTCCGACGCCAAGGGCAGCTACGGCTTCCCCAACCTGACCGACAGCGAATGGCGCTGGGGTGGCGAGGCGGAAACCATCAAGACCACCATCCTGAAAGGTCGTCAGGGCGCCATGCCGGCCCAGGGCCCGGCCATTGGCGAAGACGGCGTACGCAACGTCGCCGCCTATGTGCTGACCGAGCTGGCTGGTCGTGAGCTGCCGGAAGGCGTGGAAGCCGATATCGACGCAGGCCAGAAGGTCTTCGCCGGTACCTGCTTCGCCTGCCACGGCGCCGACGGCAAGGGCACCCCGGCCATGGGCGCACCGAACCTGACCAACCCGGCTGCCTTCATCTACGGCAGCAGCTACGCGCAACTGCAACAGAGCATCCGCTACGGTCGTCACGGCAACATGCCGGCCCAGGAAGAATTCCTCGGCAACGACAAGGTGCATCTGCTGGCCGCTTACGTGTACAGCCTGTCGCACAAGGCACAAGAGCAGTAATCGCAGAACGACTCTTTTGACAAGGGTCAATGAACGCCCGGGACGCGACCGCTGGTCGCACCCGGGCGTTGTCTTTCGGGCGTACCATGTAGCTACCGTGAATTGACCCTGACCGGCACGTATCGGCCCGGGCTGCCAACCAACCGCTTTGGTATGCATTGATGAGCGAACAGATCCCCGTCCAGGACGTCACCCCTCCTTCCGCAAAAGCCGCCACCGTCGATCTCTACGCCAACCGCGAGAAGATCTATACCCGCGCGTTCACCGGCCTGTTCCGCAACCTGCGCCGCGTCGGCGGAGCCTTTCTCTTCCTGCTGTTCTTCGGCACCGTGTGGCTGAACTGGGAAGGCCGCCAGGCCGTCTGGTGGAACCTGCCCGAGCGCAAATTCCACATCTTCGGCGCCACCTACTGGCCGCAGGACTTCATGCTGCTGTCGTGGCTCTTGATCATCTGCGCCTTCGGCCTGTTCTTCATCACCGTGTTCGCCGGCCGCGTCTGGTGCGGCTACACCTGTCCGCAGAGCGTGTTCACCTGGGTGTTCATGTGGGCCGAGAAGGTCACCGAGGGCGACCGCAACCAGCGCATGAAGCTGGACAAACAACCGATGAGCGGCAACAAGCTGGCGCGCAAGGTGGCCAAGCACGGCATCTGGGTAGGCGTGTCGCTGCTCACTGCGATCACCTTCGTCGGCTACTTCACGCCCATCCGCGAGCTGATCCCTGAACTGCTGACTCTCGAGGCCAGCGGCTGGGCGCTGTTCTGGGTGGGCTTCTTCACCCTCGCCACCTACGGTAACGCCGGCTACCTGCGCGAACAGGTGTGCATCTACATGTGCCCCTATGCGCGCTTCCAGAGCGTGATGTTCGACCAGGACACCCTGATCGTCTCCTACGACCCGCGCCGCGGCGAGTCGCGCGGCCCGCGCAAGAAGGACGCCGACTACAAGGCCCAGGGCCTGGGTGACTGCATCGACTGCAAGATGTGCGTACACGTCTGCCCCACCGGCATCGACATCCGCGACGGCCTGCAGATCGAGTGCATCGGCTGCGCCGCCTGCATCGACGCCTGCGACAGCATCATGGAGAAGATGAACTACCCCAAGGGGCTGATCAGCTACACAACCGAACACAATCTTTCCGGGCACAAGACCCACCTGCTGCGCCCGCGCCTGATAGGCTATGCCGTCGCGCTGGTAGCCATGATCGGCCTGTTCGCCTGGGCCGTGGCCAACCGCCCGCTGGTGGAGCTGGACGTGATCAAGGACCGCGTGCTGTTCCGCGAAAACGAGCGCGGCCATATCGAGAACGTCTACACCCTGAAGATCATGAACAAGGCGCAGCGCGACATGACCTATCTGGTCGAGGTCGAAGGCCTCGACGGGCTGGTCTACGAGGGCAAGCGCGAGGTCCGGGCCCTGGCCGGCGAGGTGTATGCCTTCCCTGTGGAGCTGTCCATCGCCCCGGAGAAACTGCCCTCCAGCGCCAACGAAATCGTCTTCCGCGTGCGCGCGCTGGACGCCCCCAGTATCGAGAACGACGCCGACAGCCGCTTCATCGGCCCGAGCGTCCGCTGACAACGGAAAGAGCATGTCCGAACACACCCCATCGCCAGTCAAGCCCTGGTACAAGCAGTTCTGGCCCTGGTTCATCATCGCCCTGCTGGGCTACTCGGTGGTGCAGGGCCTGGCCCTGCTGACCCTGGCCTCGCGCAACCCGCCAGGACTGATCTCCGACGACTACTACGACGTCGGCAAGGGCATCAACCAGTCGCTGGAGCGCGAGAAGCTCGCCGAACGCCTGCAACTGCACGCCAAGCTGACGCTCGACGAAGCCACCGGCAGCGCCGAGCTGCAACTGGAGGGCAACAGCCGTCCGCAGCAGCTGGTGCTCAACCTGATCTCGCCGACCCAGCCCGAGCGCGACCGCCGGGTGATCCTGCAACCGCAGGCCGACGGCGGCTACCGCGGGCAGATGATCGACATGGTCGAGGGGCGGCGCTTCGTCGAGCTGCTCGGCCAGGAAGGCGGCAAGGAGTGGCGCCTGTTCGAGGAAGAGAACCTGGCCGACGGCAAGTCCATCCAGCTCGGCGACGAGAACGACAGCCAGTAAGCTCGATGGCCAACCCAACCCCCTGCTATCACTGTGGCCTGCCGGTGCCCGCCGGCAGCCGCTTTCATGCCGAGGTGCTCGGCGAGACGCGCCAGCTGTGCTGCCCCGGTTGCCAGGCGGTGGCCGAGGCCATAGTCGCCGGCGGCCTGGAACACTACTACAGGCACCGTAGCGAGAACGCCAGCAACCCGCAGGCCCTGCCGCAGGCCCTGCCGGACGAGCTGGCGCTGTACGACCGCAGCGAGGTGCGCCAGCCCTTCGTCCAGCAACAGGGCGAGCTGAGCGAAACCCAGTTGCTGATAGAGGGCATCAGCTGCGCGGCCTGCGGCTGGCTGATCGAAAAGCACCTGCGCGGGGTGCCCGGGGTGGCCGAGGCGCACCTGAACCTGTCCAACCACCGTCTGCAGGTGCGCTGGAGCGACAGCCAGATCCCCCTGAGCAAGCTGCTCGCCGAGCTGCGCCGCATCGGCTACGCCGCCCACCCCTGGCAGGCCGACCAGGCCGCCGCGCGCCTGGCCGCCGAGAATCGCCGCAGCATGCGCGAGCTGGGGGTGGCCGGCTTGCTGTGGATGCAGGTGATGATGGCGACCATGGCCACCTGGCCGGAATTCAACGTCGACCTGTCGGCGGAGCTGGACAAGATCCTGCGCTGGACCAGCCTGTTTCTCACCACGCCCATCGTCTTCTACTGCTGCGGCCAGTTCTTCCGCGGCGCCCTGCGCGACCTGCGCACCCGCCACCTGACCATGGACGTCTCGGTGTCGCTGGCCATCGGCGGCGCCTATGTCGCCGGCATCTGGTCGACCGTCACCGGCCAGGGCGAGCTGTACTTCGACGCGGTGGGCATGTTCGCCCTGTTCCTGCTCGCCGGCCGCTACCTGGAGCGGCGCGCGCGCGAGCGCACCGCGGCGGCCACCGCGCAGCTGGTCAAACTGCTGCCGGCCTCCTGCCTGCGCCTGGACGACAGCGGCCAGGGCCAGCGCGTGCTGCTCAGCGAACTGCGGATCGGCGAACGCGTGCTGGTCCAGCCCGGCGCGCTGGTCCCGGCGGACGGACGCATCCTCGATGGCCAGTCCAGCGTCGACGAATCGCTGCTCACCGGCGAATACCTGCCGCTGCCGCGCGGCGTCGGCGACGGCGTCACCGCCGGCACGCTCAACGTCGAGGGGCCGCTGACCATTGAGGTGCAGGCACTGGGCGACGCCACCCGCCTGTCGGCCATCGTCCGCCTGCTGGAACGGGCGCAGAGCGAGAAGCCGCGTCTGGCGGAGATCGCCGACCGCGTGGCGCAGTGGTTCCTGCTGTTCATCCTGATCGCCGCGGCGCTGGTGGGCCTGGCATGGTGGCAGATCGACGCCGGGCGCGCCTTCTGGGTGGTGCTGGCGCTGCTGGTGGCCACCTGTCCCTGCGCCCTGGCGCTGGCCACCCCGACCGCGCTGACCACAGCCACCGGCAGCCTGCACAAACGCGGCATGCTGCTGACCCGCGGCCATGTGCTGGAGGGGCTCAACCAGATCGACACCCTGGTGCTGGACAAGACCGGCACCCTGACCGAGGGACGCCTGACGCTCAAGACCATCGAGCCGCTGCGCGAGCTGGACGAAGACGCCTGCCTGGCGCTGGCCGCCGCGCTGGAAAACCGCTCCGAACACCCCATCGCCCGCGCCTTCGGCCAGGCACCGCGCCCCGCCGAGTCGGTCGACAGCCACCCGGGCCAGGGCCTGCAGGGCCGCGTCGACGGTCGTCTGCTACGTATCGGCGAGGCCGGTTTCGTCTGCGCCCTGAGCGGCCAGCCGGTGCCGCCCATCGCCGGTGAGCATGGCCAGTGGCTGCTGCTCGGCGATGAACAAGGGCCGCTGGCCTGGTTCGTCCTCGACGACCGCCTGCGCGACGACGCGCCCGAGCTGATCGCCGCCGCCCGTGCGCGTGGCTGGCATATCCACCTGCTGTCCGGCGACAGCTCGCCGATGGTCGGCGAAGTCGCCCACCAGCTGGGCATCGAGGATGCCCGCGGCGGCCTGACTCCGGATGCCAAGCTGGCGGTGCTCAAGCAGCTGCACGGCGAGGGCCGCCGGGTGCTGATGCTCGGCGACGGGGTCAACGACGTGCCGGTGCTGGCTGGCGCCGATATCAGCGTGGCGATGGGCTCGGCCTCCGACCTGGCCAAGACCAGCGCCGACGCGGTGCTGCTGTCCAACCGCCTGGGCAGCCTGGTGCAGGGCCTGGCGCTGGCCAAGCGCACACGGCGCATCATCGTCGAGAACCTGGCCTGGGCGACTCTGTACAATGGCCTGGTGCTGCCCTTCGCCGCCCTCGGCTGGATCACCCCGATCTGGGCCGCCGTGGGCATGTCGCTGAGCTCTCTGCTGGTGGTGCTCAACGCGCTGCGGCTGAGCCGCTAGGGTGGATCGCGCCGGCGCCGCGATGGTGAATGTGGCAAGCGACGTCCACCCTTCGCTCTTGCAGCTTGAGGCTCGAGGCTTGTAGCTGCCTTTACAACGAGAGATCCCATGTCCGCGCTCTACATCCTGATCCCCGTGGCCATCGCCCTGGTCGGTTTCGCCATCTGGCTGTTTTTCTGGGCAGTGGACAGCGGCCAGTACGACGACCTCGACGGCCCGGCGCACAGCATCCTGTTCGACGACGAGGACCCGCTGCACAAGGCCGGCGTCGAGCAGGCCGAAGACCAGGCCAAACAGGACAAGCCCGATGCCTGAGCCGGCACTGCTGCTGTCCGCGCTGATCCTCGGCCTGCTCGGCGGCGGCCACTGCCTGGGCATGTGCGGCGGCCTGATGGGCGCGCTGACCCTGGCCATCCCGGCCGAGCAGCGCGGCCGGCGCCTGCGCCTGCTGCTGGCCTACAACCTCGGTCGCGTCCTCAGTTACGCCGCCGCCGGCCTGCTCCTGGGCCTGGCCGGCTGGGCCGTGGCGAACAGCCCCGCAGCCAGCGTGATGCGCGTGTTGGCGGCACTGCTGCTGATCGCCATGGGCCTGTACCTGGCCGGCTGGTGGAGCGGCCTGACCCGCATCGAGGCGCTCGGCCGCGGGCTGTGGCGACACATCCAGCCGCTGACCCGACGCTTCATGCCGGTCACCAGCCTGCCGCGCGCCCTGATACTCGGCGGGCTATGGGGCTGGCTGCCCTGCGGCCTGGTCTACAGCACCCTGCTATGGGCCTCCAGCCAGGGCGACGCGAGCGACAGCGCCCTGCTGATGCTGGCCTTCGGCCTGGGCACCTGGCCGGTGCTGCTGGCCACCGGCCTTGCCGCCGAGCGCATCACCGCCCTGCTGCGCAAGCGCGGCGTACGCGTGGCCGGCGGCCTGCTGGTGATGCTGTTCGGCCTGTGGACCCTGCCCGGCCCGCACCAGCACTGGCTGATGGGGCACTGATACGAGCACGTCGTAGCCCGGCTGCAATCCGGGGATCGCGGGTACCTCGCTTCCGGGCCATCAAACCCCATTCGAAGCTTGTGGCGTGAGGCTTGCAGCTTCGGTTGATTCAAGTCAAAGCCCCCTGCCGTGCACCTCCCTAGACTGGCCTCACTGCCTCTCCAGGATTATTCCCATGCTCGATACCATTCAGTGGGATACCGACCTGATCCGCCGCTACGATCTCGCCGGCCCGCGCTATACCTCCTATCCGACCGCCGTGCAGTTCCACGACGGCATCGGCAGCTTCGACCTGCTGCATGCCCTGCGCGACAGCCGCAAGGCAGCCAACCCGCTTTCGCTGTACGTGCATATCCCGTTCTGCGCACACATCTGCTACTACTGCGCCTGCAACAAGGTGATCACCAAGGATCGTGGTCGCGCCCAGCCCTACCTGGAGAAGCTCGAGCGCGAGATCGAGATCGTCGGCCGCCACCTGGACAGGAACCAGGTCGTCGAGCAGCTGCATTTCGGTGGCGGCACGCCCACCTTTCTCAGCCACGACGAACTGCGCCGGCTGATGCAGCACCTGCGCCAGCACTTCAACCTGCTCGCTGACGACTCCGGCGACTACAGCATCGAGATTGACCCGCGCGAGGCCGACTGGTCGACCATGGGTCTGCTGCGCGAGCTGGGCTTCAACCGCGTCAGCCTCGGCGTGCAGGACCTCGACCCCGAGGTGCAGCGCGCGGTGAACCGCCTGCAGACCCTCGAGGAAACCCGCGCCATCGTCGAGGCGGCGCGCACCCTGCAGTACCGTTCGATCAACATAGACCTGATCTACGGCCTGCCCAAGCAGACCCCCGAGCGCTTCGCCCGCACCGTCGCGGAAGTGATCGCCCTGCAGCCCGACCGCCTGTCGCTGTTCAACTATGCGCACCTGCCGGAACGCTTCATGCCGCAAAGGCGCATCAACGCCGAGGACCTGCCCGGCGCGGCGGACAAGCTGGCCATGCTGCAGGCCAGCATCGAGCAGCTGACCCGTGCCGGCTACCGCTACATAGGCATGGATCACTTCGCCCTGCCCGACGACGAGTTGGCCGTGGCGCAGGAGGAAGGCACCCTGCAGCGCAACTTCCAGGGTTACACCACCCATGGCCATTGCGACCTGGTCGGCCTGGGCGTGTCCGCCATCAGCCAGATCGGCGACCTCTACAGCCAGAACGACAGCGACATCGCCAGCTACCAGCAGAGCCTGGGCAACGGCCAGCTGGCCACCCGCCGCGGCCTGCACTGCAATGCCGACGACCGCCTGCGCCGCGCGGTGATCCAGCAGCTGATCTGCCATTTCGAGCTGGATTTCGCCGAGATCGAACAGGCCCACGACGTGGTCTTTCGCGACTACTTCGGCGCGCTCTGGCCCGAGCTGCAGCAGATGGCCCGCGACGGCCTGATCAGCCTCGACGAACAACGCATCGAGGTACTGCCCGCCGGACGGCTGCTGGTGCGTTCGCTGTGCATGCTGTTCGACCGCTATCTCAACGAGCACACGCGCCAGCGCTTCTCGCGGGTGATCTGACGGCCGCCACGCCTTTAGGGGCCGGCTTGCCGGCGATCAGGGCTGCCCGACGCAGCAACGGTGCGACACACATCCAGGCCATCGCCAGGCCGGCGGCGGTCTTCTCCTGCTCGTCGCCGCAGCGCGTTCTTGCGCAGCAGCCTGATCAGGCTGGCGTCGGTCGAGCCGAGGGCGCTACTGAGGCTGGCCAGCCCGCTCTGCAGCGCCTCCAGCTGCAGACGCCTGGCCTGCGGATCGAGGTTCCGATCATCCAGCGCATCGATCTGCACCTTCAGCTCGCGGATCATCTTCAGCAGTGCCTTGATCGACTCGGGCAAACCGCTCTCGTCGAGATCGCGCCTCTCGCCGGTTTATGCCGACAGGCCTTGCCCCAGCGCCGACGACGCTAACCCGCAGGCCGTCCTACCCCTCGTCTGGACCGCGGTATTTTGTCGCTGCACGCCCTTGAGCCAGGTTGGCCAGCGCGCCACCGGACTCGATGCGCATCGCATGGTTCCCTGCGTTGAACTATGGTTCCACTGTCGAGGCCGGCAATCTGCAGGCAAACTTGAGCAGACGGTCAGACCTTGGTACGACTGGCCGGCCCCCTCCCCCTGCTGTACCCTTACCAATATTGCGTGTTTATCCGGGAAGCCCAACGATGTCCGAGAGCATCAAAATGCGTGCGCAGCATCAAGCCCATTGCAAGGACTGCAGCCTGGCCAGCCTGTGCCTGCCGATCTCCTTGAACCTGGAAGACATGGACGCGCTGGACGAGATCGTCAGGCGTGGCCGCCCGCTGAAGAAGGGCGAATTCCTGTTCCGCCAGGGCGACACCTTCGGTTCGGTGTTCGCCGTGCGCTCCGGCGCGCTGAAGACCTTCAGCCTGAGCGATGGCGGCGAAGAGCAGATCACCGGTTTCCACCTGCCCAGCGAGCTGGTCGGCCTGTCCGGCGTCGACGGCGAACGCTACCCGGTATCGGCCCAGGCGCTGGAAACCACCTCGGTGTGCGAGATTCCCTTCGAACGCCTCGACGACCTCGCCCTGCAACTGCCGCAGCTGCGCCGCCAGCTGATGCGCGTCATGAGCCGCGAGATCCGCGACGACCAGCAGATGATGCTCCTGCTGTCGAAGAAGACCGCCGACGAGCGCATCGCCACCTTCCTGGTCAACCTCTCGGCGCGCTTCCGCGCCCGCGGTTTCTCTGCCAACCAGTTCCGCCTGGCCATGTCGCGCAACGAAATTGGTAACTATTTGGGCCTTGCAGTGGAGACGGTGTCTCGCGTATTTACCCGCTTCCAACAGAACCAGCTGCTCGAAGCCGAAGGCAAGGAAGTACACATTCTCGATCCCATCGAGCTGTGCGCCCTGGCCGGCGGCAATCTCGACGTCTGAGCTCGCCCGTACGCGGGCGTAGCGCATTTCAGGAGCCCGCGATGATTTTCGACGAATTCAGCATCAAGACCCTGATTCGCCCGGTGCCGGATTTTCCCAAACCGGGCGTGGTCTTCCGCGACATCACCCCGCTGTTCCAGTCGCCGCGCGCCCTGCGCATGGTCGCCGACAGTTTCATCCAGCGTTACGTGGAGGCCGAGTTCAGCCATATCGGTGCCATGGACGCACGCGGCTTCCTGATCGGCTCGATCATCGCCTACGAACTGAACAAACCGCTGGTCCTGTTTCGCAAGCAGGGCAAGCTGCCGGCCGAGGTCCTCAGCGAGAGCTACCAGACCGAGTACGGCGAGGCCTTCCTCGAAGTGCACAGCGACAGCCTGTGCGAGGGCGACTCGGTGCTGATCTTCGATGACCTGATCGCCACCGGCGGTACCCTGCTGGCCGCCGCCAAGCTGGTGCGGCGTATGGGCGCCAGCATCCACGAGGCTGCGGCGATCATCGATCTGCCCGAGCTGGGCGGTTCGCAGAAGCTGCAGGACATCGGCATTCCCACCTTCTGCCTGACCGCCTTCGCCCTCGACGACCGATAAGCAGCCCCCGTCCACGCTTCGGAGACCATCCGGGTCAGACGTGCGCCATCCCGGATTGCATCCGGACCATCGATACCCACTGAAATCACCATGAACGAACTCGAACTGAACCAATCTTCCTCCGACTGGCGCCAGCGCCTGGGCCAACTGATGGACGGCGCTGCCGTGCAGCGCCTGGTCACCCTGCTGATCATCGTCAACGCCGTCATTCTCGGCCTGCAGACCTCGCCGGCGATCATGGCCGACTGGGGCCGGCCGCTGCTGACTCTGGACGCCATCATCCTCGCCTGCTTCGTCATCGAGCTGGCGTTGCGCTTCGCCGCCCGCGGCCCCGGCCTGCTGCGCGATCCCTGGGCGGTGTTCGACTGCCTGGTGGTGGGCATCGCTCTGGTGCCGGCCAGCGGCCCCTTCGCCGTGCTGCGCGCCCTGCGCGTGCTGCGGGTGCTGCGGCTGATCTCGATCAACCCGAGCATGCGCAAGGTGGTCCAGGCGCTGCTCGCCTCGCTGCCGGGCATGGGCAGCATCGTCATGCTGATGGGGCTGATCTTCTACGTCGCCGCGGTGATGGCCACCCAGCTGTTCGGCCAGAGCTTCCCCGAGTGGTTCGGCAGCATCGGCGCCAGTCTCTACACCCTGTTCCAGGTGATGACCCTGGAGAGCTGGTCGATGGGCATCGTGCGTCCGGTGATGGAGCAACACCCGCTGGCCTGGATGTTCTTCGTGCCCTACATCCTCATCGCCACCTTCATGATGCTCAACCTGTTCATCGCGGTGATCGTCAACGCCATGCAGAGTACCCACGAGCCCAGCGCCGGGGAGCTGGCCGCAGTGGCGCGCGAGCAGGCCATCCTCGACGAGCTGCGCGCGCTGCGCGGCGAGATCGCCGAACTGCGCCGCCAGAGCCGCTGACCCCGACGTTCGCCTCGACCAGGGCGGGTCAACCCCGCCCTACCCCCACCCTATCGTCCGACACGACCCGCCTTAAGTTGGCGGCGCCCGGCGCCGCCGCGTCCGATAGTTACATCGTTCAATGACACAGTTGGTCGGTTGAGGTTTACCGCCTGCAACCCCGAATGTCGTCACCCAGAGCCGCACAACAATCGGGAGCAGCGACTCCCGCCAGAGGACTCGAACGATGAATGCAAGCGCCACCCTGCCCCAGCCGAAATCCAGCTTCCCGGTTCGCCGCATGGACTTCAGCTTCGCCCGGACCGCCAAGTACTGGTTCTACGACGACCCCTTCATGAGCCAGTTCATGAACAACCTGTCGTCGCTGTTCCCTTACGGCGAGAAGTTCTTCGTCGATAGCGTGCGGGCGGTGCGCGACCAGGTCAGCGAACCGCAGCTGAAGAAGGACATCAGCGCCTTCATCGGCCAGGAGGCCATGCATTCCAAGGAGCACGCGGCCTACAACGACTATGCCAACGAGCACGGTATCGACCTGGAGCGCCTGGAGCTGCGGATCAAGGTGCTGCTGGAATGGGTGACCCGCTTCAGCACCAAGAAGCAGCGTCTGGCCGCCACCTGCGCACTGGAGCACTTCACCGCGACCATGGCCGAGCAGTTGCTCAAGCGCGAAGACCTCACCACCCAGATGAACGATCCCAAGCTTTACCAACTGTGGATGTGGCACGCCATCGAGGAGAACGAGCACAAGGCGGTCTGCTACGACGTGTACCAGAAGGTCTACGGTGGCTATTTCACCCGCACCCTGGTGATGCTGCTGACCACTGTGCTGTTCCTCGGCGTGATCGGCTGGTTCCAACTGCACCTGCTGCGCAAGGACGGCCAGCTGTTCAACTGGCGCAGCTGGGGCTTCGGCCTGAAGAAGCTGTTCGGCCCGCGCAACGGCTTCTTCACCAAGCTGATCGGCCCTTACCTGGACTACTACCGCCCGGGCTTCCACCCCATGGATCACGACACCCGGACGCTGGAAAACCGCTGGCGCGAGCGCCTCGGCTTCGCCAGCTGATGTCCCCCTGGGCGGCTCCGGCCGCCCTTTTTCGTTCACCTGCGCCGGGCCATCCGGCGAGTGAACGCACCGCCTTCTAGCGATCTTCGTCGTCGAAGTATTCCTGGAAGAACAGATCCAGTTCGCCCTCGTACTGATCCAGCGCGTACAGCGTATCGGCGGCCAGCAGGTCCAGCAGGATCAGGCCGTTCAGGCTGGAATCCTCCTCCGCCGCGGCGCGCAGGCGTCGGCTCATGCCCAGGTTGACCTGACGCAGGTTGCGATAGGTCGCGCGCAGGCCTTCCAGCGACCAGTCGCTGGACTGGCCGCGCTTGGCCCGCAGGAACTGCCCCAGCAGATAGGTGCCCAGGGCGCGGTAGAGCGTCTCGTCGGACGTACTGAACGGCAGGTGGAACCAGGCCATGGCCTTCATCATGCGGGTGTGCGGACACCCCGAGGTCGCTCCCAGGGCGCCGAGCAGCGAACCCAGGCCGCGTTGCAAGGTGGTGTGCTGGCGAATTTCCCGCCCCCGCCAGTGGACGATCACCTCCACCTCCTCGTACGACGTATGCCGCGACAGCATTTCCACGGGCTCCACCAGCGCCACGGCGAACGGGCAATGCGGCGCTTGCCCGGGCGAGAGCGGACAGTGTCCGCACTGATGGAACGCCAGGCCGGTCCAATCCGGAAGAGCCCGCGCCGGCCACTGCTCCGCGCCGACTGACAGGCTGACCTCGTGTTGCCAGCTGCGCCCGTCCGCGAAGCGGAACTCGTAGTGGATGAGCGCGTCGCGCTTCGACTCTGCAACCATGGTCTACCCTGACGAGCATTGAGATAGAGAGTGTATAGCTGATGGCAACGAGCTATCATTTGTCAAAATTGTGCCGCCAGTGTTCCATCGGATCGACATCCGAGCGTTAAGCCGGTCACCCGCGTCATTGGAGGAGTCATTGCATGGAAAACCGCCAGCCTCATCTGGCCTCTGCGCTCGTCGAGCACATCAGCGTCGGCATCATCATCCTCGACACGGCGCTGCATATCCAATACTGGAACGCGTTCATCGACCGCCACAGCGGAAAATCCCTGGCACAGGCCATTGGCCAGCCCTTCACCGAGACGTTCCCGGAGGCGGACACCCCCCGTCTGCGGCAGATCGTCGAGCAGGCGCGCAACACCGGCCGGCACATCTACACCCAGTGGCGTGACAATCCCACGCTGATCCGGCTGTCGTTCCAGCGCGCCGGGCAGAGCCCGCTGATACTGCAGAGCACCCTGCTCTTCCCGTTTCGGCCCTCACCCGAGGCGCCGCTGCATTTCGGCCTAGTGCTCTACAACACCACCGACCTGGCCAAGTCCAGCGACAAGCTGGAGGCCGCCATGCAGGCCTTGGGCGTCAAGCAGCTCGAACAGGAGCAATTGATCAAGAAGCTGGAGAAGGCCAACGACCAACTGCTGCAATCGGAAAAGCTCGCCGCCATCGGGCAACTGGCCGCCGGCGTCGCGCACGAGATCAACAACCCGATCGGCTACGTGTTCTCCAACCTGCAGACGCTCGCCGGCTACGTGCGCGACCTGCTGCGCATCGTCGATGCGGTGGAAGGCGCCGGCAGCCTGGACGATCTCCGCCAGCTCAAGCGCAGCCTGGAGTACGACTACATCCGCAGCGACATCGAGGCGCTGATCAGCGAATCGGAAGACGGCATCGACCGGGTCAAGAAGATCATCACCTCGCTCAAGGATTTCTCCCACATCGAGGAGGACGAGTTCCATCCGGCCGACCTGCATCGCGGCCTGAACACCACGCTCAACGTGGTCAACAACGAGCTCAAGTACAAGGCCGAGGTGGTCAAGGAATACGGCGAGCTCCCCGAGGTGGAATGCATTGCCTCGCAGATCAACCAGGTGGTCATGAACCTCTTGGTCAACGCCGCCCACGCCATCGAGCAGTTCGGCCGCATCACCCTGCGCACCGCGCACGAGGGCGACTGGGTCTGGATCGAGGTCGAAGACACCGGCAAGGGCATCGAGGCGCGCCTGCTCAACCGCATCTACGAGCCCTTCTTCACCACCAAGCCGGTCGGCAAGGGCACCGGCCTGGGGCTGTCGCTGTCCTACAGCATCGTGCAGAAACACCACGGACGTATCGAGGTCGACAGCGAACCGGGACGCGGTACGCGCTTCCGCGTCTGGCTGCCGCTGCGGCAACCTGCGCCAACCGGGGAGAGTCCAACGCCTCATGAATGAAGCCAGTCCAGCCATCCTCGCCACGTTGTTGCTGGTGGACGACGAGGAGAACATCCTCAACAGCCTGCGCCGCCTGCTGCGCAACCAGGGCTACGAGATTCTCACCGCCAGCGGCGGCGAGCAGGCGCTTGCCATGCTGGAGGAGTGTCCGGTCGACCTGGTGATCTCCGACGCGCGCATGCCCGGCATGGACGGCGCCACCCTGCTGGCCGAAGTGCAGCGGCGCTGGCCGGACTGCATGCGCATCCTGCTCACTGGCTACGCCGACATCGGCACCACCATCAAGGCGATCAACCAGGGGCAGATCTACCGCTACATCAGCAAACCCTGGGACGACGACGAGCTGCGCATGGTGATCCGCCAGGCGCTGGCGTTCCACACCTCCGAACGCGAGCGACTGCGCCTGGAACAACTCACCCGGGAGCAGAACCAGCGCCTGCAGGAACTCAACGCCACCCTGGAACAGCGGGTCGAGGCGCGCACCGCCGAGCTGCAGCAGACCGCCGACATGCTCGACCTGGCCTACGAGGAGCTGCGGCGCAGCTACGTGACCGCCACCGAGGTGTTCGCCAGCCTGCTCAACCAGCGCCTGCCGCGGGAAAAGCAGACCAATACCCAGGTCATCGCCCTGGTCCGCGCCTATGCCGAGCATTACCAGCTCGGCGAAAGTCAGGCGCGCGACCTGACCATGGCCGCCGCGCTGTACAACCTCGGCAAGCTGACCTGGGACGACCAGCTGCTGAGCAAGCCCTCGGACACCCTCTACAAGCAGGACCGCGAACGCTACCGGCAATACCCGGCCCAGGGCGAGAACCTGCTGATGACCCTGGAACCCTTGCAGGACGCGGCGCGCATCATCCGCCACCATCAGGAGCGCTGGGATGGCAGCGGCTTTCCCGACCGCCTGAAAGAGGACGCCATCCCCTTCGGCGCGCGGCTGCTCAAGCTGGCGGTGGACTTCATCGAACTGCAGCACGGCATCATCCTCGAACGCCGGCCGAACCGCGCCGAGGCCCTGCAACTGATCGACAAGTACGCCGGGCGTCTCTACGACCCGCAACTGAGCGAGCGATTCGTCAGGCTGTGCACCGAACTGGCGCCGGACATCACCCACGCCGACCCCAGCATCATCAGCCTGGACACCCGCCGCCTCGAGCCGGGCATGCTGCTCGCGCGCAACCTGCACGCCGAGAACGGCATGCTGCTGCTCAACGAGGGCAAGCAACTGACGCGCGCCCTGATCGACAAGCTGATCGCCTTCGAAGACACCGAAGGCGCGCGCTACACCCTGTTCGTGCGCCAACCTGAAGGCTTCGACGCCACCACCCCGCAGGAGACCGCCCAATGATCAAGATCCAACTGGTGGACGACGAACCCCACGTGCTCAGCGCCCTGCAACGCGTGCTGCGGCCGCACCGCTGGGACGTCCATGCCTTCGATGACGTGCAGGAGGCGCTGGAAGCCCTGACCCTGCACGACTACGCGGTGATCGTCTCCGACTACAAGATGCCGCACCTGGATGGCGTCACCTACCTGCAGTTCGCCAAGCAGCGCCAGCCCCACGCCATGCGCATGGTGCTCAGCGCCCATGGCGACCGCCAGTCGATGATGCAGGCGATCAACCAGGCGGAGATCTACCGCTTCCTCTCCAAGCCCTGGGAAGACTACGAGATCGAAACGGCGATCAAGGCCGCCATCGACCTCTACCAGTTGCGCCACGAGAACCAGCGCCTGCTGGAGCAGGTGCGTCGGCAGAAAGACGCCCTGCAGCGCCAGCAGGAGGAACTGCAGCGCCTGGAGCGGGAAAATCCGGGGTTGACACGGGTCATGCGCGACGAAGACGGCGCAGTACTGATCGACGAACAGGAAGACCATGGCTGAATACCTCGACAGCGAGCGCAAGCTCAGCCTCAAGGTGGTCTACTACGGTCCGGCGCTGAGCGGCAAGACCACCAACCTGATGCAGCTGCATACGCTGCTCGATCCCCAGCGCAAGGGCGAGTTGATGGTGCTCGAGACCCGCGACGACCGCACGCTGTTCTTCGACATGCTGCCGATCGGCCTGCGCGGCCAGGGCGGTCTCGACCTGCGCCTGAAGCTCTACACGGTGCCCGGCCAGGTGCAGCACGACAGCACGCGCAAGGCCGTGCTGTCGCGGGCCGACGGAGTGATCTTCGTCGCCGACTCGCAGCTCGCGCAGCAGGACAACAACGCCACCGCCTTCGACAATCTCGACGGCAACCTGCAGAAGCTCGGCATGGACATCGAGCGCCTGCCGCTTGTGGTGCAGTTCAACAAGCGCGACCTGCCGGACGCCATCGACGAGGCCACCCTGCAGGCGCGCTGGGCACAGACGCCCTGGGCCCCGCTGTCGCTGGCCAGCGCCCTGGCCGGCGAGGGCGTGGTGGAGAGCTTCCGCCAGCTGCTGCGCCGGCTCTACCCGGTGCTCGACCGCGATTACCAACTGGCCTGCCGGCACGGCATCGACGCCGAGGCCTTCGTCCGTCAACTGAGCGCGGCCCACGAGGCGCCCCATGCGTAGCTTCGACGACGACCCGCGCCTGACCGACCTGCTCTCCACCGATCAGGAAGAGCGCCTGTGCCAATTGATCGGCGATCTGGGCGGCGGCCGCATCAGCCTCGACGAACGGCACCGGGAAGGCGCCGAGCCACTGGAGTTCAACCTGGAGACCATCGGCTGGCTGCAGGGCGAGCTGCCCGCCGAACGCCTGCAGGCCGCGGTCCGGCTGGTGGAATTCGTGCTGCTGTTCGTCGCCAAGTACCGCCTGGCGGCCAACCTGCACAACGACACCACCGAGGCCAACTTCGCCGAACTGCAACGCCAGCACGCCGCCCTGCAAGCCTCGGAGGCGCGCTACAAGGCGCTGTCCGAGCAGTTGCAGGAGCGCGTCGAGGAGCAGGTCAAGGTGATCGAACAGGCCCAGCAGCAGCTCTACGAAACCGCCCGCCTGCGCGCCGTCGGCCAGCTCGCCGCCGGAGTCGCCCACGAGATCAACAACCCCATCGGCTTCATCACCAGCAACCTGCGGGTGGCCGGCGACTACCTCGACGAACTGGCGGAAAAGGTCCCTGGCGGGCATTCGGCCAGCCTGCTGCTCGACGACTTCCGCGCCCTGCTACGCGAGTCGCTCAGCGGCACCCAGCGCATCGCGCGGATCGTCGCCGACCTCAAGACCTTCTCCAACATCGATCAGACCGATTTCATCCCCTGCGACCTCAACGCCCTGCTCACCACCAGCTGCCACCTGCTCCAGGCGGAGAGCCAGCAGGCCATCGACATTCGCCTCGACCTCGCTCCACTGCCCGAGCTGGCCGGCTATCCGGCGAAGCTGTCGCAGGCCTTCTTCAACCTGCTGGACAACGCAGCCAAGGCGATCGATGCCGAGGGCGTCATCCGGGTCGGCAGCCGGCTGGCCGGCAAGGCGATCGAAGTGGTCATCGAGGACAACGGCACGGGCATCGCGGCGGATGCCCGGCAGCGGATCTTCGACCCCTTCTTCACCACCCGCGCGGTCGGTTCCGGCACCGGCCTGGGCCTGAGCGTGGCGCGCGACATCATGCGCGCCCACCAGGGCGAGATCCTGCTTCAGAGCCAGGTCGGCGCCGGCACCCGGGTCACCTTGCGCTTTCCCTGCCCGAACATGTCCTGAAGGAGCGTAAATGGCCAAGCGCTACGCTTCCCTGTTCGTCGGCGACAGCCCCGACGAGACGCCCGTCGAAACGCCGGCGGCGCCCTACAAGCTGCTGCTGGTGGACGACGAGCCCGGCATCCTCGCCGCCCTGCGCCGGGTCTTCCAGCGCGAGAACTACGAGCTGCACTTCGCCCGCAACGCCGGCGAAGCGTTGAAGATTCTAGAAGCCAAGCCGGTGGAGCTGATCATCAGCGATTTCATGATGCCGGGCATGAACGGCTCCGAGCTGCTCAGCCAGGTACGCGAACGCTGGCCGGACACCATCCGCATCATGCTCACCGGCCACGCCAACACCGATGCGGTGCTGGGTTCGATCAAGGACGGCGCCGTCTACCGCTTCATCCTCAAGCCGTGGAACGACGATGACCTGCGCCTGACCATCGCCCTGGCCCTGGAACAGTACGAGCTGATGCGGCGCAACCGCGCCCTGGAACAGCAGAACAAGAAGCAGCACCGCGACCTGGAGACCCTGGCCAAGCTCAGCGTCACCAACCGCAGCCAGCTGGCCATCCTGCTGCACAAGAAGGGCCTGCTCAACGCCCAGCAGATCCAGCAGCTGCACAAGGAAGTGCAGACGCACAAGACTTCGGTGCTGCGCCAGTTGATGCTGCACGACTGGGTATCGTTGCAGAAGATTCACCAGCTGCTGCGCGAAGACATGATGTTCGAGGAGATCGACCTGCGCGAGTTCCAGGTCGATGCGCCGCTGCTGGCGCTGATTCCCCAGGCCGTGTGCACGCGCCAGCTGGTACTGCCGCTGCGGGTGGTGGGCAAGCGCCTGCGCCTGGCCATGGCCGACCCGATGGACATGGGCCTGATCGAAGAGCTCGGCTTCATGTCCGGCTACAGCATCCACCCGCTGCTCTGTGACGTCGGGCAGATGCAGGACAAGCTCCGGGAAATCTTCGGTGACAGCGGCCCGCAACTGGACGACCTCGCCACCGTGGTCGGCAGCAGCGACCCCTACGAAGGCATCGAGATCGTCCTCGACGACGACGAGGCGCCGGAAAGCCTGGAGCAGTTGCTCGGCAGCTCCGAGGAGCCGCCGGCGATCCGCCTGGTCAACGCGATCATCCTCGAGGCCCTGCGCCTGGGCGCCAGCGACATCCACATCCACCCGCGGACCAAGAACGTCAGCGTGCGCTACCGCATCGACGGCGTGCTGCAGGACAAGATCCAGATCCCCAGCAACCTGCTGATGTCAGTGGTCTCGCGGATCAAGGTGATGGCCGAGCTGGACATCACCGAACGGCGCCGCCCGCAGGATGGCCGCATCACCGTGAAGACACCGATGCGCATCGTCGACCTGCGCATCTCCACCCTGCCCACCATCAACGGCGAGAAGATCGTCATGCGCGTGCTGGAGCGCCAGTCGGCGGCGCAATCGCTGGAAGACCTGGGCCTGTCGCCGCACAACCTGCGCCGGCTGCTCTACGTGGTCAGCAAGCCACAGGGCATCATCCTCGCCACCGGGCCCACCGGCAGCGGCAAGACCACCACCCTCTATGCCCTGCTGCAACACGAGGCGTCCCCGGAAAAGAACTACGTCACCATCGAGGACCCGGTGGAGTTCCACGTCGACCTCGCCGGCCAGGTGCCGGTGCGCGAACGCATCGGCCTGAGCTTCGCCAGCATCCTGCGCGCCATCCTGCGCCAGGATCCGGACGTGATCCTGCTCGGCGAGATCCGCGACGAGGAGACCGCCGACGTCGCCTTCCATGCCGCGCTGACCGGCCACCTGGTGTTCTCCACCCTGCACACCAACTCGGCGGCGGCCACCGTCGCCCGCCTGCTCGACCTGGGCCTGAAGCCCTACGTGCTGGCCTCGGCCCTGGAGGCGATCATCGCCCAGCGCCTGGTGCGGCGCATCTGCCGTCACTGCCGGGAAGAGGTCCCGGCGCCGGTGGCCCTGCTGGAACGCCTGGGGCCGAACTTCCTCGCGCCGGATCTGCGCTTCTACCGCGGCCGTGGCTGCGACCAGTGCCACCAGGGCTACAAGGGACGCATCGGCATCCATGAAGTGCTGACCATGAACGACGCCCTGCGCGACGCCATCACCCAGGGCGCCAGCGCCACCCAGTTGCAGGCCATCGCCCGCGAACAGGGCATGGCCAGCCTGCTCGACGACGCCCACGACAAGCTCCAGCAGGGCCTGATCACCGCCGAGGAAGTCCTGCGCCTGCTCGGCCCCCAGGATTTCCAGGGCTGATCGATGAAAGCACGCCACCTGATCGTCCAGGCCTACCTGCACTGTCTCGCCTTCGCTCTCATCGCCATGGGCGTGATCAGCCTGGTCGGCTACCTGCAGATCGAGCACCCGACCCGCCACGCCACCGTCCTGCTGCCGGACAGCGCCCTGGTGTCGCTGCTGCTGGGTCTGGTCCTGCTCGCCAGCGCACGCGCCCTGCGCCCGCTGAACCTGATCCTGGCCGCGCCGCTGCTGGCGCTGGCGCTCTACTCGCTGGCGCACAACCACCTCGCCGGCGGCGCCGACCTGGGCACCTCGCTGGTCACCGGCTTCCTGCGCGTGCGCAGTTCACTGGCGCTGATCGCGCTGTGCATCACCCTGGCCTTCCTGGGCAGCGCCGGCGGCACGCCCGGCCGGCTACTGTGCCGCGGCATCGGGCTGGTCATCATCCTCGTCGGCCTGCTGTCGCAGCTGGCGATCTGGCTGCCGGGGCTGGACGTGGCCCGCCTCGGCTTCAAGCCCGGTACCGCCAGCGTCGCCAATCTGTTCTCGATCCTGCTCGGCATCGCCGCACTGCTGCTACCCGACCTGCCCGCCCGGCGCGAGCGCCTGCTGGACCGGCCGAGCCTGGCGGCCGGCGTGATCGGCGCCCTGCTGACGTGCCTGAGCTGGTACCTGCTGAGCCTGCAGAGCATCGAATCGCTGACCCGCCAGAGCGACCTGCTGCTGTCGAAGGCACGCCTGGGGATCGAGCGCAGCCTGGGAGACCATGTAGCGCTGATCCAGCGGCTGGTGGAGCGGCGCCAGGTGATCGGCACCCTGCCCGCCGATCGCCTCTGGGAACAGGAGGCCGACAGCTATCTGCGCGACTTCTCCAGCATCCGCCTGATCAGCGTGCTCGACAGCCGGCTCGAACCCCGCCTCATACGCATGCGCGATGCCTCGGCACGGCACTGGCTCGAGCATTTCCTCGAAGATCAGGCGCATCGCGACTGGCTGACCAACGCCCAGCGCGGCTCGACGCCGGACATGAGCCATGTCGAGCGCTTCGACGGCTCGCCTTCGACGGTGGTCATCATGCCCCTGCACCTGCCCGACGACGGCGGCGTGCTGATCGCCGGGCTGGACCTCCGCGACCTGCTGGCCAACATCCTCGGCGGCGACCAGAGCGGCTTCATCATCCGCGTCTACGAGGCGGACCAGCTGGTGCTCGACTCGCACCGCGGGCGCCCGCAGCGCTTCGCCACCGAAGTGGGCGAGCTGGATGCCCGGCTCGAGCACGGCATGACCTGGCGCCTGGTCAGCTACCTTGGCGATTCGCAGCAACAGGCGTCCATGGTGTTCCTGCCCACCCTGGTGATGCTTTTCGGCCTCGGTTTCACCTTCTTCCTGATGGTCAGTCAAGGCCTGGTGCGCCTGACCACCGAGCGCAACGAGCGCCTGCGCCATAGCAACCAGGAACTGGAGCAAAGCCTGCAGCGCCAGGCCAGCCTGCAGGCGCTGAACCAGCGCATCATGACCTTCTCCATGGACGTGCTCTGCTCGCTGGACGAACAGGGCCGCTTCACCCAGCTCAGTCCTTCCAGCACGACGGTATTCGGCTATTCGCCGCAGGAACTGATCGGCCATGCCTACCTGGACTACATCGTGCCCGAGGAGCGCGAGCGGACCCAGGCCGAGGTCCGCGCCATCATCGACGGCAGCAGCGACCAGCCGATCCGCAACCGTCTGCTGCGCAAGGACGGTCGCATCGTCCACCTGCTCTGGTCGGCCGACTGGTCGGCGAACGACCGCACCCTGTTCGCCGTCGCCCACGACATCACCCGCCTGGTGCACAACGAAGCCTACGCCGAGGACCAGCGCGACATCCTCGGCATGATCTCCACCAACCAGGGCCTGGCGAACATTCTCCAGGCCATCTGCCAGATGGCCGAGGCCCAGGACTCCGGCGCGCTCTGCGCGCTGCAGCTGATGGACCGGGAACGGCGCACCCTGTTGCTGGGCGCCGCGCCCAGCCTGCCCGAGGCCTATCGGCGAAGCCACGAGAGCCTGCCCAGCGCCGCCGTCGACAACCCCTACGCCAGCGCCGCGGCCAGTCGCCAGCTGATCCTGATCGAGGACTTCGCCCACGAGCCGCGCTGGCCGGAGCAGCACAACCGGCTCCGGCAGCACGGCCTGCGCGCCTGCTGGGTGATGCCGCTGCTGTCCCACCACGGCGAGGTGCTCGGTACCTTTTCCATCCATCACCGAGCCCCCTGCGGGCCCGACTCGGATCAACTGCAGCTGATGGCCACCGCGGCGCAACTCGCCGCCATCGCCATCGAGCGCGAACATGACCAGCAACGCCTGCAGGAGAGCGAGGAGCGCTACCGCTCGCTGTTCACCTTCAACCCGGACCCGGTGTTCTCCTTCGACCTCGACGGCAACTTCCAGAGCATGAACGAGGCCGGCTGCCAGCTCACCGGCTACCGCGAGGAAGACCTCATCGGCCAGGACTTCTCGCTGCTGGCCATGGCCGAGGAAATGCCCCGGGTGCACAACTACTTCCATTGCGCGCGCAAAGGCGAAGCGCAGCGCTACGAGGTGAAATGCCGTACCGCAAGCGGCGAGTTGCTGGAACTCTACGTCACCAATCTGCCGATGGTGGTCAAGGAGCGCATCGTCGGCGTGCATGGCGTCGCCAAGAATATCGGCGAGCGCAACCGGATGAACCGCGCCCTGCACAAGGCGCTGATGCACTCCGAACGCCAGGCCGAACTGCTGCGCTGCCTGAGCCAGACCGCGGTGAACATGAGCGGCATCCTCGACACCCAGGCCCTGCTCGATTACCTGGCCGAGCAGATGCGCCTGCTGATCGCCGCCCACCTGTCGATCATCCACCTGGAAGCGGATAGCGGCATGCGCACCCAGCAGACCAGCGCCATCTCGCTGTCCGACAAGTACGCCGAATGGACGGGCAGCCGGCCACGCTTCGAAGTCGGCGGCCTGTACGCCCTGATCGGCGAAAGCCAGCAGCCGCAGATCATGACCCAGACGGAAGTCGACGCTTACCAGCAGTGGTACGACGGCGACGAGGAAAAATTCCTGCCGCTACGCGGCAACCTGAGCGTGCCGCTGAAAAATCCCGCGGGGAAGAAACTGGGGTGGCTGCTGCTGTCGGACAAGTACGCCGGCGAGTTCGATCAGGACGACCTGGCGATCGCCCAGCAATTCGCCCAGATGACCATGACCATGCTGGAGAACAATCGCCTGATGCGCGAGGTGCTGGCCGGCGAGCAGCGCCTGCAGACCCAACTGGAATTCACCTCGGCGATCACCGACAGCATCGTCGAGGGCTTGATCGCCACCGATGCCCAGGGCCTGCTGACCTTCGTCAACCCGGCGGCGGCCAGGCTGATCGGCCGGCCCGTCGAGGCGCTGCCGGGCGAACCGCTGGACCGCCAGCTGCCGCTGCCCGTCGCCGAGTGGAGCCGGTGTGGCGAACACGAGCTGCACGGTGAATTCCGCCTGCGTAACGAGCTGGGCGAGGAACTGTACCTGGCCTACGACAGCGCGCCGCTGCAGGGCAGCCGCGGACCGAACGGCTGGGTGGTAGCGTTTCGCGACGTCAGCGCCCAGCGCCGCGCCAGCCAGGCCATGCGCGAGCGCGACCAGTTCTTCACCCTGTCGCTGGACATGTTCTGCCTGATCAGCCTCCAGGGCCATTTCATCCAGGTCAATCCTGCCTTCGTCACGGTGCTCGGCTACCCGGCCGAGCGCCTGATCGACCAGCCCTATCTCGAGCTGATCCACGGCGAAGACCGGCCTCTGATCGAGGCCGCCGTGCGCCGCCTGCAGGAAGGCCAGCTGGTGCAGGATCTGGAGGCCCGCGTCAGCGACAGCCAGGGCCGGCTGCGCTGGCTGCAGCTCAGTGCGGCACTGGGCGAGGACCAGGTGATCTACTGTGCGGCCCACGACGTCACCCAGCGCAAGGCGGACGAACAGGCCCTGCAGGACACCCTGCGCGAGCTGGAACGCAGCAACCGCGAGCTGCAAGAGTTCGCCTTCGTCGCCTCCCACGACCTACAGGAACCGCTGCGCAAGATCCAGGCCTTTTCCGAGCGACTGGAGAGCCAGGCGCAGTCCCTCAGCGAGGAAGGCCGCGACTACCTGCAGCGCATGAGGCTGGCGGCCGAACGCATGCAGTCGCTGATCCGCGACCTGCTGGCCTACTCGCGGGTCACCACCCGCGGCCAACCGTTCGTTACCGTGGAACTGGAGCAGATACTCGACGGCGTGCTGCAGGACATGGAGACCAGCCTGGAAAGCAGCGGCGCCGAGATCCTGCGCTCGCCGCTGCCTGCGTTGCAGGGCGACCCGACCCAGCTGCGCCAGCTGCTGCAGAACCTACTGAGCAATGCGGTCAAGTTCCACCAGCAGAACCAAGCACCGCGCGTGCGTATCTATGTTGAAAGACAAGCGCCCGGGCAATGGACACTCTGCATCGAGGACAACGGCATCGGCTTCGAGGAGAAATACCTGGACCGCATCTTCAACCCGTTCCAGCGCCTGCACGGCCGCCAGGCCTATCCCGGCACCGGCATCGGCCTGGCCATCGTCAAGAAGATCGTCGAGCGCCACGGCGCCAGCATCAGCGCCAGCAGCCGACCCGGCCAGGGCACCACCTTCAGAATCAGCTTCAGAACCTAAGAGACAGCCGTCCCATGGACAAGAGTTCGATCCATATCCTCGTTGCCGACGACGATCCCGACGATTGCCTGCTGACCCGCGAAGCCTTCCGAGAGAGCCGCATAGCCAACGAGGTTCACTTCGTGCACAACGGCGAGGAACTGATGGACTACCTGCGCCATCGCCCGCCCTACCAGGACCGCCAGCGCCACCCCCGGCCGGGCCTGATCCTGCTGGACCTGAACATGCCGCTCAAGGACGGCCGCGAAGCGCTGGCCGAGATCAAGGCGGACGCAAGCCTGCGCAGCATCCCGGTGGTGGTCCTGACCACCTCCTCCGCCGAGGAGGACATCATCCGCAGCTACGACGGCGGGGTGAACTCCTTCATCACCAAACCGGTGAGCTTTCGCGGCCTGCTCGAGATCGTGCAGACGCTCGGGCATTACTGGTTGCAGATAGTCGAACTGCCAGAAGAGCACATGAAGCCATGAGCCAGCCCGAATCCCCCCTGCGTCTGCTGCTGGTCGAGGACGACGAGGACGACTACCTGATCACCCGCGACCTGCTGCGCCAGGCCCGCCAGCTGCACTGCGAGCTGGACTGGCTGGACAACTACGACCAGGCGCTGGCCAGTATCCTGCGCCAGGAACACGACCTGATCCTGATCGACTACTACCTGGGCGCCGAATCCGGCCTGGCCCTGATCGAACATGCCGTGAAGGCCGGCATCCGCACGCCGATCATCCTGCTCACCGGCCAGGGCGACGAGGAACTGGACGCCAACGCGGTGAAGCTGGGCGCCGCCGACTACCTGATCAAGGGCCAGATCGACAGCCGCACCCTCGCCCGCAGCATCCGCTACGCGGTCGGCCGCGGGCGGATCACCGCCGAACTGGCGGACAGCGAGGCGCGCTATCGCCAGTTGTTCGAGGCCACCCCGGAGCCGATGTACGTGTTCCACCGCGAGACCCTGGGCTTTCTCGCGGTCAACCAGGCCGCGCTCGACCTCTATGGTTACAGCCGCGACGAGTTCCTCGGCATGCGCATACTCGACATCCGCTCGATCGAGGAGCAGGAGCGCTTCCTCGCCTACCACGAGCGCCACCGCGACGAGGTGCAATACCCCAACGCCGGTCTCTGGACCCACCTGGACCGGCACGGCCGGGAAATCCAGGTGGAGGTCATGGCCCACGATATCGACTTCAACGGCCAGCCGGCGCGCCTGAGCCTGGCCATCGACGTCACCGAGAAGCTCGAGATCGATGCGGAGATCAAGCGCAAGGAGAAGGCCTTCCGCCAGCTGCTCACCGACAACCGCGACGCCCTGTTGGTGATCGATGGCGAGGGCGCCCTGCGCTACGCCAACCCGGCCGCCGAGCGGCTGTTCGCGGCCAGCCAGAGGCAACTGCTGCAGCTGCGTTTCGACCTGCCGCATATCAGCGAAGACCTCTTCGAGTGGACCCTGCAGACGCCGTCCGGCGACGAGCTGGAGGTGGAAATCCAGCTCTCCGAGACCGACTGGGAAGGCCAGCAGGTCCGCCTGCTGTCGCTGCGCGACGTCGGCGAGCGCAAGGAATCGGAGCGGCAGCTGCGCCTGCTCAAGCGCAGCCTGGAGGCCAGTTACAACGGCGTGGTGATTGTCGACGCGCAGGAGTTCGACTACCCGATCATCTACGTCAACCCGGCCTTCGAACGCATCACCGGCTACGCCGCCCAGGAGGTCGTCGGCCACAACTGCCGCATACTGCAGGGCGGCGAGCGCGACCAGGGCGCACTGGACGTCATCCGCCACAGCCTGATGCAATCGAGCGAAGCCCATGTGGTGCTGCGCAACTACCGCAAGGACGGCACACCGTTCTGGAACGACCTGTACATCTCGCCGGTACTCGACGAACGCGGCACGCTGACCCACTTCGTCGGCGTACAGAACGACATCAGCGAGGAAATGCGCTACCAGGACGAGCTCAGCTTCAACGCCAGCCACGACGTGCTCACCGGCCTGCCGAACCGCGCGTTGCTGGAGGACCGCCTGACCCAGGGCTGCCAGATTTCCCAGCGCTACAACCGCAGCCTGGCGGTGATGTTCATCGACCTGGACGGCTTCAAGCCGATCAACGACACCATGGGCCACAGCGCCGGCGACCAGATTCTCATCGAGGTGGCGCGGCGCATGAGCCAGCAGGTCCGCCCGGGCGACACCGTGGCGCGCCTGAGCGGCGACGAGTTCATCGTGCTGCTGCCCGACCTGGCCCGCGAGGAAGACGTGCTGCTGGTGGCCGAGCGACTGATCGACAGCCTGGCCCGACCGTACCAGGCCCAGGGCATCGACCTGCACATCACCGCCAGCATCGGCATCACCCTCAGCGACGGCAAGATCGAACAGCCGATGCAGCTGATCCAGCAGGCCGACCTGGCCATGTACAAGGCCAAGCAGCACGGGCGCAACAACTACCAGTGGTACACCACCGATCTCAACCAGAAGGTCAGCGAGCGTGTCGCCCTGCGCAACGAACTGCAGAAGGCCATCGAGGGCGAAGATTTCGAACTGCACTACCAGCCGCAGATCGACGGCCGCAGCGGCCGCATCATCGGCGTCGAGGCGCTGCTGCGCTGGCATCACGCCGAGCAAGGGCTGATCCCGCCGGCCCAGTTCGTACCGGTGGCCGAAGACACCGGGCAAATCATCCCGCTGAGCCTGTGGGTGCTGTCCACCGCCTGCCGGCAGATCCACCGGCTCAACCAGCAGGGCCTCAACCTGGTGGTCGCGGTGAACGTCTCGCCGTTGCAGTTCCAGCGCACCAACTTCGTCGACAGCGTGCGGGCCGCCCTGCAGGAGAGCCAGTTGCCCGCCACCCAGCTGGAGCTGGAGATCACCGAAACCGTGCTGCTGGACAACGCCGAGCGCGCCATCCACACCCTCCAGGCCCTGAAAGGCCTGGGCGTGCGGATTTCGATCGACGACTTCGGTACCGGTTTCTCCAGCCTCAACTACCTCAAGCGCCTGCCCATCGACAAGGTGAAGATCGACCGCTCCTTCGTCCAGGAGGTGATCAGCGACCGCCACGATGCGGCGATCACCCAGGGCATCATTTCCATGGCCCACCACCTCGACCTCAAGGTCACCGCCGAGGGGGTGGAAACCGAGCCGCAGTACGCCTTCCTGAAGAAGAGCCACTGCGACGAGTTCCAGGGCTACTTCTTCGCCAAGCCGATGCCGTTCGAACAGCTGCAGCGCTTCATCGGCGAACGCGAGGCGCCGGCCCCGGCACTGCCGAAGACCGACGACGCCGTACAGACCCTGCTGCTGCTCGACGACGAGGAGAACATCCTGCGCGCGCTGACCCGCGTGCTGCGCCGCGACGGTTACCGGATCTTCACCGCCAACCAGGCCCAGGATGCCTTCGAGCTGCTGGCCAAGCACGACGTCCAGGTGGTCATCTCCGACCAGCGCATGCCGGAGATGAACGGCACCGAGTTCCTCAGCCGAGTCAAGGACCTCTACCCGGACACCATCCGCATCGTGCTCTCCGGCTACACCGACCTGAAGTCGGTGACCGATGCCATCAACCAGGGCGCGATCTACAAGTTCCTCACCAAGCCCTGGGACGACGAGCAGCTACGCCACAACATCAGCCAGGCCTTCCAGCAGCACAGCCAGGCCAAGCACAAGGACGCGAGTACGAGCGACGACAACGACTCCGGGTAAGGCGTCGAAGGCAGCGCGGGGGCGGGTCGCCTACCGCGTCTGCTGCCCCTCGTTCGGCTGGCGGATCGGCAGCCAGACGGTGAAGGCGGTGCCCTTGCCCGGCTCGCTCTGCACCTCGATGCGCCCGTGGTGCTTGCCGACGATGCTGTAGGACACCGACAGGCCCAGGCCGGTACCCGAGCCTACCGGCTTGGTGGTGAAGAACGGCTCGAACAACCGCTTGAAGTTCTCCGGGGCGATGCCGCAACCGTCGTCGCGCACCCGGACGAACACCCAGTCGTCGCGCGTACCGGTCTCCAGCCAGATGGTGCCGCGGTTCTCGATGGCATGCGCGGCATTGACGATCAGGTTCATGAACACCTGGTTGAGCTGCGAGCCGATGCACTCCACGTCCGGCAGCTCGCCGTACTGCCTGACCACCTCGGCCTTGAACTTCACCTCGTTCCACACCACGTTCAGCGTGCTGTCCAGGCCCTTGTGCAGGTCGACGAGCTGCCAGTCGGCCGAATCCACGTGGGAAAAGTCGCGCAGGTCCTGGACGATCCGCTTGACGCGCTCCAGCCCCTCGCGGGATTCGCGGATCAGGTCGAACATATCGCCGCGCAGGAATTCGTAGTCCAGCTCACGGTTGGCCTGCTCGATCCGCGCGCGGAAGGCGGCGTCCTGCAGCGTCGGCAGGTCACGGTTGTAGGCCTCGATCAGGCTGAACAGGTCTCCGACGTAGGACTCCAGGCTGGCGAAGTTGGAATTCACGTAGCCGACCGGGTTGTTGATCTCGTGGGCCACCCCGGCAGCGAGCTGGCCGATGGCCGCCATCTTCTCCGACTGCAGCAGTTGCGCCTGGGCTTCCTCCAGCTTGCGGATCAGTCGGGTCTGCTCTTCCTTCTCGGCCCGCAGCAACTCGTTCAAGCGCGCCAGCTCCAGGTGCTGCGCAGCCGCTTCGGTGGCGTCGGCCACGGTCAGGCAGACGTACCTGATGGTTCCCGGGGTTTCCACCACCGGGAAGAAGGTGCAGTTCTGGTACATCGCCGCCACCTGCCCGGTGATGGGCCGGCTGTCGGAGAAGTTGAACAGATGCGGACGCTGCTGCCAGGAGGTGAATGCCAGGTTCTGCAGGGTGAAGACGCTGTCGATCTTCTTCTTCACCCACAGGCGCGGCAGCTCGGGAAACAGCTCGAACAGCGAACGGCCGACCGCCTCGGCCGCGCTGCGCCCGCTGTTGATGCTCATGAAATCGTTCCAGTACGCCACCCGGCAGTCCTGGTCGAGCAGCACCACACCGAGATTGATCTGCTGCAGGACGGACTCCAGCTCCGCCTGCAACGGGGATTGCTGTGCAGGAAGGTCCATGGGCCGCCTCAGATGTCGTTCAGCAATTGGTCGATCGCCTCGATCACCGTGGCCACCGTGTCCTCGGCGATGCATACCAGCAGGTCGCAGATGAAGCTGTGGGTGGCCACCTCGAAATGGATCTCCAGCACCAGTGCCTGGTGGCCCTGCAGCACCTGGCTGTCCAGCACCTCCTTCAGCGAACGGCCGCGCGACAGGATCGACGGCGCCCCGTAGCTCACCTTGAGATCGATCTGCTGGGCCAGGCCGTTGATGCAGGCGCCGGTGAGGATGTTGGTGACGTCCAGCATCAGCTCGTCCTGGCTGCTGGCCTCGCCCTCGTAGCCCATCAGCCCGGCCAGCTGGTCGGCGCCGTTCTCGCCGAAGCAGACCACCACCTCGCCGCGCAGTCTACCGAGGAACGACTGGCGCGTGACGATCGATGGCTGGTCGGCGATGCCCAGGTGATCGAGCAGGTTGTGGGCATCCTCCATCGGGTGGATGCGCGGCACGGACAAGGTGACGAAGGTTTCGGTCAGTCGCGCCAGACGGTCGGCGCCCTGCCCCATGGCCACGTTCATCAGCTCCTGCAGGGCGTCGCGCCGGTCCTCGCTGAGGTTCGCCAGGCGGTTCATCAGATCAGTCCCACTTCGTACAGGGCCGCCTGCATGGCCTCCGGGCTGATCGGTTTCTTGACGAACGCCGCGGCACCCAGCTCGCGCACCCGCTGCTGCGCCTGTGGCTGGATATCGGCGCTGATCACTATGACCACCGCGTTGGCGTCCTCGCGCTTGAGCAGCTCCAGGGTACGAAAGCCATCCATCACCGGCATGGTCAGGTCGAGGAAGATCACCTCGGCGTTGCCCGCATGGTAGGCGGCCAGCGCCTCCGCGCCATTGGCGGCCTGGCTGATCTCCGCGTCGAACCCGGGCGGCAGCGCCTTCATCACCAGCTTCCGGGACATGGCGGAATCGTCGACGATCAGTACTTTCAAGCAGACTCTCCTCTCGATCGGGCGGGCGACGTCGCTGAGTATAGACAGCACGCCGGGGGGCGCGCGATCGGCTCGGCGAGGCGCATCCGCCGGGCGATCACGGCGCCGTGCCCTGCCAGCTATCCCGCTGGGGGCGCCGCGCGCGCCGCCGCAGCTACTCCCCCAGGCGCAACTGCCCCAGGCTCTGCAGCACGCTGGCACCGGTGAACAGCATGACGATCTGCTCCTCGGCCAGCGCGCGGATCGCCGCGCGCCGCTGCGGCTGGCCGATATAGTCCAGCGACTGTTCGAACAGGCTGCGACTGATCAACCCGGACACTTGGCGCACCGCCGCGGCACCGACGATGCCCGGCAGCAGCTTGAACTCAACGATGTCCTCGGCCATGTCGTCGGCGAAATCGTCCATCACCCGCCGCAACGCCTCGCGCAGCACCGGCGAGGCGCCGTGCAACTCGCGCACGCCGATGATGAAGGCCTCGGGATGCGCGACGACGAAGTCGAAGAACAGCTGCACCGTCTCGTGGCAGACGCGCCGACCACGGTCCAGGTCGATGCCCAGCAGCTTGGGCAGCATCGATCCCTCATCCTTGACTGCGCGCTGCGCGGCCTCGCGGCGCAGGTCGCGCAGCGGCTGGCGCAGCAGCGTGGCGACCTCGCCGATCAGGCTCAGGCCGAGATCGTCGACGTCGCGAAAATGCCGGTAGAAGGTATTGGGGTTGAGCCCCGCCTCGCGCGCCAGCTCGCGCAGTCCCAGGCTGCCGAGGCTGCGGCTGGTCGAGGTGAGACGTAACGCCGCCTCCATCAGCAGGCGCTTGCCGGGCGCCTCGCCGGCCTTGTCGCGTCGCTGCGTTTCTTCGCTGTGCATCCTCACCCTACCTAAAGTTGGCTTGTTGGTTCGATGGCTTGCCGCGAAGTATACATCTGTCTACCTTCGTATACAGCTGTAGACACCAACAAGAACGACAAGCAGGAGTTCGGCCATGAATGCGTCCGTGTCACCCCCTACCGCTGCCCGCCATTGCAAGATCGCCATCCTCGGCAGCGGCTTCTCCGGCCTCGGCATGGCGATACGCCTCAAGCAGCAGGGCGAGCAGGATTTCCTCCTGTTCGAGAAGGAGGCCGGTGTCGGCGGCACCTGGCGGGTCAACAACTACCCGGGCTGCGGCTGCGACGTGCAATCGCACCTGTACTCCTTCTCCTTCGAGCCCAACCCGAACTGGACGCGGATGTTCGCCAGGCAACCGGAAATCAAGGCCTATCTGGAGAACTGCTGGCAGAAGTACCGCCTGCAGGAGCAGACCCTGCTGGGTACCGAGGTGGTGCAGATTCGCTGGGACGAGCAGGCGGAGTTGTGGCACCTGCAGGACCGTGCCGGCAACCGCTACAGCGCGCAGTTCGTGGTATCGGGCATGGGCGCGCTGTCGACGCCGTCGATTCCCAGGCTCAAGGGCCTGGAGCGCTTCACCGGCGAGGTGTTCCACTCGCAGCAGTGGAACCACGACTTCGATCTGAGCGGCAAGCGCGTGGCGGTGGTCGGCACCGGCGCCTCGGCGATCCAGTTCGTCCCGCAGATCCAGAAGCAGGTGGCCAGGCTCGATCTCTACCAGCGCACCGCGCCGTGGATCATGCCCAAGCCGGATCGCGCCATCGGTGACGGCGAGCGCGCCCGTTTCAAGCGTTTCCCGCTGGCGCAGAAGCTCTGGCGCGGCGCGCTCTACGGCATCCTGGAAAGCCGGGTGATCGCCTTCGCCTTCGCCCCGCGCCTGCTGCGCCTGGCCCAGGGCATCGCCAAGCTGTACATCAACAGGCAGATCAAGGACCCGCTGCTGCGCGCCAAGGTCACCCCGGACTACACCATGGGCTGCAAGCGCGTGCTGATCTCCAACGATTACTACCCGGCACTGACCCAGGCCAACGTCGAGGTGATCACCGACGGCATCGCCGAGATCCTGCCGCACGGCGTGCGCACCACCGATGGCCAGGAGCGCGAGGTCGACGCCATCATCTTCGGCACCGGCTTCACCCCCAGCGACCCGCTGCCGCGCGGCACGGTGTTCGGCCGCGCCGGCGTCGACCTGCTCGACACCTGGCCCGAAGGCCCGGAAGCCTACAAGGGCACCATGACCGCCGGCTTCCCCAACCTGTTCTTCCTCATGGGGCCGAACACCGGGCTGGGCCACAACTCCATGGTCTACATGATCGAATCGCAGATCACCTACGTGCTCGGCGCTCTCAGGCAGCTCGAGGAAGGCCGCCTGCAGAGCCTGGAACCCAAGCGCGAGGCGCAGGACGCCTTCAACCGGAAGATCCAGGGCACTCTCGGCAAAACGGTATGGAATGCCGGCGGCTGCATGAGCTGGTACCTGCACCCGGTCAGCGGGCGCAACTGCACGGTGTGGCCCGGTTTCACCTGGCGCTTTCGCATGCTGACCCGCCATTTCGACCCGCCTGCCTACCACTTCAGCCGAAGGGACGCCGTACACCCGGCGCAGAGCAACGCCTCGACTGCCGCCATGCAGGAGGCCAGCGCATGAAATCCTTCGAAAACAAGGTTGCCGCCATCACCGGCGCCGGCTCCGGCATCGGCCGCGCCCTGGCCTATCATCTGGCTCGCCAGGGCTGTCACCTGGCGCTATCGGACGTGAATGCCGAGGGGCTGAAGGAAACCGTCGAACAGGCGCGCCGGCTCGGCGTCACCGTCAGCGGGCAATGTGTCGACGTCACCGACCGCGCCGCCATGCAGGCCTGGGCCGAGCAGGTGGTAGCCGAGTTCGGCCGGGTCAACGCCATCTTCAACAACGCCGGCGTGGCCCAGGGCGGCACGGTGGAAGGCAACGAGCACGCCGACTACGAGTGGATCATGAACATCAACTTCTGGGGCGTGGTCAACGGCACCAAGGCCTTCCTGCCATACCTCAAGGCCGCCGGACAGGGCCATGTGGTCAACGTTTCCAGCGTGTTCGGCCTGTTCGCCCAGCCGGGCATGAGCGCCTACAACGCCAGCAAGTTCGCCGTACGCGGCTTCACCGAGTCGCTGCGCCAGGAGCTGGACATGGCCCGCTGCGGGGTTTCCGCCAGCTGCGTACATCCGGGCGGGATCAAGACCAACATCGCCAAGACCGCGCGGATGAACGACAGCCTGGCCAAGGTCACGGGGCAAGCCGCCGAGCAGGCGCGCCAGCAGTTCAACGACCAGTTGCTGCGCACCACGCCGGAGCAGGCGGCCAAGGTCATAGTGGGTGGCGTGCTGGCCAACAAGCGACGCATCCTGATCGGCGCCGACGCCCATGCGCTGGACTGGATGCAGCGCAGCATGCCGGCGCTGTACCAGCGCCTGGTGACCGTCTCGATGCGCCTGGCCGCGCGCTTCGCCCCCAAGCCCAAGGGGGCAGCCAAGGTGCGCGAGGCGACCGAGTAAAAAGCGCCACCGCGGGGCCGGCCCATGCCGGCCCCGTGCGTTTTGTCGGGTAACGCCCGGCTCTGCGCCATCTGGGCTATGGTGGGAAAACCGACGCAACACTCGTCCACGCGGCGTCGATTCCGGCTCCCCGCCGGGACCCTTGGGCAGGCGTCGATGCCCGAGGCGGCGCCTCGCCATGAGGATAAGCCCATGAGCACCATGACCTGCACCCACCGCGACCACATCATTCGCGCCACGGTGATGGAACACCCAGGCCTGCCCACGCCCTGGGCCGGCGGCTGCCAGATCACCGACCCCGACGGCCACACCAGCAAGCGCCAGACCCTGCCGGTGGACTATGCCTTCATGGACGACCTGAATAAGGCGCAGCGCGCCTCCATCGCCCACGGCAAATGGCTGGTGGACCAGAAGCTGGACCACGGCCGCAGCTGGCATTGACCCTGGGTGCACCGCAGCCCGTGGCCCGGATGAAATCCGCGGGAGACCGCAAGGCTTTCCCCGGTGGCATCCGGGCTATGCATCCCGCCGCAGCGGATCGAGCAGCGGCTTGAGGCCGTTATGGTCGATCTCCTGCATCAGTGCCAGCAGCTGGCCCAGTTCGCCCTTGGGAAAGCCGGCACGGGCGAACCAGTTGAGGTAGTGGCCGGGCAGATCGGCGATCAGCCGGTCCTTGTACTTGCCGTAGGGCATGCGGCGGGTCACCAGGAGTTTCAGCACTTCGGGGTTCATCGGGGTCTCGCACAATGATCGGCGGTAGCGCCGGCCATTGTGCCAGAGCCTCAGCGCGCGAGCGCCTCGCGCACGAAGTCCAGGCGATCCTGGCCGAAGAACATCTCGCCGCCGACGAAGCAGGTCGGCGCGCCGAACACGCCGCGCTTGACCGCCTCCTCGGTGGTCGCCTTGAGCGCGTCCTTCACCTCTTGTTCGGCGATCTGCGCCTGCAGCGCCTCGGCGTCGAAGCCGGCCGCCGTCAGCACCTCGACCACCAGCGCCGGGTTGCCGAGATTCAGGCCATCCACCCAGATGGCCTGGAACAGTGCCTGTAAGGCAGCGTTGAAGCGCTCGGGCTGGTGCATTTGCACCGCCACCAACAGGCGCATCAGGCTCAGCGTATTGAGCGGGAAATGCGGGTTGAAACGCATCGCCACGCCATAGCGCTCGGCGAAGCGCGCCAGGTCGCGCAGCATGTAGCGGCCCTTGGCCGGGATCAGCGCCGGCGAGGCGTTGCCGGTGGCCTGGAACACGCCGCCCAGCAGCATCGGCCGGTAGATCAGCGCAGCGCCGCTGTCGTGGCAGATGGCGGGCAGTTGGGTATGGGCCAGGTAGGAGGCCGGGCTACCCAGGTCGAAGAAGAATTCCACGCTCTTGCTCATGGCGGTCACTCGCTTGTGGTTATGGGGCAATTACCAGCGCTCGATCCAGGGCCGCAGGTCCAGCTCGAAGGTCCAGGCGTCACGCGGCTGGCTGTGCAGGTACCAGTAGCTGTCGGCGATATGCTCGGGATCGAGGATGCCGTCCTGGTCCTTCTTGGCATACAGCTCGGGGAAGCTGTCGCGGATAAAGGCGGTGTCGATCGCGCCGTCCACCACCACATGGGCGACATGCACGTTCAGCGGCCCCAGCTCGCGCGCCATGCTCTGCGCCAGGGCGCGGATGCCGTGCTTGGCGCCGGCGAAGGCGGCGAACCCGGCGGCGCCGCGCAGGCCGGCGGTGGCGCCGGTGAACAGGATGGTGCCGCGACCGCGGGTGACCATGCGCTTGGCCACCGCCTGGCTGGTGAGGAAACCGGCGAAGCAGGCCATTTCCCAGATCTTGAAGTACTTGCGCGCGGTCTCCTCGAGGATGCTGCAGGGCACGTTGGCGCCGATGTTGAAGACCATCGCCTCGATGGGGCCGATGTCACGCTCGATCTGCTCGACCAGTTCGGCCACCTGCTCTTCCTGGCGCGCATCGGAGGCAAAGCCATGGGCCTCGCCGCCCTCGGCATGGATTTCGTCCAGCAGCGGCTGCAGCTTGTCCAGGCTGCGCCGGGTGACGCAGGCGACATAGCCTTCGCGGGCGAAACGCCGGGCGATGGCGCCGCCGGTAGCATCGCCGGCGCCGATGACCAGTGCGACTTTCTTGTTGTTTGCGTCACTCATGGCTTACCTCGCTAACAAAACGATCGTTAGGTGAACGGACGTTATGCTAGGCTTCGCGCCAGGTCAAGCGACATTCCTCCGGAGAGAACCATGCGCTACTCCGCCGAACACAAGGCCGAAACCCGCGAGAAACTGCTCGCCAGCAGCGGCGCCATCGCCAAGCAGGGCGGCTTCGCCACCACCGGCGTGGACGCCCTGATGA
Source organism: Pseudomonas sp. SP16.1 (assembly GCF_052682975.1). Classification (NCBI taxonomy): domain Bacteria; kingdom Pseudomonadati; phylum Pseudomonadota; class Gammaproteobacteria; order Pseudomonadales; family Pseudomonadaceae; genus Pseudomonas; species Pseudomonas sp. SP16.1. The sequence continues at coordinate 2,412,413 of NZ_JBQYFZ010000001.1, forward strand.
AGGCCATCGGCCTCAGCGGCGCGGCCTTCTACAGCCATTTCGACTCCAAGGACGCACTGTTCGCCGCGCTGCTCGAACGCGAGCTGAGCAACAGCCTGACCCGCCTCGGCGCCGGCGCCGGCGATGGCGGGCGCGACAAGCTCAAGCGCTGCCTGGCCGCCTACCTCAGCCTGGCCCACGTCGAACAGCCGCAACAGGGCTGCGCCCTACCGGCGCTGGGTGCGGAAATCGCCCGCGCCGACCTGGCCGTACGCCAGCGCGTCGAGGACTCGGTCGTGCAGCTGCAGCAGGCCTGGGCCGAGATCTTGGGCGACCCGCAACTGGCCTGGGCCATCCTCGCCCAATGCCTCGGCGCCGTGCTGCTGGCGCGCATGCTGGCCGGTGGCGAAGCCCGCCAGCAGGTGCTGGACGCCAGCCTGAAGCTGCTGCAAGGCACACTGGAGCCTGTCGGCTGAGGGCGGATACCGCTAGGCTAGAGGCTATTTCCCCGCGGCAGGATCCACTCATGTCCCATACCCCCTCCCCCCTGGTCGGCGACACCCCGTTGCACGCCATCGAGGTGCGCCTGCTCGGCTGCCTGATCGAAAAGCAGCTGACTACCCCGGAAAGCTACCCGCTCACCCTCAACGCCCTGCAACTGGCCTGCAACCAGAAAACCAGCCGCGAGCCGCTGATGAACCTGGAGACCGGCGAAGTTGGCCGCTACCTGCGCAGCCTGGAAGGCCGCCAGCTGGTGCGCCTGGTCATGGGCAGCCGCGCCGACCGCTGGGAGCAGCGCTGCGACAAGCAGCTGGAGCTGGTCAAGCCGCAGACCGTGCTACTCGGCCTGTTGCTGCTGCGCGGCCCGCAGACCCTGAGCGAACTGCTCACGCGCAGCAACCGCATGCATGACTTCGACGACGTCGCCGAAGTCCAGCACCAGCTGGAGCGCCTGATCGCCCGCGGCCTGGTCATACTGTTGCCGCGCCAGAGCGGCCAGCGCGAAGATCGCTACATGCACCTGCTGGGTGAGCCGGACGACCTGGAGAGCCTGCTGGCCAACCGCCCCAGTTCGCGCAGCGAGGCCTCGGCACCTAACGACGAACGCCTGGCCGTACTGGAGGCACGCATCGCCGCCCTCGAAGAACGTCTGGCGCGCCTCGAAGACGCGCAGTAATCCCATGGAAAAGGAGCCCATCACGTTGACTCTGCAAACCCGCTTCAGCCTGATTGTCACCACCACCCTGCTCGCCGCTGGCTGCGGCACGGCCGATAAACCCGCAACCAAGCCCGCCGACCCCAGCCTGGGCTGCACCTCGACCGCTGTGGAGCACCTGCAGGGTCAGGTGGTTACCGCCGAGCTGCTCGAACAGGCCCGCCAGCAGGCCGGCGCCAACACCGCCCGGGTGCTCACCCCGGGCAGCGTGGTGACTCTGGAATACAATGGCCAGCGCCTGAACCTGAATGTCGACGAGAAGCGCGTCATCACTCGCGTATCCTGTGGCTGAGCGCACCGAGGCGCGGGCCCGCCCGCGCCTTCCCCTGGCGCGACGATCATTTGCGCGCTAGCTTTAAGCACACCGTCTACCCTCACAGGCCACCGCCATGACCACCCAAGTGCAGCCCTGCGCCGAGCTGCTGCTGGACAACCAGCTGTGCTTCGCCCTCTATTCCACCTCGCTGCTGATGACCAAGACCTACAAGCCGTTGCTGCAGGCGCTGGGGCTGACCTACCCGCAGTACCTGGCCATGCTGGTGCTGTGGGAGAACGACGGCATCACCGTCAGCGAGATCAGCGCACGCATGCTCACCGACCCCGGCTCGCTCACCCCCCTGCTCAAGCGCCTGGAAAGCGAGGGCCTGCTGCAGCGGGTACGCAGCAGCCAGGACGAGCGCGTGGTGCAGCTGCACCTGACCGACAAGGGGCGCGCCCTGCATGGGCAGGCCAAGGCGCTGCCGGCCTGCATCCTCAAGGCCTCCGGCCTGACCCTGGAGCAGCTCGCCTCGCTCAAAGAGGAACTGGTGCAGTTGCGCAGCCACCTGCAGCAAGCGCTGTAAGCCAGGCGCTCATGCCGCCCATCACGCCTGGAGGCGGTTTGGGCGGCCACTACCTCAAGCCCCATTCGAGACCTGCACGCTACGCCACCCGCACACCTCCAGCGCCTCTATCCCCGCCACACCTGCTTATGCTCTGATCCTCTAGGGCTATAGCGAAAAACTCAGAAATTTATCTTGCGCACTAAATACATGCGCACTACAGTTCGCTCCATGGAAATGACTTGCGCACAAAACATTAGCGCGAAACATTCCACGGAGACCTCACAGTCGTCTCCACCCGCTACCCACCGAAGCCCTGGAGAAACCGATGAAAACCCTGATCGCACTGACCGCCACGCTGATCCTTTCCGCCCCGGTTCTGGCCGACAACGGCCAACCCAGCCAGAACGGCAAGGGCCTGTATCCCGAATGGCTGATCAACCACGAAGGCTGATCGAACAATCCCTACGCATCACCCCAACACCCAAGAGGAATACCGCCATGACCATCGAAAACGTTCTCTACCGTGCTACCGCTGAAGCCTTTGGCGGCCGTGAGGGCCGCGCCGTCTCCTCTGACGGCATCCTGGACATCGCCCTGACCACCCCGAAGGAACTCGGCGGCGCCGGCGGCAACGGCACCAACCCGGAACAGCTGTTCGCCGCCGGCTATTCGGCCTGCTTCCTCGGCGCCCTGAAGTTCGTCGCCGCCCGCGACAAGCTGAGCATCCCGGCCGACACCTTCATCGAAGGCACCGTGGGCATCGGCCCGATCCCCACCGGCTTCGACATCGAGGTGGAGCTGCGCATCAGCCTGCCGGGTCTGGACCGCGAAGCGGCGCAAACCCTGGTGGACCGCGCGCACATCGTCTGCCCGTACTCCAACGCCACCCGCGGCAACATCGACGTCACTTTGACCATCGTCTGACACACAGGGCGAGCGCTCACGGCTTGGCCGTGGGCGAGCCCAGGAGGAGACCACCGCATGAAGACTCGCAACCTGTTCGCCGCCACCCTGGCCGCGGTTTCGCTCAGTGCCTCCCTCGGGGCCTTTGCCCAGAACGCCACCGCTACACCCTACCGCTACGGCACCCAGCTGGACATCGCCAAGGTAATTGCCATCGACGTACCGGCCAGCCCGCAGTGCGAGGTGGTCACCGCGAAGATGACTTACCGCAACAGCGCCGGTGAGGTGCAAGTGCTCGCCTACGAGCAGCTGTCCAGCGCTTGCAGCAACCAGCACTGATCCTTGCAGCCCCTATCGACAGGAGTTTGACCATGAACATCTCGCGTACCCTCACCGCCGGGCTGCTCGCCCTGGCCGTCAGCAGCAGCTTCGCCGCCGGCAGTCCCGGCGTGGAACGCACTACCCAGGGTTTCCTCGACGCCCTGGCAGCCGGCGGCGGCCAGCCGCTGGAGACCTTGTCGCCGAAGGACGCCCGCGCCGTGCTGGTGGGTGCCCAGGCCAGCGCCAAGGTGGATCTGTCCGGCATCGTGGTGGACACCAGGGTGATCCAGGCGAACGGCCAGTCCATTACCCTGAAGGTTGTGCGTCCCGAAAGCGCCAAGGGCGTATTGCCGGGATTCATGTTCTTCCACGGCGGTGGCTGGGTGCTCGGCGACTTCCCGACCCACGAACGCCTGATCCGCGACCTGGTGGTGGGCTCGGGAGCGGCGGCGATCTATGTCGACTACAGCCCGTCGCCGGAGGCCAAGTACCCGACCGCGATCGACCAGGCCTACGCGGCGACCCAATGGGTGGCCGACAATGGCAGCCGGATCGGCGTCGATGGCTCGCGCCTGGCCGTGGCCGGCAACAGCGTCGGCGGCAATATGGCCGCGGTGGTGGCGCTCAAGGCCAAGGAGGCTGGCACTCCGAAGCTGCGCTTCCAGCTGCTGCTGTGGCCGGTGACCGACGCCAACTTCAACAACGCCTCCTACAACCAGTTCGCCGAAGGCCACTTCCTCACCCGCGGCATGATGGAATGGTTCTGGGACAACTACACCACCGACCCGAAGCAGCGCAACGAGATCCACGCCTCGCCGCTGCGCGCCAGCCTGGAGCAGCTCGAAGGCCTGCCGCCGGCGCTGGTGCAGACCGCCGAGATGGACGTGCTGCGCGACGAGGGCGAAGCCTACGCCCGACGCCTGGATGCCGCTGGCGTAACGGTGACCGCCGTACGCTACAACGGCATGATCCACGATTACGGCCTGCTCAACGTGCTGGCCGGGGTACCGGCCGTGCGCACCGCGCTGGATCAGGCCGCCCAGGCGTTGAAGGCCAACCTGCAGTAGCCGTGCAGATAAGCAGCCCCCGCCATCGGTAACGGTGGCGGGGTCCGTTGTTTGAGCCCCGGCGGCGACCGACGCGGCCAGGCGCGGGCTACACCTGCAGCAGGCGCTCGCGCAGTTTGTGAATCTCGTCGCGTAGCTGGGCCGCGGCCTCGAACTCCAGATCGCGGGCCAGTTGGTACATCTTCTCCTCGAGCTGGCGGATGCGCTTGGCGATCTCGCTCGGCGAACGCAGTTCGCTCTCGTAACGGGCGCTCTCCTCCGCCGCCTTGGCCATGCCCTTGCGCTTGTTGCTGCGCGCGCCGGGCACGGTGGCGCCTTCGAGGATGTCCTGGACGTCCTTCTTCACCCCCTTGGGCACGATGCCATGGGCCGCGTTGAAGGCAATCTGCTTGTCACGGCGCCGCTCGGTCTCGCCGATGGCGCGCGCCATCGAACCAGTGATGTTGTCGGCGTAGAGAATCGCCTTGCCGTTGAGGTTGCGCGCGGCGCGGCCGATGGTCTGGATCAGCGAACGCTCGCTGCGCAGGAAGCCTTCCTTGTCCGCATCGAGAATCGCCACCAGCGCAACCTCGGGCATGTCCAGGCCCTCGCGCAGCAGGTTGATGCCCACCAACACGTCGAAGGCGCCGAGACGCAGGTCGCGGATGATCTCCACCCGCTCCACGGTATCGATGTCCGAGTGCAGGTAGCGCACCTTGACGTCGTGGTCGGCCAGATAGTCGGTCAGGTCCTCGGCCATGCGCTTGGTCAGGGTGGTGACCAGCACGCGCTCCTCGACCGCCACGCGCAGGCGGATTTCCGACAGCAGGTCGTCGACCTGGGTGCGTGCCGGACGCACCTCCACCTCGGGATCGACCAGACCGGTCGGGCGCACCACCTGCTCGACCACCCGCCCGGCATGCTCGGCCTCGTAGGGCCCGGGCGTGGCGGAGACGAAGATAGTCTGCGGGCTGGCCGCCTCCCATTCCTCGAAGCGCATCGGCCGGTTGTCCAGCGCCGACGGCAGGCGGAAGCCGTATTCAACCAGGGTTTCCTTGCGCGAGCGGTCGCCCTTGTACATGGCGCCGACCTGCGGCACCGAGACGTGGGACTCGTCGATCACCAGCAGCGCCTGGTCCGGCAGGTAGTCGTACAGGGTCGGCGGCGGCTCGCCGGGGCCGCGCCCGGAGAGGTAGCGCGAGTAGTTCTCGATGCCGTTGCAGTAGCCCAGCTCGAGGATCATCTCCAGATCGAAACGGGTGCGCTGCTCCAGGCGCTGCGCCTCCACCAGCTTGCCCGCGCCGCGCAGGTAGTCGAGGCGCTGCTTGAGCTCGACCTTGATGTTCTCCACCGCGCCCAGCAGCGTCTCGCGCGGGGTGACGTAGTGGCTCTTGGGGTAGAAGGTGAAGCGCGGCAGCTTCTTGATCACTTCGCCGGTCAGCGGATCGAAGGCGCTGATGCTTTCCACCTCGTCGTCGAACAACTCGACGCGGATCGCCTCCAGCTCGGATTCGGCGGGGAAGACGTCGATCACGTCGCCGCGCACGCGGAAGCTGGCGCGGGCGAAATCCATGTCGTTGCGCGTGTACTGCAGCTCGGCCAGACGGCGCAGCAGGTCACGCTGATCCATTTTGTCGCCGCGGTCGAGGTGCAGCACCATCTTCAGGTACTCCTCGGGGCTGCCCAGGCCGTAGATCGACGACACGGTGCAGACCACGATCACGTCGGGCCGCTCGATCAGCGCCTTGGTCGCCGACAGGCGCATCTGCTCGATATGGTCGTTGATCGAGGCATCCTTCTCGATGAAGGTGTCGGACGACGGCACATAGGCTTCCGGCTGGTAGTAGTCGTAGTAGGAGACGAAATACTCCACCGCGTTGTGCGGGAAGAACGCCTTGAACTCGCCGTACAGCTGCGCCGCCAGGGTCTTGTTCGGCGCCAGCACCAGGGTCGGGCGCTGCACCTGGGCGATCACGTTGGCGATCGAGAAGGTCTTGCCCGAACCGGTCACCCCGAGCAGGGTCTGGTGCGACAGCCCCGCCTCGAGGCCCTCGACCATCTGCCGGATCGCCTCCGGCTGATCGCCGGCAGGCTTGAAGCGGGTAACCAGTTGAAACGCTGACATGACTGACCTCGACAAACGGCTGTGACGTACCCGGACAGCCTACGTCAAAGCTGCAAACCATGGGGGATGCGAAGACGCGCTCGAATTACCTGGCGAAAGCCTTTAATTCAGGCGTTTCCGCTGTCGCCCCCTGACCCCGGGGTCGTTATACTAACGCCCCGTTTACGCGACCCCTAGCGCTTGTTCACGGGGGACGCCTGGCCTCCCACCCTCACCTTCGAGCTGCCGCATCCATCATGAGTCTCTTCTCCGCCGTCGAAATGGCTCCGCGCGATCCCATCCTGGGCCTCAACGAAGCATTCAACGCCGACACCCGCCCGACCAAGGTCAACCTCGGCGTGGGTGTCTACTACAACGAGGAAGGGCGAATTCCGCTGCTCCGCGCGGTAGCCGAGGCCGAGAGGGCACGCATCGAGGCGCATGCGCCCCGTGGCTATCTGCCCATCGAAGGCATCGCCGCCTACGACAAGGCCGTGCAGGAACTGCTGTTCGGCAAGGGCGCGGCCCTGCTCGAAGCCGGCCGGGTGATCACCACCCAGGCCCTGGGCGGTACCGGCGCGCTGAAGATCGGCGCCGACTTCCTCAAGCGCCTGCTGCCCGACTCGATCGTGGCCATCAGCGACCCGAGCTGGGAGAACCACCGCGCGCTGTTCGAATCCGCCGGTTTCCCGGTGCAGAACTACCGCTACTACGATGCCTTCAGCAATGGCGTCAATCGCGGCGGCCTGCTCGAAGACCTGCGCAACCTGCCGGCCCGCTCGATCGTCGTGCTGCACGCCTGCTGCCACAACCCCACCGGCGTCGACCTGCAGCTGGACGACTGGAAAGCCGTGCTGGAAGTGCTGCGCGAGCGTGAGCACGTGCCCTTCCTCGACATCGCCTACCAGGGTTTCGGCGACGGCATCGAGCAGGACGCCGAAGCCGTGCGCCTGTTCGCCGAGTCCGGCCTGGAGTTCTTCGTTTCCAGCTCCTTCTCCAAGTCGTTCTCGCTGTACGGCGAGCGCGTAGGCGCGCTGTCCATCGTCACCGGCAGCCAGGAAGAGGCCGGGCGCGTGCTGTCGCAACTCAAGCGCGTGATCCGCACCAACTACTCCAACCCGCCGACCCACGGCGCCACCGTGGTCGCCAGCGTGCTCAACAGCCCCGAGCTGCGCGCCATGTGGGAAGCCGAGCTGGGCGAAATGCGCGAACGCATCCGCGGCATGCGCCTGGCCATGGTCGAGCAGCTGGCCGCCCTGGGCGCCAAGCGCGACTTCGGCTTCGTCGCCGAGCAACGCGGCATGTTCTCCTACTCCGGCCTCACCGTGGAACAGGTCGAGCGGCTGAAGAACGAGTTCGGCATCTACGCCGTCGGCACCGGCCGCATCTGCGTCGCCGCGCTGAACAAAGGCAACCTGGACAGCGTCACCCGCGCCATCCACGCCGTGCTGTAACGCTGAGGGAGGGCTTTAGCCGCGATCTGCCATAACCGTCGCGGCTAAAGCCCCTGCCACGGCCCCAGCACATCTGGACACGCCGTCTCGCAGCCATACAGAAGTCACTGCAAAGTATTGACTTCCCTTTCTTAATCAGTAACATACGCGCCGTTGTTCCGCGATAGCTCAGTCGGTAGAGCAAATGACTGTTAATCATTGGGTCCCTGGTTCGAGTCCAGGTCGCGGAGCCAAATTCAAAAGCCTCGGTTGATACCGGGGCTTTTTTGTATCCGCCGGACTCTCACCAGGGACTGCGTCCCAGGTTATTCGCTACGCTCACCCTTTCGGGGCCGCTGCTGCCGCGCGTTCGACTGGCGCCGTCGAGTTCAGGTCGCGGAGTCAAATTCAAAAGCCTCGGTTAATACCGGGGCTTTTTTGTATCCGCCGGACTCTCACCAGGGACTGCGTCCCAGGTTATTCGCTACGCTCACCCCTTCGGGGCCGCTGCTACCGCGCGTTCGGCTGGCGCCGTCGAGTCCAGGTCGCGGAGTCAAATTCAAAAGCCTCGATTGATACCGGGGCTTTTTTGTATCCGCCGGACTCTCACCAGGGACTGCGTCCCAGGTTATTCCCTTCGCTCACCCCTTCGGGGCCGCTGCTGCCGCGCGCTCAGCTGCGCTGTCGAGTCCAGGTCGCGGAGCCAAGTTCGGGAACTCAGTCTGAGCGCCGGGTTTTTATTGATTCTTCGCGGACTCGCCCATTCTTCGCGTTGCTCGGTGAGCGCTGCCAGCAAATCGAAGCGGTCGCCATGGACATGAGCACCGCTTTCGGCCTGGAAGTGAAGCGGCACCGCCCTCAAGCCGAAGTGCCGTATGAGCCGTTGCATGTGGTGGCGCGCCATGGGCGTGAGGTGATCGACCGTATCCGCGTCGATCAGGCCAACCTACTGCGCGATGACAAACCGCCACGCAAGGTGATCAAGCGCATGGCCTATGGCTTTCGGGACGCGGACCATTTCTTCCTGAAAATCGAGGCCGCCTTCCCTGGGAAAGCGCGATGAACCCAAAAAAAAGCCCGCAGTGTGAGCGGGCGCAAGGACTCGATCGAGTCTGAGGGTGACAAGCATAGGTTCGGCGGGATCTACGCCCGCCGCCGGCTCAGCTACCGCGGTAAGTGGAGTAGCTGTAGGGGGAAATCAGTAGCGGCACGTGGTAGTGCTCCTGCCCGGCGTCGATGCCGAAGCGCAGCACCACCACGTCGAGGAAGGCCGGATCGGGCAGGCTGACGCCGCGGGCGCGGTAGTAGTCGCCGGCATGGAAATGCAACTGGTAGACGCCGGTACGATAGTCCTCGCCCTGCAGCACCGGCGCATCGCAACGGCCGTCGTGGTTGGTGGTAACGCTGTTGATCAGCTCCAGCTGCGCGCCTTCGACGCGGTACAGCTCGACCTTGATATCACTCCCCGGGCAACCGTGCGCGGCGTCCAGTACATGCGTAGTCAAACGTCCCATGGCTCTCGGGTGCCCGTCGCGACCTGCGCCAACACGGACACCACACCTCCTCTACTCTGTTGAAATCGGCTCGTCGCAGTGCTCCGACGCTCTGGCAGGATAGCACGCAGAGCGAATATAAAACACTTTACAGAAAAATTGTACACAATAAATCCAGCACAATAGCCGATTGAGCACACGGCAGGATCACGGCATGTCTGCATCCAGCTCAGCCAGCGTGCCGGCGACGGCCCATATAGCTGACCAACTGGGCAAAATCCTCGTCGCGGCGGCGGGGGAAGAAAATGACGAAAAGTAGATTTACAAACGGCAACTTACTTTGTATACAATTAGCCATCCCGGTCGCGCCGCCATCCACTCCCGAGACGCGCACCGACCGCCACGTTCCAGATAGGAAGACTGCAGTGAACGCTGATTACCCACGCGATCTGATCGGCTACGGCGCCACCCCTCCCCACCCGCACTGGCCGGGCGACGCGCGCATCGCGCTGTCCTTCGTGCTCAACTACGAGGAAGGCGGCGAACGCAACATTCTCCATGGCGACAAGGAGTCCGAGGCCTTCCTCTCCGAGATGGTCGCCGCCCAGCCGCTGCAGGGCCAGCGCAACCTGTGCATGGAATCGCTCTACGAATACGGCAGCCGTGCCGGCGTGTGGCGCCTGCTCGAGCTGTTCAAGAAGCACGACATCCCGCTAACCGTGTTCGCCGTGGCCATGGCTGCCCAGCGTCACCCCGAGGTGATCAAGCAGATGGTCGCCGCCGGTCACGAGATCTGCAGCCACGGCTATCGCTGGATCGACTACCAGAACATGGACGAAGCCACCGAGCGCGAGCACATGTTCGAGGCCATCCGCATCCTCACCGAGCTGACCGGCGAGCGCCCGCTGGGCTGGTACACCGGCCGCCTGGGCCCGAACACCCGGCGCATCGTGCGCGAGGAAGGCGGCTTCCTCTACGACTCCGACACCTACGACGACGACCTGCCCTACTGGGATCCGGCCAGCACTGCGGAGAAGCCGCACCTGGTGATCCCCTACACCCTGGACACCAACGACATGCGCTTCACCCAGGTGCAGGGTTTCAACAAGGGCGACGACTTCTTCGAATACCTCAAGGACGCCTTCGACGTGCTCTACGCCGAGGGCGAAGCCGGCGCGCCGAAGATGCTGTCGATCGGCATGCACTGCCGCCTGCTCGGCCGCCCGGCGCGCCTGGCCTCGCTGGCACGCTTCCTCGATTACGTGAAGAGCCACGACAAGGTCTGGTGCGCGCGCCGCGTCGACATCGCCAAGCACTGGCACGTCACCCACCCCTTCCGTGCGACCGCCGAACAAGAGAGCAGCAAATGAGCCGTTTCCAGACCCTGACTCCGTCCCAGCTGAGCCGCGAGGCCTTCGTTGCCGCCTTCGCCGACATCTACGAGCACTCGCCCTGGGTGGCCGAGAAGGCCTACGATCTCGGCCTGGACGCATCCGTGGACGAGATCGACAGCCTGCAGCAGCGCATGGCCGACATCCTCCTGTCCGCCAGCCATGAGGCCCAGCTGGCGCTGATCAACGCGCACCCGGACCTGGCCGGCAAGGCTGCCGTGCGCGGCGAGCTGACCGCCTCCAGCACCGCCGAACAGTCCGGCGCCGGCATCCACGAATGCACCGCCGAGGAGTTCGCCCGCTTCACCGAACTCAACGATGCCTACAAGGCCAAGTTCGGCTTCCCCTTCATCAAGGCCGTCAAGGGCAGCAACCGCCACCAGATCCTGGCCGCCTTCGAGGAACGCATCCACAACACGCCGGAGCAGGAGTTCGCCACCGCCCTGGCCGAGATCAACAAGATCGCCATGTTCCGCCTGCAACAGCTGTAAGGCGGCAGTCCCATTCAACCGAGCAGAACAAGTAGAACAGCCATGCGTAGCCTGACCATCGAGCCCCTGAGCAAAGAAGCCTTCGCCCCCTTCGGTGACGTGATCGAAACCGAGGGCAGCGACTTCTTCATGATCAACAACGGCTCCACCCGCCGCTATCACAAGCTGGCCAGCGTGGAGACCGCACAGCCGGAGGACCAGGCCATCATCAGCATCTTCAGCGCCGAGGCGCTCGAGATGCCGCTGACCATCCGCATGCTGGAACGCCATCCGCTGGGCAGCCAGGCCTTCATTCCGCTGCTCGGCAACCCCTTTCTGATCGTGGTCGCGCCAGTTGGCGATGTACCTGTATCAGGGTCCGTCCGTGCCTTCCTCAGCAATGGCAGGCAGGGCGTCAATTACCATCGCGGCGTCTGGCACCACCCGGTGCTGACGATCGAAAAGCGGGATGACTTCCTGGTGGTTGATCGCAGTGGTTCCGGCAACAACTGCGATGAGCATTTCTTCAATGAGGACGAACTCCTTCTCCTCAACCCCCACCAATAAGAGAAGCCCGGGGCTGGCGTGCCTCCCCCGGGAAAAGAGGTACAGATCGTGGAAGCACATTTCACCGAATGGCTAAACCTGGGCATCCGCTGGATCCATATGATCACCGGCATCGCCTGGATCGGCGCATCCTTCTATTTCGTCTGGTTGGAGAACAACCTCAACCGGAGCAATCCCCGCGAGGGCCTATCGGGCGACCTCTGGGCGATTCACGGTGGCGGCATCTACCACCTGGAAAAGTACAAGCTGGCTCCGCCGAAAATGCCGGAGAACCTGCACTGGTTCAAATGGGAGGCCTACTTCACCTGGCTGTCGGGCATCGCCCTGATGCTGGTGGTGTACTACCTCAACCCCAGCCTGTACCTGGTCAAGCCGGGTGTCGAGCTGGCACCGGCCATGGGCATCGTCATCGGCTTCGGCTCGATGATCGCCGGCTATGTGATCTACCACTTCCTCTGCGACTCGCCGCTGGGCAAGCGCCCGGCCCTGCTCGGCGCCGTGCTGTTCGTGCTGATCATCGCCGCCGCCTACGGCTTTAGCCTGATCTTCAGCGGCCGCGCCGCGTACATCCATGTCGGCGCGATCATCGGCACCATCATGGTCGGCAACGTGTTCTTCACCATCATGCCGGCCCAGCGCGCGCTGGTTAAGGCGATCGAGGAGAACCGCACGCCCGATCCCGTGCTGCCGGCCAAGGGCCTGCTGCGCTCGCGCCACAACAACTACTTCACCCTGCCGGTGCTGTTCATCATGATCAGCAACCACTTCCCGAGCACCTACGGCAGCCAGTACAACTGGCTGATCCTGGCGGGCATCGCGATCCTGGCAGTGCTGGTACGCCACTACTTCAACACCCGCCATGACAGCAACAAGTTCGCCTGGACCCTGCCGGCCGCGGCCCTGGGCATGATCTGCCTGGCCTACGTCACCGCTCCGGTACACCGCTCGCCGAGCGCTGCTCCGGTCGCCGCCGTGGAGCAGCCAGCCAGCGAGACCCTGGCCAAGGTCGAGGAAGTGAGCGAAGCCCCGGCCGCTGCCGAACAGGCTCCGGCGGCCGAAGCCCCGGCAGCCGCCAGCAGCGACTTCGCCAAGGTCGAGAGCGTGATCCACGAGCGCTGCACCGTGTGCCACTCGGCGACCCCGAGCAGCCCGATGTTCAGCAGCGCACCGGCCGGCCTGCTGCTCGACACCCCCGAGCAGATCAAGGCGCAAGCCGCCAAGATCCATGCGCAGACCGTGGCCACGCAGATCATGCCGCTGGGCAACATCACCCAGATGACCCAGGACGAGCGTGACCTGATCGGCCAGTGGATCGCCCAGGGCGCCCAGACCAACTGATTGCCACACATGCCGCATCCGTGACTGGATGCGGCATTTTTTTGTTCAAACGCAGGCTGCGCGGTGCGCACCCTGCGTACGCGGTGATTCCCCAAGATCGAAACCTGGTGCGCACGGCGCACCCTACGCCTCCACGCGAGGCTGCAAGACCGTGGCGCCGCCCTCGATGGCGACGCCAGCGACTTACAAGAACAACAGCGCTCGAGGTATTTGCATGACCCAGCCCCACCCGCAAGCGGCCGCCTGTGCGGTCGACCAACGCCTGCCGCTGCTGCAGTTGATCCTGGTGAGCTTCCAGCACGTGCTGCTGATGTACGGCGGCGCCGTCGCCGTACCGCTGATCATCGGCGAGGCGGTCGGCCTGTCCCGCGAGGAAGTGGCCTTCCTGATCACCGCCGACCTGCTGGTGGCCGGCATCGCCACCCTGGTGCAGTCGCTCGGCATCGGCCCGATGGGCATCCGCATGCCGGTGATGATGGGTGCCAGCTTCGCCGCCGTCGGCAGCATGGTGGCCATGGCCGGCATGCCGGGCATGGGCCTGCCGGGCATCTTCGGCGCGACCATCGCCGCTGGCCTGTTCGGCATGCTGATCGCGCCCTTCATGTCGCGCATCGTGCGCTTCTTCCCGCCGCTGGTGACCGGCACGGTGATCACCGCCATCGGCCTGTCGCTGTTCCCGGTAGCAGTCAACTGGGCCGGCGGCGGTAGCGCCGCCAGCCAGTTCGGCGCCCTGCAGTACCTGGCCATCGCTGCCCTGGTGCTGCTCACCATCTTGCTGATCAACCGCTTCCTGCGCGGCTTCTGGGTCAACGTCTCGGTACTGATCGGCATGCTGCTGGGCTATCTGATGGCCGGCGGCCTGGGCATGGTCGACCTCGACGGCCTCGAGCAGACCGCCTGGTTCGCCCTGGTCACGCCCATGCACTTCGGCGTGCCGGAATTCCACCTGGCGCCGATCCTGTCGATGTGCCTGGTGGTGGTGATCATCTTCGTCGAGTCCACCGGCATGTTCCTCGCCCTGGGCAAGATCACCGGCCACGAGGTGACGCCGAAGATGCTGCGTGGGGGCCTGCTGTGCGACGCCGGCGCCTCGTTCTTCGCCGGCATCTTCAATACCTTCACCCATTCCTCCTTCGCCCAGAACATCGGCCTGGTGCAGATGACCGGGGTGCGCAGCCGCTTCGTCACCGCCTGCGCCGGGCTGTTTCTGATCGGCCTGAGCCTGCTGCCCAAGGCCGCCTTCCTGGTCGCCTCGATCCCCCCGGCGGTACTCGGCGGCGCCGGCATCGCTATGTTCGGCATGGTCGCCGCCACCGGCATCAAGATCCTCCAGGAGGCCGATATCGGCGATCGGCGCAACCAGCTGCTGGTGGCCGTCAGCGTCGGCATGGGCCTGACCCCGGTGGTACGCCCGGAATTCTTCGCCCACCTGCCGCACTGGATGGAGCCCATCACCCATAGCGGCATCGCCATGGCGACGATCAGCGCGGTGTGTCTCAACCTGCTGTTCAACATCCTCGGCGAGCCGGAGCGCAGCGCCCTGACCGGCGAACACGGCGCGCACTGAGCCTGCCCTGACAGGCCCGCACGCCCTCCTCCAACCCCAACGAAAACCGCCGGCAGCGCGAGCTGACCGGCGGTTCATTTTTTGTGCACAATCTATAAATAAATTGTTTTTAACCGTGTCCACAAGTTGCTATAGTCGGCACATTCTGACCGATTGGACAGCTTCCTTTTCGAGCAGAGCAGAGGTGCCGTGAAGCCTCGTGCAAGCCCATGACCGTATAAAAACAACTGGCAGGCTATGACATGACTACAGACCGCAACACCCAAGCCCCTGCTGCGCCTTCCGGCAACAGCGACCTGATCTACCAGCTGGACGACACGCCAGCCTTCGCCCCTGCCATCTTCGCGGCGCTGCAGCACGTGCTGGCCAGCTTCGTCGGCATCATCACCCCCACCCTGATCGTCGGCAGCGCCCTGGGCCTCGGCGCGCACGTGCCCTACCTGGTGAGCATGGCGCTGTTCGTCTCCGGCCTCGGCACCTTCGTCCAGGCCAAACGCATCGGCCCAATCGGCTCCGGCCTGCTGTGCCTGCAGGGCACCAGCTTCGGCTTCCTGAGCGTGGTGCTCAGCGCCGGTTTCATCGTCAAGGGCCGCGGCGCCAGCGAGGAGGAAATACTCGCCTCGCTGTTCGGCATCTGCTTCTGCGCCGCCTTCGTCGAGATCGCCTTCAGCCAGTTCATCAACAAGTTGCGCAAGGTGATCACGCCGGTGGTCACCGGCACCATCATCTGCCTGATGGGCCTGTCGCTGATCAAGGTGGGCATGACCGACCTGGCCGGCGGCTACGGCGCGCCGGACCTCGGCGCCCTGCACCACCTGGCCCTCGGCGGCCTCGTGCTGGGCACCATCGTCCTGCTCAACCGCGCCTCCTCCCAGGTGCTGCGCCTGTCGGCGGTGATCATCGGCCTGGCCCTGGGCTTCTTCGTCGCCTGGTTCACCGGCCGGGTGGACTTCGCCAACATGGCCGAGGTGCCGCTGATCAGCGTGCCGCAGCCGTTCAAGTACGGCTTCGGCTTCGACTGGATCGCCTTCGTGCCGATCGCAGTGATCTTCCTCATCACCCCGCTGGAGACCGCCGGCGACCTGACCGCCAACTCGATCATCTCCAAGCAGCCGGTCAAGGGCCCGCTGTACATGCGTCGAATCAAGTCCGGAGTGCTGGCCGACGGCTGCAACTCGGCGGTCGCCGCCATGTTCAACAGCCTGCCGATGACCACCTTCAGCCAGAACAACGGGGTGATCCAGCTCACCGGAGTAGCCAGCCGCCACGTGGCCTTCTACATCGCCGGCATCCTGGTGCTGCTCGGCCTGTTCCCGGCGGTCGGCGCGGTGCTGCAGCTGATGCCCAAGCCGGTGCTGGGCGGCGCCACCCTGATCATGTTCGGCACCGTCGCGGTGGCCGGCATCAAGATCCTCAGCGAGGCCGGCCTGCATCGCCGCAACGTGCTGATCGTGGCCATCTCCCTGGGCCTGGGCCTGGGCGTGGCCGGCGTGCCGGACGTGCTGTCGCACATGCCCGACGTGCTGAAGAACATCTTCGGCTCGCCGATCACTATCGGCGCCTTCAGCGCCATCGTGCTGAACATCTTCCTGCCGGACGAAGCGCATGAAGTGGAGGAAGACGACTACGACCCCGAGGCGCACCTGCATACCGTGCTGCAGAACGGCCAGGACGACGAAGACGACGACAGCAGCCTGAAGACCCTCAGCCGCGACCTTGACCCGAGCGCGCGACCGAGCTGACCCCCAACCTCGATTCCCCTCCCGGCGGCGCGCCGCCGGGAGCTGCCCGCTTGCACTCCAACAATAAGGAAAACCCATGAAACTCAAGCATCTGCCACACTGCTTTGCACTCTCCGCCGGCCTCTTCGCCGGTCAGCAGGCCCTCGCCGGCGACCTCCTTTACTGGCAGGACAACAGCCTGTCCTACCTCTACGGCGAGAACTTTCAGCGCATGAACTTCAACGGCGAAGAACAGCGCACCCAGACCACCTTAACCTTCGAGCACGCCAGCGGCTGGGCCTGGGGCGACATCTTCTACTTCCTCGACTACATCCGCGCCGACAACGTGCAGTCGCGCGGCAGCTTCGAGAACGGCACCTTCCGCCAGCACGACGAAGAATCCTTCTACTACATGGAGTTCTCCCCGCGCGTCAGCCTGAGCTGGCTGACCGGTCAGAAGCTGGCCGCCGGCCCGATCAAGGACGTCTACGCCGCCTTCACCTTCGAGAAAGGCGAAGGCGGCCCCGGCCCGGAGAACTACCTTTACGGCCTCGGCCTGGACTGGGATGTGCCCGGTTTCCGCTACTTCAAGACCAACCTGTACCAGGTCAAGATCAATAACCACGTGTTCTTCGCCGATGCAGACAGCAACGGCTACGCCACCCAGCTGACCGTTTCCGCCGCCTATCCCTTCAGCGTCGGCGAGCAGGACTTTCTGGTCGACGGCTTCCTCGACTGGCGCTCGCCGTCCAGCGACGCCGGCACCCAGACCTCGGTGGGCTCCTCGATTCAGGTCAAATGGGACGCCGGCAAGGCCTTGTTTGGCAAGGAAGGCCAGCTCTACGTCGGCACCGAGGTGAACATGTGGCACAACAAGTACGGCGTGAAGCCGGTGGACGGCTCCACCGACGGCTTCGACCAGACCGCCGTGCAGGCACTGGTCAAGTACCACTTCTGATCATTGCCACACCGCACTTGGCCGACGTCGGGTAGGGACGGCGGCCGGGTAAAAAGGGGGATGGGCGTTCGCGCCCTTCCCCCTTTTTCTTTGCTCAGGCGAAATGGCGGGGCGTCGCGCGCACAGCCTTTACCAAAGCAGATTCAATCGCCGCACCACCCCAGCGCCCTGGAACGAAACCCGGCACCGCATCGGTGCAAGATCTCGCCGCCCTATCCGCCTTTTCCATCAACGACTTGCAAGCATACAACTGACCATCAGGTCAAGTTTTTGCACACAAAAGATTGATATTTTGTGTGCAATTTGTCGAAAAGCCATGTTCAGCAAGGAGTTTTATGTGTACAAGACAATCAGGTTCCCACCGAAACATTGCCGAATCCGCTGTATACAGCTAATGCCCCGGCAATCGTCTACAAAGACGGAACGGAACCTGCAGACAAATCTCCTCATACGCCACCTGGGCGCAAGAACAACATTGGGAGCTGTCCATGTCCAACGCCGAAGAATTCCGCATCAAGCACATCGATCCCTCGCTGCATAACGAGGACCTCGCCCCGCTCGCCCCGGAAAAACGCAAATGGGGCTGGTTCGAGATCTTCAACGTCTGGTCCAACGACATCCAGAGCCTGTTCGGCTACACCCTGGCCGCCACCCTGTTCATTTCCTACGGGCTCAACGGCTGGGCGGTGCTGGCCGGCATCGTCCTGGCCGGCTGCATCGTCATGGGCCTGGTGCAGCTGACCGGCAAGCCGAGCGTGAAGTACGGCATTCCCTTCCCGGTGTTCGCCCGCGCCAGCATGGGCGTGCGCGGCGCCAACTTCCCGGCCCTGGTGCGCGGCGTCGTCGCCATCTTCTGGTACGGCGTGCAGACCTACTTCGCCTCCACCGCGGTGGCGCTGCTGCTCAACTCGCTGCTGCAGCCGCAGGAGCCGGCCAGCTTCCTCGGCATGACCGCCATCGGCTGGCTGTCCTACCTGATCGTCTGCGTGTTCCAGGTGGCGCTGTTCATCCGCGGCATCGACTGGATCACCAAGTTCCTCAACTGGGCCGGGCCGCTGGTCTACGTGGTGATGATCGCGCTGATGGCGATGATCTGGTACAAGGCCGGCCCCAGCCTGCTCGGCGAGCTGGGCAATATCTTCCGCGGCAGCGGTGAATACACCGCCGGGCCGGTCGCCGCCTTCTTCGCCGTGGTCGGCACCATGGTCGCCTACTTCGCCGCGGTGGTGATCAACTACGGCGACTTCGCCCGCTTCGTCAAAAGCGAGAAGCAGATGACCGTCGGCAACTTCCTCGGCCTGCCGGTGAGCCTGGCGATCTTCTCGCTGATCGCCCTGGTGATCACCGCCGGCACCGTGGTGGTGTTCGGCGAGACGCTGACCAACCCCACCGACATCGTCGCGCGGGTCGACAACCTGACCCTGACCATCATCGCCGCACTGACCTTCTTCGCCGCGACCGTGGGCATCAACCTGGTGGCCAACTTCATCCCTCCGGCCTACGACCTGGCCAACCTCGCCCCGGCGCATATCAGCGCGCGCACCGGCGGCTTCATCACCGCGGCCATCGCCTTCTTCATCGGCGCGCTGTGGGTGGCCTTCATCAGCAACGTCGGTATCGCCGCCTTCGTCGACACCCTCGGCGCGGTGCTCGCCCCGCTGTACGGCATCATCGTCGCCGACTACTACCTGGTGCGCCGCGGCAAGCTCGACCTGCAGCAGCTGTTCAGCGCCGAAGCCGGCTCGGCCTACTACTTCGACGGCGGCTGGAATCGCAAGGCGCTGATCGCCTTCGCCATCGCCTCGGTGTTCTCCGTCGCCTCGGTGTGGACCCCGGGCCTGAGCCAGCTGTCGGGCTACGCCTGGATCTTCGGCGCGCTGCTCGGCGCCGCCCTGCACTACCTGCTGATGTGCGGCAGCGTGAGCGCCCGGCGCAACGCCAGCGCCCTGGGCTGAGCCGCTCGACGCGAGGAGCCGCGCCGGCTCCTCGCCGACATCGCCCTCGACAGAGGCCGGCAGACTGCCGCTACAATGCGCCGCCGCCACCTGTCAGGGATCATCGATGATCGAAGCCACCTGGATCGCCTTCGCCTTCGTCCTCGGGCTGCTCGCCCGTTTCATCGGCCTACCGCCACTGGTGGGTTATCTGGCTGGCGGCTTCGCCCTGGCCAGCCTCGGCGAACGGGTCGGGGTCGGCAGCAAGGACAGTCAGATCCTCGCCCATATCGCCCATCTCGGCGTGCTCCTGCTGCTGTTCACCGTCGGCCTCAAGCTGAAACTGGGCAACCTGGTGCGCCGCGAGGTGATCGGCGGCGGCCTGCTGCACTTCGCCATCTCCGGCCTGCTGCTGACCCCGGCCATCGTCCTGCTGCTGGAGCTCGACTGGCGCCAGGGCCTGCTGCTGGCGATCGCCCTGTCGTTTTCCAGCACCGTGCTGGCGGCCAAGGTGCTGGAGGGCAAGCGCGAGCTGCGCGCCTTCCACGGCCGCGTGGCGATCGGCGTGCTGATCATCCAGGACCTGCTGGCGCTGCTGGTGATGAGCCTGGCCAGCGGCAAGGTGCCCTCGGCCTGGGCGCTGCTGGTGCTCGCCCTGCCGCTGCTGCGCCCGCTGCTGTTTCGCCTGCTCGACGCCAGCGGCCACGAGGAGCTGATGGTACTGCTGGGTCTGCTGCTGGCCCTGGTGGTCGGTGGCTACGGCTTCGAAGCGCTGGGGCTCAGCTCGGAGCTGGGCGCCCTGGCCTTCGGCGCCATGCTGGCCAAGCATCCGCGCGCCGGCGAGCTGTCCAACTCGCTGTGGAGCATCAAGGAAGTGTTCCTCATCGGCTTCTTCCTGCAGATCGGCATCGGCGGCCTGCCGGGCGCCGACGCCCTGCTCTTCGCCGGTGCCATGGCCCTGCTGCTGCCGCTCAAGGGCGCGCTGTTCTTCCTGCTGTTCATCCTCTTCCGGCTGCGCGCGCGCAGCGCCTTCCTCACCGGGGTGAGCCTGACCAACTACAGCGAGTTCGGCCTGATCGTCGCCAGCGTGGTGATGCCGCAGTGGCTGATCCCGCTAGCGATCACGGTGGCGATCTCCTTCGTCATTTCCGCGCCGCTGAACCGCGTCGCCCATCGCCTCTACGAGCATCTGGGGCCAGGCCTGAGCCGCCTGGAGCGCGCCACCCGCCACCCGGACGAGCAGCCGATCTCGCTCGGCAACGCCCAGGTACTGATCATGGGCATGGGCCGCACCGGCCGCGCCGCGTACGACCGCCTGGCCGGCAAGGACTTCAGGCTGGTCAGCCTGGACTCCGACCCGGTGGCCATCGACCTGAGCCGGCGCGCCGGCCGCAATGTGCTGTTCGCCGATGCCGAGGACCAGATGTTCTGGCAGAACCTGCAGATGCGCGAGGTACAGGCGGTGATCCTGGCGATGAACGACCCGGAGGCGAAGATCATCTCCACCGAGAAGCTGCGCGCTCGCGGCTTCCGCGGCCTGATCCTCTCCCACGCCATGTACGAGGACATCGCCCGGCGCATCGAGGAGGCCGGCGCCGACTGCACCTACCTGACCATGAGCGAGGCCGGTACCGGCCTGGCCGAGCACGCGGCCCAGGCGCTGCGGGCGCAGGCCTGACTCAGGGCTGGTTGCGCGCCTTGCGCCGCTCCAGGAAGTCCACCTTCCACTGCTCCAGGCCGAGGTACTCGGAGTTCAGATTGGCCTCGACCCGGTACTGATCCTTCAGCGCGGCGACCTGCGCGGCGCGCTCGCCGAGAAAGCGATCGAATCGCGCCACCAGCTGCGGATGGCGGCTGCTCGACAGATGGAAGCTGCCACGGGTATGCGGCAGCTTGGGGTCGAACACCAGCGCGCCGGGGCGCGCGCGGATGTTGTCGAGGTAGTGGGTCGCCACCACCACGTTGAAATAGGCGCCGTCGGTGTCCTGCTTCAGCGCCTGGCGGATCATCTGGCGCAGGTCGTCGCTGTAGTCCAAGCGAATCTGCCCGCTGTCGATACGCTGCTCGTAACCGCGTGGCGTCCAGCCCTGGACCAGGCTCAGGCGGCGGACATCGTCCAGCGACCGCCCTTGTCGCCCCGGCGCCACCAGCACACCGTCTACGTAATCGACCACCGCCTGGCTGTAATGCAGGGTCATGCCGGCCTTCTGCGCCTGCGCCCAGTGCGGGCTGTCCGGATACTTGAAATCGATCTCACCGCTGCGCAGGGCCGACAGCAGCTGCACGGCCGAAAGTGGCTTGTACTGCAGGGTCAGACCGCTGTCGGCGGCGAACGCATCCAGCACCTCGCGGGCGAAGCCGCGATACTCGCCCTGGGCGTCGTAGTGATAGTGCGGCGCGTAGAACGGCAGGTTCTCGACGCCGACCACATAGGTCTGCGCCAGCGCACCGGGCGTCAGCACAATGGCAGATAGCAGACACAGTCGTACGGGCTTCATGAAGAGCCTCCTTTATTGTTGTTTTGGGAATCCGAAGGCGGCCTAGCCGCCGGTCATGCTCATAAAGCGCACCACCTGCACCTGTTCATCGGTGGCGAAGTGGTGCCGCTCGGGCTTCAGGCGCAGCGCCTCGATCAGCTCCTGACGCAGGCGCTCGCCGTCCCCCGGGTGCGCACGCAGCAGGTGCTTGAGATCCAGTGCATTGTCATGGCCGAGACAGAGCACCAGCTTGCCCTCGGCGGTGACCCGCACGCGGTTGCAGTCGCCGCAGAAGTTATGGCTGTGCGGGGAGATGAAACCGACCCGCGTATCGCTGCCGACCACCTGCCAGTAGCGCGACGGCCCGCCGGTGACCTGGCTGCTGCGTACCAGCGCATGGCGTTGCTCGATGCGCGCACGCACCTCGTCGCTGGAACAGAAGGTCTGCTGGCGGCTGTGGCTGACCACGCTGCCCAGCGGCATTTCCTCGATAAAGCTGATGTCCAGGCCGCGGGCGATGGCGAAGTCGACCAGATCGAGCACCTCGTCGTCGTTGCGCCCACTCTGCACCACGCTGTTGAGCTTGATCCTGTCGAAGCCGGCGGCGCGCGCCGCGTCGATGCCGGCCAGCACCTGGTCGAGCCGGTCGCGCCGGGTGAAGGCGGCGAAGCGCTCGCGCTTGAGCGAATCCAGGCTGATGTTCAATCGACGCACCCCGGCGGCGCGCAGCTGCGGCGCCATCTGCGCCAGCTGCGTGCCATTGCTGGTGATGGCCAGATCGTCCAGTTCCGCGCGCGCGCCCAGGCGCTGCAGCAGGCTCAGCAGGTTCTTGCGCACCAGCGGCTCGCCGCCGGTGATGCGGATGCGCCGCACGCCGAGGCCGATGAAGGCGTCGGCCACCGCATAGAGCTCTTCCAGGCTGAGAATCTGCTGGCGCGGGGCGAAGACCATGTCCTCGCTCATGCAATAGGTGCAGCGTAGGTCGCAGCGGTCGGTGACCGACAGCCGCAGGTAGGTGATGCGCCGCCCGAAGGGATCGACGAGTTGATTCGTGTGCACAGCCGGTCTCCTGCAGCGTGGCGCGGCGAGACTTTTTGTCGGGGATTTCGCTGCGAAGGATAAAAACAGAAAAGCGATTTCTTGTATACATAAATCTGACCCAAGGGTCAGATAGACGCTGCGCGCCCCGTGGCCGCTGGCTTGAGCCCCGCGCAAGGCCGGTGCTACCATGCCCGCCCGCCGCCCGGCGGCAGAGCAGACCACAGGGCCTTATGACCAGCATTCGCGAACGCAACAAAGAGCTGATCCTGCGCGCGGCCAGCGAAGAGTTCGCCGACAAGGGCTTCGCCGCCACCAAGACCAGCGACATTGCGGCCAAGGCAGGCCTGCCCAAGCCCAACGTCTACTACTACTTCAAGTCCAAGGAAAACCTCTATCGCGAGGTCCTGGAAAGCATCATCGAACCGCTGCTGGCCGCCTCCGCGCCGTTCAACCAGACGGGCCACCCAAGCGAGGTGCTGACCGCCTACATCCGCTCGAAGATCCGCATCTCCCGCGAGCTGCCCTACGCCTCCAAGGTGTTCGCCAGCGAGATCATGCACGGCGCGCCGCACCTCTCGCCGGAGCAGACCGAACAGCTCAACGCCCAGGCCAAGCACAACATCGCCTGCATCCAACGCTGGGTCGAGCAGGGTCTGATGGCGCAGGTCGATCCGCACCACCTGCTGTTCAGCATCTGGGCCGCGACCCAGACCTATGCCGACTTCGACTGGCAGATCTCCACCGTCACCGGCAAGGCCAGCCTGGACGATGCCGACTACGAAGCCGCCGCACAGACCATCATCCGCCTGGTGCTCAAGGGCTGCGAAGTGGCCCCGGCGCCGTCGACGGCTTCCGAGTTGGTCAGCAGCGTCTAGCGGCGGCGCTTACGCCGAATCCGCGGAATACGCCGAACCGCCGAACCCTTAGGGTGGATCGCGCTTTACCGATCCACCGCTTGGTGGATGTAAAAAGCGACATCCACCCTACGCAACGACCCGGAAACAGTGGGAGACGCTTTAGCGGCGATGCCTCCACGTAGCAGTCGCGGCTAAAGCCCCTCCCACAGTCATAGCCCGGATGCAATCCGGGACATAACACGCACCGGCGGTATAGCCGGTGCGCCCCTCACACCCTACAGGCCCGCATCCGCCTTCAGGCCCAGCGATTCCAGCGCGCTGACCGCGCAGCGCTCGTCGATATCCGAGGTATCGCCGGTGATGCCGACGGCGCCGATCACCTCGCCGCACTCGTCGCGGATCAGCACGCCGCCCGGCGCCGGCACCAGGCTGCCCTGGGCCAGGTTGTTCACCGCCCCGATAAAGGCCGGGCGCTGCTGCGCGTCGGCGGCGATCAGGCGCGAGCCCTTGCCCAGGGCCAGCGCGCCCCAGGCCTTGCCGATGGCGATCTGCGGACGCAGCAGGCTGGCGCCGTCCTCGCGCTGCAGGCTGATCAGGTGACCGCCGGCATCCAGTACGGCGACGGTCAGCGGCGCCGCTTTGATCTCGCGGCCCACCGCCAGGGCGCGGTTGCCGATGGCGTTGGCGGTTTGCAGGTTCAAGTTGCTCATGGGGATGACTCCTGAAGTGACGAAGGGAACGAACACCCGACACAAGACCGCGTACTGCGTACCCAGGGATGCGCCGAGCAATCCAAAGCTCGCCTTCACTATCCCACCAGAAACAAAAACTTCAATACCTACATACAATATTATTTTTCTTTGTATACAGTTAATGACGCAACGCCCGCACCCTCCACCCTGGCACCGCTCAAACAGGCGTTTTAAAAGAAATCCGCTCACACGACAGGCTGCACCGGAAAAATTGTTGACCGCGAAGTCATGCCCTGCATAGAATCCGAGCCAGGCGTTTTGTATACAATCTGATAACAAAAGAGGCACAAGATTATGGCCAGAATGAGAGCAATCGAGGCAGCCGTACTGGTGATGCGTCGCGAAGGCGTCGATACCGCGTTCGGCGTCCCCGGCGCTGCCATCAACCCCCTGTATGCCGCACTGAAGAAACTCGGTGGCATCGATCACGTCCTGGCCCGTCACGTCGAAGGCGCTTCGCACATGGCCGAGGGTTACACCCGCACCAACGCCGGCAATATCGGCGTGTGCATCGGCACCTCCGGCCCGGCCGGCACCGACATGGTCACCGGCCTGTACTCGGCGTCCGCCGACTCCATCCCGATCCTCTGCATCACCGGCCAGGCGCCGCGTGCACGCATGCACAAGGAAGACTTCCAGGCAGTCGACATCACCAGCATCGTCGGCCCGGTGACCAAGTGGGCCACCACCGTGATGGAGCCCGGCCAGGTGCCGCGCGCCTTCCAGCGCGCCTTCCATGAAATGCGCAGCGGCCGTCCCGGCCCGGTGCTGATCGACCTGCCGTTCGACGTGCAGATGGCCGAGATCGAATTCGACATCGACGCCTACGAGCCGCTGCCGGTGGCCAAGCCGAGCACCAGCCGCATCCAGGCCGAGAAGGCCATCGCCCTGCTCAACGAAGCCGAGCGCCCGCTGCTGGTCGCCGGTGGCGGTATCTTCAATGCCGACGCGGCGGACAAGCTGGTGGAGTTCGCCGAGCTGACCGGCGTGCCGGTAGTACCGACCCTGATGGGCTGGGGCGCGATCCCCGACGACCACAAGCTGATGGTCGGCATGGTCGGCCTGCAGACCTCGCACCGCTACGGCAACGCCACCCTGCTCGCCTCCGACCTGGTGTTCGGCATCGGCAACCGCTGGGCCAACCGCCACACCGGTTCGGTGGACGTCTACACCGAGGGCCGCAAGTTCATCCACGTCGACATCGAACCGACCCAGATCGGCCGCGTGTTCAACCCGGACCTGGGCATCGTCTCCGACGCCGGCGCCGCGCTGGACGCCTTCCTCGAAGTGGCCCGCGAGTGGCAGGCCGCCGGCAAGCTGAAGGACCGCAGCGCCTGGGTCGAAGCCTGCCGCGAGCGCAAGCGCACCCTGCAGCGCAAGACCCACTTCGACAACGTGCCGGCCAAGCCGCAGCGCGTCTACGAAGAGATGAACGAAGCCTTCGGCAAGGACACCTGCTACGTCAGCACCATCGGTCTGTCGCAGATCGCCGGCGCGCAGTTCCTCCACGTCTACAAGCCGCGCCACTGGATCAACTGCGGCCAGGCCGGCCCGCTGGGCTGGACCATCCCGGCGGCCCTCGGCGTGGTCAAGGCCGACCCGAACCGCAACGTGGTGGCGCTGTCCGGCGACTACGACTTCCAGTTCATGATCGAGGAGCTGGCCGTCGGCGCGCAGTTCAACCTGCCGTACATCCACGTGCTGGTGAACAACTCCTACCTGGGCCTGATCCGTCAGGCGCAGCGCGGCTTCGACATCGATTACTGCGTACAGCTGGCGTTCGAGAACATCAACGCGCCGGAGCTCAACGGTTACGGCGTCGACCACGTCGCCGTGGTCGAGGGCCTGGGCTGCAAGGCGATCCGCGTGTTCGACCCGAACGAACTGCAGAACGCCTTCGCCGAAGCCAAGCGGCTGATGGCCGAGCACCGCGTGCCGGTGGTGGTGGAGATCATCCTGGAGCGCGTTACCAACATCTCCATGGGCACCGAGATCAACGCCATCAACGAGTTCGAGGAACTGGCCGAGCGCGGCGTCGATGCGCCGACCGCCATCTCGCTGCTGGATTGATGCAACCAATCCCCTCTCCCGCTTGCGGGAGAGGGGAGCCAAATTGAAGGAGCACACCATGCCCCGTTTTGCTGCCAACCTGTCCATGCTGTTCACCGAAGTGGACTTCCTGGACCGTTTCGCCGCCGCCGCCGAAGCCGGTTTCAGCGGCGTGGAATACCTCTTCCCCTATGACTTCCCGGTAGAGGAAATCAAGGCCCGCCTGGACGCCAACAAGCTGGAACAGGTGCTGTTCAACCTGCCGGCCGGCGACTGGGGCAAGGGTGAGCGTGGCATCGCCTGCCACCCGGATCGCGTCGAGGAATTCCGCGCCGGCGTCGACCAGGCTATTGCCTACGCCAAGGTGCTGGGCAACCAGCAGATCAACTGCCTGGCCGGCATCCGCCCGCAGGGCGTGGACTGCGCCACCGTCGAGCAGACCTTCGTCGACAACCTGCGCTACGCCGCAGGCAAGCTCGAGGCGGCCGGCATCCGCCTGGTGATGGAAGCGATCAACACCCGCGACATCCCCGGTTTCTACCTGAACAACACCAAGCAGGCCCTGGACATCCGCGACAAGGTCGGCAGCGCCAACCTGTACCTGCAGTACGACATCTACCACATGCAGATCATGGAAGGTGACCTGGCCCGTACCGTGGAAAGCAACCTGGCCGCCATCAACCACGTGCAGCTGGCCGACAACCCCGGCCGCAACGAGCCGGGCACCGGCGAGATCAACTACCGCTTCCTCTTCGAGCACCTGGATCGCATCGGCTACCAGGGCTGGATCGGCTGTGAATACAAGCCGGCAACCACCACCGCTGCCGGCCTCGGCTGGATGAAAGCGCACAACGCAATCTGAGGAGACTCATCTCATGGCAAAAATCGGATTCATCGGCACCGGCATCATGGGCAAGCCCATGGCGCAGAACCTGCAGAAAGCCGGCCACACCCTGTTCTTCTCCGAACACTTCGACAAGGCCCCGGCCGACCTGCTGGGCGACAACGGCATCGCCCTGGCCAACCCGAAGGAAGTGGCCCAGGAAGCCGAATACATCATCGTCATGGTCCCGGACACCCCGCAGGTCGAAGACGTGCTGTTCCGTGACAACGGCATCGCCCAGGGCGTTGGCGCCGGCAAGGTGGTGATCGACATGAGCTCGATCTCCCCCACCGCCACCAAGGCCTTCGCCGAGAAGATCAAGGCCACCGGCGCCGCCTACCTGGACGCCCCGGTGTCCGGCGGCGAAGTCGGCGCCAAGGCCGCGACCCTGTCGATCATGGTCGGTGGCTGCCCGAACGCCTTCGAACGCGCACTGCCGCTGTTCCAGGCCATGGGCAAGAACATCACCCGCGTCGGCGGCAACGGCGACGGCCAGACCGCCAAGGTGGCCAACCAGATCATCGTCGCCCTGAATATCCAGGCGGTTGCCGAGGCCCTGCTGTTCGCCGCCAAGAACGGCGCCGACCCGGCCAAGGTGCGCGAGGCGCTGATGGGCGGTTTCGCCGGCTCGAAGATCCTCGAAGTGCATGGCGAGCGCATGATCAAGGGCACCTTCGATCCGGGCTTCCGCATCAGCCTGCACCAGAAGGACCTCAACCTGGCGCTGTCCGGCGCCCGCGAGCTGGGCCTGAACCTGCCCAACACCGCCAACGCCCAGCAGGTGTTCAGCACCTGCGCGGCCCTCGGCGGCAGCGGCTGGGACCACTCCGCCCTGATCAAGGGTCTGGAGCATATGGCCAACTTCAATATTCGCGGCGAGTAAAGCAAGGCCTGTGGGAGGCGCTTCAGCGGCGACGGTCGCGGCTAAAGCCCCTCCCACGGACATCGCCCACCCTTTCGACCTTCCTGGCAGGAGGTGTCACGGCCCGATTGCCAGGTCGGTCGATTCCACTCCCCAGGCGCTGCCACGCGGCGCCTGCGGACTGGAATCGATCCAGCGTCACCCCAGAACAAGAGAACACCGCCATGACCTTCGATCCGCAACGCCTGCTGCGCGACCTGTTCGCCACCGCCATCGCCGCCGCCCATCCGCGCCAGGTGCTGGCCGACTTTCTTCCCGCCGACCGCAGCGGCCGCGTCATCGTCATCGGCGCCGGCAAGGCCGCCGCGGCCATGGCCGAGGTGATCGAGCAGGAGTGGCAAGGCGAGGTCAGCGGCCTGGTGGTGACCCGCTACGAGCACGGCGCAGGCTGCCAAAAGATCGAAGTGGTGGAAGCCGCTCATCCGGTGCCGGACGACGCCGGCGAGCGCGTCGCTCGCCGCGTGCTGGAGCTGGTCTCGAACCTCTCCGAAGACGACCGAGTGATCTTCCTCCTCTCCGGCGGTGGCTCCTCGCTGCTGGCGCTGCCAGCCGAGGGCATCAGCCTCCAGGACAAGCAGGCGATCAACAAGGCGCTGCTCAAATCCGGCGCCACCATCGGCGAGATGAACTGCGTGCGCAAGCACCTCTCGGCGATCAAGGGCGGCCGCCTGGCCAAGGCCTGCTGGCCGGCCACCGTCTACACCTACGCCATCTCCGACGTGCCCGGCGACGAAGCCACGGTGATCGCCTCCGGCCCCACCGTGGGAGACCCCACCACCTCGGCCGAAGCCCTGGCGATTCTTTCCCGCTACGCCATCGACGTCCCGGCCAACGTGCGTGCCTGGCTGCAGGACCCGCGCTCGGAAACGGTCAAGCCGGGCGACCCGGTACTCGCCCGTAGCCACTTCCAGCTGATCGCCACCCCGCAGCAGTCGCTCGACGCCGCCGCGGCCAGGGCCCAGGAGGCCGGCCTGCCGGTGCTGATCCTCGGCGACCTGGAAGGCGAGTCGCGCGACGTGGCCAAGGTGCATGCCGGCATCGCCCGCCAGGTGCAGCTGCACGGCCAGCCGATCAAGGCGCCGTGCGTGATCCTCTCCGGCGGCGAAACCACCGTCACCGTGCGCGGCAACGGCCGCGGCGGACGCAACGCCGAATTCCTCCTCAGCCTCACCGACAGCCTCAAGGGCCTGCCCGGCGTCTACGCCCTGGCCGGCGACACCGACGGCATCGACGGCTCCGAGGACAACGCCGGCGCCCTGATGACCCCGGACTCCCATGCCCGCGCCGCCGCGCAGGGCCTGTCGGCCCGCGACGAGCTGGACGACAACAACGGCTACGGCTATTTCGCCGCCCTCGACCAGCTGATCGTCACCGGGCCGACCCGTACCAACGTCAACGATTTCCGCGCCATCTTAATTCTCGAGAGCCCTGCCCAATGAACGCCGACAAGAAAGTGAAGATCCTCGCCACCCTCGGGCCGGCGATCCGCGACGCCGCGCATATCCGCCAGCTGGTGGAGGCCGGGGTCAACCTGTTCCGTCTCAACTTCAGCCACGGCGAGCACGCCGACCACGCCCAGCGCTACCAGTGGGTGCGCGAGGTGGAGCGCGAGCTGAACCAGCCGATCGGCATCCTCATGGACCTGCAGGGGCCGAAGCTGCGCGTCGGCCGCTTCGCCGACGGCAAGGTGCAACTGGTCAACGGCCAGAGCCTGCGCCTGGATCTGGACGCCACACCGGGCGACGCCAGCCGGGTCAACCTGCCTCATCCGGAAATCATCGAGGCCCTGCAGCCGGGCATGAGCCTGCTGCTCGACGACGGCCGCCTGCGCCTGAAGGTGACCGCCAAACAGGCTGATGCCGTAGACACCTGCGTCATCGCCGGTGGCGAGCTGTCCGACCGCAAGGGCGTCAACGTGCCCGAGGCCGTGCTGCAGCTGTCGCCGCTGACCGAGAAGGATCGCCGCGACCTGGCCTTCGGCCTGCAGCTAGGCGTGGACTGGGTGGCGCTGTCGTTCGTCCAGCGCCCGGAAGATATCGTCGAGGCCCGCGAGCTGATCGGCGGCAAGGCCTTTCTGATGGCCAAGATCGAGAAGCCCTCGGCGGTGACCCACCTGGAAGAGATCGCCCGCCTGTGCGACGCCATCATGGTGGCGCGCGGCGACCTGGGCGTGGAAGTGCCGGCGGAGAACGTGCCGCGCATCCAGAAGGACATCGTGCGCACCTGCCGCCAGCTCGGCCGCCCGGTGGTCGTCGCCACGCAGATGCTCGAATCCATGCGCTTCTCCCCGGCGCCGACCCGCGCCGAGGTCACCGACGTGGCCAACGCCGTGGCCGAAGGCGCCGATGCGGTGATGCTGTCGGCCGAGACCGCCTCCGGCGACTACCCGCTGGAAACCGTGCAGATGATGAGCAAGATCATCCGCCAGGTGGAAAACGGCCCGGACTACCAGAGCCAGCTCGACGTCGGCCGCCCGCAGGCCGAGGCCACCGCCAGCGACGCCATCAGCTGCGCCATTCGCCGTATCAGTTCGATCCTGCCGGTGGCCGCATTGGTCAACTACAGCGAGTCCGGCGCCTCCAGCCTGCGTGCCTCGCGCGAGCGGCCCAAGGCGCCGATCCTGAGTCTGACCCCGAGCCTGACCACGGCGCGGCGCCTGACCGTGGCCTGGGGCATCTACTCGGTGGTCAACGAACGCCTGCGCAAGGTCGAGGAAGTCACCAGCACCGCGCTGGAGATCGCCCAGGCGCAGGGCATGGCCAAGCGCGGCGAGACCGTGGTGATCACCGCCGGCGAACCCTTCGGCCAGCCCGGCAGCACCAACAGCCTGAGGATCGAAACGCTGCATTGAGCCGCTGCCCGGCTCCACTCCCCTCTCCCGCTTGCGGGAGAGGGGTTGGGGGAGAGGGTTCTTTCGCCCCACCGACACATCATGCCCCCACTACCCTTCTTCCACCCAGCCCTGCAGGGCCTGCGCGCCCTGCTCTGCGGCTTCGCCCAGATCTTCCTGCAACAACACCCCGGCTGCGGCGCGCTGGTGTTGCTGGCGATCCTGCTCGGCGCGCCCGAGCTGCTGCCGGGCGCCCTGCTCGGCGGCCTGGCCTCGATGTGGGTCGCCCAGCGCCGCGGCTATCCGCAGGCGGACATCGCCATCGGCCTGTATGGCTACAACGGCATCCTGCTCGGCCTGCTGCTCGGCCTGAAGCTGGCCTGGTCGCCGCTGCTGGCGCTGCTGATCGTCGCCAGCGCCGGGCTTTCCAGCCTGCTGCTGGCGCCCTGGATGCGGCGCATGCGCGAGCATGGCTGGCTGCCGGCCTTCACCATTCCTTTCGTCTTGCTCGGCCTGGCGCTGCTGACCTTGGTCGCCCCGCCGGTTCTGCCGGCCGCGACGGCGCCTGCGCCAGCCGGCCTGGAATGGCCGCTTGCCGTGCTGCGCGGCCTGGCTCAGGTGGTCTTCGTCGATGCGCCGCTGGCAGGTCTGGTGCTGCTGCTCGCCCTGCTCCTGGCCGACCGCCGCGCCGCGTTGTGGGCGTTGCTGGGCTCGGGCGCCGGCCTGGCCCTCGCCCAGCTGCCCGGCTGGCCCGGCGACGGCGCGCTGGTCGGGCTCAACGGCTACAACGCCGTGCTCGCCGCCATCACCCTGGCGCAGGTTTCGCGCGGCCCGCTCGCGCCGCTGGCCGCGCTGCTGCTGGCCACGGCCCTGCAGGCGGGCTTCGCCCTGCTCGGCCTCAGCCTGCTGACCCTGCCGTTCATCCTCGCCAGCTGGCTGGTGCTGGCCGCGGCCCGGCGCCTGCGCCGCCGGGCCGAGCAAAGGCCGCTGCAACGCAACGCCAGCTAAAAGACGAACCCTCGCCGCCTCGGGCAGTCACACAAAGGGAAGCGGCCGGCGCTTGGCGCCGGTAGGTCCGTGGCACCGGCGGGAAATGACGGATGGATCGGCAGCGTCATGGTAGGAGCCCCGCCCCGGGGCGAAGCTTTGCAAGCCATTCGCCGCGGGGCGCGGCTCCCACTGGAAAGCAGGCGCCGATTCGATAATGCCGTTCGCTCGCGCTTCGACGACGCCCACTTACGAAACGCAAGGGAGAGCATCGATGCCACTGCTCAAACTGCTGCATTTCATGGCCCTGATCGGCTGGTGCGGCGCCCTGCTGTACCTGCCGGCGCTGATCGCCGCGGGCACCCGCAGCAGCGATGCGCTGTTCTATCGCGACCATGCCCACCTGACCCGCATGGTCTTCAACCTGGTCGCCACGCCGGCCGCGCTGCTGGCCATCGGCTCGGGCACCGCGCTGTTTCTCAGCGGCGCGCTGTTCGACGCCTGGCTGATCGTCAAGCTCACCACGGTGACCGGCATGGTGGTCTGCCATGCCCTGTGCGGCGTGCTCATCCTGCGCATCGAGCGTCTGCCGGAACCCTCGGTGGGACTCGAATGCCTGCTGCTCGGCAGCCTGGTCGCCGTGCTGATCAGCGCCACCCTGTGGCTGGTGCTGGCCAAACCCTTCTGAGCCCGGGAATCCCCATCGACATGCACGGCCCGCATCGCCACCATCCCCTGCCAGCCGAGCGCCGCGCCTCAGAGGCTGGTATCGACGCCGACGCCGTGCTCGTAGACCAGCCGCCCGCCCAGGTAGGCCGCCACGGCGATCATCGCGGCGGTCAGCAGCGACAGGTACAGGCCCCAGCGCTCCATGCCCTGCTCCGGGCCGGCGTAGCGCAGCAGCCAGTTCAGCGAGGCCAGCGAGAGCATCATCACCGCCATGATGGCGTGGCACCAGGCGGTGATCTTCAGGCGGATGCTGGTCACCGTGAGCAGGTCGACCAGGCCGGCCAGGCTCGCCACCCAGCCGCCGAACGCGCCGACCCCGGCCAGCCACAGGCTGGCGCGCGCCCAGAACGGATCGCCCAGCCACAGGTAGGCCAGATCGCTGGCCACCAGGCCGAGCAAGGCGGCCACCGGGAAATGGATCATCATCGGGTGCAGCGGGTGCCCGGCGATGGCCGCCCGGCTGACGATCGGCTCCTTTGCTTCGGCCATCCGCGCCTCCCTGAACCTGAACAAACCTGGCGTCGCCCAAGACGCCGCCCTTGCCTGCAATTGACCACGCTGACGCTGGCAGTTCCGTTGCTCGTCGCCTGCGCCGGGCCACAATCGGCGCTCGACCCGGCCGGGCCGATGGCGCGTGAGGTGGCGCTGCTGTGGTGGGTGATGTGCGGCTTCGCCAGCGTCGTGCTGCTGGTGCTCACCGCGCTCTGGGTGCACGCCATGCGCCGCGCGCCGCGCCGCTTCGACGCCGCCCGGGCCGATACGCTCAACCGCCGCTGGCTGATCGGCGGCGGCCTGCTGCTGCCCAGCGTCAGCGTCGCCCTGCTCCTGCTGTTCGGCGTGCCGGCCGGCCAGCGCCTGCTGCCGTTGCCGCTCGACGGCGAGCCGCCGCTGCGCATCGAGGTGATCGGCCATCAGTGGTGGTGGGAAGTGCGCTACCCCGACAGCGGCGTGGTCACCGCCAACCAGCTGCACCTGCCGGCGGGGCGGCCGGTGGACCTGCAGGTGAGCAGCGCCGACGTCATCCACTCGTTTTGGGTGCCGCGCCTGGGCGGCAAGATCGACATGCTGCCCGGCCGGCACAACCGCATCCGCCTGCAGGCCGACCGGCCGGGCCGCTTCCGCGGCCAGTGCTCGGAGTTCTGCGGTACCCAGCACAGCCACATGATTCTCGACGTGCAGGCCCATGCCGAGGCCGACTTCCAGGCCTGGTTGCAGGCCCGCCGCGAGCCGCAGGTCGCCGCCCTGCCCGGCCCGCCCGGCGAGGTCTTCCAGGCGCGCTGCGGCCAGTGCCACCGCGTGGCCGGCATCAGCGATGGCGCGCGGGCTCCCGATCTGAGCGATATCGGCTCACGCAAAAGCCTGGGCGGCGGCGTGCTGAGCAACGAGCCCGGCGCCCTGCGCCGCTGGCTGCGCGAACACCAGCGGCTGAAACCCGGCAATGCCATGCCGCTGCACGACGATATCGACCCCGATCACCTTGGCGCCATCGCCGACTGGCTGGAGACCCTGACCCCGTGAACCGCGACGCCCGCCGCAGCAGCCCCGATGCGCAGCAACTGCACGACCGGTTCAACGCCGTGTGGGGCAACCCGCGCGGCTGGAAGGCGCTGACGGTGGTCAACCACAGCACCGTCGGCGTGCGCTTCATGCTCACCGGGCTGGGCTTCTTCCTGTTCGGCGGGCTGCTGGCGATGCTGGTGCGCACGCAGCTGGCGTTGCCGGGCTACGACTTCCTCGAGCCGGACCTGTACAACCAGATCTTCACCATGCACGGCACGGTGATGATGTTTCTCTTCGCCGTGCCGATGATGGAGGGCCTGGCCGTTTACCTGATCCCCAAGATGCTCGGCGCGCGCGACCTGGTGTTCCCGCGGCTGACGTCCCTGGGCTACTGGTGCTACCTGTTCGGCGGGCTGATCCTCTGCTCCAGCCTGCTGCTGGGCATCGCGCCGAAGGCCGGCTGGTTCATGTACACGCCGCTGTCCGGCGCGGTGCACACGCCGGGGCCGAACTCGGATTTCTGGCTGCTGGGCATCACCTTCGTCGAGATCTCCGCAGTGTCGGCCGGGGTCGAGCTGGTGGTGTCGATCCTGCGCACCCGCGCCGAGGGCATGGCGCTGCACAGGATGCCGATCTATGCCTGGTACATCCTGGTGATGGCGATGATGATCGTGGTCGGCTTCCCGCCGCTGATCCTCGGCAGCATCCTGCTGGAGCTCGAGCGCGCCGCCGGCCTGCCGTTCTTCGAGGTCGCCCGCGGCGGCGATCCGCTGCTGTGGCAGCACCTGTTCTGGCTGTTCGGCCACCCCGAGGTGTACATCATCTTCCTGCCCGCCGCCGGCATCGTCTCGACCCTGCTGCCGGTGTTCTGCCAGCGGCCGCTGGTGGGCTACCGGGCGGTGGTGCTGGCGATCCTCAGCACCGGCTTCATCAGCTTCGGCCTGTGGGTGCACCACATGTTCACCGTCGGCATCCCGCAACTGGCCCAGGCGTTCTTCTCGGCGGCGAGCATGCTGGTGGCGATTCCCACCGGCGTCCAGGTGTTCGCCTGGATCGCCACGCTGTGGCTCGGCCGGCCGGTCTACCACGTGCCGATGCTGTGGCTGGTGGGTTTTCTGGTGGTCTTCGTCTGTGGCGGCCTGACCGGCGTGATGCTGGCGCTGGTGCCGTTCGACTGGCAGGTGCACGACACCCATTTCGTGGTGGCGCATATGCACTACGTGCTGGTCGGCGGCATGTTCTTCCCGCTGCTGGCCGGCATCTACTACTGGCTGCCGCACTTCTCCGGGCGCCTGCCGTCGGTGCGCCTGGGCCGCTGGGGCTTCTGGCTGGTGTTCGTCGGCTTCAACCTGACCTTCCTGATCATGCACTGGACCGGGCTGCTGGGCATGCCGCGGCGCATCTACACCTACGAGGCGGGGCTGGGCTGGGACCTGCCCAACCTGATCTCGTCGATCGGCAGCTTCGTCATGGCCATCGGTATCGCCACCGTCCTGCTCGACATCGTCCTGCACTTTCGCTTCGGCCAGCCGGCTGCAGTCAATCCGTGGCGCGCCGACACCCTGGAATGGGCCACCAGTCTGCCGCCGGGCCCCTACAACTTCGTCAGCCTGCCGCGAATTAGCAGCCGCCACCCGCTATGGGACGACCCCGAGCTGCCGCACAGCATCGCCCGCGGCGAGCACGCCCTGACCGTGATCGACCACGGCCGCCGGGAAACCTGGGGCACCGAGCCGCTGACCGGCACGGTGCGCGAGATCGTCCACCTG
This sequence comes from Pseudomonas sp. SP16.1, assembly GCF_052682975.1. Taxonomy (NCBI): domain Bacteria; kingdom Pseudomonadati; phylum Pseudomonadota; class Gammaproteobacteria; order Pseudomonadales; family Pseudomonadaceae; genus Pseudomonas; species Pseudomonas sp. SP16.1. The sequence goes on from NZ_JBQYFZ010000001.1 coordinate 2,448,474, forward strand.
CCCGGCAACAGCTGGCTGCCGTTTCTCGCCGCCGTCTGCATCGCCGTCGTCTGCCTGGGCCTGCTGGCCAAGTTCTACTGGCTCGCCCTGGCCGCCAGCCTGCTCGCCCTGGCGGTGCTGCTGCGCTGGAGCTGGGAGAACGGCACCCACCCGCTGGCCGCCCCGGACGCGCGGGTGCAGCCCGGCGAGCCGCCGCTGCACTCGCGCACCGGCGACGGCCCGGGCCTGTGGGGCATGGGCGTGACGCTGCTGGCCAACGGCGCGCTGTACCTGTCGCTGCTGTTCGGCTGGTTCTACCTGTGGACGGTCTCGCCCAACTGGCAGGTACCGAACACGCCGGCCATCGACCCGCGTCTGCTGCTGGCCAGCGCCGTGCTGCTGAGCCTCGCCGTGCTCTGGCAGCGCCCCCTGCTCAGACGATTGCGCCGCGGCCAGGGCGAGCCCCGCGCGCTGCAGCGGCGTTTCGCCGGCGTGGCGACCCTGGGCCTGGTGCAGTCGGCCCTGCTGCTGTGGGCGTTGCTGGCCGGCGAACTGGCGCCGCGCGCCACCGCTCACGATGCGGTGATCGTCGTGCTGCTGGGCTACAGCCTCGGCCACTGCCTGCTGGCGGCGCTGCTCAGCGCGCTGCAGGCCCTGCGCGTGCGCCGTGGCTACGTCGGCGCCCGCGCGCCCTACGAGCCGCTGGTGGTCGAGCAGCTGTGGCTCTACAACCTGGTGGTGCTGTGGCTGACCTACTGCGCCGTGGTGCTCTTCCCCCCGACCTTCGGAGGCGTCTGATGCAGCCGCTGCGCTCGCCCTACAACCCGATCCACATCCCACTCGGCCTGGTGCTCTGGAGCCTGGGTTTCGTCGTGCTGTACGGCGGCCTGTCGGTCGGTTGCGCGCTGGCCCCGCCGCCTGCCGAGCAGGGCCCCTGGACCTGGCTCAACGCCCTGCTCGGGCTCGGCGCGTTGCTCGGCGTGGCGCTGCTGCTGTGGCTGGCGCGGCTGTTCCAGCGCGCCGCGCGGCGCGCGCCCGAGCAGCCGGCGGAGCGCTTCGTCGCGCGCCTGGCGGCCTGCGTCCATCTGATCGGCGCCATCGCCACCCTGGTCGTCGCCCTGCCCATCCTGGGTCTGCCGCCGTGCGTCTGAGCGCGCCGCTGGCGCTCGCCCTGCTGCCCAGCGCCGCCAGCGCCCACGGCCTGCCCGAGGGCCATCTGCAGCTGGCCGAGCGCCTGCCGCTGCTGCTCGCCGCCCTGCTCCTGGGCGCGGCCTGGCTGCTCTACCTCATCGGTTGCCGCCGCGTGCCGGCGCACGGCCGGGAAGCGCTGTGGCTGCATCTGGCCATGCTCGTCGCGCTGCTGGCGGTTTTCGGCCCGCTGGACGACTGGGCCGAGACCAGTACCAGCCTGCACATGCTCCAGCACATGCTGTTCATCATCGTCATCGCCCCGCTCTGGGCCCTGGCCCGGCCCCTGCCGCAGTGGCGCGCCGCCGCCGGGCGCTGGTTGCAGCCGCTGTACCACGGCGTGCTTCGCTGCGGCCGCCACCCGCTGGCCCTGGCGGTGCTGCACGGCGCGGCGATCTGGGCCTGGCACAGCCCGCGCCTGTACCTGCTGGCCCTGGAAAATCCCTGGTGGCACGCCATCGAACACGCCTGTTTCCTGCTCAGTGCCTGGCTGCTGTGGTGGTCGTGCCTGCGCGCCAATCCCAGGCAGGTGCCGCAGGCGCTGATGGCCATCCTGCTGACGCTGATGCACACCGGCCTGCTCGGCGCGCTGCTGACGTTCGGCAACCGGCCCTTCTACGGCGAGTCGCGCGAATTGGCCGACCAGCAACTGGCCGGCCTGCTGATGTGGGTACCCGGCAGCCTGGCCTACCTGGCCGGCGCCGCCTGGATCACCTGGCGCTGGCTGACGCGCATCTGGCGGCGGCACGGCGCCGCGCGGCAGCTCGGGGAAGAAGGCCGAGGCGCGGCGTATCCCGCTGCTGCGCAGGTCGCGGATACGCAAGGCCGGCGCGATCCTTCCTGCTAGCGTGAAGCCCCTTTTCCCTCGGGTCCGACGACCCGCCCCACCGAGTGAGAACGACATGCTGCACAGCATCAAGCAAGGCATCACCCTGGACGAACTGGAACTCAGCGGAACCCTGGAAGACATCGGCGTCGAGATGATCGACGGCGACAACGCGATGTTCGCCTTGACCACCTTCGCCACCGAGGACGAGTCGGTCAGCGCCGGCTACTTCGGCGTGCGCCGCAGCCGTTTCCGCCTGCCCTACACCTTCCACGAACAGGCCGTGGTGACCCTCGGCGAGGTGAAGATCACCAACGAGCAGACCGGCGAAACCGCTCACTACAAGGCCGGCGACTCCTTCTTCGTCGCCAGCGGCACCAACACCCTGTGGGAAGTCGTGAGCGACAGCTTCACCAAGCACTACCTGGCGGTCGACTGAGAACGCCTGGCTTGCGCCCGGCCGCCAGGCCGGGCGTAACGGACCCGACAGACCGCGACTGCGCGCCGACCTCATGTCCTGTGCCCCGGCCGACTCGGTTAGCCTCGACAGCGCTTGAGCGAGACACTTGCGCGGCACGGGACAGCAAAGGACGCGCAAGTGGTTCGCCGCGAGTCTGCTGGCGCGCCTTGGAACAGCGCCGGCCCGGCTCAGCGTTGCAGCAGTTGCCTGGCCTGCTCCGCCATCTGCCGGATCAGAGCGCTGGCGGCCGGATGCAGTCCGGCGCTGGAGCGGCTCAGCGCATACAGCGTCACCGTGATGCTCGGTTGCAACTCGCGAACCTGCAACGCCGAGGCATGGACCAGCGCCGTGAAAGGATCCACCACGGCCATGCCAAGCCCGGCCTCCACCAGCGAGCGCGCCACCTGATAGGTCTGCACATGGGTATTGATCAGAGGCCCGTCTTCCAGTTCGTCCAGCTGACTACTCAGCAAGCTGCCCAGTCCATCGCGGGTATCCAGAGCAATCAGCGGCTGACCTGCCAGCTCGTCCAAGGCCATGGGTTTGCCAGCCAGCTCCTCGCTCCACTGGCCACGGCCCGCGATCACTCTCATGCTGCCCTGGGCCAGGCTCTCGCTGCGCAAGGCCGGATGTTTGGGTTCCTGCAGGCTGAAGCCGATATCCGCCTCGTGCAACAACAGGCTCTCGATCAGCTCCCGGGTGTGCTGGGTCGCCAGCGTGCAAGGCGTCTTCGAGTAGCGCCGTCGCCATAGCGCGATGCTGGCCGGCAGCAGGGTCTGCGCCAGGGTTGGCGTGGTCACGATGCGCAACGGGCGGTCGCTGTGGCCACGCAGGTTGCCGGCCAACCGGCGCACCTCGCGCAGATCGTCGAAGACCTTGCTGGTGGCAGTCTCCAGCAGGCGCGCCTCCGCCGTGGGATGCAGCTGTCCACGAATCCGCGTGAACAGGCTGAAACCCAACTGGGCCTCGGCATGATGCAGCGCCTTGGTCGCCGCCGGCTGAGTGATGTTCAACAGCCTGGCGGCGCCGGTGACCGAGCCGGTCTGCAGGATTGCCTGGAAGATCTCGATATGACGCAGCCTCATGAGCTTTTCCCAACTCGGACAGGATGAATGCGAAGACGGCACGGCGCCCGTCGGGGCCACAACCCGGCGTCGCCCCATAGCCTGAGGTAATGGCTGCACCGCATCTGTTCATTCGTACTGCGCAGCCGACGACGGCAAGCTTGCCTCCATCGAGCAGTCATGGAGGCAGCAATGAGCAAGCACGTCGCAATAGTCGGGGGTGGGGTCGTCGGTCTGGCCACCGCCTATGCGCTGGTCCGCGAGGGCCATGGGGTCAGCCTGTGCGACAGCCATGCGCAGGTCGCCCAGGAAACCAGCTTTGCCAACGGCGGGCAGCTCAGCTATCGCTATGTGTCCCCACTCGCCGACGCCGGCGTGCCGCTCAAGGCCCTCGCCTGGATGCTGCAGGGCGACGCCGCCCCGTTGAAATTCCACCTGCGCCTGGAGCCGCGGCAATGGCGCTGGTGCCTGAGCTTTCTCGCTGCCTGCCGCAGCTCGGTCAACCGGCGCAATGCCGGCCACCTGCTGCGCCTGGCCCTGCACAGCCAGCATGTCCTCGGGCAATGGCGTGCGCAGGACGGCCTGGGCGACTTCGCCTGGCGCCGCAACGGCAAGCTGGTGGTCTACCGCCATGCCGCCAGCCTGCGCCAGGCCGCCGCCAAGCTGAGCGAGGCGGCCGGGCAGCGGCTGCTCGATACGGCCCAATGCCTGACACTCGAGCCGGCCCTGGCAGGCATGGGCGGGCAACTGGCCGGCGGCATCTACAGCGCCGACGACGAAGTCGCCGATTGCCTGCGCTTCTGCCAGGTCCTGGAACAGCGCCTGCAAGCCAGTGGCCGCTATCGCCGCCTGGGCGGCAGCCCGGTGACCGGTTTCGAGCTGGCCAACGGCAGGATTCGCGCCTTGCGCCTGGGCCAGAAGTGCCTCGCCGCCGACGCCTTCGTACTCGCCGCCGGCAATCGCAGTGCCGGCCTGGCCCGCAGCCTGGGCCTGCATCTGCCGATCTACCCGCTCAAGGGCTACAGCCTGACCCTGCCGCTGGCGCAGGACGCCATCGCCCCGGAGGTCAGCGTGACCGACTTCGACCACAAGGTGGTCTACGCCCGCCTCGACCGCCAGTTCCGGGTCGCCGCCATGGTCGATATCGGCGCCCGCGACGCCCAGCCCAGCGCACGCCGCCTGAGCGCGCTGCGCCGCCTGGGTGAACGCACCTTTCCCCACGCCGGCGACTACCGGCAGGCCGAAGCCTGGGCCGGACTGCGCCCCTGCACGCCACAGGGCACACCACTGCTCGGCGCCACCACGCTGGGCAACCTCTGGCTGAACAGCGGTCACGGCAGCCTGGGCTTCACCCTGGCCTGCGCCAGCGGCCAGATTCTCTCGGAGCTGATTTCCGGGCGTGCCAGCCCGATCTCGCTGGAAGGCCTGAGCCTTCCGCAATGCCACTCGCGTTAATCGACAGGAGCCTTCCATGCACATCGAGCGTATCGCCAGCACCCCGCGCCTCAGCGGTGCCGTACTCCACGGCGATCTCATCTACCTCTCCGGCCAGGTTCCGGACGACCGCCAGTGTGGCTGCGCCAGCCAGACCGAACAGGTACTGGCCAAGATCGACAGCCTGCTGCAGCAGGCCGGCAGCGACCGCGCCAACCTCTTGAGTGTCCAGATCTGGCTGAAGGACATCGAAAGGGACTTCACCGCCATGAACGCGGTCTGGGAGCGCTGGCTACCGGCTGGCTGTGCACCGGCCCGTGCCACCACCCAGGCCGACCTCGCCTCCGCCGATGTACTGGTGGAGATGATGGTGATCGCCGCCCGCCCGCACTAGCAAGGAGCCGCCATGCGCAAACCCCTGATTGGAATCACCCTGGATGTCGAACCGCAAGGCGGAGGCTACTCCAGCGACCCCTGGTATGCCCTGCGGGTCAATTATGCCGAGGCGGTGAGCGCCGCCGGCGGCCTGCCGATCGCCCTGCCCCATGATTGCCAGGCCGTGACGGATTACCTGGAGCGAATCGACGCCCTGCTGGTCAGCGGCGGCATGTTCGACATCCCGCCGGAACTCTACAACCAGAGCACGCAGCACCAGAGCGTGAGCACCAAGGCGACGCGCACCCGCTTCGAGATGGCCCTGCTGCGCGGCGCGCTGGAGCGGGACATGCCGGTGCTGGGCATCTGCGGCGGCATGCAGCTGCTGGTGGTCGCCTCCGGCGGCAGCCTCTACCAGGATCTCGGCAGCGACATGCCCGGCGCCCTCGAGCACATGCAGACGAGCGCCCACGACCACCCCTGGCACCCGGTGGAGATCGCCCCGGATAGCCAGTTGCAGCGCCTGCTCGGCTGCAGCTGCCTGCAGGTCAACTCGGTGCACCACCAGGGCGCCCGCCAACTGCCGGACAACCTGTTGCCGGCCGCCCGGGCCGAGGATGGCCTGATCGAAGCGGTGGAACGCCGCGATCGGCGCTTCGCCCTGGGCCTGCAGTGGCACCCGGAGTACCGCATCAACCCGGAGGAAAGCCGCCTGTTCCAGGCCTTCGTGGATGCCGCCCGTTCATGACAAGAATCGACTGGTCGTCGAGAACCCGCCAATGCAACGCCTCCGGCCGCGCCCTGCGGTTCTCCGCACCTGCCACGCCACAAGCTGAATCGTTCTGCCTCGACAATCCCAATTCCAATCGCAGAGAGCTTCGCCATGCTTAACCTCCTCAACGACTTGCTCTGGGGCAAGGTCCTGATCGTCACCCTGGTGGCCATCGGCTTGCTGTTCACCTGCAGTTCCCGTTTCGTGCAACTGCGCCACTTCGCCGCCATGTTCGGCATCCTGCGCAGCGCCTTTCAACACCAGAAAGGGCAGATCAGCTCGTTTCAGGCCCTGACCCTGAGCGTCGCCGGGCGCGTTGGCGCCGGCAATATCGCCGGTGTCGCCGTCGCCATCACTCTGGGCGGCCCGGGAGCCGTGTTCTGGATGTGGATGATCGGCCTGCTCGGCATGGCCACCAGCTTCTTCGAATGCACCCTGGCCCAGGCCTTCAAGGTGCGTGGCAGCGACGGCCTGTATCGCGGCGGCCCGGCTTTCTACATCAGGGCCGGACTGAAATCGCCCAAGCTGGCGGTGGTCTTCTCGGTCCTGCTGCTGGTGACCTTCGGCTTCGGCTTCAGCGCCCTGCAGTCCTACACCATCGCCACCTCGCTCAACGACACCCTCGGTCTGCCGGCCTATGCCTGCGCCGCGCTGATCGTCGGCCTGCTCGCCGCGATCATCTTCGGCGGCCTGCAGCGTATCGCCAGGTTCGCCGAGCTGCTGGTGCCGGTGATGGCCCTGGGCTACCTGGCAATGACCCTGTACATACTGGGTAGCCATGTGGAGCGCATTCCCGAAGCCCTGCTGATGATCTTCAACAGCGCCTTCGGCCTGGACCAGGCCCTCGGTGGCGGTGTCGGCGCGGCCATATTGCACGGCATCAAGCGCGGCCTGTTCTCCAACGAAGCCGGCCTCGGCAGTGCCCCCAATGTCGCGGCGGTGGCCGAGGTCCCGCACCCGGTCAACCAGGGCATAGTGCAGGCGTTCAGCGTCTTCATCGACACCCTGGTGCTGTGCAGCTGCACGGCGATGATCGTCCTGCTATCGGATGCCTACCAGCTGGGCGGCAACCTCGGCGGCATCGCCCTGACCCAGGCCGCCATGGCCGAGCACGTGGGAGAGTGGGGGCGCGTCTTCGTCAGCCTGGCGCTGTTTTTCTTCTGCTTCACCTCGATCATCTACAACTACTACCTGGGCGAGAACAGCCTGAGCTTTATGGGTCTTGAAAGTCCTGGGATGGTAGCAGGCTTCCGCCTGTTGACCCTGGCGCTGATCCTCTGGGGCGCCCTGCAGGATCTCAACACGGTGTTCGCCTTCGCCGACCTAACCATGGCCCTGCTTGCCCTGGTCAACCTGGCCGCCCTGGTCCTGCTGCTCAAGGTCGGTCTGCGCCTGATGCGTGACTACGAGCGCCAGCGTGCCGCCGGAGTGGCCCGCCCCGGTTTCGATCCGCGCCTGTTCCCCGACCTGGACATCGACCCGCAGGCCTGGCCGGCTCCGCCCGGGCAAGCCGCTCCAGCCGAAGTGGTGGAGACCGGCAGCTTGCAGTCCCAGCCGTCCTGATCTCTCGCCGATCTGAAGCCCGCCTGACGGCGGGCTGCTGCATCACTCCCCTGGCGACCCGATACCGACGCGTTGCCCTTGCGCAAGGACGACGGCCTTGCCATAGCCCTGTCGAACTGCCTAGGCTGCCGACTTCTACCCCACCGGGCTTAGCCATGGACAACAGCCAAAACTGGCGCCAGCGCCTCTACGTGATCATCTTCGAAACCGATACCAAGGCCGGGCAGCGCTTCGACAACTGGTTGCTGCTGTGCATCCTGGCCAGCCTGGTGGTGGTGATGCTCGACAGCATCGAGCGCTTCCACAGCCAGTACGCCGGGCTGTTCGGCGCGCTGGAGTGGGGCTTCACCGCGCTGTTCGCCATAGAGTACGGCTTGCGCCTGTACTGCTCGCCCAAGCCCCTGCGCTACGCCTTCAGCTTTTTCGGCCTGGTCGATCTGCTGGCGGTGCTGCCGGCGATCCTCGCGCTGCTGCTGGCCGATGCGCAGTACCTGATGATTGTCCGCGTGATCCGTATGATCCGCATCTTCCGCGTGCTCAAGCTGCGCCAGTACCTCAGCCAGGCCAATTTCCTGCTGTTGGCGCTGCGCGGCAGCCAGCAGAAGATCATTGTCTTTCTGGTCAGCGTCTCCACCCTGGTCACGGTGTTCGGTGCGCTGATGTATGTGATCGAGGGGCCGGCGCACGGCTTCACCAGCATCCCGATCGGCATCTACTGGGCGGTGGTGACCCTGACCACCGTGGGTTTCGGCGACATCACCCCGCATACGCCGCTGGGACAGATGCTCGCCACCCTGGTGATGATCACCGGCTACTCGATCATCGCCGTGCCCACCGGCATCTTCACCGCCGAGCTGGCCAACGCCATGCGCCTGGAAGGCCAGTTCAAGCATGACTGTCCGGGCTGCAGCAAGGCGAGCCATGAACACAACGCGGCCTTCTGCAGTCGCTGCGGCAGCGCACTGTTCCGCCAGCTGCGGGACTGACGGCGACGCCCACGGGCTTCGTTGTCGGCAACCTGGGGTGAGTGAAACCCACCCGGGCGAGGCTGGCGGGCTTCAAGCAGGATGAGTCCTGCATGGGAAACGGCGCCCGAAGGCGCCGTTGTCGTTTGGGCGGATGCGCCCCCGCGAGGAGGTGGCGGGTACTCGTCCTACAGGCTCGGTGGCGGCTAAAGCCCTCCAACCGGGTGATCTACGCAGCCGAAACCCAGTCAGCGGTTCTGGTACTGGCGAAACAGGCCGGGCGGGATGCCGCTGCTGTCGGTGGCCTTCCAGGGTCCGCCAGGCTGCGGCGACCAGCTCCAGCCGCCGTCCCAGCGATAGAAGATGCGCTCGCGGTAGTAGAGATCGCGCGCGCCTTCGACCACATAGACGCTCAGCGCCGGATTCCAGTGGCTCCTCACCCCCGGCGGCGGCGCGTAGCGCGGGTGCGACGGCTGCGTCGCCTGCGGCGGCGAGCCGACCGGCGTGATCGGCTGCACGACGCAACCGACCAGGCTCAGACCGAGTGCGCCGAGCAGTGCCAGGCGCTTCATTGTGCCTGCCCGTCACGGCTGTCGATCAGCAGCGCCTGGGTTTCACGGGCGGTGTTCGACACCGGCCCGCGCTGGCCGATCCACTCGCCGCGGGTGGCGTTGCCGGCGCGCGACACCCGCGCCACCAGCTGCACCTGCTCGAAGGCCGACAACTTGAGCTCGGGCATCATCGCATCGACATCCGACAGGCTGACCTGCGCCGGCAGGTCGGAGACCTTCAGGCGCTTGACCGCCAGCGGCATGGGCGGGCCGCTGAGGGCGCGGGCGAAGACGAACACGCTGTCGTCCGGCTGCACCTGCGCCTGCACCTCGGGCGCCAGCGCCACGCTGACTTCCAGCGCGTGTACCTTGATGCCCGGCTCGGCGGCGGCACTGGTGGGTTCGCCCGCCCCCATCTGCTGGCGCGAGCGCTCGATGCCGCCGGCGATCGCCGCGCGCGACGGGTCCTGCTCGGGCAGCACCGCCACCAGGCGTTCCCAGTAGCGCACCGCATCGGCGTAGCGCCGGCTCTCGTAGGCGGCGATGCCGAGCAGGCCGAGGCTGGTCACCTCCTCCGGGTCGGCCTTCAGCGCCTCGTCGGTCAGCGCCTGCATCTGCTCGTTCCACTGCTTGCCGCCGGCGAAATACAGCGCCTGCGCCCACTGGCCGAGCAGCTCCGGCGCTCGGCCGGCCAGCTTCACCGCCTGCTCGAAGGCCTTGGCCGCATCACCGGCGCGCTCCTGGGCCATATAGGTGCGGCCGAGGAAGTACCAGGCCTCGGCAGAGTCCGGGTTGTCCTTGAGCGACTGCTCCAGGCGCGCGGTCATCTCCTCGATGCTCTGCGGCTGCTGGGCGGCGAAGGTACGTGCCTGCTCGACCTGAGCCAGGGCGCCCCAGTGCATATACAGACCGACGCCCAGCAGCGGCACCAGCAAGGCCGCGAGCAGTGGGATCCTGCCGCCGAGCACGCCGCTGCGCCGCTGCACGCCCTCGGTGTCGGCCAGCAGTTCGCGCGCGGCCTCGGCACGGCCGGCCTCGAGCTGGGCGTCGTCGAGTACGCCGGCCTGGCGCTGGGTCGCCAGCTCCTGCAGGCGCTCCTGGTAGAGAGTGACGTTGAGGGCGGTGCGGTCTTCCTCGGCCTGCAGCTTGCGAATGCGCAGCACCGGGATCAGCAGAAAGGCCAGGGCGGTCAGCAGCAGCAACCCGGCGGGCAACCAGAAATCGATCATCGGTGTTTCTTGTCCTGAGAGGTTTGCTCGAGCAGCGCGGCGAGGCGCTGCTGCTCATCGGCGGAGAGGCCGGCGGCCGGGCGCGTCTTCTGCTGGCTGCGGCGGCGCAGGACGATGGTCCCGAGCACGCCGAAGCCGATCAGCAGCAGGCCGGCCGGGCCGTACCAGAGCAGCAGGGTGCGTCCGGTGACGGGCGGCTTGTAGAGCACGAAGTCGCCATAGCGCGAGACCAGGAAGTCGATGATCTCGTCGTTGCTCTTGCCCTCTTCCAGCATGCGGTAGATCTCGCCGCGCAAGTCCATGGCGATCGGCGCGTCGGAGTCGGCGATGTTCTGGTTCTGGCACTTGGGGCAGCGCAGTTCCTCGACCAGATCGCGGTAGCGCTGGCGCTCCGCCTCGCTGGCGAACTCGAAGGTGTCGATCGCGGCCTGGGCGCTGGCCAGCAGGCCCAGGCTGAGGCCGGCGGCGATAAGCAGACGCTTCATGGGCGGGCCTCGTCGACCAGTTGCTGGTAGATCGGCGCCAGTTTCTCGCGCCAGACGCGCTCGTCGATGGTGCCGACGAACTTGTGGCGGATGATGCCCTGGGCATCGACGAAGAAGGTTTCCGGCGCGCCGTACACGCCCAGGTCCAGACCGAGGCTGCCCTTGGCGTCCTCGATATTGAGCTGGTAGGGGTTGTGCAGCTCGCGCAGCCATTTCTGCGCCGGTTCGCGCTGGTCCTTGTAGTTGACCCCGTGGATCACCACACCGGCCTCGGCCAGCTTGTTCAGCACCGGGTGTTCGTGGCGACAGGACGGGCACCAGGTGGCCCAGACGTTGACCAGCGCAGGCTTGCCCTTGAGGTCGGCCTCGCTGAGGGTACGTCCGGGGTCGTCCAGCGACGGCAGGCTGAAGGCCGGGAACGGCTTGCCGATCAGCGCCGAGGGCAGCTCCGAGGGGTCGAGGAACAGCCCGCGGTAGAGGAACAGCGCGACGCCGAGAAAGGCCAGCAGCGGCAACAGCAGCAATAGACGTTTCATGCCTTGGCCTCCGCCATGCCCAGGGCCTCGCGCACGCGGGTGCGCACCTTGATCCGGTAACGCGAATCGCTGGCGGCGAGGAAACCACCGAAGCCCATCAGCAGCGCGCCCAGCCAGATCCAGCGGACGAACGGCTTGATGTGCACGCGCACCGCCCAGGCGCCCTGCTCCAGCGGCTCGCCGAGGGCGACGAAGAGATCGCGGGTGAAGCCGGCGTCGATGCCCGCCTCGGTCATGGTGGTCTGCTGTACGGTGTACAGGCGCTTCTCCGGATGCAGCACCTTGATCTGCCGCTCGCCGTCGAAGATCCGCACCGTGCCCTTGTCGGAGACGAAGTTGGGGCCTTCATGATGCACGGCGCCGTCGAACTGGAAGCGGTAGCCGCCCAGCTCCACCGAGTCACCCGGCGCCATGCGCAGGTCGCGCTCGTAGCTGCCCAGGCTGGTCAGCACCACGCCGAGGGCGCAGACGGCGAAGCCCAGGTGCGCCAGCTGCATGCCCCAGTAGCTGCGCCCCAGGCTCGGCAGGCCCTTGAGCAGGCCCTTGTGGCGGGTCTTGTCGAGGATGTCGCGCGCCCCGGCCAGCACCACCCAGGCCGCCAACAGGCACACGGCCAGCACCGCCCAGTTGAAGTCGCCGTGGACGAAGGTGGCGACCAGCGCCAGCACCACGCTGGCCACCAGCACCGGCACCAGCATGCGCCCCAGCCAGTGCAGCGGGGTGTCCTTCCAGCGCACGATCACGCCGACCGCGATCACCGCCATCAGCAGTGCCATCAGCGGCACGAACAGCGCGTTGAAGTACGGCGGGCCGACCGACAGCTTGGCCCCGGTCAGGGCGTCGAGCACCAGCGGGTAGAGGGTGCCGAGCAGGATCATCGCCGCGGCCACCACCAGCACGATGTTGTTGACCAGCAGCAGGGTCTCGCGCGACCACAGGCCAAAGCCGACCTGGCTCTTGACCACCGGCGCGCGCAGGGCGAACAGCGCCAGCGAGCCGCCCACCACGATCAGCAGGAAGACCAGGATGAACACGCCGCGCTCCGGATCGGTGGCGAAGGCGTGCACCGAGGTCAGCACCCCGGAGCGCACCAGGAAGGTGCCCAGCAGGCTGAGGGAAAACGCGGCGATGGCCAGCAGCACCGTCCAGCTCTTGAACACGCCGCGCTTCTCGGTCACCGCCAGCGAGTGAATCAGCGCAGTGCCCACCAGCCAGGGCATAAAGGAGGCATTCTCCACCGGGTCCCAGAACCACCAGCCGCCCCAGCCCAGCTCGTAGTAGGCCCACCAGGAGCCCAGGGCGATGCCGATGCCGAGGAAGGCCCAGGCGACTATGGTCCAGGGCCGCGACCAGCGCGCCCAGGCGGCGTCCAGCTTGCCGCCGAGCAGTGCGGCGATGGCGAAGGCGAAGGCCACCGAGAAGCCGACGTAGCCCATGTACAGCATCGGCGGATGGACGATCAGGCCGAAGTCCTGCAGCAGCGGGTTGAGGTCGCGGCCATCCATCGGCGCGTTCGGCAGCAGGCGCTCGAAGGGGTTGGAGGTGACGATCAGAAACAGCAGGAAGCCGACGCCGATCATGCCCATCACCGCCAGCACGCGGGCCAGCATCTCTTCCGGAAGGTGCCGCGAGAAGATCGATACGGCGAAGGTCCAGCCGGCCAGGATCAGCGCCCACAGCAGCAGAGAGCCCTCGTGGGCGCCCCATACGGCGCTGAACTTGTAATACCAGGGCAGCGCGCTGTTGGAGTTGTGCGCCACGTAGGCGACCGAGAAGTCGTCGACCATGAAGGCGTAGGTCAGGCAAACGAAGGCGAACAGCAGGAAGGCGAACTGGCCCCAGGCGGCCGGCTGGGCCAGACTCATCCACTGGTGGTCGCCGCGCCAGGCGCCGATCAAAGGCAGGGTGGCCTGTACCAGGCACAGGCACAGCGCCAGGATCATCGCCAGGTGGCCGAGCTCGGGAATCATTGCGCGCCCTCCTGCTGGTAGGCCTGCTTGCCGGCGGTGGCGGCGTCGTGCTGCTGCTTCATGCCGCTCTTTTCCAGCGCCTGCATCACTTCCGGCGGCATGTAGTTCTCGTCGTGCTTGGCCAGCACCTCGTCGGCCACCAGCACGCCGTCCTCGTTGACCCGGCCGAGAGCGACGATGCCCTGCCCTTCGCGGAACAGGTCGGGGAGGATGCCGTGGTAGCGGATGGTCACGCCCTGGGCGCCGTCGGTGACGATGAAATCGACCTCCAGCGAATCGCTCGAGCGCTTGACCGAGCCTTCCTGCACCAGGCCGCCGGCGCGGATGCGGGTGCCTTCCGGCGCCTCGCCATTGGCAATCTGCGTCGGGGTGTAGAACAGGTTGATGTTCTCCTGCAGCGCGGTCAGCGCCAGGGCCACGGCGATGCTGACGCCGCAGAGGATGGCCAGGACGATGTACAGACGCTTCTTGCGGACCGGATTCACTTCGACTTCTCCCGGCGCAGGCGACGCGCCTCGTCTTGCAGGTAGCGGCGGCGTGCCAGGATCGGCAGCGCCACATTCAAAGCCAGCACCGCCAGGCTGATGCCGTAGGCGCTCCACACGTAGGCGCCATGGCTGCCCATGGCGAGAAATTCGGCGAAGGAAGAGAAACTCATGCCTTGCCCTCCACCAGGGATTCGACCTCGGCTTTCACCCAACTGCTGCGCGCCTCGCGCTTGAGCACCTCGGTACGCATGCGATAGAGCAGCACGGCGCCGAAGAAGCAGTAGAAGCCGAGCACGGCAAGCAGCAGCGGCAGCCACATCTCCACCGGCATCGCCGGCTTCTCGGTGATCTTGAAGGTGGCGCTCTGGTGCAGCGAGTTCCACCACTCCACCGAGTACTTGATGATCGGGATATTGACCACCCCGACTATGGCCAGCACCGCGCAGGCCTTGGCCGCGCTGTCGCGGTTGCTGATGGCGTTGCCCAGGGCGATGACGCCGAAGTAGAGGAACAGCAGGATCAGCATCGCGGTCAGGCGCGCGTCCCACACCCAGTAGGTGCCCCAGGTCGGCTTGCCCCAGATCGCGCCGGTGAGCAAGGCGATGGCGGTCATCCAGGCGCCGATGGGCGCGGCCTGCTGCAGGGCGACGTCGGCCAGCTTCATCTTCCACACCAGGCCGACCAGTCCGGCGACCGCCAGCATCACGTAGATCGACTGGGCGAGGAAGGCCGCCGGCACATGGATATAGATGATCCGGAAGCTGTTGCCCTGCTGGTAGTCCGGCGGCGCGAAGGCCAGGCCCCAGACCAGCCCGGCGGCGATCAGCAGCACCGCACCGACGCCGAGCCAGGGCAGCCAGCGGCCGCTGATCTCATAGAACCACTTGGGCGAACCCCACTTGTGAAACCAGGTCCAGTTCATGCTCGACTCATCATTCAAACCTGACCCAGAGACGATCCAGGCCAGCTATCAGGGTTCATTGTCATTCGCCGACGCTTATGGTCAGGCCGGCGGCGATCGCAAAGGGTGTCAGGGTTACCGCCAGGGCGGTGAGGCTGGCCAGCCACAACAGGTGGCCGCCGGCCGGCAATCCTTGCAGGGCCGCCTGTAGCGCCCCGCTGCCGAGGATCAGCACCGGGATGTACAGCGGCAGAATCAGCAGCGCCAGCAGCAGGCCGCCGCGCTTGAGACCGACGGTGAGCGCCGCGCCCACTGCGCCGAGCAGGCTCAGCACCGGCGTGCCGAGCAGCAGCGACAGCAGCAGCACCGGCAGGCAGCGCCCAGGCAGGCCGAGCATCAGCGCCAGCAACGGCGCCAGCAGCACCAGCGCCAGGCCGCTGAACAGCCAGTGTGCCAGCACCTTGGCCAGGACCAGAAGAGGCAGGGGGTGCGACGAAAGGACCCACTGCTCCAGCGAGCCGTCCTCGAAATCACTGCGGAACAGCCCGTCCAGCGAGAGCAGCACTGCCAGCAGCGCCGCCACCCACACCAGGCCGGGAGAAAGGGTTTGCAACAATTGCGTCTCCGGCCCCACCGCCAGCGGGAACAGCGCGACCACTATGGCGAAGAACACCAGCGGGTTGGCCAGTTCGGCGGGGCGGCGCGCCAGCAGGCGCATCTCGCGGCTGAGCAGCAGGGTGAAGACGTTACTCATGCCGCATGCTGTCCCAGGTCGAGTTCGCGGTAGGTGGCCGGCTTGTGCTGCAGGCTGTGGTGAGTGGTGAGCACCACCACCCCGCCGCGCTCGCAATGCGCCGCCAGATGCCGCTCCAGTTGCGCCACGCCCTGCTTGTCGAGGGCGGTGAAGGGCTCGTCGAGCACCCACAAGGGCGGCGCGTCGGCCAGATACAGGCGCGCCAGGGCGACGCGGCGCTGCTGGCCGGCGGACAGGGTATGACAGGGAACGTCCTCGAAACCGCGCAGGCCGACCGCTTGCAGCGCCTGCCAGATCGCCTCGCGGCCGATCGGCGTGTGCAGCGCGCAGAGCCAGGCGAGATTCTCTTCGGCGCTCAGCAGGCCCTTGATGCCGGCGGCGTGGCCGATCCACAGCAGGTTGCGCGCCAACTCGCCGCGCTGCTCGGCCAGCGGCTTGCCCTGCAGGCGGATGCTGCCGCCGGTGGGTTGCATCAGCCCGGCCAGCAGGCGCAGCAGGCTGGTCTTGCCGCTGCCGTTGGGGCCGCTGATCTGCAGCATGTCGCCGGCCTGCAGATGGAAATGCAGGTGCTCGAAGAGCATGCGCCAGTCCCGCTCACAGCTGAGCGCCACGGCTTCGAGAAGGGGATCGGGACGGGTCATCGCTACCTGGCAGGGTTAAAGTCGGCAGTGCCCCGGCCGCTATACTGACGCGAGCCGGAAGTGCGGTGCGGAACGGGGCGGCATTATACATGTCGCATCACTGCCCCCGCAGTCAGCATTTTCGACAGGGTGTTAACAGACTTTCGGCCTATCGAGCGCTCATGAGCGAAATCAGCAGTCCCCGCCCGTTTCCCGCCACGCCGCCGGCGCTGCGCCCTGCCGTCAGCGCCGCCGACCTGGCCGTGCGCCTGCTGCAGCCGCTGGAAGGCCTGCTGGTCGCCGGCGAAAGCGCCAAGGCCGAGGTGATCGCCCTCAAGGAGCAGGCGCAGAGCTTCCAACTACTGCTCAAGCTGACCCTGGACAGTGGTCGCCAGGCCACCTTGCAGGCCGAGAGCGCCCGCCCCTTGGCGCAAGGCACCACCCTGGCCGTCACCGCGCTGTCCGATACGCGCCTGCTGCTGGCGCTGCAGAGCGGCGGTGACAAGCCGCTGAGTAGCCTCGATCTGCAGCAACTGCCGCCCGGCACCCTGGTGCAAGGCAAGGTGATCAGCCGCGAGCCGTTGCCGGCACAGGGCACCCAGGCAACCTACCGCCTGCTGGTCAATCTGCTCAACACCCCGCTGGCCGGCAGCCAGTTGGTCATCGACAGCCCGCTGGCGCTGCCCCTGGGCAGTCTGCTCAGCGCCCAGGTGCAGGGCAGCCAGAGCCTCGCCTTCCTGCCGCTGAGCGGCCGCCTCGATCAGCTGGTGCTGGGCCAGCAGCTGGCTGCCCAGCAGAGCCGCCAGGCCTCGCTGGAAGGGCTGATCAGGGGCCTGCAGGGCATGGCCGGCAAGGCCGAGCTGGGCGACGAGCTGCGTGGCGGCATCGAGCGCCTGCTCGGTGCCCTGCCCGACAGCGCCCAGCTGAGCACCGCCAAGGGCCTGGCGCAGGCGCTGGAAGGCAGCGGCGTGCTGCTGGAGGCGAAACTGCTGCAGGGCCAGACCGCCGCCCTGCCCCAGGACCTGAAGGCCAACCTGCTGCGTCTGATCGCCCAATTGCTGCCGCAGATGCCTGGTGGCGCCGCCTCCCTCGCCGGCCTGCAGGGCGCAATGGCCCAGGCCCTGCCGGCGCTGGCCAGGCAGATGCTCGGCGGCCTCAGCCCCGCCGGCGCCGCCCGCCAGCAGGCGCTGAGTTTCCCGCTGCCGTCGCGACTGTTGCAGAACCTGGACGGCGAGGCCGATCTGGAAACCCTGCTGAAACTCGCCGCGGCGGCCGTTTCGCGCCTGCAGACCCACCAGCTGTCGAGCCTGGCGCAGACTCAGGTGGATGCCAATGGCAACCTGCTGACCACCTGGCAGCTGGAACTGCCCATGCGCCATCAGCAGGAGGTGATCCCGCTGCAGATCAAGCTGCAGCGCGAGGACAGCGGCAAGGCGGACCAGCCGGAGCACAAGGAAACCCTCTGGCGCGTCGAACTGGCCTTCGACCTCGACCACCTCGGCCCGCTACAGGTGCGCGCCCAGCTGCTGCGCGGCAGCCTGTCCAGCCAGCTGTGGGCCGAGCGCGCCGATACCGCCAACCTGATCGGCACCGAACTCGGCAACCTGCGCGAACGCCTGCAGGCCGCCGGCCTCGAGGTCGGCGAACTGGCCTGCAGCCAGGGCCTGCCGCCGCAGGGGCCGAAGACCACGCTGGAACAACGCTGGGTGGACGAAACCGCATGAGCCGCAAGCACGCAGCCGAGCCGCACCAGGCCATCGCCCTCAATTACGACGGGCGCAGCGCGCCGGTGCTCAGCGCCAAGGGCGACGACGAGCTGGCCGAGGCCATCCTCGCCATCGCCCGCGAATACGAGGTGCCGATCTACGAGAACGCCGAACTGGTGCGCCTGCTGGCCCGCCTGGAGCTGGGCGACGCCATCCCCGAGGCGCTGTATCGCTGCATCGCCGAGATCATCGCCTTCGCCTGGTACCTGCAGGGCAAGACCCCGCCCGGCTTCGAGGCGCAGGGCGAACGCGACGTCAGTCCGCCGCCGACCCTGCTGCGGGGGCCGGCAGGCTGAAGGCCAGCGACTCGCCGTTCTCTCCCTTGCCACTGGGAAAGTCGAACAGCTGCCAGGCGAAGTAGCCGCCGCGGAAATAGAACACCCGGCTGAACCCCCAGGTCACCGCCTGCTGCACCGCCCGCGCGCTGTGCGGGCAGACCTCGCTGTCGCAGTAGATCACCAACGGCAGCTCGCGCGGCCAGTGCCCCTGCTGCAGCCCGGCGAAACGTTCGGCCAGGTCCATGTGCAGGGCGCCGTACACATGCCCCCAGCTCCACTCGCGCAGCGGCCGCACGTCGATGAACAGCGCACCATGGTCGTACAGATGCTTGGCTTGCAACACGTTGACCGTAACCGCACCGCGGATTTCCAACGGCGCCTCCTGGGCGGCCAGCGGCACGCACAGCAGCCAGCCGGCCAACAGCAGAATCAGGCGATGCATAACCGACACCCCGCTGCGATGCCTCGGGCCGCGCGATCGCGCATGCGAACGACGTGCCCTTCTCTCAGACTAGGCACGACGGAAAGGGGGACTAGGAACGATTAACGCAGCCCGAAGGGCTGCTAAGAACCACGGCGCCTATGCGCCGTTCACGGCCGATCGCCCGCCTTCGGCTGATGCAGGCGGCTGATCAGCTCAGCCTCGGCCTGGCTCAGCCCGCAGGACTGGGTCAGATCGTCGACACTGGCGCCCATGCCGACCAGACGCGCGGCCTGGGTGAAGGACAGGCTGCTGGGGTCGCGCTGCTCGATCTGGCTGAGCTTGTCCGGTAGCGGCGCGACGATGCGGCGCAGCTCGTGCAGCTCCTCGCCCATGCGGATGCTGCCGCTCAGGTAGGCATCCAGGCGTTTGCCCAGCTCCTTGATCCGCGCGTCGCGCGCGGCATCGCGCTTGGCCTGTTCCGCCAGCAAACGCTGCTGGTTGCGGTACAGGCCATTGCAGACGATGCCCAGTGCCACGCACAGCAAAGCCAGGAAGGCCAGGGCCGCAGCGAGCATGGCGAACTCGGACATGGCTCAGATGCTCTCCAGCTCCGACCACTCTTCCTCGGTCATCATCTTGTCCAGCTCGACCAGGATCAGCAGCTCGCCGTTCTTGTTGCACACGCCCTGGATGAACTTGGCCGATTCGTCGTTGCCGACGTTCGGCGCGGTCTCGATCTCGGACTGACGCAGATAGACCACCTCCGCGACGCTGTCGACCAGGATGCCAACCACCTGCTTGTCCGCCTCGATGATGACGATGCGGGTGTTGTCGGTGACCGGCGCCGAACCCAGGCCGAAGCGCTGACGGGTGTCGATCACGGTGACCACGTTGCCGCGCAGGTTGATGATGCCCAGCACGTAGCTCGGCGCCCCCGGCACCGGGGCAATCTCGGTGTAGCGCAGCACTTCCTGCACCTGCATCACGTTGATGCCATAGGTCTCATTGTCCAGGCGAAAGGTCACCCACTGCAGAATCGGATCTTCGGCACCCTGTGCAGAACTTTTCTTCATGTCCCTAGCCTCGTCAAAAACCGCTCGATGCGGCATGTGCGGGTCGACCCGCCTGTCATCAACTATAAAGCCCGGCGCATGCGCGGGCCCAGCAATCCTCGAAACCTGTTCTCCGCGCCATATGCCGGCGGCGCTCAGCGGCTCTTGGCGGCGGCAAGGCGCTTGGCAGCGCCGCTGGCGATCAGCTCGGCGAGCGCGGTCACGTCGAGCAGCGCACACATGTGTTCGATCACCGTACCGGCCAGCCAGGGCCGCTGGCTACGCTGACTGCGCCATTTCACCTCGCTCGGCTCCAGGCGGATCGAACGGCTGACCTGATGCACCGCCAGCCCCCACTCGTAGCCCTGTACCGAGATCACGTACTGCAGGCCCTCGCGGAAATCGTCGCGATAGCGGTCGGGCATGACCCAGCGCGCGGTGTCCAGCACCTTGAGGTTGCCGGCCTGGCTGGGCAGGATGCCGAGGAACCAGTCCGGCTGACCGAACAGCGGGGTCAGCTCCTGGCCCTGCAGCGGGTAGATCGAGCCCAGGCAGATCAGCGGCACGGCCAGGGTCAGCCCGGCAACGTCGAACAGCAGGCATTCGAAGGGTTCCTCGGCCCAGGCTGGCCGACCATCGGACGATGGCGCCGGCGGTTGTGCCTGCGGCGCCTGCAACGGCGCGGCGACCGGCGGCGGTGCCTGCACCTCCACGACCGGCGCCACCACCAGGGCCACCGGTGCGAGCGGGGCGACGACAGGCGCTGGGGCGGCGACAGCAGGCGCCGCCTGACGCGCATCGCGCACCTGTTCCTCGAGCACCGCGCTTTCGAACTCCTCGAGGCTGACGGACATTTCCAGCTCGGCCGCGGCCTCCTGCAACAGGCCGTCAAGGTAGGTCTGCAGGGCCAACTGGGAACGCGTGCCGGTGGCGAGGGTACGACTCATGAGTGAAACCTGTGGTGGAAGCCTGTACAGCCTATCGGCCGCAGCGGGGGCCGACTTGAGTGCGCCAGTTCAACATAGACGAGCACTTCAGGCCACCTGCGCCGCCGGCTGATGACTCAGCAGATGCTTGAGCAGGGCGCGGTAGGCGATCACCCCGCGACTACCGGCATCGAACTGCGACGGCGTCCGCCCAGCCCGGCTGGCGTCGCGCAGGCGCGTGTCGACCGGAATATAGGCCGGCCACAGCTGCTCCGGGTAGGTGTTGCGCAGCAGCCGCAGGGTGCTCATCGAGGCCTGGGTGCGGCGGTCGAACAGCGTCGGCACTATGGTGTAGGGCAGCGCCTGCTTGCGCGAACGATTGATCATCGCCAGGGTACTGATCATCCGCTCAAGGCCCTTGACCGCGAGAAACTCGGTCTGCACCGGAATCACCAGCTGCTGGCTGGCGGCCAGGGCGTTGACCATCAGCACACCGAGCAGCGGCGGGCTGTCGATGATGGCGTGGTCGAAGTCCTCCCATAGCTGCGCCAGGCTCTTGGCGACCACCAGACCCAGGCCACTCTGCCCCGGCGACTGGCGCTCGAGGGTGGCCAGCGCGGTGCTCGACGGCAGCAAAGAAATGCGCTCGTGGCTGGTTTCGTGCAACAGCTGCCTGGGCAGCCCCTGCGGCACACCACCCTGATGCAGGAACAGGTCGAAGCAGCTGTGCTCCAGCGCATCGGGATCATGACCGAAATAGCTGGTCATCGAACCATGGGGGTCGAGGTCGACCACGACCACCCGCTTGCCGGCGTCGGCCAGCAGGCCGGCCAAGGCGATGGAGGTGGTAGTCTTGCCGACACCCCCTTTCTGATTGGCTACTGCCCAGACTTTCATCTTCTCTCATCCTCCCGGCGTAGAGCGCTCAGGCCGAGAATGGCTGTCGCCCGCGACGAACGGACGACTGGGATTTGACGGCTCACGATTGCGGAGCCCCTGCTGCAGGCGCCGGTGCAGGTTGCGTGCCAGCTCCGGACTGCTGCCGCTCGGCGGTGCTGCCGCCGCTGCGCCGGGTGTCGAGGTTGCGCGATATCACCAGCACCACCCGACGATTGCGCGCCCGCCCCTCGGCAGTGGCGTTGTCCGCTACCGGCTGGAACTCGCCGTAACCCACGGCCGCCAGACGCGTCGGATCGACCCCGTCCATGGCCAGCATTCGCACGATGCTCGCCGCCCGCGCCGAGGACAACTCCCAGTTGGTCGGAAAGCGGCTGGTCTGGATCGGCAGGTTGTCGGTGAAGCCTTCCACCTTCACCGGATTCTGGTAAGGCGCCAGAATCTTGGCGACCTTCTCGATGATGCCGAACGCCATGTTGTTCGGCAGCGCATCACCGCTGGGAAACAGCAGGCTGGAGCTCAGCTCGATCTCGATCCACATCTCGTTGCCGCGCACGTTCAGCTGCTCGCTGCGGATCAGCTCGCCGAAGGCCTGGCGCACGCTGGCGGCGATGTCCTGCAGGGAGTCGTCGGGGGTCTCGCTGTTGGCCTCGTCCAGCGAGGCGCGCTCGGGCTCGCCGGTGCGTGGCCGCTCCTCGCCCACCGGGATCGGCTTGATCGAGCGATCCGGCTGGTTGAACACGCCGGTCAGGGTCTCGGAGAGAATCTTGTACTTGCCCTCGTTGAGCGAGGAGATCGAGTACATCACCACGAAGAAGGCGAACAGCAGGGTGATGAAGTCCGCGTAGGACACCAGCCAACGCTCGTGATTCTCGTGCTCGTCATGATTGCGCCGGCGCGCCATGGCATTCCTCCATCAGTCCATGAAGCCTTGCAGCTTCAGCTCGATGGAGCGCGGGTTCTCGCCCTCGGCAATGGACAGGATGCCTTCCAGCAGCATCTCGCGGTAACGCGATTGACGCAGGGCGATGGCCTTGAGCTTGTTGCCGGCCGGCAACAGCAGCAGGTTGGCGAAACCGACGCCATAGATGGTGGCGACGAACGCCACGGCGATGCCGCTGCCGAGCAGGCTCGGGTCGGCCAGGTTGCCCATCACGTGGATCAGGCCCATCACCGCGCCGATGATGCCGATGGTCGGCGCATAGCCGCCCATGCTCTCGAACACCTTGGCGGCCTGGATGTCGCGCGCTTCCTGGGTGAACAGATCGACCTCGAGGATGCTGCGGATGGATTCCGGCTCCGCACCGTCGACCAGCAGTTGCAGGCCCTTGCGCGCATAGGGGTCGGGCTCGGCCTCGGCCACCGCCTCGAGACCGAGCAGGCCCTCCTTGCGCGCCACCATGCTCCAGCCGACCACGCGGTTGATGCCGCCGATCAGGTCGATGCGCGGCGGGAAGAATATCCAGCCAAGGATACCCATGGCACGCTTGAACACGCTGACCGGCGCCTGCAGGAACGCCGCGCCGAGAGTGCCGCCGATCACGATCAGCGCCGCCGGGCCGTTGAGCAACGCACCGGCGTGACCGCCCTCGAGGTAGTTGCCGCCGAGAATGGCGACGAACGCCAGGATGACGCCGATCAGGCTCAGAACATCCATGCAGATGCGCTCGGGTTGCGACTCATCACAGACAGGCCTCGGTCAGGTGCCGGCCGATCTCGTCGAGGCCGTAGACCGCGTCGGCCAGGTTGGCTTTCACCACGGCCATGGGCATGCCGTAGATCACGCAGCTCGCCTCGTCCTGCGCCCATACCTGGCTGCCGCCCTGCTTGAGCAGGCGCGCGCCTTCGCGGCCGTCGGCGCCCATGCCGGTGAGCACCACCGCCAGCACCTTGTCGCCGTAGGACTTGGCCGCCGAACCGAAGGTGATGTCGACGCAGGGCTTGTAGTTCAGGCGCTCGTCGCCGGGCAGGATCTTCACCGCGCCGCGGGCGTCGACCATCATCTGCTTGCCGCCGGGGGCCAGCAGCGCCAGGCCGGGACGCAGCAGGTCGCCGTCCTCGGCTTCCTTGACCTGGATGCGGCAGAGCTTGTCCAGGCGTTCGGCGAAGGCCTTGGTGAAGGCCGCCGGCATGTGCTGAACCAGCACGATGGGCGCCGGAAAACCGGCCGGCAGCTGGGTCAGCACGCGCTGCAGGGCCACCGGGCCGCCGGTGGAGGTGCCGATGGCCACCAGCCTGTAGGACTTGCGCTTGGGCGCGGCGCTGGATGCGGCCGGTGCGCAGCGAGGCGTGGCCGCCGGTGCCGCCGCACGCGCGGGCGCGAGCGCCGCGCGACTAGTCGGCGCCGCTGCCGGACCGGCCGCAGTCGGCGCCGGAGCCACTGCGGCCGAGCTGAAACGGCGGTTGCTGCGGGCGATGCTGTGCACCTTCTCGCACAGCAGCTGCTTGACCTTCTCCGGGTTGCGCGAGATGTCCTCGAAATTCTTCGGCAGGAAATCCACCGCCCCGGCGTCCAGGGCGTCCAGGGTCACGCGGGCCCCCTCGTGAGTCAGCGAGGAGAACATCAGCACCGGCGTCGGGCAGCGCTGCATGATGTTCCGCACTGCGGTGATGCCGTCCATCATCGGCATCTCGTAGTCCATGGTGATCACGTCCGGCTTGAGCGCCAGCGCCTGATCGATGGCCTCGCGGCCATTGGTGGCCGTGCCCACCACCTGGATATTGGGGTCGGCCGACAGAATTTCCGAAACGCGCCGGCGAAAGAAGCCGGAGTCGTCCACCACCAAAACCTTGACCGCCATACACACTCCTAACGGGTATGCCGCGACGGCACCCCGATTCATGAAAGCCTTCGCGGCCTATCCGCCGCCCTCATCCGGCGCTGAGCGCCACCTTTTCCCTAGGGGGAGAAGGCTACGAGGAGGTCGTCGCTACGCGACTTCATGCCAACCGGCGCGGACAAGGCCCGCGCCGCACCCATCAGAAACGCCGAGCGTAGCGCTTGAGCATGCTCGGCACGTCGAGAATCAGGGCGATGCGCCCATCGCCGGTGATCGTGGCCCCGGACATGCCCGGCGTGCCCTGGAGCATCTTGCCCAGCGGCTTGATCACCACCTCCTCCTGGCCGACCAGCTGGTCGACGACGAAGCCGATGCGCTGGCTGCCGACGGTGAGAATCACCACATGGCCCTCGCGCTGCCCCTCGTGAAACGCCTGCGGCACCAGCCAGCGCTTGAGGTAGAACAGCGGCAGCGCCTTGTCGCGGACGATCACCACTTCCTGGCCGTCGACCACGTTGGTGCGCGACAGGTCGAGGTGGAAGATCTCGTTGACGTTGACCAGCGGGAAGGCGAAGGCCTGGTTTTCCAGCATCACCATCAGAGTCGGCATGATCGCCAGGGTCAGCGGCACCTTGATGACGATCCGCGAACCCTGGCCCTTCTGCGAGAACACGTTGACCGTGCCGTTGAGCTGGGCAATCTTGGTCTTGACCACGTCCATGCCGACCCCGCGGCCGGAGACGTCGGAAATCTCGGTCTTGGTCGAGAAGCCCGGGGCGAAGATCAGGTTGTAGCACTCCAGCTCGGTCAGGCGCTCGGCCGCATCCTTGTCCAGCAGGCCCTTCTCCACGGCCTTGGCGCGCAGGACATTGGCGTCCATGCCTTTGCCGTCGTCGCTGATCATCAGCAGGATATGGTCGCCCTCCTGCTCGGCGGACAGCACCACCCGACCGGTACGCGGCTTGCCGGCGGCCTCGCGCTCCTCCGGCGATTCGACACCGTGGTCGACGGCGTTGCGCACCAGGTGCACCAGCGGGTCGGCCAGGGCTTCGACCAGGTTCTTGTCGAGATCAGTCTCCTCGCCCACCAGCTCCAGGCTGATTTCCTTCTTCAGGCTGCGCGCCAAGTCACGGACCAGGCGCGGGAAGCGGCCGAAGACCTTCTTGATCGGCTGCATGCGGGTCTTCATCACCGCGGTCTGCAGGTCGGCGGTGACCACGTCGAGGTTGGACACCGCCTTGGACATGGCCTCGTCGCCGCTGTTGAGGCCCAGGCGCACCAGGCGGTTACGCACCAGCACCAGTTCGCCGACCATGTTCATGATCTCGTCCAGGCGCGCGGTATCGACCCGCACGGTGGTTTCCGCCTCGCTGGCCGCCGGCGCCTTGTCCGCTGCGGCGGCAGGCGCGGCAGGAGACTTGGGCGCAGCGGCTTCGGCCTTCGCGGCCGGCTTCGCAGACGCCGTAGCCGGCTTGGCCGGGGCAACCGGGGCGGCCGCGGCCTCGACGGGCGGGGCGAACTTGCCCTTGCCGTGCAACTGGTCGAGCAGGGATTCGAACTCGTCGTCGGTGATCTCGTCGCTGGCCGGCGTCACGCTTGCCGCAGGCGCCGCCGCGACCGGCGCCGAGGCCTCGGCCACGGTGGAGAACTGGCCCTTGCCATGCAGCTGATCGAGCAGCGCCTCGAATTCGTCGTCGGTGATCTCGTCGCTCGTCGGCGCGGGCGCGGCGGCGCCGGACGGGCTCTCGGTCGGCGCGGAGAACTGCCCCTTGCCATGCAACTGATCGAGCAGTGCCTCGAATTCGTCGTCGGTGATCTCCTCGCTGCTCGGCACGCCGTCGTCGGCCGGTGCCTCGCCGAGGGCATCGAGCAGCTGTTCGAACTCACTGTCGGTGATATCGCCGCAGGCCGCGACAGGTTCCGGCTCCGCCGCGGCAGCCGGCGCCACGGCAGCGGGCTCGGCGCCGGCCGGTTCGGCCAGACGCGCCAGCGCCGCCAGCAGCTCCGGCGAGGCCGGCGTCGGCTCGCTGCGTTCGCGCACCTGGCCGAACATGCCGTTGACCGCATCCAGGGCTTCGAGCACCACGTCCATCAGCTCGGCATCGACGCGCCGCTCACCCTTGCGCAGGATGTCGAAGACGTTCTCGGCGATATGGCAGCATTCCACCAGTTCGTTGAGCTGGAGGAAGCCCGCCCCGCCCTTGACGGTGTGGAAGCCGCGAAAGATGGCGTTGAGCAGGTTCATGTCGTCAGGGCGGCTTTCCAGCTCCACCAACTGCTCGGACAGCTGTTCGAGAATCTCGCCGGCCTCTACCAGGAAGTCCTGGAGGATTTCTTCATCGGCGCCGAAGCTCATAGGGGGGGAACTCCTTAGAATCCAAGACTGGACAGCAGGTCGTCGACATCGTCCTGACTGGAGGCGACGTCATCACGCTTATCGGCATGAATCTGCGGACCTTCACCCCGAGATGGCTCTTTTAGCGTTTCCTGTTCGGCGCGCAGCGCGTCGTGGTCGTGCTGAATGCCGGCGAAGCGGTCGACCTGACTGGCCATCAGCACCAGCTTGAGCAGGTTGCTTTCCACCTCGGTGACCAGTTGAGTGACGCGCTTGATCACCTGGCCGGTCAGGTCCTGATAGTCCTGCGCCAGCAGGATGTCGTTGAGGTGCCCGGACAGCTTGCCGCTGTCGCGCTCGCTGCGGGCGAGAAAGAGCTCGATGCGCTTGGCCAGCTCGCGGAAACCGTCGGCGCCCATCTCACGACGCATGAAGCGGCCCCATTCGGCGCTCAGGCTCTGCGCCTCGTCGCCGAGATCGTTGACCAGCGGCGCGCTCTGCTCGACCAGGTCCATGATGCGGTTGGCCGCCCGTTCGGTCATGGTCACGACGTAGTTGAGACGCTCGGTGGCATCGGCGATCTGCGACAGCTCCTGGGCGTGCGGCATGCGCGGATCGATCTGGAAATTGACGATGGCGTTGTGCAGCTCACGGGTGAGCTTGCCGACTTCGTGATACAGGCCGTGGTCGCGGACCTTGTTCAGTTCGTTGATCAGTTGCACCGCGGCGCCGAAGTCGCCTTTTTCCAGGCTGTCGACCAACTCGCGGGCATTGGTTTTCAGGGTCGACTCGAGGTCACCCAGCGTGGAGTCATCGTGTTCCATAGCACCCTCGCGGCTGACATCAGCCGTTTACCCGCTCGAAGATCTTCTCGATCTTTTCCTTCAGCACCTGGGCAGTGAAGGGCTTGACCACATAGCCGTTCACCCCGGCCTGGGCAGCCTCGATGATCTGGTCACGCTTGGCTTCAGCGGTAACCATCAGCACCGGCAGGTGCTTGAGCCGTTCGTCGGCGCGCACCGCGCGCAGCAGGTCGATGCCGGTCATGCCGGGCATGTTCCAGTCGGTCACCAGGAAGTCGAAGCTGCCGCTCTGCAGCATCGGCAAGGCCGAAGTGCCGTCGTCGGCCTCGGCGGTGTTGGTGAAACCCAAGTCCCGCAAGAGGTTCTTGATGATCCGTCGCATCGTCGAGAAATCGTCAACGATGAGGATTTTCATGTTCTTGTCCAAGTCGACCTCCGTACAGTCCCAAACGCATTGCGCTCGCAATGACGTCCTTTAATCGTGAAACCGGCCGAGCAGCCAGGCTTCAGCTGGCGCGCCACTCACCCAGGCGCGCGCGCAGACGCGCTGCGCACTGGCTGTGCAACTGACTGACGCGCGACTCGCTGACCCCCAGCACTTCACCGATCTCCTTCAAATTCAGCTCTTCATCGTAATACAGCGCCAGCACCAGACGTTCGCGCTCCGGCAGGCCGGCGATGGCCTCTGCCAGTGCCTTCTGGAAACGTTCGTCTTCGAGGTCCCGCGATGGTTCGGGCGGGGAATGCCCGGCGTCTTCGTGCAGAGCGCCGTGCTCGCCGTCCTGCATCAGGTCGTCGAAACTGAACAGGCGGCTGCCCAAAGTGTCGCCAAGGATGCCGTAGTAATCCTCGAGACTCAATTGGAGTTCGGCCGCAACCTCCTGATCTTTAGCGTCGCGTCCGGTTCTGGCCTCCACCGCGCGGATCGCGTCGCTGACCATGCGGCTGTTGCGGTGCACCGAACGCGGCGCCCAGTCGCCCTTGCGCACCTCGTCGAGCATGGCGCCACGGATGCGGATGCCGGCAAAGGTCTCGAAGCTGGCACCCTTGCCGGCGTCGTACTTACGCGAGGCCTCGAGCAGGCCGATCATGCCCGCCTGGATCAGGTCGTCGACCTGCACGCTGGCCGGCAGACGGGCCAGCAGGTGATAGGCGATACGCTTGACCAGCGGCGCATAGCGCTCGATCAACTGGTGCTGGGAGTCCCGTGCCTGCGCCTTGTTGTACATACGAAGTCCAGAAGCTGCTGTCATACGGCGCTGTCTGCCGTCGGTTGCTGCACCAGACGCTCGACGAAAAACTCCAGATGGCCGCGGGGGTTGGCCGGCAGCGGCCAGCTATCGACCTTTTGGGCTATCGCCTTGAACGCCAGAGCGCACTTGGATCGCGGGAAGGCTTCGTAGACGGCGCGCTGCTTCTGCACGGCCTTGCGCACGCACTCGTCGTAGGGCACGGCGCCGACATACTGCAGGGCGACATCGAGGAAACGATCGGTGACCTTGGTCAGCTTAGCAAAGAGGTTGCGCCCTTCCTGGGGGCTATGTGCCATGTTGGCCAGGACGCGGAAGCGGCTGATGCCGTGATCGCGATTGAGCAGCTTGATCAGCGCGTAGGCGTCGGTGATCGAAGTGGGCTCGTCGCATACCACCACGAGGATCTCCTGGGCGGCGCGCACGAAACTCACCACCGCATCGCCGATGCCGGCGGCGGTGTCGATCACCAGCACGTCGAGGTTCTCGCCGATCTCGCTGAACGCCTGGATCAGCCCGGCATGCTGCATCGGCGAGAGGTTGACCATGCTCTGCGTGCCGGAGGCCGCCGGCACGATGCGGATCCCGCCCGGCCCCTGCAGCAGCACGTCGCGCAGATCGCATTCGCCGGCGATCACGTCGGCCAGGGTGCGCTTGGGCGCGAGCCCCAGCAGGACGTCGACGTTGGCCAGACCGAGGTCGGCGTCCATCAGCATCACCCGGCGACCGAGGTCGGCCAGGGCCATCGATAGATTCACCGACACATTGGTCTTGCCGACGCCACCCTTGCCGCCGGTCACCGCGATCACCTGTACGGGATGCATACCCATGTCTTACACACCTTGTCTAACTTCGACTTGGCCCTTCGGCCGTTCACTCCGGCGGCTTGCCGCCGGTGGCTGTCACATTCTCGTCGTCTTCAGCCGGCGCGCCGCGCCGGGTTCTGGTAGAGGCCGGCGAACAGCTGCGCCATGGCGTCCTCGCTCGGCTCGTCGGCAGCCTGCAGGCCCACCGCACGGCTGACCAGCTGATGGCTGCGCGGCACCTGCAGGTCGTCCGGAATCCGCGGGCCGTCGGTGACATAGGCTACCGGCAGATGCTGGCCTATAGCCAGAGCCAAAACCTCGCCAAGGCTCGCCGCCTCGTCCAGCTTGGTCAGTATGCAGCCTGCCAGGCCGCAGCGCTTGTAACTATGGTAGGCGGCCTTGAGCACCTGGTTCTGGCTGGTGGCCGCCAGCACCAGATAGTTCTTCGCCTGGATGCCGCGCCCCGCCAGGCTGTCCAGCTGCAGGCGCAGCGCCGGGTCGCTGCTCGGCAGCCCTGCGGTGTCGATCAGCACCACGCGCTTCTTCGCCAGCGGCGCAAGCGCCTGCAGCAGCGACTGGCCGGGATCGACCTGGGTCACCGACACGCCGAGGATGCGGCCCAGGGTCTTGAGCTGCTCCTGCGCACCGATGCGGTAGCTGTCCATGCTGACCAGGGCGACCTGCTGCGCGCCGTGCTTGAGCACATAACGGGCGGCCAGCTTGGCCAGGGTGGTGGTCTTGCCCATGCCGGCCGGACCGACCAGGGCGATAACCCCGCCCTCCTCGAGCGGCTCGACCTGCGGCGTCTTGATCGCATGCGCCAGGTGGGCCAGCAGCATGCGCCAGGCCTGGCGCGGCTCGGCGACGTCGGCGACCTTGTTCAGCAGCGCCTGCGCCAGATCGGCGGGCAGGCCCATGCGCTGCAGGCGGCGCCAGAGGTTGGCCTGCTGCGGACGACGGTTCTGCAGCTGCCCCCAGGCGATGGAGCCCAGTTGCACTTCGATCAGCTCGCGCAGGCCGTTGAGCTCGAAGCGCATGGCGTCCAGCGCGTACGGATCGACCCCGGGCTGCGTCGGCGCGGGCTCGGCTGCCGGTCGCTGCGGCTTGACCGGGGTCACCGGCAGCTCCGGCGCCACCAGCGATTCATTGGCGAACAGCTGGCGATCCTTGCCGGCGTCCTGCTCGGCGCGGGTGGCCAGCTCGGCCTGGGCGCTGGCGATGCGCGCCTGGGTCTTGCGCAGCTCGGCCTCCAGGGCGGGATTGGGCCGCACCGGCGCAGGCGTCACCTGGTAGTCCAGCGCCGCTGTCAGCTCGACGCCGCCGGCCACCCGGCGATTGCCGATGATCGCGGCGTCGGCGCCCAGCTCGTCTCGCACCAGTTTCATGGCGGTCCGCATATCGGCGGCGAAGAAGCGTTTGACCTGCATGACCCTTTACCTCAGTTCTGGCCCACAGTGGCGACTATGGTGACCTGCTTGTTGTCCGGAATTTCCTGGTAGGCCAGCACGTGCATGCTGGAGACCGCCAACCGCGCGAAGCGCGACAGCATCGCCCGGATCGGACCGGCCACCAGCAGGATCACCGGCTTGCCGAGCATTTCCTGGCGCTGCGCCGCTTCCACCAGGGAACGCTGCAGCTTCTCGGCCATGCCCGGTTCGAGGAGGATGCCATCCTCGCTGCCCTGACCGGCCTTCTGCAGACTGTTCAGCAATATCTGTTCCAACCTTGGCTCGAGGGTGATCACAGGCAGCTCCGGCTCTAGTCCCACGATGCTTTGCACGATGGCGCGGGCCAGCGCCACGCGAACCGCGGCGACCATCGCGGCGGGATCTTGACTCTTCGGCGCGACGTTGGCGATCGCCTCGGCGATGGTGCGGATGTCGCGCACCGGCACCTGCTCCTGCAGCAGTGCCTGCAGCACCTTGAGCAGGGTCGACAGCGACACCAGGCCCGGCACCAGCTCCTCGGCCAGCTTCGGCGAGCTCTTGGCCAGCAGCTGCATCAGTTGCTGCACCTCTTCGTGACCGAGCAGCTCGTGGGCATGCTTGTGCAGGATCTGGTTGAGGTGGGTGGCGACCACCGTGCTGGCGTCGACCACCGTATAGCCCAGCGACTGCGCCTGATCGCGCTGGCTGGGATCGATCCACACCGCCTCCAGGCCGAACGCCGGATCTTTGGCGGCGATGCCGTTGAGCGGGCCGAACACCTGGCCGGGGTTGATCGCTAGCTCGCGGTCCGGATAGACCTCGGCCTCGGCCACGCTGACGCCCATCAGCGTCAGACGATAGGCGTTGGGCGCCAGGTCGAGGTTGTCGCGGATATGCACCGAGGGCATGAGGAAGCCCATCTCCTGCGACAGCTTCTTGCGTACCCCCTTGATCCGCGCCAGCAACTGGCCACCCTGGTTGCGGTCGACCAGCGGGATCAGGCGGTAGCCCACCTCCAGGCCGACCATGTCCACCGGGGTGACGTCGTCCCAGCCCAGTTCCTTGACCTCCTGCGCCTTCTGCGCCGGCAGCAGCTCCTGCTGGCGCTGGACCTCCTTGAGCTCGGCCTCCTGCACCGCGCGCTTCTTGTGCGCGATCCAGTAGGCGCCGGCGGCGGCCAGCAGCCCCAGACTGATGAAGGAGAAATGCGGCATGCCCGGCACCAGGCCCATGGCGATCAGGATCGCCGCCGCCACCGCCAGCGCCCGGGGCGAGGCGAACATCTGCCGCTGCACCTGCGAGCCCATGTCCTCGGAAGTGGACACGCGGGTCACCATCACCGCGGCGGCGGTCGACAGCAGCAGCGACGGGATCTGCGCCACCAGGCCGTCGCCGATGGTCAGCAGGGTGTAGACCTTGCCGGCGTCGGCAAAGGCCAGGCTGTGCTGTAGCACACCGATGGCGATGCCGCCGATCAGGTTGATGAACAGGATCAGCAGACCGGCGATGGCGTCGCCGCGGACGAACTTGCTGGCACCGTCCATCGAGCCGTAGAAGTCAGCCTCCTGCGCCACCTCGCTACGGCGGCGCTTGGCCTCGGCCTGATCGATCAGGCCGGCGTTGAGATCGGCGTCAATCGCCATCTGCTTGCCGGGCATGGCATCGAGGGTGAAGCGCGCGCTTACCTCGGAGATGCGCCCGGCGCCCTTGGTGACCACCACGAAGTTGATGATCATGAGGATGGCGAACACCACGATACCGACCACGTAGTTGCCGCCGATCACCACTTCGCCGAAGGCCTGGATCACCTGCCCCGCCGCGCCGTGGCCCTCGTGGCCGTTGAGCAGTACCACGCGGGTCGAGGCCACGTTCAGCGCCAGGCGCAGCAGGGTGGCCGCCAGCAGGATGGTGGGGAACACGGCGAAATCCAGCGGGCGCAGCGCGTAGATGCTGACCAACAACACGACGATGGACAGGGCCAGGCTGAAAGTGAACAGCACGTCGAGCAGAAACGGCGGGATCGGCAGCATGACCATGCCGAGCATGACCAGCAGCAGCAGGGGAATACCCAGGTTGCCGTGGCGCAGGCCCGCCAGGTTGCTGCGTACCTCACCGATGATTTGTGCGCGATCTACTGCCACGTCGCTACCCCAGCCGATTCAATCTTTTGACGCGAAATTGCGCCCTGCCGGGGAGATGGCAAGAAACATTCCAGTTTTATCAAGCAGGTCAAAAAGATGGGCGATTACCCGCCGCCGCGTTCGGCAGCGCCGCAGGCACTGCCGGCAGGAGGATAGTGCCGTGCAAGACGCCCCCCCACCGACCGGCTAGCTCGACGCCAGTTGCTGACGCGCCCGGCGTGCCCGCCAGGTCTTCACCAGCGACGGGCCCAGGGCGGTCAGCGCCGAGCCGAACACCACCAGCACGGCGCCGCCATAGGCGATGCCGTTGACCTGCTCGGGCTGCACGTGATCCGGCCACCAGCTGGCCGCCAGGGCCACCGAGACGAAGGTGACCAGCGGGGTGATGGCCAGGGTGGCGCTGACCCGCGACGCCTCCCAGTGCGCCAGCGCCTCGGCGAAGGCGCCGTAGGCCACCAGGGTATTGAGGCAGCAGGCCAGCAGCAGCCAGCCCTGCAGCGGGCTCAACTGCAGCGCCTGCGACGGATGGGCCCAGGGCGTCAGCAACAGCGCGCAGGCCAGGTAGATCACCATCATCGCCTGTACCGAGCTCCACAGCGTCAGCAACTGCTTCTGCGCCAGGCCGTAGAAGGTCCAGACGAAGGCCGCCGCCAGTACGATCAGCACCCCGGCGGTGTAGGCGGTGAGCGAGGTCAGCAGCTCGCCCAGGCGCTGGTTGAAGAACAGCACGAAACCCAGCAGCAGGATGGCCAGGCCGACGCCCTGACCCAGGCTGAAGCGCTCGCGGAACACGAACAGGCTGCTGACCAGCAGCAGGATCGGCGCCACCTGGATCACCAACTGAGTGGTGCCGGGGCTGAGCAGTTTCAGCCCGACCAGATAGAGCACGTAATTGGCGGTCAGGCCGCCGATGGCCAGCACCAGCAACCAGGCGCCCTTGCGCCCCAGCGGGCGAAAGCGCGGCAGGCGACGGGACGCGGCCAGATAGGCGAACAGCAGCGAGCCGGCCACTGCCAGGCGATACCAGGTGACGGTGACCGGGTCCATCACCTGCAGCACTTCCTTGAGCTTGATCGGCAGGATACCCCAGAGCACGGCGGTGGTCAGGGCGAGCAGCAGGCCGTAGAGCCAACGGCCGGAGGAGATATGCATGGCGACCTCGAACGGGCGGCCGGCAGAGCGCTGCCGCCGCAAAGCGCCATTCTAGGGGGTGCCCCGCCACCGCCACAGTGACAGTTGCCCCCCCTTTGCACCGGGCAACTGTACCGCTGCATACGATCGTTCGGCATTACGCCGCCAGCCCCCCGGCCAGAAGCCTGCCGCAGCGAGGCGATATCGACCGCTGGTCGCCTCGCCCGGCAGACGGCGAAGGGCCCAGTAGACTCAAATCATCCAGCCCCTGCACATGGAGCCCGCGCCATGTTTGGCCAACGCAGCGCCGACCCTCATCCCGCAACGCATTACCGCAGCTCGCGCGTCAGCGCCGTCAATGGCCAGTATTTCTTCGCCACCCGCGAGGGACGCTGGAAGGTCC
The DNA here is from genome assembly GCF_052682975.1 of Pseudomonas sp. SP16.1. Taxonomy (NCBI): domain Bacteria; kingdom Pseudomonadati; phylum Pseudomonadota; class Gammaproteobacteria; order Pseudomonadales; family Pseudomonadaceae; genus Pseudomonas; species Pseudomonas sp. SP16.1. Next base: position 2,483,053 of record NZ_JBQYFZ010000001.1, read on the forward strand.
TTACGCCTCACGCCACGAGGCCGAACTGAGCGTCGTTCGCTATATCGATCGGGTGACCACGGCCGACAAGCTGCTGCGCCACAGCAGCGAGGGCATCGACAGCCTGCATCGCCGCAAGACGTTCAAGCAGAACCAGGAACTCTGAGCGCCCTGCCCCGCCTCACAACCGCGCCAGCCCCAGATCCTGCCGGTGCGCCGCCAGATGCGGCAGCACTGCGGCCAGCAGCGACTCCTTGAACGCCTCCTGAAAACGGTGGGCCAAACCCGGAATCAGCTTGAGTTCGGCGCCCTCGATATGCGCCGCCACGTGCACGCCGTGCATCACCGGCAACAGCGGATCGGCGGTGCCGTGCACCACCAGGGTCGGCACCTGCAGGCGATTGAGCAGTTCGACCCGGCTCGGCTCGGCGAGTATCGCCAGCAACTGGCGCTGCACGCCTTCGGGGTTGAAGGCGCGGTCGTAGGCGATCTGCGCCTGCTCGAGCAGCTGCGCGCGGTCGTCCTGCACCGCCGGGCTGCCCAGGGCTGCGAGCAGATCGGCCTGCTGCTGCAGCGCCGCCTCGCGACTGGCCGCCTCGCGCCGCGCCAGCAGTTGCAACAGCGCCTCGTCCGGAGCCGGCAGGCCCTGGGCGCTGGAGCTGGTCATCACCAGCGTCAGGCTGAGCACCCGCTGCGGTGCCAGGTCGGCCAGATGCTGGGCGATCATGCCGCCCATACTCGCGCCCAGCACATGAAAGTTCGTCACGCCCAGGCGGTCCATCAGACCCAGGGCATCGCCGGCCATGTCGCGCAGATGATAGGGCGCGCCCAGCGACAGGCCGAAGCGATAGCGCAGCGCCTCGTAGCCCAGGTTGATCACCGGCGCCGGCTGCCGCCAGCTGCTCAGGCCGACGTCGCGATTGTCGAAGCGAATCACCCGGAAGCCCTGCAGGCATAGGCGCTCGACCACCTCGTCGGGCCAATGGATCAGCTGCCCGCCCAGGCCCATGACCAGCAGCAGCGCCGGGTCGCGCTCGCTGCCGATGCTCTGGTAGGCCAGGCGTACCTCGCCGACCTCGGCGTAACGGGTCGGTTGCTCGAGTTCGCAGCGATTCGCCGCAACGCTGGACAGGCCGCACAGCAGTGCCGCCAGGAAAATCAATGCACGCATGAAAACACCAAAAACGCAGAACCCCACTGAAGCGCGAGTCTGGTGAAAGTCATTCGAGGGCGCTGCCACAGACCCATGACAATTTGATGAAGGAGGACGAGCGGTCGGACGCACGGTGACCCGGGACGCCAGCCGGAGCGTCGCGGCTCGCGGCTAAAGCCCCTCCCACAGATCGTTGTTGCCGTGGCAGGGGCCTTAGCCGCCCCCCAAGGCACTCAGGCCAGCTCGGCGCGCAGCTGCCGGGCCGCGGCGACCATGTTCACCAACGCCGCCTCGGTCTCCGGCCAGGCGCGGGTCTTCAGGCCGCAGTCGGGGTTGACCCACAGCCGCTCGAGCGGGATGCGCCGGGCCGCCTTGCGCAGCAGGCCGGCCATCTCGGCACTGTCCGGCACACGCGGCGAGTGGATGTCGTAGACGCCCGGGCCGATCTCGTTGGGATAGGCGAAGCGCTCGAAGGCCTCCAGCAGCTGCATGGCCGAACGCGAGGTTTCGATGGTGATGACGTCGGCGTCCATCGCGGCGATGGCCTCGATCACCTCGTTGAACTCGCTGTAGCACATGTGGGTGTGGATCTGCGTCTCATCGCGCACCCCGCCAGCCGCCAGGCGGAAGGCCTCGGTGGCGCAGTCCAGGTAGCCCTGCCAGGCCTCCCGGCGCAGCGGCAGCCCCTCGCGGAGCGCCGCCTCGTCGATCTGGATGATGCCGATGCCGGCCGCTTCCAGATCCAGCACCTCGTCGCGGATGGCCAGCGCCAGCTGGCGCGCCTGCACCTCGCGCGGCACATCCTCACGCGCAAAGGACCACATCAGCATGGTCACCGGCCCGGTCAGCATGCCCTTCATCGGCTTGGCGGTCAGGCCCTGGGCATAGCGGATCCAGTCCAGCGTCATGGCCTGCGGGCGGCTCAGGTCGCCGACTATCACCGCCGGCTTGACGCAGCGCGAACCGTAGCTCTGCACCCAACCGAAGCGGGTGAAGGCGTAGCCGTCCAGCTGCTCGGCGAAATACTCGACCATGTCGTTGCGCTCGGCCTCGCCATGCACCAGCACGTCCAGGCCGAGGGCTTCCTGCACCTCGACGGCATGGCGGATCTCGCTGCGCATCGCTTCGGCGTAATCGTCCGCACTGAGCGTGCCGGCCCTGAACGCCTGCCGCGCCTGGCGGATGGCAGCGGTCTGCGGGAAGGAACCTATGGTCGTGGTGGGCAGCAACGGCAGTTGCAGGCGCGCGCGCTGCTTGCCGCGGCGCGCGGCAAAGGGCGACTGGCGCAGACCAGCGGCGGGCTCCAGTGCCGTCAGCCGTGCCTGCACATCTGGCTTATGGATACGCGGCGAGGCGGCGCGCGCGGCCTGCACGGCGCGGCTCTGCGCCAGTGCGGCGAGCACCTCGGCGTCCTCCGGCGCAGCCAGTGCCTTGCCCAGCAGCGCGACCTCGCGGCACTTCTGCACGGCGAAGGCCAGCCAGCTTTTCAGTTCGGCGTCCAGTTGGTCCTCGCGCGCCAGGTCCACCGGGCTGTGCAGCAGCGAGCAGGACGGCGCCACCCAAAGCCGCTCGCCCAGGCGCTCATGGGCCTGTTGCAGGATCGCCAGCACTTTCTCCAGATCGGTGCGCCAGACATTGCGGCCGTTGACCACGCCGAGCGACAGCACCTTGTAGGCCGGCAGGCGGTCGAGAATGCTCGGGAACTGCTGCGGCGCACGCACCAGGTCGATATGCAGACCGTCCACCGGCAGATTGGCGGCCAGGCCGAGGTTGTCCTCCAGGCCGCCGAAATAGGTGGCGATCAGCTTCCGGCACGGTTCGCGCTGGATCAGGTTATAGGCGCGCTCGAAGGCGTTCTTCCAGTCCTGCGGCAGGTCCAGCGCCAGGATCGGCTCGTCGATCTGCACCCAGTCCACGCCCTGGGCGGCCAGGCGCTGGAGAATCTCGCCGTAGACCGGCAGCAGGCGTTCGAGCAGTTCCAGGCGGTCGAACGCGCCGCCCTTGCTCTTGCCCAGCCACAGGTAGGTCAGCGGGCCGATCAGCACTGGTTTGACGGCGTGGCCAAGGGCATGGGCTTCGGCGACTTCCTCGAACAGCTGCTCCCAGCTCAGGGCGAACTGCTGGTCGGCGGCAAACTCCGGCACCAGGTAGTGGTAGTTGGTATCGAACCACTTGGTCAGCTCCTGGGCATGAGCGCCGCCGCAGCAGCCGTGCTGGCTGTTGTTTACAGAAACCCCGCGCGCCATGGCGAACAGGGTGTCCAGGGTCGGCTTGCCGTTGGCCGGGCGGAAACGCTGGGGAATCACGCCGAAGGCCAGGGAATGTGTGAGCACCTGGTCGTACCAGGCGAAGTCGCCGACCGGCAGCAGCGCGATGCCGGCGTCCTTCTGCAGCTGCCAATGCTCGGCACGCAGGCGCTGGCCGACGGCGCGCAGGCCGGCTTCGTCCAGCTCGCCACGCCAGTGGGCTTCGAGAGCTTTCTTCAGCTCGCGGTCGCGGCCGATACGTGGAAAGCCGAGGTTGTGTGCCAGTGCCATGAGTCCATCTCCGTATTCGTCAATGGCGACATTGTCGGCACCGACTAAAACTGAGACAAACTCAATAAATTCGCCACAAACACAAAAAACATTCATGTTGCGCGAAGCGCCCGCCACCGGCGCCTCGCATCGGCACTCAGGTGCCCGACTTGAAGCGGCTGAACGCCCGCGTCAGCGCCCGATTGAAACCGGGGCTGTTGTCGTTCTTGGTGTACAGCCGCGCCCGCACCTCGGCTGGCGGATAGGTGCCGGGGTCGGCCAGGATCGACGGATCGACCGTGGCGTCGGCCGCCGGCACGGCGTTGGCGTAGTAGACCGAGTTGGTGATGGCGCCGATCACCTCGGGGCTCATCAGATGGTCCATCAAGGCCAGGGCCGCTTGCGGATGCGGTGCGTCCTTCGGCACCACCATGGCGTCGAACCAGATCTGCGCCCCCTCGCGCGGAATGCTGTAGCGGATCGCATAAGGCTTGCCGGCCTGCTCGGCCTGGCCGGCAGCGATGGCCACGTTGCCGTTCCACGACATGGCCAGGCAGGTGTCGCCGTTGGCCAGATCGGCGATGTTGCGGTCGTTGTCGAAGTAGCGGATGTAGGGCCGCACCTTGGCCAGCTGCGCCTCGGCCTGCTTGAGGTCATCGAGGTCCTGCCGGTTGATGTCCAGCCCGAGGTAGCTGAACGCGGCGGCGAACACCTCGTTGGGGTCGTTGAGAAAGCTCACTCCGCAGTCGGCGAAGCGCGAGACCACAGCCGGGTCCAGCAGCATGGCCCAGCTGTCTACCGGCGCCTCGCTCATGCGAGCGGCAATCGCCTGCTGCTGGTAGCCGATGCCGGTGGTGCCCCACAGGTAGATGCCGGCATGGCGGTTGCCCGGATCGAAGGAGGCCATGTGCCTGGCGAACTCCGCGCCGATACCGCTGAAATGCGGCAGCGCCGTCTTGTCCAGCGGTTGCAGCGCGCCACTCTGAATCGCCCGCTGCAGGTGCTGGCCGGCGGTCAGCACCAGATCGTAGCCACTGCGCCCGGTGAGCAGCTTGGTCTCCACCGTCTCCAGCGAGTCGAAGTGATCGACCACCACCCGGATGCCGGTCCTGGCCTCGAACGACGAGAGGGTGTCCGGCGCCAGGTACTCGTTCCAGATATACAGGTTGACCTGCTTCTCCGGCGCCGCCTGGGCGGCGGCGCACAAGCCAAGGGCGAGGCTCAGTGCGAGGCGGCGCATGACTACACCTCCTGACGCCGCGGCGCGGCATATTGCGGCATGGTGATGCAGGCGACGTTGCCGCCGCCAAGCAGGATTTCCCGAGAGTTCTCGATGCCGAGGATGCGGTGCCGGGGGAACAGCTCAGCCAGGGTGGCCTGGGCGACGCGGTCGTTGGGGTCGCCGAACAGCGGCAGGACGATGGCCGAGTTGCCGGCGTAGTAATTGATGTAGGAGGCGCAGATCCGCATGCCGGCCTGGCGGGTATGGGTGGCGTCGTCCTGGTCCAGGCCTTCGGCCTCGACCGCCGTCCACTCCAGCACCCGCGGCTGCGGTAGCTTGTGCACCTCGAGCGCGCGGCCCCGGACGTCGCGGCTGCTGCGCAGGATGTCGTAGGCCTCCTGGTAGATCTCCCACTGCGGGTCGCTGCGGTCGTCGGTCCACTGCATCACCACCACGCCGGGGCGCACGAAGCAGGCCAGGTCGTCGATATGGCCGTCGGTCTCGTCGAACTTGCAGCCGCGCGGCAGCCAGATCACCTGCTCGGCGCCGAGGTAGTCGCAAAGGCGCCGAGTCATCTCGTCCTTGCCCAGGTGGGCGTTGCGGTTGCGATTGAGCAGGCACTGCTCGGTGGTCAGCAGGGTGCCCTGGCCGTCGCTCTGGATGCCGCCCATCTCGGCGATGAAGGGCGCGCGGTAACGGTCGAAGCCTTCGATCTCGAGGATCTTCTGGGCGATCTGGTCGTCCTTGTCCCAGGGATAGTAGAGACCACCGTCGAGGCCGCCATAGGCGTTGAACTCGAAGTCCACGCCGCGGATCTCGCCGGTCGCATCGTTGAGCAGAAAGGCAGGGCCGCTGTCGCGGAACCAGGTGTCGTTGCAGGTCATCTCCAGCACCCGCACCTGCGCCGGCAGCTGGCGGCGAGCATTGGCGTACTGCGCCGCCGAGGCGCACACGGTGACCGGCTCGCTGCTGGCGATGGCGCTGACGATCTCGACCCAGACCTTCTGCGCCGGCTTGCCGCCATTGCGCCACACGTCCGGGCGCTCCGGCCAGCCGAGCCAGCAGCGGCTTTTGGGTGCGAATTCGCCGGGCAGGCGGAAGCCGTCGGCCTTGGGCAGGGAAGTCAGGGTACGGGCCATGGTGCAGGTCTCGTAGGTGGCTGGAAGTAGCCCGACAGTACCCGCGGCACAACGCCCGCGACCAATGACGATAATCGCGGAAACCTTGAATGAAATTCAGATATCAGCGAGCTGATCGATGAACCATTCGATGAACTGCGCCACCGCCGGCTTGTCCAGGCGCAGCCGTTCGCAGACCAGCGCGTACTGCCCAAGCGAGGCCACCTGGGCGGCGAACGGGCGTACCAGGCGGCCGCTGGCCAGGTCCTCGGCGCTGGTCAGGTTGTCGCCGATGGCCACGCCCTGGCCGCGCGCGGCGGCCTCCATGGTCAGGCCGGCGTGACCGAGGTAGAGGTGGCGCGCCGGCTGGATGTCGCCGGCGTGGGTGGTCAGCCAGGCGGTCCAGGTCTTGCCGTCCTGGTCGTCGTGCAGCAGGCAGTGGCGCGCGAGATCGCGCGGATGCTTGAGCGGCTGCTGGTTGAACAGCCCCGGGCTGCACACCGGGAAGAACTGCAGGGTCGGCAGCGGCCGCACGAAGTAGGCGCTGGCGTCCTCCGGTCCGGTGCCGTAGGTGATCGCCAGGTCGATCTCGGCGCCGGGCAGCGGCGCCTCCAGCGGCTGCTCGTGCAGGTGCAGGGTGATCTGCGGATGGCGTTCGCTGAAATCGGCCAGCCGGCCGACCAGCCACTTCTGCGCCAGCTCGGCGGTCACCGCGATGCGCAGCTGCGCCTGCGAGCCGGGGTCGCGCAGCTCGTCGCAGGCATCAAGGATCAGCTCGAACGCCTGCTGCAGGCTGCGCAGCAGGCGCCGCGCCTGGGGCGTCGGGCGCACCTGGCGGCCGTCGCGCTGAAACAGCGGTGTGCCGAGCTGCTCCTCCAGCTGACGGATCTGGTGGCTGACCGCGCTGTCGGTGACGCACAGCTCGGCGGCGGCGCGGCCGAAATGGGCATGCCGGGCGGCGGCCTCGAAGGTGCGCAGGGCGGTGAGGGAAGGCAGTCGGCGCATAACCCGGCTCCGCGACAAGGAAGACGGCATGCTGGCGCAGACGCCCCTGGCCGGCAAGTCGCCGGCTCGACAGCCGGCTTTCCATGAAGGAAACTCACCTGGAAAACGTACGCCTATAAGTTTCATTCATTCCACAGGTAGCCGAAGCATGCTCGAACTGCGCCATCTCAAGACCCTGCACGCCCTGCGCGAGACCGACAGCCTGGTCGAGGCCGCCGAGCGCCTGCACCTGACCCAGTCGGCGCTGTCGCACCAGTTCAAGGAGCTGGAGGAGCGTCTGGGCCTGCAACTCTTCGTGCGCAAGACCAAGCCGGTGCGCTTCACCAGCGCCGGCCTGCGCCTGCTGCAGCTGGCCGACGCCGCCCTGCCTCTGCTGCGCGGCGCCGAACGCGACCTGGCGCGCCTGGCCGGCGGCACCGCGGGACGCCTGCACATGGCCATCGAATGCCACAGCTGCTTCCAGTGGCTGATGCCGACCATCGACCAGTTCCGCGACGCCTGGCCGGAGGTGGAGCTGGACCTGGCCTCAGGCTTTTCCTTCGCCCCGCTGCCGGCGCTGGCCCGTGGCGATCTCGATCTGGTGGTGACCTCGGATCCCATCGAGCTGGCCGGCATCACCTATGTGCCGCTGTTCACCTACGAGGCCATGCTCGCCGTGGCCAACCAGCACCGCCTGGCGGGCAAGGCCTTTATCCAGCCCGAGGACCTGGCCAGCGAAACCCTGATCACCTACCCGGTGGAACGCGACCGCCTGGACATCTTCACCCGCTTCCTCGAGCCGGCCGACGTGGAACCGGCGCAGGTGCGCACCTCGGAGCTGACGGTGATGATGATGCAACTGGTGGCCAGCGGCCGCGGCGTATGCGGCCTGCCCAACTGGGCGCTGCATGAGTACAGCTCGCGCGGCTACGTCAGCGCCAAGCGCCTGGGCGACAAGGGCCTGTTCGCCACCCTGTATGCCGCCATCCGCACCGATATGCTCGATGCGCCGTTCATGCGCGACTTCCTGCTGACCGCCAAGGACACCTCCTTCGCCAGCCTGGAGGGGGTCAGCGTGGCGCGCTGACGCCACTGGCGCCCGTTGATCTGGATCAAGGCGATTTGCCTGCAACGGGTCTTTACTGGAATTAGTTTTCCTAAGCCTGCGGCCCCGCCATGATCCAAGCCCTGCGCCAACGCCAATCGAGGCTTGCCGGACACCTGGCGGCGCTGTGGTTCATGCTGTTCGTTGCCTGCTCACTCGTCCACGTCGGTAGCCATGCGCATGCGGATGAGCACCCAGCCGAAGCGTCGGCCAGCGTTCTCGGTCTTCATGGGGCGGCCGAGTTCCTGCAGCTCACCGGCTGCCACGACTCGGCCGGCTCCGGCATGGACGAGAGCGGCATCGCCCTGCAGAACATCCCGCTCAGCCAACTGCTGTCGCTGCTGGCACTGGCGGCGCTGATCGCGATGCCCGGCCTGCTCGCCCTGACCGCCGGGCTGCGCGATCGAGTGCTGTGTATCGCCCCCTCCGCCCACGCCCCCGGTTTCCCGCCGCCCCTGCACCTGCGACTGCAGCGTTTCAACGAGTAACCCCGACTCTTCCAGTGCAGTCCACCGCCTGCCCGCGCCGGTCATTCGCCGCGCCGGCAGGCTCCCCCCGATTACTGGAGAGTCCGCCATGTCGCACGATCACCGCCCGGCCCCTGCGGCCACCACTCCCTGGCGCTTCTGGCCTGCCCTGGCGGTATTCGCCGGGATCGCCCTGCTGCTGCTCTGGGAGGAACACGAGGCGCACCTGCTCGGCGCCCTGCCCTATCTGGTCCTGCTGCTCTGCCCGTTTATGCATCTGTTTATGCATCACGGCAATGGTCGGGATAAAGACGACCCGCACGATCACCACTGAGCCGGGAGACAGTCTATGGAACATGCGACCTCAGCCTACGGCTTGTGGGGCCTGGTGATAGTCAACTCACTGGTGTTCATCCTGTTCGCCTTCAGCTTCTTCAAGCCCAACAGTCCGCGGGACTGGCGCACCTTCGGCACCTTCGCGGCCTTTATCGTCGCGCTGTTCGTCGAGATGTACGGCGTGCCACTGCCCCTCTACCTGCTGGCCGGCTGGTTGCAGAGCCGCTACCCGCAACTCGACCCGCTGTCCCACGATGCAGGCCACCTGTGGAACAGCCTGCTCGGTCTCCAGGGCGATCCGCACTTCGGCGCACTGCACTTTCTCAGCAATCTGCTGATCGTTGCCGGCTTCTGGCTGCTGGCCAGCGCCTGGCGCGTGCTCTACCGCGCGCAGCAGGCCGGCGAGCTGGCCGACAGCGGCCCCTACGCGCGTATCCGCCATCCGCAATACGTGGCCTTCGTACTGATCATGCTGGGCTTCCTGTTGCAGTGGCCGACCCTGCTGACCCTGCTGATGTTCCCCGTCCTGCTGCTGATGTACGTGCAGCTGGCCAAGCGCGAGGAGCAGGAGATGCTCGTGCACTTCGGCGAGACCTATCGCCGCTACCGCGACGCCACCCCGGCCTTCCTGCCCTGGCCAACGGCCCGTCCGCACGCCGCCGCGGACACGAGGAAGCAACCATGAACCACTTGCCCATGCCGCAGCCCACGGCAACCCACGATGGCCAGGAACAGGTGCTCGATCCGGTGTGCGGGATGGTCGTCGACCCGGCCACGGCCAGCGCCAGCGTCGAGTTCGCAGGCACCCGCTACTGGTTCTGCTCGGCCCATTGCCGCGACGAGTTCCTGCGCGATGCGCCGCGTTACGCCAGAGGCCGCGCCGCCCAGCCGTGTCAGCACGAGCACCAGCCGGCGCCGGCTACCGCCACGCCGGCGAGCACAGGCAAGCAACTGGCGAAGGACCCGATCTGCGGGATGATGGTGGACAAGGCCACCGCGCTGTCGCGTGAGCGCGGCGGGCGCACCTATTACTTCTGCAGCGACAGCTGCGTGCGCACCTTCGAGTCGCCGGAGGCCGAGCTCAAGGCCATGCAGACCCGTGTGGCCATCGCCCTGACCGGGGTGCTGGCCCTGGCCCTGCTGCGCGCCGGCGCCTTTATCGGCCTGGCCACCGGCGCCATGCTGATGAGCTGGGTGCCGTTCGACGCACTGCCGTTCTTCACCTGGGGCATGTGGCTGTTCCTGCTGGTGACGCCAGTGCAGTTCATCGGCGGCTGGAGCTTCTACAAGGGCGCGTGGAATGCCATTCGCACGCGCAATATCAACATGGATTTCCTTATCGCCATGGGCACCTCGGTGGCCTACTTCTACAGCGTGGCGGTGCTGTTCTTTCCCGAGGTGCTGCCGGTCAAGGTGGGCGAGCGTGAGGTCTATTTCGAGGTCTCGGCGGTGATCATCGCCTTCGTCCTGCTGGGCAAGTACATGGAGGAGATCATCAAGAAGAAATCCTCGGCCGCGGTGCGCCGTCTGCTCGACCTCAAGCCGGCCATCGCCCACGTGATCCGCGACGGCGAGGAAGTCGACCTGCCGGTGGAGAACGTCATGGTCGGCGAGATGCTGGTGGTCAAGCCCGGCGAGAAGATTCCCACCGACGGCGAGGTCAGCGAAGGCCAGACGAGCGTCGACGAGTCGATGCTGACCGGCGAATCGATGCCGGTGGACAAGCGCCCGGGCAGCGCGGTGATCGGCGGCACCCTCAACCGCAGCGGGGTGTTCCGCTTCAAGGCCAGCCGGATCGGCGCCGACACGGCGCTGGCGCAGATCATCAGGATGGTCGAGGAGGCGCAGGGCAGCACCGCGCAGATCCAGCGCCTGGCCGATCAGGTCACCGCCTACTTCGTCCCGGCAGTGGTCGGCGTGGCCTTCCTGGCGCTGTTCGGCTGGTGGCTGGCCGGCAGCTTTCCCCAGGGGCTGATGGCCTTTATCGCGGTGCTGATCATTTCCTGTCCCTGCGCGCTCGGCGTGGCCACCCCCGCCGCGCTGATGGTGGGGGTCGGCAAGGGCGCCGATAACGGCATCCTGATCCGCGGCGGCGAAGTGCTGGAGCGGGCGGAGAAGCTCTCCACCGTGGTGTTCGACAAGACCGGCACCATCACCCGCGGCGAACCCGAGCTGACCGACCTGCTGGCCTTCGGCGACGCCACCGAGGACGAGGTGCTGCAACTGGCCGCCGCCGTGGAATCCGGCTCCGAACATCCGCTGGGCGCGGCCATCGTCCGCGCCGCCCGCCAGCGTGGCATGCGCCTGCCGAAGGCCAGTGGGATAGAGGGCATCGCCGGCCATGGCATCGCCGGCACGGTCGAAGGGCGCACCGTCTGGCTGGGCAACCGGCGCCTGTTCGCCCGCGAGGGGATCGCCAGCGCAGAGGCCGAGGCGACCCTGGTCGCCCTGGAAGCCGATGGCAAGACCGCCATGCTGGTCGGCGTCGGGCAGCGCCTGCTCGGGGTGATCGCCGTGGCCGACACGGTCAAGCCGGAGGCGGCCGAAGCGGTCGCGGCGCTGCTCGCCGACGGCATCCAGGTGGTGCTACTGAGCGGCGACAACCGGCGCACCGCCGAGGCGGTGGCGCGCCAGGTCGGCATCGGCCGGGTGATCGCCGAGGTGCTGCCGGACGACAAGGTCGCGGTGATCCGCCAGCTACAGGGCGAGGGCCAGGTGGTGGCCATGGTCGGCGACGGCGTCAACGACGCCCCGGCCCTGGCCGCGGCCGAGATCGGCATCGCCATCGGCTCGGGCTCCGACGTGGCCAAGGAGACCGGCAGCATCATCCTGATCCGCGACGACGTGCGCGACGTAGTGGCCGCGATCCAGCTGTCGCGCGCGACCATGCGCAAGATCAAGCAGAACCTGTTCTGGGCCTTTATCTACAACAGCATCGGCATTCCCATCGCAGCCTTCGGCCTGCTCAACCCGATCCTGGCGGCCGCCGCCATGGCCCTGTCGTCGCTGTCGGTGATCGTCAATTCCGCTCTGCTCAAGCGTGTACGCCTGGGCAGTCTTCGCCACACCCCGTAAACCACGCAGGAGCATCACCATGAACACCACTTCACACAACGCACTGACCGCTCTGGCTCTGGCCGGCGCCCTGCTCAGCGCCCCCGCCTTCGCCGAGCAGGCCCATCATCCGGAGCAGCTGGCGCAGAACCAGCAAGGCATGCCCATGGGACAAGGCATGGGCCAGGGCATGATGATGAACTGGTCGCAGATGCAGGACATGATGCGGCAGATGCACGGCACCACCGACCCTCAGCAGCGGCAGAAGATCCGCAGCGAACACCGCCAGGCCATGCGTTCGCAGATGGGCATGATGAACCAGCGCATGCAGCAGAGCCAATGCCCGATGGCCAAGGATGCGCCCATGCAGCAGCAGTGCCTGAAGGACATGCACCAGAACATGCAGGACATGCTGCAGATGATGGAGCAGATGCTGGAAAGCCAGTCCGTGCCGAACGGCCAGTGAATCGGGCGGCGGCCGGAGCCGCGCCGTGCGCACCAGGAGCCCGCGGCTCACCCTGGTGCGCATGGCGCCCTACTCGATGCCTGCACCTGATGCAGCGCGATGGCGAGCGCCTTGGCAGCGTCAGTCGCCGAGCCACAGCCCCAGGGCAAGCAGCGCCAGGGTAGCCAGCAGACTGGCCACATTGACCGCCAGCACCCGGGCCAGTCGCTCGCGCCGGTCGAGTACCCGCGGCAGGCGCCAGCAGACCCAGAGCGCGGCCGGCAGCGCCAGCCAGGCCAGGGCGCCGGCCTTCGGCAGCAGCCCCAGCCAGAGCGCGCCGCCCAGCAGCAGGTAGGCGCCTAGCAGCAACAGCGCCACGAGCCACGATGCCCTCTGCACGCCCAGCACTATCGGCAGATGGCGACGGCCGACCCGACGGTCGGCACCGACATCCGGAATCTGGTTGATCAGCAGCAGCTCGCTGACCAGCAGCATCACCACCAGGGCGACCACGGCCGTGGCCACATCGGGGCGCCCGCCGAGGGCCAGCTGGGTGCCCAGGATCATGATCGGCCCGAAGCCCAGACCGGGCGCCAGCAGGCACAGCCAGGGCCAACGGGTGATCCAGCGGGTATAGCCGACTACCAGCGACAGCCCGGCCACGCCGAGCAGGGCCATCGGCCAGCCGCGCAACCAGAGGAAGTACAGGCCAATCAGCAGCACCGCCGCCATCGCGGCCAGGGCCGCGTCCAGCACCAGCGGCGCCGCCCCGGGGTTGTCCGGCAGCGCGCCACTGCCACCGGAGAACGGGGTGCGCTCGGTGAGCAGATCCAGCCCGGAACGGAAATCCTGGTATTCGTTGAGCAGATTGACCGCCGCGTGAGCCAGCACGGCGCCCAGCACCACCAGTAGCAACTGGCCGCCCTGCACGCTCGGCAACGACCGCTCGCTCAGGACCAAGCCCAGGGCCACGCACAGCAGCGCGAGCAGGAGGAAGTTGGGGCGAGCGGCCCGCAGTAGCGTCACACCTGACATCGGCTTTTCCCAAAGGTAGGTAGGCGAACGGGTGAACGCCTCGTGGCAGAAACAGTCACCGCGCCGATTGATGCCGGTGATTCGTGCAATACGCCTGCGCCGAGCAGGCTCGGGGACAATCATGCACCAGGGCGTGGAAATGGAGTTCAACGAGGCGATCATCCGCCAGCAGCGTTGGCCCGGCGCTGCAACTCGCGCAGGCGCAGCAGCTGATAGGCGGCCGGCAGCACCAGCAACGACAGTAACGGCGCGCTGAGCATGCCGCCGACCATGGGCGCGGCGATACGGCTCATGATCTCGCTGCCGCTGCCACTGCCCAGCAGGATCGGCAACAGGCCGGCGACGATGGTCGCCACCGTCATCGCCTTGGGCCGCACCCGCTGCACCGCACCCTCGCGGATCGCCTCCAGCAACGCCGCCGGCGTGCCCTGCCCGGCCGCCTGGCGCTCGGCCCAGGCGTTGCGCAGGTACAGGAGCATGATCACGCCGAACTCCGCCGCCACCCCGGCCAGGGCGATAAAGCCCACGCCGGTGGCCACCGACAGGTTGTAGTCCAGCCAGTAGAGGAACCAGACGCCGCCGGTCAGGGCGAACGGCAGGGTGGCCATGATCAGCAACGCCTCGTCCAGGCGCGAGAAGCACAGGTAGAGCAGCACGAAGATGATCAGCAGGGTCGCCGGCACCACCAGCTTGAGCCGCGCATTGGCCCGCTCGAGAAATTCGAACTGGCCGGAGAAGCTCAGGCTCATGCCCGGCTGCAGGCGCACCTGTTCGGCGATGGCCAAGCGCAGGTCGGCTACCACCGAGGCCATGTCGCGGCCGCGGGTGTCGATATAGACCCAGCCGGAGGGCCGCGCATTCTCGCTCCTGAGCATCGGCGGGCCGTCGCTGACGGCGATGCGCGCCACGCTGCCGAGGGTGATCTGGCTGCCCATCGTGGTGTAGATCGGCAACTCGCGCAAACGGCTAAGCGAATCGCGCCACTCGCGCGGGTAGCGCAGGTTGATGGGAAAGCGCGCCAGGCCCTCCACGGTTTCACCGACGTTCATCCCGCCGATGGCGCCGGCCACCAGCGCCTGCACCTCGGCGATATTCAGGCCATGGCGGGCGGCGGCCACCCGGTCGATGTCGACGTCGATATAGCGCCCGCCGGTCAGGCGCTCGGCCAGCGCCGAGGCGACCCCGGGCACGGTGCGCGCCACCCGCTCCACCGCCTGGGTCACCGCATCGATCTGCGCCAGGTCGCTGCCGGCCACCTTGACCCCGATCGGGCTCTTGATGCCGGTGGCGAGCATGTCGATACGGTTGCGGATTGGCGGGATCCACAGGTTGGCCAGGCCCGGCACCTGCACCGCTCGGTCCAGCTCCTCCACCAGCTTTTCCGCGGTCATGCCGGGGCGCCACTGCTCGCGCGGCTTGAACTGGATGGTGGTCTCGAACATCTCCAGCGGCGCCGGGTCGGTGGCGCTTTCGGCGCGCCCGGCCTTGCCGAATACCCGCGCCACCTCGGGCACCGTTTTGATCATGCGGTTGCTCTGCTGCAGCAGCTGCGCGGCCTTCTGCGCGGACAAGCCCGGCAATGCGGTGGGCATATACAGCAGATCGCCCTCGTCCAGCGGCGGCAGGAACTCGCCGCCCAGCTGGCTGGCCGGCCACAACGAGCTGAGAAATACCAGCAGGGCCAGCACCAGGGTCGCCTTGGGGAAGCGCAGCACCCATTCCAGCACCGGCTGATAAACACGGATCAGCCCGCGGTTAAGCGGATTGCGCTGCTCGTCGGGGATGCGCCCGCGAATCCAGTAACCCATCAGCACCGGCACCAGGGTCACCGACAGCCCGGCGGCGGCTGCCATGGCGTAGGTCTTGGTAAAGGCCAGGGGGCCGAACAGGCGGCCTTCCTGGGCCTGCAGGGTGAACACCGGGATAAACGACAGGGTGATGATCATCAGGCTGAAGAACAGCGCCGGGCCCACCTCCAGCGCCGCCTGGCCGATCACCTGCCAGTGCCGCTCGCCCTTGAGTACCTCGCCCGGGTGCTCGGCATGCCAGTGTTCGAGCTTCTTGTGGGCGTTCTCGATCATCACCAGGGCCGCGTCGACCATGGCGCCGATGGCGATGGCGATGCCGCCGAGGGACATGATGTTGGCGTTGATGCCCTGCTGCTGCATGACGACGAAGGCGATCAGCACCCCCAGCGGCAGCGAGACGATGGCCACCAGGGAGGAGCGCAGGTGCCAGAGAAAGGCCAGGCAGACCAGGGCTACCACGACGAATTCCTCCACCAGCTTCTCGCCCAGGTTGCGCACCGCGCGGTCGATCAGCTGGCTGCGGTCGTAGGTGGTGACGATCTCCACGCCCTCGGGCAGGCTGGCCTGCAGCTCGTCGAGCTTGGCCTTGACCGCGGCGATGGTGCTGCGCGCGTTCGCGCCGCTGCGCAGGATCACCACGCCGCCGACCACCTCACCTTCGCCATCCAGCTCGGCGATGCCGCGGCGCATCTCCGGGCCGAGCTGGATATGCGCCACCTCGCCCAGGGTCACCGGCACGCCGCCGGCATCCAGGCGCAGGGGAATGGCGCGGAAGTCCGCGAGGCTCTGCAGGTAGCCGGAGGCGCGCACCATATATTCGGCCTCGGCCAGTTCCAGCACGCTGCCGCCGCTTTCCTGGTTGGCCTCGCCGATGGCCGCTGCCACCTGCTGCTGGGTGATGCCGCGGCTGGCCAGCTTGATCGGGTCGAGCAGCACCTGGTACTGCTTGACCATGCCGCCGATGGTCGCCACCTCGGCGACGTTGGCCAGGGCCTTGAGCTCGAAGTTGAGGAACCAGTCCTGCAGGGCGCGCAGCTGCGCCAGGTCGTGCTGGCCACTGCGGTCGACCAGGGCGTACTGGTAGATCCAGCCGACGCCGGTGGCATCCGGCCCCAGCGCCGGTTTGGCCCCGGCCGGCAGGCGCTCCTGGATCTGGCTGAGGTACTCCAGCACCCGCGAGCGCGCCCAGTACAGGTCGGTGCCGTCCTCGAACAGCACATAGACGAAGCTGTCGCCGAAGAAGGAGAAGCCGCGCACCGCGCTGGCCCCCGGCACCGAGAGCATGGCGCTGGCCAGCGGGTAGGTGACCTGGTTCTCGACGATCTGCGGCGCCTGGCCGACATAGGGCGTACGGATGATCACCTGGGTGTCGGACAGATCCGGCAGGGCATCGATGGCGCTGTTCTGCACCGCCCAGACGCCCCAGGCGGTGGCGAACAGGCTGGCCAGCAGCACCAGCAGGCGGTTGGCCAGGGACCAGCGAATCAGCGCGGCGATCATGGCTGCACCTCCTGGTGGCCGTGGTCGCCATGCTCGGCGGGTGCCAGCGGCTGAATCCGTTCGATCAGCAGGCCCTCATCGCTCTCGCGCACCGCCACGCGCACCCGCTGGCCGGGCTGCAGGCCCTGCAGCAGGGCGGCATCGGCCACCGGGAAGAACATGCTCATGCCCGGCATGCCCAGGGTCTTGAACGGACCATGGGTGAGCAGCAGACCATCGGCCTCGATCTCGTCGATCTGCCCCTCGGCCTCATGCAGGGCTGGCTGTAGCTTGACCTCGGCCGCCGGTTGCCCCTGTTCCTGGGCCAGCAGACCACGCAGGCTGGCTTCGGAATCCAGCAGGAACTGCCCGGACGCCACCACCTGCTGGCCCTCGCTCAGACCTTCGAGGACCTCGACCTGGTCGCCCTGCTCGCGGCCGATGCGGATTTCCAGCGGCCGGTAGCGGCCCTCGCCCTCGGCCAGCAGCACCAGGTTGCGCCGGCCGCTGCGGATCACCGCCTCGCTGGGCAGCAGCAGGGTCTCGCTGCCCTGGCTGTGCTGCAGGCGCACCCGCGCGCTCATGCCGGGGCGCAGGCGCCCCGCGGGGTTGTCCAGCACCACCCGCAGACGCAGGGTGCGGCTGTCCAGGTTGGCCTCGGGCAACAGCGCCTCGATACGGCCGCCGATGATCTCCCCCGGCAGGGCCGGCAGCAGCACCTCGACCGGCTGGCCGGGCTCAATCCCGCTGGCTTGCGCCTCGGGCAGCGCCACCTCCAGCCAGACCTGCTGCAGACCGTTGATCCGCGCCAGGGTCTGCCCGGCGCCCAGGGTCATGCCCTCGCGGACCTGCAACTCCTGCACCACCCCGGCGATCGGGCTGGGCACCGTCCACAGCCGCTGCACCTGGCCACTGCGCTCCAGGCGTGCGATCAGCGCCGCCGGCATGCCCACCAGCTGCAGACGCTGGCGCGCCGCGGCCAGCAGTTGCGGCTGGTCGAGATCGCGCAGGGCCAGGTATTCCTCCTGCGCCGCCAGCCATTCCGGCACCAGCAGATCGACCAGCGGCGCGCCGGCCGCCAGCCGATCTTCCGGCGCGAGCGGATAGACCCGTTCGACGAAGGCGGCGCTGCGCGTCTGCACCAGGGCCACCGCGCGCTGGTCGAAGCCCAGGCTGCCGACGGCGTCCAGCTCGCCCTGCAGCGGCCCGCGCACCACGCTAGCCAGGCGCATGCCGAGGTTCTGGGTCAGGCGCGGGTCGATCTGCATGGCCGTGCTCGGCGCGCTGCCGGCCTCGGTATCGGCATAGCGCGGCACCAGGTCCATATCCATGAATGGCGACTTGCCCGGCTGCTCGAAACGCTGCTGCGGGTACATGGGGTCGTACCAGTAGAGCACCGGGCGCTCACTGTCGGCGGCCGCGACGGCTGGCTGCTCATGGCCCTGGCGGCCAAACCAGTAGCCGCTGGCCGCGCCGACGGCGAGCAGGACGACGAGGCCCAGGGCTTTGATCGGTGACGAGCTCATAGGTCGTTCTCCTGATGGCCGGCGTAGGCGAAATGCAGGCGGGCAGCGACCAGCGCCCGCTGTTCGAGGAAGTCCAGGTGGCGCAACTGCGCCTCCACCCGCTCGCGGCGGGCGGCGATCAGCTCGCCCAGCTCGCCGCGCCCGGCCTGGTAGTCGGCCAGGCTCAGGCGCACTCGCTGCTCGGCTAGCGGCAGCAACTGCTCGCGGCTGCGCTCCACGGCGCGCTGCAGGCGCCGATGCTCGGCCAGTTCCATGGCCAGCTGCGTGGCGTGCTCACGCAGCAAGGTCTCGCGCTCGGCCTCCAGGGCCAGCAGCTCGGCGCGTTGGGCGGCGATCCGCGGGTTTTGCCGGCTGCCGGCGAACACCGGCAGATCGATGCTCAGCTGCAGCGAGAGCATGTCGCCGAAGGCGCGGTCACGCTGCTGGTAGGCCAGCTCCCAGCTCCAGTCGGGGCGCTTGTCGGCTTCGGCCAGCTTGACCCGGGCCTCGGCCTCGCGGGTCTGCGGGACGAAGGCCTGCAGTTCGGGGTGCTGGGGCAAGGCATGGCGGTAGCGCGCCTCGTCCACCGGCCAGTCGGGCAAGGGGCCGCGCAGCGACTCGTCGGCCGCCGCGCCGACCCAGCGGCGCAGGACGGCGCGGGCCTGGCTGCGCTGCTGCTGCAGTTCATCCTCGCGTTCGGCCAGGGCCAGGGCCTCCTGGCGCGGCGCCAGGCTGTCGGCGCTCCGCCCGCGGCCGCCGGCCAGGCGCGCCTGCACCGCCCGCTCGAGCAGGCGGTTCTCGGCGTAGAAGTCCTGGAACAGCTGCAAACGCTGCTCCAGGGCCTGGGCGACTATCCAGGCCTGGGCGGCCTGCCGCTGCACCTGCAGGCGCTCGACCTGTTCCTGGGCCGCGGCCGAGTCGATGCCCGCCTGCGCCAGCTCGACCCGGGCGCTGCGCTTGGCGCGGTTGGGCACCTCCTGCATGACGCCGAGCATGCGCATGGTCATCGGCTCGGCATCCAGGCGCCAGCGGTCCTGCCCTTCGATGGGCAGGTTCTGCAGGCCCAGCAGCAGTTTCGGATCGGGCAGCTCGCCGGCGGGTAGCGCGGCCTGGCGCGCCGCCTCCAGTTCGGCGGCGCGCGCCATCAGGTTGGGCGCTTCACGCCCGGCAAGGGCCAGGGCCTGCTCCAGGGTCAGGGCCTGGCTCGGCATGCTGGCTAGGCTGGCCAGCACGACGCCGGCCAGCAGCGGGCCGAGGCGCGAATAGACAATGGACATCGAATGATTCCTGTCGAAAACCAGCGTCCCGCGGGACGCGCAGCAACCGCCAGTGCAGCGGCATGGCGGACATCGAGGTTGGCGAGGGAATCAGGCGCGGGGCGGACGCCAGGGCGCGAGGGAGGGTCGTGACAGGGGTTCGGCGAGGGCATGCCAGGCAAGCCGCGAGGGGACGAGCAGCCCATCGAGCCGTGGCGGTTGGCTACCGATCAGCGAGACCCCGGCGCTGGAGCACTGCGACATCTCCGGGCACGCCTGATCGCCAGCGGACATCGCCTCGTCGTCGCAGCAGTCGTCCGGTTGGCCGGTGCCCTGGCTCATCGGGCAGGGATCGCCCTGCGGCAGGAGGCCCGCCAGGGACTGCAGGGGCAGCACCAGCGTCAGCAGCAATACCAGATAGAGGCGGGCCATGGCGTTCATGCCAGGCAGTCTAGTGCGGCGCCAGGTCGGCGGCAATTGACCGGAGTCAAGCCGCCTGGCGCTTCTTCGCGCGTTCCATCGCCTTTGCCAGAGCTTGCCGGGCAAGGCCTGCGCCACGCCCGGTTACAACTCGCCGATTGCCCGACGTGACCGACAGTCATAGCATGACCAGCGGTCACGACTCTTCGCGGAAACTTCATGCGCTACCAGGATCGACTCTTCCAGCAACGCGAGAACGCCCTGCTGGAAGCCGCCCGCCAGCTGTTCCAGGAGCAATCCTGGGATCGTGTCACCATCGCCGAGGTGGCCCGTCAGGCCGGCATCGGCAAGGGCACGGTGTACAAGCACTTTCCCAGCAAGGAGGCGCTCTACGCGCGCCTGGTGCTCGATCGCCTGCGCCAGCACCTGGTCGAACTGCGCGAGCTGAGCCAGGCAGTCCCGCCGGCACAGGCCATGCGCCGGGTGATCCGCCGCGCCTTCGAGCAACTGCTGGCCGACCCGCTGCAGGCCCAGCTGTGCCTGCTGTGCGATCGCCCGGCCTTTCAGGAGCGCCTGGAAGCGCCCTACCGCGAGCAGTTTCTCGAACTGGAAGGCCAGTACCTGGCGCTGTTCAACCAATTGCTGCAGTGCAGCTTCGCCGATCTGCAACTGTCGCAGGCCGACTGCCTGCACCTGTTGTGGGGCGTCGAGGCCTGCCTCAACGGGGTGAAGGCACGCATCGCCTCCGGCGGTTTCGACCACTGGGCCGAGCCCATTGAACTGGACGCCTATCTTGACCGCGTCACCGACTTCATCATCGCCGGCCTGAGCGGCCAGGCCGCGGCGCTGCAGGCAGCGCCGACACTCAGCGAGTAACCCGCCATGTTCGCCCGACTCCGCAAGCGCCCCTGGATCATCGCCATCGTCATCGCTCTGCTACTGCTGCTCTGGCTGCTTAGCGGCGAGCGTTTCGCCGCCCGCGAGCAGGTCGAGCCCGATCAGCAGGCCGTCGCCTCCGACCTGGCGCGAGTGGAGGTGCAATGGCTGCAGGCCGAACCGATGCAGCGCCAGCACGTGGTGCAGGGGCAGATCGAGGCCTGGCGCCGGGTCGAGCTGCGCGCCCAGGTCAGCGCCAGCGTGCAGCGCCTGGATCAGGACAAGGGCAACCGCGTCGCCGCCGAACAGTTGCTGCTGAGCCTGTCGGCCGACGACCGCCCGGCCCAGGTGGCGCGCAGCGAGGCCGACGTGCGCCAGCGCGAGAGCGATGTGAGCGCGGCCAGGCGCCTGCGCGAACGCAACCTGATCTCGGCCAACGAGCTGATGCGCCTGGAGAGCGAACTGGCCAAGGCCCGCGCCGAGCTCGACAGCGCCCGCCTTCAACTGCGCAACACGCGGATCGTCGCACCGTTCGCCGGCATCTACGACCAGCGCCTGGTCGAGCTGGGCGATTTCGTCCAGCCGGGACAGAGCCTGCTGACGCTGGTGGATATCGACCGCCTCAAGGTGACCGCGCAGGTCGCCCAGCAGCAGGTCACCCAGCTGGAATTGGGCCAGGCGGTGAAGGTCGAGCTGCTCGACGGCCGCACACTGGAAGGTGAGCTGCATTTCATCGCCGCGGCCGCCGACCCCGGCTCGCGCAGCTTCCGCATCGAGGTCAAGGTGGACAACCCGGACGGCCTGCGCCTGGCCGGCGCCAGCGCCACCCTGCATATCCACACCGGCGAGGCCATGGCCCATCGCCTCTCTCCTGCCCTGCTCAGCCTGGATGAAAGTGGCCGCCACGGGGTCAAGTGGGTCAACCAGGCGCAGCGCGTGGAATTCACCCCGGTCGAGCTGATCAGCGTCGACAAGCAGGGCGCCTGGGTCAGCGGCCTGCCGCCGAAGGTGGCGCTGATCACCCTCGGCCAGGGCTTCGTCGAGCCGGGCCAGCAGGTGCGCACGCAACTCGCCGCCGAGGGCAGTTGAGATGCACGCACTGATCGCCGCGGCGCTGGACCGCAGCCGCACCAGCCTGATGATCCTCGCCTTCCTGATTCTTGGCGGGCTGGCCGCTTACGTTGCCATTCCCAAGGAATCCAACCCGGACGTGGCGATTCCGATCATTTACGTCTCGGTGAGCCTGGAGGGCATCAGCCCGGAAGACGCCGAGCGCCTGCTGGTACGCCCACTGGAGCAGGAGCTGCGCAGCCTGGAAGGGGTCAAGGAGATGCGCTCGATGGCCAGCGAGGGCCACGCCTCGGTGACCCTGGAGTTCGACGCCGGCTTCGACGCCAAGGTGGCCCTGGCCGACGTACGCGAGAAGGTCGACACCGCGCGCAGCAAGCTGCCCGAGGAGGCCGACGAGCCGACGGTCAACGAGGTCAACGTGGCGCTGTTCCCGGTGCTGTCGATCGGCCTGTCCGGGCCGATCGCCGAGACCGAGCTGGTGTACGTCGCCCGGCGCCTGAAGGAGAACATCGAGGGCATCGCCGAGGTGCTGACGGTGGAGATCGGCGGCGACCGCGAGGACCTGCTGGAGATCGTCGTCGACCCGCAGGTGCTCGACAGCTACGGCATCGACTACAACGAGCTGTTCAACCTGGTCAGCCGCAACAACCGCCTGGTCGCCGCCGGCAGCCTGGACACCGGCGCCGGGCGCATGAGCATGAAGGTACCCGGCGTCATCGAGAATCTCGAGGACGTCATGAGCATGCCGATCAAGGTGGTCGGCGACGCCGTGGTCACCTTCGCCGACGTCGCCAGCATCCGCCGCACCTTCAAGGACCCCACCGGTTTCGCCCGCATCAACGGCCAGCCGGCCATCGTCCTGGAAGTGTCCAAGCGCAGCGGCGCCAACATCATCGACACCATCGAGCAGGTCAAGGCGCTGCTGGAGCGAGCCAAGCCCCTGCTGCCGCCCGGCGTGCAGGTCAGCTACATCATGGACCAGTCGCAGGAAGTCAAGGGCATGCTCGGCGACCTGCTCAACAACGTGCTGACCGCCATCGTCCTGGTGCTGATCCTGGTGGTGGCGAGCATGGGCATGCGTTCGGCGCTGCTGGTCGGCCTGACCATTCCCGGCGCCTTCCTCAGCGGCATCCTGCTGATCTGGATGCTCGGCTTCACCCTCAATATCGTCGTGCTGTTCAGCCTGATCCTGGTCGCCGGCATGCTGGTCGATGGCGCCATCGTCGTCTCCGAGCTGGCCGACCGCTACCTGCACCAGGGCCAGAGCCCGCGCCAGGCCTGGGCCAATGCCGCCACGCGGATGGCCTGGCCGGTGATCGCCTCCACCGCCACCACATTGGTGGTGTTCCTGCCGCTGCTGTTCTGGCCCGGGGTGGTCGGCCAGTTCATGAAGTACCTGCCGGCCACCGTGATCCTCTGCCTGCTGGCCTCGCTGGCCATGGCCCTGGTGTTCCTGCCGGTGCTCGGCGCCGTGACCGGCGGCGCGGCCAGGCCGCAGGCGCAGCACCCCAGCCGCGCCGGCAGCGCCTACCGCCGCCTGCTGGAGAAGCTGCTCAGGCGTCCGGGCCTGACCCTGCTCGGCATGCTCGCGCTGATCGCGCTGATCTACGTCGGCTACGGCCGCTTCAACCATGGCGTGGAATTCTTCCCCGAGGTCGAGCCGGAAAGCGCGCAGATCTGGCTGCGCGCCCGCGGCGACCTGTCGGTACTGGAGAAGGACGCCCTGCTCAAGCAGGTGGAACGCCAGGTGCTGGGCATGCGCGAGGTCAAGGCACTGTACGCGCGCTCCCTGGCCCAGCCGGACGGCCAGCTCGGCGCCGACGTGATCGGCACCCTGCAGTTCCAGTTCGTCGACTGGCACCAGCGCCGCCCGGCCAGGGACATCCTCGCCGAGATGAGCCGGCGCACCGCCGGCATCCCCGGCGTGCTGCTGGAGTTCCGCAAGCAGGAACAGGGCCCCACCGACGGCAAGCCGGTCAAGCTGCAGATCAGCGCCATGGACCCGGCGTTGGGCGAGCAGTGGGTCGAGCGCATTCGTGGGGAAATGCACAGGCTCGGCGGCTTCGCCAATATCGAGGATGACCGCGCCCTGCCCGGCATCGAATGGCGGATCGAGGTCGACCGCGAGGCCGCGGCGCGCTTCGGCGCCGACGTGCTCAGCGTCGGCAACGCCGTGCAGATGATCACCAACGGCCTGAAGCTGGCCACCTACCGCCCCGAGGACGCCACCGACGAGGTGGATATCCGCGTGCGCCTGCCCGGCACCTGGCGCTCGCTCGACCAGCTCGGCCGCCTGACCCTGAGCACACCGACCGGCCAGGTGCCGCTGAGTAACTTCGTCGACCTGCAGCCCGCGCCCAAGGTCGGCACCCTGCGCCGGGTAGACGGCGAGCGCACCATCACCCTGCAGGCCGACCTGGCCGAGGGCGCACGCCTGGACGAGCGGCTCAAGGCGCTGCGCGAGGCGCTCGGCGAGGTACCGGCCGAGGTCAAGGTGCAGTTCGCCGGCGAGGACGCCGACCAGCGCGAGGCCGCCAGCTTCCTGATGACCGCCTTCGTCGTCGCCATCTTCCTCATGGCGATCATCCTGGTCACCCAGTTCAACAGCCTGTACCAGGCGGCGCTGGTATTGTCGGCCATAGTCCTGTCCACCGCCGGTGTGCTGATGGGCCTGCTGATCAATGGCCAGTCGTTCGGCATCGTCATGGTCGGCATGGGCCTGATCGCCCTGGCCGGCATCGTGGTCAACAACAACATCATCCTGATCGACACCTACAATCAGTTGCGTCGCCAGGGCCTTCAGCCGCACCAGGCGGCGCTGGAGACCGGCAGCCTGCGCCTGCGCCCGGTGCTGCTCACCGCGGTGACCACCATCCTCGGCCTGATGCCCATGGTGCTCGGCGTCAACGTCGACCTGCTCAGTCCGAGCCTGGGCTTCGGCGCGCCCTCGACCCAGTGGTGGACCCAGCTGTCCAGCGCCATCGCCGGTGGCCTGGCCTTCGCCACCGTACTGACCCTACTGCTGACGCCCTGCCTGCTGGTGCTCGGCGCCCGCTTCGAACGCCGCCCGCCGCCACTGGAAACCTACGACACCGACCTGCTCGACCTGCCAGAGCACCTGATCGCGGCCAGGCCCGACCCAGGCCGGCTGCAACACAGCGATTGAGCCTCGCCGGCCACCGGAGCAAAGATGGAGAAGCGCCGTAGTCGCCAGGGCCAAGACATCAGGCCCGACTAGCGGCGCAATGGAGCGGCGGCAGGGGCTGCCTGTTAACCAGCGGGCCGTCCCCTGCGGATGCGCCGCGCATCGGACATTGCCCCAGACAAAAAAAGGGCGACCGAAGTCGCCCGAATTGCCTTGCGTGCCCTGTAAACCGGA
Source organism: Pseudomonas sp. SP16.1 (assembly GCF_052682975.1). Lineage (NCBI taxonomy): Bacteria > Pseudomonadati > Pseudomonadota > Gammaproteobacteria > Pseudomonadales > Pseudomonadaceae > Pseudomonas > Pseudomonas sp. SP16.1. The sequence goes on from NZ_JBQYFZ010000001.1 coordinate 2,508,261, forward strand.
AAGATCAGCTCGACTTGCGCTTGTGCGAATCCTTCCAGATGAAATATCCCACCCCACCGAAGAAGGCGACCATCAGAAGAACCGTGCCGACCCCGGCGAGTACCACTGTATCGACGAACATGGCTGCCTCCTCTTGTGCCTGCCTGTCTGGAATGGCTTCAAGTTAACAGCGACGGCAGGATAAAAATTGATCTGGGTCAATCCTCGCCAGAAGCTGCTCAGGCGCTGGTGGGAATACTGATCCAGGTCAAGAAATCGGGGGGCTACGCGGGGCGGGGGCGTCGGAGGGACGGCGGGCGCTCGCCGCTGACGAGCGGGAGAGGTGCCGCGGGCGGAATGCGTCGGCGTGGACGAGCGGGGATCAGCGCTTCTTCGGTTTGCTCTTGGACTTCTTCCTGGCCTTGCCCAACGGCAGCACCTGCTCGAAGACCTGGCGCATCTCGTCGAGACGCTTGTCGTTGAGATCATGGATGCGTTTGCCACGTTCGGCGGCGAAGTCGATCAGCTTGTCGTCGTTGCTCATAGCGGAAACCGGATCAGGCGGAAGGTCAGGTTCAGGCGTGGCGCGCAGGCTTTGCGCGTCTTCGCCACTTGGTGTTGCCAATGATGCTGGGTCGGCCCGCGCATGACCAGTAGCGAGGCGTGTTCCAGCTCCAGGGAATGTTCGATACGGCTGCCGCCGATCCGGCGCAGGTCGAAACGCCGCGTGCCGCCCAGGTTGAGCGAGGCGATCAGCGGGTTGCGCCCCAGTTCCGCTTCGGCGTCGCTGTGCCAGCCCATGGAATCCTGGCCGTCTCTGTAATAGTTGAGCAGCACCGCGTTGAGCGGCTGGCCGACCGCGGCCACCACGCGCTGGCGAATCTCGCCGAGCAAGGGCGTCCAGGGCAGCGGCTGGTGGGTCTGTCCGGAATAGCGGTAGCGCGCCTCGGGCTCGCCGTACCAGGCGGTCAGGCGCGGCACCCGGTGATGACGGCCATGGATGAACAGCTCCGGCTGCTGCCAGGGCGTATCAATCACCAGCGCGGCCAGCCAGGCATCGGCAACGGCGGCATCGACCCAGCCCGGCTGGTAGTCCAGCTCGGCATCGGTGAGTGCGGGCAAGGGATCGGCAAACAGCATTCGACGGCTCGAACAAGGCCATGGGCGGCCAGTGTCTCAGACTTCCACATCCACCCACAGTCCCTGGCGCGGCAGATCGCCCAGCGCCTGCTCGACTTCCTCGGGCTCGGCCTCGGCCAGCTGTTCAGGGGTGTAGCCACGGCGCTGACGTCGGCGCTGCTCCTCGCGCAGAAGCTCCTCGGTTTCCTGCGGGTGACGCTTGTCCAGGCTCACCGCGCTCTCCTTGGCGGCCTCCGCAACGGGCGTCACCGGCGGAACGTCGGGCTTGGGCTTGATCACGTCCTGCGCAGCGGTGACCGGCGCCAGGCTGTGGGGGATCGGCGGTAGCATCTGCTTGCACCTCCTTTGGTCAGGCTGTCGGCCGCGCGCAGCGCGACTTGAGAGCCGCCTCGCTACACTTTCGACAACGTCCGACACAATCGCCTCCTGGCCACTTTGGCACAGCCGGCGCATCCGTTACCATAGCCGGCTTTTTCACGCGGGGAGACAGGCATGGCGCAGTATCAACCGGGGCAACGCTGGATCAGTGACAGCGAGGCGGAATTGGGTCTGGGAACCATCCTCGCCGAGGATGGCCGCCTGCTCACCGTGCTCTACCCGGCCACCGGCGAGACGCGCCAGTACGCCACCCGCAACGCGCCCTTGACCCGCGTGCGCTTTGCCCCGGGCGACGAGATCACCCATTTCGAGGGCTGGAAGCTCACCGTGCAGGAGGTCGAGGACATCGACGGCCTGCTGGTCTACCACGGCCTCAATGGCCAGCACCAGGGCGTCACCCTGCCGGAGACGCAGCTGTCCAACTTCATCCAGTTCCGTCTGGCCAGCGACCGCCTGTTCGCCGGGCAGATCGATCCGCTGTCCTGGTTCGCCCTGCGCTACCACAGCCTGGAACACAACAGCCGTCTGCTGCAGTCGTCGCTGTGGGGCCTGGGCGGCGCCCGCGCGCAACCCATCGCCCACCAGCTGCACATCGCCCGCAGCGTGGCCGACCGCATCGCCCCGCGCGTGCTGCTGGCCGACGAAGTGGGCCTGGGCAAGACCATCGAGGCAGGCCTGGTGATCCACCGCCAGCTGCTGTCCGGGCGTGCCGGCCGCGTGCTGATCCTGGTGCCGGAGAACCTCCAGCACCAGTGGCTGGTGGAGATGCGCCGGCGCTTCAACCTCGACGTCGCGCTGTTCGACGCCGAGCGTTTCATGGAAAGCGACGCCAGCAACCCCTTCGAGGATTGCCAGCTGGCGCTCGTCGCCCTGGAGTGGCTGAAGGACGACGAGAAGGCCCAGGATGCGCTGTTCGCCGCCGGCTGGGATCTCTTGGTGGTCGACGAGGCCCATCACCTGGTCTGGCACCCGGAGCAGGCCAGCGCCGAGTACGCCCTGGTGGAACAGCTGGCGGGCGTCATCCCCGGCGTGCTGCTGCTCACCGCCACTCCCGAGCAGCTCGGCCAGGACAGTCACTTCGCCCGCCTGCGCCTGCTCGACCCCAACCGTTTCCATGACCTGGAAGCCTTCCGCGCCGAAAGCAGCCAGTACCGCCCGGTGGCCGAGGCGGTGCAGGAGCTGCTCGACCACGGCCAGCTCAGCGCCAAGGCGCGCGATGCCATCGGCGGTTTCCTCGGCGACGAGGGCCGCGAACTGCTGGACGCGATCGACGGCGGCGACGAAGAGGCCCGGGCGCGCCTGGTGCGCGAACTGCTGGATCGCCATGGCACCGGCCGCCTGCTGTTCCGCAACACCCGCGCCGCGGTGCAGGGCTTTCCCGAGCGCGAGCTGCACCCCTACCCGCTCCCCAGCCCGGATGAATACCTGGAACTGCCGCTGGGCGAGCACGCCGAGCTGTACCCGGAAGTCAGCTACCAGGCGCAGGAAGAGATCGACGACGAGCAACGCTGGTGGCGCATCGACCCGCGCGTCGAATGGCTGATCGACACCCTGAAGATGCTCAAGAAGTACAAGGTGCTGGTGATCTGCGCCCACGCCGAGACTGCGCTGGATCTGGAGGACGCCCTGCGCGTGCGCTCCGGCATCCCGGCCACCGTCTTCCATGAAGGAATGAGCATCCTCGAGCGCGACCGCGCGGCGGCCTATTTCGCCGACGAGGAATTCGGCGCCCAGGTGCTGATCTGCTCGGAGATCGGCTCCGAGGGCCGCAACTTCCAGTTCGCCCATCATCTGGTGCTGTTCGACCTGCCGGCCCACCCCGACCTGCTCGAACAGCGCATCGGCCGCCTCGACCGCATCGGCCAGAAGCACCGCATCCAGCTGCACGTGCCGTACCTGGAGAACAGCCCGCAGGAACGTCTGTTCCAGTGGTATCACCAGGCGCTCAATGCCTTCCTCGCCACCTGCCCCACCGGCAACGCCCTGCAGCACCAGTTCGGCCCGCGCCTGCTGCCGCTGCTGGAAAGCGGCGACGACGGCCAGTGGCAGCAGTTGATCGACGAGGCCACCGCCGAGCGCATCCGCCTCGAAGGCGAGCTGCACAGCGGCCGCGACCGCCTGCTGGAGCTGAACTCCGGCGGCGCCGGTGAAGGCGAGGCGCTGGTGGAAGCCATTCTCGAACAGGACGACCAGTTCAGCCTGCCGATCTACATGGAAGAGCTGTTCAATGCCTTCGGCATCGACAGCGAGGACCATTCCGACAACGCCCTGATCCTGCGCCCCAGCGAGAAGATGCTGGACGCCAGCTTCCCGCTCGGCGACGACGAGGCGGTCACCGTGACCTACGACCGCGATCAGGCGCTGGCCCGCGAGGACATGCAGTTCCTCACCTGGGAGCACCCCATGGTGCAGGGCGGCATGGACCTGGTGCTGTCCGGCTCGATGGGCAACACCGCGGTGGCGCTGATCAAGAACAAGGCGCTCAAGCCCGGCACCGTGCTGCTGGAGCTGCTCTACGTCAGCGAAGTGGTCGGCCCGCGCAAGCTGCAGTTGGGGCGTTTCCTGCCGCCGGCAGCGCTGCGCTGCCTGTTCGACGCCAATGGCAACGACCTGGCGCCCAAGGTCGGTTTCGAGACCCTCAACGACCAGCTGGAAAGCGTGCCGCGCGCCAGTGCCAACAAGTTCGTGCAGGCCCAGCGTGACGTGCTGGCCAGGCAGATCAACGACGCCGAAGCCAAGGTCATGCCGCGTCATGTCGAGCGCGTGGCCGAGGCCAAGCGCCGCCTGATCGCCGAGCTGGACGAGGAACTGGCGCGCCTGGTTGCCCTGCGCGCGGTCAACCCGAGCGTGCGCGACAGCGAGATCGAGGCCCTGCGCGAGCAGCGCGAACAGAGCCTGGCGATGTTCGACAAGGCCGCCCTGCGCCTGGAAGCGATTCGCGTATTGGTCGCGGGCTAAGCATGCCCGCTCTGTAGGGTGCGCCCTGCGCACCGACCGTTGGCATCGAAGAATTTGGTGCACACGGCCGCAGCGCCCGATCCAACTCGTATGTGGTGCGCACGGCCTGGGCGGCCCCGCGACACCCTACGGGTCACCTAACTCCTGCAGCCTGCTCTGCAGAAACTGCCGATCCGGCCCCTGCTGCGCCAGCGCCAGGGCCTGGTGATAGGCTGCGCTCGCCTGTTCGCGGCGGCCCAGCCGGCGCAGCAGGTCGGCGCGCGCCGCATGGACCAGGTGATAGCCCTGCAGTTCGCCGGCGGCCAGCAAGGCGTCGACCTGCGCCAGCCCGGCCTCGGGCCCGTCGCGCATGGCCAGCGCTACCGCGCGATTGAGTTCGATCACCGGCGAAGGCGTCAGGCGCAGCAGTTCGTCGTACAGGCCGACGATCTGCACCCAGTCGGTCGCCTCCAGGTTCGGCGCCTCGGCATGCACCGCGGCGATCGCCGCCTGCAGGCTGTAGGGCCCGAAACGCCGTGAATGCAGGGCCTGCAGCACCAGCGCCTCGCCCTCGGCGATCAGCTGGCGATCCCACAGGCCGCGGTCCTGCGCCTCGAGCAGGATCACCTCGCCCTGCGCGCCGCTGCGTGCGACACGCCGCGACTCGTGCAGCAGCATCAGCGCCAGCAGTCCCTGCACCTCCGGCTCGGGCAGCAGCTCCAGCAACAGCCGGCCCAGTCGAATCGCCTCGCCGGACAGCTGGCTGCGGGTCAGCGAGTCGCCGGAGCTGGCGAAATAGCCTTCGTTGAATACCAGGTAGACCACTCGCAGCACCGCCTCCAGGAGCTCCGGCAGCTCGCTGCGCCCCGGCACCTCGTAGGGAATGCGCGCGTCACGGATCTTCGTTTTGGCGCGGACGATGCGCTGCGCCAGGGTCGAAGGGCTGGAGAGAAAGGCGCGGGCGATCTCCTCGGTGGTCAGGTCGCACACCTCGCGAAGGGTCAGGGCGACCTGGGCGTCGCTGGCCAGCGCCGGGTGGCAGCAGGTGAAGATCAGCCTCAGGCGGTCATCCTCGAGCAGTTCGCCGTCCTCCGGTGGCGCCTCGTCGGGAAGCTCGGCCCGATCGTCGAGCGACTGGAAGCGGCGCTGACGACGCAGGTTGTCGATAGCCTTGAAACGACCGGTCGACACCAGCCAGGCGCGCGGGTTGGCCGGCACTCCGCCTTCTTTCCACTGCTCCACCGCCACGCGAAAGGCCTCGTGCAGCGCCTCCTCCGCCAGATCGAAGTCGCCGAGCAGGCGGATCAGGGTCGCCAGCACGCGACGAGACTCCTCGCGGTAGAGGCGCTCGATCAGCGCGCCGATTTCGCTGGGTGTATCCATTGCAACGGCCTCCATGGCGACGATGGGTCTCAACAATGCCCGCTAACCGGGCAATGGTCGAGAGGCGGCGCGATCGGCCACAGCACCTGGCACGTTGCGCCGTTGGCAGTGCCAGGCCGGCCAGGCATAGTGCCGGCCATTCGACGAACGAATGGAGCCTGACTATGCGCTGGTTGTTTCTCGGCTTGGCGGGAGCCGCGATCTTTCTCTACGGCCGCATCAGCGGCGATGCCCAGCTGAGCCTGCTGACCAAGGGCATCCCGGTGATCGCCCTGCTGCTCTGGCTGCGCCAGGCGCCGGCCGGCACCTACCGGCGCTGGATCGGCATCGGCCTGCTGTGCTCGCTGGCCGGCGACATCCTGCTGGACTGGCCGGGCGACCTGTTCCTCTTCGGCCTCGGCGCCTTCCTCCTCGGTCACCTGGCCTACCTGCGCGCCTACCTCTCCGATACCCGCCGCCCGGCGCTGCCCGCCCTGCTGCTGGCGCTCGGCGCCGGCGGCACGATGTTCGCCGTGCTGGCCGCCAGCGGCCTGGGGCCGATGCTGATCCCGGTGGCCTGCTACGCCCTGGTCATCAGCCTGATGCTCTGGCGTGCCCTGGCCCGCCTCGGCAACGCCGAGCTGCAGCCGCGCTCGACCTGGCTGGCCGCCGGCGGCGCCGCCCTGTTCGTGTTGTCCGACAGCCTGATCGGCATCGATCGTTTCGTCAGCTCGTTCGCCGCCGCACCCTACGCCATCATCCTCAGCTACTGGGCCGGCCAGTGGGGCATCACCGCCTCAACCTTCGATCGACGCACCCGAACCGTTACTCCGATGCAACGGCAGAGCGGCGATAAATCGACTATAGGAGTTACAGGGCAGTCCACTTCAGGGTGAGCGAAATGGCAGTTTTCGGGCGGGCGGTCGGGCTGATTCTGCTGGCGACCGGGTTGGCGGGCTGCGGCAGCCTGCTGCCCAGCGAACGTGCCGAGTCGCTGTCACCCTTCGGCGACTTTCTGGACGCCGAGATGCGCTATGCCCAGGCCGTACCGGGCGTGACCGACCGCTCCGAGCTGTTCTCCCTGGGCTTCGATCCGCTGGCCCACGGCAATGGCAAGATGCTCTCGTTCATCGACGTGCGGCTGATGTTCGTCCAGCCCAACGTGCCCATCAGCTACCTGCCGGACGGTCTGGTCAAGTGCCTGGAGGCGAAGGATCGCTGCGTCGGCTACGCGTTCGAGTTCGCCAAGACCGATACCCAGCGAGTCGGCAGCTTCTGGGCCGACATCTTCAATTTCCGCAAGAACCGCGAACTGCAGGGTTGGGTGTTCCGCGCGGTGTTCGTGCTGGTCGACGACAAGCTGGTGCACAAGGTCAGCAACGGCGAACCGAACATCCGCCGCCTGGAGGTCAAGCGCAACCCGCTCGGCCCGCTGCAGGGCGCCGGCGAATTCTTTTCCGACCAGTTGAAGTAGCGGCTGTTCAGCCCAGCCGCGCTCTTGGCTAGAATGCCCGCCTTATTCCGCTGCCCGTTGCGACCGCCGTGAGCCAAGAATCCGATCGTCTATTCGCCCAGCCGCTGGCCGAGGTACCCGATTTCGTCTTCAACGAGGACGTGGCTCGGGTCTTCCCCGACATGATCAAGCGCTCGGTGCCCGGCTACCCCACCATAGTCGAGAACATCGGCGTGCTCGCCGGCCAGTTCGCCCAGCCGCACAGCGTGCTTTACGACCTCGGCGCCTCGCTCGGCGCGGTGACCCAGGCGCTGCGTCGCCATGTACGCAGCGAAGGCTGCCGGGTGATCGCCGTGGACAACTCCTGCGCCATGGTCGAACGCTGCCGCGAGTACCTGCATGCGCAGGACGCAATGTTCCAGGAGCTTTTGCCGGCCTGCGTGATCGAGGCCGATATCCTCGCCCTGGAACTGCAACCCGCCTCGCTGGTGACGCTCAATTTCACCCTGCAGTTCATCCCGCCGGAGCGCCGCCTGGAGCTGCTCACGCGCATCCGCCAGGTGTTGCTGCCAGGCGGCGCGCTGATCCTCTCGGAGAAGCTGCACTTCGAAGACGCCGCCGAGCACGAGCTGCTCACCGAACTGCACATGGCCTTCAAACGCGCCAACGGCTACAGCGAACTGGAGATCGCGCAGAAGCGCAGCGCCATCGAGAAGGTGATGCTGCCCGACAGCCTCGAGCAGCACCGCGAGCGCCTGCTGGCCGCCGGTTTCAGCAAGGTGGTGCCGTGGTTCCAGTGCCTGAACTTCGCCTCCCTGGTGGCGCTGCCATGATGCGCGATCTGGATCTTGACGCCCTGCAGGCGCAACTGGCCGGCAGCCCGCTGCAGGACTGGACGGCCGACCTGCCCGGTCAGCTCGACGCCAAGCTGGCCATCGGTCACGGCGACCTGGCGCGCTGGTACGGCGCGGTGCAGGCGCTGCCGGATCTACCGGTCAGCGACGTGGAACTGGCCCAGCGCTTCGCCTTCGACGGCCCCTGCGACGAGGCCAGCCGCGCGCAACTGAAGACCGCCCTGCAGGGACTGATCCCCTGGCGCAAGGGGCCGTTCGAGCTGTTCGGGGTGCATATCGACACCGAATGGCGCTCGGACTGGAAATGGCAGCGAGTCGCCCCGCATCTGGATCTGGCCGGCAAACGCATCCTCGACGTTGGCTGCGGCAACGGCTACTACATGTGGCGCATGCTCGGCGCGGGGGCCGACAGCGTGGTCGGCATCGACCCCAACTGGCTGTTCCTCTGCCAGTTCCTGGCGATCAAGCGCTACCTGCCGGAGCAACCGGTGTGGCACCTGCCGCTGGCCTTCGAGGAACTGCCGGCCAGGCTGCAGGGCTTCGACACGCTGTTCTCCATGGGCGTGCTGTACCACCGTCGCTCGCCCATCGACCATCTGTTCGATCTCAAGGAGGCACTGGTCAGCGGCGGCGAACTGGTGCTGGAAACCCTGGTGGTCGAAGGCGATGCCGAGCAGGTGCTGGTGCCCGAGGACCGCTACGCGCAGATGCGCAACGTCTGGTTCCTGCCCTCGGTGCCGGCGCTGGAGCGCTGGTTGCGCCGCGCGGGCTTCACGGAGGTGCGCTGCGTCGACGTCAGCACCACCTCGGTGGAAGAACAACGCGCCACCGAATGGATGCGCTTCCAGTCGCTGCCGGAATTTCTCGACCCGGCCGACCACAGCCGCACCATCGAAGGCCTGCCGGCGCCGACCCGCGCCGTACTGATCGCGCGCAAACCGTAGGGCTGCGCGCAGCAGGCCACGAAGGAGCAGGCGTCAGCCGCCGCGCAACCACCTGGCTCGCCGTTGCGCGATAAGGCGCAACGGCTCTGCCGCGCCCTGTTCCACCACCCCCTTGGCACTGCCCAGACGAATCCGCCCCTCGCTATCCTGCGCCAGCAGGCGGCGCATGCGCCGGCGCCACCACCAGGCGCCGATCCAATCGGCGATGGCATTCTGCAGATCCAGCGGCCACATGGCCGGCAGATAGAATTCGGGCATGGGTTGGCGCGGCTTGTCGCATTCGTACGACCTTCTCATGGCCTTTCCTCCTGTTGCTTGCCGGCTTTGTGCCGGGCTTGCGGCCAGGATGAATCGCGCCTATCGTTCAAACAAACGACAAATATCAAACAGCTTATTAAGAGATATTTAACGAACCATGAACGCGTCGGCTCCCGCTCCCCTGCCGCTTCTGGAAAGCGATGTGCTGCGTACCTTTGTCGCCATCGCCGACAGCGGCAGCTTCACTCGCACCGCTGCCCAGGTGTTTCGCAGCACGGCCGCTGTCAGCCTGCAGATCAAGCGCCTGGAGGAAATCCTCGGGCGCAGGCTGTTCGTGCGCGAGGCGCGGCGGGTGCGACTGACCGCCGAAGGCGAACTGCTGCTGGGCTATGCCAGGCGCCTGCTCAGGCTCAACGAGGAAGCGGTGGCGCAGTTCCTCATCCCGGCACTGAGCGGCAAGGTGCGCTTCGGCACGCCGAACGATATCGGCGACCGGGTCTTGCCGGGCGTGCTCACCCTGTTCGCCCGCAGCCATCCCGGCGTGGAGGTCGAGGTCAATGTCGGACGCAGCGTGGATCTGGTGGCCAAGCTGGATGCCGGCGAGCTCGATCTGACCCTGATCAATGCCGGCAATGACGGCCTGGACGATGCCAGGGGCGAGGTGATCTATTCCGAGGAGCTGGTCTGGGCCGGTCGCGACGGCGGCCTGGCCCTGCAGCGCTCACCGCTGCCATTGGCCCTGGCCAATCCCGGCTGCGCCTGGCGCCGCACCGCGCTCGATGCGCTGGATCGCCATGAAGTGGCCTACCGCGTCGCCTATTCCTGCGAACAATGCGCCGGCCAGGAGGCGGCGATGATCGCCGACCTGGCCATCGCGCCCTTCCCGCGCAGCCTGGTCAGGCCGCCGCTGCGCCGGCTCGGCATCGAGCAGGGACTGCCGCCGCTGGGCCAGTACCATATCAAGCTGATTCGCGGCCATCAGCGCAGCGATGCCATCGAGGCGCTCGCTACGCAGATGATCCAGGCGTTTGCGCAGAGCTGAAACATGCGAGGCGGGAGGCGCTTTCGCGACGATGGATGGCCGGCAAGTCGCGGCTGCACCTGCATTAGCGAAGGCGGATGCCCAAGCCGGCCCCCCTTTCCACGGCAGGCTGTTACCCGCGATTGGCCGCCGCGACGATCAGCGCCTTCATCTCCGCCACCGCCTGCTTGAAGCCGACGAACAGCGCATGAGCGACGATGGCGTGGCCGATGTTCAGCTCGTTGATCCCGGCGATCGCGGCCACCGCCTCGGCGTTGTGGTAGTGCAGGCCGTGACCGGCGTTGACGATCAGGTCATGCTGCAGGCCGCAGGCGACGCCGTCACGGATACGCGCCAACTCGCGGGCGGCCTCCTCGGGCGTGTGGGCATCGGCGTATCGCCCGGTGTGCAGCTCGATGGCCGGCGCACCGATACGCTTGGCCGCCTCGATCTGCCGCTCCTCGGCATCGATGAACAGCGACACCTCGCAGCCGGCGCGGGACAGCCGCTCGATCGCGGCAGCGATGCGCGCCTCCTGGCCTGCCACGTCCAGGCCGCCTTCGGTGGTCAGCTCCTGGCGGGTTTCCGGCACCAGGCAGACGTGCGCCGGACGGATCTGCTCGGCGAAACCGAGCATGAAGTCGGTCACCCCCATCTCGAAGTTCATCCGCGTCTGCAGCACTTCGGCCAGCACGCGCACGTCGCGGTCCTGGATATGCCGGCGATCTTCGCGCAGGTGCACGGTGATGCCGTCGGCGCCGGCCTCCTCGGCATCCAGCGCAGCCTTGACCGGATCGGGGTAGCGGGTGCCGCGGGCCTGGCGCAGGGTGGCGACGTGATCGATGTTCACGCCGAGCAGGATTCGATTGGCATCAGTCACGCTTGGGCTCCTTGAGCGTCATGAAGAGTTCGCGGCTGACCAGGGGCCTGCCGCCGAGATGAGGGGCCAACGCCTGGCGCATCAGGCGCTTGGCCGCGGCCAGGGCGCCGGGGGCGCTCCAATCGGCCTCGGCCATGGCCAGCAGGTCGCGACCATTGAACACGCCGGGCTGCAGTTGCGCCACCGGTACCAGGCCGGCGTCCAGCTGCCAGCGATACAGGCCGTCGGGCGCAACGGGCGCGCCCTGCTGGTCGCGATCCAGGGCGAAACCATAGCCCAACTCGTCCAGCAGGCGCCATTCAAAGGCACGCAGCAGCGGCTCCAGCGGCCGGCCGGCGGCCAGCGCCTGGAGCGTCAGGGCGTAGTGCTGGAGCATCATCGGGTGCGGATCTTCGGCCGGCAGCAGGCGGATCAGCAGTTCATTGAGGTAGAGCCCGGAGAACAGCGCCTCGCCGCTAAGCAGCAGCGGGATGCCGGCGCTTTCCAGGCGACCGACGGTCTTCAGCTCGCCGCGCCCGCGCAGTTCCAGTTCCAGCGGGGCGAACGGCCGGGCAATGCTGCCGGCCTTGCCGCGCGCGGCGCGCAGCACCGCGCGCAGGCGCCCCTGGGGAGTGAAGAAATCCACCAGGGCGCTGCTTTCCTTGTAGGGGCGGCTATGCAGAACGTAGGCGGCATCAGTCATGAACAAGTAACCGCCTGGAAGGGCTATGCCAGCGAGGGACGGTGCGCAAGGCGCACCCTACAGATCCAGATAGCCCAGCGAACGCAGGGCGCGCTCGTCGTCGGACCAGCCGCCTTTGACCTTGACCCAGAGGTTGAGCATGACCTTGGAGTCGAACAGCACCTCCATATCCTTACGCGCATCGGCGCCGATGCGTTTGATGCGCTCGCCCTTGTCGCCGATGATGATCTTCTTCTGCCCGTCGCGCTCCACCAGGATCAGCGCATGGATATGCAGAATGCGCCCTTCCTGCTTGAACTCCTCGATCTCCACGGTGATCTGGTACGGCAGCTCGGCGCCGAGCTGACGCATGATCTTCTCGCGCACCAGCTCGGCGGCGAGGAAACGACTGGAGCGGTCGGTGATCTGGTCTTCCGGGAAGAAGTGCTCACCCTCGGGCAGGCGCTCGCCGACCAGACGCTCCAGGGTATCGAGGTTCTGTCCCTGCAACGCGGAGATCGGCACGATCTCCGCCTGCGGCAACTGCTCGGCCAGCCAGTTCAGATGCGGCAGCAGCTCGCTCCGGTCTTCCAGACGATCCGCCTTGTTCACCGCCAGCAGGATCGGGCATTTGACGTGCTGGACCTTCTCCAGCACCAGCTGATCCTCATCGGTCCAGCGCATGCGGTCGACCACGAACACCACCACGTCGACGTCCTTCAGCGCGCTGGAGGCGCTGCGGTTCATGTAGCGGTTGAGCGCTTTGTCGTTGTGTTTGTGCAGGCCGGGGGTGTCGACGTAGACCGCCTGGATCTCGCCCTCGGTCTTGATCCCGAGCATGTTGTGGCGGGTGGTCTGCGGCTTGCGCGAGGTGATCGCCAGCTTCTGCCCGAGGATGTGGTTGAGCAGCGTCGATTTGCCCACGTTGGGGCGACCGACGATGGCGACATAGCCGCAGCGGCTCACGGGTGCATCAGTCATTGCCGTTCTCCACCCCGAGGGCGATCAGCGCCGCAGCCGCGGCGACCTGCTCGGCGATACGCCGGCTGCCGCCCTGGCCCAGGGTCTTTTCGTTGAGCAGGGCGACCTGGCACTCGACCATGAAGGTACGGCAGTGCGGCTCGCCCTGAATGTCCACCACCTCGTAACGGGGCAGTTCGCAGGCACGCGACTGCAGGAACTCCTGCAGGCGTGTCTTGGGATCCTTGTTGGTATCGACCAGGGTCAGGCCATCCAGCTCACCGGTCAACCAGGCCAGCACGCGCTCACGCGCGGCCTCCATGCCGGCGTCCAGGTAGATGGCGCCAATCAGCGCCTCCAGGGCATCGGCCAGGATCGACTCACGACGGAAGCCGCCGCTCTTGAGCTCGCCCGAGCCCAGGCGCAGGTATTCGCCCAGCTCGAAGCCGCGGGCCAGCACGGCCAGGGTCTCGCCCTTGACCAGGCGTGCGCGCAGGCGCGACAGCTGGCCTTCACGCGCCTGCGGGAAACGCTCGAACAGCGCCTCGCCGGCGACGAAGTTGAGGATGGCATCGCCGAGAAATTCCAGGCGCTCGTTGTTGCGCCCGGCGAAACTGCGATGGGTGAGGGCCAGGATCATCAGATCCTGGTCCTTGAAGCTATGACCGAGCTTGCGCTCGAGGCGGGACAGATTGGAACTCACGGCATGCGTACACGAAATTCTTTGTCGAAGGTCACCACCAGATCGAGGTTCTCGATCAGCGGCTCGCGTTTTTCATATTTCAGGTGGGCCAGGAACTCGTTGTTCTCCACCTTCACCTTGAGGATGTCGCGCATCTTCAGGTCGCGGATGCTGTTGACCTGCATGCCCTTTTCGACATGGCTGTAGAACTCGCCGACGGTACGCACTTCCAGTGCCTTGTCGGTTTCGACCGAGGTGATGATCTTCTCCAGCGACATGTAGTCGAGATAGTGCGGAATCACCTTGAATGCGGTGCTGGCGAAGAACGCCACCACGGCCAGAACCATCAGCCAGCCCAGAATGGACAGGCCCTGCTGCGAACGCGCGAAAGTCATGTGTATCCCCAATGGACGGTCTTGTTGGAGCCTTTGCGGCAAGACTATTTATAGCCTGGCGCGCTGTCGAAAGCAGCGCGCCAGTGCTCAATGAATCAGGCCGACACGCGAGAAGCTGGGCAAATTGGCGGTCTTCGGCTCCGGCCAGCTCATCCAGATGGCGAAGGCCTTGCCGACGATATGGTCGTCCGGGACCATGCCCCAGAGCGCCTCGGGGATCTTGCGGTCGCGCCAGTAGCGGCTGTCATTGGAATTGTCGCGGTTGTCGCCCATCATGAAATAGTGCCCCTGCGGCACCACCCACTCGCCGCCGGGCTCACGACGCATGCGGCTCATTTCCTTGCGGATGGTGTGCTCCACCTGGCCCAGGCGCTCCTGGTAGAGCATCGCGCTGCCCAGGCTGCCGGCTTCTTCGCCGAGCAGTTGCTCCGCGACCGGCTCGCCATTGATCAGCAGACGCTTGCCCTGGGTGTACTGGATGCGATCACCGGGCAGACCGACCACCCGCTTGATGTAGTTGATCGCCGGATCGCTGGGGTAGCGGAACACCATGACGTCGCCGCGCTGCGGATTGTCGACCTCGATCACCTTGGTATCGAGCACCGGCAGGCGGATGCCGTAGGCGAACTTGTTGACCAGGATGAAATCGCCCACTTCCAGTGTCGGCTTCATCGAACCGGACGGAATCTGGAACGGCTCGACCAGGAAGGAGCGCAGCACCAGCACGATGGCCAGCACCGGGAAGAAGGACTTGCCGTACTCGACCAGCAAGGGCTCCTTGCTCAGCCGCTCCAGCACGCGTTCGTCGGGTTCGTCGACGCGCCCCTGATAGGCGGCGATGGCCGAGCGCCGGCGCGGCGCCAGCAGAACCAGGTCGACCAGAGCCAGAAAGCCGCACACGGCGACCGCGATAACCAACAGGAGCGGGAAATTGATCGACATAAAGCCTTAGCTATCCAACCTGAGCACGGCAAGGAAGGCTTCCTGTGGAATTTCCACGTTACCGACCTGCTTCATGCGTTTCTTACCGGCCTTCTGCTTCTCCAGCAGCTTCTTCTTACGGCTGACGTCGCCGCCGTAGCACTTGGCCAATACGTTCTTGCGCAGCGCCTTGACCGTGGTCCGCGCGATGATCTGGCCACCAATGGCTGCCTGGATCGCCACGTCGAACATCTGCCGCGGGATCAGTTCCTTCATCTTCTCGGTCAGTGCACGGCCCTTGTAGGCCGCGTTGTCGCGGTGCACGATCAAGGCCAGGGCATCGACCTTGTCGCCGTTGATCAGCACGTCCAGCTTGACCAGATTGGCAGACTGATAGCGATCGAAATGATAGTCCAGCGACGCATAGCCGCGGCTGGTCGACTTCAGACGGTCGAAGAAGTCCAGCACCACCTCGTTCATCGGCAGGTCGTAACGAACCTGCACCTGAGAACCGAGGAACTGCATGTCGCGCTGCACGCCGCGTTTCTCGATGCACAGGGTGATGACGTTGCCCAGGTGCTCCTGCGGCACCAGGATGGTCGCGGTGACT
The DNA here is from genome assembly GCF_052682975.1 of Pseudomonas sp. SP16.1. Lineage (NCBI taxonomy): Bacteria > Pseudomonadati > Pseudomonadota > Gammaproteobacteria > Pseudomonadales > Pseudomonadaceae > Pseudomonas > Pseudomonas sp. SP16.1. The sequence continues at coordinate 2,523,696 of NZ_JBQYFZ010000001.1, forward strand.
ATCGGCTCGCGGAAGTCGGCGACGGCCGAGACATCCGGCAGCTTGGAGGGGTTGTCGACGGTGATGGTTTCACCGGTCTTGAGCTCGAGCTCGTAGATCACGCTTGGCGCGGTGGTGATCAGGTCCAGGTCGTATTCGCGCTCCAGGCGCTCCTGGATGATCTCCATGTGCAGCATGCCGAGGAAGCCGCAACGGAAGCCGAAGCCCAGGGCGTCGGAGCTTTCCGGCATGTATTGCAGCGACGAGTCGTTGAGGGTCAGTTTCTGCAGGGCGTCGCGGAAGTCCTCGAAGTCGTCGGAGCTGACCGGGAACAGGCCGGCGTAGACCTGCGGCTGGATTTTCTTGAAGCCTGGCAGCACCTCGACCTCGGGGGTCGAAGACAGGGTCAGGGTGTCGCCCACCGGCGCACCGTGAATGTCCTTGATGCTGGCGATGATGAAGCCCACTTCACCGGCCTTCAGGTCAGCGGTGGCGGTGTGCTTCGGGGTGAACACGCCGACGCTGTCGACCAGGTGCACCTTGCCGGTGGACTTGACCAGGATCTTGTCGCCCTTCTTCACTCGCCCCTGACGCACGCGCACCAGCGAGACCACGCCCAGATAGTTGTCGAACCAGGAGTCGATGATCAGCGCCTGCAGCGGCGCTTCGATATCGCCGGTCGGCGCCGGAATGGTCTGCACCAGGCGCTCGAGCACCTCGTCCACGCCCATGCCACTCTTGGCGCTGCAGGCCACGGCGTCGGTGGCGTCGATGCCGATGATCTTCTCGATCTCGTCCTTGACGCGATCCGGGTCGGCCTGGGGCAGGTCCATCTTGTTCAGCACCGGCATGACCTCGAGCCCCTGCTCGATGGCGGTGTAGCAGTTGGCCACCGACTGCGCCTCGACGCCCTGACCGGCGTCCACTACCAGCAACGCGCCCTCGCAGGCCGCCAGGGAGCGGCTGACCTCGTAGGTGAAGTCGACGTGACCGGGGGTATCGATGAAGTTCAGCTGGTAGGTCTTGCCATCCTGCGCCTTGTAGTGAAGCGTAACGCTGTGCGCCTTGATGGTGATGCCGCGCTCACGCTCCAGATCCATGGAGTCCAGAACCTGAGCCTCCATTTCACGCGCGGCGAGGCCGCCGCACATCTGGATGAAACGGTCAGCCAAGGTGGACTTGCCGTGGTCGATGTGGGCAATGATGGAAAAATTGCGGATATGACTCAGGTCACTCACGGATCAACACTCGAAGAAGGCACAGGCAAGACGCTTGCCGAAAATAGCCGCGGATTGTACCCGATCCCTCGCCACCGCGTCACGTCCGCGCCGCGCTGGTGCAGATACGCAGAAGGGCGCCCGAAAGCGCCCTTCTTCAGCCTTGCCCGGGTTACTCAGCCAACTTGAAGGTGATAAAGCTGGCACGCCCTTGACGCAGTACGCGCATCGACACCGAGCGATTCTTCGGCAGTTCGTGCGCCACCTGGGCGAAGGTGGCGGTGGAATCGATGGCCTGGTTGTTCAGATGGGTGATCACGTCGCCAGGACGCAGACCGATCATCGCCGCCGGCCCGTTGAGCACTTCCTTGACCACCACACCGCCCCGCAGGTCGAGGCCCTTCTTCTGCTCGGCACTGAGCTCGGCGACCGTCACGCCCAGTCGATTATTGCTGCGCTCGCCACCCTGCACAGCGGAAGCCGCCAGCGCCTGGTCATCATCCGGCAGGGTGCCGATTGTGACGTCGAGTTGCTTGCGCGATCCATCACGAACGACATCCATGCGCGCTTTCGCGCCGGGTTTGAGCCCCCCGACCAAGTGCGGCAGGTCGGCCGACATGACGATCGGCTCGCCGTTGAGGCTGAGGATGACGTCGCCGACCTGCAGACCACCCTTGTCCGCCGGACCATCCTCCAGCACCTGGGCGACCAGCGCACCGGCGGGTTTTTCCAGACCGAAGGACTCGGCGAGATCCTTGTTCACCTCCTGGATCACCACGCCCAGCCAGCCGCGGGTGACCTTGCCGTCGCTCTTGAGCTGATCGGCCACCTGCAGCGCCACCTCCATCGGAATGGCGAACGACAGCCCCATGAAGCCGCCGGAACGGGTGAAGATCTGCGAGTTGATACCGACCACTTCGCCCTTGAGGTTGAACAGCGGGCCGCCGGAGTTACCCGGATTGATCGCCACGTCTGTCTGGATGAAGGGCACGTAGCTGTCGCTCGGCAGGTTGCGCCCCTTGGCACTGACGATACCGGAGGTCACCGAGTGATCGAAGCCGAACGGCGAGCCGATGGCCAGCACCCACTCGCCGACCTTGAGCTCGTCGGACTTGCCCAGGCGTACGGTCGGCAGGTCCTTGCCCTCGACCTTGAGCAACGCCACGTCGCTGCGCGGATCGGCGCCGATCAGCCTGGCCTCCAGCTCGCTACGGTCGGACAGGCGTACGATGATCTCGTCGGCATCGGCCACCACATGATTGTTGGTCAGCACGTAGCCATCGGGGGAAATGATGAAGCCCGAGCCCAGCGACTGCGCTTCGCGCTGCCGACCGCCGCCAGGGCTACGCGGAACCTGGGGAATGCTGCGCTCGAAGAACTCGCGAAACATCGGCGGCAGCCCTTCCAGATCGGGAATGGCCAATTGGCCGCCGGCAACGCGCTCCGGCATCTTCTGCCGGGTACTGATGTTGACCACCGCGGGCGAGGCCTCCTCCACCAACTCGGTGAAATCGGGCAGGCTGGCCTGAGCCAACAGGCTCTGCCCCCAGAGCAGGGCAGCCGCCAGCAGCGGTGCAACGGACTTCAGGTTTCTCATCGACTACAACTCCCCATGGACAAAGCAAACACGCTCAATTCGCCGCAGACCCTCCGGCGAGCAGCGCACGCAGGACAACGGGTTGCAATTCGGGATCGTCGGCATAGCGCGATGCACGCCAGCGCACCAGCAACCAGGTACCGAACAGGCCGGCGAGACCGGCGAGGATGATCAGGGGCTCGGTCAGCCCCAGGCTCTCGGCCACCAACGCAGCGGCCAGCAAACCAAGCAGCGGAAACAGATAGACCAGCAGCGAACTGCGCACCAGCAGGTCTTCGCGTACGCCAATCACCACGCTATCGCCCACGGACAGCTGCAGCTGGCTCAGGGCACGCAGATACCCGCGCTGGCGCCCTACGCCGAGGCGCTCCATCAGACCCTGACCGCAGGCGGCATTGGCCGAGCAACCGGAACAGGTGCTCTTGCGCAGCGTCTCGACCCAGACCGCGCCGGGCTCGACCGCCACTACGCGCCCCTGCTCTTCGATCATTGCGCGACCTGTTCGGCCGCTCCGGCACGCATCGACAGCGCGATGCGCTCGGCGGTGCCCAAGGGGATCTCACCGACCACGGTGACCATCACATCACCCTCGTCGGTGGCCATCCGCCGCGATACCGCGACGGTGGGGCCGAGTTGGCTGCGCGCATCTTCCACCACCGCCCCCTGCAGGGACTCGAGAAAGACCGAGAAACGCGCCAGGCCATCGCCATACATCAGGCAGGTGACGCGCTGGTCGGAGGCCGGACTGCGCCGCAACTGGGCGGCATTGAGGGTGAAACCGGGTGGTAGCCAGTCCGAGCGCCAGAGATCGTCGGCCACCTGGTCGACCGTACGGAAACGCACGGGACGGCAGCGCGAACTGGCTTGCAGCCCAACCGCCTCGGGCGCCGAGACCTGCAGCTGAGTGAACTGAAAACGCTCCAGCAGTTGGCCCTTTTCGTTGAGCAGCAAGGACTTCAGCGGCAGGCCGGTATCCCGATCCAGATGCAACTCGAAACCGTAACGGTGTTGATCCTTGGGTGCCAGCACCAGGACCACCGCGCCACGCCCGGCGATGCGCGAGTTACCGGCCACACGAATGTCATACCAGCGGGCCAGCTTTTCGGCATCCAACTGACGCGCCGGCCAGGACTGGCCCTCGGCGACCTGGTCGGCCAACGCGCCACTGACGCACTGGGTCTGGCCGTCCACTTTCAGCACTTCCTGCGCCGGGCCGTCGAGCTGCAGCAGGCGTTCACGCACCGCACCGCCCGCCTCTACCTCGCGCCAGATACCGTGGGTGGAAAAACTACCGTTGCGCTCATAGATGAAGGTGCCTTGAAAGCTCTGCTCCCGCTCGGCAGCGGCGAGGCGATTGAGCCAGTCCTGTGCTTCGCCGGCATGCACTGGCGATGCCAGCCAACCACCGATAAACCAGAGAGCAATCGCGCGCATGTGACTCCTTAACTAGCGGTTTTCCAGGCTTGCGGCTCGCGCATAGGGCAGCACGGTTTCGCCCCCCGCCATTGCCGCCTGCTGCGCATGCTGGCGCAGGTAGGTCGGCAGACGTTGCTCGTGCCAGCTGGCGGTACCCAGTTTGGCCGCCTCGTCCGCCTCTTCGCCACTGCTGTAGCCGGCAAGCAGTGCAGGCCCTTGCGCCTGGGGCACGGTCAGCGCCGGCGCAACGCTCTGTTGCGCCAACTGGCTGGAGCTCAACTCGTCCTGATTGTACAGGCGCACACCGGCGAGTACCGCGACGGTAACAGAGGCAGCCACCGCAACGCGACTCACACTGCGCCATAACGACGCCTTGCGCACCGGCAGCTCTTCGTCGGCCAGCGCCGCGGAGACCGCTGCGGCGATGTCCAGACGCGGCTCCAGCAATTCCCTGTGCATGGCCGCACGGGCGATCTGATAACGCGTCCAAGTACCGCGCAGCTCGCCATCCTCACTGGCCGCGAGCACACGCCGCAATTCCAGTTCGTCCGCTTCGTTATCCATCACCGCGGACAGCGATTCCTGCAGGGTTTCACGACTCATGGTGTTCCTCTCTTGGCTGTCGCCGCTGTCTCAGGCTTCCTGCAACAGGGGTTGCAGAGATTTATCAATGGCCTCGCGCGCCCGGAAGATCCGTGAACGTACGGTGCCGACCGGACACTGCATCACGCTGGCAATGTCCTCGTAACTCAAACCTTCAAACTCGCGCAAAGTCAGCGCCGTGCGCAAATCGTCCGGCAACTGGGCGATGGTCCGATGCACAGCGGCCTCGATCTCGTCGCGCAGCAATGCCCGTTCCGGTGACTCGATGTCCTTGAGGGCGTGGTCGCCGTCATAGAACTCCGCGTCATCGCTACTGACATCACTATCTGGCGGCCGCCGACCGCGGGACACCAGGTAGTTCTTCGCCGTATTGATGGCGATGCGGTACAGCCAGGTATAGAACGCGCTGTCACCGCGAAAGTTTCCAAGCGCCCGGTAAGCCTTGACGAAGGCTTCCTGGGCGACATCCTGAGCCTCGTGGGTATCGTGCACGAATCGCACGATCAACCCGAGAATCTTGTGCTGATACTTCAGCACCAACAGATCGAAGGCGCGCTTGTCACCGCGCTGCACTCGCTCGACCAGCTGCTGATCGTCTTCCTGGGTTAGCATGCATTCTCCTCTTGATGCATGGAGGAGGCTTGCGTCCGTAAGCGAATCAGCCTGCCAAGATAGACTCGGGCCTTACGCAAAAGTTCTCCCCTCCAAGCAAGCTTCCTGCAGAGTTTTTTATCTCTGCAAGGAATGGCGCCAACGGGACCCTTCCCGCTCGCGCGAATAAATCTTATCGCCCTGTTTGCCCGGCAATTCGACAGACGAGTCGAAGAGGATAACGGGCGCGCACAAGCGTTCTCCCTTATATGGGCGACCCCTCTATGGAACCTTAGCGACTAAGAAAGTTCCCGAGCACCGCGGTCGGTCATAAGCCAGCTATTGTGCCGCCGCCCCTCTCTATATACTAGGGTCCGCTTTTCCGCGGGATTCGCACATGAGCCATCACTTCCAGCATGACGTTCTGGTCATCGGCAGCGGCGCTGCCGGCCTGACCCTTGCCCTTACCCTGCCCCCCAGCCTGCGCATCGCGGTGCTGAGCAAGGGCAGCCTGGCCAATGGCTCCACCTATTGGGCCCAGGGCGGCGTGGCGGCGGTACTCGACGATACCGATACGATCGAGTCGCATGTCGCCGACACCCTCAACGCCGGCGCCGGCCTGTGCCGCGCCGATGCCGTGCGATTCACCGTGGAGCATAGCCGCGAAGCCATCCAATGGCTGATCGATCAGGGCGTTCCCTTCACCCGCGAGGCCGAAACCGCACGTGAAGACGGCGGTTTCGAGTTCCATCTGACCCGCGAAGGGGGGCATAGCCACCGCCGCATCATCCATGCCGCCGACGCCACCGGCGCGGCGATCTTCAATACCTTGCTGGAACAGGCGCGGCAGCGAGCCAACATCGAGCTGCTGGAACAGCGCGTGGCGGTCGACCTGATCACCGAACGCAAACTCGGCCTGGATGGCGAACGCTGCCTGGGCGCCTATGTGCTGGACCGCGAGAAGGGCGAGGTGGACACCTTCGGCGCGCGCTTCGTGATTCTCGCCACCGGCGGTGCGGCCAAGGTCTATCTCTACACCAGCAACCCCGACGGCGCCTGCGGCGACGGCATCGCCATGGCCTGGCGCGCCGGCTGCCGGGTGGGCAACCTGGAGTTCAACCAGTTCCACCCCACCTGCCTGTACCACCCGCAGGCCAAGAGCTTCCTGATCACCGAAGCGGTGCGCGGCGAAGGCGGACTGCTCAAGCTCCCCAACGGCGAGCGTTTCATGCCACGCTTCGACCAGCGCGCCGAACTGGCGCCGCGCGACATAGTCGCCCGCGCGATCGACCACGAGATGAAGCGCTTAGGGATAGACTGCGTCTACCTGGACATCAGCCACAAGCCGGCGGAATTCATCAAGAACCATTTCCCCACCGTTTATGAGCGCTGCCTGGGCTTCGGCATCGACATCACCAAGCAGCCCATCCCGGTGGTGCCGGCGGCGCACTATACCTGTGGCGGCGTGGTCGTCGACCAGCAAGGGCGTACCGACGTGCCCGGCCTGTACGCCATAGGCGAAACCAGCTTCACCGGACTGCACGGCGCCAACCGCATGGCCAGCAACTCGCTGCTGGAGTGCTTCGTCTACGCCCGCTCCGCCTGTGCCGACATCGTCACCCAACTCGACGCGGTGAGCATGCCGACCGACCTGCCCTGCTGGGACGCCAGCCAGGTGACCGACTCGGACGAGGACGTGATCATCGCGCACAACTGGGATGAGCTGCGGCGCTTCATGTGGGACTACGTCGGCATCGTGCGCACCAACAAGCGCCTGCAGCGCGCCCAGCACCGCGTGCGCCTGCTGCTGGACGAGATCGACGAGTTCTACTCCAACTACAAGGTCAGCCGCGACCTGATCGAACTGAGGAACCTCGCTCTTGTGGCGGAACTGATGATCCGCTCGGCCATGCAGCGCCACGAGAGTCGCGGCCTGCATTACACGCTGGACTACCCCGAGCAGCTAGCCGAGGCGCGCGACACTATTCTGACCCCGCAACCTGCGGCGCAGCCCAGCGCCTGCGACTGAACTTCAGACGCAGGCGCAGGCGCCTGTGCTGCTCGCGCGACAGCGCATCGCGCGGGATGCACAAACTGCGAGTGCAGCACTCGCCCGGCCGACGAAAACGCAGCACCACCAGCAACGGCAGCGCCAGGCTGTCCGGGCGCAGCTGCACCGGCTGCCAGCCCTGCGCCGGACTCCACAGCTGCCAACCGAGCGCGTCGCGACGCAGCCCGCGAACGGCCTGCGCCGAGGACAGCAAGATGTGCCGCGGCAGCACCCAGGCGACATGTATCAGGCCCGCCGGGAGCGACAGCAGCTGAAGCCACAGCGGCAGGTCGGCCAGCCAGGGCGCCGCCAGCGCCAGAAGCACCACGCCCAGGTAGAGCCCGAGCAGCCCGCGGGAGGGCTGCCAGTGGCACTCGAACGGGTTACTTGGGTTGGACACGGTCCAGGATCATGCGCACCATGCGCTTGAGGTCGGCGTCTTCCGGCTCGCCGCGCTGCATGAACCAGCCGAACATGTCCTGATCCTCACACTCCAGCAGCTTGCGGTAACGCGCCTGGTCTTCGGCATCCAGGCCGGGGTAGACCTCCTTGACGAAGGGGACCAGCAGTACATCCAGCTCCAGCATGCCGCGGCGGCTGTGCCAGAAGAGGCGATTGAGTTCGGTTGCATCGGCCATGTAGCGGCTCCTTGAGAGAGACCGGCAGTATAACAGCAGCGGCGAGGCGGATGACCGCCCCCCCTGATGCGCTGCGCTGGAGTTTCGGCCTGACGCTCGGGCGGCAAACTCGCGCTTTTTCTGCGCTTTTGCTTGAAGCCTGTAGCTTGGGGCTTGCAGCTGCTTTTATGATGAGCCCCCAACTTTTCTCCAGCGACTCGATTCCCACCATGGCCGATAGCGCGTACTTCACCCTCCTCGACCACGAAGGCCTGCTCGCCGTGCGCGGCGCGGATGCCGCCAAGTTCCTCCAGGGCCAGCTGACCTGCAACCTCGATTACCTGTCCGCCAGCCATTGCAGCCTCGGCGCCCGCTGCACGCCCAAGGGCCGCATGCTGTCGAGCTTTCGCCTCGTGCCGGTGGAAAACGGCTACCTCCTGGCCATGGCTCGCGAGCTGATCGAGCCGCAGCTGGCCGACCTGCAGAAGTACGCGGTGTTCTCCAAATCCAAGCTCAGCGACGAGAGCAGCGCCTGGGTGCGCTTCGGCCTGCTCGGCGGCGACGCCGTCCTGCGCGAGCTTGGCCTCGAACTTGGCGCAAGCGGTGATGCCCTGGCCAGCGCCGGCCAGCTGCTGGCCGTGCGCCTGGACGATGGCCGCGCCGAACTCTGGGCTCCGGCCGACGCCGCCGACACGCTGCAGGCCACGCTGTCTGCCTCCCTGGCGCAGGCGCCGCTGAACGACTGGCTGCTGGCCCAGGTGCGCGCCGGCGTCGGCCAGGTGTTCGGCGCCACCCGCGAGCTGTTCATTCCGCAAATGATCAACCTGCAGGCCCTGGGCGGAGTGAGCTTCAAGAAAGGCTGCTATACCGGCCAGGAGATCGTCGCGCGCATGCAGTACCTGGGCAAGCTCAAGCGCCGCCTGTACCGCCTGGCCCTGGCCGGCGACGAGGTGCCCGCCAAGGCCTGCGAACTATTCTCGCCGGTGCATGGTTCCAGCGTCGGCGAAGTGGTGCTGGCCGCCCGCGCCGAGAGTGGCGTCGAACTGCTGGCGGTGCTGCAGGAGGATGCCGTGGCCGATGAGCGCATCCGCCTGGGTTCTCCAGAAGGCCCGCTGCTGAGCCTGCTCGAATTGCCCTATCGGCTGGATGCCGACAAGGAAATCCAGCGTTAACGGGCTTGCCGCGTCGCCCCATCATCAAGGCCTTGGCGGCATGCCCGTCTCCCTCATCCGGCGCTACGCGACTCGAACCTGACGACAGCGCCGTAACCTTTGCCGAAGAGAACCCGTTAATGAGCAAGCTCGCCGAAAAAGTCCAACAGGAGCTGATCCACGCCATCGAGAACGATGAGCTGGTGCTGCCGACCCTGCCCGAGGTGGCCTTAAAAGTCCGCGAGGCGGCTGAAGATCCGGACATCGGCATTCCGCAGATCAGCAAGGTGATCGGCAACGATGCCGCCCTCACCGCGCGCATCATCAAGGTGGTCAACAGCCCGCTGCTGCGCAGCAACAAGGAAATCACCGACCTGCAGATGGCGGTCAGCCGCCTGGGCATCAACTACACCTGCAATCTCGCCACCGGCCTGGCCATGGAGCAGATGTTCCAGGCCACCAGCGACGTGGTCGACCGCAAGATGCGCGAGGTGTGGAACAAGAGCACCGAGATCGCCGGCATCTGCCATGTACTGTGCCGCCACTACACCCGCCTGATGCCGGATCAGGCCACCCTCGCCGGCCTGGTGCACCAGATCGGCGTGCTGCCGATCCTCACCTATGCCGAGGACCACAACGAGCTGCTGGCCGACTCGATCAGCCTCAACCACGTGATCGAGCAGATCCATCCGATCATCGGCGACAAGATCCTGCGCACCTGGGAGTTCCCCGAACCCATCGCCATGGTGCCCAGCCAGTACCTGAACTTCGCCCGCGACTCGGCCAAGGCCGACTACGTCGACATCGTCCAGGTCGCCACCCTGCAGAGCTACCTCGGCAGCGAGCACCCCTACACCCAGCTCGACTGGAGCAAGGTGCCGGCGTTCGCCAAGCTGGGCCTCGACCCGCAGGTCGACATGCAGGCCGACGAAGACCTCTCCGCCGCGATGGAGGCGGCGATGAGCATGCTGCAATAAGAAGGTCGCGGCGCAGCCGGCAATCTGCCTCTAGACTCAACCGCAACCGGTTGCCGGAAACAGTACCGCATGCGCCTCTTCCTCCTTCTCTGCGCCCTGTCGCTGGCGAGTGCATCGGCTGCCGAGTCGCTGCGCCTGACCAATGGCGAGTGGCCGCCCTACCTCGGTGAAAAGCTGCCGCACCATGGCGTCGCCTCGCGGATCGTCGCCGAAGCCTTCGCCCAGGAAGGCATCGAGGTGCGATGGGAATTCCACCCCTGGGCGCGCTCGCTGAAGATGGCCGGGAAGGGCGAGCGCGACGGCAGCGCGGTGTGGCTTTACACCACCGAGCGCGAGCGACGCTTCTATATCAGCGATCCGGTACTGCAAAGCGGCTACCACCTGTTCCACCGCAAGGACCACGCCTTCGACTGGAGCCGGATCGAGGATCTGCAAGGTCTGCGCATCGCCGCCACGCGCGGCTACGACTACGGCACGGCCTTCCAGCAGGCGGAGGCGGCGGGCCAGCTGCGGGTGAGCCGCCTGACCAGCGACGAACAGGGCCTGCGCCAATTGCTCGCTGGCCGGATCGATCTGTTTCCCGTAGACAAAGTGGTCGGCTTCGACCTGCTGCACCAGCATTTCACCGCCGCCGAGCGCGCCCGCCTGAGCTTCCATTCCAAGCCGCTGCGCCGCGACAGTCTGCATCTATTGCTGTCGCGCGAGGTGCCCGGCAATGCCGAGCGCATCGAACGCTTCAACCGCGGCCTGGCGCAACTGCGCAACAGCGGAAAAGTGGCGCAGTATCTGCTGGAGGTCCAGCAGCCGCTGAGCCTGGCGCCATGAGAGCGGCGCTGCCATTGCGCCATGTGCCTGTAGCTATTGGACTTGGAAGCCTGCAGGCTTCACACCGCTGGCAGGCTAAAGCCCACCCTAGGCCCCTGCGCGGACAGCTCAGCGCTCGCGCAACGCCTCGGCGCGGGCGCGGATGATCGGCTTGAGCAGATAGCTGAGCACGCTTTTCTTGCCGGTGATGATGTCCACCGAGGCGACCATGCCGGGAATGATCAGCAACGGCTGCTCCTCGCTGCCCAGGTGACTTCTGTCGGTGCGCAACTGGATCACGTAGAAGCTGTTGCCCTCCTCGTCGCTGACGGTGTCGGCGCCGATCTGCACCAGCTCGGCCTTGAGGCCGCCATAGATGGTGTAGTCGTAGGCGGTGAACTTGACCATGGCCTCCTGCCCGGGATGGAGGAAGGCGATGTCCTGCGGACGGATGCGCGCCTCGATCAGCAGGTTGTCGTCCAGCGGCACGATCTCCACCAGATCGCTGCCCGGCTGGATCACCCCGCCGATGGTGTTGACCAGCAGCTGCTTGACGATGCCGCGCACCGGCGAGGTGACCAGGGTGCGATTGACCCGGTCCTCCAAAGCCTTGCCGGTGGACTGGATCTTGCTCAGTTCGGTGCGCGCCTCGTTCAGTTCGGTCAGGGCATCGCTGCGGAAACGACCACGGGTTTCGTCGATCTTGCGCTCGACCTCGGTAATCGCCGCCTCAGCCCGCGGAATCGCCAGGGTGGTGGCCTCGAGCGCGCCGCGACTCTCCACCTCGGCGCGCTTGAGGCGCAGCACCTCTACCTGGGAAATCGCGCCCTCGGCCACCAAGGGTTCGGACATGCGGATTTCCTGGCGCAACAACTCCAGGCTGTTGCGGTACTGAGCCTGCTTGGAGGCGAATTCGCGCAGCTCCTGGCGGCGCTGGACCAGTTGCTGCTCCAGGCCGGCGACCTCGTCCAGCAACTGCTGGCGCCGACTGTTGAACAGCTGCACCTCGTTCTCGGCCAGCCGCGGCGCCTTCTCGCGCAGTTCATCGCCAACCTGCAGCTCTTCCCCCCGTACCTCTGCTCCCAGGCGCTCGACCCGCAACTGCAGGGCCAGGCGGTCCGCCTCGGTCTCACCGACGTTGGAGGCGAAGCGCGTATCGTCCAGGCGCAGCAGCGAATCGCCGACGTTCACCACCTGGCCCTCACGCACGAACAACTCGGCAACGATACCGCCCTCCAGGTTCTGGATCTTCTGCAGGCGCGACGAGGGAATCGCCTTGCCGTCGCCGCGAGTCACCTCGTCGACCACGGCGAAATGCGCCCACAGCAGGCAGAAGGCGACGAAGGCGATCAGCCCCCAAATGGTCAGGCGCACGATGCGCGGCGCGTCCTCGATCAACGCCTTGCTTACTTCCGGCAAGGGCTCGTCGCCGAGCGCATCGCGGCCGCCGAAATAGCCACCCACGGCCTTGCCCAGGCCGGCGAACGATTGCTTAGCCGACACTGATCTGCCCCTTCTTCAGCGCTTCCATGACGCTCCCCTTGGGCCCGTCGGCAATGATCTGGCCGCGGTCGACGATGACCAGGCGGTCCACCAGGCTGAGCATCGAGGCGCGGTGAGTCACCAGCAGCAGGGTCTTGTTGCCGATCACCGCGGCCAGGCGCTGCTTGAGGCGCTCCTCGCCGGTGTTGTCCATCGAACTGGTCGGCTCGTCGAGCAGCAGGATCGGCGGGTCGAGCAACAGCGCGCGGGCCAGGGCGACGTTCTGCCGCTGGCCGCCGGAGAGGTTCTGCCCGCGTTCGCCGACCTGCAGCTCGTAGCCCTTGGGATGCAACCGGACGAATTCGTGCACGCCGGCCAGCTCGGCGGCTTGCAGCACCAGTTCGTCCTCGACGTAGCGCGCACCGGCGACCAGGTTGTCGCGCAGGGTGCCGGAGAACAGCTGGATGTCCTGCGGCACATAGCCGATGTTGTGGCGCAGGTCGCTGACGTCCAGCTGGCGCACATCAATACCGTCGACCAGCAGGTTGCCGCCGTCCGGCTGGTAGAGGCCGACGATCAGCTTGGTCAGCGAGCTCTTGCCCGAGCCGCTGCGGCCGATGATGCCGATCTTCTCGCCGGGGCGAACCACTAGGTTGATCTTCTCCAGGGCGGCCTGCTGCTGATCGGGATAATGGAAGTCCAGTTGGCGGAACTCGATCGCCCCCTGCAGCGCCTGGCGCTTGAGCGGGCGCTCCTCTTCCTGGCGCTCCTGCGGCAACGCCATCATCTGGTTGACCGAATCGAGGGTGACCCGCGTTTGCTGGTAGCGGGTGAGCAGACCGGACATCTGCGTCAGCGGCCCGAGGGCCCGGCCGCTGAGCATGTAGCAAGCGATCAGGCCGCCCATGCTGAGGTTGCCGGCGATGATCTGGTAGACCCCCAGCACTATCATCACCACCCCGGCCAGCTGCTGCAGCAACAGCGTGGAATTCATCGCCAGGCTGGACAGCATGCGCGCACGCAGCTCCAGGCGGCCGAGGGTGCCGATGGTCTGTTCCCACAGGTACTGACGCTCGCTCTCGGCATTGTTGACCTTGACCGCGTCCAGACCGGCCAGGCTTTCGATCAGGCTCGACTGGCGCTCGGCGGCCAGCGCCATGCTGCGCCGCATGGTGTCGGCCAGCGGTCGCTGCAGCCCCCAGCCGATCAGGGCGACCAGGGGAAAGGCCAGCAGCGGAATCCATACCAGATGCCCGCCGATCATCGCGATCACCGCGAGGATCAGTAGGGTGAACGGCAAATCGATGACGCTGGCCAGGGTCAGCGAAGCGAGGAAATCGCGCAGATTCTGGAACTCGTGGATGTTCTGGGCGAAGCTGCCGACCCGCGCCGGGCGGTGCTTCATGGCCATGCCGACGATGCGCTCGAACAGCGTGGCGGAGATGATCAGGTCGGTCTTCTTGCCGGCGAGATCCAGGCACAGGCCGCGCAGGGTCTTGAGCAGCAGGTCGAACAGAAAGGCGCCGCTGATGCCGATCGCCAGCACCCAGAGGGTGGCCACGGCCTGGTTGGGCACCACCCGGTCGTAGACGTTCATCACGAACAGCGGCGTGGCCAGGCCGATCAGGTTGATCAGCAGGCTGGCGGCGATGGCATCCAGATAGAGCCAGCGCGAGCGCCTGAGGGTATCGCGGAACCAGGCGTTGGCCCGCGGAATCAGTTCGCCGCGGTTGAGGTCGAACTTGTGCTGCGGCTGGGCGAAGAACACCTGGCCGCGGTAGTCCTCGGCCAGCACCTCGGCACTCACCCGCACCTCGCCGCCTTCGCTCTCGCTGGGCATCAGGCGCGCCCGCCCCTGCTCGTCCCAGCCGAGCAGCAACGCACTGCGCCCGTCGCGCAACAGCAGCAGCGCCGGCATCGCCAGCTGCGGGATCTGGCGCAGGCCGCGGCGCAACCAGCGCCCCTGCAAGCCGGCGCGCGCCGCCGCGCGCGGCAGCAACTCGGCGGTCAGACGCTGCTCCGGCAACGGCAAGCCGGCGGTGAGCATGGCCCGGCTGACCGATTTCTGGTGTAGCGCGCACAGCGACAGCAGGCTGTCGAGCAGCGGGTCGTCGTAGCGATCACGCGGATCGCTACGGGTCTGGGCCAGGCCCGGGTCTACTGCCACGACGATTCACTCTTGCGGGGAAATGGCACTCAGTTCAAACCGGGCAACTGCACGTTGGCCTTGACCACATCCAGCGGCGCGGACGCCATCGGCGCCACCACGCCCTGGCTCTTGAGCAGCGAGCCCATGCTGGCCTTGATCCGGTATTGGGTGAACAGCTCGGTAAAGCGCACTTCCTGCAGACGCCGGGAGGCGGTGAACAGCTCGTTCTCGCTGTCGAGCAGATCGAGCAGGCTGCGCTCGCCGAGGGTGAACTGCTTCTGGTAGGACTCGCGCACCCGACTGCTGTAGTCGACGTACTGCTGGGCGATCGGCAGCTGCTGGCGGGCGTTGTCCAAGGCGTTCCAGGACAGGCCGAGGTCCTCGACCAGCACGCGCAGCGCATTGTTGCGGATGTCCATGGCCTGGTTGATCTGATGCGCCTTGGATTGCAGGTCGGCCTTGTTGCTGCCGCCGGCGAACAGGTTGTAGCGCATACGCAACATCGCCTGCCATTCGTTGCTGTGACCCGACACGCCATCCAGGTTGTTGTCGGCATTGCGCGACAGCTCGGCATCGAAGCGCGGGTAGAAGGACGACTTGGCGGCCTGGTACTGCTGCTCGGTGGCCTGCACGTCGGCCTCGGCCGAACTCAGGAAGGGGTTGTTGGCCAGCATCTCCTCACGCGCGGCCTGCAGGCTTTCCGGCAAGCCGCCGGGCAGCCCCTGGGGCAGGCTCAGCTCGCCGGGTTCGCGACCGACCACGCTGAAGTAGTTGACCCGCGCATCGGCCAGGTTGGTCTGCTCGGTGATCAGGTTGTTGCGTGCCTGGGCCAGGCGCGCTTCGGCCTGATCGAGGTCGGCCATGCGCCCGACACCCCGCTGGCTGCGCAGCGAAATCTGGTCGTAGATACGCTCGTGGCTGCGCAGGTTGTCCTCGGCCAGACGAACCAGTTCCTCGCGCTTGAGCACCTCCAGATAGACCTGGGCCACTTCCAGCGCGGTGCGCTCGGAAGTGCCCAGCAGTTCATAGGCACGGGCGTTGACGGTGGCGCGCTGGCGACCGACTTCGCTGCGGGTGGCGAAGCCGTCGAACAGCATCTGCTGCAAGCGCAGCGTGGATTCGCCGCGGGTCAGCGTCTCGCTGTCGTGGCTGGTGCCACGAGTACTCGGGCTATCGGTGCCTTCGCGACCATAACCGGCGAGCAGGTCGACCTGCGGCAAATACCCTCCCCTGGCCGCCTTCATCTGTTCTTCGACAGACAAGCGGGCGTTGGCGCCTGCGCGGATCTCCGGATGCACGTCGAGCGCGCTTTGCATCGCCTCGCTGAGGGTTTGCCCGTGAGCCGACAGGGAAACAGCAAGAACCAAGGGAAGAACGGTGGTGAAGCGCATGATCTGGAGGATTCCTTTCAGGTTAGGGTCGACCGCATGCCAACCCTCGGGGGCCAATCGCTACAGGGCAATCGCACCAACAACAGGTATTGGCCACTTCCATTTAGCGTGATCCACATCACACCAAGAAGTGATCAATATCAAAGTGACATTAGCGGCGGCGATTGTTTATGATCGCGACCAAGCGGTCAATAGTCTGGCGCTAAGCTAATTCCATATAGAGATAAGCCAGGTTATTGACGCCATTAAATCGCCACCGGTTGCTTTCGTCCGCGACCGTGGCGCTATTCCCAAAGGATCACACTGCGCCGCCGTGCGCCCGGAGCTTAGGCATGAGCAATTTCGTCGCTATCGTGAAGAGCCTTGTTGGTCAGGTGTTCGCCGTTTCCCTAGAGGGTTTCAAGCGCCAGGTTTTCGAAGGTGATCGTCTGCTCCAGGGCGAACAGCTACTGACCGAGTCGGGCGCTGCGGCAACCCTGGAGCTGGCCAACGGCGAGTTGCTCGACGTAGGAGCGAACGGCACCTGGCAAGCCGCCTCCAGCGAAACCGCCGAACCCGCGGCGAACGAGCCGGCTTCGGAGCTGGAACAGGCCATCGCCGCCGGCTTCGACCCGACCGCAGAGCTCGAGCCCACCGCGGCGGGTCCTGGTGCGACCGGCGGTTCCGGCGGCGCAGCGGGTGGCGGCCACAGCTTCGTGCTGCTGGATGAAACGGGCGGGCAGTTGGATCCGACGGTGGGGTTCGAGACCGAAGGCCTGAACCTGACGACCGAGACGCAAGACGATGACCTCGGCGCTGCCGAGCAGAACGACGACGTCTCGATCGACCAACCGGTGAACAACGCCCCCAATGCGCAAGACGATGAGTTCAACCTCGATGAAGATGGCAGCATCCGTATCGACGTACTGAACAACGATAGCGATCCCGATGGCGATACCCTGAGCATCACCCGGATTGATGGCCAAGCCATCAGCGAAGGTTCTTCGGTCAAGGTCGGCAATGGCAGCGTCACCCTGAGCGATGGCCAACTGCTATTCACCCCTGACGCCAACTTCAACGGCCAGGTGAATTTTTCTTACACCATCAGCGATGGTGCATCCAGCAGCACGGCCACGGTCAGCATAACCGTCAATCCGGCCGCCGACCTCAGCGCCGCCGACGACAGCAACAGCGGCGCCGAAGACAGCGTGATCAGCGGCAGCGTCGCCGGCAACGACAGCACCACCTCCGGCGGCAGCCTGAGCTTCGCCCTCGCCAGCGGCGTCAGCCACGGCAGCCTGGTGTTCAACGCCGACGGCAGCTACGACTACACCCCGGACGCCAACTTCAATGGCGCCGACAGCTTCACCTACACCGTCACCGACGCCGCCTCCGGCGAGTCCCTGACCCAGACCGTGAACCTCACCGTCAATCCGGCCGCCGACCTCAGCGCCGCCGACGACAGCAACAGCGGCGCCGAAGACACGGTGATCAGCGGCAGCGTCGCCGGTAACGACAGCACCACCTCCGGCGGCACCCTGAGCTTCGCCCTCGCCACCGGCGTCAGCCACGGCAGCCTGGTGTTCAACGCCGACGGCAGCTACGACTACACCCCGGACGCCAACTTCAATGGCGCCGACAGCTTCACCTACACCGTCACCGACGCCGCCTCCGGCGAGTCCCTGACCCAGACCGTGAACCTCACCGTCAATCCGGCCGCCGACCTCAGCGCCGCCGACGACAGCAACAGCGGCGCCGAAGACACGGTGATCAGCGGCAGCGTCGCCGGCAACGACAGCACCACATCCGGCGGCAGCCTGAGCTTCGCCCTCGCCACCGGCGTCAGCCACGGCAGCCTGGTGTTCAACGCCGACGGCAGCTACGACTACACCCCGGACGCCAACTTCAATGGCGCCGACAGCTTCACCTACACCGTCACCGACGCCGCCTCCGGCGAGTCCCTGACCCAGACCGTGAACCTCACCGTCAATCCGGCCGCCGACCTCAGCGCCGCCGACGACAGCAACAGCGGCGCCGAAGACACGGTGATCAGCGGCAGCGTCGCCGGCAACGACAGCACCACATCCGGCGGCAGCCTGAGCTTCGCCCTCGCCACCGGCGTCAGCCACGGCAGCCTGGTGTTCAACGCCGACGGCAGCTACGACTACACCCCGGACGCCAACTTCAATGGCGCCGACAGCTTCACCTACACCGTCACCGACGCCGCCTCCGGCGAGTCCCTGACCCAGACCGTGAACCTCACCGTCAATCCGGCCGCCGACCTCAGCGCCGCCGACGACAGCAACAGCGGCGCCGAAGACACGGTGATCAGCGGCAGCGTCGCCGGTAACGACAGCACCACCTCCGGCGGCACCCTGAGCTTCGCCCTCGCCACCGGCGTCAGCCACGGCAGCCTGGTGTTCAACGCCGACGGCAGCTACGACTACACCCCGGACGCCAACTTCAATGGCGCCGACAGCTTCACCTACACCGTCACCGACGCCGCCTCCGGCGAGTCCCTGACCCAGACCGTGAACCTCACCGTCAATCCGGCCGCCGACCTCAGCGCCGCCGACGACAGCAACAGCGGCGCCGAAGACACGGTGATCAGCGGCAGCGTCGCCGGCAACGACAGCACCACATCCGGCGGCAGCCTGAGCTTCGCCCTCGCCACCGGCGTCAGCCACGGCAGCCTGGTGTTCAACGCCGACGGCAGCTACGACTACACCCCGGACGCCAACTTCAATGGCGCCGACAGCTTCACCTACACCGTCACCGACGCCGCCTCCGGCGAGTCCCTGACCCAGACCGTGAACCTCACCGTCAATCCGGCCGCCGACCTCAGCGCCGCCGACGACAGCAACAGCGGCGCCGAAGACACGGTGATCAGCGGCAGCGTCGCCGGCAACGACAGCACCACATCCGGCGGCAGCCTGAGCTTCGCCCTCGCCACCGGCGTCAGCCACGGCAGCCTGGTGTTCAACGCCGACGGCAGCTACGACTACACCCCGGACGCCAACTTCAATGGCGCCGACAGCTTCACCTACACCGTCACCGACGCCGCCTCCGGCGAGTCCCTGACCCAGACCGTGAACCTCACCGTCAATCCGGCCGCCGACCTCAGCGCCGCCGACGACAGCAACAGCGGCGCCGAAGACAGCGTGATCAGCGGCAGCGTCGCCGGCAACGACAGCACCACCTCCGGCGGCAGCCTGAGCTTCGCCCTCGCCACCGGCGTCAGCCACGGCAGCCTGGTGTTCAACGCCGACGGCAGCTACGACTACACCCCGGACGCCAACTTCAATGGCGCCGACAGCTTCACCTACACCGTCACCGACGCCGCCTCCGGCGAGTCCCTGACCCAGACCGTGAACCTCACCGTCAATCCGGCCGCCGACCTCAGCGCCGCCGACGACAGCAACAGCGGCGCCGAAGACACGGTGATCAGCGGCAGCGTCGCCGGCAACGACAGCACCACCTCCGGCGGCAGCCTGAGCTTCGCCCTCGCCAGCGGCGTCAGCCACGGCAGCCTGGTGTTCAACGCCGACGGCAGCTACGACTACACCCCGGATGCCAACTTCAATGGCGCCGACAGCTTCACCTACACCGTCACCGACGCCGCCTCCGGCGAGTCCCTGACCCAGACCGTGAACCTCACCGTCAATCCGGCCGCCGACCTCAGCGCCGCCGACGACAGCAACAGCGGCGCCGAAGACAGCGTGATCAGCGGCAGCGTCGCCGGCAACGACAGCACCACCTCCGGCGGCAGCCTGAGCTTCGCCCTCGCCAGCGGCGTCAGCCACGGCAGCCTGGTGTTCAACGCCGACGGCAGCTACGACTACACCCCGGACGCCAACTTCAATGGCGCCGACAGCTTCACCTACACCGTCACCGACGCCGCCTCCGGCGAGTCCCTGACCCAGACCGTGAACCTCACCGTCAATCCGGCCGCCGACCTCAGCGCCGCCGACGACAGCAACAGCGGCGCCGAAGACACGGTGATCAGCGGCAGCGTCGCCGGCAACGACAGCACCACATCCGGCGGCAGCCTGAGCTTCGCCCTCGCCACCGGCGTCAGCCACGGCAGCCTGGTGTTCAACGCCGACGGCAGCTACGACTACACCCCGGACGCCAACTTCAACGGCGCCGACAGCTTCACCTACACCGTCACCGACGCCGCCTCCGGCGAGTCCCTGACCCAGACCGTGAACCTCACCGTCAATCCGGCCGCCGACCTCAGCGCCGCCGACGACAGCAACAGCGGCGCCGAAGACAGCGTGATCAGCGGCAGCGTCGCCGGCAACGACAGCACCACCTCCGGCGGCACCCTGAGCTTCGCCCTCGCCAGCGGCGTCAGTCACGGCAGCCTGGTGTTCAACGCCGACGGCAGCTACGACTACACCCCGGACGCCAACTTCAACGGCGCCGACAGCTTCACCTACACCGTCACCGACGCCGCCTCCGGCGAGTCCCTGACCCAGACCGTGAACCTCACCGTCAATCCGGCCGCCGACCTCAGCGCCGCCGACGACAGCAACAGCGGCGCCGAAGACACGGTGATCAGCGGCAGCGTCGCCGGCAACGACAGCACCACATCCGGCGGCACCCTGAGCTTCGCCCTCGCCACCGGCGTCAGCCACGGCAGCCTGGTGTTCAACGCCGACGGCAGCTACGACTACACCCCGGACGCCAACTTCAATGGCGCCGACAGCTTCACCTACACCGTCACCGACGCCGCCTCCGGCGAGTCCCTGACCCAGACCGTGAACCTCACCGTCAATCCGGCCGCCGACCTCAGCGCCGCCGACGACAGCAACAGCGGCGCCGAAGACACGGTGATCAGCGGCAGCGTCGCCGGCAACGACAGCACCACCTCCGGCGGCAGCCTGAGCTTCGCCCTCGCCACCGGCGTCAGCCACGGCAGCCTGGTGTTCAACGCCGACGGCAGCTACGACTACACCCCGGACGCCAACTTCAATGGCGCCGACAGCTTCACCTACACCGTCACCGACGCCGCCTCCGGCGAGTCCCTGACCCAGACCGTGAACCTCACCGTCAATCCGGCCGCCGACCTCAGCGCCGCCGACGACAGCAACAGCGGCGCCGAAGACACGGTGATCAGCGGCAGCGTCGCCGGTAACGACAGCACCACATCCGGCGGCACCCTGAGCTTCGCCCTCGCCACCGGCGTCAGCCACGGCAGCCTGGTGTTCAACGCCGACGGCAGCTACGACTACACCCCGGACGCCAACTTCAATGGCGCCGACAGCTTCACCTACACCGTCACCGACGCCGCCTCCGGCGAGTCCCTGACCCAGACCGTGAACCTCACCGTCAATCCGGCCGCCGACCTCAGCGCCGCCGACGACAGCAACAGCGGCGCCGAAGACAGCGTGATCAGCGGCAGCGTCGCCGGCAACGACAGCACCACCTCCGGCGGCAGCCTGAGCTTCGCCCTCGCCAGCGGCGTCAGCCACGGCAGCCTGGTGTTCAACGCCGACGGCAGCTACGACTACACCCCGGATGCCAACTTCAATGGCGCCGACAGCTTCACCTACACCGTCACCGACGCCGCCTCAGGCGAGTCCCTGACCCAGACCGTGAACCTCACCGTCAATCCGGCCAACGATGCACCGCTGGCCGTCAATGACGGCCCGGTCGTCGTCACTGAAGACACCCCGGCCAGCGGCAACGTCATAGGCAACGACAGTGATCCGGAAAACGATGCCCTGGGCGTCACCCAGTTCACCGTCGCCGGTGACGCCACCGTCTATGCCGCCGGCAGCACTGCCACCATCGCCGGTGTCGGCAGCCTGGTGATCAACGCCAACGGCAGCTTCATCTTCACCCCGACCGCCAACTACACCGGCCCGGTACCGACCGCTACCTACACCCTCAGCGATGGCGACCTCACCGACACCGCCGAACTCAACTTCACCGACGTCAGCCCGGTCAACGATGCTCCCACCGGCACCGACAACACCATCATCCTCAACGAGGACAGCAGCCACAGCTTCAGCGCCGCCGACTTCGGTTTCGTCGACGTCGACGCCGGCGATAGCCTGCAGGCCGTGCGCATCGACAGTCTGCCAAGTGCGGGCTCGCTGCAGCTGAATGGCGCCTCGGTGAGCAGCGGTCAGGTCATTACCCTGGCCGAACTCAACAGCCTGACCTTCACCCCTGCCCATGACGCCAGTGGCGACAGCTATGCCAGCCTGAGCTTCTCCGTGAGTGACCAGTCCGGTCAGTTCGCCACTGCACCCAGTACGCTTACTTTCGATGTCACCCCGGTTGCCGATGCGCCGGTCGTTACCATCGAGATCGGCGCAGCCAGCACCAGCGTCACCACCATCACCAGCGCGAACGCGGCGGCCAGCGGACAAGGTTTCGCCGTCCAGGCCTTCAATCCCGATGGCAGCACCGGGGTGATTTCCAGCAACGGCAGCCCCGTGGGTTTCGGCGTCGTCGGTGGGGCTTCCGGTGCCGACACCGAGCTTGGCTATTCGGGCGGCCAATCGGAGCGCCTGGTGGTCACCTTCGATGCGCCGGTAGCGAGCGCGACCGTCAGTTTCGCCTGGCTGCACACTGGCGAGCGAGCGACCTACACCCTGTACGACAGCGCCGGCAACATGATCGGCAGCAACACGCTCGCCGGGATCACCGACGCCGTCGATCCGGCCATCACCCTGACCAGTAGCACCGGTGCCGCGATCAGCCGCATCGAGTTCACCGCGCCGCGGGACGGCGATGACTACCTGATCAACTCGATCGAGTTCGCCTCCACCACCAGCTATCCGCTCACCATCACGGCAACGCCGACCGACATCGATTACTCCGAGTCCATTGCCAGCGTCACGGTCGCAGTCCCCGCCGGCGCCACCCTGTCCGCCGGGTCGGCCAATGGCGACGGCACCTGGACGCTGCCCCTGAGCAATGCGGGCAGCTATGCGGTGGTGGTGGATCCGACCACCCAAGCGGTGAGCATCAGCGGTCTGACCATGACGCTCCCGGGCAGCCCGGTTGGCAGCCTGAGCGTCACCGTGATCGCGACGGCTCAAGATGGCACCGATACGGAATCCAGCTCCGCCACCATCACCATTGGCGACACCGCTGCACCCGAAACCGCTGACGTCGCCGTGGTTGCCAATGAGGACTCCGGCCCCGTCACCATTACGCTGAACGCGACCGACGCGGCCAGCAGCATCGCCAACTTCACCATCACCAGCCTGCCGACGAACGGCACACTGAGCTACAACGGTCAGGCGGTCCTGGTCGGTCAGGCCATTCCCGCCATCGGCAACCAGGCCAGCCTGAGCTTCACCCCGAATGTCGACTGGAACGGCAGCACCGACTTCCAGTACCGCGCCAGCGATGTGGCCGGCAATGTGGACCAAACACCGGCCACCGTTTCCATCCTGATCAACCCGGTCAACGATGCACCGGTCAACCAACTGCCAGCCAACTACACCACCAACGAGGATACCCCGCTCAAACTGAGCGGCCTGTCGGTCAGCGACGTGGACGTCGCCAGCGGCCTCGTCTCGATTACCCTGGCGGTTGCCAGCGGTACGCTGAGCGCGGCCGATGCCGGCGGCGTCACGGTGACCGGCTCGGGCAGCGCCAGCCTGGTGCTGAGCGGAACGCTGGCCGCTATCAACGCCTACCTGGCCGATGCAGGCAGCCAGCCGGTCTATACCCCGGTCGCCGATGCCAGCGGGAACGTCACCCTGACCATGACCAGCAATGATCTGGGCAACATGGGTGCCGGTGGTGCCTTGAGCGATACCGACATTAGTAATATCCACATTGCGCCAGTAGCGGATGCGGTACCGGCAAGCGATGTATCCCTTTTGATAGGCAGCCCCTCGATCAGCAGCCTGACCACTTCCAACGGCCCAACGCTGCTGCATGGCAAGTCAGAGGTAGTGCTCGACAATGGCATAGTTGTAAAAGCCAGCAGCGGAGTATTTAACTGGTCAGGCGGCAACAACCTAGGGGTGAACGCCGATGATGCGACGGGCACTGCAAGCCAAAGGATCGGAGATGATGAAGCCATCACCTTCGACTTCCCGGCTGGCATGCAGTACATGGCGCTCAATCTTAAAAACTCCGCAGACGATACTGTGCAGATCAGCAGCACCCTGGAAGCGGAAGATCTTGCTGGAAAGGCCTCACTCAATGGCTCCATCCTGAGTACGGCCAGTAGCCAGCCGGACTACAGCACGGCATTGAAGATCACGCTGAATTTGGAAGTCAGTAATGTCGTCAATGGCGTCACTGAAACGACTTCCATTTCCCGGATTGCTGACGTCAACGCCAACGGTACATGGTCTGTAAACCTGGCCGGCATCAGTGGCACCATCACCCAGGCGACCCTGGTTTCTCTGATTGATGGTGCATTGCTCAGCCAGGGTGGCACCGACTCTGTGCGATATAAGCTTGATTCCGACATGAGCAGCTTGGCCATCGGCCTTGGTGCTGCCAGCGCGTTCCCCACGGGCAATGGGGCACCTAAAGCCAACAATGGTTTCCAAATCGAGTTCATCGATTTCTCAACCAACGTTGACGGTTCGACTAACTACACCTATCCGATCGACGTCTACGCTCTGGTCCAGGACCAAGTGGGCACCGCCGAAACCTTCACCGGCCTGACCCTCAGCGACCTGCTGGACGGCGCGACCATCAGCGTGGCCCACGCCGACGGCAGCTACCAGGAGATCGCACCCGACGCCCAGGGGGTGTACGACTTGAGCGCCCATACCGACCTACTGACCAGCCCGACCACCACCTCGGGCACCGACAAGATCTACCTGATCAGCGATGGCCCCCTCCCCGACGGCTATGCCCCGACGCTCGCCATCCAGGTCAGCGACGGCGGCCAGAGCAGCGCCTGGACCATCCTCGGCGGCTCGGAAGGTTCGATCCTCAGCGGCGACGTCGGCAACGACATCCTGATCGGCGGCGAGGGTGACGACATCCTCTTCGGCGGGGCAGGCGCCGACACCTTCACCTGGAAGGCGGGCGACACCGGTCACGACACGATCACCGACTTCAATGTCGCGGAGGGCGACCGCATCGACCTGCGCGACCTGCTGGTCGGTGAAACCGATGGCAACATCGACAACTACCTGCAGCTAGCCACCAGCGCGGAGGGGACCTCGACCCTGCTGATCAGCAGCACCGGGCACCTCAACGACGTCGGCGGCGCGACGGCCAATGCCGATACCAGCATCGAGCTGACGGGAGTGAATCTCTCCTCCAGCAGCATCAGCTCGCTGATCGCCGGTGCCGATCCGACCATCAAGATCGATCACGCCTGATGGTGTCCCCCCGCTATCCTCAGGTAGCGGGGGTTCGTTGCGACAGTCTGCTAGGGCAAGGAGTGGTCGATGTTGTATGTGAGACGTGACACCTGGGGCAACCTGCAGCAGGTCGAGGCGGCGCCGTTCGACGGTATGGACGGCGAAATCTCCGCCGACAGCCAGGAGGCTCAGGCCTGGTATGCCAACCAGAGCGTGGAAAACAGCCTGCTGCAGTTGAAGCAGAGCGACCTGGACATGATCCGGGTGCTGGAGGACCTGATCGCCGTGCTGATCCGCAAGGGTGTGGTGCGCATCACCGACCTGCCCGAGGCCGCGCAGGCCAAGCTGGTCGGCCGCAGCAAGGCGCGCGACGCGCTCGGCGGGCTGCAACGCCTGATCAACGACGACGAACCTGGCCTGATCTAGGCACTCCCCTGCTCCGGAGGCCATCCGGGAACATTCATTGCTCCAGCCACCGCGGCCCGAATCTCCTCGGGGCCGCGGCGTTTGGCCGCCATTACTTCAGCGCCAGGGTGCCGGTTCGCCGAACAGCCGCCCCTGTACCGCAGCCAAGCCCATCTCGCGCAGCACCCGCCATTCGCCCTCGGTCTCGACCCGTTCGGCGATCAATGGCAGGTCGATGCTGTTGGCCGCCCGCTGCATGGCCTCGATGAACAGACGCTTGTCGTTCTCCTGGTCGATGGCGCGGATATAGCTGCCGTCCACCTTCAGGTAGCTCAGGCCGAGCCTGGCCAGGTTGCCGATCATGCTGAAGCGCCCACCGAAATGCTGCAGGCCCAGACCGAAACCCAGTCCGTGCAGACGTTGGGTCAGAGCTTCGAGGACGACCGGCTCGGGTAGCTGGTCCTCGTCCAGTTCCAGGGTCAGGCGCCCGCCCAGAGGCGCATGCTGGCGCAGCCGCTCGTAGAGCGCGGCCAATGCCTGCGGGTCGCGCAAGGTCGAGCCGGACAGGCTCAGCGCCATGGCTTCGGCGTGCGTCTGCATGTGCGCCAGCAGCCGGTCGAGCATTGCCAGGTCCAGCCGCGCGCTCCAGCCGAAGCGCTCCAGCCAGGGCAGGAAGCGCCCCGCGGGGAGCAGCTCGCCCCGCTCGTCGAGCAGGCGCGCGAGGACCTTGTGATGCAGCACGCGGGTGGGCTGCGCCGCGTCGACCACGGGCTGGAAGAACAGCTCGAAACGACCCTGCTCGAGCGCCCGATCGAGCAGGCCGTACCAGCTCTGCTGCTCGTCGACGGCCGGCGCCTGTCGTTCGTGCTCGCTGCTCGCCCAGTTCTGCTGACCCTGGCTGCCGGCCTGCGCCAGGGCGGCGTCCAGTGCCCGATACAGGTCGGCCGGTTCGTCGCCCGGGGCGAAAGCGCTCAGGCCGATATGGGCGACCGGCAGGCAGTCGCTGGCGCCGGTCTGCTGCAGGCGGGCCAGGGCCTGATCCAGATCCGTGGCCAGCTGCTCGGCCTCGGTGCGCTGCAGGCCGGCGGCGAGGACGGCGAACTCGCCGCCGCGGTTGCGCGCCGCGAGAAAGCGCCCCTCGCCGAACTGGTGCAGCAACTCGGCCACCGCCACCAGCAACTGGTCGGTGTACTGCCCGCCCCGGCGCTGGTTGAGACCGGCCAGGTCGTTGACCCGCACCAGCAGCAGGTAGCCGCTGCAGGCCTGTTCCTCGACGCTCAGCCGGGCGTGCAGTTGCAGGTCGAAGTAGCGGCGGTTGGCCAGGCCCGTCAGGCTGTCCTGGTAGGCCTCGGCACGCAGCTTCTCGCTGCGCGCGGCTTCCTCGGCGAACAGCGCCTTGAGCTTCTCCACCATCTGGTTCATGGCATTGATCACCCGGCGGAACTCCGGGGTCCTGGGCAGCTCCGGCAGGCTGAGGAACTCGCGGCGGGCGATGGCGTTGGACTGCTCGACCATGTAATCCAGCGGGCGCAACTGGCGCTTGAGCAGCAGCACGCCGAGGAAGATGCAGAACACCCCGCTCAGCGCCAGCCAGGCCAGGATGCCGAGGGCGCTCTGCCACAGCTTGCCGACCGCGAACAGCGGATGGCTGACCACCTCGACCCGCGCGGCCTGGCGCCAGCCATCGCTGACGATGGCATCGCCGCTGGCCGGGGCCAGGTCGACCAGCTCGACGAACCATTGCGGCGCCTCGCCACTGACCGGCACGCCGCTGCGCTCGACCAGCACCGCGTCGCTGGCCGGATCGAGCACGCGGATGCTCTCGAAGTAGCCGCTGTCGAAGATCGAGCTGACCATCAGCTCGACCATCGCCAGGTCCTCGACATGCGGGCTCAGCGACAGGCCCAGCGCGGTCGCGGCATCCTGGGCGTGGGCACGCAGCTGGTTGACCTGCTGCTCGCGCGAACTCTCCACGCTGACCAGGAAGCTGCCGGCGAAACTCACCAGCATCAGCGCGCAGATGGCGATGAACAGCTGCTTGAACAATGACATCAACGACTCCTTCCGGCCCGTATCAGGGAAATCCCTCGGCCCGCATCTTCTTCAACAGATCCTGCCAGCGCGACAGGCGCTTGGCGTCCCCGACTTGCTTGCCGCCGCCGCTGCCGGGCAGCCATAGTCCCTCGGCGTTGAACGCGTAGACCGGCACCAGGTCGGTGCGGCGATTGGCCGGCTCGATGGCGTCGATCAGGTTATCCAGCACCAGCGGCGTCGCCGTGGGCTGCGCGTAGTAGGTCAGCACCATATGCGCCTGGTTCAGGCGCACCGCCTTGACGTAGGTGATGCGCAGCTTCTCGCTGGGCACGCCGAGCTGGCGCAGGCTGAAGTACTTGGCGATGGCGAAGTCCTCGCAATCGCCGGCGCCACGGTGCAGCGCCTCGACCGGGGTCGCCCAGTAATCGGCGACCCGCCACAGCTCGATGTCGTCGCGAAAGCGAAGGCGCAGGTTGAAGAAGCGATTGACCGCCTTGAGCTGCTCGGCCTCGTCGGCCCCGACCTGCTCCTGCAGCAGGCGCTGCCAGTCGCCGAGTCGCGCGCTGCCTTCGCGCGATGGCCCGTACAACTGCTCGGCGCGCTGGCCGATGCGCTGGAAATCCCAGTCGGCCGACAGCACGCCGGCGCCCAGCAGGATCGCCAACACCCCCGTCCACAGCCGTGGCCGGCACCACGCAAACTGTACTTCGCTCCGGCCTATGCGCACCCTGAAGGATTCCCTAGATCCACCCGGCGGCCATGGTGCAAGGCACGCGGAGAAAACTCAATCGCAAAATGCCAGCACGACACCCCGTACGCCGCTTCGCCGGCCGCGGTTGTTGCTATTTGCAGCAGTGCGTAGGGTGGATCACGCGTTATCGATCCACCGTTGCGGCGGATATAGCCGGCAACCTGAACCGCGCTCCTGCCGTGGAAAAAAAGGCAATGGCGCGGCCTCCGCGCCCCCCTCCTACATGTTGCTGGTGCCGATGGTCCCTAACGGGGCTCCTGCTGCTCGGGCGCAAACTCCACCCGCACCCGCAAGCCGTGCGGCGCGACCTGATGCAGGCTGATCTGCGCCTGGTGCGCGCGACAGATCTCGCCGACTATGGCCAGCCCCAGCCCGGCGCCGCCGCCCTGCGCGCTGCGCCGGTAGAAGCGCTCGAAGACCTTCTGGTGCTCGTCCTCGGGAATCCCCGGGCCGTCGTCCTCCACCTCCAGCACCGCCGGTGCCTGCACCCGCAGGGTCAGGTTGCCGCCGGCCGGGGTATGTGCCAGGGCGTTGTCGATCAGGTTGCTCAGCAGCTCGTTGAGCAGGGTCGGCTCGCCGTCGATCCACACCGGCTGCTCGGCCTCCAGCGCCAGGGCGACGCCGCGGGCATGGGCCAGCGGCGCCATCGCCAGGCCTAGCTCGCGCGCCAGCTGACTGAGGTCGATGCGCTGCGCGCCGCCTTCGGTGATCGCCCGCGCGCCGCTCTCGATACGCGCCAGCGACAGCAGCTGGTTGGCCAACTGGGTCAGCCGATCGCTGTGCTGCGCCGCCTGCTCCAGGGTGCTGCGCCACTCCTGCGGCTGCTCGGCGCGCCGGCCCAGTTCGATCCGCGCCTTGAGCGCCGCCAGCGGCGTGCGCAGCTCGTGGGCGGCGTCGGCGATGAACTGCGACTGACGTTCGAACAACCCGCGCAGGCGCTCGTTGAACTGATTGAGCGCCTCCACCAGCGGCAGCACCTCGCGCGGCAGGCCGGCGTCCGGCAGCGGTTGCAGATCGTCGCTGGCGCGGTCGGCAACCGCCTTGCGCAGCGTCTCCAGCGGACGCAGGGCCAGGCTCACCGCCAGCCATACCAGCAGCAGCGCGCTGACCGACAGCAGCCCCATGCGCCACAGGGTGCCGACCAGTAGTTCGCGGGCCATGCGCTCGCGTGCGCCGCGGGTCTCGGCCACGCGGATCTCGGCCACGCCGTTGAGCAACGGCTCGCTGACCGGCTGCAGCAGGCTGACCACGCGTACGTCCTGGCCGCGGAACTCGGCATCGTAGAACCGAGCCAGGGCCGGATAGTCGTCGGTTCGCGGCGTGCCGAGCGGCGCTCGCGGCAGGTCCTCGTAACCCGACACCGACTGGCCATCCGGCGCCAGCACCTGGTAGTAGATGCGTCCGGCGCTGTCGTAGGCGAAGGTGTCCAGCGCCACGTAGGGCACGTTGGCGCGCAGCGTGCCGTCCTCGGCGTACAGGCCGTCGGCCACCGCCCGTGCCGAGGCCAGCAGGGTGCGATCGTAGGCGGTATCGGCGGCGCGGCGCGCACTCCAGTAGGCGCTCAGACTGCTCAGCAGCAGGATCAGCGCCAGCAGCACGGCCAGGCGCCGCAGCAGGCGGCCACGCAGGCTGGCGCTGCGGCTCATGCCTCGATCGCCTCCAGCAGGTAGCCGAGGCCGCGGAAGGTGACGATACGCACCGCGCTGCCCTCGAGCTTCTTGCGCAGGCGGTGGACGTAGATCTCGATGGCGTCGGCGCTGGCCTCCTCGTCCAGGCCGAACACCTGGGCGGCCAGCTGTTCCTTGCTCATCACCCGCCCCGGCCTGGCGATCATCGACTCCAGCACCGCCTGCTCGCGGGCAGTCAGGGCAAGCGCCTCGCCGTCCAGGCTGAAGCGCCGCGCGCCGAGGTCGTAAACCAGCGTGCCGCAGCGCTGCAACTGCTCGCCGCCGAGCACGCTGCGGCGCAGCAGGGCCTTGACCCGCGCCTCCAGCTCGGAGAGTTCGAAGGGTTTGGCCAGGTAGTCGTCGGCGCCGAGGTTGAGGCCGTGCACGCGGTCCCTGACCTCGCCACGGGCGGTCAGCATCAGCACCGGCAGGCGCTGGCCGCGGTCGCGCAGGCGTGCCAGCACGGCGAAGCCGTCGAGCCTGGGCAGGCCGATATCGAGGATCGCCAGGGCGTAGTCCTCGCTGGCCAGCGCCAGGTCGGCGGCCACCCCGTCGTGCAGCACGTCCACCGTCCAGCCGGCGCCCTTGAGCGCCTGGGCCACGCTTTCCGCCAATTGCGGATGGTCTTCGACCAGCAGAATCCGCACC
The DNA here is from genome assembly GCF_052682975.1 of Pseudomonas sp. SP16.1. Lineage (NCBI taxonomy): Bacteria > Pseudomonadati > Pseudomonadota > Gammaproteobacteria > Pseudomonadales > Pseudomonadaceae > Pseudomonas > Pseudomonas sp. SP16.1. Next base: position 2,554,506 of record NZ_JBQYFZ010000001.1, read on the forward strand.
GCCACCTCCGCCTGCAGCATCGTTCGAGGCGCGCAGTGTAGCGCCGTTGCGGCTGCTGTGAATTGCCGAAATGCCAGCAGGAGGCCCGCCTGCGGACCGTCGCAGGCGACGTCATAAAACGCTCCAGGCGTTTTTTTCAGTGCTGAAAGCCTGGCGAAAGCTTGCGTGCCTAGCATCGCCTTCATGGTGGCTCGATCCACCTGACCGAGCGGCCCCGCAGTGGTGCAGGGCCGCGACAAAAACAAGAACGGAGACCACGAGATGCTCGCTGCCTCACGCCAGGCGCTGCCGCCTGTCCGCCTGCTCTGCCTGGCCATCGCCGCTGCCGGCGCCGCCCCCCTCGCCAACGCCGCCTTCATCGAAGACAGCAAGGCCACTCTGACCGCCACCAACATCTACCTCAACCGCGACTTCCGTGAAGGCGATGGCCAGAACAAGCGCGAAGAATGGGGCCAGGGTTTCTGGCTCGATGTGCAGTCCGGCTATACCGAGGGCACCGTCGGCTTCGGCCTCGATGCCCTCGGCGTGCTCGGCGTCAAGCTCGACTCGGGCGGCGGCCGCACCGGCACCGACCTGCTGCCGGTGCAGGACGACGGTGGCACCCCGGACGAGTTCGGCCGTCTGGGCCTGACCGCCAAGGTCAAGATCTCCGAAACCGAGTTGCGCTACGGCTCGCACGTGCCGGAGCTGCCGGTGGTCAAGGCCAGCGACAGCCGCCTGCTGCCGCAGGTGTTCGAAGGCGGCCTGCTGACCTCCGCCGAACTGGACGGTCTGACCTTTACCGGCGGCCGCCTGGACAAGGTGATCGACCGCGCCTCGACCAACTCCGAGGACCTGGTGCTCAACAGCAAGAACCGCCGCTTCGCCGGTGGCGTGAGCGCCGACCACCTGGACCTCGCCGGTCTGGACTATCAGTTCAACGACAACCTCAAGGGCCGTTACTTTTTCGCCGATCTGGACGACGTCTACCGCCAGCACTTCTTCAACCTGCTGAGCAGCCACAAGGTCGGCGCCGGCACCCTGAGCGGCGACGTGCGCCTGATGCTGAGCGACGACAGCGGCGCCGCCAACGCTGGCAAGATCGACAACCGCGCCTTCAACGCCATGCTCAGCTACGGTCTCGGCGCGCACAAGTTCGGCCTGGGTTTCCAGGACATGAGCGGCGATACCGGCTATGCCTATATCGACGGCAGCGATCCCTACCTGGTCAACTTCGTGCAGATCAACGACTTCGCCAATGCCGACGAACGCTCCTGGCAGGCGCGCTACGACTACAACTTCGCCAGCCTCGGCGTTCCCGGCCTGACCTTCATGACCCGCTACATCCGCGGCGACGATGCGCGCATCGCCGGCAGCGACGAGCGTGGCGGCGAATGGGAACGCGATATCGAGCTCAAGTACGTGGTGCAGACCGGCCCGCTGAAAGACCTCTACGTGCGCCTGCGCAATGCCAGCTTCCGTTCCGACTTCGCCCGCGACGCGGACGAGAACCGCATCATCGTCGGCTACAGCCTGCCGATCTGGTAACCCACAACAAGATCAACGAGGAACACGCTCATGAAAACTGCCCTGACCCGTGCCGCCCTGGCGGTCTCCTGCCTGGCCTTCGCCGGCCAGCTGCTCGCCGCCGAACCCAAGCGCCCCGAATGCATCGCCCCGGCCAAGCCCGGCGGCGGTTTCGATTTGACCTGCAAGCTGGCGCAGAGCGGCCTGAAGGACACCGGTCTGCTCAAGGCGCCGATGCGCGTCACCTACATGCCCGGCGGCGTCGGCGCCGTGGCCTACAACGCAGTGGTCGCCCAGCGCGCCAAGGACCCGGGCACCATCACCGCCTTCTCCTCGGGCTCGCTGCTCAACCTGGCCCAGGGCAAGTTCGGTCGCTACGACGAGAACGCCGTGCGCTGGCTGGCGGCGATCGGCACCGACTACGGCGCCATCACCGTGCGCGACGACGCCCCGTGGCAGAACCTGGGCGAGCTGGTCGAGACCCTGAAGAAAGACCCGGCCAGCGTGGTGTTCGGCGCCGGCGCCACCATCGGCGGCCAGGACTGGATGCAGACCGCGCTGATCGCCCGCGCCGCCGGCATCGATCCGAAGACCCTGCGCTACGTGGCCTTCGAAGGCGGCGGCGAGACCCTCACCGCCATGCTCGGCGGCCACGTCCAGGTGACCTCCAGCGGCCTCGGCGAGGTCACCCCGCAGCTGGCCGCCGGCAAGGTGCGCATCCTCGCCGTGCTGTCCGACGAGCGTCTGCCGGGCAAGCTGGCCGACATCCCCACCGCCAAGGAACAGGGTTTCGACATCAGCTGGCCGGTGATCCGCGGCTTCTACATGGGCCCCAAGGTCAGCGACGAGGACTACAACTGGTGGAAGGGCCAGTTCGAGCAGATGCTCGCCCGCGACGACTTCGCTGCCCTGCGTGAGCAGCGCGACCTGTTCCCGCTGTCGCTGACCGGCGACGAGCTCAACGCCTTCGTGCTCAAGCAGGTGCAGGAGTACAAGGCGCTGGCCGGCGAGTTCGGCCTGGTTCAGTAATCCGCTTGCGCAAACCGCGCCCGACTCCCCGGCTCCGGGAGTCGGTGCGCTGCCGAGGTAACCCTTATGTACGTCCGTCTGTTCTCCGCGATCTGGCTGCTGCTGTGCGCCTGGCTCGCCGTCATCGCCTGGGGCTTCCAGGCACCCTTCGCCTACGACCCGGTCGGCCCGCGCGCCTACCCCCTGCTGCTGCTGGCCCTGATGGGCGCCGGCAGCCTGTGGCTGATCATCAAGCCGGGCATGCTCGAGCAACGCCTGAACATGCCTGCGGCCCTGCGCAGCGGCCTCTGCGTGCTGGCCCTGCTGGCCTACGCGCTGACCTTCGAGCCGCTCGGCTTCGTCATCAGCACCGCCCTGGCGACCTTCGTCCTCGGCCTGCTGTTCACCGGTCGTCCCGTGCCCTGCGCCATCAGCGCCGTGCTGATGGGCGTGCTGCTGTACGTACTGTTCGACCTGCTGCTGGACGTGCCCCTGCCGCTCGGTCTGCTTGAAGCCTTCGTGGAGAGCTGAAATGGAAACCCTTAACTTCCTCATGCAGGGCTTCGACGTCGCCACCCGTCCGAGCAACCTGTTGGTGGCGCTGTTCGGCGCCTTCGTCGGCACTATCGTCGGCCTGCTGCCGGGCCTCGGCCCGATCAACGGCGTGGCCCTGCTGTTGCCGCTGGCGTTCGCCCTCGGCCTGCCGCCGGAAACCGCGCTGATTCTGCTCGCCGCGGTTTACCTCGGCTGCGAGTACGGCGGACGCATCTCTGCCATCCTGCTCAACGTGCCGGGCGACGCCGCGGCCATCATGACCACCCTCGACGGCTACCCGCTGGCTCGTCAGGGCAAGGCCGGCATCGCCCTGTCGCTGTCCGCGGTGAGCTCCTTCATCGGCAGCATCATCGCCACCTGCGGCGTGGTGCTGTTCGCGCCGCTGCTGGCGAAATGGGCGGTGGCCTTCGGCCCTGCGGAATATTTCGTGCTGATGGTGTTCGCCATCGCCTGCCTCGGCGGCATGGTCGGCGACAAGCCGGTCAAGACCCTGATGGCAGCGCTGATCGGCCTGGCCCTGGCCACGGTCGGGGTGGACTCCACCACCGGCGTGTACCGTTTCACCTTCGACAGCGTCAGCCTGTCCGACGGTATCCAGTTCGTCATCGTGGTGATCGGCTTCTTCAGCGTCAGCGAGATCCTGCTGATGCTGGAGAAGACCCACGGCGGGCAAAAGGCGGTGAAGGCAAGCGGGCGCCTGCTGTTCAACTTCAAGGAGTTCTGCCTGAGCTTCTGGACCATGATCCGCAGCGCCCTGGCCGGCTTCGTCATCGGCACCCTGCCCGGCGCCGGGGCGACCATCGCCAGCGCCATGACCTACATGACCGAGAAACGCCTGGCCGGGGCCAAGGGCCGCTTCGGCGACGGCGACCTGCGCGGCCTGGCCGCCCCGGAAGCGGCCAACAACGCCTCGGCCTGCGGCTCCCTGATCCCCATGCTGACCCTCGGCGTGCCGGGTTCGGGCACCACCGCGGTGATGATCGGCGCCCTGACCCTGTACAACATCACCCCCGGCCCGCTGCTGTTCGAGCAGCAGCCCGACGTGGTCTGGGGCCTGATCGCCTCGCTGTTCATCGGCAACGTCATCCTGCTGGTGATGAACATCCCGATGGTCGGCCTGTTCTCGCGCATGCTCAGCGTGCCGAACTGGGTGCTGGTGCCGGCGATCACCGTGGTCAGCATGGTCGGCGTCTACGCCGTGCACAGCACCACCTTCGACCTGGTGCTGATGATCGTCCTCGGCGTGTTCGGCTACATCCTGCGCAAGCTGGACTTCCCGCTGTCGGCGCTGATCCTGGGTTTCGTCCTCGGCGAGTTGATGGAAGACAACCTGCGCCGCGCGCTGTCGATCTCCGCCGGCGAGCTGGGCATCCTCTGGGGCAGCCCGATCACCCTGGTGCTGTGGGCGCTGGTGGCGCTGATGCTGGCCCTGCCCGGCATCCGCTGGATGCGCCGGCGCAAGCAGCTCAAGGCACAGGCCGATGCCGCTACCGCGTGACCTGTGGGTGACGCCGCTGGCCGGTGCGGCCGGCGGCTACCTGGCCAGCCTCGCCGGCTGGCCTTTGCCGTGGATGGTCGGCTCGCTGCTGGCGGTGATCGTCCTGCGCTGCGTCAGCAACCGCGCCTTCGGCGAGCTGCCGGGCGGACGCAAGACCGGTCAGTGGCTGGTGGCCAGCGGCATCGGCCTGCACTTCACCAGCGAGGTGCTGGAGCAGGTCGTCAGCCACCTGCCGATCGTGGTCATGGGCGCCTTCGGCACCCTGCTGCTGAGCCTGATCGGCATCGCCATCCTGCGCCGCGCCGGCGTCGACCGCGCTACCGCCTTCTTCGCCAGCATGCCCGGCGGCGCCAGCGAGATGGTCAACCTGGCGCTGCGCCACGACGCCCAGCCGGCGCGCGTGGCCGCCGCGCACAGCCTGCGCCTGCTGCTGGTGGTGCTGCTGATTCCGGCGCTGTTCACCTGGAGCCTGCCCGCCGTCAGCGCCCCGCCCGCGTTGCCGGTGGACTGGTTCTGGCTGCTCGCTCTGCTGGCCGCCGGTGCCGTGCTGGCGACACTGTGGGCGCGTCTGAAACAGCCCAACCCCTGGATGCTCGGCCCGCTGACCGCCTGTGCGGTAGCCAGCGCCGGCTTCGATCTGCATCTGGGCCTGCCGCCGGGCCTCGGCCAGTTCGGCCAGTGGCTGATCGGCAGCGCCCTGGGCTGCCACTTCGACCGCCTGTTCTTTCGCAGCGCGCCGGGCTTTCTCGCCCGCGTGCTGGCCTTCACCCTGCTGGCCATGCTTGCCGCAGCCCTGCTCGGCGAAGCGCTCGGCTGGCTGGCCGGCGAGGATCGCCTGTCGCTGATGCTGGGCATGATGCCCGGCGGCATCACCGAACTGTGCCTGACCGCCGAGGCGCTGCAGCTGTCGGTGGCGCTGGTCACCGCCCTGCAGGTGCTGCGGCTGTTTCTGGTGATGTTTCTCGCCGAACCCTTATTCAAGCTCTGGTGCAAGAGCCACGCTTAGCCCGCCTCGTGCGGGCTTTTTTTATGACCTGCTGTGGGAGGCGCTTTAGCGGTGAACAAGCTCGCGGCTGAAGCCCCTCCCACAGCCGTAGGGTGCGCCGTGCGCACCAGGGTTACCACTGCAACTGCAGTTCGCTGGCGAATTCGCGCAGCTGGCCGCTGACTGGATCGACGAAGCGCAGGCCGCGCGCCAGCAGCTTGAGCGGCCTGGCGTAATCGTCCGGCTGGCCGCGGCTGTCGTGCAGCTCGGGATAGAAATCGTCGCCGACGATCGGCGCGCCGAGCCCGGCCAGGTGCACGCGCAGCTGGTGCTTGCGCCCGCTCACTGGCGCCAGGCCGTAGCGCCACAGCTCGCCGCGGCGCTCCAGCACCTCGATACGGGTCTCGCTGTTGGCCTCGCCCGCCACTTCCTGCATGCGAAAGAACGGCTCGCCCTCTACCATGCGCGAGCGATGCACATGGGGAAACTGCAGCTGCGGCAAGGCCGGGGCGATGGCTTCGTAGCGCTTTTCCACCGCGCGCTGGCGAAACAGCGCCTGGTACTGGCCGCGGCTGCTCGGCTCGACCGAGAACAGCACGAGGCCTGCGGTCAGCCGGTCGATACGGTGGATCGGCACCAAGTCGGGATTGCCGGTGCTGCGCACCAGGCGCGCCAGCAGCGTCTGCTCGACGTACTCGCCGGCCGGCATCACCGGCAGGAAATGCGGCTTGTCCGCCACCAGCAGGTGCGCGCCCTGCCAGAGCACGCGCGCCTCGAAGGGAATCGGCGTCTCATCCGCCACCTCGCGGAAGTAGCGCACCTTGAGTCCGACCCGATAGGGATGTTCGGGACCCAGCGGCGCGCCTACCGCATCCAGCACGCGGCCGCGGGCCATGCGCTGCAGCCAGGTGGCGCGGTCGATGGCGGGAAAGTGCGCGCACAGACAGTCGAGCACCGTCGCCCAGTCGCCCCGGGGCAGGTGCAGGGTGCTGGGGCGCATGGCGGGACTGGACATGGCAGAACGAACTCGGAGCAACGGCTGATCCGGCGCATTAGGCCGCAGGCCGCGCGCGACGTCAAAAGCAAACGGCTTGAGCCGGCGCACGCCTGTGGCTAAGGTGGCGTCTTCCGTCTGGAGACCGCAATGTCCATCGCCCGCACCCTGCTCGCCAGCTTCGCCCTGCTACCCCTGCTCACCGCCTGCCAGGTCTACACCGGCAAGCCCGAGGGCCCGCCGCCGGCCACGCGCCTGCAGGGCCAGCTGCAGGCTCAGGGCGGCCAGCTGTTCTTCACTCCCTGCCAGGAGCAGCGCCGCTTCACCCTGGTCGACAGCGGCAACAGCGGCGTCATCCGCGAAGCCGCCGAGTTGCTGGCCGACGGCCAGGCTACGCTGTTCGCCGACCTCGCCGGCCGGTTGGGCGGCAGCCAGGGCAACGCCAGCGACGGTCGTTTCGAGGTCAGCCAGCTGTACCGCGTGCAGGGCGAAGGCCATGGCTGCGACGACCTCAACTTCAAGCGCCTGACCCTGCGCGCCAGCGGCAGCGAGCCGTTCTGGCAGGTGGAGGTCGGCAGCAAGGGCCTGGTACTCAATCGCCCTGGCGAACAGCCGCTGGCCCTGCCCTATCTGGAAGAGCAGTTGCCGGAAGGCCGCCTGAACTTCAGCAGCGAGGCCAACGACCGCCGCCTGGAGCTGTGGGTGGCGCCGCAGCGCTGCGTCGACGGCATGAGCGGCGCGGTCAGCCACCTCAGTGCCGAATTACGCCTGGACGGCCAGGTGCAGCGCGGCTGCGCCCACTTCGGCGGCGCGCGCAACTGAACCCCTGCCCGTAGGAGCCGGCTTGCCGGCGATCCCTGGCTGGTCATCGCCGGCAACGCCTGCAAGCGACCCTGAGCGTCGGCGGCAACATGGCCGCCCCTTCGGGCCGTCGCAAGCAACGTCAAAAACTTCTCCCGGAAGTTTTTTGTCACCTGCCATCCCTGGCGGTGCCCCTTTGGGCCGTCGCAAGCAACGTCAAAAATCACTCCCGGTGATTTTTTGCCACAGTCCTGCGCGGCAGGCTCGCCAACTGGCTCCTAAGCTGCACAGAGCACAGCCGAGAGGAGAGCGCCATGCTACGAGTAGCGCTGAATGGATACGGGCGCATCGGCCGCGCGCTGGTGCGCGCCCTGGTGCAACGCGATCTGCAGCAACGCATCCGCCTGATCGCCATCAACGACCTTGGCGAGCACGCTACCCTCGCCCACCTGACCCGCTTCGATTCGACCTTCGGCCGCTTCCCCGGCGAGGTCGGACTGCAGGGTGACCAGTTGCACCTGGCCGGCCAGTCGATCCACCTGCTGCGCGAACGCGAGGCCATCAACCTGCCGTGGAACCGCCTCGGCGTCGACCTGGTGCTGGAGTGCTCGGGCAGGTTCAAAAAGCGCGCCCAGGTCGAACAGCACCTGACCGCCGGCGCCCAGCGCGTGCTGCTCTCGCACCCGCTGGAAAGCGCCGACCTGACCGTGGTCTATGGCGTCAATCACGAGTCGCTGGGAACGCAGCAGATCGTCTCCAACGCCTCCTGCACCACCAACTGCCTGGCGCCGCTGGCCAAGGTGCTGCACCAGGCCGTGGGCATCCGCCAGGGCCTGATCAACACCGTGCACGCCTACACCAACGACCAGAACCTGCTGGACAAGGCTCATGACGATCTCTACCGCGCCCGCGCCGCGGCGCTGTCGATGATCCCCACCAGCACCGGCGCGGCGAAGACCATCGGCCTGGTGCTGCCGGAGCTGGCCGGGCGCCTGGACGGCCTGTCGGTGCGAGTGCCGACGCCCAACGTGTCGCTGCTCGACCTGACCTTCAGCGCAGAACGTCCGACCAGCCGCGAAGCGATCAACGCCGCCCTGCAGGCCGGGGCGGCGACGCTCCCGGCCGGGGTGATGGAGTGCAATGCACTGCCGCTGGTGTCCAGCGACTTCAACGGCTACCCGCTGTCCTGCGTGGTCGACCTCAACCACACCCGGGTGCAGGGCGAGCTGGTCAAGGTGCTGGCCTGGTACGACAACGAATGGGCCTTCGCCAACCGCATGCTCGACGTGCTGCTGGCCTGGCCGTTGCCGCAGGCCGGTTGAGGCCGCAACGACGGATCGCCCGCAAGCGGGCTCCTACGGATGTGTGGGGCCATTCGCAGGTATAATCGCCGCCCTTCTTCACCTTGCCGGATCACCACCGGCCCAGCGGGATACTCGCCATGATTCGCCTGACCGAACTGAAACTGCCCCTCGACCACGCCGAAGACGCCTTGCGCCCGGCCATAGTCCAGCGCCTGGGCATCGACGCCGCGGAGGTGCTCGATTTCAGCGTATTCAAGCGCAGCTACGATGCGCGCAAGAAGTTCGGCGAGATGCCGTTCATCTACACCATCGACTGCGAAGTGCGCGACGAAGCCGCCCTGCTCGCCCGCCTGAGCGGCGACAAACATGTCGGCCCGGCGCCGGACATCGCCTACAAGCCGGTCGGTAAGGCCGAGGCGCCGCTGGCCGAGCGCCCGGTCGTCGTCGGCTTCGGCCCCTGCGGCATCTTCGCCGCGCTGATCCTGGCCCAGGCCGGCCTGCGCCCCATAGTGCTGGAGCGCGGCAAGGAGGTGCGCCAGCGCACCAAGGACACCTGGGGGCTGTGGCGCAAGAACCAGCTCGACCCGGAGTCCAACGTGCAGTTCGGCGAGGGCGGCGCCGGCACCTTCTCCGATGGCAAGCTGTACAGCCAGATCAAGGACCCGCACCACCATGGGCGCAAGGTGCTGCAGGAGTTCGTCAAGGCCGGAGCGCCGGAAGAAATCCTCTACGTCAGCAAGCCGCATATCGGCACCTTCCGCCTCACCGGCGTGGTCGCCGCCATGCGCGAGGAGATCAAGGCTCTGGGTGGCGAGGTGCGCTTCCAGCAGCGCGTCAGCGACCTGCTGATCGAAAACGATCAGCTGCAGGGCGTGGTGCTGGAAAGCGGCGAGCAGATCCTCAGTCGTCACGTGATCCTGGCCCTCGGCCACAGCTCGCGCGACACCTTCCGCATGCTCCACGCCCGTGGCGTGTACCTGGAGGCCAAGCCGTTCTCGGTGGGTTTCCGCATCGAACACCCGCAGTCGCTGATCGACCGCGCGCGCCTGGGCAAGTACGCCGGCCACCCCAAGCTCGGCGCCGCCGACTACAAGCTGGTGCACCACGCCAGCAACGGCCGCTCGGTCTACAGCTTCTGCATGTGCCCGGGCGGCACCGTGGTCGCCGCCACCTCCGAGCCGGAGCGCGTGGTGACCAATGGCATGAGCCAGTACTCGCGCAACGAGCGCAACGCCAATGCCGGCATCGTCGTCGGCATCACTCCCGAGCAGGACTATCCGGGCGGCCCGCTGGCCGGCGTCGAGCTGCAGGAACGCCTGGAATCCCACGCCTACGTGCTCGGCGGGCGCAACTACGAGGCACCGGGGCAACTGGTCGGCGACTTTATCGCCGGCAAGCCGTCGACCGCCCTGGGCGAGGTCACACCGTCGTACAAGCCGGGGGTCAAGCTGGGCGACCTGGCGCCGTCGCTGCCGGACTTCGCCATCGAGGCGATCCGCGAGGCGTTGCCGGCCTTCGCCAAGCAGATCAAGGGCTTCGACCTTGCTGACGCGGTGCTCACCGGCATCGAGACGCGCACCTCCTCACCCGTGCGCATCACCCGCGGCGACGACCTGCAGAGCCTCAACCTCAAGGGCCTGTATCCGGCAGGCGAAGGCGCAGGCTACGCCGGTGGCATTCTTTCCGCCGGGGTCGACGGCATTCGCGTCGCCGAGGCGGTGGCGCGCGATATGCTCGGGTTGAATCGCTAACCAGGCTGGCCCGGCCGAGACCGGCCGGGCCTCGCGAAGCGCAGTGGCAGCACCGACAGCGACAACCCCAACACCAACGTGCCGATAGCCACGACCAGCAGACTGCGGTAGGGCAAGCTGGCGAAGGCATTGGTCCAGAACGCCATCCAGAGCAGCAGGCAGACGCCGCAACCGATCAGGCCGCTGCGCCGGCTGCGGCAGTTCAGCAGCCAGACGGCGTTAAACAGGGCCAGTGCGCCGAACAGATAAAGCGAATGCTGCAGCTGCAGACCATAAGCGATATCGCGGCGCACCCTGCCGACCAGTTGCCGATAGACCTCCAAAGCCCCCTGGTAGAGCAGCAGCGCCAGCAGCATCTGCGCCGCGGCGAGCAGAACGACGGCGCCCAGCCGTCTGAGCATCAAAGGTCCTCGCGACGCAGGCAGCACAGGGTCGAGCGCCCCGAGCCGTTCGGCCGCCGCGCGGGGTCGGCGTAGGTCAGCAGCTCGGCGAAGCCGGCCTTGCGCATCATCCCCGCCGAGGCGGCGTTCTCCTCGTGGCGGTCGATATAGATATCGCTCACCTCCAGGCGCCACAGTTCGGCCACCGCCTCGCCCAACAGGCGTGCGCCCAGGCCGCGACCGACGCAGTCGCGGTGCACCACCGCCTCGCAGATATAGCCATGCAGCTGCTCGGCGCGCGCCGCCGGCTGATGGCGGGCGAAGTCGCGCGTCAGCCGGTAGCTGACGAAACCGAGCAGGCGCCCCTGCTCCTCGGCCAGCACCGCCAGGGTCGCACCGCCGGCGATGGCCTCGAGGTGGCTGCGCACCTCGGCCTCGGGCAGGTGGTTCCAGGGATTGGGGCCGTGCTCGAGCAACAGCCGGCACAGCCCCTCGATATCGCCGGCAGTTGCCTGGCGGCTGGTCATCTCGTTCATTTCCTGTGCTCCTCGAACGATCGAAAGCGCCATCGGCCCGATGGCTCCGTGTCGAAAAGCGCAGTGTAGGGGGCCTTCCGGCGACCCCGACAGCTACAGCTGAAGGCAAGAACTGTTCACTGCTCCCAGGGCCGCCCGCGGGTCCGTTCGCTGAGGTGCAACTTCTGCTGCAAGGCGGCCTTGGCCAGCATATGGGCGCTGACCGGCGCGGTGATGAAGAGGAACAGGGTGATCAGCAGCTCGTGCAGGCTGAGGCCATCGCCGCGGCTGCCGAAGTAGATCAGCGAGGCGATGACCATGCCGCCGACGCCAAGGGTGGTGGCCTTGGTCGGCCCGTGCAGGCGCATGAAGAAATCCGGCAGGCGGTACAGGCCGATGGCGCCGACCAGGGCGAACAGGCTGCCGAGCAGCAGGAACAGGGCGACCAGGCCCTCGATCAGGGTGTCCATGCAGCAGTCTCCGTTCTTATTCGATGATGTCGCCGCGCAGCAGGTATTTGGCCACTGCCACGGTACCGATGAAGCCCATCACCGCAATAAGCAGCGCCGCCTCGAAGTAGAGGTCGGAGCCGAGCCAGATGCCGAATAGCACGATCAGGGCGATGGCATTGATGTACAGGGTGTCCAGAGCGAGGATGCGGTCCGGCATGTCCGGCCCCTTGATCAGACGCGCCAGGGTCAGAACCAGGGCCAGGCCCATGATGCTCAGACAGATGGGTATCACGTAGGCGAGCATGCGAACACCTCCAGCAGCGGCGCTTCGTAACGGGTCTGGATGCTGCGCACCAGCTCGGCTTCATCGTCGACATCGAGACTGTGCACCAGCAGCATGCGCTTGTCGTCGCTGAGATCGGCCGACACCGTGCCGGGCGTCAGCGAGATGATGCTGGCCAGCATGGTCAGCGCCAGTTCGTCGTTCAGCTGCAGCGGCACTTCGACGAAGGCCGGGCGCAGGCGCTCGACCGGGCCGAGGATCAGCTTGGCCACCTGCAGGTTGGCGACCACGATATCGCCCAGCACGCGCAGCAGGAAAAGGGTCAGTTCGAGCGGCTTCTCCACCCGCGGCGGATTGATCCAGAACACCTGGCTGACCAGCGGGATAAGCCAGCCGAGGAAGGCGCCCAGAAGCCAGTGGCCGAGGCCGAAATCGTTGACCAGCAGCAGCCAGACGAAGGTCAGGCACAGGCTCAGCAGCGGATGGGGCAGCCAGCGACGCGCCTTCATGAGGCACCTCCAGCGTGCAGGATCATGCGGTAGCTCTCCAGGTCATGCAGTTGCGTCACGGTGGCGGCGACGTAGCTCAGCGCCGGTTCGGCGAAGGCCACCAGCAGCGGGCCCATCAGCAGCAGGCCGGTGGCTGCCAGGAGACGGCCCTTGTCCAGCTCGGCGCTGTCCAGCTGGCTCAGGCCGACGCGCCAGAACAGCGTGCTGCCGGCACGGCTGAGGGCGATCAGCGTGGCCAGGCCACCGATCAGCACCACCGGCCAGAGGAACAGGCCTTGCCAGCCCGGGCCGACCGCCTGCAGCAACAGCAGCTTGCCGAGAAACCCCGAGAGCGGCGGCAGGCCGGCCACGGAGACGGCGCCAATGAAGAACAGCACACCAAGCAGGTGCGGATTCTGCAGCGCCGCGCCCTGCACCAGCTGGCCACCCTTGACGCCGCGCTGGCGGGCGATCAGGTCGGCCAGCAGAAACAGCGCGCCGGCCACCCAGGTGCTGTGCATCAGGTAGAACAGCGCGGCCTGCAACGCTTCCGCGGTGCCCAGGGCGATGCCGGCCAGCAGGGTGCCCACCGACACCACCACCAGGTAGGCCAGCAGGCCCTGCAGGCTGGTGGCGGCGAAGGCGCCGATCACCCCCAGGCCGAGGGTCAGCAGGGCCAGCGGCCACAGCCACGCCAGCGCCATGTTGGCCAGCTCGCCGGCGCTTTCGCCGAAGATCAGGGTGTACACCCGCAGGATCGAATACAGGCCGACCTTGGTCATGATCGCGAACAGCGCCGCCACCGGCGCAGTGGCCGCGGCGTAGGCCTTGGGCAACCAGAAGTACAGCGGCACGAAAGCCGCCTTGAGGCCGAACACCACCAGCAGCAGCATGCCGGCGGCGCCGATCAGTGCCGCCTGGTCATGATCGGCCGCCGCCACCCGCTCGGCCATGTCGACCATGTTGAGGGTCCCGGTGATGCCGTAGAGCACGCCGACGGCGATAAGAAAGAAGGCCGAGCCGACCAGGTTGAGCACCACGTAGTGCAGACCGGCGCGTACCCGCTCCTTGCCACCGCCGTGCAGCAACAGCGCATAGGAGGCGATCAGCAGGATCTCGAAGAAGACGAACAGGTTGAACAGGTCGCCGGTGAGGAACGCGCCGTTGATGCCCAGCAGCTGGAACTGGAACAGCGCATGGAAGTTTCGTCCGCGGGCGTCATCGCCGCGCATGGCGTAGAGCACCGCGAACAGCGCCAGCACCGCAGTGACCAGCAGCATCAGTGCGCTGAGGCGGTCGAGCATCAGGATGATGCCGAACGGCGGCTGCCAATCGCCGAGAGCATAGATCTGGATGGCGCCCTGGCCGGCCTGCAGCAGCAGGTACAGGCTGACCGGCAGCAACAAGGCGGTAGCGCCCACCGAGAGCACGCGCTTGAGCGGCAGGTTCAGGCGCGCGGCGAACAACAGCAGGCTGCCGACGAACAGCGGCAGCAGGACAGGCAGGATCAACGCATGGTTCATCGATGGTTCTCCCGGCCATCGACATGGTCGGTGCTCAGTTCACCGACGCTGCGCAGCGCCAGCACCACGACGAAGGCGGTCATGGCGAAACCGATGACGATGGCGGTGAGCACCAGCGCCTGCGGCAGCGGATCGGCGTACCGGCTGCCCTGGCCGATCACGGTGGAGGCGCCGCCCTGCAGGCGGCCCATGGCGAAGAGGAACAGGTTGACCGCGTAGGAGATCAGGGTCAGGCCCATCACCACCGGGAAGGTGCGGGCGCGCAGCAGCAGGTAGACGCCGCTGGCGGTGAGGATGCCGAGCGTCACGGCAAACAGTGCTTCCATTTCAGAGTACCTCCTGTCCGGGCTTTTCCTGGGTCAGCTTGCCCAGGTTGGCGAGGATGAGCAGGGTCGCCCCGACCACGGTCAGGTATACGCCCAGATCGAACAGCATGGCGGTGGCCAGTTCGATGTCTCCCACCAGGGGAATATGGAAATGACCGAAGGCAGAGGTCAGGAACGGCCGGCCGAACAGCCAGCTGCCGAGCCCGGTAGTGGCGGCGATCAACACCCCGGCGCCGGCCATGCGGTGATAGTTCAGCGGCAGGCGCGACTGGGTCCATTGCACGCCGCTCGCGACGTATTGCAGGATCAGCGCCACCGCGGTGACCAGGCCGGCGATGAAGCCGCCGCCGGGCAGATTGTGACCGCGCAGGAAGATGAACACGGAAATCAGCAGCGCCATCGGCAACAACACCCGCGACAGCGTGGCGAGGATCAGCGGATGGCGGTCCCGCGCCCAACTGCGCCCCTGCGCATCGGCGTTGGGCTGGAACAGGCGCAGGCCGTCGAGCATGGCATAGATGCCGACGCCGGCGATGGCCAGCACGCTGATCTCGCCGAGGGTGTCGAAGCCGCGGAAGTCGACCAGGATGACGTTGACCACGTTGCTGCCGCCGCCACCGGAAACGCTATTGGCCAGGAAGTAACCGGCGATGCTGTCGTAAGGGCGGGTGAGCACGGCGAAGACGAGCATGGCGACCATCACCCCGCTGCCGATGGCCAGGCCGAAATCGCGCAGGGCGCGCAGACTGCTGGACTCGACGCGGGTCTGCGCCGGCAGGAAGAACAGCGCCAGCATCAGCAGGATGATGGTCACCACCTCCACCGACAACTGGGTCAGCGCCAGGTCCGGCGCCGAGTAGCGGGCGAAGGCCAGCGCCACCATCAGGCCGACCACGCTGAGCATCAGCAGCGAAACCAGGCGCTGGCGGTGGAAGATCACCGTGGCCAGCGCGGCCAGCGTGAGGATGCCCAGCCCCAGCGAGGTGATGCCATCCACCGGGCTCAGCGCCACCGGCCCGCTGAGCTGCGGCAACGGGCCGAGGCCGAGCACCACCACCAGCACGCCGGCGCCGAGCAGAAACGCCAGGTAGCGCTGCAGCGAAGCGTTCTCCAGCCACTGGGTGAACGCCGTGGCGGCGCCGAACAGGCTGACCACCACGCGCTCGAAGATCAGCTTGGCATCGACGCTGGGCATCCCGGCGTACCAGCGGAACAGCGGCTGGCGCAGGGCGTAGACCAGGATGCCGCCGCCCAACGCGACCACGCTCATGATCAGCGGCAGGTTGACCCCGTGCCAGATCGCCAGGCTGTACTCCGGCACGCGGCCGCCAAGGGTGGCCGAGGCCGCCGTGGCCAGCAGCGGCGCCACGGTGTAGGCCGGCAGCATGCCGACCAGCAGGCAGAGGAACACCAGGATCTCCACCGGCACCTTCATGTAGCGCGGCGGCTCGTGCGGCGGATACTTGGGCAGGTTGATCGGCTCGCCGTTGAAAAACACGTCGTGGATGAAACGCAGCGAGTAGGCCACAGAGAACACCCCGGCCAGGGTCGCCGCCGCCGGGATCACCCAGTTGAAGCTGCCCAGCAGGTGCTGGTTGAGCGTTTCGGTGAAGAACATCTCCTTGCTCAGGAAGCCGTTGAGCAGCGGCACCCCTGCCATCGCCGAGGCCGCCACCATGGCCAGCACGGCGGTATGCGGCATGTACTTCCACAGACCGTTGATGCGCCGCATGTCGCGGCTGCCGGTCTCGTGATCGATGATCCCGGCGGCCATGAACAACGACGCCTTGAAGGTCGCATGGTTGATGATGTGGAACACCGCCGCCACCGCCGCCAGGTGCGAGTCGAGGCCGAACAGCAGGGTGATCAGGCCCAGGTGGCTGATGGTCGAGTAGGCCAGCAGGCCCTTGAGGTCATGCTGGAACAGCGCCATGCCCGCGCCGACCAGCAGGGTCGTCAGCCCGGTCAGGCTGACCATGTAGAACCACCATTCGGATCCGGCCAGCGCCGGATACAGGCGCGCCAGGAGAAACACCCCGGCCTTGACCATGGTCGCCGAGTGCAGGTAGGCCGACACCGGTGTCGGCGCCGCCATGGCGTGCGGCAGCCAGAAATGGAAGGGGAACTGCGCCGACTTGGTGAACACGCCGAGCAACACCAGTACCAGAGCCAGCGGGTACAGCTCATGGGCGCGGATCGCGTAGCCGGCGGCGAGCACCTGGGACAGCTCGAAGCTGCCGGCGATATGGCCGATCAGCAGGATGCCGGCGAGCAGCGCCAGGCCGCCGCCGCCGGTGATCGCCAGGGCCATGCGCGCGCCCTTGCGCGCATCGGAGCGCGCCCCCCAGAAGCCGATGAGCAGGAACGACGACAGGCTGGTCAGCTCCCAGAACATCAGCATCAGCAGCAGGTTTTCCGACAGCACCACGCCGAGCATGGCCCCCATGAACAGCAGCAGGAAGGCGAAGAAGCGCCCCATCGGCTCGCTCTTGCCCAGGTAGTAGCGGGCGTAGAGGATCACCAGCAGGCCGATGCCGAGGATCAGCAGGGCGAACAGAAAGCCGAGACCGTCCAGACGCAGGCTGAGGTGCAGGCCCAGTTGCGGCAGCCACTCCAGCTTGACCCGCAGCACCTCGCCGGCGAACACCCCGGGCTGCTGGCTGAACAGCAGCACCAGAGCGATCAGCGGCGCCAGTGCGGCAGCCACGGCGCAGGCGGAACGTCCGAGCCGTTCGGCCAGCACCGGCAGAAACAACCCAAGAAATGGCAAGGCGACAATCAGCGCAAGCGCCATCGGCAAAACCCCTTAATGCAAGCCCGCCGGACATGGCTGGCCCGGCGGCGAGAACTGGAGTCGCAACTCCCTGACGGTGATCATCCGTGCACCACGACGGAGCAGCTAAGTCGTTGTCGGCACAAGAATAACGGCCGATTATCCATAACTATCAATGCACCGTCATGTATTGAATTATTACTAAACGCACCGGCTGCGCGTACAGTCTCACACAAGGGTTGCGACTCGGGAGCCTAACAGCCACAGGCCGATGTCAAAGGCGAACGCCGGGGATCATCCGCGAACGACCGCGACTTGCCATGTTCCGGCGCGGGACCTACCCCAGCCGGCGAGCCGCCGGGGCACAAAAAAGCCGGAGCAACCCGAGGCTGCTCCGGCTCCTGCCCATCACCTTAGTGGGTAACGCGGCTGGTGCCGTTGACGGTCATGATGCGCACCCGTTCGCCGACCCGGAACACCTGGTTCGGCTCGACTTCCTGCACGTAAGCGCGCAGGGTGCCATCGTCCTCGCGCACGGTGATCTCCACGCCCTGGGTGCGGGTCAGGCCCTCCTCGGCCGCCGCGCCGAGCAGGCCGCCGGCCACCGCACCGATCACCGCCATCACCGCGCTGCCGCGCCCGCCGCCGACCGTACTACCGCCGATACCGCCGACCACCGCGCCGGCACCGGCGCCGATGGGCGTCTTGGTGCCTTCGATCTTCACCGGTCGCAGCGCCTCGATGGTGCCCATGCGCACGGTCTGCACGGCCCGGGCCTCGTCGCGACTGTAGCTGTCGCCGGTCAGGCTCGATGCACAGCCACCGAGGGCCAGCAACGCCGCCAGCGAGGTAATGAGCAGAGTGGGCTTACGCATAGCAATTCCTCCAGAAGTTTCGTCATCCATTAGACGCCGCGCCTGGGCGGCTGTCACGGCCATGCCTCTACAATAGTTGATTCGGACAGAGAGGGTTCAGTTAGGTTCGCGCCCCGCCGCGCCGGCGTTGTCCTGACTGCCCTGCCACCGCGGCGCCGCGAGCCGGCTGGCGAGACGCCACAGCCTGGCGATATCCACGGCGCGCGCCTCAAGCTGCTCGGCGGCACCTGCCAGCGCCTGCTCCAGCGAGATCGGCCCCGGCGCCAGGCTGAACGCGGCCTCGATCCCGGCATCGTGGAGGGCCTGGTAGCCCTCACCGAGACTGCCGGCCAGGGCGATCACCGGAACTCCGGCGTGCCTGGCCACCCGTGCCACGCCGACCGGCGTCTTGCCGTGCAGGGTCTGCACATCCATGCGCCCCTCGCCGGTGATCACCAGGTCGGCGCCGGCCATCGCCGCGGCCAGCCCGGACAACTCGGCCACCAGCTCGATACCCGGGCGGAAGCTGGCCGCCAGGAAGGCGCGCGCGGCGAAACCCAGGCCGCCGGCAGCGCCGACGCCGGGAAACTGCGCATGGTCCTCGCCCAGGGTCGCGGCGGCGACCGCGGCGAAGCGGCCGAGGGCGTCGTCGAGCTCGGCGACCTGCTCGGGCGTGGCGCCCTTCTGCGGGCCGAACACCGCCGAGGCCCCACGCGGACCGCACAGCGGATTGTCGACGTCGGCGGCGACCTCGATCCGTACCTCGCGCAGCCGCGCATCCAGGCCGCTCGAATCGAGCCGTTCGAGCGCCGCCAGGGCCGCGCCGCCGGGGCCCAGCTCGCGCCCCCTGGCGTCGAGAAAGCGCACGCCCAGGGCCTGCAGCAAGCCCGCACCGCCATCGTTGCTGGCACTGCCGCCGAGGCCGAGGATGATCCGCCCGGCACCGGCGTCCAGCGCCTGCTTGATCAGCTCGCCGGTACCGAAGCTGCTGGCCAGGCGGGCATCGCGTCGCGCGCGCGGCACCCAGTGCAGGCCGCTGGCTGCGGCCATCTCGATTACCGCGGTGCCCTGCCCCAGCCACCCCCAGTGCGCCGCCACCGGATCGCCCATGGGCCCGCGTACCCGGCACTCGCGGCGCTGACCGCCGACCGCGGCTAGCAGCGCGTCCACCGTGCCCTCGCCGCCGTCGGCCATCGGCCGCAGCAGACATTCGGCGTCGGGGAACACGTGCTGCCAGCCACGGGCGATGGCGGCGGCCACCTCGGGGGCGCAGAGGCTCTCCTTGAACGAATCGGGCGCGATGACGATCTTCATACGGGCGACCTCGGCAGGGGCGAACGCAGCAAAGCGGCGCAGGCGTCGATCATGCCGGCGACGATCCGCCGACCGGGTGCGAGTAGGCTCGCCCATGCCGGCGATCCTGCGCACATGGCCAGCGCTATCGAGGATCAGGGCGCCAGGCGTTCGCGCAACCAGGCCTCGCCCACCAAGCGGTAATCGAGGCGGTCGTGCAGGCGGCTCGGCCGGCCCTGCCAGAACTCGATGCGCTCGGGCAGCAGGCGATAACCGCCCCAGTGCGGCGGGCAATGCGGTGCCTGGTTGAGAAAACGCCGCTCGGTCTCGGCCAGCAGCCCCTCGAGCTCGGCGCGATCACGGATCACCCGGCTCTGCGGCGAGGCCCAGGCGCCGATACGGCTGCCCAACGGGCGGACTTGGTAGTAGGCGTCCGACTCGGCCTGGGAGACCCGCTCCACCCGTCCTTCGATGCGCACCTGGCGTTCCAGGGCGGGCCAGAAGAAGGTCATCGCGGCGAATGGACGGGCCGCGAGCTGGCGCCCCTTGGCGCTGTCGTAGTTGCTGAAGAAGGTGAAGCCCCGTTCATCGAGGCCCTTGAGCAGCAGCACCCGGCAATGTGGCCTGCCCTCCTCGTCCACCGTGGCCAGGGTCATGGCGTTGGGTTCGACCGGCAACTGCTCGGTCTTCACCGCATCGTCGAACCACTGGCGGAACAGGGCGAAAGGCTCCAGCGGGGCCTGGGCTTCGCTCAGGCCGTCGCGTGTGTAATCGCGCCGCATATCGGCAAGCGTCTGGATCATGGCAGTTCCTCAGTACCGGGAAATGCCGCCAAGCTTACTCGGTCTTACCCAGCTTTCCTTGATCTGCGGCAGCTACCTTGGGTCCGGCATTCGGGGCGAGCCCGGCCGGTTTGCTGTACTTGGCGATCAGGCCGAGCATGGTGTCACGCGAGGTCAGCAGGATCTCCACGCGGCGATTGAGGGCGCGACCGGCGGCACTGTCGTTGGCCGCGCGCGGCATGTCCGAGCCCAGCCCCATGAGCTGAAGGCGGTTCTGCTTGAGGCCGCTGAGACGGAAGATCGAGGTCACGGCGCGTGCACGCTGCTGGCTGAGATCGCGATTCCGTGCGGCGTCGCCGCTGCTGTCGGCGTGCCCGAGCACCACCACGGCGACGTCCTCGTCAGCCTCCAGCAGCTTGGCCACGCGGCTGATCGGCCCGAGGCTCGCCGGCAACAGCATGTGCGGGCGGTCCGGGTTGAACGCCTTCTGCACCGGAGCGGTCACCACCAGCAGGTTCTCGCGGCGCTCGAATTCGAAGTCGCTGCCCTTGACCGCCTCACGCACACGCGGCTCGTACTCGTCGAGCCAGGCCCGGGTGACCTGGGGCGGCGGCATGACGGCAGCCGCCTTGGCGACCTCCTTCTTTTCCGATCCGGCGCAGCCGGCGATCAACAGGCAGCAAGTGAAGGCGAAGATCTTATTGGCGCGCATGAAGCCCCCCGGCTCTAACAGTCAAAACGGATTTTTTCATTGTTGATAAGTCTCTGTAGGGCAGTTTAGACCGCCTGTCACAGGCATTGCGCCAACTCGCGCGCAAGTTTTTGCGCACGCGGGTCCATTAAGACGAACGGTCCAAGATTGTTGGTGACGAAGCCAAACGCCACGTCGCGCTCGGGATCGGCGAAGCCGCTGGAGCCACCCGCGCCGGGATGACCGAAGGCGCGCGGGCCCATGCCGTAGGTGGCGTTGCCCAGCTGCGCCTGGTCGAGCATGCAGCCGAGGCCGAAGCGGGTGCTGGTGAGCAGCGTGCGGTCCTCGCCCACGCAGTGCTCACGGGTCATTTCGCCGAGTAGCTCGCCATCCAGCAGACTGCCGTCGAGCAGGCCGGCATAGAAACCGGCCAGGCTGCGTGCGTTGCCGTGGCCGTTGGCCGCCGGCTGCTGCATGCGCCGCCATTCGGGCTTGTTGGTGCTGGTCATGATCGACGGCGGGTTGGTGAAGGCGCGCGTGCTCAGCGCACCCGGCTCGCTCATCATCACCCGAAGCAGGCGCTGCGCCGCGGCGTCGCCGAGGTTGCCCTTGCCGCGGGCGATATGCGCCACCCGGTGGAACTCGTCGTCGGCCAGGCCGACATGCAAGTCCAGGCCTAGCGGCTTGGCGATGCGCGCGGCGATGCTCTCGCCGGGGCCGCGCCCTTCGACGCGGCGGATCAGCTCACCGATCAGCCAGCCGTAGGTGATGGGCGCATAGCCGTGGCCCTCGCCCAACGCCCACCAGGGCGCTTCGGCGGCCAGCGCGGCTGTCATCGTCTGCCAGTCGTACAGGGCCTCGGCCGGCAGCATCTGGTGCAGCGCCGGCAGGCCGGCCCGGTGGCAGAGCAGATGACGCAGGCTGATGCGCTCCTTGCCGGCGGCGGCGAACTCGGGCCAGTAGCGCGCCACTGGCGCATCCAGGTCGAGCTTGCCCTCGCCCACCAGCTGCAGGGCGACGACAGCGGCGAACGGCTTGGTGCAGGAGAACAGGTTGAGGATGGTGTCACCGTGCCAGGCCTGCTGGCCGTCCTTGTCCATCACCCCGGCCCAGATATCCACCACGGTCTCGCCGCTGATCTGCACGCAGAGCGCGGCGCCGCGTTCCTGCGGGTCGTCGAACAGCGAGGCGAAGGCGTCCTTGAGAGGTTCGAACCTGAGGTCGAAGTAGCCTTGAATCTGCACAGGGAGGATCCTTGCCGGCGAAAAGCGCGAATGTTGCCACGCCTCGCCCGAGGATGCAGCACCTGGAGCCGGCGGCGGTACCGCCACCGGCCGAGCGGTCATGGGCCCAGGCTTACTCGACCGGCGCCTCGTCCACCTCGTCGCGCGCTGCCTGCCGGTCGAAGACGCTCTGCAGGTTCAGGCTGGCCGCTACCGAGGCGGCGGTGCTCGACACCACGCTCATGGCCTTGGCCAGCCCCGAAGTCTCGTCGGAGCGGGCCACCGCGGAGGTACTGCTGCCGCGGTTGTCGCCGCGGCTGGCCAGGCCCTTGCCATGACCGCCGGCTTCGGCCTGGCCGCTGCGCCCCACGCCGCCGCCAACGCCCGCGCCACCATCGCCTCGACCGCCACCGGCACCACCGCGGCCGCCACCGCCGTTGCCACCTCCGCCACCGCCTCCTTCCCTGGCCTCGGCGGAGTCCAGCAGGACACTGCCCGGCGGCGCCGTCAGCGCCGCCATCATTAGCGCGCAGGCGCCAGCCGCCAGCAACTTAGTCATTCTCGTAGCCATGTTGCCCTCCCGATCTCGGGTAACCACCATTGCGTCGGCGTGCAAGCCACCGACGTTCATTGGAGTGGCGTTTCGCTTGCGGGTTCGGCGCCGCTGACCAGCGGCCGCAGCTCAGTCGACCTGTCGGCGAAACGGCGGCAGGGCATTCAGGATTGCCTTGCCATAACGCTGGGTGACCACCCGCCGGTCCAGCAGGGTGATGGTGCCGCGGTCGGCCTCGGTGCGCAGCAGGCGGCCGCAGGCCTGCACCAGGCGCAGGGAGGCGTCCGGCACGGCGATTTCCATGAAGGGATTGCCGCCGCGCGCCTCGATCCATTCGGCCAGCGCCGCCTCCACCGGATCGTCCGGCACGGCGAAGGGAATCTTGGCGATCACCACGTGCTCGCAGTAGGCGCCGGGCAGGTCGACGCCCTCGGCGAAGCTGGCCAGGCCGAACAGCACGCTCTCCTCGCCGGAATCGACGCGCGCCTTGTGCTTGTTCAGGGTCTCTTGCTTGGACAGGTTGCCCTGGATGAACACCCGCTTGCGCCAGTCGCGATCCAGGCCGTCGAACACCTCCTGCATCTGCTTGCGCGAGGAGAACAGCACCAGGGTGCCGCGACTGCCTGCCACCAGGGCCGGCAGCTCGCGGATGATCGCCGCCGTATGCGCGGCAGCCTCACGCGGGTCGGCCTTGAGGTCGGGCACGCGTAGCAAGCCGGCATCGGCATGATGGAAGGGGCTCGGCACAATGGCGCTGACCGCCACCTTGGGCAGGCCGGCACGCATGCGGTAGCGCTCGAAGGTGCCCAGCGCGGTCAGCGTGGCCGAAGTCACCAGGGCGCCATGGGCGACGTTCCACAGGTTGCGCCGCAGCGTCTCGGCGGCGAGGATCGGGCTGGCGTTGACCTCGATGTCGAACAGCGCACCGCTCTCGGCCAGGGTCAACCAGCGCGCCATCGGCGGACTGTCCTCGGGGTCTTCGGCGGTGAAGGCCAGCCACAGCTCCCAGTTGCCCTTGGCCCGCGCCATCAGACTGCCGAACAGCGGATACCATTCCTCGGCCTGGTGGCTGGCGATACCCACCGCGCCCTCGCCGTCCATGGCTTCCTTGAGCAGCTCGGTGACGCCGGTGAACAGGTCGTTGAGCTTGGAGAAACCCTTCTTCAGCTCCAGCCCCAGCTCGGTCAGATGCTCCGGCACCACGCCGCCGACGAAGCGATGGCGCGGGCGCTCGCGGCCCTCCATGTCCTCGCCGGCCTTGAAGTCGGCGAGCTGCTCGCAGGCGGCGAACATGAACTGCTGCTGGGTCTTGAGCTCGCGGGCCAGCTCCGGCACCTGCTCGATCAGGCGGCCGAGATCGCCCGGCAGCGGGTTCTGCGCCAGCAGCTTGGTCAGGTTCTTGTCGATCTGGGTCAGCCAGTCGGCCGTGCTGCGCAGACGGGTGAAGTGGGCGAAGTGGCCGATGGCCTTGTCCGGCAGGTGGTGGCCCTCGTCGAACACGTAGATGGTCTCGCGCGGGTCGGGTAGCACGGCGCCGCCTCCGAGGGCCAGGTCGGCCAGGACCATGTCGTGGTTGGTGACGATCACATCGACCTTGCCCATGCCCTCGCGCGCCTTGTAGAAGGCGCACTGCTGGAAGTTCGGGCAATGGCGGTTGGTGCACTGGCTGTGATCGGTGGTCAGTTGCGACCAGCGGCTGTCCTCCAGCTCCTCGGGCCAGCTGTCGCGGTCGCCGTCCCACTTGTTGCCGGCGAGCTTCTCGATCATCGCGGTGAACAGCTTCTGGCCCTGCTCGTCGACATCGATACGAAAGCCCTCCTCCTCGAACAGCTGGGCGGTGGCGCTCTGCGCGGCGCCGTCCTGCAGCAGGTGGTCGAGCTTGGACAGGCACAAATAGCGGCCGCGGCCCTTGGCCAGGGCAAAGCTGAAATTCAAGCCGCTGTTGCGCAACAGATCCGGCAGGTCCTTGTGCACGATCTGCTCCTGCAGGGCGACCGTGGCGGTGGCGATCACCAAGCGCTTGCCGGCGGCCTTGGCGGTGGGAATGGTGGCCAGGCTGTAGGCCACCGTCTTGCCGGTACCGGTGCCCGCCTCCACCGCGACCACGGCGGGCTCGCCCAGGCGCTTGCCCTCGTCGTCGGTCTTGATCGCGCCGAGCACCTTGGCGATCTCGGCGATCATCAGGCGCTGGCCATAGCGCGGCTTGAGCGACTTGGCCTCGAGAAAGCGGGAATAGGCGCCCTGGATCTGGGACTTGAGTTCGATGCTGAGCATGGGGATCTGGAGACGGAAAAGGCTGGATAAATTTTCAGTATTGGCGAATCGGCCGCTATCATAGCGCGCCAATCGATCCGGCGCTGACTCACTTGCCGATCGCCCCCGCCGAAACGACCGGAGACCGCGCATGACGCCCTACGCCCCGCTCTACACCCTGCATCTGCTGGCCGCCCTGATCTGGGTCGGCGGTATGTTCTTCGCCTGGATGATCCTGCGCCCGGCGGCGGCCGGGGTACTGGAGGCGCCGGCGCGGCTGCGGTTGTGGCTGGAGGTGTTCAAGCGCTTCTTCGTCTGGGTCTGGGCCGCGGTGCTGCTGTTGCCGCTCAGCGGCATCGGCATGCTGCACCTGGGCTATGGCGGCTTCGACAACGCACCGCGCCACGTGCACATCATGATGGGCCTGTACGTGGCCATGCTGGCGCTGTTCCTGCGCGTGCAGATGCTGCAGTTGCCGGAGCTGCGCCGTGCGGTGCAGGCCGAGGACTGGCCGGCCGGCGGCGCGGTCCTGGGCAAGATTCGCAAGGTGGTGGGCGGCAACCTGCTGCTCGGCCTGCTGCTGGTGAGCATCGCGGCGCTGCGCCCAAGCTTCTGAAGCGCCCAGGTGCACCGGCGCACCGGCGCACCTGGGCGCTGCCTCCTGGCGAAGGCTAGAAACGCAGCACATCCAGTTCGCCGTCAGCCCCAGGATCGCCCGCTTCTCCGGGCTGCCCCGGCTTGCCATCGGCGGCGCCCTCGACGCGGTAGAGCAGGCAACCCTTGGCCGCGCCGCCGCGCCCGCCCGCGCCGGCCGCACCGGGGACCCCGCCGGCGCCACCGGCGACCAGCACCTGAACGCCGTCCAGCGCCAGCCCCTGCGGTACCTCAAGGCGAACCCGGCCACCCATGGCACCGGCCTTGCCGTCGCCGCCATTCCGGCCATCATGCCCGCGGCTGGCGCGGCCCCAGGTGCAACCCCCGGCCAGACCATCGGCGCCATCGAGCCCCGATTGGCCCGGCGCGCCACGACCGCCACGCGCATCCACCGTCAACGAGTGGATCTCGGCCCGCTCCAGCCGCAGGCTCAGCGCACGCCCCACGGTCGCCGGCCTGAGCGCACTGCCCGGCGCGCCCTGAGCGCTGATCCAGGCGCCCTCGGCAACGTGGGCCTGGCGTACCTTCAGACGCAACGGCCATTGGCTCGGCGCGACGCCGATGCGCGCCGCGCGGCCCAGATGCAACTCGTCGATATGCAGTTCGGTGATGCTGGCGGGCACCAGCAGGGTCCCCTGCTCGGCCACCTCGAGGCGCTCCAACTGCAGCACCCCGGCGCTGGCTGGCAAGCGCAGCAGCGTGTGGGGCGCCACCTGCAGGCGACCGTCGGCCAGCGCCGAGGATGTGGCGAGACACAACAGCAGCGACAGGTTACGCATGCGCCACCTCCTCGCCCGCAGGCACGGAGGGCTCCTCGAGGGGCTCCTCCACCCTCTGGCTGAGCAGGTGGAAGACGCCGAACAGCAGGACCTGCAAACGATCGAGCCAGGGATTGGCCCGCCCCTTGAGCCGATCGCCGAACAGCCAGAGCTCCATACCGTGAATCAGCAGCAGCGATGCGGCCAGCAGATAGAGCAGCTGCGCGAATGGACTTCCCAGCCAGTTGCCCAGAGCCGCGCCAACTGCCAACCAGAACAATCCGGCCAACGCCTTGCCCAGCATCGTCAGTGCTTGCATCCCCGCCCTCGCCCGTGGTCTTTCCGATGGTGCCGCACCTTAACCGCTGGCCGAGGTCCCGGCCAGTCCCCCGGCAGAAAATGCCCGGCAACCGTCGCGGTTCGAACGTGACCGGCGCAGGAGCGCAAGACAGGCAGGAGAAAAAGTACGGAGGCCTGACGGCCCCCGTCGATTGCAGAACGGGTTCAACGCGCCACGTGCAGTTCCACGCGTCGATTCTGCGCACGTCCGGCATCGCTACCGTTGTCCGCCACCGGCTGGCTCTCGCCGCGACCTTCGATGCCGACCTTTTCGCCCGGCACGCCTTGCGCGACGAGGTAATCCGCCACGCTGCGCGCGCGACGCTCGGACAGCCCTTGGTTGTAAGCATCCGAACCGACGCTGTCGGTGTGACCGATGACCTTCACGCTGACCAGGCTGGCACCGGTCAGGCGGGTAGCGACCTCGGCGAGCAACGTATGGGCCTCGCTGGTCAGCTGCGCCGAGTCGAAGGCGAACAGCACGTTGCCCAGGTCATTGAGGACGATGATCTCATCCTGCGCGGCCGGAGCCATCGGCTCCTCGGCGACACTCGCGGGGTACTGCGGCAGCGGACATCCATTGTGGCTGACCGCCGTGTTGGCGGGGGTGTCGGGACAGCGGTCGCGGCGATCGAAAACACCGTCGCCGTCCTCGTCGCCGTCCTGCGCGTAGCAGATGATGGTGCCGAGCAACGCGCCGACAACGGCACCGCCTGCGGCCCAGGTGGAACTCTCGATCGCGCCCAGGCCGCCACCGGCCAAAGCTCCAATCGCACTGCACAGGGGCCAGTTCCCCTGGTTGAGCGGCGCATCTCCCGTACTGGAAGTCGTCGCGCAACCGGAAAGAACACTGCTGACCAAGAGAAGGGGTAGAACCGTTGAGAGTTTCGTTCTCATGGAGGAATCTCCTGTGGTACCGGCATTATGCCGGTACACAGGAGTAAAGACCCCGCCCTGCGTCTATACAAGAAGCGATCCGCTCAAGCGAACCACACGCCAACCGAGAGATCCCGGCTGGCGCTTTGCCTGAGGTCAGGGCTGGGCCTCGACCTCGGCTTCGACGCGACGGTTGATGGCACGCCCGTCACTGCTGGCATTGTCGGCCACCGGACGGCTTTCGCCATACCCCACCGCCTGCACCCGACCGGACTCGACACCATACTGGTTGACCAGCACATCGCGCACCGCTCCGGCGCGACGTTCGGACAGCCCCTGGTTGTAGGCATCGGTGCCCACGGAGTCGGTGTGCCCCTCGACCACGGTGGAGGTTTGCGGATACTGCTTCATGAAGTCGGCCAGGGCCTGGATATCCTCATAGCTTTCGGGCTTGACCACGGCCTTGTCGAAATCGAACTTGACGTCAAGCTCGACCCGCACCGCCTCGGCCGGCTCGGCCACCACGACTTCTTCGACCACAGGTTCCTCGACCACGGCCACCTGCTCCTCGGCGCCATGCACCCAGCAGTAGGCCGCCGCCATGCCGGCGCCGACCAGCGCGCCGCCGCCGGCCCAGGTGGAACTCTCGATTGCCCCCAACGCCGCACCGCCGACACCGCCCACCGCCGCACAGGTGGGCCAGTCGGACTTCTGCAGGCCGGCGCAACCGGTCAACAGGGTACTGGCCAGAATCAGGGGTACAGCTTTCCTTGTGATGCTCATACTTTAGGTCTCCAATGTTCATCGGCCCATAACCGACTCAAGAGTAGTAAAGACAGGAGTTATGCAATCCGCCAGCTATAGAAGTGATGGCGCATAATTTCTTCTCGCTCTAGCTCGTATGCCTGCGCCGCGTTAGCCTTTGCCGCCCTGTTCGAGGATGTTCGATGATTGCCAGCCCCTCAACCCGCACGCCACAGCAGGCCCTGGCCGCCCTGCTGGCTCGTTACGCCCCGGAAAAACTGCTGCTGGTAGGGGCCAGCGAGCTGCCTGCACTGAGCGCATTCCAGAGCGCCCAGCCGCGGTGTCAGATCGCCACGGCGCCGGCCGCCGCGCTGACGGACGAGCTTGCCGGGCAGCGCTTCGACCTGGCCCTGCTGGTCGACTGCCTGGAACATTTGCCCAAGCGCGACGGCCTGCAGCTGCTCGGCGGCATCCGCAACCTCAACGCCAGCCGGGTCGCAGTGCTGGTCGACCTGCAGGCGGCGGGCTGGCGGGAAACCGACTTCTTCGCCCTGGCGATGCAGGCCAGCGAGCAGTTCTACCGCGAGCAGCAGACCCTGCATCTGTTCACCTACGATCTGCTCGACTACAAGCAGGTCCCGGACTGGCTGAACGCCAAGTTCTGGGCCAACCCGCAAAACTTCGGCAAATACTGGTGGTGACGCGATGAGCCAGCTCGCCCCCAGCTGCCCCTGCGGCAGCGGCAATCCTCTCGGTCAATGCTGTGGTCACTACCATGCCGGTGCCAACGCCCCCAGCGCCGAACTGCTGATGCGCTCGCGCTACAGCGCCTACGTGCTGGGCCTGGTCGACTATCTGGTCGCCACCACCCTGCCGGCCCAGCAGCAGGCGCTGGATCGCGCCGCCATGGCCGCCTGGAGCGCCCAGAGCACCTGGCTCGGCCTGGAGGTCGAAAGCAGCGAGCTGTTCGGCGGCCAGCCCGAGCATGCGCAGGTCGCCTTCGTCGCCCGCTGGCACGACGAGCAGGGCGAGCA
This sequence comes from Pseudomonas sp. SP16.1, assembly GCF_052682975.1. Classification (NCBI taxonomy): domain Bacteria; kingdom Pseudomonadati; phylum Pseudomonadota; class Gammaproteobacteria; order Pseudomonadales; family Pseudomonadaceae; genus Pseudomonas; species Pseudomonas sp. SP16.1. Next base: position 2,583,702 of record NZ_JBQYFZ010000001.1, read on the forward strand.
CAGCCACCGCGAGCGCTCGTCCTTCGTCCAGGTCGAGGGGCGATGGTACTTCCTCGACCCGACCGTGCCGCTCAAGGCCGGACGCAACGATCCCTGTCCCTGCGGCGCGGGACAGAAATTCAAGAAGTGCTGCGCCCCGTACCTGAGTTGAACGCCAGCCTTCTTCTGCTTGAGTGATGCACGCCCGCTGCAGAAGGCCGGGCGCGCGCAGTCAACTAGGAGAACGGCATGCACAAGCAAAGCGGCGTGGCGACCATCCTGGCCGGCCTGCTGTTCGGCTGCGCCAACCAGCCCTCCGGGCCCGAGGGAACGCATCGACCCGGGCGACAGCACACGCGTCAGCCGGCTATTCGCCTACCCCAGCAACTGCAGCGTCATCTGCTACCGCGACTGGACGCTGGAGCAGAAGGTGCAGCACTACCTCGATCAGAGCCTGGCACGCGATGGCTACGCCGAGGCCAAGGCCAGCGACCCGCCGGCGATCCGCAGCGGACGCTGGATGCCTGCACGCAGAAATGGCCGATCACCGACAAGCTGCAGACCTGCGAGCTGTTCTTCGTCTCGGTGCGCAAGCTCCAGCCCGAGCAGGCCGCGGCCAAGTGCAGGGCGATCTGCAACGACCGGGTCCGCAGCCGCGGACCCGGCATCATTCCTGCAATTTCAGGTGCGAGGTATCCGGCGCTGGCGCGGCCGGTTCGCCCCGGGCCTGGCCCATGTCACTGCCGACCGGTGCCAGGCTGAACTGCGACAGGTCGACCCTCGGCGCTGCGGCAGCCGGCTTGGCATCCTGCAGATCGGCGCCGACCGGGGCGATGCCGAAGTCCGGCGCATCCACGTCGCTGAAGGCCGCCATGTACTCATCGCGCGGCGCCACCTGCAGGCGCCCGCGAGGCATGGCGGCGGCCAGGGGCACCGGCTCGCCAACCAGAGGGGGCGCCAACTCCACCTCTTCCACCGGCAAGCCCATATCGACCACCTCCACCCGCGCCCCGGCACGCTCCAGGGTGACGCGGTACTTCTGCGCAGCGGCCGCATCGAGATTGCTCTTGATCACGATGCGGCGTCCGGAAAACAACTGGGCGATGCGCTGCGTGTCGGCCTGGAACAGCCTGGCCAGGTTGGCCTTGACCTGCTCCGGCTGGGCGCCCGGCACCAACTGCCCGGAGAAGGCGATCTCGTAGCGACTCATGGTCACACTCCTGTCCTATTCGGCCCTCAGTATGGCGCAGGTTTTTTGCCGCCGACACCGCTGGCGTCGCATCCCGAGCCTGCAGGCGCATCGCAACGAACCTGCGGCGGCGGCCGAGTGAAAATAATGATGCGGCCCCTAGGTTGCAGCCGAGCGGTTGCTTGTTACACTGGGGACGTTATTGGGGGTATGAAATGCTTTCTCAGGCGCAAACGATAAGAATTATCAGCCTATTGATGTTTTTCGGCCTGCTCTCGGGCCTCGCAGGATGCTCCACCTGGATGACGGGTGGCTTCAAGGACCCGGACGTCCAACTCGTCAAAGTTGATGTGATCAAGGCGAGGCTGCTCGAGCAGGAGTTTCGCCTGTACTTCCGAATCGACAATCCCAACAACGTCAGCCTGCCGGTTCGCGGTCTCGACTACAGCGTCCATCTCAACGAGATGATGCTCGCCGAGGGCCATTCCAACGAGTGGTTCAGCGTACCCGCGCATGGCCGCCATCACTTCGACGTCCCGGTGCGCACCAACCTCTGGCGCCACGTCCGGCAGATCGTCAAGGCGCTGGAGAAACCCGACCAGCCGATCCGCTACCGCCTGCAGGGCGAGGTGAAAACCGGCATGCTGTTCGGCCGCAGCGTGCATGTATCGCGCAATGGCGAGATAATTCCCGGCGATTTCATCCCGGAGTAACCGCCATGAGCAACCAACCCCACGTCCACGGCCCCGACTGCAACCACGATCACGACCACCATCACGATCATGGCCACGTGCATGGCCCGCATTGCAACCACGACCATCAGGAGCCGGTGCGCAACGCCCTGAAGAACGTCGGCCGCAACGACCCCTGCCCCTGCGGCAGCCAGAAGAAATTCAAGAAGTGCCACGGCGCCTGAAGCCCCGATGAGTGCATCGACCCTCGCCCTGCTGCTCGCCGGGCTGCTGATCGCGGCTCTGGCCGCCTATGCCTTGCATCTCTGGCGCCGCGTCTGGGCGCAGCAACGCAGCCAGGCCGCCGCCCAGCAGGAGCGCCAGCAGCGCCTCGGCGGCGACCTGACGATTCTCGCCGGCAGCCTGCTCGACGAGCAGCTGCCGCTGATCGAAGGCGCCATCCGCATCAAGGTACTGCTGGACAACTACGACAGCGAACTGAGCCGCGACAGCCGCTGCCAGGTGTTCCACCTGCTGTTCGAGGCCACCGCCGAGGTGCCCACCCACGGCGCCTGGAAGGCGCTGGACAAGAACGAGCGGCGGCGCTTCGAGAAGCGCTTCAACGAACTGGAGCTGCAGCACAAGGCCGCCGCCCGCACGGCCGCGCGCTGGCTGCTCGACGAGGGGCTGAAGAGCGCTCGGCGAAACGCCTGAGCGCCTCTTGCCAGGCTCTGCGCCGCTCATTACCGTGGCGACTTCATGGCCGATCGGCAACGATCGGCCCGTTGCGCGCAGCCGCCACGCCCGACCTATCGCCCGCCAAGGAATTTCGCCATGCGCATGCTGGCCTGCCTGACCCTTGCCGCTTCGCTGACCGGCCTCGCCGGCTGCCAGTCCCTGCTCAACAGTCGCTACGCCGACAGCGTGCCGCCGACACGCGGCGTGGAACGCATCCAGGGCCTGGCGGAAAGCGCCTCGATCCGCCGCAACGCCCTCGGCATGCCGCTGATCGAGTCGGGCACCTTCCACGATGCGCTGTTCGCCCTGGGCTACGTGCATGCCGGCGACCGCCTCGGCCAGATGGTCGGCATGCGTCTGCTGGCCGAAGGGCGCCTGGCGGAAATGGCCGGCCCCGGCGTGCTGGAGATGGACAGGTTCATGCGCGCGGTGAACCTCAAGCGCAGCGCCGAGGCGCTCTATGCCGGCGCCTCGCCGCGCCTGAAACGCTTCTTCGAGGTCTACGCGCGCGGCGTCAACGCTTATATGTTCCGCTACCGCGAGCGCCTGCCGATGGATCTGGTGGAGTCCGGCTACCGGCCGGCCTACTGGAAACCAGAAGATTCGGTGCTGCTGCTGTGCCTGCTCAACTTCGGCCTGGCGGTCAATCTGCAGGAAGAGATCGCGGCGCTGGCCATGGCCCAGCAGGTCGGCGCCGACAAGCTGCCCTGGCTGTTGCCGATCTACCCCGACGAGCCGCTGCCGTTCGACGAGGCGCAGAAGCTCGCCGGCCTCGACCTCAAGGGCCAGCTGCCGGGCCTGCAGGCGATCTCCCGCACGGCCGCGCAGATCGCCGAGCAGCATATGCTCGGCGTCGCCGCCTCGAACAACTGGGCCATCGCCCCCGAGCGTACGCGCGGCGGCAAGAGCCTGCTGGCCAACGATACCCACCTGCCGCTGGCGATGCCCTCGCTGTGGAATTTCGTGCAGATCCGCTCGCCCAAGTACCAGGCCGCCGGCATCTCGCTGGCCGGCGTGCCGGCGGTGGTCGCCGGATACAATGGCAAGCTGGCCTGGGGCATGACCATGGTCATGGGCGACAACCAGGACCTGTTCCTCGAACGCGTCAAGCGCGAAGGCGGCCGCCTGCTGTACCTGGCTGACGGCCAGTGGCTGCCGGCACGCGAACGCCAGGAGACCTTCTTCATCAAGGGTCAGCGGCCGATCCGCGAAACCCTCTACGAGACCCGCAACGGCCCGCTGCTCAACTCGGTGCTCGGCGAGCGAAAGCACGCGCTGCAGCCGATGCGCCTGGAGAGCGGCCACGGCCTGGCGCTCAAGACCACCCAGTTCGAGCGCGACGCCAGCCTCGACGCCTTCTTCGACCTGTCCCGCGCGCAGTCGGTGGATCAGGCCTTCGAGGCCGCCCGCGAGATTCGCGCCATGCCGCTGAATATCCTCTTCGCCGACGCCCAGCACATCGGCTGGCAGGTCACCGGCCGCTATCCCAATCGCCGCGAAGGCCGTGGCCTGCTGCCCTCGCCCGCCTGGGACGGGCGCTACGACTGGGACGGCTACGCCGAACCGATGCTCCATCCCTACGACCAGGACCCGCCACAGGGCTGGCTGGGCACCGCCAACCAGCGCAGCGTGCAGCCTGGCTATGGCATGCAGCTGTCCAGCTCCTGGTTCTACCCCGAACGCGCCGAGCGCATCGCCGACCTGGCCGGCAGCGGCCGCCACGATGGGCGCAGCATGATCGCCATGCAGTACGACCAGCACTCGCCCTTCGTCGCCAAGCTGCAGGCGATGTTCGCCGACCCAGGGATGCAGGAACCGCTGCGCGCGGCCATCGCCGCTCTGCCGAGCGGCCAGCGCGAACGCGCCGAGGAGGCGCTGAAACGCCTGCTGGCGTTCGACGGCAGGCTGGCCGCCAGCTCCGCCGATGCGGCGATCTATGGCGCCTTCCTGCATGAGAGCGCGCGGCAGATCTTCCTCGACGAACTGGGCCCGGAGAGCAACCCGGCCTGGCAGACACTGGTGCAGACCGCCAACGCCTCCTACTCCGCGCAAGCCGACCACCTGCTCGGCCGCGCGGACAGCCCGTTCTGGAACGACACACGCACGCCGCAAGCCGAGGACAAACCGGCCATCCTCGCCCGCAGCCTGGCCGCCAGCATCGACCTGCTGGAGGCTCGCCTGGGCCGCGAGCGCAACGCCTGGCAATGGGGCAAGCTGCACCGCTACGAATGGATCAGCGACGCCACCCGCCTGGCGCCGCACATGGGAGCCAGCCAGCGCGCCGGCATCAATGCACTCAAGGGTTATCTCGACCGCGGTCCCTACCCGGCCGGCGGCGACCACAGCACCCTCAACGTCTCCGCCTATAGCTGGGGGCAGGACTTCGACACCTGGCTGATCCCGGCCATGCGCATCGTGGTGGATTTCGCCGCCGCCGAGCCGCTGCTCGGCCTCAACAGCTCCGGCCAGTCGGGCAATCCGGCCAGCGCGCATTATGCCGACGGCATCGAGGCCTGGCTGAAAGGCGGCTATATGAGCTTCCCGTTCCAGCCGGAGAACCTGGACAAGGTCTATGGCAATCAGCGTCTGCTGCTGATGCCGGCCAGATGACGACCGTTCGTCGGGTCGCGCCGAACCAGGCGCGGCACGCCACGCTCTGAATAGTCGACTTACTCCATAGATCATCGTTTCAAGGCGCCACTGGCGCCTTTTCTTTTGCCCGCCGAACCCGCAGCCTCGCCCATCAAGGCGCCTACCTGCGTCTGCGACGCTGTCCAGCCTGCACTTTTCCGACGGATGATCGTAAGCTTTAGCGCTTTCCGTTTGCCGCTTTGCAGCGGCTAGCCGCGCCAAGGAGCCCGAGATGAGCAACCGCCAAGCCGAAATCGCCGCCGCCCTGGAGGTCGTGCCCCCCTTCGCCGATGAGGCGGCCCTGCTCGCCGAGATCGAACGGCGCAAGACCTTTATCAAGCAGTGCCTACGCAACTCGGGGCTGAAGGTGCTTGTGCTGGGCATCAGCGGCGGTGTCGACTCGCTGACCGCCGGCCGCCTGGCCCAGTTGTCGGTCGAGGAGTTGCGCGCCGAAACGGGAGACTCGGCGTATCGCTTTATCGCCGTGCGCCTGCCGCACAACGCCCAGCACGACGAGCACGACGCGCAGGATTCGCTGAAATTCATCCGCGCCGACGAGGAAGACACGGTCAATATCGCCGACAGCGTGCTGGGCCTCGGCGAGCAGGTCACCCACCTGCAGAAACTGAGCGATGCCCGTCGCGATTTCGTGGTCGGCAATATCAAGGCGCGCATCCGCATGGTCGCCCAGTTCGCCATCGCCAACGCCAACAACGGCCTGGTGATCGGCACCGACCACGCCGCCGAGGCGGTCATGGGCTTCTTCACCAAGTTCGGCGATGGTGCCTGTGACCTGGCGCCGCTGTCCGGCCTGGTCAAAAGCCAGGTGCGCGCCATTGCCAAACATCTCGGCGCACCGCAGCACCTGGTGATGAAAACGCCCACCGCCGACCTGGAAGAATTGCGCCCGGGCAAGCCGGACGAGGAGGCCCACGGCGTCACTTACGCCGAGATCGACGCCTTCCTGCACGGCGAGCCGGTCAGCGAGGCAGCCTATGCCACCATCGTGCGCACCTACGACAACACCCGCCACAAGCGCGAATTGCCGCTGGTGCCATAACCCCGACACTCCTAGTTCAAGCGACGGGACTAGGCGGCGGGTGATCGGGAATGGTTGGCTCGCCCGGCTCCTCAGGCACCTCAGGCGTGTCGGGGTCGGGTTGATGGGGAATACCGCCGCCCGGCATCGCGAGATGCCGTCCGGCAAAGAGGAACAACGCAGTCATGCTGGCAATCTCCGTGACGAACTCTCAAAGGTAGAGTTCGTCACGGAGGAAGAATTCACATCATCGTCGAAGAGGTGCCACGCAAGCCGAGGCCGGATCCCCGGGAAACAGGCATGGCAGAGGGCCATAGCAGGGTTGGGCGGAGCCAACTACGCTGACTGGCATGGCCCGTCCAGCGAGGCGGGCTGCCCCCAGCAGACTCTGGAAAGGATTGCCTTATGGCCACTCTCCGCCCGATAGATCCGCGCCTCCCCCGCACCCTGCTCGACACACTGATCCGTGCCGGTCTGATTGCCACCCTGGTGGTCGCCTGCTATGAAATTTTCCGCCCTTTTCTCAGCCTGATGGCCTGGTCCCTGATTCTCGCCGTCACCCTTTATCCGCTGCACGGTATGCTCAAACGCCGCATCGGCGGCGGTGAGGGACGCTCCGCCACCCTGCTGGTGATCATCGCCGTCGCCATCCTGCTGGTACCCACCTACCTGCTCGGCGCCTCGCTGACCGAGTCGGTGGAGAGCGTCATCGCCGTGATCAAGGCCGATGGCGTGCACATCCCCGCCCCACCGCCCAACGTGGCGGACTGGCCGTTGATCGGCAAGCCACTGTACGCCTTCTGGGCGCAAATCGCGTCCGACGTCACCAGCGCACTGCAACAGGCGGCTCCGCATCTGAAGGGGGCTGCGCTGGGCCTGCTGGGCAAACTGGCGGGGGCCAGCGTGGGGCTGCTGGCGTTCATCGGCGCACTGATCATCGCCGGCATCATCATGAGCTACGGCCAAAGCGGCCATCAGAGTGCCCTGCGCATCGCCAACCGGGTCGTTGCAGAAGGGCATGGCAGAGATATGGTTGCCCTGTGCACCGCCACTATCCGTGCAGTCGCCCAGGGCGTAATCGGCATCGCCTTCATCCAGATGCTGCTTATTGCTGCCGGCTTCATTCTCAAAGGCGTGCCGGGCGCAGGTCTGCTGGCCCTCGCGGTCCTGATCCTCGGCATCACGCAGTTGCCGGCCACGCTGATCACCCTGCCGGTGATCGCCTATGTGTTCTTCGCCGAAGGCGCCACCCTGGCCACCATCATCTTCGCTATTTATACCTTCTTCGCCGGTCTGGCGGACAACGTGCTCAAGCCGTTGCTGCTCGGCCGCGGCGTGGACGTGCCGATGCCGGTGATCCTGATCGGCGCTCTGGGCGGCATGGTGGTCGGCGGCATCATCGGCCTGTTCATCGGCCCGGTGCTGCTGGCCGTCGGCTACAAGCTGTTCTGGCAGTGGGTCGACCAGCAACCGGCCGACGCGCTGCCCGAGCCACAGGATGAGGCCTGACCACCACCCGGCCTGGCTGCTGCTGGCCGCAGCCGCCCTTGGCGGCTGCGTGCGCCTGGGACCGGACTTCCAATCGCCGCGCCAAGACTGGATCGAGCACTGGCAAAGCAGCGCGCTGAGCACGGCCAGCACCCGACAGGCCCATGCGGACAACCACCAATGGTGGCGGCTGTTCGACGACCCGGTGCTCAACCACCTGATCGAGCTGGCCGATGCCGGCAACCCCAACCTGCGCATCGCCGCCCTGCGCATCCTCGAGGCGCGCGCCCAGCTCGGCATCGCCCGCAGCGGGCGCTACCCGCAGGTGCAGCAGGCCAGCGCCGATGCGCTGTACCTGGATCGCAACCAGTACGATGGCGACAACCCGCAGGATCTGCACAGCTGGCAGCACGGCGCCGGTTTCGACATCGGCTGGGAGCTGGACTTCTGGGGCCGCTACGCCCGTGCCATCGAGTCCGCCGACGCCGCCTACTTCGCCGCCCATGCCAACTACCAGGACGCCCTGGTGCTGCTGCGCGCCCAGGTCGCGCAGAGCTACTTCAGCCTGCGCACGGCCGAGGCGCGCCTGCGTATCGCCCGCGACAACGCCAAGCGACAACTACGCAGCCTGCAGATCACCGAGCGGCTGTTCAGCAGCGGCAACAGCGACGAACTCGACCTGCAACAGGCCAAGACCCAGTACCTGGGCACCCTGAGCAGCATTCCCGAGTTCGAAACCCAGGTCGCGCAGACCCGCAACGTCATCGCCGTCTTGCTCGGCCTGCCGCCCGGCGGACTGGCCGAATTGAAAGAGCAGACCGGCCTGATTCCCCTGGTCGACCAGGCACTGATCGACGACGTGCCGGCCACCCTGCTGTTAAGGCGCCCCGACGTGCGCGCCGCCGAGCTGCAGGTCGCCGCCCAGTCGGCGCTGATCGGCGTGGCGGAAACCGACCTCTATCCCTCGATCAGCCTGCTCGGCAGCATCGGCTGGTCGGCCAGCAGCCTGGACGGCAGCTCGGACACCCTCAGCCTGGGCGGCGGCCCGAGCCTGACCTGGAACCTGTTCGACCACGGCCGCCTGCGCAACAACGTGCGCGTGCAGGACGCCCGCCTGCAGCAGCTGATCGTGGCCTACCGCGATCGCGTGCACCAGGCCGCCCGCGAGGCCGACGACGCCGCCACCGGCCTGCTCAACGCCTTGGAGCGCGAACGCATCCTGCGCGAGGCTGCCTACTCGGCGGAGCGCTCGCTGACCCTGGCCAGCGCCCAGTACCGCGAGGGCTATTCCGACTTCCAGCGCGTGCTGGACGCCCAGCGCGCCCTGTTCGCCCAGCAGGACGGTTACCTGGTGGCGCGCAGCGATGCCGTCGGCAGCCTGATCGACCTCTATCGCGCCCTGGGCGGTGGCTGGACCAGCGCCCAGCCGTTGCTCGACCCCACCACCCGTGCGCAGATGCAAAAGCGCACCGACTGGGGCGAGTTGCTCGACGACACCGACCAAGCGGAGACCCCCGCCAATGAATGACCAGGCCAAACAGTCCGACCCCAGCCGCCTGGGCGTGCGCATCGTGCTCGTGCTGATCGGCCTGAGCCTACTCTGGTACCTGCTGGCCGACCGCTTCACCCCCTATACCCAGCAGGCCCGGGTGCAGGCCTATGTGGTGGCGGTGGCCCCGGAAGTGGCCGGCAGGGTTACCCAGGTACGGGTCGGCAACAACCAGATGGTCGAAACCGGCCAGGTGTTGTTCGAACTCGACCCGGAGCCCTACGAGATCGCCGTGGCCAAGGCTCGTGCCGAGCTGGAAAACATGCGCGGTCAGGTCGGCGCCAGCACCGCCGGGATCGATGCGGCGCTGGCCAACCTGCGCGCCGCCCAGGCCGGCGAGCTCAAGGCCCGGCAGGATCGCGACCGCCTGGAGCGCCTGTATCGCGAAGACCCTGGCACCATTTCCCTGCGCCGCCTGGAGGTTTCCCGCGCCAGCCTGATCCAGGCCAGCGCCCAGGTCGCCGCCGCCGCAGCCCAGGTCGAACAAGCCCGCGAGAGCGAAGGCGGCAGTGGCGAAGACAACGCGCGCCTGCGCAGCGCCGCCTCAGCCGTGGAAAAGGCCGAGCTGGACCTGACCAAGACCCAGGTGCGTGCCACCTCCGCCGGCCTGGTCACCGACCTGCGCATCGAGGCCGGCCAGTTCGCCGGTGCCGGCAGCCCGCAACTGACCCTGATCGCCCTCAGCGACCTGTGGATCAACGCCGAGATGACCGAGAACAACCTCGGCCACCTGCAACCCGGCACGCCGGTCGCCATCGTCCTCGATGCCCGCCCCGGCCACGTCTACCGCGGCAAGGTACGCAGCATCGGTTACGGCATCAGCGTCGGCCAGAGCACCCCGCCCGGCAGCCTGCCGACGGTGGAGAACAGCCGCGACTGGCTGCGTGCGGCGCAACGCTTCCCGGTGATCATCGAGTTCGCCGAGGGCGAACTGGGCGACTACCAGGGCCTGCGCGTCGGCGGCCAGGCCGAGGTGATGGCCTTCCCCAGCGAGGGCAACCCACTGAACCTGCTCGGCCGCGCCTTTCTGCGCGTGATGAGCTGGCTGTCGTTCGCCTACTGATGGCCGGCCCGACCGATCCGCGCCCGCAGCGCGCCCTGCGCCTGGCCTGCGGGGTGGCCTGTGGCACCGTGCTGGGCTTCGGCCTGGGCCTGTCGCTGCCTTTTCTCACGCCGGTGCTGGTGCTGCTCCTGCTGGCGATGAGCAACCAGCCACTGACCCTCAGGGGCGGCCTGAGCCTGGCCCTGGTGGCCGCCCTGACCTGCGGCAGCGGCCTGCTGCTGAGCCCGCTGCTGCGTCACTCGCCGTTCAGCGGCGTGCTGCTGGTGGCACTCGGCCTGTTCTTCAGCTTTCGTTTCGCCCTGCGCGGCGGCAATGGCCTGCTGTCGACCTTGCAGGTCATCGGCCTGACCCTGATTACCGCCGCCGGAACCAGCTCCATGGCGCTCGGCCAGGAAGTGGTGATCGCGCTGATCAAGGCCGTGCTACTGACGACCCTGTGCGTGGCGATCAGCCACTGGCTGTTTCCCGAACCCGCAGGACTGCCGCCCGCCGCCAAGCCGGCGGCCATGGGTCAGGCGCGTTCCGAGTGGATCGCCCTGCGCGCCATGCTGGTGGTGCTGCCGGCCTGGCTGCTGGCGCTGATCGACCCCGCCAGCTACATACCGCTGGTGATGAAAGCGGCCAGCCTCGGCCAGCAGGTGTGCGGCACCAGCGCCCGCGACGCCGGCCGGGAACTGCTCGGCTCGACCCTGCTCGGCGGCGCACTGGCCATCGCCTTCTGGGCACTGCTGAGCATCCTGCCGCACCTGTGGCTGTTCTTCCTGCTGATGCTGCTGTTCATCCTGCTGCTGGCACGGCGCCTCTACCAGTTGGTGGCCAACCGCCTGAGCCCCGGCTTCTGGCTGAACAGCGCGATGACCCTGATCATCCTGCTGGGCCAGTCGGTACAGGACAGCGCCCTCGGCAAGGATGTCTACAGCGCCTTCGCCATCCGCATGGGCCTGTTCGTCCTCGTCACCCTGTACGCCTGCGCGGCGGTTTACCTGATCGACCGGCGCGTCACCATGCCCCATGAGGAAAAGCCATGTTCCTGAACCTGCTGATCGGCCTGCCCATAACCATGCTGTGCCTGCTGCTGCAGGCCGCGATGGTCGCCCTCAGCCTGCGTCGTTACATCGACTACCGGCATGGCCTGAGCCGGCCATCGCTCGGCAGCACCATCCTGACCCTGAGCCTGGTGATGCTGTTCATGCTGTTCGGCAACTTCCTGCAGATGAGCATCTGGGCCGGGCTGTACGTCGTGCTCGGCGAATTCGAAACCTTTGCCCAGGCCCTGTACTTCTCCGGCGTGACCTTTTCCACCCTGGGTTACGGCGATCTGGTGCTCTCCCCGCCGCGGCAGCTGCTGAGCGCACTGGAGGCGACCAACGGCATCCTTATGTTCGGCGTCTCCACGGCCGTGCTGACTGCCGCACTCGGCGACGTGCTCAAGCACTACGCCCAGCAGCGCAAGGCCGCACAGGACCCCTGAGGCACAGCGCCGGCTGGCAAACGGCTAACCGCTCGTCGCCAGCCGCTTATCGAGCGGGGCAAAGACGAAAAAGCCGAGCAGAGGCTCGGCTTTTTCGGATGCAGCGGCCATTCAGGCCTTGGGCAGGGTCACGCCCAGCTGGCCCTGGTACTTGCCGCCGCGATCCTTGTACGACACCTCGCAGGCCTCGTCCGACTGCAGGAACAGCATCTGCGCCACGCCCTCGTTGGCGTAGATCTTCGCCGGCAGGGTGGTGGTGTTGGAGAACTCCAGGGTCACGTGGCCTTCCCACTCCGGCTCCAGCGGCGTGACGTTGACGATGATGCCGCAGCGCGCATAGGTGCTCTTGCCCAGACAGATGGTCAGCACGTCGCGCGGGATGCGGAAGAACTCCACGGTACGGGCCAGGGCGAAGGAGTTCGGCGGGATGATGCAGACGTCGCTCTTCACGTCGACGAAGCTCTTCTCATCGAAGTTCTTCGGGTCGACAGTGGCCGAGTTGATGTTGGTGAACACCTTGAATTCGTCGGCGCAGCGCACGTCGTAGCCGTAGCTGGACACGCCGTAGGAGATCAGCCGCTCGTTGCCTTCGGTGCGCACCTGGCGCTCGACGAAGGGCTCGATCATGCCGTGCTCGAGAGCCATGCGGCGAATCCACTTGTCCGATTTGATGCTCATGGCGAGGTGTCCTGAATGGGCGGTGGCGAAAAAAGTGAGCGCATCTTACCGACCCCGGCGCCCCGCTTCAAAGGCTGTCGACCGGCGTCGCGACCGGCCGCCGCGAGTTATTTGCAAGAAAGACGCACGCAGCATTCGCACTCGACGATAAAAACACGTATGGTGTGCCCACTGTGCTGCATGTGTCACCGCGAATCGCTACTAGATGCCTAGATCTCGATCCAAACATCGTCCGACTCCTAGTACTCGTTGCACTCAGTCCCGGCCTGGGCTTTTCCAGGGCTGTAATTACTTTTGTTAGGAGACATCACATGTCCAATCGTCAGACTGGCACCGTCAAGTGGTTCAACGATGAGAAAGGCTACGGCTTCATCACCCCGCAATCCGGTGACGACCTGTTCGTACACTTCAAAGCCATCCAAAGCGATGGTTTCAAGAGCCTGAAAGAAGGCCAGCAAGTGACTTTCGTGGCCACCCGTGGCCAGAAAGGCATGCAGGCTGAGGAAGTTCAGGTTGTCTAACCTGAGCTGACCTGCTTGAAAAAAGCCCCGCCTAGTGCGGGGCTTTTTTATGGCTGCAAGAAAATCACGCTCCCAGACTGCCGCCCCTCTCCCCTTTGCTGGGGGTACACCTAGTGGAGAGGGGCCGGGGAAGGGATCGTCAGGCCAACACCGCGCCGCGCGTGTTCCCCTCGCGCACCCTTCAGGCACCCTCGGCTTTGGCATCCGGCGTCGCCCTACCTCCTGCATCCATGCAGTCGTCTCCCATAAATGGGAGTGGGTCATCAGAAGGCCGCTACGCGGCCGCCTTTAGTCATCGCTGATCTCGATGCTCGGCATGCTGACCTGGCCGGCCTGCGCGATACGCGCGCCAACCTTGCGCGCCAGATCCTGGTAGATCATGGCGATCTGGCTTTCCGGGTCGGCTACCGTGGTCGGCTTGCCGTCGTCGGCCTGCATGCGGATGGCCATCGACAGCGGCAGGGACGCCAGCAACTCGACGCCGTAATGCGCCGCCAGCTTCTCGCCGCCGCCCTCGCCGAACAGGTGCTCGGCATGACCGCAATTGGAGCAAATGTGCACGGCCATGTTCTCCACCACGCCCAGCACCGGGATGTGCACCTTGCGGAACATCTCCACGCCCTTTTTGGCATCGAGCAGGGCCAGATCCTGCGGCGTGGTGACTATCACGCTGCCGGCCACCGGCACCTTCTGCGCCAGGGTCAGCTGGATGTCGCCGGTGCCCGGCGGCATGTCCACCACCAGGTAATCGAGGTCGTTCCAGGCGGTCTGGGTGATCAGCTGCAGCAGCGCGCCGCTGACCATCGGCCCGCGCCAGACCATCGGGGTGTTGTCGTCGGTGAGAAAGGCCATGGACATCACCTGGACGCCATGCGCCTCGAGCGGCACGAACCACTTCTGCTCGCGCACCTGCGGCCGGGTGCCTTCGGCGATGCCGAACATGATGCCCTGGCTCGGTCCGTAGATATCGGCGTCGAGGATGCCCACCCGCGCGCCTTCGCGGGCCAGGGCCAGGGCCAGGTTGGCCGCGGTGGTGGACTTGCCCACACCGCCCTTGCCCGAGGCCACGGCGATCACGTTCTTCACCCCGGCCAGCGCCGGCACCTGGGCCTGGCCCTGGTGCGACTCGATCAGGCAATCGACCTGCACGCGTGCACTGTCGACGCCGTCGAGATTTTCCAGCGCCATCTGCAGCATCTGCGCCCAACCGTTCTTGAACAGGCCGGCGGCATAACCCAGTTCCAGACGCACGGCGACGCGCGCGCCCTGGATGTCGACCTCGCGCAGGCAGCCGGCGCTGACCGGATCCTGATCGAGATGGGGGTCGGTGAACTGACGCAGGCAGGCTTCGACCGCTTCGCGGGTGACGGCACTCATGCAAGAACTCCAGAAGACAGGCAGAAAATCAGGCAGGCATCATAGCAGCAGCGCTCCCGCGCTACGCAGCATGCGCTTTTCCGTGGCGCAGGTAGCTTGAAGCTTGTCGCTTCCCTTATAGTTGCCGACTTCCCTCGTTTTACCAGTGCAGCCGATCACCATGACCGAAGCCCGCAAGATTCTCGTCACCAGCGCCCTCCCCTACGCCAACGGTTCGATCCACCTCGGCCATATGCTCGAGTACGTGCAGACCGACATGTGGGTGCGCTTCCAGAAACTGCGCGGCAACCAGGCCATCTATGTGTGCGCCGACGATGCCCACGGCTCGGCCATCATGCTGCGCGCCGAGAAGGAGGGCATCACCCCCGAGCAGCTGATCGCCAACGTACAGGCCGAGCACACCGCCGACTTCGCCGACTTCGGCGTGGACTTCGACAACTACCACTCGACCCACTCGATTGAGAACCGCGAGCTGGCCTCGTCGATCTACCTGGCGCTGCGCGACAAGGGCCATATCGCCACCCGCGCGGTGACCCAGTACTTCGACCCCGAGAAGGGCATGTTCCTCGCCGACCGCTTCATCAAGGGCACCTGCCCCAAGTGCGCGGCCGAGGACCAGTACGGCGACAACTGCGAGAAGTGCGGCGCCACCTACGAGCCCACCGAGCTGAAGAACCCGCGCTCGGCCATCTCCGGCGCCGTGCCGGTGCTCAGGGAGTCCAAGCACTTCTTCTTCAAGCTGCCGGACTTCGAGGCCATGCTCAAGCAGTGGACCCGCTCCGGTGCCCTGCAGGAGGCGGTGGCCAACAAGATCGCCGAATGGCTGGACGGCGGCCTGCAGGAGTGGGACATCTCCCGCGACGCGCCCTACTTCGGCTTCGAGATCCCCGATGAGCCTGGCAAATACTTCTACGTCTGGCTGGACGCGCCGATCGGCTATATGGCCAGCTTTAAAAATCTGTGTTCCAAGCGCCCGGAGCTGGACTTCGACGCATTCTGGGGCAAGGACTCGACCGCCGAGCTGTACCACTTCATCGGCAAGGACATCGTCAACTTCCACGCCCTGTTCTGGCCGGCCATGCTCGAAGGCGCCGGCTACCGCAAGCCCACCGCGGTCAACGTGCACGGCTACCTGACCGTCAACGGCCAGAAGATGTCCAAGTCGCGCGGCACCTTCATCAAGGCACGCACCTACCTGGACCATCTGAACCCCGAGTACCTGCGCTACTACTACGCGTCCAAGCTGGGCCGCGGCGTCGACGATCTCGACCTGAACCTCGAGGACTTCGTGCAGAAGGTCAACTCCGACCTGGTCGGCAAGGTGGTCAACATCGCCAGCCGCTGCGCCGGCTTTATCCATAAAGGCAACAACGGCGTGCTGGTCGCCGCCAACCCCGAGCCGGAACTGTGGGCCGCCTTCCAGGTCGCCACCCCGAGCATCGCCGACGCCTACGAGTCACGCGACTTCGCCCGCGCCATGCGCGAGATCATGGCCCTGGCCGACCGCGCCAACGCCTGGATCGCCGACAAGGCGCCCTGGGCCCTGAACAAGGTCGAGGGCAAGCAGGCCGAGGTGCAGGAAATCTGCGCCCTGGGCGTCAACCTGTTCCGCCAGCTGGTGATCCTGCTCAAACCCGTGCTGCCGAAGCTGGCCGCCGACGCCGAGGCCTTCCTCAACGTCGCCCCGCTGACCTGGAGCGACCTGGCCACCCCGCTAGCCAACCACCAGCTGAACCCGTTCAACCCTCTGCTGACCCGTATCGAACCCGCGAAGATCGAAGCCATGACCGAAGCCTCCAAGGAAGACCTCGCCGCCGAAGCCACCAAGCCCACCGGCAATGGCGAGCTGACCAAGGACCCGCTGGCCGCCGAGATCAACTTCGACGCCTTCGCCGCCGTGGACCTGCGCATCGCCCTGATCGAGAAGTGCGAGTTCGTCGAGGGTGCCGACAAGCTGCTGCGCCTGACCCTGGATATCGGCGACGCCAAGCGCAACGTGTTCTCCGGCATCAAGTCCGCCTACCCGGACCCGCGCAAGCTGGAAGGTCGCCTGACCCTGTACGTGGCCAACCTGGCGCCGCGCAAGATGAAGTTCGGCATCAGCGAAGGCATGGTGCTGGCCGCCGGCCCGGGCGGCGAGGAGATCTACCTGCTCAGCCCGGACAACGGCGCCAAGCCCGGTCAGCGCGTCAAATAACCGCACGCTAGACTCAAGATCGTCGAACAGGCCGGCCGATGCCGGCTTGTTTGCATCTGCGCGCTTCCCGATAATAGACGCCCTTTTTCTCCGGCCTTTCGAGCACAACGGCAATCCGATGACCGAACTCGTCCTGATCATGGTCAGCGCCATCCTGGTCAACAACTTCGTGCTGGTGCAGTTTCTCGGCCTGTGCCCCTTTATGGGCGTGTCGAAGAAGATCGAGACGGCCATCGGCCTCTCGCTGGCCACCACATTCGTGCTGACCCTGGCCGCCATGTGCAGCTACCTGGTGCAGCAGTACGTGCTCAAACCGCTGGATCTGGAATACCTGCGCACCATCAGCTTCATCCTGGTGATCGCCGTTACCGTGCAGTTCACCGAGATGGTGGTGAACAAGACCAGCCCGCTGCTGTACCGCGTGCTGGGCATCTTCCTGCCGCTGATCACCACCAACTGCATCGTCCTCGGCGTCGCCCTGCTCAACGCCAACAAGGCCGAGTTCACCTTCGTCACCGCCACCGCCAACGGCTTCGCCGCCGGCCTGGGCTTCTCCCTGGTACTGGTGCTGTTCGCAGCCATGCGCGAGCGCATCGCCATCGCCGACGTGCCGAAATCCTTCCAGGGCGCGGCCATCGGCATGATCACCGCCGGACTGATGTCGTTGGCGTTCATGGGCTTCACCGGGCTGATCAAGCTATGAGCCTGGTACTGGTCGCCGTCGCCGCCCTGCTCGCGCTGTGCCTGATCGCCGGCGCCATCCTCGGTTTCGCCGCGGTGCGTTTCAAGGTCGAAGGCGACCCCATCGCCGAGCAGATCAATGCCCTGCTGCCGCAGACCCAGTGCGGCCAGTGCGGCTACCCGGGCTGCAAGCCCTACGCCGAGGCGATCGCCGGCGGCGACAAGATCAACAAGTGCCCGCCCGGCGGCGAGGCGACCATCCAGGCCTTGGCCGACCTGCTGGACGTGGAGCCCGAACCGCTGGACGCGGTGGAAGGCGAGAAGCCGCAGATGGTCGCCTATATCCGTGAGGCCGAGTGCATCGGCTGCACCAAGTGCATCCAGGCCTGCCCGGTCGACGCCATCGTCGGCGCGGCGCGGCAGATGCACACGGTGATCGCCAGCGAGTGCACCGGCTGCGACCTGTGCGTGGAGCCCTGCCCGGTGGACTGCATCGATATGCTCGAAGTGGGCGGTAGCGTACAGAGCTGGAAATGGGACAAGCCGCTGGCGCCTGGCCAGTTGATCGCCAGCGATCGGGAGCAGGCCGCATGAGTGCACAAGAGCGTATCTGGGATATCCCCGGCGGCATCCATCCGGCCGAGCGCAAGGAGCTGTCCAACCGCACGCCCATCCAGCAGATGCCCGTGCCCAAGCGGCTGGTACTGCCGCTCGGCCAGCATATCGGCGCCGCCGCCGAGCCCTGCGTGGTGGTCGGCGAGCGCGTGCGCAAGGGACAGAAGATCGCCGAGGCCACAGGTTTCGTCAGCGCGCCGTTGCATGCGCCGACCTCCGGCACGGTCAACTTCATCGGCCCTCAGCCCTACCCGCACGTCTCCGGCATGCTGGCGCCGGCCATCGTCATCGACAGCGACGGCCTGGACGAGTGGGCCGAGCTGACGCCGCATCCCGACTACCGGCATATGGAATCCAGCGAGCTGCTGGCGCTGATCCGCGACGCCGGCATCAGCGGCCTGGGCGGCGCCGGCTTCCCCACCGCGGTCAAGCTCACCGCGCGGCCGACGCAGAAGATCCATACGCTGATCATCAACGGCACCGAGTGCGAGCCCTATATCACCGCCGACGACCGGCTGATGCGCGAACGCGCCGGCGAGCTGGTTTCCGGCGTCGATATCCTGGTGCAGCTGATCCAGCCGGATCAGGTGCTGATCGGCATCGAGGACAACAAGCCCGAGGCCATCGCCGCGGTGCGCGACGCCTGCAGCGAGCGCAGCTACCAGGTGCGGGTATTTCCCACCAAATACCCCTCCGGCGGCGAGAAGCAGCTGATCCAGATCCTCACCGGCGTCGAGGTGCCTTCGGGCGGGCTGCCGGCGGATATCGGCATCCTCTGCCAGAACGTCGGCACCTGCGTGGCCGTGCATGACGCAGTGGTGCACGGCAAGCCACTGATCTCGCGCATCACCACCCTGACCGGCGAGGCGCTGGCGCGCCCCGGCAATGTCGAGGCGCTGCTCGGCACGCAGGTCAGCGAGCTGCTGGCCTTCGCCGGGCTGGATCAGGGCAAGCTCAACCGCCTGATCATGGGCGGACCGATGATGGGCTTCACCCTGCCCAGCCTCGAGGTGCCGCTGATCAAGACCGCCAACTGCCTGCTGGCCAGCACCGCCGCCGAGCTGCCGCCGCCACCGCCGGCGCTGCCCTGCATCCGCTGCGGCGAATGCGCCGAGGCCTGCCCGGCCAGCCTGCTGCCGCAGCAGCTGCACTTCTTCGCCCTGGGCCAGGAGCACGAGCAGCTCAAGGCGCACAACCTGTTCGACTGCATCGAATGCGGCGCCTGCGCCTACGTCTGCCCGTCGAACATTCCGCTGGTGCAGTACTACCGCGCGGCCAAGGCGGACATCCGCGAACTGGAACAGAAGCAGCTCAAGGCCGAACACTCCAAGCAGCGCTTCGAGCAGCGCCAGGAACGCCTGCGCCGCGCGGAAGAGCAGAAGGAAGCCGAGCGCAAGGCGCGCGCGGAAAAGGCTGCCCGCGCCAAGGCGGCGCAGGGCGAGGCAGCGCCGGCCGCCGCCGCCTCTCCGGCCGACGAGGCGCTGAAGAAACTGAAGATCGAAGCCAGCATGGCCCAGGTCGCGCTGAAGAAGGCGGAAAAGCAACTGGCGGCCCACGACACCACAGAGCTGCAGGCCCAGGTCGCCGAGCTGCGCGCCGCCGCCGAAGCGGCGCAGAAGGCGCTGATCGACGCCCAGGTCGTAGCGCCCGCCCCCGCGCCCAAGCCGGCCGGCGACGAAGCACTGAAAAAGGCCAAGATCGACGCCGCCATGCTCAAGGCGCAGCTGCGCAAGCTGGAAAAGATCGAAAATCCGGACGACGACCAGCAGGCCGAGATCGCCCGCGTGCGTCAGCAACTGGAGGAAGCCGAGAAGGCCCTGGCCAGCCTGGAAAGCCAGGCGCCCGCCGCCAATCCGGCCGGCGACGAGGCGCTGAAAAAGGCCAAGATCGACGCCGCCATGCTCAAGGCCCAGCTGCGCAAGCTGGAAAAGATCGAAAACCCGGACGACGACCAGCAGGCCGAGATCGCCCGCGTGCGTCAGCAACTGGAGGAAGCCGAGAAGGCCCTGGCCAGCCTGGAAAGCCAGGCGCCCGCCGCCAAACCGGCCGGCGACGAGGCGCTGAAAAAGGCCAAGGTCGACGCCGCCATGCTCAAGGCCCAGCTGCGCAAGCTGGAAAAGATCGAAAATCCGGACGACGACCAGCAGGCGGAAATCGCCCGCGTGCGCCAGCAGCTGGAAGAAGCCGAGAAGGCCCTGGCCAGCCTGCAAAGCCAGGCGCCCGCCCCCTCCACCAAGCCGGCCGGCGACGAGGCGCTGAAAAAGGCCAAGGTCGAGCTGGCGATGAAGCGCGCCGAGCTGAAGAAGGCCGAGAAGGCCGGCGCCGACGAAGCCGGGCTGCAGCCGCTGCGCGATGCCCTGGCGGCCGCCGAACAGGCCCTGCATGCCGCCGAGGCGGCCTCGGGCAAGCCGGCGCCGGAGCTGGTGCGCACCGAACGTCCCGGCGTGGACGAAAAGTTCAAAGCGCTGAAGACCGAGGTGGCCTTCGCCCGCGCCGACCTGCGCAAGCTGGAGCGTGACGAAAGAGCCGCTGGCGAGGCACTGGAACAGGCCCGCACACGCCTGGCCGAGGCCGAACGCCAACTGGCCGCATACCAACCGTAACAATCGTCCCGGATTGCATCCGGGCTACAAGCGACAACCCCTAGCCCGGATGCAATCCGGGAAACCCGCGCCTGACCCAGGCGCCGCGACAGCAACAACCGGAGCGCCGATGGCCCTGCCCCGCATCACATCGCCCCACGCCAAGGGCAGCAACCGTACCCAGCAGGTCATGCTGCAGGTGCTGCTGGCCACCGTACCGGGCATCCTCGCCCTGACCTGGCTGTTCGGCGCCGGCACGCTGTACAACCTGGCCCTGGCCAGCCTGTTCGCCCTCGCCTTCGAGGCGGCGATCCTGGCCGCGCGCCAGCGTCCGCTGGCGTTCTTTCTCAAGGACTACAGCGCCCTGGTGACCGCCGTGCTGCTGGCCCTGGCGCTGCCGCCCTACGCGCCCTGGTGGCTGACCCTGATCGCCTGCGGCTTCGCCATCGTCTTCGGCAAGCAGCTCTATGGCGGCCTCGGCCAGAACCCCTTCAACCCGGCGATGCTCGGCTACGTGGTGGTGCTGATCTCCTTCCCGGTGGAGATGACCAGTTGGCCGGCGCTGCACAGCGTCGGCGCCCTCGATGGCCTCAAGCAGGTGCTCGGTCTAGCCACCCTGCCCGACGGCTGGGCCCAGGCCACTGCGCTGGACGCGCTGAAGGTCAACAAGAGCCTGACCATGGATGAACTGCGTGCCGCCAACCCGGCCTTCGGCCACTTCGGCGGTGCCGGCAGCGAGGCAGTCAACCTGGCGTTTCTCGCCGGCGGACTGTACCTGCTGCACAAGCGCATCTTCAGCTGGCACGCACCGCTCGGCATGCTCGCCGCGCTGGCACTGATGAGCCTGCTGTTCTGGAATGGCAGCGGCTCGGATTCCAACGGCTCGCCGCTGTTTCACCTGCTCAGCGGCGCCACCATGCTCGGCGCCTTCTTCATCGTCACCGACCCGGTATCGGGCGCAACCAGCAATCGCGGGCGCCTGGTGTTCGGCATCGGCGTCGGCGTGCTGGTCTACGTGATTCGCGCCTGGGGCGGCTACCCGGACGCCGTGGCCTTCGCCGTGCTGCTGATGAATCTGGCCGCACCGACCATCGACTACTACACCCGGCCGCGCACCTACGGCCATCGCAAGCCCAACAGCGGCTTCAAGCTGGGAGAATGAGCATGCTGCCGGAAATCAGCCGCTCGATGCTGAAGAACGCCCTGGTGCTGGGCCTGTTCGCCGTGGTCACGGTGGGCGCCGTATCCCTATTGCAGCAGGGCACCGCCGAGCGTATCGCCGCGGCAGAGCGCGAGGCGCAGGTACGGGCACTGGGCGAGATCCTGCCGGCCGGCAGCTACGACAATCATCTGCTGGACAACCGCATCGAACTCAACGCCCGCGAACTCGGCCATCGCAGCCCGCAGTCGGCCTATCTGGCGCTCAAGGGTGAGGAGCCCAGCGCGCTGATCCTGCCGGTGACCGCGCCGGACGGCTACAGCGGCGCCATCCACCTGTTGGTCGGCATCTTCGTCGATGGTCGCCTGGCCGGCGTGCGCGTGCTCGGCCACCGGGAGACCCCAGGGCTGGGCGACAAGATCGAGCTGACCAAGAGTCCGTGGATTCGCGGCTTCGACGGCAAATCCCTGGAGAACCCGAGCGAAGAAGGCTGGGCGGTGAAGAAGGATCGCGGCGAGTTCGACCAGTTCGCCGGCGCCACCATCACCCCGCGTGCGGTGGTCAAGGCCGTGCACGGTGCCCTGCAGTACTTCGATGCGCACCGCGCCCAGCTGCTGGGCCTGGCGGAGGACGAGCAATGACCAGCTACCGAGAAATCACCCTGAACGGTCTGTGGAAGAACAACCCGGCACTGGTGCAGTTGCTCGGCCTGTGTCCGCTTTTAGGGGTGAGCAACTCCACGGTCAACGCCCTCGGCCTGGCGCTGGCCAGCGCGGTGGTGCTGGTCTGCTCCAACACAGCCGTGTCGCTGGTGCGCGGCGTAGTCAATACCGCGGTGCGCTTGCCGGCCTTCGTCATGATAATCGCCGCGTTGACCACCTGCATCGAGCTGTTGATGCAGGCCTACACCTACGAGCTGTACCAGATCCTCGGCATCTTCATCCCGTTGATCACCACCAACTGCGTGATCCTCGGCCGCGCCGACGGCTTCGCGGCGAAGAACGCCCCGCCACGCGCCGCCTACGACGGGCTGATGATGGGACTGGGCTTCGGCATAGTGCTGGTGCTGATCGGCGCCGCGCGCGAGTTGCTCGGCACCGGCGCCCTGTTCGCCAATATGCATCTGCTGTTCGGCCCGGTAGCGGCCGACTGGCAGCTGACCCTGGTCAGCGACTACAAGGGCTTTCTGCTGGCGATCCTGCCGCCGGGCGCCTTTATCGTCCTGGGCCTGCTGATCGCCGGCAAGAATCGCATCGATCAGGTTCTGGCCGAGAAGGCCAAGGCGGCGCAGGCGGATGCGCCGGTGCAGAGTCGTCGCGTGCGGGTCACCGGGGTGATCGAGTGAACGCCGCCAAGCGCCTGGAGATCTTCCGCCGCCTGCACGAAGACAACCCCGAGCCCAAGACCGAGCTGGCCTACAGCACGCCGTTCGAGTTGCTGGTGGCGGTGACCCTGTCCGCCCAGGCCACCGACGTCAGCGTCAACAAGGCCACGGCCAAGCTGTTCCCGGTGGCCAACACGCCGGAGGCGATCTACGCCCTGGGCGTCGAGGGCCTCTCCGAGTACATCAAGACCATCGGCCTGTACAACAGCAAGGCGAAGAACGTCATCGAGGCCTGCCGCATCCTCATCGAGAAACACGGCAGCCAGGTGCCGGACAATCGCGAGGACCTCGAGGCCCTGCCCGGCGTCGGCCGCAAGACCGCCAACGTGGTACTCAACACCGCCTTCCGCCAGCTGGCCATGGCGGTGGACACGCACATCTTCCGCGTCAGCAACCGCACCGGCATCGCCCCCGGCAAGAACGTGCTGGAAGTGGAAAGGAAGCTGCTCAAGTTCGTGCCCAAGGACTATCTGCTCGATGCCCACCACTGGCTGATCCTGCATGGCCGCTATGTCTGCACCGCGCGCAAACCGCGCTGCGGCGCCTGTCGCATCGAGGATCTCTGCGAATACAAGGCGAAGACTTCCGACGATTGATGACTCATTGAATCGCGCGATCCGCCGATTGAAAAAATCTTTTTTACCCGCTCTATTTTTGCCGCTATAAGGTGCGCAAATGGCCCTGGTAATCTGGCCTGGAGTGAAAATAAATGAGCACTGACAAAGAAGACCTCGAGCTGGACGAAGACTTTGTCGCGGAAGAATCGGACGATGCCGAGCCTGCGGTGGAAGTCGCCAAGACCAACCTGACCAAGCGCCGTATCATCGACAACTTCCTCGAGGAGCGTCGCCTGCACAAGCAGCTGGCCGAATACGATTTCGATATCTGAATGTCGAGTCGAGAATGAAAAAGCCCCGCGAATGCGGGGCTTTTCGTTATGGAGTGTCAGTCCGCACGCGACGGCGACAGCAGCTCGATCTTGTAGCCGTCCGGGTCTTCGACGAAGGCCAGGATGCTGCTGCCGTGCTTCATCGGCCCAGGCTCGCGGGTAATCTTGCCGCCGCGAGCGCGGATGTCCTCGCAGGCCTTGTAGACGTCTTCGACTTCCAGGGCGATATGGCCGTAGCCGGTGCCCAGCTCGTAGCTGTCCACGCCCCAGTTGTGGGTCAGTTCGATCACGCTGTTGTGCGCCTCGTCGCCGTAGCCGACGAAGGCCAGGGTGAACTGGCCGTCCGGGTAGTCCTTGCGGCGCAGCAGGGTCATGCCCAGCACCTCGGTGTAGAAGGCGATGGATTTGTCCAGGTCGCCGACGCGCAGCATGGTGTGCAGCAGTCTCATCAGGTTTCTCCTCAGCGATTGGCCGTGATCTCGGCTCTAAAAAGAAACCCCGGCTCGTGGCCGGGGTTCCTCTGACACGGTGCAGGCAGTCTATCAGACCAGCTTGCGGCCCTTGCCGGCGGCAATGCGCATGCGCAGGGCGTTGAGCTTGATGAAGCCGGCCGCATCCTGCTGGTTGTAGGCGCCGCCATCTTCCTCGAAGGTCGCGATGTTGGCGTCGAACAGCGAATCGTCAGACTTGCGCCCGGTGACGATGACGTTGCCCTTGTACAGCTTCAGACGGACCACGCCGTTCACGTTGGCCTGCGAGGCGTCGATCATCTGCTGCAGCATCAGACGCTCCGGGCTCCACCAGAAGCCGTTGTAGATCAGGCTGGCGTACTTCGGCATCAGCTCGTCCTTCAGGTGCGCCACCTCGCGGTCGAGGGTGATCGACTCGATGGCGCGGTGGGCCTTGAGCATGATGGTGCCGCCGGGGGTTTCGTAGCAGCCACGCGACTTCATGCCCACGAAGCGGTTCTCGACGATGTCCAGGCGACCGATGCCGTTCTCGCCGCCGATGCGATTGAGCTCGGCCAGCACCTGGGCCGGGGTCATGGCCTTGCCGTCGATGGCGACGATGTCACCGGCCTGGTAGCTCAGCTCGATGTAGGTGGGGGTGTCCGGCGCCGCTTCCGGCGACTTGGTCCAGCGCCACATGTCTTCTTCGTGTTCGGTCCAGGTGTCTTCCAGCACACCGCCCTCGTAGGAGATGTGCAGCAGGTTGGCGTCCATGGAGTACGGCGACTTCTTCTTGCCGTGGCGCTCGATCGGAATGGCGTGCTTCTCGGCGTAGTCCATCAGCTTCTCGCGCGACAGCAGGTCCCACTCGCGCCACGGCGCTATGACCTTGACGCCCGGCTTCAGCGCATAGGCGCCCAGCTCGAAGCGCACCTGGTCGTTGCCCTTGCCGGTGGCGCCGTGGGAAATGGCGTCGGCGCCGGTCTCGTTGGCGATCTCGATCAGGCGCTTGGCGATCAGCGGACGGGCGATGGAGGTACCCAGCAGGTACTCACCTTCGTAGAGGGTGTTGGCGCGGAACATCGGATAGACGAAGTCGCGGACGAACTCTTCGCGCAGGTCGTCGATGTAGATTTCCTTGACGCCCAGGGCCTGGGCCTTGGCGCGGGCCGGCTCGACCTCTTCGCCCTGGCCGAGATCGGCGGTGAAGGTCACTACTTCACAGTTGTAGGTATCTTGCAGCCACTTGAGGATCACCGAGGTGTCCAGGCCACCGGAATAGGCCAGAACTACCTTTTTGACGTCCGCCATGCCATCACTCCACGGGTTGTACGGTAAAACCAGTGATTCTACTGGCCCTGCCGGCCGATTTACAGGGGTGCGACAGGTAGAGTGGACGAAGCGACGCCAACAGGGCTCAGGACGGCGTGCTGCCGGGCGGATCGACCGGGGCGCTCGGCGCAGTGTCAGGCGTCGTGCTCGGCGGCGCGACCTCGGCCGGCGGCACGCGTTCCAGGCGCAGGGTGGCGCGGCGGTTCTTGGCGCGATTGGCCTCGCTGTTGTTGGGCACCAGCGGATAGCGCTCGCCATGAAAACGCAGGGTGATCTGCTCGACCGGCACGCCGCCGGCTACCAGATACTCCTGAACGGCCAAGGCGCGGCGGCGCGACAGGTCGCGGTTGGTCAGGCGATTGCCGCTGTTGTCGGCGTGGCCGTCGATCTGGACGCTGTTGACCGTTGGGTCGGCCTTGATGAAGTCGAGCACGATGTCGAGCTTGGCGCGGGCCATGGCATCCAGCTCGACGCCACCGCCGGGAAAACCGACCTGCGCCTGGCGAATCTGCTCGAAGTTGACCGGCAGCAGCTTGGCCGTGCAGGCCAGGTAGTCGTCGTAGGCCTTGTGGAACTTCACCGGCAGCAGGCGCACCTCGAGGCTCTCGCCGCCATTGAGGGTACGGTGACGCACCAGTGGGCTGCGCCCCTCGAGAAGTCCGGTGAGCAGGCGTGCGCCCTGCTCCTGCGAACTGTTGAACGGCACCTCGCCGTTGCCGACGCTGACCACGCCCAGATTGATATCGCCGCGCCCCGGCTGCCAGGGCGCAGCCGCCGCCAGCAGCGTCGCGGAACCCGCGCCGAGCCAGCGCTCGCGGACCTTGAGGCGGAAGGTCACCTGCTCGCCGGCGCGGCGCACGAACTCGCCGCTGCCGAAGTTGCTGATCGGCTGGCTGAGCCGGCACTCGAACTTGTCGCCCTCGACCGTCCACTGCACTTTTTCCAGCCGTGTCTGGAAACTGACGGCGTGCGCCGGCAGGCACAGGGGCAAGCCGGCCAGCAGGCTGATCAGGAGAAAATGGGACGCACGCACGATCGGCTCCGATGAAAACGTGTTCCCCCTAGGTATCGGTACCCGTGCGAAAAACTGTAGGGGCAAACGGGCAACGCTGCGCTTTATTCGCGATCATGGCGAGCGCGGCGGCCGCCCATCGCGAGTACGACCGCATGGATGCAGGAGATAGGCCGAAGCAGGGTACCCGGGTGAAGTACGCGCCTACCTCCACAGTCCTGCTGGCTGTCACCCGCAGCCCTGCAGGCCATCACCCACAGCGCATTTTCCGGCGGTTTCCGGTAGCATTCCGCTCACGTTTTACCCGCCTGGAAGCCCCCATGTCCGACCGTCTGACCCTTCTGCGCCCCGATGACTGGCACATTCACCTGCGCGATGGCGCGGTGCTGCCGCACACCGTCGGCGACGTCGCGCGCACCTTCGCCCGCGCCATCATCATGCCCAACCTGGTACCGCCGGTACGCAACGCCACCGAGGCCGATGCCTACCGCCAGCGCATCCTGGCCGCGCGCCCGGCCGGCAGCCGCTTCGAGCCGCTGATGGTGCTCTACCTCACCGACAACACCAGCCCCGAGGACGTGCGCGCGGCCAAGGCCAGCGGCTTCGTCCATGCCGCCAAGCTCTATCCGGCCGGCGCCACCACCAATTCCGACTCGGGCGTGACCAGCATCGACAAGATCTTCCCGGCGCTGCAGGCCATGGCCGAAGTTGGCATGCTGTTGCTGGTGCACGGCGAGGTGACGCGCAGCGAGATCGACGTGTTCGATCGCGAAAAAGCCTTCATCGACGAGCACCTGACCCGCGTGGTCGAGCGTTTCCCGACACTCAAAGTGGTGTTCGAGCACATCACCACCCGCGATGCGGTGCAGTTCGTCGAGGCCGCGCCGGCCAACGTCGGCGCCACCATCACCGCCCATCACCTGCTGTACAACCGCAACCACATGCTGGTCGGCGGCATCCGCCCGCACTTCTACTGCCTGCCGATCCTCAAGCGCAACCTGCACCAGGAAGCGCTGCTCGACGCCGCCACCAGCGGCAACGCCAAGTTCTTCCTCGGCACCGACTCGGCGCCGCACGCCAGGCACGCCAAGGAGGCTGCCTGCGGCTGCGCCGGCTGCTACACCGCCTATGCCGCCATCGAGCTGTATGCCGAGGCCTTCGAGCAGCGTGGCGCGCTGGGCAAGCTGGAAGGTTTCGCCAGCTGCTACGGCCCGGATTTCTACGGCCTGCCGCGCAACAGCGACTCGATCACCCTGGTGCGCCAGGACTGGACCGCGCCGGCCAGCCTGCCGCTGGGCGAGCAGACGGTGGTGCCCCTGCGCGCCGGCGAAACACTGCGCTGGAAGCTGCTGGAGGACCAGGCGTGAGCGAAGAGCATTACGAGGACGAACTGCAGCCCAGCCTGCCGTCCGGCCCGCGCACGCCCATGGCGGCGCGCTTTCGCGGCTACCTGCCGGTGGTGGTGGACGTCGAGACCGGCGGTTTCAACTGCGCCACCGACGCCCTGCTGGAGATCGCCGCCACCACCATCGCCATGGACGAGAGCGGCTTTCTGTACCCGGATCACACCCACTTCTTCCGCATCGAGCCGTTCGAGGGCGCCAACATCGAGGCGGCGGCTCTGGAATTCACCGGGATCAAGCTGGATCATCCCCTGCGCATGGCGGTGGGCGAGGAACATGCCCTCGGCGAGATCTTCAAGAGCATTCGCAAGTCGATCAAATCGGCCGGCTGCAAGCGCGCCATCCTGGTCGGCCACAACAGCAGCTTCGACCTGGGTTTCCTCAACGCCGCCGTAGCGCGCTGCGGCATCAAGCGAAATCCATTCCACCCCTTCTCCAGCTTCGATACCGCTACCCTGGCCGGACTCGCCTACGGCCAGACGGTGCTGGCCAAGGCCTGCCAGACCGCCGGTATCGAGTTCGACGGCAAGGAGGCACATTCGGCGCGCTACGACACCGAGAAGACCGCCGAGCTGTTCTGCGGCATCGTCAACCGCTGGAAGGAAATGGGCGGCTGGGACGAGTTCGACCAGTAAGCGTCCGCGCCGCAATCGATCCCATGAAAAAACCGGCGCATGCCGGTTTTTTTCTGCCCGCCTCCTACTGGCGGCCGAACCGTTCGTCAGGCGCTGCGAGCATTCGCAATCGATCTTTGACAAGCATTCTCATTAACATTAGTATCCGACCCATCGAACAGTATCACCAAGACGAGCCTTGCTTATGTACGTCTGCCTCTGTGAAGGTGTCACCGATACGCAAATCCGCGATGCGGTCTACGAGGGCTGCTGCAGCTATCGTGAAGTGCGCAACACCCTCGGCATCGCCAGCCAGTGCGGCAAATGCGCCTGCCTGGCCAAGCAGGTGGTGCGCGAGACCATCGGCGAAGTGCAGAACAGCCAGGCCGCCCTCGCCTACCCCGCCGGCTTCGCCGCCGCCTGAGGCACAGCAGAAACGAAAAACCGGATCTCTCGATCCGGTTTTTTTATGTCTGCGCGGCGCCGGCTACAGGCCGTCCTGCTCCAGGTGATCGAGGTTCACCGTCTCGCCGGGCGAGGCATGCAGCTTGGCCCGGATGTCCTCGAAGATTGCGTCGTACTCCTTGTGCTCGCGCATGATCGGGCTGGCGTTGGGATGCAGGCCGTGCTTGACCACCAGACGAGAAATCACGCTGGCGAAGTTGAAGGCGGTATCGCGGTGCATCTCGAACATCTCCTCGAAGACCTTGCCGTCGATCTCGCCGACCAGGCGACCATGCAGCATGGCGCCCTCCTTGGGGTCCTGGCGAACCTCGTAATAGAAGTCGATGGAATAGCTCGGTTGCCCGGCCATACCGGGCGGACTGCTGCGATGCAGGTGACCGGGTTCGAACATGGCAGCACTCCTTGGTAGCGGCTCCGAGCGCCCCTCGCGGGAACGCCGAGACAGTCTAGACCGACTCTCGCGGCACTGCAGCGCCCCGTATCAGTGCAGCTCGGTGGCCGCCGCCCGCTCCTGTACCAGCACCCAGGGTGCCACTACCACCGCCCACAACTGCGGGTCGCGCGCCAGCAGTTCCTCGGCGCGGGCATCCTCCAGCTTGCCCAGCAAGCCCTGGGTCATCCACTCGGCAACCCGCGCCTGGTCGTTGCTGGCCACGGCCTCGGCGACCGCCACCAGATCCTGGCTGCCCTCGACCCACAGCAGCGCACCCCGGGCGAAGAAGGGCTGCAGCTCCTGCCAGCGAATCGGTGCGGTTTCGCCAAGCAGCTTGGCATAGAGGGTGCTAGATTGATCCGTCATGGTGTGCCCCGTGTCGATGGCGGTGAATGCAGGCGCGCAATGATAGCGCCGGCCGCTGCGCTGGCAACCGCGGGACGCTCGGCAGCCGATTGGGGACACGCCGTTTTTCTGTACATACCTTGCAATTTAGCGACACCCCCGTGATTCGCCTCCAACTGCCGGCTTTTCAAGGCGCAAATCCGCGCTCTACACTGTTCCGGTACAGTTGTCGGGGGGCAAATCCGGGGTTACGGACCCGTTTCTGCAGCTTCGGCCGCAAGAACTACAACAACGAAAAACATAAGAGTGGAGCACTCATGAACAAGGCTACTAAGCAGATTTCCAAGCTGTTCGCGGCAATGGCCCTGGCGGGGGCGGCCAGCTACTCGATGGCGGCCGACACCATCAAGATCGGCCTGGCCGGTCCGGTGACCGGCGCCGTCGCCCAGTACGGCGAAATGCAGTTCATCGGCGCCAAGATGGCCATCGAGCAGATCAACAAGGCCGGCGGGGTGAACGGTGCGCAGCTCGAGGGCGTGGTCTACGACGATGCCTGCGACCCGAAACAGGCCGTCGCCGTGGCCAACAAGATCGTCAACGACGAAGTCAAGTTCGTGGTCGGCCACCTCTGCTCCAGCTCCACTCAACCGGCCTCCGATATCTACGAAGACGAAGGCATCCTGATGATCACCGCGGCCTCCACCAGCCCGGATATCACCGCGCGCGGCTATGAGCTGGTGTTCCGCACCATCGGCCTGGACAGCCTGCAGGGTCCGACCGCCGGCAACTTCATCGCCGACCAGATCAAGCCGAAGAACGTCGCCGTGCTCCACGACAAGCAGCAGTACGGCGAAGGCATCGCCACCGCGGTCAAGCAGACCCTGGAAGGCAAGGGCATCAAGGTCGGCCTGTTCGAAGGCATCAATGCCGGCGACAAGGACTTCTCCGCGATGATCGCCAAGCTCAAGCAGGCCGGTGTCGACTTCGTCTACTACGGCGGCTACCACCCGGAACTGGGCCTGCTGCTGCGCCAGTCGAAGGAGAAGGGCCTGGACGTCAAGTTCATGGGTCCGGAAGGCGTGGGTAACAAGGAAATCTCGGCCATCGCCGGCCCGGCCTCCGAAGGCCTGCTGGTGACCCTGCCGAAGTCCTTCGACCAGGATCCGAAGAACCAGGCGCTGGTCGAGGCCTTCAAGGCCAAGAACGAAGATCCGAGCGGCCCGTTCGTGTTCCCGGCCTATGCCGCCGTGCAGGTGATTGCCGAAGGCATCGAGAAAGCCGGCAGCACCGACACCGCCGAAGTGGCCGCAGCCCTGCGCGCCAACAGCTTCGACACCCCGACCGGCAGCCTGGCCTTCGACGAGAAGGGCGACCTGAAGGACTTCAGCTTCGTGGTCTACGAATGGCACCAGGACGGCACCAAGTCCGAAGCCAAGTAACAGTCCCGCCTGAACCCAAAGCCCACTGCAGCCGCAGTGGGTTTTGTTTATTAGAAGAATTCCGGTCTTGCGCTGCGCCACAAGCGCCGCTTTACGCTGGGCCCAGGAGTTAGGCAATGCCTGATCTTTACCACTACCTTCAACAGCTGATCAATGGACTCACCATCGGCAGCACCTATGCCCTGATCGCCATCGGCTACACCATGGTCTACGGCATCATCGGCATGATCAACTTCGCCCACGGCGAGGTTTACATGATTGGCTCGTACGTAGCCTTCATCGCGATCACCGGACTCGCCATGTTCGGCCTCGACAGCCTGCCCATCGTGATGATCGCGGCGTTCTCCGCCAGCATCATCGTCGCCAGCGCCTACGGCTACAGCATCGAACGGGTGGCCTACCGTCCGTTGCGCGGCGGCAATCGCCTG
Organism: Pseudomonas sp. SP16.1; assembly: GCF_052682975.1. Classification (NCBI taxonomy): domain Bacteria; kingdom Pseudomonadati; phylum Pseudomonadota; class Gammaproteobacteria; order Pseudomonadales; family Pseudomonadaceae; genus Pseudomonas; species Pseudomonas sp. SP16.1. The sequence continues at coordinate 2,615,523 of NZ_JBQYFZ010000001.1, forward strand.
ATCCCGCTGATCTCGGCGATCGGCATGTCGATCTTCCTGCAGAACGAAGTGCTGCTGGCGCAGGACTCCAAGGACAAGGCCATCCCCAACCTGCTGCCGGGTAACTTCGTCATTGGCGAAAGCGCCATGAACGGCGTGGTCATCTCCTACATGCAGGTGCTGATCTTCGTCGTCACCTTCGTGGTGATGGTCGGCCTCAGCCTGTTCATCTCCCGTTCGCGTCTCGGCCGCGCCTGCCGCGCCTGCGCCGAAGACCTGAAGATGGCCAACCTGCTGGGCATCAACACCAATAACATCATCGCCCTGACCTTCGTCATCGGTGCCACCCTGGCCGCCGTGGCCGCGGTGCTGCTCGGCATGCAATACGGCGTGATCAACCCGCACCTGGGCTTCCTCGCCGGGATCAAGGCGTTCACCGCCGCGGTGCTTGGCGGCATCGGCAGCATCCCCGGCGCCGTGCTCGGCGGCCTGGTACTGGGCGTTGCCGAAGCCTTCGGCGCCGACATCTTCGGCGACCAGTACAAGGACGTGGTGGCCTTCAGCCTGCTGGTGCTGGTGCTGCTGTTCCGCCCGACCGGCATCCTCGGCCGTCCGGAGGTTGAAAAGGTATGAATGCGCCCTCCATGAGCAATCGCCTCAAGACCGCCTTCTTCAGCGCCCTGCTGGTGCTGGCCGTGGCCTATCCGGTGCTCGGCCTGAAGCTGACCACCGTCGGCATCAAGCTGCAGGTGCAGGGCGCAAGCCCGGCCGTGCTGTGGACCATCGCCGGCTGCGCCATCGCCATGTTCTTCTGGCAGCTGTTTCGCCACCAGATCGGCGCCGCCTGGACCCAAGTACCCAGGCTGCCGAGCATGCCGGGCAAGGCGAGCAACTTCCTCACCCTGCCCTCGACGCAGCGCTGGGCGATCATGGGCCTGATCCTGGTCGCCCTGGCCTGGCCGTTCTTCGGCTCGCGCGGCGCGGTGGACATCGCCACGCTGATCCTGATCTACGTGATGCTCGGCCTCGGCCTGAACATCGTGGTGGGTCTGGCCGGTCTGCTCGACCTGGGTTACGTCGGCTTCTACGCCGTCGGCGCCTACAGCTACGCGCTGCTGTCGCACTACTACGGCCTGGGCTTCTGGGTGTGCCTGCCGATCGCCGGCCTGATGGCGGCGTTCTTCGGCTTCATCCTCGGTTTCCCGGTGCTGCGCCTGCGCGGCGACTACCTGGCCATCGTCACCCTGGGCTTCGGCGAGATCATCCGTCTGCTGTTGCGCAACATGACCGAGATCACCGGCGGCCCCAACGGCATCAGCGGCATCGACAAGCCGACCCTGTTCGGCCTGTCCTTCGACCGCCGCGCCGCCGAGGGCATGCAGACCTTCCACGAGTACTTCGGCATCGCCTACAACTCGATCAACAAGGTGATCTTCCTCTACCTGATCGCCCTGCTGCTGGTGCTGCTGACCCTGTTCGTGATCAACCGCCTGCTGCGCATGCCGATCGGTCGCGCCTGGGAAGCGCTGCGTGAAGACGAGATCGCCTGCCGCGCACTGGGCATGAACCCGACCGTGATCAAGCTTTCGGCCTTCACCCTGGGCGCCTGCTTCGCCGGTTTCGCCGGCAGCTTCTTCGCCGCCCGCCAGGGCCTGGTGTCGCCGGAGTCGTTCACCTTCATCGAGTCGGCGATCATTCTCGCCATCGTGGTGCTCGGCGGCATGGGCTCGCAGCTCGGGATCATCCTCGCGGCCATCGTCATGATCCTGCTGCCGGAGCTGGCGCGGGAGTTCAACGAATACCGCATGCTGATGTTCGGCGCCCTGATGGTGCTGATGATGATCTGGCGTCCGCAGGGCCTGTTGCCCATGCAGCGTCCCCACCTGGAGTTGAAGCAATGAGCCGCGCGATTCTCGAAGTAAGCGGCCTCACCATGCGCTTCGGCGGCCTGCTGGCCGTCAACGAGGTGGGCCTGAGCGTTAAAGAAAAACAGGTGGTCTCGATGATCGGCCCGAACGGCGCCGGCAAGACCACGGTGTTCAACTGCCTGACCGGTTTCTATCGCCCCACCGGCGGCAGCATCCGCCTCGACGGCGAGCAGATCGAGGGCCTGCCGGGCCACAAGATCGCCCACAAGGGCGTGGTGCGGACCTTCCAGAACGTACGCCTGTTCAAGGAAATGACCGCGGTGGAGAACCTGCTGGTGGCGCAGCACCGTCATCTCAACACCAACTTCCTCTCCGGCCTGTTCAAGACCCCGGCGTTTCGCAAGAGCGAGCGCGAGGCCATGGACTTCGCCGCGCACTGGCTGGAAGTGGTCAACCTCACCGAGGTCGCCAACCGTCCGGCCGGCACCCTGGCCTATGGCCAGCAGCGCCGCCTGGAAATCGCCCGCTGCATGATGACCCGCCCGCGCCTGCTGATGCTCGACGAACCGGCCGCCGGTCTCAATCCGCGCGAAACCGAGGACCTCAAGCAGCTGATCGCCATGCTGCGCGACCAGCACGGCGTCACCGTGCTGCTGATCGAGCACGACATGAAACTGGTGATGAGCATTTCCGACCACATCTACGTGATCAACCAGGGCACCCCCCTGGCCGACGGTACGCCGGAGCAGATCCGCAACAATCCGGACGTGATCAAAGCCTACCTGGGGGAAGCCTAACCATGCTCAGTTTCAACAAGGTGTCCACCTTCTACGGCAAGATCCAGGCCCTGCACGAGGTCAGCATCGAGGTACAGAAAGGCGAGATCGTCACCCTGATCGGCGCCAACGGCGCCGGCAAGTCGACCCTGCTGATGACCCTGTGCGGCAGCCCGCGCGCCAGCAGCGGCAGCATCCGCTACCTGGGCGAGGAGCTGGTCGGCATGGACACGCCGGACATCATGCGCAAGAGCATCGCGGTGGTCCCCGAAGGCCGCCGCGTGTTCGCCCGCCTGACCGTCGAGGAAAACCTGGCCATGGGCGGCTTCTTCGGCAACAAGGCGGACAACCAGGAGCAGCTGGACAAGGTCCTGCATCTGTTCCCGCGCCTGAAGGAACGCTTCGCCCAGCGCGCCGGCACCATGAGCGGCGGAGAACAGCAGATGCTCGCCATCGGTCGCGCGCTGATGAGCAAGCCCCGCCTGCTGCTGCTCGACGAGCCGTCGCTGGGCCTGGCGCCGATCATCATCCAGCAGATCTTCGACATCATCGAACAGCTGCGCAAGGACGGCGTGACGGTGTTTCTGGTCGAGCAGAACGCCAACCAGGCGCTGAGACTGGCCGATCGCGGCTATGTACTGGAGAACGGCCATATCGTCATGCAGGGCAGCGGCGAAGCCCTGCTCAGCGATCCCAAGGTGCGCGACGCCTACCTCGGCGGCTGAGCCCGGCCTGCTGTATCGGAACCGCCCTTCGGGGCGGTTTTTTTGCTCTGACGGGGGCGCCGTGGGCAGCGGCGCGGACGACGAATGGCTGCTGAGCGCCCAAAAGTCTTAAGCGGATATTTCCGCCCTCTTGCGCCCGGCCCGCCCGGTATTAGGCTGAAACCCTCCGTCCTCGCGGGACCGCGTCCATGCACCAATCGCTGATCTTGCTGCTGATCGTCACCCTGCTGCTCGGCGCCTGCAGCCGGATCGACCTGGCCTACCGCAATCTCGACTGGCTGATTCCCTGGAAGCTGGACGACTACGTCGCGCTGAACGAAGAGCAGCGCGCCTGGCTCGAACCGCAGCTGCAGGAGCACCTGGCCTGGCACTGCAGCGTCGAGCTGCCGCGCTATCTCGACTGGCTGCAGGCCAGCCAGGCGCTGCTGGACGACCCCGACAGCGATACCCTGAGCACTCAGCTGCGGGCACTCGACCAGGCCCTGCAACGCCTCGCCGTGGAGATCACCCCCAGCAGCGTGGAGCTGCTGCGCGGCCTGAGCCCGCGCCAGGTCGAGCAGCTGTTCGAGGCACTGGACAAGCAGAACGCCAAGCTGCGCGAGGAATATGTCGAACCGCCGCTGGCGCAGCAGATCGCCCAACGCGCCGAGCGCATGAGCAAGCGCCTGCAGCCCTGGCTCGGCACGCTGAACGAACGACAACGCGCCCGCATCGAGAACTGGGCCGAGGCGCTGGGCGCGCAGAACCGGATCTGGCTGGACAACCGCCTGGCCTGGCAACAGGTGCTGCGAGAGGCGCTGGAAGCACGCCGCGGCGCGGATTTCGCAGCGCGCATGACGGACCTGCTGCAGCAGCGCGAACGCTTCCACACCGATGCCTACCAGGCCAGTTACGCGGACAATCGCCGGGCGCTGGCGGAGTTGCTTGCCGACCTGCTCGAGCTGGCCGACGCGACGCAGCTCAGCCGCGCCAGGCAGCGCCTGAACAGCCTGCACAACGGCCTGGCGAAGCAGCAGTGCCAGGCCGACGAGGCTGTCGTCGTTCGCTGAACCGGCGCCAGCCGATAACCCTCAAGAGCATGGAATCGGTGCGCATGGCGCACCCTGCCTGGCGGCGCGGCCCCGCCTACAGCGCCGGCAACCGCCAGTCGATGGGGCTCATGCCGTTCTGGCTGAGAAACTGGTTGCAGCGGCTGAAATGACCGTTGCCGATGAAGCCACGGTGCGCCGACAGCGGCGAAGGGTGCGGCGAGCGCAGCACCAGGTGCTTGGTCGGGTCGATCAGACGCTGCTTGCCCTGCGCATGGCTGCCCCAGAGCAGGAACACCAGCTTGGGTCGCTGCTGGCTGACCACCTCGATCACCCGGTCGGTGAACAGTTGCCAGCCCTTGGCCGCATGCGAGCCAGCGTTGCCGCGCTCGACCGTCAACGAGGTGTTGAGCAGCAACACGCCCTGGTCGGCCCAGCTCTGCAGGTAGCCATGACTCGGGATGTCGATGTTCAGGTCGCGCTTGAGTTCCTTGTAGATGTTCACCAGCGACGGCGGCGTCGGCACCCCCGGCTGTACCGAGAAGCACAGGCCATGAGCCTGACCGGGGCCGTGGTAGGGGTCCTGGCCGATGATCACCACCTTGACCCGATCCAGCGGAGTGGAATTGAGCGCATTGAAGATCAACGGTCCCGGCGGGTAGATCTCCTTGCCGGCCGCCTTCTCCGCGCGGAGAAACTCGCCCAGTTCACTCATGTAGGGCTTGTCGAACTCCTCGCGCAGCGCCTCTTTCCAGCTGGCTTCGAGCTTGATGCGATCTTCGGTCATCCCAGGTGTTCCTGCGCGGATCAAACAAGAGCGGCACGCTAGAGAAGCGCCGGCGGCAAGTCAAGGCGGCCGCCGATCGCCAGCCCCCCACGGGAAACGGCCCTCCACGCCCCGAACCGGAGCACTGAACTGAGAACGCCATCATGCGTTGTTAGACCAATAGACGATCACCTCCGGTAGACGAGCGGCGTAAAAGGATCGCAAAGCAGAACAACAACAAGGAGAGCTGCAAATGCGTCGACTGACTGCCACCCTGGCCCTGTGGGCCGGGATCACTGCCTGCGCGCAAGCCGCCGAGCCCATCACCCTGGGGCTCAACTACCCGCGCACCGGCCCCTACAAGGAAGAGGGCCTGGCCCAGATGCGCGGCGCCCTGCTGGCCATCGACGAGCTCAACGCCGCAGGCGGCGTACTCGGCCGGCCCCTGCGCCTGTCCAGCAAGGACACCGCCTCGCGCCCGGCCAAGGCGGTGAAGAACGTCGACAAGCTGGCCGCGGCGGGCGCGGCGATGCTGTTCGGCGGCTCCTCCAGCGCGGTGGCCATCGCCGCCGGCAAGCGTGCCCGCGAGCTCGGCCTGCTGTACTTCGGCACGCTCACCTACTCCAACGACACCACCGGCAAGGACGGCCACCGCTACATGTTCCGCGAGTGCAACAACGCCTGGATGAGCGCTCAGGTGCTCGGCCAGTACCTGAGCAAGACGCTGCCGAACAAGCGCTACTTCTATGTCACCGCCGACTACACCTGGGGCCATACCACCGAGGGCTCGTTGCGCCGCGCCACCGCCAGCGAAAACCTCGGCCAGCACGCCGGGGTGCGCGTGCCCTTTCCCGGCGCGCGCCTGGCCGATTATCAGGATGCGCTGAGCCAGGCCGCGGCCAGCGATGCCGAGATTCTCGCCCTGGTGCTGTTCGGCGAGGACCTGGTGCGCGCCATGCGCCTGGCCAAGGATCTGGGTCTGACCGAGCGCATGCAGATCGTCGCGCCGAACCTGACCCAGAGCATGGTCGAGCAGGCCGGGCCGAGCCTGATGCAGGGCGTGATCGGTACCGAGCCCTGGACCTGGCGCGTGCCGGCGCTGGAGAAATCCACGCGCGGCGTGGCCTTCGTCGATGCCTTCAAGAATCGCTACCAGATGTATCCGTCCAGCTCGGCCGCCTCGGCCTACAGCATCGTCCAGCAGTGGGCCGAGGCCGCCAAGCGCGCCGGCAGCCTGGACAGCGAAGCGCTGATCAAGGCGCTGGAAGGCCACCGCTACAGCCTGCTCAAGGACCAGCAGCAGTGGCGCGCCTTCGATCACCAGAACCTGCAGACGGTCTACGCGGTACGGGTCAAACCGCGCGACGAGGTGCTCGCGGACGAGTTCAAGCAGGACTATTTCGAGATCGTCGACCGCCTCGACGCCAGCACCGCGCTGCCCAGCCTGGAGCAATGGCAAGCCGAGCGGCGCGCCGGCGGCCAGCCCCTGGCGCTGCAATAGCGCCGCAACGCCCTGCCCGGCCGCTAACCGCGGCCGACGCCTGCATCCGATAGCGCCGGCCAGCGACGAAGATCGTCGCTTGCCCTCTGCCGCTGCACGGCGGCATGCTCGATCGCCTACTCTGAAACAAGATATCGCCCCCGTAGGAGCCGGCTTGCCGGCGAGCAGCACAAAGGCATCGCCGCAGGCCGGCTTCCTACACGAGGTAACCACGAGGAACCCTATGAGCACTGCCATCGAAGCCTACAAGCCCGGCATCTTCGACCTGACCCACAAGCTGACCGTGGAGAAGCATGGTCACACCGCGCTGATCACCATCAACCATCCGCCGGCCAATACCTGGGACCGCGACTCGCTGATCGGCCTCAAGCAGGTGGTCGAGCACCTCAACCGTGACGACGACATCTACGCCCTGGTGGTGACCGGCCAGGGCGCGAAGTTCTTTTCCGCCGGCGCCGACCTGAACATGTTCGCCGACGGCGACAAGGCCCGCGCCCGCGAGATGGCGCGCCGCTTCGGCGAGGCCTTCGAGACCCTGCGCGATTTCCGCGGGGTGTCGATCGCCGCGATCAACGGCTATGCCATGGGCGGCGGCCTGGAATGTGCTCTGGCCTGCGACATCCGCATCGCCGAACGCCAGGCGCAGATGGCCCTGCCCGAGGCCGCGGTGGGTCTGCTGCCCTGCGCCGGCGGCACCCAGGCGCTGCCCTGGCTGGTCGGCGAGGGCTGGGCCAAGCGCATGATCCTCTGTGGCGAGCGCATCGACGCCGAGACCGCGCTGCGCATCGGCCTGGTGGAACAACTGGTGGACAACGGCGAGGCCCGTGGCCATGCCCTGCTGCTGGCGGCCAAGGTGGCGCGGCAGAGCCCGGTGGCGGTGCGCACCATCAAGCCGTTGATCCAGGGCGCCCGCGAACGCGGCCCGAACGGCTGGCTGGCGGAGGAGCGTGAACGCTTCGTCGACCTGTTCGACGCCGACGACACCCGCGAAGGGGTCAACGCCTTCCTGGAGAAACGCGACCCGCAGTGGCGCAACAAGTGATTCGCGGCTCCGTAGGGTGTCGCGGGGCCGCCTAGGCCGTGCGCACCGCAATCGGCAGGTGGATGTCACTTTCTGCTTCCACCCAATAACCGCATGGTGGATGGCTAAAGCGTCATCCACCCTACGCTGGAAACCTATATGAACCTGCAATTCGAAGAGCGTCCCAGCCTGCATGGCTACCGCATCGGCATCGCCAGCCTGGACGCAGAGAAGAGTCTCAACGCCCTCTCGCTGCCGATGATCGAGGCGCTGGATGCCCGCCTGCGGGCCTGGGCCGAAGACCCGACCATCGCCTGCGTGCTGCTGCGCGGCAATGGCCCCAAGGCCTTCTGCGCCGGCGGCGACGTGGTGCAGCTGGTGCAGCAGTGCCGCGAACACCCCGGCCAGGTGCCGCCGCTGGCGCGGCGCTTCTTCGCCGACGAATACCGCCTCGATCACCGCATCCATACTTACCCCAAGCCGCTGATCTGCTGGGCTCATGGCCATGTCCTGGGCGGCGGCATGGGGCTGATGCAGGGCGCGGCCATCCGCATCGTCACCCCCAGCAGCCGCCTGGGCATGCCGGAAATCAACATCGGCCTGTATCCGGACGTCGGCGGCAGCTGGTTCCTCGCCCGCCTGCCGGGCCGCCTCGGCCTGTTCCTCGGCCTCAGCGCCGCCAGCATCAACGCCCGCGACGCGCTGGATCTGAACCTGGCCGACCGCTTCCTGCGCGACGAGCAACAGGAGACGCTGATCGACGGCCTGGTGCAGCTCAACTGGCGGGATCAACCGCAGCAGCAGCTGCACAGCCTGCTGCGTGCGCTGGAGGACGAAGCCCGCGGCGAACTGCCGGCGGCCCAGTGGCTGCCACGCCGCGAGCGCATCGACCGGCTGCTGGACGTCGCCGACCTGCCGGCGGCGGTCCAGGCCCTCACCGCGCTGCAGCACGACGAGGATGTGCCGCTGGCCCGCGCCGCCAAGACCCTGGCCGGCGGCTGCCCGTTGACCGCGCACCTGGTCTGGGAGCAGATCCGCCGCGCGCGCCACCTCTCGCTGGGCGAGGTGTTCCGCATGGAATACGCCATGAGTCTGAACTGCTGCGCCCATCCCGAGTTTCCCGAGGGCGTGCGCGCCCGCCTCATCGACAAGGACCAGGCGCCGCGCTGGCGCTGGCCGGACGTCGCCGCGATTCCGCCGGCGGTGATCGAGGCGCACTTCGCCCCGGCCTGGGAGGGCGAGCATCCGCTGGCGGATCTGTAGGTTGTCACGGGGCCGTCTGGGTCCTGCGCAACTATGGTTAGACGTGTTGGTGCGCACGGCCTAGGCGGCCTCGCGACACCCTACTAGGGAGCCGCTCGGCCCCGTGGCGCTGCGCGGAACGCGAGTCGGGCGACGGCAAAGCATCATCACAGAGGGATTTTCACGATGAGCAACGATCAGCACGAACGGGCCCAGGCCTTCCAGGCGCTGCACCAACGCGACGGCCTGTTCGTCATGCCCAACCCCTGGGACGCCGGTTCGGCGAAGATCCTCGCCGCCCTCGGCTTCGAGGCCCTGGCCACCACCAGCGCCGGCCTGGCTTTCTCCCTCGGCCGCGCCGACGGCGAGGGGCTGATCAGCCGCGACGAGACCCTGGCCAATGCCCGCGCCATAGTCCAGGCCACCGCGCTGCCGGTGGCGGCCGACCTGGAGAACGGCTTCAGCGACGACCCCGCGGGCTGCGCGCAGACCCTGCTGCTGGCCGCTGCGACCGGGCTGGTGGGCGGCTCCATCGAGGATGCCAGCGGGCGCGCGGAGGCGCCCATCTACCCGCTCGAACTGGCGGTCGAACGCATCCGCGCCTCGGCCACCGCAGTGCGCAGCCTGCCCTATCCCTTCACCCTGTGCGCCCGGGCGGAGAACTTCCTGCACGGCCGCGAGGACCTGAGCGACACCCTGCGCCGCCTCGAGGCCTATGCCGAAGCTGGGGCGGACGTGCTCTATGCCCCGGGCCTGAGCTCGCGTGCGCAGATCGACGCAGTGGTGCGTGCGGTGGCGCCGAAACCGGTCAACGTGCTGATGGGGCTCTCGGCCTGCCCGCTGACGCTGGAGGAGCTGGCCGAGGTCGGCGTGCGCCGGGTAAGCGTCGGCTCCTGCCTGGCGCGGGCCGCCCTCGGCGGTTTCCTGCGCGCCGCCCGTGAGTTGCGCGAGCGCGGCAGTTTCGCCTTCGTCGCCGAGGCGGCGCCCTTCGCCGAACTCAACGCCCTGTTCAAGCCAGGCAGCTGACTCACCCGCGCCGGCCTGCCGGACGCGACCACACAGGAGATACGAGGATGACCCAGATCGCCTTTATCGGCCTCGGCCACATGGGCCTGCCCATGGCCCGCAACCTGCTCAAGGCCGGCTACCCGCTCAAGGTCTTCGACCTGGTGCGCAGCGCCGTCGACACCCTCGCCGGAGAAGGCGCCCTGCCCGCCGCCAGCGCCGCCGAGGCGGTGGAAGGAGCCCAGGTGGTGATCAGCATGCTGCCCGCCAGCCATCATGTCGAAGGCCTGTATCTGGGCGAGGACGGCCTGCTGAAGCGGATTCCCGCCGGCCGGCTGGTGCTGGAATGCTCGACCATCGCCCCCGAGTCGGCGAAGAAGGTTCACCTGGCCGCGCGCGAACACGGTGTCGAGCTGCTCGATGCACCGGTGTCCGGCGGTACCGCCGGCGCCGCGGCCGGCACCCTGACGTTCATGGTCGGCGGCGAGGCCGGCGCCCTGGAACGGGCGCGGCCGATCTTCGCCGCCATGGGCAAGAACATCTTCCACGCCGGCCCGGAGGGCGCCGGACAGATCGCCAAGGTGTGCAACAACCAGGTCCTCGCCGTACAGATGATCGCCACCGCCGAAGCCATGGCCCTGGGCGTGGCCAACGGTCTGGAACCGGCGACCCTGGCCGAGATCATGCGGCAGAGTTCGGGCGGCAACTGGACGCTGGAGAAGTACAACCCCTGGCCCGGGGTGATGGAGAACGCGCCGGCGTCGAAAGGCTACTCGGGCGGCTTTATGGCCGAGCTGATGGCCAAGGACCTCGGCCTGGCCCAGGAGACCGCCAGCCACAGCGGCAGCAGCACGCCGATGGGCGCCCTGGCGCTGCAGCTGTACCGCCTGCTGCTCAAGCAGGGCAAGGGCAAGCAGGACTTCTCGGTGGTGCAGCAGCTGTTCGTGGAATAGCGGCCCGTAGGAGCCTAATGCTGTTCACTTAAGCATCGGTCAGACACGATCAGTCCCCTCGCCCCTCTGGGGAGAGGGTTAGGGAGAAGGGAGCTGAGCACGCGCAACCTTAACTGAACAGGATTGCCCGTAGGAGCCAGCTTGCTGGCGATGCCTTTGCAAGCAGATCGCCGGCAAGCCGGCTCCTACACGAAGCACGAGCACATTGCGCAGTCTCGGCCCGGATGCAATCCGGGATGAATCTCGGCGACCACCCCGGATTGCATCCGGGCCAACGGCATTCAGCGCAGCGTCTGCAGATGCAGCAGGCCGAACAGCAGCACCTGCAGGCGCTGCCGCCACAGCCCCGGCCGGCCACGCAGGCGCGCGCGAAACAGCAGCAGCTCACCGACGTGGGCCAGCAGCACCGACAGCGCGGCCCAGTTGAGCCAGCCGCCCAGCGGCGCGGCGAAGGGATAGAACAGATTGAGCAGCGCCACCAGCCAGAACATGGCCAGGGCCCCCTTGGCGAACGACAGCAGCTTCATCGCGATCCTCCGGTTGAGCGATCGCTGCAGCGTACCGGGCAAGGCCGCCTACGGCCGCCCTTCTTTTGACTGGCAGGCCATGTAGCAGCCGCGCCCCGCGGCGAATCGCCAGGGCAACGTCGATACCCCGGCATGCCCACCATCGCTTCGCGCCGGGGCCGTGCTCCTACATGGCTAGCGCAGGGTCAGGCCGAACGCCTCGTCGGCGAAATCGAAACAGGCGAGAAAGCGGCGGATCTGCAGCAGGTTGCCGTCGACCTGCACGTCGCCCAGCAGCGCGCCCTTGACCAGGCCGCCCTCGCCGGTCAACAGGGTTTCCATAAAGCTCTTGTCCATGCTCAGCTGCAGTTCGGTGCCTTCGGGAATGCCCTTGTGCAGCTGGGCCACGCCGCGACGCACCTCCAGCGCCCACTCCTCGCCCACGTCCGGGAAGCGGAAGCCCAGGGTCAGCTCGAGGTCGCCGGCCTGCTCCGGGTCGATGCGCGTCACCCAATTCTTCAGGAAGGCCTGTGGGGTGAAGCTGCGCACCATGTCCGGGGAGAGAAACACCTTGCGCATCTCCTGCGAACGCTGGCGGATGGCCTCGCCATCGAGCCCGCCCTCCAGCTCCATGGCGCTCATCAGGTACCAGTTGCGCCAGTTGATGTTCATGCTGGCGTAGCCCAGCTTGCGCAGGCTGCGCGCCTTGATCTGGCGCGCCAGGCGATCCTCCTGGTCGACGCGGATGGCATGGCCGGCCAGCTCGGCGGCCCACTGGTAGTCGCCCTTGAGGTAGGCGTTGCCGGCCTCCAGCAGCAGCTTGTCGCGCCCGCCCATCAGGGCGAGCAGCCGCTGCGCCTTTTCGCGCGGCGGGGTCGGGTCGAGATCCACCGGGTCGCCCTGGAACCAGCCCAGGTAGCCATTATAGATCTGCCGCACGCTGTGCTTGACCGTGCCGTAGTACTCGCGCAGGTAGGGCGTGTAGCCGGCCAGGTGCGGCGGCAGCTTGACCTTCTCCACCAGCTCGTCCGGGGTCAGGCCCTTGTTCATCCAGCGCACGCTCTGGTCGTGGATATAGGCGATGCCGTCGCGGGTCATGCGCAGCACCTCCTCGACCCGCTCCTGGCCGCTGACCGGGCGGCCGTGCAGCGGCACCATGTGCTCGGCCTGGTATTCGCGCAGCTTGTCCAGGCTGGCGACCCACTGCACCGGGTCGCGGAACCTGGTGCCGCGCAGGGTATGGATGTTCGGCAGGGTCGGCCCCTGCTCCACCTCGGCGCTGATCAGCACGCGGTTGTCCGGCAGGTACAGGGTGATCTCGTCCGGCGCCTCGCTGGGCACGTGCAGCAGCTGCACGTCGAGGCCGGCGATGCGGGTGTCCAGGCGCTCGGCGAAGGTCACCGTCGGCGCGATAAAGGACGACGGCTCGGGCTTGGCCAGCGGGCCGATGCCGCCGTTCATGCCCCGGATATCGGCGGCCGACAGGAAGGAGCCGAAGCTGTAGGCCGAGCGCACGCCGAGAATCGGCCCGACCAGCGCGCCCTGCGCCACCACGTTTTCCAGGAGGCTTTCGTGGGCGTAGATCTGCACCTCGCCGCGTTCCACCTGCTCGCGGCTGACGAAGGCCTGCACGCCGTTGATATGGTCCGGGTGGAAGTGGGTGTAGACCACCGCCTTGACCGGCTTGTCGCTGAGCTTGCGGAACTCGGCCATGATCTTGCGCGACTCGCCGACCGACTCGCCGGTGTCGACGATGATCAGCCCCTCGGGCGCCTCGATCATCACCACGTTGCCCAGCTGCCAGCCGACGGCCGAGTAGACGTTGCCCCCGACGCGGTAGACCTGCTGGGCGAAGTGCTTGGTGTGCGCCGCCAGCTCGGCGTGGATGCTCGGCTCGATGCGCTCGGCCGGCAGTTCGGCCTGCGCGTTCAGGGGCAAGGCGGCGGCCAGCAGCAGGCCGCCAAGGCGAGAGAAGGTGCTCATGGCGATAGGACGTCTTGTTGTTGAAGTGCTGGCAGGTTGGCAAAGGCCGCCTGATAATTCCAATGCATTCGAATCCTTGAACCAATGCAGGCAGCGCATGAACGACCTACGCCAGCTCCGCCACTTCGTCGCCCTCGCCGAACACGGCCATTTCGCCCGCGCCGCCGAGGCCGTGCACCTCAGCCAGCCGGCGCTGAGCCGCAGCATCCAGGCCCTGGAGGCGCAGCTCGGCTGCGGCCTGGTGGATCGCCACAGCCGCGGCATCAGCCTTACCGCCCATGGCCAGCTGGTGCTGGAACATGCCCGTCGCCTGCTGGCCGGCAGCCAGGCGCTGAGCAACGCGGTCAGCCAGCTGGACAACCTGGAGGCCGGTGAACTGCGCCTGGGCGCCGGCCCCTACCCGGCCGTACGGTTGGTGCCGCAGGCGGTGGGCAGCCTGCTGCAACGCTACCCGCGGGTACAGGTGAGGCTAGAGATCGGCAACTGGCTGGAGCTGCGCGAACGTCTGCTGGAGGCCGGCGTCGAACTGTTCGTCGCCGATGTGCGCGAACTGCTGGATGACCCGCAACTGCAGATCGAGGCGCTACAGGCGCATGCCGGCGTGCTGTTCTGCCGCCCCGGCCACCCCTTGCTACGCCGCGCCGCACTGCGCCTGAGCGATCTGCTCGACTTTCCCCTGGCCGGCACCCAGTTGCCGCAGGCGGTAGAGCGCAGCCTCGGCGCGGCCAGCGGTCGGCCGCAACCCCTGAGCGTGCAATGCGACAACTTCCTGGTGCTCAAACGCCTGGTGGCCGGCAGTGAGGCGCTGAGCATGGCGCCCTGGGACGTGATCGCCGAAGAAGTCGCAGCCGGGCAGCTGAGCCTGCTGCCACTGGCCCCGGCGAGCCTGCAGCAGCAGTCGGCCTATGGTCTGGTCAGACGCGCCGGACACAGCCTGTCGCCGGCGGCGCAGGCGCTGGTGGAGGAAGTTCGCCGGGCGGATCGTCAGCCACTACCACCGATACCCTGACCGCCGCTAGTTGCGCCGCCAGTCGCCGCCGCGCTGCTGATCGCTGCGCGACTGACGCCCATCGCGGGAATAGCGCTGCTGTACCTGTTGCTTGCCGTGCCATTGCTTGCCGGCGGGCAGGCCCTGCAGATGCTGCTTGCGCTGCGATTGCTGGTGACCGTCGTGGCGGCGGCCATCCTGACGCCGCCAGTCGTCGCGACGGTCGTGGCGCGAATAACCGTCATGACGCTGGTGATCGCGACGCTCGAAACCATGCTGGTGCGACGGCGCCGGTACGTAGCGTTTGCCATCGTAGCGGTGGCGGTCGTGGCGGCGGCCGTCGTAATAGTAGTAACGCGGCGTGACGTAGACCGGCGGCGAGTAATCGCGGCGGTAGCCGTTGTAATAGTGGTGCGAGTGATGATGATCGCGGTAGCCACGGTCGTAGTCGTAGCCGTCGCCATACACGGCGCAGCCGCTGAGCGGGATGAACAGCAGGGCAGCAAGCATGGTTCTGTAGGACATGGGGAGCCTCCGCAGGGGAAGCGGGGGACGCGCACCGCGCCCCCGAGGGAAGAGGCCGGGCCGCGAGGCCCGGGACTGGATCAGCAACGACCTTTCTTGGCCTGCCCCGGCGGGCAGTGGGGAGGACCGCCACCGACGTCGCCGATATCGATGCCGATGCCCGGCAGCCTCAGGCTGCAGCCGGACAGACCGAAAGCCAGGCTGATCGCCAGCAGCAACGAGCAGAACGCCTTCATCAGCAGCTCCCCTTCATCCGGTGCCCGGGCGGACAGAACTGACCGCCACCCTGGTAGCCGCGGCCACCCAGATCCACATGAATCACATCGGGATCGCCGACCCGGGCATGCACGCCCGGCGCACTGAAGCTGCAGCCGCCCAGCAACAACGCCAATACCATCACAGTCAAACCACGCATATTGGAATACTCCTCGAATTTCCAGTGGCCATTAGATGCCCCGCAAGCGGCGCGGGCACAATTCTATCGGCATGGTTGTTCGACCATCGGCAGTGGATCACGTTCCGCGCCGCGCAGTGATGGTCTTCACAAACCCGCCACGATCACCCGGCCGGTACCGCAGCAGCGAAGTGCAGATCCGGGAAACGCCCCAACAGGGGGCGCGCCACGCCACATGCGCACCAGTGGCGCGCACATCGAGAGCGGGACGGAGGCGAAAAGGCCGTAACAGCGGCTGCAGGCAACTGGCACGATGTTCGCTAAAGACTCTGTGTGCAGGAACAACCCGGCTCGCCGGGATCGCGGCACCACAATTTGCAAATGGCCGACTAGGGTTCCGGCGCGCCGCCAACGGCGCGCGACTGGTCCGAGAGTCGGCGACCTCCTTCGAGGTTACACGGCGGGATAAAAGCCCGGGAGAACGCGCCCCAGCGATGGGAAACCGCCGCGCACTCCTGCCCGCCCCTTACTCGAACTGGAGGTTCCCCATGCGTAAACCCCGTCTGTTCTCCGTTCTCGCCGCCGCCGGCCTTGGTGCCGCGCTCAGCCTCTCGGCGCAGGCCGCGCCGAAAAGCGACTTCAGCGTCTGCTGGACCATCTACGCCGGCTGGATGCCCTGGGAATACGGCGCCGCGCAGGGCATCGTCGACAAATGGGCGAAAAAATACGACATCAGCATCGATGTGGTGCAAATCAACGACTACGTCGAGTCGATCAACCAGTACAGCGCCGGACGGTTCGACGGCTGCACCATGACCAACATGGACGCCCTGACCATCCCCGCGGCCGGCGGCGTCGACAGTACCGCGTTGATCATCGGCGACTTCTCCAACGGCAACGACGGCATCGTACTCAAGGGCGAGGGCAAGACCCTGGCCGACCTCAAGGGCCTGGACGTCAACCTGGTGGAGCTGTCGGTCTCCCACTACCTGCTGGCCCGCGGCCTGGAGCGCGCCAATCTCGCCGAGCGCGACCTCAAGGTGGTCAACACCTCCGACGCCGACCTGGTCGCCGCCTTCACCACGCCCGGCGTGCAGGCCGTGGCCACCTGGAACCCGCTGCTGGCCGAGATCGAGGCCACGCCGAGCGTGACCAAGGTGTTCGACTCCAGCCAGATTCCCGGCGAGATCATCGACCTGATGGTGGTCAACAGCGAGACCCTCGCAGACAACCCGGCCTTCGGCAAGGCGCTGACCGGCGCCTGGTACGAAATCATGGCGACCATGAGTGCCGAGACCGACGCCGGCAAGGCTGCCCGCGAGCATATGGCCAAGGCCTCCGGCACCGACCTGGCCGGCTACGAGGCGCAGCTGGCGGCGACCAAGATGTTCTATTCGGCCAGCGATGCGGTGGCCTTCGCCACTAGCCCGAAGCTGCCGGCGACCATGACCAAGGTGGCCGAGTTCTCCTTCGCCCACGGCCTGCTCGGCGAGGGTGCGCAGAGTGCCGAGGCCATCGGCATAAGCTTCGCCAAGGATGTGATCACCGGCGATGCGGCCAACCTCAAGTTGCGCTTCGATCCCAGCTACATGCAGCTGGCCGCCGACGGCAAGCTCTGACCGTAGGGTGCGCTGCGCGCCCCGACCAACCCCGCGCGCGCCGTGCGCAACGCTCCGTTTCCGGTGCGCACGGCGCAGCCTACGCAGAGATAACCCATGCGTCTGATCAACCGACACCCGGACCGCAGCAGCCGACTGCTGCTGATCCTGCTGCCCTTCGCCCTGCTGCTGTTTCTCTACTTCAGCAGCTCGGCGGCGCGGCTGGCGGACAACCCCAACGACAAGCTGCTGCCCAGCGCCGGCCAGATGGCCGACGCCCTCGACCGCCTGGCCTTTAGCGAAGACAAGCGCAGCGGCCAGTACCTGTTCTGGGTCGATAGCGCCGCCAGCCTCCAGCGCCTGGCGCTGGGCCTGGGCATCGCCGCGCTGGCCGGGCTGGTGCTGGGCATCGCCGCGGGCAGCCTGCCGCTGTTCGGCGCACCGCTGTCGCCGCTCTTGACCGTGCTGTCGATGATCCCGCCGCTGGCGATCCTGCCGATCCTGTTTATCGTCTTCGGCCTGGGGGAATTGTCCAAGGTGATGCTGATCGTGATCGGCATCACCCCCTGCATCGCCCGCGATATCGAGCAACGCGCCCGCGAAATCCCACGCGAGCTGCTGATCAAGGCGCAGACCCTCGGCGCCAACACCTGGACGCTGATCTTGCGCCTGGTGCTGCCGCAACTGCTGCCGCGCCTGCTGATCTCCCTGCGCCTGATGCTCGGCTCGGCCTGGCTGTTTTTGATCGCCGCCGAGGCCATCGCCAGTACCGACGGCCTGGGCTACCGCATCTTCCTGGTGCGCCGCTATATGGCCATGGACGTGATCCTGCCCTACGTGGCCTGGATTACCCTCCTGGCCTGGTCGATGGATCTGGGTCTGCGCCGACTGACCCGACTGTGCTTCCCCTGGTACGAGGGGACCAAGCCATGAGCTCGACAGAAAACAGCGCCTTTATCGAGGTGAACAACGTCTGGCAGCAGTACGGCGACCAGGTGGTACTGGAACGCCTGAATCTGTCGATTAGCGAAGGCGAGTTCTGCACCCTGGTAGGCGCTTCCGGCTGCGGCAAGTCCACCTTCCTGCGCCTGCTGCTCGGCCAGGAGCGCCCCAGTCGCGGGCAGATCCTGCTGGCCGGCCAATCCTTGGCCGCCGAGCCGGATGCCAGCCGCGGCGTGGTGTTCCAGCGCTACTCGGTGTTCCCCCACCTGTCCGTGCTGGACAACGTCGCCCTCGGCCTGGAGCTGCAGCAGTCGAAGCTGCTCGGCCGCCTGTTCGGCGCCGCCAAGCGCCAGGCGCGCGAACGCGCCGCCGAGCTGCTGCACAAGGTAGGCCTCGGCCACGCCCTGGACAAATACCCCAGCGCGCTGTCCGGCGGCATGCAGCAGCGCCTGGCCATCGCCCAGGCGCTGATCATGCAGCCGCGCGTACTGCTGCTCGACGAACCCTTCGGTGCCCTCGATCCCGGCATCCGCAAGGACATGCACGCGCTGCTGCTCGAGCTGTGGCACGAGACCCGACTCACCGTCTTTATGGTCACTCACGATCTCTCCGAGGGTTTTAGCCTCGGCACGCGCATCCTGGTGTTCGACAAGCCGCGCCACGACCCGCATGCCCCGGGCGCCTACGGCGCGCGGGTGACCTACGACATCCCCCTCAACGAAAGCCGCCGCAGCCAGCGCGCCGCGGCCGAGCTGCTGCCCGCCCACCTGGCCAGCCTTCAAGGAGCCTGAGCATGACCGCCTCTGCCGCCCTGCGCCCGACCCTGTTTGATGAAACCGTCCCCGGTGGCGGCCACACCTCCTTCGTCCTCAAGCGCGGCCAGTTGCTGCGCATCACCGATATCGAAGGCGGCGCCAACGTCAGTCTGCTGCTGTTCAACGCCGCCGAGAAAAGCGAGCGTCTGAACCTGCCCGATACCTTGAAATGCCAGCACACCGCCAGGCTCACCGCCGGCCACTGCCTGTACTCGGACATGGGCCGCGTGCTGGCCGCCATCACCGCGGATACCTGCGGCTGGCACGACAGCTTCGGCGGCGTGCTGAATGCCGAGGAAGTGCTGGAGAAATACGGTCAGGGCCGCTACCAGGAACTGCGCAACGGCTTCTTCCGCAACGGCATGGACAACCTGCTGGTGGAAATGGGCAAGTGGGACCTCAACCTGCAGGACCTGTTGATGAACCTCAACCTGTTCAGCCGCGTGGACGTCGACGCCGATGGCGCCTTCCACTTCCAGCCGAACCACTCCAAGGCCGGCGATTACGTCGAGCTGTACGCGCCGATGGACACGCTGGTGGTGCTCACCGCCCTGCAGCACCCGCTGGACCCCAACCCGCAGTACGCGCCCAAACCGGTGCAGCTCGCCTGGAGCAAGGTCGCCAGCGACGGCATCACCTTGCTCTGCCGCACCTCGCGCGCGGAGAACGGCCGCGGCTTTCACAATACCGAACGTCAGTACATTTGAATGGGTGACTCGCTGCGCTCGCCCTTCGGGCAGCCCTGTAGGGCGTTCGGCGCAAGCACCGTCCCGCCTGCGCGGGGATGACATTGACCTCGTCACTCCCGCGAAGGCGGGAGCCCAGTACAACGCTATCGAGGACACTCCGATGAGCCTTACTGCCAGCGACCTGATTTCCAGCAACAAGCATCCCGAAACCGCCAGCTTCCGCCACACCATCCCGGCCGGCGAGCCCTACCTGTTCGAGGTCAAGGCCGGGCAAACCCTGCGCCTGCTCGACCTGGAGGGCAACCAGGCGGTCGACACCCTGTTCTTCGCCGCGCGCAACCCGCGCGAGCGCTTCGACCCGCAGCGCACCCTG
The DNA here is from genome assembly GCF_052682975.1 of Pseudomonas sp. SP16.1. Lineage (NCBI taxonomy): Bacteria > Pseudomonadati > Pseudomonadota > Gammaproteobacteria > Pseudomonadales > Pseudomonadaceae > Pseudomonas > Pseudomonas sp. SP16.1. The sequence continues at coordinate 2,635,200 of NZ_JBQYFZ010000001.1, forward strand.
CGCAAGCAGAACAAGGTCTACCTGACCACCGGCACGGTGCTCTACTCCAACCTCGGCAAGCCGCTGCTGACCATAGTCGCCGACACCTGCGGCCGCCACGACACCCTCGGCGGCGCCTGCGCGCAGGAGAGCAACACCGTCAGGTATGCACTCGAGAAGCGTTATATGCACAGCTGCCGCGACAACTTCCTGCGCGCCAGCCTGCACGACGGCCGCCTGAGCAAGCGCGACCTCGGCGCCAATATCAATTTCTTTATGAACGTGCCCGTCACCCCCGGAGGCGGCCTGACCTTCGCGGACGGCCTCTCCGCGCCGGGCAAGTACGTGGAGCTCAGGGCCGAGACCGATGTGATCGTGCTGATTTCCAACTGCCCGCAATTGAACAACCCCTGCAACGGCTGGAACCCGACCCCGGCCGAAGTGCTGGTGTGGGACTGACGTAGGGCGGGTGAAACCCGCCAGGCGTTCGGCGGGTTTCACCCGCCCTACAAGGTGCGCAGCTCGTAGGGTGGATGTCGCTCTTTACATCCATCCACCGGAACGACTTTCCGCCACGGACGACCGTGGCGCAGACCCAATGACGGCGGGACGGCCCGCCACCTTCGAGGGCTCCTCGAATGTTCGACAAACTCCTGATCGCCAACCGCGGCGCCATCGCCTGCCGCATCCTGCGCACCCTGCGTGAACTGAATGTCGGCGGCGTGGCCGTCTACTCCGAAGCGGACGCCGCCAGCCTGCATATCCAGCAGGCGGGCGAGTCCTTCTGCCTCGGCGACGGCCCGGCCGCGCAGACCTACCTGCAGGTCGACAAGATCCTCGCCATCGCCAAGGCCAGCGGTGCCCAGGCCATTCACCCCGGCTACGGTTTTCTCTCCGAGAACGCGGCCTTCGCCGACGCCTGCGAAGCGGCCGGCATCGCCTTCGTCGGCCCGACGCCGGAGCAACTGCGCGTATTCGGCCTCAAGCACACCGCCCGCGCCCTGGCCAAGCAACACGGCGTGCCGATGCTCGAAGGCACCGAGCTGCTGGAAAGCCTCGACGCCGCGCTGGCCGCCGGCGAGCAGGTCGGCTACCCGGTGATGCTGAAAAGTACCGCCGGCGGCGGCGGCATCGGCATGCGCGTATGCCGCTCGGCGGCAGAACTCAGCGAGGCCTTCGAGGCGGTCAAGCGCCTGGGGCAGAACAACTTCAGCGACAGCGGCGTATTTATCGAGAAATACATCCAGCGCGCCCGCCATCTGGAAGTGCAGGTGTTCGGCGACGGCCAGGGCGAGGTGCTCGCCCTGGGCGTGCGCGACTGCTCGGTGCAGCGGCGCAACCAGAAGGTGCTGGAGGAAACCCCGGCGCCCAACCTGCCGGCCGGCATGGCCGACGAACTCTGCGCCGCAGCCATCAAGCTGGCCAAGGCGGTCAGCTACCGCAGCGCCGGTACCGTCGAGTTCGTCTATGACAGTGAGGCTGAGCGCTTCTACTTTTTGGAGGTGAACACCCGTCTGCAGGTAGAGCACGGCGTCACCGAACAGGTGTGGGGCGTCGACCTGGTGCGCTGGATGATCGAGCTGGCGGCCGGTGACCTGGCCCCGCTCAGCGAACTGACGAAATCCCTGCAGCCCAGCGGCCACGCCATCCAGGCACGGCTGTACGCCGAAGACCCGGGCCGCGATTTTCAGCCCAGCCCCGGCCTGCTCACCGCCGTGCAGTTTCCGCCAGCCGACGGCCAGAGCCTGCGCATCGACACCTGGGTCGAGGCCGGCTGCGAGATTCCACCCTACTTCGACCCGATGATCGCCAAGCTGATCGCCTGGGCGCCGACCCGCGAAGAGGCCTGCGCCGCGCTGGATCAGGCATTGGCCGACACCCTGCTGTACGGCGTGGAAACCAATGGCCAGTACTTGCGGCAGATCCTGGTCGATGCGCCCTTCGCCAGCGGCAAACCCTGGACCCGCTGCCTGGAAAACCTTCTCTACCGGGCCAGCACCTTCGAGGTACTTAGCGCCGGCACCCAGACCACTGTGCAGGACTTCCCCGGCCGCCTCGGCTACTGGGCCGTCGGCGTGCCGCCGTCGGGACCGATGGACGACCGCGCCCTGCGCCTGGGCAACCGCCTGCTGGGCAACGAGGAAGGTAGCGCCGGCCTGGAAATCACCATGAGCGGCCCGCTGCTGCGCTTCAACACCGACGCCGTGGTGGCGGTGACTGGCGCGGAAATCCCCGTGAGCCTCGATGGCGTCGCTCAGCCACTGAACACCGCTCTGCTGGTCAAGGCCGGCAGCACGCTGGCGCTCGGCACCATCGCGGGTGCCGGCGCACGCAGCTACCTGAGCATTCGCGGCGGCATCCAGCTGCCGGACTATTTGGGATCGAAAAGCACCTTTACCCTCGGCCAGTTCGGCGGCCATGGCGGCCGTGCCCTGCGTGCCGGCGACGTGCTGCACCTGCTGCCGCTGGCCGATACCGGCAGCGGCGCACAACTGCCCGCCGAGCTCTGCCCGGCCCTGCCGGCCGTGCGCGAACTGCGGGTGATCTACGGCCCGCACGGCGCGCCGGAATATTTCACACCCGCCTATGTCGACCGCTTCTTCGCCACCGACTGGGAAGTGCATTTCAACTCCAGCCGCACCGGCGTGCGCCTGATCGGGCCGAAACCGGAATGGGTGCGCGACAGCGGCGGCGAAGCCGGCCTGCACCCGTCCAATATCCACGACAACCCCTACGCCATCGGCGCGGTGGACTTCACCGGCGACATGCCGGTGATCCTCGGCCCGGACGGCCCGAGTCTGGGCGGCTTCGTCTGCCCGGTGACCATCATCGAGGCCGACCTGTGGCAGCTGGGGCAGCTCAAGGCCGGCGACAAGGTGCGCTTCGTACCGGTGGATACCGCTGTGGCGCGGGAACTGGCGCAGACCAACACCCGCGAATACGCCCAACTCTGTAGGAACCCGCTTGCGGGCGATCAGCCGACATCGCGGATCGCTGGCAAGCCGGTTCCTATACAGAAACTCACATCCCCCATCGTCCTCGACCTCGGCACCGGCGACACCCGCCTGGTCGCGCGCCTGTCCGGCGACACCCATCTGCTGCTGGAAATCGGCCAACCGGAGCTGGACCTGGTGCTGCGCTTTCGCGGCCACGCGCTGATGCAGGCGCTGGAAGCCAAGGAACTGAAAGGCGTGATCGACCTCACCCCCGGCATCCGCTCGCTGCAGATCCACTACCAGCCGGAAACCCTGCCGCTGCAGCGGCTGCTCGATATGGTCGCCGGCGAGTGGGACGCCGTATGCGCCGCCAAGGATCTCAAGGTACCGTCGCGCATCGTTCATCTGCCGCTGTCCTGGGACGACCCGGCCTGCCAGTTGGCCATCGACAAGTACATGACCACCGTACGCAAGGACGCCCCCTGGTGCCCGAGCAACCTGGAATTTATCCGCCGGATAAATGATCTGGAAAACCTCGACGAGGTGTACCGCACGGTGTTCGATGCCAGCTATCTGGTGATGGGCCTGGGCGACGTCTACCTCGGCGCGCCCGTGGCCACCCCGCTCGACCCGCGCCATCGCCTGGTCACCACCAAGTACAATCCGGCGCGCACCTGGACCGCGGAAAACTCGGTGGGCATCGGCGGCGCCTATATGTGCGTATACGGCATGGAAGGCCCCGGCGGCTACCAGTTCGTCGGCCGCACCCTGCAGATGTGGAACCGCTACCGCGAGGTCAAGGCCTTCGACGGCAAGCCCTGGCTGCTGCGCTTCTTCGACCAGATCCGTTTCTACCCGGTATCGGCCGAAGAACTGCTGCGCATCCGCCGCGACTTCCCCCTCGGCCGCTACCCGCTGCGTATCGAGCACAGCGAGCTGCACCTGGCCGACTACCAGGCCTTCCTCGACCGCGAGGCCGAGGGCATCGCCGCCTTCCGCGGCCAGCAGCGCGCCGCCTTCGATGCCGAGCGCCAGCGCTGGATCGACAGCGGCCAGGCGCATTTCGAGGTCGAGGAGATGGCCACCGAGCTTGGCGAAAACGCCCCGCTCGGCGCCGGCCAACACGGCATCGACAGCCATATCGCCGGCAACCTCTGGCAGGTGCAGGTGGCAGAAGGCGCACGCGTCGAGGCCGGCGACGTGCTGGTAATCCTCGAGTCGATGAAGATGGAAATCCCCCTCACCGCGCCGGTGGCCGGCACGGTGCGCGAGGTGCGCGTGCAGCCCGGCTCGCCGGTGCGTGCCGGGCAACGCGTGGTGGTGCTGGAGCAGGCCTGAACATCGCGGCCGCCGATGCCCCCCGGCGGCCGCGGCGCGCAAGCGCAAATGGCAAAGGCACCGATGACGCGCCCGCGCCGGCACGCTAGCATTGCGCCACGTCTTCAAGGCCCGACCTCATGGCATTCAGCACTTCGCGCAAGGCCCAGATCACCCTCCTGCTCCTGCTGGGCATCCTCCTGCTGGGCGGCTTCCTCGCTACCAGCCTGGCCAGCTACTACGCCTCGCGTGAGAGCATCCGGCACCACATCGTCGATACCGAGCTACCGCTGACCTCGGACAACATCTACTCCGAGATCCAGAAAGACCTGATCCGCCCGACCCAGATCGCTTCGATGATGTCGCGCGACACCTTCCTGCGCGACTGGGCGCTGGCCGGCGAGCACGACCCCGAGCCGATCACCCGCTACCTGCGCGAGATCCAGGATCACTACGGCACCTTCACCAGCTTCTTCATCTCCGAGCGCACCCGCACCTACTACCAGGCAAAGGGCGTGCTCAAGCAGGTGCGCGAGGACGAGCCGCGCGACGCCTGGTACTTCCGCGTGCGCAGCATGGACGAGCCCTATGAGATCAGCGTCGACCCGGACATGGCCAACGCCGACCGCCTGACCTTCTTCATCAACTTCAAGGTGTTCGACTACCAGCAGCGTTTCATCGGCGTGGCCGGCGTCGGCCTGACCGTGGACGCCGTGGTCAAGCTGGTGGACGACTACCAGCGGCGCTACGACCGCAGCATCTTCTTCACCGACCGCAGCGGCCTGCTGGTGCTGACCGGCGCCGAGGGCGGGCCCATGGGCTCGCGGCGCGGCCAGGCGCTGAACACCATCGACGGCCTGGAAAACCTGCTGTTCGAAGTGCCGCGCCCGGAAAGCGGCAACTTCAGCTATCGGGAAGGCGGCCGCGCTCATTTCCTCAATGTGCGCTACATCCCCGAGCTGGACTGGTACCTGTTCGTCGACAAGCACGAGGAAGGCGCGCTGGCCGGCATCCGCCACAGCCTCTATCTCAATCTGCTGATCTGCGTCCTGATCAGCTTCGCCGTGCTGGTGCTGGTCTACCTGGCGATGCGCCGCTACCAGCGCCGCATCGCCGCCCTGGCCACCACCGACAGCCTCACCGACCTGCCCAACCGCCGCGGCTTCGACATCCTCGCTGCCCAGGCACTGCAGGAAGCGCAGCGCGACAGCAGCCAGCTGTGCGCCGTGCTGCTCGACCTGGACAACTTCAAGCTGATCAACGACGAACATGGCCACCTGGCCGGCGACGAGGTGCTGCGCGGCTTCGCCAGCCAGTTGCGCGACAGGCTGCGCCAGGCCGACATCCTCTGCCGCTGGGGCGGCGAGGAATTCGCCCTGCTGCTGAAGAACACCGACCGCCACGCCGCCTTCGAACTGGCCGAGAAGCTGCGTCAACACTGCGCCCAGCAACGCTATGCGGTCGCCGGGGAAAGCCTGCAGATCAGCGTCAGCCTCGGCCTCAGCCAGTGGCACCCCGGCGAGACCCTGCACAGCCTGCTCGCCCGCGCCGACCGTGCGCTGTATCGGGCCAAGCAGGGCGGGCGCAATCGCGTCTGCGCAGCGACCCAGGACGAAGCATCGTGACGCCCCAACAGCGTTGCCCGCTCTGTGGCGAAACCAACCGGTGCGGCCAGGCCGACCCGGCCCTTCGCGACCGGCCCTGCTGGTGCTTCACCGCCGACATCGACCCGGCCGCGCTCGAGCGCCTGCCGCCCGAGCAGCGCAATCGGGCCTGCCTGTGCCCGGCCTGCGCCGGCACGGTCCCGCCCGCGGCCGACACGGACGAGGCCTGAGCGCCATGCGCCTGGACCGTTTCCTCAGCAACTTCCCCCGCTTCAGCCGCCAGGACAGCCGCCAGCTGATCAGCGCCGGGCGTCTGCGCGTGGACGGCGCAATCGTCCGCGACCCGCGCTTTGAGGTGCGCGAATTCCAGCGTGTGCAGTTGGACGACGAACTGCTCCAGGCCGGACGCAGCGCCCAGTACTGGATGCTGCACAAGCCGGTCGGCGTGGTCAGCGCCACCTGCCACGACGAGCACCGTACCGTGCTCGACCTGCTCGATGAGGCGGACAAGCGCGACCTGCACCTGGCCGGCCGCCTGGACCTGAATACCAGCGGCCTGCTGCTGATCACCAACGACGGCCGCTGGTCGCGGCGCATCACCCAGCCGCAGCAGCGCAAGCCCAAGGTCTACCTCGTCGGCACCGAGCAAGCGATCACGGAGGAATACGCCGAGGTGTTTGAACGCGGTCTGTATTTCGCCTATGAAGACCTCACCACCCTGCCCGCCCGGCTCGAGGTGCTCGGCAGCCACTGCGCCCGCCTGACCCTGTACGAGGGCCGCTACCATCAGGTCAAGCGCATGTTCGGGCACTTCCGCAACCGGGTCGTCACCCTGCATCGCGAAAGCATGGGCGAGATCCACCTCGACCCGCAGCTGGCGCCCGGCCAGTACCGCTCACTGAGCGCAGCGGAGATCGCCAGCGTTTGAGAAGCACTGGCATCGCCGACGATCGTTCGCAAGCTAACCGACCAACGGCAGCATCAATATGCGATAAAGCTGTGACTCGCTCTTGCATGGCTGCAAGGGCGCTGCTTAAATCGAGCCATAAGTCTCGTCGTGACCAAGCGGTCACAGAAGACATCTAAGCGTTCCATCGGTTGCTTGCGCCCTGCGCGAACTGGATTCCTGCCTGGTAACACCGCCCTCGCTCCCGGCCTGAAAATGGCTTGGGCAGTCGCTCTGTTTCGATCCTAACTGATTGAAAATCAAAGAATTATAAAATCCTCCAGCCTGACATTAGGTTGTCATGTCCAGGCGTTTATCTGACTGCCCAAAAGCTCGCGAACGGCCCACCGCTCGCCACGTCAAACCTGCGCCAGGAGGAAACGACATGAGGCCACAGACCGCAGTCGTCGAGATCAACAGGAAGCACAAGGTTCACACCGAGTTCTATGGCAACCCGGCCGCGAGCAAGACCATCATCCTGGTCAACGGCTCCCTGGCGACCACCGCCTCCTTCACCCAGACCATCAAGTACCTGCAGCCGCAGTTCAACGTGGTGGCCTTCGACCTGCCATACGCCGGCCAGTCCAAACCGTTCAACAGCGACTTCACGCCGATCAGCAAGGAAGACGAAGCGGCGATCCTGCTCAAGCTGATCGACCACCATGGCGCCAACTACCTGATGTCCTTCTCCTGGGGCGGCGTCGCCTCCATGCTCGCCCTGGCCCAGCGCCCGGCCAGCCTGGAGAAGGCGGCGATCTGCTCCTTCTCGCCGATCCTCAACGTGCCGATGCTCGACTACCTGCACAAGGGCCTGCGCTTTCTCGGCGCGGTGGACCGCGACAACATCGCCCTGCTGGTCAACAGCACCATTGGCAAGCACCTGCCGTCGCTGTTCAAGCGCTTCAACCACAAGCACGTCAGCACCCTGGACGAGCACGAGTACCGGCAGATGTACGCCCATATCAAGCAGGTGCTAAGCCTGGAAGCGCACTGCCGCAAGGAATGCCTGCAAGCCATCGACATTCCGCTGCTGTTCGTCAACGGCGACCGCGACGAGTACACCTCGGTGGAAGACGCCTGCCTGTTCGCCCAGCACCTCGATAACGCCCAGTTCGCCGTGATCCACGACGCCGGCCACTTCCTCGACATGGAACACAAGGACGCCTGGCTGCAGACCCAGCGCGTGCTGCTGGACTTCTTCAACGCCCCCAGCAAGCGCCTGCAACTGCCGAGCCGCGGCGACCTGCAGGAACTGCAGGCCATCGCCGTATGACGAGCGCTGCGCCGCGAACCGGATGCATGACAAGCACCGGTTCGCCCTTCATTTCCGCGCCGAGTTCCGGTATAAAGGCACCCGCCGCGGGCGTCGTATAATGGCATTACCTGAGCTTCCCAAGCTCATGACGAGGGTTCGATTCCCTTCGCCCGCTCCAAATTCAGCAAGTTAAAGCCCTGTTTTTACAGGGCTTTTTCGTTTCTAGCGTTCGCTGGTGTCGAAGCAGTGTCGAAATCGACCAGCCATGCAGACGGGCTCAGACGGACAGTGCCCGGATAACGTGCTTCGGGTCGTTGTGGATCGCACGTAGCAGCACGCTAGCCGGGCCGGTAGGTTCGCGCCGCCCCTGTTCCCAGCTGCACAGCGTGCCGAGCTGAACATCGATCATGGCCGCGAACTTGGCCTGGGTCATCCCTGAAGTGGCTGGTCCCGATGCAACGATGATGGCAGCTAGATCGATGCGGTCTGATTTCCGCCGCTGGCCTGCGGTTGCGGCGGCGATCGAGTTCCCTCGCCGACAGCTCCACGCTGCGAGCGCGCGCCTGCCAGGCGCGAGACTTCCCACCATATCGCCTCGAACAGCGGACGCCGCTGGCGATAGCTGTCCAGGCCCACGGCAAAGTAGATGGCGGCCTCGATAAAGGGCTTGGGCAGGATTTCGAACCGGCCCCGATAGGGCGGCATCCGGATGATCCGCTCCACTTCGCTCTGGTGGTCGATGGCCAGGCTGCCACGTCCGTTGAGCATCATCAGCGCCAGTTGTTCTGAGCTGCGGGCATAATCCAGCCCCTGTCCGCCAGCACTCTCGATCATGCTCTTGAGCGCCGAACGCCCGGAGAGATACAGCAGCGGTCCATTCAGATTCTGGAAGGTCCGGCCATTCCAGCTGGCCCGGCTGCCGACCCGGCGATAGAGCAGCATCCGGGTGGTGCCAAGGGAGCGTCTTTCGTCGACCCGCTCCTGCATCCGCGGAAACGCCAGAAATGCCTGGTACTCCAGGTTTGCCGCCGTGCCTATGACGCCATCGTAGACGCCCTGCTGGACGCCACGCAGGCAGCGTCTCCAGGCCTTGGGCACGAACTCCAGGGCCAGCCCCTGAGCTTCGACCGCTTGGCGCAACAGGCGCTGACCGGCCGCCTCGCGCGCCGGGTGAGTGAAGGGAGGAAAAGGGCTGTCGCTGATGCACACCCGCAGCGGGCGATGCTGGGAAGCCAGGACAACAGCCGGACAGAACCCTATCCCCAGCATCAGCAACCAACCGACCCTCTTGAGCTGCGCCTGCGAGCCCCTCAGCCATGCTCCGATCGAAACCAACGCCATCCACCGCCGCTAGAACTGGGATAAGAAGCCTTGTCTACAAGCGCCCAGCCGGCTTTGAAGCTGAACACTGCGTCGCCTGCAGGTTCCTCGAAGCAGAGGAGCCGTTTGGCTGTGCCCGTGGCCAAACCTGGGCACTGGGCACAGGCGAACGCCTTGCTAGCTGCTGGCCATCCCTGCCACGGTGGCAGCGGGAGACGGCACGAAGCGCTGGTCGGAGAGCAGGAAGTAGGACAGCGAGGGCACCAGGATCAGCGCGCCGAGCATGTTCACCAGGAACATGAAGGTCAGCAGGATGCCCATGTCGGCCTGGAACTTGATCGGCGACCAGAACCAGGTGACCACCCCTGCCGCCAGGGTGATGCCCACCAACCCCACGACCCGCCCGGTGAAGGCCACCGCATTCTTATAAGAATCCGATAGCGTCATGCCGTGGCGCTGGTAGTGCAGCTGCACGCTCATCAAATACAGCGCGTAGTCGATACCGATGCCCACGCCGAGGGCGATCACCGGCAGGGTGGCGACCTTGACGCCGATGCCCAGCAGCACCATCAGCGCCTCGCAGAGGATCGAGGTGAGCACCAGCGGCAGCACCGCCACCAGTACCGCCCGCCAGCTACGGAAGGCGATCAGGCAGAACAGGATCACCGCTGTATAGACGTAGAACAGCATGGTGCGGTTGGCCTCGCGCACCACGATATTGGTGGCGGCCTCGATCCCGGCGCTGCCCGCGGCGAGCAGGAACTGGCGCTCCGGGGTGCTGTTGTCGCGGGCGAAGCGATCGGCGATGGCCACCACGCCATCCAGGGTCTCGGCCTTGTGATCCTTGAGGAAGGCGATCACCGGCATCAGCGAGCAGTCGGTGTTGAACAGCTCGGGAGCATTGACCGAGGCCTGCTGCGCCGCGTAGTTGAGCATGTCCTGGTTGCGCTGGATGCTGTTGAGCTTGGGGTTGCCCTCGAAGCTGCCGGCGGTGATCTGACGCACCGCATTGACCAGCGATACCGTGGTCTGCACCCCCGGATGCTGCTGCAGCTCCCAGGCCAGGCGGTCGGCGAGGATCAGGGTCTGGTAGTTCAGGCAGCCTTCCGGCGCGGTCTTGATCATCACCGCGAACAGGTCGCTGGACAGCGCGTAGTGGCTGGTGATGTAGGTGTTGTCGCGGTTGTAGCGCGAATCGGCGCGCAGTTCGGGAGCGCCGCTGTCCAGATCGCCGATCTGCAGCTGCTGGCTGACCACCAGGCCGCCACCGGCCAGCAGCACGGCCACCACCACCGCCCCGGTGGCCCAGCGCCGGGTGGTGAAGCGATCGAGAAAGTCCCAGAGCTTGCCGAAGCCGCGGTGATCGGCGGCGCGCACGTCGATCACCAGCGCGCGCTTGGCCGCCTTCGGGCTGACGCCGACATAAGACAATGCCACCGGCATCAGCAGCAAAGTGGCGAAGATCAGCACCGCCACGCCGATGCTGGCGGTGATGGCCAGTTCCTGGATCACCGGAATGTCGATCAGCATCAGCACGGCAAAGCCCACGGCGTCTGACAGCAGCGCGGTGACGCCGGCGATGAACAGGCGGCGGAAGGTGAAGCGCGCGGCCACCAGCCGGTGGGTGCCACGGGCGATGTCCTGCATGATGCCGTTCATCTTCTGCGAGGCATGGGACACACCGATGGCGAACACCAGAAAGGGCACCAGCACCGAGTAGGGGTCGATGGCATAACCCAGCCAGGCGACGATGCCCAGCTGCCAGACCACCGCCACCAGCGAGCACAGAATCACCAACAGGGTGCTGCGGATGCAGCGGGTGTAAAGCAGGATGATGAAGAAGGCGCTGACCACCGCGACGGCGAAGAACATCATCACCTGGATCAGGCCGTCGACCAGATCGCCGACCAGCTTGGCGAAGCCGATCACGCGGATCTTGTACTTGCCGCCACCCTCCTCGCCGGCCTTGCGCGCAGCGCTATCTCCGGCGAATTCGAAACGATCGCGCAGTTGCTCTTCGAGCACCCGCGAGAACTGGTGGTAGTCGATGCCCTTGCCGGTGGCGGTGTCGCGATCGAGCAGCGGCACGATCAGCATGCTCGACTTGAAATCGCTGGCCACCAGGCTGCCGACGATACCGGCACGGTTGATGTTCTGCCGTAGCGCCTCGATGTCCTCGGGCGTGCCCCGATAGGAATCGGGCATCACCGGGCCGCCCTGGAAGCCCTCCTCCGTCACCTCCGTCCAGCGTACCGAGGGCGCCCACAGCGACTTCATCCAGGCCCGGTCGACGCCGGCGGTGAGGAACAGCTGATCGTTGACCTGTTTGAGTACGTCCAGGTACTCGGGGTCGAAGATATCCCCCTCGGTATTTTCCACCACCACCCGCACCGAGTTGCCCAGACCACGCAGCGAGGCGCGGTTCTCCAGGAAGTTCTGAATGTAGGGCTGGCTCTGCGGAATCATCTTCTCGAAGCTGGGACGCATCTCCAGACGGGTCACGGCCATATAGCCGAGCACCAGGGTGACCAGCGTCATCAGCACGACGAAGGCCAGGCGGTTGTTGAACACCGCGCGTTCCAGCAGATTGCCGGTACGCGGGTCGAAGTCGTCCAGGCTCTCGATCACCGGCATGGTGTCTTGCTTGATATTGCCCATTGCAGGGTACTCGCTCTTGTTCTGCTGGTTATTCGGCAGGCAATGCCCGCACGCCGCGGACGCCGACAAGAATCAACTGGCCATTGGCGGCCAGCACCGCGGCACCAACCGGCGACTGGCCGTCCTGCGGCTGCACGCTTAACGCGGAGCGCCGCTCCTCGACCAGAAGCTTGTGTCCGGCCTGGGTGAACAACAGGTAGCGGCCGGCCGGATCCTGGGTGGCGGCGGTAACGCTGACCTGCAAATCGGTTTGCAAGGCCTGCCAGGTCTGGCCGCCATCGCGGCTGAGATAGGCGTGGCCGCGCAGGCCGTAGACCAGCACTTCGCCGCCAGGTTTGCCGGTCACGCCGAAGAAGCTGCCCGCATAGGGACTCGACACGGCGCTGAAGCGCCCGAGAGCCTCGTCCCACTTCTGCAGCAGCCCCTGTTCACCGGCGATATAGAGCGCATCGCCGGTAGAGTTGATGGCATTGAGGTGAAGCCCCTGAGGGTTGTCGATACGGTCCTGGAACGGAACCCAGGTCTGCCCGCCATCGGCAGTCGCGAGAATCAGATTGAACACGCCAACGGCGTAGCCTTGCCGCGCGTTGGCGAACCATACATCGAGAAACGGTTTGTCCGCGCCCTGCTCGTCCAGGCGCCGCCCTTCCTCCACCAGCATGCTCCAGCGCTCGTCGCCGGGCTGCTGGCGCGCCAGCTGGCCGTAATGCTCGATCAGCAGACGCCCGATAGCGCGGCCGTCGAGCTGCAGGCTCCAGGTCGCGCCGCCATCGCGGCTATGCAGGATCACCCCGTCGTTACCCACCGCCCAACCTTGCTCGGCCGTCGGGAAGTGCACGGCATTGAGGTCGACACTGACCGGCACCCGGGCCTGCCGCCAGTTCTGCCCGGCGTCGTCGGAATAAAGAATATGGCCACGCTGACCGACCGCCACCAGACGACTGCCCGCGTGGACCACGTCCTGTAGCGGACTTTTCACGGCCAGGGGGCTGAGCTTGGCCGGCAGGTCCAGTACGTCGACATAGCTGTTGGCCCAGGCAGCGCACTGCAGCAGCATCAGCAAAGCGCCCGCAGCGATCTGAACGTACCGTCGGAAAGCACACATACCGCGTCCTCATCAAAAAAAGCCCTGCACCCGGGCGCAGCCGCAAGTCAGAGGCCCGCCTGCAGGGTCGGAATAAACCGGCCCGCAGCCGGGCATGGCTGCGGGCCCGGCCCACGGGCCAGGAGCCCGGCCCGTGGGGTCAGCGGATACCCGCGCCGGCCAGTGCCTCGGGCGACCACTGGGCCTTGGAGAGCGGCTCGATGTATTTGATGCCGCCGTACGGGCCGACCACGCCGTTGACGTTGTAGCTGCCGCCTACCAGGTCATAGATGACGTGGGGCGCGGTGTTGGGCGTAGCGACATCGTAGCTCTGGGTCAGGAAGCTGAAGGAGCCGCGATACAGCTGACCGCCGGCGTCGTACTGGTCGGAGGCCAGGGCGTTCCAGCTGTCCTCGTCGAGGTAGAAGCGGCGCTTGGCATAGATGTGACGAGCGCCGTCCTTCAGCGTGCCCTCGACCACCCATACGCGATGCTTCTCCCAGCGCACGAACTCCGGCGCCAGGTGGTTCGGCGTGGTCAGCTGCTTGGGGTCCTTGATGTAGGTGAGCTTGTAGGTGTTGTAGGGCACGAACATCTCTTCCTTGCCGACCAGCTTCCAGTCGTAGCGATCCAGCGCACCGTTGAACACATAGATGTCGTCGTAGGTGCCGGAGCCGGCGGTGCCTGGGTTCGGGGTGTCGTAGGCCAGGTTCGGCGCCAGCTTGACCCGGCGCACGCCAGGCAGGTACTGCCAGGCGCGACGCGGTTGCTCCAGCGGGTTGGCGGCGTCCTTGAGCATCAGCGACTCGCCGGCGCGGCGGGCCGGGCCGCTGTAGTACAGCTTGGTCTGGAAGTAGGTGTCCTTGGCGTCGATCACCTTGTTCGCGTCTTCATAGATCGGGAAGGCGTTGAACGCAGTGCCGGTGGTGGCCAGGGTAGCGACGCCGGCGGAATCGACGTTCCAGGAGTCGTACTTGGTGGTGTAACCCGCGCCCTGGAAGCGCAGCAGGTGGTTCCACATGGCCTCGGCGCCGGACTGCGGAATCGGGAAGGGAATGCCCGGCAGCACGTTCTCGATGGCGTTGCCGCCTTCCAGCGACTTGGCCCCGGTGGCGTTCTTCACCGTGTTGTCCAGCAGCACCTGCGGCATGGTCGCGGTGCGGTGGCTGGGGTAGACCTCGGCGCGGAAGCTCGGGTAACGCTTGGCCAGCTCGTAGGTGACGGCGGTCAGCTGGTCCTTGTACTGCTCGACGTTCTTGCCGTCGATCACCAGCAGCGGCTGCTCGCCGGCGAAGGGATCGGGGCGCACGGTGTCGCCGTTCTTGAAGCCCGCCGGGGCAGTGGTCAGGCCGCCCTCGAAGGCCGGGATGGAGCCGTCGGCATTGCCGGCTTTCTCGGCACCGACCAGGGTCAGGCTCTGGCCGAGCTTGGCAGCCTCGTCGGCGGATACGGCGGCCTGGGCCTGTGCAACGACCAGTGCCAGAGAGGCAGCCAGTAGGGTTTTCACGAATTTCATTGGGTGTACTCCTGCTCGCAAGCTGGGTAGTTCGTAGATCAGAAGGTGGTCTTGAAAGTCAGATAGAGCGCACCCCGGTCTTCGCCGGTGGCCCCACCGCCGGAGAAGGAGGCATAGCCGCCGCCGTAGCAGGTGTAACGCTCGGTACCGTCCAGGGCGTTGGGGGTCGCGCCATCGGTCGCGCCGTCCTCGCACTTGGCCGAATCGCCGAAGGAATCGACGTACTTGAGGTCGACGTAGTACTGGTTGTAGATGGCCGCGCTAACGCCCACCGCGTAGTTGCCGGTGTCCTCGGCACCGCCGGCGACCACCGGCGAGACGCCGTCGAGACCGACGTTGATCGACATCGGCGCGGAGAGATCCACGCCCGGGAACACCTGGTACCAGGTCGGGGTGAAGTTGACTGCCAGGCCCCAGTTGTCGCGGGTCGGCTTGTCGATGCCGCGGTAAGTGTCCTTGCCCTTGTACAGCGCCTCGTTCTTGCTATCGAGCGACAGCAGGTTGCTGTAGTACAGCTCGCCCAGCAACGTCGCGGAGTCGAACAGCGGCGTCTCGGCGATGGCCAGCAGGCCGTTGAGGGTCCAGTGCAGGGTGTCGCCGGTGGCGGCCATGCTGTCGCCCTCGCCCGGCAGGTCGGTGACCACGCCGGAACCGGCACTGCGCGGCGGCAGCGCACCCAGGCCGGCGGCCAACCCGCCCGGGCCGGTGGCGCTGACGATGGCCGGGATGCTGGCCAGCGGCATGTTCTTGCGGATGTTCAGGTCGCTGCCGACGCTGACGCCGGCGAAATCCTTGGACAGACTCAGGCCATAGATGTCGATGTCGTCGCCGTAGGACAGGTTGTAGCTGGTGCCGGCCAGGGAATCGACCAGGCGGCAGACGCCGGTAGCCGGTACGCTGACCACGCCACCCGGCGCCACCACGCAGCCGCCCTGGGTCAGCGACAGCGAGCGCGCGTCCAGCACGGCCTGCGGCAGGATGTCGGAGGTTCTGCGGTAGTAGAAGCCCAGCGTGCCGTCCAGCCACTCCGGCGCCCACTTGGCCATCAGCCCCCAATCGCCGCTGTCGTTCGGCGTGTTGTCGTCGCCGCGGCGGACGTTGGTCAGCGCATCCTGGCCGAGGAAGCCTGGCGGCGTCGCGGTGTGGCCGAGCAGGAAGGACTGCGCGCCCTCGCCGAGCAGGTCGGAGGTGCCATAGTAGGTGCCGGCCTCGGGCAGGCGGGCGGCGTCCCAGTCGAAGAAATACTGGGCACCGAAGGTCCACTCGGAATTCAGGGTGAAGCTGGTGGAGAGCTGGTTGCGCGGCATGAACAGCTCCTTGGCCTCGGTGCCCGGCGAGGCGGCGAGCTTGGCCAGGTCCAGGCCGGACTGGCCGTAGCTGACCGAATGCACCGGGTTGAGGATGGTCTCGCCCCAGAACACGTTGTGCTGGCCGGCCTTGACGCTCAGCAGCGACTCCTCGCCGACCTCGGTGCTGTAGAACAGGAAGGCGTCGAGGATCTCGCCGGACGGGCCGCTGTAGTAGCGCTTGGCATAGCGGCTCAGGTGCGGGTTGCCGTTGCCCAGGCCGTCGGCGCTGGCAAACGGGCCGACCAGCGGATGCTGGGTGGTCATGCCGCTGGCAGCATCGTTGCCGTTGACGAAGGGATTGGAGTTGGAGCCGGTGTTGTCGTAGGCCTTGTCGTACCAGGAGGCGGCGCTGACGCGAAAGCCCATGCGGTTCTGGTAGACCACGTCGAGTTCGGTCAGCAGGTCGACGCGATTGGTGATGTTGGTGCCGGAGCGGCGGAAGTTGTAGTCGCCGTCGTTGTTGTTCGGCGTGGCCAGCATGCGCGGGTCGGCGCTCTCGGTGCGCACCCCGTAGTTGTACTTGACCGTGTTGTCGAAACGTACCGCCCAGTCCTCGTTCCCCATATCGACTTCGATGGCGTGGGCAGCGGGCAGGTAAGCAGCCAGGATGGCCGAAGCCAGCAGGCTGCGGCGCAGGGGCCTCAGTGCGTGATTGTTATTATTGTGCATCGGTTGTCTCCGCTTGTTGTGTTTGTGGCTCTAACAACGCCCCGCATTCGCTGGTGCGAGATGCGAGCTGTTGCCGCTCCGGCTCGACCGGAAATCGGCGACCGCTTCCGGCGGCGCGACTCGTCTGCAGTCGCCTGCGTTCAGCTGTCCAGGTCGTGGATGAAGTCCTCGGCCCGTGCCCACTCGCCGTAGCCGGAGGCCGGGTTGAGATGGCCGACGTCACCCAGGTTGATCAGTTGGCTGCCCCACTCTTCGGCCATGTGCGCTGCGGCCTCGAAGCTGGCCAAGTAGTCGTTGGTGCTGGCGGCCAGGATGCTGGGGAACGGCAGCTTGCCCTTGGGCAGCGGCGCCCAGCCGTTGGCGCGCAGGCTGTCCGGGGTCGGATAGTTTTCCGGCCACTGCGCGGCCATATCCGGCGGCGCCGCCAGCAACGCGCCCTTGATCGGGCGAGAGTGACGGGCGGCCCAATGCACCACCATCAGCACGCCGGCGCTGTGGGCGACCAGAATCACCGGCCCGTCGATCTGCTCCAGCTCCTGCTGGATCGCGGCCACACGTGCCTCCAGGCTCAGCTTGTTGTCCTCCAGCGGCGCCACCGAGCGCACCCTGGCCAGCCTCGCCTGCAGCAGCGTCTGCCAGTGGGCGGGCACGTGATCGCGCAGGCCCGGAACTATCAATACGGTGGTTTCACTCATCGCCAGACTCACCTGTCGTTATCGATCTGGGCGGTACCGGCTACCGGTCGCCCGTAGTGATGACAGTAGATTCCGGCTCGCCTTGGCGCTTTACATTGCACGTCAGTACCTTTTCATTTGGTGACAGGCACGGCGATTGTCGACACATGCACCGGCGCCGCGGAGGAATCGACCCCGCCGCCCAGCCAATCGCGCAGCCGGGCCAGAGGCATCGGCCGGGCCAGCCAGTAGCCCTGCCCCAGGCCGCAGCCGGCCTGGCACAGCCAGTCGAGCTGCGCCTCGCTCTCGATACCCTCGGCCAGCACTTGCATGCCGAGGCTGGCCGCCATGGTCAGGGCCGAGCGCACGATGGCCTGGTCGACGCGGTCGTCGGGCAGACCGGCGATAAAGCTGCGGTCGATCTTCAGCCGGTCGAACGGCAGGTGCTTGAGCGCGCCGAGCGAGGAATAACCGGTGCCGAAGTCGTCCATGCTAAGCATGACCCCGTCGCCGCGCAGCTCGTTGATGACCCGCGCGGCCTCCTGCGGATCGCGCACCGCCAGACGCTCGGTGATCTCCAGCTCGAGCCGGTCGCTCGACAGCCCACTTTGCGCCAGGCTGTCGCGCACCAGGGTCTGGAAGCCCTGGCGCAGAAAGGTACAGCCGGAGATGTTCACCGCCACCGGCACATCCAGCAGGCCGTCACGGATCAGCTCCAGGTTGTCGCGACAGGCGCGCCGCAACACCCATTCGGTGATGGCCGGCAGCAGGCCGTGTTCCTCGGCCAGGGGAATGAAGTCTCCGGGCGACTGCTCGCAGCCCTGCTCGCACCAACGCAGCAATGCCTCCAGGCCCACGGGGCGATAGGGCGGCTGCAGCTCGCACTGCAGCTGGTAGTGCAGTTCCAGACGCTGCTCGAGCAGGGCCCGGCGCAGCCGATCGACCATCTGCCGGCGCACCACCACCTGGTTGCGCATGGCCTGCTCGAACAGGCGCAGGCAGTTGCCGCCGGCGGCCTTGGCCTGATACATCGCCAGGTCGGCGTCGTTGAGCAACTGGTCCACGCCCTGGCTGTCGCCGGGATACAGGCTGATGCCCAGGCTGGCGCCGACCCGCAGGCTGAGACCACCGATGCGAAAGCGGCCCAGCAGCGTCTCCAGCAGACGCTCGCCCAGCCTCAGCGGCTCGGCCTGCAGATCGCCCACCCGGGCGATCACCACGAACTCGTCGCCGCCCACCCGTACCAACGCGTCGCCCTCGCGCAGGCTGCCGCGCAGGCGCTGGGCAACGCCCTGCAGCAGCTGGTCGCCGACCTGATGGTCATGGTGGTCGTTGATCTGCTTGAAGCCGTCCAGGTCGATGAAGATCAGCGCCAGCCCCCGGCCATCCCGATCGCAGGCATTGATCGCCTGCTGCAGGCGGTCGTGCAGCTGGTGGCGATTGAGGCAGCCGGTGAGCACGTCGTGCTCGGCCAGCTGGGTCAGCTGCTCCAGCAGTGCCTGCCGTTGACTGGTGTCGTGGCAGATGCCGACGAACAGGCGCTGCCCCTCCAGCTCGAACTCGCCGACGCTCAGATGCAGGGGAAAGCAGCTACCGTCGCGGCGACGACCGGTCACCTGGCGACCTTGGCCGATGATGGTAGGCCTGCCGCCGTCGCGATAGCTCGCCAGGTAGCCGTCATGGGCGCTGCGATAGGGCTGCGGCATGAGCAGGGAAACGTTCTGCCCCAGCAGCTCCTCGCGGGGGTAACCGAAGGTGCGCTCGGCTGCAGGGTTGAGCTCGCGCACCCGCCCTCGGCCGTCGATGACGATCATGCTGTCGACCGCGGTGTCGAACACCGCACGGGCCAGCTGGTCGAGGCCGAAGCCCGGTGCGGGATTGACCGGCATGTCCATGGCCACGCCTCAGCGATTGAAGCGCGCGACCAGCGCATGCAGGGCGTGCGCGGTGGACTCCAGCTCGCCGCCCAACTGGGCCGAGCGCCCGGTGATCTGCGCGTTCTGCTCGGCGGCCTGGGAGATGTTGGCGATCTGCCGGGAGATGTCCTCGGCCACCAGGCTCTGCTGCTCGGCGGCGCAGGCCATCTGCTCGGCCATCTGGTGGATGCGCTCGACCGCCTGGCCGATGCCCGCCAGCGCCCCCTCGGTCTCCACCACTCGCTGCACGCCGCTGTGGGCCTCGTCGCTACCCAGGCGGGCGACCTGCACGGCCCGATCGGCGACATTCTGCAGACTGGCGATGATGGCCTGGATGGCCTCGGTGGATTCCTGGGTCTTGGACGCCAGCGCCCGCACCTCGTCGGCCACCACGGCGAAGCCCCTGCCCTGCTCGCCGGCGCGCGCCGCCTCGATGGCGGCGTTGAGAGCCAGCAGATTGGTCTGCTCGGCGATGGCGCGAATCATGTTGGCCGCCTGCTGGATCGACTGGGCCTCGCTGGCCAGGCCCGCCACCGAGCGACTGATGCCCTCGACCGTGTGCGCCAGCTTCTCCACCACCACACGGCTTTCCCGGGCCTGGGCGCTGCCATCGCGGGCCAGCCGGTTAACCTGGCGCGCCTCCTCAGCGGTCAGTTGCACATGGCCGGCGACCTCGCCGATCGAGGCGGCCATCTCCTGCATGGCGGTGGCCGCCATTTCGGCCTCGACCCGCTGCGCCTGCAGCGCCTGCTCGGCTTGCTGCACCAGCTGGCCATTCTGCGACGCCTGGCTGGCGGTCAGGTCGGCGTAGTCGGTCATCAGTCCGAGGGCGGTACGAATCCGCGCGCCTTCGCTGAGCAGCGCCAACTGCAGGCGCGCAACGGCACCGGTGTCGTCGGTGTAGGTGCGCGCCACCAGTTCGCTGTCGAAGGCCTTGGGCGCCGCCTGGGCGACCCGCTGCAAAGCCCGCTTGACGAACGCCATGGTCGCGACCGTCTGGCCCAGCGACAGCAGGATCACCAGGGCGACGGCAAGGCCGGGATGGCCGGTGCTGAACATCAGCGGTCCCAGCGCCACACCCAGCAGGGGCAACAGCAGGAAGCGCGCGGCCACGCCCAGCCGCTCACCCGCCGATGCCGCCGCCCGGCCCTGATTCAGCCGCGCGTAGAGAGCTTCGGCGCGACGCACCTGCTCGACCTCCGGCCGCACTCGCACCGACTCGTAGCCCACCACCCGGCCGTCCTCGAGAATGGGCGTGACATAGGCGTTGACCCAGTAGTGATCACCGTTCTTGCAGCGGTTCTGCACGATGCCCATCCAGCTCTTGCCGGCCTTGAGGTACTCCCACATATGGCCGAACACCGCGGGGGGCATGTGCGGGTGGCGCACCAGATTGTGCGGGCTACCGATCAGCTCCTCGCGGCTGTAGCCGCTGACCTCGACGAACTCGTCGTTGCAGTAGGTGATGACGCCGCGCGTATCGGTTGCGGAAACCAGACGCTGGTCGGCGGGAAAGCAGCGCTCGCGGCCACTGAGGGGCATGTTCAGGCGCATGAGAACTCCTGTCGGCGAACCGACGGCTGGATGAATTCGCGCAGATGCCCATCGCGTCGATGCTTTCGCAACAAGAGCATTCTGACCAAAGGCCCGGAATTCTAGGAATGCAGCCACCCGGTCACTTTGCTTTGGCTGTCAGACACTTTTCATTTCGTGACGAAGGTTCTATAAGCTAACGAGCACAAACCAAGCCCCGCGGCCACCCCAGAGCCGCCTCGAGAGCGAATACACCATGACTGCCCAAGCCCGTTCCGCCGTACTGACCAACTACCTGGAAGTAGCACGGCGCTTCGGTCTGAACAGCCATGCCTTGATGTCCGAGGCCGGGCTCAGCCAGACCGTCCTCAACGAGACTGAACAGCGCATCCCGGTGACGGCGGCCATTCGCCTGATGGAGGCGTCGGCCCGTGCCAGCGGCTGCGACACCTTCGGCCTGCGCATGGCCGAGCTGCGCCAGCTGTCGGACTTCGGCGAGGTCAGCCTGCTGCTCAGCCATCAACGCAGCCTGCGCGATGCGCTGCAGGTGATCGTGCAGTACCGCCACCTGCTCAACGACTCGCTGGCCATCTTTATCGAGGAAGCCGGCAAGACGGTGATCATTCGCGAGGAGGTGGTCAGCGATTATCCGACCCACAGTCGCCAGGCCATCGAGCTGGCCATCGGCGTGATGTACCGTTTCTGCGCCGCCCTGCTCGGCGCGCACTGGCACCCGATCAGCGTCAACTTCACCCATGAGGCGCCGGCCGACCTGACCGTGCACCGGCGCATCTTCGGCTGCAAGCTGGAGTTCGGCAGCGAATTCAACGGTATCGTCTGTCCGGCGGCCGACCTGGATGCGGCCAACCCCCTGGCCAACGAGGCCATGGCCCGCCACGCCCGGCGCTACCTGGACTCGCTGCAGCAGGAAGGCGAGCACTCGCTGGCCCACGACGTGCGCAAGGCCATCTACCTGCTGCTGCCCATGGGCCGCGCCACCATCGAGCAGATCGCCCAGGCCCAGGGCATGAACGTGCGCACCCTGCAGCGCCGCCTGGAGGAGGAAGGCGGCACCACCTTCAGCGAACTGATCAACGGCGTGCGCCGCGACCTGGTGATCCGCTACCTGGAGAACCCCGGCTACTCCCTGGCGCGCATCGCCGACATGCTCGGCTACTCCCTCCCCAGTTCCTTCACCCGCTGGTTCATCGCCCAGTTCGGCATGCCGCCGGCGGCCTGGCGCGCCGAGCACAAGATCGGCCCGCGCAAGGAAAGCTGAGCCGCCAGGCTTGCCTTCAGCGCCTGCCGGGCAGCGGCGCACCAACCACCTTGGCGGCTACCTGCACCGGCCACTGGGCGAGCGCCAGAGCGCTGCGCGCCAGGCCGATGCCCGCGGCACCGCCGGCGATGATAACCAGCGGTTTTTGCTGAGCGGCGCCTCGAGCGTGCCGCAAGGACGATGATTCAGGGGCTTCCCTGCCGCAGGCTCGCCGCCAGTTCGTCCAGGTCGAGCACCGCGCGGCTGAGGTAGAACTCCGCCCCGCCCTGGCCGCGCCCGCTCGGCTGGTTCAGCAACGGGCGGACGAACTGATAGCCGCTGCGGATCTTGGCCAGGGCCTCGGCATGCTCGGGCAGGAGCAGGCGCAACTGCTCGAAACGCTCGACTAGCGCCTGATCGAGCGCCTCGTGCGAGACCCGCGGCGCGGCCACCGGCATGCCGGAAGGCCAGGGATAGTGGCGTATCTGGTAATCCAGCAGCAGGCTGGCCAGATCCAGGCTCTGCCGCTCCAATAGCTGCGTCGAAGGCTCGGCGTCGACCGCGGCACGCGCGTGAGCGTCGGCGGCGGCCTGCTGCAGCGTGCGCTGCTGGACAAGCAACTGCGCCAGCAACGCGGGATAGGCCTGACGCTGCCGGCGTGGCAGTGCATCGAGCGTGGCGAAGCTGCGTTGCATGGCCTCCAGCGGCTCGGCCAGCGCGGGCGGCTGGCCCAGCTGCAGCACATGAGTCTGCAGGCTGTGCAGATGGTGGTAGACGGCCGTCAGGCTGCGTGGGTCCGGCGCCCGCTCTACCGGGTCGAAGTACAGCAGGGCACTGGCGCAGAGCAGCTGGCCACGCGAGTTCAGTTCGTTGAATGACTGGGGCTGGCCGTCGGCCAATGCCGGGGCTGCGACTGACAGCAGTACGAGCCGGATGAATCTGCGCATGCTCCTAACCTCGTTCTAATTGTTATCGGGCTAAGCAGATCTGCGCCTGCCAACGACAGGCGCTCCCGTGGCTGCAGGCGCTGCAGCCGCGGACGTGGAATAAAAAAGCGGACGCCTGCTACCCCAGCCGCCGCAAAACATCCAGGGCGGTGCCCCCCGGATGGACCAGCTGCGCGACCCTGAGTCGCTTGAAAAAAAATCGGCCGACTGCCGGATGGCAGCGGCCGCAAGATTGACCGGGTCCGCTCTTTCCCCGGCAAAGTGCAGGGTTCCGCCATGGAGTACAGGGAACCCCGCGCTTTAACGCAGGATCCGGCAGCCGGTCAGGGCCTGCAGATCCTCGAAACTCACCCCCGGCGCCATCTCCACCAGCTGCAGGCCCTGCTCGGTGATGTCCAGCACGGCCAGGTCGGTGATGATCCGGTCGACCACGCCCACGCCGGTCAGCGGCAGGTCGCAGCGCTCGAGGATCTTGTGCGAGCCGTCCTTGGCGCAGTGTTCCATGATCACCACCACGCGCCCCACGCCGGCCACCAGGTCCATGGCGCCGCCCATGCCCTTGACCATCTTGCCGGGGATCATCCAGTTGGCCAGGTCGCCGTTGGCGGCCACCTGCATGGCGCCGAGCAGGGCCAGGTTGATATGGCCGCCGCGGATCATGCCGAAGCTCTCGGCGCTGTCGAAGAAGCTGCTGCCGGCCAGGGTGGTGATGGTCTGCTTGCCGGCGTTGATCAGGTCGGCGTCGATCTCCTCCTCGCCGGGGAAGGGGCCGATGCCGAGCAGGCCGTTTTCGCTCTGCAGCCAGACCTCCATGCCTTCAGGGATGTAGTTGGCCACCAGGGTCGGCAGGCCGATGCCGAGGTTGACGTAGAAGCCGTCCTGCAGCTCCTGGGCGGCGCGCTGCGCCATTTCTTCGCGGGTCCAGGCCATGATCAGCTCCTCACCGTACGGACTTCGATACGTTTTTCCGGGTTGGCGTTGAGCACCAGGCGCTGCACGAAGATGCCCGGCAGGTGGATCTCGTCCGGATCCAGCTCGCCGACCTCGACGATCTCCTCCACCTCGGCCACGCACACCCGGCCGGCCTTGGCGCACAGCGGATTGAAGTTGCGCGCGGTCTTGTTGAACATCAGGTTGCCGGCCTTGTCCGCCTTGGCACCCTTGATCAGCGCCAGATCGGCGGTCAGGGAGCGCTCCATCACGTACCAGTCGCCGTCGAACTGGCGGGTTTCCTTGCCTTCGGCAATCAGCGTGCCGTAGCCGGTGCGGGTGAAGAAGGCCGGGATGCCGGCGCCGCCGGCGCGCAGCTTCTCGGCCAGGGTGCCCTGGGGAGTGAATTCCAGTTCCAGCTCGCCGGCCAGGTACTGGCGCTCGAACTCCTTGTTGCCGCCGACGTAGGAGGAAATCATCTTCTTGATCTGGCGACTGTAGAGCAGCGGGCCGAGACCGAAGTCATCCACCCCGCAGTTGTTGCTGATGATGGTCAAGCCGCGCTTGCCGGTTTCGCGCAGCGCCTCGATCAGCGCCTCGGGAATGCCGCACAGGCCGAAGCCACCGGAGGCGATGGTGATGTCGTCGGCGACAATGTCGGCCAGCGCGGCGTGGGCATCGGGATAGAGCTTGTTCATGGAATACCTCTGGGTTGAACGGGGCCTGCTGCTTCAGCGCTCCAGCACGTAGGTGCCGGGCGCGGCGCACAGCGCCGGGTACTTCTTCGAGCCGAGCGACTTCGGCGCGCTGCGGCTGTCGCCGGAGCGCGCGCCGATCCACTGCCGCCAGTGCGGCCACCAGCTGCCTTCCTGGCGCTCGCCGGCGGACTTGAGCCAGTCCTCGGCCTCAGGCTGGGCGGCCGGCGCGGCATGGAAATAGGCCTTGGGGTTGCCCGGCGGGTTGACCAGGCTCTGCAGGTGGCCGGCGTTGGAGAGCACGAAGGTGCTGCCTTCGCCGAACAGCCGGGCGGTGCCGTAACAGCCCTGCCAGGGGGTGATGTGGTCGGTGGTGCCGCCAACCACGTAAGCGCCGACCTGCACCTGGGTCATGTCGATCGGCAGGCCGGCGATGCTCAGCTGGTTCGGGTTGCTGAAAGGGTTCTTCTCGATCAGGTCCAGGTAGTCGGCGTGCAACTGCGCCGGCAGGCGCGTGGTGTCGCTGTTCCAGGCCAGGATGTCGAAGGCCGGCGGTTTGTTGCCCAGCAGGTAGTTGTTGACCCAGTAGTTCCAGATCAGGTCGTTGGGCCGCAGCCAGGCGAACATGCGCGCCATTTCCTGGCCGCTGAGCACGCCCTTGCGCCGTGAGTTGGCCTTGGCCGCAGCCAGCGCCGCCGGGGTGGCGATCATGCCGATGCCGGTGTCGTCCATCACCGAAGGCATGTCCAGCACGCACACCGCCCAGTTGGTGTTGGCCACCTTGGCGCTCTCGCCCAGGGCCGCCAGCCAACCCAGGTAGGCGGCCAGGGTGATGCCGCCGGAGCAGGAACCCCACATGTTCACGTCGGGACTGCCGGTGATCTGCCGCGCCACGTCCACCGCCTGGTCCAGGCACTGCACGTAGTCGGACAGGCCCCAGTCGCGCTGCTTGGCGGTGGGGTTGCGCCAGCTGATGACGAACAGCTGCACGCCGCTGTCCTGGATCCACTTGATCAGGCTTTTTTCCGGCGACAGGTCGACGGCGTAGTACTTGTTGATCTGCGGCGGCGACATCACCAGCGGGCGGCTGAACACGCTCGGCGTGGTCGGCGCGAACTGCAGCAGCTCGAACATCTTGTTGCGAAATACCACCTGACCTTCGGCGCTGGCGATGTTCTCGCCCAGCTTGAACGACGAGCTGTCGACCTGCGACGGCAGGCCACGGTTGTGCAGCAGGTCAAGGGCCAGCTGGCGTCCACCCTGCAACAGGCTGACTCCGCCGGTGTCGACCACCTTGCGCAGCGCCGTGGGGTTGGTCAGCAGCAGGTTGCTCGGCGCCAGGGCATCGACCAGCAGCGAGGCGACGAAGCGCGCGCGGCCCTTGTCGGCGCCCTGCAGGTCCGAGGAATCGATAAAGGCATTGAGCTCGCGCTCGCCGGCCAGGTAGCTCTGCACCAGGGCACGCAGAAACACGTTGCTGTGCCAGGCCGGGTCGGCGAAGCGCTTGTCCTTGGCTGCCGGCGCCAGCTGCGACTCGCCGCTGGCGATGCGGTACAGCTCGCGCAGGTAGTTGCCGCTGTGCATGCCGGCCTTGAACGGGGTGCGCGCCACGGCCTTGAGCAGCGAGCCCGCGGCACCGAGCAGGTCGCGCGGACGCACGCCGATCAGCGGGCTCACCGCCAGGGTGTGCTTCTCGGCCGCTTCGGCCAGCTCGCCGGCGGTTTCCAGCACGATCGACCTGGCGGTCGGCTTGGCGACCTTGGTCACGACCTTCTTCGGCGCAGGCTTGCGCGCGGGCTGGAGCGCCGTCTTCACGCCTTTCTTCACTGGCTGCGGGCCGGCCGGCTGGGCACTCTTGGCGCGGCTGGCGCGCGGCTTTCGCGCGGCGGCAGCGACCGGCTCGGCGGACGGCTCCGTCGAGGGGGATTGGGGATTCTGGGTCATGGCAACTCTCGGCTAGACAGGCTCGGATGGCGCATCACCAGCCCCAATGCAGCAGCACCAGGACCAGCGCGGCGAGGAAGGCGGTTTCGCCGATCATCAGCAGGATCGGTTTGATCCCAACGGTGGCCAGCTCCTTGAGCTGGGTCTTCATGCCCAGGGCGGCGATGGATACCACCAGACACCAGCGCGACAGCTCGTTGATGCCGCCCTGCACCAGGCTCGGCACCCAGCCTGTGCTGTTGATGCAGGCCAGGATCAGGAAGCCGACGGCGAACCAGGGCAGCAATGGCGGCCGCTTGCCGCCGGTCTCGGCACCCTGCATGCGGGTGATCATGGCTGCCACCACTATGACCGGCAGCAGCATGGCCACGCGCATCAGCTTGACCACGGTGGCGGTGTCGCCGGTTTCCGGCGACATGCTGTAACCGGCGCCGACCACCTGGGCCACGTCGTGGATGGTGGCACCGAGGAACACCCCGGCGACTTCGGGCGACAGCGCGAACCAGTTGGCGATCATCGGGTAGAGGATCATCGCCAGGGTCGACAGCGCCGACACGCCGATCACGGTGAACAGGGTGGCGCGCTCCTTCTGCGGGTGGTTGGGCAACGCGGCGGCCAGCGCCAGCGCAGCCGAGGCGCCGCAGATCGCGGTGGCGCCGCCGGTGAGCATGCCGAACAGACGCTGGAAGCCCAGCGCCTTGGCCGCCAGCACCGACAGCGCGATGGTCAGCACCACCAGGATCACCACCAGCGCCACCGGCTTCCAGCCGAGGCCGACGATCTGCTCCAGGGTGATGCGCATGCCCAGCAGGCACACCCCCAGGCGCAGCACGGTGCGCGCGGTGAACTCGATACCGGCCTTGCAGGTGCCCTCGCCGGCAAGGAAGTTCAGCGCCAGGCCCAGCAGCAGGGCGAACAGCATCACCGGCGCGCCGTAGTGCTCGGAGAGGAAGGTGGCGGCCGCGGCGACCACCAGGCTGACGCTGATGCCCGGCGCCAGTTCGCGCACGCGGTCGTTGAGCTGGACCAGGGTAATGGCGGTCATTGGGCCGACTCCTGCGCCGGAATGAGAATGTGCAACTGGTCGCCCTCGACCTCGACCGGGTAGCTGGGCACTTTCAGTTGGGTGGAATTGAGCAGGTAGCCGCTGGCCAGGTCGAAGCGCAGGCCATGGGCGCCACACTGGATCACCCTGCCCTGCAGCTTGCCGCCGCACAGCGAGGCGCCCTGGTGCGGGCAGCTGTCGCCGATGGCGTAGAACTGCCCGTCGACGTTGAACAGCGCCAGGCTGTAGCCGTCGCCTTCGAGCAGCAGGCGTGCCCCCGGGCTCGCCACGCGCTCGCGCGCGACGGTCACGCGCCGGTTCATGCCCGCCGCTCCTGCTGCCGCGCCAGCGCCTGCTGCATGGTCGCCAGCAACACCTCGGCCGGCTGCGCGCCGGAAACCTCCAGGCTGTCGTTGAAGACGAAATGCGGCACGCTCGGCGCCCGTTCGCTGGTCGCCGGTGGGAAGTACGGCAGGCCATTGCCGAGCAACGCCGGCGCCAGCTGCACCGGTTCGAAGCCGCACTCCTCGGCGATCGCCAGCAGGGTGGCGGCATCGCCGAGATCCTCGCCGCGCTGGAAATAGGCGGCGAACATCCGCTCGAGCAAACGCTCGCCCTGCGCCGCGTCGCCCAGGGCAGTCGCGCAGGCCAGCAGGCGATGGGCATCGGCGGTGTTGGGCATGCGCTCGATACGGCTCAGGTCAAGGTCCAGGCCGGCGGCGCTGGCGGCCTGCTGCACCTGGGCCTGGCGCATGCGCACGGCCTGCGCACTGCCCAGGCGCGCCTGGTAGAACTCGGCAAAGGGCACGCCGACGACGGGCAGGTGTGGCAACAGTTGCACGCCATGCCAGTGCTGCTCCACCCGCAGTCCGGGCTGCTCGCCCTGCAGCTGCCGCAGGGCCCGCTGCAACTGGCGCTTGCCGATCAGGCACCAGGGGCAGATGAAGTCGAAGAACACGTCGACCTTCAGCGAGACGCTCATGCCTGGACCTCCACCGCTGCCTCGACGGCCTTTTCCTCGACACCCTCGCCCTTGAGGCGAGCCATGTCGTCCAGGTAGCTGCGCTTGGCCAGCAGGAACACCGCGGCGGCGCCGATGCTCACCAGCGGCACCAGCTGGAAGGCATTGTCCAGGCCGATCAGGTCCGACACCTTGCCGGTCAACAGCGGGCCGGTGGCCAGGCCGAGCAGGTTGTTGGCCAGGGTCAGGGTGGCAAAGGCGGTGCCGTGCACCTTGTAGTGGGTCAGGTTGGCGACCATGGCGCCGGCCGGGCCCGAGGTGCCGGCGGCGATCAGCATCCCTAAGCAGATCAGCAACAGCTGGGGCATGCCGAACGGCAGGGCGAAGGCCAGCGACAACAGCAGGCAGCTGCCCAGGCAGTAGGCCATGCAAAGGTTGATCTTGCGCTCCGGCCCCTGGCGGCTCATGCGGTCGCTGAGCATGCCGCAGAGGATCATGCCGACCCCGCTGCACAGCACGATGATGGCGGCTACCGCACCGGCCTTGTCAGTGCTCATGCCGTAGAAGCGGTTGAGGTAGCTGGGCATCCACACGATCACGGTGCCGCCGACGAACAGCTGCAGGCCGCTGGCGACATAGGCGCACAGCACGGAGCGGCTGGAGTACAGGGTGCGCAGCGGCCGGCCGACCTTCTGCGCCGCGACGCCGGCCGCACTGGCCACGCGCTGCGGGGCGATGCGCGACTCACGCACGATGATCGGATAGAGCAGCGCCAGCGCCAGGCCGAACAGCGCCATGCCGGCGAAGGCCCAGCGCCAGCCGAAGTGCTGGGCCATCACGCCGCCGAGTGCCATGCCCAGCACCGAGCCGAACATGCCGCCGGAGATGAAGGCGCCGGACAGGGTGGCGCGCATGTCGCGGGGAAACACCGAGACCACCACGGCGATGCCGACGCTGCCGTAGGCGGCCTCGCCGACCCCGACCAGGAAGCGGGCGACGAACATCTGCTGGTAGTTCTCCGCCACCGCGCAACCCAGGGTCGCCAGGCTCCAAACCACCGCCATCAGGGTCAGGCTCTTGATCCGCCCGAAGCGGTCGGCGAGCAGCGACAGCGGGAAGGTCAGCAGGCCGACCATCAAGGCGACTATGCCGCTGAGCAGGCCCAGCTGGGTGTCGCTCAGCGCCCACTCGGCCTTGAGGCTGGGGAACACGGCGTTGAGCACCTGCCGCGACATGTAGTCGGAGATCAGCAGGCCGAAGGTCAGCGCGAAGACGATCCAGGCATAACGGCGCGGTATGCCCTGGGAAGTGTCTTCGATGTCGTCGCCGATATGATGTCCGGCCATGCTGCCTCCTCGGGCTGTCGTTATTGTTCTAAGGTGAAAGCGTCTGGGAAAAAGCTCCTCTCCGCCTCTTGGGGGGGCGGAGGGCCGGTGTTGCATCCGCCAACGTGGCGACGGGCGCGACCACCAACCGGGCAAGAGCTTTATCGCAAAAGCCTCGGGATCAGCCGAACACGCCGCCGGCTGGCTGGCGTGTTCGCTACGGGTGCTGGCGGCGAACCGGCTTGCGCCCTTTCGCCACCATCGCCCTCCCCCCCTGGACCTGACCAAGACAGGGGGACTGACTCGGTCGATCAACCGCGTTGCGGCACACCCTTCTGGCCGGCCTTGCGGTTGGGCGCCATGCCGTTGGCCAGCAGGGTTTCTTCCACGCTGTCGTACTGCACACCGATACGGTAGATCTCGCGTGCCTCCTTGCCGCTGGCCACTTCGCGGCCCAGTTCGTGGGCGACGCGCACGCACTGCTGGATCTGCTCGACCGAGGTCATGCGCTGGCCGTGCTGGCCGACGATGGTGTCCTCGATGCCGCAGCGCGGGTGCAGGCCCATGGACATGGCCATCATGTTGAACGGCAGGACGTTCTTCAGCAGCGATTCGGCGGTCAGGGTGCAACCGTCCGGGGCGCGGTGGATGAAGTTAAAGAAGTTGAACGGGTTGGGGCCGTCGAAACCGCCGCCGATGCCGATCCAGGTCAGGTTCAGCGGGCCCATGTAGACGCCCTTGCGCACCAGGCGTTCGAGGGTTTCCAGGGCATGCATGCCGGTCAGCTGGAAGTGCGGCTGGATGCCGTTGGCGCACAGGCGCTTGAGGTGCTCGGCGACCCAGGCCGGGCCGGCCGGCACGGTCATCTCGCTGTAGGCGGCCTGGAACGCCGGGTTGGCCAGGGAGGTGCCTTCCAGGTATTCCGGATAGAGCAGCTCCATGATGTTCATCTGGGTGGTGTTGATGGCCACGGTGACCTGGTCCGGCTTCGGGGTCAGCTCGGCCAGCATGTGGCGGGTGTCGTCGGACAGCCACTTGGCCGCCTCGCCCTCGCTTTCCGGGGCGAAGGAGATCGAGCCGCCGACCTGGATGATCATGTCCGGCACGGCCTCGCGCACGCCTTTGATCAGCTCGTTGAACTTGGACAGGTGCTTGGAGCCGGTGCCGTCCAGTTCGCGCACGTGCAGGTGCAGCACGGTGGCGCCGGCCTCGTAGCAGTCGACGGCCTTCTGGATCTGCTCGTCCATCGTCACCGGAATGTCTTCCGGGAAGTCTGCGGGCATCCACTCCGGACCATAGGGGGCGACGGTGATCACTACCTTTTCCATGTTCTCGGGGTGCAGGGAGTCGTCGAAGAATTGCATGGGGGTCCTCGCTTGCGTCTTGTCAAAGGGGCCCGGCCGCAACGGTAGGAACGGCGCAGGCCAAAAGGGTTAGTAGGTCTTGTCGCCGATGATGCCCGCGCGTTCCATCTTGCGATGGCAGGCCGGGTAGTCCATGACGGCGTAATGCTGGGTGCTGCGGTTGTCCCAGATCGCCACGCTGTTGGGCTTCCAGCGCCAGCGCACCTGATACTCGGGGATGTAGGCCTGGCTGATCAGGTAGCGCAGAAGGTCGCTGGCACCGGGATTGGCGTCCTGACCGAAACGCACGTTGGCCGGGGTGTGGTAATTGCTGAAGTGGGTGGTGAAGGCGTTGACGAACAGCACCTTCTCGCCGGTTTCCGGGTGGGTGCGCACCACCGGATGCTCGGCATCCGGGTACTGCGCCTTGAGCGCCAGGCGCTTGTCGATCGGCATGGCCGCGCCGAAGCTGGCCTCGATGCTGTGGCGGGCGCGCAGATCGGCGATCTTCGCCTTGATCTCGTCCGGCAGGCGCTCGTAGGCCAGGGCCATGTTGGCCCACATGGTGTCGCCGCCGACCGGCGGGCACTCGATGCAGCGCAGCACGCAGCCCAAAGGCGGCGCCTCGCGCCAGGTGGCATCGGTGTGCCAGGCATTCTCGTAGCGATCCATCGGCTGGTCCGGGCGCTTGTAGATCTGCACCAGGCCGGGATGCTCCGGGTCGCTGCCGGCTACCGGGTGGTCTTCCAGCTCGCCGAAGCGACGGGCGAAGGCCACATGCTCGGCGCGGCTGAAGTTCTGCTCGCGCAGGAACAGCACACGGTGCTTGAGCAGCAGTTGGCGGATCTCGGCGAACAGGCCGTCATCGTGGATCGCGTCGGCCAGGTTCACGCCGATCAGCTCGGCGCCGATGGCGCAGGTCAGTTGTTCGACTTGCATGGCGGCCTCCCTTAGATCACGAAGATCGACGAGCCGGTGGTCTTGCGCGACTCCAGGTCGCGGTGCGCCTGCACCGCGTCCTGCAGGGCGTAGTGCTGGTTGATCTCGATCTTGATCCGGCCGCTGCCGACGTGATCGAACAGCTCGCCGGCCAGCTCCGCCTTCTCCGCCGGATCGGCGATGTAGTCGGCCAGCGCCGGGCGGGTCATGTACAGCGAGCCCTTCATCGCCAGCAGCTGCGGGTTGAAGCCTTCGATCGGGCCGGAGGCGGTACCGACGCAGACCAGCAGGCCGCGACGCTTGAGCGAATCCAGCGAGCCCATGAAGGTGTTCTTGCCGACGCTGTCGAATACCACGTTGACGCCGACGCCGTCGGTCAGCTCGCGTACGCGCTTGGCCACATCTTCATGGCTGTAGTTGATCGTGTGGTCGCAGCCGTGGGCGCGGGCCACTTCGGCCTTGGCCTCGCTGGAGACGGTGCCGATCACGGTCAGGCCGAGCAGCTTGGCCCACTGCGAGACGATCAGGCCGACGCCACCCGCGGCGGCGTGCAGGAGGATGCTGTCGCCGGCCTTGAAGTCGTAGATGCGGCGCATCAGGTAGGCCGAGGTCAGGCCGCGCATGGTCATGGCCGCGGCGGTCTCGAAGGCGATGGTTTCCGGCAGCTTGATCAGCGGTGCGGCGGCAATCAGGCGCTCGGTGGAGTAGGCACCGAGGGTATTGAGAAAGCCGGTGTAGGTGACGCGGTCACCCACCGCCACGTTGCTCACGCCCTCGCCCACGGCTTCGACCACGCCGGCGGCTTCGACGCCCATGCCGTTGGGCAGCGGGATCGGGTAGGTACCGTTGCGAAAATAGGTGTCGGCGTAGTTCAGACCCACGGCCACATGGCGCAGGCGAACCTCACCCGGGCCAGGTTCGCCGACCTCCACATCTTCGTAGCGAAGGACTTCGGGAGCACCGGTTTCGTAGAAGCGTACGGCTTTGGCCATGCCTGATTTCTCCAATCATCGATCTTGACGAACAGCGTCGATTTGCGTTGATTGGACTTTAGGGCGCAGGCCTGGCGGGTGCTTCTCATCGGACGACAGGCGCTTTTCATTTAATGACAAAGCAGTCGCGACGAGCGGCCGGCTCGTCCGGTTCGCTGCCCGCCCTCAGGGCAGCGCGATCTGCCTGTGCTGGTCGACTTCGTGCCAGCTGCTATCGGGGTCGAAGCGGGTCATGGCCATGGCCTGCTCGGCACTGTCGGGTCCCAGATCCTTCTCGAAGACCTGGCCCTCGTGGCTGATCATGAAACTCATCACGCCGCTGTCGCCATAGTCGCTGGGCCAGGCAATCAGCGCGAAGCCGCGGCTCATGTTGTCGCCCAGCAGGTAGTCGTAGACGCCGCCCGGCGCCGAGGGCCCCTGGGAAGAGAGGATGCGGTAGCGATAGCCCTGCCAGTCGCCATCCGGCAACTCGTCGCCGAATAGCGGTCCCAGCGGGCTTTCCTCAAGCCCCGGTTGCTCGGCCCAGTACAGGCCATCGTGTCGACCATCGCTGCTGACGAACTTCTGCGCGTACTCCAGCACGCCATCGCCGTCGCGGTCGACCTCGGCGTAGTCCATCTGGGCGTCGTGATAGGCAAGTACCGCCAGCTGGGCAGCCAGCTCGTTGCGACCGATGCGCCGCACGCGGATGGTCTCGCCGCCGGCCTGGGTATCGAAGCGCCATCCCGAGGCGTCGCGCATCAGCGGCAAGGGAAACTCCCAGGCCTCGCGGCCCACGACCAGCATGGCGCGCTCGGGGCTCGCCGAGCGAATCTCATGCTGCTCACGGTACAAATCGAGGAAGGCGTCGACATCCTCGCGCTCGATACCTTCGAGCGGAATATAGCTGCGCCAATCGTCGCCCAGCATTGCCGCCATACGTGCGGCATCGGCGCGCTGGCTGCCCAGAGCGACGATCAGCGCCTCTACGGCGGCATCCGGACTGGGAAAGGCCTGCTGCGCCTGCAAGCCGTGGAACGGCAGCACCAACGCCACCAGCAAAACGAGTCGAAGAGCGGTGTCGATCATGGCTGGACTCCCTTTCAGCGCCGCCGGGCGCCGCCGCGAGACGCGGAAATGGCAGGTCGGCTCACGGTATGCCCGCTCGTACGCGCCGCTTGCGGGCGACTGGCGGCGGCGCGGCTAGCCTGGCCTCGTTCGCTGTAGCTGCGCGCCTGGCTGGGGGAACGGGCGCCGGCGAAGGCATTGTTGCGGGCGCCCTGGGTCGCGGAATACTGCTGGCGGGCCTGCTGCCGGGTCTGGGAATTGCTGCGCAGTTGAGTTGGTTGCCGCTGGGGCTGATTGCGCAGGTCGCGGTCGGCGGTCTGAGCGCGTTCGCGAGCCTGGCGGTTGCTGCTGGCCGGGCTGTCGAAACCGCGTTGCTCCAGGCTCTGCCGGGCGCGCTCGCGCTCCGCGCTGCGCGCCGTGTCGCGACCGCGCAGCTCCTGGCGCTGCTCGCTGCCGCTGAGGCGCTGGCCGTATTGCTCGCGGCTGGCGCGATCACGGTAGGGGACGCCGTCGCGATTGAGCGCGTTGTGCTTCCAGGTCTTGTCGCCGGCGTTGATCTGGCGGTTGTGATTGATGTTGTTGTAGCGGTTCACGTCGATGTCGATATCGCCGTGCCCCCAGTTGCAGTCGCCCCACAGCGAGTCGATGATCGCCACCCCCGCGGCGAAGGCCAGCCCGGTGGCGAGCGCACTGCCGAAGTAGTAGCCCGGCGGTGGCGGGTAGTAGACCGGCGGATAGCTGGGATAGGGCCAGGTACCGTAGACCATGCTGGGGTTGTAGCTCGGCACGTAGACCACCTGCGGATCGGCAGACTCGATGATGATGGTCTGCTCGTTGCTGACCGGTTGCGAGGTAGAGCTGCTCGCACTGGGCTGCACGCTGACCTGCTGCTGCTCGTTGCTTTCCAGGTTGCCGGCAGCCTGGGCCTGGCGGCGCAGGCGCTGCACCGAGTCCATCACCGCATCGGGCTGGGCCAGGAAGGCATCGCCGACACGCTGCACCCAGGCCGGGTCCTGGCCCAGGGTGACCAGCACCGCCGGGAAGGCGACCAGCGACTGCACGCTGGGGTCCCAGGATTGCTCGGCGACCTGGCGCACGGCATCGTCGCCACTGGCCTGCGGATTGGCCTTGGACCAGGCCACCGCATCGGCGACGTCGCCGGGATAGGTGGCCGCCATCAGCACCTGGGCCAGCAGCGCATCGGGATAGAGCGCCAGCGGTGCGAGCATCTGGTCGAGTTCCTCGGTACCGAACACCTGTTCTGCAGCCGATGCTGGCGCTGGCTCGGCGGCCAGCGGCGCCGGCCCGGCCAGAGCCAGAGCCAGCAAGAGAGGCAGTATCTGCAACATGACGCATCCCCTTGCACGCAGGCACGTGCGCTGGCGGCGTGGTCCAGCAAGCATAGGCCGGGGTCAGGCATTTGCCATGGCGTGCGTGTTGCGGCACACCATGGACAAGCGGCTACATGGCCGCCGGGCGAGCCGGCGCAGGCAGGCCTTGTCGCATCAGCCTCAGAAACGCTCCTCGACCATGCGGAAGGGGTAATGAGCCCCCTTGTAGCGGCCAATCTTGCCGCGCTTGGGCAACTCGATCTTCTGCTCCCGGGTGATGTCCTCGTAGGGCACCTGTTCGAGCAGATGGCTGATGATGTTCAGCCGTACCCGCCGCTTGTCCTCGGAGCGGGCCATGTACCAGGGGGCCCAGGACGTATCGGAGGCGGCGAACATCTCGTCGCGGGCGCGGGTGTAGTCGTCCCAGCGGCTGTAGGATTTGAGATCCATCGGCGACAGCTTCCAGATCTTGCGACCATCGTTGATGCGCGCCTCCAGGCGCCGCTGCTGCTCCTCGGCACTCACCTCCAGCCAGTACTTGATCAGGATGATGCCGGACTCGACCATCATCTTCTCGAACAAGGGCACCACGCTGAGGAACTTGTGCACCTGCTCCTCGGTGCAGAAGCCCATCACCCGCTCGACACCGGCGCGGTTGTACCAACTGCGATCGAAGATCACCACTTCGCCTGCGGCGGGCAGGTGTTGCAGATAGCGCTGGGCGTACATCTGGCTCTTTTCCCGCTCGGTCGGGGCCGGCAGGGCCACCACGCGAAACACACGAGGGCTGACCCGCTCGGTGATGGCCTTGATGGTGCCGCCCTTGCCGGCGCCGTCGCGCCCCTCGAAGACGACGCATACCTTCAGGCCCTTGGCGACCACCCACTGCTGCAGCTTGACCAACTCCACGTGCAGGGCCTTGAGCTCCTGCTCGTAGTCCTTGCGACCCAGCGGTTCGCTGGCAGACGCTTGCTCCTTGTCCTTCTTCTTGCCCATGGTTCGGGACCTCGACAATGCGATGGGGTAGTGGTATCCGGGCATGCAGGCTTGCTCGCTACCGCGCCGCAAGCGGCGCGCTGCCAACAAGCACCGGTGAGGCGGGCGTGCAGCGATCCCATGCCCCCCATGTCTGCCCACCAGAATCAGGCTAGCAGCCTTGCTGGCACTTGCACGGCAGAGCCGAACTCCGCTTCACCCTCCCCTGCGACCACCGGGCCAGGGGCTGCTAGCGTTCCGCCAACTCATGCTCGCGGATCAGCTTCTTGTTGATCTTGCCGACGCTGGTCTTGGGGATGTCGTCGACGAAACGGATCTGCCGCGGGATCGCCCACTTGTTGATCTGCCCGCTGTCGACGAACTGCTGCAGGTGCAGCTCGATGGCCCGCTGGTCGAGCACCTCGCCCGGCGCGCAGACCACCAGGGCCAGCGGCCGCTCGCCCCACTGCGCGTCGGGGATGCCGACCACGGCCACCGAGGCCACCGCCCCGTGCTGGCTGATCAGGTTCTCCAGGTCCAGCGAGCTGATCCACTCGCCGCCGGTCTTGATCACGTCCTTGATGCGGTCCTTGATCTCCACCACGCCACGGGCGTCGATCGAAGCCATGTCGCCGGTGTGCAGCCAGCCGCCTTGCCACAGCTCGGCGCCCTTTTCCGGCTCGTGCAGGTAGCCCTGGGTCAGCCAGGGCGCACGCACTACGATCTCGCCCAGGGCCTGGCCATCATGGGCCACGTCGTTGCCGTTGGCATCGACGATGCGCAGGTCGACCAGGGGGATCGGCACGCCGGTCTTGATCCGCTCGGGGATCTGCTCGTCCATCGGCAGGGCCAGGTCTTCGCCGCGCAGGTGGGTCAGGGTCAGCAGCGGGCAGGTCTCGGACATGCCGTAACCGCAGTGCACGCGCATGCCGCGCTCGCTGGCCTGGCGCGCCAGGCCGAGGGTCAGGGCGCTGCCGCCGAGGAGCATCTTCCAGCCGGCGAAGTCGGTGCGCTTGCCCTCCTCGCACTCCAGCATCATCTGCAGGACGGTTGGCACGCAGTGGGAGAAGCTAACGCCCTCCTCGCGGAACAGGCGCACCAGGGTGTTCGGCTCGTAGCGGCCCGGATACACCTGCTTGAGCCCCATGGCCGTGGCCACATAGGGCACGCCCCAGGCATGCACGTGGAACATCGGGGTGATCGGCATGTACACGTCATTCGAGCGCAGCAGCGGCTGGCCGTCCCAGCCGGCGAAGGTGCCCAGCTCGTTCATGGTGTGCAGCACAAGCTGGCGGTGGCTGAAGTACACGCCCTTGGGATTGCCGGTGGTGCCGGTGGTGTAGAACAGGGTGGCCACCGAGTTCTCGTCGAAATCGGGGAAGTCGAAGTCGCTGGCCGCGCCGGCCAGCAGGGCCTCGTATTCACCCAGGGTCGGCAACTGGGTCGGCTTGGCGCTGCCGTCGCTCAGCTGCAGGTAACCTTTGACGGTCTTCAGCTCGCCATTGACCTGCTCCATCAGCGGCAGGAAGTCGTCATGCACCAGGACGATATCGTCCTCGGCATGGTTCATGGTGTAGACGACCTGCTCCGGCGACAGGCGGATATTCACCGTATGCAGCACGGCGCCGAGCATCGGCACGGCGAAGAAGCATTCCAGCGAACGGTGGCTGTCCCAGTCCAGCAGGGCCACGGTATCGCCGGCCTTGACCCCGGCGGCGGTCAGCGCGTTGGCCAGGCGGGCGATGCGCTGGTTAAGGGTGCGATAGCTGTAGCGCAGCTTGTCGGCGTAGACGATTTCCTGATCGGGCTGGTAGCGCACGCCAGACAGCAGCAGGCGCTTGATCAGCAACTGGTAGTCGTAGGCACCCGGTGCCGGCGCAATTTTTTTTGTCGTCGCCATGATTGTTTTCCCAACGTGACCATTTCTGAAGTTGTGCATCGCTGCAGGCGGGGTTGCGCCTCATGGGCTCTCGCGCACGGGGCGGCGCCCCCTCTCGGGCCTACAGTAGAGAGGCCCGCCCACCATCGCTTCGCCTACCACGTCATGCGCTTTACATTTGGTGACAGCCCGGCCCGCCTCCGCGACGCTGCTTCGTGAGGCTATTGAGCACACCGGTGCCCAAACGCAAAAGCCCCGGCACTGGCCGTAATGCAGTTCACTTGAGGTCGTGCGCGGTTTGCTCCCCTCTCCCATTTATGGGAGAGGGGCTGGGGGTGAGGGCCGAAACACCGCGAAACCGCCTGTTTCCCCTCTCCCTAACCCTCTCCCCAGAGGGGCGAGGGGACTGATCGCGCCCGATCAGCATTTAAGTGAACAGCATTCCGGCACTATGGCCGGGGCTTGCGGGTATTGCCGCAGGCGCTTAGAACTGCTCGGCGCTCAGCAGGTACAGCGACTCGCTGCCGGCCTTGACCGAGGCGCTCAGCGAGTGGATGCGCGGCAGCAGGCGGGCGAAGTAGAAGCGCGCGGTGCCCAGCTTGCTGGCGTAGAACTCGTCCTGGCCTTCCTTGCCCAGCGCGGCCCGCGCCATCAAGGCCCACATATAGGCATAGGCGGTGTAGCCGAACACCTGCAGGTACTCCACCGAGGCGGCGCCGATCTCGTTGGG
This sequence comes from Pseudomonas sp. SP16.1, assembly GCF_052682975.1. NCBI lineage: Bacteria > Pseudomonadati > Pseudomonadota > Gammaproteobacteria > Pseudomonadales > Pseudomonadaceae > Pseudomonas > Pseudomonas sp. SP16.1. The sequence continues at coordinate 2,674,297 of NZ_JBQYFZ010000001.1, forward strand.
GTTGCCCTTGGCGCGGTCCAGCACCCAGGCGGTCAGCTCGTCGAGGTTGGCCACCGCCGCGGCCAGCGGCTGGGTGAACTCGGCCAGCGAGGCATCGGCGCCGGCGACGAAGGCCTTGATCTCGTCGGCCAGGTGCTGGTAGTAGCTGCCGCCGCTGCCGACGATCTTGCGCCCCATCAGATCCAACGACTGGATGCCGTTGGTGCCTTCGTAGATCTGGGTGATGCGGCAGTCGCGCACCAGCTGCTCCTGGCCCCACTCGCGGATATAGCCGTGGCCGCCGAAGATCTGCTGACCGTGCACCGTGGTTTCCAGCGCCATGTCGGTAAGGAAGGCCTTGGCTACCGGCGTCAGCAGCGCCACCAGTTCCTCGGCGCGCTTGGCGGTGTCCTTGTCCTCGCTGTACTTGGCGGTGTCCAGCTGCATGGCGACGTAGCTGGAGAAGGCGCGACCGCCCTCGTTCAGCGCCTTCATGGTCAGCAGCATGCGGCGCACGTCCGGGTGCACGATGATCGGGTCGGCGGCCTTGTCCTGGGCCACGGGGCCGGTCGGCGCGCGGCTCTGGATGCGCTCGCGGGCGTATTCCACCGCGCTCTGGTAGCTGCGCTCGCCCAGGGCCAGGCCCTGGATGCCGACGCCCAGGCGCTCGTAGTTCATCATGGTGAACATGGCCGCCAGGCCCTTGTTCACCTCGCCGACCAGGTAGCCGGTGGCGCCGTCGAAGTTCATCACGCAGGTGGCCGAGGCCTTGATGCCCATCTTGTGCTCGATCGAGCCGCAGCCCAGCGCGTTCTTCTCACCCAGCGAGCCGTCGGCATTGACAATGACCTTTGGCACGATGAACAGCGAGATGCCTTTCGGGCCGGCCGGTGCGTCCGGCAGCTTGGCCAGCACCAGATGGATGATGTTCTCGGTCAGGTCATGTTCCCCGCCGGTGATGAAGATCTTGGTGCCGCTGATCTTGTAGCTGCCATCGGCCTGCGGCTCGGCGCGGGTGCGGATGATGCCGAGGTCGGTGCCGGCGTGCGGCTCGGTCAGGCACATGGAGCCGGCCCAGCGACCTTCGTACATGGCCGGCAGGTACTGCGCCTTCAGCTCCTCGCTGGCGTGGTTGAGAAGCGACAGGCAGGCACCGGCGGTGAGCATCGGGTACAGGCCGAAGGACAGGTTGGCCGAGTTGACCATCTCCTCGACCTGGGCGCCGATCACCTTGGGCATGCCCATGCCGCCGAACTCCGGCGAGCCGCCGACGCCGACCCAGCCGCCTTCGGCGAAGGTACGCCAGGCCTCGGGGAAACCGGCCGGGGTCATCACCGCGCCGTCGGTCCAACTGCAACCTTCCTCATCGCCGCTACGGTTGAGCGGCGCTATCACACCGGCGGTGACCTTGCCGGCCTCTTCCAGGATGGCGCCGGCGGTCTCGGCATCGACCAGCTCGGCCAGGGCCGGCAGCTCGGCCCAGAGTTTGGAAACGTCGAAAACTTCGTTGAGTACGAAGCGCATGTCGCGCAGGGGGGCTTGGTAGTCGGCCATGTTGGATCTCTCGGATGATGCCGGCATGCGCGATGCCGTGATGGATGAAGTGCTGGCCGGATCAGCCCGCGCCAAGCACGGGCCAGGCAAGCGGCAGTAAGCGGCCGGGGGCACGACGCGACGCCGGCTCGAGCAGGCTGCCCAGGGCCGCCAGCAGCAGCGCGGCGACGGCCTCCTGGCGTTGTGGCGCGGTCAAGTCCGGGCACGCCGGCGGCAGGTTGTTGAGCCAGGTGACCAGCGCCTGCACGCCGAACCGCAGGCGCGCCGGCGACCCGCGCGCCCCGGCCTCCAGCAGCAGCTGCACCAGGCGCTCTTCGTAGGCTTCACGCAACGCCTGGATACGCTGGCGATGCACTGGCGTCAGGCAGCGCAACTCCTGTTCGGCCAGCTGAAACTGCGCCGGGCAGCGTTCGTGCAGGGCGATATGCCGGTGCAGCAGCTGCTCCAGGCGCTCGCCGGCACTGCCCCTGGCGACTCGACGCGGCGCGCCCAGCAGTTCCTCGTAGAGTTCCTCGATCAGTTCGAACAGCAGTTGCTCCTTGCTCTCGAAATGGTGATAGAGCGAACCCGCAGCCATGCCCAGATGCAGGGCCAGCTCACGCATGCCGACCTGGGCGAAGCCGCGTTCGGCGAACAGCACCAGCGCCTTGCCGCGCAGGGTCTCGAGCCTGGTTTCAGCGCATGCACTGGCCATGCCTGCTCACACGCGCTCGAAGATCGCGGCGATACCCTGGCCGCCGCCGATGCACATGGTCGCCAGAGCATAGCGGCCGCCAACCCGGTGCAACTCGTGGATGGCCTTGGTGACGATGATCGCGCCGGTGGCGCCAATCGGATGGCCGAGGGAAATGCCCGAGCCATTGGGGTTGACCCGCGCCGGGTCGAAGTCCAGCTCGCGGGCCACGGCACAGGCCTGGGCGGCGAACGCCTCGTTGGCCTCGATCACATCCAGGTCGGCCACCGTCAGGCCGGCGCGCCGCAGCGCCAGACGCGTCGCCGGAATCGGCCCCAACCCCATCAGCTCGGGCTCGACGCCGGCGTGGGCATAGCTGACCAGGCGCGCCAGCGGACGCAGGTTGTCGCTGTTCACCGCCGCACCGCTGGCCAAGAGCAGCGCCGCAGCGCCGTCGTTTAGGCCCGAGGCGTTGCCGGCAGTCACCGTGCCGCCCTGCTTGAACGCGGTCTTCATCGCCGCCAGCTGCTCCAGGGAGACGTCGCCGCGCACATGCTCGTCGACCTCGAACAGTTGCACGCTTTTGCGGGTTTTCAGTTCCACCGGCACGATCTGGCTGGCGAAGCGCCCCTCGGCGATGGCGCGGGCGGCGCGGCGCTGGCTCTCCAGGGCCAGCTCATCCTGCGCCTCGCGGCTGATGCCATGGCGCTCGGCCACGTTCTCGGCGGTGATGCCCATATGGATGCGCTGGAAGGGATCATGCAGCACGCCAAGCGTGTAGTCCTGCGCCTGCAAGTCACCCAGCCGCGCGCCCCAGCGCGCGGCGGACATCAGGTAGGGCCCGCGGCTCATCGACTCGGCGCCGCCGGCGATGGCGACCTCGGTCTCCCCCAGCAGCAGGCTCTGCGCCGCCGAGATGACCGCCTGCAGGCCGGAACCGCAGAGGCGGTTGACGTTGAACGCCGGGGTCTCCCTGGACAGGCCGGCGTTCAGCGCCGCCACCCGCGACAGATAGGCATCGCCCGGCTCGGTGGGAATCACCGTACCCAGCACCACATGGCCGACCCGCTCGGGCGCGCAACCGGCACGCTGCAGCGCCGCGCTGACGGCCGTGGTGGCCAGCTGCGACAACGCGACATCCTTCAGCGAGCCGCCGAAGGAGCCGATGGCGGTACGGGCGGCACTGACGATGAAGACTTCGGGGGTAGGCATGGCGAACTCCATTGAAAGGGGATATCCGGTTGCAGTGGCGTGCACATCCAACCAGGGGTGTCGTCGCCGCATGCGCCCAATCTAGGGGCAACGGCGGCAGACGGCTTTTCATTAAGTGACAAACAGCTGTCATTTCATGACAAAGCTCATTGATTGTCGACAGTTTGATCACAAGCAATTGACCAAGCCTACATTGGTGAGTAGTTTTCGACCATCCACCAAGATATTGTCGACACAAACCCAGCCGGAAGGTCACTCATGCAACCAGCCTCCTCCACCAAGACCCCAGGTCAGCGTTTCCGCCAGGCCCTCGCCATCGAGACACCGCTGCAGGTGATCGGCGCGATCAACGCCAACCATGCGCTGCTGGCCCAGCGCGCCGGTTTTAGGGCCCTGTACCTCTCCGGTGGCGGCGTCGCCGCCGGCTCCCTGGGCCTGCCGGACCTGGGCATCAACACCCTGGACGACGTGCTCACCGACGTGCGCCGCATCACCGATGTGTGCGACCTGCCGCTGCTGGTGGACATCGACACCGGCTTCGGCCCTTCGGCGTTCAACATCGAGCGTACGGTCAAGAGCCTGATCAAGGCCGGCGCCGCCGCCGCGCATATCGAGGACCAGGTCGGTGCCAAGCGCTGCGGCCATCGTCCGGGCAAGGAAATCGTCTCCTGCGAGGAGATGGTCGACCGCGTGCGCGCCGCCGCCGACGCCAAGACCGACCCGGACTTCTTCCTCATCGCCCGTACCGACGCGATCCAGGCCGAAGGCGTGGATGCCGCCATCGAGCGCTGCCAGGCCTATGTCGAGGCCGGTGCCGACGGCATCTTCGCCGAGGCGGCCTATGACCTGCCGACCTATAAGCGCTTCGTCGAGGCGCTGAAGGTGCCGGTGCTGGCCAACATCACCGAGTTCGGCGCCACCCCGCTGTTCACCCGCGACGAGCTGGCCTCGGTCGGCGTGGCCATCCAGCTCTACCCGCTGTCGGCCTTCCGCGCGGCGAACAAGGCGGCCGAGGCGGTGTACACCGCGATCCGCCAGAGCGGCCACCAGAAGGACGTGATCGAGCTGATGCAGACCCGTGCCGAGCTGTACGAGCGCATCGGCTACCACGCCTTCGAGCAGAAGCTCGACGCGCTGTTCGCCGCCAAGAAATAACCCCCAGAACACGGGGGTGCGGCAAGCCTTGCCGGCCCCCGGATACACGGCCCAGGCCTTGCCAGATTGGCCTTCTGCCCCGAGGAATCACACCGTGCTTGAAACCTACCGCCACCATGTCGCCGAACGTGCCGAACAGGGCCTGCCGCCCCTGGCACTGAATGCCGAACAGACCGCCGCTCTGGTCGAACTGCTGAAGAGCCCGCCGGCCGGCGAAGCCGCCTTCCTGCTCGATCTGATCAGCCAGCGCGTCCCCGCCGGCGTGGACGAAGCCGCCTACGTCAAGGCCGGCTTCCTCGCAGCCATCGCCAGGGGCGAAGCCAGCTCGCCGCTGCTATCCAAGGCCCGCGCCGTCGAGCTGCTGGGCACCATGCAGGGCGGCTACAACATCACCACCCTGGTCGAGCTGCTGGATCACGCCGAGCTGGCCGCCGTTGCCGCCGAGCAGCTCAAGCACACCCTGCTGATGTTCGACGCCTTCCACGATGTCGCCGAGCGCGCCAAGCAGGGCAACGCCGCGGCCAAGGCCGTGCTGCAATCCTGGGCCGATGGCGAATGGTTCACCGTCCGCCCGGCGCTGGCCGAGAAGATCACCCTGAGCGTGTTCAAGGTACCCGGCGAAACCAACACCGACGACCTATCGCCGGCCCCGGACGCCTGGTCGCGCCCGGACATCCCGCTGCATGCCCTGGCCATGCTGAAGATGACCCGCGACGGCATCGAGCCACAGCAGCCCGGCACGGTCGGCCCGCTGGCGCAGATCGAGTCGGTCAAGGCCAAGGGCTTCCCAGTGGCCTACGTCGGCGACGTGGTCGGCACCGGTTCCTCGCGTAAATCCGCCACCAACTCGGTGCAGTGGTTCTTCGGCGACGACATCCCCCATGTGCCGAACAAGCGCGCCGGCGGTTTCTGCTTCGGCAACAAGATCGCACCGATCTTCTACAACACCATGGAAGACGCCGGCGCCCTGCCGATCGAATTCGACGTGGCCAAGCTCAACATGGGCGACCTGATCGACCTCTACCCCTACGCCGGCAAGGTGTGCAAGCACGGCACGGAAGAAGTGCTGGCCAACTTCGAACTGAAGACCGAGGTGCTGCTCGACGAAGTGCGCGCCGGCGGCCGCATCCCGCTGATCATCGGCCGTGGCCTGACCGAGAAGGCCCGCGCCGAGCTGGGCCTGGCGCCGTCCACCCTGTTCAAGAAGCCGCAAGCGCCGGCCGACAGCGGCAAGGGTTTCACCCTGGCGCAGAAGATGGTCGGCCGCGCCTGCGGCTTGGCCGAAGGCCAGGGCGTGCGCCCCGGCACCTACTGCGAGCCGAAGATGACCACCGTGGGCTCGCAAGACACCACAGGTCCCATGACCCGCGACGAGCTCAAGGACCTGGCCTGCCTGGGCTTCTCCGCCGACCTGGTGATGCAGTCCTTCTGCCACACCGCCGCCTACCCCAAGCCGGTGGACGTGAAGACCCACCACAGCCTGCCCGACTTCATGCGCAACCGTGGCGGCGTTTCGCTCAAGCCGGGCGACGGCATCATCCACAGCTGGCTGAACCGCATGCTGCTGCCGGATACCGTCGGCACCGGCGGCGACTCGCACACCCGCTTCCCGATCGGCATTTCCTTCCCGGCCGGTTCCGGCCTGGTCGCCTTCGCCGCAGCCACCGGCGTCATGCCGCTGGACATGCCCGAATCGGTGCTGGTGCGCTTCAAGGGCAAGCTGCAGCCGGGCATCACCCTGCGTGACCTGGTGCATGCCATCCCCTACTACGCCATCCAGAAGGGTCTGCTGACCGTCGAGAAGAAGGGCAAGAAGAACATCTTCTCCGGCCGCATCCTCGAGATCGAAGGCCTCGACGAGCTGACCGTGGAGCAGGCATTCGAGCTGTCCGACGCCTCGGCCGAGCGTTCCGCCGCCGGCTGCACCATCAAGCTGCCGGAAAAGGCCATCGCCGAGTACCTGCAGTCCAACATCACCATGCTGCGCTGGATGATCAGTGAAGGCTACGGCGATGCCCGCACCCTGGAGCGTCGCGCCCAGGCGATGGAAGCCTGGCTGGCCAACCCGCAGCTGCTGGCTGCCGATAGCGATGCCGAATACGCCGAAGTCGTAGAGATCGACCTGGCCGAGGTCAAGGAGCCAATCCTCTGCGCGCCGAACGATCCGGACGACGCCCGCCTGCTCTCCACCGTCGCCGGTGAGAAGATCGACGAAGTGTTTATCGGTTCGTGCATGACCAACATCGGTCACTTCCGTGCTGCCGGCAAGTTGCTGGACAAGGTCAAGGGCGGCATTCCGACCCGCCTGTGGCTGGCTCCGCCGACCAAGATGGACGCCCACCAGTTGACCGAGGAAGGCTACTACGGCATCTACGGCAAGGCTGGCGCTCGCCTGGAAATGCCCGGCTGCTCGCTGTGCATGGGCAACCAGGCCCGCGTGCAGACCGGCTCCACCGTGGTCTCCACTTCCACCCGCAACTTCCCCAACCGCCTGGGCGACGCCACCAACGTCTACCTGGCTTCGGCCGAACTGGCAGCGGTCGCCTCGATCACCGGCAAGCTGCCGAGCGTCGAGGAGTACCTGGCGTACGCCAAGGACATCGACAGCATGGCGGCCGACGTCTACCGCTATCTGAGCTTCGACCAGCTCGCCGAGTACCGCGAGGCCGCGGCCAACGCCAAGATCCCGGTGGTTCAGGCCTGAACCCTGCGCTCGGGTTGATGGCAATCGACCCGAGCCTGGCCAGCCATTTCGGGGGGTATCACCCTGCCGCGACCCGACATCGGAGCGTCGGCTGCCGACTTCCCCCTCCTCAATGACCGCGCTGAAACCAACAGACCGCTTCACCGGGCAATGCCCTGGATCATCGCCGGTCGCCTGAGCCACCTGTTCCAATGCGAAGGCCAGGCGTCCTGCTCTTACGGCCGGCAGCTGCCGTCATCCGACCCGATAAATTCACACCATGAATAGCTGGCATCACGACATGCCATTTCCCAAATAGTGCTCCATTGCCTAGGGTGGCGGCGAGCGCCTTGGCCGACCGGCGCTCGCCTCCCAACATCGTCGCGAACCGGCTCGCAAGCCCGTCGCGCCAACCGCCCAGCCCGGAGTTGATCATGCAAGATGCCGTCATCCTTTCCACCGCCCGCACGCCGATCGCCAAGGCCTTCCGTGGCGCCTTCAACGACCTCAAGGCGCCCAGCATGAGCGCCATTGCCATCCAGGCCGCGGTGCAACGCGCCGGTATCGATGCCGCCGAGATCGAGGACGTGGTGATGGGCACCGCCATGCAGGGCGGCACCGCCTCCACCAACCTGGCGCGCCTGTCCCTGCTGGCCGCCGGGCTGCCGCTGACGGTCAGCGGGCAGACCATCGACCGCCAGTGCGCCTCCGGCCTGATGGCGATCTCTATCGCCGCCAAGCAGATCATGGTCGACGGCATGCAGATCGCCCTGGGCGCCGGCCAGGAGCAGATCAGCCTGGTGCAGAACCCGCACATGCAGTGGGCCGCCGCGGATGCCGACGCCAATGTCACCCGCCAGGCCGAGCACGCCTACATGCCCATGCTGCACACCGCCGAACGGGTGGCCAAGCGCTACGGCATCAGCCGCGAGGCGCAAGATGCCTATGCCCTCGAATCGCAACGGCGCACCGCCGCGGCCCAGGCGGCCGGCCTGTTCGCCGAGGAGATCGTGCCGGTGACGGCGCGCAAGAAGCTGGTGGACAAGGCGAGCGGCGCAGTCAGCTACGAGGAAGTGACCCTGAGCCTGGACGAAGGCAATCGCCCGCAGACCCAGCTGGAGGACCTGAGTCGGCTCAAGCCGGTGGTCGACGGCGGCTGCGTCACCGCCGGCAACGCCAGCCAGTTGTCCGACGGCGCCAGCGCCTGCGTGCTGGTGAGCGGCAGCCTCGCCGCCCGCCACGACGTTGCCCCGCTCGGCCTCTACCGCGGCATCGCCGTGGCCGGCCTGGCGCCGGAGGAAATGGGCATCGGCCCGGTGTTCGCCGTGCCCAAGCTGCTCAGGCAGCATGGCCTGACGGTCGACGACATCGGCCTGTGGGAGCTCAACGAAGCCTTCGCCTGCCAGGTGCTGTACTGCGCCGAGCGGCTGGGCATCGACCCGAGCAAGCTCAACGTCAACGGCGGCGCCATCGCCATCGGCCACCCCTACGGCATGAGCGGCGCGCGCATGGTCGGCCACGCACTGCTGGAGGGCAAGCGCCGCGGCGTGAAGTTCGTCGTGGTGACCATGTGCGTGGGCGGCGGCATGGGCGCGGCCGGTCTGTTCGAAGTGCTGTAACGCCGCTCACGCCCCATCCAGCCCGGCCGAAGTCGTGCGCACCAAAGACTGCTGCGCGCGGCGCCAGCCTACGAGCGGCCGCTTGGCTGCCGATGCATGGCCAATGCATCCGCCGGCACTCAGCTGAAATAGTCGTCATTCCCGCGCAGGCGGTACAGCGGCCCTATCGCTGAACAGCGCTTGCGCAGGCCCGAAGGGGAATAATCCAGAACTGCCGCAGAACCTGGGCTCCCGCCTTCGCGGGAGTGACGGTAAAGGGGCTTTTTCAGAACGTCCCAGGACAATCTTCCGCGAGCGGCAAAGTTACCCCCAATTGCCGCTATATCTGTCGCCATCCAATAACGATATGGGCTGCATCGAACTCTTGTATTAGTTATCGGCGAACTTGCCTGGCTAGCATCGACGAACATTGTCCAGCCGATGAGAACAACAAATTGAACCTCGGAAAAATCATCAGCCGCAGTGCACTTTATTGGCCAGACCATGAGGCACTCGTCGATAACAAACAGCGCATCAACTTCGCGCAACTGGAACTTCGCACCAACAGGTTGGCCTCGGGCTTGTTCGAGCTCGGTCTGCAGTCCGGTGCGCATCTGGCCATATTGGCGCTGAACCGGGTCGAGCTGGTCGAGGCGGAAATCGCCCTGTACAAGACCGCCATGGTCAAGGTGCCGGTCAACGCCCGCCTGTCCCTGGATGAGATCGTGCAGATCCTCAACGACTCGCACAGCCAGGCGGCCATAGTCGAGGGCCGCTTCGCCGCCGCCTTGCACGCCCGCCGCGGGGAGCTCCCACGGCTGCGCTGGATCGTCTCGCTCGACGACGAGGCCGGCGATATCGCCTATTCCACGCTGCTGGAACGCGGCAGCGAGGCGCCGGTGCACAGCGACCCGGGCGACGACGCCCTGGCCGTGCTGCATTACACCTCCGGCAGCTCCGGGGTGCTCAAGGCCGCCATGCTGACCTTCGGCAACCGCAAGGCGCTGATCCGCAAGAGCATCGCCAGCCCCACCCGCCGCGCCGCGCCGGGCGACGTGATGGCCCATGTCGGGCCGATCACCCACGCCAGCGGCATGCAAATCATGCCGCTGCTGGCGGTCGGCGCCTGCAACCTGCTGCTGGAGCGCTACGACGACCGCCTGCTGCTGGAGACCATCGAGCGCGAACGGGTGACCCGGCTGTTCCTGGTGCCGGCGATGATCAATCGCCTGGTCAACTTCCCCGAGGTCGAGCGCTTCGACCTGTCCAGCCTGCGCCTGGTGATGTACGGCGCCGCGCCCATGGCCCCGGCGCTGGTCAAGCGCGCCATCGCGGTGTTCGGGCCGATCCTGGCCCAGGGCTACGGCGCCGGCGAGACCTGCTCGCTGGTCACCGTGCTGACCGAGCAGGACCACCTGATCGAGGACGGCGACTTCAGCCGCCTGGCCTCCTGCGGCCGCTGCTATTTCGAGACCGACCTGCGGGTGGTCAACGAAGACTTCGAAGACGTGAAGCCCGGCGAGATCGGCGAGATCGTGGTCAAGGGCCCGGACATCATGCAGGGCTACTGGCAGGCGCCGGAACTCACCGCCGAGGTGATGCGCGACGGCTACTACCTCACCGGCGACCTGGCCACGGTGGACGCGCGCGGTTACCTGTTCATCGTCGACCGCAAGAAGGAAATGATCATTTCCGGCGGCTTCAACATCTACCCCACCGAGGTGGAGCAGGTGCTCTACAGCCTGCCGCAGGTATTCGAGGCGGCGGTGGTCGGCGTGCCCGACGAGCAATGGGGCGAGGCCGTGCGCGCCGTGGTGGTGCTCAAGCCGGGCGCGAGCCTGAGCGCCGAGGCCGTCATCGAGCACTGCGGCCGCAGCCTGGCCAGCTTCAAGAAACCGCGCGCGGTGGACTTCGTAAAGGAGTTGCCGAAGAACCCCAACGGCAAGGTGGTGCGCCGCCTGATCCGCGAAGCCTACTGGCAAAACACCGACCGCCGCATCTGAGGAAACGGACATGATCAAGCCAAGTGAAAAAGCCGCTCGCCTGATCGAGGGCATCAATGCCTTCGTCCGCGACGAACTCGACCCTCTCGCCAAGCGCGAAGGCGTTGTCTGGGGCGAGCCGGTGGCCAAGTCGCTGCTACGCGATATCTGGAGCCGCTCCTGCGAGCTGGGCTTCTACAACGCTATGCTGCCGCAGGCCCTGGGTGGCGCCGGCCTGGGCGTCGCCGACCTGTGCGCGCTGAAGGAAGCGGCGGTGCTCACCGGCTCGCCGCTGGCACCGCACATCCTCGGCGAGCTGTCCGGCCCGCCGAGGGTGGGCCACCTGTTCAAGGTCGCCAACCAGCACCAGGTGGAAACCTTCCTGGGGCCGATCTGCCGTGCCGAGAAGGCGGTGTGCTTCGCCCTCACCGAGGCCGAGGCCGGCTCCGACGCCAGCGCCATCGGCACCGAGGCGCGTCTGGAGGGCGATCACTACGTGCTCAACGGCGCCAAGCGCTATATCTCCGGCGCCCCCTATGCCGACCTCGCCGTGCTGCTCGCGGTCACCGGGCCGGGCCGCGGCCCGCAAGGCATCTCGGCATTCTTCGTCGACCTACACGCAGAGGGCGTCGCCATCGACAGCGACTACTCGGTGATGTCCGGTGGCGGCGCTCACGGCAACATCCACCTGGACAACGTGCGCGTGCCGGTGGCAAATCGCATCGGCGAGGAAGGCGAAGGCTTCAAGCTGGCCATGGGTCGCATCACCCTCAACCGCCTGCTGCATTGCCCGACCATGCTCGGCATGGCCGGTCTGGCGCTGAACCTGTCGCTCGAGCATGCCCGCACGCGCAAGCAGTTCGGCCAGCCGATCGCCATGTTCCAGGCCGTCAACCACCAACTCGCCGACATGGCCACCGAGTTGTACGCCGCGCGCAGCATGATGTACGCCACCGCCGCGCTGAACGACGCCGGCGGCGACATCAAGGTGCAGGCGCCGATGTGCAAGCTGTTCGCCTCGGAAACCGCCTTCCGCATCGCCGACAAGGCGGTGCAGGTCCACGGCGGCGCCGGGTTGATCAAGGGCCATCCGGTCGAATGGCTATTCCGCGCCACGCGTATGATGCGGGTACTCACCGGCACCAGCGAGATCCAGCGCAATACCATTGCCAAGGGCATCCTGATGCCCGGCTAAGGCGGCAGGACAGGCCCGCCCCCCACGCGGGACGGGCCTTTTTCCATAACAACAAGATCAGAGATTACCCCCATGACTCGCGACGCCCCTGCCTTCCACCCTCGCACCGCCTGGACCATCGCCTTCCTGCTGGCCTTCATGATGCTGGTCAACTTCCTCGACAAGGTGGTGATCGGCCTGGTGGCCGTGCCCATGACCCAGGAACTGGGCCTGACCCCCACCGAATTCGGCCTGATCGGCGGCGCCCTGCACTGGTTCTTCGCCATTTCCGCGGTGATTGGCGGTTTTCTCGCCAACCGCCGCCCGACCCGCACCCTGCTGCTGGGCATGGGCCTGTTCTGGTCGCTGATCCAGCTGCCCATGCTGTTCGCCAGCTCGCTGTGGATGATCGTCGCCTGCCGCGTGCTGCTCGGCATCGGCGAAGGGCCCGCCTCGCCGGTGGCCACCCACGCGCTGTACAAGTGGTTCCCCAACGACCGCCGCAGCCTGCCGGTGGCCCTGCTGCATTCCGGCAGCGCCATGGGCCTGCTGGTGGCCGGCGCGATGATCCCCTGGATCAGCCTGAACTACGGCTGGCGGGTCAACTTCGCCGTGCTGGCTGCGATCGGTGCGGTCTGGTGCGTGCTGTGGCTGCGTTTCGGCCGCGAAGGCAGCCTCGACAGCCTGCGGGCTGGCCAGCTGGCGCCGGATAGCGAGCGCCTGCCCTACCGCCGCCTGCTCAGTGACGGCAGCGTGCTGGGCAACTACCTCTGCCACTTCGCCGCCAACTGGTCGCTGGCGCTGACCCTGACCTGGGTGCCCAGCTACCTGGAGATCGGCCTGGGCATCGATCCGCTGAAAACCGGGCACATCTTCGTCATGTTCGTAGTGGTCACCACCCCGCTCAGCCTGTTCATGGCCTGGCTGTCGCAACGTCTGCTGCGCAGCGGCTACTCCTCGCGGGTGGCGCGCGGCGCCTTCGTCTCGGTGTGCCTGATCGCCAGCGGCCTGCTGTCGGCCTCGCTGATCCTCACCGAGCTGTCGGTCGCCACCCGCGTCGCCTGCCTGACCCTGAGCGGCGGCCTGGCCCTGGTGATGTACTCGGTGGGCCCGGCCATGCTCGGCGAGTTCACCCCCAGCAGCCAGCGCGGCGGCATCCTCGCCATCGGCAACGCGGTGGCCTCGCTGGCCGGCCTGTCAGCGCCGGTGATCACCGGCATGCTGGTGCAGGGCGCCGGCGCCGCGCATCCGCTGGGTTATGCCCAGGGCTTTCTGGTGTGCGGCGGCGTGCTGGTGGTGGCGGGCCTGATCGGCCTGGTGAGCATGAACCCGCAGCGCTCGCGCCAGCGCCTGCAGGCTCAGGAAGCGGCGTCCGGCGCCTGCTCGCGGGCCTGATCCGGCTCCTCCGGGCTGCGCTCGATCAGGCTGCCGCGCCAGCGGCCGTCGATCACCGCATCGAGCAGCAGCCCGCGCACCAGATCGCGCATGCAGGAAGCCGCGAAGGACAGCGGCTTGTGCACCGAGTAGGCGATGGACACGGTGCGGGTGATGCGCGGCTCGACGATCAGCCGCGCCGCGGTGGACTCGAACAATTCCTCCAGCGGCGGCCAGTTGCAGATGGTCGCCGCCAGCCCATGGCGCACCAGGCTGGCGATCCCCGGCGCGGACTGCTGCTCGTAGACCACGTTGAGCGTCACCCCCGCCTCCATCGCCGCCTGCTCGATACGCCGGCGCAGGTGCAGGGCCCGCGGCGCCATTACCAGGCGCGTGGCGCCGGCCTCGGCCAGGCTGATCGGCGTGCCGCTCTCGGCTAGCGAGCCCGGCCCTACCCAGTACAGGTCCTCGGTGAAGATCGGCTCGGCGATCACGTGTTCCAGCTCCTCGGCGTTGGGCACCACGCCGAAATCCACCTTGCCCAGCTCGATGGACTGGCCGCCTTCGCGGGTCAGGCCGTCGCAGACGGTCAGGCTGATGCCGGGGAACTTGTCCGAGGCCCGGCGGATGATCTCCGGCAGCAGCAGCGCCGAGACCGTGGCCGGAATCGAGATGGACACGTGGCCCTTGGGGTCGCCGCGGGTCGACGCCAGCTCGTCCTTCACCGAGTCGAGTTTCTGCACCACCGAGCGGGCCACCTCGTACAGCCGGCGCCCGGCGTCGGTCAACGCCACGCCGTCGTGCTGGCGCTCCAGCAGCTGCATCTCCAGTTCGCTCTCCAGCAGGCCGATCTGCCGGCTCAGGGCCGGCTGGGCGATATAGGCGCGGCGTGCGGCGGCGGAGAAGCTGCCGGCCTCGGCGATGGCGATCAGGTAGCGGAGCTGCTTGAGGGTCATGCGGTTCTCTCTGGCTATGCCGAAGCGTTATGGCAACTATCCGAAGACACTATTTGTCGGCTTTTTCAGACGCCCCTAGTATCGCCGAAACACCGCCATCCAGGGAGTGCAATTATCCGAAGTTAACGCGCAGCCGCCATCAGTTATTACGCATTATTGAATGCCTGCCGAATTAAAAGATGCGCGCTTATTGCCCCGCAACTTATCAGCACATTCATCATTAAGTTCTCACTCGACAACAAAGAGGATAATGAGTGATGAGATTCAACGCGCGGGTTTTAATTAAGCCCCCCTATCTTCTATTGCCGTTGAGCTGCCTGGTCGGTTCGGCCACGGCGGCGAACTTCCAGCTTGGCGAACTCGAAGGCCAGCTTGACTCCTCGCTGTCGATCGGCACCAGCATCGCCACCGCCAATCCCGACCCGAAGCTGATGCAGAGTGCCAGCGGCGACGACGGTCGGCGCAACTTCGGCTCAGGCGGCGCCTTCTCCGGCATCTTCAAGGGCACCCACGACCTGGAACTGCGCCACGGCGACTTCGGCGCCTTCCTGCGTGGCAGCTACTGGTACGACTACGTGCTGCGCGACCGCGAGCAGCCCTTCAAGGACGTGGTCGACAACAACCGCAAGCGCTCGGCGAAATCGGCCGGCGCCGAGCTGCTCGACGCCTTCGTCTACTACAACTACGCCGTCGCCGATCAGCCCGGCTCGGCACGCCTGGGCAAGCAGGTGGTGAACTGGGGCGAGAGCACCTTCATCCAGGGCGGCCTCAACACGGTCAACCCCTACAACCTGTCGGCGCTGCGCCGGCCGGGTGCGGAGGTCAAGGAAGGCCTGGTGCCGGTGAACATGTTCTACCTGTCGCAGAACCTCAGCGACGCGCTCTCCGGCGATTTCTTCTACCAGCTGGACTGGGAGCAGACCCAGCTCGACAACTGCGGCACCTTCTTCTCCGGCAACGACTTCATGGCCGACGGCTGCGACGGCCTCGACGTCGGCGCGGTGCTGACCGGCAACCCCGCGGCTGTAGCGGCGCTGACGCCGTTCGGCGTCAACCTCACCGCCGAGGGCATCCGCATTCCCCGCGGCCAGGATCAGGACGCCCGCAACGGCGGCCAGTGGGGCCTGTCGCTACGCTGGTTCGCCGCCGAACTGGATACCGAGTTCGGCGCCTTCGTCGCCAACTACCACAGCCGCCTGCCCTACATGGGCACCATCAGCAGCCCGTACTACAGCAGCACGGTGTTCGGCCCGACGCTTAATGGCGCCCTGCGCCTGGGCACCTCGCAGTACGTGGTGCAGTACCCCGAGGACATCCGCCTGTACGGCCTGACCTTCGCCACCAACCTGCGCACCGGCACGGCGCTGCAGGGTGAGATCAGCTACCGGCCGAACATGCCGATCCAGCTCAACGGCACCGATGTCATCCAGTCGCTGCTCAACGCCCCGGCGCGCTCGCCGCTGGTCGCCGAAGGCATCCGCCCGGCGCAGGCCGACAGCCTGTTCAACGGCTACCTGCGCAAGGAGGTGACCCAGGCCCAAGTCACCGCCACCCATTCCTTCAGCCAGGTGATGGGCGCCGATCAGCTGGTGCTGGTCGGCGAGGTCGGCGGCACCTGGGTCGGCGGCCTGGAAGGCAGGTTCGGCCCGCGCTACGGGCGCAACGGCACCTTCGGCAACGGCATCCTCGCCAGCGGCGCCTGCGCCTCCATCTCGAAGACCCCCGAGCACTGCAACGACCAGGGTTTCCTCACCTCCTTCTCCTGGGGCTACCGGCTGCGTGCCACCTGGAGCTATGCCAACGCCATCGCCGGCATCGACCTGCGCCCCAGCCTGTCCTGGCAGCACGACGTCGACGGCAACGGCCCCGGCGAAGGCTCGGCCTTCAGCGAAGGCTCCAGGGCCATCAGCGTCGGCCTCGATGCCACGCTGAACAACACCTACAACGCCAGCCTGGCGTACACCAACTACATGGATGGCGACTACGGCGCCCGCGGCGATCGCGACTTCGTCTCGATCAGCCTGGGCGTCAATTTCTAAGCGGAGTACCTGATGAACCACAACAAGAATCTGCTGCGCGGCGGCGCCCTGCTCTGCACCCTGCTGCTGGCCGGCTCGGCCCTGGCAGCCGTAACCGCCGAACAAGCGGCGCAGCTGCAAACCACCCTGACCCCCGTCGGCGCCGAGCGCGCCGCCAGCGCCGACGGGCGCATCCCCGCCTGGGCCGGCGGCCTGGCCCAGGTCAACCTGAGGCTGCTGGCCAACGGCATACCGGCCGATCCGTTCGCCGATGAGCAGCCGCTGCTGACCATCGACGCGAGCAACTACACCCAGCACCAGGAGCACCTCAGCCCCGGCCAGATCGCCCTGCTCCAGCGCTTTCCGGACAGCTACCGGTTGCCGGTCTACCCCAGCCACCGCAGCGTGGCGGTGCCGGAGTCCGTGGCCCAGGCGGCCGCGCGCAACGCGGTCAACGCCAAGCTGAGCAATGGCGGCAACGGCGTGGAAGGCTTCGCCGGCGTGGTGGCCTTTCCCATTCCGCAGAACGGCCTGGAAGTGCTGTGGAACCACCTTACGCGCAACCGCAACCCCAGCTTCAGCCTGATCACCGACAGCGCCGCGCCGCAGAAGGATGGCGCCTACACCATCATGACCACCCAGCAGTACTTCACCCGTGGCGAGGCGGTGCAGGGCCAGACGCCCGACAAGGCGCGCAACATCCTCTACTACTACAGTCACAAGCTCACCGCACCGGCGCGTATGGTCGGCGAGGTGGTGCTGGTGCACGAGACCCTCGACCAGGTCGCCGAGCCGCGTCTGTCCTGGGTCTACAGCGCCGGCCAGCGCCGCGTGCGGCGCGCGCCGAGCGTGGCCTACGACAGCGCCGGGCCGACCACCGCCGGGCTACGCACCGCCGACGGCCGCGACATGTTCAACGGCGCGCCCGACCGCTACGACTGGCAGCTGGTCGGCAAGAAGACCCTCTACGTTCCCTACAACAGCTACCGCCTGGCCTCGCCCGAGCGCAGCTACGAGGAGCTGATCCAGCCCGGCCACGTCGCCCCCGAGGCCACCCGCTACGAACTGCATCGGGTCTGGGAGGTGGTCGCCACGCTCAAGCCGGGCATGCGCCATATCTACAGCAAGCGCCATTACTTCATCGACGAAGACACCTGGGCGATCCTCGCCGCCGACCACTACGACAACCGCGGCGAACTCTGGCGCATCGGCGAGGCGCACAGCTTCTACCACCCGACCGGGCAGGCCGCGGTCAACGCCATGGAAGTGACCTACGACCTCAACAACGGCCGCTATCTGGCCTCGGGTCTGGTAAACGAACAGCGCCAGCCGTTCGACTTCAGCTACCGCGCCAGCGCCTCCGACTACTCGCCGGGCGCCCTGCGCAGCAAGGGCCTGCGCTGATGCTTTACCCGACCGCCGGCCCGTCGTGGGTCGGCGGTTTTTTTGTGGCGGCCGCCCGAGGTTCATTCGCGTAAAGCGCGATGGGCAGCCTTATAGGGTGGGCCGGGCGGCGATCCGCTTTAGCCCACCAACCAGCGTGGGCTAAAGCCCACCCTACGGGACTTTGCCAACACGTAACGCAGACATAGCCGATAAATTCGCGCCTACAGGCGCCTTCCTCCGCCCCTCGCCCTGCAATCAGCCTCCGATCTTTCCGGTGCCCCATGACCCCTCCTCCCGTCCGCAAACCCTTGGCGCAAGCGCTGCTCGGCGGCGAAGAGCCCGACCCGCGCTTCACCCTGGCCAACGAACGCACCTTCCTCGCCTGGGCCCGCACCGCGCTGGCCCTGCTCGGCGGCGGTATCGCCGTGGAAACCTTCGCCGGCCAGGCCTTCGCACCCTGGCTGCGGCTGTCGATCACCCTCAGCCTGCTGGCGCTGAGCCTGCTGCTCAGTCTCGGCGCCTGCCTGCGCTGGCTGGCGGTGGAGCATGCCCTGCGCCACCGCAGCGCCCTGCCCCTGCCCGTACTGGTGCCGGCGCTGGCGATCGGCGGCGGCCTGGCGGCGTTGTTGCTGCTGGTGCTGTTCGGATGGCACGGGCATGGCTGATGCGGGGCTGCAGGCCGAACGCACCGAGCTGGCCTGGCGCCGTACCCAACTGTCGCTGCTGGTGGTCGCCTGCCTGGCGCTGCGCGGCGCACAGCCGGCACTGATGCTGCTGGCGCTGGCAACCGCCCTGGTGCTCTGGGCCGGGCAGCGCAGGCGCTATCGCCACAGCCTGGCGATGCTCGACGCGGAACGCGGCCGGGCCAGGATCGCCATGGTGCTGGGCGTCGGCCTGGTGCAGGTGAGTCTGTGCGTGCTGGCGATAGAAGCGGCCCTGGCAGGCCGCTGAAAGGCAGGCGCGACGCCCCTGGCGGGGGCGCCACGTACGGCTCAGAACCTTTTCAAAGTCTGCTGCGCGTCGGCACTGCTGCGTTAAAAACAGGCTCGGCAAGCCGCTTGCGGCTAACGCACTTTTAGTGCGGCCCCGAAGGGGCGAGCGGAGCGAGTAATGCTCATGTACGAAAGAACACTCCGCTTCCTCGCCTGTTTTTGCGGGGCCGCCATCGGTATTGCATTGCTCTAGCTCGCGAGCCTTTGAACAGGCTCTCAGGGGGTGACCAGATTGAAGTTCGACTTCGGCTGTTCCAGTCCGCCCAGCAGCTTGAACAGCTTCTGCCGCTCGCCGCTGACGACGATGGCGCCGTCTTTCGTCGCCTGGGCAAAGCTGGTCTGCTTGAGGGCGATGCTATCGAGCAGCGCCTTGCTCATGCTCAGTTCGATATCCGCCTGGGCATGGCGCGCGCCGCTGCGGTGGGTGAGCACGCCATGGCGCAGGGTCAGGGCATGCTCCTGCTCCAGGTCGGTGAAGCGCCAGTTGATCTGCAGGTCCTCGTCGGCTGCCTTGAGCGCATCGATGCGCACCGCCAGGTAGTCGAAGAACATGCTCGGGGTCAGCGCCCGCACCATGTCCGGCGCGCCGTTGCCCGCTCGCTGGGGATTGACGCCCTGGCGCAGTTCCTGGGCGCCGCTGAGGTAGATGTTGCGCCAGGTGGCGTTCTCGCTCTGGTAGCCGAGCTGCTCCAGGGTGTCGGCCTGCAGTTCCAGGGCGGCGCGGTTGTCCGGCTCGGCGAACACCAGGTGATTGAGCAGTTGCGCGCTCCAGCGGTAGTCGCCGGCGGCGAAGGCCTGGCGGGCGGTTTCCAGCACCGCCTCGGCGCCGCCCATGGCGGCCACGTAGCGCCGGCCAGCGGCCTCGGGCGGCAGCGGGTCGAGATTGGCAGGGTTGCCGTCGTAGAAGCCCATGTAGCGCTGGTACACGGCGCGCACGTTGTGGCTCAGCGAGCCGTAGTAATCGCGGCTGTACCACTTGCGCGCCAGGCGCGGCGGCAGGCTCTGCAGCTGCTCGGCGATCTCGGTGGAAGTCAGCCCCTGGTTGATCAGGCGCAGCGTCTGACTGTCGAGAAAGGCGTACATGTCGCGCTGGTCGGCCAGGTACTCGCGAATCTTTTCGCCGCCCCAGGTCGGCCAGTGGTGCTGGGCGAACAGCACTTCGGCCTCGTCGCCATAGCGCGCCAGCGACTCGCCCAGGTAGTGCGACCAGATCTTCGGATCGCGCACCAGCGCGCCGCGCAGGGTCAGCACGTTGTGCTGGGTGTGGGTGGCGTTCTCGGCCATGCACAGGGTCTTGAACTGCGGGAAGTACAGGTTCATCTCCGCCGGCGCCTCGGTGCCGGGGGTGAGCTGGAACTCGATCTCGACGCCGTCGATGCGGCGGGTCTCCAGCGGCTGGGCGATCAGCTCGCTGGGCGCGATCAGGGTCACCGTAGCATTGACCGGGGTGCTCTTGCCCAGGCCGGCATCCACCTGGCCGCGCTCGCCGCGCGGCAGCAGCGAGCCGTACATGTACTGCGCGCGGCGCATCATCGCCGGCCCGGCCAGTACGTTCTCGCTGACCGCATGCTCGTAGAAGCCCTCAGGCGCGATAACCCGCACCTTGCCAGCCTTGACGTCGGCCTCGTCGATCAGCCCGCGCACGCCGCCGAAATGGTCGACGTGCGAATGGCTGTAGATCACCGCCCGCACCGGCTTGCGCGGGCGGTGCCGGTAATACAGCTCGAGCCCGGCGCGGGCGGTCTCGGCACTGATCAGCGGGTCGATCAGGATCAGCCCGCTGTCGCCCTCGATGATGGTCATGTTGGACAGGTCCATGCCGCGAATCTGGTAGATGCGTTCGCGCACCTCGAACAGGCCGGCGATGTTGTTCAGCTGCGCCATGCGCCACAGGCTGGGGTTGACGCTGGCCGGCGCAGCGTTGCCGTCGAGGAAGTTGTAGGCCATGCGGTCCCACACCACCTGGCCCTTGGCGCTCTCGACGCGGCCGGCGAAGGCTTCGATCAGGCCGCGCCGGGCATCCTCGAAGCTGGTCTGGTCCTCGAACGGCAGGCGTTGCAGCCAGGCCTGGTTGAGCGCACGCGTGCTGTCGCTGGCGGCTTTGGGGGCGGCTGGGTCGGCAAGGGCCGCGCCGGAGAAGGCGAGCGCCAGGGCGAGGGCGCTGAGGCGGAAAGTGGCCATGAAAAGTCTCGTGCTGTTCTTGTTGGAGTGGACGCATGCGTCGATCGCCGCTCGACTCTAGGGACAGGGCCTCGTCGGCGCCAATATCAGAGACGGATAACGCCCATAGCAGGTTGCAATGGCTACCGGCGCAACGCGCGGGCGATTGCATGCCGCAAGCCGGCGCCCGGCGGCCGCCCTGCCCCGGATCTTGCGGCCTGCAGCGCCTCTACCCAACGGGCGTTTAACGCTAAGCATCTGAGCGTAAAACAATTTTCTTCGCCACAATGGTTGACAGAAAAGTTTCGGCCAGTAGAATGCCGACCCACAGACGCGGGATGGAGCAGTCTGGTAGCTCGTCGGGCTCATAACCCGAAGGTCGTAGGTTCAAATCCTGCTCCCGCAACCAGCTTCACAAAAAGGCCACTCAAGCGAGTGGCCTTTTTGCTTTGGCATAAATTAATAAATTCGATCAAATCAAATAAATCGATTGACAACATTTTATGCAGGCGTAGAATTGCCGACGCGGGATGGAGCAGTCTGGTAGCTCGTCGGGCTCATAACCCGAAGGTCGTAGGTTCAAATCCTGCTCCCGCAACCACCTTCAGAAAAAGGCCACTCGATCGAGTGGCCTTTTTCGTTTCCGCCGTTGACCTTCCTCAGCTTCCCTTAAGCCTGCCAGGCCTAAGCTTGTCGGACCTGCCAGCAGAGGCAGGTTATCGACCGAGGAAAGCCCGCATGAACTGGAAGAATACCCCGTCCCGCTATGGAAGCCTGTCCATCGGCCTGCACTGGCTGATGCTGATCCTGATAGCCGCCGTCTACGCCTGCATCGAACTTAAGGGCAATTTCCCTAAGGGCAGCGACACCCGCGAACTGCTCAAGCAATGGCACTTCATGCTCGGTCTGAGCGTCTTTGCGCTGGTCTGGCTGCGTATGCTAGCCCGCGTGATTGCCCCGACGCCGCGGATCGAGCCGGCACTGCCCAGCTGGCAAGCCATCCCCGCGAAGCTGATGCACGTCGCCCTGTACGCCCTGATGATCGGCGCGCCCCTGGCCGGCTGGCTGATCCTCAGCGCGGCCGGCAAGCCGATCCCCTTCTTCGGCCTGGAGCTGCCGGCGCTGGTCGGTCCGAACAAGGCACTGACCGGGCAGCTCAAGGAACTGCACGAACTGACTGGCATCGCCGGCTACTGGCTGATCGGCCTGCACGCCGCGGCCGGCCTGCTGCACCACTATATAAGTGGCGACAACACCCTGGTCCGCATGCTGCCGGGGCGCAATTGAGGTGACGACGCCTCTGGTCAAGCGCCCGAACCACCGCTAGAATTGCGCACTTTTTGATCAGAGGCGCCGCCCAGGCGCCCATCGAGGTTAGCCCGCATGTCCACCGCCACGCCCAAAGTCGGCTTCGTTTCCCTGGGTTGCCCCAAGGCCACCGTCGACTCCGAACGCATCCTGACCCAGCTGCGCATGGAAGGTTACGAGATCGTGCCGACCTATCAGGATGCCGACGTGGTGGTGGTCAACACCTGCGGCTTCATCGACAGCGCCAAGGCCGAATCACTGGACGCCATCGGCGAAGCGCTGGCCGAGAACGGCAAGGTGATCGTCACCGGCTGCATGGGCGTGGCCGAAGACAGTATCCGCGACGTGCACCCCAGCGTGCTGGCCGTCACCGGCCCGCAGCAGTACGAGCAGGTGGTCAGCGCCGTGCACGAGGTGATTCCGCCGAAGGCGGAGCACAACCCGCTGATCGACCTGGTGCCGCCGCAGGGCATCAAGCTCACCCCGCGCCATTACGCCTACCTGAAGATTTCCGAAGGCTGCAACCACAGCTGCAGCTTCTGCATCATCCCGTCCATGCGCGGCAAGCTGGTCAGCCGCCCGGTCGGCGACGTGCTCAGCGAGGCCGAGCGCCTGGTCAAGGCCGGCGTCAAGGAGTTGCTGGTGATCAGCCAGGACACCAGCGCCTACGGCGTCGACCTCAAGTACAAGCTGGACTTCTGGAACGGCCAGCCGGTGAAGACGCGCATGCTCGAGCTGTGCGAGGCGTTGTCGTCGATGGGCGTGTGGGTGCGCCTGCACTACGTCTACCCCTACCCCAACGTCGACGACGTGATCCCGCTGATGGCCGCCGGCAAGCTGCTGCCCTACCTGGACATCCCCTTTCAGCACGCCAGCCCGAAGGTGCTCAAGGCCATGAAGCGCCCGGCCTTCGAAGACAAGACCCTGGCGCGTATCAAGCAATGGCGCGAGATCTGCCCGCAGCTGACCATCCGCTCCACCTTCATAGTCGGCTTCCCCGGCGAGACCGAGGAAGACTTCCAGTACCTGCTCGACTGGCTGACCGAGGCCCAGCTCGACCGCGTCGGCTGCTTCCAGTACAGCCCGGTCGACGGCGCACCGGCCAACGACATGGACCTTGCGCCTGTACCGGACGAGGTGAAGCAGCAGCGCTGGGAGCGCTTCATGGCGCATCAGCAGGCGATCAGCGCCGCCCGCCTGCAGGCCAAGATCGGCCTGGAGATGGACGTACTGGTCGACGAAGTGGACGACGAAGGCGCCGTGGCCCGCTCCTGGGCCGACGCCCCGGAAATCGACGGTAGCGTGTTCATCGACTCGACCAAGGTGATACCGGGCGACAAGGTGCGTGTGCGCATCGTCGACGCCGATGAGTACGACATGTGGGGCGAGCTGGTCTGACCCGCACGCGCCCAAGGGCAGACGATGACCATCCGCGAATCCGACTGGAAGACCTTCAAGAAGCTCAGGGCCACGGCCCTCGAGCGCTTCTCCCAGCGCGTCCTCGACGAAAGTCAGGCAATCCGCGGCAATTCGGCCCTGAGCGCCCATGACAGATATGGCGAGCTGTACCGCCTGATTCACCAACGCGACAGGGAGATGGCCATGGCCTTCGATGGCTCGAGCCGCTCGAGGGCCTATCTGCAACTGAGCCTGATGCAGGATCTGGAGTTGCTGACCCAGGAGGAACTGGCGGAACTCAGCGAGGATTTTCGCTGAACGCCCTGAAATGCATAACGCCGAGAGCCAGGCAGGTGCGCCACCTCCCGATCAACCGAGGCCGTCGCCAGGGCTGGTAAACGGCTAGAATGCCCGCCCGTTCCCCCAAGCCAGAGTCTTCCCATGAGCGAGCCCACCCGTCTGTCCAAGCGCGTCATCGAACTGCTGGGCTGCTCGCGCAGCGAAGCCGAGCAGTACATCACCGGCGGCTGGGTCAGCGTCGATGGCCAGGTGATCGAGGCGCCGCAATTCAAGGTGACCGACCAGCGCATCGAACTGCATCCCCAGGCCAGTCTCGAACCGGTTCAGCCGGTGACTCTGCTGCTGCATGCTCCGGCCCACGCCAGCGGCGACGACCTGCAGCGCCTGCTTACCGGCGACAGCCACTGGGCGGACGACCCTTACAGCCAGCGCATCCTCCATGGCCACTTCATGCGTCAACAGCAGAGCCTGCCCCTGCAGGAAGGCGCCAGCGGCCTGGTGGTGCTCAGCCAGGACTGGCGCGCCCAGCGCAAGCTGCGCGAGGACGGCCACAGGCTGGAACAGGAATACCTGGTGGAAGTCCGCGGCGAGATGGCGGCCAACGGCCTGGATCGCCTGAAGAAGGGCCTGCAGCACAAGGGCCTGCAGTTTCCGCCATGCAAGGCCAGCTGGCAGAGCGAACAGCGCCTGCGCTTCGCCCTGAAGAACCCGCACCTGCAGCAGCTGCGCCAGATGTGCGCGGCGCTGGGCCTGACCATTGTGAGCATGAAACGTATCCGCGTCGGCGGCGTGCCCATGGCCAAGCTGCCGCTCGGGCAATGGCGCTACCTGGGCGACAAGGAACGATTCTGAGGCGTGTTAGGCTGTGCCCGTCACGCCCTGGAGACCACCGTCATGCGTACCCTGCTGCTAACCGCCCTGCTCGCCCTGAGCGCTTCCGGCTTCGCCGCACCGGCGCCCTTCTTTCTCTGGCAGAGCAAGGCCGACGGCCATCTGAGCTGTGCCCAGGTCAGCCCCGGCGAGGGCTGGATTCGCTTCGCCGGGCCCTTCCGCGATGCCGGCTGCCGGGTGATCGCCACGCCATGAAGCACAGCGTCAGCCCGATCGGTTTCGTTCGCTCCTGCTTCAAGGAAAAGTTCGCTATCCCCCGCCAGCCGCAGCTGGCGCCGGCTGCCCGCGGCGTGCTGGAGCTGCTGCCGCCGTTCGATCAGGGCGAGGCGGTGCAGGGGCTGGAACGGGTCAGCCATGTCTGGCTGCTGTTCCTCTTTCATCAGGCGCTGGAGGAAAAACCGCGCCTGAGGGTGCGCCCGCCACGCCTGGGCGGCAACCAGGCGGTGGGTGTGTTCAGCACCCGTGCCACCCATCGACCCAACGGCATCGGCCAGTCGGTGGTGCGCCTGGAGCGGGTCGAGCCCGGCCGTCTATATCTGTCGGGAATCGATCTGCTCGACGGCACCCCGGTGCTCGATATCAAGCCCTACGTGCCCTACGCCGACTGCGTGGCGGACGCGCGCAACACCATGGCCGACGGGGCGCCGGCACTGGTCCCGGTGACCTGGCAGGATGAGGCGCGGCAGCAGGCCGAGGCCCATGCGCTGCGCCTGGGCGAGCCGCTGGTCGAGCTGATCGAGCAGTGCCTGGCACAGGACCCGCGCCCGGCCTATCAGCAGCCGCAGCCCGAACGCCGCTACGGCGCGCGCTTCTGGGATCTAGACGTGCACTGGCATTACCCCGAGCCGGGGTGCATTCGCGTGCTGGATGTGCAGCGGGTCGCCGGCGCGGCCTGAGGCCGCGGGCGCGACGCGTACCGGCGCGCCGGCCTGATGCCCTGGCGCCGGCCGGCTCAACAGGCTGTTCGGCACCCAAGCGCTGGTGCGCGCGCCGCACGCCACGCAGTCCGGCGCACTGCTGGCGAACGCGCGCCCTTCAGCGGACGGGGTTGAGTGCCAGCAGGTCGGCTTCGATGACGTCCTGACGCTCGATCAGCGGTTCGACCAACGGCCGGCTGGCGAGGAAATGCGGCGTGCGCATATGCGCCTCGAAGGCCGCCTCGTCAACGTAGACCTCGTAAAGCCAGACCAGATCCGCATCGCTGCGGTCACGCAGCACGTCGAAGGTCAGGCAGCCCGGTTCGTCACGCACCGAGGCGGCGGCATTGACGCGCATGGCGTCCATGAAGGCAGCGAAGCCACCCGGCTTGAGACGGG
Source organism: Pseudomonas sp. SP16.1 (assembly GCF_052682975.1). Taxonomy (NCBI): domain Bacteria; kingdom Pseudomonadati; phylum Pseudomonadota; class Gammaproteobacteria; order Pseudomonadales; family Pseudomonadaceae; genus Pseudomonas; species Pseudomonas sp. SP16.1. The sequence goes on from NZ_JBQYFZ010000001.1 coordinate 2,700,406, forward strand.
TCTTGAGCAGCAGGCTGTACACGGAACACTCCTTTATGTCTTATATTGGAATGTGAATTGTATACATACTGGAGTGCAAGAACATGCTCGAACGTCCGCCCCGCCTCAACGGCCTGCGTCATCTGGCCCTGCTGGTGCCCAACCTGGAGGAATGCGAGCGCTTCTACGTCGAGGTGCTGGGCATGCAGGTGCTGCACCGCGCCAACCAGGATCTGGTCTACCTGACCTGCGGCAACGACAACCTGTCGCTCGGCCGCGCCTACGCCGAGAGCCATGGCGTGCCGCTGGTCGATCACTATGGTTTCATCGTCGACAGCGTCGAGGAGCTGGACGCCTGGTACCACTACCTCAAGGGCCGTGGGGTAACCCTGCTGGATCGCCCCTTCGATCACGGCGATGGTGCGCGCAGCTTCCATCTGCTCGACCCGGCCGGCAACAAGGTGCAGCCGCTGTACCACCCGGCGCTATCGGGGCAGCGCTTCAGTCAGCGGTAAGCAGTTACCGGCGGTGCATACCGCCCGGGGCGGCGACGCCCGCTTAAATCCCTCCTGAAACCGATGCGCACAGCGCACCCTACGGGGAGCGACACGGCTCAGGTGCGGAACTGCCGCACCAGTTCCTGCAGCTCCACGCCCAGGCGCGCCAGCTCGGCGCTGGAGGCGGCGGTCTGCTCGGTGGCAGTGGCGCTCTGCTCGCCGATGTCGCGCACGCGGGTGACGCTCTCGTTGATCGCCTCGGCCACCGCGCTCTGCTCCTCGGCGGCGGCGGCGATCTGCTGGTTCATCTGCTCGATGGTGCTCACCGCCTGGGTGATGCGGCCCAGGGCGTCGCCCGCCTGGCCGGCCAGCTCGACGGTGCGCCGGGTCAGGTCGCGGCTGCTGTCCATCTGCTCCACGGCGCCCTTGGCCATGCGCTGCAGGCCGGCGATCAGGCTCTCGATCTCCTCGGTGCTGTCCTGCGCACGCTTGGCCAGCGCACGCACCTCGTCGGCGACCACGGCGAAACCGCGGCCCTGCTCGCCGGCGCGGGCGGCCTCGATGGCGGCGTTGAGTGCCAGCAGGTTGGTCTGCTCGGCGACGTTGCGGATCACCTCGAGCACGCTGCCGATGCGCGCGCTCTCCTGATTGAGCGCGGCGATGGCCTCGGCGGACTGCTCCACCTCGCTGGCCAGGCCATCGATCTGATCCACCGCCTGCTGCACCACGCGGTTGCCCTGCTGCGCCTCCTGGTCGGCGTCGCGCGCCGCCAGCGAGGCCTGCTCGGCGTTCTGCGCCACCTCCTGCACGGTGGCGGCCATCTGGTGCATGGCGGTGGCGGTCTGCTCGGTCTCCAGCTTCTGCGTCTGCACCCCGGCGCTGGTCTGCGCGGTGATCGCCGACAGCTGTTCGGCGGCGGCGGCGATCTGTCCCACCCCGCCACCGATGCGGCCGACCAGGTTACGCAGACTGAGGGTCATGTCCTGCATGGCGGCGAACAGCTGGCCGACCTCGTCGCGACGCTGCTGGGCGAAGTCCTGGCTCAGATCGCCCGAGGCGATGCGCTGGGCGAAGCTCACGCTCTGGCGCAGCGGCACGACGATGGAGCGGGTGATCAGCAGCGCGGCGCACAGGCCCAGCACCACCGCCGCGGCGCCCATGCTGCCGAGTATCAGCAGGGCGCGCCGACTGTCGTCGAGCATGCCCTGTTCGGCACCGGCCTGCGCGGCCTCGGCCAGGCCAAGTACCGAGCGGGCGCGCTCGATCATGGCGCTTTCCGTTGCCTGGTTCTGCTCGCGGATCTGCTGGTAGTAGAGGAAGGAGCGCTGGTACAGCGTCAATGCCTGCAGCGCGGTCTCGATCGCGCCCTTCTGCTCGTCGTTGAGCCAGACCATCAGGCTACGGGCCACGCTCTGCAGGTCTTCGCTGACGTACTCCCACTCCTCCAGCGCCTCGGCCGAACCCTCGATGATGTAAAGGCTCTCGTGGCCGCGCAAATCGAGCATGCGCTTGCTCAGACCGGAGGCGGTCTCGGCCAGGGTCAGCGGGTCGCTGCCGCGCAGCTTGTCGCCCTGCAGGCGCATCTCGCGCACCGCGTCATACATGTCCAGCTCGACCACCTCGAACTGATCGCGCGCCTCGGCGGCGGCGTTACGCATGTCCTGACGTGCCTCACGTGCCTTGTCCTGCAACTCGACATAGCTGTCGAACTGTTCGCGATAGTCTGCGGTGGCCTGCTGCATGGTCTGCACACGCCCGCCTTCCGCAGCGGCGGCTTGCGCCATACGCGCCAGCATGTCCTCTACCTTGCTCAGACTGGCACGCACGCGATCGGCGCTATCGCTGCTCCGTTCGATGGCGAAATTGCGCTCCAGCCGACGCGCCTGAAGGATCTCCTGATTGACCTGCGCCAGTTGCCCGGTCTGCTGATGGCCCTGCAGCACCGCCTGCACGGCGAGGAAACCGCTGCCGGTCATTGCCGCAGTGAGCAGCAGCACCAGACCGAAGCCGCAGAACAGTTTCTTGCCGACGGCAAGGTTGGCGAACACACGAGCGGCAGGTTCAAACATAGGACGACTCCAGATTCTTCTTATAGGGTCGCGCCTCGTGAGCGCGGCCTGGCCGATACCCCACGCAACCCTTGTGCCAGGCCTGCCCTAGAACATCGGCAGGCCGTGCAGGGGCTTGAGTGCTGGCAGTTGGCCAAGAGGATACGTTCGACTATAGCCAAGCCTCAGGCGCGGATCGGCAACTATCCGCTTATTGGCGCCGATTATCTGGCGACTTTTCGCCAAGGATGGACGGAGACGGAGGTTCGCAGCCAGGCAGGTCGCACGCGCTCGCTGGTCGCTGCGCACGGCGCACCCTTCGCAGCTGGGCGCCCCACACTCGGCGCCGGCCTGACGCGATGCAAGCCGAAAAAAAGGCGCAGCCCCGTCCGGAGCTGCGCCTTGGCGACCCGCCGGCGGAGTCAGCGACCGGCCAGCACCGGCATCACCCGCGGCCGCAGCGCTTCGCCGGCCAGCGCCAGCAGGCCGATGGCGCCGGCGATCCAGTACCACTGTGCCACCGGGTCGAACAGCAGCCAGCCCAGGGCATGCAGGAACACCACCAGGATCAGCACCGGGCTGACGTAGCGCACCATGAACAGCCACAGCGCGTAGCCGGCCGGCGGCAGGTCCAGTTCGTCGCGCATGATCTCGCCGCGCAGCACATAGCCGGCGAGGATCACCATGAAGATGCCGCCCAACGGCATCATCCAGCGCGAGGTCAGGTAGTCCAGCCAGTCGAAGACGTTCTTGCCCAGCGGTGTCCAGCCGGCCAGCAGGTTGAACGAAAGCATCGCCAGCAGGCTGATGACCAGCAGCACGGAGCCGGCCAGCACCGCCGATTTCAGGCGGCTGATGCCGTGCTTCTCGTTCAGGTAGGCAACGGTCGCCTCGATCATGGAGATCGCCGAGGTCAGCGCGGCGATCGACACCATGGCGAAGAACAGCACGCCGAAGGCGGTGCCCAGCGGCATCTGCTGGAAGGCCAGCGGCAGGCTCATGAAGATCAGCCCAGGCCCTGCGCCCGGGCTCATGCCGTTGGCGAAGATGATCGGGAAGATCGCCAGGCCGGCGAGCAGCGCCACGCAGGTGTCGCAGATCGCCACCAGGAAGGTGGTGCGGGCGATGGACTGGCCGTCGGGAATGTAGGAGCCGTAGGTGAGGATGGCGCCGGAGGCCAGGCTGAGGGTGAAGAAGGCGTGGCCGAGGGCGGCCAGCAGCGCCTCACCGGTGATCTTCGAGGCATCGAAATGAAAGAGGAAGTCGAAGCCGGCCTGGAAGCTGCCGCTGGTCAAGGCGTAACCCACCAGCACGATCAGCATCAGCGCCAGACCCGGCATCATCCAGCGCACGGCGCGCTCGATGCCCTGCTGCACACCCTTGGCGACGATCCACAGGGTCAGCAGCGCCACCAGCACGCTCCAGCCGCCGAGCTGCCAGGGATTGGCGTTGTGCGCCTCGAACACCCCGCCGAGCGCCTCGACGCTGGTGGCGGCCAGCGAGCCGTCGAGCATCTTCCAAGTGTAGGCAAAGGCCCAGCCGGCGACCACCACGTAGAAGCACAGGATCATGAAGCCGGCGAGCATGGCCATGCCGCCGACCGCCTTCCACAGCGGGTTGCCGCCGTTCTCGCGGACCACCCGGCCGATGGCGTCGATGGGGCTGCCGCGGCCGCGGCGGCCGAGGGCGATCTCGGTCATCATCACCGGGATGCCGATGGCCAGGATGCAGGCCAGGTACATCAGCACGAAGGCGCCGCCGCCGTATTCGCCGGTGATGTAGGGGAATTTCCAGATATTGCCCAGGCCGACGGCCGAGCCGGTTGCAGCGAGGATGAAACCCCAGCGCGAGAGCCAGAGGTTCTTCGGTTTTTCACGGGTCATGCGTCACCTGTTTGTTTTTATCTGTGACGAGAATCGGACCCGCCGCGCTTGTGGCGCAGCGGAATGCAAGGCTTTTATCGGGCCGGGTTCGCCTGGGCACGGCAGGCAATGCCAGCCGGGCTCACTGGGCGTCGGGCTGCACCTCCGGCGCGGCCTGTTGGAAGGCCTGCAGGGATTCGCAGCGCGCCGCCAGGGCGAGAATGCGTGGGTACGCGGCAAGGTCACAGTTAAAACGCCGCGCATTATACAGCTGCGGGATCAGGCAGGCTTCCAGATAACCCGGCCGTTCGCCGAGCGACAGGCGCCCGTCGAACGGCGCCAGGCCCTGCTCCACCGCCGCCAGTCCCAGCGCGACCCAGTGCCGGTACCAGGCGTTCTTCGCCTCGTCGGAGGCGCCCAGCTCGGCGGACAGGTACTGCAGCACGCGCAGGTTGTTCAGCGGATGCACATCGCAGGCGATATGCAGCGCCAGCGCCCGTACCTGCGCGCGCTCGGCGGGGTCGGCCGGCAGCAGCGTCGGCACCGGGAAGATCTCCTCGAGGTACTCGAGAATCGCCAGCGACTGGGCGATGCGCACGCCGCCGTTCTCCTCGTCCACCAGCAGCGGCAGCAGCCCCTGCGGATTCAGCGCGCGGTAGTCGGCGCCGTGCTGCTGGCCACCATCCTTGACCAGGTGCACCGGCACCTGCTGGTACGCCAGGCCCTTGAGGTTCAGGGCGATGCGCACGCGGTAGGCGGCGCTGGAGCGCCAGTAGCCGTAGAGTTTCAGCATACCGATGCATCCTGTAGGAGCCAGCTTGCTGGCGATTCGCCTGGCGCAACAACATCGCCGGCAAGCCGGCTCCTACGATCACGCCCCGCATCAGTGCTCATATTTTTCCACCACCTGATCGATGGCGCCGAAGAGGCTCTGGCCGCTGGCGTCGAACATCTCGATACGCACCCGGTCGCCGAACTTGAGAAAGGGCGTTTTCGCCTCGCCCGACTCGACGATTTCCAGCATGCGCTTTTCCGCCAGACAGGAAGAGCCCGCGCTGCGGTCGTAGTTCGACACGGTGCCGGAGCCGATGATGGTGCCGGCGCCCAGCGGCCGGGTCTTGGCTGCGTGGGCGACCAGGGTGGGGAAGTTGAAGGTCATGTCCACGCCGGCGTCAGGCTGGCCGAACAGCGCGCCGTTGATGTGCGACACCAGCGGCCGATGCACCTTGCCGTCCTTCCAGCTCTCGCCCAGCTCGTCCGGGGTGATTGCCACCGGCGAGAAGCTCGACGACGGCTTGCTCTGGTAGAAGCCGAAGCCCTTGGCCAACTCGCCGGGGATCAGGTTGCGCAGGGACACGTCGTTGACCAGCAGCAACAGGCGGATGTGCTCGCCGGCCTCGGCCGGCGTGGCGCCCATCGGCACGTCGTCGGTGATCACCGCCAGCTCGGCTTCCAGGTCGATGCCCCAGGCCTCGTCGGCCAGGCGGATGGGCGCATGCGGCGGAATAAAGCTGTCGGCGCCGCCCTGATACATCAGCGGGTCGTGCCAGAAGGATTCCGGCATCTCGGCGCCACGCGCCTTGCGCACCAGCTCGACGTGGTTGACGTAGGCGCTGCCGTCGGCCCAGTGATAGGCACGCGGCAGCGGGCTGTGGCAGGCAGCTTGGTCGAAGGCGAAGGCGCCCTCCTCCAGCCCGTCGTTGAGACGCTGGTAGACCGCCTCCAGCTTGGGGCGGGCCACGGCCCAGTCGTCCAGGGCGGCCTGCAGGGTGGCGGCGACTTGCGGCACGCGTACGGCGCGGGTCAGGTCGCGGGAGACCACGACGAGAACGCCGTCGCGGCCCTGGTTCAGTGATGCGAGTTTCATGTCCAAACCTCGCAGGGTGTCGCACGGCCGTCCGGGCCGCGCGCACCCTGACAATCGACTATCGGTGCATGGGACGGTGATGCGCGCGGCACACCCCGGGGGTGCGCTGCATCATTGTTCCTCGGAGATCACGCCACGGCGCAGCTGGTCCTCTTCGATGGATTCGAACAGCGCCTTGAAGTTGCCCTCGCCGAAGCCCTGGTTGCCCTTGCGCTGGATGATCTCGAAGAAGATCGGGCCGATCACCGTGTTGGTGAAGATCTGCAGCAGGATGCCGTCGTCGCCCGGCGCGCCGTCGATCAGGATGTTCAGCTCGCGCAGCTGCTCCAGCGGCTCGCCATGGCCGGCGACACGGCTGTCGACCTTCTCGTAATAGGTATCCGGAGTGGTCATGAAATCCACGCCATTGGCGCGCAGTTGGCGCACCGTTGCATAGATATCGTCGGTGCTCAGGGCGATGTGCTGAATGCCCTCGCCGTGGTACTCGCGGATGAATTCCTCGATCTGCGACTTGTCGTCGGCCGACTCGTTGATCGGGATGCGGATCTTGCCGCAGGGCGCGGTCATGGCGCGCGAGAACAGGCCGGTGAGCTTGCCCTCGATGTCGAAGTAGCGGATCTCGCGGAAATTGGCGATGCGCTCGTAGAAGCCGGACCAGACGTCCATCTGCCCGCGACGCACGTTGTGGGTCAGGTGGTCGATGCACTGCAGGCCGACCGCGTTGTCGTTGGCACTGCGGCCTTCGATGTACTCGAAGTCGACGTCGTAGATGGTCTTGTCGCCATAGCGGTCGACCAGATACAGCAGCGAGCCGCCGATGCCTTCGACGCAGGGGATGTTCAACTCGCCGAAGTTGGCGTGGCTGCCCACCAGCTTGGCGCCCTGCTGCTCAACGTAGGCAGCTGCCTGGGCGGCGTTCTTGACCCGGAAGGCCATGGCGCAGGCGCTGGGGCCGTGCTTCTCGGCGAAGGCGCGGACATGGCCGGTGGGGCTGCCATTGAGGACGATGTTGATGTCGTTCTGCTGGAACAGCCACACCTCTTTCGAGCGGTGCTTGGCGGTTTCGGTGAAGCCCATGGCGGTGAACAGCTGGCGCAGCTGCTGGATGCCTTCGTCGTTGGGCGCAGTGAATTCGACGAACTCGAAGCCATCGGTGCCGATGGGGTTGTGCTGCTCGATCTTGGCCACGGCGGTCATTTCGCCTCCTCATTGTTGTTGTGGGTTGCGCCGCAAGGCGCTGCTAGGCCCATGACAACCGAGAGCCCCGTTCCCTCACAAGCGGGGAAGCGCCATGCCCCTGCCCTATCCGCCAGTGCATATGGCAATAAAACCTTACAACCATTGATCCAAGAGGCGGATGCAGCAAAGTCCGCGATCCAACCCTCAGCCTCGTAAAAAAATCTTTACGATGCGGAGCGGCTGCCTGCCAGGCTGGCCGACTCGAGCGATCGCTCCGGCGCCGCAGGGCATCGACGGACAGATCGGTCGGTGTTCCGTCGGCTTGCGCAACGAGGCGTCTGCCGTACACTGCGCGGATTGAAATTGCAGGGAGAGCACTATGCATCGAACAGTCGGTTGGGCATGCGCGATGATGTGCCTAATATGCGCGGGCCCGGCACAGCTGGCCGCTCAGCCAAGCGATCCGCTGCTGGACCACCTGCCCGACCCGACCACCGCGCCTGCTGCCGAGCGCAATGCGCGCGGCGTATTGCGCGCTCGTCATCAGGCGATGCTGGCCAGCGAACTGGCCGGGCGTATCGTCGAAATGCCCTTCGCCGAAGGCCAAGCATTCCATACCGGCGACATCCTGGTCCGCTTCGATTGCAGCGCCTACCAGGCCCAGCTCAATGCTGCCCAGGCGGCTACCCGGGCCGCGCGGGAAGAGCTGGCACACAAGAAGCAGCTCGCCGCGCTCAACTCCGTAGGACGCTTCGAAGTGGCGCTTGCCGAGGCGCGTCAGGCACAGGCACAGGCCGAATCGCAGGTCTACCAGGTGCAGGTCAACCGATGCACAGTGAAGGCGCCCTTCGACGGCCAGGTGGTGCAGCGCAAGGTCAAGCCCCACGAAAGCGTCGCCGGCGGCGCGCCACTGCTGGAGATCGTCGACAACAGTCGACTGGAAATTCATCTACTGGTGCCATCGCGCTGGCTCGGCCAACTCGCCCCCGGCCAGCGCTTCACCTTCACTCCTGACGAAACCGGACGGCCGCTGAGCGCCGAGGTGGGGCGCGTCGGCGCACGAATCGACGAGGGCAGCCAGACGTTGCTGCTGATCGGCGAACTGCCGAAGGAGTCGGCTGGGCTGCTGGCCGGCATGAGCGGCACCGCGCGATTCGAGGCGGCGCCATGAACGCGCCGCTGCCCGGCCTCGCCGAACGGGTGTTCGCCCAGTTCCTCGTGCTGGAACAGCAGGCACGTGCCGCCGATACCCTGGACCGGCTCGCCTACAGCCTGGTCAACGACGCCCAACCGCTGTTCGCCTATCGCCACGCCGCCCTGCTGATCGCCGGCAAGGTCAGGGCGTTGACCGGCGTCAGTCAGGTCGAGCCGAATGCGCCATTCGTCGCCTTCGTCGAACGCGCCTGTGCGCAACTGGAGCGGCAGGGACAACTGGCCGAGCCGCGGGCCATCGCCGCGGATGGGCTGGCCGGGCAGGAGCGCGAGGATTGGCGAACCCTGTCGGCAGCGCAGGTGTACTGGCTGCCACTGAAGAATCGTCGCCAGCAGGTGTTCGGTGGTCTCTGGATCGCCCGCGAGCAGCCCTGGAGCGAAGCCGAGCAGGCCCTGCTGCGTCCGCTCGGCGAGACCTATGGTCACGCCTGGCTAGCCCTGCAGCCGCGCGAGCCCTGGCGTCTGCGCTGGCCGCGCAAACGCATGGTGCTGGCTGGACTGGCGGCGCTGCTGGTGTTGCTTATGCCGGTACGCCAGTCGGTGCTGGCACCGGCCGAGGTGGTGCCGCTGGGCGGTCGTGTGGTGGCCTCGCCGTTGGACGGCGTGCTCGCCGAGTTTTTGGTCAAGCCCAACCAGCTGGTCAAGACCGGCGATCTGCTGGTGCGCTTCGATGCCACGGCGCTAAAGGCCCAGGCTGATGTGGCCGAGCGCACCCTCGGGGTTGCCGAGGCCGAACTGAAGGCCAGCTCGCAACGGGCATTCAGCGATGCGGAGTCCAGTGCGCGGATCGACCTGCTGGCCGCGCGCGTGGAGCAGAAACGCGCCGAACGCGATTACGCTCGCGATCTGTTGGCGCGGACCGAATTGCGCGCCGAGCGCGACGGCATTGCGGTGTTCGCCGATGCCGAGCGCTGGACCGGCAAGCCGGTGCAAACCGGCGAACAATTGATGAAGGTCGCCGATCCGGCCCAGGCGGAACTGCGTATCGAGTTGCCGGTGGGCGACGCCATCGCCCTGGAGCCGGGCGCCGAGGTAGCGTTGTTCCTCGATAGCGACCCGTTGCACCGCTATCACGCCACCCTGCAGCGCGCTGCCTACGAGGCGCAGCCGACCCCGGACGGGCAACTGGCCTATCGGCTCGATGCGGCATTCGACGGTGCGCCGCCGCGCATCGGCCTGCGTGGCACGGCCAAGCTGTTCGGCCAGCGCGCGCCGTTGGCGGTGTACTTGCTGCGTCGTCCTCTGGCGGCCTTGCGCCAGACCCTGGGGTTCTGACATGGGCCTGCCGGCGTTGCGCCCCGATTTGCAGCTTTCGCCCGCCGAACCGGCCTTGGACGGTTCGCCACAATGGACCCTGGCCGACCCGCTACGCGGGCGCTACTTCAAGCTAGGCGGCGCGGCCATGCGCCTGCTCCGACACTGGCGTCTGGGGGACGCGACGCGGGTACTGGCGGCGGCCAACCGCGAATCCGGCATGCCGTTGCAGGCCAGTGATCTGGAGGAGCTGCTGCGCTTTCTCCGCGGACACGATCTGATCTCTCCGGGCGATGCCGAGCAACGCGCCAGCTATGCGGCCAAGGCCGCGGCCATGCGTCACGGCCTGTGGAAGACGCTGCTGCACCAGTACCTGTTCTTCCGCATCCCGCTGTGGAGGCCGGATGCCTTCCTCAACCGCACCTGGCCCTGGCTGGAGCGCCACGGCGGGACCTTGCTGCGCGTCGGCCTTCCGCTGGTTTTCGGCCTGGGCCTGTTTCTGGTGGCGAGGGATTGGGAGCGTTTCCTCGCCACATTTCCGCATCTATTCAGCCTGGGCGGTGCGCTGGCTTTCGGCGCGGCGCTGACCTTCGCCAAGCTGTGTCACGAGTTCGGCCATGCCTACATGGCCAAGCGCGCCGGTTGCCGGGTACAGAGCATGGGCGTGGCCTTCATGGTGCTGCTACCGCTGTTCTACACCGACGTCAGCGATGCCTGGCGGGTGAATGACCGACGCTCGCGACTGCTGATCGGTGCCGGCGGCATTCTCGCCGAGTTGACGTTGGCCTGTATCGCGCTGCTGGCCTGGTCGCTGCTGCCGGACGGCGCGGCACGCACGGCAGCCTTCATGCTGGCCAGCGCCACCTGGCTGACGACCCTTGCGGTGAACCTGAATCCCTTCATGCGCTTCGACGGCTACTTCCTGCTCAGCGATTTCTGGGGCGTGGACAACCTCCAGGGGCGCGCCTTCGCCCTGTGTCGCTGGCGTCTGCGCGAATGGCTGTTCGGCTACGGCGAGCCGGAGCCCGAGCCGCTGCCCGCTGCGGTAAGGCGCAAGCTGCTGTGGTGGGGCTACTGTTCCTGGCTGTGGCGCGCGGCGCTGTTTCTCGGCATCGCGCTGGCGGTGTATCACCTGTTCTTCAAGCTGCTCGGCATCTTCCTGATGCTGGTGGAACTGGCCTGGTTCATCGGTCTGCCGATCGGGCGCGAGCTGACACACTGGTGGTCACATCGTGGTCAGGCGAAACGCTCGCGGGTAATGCTGCTGGGTATCGGAGCGTTGCTGTTGCTGGCGGTTTTGCTGGTGCCTTGGCGCAGTGCCGTGGAGGTGCCGGCGGTGCTGGAGGCGGTGCGCAGCAGCGCGCTGCACGTGCCGCTGCCGGCGCGGCTGAAGGCTCTGCAAGTCCACGATGGCCAGTGGGTGGAAGCGGATCAGGTGCTGATGGTGCTGGAGTCGCCGGATCTGGACGCCCGCCAGCACATCATCCGCAGCGAGATCCAGATCATTCAGCTGCAGCTGCGTCGGCAGTCGGGACGGCGCGAGACGGTGGCCGACATCGGCATTCTCGAGCAGCAACTGGCCGAGGCGCTGGCGCAATACCGGGGGCTGGCCGCCCAGCGCGCTCGCCTGGAATTACGGGCGCCGCATGCCGGCGTGGTACGCGACCTGTCCCGCGACTTGCGCCCCGGGCTCTGGCTGCCGCCGCAATTGCCGCTGGCCCGGGTGGTCGACACCCATCAGGCACGCCTGCGCGGCTACCTGGAAGAGGAATTGCTTTGGCGAGTGGAGGTGGGCAGCGAAGGACGCTTCATCGCCGACGATCCGCTGCGTCCGGCCGTAGCGGTACGCTTGGTCGAAGTAGCCCCCACTGGGGCGCAGTATTTGGACATCGAAGCACTGGCGTCGGATCGGCAAGGCCCCATCCCGGTACGACGGGACGAACGGCAGCGGGGCAAGCCGTTGCAAGCGCAGTATGCCGTGCGCCTGGAAGCCAGTGCCGAGGTGCAGGTGCCGGTCCAGCCCGCACGTGGCCTGGTGGTGCTGGACGGTCGACCGGAGTCCTTGCTGGGCGCGGCCTGGCGGCGAGTGGCCGCACTGGGTGTGCGGGAAAGCGGCTTCTGAGGTGCTGCGACCTATCGGGCGAATGGCCGGCGAACTTTTTTTGCGTATTGCCTGGCACTTCGCCATTATCTGGCGCTGTAGGACAATTCGACGGATTGGACTAGGCTTGCATCGACGCAAGCGCTGGCCACCGCAGCGCCGCATGAGTAAACGTGAGCAGGGATGCCGAATCCGATGACCGACACCGCGCTTCATTTCCGCCCCATCGAGGCCACCGACGAGGCGTTCCTGTGCCGTCTCTATGCGTCCACGCGGCAAACGGAAATGGCCCGCAGCGGCTGGCCCGCCGAGACCGTCGCCGAGTTCCTCGCCCAGCAATTCAGCCTCCAGCACCGTTATTACCAGGAACACTTTCCCGACGGCGAGTTCTGGCTGATCGAGCGCGACGGCCAGGCCATCGGTCGCCTTTATCTGTTCTGGGGCGAGACCACGCTGCAGATCATCGACATTTCCCTGCTGCCCGAATGCCGTGGTGCCGGGCTGGGGAGCGGCCTGCTCGCCGATCTTCTTGAGCGGGCCGAGGCGCGCGGGCTCGCCGTGGGCCTGCATGTGGAAGGTGACAATCCCGCCTTTCGCCTGTACCAGCGCTTCGGATTCGAAGTGGCAGGTGAGAACGGCATCTACCTGAAGATGCGCAAGCCAGCCGCCGCGCAACCGTCCCGGGCGGACGGGTTGCGGTCCGCGACGCTTTGAGGAGTCCATTGATGCAGCCCATGCCCACCTATGACTATTTCCTGCAGGCCAGCGGTTGCTCCTTTCGCCTGCACCTCGATCCGGAGCACTCCCTGGACGTCGAGTTGCAGCATGTGGAGCAGCGCGTACCGATGAATACCCGCTACGAGTGCTTTTCCCTGCTGTTCCGGATGCCGGAAGGACTGGCCTTGCCGCAGGCGCTATACCAACTGCACGGCCCGGATGGAGGCAATTGGGAGCTCTTGTTGACCCCGGTTCGTCCCGATGCCGAGGGTCGACCTTGCCTGGAGGCGGTATTCCACCGGGAAAAGGCCCTGGCGTAGCCGAAATGACTTGCCGTTCAGGCAACCTAGCGTGCGGGCAGTCACAGGAAGCCCGCACCCATAAGAAGCGATGAGGAGATACACCTATGAGCGAGCCTTTTCTCGGCGAAATCCGCATGGTCGGTTTCAACTTTGCCCCGCAAGGTTGGGCGTTCTGTCAGGGACAGATCATGTCGATCGCGCAGAACACCGCATTGTTTTCCCTGCTCGGCACCATGTACGGCGGTAACGGCCAGACCACCTTCGGCCTGCCCGACTTGCAGGGCCGCAGCCCGGTAGGCATCGGCCAGGGGCCGGGGTTGAGTCCTATCGTTCAGGGCGAGATGGCGGGCACCGAGACTGTGACCCTGTTGACCAGCAATATGCCGGCTCACAACCACGCTCTGCCGGCCGAGAACGTGCCAGTGAGCGTGACCGGCCCTGTCGCCGTACCGGTGTCTACCACCACCGCCTCCGTCGGCTCGCCGGCCAATGCCGTACCGGCTGCACCTAGCAGCGGAGGCCGCCCTTTCGCCATCTACAACAGCGCTCAGAGCGGCACCGATACCTTGGCGCCGTTCAACGTGACTCTGACCGGCTCGGCGGCGGTACCGGCCAATACGACTGGCATTTCCGGCAGCAATATCCCGGTCCCGTTGCGCAACCCCTATATCGGCATCAATTTCGTGATTGCCCTGCAGGGGATTTTCCCGTCGCATAGCTGATGGTGAAGGTCGGTGCCCGCGCGCCGACCTTTCGCTGCCAACAATGAAAAATGCTCGAGGCCCGGTTTCACGGTCATCGGCAACGCTCGAAGCAGCACGGAGGTGCGGGATGAAATGGTTGGATCTCTGGCAGGATCTGTCCTGGGTGAGGCTGGGGCAACGCCCCCAACCGGCCTCGGTACGTTCGCCGCTGGCGCTTTCCCTGGAGCCGCGCATGCTGTTCGACGGCGCCGTGGCGGCCACTGCGATCGAGGTGGCGGACAGTGCCTCGGCTGCCAGCGCTCCGGCTTCCGATGGAGCCTCCCAGCAGGATGCCCAGGACACCCCAGCCGTTGATAGTGGAGCCGCCGATACCCGACGCGAAGTGGTGTTCGTCGATGGAAATATCCAGAACTACCAACAGCTGCTAGCGGGCCTGCCGACGGGCGCCGAGGTGGTGGTGCTGGATGCCTCGCGCAATGGCCTGGAGCAGATGGCCGAGTATCTGGAAGGGCGCACGGGCATCGATGCGATCCACCTCCTTTCCCATGGCGAAAGCGGTGCGTTCAAGGCGGGCAATGCCTGGATCGATGCTGCCGATCTTGCCAGCCATAGCGAAACCCTGGCCCGCATTGGCGATGCGCTGAGCGTTGATGGTGACTTTCTCCTCTACGGTTGCAGTACCGGCGAAGGCGCAGCAGGGAGTGCGCTGGTTACAGAACTGGCGCGCTTGACCCAGGCGGACGTCGCTGCTTCCACTGACAATACCGGCGCCCAGCGCCTGGGCGGGAACTGGATTCTGGAAGCCCAGGCAGGCGTCATCGAGGCCGCGTCGCTTGCTGCCACCGAATTCGATGCGCTGCTCGCGGCTCCGACGACGCTGGATTTCGACAGTGTGACGGTGGACGGTGGGGGTTATAGCCTCGGTGGTAGTCCAAGGGTGTTCGATGGCTGGACTGTGAGCCTCGTCGATAGCGGCGGCAACAACGCGCCGGATAGCGGGGGAACGCCAAGCTATCTCGATGTCACCCGGAACAGCATTGATACCATTCTGGCAAACGATGGCTCCGACAAGGCGCTGAAAGTCGAGGGCTATTTCGGCGTAGTCAAGGAAGCCAGGTTCACCGCAACCAGCGGTGAGGAATTCTGGTTGCAGTCGTTCCATCTGGAAAATGTGAACATGGGGACTGCCGTGCGGGTCATCGGTTATCGCGATGGCGTCGAGGTAGCCTCACAGGATTTCACGGCCTCAGTTGGCGCTGACACCACCGTAACGCTCAATCATGGCGGCGATCAGGATTGGCAGAACATCGATCAATTCCGCATCGTTCAGCAGAACGGCTCCTCTGACCTGTTCTTTTATATCGACGACATAGCCGTTTCTGCTGCCGTTCTGCCCAATGTCGCTCCAACCGCAACCAATCTCACGCAGAGCAAGGCCGCGACCGAGGCCGGCGGTGCAGTGGCGCTGGACGACATCGTGGTGACCGATGCGGATGCCGGCGACACCATCACCGCCACCCTCACGCTGTCCAATCCCGCGGCCGGCTCTCTGTCCACCGGCACCTTCGGCTCGGCCACCTCCACCTACAACGCCGGCACCGGCGTGTGGACGGTCACCGGCTCGGTGGCGGACGTCAACGCGGCACTGGCCGCCGTGGCTCTGACGCCCTCGGCCAACAACGACCAGAACTTCACCATCGCCACACGCATTCGCGACGCCGCTAACGCCGGCCCGGCCGACGGCACCATCAGCGTCACCGTCACCGGCGTCAACGACGCGCCGACCGCGACCAACCTCACCCAGAGCAAGTCCGCCACCGAGGGCGGCGGCGCGGTGGCGCTGGACGATATCGTGGTGACCGACGTGGACACCGGCGACACCATCACCGCCACGCTCACGCTGTCCGATCCGGCGGCCGGCTCGCTTTCCACCGGCACCTTCGGTTCGGCCACCTCCACCTACAACGCCGGCACCGGGGTTTGGACGGTCACCGGCTCGGTGGCGGACGTCAACGCCGCACTGGCCGCCGTGGCACTGACTCCCTCGGCCAACAACGACCAGAACTTCACCATCGCCACGCGCATCCGCGACGCCGCCGATACCGGCCCGGCCGACGGCACCATCAGCGTCACCGTGACCGGCGTCAACGACGCGCCGAGCGCAACCAACCTCACCCAGAGCAAGGCCGCCACAGAGGGCGGTGGCGCGGTGGCGCTGGACGATATCGTGGTGACCGACGTGGACACCGGCGACACCCTCACCGCCACGCTCACGCTGTCCGACCCTGCAGCCGGCTCGCTCTCCAGCGGCACCTTCGGCTCGGCCACTTCCACCTACAACGCCGGCACCGGCATGTGGACGGTCACCGGCTCGGTGGCGGACGTCAACGCGGCACTGGCCGCCGTGGCCTTGACCCCCTCGGCCAACAACGACCAGAACTTCACCATCGCCACGCGGATTCGCGACGCGGCCGATACCGGCCCGGCGGATGGCACCATCAGTGTCACCATCACCGGCGTGAGCGATGCGCCGACCGCGACCAACCTCACCCAGAGCAAGTCCGCCACCGAGGGCGGCGGCGCGGTGGCGCTGGACGATATCGTGGTGACCGACGTGGATACCGGCGACACCATCACCGCCACGCTCACGCTGTCCGACCCTGCAGCCGGCTCGCTCTCCACCGGCACCTTCGGTTCGGCCACTTCCACCTACAACGCCGGCACCGGCGTGTAGACGGTCACCGGCTCGGTGGCGGACGTCAACGCGGCACTGGCTGCCGTGGCCTTGACCCCCTCGGCCAACAACGACCAGAACTTCACCATCGCCACCCGCATTCGCGACGCCGCCGACACCGGCCCCGCCGACGGCACCATCACGGTCACCGTCACCCCGGTGAACGACGCGCCCGTGGTTACCACGTCCGGCGGTAGCAACGCCTTCACCGAAGACGGCAGCGCCACGGTGATCGACGGTGGCCTGACGCTGAGCGATGTGGACGACACCGCGTTCGCCAGTGCCACGGTCGCCATCACCGGCAACTTTGCCAGTGGCCAGGACGTGCTCGCCTTTACCAACGACGGCAGCACCATGGGCAACATCAGCGCCAGCTACAACGCCGCCACCGGCGTGCTGAGCCTGACCTCGGCTGGCGGCACCGCCACGCTGGCTCAATGGCAGGCCGCGCTGCGCAGCGTCACCTACAGCAACAGCTCGGACGCGCCCAGCACCGCCAATCGCAGCATCAGCTTCACCGTCAACGACGGCGATACCGACAGCAATACGGCGACCAAGCAGGTCAGCGTCGCCGCCGTCAACGATGCACCCGTGGCCAGCGTGCCGGCGAACATCAGCGTGACCGAAGACACGGCCAGCGCGCTGACCGGTATCAGCTTCAGCGACGCCGACGCGGGCGGCAGCAGCGTCACCGTGACGCTCTCGGTGCCCAGCGGCAGCCTGGCCGCCACCAGCGGAGGCGGCGTGACCGTGGGGGGCACCAGCAGTGCGCTGACCCTGACCGGCAGCATCGCCGACATCAACACCTTTATCGTCGGCAGCAACCTGACCTTCACCTCCGCGGCCAACTCGACCGCCAGCGTGACCCTGACCGTCGGCATCGACGACGGCGGCAATACCGGCAGCGGCGGCGCGCAGACCGACAGCGAAACCGTCGAGCTGCAGGTGGCGGCGGTCAACGATGCGCCGGCGATCAGTGCACCCATTTCCATCAATGTCGACGAGGACATCAGCACTGCCTTGACCGGCGTCAGCTTCGCCGATGTCGACGCTGGCAGCGGCTCGGTGACCGCCACCTTCAGTGTCGGCAGCGGAAGCCTGTCCGCCACCAGCGGCAGCGGAGTGACCGTGGCCGGCAGCGGCACGGGCTCGCTGACCCTCACCGGCACCATCGCCGACATCAACGCGTTCATCTCCGCCAACCTGCTGAGCTTCCAGACCGCAGCCAACAGCACCGGCAACGTGGTGCTCACGGTGGATATCAACGACGGCGGCAACACCGGCAGCGGCGGCGCGCAGAGCGAATCCACCACGATCACCCTGGTGGTCACGGCGGTGAACGATGCGCCGCTGAACAACCTGCCTGGCGCGCAGTCGGTGGATCAAGATTCCGTGCTGGTCTTCAGCTCCGGCAACGGCAACCTCATCAGCATTGCCGATGTGGATGCCGGCGGGGGCAACGTCCGGGTGACGCTCACCGCGACCAATGGCTTGCTCTCACTGGGCGGCACTACCGGGCTCAGCTTCATCACGGGCACCGGCACCGCCGACGCGACCATGACCGTCGAAGGCACGCTGGCCGATATCAACCTGGCGATGAACGGCATGTCGTTCTCGCCGACCGGGGGCTACAACGGCCCCGCGTCTTTGCAGATCACCACCGATGACCTGGGACTTTCCGGCTCCGGCGGCAACCAGATCGACACCGACACGCTCGCGATCACCGTCAACAGCCTCAACCCCGAGGTCACCTCGGTCAACGTGACCAACCCGGACGGCGGCTACAAGGTCGGCGACGTCATCACCGTGACGGTCACCTTCGATCAGGCGGTCAGCGTCAACACCGCAGGCGGCACTCCCACGCTGCTGCTGGAGACCGGCAGCAGCGACCGCCAGGCCACCTACGTGTCCGGCTCCGGCAGCAACACGCTGACCTTCAGCTACACCGTGCAGGCCGGCGATCTCAGTGCAGACCTGGACTACCAGTCCACCGGCGCCCTGGCGCTGAACGGTGCAACCGTTCGCAACGCGACCAACGACGACGCCATCCTGACCCTGCCGACCACCGGCGGGGCCAATTCCATCGCCGGCCAGCATGACGTCGTCATCGACGGCGTGGCGCCCACGGTGGGATCGGTCAGCGTCCCGGCCAACGCCACCTATATCGCCGGCCAGAACCTGGACTTCACCGTCAACTTCAACGAAGCGATCACGGTGGATACCGCCGGCGGCACGCCACGAATCGCCATCACCCTCGACACCGGCGGCACGGTGTATGCCAGCTATTTGTCCGGCTCGGGCAGCAGTGCGCTGGTGTTCCGCTACACGGTGCAAAGCGGCAACCTGGACAGCAATGGCATCAGCGTCGGTTCCGGCCTCGACGCCAATGGCGGCGCGCTACAGGATGCGGTGGGCAACGCCGCCAGCGTCACCCTCAATGGCGTGGGCTCCACGGCCGGGGTGCTGGTGGACGCGGTGGTGCCGACCGTGGCCTCGGTCTCCGTGCCGGCCAACGGTTCGTACAACGAGGGCGACGTGCTCAGCTTTACGGTCAACGCCAGCGAGGCAGTGCTGGTCGACACCGCTGGTGGAACGCCGCGCCTGGCGCTGGATATCGGCGGCGTGACCCGCTACGCCAGCTATGCGTCCGGCTCCGGCAGCAGCGCGCTGGTGTTCCAGTACAGCGTGCAGGCAGGCGATACCGACGGCAACGGCATCGACGTCAGCGGCGCCCTGGACCTGAACGGCGGCACCACCCGTGATGCGGCGGGCAACGACCTCAACCTGACCCTGAACTCGGTCGGTGCCACCGGCGGCGTGCTGGTGGACACCACCGCGCCGCTCGCCACCGGCATCGTGCGGGTGGACGCCACTCCGACGGGCGCCAACTCGGTGAGCTACACGGTAACCTTCGGCGAGGGCGTCAGCGGCGTGGATGCCAGCGACTTCAGCCTGGTATTCGGCGGCACCGCCGCAGGCAGCATCACCTCGGTCACCCAGGTGGACGCGCAGACCTACACCGTGGAGGTCGGCAACCTGAGCGGCGTCGGCAGCCTGCGCCTGGATCTGAACGCTGGCGGCACCGGCATCGCCGATATGGCCGGCAATGCCCTGACCGGCGGTCTCGCCGGGGCGAGCTACAGCATCGACCGCAGCCCGCCGAGCGTATCCAGTGTGGGCGTGCCCGCCGATGGAACCTACGTCGCAGGCCAGGCACTGGATTTCACGGTCGATTTCGACGAGACGGTCGTGGTCGATACCAGCGGGGGCACACCGCGTATCGCCATCACCCTGGACAACGGGGCAGCCGCGTTTGCCGAGTACGTCAGCGGTTCGGGCAGCACGCAGCTGACCTTTCGCTATGTAGTGCAAAGCGGTCAGCTGGACCAAACCGGGATCACCCTCGGCAGCAACATCCAGACCAACGGCGGCACCCTGCGCGACGCCGTGGGCAACGACGCCCTCGCCGGACTGAACAACGTCGCCGCCACCGACGGTGTACAAGTGGACGCGCTGCAGCCGACAGCCAGCATCAGCCTTGATAGCCCGTCGCCCAGCGACCCCACTTCGCTCAGCTTTGTAGTCAACTTCGACGAAGACGTCAGTGGTGTCGACCTGGGCGACTTCTCGCTGCTACTCGGCGGCGCTGCCAGCGGCGTCTTGCAGTCGCTCACGCAGATCGACGCGCGCACCTACCTGATCAGCGTGAGCGATGCTCGCGGACCGGGGACCTTGGGGCTCACGCTCAACGCTGGGGGTAGCGCTATCGTCGATGCGCACGGCAATGCGCTCGCTCAATCGACAAGCCTGGTCGGCTACCAGCTCGATGCGCCGACCAACGGCGACCCCGAGTTCCGCGCCACGCCACCGGCGCCGCCGCCGCTGCCACCCGCAACGCCATTGCAACCCAACGTGCCTGGGTCACAGCCGCCCTCGCCCACCTCGCCGCTACTGCCGCCGCCATTGTTCGAGCAACCGACACTGGGCAGCGGCATCCCGACGCTGGGCAATATCTTCATCAACAATGGAGCATTGGCGCCCAGTTTCATCGCCCAGGTCTTCGCCAGCAGCGACGGCTTCGGCGACGGTGCAGGAAAGGGCTTCCTGGGCTTCGGCGGAGGGGACGCCGGGGTCTTCGGCAGCAGCAGCCTGTCGATGATGTTCAACCAGGACGTGCCCCAGGATGGCCCGCAACTGGAGGTCTTCGACGGCAAGCAATGGCGCGGAGGCGACGTCAAAGACGGCCTGCGCGGCGTCTTCGGGGCACCCAGCCTCGGCCAGCAACTGCAGGAAATCAACGATCAACAGCGTAGTCGGATCAGCGATCTGGCACGGGCATTGGGGCAATTCGGTCAGGAACCCGAGCAGCAGGCCTGACGCGTCAAGGAATAACAAAGAGCCGAATCCAGGGGGCGGCCAAGAATGAAACGGATTAGTCAAACATTGAAAATTAGCCTGCTGGCGCTCGCCGTCAGCGGCTGTGCGGTCACCAGCCAACCGATCGAACGTGGTGAGAGCGAACAGCGTGCCCGGTCGGACCTGGCGGCAATGTTCAGGGACCAGGAGCCGCTGAGCGGGCCGCTGACCTTGCACGAGGCCATGGCCCGCGCGGTGAAGTACAACCTCGAAGCCCGTCTGAAGGTGATGGAAGAAGCCCTGTCGCAACGCCAGGTCGATCTCGCCAGCTTCGACATGCTGCCACGCATGGCATTGTCGGCCGGCTACTCCGGACGCAACAACGTCAGCGCCTCCAGCAGCCGCAGCATCGAAACCGGCAGCCAGTCGTTGGAGCCGTCCACCTCGCAGGACCGCGACCGCGACGTGGCCGATCTGACCATGGTGTGGAACGTACTCGACTTCGGTGTCAGCTACGTCAGTGCCAAGCAGCAGGGCGATCAGCGCCTGATCGTTCAGGAACGCCGCCGCAAGGTGGTACATACCATCATCCAGGATGTGCGCTCGGCGTACTGGCGAGCGGTCGCCGCCGAACGCCTGCTCGAGCGCATAGATGGCCTTATGGCGCGCGTCGATCAGGCCCGCCACGACAGCCAGCGCATGGGCGAACAGCGCATCGGTGATCCGGTCCAGGCGCTCAGCTACCAGCGCACCCTGATCGAGGCGACCCGCCAGCTGGAGGAGCAGCGCCGCGCGCTGTCGCTGGCCAAGACCGAGCTGGCCACGCTCATCAATCTGCCCCTCGGCACTGACCTGACCCTCGCCGCCAGCGACGACTACAGCGTACCGGTGCTCAAGGTGGACCTCGCCAGCCTCGAGCAGCAGGCCCTGGCCGCCCGCCCGGAGCTGCGCGAGCAGGACTATCAGGCGCGCATCAGCGCCGCGGAAACCCGCAAGGCGATGCTGCGACTGCTACCGGGTCTGGAGTTCTCCGCAGGTGGCCACTACGACAGCAACAGTTTCCTGACCAATCAGAGCTGGGCCGATTACGGGGTGAAGATCACCTGGAATCTGTTCAACGTACTCTCGGCGCCGGCTGCGATCGATGTCGCCAAGGCCGGTGAAGAAGTCGCCGAGGCCCGCCGGCAGGCCATGTCCATGGCCATCCTCGCCCAGCTCCATGTGGCCAATGCCAACTTCAACGAGGCGCGCCGACAGTTCGCCACCAGTCAGGAACTTGCCGCGCTGGACGAGCAGATCATCGAGCAGTTGCGCAACCGCCATAGGGCCCAGGGAATCGGTGAGCTGGAACTGATCCAGGGCGAGCTCAACGTGCTCAATGCCGAGCTGCGTCGGGATCTGGCCTACGCGGAAGTCCGCAACAGCTACGGCCAGCTGTTCGCCAGCGTCGGTCTCGATCCGCTGCCGGCGACGCTGGCGTCGCCGCGTCTCGCCGATATCGGCCAGGCCATCCGCGACAACGAGGCACGCTGGCAGGCCGGCGATATCGGCCTGCCGCCACAGTAAGGCGACTGATCGGGCCCTCGGCACGGACTGCCAGGGCCCTCATCTTCACAGCTTCGGATTTCCGCTCAGCGCTGCAGATGCCCGTAGAGCTTGGCATACAGCCCGCCGTCGGCGATCAGCTGCTGATGGTCGCCGTCCTCGGCGACGCTGCCGCCATCGAACACCAGCACGCGGTCGGCCTGTTTCACCGCGGAAAGGCGGTGGGCGATGATCAGCGTGGTGCGGCCGTTCAGGAACTGCGCCAGCGCCTCGTGCAGGGCGTATTCGGTGGCGGCGTCGAGGGCCGAGGTGGCCTCGTCG
This sequence comes from Pseudomonas sp. SP16.1, assembly GCF_052682975.1. Lineage (NCBI taxonomy): Bacteria > Pseudomonadati > Pseudomonadota > Gammaproteobacteria > Pseudomonadales > Pseudomonadaceae > Pseudomonas > Pseudomonas sp. SP16.1. Next base: position 2,723,084 of record NZ_JBQYFZ010000001.1, read on the forward strand.
AGGATCACCACCTTGGGCTCGGCCAATACCATGCGGGCAATCGCCAGGCGCTGACGCTGGCCGCCGGACAGGCGCACGCCGCTGCGCCCGACCACGCTGTCGAGGCCCTGCGGCAGCAGCGCGATGACGTCGGCCAGCTGGGCGATGCGCAGCGCCTGCCAGCAGGCCTCGTCGCTGCGCTCGCGGCCCATGCACAGGTTGGCGCGCACCGTGTCGTTGAACAGCGCCGGGTGCTGCAGGACCACCGCGACGTTGTCGCGCACGCAGTCCAGACCGATCTCCTCCAGGCTGCTGCCGCCAAAGCGGATGGTGCCGGCCTGCGCCTGGTAGAGGCCGAGCAACAGCTGCACCAGGGTGCTCTTGCCGCCGCCGGAAGCGCCGACGATGGCGACCTTCTCGCCCGGCACGATGGACAGGTCGAGCCGATCGAGCACCGGCTCCTCACCATAACCGAAGGTCAGGCCCTGCACCTCGATGCCGACCGTGTCGCGGCCCTTGAACGGATCGACGCGCCCCCGATACTGCGGTTCGTCGCGGCGCGCCAGCAGCTCGTTGATCCGCGTCAGCGCGCCGCCGGCGGCATAGAAGGCGTACTGCAGGCTGAGCAGCTGTTCCACCGGGCCGATCATGAACCACAGGTAGCTGAACACCGCGAGCATCTGGCCGATGGACAGGTCGGAGAACAGCACGGTGAGCATGGCCGCGGCACGGAACACGTCGATGCCGAACTGGAACAGCAGGCCACTGGCGCGGTTGGAGGCATCGCTCTTCCACTGCGAGGCCACGGCATGGTCGCGCACCTCGCGCGCACGAGCACCCAGGCGGCCAAGGAAGTAGCCCTGGCGGTTGCCGGCGCGCACCTCCTGGATCGCCTCCAGGGTTTCGGTCAGCGCCTGGGTGAAGCGGCCGGTGCTGTCGTTCTCCAGCTTCTTCAGGTGCTTGACGCGCTTGCCCAGTTGTACCGTGGCGTAGATCACCAGGGGGTTGAACAGCAGGATCAGCAGCGCCAGCTGCCAGTGCATCCAGATCAGGATGGCCGAGGTGCCGACCAGGGTAAGCACCGCCACCAGGAAACGGCTCAGGGTCTCGCCGACGAACTTGTCGAGGGTGTCCAGGTCGGTGACCAGGTGGGTACTCACGGTGCCGCCACCGAGGCTCTCGTACTCGCCGAGGGAGATGCGCTTGAGCCGTTCGATCAGGCGCATGCGGATGCGGTAGACGATGTCCTTCGACAGCCCGGCGAACAGCCGCGCCTGCAGCACATTGAAGATCAGCGCCGAGCCGCGCAGCAGCAGGGTCAGCAGCAGCATCAGGCCGATGTAGCCGGCCGCCGTTTCCCAATCGGCCGGCAGGAAGTTGTCCATCACCTTGAGCGCGGCATCGCCGTCGTGCAGCAGCACTTCGTCGACCAGCAGCGGCAGCAGCAACGGGATCGGCACGCTGCACAGGGTGGCGAATACTGCGACCAGGTTGGCGAGGATCAGCGCCTTCCTGTGCTGCAGGGCCAGGCGACGGATTTCTGCCCAGCTCAACCGATCAGGCATGGGCCGCGCGCTCCAGCCAGCGGCCGAGCAGCGGTGCCAGCGCCTCCAGCGGCTGATAACCATTGGTCAGCAGCGCCAGCTGGCCGTCGCGCTCGGCCAGCAGGGTGGGAAAGCCGGCTATCCCTAAATCCTGCACCCAGGTGAAATCGGCGGCGGTGGCTTCACGCATGGTCTGGCTGTCGAAGGCCTCGGCGAACTCGATGCGCGGAATGCCGGCGCGCTCGGCCAGCTGCACCAGCGCGCCGGCCTGGGTAACGTCGACGCCCTCGGTATAGAAGGCCTGCTGGATCAGCTTGAGCAGCCTCCAGGCGCTCGCCGCATCGAGGCTGCGCGCGGTCACCAGGGCGCGGCAGGGCGGCTCGGTGTCGTAGACCAGGCCCTCGGGCAGGCCGCGCTCGAAGTCGAACAGCTGCCCGGTGCTGGCATTGACCGCCTGCCAGTAGCCCAGGTAGCGCACCCGCGCCGCCGCATCGACGGCCACCCGGTCGCGGCGCAGCCCGCCGGCCACCAGTTGCAGCGGCACGCCGGCCGCCGCCGCCTGCTCGGCAAGTACCTCCACCACCGGAGCGAAGCCCCAGCACCAGGAGCACATCGGGTCCATCACGTAGAGCAGGCGGCTTGCCATGGTCAGGCCTCGTTCAGTTGGCGGGGGTCGCGGCCGATCGGGTGCGGCTGGTTGCGCGCACGCGCCAGTTCGATCTGCTTCTGTCGCTCGCGGGCGCTTTCACGGGTCTTCTCCGGCAGCGAATCCCAGCAATGCGGGCAGCTCACCCCTGGGCTGTAGAACTCGGACTGACGATCCGCCACGGAAATCGGGTTGCGGCAGGCATGGCACTGGTCGTAGTCGCCTTCCGACAGGTCATGGCGCACGGTCACCCGATTGTCGAAGACGAAGCAGTCGCCACGCCACTTGGTCTGCTCCTGCGGCACCTCCTCGAGGTACTTGAGGATGCCGCCCTTGAGGTGGTAGACCTCCTCGAAGCCCTCGCCGAGCATATAGCTGGAGGCTTTCTCGCAGCGAATGCCGCCGGTGCAGAACATCGCCACCTTCTTGTGCTTGCTCGGGTCGAAGTGGGCCTTGATGTACTCGGGGAACTCGCGGAACGACTTGGTCCTGGGGTCGATGGCGCCCTCGAAGGTGCCGATGGCCACCTCGTAGTCGTTGCGCGTGTCGATCAGCAGCACCTCGGGGTCGCTGATCAGGGCGTTCCAGTCCTGCGGCTCGACGTAGGTGCCGACGCGCTGGTTGGGGTCGACGCCGGGCACGCCGAGGGTGACGATTTCCTTCTTCAGCTTGACCTTGGTGCGATAGAACGGCTGCTCATCGCAATAGGATTCCTTGTGGTCGATATCGGCCAGGCGGCCGTCCTGACGGAACCAGGCGAGCAGCGCGTCAATGGCGGCGCGGCTGCCGGAAACGGTGCCGTTGATGCCCTCCTCGGCGAGCAGCAGGGTGCCCTTGATGCCGTTATCGAGCAGGGTTTGCAGCAGGGGTTCGCGCAGCGCCTGGTAGTCCGCCAGGGAGACGAACTTGTACAGCGCCGCGACGACGATCTTGTCGGTCATGAAATTTCCTTCAGTAGTCGCCCACGTAAAGGGCGGACTGGGGCTCGATCTGCGCGAACGAGTCGGATCGAGAAGCCAAACGAAAGCGCCGGCGGAGGCCGGCGCGGGCGGGATTTTAACCCAGAGGACAACGGCCTCGCACCTGCCGGGGATCAATGGCAACGCGGCATGACGTCGCGCGGGCAGGCCTCAGTGGTCGTGCTTGCTGCCACCGCGGCAGGTCGGCGAGGCCGGCGCCACGCCCTGCGCCGTCCACTCCTCCGGCGTGTAGGTATGCAGGGCCAGGGCATGGATCTGCGCCATCAGCTCACCGACCGTGGCGTACACCTTCTGGTGCCGCTTGACCGCATTCAAGCCGGCGAACGCCGGACTGACGATCACCGCCTTGTAGTGGGTCTCCAGACCGCGGCTGTGCATATGGCTCTCGTCCAGCACCTCGAGGTGCTCGGGCTGCAGATCGGCCAGGGCCGCGGCGATCAGGTCTTGCTTGGACATCTCGGACTCCATCAGGGTTGTTTGGCCACGCCGAGCTCGTCGCTCATCTCGGCCAGCAGCTTGTTCACCTCGGGCACCGCGCCTGCCAGCTTGCTCTGGGTCAGCTCGGCGGACTGGGCGGTGAGGGTCGGCATCTTCTGCAGCACTTTCTGGCCCAGCGGCGATTCGTAGAAGGCGATCAGTTGCTTGAGTTCCTGCTCGTCGAAGTTGCTGGTGTAAAGCTTGACCATGTCCGGCTTGAGCTTGTCCCAGCCCACCGACCTGTCCAGCGCCGCATTGGCCTTGGCCTGGTAGCTTTCCAGCACCGCCTGCTTGCCGTCCGGCGCCTGGGCGAAGCGCTGGGCGAACATCTGCTGGACCTGGGCATAGACCGGCACGATCAGCTTGTCGGCGTGCGCCAACTTGAGGAAGCGCTCGGCGTCGGCAGCGTGACTGGCGGCATCGGCCATGGCCAGGGAGGCCGAGGCGCTGAGCAGAACGGCGGAACAAAACTGCAATAGACGGGACATGGCGGGGCTTCCGGAACAATGAATGAGTCTGGGTAGACTGCAGTGACGGCATTTTGTGCCCAAGCCCGGTTTCCCTCAAGCCATTCGCAGCGTGCGCTGGCGCACAGAACGCCTGTGCGCTGCTGCACCCGCCGATCGGTTGCCAAATTGCCAGTACTTGCCCATGCTTGAGCAGGCTCGGCATGCTGTGCGGCATTCATCCCGCCGCGAATGACGCAGGCACCGCTCGCCCAGGCAATTGACCGCCAGCCCGTGCACACACATGGACGTGCCCGATGACCAGTATCGCCTCTCCCGCCACCTTTCCCCTGCAGCCGCTATGCGATGGCCGGGGCCGGCTCATGCCCGAAGCCGTGGGCTGTTCCAGCCGCCCGCAGGTCGATTGCACCCTGCACGGCCACCTGGGCCGACGCAAGCGCTGGAACCACTGGTGCATCACCACGCCGCAGTGGATGCTCTCGCTGACCCTGGCCGACCTCGACTACCTGGGCTACGGCGCCGTCTACTTCCTCGACCTGCAGACCGGCCAGAGCGCGGCCCATACCCAGGTACGCCCCTTCGCCTTGGGTTGTCATCTGCCGGATCAGCCGCTGGAGAGTCATGAGTTCGACCACTCGCGCCTGCAACTGCGCATCGACGAGCACCCCGGCCGCCTGCGCCTGACCGCCGCGGCACCGGATATCGGCGGCCAGGCCCTGCAGGTGGCGCTGGATATCCAGCGCCCCGCCCACCTGCAATCGGTCAACCTGGTGGCGCCGCTGCGGGGTGGCGGCTTCCACGCCACCAGCCGGCAACTCGGCCTGCCCGCCAACGGCAGCCTGCAACTGGGGCGCAAACAGTACCTCTGCGCGCCGGGACAGAGCTTTGCCGCCCTGGATTTCGGCCGCGGCGTCTGGCCACTGCGCAGCTACTGGCGACGCGCCGCCTTCGCCGCGCCAGGCGGCATCGCCGGCAACTTCGGCTCCGGCTGGCTGGAGCACAGCGGCCTGTCGGAGAACGCCCTGTGGTTCGGCGGCGAGCTGCATGTGCTGGACAGCCCGCTGCACATGGAGCGCAGCTCGCACATCCCGCTGCCCCTCTGGCGCCTGGAGAGCGAGGATGGTCGGGTAGCGCTGCGCTTCACCCCGCGCCAGCTGCATCGCGCTCGCCCCAAGTTCGGCCCCTTCTACGCCGACACCCAGCAGTGGTTCGGCCACTACGACGGGGTATTGCGCGGTCCCCGGGGCGAACGGGTGCCGGTGGACGGCGCCCTCGGCTGGCTCGGCGAGACCCATGCGCGCTGGTAATCGCCAAGATTGGCAAGCCGCGGAACCAGAACCAGGCGAGGCGGCCTAAACTGCCATCTGCCCCATTCCCGGAGATCGCCATGAGCCGCACCGAAACCGACAGCATCGGCCCCATCGAAGTCCCCGACGACGCCTACTGGGGCGCGCAGACACAACGCTCGCTGATCAATTTCGCCATCGGCGTCGAACGCATGCCATTGGCGGTGCTGCACGCCCTGGCCTTGATCAAGAAAGCCGCGGCGCGGGTCAACAGCCGCAGCGGCGAGCTACCGGCGGATATCGCCCGGCTGATCGAGCAGGCGGCGGACGAAGTGCTCGACGGCCGGCACGATATGCAGTTCCCCCTGGTGGTCTGGCAGACCGGCAGCGGCACGCAGAGCAACATGAACGTCAACGAGGTGATCGCCGGCCGCGCCAACGAACTGGCCGGCGGCAGCCGTGGCGGCAAGAGCCCGGTGCATCCCAACGATCACGTCAACCGCGCGCAGAGCTCCAACGACTGCTTCCCCACGGCCATGCACATCGCCGCGGTGCAGGCGGTCCAGCACTGCCTGCTGCCGGCTCTCGCCGAGCTGCGCGACGGCCTGCAGGAGCAGGCGCAGCGCCACGCCGGCCTGGTCAAGACCGGGCGCACCCACATGATGGACGCCACCCCGATCACCTTCGGCCAGGAGCTGTCTGCCTTCGTCGCCCAACTAGGCCATGCCGAGGCGGCCATTCGCGCCGCCCTGCCCGCGGTGTGCGAACTGGCCCAGGGCGGCACGGCTGTGGGTACCGGGCTCAACGCCCCGCCCGGCTTCGCCGAGGCCATCGCCGCCGAACTGGCGGCATTGTCCGGTCTGCCGCTGACCAGCGCGCCGAACAAGTTCGCGGCGCTGGCCGGCCACGAGCCGCTGGTGCAGCTTTCCGGCGCGCTGAAGACCCTGGCCGTGGCGCTGATGAAGCTGGCCAACGACCTGCGCCTGCTCGGCTCCGGCCCACGCGCCGGGTTCGCCGAGGTGCGCCTGCCGGCCAACGAGCCGGGCAGCTCGATCATGCCCGGCAAGGTCAACCCGACCCAGTGCGAGGCGCTGTCGATGCTCGCCTGCCAGGTGCTGGGCAACGATGCCGTCATCGGCTTCGCCGCCAGCCAGGGGCACCTGCAGCTGAACGTGTTCAAGCCGGTGATCATCCACAACCTGCTGCAGTCGATCCGCCTGCTCGGCGACGGCTGCCGCAACTTCCAGCAGCACTGCATCGCCGAACTGCAGCCGGACGCCGCGCAAATGGCCGCACACCTCGAGCGCGGGCTGATGCTGGTCACCGCGCTGAACCCGCATATCGGCTACGACAAGGCCGCGGAGATTGCCAAGAAGGCCTATGCCGAAGGCAGCACCCTGCGCCAGGCGGCACTGCAACTGGGCTATCTGAGCGACGAAGAGTTCGACCGCTGGGTGAGGCCGCAGGACATGCTCGGAGCCGGCAAGCATGACTGAGGGCAAGAGCGGCGCCACGCCGCTGGAAGGCGACGGCAAGCGCATCCTGATGATCTTCGGCAGCCCCAAGCAGGGCGGGCTGTGCCAGGCCCTGGGTGCGGCCTATGCCCAGGGCGCACGCGAGCAGGGCCACGTGGTACGCCAGCTGAAGCTGGGCGAGATGAAGTTCGACCCGATCCTGCGCGACGGCTACGACCAGAGCCAGACCCTGGAGCCGGATCTGCTCGAGGCCCAGCGCCTGATCCATTGGGCCGAGCACCTGGTGTTCGTCTATCCGGTGTGGTGGGGCGGCATACCGGCACTGCTCAAGGGGTTCTTCGACCGGGTGTTCCTGCCCGGCTTCGCCTTCAGGTACCGCAATCGCTCGCAGCTGTGGGACAAGCTGCTGAGCGGGCGCAGCGCCGACCTGCTGGTGACCCTGGACACGCCGCCCTGGTACTTCCGCTGGATTTACGGCGCACCGGCGCACCGCCAGATGGTGCGCACCATCCTAGGTTTCTGCGGCATCCGGACCCGGCGCCTGGCCGAATTCGCCCCGGTGCGCCCGTCCAGCGAGCAGCAGCGCCAGGCCTGGCTGCGCAAGGCCGAGGCGCTCGGCAGCAAGGCGTAGGCTATCGCGCGCCCCGCCTGGGCCTGGCGAGCCATGCATCCAACCGCTGGTGGTGCGCACGGCGCACCCTACGGGCTCTACTCGTCGCGGCGCAGATCCGGCGGAATCGGCAGGTCCGGCAGCGGCCCGGGGCGCTTGCCCTTGCCGGCCTGGTACTGGCGCAGTTGGTAGACGTAGGCCAGCACCTGGGCCACCGCCAGGTACAGGCCGGCGGGGATCTCCTGTTCCAGTTCGGTGGAGTAGTACACGGCCCGCGCCAGCGCCGGCGACTCCAGCACCATCACCTTATGCTCCTGGGCGATCTCGCGAATCTTCAGCGCCAGGAAGTCGCCGCCCTTGGCCAGCAGCACCGGCGCGCCGCCCTTGTCCGGGTCGTACTTGAGCGCCACAGCGAAGTGGGTCGGGTTGGTGATCACCACGTCGGCCTGCGGCACCGCCTGCATCATGCGCCGCTCCGCCATCTCGCGCTGCAGCTGGCGGATGCGCCCCTTGACCTCGGGCTTGCCCTCAGTGTCCTTGTATTCGTCGCGCACTTCCTGCTTGGTCATCTTCAGCTTCTGCTTGTGACTCCACAGCTGGAACGGCGCATCCACCGCGGCGATCAGGATCAGCCCGCAGGACAGCCACAGCGCGCTCCAGCCCACCACTTCGAGGCTGTGCAGGATGGCCGCCTCCAGCGGCTCGTTGGCGATGGCCAGCAGGTCGTCCTGATCCACCGCCAGCACCACCAGCGCCACCGCCAGGATCACCAGGAACTTGGCCAGCGCCTTGAGCAGCTCCACCAGCGCCTGCACCGAGAACATCCGCTTGAGGCCGGCCAGCGGATTCATCCGACTGGCCTTGGGTTGCAGCGCCTCGGCGGAGAACAACCAGCCTCCCAGGGCGATCGGGCCGATCAGCGAGGCGATCAGCAGGGCGATGAAGAACGGCTGCAAGGCCAGCAAGGCGTGCTTGCCGGAGGCCAGCAGGTACAGCGCCATGCTGCCCTCGTTCATCAGCACCTCGCGCGGCAGGCTGAAGTTGCCGCGCATCAAGTCGAGCAGCACGTTGCCCATGTAGGCGCCGAAGACGATCAGCGCGACGGTGCCGGTGAGGGTCACCGCCAGGGTGTTGAGTTCCTTGGAACGAGCGATCTGGCCCTTTTTCCGCGACTCTTCGAGCCGCTTACTGGTGGGTTCCTCGCTCTTGTCGGCGCCACTCTCGCTTTCCGCCATGACGCCTCCCTACCTGGCCCGGGCGAATTCGCCCAGCTGCTGCAGGGCTTCGCTGGACAGCGCCTGGAACAGGCTGCCGAAATCGGACAGGCCAACCCAGAAGATCACCAGGCCCAGGGCCAGGGTCAGCGGAAAGCCGATGGAGAAGATGTTCAGCTGCGGCGCGGCGCGGGTCATCACGCCGAAGGCCAGGTTGATGATCAACAGCGCGGTGACCATCGGCAAAGTCAGCAGCAGGCCAGCGCCGATCACCCAGCCGAGTTTGCCGGCCAGCTCCCAGTAATGCCCCACCATCAGCCCCTGCCCCGGCGGCAGGCTGACGAAGCTCTCGGCGAGGATCTCCAGCACCACCAGGTGGCCGTTGATCGCCAGGAACAGCAGGGTCACCAGCATCAGCATGAACTGGCCGAGCACCGGCACCGAGACACCGTTGGCCGGGTCGACCATGGAGGCGAAGCCCAGGCCCATCTGCATGGCGATGATCTGCCCGGCGACGCTGAAGACATGGAACAGCAACTGCAGGACGAAACCGAACATGGCGCCGATCAGCACCTGCTCGGCGATCAGCAGCAGGCTGCGCAGGCTCAGCGCATCGACCTGCGGCATCGGCGGCAGCGTCGGCACCAGCAGCACGCTGATAGCCAGCGCCAGGTACAGGCGCACCCGGGTCGGCACCAGCTGGGTGCCGATGATCGGCATCACCATCAGCAGTGCGGCGATGCGAAACAACGGCAGGAGAAACTGGCCGACCCAGCCGCCGATCTGCTCGTTGCTCAGCTCCAGCATCGCCCTCGCCTCAGCCGATCAGGTAGGGAATGTTCTGGATCAGGTTCTGGGTGTACTCCATCAATTGGCGCACCAGCCAGGGCCCGGCCCAGATCAGCGTCAGCAGCATCACGATCAGACGCGGCAGGAAGCTCAGGGTCTGTTCGTTGATTTGCGTGGCGGCCTGGAACATCGCCACGATCAAGCCGACCACCAGGCTCGGCACCACCGCCAGGCCGACGATCAGCACGATCAGCCAGAGCGCTTCGCGAAACAGGTCCACCGCGATCTCGGGAGTCATATGCGCCTCGCTACAGGGTGCCGAAACTGGCCGCCAGCGTGCCCATGATCAGCGCCCAGCCGTCGACCAGGACGAACAGCATGATCTTGAACGGCAGCGAGATGATCAGAGGCGAGAGCATCATCATGCCCATCGCCATGAGGATGCTGGCCACCACCATGTCGATGATCAGGAACGGGATGAAGATCATGAAGCCGATCTGGAACGCGGTCTTCAACTCGGAGGTGACGAAGGCCGGTACCAGGATGGTCAGCGGCACCTCCTCGACGCCGTTGAGGTCGGTGCGCTTGGACAGGCGCACGAACAGCGCCAGGTCGCTCTCGCGGGTCTGCGCCAGCATGAAGTCGCGGATCGGCCCTTCGGCCCTGGCGATCGCCTCCTGGGCAACGATCTCCTCGTTGAGGTAGGGCTGCAGCGCGTCGCGGTTAATCCGCTCGAACACCGGGGCCATGATGAACAGGGTGAGAAACAGCGCCAGGCCGACCAGGATCTGGTTCGACGGCGTCTGCTGCAGGCCCAGCGCCTGACGCAGGATGGAGAACACGATGATGATGCGGGTGAAGCTGGTCATCAGCATGACGAACGCCGGGATGAAGCTCAGCGCGGTCATGATCAGCAGGATCTGCAGGCTGACCGAATATTCCTGCTGGCCCTCGGCGTCGGTGGACAGGGTGATGGCCGGGATCGACAGCGGGTTGCTGCCCTGCTGGATCAGCGAAGCGCCTGCCGGCGGATCTTCGGCGAAAGCCAGCGAGGCGCCCAGGCTCAGAACCAGCACCAGCAACAAACGCAGCATCAGGATTTGTCCTTCTGATCCTTGCCCAGCAGCTCCATCAGGCGCTGGGCGAACTCCGGCGTGGCCGGCTCGGCATCGGCCAGATGCACCGGTTCCTTGAGCACATGCAGCGGGGTGATGCGCCCGGCGGACAGGCCGAGCAGAATCTGCTCGCTGCCTACCTGCACCAGCACCAGGCGGTCGCGCGGGCCGAGCGGCTGGGTGGCCAGCAGCTTGATCACCTGGCCGCCGCGCGGCGCCAGTTGCTGCACCCGGCGCAGCAGCCAGGCGAGCAGGAAGATCAGGCCGATCACCAGCAACAGGCCGAGCAGCAACTGGCCGAGTTGGCCGGCCAGATCGCTGCCGGCCATCGGTGTCGCCGCCTTGCCCGCGGGTTCGGCCGCCACGGCGGCCATCGGCAGGGTCAACAGCAGGGCGAGAAGACGAGCCATGGTCAGCGCAGCTTCTTGATGCGTTCGCTGGGGCTGATCACGTCGGTCAGGCGGATGCCGAACTTCTCGTTGACCACCACCACCTCGCCGTGGGCGATCAAAGTGCCGTTGACCAGCACGTCGAGCGGCTCGCCGGCCAGGCGGTCGAGCTCGATCACCGAGCCCTGGTTGAGCTGCAGCAGGTTGCGGATGGTGATGTCGGTATTGCCCACTTCCATGGAGATGGACACCGGAATGTCCAGGATCACGTCGAGGTTGGGCCCTTCCAGATTGACCGGAAGACCGCTGGCCTGCGGCGCGCTGCCGAACTCCTCCATCGGCGCCCGCGGCGGCGCGGGCTTGGCGCTGTTCTGCGCGGCCAGCATGGCATCGATGTCGTCCTGCCCGGCATCGCCGGCCTCGGCCAGCGCCGCGGCCCATTCGTCGGCCAGCGCCTGCTCCTCGGGGGAGGTGTTCTCTTCAGTTGCCATCGTCTTTCCTCGCCTGGCTCAATGGGTTAGGCAGCGCCCTCAGCGCTGACGTTCGATCGGCTCGAGCACCTGCAGGGCCAGATTGCCCTTGTGTGCGCCGAGCTTGACCTTGAAAGTCGGCACGCCATTGGCGCGCATGATCACGTTCTCCGGCAGCTCCACCGGGATCACGTCGCCCGGTTGCATGTGCAGGATGTCGCGCAGCTTGAGCTGACGCCGTGCCACGGTGGCGCCCAGCGGCACGCTGACGTCGAGGATGTCCTCGCGCAGCGCCTTGATCCAGCGCTCGTCCTGGTCGTCGACGTCGGACTGGAAACCGGCATCGAGCATCTCGCGGATCGGCTCGATCATCGAATAGGGCATGGTGATATGCAGGTCGCCGCCGCCGCCATCCAGCTCGATATGGAAGGTGGACACCACCACCACTTCACTCGGGCTGACGATATTGGCCAGCGCCGGATTGACCTCCGAGCCGACGTACTCGAAGTTGATGTCCATCACCGCGTGCCAGGCCTCGCGCAGGTCGACGAAGGCCTGGTCGAGCACCATGCGCACCACGCGCAGCTCGGTGGGGGTGAATTCGCGGCCCTCGATCTTGGCGTGGCGACCGTCGCCGCCGAAGAAGTTGTCCACCAGCTTGAACACCAGCTTGGCGTCGAGGATGAACAGCCCGGTGCCGCGCAGCGGCTTCATCTTCACCAGGTTGAGGCTGGTCGGCACGTACAGCGAGTGCACGTATTCGCCGAACTTCATCACCTGCACGCCGCCGACGGCCACGTCCGCCGAGCGACGCAGCAGGTTGAACATGCTGATGCGGGTGTAGCGGGCGAAACGCTCGTTGATCATCTCCAGGGTCGGCATGCGTCCGCGGACGATGCGGTCCTGGCTGGTCAGATCGTACTGCTTGACGCTGCCCGGTTCGGCGGAGTCCTCGGTATCGACCAGGCCGTCGTCGACGCCGTGCAGCAGCGCGTCGATCTCGTCCTGGGACAACAGGTCTTGCACGGCCATGTTCGCTCCCGGCTACTGCAATACGAAATTGGTGAACAGCACCTGCTCGACCACGGTGCCGCCGGTTTCCTGCTGGGCCAGCTCCTGCACGCTGGCCAGCGCCTGCTGCAACAGCATCTCCTTGCCCAGGGGGGTGCGCAGAGCGGCGAAATCCTGACCGGCGAGCAGCATCACCAGGCGATTGCGCAGCACCGGCATGTGCACCTTCAGCTTGTCCATGGCGGCGGCGTCGCGGCTCATCAGCGCCATGCTCAGCTGCAGGTAGCGGGTGCGCCCCTGATAATTGAAATTGACCACGAAAGCCGGCATCAGCTCCTGGTAGAGCGCCGCCTGACGCACCGGCGCCGCGCTGCTGGCGGCCTCGGCCGGCTCGGCCTGGTCACCCTTGCTCAGAACGAACCAGGTGCCGCCGATGGACAGGCCAACGGCCAACAGCAGGCCCAGCACGAGCAGGATGATGAGCTTGAGCTTGCCCTTGCCGGGCGCCGCGCCCTCACCAGCTGCCGCTGCCTTTGCCGTCTCTTTCTTCGCCATGCCAATAATCCGTCGCTGTCGGAGTTCTTTCCGCTATCAATGCGTTGAGAGCAAGTGTTATGCCAGCAAATCAGCAAGCTTGTCTAACCGGCCTTTGCCTCTGGGCTGCGGATTTAACAGCGACGCGCCGGCGCTGTCACCCAAAATGCGCTCGCCCGGATGGCCTGCCGGCCACCCGGGCGAATCCCGGTGTAACGAACCAGTCTCGGCGGCGGCGTCAGGCGTAATAGTCGATCAGCCCGCGCCCTGCGCTCAGGCGCTCGCCGCGCGGGTCCTGCTGCACCGCGCCGATCATCTCCTCGCCGAGGCCCGGTCCATCGGCGCCGCGCGAGCCGCCCCGAGCGCCCTCCCCCTGCCCCTGCCAGCCACGGCTGAGCGATTGATCGGAGACGTTAGCGTCCGCCAGATTCATGCCCTGCTGGGCGAACAGCTCGCGCAGGCGCTGCATCTGCCCTTCGAGCGCGTCGCGCACCCCGGCATTGGGGCTGGCGAAGGTCACCTGGGCCTGATCCTGCGACAGGTTCACCCGCACTTCCAGACGCCCCAATTCGGCAGGATCGAGCTGGATCTCGGCCGATTTGAGGTTCTGGCTGGACAGCCACATGACCCGGTCGACCACCGCCTCGCTCCAGCCACCCTGCTGCATCGCCACCGGCTGTCCGGGCACCAGCGGCAGACGCGAGGGCGCACCGGCCTGCTGGTTGAGCGCCTGGGTCAGGGCGTTGAGCTTGCTGACGAACTGATCCGGACGACTGGGCTGCACGCTGTCCTTGAGGCTCTCGAGGGCGTCCTTGGGCAGATCCTCCAGGGCAAGCTCCAGGTTCGCCTCGGGACCGGGTTTGGATTTTTCCTCGCCCTTGCCCATCGCCGCCATGGCGGCAGCGAAATCCGAGCTGGTGGCGACGCGCAGGCTCCTGCTCGCCCCCTCCGGCTCGGCCTCGCCCTGCGCCTCGGGCGCTTGCGACAGCAGCGCCAGCGGATCGAGCCCTTCCTGCTCGAGCACCGGTTCGGCATCCTCCGCGGCGACGAACGGATCGGCGCTGGCCAGCACCGGCGTGGCCGCGCCCAGGGCCGGAGCGGTGGCGGACAGCTCCTCCACGGGCGTCTGGCTACCGCCCAGGGCCATGGCCAGCAGGGGATCGAGCTCTTGCTCTGCACTCTGGCCTTCGGCCGGCAAGGAATTGCCGGCCGCGGCAAGGTCCGACGCCTCGCCGGCCGTTTCGGCGCTTGCCGCCGGCTCGCCAGTGGCTGACACCGGACGCTCCTCGGCGGGCTTGGCCGAGGGGCCGGCACGTTCGGCGGACTTGCTCTGGCGCTCCTTGGCATAGACCTCGGCAAAGCCAGAAGCCTCGTTCCTGCTGGGCTCCGGCGCTTTCGCCGGCTGCTTCGCTTTGCTCTTCACCTCAGGCGTGGCCTGCAGGCGTAGATCGGGCATCGCGGACATGGACGCTCTCCGTCTGATGGGTCGTTGACGGTACTAGAGCAAAGGATGGGCCAAGTCGCGCAACAGGTCTGCGCATGCGGGTGACCGGTGCCCTGCCAGCGCCGCTGGCAGGAGCGGCCTACCCGTACTCAGGCGCGATAGCGCTGGCGCTCGGACTTGAACAGGATGCGCACGATGGCGAACTCGCGCTCGACCTGTTCGATCAGCGCCGGCGCCAGTTCCAGCATCTCGCGCCGGCCGGCGTCCTCGAGCTGCTTGCACAGGCCGGCCAGCAGCACCGCGCCCATGTTGCTGCAACTGCCCTTGAAGCTGTGCGCGGCCAGGCGCAACGCCTGGGCATCGCCGTCCCGCTCGGCCTGGTGCAACAGGCGCAGGCGCTCCTCGGAGTCGGCCACGAAGGTATCGAGCAGAGTCGGGTATTCGTCTTCCATGACATCCTGCAGCGCTGCCAGGACGGCATCATCGAGGTGGATATCGGACACCGGGTCACTCCCTGAACGTCGAGGCTCGGATTATGCCCCAGCGGACCAGCAAAACTCCACGCTGACGCCCTGGCCGTCGGCGCTGCAGCCGAACGCATCGCTGAGCTGGCGCACCAGGGCCAGGCCCCGGCCGCACAGCGCCTCGTCCAGCGCAGCGACGACGGCGGAGGGATCGAAGCCGGGACCACTGTCCTCGACCCGAACGACCAGCCGCCCGCCGCCCTCCTCCGGCAGCAACCGCAGATGAAAACGCACATAGCCGTCGCTCAGCGCCGCCAGGCGCAGGCGCCGCTGCCGGTAATACTCGGCAAAACCGCGGGCATCGCGCTTGAGCGCCGAGTCCAGGCCCATCACCCCATGTTCCAGGGCGTTGGAATAGAGTTCGGCCAGCACGGTGTAAAGCTCGCCGCCACGCGGGCGCAGGCCCTGCACCTCGAGCAGCAGCTGCAACAGGAACGGTAACGGATTGAAGTGGCGCAGGCTCTGCGCGCGAAACTCGAAGCTGGCCGACCAGTCCAGCGGACTGCTCTGCCCGCTGTCGGCGAAGGCCAAGGGCCGCGGCCCCTCGGCGTCCTCGGCGGGACCGACCTGGAGCATGCTGACGTCATCCTGCACCTCGCCGCGGAACTCCAGCAGCGCCTGCTGGATCTCCTCGAACAGCGCCTGCGGCTGCCGATTGGCGTCCAGCAGCGCCAGCAGACGCGCCTCGCCGAACAACTGGCCCTGCTGGTCGCGCGCCTCCAGCACGCCGTCGGTGAGCAGGAAGATGCGATCGCCCGGGGCCAGCGGGTAGACCTCGCAGCGGTCGCTGAACGCCGCCGGTTCGAGGATACCCAGCGGCAGGTGGCGCGACACCAGGGCCTGGCGCGGCCGGCCGTCGCCGTGCAGCAGATGGCCGTCCGGCAGGCCGCCGTTCCACACTTCGAGAAGGCCGCGGTGGCTGCTGATATTGAGCAGCGTGGCGCAGCAGAACACCCCCACCGGCAGGATGCGTTTGAGCTTGGCGTTGATCTCGCGGAGGATCTCGGCCAGGGCATGGCCCTTGGCGGTCATGCCGTAGAACACCTCGGCCAGCGGCATGGCGCCGATGGCCGCCGGCAGTCCATGGCCGGTGAAGTCGCCGAGCATCACGTGCATGCCGCCGGAAGGCTTGTAGGCGGCGAGCAGCAGGTCGCCGTTGAACAGCGCGTAGGGCGATTGCAGATAACGGATGTTCGGCGCGCCCAGGCAACCGGAATGCGCCACCTTGTCGAACACCGCCTTGGCCACCCGCTGCTCGCGCAGCAGGTGTTCATTGTGCCGGGCGATCAGGTCGCGCTGCTGCACGACGGTCGCCTGCAGGCGGCGCAGGCGGTCCATGGCGCCGATCTTGGCCTCGAGTATCACCCGGTTGTAGGGCTTGGCGAGAAAATCGTCGCCGCCGGCCTCCAGGCAACGCACCAGCGCCTCGCCCTCGGTCAGCGAGGTGAGAAAGATGATCGGCACCAGCGCCTCGCCGGCCTGCTGCTTGATCCTGCGCGCCGCCTCGAAACCGTCCATCACCGGCATCAGCGCATCCATCAGCACCAACTGCGGGCGCTCCTGCTCGAACAGCGCGACCGCCTCGAGGCCGTTGCTGGCGGTGAGCACGCGGTGGCCCTGGCGACTGACGATGGTCGACAGCAGCATGCGATCGGCCGCGTTGTCCTCGGCGATCAGAATCGACAGGCGCTCGGCCATGGTCAGTTGATCTGGAACAGCTGCTCGAAGTTGGAGATCGCCAGGATCTTGCGCACGTCGCTGCTGCAGTTGCGCAGGCGGATCTGCGCGGCATCGCCGCCGGCATGGTCGCGCAGCAGCAGGAGCATGCCCAGCGCCGAGCTGTCCAGGTAGCTGGTGTCCTGCAGATCGACCACGTAACGCTTGGGAGTGATGTTGACGCGCTCGTAGGCGTCACGAAATTCCTGGTGGGAAGCGAAGTCGAAGCGTCCTCGAATCGCGATGGTCAGCTCTTGCCCGTCGATCGACGGTTGCGAGGTGATGGCCATGTCCTGCTCCTTTGGTTGACGGCGTGGATCGCGGCGTACGCTCCAAGGTGTAGCACCTGACCTGCCGCGCGACAACCTCGGTTCAGCGCTCGCCGCGCTCTACCAGGCGCTGCGCCAACTCGTCGAGCAGCTTCTGCTCGCGCTTGTCCTCGGCCAGGCGCGCCTCGTCGATGTAGCGCTGCACCAGCTTGCGCAGGCCCTCCAGGCGCGCATGGCGCTGCTGCCAGACGGCGCGCACCTTCTGCAGATTGGCCCGATGCCAGTGGAGGCTCTGCTGCTGCTGACCGATGGCGACCTCGAGCTGCGAGAGAAAACGCTGGTAGGTCATCAGCCACTGGCCGGAGACGCCCTTGCTGCCCTCGCTGATCCACTGCTGCTGGTAGTCGCCACGAAAGCGTTCCAGTTCGCCCAGCTTGGCCTCGGCCTGGCTGACCAGCCCCTGGCAATGACCGAGCTGCAGCGCCGCCTCGCGCTCGGCCTTCTCCGCCATGTTCACCACCGGCGCCAGACGCGCCGCACGACTCGCCGCCATGGATCAACCCGCCCCCTGGCCGGGCGCAGCCGGGTTGAAGACGCCCGCCAGCTGCTGCTGACTGCCCTGCAACGGCTCGCTTTCATGCAGGCCCTGGCGCAGATAGCGGGCCATCTGGGGCTGGCGGGCGATGGCCTGGTCGGTGTCGGCGTCGCCGCCCGGCACGTAGGCGCCGACACTGATCAGGTCGCGACTCTGCTGGTAGCGCGACCACAGCTGCTTGAAGCGCTGCGCCTGCTTGAGGTGTTCGGGCGAGACCACCTGCGGCATCACGCGGCTGATCGAGGACTCGATATCGATGGCCGGATAGTGGCCCTCCTCCGCCAGCCGGCGCGACAGCACGATATGGCCGTCGAGCACGCCGCGGGCGGCATCGGCGATCGGGTCCTGCTGGTCGTCGCCTTCGGACAGCACGGTGTAGAAGGCGGTGATCGAGCCACCACCGGCCTCGGCGTTGCCGGCCCGCTCCACCAGCTTGGGCAGCTTGGCGAACACCGAGGGCGGATAGCCCTTGGTCGCCGGCGGTTCGCCAATGGCCAGGGCGATCTCGCGCTGGGCCTGGGCGAAGCGGGTCAGCGAATCCATCAGCAGCAGCACGTTCTTGCCCTTGTCGCGGAAATACTCGGCGATGCGCGTGCAGTACATGGCGGCGCGCAGACGCATCAGCGGCGCATCGTCGGCCGGCGAGGCGACCACCACCGAGCGCTTGAGGCCTTCCTCGCCGAGGATCTCGTCGATGAACTCCTTGACCTCGCGGCCGCGCTCGCCGATCAGCCCGACGACGATGATGTCCGCCTCGGTGAAGCGGGTCATCATGCCCAACAGCACCGACTTGCCCACCCCGGTGCCGGCGAACAGGCCCAGGCGCTGGCCGCGGCCGACGGTGAGCAGGCCGTTGATGGTGCGGATGCCGACATCCAGCGGCTCGCTGATCGGGTGGCGCTTGAGCGGGTTGATGGTCGGCCCGTCCAGCGGCACCCAATCCTCGGCCTTCATCCCGCCCTTGCCGTCCAGGGCGCGCCCCGCGCCGTCGAGTACCCGGCCGAGCATGGAGCGGCCCATCGGCAGGCGTCCGGCATCGGGCAAGGGCACCACGCGCGCGCCGGGGGCGATGCCGGCCAGGCTGCCGACCGGCATCAGGTAGATCTTGCTGCCGGAGAAGCCCATCACCTCGGCCTCGACCTGCACCGGGTGGTAGCTGTCGCCGTTGACCACCAGGCAACGGCTGCCGATGGCCGCGCGCAGGCCCTCGGCCTCCAGGGTCAGGCCGACCATGCGCAGCAGGCGGCCTTCGAGTATGGGTTGGCTGGGCAGGTGGACCGCCTCGACGTAGCCGTCCAGGCGCTTGGCGAAACTCACCCGTTCAAGACGCATGGTCACCATCCAGCTCCAGGCTGATGTCCGCCTCCGGCGGCTGGGTGATCTGCGCTCGCTGCTGTTCGAACAGCTGCTTGAGGGTCTGCGCCAGGCGGGTCTCGACGCTGGCGTCGATCTGGCTGTGCTCGGACTCGATGCGGCACCCGCCAGGCAGCAGGCTGTCGTCCTCGAGGATGCGCCAGCTTTCCTCGTGGCGCTCGCGCAGGGCCTTAATGGTCTCGAAATCCTGCGGATTGACCTGGATGCGCACGTTGTCGGCGCCCATTGGCAACAGCTTGAGCGCCTCGCGCAGCACCTGGCGAATCTGGCTGGAATCGGTGGTCAGCTCGCGCTGGATCACCTCGCGCACCATATGGCTGACCAGGCGCACCATGGCGATCTCCAGCTGCCGATCCTGCTCGGCGATGGGCTCGAACAGATGCGCCATCAGCTGCTCCAGGGTGGCCAGCTTGAGCGCCAGGGCGGCGTCGGCCTCCTGCTTGGCCTTGAGCTGGCCGGCGTGGAAGCCGTCCTTCTCGCCGGTGGCGAAGCCCTCGTTGTAGGCGTCCTGGCGGATGGCCTCGAGCTCGTCGAGGGTCAGCGGCTTGACGTCCTCTAGCGCCATCTCCTCGCTCTGCCCGACGTCCTGCGCCTCGACCTCGGTATCTGCCGCCGCGACGTCCACCGCAGGTTCGACTTCGGTCGGCGCCTCGCCAGGCGCATCGAAGCTGGGCAGCGCCCAGCGGTCGAAGGCGCCCAGGTCCTTGGCGCGAATCAGCTCGCTTTCCGACTCCTTGCCCGCCGCCATGACTTAGACCATCTCCTCGCCGCCCTTGCCGCCGAGCACGATCTCGCCGGCTTCGGCCATGCGCCGGGCGATGGTGAGGATTTCCTTCTGCGCCGCCTCGACATCGCTGACGCGTACCGGGCCCTTGGCCTCCAGGTCGTCGCGCAGCAGTTCGGCGGCGCGCTTGGACATGTTCTTGAACACCTTGTCCTTGATCGCCTCGTCGGCGCCCTTGAGCGCCAGCACCAGCACTTCGGACGACACCTCGCGCAGCAGCGCCTGGATGCCGCGGTCGTCGACGTCGGCGAGGTTGTCGAAGACGAACATCAGGTCTTCGATCTGGGTCGACAGGTCTTCGTCCACCTCGCGGATCGAATCCATCAGCTGGCCCTCCACCGAGCTGTCGAGGAAGTTCATGATGTCCGCTGCGCGCTTGACCCCGCCCATGGTGGCGCGGGTGGTGTTGGCGCTGCCGGAGAACTGCTTCTCGAGTATCTGGTTGAGTTCCTTGAGCGCCGACGGCTGCACGGTATTGAGCGAGGACACGCGCAGGATGATGTCCAGGCGCACCTTGTGGTCGAAGTGGCTGAGCACCTCGCCGGCCTGGTCGGGGTCGAGGTAGGCGACCACGATGGCCTGGATCTGCGGGTGCTCGTAGCGGATCACGTCGGCCACCGCGCGCGGCTCCATCCACTTGAGGCTGTCCAGGCCGCTGGTGCTGCCGCCGAGGAGGATGCGATCGATCAGGTTGCCGGCCTTGTCCTCGCCGAGGGCCGCTGTGAGCATCTTGCGGATGTAGCCGTCGGCGCCGACGCCGAGGCTGGTCTGGTCGCCGACGATCTCGACGAACTCGCCCATCACCTGCTCGACCTGCTCGCGGTGGATATTGCGCATGCCGGCCATGGCCACGCCGACCCGCTGCACTTCCTTGGGGCCGAGGTGGCGCAGCACTTGGGCGGCGTCGGTCTCGCCGAGCGACAGCAACAAAATGGCGGCCTTGTCGACCTTGCTCAGCTTGCTCGCGGTACGGTTTTCACTCATCGGCGTTGATCCACTCTTTCACGACCTGGGCGACGCGGCCAGGGTCTTCCGCCACCAGGCTCTTGATCGCGTTCAGTTGCGCATCATACCCCTCGCTGGGGCTGGGCAGCAGTATGCTCTGCGGTCCGCCGAGGCTGACCCGGTCCTCGGCCAGCTCGCCATCGAGGCCGGCCATCTCGCCCAGTTCGACATCACGCCCCTGGGCCAGCTCCTTGCCCCTGCCACCGCCGGTGATGTTGTTCAGCACCGGACGCAGCACGCCGAACACCAGCAGCAGGATGAACAGCACGCCGAGCACCTGCTTGACGATGTCCCAGAACCAGGGCTGGGTGTAGAACGGAATATCCGGGATTTCCTCGCTCAGCGAGGTGGTGAAGGGAGTGTTGATCACGCTGACGCTGTCGCCGCGACTGGCGTCGAAGCCCACCGAGTCCTGCACCAGGCGGGTGAAACGGGCCAGATCGTCGGCGCTCCACGGCACCCGGCTGGTTTCGCCGGTGGCCGGGTCGACACGCACCTGATCATCCACCACCACGGCCACCGACAGGCGGCGCAGGCGACCCTGCTGCTGCTTGGTGTAGCTGATCGAGCGATCCAGTTCGAAGTTGCGCGTGGACTGCTCGCGCTTGTCGGCCGGGTATGGCGCCAGCATCGGCTGACCGGTGATCGGGTCCATGATCTGCTCGCCATTGGCATCCACCAGCGGCTGTCCGGCAGCCACCGGGCCGGCCGGGGCGGCGGCAGCGGCCGCCTGTTCGGGGGCGGCGGCGGCGGCAGGCGGCTGATTGGCCAGCGCGCCGGGCACGCCCTGCGGCGGCAGGCTGCTGTGGCGCTGCTCGTTGACCTGCTGCTCGCTGCGCAGCGCCGGCTGATCCGGGTTGAACATCTCGGAGGTGGACTCCACCGCGCTGAAATCGACGTCGGCGGCCACTTCGGCCTTGTAGCGGCCGGTGCCCAGCACCGGTTGCAGGATATTGTGCACGCGCTGGGTCAGCAGGCTCTCCACGCGCCGGCTGTAGTCGAACTGCTTGCCGGCCATGGTCAGCTCGGACAGCTCCTGCTGATCGGAGAGCAGGTTGCCCTTCTGGTCGACGACCGTGACCTGGCCCTTGTCCAGCTCCGGCACGCTGGTGGCGACCAGGTTGACGATGGCCATCACCTGGCTCGGCTCCAGGGCACGCCCCGGATACAGTTCCACCAGCACCGAGGCCGACGGCTTGCGCTCGTCGCGCACGAACACCGAGGCCTTGGGCATGGCCAGGTGCACGCGCGCGGCCTTGACGTTGTTGAGGCTGGACACCGTGCGCGCCAGCTCGCCTTCCAGGCCGCGACGGTAGCGGGTGGCCTCCATGAACTGGCTGGTACCCAGGCCCTGCTCGCGGTCGAGAATCTCGAAACCGACGCTGTTGTCGGTCGGCGCCACGCCGGCGGCCGCCAGGCGCATGCGTGCACGGGCCAGATCCTCGGCCTTGACCAGCAGCGCACCGGAGGTCGGCTCCACGGTGTAGTCGATACCCGAGGCGCCGAGGGTTTCCACCACCTGGCTCGCGTCCATGCCATCGAGGCTGCCATAGAGCGGCCGGTAGTCCGGCTGTTGCGACCAGAGCACCACGGCGAAACCGATGGCGACGCTGGCCGCCAGGCCGACCAACAGGCCGAGCTGGCGCAGCACCGACATCTCGGCGAGGTTCTCCAGAAAGCTCAGGCCCAGCAGCGGGCCCTTGGCCTGCGCCGCGTCCGCCTTGGCCGGTACGTTTGCTACTGCTGCTTCAGCCATGAATCAACCCTCAAACCGGCATCTGCATGATGTCTTGGTAAGCCTGGACCAGCTTGTTGCGCACCTGGGTCATGGCCTGGAAGGAAACGCTGGCCTTCTGCGAGGCGATCATCACGTCGGTGAGATCCACCCCGCTCCGGCCCATCTCGAAGGCGCTGGCCAGTTGGTTGGAAGCCTGCTGGGTCTCGTTGACCTTGTTCACCGCCTGGCCGAGCATCTCCGAGAAACTCGGCACGCCCTGCACCGGCTCGCTAGCAGCCGGCTTCTGCCGCGCCATGGCTTCGGACTGCATGGCACGCATTTCCAGCATCAAGCGGTTGAATTCGACACCCTGACTCATGGCTTCCTCCACTGCCCGCTTTTTGACACTTGCGGGACGTTGCAGAGGTATTAGCAACAAGGGTGCCAGAAAAGGCTGCTACGAGCCTCAGAGGCTCAGGCGGTAACGAAACGAAGGGGTAGACGAAGGCACCAAACCCGTTATTCCCGCGAAGACGGGGATCCAGCGGAAATGGAAGAAGCCCCGATGATCTCTGGCCAAAGATCCTGCCAGTGTGGGTTTTGTTCTTCGATCAGGCGCAACTTCCAGGCTCGACTCCATTTCTTGATCGCCTTCTCCCTGGCTATCGCGCCGCTCATGCTCTCATGCTGCTCGTACCACACCAGCATCTTCACGCCGTAGCGACGGGTAAAACCTGCTACAACCTCTTCTCGATGCTGCCAGATTCGCTGAAGCAGATTGGCGGTGACGCCGGTATAGAGCGTGCCATTACGCTGGCTGGCCATGATGTAAACGGCTGGCTGTTTCATGCTGCAGTCCTTTGCAGATTGTGAAAATGCCTGAATGGATAAAAGGCTTCTCAGAGGCCTGTTTTGAATTCATGTTTCAACAGTCACGGGCGTTAAAAATAGTCGTCCACAAAAGTCTCGACAACTTGAACGCTGCTGCTGGATCCCCGCCTTCGCGGGGATGACCTCGAGTTTTCTATCGCCGTCATCCCCGCAAAGGCGGGAACCCAGGCCGACCTATCAGCCGTACCTCCTGCCCCCCCGCTCAGCACAGCACAGCACAGCAAAACTAGCTGGCGTAGAGATAAGCCTCCACGTCCATCCCGGCATCGCGCATCTGCGCCAGCTTGTAGCGCAGGGTACGCGGGCTGATGCCCAGGCGTTCGGCGGCCTCCTTGCGGCGGCCGCGCTCGGCGCGCAGGGTGTCGATGATCACCTGGAACTCGCGGCGGCGCAGGTCTTCGCCCAGCGCGCCGGCATCCATCGCGGCCTGCGCCTCGGCCGCCTGCGGCGGGGCCGCCGGCACACCCGGCACCACCGCCAGACGCGGCGCAGCCGCCTGCACCGTCTGCCCTATGGGTGCGTGCAGGCACAGGTCCTGCGGCTGGATGACGCCGCCCTGCTGGAGGATCAACGCACGCTGGATGGCATTGTCCAGCTCGCGCACGTTGCCCGGCCACTGGTGCTGCAGCAGGCTCTGCGCGGCGGCCTCAGACAGGCGCACGGGGGACTGATTCATTTTTTTGACGTGCTTGGCCAGCAAACGCTCCGCCAGTGGCAGGATATCGGCGGGACGCTCGCGCAGCGGTCGCCAGGCCAGGGGGAATACCGACAGGCGATAGTAAAGGTCTTCGCGGAAGCGCCCGGCCGCCACCTCGCCAGCCAGGTCACGGTTGCTGGTGGCCAGCACGCGGATATCCAGGCTGATCGGCTTGCGCGCGCCGACCCTCTCCACCTCGCGCTCCTGCAACACGCGCAGCAGCTTGGCCTGCAGGCCAAGGGGCATCTCGGAAATCTCGTCGAGCAGGATGGTGCCGCCGTCGGCCAGCTCGAACTTGCCCGGCTGCGCCGCCACCGCGCCGGTGAAGGCGCCCTTCTCGTGGCCGAACAGGGTTGCCTCGAGCATGTTGTCGGGAATCGCCGCACAGTTGATGGCGATGAATGGCCCGCCGGCACGCGGCGACTGCTGGTGGATGTAGCGCGCCAGCACTTCCTTGCCGGTGCCGGACTCGCCGGTGATCATCACCGTCGAGTCGCACTGCGCCACCCGCGCGGCCAACTCCAGCAGCTGCAGGCTGGCCGGCTCCAGCGCCACCGGGCCGTCGCGGTCGCCCGCACTCAACTGACCCAGGGCATGACGCGCCACCAGCTCCAGCAGGGTGCGCGGCTCGAACGGCTTGACCAGGTAATCGGCGGCGCCCTGGCGGATCGCATCCACCGCCCGCTCCACCGCGCCGAAGGCGGTCATCAGCAGCACCGGCAACTGCGGGTAGCGGCTACGGATCTGCGCCAGCAACTGGTGACCGTCCATACCCGGCATATTCACGTCGCTGACCACCAGGCCGAATGACTCCTCGCCGAGGGCGAGCAGCGCCGCCTCGGCGCAGTCCACCGCACGGTAGGCATGCCCGCCGAGACACAGGGTATCGGCCAGGGCTTCGCGCAGGGCGCGGTCGTCTTCGACCAGCAGGACTTTGGCAGCCATGGGGATCACTCCTGATTCATTCTGGGCGCCGCATCGAGCAGCGGCAGGGAAAGGATGGCGCAGGTGCCGCGACCGGCCCGCGATTGCAGCAGCAGCCGGCCCTGGTGGGCGCGCGCCACGGCCTTGACCACCGCCAGGCCGAGGCCGGTGCCGGTGGTCTTGGTGGTAAAGAAGGGTTCGCCCAGGCGCGCCAGGGTGGCGCTATCCATCCCCGGGCCGTTGTCGCTGATGCACATGCGCAGTTGGTTATCGCGGCGGTATAGATGGACCTTCAGGCGCGCATTGCGTCCAGCCGCCTGGATGGCGTTGTCGATCAGATTGAGCAGGGTGCCGACCAGGGTGTCGCGGTTGCACAGCAGCTCGCCGGCGCGGACGTCGCACTGCCAGCGCACCGTCATGTCGGCCACATGGGGCTCGGCGGCAGCACGCAGGGCGGCGAACAGCGCCTGCGGGCCGAGGCGGTCCGGCAGCGGCAGCTCGCCGCGGGCGAAGATCAGCATGTCGCGGACCTGGTTTTCCAGCTCGTGCAGGCGCTCCTTGAGACGCCCGGCGAAACGCTGCTGCTGCTCGGCCGGCAGCACTTGCTCGCTCAGGTGACTGGCGTACAGCAGCGCCGCCGATAACGGCGTGCGAATCTGATGGGCCAGCGAGGCGACCATGCGCCCGAGGGCGGACAGGCGCTCGTGACGCGACAACTGATCCTGCAAGCGCCGGGTCTCGGTCAGGTCAGTCAAAAGCACAAGCTGCCCCGGCTCGCCGTGCAGCGAACGGGTGGCGATGGACAGGCGGCGCCCGTCCTTCAGGGAGATTTCGTGGCCGTCGTCCTCGCGCGGGGCGAAGTTGCGCGCGATCACCTGGCGCCAGAGCATGCCGACCAGGGGCTGGCCGAGCAGCGCACGCGCCACCGGGTTGGCCTCGCGTACCACGCCCTGGCCGTCGATCACTATCACCCCGCCGGGCAGCAGGTCCAGCAGGCTCTGCAGGCGGTGGGCCAGACGTTCCTTCTCCGCCAGCTCCTGCATGCGCTGGGCACTGACCAGGGCCAGCTCGCCCTTGAGCTCATTGACCCGCGCCTCGAGCAGGCTGTAGGACTCGCTGAGCTGATTGGACATCTGATTGAACAGGGCGAAGGCCTGCTCCAGACCGGCGCGACTGGCTTGTTCCAGCGGCGCCGAAAGGCTCGACTCGTCTGGCTCGACGGGGCTGACGCTTGCTTTCATATTCTTCTCTCGCACAACGCACCGTCAGAAGACGGTCGGATGAGAGAGGTTTAGCAATCCCCGTGCCTACTTTTTTAACCTTATTTTTCAATGACTTGAAAAATAAGGCCGGAGACTGTGTCAAAGCTCCGGCTTTCGTTCCACTGCTTTCTTGGTCGGGGGGCGCCGAGAATCCGTCGGTGCGCACGACGCACCCTGCATAAGCCCGCTGGCCCGACATGGCGCCAGCCTTGTCCGGCGCCAGGCCACACACCCTAAGGGTGTAGGAGCCCAGCCCCGGGGCGAAGCCTTGCAGTTCGCGCTGCCAGCTCGACCGCCTTCGCCGCGGGGCGCGGCTCCTACAGAGGCTGCATGCTGTCGGTAAATGGCATTGTCCGGAGCGTGCCCAGGCGGGTCAGTCGTCCTGCCCGTCCTCTTCGCGGCGGCTCATGCCGTACTTGCGCATCTTCTCCACCAGGGTGGTGCGGCGGATGCGCAGGCGCTCGGCAGCTCGCGCCACCACACCGCCGGCATCGTCCAGCGCCTGCTGAATCAGGCCCTGTTCGAGATTGCCCAGGTAGTCCTTGAGGTCCAGCCCCTCCGGCGGCAGCATGGCCGGCGTATCGAGGCCCGGCAGGCCGACCATGATCGCCGCCCGCTCCTCCAGCTCGTCGCGCAGGCTGACGGCCATCTGCTCGTCCTCGTCGTCGACGTGACGGAATTTCTTCGGCAACTCGCCGACCCCGATCACGCCGTAGGGGTGCATGATCGCCATGCGCTCGACCAGATTGGCCAGCTCGCGCACGTTGCCCGCCCAGTCGTGGCGGCACAGCGACATGATGGCTGCCGAGTTGAAACGAATCGAGCCGCGCTTCTCGTGTTCCATGCGCGAGATCAGCTCGTTCATCAGCAGCGGAATGTCCTCGATGCGCTCGCGCAGCGGCGCCATCTCGATGGGGAAGACGTTCAGGCGGTAGTACAGGTCCTCGCGGAAGCTGCCGTCCTCGATCATCTTCTCCAGATTCTTGTGGGTGGCGGCGATGATGCGCACGTCGGCGCTCTGCGTCTTGTTGCTGCCGACCCGTTCGAAGGTGCGCTCCTGCAGCACGCGCAGCAGCTTGACCTGCATCGGCAGCGGCATGTCGCCGATCTCGTCGAGGAACAGGGTGCCACCATTGGCCAGTTCGAAACGTCCTGCCCGACTGGTGATGGCGCCGGTGAAGGCCCCCTTCTCGTGGCCGAACAGCTCGCTCTCCAACAGTTCGGCGGGAATGGCGCCGCAGTTGACCGGCACGAACGGCGCGTCGCGACGCTTGGAGTGATAGTGCAGGTTGCGCGCCACCACTTCCTTGCCAGTGCCGGACTCGCCCAGGATCAGCACGCTGGCATCGGTATCGGCTACCTGTTGCATCATCTGCCGCACTTGCTGGATGGCGCGACTGGTGCCGACCAGGCTGCGGAACAGGTTGGGTTCGCGCTGACGACCGCGATCACGCGCCTGGTCGTACATCTCGCGATAGACCTGGGCACGATGCAGGGAATCGAGCAGCTTGTTGTAGCTCAGCGGGGTTTCCAGGCCGGTCAATACCCGCCTGCGCAACTCCTCGGGCCAGTCGCTGGCGGCCGTTTCGCCGAGCGTCAGCAGCGGCAGAAATTCATCCCAGGCGGCAATCTGCTTGGTCAGTTCGAGAGCGCCACCCTTGGACTGCACCTCCCCCAACAGCACGCTGAGCACGTCGCGGCTGGAATCGAGACCAGCGACGGCATCGCGCCAATCCTGGCTCCCGCAGGCAAGATGCTCCTCTCCCAGGAAATTCAGAACGATCGCCGTCTCATGGCGGCGCGCGGCATTGTCGTCAATCAGCAGGATCTTGGTTTCACGCCACATCTTGTATTTGTCTGGCTCAAGGGGTGAAGGATATCGCCCGCCAAAACCTCGGCAGGCGCCAGCAATTAGCCACTAGTAAAGTCAATAAACCGGACAATGTCAATTTTATGGCGTAACTTTTTTGCCCCGCCCTTAGAATAGCTAGGCAATTGACGGCCAGAACGGGTAGTAGCCAGAAAGGAGAGAAAAGAAGCGAAGCGAACCCGAGGGAAAGGAACGAGCTGGCCGGGTGCCCGGCCAAGCTCGGAAGAATACGGCGAAATCAACCGAACAGCTGATAGACCTTGGCGCCCTGGCGGGACTGGTTGAGCTGCAACAATTCGCCGGCCAGGCGCTGCTGCTCGGCCTGGCAAACGGCGACCAGCTGTCGATAGAGCGCCAACAGGTTTTCCATGCTGCTGCGCAACTGCTCTTCGTCGCCGCCCTCCACCATCGCCGCCTCGACCGCCATGCGGCACTGCAGGTCCAGCTCGCCGATGGCTGCCCAGTCCTGCTTGTCCAAGGCGTCGCGCAAGGCCATGCCGGTTTCCTGCAAATGCTGGACGGTAGCGTTCATAAACCTCTCCTCTGACGCCTCGCCATTACTGGGCGATGGCATCCCAACCGGATTTGACCTCGCGCAGCAGCGCGGCCACTTCTTCGAGCAGCGCCGGCTCGTTGCTGCGATTGGCCTGCAGCAGTCGCCCCGTCATGTATTCGTAAAGACTATCCAGATTAGCTGCCAACTCGCCACCCTGACGATGATCCAGCGCCTCGCGCAAGCCACCGACGATGGCGATGCTCTTGCCGATCAGTTCGCCTTTCAGCTCCGTCTGACCGCGCTCCATGGCGCCACGCGCCTGGGCGATACGGGTCAGACCGCCTTCCATCAGCATCTGGATCAAGCGATGGGGACTGGCTTCGAGGGCCTGAGCCTGGGTGTTGACGGTCTGGTACTGCTTGAGGGCCGCCATTGCATTCATCGTCGCTCTCGCTCTGCTGTTTGGCTGATACCTGGAGTATCGGCCCTGGCCGGCAAAGCTTTAGGCGAATTTAGCTCGCCGATCTGGACTCAACCTCGGGGCCGATGGCGTCCCAGGCCTCCTTGATCTGGCTCAGCAGGGCCTGCACCTCGTCAAGGCTGCGCGGCGTGTCGTCCAGCGCCACGCCGGCCAGACGCCGGGTCATATAGTCATACAGCGCGTCGAGGTTCTCGGCGATCTCGCCGCCCAGCTCCTTGTCCAGCCCGGCCTGCAATGCGCCGATGATGGACAGGGTGCTGCCGACGGCCAGGCCGCGCACCTCCGGATTGCCCTCGAGCTGCGCATGGCGCGCCAGGGACAGTCGCTCCAGGGCGCCTTGCAGCAATAGCTGGACGATACGGTAGGGACTGACGTCCTGAGCGGTATTGACCGTCTTGTAGGTGTCGATCGGGTTACTCATTGCTCAACTGTCCTTCTTCACCACGCCGGGCAGGCTGCCCAGCGCCTGCGCTAGGCGATCGCCAGTCTGACTCAACTGCCCTACCAGCGAGTCCATGGCGTTGAACTGGGCGAATAGGCGAGTCTGCAGCTGTTCGATACGGCGATTGAGGGTTTCTCTCTGCTTGTCGATACCGCTGATGGTGGTTTGCAGTCCCTTCATACGCTCATCGAGAATGCCGCCGACTTGCGTGTAGCCCTCGATACGCTGCTCGAGGCGCTTCATCAAGCCGCTGTCTCCGGTGAAAAAGGCACCCACTGCGTCGTAGTTATCCTTGAGTGCGGTATCGAGTTTGCCATCGTCGATCTTCAGCGTGCCGTCTTTCTGCGTGGTGATGCCCAGGTCGGCCAGGATGCGCACGGCATCCCCCGATTCACCGCCGGGATTGACCAGCTCGTTGCGCACGCTGCCGAGCAGGGTACGCACTGTGGCATCGCCCACCAGGCCGCCGACGACCGGCGCCTTGCCCTCGCCGACCTGGGTGACATTGGTCAACTGGCTGGTGGTCGAGACCAATTTGTTGTAGGTATCGACGAACTTCTTGATGCTGCTTTTGACCCCGGCATTGTCCTGCCCGACGGTCACGGTCAGCGGCTTGTCCGCTTCAGTCTTGCCGACCAGATTCAGCGTCACGTCGGGGATCGCGTTGCTGATGGTATTGCTGGCACTGCTCAGGCTCAGGCCGTCGATCTTGAACTCGGCGTTCAGGGCCAGTTCGAGGTAGCCCGCGGCAGAGCCACTAACCGCGGCGAGCGTACCCACGGGATTGCCCGGGTCGCTGTAGTCGATGCTGCCGATGGCCAGATCGGCGAGCGCAGCATCAGGCGTCTCGATATAGATGTCCTTGCCAGCGCCGGTTTCCTTGGCATTTAGCACCAGACGCGAGGTGCCTCCGGCCGGGTCGTTGACGATATTGGCGGTGACCCCTTTGTCCTTCAGCGCTGCGTTGAGCTTGTCACGGATCGCGGCCAGGTCATCGCCCGACTCGATAGCCACCTCGACGCCGGCTTCGTCGCCAGCGCCCAGCTTGACCGTCAGGGTGCCCGCCCCTGCGGCGCTGAAGCCCGAGGCTAGAGCCTGGGTCGCCACCTTGCTGGCACTCGCCAGGCGCCCGACCTCGACCTGATAACTACCGGCCAAAGCCGCACTGCCGGCACTGGCCGTCAACGCGGCGGTATTGGACGAAGTAGCCGTGCGCTTCTCGAACAACGACGAGTTATTGAGCTCCTTGAGCGCCGTCTGCAGTTCGCTCAAGGCGCTCTTGAGCTGGCCCAGGGCGGAGAACTTGGTGGTAGAGGCCTTCTCCAGACGCGCCAGTTGCGCCTCCTTGGGCGCCCGTTCGGCGTTGACCATGGCACCGACGATGCTATTGATATCGATGCCGGAGCCAATTCCCGTTATGCCAGCCATAAGTTCCACCTCGCCAATGGGTTGACGCGAACACCACGCCAACGCGCAGAATCAGCAATAAACGTACCAGCCATGCGCTCAGGCCTGGGCGTTGAACAGCAGGCTACGTACCTCATCCAGGGTTTCGGCCAGACGCAGCGCTTCTTCAGAGGGAATCTGACGAATGACCTCGCCCGATACGCCGTCGGTCACCTTGACCACCACCCGCCCGGTCGAGTCGTCCAGGCTGAAATTCAGGTTGCGCTGAATGCTCTGGGCAAATTCGCGGATGCTGGATACCGCCTCCTCCACCGGCTGACGCCCGATCTCTTGCGATTGCAATGCAGGTTGACGATCCTCCGGCGCTTTTTGCGCCGAGACAGACGCGCCCGCGTCGCTGCGCGACGCACCGACAGATGCCGGCTTGGGAATACCGCCAAGCAGATTGATTTCCATAACTTCACCTCAAATGGCAAAGCGGGGAGTAGCGCAAGCGCTACTCCCCGTGGTTCACAGCAACCAGCCTCAAGCTTAACGCAGCAGGCTGAGGACCGCCTGCGGCAGCTGGTTGGCCTGGGCCAGGATCGCGGTACCGGCCTGTTGCAGCACCTGGTTTTTGCTCAGGTTGGCGGTTTCGGCGGCGAAGTCGGTGTCCTGGATACGGCCGCGGGCAGCCGATACGTTTTCCGAGATGTTCTGCAGGTTGGAGATGGTGTTCTCAAAGCGATTCTGCACGGCACCGAGAGCCGCACGATTCCTGTCGATACCGGCGATGGCCGCGTCGATCACCGCAATAGCGCTTTGAGCACCATCGGCCGTGCTGATATCAACGTCGGAAACCTTGGCCAGTGAAGACAGGCTGTCGGTTGTTCCGGCCAGGATCGTGGCAGCGTTGGCGCCACTCACCTGAAAAGACGAGCTGCTATCCATGCGGACGTTACCGGTAATGATGGTGCTATCAGTGCCAGCACTGGTAAGCGTCGCAGTTTCCGGAGTGGCAAAGGATTTTCCTTCGTAATCCATATTCTCGACAGCGACAGTCGCTGCATCAGCAGTGCCGTCCCCATCAGTGTCAACGGCGAAGTTCGCAATCTCGATATTATCGCCGTTCTCGTTGGTCAGGGTGATGCTCTTCCTATCCTCGGAGATGGCGGCGCTGATGCCGGTGGTAGAGCTTTGCGTATTGATGGAGGTTGCGAGGTCGCGCAGGTCATCCTTGTTGGCAACGACAGCGCTAACGGTGGTTGCAGTTCCATCCTTGCCGGTCAAGCTGAAACTTACGGAGCCGGCATCGCTGAGTGCGGAGAGCTTGACCACGGTCCGCGCATCAGCAGTCACCCCAGTACTACCGGTGATGCCGTTGACCGCAGAGGCCACATCTGCCGCCGACGAATCAGCCGCAATCTCGGCAGTCGTCTCAGAGCCCGCAGAGCCCGTGACGGTCAAAGTAGCACTAGCAGCACCAAGCCCCGATACAGATGGCCCAGCAGTCAAATCTGCAACAGGAGCAATTATCTGCCCCACACCGGAACCTGCCAGATTCACACGATTGGCACCAACATCCGAAGCACGGGCAGAGTTGATGGCAACACCGATGGTCTCGTTGGCATTGGAACCGACCTGGAACAATTTAGTGCCGAACTCACCATTCATAAGCTTCTGACCACCAAAAGTGGTGGTATCGGCAATACGATTCAGCTCTTCCTTAAGTTGCGCCACTTCCTGATTCAAAGCCTGGCGTTCGGTCGTAGAGTTACTGCCGTTGGCCGACTGCAGGGACAGGTCACGCATACGCTGCAGGATATTGGTCGACTGCTGCAGGGCGCCTTCGGCGGTCTGCGCCAGGGAGATACCGTCGTTGGCGTTGCGCACCGCAACGTTCAAGCCATTGATCTGGCTAGTCAGACGGTTGGAGATCTGCAGGCCGGCGGCGTCGTCCTTGGCGGAATTGATGCGCGAACCGGTGGACAGACGCTGCAGGGAAGTATCCAGCGCCTTGGACGAGGAGTTCAGGTTGCGCTGAGTGTTCAGGGACGCAATGTTGGTATTGACGGTAAGGGCCATGGTGTTGCCTCCAATGGGCTGGTACTCAGATGAGCCGGGTGCTGCGAGCGCTTGGGCGGTCGCCTTGCTCAGGCACCCAGTTACTTCGCATTCGTGATTTGTATCGGCGCCCCCGGTGATGGCTTTAGGCTTTTTTCGAGTTTTTTGTGGATTTTTTTTTTGTGTTTTAAAACAGCTGGTTATGGGGATGTCCGGATCGATGCAGAGGGTTCGCCAAAGGGTTGTCGGGCTGGATGGCGATTGGCTGCTGCGAAAAACGGTAGCCCCGGGCTGATACCACTCAATCAAGCGGTTTGCCCATGCTGTAGGAGCCGCGCCCCGCGGCGAATCCACTCGGGCAGACGGCGCAAATAACAAAAGCTTCGCCCCGGAGCGGGGCTCCTACAGTCGACATTCGTAGCCTGGAATCACGCCCCGCGAAGTGGGCCGGGAACAGCTTCGCGGATAAATCCGCTCCTACACCCAGCGCCGCAAACCCGTCAGCGCAGCTGATTGAACAGGTTGAGCCCGGCGATCTTCACGTAGCTCTGCTGCGCCGCCTCGAGGATCACCGACTGGAAGGCCAGGCGCGACAGCGCCTCGGCGTAGTCCAGTTCGCGCAGTTCGGCCTGCACCGACTTGTTGACCAGGGTGACGTCCTCATTGTCGGTCAGCGAGGTTTCCACCACATTGAGCCGCGCGCCGATCTGCCCGCGCACCTGATCCAGGGCCACCATATTGTTGTCCAGATTGGTGAGGCCCAGCGCCACCGCATCGCGCACCTGGCGATTGCCCTCCCCGCTATCGGCCGCGTCTTCCAGCGCCTGGCGCAGAGTCGCAATCGTATTGAGGATGCCGACCTTGTTGGCAGGTGCAGTGGCGGGGTCGCTGTCCGGCGGCTGCACGGTGTAGCTCGTGCCGGCGGGCGGTACGCCGTTGACATGGAAGGCCACGCCGCCGTACTGCACCAGGCTGTCCTGCCCCTCCACCAGACGTCGGCTGACCGGCGTGCCATCCACCCCGTTCTCGTCCACCGGGGTCAGGGTATAGGCCAGCGGGTCGGCCGGGTCGTTGAAGTCGAGGCGAATGCCGCCGGCAGGGAAGCTGGCGAAGGCCACCTCATCATCGACCAGCGCGCCGCTGACGACGGGCGCAGCCGGCGCCGCCGGATTGCCACCGATGCTCAGGCGCGCGGCATTGCGGCCGCTGTCGAAGATCGCCCGGCCGCTGTCGCTGATCGGCAGCTCCAAGGAGCTGGCGATCTGCAGTTTGCGCTGGCCGTCGTCGCCCTGGTACAGATAGCTGCCGTCGGCCGTGCGCAGATAGGGTTGGGTCTTGCCCTGGAAGCCGGCGAACAGGTATTCGCCGCGGGCGTTGCGGGTGTTCATCAGCGCCAGCAGTTCCTCCTCGCGCTGCCCCAGCTCGGCGGCTATGGACTGGCGGTCGGTCTGGCTGAGCGCGCCATTGCCGGCCTGCACCGCCAGCTCGCGTACCCGCTGCAACACGGTGTTGACCGAACCCAGGGTCACCTCCTCCTGAGTCAGGCTGTTCTTCGCCGCTGTCAGGTTGGCCTGGTACTGGCTCAGCACCGACTGCTGCTGCTCGAGTTGCAGCAGGCGCACCGAGGCCACCGGGTCGTCCGCCGGGGTGAGGATGCGGTTGCCGGTGCTGATCTGTTCCTGGGTGCGGATGGCGTTGGCGTAGTTGCGCTGCAGGCCGGAAACCCCGTTGTTGAACGCCTGGATGGTGGAGATGCGCATGCTCTGGCCTCTTGTGGCAATGCGGGTAGGGCCCGTGTCTGGCCGGTCCTCACCCTAGCCCTCTCCCGGAGGGAGGGGGGATTGTTCTGCGCACGGATAAAATCGCGCGTATCTATCTGAAGGTATTGATCAAGGTATCGAACAAACTGCGGGCAACTTGAATGATCTGCGCCGAGGCGTTGTAGTACTGCTCGAACTTGATCAGGTTGGCCGCCTCTTCGTCCAGGTTGACCCCCGACAGCGCATCGCGGTTGTCGGTGGCCTGCTTGAGAATCGCCGTGGTCGCCTCGCCGTCCAGGCGTGCCTGGGCGGTCAGGGTGCCGACCCGCTCGACCAGATCGCCGTAGCCATCGGAGAAACTCACCCCGGTACTCCCTGGCGCAGCGGAGTCGACGCCGACGGTCGCCTTGGATTGCAAGTCGGCCAGCTTCAGCGCGTTGCGGTTGTCGGAGACACCATTGGCATTGAAGGCGACGGAGAAGGTATCGCCTTCCTGCGGGCGGCCGCTGAGGGTCAGGCGCAGGGTGCTGCCGTCCGCCAGCTGCAATTCGTAGCTGTTGGTCTGTCCGGGCTGGAAGGTGGCCGGGGTAGCGGCCGTACCGTCGGCGTTGATGCGGGTCAGCGTAGCGCCGGCCGGAGCCGTGAAGTCGCCGGCGGCCTCGTCGTAGGTCAGGGTCACCGGCAAGGCACCGGTGAGGCTGGCGAGGTTCAGCACGGACTGCAGATCGGGCTGGCTGATGGCGCCAGTACCACGGTTCTGCAGGTTGGCTTCGGCGCGCACCGGAGCGGCAAAAGCCAGCTGGTCCGGCTGATCGAGCACCGCGGTGATATCGCTGGCGCCGCGACGAGTCGGCTGCAGCAGGAAGAGATCGCCCGCCGCTGGCGCCGGCGTCCCCACCTCGAGGGTGAAGCCCTGGTCGCGCGTAGTACCCAGGCTATCGGTATGACTGAACGTCAACACGCCGCTACCTGGCGGGTCTTCCTGCACATCGATGGTCGCATTGTCGCTAAGCCGGCGCGCCGTATAGTTGGTGCCGTCGAACTCCAGACGGTAATCGCTGGCAGTCAGCAGGCTGGTGTCGCTGATACTGAGCAGCGGCTGGGCATTGCCGCTGTTGCTGCTGAAGGCACGTACGCGCAGCGCCGCCAACGCCGGGTCGTTGTAATCGCCGAACAGCGCAGTGCCCACATCCCCCTTGAGGTCGAGGCCCTGCCCCAGCTGGCTGTTGACCTGATCGCTGACCGCCAACGCCAGACGGCCGAGAGAATTGAAGGTGGAATCCAGCACTTCCTGGCGATAGCGGATCAGGCCACCCAGTTCGCCGCCGCTGAGCTGGGTGGTGATGGTCTGACGCGAGTTGCCGCTGACGAACTGCACCTCGAAACGCGTAGGGTCGCCCTGTCCCGGCCCGACCTCCAGCTTATTGGCGGTGGCACCGACCACCAATGGCTGGCCGCTTCCGATGAAGAGGTTGTAGCTGCTGTCGTCCTGCGGCACCACAGTGACGCCGATATAGGTGGACAGTTGACGCACCGCCTCGTCGCGGGCATCGAGCAAGTCGTTGGGCTGCTGGCCGTTGGCCGCGGCAGTGGCGATGGCATTGTTCAGGCTGGCGACACTGGTGGCCAGGCGGTTGACCTGGTCGCTGACCGCCACCATCTGCTTATTGAGAAAGTTGTTCTGCTCGTTCAATCGCTCGTAGACGGTATTGAAGCGCCGCGCCAGGCCCTCGGCCTCGGACAGCACCAGTTGCCGCGCCGGGACATTGGCCGGGTCTTCGGCCGCAGTCTGCAACGCGGCGAAGAACGACTGCAGCGAAGGGGTGATACCTGTGGTGGAGCCGGCCAGCAGCGCGTCGAGCTGATCGATCTGGCTCTTGTAGGCCGCCACGTCGCTGGCCAGGGCGGTGCTGGAGCGCTGCTGGCTGGTGAGGAACTCGCTGTAGCTGCGACGGATGTCGGTCAGCGTGGTGCCCGAACCTATATAGCCGACGCCAACGAATTGCGGGGTGCGCGTGGCCTGCACGGCATCCTGGCGGGTATAGCCGGACGTGTTGACGTTGGTGATGTTATGACCGGTGACGCTGAGCTGGGTCTTGCTCGCCGAGAGCCCGGACAGGCCAATATTGAGTAGGTCAGCCATGCTTCAGCCTCAGGTCCTGGTGGTGGCGCTATCGGCAGCGGCCACCGCCTGATAGGTCTGCATCTTGCGGGCGATCTGGGCGATCTTGCGCGCGTAGTTGGGATCGGTGGCGTAACCGGCCTGCTGCAGTTCCTTGACGAAACGCTCCGGATTCTCGGTGGCGCCCAGCGCCTTCTGGTAGCGGCCATTGCTCTGCAGGAAGCTGACGTAGTCGTCGAAGCTCTGCGCATAGGAGTCGTAGGCGCGGAAGTTGGCCGCCTCCCTGACCGCCTTGCCGCCCTTGTACTCGGTGGTCAGCACGCGCGCCGACTCGCCGTCCCAGCTGTTGTGGCTCTTGATGCCGAACAGGTTGTGGCTGCTTTCGCCGTCGCGGGTGCGGATGATCGACTTGCCCCAGCCGGTTTCCAGCGCGGCCTGGGCTACCAGGTAGCGCGGGTCGACGCCGATCTTCTCTGCCGCCGCCTCGGCCATCGGCAGCATGGTGGCGACGAACTCCTGCGGCGAGGCGAACGCGGCCTTGCCCGGCGCCAGCGGCGGCTGGGCGATGCGCCGGCCGCTGATGGCGTCGCTGCCGGCCAGGCTCAGACCATCGGCCTTGGGGGCGGCGAAGGCCTGCGCCGGAATCCAGTCGCCACCGGCCAGGGCCTTGCCCTCGCCTTCACCGGCAGGCGGCACGATGCCGGCCAGCAGGCGGTCGGCCAGCTTGCCCGGCACCGCCAGGCGGCGGCGGTTGAGCAGCGCGACCTCGTCACGGAAACCTTCGCTGTCGGCCAGCTTTTCGGCCTCGGCCGCGCGCGTCCCGCTCACCGGCTGTTCGATCTGGGCGAAGGGATTGGGTCGACTGAAGGGCTGCTTGAGCTTGGACATCTGCCGCACCAGCACGTCGGCCAGGCCGATGCCGCGCCCTTCCTTGGCCAGGGTCACCGACAGCTGCTGGTCGTGCATGTCCTGGTAGGTCTTGCTCTCGTTGCTGTTCATGAAATTGCCCTCGCCGAACGCGGCGTTGGCCGAGCGCATGGCCTTGAGCATCTCGTTCATGAACAGCGACTCGAATTCCTCGGCGACCTTGCGGATGTTCTGCTCGCTGTCGCCGCCCACCTTGAACTGGTTCAGGCGGTTCAGGTCGGTGAAGGCGCCGCTGTCGATGGGGCTCTTGCCGTTGCCGAGCAAACCGGCGCTAAGTCGCGAGTCCATGGTCCGTACCTCTCTCAGATCACGATCAGGTCGGCCTGGAGAGCGCCGGCTTGCTTGAGCGCCTCGAGGATGGCCATCAGGTCGGAAGGCGCGGCGCCCACCTGGTTAACCGCACGCACGATCTCGTCGAGGCTGGTGCCGGGGGCGAACTTGAACATCGGCTTGGCCTCCTGCTCGGCCCCGACCCGCGAGCGCGGCACCACGGCAGTCTGGCCGCCGGAGAAGGCCTCGGGCTGGCTGACGATGGGGTCTTCGGTGATGGTCACGGTCAGGCTGCCGTGGGTCACCGCGGCCGGCTGCACCCTCACGTTCTGGCCGATGACGATGGTGCCGGTGCGCGAGTTGATGATCACCTTGGCCACCGCCTGGCCGGCCTGCACTTCGAGGTTCTCCAGGATCGACAGGTAGTCGACGCGCTGGTTGGGATCGAGCGGCGCGCTGACGCGGATCGAACCACCGTCGATGGCCTGGGCCACGCCCGGGCCGAGCAGGTCGTTGATCTGGTCGACGATGTTCTTCGCCGTGGTGAAGTCCGGGCGGTTGAGGTTCAGGGTCAGCGTGTTGCCCTGGTCGAAGCCGCTGGGCACCGGGCGCTCCACCGTGGCGCCGCCGGGGATGCGTCCGGCCGAAGGCACGTTGACGGTGATACGCGAGCCGTCGCCGCCCTCGGCATCGAAGCCGCCGACCACCAGGTTGCCCTGGGCGATGGCGTAGACGTTGCCGTCGATGCCCTTGAGCGGGGTCATCAGCAGGCTGCCGCCGCGCAGGCTCTTGGCGTTGCCGATGGAGGAAATGGTGATGTCGATGGTCTGCCCGGGCTTGGCGAACGGCGGCAGGTCGGCATGCACCGATACCGCAGCGACGTTCTTCAGCTGCACGTTGCCACCCGGCGGCACCTTGATGCCGAACTGCGCCAGCATGTTGTTGAAGGTCTGCACGGTGAAGGGGGTCTGGGTGGTCTGGTCGCCACTGCCGTTGAGGCCCACGACCAGGCCGTAGCCGATCAGCTGGTTGCTGCGCACGCCCTGGATCGAGGCCAGGTCCTTGAGTCGCTCGGCCTGGGTCGGCAGGCTCAGCAGCAGGCACGCCAGCAGGGTCGCCAGCAGCAGCCAGTCGTTGGCGCCACGGCGGCGATAGCCGCGGTGGGCGGCGGCGAATTGCCGGCGGCAGGAGGCGCCCTGCAGCGGCTGCGCCTTGGTTGCCGGACGCAACGCCGACAGCAGCGGATGGCGCGGGCGAGCCGGCGCGACGGCGAAGGCCGCGCGTGCGGAGCCCGTGCCGACGAAGCGCGCGCAGTACTGCGCCAGGCGACTCGCAGCCGAAGAAGGAACGTGGGCCAGCCAGGATTTCATCAGTACAGCCTCGCTCAGAACGGCCACATCGGGCTGAGGAAGAAGCGGCTCAGCCAGCCCGGCTGGCTGGCGTCGGCGAAGGCGCCGGTGCCGGAATAGGTGATGCGCGCATCGGCCACCCGGGTCGAGGCCACGGTGTTGTCGGTGGCGATGTCGTCGGCGCGAACCAGCCCGGAGATGCGCACCAGCTCGTCGCCGGTGTTGAGGGTCATCCACTTCTCGCCGCGCACGGCGAGGATGCCGTTGGGCAGCACCTCGGCGACGGTGACGGTGATCGAGCCGGACAGGCTGTTGCTCTGCCCCGCCTGGCTGGAACCACTGGCATCACGCGAACCGGAGAACTCGGTGTCCAGGGTCATGCGGCCACCGGTGAGCGGATTGGTTGCCGATACACCGCCGCCGAACAGGGCGCCCATGCTCATGTTGGCGCTGCTGTCCTTCTCCATATCGCTGTTGGCGTTCTTGCTGGCCTGGGTGCGCTCGTTGAGGGTGATGGTAATGATGTCGCCGACGCGGAAGGCCTTGCGGTCGTCGTACAGGCCATTCTCGAAGCCGGCCTGGTAGATCGAGCCGTTGTTCTGCGCCGCCGGCAGCGGCGTGCGCGGCAACACCGGGGCGTAATAGGGATCGTCCGGCTTGGCTGTCGGCGCCACGCAGCCGCTGCCGAGCAGCAGGCCGGCCAACAGGGGGAAACAGAATATTTGCCGGTTCATGACCACTACCTCGCGGCGTTCACAACGAAATCAAGAAAGGATCAGAGGTTCTGCGTCACGAAGGACAGCATCTGATCGGCGGTGGAAATCACCTTGGAGTTCATTTCGTAGGCGCGCTGGGTGGTGATCATGTTCACCAGCTCCTCCACCACGCTGACGTTGGAGTTCTCCAGGGTGTTCTGCAGGGTGGTGCCGAGGCCGTTGAGGCCCGGGTTGCCGACCTGCGGCGCTCCGCTGGAGCCGGTCTCCAGGAACAGGTTGTTGCCGATGGCCTCGAGGCCGGCCGGGTTGACGAAGTCGGCCAACTGGATGTTGCCGATGATCTGCGGCTGCGGATTGCCGGCGGTGGTTACCGACACGGTGCCGTCCTCGCCGACGGTGAAGGTGCGCACCTCGGCCGGCAGGACGATGGCCGGCTCCAGGGCGAAGCCGCTGGAGGTGACGATCTGCCCGTCGGAGTCGAGGTGGAAGCTGCCGTCGCGGGTGTAGGAAACGGTGCCGTCGGGCAGCAGCACCTGGAAGAAGCCGCGGCCGTTGACCGCCATGTCCAGCGGCTGCTCGGTGGTCTGCAGGCTGCCTGCGGTGAAGATCTTCTGCGTGCCGACCACGCGCACCCCGGTACCCAGCTGCAGCCCGGAGGGCAGCTCGCTGTCCTGGCTGGACTGGCCGCCCGGCTGACGACGGATCTGGTACAGCAGGTCCTCGAACTCGGCGCGGTCGCGCTTGAAGCCGGTGGTGGAGACGTTGGCCAGGTTGTTGGAAATGGTGGTCAGGTTCATGTCCTGGGCGGACAGACCGGTCTTGCTGACCCACAGTGCCGGAAGCATATCGAATCTCCTCGGGCGCCGGATTCATGGCGCCGCGTGCTGATAACTAGCTAATTTGCAAAACCCGCGCCATGGACGAGGCGTTGTCCTCGGCGGTACGCATCATCTTCACCTGCAACTCGAACTGGCGGGACAGCGAGAGGATCGCGGTCATCTCCTCGACGGCGTTGACGTTGCTCGACTCGAGAAAGCCCGACGTCACCTGCACCGTGGCATCGGCCGGCGCCTCGGCCTGGCCCCTGAGGCGGATCAGGCCATCACTGCCCTTCTCCAGCGATTTGGGGTCCGGATTGACCAGCTTGATGCGGTCGACCTCGGCCAGCACGTTGGGGTCCTCGCCGAGGGCGCGAATGCTGATGGTGCCGTCCTGGCCGATCTCCACCTTCTGCTCCGGCGGCACGGCGATCGGCCCGGCATTGCCCATCACCGGCAAACCGTTGCCGGTGCGCAGCACGCCGAGGGCATCGATGTTCAGGCTGGCAGTGCGCACATAGGCCTCGCTGCCATCGGCCGCCTGCACGGCGATCCAGCCCTTGCCGCCGACCGCCACGTCGAGGTCGCGCCCGGTTTCCTGCAGCGAGCCGGGGCGGAAATCGGTGGCCGGGCGCTCGCTCATGGCATACACGCGCGCCGGATAGCCGTCGCCGAACAGCGGCATGGAACGCGCCTGTTCGAAGTCGCGGCGAAAACCCGAGGTGGAGACGTTGGCCAGGTTGTTGGCGTGCGCACGCTGGGCCAGGGTGTTGTTGTGCGCGCCGGTCATGGAGACGTACAGCAGCTTGTCCATGGTGGTTCTCCGAGAGGGCCTGTCGCCCGTGGCTCTTTGCATGCCATGCAGCAAGTGCCGTGCCAAATCCGAATAAACACCCTAAGCAGCTGATTGTTAAGGACTTAATTTGAAATCATGACAGTCGGAAAGATGGCGGCGGCGAATGCTTGCCGGCGCCACAACGGCAAAGCGGCAAGACTGGCTTGCCGCTTTGCCGGACGAGACCTATCAACGCAGGTTGATGATGGTCTGGGTGACGGCGCTCTCGGTCTCGATGGTCTTGGCGTTGGCCTGGTAGTTGCGCTGGGCGACGATCAGGTTGACCAGCTGATCGGAAAGCTCGACGTTGGAGTCCTCCAGCGCGCCGGACTGGATCGCCCCCAGGGTGCCGGAACGCGGCGGGTTGCGCACCGGCTCGCCGGACTCGAAGGACTGCACCCACTGGGTCTTGCCCACCGGAGTCAGACCCTGCACGTTGGCGAAACTCGCCAGGATGATCTGTCCCTGCACCTTGGACTGACCGTTGGTGTAGCGCGCGAAGATCATCCCGGTGTCGTCGATCTCCAGGCCGGCCAGCTGGCCGGTGGTGTAGCCGTCCTGACTGACGCTGTTGACGGCGAAGGAGCTGGCGAACTGGGTAGAGCCGCGCAGGTCCACCGTGAACGGACTGGGAGTAGCGGCGCCGTTAGGCCCCCAGACCGGAGTGGCCCCCGAGGTGTCCAGCCCCGCCGGATCCCAGCCGGCGTAGCTGATGACGCCATTGTCCGAGCTGAAGCCCGCCGGCAAGGTGGCGGCATCCAGCGCGTCCGTATCGAGCTGACCCGCGGCACTGAACTCCAGCGGAATCACCGCCGGAACCGGCGGCTCCTGCGCCGCATCGCCCGGACTGCGCCCGTCGATCAGCACCTGCATATCCCAGCTGTTGGAGCCCGTCTTGACGAAGTACTGCGTCAGCACGTGGGAATTGCCCTGCGAGTCGTAGATGTTGGTCGAGGTCGAGGAGTTGTAGGTGGTCGGGTCGGTCGCATCGAACGGCGTGGTGACCGGCGCGCTGTTGGTCGAGTTGAGGTTGAACACCTGGGCCATGCTCGAAGTCGCCTGCGGCTCCTGACTGGCGGTCTGGATCTGCAGGTCACCGACCACGCCGGTCTGCAGATTGCCGCTGCCATCCACCGTGTAGCCCTGCAGGTTGTAGCCGAAGTTGTCGACCAAAAAACCTTCGCGGTCGGTGCCGAAGTAGCCGGCACGGGTATAGCTCAAGGCACCGTTGTTGCTGACCTGGAAGAAGCCGTTGCCATTGATCGCCAGGTCCAGGGCGTTCTGCGTGTAGTTGATGTTGCCCTGGTTGAACAGCTGCGACACGTTGCCGAGCAGCACGCCGCTGCCCTGCGGGTTGGACCCGGAACCCAGCACCGAGGCGGCATAGACGTCGGCGAACTCGGCGCGCGACATCTTGAAGCCGGCGGTGCCGGCGTTGGCAATGTTGTTGCCGGTGACATTGAGGTCGCTGGTCGCGGCGCGCAGACCACTGAGACCAATATTGAACGCCATGGAGGACTCCTTTGCCGGAACTGCCGGCGGCAATAGTTATTGGCCGATCACTTGTACTTGCGAAAGCGCGACGCTGCCGAGACCGGCGAGATTGAGCATGAGTTCGCTACCACCCAAGGTGACGCTGTCGACGTTGGCCGGCAGCAGGGTGTAGAGACCCTTGGTCTCGTTGTCATAGGTGGCTTGCGCCTCGAACTTGTAGGTACCCGGCGGCATCAGGTTGCCGCTGGCGTCCTTGCCGTCCCAGATGAAGCTGACGTTGCCGGCGGCCTGCTCGCCCAGGTTGATGCGCCTGACCACCGCGCCCGCGTTGTCGTAGACGTTGACGTAGACGTTGCTGCTGGTGACCGGCAATACCAGGCTGGCCTTGAAGCTCTCGCCGGTATCGACCACCGCCTTCTCGGTCGGCACTATCACCTTGCGCCCCACCAGGGACGACGCCTGCAGCGCCTGCGACGACTGATAGGACGACAGCATCGATTCCATGCTGGTGTTGAGCTTCTCGATGCCCTCCAGGCTGCTGAACTGCGCCAGCTGGGCAATGAACTCGCCATTGCCCTGGGGCTCCAGCGGATTCTGGTTGTTCAGCTGGGCCACCAGCA
Organism: Pseudomonas sp. SP16.1; assembly: GCF_052682975.1. Lineage (NCBI taxonomy): Bacteria > Pseudomonadati > Pseudomonadota > Gammaproteobacteria > Pseudomonadales > Pseudomonadaceae > Pseudomonas > Pseudomonas sp. SP16.1. Next base: position 2,766,922 of record NZ_JBQYFZ010000001.1, read on the forward strand.
GGTTGAGGAACTCGTTCTTGCCGAGATCCTTGTTCTGCGTGTTGTCCTGCTTGATCTGGTACTGATCCAGTACCGAGCTGGTGCCGCTTACCGTAGTCATGCCTGGCTCCCTTTGAATGCCTTACTGACCCAGGGTCAGCACGCGCTGCAGCATCTGCTTGGCGGTGTTCATCATTTCCACGTTGGTCTGGAAGGCGCGGCTGGCGGAGATCATGTCGGCCATCTCCTCGACCACGTTGACGTTGGGGTAGTACACGTAGCCGCCGGCATCGGCCGCCGGATGGTCCGGCTCGTAGCGCGGCATCAGGCTGCTCTGGTCCTCGACCACGCCGAGCACCTGCACGCCGCGGCCGGCCTCGTCCTGCTCGGCGAACAACGAGCCGCGGTCGCCGCCCTGGGCCTGCTGGAACACGGTGGCGAACACCGGGTGACGGGCGCGGTAGGTCTGCTCGATGCTCGAGGACACCGTCTCGGCGTTGGCGATGTTGCTGGAGATGGTGTTCAGGCGCGTGCTCTGCGCGCTCATGCCGGTTCCGGCGATATTGAAGACACTGGCAAGGGACATGGTCGCGCTCCTTATTCGCCGCGCAGGGCGTTGGTCAGCCCTTTGAACTTGCTGTTGAGGAAGGTGAAGCTGGCCTGGAAATGCACCGAGTTCTCGGCGTAGTTCGACTGCTCGATCTGCAGATCGACGCTGTTCTGATCCAGCGAGGCGTGCAGCGGATTGCGGTAGGCCAGCTCGGCCTGTCCGCTGGCGATGCCCTCGGCGGCGATATGCCGGCCATCGGTGCGTGCCAGGGCGACGTTGCCGCGCTGCTGCTTGGCCGACTGCTCGGCCAGCACGCTGGCGAAGTCGAGGTCGCGCGCCTTGTAGTTCGGCGTATCGGCGTTGGCGATATTGTTGGCCAGCACCTCGGCGCGCTGGGCGCGAAAGCCGAGTGCCTGTTCGTGGATACCGAGTGCGCTTGCGAAGCTGATGCTCATGTTCTGCAACCTTTGCCGCGGGGGCAGTCTGGTCTTTGCCTGCCAGACACTCAGCAAAGGCTGTGCCAATATATTTTTTCCTTTATTTTCAATAATTTATAAATAAACAAGGCGCACGAGAGGCGGCAAGCGGCAAGCGTTTTCCGCTTTTCCCCGCAAGCGGCAACGCGACCTTGCCGCTGGTGGCCGTAGGGTGCGCCGTGCGCACCTGGCCTAATCAGGTCGCGGCTAAAGCCCCTGGCCTAAAACTGCTCGTCTGCCAGGCTGGTGCGCACGGCGCCCCCTACGCGGCGCAACGCCAAACGAAAACGGGAGGCCCGAAGGCCTCCCGTTTGTCGCTGCTGACGGCACACGCCGCTATTTCGCCTTGTAGATGATCCCCGGGCTGCATTGCACCATCTGGTACTTCTCGGGCAGGCCATTGAGCGCCTCGGACGCGCCGAGGAACAGGTAGCCGCCCGGCTTGAGGCTGGCATGGATGCGGCTGAGGATGTCCTTCTTCACCTCGGCGGAGAAGTAGATCAGCACGTTGCGGCAGAACACGATGTCGAACTTGCCCAGCGCCGCGTAGCTGTCCAGCAGGTTCAGCGGACGAAACTCGACGCGGTTCTTGATCGGTGCCTTGATCTGCCAGCGCCCCGGCCCCTTGGGGTCGAAATAACGCTGCAGACGCTCCTGCGACAGGCCGCGGCCCATGGCCAGGCTGTCGTACTCGCCGGACTTGCAGTTGGCCAGCATCGACGGCGACAGGTCGGTGGCGACGATCTGCACGCCGCCCTTGAGCTGGCCGATATTGGTCCGCTCGAACTCGTCGATCGACATCGACAGCGAATAGGGCTCCTGCCCGGAGGAACAGGCCGCCGACCAGATCCGCAGGCGCTGCGCCGGGTAGGCCTTGATCAGTTCCGGCAGCACCCGGTTCTTCAGCACCTCGAAGGGATAGGTATCGCGAAACCACAGGGTCTCGTTGGTGGTCATGGCATCCACCACCTGCTCGCGCAGACCGCTGCGCGGCTGGCTCTGCATGCGCTGCACCAGCTCTCCCAGGCTCTTGATGCCGTTCTGTTCCATCAGCTTGTTCAAGCGACTGGAAACCAGGTACTGCTTGTTGCTACCCAGCAGAATGCCGCAGGCCTTTTCCAAGAACGCCCGGAACTGCTCGAAATCCAAATTACCTGAAGACACTCGCGCCGCCTCACCCGCCATCACGTTCGCCAAAAGGTCGCCCCCTCAGCCCCCATCCGCCACACGTATCCGCTCGGCCACCCTCGAGGCCAGATCGTCCGGCTTGAATTTGGCGAGGAAGTCGTCGGCCCCCACTTTCTTAACCATCGCCTGGTTGAACACCCCGGACAGCGAAGTATGCAGGAGTATGTGCAGCTTCTGCATGCGTGCATCGCTGCGAATCTCCGTGGTCAGGGTATAGCCATCCATCTCCGGCATCTCGATGTCGGAGATCAGCATCAGCAGTTCCTCGTCGGGACGACGTCCCTCGTCGGCCATCGCCTTGAGGTAGTTGAGCGCCTCGCGACCGTCATTCAGCGCGGTGACCTCCACGCCCACGGTCTGCAGACAGCGCGACACCTGCTTGCGGGCCACCGAGGAGTCGTCGACGATCAGCACGTGCTTGGTCGCCGCACGGCTCTGCACCTGCTCGTCGATCACCCCGGCGGAGATCGCCTCGGAGGTCGGCGCGACCTCGGCGAGCACCTTCTCCACGTCGATGATTTCCACCAACTGCTTATCCAGGCGGGTCACCGCCGTCAGGTAGTGGTCACGCCCGGCGCCCTTGGGTGGCGGATGGATCTCCTCCCAGTTCATATTGACGATGCGCTCCACCGAGCGCACCAGAAAGCCCTGCACCTTGGTGTTGTACTCGGTGATGATCACGAAGCTGGTCTTGAGATCCTCCAGCGGCGCACGCCCGGTGGCGATGGACAGATCGAGAATAGGAATGGTGCCGCCGCGGATATTGGCCACGCCGCGCACCACCGGACTGGACTTGGGCATGATGGTGAGATTGGGGCACTGCAGCACCTCCTTCACCTTGAACACATTGATACCGTACAGCTGCGGGCCTTCCAGGCGGAACAACAACAGCTCCAAACGGTTCTGCCCCACCAGCTGAGTACGCTGGTTAACCGTATCCATCAACCCGGCCATGCCCGGTCCCCTCCTCGTCTAGTAACGCCTGCCCGTGCAGCCTAGCAGGCGGCACGGGGCTTGCTTTGCATTGGCCATGAAGCCAAGAACGTCATCATTCCGTCAGCAATCGGCAAAGCGCCTGGGCGCCCTGCTCGTTTTACTCGCTTTGCCGGCAGCCGGCTACAGCGGCGCCGCCACGGCGGCCGTCACCAGCCCCGACGAGCTTATCGGCGCCACCGAAGCCTTTCTTGAGCAGGCGGTGAGCGACTATCTACAGCGTAGCGAAATCCAGGGTCGCCACGAGGTCCAGGTCAATCGCCTCGACCCGCGGCTGCGCATGCCGCTGTGCGATTCGCCTCTGAGCGTCAGCCTGGAGAGCCCGGCGCAGCCGCTGGGGCGCGTCACCACGCGGGTACGCTGCGACGGCAGCGCACCCTGGACGGTGTTCGTGCCGGCCGAAGTGCGCCTGTTCCGCGAGGTGGTAGTGCTGAGCCGTCCGCTCAAGCGCATGAGCCTGGTCGGTAGCGCCGACCTGGGCATGGTCGAGCGCGACGTCGCCCAGCTCCGCCAGGGCTACCTCACCGATCCGGCGCAGGCGATCGGCAAGAAATTGACGCGCCCGCTACCCAGCGCTCAGGTCCTGGCGCCCAACCACCTGCAGGTCGCCGAGGCAATCCGCCGCGGCGACCAGGTGGTGATCAGCGCGAGCAGCGGCACGGTCAACGTGCGCATGCCCGGCGAGGCGCTCAGCGACGGCGCCCCTGGCCAGCAGATCAATGTGCGCAACCTGCGCTCGCAACGGGTGGTTCGCGCCCGCGTCGTCGGTCCCGGCCAAGTGCAAGTGGCCATGTAGGCATGTTTCTTGTGGCGCAACGAACAGGCGATTTTCTACACTGTCCAACGACGCAGAGAAATTAACCCTAAAGTTTTACCGGCCGCCGCCGAGAAGCTTGGCAAGCGTCCAACAATCGTCCGAGGTTCTGCATCATGGTCATCGACTTCAACCGGCTGAACAATGCCAATACGCCCGCCAATGCGGGGCGTACCGGCGCGACTCAGGCAGGTAATCGCAACGAGCCGGCCGAGCCGACCCGTGCCCCTGCCGCCGGCGACGAGCAGAACATCGCCAAGAGCGGCGAGTCGGTGCAGTTGAGCCGCGAGGCCCAGCAATTGCAGCAGATCGGCGACAAGCTGCGCGACCAGCCGGTCGTCGACAAGGAGCGCGTCGCCCAGCTCAAACAGGCCATCGCCGACGGCAGCTACCAGATCGACAGCCAGCGCGTCGCCCAGAAACTGCTTGATTTCGAATCCCAGCGCTAGTCTCCGGGCTGCGCTGGGGGTGTTGGACGCCCGACCCCCAAGAGCCCGCCATGCACGACACTGCCCTGCTTGACCTGTTCACCACCGATATCGGCACCAGCGAGCGACTGCTCGAGCTGATCGATGCCGAATTCCAGGCCCTGACCGAGCGCGACCTGCCGCGCCTGGACAGTCTGCTCAACGACAAGCAACCCTTGCTCGCCCTACTCCAGCAGCACGGCAGTGAGCGCAGCCGCCTGCTGCAGAGCGCCGGCCTGAGCGCCGACCGCGCTGGCCTGAGCGCGCTGGCGGCAGGCTCGGACGTCGGCGAGCAGTTGCTGGCGCGCAGCGAACAGCTGAGCGCCCTGCTGCAGCGCTGCCAGGAGGCCAACCTGCGCAACGGTCGGCTGATCCGCGCCAACCAGGCCTCGGTCGGCAGCATTCTCGGCATCCTCCGTGGCGGCGAAACCCCGGGGCTCTATGACAGTCGTGGCAGCGCCGCTAGAATCGCCCAGCACAGGCCGCTCAGTCAGGCTTGAAGCCCCACCAGAAAAAGCACAGGGACATGCAGGCACTCCGCCAGTATGCTAGTGCCGTTGTAGTCCATGACTCGGAGAGTTCCGAACTGTGTCCAGCGCGTTCAACGAGGAAAGTGGTCCTCAGCCGCCCAAGGTGCTCAAAACGCCCGTGGAGATCATTGCCACCCTGCGCCAGCTACAACAGAACCACGATCCTCTGATGATCCTCTTCAAGGATCGCGGCCAGCGCTTCCAGAGCTACCTGGTGGAAATCGACCGCGACCGCAACCGCATGGCGCTGGACGAGATCATCCCCACCGACGGCGAACGTTTCCTCAGGCAGGGCGAGGCCTTCAACGTCGAGGCCTATCGCGACGGCGTGCGCGTGGCCTGGTCCTGCGAGCATGACGTGCAGCTCGGCGAGCTGGATGGCGCACCCTGCTACTGGGCACCGCTGCCGCTGGAGGTGACCTATCACCAGCGCCGCAGCGCCTATCGCGCCTCGCTCAAGCAGACCGACCTGGTCAAGGTCGTGCTGGCCGGCGACAAGCTGCGCGAGACGTTTCAGGGCCACCTGCTGGACATCTCCGCCACCGGCTGCAAGCTGCGCTTCGCCGGCAACCTCAGCCAGCAACTGCACAACGGCCAGGTCCAGGAACGCCTCACCGCCCAGCTGCCGTTCGGCGCCGTCACCTGCGCGGTGGAGCTGCGCCATGTGCAGTACGAGGAAAAGCTCGACATGACCTTCGTCGGCACCCGTTTCTACCGCATCAGCGGCCTGGAGCAGCGGCAGATCGAGCGGTTCGTCTACCAGCTGCAGCGCGAAGCGCGGCGTACCGAGGGTGACGGCCTGTTCTAGGCTTCAGTGCACCAGGTTGCGCCAGCGCGCATCCAGCTCCGTCAGGCGCGCCAGGTCCTGCGGTCGGTCCACGTCCCACAGGGTCGGCAGCAGGTGATGCGGCCAGCCCAGACGGCGCAGGCACTCGCAGGTACAGGCCAGTACCCGATCACCGCCCCAGGGCATCTCGAACAGGCTGTGATCCAGGCTGCGCAACCCCAGCAGCACGTAGCCGCCGTCCTCCGCCGGGCCGAGTACCGCGCGATGTTCGGCCAGCGCCGCACAGGCCTGTTGCAGGTAATCGCCATCGAGCAGGGGGCAGTCGTTGCCGATCAGCACCACGCCATCATGCTCGGCCAGGCCCAGGGCGGCGATGCGCCGCATGCGCTCGCCGAGGTCGCCAGCCGGCTGCTCCATCAGCACCCAGCCCTGGCGCTCGGCCAGTTGTCGCAGCGGTCGCTCGGCCTCGCCGTCCAGCCAGAGGAAGCGCTCCTCGAAGGCCAGCGGCGGCAGCTTCAGGGTTTGTTCCAGCAGCGCCCATTGCAGGCGGCTCGCGCCCTCCTCGCCCAACGCCGGGATCAGACGCGTCTTGACCCGCCCGGGAACGGGCGCACGCGCCAGCAGGTGGAGTGACAGCGTGGTCATCGTCGTGCTCCTCCTCGATAGCGGTCAGCCAATGCATCCGGGCTGACACCACGGTAGTAAGCCAGGCGCAGACGCCACATCAACCAGACCGTGCGCCAGACGCCATGTTGCTCCCAACGCCGGCTCGACGTCGAGAGCGGTGGCCGCAAACAGCGCGGTCGTCCTTCGCGCCTGAGCCGATGGCACAGCTCCAGGTCTTCCATCAGCGCAATTTCGGCATAGCCGCCAAGCGACTCGAACAGCCCGCGGCAGACGAAAATGCCCTGATCGCCGCTGGCGATGCCAGTCAGGCGCGAACGCAGGTTGATCATCTGGCCGATCAACCATAGCGATGGGCCAGCGCCCGACAGGCGCACATCGAAACGTCCCCAGCGAGGCCGCTCGGCCAGCGCCCGCCACAGCGCGGCCAGGCATGCGCCGTCGAGCCGTGTGTCGGCATGCAGGAACCACAGGTAGTCGCCGCGGGCCTGCGCGGCGCCGGCGTTCATCTGCCGCGCCCGACCGGGCGGGCTGTGCAGCACACGGTCGACCCGCGCCGCAGCCAGTTCGGCGGTGCCGTCTCGGCTGCCGCCGTCGACCAGGATCAGTTCGGCGCCGCCGGCACGCAGATCGCTCAGGTCATCGAGCAGCGCCGGTAGCGCGGCGGCCTCGTCCAGCGCCGGAATGACGACGCTGAGCCGGGTCATGGGCTCGGCCGCGGCGCGTCCGGCTCCTCTCCGCTCGGCCCGACCGACTCCTGCATCTGCTCCTGCACGGTCTGCTCGTCGACCCGCGGATCGAGCGCCGCCATCAGCGGCGAGCCGGCCACGTTGGCCGGGCTACCCAGGTGATGCAGCGGCGCGTCCTCGACCTGGTGCAGATGGGTGACCTTCTCGGGACGGATGCGCCAGACCAGGATCAGCGCGCAGGCGCAGAAGAACACGTAGAGCATGTGGGCGCCGTAGTAGCGCATCAGCACCCCGGCCAGCAGCGGGCCGATACAGGCGCCGACGCCGAAGGTGACCAGCAGCATGGCGGTCAGCGACACCCGCCGCTCCGGCTCGACATGGTCGTTGGACAGTGCCACCGCCAGCGGATAGAGGCTGAACAGCATCAGGCTGACCACGAAGCCGATGCCGAACAGCGGCAGCAGCGTCACCTGCTGCAACAGCGCCAGCGGCAGCGCCGCCAGCAGCAACAGCACGGCGCAGCCGCGGATCAGCACCACCCGGTCGCGCCGATCCGACAGCCAGCCCAGCGGCCACTGCACCAGCAGGCCGGCGAGGATGCAGCTGCCCATGAACAGACCGATCTGCTCGGTGCTCAGGCCCATGCGCGTCGCGTAGAGCGGCGCCAGGCCATAGAAGGCGCCGACCAGCAGGCCTGCCACCGCCACCGTGGTCAGCGACAGCGGCACCCGGCTGAGGAAGAAGCGCAGCTCCAGCGGCGCCGGATGCAGCGGCGCCGGATGCAGGCGCCGGGTCAGCGCCACCGGCACCAGGCACAGGGCGAAGCACAGGGCGATCAGCATCAGCAGTTCCGGGCCTAGGGTCGGATGCACCACCAGTACCAGCTGGCCGAGGATCAGCCCCAGGTAACAGGCGGCCATGTAGCCACTGAACACAAGGCCGCGCTGGTTGGGCCCGGCCTGTTCGTTGAGCCAGCTCTCGATGACCATGTACTGGCACATCATTCCCAGGCCCACCAGCATGCGCAACAGCAGCCATAGCGGCAGCCACTCCACCAGCCCATGGCCGAGCACCGCGGCGGTGACCACCCCGGCGCAGGCGACGTAGGCGCGGATATGCCCGACCCGGGCGATCAGCCTGTGGCCCAGCTTGCCACCAAGCACCAGACCGAAGTAGTTGGCCGCCATCAGCGCGCCGACCCACAGGCCGTCCACCGTGTCGGCCAGGCGCAGGGCCAGGTAGGTGCTGAGCAGGCCGGAGCCGAGCAGCATCAGCAAGGTGGCGAAATACAACGAACGGAACGACTTCCAGATCAGGCGCATGGACGGCTACGGCTCCTTGTGCGGGGCGCGCCCGGCTGGGCGCGCGGTGCTGCTGCGCGAATACATCGGGGGCGGCGGCCGGTCAGGCCTGCGCGGCCAGCACGCGGCGCTCCCAGGGGGTGATTTCATCGTAGAAGCTGGTCAGCTCCAGGGCCTTGCTGGCGATGTAACCTTCGATGAATTCCGTACCGAACAGTTCGACCGCCAGCTCGCTGCGTTTCAGACGCTCGATGGCGGCGTGCAGGGTACAGGGTAGCGTCAATTCGTCGGGCACCTCGAACTCACCCTGGATCGGCGCGCTCGGCTGCAGTTCGCGCTCCAAGCCATGCAGGCCCGCGGCCAGGCTCGCGGCCAGGGCCAGGTAGGGATTGGCGTCGGCACCGGGCAGGCGGTTCTCCACCCGCCGCGCCACCGGCGCACTGGCCGGGATGCGCAGGCCGGCGGCGCGGTTGTCCAGCGACCAGCAGGCGTTGTTCGGCGAGGCATAGGGATGGCACAGGCGCTGGTAGGAGTTCACATGGGGCGCGAACAGCAGGGTGAAGTCCGCCAGCGCCGCCTGCTGACCGCCGATGAAGTGATAGAAGGCCGGGGTCGCCTCGCCGTCGTCGGCGCTGAAGATATTGCGCCCGCTACCCTGCTCCACCACGCTCTGGTGGATATGCATCGAGCTGCCCGGGGTGTGCGCCAGCGGCTTGGCCATGCACACCACCGCAAGGCCGTGCTTGAGCCCGACCTCCTTGAGCAGGTGCTTGAACAGCAGGGTCTGGTCGGCCAGCAGCAGCGCGTCGCCGTGCAGCAGGTTGATCTCGAACTGGCTGGTGCCCATCTCGTGCATGAAGGTGTCGCGCGGCAAGCCCAGCGCCGCCATGCAGCGATAGACCTCGGCGAAGAACGGCCGCAAACCGTTGTGCGAGCCGACGCTGAAGGCCGAGCCGCCATCCTCGCGCCTGCCGTCCAGGCCCAGCGGCGGCTGGAACGGCTGGCACGGATCGGGATTGGCCGCGAACACGAAGAACTCCAGTTCGGTCGCCACCACCGGCTGCCAGCCATGTTCGGCATAGCGCGCCAGCACCCGCTTAAGCAGGGCGCGAGTGGACAGCCCGCAGCTGCGCCCGTCAAGCTCGTCGGCGTCGCAAATGGCCAGCGCGCGCGGCGGCTCGCTCCAGGGCAGGCGGTGGATTTGCGATGGCACGGCGTTGAGCGCCAGGTCGCCGTCGTCGCTGCCGTAGAAGCGCGCCGGCGGATAGCCACCCATGATGCATTGCAGCAGCACGCCGCGCGCCAGCTGCAGGCGACGCCCCTCGAGAAAGCCGGCGACGGTCATCACCTTGCCGCGCGGCACGCCATTGAGGTCCGGGGTGACGCATTCGATCTCGTCGATGCCCTGCAGGAGACTTTCTACTGCGGCGCGGCTGGCGGTACTCATCTATGGCTGTCCTTGAATGGCACGAATGCCGCTCGGGAGCGGCGAGACGGACAAAATACGCACCGGCCGTTCGATATTTCAAGCGGCCAAGCCTTACGGGGATGCGACACCGGCTTGCACCCAGTCGCCCTGATCCTGCGCGCGCGCTCGGCGTCCGGCAACGCTGTGCTAGAGTCGCGCGCTATTTTTCCCGCCCAGGCCCCCGCGCCCGGCCGGAAGCCCTCTCGCCCGGGGCGTCGCGCGAGCCGTGCGCGACGCCCAGCAACCAGAGATCCCTGCGATGTCCGAAGCCATCCATCCTGCCCTGCAGCTGCTCAACCGCACCAGCCTGGTGATGCAGATCTTCATCGGTCTGCTGGCCGGTATCGTCCTCGCCCTGATCGCCCCGCAGGCGGCGCTGTCGGTCGGTTTCGTCGGCAACGTGTTCGTTTCGGCGCTCAAGGCGGTGGCCCCGGTGCTGGTGTTCATCCTGGTGATGTCGTCGATCGCCAACCACCGGCACGGCCAGCAGACCCATATCCGCCCGATTCTGCTGATGTACCTGATCGGCACCTTCAGCGCCGCACTGGTGGCCGTGGTCGCCAGCTTCGCCTTCCCCTCCTCCCTGGTGCTGAGCAGCCAGGCCGCCGAACTGGCACCGCCCGGCGGCATCGGCGAGGTACTCAAGACCCTGCTGCTGAACGTGGTCGACAACCCGGTCAATGCGCTTCTCAAAGGCAACTTTATCGGCATCCTGGCCTGGGCCATCGGCCTGGGCTTCGCCTTCCGCCATGCCAGCGTCGGCAGCAAGCAGCTGCTGGGCGATCTGTCCAATGGCGTGACCGCCATCGTCAAGCTGGTGATCCGCCTGGCGCCGCTGGGCATCTTCGGCCTGGTCGCCGCGACCCTGGCCGAGTCCGGCTTCGACGCCCTGCTCGGCTACCTGCACCTGCTGGTGGTGTTGGTCGGCTGCATGTTGCTGGTGGCGCTCGTGGTCAACCCGGCGCTGGTGTACTGGAAGCTGCGCCGCAACCCCTATCCGCTGGTGTTCACCTGCCTGCGCGAGAGCGGCCTGACCGCCTTCTTCACCCGCAGCTCGGCGGCCAACATTCCGGTCAATCTGCAGTTGTGCCAGCGCCTCGGCCTGCACGAGGAAACCTACTCGGTCTCCATCCCGCTGGGCGCCACCATCAACATGGCCGGCGCGGCGATCACCATCACCATCCTGACCATGGCCGCCGTGCATACCCTGGGCATCGCCGTCGACCTGCCGACCGCCCTGCTGCTCAGCGTGCTGGCCTCGATCAGCGCCTGTGGCGCCTCGGGCGTCGCCGGCGGCTCGCTGCTGTTGATCCCGCTGGCCTGCAGCCTGTTCGGCATCCCCAACGAGGTGGCGATGCAGGTGGTGGCCATCGGCTTCATCATCGGCATCGTCCAGGACTCGGCGGAAACCGCGCTGAACTCCTCCACCGACGCGCTGTTCACCGCTGCCGTGTGCATGGCGGAAGATCGGCGCCAGGCCTGAGCCTGACCGAGGCTCGCGCTTCGCGAGCCTCCGCGATGCAGGCGCTGGGGCTGGATCCGCCAGGGGATAACCAGCCACTCGCCTGCTGCCCAGCGGGCTCGACTGCTGGTGCCGCGGTTACCCCTGCCGCTTGAGAGCGAAGATGGGCTCATCGACGGCCTGGGCCGACTGATACAGGATCTGCCCGACATGCTCGACTTCCGCCTCGCTGATGATCAGCGGCGGCAGGAATCTGACGGTCGCGCCATGGCGCCCGCCCAGCTCCACGATCAAGCCGCGTTCCAGGCAGGCGCGTTGCAGCCGGCGCGCCCTGTCGCCGTCGGCGGCGGGACGGCCCAGGACATCGGAGCTCGCCGGATCGACGATCTCCATGCCCAGCATCAGACCCCGACCGCGCACGTCGCCAACCCAGTCGAACTCGGCCTGCAGCCCTTGCAGCAGACGCTGCAGCTGCGCGCCCACGTTGCGCACATGCGCGGTCAGTTGCTCCTGACGAATGAAGCGCAGGGTCGCGTCCCCTGCCGCCATGGCCAGCTGGTTGCCGCGGAAGGTACCGGCGTGCGCCCCGGGCTGCCATTGGTCGAGCTCGCCGCGGTAGACCACCACGGAAAGCGGCAATCCGCCGCCGATGGCCTTGGACAGGGTCACGACATCCGGCGTGATCCCGCTGTGTTCGAAGGCGAAGAAATCGCCGGTGCGGCCTATGCCGCATTGGATTTCATCGAGGATCAGGGCAATGCCGTGTTCCCGGGTGATGTCGCGCAGCCCCTGCAACCAGCGCACGGGAGCGGGAATCACGCCGCCCTCGCCTTGCACCGTCTCGAGGATCATGGCGGCGGGCTGGGTGATGCCGCTCTCGGGATCGCTCAGCATATGGCGGATGTAATGCAGGCTGGCGTCGATCGAGCGTTCCCCGGACAGGCCGAAGGGGCAGCGATAATCGTGCGGATAGGGCAGGAACTGCACGCCCGCCAACAGACCGCCCAGCGCGTTCTTCGGGCCCAGATTGCCGCTGAGCGAGAGCGTACCGAGGGTCATGCCATGATAGGCGCCGTGAAACGCCAGCACGGTCTGCTGCCGCGATGCGGTGCGCGACAGCTTGATCGCCGCTTCCACCGCGTCCGCGCCGGTGGGACCGCAGAACTGGATGCGTGCATCCTGGGCGAACTCGCCGGGCAACAGCTCGAACAGCGTCTGCACGAAGGCATCCTTGATCGGCGTGCTGAGGTCGAGGGTATGCAATGGAATGCCCGAGCCCAGGGCTTTCTGGATCGCCTCAACGGTCACCGGGTGATTGTGGCCCAACGCCAAGGTACCGGCCCCGGCCAGGCAATCGATGTAGACCTGCCCTCTCGAGTCCTCGACGTAGACGCCCTGGGCACGCTTGAGCTCCAGCGGTATGCGTCGCGGATAGCTGCGCGCGTTGGACTCACGCTGCATCTGTCGCTGCAGCGCCGGCGTGCTGTCCAGGCAATAGCGCCCGCTGAGCCCCGTATGCCGGCGCTGCAATTCTTGGGTGGTGCTCGTTGTCGGGGTGATCACACTCATGATGGCTTCCTCGCGTCACACGAATAGCGCGTTCTCTGACGACTCCCACCGGGACATCCCGGGCGGGACAAGACAACGAACCTTGAATTGATTGCGGGCGGCGGCACCCTTGCCGCCGCCCGTCCTTCCTTAGAAGTCGTAGCGAGCGGCCACGCCGAGGGTCATCGGCGCGCCGACGTCCACCAGGCTGTCGCTCTGGTTGTTGGTGATGTATTCCTCGTCGAACAGATTGCGCACGTAGCCGCTGAGGGTCAGATCGCCGATGGGATACTCGGCGTTCAGGTTCACCAGCGTGACGCTGTCGTTGCGTCGCTCGCCGGTCACCTCACGGGCACCGTTGACGTCGAAGTTGGAGATGCTGTTGCCCTGGTAGACAACGTCGCCGCCAATCATCAAGCCGCTGTCGAAGGTGTAGTTGACGCCGACATTGGCCATCTTCTTCGGCGCGAAGACGAACTCGCGGCCACTGAGGTCGACACCGTCGCGCACGAAGTCTTCGTACTTGGTGTCGTTGTAGGCGAAGCCGGCATTCACCAGCAGCTGCGAGGTCACCAGGTACTCGGCGGAGAACTCCAGGCCGATCATGCGGCTTTCGGCGGCGTTGGCCACCTGCACGGTGCTGTCGCTGAGATTGAGGAAGGACACCTGCTGGTCTTTCCAGGTGGTGTGGTACAGGTTGGCGCTGGTGCGCAGACGGCGATCCAGCCAGTTGCCGCGCCAGGCCAGCTCGTAGGTGCTGGTGAACTCCGGATCGTAGGTTTCGTGTCGGGCACGAGTCCTGACGTTCACCCCGCCGCTGCGGTAGCCGCGCTGCCAGGTCAGGCCGAGCACCTGGGTGTCGGTCAGGTCGTAACTCAGGCCGATCTTCGGCAGCAGCACGCTGGAGCTGAGATCCTCGTCAGCCGAAGGGTCGGCGGCGATACCCAGGATATCGGTGGGGTAGTCGATCTTGGTGCGGTTCTTCTCGTGATCCCAGCGCAGGCCGGTGATCAACTGCCAATCTTCGACGAACTCCCAGTTGAGTTCGCCGAACAGCGCCTGGCTGTCGATCTTGGTATCGCCCTGCTGGTCCAGCAGCACCGTGCCGCTATTGACCAGTTGGTCGTCGATCTCGCCCTCGAAGCGCCCCAGATAGGCGCCAATCACGCCGTTCACCCGTTCCGAGACATAGCCCAGGCGCAGTTCCTGACTGGCCAGGGTCTGTTCGTGGTGACGGGGAGCCGTCTGGGTCGTGGTCGCACGGCGGTCGAAATCGAGGATCGAGTGGTACTCGGACCAAGTTCCAGAGGTCACGCTGGTCAGCGTCCAGAAGTCGTCCAGACGGTAATCCAGCTTGGCGGTCGCCGTATCCTGGTCCAGGGTGTTATGCGTCTCGGTGTTCTCGAAGACGCTGTAGTAGTCCGGCTTGCCGTTGGTCGCGGCGACCGCGTTGACCCCGCTGCGCTGCTTGGTGCGGGCGAAGGTCAGCAGCACGTCCAGGTCCTCGGACGGCAGGATGAGGAACTTGCCGCGGACGTTGGACGAACGCAGCTGGTTGGCGTCCATGTCCAGCGTCTCGTTCTCGATATAGCCGTCGGCGGTCTGGTAATCGACGGCCAGCCGGGCGGCCACCACGCCGTCGACCAGCGAGCCGTTGGCCACCGCCGATGCGCCCTGCTCGCCGTACTTGCCGACGTTGCTGCGCACGGAGAACTCCGGATCGAAGGTCGGGTTCTTGGTGCGCATGATGATGGCGCCGGCCAGGGAGTTGCGCCCCTGGGTGGTCGACTGGGCGCCGCGGTAGATCTCCACCTGCTCCATGTCCCAGAGCGGCAGCGGGTTGAGGGTCAGCAGCCGGTTGACCTGCAGCGCATCGTCGACATACACCGATACCGCACCGTTCATCGCGGCAGGCCCCTGGTCGTCGAAGCCGCTCACCGGAATGCCGCGGATACCCCAGTTCTCGTTACCCGACTGGGCGTATACGCCGGGAGTGCGATCCAGCACGCCCTGCAGATCCTGATCGCCGTGGATGCGGATGTCCTCGCTGGTCACCACCGCGACGCTGGATAGCGTCTTGTCCTCGCTGCGCTGAATCTTCTCGCCGGTGACGACCACTTCTTTGAGCTGCAGCGCCTCCCCTTTCTTGGCTTCCTCGGCTGCCAGCGCGGCGGTCGCGGCCATCAGGCCGGATGCTACAGCCAGTGCCAGCGTGTTCTTCTTGAAATTCCTCATGTGCCTCTCGGCTCCTTCGCCTTGTGCTTATTTTCGAAGCGAAACGGTCGTCGCTCCGTACTCCTCCCCAAGCTCCGGCAGCAGAAGCCAGAAGCTCACAGCTGCGAAATATTATCGGTTACTAAAATAATTGCAATCTTTACGAGAGTGATTATCATTTGTGAATCGCTGGCCATGTAGAGCAGTCATGCCAGAAGCAGCCGCCCCCAAAGCGGGGCGACAACCGACACAAACCTCTTGAATGGAGGGATGGGCCATGGCCCTTCGTCTACACGGATGCGCAACTCACATACTGCTCATTGCGACGAGCACCCCGCCGCAACCCTTTGCAGCCCTGGCCGCGCCCGTACGCCGTCCCTCCGCTTTCCCTCTGCATTTCTCCAGCCGATGGATCCGCAGCGATCTGACGTAAGGACTACCCGTATATGAATCAGCTCGCCGAGATGCACAGGGCCGACGCGCTCCGCTCGCCCCAGGTGCAAGATGGCTGCGTCGTCACTTCCCTGCTGGACGACAACCCGCTGCCCCTGCTCATCGCCAGTCAGCAGGGTCATTCGATCCACGAATTGAGCGACGCGCTTCGCGCCATTGCCCTGGACGCGCTGGGCAAGACCGGCGGCGTTCTGCTGCGCAATTTCAAGGTGCCGACGCCGCTGGACTTCAAGCGCTTCGCCGCCAGCTTCGGCATGCCGCTGGGCACCTACGAATTCGGTTCGACGCCGCGCAGCAAGGTGTTCGCCGGGGTCTACAGCTCCACCGAATACCCCGCGCACCAGAGCATCCCCCTGCACAACGAGCAGTCCTACACGCGCCAGTGGCCGTCGCGCATCTGGTTCCACTGCATGACGGCGAGCCAGACCGGCGGGGAAACTCCCATCGCCGACAGCCGCCTGGTGTACCAGACGATCGATCCGGCCATCCGCGAGGAATTCATCGCCAAGGGCCTGCTTTACGTGCGCAACTACAGCAGCGCCCTCGACCTGCCCTGGCAGCAGGTGTTCAACACCGACGAGCGGAGCAAGGTCGAGCAGTACTGCCAGACGCAGGGCATCGACTGGAGCTGGTCCGCCGATGGCGAGCTGAGCACCCGTCAGCTGTGCCAGGCGGCCGTCCAGCATCCGGCTACTCGGGAATGGGTGTGGTTCAACCAGGCGCACCTGTTCCATATCTCCGCCATGGCGCAGGACCTGCGCCAGACCCTGCTCGCGGCGGTCGGCGAGGCGCAGCTGCCGCGCAACGTCTACTTCGGCGACGGCACGCCGATCCCGGACGCCACGCTGGATGCCATTCGCGCGGTCTACGCCGACACCTGCGTGGCCTTCCCCTGGCAGGCCGGCGACGTGCTGATGCTCGACAACCTGCTGGTCGCCCATGGCCGCAACCCGTTCAGCGGCGACCGCAAGGTCATCGTGGCGATGGCCTAGGAGCGGACATGGAAAAGCCCTTTTCACCCCTGCTGCCGTTGGGCGAGGCGGCCGCCCGCCGCGTGCGCCAGTCCTTCGCCCAGAGCCGCCTGTGGTTTCTCCACCAGCTGGAGCCCGGCCGCGCCCAGCACAACATCCTGATCTGCATGGCGCTCGAGGGGCCCCGCCTGCAGGCGGATCGGCTCAAGCGTGCGCTGGATGCGCTATGTGTGCGCCATACGGTGCTGCGCGCCTGCTACCGCACCACGTCGACCGGCCCCGAGCAATGGCTCGCCGAGCGGCAATCCATCGAGGTGAAGACCCTGGACCTGCGCGGCCTGCCTGCGGATGAGCGGCGCCGCGCCCGCGAGCGGCTGCTGCACGACGAACAGCACACCGCCTTCGATCTGGCGTGCGGCCCGGTGATGCGCGCCGCCCTGATCGACCTCGGCGGCAGCGAACAGGAGCTGGTCGTCACCATCCACCACATCGCCTTCGACGGCCGTTCGGGTGAAATCCTCCTGCAAGACCTCGCTCACTACTACGCCACCCAGGAGCCCGGTGCCCCGCTGCCCGGTCGCCTGCAATACGCCGACTTCGCGGCCTGGGAGCCCGGTTACGTGACCGCCGAGCTGATCGACAGCGAGACCGCGTTCTGGCGCGATCACCTGGCCGGCATGCCGCTGCAACTGGAATTCGCCCGCCGGGTGCGCCGCGAGGGGCCGGCGCAAGGCGGACGGCATCATTTCATCATCCCCGAGCAGCAGGTCGAGCAGCTCAAGCGGGCGTCGCGGCGCCTGCGCCTGCCGCTGTTCGTGACGCTGACCGGGCTGTTCCAGCTGTGGCTGCACCATCTCAGCGGGCAGCGCCGCTTCCTCATCGGTACCGATGTGCACGGCCGCGACCTGCCGCAGCTGCAGGACATCTTCGGCTTCTTCGTCAACCAGCTCACCCTCAAGTGCGAACTGGAGGACGACCTCAGCCTCGCCGACCTGCTGGCGCGCACCCGCCAGGCCATCCGTCTGGCCCATGCCCACCGCCAGTTGCCCTTCGACCTGCTGGTGTCCCTACTGGCGCCGCAGCGCAAGGCCGACCGCTCGCCGCTGTTCCAGGCCAAGTTCAACTACCAGCGCGACCGTTTCAGCATCGATGCGCTCGGCGCCGCCCGCCTGGTCAGCACCCAGGTGATCCAGGACCTGGCCGGTTTCGATCTGGTGCTCGACCTGATGCACCGCAACGAAAGCATCGAAGCCACCCTGGAATACGACCGCCGGCTGTTCAGCCCCGATGAGATCGCGCGCTTCGCCAGCCTCTGGCAGGACCTGCTGCGCCAGCTCGACGATCTGCTCGATCTGCCACTGGGCACCCTGTGCGAGCGGCTGCAGAGCTGGGACCAGACCCACCTGCAGCGGCAACAGCACGCGCTCAACGATCAAGGACGCGCACGCCTGGGTACCACCCCGCGCCGTGCCGTCAGCCTGTAGCGACAAGGAGCCCGCATGACCGCCATTCCTCCGTCCGGCAACCGTCCCGTCGCCGGCGCAACCCGCCGCAAACCCATAGTGCTGTCGCAGCAGAGCATCGTCAGCGAGCGCCTGCTGGACCCGGCCTGGGACCTGCCCTGGCTGGTCGAACCGAACCTGGCCGGCGTCGATCTGGTGCAATGGGCCGCGCAGAACCGCGACGAACTGGAGCAGAAACTGCTGCAGCATGGCGCCATTCTGTTCCGCGGTTTCGATGTGCAATCGGTCGAGCACTTCAACGCCGTCATCGGTTCGCTGTCGTCTGGTGCGCTGGAGTACATGTTCCGCGCCTCGCCGCGTACCCGGGTGGGCGGCAACATCTATACCTCGACGGATTATCCCGCCGACCAGGTGATCTTCCCGCACAACGAGCACTCCTACTCGCCGCGCTTCCCGCTGCGGCTGTTCTTCTATTGCCATCAGCCGTCGCAGACCGGCGGCGAGACGCCCATCGGCTCGGTGCACCGGGTCAAGTCGCTGCTTCCGACGGAGATCGTCGAGACCTTCCGGCGCAAGAAGATTCTCTACGTGCGCAACTACGGCGACGGCTTCGGCCTGCCCTGGCAGTCGGTGTTCCAGACCGACGACCGCGCCGAGGTGGAGACCTACTGCGCCTCCGTGGGGATCGAGGTGGAGTGGAAGGACGGCAACCGCTTGCGCACCCGCCAGGTCGGCGCCGCGTTGGCCCGCCACCCGCGCACCGGCGAGGAGCTCTGGTTCAACCACGGCACCTTCTTCCATGTCAGCACCCTGCCCGCCGCCATCCGCGACTCGCTCGGCGCCGGCTTCTCGCCGATGGACCTGCCGACCAACACCTTCTACGGCGACGGCAGCCCCATCGAGCCGGACGTGCTGGAAACGCTGCGCGCCGCCTACCTGGACTCGCTGGTGAAGTTCCGCTGGCAGCGCGGCGACGTCCTGCTGCTCGACAACATGCTCGCGGTGCATGGCCGCGAGCCCTACGGCGGCCCGCGCAAGATCTACACCGGCATGGCCGAAGCCACTGCCGGCAGCGACGTACAGCTCTGATACGCCTCTTCCTTTTCACCTTCGTTCACGAGGAAACGCCATGTCGGCTCTGACAGGATTTCGCATCTCTCCACAACAGGCCCGGGCCTGGCGCGACGCCCCGACCGATACCACCCACAGCCTCGGCTGCCGGCTGCTTATCGAGGTGGCCCAGGCCCCGTCGACCGCCGAGATCGAGACGCGCCTGCACGACCTGGCCCGGCGCGAGGAAATCCTGCGCACCGCGCTGCACGCCGTGCCCGGCATGGCCCTGCCGATCCAGGTGATCGAAGACCAGCCGCGCGTCGTCTTCGCCACCGAAGACTGGCGTGACGAAGGTGTGGCGCAGCGCGATGCCCGTCTGGCCGAGGCCACATTGGCGTCGGGCAGCGTGCTGTCGGTGCGCTACGTGCGTATCGCCGAGGAGCGCTGGCTGCTGTGCCTGGAGGGCGCGGCCAGCACCCTGGACCTCGCCAGCCTGGCGCTGATCGCCGCCGAGCTGCTGGGCGCGCCTGCCGAGGAGCGCCTGCAATACGTCGATTACGCGGAGTGGAAGAACGGCCTGCTGGAAGACGAAGCCGACGGCCAGGCCGTGCGTTTCTGGCAGCAGGCGCGCACGGAGAGCGCTCCGCTCGAGCTGCACGGCCTGCAGGCGGCCAGCGCCGCGAATTGCCAGCCCGCCCTGCGCGAGCTGGGCGGCGTGCCGCCACGCCTCGAACTGCAACGGGTGGCCACGCAGGCCGGGCTGAGCCTGGACGAATGGCTGTTCGCCGCCTGGTGCGTGCTGCTGGCGCGGCTCGGCGGCCAACAGCGCATCCAGCTCGGCTGGCACGACAGCGGCCGGGGCGAAGGGCTGGAACAGGCCCTGGGGCTGTTCGAGCAATTCCTGCCGGTGCAGGCCGAGGTCGACCTGCAGGCGCCGCTGGCGCCCCAAGCCTCTGTTCTGCTCGGCCCCCTGCGCCAGGCCAGGGGCTGGCGCGATCACTACGACAACGCACAGGCCTGCGCCCTGTATTTCGCCTGGCGCGAACTCGATCTGCCCGCGCAACTGGGCACCGCGGTCGAGGCCCGCGGCTTCAACGCGCCGTTCGCCCTCGGCCTGGAATGCCGCACGACCAATGACGCGACGCTGGAACTGCGCCTGGCCTACGACCAGGCGCGCTTCGATGCCACTGCCATCGCCTGCCTCGAGGAGCAATGGACGCTGCTGCTGCAGGGCCTGTGCGCGGACAGCCAGGCGCTCGGCGCGCTGCCCCTGCTCGGCCCTCGCCAGGAACAGCAGTCGCAGGCCGGCATCGCCCCGGTAGAAGTGCGCGACGTCGGCGTGCTCGCGCTGATCGAGGAGCGCGCCCTGGCCAATCCCTACGCCCCGGCGCTGGCCGACGGCAGCGGCGTGACCGGCTACGGCGAACTGCGCGCCCAGGTCGATGCCCTGGCCCGGCGCCTGCGCGCCGAGGGCGTACAGGCCGGTGATGTGGTCGGCATCCTCATGCGTCGCGAGCGCCGAGCCATCGTCGCCATGCTGGCCGCATTGAAAGCGGGCGCGGCTTACCTGCCCCTCGACCCGGCCTATCCGGGCGAACGCCTGAGCTACATGCTCGATAACAGCGCGGCGCGCCTGCTGCTCAGCACCTCCGAGCTGCAAGCCAGCGTCGCCAGCAGCGTGCCGACCCTGCTGCTGGACGCCGTTGGCGAGGTCGCGGACGCGGACGTGGCGCTGCCGAGCCTGGCCGGCGAACAGACCGCCTACCTGATCTACACCTCCGGCTCCTCCGGCCAGCCCAAGGGCGTGCCGATCAGCCACGCCGCCCTGAGCCGCTCGACCCAGGTACGCATGGCCTTCTACCGCGAGCCGGTGCGGGCCTACCTGCTGCTCTCGTCGCTGTCCTTCGACAGCTCCGTGGCCGGCATCTACTGGACGCTGTGCCAGGGCGGCCTGCTGGTGCTGCCGGCCAGCGGCGAGGAGCTCGACCTGGAGGTGCTGGGCGGCCTGATCGAGCGCCACCGGGTCAGCCACGGCCTGTCGCTGCCGTCCCTGTACGAGACGCTGCTGGACTACTGCCCCCCTGCCACCCTCGCCCACCTGCGCACCTGGATCGTGGCCGGCGAACCCTGCACGCCGCGCGTGCTGGACAAGCACCGCGGCAAGGCGGCGCAGGCGCAATTGGTCAACGAATACGGGCCGACCGAAGCCACCGTCTGGGCCACCGCCGAGGTGCTCAGCGACGCGGCGCCCGGCGAGTGCGCGATCAGCATCGGCCGGCCGATTCCCGGCATGGACCTGTGGCTGCTGAACGAGCATGGCCAGCCGGCCGCCATCGGCGAACCCGGCGAGATCCACCTCGGCGGGCCGACCCTGGCCAGCGGCTACCTGGGCCTGCCCGAGCAGACCGCCAGCGCCTTCGTGCATTACCCGCACATCGCTCAAGGCCAGCGCCTGTACCGCACCGGCGACCTCGCCCGGCGCCGCGCCGACGGCCGTCTGGACTTCCTCGGCCGCCGCGACCAGCAGATCAAGATCCGTGGTCACCGCGTCGAGCGCGGCGAGATCGAACGCGTGCTGCAGAGCCATTCCGAAGTGCGTGAGGCGGTGGTGGTCGCCCAGCCGCACGAAGGCAGCGCGCGCCTGATCGCCTACTTCACCGATCGCCACGGCTACGTGCCCGAGGCCCAGGCATTGAGCAGCTTCCTCCACGACCGCCTGCCGAGCTACATGGTGCCGGCGGCCTTCGTCCACCTCGCGGCCCTGCCGCACACGCCCAACGGCAAGCTCGACCTCAACGCCCTGCCCGACCCGGATCGCCTGGTCGCCGCCAGCGCCGCCTACGTCGCGCCGCGCAACGAACTGGAGGCAGCCCTGGCGGACATCTGCCGGCAGGTGCTCAAGCGCGAGCGCATCGGTGTGCAGGACAACTTCTTCCAGATCGGCGGCGACTCGATCCTCAGCCTGCAGATCGTCTCGCGCGCCAACCAGCAAGGCATCCGCCTCAGCGCCAAGCAGATCTTCGAGAGCGAAACCATCGAGCGCATGGCCCAGGTCGCCACTCGTGGCGTGCCCGCGAGCGAAGCGCCTGCGGCCTGCGCCGCCGCCCCCGAGGACGCCAGGACGGCTCGCACGGCCGCGGACTTCCCCCTGGCCGCGCTCGACGACGACGCCTTCGGCGACCTGCTGGCGGAACTCAACGCGACCGACTGAACCGGGGCCCTGCCTTGCCGCCCCCTCACCCATTCATAAAAAAGGTCACCCGGATGACGAACAAGACCGCACACCACCTCGAAGACGTCTACCCCCTTTCCCCGTTGCAGCAGGGCATGCTGTTCCAGAGCCTGCTGCACCAGGAGTCCGGGGTCTACCTGATGCAGGATCGCTACCGCATCGGCGGCGACCTGGCGGTGGAGGCGTTCCTCGAGGCCTGGCGGCAGGTGATCGCCGCCCACCCGGCGCTGCGCACCAGCTTCCTGTGGAAGACCCAGAAACAGCCGCTGCAGGTGGTGCACCGTGAAGTGGGCGACCCGGTCGAATTCATCGACCTCGAAGGCCTCACTCCCGAGCAGCAGGAAGCGCATATCCAGGCGCTGCTGGAACAGGAGCAGCGCAACGGCTTCAACCTGGCCAAGCCGCCGCTGATCCGCGTGCGCCTGGTGCGCCTGGGCGCCGGACGCCACGAGATGATCCGCAGCTTCCACCACATCCTGATGGACGCCTGGTGCATCTCGCTGATCATGGTGGACTTCATCGACGCCTACGCCGCCCTGCGCCAGGGTCGTACGCCGAGCGTGCGCAAGCCGCGCCCCTACCGCGACTACATCGCCTGGCTGCAGCAGCAGAGCCTGCCCGAGGCGCAGGCGTTCTGGCAGGAGCAACTGCAGGGCCTGGACGCACCGACGCCACTGGTGATCGAGCGCCACACCCGGCAGAGCCAGTACCGCGAAGCGGTGCTGGTCGACGACAGCCAGATCCGTTTCGACGCGCGCCAGACCCGCGAGCTGACCGCCTTCTGCCAGACCCGGCGGATCACTCCCAATACGCTGTTCCAGGGCGCCTGGGCCCTGCTGCTGTCGCGTTACAGCGGCCTGCGCGACGTGCTCTTCGGTGTCACCGTGTCCGGTCGCCCGCCGCAACTGGCCGGCGTCGAGGAGATGATCGGACTGTTCATCAACACCCTGCCGCTGCGCGTGCGCATCGACGAGCAGCAAGACCGCACCTCCTGGCTGCAGGCGCTGCAACGGCACAACTTGGCGCTGCGCGAGTTCGAGCACAGCGCCCTGGTCGACATCCAGGGCTGGAGCGATTTCCCGCGCGGCGAGGAGCTGTTCGAGAGCATCCTGGTCTACGAGAACGCGCCCATCGACGACAAGCTGTTCAGCGGCGAGCTGAGCTTCAACCTCGACGACATGGAACACAGCGTGCACACCCACTACGGCCTCACCGTGGTGGTCATGCCGGGCGAGCGCCTGGCCGTGCGCATTTCCTACGACCGCCGGCGCTTCGCCCGCGACAGCATCGAGCGCCTGCTCGGCCACCTGCGCCAGATCGTCCTCGGCATCCTCGCCGAGCCCGACGCCAGCCTCGCCTCGCTGGAGCTGCTGAGCGAGCAGGAACGCCAACTGCTGCTGGTGGACTGGAACCGCACGCAGCAACCCTTCCCTCTGGATCGTACCTACGCCAGCCTGTTCGCGGATCAGGTGGCGCGCCAGCCGGACAAGGCCGCGGTGGTCTGCGCGGGCGAGACGCTCAGCTATGCCGAACTGGACGCCCGTGCCAGCCGCCTCGCCGCCGCGCTGATCGAAGCCGGCGCCGGGCCCGACCGCACCGTGGCCCTGCTCGCCGAGCGCGGCCTGGCCCACCTCGCCGCGTTGATCGCCATCTTCAAGGCCGGCGCCTGCTACCTGCCGCTGGAGGTCAAGCACCCGGCGCAGCGCCTGGCGGAAATCCTCGAACTGAGCCAGGCGCCACTGATGCTGGTCGGCGACAGCCAGTGCGCGCTGGCCGGCGAGCTGTGCGCCCGCCTCGGCGCCGCCGCGCCGCAGCGCGTCGCTATCGAACCGCTCTGGCTGCACGGCGCGGCGCCGGCCATCGCGCCGCGCGGCTCGGCCGACGACCTGGCCTACGTGATCTTCACCTCCGGCTCCACCGGCACGCCCAAGGGCGCCCTGGTGGAACAGCGCGGCATGCTCAACAACATATTCGGCAAGGTGCCGACCCTCGGCCTCGGCGAGCACGACCGCATCGCCCAGACCGCCTCGGTGGCCTTCGACATCTCGGTCTGGCAGTTACTCGCCGCGCCGCTGGTCGGCGCCACCGTGCACATCCTGCCGGATGCCGTCAGCCAGGACCCCGAGCGCCTGCTGCAGGCCCTGCAGGACGAGCGGCTGACGCTGTGGGAAGCGGTGCCGGCGATGATCCGCGGGGTGCTCGCCGCCAGTACGCCTGCCACCGACCTCGGCGCCCTGCGTTGGCTGCTGCCGACCGGCGAGGCGCTGCCGCCGGCCCTGTGCCGCGACTGGTTCGCCCGGTTCGCCCAGGTACCGCTGATGAACGCCTACGGCCCGGCGGAATGCGCCGACGACGTGGCCTTCCATGTCATCGCCGCGCCCTCCGACGAACAGGCGCAGGCCATGCCCATCGGCCGACCGACGCCGAATACCGAGCTGTACGTGCTCGACGACGCCCTGCGTCCGCTGCCGGTGGGCGTGCCCGGCGAAATCTGCGTGGCCGGCGTCGGCGTCGGCCGCGGCTATTTGCACGACGCCGAACGCACTCGCGCGGCTTTCGTCGAGCATCCCCTGCGTCCCGGCGCGCGTTTCTACCGCACCGGCGACCTCGGTCGTTACCGCGCCGATGGGGTGATCGAATTCCTTGGTCGCCGCGACCAGCAGGTGAAGATTCGCGGCCACCGTATCGAACTCGGCGAGATCGAGGCCAGGCTGCAGCAACACCCGGCCGTGAAAGCCGCCGCGGTGGTGGTGCATCGGGACATCCGCGGCGACGCGCAACTGGTGGGCTACTGGGTCGCCCGCGAGGCCGCCGCCATCGACGCGGCGGCACTGAAGCTGGCCCTGGGCGGCCAGTTGCCGGCCTACATGGTGCCGCAACACCTGGTCGAGCTCGACGCCCTGCCACTCAACGCCAACGGCAAGGTCGACCGCAAGCGCCTGGCGCAGCGTGAACTGGACTGGAGGGTGGCGGCCGGCGAGGTCGTTGCGCCTGCCAGCGAAACCGAACGAACCCTGCATGGCATCTGGCAGGACATCCTGGCGCTGGAGCACTTCGGCGTCACCGACAGCTTCTTCGCCCTCGGCGGCCATTCGCTGCTGGCCACCCAGATGCTGTCGCGCATTCGCGCCGCCTTCGCCGTCGAGCTGCCGCTCAAGACCCTGTTCGAGTGCCCCAGCGTGCGTCAGTTGGCCCAGGCCATCGACCGGCAGCTGAGCGCCCCCGGCAGCGAACAGGCAGAGGCCGAACGCATCGTCGCGCCGCCGCGCCCCGAACGCCTGCCGCTGTCGTTCGCCCAGCAGCGCCTGTGGTTCGTCGAGCAGCTGAACCCCGGCAGCGCCCATTTCAACATTCCCTTCGCCTTGCGCCTGAGCGGCGAGCTGGACGTCGAGGCCCTGCGCGCCAGCTTCCAATGGCTGCTCGAGCGCCACGAGGTGCTGCGCACCGCCTTCCCCAGCGACAATGGCCAGCCCTACCAGCGCATCGTCGAAGCGCTGAGCTTCGAGCTGCCGCTGACCGACTTCGCAGGTGCCGGCGACGATGCCGTCCAGGCCGTGCTGCAAGACTGGTTCGCCCACCCCTTCGACCTGACCACCCCGCCGCTGCTGCGGGCGCGTCTGCTACGCCTGGACGCGCGCCAGCACGTGCTGGCCATCACCCTGCACCACCTGGTCTCCGATGCCTGGTCGGCCACCCTCGCCCTGCGCGAGCTGACCCAGCTCTATGCCGCCCTGCATGCCGGCCAGGCCCCGCAGTTGGCGCCGCTGCCGATCCAGTACGCCGACTACAGCCTGTGGCAGCAACAGCGCCTGCAACCGGCAGCGTTGCAACCGCACCTGGACTACTGGCAGACGCAATTGGCCCGCGACGACAGCGACTACCTGCTGGAACTGCCCACCGACCGCCCGCGCCCGGCCACCCAGTCGAACCGCGCCGGCATGCTCGCCGCGCGTCTTTCGCCGCAGGCCAGCGAGCGCGCCCACAGCCTCGCGGCGAGTCTGCAGCAGTCCACCTACAGCCTGGTGTTCGCCGCCTTCGCCGGTTTCCTGCAACGCATGAGCGGCCAGGACGACCTGATCCTCGGCACCCCGGTGTCCAATCGCGACCGTGCGGAAACCCAGGCGCTGCTCGGCATCCTGCTCAACAACCTGCCGGTGCGCGTGCGTTTACACGGCCAGCCGAGCTTCGCCGAGCTAGCCCGCCAGGTCAGCGAGACGCTGCTCGACGCCCAGCGCCACCAGGACCTGCCCTTCGAGCGACTGGTCGACCACCTGGCGCTGCCGCGCCGCCTCAGCCACGCGCCGCTGTTCCAGGTGATGGTCGCGCAGCAACTGCCGATGGAGCGCCGCGTGCGCTTCCCGGGCCTCGACTTCGAGGTGCTGGACACGCCGCAGAGCCATTCGCAATACGATCTGGAATGCCATATCGTCACGCCGCCGCAGGGCGCCATCGAACTCAACCTGATGTTCGCCCAAGACCTGTTCGAGCAGGCCACCGCCGAGCGCTGGCTGCAGCGTTTCGTGCAGCTGTTCGAGGCCATGTTGGACGCACCCGAGCGACCGCTGGGCGAGCACCGCCTGCTCGACGCGCAGGAGTGGCGGCGCACCGTGCAGGAGTGGAACGCCACCGAGCGGCACTACCCCGGCCCGGCGACCCTGAGCGAGGCCCTGGCCCTCCAGGCGCAGCACAGCCCCGAAGCGCCGGCGCTGGTGTTCGAGAGCGAAACCCTCAGCTACGCCGACCTGCATCGGCGCGCCGATCGGCTGGCGCAGGCCCTGGCGGCCCAAGGCATCGGTCGTGAACAGGTGGTCGCGGTGTGCCTGGAGCGCAGCGTCGAGCTGGTGGTGGCCCTGCTGGGCATCGTCAAGGCCGGTGCCGCCTACCTGCCGCTCGATCCGCACCTGCCGCCGGCGCGCCTGGCCTTCCTGCTGGAAGATGCCGCCTGCCCGCTGGTACTGAGCCACAGCCAATGGATCGAGCGCCTGCCCGAGACGGTGCCGGCCTGGTGCCTGGACCAGCCGCTGCCCGATACGCTCGGCGAGGTTCGTCCTGTGGCTAACCAGCCCGGCGACCTGCTCTATGTGCTCTACACCTCCGGTTCCACCGGCCAACCCAAAGGTGTATTGAACGAGCACGGCGCGCTGATGAATCGTCTGCACTGGATGCAGGACGCCTTCCCCATCGGCGCCGGCGACAGTGTGCTGCAAAAGACCCCCTACGGCTTCGACGTGTCGGTGTGGGAGTTCTTCTGGCCGCTGATCACCGGCGCCTGCCTGGTACTGGCTCGCCCCGGCGGGCATCAGGACAGCGGTTATCTGGTGGAGCTGATCCAGCGCGAACGCATCACCACCCTGCACTTCGTGCCCTCGATGCTGCAGGCCTTCGTCGCCGAACCCGGCCTGGAAGCCTGCACCTCGCTGCGTCAGGTCTTCGCCAGCGGCGAGGCCCTGCCGCTGGCCTTGCAGCAGCGCTTCCAGGCGCGTCATCCAGCTAAGCTGGTCAACCTCTACGGCCCCACCGAGGCGGCCATCGACGTCAGTTGCTGGGTCTGCGACCCGGCCTCGCCCCTGGGCTTCGTGCCCATCGGCAAGCCGATTGCCAACCTCAAGCTGTACATCCTCGACCCGCACCTCAACCCGCTGCCGGTGGGTGCAGTCGGCGAGCTGTATATCGGCGGCGCCGGCCTCGCCCGTGGCTACCTGAACCGGCCGGAGCTGACCGCGGCGGCCTTCGTCGACAGCCCGTTCGAGCCCGGCCAGCGCCTGTACCGCACCGGCGACCGCTGCCGCTTCCTGGCCGACGGCAATATCCAGTACCTGGGTCGTCTCGACCATCAGGTCAAGCTGCGTGGCCAGCGTATCGAACTGGGCGAGATCGACGCCGCCCTGCTCGCCCAGCCCGGCGTGCGCGAGGCCGTCACCCTGCTGCGCGACGACCTCGGCACGCCGCAGCTGGTGGCCTACTTGGTGGCGGATGAAACCGGGCTGGATGTCGCCCAATTGCAGGCCAATCTGACCCAGGCCCTGCCGGCGCATATGCTGCCGAGCGCGCTGGTGGAACTGGCCGCGCTGCCGCTCAACGCGAACGGCAAGCTGGATCGCAAGCAACTGCCGCGCCCGCAACTGGAGCAGGCCGACGACCGCCTCGAGGCGCCCCAGGGCGAGGCCGAGCGGCGCATGGCCGAACGCTGGGCCGAGCTGCTGGAAATACCGCTCGAGCTGATCGGCCGCGACAGCCACTTCTTCCGCCTGGGCGGCCACTCGCTGCTGGCCACCGTGTTGCTCGCCCGCCTGCGCCAGGAGTACGGCCAGGCACCGGCCCTGCGCCAGTTGTTCGAGCAGCCGACGCTGCGGGCCTTCAGCGCCCTGCGCGGCACGCCGACGGGCAGCGCCGCCGCCGAGCTGACGCCACAACCGCGTCCCGAGCGCCTGCCGCTGTCCTACGAGCAGCAACGCCTGTGGTTCCTCGAACAACTGGCGCCGGGCTCGGGTGAATACAGCATCAATAGCGCGCTGACGCTCACCGGTGAACTCGATGTCGAGGCGCTGCGCCAGGCCTTCGAGACGCTGGTCGAACGCCACGCCATCCTGCGCAGCCGCCTGCAGGACGACGACCAGGGTGGCCAGTTGCTGATCGATGCCCCGGTCACCTTCCACCTGCCGGTGGAAGAGCATGCCGGCGACCCGGCCCAGTGGGCCGAGTACCAGCGCCAGGTTGCCGAGGCCGAGTCCCGGCGCGCGTTCGACCTGTCGCATGAGCATCCGCTGCGGGTGCGCCTGGTACGTTCTGCCGGTGCCGACCAGGCCCTCCTGCTGCTCAGCCTGCACCACTGCGCCGCCGACGGCTGGTCGCTGCAGGTGCTGCTGGACGAGCTGGCCGCCGGCTATCGCGCCGCCTTGGAGGGACGCCGCGTCGAGCTGCCGACGCTGCCGGTGCAGTACGTCGACTATTCCCTGTGGCAACACAGCGAGGCGCGCCAGCAGGTCTATCGCCAGCAACTGGAGTACTGGCAGAACCGCCTGGAGAACGGTGACTACCGTCTCGATCTGCCCACCGATCTGCCGCGTCCGGCCAGCCTCGACAACCGCGCCGGCACCTGTTTCACCCAGGTGCCGGCAGCGCTGGCCGAGCGCCTGCGGCGCTTCGCCCGCGAGCGCGAGGTCACCCCCTTCATGCTTCTGCTGGCCGGTCTCAAGCTGTTCCTCGGCCGCTACAGCGGCCAGCAGGACCTGCGTATCGGCACGCCGGTGGCCAACCGTCGCCTGCAAGCCGTGCAGCCCTTGATCGGCTGCTTCGTCAATACCCTGGTGATCCGCTCCGACCTCGCCCCCGAGCAGCGCTTCGGCGACTACCTGCTCCAGGTCAGGCAGGCCGTGCTGGACGCCCAGGAACACCAGGACGTGCCCTTCGAACAGGTGGTCGAACACTTGGCACCGGAGCGCGATCTGGCGCACACGCCGCTGTTCCAGGTGGCTTTCGTCATGCAGAACAGCACGCGTGCCGCGCTGCAATGGCCAGGACTGCGCCTGCAACCGCTGGACATCCGCTCACCGGCGGCCAAGTTCGACCAGAACTGGGAAGTGCACGACGACGGCGAAAACCTGTCGGTGATGCTGGAATACCGCGCCAGTCTGTTCCACGAAACCACCATGCAGGCCTGGTTGGAGCAATGGCTGGCTTTCCTCGAATGCTTGCCGGAGGCCGTTGACACCCCGCTCGCCCGGCTCACGCCGCTGAGCGAGGCGGATCGCCAGCTTCAGGTGCGGCAATGGAACGCCACCGAGCGCCACTACCCCGGCTCGACGACCTTGAGCGAGGCCCTGGCCCTCCAGGCGCAGCACAACCCCGCAGCGCCGGCACTGGCGTTCGAGGGCGAAACCCTCAGCTACGCCGACCTGCATCGGCGCGCCGATCAGTTGGCACAGGCCCTGGCTGCCCAAGGCATCGGTCGTGAACAGGTGGTCGCGGTGTGCCTGGAGCGCAGCGTCGAGCTGGTGGTGGCCCTGCTGGGCATCGTCAAGGCCGGTGCCGCCTACCTGCCGCTCGATCCGCACCTGCCGTCGGCGCGCCTGGCCTTCCTGCTGGAAGATGCCGCCTGCCCGCTGGTACTGAGCCATAGCCAATGGCGCGAGCGCCTGCCCGAGACGCGGCCGAGCTGGTGTTTGGACCAGCCGTTGCCCGATACGCTCGGCGAGGTTCGTCTTGTGGCTAACCAGCCCGGCGACCTGCTCTATGTGCTCTACACCTCCGGTTCCACCGGCCAACCCAAGGGCGTGCTCAACGAGCACGGCGCCCTGATGAACCGCCTGCACTGGATGCAGGACGCCTTCCCCATCGGTGCCGGCGACCGTGTGCTGCAAAAGACCCCCTACGGCTTCGACGTGTCGGTATGGGAGTTCTTCTGGCCGCTGATCACCGGCGCCTGCCTGGTACTGGCTCGCCCCGGCGGGCATCAGGACAGCGGTTATCTGGTGGAGCTGATCCAGCGCGAGCGCATCACCACCCTGCACTTCGTGCCCTCGATGTTGCAGGCCTTCGTCGCCGAACCCGGTCTGGAAGCCTGCACCTCGCTACGTCAGGTCTTCGCCAGCGGCGAGGCCCTGCCGCTGGCCTTGCAGCAGCGCTTCCAGGCGCGCCATCCGGCAACGCTGGTCAACCTATACGGCCCCACCGAGGCGGCTATCGATGTCAGTTGCTGGGTCTGCGACCCGGCTTCGACCCTGGGCTTCGTGCCCATCGGCAAGCCGATTGCCAACCTGCGCCTCTATATCCTCGACCCGCACCTCAACCCGCTTCCGGTGGGTGCGGTCGGCGAGCTGTACATCGGCGGCGCCGGACTCGCCCGTGGCTACCTGAACCGGCCGGAGCTGACCGCGGCGGCCTTCGTCGACAGCCCCTTCGAGCCCGACCAGCGCCTGTACCGCACCGGCGACCGTTGCCGCTTCCTGGCCGACGGCAACATCCAGTACCTGGGACGCCTCGACCATCAGGTCAAGCTGCGCGGCCAACGCATCGAACTGGGCGAGATCGACGCCGCCCTGCTCGCCCAGCCCGGCGTGCGCGAGGCCGTCACCCTGCTGCGCGACGACCTCGGCACACCGCAGCTGGTGGCCTACCTGGTGGCCAGCGAAAGCGGGCTGGACGTCGCCCGGCTGCCGGCCAATCTGACCCAGACCCTGCCGGCCCATATGCTGCCGAGCACGTTGGTGGAGCTGGCCGCGCTGCCGCTCAACCCGAACGGCAAGCTGGATCGCAAGCAACTGCCGCGCCCGCAACTGGAGCAGGTCGAGGACTGCCTCGAAGCCCCCCAGGGCGAGGCCGAGCGGCGCATGGCCGCACGCTGGGCCGAGTTGCTGGAAATACCGGTCGAGCTGATCGGCCGCGACAGCCACTTCTTCCGCCTGGGCGGCCACTCGCTGCTGGCCACCGCGCTGCTCGCCCGCCTGCGCCAGGAGTACGGCCAGGCACCGGCCCTGCGCCAACTGTTCGAGCAATCGACGCTGCGCGCCTTCAGCGCCCTGCTCGGCACGCCGGCGGGCAGCGCCGCCGCCGAGCTGACGCCGCAGCCGCGCCCCGAGCGCCTGCCGCTGTCCTATGCGCAGCAGCGCCTGTGGTTCCTCGACCAGCTCAACCCGCAGGCGACTGAGTACAACATCACCTCGGCCGTGGAGCTCAGCGGCCCGGTGCGCCTCGACTGGCTGCAGCAGGGTTTGACCGAGATCGTCACCCGCCATGAAGTGCTGCGCGGCCGTCTGCTGGAGCGTGGCCAGGGCGCCGAGTTGCTGATCGACGCAGAGAGCCGCGCGCACCTGCCCATCGAGCCGCTGGCCGAGACGGACTGGGACGCCCGGGTGGCCCAGCGCCTCGAAGAAGAATCCCGGCGCCCCTTCGACCTGGCGGCCGGCCCGCTGGTCCGTGGCTGTCTGCTGCACAACGAGCGGCGCACCCTGCTGCTCCTGACCCTGCACCATACGGTGGCCGACGACTGGTCGATGCAGTGCCTGATCGACGAACTGGCCGAGCTCTACCGCGCCCGCGGCGAGCAGCGCGAGGCATGTCTGCCGGCCCTGCCGGTGCAGTACGTCGACTACGCCCTCTGGCAGCGGCTGCCGGAGCAGGCCGAACGCTACCGCCAGCAGTTGCAGTACTGGCAGAGCACGCTCGGCGATGGCGACTACCAGTTGGAGCTGCCCACCGACCATCCGCGCCGTGCCGAACCCGACACCGCCAGCGGCTTCCACGACCTGCTGCTGCCCGAGGCGCTCGCCCAGCGCCTGCGCGAGGCGGCGCAGCGTCAGGGCGTGACGCTCTACGTGCTGCTGCTGGCAGCCACCCAGGTGCTGCTCGGCCGCCTGGCCGGCCAGCGCGACGTGCGCATCGGCACCGCCGTGGCCAACCGCGATCTGGCGGAAACCCAGGCGCTGATCGGTTGTTTCGTCAACACCCTGGTGATTCGCGCCGAGGTCGATCCGCAGCTGGGCTTCGAGGCCTTCCTGAAGCAGGTCGGCGAACGCGTGCTGCACGCCCAGGAGCACCAGGAGGTTCCCTTCGAGCAGGTGGTCGATGCCCTGGTCAGCGCGCGCGACATGACCCGCACGCCGCTGTTCCAGGTGCTGTTCGCCATGCAGAACGCCCGCCTGCGCGCCGATGCCTGGGCGCCGCTGACGCTGCGCGAAGTGGAGGTACCGTCCAGCGCCTCGAGCTTCGATCTGGGCTGGGAGGTGCACGACGACGGCCAGCGCCTGTCGCTGCGCCTGAAATACAAGCGCCAGCTGTTCGAGGCCGACACCATCGCGCGCTGGGCAGGCGCCTGGCAGCGCCTGCTGGCCGATATCGCCGAGCGGCCGCTGGCGAAACTGGGCGAACTGGACCTGCTCGGCAGCGTCGAACGCAGCCGCCAACTGCGGCAGTGGAATGCCACGACCAGGGTCTACCCCGGTCCGCACAACCTGGCCCAGGCCCTGGCCGAGCAGGCCATGCGCAGCCCGGATGCGCCAGCGCTGGTCTACGCCGAGCAGCGACTCAGCTATGCCCAGTTGCATGCCCGCAGCGGTGCCGTGGCCCGCGAGCTACGCGAACGCGGCGTGGGCCGCGAGCAGGTGGTCGCCCTGTGCATGCAGCGCTCGGTGGAAATGGTGGTCGCCCTGCTCGGCATCGTCCGCGCCGGCGCCGCCTACCTGCCGCTCGATCCGGAGCTGCCGCCGGCACGCCTGGCCCTGATACTGGAGGATGCCGCCCCGGCCCTGACCCTGGCCCAGTCGGCCACCGCTGCCTGCCTGCCGGCCGGCACGCCACACTGGCGCCTGGATGTCTCGACGCTGGAAGATGGCCCGCAGCCCGAGCCGATCAACCAGCCCGGCGACCTCGCCTACGTCATCTACACCTCCGGCTCCACCGGCCAGCCCAAGGGCGTGCTCAACGAGCACGGCGCGCTGATGAACCGCCTGTACTGGATGCAGGAGGCCTTCCCCATCGGCACCGACGACCGTGTGCTGCAAAAGACCCCCTACAGCTTCGACGTGTCGGTATGGGAGTTCTTCTGGCCATTGATCACTGGCGCCTGCCTGGTGGTCGCCAAGCCCGACGGTCATCGCGACAGCCATTACCTGGCCGAGCTGATCCAGCGCGAACGCATCACCACCCTGCACTTCGTACCCTCGATGCTGCAGGCCTTCGTCGGCGAGCCGGCGCTGCCACGCTGCACCTCGCTGCGCCAGGTCTTCGCCAGCGGCGAAGCCTTGCCGCTGGAGCTGCAGCAACGCTTCCAGGCGCGTCATCCGGCACGCCTGATCAACCTCTACGGCCCCACCGAGGCGGCCATCGACGTCAGTTGCTGGGTCTGCGATCCGGCCTCGACCCTGGGCTTCGTGCCCATCGGCAAGCCCATCGCCAACCTGCAGCTGTATATCCTCGACGAAGCGCTCGCCCCGCTGCCCATCGGCGCGGTCGGCGAGCTGTATATCGGCGGCGCCGGCCTGGCCCGTGGTTACCTGAACCGGCCGCAGCTGACCGCCGAGCGCTTCGTGGCGAGCCCGTTCGACGCCGGCCAGCGCCTGTACCGCACCGGCGACCGTTGCCGCTTCCTCGCCGACGGCAACATCCAGTACCTGGGACGCCTCGACCATCAGGTCAAGCTGCGCGGTCTGCGCATCGAGCTGGGCGAGATCGACGCCACCCTGCTCGACCAGCCCGGCATCGACGCCGCGGTCACCGTCCTGCGCGAAGACCTGGCCACGCCGCAACTGGTCGCCTACCTCTGCGGCCCCGAGGCCCTGGACGTCGACGCGCTCAAGCAGGTCCTGGGCCAGCAGCTGCCGGCGCATATGGTGCCGACGTTTATCGTGCAACTACCGGCCCTGCCGCTGAGCAGCAACGGCAAGATCGACCGCAAGGCCCTGCCCAAGCCTGAGCTCGAGGACCAGGCGCGCACGCAGCGGGCGCCGAGCAACGCCACCGAGGAGGTGCTGTGCCGGCTGCTCGGCGAACTGCTCGGCGTGGAGCGGCCGAGCGTCGACGACAACTTCTTCGCCCTCGGCGGCGACTCGATCCTGGGTTTGCAGTTCATCGCCCAGGCGCGCGCCCAGGGCATCGGCCTGACGCCGCGCCAGCTGTTCCAGCAACGCAGCCTGGCCGACCTCGCGCGGGTCGCCAGCCAGGTCGAGCAGTGCCAGGCGGAACAGGGCCTGCTGGAGGGCGAGGCGCCGTTGCTGCCGATCCAGCACTGGCTGCTGGAACGAGCGCTGGTCGAGCCCGGCCATTGGAACCAGTCGGTGCTGCTCAAGCCCAGCCACCCGCTGCACACCGATGCCCTGCAAGCCACGCTGCAGGCCCTGGTCGAACAGCACGACGCCCTGCGCCTGCGTTTCACCCGCGAAGGCGATCGGTGGCGCCAGGCCTATGCCGATGCCAGCCAGGCAGTGGCATTCGCCCAGGTCCGTCTGGCCGTGCCCTGCACGCCGGAAGCCCTGCGCGCCTGCATCGCCGAACAGGTCGAGGCGAGCTTCGACCTGGCCGGCGGGCCGCTGATCCGCGCCCTGCTGATCGACCTGGCCGAGGGTGAGCAGCGCCTCTACCTGGTTGCCCATCACCTGGTGGTGGATGCGGTGTCCTGGCGCCTGTTGCTGGAAGACTTCAACACGCTCTACCCACGACTGGCCGCCGGCCAGAACGCCACGCTGCCAGCCAAGACCAGCTCCTACCGCCAGTGGGGCCAGCGCCTCTGGCAGCAGGCCGCCAGCCCGGCCGTGCAGGCGCAGCGCGACTACTGGCTGCAGCAGACGCTGCCCGGCGAGCTGCCGGTGGACCAGCCCCAGGCCGACAACCGCGTGGCCGACGAGGTCAGCCTGAGCGCGGCGTTGAGCGTCGAGGAAACCCAGGCGCTGCAGCAGGCGCAGGGCAGCTATCGCACCCAGGGCCATGAACTGTTGATCGCCGCCCTGGCCGGTGCGCTGCAGCAATGGTCGGGCGCGCGTGCCATCGGCATCGACCTGGAAGGCCACGGCCGCGACGCGCCGTTTGCCGAGCTGGACGTCAGCCGCACGGTGGGCTGGTTCACCCAGCTCTATCCGGTGCGCCTGGAGCTGCCGCAGGGCGGCGACAGCGGCGCGCTGATCGTCGCGGTCAAGGAGCAGCTGCGCGCCGCGGCCGACAAGGCCCTGGGCTACGGCCTGCTGCGTCACCAGGCCGAGGCGCCGCTGCCGGCGCACCGCCATCCGGTGCTGTTCAACTACCTGGGTCAGGCCGACGGCATCGGCGGCGAGGGGCTGCTGCAACTGGTGGATGAGCCGCTGCCGCCCACCGTCGCCGCCGACACCCCGCGCAGCCATGAGCTGGAGGTGGTGCTGGCGGTGCTTGGCGGGCGTCTGCAGGTGGAGATGAAGTTCGCCGGCCTGCGTCTCGCGCCGGCCAGCCGCGAGCGCCTGTTGCAGGCCTACCTCGCCCATCTGCGCGGCGTCATCCGCCACTGCCAGGGCAACCAGACGGGGCAGCTGTCACCAACCGACTTCCCCCTGGCCAAGGCGCTGAACCAGAAGAACCTGGACACCCTGCTGAGCAAACTCAAGAGCAAACCGATCTCGCAGAGCTAGCGAGCGCCGCGCCGGCCGCCCCACGGGGGCGCCGGCGCCCGCCCCGCACTCGACACCTTTTTACGGCCTACGGACTGGAACCAGAACATGAGCAACATCGAGGACATCTACTCCCTCTCGCCCACCCAGCAGGGTCTGCTGTTCCACAGCGTCTACGAGCCGGATTCGCGCGTGTACTACCAGCAGCTCAGCCTGGACATGACCGGACCGCTCGACAGCGGCGCCTTCCGCCGCGCCTGGCAAGCGCTAATGCAGCGTCATGCCGTGTTGCGCACCGCCTTTCTCTGGGAAGACCTGGACGACGCCTACCAGGTGGTACAGCACGAGGTGCCGCTGCCGCTGAGCGAACTGGACTGGCGCGACCGCGACGAGGCCGAGGAGGCGCTGCGCCAGCGCGCGCGGCAGGAACGCGACCAGGCGCTGGAACTGAACGAGGCGCCGCTGATGCGCCTGTGCCTGGTGCGCCTGCCCGAGCAGCGCTGGCACCTGATCTGGACCTTCCATCACATCCTCATGGACGGCTGGAGCGTCGGCGTGGCCATCCAGGAATGGCTGGCCCTGTACTACCAGCAGGTGCGCGGCGACGCCCCCGGCCTGCCGCCGAGCCCTGGCTACCGCGACTACATCGCCTGGCTGGCCGAGCAGGACGCCCAGGCCACCGAGGACTTCTGGCGCGAGCAACTGCTGGACTTCAGCGACCCCACCCCGCTGCCCTGCTTCGCCCCGCCGCCCGAGGCGCCGCAGACGCATCCCTACGCGGAACGCGAGACGCGCCTGGACGCCGCCGAGACCGAACGCCTGAACCGGTTCGCCCGCAGCCAGCACCTGACCGTCAACACTCTGATCCAGGGCGCTTGGGCACTGCTGCTGGGACAGCACGCCGGGCGTGACGAGGTGGTCTACGGCGTCACCGTCGCCGGTCGCCCGGACGGGCTGGCCGGGGTGGATGCCATGGTCGGCCTGTTCATCAACACCCTGCCGCTGCGCGTGCGCCTGGACGACGCCCGCCCGCTCGGCGACTGGCTGCAGGACCTGCAGCATCGCAACAGCGACCTGCGCCAGCACGCCTACCTGCCGCTGAGCCGGCTCAAGCCGCTGAGCCAGGTGCCGGCCGAGCGCGCGCTGTTCGATTCGATCCTGGTGTTCGAGAACTTCCCCGTTACCGACGCGCTCAACCAGGACGCCGGAGGACTGAGCTTCAGCGCCCCAGCGGAGCTGCGGCGCGAAGACGGCATCCGCCTGACCCAGGGCCGCAACCACTTCCCGCTGTCGCTGATCGTGGTACCCGGCGAGCGCCTGGAGTACCTGTTCAGCTATGACCGC
This sequence comes from Pseudomonas sp. SP16.1, assembly GCF_052682975.1. NCBI lineage: Bacteria > Pseudomonadati > Pseudomonadota > Gammaproteobacteria > Pseudomonadales > Pseudomonadaceae > Pseudomonas > Pseudomonas sp. SP16.1. Next base: position 2,804,594 of record NZ_JBQYFZ010000001.1, read on the forward strand.
AGCCGCTTCGGCGACGCCGAGATCGCTATCCTCAGTGCCCAGCTGCGGGCGATCCTGCTGGCCATGGCCGAACAGCCGCAGGCGCGCGTGCAGATGCTGGACTGGCTGAGCGACGAGGAACGCCAGCGCCTGGAGGCCCATGGCCAGGGCGCGCGCCTCGCGGTGCCCGCCGCCACCCTGCAGCAGCGCTTCATCCAGGGCGCGCAGGCCCACCCCGAGCGCCTGGCCGTGCAGGATCGCCAGCGCTCGCTGAGCTATGCCGAACTGGACGCCGAGTCCAACCGTCTGGCCCACCGCCTGCAGGCCCAGGGCATCGGACGTGGCCGGTTGCTCGCGCTGGCCCTGGAGCGCAGCGTCGACTTCGTGGTGGCGCTGCTGGCCACCCTCAAGTGCGGCGCCGCCTACCTGCCGCTGGACCTCAAGCAGCCGGCCGGGCGCCTGGCGGACATCCTCGAGGACAGCCGCGCCGACCTGCTGCTCAGCCGCCGCGCGCTGGAGTCGCGCCTGCCCCGTAGCGAAGGCCCGGCCCGGCTGTGGCTGGACGACGAGGCGAATGCCCTCGCCGACCTGCCGGCCCACCCGGTGATGGCGAGCGACGACCCGGACGCCCCCGCCTACGTCATCTACACCTCCGGCTCCACCGGCACGCCCAAGGGCGTGGTGGTCGAGCACCGCGCCATCGTCGGCTATCTCGCCGCCGTCGCCGAGATGCTCGATCCGCCTGCAGCGGCGCGCTACGGCCTGCTCTCAACGGTGGCGGCCGACCTCGGCCATACCCAACTGTTCGGCGCGCTGTGCAACGGCGGCAGCCTGATCCTGGTCGACGAGGACACCAGCTTCGATCCACTGGCGCTGGCCGACTTCTTCGGCGAACACCCGGTGGACGTGCTGAAGATCACCCCCGGCCATCTGCACGGCCTGCTCCAGGCCCACCCCGACCCACGCCTGCTGCCGCGCGAACGCCTGGTGTTCGGCGGCGACGCGCTCAAGCCCGAGCTGCTGCGCCAGGTCGGCGCCCTGGCGCCGGCCTTGCGCCTGTTCAACCACTACGGCCCGAGCGAGGCCACGGTGGGCGCGCTGGCCACGCCGCTGGCGGCCGACACCGGCCTGGTGGCCCTGGGCCGGCCGCTGGCAAACCGCCGCCTGCGTGTGGTCGACGGCAGCGGCCGCGAGGTGGCCATCGGCGTTCCCGGCGAATTGTGGATCGCCGGCGACTTGGCGCGCGGCTACCTGCACCGCGCCGACCTGACCGCCGAGCGCTTCGTCGAAGCCGACCGGCAGCGCTGGTACCGCACCGGCGACCGCGTGCGCTGGCTGGCCGACGGCCAGTTGGCCTTCCTCGGCCGGATCGACAACCAGGTCAAGATTCGCGGCAACCGCATCGAGCTGGGTGAGGTGGAGGCGCAGATCCGCCGCCTCTCGCCGCTGATCGAGCAGGCCCTGGTGCGCATGCTGGAGGTGGATGGCACGCCACGCCTGGTGGCCTACGTGGTGGCGAGCCAGTCGCTGTCGGCGAGCAAGCTGTGCGACGACCTCGGCCGTCGCGTGCCGGACTATATGGTCCCGGCGCACGTCATCACCCTCGACGCCATCCCGCTGACCGCCAACGGCAAGCCGGACCTGCGCCAACTGCCGCTGCCCAGTGCGCCGGCAGCCGACAGCGCCAGCCACGTCGCCCCGCGCAACGAGGTCGAGGCGCTGCTGGCGCGTATCTGGCAGGACGTGCTGAAGGTGGAGCGGGTCGGCGTGCACGACAATTTCTTCAGCCTCGGCGGCGACTCGATCCTCAACCTGCAGATCATCGCCCGCGCCAACCAGCAGGGACTGAAGCTGACGCCCAAGCAGTTGTTCGAGAACCGCACCATCGCCGATATCGCCCAGGTGCTCGGTGCCGGCGCCGAAAGCGCGGCGGCCCGGCAACAGGGCGATGGCTTCGTCATACCGCTGAGCGCCGGCCAGCATTCCCGCCTCGAAGCCGATGCCCTGCAGCCCAGTTGGCGCTGCCTGGCCATCGACGGCGAGCTGCCTGCCGCCCACCTGGCCCAGGCATTGACCGCCCTGCAAGGCCATCACCAGGCGCTGCGCCTGGCCGTTCAGCGCACCCCGGAAGGCGAGTGGCAACAACGCGTGCTGGCCACTGCCGCGCCCGTTGCAGTGAGCGAGCAGCCGCGCACCGACGAGCCGCTGCAAACCCTGGCCGAAGCGGCCTTCGCCCGCCTCGACCTCGCCGCCGGACAGAGCCTGCATGCCAGCCTGCTGCGCGGCGAAACGGGGGATCGGCTGCTGCTGGTCGCCCATCCGCTGTGCCTCGACGAAGCGGCCTGGCCACTGCTGCTTGCCGACCTCAACCTGGCGCTGTCGCAGTTGCGCCATCAGCGGCCGATTCGCCTGTCCTACACGGGCGGCGAGCTCGGCGCCTGGTGCGAACATCAGCAGCGGGACGCCGGCAGCGATCGCCTGGACGAGGTATGGGAGCACTGGCTGCAATTCGCCGGCCTGGAGCTGCCACCGCTGGCCCTGCCTGAGCAGACCGGGCAGGCCGAGCAGCGCCTGGACGACGCCACCTCGGCGCGGCTGAAGCGCCTGCTCGACACCCTGCAACTGGACTGGAACGCCCTGCTGGCGGCCAGCCTGGTCGAACGCCTGCGCGGCGAAGACGGCGCGCCGCTCGCGCTGACCCTGCTGGCCGGTCGCCCGGACGCCACGCGCCTGCCACTGCAAGCACCAATCGCCCAGGCCGATCTGGACCCGGCGCGTCTGCTCGGCGCCCTGGCCCTGCCGGTGCCCTTCTATCTGCAGGCTCCGACCGGCGACAGCCTGGCCCGCCTGCAGGACGTGGCCGCGCAATTGCGCGCCTACCCGCAGCAGGGCGCGGATTACGGCACCCTGCGCCACCAGGCGAACAACCCCTACCTGCTGGAGCCGCTGCGCGAGTTGCCGACGCCGGCGGTGGCCCTGCGCTGGCTCGGCGATTGGGATGCGCACCGCGAGGCGCAGGCGGTACTCGCCGGCGTCCAGGCTGCCAGCCGCGAACCGGCCCTGGCCAAGGCGCTGACCCTGGATGCCTGCTGGCACGACGGCACCCTGCAGCTGCGCGGCGAAGGGCCGCTGGCCAGTGCCTGGCTGCCTGCCCTGGTGGAACAGCTGCAGACCCTGGCGGCGCTGGCGGGCAGCCCCGAGCTACGCCCGGCCAGCGCGGCGTTCCCGCTGTGCCACGCGCAGGCCGCGACCCTGGCCAGCGAGCCGCTGCCCTGGGCGCGCCTGGAGGACCTCTACCCGCTCTCGCCCATGCAACAGGGCATGCTGCTGCACACCTTGCTGCAACCGCACAGCGGCATCTACCTGATGCAGCAGCGCTACAGCTGGGACGGCGCGTTGCAGCGCCCGGCCATGGAACGCGCCTGGCGCCTGCTGCTCGAGCGCCACCCGATGCTGCGCACCGCCTTCTGGTGGCAGGAGGACCATGCCCCGCTGCAGTGTGTGTACCGCGACACCGAGCTGGCCTTCGAGTGGTACGACTGGCGTCACCTCGACGCCGAACGCCAGCGCGAGGCGATGGACGCCGTGCTGGCCGACGAGCGCCAGCGCGGCCTCGACATGAGCCGCGCGCCGCTCACCCACCTGCGCGTGTTCCAGTTGGCGGACCAGCGTTTCAGCCTGGTGCGCAGCTTCCATCACATCCTCACCGATGCCTGGTGCTTCGGCCTGCTGATGGAAGACCTGCTGGCCATCTACCAGGCCGTGGCGCGCGGCGAAGCGGTGGCGCGCCCGCGCCTGCGCCCGTTCCGCGGCTACATGAGCTGGCTCGCCCGCCAGGACATGGACAGCGCGCAGGCCTTCTGGCGCGGCGAACTGGCCGGCTTCGAGGCGCCGACGGCGCTGCAGGTCGACCTGCCCGTGGCCCAGCCGGACCGCGCGCCGGAGGTGGTCGGCGACTGCGACCTGACCCTCAGCGTCGCCCGCACCCAACGCCTGCAGCAGCTCTGCCAGGCGCACCAGCTCACCCCCAACACCTGGATCCAGGGCGCCTGGGCCCTGCTGCTGTCGCGCTACAGCGGCAACCGCGACGTGCTCTTCGGCGTCACCGTGGCCGGCCGCCCCACCGCGCTGGCCGGGGTCGAGGAAATGGTCGGCCTGTTCATCAACAGCCTGCCGCTGCGGGTCGACGTCGACCCCGAGCGCCCGGTGATCGGCTGGTTGCAGGCGTTGCTGTCGCATAACGCCGAACTGCGCGATCACGAATATGCGCCGCTGGTGGACATCCAGCGCTGCAGCGAAGTCCCCCGTGGTCGCCAGTTGTTCGACAGCCTGGTGGTGTTCGAGAACGCGCCGCTGGACGTCGCCAGCGTCAGGCTCGACGGATTCAGCATCGACATCTACGAAGACCGGGTGCACACCAACTTCCCGATGACGGTGGTGCTCTACCCCGGCGACCGCCTGGGCATCCGCCTGTCCTACGACCAGAGCCGGTTCAGCGCCGACAGCGTGCAGCGCATGCTCGGCCACCTGGTGCAACTGCTCGGCGAGATGCTCGACCAGCCCGAGGCGCCGCTCGGCAGCCTGCAGATGCTGCCCGAGGCCGAGCGCCGGCAACTGCTGGTGGACTGGAACCGCAGCGCCGTCGACTTCCCGCTGCAGCGCGGCTATGCGGCGCTGTTCGCCGACCGGGTGCAGGCACATCCGCAGCGCCTCGCCGCAATCTGCGCCGGTGAAACGCTCAGCTACGCCGAACTCGACCGACGCAGCAATGCCATCGCCCATGCCCTGCAGCAGGCCGGCGCCGGCCCGGACACCCTGGTCGCCCTGGCCGCCGAGCGCGGCCTGGCCCTGCTGTGCATGATGATCGCCACGCTCAAGGCCGGCGCCGCCTTCCAGGCGCTGGACATCCAGCACCCGCCGCAGCGCCTGGGCGAACTACTGAGCCTGAGCGGCGCGCCGCTACTGCTGGCGGACGAGAACGCCTGCGGGCTGCTCGATGCGGTACTGGCCGGCCTCGCGCGGCAGCCCACCTGCCTGGTGGCCCAGGCGCTGTGGCAGGCCGACGCCACACCGGTGCGCTACGTCCATCGCGCCGACCAGCTCGCCTATGTGATCTTCACCTCCGGCTCCACCGGCACGCCCAAGGGCGCCCTGGTGGAACAGCGCGGCATGCTCAACAACATCTTCGGCAAAGTGCCGAGCCTCGGACTCTGTGGCGAGGATCGCATCGCCCAGACCGCCTCGCCGGCGTTCGACATTTCGGTCTGGCAGTTCCTCGCCGCGCCGCTGGTCGGCGCCACCGTGCATATCCTGGCGGACAGCGTCGCGCACGATCCCGCCGCGTTGCTCGACGCCATCGAAACCCAGCGCCTGAGCCTGCTCGAGGCGGTGCCCGCGCTGATCCGCGGCCTGCTCCAGGAGGCCGGCCCGCAGCATGAACTGGCCAGCCTGCGCTGGCTGCTGCCGACCGGCGAGGCGCTGCCGCCGGCACTTGCTCGCGACTGGCGCAGCCGCTTCCCCGGCACCCCGTTGATGAACGCCTACGGCCCGGCCGAGTGCTCCGACGACGTGGCCTTCCATGCCATCCACGAGGCGCTAGAAGGCGACTGCGCGCACATGCCGATCGGCCGGCCGACCGCCAACAACCAGCTGTTCATCCTCGACGACGCCCTGCGCCCGCTGCCCATCGGCGTGCCGGGCGAGCTGTGCGTCGCCGGCGTGGGTGTCGGCCGCGGCTACCTGGGCGATGCCGAGCGCACCCGCGCGGCGTTCGTCGAGCACCCGTTCGAGCCCGGCGCGCGCTTCTACCGCACCGGCGACATCGGTCGCTACCGCGCCGACGGCGTCATCGAGTACCTCGGCCGCCGCGACCAGCAGGTGAAGATCCGTGGCCACCGTATCGAACTGGGCGAGATCGAGAACCGCCTGATGCGCCACCCACAGGTAGACAGCGCCGCGGTACTGGCCCTGCCCGACGCCCGTGGCGACCTGCAACTGCTGGCCTGCTACGTGACCTGCGACGCGGCGCTGGACGCTGCCACGGCGCAGGCACTGCTGGCCGAGCATCTGCGTGGACAACTGGCGGCCTACATGGTCCCCGGCCACTGGCGCCGCCTGGAAAGCCTGCCGCTGAATGCCAACGGCAAGGTCGACCGCCGCGCCCTGACCGCCCTCGGCCTGCCCGGCGAAGCCGCCGCGCAGGCCCGGGTGGCGCCGCGCACGCCCACCGAGCAGGCCCTGGCCGAACTCTGGCAGGACCTGCTCGGCCTGACCTCGCTGGGCGTCGACGACGACTTCTTCGCCCTCGGCGGTCATTCGCTGCTGGCCACCCAAGTGGTCGCGCGCATCCGCCGCCGGCTCGCCGTCGACCTGCCGCTGCGCGCCCTGTTCGAGCACCGCACGGTGGCCGAGCTGGCCAAGGTGGTGGACGCCCAGGCACCCAACGAATCGGCAGCCGAGGAGATCGTGCCGGTGTCGCGAGAACAACTGCTGCCGCTGTCCTACGCCCAGCAGCGCCTGTGGTTCCTCGACAAGCTGGAAGGCCCCAGCGCCGCCTACAACCTCTCCACCGCGGTACGCCTGGAGGGCGAACTGGACGTCGAGGCGCTGCGCGCCGCGCTGCAGTATGTGCTCGACCGCCACGAGTCGCTGCGCACCGGCTTCAGCCTGGACGGCGATACGCCGCGCCAGGTGATCGCGGAGGACGTGCGCCTGGAACTGGCGCTGCAGCCGCTCAGCTCGGAGGAAGACGTCCAGCGCTGGATCGACGAGGAAGCCGTGCAACCCTTCGACCTGCAACGCCCGCCGATGCTGCGCGCGCGTCTGCTGCGCCTGGGCGAGAAGCTTCATGTGCTGCAGTTCACCCTGCACCATATCGCCACCGACGCCTGGTCCATGGGCATCCTGGTCGAGGAAGCCATCGCCGCCTACAGCGCCTATCGCGCCGGTCGGCAACCGGTGCTGGCGCCACTGCCGATCCAGTACGCCGACTACGCCCACTGGCAACGCAGCGCCCCGCAGCAACGCCGCCTGGCGCGCGACATCGACTTCTGGCGCAGTCAACTGCAGGGCGCACCGATGCTGCTGCGCCTGCCGCTGGACAAGCCGCGCCCGGCCGTTGCCGATTACCAGGGTGCGGCGCTGCGCCAGACCCTGCCCAGGGCCCAGGCCGAACGCCTGCAAGCCTATGCGCAGACGCAGCGCGCCACGCTGTTCATGGTGCTGCTCAACGCCTTCAACTGCCTGCTACAACGGGTCACCGGCGACGACGACTTCCTGGTCGGCACCGACCTGGCCAATCGCGAGCATCCGGCGCTGGAGCGGCTGATCGGTTTCTTCGTCAACGTGCTGCCGCTGCGCGCGCGCCTCGACCCGGCGCAGGACTTCGCCGCCCGCCTGCAGCGCCTGCGCGACGACACCCTGGCCGCCTTCCAGCACCAGCAGGTGCCGTTCGACAAGCTGGTCGAGACCCTGCAGCCGCCGCGTCAGGCCGGCGTCAACCCGCTGGTGCAGGCGCTGTTCGTCCTGCAGAACACGCCGCGCTCCTCCGCCGAGCTGCCCGGCCTGCACGTCGAGCAACTGGCCCCGCGCCAGGAAACCAGCAAGTTCGATCTGGCGCTGTTCGCCGAGGAAGACCAACAGGGCCTGACCCTGCGCTGGGTGTACCGCACCAGCCTGTTCCAGCAGCACACCATCGAGCAGTTGCAGCGCGGCTTCGACGACCTGCTGCAACGGGTCATCGAGGCCCCCGAACACGCCCTGCAAGGTTGGGACTGGCGCCTGTCCAGCCCGGCCGCCACGGAGAACGCCCCCATGTACGATGCCGACGAGGCGAGCCGCGCCTCGCGCAAGCTGTCCAAGCTGAGCAAGCTCAAGCAGACCCGTGCCACCGCCGTCAGCCAGCGTCCCGAGGAGCAGGTGCGCAGCGCCACCCTGGCCACCGGGCGTTCGCTGCCCCTGCTGATCGAGCCGCGCCTCGGCGAGCTGGACCCGGTGAGCTGGGCGCAGCAGGCCCGTGGCTGGATCGGCGAACAGTTGCGCCATCACGGCGGTCTGCTCTTCCGTGGCTTCGACCTGCCCGACGCCAGCGCCTTCGAGCAATTCGCCCAGGCCATCGAGCCCGACCTCTACGGCACCTACGGCGACCTGCCGAAGAACAACTCGGGCAAGAACATCTATCACTCCACGCCCTACCCGGAGCAGCACATGATCCTGTTCCACAACGAGAGCTCGCACCTCACGCAGTGGCCGCGCAAGCAGTGGTTCTATTGCGAGACGCCGGCCCCGCGCGGCGGCTGCACGCCCATTGTCGACTGCCGCGAGGTGCTCGCGCGCCTGCCGCGGCCGATCGTCGAGACGCTGCGGGCCAAGGGCCTGCTCTACGTCCGCCATTTCACCGACAAGCTGGACGTGCGCTGGCAGGACTTCTTCAAGACCGAACGGCGCGAGGAGGTCGAGCAGCGCTGCCGCGAGGCCGGCACCCAATGGCAATGGCTCGGCGAGGACGGCCTGCGCATCGCCCAGCGCTGCCCGGCCATCGTCAACCACCCGGACACCGGCGAGGAATCCTTCTTCAACCAGGTGCAGCTGCACCATCCGGCCTGCCTGGAGCCGGAGGTACGGCGCAACCTGATCGAGCTGTTCGGCCCCGAGCAGTTGCCACGCAACGTCTGCTACGGCGACGGCAGTCCCATCGAGGACGAGGTGATGGCCGAGATCGGCCGGGTCTACGAGGCCTGCGCCGTGCGCTTCGCCTGGCAGAAAGGCGACGTGGTGATGCTCGACAACATGCTGGTCGCCCACGCCCGCGATCCCTTCGAGGGCGAGCGCAAGATCTGCGTCGCCATGGGCCAGATGATGCGCCGCGACCAACTCGACGCGCTCACGGAAACGGCGACGCGCCACGAGCTGGCGCTGGAGGAGAACCTGTGATGGAGCAGTTCCAGCTTTCACCGCAACAGCGCCTGCGCTGGCAGTCGGGCCTGCCGGCCGCCTCGCTGACCCTCGACCTGCACGGCGCGGTCGACCCGGCCGACCTGCGCCGGCGCCTGCTGGCGCTGGTGGCTCGGCACGAGGCGCTGCGCCTGCGTCTGTGCCCCTCGCCCGGTCTGCGCGTGCCACTGCAGCAGGTCGTGCCGCCCAACGAGGCGACGCTGGCCGCAGTCGGCGTGCTGCTGGACTGCCAGGCGCTGGCCGCCGATCGCCAGCGCTTGCACCTGCAACTGCCGGCGCTGAGCGCCGACCGTGGCACCCTGCTGCGCCTCGCCAGGGCCCTGGCCGGCGAGGTGCAGCCGGACGACGAGGACATGAGCTACACCCAGTACAGCGCTTGGCTGTACGAACTGCAAGGTGATGACGACGCGGAGCTGGGCCGCCGCTACTGGCGCGAGCAGGCCCTGGGCGAACACGAGCAGGCCGAGCTGGTGTACCGCGAAACGCGCGAGCAGGCCGCACCCGGACACCTGGTGGCGCAACTGGATGGCACCCCAGAGCTGACCGCCCAGCTCGATGCCTTCTGCCAGCGGCACCAGGTGACCCCCGCCGAGGTGCTGCTTACCGCCTGGTGCGCCCTGCTGCAACGCCTGAGTCCGGGCGAGGCGCCGGCCCTGACGATGAACTGGGTGCATGACTGCCGCGACGATTACGAGGAGCTGGCCGGTTGTTGGGGAGCGTTCGCCAAACCCCTGCCCCTGGCCTGGCGCTTCCCCCTGCACAGCCGCTTCGCCGAGGCGCTCGATGGCGTGCAGCGCCAGTTCGACCGCGCCCGCGAATGGCAGGAGTATTGCGCCATCGCCGGCGATCCCTCTCCAGATGCCAGCCGCTACGGCTTCGAATGGGGCGGTGTGCTGCCCCAGGGGCTGCCCATGGCCGGCGTGCCGGGCGCGACGCTCTCGGTGCTGGAGCTCGATTCGCCGGCCCAGGCCTTCGAGCTGCTGCTCACCGCCGAGGCCCAGACCGGCGGGCACGGCGCAATCGCCTACCGCTTCAACCTCGCCTTCGCGACCGCCGGCTACAGCCTGCAGACTGCCCAGGTGCTGCTGGAGCAGTACCGCTCGCTGCTGCTCGCCGCCCTCGACGACCCCGAGCAGGCGCTCGCGGCCCTGCCGCTGCACAGCCCGAGCTTCGACGCCACCCTGGCCGCCGTGCAGGGCACGCGGACCGAGGCGTCCGCACCCTTCGTCGCCTTCCCCCTGCGCTTCAGCCAGCAGGCGGCGCGCTTCGCCGAGCGCCTGGCGCTGTGCGATGCGACCCGCCAACTGACCTACGCCGAGCTGGAGGCGCGCAGCAACCAGTTGGCCCGCTACCTGAACGCTCGCGGGATCGGTACCGAGGACCGCGTCGCCCTGCATCTGCAGCGCAACGCCGATGCCATCGTCGCCATGCTCGGCGTGCTCAAATGCGGCGCGGCCTTCCTGCCGCTGGACGTGCAGCAGCCGCTGGCGCGCAACCAGGCGATCGTCGAAGCCGCCCGCCCCGCTTTCCTCCTCGTCGACGGCAGCGCCACGCCGCCGACGCAACCCGGTCTGGACAGTCTCGACCTGGGCGACGTCCAGCGCTGGCAGGATCGACCGGACGGCCCGCTGGCGCTGCCAATCGCCGCGCACAGCGCCGCCTACGTGCTGCACACCTCCGGCAGCACGGGCACGCCCAAGGGCGTGGTGATCGAACACCGCCAGCTCGGCAGTTATGTGGACAGCCTGCTGCGTCGCCTGGCCCTGGCCCCCGGCGAGCGCAGTGCACTGGTCACCTCGCTGGCAGCCGACCTCAGCTATACCCTGCTGTTCCCGGCGCTGCTGAGCGGCGGCGAACTGCACGTGGTGGACAAGACCACCAGCCTCGATGCCGCGGCCTGGGCGACCTACCAGGCGCGTAACCCGATCGACCACCTGAAGACCGTGCCATCCTTGCTCGACGCCTGGCTCGGACACAGCGCGGCCGTCGCCACCCTGCCGCGCAAGCAACTGATCCTGGGCGGCGAACACAGCCCGCAGCGCCTGCTGCAGAGCCTGCGCCGCCTCGCGCCGGAGCTCGCCGTCTACAACCACTACGGGCCGACCGAAACCACCATCGGCGTACTCATGCATCGCCTCGACCCGGCCATCGACTACCGCCACCTGCCCCTCGACGACCGTCTGGACGGCATGCGCACCTATCTGCTCGACGACCAGGGCAACCCCGTTGCGCCGGGCCAGGCCGCCGAGCTCTACCTGGCCGGGCCGCAGCTGGCCCGCGGCTACCTCGACGAACGGCAGACCGACGAGCGCTTTCGCGACCATCCGCAGCGTCCCGGCGAGCGCCTCTACCGCACCGGCGACCGCGCGCGCTACCGCCCGGACGGCAGCCTGCAGATCATCGGCCGCGCCGACCGCCAGGTGAAAGTCCGTGGTTTCCGCGTCGAACTCGACGACATCGAGGCGCAGCTCGCCCGACTGCCCGGCGTGGCCCAGGTGGCCGTCAGCTGCGTGGCACGCGGCGAGTTCGACCAGCAGTTGTTCGCCTTCCTCAGCCTCGAACATGGCCAGGCCGGCACGCTCGCCCGGCTTCAAGCCCTGGCCCAGGAGCGCCTGCCGGAACACATGCTGCCGAGCCTGCGGCTGGTCGACGCCCTGCCCCTGCTGGGCAACGGCAAGCTGGACCGCAAGACGCTCGCGCAATGGGCCGAGCAGGTGCTCGAGCAGGTCGGCGACAGCCTGCCGCGCACGCCGCTGGAGCAGTTGCTGGCCGAGGTCTGGGCCGGCGTGCTGGGCCTGGAGCGGGTCGGCATCGAGGATGACTTCTTCGCCCTCGGCGGCCACTCGCTGGCGGCGGTAAAGCTGGCCAGCCGCCTGCAGAACGCGCTGGGCGCGCCGGTGCCGGTCAACGCGGTGTTCGATGCACCGAGCGTGGCGCGCTTCGCCGAATGGGTGCAGGCCGGGTTGCAGCTCTCGCCGCTGGTGCAGCTGTCCCGGGCCGAGGCGGCGAAGGGCAACCTGTTCTGCTTCCACCCCTCCACCGGCCACGTGCAGGACTATCGCATCCTGGCCGAGCCGCTGGCGGACTGGAGTCTCTGGGGCCTGCAAGCCACCTACCTGGCCGAGGGCAGCCCGCTGCCAGGCCGCGACAGCCTCGATGCCCTGGCCGCGGTGTATGTCGAGCAGTTGCGCCGGCAACAGCCACAGGGTCCCTACCACCTGCTCGGCTGGTCGCTCGGCGGCCTGCTCGCCCTAAGCGCCGCGGCGCAGCTGGAGCGCGCCGGCCAGGAGGTGGCGTTCCTCGGCATCGTCGATTCGCAGACCCAGCGCAGCGCCCCGGCAGAAACCTTCGAACAGTTGCTGCAAGCCGCCGCCGAACGGCTCGACGCCGACAGCCAGCGACGCCTGTCGGCGCTGACCGAGGCGGCACGCGCGCACCTGCTCGAGCGGACACCCGCCGAGTGGCCGCTCGCCCTGGCGCAATGGGCCCGGCAGCAAGGCCTGCAATTGGCAGGCGACAGCTGGGAGCAACTGGAATACCGTTTGCGCCAGCACGGCCACACCCAGGCGCTGATCGGCACCTTCCGCCCCGTCACGCTGCGCTGTCCGCTGCACCTCTGGTGGGCCAGCGCGACCCTGGAGGCCGAGGATTTCAGCGCGCCGGACTTCAGCCGCCTCAGCCAGGGCTTGACTAGAGAACGGGTCATCCCCGCGCAGCACCTGGACATCCTGCGCCAGGACGCCTGGCAACAGAGTCTGATCGAGAGCCTGGCAGCCCTGGGCCCGAACCGACGCGAACCTTCGAACGACGAGACGATTTGAGATGGATCTGTTACTGCTACTGGCGCGCCGCTCCTGGCCCACCCTGCTGATCGCCACCGCCACCGGCCTGGTCTGCGGCCTGGCGGCCGCCGGCCTGATCGCCAACATCAACCACTCGCTGGCCGGCTTCGGCCAGTTGCGCCCGATCGATGGCCTGCCGTTCGCCGGCCTGGTGGCGCTGGTGGTGGTCGCGCGCGTCGTCTCCGACGTCAGCCTGCTGCGCCTGGGGCAGACCGCGGTCAGCGACATGCGCCTGCACCTGAGCGGCAAGCTGATCGACACGCCCTACCCGCGCCTGCAGCGCCTGGGCAAGCACCGCCTGCTGGCGATGCTCACCGACGACACCCAGACCATCAGCCAGGCGGTGGAGCTGGTGCCGATCCTGCTGGTCAACAGCGGCATCGTGCTGGCCTGCCTCGGCTACCTGGGCTGGCTCAGCCTGCCGCTGCTGGGCCTCACCGCGGCGCTGATCCTGCTCGGCGCGGCCAGCTTCCACTGGCCGCAGCGCAAGGCGCTGACCTCCATCGGCAAGGCCCGCGAGCTTAAGGACCAGCTGTTCGACCAGTACCGCCTGCTCACCGACGGCAGCAAGGAGCTGCAGCTCAACCACTCGCGGCGCCTGCAGTTCTTCGAGCGCCTGCTGCATCCCATCAGCCAGCAGTACCGCCGCGACTTCGTGCGCGGCATGAGCATCTACGCCCTGGTGCTCAACTGGGGCAACGCCATCTTCTACCTGCTGATCGGCACGGTGCTGTTCCTCGCGCCGCAGTTCATCGAGCTCGGCGCGGCGCTGGTGACCGGGTACATCCTCACCCTGCTGTACATGATCACGCCGTTGTCGGAGCTGATGAACGCCCTGCCGACCCTGGGCAAGGCCAGCGTCTCGCTACGCAAGATCCGCACCCTGGAAGGCCAGCTGGAAGTCGCCGGCACGCCCGAGGACGCCCTGGCGCCGGCCCGTCAGGTGACCGGGCTGAGCTGCCGCCAGGTGCGCCACACCTACTATCGCGAAGGCGAAGACGGCCGCTTCACCCTCGGCCCGTTCGATCTCGACCTGCGGGCCGGCGAAGTGGTGTTCATCACCGGCGGCAACGGCAGCGGCAAGACCACCCTGGCCTTGCTGCTGACCGGCCTCTACCAGCCCGAAGGCGGCGACCTGCTGCTCGACGGCAAGGTCGCCTCCAGCAGCCAGAATCACCTCTACCGCCAACATTTCTCGGCGATCTTCACCGACTTCTGCCTGTTCGAGCACCTGCTCGACGGCGACGACCCGCAGCTGATGCAGCAGGCCCGCGACTACCTGGCGCACCTGCAACTCGCGCACAAGGTCAGCATCGACGGCGGCCGCCTGTCCACGCTGGATCTCTCCACCGGCCAGCGCAAGCGCCTGGCGCTGCTGGCCGCCTACCTCGACGACCGCCCCTGCTACCTGTTCGACGAGTGGGCGGCGGACCAGGACCCGGTGTTCAAGCGCTTCTTCTACACCAAGATCCTTGCGGACCTGCGCCAGCGCGGCAAGCTGGTGATCGTGATCTCCCACGACGATGCCTACTTCCCGCTGGCCGACCGGATGATCAAGGTGGACCAGGGCCGTGTGTTCGAAGCCAGCCGCGAAGCCCTCGCGGCAACGGCGTCCTGAGGAGCGGCCGATCATGCACGTTCATCGCCTGCAGGACTCGCCGTGGGTGCAGACCCGTCCGCTGCCCGGCGCGCGCCTGCGCCTATTCTGCTTTCCCTTCGCCGGCGGCAGCGTCGGCAGCTTCATGCCCTGGTTTCCGGCCCTGGCGCCGGATATCCAGCTCTGCGCCATCCAGTTGCCGGGGCGCGGCGCACGCTTCGGCGAGCCGGCCATCCACGACTTCGCCACCCTGATCGAGCAGCTGGGTCAGGTCCTCGCCCGTCACGACGACCTGCCCTACGCCTTCTTCGGCCACAGCCTCGGCGCCCTGGTGGCCTTCGAACTGGCGCACCACTGCGTCAGGCGCGGCCTGGCACGTCCACGCCACCTGTTCGTCTCGGCCAGCGGCGCACCGCGCCATCGCGTCGGCGCGCCACGCTACGACCTGCTAAGCGATGGTGAATTGCTGATCAAGCTGCGCGACTATGCCGGCACCCCGCCCGAGGTGCTGGCCAACCAGGAACTGATGGCGCTGCTACTGCCGGCCATCCGCGCCGATTTCGCCCTGCTGCGCCACTACCGCTACCAGCCGCGCCCACGCCTCGATGTTCCCATGAGCGTGCTCGCCGGGTACGACGATGCCCATGTAGGCGAGGAAACGCTGCGCGGCTGGCAGACGGAAACCTCGGCCAGTTGCGAGTTGCACGGCTTCGACGGCGGGCATTTCTTCCTGTTCGAGCGGCCGGATGCGGTGCTGGCGTTGGTCAGGCGTCGGTTGGGAGTCGCCGAGACGGTTCCGTAGCCCGGATGCAATCCGGGAAAATCGTCCAGCACCTGAAAACCGCTCCCGGATTGCATCCGGGCTATAGGGCCGAGCTAGCCCTCGCGATAGATGTAACGCAGATAACTCGCCTGCTCTGCCTGCGGTAGGCGATGCAGCTTCGGGCAGGACTCGCACAGCACCTGCGGCTTGCCGGGCTGCGGGGCGTGCAACTGGTAGTGCAGGCAGCAATGGCGGCGCAACGGGATGCGCGCGCAGACCTCCGGCGCCGGCGAATCGACCATCCATTGCAGGCTTCTCGGCTGCAGACGGCCGTCCGCGACGACGGCCTGTTCCAGCCAACGGTGGGCCTCGGCGAAACCCTCACGCTCCAGGTTGGCGTCGATCCGCGCGAATGCCCCGTCCCAGACCGCCGCCAGGTTGCCCCATAGCACCTTCGGCGCCAGCCCGCCCCAGGCGGCGATGCTGGCGAACAGCGGCTCCAGGTGCTGGTGCAGCAGACGCGTCCAGTAATCACCGCGCCGCTCTACGGCGGGCGCCGGCTGCGGCGAGGGCAGCAGCAATGCCGACGGCTGGCCGGCGTCATGCAGCAGCGCCACCTCCCGTTCCCAGAAGGCGATGACCCGATCACGGGTCAGCACGGCCGCGAGGGTAGCCGGCAGCAGCACGCTGAGGTAGTTCATCGACCACTGCGAGGCGACGGGAGGACGCTTGACGCCGGGATAGAGGTCGGCGAACCGGTCAAGCAGAGGGTGCAACACGCTCGCCTCGGCCAGCTCGGGCAACGGCACGACCATCCGCCCCTGGCTTTCGATCTGGATCACGCGCTGGATGGGCGGCCATGCGTGGCACAGCCAGTCCGGTAGTTCGATGGCCGGCCTCCGCAGCTCAGGGCACAAACAATGAGAACGATTAGCGTTGATGGTATAGACGCCCCTCTATAAACTCAACGCGTTTAACGCCGGGCAAACTCGAGGCCACATGCAGACACTCCGCGATTTCTGGTCGCTCGCCCGGCCGTTCTGGTCCTCTGCCGAAAGACGTCCCGCCCTCCTGCTGTTGTTCGGCACGATTCTGATGAACCTGTGCCTGGTGGGCGTGAACATCCTCTACAACCTGTGGAACCTGCATTTCTACAACGCTCTGCAGGCCCTCGACTACGACGCCTTCCTGATGGGCGGTGGCTATTTCATCCTGCTGCAGGCGGGACTGGCCAGCTTCACCGTGGCCGCCTTCCACTTCCAGCAGAAGCTCACCCTGCGCTGGCGCCGCTGGTCCACCGAGAACACCCTGCAGCTGTGGCTGCAGCGCCAGCGCTACCTCAAGTTGCAGCTCACGGCGCCGGAAACGGATAATCCCGACCAGCGCATCGCCGACGACATCAACCTGTTCATCAGCATGTCGCTGAAGCTCAGCCTGGGCCTGATGACCGCCCTGGTGTCGCTGTTCTCCTTCCTGCATATCCTCTGGCAGGCCTCGAGCCTGGTGCGGGTGCCCTTCGCCGGCGAAGAGCTGGTGATCCCCGGCCTACTGGTCTGGGCGGCCCTGCTCTACTCCATACTCGGTACCGGCGGCGCCTTCTGGCTGGGACGCACGTTGCCGCGGCTGAACTTCCTCCAGCAGCGCCGCGAGGCCGACTTCCGCTTCTCCCTGATGCGCCTGCGCGAGAACGCCGAAGCCGTGGCCCAGTACCGCGGCGAGAGCGAGGAGCACGCCCGCTTCAGCCAGCGCCTGGGCGCCACGCTGGAAAACTTCTGGGCCCTGGTGAAGCAGCAGAAGGTCGTGCTCGGCTACTCCACCTTCTACATGCGCAGCGCCATGATCATCCCGATGTTCGTCATGGCGCCGCAGTTCTTCGCCGGCGCCTTCCCGCTCGGCCGCCTGACCCAGCTCAGCGCCGCGTTCGGCGAGGTCCACGAGGCGATGGCCTATCTGGTCAAGGTGTTTCCGGAGATCGCCGAATGGAAATCGATCGTCGACCGTCTGACGGGCTTCCAGCAACGCCTGGCCAGTGTCGGCGACGAGGCCGGCGTGCGTCTGGAACACCAGGCTGACGGCTTCGAGGTACAGGACCTGGCACTCTGGCTGCCGAACGGCAAGCCGCTGTTCGCCGGTCTCGACCTGAATTTGCGGTCCGGCGACAGCCTGCTGATCCGCGCGCCATCCGGCTTCGGCAAATCCACCCTGATCCGCGCCCTCACCGGCATCTGGAGCCACGCCTGCGGCCTGGCGCGTTACGACCTGGGCAATGTCCTGACCCTGGCGCAGAAACCCTACCTGCCGCTCGGCAGTCTGCGCGGCATGCTCTGGTATCCGGCCCCTGCACGCCCGGAAGACGATGCGAGGTTGCTGCAGGTGATGCGCCAGTGCGGCCTCGATCACCTGAGCGAGCAGCTGAACGCCGAACTCGACTGGGCGCAGACCCTGAGCATCGGCGAACAGCAGCGCTGTGCTTTCGCCCGCGCCCTGCTGCTGCGCCCCAACGTGCTGTTTCTCGACGAAACCAGCTCGGCACTGGACGAAGCGACGGAGCGAAACTGCTATGCGCAGCTGAAACAGTCGCTACCGAATTCGATCATCATCAGCGTGGGGCATCGGGCGTCGCTGGAACAGCTGCACAGCCGTACGCTGAATCTGCAGCATTGCCAGCTGGCCGAGCCAAGACTGGAATACTCCTGACAGCGGCGACAGGCCGCGGTAGTCGAGGCCCCGGGATACGGGGAACGGGGGAAGGATCGATTGCAGCACTCGGCGCCGGGCCGGGAAAGGTGGCGTCCCCTGCTGGAATCGAACCAGCATCTAGCCCTTAGGAGGGGCTTATTCTATCCGTTGAACTAAGGGGACAAGGCCATTCGCAAGGGATCGCGAAGGCCGGGCGGCATCTTAGCGGCGTCGCGCGGATTTGTCATGCCGCTGCCACGCACGGCGCGCCATACTCCTTCGAGCCAACGCCTGGGAGCCGCGCCATGCCGAACCTCACCGCTAGCCCGCCCGATTCGCCGTTCGCCGATTACGTCATCCGCACCGCCTGCGCCGCCGATGCCCCACGACTGGCCGCGCTGCTGCAGCAACTGGGCGAGAACGAGCCGCGGCCCGATGCCGCCCTGCTCGCCCTGCGCCTGGCCGAGCTGCCGAGGGATCGCCTGGTGCTGCTGGCCGAGCGTGACGGCGAGCTGCTCGGCACCTGCACCTTGATCCTGATCGAGCACCTGGCGCACGGCTTCGCCCGCTCGGCGATCCTCGAAGACGTGGTGGTCGATAGCGAGGCGCGCGGCCTGGGCATCGGCCAGGCGCTGATGCGGCATGCGGTGCAGCACGCACGCGCCTGGGGCTGCTACAAGCTGGCGCTGTCGAGCAGCCAGAGCCGCGAAGCGGCGCACCGCTTCTATGCCAAGCTGGGTTTCCGGCCCCATGGCATCAGCCTGGCGTTGGCCTTGGAGTGAACGCGGTTCGCGGCTGAAGCCGCTCCTACAGGCCGTGTCCCGCCCCGCCATGGCGGCAATGCGGCACGGCTGTTGTAGGAGCGGATTTCTCCGCGAACAGGCACGTTAAAGACGGCTGGGGGCTACCCGTGGACAACCGTGAAGCGTTTTCCAGCAGCCCCGCCAGCGCCTCAGAACAACCCCAGGCTATGCAGGAACACCACCAGGATGCACAGCGGGGTGACCACGCGCAGCACCCGCCACCACAACGAGAACAGCCCGGGCTGCTCGATACCGATGGCTTCCTGGACGGTCTTGCGGCTCAGCACCCAGCCGGCGAACAGCACGGTGGCCAGGCCGCCCAGCGGCATCAACAGGTTGGTGGTCAGGTAATCCAGGCTGTCGAAGAAGGTCTTGCCCAGCAGGGTCACCTCGCTCCAGGCGTTGAACGACAGCACCGTGCCCAGGCTCAGCAGCCACAGCGCGATACCGCTGGTCAGCACCGCCGTGAGGCGGCTGATGCCGAACTTCTCGGTCAGCCAGGCGATGGTCGGCTCGCTCAGGGAGATCGCCGAGGTCAGCGCGGCGATCGCCAGCATGATGAAGAACAGCCCGCCAACCAGTTGGCCCAGCGGCATCTGGCCGAAGGCGATCGGCAGGGTGACGAAGATCAGCCCCGGCCCCGCGCCCGGCTCCAGGCCGTTGGCGAACACCAGCGGGAAGATCGCCAGGCCGGCCAGCAGCGCCACCCCGGTATCGGCCAGGGCCACCATCAGCGCGGTCTTGGCGATCGAGGTGCCGGCCGGCAGGTAGGAACCGTAGGCCATCATCGCGCCGCTGGCCAGGCTCAGGGTGAAGAAGGCATGGCCCAGCGCGGCCAGCACACCGGCGGCGCTGAGCTTGCTGAAGTCGGCGTCGAAGAGAAAGTGCACCGCCTGCATGAAATGCCCGGTGGTGGCGGCATAGCCCACCAGCACCAGGAGCAGGACGAACAGCCCCGGCATGAGGAAACGCAGCGAGCGCTCCAGGCCGCCGCGCACGCCGAAGGCGACGATGCCAAGAGTAACCGTCAGCACCAGGGTGCCGTAGCCGGCCAGCTGCCAGGGGTCGGCCAGCATGGCGCCGAACAACGCACCGCTGCTCTCGCCGATCAGCCCGGCGAAGCTGCCGCTCAGGGCCGCCGGGGTGTAGGCCACGGCCCAGCCGGCGATCACCGTGTAGAAGCTGAGGATGAGAAAACCGGTCAGCACCGCGAGCGTGCCCAGCCAGCGCCAGTGCCGGCTGGCCCGCGCCTCCTTGGCCAGGGCGGCGAAGGCGCCCTCGGGGTTGGCGCGGCCGCTGCGACCGATCATCACCTCGGCCATCAGCAGCGGAATGCCGATGGCCAGGATGCACGCCAGGTAGACCAGGACGAAGGCGCCGCCGCCGTTCTGCCCGGTGATATAGGGGAACTTCCAGATATTGCCCAGGCCCACGGCCGAGCCGGTGGCGGCGAGGAAGAACACCCAGCGCGACGACCACAGGCCTCGGCCGGCGCTGCTGGAGGCACCGGCGAAGGTGCCGGCGGCGATGCTGTCTTGACTCATTGGGACTTGCCCTCTTGTTGTTGTGAAAAAGTCAGGAGCCTGGGGTGGTCGGGCCACCCCGGTTGGCGCGCACGGCGCACCCTACGAGTCGGTGCGCCGTGCGCACCGACGTTTATTGCCTATCTATGGCTTAAAGACCGCCTTGCAGGCGCTCGCGGGCCATGCGGTCGGCGATCGCGGTGGTGGTCGCGCCCTCGCGCTCGGCGCGCTGGAAGATTTCCGTCAGGGTCGGGCCGATGCCTTCGATATGCGCCTTGAGCTGGGCGGGGCTGCCGCCGGTGCGCTCGTAGCAGACGTCGATGATGCCGCCGGCATTGATCGCATAATCCGGCGCGTACAGGCATTCGCGACGACGCAGAGTCTCGGCCAGGCTGGCGTCGGCAAGCTGGTTGTTGGCGGCGCCGGCGATGATCGGCGCGCGCAGCGCCTCCAGGGTCTGCGGGTTGACGATGGCGCCGAGGGCACAGGGCGCGAAGACGTCCACATCGAGACCGTAGATATCGTGCTGGCCGACGGCGGTGGCGCCGAGCTGGGCGACCGCGCGCTGCACGTTGGCCGCATGGATATCGGTCACCCACAGCTGGGCGCCGGCGTCCTTGAGCAGCTTGGCCAGGCCGAAGCCGACCTGGCCGACGCCCTGGATGGCCACGCGGATGCCGGAGAGACCCTGACGGCCGAGGCGATGGGCCACCGCCGCCTGGATGCCGATGAACACGCCATAGGCGGTGGACGGCGACGGATCGCCATCGCGGCTGCCGCCTCCGAAGGCCTCGCGCTGGCCGGCGCCGGCCACGTGGCGGGTGCGTTCGGCCATGATCTGCATCTCGGCCACGCCGGTGCCGGAATCCGCCGCGGTGATATAACGCCCGCCGAGGCTGTCGACGAAATCGCCCATGGCCTGGAACAGCGCCTCGCTCTTGCCGGTGTGCGGGTCGCCGATGATCACCGCCTTGCCGCCGCCCAGCGGCAGGCGCGCCAGGGCCGACTTGTAGGTCATGCCGCGCGACAGGCGCAGCACGTCGCGCAGCGCCTCCTCGTCCGAGGCGTAGTTCCACATGCGGCAGCCGCCCAGGGCCGGGCCGAGGGTGCTGTCGTGGATGGCGATGATGGCTTTCAGGCCGCTGGCCTTGTCGTGGCCGTAGACCACCTGTTCGTGCTGATCGAAGTCGACGTGGGTGAAGACGGACATCGGGTTACCTCGGGTATCGGATTGTAAAAGGCCGCCCCGCTCCCAGGCGGGAGGGGGTGGCAAGGGGTGACTGGGGAGGATCAGGCGGCCGGCTCGAACAGCTGCACCGTGGCGATTTCGCTGACCGCCAGGCGCGCCTTGAGCTGCGCGGCCTGCTCGCGTGCTTTGGCCAGCGCCGCTTCCTTGACGTGGCCGTAGCCGCGGATCTGCTCGGGAATCTCGGCCAGCGCCACCGCCGTGCGGTAGTTGCCGGCATCGAGCTCGGCCAGCAGATAGGCGACGGTCGCCTCGTACTCCTCGATCAGCTCGCGCTCCAGACGCCGCTCGGCACTGTGGCCGAACGGATCGAGCACCGTGCCGCGGAGGAACTTGAAGCGCGCCAGCACGGCGAAGACCTTGAGCATCCAGGGGCCGAAGGCGCGTTTGCGCGGCTGACCGGTGACCGCATCGGGCTTGCTCAGCCAGCTCGGCGCCAGGTGGAACTGCAGTTGGTAGTCGCCTTCGAACTGCGCCTCGAGCTGCTTGCGGAAGGCGGCGTCGCTGTACAGGCGCGCCACCTCATACTCGTCCTTGTAGGCCAAGAGCTTGAAGTAGTAGCGCGCCACCGCCTTGCTCAGCCGCTGCTCGGCGTCAGTGTCGGCCTGACTCACGCACTCGACCAGCTCGCGGTAGCGCGCGGCGTAGGCGGCGTTCTGGTAGGCGATCAGACGCTGCGCGCGATCCTCGACGATCTCCTCCAAGCTCTGGCAACGCGGCGCCTCGACCACCTTGGGCGCGGCCAGCTTCTCCACCGCGGCCAGGTCATGGGCGGCGCGGCGGCCCCAGAGGAACGCCTGCTGGTTGAGCTGCACCGCCACGCCATTGAGTTCGATGGCCTTCTCTATCGCCTCGGCCGATACCGGCACCAGGCCCTTCTGATAGGCGTAGCCGAGCATAAACAGGTTGCTGGCGATGCTGTCGCCGAGCAGCGCGGTGGCCAGGCGGGTGGCATCGACGAAGTGGGTCTTGCCCTCGCCCACCGCCTCGACCAGCGCCTCGCGCATGGCAGCGCCGGGTACCTGGGCATCGGGGTTGCGGGTGAACTCGGCGGTGGCCGCCTCATGGCTGTTGACCACTGCATGGGCGATCTTGTCGTTGAGCTTGGCCAGGGCCTCCTCGCCGGCGGCCACCACCAGGTCGCAGGCCAGCAGCAGGTCGGTCTCGCCGGCGGGGATGCGTACGGCGTAGATGTCGTCCTGCCTAGCGGCGATGCGGATGTGGCTGATCACCGGGCCGAACTTCTGCGCCAGGCCGGCCTGATCGAGCACGCTGCAGCCCTTGCCTTCCAGGTGCGCGGCCATGCCCAGCAGCGCGCCGACCGTGGTCACGCCGCTGCCGCCGACGCCCGGCAGGAGGATATTCCAGGGCCGCGCAAGATTCGGCTGCTTCGGCTCCGGCAGGGCAATGAACAGCGCGCCCAGGCCCAGGGCCTCGGGCTTGCGCAAGCTGCCGCCGTGCACGGTGACGAAGCTTGGGCAGAAGCCTTCGACGCAGGAGAAATCCTTGTTGCAGGCGTTCTGGTCGATTTCGCGCTTGCGCCCCAGTTCGGTCTCCAGCGGCAGCACCGACAGGCAGTTGGACTTGACGCTGCAGTCGCCGCAGCCCTCGCACACCGCGGGGTTGATGAAGGCGCGCTTGGCCGGATCCACCAGCTTGCCGCGCTTGCGTCGGCGACGCTTCTCGGTGGCGCAGGTCTGGTCGTAGAGGATCACCGAAACGCCCTTGAACTCGCGCAGCTCGCGCTGCACGGCGTCCAGCTCGCGGCGGTGGTGGAAGCTGACGATGGGCGCGAAGGTGGCGCGGGTCGGGTACTTGTCCGGCTCGTCGCTGACCAGGGCGATGCGTTTCACCCCCTCGGCATAGACCTGCTGGCTGAGCTGGTCGATGCGCAACTCGCCATCGATGGGCTGACCGCCGGTCATGGCCACCGCGTCGTTGTAGAGGATCTTGTAGGTGATATTGACCCCCGCGGCGACCGAGGCGCGCAGGGCCAGCTGGCCGGAATGAAAGTAGGTGCCGTCGCCGAGGTTCTGGAACACGTGCGGGGTGTCGGTGAACGGCGCCTGGCCGATCCAGGTGGCGCCCTCGCCGCCCATCTGGGTGAAGGTGTCGGTGTTGCGGTCCATCCACTGGGTCATGTAGTGGCAACCGATGCCACCCAGGGCGCGGCTGCCTTCCGGCAGCTTGGTCGAGCTGTTGTGCGGGCAGCCGGAGCAGAAATGCGGGGTGCGCGCGGTGCCGTGCTTGGGCGCGGCCAGCGCCGCCTCCTTGGCGGCGAGGAAGGCCAGACGCTCCTCGATCACCGGGCTGGAATAGATCGGCGCCAGGCGCCGGGCTATCACCCTGGCGATCATCGCCGGGGTCAGCTCGGAGAGGTTCGGCAGCAGCGAATTGCCGTCCTCGTCGAATTCGCCGACCACCCGCGGACGCTTGCCCACCGGCCAGTTGTACAGCTGCCCGGTCAGTTGGTCCTCGATGATGCTGCGTTTTTCCTCCACCACCAGGATCTCGTCCAGGCCCTCGGCGAACTCGTGCACCGACACCGGCTCCAGCGGCCAGCTCATGCCGACCTTGAGCACGCGCAGGCCGACCTGAGCGCAGAGCTGCTCGTCGAGGCCGAGGTCGTTGAGCGCCTGGCGCACGTCCAGGTAGGACTTGCCGGTGGTGATGATGCCGAGGCGCGGGTTGGGCGAATCGAGCTTGATCTGGTTGAGCTGGTTGGCCAAGGCGAAGGCGCGCGCGGCGTAGATCTTGTAGGTGTTGAGGCGTTTCTCCTGGACCAGGGGCGGGTCCGGCCAGCGGATATGCACGCCGTCTTCCGGCAGCTGGAAATCTTCGGGAATCTTGACCTCGACCCGCAGCGGATCGACTTCCACCACGGCCGAGGAATCGACGTTCTCGGCGATGGTCTTCAGCGCCACCCAGCAGCCGCTGTAGCGCGACAGCTCCCAGCCGATGATGCCGTAGTCGAGGATTTCCTGGACGTTGGCCGGGTTGAGCACCGGAATCGAGGCGGCGATGAAGGCATGCTCGCTCTGGTGGGCGATACTCGAGGACTTGCAGCCATGGTCGTCGCCGGCCAGCAACAGCACGCCGCCATGCGCCGATACGCCGGCCGAGTTGCCGTGCTTGAACACGTCGCCGCAGCGGTCGACGCCCGGGCCCTTGCCGTACCACATGGCGAACACGCCATCGTAACGGGCGCCGGGGAACAGGCTGGTCTGCTGGCTGCCCCAGCAGGCGGTGGCGGCCAACTCTTCGTTGACCCCGGGCTGGAAGTGGATGTGGTTGTCCTTGAGGTACTGCTTGGCATCCCACAGGCTCTTGTCCAGATTGCCCAGGGGCGAGCCGCGGTAGCCGGAGATGAAGCAGGCGGTATTCAGGCCATGGGCAGCGTCACGCTGTTTCTGCAGCATGGGCAGGCGGGTCAGCGCCTGGGTGCCGGTCAGGTAGAGGTGACCGGTGGCGAGACGGTACTTGTCATCCAGGCGGATCTCGGCCAGTGACATACGGGCGCTCCTTTTATTTTTATGGCGACCTTGGACGGCAACGGTGGGTGCCGCCCTTTCCTGTCCCGGCAGGATCGCTGCACGGGACGACTGGGCAAGATCATGACCGAGGGGTTCCGCTTTTTTCTTTCTATTTTTGGGCAACGCCGACGATACTTCGCATGATCCTTCCAACAATCACAAAAAAATGGAAACAGTCATGCAGGACAAGCTGAGCCCCATCGATCGCAAGATTCTCCGCCTGCTGCAGCACAATGCCGACCTGTCCGCCGCCGAGGTGGCGGAAAAGGTCGAGCTGTCGCAGTCGCCCTGCTGGCGACGCATCCACCGCATGCAGGAGGAAGGGCTGATCGAGCGCAAGGTCGCCCTGCTCAATCCCAAGCAGTTGGGCCTGGGCATGACGGTATTCGTCGATATCAAGCTGTCGGCCCACGGCCGCAACAACCTGGAGGAGTTCGAACAGGCGGTGGTCGGCTACCCGCAGGTGCTGGAGTGCTACACCATGGCCGGCGGCTCGGACTACCTGCTCAAGGTGGTGGCCCGCGACATCGCCGACTACGAGCGTTTCTTGCGCGATCACCTGCTGCAACGCCCGCACGTGCAGGAGGCGCATTCGCATATCGCCATGAGCGAGGTCAAGCGCACCACCGAGCTGCCGCTGGATTAGCAGGAGGGGCTGCCCGACGCCAACCCTGGGCGGGCACCGCAGCCGCGCCCTTCCCCATCCCCGCAGGGCGCACGAAGCACTCGGCCCGCCGCCCGGATTGCCGCCGAACTGCGGCATCTTACGGGCATCGCAGTGCGCAGCAGGGTCAGGCGTATCGCCGGGCCTCGTCGAGCAGCTGCAGCAGGCGGGTGACGGTTTGTTGAAGAGAGCCGGAGTTATCCAGGATTACAAGGCGCTCCACCGAGCAGGGGGAGGTCGGCTCGCGCATCCCCGGTCGCAGCCCAAGGGAAAGGGGCGCATGCCGCAAGCCGGCAGCGAACGGGCGCGGGGCAATCTCCTGCACCCCTGCGGTCGCAGCCGAGACCATCGTCCCCAAAGCACCTCCCATTGCAGTAGCGAAGCTGCGACTGCGCTCCAGACGCGCCTCGATCTGTTCCGGCGTCTCGCGGCCGCGGGCCAGCAGGCGCTCGCGCAACACCGCCTCGTCGACCTGCAGGAGAATCGCCAAGAGCTGCGGGTAGCGCTGCAGCGCCTCGTCGAGATGGCCCCGCGAACCGTTGATCAGCACGTCCTTGCCGTCAGCCAGCCAGTGGTCGATCTCGCGGGGGATGCCATAGGCCAGGCCGTTGGCGCGCCAGCTCAGGGCGAAGGCGTCCTCGGCCTCCAGGCGGTCAAATTCGGCCGGAGTGACGCCAACGGCGTCCTCGCCCACCGCCTCGGCGCTGCGGGTGATCACTCGCCGAGCAAAACGACAGCCGCACCTCTCAAGCGGCGCACGCGCGGCTTGCAACAGGCTGTCCTTGCCCGAGCCCGAAGGCCCCATCAGATAGATCAACCTGCCCTGCATCGGAAAACACCCATCGTGCTTGGCGCCACCCCTACTGGAACATCGACTGCAACGCGCGGTCCCAGGTGGCGACGACCGCAAGTCAATCATAGTAGTGCGGTCGGGCCGCATGCAGCAGGCTGGCCGAATTGTAGAATCGCCACCGCAATATGCTGGCCCTCTACTATCATTGAACGTAGGGGCAACGCCGCTGAAGGAAACGAGGCATGCGATTGAGTAACTGGAGCACTACTGGCATAGCGGTAGAATCGCTTCTGCCGACTGTTGCGCATTTCTGACGGCCGGTGCTGGCATAAAGCCGGTATCTGGCCCAGAATTCGACATGTAATTGGCGTCAAGGAACTGTTCAGATGGCCAATAGGTCATAATCGACGCAAACCGCCATACTGGTTGAACGGCTAGTGAATAAGGTTGTCAAACCGGTGACAATCTTGAAACTGATTACCAGTATCGCCCTCCTGAACTAACCGGTTTAATGTATGCGCCCTATGAAACAGGCTACCTATTCCAGCCGCACGGCTGACAAATTCGTCGTTCGCTTACCCGATGGGATGCGTGAGCGTATCGCTGACGTAGCACGTAACCATCATCGCAGCATGAATTCGGAGATCATCGCTCGCCTGGAGCAGAGCATGCTTCAGGAAGGCGCACTGGGCGACGAGTTCGACCTGCGTCTCGACAGCCCTGAACTGAGCTTGCATGAGCGCGAGTTGTTGCAGCGTTTCCGCCAGCTTTCCCGTCGTCAGCAGAACGCCTTGGTGGCATTGATCGCCCATGACGTAGAAATGGCCGCCGAAGAAGCCTGAGGCGAACACCCACAAAAAAACCGGCCTCTGCCGGTTTTTTTGTGTCCCTGTGCTTCAGCCCTTCGGGGCTTAGGCGTAAAAAACGCTTCGTGCCGCCGCAAGCGACGTCAGGAATTTCCCCGGCAAGCTTTGTACGCAGGAGGCGAGCAAAGGGGCGCACCACGCGCCCCTTCGACTTCAGCCGACGAAGTTGAGCAACACCCCCGCCGCCACTGCCGAGCCGATCACCCCGGCCACGTTCGGGCCCATGGCGTGCATCAGCAGGAAGTTCTGCGGGTTGGCCTCCAGTCCCACCTTGTTCGACACCCTTGCTGCCATCGGCACCGCCGACACGCCGGCCGAGCCGATCAGCGGGTTGACCTTGTGGGTGCTGAACAGGTTCATCAGCTTGGCCATCAACACCCCGGCAGCGGTGCCGGCGCAGAAGGCGACCATACCCAGCAGCAGAATGCCCAGGGTCTTGAGCTGCAGGAAGGCCTCGGCCGACAACTTCGAGCCCACGGTCAGGCCGAGGAAGATGGTGACTATGTTGATCAGCGCATTGCGCGAGGTATCGGCCAGACGCTCGACCACACCGCACTCGCGCAGCAGGTTGCCGAGGGCGAACATGCCGATCAACGGCGCGGCGTCCGGCAGCAGCATGCCGATCAGGATGCACAGCACGATGGGGAAGATGATCTTCTCGGTCTGTCCCACCGGACGCAGCTGCTGCATGACGATGGCGCGCTCCTCCTTGGTAGTCAGCGCACGCATGATCGGCGGCTGCAGCAACGGCACCAGAGCCATGTAGGCGTAGGCGGCGACGGCAATCGGACCGAGCAGGTGCGGCGCCAGCTTGGAGGTGACGAAGATCGAGGTCGGCCCGTCCGCCCCGCCGATGATGGCGATGGACGCCGCCTCCTTGAGGGTGAACTCCATACCCGGAATGCCGATGGCGGTGATCGCCAGGGCGCCGAGCAGGGTGCCGAAGATACCGAACTGCGCAGCGGCGCCGAGCAGCAGGGTCTTCGGGTTGGCCAGCATCGGACCGAAGTCGGTCATGGCGCCGACGCCGAGGAAGATCAGCAACGGGAAGATGCTGGTCGGCAGGCCCACCTCGTAGATCAGGTGGAGAAAACCCGCACCCTCGGCCATGTTGGCCACCGGAATGTTCGACAGTAGGCCGCCGAAACCGATCGGCACCAGCAGCAGCGGCTCGAAGCCTTTCTTGATCGCCAGGTAGATCAGCAGCATACAGACCGCGATCATGAACGCCTGGCCGGGCTCCAGATGGTAAAGGCCGGTGCTCTGCCAGAGCTTGAGCAGCTTGTCCATGGCGCGCCCCTCAGCCGATGGTCAGCAGGCTTTCGCCCACCGCCACCGCGTCGCCGACCTTGACGTTGACCGCACCGATGGTGCCGGCCTTGAACGCGCGAATTTCGGTTTCCATCTTCATCGCTTCGAGGATGATCACCAGTTGGCCCTCTTCCACGGCCTGGCCCGGCTGCACCAACACCTTGAAGATGTTGCCGGCCAGCGGCGCCGCCTGCGGCTCGCCGCCACCGGCTGCGACGGGGGCCGCTGCCGGCGCAGCGCCTGCAGCGCCCCCGACAGGCTTGATACCCTCGATGTCGCCGCCTTCGTTTACCTGCACGACGAATGACTTGCCGTTGACCTCGACGCTGTACACCTCGGGCTTGCCGGCTTCGCGAACGGGCGCTTCCTTGCCGGTAGGCGCCGGCTCGAAGGCCGCCGGGTTGCCGCGGTTCTCCAGAAACTTCAGACCGATCTGCGGGAACAGCGCATAGGTCAGCACGTCGTCGATCTCGTCGGCCGCGAGCTTGATGCCCTTCTCCCGCGCGATGCCCTTGAGTTCGGCGGTCAGCTTGTCCATCTCGGCGTCGAGCAGGTCGGCCGGACGGCAGGTGATCGCCTCGCCGCCGTCGAGCACGCGGGCCTGCAGCTCGGCGTTGAACGGCGCGGGGGCGGCGCCGTATTCGCCCTTGAGCACGCCGGCGGTTTCCTTGGTGATGGACTTGTAGCGCTCGCCGGTGAGCACGTTGATCACCGCCTGGGTGCCGACGATCTGCGACGTCGGGGTCACCAGCGGGATGAAGCCGAGGTCTTCACGCACGCGCGGAATCTCGGCCAGCACCTGGTCGAACTTGTCCTGGGCGCCCTGCTCCTTGAGCTGGCTTTCCATGTTGGTGAGCATGCCGCCCGGCACCTGGGCGACCAGGATGCGCGAGTCGACGCCCTTGAGGTTGCCCTCGAATTTCGCGTACTTCTTGCGCACTTCACGGAAATAGGCGGCGATCTCTTCGAGCAGCTCCAGGTTCAGCCCG
Source organism: Pseudomonas sp. SP16.1 (assembly GCF_052682975.1). NCBI lineage: Bacteria > Pseudomonadati > Pseudomonadota > Gammaproteobacteria > Pseudomonadales > Pseudomonadaceae > Pseudomonas > Pseudomonas sp. SP16.1. The sequence goes on from NZ_JBQYFZ010000001.1 coordinate 2,834,134, forward strand.
GTGTCGCGCTCGGTGCCCTGGAACATGGCTACTACCGACTCGGTCGGCGAATGGCCGTAGGTCATCGACAGCGAGGAAATGGCGGTATCGACGTTGTCGATACCGGCTTCCACCGCCTTGAGAATGGCGACCGACGACAGACCCGCGGTGGCGTGGCACTGCATATGGACCGGAATGGCCAGGCTGGCCTTCAAGCGCGAGACCAGCTCGAAGGCGGTATAGGGGGTGAGGATGCCGGCCATGTCCTTGATGGCCACCGAGTCGGCGCCCATGTCCTCGATCTGCTTGGCCAGATCGACCCACATATCCAGGGTATGCACCGGACTGGTGGTGTATGAGATGGTGCCCTGGGCGTGCTTACCCTGGCGCTTGACCGCCTGCAGTGCGGTCTGCAGGTTGCGCGGGTCGTTCATCGCGTCGAACACGCGGAACACGTCGACGCCGTTGATGGCTGCACGCTCGACGAACTTCTCCACCACATCGTCGGCGTAGTGGCGGTAGCCCAGCAGGTTCTGGCCGCGCAGGAGCATCTGCTGACGGGTGTTGGGCATGGCCTTCTTCAGTGCGCGGATACGCTCCCAGGGATCTTCGCCCAGGTAGCGAATGCAGGCATCGAAGGTCGCACCGCCCCAGGACTCCACCGACCAGAAGCCGACCTGATCGAGCTTGGGTGCGATCGGCAGCATGTCCTCCAGGCGCACGCGGGTGGCCAGGATGGATTGGTGGGCGTCACGCAGCACCACATCGGTGATCCCGAGTGCTTGTTTAACGGCAGTCATACAGGTGCTCCCTCTAGAACCTGATCAACCGCGACGGGCGCGGTGCTGATGAATGGCGGATTGGATGGCGGCCAGCAATTCGGCATCCGGCATCGGGCTGGCCGGCTTGACGCTGGTTGCTGCGGAAGAGGCGACGGGGGCAGGCGTGTGCGGGGCAAAAGCTTCGATCAGACGCGACATCACGCGGATCGCCAGCACCAGCAGCACCAGAAAGACAAACACGAAACCCATACCGAACAGCATGAGCTCGACACCCTCGAGCAGGAGTTCACTGGGGGTCATCTTGGCTCCTTTTGCCAGCAGCGCGCAGGCTGCACTCATTATTGATTAGGAGCGCCCGGGATCAGCCCCCGGGCAAAGCTGGCGAACCTTAGCCTGAAACGAGCGTTTCAAGCAAACCCCAGACCGACCAGTCGGACATTTTTTGTAGTGAATGCGTCATCCCCACTACCAAGGGAGGAGAATCGCCCGCAAGGTCAGGCCGCTAAAGCAGGAAGATCGACGCCAAACCGAGGAAGATGAAGAAGCCGCCGCTGTCGGTCATCGCCGTGATCATCACGCTGGCGCCCATGGCCGGGTCGCGCCCCAGGCGCGCCAGGGTCATGGGAATCAGCACCCCCATCAATGCCGCCAGCAGCAAGTTGAGGGTCATTGCCGCGGTCATCACCACACCCAGCGACCAGCTGCCGTAGAGCATGTAGGCCACCGCGCCGATCACCCCGCCCCAGAGCAGGCCGTTGATCAGCGACACGCCCAGCTCCTTGCGCAGCAGGCGCGAGGTGTTGCCGGTGCCGACCTGGTCCAGGGCCATGGCCCGAACGATCATGGTGATGGTCTGGTTGCCCGAATTGCCGCCAATGCCGGCGACTATGGGCATCAGCGCGGCCAGGGCCACCAGCTTCTCGATCGAACCTTCGAACAGGCCGATCACCCGCGAGGCGAGAAAGGCGGTGACCAGGTTGATCGCCAGCCAGGCCCAGCGGTTGCGCACCGATTTCCACACCGAGGCGAAGATGTCCTCCTCCTCGCGCAGACCGGCCATGCTCAGCACTTCGCTTTCGCTCTCTTCACGGATCAGGTCGACCATCTCGTCGATGGTCAGACGACCGATCAGCTTGCCGTTCTTGTCTACCACCGGGGCGGAAATCAGGTCGTAGCGCTCGAAGGCCTGAGCCGCGTCATAGGCGTCCTCGTCCGGATGGAAGCTGACCGGATCGTCGGCCATCACCTCGCCGACCTGCTTGTCCGGGTCGTTGACCAGCAACCGCTTGATCGGCAGCACACCCTTGAGCACGCCGTCGTAGTCGACCACGAACAGTTTGTCGGTATGCCCCGGCAGCTCCTTGAGGCGACGCAAGTAACGCAGCACCACTTCCAGGCTGACGTCTTCGCGGATAGTGACCATCTCGAAGTCCATCAGCGCACCGACCTGGTCCTCCTCGTAGGACAGCGCCGAACGCACGCGCTCGCGCTGCTGCGCATCGAGCGACTCCATCAGCTCGTGGACCACGTCGCGCGGCAGCTCCGGCGCGAGGTCGGCCAGCTCGTCGGCATCCATCTCCTTGGCCGCGGCGAGAATCTCGTGATCGTCCATGTCGGCGATCAGGGTCTCGCGCACCGCGTCCGACACTTCGAGAAGGATGTCGCCATCGCGCTCGGCCTTGACCAGCTGCCAGACGGTCAGACGATCATCGAGCGGCAGGGCCTCGAGGATGTGGGCGATATCGGCGGGGTGCAGGTCGTCGAGCTTGCGCTGCAGCTCGGCGAGGTTCTGCCGGTGCACCAGATTCTCGACCAGGTCGTGGTGCTGGCCTTCCTGACGATGGGTCAGGTCTTCCACCAGCCTGTGCCGGTGCAGCAGTTCGACCACCTGGGCCAGGCGATCCTGCAGGCTCTCTTGCGGCTTCTTGGCTTCTACTTCAGTCATAGCGCGCTCCACCCCCAGTTGGCGGGCGCGCCAAAGGGGATCAATCAGGTATTACACGATTGTGCGATGGGAGTATTGAGTAACTACTGGGTAAGTCCATGGTGGTATTCCACAAGCCCCGGCGGGGCTGACGCGGCAAATGATAACACCGCAACGAGGCTTTGCACGTGAGAAAGCCTGGCAAGAACAACTGTTTGCATCACAAACTTCAATCCGCGCTGAAATCCTGTTACTGCGACGCCGCCCCTGTCCGGCAGGACACCTGGCATGCACCGAACAACGGGCTAAGCTGATTCAGGCACAGGTCAAGGAGGACGCCCATATGCGAGGACTGCTGCGCGCCACATTCTGCGCCGCCCTGCTCTACCCTACCCAAGCCAGCCTGGCCGCCACCGTGTTCCGCTGCGAGGACGCCAACGGCCATATCACCTTCACCCGCCACGGCTGCCCGGTAGAACAGCAACAGCAAACCCAGAGTGCTCATAATCAGACGCCGAGCAGCGGCAAGGCCGTGCCACTGGCCAAGCCCGCACGCAGCCCCCAGGCAAGCGGGACCGGACAAGTGGTGGTGGTCGGTCAACAGGACGACGGGTGCGGCAACCGCATTACCGGTAGCGCGCGACGCGCCGCGATCATCAAACAGGATATTCGCAGCGGCATGACGCGCAACGACGTGGAAAGCAGCCTGGGCAAGCCGCACAAGATCAGCCGGCAGAACGGCCGGCAGCGTTACCACTACCGCGACGACAGCGGCAACACGCGCCAGGTGAGCTTCGACGAAGCGGGCTGCGTGAAAGGCAGATAAAAGGCTATGCCGCTGTTGGTTGCCGCGCCCCCGCAGGAGCGGATCTATCCGTAAAACTCGCGACTGAAGCGCTGCGCCGCTCGGCTGCCCCTACAAGCGCTGGATCGGAGCGTCGACACGTAACTAATGGGGGACATCGCCAATAAAAAAGGGCCTGCATCACTGCAGGCCCTTTTGGTATGGCGGACTCAGGAGGATTCGAACCTCCGACCGCTCGGTTCGTAGCCGAGTACTCTATCCAGCTGAGCTATGAGTCCGTTTGGTGGTTTTAGACCAGATCACCACTGGTTGAAACAAAATGGCCTGCACTGCTACAAGCCATCCTAGATGGCGGACTCAGGAGGATTCGAACCTCCGACCGCTCGGTTCGTAGCCGAGTACTCTATCCAGCTGAGCTATGAGTCCGTTTGGCGCTTTTAGACCAGATCACCACTGGTTGAAACAAAATGGCTTGCACTGCTGCAAGCCATCCTAGATGGCGGACTCAGGAGGATTCGAACCTCCGACCGCTCGGTTCGTAGCCGAGTACTCTATCCAGCTGAGCTATGAGTCCGTGTCTCTGTTGCCTATCAGGTATGACGCCTGCCTGATCCGCGAAATATGGCGGAGAAGGGGGGATTCGAACCCCCGACACCCTTTTGAGGTGTACTCCCTTAGCAGGGGAGCGCCTTCGGCCACTCGGCCACCTCTCCGCAACACGGGGCGCATGATACTCATGTTTTCCCCGTTTGCAAACCAAAATTTCGAGAAAAATTAGTGGCTTGGTTCGTCACCCTTCTCTTTCTGGATGCGCTGGTAGATTTCCTCACGGTGCACGGCAACCTCTTTGGGCGCATTGACGCCAATGCGCACCTGATTACCTTTCACGCCCAACACGGTGACAGTCACATCATCACCGACCATCAGGGTCTCTCCGACCCGGCGAGTCAGAATCAGCATTCCTTTCTCCTCACGGATTTCATTATCAGGACAACAGTCTGCAAAAAAGAAAACGGCGGCAGCTCCCGACCAACGCAAGCCCGGAAACCTTCACCCAAGTATTGACCAGCCCGCCCAGAAAGAAAGTTCCGAGGCACTCGTCAAAAAAGCGAAAGGCGCGGAACCAGCCGCGCCTTTCGGGTCATGCATCACTCGCCCTGTCGGGCCGGGGCGTCGAGGTCGAAGGCAGTGTGCAGGGCGCGCACGGCCAGTTCCAGATATTTCTCCTCGATGACCACGGAAACCTTGATTTCCGAGGTGGAGATCATCTGGATATTGATGGTTTCCTTGGCCAGCGCCTCGAACATGCGGCTGGCCACACCGGCATGGGAACGCATGCCGACGCCGACGATGGAGACCTTGGCGATGTTGGTATCGCCGACCACTTCACGAGCACCCAGTTCACTTGCGGTCTTCTGCAGCACGGCCAGGGCGTTGTTGTAGTCGTTGCGGTGCACGGTGAAGGTGAAATCGGTGGTGTTATCGTGCGAGACGTTCTGGACGATCATGTCCACTTCAATATTGGCGGCGCTGACCGGGCCGAGAATCTTGAAGGCGATGCCGGGGATATCCGGTACCCCACGGATGGTCAGCTTGGCTTCGTCGCGGTTGAAGGCGATGCCGGAAATGATCGGCTGTTCCATGGATTCCTCTTCATCAAGGGTAATGAGGGTGCCCGGCCCCTCCTGGAAGCTGTGCAGGACGCGCAGCGGGACGTTGTACTTGCCGGCGAATTCCACCGAGCGGATCTGCAGCACCTTGGAACCGAGGCTGGCCATTTCCAGCATCTCCTCGAAGGTGATCTTCTCCAGACGCTGGGCCTGGGGCACCACGCGCGGATCGGTGGTGTAGACGCCATCGACGTCGGTGTAGATCTGGCACTCGTCGGCCTTCAGTGCCGCGGCCAGGGCCACGCCGGTGGTGTCGGAACCGCCGCGACCGAGGGTGGTGATGCTGCCGTGCTCGTCGACGCCCTGGAAACCGGCGACGACGACGACGCGGCCAGCCTTGAGGTCGGCGCGAATCTTGTGGTCGTCGATCTGCAGAATACGCGCCTTGTTGTGCGCGCTGTCGGTGAGGATGCGCACCTGGTTGCCGGTGTAGGACACCGCCGGCACGCCGCGCTTGATCAGCGCCATGGCCAGCAGGGCGATGGTCACCTGCTCGCCGGTGGACACCATCACGTCCAGTTCACGCGGCACCGGATCGCCGTCGCTGACCTGTTTGGCCAGGTCGATCAGGCGGTTGGTCTCGCCGCTCATGGCAGAGACCACGACGACGATGTCGTCGCCCTTCTCGCGGAACTTCTTCACCTTCTCGGCCACCTGCTGGATACGCTCGACGGTGCCGACTGAGGTGCCTCCAAACTTCTGTACGATCAAAGCCATTTCAAAAAGCCGCCTGATTCCTCGAAGGGCGCCCATTAAACCCGCATCGGGTCACACTGCCAAGGCCCGCCGGACGCACTGCGGACCTGGCTTTCACACCTGTTACAGGCCTTGTTCGACGAAGGTGCCGGCCAGCGCCAGGGCCTCGTCCAGTTTGCCGGCGTCGACGCCGCCGCCCTGGGCCATGTCCGGACGACCGCCGCCCTTGCCGCCCACGGCCGCAGCGGCCTGACGCATCAGGTCGCCGGCCTTGAGTCTGGCGATCAGATCCTGGGTGACGCCGGCGACCAGCACGACCTTGTCGTCTTGCACGCCACCGAGCAGGATCACCGCGCTGCCGAGCTTGTTCTTCAACTGGTCGACCAGCGCCAGCAGGGCCTTGCCGTCCAGGCCGTCGAGCCGTGCGGCCAGTACCTTGGTGCCCTTGATCTCGACGGCCGCGCCGGCCAGGTCGTTGCCGGCGGCGCTGGCGGCCTTGGCCTTGAGCTGTTCCAGTTCCTTCTCCAGCTGGCGGTTGCGTTCGAGCACGCCGGCCAGCTTGTCCAGCAGATTGTCGCGGCTGCCCTTGACCAGCACCGCGGCTTCCTTGAGCTGCTCCTCGGCCGCGTTCAGGTAGGCCAGCGCCGCGGCGCCGGTAACCGCCTCGATACGGCGCACGCCGGCGGCCACGCCGCCTTCGCTGGTGATCTTGAACAGGCCGATGTCGCCGGTACGCGAGACGTGGGTGCCGCCGCACAGCTCGACGGAGAAGTCGCCGCCCATGCTCAGCACGCGCACCTGGTCACCGTACTTCTCGCCGAACAGCGCCGTGGCGCCCTTGGCCTTGGCGGTGTCGATATCGGTTTCCTCGGTTTCCACCGCGGAGTTCTTGCGGATTTCGGCGTTGACTATGTCTTCCAGCGCCTTGAGCTGCTCGGGCTTGATCGCCTCGAAGTGGCTGAAGTCGAAGCGCAGGCGCTGGCTGTCGACCAGCGAGCCCTTCTGCTGCACGTGCTCGCCGAGCACCTGGCGCAGCGCGGCGTGCAGCAGGTGGGTGGCCGAGTGGTTCAGCGCGGTGGCCTGGCGCACGCTGGCGTCGACCTCGGCCTTGAGCGAGGCGCCGACGCTGAGGCTGCCCTTGGCGACCAAGCCGTGGTGCAGGAAGGCGCCGCCGGCCTTGGTGGTGTCGCGAACCTCGAAGCTGACGCCGGCCCCCTCGAGGTAGCCGCAGTCGCCGACCTGGCCGCCGGATTCGGCGTAGAACGGGGTCTGATCCAGCACCACCACGCCCTCCTCGCCTTCCTGCAAGCTGTCGACGGCCTGGCCGTCGGCGAACAGGGCGACGATGGCGCCACTACCGCGGGTGCCTTCGTAGCCGAGGAAACGGGTGTCGGCGTCGACCTTGACCAAGGCGTTGTAGTCCATGCCGAAGGCGCTGGCGGAACGGGCGCGCTCGCGCTGGGCAGCCATCTCGCGCTCGAAGCCGCTCTCGTCGAGGCTCAGGCCACGCTCGCGGGCGATGTCGCCGGTCAGGTCGTAGGGGAAGCCGTAGGTATCGTAGAGCTTGAACACGGTCTCGCCGGGGATGACCTTGCCCTTGAGGCCGACCAGATCCTGCTCGAGGATCTTCAGGCCCTGCTCCAGGGTCTTGGCGAACTGCTCTTCCTCGGTCTTCAGTACGCGCTCGATATGCGCCTGCTGTTGCTTCAGCTCGGGGAAGGCCTCGCCCATCTCGGCCACCAGGGCGGCGACGATCTGGTAGAAGAAGCTGCCCTTGGCGCCCAGCTTGTTGCCGTGGCGGCAGGCGCGGCGAATGATGCGGCGCAGCACGTAGCCGCGGCCTTCGTTGGACGGGGTCACGCCGTCGGCGATGAGGAAGCCGCAGGAGCGAATATGGTCGGCCACCACCTTCAGCGAGGCCTGGCCATCGTTGCTGCAGCCGATGGCCTTGGCCGAAGCGGCCAGCAGGTTCTGGAACAGGTCAATCTCGTAGTTGGAGTTGACGTGCTGCAGCACGGCGCTGATGCGCTCCAGGCCCATGCCGGTATCCACGCTCGGCGCCGGCAGCGGGTGCAGCACGCCATCGGCAGTCCGGTTGAACTGCATGAACACGTTGTTCCAGATCTCGATGTAGCGGTCGCCGTCTTCTTCCGGGCTGCCGGGCGGGCCGCCCCAGATGTGCTCGCCGTGGTCGAAGAAGATCTCGGTGCAGGGGCCGCACGGACCGGTGTCGCCCATCGCCCAGAAGTTGTCGGAAGCGTACGGCGCGCCCTTGTTGTCGCCGATGCGGATCATCCGCTCGGCGGGGATGCCGACTTCCTGGGTCCAGATGTCGTAGGCCTCGTCATCGGTGGCATAGACGGTGACCCAGAGCTTTTCCTTGGGCAGCTTCAGCCACTTGTCGGAGGTGAGGAATTCCCAGGCGTAATGAATGGCGTCACGCTTGAAGTAGTCGCCGAAGCTGAAATTGCCCAGCATTTCGAAGAAGGTGTGATGGCGCGCGGTGTAGCCGACGTTTTCCAGGTCGTTGTGCTTGCCGCCGGCGCGTACGCACTTCTGGCTGGTGGTGGCGCGGGTGTAGGCGCGCTTCTCCAGGCCGAGGAAGCAGTCCTTGAACTGGTTCATCCCCGCGTTAGTGAACAGCAGGGTCGGGTCGTTCGCCGGGATCAGCGAGCTGGAAGCGACACGGGTGTGCCCTTTTTCTTCGAAGAAGCTCAGGAAGGCTTCACGGATTTCTGCGCTTTTCATAGGGGTCTTCCACGGAAACAGGCGGCCACGGCAACGCCGGCGAAGCAGACAAAGTGAAAACGTAGCGAGCGAAGGTCAGGCAAGGCGCGACGACCAACGGGAGTAACAGCCGAAGGCTGGCCCGAAGGGTGAGCGCCAGCGAATCAAACCGGCGAAGAACGCACTGGGCTCGCAAACGAGTTTACGAGTTGTAAACGAGCATTCTGAGCCGGTTTTTTAACGCAGCATGACCGAGCGCAGTAGTTTTCACGCAGTCTGCAAAGGGTCGCATTATATCGGGCCCACGCCGCGCGGCTAGTGCCTTGTTGATCGCCGGCGGCACTGGGGCGCTGCGCTTGCGACTCAGAACGAACGAAAAGCGGCAAAGGCCTCGAGCACCCACTCGATATCCTCGGCCCCGATATCCAGATGGGTCACCAGGCGCAGACGCGGCGCGGCCACCACGGCGATGTCGCGCTCGGCCATAAAGGACCTGATCGCCGCCGCCCGCTCGCCGAGCTCGACGTAGACCATATTGGTCTGCACCGGTTCGACCTCGTAGCCCAGCTCGACCAGGCCAGCGCCCAGGCGCGCGGCGTTGGCGTGATCCGCGGCCAGGCGCTCGACCTGGTGCTGCAGGGCATATAGCCCCGCCGCCGCCAGTACGCCGGCCTGGCGCATGCCGCCGCCGACCATCTTGCGCAGGCGCCGCGCCTTGCCGATCAGCGCCTCGCTGCCGCACAGCACCGAGCCGACCGGCGCGCCGAGCCCCTTGGACAGGCACACCGAGACCGAGTCGAAGTGGCGGGTGATCTCCCGCGCGGGCACGCCCAGCTTGACCGCGGCGTTATACAGGCGCGCGCCGTCCAGGTGCAGGGCCAGGCCGCGGCGGCGGGTCAGCTCGCGGGCGGCGGCCAGGTAGTCGAGAGGCAGTACCTTGCCCTGCATGGTGTTTTCCAGGGCCAGCAGGCGGGTGCGGGCGAAATGGAAGTCGTCCTGCTTGATCGCCGCCTCGACCCTGGCCAGGTCCAGCGAGCCGTCGGCCTCGCCGTCGAGCGGCTGCGGCTGGATCGAGCCCAGCACCGCGGCGCCGCCGCCCTCGTACTTGTAGGTGTGCGCCTGCTGGCCGACTATGTACTCGTCGCCGCGCTCGCAGTGGGCCATCAGGCCGAGCAGGTTGCTCATGGTGCCGGTGGGCACGAACAGCGCCGCGGCGAAGCCCAGCTCGTTGGCCAGCCAGGCCTCCAGGCGATTGACGGTCGGATCTTCGCCGTAGACATCGTCGCCCAGCTCGGCGGCGAGAATGGCTTGGCGCATGGCGGCGGTGGGCTGGGTGACGGTATCGCTGCGCAGGTCGATCTGGGGCATGGCGGACATCCTTGAGAGGCACGGAAAAGGCCATGCTACGAGGCCGCCTCGCGCCGTCACAAGATACAGTTGGGCGCGAAAACCGCAGCCATGGCTAAACCCGCCGTAGCAGCCCCGCCGCGGGGCGAAGCTTTGGGTTCGGCAGCGCTTGAGCGAGCGTATTCGCCGCGGGGCGCGGCTCCTAAAGATAGCGCGCGGCCTCATGGGTCACGCCAACCGCTGTAACTCGCGGTGCACCCGGCCCCTCAGGCCAGCCCGGAACCGTCGTCCGGCACGATGAGGATGCCGGCGCGCAGGCCGTTTCTCACCTTGGGATTGGGGAAGATGATGCGCGCGCCCTGCTCTTCGACCACCCAGCGGGTGTCGGCGATGTCCTCGGCGAGCAGGTAGCCGGGCGCAAGTTCGCTGAAGTTCTCGATATCGGCCGGCAGGTGCAACTGGAAGCTGTCGCTGTGCTTGATGATCTCGCGCGCCACGGCGAACAGTTGCAGGCCGTCCAGGCCCTGGGCCTGCGGCGCCGGTTCGCGCCCTTCGATCAGTTCGACGAGGGCATTCTCCAGCAGGTCGAGGTTGACCAACTGGTTCTGGCCGAAGGCGCGCGCCTTGCCCAGCTCCAGGGTGAAGGCCTCGGCGCCGAGCTGGGCATAGGTGTAGGAACTGAAGGTGATCGAGCTCTTGTTCTGCAGCAGCACCGCCTCGATGCCAGCGGCGCGCAGGCGCTCGAGCTCGCGACGCGAATGGGTGCGCCCTTCGTGCCAGGGATAGAGGGCGAACTGCTCGATCTTGGAGCCGCGAATGGCGGTGTGCAGGTCGTAATGCAAACGGGTGCGGCCATTCTCCTTGCCGAAGAAGGTGGCGGCCAGGTGCTCCAGATCGCAGGCGCGGATCGCCTCGAAGCCGCTGGACTGCTCGTGGCGACCGTTGAACAGACGGTTAATGTCCTGTTCGACGAAACGCTCGCCACGGCGGATCGCCTCGGGGTTGCCGAACAGGAAGAGAATGCGCGCCGCCGGGTGCAGCTCGTTGCGAGCGACACCGCGCAGCAGGCGATCGAGCAACTCGATCGGCGCCGTCTCGTTGCCGTGGATGCCGGCCGACAGCAGCAGATCCAGGCCACTGTCGCGCGCCGACGGCGGCGTCACTTCCAGCGCGCCCTCATCGAGCCAGCGCAGACGCGTGCCATCGGGGGTCAGTTGAATCTTCGCTGCCGGCTCGTGGCCGGCCAGGGTCAGTTCAAGCAGTTTGCCGAGGGCAAGCATCAGACACTCCTCAGGGCTTAGTGATTGCAGTCCGGGCCGTGAACATGATCATCCTCGTCGGCGATCGCCGGCTCCATCTCGAGCTGCAGGCTGACCAGGTTAGTGGCCTGGGGGCGCAGCAGCAGGTTGGCGTACTCGCTGTCGCCCTCGGCGACGTCGACGCCGATCAGCAGCTGATCGCCGACGGCCTGCACCCACAACTCCTTGCCCTGCCAGACCACGGCGAAGCGGCTGCAGGAGGTTTCCAGCTGGGTGCCGTCGGTATCTTCGAGAATCAGTTGCAGGGCGTCGCTCATAAAATCTCCGAGATTTGGGTACACGCATGGTGGATGTAAACAGCGACATCCACCCTACGACGTGCCTAGTTCAGTTGGAAAGGATAGACCGAGCCCAGTTTAAGGATCTGCGTCAGTTCATCCAATGCCGTGCGGCATTCGATCAGCAATTGCGGATCGGCCAGATCGGCTTCGCTGAGGCGGTCGCGGTAGTGCTTGTCGACCCAGGCCACCAGGCGGTCATGCAGCTGCGGCGTCATCACCACACCGGGGTTGACCGCGGCCAGTTCCCGTTCCTTGAGCGCCACGCGCAAGCGCAGGCAAGCTGGGCCGCCGCCGTTCTGCATGCTCTGCTTGAGGTCGAACACCTTGACCTCGCGGATCGGCCCGTTGCCGGCGGTGAGCTGCTCCAGGTAGCGCCAGACGTTGGCGTTGTTGCGACACTCCTCCGGCACCACCAGCAGCATGCTGCCATCGGCGCGGCTCAGCAGCTGGCTGTTGAACAGGTAGGAGCGCACCGCGTCGTCCACGCTCACCGCGCTATCGGGGACGCACACCGCCTGGAAGTTGCCGCCGCGGCGGGCGAGCTTGTCGCCGAGCTCGGCCAGCACCCGGTCGCTGTCGAGAAAGGCGTGCTGGTGATGGAACAGCACCTCGCCGTTGCCTACCGCGATCACGTCGTTGTGGAACACGCCCTGGTCGATCACCTCGGGCGTCTGCTGGGCGTAGACCACACCCTGCTCGCTCAGCCCGTGCAGGCGAGCCACCGCCTGGCTGGCCTCCAGGGTCTGCCGCGCCGGATAGCGCTGCGGGGCCGGGTAGCGGCTGTCGAAGGCACTGCGACCGTAGACGAAGAACTCCACGCCCGGCTCGCCGTAGCCCTTGCAGAAGCGCGTGTGGTTGGCCGCGCCCTCGTCGCCGAACTGGCTGACCGCCGGCAAAGCCGGATGATGGGCGAAGTGCGCCTCGCTGGCGAACATCGCCTGCAGCACGCGACTGGTGGTCGGATGTTCGATCGAGCGGTGGAACTTGCAGTTGAGGTTGGCGGCAGTGAAGTGCACGCGGCCATCGGCCGTGTCGGCGCTGGGGCTGACGGTGCAGGCGTTGGCCGTCCACATGCTGGAGGCCGAGCAACTGGCCACCAGCAGGGGCATGGCTTCCTTGGCCGCTTTCTCGATCACCTGCGCGTCGCTGCCGGAGAAGCCCAGGCTGCGCAGCGCGGCGACGTCCGGGCGCTCCTGCGGGGCCAGCACGCCCTGCTTGAAGCCCAGCTCCATCAGCGCCTTCATCTTGGCCAGGCCCTGCTTGGCGGCTTCCTTCGGGCTGGAGACCGCCTGGCTGTTGCTCTGCGAGGCGACGTTGCCGTAGGACAGGCCGCCGTAGTTGTGGGTCGGCCCCACCAGGCCGTCGAAGTTCATTTCATGGGCGGTCATCACAAAGTCACTCCCGGGGTCAGGGTGGTGGGCAGGGCCAGGGTGTCGCTTTCCAGCGAGGCCACCGGGTAGGCGCAGTAGTCCGCGGCGTAGTAGGCGCTGGCGCGGTGGTTGCCGGAGGCGCCGACGCCGCCGAACGGCGCGCTGCTGGCGGCGCCGGTCAGCTGCTTGTTCCAGTTGACGATGCCGGCGCGACTGTGCAGCCAGAACTGCTCGTAGCGCGCCTTGGAGTCCGACAGCAGGCCGGCGGCCAGGCCGTAGGCAGTGGCGTTGGCCTCGGCGATGGCGCCGTCGAAGTCAGCGTAACGGATCACCTGCAGCAGCGGGCCAAAGAACTCCTCGTCCGGACGCTCGGCCACGGCGGTGACGTCGAGGATGCCTGGGGTCAGCAGCGCGGCGTCGGCCTGCGGCTGGGTCATGCTCAGCAGCGCGGTGGCGCCCTTGGCCAGCAAATCGGCCTGCGCGTTGAGCAACTGCTCGGCCGCAGCGAGCGAGATTACCGAGCCCATAAAGGGTGCCGGCTGTGCGTCGAAACGACCGACCCTGAGCTGCGCGGCGACCTGCACCAAACGCGCCAACAGCGCGTCACCCCACTCCCCCTGCGGCACCAGCAGTCGGCGGGCACAGGTGCAACGCTGGCCGGCGCTGATAAAGGCGGACTGGACGATGGTGTAGACCGCGGCATCGATATCGGCGACCTGATCGACGATCAGCGGGTTGTTGCCGCCCATCTCCAGCGCCAGGATCTTGTCCGGGCGCCCGGCGAACTGGGCGTGCAGCAGATTGCCGGTGCGGCTGGAGCCGGTGAAGAACAGCCCGTCGATTCCCGGATTGCCGGCCAGGGCCACGCCGGTCTCGCGGCCGCCCTGCAGCAGATTGAGCACCCCGGCCGGCAGACCGGCCTCGTTCCAGCATTTGACCGTCAGCTCGGCAACCTTGGGAGTCAGCTCGCTGGGCTTGAACAGCACGCAGTTGCCGGCCAGCAGCGCCGGCACTATGTGGCCGTTGGGCAGGTGACCGGGAAAGTTGTAGGGGCCGAACACCGCCACCACACCATGCGGCTTGTGCCGCAGCACGGCAGTAGCGTCGGCCAGCGGGCCGCTCTTCTCGCCAGTACGCTCGCGGTAGCTCTGGATGGAGATGGCGACCTTGTTGACCATGCTGGTCACCTCGGTGGCGGCCTCCCACAGCGGCTTGCCGGTTTCCTCGCCGATGGCGCGGGCCAGCGCGTCGGCATGGGTCTTGAGACAGGCGGCGAAGCGCTCCAGCACGGCGATGCGGCCGTCGAGCGAATGCGCGGCCCACAGCGGGAAGGCGGCGCGGGCGGCCTGCACGGCGGCCTCGACCTGCGCCGCGCTGGCGCCACGCCCCTGCCAGATCACGGTCTGGCTGACCGGGTCGAGCGACTGCAGCGGCTCGCCCTCACCGGGCTGCCACTGGCCTGCGATGTAATGAGTGCTCATTTTGTTCTATCACTCCCAGCGTTCATCGGCAGACCAAAGGCCTGCGCAAAAAAATCCTCTCAGCCGCGTGCCGACAGCGGCACCGCGCGCACCTGGTCGCCAGCCGACAGCTGCAAGCGCCGGGCGGTCTGCGGGTCGACCACCAGGGTGCCGGCGGCCAGCCGCGCCGGCGCGGCGGTGATGCGGCAGTCCTCGCGCTTGCGGTTGTGCATCAGGAAGGGCGCGGCGTCGTCGCTCGGGGTGCCGATAGCCAGCACCAGGTTCTGGCTATCGCGCACCGCGCGGATCTTCGCGGTCTCCGCCTCGATGGCCGGGCCGGCGTCGAAGATGTCGACGTAGCCCTGGTAGCTGAAGCCCTCGGCCTTGAGCATGGCCAGCGCCGGCTCGGTGTCGGGGTGGACGCGACCGATCACCGCGCGCGCATCCTCGGAGAGGAAGCAGGTGTAGAGCGGGAACTTGGGCATCAGCTCGGCGATGAAGGCCTTGTTGCCGACCCCGGTGAGGTAGTCCGCCTGGGAGAACTCCATCTTGAAGAAATGCCGGCCGAGGCTCTCCCAGAACGGCGAGCGGCCGTTGGCGTCGGACATGCCGCGCATCTCGGCGATCACTTTGTCGCCGAACAGCTCGCGGAACTCGGCGATGAACAGAAAGCGCGCCTTCGACAGCAGGCGGCCGTTCAAGCCGGTGCGGTGATCGGCATGCAGGAACAGCGAGCACAGCTCGGAGTTGCCGGTCAGGTCGTTGGCCAGGAACAGGGTCGGCACCTGGCGGTGGATATTGAGTTCCTGCGAGGCGCTGACGGTCAGGCCGACCCGGTAGTTGTACCAGGGCTCGCGCAGGCCGACGGCGCCGGCCACGGCGGAGATGCCGACGACGCGGCCGTCGTCGTCCTCGAGCACGAACAGGTAGTCGGCGTCGGCGCGCTCGGCCTGGCCACGGAAGGTCTTCTCCGCCCAGCCGACCCGGTGCGCCAGGCGCTCCTCGTTGGCCGGCAGGGTGGTCAGGCCGGCGCCGGTACTGCGTGCCAGGTCGATCAGGGCAGGCAGGTCGGCGCTGCGCACGGGACGAACGATCATGGATCCTCCGGATCAGCTATTAGCTTCGAACGGCAAGCTACAAGTTGGAAGACGGGCCGGCTCGCCAGCGATGACGCACCGCATGCCGCTTCGATTCAAACCGCCACCAGCCGCACGCTGGCCCCTTCGCCGACGCCCAGGGCCTCGGCCGCTTGGGGGCTGAGCGTCACCGGCTTGCCCGGCACCCAGTCGAGGTCGGCGACTATGGCGCGGAAATCCTGCAGCTGGCCGTTGCTCACCAGGTACTGGCGCCCGCCCGCCTCGGCCTCACCGATCTTCACCGGCACCAGGCGGCTCTGGGCGATGCTGCGGATACCCGAGGTGCGGGCGTGCAAGGTCGGGCCGCCATCGAAGATGTCGATGTAGTGGTCGGTCTCGAAACCTTCGCGCATGAGGATGTCGAAGGTGATCTGCGCCCGCGGATGTACCTGCCCCATGGCCTCCTGCGCCGCGTCGGGCAGCAGCGGCACGTAGATGGGGTAATGCGGCATCAGTTCGGCGAGGAAGGTGCGGCTCTTCAGCCCGCACAGGCGCTCGGCCTCGGCGTAGTTCATGTCGAAGAAGTTGCGCCCCACCGCGTCCCAGAACGGCGAGTCGCCGTGCTCGTCGCTGTGGCCGACGATCTCCACCACCACCGCGTCGGCGAAGCGTTCGGGGTGGCCGGCCATGAACAGCAGGCGGCCGCGCGAGTTGAGCTCGGCGAACACGCTGCTGACCAGCGGCCGCTCGACGTAGAAGCTGGTGAGCAGGCTGTTGCCGGTCAGGTCGTGACACAGCGACAGCACGTGGATCTTGTTGTGGATCTTCAGCTCGCGCGAGTTGTGCACGAAGGTTTCGTTGCGAAAGCTGTAGAAGGGTTCCGAGTAGCCGGCCGAGGCGACGATGCCCGAGCAGCCGACCAGGCGCCCGCTGTCGCTGTCCTCGAGGACGAAGAAATAGCTTTCCTCGCCGTTGAAGCTGACTTCGGCGGCGAAGGACGCCTCGGAGGCGGCGATCTTGTCGCGCAGCCGCTCGGCATCGTCCGGCAGCGAAGTGACCCCCACCGGGCTGTCCGCGGCGAGCCGCTGCACGTCCGCCAGGTCCGCCATTTGCGCAGGGCGCATCACCAGCATGGGGTCACTCCTTCTCAAGAAAAGCTCCGACTGCCGCGCACGGGCAGGCGGAGAACGCCGGCGTCAGAGACACCGGCACACACAGGAACGTCATCCGTGAGGCAAGCCCGGCGCCTACCTGCGCCGGGCACTCGCTCAGGCGCCAGTCAGCTTGCTCAGGGCACGCTCGAAACGGGCCAGGCCCTCGTCGATATCGGCATCCTCGACCACCAGGCTGGGGGCGAAGCGCACCACGTCGGGACCGGCCTGCAGCACCATCAGGCCCTCGCTGGCGGCGGCATCGAGAATCGCCTTGGCCTTGCCCTTCCAGGCATCGCTGAGCACGCAGCCGATCAGCAGGCCGAGGCCGCGCACCTGGCTGAAGGTGCCGAAGCGCTCGCCGAGCTCGCCGAGCTTGGTGACAAAGCGCTGGTGCTTGGCCTTGACCCCGGCCAACACCTCGGGGGTGTTGATCACGTCGACCACCGCCTCGGCCACCGCGCAGGCCAGCGGGTTGCCGCCGTAGGTAGTGCCATGGGTGCCGACCGTCAGGTGCTTGGCCAGCTCGCTGGTGGTGAGCATCGCGCCGATGGGGAAACCGCCGCCCAGGCTCTTGGCGCTGGAGAGGATGTCCGGGGTGACGCCGTAGTGCATGTAGGCGAACAGCTCGCCGGTGCGGCCCATGCCGCTCTGCACCTCGTCGAACACCAGCAGCGCGTTGTGCGCGTCGCACAGGGCGCGGGCGCCTTCCAGGTAGGCCTTGTCAGCCGGCAGCACGCCGCCCTCGCCCTGGATCGGCTCGAGCACCACGGCGCAGGTCCTGTCGGAGATGGCCGCCTTCAGCGCGTCCAGGTCGTTGTACGGGACATGGGTGATGCCCTGGATCTTCGGCCCGAAGCCGTCGGAGTACTTCGGCTGGCCGCCAACGCTGACGGTGAACAGCGTACGACCGTGGAAGCTGTTGGTGGCGGCGATGATCTCGTGCTTGTCCTCGCCGAAGCGGTCATGGGCAACGCGGCGGGCCAGCTTGAACGCGGCCTCGTTGGCCTCGGCGCCGGAATTGCAGAAGAACACCCGCTCGGCGAAGGTGGCGTCGACCAGCTTCTTGGCCAGGCGCAGAGCCGGCTCGTTGGTGAACACGTTGGAGATGTGCCAGAGGGTGTTGGCCTGCTCGGTCAGCGCGCCGACCAGGGCCGGGTGGCAGTGGCCGAGCACGTTGACAGCGATGCCGCCGGCGAAGTCGATCAGCTCTCGACCGCTCTGATCCCAGACTCGCGAGCCCTGACCGCGCACGGGTACGAAGGCTGCGGGGGCGTAGTTGGGCACCATGAACTGGTCGAAATCGGCGCGTTGCACCGCATCGTGCTGAACGGACATCGAAACTCTCCTGATAAGGAAGACCGGCCTGCAGCGGGCCACGCGGGCAGCCCATTGCGGCAGGCAATGCAAGGATTGTAGGGGCTGATTCGGGGTGGGCATTGTCGCCATGCGACAACTTCTTATAGCGCCAACCCGGGATTTCCGGGGGCTTTCGTCAAAGCGACAGAAAGCGTCGGAATGGCGCAGTTTAAACGCTGCACGGCCACATCCTAGCCCCCGCCGGGAAAAAAGCAGGATGCTCCGAGCGCCGACGCCCCTTGCCGAGTCGACGGCCTCCCGCGCCCCTGCAGCGCCGGCCACGGACGAGCACAGGCGCGCGGGACTGGCACAACGGCGCCGCCGCGAGGGCGGCCAGCCCTGCGACAAAAGAACACGCCGCCGCCTAGCCATATGCCAGCCTCAACTATGTTTACAGGGCAACCATACCCGTGGCGCCCGGACCAGCCCAGGACGCCGGATCCACGACGCGCTCGCGCCTGCATCGGGGCCTTTCAGCAAACCGGCCGGAAGCAAGGAATCCTGGAAATGACAATACTGCTCAGCGAGCTCGGCAAGACCTGGCGCTTCGACCTGATAGCAGGCCTCACGGCGGCCGCCGTGGTACTGCCGAAGTCCATGGCCTATGCCACCGTTGCCGGACTTCCGGTGGCAGTCGGCCTGTATACCGCCTTCGTGCCGATGCTGATCTACGCCCTGCTCGGCAGCTCACGCGTGCTCAGCGTCAGCTCGACCACCACCCTGGCGATCCTGGCCGGCACCCAGCTCGGTCTCGCCGTACCGGATGGCGACCCCGGCAGGCTGCTGGTCGCAGCAGCCACGCTCAGCGCCCTGGTGGGCGCCGTGCTGATGCTGGCCGCGGCGTTGCGCCTGGGCTTTATCGCCAATTTCATTTCCACCCCGGTACTGACCGGCTTCAAGGCCGGCATCGGCCTGGTCATAGTGCTCGACCAGATTCCCAAGCTGCTGGGCCTGCAGCTGGACAAGCAGGGCTTCTTCGCCGACCTGCTGAACCTGGTCAGCCTGCTGCCACAGACCTCCCTGACCACCCTGGCAGTGGCGATCGCCACGCTGGTGGTATTGATCGGCATGGAGCGCCTGTGGCCACATTCGCCCGCACCGCTGGTCGCGGCGGCAGGCGGCATCGCCGCGGCCTGGTTGTTCGGCCTGCAGGCGCAGGGCGTGTCGATTGTCGGCCTGATCCCACAGGGCCTGCCCTCCCTGACGCTACCGGACACCAGTCTGCTGATGCAGCTGCTGCCAGGCGCACTGGGTATCGCGCTGATGAGCTTCACCGAGTCGATTGCCGCCGGCCGCGCCTTTGCCCAGGCCAACCAGCCGCCGATCAACGCCAATCGCGAACTGCTGGCAACCGGCGCCGCCAATCTGGGCGGCGCGCTGTTCGGCGCCATGCCGGCCGGCGGCGGCACCTCGCAGACCGCCGTGGTCAAGGCCGCCGGCGGTCGCTCGCAGATGACCTCGCTGGTGACTGCCGGCACCGCTGTGGCAACCATGCTGCTGCTCGCCCCGCTGCTCGGCCTGCTGCCGCACGCCACCCTGGCAGCCGTGGTGATCGTCTACTCGGTCGGCCTGATCCAGCCTGCCGAGTTCCGCTCGATTCTGCGGGTGCGCAGCATGGAATTTCGCTGGGCCTGCATCGCCTGTGTCGGCGTACTGCTGTTCGGCACGCTGCAGGGCATTGTCGTCGCCATCGTGGTATCGCTGGTGGGCCTCGCCAGCCAGACGGCCAAACCCCACGTGTACGTGCTTGGCCGCAAGCGCGGCACCGACGTGCTGCGCCCGGTCTCGAAGGAACATCCGGACGACGAGCTCTTCGACGGCCTGCTGCTGGTGCGCCCGGAGGGCCGCCTGTTCTTCGTCAACATCCAGGCGGTCGCCGAACAGATCAAGGCCCTACTGAGCCAGTACCAGCCCAAGGTGCTGACCCTGGACCTGAGCCGGGTGACGGACATCGAGTACTCCGCCTTCAAGATGCTGCAGGAAGCCGATCAACATGCCGCGCAGCAGGGCATCAGCCTGTGGCTGGCAGGATTGAATCCGGATGTGCTGCAGATGGTCCGGCGTGCCGGCCTGGCGCAGCAGCTCGGCAAGGAGCGCCTGCTGTTCAACGCACGGCAGGCCATCGCCCAGTACCAGGCGCAGCAGTGCGCCGCCACCCCAGCGCGCAACCCCGAACCGCTGGAGTGACGGGCTGACCGCCTAGCCGCGCTCGACCGGCGGGGAGCTGAGCTCGAAGGGGCTGTTGCTGCGCCGCTGGTTGCGGTCGTCGCGCGGGGTGGCGCCGAAGAAGTTGCGGTAGGCGCTGGAGAAATGCGGCCCGGAGGAGAAGCCGCAGGACAGGCCGATCTGGATGATCGACTTGCTGGTCTGCATCAGCAGCTGGCGTGCCTTGTTCAGGCGCAGCTCCAGGTAGTACTGGCTGGGCACGCGATTGAGGTACTGCTTGAAGATGCGCTCGAGCTGGCGACGCGAGACGCACACGTGCTGGGCGATCTCGTCGGTGGTCAGCGGCTCCTCGATATTGGCCTCCATCAGCAGCACCGCCTGGGTCAGCTTGGGGTGGCTGGAGCCGAGGCGGTTCTGCAGCGGAATGCGCTGGCGCTCGCCGCCCTCGCGGATGCGCTCGACCACCAGCTCCTCGCTCACCGCGCCGGCCAGCTCGGCGCCGTGGTCGCGCGCCAGCACCGCCAGCAGCAGATCGAGCACCGCCAGGCCGCCGCAGGCGGTGAGGCGATCGCGATCCCAGTCGAACAGGTGGCTGGTGGCGATCACCTTGGGGAAACGCTCGGCGAAGTCGTCCTGCCAGCGCCAGTGCACCGCGGCGCGGTAGCCATCGAGCAGGCCGAGCTGGGCCAGCGGGTAGACCCCGGCTGAAAGCCCGCCGATCACACAGCCTGAGCGCATCAGTTGCTTGAGTGCGGCGGCCAGGCCGACGGAAACCTGCGCCGGCGGCACGTCGGCGAGCAGGAACAGCTTGTCGCAGCCGTCCAGATGTCCGGCCCAGGGCTCGCCGGGCAGGCGCCAGTCGCCGGCCGCCAGCGGCTCGGCCTGCAGGAACACCAGCTCGTATACCACTTCCGGATGCACCCGCTGGGCCACGCGCAGCGCCTCCTCGGCCAGCGACAGGGTCAGGGCCTTGGTGCCGGGCCAGTAGAGAAAGCCGATTCGGTGGGGAGTCATGAGAGCCTGTTCAAAGTCTGCCGCGTCGGGCCTGCGATCGGGGCAGGCTCAGGGCGAAGTTTAGCCACTTCTTGCAACCCGTTTACGATCTGGCGAGCCGACGCGCAACAGATCGCAGGCGGGCTCTACTTGAGGCTGCCGGAAAGGAACTGCTGCAGCCGCTCGGACTGCGGGTTGGCCAGCACCTCGCGCGGGCAACCGCGCTCCTCGACCAGCCCCTTGTGCAGGAACACCAACTGGTTGGACACCTCGCGGGCGAAGCCCATCTCGTGGGTCACCACCACCATGGTGCGGCCCTCGGTGGCCAGGTCCTGCATCACCTTGAGCACCTCGCCGACCAGCTCCGGGTCGAGCGCCGAGGTCGGCTCGTCGAACAGCATCACCTCCGGCTCCATGGCCAGGGCGCGGGCGATGGCCACGCGCTGCTGCTCGCCGCCGCTCATGTGCGCCGGGTAGGCGTCCTTGCGGTGCGCCACGCCGACCTTGGCCAGGTAGTGCTCGGCCTTGTCGCGGGCCTCGGCCTTGTCCACGCCGAGCACGTGCACCGGCGCCTCCATCACGTTCTCCAGAGCGCTCATGTGCGACCACAGGTTGAAGTGCTGGAACACCATCGACAGGCGCGAGCGCATGCGCTGCAGCTGCTTGGCGTCGGCGGCCTTGAGCGCGCCGTCCTTGTTCGCCACCAGCTTGAGCTCCTCGCCGTTGAGCAGGATCTTGCCGGCATGCGGCTGCTCCAGCAGGTTGATGCAACGCAGGAATGTGCTCTTGCCCGAGCCGGAGGAGCCGATGATGCTGATCACGTCGCCGGCCTTGGCCGCCAGGGACACGCCCTTGAGCACTTCATGGCTGCCGTAGCGCTTGTGCAGATCCTGAACTTCGAGTTTGTACATGGTTTCCACTCTCTTGAATCAGTCGCGGGCAAGCGACCCTGGGAAATTGAAAGGCGACGATCAGGCCTTGCGCGGCGCGAGGTAGGCCAGCCAGCGACGCTCGGCCAACTTGAACAGGCGCACCAGGATGAAGGTCAGCGCCAGATAGAACAGGCCGGCGGTGATGAAGGCCTCGAAGGGCATGTAGTACTGCGCATTGACCGTGCGCGCGGCGCCGGTGATGTCGATCAGGGTGACGATCGAGGCCAGCGAGGTGGTGTGCAGCATCATGATCACCTCGTTACTGTACTGCGGCAGCGCACGGCGCAGCGCCGACGGCAGCAGGATGCGGCGGTACAGCTTGGCGCGCGACATGCCCATCGCCTTGGCCGCCTCGATCTCGCCATGCGGCGTGGCCTTCAGGCTGCCGGCGAGTATCTCGGCGGTGTAGGCGCTGGTGTTGATGGCGAAGGCCAGGCAGGCGCAGAAGGTGGCGCTGGAAAAATACGGCCACATGAAGCTGTCACGGATGAAGTCGAACTGGGCCAGGCCGTAGTAGATCAGAAACAGCTGCACCAGCATCGGCGTGCCGCGGATCACGTAGGTGTAGAGCCAGGCCGGGAAGTTCACCTGCGGCGCCTTGGACACCCGCATCAGCGCCAGCGGCAGGGCCAGGCTGAGGCCCAGCGCCAGTGAGATCAGCAGCAGCTTGAGGGTCACCAGCACGCCGCCGAAGTACAACGGCAGGTTTTCCCAGATCATTTGGTAGTCGAAGATCATGGCGCGACTCCTACAGCTCGGCGGCCTTAGTGCCGACCGAGTAGCGCTTCTCGAAGAAACGCAGGGCCAGCAGGGAAACACTGGTCAGCACCAGGTACAGCGCCGCCACCGCCAGGTAGAAGGTGAACGGCTCGCGGGTCGCGTCGGCGGCGCTCTTGGCCTTGAACATCATGTCCTGCAGGCCGACCACCGAGATCAGCGCGGTGGCCTTGGTCAGCACCAGCCAGTTGTTGGTGAAACCGGGAATGGCGAAGCGGATCATCTGCGGCACCAGGATGCGGAAGAACACCTGCATCCCGTTCATGCCGTAGGCCGCGCCGGCTTCCGCCTGCCCCTTGGGAATGGCCATGAAGGCGCCGCGGAAGGTCTCCGACAGGTAGGCGCCGAAGATGAAGCCCATGGTGAACACGCCGGCGACGAAGGGATTGATGTCGATGTAGTCGTCGTAGCCGAGCAGCGGCGCGACGCGGTTCACCAGGTCCTGGCCGCCGTAGAAGATCAGCAGGATCAGCACCAGGTCGGGAATGCCGCGAATCACCGTGGCGTAGGCCTCGCCGAGCATCGCCAGCCAGCGGATCGGCGACAGGCGAAAGGCCGCGCCGAGCAGGCCGAGGAAGATCGCCACCGCCATCGACGTCAGGGCCAGCAGCAGGGTGAGCCAGGCGCCGTCGAGAATGGTCGAGCCATAACCTTGAAGCATGCGCTAATACCTCATGCGGGCGCCGCGGACGGCGCCAGGTAGCACAACAGAAAATGCCGGGAGCAGCGCTCCATGACGGCGGCCGTCAGGAGCGGGGAATAAAAAAGTGGCACAAACCGCGGATCAAGTTTGTGCCACTTCCCGTGACCTGCGCTTACTCGCCGTAGACGTCGAAATCGAAATACTTGTCCTGCACTTCCTTGTACTTGCCGTTGGCGCGGATCGCCAAGATGGCGGCGCTGATCCTGTCGGCCAGCGCCTTGTCACCCTTGCGCACGGCGATGCCCTGGCCTTCGCCGAAGTACTTGACGTCGGTGAAGTCCGGCCCAGCGAAGGCGAAGCCCTTGCCGGCATCGGTCTTGAGGAAGCCGTCGTCGATGTTCACCGAGTCGGCCAGGGTGGCGTCCAGGCGGCCGGACTGCAGGTCGAGGAACACCTCGTTCTGCGAGCCGTAGCGCACGATCTCGATACCGGCCGGAGCGAAGACATCGGTGGCGTAGCGGTCGTAGACGGAGGAGCGCTGCACGCCGACCTTCTTGCCTTTCAGATCGGCCAGCGGGTCCTTCACCTCGCTACCGGCCTTCATCGCCAGCTTGGCGGGGGTAGCGTAGTACTTGCCGGTGAAGTCCACCGACTTCTTGCGGTCCTCGGTGATCGACATGGACGACAGCACCGCGTCGAACTTGCGCACCTTGAGCGCGGGAATCAGGCCGTCGAACTCCTGCTCGATCCACTGGCACTTGACCTTCATCTCCTCGCACAGGGCGTTGCCGATGTCGTAATCGAAGCCGGCGATCTGGCCGTCCGGGGTCTTGAAGGCGAAGGGCGGGTAAGCCGCCTCGATGCCGATACGCAGCGGTTTCTCGGCCATGGCCAGCGGCGACAACAGCGACAACAGCGACAGCGCCAGCGCGCCGAGAAGTGCGATCTTCTTCATTGTTTTGCTCCTGCGAAGGGGTTGGCAACAGTGGCAGTGAGAGTTGGCCCTGGCCTTGGAATGAATTGTAGAAAGGCTGCCGGCGTTTGCCGCCCGGGCGACCGGCGAGGGGCCTCGGCTGGGTGAGCGGCATTCTAGCGACAGGGGCTGAGGCGATATTTCCTCAATGCGACAACTAATTACAGAAGCCCTGGAGGCGCCGAGCAGGCGTATTGACAGGCAGGCAAAAACATGCAGAAAAAATAAAATCGCGAACCTTGGATAAAAGCAATAATCGCGCCCCATTTCATCGAAGCCCCGAACTACGCGCCCTACAGCACTCGAGCACTAGCGAATAGACATCCCGCAAGGCTTCAGCCCGGGGCGCGGGCGTTTCCTATCGCCCCATCCCGATGCGCCCTGTTACCCCTGGGCTGGGCGCGCGCACCAGTGTCAACGCCGCCAAACTCAGGAGCCCGCGCGCAAGCTCAGCCTGGCGGCTACCCGTCCCTCGTCGCGGCGCTCCAGGCCGGCCTCCTCGATGCGCACGCCCTGCCCTTGCAGGCTCTGCAGCCAGCGCAGCAATTGCTCGAACGGCGCCGGCTGCAAACTGACCTGCAGCGCACCATGGCCCTCGGCATCGATCCGCTCGATGGCCAACCCCTGCTCCGCCGCCGAGGCAGTGACCAGCCCCTGCAGGCGCGCCGGATCGACGTTGGCACGCGGTTGCAACTGGCGACCACGCAGCTCCGGCGCCCGGCTCTGCAGGTAGACATGCAGGCTGCGTTGCTCCTCGAAGGCGCTGCGCGCCGCCTGGGCACTACGCGCCGCCGGCTGCCACAGCAGCAGGTAGAACAACAGCAGGGCGAGAAACGCCCCCAGCGCCAGCAACGCCAGACGGTCGCGCGGCGGCAAGCCCTGCCAGCGCTGCGCCAGGGCCGAACGCTGCCATTGCAGCTGCAGCCCGCGATTGAATTCACTCCAACCAGCCATGCTCATCCTCCTATCACCAGGCGCGCGCTGACGCCGTCCGCCTCGCGGCTGGCCGAACCCATCTGCACGCTGAGCCCGGCCTGCTGCAGCCGCTCGCGCAGCCTCTCCAGTTCGGCGAAACCCGGCGCCTGCAGCTGCAGGGCGAGGTCGGCGCGGCTGGCGCTGTAGTCGAGTTGATTGACCTGCACCTGCGCCGCGCCACCTGACTGCAGCGCCCGCGCCACCTCGCCGAGCTGCGCCAGCAGTGGGCTGTCGCCGCTGCCAGCGGCATCGGCCAGGTGCTGGTCGAGTTGCGCGCGCAGGTTGATCAGCTTGCTGTCCTGGGGAAACAGCTCGCGGTACAGCGCCTCGCTGGCCTGCGCATAGGCGTCGGCCTGGCGCTGCAGATACCAGCCCTGGGCCAGGTTGAAGCCCCATTGCAGCAACACGCAGAGCGCCAGCACCCCGGCCAGCGGACGCCAGCGGCGCCAGTCATCCCCCGCCTGGCGTAAGGCGAACTCGCCCTGCGCCAGGTCCACTCCCGCGACCTGGCGCACCAGCCACTGCTGCGGTTGCTCCAGCAGATGCGTCTCGTCGACCGGCGCGGGCAGCGCCTGGGCGGCCGGCGCACTGGCGATGCTCGGCGCCGGACAGTGCGGCGCCAGCGCCGGCCAGCTCTCGGCTTGCAGCGCCAGGCGCAGGGGCGTCTCGCCGCCGAGCAGCCAGCGCGATTCCAGCCAGAGCAGCTGGCTGCCCTGGCGCGGCAGTAGATCGGCGTCGACGCGAATCGCCTGCGGCGGCTGCGCCGCGCACAGCGCCAGACACTGGCGCAGCCAGTCGGCGCGCAACGCATAGACGCGGTGGCGGCCATCGGCCAGTTGCTCGCCCAACGCCAGGTGCATCTGCTCGACGTCCTCGGCGAGCAGTTCCTCCACCGCGAACGGCAGCGCCTGGCGCAGCCAGCGCGCCTTCTGCGTCGGCAGTTGCACGGCGCAGGCGGTCACCGCTTCGACCGGCAGCACCAACTCCCAGGCCGGCGGCAGCTCGGCCAGGGCCTCGCCCAGGCTCAGCGTGCGACTCTCGGCGAGCGTCACCCACTGCACCGGCAGCTCGCTCGACAACTGCTGACAGGCCTGCGGCGGCAGGAAGATCCATAGCTGAGTCATTCTTCCGTTTCCTCGATGGGCGACGGCGGCATGCCGCTCTGCCCCAGATCACGCGCCAGGACTCTAACCTGGCCCTCGCTGCTGCGCTGCAACAGGCTACGCAACACCACACGGCGCTCGCCGAGGCTCACCTCGCTGAACACCTCGAAATACTGACTGCCCACCGCCAGCCCCTGTACCGCCTGCTCACCGAGCCCGGCCAGCGCCGGCTGGGCGGCGAAGGCGGCCGGGCTGGCAAAACCCTCGCGCCCGCGCACCGCCACCAGGGCCTGCGCCGCCTCCGGGCTGAGGCCGTCGGCGAGACTGGAAAGCACCATCGCGCCGGCACTGTTGACGTTGAGCAGCGCCTCGCCGGGCAGCGCACTGACGTACGGCAGCAGGCGGCGGTAATCGGGCTCCTCCATCTCCAGCAGCAGGCGCAGCTCGGAGACGTCGCTGAGCTGGCGGTTGGCCGCGCGGTAAGGTGGTGTTGCCAGCAGATACTGGCTGTCCTCGGCGCCCTGGCTGGCGCCGGGCTCGTCGTTGCCGTCGAGCCAGTCGAGCAGGCGCTCGGCGTACGGCTTGTCGATCTGCAGACGCAGCAGCAGGCGACGCAGGCGCTGCAGCGCCACGGCGTCCGGCTGGCCCTGGCGCACCAGGCTGTTGAGGTTGAAACGGCCACTGGGATCGACGATGCGCACCCGCAGCTCGCCGCCTTCGTCCAGCGCGAAGGGCGCCAGCGGCTGCGCCCAGGGCTCGGCCAGGTGGTCCACCGGCTGCCGCGGATCGCCCTGGCGCAGATCGCGCTGCAGCACCGCCTTGGCCAGGGTCTCGCCGCCCAGGGCGTAGTGCCAGGCCTGGCGCACGTGCAGCTGGTTGGCGCTGCTGCGGATCGACAACTGCTGGCGGGCGATCAGCCCGGCGCAGAGCACGGTCACCACCGCCACCACCAGCAGCACGGTGATCAAGGCCACGCCGCGCTGACGCCTCATGCCTGCGGCTCCTCGGACTCGTCGGGGCCGGGACCGGGGATGGCATCGCGCGCCGGCTGATCCGGCAGGCGCAGCAGGCGCCGCAGCTCGCCATAACGACGATGCTCCAGGCGCAGCTCGACGGCGCGCGGCAGCGTGGTGAGACGGCTGTCGCCGGAGACATTGGGCGGCGGCCAGTCGGCGTGCCACTGGCCGTCGTCGTCCAGGTAACGCAGGCTCAGCGCCTGCACGCCATCGAGCGCCTGCTGCACCTGCGGCTGGCTGTCCTGGGCCTGGTCCAGCACGCGCCAGTAACGGCGCTGCCAGCGCTCGCCGCTGAGCTGCCAGCGCACCCGCTGCAGCTCGGCGCGCGGCTGGCCGAGCGGGTTGCGCCAGCCGGCACGGGTCAGCTCCAGCACCGAGGCGTCGCTCGGCTCGCTGTGCAGCGCCGGCTGCGGGTCGCCGAAGCCGTCGCGAATCGGTCGCGGCGTCACCTGCAGCACGTCGCGCTCGAAGGCGGCCATGGCGCGCACCAGTTCGCGCAACTGCTGCTCGTGGTTGCGCGTGGTGGAGTCGACGGCGAGCACACTGTCGAGCATGCGGTAGGTGGCCAGCCCGAGCAGGGCGAAGATGGCGATGGCGATCAGCAGTTCAAGCAGGGTAAAGCCGCGCATCGAATCAGGCGGATGCTTCATCATGGCGCCCCCAGAAAGCCGCTGAGGCTGACCAGCGCGCGCTCGCGCAGATCGCCCGAGGCGCCGCGCTGCTCGGCGGCGACCCACAGGGTCACGCGGCGCATGGCCGGTTCGCTGGTGGCCTGGATCTCGCTCTGCCACAGCCAGCGCCGCCCGGCGAACTCCACCCGGCCCTGGTCGCGGCCATCGCTGGGCGGCGTCTCGGCCAGCTGCAGCTCGCTCAGGCGGTTGTCGGCCACCCACATGGCCAGGGTCTTGGCCTCCAGCTGCGCGGCGGTCTGCAGGCTGCGCGCGCTGGCGGTCAGCACGCTGGCGGCGACCAGGGCGAAGATGGCCAGGGCCACCAGCACCTCGAGCAGGGTGAAGCCACGCGCCCGCTTCATCCGGCGCGTCCCGCCGTCAGCTCCTCGATCCGCGGCAGGCCGAAGCCGTCGCTGGACAGCTGCAGCTGCAGACCGTCGCGGCGCCGCTCGGCCAGACGAAGGCGAAAGGGCGTCAGCTCGCCGCTGGAGAGGATCAGCAGCTGCGGCGCCACGGCGTTGTCGGCGGCGGGCAGGCGGAGCGCCTCGCCCTCCACTTCGAAGTCCAACTCGGCCCACTCGGGCAGGCGGTGCAGCTGGCGATCCAGCGCCTGCCACTCGGCGCGCCGCGGGTCGTAGCGCAGCACGCGATAGCCCTCGCGGGTGAAATTCAGGCCGTACTCGCGGTTATCCAGCACCGCCTCGTCGCTGAGCACGCCGATCAGGCCGGCCAGGCGCTCGGCCTCGCCGCGCAGTTCGCGCCCCGGCCCGGCCAGGCCGGTGCCGAGCACCGCCAGGCCGATCAGGCTGCCGAGGATGACCAGCACCACCAGCAGCTCGATCAGGGTAAAGCCGCCCTGCCGAGCGCCCCGACCAGCGAACGACAGGACGCCGGCAGGCGGCCGCGAGCGCAGCGCGCCGCGCTCCGGGCAGGCCGACGCGTGAGTCATGGCGCTCAGAGATCCCAGTTGCCGATATCCGCATCCAGGTCGCTGCCGCCCTGCTTGCCGTCGGCACCGAAGGAATAGAGGTCGTAGGCGCCCTTGGTACCCGGCGCCAGGTACTGGTAGGGGTTGCCCCAGGGATCGACCGGCAGGCGCTTGAGGTAGCCGTCCTTGTTCCAGTTCTTCGCCGGCGGGTTGCCGCCGGGCTTGCTCACCAGCGCCTCGACGCCCTGCTGGGTGCTGGGGTAGCTGTGGTTGTCCAGCTTGTACATGTCCAGCGCCGCACCAATGGCGCGGATGTCGTTCTGCGCCGCGGTGACCTTGGCCTGGTCCGGCCGGCTCATCACCTGCGGCACTACCAGCGCCGCGAGGATGCCGAGGATGACCACCACCACCATGATCTCGATCAGGGTGAAACCCGCCTGTCTTCTGCTCACCTGTTACCCCACCATTTGGTTCAACGAAAGAATCGGCAGCAGGATGGCCAGGACTATGACCAATACCACCGCCCCCATGAATACCAGCATGAACGGCTCGAACAGCCCCACCAGCAGGGCGATCTGCGCGCCGAGGTCGCTCTCCTGGTTCTTCGCCGTGCGCGCCAGCATCTGATCCAGTTCGCCGGAGCGCTCGCCGCTGGCGATCATGTGCAGCATCATCGGCGGGAACTGCCCGGTGGCCTCCAGCGAACGGGTCAGGCTGCCGCCCTCGCGCACCTTCTGCGCCGCCACCAGTACCTCGCCGCGGATCACCCGGTTGCCGATCACCTCGCCGGCGATCGCCAGCGCCTCGACCAGCGGTACGCCGCTGCGGGTGAGGATGGCCAGCGTCGAGGCGAAGCGCGCGCAATCGGTGGCGCGGCCCAGCCGGCCGATCAATGGCAGGCGCAACAAAAAGCGATGCCAGCGCAGCCTGAGCGCCTCGTCGCGCAGCGCCCAGCGCAGCGCGAACAGCGCCAGCGCCAATACCACCACCGCCACCAGCCCCCAGGCCTTGACCCAGTCGCTCAGGGCGATCAGCGCGCGGGTCAGCGCCGGCAGGATCTGCCCGGAGTCGACGAAGACCTTGACCACGTCCGGCACCACGTAGCCGAGCAGGAAGCCGACAATGAGCAAGGAGGCGCACATCAGGATCAGCGGATAGAGCAGCGCCAGCTGGATCTTCTGCCGCGACTGCTGGCGCTGCTCGGTGTAGTCGGCCAGCTGTTCCAGCACCGGCCCCAGATGCCCGGCATGCTCGCCGGCGGCCACCGTGGCGCGGTACAACTCGGGAAAGGCAGCGGGAAACTCCCTGAGGCTGGCGGCCAGGCTGTGGCCTTCCAGTACCCGCGCACGCACCGCCAGCAACATGGCCTGGATCCGCGCGTTGACGGCCTGCGCGGCGGCCGCGCGCAGCGCCTCCTCGATCGGCAGCGCCGCCTGCACCAGGGTCGCCAGCTGGCGGGTGACCAGTGCCAGATCGCGCGCCGACAAGCCGCGGGCGAAACCCAGGCGCCCACCATTGCCGGCCTGCTCGCGGTGGCGCGTGGCCTTGACCTCCAGCGGCGCCAACTGGCGCTCGCGCAGCAATTGGCGCACCTGGCGCGCGCTATCGGCCTCCAGTACGCCCTTCTGCTGGCGGCCACGCCCATCCAGGGCGATATATTCGAAGGCGGCCATGCTAGCTCAGATATCCGTTCATCATTCCTCGCGCGTCACCCGCAGCACTTCCTCCACCGTGGTCACCCCTTCGAGCACCTTGCGCCTACCGTCGTCGCGGATGCTCGGGCCCAGCGTGCGGGCGTGGCGGGTCATGTCCTGCTCGGAGGCGCGGCTGTGCACCAGGGTGCGCATGGTCTCGTCGAACACCACCAATTCGTAGATGCCGGTACGCCCGCGGTAGCCCTGTTGATGGCACTGGGCGCAGCCGCGCGCATGGTACAGGGTCGGCTCCGGAACCACCGGCACACCGAGCAGTGAGCATTCGGCCGTGTCGGCCGGGTAAGGTTCCTTGCACGCCGGGCACAGCACCCGCACCAGGCGCTGGGCCAGCACGCCGAGCAGCGAGGATGACAGCAGAAAGGGCTCCACGCCCATGTCCACCAGGCGGGTGATGGCGCCGATGGCGCTGTTGGTGTGCAGGGTCGACAGCACCAGGTGGCCGGTCAGCGAGGCCTGCACGGCGATCTCGGCGGTTTCCTTGTCGCGGATCTCGCCGACCATCACCACGTCCGGATCCTGGCGCAGGATGGCGCGCAGGCCGCGGGCGAAGGTCATGTCCACCCGCGCGTTGACCTGGGTCTGGCCGATGCCTTCGAGGTGGTATTCGATCGGGTCCTCGACGGTGAGGATGTTGCGCGTGTGGTCGTTGAGGCTGACCAGGCTGGCGTACAGCGTGGTGGTCTTGCCCGAGCCGGTGGGCCCGGTGACCAGCAGGATGCCGTGCGGCTTGCGCACCGTGGCCTCCATCAACGCGCGATCCTCGGCGCGCATGCCCAGGTGCTGCAGCGACAGGCGCCCGGCCTGCTTGTCGAGCAGGCGCAGCACCACCCGCTCGCCGTTGGCCGAGGGCAGCGTGGAGACGCGGATGTCCACCTCGCGCCCGCCCACCTTGAGCGAGATGCGCCCGTCCTGCGGCACGCGCTTCTCGGCGATGTCCAGGCGCGCCATGACCTTGACCCTGGAGACCAGCAGCGCCGCCAGCTCGCGCTTGGGCTCGAGCACTTCGCGCAGGATGCCGTCGACGCGGAAACGCACCACCAGGCGCTTCTCGAAGGTTTCCAGGTGGATGTCGGAGGCGTTCTCCTTGATCGCCTCGCCGAGAATGGCGTTGATCAGGCGGATGATCGGCGCGTCGTCCTCCTGCTCCAGCAGGTCCTCGGTTTCCGGCACCTGATCGGCCAGCGACGCCAGATCGAGGCTGCCGCCGATGTCTTCGGCCAGTTGCATCGACGCCGAGTCGTGCTGGTAGGCCGCGCCCATCACCTGGGCGAACTCGCTGGCGGCGAGCAGGCGCAGCGGCAGGGTACGCCCGGCGAAGCGCTGCGCCTCGGCCAACGCCACCGGTTCGCAGTCGGCGCGGCAGGCGAGGCAGGCCTGGCCCTCGTGCAGCATGAACACCACGCCGTGGCGTTTGGCGAAGCTGAAGGGCAGGCGGCGCAGGGGAGTCTCGAGCAGCGAAGCGTTCATGCGGTGAACCTTGGGACAGGACCTTGTTCTGAGTATGACAGCCAACTTTGGCGGTTTTCCTGCCTCGCGGCAGGTCTCGCTGTAACGATGGTCGAATTATCTTTAACACATCGACAGTTACGGCACATCCTCCCCATTTAGGGGGATGTCAAGGTCGCACAGGCTGCTATGATCGGCGCGCGACGCAGTACGCATAGAAGCACCAGAACGTCGTTTCCGGAGTGTCCCATTTGCCCAAGCCGACCCTCTCCCAGCGCCTCAAGGACAATGCCCCGAGCCTGCTCGGCATGCTCGTGCTGATCGCCCTGAGCGTCGGCCTGGCCTGGCAGACGGCCGAGCTGCTGCGCCTGGTCCGCGGCCCCGCCGTGCAGCCGCAGGACCGAGCCGCCACAGCGTCGGAACAACCCAGCCTGGCCCCCGTCGCCCAGCTGTTCGGCACGCCTGGGCCGGCCGAAGACGGTCCGCCACCGGCCACTAACCTGCAGCTGACCCTGCTCGGCAGCTTCGTCCACAGCGATCCGCAGCGCTCCAGCGCGCTGATCCAGCGCCAGGGCCAAAACGCCCAGCGCTATGCCGTCGGCATGGAAGTGGACAGCGGCGTGCGCCTCGATGCGGTCTACGCCGATCGCGTCGAGCTGCTGCGCAACGGCCGCCGCGAGAGCCTCGCCTTTCCCCGGCAGCAAAGCGGCCAGTACAACGCCTACACGCCGCCGGCCGAACCGGTAGAGGATGCCGCCGAGGAGCTCGACCAGCTGGAACAGGACAACCTCGATCAACTGCGCCAGCGCATGCAGATGCTGCGCGAACAGATGGAAGCCTCCGGCACCCTCGCCGAGGACCCGCCCACCGATCAGCCCATGGAAAGCGACTGAACCGATGCACGCCCTCCGTAGCCGACTGCCCCTCGCCCTCCTCGTCGCCGGCCTGGCCACCGCTCCCCTGCCCCTGCTGGCGCAGATCGAGCAGGTGCCGACCAGCGCCAACCAGCAGGACGAAAGCTGGACCATCAACCTCAAGGGCGCGGACATCCGCGAGTTCGTCGACCAGGTCGCCGCCATCACCGGCCAGACCTTCGTCGTCGACCCGCGCGTCAAGGGCCAGGTCAACGTGGTCTCCAGCACCCCGCTGGGCCTGTCCGAGGTCTACCAACTGTTCCTCTCGGTTATGGCCACCCACGGCTTCAGCGTGCTGACCCAGGGCGATCAGGCGCGCATCGTGCCCAACGCCGAGGCCAAGGCCGAAGCGGGCGAAGGCCGCCCGGCGCCGGATCGCCTGGAAACCCGGCTGATCCAGGTGCAGCACACCCCGGTGGCCGAACTCATTCCGCTGATCCGCCCGCTGGTGCCGCAGTACGGCCACCTGGCCGCCATCAGCTCGTCCAACGCGCTGATCATCAGCGACCGCAGCGCCAACATCGCGCGCATCCAGGACCTGATGCGCCAGCTCGACCAGGCCGGCGGCGGCGACTACAGCGTGATCAACCTGCAGCATGCCTGGGTGATGGATGCCGCCGAAGTGCTCAACACCTCCATCGCCCGCGGCCAGGCCAAGGGCGTCAACGCCACCCAGGTAGTGGCCGATGCGCGCACCAACCGCCTAATCCTGCTTGGCCCGCCCGAGGCGCGCGCCCGCTTGGCCAAGCTGGCCCAGTCGCTGGATACCCCCACCAGCCGCTCGGCCAATACCCGGGTGATCCGCCTGCGCCACAACGACGCCAAATCCCTCGCCGAGACCCTCGGCGAGATCTCCGAGGGGCTGAAGAACAATCAGCAGAACGGCGAGACCGGCGGCAAGGCCAGCAACATCCTGATCCGCGCCGACGAGAGCCTCAACGCCCTGGTGCTGCTGGCCGAACCGGACCTGGTCGCCACCCTCGAAGACATCGTGCGCCAGCTCGACATCCCGCGCGCCCAGGTGATGGTCGAGGCGGCCATCGTCGAGGTCTCCGGCGACATCACCGACGCCCTCGGCGTGCAGTGGGCGGTCGATGCCCGCGGCAGCACCGGCGGCCTGGGCGGGGTCAATTTCTCCGGCACTGGCCTGTCGGTGGGCAGCGTGCTGCAGATCCTGCAGAGCGGCGAGATCCCCGAGAACACCACCCTGCCCGACGGCGCCATCATCGGCATCGGTACCGACAGCTTCGGCGCGCTGGTCACCGCGCTGTCGGCCAACAGCAAGAGCAACCTGCTGTCGACCCCGAGCCTGCTGACTCTGGACAACCAGAAGGCGGAAATCCTGGTCGGCCAGAACGTGCCATTCCAGACCGGCTCCTACACCACTGACGCGGCCGGGGCCAACAACCCCTTCACCACCATCGAGCGCAAGGACATCGGCGTCACCCTCAAGGTCACCCCGCATATCAACGAGGGCGCCACGCTGCGCCTGGAGATCGAGCAGGAAATCTCCTCGATCGCCCCCAGCACCGGGCTCAACGCCCAGGCCGTGGACCTGGTGACCAACAAGCGCTCGATCAAGAGCACCATCCTCGCCGACGACGGCCAGGTCATCGTGCTCGGCGGGCTGATTCAGGACGACGTCACCGAATCGGTGTCCAAGGTGCCGCTGCTCGGCGACATCCCGCTGATCGGCGGCCTGTTCCGCTCCACCCGCGAGTCCCACGTCAAGCGCAACCTGATGGTCTTCCTGCGGCCCACCGTGGTGCGCGACGGTGCCGGCCTGGCCGCGCTGTCGGGCAAGAAATACGGCGACATCCGCGTGCTTGGCGGCAGCGCAGGGGGCCGGCCGAGCATCCTGCCGAGCAAGCCGGGGCAGCTGTTCGATGGTCAGGGCGAGCCGGCGGTGGATCTGCGCCAGTAATCCACCGGGCGCCCTGCCGGGGGCGCGGATATTTCCTCTGAACGTTGCGTCGCGGGGCTCAGTCGGAGATAGGGAATGGACCGACGCGAGGAGCAACCTTCATGTTGAAATTCATAACCAGCACCGTAGGCATCATCTTCCTGATCGGCTTGTTGGTGGTGATCGGCTTCTTCATGCTGATCTTCTGAACGCCGCCGAAGACCGTCTAAATACTCAACCGTGCTAGCCGAGGGGGCCGGGTGCCGACGGCGCCATTCCCGCGCCGCCCTGTCATTCCCAGGCCTCGCGCTCGCCTCGCCAGGCGTGCAGATCGCGCCTCCCTCCTCCCGACCATAGCCAGCCGCTGCGCGCGCCGACCAGGGTGGTGACGGCATGGTCGCGGCCGAAGCGGTTGTACCGCGCCAGCAGCAGCGCCAGGTCGCGCAGTACCGCCAGAGTGTCGCTGTGGGACTGGAAAAGCGGCGTCAGCAGACGGCTGGCCTGGCGGTAGTAGCGCAGGTGATCGCGGCGGGACTCGCCATAGCGGACGTAGGCCGACGGAAAGTCGATCATCTGCTGCTCGCGCCCGTCCGCCTCGCCCAGGGCATCGGCCAGCGCGGCGGCGTCGACCAGGGCCATGTTCGCGCCCTGGCCCAGTTGCGGGCTCATGGCGTGGGCGCAGTCGCCGATGGCCAGCACCCGACCATCGTGCCAGCGCTGCATGCGCACGTCGGCGTAGGCAGCCAGGGTCAGCTGCTGCGGGTCATGGAGTTGCTGCAGGTAGGGCTCGGCGACCGCGCCGGCCAGACGCCGCACGCGGCTCTTCCAGGCCTCCAGCCCGGCCGCGCGCCAGGCATCATGCTCGGCCAACGGCAGGCTCCAGAACAGGCTGGTCAGGCGGTTGTCGCGCGCCTGATGGGTGCAGCCGGTGGGCATCAGGCCGAACATCTCGCGGCAGCCGCGGTACCACTGACGCAGCTCATCGGAGTCGCTCGCAGGTGGCGTCGGCAGCAGGCTCCACAACGCGCCCCAGGGATAGGGGCGCGCCCACTGGCGCACCTGCAGCTGCGCGCGCAGGGTCGAGCGCGTGCCATCGGCGAGGATCAGCGCGGCGACATCCCCCAGAGGCCACTCGCCGCCATCGCCATCCTCGGCGAACAACCGCACATGCTGCTGCGCCTGCTCGAAACGGCTGACCGCTGTGCCGGTCCGCACCTCGACGCCGAGCCGCCGCGCCGCGCCCAGCAAGGCGGTCATCAGCACACCGCGGTGGATGCCCAGGCCGAAGCTGCCGGGCTGCCAGTGCTGATAGCGGGTGTCGAGGATCACCCGACCACTGCAGCTGGTGCCATACAGGCGACTGACCGCGGCGCCCAGCGCGGTGCACTCGGCCAGCAGGCCCAGGCGCTGCAGCACCGCCAGCCCGGACGGCTGCAGCAGGATGCCGGCGCCCACCGGCTGCAGCTCGCCGACCCGCTCCAGCAGGCGCACCGCATAGCCCTGGCGCGCCAGGAAAATCGCACTGGCCAGGCCGGCGGTTCCGGCCCCCACTATCGCGATCGGCAATCCCTGCATGACTCGTCCCCTCGTTGCACTAGCTAGCTGGCGGGGATTCTAACCGCGCCGCGCGCAACGGTCGGGAACTGTCGCGCGTCCCTGCGCGACGGCACCGCCTTTCCGTCCTCAGTGCCTGACCGGCTGCGCCGCCACCCCAGGCGACGGCACCTCGCAGTTCGCCTGGCTCGCGGCCAACGTCTGCGCCGCCGGACCGTGGCTGTAGGGCCAGGAATGGGTCGCCTGGCTGAATGCGACGTTCGTCACCGGCGCCTCCAGCTCCTCCAGGTGGCTGATGACGTCGTCGGGCTTGAGTACCAGGACGTCGCAGTCCAGGCTGTCGAGCACCGTCTCGGCGGTATTGCCGATCAGCGCGCCGCTCAGGCCGCTGCGCGCCACGCTGCCGATCACGCACAGCACCGCCTCGAAGCGCCTGGCGATGGCCGGGATCAGCGACTCCGCCGGCCCTTCCTCGATATGCAGGCGGACATCGTCGATATTGAACTCGGCCTGCAGCGCCCTGCAGCGTTCCAGATACAACGAGCGAATGCTTTCCTTGACCCGGTACACCGGGTCCCCGGCCAGCTGCTGCGGGCAGGGGTGGGCGGACATCAGGTGCAGGGTACCCCCGGTCATGCGGGCGATGTCGTAGCCGTGGCCGACGATGCCGGCGTGCAACAGCCGATGGCTGACATCGCCGTTACCGGCATCGATCGCCGCGAGAATGCCGCCACCGAGCCAGGACGCCGCCGACTTGACGATCAGCACCGGGCAGGGGCAGTGACGCAGCAACTTCCAGTCCTCGGACGGCAGGAAGGTCTTGAGCAACGGATTGTCCGGGCGGTGCTGCTTGATCACCAGCCCGCAGCCCTGCGCCTGCTGCACGGCGATGATGGTGCTGTGCTCGCAATGCTGCCATGCCTGCTCGGCCGTGACGCTGAAACCCTCCTCGCGTAGTTGATCCGCCACGGCCTGCAGATGCGCGGTTGCGCCGTTCTTCTTTTCGCAGTTCAACAGATGCAGGTGGGACTGGGTGGAACGGGCGATCAATCTGGCTTTATTCAGTATTATTGGTTCAGGTTGCTTTACATCCATCACAACCAAAGTGTTTCGGATGGTATGCATCTTCATGCGTCCTGTAAGTTAAATTAACTTATACCGACCTCATGAACTTTACAGAGCCAGACGACTCCATAATCCCTTTTCCAAATCCATGTTCTGGCCGGGCATGATGGAAATCGCTCGAGTTGCCTTATCGCTGGCAACTAGAGTACTGCCGAAAACTGCGGCGAACGGCCGCGCGATTGCCACCGGGCCGCTGCGCTCGGCCTACGCCGGCATCGGGGCCGGCGAAGCGGAGTATGACCGACTGCTGGCGCGCCTAATGACCCTAGCAGGCGGTACGCCACGAACCGGCCCTTGACGAATAAGTCAATGCGATAAATAACTCCGCCCGGTAACGTTTCATTCTGGTTATTGTTGCGGTAACCGACAAGGCCGTCGGTCGCCCGCATCATTTATTTATCGCATAAGAAAAAGTTACTTATACGACTCGCCGAAAAATGGCTGCCGAACAACTTCGCGACGGCGAAAAGTGTTCGAAACAATCCAAATGGCAAGCGTCAGCGAACATCTGGCCGAATATCGAAACCACCCTTGTTCTGGCTGACGATACGCAAGGCATGGCGCTCGCCGGCCTTGACCGGCAGCGCCACCTCGCGCAGCAGACGGCCCATGCCGCACAGGCTGTCATCCTGCCGGTCCGGGGTGATGCCCACCACCCGCGTGCCGGGCCGCACGCGGAAGGTCGCCACCTCGCCGACGCCGATGCGCGCGGCGACCTGGCGATCGACCTCGATGGCCACGTAGCAGCCGCCCCCCATCATGCCGAAATCGCGATTGACCACGATCTCCGCGCTGTCCGCCTGCGCCTCCTGATAGGCCAGCAACCGCTCGGCCGGCACCGGGCGGATATGTTCCGGATCGCCGCGAAACGACGAGCAAGCGGTCAACAGCAACAACGAGGCAAGGAGCGGGATCGAACGCATGGGGCCCTCCATGGGCGCGGTGGATGCCGCCTGAGTATTGGTGCGGCAAGGCCGTCGGGCAAGCTGGCGATCGCAGCGATGCGGCCCCGGACGGCACCAACGCCCCCAGGCAGCCAGATAGCGTAGGGTGCACCGCGCACACCGGGGATGGCGGATGGTTGGTGCGCATGGCGCACTAACGCGCTAACCCTGCAGCCGCTTGACCAGTCGCGCCTGCAGCGCCTCGAGCTCGGCGGCATCGGCCCGGTTCGCCGCGTGGATGCCCAGCTGCTCGCCGGGAAAACGCGGGATCACGTGCATATGGATATGGAACACCGTCTGCCCGGCCGGCGCGCCGTTGAACTGCGCGACCTGCACGCCGGCCGGCTCGAGCTCCTCGACCAGGGCGCGGGTGAGCTTCTGCACCACGGCCATCACCCTGGCCAGGCTGGCCTCGTCGATCTCGAGGATATTGCGCGCCGCAGCGCGCTTGGGGATCACCAGGCTGTGGCCATAGGACTGCGGGAACAGGTCGAGGAAGGCCAGCACCTCGTCATCCTCGTACAGCTTGTAGCAGGGCGCCTCGCCACGAATGATCTGGGCGAAGATGTTCTGGGGATCGTAGGTACCGTGCAGGCTCATGCCGATGGGCTCCGTGCCGGGTTGAGGAAAGCTCGCACGATACCGGCTCGCCGCCGCGCAGGGAACCGAGCGAAATCAGCCGGGTCGATCCTCATCAACAGTGCGATCGATTTCCCTAGT
This sequence comes from Pseudomonas sp. SP16.1, assembly GCF_052682975.1. Lineage (NCBI taxonomy): Bacteria > Pseudomonadati > Pseudomonadota > Gammaproteobacteria > Pseudomonadales > Pseudomonadaceae > Pseudomonas > Pseudomonas sp. SP16.1. The sequence goes on from NZ_JBQYFZ010000001.1 coordinate 2,873,578, forward strand.
CCCGCCTGCCGTGGTCTGATCGCCCGCATCCCGTCACCCCATGCCGATATGGAGCCAAGCATGACCGACCTTTCGCAGTTCCCCATCACCCAGAAGTGGCCCGCCCAGCACCCCGAACGCCTGCAGCTCTACTCGCTGCCCACGCCCAACGGCGTCAAGGCGTCGATCATGCTGGAGGAAACCGGGCTGGCCTATGAACCGCATCTGGTCAGTTTCGACAGCGACGAGCAGTTCAGCGAGGAGTTTCTCTCGCTGAACCCGAACAACAAGATTCCCGCCATCCTCGATCCCCAAGGGCCCGGCGGCGAGCCGCTGGCGCTGTTCGAGTCCGGCGCCATCCTGCTCTACCTGGCGGAGAAAACCGGCCAGCTGCTGCCACAGGCCCCCGCCGCGCGCTACCAGGTCATCCAGTGGCTGATGTGGCAGATGGGCGGCGTCGGCCCGATGTTCGGCCAGCTCGGCTTCTTCCACCGCTTCGCCGGCCGCGACTACGAGGACAAGCGTCCGCGCGACCGTTACGTGGCCGAAGCGCAGCGCCTGCTCGGCGTGCTCGACCGCCACCTGCAGGGCCGCGACTGGATCGCCGGCGACTACAGCATCGCCGATATCGCCGTGTTCCCCTGGGTGCGCAACCTGGTGGGTTTCTACGAGGCCGGCGAGCTGGTCGAATTCGAACGTTTCGCCAACGTGCACCGCGTGCTCGAGGCCTTCCTCGCCCGCCCGGCGGTGCAGCGCGGCCTGCAGATCCCGCGGCGCGGCTGAGTGCCCGCGACGCCCGAGCCAGAGCCCCCGGCAGCCTGCCGGGGGCCTATAATGCCCTGCCCTTCTTTTCTCCCCCGCCAAGGTTTTCCATGAGCAGCTCCTCCGCGCAGGCCCGGCGCCTGTCCCCCGGCGCAATCCTTTTGATCGAGCTGGCCCTGGCCCTCGGCGGCTTCGCCATCGGCACCGGCGAGTTCGCCATCATGGGCCTGATGCCCAACGTCGCCGCCGACCTGGCCATCAGCGAACCGCAGGTCGGCCATGTGATCAGCGCCTACGCCCTCGGCGTGGTCGTCGGCGCGCCGATCCTGGCCCTGCTCGGCGCGCGCCTGCTGCGCCGCCACCTGCTTCTGCTGCTGATGGGCTGCTTCGCCCTCGGCAACTTCGCCAGCGCCCTGGCCCCGGACTACCTGTCGCTGATGCTGTTCCGCTTCATCGCCGGCCTGCCGCACGGCGCCTATTTCGGCATCGCCATGCTGGTGGCGGCGGGCATGGCGCCACCGCACAAGCGGGCCAAGGCGGTGAGCCGGGTACTGGCGGGCCTGACCATCGCCATCCTGCTCGGCAACCCGCTGGCCACCTGGCTCGGCCAGGGCCTGAGCTGGCGCTATGCCTTCGCCCTGGTCGGACTGATCGCGCTGACCACCGTGGCCATGGTGGCGGCCTTCCTGCCGCTGGATCGCGACGAGGTGCGCAGCAGCCCGATCGGCGAACTGCGCGCCTTCAACCGCGCGCCGATCTGGCTGGCCATGGCCATCGGCTCGATCGGCTTCGCCGGGATGTTCTGCGTGTTCGCCTATATGGCGCCGACCCTGCTGCAGGTGACCGGCGTGCGGCCCGGCTGGATTCCCCTGGCCATGGCGCTATTCGGCATCGGCTGCATTATCGGCAACGGCGTCGGCGGCTGGCTGTTCGACCGCCTGCGCTTTCAGGCGGTGGCCTGGATCCTGCTGTGGAGCGCGCTGATCCTGCTGCTGATGCCCTGGGCGGCGCAGTCGACGTGGAGGATGGCACCGGCCATCGTCGCCCTGGGCACCATGGTGGCGCTGGCTCCGGCGCTGCAGACCCACCTGATGGATGTGGCCACCGGCGCACAGACCCTGGCGGCGGCGTCCAACCACGCCGCCTTCAATATCGCCAATGCCCTCGGCCCCTGGCTCGGCGGCCTGGCCATCGGCGCCGGCATGGGCTGGACAGTCACCGGCTATATCGGCGCGGCCACCGCCCTGCTCGGCCTGGCGCTGTTCGCCTGGGCCTGGCAGGTGCAGCGCAGCGAGGCCGGTACCGCGCCGATCGAGCACCCCGCCAGGTAACTCGGCGTATGCGGCCACAGGTGCAAGGCGCGGCACTCGCGGGTATCTTCTGCCACCGACGCCACCGCCCTGCCCCCGAGCCCGCCCATGATCCACCACCTGCTTCGCCCCGTTCTGCTCTGCTGCCTCACCCTCGCCGCACTGCCCGCTCATGCCAGGGTGGACGTCGAGACGCAAGGCGGCCTGCTGGCGGCGAAGATTTCCGAGGAGATCACCCCGGGCGACTACGAGCGCCTGCTCCAGGGCCTGCGCGCCAATCCCGGCGCCTACAGCCGCAAGATCGTCTTGCTCGACAGCATCGGCGGCAGCGCGCCGGAGGCGATGCGCATGGGCCGGCTGCTGCGCGAAACCGGCTTCGAGGCGCTGGTGCCGTCCGAAGGCCTATGCCAGGGCAGCTGCGTCTACCTGTTGGCAGCGGGCACGCGCAAGATCGTCAAGGGGCATGTCGCCCTGCGCCGCCCGCCCTTTCCCGCCGGCGACTCGGCCCAAGCCCAGCGCGTCCATGGTCGCCAGCCGTTCAGCCCAGCCGGTTACCTGCGCGAGATGGGCGTCGATATCCGCCTGGCCGAGGATATCTACCAGGCCGCCCCCAACCAGTTGCGCCTGCTGAGCCGGGAGGAACTGGCGCGTTACCGGCTGAACTGAGCCCCGTCGCTTGGCGTCGACGAAACCGCTCTGCTCGATACCTCGCGCCGAGGCTCAGCCCAACACCACGCGCAGGCCCATGCCCACCATCATCAGGTTCTCGGTCAACGAAACGAAACCCAGCGGCACCCGGCTGCTGCCGCCGACGCAGGCGCATTTCAGCGCGCGGCGTTCGATATACACCGCCTTGAACACCGACACCGCGCCGAGCGTGCCGATCGACAGCGCCACCGGCCCGGACAGCCAGGGCAGCACGCCAGCGATCATCAGCACACCGGCCAGCAATTCGCCGAAGGGATAGACGTAGGCATAGGGCACCAGCCGCTGGGCCAGCAGGTCGTAGCCGAGGAACGTATTGGCGAACGACTCCGGCTCGCGCAGTTTCAGGCTCGCCAGCAGGCACATGCTGAAGGCCACGAACCACTCCAGAACACGCCACTCCAGCAGCGCCTGGAAGGCCTGCCAGTGCGCCGCCAGCGCCATCAGCGCAGCCACGCCGAACACCACCTGCACCGGCCGATAGCTGGTCGCCTGCGGATCCGTCACCGACAGACCGAAGAAGCGCCGCAAGTCGTCGTAACCGCCGATGCGATGCCCCTCGATATACACCTGGGGCGTACTCTGCACCCCCTCCCTGGCCTTGAACGCATCGGTCTGCTCGCGGCTGCGCAGCCAGTGGTCGTCTACCTGGTAGCCCTTGCGCCGCAGCAGATAACGCGACCTGAGCCCGAACGGGCACAGGTGTTCCTTCATCACCATGCGGTAGAGCGAGGCGTGTTTTTCCGGACGAGTCATGGCGGGCCTCCGATAGCTGCTGTTACTAACAGCGACCCACCAAGGCCGTGAACATTCCGGGAAAATGCTTTCAGCGCAGGGTGTAGCCCTTGTCGACCACCCAGTCCTGTCCGTACACGCCACGGGCGCCTTGGGACAGCTGGAACAGCACCACCTCGGCCACCGCGTCGGCGCGGAGAAACTCGCCGTCCACCAGCCGCGCACTGACCTCGCTGGCGACGCCGGCCAGCGCCTCGTCCGGCAGGCCCAAGCCGTTCCAGATCGGCGTGGCGGTCGGCCCCGGCGAGACCAGGTTCAGACGCAGGTCCTCCCGCGCATGCTCCAGCGCCAGGCTACGCACCAGCGCCGACAGCGCCGCCTTGCTGGCGATATAGGCGCCGAGGCCGACGAAGCCGAGTTGGCGCAGGAAGGTGCTGATGAACACCACAGAGGCACGCTCGGCCAGCTGCGCCTTCAGCGCGTAGAAGGTATTCACCGCGCCAGCGCCGTTTACCCGCCACTGCGCGTCGAATGCCTGTAGGTTGTTGCCCGGCGCCAGCAGGGCGATACCCGCGTTGGGCACCAGGTAATGCACCTCGCCCAGCTCGGTCGCCCGCGCGGCCAGCCCCTGCAGCGACGCTTCGCGGGTCACATCGCCCTCGTACCAGAACAGCTGCCCGGGATAGCGCTCCAACAGCGGCGCCAGTTCACCCAGGCTGCGCGACAGCGCCAGCACCCGCGCGCCGCGCTGCAACAACTGCTCACACACGGCCAGGCCGATACCGGAACTGGCGCCGGTCACCACCGCCAGACGTTGCTCGAATTCATTGCTCATCATTACCTCGAAAGCAGAACGGAGGGTCGCGCCCCGGGCCAGGCCCGGAGCGGAGGCGAAGGGATCAATGGGGATAGAGCCGGCCCTGGCGCAGGTCCACCTGCTGGCCACGCTCGAAGCGCTGCTGCGGCGAGCGCACCCAGCGCTCCACGCCCTCCTCGTCACGCACGATGTAGGCGGTGCCACTCTGGCCCGTGGCGCGCTGCACCTGCGCGCCGGACCAGCCACCCACCGCCGCCCCCACCACGGCCCCGACCGGCCCGCCGGCAACGGCCCCGACCATCAACCCAGTCAGGCCGCCGAAACTGGTACCGACCGAGTTCTCCTCCTTCTGCGCCACCACCTCGACGGCCTGAGCGGATTGCGCGGCCAGCAGGCCGATTGTGAAAGCGAGCAAGGCAAAGCGATTCATCTGAACTCTCCTGTATTGGACATTACATCCACAGCAAGTCATATTTCGTGCCAAGTATTTTTTGCTTTTATTCCAATAATTTAAGAAACGCAGAAGTCTTAATGACAACAACAGATCGATGTCTATATGACACATGTTAAGGTCTAAATGACCTCGAAGAGGCAGGCGATCGAAGCTGCACCAGAGAAAAAACCTCATCAATCGAAAGGACAACTTGGCCGGTTCCCGTGACCGGCGCCTCCCTCACGCCAATGGCGATGGCTCATTCCCATCGCACCGCCAAACAGGGTGCCACCCCACCGGACCCAGTTAGTTCGGCGCGATAAGCCATTGGCGTCGCAATCACCGCGACCATCCGGCGGAATGCTCCACCATCCACCGGGCTCCGCTGCCATAGACGGGACCAGCAACCCTTCGCGGAGGTCTCATGCCCCCTCAGCTCAGGTTCTGCACCAGCACCTGGATCTCGATGGCGTCGAGGTGCTCTATCGCCAGGCCGGTCTGCCGGATGCGCCAGTGCTGCAATCGCCCCATGGCTGCCCCTGCTCCTCGAACCAATTCCGCAATCTGATGCCGCTGCTGGCCGACCGCTGGCCGACCGCTGGCGGCTGGTAGCAGCGTATTTCCCCGGCTGCGGCTATTCGGGCACGCCCTTTGGCTTCAGCTACGACTTCGCCGGCTACACCGACTTCCTCGCTCGCTTCGCCGGGCGCCTGGGCATCGAGCGCTTCGCCCTCTATCTGCACGACTTCGGCTCGCAGATCGGCCTGTGCCTGGCCATCAGCCGGCCGCAGCGGGTCGCCGTGCTGATCGTGCAGAACAGCGATATCTACGAGGATCAGCTGGGACCGAAGTACGCCGCGCTCAAGCAGTTCTTCGCCAAGCCCAGCGAGGAGTTCGTCAACGAGGTGGAGCCGCCGGTGCTGGCGCGCATCCCGCCGGATCTGTGGCAGCTGCATTGGGCGCTGATGACGCCGCTGCGCAAACGCATCGCCCTGAAGCTGATCGCCGGGCTCAAGGAGAACCTGGCCTGGTTTCCCCACTACCAGGCCTACCTGCGCCAGCACCGCCCGCCGACGCTGATCCTCTGGGGACCGCGCGGCGGCTACATGCCCGAGGGCGCAGCGCGCGCCTACCTGCGCGACCGGGCAGCGCGAACTGGGGCCGCTGGGCGCGGCGCTGCCGCAGCTGGTCAACCCCAAGGTGTGGATGATGGCGGTCGCGCTGGCCAGCCTGTTCGCCGCCGGCAGCGCGCGCCTGCTGCGATCGCCGCGGCGGATGCAGCGATTCAACCAGTTGCTGGCCCTGCTGCTGTTCACCTCGACCTGGCTGGCGTTGCTGCTGTAGTCCCGGACGGCGCGCGGTGCGCGCGCTTACGAAGCGGAGCCGGCAGCGCGCCGGCCATTGCTCTTCCTGCCGGTCTTGCGCGCATGAGCGCCGGCGGCGGCGGCCTTGAGCAAACGCTGGAAGGTCGGGCACTCGGCGTGGCTCGGCGCCGGGCAGGCGGCGGCATGCCGCAGACCCCGGCTCATGGCGCGCAGGCGCTTGATGCTGGCGTCTATCTCGTCGGCCTTGGCCAGCAGCGCCTGGCGATCGATTTGCGGCTCGCCGTGGCTGGTCAGCATGTTGCGGATCTCTTCCAGGCTGAACCCGGCGGACTGGCCGAGCGAGATCAGCGCCAGCTGATCCAATACCTGCGCCGCGAAACGGCGCCGCTCGCCCTGCCGGTTGAGCACCCGCAGCAAGCCCTTCTCCTCGTAGAAACGCAGCGTCGACGCTGGCAGACCGGAACGCCTGGCGACTTCGGCGATATCCATGGGCAACCCCTTGACTTCAAGTTCACTTGAACTTGTAGCCTCACATCGACGCCAGCCATGGTCAACCCGAGTGAGGCCCAAAATGAACCTACCGCACGATCTCTTGCCGATGTTCGCCATCGGCGCCGGCGCCACCCTGGTGATGGACGCCTGGCTGCTGCTCCTGCAGCGCCTGGGCATCGCCACCCTGAGCTTCGCCCTGGTCGGACGCTGGGTCGGCCACCTGCTGCGCGGCCGGGTCCGCCACGCCGCCATCGCCAGGGCCGCGCCGGTTCGCGGCGAACTGGCGCTGGGCTGGCTCGTCCACTACGCCACCGGCATCGTCTTCGCCGCCCTGCTGCTGGCTCTCGCCGGTCCCGGCTGGGCTGCGCGTCCCTCGCTACTGCCGGCCCTGGCGCTGGGCCTGGTCAGCGTGGCCGTGCCGCTGCTGCTGATCCAGCCGGCGATGGGCGCCGGCATCGTCTCGCGTCACACGCCGACGCCGCTGAAGAACTGCCTGAAAAGCCTCGCCACCCACGGCGTGTTCGGCCTCGGCCTGTACCTGAGCGCCAGCCTGCTGGCCGCGTTGCCGGCCTGAGCCCGGCCTTCGCCCCGGGGAGTCCGCCTGTCTGGCAAGCATCGAGAGCGGCTGACCCGCTGGCCGAGCGCACTCAGGGCCCCAGGTAGCGCTGTTCGATGCGGGTGTAGCTGCCGTCCTCCACCAACCCGCGCAGGGCGGCGGCGTAGTTCTGCACGAACTCGGGCTGTACGCTCCTCCTGCTGAACGCGACCTGCGCCGCGTCGCTGGACACCACCACGGTGGTCGGGCGGATATGCTCGCTCAGGCCCAGACCCTGCAGCTCGAAGCGGGCGGAATGTTCGTCTGCGATCAGCCCGTCGATGCGCCGCCGGGCCACCATCTGCCAGAGGTTGAGACGAGTGGCGTTGAGTACCACGCGGCTGGCGAAGGCCTCGTCGGCCATCAGTGTCTGGTAGTCCGCCCCGTAGGACACGCCGATCTGCGCGCCGAGGCGCAGCGGCGTGTCGCGCAGTTGCAGCAGGTTATCCAGCGGCCAGCGCTGCGCCGCATCGCTGCGCAGGAAGAGGATATTGCGCGACGGCTCGAGAATGACGCCGGAGAAGTGCGCGTAGGCCTCGCGTTCCGGCTTGCGGAAGGCGCCGGGCAGGATGTCGAGGCGACCCTGCTCCAGCTCCAGCAGCGCCCTGGCCCAGGGCAGGCGCACCAGGCGCGCCTGGCAGCCCAGGCGGGCGAGCACCGCGCGATTGAGGTCGATATAGATGCCGCCGACCGAGCCGTCCTCCAGCTGCATGCTGAAGGGCGGGTCGTGATCCCAGCGCAGCGACAGTTCGCAGTTCGCCCCGGCCAGCCCTGGCAACAGCGTAAGCAGCAGAAGGAACCGGCGAAGGGCACCTGGGCGAGCCAGCGGGGGACGAACTGCAGATAGCGTCAAAGGCGACTCTCGGGACTACAGGGGACCGATGCGCCCGAGTCTAGGGAAAGCGCGGGTGGATGGCAAAGCGCCACGGCCAGCGTGTGCGACGACGCCGACGAGACGTCGTCGCGTCAGGCTGAACCTGGGGTTAACGCCAGTAGCGGCTCTTAGCGCGTGGCCGCGAAGCCCTTTACCCGCTCCAGCCAGGCCGGGTCGAGGCGGTTCTGCTCCACCTCCAGCCCCTGCGCCTGCATGGCTTCGCGGTGCGCATCGATCTCGCGCACCATCTGGCTCAGCTCGCTGGAATTGCCGTCGAGCTGGTGCATCTGGGTCAGGCCCAGGTGGTAGAAGCGCAGCAGCTTCATCGCGCTGGCGTCGCCCTGGGCCACGCCGGCTTTTACATGATGCATGACGTTGGTCACGCGCATCAGGCTGCGCTTGAGTCGCCAGCCGTATGCGGCCGCGGCCATGAAGGGCCGCGACCACAGCTGCAGGCGCACGAATGCGACGGTCAGGCCCAGACCGGCCAGCACGCCGAGCAGGTTCCAGCGGAAATTGTCGCCGCCGGGCGTGCCAAACAGCTGGGTGCTGGCGGTGGCGCAGAGCATGGCCAGCATCAGGAAGATGAGCGCGATAAGCAGCGTGCTGCGGCGGGTCTGCTGGCGGTAGTGCTCGGGATCGATGGGGGTGATTTCGAACATGACAGACAATTCTCGACTGTAATTGGGCGGGCGCTGCCCTCTCGACATCAGGCCTCGACCTGGCTCCATTGCTTGGAGAGGCGCTTGTCCGATACCGCCATCTTGGTGCCCAGTTGCTGAGCGAACAGCGACACGCGGTATTCCTCCAGCATCCAGCGGTACAGCGTCAGCTGCGGGTCGCGCTTGCCCTCCTGCGCGTGCTTGGCGGCACGGGCTGTGTATTGCTCCCAGGCAGCGGTCAGCTCGCCGGTCCAGACGCGGTCGCGCTGCACCTGGGCGCCGACCTTGTCCAGGCGCTGCTCGATGGCCTTGAGATAACGCGGGATTTCCTTGAGCCACTCGCCCGGCGTCTCGCGCACGAAACCGGCATAGACCAGGTTCGCCAGCTGCTGCTTGATGTCGTTGAGCGCCATGGCCTGGGCCAGGTCGATCTTGCCCTTGAAGCGCTTCTGCAGGCCGTGGTGCAGCTTGAGAATCTCCAGCACCTGGCGGGCGATGCGTTCGGCGTGGGCGGTCCAGTCGCCGCGCTTGCGCTCGGCCAGTTGCGCCAGGGCCGCACCGTCGCGCGGTAGCGCCGCTTCGCCGTCGAGGATGCAGGCATCCAGGCTGGCCAGCAGGATGTCCTCGACCAGCGCCTCGACGCGGCCGATGTCGCGATAGAGCAGGCCCAGCTCGGTCAGCCCCGGCAACTTGCCGCGCAGGAACTTGGCCTGCTCGGCCAACTGTTGCAGCAGCAGGCGTTGCAGGGCGCGGCGGTGCTGGAAGTCGGCTTCGGCCTGGGTCGGGAAGCGCCCTTCCTTGACCACGCCCGCCTCCTCTACCAGCGCCGGGTAAACGGTCATGGAGAGGCCGGCGATCTTCTGCTGAGCCTTTTCCGCCACCTCGGCGAAGGCCTTGGCCTCCACCGTTTTCGGCTTGTCGCTCTGCTGCGGGATGGCCAGGGCGGCCTGGCTGGCCTCGGCGAAACGCGCGGTCAGCTCGGCCAGGTCGCGGCCTTCGCCGAGGAACTTGCCACGGGCATCCACCACCTCGATGTTCATCTTCAGGTGGTTTTCCAGCCCGGCGGCGGCCTCGGACCAGGCCTCGTCGGAGACCCGCGCACCGGTCATGCGCAGCAGCTCCTGGCCCAGGGCCTGCGGCAACGAGCCCTGGCCGAACACCAGCTTGCCCAGCGCCGCGCCGACGAAATCCGGCACCGGCACGAAGTTCTTGCGCAGCGCCTTGGGCAGGCCGCGCACCAGGGCGATGCATTTGGCTTCCAGCAGCCCCGGCACCAGCCATTCCAGGCGCTCGGGTTGCAGTTGCGGCAGCAGCGGCGCCGGCACCCGCAGGGTCACGCCGTCGCGCGGATGGTTGGGCTCGAAGTGGTAGCTCAGCGGCAGTTGCAGCTCGCCGATGCGCAAATTGTCCGGGTAGTGCGCGGCGGTGACGTCCTTGGCGTCGCGGGCCAGGGCGTCCTCCTCGCGCATGATCAGCAGCCCGGCGTCGGCGGCGCTGCCCTTCTTGTACCAGGCCTCGAAACTGGCGGTCTGGTAGATGTCCTGCGGGATGCGCGCGTCGTAGTAGCCGAACAGGGTTTCCTCGTCGGCGAGGATGTCGCGGCGGCGCGACTTGGCCTCCAGCTCGTCGAGGCGTTCGAGCAACTGGCGGTTGGCGGTCAGGCAGCGCACCCGGCTGTTGATCTCGCCGCGCACCAGGCCCTCGCGGATAAACAGCTCGCGCGAAACCTGCGGGTCGATGGGGCCGTAGTGCACCGGGCGGCGAGCGACCACGATCATGCCGTACAAAGTGACCTGCTCGAAGGCCACCACCTGGCCGCGCTTCTTCTCCCAGTGCGGCTCCAGATGGTTCTTCTTAACCAGATGGCCAGCCAGCGGCTCGATCCAGTCCGGCTCGATCTTCGCCACCATGCGGGCGAACAGCTTGGTGGTTTCCACCAGCTCAGCAGCCATCACCCAGTAGGGTTTCTTGCGCCCGATCACGCTGGACGGGTGAATCCAGAAGCGCCGCTGGCGCGCGCCGAGGTAGTCGCCGTCCTCGGTCTTCTGGCCGATCTGGCTGAGCAGGCCGGCGAGAATCGCCTTGTGCACGGCGGCGTAGTTCTTCGCCCGCACCGCCGCCTCGCCGGCCTCGGCCTGCTGACGGGCGATGGCGTTGACGCGGGTGTCCTTGGTCGGCTGCGGTTTATCTGCTGCCTGCTCGTTCTGCGCCGGCTCCCGATTCTGGCCGCCCTTGCCCGTCAACTGCAGATCACGGGCTATCAGCACCAACTGCCGATGCGCATCGCGCCACTCGCGCAGGCGCATGTAGTTGAGGAAGTTCTTCTTGCACCAGGTGCGCAGCGGGTTGCTGCCCAGCTCCTGGCGCTTTTCCTCGAAACCGCGCCACAGGTTGATCAGCGCGGCGAAGTCGGAGTCCACGTCCTTCCATTGCGCATGCGCCTGGTCGGCGGCCTGCTGTCGATCCATCGGTCGTTCGCGCGGGTCCTGTACCGACAGCGCGGCGGCGACGATGAGGATTTCCTCCAGGCTGCCCTGCTTGGCGCCCTCCAACACCATGCGCCCCAGGCGCGGGTCGATGGGCAGGCGCGCCAGCTGGCGGCCGATGGGCGTGAGTTGGCTGTCGCGGCCCACCGCCGACAGCTCCTGCAGCAGGTTGAAGCCGTCGCTGATGGCCTTGCCGTCTGGCGGCTCGATAAAGGGGAAGTCCTCGATGCTGCCCAGGCGCAGGTGCAGCATCTGCAGGATCACCGCCGCCAGGTTGGTGCGCAGAATCTCCGGGTCGGTGAATTCGGGGCGCCCGAGAAAATCCTCCTCGCTGTACAGACGGATGCAGATGCCCGGCTCGACCCGCCCGCAGCGGCCCTTGCGCTGGTTGGCGCTGGCCTGCGACACCGGCTCGATGGGCAGGCGCTGCACCTTGGCGCGGTAGCTGTAGCGGCTGATGCGCGCGGTGCCGCTGTCGATCACATAGCGGATGCCCGGCACGGTCAGCGAGGTCTCGGCGACGTTGGTGGCCAGCACTATCTTGCGCCCCGGCATCGGCGCGAAGATCTTCTGCTGCTCGGCCGGGGTCAGCCGCGCGTAAAGCGGCAGCACCTCGGTATGGCGCAGGTTGGCCTTGCGCAGCACCTCGGCGGCCTCGCGGATCTCGCGCTCGCCGGGCAGGAACACCAGCACGTCGCCGGGACGCTTGCCGACCTCGCGTTCATGGGCGGCGATCTCGTCCAGCGCGGCGAGAATACCCTGGTCGATGGAGAGGTCGTCGAGCAGGCGCTCGCCCTCCTCGTCCACCTCGGCCGCCAGCGGGCGGTACCAGGTTTCCACCGGGTAGGTGCGGCCGGATACCTCGATGATCGGCGCATCGTTGAAATGCTTGGAGAAGCGCTCCAGGTCGATGGTCGCCGAAGTGATGATCAGCTTCAGATCCGGCCGACGCGGCAGCAGGGTCTTCAGATAGCCGAGCAGGAAGTCGATGTTGAGGCTGCGTTCGTGGGCCTCGTCGACGATGATGGTGTCGTACTTTTCCAGGAAGCGGTCGTGCTGGGTCTCGGCGAGCAGGATGCCGTCGGTCATCAGCTTGATCAGCGTGCCGTCCTTGCTCTGATCCTCGAAACGCACCTGGTAGCCGACCAGCTCGCCCAGCGGCGTGCCGATTTCCTCGGCCACCCGCGTCGCCACGCTGCGCGCCGCCAGGCGGCGCGGCTGGGTGTGGCCGATCAGGCCGTGCATGCCGCGGCCGAGCTCCAGGCAGATCTTCGGCAGCTGGGTGGTCTTGCCCGAGCCGGTCTCGCCGGCGATCACCACCACCTGGCTCTTCTCCAGCGCGGCCTTGATCTCGTCGCGCTTGGCGGCGATCGGCAGCGCGTCGTCGTAGCGCATCGGCGGCACGCTCTGCTTGCGCGCCAGCACCTTGGCGCAGGAGGCCTGGAAGCGCTCCAGCCACTGCGCCAGCTTGGCTTCGTCGGGCTTTTTCTGCAGCTCGTGCAATTGCCGGCGCAGGCGATGGCGCTCGGCCTGCAGCGCCTGGTCGAGATTCTTGTGCAGTTGGTCGAAGCTGGGAATGGCGTCGGTCATCGGAGCCGTGCTGGGTCTGTCGTCGGGAAATCAGCCGGCGATTGTCGCAGATTGCGCCCCGCCCGCGTAGGGCGCAGCGCAATGCCGGCCGGCGCAGGGGCGCATAGGACGAACTTCAGGAGGGCCAGCGAACGGCCCGCCGATGACGTCACGACTCCCCTCGCGGGCCGAGCCCCGCCAGCAGCTTGCCGGTCAATTCATGCAACGTGCGCTGCTCGTCGGCGGTCAATCCTCTGAGCACACGCTGCAGGTTGGCCACGTGGGCGGCGAGCATGCCGTCGATCAATTCGAAACCGGCCGGCGTCAGCGCCACCAGCACGCCGCGGCGGTCGCTGGGATGCTTGCGCCGCTCGATCAGCCCGGCCTTTTCCAGGCGGTCGATGCGGCTGGTCATGCCGCCCGAGGAAATCATCGCACTCTCGTACAAGGCGGTGGGCATCAGCGCATAGGGCTCGCCCGCGCGGCGCAGGGTGGCGAGCAGGTCGAACTCGCCGGCCTGCAGGCCGTGCGCGGCGAAGAACGGCAGCAGGTGATCCCGGCTGATCACCTGGCTGAGTTCGCCAAGACGTCCGATCACCGCCATGGAAAAGCCGTCCAGGTCGGGCCGTTGTTGCTGCCACTGCTCGGCGGCCAGTTGCGCGCGGTCCTGCATATCGCCCTCGATTTATCTTGCCATCAAGATACTTTTCAAAAAGAATGTTGCCATCGTAGCGTATTCATACCCAGGAGGCAGCTGCATGTCCGGCTCCACTTCCCGGCCGATTCTGGCCCTGTCGCTTCTACTGGCCGTCGGCGCGCTGATGGGCCTGACCAGCAATCTGGTAAAGCTGGCCGGCAACGCCGGCTGGCCGCCGCTGGCCTATCTGCTGTGGAGCCTGCTCGGTGGCGGCCTGCTGCTGTTGCTGCTGGCCTGGCTACGCGGCGAACGCCCCGGCCTGAGCCCGCGTCTACAGCGCTATTATCTGGCCTCGGGGCTGCTCAGCATCGCCGTACCCAATGGCCTGCTGTTCAGCTCGATCGGCCATGTCGGCGCCGGCTTCGCGTCGATGTGCCTGGCCTTTCCGCCGCTGATCACCTATCTGCTGGCCCTGGCGCTGCGCATGGAAGGTCTCAGCCGCATCCGCCTGCTGGGCATCTGCATCGGCCTGGGCGGCAGCCTGCTGCTGGCGCTGGGCAAGCTGCACACGGGCGACAGCCCGACGTTGTGGGTCCTGGCCGCGCTGTGCGTGCCGCTGTTCCTGGCCCTGGGCAATGTCTACCGCTCGCGCTATTGGCCACGCGGCGCCAGCCCGCTGTCGCTGGCGCCGGGGATGCTGCTCGGCGGCGCGGCGTTGCTGCTGCCCGTGGGACTGCTCGGCGTCGATCTCGCCCCGCGCCTGGACAGCCCGTCGGCCCTCGGCCTGCTGCTCGCGCAGATGCTGCTGTTCGCCATGATCTATGCGCTGTTCTTCGTGCTGCAGAAACTGGCCGGCGCGGTGTTTCTCAGCCAGATCGGGTCGGTGGCGGCGATCGTCGGCGCGGCCATCGCCATCGGTCTGCTCGGCGAACGGGGCAGCCTGACGATGCTGCTGGCGGCCCTGTGCATAGTCGGCGGCGTGCTATTGGTGGCCTGGCGCGGGGCGAAGGAGGCGCAAGGCTGACAGGCCATGCGCCGGTAAACGCCGCCCCGCCGCGCGCACCAGCAAACCCAAGCCGTCCCCGGTGCACACAGCGCACCCTAGGATGACGCAATAAAAAACGCCACCCGAAGGTGGCGTTCTTGTCAGCGTAGGCGAATCACTTCTTGCCCAGCTTCTTCAGCTCTTCGTCGCGCAGTTCGCGACGCAGGATCTTGCCGACGTTGGTGGTCGGCAGCACGTCGCGGAACTCCACGGCCCTGGGCACCTTGTAGCCGGTGAGGTTGGCGCGCATGTGCTCCATCACCTGCTCCTTGGTCAGGCTTTCGCCCGGCTTGACCACCACGAACACCTTGATCGCCTCGCCGGACTTCTCGTCCGGCACGCCGATGGCGGCGCACTGCAGCACGCCCGGCAGGGTAGCGAGCACATCTTCCAGCTCGTTCGGGTAGACGTTGAAGCCGGACACTAGAATCATGTCCTTCTTGCGGTCGACGATACGCAGGTAGCCGTCTTCCTGGATCAGACCGATGTCGCCGGTCTTCAGCCAGCCGTCGGCATCGAGGATCTCGTCGGTGGCTTCCTGGCGCTGCCAGTAGCCCTTCATCACCTGCGGGCCCTTCACGCACAGTTCGCCGATCTCGCCGATGGCAAGCGTATGGCCGTCGTCGTTGATGATCTTGCACAGGGTCGAGGGCAGCGGAATGCCGATGGTGCCGAGCTGGATGGCGCTGAACGGGTTGACCGTGGCCACCGGGCTGGTCTCGGTCATGCCGAAGCCTTCGCAGATGGCGCAGCCGGTGACTTCCTTCCAGCGCTCGGCGGTCGCCAGTTGCAGGGCCATGCCGCCGGATACGGTGAGCTTCAGGCTGGAGAAGTCCAGCTTGCGGAAGTCCTCGTTGTTGCACAGGGCGACGAACAGGGTGTTGAGGCCGACGAAACCGGTGAAACGGTACTTGGCCAGGTCCTTGACCACGGCCGGCAGGTCGCGCGGGTTGGTGATCAGGACGTTGTGGCCGCCGATCAGCATCATCGCCATACAATGGAAGGTGAAGGCATAGATGTGGTACAGCGGCAGCGGCGCGATCAGCACCTCGCAGCCTTCGTCCAGGTTGGCGCCCATCAGCTCCTTGACCTGCAGCATGTTGGCCACCAGGTTGCGATGGGTGAGCATGGCGCCCTTGGCCACCCCGGTGGTACCGCCGGTGTACTGCAGTACGGCGATCTCGGCGTTGCTCGGGTTGGCTTCATTGAATTTCTGGCCGCGGCCCCTGGCCAGCGCATCGTTGAGTTTGATCGCGCCGGGCAGGTTGTAGGCCGGAACCATCTTCTTCACATGCTTGATCACGGCATTGACCAGCAGGCGTTTGAAGGTCGGCAGCATGTCGCCGACTTCGGTGACGATTACCGTCTTCACGCCGGTCTTGGGCACCACCTGCTCGGCGAGGTGGGCCATATTGGCCAGGCAGACCAGCGCCTTGGCGCCGGAATCGTTGAACTGGTGCTCCATCTCCCGGGCGGTGTACAACGGGTTGGTGTTGACTACCACCAGGCCGGCGCGCATGGCGCCGAACACCACGACCGGATACTGCAGCACGTTGGGCAGCTGCACGGCGATGCGATCGCCCGGCTTGAGGTCGGTGTGCTTCTGCAGATAGGCGGCGAAATCACCGGAGAGCTGGTACATCTCGCCGTAGGTGAGCGTCTTGCCCAGGTTGCTGAAGGCGGGCTTGTCGGCGAAGCGTTGGCAGGACTCCTTCAGCACCGCGAGGATGTTCGGGTACTGGTCGGGATCGATTTCGGCAGCAACCCCAACGGGATACTTGTCCTTCCAGAAGTTTTCGGTCATGGAAGCCCACTCCTAAGCAACAGCTGATCTTCACCGCGTGTAGACGGTTGTTTGTTGTGTGTTTAGCTCGCTTTACCTCGGGCCAGGCGCCCGAAAGCGCGCCGAGAGTAGCAGCTTTGCCAGAGGCCGACCAGCACCAAACATAGCCTGCAGAGTCACGAAAGTGACCAGGAAAAACCATCCGGTCACAACCCATCATTTCTTCGCAATATTTCAGAAATGGCTCTGGCTCGCGCATTTCAGCGCATCGAGCCTGACCCGCAAAGGATGGCAATGGGCTGCGGAGGTCGATGAAACGCAGCGCAAGGGTGTCCGTCCGGTTACCAAATCAACACAAATGAGTTGCCGCGGCGGCGAATCAGGCGGGAAAGCCCCCCGCCCGCGGCGGGGCGAAGGGGGCTTGCGGGTCAGGCGATGTCGCGCAGTTCGCGACGCAGGATCTTGCCGACCGGCGTCATCGGCAGGGCATTCTTGAGCACGATGTGCTTGGGTACCTTGTAGCCGGTGAAGTTTTCCTTGCAGTAGGCCTTGAGCTCCTCGACCGTGACGCCGCCGTCGCGCGGCACCACGAACAGCTTGACCACCTCGCCGGATTTCTCGTCCGGCACGCCGATGGCTGCGCAGCTGGCCACCTTCGGGTGGGCCATGACCACGTCCTCGATCTCGTTGGGGTACACGTTGAAGCCGGAGACGATGATCATGTCCTTCTTGCGATCGACGATACGCACGAAGCCGTCCGGGTCGATCACCGCGATGTCGCCGGTCTTGAACCAGCCCTCGGCGTCGAGTACCTCGGCGGTGGCCTCCGGGCGCTGCCAGTAGCCCTTCATCACCTGCGGGCCCTTGATGCACAGCTCGCCGCGCTCGCCGAGCGGCATCTCGTTGCCGTCGTCGTCGATCACCTTGAACGCGGTGCCCGGCAGCGGGATGCCCACGGTGCCGAGGCGCGCCTTGTCGCCGTAGGGGTTGGTGCTGGCCACCGGCGAGGTTTCGGTCAGACCATAGCCCTCCACCACGGTGCAGCCGGTCATCTGCTGCCAGCGCTCGGCAGTGGCCTTGACCAGCGCGGTGCCGCCGGAGTTGGTGACCTTGAGGTTGGAGAAGTCGAGGTTCTTGAACTCGGGGTGATCCATCAGCGCGACGAACAGGGTGTTGAGCCCCAGCAGCGCGGAGAACTTCCATTTGCCCAGCTCCTTGACGAAGCCGGGAATGTCGCGCGGGTTGGTGATCAGCACGTTGTGGTTGCCGTTGACCATCATGCACATGCAATTCGCGGTGAAGGCGTAGATGTGGTACAGCGGCAGCGGCGCGATCATGATCTCCTGGCCCTGCTTCATCAGCGGCTGGCCGTCGTCGCCCTGCTGCGACAGGCAGGCGTCGACCTGCAGCATGTTGGCCACCAGGTTGCCGTGGGTGAGCATGGCGCCCTTGGCCACCCCGGTGGTACCGCCGGTGTACTGCAGCACGGCGATGTCGTCATGGCTGGCCTTGACCGGCGTCAGCGCCTGGCCGTGCCCCTGCTTGAGCACCTGCTTGAAGGCGATGGCCTGGGGCAGATGGTAGTCGGGCACCATCTTCTTGATCTTCTTCACCACCGTGTTGACCAGCCAGCCCTTGAGGCTCGGCAGCAGGTCGCCCATCCTGGCTTCGATCAGGTAGTCGATCTCGGTATCCGGCAGTACATCCTGCACCAGCTTGCCGAACATGTTGAGGTAGACCAGCGCGCGCACGCCGGCGTCCTTGAACTGGTGCTTCATCTCGCGCGCGGTGTACAGCGGGTTGGTGTTGACCACGATCAGCCCGGCGCGCATGGCGCCGAACACGGCGATGGGATACTGCAGCACGTTGGGCATCTGCACCGCGATGCGCTCGCCCGGCTTGAGGTCGGTGTGCTTCTGCAGGTAGGCGGCGAAGGCCGCGGACAGGCGATCGAGCTCGGCGTAGGTCAGGGTCACGCCCAGGTTGCTGAACGCCGGGCGATCGGCGAAGCGCTTGCACGAGCGCTCGAACACCTCGATGACCGATTTGTAGCTGGCCAGGTCGATGTCGTTGGGCACGCCGGCCGGACGCTTGTCGCTCCAGAAATCAGGCTGCATTGTTATTGTCCTCTTCCCCTGAATTGGTCTGGCCCGCGCTGCGGGACTGTCGGAAAGTAGCAGTTCGGGACGGCGTCGCAAATAGCACAGAGGCGTCATTGACGGACTGAATCTCACAGCCCACTCTCCACTTTCACTCCGTAGCGTCCATAACCATTACTACAATTCAAATACGACGCCGATGCCTCGAACCGCCCTGCTCGCCTGCCTGCTGCTGATCTCTGGCCTGGCCCGCGCCGAACCCGGCCCAAACCTGGCCACGCTGGAATACCCGCCCTATGCCTCGCAGCGCCTGGACGACGGCGGCGGCATCGTCGCCCTCACCCGACGCGCCTTCGCCCTGCGTGGCTACCAGGTGAGAATCGATTTCCTGCCCTGGGCGCGGGTGCGCGCCGAACTGGACGACGGCAACTACCAGGGAGCCCTGGCGCTGTGGCCGCGCGAGGTGATCGAGGCTCGGCTGATCGCCTCACGCCCGCTGTTCTACAGCGAGCTCGGCCTGTTCGTGCGCCAGGATCATCGGGTCGACTCGCACGACCTGCGGCAACTGGCCGGGCAGAAGCTCGGCATCGTCCGCGGCTATGGCTACCCGCAGCGCATCCTCGACGCCGGACTGGTGCTGGAGGAGGCGGTGGACGACATCAGCAACCTGCGCAAGCTGCAGGCCGGGCGCTTCGATATGGTGCTGCTGGAACGTCGGGTCGGCGACTACCTGGTCGCCGCCGATCCCTATCTGCGCGGCCGGCTGCGCTGGCACGGCAGCGTGCTGGAACGCATCCCGCTGCTGGTCGGTTTCGTGCCCGCACGAGCGGGCGAAACCGACTGGAGCGCGGTGTTCGAACAGGGCCTGCGCGAACTGCACGCCAGCGGCGAATATGTGCAGATTCTGCGGCGCCATGCGCCTGCACCCTGACCGCGCAGCGTGCCGCTCTGGCGTGACAGCTGGACGGCATTGCGCCATCGGCGGGCTTTGCGGCTAACGGTACGCGGTGCACAATGCGGCCAACTTCCGGCACAAGGATTCGCCATGCGCCACCATGCGTTCTCACTGACCGCCAGCGACGGTCTGGCGCTGCACGTCAACCACTGGCAGGCCGAGCAGCCGCCACGCGCGGTGGTCATGCTCGCCCACGGCATGGCCGAGCACAGCCTGCGTTATGCGCGCCTGGGCGAGGCGTTGGCGGCGGCGGGCATGGCCCTCTATGCGCTGGACCAGCGCGGCCACGGCCAGACCGCGGCGCACGGCACGCTCGGCCACTACGCCGACGAGGGCGGCTGGGACAAGGTGGTCGGCGACCTGGCGACGCTCAACCACCATATCCGCCAGCAGCATCCGCAGGCGCCGATCTTCCTCTTCGGCCACAGCATGGGCAGCTACATCGGCCAGGCCTACCTGCTGGGGCACAGCTGCAGCCTGCAGGGTGCGGTGCTGTCCGGCTCCAACTACCAGCCCGTGGCGCTGTACCGCGCCGCGCGGCTGATCGCCGGTTTCGAGCGCTGGCGCCTGGGGCCGAAGGGGCGCAGCAAGCTGATCGATTTCCTCTCCTTCGGCTCGTTCAACAAGGCGTTCAAGCCCAACCGCACCGCCTTCGACTGGCTCAGCCGCGATCCGGCCGAAGTGGACAGGTACGTGGCCGACCCACTGTGCGGCTTCATCTGCACCACCCAGCTGTGGTGCGACCTGCTCGGCGGTCTGCAGCAGATCACCCCGCCGGCCAACCTGGCACAGATCGACGCCGGCCTGCCGCTGCTGGTGATCGGAGGCGGCCGCGACCCGGTCAGCGCAGGCAAGCGCCTGGCCGATCTGGCGGATGCCCTGCGCCAGGCCGGGCTCAGGGACGTGCAACTGAAGATTTATCCCGAGGCCCGTCACGAGCTGCTCAACGAGAGCAATCGCGACGAGGTCACCACCCACCTGATCGACTGGCTGCAGCAAGCGCTGAGCCACAGTCGTCACCCAAGCAAGGAGTCCCCATGACCCAGGTCACCAATATCCCCTACGCCGCCCTCGAAGTCGGTCAGCAGGCCAGTTTCGAGAAGCGGGTGGAAGAGCGCGACGTGCAGCTGTTCGCCGCCGTTTCCGGCGACAACAACCCGGTGCACCTGGACGCCGCCTTCGCCGCCGAGACGCTGTTCAAGGAGCGCATCGCCCACGGCATGTTCAGCGGCGCCCTGATCAGCGCGGCAATCGCCTGCCGCCTGCCCGGCCCGGGCACCATCTATCTCGGCCAGCAACTGAAGTTCACCCGTCCGGTGAAGCTCGGCGACACCCTGACGGTGAAGCTGGAAGTGCTGGAGAAGCTGCCGAAGAACCGCGTGCGCATCGCCACCCGGGTGTTCAACCAGAACGACGAGCAGGTGGTCGACGGCGAAGCCGAAGTGCTGGCGCCACGTAGCGAACAGACCATCGATATGCCGGCCATGCCACGGGTGACCATCGGCTGAAACCGGCGCTGGCGCCGGGCTCGGGCTCGGCGCCAGCCTCGGCTATATGAGCGCCCTCGAATCCGACCTTATGCAGCAACCCTGTACCACTCAGCCCACCACCCGCGCCAGCGGGAACAGGCGCTTGAAATTGGCCGTGGTCTGCTCGGCCAGGGTCTCGATGCTCACTCCGCGCAGGATCGCCAGGTATTCGGCTACCTCACGCACGTACTGCGGCAGGTTGGATTTGCCGCGGTGCGGCACCGGCGCCAGATAGGGCGAGTCGGTTTCCACCAGCAGACGGTCGGCCGGCACCTGACGGGCCACCTCGCGCAGCGCCTCGGCGTTGCGGAAGGTGACGATGCCCGACAGCGAGATATAGAAACCGATGTCCAGCGCCGCCTTGGCCATCTCCCAGTCCTCGGTGAAGCAGTGCAGCACGCCGGCCTGCGGCAGCGCCGCCTCGCGCAGCAGCGCCAGGGTATCGGCACGGGCCTCGCGGGTATGCACGATCACCGGCTTGCCGCTGATGCGCGCCGCCTCCAGGTGCAGGCGAAACGAGGCCTGCTGCAGCGCGGCGGATTCGGGTTCGTAGTGATAGTCCAGGCCGGTCTCGCCGATGGCCACCACCTTGGGATGGGCCAGCTCGGCCAGCAGCCAGTCCAGTGCGGGCTCGGCGCCCGGTTCGAGATCCAGCGGATGCACACCCACCGAACAGTCGACATCGGCATAGCGCTCGGCCAGCGCCTTAACCGTGGCGGCATTGTCGGCACTGACGCCGATGCACAGGAAATGCCCGACGCCCGCATCGCGCGCCGCATCCAGGGCGGCATCCAGCGAGCCTCCGTGGGCGGCGAGGTCGAGACGGTCGAGGTGGCAGTGGGAGTCGATCAGCACAACAGGGAACTCGGGCAGGGGAAAACCCGAATTGTAATCGAAAGCGGCGGATGCCTGGTTGGCAGGAGGGGCATTAGCCACGACGTGCAGCGGTCGCGGCCAGCGGGTCTACATCGTATGGGTCGGACGATCCGACTTGAGTGCCCCGGCCAGATAGGTCTCGATCTTGTTACGCGCGGTGCTGTCGCCGTCGTTGAACTGCACCCCCACGCCGGCGGCGCGATTGCCCTGGGCGCCTTTGGGAGTGATCCACACCACCTTGCCGGCGACCGGAATCTTCTCCGGCTCGTCCATCAGGTTGAGCAGCATGAACACTTCGTCACCGAGCTTGTAGCTCTTGTTGGTGGGAATGAAGAGGCCGCCATTCTTGATGAAGGGCATATAGGCCGCGTACAGCACCGACTTGTCCTTGATGGTCAAGGACAGAATGCCATTACGGGGGCCCAGATTGGGTGGCAGGCTCATCAGGTGTTTCCTGGCGTCATTGCGTAGTGGCCGATTCTAGCCCGGCCCGGGCAGGCTTGCCCACTGCACCAGCAGGGCTTCGAGAAGCAACACACGGTTGAGGTTGGCCTTGCCGATCACCTTCTGTCGCTGCGCGAGCAACCACTCCTGGATCGCCAGTACCTTGGCCTGCGGGGTTTTCTCGGCCAGGTACTGCACCACCTTGCGCATGTCGGCCTGGCCCAGGCCCGACTCGTCGCGGGTCAGCTGGTAACGCAGGATCAGTTGCGCCCAGTCGCAGAACCAGTCCATCAGCAGGTTCAGCGGCACGGCGTTCCAGCTTTCGGCCAGTTGACTGGGGGCGATCTGCTGCTTGAGCAGCTTCTTCACCCCTTCCACCGCCTGCACCCGCTGCTCGCGCACGCCCTGCGCCTGCAGACGCAGCGCCGCCAGCGGCGAGCCGGCGGCCAGGGTCAGCAGATCGGCGCGCTCCTCATCGCTCGACTCCGGCAGGGCCTGGGCCAGCCAGGCCAGGCTCAGCGCCTCGCTCGGCAGCGGGCAGGCCTGCTGCACGCAACGGCTCTTGATGGTCGGCAGCAGACGACTGGGCTGGTGGCTGATCAGCAGCAGCACGGTATCGCCGGAGGGCTCCTCCAGGCTTTTCAGCAGGGCGTTGGCGGCATTGAGATTCATCGCCTCGGCCGGCTCCAGCAGCACCACCTTGCGCCCGCCGAGCTGGGCGGTCTGCACCACGAAGTCGACCAGTTCGCGCACCTGGTCGACCTTGATCGGCTTGTCCGCCTCTTCCGGCTCCAGCACGTAGTTGTCCGGGTGGGTACCGGCCGCCAGCAGGTGACAGGACTTGCAATGGCCGCAGGCATCCAGGCCGTTCGGGCTCTGGCACAGCAGCTGCGCCATCAGGCGTTCGGCCAGGGCACGCTTGCCGATCCCGGCGGGGCCGTGCAGCAGGTAGGCGTGGGCGTGCTGGCTACGGCCGGCCAGTTGCTGCCAGAGGCCTTGCTGCCAGGGATAGGCGTCAGCCACGGCAAGCCTCCAGCAGGCTCGGCAACAGAGCGTCGAGATCGGCCTGGACCCGGGCCAGCGGCTGCCCGGCATCCAGCACGCGGTAGCGCTGCGGGGCCTGTTCGGCACGCCGCAGATAAGCCTGGCGCACCGCCTCGAAGAAGCCGCGGCCTTCCTGCTCGAAACGATCCAGCCGGCCACGGGCGGCGGCGCGGGCCAGGCCCACCTCCACCGGCAGGTCGAAGATCAGGGTCAGATCCGGACGCAACTCGCCCTGGACGAAACTCTCCAGCAGGGCGATGCGCTCGACGGGTAGACCCCGACCTCCCCCCTGATAGGCATAGGTGGCGTCTTGTTTCCGGTTTCCTGTAAATGTAAACGCCAAAGGGCTACAATCCTTTTAACAAAACGTAAACGCCTCTAAAGCCCTATGATAGAAGGGTTGAGCGACGAAACAGGAGTCCTCCGTGAGAACAATCATTGGCCTTGCCGCCTTAGCGAGATCAGGAAAAGACACCGTAGCATCTATTCTTCTGACCTACCCCGGGGTGGCTGCCTTTGCCCTCGCTGACCCTCTCAAGGTCGGTTGCCAAGCGCTCTTTGGTTTGACGGACGAAGAGACCTGGCATGACGACCTGAAAGAGAAAACTATCGAACTGTGGGGTCACTCGCCGAGAGAGTTCTTTCAGACCGTCGGGACTGAATGGATGCGGCATCATAACGCAGACCACTGGCTAATGAGAGCAGACCGGGAAATCAACCCACCTGCTGGCACGAAGAACCCGCCTTTCCCGGCGAACCTTGCCTCCCCTGACGCTCCGTTCGCCCTTGCCGCTCAAGCATTTTTCGACTTCACGAACGACCAAGTGTGGAACAGTGCTAGCGCGACTATTAAGGATGAGGCTTGGGGTCTTGCCCCGCGCGAGGCCATCGAACTACTCAAGCGTCACGCCTACGCAATGTTTCCGGATTACGACCTGAGACGAGCGGCACGCCAAACAACCCTGCTGAAGCCGCGCGGCCAGGTTCCCCGGGCCGCGAAGACAATCATCTTTAAGGATATCCGCTTCGAGAACGAAGCCGCTTTCTTGCGCGCTCACCATGGTGAAATTTGGCATATCACCCGTCCCAACCTGCTGAAGGTGAACGTACACTCCTCAGAGCACGGCATCAACCAGGCCCCCGAGGACATCCTGCTAGAAAACAATGGCTCTCTAGCAGACCTGAAAGCTCTCGTAGAACAAGCCTGGGACGAATACACAGTACGCACTGCACATACCCCGGGCATCAATGAAGGCAGCGCTAAATGACTGCCTTCAACCATGCGATCTCGGAAGTAGAATGCGTGAATGGTATGCGCATTGAGTGCCGCTACCTAATGAGCCCGAACTACAGCCCTACCTCTAACGTCTGCCTATGCCTGCATTGGCTCTTCCTTCTCTACTCCCCAAGCCGCACCCATCCAAATGGATATCTGCTCAGATCAGGCATTGAGCACTTCTTGGACTACATGGCGCTCCACAACCAGAACAACCCCGAGCCGTTGCATATCAGAAAATACACCGATATCAACACGGAAATATTTTCGGGCTTCATTAATTATATTTACGAAAATAAAATTAACCTCGCCAGCGCTGAGAAACTCAAGACAGCAATGACCGCAGTGGCCAAAGAGACTGGAAAACTTCCACTCATTGCGTTACCCATAGTTCCTATCCCAAAAAGAAAAGGCAGCCAACCCTTGAGCTCCGAGGGATTTGAATCATTCCAGCTCGCACTCACCCAGCATATTACTGTTCTTTGGAAAAAACTTGAATTTCGTGCAGAGGTAGAAAAGGCTGAGCCTTATACTGCCGTAGCCGTTATGGAAGAGGTGCGACCAACACCGACCAAAGAAAACCTTTTCCAATGGCAAAAGTTTCTGCTCTCCAAAGGCGGAAAATCCACAAAATCGGTATACATCTCGCGCTTCGAAAAGTCCCCCGATGAAGAAATCAGAGCCCTAGCAAATGATGTAGATGGCGTAAAAAAATTTCGCAAGATATATCAGCGTGATATAGGCCAATTCAATTGCGATGGAAGCTTCGACCCATTTTCAACCGGCGGCTTTGCCAACTGGAAAATTGATTATGCTCGCGCGGTTAAAACATTCATCGTCCATGGCTTTCCATTCAAGTATGACATGGATGTCCTTTACAACAATTACCGCCAGAGGCAAATCGTCTCGATCCCAGATGACTGTGATGATGTAATCAAAATCATCATGCATCGCCTGACAGGGGCGAACAGGAGTAGCAGCCAAGAGCGAACGCTCCAAGTTGATGAGGTTTTCTCTCTTTATTACGCAGACACACTAGATATGACAGCAATCCTGCTGTTCATGATGTTTCAGTCAGGCTGGAACAAAGAGACAGCCTTGGCGCTTGACCAGGACAACCACGAGCACATCCTGAGTGAAACTATCGAGGCCGCGATCAAAGTCGTTTTCGCTGAGAAGAATAAATCTCAGGGACTGGGAAAGCCGTTCGAGTCACCCAAGCGGATCAGCATACCAACCCGGGATGATGACCCGTACAGTTTTTACAATCTCATTAGATTGTCACGCAAGCTTTCTGAACCGCTTACTGAGTTTGAATTCGACCACATCCCGGTCGTCTCATCCGATGAAAGAATGAACCCCCTGTTCCTATGCATCAGGCCTTGGGCCGAGTGGAAGAAAGGGGGGCGCCATACGTCTATTGCAAACCCCAAGACGTTTCAGGTCGGCGTGCAATTTTTCCTCAGGCAGTATGAGGTCATCGACGATGGTAAACGCCTAACGATGGCTGCCGAGCTTACCAGGCGTCTCAGACCGACTTGGCTACTCTACAAGAAAAAGCACAACCCGATTTCCCTGCTCTCCATGACGATGGCGCACGCCGACCGCGACACCACCGATATCTTCTACGACAACTCCAGCGCAGCCCACCAAGAGCGAATGAAGCGCCTGCGCTCAGAGCTCGAAGAAGTCCTTAATCTTCTGCGCACGCGCCAATTCAAAGGCCTGCTGGGTAAGCAGGCCCAGGCTGACGCGTCAGCAAAACTCAAGATCTTTCATATCCCTGGAAAGTCGCGGGCGCTCTGGGGCTGTGCCGATCAAACCAAACCAGACTGGGTCGGCTCGGCGATTATCGCCACCACTGGGCAGAAATGCTTTGCCATCAAAGAATGCATTTTTTGCAGCCAACTGCGCGTATTTGAAGACTCTCTCCCATTCCTCATGGAGCGCGAATCCCATTTGGATGAGCTTCTAGCTGACTCATCCGATATGGGATTCAAGTCGCGTATCGCGAAAGAAAGGGAAGCCCTCCAATTCATTGTTGATGAGTGGGGGGACGAGGACGAAATCGCCGCTGCTGCAAGGTACCGCCGCCGTGAATCTCCCCTACTGCCTCGCGATCTGGGCATCCTAGAAATTATCTTCGAAAGTGAGGATGAAAATGTCTGACCATAAAAATGCATCCGACTTCGAAACAGTGAATATTCAAGAGACCGTACACACCAGCACCAAAGATACTGGACTAGGTGGCTCCAGGACTGATGAAGCCACATCAACGCTCGTTTTCGAACAACGTTTTACCAGTACTTGCGATGCCACTGAAACTAAGGCATCACATTCGGAGGAAGACACTAAGCTCAGCGCTACCACCCATGACGACACAGCAGAAGTAAACCATGACGCGCCTAAGAAAAAGACCGAGGGCAAGAGCGAGATCAATGAGGAGGACGGTGACGACTCTGAGATAATTGAGCAGGAGCGCTTGCTACATGATCTGGAGGAAGATTACTCAGAGTCAGAGCTGGAGGAGTTGGAGGGGTTGCAGGAGGAGTTCGAATCCCCCATGACGGAGCCGTCTGTGACGCTCGTGAAGAAGCTGCAAATGACAGGAGGAGATTTCCCCGTCAGTAAGCTCTCAAACTACCATGACGTTATTTGGCGCCTGACGCACGGTAAGCACGCATTTCCAAACAATATTCGCTTCAACCGCAAGATGCCGGGGTCAAACGCGCTCAAGCGAGCGCTCATCTACCATGTGATCCCTGAGTTTTCGCCGTTCAGCTACATCCGTTCGTACTCAACGACCAAATCCTACGGTAATGAGTACAAGCTCTTGGAGCAATACATTTTCTCAGCCAACCAGCTAACGGCAGAGCCACACCATATTCAGATGATCTCTGTGCCCTTGGTGCTCCAAGCGTTCGAAGCTGCGAGTAATAGCGAGTGCAAGAATCACTATTTTGCCCTCTTCAAGACGATTAAGCACTGGATCAACCTCTCGGAGCATAAATTGATCCCTGAGGAGCTGCGGCTGAACATCAAGCTTGAGCACATTGACACCCCAGAGCGTCGTCAGGAGGTCGTGAAATCACGCTTCCAAGGTACGCTGGAAGGCTGGGTGTCCTACTCGGAAGAAGACCTTGAGATTCTCATGGACTACTCGATGTTCTGGCTTGAGGGTGTCATGCCCAAGCTCCAAGACTTAAAGAACCATCTGCTCGAAACCAAAGCCGCATTTCTGGCCGACCGAGTAATTACCCGAACAACTCGCCAGGAAGAGCTTGAAAGGCTGATGACCATCACCGTCGACGGCAAAACAGTCATGCGCCCTCAGATCCGGGAGCACGTCAAGTATGACGTGCAGAACTACTCCTATACTTGGATCGAGTCCTACGCAGATGTCTTGGACGGAATTCGCAATGCCATCTTCATCCTGGTCGCCCTGATCACCGGTGCTAGGAAATCGGAACTGGCCGTCATGAATTTCTCAGACCTGACGCAGGATGACAACGGCGAATACTGGTTGCGAATTGTGCGCTGGAAGACGGCTAGCAGCCCAACCCACGGGGAGGAAGACCGTCTACCGATTCCCAAATTCTTGGGGGACATGATCTGCCAGTACAAGGATGTCCGTAGCATTGAGCCTTTCGTCAAGCAGGGCTGGTTGTTCCAAGCTCAGAAGTCCAACAAGACCGTGAAGAAGGCCACGCCAGGCCTGATCAACTACATCATCATCCAACTCAAGAAAGACCTCCCTATTGAACGGCTGCATTGCCACCGTTTCCGTAAGACAATCGCAGAAATCTTGATCAACCGTGACGAAAGGAACGTCGACATTATCCGCGCTCTGTTTGGGCACAAAAGTTACGCGATGACTTTGCGCTACATCGCTCGCAATCCGTTAATGGTTCGCAGTGTGGCGATTGCTATTGAACAGAACTACACCCGCGAATTTCACGAGATCGTCGCGGGGATCAGGCTTGGCGCTCATTCTGGAGATGCTGCCAATCGAATTTTTGGCCAGATCATCAAGCGCCCGGAAGACTTCGCCGGTAAGCAGTTCAAGGTGTCGCTGATCAGCTACATTACTCATCTGCTGTCCGCTGGTGAGCCGATCTTCATTCGCCGCACGGCGGTCGGCACTTATTGCCTGTCTGGTGAGCACTTTACCCCCAAAAACCTTCCTCCGTGCCTGATAGGCAGGAAGGTCGAAGGTGATTTGATCATGCCTGACCCCTCTAACTGCCAACTGGAATGCAAGAAGGTTGTGGTGCTGGAGTCGGCCAAGCAAGCCTTGAGTGACAACATCATCTTCTACTCCGCCGTGCTGGAAAAAGCCAACGGCAAACTGAGCAGCACGGCTGAACGTGAGTTGCAGCGTCGCATCGCTGCAACTCAAGTTCACCTGGACAACCTTACAGCCACTGGCCATTCCGTCTCTCAGCTGATCGAGGCACGCAATGTCTAAGTTGCAAGCCCCCCATACTGATATCTCGTCTCCCCCTACTGAACCAGGAAGTGGTAGCGACCGCCGCGCGCATCTGATCAAGATCATCGTCGAACATCATCTTTCCGGAAGTACCGCAAAGCTCAAGCTGGTCGATGTGGCAGAAATGGCTGGCATCAGTCGCCAGGCCCTAGACCGCTATTACGGTGATCTGAAGCCCTACATAGCAGGGAAAAGGGATGTTGCAGACCTAGTCAATGGCCAGGCGCTTAGGTCGCAGATTCAGACGCAGACGGCGGTAAATGACGTCGAAGCGAAATGGAAGCAGAAAATTCAGAAGCTCCAAACAGAGCACGAGAAGGCCTTAAAAATGGCCATCGACACGCACATTACCTCACTCATGAATACTGATATCGCATTGCTTGAGAGCAACCAAATGCGAGTATCGCTAGAGAAGCAGACCCTTCACAACGCTGAGCTGCTAAAGAAGATCCAGATGCTCGAACTCAAGCAAGGTCTGAGCGCCATCGCCAGCCCAGAGCAAGAGGGAAGCGGATCAATACCCAAGCAAAACAAAATTATTTTCGATCTCGACATTGAGGCCATGTGCATCACTTACCAGCGAGAACAGAGTCTTGACGGCTTCGAACAAGAAAAGAGTGATCAGGTACGTAAAATACGCGAAAAACTAAACAAATATGTGGGCACACAGAACGTGCACGTCATCCTGTTCGCTGACCGTTATATTTCAAGATTCAAAACATTTGCTGACCGCTACACCAGCCTTACAGCGGAAGTCAGCTTAATTATTAGGCTACCGCTGTTCACTCGCAGTGAGATAGTGGCGTTCCTCAAACACATTCCATCCGGCTTCAAACGAAGCATTCACGTGCCATACTCAGACTCAGATGCTGAGAAAAAAGCCCAACGCGTCTTCATCTATCAAAAATATCCGCTCCCCCAAAAGGAGATAAAATGGGCGGATGATGCCGACACCCCCAATATAGCCTGGGGATTTGATGAAGTCGTTTTCTTTAAGATAGAACAGGGCAACTAAACCGGGCAGCGACGAATGAAACCTGGACACCGAATACAATGCTAAGCATAAAAACTAAAGAAATTAGCTACAACAGCATTGAGACATCACTGGATGTCACACACTGCATTCTCATTGCACAGCAGGAAGGTAAAAATATCCTGCTCTCGCATCCCAATATGTTTCTGTACAAAACAACTAGGGCTTCAATTAAAACCTCGGTGCGATACGCAAGCATCATTTCAATGTTTTATCGTTTCCTGTCAACTCAGGAAAAGATGAAGGGAAAAGAGCTGGGCGTCTATCACATGCTCGCTGACAACAAAGACATCATGCGCTGGCAAGTGCAGCGACAGATTGATCGGGTAGAACGACAGTCCTTACGCCCTTCGTCGGAGACCATCTTCGAGGACGCCAAGATCCTCCTGATATATTTCAGATGGCTCAACGCCCATGGCTACCTCAGCAATGTTGAAGTACAGTTGAAAACATGGCAGGCAAATTTTCGCAGCAAACGTATGCTTAACTACGTGCAACTTAAGGCGAAAAGCAAGATAAATTCGGACAACATCCGAGTACTTGACAAGAAAAGCCGGCAGCGCAAGTCCAACTTCCTCATCAGCAACCACGAAGTCAAGCAACTGCTTGAGGCCTATGCAGACCCGGTATACGCCTGCCTGTTCAACCTGGCTCTGGGCACCGCGATGCGCCCTATGGACTTGGTTAAATTTCCATATATAGGCAACCGCGACAACAAGCACATCCTGCCATATTCAGAAATGAATAAGAACCTTGTTACCACTAAATATACCGTTTACAAAAGCAAGGGAAACAAGGATCGTACCATTATAATCCACATGGAAGACCTAAAGGCACTTGAAGAAAACTACATAATTCCATACTACGCAAAGCGCAAGCAATTATATCAGAAACGTTACGGCCACCCCTGCCCACCTCACATCCTATTTCTGAATAAAAAAGGAGAACCCGTTACTGAGAAAATGATCTCATCCCGCACAAATGATGCGAAAGAAAAAATTATAGCCAAAGATCCAAATTTTCGCCCACACTTGTGTTTTTATCAGAGCAGACATTGGTGGCCTACGCAGCACCTCATCAAAACGTTTGGCGAGCGGCTGCTGACTGAATCGATGGATGCGCTATATCTCGCCACAGCACAGGCGATAACTGCCCAAATGGGCCACGAGGACATAGAAACGACATATAAGTACTATATCGACATGGCCAGAATCATCATGATGCTCCATAAGGGGAAAACCTTCGAACTCATCAACAATCCGAATCAGACGACAGGTGCCTTCATGCGGGCCCTAGGGACAGTCTGAAAAAGACTTTCTGATTTTGGCAAAATAGCCGAACGCCCCCCCACCGAGTTTTCTGATGAAGCAGATGACCTTCGCCGATGCCGAGTACGCCGGCAAGCGCAAGCAGACCCGCAAAGAGCTGTTCCTGATCGAGATGGGCCGGGTGGTGCCGTGGAAGGGGTTGATTGCCTTGATCGAGCCGCATTACCCCAAGGGTGAAGGTGGCCGTCCGGCGTACCCGTTGATGGCGATGCTGCGGGTTCATCTAATGCAAAACTGGTTCGGTTATAGCGATCCAGCGATGGAGGAGGCACTGTACGAGACCACCAGAGACCTACCAGGCAGGTGGAGCACGGTGTAGTGGTCTAGATCCTTTGCGTCTCAACATCCCGTCTTCGTCGGTATTCACAGGACTAGACCTTGCAGGCGCTTGCTCTATTTCTGCTCCTACTAACTGCTTGACCAATACCGCTGGACGGTTCTTAGCCCTACATCGAGCTTCTTGGCTACCTCTTCCTTGCTTAGCCCTTCGCCCTGTAATCGCAAGACAGCATCACGCGTACTGTCTGCTTTCTGCCCCCTAATCCCCCGAATAGCATCATCGGCAGCAACCGGATTTAACCGGCCAGCATTCAATAACGCCATCAGCCTGTTATTGCTCCTGAGAATCTGATCCTGAACATCGAGGCCAGAACGCCGCGCCTCGACAACCAGCAGCACATCGCTGAGAGCTACACCAAGCACACCGCATAAGGCAGCAAGCGTATCGATCCTCGGCAGGATCTGACCGTTTTCAATCTTGCTCAGATTTGAAATGTGGAGGGTTTCTACGAGCTCTGTGCGCGTGAGGCCTGAGTGGATTCGAATGTCCCGTAGCACCTGCCCCAATACCTTTTCGAACCCCATTTTCTTTGCGCTCAAAATTGAGCATCAGACCAGTTTTGACGCGCCACATCGTTAGCTTATATGCTATCAATATGGCGCGGCGATCTTATCAGAAACCCCGTCAATAAATTGCCAATTGAAATCCTTGGCACCAGCCAAGCAGGTGTGATTGCAGCCAGCGGCCCCAACCGAGTCCGCAAAGAGCGATGCCCAGCTTCTGCTCCTGCCGCCCTGAATGACACCCCGCCTCCATGGCGGCATAGCGACTGAACAGATATTTTAAGCGGAGGAACACCATGGCTGATCAAGCCGGACATATAGACTTTGAGTTCAAGTCAGAAAGTGCAGGACTCTGGTGCCTCAATAAGAAAGGCAGCGAGCGCTGGATGAGCATTACGCTGGCCAGTACCGAAACCAATGGTGTTGTAAATACAATCGCTACAAATGACCCAGAGATCATCAAGCGAACCCTTAATGCCCCTGGCGAAGGACTGTACATCCGAAGTTTCCAAGCGGTCGTAAGCTGCAATTATCCGGATAACAAAGGAATTGCCGTAGCTGATGTACTAAAGCTCATAGAGGAACGAACCAAGCGCGGCGAGCTTATACATCTCGTTCACACAAAGTTTGGTTGCTATCAATTCGGAGGGCCGACCAAACTGATGGCTAGTCAAGTTCAGATGGGGTCTGATGTAGTGCTCTACACCGCCGAGCCACCTGCGCGTCGGTATTACGGTGGATAAGCGATGAAAGAATTGCATGAGATAACCGATCTGCTCTACGGCGATGGAGTACAGATGCCTGGAGCAAAGGTCAGTCAGGATGAGGCTGTTCGGATTGTCCGTGAGTGCCACCCATACTCTGAGTACTGCCTCATTTCTGATTGGCGCTGGATAGATCTGGACGTCACCTCAGCGCAACTCAACGAGCTAACTAGAACCAACCGGCACCCAGTCGTCATCTACGCCCATACCGTGATTTACGATAGTCAGCGCAGATGGGATGTTGGTGACTTTGTGCGCACAAGCTATCTTCATAAATTCGAAGACGGGTTCATCTTCCAGACACTAAATTCGATTTACATCCTGATCGGCGATGGCATCAGATCAAGAGCTTCTCTTGAGACCCTTGGGCGCATTTTTTGATGTCAATGAGCGAACTATCAAGACGCACCAGGCTACGCCTGTTCAAAGCACAAAACACCCATTTCTCTTGGCGAGTGACTGGATATCTAACAGATGTCCATATCTTCATAAGATCAGCCATTGGCTGTGTGTACCACCATCAAGGAACTCGAAAATTCTTCAAAGAGGGAGTGACTATTCGCACGTCCGATGTAATCCACCTCTACAAAGAAAGTGGATTCTGGGTGCTGCATACCACAAGCGGCAGTTTCTACGTGATCGCGACTTTTGAACGCAAAATCGGATGGTATTCGCTGATGCATTTCAAGGCTTCTGGGGAAGCTAGGTTGCGCGTGCCCTGGCGCCTCTTGAACTAGCTTAGGCTGCTTATGCAATGTAGATTGACCTGCTATTCCCTTGGTAAGGCCTGGCTGACATCAGATCTTTGGTGTATATGTTGATGTATGTATAGCTAAGAGTCGTCTACACTTTCCGTGTGTAGCCACTACTAGGAAAGTGTATCAATGCCGACGATAGCCGAACAGTATCAAATTCTCGCGAAGATGATTGAAGACTTATGCGAAATCAAGAAGGAGTACTATCACCTTTGGCATTACACATGTGGAAAGTCAGTACCGGATGATTATCGAAAAGCAGTGGATAGCTTGATGGAAAAGGCCAAAAACGAGTGCGAACGCTGGGTTCATCCTGCTCCGGAAATTTTATATTGGGAGGCTTGGAAAGCCTTCTATCGTGTTGATACGCCATTGAATACGGAAGCAATAAGGCGTGTTTTAGTCAAGAAATTAGAGATCGATCTTGACGTGTGAAATGCTCTATCTAAATGTGGTGCATTCTTCCCGCTTGCTATTTTCTGGAACTTGGATAATACGCAGCTGGCTACGTTCTTCTCGCTAATTAATCTGGTCAACAACTACCATCAACCGCTTAGGGCCATGCCTTGCTTTTGGCACCAAAAGTTGTGGCGTCCACTCACCACACTGGCTTAAAACTCTGTCAGCACTGAACTATTCAGCTCCTCACGCAGCGTTCGCCATTGCGGCAAATGCAGGTCGAGGAAGCCTGTGAAACGCTCGTTGTGATGCCGCTCATGCAGGTGAGCCAGTTCGTGCACGAGGATGTATTCAAGGCACTGCAAGGGCTTTTTGGCTAGTTCGAGGTTGAGCCAGATGCGCCGGGCTTCGATATTGCAGGTGCCCCACTTGGTCTTCATCCGTTTGATGCCCCAGGCCCTTACTTCAACGCCTAGCTTCGGCTGCCACTTTTCCAGCAGCTCTGGCACCAGGCGCTTCAACTCTGCACGATAGAAGTCCTGAAGCACCTGCTCGCGTCGCTCGACGGTGGTCTCTGGACGCACGAACAGATCCATGCAGGCCTTACCGCGCAGCGTTACATGCAGTGCTATACCACTGCTCTCGTGCACGCGCAGGCGATACCGCTGACCTAGGAAGTAATGGCTCTCGCCGCTGACCATGCGCCGTTGGGATTGCCGGGGCTGGGCCTGAAATTTGGCCCGTTGGCGCTTGATCCAGCCCAGCTTGCCAACCACCGCCAGGCGCACGGCTTCGTCATCTACCGCCAACGGCGCGGCCACACGCACACGTCCTTGCGGCGGATAAACGCCCAGATGCAGGTTCTTGATCGGCTTGCGCACGACCTCCACGGTCAAACCGCTGACCGTGATATTACGGGACTCAATACTCATGCTGATGCTTGACCAGTTCCAGCAAAGCATCCAGCTGTTCGCTGTCCTGTCCTGCCGAATAGTCACCCAAGGCTTCAGCGGCGTCTTTACCCCACTGATCCAGCACATGCTTGATCGCCAGGCGTACGCGTTTGATCTTCATGGCATTGCCGCGCCAGTCGTCCTGCCGGCTATCTAGTACAGCGGCATCCACAGCCAATGCCAGGCCTGCATTGTGCCCCAGGTTGTCATACAGCGCTTTGCGAGCAGCGCTATTGATCGAGCCGGGATAGTTGGTCGAGCTGGTTGGGTTCTTGGCCTGCTGAGCCAGCTTCACCACCTCATCCAGATACTCCTGATAGCTGATGGCGTCTTCCTTGCGCTTAGCGATCAGCGCATCGAGAAGCGAAGACATGGTCTCGTAGTACTTCGGGTTGATCGGCGACTCATCGATGATCAGCTTGCGCACGTTGTTCTCGATGGTCTCGGCGACGGCTTCCTGGCTTTCGCGGATGCCATTGGGCAGAGCGTCCACCGCATCGACACCACGTTCCACGATCAGCTGGATCAGCGACATATCATCGAAGGCTGAGATCTTCTCGCTGTCCTCGGCCCGGATGTAGGTGTCGATCAAAAAGCGCATGTCCGGCTCGTAAGCCTTCAGGTCGATGTAGTCACCGCTGGCCAGTTTCACCTCGTCGCGCACCTTGGTGAAGTGATCAACCTCATCCTTGATCTCGCTGATTTCTCTGGCGCTATAGCCGGCTTCTTCCAGCTCGTTGGCCAAATTGCCGAAGCAGCGAATCAGCGCTGAGGTCATCTTGTACAGGTTCAGCCGCTTAGGCTCATTGGCTTTAAGCACCTCGGCGTTACCCGAGTCGGTGCCGCAGAAGAAGCGGATATAGGCAGGCGTGTCCTTGGGTTTCTCCACCGGCTCGCACAGGGCCTTGATCGCCTCGCGGGCGTCCTCTAGGTCTTCCTGGGCCTTGCTCAGCCGGTCTTCCAGCAGGCCTGCAACATCGGCCTTGTCGTAACCGTCCAGTGCACCGCTGGTGTAGTCGCCGATGGCGCCTTCCAGCTGCTTGAACAAGTCCTTGTAGTCGATGATGTAGCCGTACTGCTTGTCTTCACCGTCCAGGCGGTTGACCCGACAGATGGCCTGGAACAGGCCGTGGTCGCGCATCTGTTTGTCGATGTAGAGGTAGGTCGCTGAAGGCGCGTCGAAACCGGTCAGCAGCTTGTCCACCACGATGAGCAGGCGCATCTGGCCCGGCTCTTTGATGAAGCGCTGTTTGACCTCTTTCTCGAAGGTCTCCGGATCTTTGTCGCCGAGCATCTGGTTGTAGATGGCGTACTGACGCAGCTTCTCGGTCAGTCCTTCGCCAGTGGCTTCACCCTTGATGTCAGCAGGCGATGGCTTGTAGCTGGTGACAATGGCGCACCTGTCGCCCATCCCGGCTTTGCAGAATAGCTCATAGCACTTGCAGGCCTCGAAGATGCTGCTGGTGACCAGCATCGCATTGCCCCGGCCATCGGCCAGGCGGTGCTTGGTAGCCATATCGAGGAGGATGTCGGCGACGATCTTCTCCAGCCGCGACTGGCTGGACAGCACTTTCTGCATGGTGCCCCAGCGCTGCTTGAGCTGGGCCTTGGCCAGGTCGTTCAGGCCCTTGGTCTTGGCCTCGAACCACTGATCGATCTTCTGCTGCGAGGTGATGTTCTGGTCGATGTCGCGGGCTTCGTAGCGCAGGTCAAGCACCACACCATCGGACACCGCCTCGTCGAATTTGTAGGTGTGGATGTAGCGACCAAACACTTCGATGCTCTTTTGCTTGTCAGCTTTGAGCAGCGGCGTGCCGGTGAAACCGATAAACACGGCATTGGGCAGGATGGCTTTCATCGCCTTGTGCAGCTCACCGGACTGGGTGCGGTGGCACTCGTCGACGAACACATAGAGGTCGCCCTTGGCGCGGAAGTCTGGCGGCAGGCTCTTGCGCAGCTCCTCCACAAAGTCTTCTATATCGGCATCCTCGCGGGTGCCGAACTTATGGATCAGCGAACACAGCAGCCAGGGAGATGGCTGGTTGAGCTTGTCAATAAGGTCGGCACCGCTAGTGGTACGCACGATCTGCTCGTTAACGCCGGTAAACACCTTCTCGATCTGCTCATCCAGCTCGGTGCGGTCGGTGATGATCAGCACCCGCGAGTCCTGGATGTTTTCCCGAATCCATTTGGTCAGCCAGACCATGGTCAGGGACTTACCCGAGCCCTGGGTGTGCCAGATGATCCCCCCCTCGCGCCGACGCAGGTAGCGCTGCGCCTCGCGGATACCGAAGTACTGGTTATGCCGGCAGAGCTTTTTCACCCCGCTGTCGAACACGATGTAGTCGTGGATCAGCTCCAGAAAGCGCGCCTTGTTGCACAGCTGAAGCAGGTGCCGATCCAGCAGATTATCGGCAGCGGCGCTGTCAGCGTTTTCCTCCTTCCAGGTGAGGTAGTACTTCTCGCCGGTCTGGATGGTGCCGTAGCGCAGGCCCTGGCTATCGTTACCAGCCATCACGTACTGCATGGTGGAGAAGAACGGCTGGATAAATTCGGCCT
This sequence comes from Pseudomonas sp. SP16.1, assembly GCF_052682975.1. NCBI lineage: Bacteria > Pseudomonadati > Pseudomonadota > Gammaproteobacteria > Pseudomonadales > Pseudomonadaceae > Pseudomonas > Pseudomonas sp. SP16.1. The sequence goes on from NZ_JBQYFZ010000001.1 coordinate 2,911,133, forward strand.
TCTGGTTATCCAGGTTCTGCCGGATACCCTCGTTCACCGCCACCTTGGAACGCTTCAGCTCCAGTACACCGAGGGCAATGCCATTCACATAGAGCACGATATCCGGGCGCTTGGTATTGGCCTTGGCATCAGCGCCCTTGACGGTGACTTCCTCGGCAATCGCGAAGTGGTTGTGCTCAGGATGCTTCCAGTCGATCAGCCACACCGTCTGGGTGTTTTCGCCAACTTCAGGTTTGATCTTCACGCCGTAACGCAGAAGTTCGTAGACCGCCTTGTTACGGTCATACAGGCCCTTGCTGGCATCATTGGCTACACGGTTTAGTTCGAAAATAGACCGGCTGGCCAGGTTGGCGTCCACGCCCTGCTCAAGCAGCCAGCCGCGCAACATTTCCGCTTCGATATTGACGTTGCTCGGGCGCTCGGCCCAGTCGCCGAGGTGCTCATAGCCCAGCACCTGCTGAAACAGCTTGGCCACGCGTTGCTGGGTCTTTTTTTCGATCTGCCCGACTGTGCTCATCAGTGTCTCTCACCAATTTCACTTTGAGCGGAAACCGTTATCTCAAACCGATGTTTTGTCCGAGTGGCATCAAAAAAGCGAACATCTCGACCGGCCATAATTTGCATTATTGCTTGACGATCTTGAAGGGACGTAAGCTCGCCAAAAACAATTTCACGAACTGCACTCGAATCATGTTGATAAAGCCCGTACCCACTCCATGTGAAGCCTTGCTGGCTATCGGGGCTTGGTGGAACAACGATTCGACACTCTTCTTCGTGTGAGTACGCATGAGATTTTGTGGCGAACATTTTTTGGCGCTCTATGTCCGTCAGATGGTTGTTCTGAAGAAGCGCCACTTCATTAATTTCGGTTAATTCTTCATTGTTGTAGCTCAAATCATAAATATATTTCCAGCGCGGAGTGCATTCGTTTGCTGATGGATTGGTAGGGGTAAGTGTTTTCAATAGTTCCGCCAAATCGTAGCCAACTGCAACGCCTCTCAGGCCACTGCCGTAGTAAGACCACATGGGCAGGTTGGAATTGCTTTTGCACAAGCAAAGTATTCCGGCTTCGCGGATGTCTCGACTTAGTGCGCCACTAAAGTTACTGCCGGAAAAAATGCGCTCTGGTTCAAATGGATCATTGAAAGAGTCTGGCTTAGCAAGCCAGACTTGGTTCAATAGCAGAGATCTGAAGAGGAATTCATTTGCCTCGCGGTACTTGTAAACGATCCTTGGTAGCTCAAGGGTTGATGGTACGGGGCAGACATAATTTATGTTGAGCAGGCTCATGCCAATCGAATCCTTCCGGTGAGTAGTTCTTGCATCATACCCTGCTTGACTTGGAAAGCCTTGTTGCGGCGGGCTTCGAGGGTGGTGAGCTCGCTTCCCATATCGGAGAGGATGGTGGCGATAGCAATTTGTTCTTCCAAATCACTAGGAATTAGCAGCTCAAAGCTGGCAAGCGTCCCTCGGACAATTTGCGGTTGACCAGTACCCGTAATACACACGGATAGATCTTGGCCTAGCAGCAGAAAATATAGGAAGTTTTTGTTAATGCCACTGGACTGATCGCAGTTAACCACCATTGCATTTCCAGTTATCCATGATTTTTCAACGGTTCGATTAACTGTTCCGCAGGTTGAGCCACGACATGTAACGGTGACCTGACACGTGTCATGGTTGAACTCTGGAAAGAAACCGACCACTCCATTTGCGCCATAAACGGGATAGCCAGACTCGGTGAATTGCTTGGCGGAAATCGTGACCGGTTGGTATAGATTTGCAATATCCCCCAGCCGTTTTATCTCCAGCTTCCCACTAAATCCTGGAAGGCGGTGCTGGCCGGTTAGGAGTTGTTGCATGGCGGCTTGTTGGACGTCGCGCTTTTTGGCAATCAGTTGATCCAGTCCGCTAATCAGGGAATCAATATCCGATAGAGCATTACCAATGGCAACCTGTTCTTTTTTTGGTGGGACAGGCATGCAAAAAACAAGCAGATCTCTGGTATATATTGCTGCAACACTCGTGGTGCCAGTGGCAATTGCCTTCAAGCGGGCAATGCTAGATATTGAATTCAAGGCGTAATTGGCATACTCAGTTGATGCGATTTTGCGCTGATCGAATTCTAGCCTCATAAGGTTTGAGTTGTAGTAGGCGATTGGAAGCTCATCGCGCCAGATAGCGACCTTCCCAACTAGCTCAAGAGTATTTCGAGTATTAAAAAGTACGTCACCTTTATTTAGCTTGTGCGAAGGGTCAATCGAATCTATGTCTTGGATATACTCAATTTTATCGAGACTGAATATGCCGCGATTTATATTTCCCATCTTCATGAGCGGGGCAGATGTTTCACGCTCGCTATTTCCGTAGTTACCTCCAAGTCGACCTCGAATTAAGGTCTCCTTCAAAGGAAGGGCGTCCCATACAAGTGGAATTAATCCAGCCTCGGTTAGCTTATAACCCAATGCGGCTTCAGAACTCATACCGCAAACCCCATCTTGGCTAGATGCGCATTTACCTTGGTCGCTAGCGCTTCCACCTCGGCATTCAGCGCCGGCAATGGTGTGGCATAACGCTCAGCCAGTTGGCGAATACGACCACTAAGGGCCTGGGACACCCGATCCAGCTCGGTCTGTACATCGGCTTGCAGGGTGGCCAGCCATTTATCGTCCACCACCAGGGTTATCAGCTCGGCTTCGCTGAGCTGGGCGTAGTGGGCCAGCACCTTGGCATCCAGCACCTTCTGCGCAGCTTTGGCCTTTTTGCTGGCTTCTGCCTCGCGCTCGATCAGCGCCAGGCATTGCTCCAGCGCCTGGCGTTCTTCATCGGCGTCGCGGTCGTGCTTGATGGCTTTAAGACGTGCCTTGACGCTGGCGGCGGTGAGTTTGCCCTTGTCGGTTTTGCCTTCTGCCAGCAGGCCGTCTTCGCCACCCTGCTCCTCATCCAGCTCTTCCAGCTCACGGCTGATAGCGTCGCGCTTGGCTTCCAGCTCAATGATGGCGGCGGCTTCGGCAGCATAAAAGCGACGTACGACCAGCTCGGGTGGCAGCAGGTCGGTATTGGGCTCGCCCTGGCTAGAGCCGCTGGCAATTAGCGGCTTCCATCCATCGATCACCAGTTGGTACACATCGTCCTGCAAGGTGGCGTACCAGTAGTCCTGGAGGTGCTGGTAGACGTCGTAGGCATCCAGCAGCGGTGCTGCTTCGAAGCGATGCAGCAGATCTTCGGCCAACTCTTTGAGCAGCGCTTTGGGCTGATCGCCAATGGCGATGCCGGCGAGGTTTGGGCGGTGTTCGGCACGCCAGACCTCGAACAGGCCCGCCACCGTCTGGCGAAAGGCTTCGAACTCGGGGTGGCCGAAGATGGTCGGCTTGATCTCGCTGATGGAAACTTTAAGGCTGAGGTAGCCGGCGCGCAGTGGCTCGAACAGCGCGCCGCGCAGGTTAGGCATTACCTCCCAGTAAGCATGTAGAGCGTCGATATCACGCTCGGGAATGCCGCCATGCAGGTGGGCCTCGATGTCCTGAAGATCTTCTGCTTCGCTGGTGTCGATATAGCGCGGGATATTCAGGTTGAAGTCGTTGGCCTCAATCTCGGCCATTGGCACCAGCCGCGCGAATTTCTCCACCTCAATTTGCTGGGTGAAGGTATCGACGATCTTGTGGATGTCCTGCTCACGCAGACGGTTCTTGTTGCCGTCCTTTATAAAGCCCTTACTGGCGTCGATCAGGAACAAGCCTTTGCGCCCAGCGCTGCCTTCTTTGTCTAACACGATGATGCAGGCAGGAATGCCGGTGCCGTAGAACAGGTTGGCCGGCAGGCCGATGATGCCCTTGATGTAACCCTGCTGGAGGATGCGCTTACGGATGGCGGCCTCAGCACCACCCCGGAACAGTACGCCGTGGGGCAGAATTACTGCCGCCTTGCCGGTGCTTTTCAGCGAGGTGAGCATGTGCAGGAGGAAGGCGTAGTCGCCGTTCTTCTCAGGCGGAATGCCGTAGCTGAAGCGGTTGTACTCATCTTCTGCCGGGTTGAAGCCATTGCTCCAGGCCTTGGTGGAGAACGGCGGGTTTGCGACGATAAAGTCGAACAGCTTGAGCTTGCCCATCGGGTCTTTGAAATGTGGCGCGGACAGGGTGTTGTCCTTCCAGATCTCCGCCGTGGGGCAGTCGTGCAGGATCATGTTCATCTTGGCCAGGGCGCTGGTGGCGTTGTCCATTTCCTGGCCGTAGATGGCCAGATCCAAGCCTGTGACGCTCTTGGCTTCGTCGTGTGCCTTGAGCAGCAGTGAGCCCGAGCCACAGGTCGGGTCATAGATGCTCTGCTTGCTGTCAGTAGCACCGGCCAGGCCGATGACCTGAGCCATAATCCGCGAGACTTCTGCGGGGGTGTAGAACTGCCCCTTGCTCTTGCCGGACTCGGTGGCGAAGTGGCGCATCAGGTATTCGTAGGCATCGCCAAGGATGTCGTCGCCCTGAGCGCGGTTGCTGCGGAAATCCAGGCCCGGCGAGTTGAAGATGCTGACCAGGTTGGAGAGGCGGTCGACCATCTCCTTGCCCTTGCCGAGCTTCTCCTGGTCGTTGAAATCCGCTACGTCGATGACGCCGGTGAGGTTATTGGCCTCGGCCAGGCGGGCAATGATCTGGTTGATCTTGTCGCCGATCTCCTTGTCGCCCTTGAGCGCCACCATATCGGCAAAGCTGCCGCCTTCCGGCACCTCGATCAGCGAGTTGGGGTCGCCGGCGTACTTGTCCGACACGTATTTCACGAACAACAGCACCAGGACGTAGTCCTTGTACTGCGAGGCATCCATCCCGCCACGCAGCTCGTCGCAGGATTTCCACAGGGAGGAATAGAGTTCGGATTTCTTGATGGCCATCGGGCGTACTACCTTGCAATGCGGGATAGCAGGTAGCAGCGGGTCAAAGCCCCGTACGCGTCCCTGCCGAAAGGATGGGCCGAGAGTACCAGAAATGCGGAGCAGGCCTCATCCTTGGCCGGCAACAGAATAGCCTTCGAGATGCTGAATTTCTGAAAGACAGGCGCCAACGCCACATCAGCCTCTAGGATGCGGCATCGGCGGATCGAGGCTTGAGTTTTAAAGAGATTCCTTCCTTGTCGCCCTCAATGACCAGATCATCTCCCACAGCCCAGCCAAGCTTCTCCAGTAGCGCCGGAGGAAGCTCAACGATGACGTCTCCGCTACCATCTCCTGGGTCTTGGCAGACAACTCGCCAGCTCTCTGATGTAGCCATGGCTTTGATCTCACGGTTAAAGAACTCAGTATGGCCCAGTATCGCCTTGGGCAGGACGGTTTCATAGGGAGGGGGCAACGTTGCCATACAGTTACCAACTGCAAAGCGCTGAAGCCACATTTTGGCACTCTGAACCACACGACAGTGCCATCGACACTTTGATACCTAGAAAACTGCTGGCCTCACTTTAAAGTGGCGAAAAGTCGAAACAGCGAGAGCCATAATGTTATCTACAGCTTTTCAGTTCCGTAAGCGTCCAGCCAAGTCACCTTCCGAACTCCAGCATTAAGGGCGATGGTGTCCGCGTATTTTTAAGCGGACGCGTTCGTCCTTAACGTTAGGATTTCCATGCGCCAACGAAGCTCTTACCCCAAACCGTTCAAGGTCCAGGTCGTTCAGGAATGCCTACAACCGGGTGCGACCGTCTCCAGCGTTGCCATCCGCCATGGCATCAACGCCAACGTCATTCGAAAATGGCTACCGCTTTACCGAGATCAGCTACCCGCGGTGTTGCCGGCGTTCGTTCCATTGAGGGCTACGCCCAAACGGCCGACTGCAGCATCGGTGATTATTGAGCTATCGCTTGGCGAGCAGTCAGTCACAGTGAAATGGCCAGTGTCCGATCCTGACGGCTGCGCCCGCTTTGTCCGGGGGCTTGCCCCGTGATCCGCATCGATAGCATCTGGCTTGCCACTGAGCCGATGGACATGCGCGCCGGCACCGAGACCGCATTGGCCCGTGTAGTGGAGGTATTCGGTGCGGCGAAGCCGCACTGTGCTTATCTGTTCGCCAACCGCCGCGCCAACCGCATGAAAGTGTTGGTGCATGACGGTGTAGGGATCTGGCTGGCCGCGCGGCGATTGAACCAGGGCAAGTTTCACTGGCCAGGCATCCACCGCGGCTCGGAAGTTGAACTCGACACCGAGCAGCTTCAGGCTTTGGTGCTCGGTTTACCTTGGCAGCGGGTTGGTGCAGCCGGTGCGATCACAGTGCTGTAGCGACGGCCATTAGCCCATCGCTTTATCTGCGCTGATCGCCTGCTCTGGCACAATCAGCGGCATGACTTCCTTGCCCAATCTCGACCAACTGACACCTGAGCAACTGCGCGCACTCGCTGCGCAGTTGCTGTCGCAAGTCGACACGTTGGGTAAGACGGTTGAAACGATGGGCAAGAAGATCGACCGCGATCAAACCGTCATCGAGCAGCTCACCCATGAAATCGCCTGGTTCAAGCGACACAAGTTCGCCAAGCGTAGCGAGCAACTAAGCCCTGACCAGGGCAGCCTACTGGATGATTTGCTCGACACGGACATTGCCGCTATCGAGGCGGAACTGAAAACCCTCAATCCTCCGGCGGCTCCGGCTGAACCCCGCCAACAGCCCAAGCGCGCACCGCTGCCAGCCCAGTTTCCGCGTACTGTGATCCGTCACGAGCCGCAGAACACTCAATGCGCCTGCGGCTGCCAGCTGCAACGCATCGGCGAAGACATCAGCGAAAAGCTGGATTACACGCCGGGCGTGTTCACCGTCGAACAGCACGTGCGTGGCAAATGGGCCTGCCGTCAGTGCGAAACACTGATCCAGGCGCCGGTACCAGCCCAGGTGATCGACAAGGGCATCCCCACTGCCGGCCTGCTGGCTCACGTGATGGTGGCCAAATTTGCCGACCACCTGCCGCTGTATAGGCAAGAAAAGATTTTTGGGCGCGCTGGCCTGGCCATCGCCCGCTCGACGCTGGCGCAGTGGGTCGGACAAACCGGCGTACAGCTCCAACCATTGGTCGACGCCCTGCGCGAGGCGGTACTGGCGCAAGGCGTGATCCACGCCGACGAAACCCCCGTGCAAATGCTGGCCCCTGGCGAGAAGAAAACCCACCGGGCTTACGTCTGGGCATACTGCACCACACCCTTCGCCGACCTGAAGGCCGTGGTGTATGACTTCAGCCCCAGCCGGGCTGGTGAGCATGCGCGCAATTTTCTGGGTCAGTGGAGTGGCAAGCTGGTCTGCGACGACTTCGCCGGCTACAAGGCCAGCTTCGAGCAGGGCATCACCGAAATTGGCTGCATGGCCCACGCCCGCCGCAAATTTTTCGATCTGCACGCAGCGAACAAAAGCCAGTTAGCCGAACAGGCGCTGCACTCCATTGCCGGGCTGTATGAAATCGAGCGGCAAGCACGGCACATGAGCGATGAAGAACGCTGGCGAATACGCCAGGACAAGTCTTCACCGATCCTCGATGCGCTGCATGAATGGATGCTGGCCCAGCGTGATCGAGTGCCCAACGGATCAGCCACGGCGAAAGCCTTGGATTACAGCCTCAAACGCTGGCTGGCTCTGACTCGCTATGTCGAAGATGGCTCTGTGCCCATCGACAACAATCAGGTCGAGAACCAGATTCGACCATGGGCCCTTGGACGCTCGAACTGGCTGTTTGCCGGGTCGCTGCGCAGCGGCAAACGGGCGGCGGCGATCATGAGCCTGATCCAGTCGGCGCGCATGAATGGGCATGATCCGTACGCCTACCTGAAGGATGTGCTGATGCGGCTGCCGACACAGCGGGCCAGCGAGATTGGCCAACTACTGCCGCATCAATGGGCACCCGCCTGAATTACGCAAGGTGAGTTCGGCAGACGCTTACTCAGTTCCCAACACTCGGTCATTTCAACAAGGTGCTATGTGACTGCCTAGGCCTTTGGAGCAGCGACGGGAAGAGTGTCGAGTTTCATGTACCTGCCAGTGAAAAGGCCAGGCGGGAAGCATTGAGATCTGCTTTCGAGGCAATTAAGAGAGAGAACGGCACTTATGGGGCTCTCGACGAGCTTGTGTCCGTCACGACTCAGATCGCACCAGAATCAAAGCAGGAAGTAAAAAAGAGCAAGACCATTCAGTCCTATGTGTCCTATCTGGCCAAAGAGGATTACTCCTCATACGAAGAACTCAGGGAGTTAACAGGCTATATCGAGATTCTCGTCCATGAGAAATACGGAGCCTCGAAAGTTTCCGATCTTGCAGCGAAACTCTACACTTCAGCGTTGCTACACTACAGAGAGTTCATAAGGGAGTACTCGGCAACATCTGAAGACTGCATTGATGCCTACCAAGCTTTTCTTGCAGGCACAATGATCGACTTGGTCAGAGCTATCTCCGATGTAGAGCCAAGGGGAGTCCTCGGTAAGAGTACAGAAACAAGCAGATGGCCTCTGCGTGAGTTTGTCGAGAAATTCTGTAAGGAAACCGGGGTGACACCGTACAAACTTCACCAGTTTCACGCTCTTCGTAAGCAATCCGTTAACTGCAACCTGACTGACAGCGAGCTATGGGGATTAGATTTCTCGTCAAAGCCGGTCAGTACGCAGTCAAAGCAGGTATTTGAGCGAATGAGCAAGGAAGGCAAAATAAAATGGGAAGTTATTTATCCATTTATCAAGCCGCTTGCGTGTCTTTTGCCTGCGGAGGCTGAGGGGCATGGGTTTGCCAACAAAGCTTTTTGCGCCTTTGTGTCCCACAACCTGTATATGCATGCCACCGAGATAGGCGATTTTGACCCCAGCACTCAACCCCAATACCCAAAGATTAAAACCCTAGACAGCGCCACTCCAATCAGCGACTGCATTGATCAGATACTGCATGACGACGTAGTCGATGAGAAATTATTGGATGATGCGTTTGGAGCGTACCATGAATTCTTGACAAACCTTAGATCAACAGGGGCATTTTTGTCCTGCGACACCGCCATACCTGACGGGCTTGCAGTTCTATACAAAAAGGATTATCTGAAGTTTTTTGAAAAAGAATGGCTATCAAACTTAACAAACAGTCCAGCGTGGATTGAAGACTGGTCATTGGCTAGTAGATTCATGCTAACCGGCGCCAGTGAAAGCGCACTAAAACATTTCAAGCAGGCACTTGAAAAGGCTAAGTATTCCGCAGGCCCTCTGTTCATTCCTTTTTATGTGCAAGTATGCGCATTCTGCAAATCGCAGTTTAAAGTGCTATCTCGCAATGGTGAAGAAGAGGTATTTGACCGGTTTTATGATTCATTGGGAGGCGAAGCCGCAAAATATGCTGGTCTACTAGGGTACACTCCTGGCTCCACCCGTGATCCCGAAACGCTTTTGCCTAAGTTCAATCTCCCTGGAAAGAATCGTCTGATCATTCAGGAAATCGACATATTGACTAGGTGGTTGCTTAATGGCAAGAAACTATAGCGTTTACGTTAAGGGATAGATGGTGGTAATGAAATTATGTTAACCGCTCAAGTTGAACATGCACATAATAACAGGCTGGAGAGTCGCTCTGGGGCAAGCACCTCTCAGAATCACCAATATAATTACAGCGCTTGCATAGCCCCTGCGCATGGTGGCAACGTTCAAGCAAACGCAGTCTTACAAGGACGACACCTGATGCACCAGAAACGAATTGCTTTGTTGATCGATTGCGACAACGTCAGTCACAGTGCCATTGAAGGCGTGCTGGAAGAGCTCGCCAAATACGGCATGGTCAACGTACGACATGCTCATGGTGACTGGAAGAGCGACAGTCTCTCTGGCTGGGTTGAGCGGCTCCATCCATTCGCTATCCGCCCGATGCAGCAATTTGCCTACACCAAGGGCAAGAACGCCACTGACGCGGCCATGATCATCGATGCGATGGATCTGCTGTACAGCAAAAACATCGACGCTTTTGCCCTGATGACTAGCGACAGCGACTTCACTCCACTGGCTCTACGCCTGCAAGAAAGTGGCTTTCCGGTGTATGGCTTTGGCGAGAAAAAGACCCCTTCGGCTTTCGTACATGCATGCACTTCGTTCATCTACGTGGAGAATCTGGCTCGTAACCCCGATGACGATAAAGCCTCCGCTGATGAGCAGCCGAAGAAGAAAACACGTAACGAACTGCGCTGCGATACCTCACTGGTTCGCTTGCTCCGCAACGCTGCTGATCAGACAGCTGGCGATGACGGCTGGTCGTTGCTGAGCAGGGTGTCTGACTACATCCACAACAACAGCTCTTTCTCGGTCGTGAACTATGGCTACCAGAAGCTGGGAGATCTGATTCGCACCTCGGAGCTGTTCGACGTGGAGATGCGCGGGACGGCCATGGTTATCCGAACCATTCGCAAACAGACGTCAGCACAAAGCCAAGAGCCTGCCCTTGCGACCTCTGCTTGACCTCATCTCGCAAGCAAAGCGCATGAATAGCCTAACGGAGACCGGCCTTGAGTAATCGGATACTACCCTTCAGCCCTCAAGACCTTGAGGCTGTCTCCCGCGTACTGGCCGATACTGCACGAGGCCTTAGCGGATCCCAGATCGGCTGGCTACTACAAGAGATCCGGGTTGAGGATGTAGACCCCGGCAATACCAAATGGAAACGCCTCTACAACGCGCTCGCCGCCACCCAAAACAAGCACCAGGTCGGCAATCACCTCATTCAGTTCATCAACGCAGCGATGAACCCAGTGAGCTATGCCAGAGACCGTGAGTCCTTCATCTGGAGACGCAACGAACTCAATGTGGTTCTGGCGTTTTCAGGCTTTTATGTACGCGACGACGGCAAGGTTGGCCATGCTAATCGGGCAGCGACCCTAGACGCCGCTCTCGCCCGCGCAGGCAAACTCAAATCGGCCTTGGAAAACCGATCTGTACACGAGGAAGTCTATAATTACTGCCGCTCTGAGCTACTGGATGAGAACTATTTTCACGCCGTATTTGAGGCGACCAAGGGGGTCGCACAAAGGATCCGCGATCTTTCTGGATTGGGCGGTGATGGCGCTGACCTGGTCAATAAGGCCTTCACTGGTCAGTCCCCCGTATTGGCACTAGGGCCGCTGAACACCGAATCCGAGAAAAGCGAGCAAAGAGGCTTTGCCAACCTGCTGATTGGTTTGTTCGGGGCAGTTCGTAACCCTCTAGCCCATGCGACAAAAACCAATTGGCCCATGTCTGAACAGGACGCGCTAGACATCTTCTCACTGGTGTCGCTGGTTCACCGCAAGCTTGATGGTGTCCAGCCAGCTGGGGGCCAGTAGCCACTTTCCTAGTACTTAAACGCCAAGATCAAGCTGAGCTCTCAGCCTGAGCAACCTCCGCCGGGACATGACCAGTCGGGAGGTCGGCCAGGACGAGATGTGACCGTTGCATCTTGGCTTGCACAGCACACGAAAGTGCAGCCGATTCATCGTGCGGTGAGGGCCAAGCAGTGGATGTTTCCCAGACTGGTTGTTGGTCAACAAAAAACATTCAAGCTGAGCCCCCTCAACGCTGGCTAAGCGAGGTGCTTGCCAAATTGCTCGTTTGTCAGCAGTAAATCCAGATTCTGACGTGTGGAGTGTCGTTAGAATATTGCTGACTTCATTACAGCCTCTCTGCTCGCATCCAGCATCGGTTTCTCGGATAACTTCAAGAGATAGTTTTGCTCTTTCGCCACCTCGCGCAGAAGGTTATCCATGGCAAGTGAAAGGTGGAGCAACCCGGTAAACTTTCCCTCTTCATTAAATATAAAGCGTGATCCGTCCGGTACGAGCAACTGTCTAGCCACTTCCTTGTTATTCCATAGATAATCTAAATGCCTTTGTGTCTCCGCCAGAATTGCCAATTCATAGAGAGCCCCAACGGTGAGGCTAGTCATATTGGCATGATACATAACGGAGGCTATATCGAAACTTGAAATGGGAACGCTTTGACCTTCTGCCTCAAGCTCCGCCTTCAAGTTCTTGCACAGCCTAATTGATTTTCGCAGGCCGCCCCCTGTGCCCTCGCAGCGCTCACGTACTCGTTTGATGTGAAGGAAAGGCCAGTTATCGGCAGTGGTATTCTTATGTGCATCAAGAATAGTTACTGCGCGGTCATGCTTCTGGCGTGATGCCTGATACTCGATGGTGTCGTGCCAGTGGGAAGGCACGACATCAACGGGGCGCGCCAAAGATCCACCATATAGCTTGATGGCTTTGGAGCCCGACGTATCCACAGTTGCGACTGGAAATGCCTCACGAAGAACTCGACTTATCTCCGCCCTTCTAGCAGTCAACACACCAACCGAGGTTCGAGTGGATGGTGAGCGGTACTGCCCAGAGGCACTCATTCCCCCACGTGGGTCGTAGGTGTGGAAGTCGGCCTCCAATGCCAGCAGATCAACATCGCTGACACCACGAATATGGACATTCAGCGGCACAGACCCCTGCAACTCAAACTCCATGCTCCCCGACATTCGCTTTGCCAGCTGATTGCTCACCCGCTCTGCCGTTTCGAGGCTGATTCGTGTGTAGGTAGGATCGACTTCCTGCATAGCCCCCAGTGCAAATGTCGTGTAGGGCTTGTCTTTCGCCCGTCCTTCCCATCGCTCTTGGTTGAGGCTGCGATTCACAATGAAATCCTTCGCATCCAATGCGATCACGGAGGATCTATCGAGTCCTGAGCGCCTGGAGCGGAGGCGACTGATACGGTCATTAATTGAGTTGCTCATTTTTTCTCCTCAGCTCCATACGCCCATAGGTAGGCCGCCCGTAACCATTGAAATAGTCACCTGCCGCACCATCTAATGACTTTGTGAACAGTAGATTTGCACTACCTACATGCCCCCTTAGCACTGCTTCACCAGGGTTTGGGTCATTACGGTAGTTATAAAGAAGACGGTAGCCATCAGCTTCGTCGTAAACCAAAGCCGCAGTGATGCTATTTGAGCCAGACTGGCGTGTTTTCAGCCGCACCCTGATCTTGTCCCAGGTTTGGCAGATGTAAACATTGGCTTCCCAGTTGTGTACTGGATTCCCTGACGCATCCAACGTGGTTCCATTGCACAACCACTCTCCTGACAGATCAGGAACCTTTAGATATTTCACGGCCCACGGCCATTTCCACACTGTTTTATTGAACAAGGTGTATAAAATAGCAAAAACCACACCCGCCCCCAGCAATGAGAGGGCAGTGGGTGGAAGATTTACAGGCAGGTTAAATCGCTTCGCCAAATCCTCAGCTGAGAGCAACAAGAACACTGCAACGCCTGAAATAGCACTCGCTAATATCGTCAGGTATCGCCCAATCAATGCACGATTGACCCCACCTAACAAACTGTATTCATGATCTTGAATCATAATAATTAACCACCCAATCGACTTTGCAAGGACGTCACTCACGTTCAAATGGGGACAGCCTTTCGGCTTCCCCAGTGAGCCCAATCGAAAGCCTATTGGGTGTGGCAGAGCGAAGAGCACGTCCGACAGCCATTCGACTGTGGATAGGTACTGCGCGCCTGACGTACAGCGGTCATGCAGGTTGTGTGGTAGCCAAGATCGAGGCGGTTGTGGAGTGCCGGCAAAAAGAAGCAGGAGCTGGTATGCACCTCATGATCACCATTGGCCTGGGCATTGCGGTTCACGTAATACTGGGGCATGTCACTCACCCCGCTCTTTGTTCGATTGGGCGAGTACCGAGGCCGCGAGGGTCTTGGTTGTGGCGTTGTACTTGTCGCTATCCAGCACGCGGCTGGCCTTAGCCTCCATGTCCGCACCGGTTTGCTTACTGCTCGATGCTTGCGCCATAGCCGATCCCGCCAGCTCCTTCTGAATTGCCGAGGAACTGTCGCTGCGGAGGACTTTGGAAGCCAGACTGGCTACTTGGGACGAGGTTTGCTTGGTATTTTTCGGCACGGTTAGGTGCTCCTGTATCTACGTAGGATCAAGTAGGCAGGAGCGACCCTTCAGCGGAAAACCGGCCTGGTTGATTGACAGCCAGAGTTCGATTTCTCTCTAATGCGCGTCCCACCAATGTCCGCATTGGATCAGGGAAGGCGGATATGCGTGCTCGGCGACCAAACTTTGCACGCATACCCGCTGCCTTAACTGACTCCGTAGCTCACCCACCAAAAACACAAGATGTAGGGTTTCTGGTGAGCTGAGATACAAGATAATGGGGTGTTTTGTACAAAGCAAGGCACCCGACTGTGGATAACTTGTGCGCAAACTGTGAACTGGCTTTATCTCCACCCTGTATGGATGGACAGGCCTTTAAAATCGCGGGTTGTAGCCAGTTCACGCCGCAATATCTTGTAACAATCTCTCCTTCTGTGCTGTTTGAGCCCCCTATAAACAGCGCTTCTCAACTACAAAAGTCATGATCGTGGGCCATGTTTCCGCGCAGTGCTGCCGCGCGGGCGAAGGCTAAAAGAATCGACGTTTGTCTCGCTGGTAGCACTTGAACGCAAGCACCCAAAACGAAATCAGAGCAAACCAGGCCGCTTTGTCGTAGCGCTTCAGCAGCTTGGGGATAACGGCTTGCTCCAGCGCCGCCATTGACCCTGAGAAGCGCAGTCTGGAGACGTAATAGTCGCCCATCAAGTTGATACCAATGAAGAAGACCATGCCTAGCAGAAAGGCCCATTGGGTGCGCTTCGAAAGCGCGATGACATACAGAATTTCAGCTAAGTGTTCCTTCACTACCTTCCCTCATCGGCTATTTGGCGCGACTTATATTACTCTCGGCTGTATTCAGCGATCATCGCCCCACGCCTCAAGACCAGGTAGATCTAGGGGGTGTTTCGCCCAGCCTTGAAATCGGCACGAACTGAGAAGCAGGGTAGCGTTCGCATACCTGGCGGACTACCTCCGTGATTCAGCCACTTGCCAAGAGGTTGAAGCTACGAAGCAGTGGCCCTCCGCTTCCTGAGAAATGTAAACGTAAACTTGGAAAACCCCAATTTCATTGGGTTTCAGGTGATCTAGGAGAAGGTAGGGAGGTCTAGCGGGGACAAAGGCTGGTTTTAGGGTTTACGTTTCAGCCGCAAACGGAACCCGAAAAGCAGGGTGTTTACTTTTTCAATTGAACAGGTGCTACAATATAGACAGTAGGCATCTTCAAGAAACCTGAAACCCTTGCCGCACGGTCGACCTAGACCATAGCGCAGTGTTCTAAGGGAAAAGAAGGCTGAACGTAATCACGTTTACCTTCACCCAAAAGAAACACTAACGTCGCGGTGAAGCGATCGCAGAGCACCACGGCGCCGCGCGCCAGCGCCGGGCGGATGACCTGCTGCAGATGCTGGGCACGGGCGGCGAACACCAGCAGCAACTCGGCGTCACAGGCCATGGGCTCGTCGCTGGGCGCCAGCAGCAATTCGCGGATGCGCTCGGCCAGCGGCGTGCCGCCCGGCTCGCGGGTCAGCAGCACGTCGACGCCGCGCTCGCGCAGGCGCCCGGCGAGGTAGTCGCGGTTGGTGCTCTTGCCGGCGCCTTCCGGGCCTTCCAGGGTGATAAACAAGCCGGTCACGGGGTGCCCTTATTCAGATTCGGCGGCCGCACGGGGTGCGGGGCTGGAACGGTAATCGGCGCGCCGCTTGAGCTGGTACTCGCGCACCGCGCGGTTGTGCTCCTCCAGCGTACTGGAGAACACGTGGCTGCCATCGCCGCGCGCCACGAAGTACAGCGACTTGCCCTCGACCGGGTTGAGCGCGGCGCGGATCGCCTCGCGCCCGGCCAGGGCGATGGGGGTCGGCGGCATGCCGTCGATGGTGTAGGTGTTGTAGGGGGTGGGCTCGCGCAGGTCGGCGCGGGTGATACGACCGTTGTAACGCTCGCCCATGCCGTAGATCACCGTCGGATCGGTCTGCAGGCGCATGCCGATACGCAGGCGACGGATGAAGACCCCGGCGATCTCGCCGCGCTCCTCGGGGACGCCGGTCTCCTTCTCGACCATCGAGGCCATGATCAGCGCGTCGTAAGGCTCGCGGTAAGGCAATCCGTCGGCGCGGGCGGCCCACTCCTCGGCCAGCACCGCCTCGAGACGGGCATTGGCCTGCTTGAGCAGGTCCTCGTCGCTCATCCCTCGCACGTAGCGGTAGGTATCCGGAAAGAAGCGTCCCTCCGGGTTCTGTCCGGACAGCCCCAGACGTGTCATCAACTCGGCGTCGCTGAGATCGGCCAGACGCTGCTGCAAGCGCTCCTGACGCGCCAGGGCGGTACGCACCTGGCGGAAGTTCCAGCCTTCGACCAGAGTCAGGCTGTACTGCACCACCTCGCCGCGCTGCCACAGGCCGAGCATCTCGCGCGCGCTCTGGCTGGGCAGCAGACGGTACTCGCCGCTGTGCAGCGCCGGTCCGCGCAGATTGAAACGCCAATACAGGCGCAGCCAGAAAGCGTTGTCGATCACGCCCTCGGCTTGCAGACGGTTGAGCACGCCGCTGGGCGTGGCGCCGGGCTGCACCTCCAGGAGCATTTCCTCACCCAGCTGCAGCGGTTGCTGCAACGCGTTGTGCTGCAACCAGGCGGAGCCGACCACCAGCAGCGCAGCCAACAGCACGCCGCATTCGAGCAGCACCAAGATCTTGCGTAGCACCAGTCAGTTACTCAGTAAATCGTCAACGATGGCCTGCAGTTTACGGGCGACCGGGCCTACCGACCAGTGCCGCTCTCGCAGGGCTCGCACCGGCCAGATGCCGTAGAGGCTGTTGCAGAGGAAGACCTCGTCGGCCGCCAGCAATTCGTCGTAGGCGATATCGCGCACCTGCACCGGCATGCCGAGCGCCCGCGCCTGCTCCAGCAGCTCGGCGCGCATCACCCCGGCGACGCCGCAGCGCGACAGATCGGCGGTCAGCAGCGCACCGCCCTGCACCAGAAACAGGTTGCTGTAGACCCCTTCGATCACCCGCCCGCTGGCATCGCACATCAGCCCTTCGGCATGCTCGGCGTCCTGCCATTCGGCGCGCGCCAGTACCTGCTCCAGGCGGTTGAGGTGCTTGAGCCCGGCCAGCAGCGGCTGCTCGGCCAGACGGGTGGCGCAGGGAAACAGGCGCACGCCCTGCTCGGCATGCGCGGCGGGATACTGCGGCAGCGGCGCCGCCTGCAGGATGCGCAGCGGTTGGCAGGGCTGCGGCGGCGCATAGCCGCGCTGGCCCTCGCCGCGGGTGACGATCAGCTTGGCCACGCCCTCGCCCAGTTGTCCGGCAAAGGCCTGTAACTCGCTTTCCATCAACCCCAGATCAAGCGGAATGGCCAGGCGCCGACAGCCCTCGGCCAGGCGCGCCAGGTGTCGCGCGTGCAGCAGGATGCGCCCGCCGCGCACGGCGATGGTCTCGAACAGACCATCGCCGTAAGCCAGGCCACGGTCACGCAGCGACAGCTGGTCGCCGGCCGCGCCGTTGACCCAGCTCGGCATCAGCCGTGGTACCGACGGAACAGCAGCGAGCCGTTGGTGCCGCCGAAGCCGAAGGAGTTCGACAGCGCGACCTCGATCGGCATGGCCTTGGCCTGGTGCGCGACGAAGTCCAGGTCGCAGCCTTCGTCCGGCTCGTCCAGGTTGATGGTCGGCGGGGCGACCTGATCGCGGAGCGCCAGCACGCTGAAGATCGCCTCCACCGCGCCGGCGGCACCGAGCAGGTGGCCGGTCATCGACTTGGTCGAACTGACCGCCAACTGGTAGGCGTGCTCGCCGAACACGCGCTTGACCGCCGCCGCTTCGGCGATGTCGCCGGCCGGGGTGGAAGTGCCGTGGGCGTTGATGTACTGCACCTGGTCGGCGTTCAGACCGGCATCGCGCAGGGCATTGGCCATGCAGCGCGCGGCACCGGCGCCATCCTCGGGCGGCGAGGTCATGTGATAAGCGTCGCCGCTCATGCCGAAGCCGATCAACTCGGCATGGATGGTGGCGCCACGAGCCTTGGCGTGCTCCAGTTCCTCCAGCACCAGGGCGCCGGCGCCGTCGGAGAGGACGAAGCCGTCGCGGCCCTTGTCCCACGGCCGGCTGGCCTTGGTCGGCTCGTCGTTGCGCGTCGACAGCGCGCGTGCCGCGCCGAAGCCGCCCATGCCCAGGCCGCAGGCGGCCATCTCGGCGCCGCCGGCGACCATCACGTCGGCCTCGCCATAGGCGATGTTGCGCGCGGCCATACCGATGCAGTGGGTGCCGGTGGTGCAGGCGGTGGCGATGGCGTAGTTGGGTCCCTGCAAACCCAGGTGGATCGACAGGAAACCGGAAATCATATTGATGATCGAGCCGGGCACGAAGAACGGCGAAATGCGCCGCGGCCCTTGCTCGTGAAGCGACTTGCAGTTGTTCTCGATATTGGTCAGGCCGCCGATGCCGGAGCCCATGACCACGCCGATGCGCTCACGGTTGGCGTCGGTGACTTCCAGACCGGCATCGCGCATCGCCTGGAAGCTGGCGGCGAGGCCATACTGGATGAACAGGTCGAGCTTGCGCGCCTCCTTGGCGGAGAGGTACTCCTCGACGTTGAAACCCTTGACCGACCCGCCGAAACGGGTGGAGTAGGCGGACAGGTCCATGTGCTCGATCAGACCGATGCCACTGCGCCCGGCCAAAATGCCCTGCCAGCTGCTCGGCACATCGTTACCCAGCGGCGACAGCATGCCCATACCGGTAACCACGACGCGTCTACGCGACACAGCAATCTCCTCTTGTTCTACCTAAGCGCCGGATGCGCCTTGCACGTAAAGAAAAGCCGCACGCCTGATGAAGGCAGTGCGGCTTTTCCGTGTCGGGAAGCGACGATGACTTATTGCGCGTGCGCGGTCACGTAGTCGATGGCTTCCTGAACGGTGGTGATCTTCTCAGCCTGCTCGTCCGGGATCTCGGTTTCGAATTCCTCTTCGAGAGCCATCACCAGCTCGACGGTGTCAAGGGAGTCGGCACCCAGGTCTTCGACGAAGGAAGCGCTGTTGGTGACTTCCTCTTCTTTGACGCCAAGTTGCTCGGCAACGATTTTCTTGACGCGTTCTTCGATGGTGCTCATACCTTGTTTTCACTCCTATTGGACAAATCCAGGCAGCTAGCTGGTAGCGGCCAAGTGTATAGAAAGGGTTTTTAGCATTTCAAGCTGAATGCCGGGGAGCCCCCAGGAACACTTCAACGATCTGTCTATAAACCTGTTGCAGCTTTATAACGGATTTTAGACAGCTACTATGACAGTTTTCTGAAGGCGCTCGTCACATTCAGCTCATGTACATCCCGCCGTTCACGGGGATAGTAGCCCCAGTGACGTAGGCTGCGCCATCGGAGGCGAGGAAGGCGACCACCTTGGCGATCTCCTCGGCCTGGCCCAGACGGCCCAGCGGAATCTGGGTCAGCAGCGCGTCGCGCTGGGCTTCCGGCAATTCGCGGGTCATGTCGGTGTCGATGAAACCGGGGGCCACCGAGTTGACGGTGATCGCCCGCGAGCCCACTTCACGCGCCAGGGCGCGGCTGAAACCCTCCAGGCCGGCCTTGGCCGCAGCGTAGTTGACCTGCCCGGCATTGCCCATCGCGCCGACGACGGAACCGATGTTGATGATGCGGCCGAAACGTGCCTTGGTCATCCCGCGCAGCACCGCCTTGGACAGGCGATACAGGCTGTTGAGGTTGGTGTTGATCACGTCGTACCACTCGTCGTCCTTCATGCGCAGCATCAGGTTGTCACGGGTGATGCCGGCGTTGTTGACCAGGATCAACGGCTGACCAAGATGTTGCTGGATGTGTTCCAGGGTGCTGGCGACCGACTCGTCGTTGCTTACGTCGAGTACCAGACCAGCGCCTTCGACGCCGTTGGCCTTGAGGGTTTCGGCGATGCGCTCGGCGCCCGAGGCGCTGGTGGCGGTGCCGATGACGATAGCGCCCTGACGGCCCAGCTCCAGGGCAATCGCCTGGCCGATACCGCGGCTGGCGCCGGTGACCAGCGCGACCTTACCTTGCAGACTCATATTCGTTCTCCTTGCTCAGGCCAGAGCCGCACGGGCGGCGGCAAAGGCATCCGGGGTATCTAGGTTGTAGGTGTTGATGCCCTTGACGCAGCGCTTGTTCAGGCCGCTCAGTACCTTGCCGGGGCCGCACTCGACCAGGTCGGTGACGCCCTGCTCGGACAGGCGCACCATGGACTCGACCCAGCGCACCGGGCTGTACAGCTGCGCCAGCAGGTCGGCCTTGAGGGTGGCCAGGTCGGACACCACGGCGGCGCTGACGTTCTGCACCAGCGGAATCTGCGGCGCCTGCCAGGCGATGGCCTCGACCGACTCGGCGAAACGCTCGGCGGCCGGTTTCATCAGCGCACAGTGCGACGGCACACTGACCGGCAGCGCCATGGCACGCTTGGCACCACGCGCCTTGCACGCCTCGATGGCGCGTTCGACGGCAATCGCGCTACCGGCGATCACCACCTGGCCCGGCGCGTTGAAATTCACCGCGCTGACCACATCGCCCTGCGCCGCTTCGGCGCAGGCGGCCAGCACATCGCCATCGTCCAGGCCGAGGATCGCGGCCATGCCGCCCTGCCCGGCCGACACGGCCTGCTGCATCAGTTGACCGCGGCGCTCCACCAGCTTCACCGCATCGGCAAAACCCAGGCTGCCGGCGGCGACCAGCGCGGAATACTCGCCCAGGCTGTGGCCGGCGACGAACGCCGGCTGCGCGCCGCCCTCGGCCTGCCACAGACGCCACAGGGCGATGGAGGCGGTGAGAATGGCCGGCTGGGTCTTGTCGGTCTGGTTCAGTTGCTCCTCCGGACCCTGCTGGATCAACGCCCAGAGATCGTAGCCGAGCGCTTCGGAGGCTTCGCCGAAGGTGTCGATCACCAGTTGCTGCTGGGCACCGTGCTCGGCGAGCATGGCCAGGGCTTGCGAGCCCTGACCGGGGAAGACGAATGCGAGGGATGCAGACATGGATAAGTCCCTTGAGTCGGAAAACCAGCGCCAGGGCAAGCCTGGCGCAGCGAACTGACAGTTGGATGACAGGCCGTCGGCCGTGGTCACATTAGCGGCGCATACGGCCTCGCCAGGAGTCTACAGCAACAGGTCCTCGAGACGACCGTGCAGGCGCTGCGGCAGGTTGTCCTGCACCTCGCGCAGGGCGCAGCGAATCGCGCTCTGGAAACCCTCCTGCCCCGCCGCACCGTGGCTTTTGACCACGATGCCCTGCAGACCGAGAAAGCTCGCGCCATTATGCCGGGCCGGTGCCAGGTCGGCCTTCAGGCGACGCAGCAGCGGCATTGCCAGCGCCCCCACGGCCTGAGCGAACAGACCTTGGCGAAACAGCGCCTCGACCCGCCCGACGATCAACTGCGCCAAGCCCTCGCTGGACTTGAGCAGGATATTGCCGACGAAACCGTCGCATACCACTACATCGGCCTCGCCGCGGTACAGACCGTCACCCTCGATATAACCGACGAAATTCAAGCCCCGCGCCTGCTGCAGCAGGCTGGCCGCGAGCTTGACCTGCTGGTTGCCCTTGATGTCCTCGATGCCGACGTTGAGCAACGCCACCCGCGGCCGACTGACGCCCAGCGTCTCGGCCGCCACCGCCCCCATGATGGCGAACTGGTAGAGATGCTCGGCGCTGCAATCGACATTGGCACCCAGATCGAGCAGATGACAGTGACCGCGCTCGGTGGGAATGGCACTGACCATGGCCGGCCGATCGATGCCCGGCAGGGTCTTGAGCAGATAGCGCGAAAGCGCCATCAACGCACCGGTATTGCCGGCGCTGACGCAGGCATGGGCCTGGCGCTGGCGAACCAACTCCAGGGCCACACGCATCGATGCGTCGGGCTTGCCGCGCAGGGCCTGGGCCGGGCGCTCATCCATGGCGATCACTTCGCTGGCATGCCGAACCTGCAGGCGCGCACGATCGACGCCAGGGTGGCGGGCGAGCTGTTCTTCGATAAGGGGAGCTTGACCGACGAGGGTCAGGTGCAGCGAGGGGAATTCGGCCAGCGCGGCAAGGCAGGCCGGAACAATGCAGTGGGGACCGAAGTCCCCACCCATTGCATCAATCGCGATGATCGAGGCGGACAAGGATTACTCGTCGGCGCCCTTGTCGATCACCTTACGACCGCGATACACGCCTTCCGGAGAAACGTGGTGGCGCAGGTGAACTTCACCGGTGCTCTTCTCTACGGACAGGGCGCTGGCCTCGAGAGCGTCGTGCGAACGACGCATGTCGCGGGCGGAACGGGATTTTTTGTTCTGCTGAACAGCCATAACTGATTAACTCCTAAACGTTTGGGTCACGCTTTAACTGCGCCAATACACTGAACGGGTTGGACCGCGATACCTCGTCCTCGCCCGGCTCGGGCTCATCGAGACCGTCCGGCTGCTGGCAATCACCTGGGGCATGAGCGGGAACGATCGGCAGGGCGAGGAGCAGTTCATCCTCGACCAGGCCCAGCAATTCCAGCGGCTCTTCGCCCACTTCCAGCACGTCGTAGCCCTTCGGCAGGGACTGAGTGTTCGCTCCAACCCGAACCACCGCGTATTCACATTCGCTGCGGATGGGTAGCGCGACCAGCTCCAGACAACGCTGGCAGACCATTTTGACCTCAACCTCGAGCTCGCTGCGGATGACCACAGTTTTCTGCTCGTCACGCCCGAAGTGAAACTTCGCCCGCACCACGCCGGCCGTATCGGCAAGCGGGTCGCAGAGACGCGGCAGGCTGGCCAGGGCGAGCTGCCCTTCGAGGGTGGCTTCGCGGTCGGCGAGCTTGCGCGGATCGACGTGAGGTGGAATCGGCCCATTCAACATAGGCGCAGCATTCTAGGGATGCACCCCGCCCCTGTCAAAGGAAATTCGGCCTGTCGCCAGCACGCACTGCTCAGTAGAATTTGCCGCCCACCTATATAAAGGAAGAGGTCATGCCCGCATTGCTGCTCGCCTCCAGTTCGCCCTATCGCCGCGAGCTGCTCGCCCGCCTGCAACTAGCCTTCTCCTGGCAGTCGCCCAGCATAGACGAATCCCAACGAGCCGGCGAAGCCCCCACCGCCCTGGTCGAGCGCCTGGCCGCAGAGAAAGCACGCGCCCTGAGTCGCGACAACCCGGATCACCTGATCATCGGATCGGATCAGGTTGCCGTTCTGGAGAGCGGCCAGATTCTCGGCAAGCCGCACGACCTGGAGCGCGCCCAGGCTCAGCTGCGCGCCGCCAGCGGCAGCAGCGTCACCTTCCTGACCGGACTGGCACTACTCAACACCGCCACCGATCATTGCCAGGTGGATTGCGTACCCTTCACCGTGCACTTCCGCCAACTGGACGACGAACGGATTCTGCGCTACCTGCAGCGCGAGCAGCCATTCGACTGCGCCGGCAGCTTCAAGTCCGAAGGCCTGGGCGTCAGCCTGTTTCGCAGCACCGAAGGCGAAGACGCCACCAGCCTGATCGGCCTGCCACTGATCCGCCTGGTCGACATGCTGCTCAACGAAGGCGTCGAGATCCCCTGACAGCAACGAAAAAGGCCTGACGAGCAGGCCTTTTCGCAAACGACAGAGAAATCAGCGCAGCGTCGGCCCCTGGAAACCCATCCACAGGGCGATACGATCCGCCACGCTGGCGCCCAGGCGCTTGGCGAAGCGATCGAACGGCGTGTCGCGCACGGTGAAATCGACGATTTCCTTCACGCCGACCACCTCGCGCGCCACATAGCTGGAGCTACCCAGAGCATCGACCAGACCCAACTGCAACGCCTGCTCGCCCGACCAGACCAGCCCGGAGAACAGCTCTGGATGCTCCTCCACCTTGAGCCGCTCGCCGCGCCCCTGCTTGACGCTGTCGATGAACTGGCGATGGGTGGTCTCCAGCACCCCCTTCCAGAACCGGGTTTCTTCTTCCTTTGGCGGCTGGAAGGGATCGAGAAAAGCCTTGTGCTCGCCCGAGGTGTAGACCCGCCGGTCCACCCCGAGCTTTTCCATCACCCCGACGAAACCGAAACCCGCCGCCGTGACACCGATGGAGCCGACCAGACTGGCCTTGTCGGCGTAGATCTCGTCCGCTGCACTGGCGATATAGTAGGCACCGGAGGCCCCCAGATCGGTGATCACCGCATAGACCCTGGTCTGCGGATGCTCACCGCGCAGCCGGCGGATCTCGTCGTAGATGTAGCCGGACTGCACCGGACTGCCACCAGGACTGTTGATGCGCAGGATCACACCCTTGGTGTTGGCATCCTCGAACGCAGCCCGCAGACTGCCGACCACCTTGTCGGCACTGGCGGCCTCCTGGTCGGCGATCATGCCGCGGACCTCGATCAACGCGGTATGCGGCCCCGCACTCGATGCCTTCTTCAGATCCAGCGCCGGCAGGAACAGGGCCAGCGCTCCGAACAGATAGATGAAGGTCAGCAGTTTGAAGAAAATACCCCAACGCCGCGAGCGACGCTGCTCCTGCACACTGGAGAGCAACACCCTCTCCAGCAGCTTCCAGCTTTTGGCATCCTCGTCTCCGGGCGCTGCCGATGACTTCCACTCATCCGACATAATCACTCACCTCTAGCGCACACTGCGCACCGAGGCCATCCAGCCAGGTGCGCAACTCGTTGAATTGGTTGATCGCCAGCCGCGGCGCGCACTCGCGCAACACCCGTAGCGGCTGGGCACCGTAGCCGACCGCCACCGCATCCATGCCGGCATTGCGCGCCATCAGCAGATCGAAGATGGAATCGCCCACCATCAGCGCCTGCGCCGGCTCGACCCGGCAATGCCGCGCGATCTCGTGAAGCATACGCGGGTCTGGCTTGCTCGCGGTCTCATCGGCACAACGGGTGACGTCGAAGTAATCCTGCCAGCCCTTGTCCGCCAGCACGCGCTGCAAACCGTGACGTCCCTTACCGGTCGCCACGGCCAGGCGATAGCCCTGCTTGCGGAACAGCTCGAGCGACTCCTGCACGCCATCGAACAGCGGCGAGGGCTCGGTCTCCAGCGCCAGGTACTGCTCGCTGTAAGCGCGCCGGATGGTTTCGATTAGCAGCGGCTCGTCGAGTTCCGGATAAAGGGCGCGAATCGCCACTCCCAGCTCGAGACCGATGATGCCGCGCACCGCGCCATCGCTGCAGCGCGGTATGCCGGCCACATCGGCCGCGCGATGCATGGCCTCGACGATACGCCCGATGGAGTCCACCAGGGTGCCGTCCCAATCGAAGACCAGCAGTCGATAATCAGACACCGAGACGCTCCAGGGTACGCGCCCACATTTCGTCCACCGGCGCCTCCAGGCGCAGCTCGCCGCCGTCAGGCAGCGGCACGACCAACTCGTAGGCGTGCAGGAACAGGCGCTTGCCGCCCAACTCGCGGATTTCGCGGGTGAATTCGTCGTCGCCGTACTTGGAATCGCCGGCGATACAGTGCCCGGCATGCTTGGCATGCACGCGAATCTGGTGGGTACGCCCGGTCACCGGCCTGGCCTCCACCAGGGTGGCGAAGTCGCCGAAGCGACGCAGCACACGGAACAGCGTCAGCGCTTCCTTGCCCTCGCCATCGACCTCGACCATGCGCTCGCCGGAACGCAGGTTGCTCTTTTGCAGCGGCGCATTGACCTGCTTCCTGGCGGTCGCCCAATGGCCACGCACCAGCGCCATATAGCGCTTGTCGACGCCATCACCACGCAGCGCCTCATGCAGATGACGCAGCATGCTGCGCTTCTTGGCGATCATCAGCAGTCCGGAGGTGTCGCGATCCAGACGATGCACCAGTTCCAGATCCCTGGCATCGGGCCGCAACTGGCGAAACGCCTCGATCACGCCGTAGTTCAGGCCACTACCGCCATGCACGGCGATGCCGGCCGGCTTGTTCAGCACGATCAGCGCCTTGTCTTCATAGACGATGGCCGCTTCGAGACGCTCGAGCAGGCCCTGCGCCAGCGGCTCGGGCTCGTCGCGCTCGGCCAGGCGCAGCGGCGGCACGCGCACCACGTCGCCAGCCTGCAGCTTGTACTCGGGCTTGATCCGCCCCTTGTTCACCCGCACCTCGCCCTTGCGCAGGATGCGGTAAATGAGGGTCTTGGGCACGCCCTTGAGCTGTGTCCTGAGGAAATTGTCGATGCGTTGGCCGGCGAGTTCCGGTGCAACCTCGATCAGCTGGACGCCGGAGGTTGGAGAGGCGGGAGTAGTCATCGCGCAATCATAACAATTTTTTATGGAATTGAAGCACTTAATCATTGCTGCTATAGTCGCGAACGCCGCCAAAAGCGGCCTGGCTTGCGGATGATCGCCAATCTTGCCATCCCCTGCCCGCGCAACCCATTGAGGACGTGAGGCCGTCCGACGGATTCTTCAGAGTTAGAAAGGCCGCAAAAGGCCGCGAAGAGTTCGGAAATAAAGCCTTGAGTATGATGCGCGATTCGCCCGCCGGGCGGTCGCGGTAACTGACAACCGCTGCGGAATCCGCGCGCGGCACCCGATTTTCAGCGATACGTGTAGGGTGGAGATGTACAACTGTCGGACTGCGTAGCACATCGCTTGATCAAAGACGCCTCATCTCGTCCGCTACCGCCAGTTGATTCCTCCTCCTGACTGAGTGCTTCTGTCACCACAGCAAGCAGGAGACGTCCGTCGCGACCGCAGCCTACCAACGGCTGACCGTCGCTCGACAGTGGAACGATTTACGACCGTTTCTGACGCGCCTGACACCGACCCTGAGAGTCGTGTGTGCCTAACGTGGCTTCCGGCAGCCCCGGAATCCATTGGTACTACATGAAAAGAATGCTGATCAACGCAACTCAGCCCGAAGAGTTGCGTGTTGCCCTGGTAGATGGCCAAAAACTCTACGACCTGGACATCGAGTCCGGCGCCCGCGAACAGAAGAAGGCCAACATCTACAAAGGCCGCATCACCCGCGTCGAACCCAGCCTGGAAGCCGCCTTCGTCGATTTCGGTTCCGAACGCCACGGCTTCCTCCCCCTCAAAGAAATCTCCCGCGAATATTTCTCCAAGGCCCCCGAAGGCGGCCGCATCAATATCAAGGACGTGCTCAAGGAAGGCCAGGAAGTAATCGTCCAGGTCGAGAAGGAAGAGCGCGGCAACAAGGGCGCGGCCCTGACCACCTTCATCAGCCTGGCCGGCCGCTACCTGGTGCTGATGCCGAACAACCCGCGCGCCGGCGGCATCAGCCGACGCATCGAAGGCGAAGAACGCAACGAACTGCGCGAGGCGCTGAACGGCCTCAACGCCCCGGCCGACATGGGCCTGATCGTACGCACCGCAGGTCTCGGCCGCTCCAGCGAAGAAATGCAGTGGGACCTCGACTACCTGCTGCAGCTGTGGACCGCCATCAAGGAAGCCTCCACCAGCCGCCCTGCCCCGTTCCTGATCTACCAGGAATCCAACGTCATCATCCGCGCCATCCGCGACTACCTGCGCCAGGACATCGGCGAAGTGCTGGTCGACAGCGTCGAGGCCCAGGAAGAAGCGCTGAGCTTCATCCAGCAGGTGATGCCGCAGTACGCCAGCAAGATCAAGCTGTACGAGGACAGCGTGCCGCTGTTCAACCGCTTCCAGATCGAAAGCCAGATCGAGACCGCCTTCCAGCGTGAAGTGAAGCTGCCGTCCGGCGGCTCCATCGTCATCGACCCGACCGAAGCCCTGGTGTCCATCGACATCAACTCGGCGCGCGCCACCAAGGGCAGCGACATCGAGGAAACCGCGCTGCAGACCAACCTGGAAGCGGCCGAGGAAATCGCCCGCCAGCTGCGCCTGCGCGACATCGGCGGCCTGATCGTCATCGACTTCATCGACATGACCCCGGCCAAGAACCAGCGCGCCGTGGAAGAGAAGGTGCGCGAAGCCCTGGAAGCCGACCGCGCCCGCGTCCAGGTCGGTCGCATCTCGCGCTTCGGCCTGCTGGAAATGTCCCGCCAGCGCCTGCGTCCGTCGCTGGGCGAGACCAGCGGCATCGTCTGCCCGCGCTGCAACGGCCAGGGCATCATCCGCGACGTCGAGTCGCTGTCGCTGGCCATCCTGCGCCTGATCGAAGAAGAGGCGCTGAAGGATCGCACCGCCGAGGTACGCGCCCAGGTGCCGATCCCGGTCGCCGCCTTCCTGCTCAACGAGAAGCGCAACAGCATCACCAAGATCGAACTGCGCACCCGCGCGCGCATCGTGATCCTGCCCAACGACCACCTGGAAACCCCGCACTTCGAAGTGCAGCGCCTGCGCGACGACAGCCCGGAAGCGCTGAGCGGCCAGTCCAGCTACGAGATCACCGCCAGCGCCGAGAGCGAAGAAGCCCAACCGGCTGCCGCCACCCGCACCCTGGTACGCCAGGAAGCGGCGATCAAGGCCGCCCCGCGCAGCAGCGCACCGGCCGCCACCGAACCGGCCGCCGCACCGCTGGCCCCGGCCCCCGCGCCGGAGCCGAGCCTGTTCAAGGGCCTGGTCAAGTCGCTGGTCAGCCTGTTCGCCGGCAAGGAAGAAGAGGCCAAGCCGGCCGTAGTGGAGAAGAAGAGCAGCGAGCGCCCGCCGCGCGAGGAGCGTCGTAACGGACGCCAACAGAGCCGCAGCCGCGGCGGCCGTCGCGACGACGATCGCAAGCCGCGCGAAGAGCGCGCCCCGCGTGAAGAACGCCAGGCCCGTGAACCGCGCGAAGAGCGTCAACCTCGCGAAGAGCGCCAGCCGCGTGAAGAACGCGCCCCGCGCGAGGGCCAGGAGAACCGTCGCGAGCGCAAGCCGCGCGAAGAGCGCGCCCCGCGAGAGGAGCGCGTGCGCGAATTGCGCGAGCCGCTCGACAGCAAGCCCGAGACCACCGGCGAAGAGCCGCGCGCCGAACGCCAGCCGCGTGCCGAGCGCCAGGAGCGTCAGCGTCCGCCGCGTGAAGAGCGCCAGCCGCGTGCCGAGCAGGCAGAGGCCGTGCAGGACGAAGCGCTGCCGAGCGAGGAACAACTGCAGGACGAGGAGCAGGACGGCAACGAAGGTGAGCGTCCGCGTCGCCGTTCGCGCGGTCAGCGCCGCCGCAGCAACCGCCGCGAGCGTCAGCGCGACGCCGACGGCAATCTGATCGAAGGTAGCGAAGCCGCTGACGGCGAAGGCGAAGGCCAGGCCGTCGCTGCGGTCGCCGCTGCCGCCGTGGTCGCCGCCAGCGTCGAGAGCAGCGACGTCACAGCCGGCGAAACGCCGGCTGTCGAAACCCCGGTAGCCGAGGCGCCGGCCCTCGAACAGGTCGCGCCCGTCGCAGCCGAAGCCATGGAAGCGGTAGAAGCGACTCAGCCCGCCGCGAACGTTGAACCCCCGGTCGCGGAAGCCGAGCCCGCGCCTGTCGGCGAAGAGCCTGCGCCCGTCGAAGCAGCGACTGCCGAGCCGGTCGCCCAGCCGGAACCCACCGTCGTGGTAGCGCAAGAGCCCGCCGACGCGGTCGTTCAAGCGCCTGTAGCGGAACCCGTCGCCGCCCCGGCCAACGCCAGCGGCCGCGCGCCGAATGATCCGCGTGAAGTGCGTCGCCGCCAGCGCGAAGCCGAGCGTCTGGCCCGCGAAGCCGCCGAGGCAGCCGCCGCTGCTCCGGCAGAGCAGAGCGTTGCCGCCGAAGCGGAGGCCGCTGCGGCCGAAGCTCAGCCGGCGGCAGTGGCCGAGGAAAGTGTCGAAAGCGCGCCGGTTGCCAGCGATCAGGTAGCGGTAGAACCGAGCGAAGCGGTCCACCAGCCGAGCGAGACCGTCGAACAGCCAAGCGAAGCTGTCGAACAGCCGAAGGCAGAGGCCGAGAGCGAAGTGGAAAGCGACAAGGAAGAGGTCAAGCCACAGGTTTGATCCACCCTCGGTAATGAAAAAGGGGATGCCTAGGCATCCCCTTTTTCATGTCTGAGTGAAAAGTGCCTTTGGCTTTGAAAGTTCGCGCCTGAAGCCGCTCCCGCGAGAGCCGTGCAGCCCCTGTGGGAGCGGCTGTAGCCGCGCAAGCGCGCAGGCAATGCCCGCTCAGAGCACGTTGGGTTCGATTTCCAGCTCGACGCCGAAGCGCGCCTGAATATCCGCCTGGATACGCCGCGCCAGGCCCAGCAGTTGCTCGCCGCTGGCCTGGCCATAGTTGACCAGCACCAGCGCCTGCAGGCGGTGGACACCGGCATCGCCATCGCGAAAGCCCTTCCACCCTGCCCGCTCGATCAGCCAGCCGGCCGCCAGCTTGAGCAGGCCGTCGCCGGCCGCATAGCTCACGAGATCAGGATGCTCGGCGCGGATACGCTCGGCCAGCTCCGGCGCCACCAAGGGATTCTTGAAGAAGCTGCCAGCGTTGCCGAGCACCGCCGGGTCCGGCAGCTTTTCGCTGCGAATGGCGCAGATCGCCCGACTGACATCGCTCGCGGTCGGCGCCTCGACGCCCATCTCAGTGAGACGCTGGCGCACCGGACCGTAATCCAGACGCAGCGCCACCACACGGCTCAGCTGCAAGCGCACGCGCAGGATCAGCCAGCGCCCCGTCTCGCGCTTGAACAGGCTGTCGCGGTAGGCGAAGGCGCATTCGTCCAGGCTGAAGTCGCGCAGCTCGCCACTCTGCCGATCCAGCGCGGTGAGGCCGGCGAACAGATCCTTGAGCTCGACGCCGTAGGCGCCGATGTTCTGCACCGGCGCGGCGCCGACGGTACCGGGGATCAGGCTGAGATTTTCCAGACCGTAAAGCCCCTGCGCCAGACTCCACAGCACGAAGGGATGCCAGGGTTCGCCGGCTTCGGCTTCCACCAGCACCCGCTCGCCGTCATCGTCGAGGATGCGAATGCCGCGACTGGCCATGCGCAGCACCAGCGCCTCGACATCACGGGTCAGCAGCAGGTTGCTGCCGCCGCCGATCACCAGCAGCGGCAGATCGCGCTGCCGGGCCAGGTCCAGCGCATCGCGCACGTCAATATCGTTATGGGCTTCGGCAAACAGCCGGGCTCGCACATCGACGCCGAAGCTGTTGAAGGCCTTGAGCGAAACCTCGCCCTGCAGGTGCAGACTCACAGGCGCCCCCTGATCTCGGCCAGCAGTGCGTCGCTGGCCTGCTCGATCAGATCCAGCACCTGCTCGAAGCCGTCGTCACCGCCGTAGTAGGGATCGGGCACTTCGTCCAACGCCAGCTCATAGCGGCGCAGATAGAGATCCAGATCTGCCTGGGCACCCGCCGGACGCAGCGCCTCGAGATTGCGCAGATTGCTCTGGTCCATCGCCAGGATCAGGTCGAAGCGCTGGAAATCGGCGACCTCGACCTGCCGCGCGCGCAGCGCCGAAAGGTCATAGCCACGGCGCTGAGCGGCCTGGCGGGTACGGCTGTCCGGCGCCTTGCCGACGTGCCAGTCGCCGGTGCCGGCGGAATCCACCAGCACCCGATCTTCCAGGCCAGCGGCGCGCAGCTTGTGGCGGAACACGCCCTCGGCGGTGGGCGAACGACAGATGTTACCCAGGCAGACGAACAGGACCCTCATCAGGCGCCCAGCAGGCGGCGTACCCGCTCCAGGTCTTCGGCGGTATCGACACCGGCAGCCGGCGTCTCGAGGGCATCGGCGACATGGATGCGCACACCGTTGTACAGCGCGCGCAGCTGCTCCAGGCACTCGGTGTCTTCCAGCCAGCACGGGCCCCAGGCGACGAAGTCGTGCAGGAAGCCGGCGCGGTAGGCGTAGATGCCGATATGACGGCGATAGGGCACGCCGGCCGGCAACACGTCGCGGCTCTTGGCGAAGGCGTCGCGCGCCCAGGCCAGCGGCGCGCGGCTGAAGGTCAGCGCCAGGCCGTGCTTGTCGGCCACCACCTTGACCACGTTGGGATTGAACAGCGCGGCGACGTCCTCGATGGGCTCGGCCAGAGTGGCGATAGCGGCCTGCGGATTGGCTGCCAGGTTGGCCGCCACCTGGTCGATGATCACCGGCGGAATCAGTGGCTCGTCGCCCTGCACGTTGACCACTATGGCATCGTCGGCCAGGCCGAGCTGGGTGGCGACTTCGGCCAGGCGATCGGTCCCGGAGTTGTGATCCACGCGGGTCAACAGCACCTCGGCACCGAATGCCTGGCAGGCCTCGACGATGCGCGCATCGTCGGTGGCCACTACCACACGGGCGGCGGAACTCTTCTTCGCCTGCTCCCAGACGTGCTGCACCATGGGCTTGCCGGCGATGTCCTGCAGCGGCTTGCCGGGCAGGCGGGTGGAGGCGTAACGGGCGGGAATGACGACGGTGAAGGCTGCGTTCATTTACTTGTCCAGCCGCTCGTCGGTATTGAGGGTGCGCGCCTCGCTTTCCAGCATCACCGGGATGCCGTCGCGAATCGGGTAGGCCACGCCGGCCCCCTTGCTGATCAGTTCCGTCTTGTCTTCGGAGAGCTGCAGCGGGCCCTTGCAGATCGGGCAGGCGAGGATATCGAGCAGTTTCGGGTCCATGGCGGAATCCTTGATGGGGTTACGAAGACCCCGGAATGAGGCGGGCCAGCTCTCCATCCAACCAGTCGACGAAAGCCGGCGTGGGCACGGCGTCGACGGCCAGGTACCACCAGTCGGCGGCGGCGAAGGCCCGGCATTTCACCGCATCCTTCTCGGTCATCAACACGGGCAGCGGCGACTCGAAACTGAGCTGCGCGGCATCGTACTGGGCATGGTCGGCGAAAGGGTGCGGAACCGGTCGCCAGTTTAGCGCTTCGAGGGTGGCGAAGAAACGCTGCGGGTTGCCGATGCCGGCTACCGCATGCACGGCCTGGCCGGCGGGGAAATGATCCAGGGGCACGCGCTCGCCGCTGGCCAGGTTGACCAGGGCGGTCGGCTGCAGGCGGAAGGCGTAGCCGTCGGCGCGATCGGCCTCGGCGCCGTTGAACAACACCGCGTCCACCTCGCGCAGACGCTCGGCCGGCTCGCGCAGCGGCCCGGCTGGCAGGCAGCGGCGGTTGCCCAGGCCGCGGGCGGCGTCGATCAGCACCAGCTCCAGGTCGCGCGCCAGGCGGTAGTGCTGCAGGCCGTCGTCGCAGAGGATCAGATCCAGCGGCTCCTCGGCCAGCAGCGCACGCACCGCACGGCCGCGATCCGGGTCGATCATCAGCGGCACATCGGTGCGCTGGACGATCAACAGCGGCTCGTCGCCGGCCTGCGCCGCCGGCTGCTCGGCGCTCACCCGCCAGGGCAGGCTCGGCGGCGTGGCGCCATAGCCGCGACTGACCACGCCGACCTTGAGGCCGCGGGCACGGCAGTGCTGGATGAGAAAGAGGATCAGCGGGGTCTTGCCGGTACCGCCGACGGTGATGTTGCCCACCACCAGTACCGGCACCGGCGCGCGGTAGATCTCGCCCGCGCCGGCCAGAAAGCGCGCGCGCTTGCCCTGCACCACGCGGCGGTACAGCCACTCCAGCGGGCGCAACAGCGCCAGCGCCGGATGGCCACGATACCAGGCGTCGAGCAGACGGTCGGCGGCGCTCACTTAAGGGCTTTCCTGTGCTTCCACCGTGGTGATGCGCAGGTGCGCGAAGCCCAGCTTGCCGGCCGCGTCCATGGCGGTGATCACCGCCTGGTGCGGGGTCTTGCCGTCGGCGCTGATGATCAATGGCAGGCTGTTGTCGCCATTGGATTCCTTCTGCAGCGCCGCCATCAGGTTGCTCAGGTTGCTTTCCAGCAGCGCCTTGCCGTTCACCGAGAAGACACCGTCGGCGCCGATCAGGATCTCCAGCTGCTTCAGTTCGGTCTGCTCCGGCGGCGTGCCGCTGGCCGCCTCGGGCAGATCGACCTTGAGCTGGGTCTCGCGGGTGAAGGTGGTGGTGACCACGAAGAACAGCAACAGGATGAACACCACGTCGATCAACGAGGCCAGGTTGATCTCGACGTTCTCCCGCGGTTTGCGCCGGAATTTCACGCCTTGCCCTCGCCCAGGTCGACGTCGCGGTCACCCTGCACCATTTCCACCAGCTTGATCGCCTCCTGCTCCATGCCCACCACCAGCTCGTCGACGCGACGCTGCAGGTAGCGATGGAAGAACAGCGCCGGAATCGCCACCATCAGGCCGGCCGCGGTGGTGATCAGCGCCTTGGATATACCACCGGCAAGCATCGGCGCGTTGGCCATGCCCGAGCCCATGAAGGAGCTGAAGATTTCGATCATGCCCAGCACGGTACCGAGCAGGCCGAGCAGCGGGGCGATGCCGGCGATGGTGCCGAGGGCGTTGAGGTAGCGCTCCAGCTCATGGATGACGCGGGCGGCAGCCTCTTCGATGCATTCTTTCATGATCTCGCGGCCATGCTTTGAGTTGGCCAGGCCGGCGGCGAGGACCTGTCCCAGCGGCGAATTTTCGCGCAGTTCCTTGAGCTTCTGGTTATTGAGCTTCTTGTCCTTGATCCAGCGCCAGACCTGGGCCAGCAGGTTGGCCGGGGTCACGCGGGCGGGCCGCAGGGTCCACAGGCGCTCGGCGACGATACCGGCCGCGGCGATGGAACAGAGAATGATCGGCAGCATCATCCAGCCGCCAGCTTTGACCAGTTCCCACACGGTAGAAAATCCCCCTAGAAAAAGTGGCGCCACTCTAGCACAGCCCCTCTGTGGTGCTCATTTTTCCCGCCAGAAACGTGCCTGGCTTCGCAACGCCTGCGCCTGGCCATGCTCGCCCAGCAGCAGGCGCAGGGCCCCGGTCTCGGCGGTGTCGTGCAGCAGAGCGCCGGCCTCGCGATAACGCGTCAGCACCTGCGGATGGGGGTGA
Source organism: Pseudomonas sp. SP16.1 (assembly GCF_052682975.1). NCBI lineage: Bacteria > Pseudomonadati > Pseudomonadota > Gammaproteobacteria > Pseudomonadales > Pseudomonadaceae > Pseudomonas > Pseudomonas sp. SP16.1. Next base: position 2,945,742 of record NZ_JBQYFZ010000001.1, read on the forward strand.
CCGAAGTTGTTGTGGCGGCCGCGCGCGATCAGCACATGCCGGGGCGCCACCGCGTCGACGAAGGCCTGGCTGGAGGAGCTTCGGCTGCCATGGTGCGGCGCCAGCAGCCAGTCAGCCGCCAGGGGAAAGTCGTCCTGCAACAGCGCCTGCTCGGCGCGCGCATCGATATCGCCGGTCAGTAGCAGGCGTTCGCCGCCCGCCTCTACCAGCACTACGCAGGAGCTCTGGTTACCCGAGGTGGCGCGATCCCAGCGCCATAGACGGAAGGTCACGCCATCCCACTGCCAGCTGCGACCCGACTCGCAGGGCTCGGCGGCTAGCTGCGGCGCCAGGCGCTCGGGTTCGCCGCTTTGCAGCCGCGCCACCGGCAGCCCGGCGATGATGGCGTCGGCGCCACCGGCATGATCGTTGTCGGCGTGACTGAGCAACAGCAGGTCGAGACGATGCAGATTCAACGCCCGCAACGAGGGCAGGACAACGCGCTCACCGCTGTCGAAATCGCCAAATCGCGGTCCGGCGTCGTACAGCAGGTTGTGCTCGCGGGTGCGCACCAGCATCGACAGGCCCTGGCCCACATCGAGCAGCCAGACCTCGGCGCGACCCTCCTTAGGCGCTGTCGAGGGCAGAAACAGCGCCGGCAACAGCAGCGCCAGACCGGGCAGGCGCAGCGGCACCCCGGCCGGCAGCAGCAACAGCAGCGCTCCGCTCAAGGCCAGCAACCAGGCCCACAGCGGCAGATTGCTGGGCAGCCAGGCTGGCAGCCAACCGGCGATATGCCCCAGCAACCCGAACAACAACTGCAGGGCGCCGCCGGCCAGCCACAACAGTCCTTCGCCCACGACCGGCACGGGCAGCAACAGCGAGCCGAGCAGGGCCAGGGGCACCACGACGAAACCGACCCAGGGCACGGCGATCAGATTGGCCAGCGGCCCGCTGCTGCTGACCGGCAAGCCGAGGATCAGCATCATCGGTAGCAGGCCGACGGCCATGGTCCACTGCGCGCGAGTCAAGCCTCGCCACCAGCCCCAGGCGCCCAGCCGCCCGCCGAATACCAGAATCAGGATCGCCACCGCGGCGAAGGACAACCAGAACCCAGGCTGCAGCGAGGCGAGGGGCTCCAGCAGCAACACCGCGAGCAAGGCCAGCAACAGCGGCCACCAGGCGCCTAGGTGGCGAAAGCGCAGGCGCCACAGCAGCACCAGCGCCACCATCACGCAGGCCCGCCGCACCGGCACCTCGAAGCCGGCGAGCAGGCCGTAACCCAGGGCGCCGGCGAAGGCCAGGGCACAGGCTGACGACAGCCAGGGCCAGCGCCGCGGCCAGGCGCCCACGCGTGCCAGGAAGGCCACCAGGCCATAGAGAAACCCCGCCAGCAGGGCGATGTGCTGGCCGGAGATGACCATCAGGTGCACCGTACCGGTGTGCTGCAGCAGCTGCCAGTCGTCGGTGGACAGCCCCGAGCCGTCGCCCAGCACCAGGGCAGCGATACCGCCCTCACGGCCAAAGGCCGGAGCCGCCAGCAAACGCTGGCGCAAGCCATCGCGCCAGCTGCCCAGGCCAGTGGCCGAGGCCAGCCGTTCGCCAGCCTTGATCGTACCGGTGGCGCCGATGCGCTGCGCCAGCAGCCAGGCCTCGTAGTCGAAGCCGTGCGGATTGACCAGGCCATGCGGACGCTTGAGGTTGACCGCCAGGCGCCAGCGCTCGCCGCCGCGAATATCCGGCCCGCCATACCAGGCCAGGCGCAGTCGTGACGGCAGCTCGGCGCGGCGCGAATGGGCGCCCTCCAGCTGGAAACGCACCACGCCCTCACCCACCTCCGGCAGGCCGACCACCTGGCCCTCCAGCCACAGGGTGCGGCCGTCCAGCTCCATGGCCAGGCGGTCGTCCAGCGCCCACTGCGCCGAGCAGCAGGCCCAGGCGAGGCCGAGCAGGAAGAAACCCATGGGATAGCAACGCGACAGCGCCAGCAGCACGCCGGCACAGACGAACAGAAGCAGCAGCCACCCGGGCGGCAGGCTCGGTAGGAAACGCAGCGTCAAAAGCCCCAAGACCAGCGCCAGCATCCCTGCGCGCATCGTCATTCCCTCGTCGTTCCGCTCACACCCCTGGTCACAATATCAAAACGCTAATGGAGACGAATCCGTGCATAATGTTGGCGCTTTTGCCTGCCCAGAGACTCTTCATGCCGCGTCGTTTATTTAAGCGCTACATGCCCCATCCCGACAGCATCAAGGGTAACAAGTCCCTGCGCTTTCTCGGCAATCTGATTCACGATCCCAATCTCTGGCATCTCAACCGTCACTCGGTGGCCCGCGCCATGGCCGTCGGCCTGTTCTGGGCGATGATTCCCATGCCCATGCAGATGCTCGCCGCCGCCGCGGTGGCCATACCCTTGCGGGCCAACCTGCCGATCTCCATCGGCCTGGTCTGGCTGACCAACCCCATCACCATGCCGCCGGTGTTCTATTGCACCTATAAGCTCGGTGCCTGGCTCATGCAGAGCCCGGCGGTGAAGATGCCAAGTCATCTGAGCCTGGAATGGATCACAGCCGAACTGACCGTTCTGTGGAAGCCTCTCCTGCTGGGCTCGTTCGTCTCCGGCCTGGTGCTCGCCGGCCTGGGCTATGTGCTGACCATGCTCTATTGGCGCTGGTGGGTGCAGCACAACTGGCGCAAGCGCCAGGATAATCGGCGCCAGCGCCAGCAGCTCTAGGGAAGTTCTGAAAAAGCCATTTATCGTCACTCCCGCGAAGGCGGGAGCCCAGAGACTACGCGGGCTCTGGATTCCCGCCTGCGCGGGAATGACGGCTATTTCAGAGTTTCCCTAGATCATTAGGATGCGCCGTACGCACCGGGATTCCAGGCATCGACGCAACTGGCGAATGGCCGTGCGCACGGCGCAACATCACCTGCAAAAAAGCCGTCGGATTGGACGGCCTTTTTGCTTTCATTCGTAGCGCAGCGCCTCGGCCGGCTGCACCTGCGCCGCGCGCCAGGACGGGTATAGGGTGGCCAGGAAGCTCAGGAGCAGCGCCGCCGAGCAGATCAGTGCCACATCCAGCCACTGCAGGTCCGACGGCAGGCTGCTGATGAAGTAGACGTCCGAACTCAGCACCTGCTGGCCGGCGAAGGACTCCAGCCAGGCCACCAGCGAGCTGACGTTGAGCGCGGCGAGCACGCCGAGCAGAGTGCCGATCAGGGTGCCGACCACGCCGATCACCGTGCCCTGGACCATGAACACCGCCATGATCTGCCGCGGCGTGGCGCCCAGCGTACGCAGGATGGCGATATCGCCGCCCTTGTCGGCCACCACCATGATCAGCGTGGCGATGATGTTGAACGCCGCCACCGCGACGATCAGCAGCAACAACAGGCCGATCATGGTCTTCTCCATCTTCATCGCGCTGAACAGGCTGCCCTGGGTATGGGTCCAGTCGTCGGCGCGGTAGCCCTCGCCCAGTTGCCCGGCCAGGGCCTTGGACACCTGCGGCGCCTGGTACAGATCCTCGAGCGCCAGGCGGATGCCCGGCACGCTGCCTTCCGGCAGGCGCTGCAGCGCGGCGGCGTCGGCCACGTGGATCAGCGCCAGCGAGCTGTCCAGTTCGGCACCGACCTTGAACACCGCCGCCACGTTGAGGCGCTGCATGCGCGGAGTGACGCCGCCGGGCGCGTTGCTCAGCTCGGGGATGATCAGGGTCAGCTTGTCGCCGACCTGCAGGCCGAAACGCCGCGCGGTGATGTCGCCGATGACCACCCCGTATTCGCCCGGCTGCAGGTTCTCCAGACGGCCCTGGCGGATATGTCCGGGCAGGATCGAAACCCGGGCCTCCTCGGCCGGGTCGATGCCGTGGATCTGGATCGGCTGCATCACCCCGCGGTGCGAGAGCATGCCCTCCAGCTCGGCATAGGGCGCAGCCGCCCGCACCTGAGGGTTGGCCAGGGCCTTGTCCGCCAGCGCGCGCCAGTCGGCGACCGGCTCGGCGCCGTAGAGCATGGCGTGCGGCACCATGCCGAGGATGCGCGAACTCATTTCCTTCTGGAAGCCGTTCATCACCGACAGCACCACGATCATCGCCAGCACGCCCAGGCCCAGGCCGATCATGGAGGTGAAGGAGATAAAGGAGATGAAGTGGTTACGGCGCTTGGCCCGGGTGTAGCGGGCGCCGATGAATAGACTCAGCGGACGAAACATCAGATGGCCACCAGCTTGCCGTCCTGCAGGCTCAGCACGCGATCCATCTGCCGCGCCAGCTGCATGTCGTGGGTCACCACCAGGAAAGCCGTATTGGAATCACGACTGAGTTCGCGCATCAGCTCCTGAATGCCCTCGGCGGTATGGTGGTCGAGGTTGCCGGTGGGCTCGTCGAGCAGCACCAGCCCAGGGCGGTTGACCAGGGCACGGGCGATGGCCACGCGCTGGCGCTCGCCACCGGAAAGTTCGGCCGGTTTGTGGTCGAGGCGATGCCCCAGACCGACCCGCTCGAGCAGTGCGGTGGCGCGCTGCCGTGCCTCGCCGATCGGCGTCTTGCCGATCAACAGCGGCATGCAGGCGTTCTCCAGCGCGGTGAACTCGGCCAGCAGGTGGTGAAACTGGTAGACGAAGCCCAACGCGCGGTTGCGCAGCAGGCCTCGGGCCGTCTCGCTCAGCGCCGACAGCTGCTCGCCGGCCAGCCAGACGCTGCCCGCGGTGGGCGTGTCCAGGCCGCCGAGCATGTTCAGCAGCGTGCTCTTGCCCGAACCGGAGCTGCCGACGATGGCCACCCGCTCACCGGCCAGCAGCTCCAGTTCCAGGCCGTCGAGCACCACCACCGACTCCGGCCCCTGGTCGTAGCGCTTGCCCAGGTTGCGGCAGCTGAGCACCGATGTCTTGTTGGCAGCCCGCTCGTTCATGGCTCTCTCACTCGTCAGATCATTCATAACGCAGCGCCTCCGCCGGCTGGGTTCGCGCGGCACGCCAGGCCGGATACAAAGTGGCGAAGAAACTCAGCAACAGCGCCGCGGTGCACACCATGACCACGTCCATGCCTTGCAACTGCGACGGCAGGTAGTCGATGAAGTACACGTCGGCGTTGAGGAACTTGATCCCCAGCAGCCCTTCCAGGCCGGCGATCAGGCCGCTGATATTGAGCGCGGCGAGAATGCCCAGCAGCGCGCCGATCAGGGTCCCTACCACGCCGATCACCGTGCCCTGGACCATGAAGATGGCCATGATCTGCCGCGGCGTGGCGCCCAGGGTGCGCAGGATGGCGATATCGGCGCGCTTGTCGGTGACCACCATCACCAGGGTGGAGATGATGTTGAACGCCGCCACCGCGACGATCAGCAGCAGCAGCAGGCCGATCATGGTCTTCTCCATGCGGATGGCCTGGTACAGGTTGCCGTGGCTGCGTGTCCAGTCGCGGGCGTAGAAATCGCCGTCCAGGGTCTGGGCGATCTCCCAGGCGCTGCGCGGCGCCTGGAACAGATCGTCGAACTTCAGGCGCAGGCCCTGCACCTGATCCGGCTTCCAGCGTTTCAGCCGCGCCAGGTCGCCGATGTTGGCCAGGGCCAGGGCGCCGTCGATCTCGCCGGCGCCGACATGGAAGATACCGCTGACGGTGAAACGCTTCAGGCGCGGAAACATGCCGGCCGGGGTGACGGTGACCTCGGGGGCGACGAAGGTGACCTTGTCGCCCAGCTTCAGGCCAAGCTTGGCGGCTGCCTTGTCGCCGATGACCATGGCGAACTCGCCCGGCTGCAGGCTTTCCAGACTACCCTCGCGGAGGAAACCGTCGATGATCGACACCTTGCGCTCCTGCTCGGGATCGATGGCGTTGATCAGTACCTTCTGCACCTTGCCGTTGAAGGTCAACAGGCCCTGCATCTGGGTGAAGGGCGCCAGCGCCTCGACCCGTGGATGGCGCTCGACCTGGCGCGCCAGCACCGGCCAGTCGCTCACCGGGGTGGCCGACTCGACCGTGGCATGGGGAATCATGCCCAGCACCCGGGTACGCATCTCATGGTCGAAGCCGTTCATCACCGACAGTACCAGGATCATCACCATCACCCCAAGGGTGAGGCCGAGCATGGACGTCAGGGAGATGAAGGAAACGAAATGGTTGCGGCGCTTGGCCCGCGTATAGCGCGTACCGATGAATACGAACAGAGGTCTGAACATGTCGGGGAGGATTCGGAGAAAGAGAAACGTCCTTGTGGCGGGGCCTGGCGAGCAGCTTTACACTCAGACCACCACTGCTGCCATGGGTTCGCCATGTCGACACACGATGAAGATGATCGCCGCGAATACTATCGTATCGACGACACGATAGCACTGGAATTCAGCCTGCTGTCGGGCGCCGAAGCCCAGGCCAGCGACGTGCTTCACGATGCCTCGCCGCTGTTCAACCTGCTCAGCGACCTGCACCTGATGGACTTCGAGTCGCAGCACCTGCTGCGTCATATCAGCGAGCGCGACCGCACCCTGGCCAACTACCTCAAGGTGATCAACAAGCGCATCGACCTGCTCGGCCAGGCCGTGGCGCAGAGCCTGTTGCGCGATATCGGCGCGCCGCGCCAGGTATCGCTGTCCGAGGGTGGTGTCAGCTTCAACCACGGCCAGGCGCTGGCGACTGGCAGCCACCTGGCGATCAAGATGGTGCTGATGCCGCAAGCCCTCGGCCTGCTGCTGCGCGCCCAGGTGGTGCACTGCAGCCAGCGTAGCGACGGCCAGTTCGAGATCGGCACCGAATTCGAAGCGTTGACCGACGCACAGCGTCAGCTGCTGGCCCGGCATATCCTGCAGAAGCAGGCCCTGGAACGTCGCCAGGCCCGCGAATGACCTTCTGCCAAGGAATTTTCATGCATCGCTTCGCTCTACTATTCGTCCTGCTCGCCCCCACCGCCCTGCTCGCCGACACCCTGACCATCCCCCTGGGCAGCCAGGGTGCCGACCTCGATGCGCGCAACCTGCCGCACAAAGGCGAGTCCAAGCGCTCGGTGCTGGAGCGTTTCGGCCTGGCCGACGAGGAGCACCAGCCGGTCGGCCAGCCGCCGATCACCCGCTGGGACTACCGCGAGTTCAGCGTCTACTTCGAATACGATCACGTGATCAACAGCGTGCGCCACCACCGGCCGCGCACCAAGGAGCAACAGTGACCCTTATCTACGGCCATCGCGGCGCCAAGGGCGAAGCCCCGGAAAATACCCTGGCCAGTTTCCAGCGCTGCCTGGAGCATGGCGTCGACCGCTGCGAGCTTGATCTGCACCTGTCGCGCGACGGCGAGCTGATGGTGATCCACGACCCGACCCTCAAGCGCACCACCGGCCTGCGCGGCAAGGTGGTCGAGCACGATGCCGCCGAGCTGGTGAAGTACGACGCGCGCAAGGGCGGTCCGGGCTGGGTACGGCCCTGCCCCATTCCGCGCCTGGAACAAGTGTTCGAGCAGTGCAAGTTCGAGCACTGGCAATTGGAAGTGAAAAGCGCCTCCAAGGTGCGCGCCGCGCGCACCGTGCTGGCCATCGCCGAACTGGCCGAGCGCTTCGGCCTGCGCGAGCGGATCACCATCACCTCCAGCTCGCGGGAAGTACTCAAGGCCGCGCGCGAGCTGACCCCGCAGCTGCAGCTGGGCCTGGTGGCCGAATACGCCTGGCTCGACCCATTGAAGGTCGCGGCCCATTATGGTTGCCACCTGCTGGCGCTGAACTGGACGCTGTGCACCCCGGAACGCCTGCTCAAGGCGCAGAAACAGGGGCTGCAGGTGTCGGTGTGGACGGTCAACGATGCAGCGCTGATGCGCCGCCTCGCCGACTTCGGCGCCGACAGCATCATCACCGACTTCCCCGGCCTGGCGGTGCAGACGCTGCGCGGCTGAGCCTCGGCGGGTTTACACCGCGTAGCCCGGCAACGAAAAAACCGGCCAATGGCCGGTTTTTTCCGTCTTGCCGCCTGGTGCGCTAGAAGCTCTCCCGATTCGGCCAGCGCCACTCGGAAGCATCCCCCCAGCCCGTCTCCCCGACCGGCTCAGGCCGCCGGCCGGAGCCGCTCAAAAAAGCCGGTTGAGGCCGTCGAACGCGGCGACCCGATAGGCCTCGGCCATGGTCGGGTAGTTGAAGGTGGTGTTGACGAAGTACTTGATGCTGTTCGCCTCGCCCTTCTGGTTCATGATCGCCTGGCCGATGTGGACGATCTCCGAGGCCTGGTAGCCGAAGCAGTGCACGCCCAGCACCTCGAGCGTCTCGCGGTGGAACAGGATCTTCAGCATGCCCACCGGCTCCACCGCGATCTGCGCCCGCGCCATGCCCTTGAAGAAGGCCTTGCCCACTTCGTAGGGCACCTTGGCCTGGGTCAGTTCACGCTCGTTCTTGCCGATCGAGCTGATCTCCGGAATGGTGTAGATGCCGGTCGGCACGTCGTCGACGAAACGCCAGCTGCCGTTGTCGACGATGCTGCCGGCGGCCGAACGGCCCTGGTCGAAGGCCGCGCTGGCCAGGCTCGGCCAGCCGATCACGTCGCCGGCGGCGTAGATGTTGCTCACCTCGGTGCGGTAGTGCTCGTCGACCTGGATCTGCCCGCGGCTGTTGACCTTGATGCCGATGTTCTCGAGGCCCAGCTGGTCGGTGTTGCCGGTACGGCCGTTGCACCACAGCAGCGCGTCGGCCTTGATCTTCTTGCCCGACTTCAGATGCAGGATCACCCCGTTCTCCACCCCCTCGATGCGCTCGTACTCCTCGTTGTGGCGAATCAGCACGTTGTTGTTGCGCAGGTGATAGGAAAGCGCGTCGGAAATCTCGTCGTCGAGGAAGCTGAGCAGCTGCTCGCGGTTGTCGATCAGGTCCACCAGCACACCGAGGCCGCTGAAGATCGACGCGTATTCGCAGCCGATCACCCCGGCGCCGTAGATGATCAAGCGGCGCGGCGTGTGGGTCAGGCTGAGGATGGTGTCGCTGTCGTAGATGCGCGGATGGCGGAAGTCGACGTCGGCCGGGCGGTAGGGGCGCGAGCCGGTGGCGACGACGATCTGCTTGGCCACCAGCTTTTCCACCACGCCATTGAGGCAGACCACCTCGACCGTCTGCTCGTCGGAGAAGCTGGCGGTGCCGAAGTAGGTGTCGATGCGGTTGCGCGCGTAGTAGCCGGTGCGCGAAGTGACCTGCTTGGCGATCACCTTCTCCGCGCTCTTCAGCACGTCGGGGAAGGAGAACCAGCGCGGCTCGCCGATCTGGCGGAACATCGGATTGGTGTTGAACTGCATGATCTGCCGCACCGAGTGGCGCAGCGCCTTGGACGGAACGGTGCCGAGGTGGGTGCAGTTGCCGCCGACCAGCGGACGGTTGTCCACCACCGCCACCTTGCGCCCGGCCTTGGCCGCGTTCATCGCCGCGCCCTCGCCCGCAGGCCCCGAGCCCAGCACCACCACATCGTAGTTGTAGACCGCCATGTTTACTCCTTCGCATCAGGCCGGGGCGCTTGTGCCGCACCCGCAGCGGGGCCGGCGCCGCGCGGGCGGCACCGGCAATCATTCAAACGGGCTTCAGCGCTTGCTCGCGTCGTAGGCCAGATCGCTGTTCGGCGCGTCGGCCTGGTCGCGGTTGACCTCTTCGCACTTCTCGCGGCTACCGCCGCAGATCGAGCATTCCTTCTCGATGCCCAGGTTGGCGATGCCACCGCAGGAACCGGCGATCGGCTTGCGCCCCATGATCACGCCCACGGCCATCATGCCGACGACCAGCAGCATGGCCAGAAAAACCACCACGAATGTCATTGTTCCTCTCCTGCAGCGAATAGCTGCTCGAATGCGGCGCTGGCACGTGTGACGAAGCCCTCGCCCTCACGCGTCACGAAAAACGCCGCGATACCGTTGCGCTCGGCGAAGGCCAGACCGGCCTCGGGACCGAGCACCATCAATAGGGTAGACAAGCCATCGGCGCGCAAGGTCGACGGATCGGCCACGGTCACTGCCGCCAGCTTGTGGCTGACCGGCATGCCGGTCAGCGGATCGAGGGTGTGCGAGTAGCGCTGGCCGTTCTCCTCGAAGTAGTTGCGGTAATCGCCCGAGGTGGAGATGCCGTAACCGTCGAGTTGCAGGACGCGCTGGGCCACGCGCTGGTCGTCGCGCGGCGCCTCCAGGCCGATGCGCCAGTGGCTGCCGTCAGGCTTGATGCCGGCCGCCTTGAGCTCGCCAGTGGCTTCCACCAGATAGCTGGTGACGCCGAGTTCGGCGAGGCGGGCGACGATCCGGTCGACCGCATAGCCGGCGGCGATGCTGTTGAAATCGACCTGCACGTCGACGTCCTTGCACAGCTGCTCGCCGTCGATACGCAGGTGCCGCTGGCCGACCCGCTGGCGTACCTCGGCCAGCCGTTCGGCGCTCGGCACCGCCTCGCCCTGCCCCTTGGGACCGAAGCCCCAGAGGTCGAGCAACGGCTCGAGCGTCAGGTCGAACGCCCCCTGGCTCTCTGCATGCAGGCGATCGCCGGCGCGCACCAGCTCCAGTACCCCCGGCGGCATCGCCTGGCAGGTGCCGGCCGGCGCGCGGTTGAACTGCTCGATCAGCGAGTCGGCACGATAGGTGGACAGCTGCTGGTCGATCTCGGCGAGGATCGCCTCGGTCGCGGCCTGCAGTTCGGCCGGCGCCGCCACATCGGCACCGCGCACGTACTTGACCGAATAGGTGCTGCCCATGGTCGGGCCGCCGAACTCTTCGATCCGCTCAGAATGCAAGCAGCCCGTTAGGGCTGCCGCCAGGGCGACAGCGATAACGGGCTGGAGTACCGCAAAGCTCATGCTTAGCCGCCGAAGTCGTCGAGGAGAATGTTCTCCGGCTCGACGCCCAGGTCGGTCAGCATCTTGATCACCGCGGCGTTCATCATGGGTGGGCCGCACATGTAGAACTCGCAATCTTCCGGAGCCGGGTGGTCCTTCAGGTAGTTCTCGTACAGCACGTTGTGGATGAAGCCTTTGAGGCCGGTCCAGTTGTCTTCAGGCAGCGGGTCGGACAGCGCCAGGTGCCACTTGAAGTTGTCGTTCTCGGCCTGGAGCTGGTCGTACTCTTCGACGTAGAAGGCCTCGCGCATGGAGCGCGCGCCGTACCAGAAGCTGATCTTGCGCTTGGACTTCAGGCGCTTGAGCTGGTCGAAGATGTGCGAACGCATCGGCGCCATGCCGGCACCGCCGCCGATGAAGACCATCTCGGCGTCGGTGTCCTTGGCGAAGAACTCGCCGAAGGGTCCGTACACGGTGATCTTGTCGCCCGGCTTGAGGCTGAACACGTAGGACGACATCTTGCCCGGCGGCAGATCATCCTTGCCGGGGGGCGGCGAGGCGATACGGATGTTGAACTTCACCAGGCCGCGCTCTTCCGGGTAGTTGGCCATGGAGTAGGCACGGATCACGGTCTCGTCGACCTTGGATACGTACTTCCACTGGTTGAACTTGTCCCAGTCGCCGCGATACTCCTCCTGGATGTCGAAGTCCTTGTAGTGCACGGTGTGCGGCGGGCACTCCAGCTGCACGTAACCGCCGGCGCGGAAGTCGACGTTCTCGCCTTCCGGCAGCTTGAGCGTCAGCTCCTTGATGAAGGTGGCGACGTTCGGGTTGGACTCGACGGTGCACTCCCACTTCTTCACGCCGAAGACTTCTTCCGGCACCTCGATCTTCATGTCCTGCTTGACCGGGGTCTGGCAGGACAGGCGCCAGCCCTCGCGGGCCTCGCGCTTGGTGAAGTGCGATTCTTCGGTGGACAGCATCTCGCCGCCGCCGGACTCGACGATGCACTTGCACTGGGCGCAGGTGCCGCCGCCGCCGCAGGCAGAGGACAGGAAGATGTTGTTGTTGGCCAGGGTCTGCAGCAGCTTGCCGCCGGCCGGCACCACGATGGTTTTTTCGCCGTTGATCTCGATGCTCACGTCGCCGCTGGACACCAGCTTGGCTCGCGCGGCGAGAATGATCAGCACCAGCGCCAGAACGATGGCGGTGAACATGCCGATGGCGAGGAAGATTTCGTAATTGATCATCTGCTCATCCTTTCCTTACAGCTGCACGCCGGAGAAGGACATGAAGCCCAGCGACATCAGACCGATGGTGATGAAGGTGATGCCCAGACCCTGCAGGCCAGCCGGCACGTCGCTGTACTTGAGCTTCTCGCGAATACCCGCCAGCGCGGCGATGGCCAGCGCCCAGGACAGGCCGGAGCCGAACCCATACACGGTGCTTTCCGCCAGGTTGTAGTCGCGCTCGACCATGAACAGGGTGCCGCCCATGATGGCGCAGTTCACGGTGATCAGCGGCAGGAACACGCCGAGGGCGTTGTACAGCGCGGGCACGTACTTATCCAGCAGCATCTCGAGGATCTGCACGATGGCCGCGATCACCCCGATATAGCTGAGCAGACCGAGGAAGGACAGGTCCACCTCGGGCAGACCGGCCCAGGCCAGCGCACCATCCTTGAGCAGGTAGGTGTAGATCAGGTTGTTCGCCGGCACTGTGATGACCTGTACCACGATAACCGCGATACCCAGGCCAATTGCGGTTTCCACCTTCTTCGAGATAGCGATGAAGGTACACATGCCGAGGAAGAAGGCCAGCGCCATGTTCTCAACGAACACGGCCTTGGCCAGCAGGCTGATGTAATGCTCCATTAGTAAGCCTCCTTGTTCGACACCTGGGGCGCCATCTTGAAGCTCGGCTTCTCGACCTGATCCTTCTTCCAGCTACGCAGTGCCCAGATGAACAGGCCGATCAGGAAGAAGGCCGAAGGCGGCAGCAGCAGCATGCCGTTGGGCTGATACCAGCCGCCGTCGTTGACCACCGCGAAGATCTCGACACCCATCAGCTTGCCCGAGCCGAACAGCTCGCGAACGATACCGAGCACGATCAGCATGGCGCTGTAACCGAGGCCGTTGCCGATCCCGTCGAAGAACGACAGCACCGGCGGGTTCTGCATGGCGAAGGCCTCGGCACGACCCATCACGATGCAGTTGGTGATGATCAGACCGACGAACACCGAGAGCTGCTTGGACAGACTGAAGGCATAGGCCTTGAGCACCTGATCCACCACGATCACCAGGGACGCGATGATCACCATCTGCACGATCATGCGGATCGAGCTGGGGATCTGGCTGCGGATCATCGAAATGAACAGGTTGGAGAAACCGGTCACCAGGGTCAGGGCGATCGACATCACCAGCGCGGTCTTCAGGTTCGAGGTCACCGCCAGGGCCGAGCAGATCCCGAGGATCTGCAGGCCGATGGGGTTGTTGTTGAAGACCGGATTGAGCAGGACTTCTTTAATGGTGGGCTGAGACATGATCAGGCCTCCCCTTTTTGCAAGTTGGCGAGGAACTGGGCGAAACCGTTCTCACCGAGCCAGAAGTGCAGCAGGTTATTCACGCCATTGCTGGTCAAGGTCGCACCGGCCAGGCCGTCGACCTGGTGGGTGGCCTGCGGACTCTGCGGGTCGACGTTACCCTTGACGATCTGAATGGCCAACTCACCCTGCGCATCGAACAGGGTCTTACCCAGCCACAGGTTCTTCCACTTCGGATTGTCGACCTCGCCCCCCAGCCCTGGGGTCTCGGCGTGCTGGTAGAAGCCGAAACCGGCCACGGTGTTCAAGTCGCCCTTGAGCGCCATGAAACCGTGCAGGGTCGACCACAGACCATAGCCGCGCACAGGCAGGATCACCGTTTCCAGCTTGCCGTCCTGTTCGACCAGATACACCGTGGTGAAGCGCTCGCGGCGCTTGATCGAGGCGATGTCGTCGGCGCCACTGAGGGCCTCTGACAATTGCGGATCCTTGGCGGCCTTCAACGGATCGAAAGTGGCCGGATTCTGCGCATCGCTGAACGTGCCGTTCTCAAGGTCGACGACACGCGCACTGATACGCTCGGCGAACAACGCCTTGACCTGCGCACCGCTCATGCCGGCCTCGCCCAGGCCGGCGATGGCCAGGATGCTGCGCTGCTTGTCGAGCTGACGGTTTTCCACCTGGGTCGGCTTCAGGGCGATGGCGGCGCCGGCGACGAACACCGAGCACACCAGGCACACCAGCAGGGCCACCGTCAGGGTGCGGACGGTGGATTCTTTTTGACTAGACATTGCGTGCCAGCCTCCGCTTGATATTGGCTTGAACGACAAAGTGGTCGATCAGCGGTGCAAACAGGTTGGCGAACAGGATCGCCAGCATCATGCCCTCGGGGAAGGCCGGGTTGACCACGCGGATCAACACCACCATCACGCCGATCAGGGCGCCGAAAATCCACTTGCCGGTGTTGGTCATGGAGGCAGACACCGGGTCGGTGGCCATGAAGAACATGCCGAAGGCGAAGCCGCCCACCACCAGGTGCCAGTACCAGGGCATGGCGAACATCGGGTTGGTGGTCGAGCCGATGGCGTTGAGCAGCAGGGACAGGCCGATCATGCCCAGCATCACACCGGCGACGATGCGCCAGGCAGCGATCTTGGTGATCAAGAGCACCAGGCCGCCGATGGCGATGGCCAGGGTGCTGGTCTCACCGAGCGAGCCGTGAATGGTGCCGACGAAGGCGTCCATCCAGGTGATGCCGTGATTGATCACATTCTCAACGCCGCCAGAAGCCGCCAGACTCAGCGAGGTGGCGCCGGCGAAGCCGTCCACCGCGGTCCACACCGCATCGCCCGACATCTGCGCCGGGTAGGCGAAGAACAGGAAGGCACGGCCGGTCAGCGCCGGGTTGAGGAAGTTCTTGCCGGTACCACCGAACACTTCCTTGCCGATCACCACGCCGAAGCTGATGCCCAGGGCTACCTGCCACAGCGGAATGCTCGGCGGCAGGATCAGGGCGAACAGCACGGAAGTGACGAAGAAGCCTTCGTTGACCTCGTGCTTGCGGATCGAGGCGAACAGAACTTCCCAGAAACCGCCGACGATGAAGGTCACCGCATAGACGGGCAGGAACCAGGCAGCGCCCTGGATGAAGTTGTCCCACAGGCTGCTGGGATCGAAACCGGCCAGCGCGCCGATCAGGGCGAAGCGCCAGCCTTCCTGGCTCGCCAGCAGCTCGGGGCTCTGGGCGAAGATCAGGTTGGCCTGGTAGCCGGTGTTCCACATGCCGAAGAACATCGCCGGGAAGGTGCACAGCCACACGGTGATCATCATGCGCTTGAGGTCGATGCCGTCACGCACGTGGGCGGTGGTCTTGGTCACGCTGCCGGGGCGGTAGAAGAAGGTGTCGATGGCCTCGTAGAGGGCGTACCACTTCTCGTACCTGCCGCCCTTCTCGAAGTTGTGCTCGATCTTGTCGAGGAATGCACGAATGCCCATGGCTTAACCCTCCTTCTCGATGCGGCTGAGGTTATCCCGCAGGATCGGGCCGTATTCGTACTTGCCGGCACAGACGTAGGTGCACAGCGCCAGGTCTTCTTCGTCGAGCTCCAGGCAGCCCAGTTTCTGGGCCATCTCGGTGTCGCCGACGATCAGGTAGCGCAGCAGTTGGGTCGGCAGGATGTCCAGCGGCATCACCGCTTCGTAGTTGCCTACCGGCACCATGGCGCGCGGGCTGCCGTTGGTGGTGGTGGTGAAGTTGAACAGCTTGGCGCCGGCCAGCTTGGAGACGAAGATGTTCATTACCGAGTGCTTGTTAACCCCGGCACGCAGGTAATGCATCATCTCGCGGTCGTTGCCCTCGCCCAGGCACGACACCTGGTTGTGGTAGCGACCGAGGAAGGCGAAGGCACCCTGGGCGGTACGACCGCCGAACACCGAGCCGGAAATCACCCGATTGAAACCGGGCTTGAGTTCGCCGGCGGTGAGTTCTTCCAGGTTGGCGCCCAGACGGGTGCGCAGCAGACGCGGCTGCTCGGCGACCGGGCCGCCGAGGGCGACCACGCGCTCGACGAACAGCTGGCCGCTGGTGAACAGCTTGCCCACCGCGATCACGTCCTGATAGCCGATCTGCCACACGCTCTTGCTGGCACTGACCGGATCGAGGAAGTGGATGTGGGTACCCGGCAGACCTGCCGGATGCGGGCCGGTGAAGGCCTGGCTCTGCACCTTGGCCAGCTTCTCGCCGGGCAGGCTGACGCCGTCGGCCTTGCACAGGAAGACCTTGGCCAGGTTGCCGAGGACCTTAAGACCGTTTTCGAAGTCGGCGGCATGCTCGCCGATGATCACAGCCGGGTCGGCCGCCAGCGGATGAGTGTCGATGGCCGTGACGAAGATCGAGCTGGGGACGGCATCGATGGCCGGCACCTTGCTGAACGGACGAGTGCGCAGCGCGGTCCAAAGACCGGATTGCTGCAGGTTCTCGCGCACCTGGGCGTCGCTGAGCGAATCGAGTTGACCTGCGCCGTACTGGGCGAAGATTTCCTGCTCGTCACCGTCGATATCGATGACCAGGGACTGCAGGACACGTTTCTCGCCACGGTGAATGGCGCTGATCACGCCGGAGGCAGGAGCGGTGTAGCGTACGCCCGCGGTCTTCTTGTCGGTGAACAGCAGCTGACCGAGCTTGACCCGATCACCCACCTGCACTTCCATCGTCGGCTTCATCCCGTGATAGTCGAAGCCGATGACGGCGACACTGCGTACGGGCCTGGCGGCCTCGATACGCTGTGCCGGCGCACCCGTTATGGGCAAATCGAGCCCATGCTTTAGTTTGATCATAGGTTTGCCTAACCACTGATTTAGAAAGCTTTTTATAGGACAGGGGCAGCAGCCGAAGGTCTAATTGACTCAACCACGCCGGTGCATTATTGGCGTGGATGATGATGCCGAACCTGGGTAAAAAATCCGCTCGATTATAAAGACCCCCCCCAAGGCTGGCCACCCAAGCGCTTGCTTTTTTTGACCTTTCGGTAAAGGCGCGTAACAGATGGCGACTTGACCCCGAGCAGCCTTCGGCGCGATTAAATAGAGCCTTTCAGCTTGGGGATTAGCATCATGCTGCGCGCCCTGATCGCCCTCGCCCTGACGCTGGCGAGCCCGCCACTGCTGGCCAACAGCGACCTGCGACTGCGCGAAGCCGCCTTCGCCCCGCAAGTGGCGCAGCTCGAACGCAAGAACCAGGCAGTGCTCACCTACCTGTGGGTCGACGTCTACGCCGCCGCGCTCTACACCCATAGCGAGCTCAGCCCGCGCGAAGCCGTGGCAGGCCGACACGACAAACGCCTGGAGCTCTACTACTTCCGCAACATCGCGCGCAGCGACGTGATCAAGGCCGCCTGGCTGACCCTCGAGCGCCAGCTCGACAGCCAACGCCTGGCCGCCCTGCGCGACGAACTGGATGCCCTGCACGCGACCTTCAAGGATATTCGTCCCGGCGACCGCTACGCCCTCGACTACGATCGCGAACAAGGCCTGCGCCTGTCGCGCAACGGCGAAACCATCTTCACCAGCCAAGACTCGGCAGTCGCCGACGCCTACCTGGGCATCTGGCTGGCGCCGGACGGACTGTCCGACAAACTGCGCGCCCAGCTTTTGGCCGGGCAATAAAAAACGGGAGCCGAAGCTCCCGTTTCCCCTTACCCCGGCGCTTAGCGCGGGAAGGCCGGCGGGTTGACCCCGGCCATGTCTTCCATCACGCGCACCACCTGGCAGCTGTAGCCGAACTCGTTGTCGTACCAGACATAGAGCACGACGCGATTGTCGTTGCAGATGGTAGCCTCGGCATCGACCACACCGGCATGGCGCGAGCCGACGAAGTCGGTGGACACCACTTCCTGCGAGCTGACGAAGTCGATCTGCTTCTGCAGATCCGAATGCATGGCCATCTGGCGCAGGTACTCGTTGATCTCCTCGCGCGTGGTGGCCTTCTCCAGATTCAGATTGAGGATGGCCATCGACACGTTCGGCGTCGGTACGCGAATGGCGTTGCCGGTCAGCTTGCCCTTGAGCACCGGCAGCGCCTTGGCGGCGGCGGTGGCGGCACCGGTCTCGGTGATCACCATGTTCAGCGCGGCGCTACGGCCACGGCGGCTGCCCTTGTGGAAGTTGTCGATCAGGTTCTGGTCGTTGGTGTACGAGTGCACGGTTTCGACGTGGCCGTTGACGATGCCGAACTTGTCGTTGACCGCCTTGAGCACCGGCACGATGGCGTTGGTGGTGCAGGAGGCCGCGGAAATGATCTTGTCGTCCGGGCTGATTTCGGCGTGGTTGATGCCGTGCACGATGTTCTTCAGCGCGCCCTTGCCCGGCGCGGTCAGCACCACGCGGTCGACGCCCGGGCACTTGAGGTGCTGGCCGAGGCCGTCGGCGTCGCGCCACTTGCCGGTATTGTCGACCAGCAGGGCGTTCTTGATGCCGTACTGGGTGTAGTCGATGGACGCCGGATCGTTGGAGT
Organism: Pseudomonas sp. SP16.1; assembly: GCF_052682975.1. NCBI lineage: Bacteria > Pseudomonadati > Pseudomonadota > Gammaproteobacteria > Pseudomonadales > Pseudomonadaceae > Pseudomonas > Pseudomonas sp. SP16.1. The sequence goes on from NZ_JBQYFZ010000001.1 coordinate 2,964,036, forward strand.
AGATGATCTGGATCAGGTTGCCGTTGGCGGTGAGGGTGTTGTGCTCCTCGTCAATGGTGATGGTGCCATTGAACTTGCCGTGGACCGAGTCGCGACGCAGCAGGCTGGCGCGCTTGACCAGGTCGTTGTCGGCGCCCTTGCGCACGACGATGGCGCGCAGACGCAGGCCGTCGCCGCCACCGGTCTTCTCGATCAGGATGCGTGCCAGCAGACGGCCGATGCGGCCAAAACCGTAGAGCACCACATCGGTGCCTTCGCGACCGGCACCGTTCTGCTTGCCGACCACCTCGGCCAGCTCGTCCTTGACGAACTGCTCGACGCCGCGGCCGGCGCCTTCGGCCTTGTACTTGGCGACCAGCTTGCCCAGGTCGACGGAAGCCGCACCCAGCTTGAGCTCGCTCATGGCCTTGAGCATGGGGAAGGTGTCGTGAACCGACAGTTCGGCTTCGTCGGCCAGACGATGGCGGGCGAAACGGTGGGCCTTGAGGATGTCGATCACCGAACGGTTGATCAGACCGCGGCCGTAGATCGAGGTCACCACATTGTTGTTGCGGTAGAGCTGACCAATCAGCGGAATCATCGCTTCCGCGAGGGCTTCACGATCGATCCATTCACCGAGACACTGGTCGGGCTTCTGAGTCACGGGCAGTACCTTCCACATGTAGGGGCTGAAAAAAGGGGCTACATTATGACGGCGCGTGCCGGTAGGAGCAATGCGCGCCTGTCGCGACTGACATTGACCGCGAAGCCCCGCTACAATTCCCGGCCTTTCGTCACGACTCCGAGCCGCCCGTGTCTGCAACGACTGTGTCTGTACTGCCTCTTCCCTCCCTGCCCGCCAGCGCCGGCAAGCAGCAATGGGGCAATCTGCCGGGTGCCGCGCTGCCTCTGGCCATCGCCGAAGCGGCCAACGCCGCCGGACGCTTCACCCTGGTACTGACCGAAGGCAGCCAGAGCGCCGAACGCCTGCAGGAAGAACTGGCGTTCTTCGCCCCCGACCTGCCGGTGCTGCATTTCCCCGACTGGGAAACCCTGCCCTACGACGTCTTCTCGCCACACCAGGACATCATCTCGCAGCGCATCGCCGCGCTCTATCGCCTGCCCGAGCTGAGTCGCGGCATTCTGGTAGTGCCGATCACCACCGCCCTACACCGCCTGGCGCCGAAGCGCTTTCTGCTCGGCAGCAGCCTGGTGCTGGACGTCGGCCAGAAGCTCGACGTCGAGGACATGCGCACGCGCCTGGAGGCGGCCGGCTACCGCTGCGTCGATACCGTCTACGAGCACGGCGAGTTCGCCGTACGCGGCGCGCTGATCGACCTGTTCCCGATGGGCAGCGACACGCCCTACCGCATCGACCTGTTCGACGACGAGATCGAGACCCTGCGCACCTTCGACCCCGAGACCCAGCGCTCGGTGGACAAGGTCGAGTCGATCCGCCTGCTGCCGGCGCGCGAGTTCCCGCTGGAGAAGAAGGCCGTCAGCGATTTCCGTGGGCGCTTTCGCGAGCGCTTCGACGTGGATTTTCGCCGCTGCCCGATCTATCAGGATCTGTCCTCCGGTATCACCCCGGCCGGTATCGAGTATTACCTGCCGCTGTTCTTCGAGGAGACCGGCACGCTGTTCGACTACCTGCCGGGCGACACCCAGGTGTTCTCCCTGCCCGGCATCGAGAAGGCCGCCGAGCATTTCTGGAGCGACGCGCGCAACCGCTACGAGGACCGCCGCGTCGATCCGGAGCGACCGCTGCTGCCGCCGGTCGACATCTTCCTGCCGGTGGAGGACTGCTTCGCCCGCCTGAAGAGCTGGCCACGCATCGTCGCCAACCCCGAGGATATCGAGCCCGGCGTCGGCCACACCCGTTTCGCCGCGCGCGCCCTGCCCGACCTGGCGATCCAGGCCAAGGCCGGCGAACCGCTGGCGGCGCTGCGCCGTTTCATCGAGGAATATCCGGGCCGCGTGCTGTTCTGCGCCGAATCGGCCGGTCGCCGCGAGGTGCTGCTGGAACTGCTCGCCCGCCTCAAGCTCAAGCCCAGGGAAGTCGCCGGCTGGCCGGCGTTCGTCGCAAGCGGCGAGCGCTTGGGCATCTGCATCGCCCCGCTGGACGAGGGCCTGCTGCTCGACGACCTGGCGCTGATCGCCGAGAGCCCGCTGTTCGGCCAGCGCGTGATGCAGCGCCGCCGCCGCGAGAAAGGTCGCGACGGCGGCGACAACGTGATCAAGAACCTCACCGAGCTTCGCGAAGGCGCGCCGGTGGTGCACATCGATCACGGCGTCGGCCGCTACCTGGGCCTGGTGACCATGGAGTTCGACGGCCAGGCCGCCGAATTCCTCGCCCTGCAGTACGCCGACGAGGCCAAGCTTTACGTGCCGGTGGCCAGCCTGCACCTGATCGCCCGCTATACCGGCAGCGACGATGCTCTGGCGCCGCTGCATCGTCTGGGCTCGGAAACCTGGCAGAAGGCCAAGCGCAAGGCCGCCGAGCAGGTGCGCGACGTTGCCGCCGAACTGCTCGACATCTATGCCCGCCGCGCCGCCCGCGAAGGTTTCGCCTTTCAGGACCCGGCCCTGGACTACGCCAGCTTCAGCGCCGGCTTCCCCTTCGAGGAAACCCCGGATCAGCAGGCCGCCATCGACGCGGTACGCAGCGACATGCTCGCCGGCAAGCCGATGGATCGCCTGGTCTGCGGCGACGTCGGCTTCGGCAAGACCGAGGTGGCCATGCGCGCGGCCTTCATCGCCGTGCACAGCGGCAAGCAGGTCGCCGTGCTGGTGCCCACCACCCTGCTCGCCCAGCAACACTACAACAGCTTCCGCGACCGCTTCGCCGACTGGCCGGTGAAGGTCGAGGTGATGAGCCGATTCAAGAGCGCCAAGGAAGTCGAAGGTGCCGTACAGCAGCTGGCCGAAGGCAAGGTGGACATCGTCATCGGCACCCACAAGCTGCTGCAGGACGACGTCAAGTTCCACAACCTGGGCCTGGTGATCATCGACGAGGAACACCGCTTCGGCGTGCGCCAGAAGGAACAGCTCAAGGCCCTGCGCAGCGAAGTCGACATCCTCACCCTCACCGCCACGCCGATCCCGCGCACGCTGAACATGGCCGTGGCCGGCATGCGCGACCTGTCGATCATTGCCACCCCACCGGCGCGGCGCCTGTCGGTACGCACCTTCGTCATGGAGGAAAACAAGCCGACCATCAAGGAAGCCCTGCTGCGCGAACTGCTGCGCGGCGGCCAGGTGTACTACCTGCACAACGACGTGAAGAGCATCGACAAGTGCGCCAGCGAGCTGGCCGAACTGGTGCCGGAGGCACGCATCGGCATCGGCCACGGGCAGATGCGCGAGCGCGAGCTGGAGCAGGTGATGAGCGATTTCTACCACAAGCGCTTCAACGTGCTGGTGGCCTCGACCATCATCGAAACCGGCATCGACGTGCCCAGTGCCAACACCATCATCATCGAGCGCGCCGACAAGTTCGGCCTGGCCCAGCTGCACCAGTTGCGCGGCCGTGTCGGCCGCAGCCACCACCAGGCCTACGCCTACCTGCTCACTCCGCCGCGCAAGCAGATGACCGACGACGCGCAGAAGCGCCTGGAGGCCATCAGCAATGCCCAGGACCTCGGCGCCGGCTTCGTCCTGGCCACCCACGACCTGGAGATCCGCGGCGCCGGCGAGTTGCTCGGCGACGGCCAGAGCGGGCAGATCCAGGCGGTCGGTTTCACCCTCTACATGGAGATGCTCGAAAGGGCGGTCAAGGCCATCCAGAAAGGCGAGCAACCCAACCTCGACCAGCCGCTGGGCGGCGGCCCGGAGATCAACCTGCGCGTGCCGGCGCTGATTCCCGAGGACTACCTGCCCGACGTGCACAGCCGCCTGATCCTCTACAAGCGCATCGCCTCGGCCGCCGACGAAGACGGCCTGAAGGAGCTGCAGGTGGAGATGATCGACCGCTTCGGCCTGCTGCCGGAGCCGACCAAGCACCTGATGCGCCTGACCCTGCTCAAGCTGCAAGCCGACAGGCTCGGTATTACCAAGATCGATGCAGGCCCGCAGGGCGGGCGCATCGAGTTCGCCGCCGAAACCTGCGTCGATCCGCTGACGCTGATCAAGCTGATCCAGGCCCAGCCCAAGCGTTACAAGTTCGAGGGCGCCACCGTCTTCAAGATCCAGGTACCGATGGAGCGCGCCGAAGAGCGCTTCAATACCCTGGAGTCACTGCTCGAACGCCTCGCTCCTACCCCCTGAAGGAATCCCCCATGCGCCCACTGCACCTGATTGCCCTGCTGCTCTGCCTGCTGGCACCGAGCGCCTTCGCTGAACGCCTCTACCAGGTCGAACTGCTGGTGTTCCGCCAGGCCGGCGAACCGGTCGTCGCCCCCCAGCTCGCGCCGGACGACTGGGCCGGCACTGCGCTGCCGATCGGCGATAGCGAGCGCCCCACCGCGCTCAACGCCGAAGCAGCCAAGCTGTCGCCTGGCAATGGCTATCAGCTGCTGCTGCACAAGGCCTGGAGCCAGAACATCGGCAGCAGCCCGAGCAGCGTCGCGGTGAGCAGCGGCGAGGCGCAGTTCGGCCATCACCCGATCGAGGGCACCCTGAGCTTCACCCAGGAGCGTTTCGCCGACCTGCAGCTGGAGCTGTGGATCAACCAGTTCAGTGCCGACGGCCTGCTCGAGACCAGCGAACACCTGAAGATCGTCCAGCGTCTCAAGGACGACAGCCTGACCTATCTGGACCACGGCAGCCTGGGGGCGCTGATACGCATCAGTCCGCTCTGAGCGGACGCCAGACACAAAAACCTCGAGAGCGTTTTTGCGCCTAAGCCCAAGGGGTGAAGCACATGGATGTGCTGAACAATGCAAAAAGGGCCGCTAAGCAGCCCCTTTCGTTTTCCGGGAAACGACGATCAGCCCGCCAGCACCCGCGCCAGCACCGACTTGACCGTTCCCATGCCCTGCTCCAGCACGCGCTCGATCTCCGCCATGGTGATCAGCGCGCTGGACTTGCCCGCCGCCGGGTTGACCACCAGCGCCAGACAGGCATACGGCAGCGCCAGCTCGCGCGCCAGCACCGCCTCCGGCATGCCGGTCATGCCCACCAGGTCGCAGCCATCGCGTTCCATCCGCGTGATCTCCGCAACGGTTTCCAGGCGCGGCCCCTGGGTGCAGCCATAGACACCCCGAGCACTGAACGAGGCATTCTCGGCACGCAGCGCCGCCACCAGGCGCTCACGCAACTGGGTGTCGTAGGGCTGGCTGAAATCGACATGAGTCACATGTTCCAGGTCGCCCTCATAGAAGGTGTGGGCGCGCCCTGAGGTGTAGTCGATGATCTGGTGCGGCACGCAGAAATGCCCGGTGCCCATGGCGGCGTGGATACCGCCGACCGCATTGACCGCGATTATCGCCTTCGCGCCCGCCTGCTTCAGCGCCCAGAGGTTGGCGCGGTAGTTCACCTGGTGCGGCGGAATCCGGTGCGGCTGGCCATGGCGAGCGAGAAAAAGCACCTCTCGCCCGGCATACTCGCCGCGCAGTACATCCGCCGAGGGCGCGCCATAAGGCGTATCCAGCGGCAGCGCTTCGCGGATGGTCAGGCCTTCCAGCTGGGTAAGGCCGGTGCCACCGATAATGGCGTAGACAGTCATAGGCAGGTCCTCAGTCAAGCAACTGGGCGGCTCTCAGCGCCGCCACTGCAGTAAGCCAGCGTGGAGCCTGGCGGTATTCGCTGGTGGCATGGGCGCGGCCGCGCATGCGCGCCAGCCGAGCCGAGGGCGTCACCCTCAGGCGTTGCAGGGCGCTCAGGGCCAACTCGGCGGCGCCGCGATCGTTGCACACCAGGCCCATGTCGCAGCCGGCAACGAGCGCCGCCTCGATACGCCTGCCGGCGTCGCCGGCCACGTGGGCGCCGGCCATGGACAGGTCGTCGCTGAAGATCACGCCGTCGAAACGCAGCTCGCCGCGCAGGATGTCCTGCAGCCAGCGACGGGAGAAGCCGGCCGGTTGCGCGTCGACTTGCGGGTAGATCACGTGCGCCGGCATCACCGCATCCAGCTCGCCAGCCAGGCGCTGGAAAGGCTGCAGGTCGCAGGCACGGATCGTCTCCAGGCTGCGTTCGTCGACGGGAATGGCCACATGGGAATCGGCCTCGGCCCAGCCGTGCCCAGGAAAGTGCTTGCCGGTGGCAGCCATGCCGGCCTGGTGCATGCCGCGAATGAAGGCGGCCGCCAGTTCGGTGGCACGTTGCGGGTCGCCCTCGAAGGCGCGACTGCCGACCACCGCGCTGCGCTGGTGGTCGAGATCCAGCACCGGCGCGAAACTCAGGTCCAGGCCCACGGCCAGCACCTCGGTGGCCATCAACCAGCCGCAGTGCTCGGCCAGCAACTCGGCATTGTCGTTGTCGGCGATGGCGCGCATCGCCGGCAGACGCACGAAGCCCTGGCGCAGACGCTGCACCCGCCCTCCCTCCTGGTCCACCGCCAGCAGCAGATCCGGGCGCAAAGCACGAATGCTCTGGCACAGCTCGCGCACCTGGCGCGGCGATTCGATATTGCGGGCAAAGATGATCAGGCCGCCCACCTCAGGCTGGCGCAGCAGCTGGCGATCCTCGGCAGTCAGCCAGGTGCCGGCGATGTCCAGCATCAGAGAACCTTGAATGCGTGTCGTCACAAAATATCCTTAGGGGAGTTCCGCCTTGGCCCACTGCGGACAGGGCGCCTCGTCGATCCTGACCGGACAGTGCGGTGCCACCCGATCGAACAGCACCAGCATGTCGGCGTTGCGCAAGCGCACGCAGCCATGCGAGAGCGGCGCGCCCATGGGTTCGCTGTCGGGCGTGCCATGCAGGTAAATATAGCGGCGAAAACTGTCCACCCGGCCGCCGCGATTGCGCCCCGGCTCCAGGCCGCTGAGCCAGAGAATGCGGGTGAGGATCCAGTCGCGCCCGGGAAACTGCCGGTGCAACGCCGGCGACCAGATCTCGCCGGTCCAGCGCCGGCCACGCAGTACCGCCGCCAGCGGCAGACCGGCACCGATCTTCGCCCGCACCTGATGCAGGCCACGCGGCGTGCAACCGGAACCATTGCGCTCCCCCGGCCCGTTCAACGCTGTGGAAACAGGAAGGCGCAGCACCAGACGCCCCGCACGAAAACCGTATAGGGCCTGATCGGCGATGGAGATATGCAGCAGGTCGAGGTCGAACATGGACGGCTAGCTTAGCCGAACGCCGAGGCGCCGCCCACCCGGCGGGTCAAACCTTTGCCGGAGCGCTTGGCGTCTTGCTGCGCGGCTTGAGTTGCGCGGCGGCCAGCGATGCATCGTTGACGCCGGTCTCGGCGCGCATGCCGGCGGCGAGGAATGGCACCATCATGCGCATCACCTGCTCGATCGAGGTGTTGACGCCAAAATCGGTCTCGGCCATCGCCCGCAGCGCCTTGATCCCGGACATGCTGAACGCCGCGGCACCGAGCATGAAATGCACGCGCCAGAACAACTCCAGAGGCGGGATGCGCGGCGCGGCATCGTGCACCAACAGCATGTAGCGACGGAACACCTTGCCGTAGACCTCTTCCAGGTACTTGCGCAGGTGCCCCTGGCTCTGACTGAAGGCCAGACCGAGCAGGCGCATGAAAATCGACAAGTCGTTACCACTGCGCGGCTTGACCGCCAGCGCCTGCTCCACCAGCAGTTCGAGCAGTTCTTCCAGAGTGGCGTGGGTCTCGGCCTTGGCCTGACGGCGATCGAGTTCCTTCTCGAGGCTGGCACAGAACGGACCGAGGAAACGGGAGAAGACCGCCTGGATAAGCGCCTTCTTCGAGCCGAAGTGGTAGTTCACGGCGGCCAGGTTGACACCGGCCTTGCTGGTGATCAGACGCAACGAGGTTTCGGCGAAGCCCTTTTCCGCGAACAACTGCTCCGCAGCATCGAGAATGCGTTCAACGGTTTCCGACTGAGCCATGAGCTATCACCTGACAAACACTTGTTTGAAACATACGTTTCAGCCCGCCGTATTGTCAAGCCGCACGGGCCGCCTTTTGGCCAGCCAGTCACAGCTTACAACAAGCAGAGACGCAGATTGTCCGTCGCAGGTAACAGAGCGGCCAGCACCTCGACCGAATTGAGCGTTGCCAAGCCGCCAGCACTGTATATAATCCCAGTCACTGGATAAAAAGACAGAGCGCCGACATGCTGAAACTGACGCCACGCCAAGCCGAGATTCTCGCCTTCATCAAGCGCTGCCTGGAAGACAACGGCTACCCCCCTACCCGAGCTGAAATCGCCCAGGAGCTCGGCTTCAAATCGCCCAACGCCGCCGAAGAGCACCTCAAGGCCCTGGCTCGCAAGGGTGCCATCGAGATGACCCCCGGCGCATCGCGCGGCATTCGCATTCCCGGCTTCGAACCGAATAACGAGGACGAGGGCTTGCCCATCATCGGCCGGGTCGCCGCCGGCGCCCCGATTCTCGCCCAGCAGCACGTCGAGGAATCCTGCCAGATCAACCCATCCTTCTTCCAACCCAAGGCCGACTACCTGCTGCGCGTACGCGGCATGAGCATGAAGGACATCGGTATCTTCGACGGCGATCTGCTGGCAGTGCACACCACCCGCGAGGCGCGCAATGGCCAGGTCGTCGTGGCGCGCCTCGACGACGAAGTCACGGTCAAACGCTTCAAGCGCGAGGGCAACAAGGTCTGGCTGATCGCCGAGAATCCCGACTTCGCCCCGATCGAAGTGGACCTGGAGCACCAGGACCTGGTCATCGAAGGTTTGAGCGTCGGCGTGATCCGCCGCTAGAGGAGGCTCCATGCAAGTGCAGCAGTCATTCGAGCGCCCGCAACTTCCCCTGTTCGACGTCTTTCTGGCCGGCGCGTCCGTCGATACGCTGCTGGACACCAAGCCCTCGCCTCCCCCCGAAGACGATCGAGCCTTCAGCGAGCTTGCCCTGAGGGGCGCCGCCGGCCACTGCCTGCATCTGCTCGCGCCCATCCTGCGCGAACTGAGCGAGAGCCTCGATGCCCGCTGGCTGACCCTGGTGGCACCGCCAACCTGCCTGACCCAGACCTGGCTGCGCGAAGCCGGCTTGAACCGCGAGCGCATCCTGCTGCTGCACTCGCGTCGCGGCCAGAGCGCACTGGAACTGGCAGAGGAAGTACTGAAGCTCGGTCGCAGCCATACGGTGATCAGCTGGCTGCACCCCGTCGAGCGCAACACGCGCTGGCGCCTCGCCCATGCCGCCCGCAGCGGCGCGGCACAAAGCCTGAATATCAGCCTGGGCTGAAGGCACCAACGCAAACGGGGCTCCGATGGAGCCCCGTTTGCGTTGATTCATAGCAGAAAACTCAGTGCAGCACGCGCGGCCCTTCGTCCTCGCTGCTGAAATCGCCTTCGGCCATACGCCCGGCCATCTGCACCCCGACATTGAGCATGGCCTTGGCCACCTCGATGTGCTGGCCCTGCAGGAATGCCTTGGCATCGGCGGAGAAGTCCAGGGTCACCAGTGCCTCCTCGTCCTCTGCGCGACGCAGGGCGATACGCCCATCGGGCAGTTCGACGATTTCCAGAAAGGATGTAGGCATGGGTCAGGTTCTCCACGAAAGCTCGGCATTGTACCAGCCGGCCGGCATCATCCCCAGCCCACTTGTCCAGTTAAACGCACTCAGCACTCGCTGAGCGACTCACGAAAACGCAGCACCAACTCCTTGAGCTGCTGACGCCAGCCGTCCAGCTCGTCCGCCGTCAGCTCGGGCAATGCCTCGTCCACACTGACTGCGGTGATCAGCGGCAGGCCGGGATCGACCTTGGCCTTGCGCTTCTCCTGCGGCGGCCGAAACAGCTCGGCATAGGCCGTCAGCAACTGCGCCAGCCAGGTTTCCGGCTGCTGCGCCAGTTCGACCAGCTCGGCCAGTTCGGGACTGGGAGCGCTATCGAGCACGACCTGATCGAGAAAGGCCTCGGCGCGAGACGGTGCGCTGTCGGCCATGCGGTAGTAACCGGCGATCTCGTGGCACAGGCCAAGCAGCCCGCCATAGAGATGAAAGAGTGCGGCTTCGCGCTCGGCCTGCACCAGCGCCTGGGCATTGAAGGCAGCGGAAGCCTCGGCCTTGCGCCAGGCCTCCAGGGCCAGGCCGGCGAAGAAGATCTTCTGGTTGGTGCGGGTATAGAGTTCTTTGGCCATCGGGGCGATCTCCACTGCTGGTCGAGCCATGATACGCGCGCCGGCCGCAGCCGGCGCGCATCTCGTCAGAGCGCTGCGCTCAGCGCTTGTCCTCGACCTTCCACTTGCCACCGTCGAAGAAGGCACGCCAGCCAGTGGGCTTGCCGTCGACCTCGGACTGCACGTATTGCTCCTTGGTCTTGCGGCTGTAGCGAATCACCGCCGGACGGCCGTCCGGGTCCTTGGCCGGAGCGGCCAGCAGGAAGTGGTACTTGGGATCGATCTCGCTCTTGTGCGGGATCAGCTCCAGCACCAGCGGCGCACGGGTCTCGCGATTCTTCGGGAAGCCGCTGGCGGCGAGGAACAGGCCGGAGGCGCCGTCGCGCAGCACGTAGGTGTCATCCACCTTCTCGCACTTGAGTTCGGGCATCTTCACCGGGTCCATCTTCGGCGGCGCCGCCTCGCCGTTCTTCAACAGCTTGCGGGTGTTCTTGCAGCTGGCATTGGTGCAACCGAAGAACTTGCCGAAACGGCCGGTCTTGAGCTGCATCTGGCTGCCACACTTGTCGCACTCCAGGCTCGGTCCTTCGTAGCCCTTGATGCGGTACTGGCCCTGCTCGATCTCGTAGCCGGCACAATCGGGGTTGTTGCCGCAGATGTGCAGCTTGTGCGTCTCGTCCAGCAGATAGGCGTCCATCGCCGTGCTGCAGATCGGGCAGCGATGCTTGCCCAGCAGCACCAGGGATTCGGACTCGCCCTCGTCGTCCGCGGCGATCTCGTCACCCGGCACCAGGTTGATGGTCGCCTTGCAACGCTCCTTCGGCGGCAGGGCGTAGCCGGAGCAACCGAGGAACACGCCCGTGGAGGCGGTGCGGATCATCATCGGCCGGCCACACTCGCGGCATGGAATGTCGGTCAGCGTCGGCTGGTTGGCGCGCATGCCTCCCTCACCCGCCTCGGCCGCCTCGAGCTTCTTCTTGAAGTCGCCGTAGAACTCGTCGAGCAGGTGCTTCCACTCGCGCTCGCCCTGGGCCACGTCGTCCAGATGCTCTTCCATGGCGGCGGTGAAACCGTAATCCATCAGGTTGGCGAAGCTCTCGTCGAGACGCTCGGTGACGATGTCGCCCATCTTCTCGGCATAGAAACGGCGATTATGCACCGTGACGTAGCCACGATCCTGAATGGTGGAGATGATCGCCGCGTAGGTGGACGGCCGGCCGATGCCGCGCTTTTCCAGCTCCTTGACCAGACTGGCCTCGGAGTAGCGCGCCGGCGGCTTGGTGAAGTGCTGACTGGGGTCGAGCTGGATCAGCTTGAGGCCCTCGCCTTCCTTCATTTCCGGCAGGACGTCGTCCTCGCCCGGCTTGCTCTGCTGCGGCAGCACGCGGGTGTAACCGTCGAACTTGAGGATGCGACCCTTGGCACGCAGCTCGAAGGCGCCGGCGGCCACGGTGACGCTGGTGGACAGGTACTCGGCCGGCGGCATCTGGCAGGCGACGAACTGACGCCAGATCAGGTCGTACAGGCGCTCGGCATCACGCTCCATGCCGGACAGCTGGGTCGGGCGCAGATTGACGTCGGACGGACGAATCGCTTCGTGCGCCTCTTGGGCGCCTTCCTTGCTCGAATACAGGTTGGGCTTGCCCGGCAGGTACTTGTCGCCGTACTCGCTGCCGATAAAACCGCGCACCATCTCCACGGCGTCGGCCGAAAGGTTGGTCGAGTCGGTACGCATATAGGTGATGTAGCCGGCCTCGTAGAGACGCTGGGCCATCATCATGGTCTTCTTCACGCCGAAGCCCAGACGGTTGCTCGCCGCCTGCTGCAGGGTGGAGGTGATGAAGGGGGCCGACGGCTTGCTGCTGGTCGGGCGGTCTTCGCGCTTGACCACGCTATAGCTGGAGGCCTTGAGCTTTTCCAGCGCGGCCATGGCCTGTGCTTCGTTGACCGGCTTGAAGGCGGTGCCGTTCTCGCGCACCACCTCGAAACGCACCTGGGCGTTCTTCGCGGTGCCGAGATCGGCATGCACTTCCCAGTATTCTTCCGGGACGAAGGCGCGGATTTCCTTCTCGCGCGCCACCACCAGCTTCACCGCCACCGACTGCACACGGCCAGCGGACAGGCCGCGAGCGATCTTGGCCCACAGCAGCGGCGAGACCATATAGCCCACCACGCGGTCCAGAAAGCGCCGCGCCTGCTGGGCGTTGACGCGGTTGATGTCCAGTTCGCCGGGCTTGGAGAAGGCTTCCTGGATCGCCTTCTTGGTGATCTCGTTGAACACCACACGCTTGTAGCGGGCGTCGTCGCCGCCAATGGATTCGCGCAGGTGCCAGGCGATGGCCTCCCCTTCGCGATCCAAGTCGGTTGCGAGATAGATGGTGTCGGCGTCCTTGGCCAGGCGGCGCAGCTCTTCGATTACCTTTTCCTTGCCGGGCAGTATCTCGTACTTGGCCTTCCAGTCGTGCTCGGGGTCGACCCCCATGCGGGCGAACAACTGGCGCTTGGCCTTTTCCTTGGGCGACAGCGCTGGCGCTTCGCCGGCCGACTTGCCTCGCTTGGCCGGCTCCTTGGTGGCGCTTGCCGAACCGCTGGTAGGCAGGTCACGGATATGGCCGATGCTCGACTTCACCACGTACTGGCTGCCCAGGTACTTGTTGATGGTCTTGGCCTTGGCCGGGGATTCCACGATGACCAGCGATTTGCCCATGGATCAGAAGATTCCTGAATTGCGAAAGAGAATGGCGCCAGGCGCCTGGCCCGACACCCCTTGAAGGGGCGCCCGGCGCGGCACCGCTATATATAGTGGCGAGCGAGTGAAGGTCAAGCCGCGTGCTCAGACCCCATCGCCGCCGATGGAGCTGACTTCGGCCTGAATCAAAGCAAAGCGTGGAACGCTTTCCCCGTCCACCTCGACCTGCTCGCAGAACATGCTCAGCGGCCGCACCCACAGGCCGAACTCGCCGTACAGGGCCTGGTAGACCACCACTTCTTCCTCGGTCTCGGAATGACGCGCCACACCGAACACACGGTACTGCGGCCCCTTGTAATGACGGTAGAGTCCTGGCTGCAATTGCATGGCATGTTCCTGAATTAAAAGCCTTAAAAAGCAAAACCGGGGCACAGGGCCCCGGTTTCGTGTCCGCTGACGCTTAGATGCGCTCGAACACGGTGGTGATGCCTTGGCCAAGGCCCACGCACATGGTGGAGACACCGAAGGTGCCGCCGTTCTGCTTCATGACGTTGAGCAGGGTACCGGAGATACGGGCACCGGAACAACCGAAGGGATGCCCCAGGGCGATGGCGCCGCCGTGCAGGTTGACCTTCTCTTCCATCTTGTCGAGCAGCTTGAGGTCCTTCAGCACCGGCAGGGCCTGGGCGGCGAAGGCTTCGTTGAGTTCGACGAAGTCGATGTCGGCCATGCTCAGACCGGCACGCTTGAGCGCCTTCTGGGTGGACGGCACCGGGCCGTAACCCATGATCGCCGGATCGACGCCGGCCACGGCCATGGCGCGAACCACGGCCATCGGCTGGATACCGAGATCCTGGGCGCGCTGGGCGCTCATGACGATCATGCAGGAAGCGCCGTCGGTGATCTGCGAGGAAGTGCCCGCGGTCACGGTGCCGCCTTTCGGGTTGAACGCCGGCTTCAGCGCGGCCAGGCTTTCCAGGGTGGTTTCCGGGCGAATGGTTTCGTCGAAGTCGTACATCTTCAGGAAACCGTTCTCGTCGTAGCCCTGCATCGGGATGATTTCATCCTTGAACTTGCCTTCGACGGTGGCCTTGTGCGCCAGGCGGTGCGAACGCTCACCGAAGGCGTCCTGCTGCTCGCGGCTGATGCCGTGCATCTTGCCCAGCATCTCGGCGGTCAGGCCCATCATGCCCGAGGCCTTGGCGGCGTACAGCGACAGGTGCGGGTTCGGGTCGACGCCGTGCATCATGCCGACGTGGCCCATATGCTCCACGCCGCCGACGACGAACACGTCGCCGTTGCCGGTCTGGATCGCCTGCACGGCGGTGTGCAGCGCGCTCATGGACGAACCGCACAGACGGCTGACGGTCTGGCCAGCGCTGGTGTGCGGGATCTGGGTCATCAGCGACGCCATGCGCGCGATGTTCCAGCCCTGCTCCAGGGTCTGGTTGACGCAGCCCCAGATCACGTCCTCCACCTCGGCCGGATCGACCTTGGCGTTGCGCTCCAGCAGCTTGCTGATCAGGTGCGCGGACATGGTCTCGGCGCGGGTGTTGCGGTGCATGCCGCCCTTGGAACGACCCATCGGGGTACGACCGAAGTCGACGATCACTGCATCTCTAGGATTCAGGCTCATAAATTCACTCTCGCTCTAGTCGTTGCGCGCTTAACCGAAGAACTTCTGGCCCTTGGCGGCCATTTCGCGAAGCTTGGCGGTCGGGTGGTACAGCGCGCCAAGGTCGGCGTACTTGTCGGCCAGGGCGACGAACTCGGCCACACCGATCGAGTCGATGTAGCGCAGCGCACCGCCGCGGAAGGGAGGGAAGCCGATGCCGTAGATCAGCCCCATGTCGGCCTCGGCTGCGGTGTCGACGATGCCGTCTTCCAGGCAACGAACGGTTTCCAGGCACAGCGGGATCATCATGAAGTTGATGATGTCCTCGTCGGTGACTTCACGCTCTTCGACCACGATGGACTTGAGCAGCTCGTAGGCAGCCGGGTCGGAGACCTTCTTCGGCTTGCCACGCTTGTCGGTCTCGTAGGCATAGAAGCCCTTGCCATTCTTCTGGCCCAGACGATTGGCTTCGTACATCACGTCGACCGCAGTCTTGCCTTCCACAGCCATGCGGTCCGGGAAGCCTTCGGCCATCACGTCACGACCGTGGTGGCCGGTGTCGATGCCGACCACGTCGGAGAGATAAGCCGGGCCCATGGGCCAGCCGAACTTCTCCATGACCTTGTCGATGCGCACGAAGTCGACACCGAAGCCCAGCAGCTTGGAGAAGCCGCCGAAGTACGGGAACAGCACGCGATTGACCAGAAAGCCCGGGCAGTCGTTGACCACGATCGGGTTCTTGCCCATCTTCTTGGCGTAGGCCACGGTGGTGGCCACGGCCACTTCGCTGGACTTCTCGCCACGGATGACTTCGACCAGCGGCATCATGTGCACCGGGTTGAAGAAGTGCATGCCGACGAAGTTTTCCGGACGCTTGAGCGCCTGAGCCAGCAGGCTGATGGAGATGGTCGAGGTGTTGGAGGCGAGGATGGCGTCTTCACGCACCACGCCTTCCACCTCGGCCAGCACGATCTGCTTGACCTTGGGGTTCTCGACCACGGCTTCGACGACGATGTCGACGTTGCCGAAGTCGCCGTAGGACATGGTCGGACGGATGGCGTTGAGGGCCTCGGCCATCTTCGCCGGGGTCATGCGACCCTTCTCGACGCGCTTGCCGAGCAGCTTGGAAGCCTCGCTCAGGCCCATCTGGATACCCTCTTCGCGGATATCCTTCATCAGGATCGGGGTGCCCTTGGAGGCCGACTGGTAGGCGATGCCGCCGCCCATGATGCCGGCGCCGAGTACGGCAGCCAGTTTCACGTCGCGGGCGATTTCGTCGTGGTGCTTGGCCTTCTTCTTCAGCTCCTGATCGTTGAGGAACAGGCCGATCAGGCTCTCGGCGACCGAGGTCTTGGCCAGCTTGACGAAGCCGGCGGCCTCGACTTCCAGCGCCTTGTCACGGCCGAAGTTGGCGGCCTTCTGGATGGTCTTGATCGCCTCGACCGGGGCCGGGTAGTTCGGGCCGGCCTGGCCGGCAACGAAGCCCTTGGCGGTCTCGAAGCACATCATCTGCTCGATGGCGTTGAGTTTGAGCTTTTCCAGCTTGGGCTGACGCTTGGCCTTGTAGTCCAGCTCGCCGGAGATGGCGCGCTTGACCAGGTCCAGCGCGGCTTCCTTGAGCTTGGCGGGAGCGACCACGGCGTCGACGGCGCCTACCTTGAGGGCGTCGGCGGCGCGGTTTTCCTTGCCAGAGGCGATCCACTCGACGGCATTGTCGGTACCGATCACGCGCGGCAGGCGCACGGTGCCGCCGAAGCCCGGGTAGATGCCCAGTTTGACTTCCGGCAGGCCGATCTTGGCGGTCTCGCTCATCACCCGGTAGTCGCCGGCCAGGCACATCTCGAAACCGCCGCCCAGGGCGATGCCATTGATGGCGACCACGGTGGGCACGGCGAGGTCTTCGAAATCGCTGAAGATCTTGTTGGCTTCCAGGTTGCCAGCCACCAGCTCTGCGTCGGGCAGTTTGAAGTTGTCGACGAATTCGGTGATATCCGCACCGACGATGAACACGTCCTTGCCACTGGTGACAATCACGCCCTTGATCGAACCGTCGGCCTTGATCGCGTCGACGGCGGCGCGCAGGTCGTTGAGGGTAAGACGGTTGAATTTGTTGACGGACTCACCCTTGAGGTCGAAGTTCAATTCGACGATGCCGCTCTCAAGAGCCTTAACCGTGATGGCTTTACCTTCGTAAATCATCAACTGATCTCCACGGTATGGAAGCTGAACAGTACACATCGGAGCCGACCGGCGGGCTCTCCCGCGACGATGCCGTCGAGAATAGCCCCAATCAGCCTGGCACACCCGCCGACGCGATAATCGGGCTGCATAAGGAGGCGCCTTTCCAGGCAAACGCTCAATTCATACGCCCGTTTGATTTGGGTGTGCACACCATCGGGGATATGCCTGCGTTTGTCAATTGGCCTTCTCGTTCGGTTTCCCTCGCGACTTCCGCAACCCGGGCTCGACGCAGTGTCACCGCGCAGCGAATAAGCACCGTGGATGCAGCATCATTTCGCCACCTGCCGGGGCGATAGCGTCCAGCCAGCAGTGCCTAGCCAAATCATCATGCGCCGGGTACAGTCGTCCCAGTTTCGGCTGGCATCGCGCCAGCGGGATTAGACAGCACAACAAATCGAGCCCCTCGATGGGCCACACGGAGTCATCCATGTCGAGCCATCGCTCGCTTGCCTCTCCCCTGGGCGTCCTGGTCGCCTTGCTTCTCGGCATTGCCGCCTCCCCCCTGCTTGCCGCCGCGCCGGCCGATGACCTGTTGCGCCTGCATCAACTGCGCCTGGCGACGCAGAGAAGCCTGGGCGATTTCTATATGTACAACGGTATGGAAGGCGACCAGCGCTACGCGCGGACGATCGGCGAGTCGCTGCAGCAGGCGCAGAGCCGCCTGGATGAGCTCGACCAAATGCCGGGCGAAGGCTCCAAGACGCTGTACGCCGGGCTGCAGCGCGAATGGCAGAGCTACCGTGACGGCCTGCAGATGCTGCTGGAAGCCATGCGCAAGCAGGGCTACACCGACCTGCAGCCAGTCGCCGACCTGGCCGACCACAACCAGCGCCTGATGGCCATCAGTGCCGAGCTGTACCGCAAGATGCAGGAGGAAAGCGGCTATAGCGTGCCGCCAATGACTCAGCGCAGCCGCGAACAGAGCCTGCTGATGCAGGGCATCGCCCTGGACTACGCGTCGCGTAGCGCCTCGGTCGGCGGCAGCTTCTTCGGCGGCGGCGGCGAGCGAGCCATCGACGAACTGGCGGGAGAGTTCAACAGCGGACTCGACAAGCTCAACCGTGCACGGCAAAACACCCCAGAGATCACCTCAGATCTTCGCGCAATCACTACAAAATGGCGCTATATCGAGAAGTCGCTGCTCAACTACAACGAAAACACCGTGCCCTTTCTGGTCAACAAGTACGCCGACAGCATCATCGCGAGCCTGGAAGGCGTATCCGCCCAGTACGCCGCCAGCCAGCATTGATGGCGCCATGGTTTCCGGCCTGCCTGGCCCGATTCAGGCCCGGTGCTTGCACCGGGCCTTTCTTTGCCGGTGCCGCGCCGGCTCGACGAGCGCCCGCAGCCGGCGCAAAGGGGCCATACTTGATGCAGAGCCATCCCTACCTTAGCGAGGACTTCACCATGCCCTACCAGCA
This sequence comes from Pseudomonas sp. SP16.1, assembly GCF_052682975.1. Taxonomy (NCBI): domain Bacteria; kingdom Pseudomonadati; phylum Pseudomonadota; class Gammaproteobacteria; order Pseudomonadales; family Pseudomonadaceae; genus Pseudomonas; species Pseudomonas sp. SP16.1. The sequence continues at coordinate 2,982,151 of NZ_JBQYFZ010000001.1, forward strand.
TATTCTGGTCGCCGTCGACCTGACCGAGGAGTGCGACCCCGTCGTCGTTCGTGCACAGAAGCTGGCCAAGGCCAGTGGCGCCAAGATGTCTCTGGTGCATATCGTCGAACCCATGGCCATGGCCTTCGGCGGCGACGTGCCGATGGACCTGTCGATGCTGCAGCAACAGCAGTTCGAACAGGCACGCGAACGTCTGGACAGCTTCACCGGCAAGTACCCGGAGCTCACCGCCGATCAGCGCCACCTGGCCTATGGCCAGCCGCGTCAGGAAATCCATCGCCTGGCCGAAGAGCAGGGTTGCGACCTGATCGTGGTCGGCAGCCACGGCCGTCACGGCCTGGCGCTGCTGCTCGGCTCCACCGCCAACGACGTGCTGCACGGCGCGCCCTGCGACGTACTCGCGGTTCGCCTGAAGAAGGCGGAAAAAGGCGCCTGAGGCCCGGCACACCGCGCGCACCTCCAGCAGGTGCGCACGGCGCCCCCCCGGCAGAGATCGCCGATGCCTCAGTCGAACGATTCGCCCGCGCTCATCACCAGCGGGCGAATCTTCTGCAACTGGGTCTCCAGCGACACCGTCATGCTCGAGGACATCGAGAAGAAGGTGAGAAAGGCCTTGAGGTTGGAGTCGCCCTCGCAGGTGTCGTGGATGCGCTGCCAGAACGCCTGGTTGACCAGTTTGAGCTGCTGGAACAGACGCACCAGGCCCTTGAGTTCCCAGTCGGCCAGGCGCCCCTCGCGCATATTGAAGTACTGCCGCGACAGGTACAGCGATACCGCACGCAGGATGAACTCCTGATTGCTGGCAAACGGCAGGTGGTTGTGCGCCATCGGCCGCAGCCTGCCCAGTACCGGGCAGGCGCTGGTGGCCATGATCACCCCCAGCAGGGCCCGCAACCCCTCTTCCAGGCCGACCTGCTTGGTGTACTCGCGTTCCGGCGTGCGCACCCAGACGCTGACCTTCTTGAATGCCGGCAGGCCGCGGAAATCCTCGATCACCCGGTGCAGATCGACTGCCGCCGGGCAATGGCGGAACTGCTCGCGAGCGAGCGGGCAATTGCTGCACTGTTGATGCCCCAGCCGCGTCCAGGCCGGGGCCTGCTGCGCCTGCTCGGGATCATATTCACGGCTCAGCTCGATCCTGTAGCTGAACTGATGATTGTCGTCGAGCGTAATCCGATACTCGATGGCCATGCGCTTCTCCGCCTTCTCGCTCAGGCTTCCAGTTCTGCCCAACGCTCCAACAGTCCATCCAGCTCCTGCTGGAGACTGTCGAGGCGCGCCAATACCTCCGTGGTGGTCTGTACGGGCTGCTGGTAGAAGCCCGGTTCGGCGATCTGCTCCTGCAGAGCGGCCATCTGCGCCTCCAGGGCATCGATCTGCCCGGGAATCGCCTCCAACTCACGCTGTAACTTGTAGCTCAGTTTCTTTTTCGCCGGTTCGGCGCTCTCCTGCACTGGCGCGACCGGCGCCGGCGCTTCGACCACCGCGCTGGCCAGCTCGGCCTTGCCCGACTTGGTCTCACCGACGCCGAGCAGGCGCGGCGAACCGCCCTGGCGCAGCCAATCCTGGTAACCGCCGACGTACTCGCGCACCTTGCCCTCGCCCTCGAACACCAGGGTGCTGGTGACCACGTTGTCGAGGAAGGCCCGGTCGTGGCTAACCATCAGCACCGTGCCGGGGAAATTCAGCAGCACTTCCTCGAGCAGCTCCAGGGTTTCCACGTCCAGATCGTTGGTCGGTTCGTCGAGCACCAGCAGGTTGGCCGGCTTGCTGAACAGCTTGGCGAGCAACAGTCGTGCCCGTTCGCCGCCGGACAGCGCCTTGACTGGCGTGCGCGCCCGCTGCGGGCTGAACAGGAAATCGCCCAGGTAGCTCAGTACGTGGCGACTCTGGCCGTCGATGCTGATGAAGTCGCGCCCCTCGGCGACGTTGTCGATCACCGTCTTCTCCGGGTCGAGCTGGTGACGCAATTGGTCGAAATACGCCACTTCCAGTTTGGTGCCGATCTCGATGCTACCGCCGGTCGGCTGCAGATCGCCGAGCAGCAGCTTGAGCAGCGTGGTCTTGCCGGTGCCGTTGGCGCCGAGCAGGCCGATGCGGTCGCCGCGTTGCAGGACCATGGAGAAGTCCTTGACCAGCAGCGGCCCGCCGGCATGGGCGAAACTGACGTTCTCCGCCACCATCACCTGCTTGCCGGACTTGTCCGCGGTTTCCAGGGCGATGCTTGCCTTGCCCTGGCGCTCGCGCCGTTCGGCGCGTTCGGCGCGCATCGCCTTGAGCGCCCGCACGCGCCCCTCGTTGCGGGTGCGGCGGGCCTTGATGCCCTGGCGAATCCACACTTCCTCCTGGGCCAGGCGCTTGTCGAACAGCGCGTTGGCGGTCTCTTCTGCCGCCAGCTGCTGCTCCTTGTGTACCAGAAAGCTGGCGTAGTCGCCGTTCCAATCGATCAGCCCGCCACGGTCCAGTTCGAGGATGCGCGTGGCCAGGTTCTGCAGGAAGGAACGGTCGTGGGTGATGAACAGCACCGCGCCGCCGAAATCCTTCAGCGCCTCTTCCAGCCAGGCGATGGCGCCGATGTCCAGGTGGTTGGTCGGCTCGTCGAGCAGCAGCAGATCCGGCTCGGAAACCAGCGCCTGGGCCAGCAGCACGCGGCGGCGCCAGCCACCGGAGAGCTCGGCGAGGGTCTTGTCGGCCGGCAGTTGCAGGCGGCTCAGGGTGCTATCGACCAGTTGCTGCAGGCGCCAGCCATCCTTGGCTTCCAGCTCCTGCTGCACGTGCATCAGTTGCTCGAGATCGTCATCGCCGTGGATGTTCTGCGCCAGATGGTGATAGCGCGCCAGCAGCTCGCCGACGCCGGCCAGGCCCTCGGCCACCACGTCGAATACCGTGCGCTCGTCGGCGCGCGGCAACTCCTGCGGCAACTCGCCGATCTTCAGCCCCGGGGCACGCCAGATCTCGCCGTCGTCGGGCATTTGGTCGCCCTTGACCAGGCGCAGCATGCTCGACTTGCCGGTGCCGTTGCGCCCGATGATGCACACCCGCTCGCCCCGCGCGATCTGCCAGGACACCCCGTCGAGCAGGGGCGTGGCGCCATAGGCGAGGGATACGTCGGCGAACTTGAGCAGGGTCATGGGCATCTCCGGAAACAGGCGGCGCATTCTACCCGAGTTGCCGGGGCGCTGTGGCCGTTTCGACGAGCCGGCGACCTGGCCGAGAGCCGGTTGCTGGCGACGCCCATGAAAGGCTCCGGGCGTTCTTTGCCACATGTGTCCGCCGGGCGCGTCGGCATTCACCGCGCCCCGGCGAACAGCTAAGCTAAACCCATGCAACGGGATGGAAGCCGTTGCCCCTTCACCTGCTCGTTTCTGGAAGTGCCATGCGCAGTCGCCTTGTTTCCGTCGTTTCCTGCCTGATTCTCACCACCCTCTGCCTGGCCGATGCGCAAGCCGCCAATCTGGCGCAACAGCGCCAGTACTACGACGAGGCCAAGCGTGCCCTGGCCAAGGGCGACAGCGGCCCGTACCAGCGCTACGCGGCCGCCCTGCGCGACTATCCACTGACGCCCTACCTGGCCTACGACGAGCTGACCAACCGGTTGAAATCGGCGAGCAACGCCGAGATCGAGAAATTCCTCGCCGAGCATGGCGACCTGCCGCAGGCCAGCTGGATGAAGCTGCGCTGGCTGCGCTGGCTGGCCGAGCGCGGCGACTGGCAGCCGTTCCTCGCCCACTACGATCCGGCGCTCAACTTCACCGAGCTGGACTGCCTCTATGGCCAGTACCAGCTGAGCCACGGCCTGAGCGCCGAAGGCAACGCCACGGCGGAGAAGCTCTGGCTGGTGGGCAAGTCGCAGCCCAATGCCTGCGACCCGCTGTTCGCGCGCTGGGCCGCCGATGGCCAGCTCACCGAACAACGCCGCTGGCAGCGCGCCAAGCTGGCGGTGGAGGCCGGCAGCTACGGCCTGGCCAATCACCTGAGCAAGAGCATGCCTACCCTCGGCGCACGCGCCAGGCTGATGGTCGAGGTGGCGCAGAAACCGCATCTGCTCAAACAGCCCGAGCGTTTCGCCGCGACCGACGCGGCGATGGCCGATGTGGTCGGCCTCGGCCTGCGCCGCCTGGCCCGGCAGAGTCCCGAGGACGCCCTGAGCCTGCTGGACGGCTATGCCCGGCGCATGGAGTTCTCCCGGGACGAACAGGTGGCCATCGCCCGGCAGATCGGCCTGACCCTGGCCAAGCGCTTCGACATGCGCGGCCTGCAGGTGATGGCCAAGTACGACCCCGAACTGCGCGATAACACCGTCAGCGAGTGGCGCGCGCGCCTGCTGCTGCGCCATGGCCGCTGGGACGAGGCCCATCAGTTGACCCAGCGCATGCCGGCCGACCTGGCCAGCAGCAATCGCTGGCGCTACTGGAACGCACGCAGCCTGCAACTGGCGCAGCCCAATAGCCAACAACCGGTGGCCCTCTACCAGGCCCTGGCCAAGGAGCGCGACTTCTACGGCTTCATGGCCGCGGACCAGGTCAAGGCTCCCTATCAGCTCAACAACCAGCCGCTGGCGCTCGATCCCAGGGTGGTGCAGAAGGTGCGCAGCACGGCCGGCATTCGCCGCGCCCTGGAGTTCCACCATCGCGGCCAGATCGTCGATGGCCGTCGCGAGTGGTACCACGTCAGCCGCCTGTTCAGCCGCGACGAGCTGGTCGCCCAGGCGCGCCTGGCCTACGAGATGCAGTGGTACTTCCCGGCCATTCGCACCATCAGCCAGGCGCAGTACTGGGACGATCTGGACGTGCGCTTCCCCATGGCCCACCGCGACCAGCTGGTGCGCGAGGCCAAGCGCCGCGAGCTGCATTCGAGCTGGGTGTTCGCCATCACCCGCCAGGAAAGCGCGTTCATGGCCGATGCCCGCTCGCACGTCGGCGCCATGGGTCTGATGCAGCTGATGCCGGCCACCGCCAAGGAAACCGCGCGCAAGTTCGGCATTCGCCTGGCCTCGCCGCAGCAGGCGCTCAACCCGGACGTCAACATTCAGCTGGGTGCGGCCTACCTGAGCCAGGTCTACGGCCAGTTCAACGGCAACCGCATCCTCGCCTCGGCCGCCTACAACGCCGGTCCCGGCCGCGTGCGCCAGTGGCTGCGCGGCGCCGATCACCTGAGCTACGACGTTTGGGTGGAGAACATCCCGTTCGACGAGACCCGCCAGTACGTGCAGAACGTGCTGTCCTACTCGGTGATCTACGGCCAGAAACTGGGCGCGCCGCACCCGCTGGTGGCCTGGCACGAGCGCTATTTCGACGATCAGTGAAAGGCGGTCCCTCGGCAGGCTGCGCCCTGCGCAGCTGGCCGAGGGCTTGGTGCGACGCTACTCCAGCACCTCGACCGGCATCCCGAGCTGCAGCTCGCCGACGCCGCGCGGCAGCAGGTTCTGGCCGAAATACACCTGCCCCTCGCGCTCGCGGTAGGTCTTGAGCGTGGCCAGGGGTTCGCGGTCGGCGCTGCGCTCGCCGGTCTGCGGGTCCACCGTGGTGAGAATGCAGCGCGAGCAGCCCTTGGCCACCTCGAATTCCAGCTCGCCGATGCGGATGCGTTTCCAGCCGTCCTCGGCGTAGGCCGCGCTGCCGGCGACCACCAGGTTGGGGCGAAAACGCAGCATGGCGAGCGGCCGACCGACCCGCGCCGCCAGGTCGTCCAGCGACGCCTGGCCGATCAACAGCAGCGGAAAACCGTCGGCGAAAGCCACCCGGTCGCCCGGCTGGGCGTAGGCGGTGTCGACCTGCCGCGCCCGCTCCTGCGGCACCTGCACCAGGCGACAGGCACGCCCCAGCAGCTCGCTGAGCCAGGCCGCCGCCTCGTCGCCGGCATCCGGCACGCGCAGGTTGTCGCGCCACACCGTGACCCCACGCAGATTCTCCTCGGGTTCGGGCAGCGCCACACTCAGCTCCGCACGGCCCGGCGCGCTCAGGGTCAGGCCGCCGCGCGCGTCGTACAGGGCGCCGAGCTGGCTCATCTGCGGCAGAAGGCGCTGGGTGATGAAGCGGCCACTCTCGGCTTCGACCACCATCCAGCGGCGGTCGCCATGCAGGCCCAGGCCGTCGACCGCGCTGCGCTGCAGCGCCTCGCCTCGGCCGGACTTGAGCGGATAACGGTACAGCTCCGAGAGACTCAGCATGGGTCGGCTTCCTGTCGGCAAAACGCCCTTATACGAGCTGGCGGCGCGGCTCACAAGCGCCGCTGCCGCACTATTCCAGGAAGCGGGGCAGGATCAGCGCGGCTCGTCCAGCTCCAGACGCTGGCGAATCACGTCGACCAGCTTGTCCGGCTGGAACTTGGAGAGGAAGTTGTCGCAACCGACCTTCTTCACCATGGCCTCGTTGAAACTGCCCGACAGCGAGGTGTGCAGCACCACGTAAAGATCCTTCAGGCGAGGATCGTTGCGGATCTCGCTGGTCAGGCGGTAGCCGTCCATTTCCGGCATTTCCGCGTCGGTGAAGATCATCAGCAGCTTGTCGGTCATCACCTCGCCGCTGTCGGCCCATTTCTTCAATAGATTGAGGGCCTTGAGGCCGTCGCTGGCCATATGCATGCGCACGCCCAGCTGCGACAGGGTATCGCGCAGCTGGCTGAGGGCCACGCTGGAGTCGTCCACCAGCAGCACCTCGCGGCCACGGGCCTTCTCCAGCAGCGGGTCGGCGAGCTTTTCGGCGGAAACCCTGGTGCTCATCGGCACGATCTCGGCCAGCACCTTCTCCACGTCGATCACTTCGACGATCTGCTCCTCGACCTTGGTGATGGCGGTCAGGTAGTGCTGGCGGCCGGCGCCCCCGGGCGGCGGCTGGATCGATTCCCAGTTGAGGTTGAGGATGCGGTCGACGCTACCGACCAGGAAGGCCTGCACCGAGCGGTTGTACTCGGTGACGATGATGGTGCTGCGCTCGTCCGGCACCAGCGGGCGCATGCCGATGGCCTGCGACAGGTCGATCACCGGCAGGGTCTGGCCGCGCAGGGTGACCACGCCGCAGACGAATGGATGGCGCTGCGGCATCAGGGTCAGCCTGGGCAGCTGCAGCACCTCCTGCACCTTGAACACGTTGATCGCGAACAGCTGGCGCCCGGCCAGGCGGAACATGAGGATTTCCAGGCGGTTCTCACCAACCAGTTGGGTGCGCTGATCTACTGAATCGAGGATGCCGGCCATTGCGCGCTCCTGAAGTGTTAAGACGAGTCTGGCGTCAGGTTATCGGCCGCGCGCGCTGCCGCTGGAGCGCTGTTGGCGTGGCGCCATCATGCCTGAGCGTCCCTCAGCCGCCAAGCAAGGGCGAATCGGCCGGCAGGTGCATGCGCAACGCCGCCGCACGGGTCTCGAAGCGCAGCCGACTGCTCTGCGTCGGTTCGCCATCGAGGTTCAAGGCCAGGCCCTCCGGGGCCTCCAGTTCGACCAGCGGCAGCCGGGTGCGGATCGACACCGTCTCCAGGCCGAGCATGCCGCCCGACAGCAGGGTGCCCAGCGTCGCCGGAATGTCCTGCGGCGCCGGCACGATGCACAGATCCAGCATCCCGTCGTCCGCCAGCGCCTCCGGGCACAGCACATGCCCGCCGCCGGCCTGGCGACCGTTGCCGATGCCCATGGCGAGAAAATCCCCCTCCCACTCGAAACCCGGCCCGCGGAAGCGACCGTACGCCGAGCGCAACTCGGCGAAACGGCCGAGGCCGGTGAGCAGGTAGGCGGCGCCGCCGAAGACCTTCTTCAGCTCCTCCGAGGTATGCGCGGTGACGGTGGAGCCGAAGCCGCCGGTAGCCATATTGACGAATACGCGCCCGCCCGCCAGGCCCAGATCCACCGGGCGCGGCGCCTCCTCGAGCAGCGCGAGCGCCTCGGCCGCGACCAGCGGCACGCCGGCGGCGCGGGCGAAATCGTTGGCGGTGCCCAGCGGCAACATGGCCAGACTGGCGTCGGCCCGGGCCTCGAGCATGGCCTCGGCGACATCGCGCAACGTGCCGTCGCCGCCACCGCTGATCAGGATCGGATACGCCGCCGCCAGCCCCTCCTGCACCAGGCGCCGGGCATCGCCCGACTCCCAGGTCAGGCGCACCGCCAGCTGCCAACCGCGCTCGCGCAGTTCGGCCACCGCTGCCCGCACCTCCTCGTTCAGCGCCTGCTTGCCGTGCAGGATCAGCCAGGCCTTGCGCTTACCCATGATCGTCATCCTCCGATGGACGTAGATACCAGCCTGATGGCTCTGCGCCGGACAAGATATCTAAATATTAGATTGTTATGTCGAAATAATTGCGCTTTTAAATCGATAAATATAAACAGACTATAGCGCCATCGACTTGCCCGGGACTGAGCCCGCGGCATGACTGGAGGATTGACCATGATCGAAGTACGTCCGTTCGCCCAACTCGGTGGCGCCCATCACGGCTGGCTCAATGCCCGTCATCACTTCTCCTTCGCCGAGTACCACGACCCCGCGCGGATGAACTGGGGCCGCCTGCGGGTGTGGAACGACGACGAGATCGCCCCGCACTCGGGCTTCCCGCCGCATCCGCACCGCGACATGGAGATCATCACCTACGTGCGCCAGGGCGCGATCACTCATCAGGACAACCTGGGCAACCAGGGCCGTACCGAGGCCGGCGACGTGCAGGTGATGAGCGCCGGCACCGGCATCGCCCACAGCGAGTACAACCTGGAGGACGAGACCACCAGGATCTTCCAGATCTGGATCCAGCCGACCCAGGCCGGCCTGCCGCCGTCCTGGGGTGCCAAACCCTTCCCCAAGGGGGATCGTGCCGGTGCCTTCGTCACCCTGGCCAGCGGCTACGAGGAAGACGCCGACGCCCTGCGCATTCGTACCGATGCGCGTCTGGTGGCGGCCACGGTCAAGGCCGGGCAGAGCGCCGAGTATGTTCTGCAACCCGGGCGCAAGGCCTATCTGGTGGGCGCGACCGGCGCCTTCAGGGTCAACGGCGTGGCCGCCCAGGCGCGCGACGGCGTGGCCATCGCCGACGAGGCGCTGATCCGCATCGAGGCGCAGGAAGACAGCGAGATCGTGCTGGTGGATGTGGCCTGAAGCAGAACCAACCGCCCTCCGCTCCGGAGGGCGATCTTTTTGTAGGAGCCAGCTTGCTGGCGATCATCGATTAACGGCATCGCCAGCAAGCTGGCTCCTACGACATCTCCGACAACCTCAGGCCGGATAGCCGGTGATCTTGCGGATGCGCTGGTACAGCGGTTTGAGCTGGCGGTACATGCGCTGGTAGACCTGCCCGTACAGCTGCTGGTAGATGCGCTGCGCCGCCGGGTCGGGATGAAATACCCGGCCGACGCGGGTCATCGCGGCGATGGCGCTCGGGTAGTCAACATGCAGGCCCAGGCCCACTGCGCAGTTGATCGCCGCGCCCAGGCCGCTGGTTTCGTACAGGTGCGGGCGCTCGGCCGGCAGGCCGAAGATGTCGGCGGTCAGCTGCATCGCCGCATCGCTCTGCGAACCGCCGCCGGACACACGCAGGCGCTCGATACGGGTGCCCGAGCGTTTCTCGATGCGCTCCTTACCCTGGCGCAGGGCGTAGGCCAATCCCTCCAGAATCGCCCGGTACAGGTGGGCGCGGGTATGCACGTCGCCAAAGCCGATGATCGAGCCCTTGGCCTCCAGCCCCGGCTCGCGGATACCCGGCGTCCAGTACGGCTGCAGCATCAGGCCCATGGAGCCCGGCGGCACGGCGTTGACCAGCTCGTCGAACAGCGCCTCGGGTGGCACGCCCAGCGCCTCGGCACGCTGCATCTCGCGCAGGCCGAATTCGCGCTTGAACCAGCTGACCATCCAGAAGCCGCGGTAGATCATCACCTCGGTGTTGAAGTGATCCGGCAGCGCCGCCGGGTACGGCGGGATCAGCGCGATGGTTTCCAGATAGCGACTGCGTATGGTGTTGATGGTCGCCGTGGTGCCGTAGGACAGGCACGCGGTGCCGACCTCCAGCGCGCCGGAACCCAGCACCTCGCAGGCCTTGTCGGCGCCGGCGGCGATCAGCGGCAGGCCCTCGGGAATACCGGTATGGCGGCTGGCGGCGGCCGTGATGCTGCCCAGGCGCTCGCCCGGCTTGACCAGCTCGGGCAACTGCTCGGGGCGCACCTTCAGCGCCTGCCATTTCCAGTCGCCCGGCGCGGCCCAGCGCAGGCGCTTGTAGTCGAACGGCAGGTAGGCCACGCAGCTGCTGGTGGAGTCGACGAAACGGCCGCACAGGCGCTGGGTGAGAAACCCGGATAGCAGCAGCACCTTGTGCGTGCGCGCGGCGACATCCGGCTGATGCTGGGCGACCCAGTTGACCTCGGCCTGGGCGCGGAAGTGATCCACCGCCTCCTCGGCCCGCACCAGCTTGAACAGCCAGCCCCAGGGGCCCTTGATCCGCCCATGGACCTCGGCGCGGCGCTGGTCGAGCCAGAGCATCGCCGGGCGCAACGGCGCGCCCTGTTCATCGACATGGATGATGCTGCCGCGCTGGGTGGTGACGGCGACGCCCTTGATCAGACTGCGGTCGATATCCACCTGCTGCCACAGCAGGCGGCAGGCCTCGCCGAGGCTGGCCCAGTAGTATTCCGGGTTCTGCTCGGCCCAGCCGGGCTGGCTGGAAAAGTAGGGGTCGAGCTCCACCTTGCCCTTGGCCAGCAGGTTGCCCTGGGTATCGAACAGCAGCGCGCGCACGCTCTGGGTGCCGTTGTCGATGCTCAGCAGGTAGCTTGGTTCGCTCAAGGTGCGGTCCTTATCGTGCTCGTTCATTGGTGCGCACGGCGCACCTTACGGCAAGCTATAGCAGCGCCGCCACAGCGCCAGGTAATCCGTCTCTTCCTGCTGCCAGCGCGCATCGCTCCAGCCCAGGCGCGGCTGGCACAGCGCGCGGATGCGCGGCAGCTCGGCGCGACCGCCGCCTGCCAGCAGCAGGCCCAGGCGGGTGCGGCGCAGCAGCAGATCGTCCAGGTGCAGCACCAGCTCGCCCTCGGCGGCCCAGGCCAGCTCGGCCCACAGGGTGTCGGTACCCGCGACGCAATCGCCGCCCACCTCGTCGATCAGGCGCAGTACCTCGCCCAGCTGGCGGCCATGGCGCCCGGCCAGACGGCGCTGCTGCGCCGGAGTCAATGCCGGCATCGGCGTCGGCGTACTCGAAGCGAAGACCGCGCCGCCCTGATCGTCCACCGCTTTGCCGACGAAGCCCGCACAGGCGCGCAGCACCTCCAGCGCCAGCAGGCGAAAGGTGGTCAGCTTGCCGCCGGCCAGGGTCGCGCTGCCCGGCTCGATCCACAGCGCATGCTCGCGCTTCTCGTCCGAGGGCTTGAGCCCGGCGCTGCCATCGCCCACCACCGGGCGCACGCCGGCCCAGGTCGACAGCACATCGCCGCGCGTCACCTGGGCGGTCGGGAACTGCTGGGCGCAGGCGGCCAGCAGGTAGTCGACCTCCTCGGCGCTGATGGCGGCCTCGGTGTCCAGATCGCCGGCATGATCCAGATCGGTGGTGCCGATCACCGTCGCGCCCTCCCAGGGGAAGACGAATACCGGTCTCCCATCCGCGACGTGCATAAAACTGAAGGCATGCGCCACCGGCAGGCGCCAGCCGGGCAGCAGCAGATGGCTGCCGCGCAGCGGACGAATGCGGCCATTGCCCGGCTGGCGCAGGCGATCGGCCCAGGCACCGGTGGCCTGGGCCACGGCGCGGCTGCGCAGGCGGTAGCGGTTGCCCGTCTCGACATCCTCGGCGAGCACACCGACCACCCTGCCCGCCTCGCGCAGCAACTCGACCACGCGCATGCCGTTGAGCGCCTCGCCGCCCTCGCCGCGCGCCTCGCCCAGCACGCGCTGCACCAGGCGCGCATCATCGGTCACCGCATCGAAGAAGCGCGTGCCGCCGAGCAGGCCGTCCTCGCGGATGCCCGGCGCCAGGTAACGCAGTTGCTGCAGCGGGTAGAACAGATGGTTGCGCTTGCCGGCCAGGGCGTCGTACAGACTGAGCAGGCCACCGAAGACCTTCGGCCCGGGGAAGCCGCCGCGGTAGTGCGGCATGACGAAGCTCAGCGGCTCGACCAGCCCCGGCGCCTCGCCGAGCAGGCGCTGGCGTTCGCGCACCGAGTCGCGGGTCAGCCCCAGCTGGCCCTTGGCGACGTAGCGCAGGCCGCCATGGACCATCTTCGACGAGCGGCTGGAGGTGCCCCAGGCGAAATCGCGCTGCTCCAGCAACAGGCAGCGCCAGCCGCGCCGCGCGGCTTCGCGCAGGATGCCGGCGCCGCAGATGCCGCCGCCGATCACCAGCAGATCCCAGTCACGCGCGGCCAGCTCGGGCAGGGCGCGTTCGCGCCAGGTGGCGTTCCAGGGTTCCATCTTCAGTCCTGCAGCAGCACGCCGGGAGCCAGGCGCTGCTCCGGGTCGAAATGCGTGGCCAGGCTGCGCAGCGTGGCCATGCCCAGCTCGCCCTTCTCCGCCGCCAGGTAGGGCGCGTGGTCGCGGCCGACGCCATGCTGATGGCTGATGGTGCCGCGGTTCGCGGCGATGGTGCGGCTGGCCGCCGCCTTGAGGCGCTGCCAGCGCGCCATGGCCTCGGCGTAGTCGGCGCCGGGGCGGAATACGTATGTGGTGTAGATGCTCGATCCCTCGCCGTAGACGTGCGACAGGTGGGTGAATACGTGCACCCGCTCGCCGTCGCCGGCCAGCTCGTCGCGCAGGCTGGCTTCCACCAGGTTCAGCAGCTTGTCGACGTTCGACCAGTCGGTGGCGGTCTCCAGGGTGTCCACCAGGTAGCCGCGCTCCCACAGGCCGTGGCGCAGATAGGGGAAGCGGAAGCGGTTGTGTTCCCATTTCCTGCCCAGCAGGGTGCCGGTGAACACCCCGCCGAAGCCTTTCAGCAGGCGCCGCGCCTGCTTCAGCGAGGCGGCGTTCTGCAGGCGGTTACCGGTGAGGCCGAAGGTCAGCATGCACTTGCCGTCACGCGCGCCACGCAGGGCCAGGTACTTTTCCAGCCAGGCGATCTGCCGCGGGTGGCCGGCCAGGGCCAGCTGGGTGCGGGTTTCGATGGCGTTGGACAGGCGCAGCATGGACAGCGGCACGCGTGCCTGGGCCAGACTGCGGATGGCGCTCAGCGCCTGCTGCCAGCTGGGCAGGAACACCGCGTAGAAGCGCTCCTGTTCGGCCAGGCGGCTGATGCGCACGCGCACCTCGGAGATCACCCCGAAGCGCCCTTCCGAGCCCAGCACCAGCTCGCGCAGGTCGGGGCCGGCCGCCGAGGCCGGGAAGGTGGGAATCTCCAGAGTGCCGGCGAAGGTCTCCAGCTTGCCGCCGGCGAACAGCTGCTCGATACGCCCGTAGCGCAGCGACTGCTGACCGCTGGAGCGGCTGGCCACCCAGCCGCCCAGGGTCGACAGCTCCCAGGACTGCGGGAAGTGGCCCAGGGTGTAGCCGCGCGCGCGCAGCTGGCTCTCGACCTGCGGGCCGTTGGCGCCGGGGCCGAAGGTGGCGATCAGGCTGTCCTCGTCGATCTCCAGCAGGCGCGTCATGCGCTCCAGCGACAGGGTCAGCACCGGCCGCCCACCGGCCTGCGGGTTGATATGCCCGGCCACCGAGGTGCCGCCGCCATAGGGGATCAGGGTGACGTCGTGCTGCTGCGCCCAGGCCAGCAGCTCGCGGATCTGCGCGGCGCTTTCCGGGCAGGCGACGCCGTCGGGAAACTGGCCGAACTCGCCGGAGCGCATCGCCAGCCAGTCCGGCAGGCTCTGGCCGCGGGCATGGCGCACGCGCACCTCGGCATCCTGGCTGACCAGCGGGTGCGGGGCCAGGCGCGAGGCCGGCACGCGGGCCAACACCTCCTGCAGGCTGGCGTCGGCCAGGCGCTGGCCGGGGCCGATCAGCTCGGCGAGAAAGGCCTCGCCATGGGCCGGCAGCTCTACCTCGGTGGCCTCGTCACCCCAACCGTTCCAACGTCGCATCGCATCCCCCATTCCGATCGGCACTTATGGCTGCCTATACTAGCCAGCCGCCGCCGGCCGTCACTGTCGGATCGGGCCAGCGCCTGTCGCCAATCAAGACAGCAGAACAAGAAGAATCCATGGAAAACCTCGGCTACACCTCGGTTCCCGCCCTGCTCAAGTACCTGCGCCAGGCCGAACGGCTCGGCCTGGATATCGACCGTGCACTCGCCGCAGCCGGCATCGCCACGCAGGAGCTGGCCGACAACGGCAAACGCATCCCCAGCGAGGTGCACGAACGCCTGCTGGCGCATCTGCTGGAGGTCTCCGGCGACCCGCTGTTCGGCCTGCACGCGGCGCGTTTCGTCCAGCCCGGTTCCTGGAGCGTGCTCGGCTATATCGCCATGAACTGCGCCACCCTCGGCGAGGCCATGGGCCGTATCGTGCCCTACGAGAAACTGGTCGGCGACATGGGCACCAGCCGCCTGGAAATGGCCGACGACCATGTGCGGCTGATCTGGAGCTGCCGCCACCAGGCGCCGCAGGTGCGCAGGCACATGGTGGAGAACGTGCTCGCCTCCTGGCTGCTGTACGCGCGCTGGATCGCCGACTCCGAGCATTCACCGCGCGAGGTGTGGTTCGAACATTCGCAGCCGGCCGGCACCGACCTCGGCGAGTACCAGAGCCTGTTCGGCTGCCCGGTATTGTTCGAACAACCCTGCAACGCCCTGCTGGTGCCGCTGGACTACCTGGCCGTGCCGCTGCGCCAGGCCGATGCCAACCTGCTGCGCACCCTGGAGGAACACGCCCTGGCGCTGATGGCCGGGCTGGACGAGGACGAGCCGCTGCCGCGACGGGTGAAGAACGCCCTGCGCCTGCTGCTAAAAGACGGCCTGCCGCGCAAGGAACGGGTGGCGGAGAAGTTCGACATGACTGTGCGTACCCTGCAGCGTCACCTGCAGCAGGCCGGCACCAGCTACCAGCAGATCCTCGACGAACTGCGCCAGGAGCTGGCCGAGCACTACCTGCTGCGCAGCGACCTGGCGATCCAGGATATCGCCTGCTACCTCGGCTTTACCGAGGCACGCTCGTTCCACCGCAGCTTCAAGGGCTGGACCGGGCAGACGCCGGGGGAGTTTCGCGAGGCCAGGCGCAAGGACGGCGGTGTGCTCTGAGCGCACATTCCGTGGGAGGGTTTTTAGCCGCGACAGGTAGTCGCCGCTAAAGCGCCTCCCGCAGGTGCCTCAATGATTGACCGTATGCGCCAGCATCACCGACAGCTGACACAGCGGCCGGCCGCTCTCGGCGTGCCACTGGTTGAAGGCGGCCTGCACCGCGGCCAGCTCCTTCTGGCTGGTCGGGGTCTTGTCGACTATGCCCTGAGCCTTGAGCGCGGCGACCATGTCGTTGGTGGGAATGAAGGTGTCCTTGCCGACCATGCGCAGCAGACGCGGCGCCGACATGCCGCCGAGCTGGCTGCCGTGCTTGGCCAGGTACTTCCACAGGCCGACGATATCGCTCACTGGCCAGTCGGCGATCAAGGTACCGAAGCTGCCTTTTTCACGACGCACGTCGAGGATGAACTGGGCATTGCGCGGCACGCTTTTCAGCTTGCCCAGGTGACGGATCAGCCGCGCGTCCTGAATCAGGTTCTCCAGGCGCTCGCCGCCCATCAGCACCACCTTCTCCGGGTCGAAGCCGAAGAACACCTCCTCGAATGCCGGCCACTTGGCGTCCACCAGGCTGTGCTTGAGGCCGGCGCGGAAGATGCGCAGGCTGATCAAGGACAGGTAGCGGTCGTCGCTCAGCGCACGCAGCTCGGCGTCGCCGCGCGGCTGCGGCAGCATGGCCTCCAGCGCTTGCGCCGAGCCGAAGCGGTTGAGGCAGTATTCGTGCAGCCATTGGTAATCGCGCATGGGATCACACCGTCAACAAATCGAACGCCGAAGCCTGCACGCAGAGGCCGCATCCTCGCAAGCCCGTCGAACACCTATTCCGTAGGAGCCCCGCCCCGGGGCGAAGCGTCTGCAGTCATCCAGCCAGACCGACGGGGTAACCACCATTCGCCGCGAGGCGCGGCTCCTACAAGCGCGCGCCGCGCAACCGCTCGGCGGCCTGGCGCAGGGCGCTTTCGGTACCGCCCCAGCCCAGGCAGCCGTCGGTGATCGACACGCCGTAGCGCAGCTCGCCGGTCAGTGCCTGGCAGCCGTCGAACAGATGGCTTTCGAGCATCACCCCGCGCAGGCTGGTATCGCCGGCCAGGCGCTGCTCGATCACACTGGCCAGCACTTCCGGCTGGCGCTGCGGGTCCTTGCCGCTGTTGGCGTGGCTGCAGTCGACCATGATCCGCGCCGCGATGCCCTGGCGCTGCAGCGCCTCGCGCGCCGCCGCGACGCTGGCGGCGTCATGGTTCGGCGCGCCGTGGCCGCCGCGCAGCACCAGGTGGGTGTCCGGGTTGCCGGCGGTGTGCAGCAGCGCCGGATGGCCGAGGTCGTCGATGCCGAAGTGCTGGTGTGGATGCGCCGCTGAACGCATGGCGTCGCAGGCGATGCCGACGCTGCCGTCGGTGCCGTTCTTGAAGCCGACCGGCAGATCCAGGCCGCTGACCATCTCCCGGTGCACCTGCGACTCGCTGGTGCGCGCGCCGATCGCCGCCCAGCCGAGCAGGTCGTCGAAGTAGCCGGCAGCCAGCGGCTGCAGCAGCTCGGTCGCCAGCGGCAGGCCGCGGGCGAGGATGTCCAGCATCAGCTGGCGCGACAGGCGCAGGCCCTCGGCCATGTCGCCGCTGCCGTCCAGCCGCGGGTCGTACAGCAGGCCCTTCCAGCCCACGGTGGTGCGCGGCTTCTCCACATAGGCGCGCATCACCAGCAGCAGTTGGTCCTCGACCTGCGGCGCCAGTGCGGCCAGGCGCTCGGCGTACTCGAGGGCTGATTCGCGGTCGTGCAGGGAACAGGGGCCGACCACCACCAGCAGGCGCGAATCGCGGCCATCGAGTACGGCGCGGATGGCGGCGCGGTCGGCGGCGATACGGTCGGCAAGGGCGTTGGGCAACGGCAGGCGCTGGCGCAATACGGCGGGGCTGGGCAGCGGCTGGGCGCTGCGGCGGGCGATGGAGGTGACGCTGGAGGCGAGTTGAGCGGAGACGGATGCATTCATGATCTGGCGGTTCCTTGGCCGGCGCGGTCGATGCCGCAGCGGCGCTAGCTGAGTGTTCGTTGCAAAGGTGTCAGGGCGGTGGTGACGCTGCTAAATCGCCAGTCGTAGCGGTAGTTACGGTAATAACGGTTCATCTGTGCTTCCTCGATCTGTGGCCGTTTTCGGCCGGAAAAAACAAAACCCCCGGTCGGGTTGCCGACCGGGGGTTTGTGAAAACGTCTCTGGTGGCGACCCTGCTTGCTAGGGCGCCTGTGGGGTATCAGGCGCGCCTGTGGCTAAACCAATACCCAAAGTAATACGCGGCAGCGACCACCACCTGCGCACGCGCCAGCGCGGCGCGAGCGGCACCGGCGTGGAGCGAGGACAGGAGGTTGTGGCTGGACGACATGATGTTCTCCGATACGATGGCCGAACCTTACTCCAGGCCTTTGCGGCCTGGCAAGCGGGCCTTGGAAATGGGCGTCGCGGCTAAAGCGTCTCTGACAGATCGAGTCGCCTGGCGTAGGGTGGATCACGCTTCATCGATCCACCATGCATGGTGCTGGTGGATGTAAACAGCGACATCCACCCTACGTGCTACGGCGCTGCCCCGGATTGCATCCGGGCTGCGGCTGGGAGGGGCTTTAGCCGCGATGCCTTACAGGCTCATCACATCGACGAAGCGCGGCGTGGCGCTGTCGTCGATCTTCAGACTCTGGAAGTCGAACAGGTTGCGGTCGGCCAGTTGCGAGGGGTGCACGTTCTGCAGCGCGCGGAACATGATCT
Organism: Pseudomonas sp. SP16.1; assembly: GCF_052682975.1. Lineage (NCBI taxonomy): Bacteria > Pseudomonadati > Pseudomonadota > Gammaproteobacteria > Pseudomonadales > Pseudomonadaceae > Pseudomonas > Pseudomonas sp. SP16.1. The sequence continues at coordinate 3,000,014 of NZ_JBQYFZ010000001.1, forward strand.
CGACCCGACCCGGGCTCTTGCGCTCCCACTCCTGCAGCATCTCCTTGACCACCTGACGCTGCAGGTTCTCCTGCGAGCCGCACAGGTTGCAGGGAATGATGGGGAACTCCTTGAGCTGGCTGTAGGCCTCGATATCGGCCTCGGCGCAGTAGGCCAGCGGGCGGATCACCACGTTGCGGCCATCGTCGGACAGCAGCTTGGGCGGCATGGCCTTGAGCGTGCCGCCGTAGAACATGTTGAGGAAGAAGGTCTCGAGGATGTCGTCGCGGTGGTGCCCCAGCGCCATCTTGGTCGCGCCGATCTCGTCGGCGTAGGTGTACAGCGTGCCGCGGCGCAGGCGCGAGCACAGCGAGCAGGTGGTCTTGCCCTCGGGAATCTTCTCCTTGACCACCGAGTAGGTGTCCTTCTCGATGATGTGGTACGCAACACCGATGGACTCCAGGTAGGCCGGCAGCACGTGCTCGGGAAAGCCCGGCTGCTTCTGGTCCATGTTCACCGCGACGATCTCGAACCTGATCGGCGCCACCTTCTGCAGGTACAGCAGCACGTCGAGCATGGTGTAGCTGTCCTTGCCGCCGGACAGGCAGACCATCACCTTGTCGCCATCCTCGATCATGTTGAAGTCGGTGATGGCCTCGCCGGCCAGGCGGCGAATGCGCTTCTGCAGTTTGTTCTGGTTGACCGAGAGGGTGCCCATGGTGCGTCGGAATCCGGGGGTAGGAACGAAAGCGCGACATTTTACGCATAATGACCCGCTCGCCCTACCCCAGCGGCGGCGAAATGCTAGGCTCGGCCGATGAATGACGACCTCGACCCCGCCCTGGACCTGGCCGACCAGGTGCTCGAACTGCTGCTCGCCGCACCCGAAGGCCTGGCCGAGTACCAGCTGATCCAGCAGCTCAAGCAGCGCCACAGCGGGCACATCCCCAACCTGCCGCTGACCGACAGGCTGGTGCTGTTTCGCACCCATTTCCTGCTGTTCAACGCCCTCTACCGCCTGCGCGAACGGCTCTGGCAGGAGCGCCGCCACCTGCTGCAGATCAGCCCGCTGTGCATCCGCCTGCAGCCCTACCGGGCCGGCAGCGCGGCACTCAGCGAGCGCGACGGGTTGCGCGACTATTACCTGGATCTGGACAACCTCAAGCACACCGACGAGCGCGATGTGGAGCGCCTGCTGGCCAGCTTCTGGACCCGCATGCAGGGCGGCGAGGAGAAACAGGCGGCGCTGGCGCTGTTCGAACTGGACGACGACAGCCCGCTCGACCTGTCGCGCATCAAGCATCGCTACCGCCAGCTGGTCAGCCAGCACCATCCGGATCGCGGCGGCAACACAGAGCGGCTGCAGTCGATCAACAAGGCCATGGAAATTCTAGAGCGCTATTACAGCTGACCCACAGAGAGCAATTCGCTCTAAAGCCAGACACCACGCGCCCTCCAGCTCCTGCCTATACTGCGACATACGGTCGCATAGGTTCGGCCTGGCACCCGGTGGCGCTGCATACGCGCGCCGGGCGCTCGCTGGGGGGCGACCGACATAAAAAGAGGAGGTGTCTGGCATGATCCACCACGTTTGGGGGCTCTTCACCCATCCCGACCAAGAATGGCAAGAAATCCGTGGCGAGGAAGAAACCATCAGCCACATGTACCTGACCCACGTGCTGATCCTCGCCGCGATTCCGGCGATCTCGGCCTTTATCGGCACCACCCAGGTGGGCTGGTCGATAGGCGACCGAGCACCGGTGATGCTGACCGAGGGCAGCGCATTGAGCATGACCATCATGTCCTACCTGGCGATGCTCGCCGGGGTGGCGGTGATGGGCGCCTTCATCCACTGGATGGCGCGCACCTACGACGCCAACCCGACCCTGACCCAGTGCGTGGTGTTCGCAGCCTACACCGCCACCCCGCTGTTCATCGGCGGCCTGGCGGCGCTCTACCCGCACCTGTGGCTGGCGATGGTGGTCGGCACGGTGGCCATCTGTTACACGGTCTATCTGCTCTACGTCGGCATCCCGACCTTCATGAACATCCCCGAGGACGAGGGTTTCATGTTCTCCAGCTCGGTGCTGGCGGTGGGTCTGGTGGTGCTGGTGGCGATGATCGCCAGTTCGGTGATCCTCTGGGGGCTTGGGGTCGGCCCGGTCTACACCAACTGACAAGCTGGACGACGTGACGCTCAGGCCGCCTTCGGGCGGCCTTTTCGTTGCGGCCCCGGCGGCATTTGGGTTGAACCACTGGAAAAACCGGCGGCTCCAAAAAAGGAGAAGGCGGCGCAACGGCCGCGTCGGTGACAGAGGGGTGCCCCCATGTATGCCAACCTTTATACCCTGCTCACCCGCCCGGACAGAGCCTGGACGGCCATTCGCCGGGACGAGGAGCGCAACAGCTGCAACTACCTGCCCTACCTGCTGCTGTTCAACCTGCTCCCCGCGGTATGCCTGTTCATAGGCACCCACTGGGTCGGCTGGAGCCTGGTGGAACGGGAACGGGTGCGCCTGGACCTGGTCAGCGCGCTGCAACTGAGCGTGCTGCTGTACCTGACGATCCTGATCGGCGTGTTCATCATGGGTTACTTCCTGCGCTACATGTCGCGCACCTTCGAGGCCAGGCCGACCTTCAACCAGTGCATCGGTTTCATCGCCTACACCTGCACCCCGTTCTTCCTGGCGGGCATCGCGGCGCTCTACCCCATGCGCTGGCTGGCCGTCCTGGTGCTGCTGCTCGCCTGCGCGCATTCCAGCTACCTGCTCTATGTCGGCCTGCCACGCTTCATGCGCATCGACCATCAGCAGAGCTTTCTCTATGCCTCCTCCATGGTCGGCGTGGCGCTACTGGTGCTGGTCACCATTCTGGTCAGCATGATCCTGTTCTGGTCCTACAGGCTTGAGCCGGACTACCAGCGCAGCGTGCCGCAGGACCAGAGCTACGGCACCGGGCAGCAACGTGCGCAGGAGCCGAGGCGCGAGTGACGCCTGCACGACGGCGGCGCTTGCGGCATAATCGCTCGTCCGCAACCCGCAGCGCCGTCCCATGCCCGAACAGCTCCACGCCCGCGTCGAGGCCTGCTACCAACTGGCCGAGGCCTTCTTCAAGCAACGCTTCGCCCGTCCGCAGATTAGCTTCAAGCTGCGCGGGCAGAAGGCCGGCGTGGCCCATCTGACGGAAAACAAGCTGCGCTTCAATCCGCAGCTGTACCGCGACAACCGCGAGGATTTCCTGCGCCAGACCGTGGCCCACGAAGTCGCGCACCTGATCGCCCACCAGTTGTTCGGCCCGCGCATCCAGCCGCATGGCGAGGAATGGCAACTGATCATGCGTGGGGTCTACGAACTGCCGGCCGATCGCTGCCACAGCTACGAAGTGCAGCGACGCAAGGTGAGCCGCTTCATCTACCGCTGCAGCTGCCCCGAGGGCGAATTCCCCTTCTCCGCCCAGCGCCACGCCCTGGTCGCCAAAGGCCGGCGCTACTATTGCCGGCGCTGCAAGGTGACGCTGCAGTTCACCGGTCAGCAGCGGGTGGAATAGTCGCGAGCCATCTGCTGTACGCCATACCGCCATTGGCGGGTTGCACCCGCCCTACGCCTGCCAAGCCCGTGCGCACCGCATTTCACCCGATATCCCACGATCGCCACCGAATCGCTGAGAGTTGGTGCGCACGGCGAACCCTACGGCAGCAGGTCCCGATAGCGCGCGAGATCGGCGGGAGAAAAGCAGCAGAACAGCACGCGTTCGATCGATGGAAGGTGCGCGATCTCCTCGCGTACCGTCGCCACCGCGATGTTGGCGGCCTGCTCCGGCGGATAGCCGTAGATGCCGGTGCTGATGGCCGGAAAGGCGATGCTGCGCAAGTCATGCCCGGCGGCCAGGCGCAGCGCATTGCGGTAGCAGCCGGCCAACAGCTGCGCCTCGCCCTGGTCGCCGCCGCGCCAGACCGCCCCCACCACATGGATCACATAACGCGCCGGCAGCGCGAAGCCCGGCGTCAGCCGCGCCTCGCCGGTAGGGCAACCGCCCAGGCGCCGACAGGCCTCCACCAGCCCCGGCCCGGCGGCACGGTGAATGGCGCCGTCGACCCCGCCGCCACCGAGCAGCGAGCTGTTGGCGGCGTTGACGACGGCGTCGACGTCCAGCGTGGTGATATCGGCCTGGATCGCTTCGAGTGTGGCAGTCATGGGTTGGCCCTCCCGCTTCAGCATAGCCACGGGCTCCGTAGGGTGCGCCGTGCGCACCGGGGATCAACCCAATGCCTTGACCGCCCTGAGCGCGGCGATCTGCTCGGCGTCATAACCCAGCTCGGCGAGCACCTGCTCGGTATGCGCGCCGACCGCCGCACCGACGTGCCGCGGCGCCGGCAGGCCGCTCGAGAACTTCAGCGGACAGGCCAGTTGTCGCTGCGCCGGCAGCCCATCGCGCGGCACCTCGGTGACCAGCGCGCGCGCCTTGATCTGCGGGTGCTCCACCGCTTCGGACAGCGGCAGCATCAGCTCGACGCAGGCATCCAGGGCGGCGAAGCGCTCGCGCCAGTCGGCAAAGTCGCGGCGCTCGAACTCGATCTCGATCTCGCGCTTGAGCGCGCGCTGCTCCTCGGGCTTCGGCGACAGGCCGCGCGCGGCCAGTTCGGGCCGGCCAATGGCCTGACAGAACTGCTGCATGAACTGCGGCTCCAGGCTGCCGACCGAGAACCAGCGGCCGTCGCGGGTGCGGTAGTAGTCGTAGAAGCTGCCGCCGTTGAGCGCCTGGTTCTCCATGTCCGGCTCCACTCCGGCGCCGAGGTAGCCGGCGCCGGCCATGCCGTGCAGGCTGAAGGCGCAGTCGGTCATGCTCACATCCACCTGCTGGCCCTGGCCGGTGGCCTGGCGCTGCACCACGGCGGCGAGCAGGCCGATCACCCCGTGCAGCGAGCCGCCGGCGATATCCGCCAGCTGCACCCCCAGCGGCAACGGCCCGCTGTCGCGACGACCGGTGTAGCTGGCGATGCCGGCCAGCGCCAGGTAGTTGATGTCGTGCCCGGCGCGATCCCTATACGGGCCGCTCTGGCCGTAGCCGGTGATCGACACGTAGATCAGCCGCGGGTTGATCGCCTTGAGCGCCTCGTAGCCGAGGCCCAGCTTGTCCATCACCCCGGGGCGGAACTGCTCGAGCAGGATGTCGTACTCGGCCACCAGCTTCTTCACCACCTCCACCGCCTCGGGGCGCTTGAGGTCGAGGGCGATGCTGCGCTTGTTGCGGTTCAGGTAGGCATGGCTGGTCGAGGTGCCGCCGTCATGCGGCGGCAGCACACGCACCAGGTCCATGCGCGATGGCGACTCCACGCGCAGCACCTCGGCGCCCATATCGGCCAGCAGCAGCGAGGCGAAGGGGCCGGGCAGCAGGGTGGAGAAATCGAGGATTTTCAGCGAAGACAGCGGGCCGGACATGGTGACTCCCGATCGGTTGTTGGGCGCAGGACGGATGCGAGCGGCCAGCTCGACGCTGGCGGATTGCGCCCACCCTGCGGAGTAGCGTTCGCGGACGATGCTGGCGTCGCCCGACAGGCGGGCGATCGCAGCCGCTCTCAGAGCTTCATGCCGCGGCTGATGATCTCCTTCATGATCTCCGAGGTGCCGGCGAAGATGCGCTGGATGCGCGCATTCGCATACATCCTGCAGATCGGGTACTCCCACATGTAGCCCCAGCCCCCGTGCAACTGCACGCCCTCGTCGACCACCCTGCCGAGCAGCTCGGTAGTGAACAGTTTGGCCTCTGCGGCGACTTCCGGGGTGAGTTTCTTCTGGTTGTGGTCCAGCACGCAGCGGTCGGTGAACACCTGCGCCACGTCGATCTGCGTGCGCATCTCGGCCAGCTTGAAGCGGGTGTTCTGGAAGTGCGCCACCGGGCGGCCGAAGGCCTGCCGCTCCCTCACGTAGTCGATGGTGGCCTGCAAGGCCGCCTCGGCGCCGGCCACCGCGCCGCAGGCGTTGGTCAGGCGTTCCTGGGCGAGCATGTTCATCAGGTAGAAGAAGCCGCCCTTGGCGTCGCCCAGGAGGTTCTCCTTGGGCACCCGGACCTCGTTGAAGAACAGCTCGGCGGTGTCCTGGCTGTGCATGCCGAGCTTCTTCAGCTTCTTGCCGCGCTCGAAGCCCGGCATCCCCCGCTCGACCAGGAACAGGCCCATGGCGTGCTTGTTGGCCGGGTCGGTCTTGGCCGCGACTATCACCAGGTCGGCCAGGTAGCCATTGGAGATGAACACCTTGGAGCCGTTGAGCAGCCAGTGGTCGCCCTTGTCCAGCGCGGTGGTGCGCATGCCGGCCAGGTCGGAGCCGGCGGACGGCTCGGTCATGGCCACGGCGAGGATGGTCTCGCCGCGGATGATCCCGGGCAGCCAGCGCGCCTTCTGCTGCGCGCTGCCGTACTCGGCGATATAGGGCCCGCACAGCGCCGAGTGCAGCGGGATCATGAAACCCGGCTCGTTGATCCGCGCCAGTTCCTCGCACATGATCTGCTCGTAGCGAAAGTCCTGGAGCCCGGCGCCGCCGTACTCCTCGTCCGCCCAGGGCAGCAGGAAGCCCATCTCGCCCGCCTTGACCCACACGCTGCGATCGACCACGCCGGCGGCTTCCCACTCCTCCTGATGCGGCACCACTTCCTTGTCCAGGAAAGCCGCGAAGGCGTGGCGAAACAGCTGGTGCTCGGTGTCGAAATGGTTGCGCTGCATGGGGCGGTTCCTCCGCAATCGTTGTGCCGCCGAGGGTAGGCGCCGCTCCCCCAGCCCCTCAATGACCCATGCGCTCGTTGCAATTGACCCAATCGACCAGCGCGCCGCGCCGTTGACCCCGAGCAAGCGTATGCTGGCACCGCGCTGTTATGCTGCCCGGCCACAGCCACCCGTCGTCAGGAAACGGAGTCCGCATGCCCGACCGCCCCCAGCCGCCCGCCGCGCCCCTGAACGGTCCCGCCCGTCTGCTCCTGGCGGCGCTGGCCCTGATGCTGCTGGTGGTCTGGCTGCTACCGGAGGGCGGCTGGCTCAAGCAGGGCGAACACTGGTTCCCCACCTGGCTGCACACCACCTGCGAGCTGCTGGCGGTGGTGGTCGCCGGCCTGGTGTTCAGCGTCACCTGGCACAGCTACCGCGACGGGCAGGCCGGCAACCTCACCCTGCTGGCCTGCGGTTTTCTCGCCGTGGGCCTGCTGGATACCGCGCACCTGCTGTCTTACCACGGCATGCCGGATTTCATTACCCCGTCCGGTGCGGAGAAGGCCATCGACTTCTGGCTGGCCGCGCGCCTGCTCGCCGCGCTATGCCTGCTCGGCGTCGCCATGCGGCCCTGGCGCCCGCTGCGCCACGCCGCCAGCCGTTACGGGCTGCTGAGCGCCAGCCTGGCGCTGGTGGCACTGATCGTCTATCTGCGCCTGTGGCAACCGGCGCTGTTCCCGCACACCTTTATCGAGGGCCAGGGCCTGACGCGGGTGAAGATCGCCGCCGAATGGCTGGTGATCGCCCTGCTCGTCGGCGCCGCGCTGGCGTTCTATCTGCGCCAGCGTCGCGGGCCGTTCGACGCCCAGGGCCTGCTGCTGGCAGTGGCCATTTCGATCCTCGCCGAGCTGTGCTTCACCGCCTATCGCAACGTGCACGACATCTATCAACTGCTCGGCCACCTGTACAAGGTGCTGGCCTACCTGATGGTGTATCGGGTGGTGTTCGTCTCCAGCGTGCAGCATCCCTACCAGCGCCTGAGCCAGGAGATCGCCGAGCGCCGTGCGGCCGAACAGCAGGTGCAGACCCTGGCCTTCTACGACAGCCTCACCGGCCTGCCCAACCGCGAACTGCTGCGCGACCGCACCGACCAGGCCCTGGCTGCCGGCCCGCGCAACCACGGCCACGTCGCCCTGCTGCTGCTGGACCTCGACGGCTTCAAGACGCTCAACGACTCGCTGGGCCACTCCCATGGCAACGCCCTGCTCTGCGCCGTGGCCGAACGCCTGCAGGGCCTGCTCGGCCACGGCGACACCCTGGGCCGCGCCGGCGGCGACGAGTTCATCGTACTGCTGCCCGAGGTCGAGAGCGCGGAGAGCGCAGGCCTGCAGGCCGAACGCATCCTGCACGGCCTGCAGCAGCCGTTCATGCTGCCCGGCCACAGCCTGCGCACCTCGGCCTCCCTCGGCGTGGCGCTGGCGCCGCACGATGGCGAGGACTTCGAGCACCTGCTGCGCAACGCGGAAACCGCCATGTACCAGGCCAAGAAGGAGGGCCGGCAGACCTGGCGCTACTTCGACAGCGCCATGAACAGCGAGGCGCTCGAGCACCTGACGCTGATCAACGACCTGCGCCAGGCCCTGGAGCGCCGGCAACTGCTGCTGCACTACCAGCCGCAGATCGACCTCGACAGCGGCCGCCTGCTCGGTGTCGAGGCGCTGCTGCGCTGGCAGCACCCGCAGCGCGGCCTGGTGTCGCCGGCGCAGTTCATCCCCCTCGCCGAGGAAAGCCGGCTGATCGTGCCGATCGGCGAGTGGGTGCTGCAGCAGGCCTGCCGACAGGCCGCGGCCTGGCGTCGCCAGGGCCTGGAGGTGCCGCAGGTGGCGGTGAACATCTCGGCCGTGCAGCTGCAGCAGGGCGACGTCGAAAAGCACGTGCTGCAGGCCCTGGCCGCCTCCGGCCTGCCGGCGCAGATGCTCGAACTGGAGATCACCGAGACCAGCCTGGTGGACCGCACCGACCAGGTACTCGACAGCCTCAGGCGCCTCAAGGCCATGGGCGTGCGCCTGTCGATCGACGACTTCGGCACCGGCTATTCCAGCCTGGCCTACCTGCGCACGCTGGCGGTGGACAAGCTGAAGATCGACCAGTCCTTCGTCCGCGACCTGCCGCACAGCCCCGACAGCCGCGCCATCGTCACCGCCATCGTGCAGATGGCCCGTTCGCTGGGCCTGGCGACCATCGCCGAAGGTGTGGAGGAAACGGCCATCGCCGACACCCTGCGCCGGCTCGACTGCCAGCAGGCGCAGGGTTACCTCTACGCCCGCCCGTTGCCCGCCGAGCAACTGCAGGCACTGATCCGCGACTGGCAACCGCAGCGCTGGGCGGCCAGCGCGCCGGCTTAGCGCGGCCTCGAAAAGCCCGCTGGCGGCGCTCCGAGGCCGCGCCGCGCAGCAGCCGATTGCCGGCGTTGCGCAGCCCCTTACAGCGTCCCCATCGGCAGTTGGCTTGTCCCGTCGACCTGCCCCGCTCTACCATCGCGCCACCCCGCCAGGAGCCAGCGCCCATGCGCGAACGCACCATCGCCAGCCACTTCGTCCGCGCCGCCCTGCGCGGCGCCCAGCGTCGGGGCCTGGCCTGCGAGCCGATCCTGCGCCAGGCCGGCATCCAGCCGGCGGTTCTCGAGGAGCCACGCGCGCGTATCGCCCCGGAACACTTCGCCCGCCTGATACAGCTGCTGTGGGAAGCGCTGGACGACGAGTACCTGGGCTTCGGCCGCCAGCCGAGTAAACGCGGCACCTTCGCCATGATGGGCCACGCCATCATCCACTGCCGCACGCTGGAGAAAGCGCTGAGCCGCGGCGCGCTGTTCTACGGCCTGTTCCCCGATGCGCCGAGCATTCGCCTGCAGCGCGAAGGCGACTGGGCGCGGCTGAGCGTGGACGACAGCAGCCTGTGGGACCCGGATCACTTCCTGGTGGAAAGCCTGCTGGTGATCTGGCACCGCCTCGGCAGCTGGCTGATCGGCCAGCGCATCCGTCTGGAGGAAGCCAGCTTCGCCTACCCCGAGCCGGAACATGCCGCCGAGTACGAACTGCTGTTTCCCTGCACCCGGCGCTTCTGCGCAGGCACCACCAGCCTGCTGTTCCACGCCCGTTACCTGGCCATGCCGCTGCTGCAGGACGAACGCACGCTCAAGCAGTTCCTCGAACACTCCCCCGCCGACCTGCTCGCCCGTCCCGACGGCGGCGACAGCCTGACCAGCCAGATCCGCCGCCTGCTCGGCCGCGACTGCCAGCAGTGGCCGGACCTGGAACGGGTCGCCCAGCAGCTGCATATCAGCCCGCAGACCCTGCGCCGCCACCTGCGCGAGGAAGGCACCAGCTTCCAGGAACTCAAGGACCACCTGCGCCGCGACCTCGCCATCTACCACCTGGGCCGCGACGAGCTGGCCATCCAGGACATCGCCGAACAGCTCGGCTTCTCCGAACCCTCGGCCTTCCATCGGGCGTTCAAGAAATGGACCGGGCTGACGCCGGGGGCCTACCGGGCGCAGGAAGGCTAAGGAAATTCTGAAGAAGCCATTTACCGTCACTCCCGCGAAGGCGGGAGCCCAGGCACTACGCAGGTTCTGGATTATTCCCCTTCGGGCCAGCGCAAGCGCTGTTCAGCGATAAAGCTGCTGTCCCACCTGCGCGGGAATGACGACTATTTCAGAGTTTCCCCAAGACGCACCGGTGGCGTCGCAGCCTCGGGATGCGACGTCGGTGAAAGCCCTTTGGCTTTGCGCATGGACAGAACCGGCAGTCATGCACTAGCTTCTGACCCAAGCCTGCTGGCATTGCGCCAGAGGCGACAAGCTTGCCGTTATCCCTGTCGCGTTTCTCCCCGAGTGCTGTCGCGTTTACCGCGACCACCTTCAAGGCGGACAAGGACTTACAGGACGACAAGGAAGGTTATGCGACAGCTGTCGCGTGGAAACGCGACAGCGATGTCGCCTAATTAATAGTTGGGCAAACGCTCGCAACACTTCAGAGAACGCAACAAGGACCCACCATGAGATTGATACTTAAACTTATTAGAGCCTTAATCCTATTTACATTGATAGCTTTTCCAGCTCTGCTTTTGACCATATCTTACTTCATGTTCAAAGACGGAGCATCAGGCGCAGATATTTTCTGGCTGAGCGGATCAATAGCACTTGTTTGTTTAATATCGTTCTGGGCACTAAAAAGAAGCCGGCTACTCTTAATAAGCAATAAAATCGACAAGAAAGCCATCACCATAACCAAAGAGGCCATCAACAACCAACTTGTCAAGCTGGATAAAAAAATAGAAGAATCTTCAAACAAAAGACAATTTATTGAGAAAATCTCAAAACAGTCAACATCTAAACCACTGACAATGGAAGTTCTTGGCGGGCACGGCTGGGATAAAGAAAAAGGAAACACCTTTCTCCTCTCCCTGAGCGGCATGGATATAATTCTGGCAAACCTTTCCAACATGACCACAAGTAGGCTTGCAATTTGTGATGTCATAGATATTGAAATTTCAGGCCCCGGAAAAGAAACATCAAATGCGGGAATAATTGGAGGAGGCTTTGGCGTAGAAGGAGCTATAAAAGGAATTGCCGCCGCCACAATAGTAAACATACTGACGACACGCAGCAGTGTCAGAACATTTATTCGTATTGCGACACGTGAAAGCGAAATCATCTTATTCACTTCCGAAATAGAACCAAATGACGCACGAATTTATCTATCGCAAGTTTATGCCAGCACCAGAAATCAAAAATCCAGCACAAGCAACACAGGTATCGCTGAGCAGCTGACTGCACTACAGAAGCTTAAAGAAGATGGCGTATTGAGCGATAATGAGTTCAATCAGGCAAAGATGAAAATCCTTTCCTGACCAAGGCGCAAAGTTAGCGTCAGCCCAACAATGCGCTCAAAGCGCTCACTTCGTTCGCTGGGACCGGCGAAGCCGGCCCCTTAGCTTAATCGTTATAAGGCAAGTCAATGAGAACGTGCCCCCGCTGTAGATGTGCAGGGATTTCAGAGGGAAAGTTGTACCTCTATGCGCTGACTAGACTCAACTGCGTTTCATGTGTCGAATGTCATGCAGTCGTCGGGTTCGAGAGACGAGAGAATTTGTTTGGAGGGTTTCCCGCCGCCCCAATATTTTCAGAACTAGTATTCTTCTTAGTGGCATTGGTCTTATTCCTGATCACGGGCAGTGTATTTTTCGTCTTTCTTGTATTCATCAGTCTAGCCCTTCTCAAAGCAATGATCATTTACAGAGAACCGCTAATAGAGACCCCGTAATGCCTTATAACAATACGCTCAACACCGCTCACTTCGTTCGCTGGACTCGCAAAAGCTGCGCTTTTGCTCGCCTGTTAGCTTAATCGTTAGGTGCAAACATGCGCTCACCAAGCCGTGCAACACTTCTCATCTGCACAGTCATTGTAGTTGGCATAATTACATACTTTGGTAATGGGCTTGAGTTAATGCTTGAGCCAGAGCAATATTCAATATCAAAACCGGTGTTCTGGCTTACAGTGGGCATCGTATTAGCCTTACCGCTTTGGGCTCCCGCCGTATTTCCATCCCGCTACCCCACAGGCTTAAAAATCTGCAGCTGGATCAGCATAGTTCTCTTACTCTACCCTTCATGGCACTTTGTGAAGGGCGTGATTGATATAACAAGCAGGAAATTATCCGGAGTAGAAACATTCCCTTTATTTTTAATGCCACTACTTGCAGTTAATTTTTGCTGTTTTATTTCTTTTATTACCCTCTTGGTTCCAAAATTGCGCTCTCGCTTACAAAGCACCTAACAATAGGTTCAAACCGTTCGCTTCGCTCACTGGGACGGGCTAAAGCCCGCCCCTTAACCAAACGTTAGGTGTAAATATGCCCCCAATATCTCGTGCAATTTTACTAATCTGCGCTGTAACTTTTATTGGCATGGTTACATATTTCGGCGGCGGAATATGGGTGACTCTAGGTTCAGAGCCGAACTCAGCACAGTCTTACATTCAGTGGTTTTTAGTTTCACTTCTACTGGCAGCACCACTTTGGGGGCCAGCCATACTTTCTTCTCGCCATCCAAGAGCACTGAAAACCTGCTGTTGGGTTAGCGCAGTATTATTGCTCTTACCTGCTTGGTTATTTCTGAAAGTCGCATTCGACATAACAAAACGGATGATGTCTGGCTTAGAGGCAGTTCCCTCTTTCATCTTTCCGCTACTCATCATAAGTTTATGCTACTTTATTTGTTTCTGTGTAATTTTACTTTCCGGTGTCCGCTCACGTCCGCAGAGCACCTAACAAAAGGTTCAAACCGTTCGCTTCGCTCACTGGGACGGGCTAAAGCCCGCCCCTTAACCAAACGTTATGTGCTTCTAAGGGCCGCATGATCCACGAATCCAGCTATTGGAAAGACGATCTTCTCAAGCTTGCAAGCAGGCTTGAGCGTAGGCTTATCCAAACACGCTGGGGCGAAAAAAATCTTTACACCCTAGAGAAAGAAATATTTATCGGATTCTACTCAATCAGAAAGCTAATAGAATCAAAGAAAGTTTCCGATAATGTATCCCGCAAAAAATACTCAATCCACGAGTATCCTTATCGCGGAAACCCCGTCTCTCTCGCAACGCACTTCAAAGATTCAGAGTACGATCTGAGCAAATCAAAAATCACTGAAATATCAGTATCAACGCTCTGCAATCAATTTATTCACAGCCATCATTTCCTGCCTTTTCTTCCAAATGGCAAAAACCTAATAGGCTTTTTCTTTTGCTCAGACCACAAAAGGACTACAGGGCTTTATCTGATAACCCTCTTTGACGTGGTTGAAATTTATCGCTCTGTGGGCAATAACTACCCGCACACCATACACATAAAGCAATTGCCCAATGGCAAATCCACCACAACCATCGAGTAGGCACATAACAATGCGCTCAACTGCCGCTCACTTCGTTCGCTGGACAGTCAAAAGCTGCGCTTTTGCCTGCCCGTTAGCTTAATCGTTAGGGTAATCATGAACCGAAAATCTGCAGCTACATTTATCTTTGCTGGAGCTTTCGCAGGTATTGCTCATGCAGCCCCAATGAAAGAGAACATATGTAGTTCTGCAACCAATGAAGTAGAGATGTATCAATGCCTCAAGCGTCAACTCAAAAAAGCTGATACCTCCTTAAATCAGTCATACAAGGTACTTGTTGCAAGATACAAAGATAACGGTGCTCCGCAGGCTCAGGGAGCAAAATCTCAAGACGGTTATCTTAAAGAAGCCCAAATTGCATGGATAAAGTTCCGAGATGAAAGCTGCGATTTTGAGACCTATGAGTCAATCACAGGAAGCGGCTTTGGGACAATCTACACTGCTTGCCTTCTAGAAAAGACACAAGAGCGAGTCAAGTATCTGCAATGGTACATCGAGCACCCCTAACAAATGGTTCAAGTCGCTCGCTTCGCTCACTCGGGACCGGCTAAAGCCGGCCCCTTAACCAAACGTTAGGGAGGTCGACATGTCTGACGATCCCAATAAATCTTTCCTAGAAACAATTAGGCTACCTGAGTCAGGGGACAAGTTATTCGCTGAAGGCGAAGACTGGTGGATGAATGCCTGCTTAAACTGGTATCACGACCCATCTGAACTTTACATAGGCGGGTATAAAGAGGCTGCTGACGCATTGATAAAGTGTGTTGCAAACCGCGAAGGAAGCGCAGACTCACTAATATTTCCCATTGTATTTTTGTATCGCCAATATATTGAGCTGAGGCTAAAGTCTCTACTTGAGGATGGACGAAGACTTCTTGATAGAGAGCACGAATCTAAAAATGAGCACAGGCTTTCTGCCCTATGGCCAGAGGTCTTATCCATGCTTATGGAAATATGGCCAGATGGTAACAATAAAGACCTAAGAATAATCGACGGACTTATTAAAGAATTTGAGCAGGTCGACCCTCGTTCGACGGCCTTCCGTTATCCAAAAAATCATTCTGGAAGCAAGTCGGTCAACTTGGAAAGCCCGAGAGTAAATCTAAGAAATCTCTCCGAAGTAATTGGTGCAATGGCAATAATTTTAGATGGCGCGGCGTCTGGAATTTCTGAGTACCAAAGCTATAAAGATGACATGAAGCATGAGTTCCGCCCCTAACAAATGGTTCAAGTCGCTCGCTTCGCTCACTCGGGACCGGCTAAAGCCGGCCCCTTAACCAAACGTTAGGTATTACATGGCCCTCTTTGATTTCCTCAGGAAGAAGCAAACACCACAAGATCGTTACGCGGGAAAGCCATTTCTCAAACTAGTTGATTCGTTTGTGTTGAAATGCATTGGTGAGCTTGATGCATCACAAGAAGATCTACTCCAACAAATGACTCCGAAGCTTCAGAAAACTTTTAGCCACTCAGGTTCGTGGGAGGAAATCGTCATGGATCAGTTGCATTTCGGAGCAGAGGTGCGCTCGGCCATCACAGAACTCTGGGAAAAAAACCAAGGTATTGCCAAACAAAATGGCACCACGCTGACGCCTATGCAGTTTGTGGAAATGTTTGTAGCTAACAATGTCACCAATACCTAACAATTGGTTCAAACCGTTCGCTGCGCTCACTGGGACGGGCTAAAGCCCGCCCCTTAACCAAACGTTATGCACACAAGGAAGAGGCCATGAGCAAACCTGACATCGCACTGATATATGAAGAAAGCCTTCCAGAAGATCTATTCCAAGATTTCAAAGAGGGACTAAGCAATGACAAAATTAAAGTGTCAGTCGAGTCTAGACCCCCAAGTGGGCCTCAAGCATGCCTAGAATGGTTCATCTTTCCACTTGTAGCCGCGTATATTTCAAAGCCATATTTCGAAGCTTTTTTCGGGGAAATGGGGAAAGATCATTACGCCATTCTCAAGAAAAAGCTTTCTGAAACCACGACAAAAGTTATGTCTCAACCAAAAATTGAGCCAGTGCTTTACGGCACAAAAGGGAAAATCAGTAAAAACAACCCTTACACCTTAGCCTTCGCAATATATGCAGAGGCTAACGACAACCACAGGTTCAAACTACTTATTCCAAAGCCAGCAGATGACAATAATTACAATGAAATTATTGAAATATTCCTAGAGTTTCTATCGGAGTACCATTCTGGTCTAAAAGAACTTAGCGCTATCGGTTTCGACGAAAATAGCAGACCTCCTAGTGGCTTGATTTTTGTATATGTAAACCCTGCCACAAAAACAATAGAGTGGCTTGACCACATGAAGAGCGCATAACAAATGGTTCAAACCGCTCGCTTCGCTCGCTGGGACGGGCTAAGTCCGGCCCCTTAGCTTAATAGTTGCGCCCCAAGCAGGAAGCACCGATGAAATCACACATTACTGTAATCACTCTTGGCGTCGATGATTTGGAGAGGGCTGTTCGCTTTTACCGCGACGGGCTTGGCTTCAAAACCGCAGGTATCATCGGAAAAGAGTTTGAACATGGCGCAGTTGCTTTCTTTGATTTACAGGCAGGTTTAAAACTAGCCGTTTGGCCGCGAAAAAGTCTTGCGCATGACTCTGGCATCCCGCTAGGTCATTCAAGCGCTACGGAATTAAGCCTCGGACACAACACCTCTTCAAGATCCGAGGTTGATGAAATCATGAAACAAGCAAGAAATGCAGGCGCCGTTATCGTCAAGCCAGCACAGGATACTTTTTGGGGTGGCTATTCAGGCTACTTCCAGGATCCAGATCAACATTTGTGGGAGGTTGTATGGAACCCACAACTGTTACCGCAGGATTGAGGCATGAAGATACGACGCTCCCAATATGTAGTCACCCCCGCTCTGGGTATAGAACGGTGGCGCGGGGAGAGTTCATTACGGCGTTCAAGCCGTTCGCTTCGCTCACTCGGAACCGGCTAAAGCCGGCCCCTTAACCAACCATTGGTCTCAACAAGGGTGTTCGTGCATTTCAAGGAGACAGATTTATTCTTGATAGTCTCTCCAGGCATTCCCCCTGCATCACGACGCCAGATCCGGAGGACTATCCCAATGTCCCAAACGCAAGAGACGTCCCGGTTCCAGACCACCCTGCTACGCCCTCGCCTGCCGGATGGCGAGTCGTCCTGGGCATTCGTGGTGCTGCCGCGAGAGGCGAGCGAGCAGCTGCCGAGACGCGGCAGGACCAGCGTGGACGGCCGGCTCAACGGGCGCCCCTTCCGGGCCAGGCTCGAGCCGGATGGTCAGTTGAGCCATTGGCTGCGCTTGGATAGCGACCTCCTGCAGGCGGCAGGCGCGGCTATCGGCGACGTGGTGACGCTGGAGATCGCCCCGGTCGCGCAGGAACCCGAGCCGGACGTGCCGGCGGATCTGGCCGCGGCCCTGGCCGCCGCTCCCGCGGCGCGCAGCGTCTGGGACGCTACGACGACTATCGCGCGGCTGGACTGGATTCACTGGATCGAGTCGGCCAAGCAGGCCAAGACCCGCGCCAAACGTGTCGCCGACGCCTGTGCCATGCTTGGCGAGGGGAAGAAGCGGGTCTGCTGTTTCGATCAGTCCGGCTACTACAGCAAGGCCTTTCGCGCCCCCGAAATGGCGGGTTGAGTACGCGCTGCGGCGTCCGCTGCAGCGATCCGGACGCCGTTCGCAGTGGAAGGCTTCGCGGCTCAAGCCCCTCTCAAAGGAGACAGGCCGCCAACCTCAGTCGTACAGGCGCACCCTGAAGCACGCCCCGCCCAGCGGCGAATCCTCCAGGCTCAGTTCGCCGTCGTAGCTGTCGATGATGTCCTGCACCACGGCGAGGCCGATGCCCTGCCCGGGGTTCTGCGCATCCAGCCGTTCGCCACGGCGCAGCACGCGGGCGCGCTGGTCGGCAGGCACCCCGGGGCCGTCGTCTTCGATGGTCAGGCGGCAGCCGTCGGGCAGCTCCTCCAGGCTCACACGCACGCGATGCAGGCACAGGCGGTAGGCATTTTCCAGCA
The DNA here is from genome assembly GCF_052682975.1 of Pseudomonas sp. SP16.1. NCBI lineage: Bacteria > Pseudomonadati > Pseudomonadota > Gammaproteobacteria > Pseudomonadales > Pseudomonadaceae > Pseudomonas > Pseudomonas sp. SP16.1. The sequence goes on from NZ_JBQYFZ010000001.1 coordinate 3,017,654, forward strand.
GGTTGCCGAGCAGTTCCATCAGCGCGCCGCGTTCCATGCTGATCTGGCTCTGCTCGGCTACCCGCAACTCGGTCTGCACGCGCTTGTCGCGGTAGACCTTGTCCAGCGACAGGCACAGGCCGTCGAGCAGCGGCCACACGGCCTCGCGGTGGCGCACCAGGCCGCTGCGGCGCAGGCTGGCACGCTGCAGCTGGTAGCCGATCTGCTGGCTCATGCGCTCGATCTGCGCCTGCATCAGCTGCGCCTGGTCGCGGCTGGCCGACTGTTCGGCGAGTGTCTCGCCGAGCCCCTGGAGCACGCTGAGCGGAGTTTTCAGGCTGTGTGCCAGGTCTTCCAGGGAGTCGCGGTAGCGTTCGCGCTGGCGCCGCTCGCTATCGAGCAGGCGGTTGAGCGAGCCGGTCAGGCGCAGCAGCTCGCGCGGGTGCTGGTCGCTCAGTCGCTGGCGGGTGCCGGCCTCGACACCGTCCAGTTCGTCGCTCAGCCCGCGCAGGCTGCGAAAGCCCCAGGTCAGGCCGAACCAGAGCAGGCCCAGCAGCGCCAGCAGGGCGATGCCCAGCCACAGCTTGAGGCGCCAGACGAAGCCGTCGAACAGCTTCTGGTATTCGCGGGTGGGCTGCATGGTGACGATGCTGAAGGCCGCGGCGCTGCCGCGCAGCAGGTCGATCTCGATGTCGTAGAGGAAGAATTCCTCGCCATGCTCGTCGCGCACCCGGGCGAATTCGTGGCCGCGGCCGTCGTAGCGCGGCCGGTAGCTGACCACCTCGTCCTCGGAGGAGCGCGAGCGCCACAGCAGCTGGCCGTTGCGATCGAAGATCAGGCCGAGCAGGTGCGAGTCGAGGTTGTCGAACTCCTCGTCCGGCATCTTCTCCGGCATGCGCAGCTGGCCATCGCGGATACGCGCGGCGGAGATCAGCGCGGCGGCGTCGGAGGCCAGGCGTTTTTCCACCGTCTGCTCCAGGGCCGTGTTGAATACACCCTGCAGCACCGGCAGCAGTACCAGCATGAACAGCACCGCCAGCACGGCGGTGCCCAGCATCAGGCGCAGGCGCAGCGAACCCAGGCGTGCCCGCAGCCGGCGCAGGTAGGCGCGGCTGCGGCTCACTTGCAGCGCTCGTTGAACAGGTAGCCCTGGCCGCGCACGGTCTCGATCGGCCGGCCGCCGAGGGCCCCCTCCAGCTTGCGGCGCAGGCGCCCGACCAGCACTTCGATGACGTTGGGGTCGCGCTCCTCGTCGCCCGGGTAGAGCTGTTCCATCAGCCGCTCCTTGGCCACCACCTGCTGGTGATGGCGCATCAGGTACTCGAGGATGCGGTACTCGTAGGCGGTCAGCTGCAGCGGCCGACCGTCCGCCGCGGCTTGCTTGCGGTTGAGGTCGAGCACCAGCCTGCCGGCCTCGATGGTCGACTTGGTGAAGCCGGAGGAACGCCGCAGCAGGGCGTTCAGGCGCGCCTCCAGCTCCTCGAACTGGAACGGTTTGACCACGTAGTCGTCGGCACCGCAGGACAGCCCCTCGACCTTGTCCTGCCAGTTGCCGCGGGCAGTGAGGATCAGGATCGGAAAGTTCTTGTCCTGGCTGCGCAACTGGCGGATCAGGTCGATGCCGCTCATGCCGGGCAGGCCGAGGTCGATCAGGGCCAGGTCGTGGTTGTAGGACTCGGCCCGGTACAGCGCCTCCTCGGCCGTGCGCACGGCGTCGACGACGTGGCCCTGCTCGCTGAGACGGGTGAACAGATGGTGGCGCAGCAGCGCTTCGTCTTCCACCACCAACAACTTCATGAGACTTCCCCTATGGCTGGTGAGCCGGGCGACGTGCCCGGCGCGAATCGGTGGCGCGCACTCGGAACGCCTGACCGGCGCCGAGACAGACCGGCGAGCCGCCGTGCTGAACCAGCGAGCCGGCTCTGCCTCGTACGGCGCCAGTTCGGTGCTGGCATCGCCGCGCAGATAACGACAGCCGGCTTCGATCGAGGGACTGCGCTCGAGTTCCGGGAGGATACCGGCCTGCGCGCCGGCGGCGTAGCCGAGTCGCCGTCGCGCTGCTCCTTGCCTGCCCTGCTCCGGTTAGCCCCGGCCGCCGCATGCGGGAAGCCGGCAGCCAAGATGCCCAACAGGGATGGCCGGGGCGAGGCGCCGTGCAGTGAGTGCCAGCGGGGCGGCCTCGCGGATCGGTCGTTGAGCGAGTCGACGACGAGTCTAGCCGAGCACCTCTGAACCCCTGCTGAACCCTCGTTGAACCTCGACTGAACGATGGCCGGGCCGCCTACAAGCGCCGCACCAGCGCCGCGGCGAGCACGAACAGGGTCGCCAGCACGGTCAGCAGCGCCAGCCAGCCGGCGTGCTCCCAGACGTAGCCGCCGCCGTAGCCGACCAGGCTCGACCCCAGGTAGTAGGCGCACAGGTACAGCGCCGAGGCCTGCGCCTTGGCGCCCTGGGCATGGGCGCCGACCTGGCCGCTGGCCACCGCATGGGCGGCGAAGAAGCCCAGGGTGAACAGCGCCAGGCCGGCCACCGCGGCGCTCAGCCAGGGCGTCGCGCAGAGTGCCACACCCAGCAGCATCAGCGCGATGCCGCCTAGCAGCACGCGGCGCGCGCCGAAGCGCGGCACCAGCCGGCCAGCCCAGCCGGCGCTGAAGATGCCCAGCAGGTAGACGGTGAACAGCAGGCCGATCAGCGTGGCCGACAGGTTGAACGGCGCGGCGGCCAGGCGGAAGCCGACGTAGTTGAACAGGGCGACGAAACCGCCCATCAGCAGGAAGGCCAGGGCGAACAGCAGGCGCAGGCGCGGATTGCCTAGGTGCAGGGCGAAGTTGCCGAGCAGGCCGCGCAACGACAGCGGCTGGGCGCGAAAATGCCGCGACGGCGGCAGCAGCCAGAGAAACAGCGCCAGCGCCAGCAGGCCGAGGCCGGCGATGCCGCCGAGCGCCCAGGGCCAGCCGCCCAGGTCGCTGAGCAGGCCGGCCAGCAGGCGCCCGAGCAACCCACCCAGGGCGGTGCCGCCGATATACAGGCCCATGGCCGCGGGCAGCGAATCGGGGTCGAACTCCTCGCCGACGTAAGCCATGGCCAGCGCCGGCAGGCCGCTCAGGGCCAGGCCGAGCAAGGCGCGCAGCCACAGCAACTGGCTCCAGTCGTCGACCAGCGCGCAGGCGATGCCGAGCAGCGCGGCCAAACCCAGGGCGCCGGCCATCACCGGCTTGCGCCCCCAGCTCTCGGCCAAGGCGCCGGAGACCAGCAGGCACAGCGCCAGGCTCAGGGTGGTCAACGACAGCGCCAGGCTGCTGCTGGCCGCCGACACGCGAAAATGCGTGGCCAGCAGCGGCAGCAAGGGCTGCACGCAATAGAGCAGGGCGAAGGTGGCAAAACCGGCGCAGAACAGCGCCAGGGTGGCGCGCCGGTAGGCGGCGGTGCCGCGGGTGAGATGGCTAGCGGACATCGGACGGGCTCGGGAGACACGGGGAAAAGATTAGCACGCTACCTATCAAAGCGGCTTTGCCGAATCGGCACAAGCGCTGCGCGCCGACCGGTTAGCCGGGCGTCATCGCTGCCGCTCCGGTGCAACGGGTTTTGCTCCTACGCCCAGTAGGGTCTAGCCTGAACTCGACGCAAGAACGGAGTCGACCGCATGCGCAAGCCGGACGCCGAACCCACACCGAAGAGCAAGGAAACCCGCCTGTTCCTGTTCCTGGTCGTGTGCCTGTTTCCCCTGCTGTCCGTCGCCCTGGTCGGCGGCTACGGCTTCTTCATCTGGTTCATGCAGATGCTGCTGGGGCCGCCCGGCCCGCCGAGCTGAGCCGCCCCTCATACGCCCCGGAGCCACGGAACATGGCCGAAGCCCTGCACATCGCCAGCCTGCTGGTACACGTCCGCCCCGAATTGCTCGGCGCGGTGAAGGCCAACCTGCGCCGCCTGGACGGCCTCGAACTGCATCAGGAAAGCCCGCTGGGCAAGCTGGTGGTGGTGCTGGAGGCCGAGCACGAGCGGCAGATTCTCGAATGCATCGAGCAGATCAGCGCCCTGCCCGGCGTGCTCAACGCTGCCCTGGTCTATCACGAACTCCTCGCCGCCGAAGGAGATACCGAATGAAGCTAACCCGCCGTCAATTCGCCAAGGCCAATGCCGCCGCCATCGCCGCGGCCGCGGCCGGCCTGCCGCTCGCCAGCACGGCAAGCAACCTGGTCACCGAGGCGGACATGACCCGCCTGGACTGGAACAAGGCGCCCTGCCGCTTCTGCGGCACCGGCTGCAGCGTGATGGTGGCGACCAAGGACAACCGCGTGGTGGCCACCCACGGCGACGTCAAGGCCGAGGTCAACCGCGGCCTGAACTGCGTCAAGGGCTACTTCCTGTCGAAGATCATGTACGGCGTCGACCGCCTGACCCAGCCGCTGCTGCGCATGAAGGACGGCGCCTATCACAAGCAGGGCGAGTTCCAGCCGGTGAGCTGGGAGCAGGCCTTCGATATCCTGGCGCAGAAGACCAGGCAGGCGATCGCCGAACACGGCCCCGAGGCGGTCGGCATGTTCGGCTCAGGGCAGTGGACGGTGTGGGAAGGCTACGCCGCCAACAAGCTGATGAAGGCCGGCCTGCGCAGCAACAACATCGACCCCAACGCGCGCCACTGCATGGCCTCGGCGGTGATGGGCTTCATGCGCACCTTCGGCATGGACGAGCCGATGGGCTGCTACGACGACATCGAGGCGGCCGACGCCTTCGTCCTGTGGGGCTCGAACATGGCCGAGATGCACCCGATCCTGTGGAGCCGGGTCACCGACCGCCGCCTGAGCCATCCGCACGTGCAGGTGGCGGTGCTGTCGACCTTCGAGCACCGCAGCTTCGACCTGGCCGACATCCCCATGGTGTTCGCCCCGCAGAGCGACCTGCTGATCCTCAACTACATCGCCAATCACATCATCGAGTCCGGCGCGGTGAACCAGGACTTCGTCGCCAAGCACGCCAGGTTCGCCAAGGGCGCCGACGACATCGGCTACGGCCTGCGCGCCGACCATCCGCTGGAGATGCGGGCCAAGAACGCGGCCAAGGCCAACACCTGGAGCGACATGTCGTTCGAGGCCTTCGCCGCCTTCGTCAAGCCCTACACCTTGGAGCGCACCGCCAAGGAGAGCGGCGTGCCGGCCGAGCGGCTCAAGGCCCTGGCCGAGCTGTACGCCGACCCCAAGCGCAAGGTCATGTCGTTCTGGACCATGGGCTTCAACCAGCACACCCGCGGGGTGTGGGCCAACAACCTGATCTACAACCTCCACCTGCTCACCGGCAAGATCAGCGAGCCGGGCAACAGTCCCTTCTCGCTCACCGGCCAGCCCTCGGCCTGCGGCACCGCGCGCGAGGTAGGCACCTTCGCCCACCGCCTGCCCGCCGACATGCTGGTGGCCAACCCCAAGCACCGCGAAACAGCCGAAAAGATCTGGAAGCTGCCGCCCGGCACCATTCAGGAGAAGGTCGGCTTCCACGCCGTGGAGCAGAGCCGCAAGCTCAAGGACGGCGTGCTCAAGGTCTACTGGACCCAGGCCAGCAACAACATGCAGGCCGGGCCGAACATCATGCAGGAGGTGCTGCCGGGCTGGCGCAACCCGCAGGCCTTCGTCGTCGTCTCCGACGTCTACCCCACGGTTTCGGCCCAGGCCGCCGACCTGATCCTGCCCAGCGCCATGTGGGTGGAGAAGGAAGGCGCCTACGGCAACGCCGAGCGCCGCACGCAGTTCTGGCATCAGTTGGTCAAGGCGCCGGGCGAGGCCAGGTCCGACCTGTGGCAGTTGGTGGAATTCTCCAAGCGCCTGACCACCGACGAGGTCTGGCCCGCCGAGCTGCTGGCCAAGGCGCCGGCCTATAAAGGCAAGACTCTGTACCAGGTGCTGTTCGCCAACGGCCAGGTCGACCAGTTCCCGCGCGAGCAGATCGAGGCCGGCTACGCCAACGACGAGGCCGAGGCCTTCGGCTTCTACCTGCAGAAGGGCCTGTTCGAGGAGTACGCCCAGTTCGGCCGCGGCCACGCCCACGACCTGGCGCCGTTCGATACCTATCACGCCGAGCGCGGCCTGCGCTGGCCGGTGGTGGACGGCAAGGAGACGCGCTGGCGCTATCGCGAGGGCCTCGATCCCTATGTCGAGAAAGGCAGCGGCGTGCAGTTCTACGGTCACCCGGACAACAAGGCGATCATCTTCGCCCTGCCCTACGAGCCGCCAGCCGAGGCGCCGGACAGCGACTACCCGTTCTGGCTCAGCACCGGCCGGGTGCTGGAGCACTGGCACACCGGCAGCATGACCCAGCGCGTCGAGGAACTGCATCGCGCCGTGCCCGATGCCCTGGTCTATATGCACCCGGACGACGCCAAGGCGCTGGGCGCGCGGCGCGGCAGCGAGGTCAAGCTGGTCAGCCGGCGCGGCGAGATGCGTGCCCGGGTGGAAACCCGCGGGCGCAACAAACCGCCCCAGGGCCTGGTGTTCGTGCCCTTCTTCGACGCCAACAAGCTGATCAACAAGGTCACCCTGGACGCCACCGACCCGATCTCCAAGCAGACCGACTACAAGAAGTGCGCGGTGAAGATCGAACTGGTCAGCCTGGCCTGAGGAGCATCGTCATGAGCCTGCGTCATCTACCCCTGCTACTGCTCGCCGCCTTCGGCCTGGCCGTCGCCGCTGAGGTCGACTATCCCCTCGACGCCCCGGCACCGGACGGCCGCCGCCCCGGCGGCACCCTCAGCCAGACGCTACCGGCACCGGTGCTCGGCAACGAGGAGAACAAGGACCTCAAGCGCGAGCGCAACTATCCCGAGCAGCCGCCGACCATCCCCCACAGCATCCGCGGCTACCAGGTCGACGCCAACGGCAACAAGTGCCTGAGCTGCCACAGCCGCGCCAACAGCGCGCGCAGCCAGGCGCCGATGATCAGCATCACCCACTACATGGATCGCGACGGCCAGCCGCTGGCCTCGGTGTCGCCGCGCCGCTACTTCTGCACCCAGTGTCACGTATCGCAGCAGGAGGTGCAGCCGCTGGTGGGCAACAGCTTCGAGAACATCGACCGCCTGCTGCAAGACGAAGCGGCCGGCGCGGCGCAGCCCTGAGGAGGCTCCATGAAGTCATTACTGGCCCTGCTCAAGGACTACTGGGGCATCCTGCGCCGGCCGAGCGTGCATTACAGCCTGGGTTTTCTCAGCCTCGGCGGCTTCATCGCCGGGATCATCTTCTGGGGCGGCTTCAACACCGCGCTGGAGGCCACCAACACCGAGCAGTTCTGCATCTCCTGCCACGAGATGGAGAGCAACGTCTACGTCGAGCTGCAGGACACCATCCACTACAGCAACCGCTCCGGGGTGCGCGCCACCTGCCCGGACTGCCATGTACCGCACCAGTGGACGGACAAGATCGCGCGCAAGATGCAGGCGTCGAAGGAGGTCTGGGGCAAGATCTTCGGCACCATCAACACCCGCGACAAATTCCTCGCCATGCGCCGCGAACTGGCCGAGCACGAGTGGGCGCGACTCAAGGCCAACGACTCGCTGGAGTGCCGCAACTGCCACAACTTCGACTTCATGGACTTCACCAAGCAGAGCCCGCGCGCCCGGCAGATGCACTCCAGCGCCCTGGCCGAAGGAGCGGCCACCTGCATCGACTGCCACAAGGGCATCGCCCACCAGCTGCCGGACATGAGCGGGGTGCCGGGCTGGTGAGCAGTTAGACCGTAGGGTGTCGCGGGGCCGCCTAGGCTGTGTGCACCAGCTCCACACCCGAGCGGCCGCCGAGGCGTGCCCCCATCCGACGGATCATCGGTGCGCACGGCGCACCCTCCGACACTCTCCTCACGCCGCTGCCCCGGCGGCGCACCCTACCGCGCCCAGCCTACTCGCCGCGCAAACGCTCGAGGTGCGCCAGCAGGCCGGCGGCGGTCTGCTCGCCGACCAGGCGCTCGCGCAGCTTGCCGTCGGCGTCGACTATGTAGGTCACCGGCAGCACGTCGTTGCGCGGCAACTGGAAGCGCGGCGCCGGGTCGACCGCGAGCACGGTGAAGGCGATGCCGAAGGCCTCGGCGACCCGCTTCAGGTCCTCACCCGCAAGGCCGTCGAAATTGACCCCCAGCACCCGCGCCGAGCGCCCCTCGAGCTGCTCGGCGAGCGCGTTGAGCTCGGGAATCTCGGTGCGACAGGGCGCGCACCACTCGGCCCAGTAATTGATGAGCAACCACTGGCCATCGAGACTGCCAGCCGTTACCTTTCGTCCATGCTGGTCGGGGCCGAAGTCCTCGGCGCAGCCAGCCAGCAGCAGACCGGCGCAGATACCCATAACAGCCTTGCCGACCATCCGGAGCCGTAAGCCCATGTATTCGATCCTCGTCCACCCGGGGTTGAAATGACGCTGGATGCCCTGCGCCTGGAGGTACCCGACCTTCGCGACGACGGCATAGCACCGGCGCAGATCGCCGAACGGCTCGCCGGCGCCCGCGACCTGGAAGCCGGCGAGGGACTGCAGCAGGTGCTCGGTTTGTTGTTCAGGCTCAATCGCAGCGGCCTGACCTTACTGGAAAGGCAACGTGCGCTGCAAAACTTCGCTGACGAATACCGCCACTACGCGCGCCTCGAGATCACCCCGAACACGTTGTTCGTGCGCCTGTGCGGCGAACTGGCGGTCGGCTTCAAGCGCCTGCTGCTGCAGATTCTCCAGGGTCGCCAGCCGTCGCGCCCGCACCTGGCCTGGTGCCTGTACATGGCTCAGCATTTTCTCGCCCAGCAGTTGCTGCGCCATTACCAGCTGTACCAGGAGCCGCCGGCGGCGCTGTGGCGCGACAGCCATCTGCTGTACTGGATCGGCGAACACCAGCAGTGCCTCGACGAGCCGGTCGCCGCCGCCTTCCTGCCCAGGCCGGCCGCCACCCTGAGCGGCCTCTATCAGCAGATGCTGTTGCTGGCGCTGAGCAACCCCTTCCACCTGGCCGAAGGCGAATGCCTCACCCTGTTCGCCGCCCTCGCCCCGCTGGCGGGACTGGCGCGCCTGCAGCCGTGGGACGCGGAGGACGATATCGAGGGACCGCTGGTCGACCTCAGCGCGGCGCAGGGCTGCCTCGCGTTCGGCCAGCGGATCGAGGGCGAGAGCGTCTATCTGCGACGCTTCGAGCTGGGCGCCCTGCTGATCGCGCTGAACGAGCCGGCGCCGCTGCAGAGCCAGGCGGAACGCCAGTTGCTCGAACGGGTGCATCCGCACTGGCTCGGCCGCCAGCAACGTCGTCACGAGCGCGCCGAACTCGACGGCCAGTGCAACCTGGTGATCGGACTGCCGGCCATCCACGCCCAGTTGCTGGACCAGCTGCCGCCGCGCAGCGAGGCGCAGATCGTCGACGCCAGCGCCGGCGGGGCACGCCTGCTGTGCAATGCCGACGAGGGCGGGCAATTGCAGATCGGCCAGCTGGTGCTGCTGCTGACCCAAGGCACCCCGACCCTGGCCCTGGTCCGCTGGCGCCATCACGGCGGCCAGGGCCTGCACCTGGGCCTGCGCTATCTCAAGGGCCTGCCGCGTCCGACCTGGCTACGCCGCGCGCCCCATGCCCAGACCCATCCGGGCGTGCTGCAGAGCACCCCGACGCCCGGCGAAGGCTGGCATCACGGCCTGTGGTTGCCCCAAGGCCAGTTCGCCGAGGGCGAGCAGCTGTGGCTGCAGCTGGCCAATGCGCACAACCAGACCAGCCTGCCGCTGCCGCCGGGCAACCTGCAGACGCCTTTGGTAAGCCGCCACCTGCTACGGCTGGCCTAGCCCGGCACTGGCGGCCCCCTGGCCGGGGCAACCGGAATATCCACAAAAACTGCGAGGCCAGTCACGCGGCCAGCCTGCCAAGTGCACAGTTTCGCCGACGGCGGCCTGCTTATAATTTGTTTCACCTCATTCGCTCGCAGCCTGGAATCCCACCATGTCCCAAGCGCAAGACAAGCTGATCGGTTCCGTGCCTTCCCGCATCGTCGACGTCGCCCGCCTGTTGGTCACCCCTTACGAGGGACGGGTCGCCGAGTACAACGTCGCGACCTGGCTGCAGCTGCCGGGCCTGGCCAACCTGCCGGTGTCGCTGCTGGTCAGCTACCGCGATGGCGACAAGCGCCGGGAAATCCCGATCGACCATGGCAAGGTCAACGCCCAGGGCAAGATCCTGCTCTCGGGCATCGCCCGCATGCCGGTCAAGCAGAAAATCGAGGACATGCAGGTGCGCCTGCGCTCGGCGGTGCCGACGCAGAGCCTGGTGGTCGACGAGTTCTTCGTTCAGGCCGTCGAGCTGGCCAGCAGCGCGTCTCGCCAGGCCACGGCCTGATCCGCCGAGCCCGTGTCGAACCCCGCGCCCCGTCGCGGGGTTTTCGTTTCAGGCCGAAGACACTTCCGGGCTGAGCGGAGCCGGCTCCGGCGCTTCGTTGTCCTCCTGCACCTGGCTGTCCGGTTCGACATGCGCCAGCAGCGACTCCGGCCAGCGGGCGAAGCGCAACCCGGTGATGCGATTGAGCCGCGTCAGTGCCTCCTGCGGGTCACGCCGGTGGAGATGGATTACCCTGTTCTTGCGACCGCTCATTCCCGCCCAATCCTCAGCCGACCCCTGCCCTGCTGGCAGTTCGATAGCAACCTATCCCGCAACTGCCAGAAGCGTGCCAGTCGCGCCCTTCACGCCATTGCCCGGCGCCCGCCCCTTCAGGCGCCGGACGCCGCGGATGGGTGACGCCGTAATATGACGTTTTTTGTCACCTGCCATCCCTGGCGGTGACCCTTCGGGCCGTCGCTACGCGACGTCAAGCATTTCTCCCGGAGATGCTTTTGTCACCTGCCATCCCTGGCGGTGACCCTTCGGGCCGTCGCTACGCGACGTCAAGCATTTCTCCCGGAGATGCTTTTGTCACCTGCCATCCCTGGCGGTGACCCTTCAGGCCGTCGCTGCGCGACGTCAAGCATTTCTCCCGGAAATGCTTATCTCGCCTGCCATCTCAGCCAAGCACTAGTGAGACTCCGCTCCCGTCAGCCAGTCCGCCAGGCTGACACCGAACAGCTCCACGCGCTGCGCCTGCAGCCGCTCCAGTGCCTTGCGCAGCGCCGGGTACCAGGGCTCGTCGAGTTGCGCGGGCAGTTGCTCCAGGCTCGGCAGGGCCCAGGGGCTGCGCTCCAGCAACTGCTGCAGGCTGAAATGATGCAGATCGCGGCACATCACCCAACCACCACCGCCGGTCCGACAAGCCAGTTGCTCGCGCTCGAGAAACTCCATGACCTCGCTCCATTCATCGAGCGGCAGGCGCCAACCGATACGCTGCATATCTCGATAATGCAGCGCCTCGCCCTGCTGCTGACGCTGCAACAGCAGCCGCAGCACGCCGAGCAGCAGCAGCGTGCGCGGCAGCGGCCTGCGCCGCCAGTGGCGCGGCTGCGACAGGCCGTAGACCAGTTCGGCGCCGAGCAGCACGATCAGCCAGGACAGGTAGATCCACAGCAGGAACAGCGGCACCGTGGCGAAGGCGCCATAGATCAGCTGATAGCCGGGAAACAGGCTGACGTAGACGCCGAACAGCGCCTTGGCCACCTCGAACAGCACCGCGCTGAACAACCCGCCAAGCAGCGCATGACGCAGCGGCACGCGGGTATTGGGCACCGCCGCATAGAGCAGGGTGAAGGCCGCCACGCTGCTCGCCAGCGGCATGAAGCCGAGCAGGGTCTTGGCGCCGAGCAACGCATCCGGCCCGGAGATCAGCGACAGCGAGGCGACATAGGTGCTGACGGCGAAACCGGCACCGAGCAGCAACGGCCCCAGGCTGAGGATCGCCCAGTACAGCAGGAAGCTGGACATGCCGCGTCGCGGCTGGCGCACCCGCCAGATCAGGTTGAAGGTCTTCTCGATGGTCACCAGCATGAGGAAGGCGGTGACCGCCAGCAACCCCACGCCGAACCAGGTCAGCTGCCGCGCCTGGGCGGTGAACTCGCGCAGGTACTGCTGCACCGTCTCGCCGGTGGACGGCACGAAATTGCGGAAGATGAAGCCCTGGATGCCGTCGCCGACACCTTGGAAAGCCGGTATCGCCGAGAGCATGGCGAAGGTCACGGTCATCATCGGCACCACCGCGAACAGGGTGGTGTAGGTCAGGGCCGCGGCGCTGCTGACCCCGCGATCCTGAATGAAACGCCGTGACAGGGACAGCCAGAACTCCAGCCAGTCCCGTAGACGATGCTGCATGCCTTCTCCTTAGCGGCTAAACACTGCGGCTGCCGACCGACCCGGTTAGAATAGCCGCCACTTCAAGCCGGATGCGACCCACCATGACCGACCTGACCCTCTACCACAACCCGCGCTGCTCGAAATCCCGCGGCGCGCTGGAGCTGCTCGAGGCCCGCGGCCTGCAGCCGACCGTCGTGCGCTACCTGGAAACCCCGCCCAGCGCCGACCAGCTCAAGGCCCTGCTCGACAAGCTCGGCATCGCCGCCCGCGACCTGCTGCGCAGCGGCGAGGAGGAGTACAAGAGCCTGGGCCTGGCCGATGCCAGCCTGAGCGAGGCGCAACTGATCGAGGCCATGGTGCGCCATCCGAAACTGATCGAGCGGCCGATCCTGGTGGCCGGCGACAAGGCGGTGATCGGCCGTCCGCCGGAGAAGGTGCTGGAGCTGCTGGCATGAGCGCCCCCTATATCCTGGTGCTTTACTACAGCCGGCACGGCGCCACCGCGCAGATGGCCCGGCAGATCGCCCGCGGCGTGGAGCTGGCCGGCCTGGAGGCGCGCCTGCGCACGGTGCCGGCGGTCTCCAGCGAGTGCGAGGCGGTGGCCCCGGCCATCCCCGACGAGGGCGCACCCTACGCGACCCTGGACGACCTGAAGAACTGCGCCGGCCTGGCCCTGGGCAGCCCGACCCGTTTCGGTAACATGGCCGCGCCGCTGAAGTACTTCCTCGACGGCACCAGCAACCTGTGGCTGACCGGCGAACTGGTCGGCAAACCCGCCGGCGTGTTCACCTCCACCGCCAGCCTGCATGGCGGCCAGGAAACCACCCTGCTGTCGATGCTGCTGCCGCTGCTGCACCACGGCATGCTGCTGTGCGGCCTGCCCTACAGCGAGTCGGCGCTGCTCGACACCCGCGGCGGCGGCACGCCCTATGGCCCCAGCCACCATGCCGGCGGCGACGCCAAGCGACCGCTGGACGAACACGAGATCGCCCTGTGCCGCGCCCTCGGTCAACGCCTGGCGCACATCGCCGGCAAACTGGAGAACTGACGTGGCCCGCGCGAAGAAACCGCTGCCCAGCCTCGACTGGCTGCAACCGCGACTGAAGCTCAGTCGCGCCCTCAGCCTGCTGAGCTTCCTCGCCCTGCTGACCCTGCTGCTGGTCTGGAACCTGGCCTTCGCCGACCTGCATGGTGCGCGCATCGGCGTGGTCCTGGCGATCCAGCTGCTGCCGCTGGCCCTGCTCGCCCCCGGCCTGCTGCTGGGCAACGCCCGCGCTCACGCCTGGGCCTGCTTCGTGGTCAATGTCTACTTCATCCAGGGAGTGCTGGCCGCCATCGATCCGGCCCGCGCGCTGTTCGGCGCCCTGGAAGCGGTGATCAGCCTCGGCCTGTTCTGCAGCGCCCTGCTCTATACCCGCTGGCGCTTCCAGTACGACCGCAAGCTGGCCGGAGAATAGGCGCGGCACAAGGCGTAGCCCGGATGCAATCCGGGAATGACGGAGCCCTGGCCGCGGGTTGCGTCCGGGTCAGGCCGTCTACCAACCCAGGGTTTCCTTGAGGAAGGGAATGGTCAGCTTGCGCTGTGCCTGCAGCGAAGCCTGATCGAGGCGCTCGAGCAGCTCGAACAGTGCGCTCATGCTGCGCTCGCCACGGGTGAGGATGAAGCGTCCGACCTCGTCGCTCAGCTGCAAGCCACGGCGCGAAGCGCGCAACTGCAGGGCGCGCAGCTTGTCCTCGTCGGACAGTTCGTGGAGCTGGAACACCAGCGCCAGGGTCAGGCGCGATTTCAGGTCCGGCAGCTGGATCGGCAGCTCACGCGGCGACACGGTGCCGGCCAGCAACAGCCGTCGGCCGCTGTCGCGCAGGCGATTGAACAGGTGGAACAGGCCTTCCTCCCAGTCGCTGCGCCCGGCCACCGCGTCGAGGTCGTCGAGGCAGACCAGCTCGCACAGCTCCAGGTTGTCGAGCAGCTCCGGGCCGTACTGCACCACCTCGCTCAACGGCAAGTAGACCACCGCCTCGCCGCGCTGCTCGAAGCGCAGGCAGGCGGCCTGCAGCAGGTGGCTGCGGCCCACGCCCTGGGCGCCCCACAGGTAGATCAGGCTTTCCGTCCAGCCGGCATCGGCCTCGCACAGCCGCTCGACATAGCCCAGGGCCGCGGCGTTGGCGCCGGGGTAGTAGTTGGCGAAGGTAGCGTCGTCGCGCAGACGCACCCCCAGAGGCAGCTGGATTGGTTTCATGCAGGGCTCGGCGGCTCCTCGGAACCGCTGTTGGACTCACCGTAAAGGCCGGAAAGTTTATACAAATCATGAGCATGGCGCAGCAGCACCATGATTACTGCCGCCACCGGCAGGGCCAACAGTACGCCGGTGAAGCCGAACAACTGGCCGCCGGCGAGGATGGCGAAGATCACCGCAACCGGGTGCAGGCCGATGCGGTCGCCTACCAGCAACGGGGTCAGCAGCATGCCTTCGAGCATCTGGCCGACCATGAACACGGCGCCGATGCCCAGCAGCGGGTAGGGTTCCAGGCCGAACTGGAACAGCGCCGCGGTGAGTGCCGCGCCGATGCCGACGATAAAGCCCATGTAGGGCACGATGCTGGCCAGCCCGGCCAGCACGCCGATCAGCAGGCCCAGTTCCAGCCCCACCAGCATCAGCCCGGCGGCGTAGATGACGCTCAGCGCCAGCATCACCAGCAACTGACCGCGCAGGAAGGCGCCGAGCACCTCGTGGCACTCGCCCACCAGCTTGACCACCAGCGCCTCGCGCTGACGCGGCAGCAGGCGGCGCAGACGCTCGACCAGCAGGTCCCAGTCGCGCATCAGGTAGAAGCTCACCACCGGGATCAGCAGCAGGTTGCCCAGCCAGGCCAGCAACGCCAGGCCCGAGGAAGTAGCCTGGGCCAGCACGACCTTGAGCACGTCGGTGGTCTTGCCTAGATGCTCGGCGAAGGCCGCCTTGAGCTGGTCGAACTGCCAGAAGTCGTCGCTCAGCCCCAGTTGCGCCTGCGACCAGGGCAAGGCGGTGCCCTGCAGCCAGTCGAGCATCTGCGGCGCCAGTTGGTACAGGCGCGCCAGCTGGCGGCCGAACATCGGCACCACCACCAGCAGCGCCAGCAGCAACGCCAGGCCGAACAGGGCGAAGACCACCAGCACGCCGGCGCCGCGCGACAACCTCAGGCGCTCCAGACGGTCGACCAGCGGGTCGCCCAGGTATGCGAGGAGAATGCCGATCAGAAAGGGCGAAAGAATCGGATGCAGCAGGTACAGCAGCCAGCCGAGCAGGAACAGCCCGGCCATCCATAGCCAGCGGGTAGAGTAGGTCATGCTCGGTTCCTCGATTTGCAACGGCGCCTCGCGCGGCGCTGCCAGCAATGGTCTGGCGACGCGTCAGCGGCGCGCTGCAGTCTACCAGCGAAAGCGCAGCTCATCGGTGCGCGGCTGCACATGCGGCGCCTCGCCGGCGTCGGCAGACGCGCTGTCGATCGGCTCGCTGACTTCCTGCAGCTGCCCCAGAGCCAGCTGCGCGCGCAGCTGTTCGGGGCTGGCATTGACCTGGTAGGTCAGGCGCTGGCCGTCGACGGCCTGCAGGCGCGCGGCGAACGGCTCGAGCAGGCGCTCGAGCGCGGCGAAACGGCTCAGGTCGGCGCCCTCGATCACCAGGGTCAGGCTCTGCGCCGCCCCCGGCTGGACCAGGAAACGCGGCGCCAGGCGCTCGCTGACCGCCAGCAGCACGGCATCGGCCAGCGCCGCCGGATCGGCCGCCTCGGCCTTGCCCTGCTCGCGCTCGTCGCCCAGCCACAGGCGCCACTGCGCCTGCCAGCTGCCGTCCGCCTCGGCGGCCTGCACCGTCAGCAGGGCGTCGGCGGCGTAGCGCTCGGAGGCCTCACGTAGCGCCTGGGGGTCGTTACCGGCCAGCGCCTGCGGGGTGGCCAGCAGTTGTTCCTCGAGATCCGCCAGCGGCAGGCGCAGCGGCAGACCGCGATGCTGCGCGGCGTCACGCAACGGGGCGGCGTCGCCCTGGCTTTCACCGATCAACTGGATGCCATCGGTCGTCTCGCTCAGCCACCAGGTCAGGATCACCGGGCGGTTGGCGCCCCACAGGGCCAGCCCGGCCTGGCGCAACTGGCGCTCGGTGCTGGCCGGATCGAACTCCACCACCAGCACCTCGTCCTCGTAACCGTAGCGGCTGACGATCTGCTGCGGGTCCTGGCGCAGGCTCTCCAGGCTGGCGCCCTGCAGCGCCTTGGCATCGCCGGTCAGGCGCTGCACCAGGGTCTGCAGGGCCCGCTGCATGGCGGCGGCGCGGGTTTCCGGCTGCTGGTCGGCGACGCTCTCGCGCACCTGGTACAGGCCGCTGACCTGGGCGGCCCCGGCGGGCAGGCACAGCAGCGACAGGCAGAGGAACAGCAGGCGGATCGGCAGGCGCATGGCAGGCTCTCGAGAGGGATGGCGGCGCGCAGGAGGTGCGCAAAGGCGTATACCTTAAACAGCCGCTCCCGCCCCGGCAACCTGGCTCGCAGACCACGACGAAGCGCATGCGTGCGAGTGGCCGCTACCGGGCAAGCCTGATAAAATCGCGCGCCTTCGCCAGCCGGCGCATGCGCCGGGGTCCCGCACGGGCCCCACTGCGCCGGCGCCTACACGAACTCCCTCTCAAAGGCCCGGATCTATGAGCAAGCAACCCTCCATCAGCTACAAGGACGCAGGCGTCGACATCGATGCCGGCGAGGCCCTGGTCGAACGCATCAAAGGCGTGGCCAAGCGCACCGCGCGTCCGGAGGTCATGGGTGGCCTGGGTGGTTTCGGCGCCCTGTGCGAGATCCCGGCCGGTTACAAGCAGCCGGTGCTGGTGTCCGGCACCGACGGCGTCGGCACCAAGCTGCGCCTGGCACTGAACCTGAACAAGCACGACAGCATCGGCCAGGACCTGGTCGCCATGTGCGTCAACGACCTGGTGGTCTGCGGCGCCGAGCCGCTGTTCTTCCTCGACTACTACGCCACCGGCAAGCTCAACGTCGACGTCGCTGCCACCGTGGTCACCGGCATCGGCGCCGGCTGCGAACTGGCCGGCTGCTCCCTGGTCGGCGGCGAGACCGCCGAGATGCCCGGCATGTACGAGGGCGAGGACTACGACCTGGCCGGTTTCTGCGTCGGCGTAGTGGAGAAGAGCGAGATCATCGACGGCTCGCAAGTCGCCACCGGCGACGCGCTGATCGCCCTGCCCTCCTCCGGCCCGCACTCCAACGGCTACTCGCTGATCCGCAAGATCATCGAGGTCTCCGGCGCCGACATCGAGCAGGTACAACTCGACGGCAAGCCGCTGGCCGACCTGCTGATGGCGCCGACGCGCATCTACGTCAAGCCGCTGCTCAAGCTGATCAAGGACACCGGCGCGGTCAAGGCCATGGCCCATATCACCGGTGGTGGCCTGCTCGACAATATCCCCCGCGTGCTGCCCAAGGGCGCTCAGGCGGTGGTCGACGTGGCCAGCTGGACCCGTCCGGCGGTGTTCGACTGGCTGCAGCAGCAGGGCAACGTCGACGAGCACGAGATGCACCGCGTGCTCAACTGCGGCGTCGGCATGGTCATCTGCGTCGCCCAGGATCGGGTCGAAGCGGCGCTGGCCAGCCTGCGCGCCTCGGGTGAAGCCCCATGGGTGATCGGCCAGATCGCCGAGGCCGGCGAAGGCGCCGCCCAGGTCCAGCTGAACAACCTGAAAGCCCACTGATGGCGTGCAACGTCGTCGTCCTGATCTCCGGCTCGGGCAGCAATCTGCAGGCGCTGATCGACAGCGCCGCCGATGACGGCAACCCGGCGCGCATCGCCGCGGTCATCTCCAACCGCGCCGATGCCTATGGCCTGCAGCGCGCGCAGAATGCCGGGATCGCCACCGTGGTGCTCGATCACAAGCAGTTCGATAGCCGCGAGGCGTTCGATGCGGCGCTGATCCAGGCCATCGACGCCCACCGGCCGGACCTGGTGGTACTGGCCGGCTTTATGCGCATCCTCACTGGCGACTTCGTGCGTCACTATCAGGGTCGTCTGCTGAATATCCACCCCTCGCTGCTGCCCCGCTACAAGGGTCTGCACACCCATCAGCGGGCGCTGGAGGCGGGCGACGCCGAGCATGGCTGCAGCGTGCACTTCGTCACCGAGGAACTCGATGGTGGCCCTCTGGTCGTACAGGCTGTGCTGCCGGTGGCCGCGGGCGACACGATCGAGACGCTGGCGCAGCGCGTGCACGCCGAGGAACACCGGATCTATCCGCTGGCGGTGCGCTGGTTCGCCGAGGGCCGCTTGCGTCTCGGCGCACAAGGGGCAATGCTGGATGGCCAGCCGCTGCCCGCCAGTGGCCACCTGATTCGAACCTAGGAGACATCATGCGTCGCGCCCTGTTGTTCGCTCTGACTCTGCTGAGCCTACCCGCCCTCGCCACGGACGCCCTTACCCCCTTCTCCGCCAGCTACACCGCGGACTGGAAGCAACTGCCGGTCAGCGGCAGCGCCGAACGCAGCCTCAAGCGCGAAGGCGAGGATCGCTGGACGCTCAGCTTCCAGGCCTCGATGCTGGTCGCCAGCCTCAGCGAGGAGAGCGTCTTTCGCCTCGACAATGGCGCCCTCTTGCCGCTGAGCTACCGCTTCAACCGCAGCGGCCTGGGCAAGGGCAAGACGGTCGAGCAGGATTTCGACTGGGAGCAGAAGCAGGTACTCGGCAACGACCGCGGCGACGCGGTGCGCTTCCCGCTCAACCGCGGCCTGCTGGACAAGTCCACCTACCAGCTGGCGTTGCAGCAGGACGTCGCCACCGGCAAGCAGAGCATGAGCTACCAGGTGGTGGATGGTGACGAGATCGAGACCTACGACTTCCGCGTGCTCGGCGAGGAAGCCGTGCGCACCAAGGCCGGCCTGATCGACGCGATCAAGGTCGAGCGCGTGCGCGATCCGACGCAGAGCGCGCGCAGGACCGTGCTGTGGTTCGCCAAGGACTGGGGCCACCTGCTGGTGCGCCTGCACCAGGTGGAGAAGGACGGCAAGGAGTACCAGATCATGCTCAAGGAGGGCACGGTCGACGGCAAGCCGGTCGAAGGCCGCCGCGACTGACGCACCTCTTTCCATAAAAGCCGCGACACCCATCGGGATCGCGGCTTTTTTGTGCGTCCCTGAACGGTCGCGGAGCCATGTGCGGCAGCTGAGTGCGCACGGCGCACCCAGCTCATCAGGGTCGCGGATCAATCCAGGCTGACTGCACCGATCTTGTGCACCGACAGGTCGGCGCCGTTGAACTCCTCTTCCTGGCTCAGGCGAATGCCCAGCAGCGCCTTGAGCAGGCCATACACCGCAAAACCACCGGCCAGCGCCACCAGCACGCCCAGCGCGCTGCCGATCAGCTGACTGACCAGGCTCACCCCGCCCAGACCGCCGAGGGCCTCCAGGCCGAAGATGCCGCAGGCGATGCCGCCCCACACGCCGCACAGGCCGTGCAGCGGCCAGACGCCGAGCACGTCGTCGATCTTCCATTTCACCTGGGTCGCGGTGAAGGCCCAGACGAACAGGGCGCCGGCGATCGCGCCGGTGACCAGGGCGCCGACCGGATGCATCAGGTCGGAGCCGGCGCAGACCGCCACCAGGCCAGCCAGCGGGCCGTTATGCAGAAAGCCCGGGTCGTTGCGACCGACCAGCAGCGCCGTCACGGTGCCGCCAACCATCGCCATCAGCGAGTTGACCGCCACCAGGCCGCTGACGCCATCGAGGGTCTGCGCGCTCATCACGTTGAAGCCGAACCAGCCGATGATCAGGATCCACGAGCCGAGGGCGAGGAACGGGATGTTCGACGGCGCCATGGCCACCAGCTTGCCGTCGCGGTAGCGGCCGTTGCGGCGACCGAGCAGCAGCACCGCGCCGAACGCCAGCCAGCCACCCATGGCATGCACCACCACCGAGCCGGCGAAATCATGGAAGCCGGCGCCGAAACGCGCCTGGAGCCAGCCCTGCAGGCCATAGTTGCCGTTCCAGATCATGCCCTCGAAGAAGGGATAGACGAAGGCGACGATCAACGCCGTGGCGCACAGCTGCGGGCCGAACTTGGCGCGCTCGGCGATGCCGCCGGAGATGATCGCCGGGATGGCCGCGGCGAAGGTCAGCAGGAAGAAGAACTTCACCAGACCGTAGCCATGGTTCTCGGTCAGCGCCGCCGCCGGCTCGAGGAAGGTCACCCCGTAGGCGACCCAATAGCCGATGAAGAAATAGGCCAGGGCCGAGATGGCGAAGTCCGAGAGGATCTTCGACAGCGCATTGACCTGATTCTTCTGCCGCACGGTGCCCACTTCGAGGAAGGCGAAGCCGGCATGCATGGCCAGCACCATGATCGCGCCGAGCAGGATGAACAGGGTATTGGAGCCGTGGATCAGGGTTTCCACGGCGCTGTTGATGTTTTCCATCTGCGAAGAAAACTCCGGCGTTGGAGAAAAAGCACCAAACCAAGGCGCGAAGCTCGCTGCACGCACCAGAATGCAGCCAACAACCTCGCCATGCCCTCGAAAAGTGCCCGATGGAAGCCCCAAAATGGCGCCACCCGAATCCGGCACTTCGGCACTTATTTCTTATTTATTAGATAGTTAGGGTCGCGACCGGCCGTCCTGACCCAGCCCCGGAAAGCCCCATCAGGGCGCATCGCCGGACCTGCGCGCACCAACTCAATGCAAGCGCTATACCAGCGCCCGCCCCGTCATCTTGCGGTCGTTATTGTTGGAACCCTTTGCGCCGGGGCGCACTCGTAACTCATACACGCCGCAACCTAGAGGAAGCGCTTCATGTCCCGAGATATCCCGAGCAGCCAGGACGCCCTGATGGAAGAGTTCCAGGCCCTGGTCCGCGAAACCGAGAAACTCCTGCATCATTCGGCCAGCCTCGCCGGCGATCAGGCGGAGGCCCTGCGCGACGATATCCGCACCAGCCTCGACCGCGCCCGGGAGACGCTGCGCCACGCCGAAGCCAGCGTGCGCGAACAGGGCAAGATCGCCGTGGACGCCACCGAGGATTACGTGCACAAGCATCCCTGGCAGGCACTCGGGGTGTCCGCCGCGATCGGCGTGCTGTTCGGCCTGCTCATCAGTCGCTCCTGACGGGCCGCCATGACCAGCAATTCCACTCCCCGCAGCCTGGGGGCGGCCCTGCTCGGCCTGCTGCAGGGCCACGTCGCACTGCTCGGCCTGGAGCTGCAGGAGCAGCGCGACCAGGCCCTGCGCGCATTGCTGCTCGGCGGCCTGTGCCTGAGTTTTGCCCTGCTGCTGCTGATCGGCATCTCCGCGCTGCTGCTGATCCTGTACTGGGACAGTCACCGCCTGGCCGTGGTCATCGGTCTGTGCCTGTTCTATGGCTTGGCCCTGCTGGCCAGCGGCGCCAGCCTGGTGCTCGGTCTCAAGCGTGGCGAAGCGCCGTTCGGCGCCAGCGTCGAAGAACTGAAACGCGACCGCGAGCAATTGCTGCCATGAACCGTCCCACCTTCCCCAGCGGCGGAACCCGCCGGCAGATGCATAAGGCGGTGCTGCGCATGCGCCTGGAAATGCACCGCCAGGAGCTGCGCCACGAGATGCTGCAACTCACTCAGCCGCTGCGCCAGGTGCGCCAGTATGGCCAGCGGCTGCGCCAGGGCGCCGCACCGGTTTGGTTCGCCGGCGGGGCGCTGGCCCTGGTCGGCCTGCTCGGCGGCCGACGGCGCTGGCGCCGCTGGTTGCGCCTGGCCCTGATCGCCGTGCCGCTGCTCAGGCGTCGTCCTCCCGTTCCCCGGCGTGGCTGATCGATCGGCCACGCCGGGCTGGCTGCGATACAGCTTCTGGCGGTCGCCGCGCAGTGCCGATGGCAACGCCGATGCCGCGTCACCGGCGTGCAGCCGCGGAAAACCACGATGGAGGCACAGGCAGCCCGCCGCAGACTTGCAGGCAAAGGCGCGAACGCCGAAGCTAGGGCTCTGTTTCCCCTAGGCGAGGATCGGCCTTGGATTGGCATACCCTGCTCACCCGCGAACGTCTCGGCAAACCCGCTCCCGGCTCCGCCGAGCTGGGCCGCAGCCCTTTCCACAAGGACCACGACCGCATCATCTTCTCCGGCGCCTTCCGCCGCCTGGGGCGCAAGACCCAGGTGCATCCGGTCACCAGCAACGACCATATCCACACCCGCCTGACCCACTCGCTGGAGGTCAGCTGCGTCGGCCGCTCGCTGGCCATGCGCGTCGGCGAGATGCTGCGCGACGAGCTGCCGGACTGGTGCGCGCCGAGCGACCTGGGCATGGTCGTGCAGTCGGCCTGCCTGGCCCACGACATCGGCAACCCGCCGTTCGGCCATTCCGGCGAGGATGCCATCCGTCACTGGTTCCAGCAGGCCGCCGCACGCGGCTGGCTGGATGCGATGAGCGACACCGAGCGCGCCGACTTCCTCAGCTTCGAGGGCAACGCCCAGGGCTTTCGCGTGCTCACCCAGCTCGAATACCACCAGTTCGACGGCGGCACCCGGCTGACCTACGCGACCCTCGGCAGCTACCTCAAGTACCCCTGGACCGCGCGCCACGCCGAGGCCCAGGGCTACAAGAAGCACAAGTTCGGCTGCTACCAGAGCGAGCTGGCGCTGCTCGAGCAGATCGCCGCCAAGCTGGAGCTGCCGCAGCTCGAGGCGCAGCGCTGGGCGCGCCATCCGCTGGTGTACCTGATGGAGGCGGCCGACGACATCTGCTACGGCCTGATCGACCTGGAGGACGGCCTGGAAATGGAGCTGCTCGACTACGCCGAGGTCGAGGCGCTGCTGCTCGACCTGGTTGGCGACGATATTCCGGAAACCTACCGTCAACTCGGACCGCAGGACTCGCGCCGGCGCAAGCTGGCGATCCTGCGCGGCAAGGCCATCGAGCACCTGACCAATGCCGCCGCCGGCGCCTTCGTCGAACAGCAGCGCGACCTGCTGGCCGGCAGCCTGCAGGGCGATCTGGTCGAGCACATGCACGGTGCGGCCAAGCGCTGCGTGCAGAGCGCCAAGTCGCTGGCCCGCGAGAAGATCTTCCACGACAAGCGCAAGACCCTGCACGAGATCGGCGCCTACACCACGCTGGAAATACTCCTCAACGCCTTCTGCGGCGCTGCGCTGGAGCAGCACGGCGGGCGGGCGCCGTCGTTCAAGCACCAGCGCATCCTCGATCTGCTCGGCAACAATGCGCCCGAGCCGGACTGGCCGCTGTACCGCTCCTTCATGCGGGTGATCGACTTCATCGCCGGCATGACCGACAGCTACGCTACGGAAATGGCGAGGGAGATGACCGGACGTTCCAGCCCGGTGTAGCAGGCTATGAAGAATCTGATCCGCAGCAGTTTCACCTGGCATGCCGGGCCGCCGGCCTGGGGCCCGGCGCTGGTCGCCGGGTTCGGCTGCGCGCTGCCCCTGCTGCTCGGCCTGTTCACCGCCCACAGCGGCTTCCTCTGGGCCTCGGCCGGCGCCTTCCAGGCCGCCCAGGCCAACCCGCTGCACCGTTTCGGCATGCTGCGCATGCTGCTGCTCACCGGCCTCGGTGCCTGCAGCGCAGGCCTCGGCTTCTGGGCCGCCAGCCATCCGCTGGTCAGCCTCGCCATCTTCGCCGTCTACGGCCTGCTGCTGGCCTGGCTACAACGCTTCGGCAGCGAGGCCGGCAAGCTGGGCATCGGCCTGGCCATCTGCCTGTGCCTGGGCCAGGGCCAGTTCGGCATCGGCAACCTGCACAACCCCTATGCGGTGGCCATGCTGTTCGTCCTCGGCGGCCTCTGGGTGATGCTGCTGGCCTTCGGCCTGCGCGGCCTGCACGGCCTGCGCATGTGGCCGTACATGCCGCGCTTCATCAGCATCCTCAAGGTGCTCAGGCGCCACGCCCAACGCCTGCCGCGCCAGCAGTGGCGCCTCCACGCGCTGGCCTGCATGCTGGCCTTCGCCGCTTCCGGGCTGATCGTCAACCTGGCCGGGCTGTCGCGTGGCTACTGGCTGACCCTGACGGTGATCACCACCCTGCAGCTGGAGTTCCAGGGCAGCCTGGTGCGCGCCCTGCAGGCCAGCCTGGCCAGCCTGGCCGCCGCCGGCCTGCTGATCGTCTTCGGCCACAGCCTGCAGAACCCGCCGCTGATGGTGATGACCCTGCTGCCGCTGGTGGTACTCAGCCGCGCCCTGCAGGCCAACCACTACGGCCTGTTCGTGCTGCAGACCAGCCTGTGCTTCGTGCTGCTGTCCGAAAGCCTGGCGCAGGACTGGCACCTGGCCGAGGTGCGCCTGCTCAACGCGCTGATCGGCGTCGCCCTGGCCCTGACCGTGGCACTGCTGGTGCACGGCCTGCGCCTGCAGCTGGACAAGCCACGCCGTCTGCAGCAGCACCAGGAATCGTAACGACGCCGACTCGTAGGGTGTCACGGCGCACCCTACAGCCGCCGCGTCCTGGCGAGGCGCCTCCCCAAACCGAGGGTCGAGGCACGAGCGAGGACTGTTCACTATGCTTGCCCTGCCCGCAGCGCCACCCAAGGAGAGAAGTGCGATGCCCAAGACCGCCGTTGCCCGCGAGCGTCGCTTCCCGTTACACGTCCATATCAGCGCCCTGTTCACCCTCCTGTTGCTGCTCACCGGCGCAGTGCTGGGGTTGTTCAACTACCAGCAGACCAGCCAGATGATCGTCTCCGGCAGCGCCAAGCTGTTCGAGCGCATCCAGCACGACGTGCAGCAGGACCTGGACAGCACCTACCGGCCGATCCGCCACCTGCTCAGCCTGCTGGCGCTGGACCCGGCCACCCAGGCCGACGACCTGCAGGCCCGTCTGGCCCTGCTGCGCCCCTTCGTCCAGGCCCTGCGCGACAACCCCAAGCTCGGTTCGCTGTACCTGGGCTATGACGACGGCGATTTCTTCATGATCCGCCCGCTACGCAGCGACGCGCTCAAGCAGCGCTTCGACGCTCCACCCGGTGCCGCCTACCAGGTCTGGTCGATCGAGCGCAGCGCTACCGGCACCGAGGCCCACTACCTGTTCTACGACGGCTCGCTGAACCAGCTCGGCCGCCGCCAGCGCCTGAAGGAACGCTACGATCCGCGCGAACGCGACTGGTTCATGCGCGCCCGCGCCGACGGCGGACAGATCACCACCGCGCCCTATGTGTTCTTCTCCACCGAGGAGGTCGGCACCACCCTGGCCCGGCGCAGCGGCCTGACCGCCGTACTGGGTGCCGACCTGACCCTGGCCGATCTCTCCGCCACCCTCGCCGCGCATCGCGTCACGCCCAACAGCGACCTGGTGCTGGCCGATGCCGAGGGCAACGCGGTGGCGTACCCCGACAGCGGCCGGCTGATCCGCATCGACGAAACCGGCAAGCACCTGGTCAAGGTGCGCGAACTCAACCCGGCGCTCGGCGAGTTGCTCGCAGGCGAACTCAGCGAACAGGACCAGGGCACCGTGGAGCTGGCCCAACAGCGCTGGGCCATGGCCCACCGGCACCTCCAGGAAGGCGGTCCGCAGGGCCTGCACCTGGCGTTGCTGGTGCCCGAGCGCGAGCTGCTCGCCGATGCCTACCGCATCCGCTGGCAGGGCGCGCTGATCACCCTCACCACCCTGCTGCTGTGCCTGCCGCTGGGCTGGCTGGCCTCGCGCCTGGTGGTCAAGCCGCTGCGTGCATTGGTGCAGGAGGCGGAGGCAATCCGCCGCTTCGACTTCGACCACCCGGCCAGCGGTCGCTCGCCAATCCTCGAAGTCGATCAGCTGGCGGTGTCGATGGCACGGATGAAGGACACCCTCGCCCGCTTCCTCGACATCGCCGCCAGCCTCTCGGCGGAGACCCGCTTCGACGCCCTGCTGCGGCGGGTAATGGATGCCACGGTGGCGATCAGCGAGGCGCAGGGCGGGCTGATCTACCTGCTCGACGCCGACAGCAACCGCCTGGAACCTGCCAGTCTGCTCGTCGACGGCCAATTGCGGGCACTGGACGAGCTGGGCATCCAGGGTTTCGACCTGCTCGAGCCAGCCCTGCCCGATTGGCTACGCGGGCCGGCCAGCGGCGGCGCCAGCATCGCCCTGTCCATCGGTTTCGACCAGGCCGGCAGCTTTCGCGGCCTGCTCTCGGCGCTGGACAGCCCGCGCCTGCACCTGATCGCCGCCGGCCTGCACAATCGCCAGGGCGATACCATCGGCGTGCTGGTCCTGCTGCAACGCGATGCCGGCGACGGCAACGACAGCATGCTGCGCCCGGAACGGGTGGCCTTCGTCGACGCGGTGTCCGGCAGCGCCGCGCTGTGCATCGAGAGCCAGCGCCTGCTGGAGAAACAGAAAAAGCTGCTCGACGCCTTCATCCAGCTGATCGCCGGCGCCATCGACGCCAAGAGTCCCTATACCGGCGGCCACTGCCAGCGCGTGCCGGAAATCACCCTGATGCTCGCCCATGCCGCCGCGGAGAGCGACGAACCGGCCTTTCGCGCGTACCGGCCCAGCGACGAGGACTGGGAGGCGCTGCATATCGCCGCCTGGCTGCACGACTGCGGCAAGGTCACCACCCCGGAATACGTGGTGGACAAGGCGACCAAGCTGGAGACCCTGTACGACCGCATCCACGAGATCCGCATGCGCTTCGAGGTGCTCAAGCGCGACGCCTGGATCACCTACTGGAAAGGCCGCGCCGAGGGCGGCGACGACGGCACCCTGGCGACGCTGCGCGATGGGTTGCTGGCCGAGCTGGACGAGGAGTTCGCCTTTGTCGCGCGCACCAACCTCGGCGGCGAGGCCATGGCCGAGGCGGACCAGGTGCGCCTGCAGCGGATCGCCGAACGGCGCTGGCTGCGCACCCTCGACGACCGCCTGGGAGTGTCCTGGGAGGAAGCCAAGCGACTGGAACGGCGCCCGCCGGCCTGCCTGCCGGTGGAGGAGGCGCTGCTGGCGGACAGGCCCGAACACCTGATAGAGCGCCCGGCGCAGGAACTGATCGGCCCCGACAACCCCTGGGGCTTCCGGCTGGAAGTGCCGCAGCACAAGTTCAATCGCGGCGAGCTGCACAACCTGAGCATCGCCCGCGGCACCCTGACCGCCGAGGAACGCTACATCATCAATCACCACATCGTGCAGACCATCCTGATGCTCGAGCGGCTGCCCTTCCCCAAGCACCTGCGCAACGTCGCCGAGATCGCCGGCGGGCATCACGAGAAGATGGACGGCACGGGCTATCCCAAGCGTCTGACGCGTGAACAGATGAGCCTGCCGGCGCGAATGATGGCGATCGCCGATATCTTCGAGGCGCTGACCGCGGTGGACCGGCCGTACAAGAAGGGCAAGACCCTGTCGGAGGCGCTGAACATCATGGTCGGCATGTGCCAGGCTGCGCACATCGACCCGCCGCTGTTCGCCCTGTTCGTTCGCTCCGGCGTCTATCGACGCTACGCCGAACGCTTCATGCAGGCCGAGCAGATCGATGCGGTGGACGAGCAGGCGGTGCTGGAGAAGGCAGGACTGGCCTGACGGCCTTGGATCGGGCGAAAGACCGATCCGCGGATACGGCGCCGGAGAACCCGGCGCCGAATGCCGATCAAGCCTGGTTGATCGGGTTTTCCGGGTACCAGACATCCAGCAGCGGGCTGATCTCGAAGCCCTGCAGCTCGTCGCGGCCCTTCAGCCAGGCCTCCACGGCCGCACGCTGCTCTTCGTTGACCGAACCACGCTTGGCCAGGCAGACCAGACCGTAGTCCTCGCCGCCGACGTAATCCAGACCGTTGCCGGCGATGGCCTGGTCGAGGAACTGATCGATGAAGGCATCGACGGTCTTGTCGTTCAGGTCGGCCTTGAAGTTCAGGGTCAGCTCGAAGCCCAGCTCCTGGAATTCATCGACACAGAGCTTCTTGCGCAGACGGCGGGAACGGTTGGTCGCCATGAAACTATCCTCAGAGGTGATAACGCGCGGCACTCTAGCAGATCGGCCGACTTGCCGCTCGCTCGCGCGCTTGCTGCATAATTACGGCAACTTTTTCCGGTGGCGAACTGTCGTTAGGTTCTCGTACGAAACGGCGCCCGTTCGGCGACCCTGCGTACGGCAACCCGCTTCGCCCCTTTTGCTGTCGCCGCGCCAGCGCGCAAGGTTGTTCGTCATGATGCAACGGTTTCGCCAACTGGCACTGAGTGCCCTGCTCCTGCCTCTCGCCCTCTCCTGCCAGGCGGCGGGCAGCCCGCTGCCGGCCAAGGTCGAACAGGCGCTGAAGGCCAACAAGATTGCCGCCCGGTCGTTGTCGGTGGTGACCCTGCCGTTGGGCGGCCAGGGCGGCGGCCTGCAGTTCAACGCCGACGTCTCGGTCAATCCGGCCTCGACCATGAAGCTGGTGACTACCTATGCCGCGCTCGAACTGCTAGGCCCCAGCCACCAGTGGAAGACCGAGTTCTACGCCGACGGGCCGCTGACCAACGGCGTGCTGCAGGGCAACCTCTATCTCAAGGGCGGTGGCGACCCCAAGCTGAACATGGAAAAGCTCTGGCTGCTGCTGCGCGACCTGCGCCTCAATGGCGTGCGCCAGGTGCAGGGCGATCTGGTGCTCGATCGCAGCTTCTTCGTCGCACCGCAGCTGCCGGCCTTCAACGACGACGGCGGCGATGCCAACAAGCCCTTCCTGGTGGCCCCCGACTCGCTGCTGGTCAACCTCAAGGCGCAGCGTTTCATCACCCGTGCCGAGGGCGGCAAGGTACAGGTCGCCATGGACCCGCCGATCGCCGCGGTGCGCATCGACAACCAGGTCAAGCTGCTCAAGGCCGCACCCTGCCCGGCCTGGCCCGACGTGCGCTACAACGCCGTGGAGCAGTACGACGGCACCACCCTGGTCGTCACCGGTCGGCTGGCCGAAGGCTGCACCGCGCAGACCTACCTGTCGCTGCTCGACCACCCCAGCTACGCCGCCGGCGCGGTGCGCGGCATCTGGCAGGAGCTGGGCGGCAAGATACTCGGCAAGGATCGCCTCGCCCCGGTGCCGGACAAGGCCCGCCTGCTGGTGCGCGCCTATTCGCCGGATGTGGTGGAGATCGTCCGCGACATCAACAAGTACAGCAACAACACCATGGCCCAGCAGCTGTTTCTCAGCCTCGGTGCGCAGTTCCGCACCGAGGCCGACAGGGACGACGCCATGGCCGCGCAGCGGGTGATCCGCAGCTGGCTGGCGCGCAAGGGCATCACCGCGCCGCATCTGGTGATGGAGAATGGCTCCGGCCTGTCGCGCGCCGAGCGCATCAGCGCGCGGGAAATGGCGGCGATCCTGCAGGCGGCCTGGCGCAGCCCCTACGCGGCCGAGTTCCGCAGTTCGATGCCGCTGGTGGCGCTGGACGGCACCATGCGCAAGCGCCTGCGGCGCACCCCGCTGGTGGGCGAGGCGCATATCAAGACCGGCACCCTGAACAACGTGCGCGCCATCGCCGGCTACAGCCGCGACAGCAACGGCCAGGACTGGGCGGTGGTAGCGATCCTCAACGACCCCAAGCCCTGGGGCGCCACCTCGATCCTCGACCAGGTGCTGCTGGAGACCTACAAACAGCCGAAGCGCTGAATATCCGTGGAGGGGGCCCGACAACCTCGCGCTACCGCGCGCTGAAACGCCAGGCGCGGTGGATCTTCGGGTTGCGGGCGAAGTCCGGATCGAGGGTCTGCGCGCTGATTTCCTCGACCTGATAACGCGCCGCCAGGCCCTCGTCGAGCTGGAACTTGCGGAAGTTGTTGGAGAAGTACAACACCCCGCCGCGGGCCAGACGCGCCATGGCCAGGTCGAGCAGCTCGACGTGGTCGCGCTGCACATCGAACACCCCTTCCATGCGCTTGGAATTGGAGAAGGTCGGCGGATCGATGAAGATCAGCTCGTACTCGCAGCGATCCTCGGCCAGCCAAGCCATCACGTCGCCCTGTTCCAGGCGGTGCTTGTCGGAGAAGCCGTTGAGCGCCAGGTTGCGCCGCGCCCAGTCCAGGTAGGTCTTCGACAGGTCGACGCTGGTGGTACTGCGCGCGCCGCCCTTGGCCGCATGCACGGTGGCGGTGGCGGTGTAGCAGAACAGGTTGAGAAAGCGCTTGCCGGCGGCCTCGCGCTGGATGCGCAGGCGCAGCGGGCGGTGATCGAGGAACAGCCCGGTATCGAGGTAATCGGTGAGGTTGACCAGCAGCTTGACGCCGCCTTCGTTCACCTCCATGAACTGTCCCTGGGCCGCCTGGCGCTGGTACTGCTTGCTGCCGCTCTGCCGCTCGCGGCGCTTGATCACCACCCGGTTCTGCGCCACGCCGAGGGCCTGGGGAATCGCCGCCAGGGCGTCGAGCAGGCGCGCCTGGGCCTTGTCCGGATCGATCGAGCGCGGCGCCGCGTATTCCTGCACGTGCACCCAGTCGCGATACAGGTCCACCGCCAGGGCGTACTCGGGCATGTCGGCATCGTACAGGCGATAGCACTCCACGCCCTCGCGGCGCGCCCACTTGCCCAACTGCTTGAGGTTCTTCTGCAGGCGGTTGGCGAACATCTGCCCGCCTTCGGACAGACGTGCCTGCGGCGCCGCCTCGGCCGCCGGCTCGGCCTCTTCGCGGCCGCGTCGCTCGCCGGTGACGAACTGCTCGGTCTGAACCTGGATCAGCAGCAGCTTGCACGGCAATGCGCCGTTCCAGAAGGAATACTGCTTGTGGCTGCGCAGGCCCATGCGCTTGCCCAGCTCCGGCGCGCCGGTGAACACCGCAGCCTCCCAGCCCAGGCAGGCCTGGCGCAGTCGCTCGCCGAGATTCTGGTAGAGATACAGCAGGCTGGCTTCGTCGCCAAGGCGCTCGCCATAGGGCGGGTTGCTGATCACCAGGCCCTTCTGGTTCTGGTCCGGGCGCGGCTCGAAGCTGCCCAGCTCACCCTGGTAGATCTTCACCCAATCGGACAGGCCGGCGCGCTCGACGTTGTTGCGCCCGGGCTGGATCAGCCGCGGATCGGCCTCGTAGCCGCGAATCCACAGCGGCGGCTTGGCCAGGCCGGCGGCGGCGCGCTGCTCGGCCTCGGCATGCAGTTTCTTCCACAGCGCCGGCACATGGCCGAGCCAGTTGGAGAAGCCCCAGCGCTCGCGCTTGAGGTTGGGAGCGATATCGGCGGCCATCAACGCGGCCTCGATCAGGAAGGTACCGACGCCGCACATGGGGTCGGCCAGGGCTCCGCCCTCGGCGGCGATACGCGGCCAGCCGGCGCGGATCAGCACCGCGGCGGCGAGGTTTTCCTTGAGCGGCGCGGCGCCCTGCTGCAGGCGATAGCCGCGCTGGTGCAGGCTGTGCCCGGACAGATCCAGCGACAGCACGGCCTCGCCACGATCCAGGCGCAGATGCACGCGCAGGTCCGGATTGAGCTTGTCGATGCTGGGCCGTTCGCCGCTGCTGGTGCGCAGGCGGTCGACGATGGCGTCCTTGACCTTGAGCGCGCCGAAGTGGCTGTTGTCGATACCCGAGCCATGGCCGCTGAACTCCACCGCCAGGCTGCCGGCCGGCTCCAGGTGATCGCGCCAGTCCACTGCCTTGACGCCCTCGTAGAGGTCGTCGGCGTTGCTCATGGAGAAGCGCGCCAGCACCAGCAGTACGCGGTTGGCCAGGCGCGACCACAGGCACAGGCGGTAGGCGGTCTCCAGCTCGGCCTGGCCGCGCACCGCGGCGGTCTGCTCGCGCGCTTCCTCCAGCCCCAGCGCCTTGGCCTCTTCCAGCAACAGGCCTTCGAGCCCCTTGGGGCAGGTGAGAACGATCTCGTAACGATCCGACATGGACTTTCCAGTGCCTATGGCATTCAGGGAGGTGCGTTCTGTGCACCTCGACTCAAAATAAGTGACAAAGCGTCGCACCGCGACCCTTCGTCGGAACAAGCAAGCAGTCTCATTTGCACTAGCACAATGAGCTCACCGGCGGCCACGGCCAGTCCCTGCGGCGTTCGGCTGGGAACCGCTGGCCATCTGCCCAGCTCCCTTATGGCGTGACCCGCACTTAGGTTACGCCCTTATGACAAATCGATCATTCACAGGCCCCGGTGCATTCGTTAGAACACTACCTAAGGCTTTCGCTGCAACGGCGGGGGCACAGGAAGTTCGCCACGCCGGCAGCGAACTTCTGCAGGCAGAGCCTCTCTGCCCGGCCTTGCCACAAGGCCAACGGGACATAACAGTCAACAGTGAGGGCAGCACCCTATGAGAAGACTTAAGCGTGATCCGTTAGAACGAGCTTTTCTGCGCGGCTATCAGTACGGCATCAATGGGAAATCCCGCGAACTTTGCCCCTTTACCCTGCCTTCGGTACGTCAAGCCTGGCTCAATGGCTGGCGCGAGGGCCGTGGCGACAACTGGGACGGACTGACCGGCGCGGCCGGCATCCATCGCCTCAACGAACTTCACGCTGTCGGCTGATCAGGATCACACCCGACTTCACCATGCCGACCCCCTCCGGGCGGCGGGCGCAAGCCCAGGGGCTCCTTCGGGAGCCCTTTTTTATGGCGCCTCTATCGGCGCGTCGCAGCGATGGCGTCAACTGCCTCACGAATCAGCGCCGGCCCCTTGTAGATGAAGCCCGAGTAGATCTGCACCAGGCTCGCTCCGGCGGCGATCTTCTCCGCCGCATGCCGGCCCTCGGTGATACCGCCGACCGCGATGATCGGCAGACGCCCGCCCAGCTCGCCCGCCAGGACTCGTACGATATGGGTGCTCTTGTCGCGCACCGGCGCGCCGGACAGACCGCCGGCCTCGTCGGCGTGGGCAAGGCCTTCGACGCCTTCGCGGCCGAGGGTGGTGTTGGTGGCGATCACCGCATCCATCCCCGCCTCCACCAGCGCCGCCGCCACCAGCGCGGTTTCCTCGTCACTCATGTCCGGGGCGATCTTGATCGCCAGCGGCACGCGCTTGCCGTGCTGCTGGGCCAGATCCTCCTGACGCAGACGCAGCGCCTCGAGCAGCGCCTTGAGCGAATCGCCGAACTGCAGGCTGCGCAGCCCGGGGGTATTCGGCGAACTGACATTGACCGTGACGTAGCTGGCATGGGTATAGACCTTGTCCAGGCAGGCCAGGTAGTCGTCCACCGCATGCTCGACCGGGGTGTCGAAATTCTTGCCGATGTTGATCCCCAGCACGCCCTTGAACTTCGCCGCCTGCACGCGCTGCAGCAGGTGGTCGACACCGAGGTTGTTGAAGCCCATGCGGTTGATCACCGCCTCGGCTTCCGGCAGGCGGAACAGCCGCGGCTTGGGGTTGCCCGGCTGCGGCCTCGGGGTGACGGTGCCGATCTCGACGAAGCCGAAGCCCAGCTGGGCGAAGCCGTCGATGGCGTCGCCATTCTTGTCCAATCCGGCGGCCAGGCCGACCGGATTGGGAAACTGCAGGCCCATGACAGTCGTCGGTAGACTGGCCGGCGCCTTGCTCAGCAGGCCGTTGAGTCCCAGACGACCGCCGGCACCGATCAGATCGATAGATAGCTCGTGAGAGGTTTCCGGGGACAGTTTGAACAGCAGCTCGCGGGCCAGGGAGTACATGGGCAGGCTCAGCTCGATAGATGAAAGATGGCGGGTCGGCGATTATAGCCGTCCGCCGCGGCCCGGTGCGAGGCAAGCGCGCCAGATCAGGCTAAAGGGCGCAGGCTCAGCAGTTCGCCGGAGGCGCTGAAGTCCAGCACGAAGGCACCATAGATTCCTGCATGAGTCAGAAAGGGCCGCAGATGATGGACAGGTAAACTGACGCGGCGGCCGTCGCGGCTTTGCGCCATAATCCGGTTGGCATGGCCGCGATACACGCTCTGCAATCGTTCGGCCGATAACGCGATATCCAGTACCAAGCTGGGCATGGAGGCACCCTTCGCAAATGAATGCAGCTATTTTGCCACAGACCCGCCCGCGCGCCGGCGCCCTGGCTTCGCGCCGCGCCGCATGGGCAAGAGCCGTCGACCTCTGCCACACTGCGATGGACGTACCTGGAGCGACCCGCCGGCCATGAGCCTGTCCGAGCCATCAACCCTCAGTGCCCGTCTGACCGCTCTGGCGCACCGCCTGGGATTGATCGGTCGCGGCTCACGGCAGATCTTCGCCCGCGCCAGTGCGCTGCGCTTGCCATTTCGGCTGCCGCCGCCGGCCGGCACAAGTATCTGCTGGCACGAGGGCCCGCCGCTGCAGCGCCTGGTCGATCTGCCACGCGGCGCGCTTTCTGGTCCGGTGCAGGAAGACAAGGCTCTCGCCCATGCCGCCCTCACCCAGGTGGTGAAGAGCGAAACCCAGCAATTGCCGGCGTTCGACCTGCGCTCAATCGACGGTTTCGCCTGCAACGCACCAACTCAGCAAGGCTACGCCAGCTTCGAGGAGTATGCGGCGAGCGAGCACTGCAAGCAGGTTCGCATCATCAGCTACAAGGATTTCGTCAAGACCATCAGCCAGGCCTTGCCGCACTTTCTCGCCGGCGAGACGCTCGAGCTGCGCCAGGCCAGCTGGCGCGGTGCACGCGTTTTCTGGGCGGGGGAACAACAGGGCGAAGCCTTCGCCGGCGCCATCGTCTATGCTCGCCGGCGCGGCCTGGAGGCGCTACTGCCGGCCAACCTGATCCGCTATCGCCTGAGCGCCAGCGGGCTGGACAACCTGCAACTGCGCTATCACGTGCTGGCCATGCCTGGCGAAGCCTGGAGCGACCCAGGCTTCATGGGCCTGCTGCTGGACAACGGCCTACCCTATGCCCGTCTGTCCCTGCTGAAGGCCGCGGGCGCGCCGGAGTTTCTCCTGCTGCCCAAGGAGCATCCTGAGGCCACTGCCCTGGGCGAGGGCCTGCGCCTGGCCGGCGCTCCCGACGTGCTGGGCTATCTGCGCCAGCTGGCGCAGTAGGAGCCACGTACCGCCACCCTACGTTCTTGTGGCGACAATCGCGATGCGGCCCGATCGCCTAGGGTGCACTACGCGCACCGACCATACCGCCTGCTGGTGCACACACGACACGTCCTACTCGCTGCCGCTCCCGCGCAGGCTTGCCTGGAACACCCAAGCAACATCCGATAAGGCAGGAGTGCAACACACAGGCCCGCACACGCCCGGCGAACCGGGAGCATCTGGAGGCCAAACGAGCCACCGACTACTCGTCACAGCCCCGTAACAGGCGCCCGATCATTTCCAGGGAATAACCGCGATAGCTGAGAAAGCGCCCCTGCTGGGCACGCTCGCGGGCATCGCTCGGCAGCCGGCCGGCGTACTTGCGCCGCCAGGTCTCGTGCAACCGTTCGAACCAGTCGATACCGCTGTCGCGTAGCGCCTGATCGATATCGCCACGAGCCAGGCCACGCTGCGCCAGTTCTTCACGGATTCGTTGCGGGCCATAGCCGCCACGGGCGCGATAGGCGACGAAGCTTTCCAGATAACGCGCCTCCGACAACAACCCCTCTTCTGCCAGACGATCCAGGGCACCGTCGATCAGTTCATCCGGGGCGCCACGCTTGCGCAGCTTGCGGGTCAGCTCCACTCGCCCGTGTTCGCGTCGCGCCAGCAGATCCATGGCCGCCCGCCTCACGGCGAGCGGGTTATCCAGCACGACGGTCATACTCGGAGGGCTTAGAAGTCGACTTCGGCGTCGGCCAGCTCGTCCGCCGACGCTTTAGCCGGCGCACCACCGACCAGCAGCTTGTCACGAATCTGGCCTTCGATCTCGCGGGCCACGGCCGGGTTGTCCTCGAGAAACTTGGCGGCATTGGCCTTGCCCTGGCCGATCTTGTTGCCCTGGTAGCTATACCAGGCGCCGGATTTCTCCACCAGCCCCTGCTGCACGCCGAGGTCGATGATCTCGCCGTTGCGGTAGATGCCCTTGCCGTAGAGGATCTGGAACTCGGCTTGACGGAAAGGCGGAGCAACCTTGTTCTTGACGATCTTCACACGGGTTTCGCTGCCGACCACTTCCTCGCCTTCCTTCACCGCGCCGGTGCGGCGGATGTCCAGACGAACCGACGAGTAGAACTTCAGCGCATTACCGCCGGTGGTGGTTTCCGGGCTGCCGAACATCACGCCGATCTTCATGCGGATCTGGTTGATGAAGATCACCAGGCAGTTGGCATTCTTGATGTTGCCGGTGATCTTGCGCAGAGCCTGGCTCATCAGGCGGGCCTGCAGGCCGACGTGCATGTCGCCCATCTCGCCTTCGATCTCCGCCTTGGGCACCAGTGCGGCCACGGAGTCGACGATGATCACGTCGATGGCGTTGGAGCGCACCAGCATGTCGGTGATTTCCAGGGCCTGCTCGCCGGTGTCCGGCTGCGAAACCAGCAGGTCATCGACGTTGACGCCGAGCTTGCCGGCGTAGTCGGGGTCGAGCGCGTGCTCGGCGTCGACGAAGGCACAGGTGGCGCCGTGCTTCTGCGCCTCGGCGATCACCGACAGGGTCAGGGTGGTCTTGCCGGAGGATTCCGGCCCATAGATCTCGACGATACGGCCCTTCGGCAGGCCGCCGATGCCCAGGGCGATATCAAGGCCCAGCGAGCCGGTGGAGATGGCCGGGATGGCCTGGCGCTCGTGGTCGCCCATGCGCATCACCGCGCCCTTGCCGAACTGCTTCTCGATCTGGCCCAGGGCAGCCGCCAAGGCGCGCTTCTTGTTCTCGTCCATTTCTTTCCTCACGTGCTCAAGAGGGCCTTCGAGGCCGCCAACAACTGTATAAGTAGACAGTATTATTCCACAGGGCAAGTCGCCCGCCTACCCCGTAATCGGATTTTCCTCCGTCAGCAGGCTCAGAAGCCCCGCCAATGCAGCCTCGACCGTTTGTCGGCGCACCTCGTCGCGGCCGCCAGCGAACCGCTTGCGTACGCTGTGCAGTCGCTCGCCATCGCCCCAGGCCAGCCACACGGTGCCCACCGGTTTGTCCGGCGAGCCGCCGTCTGGTCCGGCCACGCCACTGACCGCCACAGCGTAGCGCGCCCCACTATGCGCCTGAGCGCCGCGCACCATGGCCTCGACTACCTCGCGGCTGACTGCGCCGGCCGAGCTGAACAATTCCGTTGGTACGCCGAGCTGCTTGCTCTTCTGTGCATTGGAATAGGTGACGTAGCCGGCCTCGAACCAGGCCGAACTGCCGGGAATACGGGTGATCGCCTCGGCGATGCCGCCGCCGGTACAGGACTCGGCGGTGCTGACTTGGGCGCCGACGGCTTGCAGTTGCCGGCCGAGTTGCGCGGCCAGGTGACTGATCGAATCCATGTGCTCTCCGGGATGAAACGGGCCAGGCCGATACCCTACACTACGCGCTTTTGCGATTTAAGCCGGACAGTCAAGACCATGACGGACCTCTCCCAGCACACCCCGATGATGCAACAGTACTGGAAGCTGAAGAACCAGCACCCGGACCAGCTGATGTTCTACCGCATGGGGGATTTCTACGAGATCTTCTACGAAGATGCGAAGAAAGCCGCGAAACTGCTGGATATCACCCTGACCGCCCGCGGCCAGTCCGCTGGCCAGTCGATCCCCATGTGCGGCATTCCCTTCCATTCGGTCGAAGGCTACCTGGCCAAGCTGGTCAAGCTCGGCGAGTCGGTGGTGATCTGCGAGCAGATCGGCGACCCGGCCACCAGCAAGGGCCCGGTGGAGCGCCAGGTGGTGCGCATCATCACCCCCGGCACCATCAGCGACGAGGCGCTGCTCGACGAACACCGCGACAACCTGCTGGCCGCCGTGCTCGGCGACGAGCGCCTGTTCGGCCTGGCGGTACTGGATATCACCAGCGGCCGCTTCAGCGTGCAGGAGATCAAGGGCTGGGAAAACCTGCTGGCCGAACTGGAGCGCCTGAACCCGGCAGAACTGCTGATCCCCGACGACTGGCCGCAGGGTCTGCCGGCGGAGAAGCGCAGAGGCTCGCGCCGCCGCGCGCCCTGGGACTTCGACCGTGACAGCGCCTTCAAGAGCCTGTGCCAGCAGTTCGGCACTCAGGATCTGAAGGGTTTCGGCTGCGAGAACCTGACCCTGGCCATCGGCGCCGCCGGCTGCCTGCTGGGGTACGCCAAGGAAACCCAGCGCACCGCCCTGCCCCACCTGCGCAGCCTGCGCCACGAACGCCTGGACGACACGGTGATCCTTGATGGCGCCAGCCGGCGCAACCTGGAGCTGGACATCAACCTCTCCGGCGGTCGCGACAACACCCTGCAGTCGGTGATGGACCGCTGCCAGACCGCCATGGCCAGCCGCCTGCTGGGGCGCTGGCTGAACCGTCCGCTGCGCGACCGCGCGGTACTGGAGGCACGCCAGGAGGCCATCGCCTGCCTGCTCGACGGCTACCGTTTCGAGACCCTGCAGCCCCAGCTCAAGGAGATCGGCGACCTGGAGCGCATTCTCGCCCGCATCGGCCTGCGCAACGCGCGCCCGCGCGACCTGGCGCGACTGCGTGACGCCCTGGCCGCCCTGCCCGATCTGCAGCAGGCGATGACCCGCCTGGACACCCCGCACCTGCAGCAACTGGCCAGCACCATCGCCACCTATCCGGAGCTGGCCGACCTGCTGGGGCGCGCCATCATCGACAACCCGCCGGCAGTGATCCGCGACGGCGGCGTGCTGAAGACCGGCTACGATGCCGAGCTGGACGAGTTGCAAGCAATGAGCGAGAACGCCGGCCAGTTCCTCATGGATCTCGAAGCCCGAGAGAAGGCCCGCACCGGCCTGGCCAACCTCAAGGTCGGCTACAACCGCGTGCACGGCTACTTCATCGAGCTGCCGACCAAGCAGGCCGAATCGGCGCCGGCCGACTACATCCGCCGACAGACCCTGAAAGGCGCCGAGCGTTTCATCACGCCGGAGCTGAAGGAGTTCGAGGACAAGGCGCTGTCGGCCAAGAGCCGCGCCCTGGCCCGCGAAAAGATGCTCTATGACGAGCTGCTCGAGCGCCTGATCGGCCACCTGGCGCCGCTGCTCGGCAGCGCCGCGGCCCTGGCCGAACTGGACGTGCTGAGCAATCTGGCCGAACGCGCACTGAACCTCGACCTCAATCGCCCGAGCTTCGTCGAGGAGCCGTGCATGCGCATCGACCAGGGTCGCCACCCCGTGGTCGAGCAGGTACTGACCACGCCGTTCGTGGCCAACGACCTGGACCTGGACGACAACCGCCGCATGCTGATCATCACCGGGCCGAACATGGGCGGTAAATCCACCTATATGCGCCAGACCGCGCTGATCGTGCTGCTGGCGCATATCGGCAGCTTCGTCCCGGCCGCGGCCTGCGAGCTGTCGCTGGTCGACCGCATCTTCACCCGTATCGGCTCCTCGGACGACCTGGCCGGCGGCCGCTCCACCTTCATGGTGGAGATGAGCGAGACCGCCAATATCCTGCACAACGCCAGCGAGCGCAGCCTGGTGTTGATGGACGAGGTGGGCCGCGGCACCAGCACCTTCGACGGCCTGTCCCTGGCCTGGTCGGCCGCCGAGCACCTGGCGCGCCTGCGCGCCTTCACCCTGTTCGCCACCCACTACTTCGAGCTGACGGTGCTGCCGGAAAGCGAGCCGGTGGTGGCCAACGTGCACCTCTCGGCCACCGAGCACAACGAGCGCATCGTCTTCCTCCACCACGTTCAGCCCGGGCCGGCCAGCCAGAGCTACGGCCTGGCGGTGGCGCAACTGGCTGGCGTGCCGGGCACGGTGATCAGCCGCGCGCGCGAGCACCTGGCGCGCCTAGAGGCCACCAGCCTGCCGCACGACCTGCCGCGCCAGGAGCCCGGCCAGCCCCAGGTGCCGATGCAGAGCGACCTGTTCGCCAGCGTGCCGCACCCGCTCTTGGAGGAATTGCAGAAGATCAATCCGGATGATCTGACTCCGCGCAAGGCGCTGGAGCTGTTATATACATGGAAAACGCGCATCTAGAGTCCGCTTCGGCGCGGACCGCGAATGAAGCGGAACAGCCCCTAACGCAGCCGCGCGCAAGCTGCTAGAATCGCGCGCAATTTTACGACTGCCCGGTTTACAGCCTGAGCCGCGACCACTGAACAGAGCGCCTGAGGATTCTTCGCAGAAAGAACCCAGGCCGCCGCCCGAGGAGAGAATCAGACATGACCTTCGTCGTTACCGACAACTGCGTCAAATGCAAATACACCGACTGCGTGGAAGTCTGCCCGGTTGACTGCTTCTACGAAGGCCCGAACTTCCTGGTGATCCACCCGGACGAGTGCATCGACTGCGCCCTGTGCGAGCCGGAGTGCCCCGCTCAGGCGATCTTCTCGGAAGACGAAGTGCCCGAGGACATGCAGGAATACATCGAGCTGAACGCCGACCTGGCGGAAGTCTGGCCGAACATCACCGAGAAGAAGGACGCGCTGCCGGACGCCGAAGAATGGGATGGCGTGAAGGACAAGCTGCAGTACCTGGAGCGCTAAGCGCAACCTGAAAACACCAAGACCCGCCAAGTGCGGGTCTTTTGCTGTTCACACCTAGGAAGAACTTTGGCGGGGCGACACCAACGCGGAGAGCGTTTGGCCCAGCCGTGCTGAACACAAAAAAAGGGGCGGCTTGCGCCGCCCACTCTTTTGTCCCTACTCCCTTTGTTTCCCAACCCATCGTCCTGATGAATCGCGTCTTGCGATGTTCCTGATCCTCGTCCTGAGAACCTGTGCTTGTCCCTGAGCACGTGAGTGATATTAGCCGTTACAGCGGCGCCCACAACCCCGCCCGAAGAAGCTGGAGCAAGCCAGGCCAGCCTCCCGCACTAATAGTAATTTCTTAAAAAATAGATAGTTACAGGGAAACCAGGATGACGACAGCGAGAAACCCGCGGCCTGTACGCCTAACGGCTGACAGCACCTGTAAGCGATGACTTACATCGACGGACAGAAAAAAACCCGGCCGGAGCCGGGTTGGGGATCGGAACGGGTCTTACTGGAACAGGGCGTCGCTGGACAGGCCGTTCTTCTCGAGGATCTCACGCAGGCGCTTGAGCGCCTCGACCTGGATCTGACGAACCCGCTCGCGGGTCAGACCTATCTCCTGGCCCACTTCCTCGAGCGTACAGCTCTCGTGGCCACGCAGGCCGAAACGACGCACCACCACTTCCCGTTGCTTGTCGGTAAGGTCCGACAACCATTGATCGATGCTCTGCGACAGATCGTCGTCCTGCAGCAACTCGCAGGGGTCGGTCGGTCGGTCGTCGGTAAGGGTATCGAGCAGGGTCTTGTCCGAATCCGGACCGAGCGAGACGTCCACCGAGGAGACCCGCTCGTTGAGGCCGAGCATGCGCTTGACCTCGCCCACCGGTTTTTCCAGCAGGTCGGCAATTTCTTCCGCAGACGGCTCATGGTCGAGCTTCTGGGTCAGCTCGCGCGCCGCACGCAAATAGACGTTGAGTTCCTTGACCACATGAATCGGCAGACGGATGGTGCGCGTCTGGTTCATGATGGCCCGCTCGATGGTCTGGCGAATCCACCAGGTCGCATAGGTGGAGAAACGGAACCCCCGCTCCGGATCGAATTTTTCCACCGCGCGGATCAGGCCCAGATTGCCCTCCTCGATCAGATCGAGCAGAGAAAGGCCGCGGTTGACGTAACGCCGGGCGATCTTCACCACCAGGCGCAGGTTGCTCTCGATCATGCGCTTGCGCCCGGCCGGATCGCCCTTCTGCGCCAGGCGCGCGAAGTGCACTTCCTCTTCGGGAGTGAGCAGGGGGGAGAAGCCGATTTCGTTGAGGTAAAGCTGAGTGGCGTCGAGCGCCCGCGTGTAGTCGATGTACTTGTGCTGCTTGGAGGGAGTGGCGTGCTTGGTCTTGGTGCGGGCGGTCGGCGCTTGCGCGTCATCGCTCGACACCTCGCCCAGAACGATCCCCGGCTCCATCAGGAGCAGTTCATCGTCGAGGTCAAACTCCGGCGCTTCTTTGTTGATGAGAGCCATTGTTGTTGTCCCTATCTGAGTTCGACAACAGACCCTGGCGGAACCGTCCTGGCACACCCGAGCCCGTCCCATCTACGTGATGGCACGGGTCGGCGACGGGTCAACGGCGTGGCAGATACTGCAGCGGATCGACTGGCTTACCCTGACGGCGAATCTCGAAGTGCAGCTTCACCCGGTCGGTTCCCGTGGACCCCATCTCGGCAATGTTCTGCCCGGCTTTGACCTGCTGCCCCTCCCGTACCAACAACCTGCGGTTATGACCGTAAGCACTTACGTAGGTATCGCTGTGCTTGATGATGATCAATTCGCCGTAGCCCCGTAAACCACTCCCGGCGTATACCACTGAACCATCAGACGCAGCTAAAACAGGCTGTCCTAATTCCCCGGCGATATCAATGCCTTTATTCAAACTGCCGTTTGAGGAAAAATTGCCGATCACTGGGCCCCGTGCCGGCCATGCCCAGCCCGCGGCAGAGCGTGTCACCGGGGTGACCGAAGTGGTGGCGACAGTCGGCCGAACCGGCGCCGGCTTGCTCGCCTGCGCCACCGGCGCGGTAGTCACCGGTGGGCTACTCGGAGCCGACTGACCGATCACCGGCGAGGTCGTTCGCGGTGGTGTAGCGGCCACCGCCCGGGCCGGCGTGGCACGATTGTCGAAACGGATGATCTGGCCGACCCGGATCAGGTAGGGGTCGCGCAGGCCGTTATGAGCGGCGAGCGCCTTCCAGTCCCAGCCGAAACGAAAGGCTATGGAATACAGGGTGTCGCCGCGCTGTACCACGTAGTGGCCGCTGCGTACCGGCTGGCGCTGGATCACCGCGGCATGGCCCTGGTTGTGGCCACGATCGACCACCTGCACGCCACCGGGCGGCGAGCTGGTGCAGCCGGCCAGAATACCGGTACAGAGCAGAGCGAAGGACAGGCGCAGGCCAGCGATCCTATGAACTTGCGCGTGTGCGGCGGTGCGATTCACCCATCTGCTCCCTGAACGATCTCGAGTACGGCGGCTATTGTGCCGGATTTATTCGGCGCGGCCAGCTTCTCTGGGCTGACGGCCGGCAAGCCATTCCAACCCGAGCACCAGCGCGATGCCGCCGAGCGCCAACAGCAGCGCCAGCAGCAGTTGCGGGTCCTGGCCGCTGAGCTCGGCGAAGTGTCCCGGGAGCAGATTGCTCTGCTGCAGCGGTACCTGCTCGCCCTTGCTGTCGACACGCCAGCTCAGGGTCTCCTTCCAAGGCCAGACCTTGTTCAGCGAGCCGAGCATCAAGCCGGTGAGGAAGGCCAGGCTGAGGTCGCGCCAGCGCGCCAGCAACCAGCTGAGCAGGCGGGCAAAGCTGAGGATGCCGACCAGGCAGCCAGCGGCGAACACTGCCAGCACGCCGATGTCGAAGCTCTTCAGTGCGCCCAGCACCACCGGATAGAGCCCCAGCAGCAGCAGGATGAAGCTGCCGGAGATGCCGGGCAGAATCATCGCGCAGATGGCGATGGCGCCGGCGAAGAACAGGTTCAGCGGGTCGCTGCCCCACTGCACCGGCGCGGCCACCGTGATCCAGTAGGCGAACGCCAGGCCGAGCAGGAAACTCAGCGCGCGGCTCCAGTTCCAGCGCCGGATCTCGCGACCGACCATATAGGCGGAGACCAGGATCAGGCCGAAGAAGAACGACCATATCGGGACCGGATGGTGCGCCAGCAGATAGCTGATCAGTCGCGCCAGGGTCAGCACGCTGGTGAGGATGCCGCCGAGCAGGATCAGCAGAAAGGTCGCGTTGGCCATGCGCCAGGCATCCGCTACTCGCCCGCGCAGAAGCAGCACGGCGGCTTCGGGCAGGCTGGCGATGGAACGCAGCAGCTCGTCGTAGATACCGCTGATAAAGGCGATGGTACCGCCGGACACCCCCGGCACCACATCGGCGGCGCCCATGGCCATGCCCTTGGCGTAGAGCAGAATATGTCTTTTCATGGATCTTTCCGGGATGATGCAGCGCTCAGGCCAGCGGCCCGTTGAGTAGCGGCACGAAACGCACCGCGTCCAGCACATGACGGGAGAAACCCTGCTCCTCGCGCACGATCAGCAGCAGCTGCTGCACGTCACCTGCGCCAACCGGGATCACCAGGCGTCCACCCGGCGCCAGTTGGTCGAGCAGCGCCTGCGGCACTTCGGCGGCGGCGGCGGTGACGATGATGCCGTTGTATGGCCCCAGGGCGTTCCAGCCCTCCCAGCCATCGCCCCAGCGAAAGACCACGTTGCGCAGGCTGAGTTCGGCCAGGCGCTCCTTGGCGCGCTCCTGCAGGACCTGGATGCGCTCGACGGAGAACACCCGCTCCACCAGTTGCGCCAGCACGGCGGTCTGGTAACCGGACCCGGTACCGATCTCCATGACCTTGTCCAGGGGGCCGGCGGCCAGCAGCAACTCGGTCATGCGCCCGACCATGTAGGGCTGGGAGATGGTCTGGTTGTGGCCGATGGGCAGCGCGGTGTCCTCGTAGGCACGGTGCGCCAGCGCCTCGTCGACGAACAGATGACGCGGCGTGCGGCGGATCACCTCGAGCACGCGCGCATTCGACAGGCCCTCTTCGTAGAGGCGCTGGATCAGTCTTTCACGGGTGCGCTGGGAGGTCATGCCGATCCCGCGGCGGTGCATATCGTCCTGTCCGCGCATCAGAAGATGCCCTCCAGCCAGCCATGCATCCTGTCGAACGCCTCGCCAAAGGTGCGGTCGAGTTGCAGCGGAGTGATGGACACGTAGCCCTGCATGACCGCGTGGAAATCGGTACCCGGGCTGCCGTCTTCGACATCGCCAGCCGCAGCGATCCAGTAACCTTCCTTGCCGCGCGGGTTGACCACCTTGACCGGCGCCGCGGCGCGGGCGCGGTGACCCAGACGGGTCAGCTGCACGCCACGAACATGCTCCAGCGGCAGGTTGGGCACGTTGACGTTGAG
The DNA here is from genome assembly GCF_052682975.1 of Pseudomonas sp. SP16.1. Lineage (NCBI taxonomy): Bacteria > Pseudomonadati > Pseudomonadota > Gammaproteobacteria > Pseudomonadales > Pseudomonadaceae > Pseudomonas > Pseudomonas sp. SP16.1. The sequence continues at coordinate 3,062,619 of NZ_JBQYFZ010000001.1, forward strand.
TACGGTGCGCGGCGGCAGGTCCAGGCTGCCATGGGCCTCGACCAGCTTGCGGGCGAAATAGGCGGCGGTCGGCAGGTTGTCGACCTGGCGCGACAAGAGCGAGAAGGCGAACGCCGGCTTGGCCAGGAAACGCCCCTCCAGCGCAGCCGCGACCGTGCCGGAATAGAGCACGTCATCGCCCAGGTTGGCGCCCAGGTTGATGCCGGAGACGACCATGTCCGGCAACTGCTCGACCAGTCCGTTGAGACCCAGGTGCACGCAATCGGTGGGTGTGCCGTTAAGGCTGATGTAGCCGTTGGGCAGGGCCACCGGGTGCAGCGGACGGTCGAGGGTCAGCGAGCTGCTGGCGCCACTGCGGTCCTCGGCAGGGGCGATCACCAGGCACTCGGCATAATCGGCCAGCGCCTGGTGCAACGCGGCGATCCCGGGCGCGTTCACCCCGTCGTCGTTGGAAATCAGAATTCGCATGGAGTATCCGTCTGCCCTGCTGGCACCAGATCGACGAGTTCGCGCACCACGACGGTGGCGAAACACCCGGCCGGCAGGACGAATGCAAGTTGCAGAATATCGGGTTCCGGATAATGCCACGTCAGGCCGGCGATGGGGAGGCGCAGAATGCGCCGTTCGTGCGCCATGCCCGCCTTTGCCAGCCAGTCCACCAGCGCCTGCTCGCCCGTGCCGACGGCCTGCTCGCAACGCAGCACCTCGGCGCTCGTCGGCAAGGCCCCCTCGCCCCACAACGGGCCGGTGGGATGCAGGTCGAGAATCGCCAGACGCGGATCGTCGCACTCGGCCTCGCCGGCCGCAAAGAAGCTGCGACTGTTGGTGAAGGCCAGCAGATCGCCGACCCTCGCCTGGTCCCAGCTGCCGGCGGCGACCCGCTGGGCCAGCACTCGATTGAACAGATAGCTGCGCGCCGCCGACAGCAGCCGCGAACGCAGGTTGCGCTGCACCGGCAGTTCCTGGCGCGCCGCATACTGCCTGGCCTCCTCGACGTTGCCGCCGGCGAAGCCGAAACGCTGCAGGCCGAAGTAGTTGGGCACGCCCTGCTCGGCGATACGCTGCAGGCGCTGCTCCAGCGCCGCGCGATCGGCGTCCAGGGCGGTCAGGCGCAGGGTGAAGCCGTTGGCGGCATGGGCACCGCGCTGCAGCTTGCGGTTGTGCCGCTGACGCTGGAGGATCGCCAGCGTCGGCCCCTCGGCCGCGGCCAGATCGGGGTCGGCCTTGCCCGGCAGATGCAGGCTGAACCATTGCCGGGTCAGCGCCTGGCGATCCTTGAGACCGGCGTAGCTCACCGCCTTGAGCGGCAGGCCGGCAGCGCGGGCGATGCGCCGGGCGGCGTCCTCGGTGTTCAGGCCGCGCTTTTCCACCCACAGCCACAGATGCTCGCCCTGGCCGGTGAGCGGGATGTCCAACACCTCATCGACCTGGAAGTCTTCGGCGGTGGCCTTGAGCACGGCGCACCCGCAGGCCTCGCCATGGGCGCGCGGCCCGAGCAGTTGCAACTCGTTCATGCCTTGACCAGCAGCGCCACGGCATGCACCGCGATGCCTTCCTCGCGCCCGGTGAAACCGAGCTTCTCGGTGGTGGTGGCCTTGACGTTGACCTGATCCGGCTCCACGCCGAGATCCTCGGCGATGCGCTCGCGCATGGCCAGGATGTGCGGTGCCATCTTCGGCGCCTGGGCGACGATGGTGGCGTCGACGTTGCCGACCACGAAGCCCTTGGCCTGCACCAGCGCGACCACGTGACGCAGCAGCGCGCGGCTGTCGGCGCCCTTGAAGCGCGGGTCGGTGTCGGGGAAGTGCTTGCCGATATCGCCCAGCGCTACCGCCCCGAGCAGGGCGTCGCTCAGGGCATGCAGTAGCACGTCGCCGTCGGAGTGGGCGACGAGGCCGAACTGGTGGGGGATGCGCACGCCGCCCAGGGTGATGAAATCGCCCTCGCCGAAGCGGTGTACGTCGTAGCCATGACCGATACGCATAAAGAACAACGCCCTGAAAAAGTCAGGGCGTGATTCTACATGCAGCGGGCCCACGTCGGGGGGCGCCATGCGCACCGTGAACCCGCTGGTGCGCGCAGCGCACCCTACGCCAGCGCTGCCGCGTGATGACGCAGATGGTCGTCGATAAAGCTGGCGATGAAGTAGTAGCTGTGGTCGTAGCCCGGTTGCATGCGCAGGGTCAGCGGATGCTCGGCGGCCTTGGCCGCGGCCTGCAGCGCCTGGGGCTTGAGCTGGCCTTCGAGGAAATCGTCGCGATCGCCCTGGTCGATAAGGATCGGCAGCTTCTCGCCGGCCTCGGCGAGCAGCACGCTGGCGTCCCATTCGCGCCAGCGCGAACGCTCCTCGCCCAAGTACAGCGAGAACGCCTTCTCGCCCCAGGGACAGTTCATCGGGTTGGCGATCGGCGCGAAGGCCGACACCGACTGATAACGTCCCGGGTTCTTCAGCGCGCAGATCAGCGCGCCATGGCCGCCCATGGAGTGGCCGGCGATGCCGCGCCTGTCCGATACCGGAAAGTTGGCCTCGATCAGCGCAGGCAGTTCCTGCACCACGTAGTCGTACATGCGGTAGTGCCGTGCGAATGGCTCCTGAGTGGCATTGACATAGAAGCCGGCGCCGAGGCCGAAGTCGTAGGCGCCATCGGCATCGTCGGCCACGCCTTCGCCGCGTGGGCTGGTGTCCGGCGCGACGATGATCAGACCGAGCTCGGCCGCCAGGCGCTGGGCACCGGCCTTCTGCATGAAGTTCTCGTCGGTGCAGGTCAATCCGCTCAGCCAGTACAGTACCGGCAGCTTGGCACCCTGCTCGGCCTGCGGCGGCAGGTAGACGGCGAACACCATCTCGCAATTGAGGCTGCTGGAACGATGCTTGTAGCGCTTGTGCCAACCGCCGAAGCTCTTGTTGCTGGAAACGATTTCGAGGGTCATGAGCACTCCGTAGGGTGCGCCGGGCGCACCAATGGTTGCGGTGCGCACGGCGCACCCCATGAGAATCCCGCACGGCCCGAGGGCCGCGCGGTTTTGCCTCAGAAATGGATGACGGTGCGAATGCTCTTGCCTTCGTGCATCAGGTCGAACGCCTCGTTGATCTGCTCCAGCCCCATGTTGTGGGTGATGAAGGTATCCAGCGGGATCTCGCCCTTCTGCGACTTCTCGACATAGCCCGGCAGCTCGCTGCGGCCCTTCACGCCACCGAAGGCGCTGCCGCGCCAGACGCGACCGGTCACCAGCTGGAACGGACGGGTGCTGATCTCGGCGCCGGCCGGCGCCACGCCGATGATGGTCGATTCGCCCCAGCCCTTGTGGCAGCACTCCAGCGCCGCGCGCATCAGCTGCACGTTGCCGACGCACTCGAAGCTGTAGTCGACGCCGCCGTCGGTCATCTCGATGATCACGTCCTGGATCGGCTTGTCGTGCTCCTTCGGGTTGACGAAGTCGGTGGCGCCCAGCTCGCGGGCCACGGCCTCCTTGGCCGGATTGATGTCGATGGCGATGATGCGCGAGGCGTTGGCCATCTTCGCGCCGATGATGGCGGCCAGACCGATGCCACCCAGGCCGAAGATGGCGACGGTGGCGCCCGCTTCCACCTTGGCGGTGTTGAGCACCGCACCGATGCCGGTGGTCACGCCGCAGCCGAGCAGGCAGACCTTGTCCAGTGGCGCCTCCTTGGGGATCACCGCCACCGACACCTCCGGCAGCACCGTGTACTCGGAGAAGGTCGAGCAGCCCATGTAGTGGTAGACCGGCTGCCCCTGGTAGGAGAAGCGGCTGGTGCCATCCGGCATCAGGCCCTTGCCCTGGGTGGCGCGAACCGAGCTGCACAGGTTGGTCTTGTTGGACTTGCAGAACTTGCACTGGCCGCATTCGGCGGTATACAGCGGGATCACGTGATCACCCACCTCCACCGAGGTCACGCCCTCGCCCACCGCCTCGACCACGCCGCCACCTTCGTGACCCAGGATGCACGGGAACACGCCCTCGGAATCCTGGCCGGACAGGGTATAGGCGTCGGTGTGGCAGACGCCGGTGGCGACGATGCGCACCAGCACCTCGCCGGCCTTCGGCGGCGCCACGTCCACCTCGACGATCTTCAGCGGTTCGTTGGGGGCGAAAGCAACGGCGGCGCGGGACTTGATCATGACGGCGGCTCCTGGAGGAAAACCAGAAGTGTAATTCACTCACCCGGAGGGATAATCTGCCAGGCGTAAATTGATTATTGCTGCAGAGGGTTAATCTATGGATGCACGAGGCTGGGACGGGCTGGATGAATTCGTCGCCGTCGCCGAACTGGCCAGCTTCCAGCGCGCCGCCGAACGACTGCGCGTGTCCTCGTCGCATGTCAGCCGGCAGGTCGCCCGCCTGGAGGAGCGCCTGCAGGCGCGGCTGTTCTATCGCACCACTCGGCGGGTCTCGCTGACCGAGGCCGGACAGACCTTCTTCGCCCGCTGCCAGCGCCTGATCGAGGAGCGCGACGAGGCCTTCCTCGCGGTCGGCGATCTGCAACGCGACCCGGTCGGCCTGCTGCGCATGACCGCCGCGGTGGCCTATGGCGAGCGCTTCATCGTGCCGCTGGTCAACCAGTTCATGGCGCAACACCCGCGGTTGCGCGTGGAGATCGAGCTGACCAACCGCACCCTGGACCTGGTTCAGGAGGGTTACGACCTGGCCATCCGTCTCGGCCGCCTGAGCGACTCGAACCTGGTCGCTACCCGCATCGCCCCGCGGGCGATGTACCTCTGCGCCGCGCCCGATTATCTGGAACGCTACGGCCGTCCGCACAGTCTCTCGGAACTGTCGCGCCACAACTGCCTGATCGGCACCGGCGATACCTGGACCTTTCAGCAACAGGGCCGCGAGCACCCGTTCAAGCCCCGCGGCAACTGGCGCTGCAACAGCGGCCAGGCGGTACTGGACGCGGCCCTGCGCGGCTTCGGCCTGTGCCAGCTGCCGGACTACTACGTGCTGGAGCCGCTGCGCCGTGGCCAGCTGATCTCGCTGTTGGAGCAGAACCGCCCACCCAACACCGCGGTCTGGGCCGTCTATCCGCAGCGGCGCTACCTCTCGCCCAAGGTCGGCCGGCTGGTCGAAGCCCTGAAGAAGGGCCTCGCCCAATCTCCGGAATACCGCCAAACCTGATCCGGACGGCCCCTCGTCCAGCCCGCCGGCGAATGCTCCGCTCGATCGAGACAGTCTTCGACGGTTGCTGGCGCACCGCCAAGATCCCGGTTTTTCCCGCCGCGCAGCGGGGCGGCGGCGATCCACCGCCTGCAGCGCGCCAACGCTCAGTCGCTGCGCCAGCGCTGGCGCAGCCACAGCAGGTCTTCCGGGCGGGTGACCTTGAGGTTGTCCGCCCGCCCCTCGACCAGGCGTGGCGCCTGCCCGGCCCATTCCAGCGCCGAGGCTTCGTCGGTGACTTGCGCGCCCGCCGCCAGCGCACCGGCAAGGGCGCGATGCAGCGCCGCAAGACGGAACATCTGCGGCGTATAGGCCTGCCAGATCACCGCGCGGTCGACGGTCTCGGCGACTCGTCCGTCGGCGTCGGCGCGCTTGAGGGTATCGCGCGCCGGCACCGCCAGCAGACCGCCGACCGGATCCTCGGCCAGGATGCTCAGCAGGCGATCGAGGTCTTCGCGCGCCAGGTTGGGCCGCGCCGCATCGTGTACCAGTACCCAGCCGTCCGCAGCGGCGCCGCCGGCCAGCAGCAGATCGAGACCGGCCAGCACCGAGTCGGCGCGCTCGCGCCCGCCCGGTGCGCGACGCACGCGCGGATCGCCGGCCACGGCGAGCTGCGGCCAGTAGGGATCGTCCGCGGCCAGGCAGACCACGGCGCCGAGCAGGCCGGGGTGGTCGAGAAAGCAGTGCAGGCTATGTTCGAGAATGCAGCGCCCGGCAACCTGCAGGTACTGCTTGGGGCGGTCGGCAGCCATCCGCGCACCGACGCCGGCGGCGGGAATCACCAACCAGAATTTCGTGGTCATTCGGTCAACAGGTAGAGGGTCTCGCCCTCTTTGAGCATGCCGAGTTCCTGACGGGCCCGCTCTTCCACGGTTTCCATGCCGCGCTTGAGCTCCATCACCTCGGCCTCGAGGATGCGATTGCGTTCGAGCAGACGCTCGTTCTCGCCCTGCTGCTCGGCGATCTGCTGCTGCAGGCGACTGACCTGAGCCAGGCTGCCCTCGCCGATCCACAGACGATATTGCAGGCCGACCAGGAGCAGGACCAGGACGATGACCAACCAGTAGGGACTACGCATGGAGCGGCTCGCAGATTGAGTCATCGGCATGGTAGGGGCTGCGTTCACGCTTGAAAAGAAGTCGTCTGATGGTTGACATGGGTTTTCAGTACCTGCATCCGTGCAATGGTTCCCAGGGATCGACGAAGCGTCCACGAAAAAGGGCGACTTCCGTCGCCCTTTTCTACCGCGCTGCGGTTAGCCGCGGAACTCGGCACGGCCCTTGTAAGGCGCCTTGCCGGCCAGTTGCTCCTCGATGCGCAGCAGCTGGTTGTACTTCGACACGCGGTCGGAGCGGCACAGCGAACCGGTCTTGATCTGACCGGCGGCGGTGCCCACGGCCAGGTCGGCGATGGTGCTGTCCTCGGTTTCGCCGCTGCGGTGCGAGATCACCGCGGTGAAGCCGGCGGCCTTGGCCATCTGGATGGCTTCCAGGGTCTCGGTCAGCGAGCCGATCTGGTTGAACTTGATCAGGATCGAGTTGCCGATCTGCTCGTCGATACCGCGCTTGAGGATCTTGGTATTGGTGACGAACAGGTCGTCGCCGACCAGCTGTACCTTGGCGCCGATCTTGTCGGTCAGCACCTTCCAGCCGGCCCAGTCGGACTCGTCCATGCCGTCTTCGATGGAGATGATCGGGTAGCGCTGGGTCAGGCCGGCCAGGTAATCGGCGAAACCTTCGGCGCTGAATACCTTGCCTTCGCCGGCCAGGTCGTACTGACCGTCCTTGTAGAATTCGCTGGAGGCGCAGTCCAGGGCCAGGGTGACGTCCTCGCCCAGCTTGTAGCCGGCGTTGGCCACGGCTTCGGCGATGGCGGCCAGGGCGTCTTCGTTGGAGGCCAGGTTCGGCGCGAAGCCACCTTCGTCGCCCACGGCGGTGTTCAGGCCACGGGCCTTCAGCACGGCCTTGAGGTGATGGAAAATCTCGGCGCCCATGCGCAGGGCTTCGGCAAAGCTCGATGCGCCGACCGGCTGCACCATGAACTCCTGGATGTCGACGTTGTTGTCGGCGTGCTCGCCGCCGTTGATGATGTTCATCATCGGCACAGGCATGGAGTAGACGCCCGGAGTGCCGTTCAGGTCGGCAATGTGCGCGTACAGCGGCACGCCCTTGGCCTGGGCAGCAGCCTTGGCCGCGGCCAGGGACACGGCGAGGATGGCGTTGGCGCCCAGCTTGGCCTTGTTCTCGGTACCGTCGAGTTCGATCATGGCGCGGTCCAGCGCCTGCTGATCGATCGCATCCTTGCCCAGCAGCAGGTCGCGGATCGGGCCGTTGATGTTGGCGACGGCCTTGAGTACGCCCTTGCCCAGGTAGCGGCTCTTGTCGCCGTCACGCAGCTCCAGCGCCTCGCGCGAGCCGGTGGAGGCACCGGACGGCGCGCAGGCGCTGCCGACAATGCCGCCTTCCAGAATTACATCGGCTTCCACGGTGGGGTTGCCGCGGGAGTCGAGAACCTCACGACCCTTGATGTCGACGATCTTTGCCATTGTTGTTTGCACTCCAAGGTTTGACGATAAGACTGCAGCAGCGGGCTGCGCGGGGCCGCCGCTGCCCTGTCGGGCAGGCCGGCGGCACAGTCTGACTCACGGGTCAGGGGGATTTTTTCCGGGGCGCAACTTTACCGGATCGCGACGGCTTCAGGCAGTCTCGATCGGCGGAAAACTCTTGATCAGGTCGTCCAGTTGCTTGAGCTGGGCGAGGAAGGGCTCCAGCTTGTCCAGGCGCAGGGCGCAGGGGCCGTCGCACTTGGCGTTCTCCGGATCCGGATGCGCCTCGAGGAACAGGCCGGCCAGGCCCTGGCTCATGCCGGCCTTGGCCAGGTCGGTGACCTGGGCGCGGCGGCCGCCGGCGGAATCGGAGCGCCCGCCCGGCATCTGCAGGGCATGGGTCACGTCGAAGAACACCGGGTACTCGAAGGACTTCATGATGCCGAAGCCGAGCATGTCGACCACCAGGTTGTTGTAACCGAAGCTGGAGCCGCGCTCGCAGAGGATCAGCTGATCGTTGCCGGCCTCCTCGCACTTGCGCAGGATGTGCTTCATCTCCTGCGGGGCGAGGAACTGCGCCTTCTTGATATTGATCACCGCGCCGGTCTTGGCCATCGCCACCACCAGGTCGGTCTGCCGCGAGAGGAAGGCCGGCAACTGGATGATGTCGCAGACCTCGGCCACCGCGGCGGCCTGATGCGGCTCGTGGACGTCGGTGATCACCGGCACGCCGAAGGTCTTCTTCACTTCCTCGAAGATCTTCATGCCCTCTTCCAGGCCCGGGCCGCGGAAGGAGGTGATGGAGGAACGGTTGGCCTTGTCGAAGCTGGCCTTGAACACGTAGGGGATGCCGAGCTTGCCGGTCACCCGCACGTATTCCTCGCAGGCCCGCATGGCCAGGTCGCGCGACTCCAGTACGTTGATGCCACCGAACAATACGAACGGCTTGTCGTTGGCGATCTCGATGTCGCGAACCTTGATGATCTTCTGTGCCATGCCTTAAGCCTTCTTCGCTTTCTGTGCCAACGCGGCGTTGACGAAACCGCTGAACAGCGGGTGGCCGTCGCGCGGCGTGGAGGTGAACTCGGGATGGAACTGGCAGGCGACGAACCAGGGATGATCCGGCGCCTCGACCACTTCGACCAGCGCGCCATCGCCGGAGCGACCGGTGACCTTGAGACCAGCTTCGGTCAGCTTGGGCAGCAGGTTGTTGTTCACCTCGTAACGGTGGCGGTGGCGCTCGACGATCACGTCCTTGCCATAGCAGGCATGTACCAGCGAACCGGCCTGCAGTTGGCAGTCCTGGGCGCCGAGGCGCATGGTGCCGCCAAGGTCGGAGCTTTCGCTACGGGTTTCCACGCTGCCGGCGGCGTCCTGCCATTCGGTGATCAGGCCGACCACCGGGTGCTGGCTGGCGGTGTCGAACTCGGTGGAGTTGGCATCGCTCCAGCCGACCACGTTACGCGCATACTCGATCACCGCGACCTGCATGCCAAGGCAGATGCCGAGGTAGGGAATCTTGTTCTCGCGGGCGTACTGCACGGTCTTGATCTTGCCTTCCACGCCGCGCAAGCCGAAACCGCCCGGCACCAGGATGGCGTCGACGCCTTCGAGCAACGCGGTACCCTGGTTCTCGATGTCTTCGGAGTCGATGTAGCGCAGGTTGACCTTGGTGCGGTTCTGGATGCCGGCGTGGCTCATGGCCTCGATCAGCGACTTGTAGGCGTCGAGCAGCTCCATGTACTTGCCGACCATGGCGATGTTGACTTCCTTTTCCGGATTCAGCTTGGCATCGACCACGCGATCCCATTCGGACAGGTCGGCCGGGCCGCACTGCAGGCCGAAGCGCTCGACGACGAAGTCGTCCAGGCCCTGGGCATGCAGCACGCCGGGAATCTTGTAGATGGTGTCGACGTCTTCCAGGCTGATCACCGCGCGCTCTTCGACGTTGGTGAACAGGGCGATCTTGCGCCGCGAGGAGACGTCGATCGGATGATCGGAGCGGCATACCAGCACGTCCGGCTGCAGGCCGATGGAACGCAGTTCCTTGACCGAATGCTGGGTCGGCTTGGTCTTGGTCTCGCCGGCGGTGGCGATATAGGGCACCAGGGTCAGGTGCATGAGCATGGCGCGCTTGGCGCCGACTTCGACGCGCAGCTGGCGGATCGCTTCGAGGAACGGCTGCGACTCGATGTCGCCGACGGTGCCGCCGATCTCCACCAGGGCCACGTCGGCGTCGCCGGCACCCTTGATGATGCGCCGCTTGATCTCGTCGGTGATGTGCGGGATGACCTGGATGGTCGCCCCCAGGTAGTCACCACGGCGTTCCTTGCGCAGCACGTCCTCGTACACGCGGCCGGTGGTGAAGTTGTTGTTCTGGGTCATGGTGGTGCGGATGAACCGCTCGTAGTGGCCCAGGTCGAGGTCGGTCTCGGCGCCGTCGTGGGTGACGAAGACTTCGCCGTGCTGGAACGGGCTCATGGTGCCCGGATCGACGTTGATGTAAGGGTCCAGCTTGAGCATGGTGACCTTCAGGCCCCGCGCCTCCAGGATGGCCGCCAGTGAAGCCGAGGCGATGCCTTTCCCCAATGAAGAAACAACACCACCCGTGACGAAGATGTAGCGCGTCATGAAAAACCCTAGAAGTCTGCGTTTAAGCGGTCAGTGCCGCCGGGGAAAGCGAAGGAGCGCCATCAGTAGCAACAATGGCAAGCCGGCCAAGCTCCCTGAGGAAGTCGGCAAAAGCTGTAGTAAGACGGGAGCGTAGTCTACCGGAAAGGCCTTACCAGCTCAAACCTCGATCACCGATCGGCGGCGACCAGTACAGGCGCAACTCGTCAGGCCCCAGACGCGGCGATTGCACCAGATTGGCCACCGCCACCAGCTCGTCGCCGTCGAATAGCAAGGGCAGGCGCGGGCGCACGAACGCCGGCACGCGTAGCTCGTTGAGCAGGCGCTTGAGGTCGCGCCGACCGCGACCCGGCAGTTGCAGCGATTCGCCGCCGCGGCGATAGCGCAGGTGCCAGCGCCCCGCCGGCAGCTCGCCGATGACTCGCACAGCGCCGTTGCCGGGCAATTCGAGGCCCTCCTGCGCCGAACCGCAAGCTAGATCGACAGCCGTAAGTGGCTGCAACCAGTCGCCGCTGAGCCACCAAAGCCGCCCATCGGCGCGCTGCAGCTCGCCATCGGCCAGCTTCCAGATCGGCGTCGCATCCAGGCCTGCGTCACGCAGATCGCTCCAGCCGGCCCAGTGATCGCTGTCCGGCAGCCGGGTCAGCGGCGCCAGCCAATGGCGCAGCAGATTGCGCTGGCGCGCCTCGCTCAGCCCGCACACCGCCTGCAAGTCCAGCGACGGCAGCGCCAGCCAGGACAACGGCGCCCTGCCCCGCGCGGCGAGCAGATCCAGCTCGGCCAACTCACCCAGCAGCTGCTGCGCCTCGCCCAGATGGGCGGCGCTGCGCGCCAGGCTGGCGGCCGCCTGCGGCCAGCGCTCGGCGAGCAACGGCAGCACGCGGCGGCGCAGGAAATTGCGGCTGAAGCGCTCGTCGGCATTGCTCGGGTCTTCCACCCAGCTCAGGCCATGGGCCTCGGCATAGGCCAGCAACTCGGCACGAGGAACGTCCAGCAGTGGCCGAACCAGACTGCCGCGCCCCAACGCCCGGCCTGTCGGCATGGCTGCCAGCCCGCGCACGCCGGCGCCGCGCAGCAGGCGAAACAACAGGGTTTCGGCCTGGTCGTCGCGGTGCTGGGCGCTCAGCAGCACCTCGCCTTCGCCCAGTCGCTCGGCGAACGCCGCATAGCGCGCTCGGCGCGCGGCCTGCTCGAGGCTGGCGCCGGGCGAGACCTGCACGGCAACGACCTCCAGGGGAATGCCCTGGTGCGCGCAGAGGCGCGCGCAATGCTCGGGCCAGCCCTCGGCCGCCGGCTGCAGGCCGTGATGGACATGGATGGCGGACAGCGGCGGCAGCACCTCGCGCCGCGCGAGGCTGGCGAGCAGGTGCAGCAGCACGCTGGAGTCCAGGCCACCGGACAGGGCGATGCGCCAGGCCGACGCCTGCCTCCAGGGTTGCAGCATCGCGAGCAGACGATAATCGAGAGCAGTCATCAGCCAAGCCTAAACCGTTACACGACCTGTAGGAACGAACGGTCGGCGTTGCGCTTTATTCGCGAAGCTTATGGAACGATTGCGAACAAGCTCGCACCTGCCACCAGGTCGAAGTACCCAAAGGCGAGCCAAACAACAACGGGCCCGAAGGCCCGTCGTGATCCATGCCGAGCCGACTCAGGCGATGCCGTAGCTCATCAGGCGCTCGTAACGACGCTTGAGCAGCGCAGCGGTATCGTGCTTCTGCAGGCTGGCCAGCTGCTTGCTCAGCTCCTGGCGGATCGACTCGGAAGCGGCGGCCGGATCGCGGTGGGCACCACCCAGCGGCTCGGCGATCACCTGGTCGACGATACCCAGGTCCTTCAGGCGCTCGGCGGTGATGCCCATGGCTTCGGCGGCATCCGGCGCCTTTTCGGCGGTGCGCCAGAGAATTGAGGCGCAACCTTCCGGCGAGATCACCGAGTAGGTGGAGTACTGCAGCATGTTCAGCTGGTCGCAGACGCCGATGGCCAGCGCGCCGCCGGAGCCGCCCTCGCCGATCACGGTGGCGATGATCGGGGTCTTCAGGCGTGCCATGACGCGCAGGTTCCAGGCGATGGCCTCGCTCTGCCCACGCTCCTCGGCATCGATGCCCGGGTAGGCGCCGGGGGTATCGATGAAGGTGAGGATCGGCATCTTGAAGCGCTCGGCCATTTCCATCAGACGGCAGGCCTTGCGGTAGCCCTCGGGGCGCGGCATGCCGAAATTGCGGCGTACCTTCTCGCGCACTTCGCGACCCTTCTGGTGCCCGATGACCATCACCGGCTGCTCGCCGAGACGGGCCACGCCTCCGACGATCGCGGCGTCGTCGGAGAAGTGACGGTCGCCGTGCAATTCGTCGAACTCGGTGAAGATGTGCTGGATGTAGTCCAGGGTGTAGGGGCGGCGCGGATGGCGCGCCAACTGGGCGATCTGCCAGCTGGTCAGGTTGCCGAAGATGCTTTCGGTCAGGGCGCTGCTCTTGTCCTGCAGGCGGGCGATCTCGTCGCCGATGTTCAGCGCGTTGTCATTGCCAACCAGGCGCAGCTCTTCGATCTTGGCTTGCAGGTCGGCGATCGGCTGTTCGAAATCGAGAAAATTCGGGTTCATAGTCATCCGTCTTGCGTCGACGGCCAAGTGGCCGGGGAGCTGTATCCATAAGGCGCCCTACCTTAAGGGATAGGACGCAACGGGTCGACACCCGCAGGTGCCTTTGCCGGCACGGGGGGCTTTCACCCCCTCGCGTCAGCGGTAGTGCAAAAAGACGTTGTCGCGTCCGAACTGGTCACGCAATGCCTGAATCAAAGTGTCGGCCGGGTCGATGCGCCAGGCTTCGCCGAACTGAAGCAAGGCGCGTGCCTCATCGCCCTTGTAGTCCAGGGTGATCGGACAGGCCCCCTTGTGCTTGCTGCACAGCTCGGCCAGCCAGCGCAGGCGATCGCCCTTGAGCGCCTCGCTGGCGACCTTCAGGCGCAGGCTGTCGGCCAGACCGGTGCGCGCCTCCTCCAGGCTCATCACGCGCTTGGCACGCAGGCGCAGGCCGCCGGAGAAATCGTCGTTGCTCACCTCGCCCTCGACCACCACCAGCGCGTCGTTCTGCAGCAGCGCCTGGTTGCTGGCGAAGGCATCGGCGAACAGCGAGGCCTCGATCCGTCCCGAGCGGTCGTCGAGGGTGATGAAACCCATCTTGTCGCCCTTCTTGTTCTTCATCACCCGCAGGTTGACGATCATCCCGGCGATGGTCTGGGTGTCGCGCGCCGGCTTGAGCTCGACGATGCGCTGGCGGGCGAAACGGCGGATCTCGCCTTCGTATTCGTCGATGGGGTGACCGGACAGGTAGATGCCCAGGGTGTCCTTCTCGCCCTTGAGGCGCTCCTTGATCGGCAGCTCGCGGGCCTTGCGGTGGTTGGCGTAGACGTCCGCCTCGGGCTCGGCGAACAGACCGCCGAACAGGTCCATATGGCCGCTTTCTGCGCTGCGCGCGGTCTGCTCGGCCGACTGCACGGCCTCCTCCATCGACGCCAGCAGCACTGCGCGGTTCTTGTCGACGCTGGCCTGGTAGGCCTTGAGTTCGTCCTGGTAGTAGGGGCCGAGACGATCCAGCGCGCCGCTGCGGATCAGCGCCTCCAGGGTGCGCTTGTTGATGCGCTTGAGGTCGACGCGATTGCAGAAGTCGAACAGGTCCTTGAACGGCCCGCCCTCAGCGCGGCATTCGACGATGGCCTCCACCGGCCCCTCGCCCACGCCCTTGACCGCACCGAGGCCGTAGACGATGCGGCCGTCGTCGTTGACGGTGAACTTGAACTCGGAGACGTTCACGTCCGGCGGATCGATGCGCAACTTCATGTTGCGGCACTCTTCGACCAGAATCACCACCTTGTCGGTGTTGTGCATATCCGCCGAGAGCACCGCGGCCATGAACGGCGCCGGGTAATGCGCCTTGAGCCAGGCAGTCTGGTAGGAGACCAGGCCGTAGGCGGCGGAGTGCGACTTGTTGAAGCCGTAACCGGCGAATTTTTCCACCAGGTCGAAGATGTTGCCGGCCAGGTCGGCATCGATGCCGTTGTTGGCACAACCTTCGATAAAGCCGCCACGCTGCTTGGCCATCTCCTCGGGCTTCTTCTTGCCCATGGCGCGGCGCAGCATGTCTGCACCACCGAGGGTATAGCCGGCCATCACCTGAGCGATCTGCATCACCTGTTCCTGGTACAGGATGACGCCATAGGTGGGCTTGAGCACCGGCTCCAGGCCGGCGTACTGGTAGTCCGGGTGCGGGTAGGACAGTTCGGCGCGACCGTGCTTGCGGTTGATGAAGTCGTCCACCATGCCCGACTGCAGCGGGCCGGGGCGGAACAGCGCCACCAGGGCGATCATGTCTTCCAGGCAGTCGGGCTTGAGCTTCTTGATCAGCTCCTTCATGCCGCGCGATTCGAGCTGGAAGACCGCGGTGGTCTCCGCCTTCTGCAGCATGTCGTAAGTCTTCTTGTCATCCAGCGGGATGAAGTCGATGTTGACCAGCTCCTCGTCCGCGGCGCCGTCGCGCTTCTGGATGCGGTGGATGGTCTCCATCGCCCACTTGATGATGGTCAGGGTGCGCAGGCCGAGGAAGTCGAACTTGACCAGCCCGGCCTGCTCGACGTCGTCCTTGTCGAACTGGGTCACCAGGCCGCCGCCCTCCTCGTCGCAGGCGATCGGCGAGAAGTCGGTGAGCTTGGTCGGCGCGATCACCACGCCACCGGCGTGCTTGCCGGTGCCGCGCACCACGCCTTCGAGCTTGAGCGACATGTCCCAGATTTCCCGGGCATCCTCGTCGTTCTTGAGGAAGTCGCGCAGCGGCTCTTCCATCTCGTAGGCCTTCTCCAGGGTCATGCCCACTTCGAAGGGAATCATCTTCGACAGGCGATCGGCCAGGCCGTAGGACTTGCCCTGGGCGCGCGCCACGTCGCGCACCACCGCCTTGGCAGCCATCGAGCCGAAGGTGATGATCTGGCTCACCGCGTTGCGCCCGTACTTGTCGGCCACGTAGTCGATCACCCGGTCGCGGCCGTCCATGCAGAAGTCGACGTCGAAGTCGGGCATGGACACCCGCTCGGGGTTGAGGAAGCGCTCGAACAGCAGGTCGTAGGCCAACGGATCGAGGTCGGTGATCTTCAGCACGTAGGCCACCAGCGAACCGGCACCCGACCCCCGGCCCGGGCCGACCGGCACGCCGTTGCTCTTGGCCCACTGGATGAAATCCATCACGATCAGGAAATAACCGGGGAAGCCCATCTGGATGATGATATCCAGCTCGAAGTTGAGGCGGTCGATATAGACCTGCTTCTTCGCCTGGTAATCCGGCGTGTCCTTGGGCAGCAGCACCTCCAGGCGCTCTTCCAGGCCCTCGAAGGAGGCATGCCGCAGGTAGTCGTCGATGCCCATGCCATTGGGCGTGGGGAAGTCGGGGAGGAAGTACTTGCCCAGCTGCACCTCGATATTGCAGCGCTTGGCGATTTCGACGGTGTTCTCCAGCGCCTCGGGCAGGTCGGAGAACAGCTCGTACATCTCCGCCGGGGTTTTCAGGTACTGCTGGTCGGAGTAGTTCCGCGGCCGCCGCGGGTCGTCCAGCGAACGGCCCTCGCCGATGCACACGCGGGTCTCGTGGGCCTCGAAGTCGTCCTGCTTGATGAAGCGCACGTCGTTGGTCGCCACCAGCGGCGCCTCGACCCGGTCGGCCAGGGCCACGGCGGCGTGCAGGTATTCCTCGTCGCCGACGCGGCTGGTGCGCTGCACCTCGAGATAGAAGCGCTCGGGGAACACCGTCATCCACTCGCGCAGCAGCGCTTCGGCGGCGGCCTCGTCGCCGGCCAGCAAGGCCTGGCCCACCTCGCCCTCGCGCGCGCCGGACAGGGCGATCAGACCCTCGGCGGCGTCCTTGACCCAGTCGCGCTGGATGATCACCAAGTCGTTGCTCTGCCCTTCGCTCCAGCCACGCGAGATCAGCTCGGTGAGGTTGCGATAGCCCCTGGCGTTCATCGCCAGCAGGGTTAGGCGCGACAACGGGCCGTCCTCGGCGACGCTGGCCAGCCAGATGTCGGCCCCGCAGATCGGCTTGATGCCGGCGCCCATCGCGGCCTTGTAGAACTTCACCAGCGAACACATGTTGCTCATGTCGGTGACCGCCACCGCCGGCATGCCGGCCCCGGCCACTGCCTTGATCAGCGGCTTGACCCGTACCAGACCGTCGACCAGGGAGTATTCGGTGTGCAGACGCAGATGGACGAAGGGTTGGGTCATGGGCGGCCTTGCTGGTTAAACGACAAAGCGCGGATTGTAGCCTAAGAGGGTCCGGCATAGGGCGCACCGGATCGCCGGCCGCCCGCCGCGAAGCGAACGGTCCGTGGCCCGATACGCTGCGGCGACCATCGCCCTCAAACGCCCAAGGGCGCTACACCGGAGAGACCTTCCAGCAGCGCCCGGACCGGCGCGAAGGAGCGCCGGTGGATCGGCGTCGGGCCGAGACGCTGCAATGCCTCGAGGTGCGCGGGCGTGGGATAGCCCTTGTGCCCGGCGATGCCGTAGCCGGGGTACAGCAGGTCCAGCTCGGCCATCTCGCGGTCGCGGCTGACCTTGGCCAGGATCGAGGCCGCGGCGATCGCCGGCACCCTGGCGTCGCCGCCGATCACCGGTGCGCTGGGCACCTCCAGCCTGGGGCAGCGGTTGCCGTCGATCAGCGCCAGCTTCGGTGTCACGCCGAGCCCGGCGACCGCGCGCTGCATGGCCAGCATGGTGGCGTGGAGGATGTTCAGGCGGTCGATCTCCTCCACCTCGGCGCGGGCGATGCACCAGGCCAGGGCCTTCTCGCGAATCTCGTCGAACAGCTTGTCGCGGCGCGCCTGGGACAGCTTCTTGGAGTCGTTGAGCCCCTGGATCGGCCGCGCCGGATCGAGAATCACCGCGGCGGTGACCACCGCGCCGCACAGCGGGCCGCGACCGACTTCGTCGACCCCGGCCACCAGCTCCTCGACCAGGGTGAAATCCAGTCCCAGCTGCATCAGCGGCAGGCCAGCCCGAGCACCGCCTCGGCCGCCTGCTGCGAGGCGTCGCGGCGCAATGCGCGATGAATCACGTCGAAGCCTTCGGTCTGTACCTGGCCGCCGTCGATCAGGGGCGCCACCGCCTGGGCCAACGCCTCTGCGGTCGCCGCATCCTGGATCAACTCCGGCACCAGCAGGCGCTCGGCCAGCAGGTTGGGCAGCGAGATGTACGGGCTCTTCACCAGGCGCTTGAGAATGCGATAGGTCAACGGCGCCACGCGGTAGGCCACCACCATCGGCCGCTTGTACAGCAAGGCTTCCAAGGTCGCAGTGCCGGAGGCGATCAGCACCGCGTCGCAGGCCGCCAGCGCCTCGTGCGAGCGGCCGTCGAGCAGGGTCAGCGGCAGATCGCGGCTGGCCAGCATCTGCTCCAGCTGCGCCCGTCGCTCCGGCGTGGCGCAGGGCAGCAGGAAGCGGATGCCGGGGCGCAGGGCGCGCAGGCGAATCGCCGCATCGAGAAACAACTCGCCCAGCCGCGCCACCTCGCCGCCACGACTACCGGGCAGCAGGGCCACCACCGCCCCGTCCTGCGGCAGGTCCAGCGCCTCGCGCGCCGCGCCGCGGTCGGCCTGCGCCGGTATGGCGTCGGCCAGCGGGTGGCCGACGAAGCGCACCGGCACCTGGTGCGCGTCGTAGAACTGCGCCTCGAAGGGGAACAGCGTCAGCATCAGGTCGCAGGCATCGCGAATCTTCAGCACGCGCTTCTGCCGCCAGGCCCACACCGAGGGGCTGACATAGTGCACGGTTCTGATCCCGGCGCGGCGCAGCTTGAGCTCCAGGCCCAGATTGAAGTCCGGTGCATCGATGCCGATGAACACATCCGGCTTGGCGGCGATCAGTTCGCGCGCCAGCTGGCGACGACGGCCGAGCAGCTCGAACAGGCGGCCGAGCACCTCGACCAGGCCCATCACCGCCAGGCGCTCCATGGGAAAGGAGGATTGCAGGCCCTCGGCCTCCATGCGCGCACCGCCGACGCCGATGAACTCGGCGTCCGGGTGTTGGGTCTTGATAGCCTGCATCAGGCCGGCGCCGAGAATGTCGCCGGATGCCTCACCGGCCACCAGCGCAATACGCAACGGCCTGTCCATCAGCGGGTGATGCCGCGGGTGGATGCCTGGATGGAGTCGCGAAACACCGCCACTTCCGGGTACTGCACGGACAGCTCGGCCAGCTCGGCCAGCGCCTGCTCGACGGTCAGTCCCTGACGGTAGACCAGCTTGTAGGCCTTGCGCAGGGCGGCGATGGCCTCGGTGGAGAAACCACGCCGGCGCATGCCCTCGAAGTTCATGCTGCGCGCTTCGGCCGGGTTGCCGAACACGGTGACGTAGGCCGGCACGTCCTTGCCGATGGCGGTGCCCATGCCGGAGAAGCTGTGCGCGCCGATGCGGCAGAACTGATGGACCAGGGTGTAGCCGGAGAGGATCGCCCAGTCGTCGACCCAGACATGCCCGGCCAGCGCGGTGTTGTTGACCAGGATGCAGTGGTTGCCGATCACGCTGTCATGGCCGATATGGGCGTAGGCCATGATCAGGTTGTGGTCGCCGATGGTGGTTTCGCTGCGATCCTGCACGGTGCCGCGATGAATGGTGACGCCTTCGCGGATCACGTTGTGATCGCCGATCACCAGGCGGGTGGGCTCGCCCTTGTACTTCAGGTCGGGCGTGTCCTCGCCCACCGAGGAGAACTGGTAGATGCGGTTGTGCTTGCCGATGACGGTCGGGCCCTTGAGGACCACGTGGGGACCGATCACCGTACCCTCGCCGATCTCCACATCGGGTCCAACGATCGACCAGGGGCCGACCTGGACGCCATCCGCCAGCTTCGCCGACGGATCGATAATGGCGCGAGGGTCAATCAAACTCATAGCTTGCGTTCCGCACAGATGATTTCGGCCGAGCAGACTTCCTTGCCATCGACGCTGGCGCGGCACTCGAATTTCCAGATGCTGCGGCGGTCGCTCAGGTACTTGGCTTCCAGGATCAGCTGGTCGCCCGGCAGTACCGGCGAGCGAAAACGCAGCTTGTCCGAACCGACGAAATAATAGAGGGTGCCGTCGGCCGGCTTCACGCCCATCATCTTGAAGCCGAGGATGCCGGCCGCCTGGGCCATCGCCTCGATGATCAGCACGCCCGGCATGATCGGGTGCTCGGGGAAGTGCCCGTTGAAGAACGGCTCGTTGATGCTCACATTCTTATAGGCGCGAATGCACTTGCCCTCGACGTCCAGGTCAGCCACGCGATCCACCAGCAGGAAGGGATAGCGGTGCGGCAAGTATTCGCGAATTTCGTTGATGTCCATCATGTCCAGATAAGCCTGTAAGAAAAGGAAGGAGCGCGGGCAGAGCCGGCCTAGGCCTCATCAGATGAGTCGTTCGCGCTCGGGGTCACGGCGGCCAGCTGTTTTTCCAGCTCACGCAGACGCCTGGCCATCTCGTCGAGCTGACGAATGCGCGCCGCGCTCTTCTTCCACTCCCCCGCCGGCTGCATGGCAGTACCGGAAGAATAGGCGCCTGGCTCGGTAATCGAGCGGGTGACCATGGTCATACCAGTGACGAACACGTTGTCGCAGACCTCGATGTGCCCGACCATGCCGACGCCACCGGCGATCATGCAGTTGCGGCCGATCTTGGTGCTGCCGGAAATGCCGCAGCAACCGGCCATGGCGGTGTTGTCGCCGATCTGCACGTTGTGCGCGATCATGATCTGGTTATCCAGCTTGACGCCATTACCGATCAGGGTATCGGACAGCGCACCGCGATCGACGGTGGTGTTGGCACCGATCTCGACGTCGTCGCCGATGGTCACCCCGCCGATCTGGGCGATCTTCTGCCAGACGCCCTTTTCGTTGGCGAAGCCGAAGCCCTCGCCGCCGATCACCGCGCCGGACTGGATCACCACCCGCTTGCCGATGTGCACGTCGTGGTAAAGCGTCACCCGCGGCGCCAGCCAGCCGCCTTCGCCGATCACGCTACGCGCACCGACCAGGCAGTGCGCACCGATGCGGACACCTGCGCCGATCCGCGCACCGGCCTCGATCACCGCATAGGCACCGATACTGGCGCTCGGATCGATCTGGGCGTCGGCCGCCACCACGGCGCTCGGGTGTACCCCGGCAGGCGCTAGCGGCTTGGGGTCGAACAGGTGCGAGAGCCGGGCATAGGCGAGATAGGGGTTGGCGACGATCAGCGCGTCGCCGGCATAGCCTTCGGCGTCGGCGGCGGTCAGCAGCAGCGCTCCGGCGCGGGTCTGCGCCAGGTATTTGCGGTACTGGGCGTTGGCAAGAAAGCTCAGCTGCTCGGGCCCGGCCTCCTGCAAGGTGGCCAGGCCGCTGATGCGCTTGCCTTCGGCGCCACGCAGGGTTGCGCCGAGGCGCTCGGCCAGCTGGCCGAGGGTAAAGACTGTTGCCGTCATGATCAGCGCATCTGGTTCATGCGCTCGATGACCTGGCGGGTGATGTCGTACTGGGGTTTGACATCGATCACCGCACCGCGCTCGAGCACCAGGTCGAAGTTACCCTTCTTGATCACCTCTTCCACCGCCTTGTCCAGGTTCGGCTTGAGCTTGGCCAGCATCTCGCGGTCGGCGATGGCCTTGGCCTCGTTCAGCTCCTTGGACTGGAACTGGAAGTCGCGGGCCTTCTGCTTGAACTCCAGCTCGAGGCGCTCGCGCTCGGCCTGCTGCATCTTCTCGCCGTCCTTGACCATGCGGTCCTGGATGCGCTTGGCGTCGCTTTCCAGGGTCTTGAGCTTGTTCAGCTGCGGGCCGAACTTCTTCTCGGCATCGACCGCGTAGCGCTTGGCCGCATCGGACTCGAGCAGGGCCATCTGATAGTTCAGCACGGCCACCTTCATCTCGGCGAACGCCGGAGTGGCGATCAGGGCGGCGGTGAACAGAACCAGTTGAGTCAACTTACGCACAATGCACTCCTGCAACAAAACTGTTGGCTTTCGGTGAATAGGTTTAGAAGGTCTGACCCAGGGAGAACTGGAACACCTGGGTATCGGCATCATCGGGCTTCATTACCGGCATGGCCAGGCTGAAGCTCAGCGGACCGAGCGCGGTGATCCAGGTCAGGCCGACGCCCACGGAACTGGCCATATTGCCGAAATCGATATCGCAGGTATCGCTGAGCTGCTTCTGGCTGGAGGTGCAGTTGGTGTCGAAGACGTTGCCCACATCCCAGAACAGTGCGGTACGCAGCGAGCGCTGGTCCTTGACGAAGGGCATGGGGAACAGCAGTTCGACGCCACCCTGCACCAGCACGTTGCCGCCGAACGGCAAGGGATCCTGATCCGGATCGAGCTCGGTGCCCGGATTGCTGCCGTCGCTCGGCGTGCTGCGCGGGCCCAGGCTGCTGTCTTCGAAGCCGCGCACGGAGTTGAAACCGCCGGCGTAGTAGTGTTCGTAGAATGGCAGTTCGGCGGTGGAGCCGTAGCTGTCGCCGTAACCCAGCTGGGTATGGAAGCGCAGGGTGTAGTTGTTGGTCAGCGGGGTGAAGACCTGGCCACGGTAATCGAGCTTATAGAACGACAGATCGCTGCCCGGAATGGTGGTTTCCAGGACCAGGCTCTGAGAATGGCCTCGATTGGCCAGCACGCCGCGGTTCAGGGTTGAGTCGGACCAGCCGATGGAGCCCTTGAAGTTCAGGTAGCGATCGCCTTCCTGCTCAATGAAGTCGAAGATCTCGTCGACGGTATAGAGGCCGGTGTCGATGCTGTCCTGCTGCACGGTCAGGCCGTAGGTCAGGCGCGAAGTCTCGCTGATCGGGTAGCCGATGCTGAGGCCGGCACCCAGGCTGTCGACCGAGTAGCTGGAGACGTCGACGTCGAGCTCGTCGTAGTCAGTGGTGCGGTAGAAGGCGTTGTAGCCCAGGCTGACGCCATCCACCGTCCAGTAGGGATCGACGAAGCCGAAGCTGTAGCGGGTCTGGTACTCGCTGCGGGTGAGGCCGACGCTGACCTTGTTGCCGGTACCGAGGAAGTTGTTCTGGCTGATCGAACCACCAAGGATCAGACCGGCGTTCTGGGCGAAGCCGACGCTGGCGGTGATCGAACCCGAGGGTTGTTCCTCGACGCTGTAGTTGACGTCGATCTGATCGTCGGTGCCAGGCACCTGCGGGGTCTCGACGTTGACTTCCTTGAAGAAGCCCAGACGCTCGAGGCGGGTCTTGGACTGGTCGATCAGGTAGGTCGAGGCCCAGCCGCCTTCCATCTGACGCATCTCGCGACGCAGCACTTCGTCCTCGGACTTGGTGTTGCCGCGGAAGTTGATGCGGTTGACGTAGGCGCGCTTGCCCGGATCGACGAAGAAAGTGATAGAGACGGTGTTGTCCTCGTCATGCGCTTCCGGCACGCCGTTGACGTTGGCGAAGGTGTAGCCCTCGTTACCCAGGCGACGGGTGATCAATTCGCTGGTGGTGGTCATCACCTTGCGCGAGAAAACCTGCCCTTCCTTGACCAACAGCAGCGTACGCACGTCCTCTTCCGGCACCTTGAGGTCGCCGGACAGCTTGACCTCGCGAACGCTGTACTTCTCGCCCTCATCGACGTTGACGGTGATGTAGACGTGCTTCTTGTCCGGGGTGATCGACACCTGGGTCGAGCTAATGTCCATATTGATGTAGCCGCGATCCAGGTAGTAGGAACGCAGGCGCTCCAGGTCACCGGAGAGTTTCTCGCGGGCGTATTTGTCGTCGTTCTTGAAGAACGACAGCCAGTTCGAGGTCTTCAGCTCGAACAGGTCGATCAGGTCTTCATCGGAGAATACGGTGTTGCCGACCACGTTGATGTGCTGGATCGCGGCGACCGTGCCTTCGTTGATGGTGATCTTCAGCGCCACGCGGTTGCGCGGCTGGGGAATCACCTCGGCCTCGATCTCGGCCGAGTAGCGCCCCTGGGCCACGTACTGGCGCTGCAGCTCGTTGCGCACGCCCTCGAGGGTAGCGCGCTGGAAGATCTCGCCCTCGGCCAGGCCGGACTGGTTCAGACCCTTGAGCAGGTCCTCGGTGCTGATGGCCTTGTTGCCCTCGATCTCGATACCGGAAATCGACGGACGCTCGACCACGGTGATGACCAGCACGTCGCCATCGCGGCCAAGCTGGATGTCCTGGAAGAAACCGGTCTTGAACAGGGCGCGAGTGGCATCGACCAGCTGACGGTCGTCGATCTGTTCGCCGACGTTCAGCGGCAGCGCACCGAACACGCTACCGGCGGAGACCCGTTGCAGGCCATTGACGCGTATATCGGAGATGGTGAAGGACTCGGCGTGAACTTCGGCGATCATCAATGCGGACAGCACCGCAGGTAGCAGCAGACGTTTCATGAAGTCCTTTCTTATTCCAACTGGCGATAAAAAATCTGCCGCACGAGGCGACAGATTTGTAATTCAGCAATGGCTACAGACGGCTGAGGTCGTTGACCAAGGCCAGCAGCATGACGCCGATGACCAGACTGATACCGATCTGCATCCCCCAACCCTGAACCCGCTCCGACAAGGGGCGACCACGCACCCACTCGACCAGATAAAACAGCAGATGCCCACCGTCCAGCACGGGGATGGGCAGCAGATTGAGAACCCCCAGGCTAATGCTCAGATATGCAAGGAATTTCAGGAAATCCCCGAGCCCTGACTCAGCCGAAGCGCCCGCCACTTTAGCAATGGTTATCGGCCCGCTCAAGTTTTTTACCGAGAGCTCCCCGAACAGCATTTTCTTCAACGAATCGAGGGTCAACAGGCTCATCGCCCAGGTCTGACGCACCCCTTCGGCCACCCCTTCGAGCGGTCCGTAACGCACTTCGCGAAGCATTTCCGGCGGCCATTCGACACCCCGTACGCCGGCGCCGAGGTAGCCGCTGCGCGCCTCGCCCTCGCCGCGCGCGGCCAGTGTCAGCGCGATGTCCTGGACCTGCCCGGCGCGCTCGATGCGCAAAGTGATCGCCTTGCCGGGCAGCGCTCGCACGCGATCGACCAGCTCCTGCCAGTCGTCCAGCGGCTCGCCGTCGAGCGCCAGCAGGCGGTCGCCGGCCTGCAGCCCGGCAGCCTGCGCCGGCCCCTTGGGATCGAGCTCGGCCAGCACCGGTTCGAGCGCTGGCCGCCAGGGCCGCACCCCCAGAGAACCGATCGGGTCCGGCTCGTCGACGCCACGCAACCAATTGTCCAGCCGCACCTGCTTGGGCGTCTCGGCGGTGGAACCGGGTTCGATCACCCGAATATCGAGTACGCCGCTCTCACCGAGGCGCCGTACCAACTGCAGATTGACCGCCGCCCAGCCACTGGTGGGCTCGCCGTTCACCGCGACGATCTCCTGGCCCACCTGCAGCCCGGCCACCTCCGCCAGGCTGCCTTCCTGCACCGCGCCGATCACCGGTCGCACCTGCTGACTGCCGAGCATGGCGACGAACCAGAAGAACAGCAGCGCCAGGAGGAAGTTGGCCAGCGGGCCGGCCGCGACTATGGCGATGCGCTGGCGTACGCTCTTGCGGTTGAAGGACTGCTCGAGCAGCGCCGCCGGCACCTCGCCCTCGCGCTCGTCGAGCATCTTGACGTAGCCGCCCAGGGGGATGGCGGCGATGACGAACTCGGTACCCTGGCGGTCATGCCAGCGCAGCAGCGGCGTGCCGAAGCCCACGGAGAAGCGCAGCACCTTGACCCCGCAACGCCGCGCCACCCAGAAGTGCCCGTACTCGTGGAAGGTCACCAGCACACCCAGGGCGATCAGGGTGCCGACCAGCATATACAGCCCGCTCATCTATTCTCTCCGGCCCGTCAACGACGGGCGAGCCACTCGACAGCCAGGGCGCGCGCCTGGCGATCGACCTCGAACACCGCATCGAGCGATTCGACCGCCTGCACCGGCTGCGCGTTCAACACCGTCTCGATCATACGCGCGATATCGCCGAAACGGATGCGCCGCTGCAGGAATGCCTCGACCGCCACCTCATTGAGCGCATTGAGCATGGCCGGCGCACTGCCACCGGCCTGAGCCGCCTCGCGCGCCAGACGCAGGCAGGGGAAGCGCTGCGCATCGGGCCGCTCGAAATCCAGGCGACCGACAGCGAACAGATCCAGCGGCGCAACCCCCGAATCGATGCGTTCCGGCCAGGCCAGCGCATGGGCGATCGGCGTGCGCATATCCGGGTTGCCCAGTTGCGCCAGCACCGAGCCGTCGACGTAGTCAACCAGCGAATGGATCACGCTCTGCCGGTGGATCACCACCTCGATCTGCTCGGGCCGCGCGTCGAACAACCAGCAGGCCTCGATCAGCTCCAGCCCCTTGTTCATCATGCTCGCCGAGTCGACCGAGATCTTGCGCCCCATCGACCAGTTGGGATGGGCGCAAGCCTGTTCGGGCGTGACGTGCTCCAGCTCGGCCAGCGGCGTCTCGCGGAACGGCCCGCCGGAGGCAGTGAGCAGAACCCGGCGCACGCCGACCGCCTGCAGGCCGCGAGCATAGTCGCCGGGCAGGCACTGGAAGATGGCATTGTGCTCGCTATCGATCGGCAGCAGGGTGGCACCGCTATGGCGCACCGCCTGCATGAACAGGGCGCCGGACATCACCAGCGCCTCCTTGTTGGCCAGCAGCACCTTCTTGCCGGCTCGCACCGCGGCCAGCGTCGGCCTGAGCCCGGCGGCACCGACGATGGCGGCCATCACGCAGTCAACCTCGTCGTGGGCCGCCACCACGCACAAGCCCTCCTCGCCTACCAACACCTCGGTCGCCAGGTCGGCGCCGCGCAGGCGCTCCTGCAACTCGAGCGCCGCGTCAGCGTCGGGCACCACTGCATATCGCGGGCGATGCCGCACGCACAGGGCCGCCAGCTCGGCGAGCCGGCTGTGGCCGCTCAAGGCGAAGGTGCTGTAGCGCTCCGGATGGCGCGCGATCACGTCCAGGGTACTCAAGCCGATGGAGCCGGTCGCCCCCAGCACGGTGATCCGCTGCATCGCGCTCACAACGCCCCCCAGCCGGCCAGCCAGAGCAGCACGGCGAACAGCGGAATGGCCGCAGTCAGGCTGTCGATGCGGTCGAGCACGCCGCCATGGCCGGGCAGCAGGTTGCTGCTGTCCTTGATCCCGGACTGGCGCTTGAACATGCTCTCGGTCAGATCGCCGACCACCGAGACCAGCACCACCAGCGCCGCACCGCCGAGCGCCAGCAGCAGACCGCCAGCGCTCCAGCCCTGCTGCAAGCCGACCGCCAGGGTGATCAACAGGCTGGCAGCGAGGCCACCGTAAAGCCCTTCCCAGCTCTTGCCGGGGCTGACCCGCGGTGCCAGCTTGCGCTTGCCGAAGGTCTTGCCGGCGAAGTAGGCGCCGATATCGGCGCCCCACACCAGCACCATCACCGCGACGATCAGCGCATTGGCCTGCGGCCACTGCTTGAGCAGCACCAGCCCCTGCCAGGCCGGCAGCAGAATCAGCAAGCCGATCAGCAGACTGCCGGGCAGGCCGCCCCAGTAGCGGCTGCTGTCGGGATAGTTCAGCACCAGCAGCGTGGCCAGCGCCCACCAGAGCACTGCAGCGAGCAGCAACAGCGGCGCCAGCGCCGGCAGCAGATACAGGGCGAACAGCAGCACCGCCACCGCCGCCGCATAGGCGACACGCTGGGGCTGGGCGGCGAGGCCGGCCAGGCGCGCCCACTCCCAGCCACCGAGAACGACCACCGCGCCGATGAACAGGGCGAACGCCGCCCCGTCGAGCAGGAAGAACCCGACCAGGGCGATGGGCAGCAATACCAGCGCCGTGATGATTCGCTGTTTCAACATTAGGAGCGCGCCTCGGCTTCCACCTGCTCGCTGGTCTTGCCGAAGCGACGCTGACGGGTAGCGAAATCGGCCAGCGCCTTGCGCATGGCGTCGTGCTTGAAATCCGGCCAGTAGAGGTCGGAGAAGTACAGTTCGCTGTACGCCAACTGCCAGAGCAGGAAGTTGCTGATGCGGTGCTCGCCGCCGGTACGGATGCACAAGTCCGGCAGCGGCAGGTCGCCCGTGGCCAGGCAGCCCTGGAGCAGGCCCGGGGTGATGTCCTCGGGCTGCAGATGGCCGGCCTGTACCTCACGTGCCAGGCGCTGGGCGGCCTGGGCGATATCCCACTGACCGCCGTAGTTGGCGGCGATCTGCAGGATGAAGCGGCGATTGCCGGCAGTCAGCGCCTCGGCCTCGCGCATCGCCGCCTGCAACTCTGGATGAAAGCGCGAACGATCACCGATGATGCGCAGGCCGATGTCGTTGTCCTGCAGCTTCTTCGCCTCGCGCCGCAGCGCAGCGAGGAACAGCTCCATCAGCGCGCCGACCTCCTCGGCCGGACGCTGCCAGTTCTCGCTGGAGAAGGCGAACAGCGTCAGCACCTCGACCCCCGCCTCGGCACAGACCTCGATCACCGCGCGCACCGCGTCGACCCCGGCCTTGTGCCCTGCCACTCCCGGCAACAGGCGCTTGCGGGCCCAGCGGTTGTTGCCATCCATGATGATGGCGACGTGCCGTGGCACCGCGCCCTGCTTGCTCTTGTCCATGTCGCTGTCCTGGCCGTCAGACGGCCATCAGATCCGCTTCCTTGGCCTCCAGGGCCTTGTCCACATCGCCGACGAACTTGTCGGTGATCTTCTGCAACTCGTCGGCGGCGCGACGCTCTTCGTCTTCGCTGATTTCCTTGGCCTTGGACAGCTTCTTCAGCTCGGCCAGGGCGTCGCGACGCACGTTGCGCACGGCAACCTTGGCATCTTCGGCCACGCCGCGCGCCTGCTTGGTGTAACCCTTGCGGGTCTCCTCGGTCAGGGCGGGCATCGGCACACGAATGGTGGTGCCGGCGCTGCTCGGGTTCAGGCCCAGGTCCGAGGTCAGGATGGCCTTCTCGATGGCGGCGCTGAGGCTCTTGTCGTGGGCGACGATCTTCAGCGTACGCGCGTCCTCGACGGTGATCGCGGCCACCTGGTTCAGCGGCATGTCGCTGCCCCAGGCCGGCACCTTGATGCTGTCCAGGATGCTCGGGTGGGCGCGGCCGGTACGGATGGAGGCCAGGTTACGGTCCATCGCCTCCAGCGACTTGCTCATGCGCACCTGGGCGTCTTTCTTGATGTCGTCGATCATTGTGCATCCTCCTCGATCAGGGTTCCTTCGGCGCCGCCGACCACTACATTGAGCAGGGCGCCCGGCTTGTTCATGTTGAAGACCCGCAGCGGCATCTTGTGGTCGCGGCACAGGCAGATGGCGGTCAGGTCCATCACGCCCAGCTTGCGATCGAGTACCTCGTCATAGGTCAGGTGCTCGAACTTCTCGGCATGCGGGTCCTTGAACGGGTCGGCAGTGTACACGCCATCGACCTTGGTCGCCTTCAGTACCACGTCGGCATCGATCTCGATGGCGCGCAGGCAGGCAGCGGAATCGGTGGTGAAGAAGGGGTTGCCGGTGCCGGCGGCGAAGATCACTACCTCGCCGCCCTTCAGGTGGCGCATGGCCTTGCGCCGGTCGTAGTGATCGGTGACGCCGACCATGGAGATTGCCGACATGACGATGGCGGGGATGTTCGAGCGCTCCAGCGCGTCGCGCATGGCCAGGGCGTTCATCACTGTAGCCAGCATGCCCATGTGGTCACCGGTGACCCGGTCCATGCCGGCGGCGCTCAGGGCGGCGCCGCGGAACAGGTTGCCGCCGCCGATCACCAGGCCGACCTGCACGCCGATACCCACCAACTGCCCCACTTCCAGGGCCATGCGGTCGAGCACCTTGGGATCGATGCCGAAATCTTCCGAGCCCATCAGGGCCTCGCCGCTGAGTTTGAGCAGAATGCGTTTGTAGCGAGGTTGGCGACCAGTCGTCTGCTGAGCCATTGCAAGTCTCTCCTGCGGCGATATGAATTCTGTGGCGACGCCTGAGCATCGCGATTATCCGGCACTTCGAGCGTGCCGACGACCGTTAGTTGCACGGCCGCCACTGCATTTGTCGCCCCTTATTCGGCAAAGAGGCTGCACGCGCAAGCGGGCAGCCTCTCAGGGACAACTGGCCGAACTGCCGTTTACTGCTTGCTGGCAGCAACCTGGGCAGCGACTTCGGCAGCGAAGTCGGTCTCGGCCTTCTCGATGCCTTCGCCCACTTCGTAACGGACGAAGGAAACGACTTCGGCACCGGCCTTCTTCACCAGGTCACCGACCTTGACTTCCGGGTCCATGATGAAGGCCTGCTCGACCAGGCTGGCTTCGGCGAGGAACTTGGCGATACGGCCCTTGACCATGTTCTCGACGATGTTTTCCGGCTTGCCGGCGATCTTCTCGGCGTTCAGCTGCAGGAAGATTTCCTTTTCCTTGGCAACCAGTTCCTCGGATACCTGGTCAGGGGAAACCACGGCCGGGTTGGAAGCAGCAACGTGCATGGCGACGTGCTTGGCCAGCTCGTCGTTGCCGCCTTTCAGGACGACCAGCACGCCGATGCGGTGGCCGTGCAGGTAGGCACCGACGGTCTCGCCGGAAACGGCGGTCAGACGACGGATATTGACGTTCTCGCCGCACTTGGCGACCAGGGCTTCGCGAGCCGACTCACGGGAGGCGATCAGCGGAGCGGCGTCGGTCAGGTTCTGGGTGAAGGCTTCGTCGATGCTTTCTTTCACGAAAGCCTTGAAGTCGTCCTGCAGAGCCAGGAAGTCGGTCTGCGAGTTGACTTCGATGATCACGCCACGGCCGCCTTCGACGCGAACGGCGATGGAGCCTTCGGCAGCGATGTTGCCGGCCTTCTTGGCGGCCTTGATGGCGCCGGAAGCGCGCATGTCGTCAATCGCCTTCTCGATGTCGCCGCCGGCGGCGACCAGGGCCTTCTTGCACTCCATCATGCCTTGGCCGGTACGCTCGCGCAGTTCTTTGACCAGGGCTGCAGTAATCTCTGCCATTTGAAAATCCTCTCGGTAGGTCTTCAACCAATACGCCCGCTACAGGGGCGAGCAAATCTTTGAGTGGCAAAAAGGGGGCCTAGCCCCCTTCTTGCACAGCGCATAACGCTAGATGCTCGGCGTTACCGCTCAGCCTTCGCTGGCTTCGGCCGCCGGGGCTTCCTCGACGAACTCGTCGGTGCCACCGCCAGCGTTGCTGCGGCCACGGATCACGGCGTCGGCCATGGCACCCATGTACAGCTGAATGGCGCGGATGGCGTCGTCGTTACCCGGGATGATGTAGTCAACGCCTTCCGGGCTGCTGTTGGTATCGACGATGCCGATAACCGGAATGCCCAGCTTGTTGGCTTCGGTGATGGCGATGCGCTCGTGGTCGACGTCGATCACGAACAGCGCGTCCGGCAGACCGCCCATGTCCTTGATACCGCCCAGGCTGCGATCCAGTTTTTCCAGATCGCGGGTGCGCATCAGGGCTTCTTTCTTGGTCAGCTTGGCGAAGGTGCCGTCCTGGGACTGGGTTTCCAGCTCGCGCAGGCGCTTGATCGAAGCACGGATGGTCTTGTAGTTGGTCAGCATGCCGCCCAACCAGCGATGATCGACGAACGGCGAGCCGCAACGAGCGGCTTCTTCGCGAACGATCTTGCCAGCGGAACGCTTGGTGCCGACGAACAGGATCTTGTTCTTGCCAGCGGCCAGCTTCTCAACGAACGACAGGGCGTCGTTGAACATCGGCAGGGTTTTTTCGAGGTTGATGATGTGAATCTTGTTACGCGCGCCGAAAATGTACTTGCCCATTTTCGGGTTCCAGTAACGGGTCTGGTGGCCGAAGTGCACACCGGCCTTCAGCATATCGCGCATGTTGACTTGGGACATGATAGTTCCTTGATAAGTCGGGTTAGGCCTCCACGCATCCCAGCTTCCAACCCTTGCGGGCACCCAGGAAACCGTGTCGATACGTGTGTGGGTTAAAGGCTTTCGGGCATGCTGCCCGTAAAGCGGCGCGTTTTATACCACAAAGGGCGGACGCAAGCTACAAGCTTCGAGCCACAAGCCACAAGCCACAAGCCACGTAACGACTACCGACACCTCTTCGCCCGCAAGGCTTGCGGCCGCCTTTGGGGCTTGCGACTCGTAGCTGCTAAGATACGGCTCTTTTCCGTTCGCGCCCGAGAGCTTCATATGACCGTCACCATCAAATCCCCCGACGAAATCGAGAAAATGCGCGTGGCCGGCCGCCTGGCCGCCGAGGTGCTGGAGATGATCGGCGACCACGTCAAGCCCGGGGTCACCACCGACGAGCTGGATCGCATCTGCCACGACTATATCGTCAACGTGCAGCAGGCCATTCCCGCCCCGCTCAACTACAAGGGCTTCCCCAAGTCGATCTGCACCTCGATCAACCACGTGGTGTGCCATGGCATCCCCAACGACAAGCCGCTCAAGGACGGCGACGTGCTGAACATCGACGTCACCGTGATCAAGGACGGCTACCACGGCGACACCAGCAAGATGTTCATGGTCGGCAAGGTCGCCGAGTGGGCCGAGCGCCTGGCCAAGGTCACCCAGGAATGCATGTATAAAGGCATCGAACTGGTCAAGCCGGGCGCGCGCCTGGGCGATATCGGCGAGGTGATCCAGAAGCATGCCGAGAAGAACGGCTTTTCCGTGGTGCGCGAATACTGCGGCCACGGCATCGGCGCGGTGTTCCACGAGGAGCCGCAGGTGCTGCACTACGGCCGTGCCGGCACCGGCATGGAACTCAAGGAAGGCATGACCTTCACCATCGAGCCGATGATCAACCAGGGACGCCCGGAAACCCGCCTGCTCGGCGACGGCTGGACCGCCATTACCAAGGACCGCAAGCTGTCGGCGCAGTGGGAGCACACCGTGCTGGTCACCGCCAGCGGCTACGAGATCCTGACCCTGCGCAGCGACGACACCCTGCCGCGCACGTCCGCCTGAAGCTGTGCCACGCGCACCACGAACCGTAACGGTGCGCACGGCGCACCCTACAGAGGAAGGCACCTGCATGCCGCAGATGGACCCCGAACTGTTTGACCGCGGTCAGTTCCAGGCCGAGTTGGCGCTCAAGTCCAGCCCCATCGCCGCGTTCAAGAAGGCCATCCGCCATGCCCGCGAGGTGCTCGACGCGCGCTTCGCAGGCGGCCGCGACATTCGCCGCCTGGTCGAGGATCGGGCCTGGTTCGTCGACCAGATATTGCAGGAGGCCTGGAAGCGCTTCGCCTGGAGCGAGGACGCCGACATCGCCCTGCTCGCCGTCGGCGGCTACGGCCGCGGCGAACTGCACCCCTACTCCGATATCGACCTGCTGATCCTGCTCGACAGCAGCGATCACGAGATTTTTCGCGAACCCATCGAGGGCTTTCTGACCCTGCTCTGGGACATCGGCCTGGAGGTGGGGCAGAGCGTGCGCTCGGTCGACGAGTGCGCCGAGGAAGCGCGCGCCGACCTCACGGTGATCACCAACCTGATGGAAAGCCGCACCATCGCCGGCCCCGAGCACCTGCGCCAGCGCATGCAGGCGGTGACCAGCAGCGAGCGGATGTGGCCGAGCCAGCAGTTCTTCCTGGCCAAGCGCGACGAGCGCAGGGCGCGCCACGCCAAGTACAACGACACCGAATACAACCTCGAACCCAACGTCAAGGGCTCGCCCGGCGGCCTGCGCGACATCCAGACCGTGCTCTGGGTCGCCCGCCGGCAGTTCGACACCTTGAATTTGCACGCCATGGTCGGCCAGGGCTTCCTGCTGGAGAGCGAGTACGCCCTGCTCTCCTCCAGCCAGGAATTCCTGTGGAAGGTGCGCTACGCCCTGCACATGCTCGCCGGGCGCGCCGAGGATCGCCTGCTGTTCGACTACCAGGCCAGGATCGCCGCGCTGTTCGGCTACCAGGACGGCGACGGCCGGCGCAGCATCGAGCACTTCATGCAGAAGTACTACCGCGTGGTGATGGGCATCTCCGAGCTGTCGGACCTGATCAACCAGCACTTCGAGGAAGTCATCCTGCGCGCCGGCGAAAGTACCCCGGCCACGCCGCTGAACAGCCGCTTCCAGGTGCGCGACGGCTATATCGAGGTGACCCACCCGAACGTGTTCAAGCGCACCCCCTTCGCCATCCTCGAAGTCTTCGTGCTGATGGCCCAGCACCCGGAGATCAAGGGTGTGCGCGCCGACAGCATCCGCCTGCTGCGCGACAGCCGCCACCTGATCGACGACGAGTTCCGCAAGGACATCCGCAACACCAGCCTGTTCATCGAGCTGTTCAAGTGCCGCGAAGGCATCCACCGCAACCTGCGGCGGATGAACCGCTACGGCATCCTCGGCCGCTACCTGCCGGAGTTCGGTCATATCGTCGGGCAGATGCAGCACGACCTGTTCCACATCTATACGGTCGATGCGCACACCCTCAACCTGATCAAGCACCTGCGCAAGTTCCGCTGGCCGGAGCTGGCGGAGAAGTTTCCGCTGGCCAGCAAGCTGATCGAAAGGCTGCCCAAGCCCGAGCTGATCTACCTCGCCGGGCTCTACCACGACATCGGCAAGGGCCGCGGCGGCGACCACTCGGAGCTCGGCGCGGTGGATGCCGAGGCCTTCGCCCGCCGCCACAACCTGCCGACCTGGGACAGCGCGCTGATCGTCTGGCTGGTGCAGCACCACCTGGTGATGTCCACCACCGCGCAGCGCAAGGATCTGTCCGACCCGCAGGTGATCCACGACTTCGCCCAGTTCGTCGGCGACCAGACCCACCTCGACTACCTCTACGTGCTGACCGTGGCCGATATCAACGCCACCAACCCCAGCCTGTGGAACTCCTGGCGCGCCAGCCTGCTGCGCCAGCTCTACACCGAGACCAAGCGCGCCCTGCGCCGCGGCCTGGAGAACCCGCTGGATCGCGAGGAGCAGATCCGCCAGACGCAGAGCGCGGCGCTGGACACCCTGGTGCGCGGCGGCACCGACCCGGACGACGCCGAGCAGCTGTGGAGCCAGCTCGGCGACGACTACTTCCTGCGCCACACCGCCAGCGACGTGGCCTGGCACACCGAGGCGATCCTCCAGCACCCGGCCGACGCCGGCCCGCTGGTGCTGATCAAGGAAACCACCCAGCGCGAGTTCGAGGGCGGCACGCAGATCTTCATCTACGCGCCGGACCAGCACGACTTCTTCGCCGTGACCGTGGCGGCGATGAGCCAGCTCAACCTGAACATCCACGATGCGCGGATCATCACCTCGACCAGCCAGTTCACCCTCGACACCTACGTGGTGCTCGATGCCGATGGCGGCTCGATCGGCGACAATCCGGCGCGCATCCAACA
Source organism: Pseudomonas sp. SP16.1 (assembly GCF_052682975.1). Lineage (NCBI taxonomy): Bacteria > Pseudomonadati > Pseudomonadota > Gammaproteobacteria > Pseudomonadales > Pseudomonadaceae > Pseudomonas > Pseudomonas sp. SP16.1. Next base: position 3,097,242 of record NZ_JBQYFZ010000001.1, read on the forward strand.
GATTCGCCAGGGCCTGATCGAGGCGCTGAAGAACCCGGACGAGTACCCGACCATCATCCAGCGCCGCGTGCCGCGCCAGCTCAAGCACTTCGCCTTCGCCCCGCAGGTGACCATCCACAACGACGCGCAGCGCCCGGTGACCGTGCTCGAGCTGACCGCGCCGGATCGCCCCGGCCTGCTGGCGCGTATCGGACGGATCTTCCTCGAGTTCGACCTGTCGCTGCAGAACGCCAAGATCGCCACCCTCGGCGAGCGGGTCGAGGACGTGTTCTTCGTCACCGACGCGAACAACCAGCCGCTGTCCGATCCCGAGCTCTGCGCGCGACTGCAGGAAACCATCGTCCGCCGCCTGTCCGAGCCCAGCGCCCAGCCCACGCAATTTTCCATCTGATTTTCCGGAAGCCCCGATGAACCCAGCCCTCGACCAGCTCCAGCCCTACCCCTTCGAGAAACTGCGCGCCCTGCTCGGCGGCGTGCAGCCGGCCGCCGACAAGCGCGCCATCGCCCTGTCCATCGGCGAGCCCAAGCACAAGTCGCCGGACTTCGTCGCCCAGGCGCTGACCGCGAGCCTCGACAAGCTGGCGGTCTACCCCACCACCCTGGGCCTGCCCGAGTTGCGCCAGAGCATCGCCAGCTGGTGCGAACGGCGCTTCGGCGTACCGGCCGGCTGGCTGGACGCGGCGCGCCACGTGCTGCCGGTCAACGGCACCCGCGAGGCGCTGTTCGCCTTCACCCAGGCGGTGGTCGACCGCAGCCGGAACGGCTTGGTGGTCAGCCCCAACCCCTTCTACCAGATCTACGAAGGCGCGGCCCTGCTCGCCGGCGCCGCGCCGCACTACCTGCCGTGCCTGGAGGCGCAGGGCTTCAACCCGGACTTCGACGCGGTGCCGGCCGAGGTCTGGCAGCGCTGCCAGATCCTCTTCCTGTGCTCGCCGGGCAACCCCACCGGCGCGCTGATCCCGCTGGCAACCCTGAAGAAGCTGATCGCCCTGGCCGACCAGTACGACTTCGTCATCGCCGCCGACGAGTGCTACAGCGAGCTGTACTTCGACGAGGCCAACCCGCCGGCAGGCCTGCTCAGCGCCTGCGCCGAACTGGGCCGCTCGGACTTCAAGCGCTGCGTGGTGTTCCACAGCCTGTCCAAGCGCTCCAACCTGCCGGGCCTGCGCTCGGGCTTCGTCGCCGGCGACGCCGAGATCCTCAAAGCCTTTTTGCTGTACCGCACCTACCACGGCTGTGCCATGCCGGTGCAGACCCAGCTGGCCAGCGTGGCCGCCTGGAACGACGAAGACCACGTGCGCGCCAACCGCGACCTGTACCGCGAGAAGTTCTCCGCCGTGCTGGATATCCTCGCCCCGGTGATGGACGTGCAGCGCCCCGACGGCGGCTTCTACCTGTGGGCGCGCACGCCGGGCGACGACGCGGAGTTCACCCGCGAGCTATTCGCCGCCGAACACGTCACCGTGGTGCCGGGCTCCTACCTGTCGCGCGAGGTGGACGGCGTCAATCCCGGCGCCGGGCGCGTGCGCATGGCGCTGGTCGCGCCGCTGGCCGAATGCATCGAAGCAGCCCAGCGCATCCGCCGCTTTATCGAACGCATCCGATAGCAGTGCAGGCGGGCGCTACGCCCGCCCCCGGCAGGACTCAGGCGAAAAGACCACCGCCCCCCGGTTCCTGACGCTCACGGTCACTGTCGTAATGGCTGCGGCTGGTTCGTGCGTGACGGTTGCGCGTGCCACCGTTGCATTCGGAGCACGACAGCACGAGGTTCCAGGGCGTGCCGTCGTCGTTCTCGAATGCCTGGGCATCGCGAAACAGCCTGCGCACCTCCGACGAACTCGAGGCCTCCATGCGCTGCGCGGCGACATGGTCGCCCTGTACACCCGCCGAGGTGATCAGGCGCTTGCACCAGAAGCACTCGAAGAAGATCACCTGACGCCCCCTGAGGTTCTCCACACAGAACTGGCTATTGGCGTAGGCGTTGTTGATCACGGTTGCCTTGTAGGAGTTGCCGGGCCAATCCTCGATGTTCCATTGCCGGCCGTCTGCATCGGTGTATTGCGGCATATCCATACCTCCATCCCTAGGATTGCGAGAAGCTCCAACGCCGCGCGCCAGAGTCTTCCACTGATAGACGAGCACGCCCGCTGGTGCCATGAAAGAGGTATATCGATCGGCTCTAGTCGCTATCGCCATGCGGCAGATCGAGCAAAGGGTGATCGCCGCCGCGACGCCGGAAGTGTCAAGCGGATCAACGTGGCATAATTGCCGCCGGCATTAATTGGGATGGCTCGCGCCGCCGACAGGATCATTCGGGTAGACCATGAGCAAGACCCTCTACGGCATCAAAGCCTGTGACACCATGAAAAAGGCCCGCACTTGGCTCGACGAGCAGGGGGTGGCCTACGACTTCCACGATTACAAGACGGCCGGCATCGACCGTGCGAGCCTACAGAAGTGGTGCGACGAGCACGGCTGGGAAACCATCCTCAACCGCGCCGGCACCACCTTCCGCAAGCTCGCCGACGAGCAGAAGGCCGACCTCGACCAGGCCAAGGCCATCGAGCTGATGCTGGCCCAGCCCTCGATGATCAAGCGCCCGGTGCTCGATCTCGGTGATCGCACCCTGGTCGGTTTCAAGCCGGACAACTACCAAGCCGCATTGGCCTGACCAGGAACGACTCATGAGCATCGCCTGGACCTTGTTCGTACCTGCCTGTTTCGCCTTGAATCTGGCGCCGGGGCCGAACAACCTTCTGTCATTGAACAATGCCGCGCGGCATGGCTTCGCCATCGCCACGCTGGCTGGTGGCGGACGTCTGTTGGCGTTCGTAGGCATGCTCGCCTTGGCGGCCTCAGGTTTGGCTCTGGTGCTGCATACTTCCGCCTGGTCGTTTCTGGCGATCAAGCTGCTCGGTGCCGGTTACCTGCTGTGGCTGGCCCTCCAGCTATGGCGAGCCGATGCACCGTCACTGCTCACGGATCCAAGACCATCGCGCCCCAGCCTCTGGCGACTGAGTCGTCAGGAGTTTCTGGTAGCGGCGGGTAATCCCAAAGCAATCCTGATTTTTACTGCCTTTCTGCCGCAGTTTGTCGAACCGGGCCAGCCATTGGCCGCCCAGTTCGCCCAACTAGGTGCAGCCTTCCTGCTGCTCGAATGGCTCGCTATCGCTCTTTACTCCTATGCCGGGCTGCGCCTCGGCCGGCTTCTAGCCGGTCAGCGAGCACGGCGTCTGTTCAACCGTGGTTGCGCCGCACTGCTTGGCAGTGCGGGGCTGGGCCTACTGCTCAGCCGTCGCCCAGCCTGACCATTCAACTTTTTCAAGGAAAAGCCCATGTCTCAATCCCTCTTCAGCATCGCCTTCGGCGTCGGCACCCAGAACCGTCAGGGCACCTGGCTGGAAGTCTTCTACGCCCAGCCCCTGCTCAATCCGGCAGTGGAACTGAGCGACAAGGCCGCGGCCATCCTGGGCTACCAGGGCGGCAACCAGGCCATCGCCTTCACCAGCGCCCAGGCCGGCGAACTGGCCGATGCGCTCAAAGGCATCGACGCCGCCCAGGCCGCCCTGCTCACCCGTCTGGCCGAGAGCCACAACCCGCTGGTGGCCAGCTTCCTCGCCGAAGATAGCGCGCCGACCAGCACTCCCGAGGCCTACCTCAAGCTGCACCTGCTGTCGCACCGCCTGGTCAAGCCGCACGGCCTGAACCTCAGCGGCATCTTCCCGCTGCTGCCCAACGTGGCCTGGACCAGCCAGGGCGCGGTCGATCTGGCCGAGCTGGCCGAGCGCCAGCTGGAGGCGCGCCTGAAGGGCGAGCTGCTGGAAGTGTTCTCGGTGGACAAGTTCCCGAAGATGACCGACTACGTGGTGCCGAGTGGCGTGCGTATCGCCGACAGTGCGCGCATCCGCCTGGGCGCCTATATCGGCGAGGGCACCACGGTGATGCACGAAGGCTTCGTCAACTTCAACGCCGGCACCGCAGGCCCGGGCATGATCGAAGGCCGCGTCTCGGCTGGCGTATTCGTCGGCAAGGGCTCGGACCTGGGCGGCGGCTGCTCGACCATGGGCACCCTGTCCGGCGGCGGCAACATCGTCATCTCGGTGGGCGAAGGCTGCCTGATCGGCGCCAACGCCGGCATCGGCATCCCGCTGGGCGACCGCAACACCGTGGAGTCGGGCCTGTACGTCACCGCCGGCACCAAGGTCGCGCTGCTCGACGACAAGGGCGAGCTGGTCAAGCTGGTCAAGGCGCGCGACCTGGCCGGCCAGCCGGACCTGCTGTTCCGCCGCAACTCGCAGACCGGCGCGGTGGAGTGCAAGACCCACAAGTCGGCCATCGAGCTGAACGAAGCCCTGCACGCCCACAACTGAAAAGTTGGTTTAACGCTGCTGCGCTAGCCCATACTGCGTTGCAATAAGGCTCGGATCGGTCATTCAGATCAGTAAAGTCGCCCGCGACTCCGACCGTTCCTCGCCTTATTGCGCCTTGTCTGACCGTCGCTCGCGACACGTTAAACCCAACTTTTAACCGCCAGATGATCTCTGGAAGCATCCATGTCACTGATTTCCCCCTGGCGCGCCGACTTCCCCGGCATCCTCGCCCTCGCAGCCGAGGGCCAGACCTATCTGGACAGCGCCGCCACCGCGCAGAAGCCGCAGGCGGTGCTGGACGCCCTGCTCGGCTACCTCGCCGGCGGCGCCGCCAACGTGCACCGCGCCCAGCATTTGCCAGGCGAGCGCGCCACCCGCGCGTTCGAGGCCACGCGGGACAAGGCGGCGGCCTGGCTGAATGCCGCCAGCCGCGATGAGATCCTCTTCACCCGCGGCAGCACCGAGGCGCTGAACCTGCTGGCCTACGGCCTGGAGCATCTGCTGCAGCCCGGCGACGAGCTGCTCGTCAGCGCCCTGGAGCACCACGCCAACCTGCTGCCTTGGCAGCAGCTGGCCCTGCGCCGCGGCGTGCGGCTGGTGGTGGTGCCGCTGGACACCGCGGGCGCCATCGACCTGACCCGCGCCGCCGAGCTGATCGGTCCGCGCACGCGCCTTGTCGCGGTGTCGCAGCTGTCGAACGTGCTCGGCCGCTGGCTACCGCTCCCCGAGCTGCTGACCCTGGCCCGTGCCCATGGCGCCATCACGGTGGTCGATGGCGCCCAGGGCGCGGTGCATGGCCGCCACGACCTGCAGGCGCTGGGTTGCGACTTCTACGTCTGCTCGGCGCACAAGCTCTACGGCCCGGACGGCGTCGGCCTGCTCTACGGCCGCGGTGCGGCGCTGGCGCAGCTGCGCCACTGGCAGTACGGCGGCGAGATGGTGCTGGAGGCCGATTACCAGAGCGCGCGCTTTCGCCCGGCGCCGCTGGGCTTCGAGGCCGGCACCCCGCCGGTATCGGGCGTGATCGCCCTGGGCGCGGCGCTGGACTGGCTGGCCGGCCTCGATCAGGCCGCGGTGACGCACCACGAGGCGGCGCTGCATGCCGAGCTGCTGGCCGGCCTGACGGCGCGCGACGGCGTGCGCCTGCTCGGCGCGCCGCAGCTGGCACTGGCCAGTTTCTGCGTCGACGGCGTGCACAACGCCGACTTGGCCCATCTGCTCAGCGAACAGGGGATCGCCGTGCGCGCCGGGCATCACTGCGCCATGCCGCTGATGAAGGGGCTGGGGCTGTCCGGCGCGATCCGCGTCTCACTCGGCCTGTACAACGACGGCGACGATCTGCAGCGCTTGTTCGCCGCGCTGGACAACGCGCTGGAGCTGCTGCGATGACCAAGCCCGCTCCTGCGGAACCATTGCATCCATGAACGTGCCGACTGCAGCCCAGGACGCCTTGGAGGCCTTCGCCGCCTGTCCCGGCTGGGAACAGCGCGCGCGCCTGCTGATGCAATGGGGCGAACGCCTGGCGCCGCTGAGCGAGGCCGAGCGCTGCGAGGCCAATCGCGTGCACGGCTGCGAAAGCCTGGTCTGGCTGGTGGCAGAACAACAGGACGGCGCCTGGCAGTTTCGCGCCGGCAGCGACGCCCGCCTGCTGCGCGGTCTGCTGGCCGTGCTGCTGGCCCGCGTCGACGGCCTGAGGGGCGAGGAACTGGCCGCGCTCGACCTGGCCGACTGGTTCGATCAGCTCGGCCTGGCCCGCCAGCTCTCGCCCTCGCGCAGCAACGGCCTGCATGCCGTGCTGCAGCGCATGCGCGAACTGGCTGGCTAGTCGGCACGGCGCCCCCAGGCTTGGCACAATGGCGGTGCGCAGGGCCGATCGCACCATTGACCGGCGCAAACGGACCAAGGTTGAGTATCGACCCCAGCGCAAGGAACCCGCCTAGTCCCGCTCCGGCCAGCATTTCATGGCCTTGCTCGCTGCCCTCGCCTGCGGTTTCACCGCCGCCGCGGCCGCCGATCCGCTGATCGCCGGGCTGGTCAACGGCAACCATGCCTATCTGCTGCAGGGCGCATGCTGATCGCTCTGCTCACGCTGAGCGTGGACAGCCTGTGCGGCGCCCTGGCCGCCCCTGCCGCGGACACCGTGGGATGACCGCCCGAGGGCACCGCGCGCCCCTGCCAGCGCGCACCAGCGGACGGCCGGCGCTGCCCTGCTGCGGTGCAATTGGCTGTCGGATAGCCGCGACGCTTTTTCGTCGATTTTATTTTCTATTTAAAATCAACACGTTACGAACTAAGCGAAGGACATCTGGCCCGTTCTCTGCTTGCACCCCAAGGAATACTGGCCTAGGGTAGCTCGCCATGTGGTCCCTGATTGCCCCCATCGGCTCGTTGCTGAGCGGGGTCGCGTTACTCCTGCTCGGCAATGGCCTGCTCAACACCCTCCTGACCCTGCGTGGCGTCGCCGAAGGCTACTCCACCACGATGCTCGGCCTGATCATGTCCGGGTACTTCGTCGGGTTTCTCCTCGGCACCTGGCTGGCGGCTCCGCTGGTCCGACGCATCGGGCATATCCGCGCGTTCGCCTGTTGCGCCGCGCTCGCCGCCATCGCCGCCCTGCTCCACCTGCTGCTGGTCGACCCCTGGGTCTGGCTCGGTCTGCGCGTGCTCTACGGCCTGGCCCTGGTGACCCTGTACATGGTGGTCGAGAGCTGGCTCAACGCCCAGGCGCCCGGCGAGCAGCGCGGCCGGGTGTTCGCCATCTACATGGCGGTCAACCTCGGCGCCCTGGCCCTGGCCCAGCAGCTGCTACACCTGGCCGCCCCGGTGCAGTTCACCCTGTTCGCCCTCGCCGCCATTCTCATCAGCGCGGCGCTGATGCCCATCACCCTGACCCGCCAGGCCCAGCCGAGCCTGCCGGAAGCGCCGCGCAGCAATCTGCTGCAGCTGTGGCGCATCGCCCCGCTGGCCATAGCCGCCGCCGGCCTGGCGGGCCTGGCGCTCGGCGGCTTCTGGGGCATGGCCCCGGTGTACGCCAGCCTGGCCGGCTTCGATGCCTCCGGCGTGGGCCTGCTGATGACCGCCACCATTCTCGGCGGCGCCCTGCTGCAGTGGCCCATCGGCCTCTATTCCGACAGCCACGACCGGCGCAAGGTACTGCTCTGGGTCGTGGCACTGGCCGCCGGCATGGCCCTGCTGCTCAGCCTGCTGCCGGCCGGCAACGCGCTGCTGGCGGCGATCTTCGTCTGGGGCGGGCTGGCCTTCGCCATCTACCCCATCGCCGTGGCGCAGCTGATCGACCAGCTGCACAAGGACGAGATCCTCGCCGGTTCCAGCGGCCTGCTGATGATCAACGGCATCGGCGCGGTGTGCGGCCCGCTGCTCGCCGGCCTGCTGATGGAGCGCCTGGGCGCGACGGCACTGCCGCTGTACTTCGCCGTCACCCTCGGCCTGCTGGCGGCCTACTGCCTGTACCGCCTGCGCCACGTCAGCGACCTGGTCAGCGGCGACGCCGCGCACTTCGTGCCGATGCTGCGCACCAGCCCCACGGTGCTGGAGCTGATGCCGGACGCGCCGCCACCCGACCACTCCGATACGGAGGAAACCCCGACTCACGCATCCTGAGGATGCACCGCCGGCTGCTTCGGCAAGGCCCCGAGCCTATCCCAAGCAGCCAGAACACCGGCGCCCGCCGCCGCTTCTGGAGAAACCACCATGCTACTGGCCACCGACCTGGATGGAACCTTCCTTGCCGGCGATCCCGAAGATCGCCTGAGCCTCTATCAGACCATCGCCGCCCACCCCGAGATTCAGCTCGCCTACGTCACCGGACGCAGCCTGGAGGCGGTGCTGCCGCTGCTGGCCGACCCGACGCTGCCGCAGCCGGACTTCATCATCGCCGACGTCGGCGCGACCCTGGTCCACGGCGATAGCCTGCAGCCGATCCAGCCGCTGCAGAGCGCGGTGGACGCCCGCTGGCCCGGCGAAAGCCAGGTGGCCGGCGCCATCGAGGCGCTCGGCCTGGAGCGCCAGGACGTACCGCAGGCACGCCGCTGCTCCTATTTCTGCAAGCCCGAGCAGGCGGCCAACCCGGCGCTGCGCGAGATCGCCGACGAGCTGGGCTGCGACCTGCTGTACTCGGCCGAGCTGTACCTCGACTTCCTGCCCAAGGGCGTGAACAAAGGCAGCAGCCTGCGCGCCCTGGCCGACTGGCTGGAGCTGGATCACGACCAGGTGCTGGCGGCCGGCGACACCCTCAACGATCTGTCGATGCTCAGCGCCAGTTTCCATGGCGTCTGCGTCGGCCGCTCCGAGACCGGCCTGCTGGAGGCCACCGCCAACCACTCGCGCACCCTGCATGCCGAGCGCCCCGGTTGCGGCGGCATCCTCGAGGCCTTCGCCCACTTCGGTTTCCTCGGCGAACACGGCATCGCCGCCGAGCGCCGCCAGGCCGCACAGCCGGGCAAGGCCGAGCTGGTGATGGTCTACCACCGCCTGCCCTACGAAGAGCATCGCGGCGCGGACGGCAAGCTGCAGCGGCGCCGGCCCAGCTCGCCCAACGGCATCATCCCCACTCTGCTGAGCTTCTTCGGCGACGGCCGCCCCGGCTCCTGGGTCGCCTGGGCGGTGCACGAGGACGGCGACGAGCCGTTCGACAGCCACACCACGGTGGATGCCGAACGCTACCCCAAACTCACCGCGGCGCGGGTCAGGTTGAGCAAGGCGCAGGTCGACACCTTCTACAAGCGCTTCTCCAAGGAGGCCTTCTGGCCGACCCTGCATACCTTCTGGGAGCGTGCCAGCTTCAACGAGGACGACTGGCAGGTGTTCCTCGAGGTCAACCGCGCCTTCGCCGCCCGCACCGCGCTGGAGGCCGCCGAGGGCGCCATCGTCTGGCTGCACGACTACAACCTGTGGATGGTGCCGGCCTACCTGCGCGAGCTGCGCCCGGACCTGCGCATCGCCTTCTTCCACCACACCTACTTCCCCTCGGCGGACGTGTTCAACGTGCTGCCCTGGCGCCGGCAGATCGTCGGCAGCCTGCTGCAGTGCGACTACATCGGCTTCCATATCCCGCGCCAGGTGGAGAACTTCGTCGATGTCGCCCGCGGCGTGTTCCCGCTCAAGACCCTGAGCTGGCAGAACTGCGCGCCGCGCTTCATCACCTACGGCTGCGCCGTCGGCCTGGAGCGCATGACCACCGCGCTGGACACCGGCAGCCGCCAGGTCAGGCTCGGCGCCCACCCGGTGGGCCTGGATATCGAACGAGTGCGCAGCGCCCTGGAGGCGCCGAAGATTCGCCAGCTGATGGCGCGCCTGCGCGAGGAGATGCAGGGGGTCAAGCTGATCCTCGCGGTGGAGCGGCTCGACTACACCAAGGGCATCCTGGAGAAACTCAACGCCTACGAACGCCTGCTGGCCGACAACCCCGAGCTGCTCGGCAAGGTCACCCTGGTCACCGTCTGCGTGCCGGCGGCCAGCGAGATGACCATCTACGACGAGCTGCAGACGCAGATCGAACAGGCCGTGGGCCGCATCAACGGGCGCTTCGCCCGCATCGGCTGGACGCCCTTGCAGTTCTTCTTCCGCAGCCTGCCGTTCGAGGAGGTCAGCGCCTGGTATGCCATGGCCGACGTGATGTGGATCACCCCGCTGCGCGACGGCCTGAACCTGGTGGCCAAGGAGTTCGTCGCAGCGCAAGGCCTGCTCGGCGGGCGCGGCGTGCTGGTGCTGTCGGAATTCGCCGGCGCCGCCGCCGAGCTCAAGGGCGCGCTGCTGACCAATCCGCACGATCCGGCCGACCTGGCGCAGACCTGCTACCTGGCGCTGAACATGCCCGCAAGCGAAGCCCAGGCGCGCCTGCGCGAGCTGTTCGACATCGTCTGCTACAACGACATCCGCCGCTGGGGCGAGGAGTTTCTCGCCGGCGTCGAACCGGTGCAGCACGACGAGGTGCTGGAACTGGCCGGTTAAGTCCGTTGCTGCGCACGGGGCACCCTATTGGCCTGCCGCGTCCGTAGGGTGCGCCGTGTTGCCTTGTCCGTTGGTGCGCACGGCCTAGGCGGCCCCGCGTCCCCCTACAAAAGCCCGCGCGCGCCGAATCTTGCGCCGGCAAACATTCCTAGCTAGCCGGCTCAATACCCCCCGCCGCCAGGCCCGCGCCCCGGTTTGCCGTACTTCTTGTTCAGGCCGGGCGGCACGCCTTTCGGCCCCTTGGCCCAGGGGCCGTCGTGGCGGTCGGAGGAATACCAGTGGTTGTCGTGCCAGCGGTAATAGATGCGGTCGCGGTAGTACAGATGTGGCCAGCCGAGCACCACGTAGGCGTCGATCCCCGGGTCCCAGCGCCATTCGACCTGGGGTGGCGGTGCGTAGTACGGATGCGGACGCCCGCCGACATGCACGCTGCAGGCCGTCAGCACCACCGCCAGGCCTACCAGCAGCAGATATCGTTTCATCGCGAAGCCCTCTTGCCGGACCTGTGTTCAGGTTAGACCTCGGCCGCTTCGCTCGGTTTTACCACGACCAGCGGGCCGGACCGGCGGAGCGGCCCGCACAGGGGCGAGCCAACACCGCCAGGGCCGTGCGTGCGCCTCAGCCCATCTGGCTGTCGACCATGCAGTTGATCATCCACGGCACGCCGAAACGATCGGTGAGCATGGCGAAGCGGGTCGCCCAGAAGGTGGTCTGCAGCTCCATCTGCACCGAACCGCCCTCCGACAGCGCCTCGTACAGGCGCTCTGCCTCCGGCACGTTGTCCACCTGCAGGGTCACCGAGCAGCCCTTGATGCCCTCATGGGGCGGCCCGCAATCGGGAGCGGTGTCGGACGCCATCAGCAGCTGGTCGCCGACCATCAGGCACACGTGCATGACGCGCTGCTTGTACTCGTCGGCAACCGGCATGTCCTCCGGGCTGTCGGCGTAGCGCATCATCTCCAGCTGGCCGCCGAAAATTTCCGCGTAGCGGTTGAAGGCGGCCTCGCACTGGCCGTCGAACATCAGATAGGCATGGATCTTCATCGCAACTCTCCTTAGTTTTTGCTGCTGATGCGCGCGCGAATGCGTTCTTCCTGCTCGCGCAATTCGGGGGTGAACTCGGCGCCGAAATCCTCGGCCTCGAAGATCTGGCGGATCTCGATCTCGGAGTCGCCGGGCATGGGATTGGGGCAGCGCTTGACCCACTCGATACATTCGGCGAGCGAGGCCACCTGGAAGATCCAGAAGCCGGCGATCAGCTCCTTGGTCTCCGCGAAGGGGCCATCGATCACCGTGCGCTGCTTGCCGGAAAAGCGCACCCGCGCGCCCTTGGCGCTGGGCTGCAGGCCCTCGCCGGCCTGCATCACGCCGGCCTCCACCAACTCCTCGTTGTAGCGGCCCATCGCCGCCAGCAGCTCCTCGCTGGGCATCACGCCGGCTTCGGAATCCGCGGTGGCCTTGACTATCACCATGAAACGCATCGCCTTTCTCCTTGTTCGAGTCGAAGTAGCGCAGGGGTCTCCCTACGGCTGACACTGAACCCATGGCTGGGGTTCTGAAGACTAGTCGAGCAGGCGACGGACGATTCGACAGCGGTCGGAAAAAATACTTCAGGCCAGCTGCAAGGCGCGCCTGACGGCGATGAGAAAGGCCTGCGGGCGCTCCAGCATCGGCAGATGGCCGCTACCTTCGATCAGCGTCTGGCTGGCGGCGGCCTGTTCGGCCCAGCCCGGCACGTGCCAGCCGGCGCGCGAACGGGCGCCGGCCAGCAGATGCACGGGATGAGTCGAGAAGACCCGGCGCAGGCCGGCCCGATAGCTTTCCGTGGCTGTCAGCGCCACCACCGAGCGGGCCATGGCTTGCAGCGTGCCGGCCGGCTGCTGGGCGAGCCAGCGCTCGGCGATGTTCAGGCTGCGGACATCGACCTCCACCCCGGCGCGCGCCAGCCAGGCGGCCGGGTCGGCGCGAAAGTCATCGAGCATGGCGCTGGCTTCGGCCGTCGACATGTGCGCCACCGCTGCCGACCAGAAGGCGTCGTCCAGGCTGAAATTGCCCTCGACGCTGACCAGGCTGCGCACCCGCTCGCCATGGGCCTGGGCGAACAGCATGGCGACCGCCCCGCCGACCGAATGCCCGACCAGATGCACTGCCTCGCCGGGAAACTGCTCCTCGATCACCCGCTGCAGATACTCGACCTGCGCCGGCAGATCGATGGCCTCGGCCGGCACCTGGCGCTGCGCGCCGTAGCCGAGCAGATCGGGCGCCAGGGCCCGCCCCGGGGCGAAGGCCGCGCTCAGCTCAGGAAGCTGCAGGCTGCCGATCAGACCATGGATAAAGACGACGGGGGCATGCATGAGGAAATCCTTTCCGGAACGTGGAACGAAGCGTCGAGCATAGCTTCGTAACGGGCGCAGCGCGCACCGGTGCGTTGCCTAACGAGAGGCTGGCCGAAGGGGCCGAACCGCTACGGAACGACCGCTTGAGAGCGGCGGAAACCGGTAGAAATCGGCCAGGAGCGGCCAAAAGCGTACTGATTGGTACCAAGTTGAGCGAGCCCGCTAGAGATATAGAGGCTCTAAGAAAAGCGTGGCTATTCATTCATCCTGCAAACTTGCAGGATCAAATCTCGAAGCCATCGATGAGCAGGATCTGCGCTGAATCGTGGATGCCAAAGCAATGAAACGGTGAACTCCGACGTACGAAAAGGAAGCGGAAAGCTATACATGCCCTCGCGCAAACTCGCGGTATGGCGCTCGGGAACGGTGGCGATCAAGTCTGAGCCCCGGGCCAGCCCCAGCGCGGTCGAAAAGCCACCAACGATGGTGACTATTTTTCGCTGCAATCCGTGAGGCAGCAGCGCGTCATCTAAGGAGCCTTTTTCTAACCCTTCCCGTGACACGGAGATATGCATGCCCGTCGCATACTTTTCCGGGGTAATTGTGCCGTGGCTCAATGGATGCCTGGCTCGCACCACGCCAATGTAATTATCCCTGAACAACGCCTGACCTCTCAGCTCGGGGGCAGCGGACAGATCGATGACACCGGTTTCCAGATCCACGACTCCATCGCGCAATGGCTTGCTGTCTTTATCCGGCTTCTGCATAAAAAACAGTCGAACCCCAGGGGCCTGCTGCGCAACACGTGTGATAAGCGCCGGGCCAAAATTCTCAGCAAAACCCTCACTGGTCCTGATTGCGAAGGTCCGTTCGAGTTTTTCCAGCTCAAGAAGCTCGACTGGACGCAAAACTGCCTGTGCATCGCGCACAAGCTGAGCCACGCGATCACGAAGTTCGATCGCCCTGGGAGTCGGCACGAGCCCCCGGCCTGCCCTAACTAAAAGCGGATCTCCCGTGACTTCTCTAAGCCGCGCAAGTGCCCGACTCATGGCCGAAGGGCTGAGCCGGAGGCGTTTGGCCGCACGCGCGACACTGCCTTCAGCAAGCACTGCATCGAGGGTAATGAGCAGATTAAGGTCTGGATTCGACATGGCCTGATCTTAGCCCAACCAGACTGTCATATAGCGTCCAGCGCAACTATAAAGTGCAAACGTTGCGTCTTCCGCCATATTTTTACGCTGAATACAGTTCTCTCCATCGGCACAGTCGTACCGAAGTGGATGAGGAGAGGATGTATGAACTCGTTGAACAGATTTGTTGAAAATGTCCAAGCAATCTGGGGGCCGATCAGTTCTGCAGTGGTCGCAGGCTGCAGGCAGCAGCTGGATGAACTCCTGAAGACGCCTGTCACCGAGCCCTGGCTGGCTGATCTGCACCAGCAAGCACTGGCTCAACAAGAGATGCACCGAGACCCGGAAAACGGATTTGTGCTGCTGGCGCACACCGAGCCTGAAGGGCTCTACCGGCCGCCTCATGAACATGGTCGGAGCTGGGTCATTTACGCGGTGCAGACTGGTGAGATCGAGATGGGCACCTATACCAAGATGCAGGATCCGAATGGCCAGGTGAAACTAGTAAAGCGCGGCTCTACTAAGGTGAGCGCCGGTCAAACGCTGGTCTTCCTGCCAGGTGATATCCACGATACGAAGTGCATCAGTGGGCCTGCTTTGCTCTATCGCTTCACTGAGCGGGACTTGAAGAAGGAAGACCAAGAGGCTCGCAAGCTAACACGGTACGTCGAGCAGGATGGTGATTGGGTCCCGGCGAGCCAGTGCACACCTGGGTGGTTGAAGTCATGAGGCGCGACCCTGCTCCCGAAATCGGCCGCCTCAGCACACAACCTGACCCGGCAGCCGCATCGGGGCATACTGTGGACGAGCTATCAGTGCGCGCACAACCGAGGCACCTGGCTGCCGTCAGCTCAGTGCTGGCTGCCATGGTGCTGGTGGTGCTCAACACGGCGATAGCCAACATGGCCCTGCCAACGATTGCCCAGTCGCTGCTAGTGCCTCCCGCGCTGTCCATCTGGATCCTCACGGCCAACCAGGTGGCGCTCCTGATGGCGTTGCTGCCCTGCGCAGCGCTGGGTGAAAGTCTTGGCTACCGTCGGGTATTTCGCTGGGGCGTGGCGCTCTTTCTGGCTGCCACGCTGATGTGCGCACTGGCCCCGACGCTGTATTGGCTGATTGCAGCTCGGTTGCTGCAGGGGCTTGGAGGCGCGGCAGTCATGGCGCTCGCCATAGCACTGCTGCGCCAAGTGGTGCCGAGCCAGCAACTGGGCGCCGCCATAGGCTGGAATGCGCTTGCGGTTGCTCTGTCATCAGCAGCAGGCCCCGCAATGGGGGCAGCGATTCTCAGCGTGGCGGACTGGCCATGGCTGTTTGCAGTGCTGCTCCCCTTCGGGCTCTGGGTGATCCTAGCGGCAAGCGCGCTACCAGCAGTGGACGGTACCGCGCGCAAAGCCGATCTGTTGAGCATGGCATTGAATGCCGGGACCTTTGCATCACTGGTCATAGCCTTTGGCGTCATCACCGACCACCCTGCGCTGACTACAGCATTACTGGCCATTTCTGCCATCCAACTGGCGCTATTGGTTAAGCGGGAAAGGCAGAAGGAAGCGCCACTGATTCCGCTGGATCTGCTGAGATCCACCTCATTCCGTATTTCAGTGATTGCCTCGATGCTCTGCTTTGCTGGACAAACGGCAGGCTTGGTGGCGCTGCCCTTCTACCTTCAGCACAGCCTCGGACAAGAGGTGCTGATGACGGGCCTCTACATGATTCCCTGGCCTTTAACAGTCGCGCTGATCGCTCCTCTGGCTGGGTGTCTATCAAACCGATGGTCGGCTGCCTGGCTTTGCTCGGCGGGTGGCATTTGTCTTGCCGCAGGATTAGCAGGGGCTGCGCTTTGGCCTCTGCGGGAAAATCTCATGACGCTGGTGCCACTGACCATGCTGTGCGGCCTCGGCTTCAGCCTCTTCAACGTGGCCAATAACCGCAACATGTTCCTCGCGGCGCCGCTGAGTCGGAGTGGTGCGGCTGGGGGCATGCAGGGTACCGCTCGCCTGCTCGGTCAAACGGCTGGCGCAGTCATCATGACACTGCTCTTTAACCAGCTCTCCACCGACTCTGCACCTCAGTTTGCTCTTTGCGCGGGAGCCTTATTGAACTTACTCGCGGCCCTTGTAAGCACGCTGCAAAGCATGCCTAAAGCACCAGATTGAAAGCATCGTCATTGGCCGAGAGATGTAGTTGCAGTGCGGATAATTATTCGCCGTGAGTAATATTCTTATCAGAGAGCTTTAGGACCCTGACCCTACAGACCAGCATTACTGGCTTTCACCGCTGATCAGCCCTACGGAACCGCATGGTCATGCGTTAGGGCAGCATGACTTCATCTGGCTACTTCTGGCCGCTTTCTGCCTGTTCGCCCAGCCAACCTCGGGCGAGCACAAGCAGCACCAACCAGCCCCTAAGCCGCCTGCCGGCGCTCCTATCGATCAACGTCCTTGGCGCGCGGCATATCAGACCGAAACGCTGCAGGTCCCCAGCCCATGCGGCGCCGCGCGAAAGGGGGCCAGGCGTTCGGCGCGTTCCGAGAGCTCGGCCAGTGCCGGATAGCGCGCCGGGTCGATCAGCTCGGGCAGCATCTGCACGGCGAACTGCCAGGCCACCGCGGTGCTGACAGCGGCCTGGTTGATGCTCGCCTCGCTCAGCTGCGGCACCCGCCCTGCCCACTCGTCCTGCAGCGCCTGCAGGGCCGCGTGCAGCTGGCCGGTCACCCGCTCCAGCCAGGGCTGGTGCAGCTTCTCGCGCGGCCTGAGGTTGAGCTCGTAGACCACCTGTACGCTCTTCTCGCAGGCGGCCAGGGCCAGGCCGACGCGGCGCAGCGCCTGGGTGCGTTGCGCCAGCGCGCTCGGCATCAGGCTGCGCGGCGCGGCCAGGGTCTCGGCGTAGTCGAGGATCAGCCCGGAGTCGATCAGCACGCTGCCGTCGTCGCAGATCAGGGTCGGCGCCTTGACCAGCGGGTTGATCCGCTGGAATTCCTCGAAGGTGCTGAACACCGACAGGGCGCGGTGCTCGAAGCGCAGCCCGAGCAGCTGCAGGGAGATCGCCACGCGGCGAACGTAGGGTGAGTCGAGCATTCCGATCAGTTGCATGGCGGCTCCTTGCGCGCAGGATGGTGAGTGGTGCAACCAACCCCTAGGGTCGATGACGCTCTTTCATCCAGCAGATAGTGCCACGGTCGATGGGTGAAGCATCATCCCCCGGCAAACCAGCGCAACCTGTAGGAGCCCCGCCCCGGGGGCGAAAACGGGTTTGCGCGTTGCCTGAACCTGCCGCCATTCGCCGCGGGGCGCGGCTCCTACAGAGAAGCTGCGCGGTGAGCCACGCAGATTCAGCCGTAGATCGCCGGCTCGCGGTAATGCCGCGGGCAGGCCTGGCCGTCGGCGCGGAACAGGTGGCACTTGTTGGCCATCAGCCCGGCGGCGAAGGTCTCGCCCACCGCAACGCGGCGGTCGCCGTCGCTGCGCAGGGTGATGATGTCCTCCACCCCCTCCAGGCTCAGGTAGATCAAATTGTGATCGCCCAGCCGCTCGGCCACGCTGATCTGCCCGTAGAAGGCGAAGTCGGCCTGCTCACTGGCAACGAAGTGCTCCGGGCGCACGCCCAGGGTCAGCTGCTCGCCGGGTTCGACGCCCGTGCCGTCGACCAGCACGCGCATGCGGTAGCCGCCGGGCATCTCGATCTCCACCGCCTCGCTGCTGGCGCTGAGCGCGCGCACCTGGAGGAAGTTCATCTGCGGCGAGCCGAGGAAGCCGGCGACGAAGCGGTTGCGCGGGTAGTGGTAGAGCTCCAGCGGTGCGCCGACCTGGGCGATGCGTCCGGCCTCGAGCACGACGATCTTGTCGGCCATGGTCATGGCCTCGACCTGGTCGTGGGTGACGTAGACCATGGTCGACTTGAGACGCTGGTGCAGGCGCGAGATCTCGATGCGCATCTGCACGCGCAGGAAGGCGTCGAGGTTCGACAGCGGCTCGTCGAACAGGAACACCTTGGGCTCGCGCACCAGGGTACGGCCGATGGCCACGCGCTGGCGCTGGCCGCCGGAGAGGTCCTTGGGCTTGCGTTCGAGCAGCGCATCGAGCTGCAGGATGCGCGAGACCTCCTCCACCTTGCGCTGGATCTGCGCCTTGTTGGTCTTGGCCAGCTTGAGGCCGAAGGCCATGTTCTCCGCCACCGTCATGTGCGGGTAGAGGGCGTAGGACTGGAACACCATGCCCACCGAGCGCTCCATCGGCGGCAGGTCGTTGACCCGCTGGCCGTCGATCAGCAGGTCGCCGGAGCTGATCTCCTCCAGCCCGGCGATCAGCCGCAGCAGGGTGGACTTGCCGCAGCCGGACGGGCCGACGAAGACCACGAACTCGCCGTCCTCGATGTCCAGGTCGATGTTGCGGGTGATGGCGGTGCCGTCGTAGTGCTTGCAGATGTTGCGCAGGGTAAGGCTGGCCATGGTGCAGTCTCTGAATCGGGGCCGGTCGCGCCGGCGGTGAACCTTGAGGAAGCCGCAGGGCCGGCGCACCGGCCCCGCATGGGATCGCCCTAGCCCAGCAGGCGGGCGAAGCCGAACCCGTGGGCCGGCAAGTGTACCCAGCTGCCGAGGAACTCGGCTGTGCTGGAGGGCACGCCCTCCAGCGGCTCGACCATCAGCGGCAGGTCGTAGCGCCGCTCGCGAACGCCGAGGTTGAACAGGCACAGCCAGGCCTGCTCGCCCAGGCGACGTTCGAACACCAGCAGGTCGTCGTCGTGGTAGCGCACCTGGATATCGCCGTCGATCAGCAGCGGCTGCTCCTGGCGCCAGGCGAGAAAGCGCCGGTAGCTGTTGAGCATGGACGCGCTGTCGTCCTCCTGCACGTCCACGGCCAGGGCGCGGTGGCGCTCGTCCAGCGGCAGCCAGGGCTGCTGGCTGGAGAAGCCGGCGTGGACGCCGTCGCGGCTCCAGGGCATCGGCGTACGGCAGCCGTCGCGGCCCTTGAACTCGGGCCAGAAGGTGATGCCGTAGGGGTCGACCAGGTCCTCGAAGGCCAGTTCGGCCTCGGGCAGGCCCAGCTCCTCGCCCTGGTACAGGCAGACGCTGCCGCGCAGCGACAGCAGCAGCGACATCAGCAGGCGGCCACGCTCCGGGCTGGCCTCGCCGTCGTGCGCCCAGCGGCTCATCACCCGCACCACGTCGTGGTTGCCCACCGACCAGCAGGGCCAGCCGTCGCCCAGCTCGCCCTCGATGGCTTCGATGGTGCGGCGGATATAGGCCGGGCTGCACTGGGCGGTGAGCAGGTCGAAGGAATAGGCCATGTGCAAGGTGTCGCCACCGCTGGTGTAGGCGGCCATGGTGCGCAGCGAGTCGTCGCAGCCGATCTCTGCCACCGAGGCGGTGCCGGGATAGCGCTCCAGCAGCGCACGCAGGCGACGCAGGAAGTCGAGGTTCTGCGGCTGGGTCTTGTCGTACAGGTGGCGCTGGTAGGCGTAGGGGTTGTCGACCCGCACGCCGATGCCACCCTCGCGGACGTCCGGGTTCGGCGGGTTGTTGCGCAGCGCCTGGTCGTGGAAATAGAAGTTGGCGGCGTCCAGGCGGAAGCCGTCGACACCCAGTTCGAGCCAAAACTCCATGTCCTCGAGCAGCTGCTGCTGCACCGCCTCGCAGTGGAAGTTGAGGTCGGGCTGGCTGGCCAGGAAATTGTGCAGGTAGTACTGCTTGCGCCGGCCCTCCCAGGTCCAGGCCGAGCCGCCGAACACCGACAGCCAGTTGTTCGGCGGCGTGCCGTCCGGGTTGGGGTCGGCCCAGACGAACCAGTCCGCCTTGGCGTTGTTGCGGCTGCTGCGGCTCTCCTCGAACCAGGGATGCTGGTCGGAGCAGTGATTGAGCACCTGGTCGATGACGATGCGCAGGCCGCGCTCGTGGGCGGCCGCGACCAGCGCGCGGAAGTCGTCGAGGGTGCCGAACAGCGGGTCGACGCCGCGGTAGTCGGAGACGTCGTAGCCGAAATCCTTCATCGGCGAGGTGAAGAAGGGCGACAGCCAGATGGCGTCGACGTTGAGGCTGGCGATGTAGTCGAGCCTGGCGAGCACGCCGGGCAGGTCGCCGACGCCGTCGTCGTTGCTGTCGAGGAAACTGCGCGGATAGACCTGGTAGATGACGCCGCCGCGCCACCAGTCCTTACGGATAACAGCCATACAGCAAAGCCTTTTGTTGTTCGTGATGACACCTCCACTCTAGGCAAGGAGGCAAGGCGTCACATCCTCCCCGGCGGGGTTTTCGCCGGCGTAGCCGGCGGCCGGTTAGGGGGAGGAGTTTTGGGGATGGAGACCGTGCACGGTGCACCCTTGGACGAAACCTGTGGGAGCCCCGCCCCGGGGCGAAGCTTCGGGCTTTGCACTGCCGGATCGATCCCATTCGCCGCGGGGCGCGGCTCCCACACGGGCGTAATGAGCGCGCCTGTAGGCTGTGCGCACCAATCCGCGCCTATCGAAACGACAACACATCAGACGGACACCCCGACCCCGCAGCGGTGCGCACGGCGCACCCTGCGGTTGGGTATCCCCCTACTCGCCCTGAATCTTGCTCAGCAGGCTGCGCGCCAGCTGCACCGCCTCGCTGCGCTGGGTGATGGCGAGCTTCTGGTAGAGGCTGCGGATATGGGTCTTGATGGTGGTCGGGGCGACGTTGAGGTGTTCGGAGATCTGCTCGTTGGACAGCCCGGCGTGGATCAGGCTGAGCACCTGCCATTCGCGCCGGGTCAGCGGCGAGTGGCGGATCAGCTCGGGCACGTCGGGGCGGTTGATGATGTCCTGGATCACCGCCTCGTCCAGGGTGATGCGGATCGCCCGGCTGAAGTCGCGCTGCTGCTGGGCCAGCTGGATCAGGCGTTCGGCGCGCTGCTGCTCCAGCTCGTCGAGCCGGCGCTCGAGCTGCAGCGCCTTGAGCATGGCGATCAGCGGCTTGCCCAGGCTGAGAAAGCTGCCGATGGCGCCGGTGCCGCTGGCCAGGGTCAGCGCCTGGTGCAGGTGGTCGAGGCTGCTCTGGCGCTCCTCGCGTTGCCAGTGCGCCAGCGCCTGGAGGATATGGTTGCGGTTCTGGTCCATCACCAGCTGATGGCGCTCGGCGTCTAGCTGCAACTGGCGCAGGATCGGCAGCGCACGCTCGCCCTGATTCAATGCCAGGTAGGCGCGCACGTGGTTGCGCGCGTTGCCCTGGGCGAAGTGGTTGGCCCCGGGCTTGAGCGGCGGCGCGGTGGAAAGCCACTGGCGGATGCTGTCCTTGTCCTGGGTCGAGTCCCAGTAGGCGAGCATCGCCGCGTGGGCGTTGGCCTGCCAGTCGATGTGGTAGTCGTCGCCGGCCAGCAGGCTCTTCAGCCGGCCGATGTAGTCGGCGCACTGGCTCTGCTGGCCCCGCGCGTGGGCGACGCGGGCGAGCAGCACGTAGCACTGCAGGAACCAGTGGTCGCCCACCGTATCGAGTATCTCCAGGCCCTGCAGGGCGCACTGCTCGGCCGCATCCAGGTGGTGCCATTCGAGCAGCACCTGGCCGCGCACGCGGTGGATGAATTCCATGATCGGGGTGATCGGCAACTGCTCCTGCTCGATGTACTGCAGCGCCCGCTCCTGCAGGTTGTAGGCCTTCTGCAGGTGGCCCTGGGCCACGGCGATCTCCGACAGCTGGCCGAGGCTCCACAGCACCGGGTGCGAGGCGTTGATCTGCTGCGCACGGCGCACGGTCTCCTCGTGCTGCTGCTGGGCCTTGGCCAGCTCGCCCTGGACGAAGTGCGCCTCGGCCAGCACCGACATCGCCGCCACCTTGGAGGTGCGCATGGTCAGCGGCTCGAAGGCCAGCGCCTGGCGGGCGAAGGCCATGGCGCGCTGCTGGTCGCCCTGGTTGATCGCCACCTGAGCGCGTACCGCCTGGTAGTCGGCCTCGATGCGCTGCCACTGTTCGGCGCTGAACTGCTCGCGTTGCACCGCCTCGCCGGCCTGCAGCCAGCGCTCGACCTGATCGCTCTGATACTGGTTCTGCGAGGCCCAGGCCTGCAGCAGGGTGAACAGCGGGGATTCGGCCACGCGGCTCTCCGGCAGCACGGCCAGGCAGCGCTGCAGCAGTTCCAGGCGGCCCTGGCGGTAGAAATGCCGGCCATGGGCCTCGAGGATCTGCGCCACCCGCTGCGGGTCGCGCGCCAGCAATGCATGGCGCGCGGCCTCCTCGGCCATCTTCTCCTCCAGCAGCGCCTCGGCGGCGCGCAGGTGCAGTTCGGCGACGCGCTGCGGCTGGTGGGTGGACAGCTCGTTGCGCAGGAAGCTGGCGAACAGCGGGTGGTAGGCGAACCACTGGCGCAGCGGGTCCACCGCCTGGATAAACAGGCCGCTACGTTCGAGGTTTTCGAGCATCTCGTGGCCGTTGCAGCTGTCGGTCAGACGGTCGGCCAGCGCCGCACTGAAGCGCTCCAGCAGGCAGGTGGACTGGAGGAAATCCTGGGTGGCGCCGTCCAGGCCATAGAGCACCTGCTCGCGGAAATAGTCGCGGATATAGGGGTGACCGAGCTGCAGCGCCTCGAGGAACAGGTCCATGCCGCGACCGGTCTGTACCTCCTGCAGGGTCAGCTGCAGCGCGCAGGGCCAACCGCCGATGCGCCGGTTGAGGCGCTCGACCTGCTCGCGGTTAACCTCGATCGGCAGGCCCAGCTCCAGCAGCGCCTGTACCTCGTCCAGCTCGAAGGCCAGCTGGCCGGCATCCAGCGCCAGCAGCTGGCGCTTGACGCGCAACTCGGCGACGCCGAGGTCCGGCAGGCCGCGGCTGCACACCAGCAGGGTCAGCCAGTCGGGGGCGTTGCGCAGGAAGAAGCGCAGCGCGGCGATCACCTCGCGGTTGCGCAGCACCTCGAACTCGTCGAGCACCAGCAGCAGCGGCGCATGCTCGGCCGGCAGCTCGGCGAGCAGGCGAGTGAGCAGGCCGTCGAGGCCGTCGTCGCCCTGCTCGGCGCGGCCGACGCACTGCGGGCAGCCGCCGTCGAGCTGGCGATGCAGGGCGTTGAGCAGATAGCGGCCGAACTGCCGCGGGGTGTTGTCGTTGCCGTCGAGGTTGAGCCAGGCCACGGCGCCGGCAAAGGCCGCCGCCCACTGGCTGGCCAGCACGGTCTTGCCGAAGCCGCTGGGCGCCTGCAGCACGGCCAGGCGCACCTGCGGCAGGCGCTGCAGCCACTCGTCGAAGCGCGGCCGCGGCAGCAGGCCGGGATGCAGCGCCGGCGCAGCGAGCTTGGCCGGTATCAGGGGCAGGGGCGGACGGGCCGCTGTGGTCATGATCCTCTCCCGTTATTTATCGTTGTCCGGGTTTAGGCAAAGCTTACATCGGTATCGGGGCGGCAGGCTTCACCCGCCTTGCCCTCGGTACGCCATGCGCACCAACGACGGTAGATCGGTGCGCACAAACGTAGGGCGGGTGAAACCCGCCAAGTCGGCAGCGGCGGGTTTCACCCGCCCTACCCTTTTACCCCTCCCGCAGTCAGCCCACCGACTATCCACTTCTGGCAATAGAGAAATACCGCGGTAATCGGCAGACCGGAGAGCACGGCGGCGGCGGCGAAGTCGCCCCACAGGTAGTTCTGCTCATACAGGTACTGCTGGGCGCCGACCGACAGGGTCAGCTTGTCCACGTCCAGCAGCAGCACCGAGGCGATGGGGTATTCGGTGATGCTGGTGATAAAGGCGAGGATGAACACCACGGCGAGGATCGGCACGCTCATCGGCAGCAGGATGTGCACGAAGGCCTGCCAGGTGGTGGCGCCGTCGACTATGGCGGCCTCCTCCAGCGAGGCATCGATGCTTTCGAAGTAGCCCTTGATGGTCCAGATATGCAGGGCCATGCCGCCGAGCGAGGCGACTATCACCGCGCCGTGGCTGTTCACCCCGAGCCAGCCGGCGTGCTTGCCGAGCTGGTCGAACAGGGCGTAGATGGCCACCAGCGACAGCACCGGCGGGAACATCTGGAAGATCAGCATGCCCTTGAGGATCGGCCCCTTGCCGGCGAAGCGCAGGCGGGCGAAGGCGTAGGCGCTGGTGGTCGACAGCAGCAGGATCAGCGCCGAGCTGATGAAGGCGATCTTCACCGAGTTCCACAGCCAGGTCAGCACCGGGAACGGCGGCTGGGTCAGCGTGCCGTCGGCATGCTGGTAGGGAATGCCGAGGGCCAGCGACCAGTGCTCCAGGGTCGGGTTGTCCGGCAGCAGGCTGCCGGTGGCGAAGTTGCCGTCGCGGAAGCTGATCGACACCACCATCAGCAGCGGGAAGACGATCAGCGCGATGAAGCCGAGCAGACCGGCATGGGTCAGCCACAGGCGGTATTTCACGGATTTCGGTTGCACCATCGCCATGGCGGGTTCCTCAGACTTTGACTTTCGACAGTTTCAGGTTGAGCCAGGCCAGCGCGCCCACCACCAGGAAGATCAGCGTGGCGATGGCCGCCGCCAGGGCGAAGTTCTGCCCGGAATCCTGGAAGGCGATGCGGTAGGTGTAGCTCACCAGCAGATCGGTGGTACCCGCCGGGGTGGTGGCGCCGATGATGTCCGGGCCACCGCGGGTCAGCAGGGTGATCAGCACGAAGTTGTTGAAGTTGAAGGCGAAGCTGGCGATCAGCAGCGGCGCCAGCGGCTTGATCAACAGCGGCAGGGTGATCTTCAGCAGGTTGTCCAGGGGCGTCGCGCCATCCATCGCGGAGGCCTCGTAGAGGTCGCGCGGGATGGCCTGCAGCAGGCCCATGCACAGCAGCAGCATGTAGGGGTAGCCGAGCCAGGTGTTGACCATCAGGATCATCGAACGGGCCAGGGTCGGGTCGCTGAACCAGTCCGGACGCATGCCGAACAGGCCATTGAGCAACAGGTTGATCTCGCCGAAGTTCTGGTTGAACAGGCCGCGGAATACCAGGATGGAAATGAACGCCGGCACCGCGTAGGGCAGGATCAGCATCAGCCGGTAGAACGCCTTGCCGCGCACCAGGTCCCACTGCAGCAGGCTGGCCAGCACCAGGCCGACGGCCAGGGTGAAGAGCACGGTGAGGCCGGCGAAGGCCAGGGTCCAGACGAAGATCTCCAGGAACGGCCCGCGAATGCTCGGGTCGGTCAGCACCCGGGCGAAGTTGCTCGCCCCGGCGAATACGGTGAAGCCCGGCGCCACCTTGTTGCCGTGGCTGTCGACGTAGAAGCCGGTGGAGTGGTCGGCCTCCAGGCGTTCATTGCTGCGGGTGTTGAGCAGGTCGCCGCCCTCCAGCAGACGGTACAGCGGCTTGACCGCCGCCACCTCGCGCAGGCCGTACAGGCGCAGCAGCTCGCCGTCGGTGCTGCGCAGCACCCACTGCTCCAGCTCGGCGCGGCGCTGGATCACCTCGCGCAGGGCCAGCGCCTCACCCAGCTCGCCGACCTCGCCCTCGGCCTTGAGCGCCAGCGGCTCGCCGGCCGCATCGCCGACCAGGGGCGGCGAGACGAACGCGCCGCGTTCGCCCTTGTCGACGCGCAGGCGCAGCTCGCCGTCCTCGCCCCGATGCAGGCTGAAACCGTAGCGCTCGCCGGCCAGGTAGGTCTGGCGCAGGTGGTAGCGCTGCACCTGCTCGAAGCTGAGCAGGTTGCTGCCGCTGTAGTTGGTGAAGCCGATGCCCACGGTGTACAGCAGCGGGAAGATGACGAACACCAGCATGCCCGCCAGCGCCGGGTAGATGTAGCGATGGGCGTAGGCCCGGCGGCTGATGAACACGTAGCTGGCGATGCCGGTGACCACCAGTCCGAGCAGGGCGAAGGCCAGCTGCTGCTGGGCGTAGAGCGCCAACACCAGGTACAGCGCCAGGGCGTTGAACAGGCCCCACAGGCCCCAGCGCAGGCCGGCATGCAGGGACGGCAGGGAAAACAGCTTCATGGGCATACTGGCAGTGGCAGGTAGGTTCACAACGGACATCTGAGTTATAGCCTCGCAGCGGGGCCGCCGCCGGCGCCAGGCGCCGGCCGGCGGCCGGATTTCACTTGGCGATGCGCTTGGCGGCATCGTCCAGCGCAGCGTCCACGGTCTGGCGACCGGAGGTGATGTTGGTCAGCGCCGGAGCCATGGCCGACCAGAAGGCGCCCATTTCCGGCACGTTGGGCATCGGCCGGCCCAGCTGGGCGTTGTCGAAGGTGGCCTTGATCAGCGGGTCGCTGGCCAGCTCGGCCATGTACGCCTTGTTCGGCACCGCGCCGAGCGGCACGTCGGCGCTCATGGTCTTGAGCCCTTCGACCTGCAGCAGGTAGTTCTCGAGGAACTCCACGGCCAGCGCCTGGTTGGGGCTGGCGGCGTTCAGCGCGGCAGCCATCACCCCGCTGAAGGGCCGGCTGGGCGCGTCGCCGACGGCGGGAATCGGCGCCACGCCGAAGTCGATGCCGCTCTTCTTGGCGTTGGCCCAGGCCCAGGGCCCGCTGATGAACATGGCCGACTCGCCCTTGTTGAAGGCGGCCTCGGCGACGCTGTAGTCGGCGCCCTTGGGCATGACTCCGGCGTCGATCAGCGCCTTGAGGGTCTGCGCGCCCTGTTTGGCGCCGGCATTGTTGACCCCGGTGCGGGCGGTGTCGTAGCCGCCTTCGGTGTCGGCGAACACGTAGCCGCCGTTGGCGGCCAGCAGCGGCCAGCTGAAGTAGGTGTTGTTGTAGTCCCAGAGAATGGCGCGCTTGCCGGACTTGGCCAGCTCGGCGTTGAGCGCCAGCACCTCGTCGAAGCTCGCCGGCGGGGTCGGCACCAGCGCCTTGTTGTAGAGCAGGCCGATGGCCTCGACCGCCATGGGGTAGCCCCACAGCTTGCCACCGTAGGTCACCGCCTCCCAGGCGAAGTCCTCGATCTCGCCCTGGGTCTTGGCGCTGGGGGTGATCGGCGAGATCAGCCCGCTCTGCGCCCATTCGCCGAGGCGGTCGTGGGCCCAGATGAAGATGTCCGGGCCGTTGCCGGTGGCGGCGGCCTGCTGGAACTTGTCGGTGGCACTGTCCGGGTGGGCCACCTCGACGGCGATGCCGGTGTCGGCGGTGAAGCGCTCGCCAACCTTGGCCAGGCCCTTGTAGCCCTTGTCGCCGTTGATCCAGATGACCAGCTTGCCTTCCTCGATGGCGGCCTGGGCCGGCAGGGAATGGCTCAGGGTGGCCGCAAGGCCGATGGCGACTGCGCTGAGCAGCGTCTTGTTCATGTCTTGTTGTCCTCGTGGCTTCTTGTTTTTGATCCACAACCGCGGCGAGCCGGTGAGCGCTCTGCCAGCTCGGTCATCCTCGGCCAGAACGGCAAGCGCCACATCCTCCCCGGCCGCGCCGCCGAGGGCGTAGAAGCGGGGGCGTAGTCTGCCTGCGCCCCGGCAAAAAAAGTATGCGCCCCTGCCCCCTCTGCGCCTGTTGCAGGCGGCGCGGTCCGGGTGTACTGGGGGCTCGCCAGTTCAGGGAGAACCCCATGCGCCGCACCACGTTGTCGACTCCGCTCACCGCCCTGGCCTGCGCGCTGCTGTGCCAGTTTGCCAGCGCCGAACCGCAGCTGCAGGCCTGGCTGGATCAGCGGCCGCTGCCGCTGCAATGGAGCAGCCCGGCGCCGCAGCGCTACAGCGTCGAGCTGGACCTGGCGCCCGGCCAGCTGCGCCTGCAGGCGCCCAATGCGGCCGGCAGCGCCCAACCGCTCGCGCTGTATCAGCGTCAGGACTGGCACCAAGACAGCCAGCTCAACCTGCAGATCAGCGAACCCGGACGTTATCGCCTGCTGTTCCAGGAAGACGGCCAGCCCCACCTGCGCCTGCTGCCGCTGCCCCGGCAAGCCTCGCGCGGCAGTTGCCAGGCCTGGACGGGCGAATCCCTGAGCGTCGATGTCAGCCAGGTGTTCGCCGACGGCGAAGTGCTACGCGACGCCTACAGTGGCCAGCGGGCGACGGTTGCGAACGGCCGGGTGCAGCTGACCCCGGCGGCGCACAGCGACGGCCTGCTGCTGCTCGAGCCGGCCGAGACGAGCGCCACCGCCGCGCACGACTGGCGCAACGCCACGGTGTATTTCGTCCTGACCGACCGCTTCGCCAATGGCGATCCGAGCAACGACCGCAGCTACGGCCGCCAGCCCGATGGCGAGCAGGAGATCGGCACTTTCCACGGCGGCGACCTGCGCGGCCTGACCGGCAAGCTCGACTACCTGCAGCAACTGGGTGTCAACGCGTTGTGGATCAGCGTGCCCTTCGAGCAGATCCACGGCTGGGTCGGCGGCGGCGACAAGGGCGATTTCCGCCACTACGGCTACCACGGCTACTACCCCATGGACTTCACCCGCCTGGACGCCAACATGGGCAGCGACGACGACCTGCGCGAGCTGATCGCCCAGGCCCACGCCCGCGGCATCCGCGTGCTGTTCGACGTGGTGCTCAACCATGCCGGCTATTCGACCCTGGCCGACATGCAGGGGCTCGGCTTCGGCGCGCTGCGCAGCGGCATGGCCCAGTACCTGCCGCCGCGCTGGAGCGACTGGCGGCCGGAGGGCTTCGAGAACCTGCACGCCTACCACAACCTGATCGACTACCAGCACGACGCCTGGCGCAACTGGTGGGGCAAGGACTGGGTGCGCGCCGGCATCGCCGACTACGACGCCCCGCCCAGCGTGCTGGTCGATCCGGTAAAGGGCTCGCTGGCGTTCCTGCCCGACTTCAAGACCGAAAACCCGCAGCCGGTGACGCTGCCGCCCTTCCTGCAGCGCAAGGCCGACACCCGCGCGGTGCCGCGCGAGGGCTACCGGGTGCGCGACTACCTGGTGGAATGGCTGACCTTCTGGGTGCGCGAGTTCGGCGTCGACGGCTTCCGTGGCGATACGGTCAAGCATGTCGAACTGGAAAGCTGGGCGGCGCTGCGCCAGGCGGCCGACAAGGCGCGCGCCGAGTGGTCGGCGGCCAACCCCGATGATCCCATGAGCGGCAGCCCGTTCTGGATGGTCGGCGAGGTGTTCGGCCATGGTCCGCAGGTCAACGTCTATCAGGACAACGGCTTCGACGCGCTGATCAACTTCGCCTTCCAGGGCGAGCTCGCCGCCAAGGGCAGCGAGTGCCTGCGCCAGGCCGAGGACGGCTACCGCGACTATGCCGAGCTGCTGGCCAAGAATGCCGGACACAACTTCATGAGCTACGCCTCGTCCCACGACACCTCGCTGTTCTTCGCCGAACAGGGCGAGCAGCTGGCGCGCCAGCGCGGCCTCGCCGGCGCCCTGCTGCTGGCCCCCGGCGCGGTGCAGATCTACTACGGCGACGAGAGCGCCCGCCCGCTCGGCCCCGGCGGCTCCGACCCGCAACAGGGCACGCGCTCGCCGATGAACTGGGCAGCCCAGCAGCAGGGGCCGATCGCCGAGTTGCTGGCGCACTGGCGCCTGCTCGGCCAGTTCCGCGCGCGCCACCCGGCCATCGGTGCCGGCCGCCACCAGCAGCTATCCACCCTGCCCTACGCCTTCGCCCGCACCCTCGGCGCAGACCGCGTGGTGATCGTCCAGGGTCGTTGAAATCTCCCGGCGCGCGACGTTCGCAGGGTAGGTCGCGCGCACCACCTGCCCTGCCCGGTACCGCCATGACTCCAGAACAGCAACGCCGCCAAAGCCAGCTGGCCTTCGCCTCCAGCCGCGCCGAACTCGAAGTGGGCTCGCTCGCCGACTGCCCGCTGCCCCTCGACCAATTGCTGGCCACCGGCCCGGGCAGCCCCTGGGTACGCCGCCATTTCGCCGGAGGACTGACCGCCGAGGTCTACCAGATCGAGGCGGGGGGCCAGCTATGGACACTCAAGCGCGCACGCAACCCGTGCAAGGTGCAGAACCCCGACGGCCAGACCTCCTTTCTCAACGAAGTGCAGCGCCGCAGCGAACTGCAGGCGCTCAAGCGCCAGGCGGACTGGCACGCCCCCCTGGCCGGCATCGTCGAGACTCGCTACGCCAGCTACCGCCACGGCCTGCTGCTATCGCCCTGGATCGCCGGCAAGGCGATAGACGAATGGGACGAGCGGCGCCTGCTGCAGCTGTTCGACAGCCTGCTGGCGCTGCTCCAGCTGGGCTTCTTCGAGTGGGACCTGTGCCCCGGCAACCTGCTCGACGACGGCCGCATCCGCCTGTTCGACTTCGGCTACATGTACCGCTTCGACCCGCTGCGCGCGTGCAACAGCAACGGCCTGCTGACCCCGCAGCACCACGGCGCCGAGCGCTTCGAGACGCGCTGCTACTACGCCCACCTGCTGCGCCTGGAGCGCGAATGCGGGCAGAGCGCCGCCCTGGCCGCACTGGAGCTGGAAAAGCGCATCGCCCTGGAGTGCTACCAGCGCCTGCGCAGCCAGCTGATCAAGCGCGGCGCCAGCGGCTCGGTGCTGGGCTGGCTGGGCGGCATCATCGGCCAATGGCGCACGGCGCTGGACGGCGGCCTGGAGGGCCTGTACCTGCGCGAGGCCTGGCGCTCGCACCTGAGCGATCTGGAGGACGACCTCGGCGGCCAGACCTGCACGCCGCTGACCCTGCAGCGCATCGACTGGCTGCAGCAATGCCTGCACGAGTGCGGCGCCCAGCTGCAGCGCCTGGAACTGCTCGCCGGGCGCACCCCGGACGCCTGGCGCGCCGAGCTGGAACAGGCGCTGCAGCAGGCGCATGAGTGGCAGGTTGGTGAATAGGCAGAGGGTTGGTGCGCACAACCTAGGCGGCCCCGCGCGCCCCCTACAAAAGCCTGCCGTGCTCTTAGGGTGCGCCGCGGCGCACCGCGGCCTCGGTGGCTCTTTCTGCATACCCCATCCAGCGGCGACAACCCGACCGGATCGGGAATAGGCGCCGGCCTGGCAGATCGGCGTTTATCCCTGGTGCGCACGGCGCACCCTAGGGCTCGCCGCACCATATCCGCAGACCTACATATCGGCGTATCAGCACCATCGGGTGCGCCGTGCGCACCGAGCTTGCGCGGTCACTCGCCGAACGCCCCCTCATCCTCCGCCACCCCTCCCCAATCCGCCGGGTACACGCCTTCGCGCACCAGGCGGTGGAAGCTCGACCAGGGCCAATCCGCCACCTGCCGCACCAGGCCATGGCGCACCGGATTCCAGTGCAGGTAATCCAGGTGCCTACTGAGGTCCTGCTCGTCGCGGATGCGGTGTTCCCAGAAGCGCCTTTGCCACAGCCCCGCCTCGCGGCGCAGACGCCGGCTCAGGCTGACACCATCGGCTTGCGGCAGGGCCTGGCTGGTCAGGCGCTTGATCATCGACCAGCGCAGGGCAAAGTCGGCATCGCCCGGTGGCAGTTGCCACAGGCAGTGCAGGTGATCGGGCAGCAGCACCCAGCCGTGAATGGCAAAGGGATAACGCTGGCGCACCTGCTCGATGGCCCCGCGCAAGGCCGCGCGCAGCGGCGCCTCGGTGAGCAGCGGCCGGCGCTGGTGGCTGACCTGGGTGAGGAAATAGCAGGCGCCCTGCTCCCGGGCGCGGTGGTAGTCGGACATTCCCTGTCTCCTGGCGCTGATTGCCTGTACAGGATAGCCTCCGGTGCGCGCAGCGCCGCCTACCGGGACCGCCACGCTCGGCACGCTGCTGCATTTCGTAGGGTGCACCGTGCGCACCGCGGCTTGCGCGGTCAGTCACCGAACCCGCCCTTATCCTTGTCCACGGCACCGCCCCAATCCGCCGGATACACGCCTTCGCGCAGCAGGCACCGATCGCTCAGGTCAGGTAGCGGGCGCACAGCGCCTGCTGCTCGGCCACCATGGCCGCCTGGCGCTCGCTGCTCTCGGTGATACCGACGATGCGCTGCATGTTGTCCTCGGCCACCGCGTGGATGTCGTGCATGCTGCGCGTCACATCTTCGGCGGCCAGGCGCTGCTGGGCGGTGGCCTGGCTGATCTGCCGCGACATGCCGGCGATGGCGCCGACCTGCTCGTGGATCCGCTGCATCGCCTGATCGGCCTCGCCGACCTGGGCCAGGTTGGCCTGCATGTGCTGGCGGCTCAGCTCCAGCGACTGTACCGCCGCCTGGATGCCCTGCAGCAGACCGTCGATATGCGACTGGATCTCGCCGGTGGAGCTGGCCGTGCGCAAGGCCAGGCTGCGCACCTCGTCGGCGACCACGGCGAAGCCGCGGCCCTGCTCGCCGGCACGCGCCGCCTCGATGGCCGCGTTGAGGGCCAGCAGGTTGGTCTGCTCGGCGATGCTGCGGATCACCGCGAGGATCTGGCCGATGCGCTGCCCGCCGGCCTCGACCTCGGCGATCTCGGCCACGCTGCCCTGCAGTTGCTGCGCCAGCGCCTGGGTGCTGCGGATGGTGCCGGCCATGATCTGGCTGCCGCTGTCGACGCTGGCGCCGACGCTGTCGACCCGCCGCGCGGTCTGCTCGGCATGCACCGCCACCTCGGCGAAGCTCGATTCCATCTGGGTCAGGCTGGCGGCCAGCGCGCCGATGCTCGAGCGCTGCCGATCCAGGCCCTGGCGCGCGTCGGCGCAGGAATCGGCATTGCCACGGGCGATGGCGTCCTGCTGGTCGGCGGCGCGGCCCAGCTGCGCCAAGGCGTCGCGCAGGTTGCCGGCGACCCGATTGACGTCCGCCGCGACCCGGCCGAACTCGTCTTCCCGCTGGTAATCGCAGCGGCCGCGCAGATCGCCCTCGGCCAACCGGTTCAGCGCGCCGGACACCGCGCCCAGCGCCCGGCGCATGGTGCGGCTGAGCCAAACGCCCATGCTCAGGGCGATGCCGAGCGACAGCGCGGCCAGCCACAGCAGGCGATCGAAGCCGCGCCGATAGGTCAGGCGCGCCTGTTCGAGCTGCGCCCGGGCGTCGCGCTCGCTCGCCTCGATCAGTTGCCCGACCTGCTCGCCCACCTGCGCCTGCAACGCCTGCAGCTGGCGCTTGCGCTCCTGGTTAGCCTGCTTGTCGGCGAGCCAGCCGGCGTACTGGGCCAGCGCGCCCTGGCCGTCGAGCAGCAGGTTGCGCTCGATCTCGGCGAACTCACCCCGATAGGTATGCACATAGTCGGTGCGACTGTCCTGGTGGGGCAGTAGGTCGTCCAGCACCCGCCCCAGCTTGTCATGTAGATTGGGCAGGCGTTCCCTGACCTTGGCCTCGGCCTGCTGCAGGCGCTGCGGCGAGGCGCTGCCGACCGCGTCGAAGACCAGTGCCTCGACCTGCTCCAGCGGAATGATGAACTGCTTGAGCGAGTAGGCGACGTAGTCGTCCTTGGTGACCGCCTGCACCCTGAGCAGGTCCTGCTTGAAGCGCGACAGTTGCAGCTGCAGGTTGCGCAGCGTCACCGCGGTGCGCTCGACCCGCGCCAGCACCTGGCGCTGCGCCTCCAGCAGCTCGCGGCTCTGCGCGTCCAGCTGCGGCAGCAACTGCCCCAGCCGCACCAGCTCGGCCTGTTCGGCGCCGTTCCCCAGGGTCCGCATGACGTCCAGGCGGGCGTCGACCCGTTCGGCATGCTGCCCATGCGCGGTGGCGAAGGCCTCGAGCTCCTCGGCGCGTTCGGCGCCGAGGGCATCGGACAGGTTCTGGGTCAGGCCCTGCAGGGCACTGAAGAAGCTCTGGCTGGCCTGCAGCCGCGCGGCGCTGTGGGCGATGCGTTCGCCCGAGCCCTGCAGCTCGCCGATGGCGCTCAGGCTGCTGCCGCCGAGCAGCACCAGCAGCAGGGCCAGCGCCGCGATCAGCAGGTACAGCCGCGGCAGGAAGCCGACCTTGAAGGCGGTCAGCCGGTTTACAAGAGGGGACAACATCGATCTCTCCTGTCGATAGAGACCGGGCCGCCGGGAACGGCGCGGCGGCCCGGCAGACTCAGAAGCCGCCGCTGGTGGTGGCCCCGGCCGTAACCGTCAGGCTATTGTTGCCTCCCGGCTGCCAGGTCTTGACCTGGGTCGGGTCGCTCTCGTTACGGATGATGCATTTCCACTCCACCTGCTGGCCGGCCGGCAGGGCGATGCTGCCCTTCCAGGTCGGGTAGGCGCTGGTGTCGCTCAGGCGCACCGCGCTGGCCGCGCTCCAGTTGCCCAGCTGGGCGACGTTACCCACCGCATAGACGCTGTCGCCCCACTGGGTCACGCCGTTGTCGCAGCGGAAGTTGACGCTGACCAGGTCGCCCTGCTCTTCATCGTCACCCTGGCCGCTGCGCCAGATACGGATCGCACCGTTGTCGGCGTTGAGCGCCTGGGTGAAGTCGCCGCTGGCCACCTGGCCGGGCGAGGACAGGTTGGAGTCCAGGGCGATCAGCAGCTGCTGCTGGCTGCCGCTGACCGTCGCCACCAGGCCGGAGAAGCCCTCATGGAACTGGATCGCCGAGGCGGCCTTGACCCCGGCCGCGCGGCGAATCTGGATCAGCTGGCGGATGAAGTCGCCATGGCCCCAGTCGTACATGTGCGGCCAGTACACCACCGGCGTGCCGGGGCTGCTGAGGATGTAGGCGTAGGCCTGCTTGAGGCGATGATCCGGCAGCGGCCAGTGGTGCTGGCCACCGTTGGGGCCGGGCGAGTAGCCGGTGTCGTGGTTGTCGACGAAGGTCACCGCCACCTCGCGCCAGCGCGCATCGGGATTGCCGTTGAGGCCGTGGCGCCAGTCGGCTATGCCGCCGTTCTGCATGCGCTCCTTGAGGGCGAAGTCGAAGATGGTGCACTTGGCCCGATCCGACCAGTCCTTGAGGATCTGCTGCCAGCTGGCGCCGTTGCGCCAGTCCCAGCTCGGGTATTCGCCCGGCGCCTTCCACAGCTCGCCGAGGCAGAAGCCGTTGTCGTGGGCATCGCTCATCCAGCCGTCGACCCGCTCGCCGGCATAGCCGCGGACGAAGTCGAAGCGAAAACCGCCGGCGCCGTACTGGCTGCGCAGGTTGGCGAACTCGTCGCGGAACATCGCCTGGTTCTGCGGGTGGCCGGTATTGAGGTCGGCGTCGCCGCCCATGAAGCGGTCGCCGTCGTCGCAGTCGTTGGCGTAGTTGCCCGGGTCATTGCAGTCGTGGCGCCACAGCCCCTGGCCGGCCGGCAGGTTGATTTCCTTGTCCGGATAGCCGCGGTTCATGTGGTTGGGCACCACGTCGTAGATCGGCTTGACCCCGGCGGCGTTCAGCGCATTGGCGGCCTGCTTGAGCAGGCTGTCGCTGCCGTAGCGGCCGTTCTTGTTGAAGTCGTGCCAGAAGTAGCCTTCGCCGCCGCCCGAGGTGCCGTTGTTGGGGTCGCTCCAGCTGGAGAAGTCGCGCCAGGGCACCGGCATCCAGATCGCGCTGAAACCATCGGCGGCCAGGGTCGGCGCCATGCTGGACAGGGTCGCGTACCAGTTGCTGGAGGTGGTACGCACCGTGTTCCAGTGAAAGCCCTGGAGGATGATTTCGTCACCGCCGTGGTAGCGCACGCCGCTGGCGCTCTTGCCCGGCGCGTCCGCCGCCCTGACCAGGTTGCCCCAGGGGTAGGCGAGCGGGGCCATGGCCAGCACCAGGCCGGCCATTCGCAGGTATCGGTTCATCTTGAAGCTCCGTTCTTGTCATTGTTGTGAGCATCCGACTACGGGGGAAAGCCCCCGGATGGACTGATCGGAGCACCGCGCGGGCGACCCGATCACGGCAGCCTGCCGCGCCTGGCCGCACCACCAAACCTCCCCCGCGCACTTTCTGCAGGCGTAGGGCACAGGCGTAGAAATTCCGCCTGCCCGCCATACCCCCCGCCGCTTCGCTACGCCCTGCCGCTCCGCCTCGAAAAAAGCGCCCCGGGGAGGATGTGGTGGCGCCTTGCCTTGCCCGACTCTTGCCCGCAGCGCCACCGGGCCGACTGCCTGCCCTGTCGCGCCCAGTCAGTCCGACACCGAATCCAACAAGAAAGAAGGACCCACGATGAACACCAAGCAACCCGCCCAGCTGCTGCGTCCCAGCGCCCTGTTCGCCGCCATGCTGCTGGCCACCCCGGCCCTGGCCGTGGACTTCCATGGCTACATGCGCTCCGGCATCGGCGCCACCGCCGGCGGCGGCGACCAGGCCTGCTTCCAGGCCGCCGGCGCGCCGGCCAAGTATCGCCTCGGCAACGAGTGCGAGACCTATGCCGAGATCGGTCTCGGTCACGAGGCGTGGAAGGAAGGCGATCAAAGCTTCTATATCGACAGCATGATCGCCTACAAGTCGGATCAGGCGAACGACTGGGAAGCCACCGACAGCGACGGCAACCCCTACGCCAACGGCACCAGCTCGATCCGCCAGTTCAACGTGCAGGCCAAGAACTTCCTGCCCGCCCTGCCCGGCGCCACCCTGTGGGCCGGCAAGCGCTACTACAAGCGCAACGACGTGCACATCAACGACTACTACTACTGGGACGTTTCCGGCCCCGGCGCCGGCATCGAGGACATCGACCTGGGCTTCGCCAAGGCGCACGTGGCCTGGATGCGCAACACCGATGGCGAGTGGGTCTACAACGGCACCGGCACTGGCACCAACGTGGCCAACGACACCCTCGACCTGCGCCTGACCGATATCGACTTCAACACCGACGGCAAGCTGGAATTCGGCTACGACTACGGCAAGGCCAACCTCACCGAGGAGCAGAAGGACGATCCCGGCTACACCGACCAGAAGGGTCATCTGCTCACCGCGCAACACATCCAGGGCAACTGGTTCGGCGGCTTCAACAAGCTCGCCCTGCAGTACGGCACCGACGGCATCATCGGCAGCACCGGGCGCAACAGCACCGGCAACAGCGACGGCAAGATGTTCCGCCTGGTCAACCAGGGCGTGGTCGGCCTGACCGACGACATCGAGATGATGTACGTGCAGATCTACGAAGATAAGGACTTCGACAACGACTCCGGGCAGACCTGGGCGTCGTTCGGCGTGCGCCCGGTGTACAAGTGGAGCAACACCATGAGCACCGCGCTGGAGTTCGGCTACGACCATATCGACCCGCAGGCCGATGGCGAGGAATCCCGCGATCTGAAGAAGATCACCCTGGCCCAGCAATGGTCGGCCGGCCGCAGCTTCTGGGCACGCCCGCAGATCCGCGTGTTCGCCACCTACGCCATGTGGGACGGCGGCAAGTACAACGCCGCCAGCGAATCCATCGATGCCGGCGACGACGACGGCCTCACCTTTGGCGTCCAGGCCGAAGCCTGGTGGTAAGCGCTCAGTCATCCGTTGCATCCGGATGACTGGCAAATTCCGTAACGCTGCTCCTGTGGTCCTTGCCCCGGTTCTGCAATAGGCCGGGGCCTTTTACCAAGCGTGCCCGCTGCCCTCATCCGGCGC
This sequence comes from Pseudomonas sp. SP16.1, assembly GCF_052682975.1. Lineage (NCBI taxonomy): Bacteria > Pseudomonadati > Pseudomonadota > Gammaproteobacteria > Pseudomonadales > Pseudomonadaceae > Pseudomonas > Pseudomonas sp. SP16.1. The sequence goes on from NZ_JBQYFZ010000001.1 coordinate 3,134,239, forward strand.
TTCGCGCCACCTTCTCCCAGGGGGAGAAGGGCATCAAGGAGGGCGTCGCTGCGCGACTTCCAGACTAATAAGAGGAATAACCCATGCCACCGTTCAAGATCGCCAGCCTCGCGCTGCTCACCCTGCTATTGACCGGCTGCGCCAGCGAACCGCTGCGGCGCATCGACGCCCTGAGCGCCAGCCCCGCCCCCCTGCAGACCTCGGCCGGCAACGCCGAACAGGCCCTGGCCGCCGCCCCGTCCTGCTGCACCTCGCTGCGCGAGCTGCCCTACCAGCCGATCCCGGTGAACTTCAGCGGCGAGGTGCGCATCGACACTGGCGCGCCCGCCTTCGCCTTCGACAGCGGCAAGAGCTATTTCCGCGCCTTCCAGCTGCCAGCTGCCAGCAAGTCGTTCGAGATCCGCCTGTACAGCCAGGCCGGCGACACGGTGCTGGCGCCCAACGCCATGCTGCTCGACAGCCAGTTCCGCGTCACCCGCCTGCTCGGCGCCGAGGATTTCGTCTACGCCCCGGCGTCCGGCCTCAAGGGCGACAGCCTGGACGCGCGCCTGCGCGTCGACCGCCTGTACCCGGACAACCCGGGCAACGAACATTACCTGGTGCTCTACACCAGCGAGGCGCAGATGCGCGGCCGGACCGTCATCGAACACCCGGCCAAGGCCTATGCCCGTGCCCTCGGTAACGAGGCGCCGAACATCCCCGACCCGGTGGCCAAGCATGCGCCGGTGGGTGTGATCAAGATGGTGCTGATTGAGGACAAGGTCGCCGGCCAGCAGGCCAACAGCTACGTGCCGCCGTTCAGCATCGGCCGCGAGATGGGCAACCAGCTGCCCAGCGTGCCGGCCCCGGCGGTACTGCCCGAGACCCAGGCCTACTACCGCCAGGCCATCGACGCCTCCCTCGCCAGCAAGGACCTCGAACGTGCCCTGCGCCTGGCCGACGAGGCCGCGCGGGTCGGCGACGACAGCGCCAAGGCCTATCTGCTCGAACGTATCCAGATCCGCTGAAACGATCGTCCCGGGGTGACCTGGCCGGCGCCACCGCCGCAGCCGTAGGAACCCCGCCCCGGGGCGAAGCTGTGCTGGCTCCGGGTTGCCGTCCCGCGCATTCGCCGCGGGGCGCGGCTCCTACAGAGGCGGGCAGGCTTGACGACCGACCGCCCAACCAGAGGTCGAGATGAGAACAACAATAAGGCTCGCGACACTGATTCTGCTGTGCACCACCCCCTGGCCAGCTCTGGCCTTCGAGAAGAACGTGCTGACCGTCTGGATCGGCCAGGACAAGGGCTTCAACGGCCTCGCCGAGATCGGCCAGCGCTACACCGCCGACAGCGGCATGCCGGTCAAGGTCGCCACCCCGGATGACCTGCCCGGCCAGTACGACAGGCTCGCCGCCACCGCCAAGGGTCCGGATATCGTCATCTTCGCCCACGACCGCTTCGGTTCCTGGATCAACAACGGCCTGCTCGCGCCGGTGCAGCCCAGCGCAGAAGCCCTGCAGCGCGCCCCCGGCTTCGCCTGGGAAGCGCTGACCGTGGGCGCGCAGCGTTTCGGCTACCCCCTGGCCACCGAGGTGGTCAGCCTGATCTACAACCGCAGCCTGCTGGCCAGCCCACCGCGCACCCTCGCCGAAGTCGCCACGCTGGACAGGCGCCTGCGCGCCCAGGGCAAGCGCGCCATCGCCTGGGACTACAACAACCTGTACTTCTCCTGGCCGATCATCGCCGGCGCCGGCGGCTACAGCCTGCGCAAGCAGGGCGGCATCTACGACCTGGCCGATGTCGGCGTCGCCACCCCCGGCGCCATCGCCGGCGTGGAGGCGCTCAAGCAACTGCTCGATCAAGGGGTGCTGGAGCCCGGCGACGATTACGCCAGCGCCCTGGACGGCTTCAAGCAGGGCCGCATCGCCATGATCGTCAACGGTCCCTGGGTGTGGAACGAGCTGCGCGACGCCGGCCTCGACTTCGCCGTCGGCCACGTGCCGGGCATCGACGAAACGCGCCAAGGCCGGCCCTTCGTCGGCATCCTCGCCGCAGCGATCAACGCCAACAGCCCGCACAAGGCGCAGGCCCGACGCTTTGTCGAGGACTACCTGAGCAGCGCCGAGGGCCTGCGCAGCCTCAACGCCGACAAGCCGCTGGGGGCGGTGGCTAACCTCGAGGTCATGGCCCAGCTGCGCCACGACCCGCTGATCGAACACACCTACGAGTCCGCCGCCAGCGGCGAGATCATGCCGGACATCCCGGAGATGAAGCGCTTCTGGGTGCTGTTCGCCTCGCGCCTGGGCGCCATGCTCAAGGGCGAGAAGCCGATCGCCGCCACCCTGGAACAGATCGCCCAGCGCCTGCGCGCCGCCGGCGAGGTGCAGGCCTGGCGCCGTCGTCACTACCCGCTCGCCGACTCCACGGCGGGGGCGCCCTGAGCGCCCCCACTCCCCATCCCCTCCAGGGAAATTCGGGCGGCCTCGGCCGCTCTTTTTTTCCGCCGGTGCCCAACGCAGGGGGCCGCGTACGGCGCTGCCGGTGACCTGCACTCCGTCCCGTGAAACGCGGTCGTCGCGACATGGGCGAGACGTACAGGATGCATCCGCTTAAATACGGATTGACGAATATCTCCTGGCAGGAAAATCCACCAGCCGCCGAGCACTCCCCTAAATTAGCGGCACAACCTGCAGGCGATTGGTGACTTTACATATACGAATAAACAAATATTATCGACGCACATCCATACTGCCGCGGACGCCGACATGGCCGAACTGCTCACCCCCACCACCGTCTTCAAGTGCCTGGCCGACGACACCCGGGTGCGCCTGATGCTGCTGATCGCCCGCGAGGAGGAGCTGTGCGTCTGCGAGCTGACCTGCGCCCTCGGCGAAAGCCAGCCAAAGGTCTCGCGCCACCTGGCGCAACTGCGCAGCTGCGGCCTGCTGGCCGACCGCCGCCAGGGCCAGTGGGTCTACTACCGCCTGCACCCGCACCTGCCGGACTGGGTGATCGCCGTGCTCGACGCCACGCTGGCGGCCAACCGCCACTGGCTGAGCCCGGACAGCAGGCGCCTGGCCGCCATGGGCGAGCGCCCGCAACGCATCGCCGTGTGCTGCTGACTCCCTCGCTACAGGAAATCCGCATGACCACCCCCGACCTCCCCCAACTCGATGCCGACCTGGCCGAACTACCCAGCGCCGAGCGTCTCGGCGTCGCCCGGCAGTTTGCCCACAAGCCGCGCATCCTGCTGCTGTACGGCTCCAACCGCGAGCGCTCGTTCAGCCGCCTGCTGACCGAGGAAGCCGCGCGCCTGCTCCAGCGCTTCGGCGCCGAGACGCGCATCTTCCACCCCGCCGGCCTGCCGCTGCCGGACGACGCGCCGGACAGCCACCCCAAGGTGCAGGAGCTGCGCGAGCTGATGCAGTGGTCGGAAGGCCAGGTGTGGTGCTCGCCGGAGCGTCACGGGGCGATGACCGCGGTGTTCAAGGCGCAGATCGACTGGGTGCCGCTGGCCATGGGCGCGGTGCGCCCGACCCAGGGCAAGACCCTGGCGGTGATGCAGGTGTGCGGCGGCTCGCAGTCATTCAACGTGGTCAACCAGCTGCGCGTGCTCGGGCGCTGGATGCGCATGTTCACCATCCCCAACCAGTCCTCGGTGCCCAAGGCCTTCCTCGAATTCGACGGGCAGGGGCGGATGAAAGCCTCGTCCTACTACGACCGCCTGGTGGACGTGATGGAGGAACTGGTCAAGTTCACCCTGCTGCTGCGCGAGCGCACCGACTACCTGGTCGACCGCTACTCCGAGCGCAAGGAATCCGCCGAACAACTGTCCGCGCGGGTCAACCAGCGCGCCATCTGAATAAAGGAAGCCTGCATGAGCCATCCCTACGACCTGCTGAGCATTCCCGGCTGCGCCGGCCAGCTGATCTTCACCCCCTGCCCCGGCACCCGGGGCTGCTCGCTCGACGAGGCCCTGGCTACCCTGCAGCAGGCCGGCGCCAGCGCGGTGATCAGCCTGATGCCGCACAGCGAACTGGCCGCCAATGCGGTCGAGGCCGTCGACGCGCGCTGCCAGGCCCTGGGCCTGGCCTGGTTCCACCTGCCGGTGGCCGACGAACAGCTGCCACTGGACGACTTCGCCGCGGCCTGGCAGCAGTCCAGCGCCGCCATCCTGGCACGCCTGCGCGCCGGGCAGCGCCTGGCCCTGCACTGCAAGGGTGGCTCCGGACGCACCGGGCTGATCGCCGCGCGCCTGCTGATCGAGGCCGGCGTAGCGCGCAGCGAGGCCATCGCCCTGGTCCAGGCGCTGCGCCCCAAGGCCATCCAACACCCGGCGCACGTCGACTGGATCAACCAGTTCGACGCCACTCACTGACCCCAGCGGAGACCAACACATGAGCATCAAAGTCGGTATCAACGGATTCGGCCGCATCGGCCGCCTGGCCCTGCGCGCCGCCTGGGACTGGCCGGAACTCGAGTTCGTACGGATCAACGACCCGGCCGGCGACGCCGCCACCCACGCCCACCTGCTGAATTTCGACTCGGTGCACGGCCGCTGGCAGCACGAGGCGGGCAGCGACGGCGACTGCGTGGTGGTGGGCGGCCGGCGCATCCAGGTGACGGCCAACAAGGCCATCGCCGACACCGACTGGAGCGGCTGCGACCTGGTGCTCGAGGCCAGCGGCAAGATGAAGACGGTCGAGGTGCTGCAGGCTTATCTGGACCAGGGCGTGAAGCGCGTGGTGGTCTGCGCGCCGGTCAAGCAGGCCGGTGCGCTCAACGTGGTGATGGGGGTCAACCAGCAGCTGTTCGACCCGGCGCGGCACCGCATCGTCACCGCCGCCTCCTGCACCACCAACTGCCTGGCGCCGGTGGTCAAGGTGATCCACGAGGCACTGGGCATCCGTCACGGCTCGATCACCACCATCCACGACCTGACCAATACCCAGAGCATCCTCGACACGCCGCACAAGGACCTGCGCCGGGCGCGCGCCTCCGGCATGAGCCTGATCCCCACCACCACCGGCTCGGCCACGGCGATCGCCGAGATCTTCCCCGAGCTGCGCGGCAAGCTCAACGGCCACGCGGTGCGCGTGCCGCTGGCCAACGCCTCGCTGACCGACTGCGTGTTCGAGGTCGAGCGTGCCACCACCGCCGAGGAGGTCAACGCACTGCTCAAGGCCGCCGCCGAAGGGCCGCTCAAGGGCCTCCTCGGTTACGAGGAACGCCCGCTGGTGTCCATCGACTACCGCAGCGATCCGCGCTCCTCCATCGTCGACGCGTTGTCGACCCTGGTGGTGGCTGGCACCCAGGTGAAGATCTACGCCTGGTACGACAACGAATGGGGCTACGCCAACCGCGCGGTGGAGCTGGCGCGGATCGTCGGCCAGGCCGACTGATCCGTAGGGTGGATGACGCCTTTTTCATCCGCCTTGATTTGGTGGATGGATAAAGCGCCATCCACCCTACGGCCCATGCCGTTGATAGACAGGATTCTTCCATGCACGCTCTGTCCCGCCTGGCCCCCGAAGTGCGCCAGTACCTGCTGGTCACCGGCAACTACTGGGCCTTCACCCTCACCGACGGCGCGCTGCGCATGCTGGTGGTGCTGCATTTCCACAGCCTGGGCTACACGCCGCTGCAGATCGCCGCGCTGTTTCTGTTCTACGAGATATTCGGCGTGGTCACCAACCTGGTGGGCGGCTGGCTGGGTGCGCGCATCGGCCTGAACCGCACCATGAACCTGGGCCTGGCGCTGCAGGTGCTGGCCCTGCTGATGCTCAGCGTGCCGGCGGCCATGCTCACGGTATCCTGGGTGATGGGCGCGCAGGCGCTGTCGGGCATCGCCAAGGATCTCAACAAGATGAGCGCCAAGAGCTCGATCAAGCTCTTGGTGCCCGGCGAGCAACAGGCCACCCTGTACGCCTGGGTCGCGCGCCTGACCGGCTCGAAGAACGCACTCAAGGGCGTCGGCTTCTTCCTCGGCGGCGCCCTGCTCAGCCTGCTCGGCTTCGCCGGCGCGGTGCTGGCCATGGCCCTGGCGCTCGGCGCCATCTGGCTGGCCAGCCTGGCGCTGCTGAAGAAGGACCTGGGCAAGGCCAAGGCCAAACCCAAGTTCCGCGACCTGCTGTCCAAGAGCCGGGCGATCAATATCCTCTCGGCCGCCCGCCTGTTTCTGTTCGGCGCGCGCGACGTGTGGTTCGTGGTGGCCCTGCCGGTGTACCTGGCCACTGTGTTCGGCTGGGACTTCTGGTGGGTCGGCGGCTTCCTCGCCGTCTGGATCATCGGCTATGGCATCGTCCAGAGCCTGGCCCCGGCGATCACCGGCAAGCGCAGCGGCCAGGTGCCGGACGGCCGCGCCGCTTTCGTCTGGGCCGCACTGCTGGCCGGCCTGCCGGCGGCCATCGCCCTCGGCCTGGGCAGCGCGCTACCGGCGCAGGCCGTGCTGCTCGGCGGCCTGCTGGCGTTCGGCGTGCTGTTCGCGGTCAACTCCTCGCTGCACAGCTACCTGATCGTCAGCTACGCCCAGGAAGACGGCGTGTCGCTGGACGTCGGCTTCTACTACATGTCCAACGCCCTCGGCCGGTTGCTCGGCACCCTGCTCTCCGGCTGGGTGTTCCAGAGCTGGGGCCTGGCGGCCTGCCTGTGGGTGTCGAGCGCCTTCGTGCTGGCCGCCGCGCTGATCTCGCTGGGGCTGCCGCGACACCGGCCGGTCTGATCAGCTACAGCCCTCGGCGGCCCCCGGGTAGACCGGCGCGAAGCCGCCGCCGGGGGTGCGGAAGTTGGTGGTCTGGCCCTGGTACAGGCGCGCCGCCAGCCACTGCACCTGGCCCTGGTAGACGTAGGCGCGCAGATCGTACTTGAGCGCCGGCGCCGCCTCCGACAGTGCGCGCTGCCCCGGCAGCACCAGGGCCTGGGCCACGTAGTCGCCGGCCAGGATCTCCTGCCAGACCCGCTGGGTCAGCTTGTCGCCGCGGTAGGCAGCGCGGCTGCCATAGCCCGCGCAGGGCTTGAAGAACAGCTGCTTGCGCTGGCGCCACAGGCGCTCGGCGTTGCCCGGACCCACCGCCTCGGTGGCCGGGATCGCCGCCTGCAGCAGGGCGCAGGTGGCCGGTGGCACGCCGAGCCGTTGCAGCTCGCGGGCGTCGCCGAGCAGTGCCAGGTTGTGCTTGTCGGCGTACAGCGCATGGGCGCGCGGATGCGGGGTGAGCAGCACCGCGCCGTCCAGATAGGCCTGGCGCAAGGTGCCAAGCTCCGGCGCCTGCAGGGCGAAGTCGGTCAGCCGGTTGTAGACCAGGTCGATGGCCTGCTCGCCGTGCCACAGCTGGCCATCGCGCAGCTGCAGGTCGCCCGGGTCACTGATCACCGCCTGCAGACCATGGCGTTGAAACAGTTGCTGGAACAGCAGGAACTCCGGATAGAGGTACTGCTGCTCGGGCGCTTGGTCGACTATCGCGATGCTGCGCAGCGGGCGCGACTGCCCGGCCAGGGTCCATTCCTCGCGGAACATGGCGATGATCGCCTGCTCCAGCGCCTCTGCCTGGCGCGCCGGCGGCAGCAGGCGTTCCAGGGCCGGGCAGCAGGCGCGCTGCGCACGCGCCAGCAGCGCGTTGAGCATGGCGCCGCCGGCGTTGCTGTTGATCTCGATCAGACCGAAGCCGGTCTCGGTGACATGGAAGTCGTAGCCGAAGAACACGCCCCGCGCGCCGGGATCGTGCCGGGCGATGGCCGGCGCCCGCGCCAGCACCCGCTCGCGGTAGGCCGGCAGCGCCACCACCGCCTCGATGGCGGCGATCACCGCGGCCATGCGCTGCAGCTGAGCGGGGGCGACGAACACCGGCTGGGCGGCGAACAGGTAGGGACAGCGCTCGCGCAGCAGGCGGTACAGCTCCGGCCGGCCCAGGTTGCTTTCCAGCGCGGTGCGCAGCGCCTCGTCATCGAGACTGATGCAGAAGCAGCGGCTGTTCAGCGTCTCGACGCTCAGCCCGGCCAGCGAAGCCAGCTGCGCCAGCGGCGCCTCGGATAGACTCTCGCGCATTGCTCGACTCCCGCCCGCTCAGCCGAGCAGCGTCTGGATCTCGTCGCTGCTCGGCACCTTGCCCTCGACCAGGATCTCGTCGTCCACCGCCAGCGCCGGGGTACGCATGGCCCCGGCGTCGATGATGGCGTTCAGCTCGGTGACCTTCTCCACCTCGAACGCGAGGCCCAGCCGGCGCGCAGCCGCCTCGGCGTTGGCGGTCAGTTGCTGGCACTTGGCGCAGCCGGAACCATAGATCGTCAGTTTCATCCTCTGCCTCACATCAGTTGGCCATAGAGATAGCCGCTGAGGGTGGCCATCACCACCACCAGCGCGCAGTACACCAGGGTCTTCTCGGTCCCCAGCACGGTGCGGATCACCAGCATGTTGGGCAGCGACAGCGCCGGCCCGGCGAGCAGGATGGCCAGCGCCGGGCCCTTGCCCATCCCCGCCCCGAGCAGGCCCTCGACTATCGGCACCTCGGTCAGGGTGGAGAAGTACATGAAGGCGCCCAGCAGCGCCGCCAGCAGGGTCGAGGCCAGGCTGTTGTCGCCCACCGCCGCCACCACCCAGCTTGCGGGGATCAGCCCTTCATGGCCGGGGCGGCCGAGCAGCAGGCCGGCGATCAGTACGCCGCCGAGCAGCAGCGGCATGATCTGCTTGGTGAAGTCCCAGCTCTGCCCGACCCACTCGCGGCCCGCGTCATTCTCGCGGCTGGCCTGCAGCATCAGCCCGGCGATGCCGATGACCATGGCCAGCTCGGGCCAGGCGGGGGTGGCCACCGCCACCAGCGCGATCAGCGCCGCAATCAGCAATAGCGGGCGTGGCGACCAATGCCAGCGAAGCACCAGCAGCCAGCCGAGCAGCGCCGCCAGCAGCGCGGTGACCGGCCATTTCCAGGCATGGATCAGCATCCATGCGCCACTGTCGGCAGGCGCCCAGTTGGCGAACACCAGGATGCCCAGCATCAGGCCGAACAGGGCCACCACGTCGCCCAGCGGATGGCCGTCATCCGTCTCGCCGAAGCCCCGCGCGTCCCTGGTCGCCCGCGCCGCTTCCTCGCGGCGGTAGAGCAGGTGCATCGCCGCGCCGATCACCAGGGCGAAGCCGATCGCCCCCAGCGCCCGGGCGATGCCCAGCTCGGCCCCCAGCACCTTGGCGGTGACCACTATGGCCATGACGTTGATCGCCGGCCCCGCATAGAGAAAGGCGATGGCCGCGCCCAGGCCGGCGCCGCGGCGGTAGATGCCGCCGAACAGCGGCAGCACGGTGCAGGAACAGACCGCCAGCAGGGTGCCGGCCACCGAGGCGACGGTGAAGGCCAGCGGCTTCGGCGCCTGCGGCCCGAGGTGCTTCATCACCGCGCCCTGACTGATGTAGACGGCCATGGCACCGGCGATGACGAAGGCCGGCAGCAGGCACAGGATCACGTGCTCGCGGGCGTACCAGCGCACCAGGCTCAGCCCCTCGAGCACCGCGTTGTCGAAACGCGGCTGGCCCACCGGCAGGAAGAAGATCAGCAGAAACAGCGCGCACATGCCCAGCGCCAGACGCGCCTCGCCAGGCTGCGCGCGCCAGAAGGCCAGCAGGTGCTGGCCCAGGCCGGATGGTGCGGGAGGGTTGGGCGTCATGGCGCAGCCTCGCGGACGGAGTGTTTCCAGCTTAGTCCGCTAGGAGCCAGGTCCGGATGACCGGGATCAACGCTCCGCTTCGGGCGCCAGGCAGGCGAGGATCTCCTCTACCGTGCTGCGCGCGGTACGCGCGACGCCGATCAGCGTCGCCGAGGCCGCGCCGGTCCATTCGCCGTAGCCCACCAGCCACAGCGCCGGCTCCCGCTGCGCACGGGTACCGCTGACATCCACCCTGCCCTCCTCGTTGAGCACGCCGAGCGGCGCGAGGTGGCCGAGCGCCGGGCGAAAGCCGGTGCACCAGATCACAGCATCCACCGCCGACTCGCTGCCGTCGACCCAGACCACGCCGTGCTCGGTGAACCGCACGAACGGCCGCACCGCGTGCAGCATGCCGCGTTCGCGCGCCTCGCGCACCGGCGGCACCATCACCACGTCGCCCAGGCCACCCACCGGCTGCTCGATCACCCGCCCCTGCTGCTGCGCCTTCCAACGCTCGGTGGCGCGCTCGAACAGCACCCGGCCGTCGACATCGTCGGGCAAGAACAGCGGCTCGCTCGGCGTCACCCAGGTGGTCTCGGCCACCTTCGACAGCTCGGCGAGGATCTGCGCCCCGGAGTTGCCGCCGCCCACCACCAGCACCCGCTGGCCGGCGAAGGCCTGTGGCTCGACATAATCCGCCGAATGCAGCTGGCGCCCGGCGAACAGCTCGGCGCCGGGGTACTCGGGGACATAGGGGGAACGCCAGGTGCCGGTGGCGCTGACCACCGCCCGCGCCCGCCATTGCCGGCCATCGGCGGCGCGTGCCAACAGCCGGTCGCCGTCGCGCGAGAGCGCCTCGACCCACACCGGGCGTTGCACCGGCAGCCGGTAGCGCCGCTCGTACTCGGCCAGGTAGCTCAGCACGTGGTCGCGGCCGGGGTAGGTATCGGCCACCGGCGGCATCATCCAGCCGGCGATGGAGCTCCAGGTTGCCGGGGAGAACAGCCGCAGCGAATCCCAGCCATGGCGCCAGGCGCCACCAGGCCCCTGCTCGGCGTCGAGGATCAGGAACGACAGCGGCGTGCGCCGCAGGAAATAGGCGACCGACAGGGCGGCCTGGCCGCCGCCGACGATCAGCACATCGACTGTAGGGTTGGAGGGCATGCCCGGCTTCCCGAACTGAAGGAGCCGACAGCATAGGCGACTCGCGGCGGCCGGGTCATGATCTGCGGCAACTGCGGATATGTCTGGCGTCAGGGCGCCCTGACGCCGCGCGCCGCCTCGGCCAGATGGAACCAGGTCGGTGCGTCCAGCTGCAGCTCGGCGCCGGCCAGGGCCTCCTCGATCCGCGCCTCGCGCAGGCTGCCCAAGATCGGCAGCGGCCGTCCCGGCAGGCGGCGCAGCCAGGCCAGGGCGACTTGCATCGGCGTCGCCTGCAGCGCCGCGGCAACCGCCTCCAGCGCCTGCTGCAGCGCCGGGGCGAAGCGGCCGCCGGCCAGCGGCGACCAGGCCAGCACCTGCAACCCATCGGTCTGCAGCGCCTGCAGGCGACCATCCCAGGCGGCCTGCTGGGCGGCCAGCGACAGCTCGATCTGGTTGCAGCGCAGCGGCAACTCGCGCCCCAGCACCTGCCAGTGCAGCGGCTCGGCATTGGACAGCCCGATCCAGCCGACCTTGCCGGCCTCGACCAACGCCTGCAGTGCCCGCGCCACCTCCTCGACCTGCAGCAGCGGATCGGGGCGATGCAGCAAAAAGCCGTGCAGCTGCTCGACGCCCAGGCGCTGCAGCGAGGCCTCCACTGCCCGGGTCAGGTAGCCGGCGCTGCTGTCGTAGTGCTTGACCCGCCAGCGCGAAACGTCCTGCGCCGCCGGCACGATATCGGCCTTGCCGATCAGCTGCAGCTGCGCGCGCAACTGCGGACGCAGACGCAGCGCCGCGCCGAAGCGCACCTCGCATTCGCCCAGGCCGTAGATATCGGCATGGTCGAAGCCGTTCAGGCCGCGCTCCACACAGCGTTCGATAAAGCCCAGCAGCGCCTGCGGGGTATCCAGCTCGGCGCATTCGAGCAGGCGCATCATGCCCAGCAGCAGCGGCTGCTGCAGCGGAAATGCGGTCATAGGAGGATTCCAGGTAATCAGTGGTGCGCACGACGCACCCTACAGAGTCGGTGGCGGCGCGTGGCGATTGACCGTTGCCCGGTCGAGTCTGCGCCGCCGCCCTATCAACCCAACAACTGCAACGCCTCGGTGCTGCACTGCTGGATGCGCGCCCAATCTCCGCGTTCGACCCATTCGCGCTGGAACATCCAGGTGCCGCCGACGCACATCACGTTGGGCTGCGCCATGTAGCGCTGCAGGTTGTCCGGCGTGATGCCGCCGGTGGGGCAGAAACGCACGCCGCCAAAGGGGCCGGAAAGCGCCTTGAGCGCGGCGACACCGCCGCACACCTCGGCCGGGAACAGCTTGAAGCGGCGATAGCCGAGGGCGTAGCCGACCATCAGTTCGGAGGCGCTGCTCACCCCCGGCAACAGCGGCACCGGGCTGTCCAGGGCGGCCAGCAGCAGCTCGCGGGTGCTGCCCGGGGTGACGATGAACTGCGCGCCGGCATCGATGGCGGCGGCCAGCATCTGCTCGTCGAGCACGGTGCCGGCGCCGACGCACAGCTCCGGGCGCTCGGCGCGCAGGCGGCGGATTGCCTCCAGGCCGTGCTCGGAACGCAGGGTCACCTCGAGCACACGCAGACCGCCGGCGGCCAGGGCGTCGGCCAGCGGCAGGATGTCCGCCTCGCGGGCGATGGTGATCACCGGCATGATCCGCGCCTGGGCGCAGATGCGGTCGATCTCGGCGATGTGTTCGGCCATGCGCGCGCGCTGGCCTGGATTGGGGCTGGTCATGTCAGGGGCACCAGTAGATTTCGAGAGGGGAATGCAGGAAGGCGCGGATCGGCAGGCTGGCCACCTCGCCCGGCGCCAACGCCTCGGCCAGGGTGGCCAGCTTGGCCTGGCCCTGGATCGCCAGCAGCGGCAGGCGCGCGCCGGCCAGCAGCGGCAGGGTCAGGGTCAGGCGCTGCGCCGGCTGGCTCGGCGCCTGCATCGGCAGCACCCGGCGCGGGCAATCGGGGCGCAGCGCCAGGTCGAGATTGGGGTTGCCCGGGAACAGCGAGGCGGTGTGGCCGTCGTCGCCCATGCCGAGCACCAGCACGTCGATCGGCGGCAGTTCGGCGAAGGCCGCGTCGGCCAGCTCGGCGGCCTGCTCCAGGTTGCCGGCGACCCGGTACAGACCGAGGAACTGCGCCTCGGCGGCCGGCCCGCGCAGCAGGTGACGGCGCACCAGCGCCTCGTTGCTGCTGGCATGGTTGACCGGCACCCAGCGCTCGTCGGCCAGGCTCACCAGCACCTGGCGCCAGTGCAGCGGCTGCTGCGCCAGGGCCTCGAAGAAGGCCACCGGGCTGCGCCCGCCGGACACCACCAGGGTGGCGCTGCCGCGGCTGTCGATGGCCTGGCGCAGCGCCTCGGCCACGCGCAGGGCCTGGGCATCGGCCAGGCTCTCGGCCGTGGCGTGGCTGCGGGCGGTGACGCCCGTGGGCAGCTCGAGATCAGAGATCGCCATACCAACTCCTGCCGTCGCGAGTGATCAGCGCCACCGAGGCCATCGGCCCCCAGCTGCCCGCGGTATAGGGTTTCGGCGCCTCGCCGAGTTGCTTCCAGCCGGCGATCAGCTGGTCGCACCACTGCCAGGCGTATTCGATTTCGTCCTTGCGCACGAACAGGTTCTGGTTGCCGCGCATCACCTCCAGCAGCAGACGTTCGTAGGCATCGGGGATGCGTGCGCTGCGGTAGGTGTCGGAGAAACTCAGCTGCAGCGGACCACTGCGCAGCTGCATGCCCTTGTCCAGCCCCTGGTCCTTGGTCAGCACCTGCAGGGCGATGCCCTCGTCCGGCTGCAGGCGGATGATCAGCTTGTTGCCGATCAGCTGGCGCTGCTCCGGGGCGAATATGTAGTGCGGCGGCGCCTTGAAGTGGATGACGATCTGCGACAGCTTCTGCGGCATGCGCTTGCCGGTGCGCAGGTAGAAGGGCACGCCGGCCCAGCGCCAGTTGCGGATGTCGGCGCGCAGGGCGACGAAGGTCTCGGTATCGCTGCGGGTATTGGAGTTCTCCTCCTCCAGGTAGCCCGGCACCGGCCGGCCGTCGGCGCTGCCGGCGACGTACTGGCCGCGCACCACGCGCTGGCCGAGGTGCTCGGCGCTGATCGGCTCCAGGGCCTTGAGCACCTTGACCTTCTCGTCGCGGATGCTGTCGGCGGAGAGGTCGCTGGGCGGGTCCATGGCGATCAGGCAGAGCAGCTGCAGCAGGTGGTTCTGGATCATGTCGCGCAGCTGCCCGGCCTGGTCGAAGTAGCCCCAGCGCCCTTCGATGCCGACCTTCTCGGCCACGGTGATTTCCACGTGGGAGATGTGGTTCTGGTTCCACTGGGTCTCGAACAGGCTGTTGGCGAAGCGCAGGGCGATCAGGTTCTGCACCGTCTCCTTGCCCAGGTAGTGGTCGATGCGATAGACGCGGTTCTCCGGGAACACCTGCGCCACCGCGTCGTTGACCGCGCGCGAGGAGGCCAGGTCGTGGCCGATCGGCTTCTCCAGCACCACCCGGGCGCGCTCGGCCAGGCCCACCGCCGCCAGGTTGGCGCAGATGCCGCCGTATACCGAGGCCGGGGTGGCGAAGTAGGCGATCAGCTGGTCCTGGCTGCCGGCCAGCTCGGCCAGCGCCAGGTAGTCCTCGGCCTGGAGGAAATCCATGGTCAGGTAGTGCAGGCGCGCCTGGAAGCGCGCCAGCACGCCCTCCTCCAGCTCCTTGGCCGGCACGTGCAGGCGCAGGGCCTGTTCGATGGCGGCCAGGTGGCGCTGCGGCTCGCCGGCTTCGCGGGCCAGGGCGAGGATGCGGCTGTCGTCATGGAGCAATCCGGCGCGATCGAGCTGGTACAGCGCAGGGAACAGCTTGCGCAGAGCCAGGTCGCCGAGGGCGCCGAACAGGGCAAAGGTGCAGGATTCGAGTTTTATCGCGGCCATGATGTTTGTTCTTCTATCAAGATGCACTAGAAATACCGGGTAGCAGCGGTTAAAGCAAGAACAAATGTTGTAATAACAACAACATTTTTCCATTATGCGGATAAGCAGTGGTGGCCACCGGGCCTCATCAGTAGGATAGGCCAGCCATTTTTCCGCCCGTCGCCAGCGCCTGCCGCGACGGCGCCAAGCCTGTTAGGAGCCCCTATGGACCGCGTGCGCAACCTGCTGGAACAGATCCAGAGCCGCCTCGACGACCTGAACAAGGCCGAACGCAAGGTGGCCGAGGTGATCCTGCACGACCCGCAGCAGGCCACCCGCCTGAGCATCGCCGCCCTGGCCCAGGCCGCCCAGGTCAGCGAGCCGACGGTCAATCGCTTCTGCCGCTCGTTCGGCGTCAACGGCTACCCCGAGCTGAAGATGCAGCTGGCGCAGAGCCTGGCCAGCGGCGCCGCCTACGTCAGCCAGGCGGTATCGGCCGACGATGGCCCCGAGGCCTATACCCGCAAGATCTTCGGTAGCGCCATCACCTCGCTGGACAGCGCCTGCCAGTCGCTCGACCCGCAGCTGATCAGCCGCGCCGTCGACCTGCTGATCCAGGCACGGCAGATCCACTTCTTCGGCCTCGGCGCCTCGGCCTCGGTGGCGCTGGACGCGCAGCACAAGTTCTTCCGCTTCAATCTGGCGGTGTCGGCGCACTCCGACGTGCTGATGCAGCGCATGATCGCCTCGGTGGCGCACACCGGCGACCTGTTCGTGATCATCTCCTACACCGGGCGCACCCGCGAGCTGGTGGAGGTGGCGCGCCTGGCGCGGGAGAACGGCGCCTCGGTGCTCGGTCTGACCGCCGCCGGCTCGCCGCTGGCGCAGATCAGCACCCTCAGCCTGGACATCCCGCTGCCGGAAGACACCGACATCTACATGCCGATGACCTCGCGCATCATCCAGCTCACCGTACTCGACGTGCTCGCCACCGGCGTGACCCTGCGCCGCGGCGTGGACTTCCAGCCGCACCTGCGCAAGATCAAGGAAAGCCTCACCGCCAGCCGTTATCCGGCGGGCGAGGAACCGCTCTAGCGATCCAGCGACGGCGGGGCGGTGCGCATGACGCCCCTCCCGCCACGGGCCGACAGGCTCTTAACCGCTCATCAGCAACGACTGCCCATCCATCTCCGCCGGCACCGGCAGGTCCATCAGCTCCAGCAAGGTCGGCGCGATGTCGCACAACCGGCCATCGCTGAGGGCGAACTGCCCGGCCCGCCCGCTGACCAGGATCAGCGGCACCGGATTGAGGGTGTGCGCGGTATGCGCCTGGCCCGATTCGGCGTCGCACATCTGCTCGACATTGCCGTGGTCGGCGCTGATCAGGCACTCGCCACCGGCCGCCAGGGTCGCCTCGACCACCTCGGCCAGACAGGCGTCCAGCGCCTCCACGGCGCGCACCGCCGCATCGAAGCTACCGGTATGGCCGACCATGTCACCGTTGGCGTAGTTGCACACGATCAGGTCGAAGCGCCGCTCCCGGATCGCCTCGACCAGCCGCGCGGTCAGCTCGGGCGCGCTCATCTGCGGCTGCAGGTCATAGGAGGCGACGTCCGGCGACGGGATCAGGATGCGCTCCTCACCGGCGAACGGCTGCTCGCGCCCGCCGTTGAAGAAGAAGGTGACGTGCGCGTACTTCTCCGTCTCGGCGATGCGCAGCTGGGTCTTGCCCAGCCCGGCCAGGTATTCGCCGAGGCTGTTGTCGAGCGCCTGCGGGGCGAAGGCGCAGGGCCCGTCCAGCTGCTGCGAGTAACGGGTCAGGGTCAGCAGCCGGCGCTTGTCGACCAGGCGCGAGCGGGCGAAACCGACGAAGGCCGGATCGACCAGCGCCTGACACAACTGCCGCGCGCGGTCGGGACGGAAGTTCATGAAGATCAGCGCATCCTCCGCCGCCAGCGCGACCGGCTCGCCGATGCCGGTAGCCTTGACGAACTCGTCCGACTCGCCGCGGCCATAGGCCTGCTGCAGGCCGGCCTCGGCCGTGGCCGCCCGGAACTCGGCGCCCCCCTCGACGATCAGCCGGTGGGCCGCCTCGATCCGCTCCCAGCGGTTGTCGCGATCCATCGCATAGTAGCGGCCGATCAGCGAGGCAATGCGCCCCTTGCCCAGCGCATCCAGCTCGGCCTGCAGCTGCGCGATGAAGGGCCCGGCGCTCTGCGGCGGGGTATCGCGGCCATCGAGGAAGGCATGCACGTAGAAGCGCTCTATGCCGCGCTCGGCCAGCACCCGGCAAGCGGCGATGATCTGCTCGGTGTGGCTGTGCACCCCGCCCGGTGACAGCAGGCCGAGCAGGTGCACCGCACCGCCGCGGCGCCGCGCACCGTCGAGCAGTTCGACCAGCGCCGGATTGGCGGCAAACTCGCCATCGGCGATGGCCCGGTTGATCCGCGTGAAGCTCTGGTACACCACCCGCCCGGCGCCGAGGTTCATATGGCCGACCTCGGAATTGCCCATCTGCCCCTCGGGCAGGCCGACGGCCAGGCCCGAGGTGGCGATGCGGCTGTGCGGGTAGCGGGCGAACAGTGCGTCCAGGGTCGGCGTGCGCGCCGCGGCCAGGGCATTGGCCTCGGCCTCCTGGCGCAGGCCGATGCCGTCGAGAATGATCAGGGTTCGGGTGGCCATCGGCGCCCTCTCAGAAGATGTAGTCGGTGGTCAGGAAGCTCGATTCGCGGTTGCGGATGATCTCGCTGACCAGTTCCTTGTTGCTGGCCTGGAACCTGGTCGCCACCAGGGTACGGATGGAGAACACGCGCAGCGCGTCGTGCACCGACAGCGTGCCCTCGGCCGAGTTCTTGCGGCCGTTGAACGGGAAGCTGTCCGGCCCGCGCTGACACTGGGCGTTGATGTTGATCCGCCCCACCTGGTTGGCGAAGGCGTCGACCAGCCGGCCGACCTGGGCCGAGTCGCTGCCGAAGATGCTCAGCTGCTGGCCGTAGTCGGACTCCAGCACGTAGTCGATCACCGTCTGCAGGTCGCGGTAAGGCACCACCGGCACCAGCGGACCGAACTGCTCCTCCTGGTACAGGCGCATGTCGGCGCGCACCGGGTAGAGCAGCGCCGGATAGAAGAACGACTGGCGCGACTCACCGCCGCCGGCATTGACCACCCGCGCGCCCTTGGCCACGGCGTCGGCCAGCAGGGCCCGCAGGTACTCGCTCTTGCCCGGCTCGGGCAGCGGCGTCAGGGCCACACCGGGCTCCCAGGGCATGCCCGGCTTGAGCGCGGCCAGCCCGGCGCTGAACTTGTCGAGAAAGCTGTCGACCACATCCTCGTGCACGAAGAGGATCTTCAGCGCCGTGCAGCGCTGGCCGTTGAACGACAGCGCCCCGGTCAGCGCCTCGCTCACGGCGTTATCCAGATCGACCTCGGGCAGCACGATGCCCGGGTTCTTCGCATCCAGGCCCAGCGCCGCACGCAGGCGGTGCGGACGCGGGTGCAGCCGTTTCAGATCGCTGGCGCCCTTGTGCGTGCCGATGAAGGCGAACACGTCGACCTTGCCGCTGGCCATCAGTGCGCTGACGGTCTCCCGGCCGCTGCCGTAGATGACGTTGATCACCCCGGCCGGGAAGCTGTCGCGGAACGCCTCGAGCAGCGGGCGGATCAGCAGCACGCCGAACTTGGCCGGTTTGAACACCACGGTATTGCCCATGATCAGCGCCGGGATCAGGGTGGTGAAGGTCTCGTTCAGCGGGTAGTTGTAGGGCCCCATGCACAGGGTCACGCCCAGCGGCACCCGGCGGATCTGGCCGAGCGTGTCCTGCTCCAGCTCGAAGCGGCTGGAGCGCCGGTCCAGTTCCTTGAGCGCCTCGATGGTGTCGACTATGTAGTCGCAGGTGCGGTCGAACTCCTTCTGCGAGTCCTTGAGGTTCTTGCCGATCTCCCACATCAGCAGCTTGACCACCGCCTCGCGCTGCTCGCGCATGCGCGCGAGGAACGCCTCGACATGGCGGATGCGCTCGGCCACGCGCAGGGTTGGCCAGGCGCCCTGGCCGTTGGCGTAGGCGCGCACCGCCGCGTCCAGGGCGGCCAGCGCCGCCTCGGCATCGAGCAGCGGCGTGCTGCCGAGGATCACCTGCTCATCGCCCTGCGCGGTGACCAGGAATACCGGGCTGCGCACCGGCGCCAGCGGGCCGTTCCAGGTACGCAGTTGGCCATCGACCAGGTAGTCGCGCTGCTCGATGGGCGCGCCGGGACGGTACTGCTCGGGAATCTCGTCCAGGGTCGGGAACAGGCGATCGAGACGGTTGGCGGTGCTCACGGCGTCAGCTCCTCCGGGGGAAGATCGAAGCGCTGCGGTAGGCGGCGCGGCCTTGCAGCGCCTGCTCGATGCGCAGCAGCTGGTTGTACTTGCCGACCCGGTCGGTGCGACACAGCGAACCGGTCTTGATCTGCCCGGCGCTGGTGGCCACCGCCAGGTCGGCGATGGTGGTGTCCTCGGTCTCGCCGGAGCGGTGCGAGATCACCGCGGTGTACCCGGCATCCTGGGCCATGCGGATGGCGTCGAGGGTCTCGCTGAGGCTGCCGATCTGGTTGAACTTGATCAGGATCGAGTTGCCGATGCCGCGCGCGATGCCCTCCTTGAGAATCTGGCTGTTGGTGACGAACAGGTCGTCGCCGACCAGTTGCACGCGCTTGCCCAGTTTCTCGGTCAGGTAGGCCCAGCCGTCCCAGTCGCTCTCATCCATGCCGTCCTCGATCGAGGCGATCGGGTAACGCTCGCACAGCCCGGCCAGGTAGTCGGCGAAGCCGGCGGAATCGAAGCTCTTGCCCTCGCCGGACAGCACGTAGCGACCGTCGCGGTAGAACTCGGAGGCGGCGCAGTCCAGCGCCAGACTGATGTCCTTGCCCAGCTCGTAGCCGGCGCGCACCACCGCCTGCTGGATGACCACCAGCGCCTCCTCGTTGCTGGCCAGCGAGGGCGCGAAGCCGCCTTCGTCACCCACCGCGGTGCTCAGGCCGCGCTCGCCGAGCACCTGCTTGAGCGCATGGAAGACCTCCGCGCCCATGCGCAGCGCCTCGGCGAAGGAGCCGGCGCCAATCGGCTGGATCATGAACTCCTGGATGTCGACGTTGTTGTCGGCATGTTCGCCGCCATTGATGATGTTCATCATCGGTACCGGCAAGCTGAACCGCTCCGGCTGGCCGTACAGCGCCGCCAGGTGCTCGTACAGCGGCATGTCCTGCGCCGCGGCGGCGGCCTTGGCACTGGCCAGCGACACCGCGAGGATGGCATTGGCGCCCAGCACGCTTTTGCTCTCGCTGCCGTCCAGGGCGATCATCGCCGCGTCCAGCTCGCGCTGGTTCAGCGCATCCAGGCCGAGCACGCGCTCGCGGATCGCCCCCTTGACGTTGGCCACCGCGCGCTGCACGCCCTTGCCCAGGTAGCGCTCGCCACCGTCGCGCAGCTCCAGCGCCTCGCGGCTGCCGGTGGAAGCGCCGGACGGCACGCTGGCGACGCCGACCGCGCCACCGGCCAAGGTCACCACGGCTTCGACGGTCGGGTTGCCGCGCGAGTCGAGGATCTCGCGGGCGGTCACTTGCTGGATACGGGTATCAGTCATTGCCTTCGCTCTCGGTGGAAACAGCTGCAGTGGTTGGATCGACGGGCGCAGCGGCGAGCAGTTCGCGCTGCTCGGCATAGGCTTCGCGAAAATCGAAGTCGCGCGGCCAGTCGGATTCGCCGGCCGGTACGCGGCCAGCGGACTGGATCGGGGTATTCATGGGGCCTCCTAACAAACGTTGTCGCCGACGCGGATCACCCGCAGGCAATTGGTGCCGCCCTGGGCATTGGCATGGTCGCCGCGCGAGATCAGCACGTGATCGCCGGCGGCCACCACGCCGCGGCGCAGCAGCTCGTCGACCGCGCGGGCGTTGACCTCGGCCAAGGGAAAACCGTCGCTGTCGAATGGGATGGTCTGCACCCCGCGGAACAGGGCGACCCGGTTCTGGGTGCGCGGGTTGCGCGAGAAGGCGTAGATCGGCAGGTGCGAGCGGATCCGCGACATCAGCCGCGGCGTGTCGCCGCTCTCGGTCATGCAGATGATCGCCTTGACCCCGTGCAGGTGGTTGGCCGCGTACATCGCCGCCATGGCGATCGACTCGTCGATCTTGTGGAACACCTCGTCCATGCGATGGCGCGAGCGATGCGCCAGCGGGTGCTTCTCCGCCCCGACCACGACCCGGCACATGGCCTCGACCGTCTCGATCGGGTAGGCGCCGGCCGCGGTCTCGGCCGAGAGCATCACCGCATCGGTGCCATCGAGCACGGCGTTGGCCACGTCGAACACCTCGGCACGGGTCGGCAGCGGCTGGCTGATCATCGACTCCATCATCTGCGTCGCGGTGATCACCACCCGGTTGAGGCTGCGGGCGCGCTCGATGATCAGCTTCTGTACCGCCACCAGCTCGGCATCGCCGATCTCCACACCAAGGTCGCCGCGCGCCACCATCACCCCGTCGGAGGCCTCGATGATCGCCTCCAGCACCTGCAGGTCGTTGACCGTCTCGGCCCGCTCGATCTTGGCGATCAGTCCGGCCTCGCCGCCCGCCTCGCGCAACAGGCGGCGCGCCAGCTGGATGTCGGCGGCATCGCGCGGGAAGGACACCGCCAGGTAGTCGACCTGCATCTCGGCGGCGGTGAGGATGTCCTCGCGGTCCTTGTCGGTCAGCGCCGCCGCCGACAGACCGCCGCCCTTGCGGTTGATGCCCTTGTTGTTCGACAGCGCCCCGCCGACCAGCACCTCGCAGAGCAGCCGAGTCGCCTCGACACGCTTGACCTCGAGCTCGATGCGCCCGTCGTCGAGCAGCAGGATGTCGCCGGGACGGCTGTCGCCGATCAGCTCCTCGTAGTCGATACCCACCGCTTGCTCGTCACCGGCCTGCTTGTCCAGCGCGGCATCGAGGGCGAAGGCCTGGCCCTTGCGCAACTGCACCCGGCCCTGGGCGAAACGCGCAATGCGGATCTTCGGCCCCTGCAGATCGCCCAGCACGGCGACGAAACGCCCGTGCTTGCGCGCCATCTCGCGCACCAGGCGGGCCCGGGCGATGTGTTCGGCGGCGCTGCCGTGGGAGAAGTTCAGGCGCACCACGTCGACACCGGCTAGCACCAGCCCCTCGATCGCCTCGGGGCTCTCGGTGGCCGGGCCCAGGGTGGCCACTATTTTTGTTCTTCGTTGCACAGTTCAAACCCTCGTAAAGACCTGTTTTCCGCACAGGACAGGGACCGCCATCGGCCTACCCACGCCCCGCCCGCGCGACAGCCGGCACAACCGCCCGACAGTCCCTGCATGGCGAACACCTCTCGACCTCGCACGCCGGATCGAAACCCGGAAATTGCCGTGCGCAAAGAAGAAAAGTTGTTTTAGTAAAAATATCAGCTATTGATACTCCTAAAAATTCGAGCGATCAAGGGATTATGTAGTAATAAAACAACATTTGTTCGGACATGCTCCAAGGTCGCCCCCGGCGGGTCACCGCGCCGGCAATGACCGCACACGAGCTCGAGGCGCTTGCGGGCCGGCACCGGCACAGCGTGAAATGGCGGCGACCCCGTCATGGCCGAGACTGCGCGGGTGCGGGAAGCCCACGAGCGGCGGACCGCAGGCTCCATAGGCCAGGAGCGCTATCGATCCGATCTTTCAGGAAGAGGGGGAGCGGCGCGAGCGCCTGTTGCGGTTCCGTCGCGAGACGCCTTGCTGCGAACCAGTGTCGCGCCACGCATAATCTGCCGCTATCGGTGGGACCGGCCGGGTGGCGCTGCGCTGGGCGGCACTCCGCCTGCGCAAGATCAAGGAGAGCCTGACCGCCAGCCGTTGTCCGGCGGATGAGGAGCCGACTCAGGGCACGCTGGAGAGTTGGCGCGCGCAGCGCACCCTAGGGTTTCGGCGCTCCGCCGGTAAACGGATGTCTGGTGCGCATAGCGGTCGGCGCAGCCCAGGCTGCGCCGTGCGCACCGCCGATACCCGGGCCCACGGTGGTTAACGGGCCAACCCCGCGCGCAGGCTCAACTCGCCCTCCTCCCCTGGCCGCAGGCATAAACTATCGGGCCCGCAGCTGGCGGCCTCGACGCAGAGAAACCCCAGGCTCTCGTTCCAGCCGACCTCGGTCAGCGGCCGGCTGCCGGGATGCCAGACCACGCTGTTGGCGCCGCCGCGGGTGTCGATGGCCAGGCGCCGCTGCCAGGGCAGGTCCTGCAGTTGCAGCACGCCGGTGTGGCGGAAGATGCGGTGGCAACCGTCCTCGATGCGCAGCTCGCCTTCCTGGCAGCAGTCGGCGCGGGCCAGCAGGTCATGGCCGGCGGCGCCGTCGAGGCCTAGCAGCGCCACCCGCGATACGTCGCTGATGCGCCAGTAGGCATGCAGCGCGTGGCTGAGCCGGCACGGCTCGCTGTCCTGATGACGGGTCACCAGGCGCAGCGCCAGGGTCTCGCCCAGCTCGGCCTCGAGGCGCAGCGTCCAGTCGCACAGCTCGAGCTGCCAGGCCAGCTGCACGCTCTGCTCGCCCCAGTCGCAGGCCAGCAGCTGCCAGTCCTCGCTCAACCGCGCCCAGCCATGGGACGGCCAGCCGCTCTCGCTGGGATGGCGACCAAACCAGGGCCAGCAGATCGGCACCCCGCCGCGAATCGCCGCGCCCTGCGGCCAGTGCCCGGCGCACCACAGCCAGGGCCGCTGGCCGCGCGGCTGAAAGTGCAGCAACTGCGCGCCCTGGCGGCTGAACGCCGCCTGGAACAGGCGGTGTTCGAGCAGCAGCAACTCGCGCCCCTGGCGCACCGTCCAGCGCTGGCGCGCCAGACCGGGCTCGGCAAAGAGCCCGGCCAGCGGGTGCAGCTCGGCGCCGCCACTGGCGGCGCCGAAGGGGCGCGAGGCGCTTACCACCAGTGCTCCACCTGCACGCCGAAGTTGTAGCCGTGGCGCGCATTGTCGAAGGCGCCGCTGTCGGACAGCGCCGAGCCGGCCGCCAACTGGCTGGCCGCCTGCTGCGCCGCGCGGTTCCAGCTGGCGTAGGTGTAGTACAGGCGAAACTCCGGGCGCGCCCAGAAACCGGGGCCGGCCGGCGACCAGGTGGGGGCGATGGTGAACTTGGTCAGCTTGCGCGTGCCGTCGGTGGCATCGACCTGATCGTGGCCCAGCTCACCGACCAGCTTGAACTGCTCGGTGAAGGCGTAGCTGGTGCGCCCGCCCACCGACAGCCAGTCCTGGTCGTCGCCGTCGGGCCGGGTGTCCTTCTGGTAGACGAACTGCACCTGGCCGCCGAGACGCGGCGTGGACTGCCAGTCGAAGAACTCCACCAGGCGCCAGCTCTTGTTGTCGCGATCCAGGGTGACGTCGCCGGTATAGCCCAGGCCGGTGCCGGGGCCGCGGCCGTACTGCAGGGCGAAGGTGTTGGTGCCGCCGAGGAAATCGCTCTGCTTGTGCTGCGCGGTGACCGCCCAGCCGCTGTTGGCGCCGGTGCTGTCGGGCTTGTCGATATAGCTGACGCCGAACTCCAGTTCGCCGCCCGGGTTGACCTTGAAGCCGCCGACGTTGAAGTCGTGGCGGTTGATGTAGGGCTCCTGAAAATAGCTGTCCTTGCGCGAGAAGGCGTAGCTGTACTTCAGCCCGCCGTACTCGAAGTCCTCGATGCCGGCGCCGGTGGCGCTCTGGTTCCAGTAGTAGAAGTCGCTGATATGGATGTCGTTACGCTTGTAGAAGCGGCGTCCGGCCCACAGCGAACCGCCGTTCAGCGCCGGCACCTTGCTCCATTCGGCGTACATCTGGTTCATCCGCGCGAAGCCATGCTCGCCGGTGAACTCCGGGGTGTGGCCGTACTGGTTGTACAGCTGGGCCATGCCCTCGACGCTCAGCACCGAGCCGTCGTCGAGGGTCAGCAGGTCCTGGCGCAGGTCCAGCTCGATGTACTGCTCGCACTCGTTGCCGAGGCGGTACTTGGACTGCGCGCCGGGCAGCTGGAAGCAGGACTGGGTGCCGCCGTTCTCCGAGCCGCCGGCGCCGCTGCGCATATAGCCGCTGAACTCCAGGGCCTGCACCTGTGGCGCGGCCAATGCCAAGGCCAGTAGAAAGGGTGTCGCGGGGCCGCCCAGGCCGAGCGAGTGGAAGGCAGCTTGCTGTGTGGTCTTCATCGTTGCTCCTGATTGTTTTTATTTTTTACGGATGCTGCGGAATAGCCGCCGCAGCGTCGGCTTTTTCCATTGCCTGGGTGCGCACCCTACGGGATAAGGCGCGCCGATACCGCGGCGTGGCTCAACCTCTCTTCAACTGCGCCACCTTGCCCTCAGCGGCCTGACGCTTTCCCGGACGCAGGCGCTCGCCGCTGCCGGCGTCGAACAGCAGCACGCGGGCCGGATCGAACTGCAGATCGAGGCTGGCGCCGGCCTGCGGCGCGGCGTCCGGCGCCAGGCGGCAACACACCTTGGTCTGGTTGAGGCTGACGAATACCAGGGTGTCCGGGCCGGTCGGCTCGACCACCTCGACCTCGGCGCGCAGGCTCGGCAGCGTCGAGCCGGCGCCGGCCAGCTGGATCTGCTCGGGGCGCACGCCGAGGATCAGCTCGCGCCCTTCCAGCTCCGCCGCCGCGCCCAGGGCCAGCTCGCAGCGCGCCTGCCCGGATTCAAGCACGGCGAAACACTGGCCGTCGCGCAGCTGCAGGCGCAGCGGGATGAAGTTCATCGGCGGCGAACCGATGAAACTGGCGACGAACTGGTTGGCCGGGTCGTTGTAGATCTCCTGCGGGGTGCCGAACTGCTGGATGATGCCGTCCTTCATCACCGCCACCTTGTCGCCCAGGGTCATGGCTTCGATCTGGTCGTGAGTGACGTACACCGTGGTGGTCTTCAGGCGCTGGTGCATCAGCTTGATCTCGGTGCGCATCTCCACCCGCAGCTTGGCGTCGAGGTTCGACAGCGGTTCGTCGAACAGGTAGATCTTCGGCCGCCGCGCCAGCGCCCGGCCCATGGCCACGCGCTGCTGCTGGCCGCCGGAGAGCTGGCCGGGCTTGCGGCCCAGCAGATGCTCGATCTGCAGCAGCTTGGCCACGCGCGCCACCTCGGCCTCGATCTCGGCCGGCGGCAGCTTGCGCATCTTCAGGCCGAAAGCGATGTTGTCCTTCACCGTCATGGTCGGGTACAGCGCGTAGGACTGGAACACCATGGCGATGTCGCGATCCTTCGGGCTCATGCCGCTGATGTCGGCGCCGTCCACCAGGATCGCCCCGCCGCTGATGTCCTCCAGGCCGGCGATGCAGTTCATCAGGGTGGATTTGCCGCAGCCGGAGGGGCCGACCAGGATCAGGAACTCGCCGGAGTCGATGGCCAGTTCGATGTTCTTCAGGGTGTCCGCCAGGCCGCTGCCGTAGGACTTGTTGACGTTGCGCAGTTCGAGGGTAGCCATGGTTATTACCTCAACCTTTGACGGCGCCGGCCGTCAGGCCGCGCAGGAAATATTTACCGGCCAGGATGTAGACCAGCAGGGTGGGCAGCCCGGCGATCATCGCCGCGGCCATGTCGACGTTGTATTCCTTGGCCCCGGTGCTGGTGTTGACCAGGTTGTTCAGCGCCACGGTGATCGGCTGGGTGTCGCCGCTGGCGAACACCACACCGAACAGGAAGTCGTTCCAGATCTGGGTGAACTGCCAGATCAGGCAGACCATGATGGTCGGCACCGACATCGGCAGCAGGATGCGCGCGAAGATGGTGAAGAACCCCGCGCCGTCGAGGCGCGCGGCGCGCACCAGCGCCTCGGGAATGCTCACGTAGAAGTTGCGGAAGAACAGCGTGGTGAAGGCCAGGCCGTAGACCACGTGCACCAGCACCAGGCCTTCGGTGGTGTTGGCCAGGCCGAGCTGGCCGAGGGTGAAGGAGGCCGGCAGCAGGATCACCTGGAACGGCAGGAAGCAGCCGAACAGCAGCAGGCCGAAGAACAGCTGCGAGCCGCGAAAGCGCCACATGGCCAGCACGTAGCCGTTCAGCGCGCCGAGCAGGGTGGAGATCAGCACCGCCGGGATGGTGATCTTCACCGAGTTCCAGAAGTAGCCGCCGACGCCGTCCCAGGCCTTGACCCAGCCGATGACAGTGAACACGTCCGGGATCGACAGCAGGTTGCCGCTGCGGATGTCGTCGGGGGTCTTGAAGCTGGTCAGCAGCATCACCAGCAGCGGCACCAGGTACACCGCGCAGGCCAGGATCAGGGTGGCGTGGATGGCCAAGCGGCTGAGGCTGAAGGCCCTCACCCGGGGTACGGGGCGCGGCGCCAGGCGCGCATCGAGCACGGAATCAGTCATGGCGTTTGCCTCGCAGTTCGGAATACAGGTAGGGCACCAGGATCGCCAGCACCGCGCCGAGCATCAGCATCGCGCTGGCGGCGCCGAGGCCCATCTGGCCGCGGGTGAAGGTGTGGGCGTACATGAACATCGCCGGCAGGTCGGAGGCGTAGCCGGGGCCGCCGGCGGTCATCGAGGCGACCAGGTCGAAGCTCTTGATGGCGATATGGGCGAGGATCATCAGCGCGCTGAAGAACACCGGGCCCAGGCTCGGCAGCACGATGCGCAGGTAGATGCTCGGCAGGCTGGCGCCGTCGACCTGGGCGGCGCGGATGATCGACTGATCGACGCTGCGCAAGCCGGCGAGAAACAGCGCCATGACGAAGCCCGAGGACTGCCACACCGCGGCCATCACCAGGCAGTAGACGACGCGCTCCGGGTCCACCAGCCAGTCGAAGCGAAAGCCCTCCCAGCCCCAGTCACGCAGCAGCTTGTCCAGGCCCAGGCCGGGGTTGAGCAGCCACTTCCAGGCGGTGCCGGTGACGATCATCGACAGCGCCATGGGATAGAGGAAGATGGTGCGGATAAAACCTTCGCGGCGGATGCGCTGGTCCAGCAGCACCGCCAGCAGCACGCCGATGACCAGGCTGATGGCGATGAACAGGCCGCCATAGGCCAGCAGGTTCTGGCTCGCCACCCACCAGCGGTCGTTGTCCCACAGCCGCGCGTACTGCTGCAGCCCGACGAAGTTGTAGCTGGGCATGAAGCGCGAGTTGGTGAACGACAGCAGGAAGGTCCAGCCGATGTAGCCGTAGAAGCCCACCAGCACGATGACCATGCTCGGCGCCAGCACCAGCTTGGGCAGCCAGCGTTGCAGGGCGTCCAGCGGTGAGGCTTTGGCGAAGACTGCGTTTGAACTCATGGATCACTCCGTTGTTGCGGGTTGCACGGCCGGCCCCATTGCCCCTGAAGGAGGGAAACGCGGCGCGGCCGATCCCGTGGCGCAGGCCTACGGGCATGCGCCTGGGATCACAGGCTTGAAACCGGCGGGTTACACCCGCCCTGGGGGAAGGGCCGCCTAGGCGGCCCGAGTGCTCACTGCACCGCCTGAATCGCCGCCGCCAGTTGCTGGGCAGCCTTCTGCGGGTCGGCCTTGGGGTCGTTGAAGAAGTTGGTCACCACGTCGAACACCGCGCCCTGCACGTAGCTGGAGGCGGCCATGCCGTGGGCCAGGCTCGGCTGCAGACCACCGCCGGCGGCGGCCTCCTTGAAGTCGGCCATGGATTTCTGCGCGCAGGCGTCGAAGCTGCTCATGTCCTGATCCATGCGCACCGGGATCGAGCCCTTGTTCTGGTTGAAGAACTCCTGGAACTCGGTGCCCATCACCGTGCGCGCCAGGTCTTCCTGGGCCTTGCGGTTGTCGGCGTCGCTCAGCTTGAACATCGCCAGCGAGTCGATGTTGAAGGCGAAGCTGCCCTGGGTGCCGGGGAAGGCCAGGCACTGGTAGTCCTTGCCGGCGACCTTGCCGGCGGCGGTCCATTCGCTCTTGGCCCAGTCGCCCATGATCTGCATGCCGGCCTTGCCGTCGATCACCAGGCCGGTGGCGCTATTCCAGTCGCGCCCGGCGGCGTCGGCGTCGATATAGCCGCGCAGCTTCTGCAGGGCGGCGAACACCTCGACCATCTTGGCCCCGGTCAGGGTGGCGCGGTCCTGCTCGACGAAGGCCTTGCGAAAGCCCTCGGCGCCGAGAATGCTGAACGCCAGGTCCTCGAACACGGTGCCGTCCTGCCAGGGCTGGCCGCCATGGGCGATGGCGATGAAGCCGGCGGCCTTGAGCTTGTCGGCGGCAGCGAAGAATTCGTCGAGGGTGGTCGGCGGCGTGGCGCCGGCCTTGGCGAACACTTGCGGGTTGATCCACAGCCAGTTGACCCGGTGCACGTTGACCGGCACCGCCACGTAGTCGCCCTGGTACTTCATCACCTCCACCACCTGCGGCGGCAGCAGGCCGTCCCAGTTCTGCTCGGCGGCGACGCCGTTGAGATCGGCGAGCAGGCCCAGCTCGCCCCACTCCTGGATATCCGGGCCCTTGATCTGCGCGGCGGCGGGCGGGTTGCCGGACACGGCGCGGGTCTTCAGCACGGTCATGGCCGCTTCGCCACCGCCACCGGCGACGGCGAAGTCCTTCCAGCTGTGGCCCTGGGCTTCGACCAGTTTCTGCAGGGTATCGGCGGCGCGCTTTTCGCCACCGGAGGTCCACCAGTGCAGCACTTCGACTTCGCCGGCGGAGGCGGACAGGGGCAACAGGGCAGCGAGGGAGATGGCACAGGTCAGGCGAGAGATCGCTTTCATGGGATAAGGCACCTTGTTGTTGTTATTCGCGGGCAAGTCGTGGTGCTTGCACTGGAATCGAGTCTAACCACGGTCTGCGCCGCGGCGGGTAACGAAGGGATGGATAAAGGTCACGAGATGGTTACATAAGCCGTGGCTCGGGTCAGATCCGCGCTCGCCGCAGGAGCGCCCGTTCCGGCGCAGCGCCGCATGCCGCGCTGCCGGCCATGCACTATCGTCTGTTGAGTCAGGATTCAGACAAAAGCTCAAGCCGAATCAAAAGCTTCCATCGATCCGGGCCGGCTTGCCCCGGGCTCGAAGATGTGCAGAATAGCGCACGACGCGAGGACGACCTCCGCATCGCCCAGCGGGCGATGACCCACCCGGGGACGGCCCCTTCGGTAGCCACTGGAGGTCGCCATGTCCTGGATAATTCTGCTGCTCGCCGGCCTGTTCGAGGTCGGCTGGGCCGTCGGCCTGAAATACACCGACGGCTTCACCCGCCCGTTGCCCACCCTGCTCACCGTCTGCGCCATGCTGGTCAGCCTCGGCCTGCTCGGCCTGGCCATGAAGGAACTGCCGCTGGGCACCGCCTATGCCATCTGGACCGGGGTCGGCGCGCTGGGCACGGTGATCGCCGGCATCATCCTGTTCGGCGAGTCGATGGCGCTGCTGCGCCTGGCCAGCGTGGCGCTGATTCTCTGCGGGCTGATCGGGCTCAAGTTGAGCCACTGATAAGGCTGGTGCGCACAGCGCACCCTACGGGCTGGGCTGACCCGCGCCGTTCTCAGACAGCCCCCGTCTCCCAGGGTGGGCTGCAGTCTGTAGGGTGGGCCGGGCGGTGATCCGCTTCAGCCCACCAGCGACGGCCGACAAGAGCTAGCTAGGCCGTGCGCACCACTATCACCGCCAATCGCCGCGCAGCTCGGCCACCTGCGCCTGCAGCGCCTCGCGCCGCGCCAGCTCTGGCGCCAGCGGCGCACCGGCCACCAGCCCGACCCGCGACCAGAAGCGCTTGAACAGCCCCTTGTGCGGATCGCGGCTGAAGAAGCTGCCCCACAGGCCGCGCAGCGCCATGGGAATCACCGGCACCGGGTTCTCCTCGATGATGCGTTCGATACCGGCCTTGAACTCATTGATCTCGCCGTCGCCGGTCAGCTTGCCCTCGGGGAAGATGCACACCAGCTCGCCGTTGCGCAGGTACTCGGCGATCTTCTTGAACGCCGCGTCGTAGATCAGCAGGTCCTCGTTGCGCCCGGCGATCGGCACGGTGCCGGCGGTGCGGAAGATGAAGTTGAGCACCGGCAGGTCGTAGATCTTGTAGTACATGACGAAACGCACCGGCCGCCGCACCGCGCCGCCGATCAGCAGCGCATCGACGAAGGACACGTGGTTGCACACCAGCACCGCCGCGCCCTCGTCGGGAATGGCCTCGAGCCCCTCGTGGCGCACCCGGTACATCGAGTGCCCCAGCAGCCAGATGAGAAAGCGCATGCTGAACTCGGGGACGATCTTGAAGATGTAGCTGTTGACCGCGACGTTCATCAGCGAGATCGCCAGGAACAGCTGCGGGATCGACAGCCCGGCGACGCTGAGAAAGAGGATCGCGACTATGGCCGAGGCGACCATGAACAGCGCGTTGAGGATATTGTTGGCGGCGATCACCCGCGCCCGCTCGTGTTCGACGGTGCGCGACTGGATCAGCGCGTACAGCGGCACGATATAGAAGCCGCCGAACAGGCCGATGCCGAGGATGCAGCCGAGAATCCACCAGGCCTGGCCAAAGCCGAGCAGCGCCTGCCAGTCGTGCGCCACCGCCCCTTGCGGGAAGCCGCCGGAGAACCACCACAGCAGCATGCCGAACAGGGTCAGGCCGATGGAGCCGAACGGCACCAGGCCGATCTCCACCTTGTGCCCGCTCATGCGCTCGCAGAGCATCGAACCCAGGCCGATACCGAGGGAGAACACGGTGAGGATCAGGGTTACCACGCTCTCGTCGCCATACAGCCACTCCTTGGCGTAGGCCGGAATCTGCGTCAGGTAGATGGCGCCGAGGAACCAGAACCAGGAGTTGCCCACCAGCGAGCGCGACACCGCCGGGCGCTGGCCGAGGCCGAGCTTCATGATCGCCCAGGACTGGCGCAGGATGTTCCAGTCCAGCGCCAGAGTGGGCATCGCCGCCGCCGCGCGCGGGATGCCGTGGCTGGCCAGGTAGCCGAGCAGCGCCACGCTCACTACCGAACCTGCCACCAGCTGGGCGTAGCCACTGCTGGCCATCATGATTCCGGCGCCGATGGTGCCGGCGAGAATGGCCAGGAAGGTGCCCATTTCCACCAGGGCGTTGCCGCCCACCAGCTCCTCCTCCTTGAGGTGCTGCGGCAGGATCGAATACTTCACCGGACCGAACAGCGCCGACTGGGTACCCATGGCGAACAGCACGGCGAGCATCAGCGGCAGGCTGTCGAGCAGCACCCCGGCGGCGCCGGCGAGCATGATGAACACCTCGGCCAGCTTGATCTTGCGGATCAGCGCGTCCTTGGCGAACTTCTCGCCGAACTGCCCGCCGAGGGCGGAGAATAAAAAGAACGGCAGGATGAACAGCAGCGCGCAGAGGTTGACCAGCAGGTCGCGGTCGGCGCCGGTGCTGAGCTTGAACAGGATGGCGAGAATCAGCGACTGCTTGAAGATGTTGTCGTTGAAGGCGCCGAGCAATTGCGTCACGAAAAACGGCAGGAAGCGCTGCTTGCCGAGCAGGGCGAATTGCGATTGTTGGGTCATCGTCCATGGTCCTCGCGGGGTCGGGTTTGCCCGCACAGGCATTTGACTGCAATTGCCCCAGCGAAAGCCACAGGGCAGATGCGATGGCGACAACCAGGTCGTAGGGTGCGCTGTGCGCACCATGATCACACTAGGGTTACCGGTGCGCACGGCGCACCCTGCGCGGCGCCAAAAACGGCAGGCCGTAGGGTGGATGTCGCTTTTTACATCCACCAGAGCGGTGGATCGGTGAAGCGTGATCCACCCTGCGCGGCGCAAAAAAACATCCGGGAGAGGTTTCTGACGTCGCCTGCGACGGCCCGGAGGGTTGCCGCCATGGATGGCAGGCAACAAAAAAAACGGCAGCCCGATCGGGCTACCGTTCTCGAAATCGGAGAAAACGCCAGTGCCAGGCACTGACTACAACCTCACCTGCATTCCCTGGGGAATGCGTGGCCAGTCTGACAAAAGCCCCGGGCAGCGTCCGTTTAGCTTTGTTACCTGCCTGCAAAGAAATGTAAACGGCGGATGACTGGGCGGTCCGCGCCGCGGCACAATCGCGCCCATGAACACCTACCACCCCGCCTGCTGCAGCCCCCTCGACGACCACGACCCGCTGCCCCGCCCGCTGCCCGGCACACGGCTGATCAGCACCCGTTTCGACCCGGCGCGCCTGGCCACGGACGACTTCGCCCGCTGCGATATCGCCCCGGTGCGCGGCGTGGCCAAGCGCCAGAGCGAATACCTGGCCGGCCGCCTGTGCGCCCGCGAGGCGCTGCGGCGCCTGACCGGCATCGCCTGCGTGCCGGCCGTCGGCAGCGATCGCGCGCCGCAATGGCCGGGCGGCGTGGCCGGCTCCATCACCCACGGCGACGGCTGGGCCGCGGCGCTGGTCGGTCATGCCCGGCAGTGGCGCGGCATAGGCCTGGACGTGGAGCAGCAACTGCCCATCGAGCGCGCCCTGCGCCTGCAGGGCGAGATCCTCACCCCTGCGGAGCTGGAACGCCTCGACGGCCTGGACGACGCCGCGCGTGCCCGGCGCATCGGCCTGACCTTCTCGCTCAAGGAAAGCCTGTTCAAGGCGCTCTACCCGCTGACCCTGACCCGCTTCTATTTCCAGGATGCCGAGCTGCTCGGCGCGGATCAGGGCGGCGCGCGCCTGCGCCTGCTGCTCGAGCTCAGCCCGGACTGGCGCGCCGGCGCCGAGCTGGACGGCCAGTTCGCTCTGTTCGACGACAAGGTATTGAGCCTGGTGGCGGTGGCAGCCCCGGCGTAAGGATGCGCCAATCCGTAGGGTGCGCACCAAGCCCGACACTACCTCGCGCCCTACTCCCCCTGACGCCGTGGCCACA
Organism: Pseudomonas sp. SP16.1; assembly: GCF_052682975.1. Classification (NCBI taxonomy): domain Bacteria; kingdom Pseudomonadati; phylum Pseudomonadota; class Gammaproteobacteria; order Pseudomonadales; family Pseudomonadaceae; genus Pseudomonas; species Pseudomonas sp. SP16.1. Next base: position 3,167,641 of record NZ_JBQYFZ010000001.1, read on the forward strand.
CCAAGCTGAAGCGCGCACCGCCGAGGCCCTCGCTGCGGCCGATCTGCGCGCGGCCGCCATGCCAGTAGATGATCCTGCGCACGATGGACAGGCCCAGGCCGTGGCCGCCGGAGGCGCGGGTACGGCTGTCGTCCAGGCGCAGGAAGGGGCTGAACAGGCGCTCCCAGGCCTCCTCCGGCACGCCAGGGCCGTCGTCCTCGACATCGATGCGACAGCGCCTGTGGCCCACCTGACAGCTGATCAGCACCCTGGCTTCGGCATAGCGCATGGCGTTGCTCACCAGGTTCTGCAGCGCCCGGTGCAGGTAGCGCGGCTCGGCTTCGACCCAGCAGGCGCCGTCTTCCGCCACGCTGAGGGTCGCCCCGCGCTCGACCCGCACGCCGCCGCGCAGCGGCGCCAGCTCCTCGATCACCTGGTCGATCAACGCCTGCAGCTCGACCCGCTGGAAACTCAGCGCCGGCGAGCCCTGCTCCAGGCGCGCGTAGGTGAGCATCTCGTCGACCAGCTTGTCGAGGTCCTGGATATCGCTGTCCATGCCGTCCATGTACTTGCGCCGCGCCGTCTCGTCCGGCGCATCGGCGATCATCTCCAGGCCGAAGCGCAGCCGCGCCACCGGCGTGCGCAGCTCGTGGGACACCGCGCGCACCAGCTCGCGCTGGGTGTTCAGCGAGCCCTGCAGGTGCTCGGCCATGGCGTTGAAGCTGCTGGCCAGGCGCCCCACCGAGTCGGCGCCGCGGGCCGGCACGCGGGCATCCAGGCGGCCGCTGGCGATGCGCGTGGCGGCGGCCTCCAGGCCGCGCAGGCGCTGCTCCAGCGAGCGCACCAGGAGGTAGACGATCAGGCCGATCAGGCTCAGGCCGAGGGCGCCGATCAGCACCAGCAGCTGCGGCGGGTAGGGGTTCATCTGGTACAGCGGGCCGATCTCCAGCACCCAGGGCGTGTCGACTATGCCGGAGAACACGTGGATGGAATCGCCGCCCTTGCCGAGGGCCATCACCGTGTCGCCCTCGTCGATACGGCGGCGCTGGTCGAGGTCGAGGCCGGCGTCCCGCAGGCGCACCAGGCGCAGGTCGAAACCGAACTGCTTGGCCGCCTTCAGCTCGGCCAGGCGCCTGGGCTGCTCGTCCACCGGATGGCGGACCAGCTCGTCGATCAGCAGGTAGTTGGTGGCGCGCGCCAGCTGCTCGCTGATCTGCTGGATCTCGCCGGTCAAAAGCAGCGCCTCGTCCTCGCTGAGCAGACCGTAAACCCTGGCCGCATGCGGCCCGGTCTGCTGCACCAGGATCTGCCCGCGCTGCAGGCGGTTGCGCGCGCCGCTGTCGAGCCCCGCCTGCTCCAGGCGCTGCAGCTTGAGCGGGATGCCGAGCAGGCGCGACCACACCGCCAGGGCGCGCTTGCGCTCCACCGTGTTCATCGGCGCCAGGTTGTCGGCCATCAGCCGGAAGGTGCCGCGTGCCAGGCCCTCGCGGTACTGGTCCCCGCGCACCTCGTTGACCAGGTGCAGGGCGCCGACGCCGAGCAGCGCCACCAGCACCAGGGCGGCCAGCATGCCGCCGTAGATGCGCAGGAAGATGGAGTTCACGTGCGCGCCTGCGCCGCTTCGGCAACGAACAGGTAGCCCTTGCTGCGCACCGTCTTGATCAGCCGCGGGTGCATCGGGTCGTCGCCGATCTTCGGCCGGATACGCGAGATGCGCACGTCGATGGAGCGGTCCTGGCCGTCGTACTCGATGCCGCGCAGGGCATTGAAGATCTCCTCGCGCGAGAGGATGCGCCCGGCGTTGACCGCCAGCAGCCAGAGCAGGTCGAACTCGGCGCTGGTCAGCTCGATGCCCTGCTCGCCCAGCCAGGCCTCGCGCATGGCGTTGTCGATGGCCAGCGGGCCGAATTGCAGGCGCCGCGGCTCACCCTCGTCGCGCTCGCTCTCGATGCCTTCGCGGCGCCGCAACAGGGCGCGGATGCGCGCCAGCAGCACGCGCGGGCGCACCGGCTTGCACACGTAATCGTCGGCGCCCATCTCCAGGCCCAGTACCTGATCCATGTCGTCGGTGCGCGCGGTCAGCATGAGGATCGGCCCCGGGTAGCCGGCGCGTACCTTGCGGCAGATGCTCAGGCCGTCCTCTCCGGGCAGCATCAGGTCGAGGATCACCAGGTCCGGCTGCTCGGCGAGAATCCGCGCCGCCGCCCTGGCGCCGTCGGCCTCGACGGCCACGCGCAGGCCGTTGCCCTCCAGGTACTCGCGGGTCAACTGCGCCAGGCGCTGGTCGTCCTCGACAATCAGGATCTGCCACGCTTCTTGTTCCACGCCCTCACCCTCTCTCGACTGCCGCGACCGGAAAACCCGGGCATTGTAAGAGCCTGGCGCCGATACCGCGAGACAGCGACGTGCCTGAGGCGAACGCGCGTGGGGTGTCGCGGGGCCGCCTAGGCCGCGCGCACCGGCGCCCATGATGATCGGGTCAGAAGGGCCGCTTGGAGCGTCGAAAAAGCTGGTGCGCACGGCGCACCCTACGAGGCCATGGAGTGCAGCGGCAAGTATCCACCAGCATCTACATCTAGTGGTAAGCTGCGACACCTTCGGCAGTACCGCGAAACCCCGTTCAGCCACGACGAACGGTCGGAGCCAGGCGCCATGGGGGCTTGCCCCAGCGCCGCGCGATTCACCCACAAAACACCCACAAGTTATCCACAGGATGTTCTCGGCCAACCTCCTTGCAATGCCGCAAACAGCGCACTATCTTGTATCCCCATCGCTCAGCACCCACCAGATATTGGGTTAAGACGGGCCACCGAACACAAGAAGAACGACTCGCGCAAGCCCCCTTCCCAGGCTTGTCCCGGTGTGTCGACCAGCTGTTTTTACGCGTGCCAGGCGTTGCCGGGCGCGCAGCCACGGAGCCGCATTCGAGCGTCTCCGGGCAGCGGTCAGGGCGCGGCCAACGCCGCGAGCCGACCACTATATCTAGTAGGCGGAGTGTCTCACTGCTCCGCCGGATTTCGCGCCAGGACGGCATTTCCAGTCATGCCACCTGCCCGCTTCGCCAGTCACCCGTACCCGGCCGTGCCGAGTGCGGGACAGTTGTTGAATGGAATGAACGGTGGACATGGCACAGGCATCCAATGCCTGAGGCGTCCAACTAAACGAATTACAGAACACGGAGATCTCCATGCATACCGACACCTCTCGCGAGAACTCGCCGGCCAGCGTGCCGCAGGGCGCCGATTCCAGCCAGGATCTGGCCGCCACCGCACCCGGCCAGCTGCGCGTGATCAAGCGCAACGGCACCGTCGTCCCCTACACCGACGACAAGATCACCGTGGCCATCACCAAGGCGTTCCTCGCAGTGGAAGGCGGCACCGCCGCCGCCTCGTCGCGTATCCATGACACCGTCGCGCGCCTGACCGAGCAGGTCACCGCCACCTTCAAGCGCCGCATGCCGTCCGGCGGCACCATCCATATCGAAGAGATCCAGGACCAGGTCGAACTGGCCCTGATGCGCGCTGGCGAGCAGAAGGTCGCCCGCGACTACGTGATCTACCGCGAAGCCCAGGCCGCCAAGCGCAAGGCCGGCGCCAGCGAAATCGCCCAGCCGCACCCGAGCATCCGCATCACCGCTGCAGGCGGCGAGCTGCAGCCGCTGGACATGGGCCGCCTGCAGACCATCATCCGCGAGGCATGCGAAGGCCTGGCCGAGGTCGACGGCGCGCTGATCGAGCGTGAAACCCTGAAGAACCTCTACGACGGCGTCGCCGAGAAGGACGTCAACACCGCCCTGGTGATGACCGCCCGCACCCTGGTCGAGCGCGAGCCGAACTACAGCTACGTCACCGCCCGCCTGCTGATGGACAACATCCGCGCCGAAGGCCTGGGCTTCCTCGGCGTGGCCAGCAGCGCCACCCACCACGAGATGGCCGAGCTGTACGCCAAGGCGCTGCCCGCCTACGTGGAAAAGGGCGTGGAATTCGAGCTGATCGATCCCAAGCTCAAGGACTACGACCTGGCCAAGCTGGGCGCCGCGATCAACCACGAGCGCGACCAGCAGTTCACCTACCTGGGCCTGCAGACCCTGTACGACCGCTACTTCATCCACAAGGACGGCGTGCGTTTCGAACTGCCGCAGATCTTCTTTATGCGCGTGGCGATGGGGCTCGCGATTGAAGAACCGCAAAAAGAAGAACGCGCCATCGAGTTCTACAACCTGCTGTCCTCGTTCGACTACATGGCGTCCACACCGACCCTGTTCAACGCCGGCACTCTGCGTCCGCAACTCTCCAGCTGCTATCTGACCACCGTGCCGGACGACCTGTCGGGCATCTACAGCGCCATCCACGACAACGCCATGCTGAGCAAATTCGCCGGCGGCCTGGGCAACGACTGGACCCCGGTGCGCGCGCTGGGCTCCTACATCAAGGGCACCAACGGCAAGAGCCAGGGCGTCGTGCCCTTCCTCAAGGTGGTCAACGACACCGCCGTGGCGGTCAACCAGGGCGGCAAGCGCAAGGGCGCGGTCTGCGCCTACCTGGAAACCTGGCACATGGACATCGAGGAATTCCTCGAGCTGCGCAAGAACACCGGTGACGACCGTCGCCGCACCCACGACATGAACACCGCGAACTGGATTCCGGACCTGTTCATGAAGCGCGTGTTCGAAGACGGCAAGTGGACCCTGTTCAGCCCGAGCGAAGTGCCGGACCTGCACGACCTGACCGGCAAGGCCTTCGAGGAGCGCTACGAGTACTACGAGGCCCTGATCGAGTACGGCAAGATCAAGCTGTACAAGACCATCGCCGCCAAGGACCTGTGGCGCAAGATGCTCTCGATGCTGTTCGAGACCGGCCACCCCTGGCTGACCTTCAAGGACCCGTGCAACCTGCGCAGCCCGCAGCAGCACGTCGGCGTCGTGCACAGCTCCAACCTGTGCACCGAGATCACCCTGAACACCAACGCCGACGAGATCGCCGTGTGCAACCTGGGTTCGGTCAACCTGGTCAACCACATCGTCGACGGCAAGCTGGACACCGCCAAGCTGGAGAAGACCGTCAAGACTGCCGTGCGCATGCTCGATAACGTCATCGACATCAACTACTACAGCGTGCCGCAGGCGAAGAACTCCAACCTCAAGCACCGTCCGGTCGGCCTGGGCATCATGGGCTTCCAGGATGCGCTGTACCTGCAGCACATCCCCTATGGCTCGGATGCCGCGGTGGAGTTCGCCGACAAGTCCATGGAAGCGGTCAGCTACTTCGCCATCGCCGCCTCCTGCGACCTGGCCGACGAGCGCGGCAGCTACAGCACCTTCGACGGTTCGCTGTGGAGCAAGGGCATCCTGCCGCTGGACTCGCAGCAGATCCTGATCGAGCAGCGCGGGCAGAAGTACATCGACGTCGACCTGTCCGAAAGCCTGGACTGGGCGCCGCTGCGCGAGCGCGTGCAGAAAGGCATCCGCAACTCCAACATCATGGCCATCGCGCCGACCGCCACCATCGCCAACATCACCGGCGTGTCGCAGTCGATCGAGCCGACCTACCAGAACCTCTACGTGAAGTCGAACCTCTCCGGCGAGTTCACCGTGATCAACCCCTACCTGGTGCGCGACCTGAAGAACCGCGGCCTGTGGGACCCGGTCATGGTCAACGACCTGAAGTACTACGACGGCTCCGTGCAGCAAATCGAGCGCATCCCGCAGGATCTGAAAGACCTGTACGCCACCGCCTTCGAGGTGGAGACCAAGTGGATCGTCGACGCCGCCAGCCGCCGCCAGAAGTGGATCGACCAGGCCCAGTCGCTGAACCTGTACATCGCCGGCGCCAGCGGCAAGAAGCTGGACGTGACCTACCGCATGGCCTGGTACCGTGGCCTGAAGACCACCTACTACCTCCGTGCCCTGGCCGCCACCAGCACCGAGAAGTCCACCATCAACACCGGCAAGCTCAACGCGGTGTCCAGTGGTGGCGACAGCGGCCTGTCCGCCGCCCCGGCCAAGGCCCCGGAGCAAGCCGCCCCGGCGCCGGCTCCGGTACCCAAGGCGTGCGCCATCGACGAGCCGGACTGCGAAGCGTGCCAGTAAGCGCACGCATCTGAGCGGCGCGCGCGTCGTTGCCCGGCAGGTCGGACCCCATCACGTACATGCGTACGCTCAGGGGTTCCGACCGACCAGGCGCCTAGCGCTCACTCGCTCAGCTACGCGCTCGACCGTCGAGCTAAGAGCTAAGGCAAAAGCCAAAGAGCCAAGCGCAGTTCTAAAGCAACACACGGTCAATCCCCTCTCCCCTCCGGGGAGAGGGCTAGGGTGAGGGGAAGCCTTTCGCAGATCTCCTGCAAGGGCAGCGAGCAACATTGCCCTCCCCAACCAATTACCTGCCCTCGCCGTTATCGACGAGGCACCGGCCCGAGCCGGCAGGCCACCCGCCGCCGCCCGGACCAGCGGTACCCGTTTCACCTTGCGCGCAGTTCGCAACGGAACATAATCAGAAAATCTGTATATCCATACAGGCCGGCTCGTTAGCCGGCCCTCACGCAGGAGCCAAGCCATGCTGAGCTGGGATGAATTCGACAAGGAAGACGGCGCCGAAGCAGCCGCCGTCAGCAAGACCACCGCGCAGGTCGCGGACATGAGCCTCGACAAGCTCGACCAGGCCGGCGACGCCGCCGCCCACGAAGCCCGCGCCGTCGCCGCCGACGACAGCGCCGCGGTCGCCCGCGCCAAGGCCGCGCTGGACCAGCTCGACATCCAGGAAGGCCTGGACGAACTGGAAGGCTCCGCCGCCCGCGTACAGGTCGACCAGAAGCGCATGATCAACGCCCGCGCCGACCTCAACCAGCTCGTACCCTTCAAGTACGACTGGGCCTGGCAGAAGTATCTGGATGGTTGCGCCAACCACTGGATGCCGCAGGAAGTGAACATGAACGCCGACATCGCCCTGTGGAAGAGCGCCGACGGCCTCACCGAGGACGAGCGCCGCATCGTCATGCGCAACCTCGGCTTCTTCTCCACCGCCGACTCCCTGGTGGCCAACAACCTGGCCCTGGCCGTGTACCGCCTGATCACCAACCCCGAGTGCCGCCAGTACATCCTGCGCCAGGCCTTCGAAGAGGCGATCCACACCCACGCCTACCAGTACTGCATCGAATCGCTGGGCATGGACGAAGGCGAGATCTTCAACATGTACCACGAGATCCCGAGCGTGGCGAAGAAGGCCAGCTGGGGCCTGAAATACACCCGCGCCATCTCCGACCCGCAGTTCAACACCGGCACCGTCGAGACCGACAAGGAACTGCTGCGCAACCTGATCGCCTACTACTGCGTGTTGGAAGGCATCTTCTTCTACTGCGGCTTCACCCAGATCCTCTCCATGGGCCGCCGCAACAAGATGACCGGCGTCGCCGAGCAGTTCCAATACATCCTGCGCGACGAATCCATGCACCTGAACTTCGGCATCGACGTGATCAACCAGATCAAGATCGAGAACCCGCACCTGTGGGATGCCCAGATGAAGGACGAAGCGACCCAGATGATCCTGCAGGGCACCCAGCTCGAGATCGAATACGCGCGTGACACCATGCCGCGCGGCGTACTGGGCATGAACGCCGCGATGATGGAGGACTACCTCAAGTTCATCGCCAACCGCCGCCTGACCCAGATCGGCCTGAAGGAAGAGTACCCGGGCACCACCAACCCCTTCCCGTGGATGAGCGAGATCATGGACCTGAAGAAGGAGAAGAACTTCTTCGAGACCCGTGTGATCGAGTATCAGACTGGTGGGGCGTTGAGCTGGGATTGATTCCGATAACGAAAGAAATATCTTGGGCGACTTAGAAGGTCGCCCTCTTATTTTCAGTAGTATGGCTTCGAATGGAGAATAACATGGCAGAGGAAAATTCCACGTACCCAGGCGGCTCAAAATCCCGCGTAAACAGAGCTGGAGCACGAGTTCGCAGTGGCGAGGCAAATATTGAAGACCTCTTAACCATTGAGACATGGCGTGCCGCGCATCGCCCGGTCCTAAATACCTTCCAAGCCATCCTAAGAAACCGCACTCGCGGAACTAAAATAGCAGTAGCACAACGACACAAACGTCGAAATACAATTTTTGGAAAGTTACTCAGACTCCCCAGGATGGAGCTATCCCGCATGGACGATATTGCAGGCTGCCGCCTGATCTTTCCCTCCTGCGAGGAACTCTACGAATTTCGAAAACTCTTCCACAGCGCACGTTTCAAACACAAGCGCAGAAACGAAACAGACAAATACGACTACATAAAAAGCCCTAAGCAGACTGGCTACAGGGGAATTCATGACGTCTATGAGTACGATGTAAATTCCAATGCAGGAAACCATTTACGCGGGCTATATGTTGAAATCCAGTATAGGACTCACATTCAGCACGCATGGGCAACTGCCGTCGAAGTAATCGGCTTCATTACAGAAAGCCAGCCTAAGTTCCAAGAGGGCGATGATCGATATCAACGCGCAATGGCATTAGCAAGCGAGATCCTGGCAAGAGCACACGAAAACAGAAAAGGGCCTCTACCTGAACTTACCGATCATGACCTCGTTAACAAATTCGTTGAGCTAGACAAGAGCCTTGCCCTAATGAATATGCTTCGAGGGCTCAATGCCGCAGACAAAGATGTAAAAAGCAATCGCAATACAATCTTGCTATTCTCAAAAACCGGCAACCTCCAAGTCAAGACATATCGAGACGCAACAGAAGCTCTCAGAGAGCTATTTGAACTAGAAAAATCCTTCCCCGAATATGACATCGTTCTGGTTCGAGCAGATTCAAGCGAAGAAGTAAAATTTGCGTATAAAAATTACTTCTCAGACGCCCGAGACTTCATCACCTTAATGGAGAATGGGCTTCAAAAGCTTTCCGGAAAAAGAATAATAAAAAACAGAAAGCTAATTGGCCTCGAAGGCTAATAAAGGAACTAGGACGAAAAGGGGGACAGATTTATTTTCTCCGTCACCCTCCTCTACTGGTTTCGCCCTTACGGCGAGTCACTTTCTCTTTGCTCGCGCGAAAGAGAAAGTAACCAAAGAGAAAGCGCGCCCGGCATCCGGGTTTCGCTGCGCGAAACTCCCCTCGCTCCGGCGCTGTTCCGAGGGTCGTCGCGAAGGGCCATCCCTGGCCCATCGCTCCTCGTTTGGCATCCATGCCAAACGCCCCTCTCCACAGCACCTCCATTAAGGTTCTCGACGAACATGATCGACGAGTGAAAGAGGAAGGTGGAGATAGTCGGCCCAGCCGCAAGGGAGGAAACCAGTCCTTTCGCTACATACCGCTCAGAACTATGCTCATTAGGCATATCATCGCCGACGAGCGAACAACGCAACAGGCCGCCCACGGGTGAGTCTTCGGGTTTGAAAATATTCAGAAGATCGGCATCAGCGGTAAAGCTGACCTGATAGAGATTGGTGCTCTGTCTGGAAAGCCCGAGATAACCCAGCTCGGCGGGTGGAATGTGATGATCTTTGGCGCAGCCCAGAAAGAATGGCACCACGGCCAGCAATAGATGTCTGGCCATGACAGCCATCTTAGCGATCACTGAATACCCACTTCCCGAAAAATATCCAATACCGGTATCCGCATAGTTGCCGAGCGATACGCCTTGAATCCAAACGCTGTCGCCGTATACACGCAAGGCACCGATTGCTTGCCCTGCAGAATGCGCCGCAACTCGTCGGCCCTCAGCATACGACTGCTACGGCCCTCGTTGAGGTTCTCATCAAGCATCAATGCAGCGGAGTAAATGAAAACCTCGTTCTCCCGTAGCGGCTGCTCGACTGAGACCAAGCCCTCAGCTATATATTGATCAGCATCACGACCAACTGAAACTTCATCGAGCCCAAGCGAGCAACGGAGCATACTGCTTATGGGCTTCTTGCCTTTTTCGAAAATATTCAAGAAATCAATATTCGACGAAAATCTCACTTCATAAAGTTCAGCACCCTGCTCCCGAGCGAGCTCAAGATAATCAATATCTGCAACAGGGGCATTATGACCCTTTGCACACCCGAAAAATAACGGCACGACGATCAACCACAGATATCTAGGCACTACAGCCACCGTCAATATAACTAATGATGGATTCAAAAAGGATATCAGAGGCCGATGCACTACCACGCACTGGACTTATAAACATATCCAGGGCATAGGCATGATTCACATCCATATGAGTATTGATATCCGGCCCACTGTCCACTCGCCACTGCTCACCAAAATTGGCTACTGCGTCAGAAGCATCAGGACGCTTGGGAGCAGCCTTAACATTTATCCAATACCCACTTACTGGTTCAGGCTTGCTGAAATAAATGTCAGAGCCCAGCCACACCAAAGCCCCCTCTCCAACGGGATCAAGGGTAATCAACATTTCAACCTTATACCCTTTCTTGCTCAGAATCTTGGAAAGATGAGCCCCGTTCCATCCCCCGAGACTATGCCCGACAATATAGACAGGGGTTGATTTATCTGGAACCCCCTTATAAATATACTTATCAATATCCCAACCACCCCGCACATCGCTATAACTTAGATAATGCGCTTGGTAAAACTGGGTACGACCAGCCTGCCGAATAAGCCTGGCAAAATGCCTATGAACCTCCAGAATATTGTTATAGGCGCCAGCAAAGTAATACGACTCCTTGTCCCCCGCCCCTCCAATAAAGAACACCACCACCCTACAGTTGCTGGCCTCAACGACTTTGGGCGCTTGATTGTCCGAAGGGGTCAGCGTGGGCGACGCTGCCAGGGTTGCCTCTTTTCCGTTTGGCAGTATGATTTTTTGAGCTTCCATGCTCAGTCCTCTATGTAGATTTCAATAGCTTCAGCACGAACAGAATGAGTGACCAGTTTGGTAAATCCGTTTTCGTCTGATTGCCCGTATTCGAAGCGCCCGTCTTCACGCTTGATCGCATAGTTCCGGTAGGTCAGTGGTCTGCCGCTACGTTTATCGACCAGCTGAAAACGATCATTGAACGCAGCTTGAATATTCAACGGCGCAACCGGGGTAAACGGCGCGCCACCACCGCTATTGCCAATGATGACGCTGCCCGAGCCACCAATGATGGTATTGCCATGTCCGCCGACACTACCCAGCGTCGCGGCATTCAGGCCATTGATGAAAACTGTCGGGGAGACATTCGCGGAGATGGGGCTGCCGCAAGCCGATGTGTCGCTCATTCGAGCGGCGCTGAGGCCGTCGAACAGCACATCACCAGAGCCGGTAACGATAGGGTTGGTGCCATGCCCTGGGATTGGGCAAGCGGTGGGGTCGCTGACGCGCGCAGCAGGTTTGCCGCTCATCTGTAACTCCTTGGTCCGAGACCTTCGATGAAAAACCGTTTCACTCCATGGCGGCATTCTATCGACACGGCGTCCGCCGGTGTTGAACCGACGCACAAGTCCAAGCGGATAGCTCGAAAGCATCGCGAAGCTTCCGGTCTCCCCTCTCCGAAGAGGGGACTGATCGCGCTCGACTGGTGTTTAAGCGAGTAGCCCGGATAACCGCTGATGGTGGATGAAAGAAGCGTCATCCACCCTACGGTCTGGACGCCCAACCACGGGGTTGTGGCCCTGTAGGGTGGACAACGCGAAGCTTGTCCACCATGAGAGCCAGAACACCTTCCGCGATAACTGCTTCATTCGGCTTTTGCTTTTCCTTCCACAATCTCGCAGACGACGCCAAGCGCCCCATCAGGAGGCCGAGCGGAATCGTTGTGCAGGGGGTGAGCCGCATGGATGCGGCGAAAGGCGTAAAGGGCCAGGGACGGCCCTTGTACGCCGACCCCGGAGCAACGATGGAGCGAGGGAAGTCTGGCGCAGCCAGACCCGGATGGCGGGGCTAGACTTTTTGGTTACTTTTGGGGCAATGCCAAAAGTAACCCGCCGTAAGGGCGGAACCGTTACCCGAGAACGACACAGCAGCGGCGTATGTACGCAAAATCAGTGAGTACCCCGGACATCAATGGTGGAATACGCTTCGCGGTTTTCCACCCTACGCGCCACCAGCGGCATGCTCTTCTTTGTCACTTGAGCGGAAAACTCAAGATGCGATCCGCGCCACAAACTCCGACGCTTCCTGGCGGGTGAAGAAACACCCAAGACGGACGAATCCAGAAATTACAGTGGCTTTGATCTCAACAACTTCTCCCGCCAGATCCCTATTGGTTATCCATTCATCAGGCAATCCATCGATCAAATGGAATGGTGCGGGACGGCCGTCTCGATATCGGGATATTTCTACCTGTCCGGTATCAGAGTCCTTGAACGCAGGAACGAAGCGAGCCTGGGCATTGTTTTCGCTCACGCCTCCGGTGCCAGCATACTGTTGGTTCTCTTTCTCCAAAAATGACGGACGTTGTTGGATTAACATCGTGGCCACCTTTCTAAACAGCTCGGCTCCAGACTCCTTACCTGTAGCTAAAACATTCGGTTCCGTTACGTCTTTAACTTACCGCGCCTACGGCTTTACTGAACTATTCAAATAGATGAAGCAAAACGTCTTTTCGGACTAATACCAATGGAGTAGACATTTTGCCGAGCGGGTAGCCCGGATAACCGCCACTCAAAAAAATGGTGGATGAAAAAAGCGTCATCCACCCCAGGGTCCGGACGCCCGAAGTCTGGAGGTACGGTCCTGTAGGGTGGACAACGCGAAGCTTGTCCACCGGCTGGTCCAACGGAAAAGGAGGCGGACTCATCTACCAAACCGCCCCCTTCTCGCCTGTCGCCATTCTCAGGGGCACTCGGCCGGTTCAGCCTCGTGGGCCTCGTGCAGCAGCTCGATAAAGGGGCTGGCCTCGTCCATTGCATGGGAGCCAATGGCGGTGACCGGAACCCCCGGCGTCCAGGAGTTCATCAGCGCCGCGCCGGAGAGTTCCCGCAGCCGCTCAAGCGTGATGAACTCCCGGCGCTGCGGCACCTCGAGGCGTTCAAGTTGCCGCTGAACCATGCCCATCATGGTGCCTTTCAACATCTCGGCCCTCGGCCAGATCACTGCGTCACCATCCCAGAACACCAGATTCCATATCGTGGCCTCGCTCAGACAGCCGCGTTCATCGACGAAAGCCGCATCGTCAAAGCCCTGCCGTATGGCCTGGTGCAGGTAGTAGGTCTTACCGACTTCCCCGACATGCTTGATGGCGGCCAGAGGCCTCTGATGTTCGATAGCCGCCAATCGCAAGGGGCCTTTCGGCCCATCGGATGGGGCTGCTGTACGAACCAGCACGGCGGGCTCTACATCCATGCTATCGGCCGTGAACTCGCCATGGGGGGAGAAGACGGTGACCGTCAGCGACTGATCGCTCGCCCCCTCCTGCATCGCCATCCGAATCTGTGAGCGCAGCAGTTCATCGGACGGCGCCCGGCCGAAGAACTCCAGGGAGGCATTGCGCAGACGGTCGAGGTGAAGATCCAGCCCCTTCATCCTGGCGTTTCTCACCTGCATCGCCGTGAAGTGGGCGAATCCCGCGAAAGCCAGGGGGTTCAACTGCGAAGCGGTAGCCGGATGGCCATTGATATAGGACGGGTAGGTGTGCGGATGGATCGCCATGAAGTGGCTCCTGATGGTGCTCGGTTGATCGAGCCCCTATCATCGACTCTGACAGCGCTGTCAGAGTCAAGGCGAAACACGCGATGAAAATAGGCGAGTTATCCAAGCGTTCAGGCGTGAGCATCAGAATGCTCCGTTATTACGAAACCGAAGGACTGCTGAAGCCCAAGCGCACCGCAAGCGGGTATCGCGATTACGCACCGGAAGAATTGCGAACCGTCGAGCGCATCCAACTGCTTGGCGCGGCCGGCATGACCCTGGCGACCATCCTGAAGTTCCTGCCGTGCGTGCGAGGTGAAGGTCTCGCGTTCGAGCCATGCGATGAGCTGCGCAGCGTCCTGCACGAGCAGATCCGCCTTACCGAGCAGAAAGCGGCGGAGCTGGCCCAAAGTCGCGAGGTTCTGCAGAGTTTCCTGCACGAAGTTGAGCGAGGCTGAGGATCAATTGGATCGCTGCCACGCGCCCATGTAGCCGAATGCTCACGCCGCAACGGTGGATGAAAAAAAGCGTCATCCACCCTACGCCGCTACAGCGTGCACAGCCCTCCCGGCACGGCCATGACCCAATCCCGGACGGCCCGGATGGCCGGATCGTTCCTGCGGCTTTCCGGGTACACCAGAAAGAACGGCTTGCCTTCCAGCTCCGGACCGAAGGGCTGGACCAGGCGCCCTTCGCGCAGCTCGTCCTCGATCAGCTGACGGCTCATCAGTGCCACGCCCTGGGCGCCGATGGCGGCCGACACGGCGTGGGTCTCGTCGGAGAACACCAGCCCGGCGCTGACGTCCAGCCCCGGCACCTGGGCCTGCTTCTGCCACAGGGCCCAGTCCAGCGGCGAGGAAACGGCGGCCTGGTTGCGGAAGTGGATCAGCGAGTGTTTCGGCAGATCGGCGGCATCGTGCAGGCCGAGGTGCGGGCTGCAAGCCGGGATGAAGCTGTTGTCGAACAGCTTCTCCGCCACCAGCCCCGGCCAGCGGCCGTCGCCGTAGCGGATGGCGATGTCGGCGGTGACGCCATCCAGCGCCACCGGTTCGTGCGAGGCGTGGATGCGCAGGTCGATGTCCGGGTGGGCGTCGCGCAGCAGGCAGACCCAGGACAGCAGCCAGCGCACCGCCACCGCGGGTGTGGTGCTGAGGGTGACGGCCTGGCGACAGGGCACCGCGCTGAGCCGCTCGACCGTGGCGCCGATGCTGTCGAACGCGGTTTCCAGCACCTGCTGCAGCTCGCGGCCCTGGGCGGTCAGTTCCAGCCGTCTGGGTTTGCGCAGGAACAGGGCGATGCCGAGCGACTCCTCCAGCGCGCGAATCTGGTGGCTGACCGCCGTGGCGGTCACCGAGAGTTCTTCCGCGGCCTGCTTGGCGCTCTCATGGCGGGCGGCCGCCTCGAAGGCACGCAGGGCGGAAAGCGAAGGTAGCCAGCGCCTGCTCATGGATGAGTTTCTCTCAGCCGTATCGAAAAATAATCATCGTTTGTCGCCCTAGCGGGCTGAAACTAGCCTGAGTCTGCTGCCAATGACAGATGAATTCAACTTCAAGCAGGAGACTCGCTATGCCACACCTACTGCACCTCGACGCCAGCGCCCGCCCCGGTCTCGCCGGCAAGGACCTGCACGGCTCACACAGTCGCAACCTCAGCCAGCGCTTCGTCAGCCAGTGGCAGGCCCGCCGCGCGCAGGACAGCGTCACCTACCGCGATATCGGCCAGAACCCGCCATCGATCATCGACCACGACTGGATCGCCGCCTCCTTCACCCCCGAGCCGCAGCGCGAGCCCTGGATGCGCGAGACGCTGGCCGAGAGCGATCGGCTGGTCGACGAGCTGGTGGCGGCGGACGTGCTGGTGATCGGCGCGCCGCTGTACAACTTCGGCATGCCGGCCGCGCTCAAGGCGTGGATCGACCAGGTGGTGCGCCCCGGCAGGACGGTGGACGTCGACGAGAGCAACCCGCTCGATCCCTACGTGCCGCTGCTGGCCGACCGGCCGCGGCATGCGGTGATCCTCAGCGCCCGCGGCGGCATCGGCTTCGACCCCGGCGGCCCGATGGCGCATATGAACCATCTGGAGCCGAACCTGATCACCGCCCTCGGTTTCATCGGCATCACCCGCGTGCACCAGATCGCCATCGAGGGTCAGGAAGTGGGCGGCGAGCTGCTGGCCACCTCGGTGGCGCAGGCGCTGAGTCAGGTCGACGCGCTGGTGGCGGAGCTGCAACGGGCGTTGCAGGCGCAGCACACGCCAGAGCCGGCCTGATGCTTTAAGGAAACCCTGAAATAGCCGTCATTCCCGCGCAGGCGGGAATCCAGCCCCTCCGTAGTACCTGGGCTCCCGCCTTCGCGGGAGTGACGGTAAATGGCTTTTTCAGAACCTCCTTAAGCGCCACGTGAGGCGGAGACGGGCCAGGCTATGCAGATAGCCAGTAGCCACGGACGTCGAGGTATCGATCTCCCCACGCACGCCCCCCCCTGCCGGAGTTAGAGAAACGCAGCATTCACGGCTAGGCTCCAGGAGAGCACAACGACGCGGCTGCAACCGTAGTCATGGCGCGCAGACAGGGCAAGGTAGCGGGAGGGTTGGCATGGTCCAGCAGATCGATCTGGTGATCAGAGGGGATTACCTGCAAGCATTCGCCGCCGATCACAAGCCCAAGCTATGTCCCGAACTGCTGGACTACCTGCTGGACGAGGCGAGCTACCACTCGCAACTGAGCCTGCAGATCCACTGCCCGGAAGCAGAGCGAGAGCGCCTGCCCAGGGCCATCGGCAATAGCTGCAGCCACAGGATCGGCCAGCTGAAACGGGACATCCGGGCCTGGCGCCTGCTGGCTCTGCTGCTGATGGCCCTGGCCGTGGGCCTGGTAATACTGGCCACCTGGCTGGAAGTGGAGGGCACCATCCCCCTGGGCATCATCACCGTCACGGCGTGGATGCTGGTGTGGCGCACCTCGGAGATCCTGCTGCTGGATATCCGCGGCGGCTATCGAGACATACGCAGGTATCAGCGCCTGATCGACGCGCCGAAGCAGTTTCTCTAGGGAAATTCTGACAAAGCCATTTACCGTCACTCCCGCGAAGGCAGGAGCCCAGATGCTACGGAGTATTCCCCTTCGGGCCAGCGCAAGCGCTGTTCAGCGATAAAGCCGCGGTCCCGCTTGCGCCCGACTATTTCAGAGTTTCTCTAGCGGATAGCGCCCCCTGGATGGCCACCGTCCCAGGGTGGATACAAAGAGCGTCATCCAACAGATGGGGTTGCGCTTGTGGTAATAGGCGCCCGCCCAACTGCCGATCGATCCCGAGCACGCGCCCTCTCCTGCTTCGGCTACCGTTTCCCTATGCCCTTGCCGCACCGGTGAGCCTCGTGCCGGCGGGCAAGCCTGGCCCCGGCCGAATCGCCTGCCCGAGGAGAGTCATCATGTCGGTCTTGCACTCCTTTCACTCCTGGCTACGCCGCCACCTGCTGGCGAGCTTCTTGCTGATGACCGCGAGCTTCCTGGCCTTCGGCTACTTCACCATCGACCTGGTGCAGTTGCTCAGCAGCAACGCGTCCTTTCTCGTCAGGCACGGTTGGCTGGCGGTGATGAGCGGCGGCCTGCTGCAGCTCGGCGAGCTGACGCTGTCCGCGCTGCTGGCGATGGCCTTCTACCTGGTATTCAAGTTGTGCGAGCAGGCATTGCTGCAGCGCCTGTCGAGCGAGCGGCGCGTGGTCGATTAGCAAGTGGCCCGGATAACATATGCCAATGGTGGATGAAAAGAGCGTCATCCACCCTACGTCGGCATGCAGAGGTTGTATGTAGGGTGGACAACGCGAAGCTTGTCCACCATGGTTTCAACACCCCACCGCTCAAGGATGAGCCGCCATGCCCGACTATCGCCGCACCCGTGCTCCCGGTGCCACCTACTTCTTCACCGTCAATCTGCGCGATCGCTGCAGTGATCTGCTGATCCGTGAAATCGATCTGCTACGCGAGACGGTACGCGCCACGCGAGCACGTCATCCCTTTCATATCGATGCCTGGGTGGTGCTGCCCGAGCATATGCATTGCCTATGGACGCTGCCGCCCGGCGATGCCGATTTCGCTCTGCGCTGGAAAGTGATCAAGTTCGCCTTCGCCAAACGCCTGCCGGCCACCGAAGCCACCACCGAGACGCAGCGCAAACGTGGCGAACGCGGTATCTGGCAGCGGCGTTATTGGGAGCACTTGATCCGGGACGAAGGGGATTACCAGCGTCACTTCGATTACATCCACTACAACCCGCTGAAACATGGCCACGTCGCGCGCCTGGCGGACTGGCCCTATTCGAGTTTTCACCGGGCGGTGGCGATGGGGATTTATGGCAGGGATTGGTGCGCAGGCCCCTCGCCTGAGCATGAGGTTTTTGGGGAATGAAGGGTTGTGGTGGAAAACGCTGCGCGGTTTTCCACCCTACCGGGCTCCAGCCTTTTTTGATGACGGGCCCCGATAAGCGTCGCCCCTAAAAAGCGTCATCCACCCTACGCGCTTCCGGAGCCACTGGCCGGCGCATTAAAGCCCCGCCGCCCTGGCCCGCGCCGCGTGCAGCTTCTTGTAGCTGTCGATCAGGCGCAGGTGCTTGTCGAGGCCTTCCAGCTGCATGCTGGTCGGGGTCAGGCCATAGAAACGCACGCTGCCGTCGACCGAACCGATGGCCGCGTCCATCCGCTGGTTGCCGAACATGCGGCGGAAGTTGGCTTCGAAGTCGGCCATGTCCAGCTCGTCGTCCAGCTGCACTTCCAGCACCACGTTGAGCGCCTGGTAGAACAGGCCACGCTCGACCGTGTTGTCGTTGTACTGGAGGAAGGCCTCGGTCAGTTCCTTGGCCTCGTCGAACTTGTTCAGGGCCAGGTAGATCAGCAGCTTCAATTCGAGGATGGTCAGCTGGCCCCACACGGTGTTGTCGTCGAACTCGACGCCGATCAGGGTGGTGATGTCGGTGTAGTCGTCGACCTCGCACTGCTCCAGGCTCTTGAGCAGGCTCTTCAGGCGCATGTCGCTCAGGCTGTGCAGGTTGAGGATGTCGGAGCGGAAGATCAGCGCCTTGTTGGTGTTGTCCCAGATCAGGTCCTCGACCGGGTAGATCTCCGAGTAGCCCGGCACCAGGATGCGGCAGGCGTTGGCGCCAAGGTCGTCGTACACGGCCATGTACACCTCCTTGCCCATGTCTTCGAGGATGCCGAACAGGGTCGCGGCCTCCTGGACATTGGAATCCTCGCCGTGTCCGGAGAAGTCCCACTCGACGAATTCGTAGTCGGCCTTGGCGCTGAAGAAGCGCCAGGACACCACGCCGCTGGAGTCGATGAAGTGCTCGACGAAGTTGTTCGGCTCGGTCAGCGCCTGGCTCTCGAAAGTCGGCTGCGGCAGGTCGTTGAGGCCCTCGAAGCTGCGCCCCTGGAGCAGTTCGGTGAGACTGCGCTCCAGCGCCACCTCGAAGCTAGGGTGGGCGCCGAACGAGGCGAACACACCGCCGGTGCGCGGGTTCATCAGGGTCACGCACATCACCGGGAACTGGCCGCCGAGCGAGGCGTCCTTGACCAGCACCGGAAAGCCCTGCTCCTCCAGGCCGCGGATGCCGGCGAGGATATCGGGGTACTTGGCCAGCACCTCCTGCGGCACGTCCGGCAGGGCCAGCTCGTTCTCCAGGATCTCGCGCTTGACCGCGCGCTCGAAGATCTCCGACAGGCACTGCACCTGCGCCTCGGCCAGGGTGTTACCGGCGCTCATGCCGTTGGACAGATAGAGGTTCTCGATCAGGTTGCTGGGGAAGTACACCACCTCGCCGTCGGACTGGCGCACGAAGGGCAGCGAGCAGATACCGCGCGCCTTGTTGCCCGAGTTGGTGTCATACAGGTGCGAGCCGCGCAGCTCGCCGTCCGGGTTGTAGATGGCCAGGCAATGCTCGTCGAGGATCTCTTCCGGCAGCGCATCCTTCGGTCCCGGCTTGAACCAGCGCTCGTTGGGGTAATGGACGAAGTCGGCGCCCGCGATCTCCTCGCCCCAGAACTGGTCGTTGTAGAAGAAGTTGCAGTTCAGTCGCTCGATGAACTCGCCCAGCGCCGAGGCCAGCGCCGCCTCCTTGGTCGCGCCCTTGCCGTTGGTGAAGCACAGCGGCGACTGCGCGTCGCGGATATGCAGCGACCAAACGTTGGGCACTATGTTGCGCCAGGAGGCGATCTCGATCTTCATCCCCAGCTCGGCGAGGATGCCCGACATATTGGCGATGGTCTGTTCCAGCGGCAGGTCCTTGCCGAGGATGCGCGTGCCCGGGCCTGCGGTCAGCGCCGGCATCAGCAGGGCCTGGGCGTCGGCGTCGAGGTTGGCCACCTGCTCGATGACGAACTCGGGGCCGGCCTGCACCACCTTCTTCACCGTGCAGCGGTCGATGGAGCGCAGGATGCCCTGGCGGTCCTTGTCGGAGATGTCCGCGGGCAGCTCGACCTGGATCTTGAATATCTGCTGGTAGCGGTTTTCCGGGTCGACGATGTTGTTCTGCGACAGGCGGATGTTGTCGGTGGGAATGCCCCGCGTCTGGCAGTACAGCTTGACGAAGTAGGCCGCGCACAGCGCCGAGGAGGCCAGGAAATAGTCGAACGGCCCCGGCGCCGAGCCATCGCCCTTGTAGCGGATGGGCTGGTCGGCAATCACCGTGAAGTCATCGAACTTGGCTTCGAGACGGAGGTTGTCGAGAAAGTTGACCTTGATTTCCATGCGGGGGTACCAGACAGCAGCGAGACGAAAGGCGGCCATTATCCGGCTTTTGCGCGGGAAGTCTTGTCTTGCCGAGGGACGGCGTGACACGCCGGTGGAAACGCAGCGCGGCCTCAGCGTCTGACGCAGGCGAACAGCGCATTGCCGGACGCGCCGTCCCAGGGCAGCAGCTTCTGGTAGTCGTGCTCCAGCACTTGCACCTCGAAGTAAGGTGCCAGCAGCGCCTGCAGTTCGGCGAAGCTCACCGCCACCATGGGGTGTTCGTCGTCCCAGACCTGGGTGTCGTCTGCGACCGTTCGTTCAATGCGCAGCCGGAGCGTCTGCCGCTCGCCCTCGCCCTGGTAGTGCCAACCGGAGCTGAAACGCAGCAGGTCGTCGCCATGGCGGGCGCCGTGGGAGACGAACGAGGCGTTGTCGATTTTGTGCTTGTCCACCGCGTTGAAGCAGAACAGGCCACCGGCGGCCAGGGCCCCGTGCACGCTGGCGATGCAGGCCTGCAATCGTTCGAGGCTGGCGCTGTAGTGGAGCGAGTAGAGGAAGCAGGTGATCAGGTCCTGCGGCTCGTCCAGGGCGAAGCCGCACATGTCCCGCCGGGCAAAGCGCGCCTCCGGGCAGCGCAGTGCGGCTCTATCGAGCATCGGCTGGTTGATATCGAGGCCGCCGCTGGCATAGCCGGCATCGAGGAAATGCCGCACATGCGGGCCGGTGCCGCAGGCCAGGTCGAGATGGCGCTTGCCGCCGTTGCCGAACAGCTGCTGCAGACGATGCACGCAGTGACTCTGCGCCCGATAGTCGATATCGGCGCACAGCAGGTCGTAGTAACCCGACAGGTCGGTATAGAGGGCGTTGCCGGGCATGCGGACCTGGGCTGTTAGGCGGCGTTCGAGGGGGCGCGCATTCTATCCCAAGCCGGCTCGCCCGACGCGGAATTCGCCCCCCGGCTAAAGATTGATCTGGGTCAATGGTTGCCGCAGATCACCCCGCCTCCCGGCCCTGCCTGTCATGAAATGCGAAACCCCTGTCGCCGATTGCGAGGTTGGCGCGGGGGGACGTCCCTAGATTCACCTCAGGGCCTGCCACCGGGCGGGCGCGACCCACTTCGCTGCCTGAGGAGAACAACAAGATGCGCGTGGAACAACTGACCTGCAGTATCGGCGCCGAGCTGGTCGGCGTGAACCTGGCCGACGCGGTGCGCGACCAGGGCCTGTTCGAGGAAGTCCAGAGCCTGCTGCTCACCCACAAGGTGCTGTTCCTGCGCGACCAGGACATCTCCCGCCAGGACCACGTGGCCTTCGCCGCCAAGCTGGGCGAGCTGGAAAGCCACCCGATGGCGCCGAGCCATCCGGACGCCCCCGGCCTGGTGCAGATCTACAAGCGCCCGGACCAGCCGATCGACCGCTACGAGAACGCCTGGCACACCGACGGCACCTGGCGCGAGACCCCGGCCATGGGTTGCGTGCTGCGCTGCGTGGAGTGCCCGCCGGTCGGCGGCGACACCATGTGGGCGAACATGGCGCTGGCCTACGAGCGCCTGCCGCAGTCGATCAAGCAGCAGATCGAGGATCTGCGCGCCAACCACAGTTTCGAGTCGTCCTTCGCCGCCGCCATGCCGATCGACAAGCGCCTGGCGATGAAGGCGCAGTACCCGGACGCCGAGCACCCGGTAGTGCGCACCCACCCGGTCACCGGCGAGAAGATCCTCTTCGTCAACGCCTTCACCACCCACTTCACCAACTACCACACCGCGACGCGGGTGCGCTTCGGCCAGGACGCCAACCCCGGCGCCGCCGACCTGCTGCGCTTTCTGGTCAGCCAGGCGTTCGTTCCCGAGTACCAGGTGCGCTGGCGCTGGCAGCCCAACAGCATGGCCATCTGGGACAATCGCAGCACCCAGCACTACGCCGTCATGGACTACCCGGCCTGCCATCGCAAGATGGAGCGCGCGGCCATAGTCGGCGACAAGCCCTTCTGATCAACACAACAACATCACTCCCGAGGAGTAAGCCATGAACTTCATCGATGGTTCCCTGTTCGTCGAAAACATGCAGAAGCTGGTCATCACCGCCGCGCCCTACGGCCCGGAATGGATGCCGTCGGACTTCCCCGAAGACATCCCGGTGAGCATGCAGGCGCAGATCCAGAAGGCGGTCGACTGCTACAACGCCGGCGCCACCGTGCTCCACGTGCATGTGCGCGAAGAGGACGGCAAGGGCTCCAAGCGCCTGTCCAAGTTCAACGAACTGCTGGCCGGCATCCGCGAGGCCTGCCCGGGCATGATCCTGCAGGTCGGCGGCTCGATCTCCTTCGCCCCGGAGAACGAGGGCGATACCGCCAAGTGGCTGTCCGACGACACCCGCCACATGCTGGCCGAGCTCAAGCCGACCCCGGACCAGGTGACCATCGCCATCAACACCAACCAGATGAACGTCTGCGAGCAGATGACCGCCGCCGACATCCGCGGCACCTCGCTGGCCGATCCGGCGATGCTCGCGGCCTACCAGGAAATGACCATCCCGGCCGGCCCGGCCTGGGTCGAGGAGCATATCCGCAGGCTGTCGGCGAACAGGATCCAGACCCACTTCCAGCTGGCCAACATCACCCAGCTCAACACCGTCGAGCGCATGATGCGCCGCGGCGTGTGCAACGTGCCGCTGATCCTCACCTGGGTGGCCATCGGCGGCGGCTTCGACTCGCCCAACCCTTACGATCTGGCCAACTTCGTGCGCGCCTGCCCGGACGGCTCGGTGCTGACCCTGGAAACCAGCATGCGCAACGTGCTGCCGCTGAACATGATGGCCATCGCCCTCGGCCTGCACGTGCGCTGCGGCATCGAGGACAACATCTGGAACCAGCGCCAGACCGCCAAGATGAGCACGGTCGAGCAGATCGAGCAGCTGGTGCGCCTGTCCCGTGAGTTCGGCCGCGAGGTGGCCAACGGCCAGGAGGCCCGCGAGATCTACCGCATCGGCACCTTCTACGAGAGCGCCGAGGAAACCCTGGCCAGGAACGGCTTCGCGCCGAATCGCAGGCCGGGTCAGGTGGGTTTCACCCAGCACGCCTGAGCAGGCTGCGCCAAGAGGAGGCCGCGCCGCAGCGAGCGGGCCTCCGCTTGCCCTGGCGGCCCTGCCGCCTGCTGAGCGGCTACCGGTCCCGATGGCCGCCCCTTCCCGCCCCGACTCGCTGCCCCCCCTCGGGCCGGCCGACACCTGAACCTTCGCGGCGCCCGCCCGCACGGGACAGACGCGCCCGATAGCTGCAATCCGCGCCAGGGCGAACGACCTGCGCGGCCGGCTTAGGAAGTTTTTAGGATTTGCCTAGGGTCTATTTCGCAACGCCGCGCGGCGTGCGCCCCTAGCATGGGGTTGCCCGTCAACCGCCGAGGAGTTTCCGATGAGTCCCGTTTCGCGTCGCTGGATCTATGTTGCCGTCGTCTATTTCTGCCTGGCCGTTGGCCTGGGCGTCTTCATGGGGATCAGCGGCGACCACCGCATGATGAGCGTGCATGCCCATCTCAACCTGCTGGGCTGGGTCACCCTGAGCCTGGTCGGCATCATCTATCACTACTTTCCCAAGGCCGCCGCCAGCCGCCTGGCCAGCCTGCAGTTCTGGCTGCACAACCTGGCGCTGCCGGTGATGATGGTCGCCCTGGCCCTGCTGATCAGCGGCAAGCCCGAGGCCGGCCCGGTGCTCGGCAGCGGCGCACTGGCGATGTTGCTGGCGGTGCTGCTGTTCGCCGGCAACCTGCTGTGGCGCCGCGCCTGAACCGCCTCAGCCGGTCGCGATCTGCTGCAGCAGTACCGGCCGCCGCAGCAGCAGGCGCAGCCGCCCGCGCCCGCACTTCTCCAGAAGGATGTCGCGGCTGCGCTCGGCCAGGCGCCGCTGCAGCAGGATCAGCCGCGCCTCCAGGTTGTCGTCCAGTTCCGGCAGTTTCAACGCCGGGTCGATGCGCAGCTCGCGGTTGCTGAACTCGCAGCGCCGCTGCTCCTGATGCAGGCCGAGCAGGCGCCAGAAGATGGCCCCGGCAACGCCCTTGATCAGGTAGTCGTCGCCGAGAAACACGCTACTGTTCACCGGGTAGTAGCGCACCAGTAGCGGCGGCCCCGGCAACGGCTCGCTGCGCGGCGCCTCGCCTTCCTCCTCGCCCGCCTCCTCGGCGCCCTGCTGCAGCGCCAGGATCGAGGCGCCGAGCAGGCTGGCCAGGCCCATCAGGCAGTCCTCCTCGTCGTAGCCGAAGCGGTGCGGCTGGGCGCTCTCCACGTGCAGCACGCCGAGCAGCCGTCCGGCCGCGAGGATTGGCACCGACAGCTGGCTGTGCGCCTCGGCCAGGCCGGGGAAGGCGATCTCGGTCTCCAGCCGGTCGGCCGCCGCCGCCTCGGCCAGGTGTTCGTGGATGGCCCGGCTGTAGGCGTACTCCGAGGCCAGGTGGGCGATGCGGATCGGCGCGCGAAACTGCGCCGCGACGCCAATGATGCCGCGCCCGAGGGGAAACTCCGAACCTATCCCGGACAGCGGATAGCCATGGCTGGCCACGGTATAGAGCTTCTGCCGCGGACCGTCGAGCAGCAGCACCATGGCCTGGGGCATGTCCAGCTCGTCGGCCAGGCCCTGCAGGCACTGCTCGAGCAGGCCGGCCAACTCGGCGCAGGCAGCCAGGCGCTGGCTCAGCCGACGCAGGCTGGCGATATGGCAGGGCGCGCACTGCTCCGGCGGCACCTCCTCGCCCGCTACGTATTCGACTTCCAGCACCTGGTAAATGTCGGCGCCCTGCAGGCGGAACACCTCGCTCATGCCGGCGCTGGAGGCGATGCCGGCGAGCTTGGCCTTCATGCTCTCGAACAGCGGGCCGGCGGTTTCCGTGCGCCGATAGAGCAGCGCCAGGCGGTAGCGCGCGCTGGTCTGCGGGTGCAGGAGGAACACCGTGGCCTGGGGATTGGCCAGGATGTTCTCGCGGGTCTTGTTGAAGAACTGGAAGGACAGCGCCACATGGCCGGCGTCGACGTAATGCACCTGGGACACCTGGGTGACGTTGGGCGTGCCGTCCGCGCTGCAGGTGGCGATGACCGCCGGCACCGCGCCCTCCAGGCAGGGGCGGATACTGTCCAGGCTCGGCCGCCGGTTCACCGCCCCGGCTCCAGGCGCGCGCCGGCATGGGGACCCGGGGTCTGGTCGAACAGGTCGCTCAGGGTGAAGCACAGCGCGCGCAGCTGCTCGGCCTGGAAGCCCTGGGTGGCGCGGGCGAACGGCAGCGCGTAGCCCAGCGGCACCAGATCCGCGGCGAAGGCATCGACGTGCCGCATCGCCAGCTCGAGATCGCCCGGCTGCAACGCCGCTTCCTGTGCATCGCGCCCCTTGAGCTGCAGGGTGCGATGGGTGCTGGGCTGGCAGAAGGTCGCCGCCAGCGCGCCGCAGCTGGCGACGTCGCGCAGCAGCGTGTGGGACTGACCGGCATCGAGCAGCACGCAGACCCGCCGTCGATCCGCCGCCACCCGGCAGGCCACCGCCTTGCTCACCGAGGGCACCCGGCGCACGTCGCGCGAGGCCAGGCTGATGGACACGCCGCCCTGGATGAAATCGATCTGCTCGTCGCTCAAGCTCATGTCCATCGGCCGCCCTCCTCGACGCTTCCCC
Organism: Pseudomonas sp. SP16.1; assembly: GCF_052682975.1. Classification (NCBI taxonomy): domain Bacteria; kingdom Pseudomonadati; phylum Pseudomonadota; class Gammaproteobacteria; order Pseudomonadales; family Pseudomonadaceae; genus Pseudomonas; species Pseudomonas sp. SP16.1. The sequence continues at coordinate 3,193,538 of NZ_JBQYFZ010000001.1, forward strand.
GCCCCTAGAATCCCCTGCCCAGTACGATGTCGAACACCCCGCGCCGCCCCTGGCCATCCGCCTCCAACGCGATCACGTTGTCCGGGTGCTGGCTGGCCCAGGGATCCTCGGCGATATAAGGGTCGCCGGCGAAGTACAGCTGCAGGGTCACCGGCACGTGCAGAGACTCGATCACCCGGAAGTGAATATGCGCCGGCCGGGTAATCCCAGCGTACTGCTCCAGCCCAGGCAGGTTGGGCGGCACAGGGTAGCGGCCGGGCATCACGGTGTCGATCCGGTAGCGGCCCTCGGCGTCGCTATAGAGCATGCCGCGCAAATGGAACCGGCCCTTGTCGGTGAAGTTGCCGGGGGTCTGGGTGTCGTACAGGCCGGAGCTGTTGGCCTGCCAGACCTCGATCAGCGCATTGGCCACCGGTGTACGGCAGTCGGCGCTCAGTACCCTGCCGCTGACCGCCAGCCGCTCGCCCGCCTCGTCCGGCCCGGCCAGCTTCGCCAGGAACGGGGCGCCGAAGCGGTAGTAGGGACCGAGGATGTCGCCCGGCGTGAGCCGACAGGCCTGTTGCGCCAGCGCCGGCGCAGCCAGCAGGTCGCCGCCGAGCATCGCACCGGCATAGAGGAAGTGACGCCGGGTGAGACCGGCGCCTGGCCTTTGCCGCTTGTTCATCTCCGCCTCCTGGCCGGGCGCGCCCCGGCATGCCAGGCGCCGCGTTGCATAAGCGCCCGCCCCGTAACGATCAGTCTAGCGAGAAAAGCCGCACGGACCGCCTGGACTCGGCCGTTTGCCAAAGGCAGGAACTTCACCTATCCAGAAGGGTCTGTGCTGCGCCGCCGCCCCGGCGGTTTTCCCTCAACGGACGGCCCACAAGGCCGGTGAAGCAAGGACTCTTATGAACGCAAGCAAACTGCCGCTGATCGCCCTCGCCTGCGCCCTGCCGCTGGCTGCCTGTGCCGCCACGCCCGAGGCACTCAAGCCCTACCCGGCCGCCGCCGACGGCTACGCCCGCCATGTCATCGAGCTGCCGGCGCAGGCCAACGAAGCCGAGCACAGGGTGGAACTGATCGCCGGCAAGACCCTGGAGGTGGACTGCAACCAGCAGCGCCTCGGCGGCCAGTGGCAGGAGAAGACGGTCGAGGGCTGGGGCTACAACTACTACCAGCTGGGCCAGGTCGGCCCGGCGGTCAGCACCCTGATGGCCTGCCCCGACGGCAGCCGCAAGCAGGCCTTCGTCCGGGTCGGTGGCGAGCCCCTGCTGGTGCGCTACAACAGCAAGCTGCCGCTGGTGATCTACGCCCCGGTAGACGTGGAAGTGCGCTACCGCCTCTGGTCGGCCGCAGCCGCCACCAGCCCGGCGCCGCGCCAGTAGCGGCTTCGGCGCCCGCTCGCCGCCAGAGCGGGCGCCGCCACCCGGCAGCTCGGCGTGCCCTGCGCCCGGCAGGCGGCTACAATGCGCGCCTTGCCCGTGCGCCTAGCCTGATAAAGAAAACGCCATGTCCCTGCCCAAACACCACCTGGAACTGCTCAGCCCTGCCCGCGACGTGACCATCGCCCGCGAGGCCATCCTGCATGGCGCCGACGCCATCTATATCGGCGGGCCGAGCTTCGGCGCGCGGCACAACGCCTGCAACGAGGTGAGCGAGATCGCCGAGCTGGTGGAATTCGCCCGCCGCTATCACGCGCGCGTGTTCACCACGATCAACACCATTCTCCACGACGACGAGCTGGAGCCGGCGCGCAAGCTGATCCACCAGCTGTACGACGCCGGCGTCGATGCGCTGATCGTGCAGGACATGGGGGTGATGGAGCTGGATATTCCGCCGATCGAGCTGCACGCCAGCACCCAGACCGATATCCGCACCCTGGAACGGGCCAGGTTCCTCGACCAGGCCGGCTTCTCCCAGCTGGTGCTGGCACGCGAGCTGAACCTGCAGGAAATTCGCGCCATCGCCGATGCCACCGACGCGGCCATCGAGTTCTTCATCCACGGCGCGCTGTGCGTGGCCTTCTCCGGCCAGTGCAACATCTCCCACGCGCAGACCGGGCGCAGCGCCAACCGCGGCGACTGCTCGCAGGCCTGCCGCCTGCCCTACACCCTCAAGGATGAAAAAGGCGGGGTGATCGCCTACGAAAAGCACCTGCTGTCGATGAAGGACAACAACCAGAGCGCCAACCTGCGCGCCCTGGTCGAGGCCGGCGTGCGCTCGTTCAAGATCGAGGGGCGCTACAAGGACATGGGCTACGTGAAGAACATCACCGCTCATTACCGCAAGGAACTCGACGCCATCCTCGAGGATCGCCCGGACCTGGCCCGCGCCTCCAGCGGGCGCACCGCGCACTTCTTCCTGCCCGATCCGGACAAGACCTTCCACCGCGGCAGCACCGACTACTTCGTCACCGAGCGCAAGGTCGACATCGGCGCCTTCGACTCGCCGACCTTTACCGGGCTCTCCGTTGGCCATGTCGAGAAGGTGGGCAAGCGCGACCTGATCGCCGTCACCCATGAGCCGCTGTCCAACGGCGACGGCCTCAACGTGCTGGTCAAGCGCGAGGTGGTGGGTTTTCGCGCCAATATCGCCGAACTAAAAGGCGAGTTCGAGGAAGACGGCGAGAAGCGCTACCGCTACCGCGTCGAGCCCAACGAAATGCCCGAGGGGCTTTTCCGCTTGCGCCCCAACCACCCGTTGAGCCGCAATCTCGACCACAACTGGCAGCAGGCGCTGCAACGCACCAGTGCCGAGCGCCGCATCGGCGTGAGCTGGAAGGCCGTGCTGCGTGAGGACGCCCTCAAGCTCAACGCCACCAGCGAGGAAGACATCAGCGTCGAGGTCGCCCTGCCCGGCCCGTTCGGTCCGGCCAACAAACCGGAACAGGCGCTGGACGGCCTGCGCGATTTGCTGACCCAGCTCGGCACCACCATCTACCACGCCCAGGGCGTGACCCTGGACGCGCCGCAGGCCTTCTTCGTGCCCAACTCGCAGCTCAAGGCGCTACGCCGCGAGGCCATCGAGGCGCTGACCGAGGCGCGCGTCGCCGCCCACCCGCGCGGCAGTCGCAAGGCCGAAGCGATTCCTGCGCCGGTGTATCCGGAGGCGCATTTGAGCTTCCTCTACAACGTCTACAACCAGAAGGCCCGCAATTTCTACCATCGTCATGGCGTGCAGTTGATCGATGCGGCCTACGAGGCACACGAGGAAAGTGGCGAAGTGCCCGTGATGATCACCAAGCACTGCCTGCGCTTCTCCTTCAACCTGTGCCCGAAACAGGCCAAGGGCGTGACCGGCGTGAAAACCCGCGTCGCGCCGATGCAGCTGGTACACGGCGACGAGGTGCTGACCCTGAAGTTCGACTGCAAGCCGTGCGAGATGCACGTGATCGGCAAGATGAAGGGGCATATCCTCGGCCTGCCACAGCCGGGCAGCGCCGCGACCCAGGTGGTCGGCCAGATCAGCCCGGACGATCTGCTCAAGACCATCCGCCAGAAGCCGGGCTATAGCCACTGAGTCCGGTACTACCGGTTGCCGATAACCTAGCCCGGATGCAATCCGGGCTAGCACAGCGATCGCCAGCAGGCTGGCTCCTACAGATCGCGAACTAGGCCCGAGCTGCAGCCGCCGGGCTAAGCATCTCGATCTGGCGAACCTCGAAATCGCGACGCAGGTAATCCATGCGCTTCTCGTGGAATGCGCGCATATGCGGCAGCGCCGTGTGCTCGGCGAACGCCTCCGGCGACGCCCAGACCTCGTAGAAGATAAACAGCGTGGGGTCCTGCGCGTCGCGCAGCATGTGGTACTCGATGCAGCCGGGCTCGGCGCGGCTGGGCTCGACATGGGCGCGGAACAGGCGCTCGAAGGCCTCGGCCTGCTCCGATCTGGTGTGGGCGTGAAGGATAAAGGCGTGCATGCAAGAGCTCCTGCAAAAAGCGCTGTTTGCCGCACTCTAGCGCAGGATAAATCCGTGCATTCGTGCCTTTCACTCAACAATCATTTGCCTGACCCGCTCTGTTTCCCGCGCAGGCGCGCCGCTAACCTGCCGCCATTCTTTTGCGGAGTCAGTCATGAAAAACATCCTTCTGCTCGACGGCGGCAAGCAGTTCGCCCACTCCAACGGCCAGTACAACGCCACCCTGCACGAGGCCGCCGCAGCCTTCTTCGATCGCGCCGGGTTCGATATCAGGACCACCTTTATCGACGGCGGCTACGACATCGAGGAAGAGGTGGAGAAGTTCCTCTGGGCCGACGTGGTGATCTACCAGATGCCCGGCTGGTGGATGGGCGCGCCCTGGACGGTGAAGAAGTACCTCGACGAGGTGTTCACCGCCGGCCACGGCAGCCTCTACGCCAACGACGGCCGCACCCGCTCCGACGCCTCGCAGAAGTACGGCAGCGGCGGCCTGATCCAGGGCAAGCGGTACCTGCTGTCGCTGACCTGGAACGCCCCGCAGCAGGCCTTCGACGACCCCAGCGACTTCTTCGAGGGCAAGGGCGTGGACGCGGTGTACTTGCCCTTCCACAAGGCCAACCAGTTCCTCGGCATGACTGCCCTGCCGACCTTCCTCAGCACCGACGTGATGAAGCAGCCGAATATCGAGCGCGACGTGGCGCGCTACCAGCAGCACCTGGCCGAGGTGTTCGGCGTCGAGCAGGCAGCCGCCCTTCAGTGACCGCCGAACAGCGCCGTCCAGTAGATCCCCGCGTCGCTCTGCGGGTCGCTGGCATAGGCGGCGCCGAGCTCCCGGTACTGCGGGTTCATCAGGTTGGCGCAGTGCCCGGGACTGGCCAGCCAGCCCTTCACCACGGCGCCCGGCGTATCCAGCGCGGCGGCGATGTTCTCGCCGACCCGGCCGCCGACATAGCCGGCCAGTTCCGCACGGTCGCCGGGGGTGCGCCCGTCACGATCCCGGTGAGCGAAGAAGTTGCCGTTGGCCATGGCCCGGCTGTGCGCTTCGGCGGCGCTGCCCAGTTCGGCGTTCCAGGCCAGCGGCGCGGCGGCAGCGAAGGCCTGGCCGCCGCACTGGCGCGCCTGGGCGCGGGCGGCGTTGATCCGCTCCAGCAGCTGCTGCCCTTCGGCCTGCCAGTCGCCGAGACGGCCGCTGAGCAGCGGTCGCGCCAGGACGATGCGCCAGTCGCGCTCGGCGCGGCTGACGCCGATGTCGATGAACTGCGGATCGAGCAGCACCCGGCAGAAGCTTTCCGCCAGCGCCTGCATCGCCGCCTGCGCATCGCGCGGGCCGGACAGGCTGATGGCCTGCACGTTGACCAGCGGATAGCCCGAGGCGCTCAGCGCCTGCTGCAGGTCGCCGGTGCCGGCCGCCGGCAGCAGCAACCGCGCATCGCCGGCCAGTGGCGGCAGCGGCTCGGAGGCCTGCACGCCGCAACGCTGCACCTCGCCGCGGTAGGCATTGATCGCCTCGATCAGCCGCGCCTCCTCGGCTGCCTGCACCGCCGTGGCAGACAGACCCAGAGTCAGGACGACGGCAAGAATGGGCAAACGCATAAGACTCTCCTTGCAAACCGACCAGCCTGATGATGCGCGATTGCGGGGCCGTTGGCCTAGGGCCTGTTGCCGTTTCCTCGACCAGGCGTATGGTGATAGTTCCACTCCCCAAGGAGGACTCGCCATGTTCAAGGTAACCCGCAGCGGCGATCAGCGCATCGACGTGGATTTCGCCGGCAAGCTGGACAGCGACGCCATGCGTGTCGCTCTCGACGAACTGATCCAGGCCGCCGAGGGCATAGAGCACGGACAGATGCTCTATCGCATCGGCAGTTTCGAGTGGCCGACGCTGGGCGCGGTAGGGGTCGAGCTGGGACGCATCCCGCAGTTGCTGCGCTTTATCCGCCAGTTCGACCGCGTCGCGGTGGTGGCCGATCAGCAGTGGCTGCGCACCGCCAGCGCGGTGGAAGGCGCGCTGATCCCGGGCCTGACGATCAAGGCATTCGACTCGATCCACGAGGCGGAAGCCGAGGCCTGGCTACAACAGCAGTGACGCGGCCGGATCGTCACCCGGCCGCGTCGACGTCGAGGCGGTCTCAGCCGAGCTGGTCGACCATCACCGCGTTGCTGTAGACCAGACTGCCATCGCTGGCGCGGTGGCCGACCAGGTGGAACTGGCCGCGCCGGTCCTCGCCACCGCGGTAGACCCGCCATCGGCAATCGGACAGCGGCCCGCATTCGGCGGGGGTCTGCAGCTGCAAGGTGCTCAGGTCGGCATCGACCATGATGTCGGCGGCGCCGCTGCGCTGCAGCTCCTCCTCGGCGCGCTCCAGGCGCAGGTGCTCGGCTTCGCTGACGTAGAAGTGGAAGGTGCCGATGGGCGTGGACTTGCGCTGGCCGCTGCCTTTGCACCAGCCTTCGACGGTCAAGGTGTTCATATCCGGACCTCCTGAAAGTGGGACGGCAAGCGAGACGCCTGCGCTCATGGCCATTGAACAACGGTTTGCACGGCGAGGCGGCGGCACGGGACAAGCGGCAACGGCGTTTGCCTGACGGGCCGATTACGTTAGGCTGTGCAGCCCATCGAACGGAGGTACATCCCATGGCCCGCGCCACTGCCCGTCACATCCTGGTTGCCAGCGAAGACAAGTGCAACGAACTGAAAGCCGCCATCGAAGGCGGCGCCGACTTCGCCCAGCTGGCGAAGGACAACTCCAGCTGCCCGTCCGGTCGCAACGGCGGCGACCTGGGCTCCTTCGGCCCGGGCCAGATGGTCAAGGAATTCGACACCGTGGTGTTCAGCGCGCCGGTCGGCGTAGTGCAGGGCCCGGTCAAGACCCAGTTCGGCTACCACCTGCTGGAAGTCACCAGCCGCCAGGACTGATCCGTCCGGCGATGGCGTCGGCGCCCGGCCGACGCCGTCATTCCAGCCCCGCCGCCCCCTGCGCCCGCGACGAGCGCAGCCGCGCCAGCCACCTGTCGCCCCAGACGTTGATCGCCAGCCCGCCCATCACCAGCGCCACGCCCGTCAGTTGCAGCGTGCCCAGGCGCTCGCCCAGCAACAGCGCCGCTGAACCGATGCCCACCACCGGCACCAGCAGCGAGAAGGGCGCCACCTGGCTGGCCGGGTAGCGCGACAGCAGGCGACTCCACAGCCCGTAACCGACAAGGGTCGCGGCGAAGGCCAGGTAGGCCAGCACCAGCAGCGCCTCCACGCCGAAGCCGCGCAACGCGCCCTCGATCGCCGCCGGCCCCTCCAGCCACCAGGACAGGGCGAGGAACGGCAACGGCGGCACCAGGCTGCCCCAGACCACCAGGCCGACCAGGTTCACCTTGCCCAGCTTGCGCGTGACGATATTGCCCAGCGCCCACATCGCGGCGGCGGCGATGGTCAGGGCGAAGCCCGCCAGGGTCATCGCCTGACCGCCCTGCAGGCCGATCAGGAGCAGCCCTGCAGCCGCCACTAGCAGACCGAACAGGTTGCTAGCGCGCAGCCGCTCGCCGAGCAGCAGCGCGGCGAAGAACAGGGTGAAGAAGGCCTGCGACTGCAGCACTAGCGAGGCCAGCCCGGCCGGCATGCCGACGTGCATGGCGTAGAACAGGCAGGCGAACTGGCCCAGCGAGATGCTCAGACCGTAGGCCAGCAGCCAGCGCAGCGGCACCTGCGGCCGGCGCACGAAGAGAATCGCGGGAAAGGCGGCGAGCATGAAACGCAGCGCGCCGAGCAGCATCGGCGGCATCTCGTCCAGGCCGAGCCTGATCACCACGAAGTTCAGGCCCCAGACGACTATCACCAGCAGCGCCAGCAGCAGGTCTTTGGGCGACATGGGCCAATCCTCGCGTTCCGGGAGCAGCCATTAGAGCAAGCGCCCAGCCGCCGCGGCAGACACAGTGGGCGCGGAAAAACGCCACACAGTGCGCTGATCGCCCGCCCTTTGCCGCTGGCCGTTCTGCCACGCCGCGCCCTTTGCTACCCTGCGCCCTCCTTCGCTTCGGCCCCCGCCATGAGCCTGTCCGACTTACTCCTCTTCGCCCTGCCGGCGATCTTCCTCACCGGGCTGTCCAAGGGCGGCTTCGGCGGCGCCCTGGGTGGCATCGCCGTGCCGCTGCTGGCACTGGCCACCTCGCCGAAACAGGCGGTGGCGATCATGCTGCCGATCCTCTGCCTGGCCGACGTGGTGGGGCTGAAGGCCTACTGGGGCAAATGGGATGCGGCCAACCTCAGGGTGATGCTGCCCGGCGCGCTGATCGGCATCGTCATCGGCTCGCTGACCTTCGAGCTGTTCGACGAGCGCAGCATCGGCCTGCTGATCGGAATCATCGCGGTGAGCTTCGTCGCCCTCGGCCTGCTCGCCGGCAACCAGCCGCCCAGGCCGCTGCACAGGGGCCGCGGTCTGCTGCTGTCGAGCCTGGCCGGTTTCACCAGTTTCGTCGCCCACGCCGGCGGGCCGCCGGTAATGATGCACCTGCTGCCGCAGCAGCTGGACAAGCTGCGCTTCGTCGCCACCATCAACCTGTTCTTCCTGCTGACCAACGCGGCCAAGCTGGCGCCCTACGCCGCGCTGGGCCAGTTCAGCCGGGACAATCTGCTGCTGAGCCTGATGCTCGCGCCCATCGTGCCGCTCGGCGTGTGGAGCGGCCTGTGGCTGCAGTCGCGGGTCAACCACCAGTGGTTCTACCGCATCGCCCGACTGGGCATCCTGTTGGCCGGGCTGCAGCTGATCTGGCGCAACCTCTAGGCGATGAGGGGCCGCCCAGGCCGTGCGCGTCGGGGCGCCCTGCCCCGCCACACGAGCGAGGGGCGCGATCCAGTCCGACTCGAAGCACGCTGGAACGGCGTTACGCCACAACTCGAGCGACTCGCCCGGATTGCCCGTGTTACCCGTCGTGTTCGCCGCCCGCTTGCCGGCGGCCAGCTATGCTGAGGTGGCGATGATGCGTTTCAGCTGGCTCCGGCAGCCGAGGAGGTGATAGTGCCCCGAACTCATTCCCCCAGCCGATGATCCTTTTCCCGGAGATACCGCCATGAGCAAGAGTCTGGATTCGCACAAGGAACACAAGAAGAAGCCGCTGAAGACGGCTCACGAAAAACGCATGGCCAAGCGCACCAAGAAGCACGGGCAAACCATGCTCGGCAGCCACTCGCCGGACGCCTGAGCCACTCCCGGCGCAGCGGGCTGCGCCGGGGTCTTTCAGCGCGACGGATGGTGCGCCTGCAACCAGTCGAACAGGCGCTCGGTATCGGCCAGACGGCACAGCTGCGTACCCTCGGCCATGATCGCGGCGCTACCGGCGGCGACGCCGTAGCGGGCGGCCTCGGCCCATCCGGCCCCGCCAGCCAGTTTCAGCAGGGTTGCGGCCAGCAGGCTGTCGCCGGCCCCCACCGAACTGAGCTTCTTCACCGGTGGCGCCGGGATCCGCTCGATCAAGCCGGCCGTGGCGAGCAGCGCGCCCTGAGCCCCCAGAGACACCAGCACCGCCTCGCAGCCACCACCGGCAACCAGATCGCCTGCCACCCGGTTGAGCTGCTGCGGCTCGAGAATGTCCACCCCGCAGAGCGTCGCCAGCTCCTCCAGGTTGGGCTTGATCAGAAACAGCCCGCCCTCCTCCAGCCCCTGGCGCAGCACCTCGGGGCCGCTGTCCAGCACGCAACGCGCGCCATGCCGGCGCGCCAGGCGCAGCACCTGCGCCAGGAAGTCGGCCTCCAGCCCCGCCGGCAGGCTGCCGCTGACCACCAGATAGTCGAATGGCGCCAGGCCGTCGAGCGCGGCCAGGAGCTGCGCCTGCTCGGCAGCAGCCAGCCCGGCGCCGGGCAGGACGAAGCGGTACTGACGGGCGCCGGCCAGTTCCAGCACGTTGAGGCATTCGCGCGTCCAGCCCGCGACGCTCAGCGCATGGTGCGCCACTCCTTCGGCAACGAGCAGCTGGCAAAGGTGCTGCCCCCTGGGCCCACCGACCGGGAACACCGCCAAGGCCTCGCCACCCAGGCGCCGTATCGCGCGGGCCACGTTGATACCGCCGCCGCCCGGCGTGTAGTCCGGCTCGCTGCAGCGCAGCTTGAGATCGGCACGGAGCTGGGCGATCTGGGTTGCGCAATCGAGCGCGGGACTCAGGCACAGGGTCAGGATGCGGCTCATGGACGGGCCTCCACTGGCTCGGACGAGATCCCCCAGAGTATGGGTGAAAGCGCCACGGCGCACCGCTCGGCGCCCGTTCGGGGAAATTGCGCGTGCCGCCGGCGCCGTCAGGCACTAGAATCCGCAGCCTATCCGATCGTCCGGCCGCGCGCCGCGACGCCGTTTCACCTATCGGCCAGGAGACCCCAGATGGGCGCCCAGTGGAAAGCCAAACCCAAAGAAGCCGCCGCCAATGCCCGAGGCAAGATCTTCGGCAAGCTGGTGAAGGAAATCATGATCGCCGCGCGTAACGGCGCCGACCCGGACATGAATCCCAAGCTGCGCCTGGCCGTGCATCAGGCCAAGAAGGCGTCGATGCCCAAGGACACCCTGGAGCGCGCGATCAAGAAAGGCGCCGGCCTGTCCGGCGAGGTGATCAACTACGAACGCACCCTCTACGAGGGCTTCGCCCCGCATCAGGTGCCGCTGATCGTCGAGTGCCTGACCGACAACGTCAACCGCACCGTGGCCGAGATCCGCGTGCTGTTCCGCAAGGGCCAGCTGGGTGCCTCGGGCTCGGTGAGCTGGGACTTCGACCACGTCGGCCTGATCGAAGCCAGCAGCGACGAAGGCGCCGACCCGGAACTGGCCGCCATCGAGGCCGGCGCCCAGGATTTCGTCCCGGATGACGAGGGCGCGACCCTGTTCATCACCGATCCGACCGACCTCGACGCCGTGTGCAAGGCGCTGCCGGAGCAGGGCTTCACCGTCAACTCGGCCAAGCTCGGCTACCGTCCGAAGAACCCGGTGACCAGCCTGACGCCGGAGCAGATGGAAGAAGTCGAAGCCTTCCTCGAAGCCATCGACGGCCACGACGACGTGCAGAACGTCTACGTCGGCCTGGCCGGCTGATCTTCTCTAACTGACGCGTAGGGGCGAATTGATAGGCGACTGTGCCGCGAAAGCGGAACGCCGCCCGTTCGCTCCTACAGGCATGCATCGGGCACAGCACCATGACCACCACCCTGCATATCGCCGCCGCCTGCCTGTTCGACGAACGAGGCCGCCTGCTCCTGGTGCGCAAGCGCGGCACCCGCTTCTTCATGCTGCCCGGCGGCAAGCGCGAGCCCGGCGAGGATGCGCTGGCCGCGCTGCACCGCGAACTGCATGAGGAGCTGGACCTGCGCCTGGACGACGGCACGCTGCAACCGCTCGGACAATTCCAGGCCGCCGCCGCCAACGAGGCCGATACCTGGCTGCAGGCGGACATCTTCCGCGCCACCTTGCCCCATGCCGTGCAGGCCGCCGCCGAGCTGGAGGAACTGCGCTGGCTGGACGCCGGGCAGCCGCTTCCCGCCGACCTGGCGCCGCTGCTGCGCGAACAGGTGCTGCCCGCCCTGCAGCGGATTCGTTGATCCACGGCAACGCCTGCCGGCATGCCCAGGCGGTAGGCTGCGCCGATAACCAGAACCCTTCGTCTTGCGTGCAAACCCCATAGCAATCCGAGGTTTGCCATGAGTATCAGCTCCGCCCAGATCTGCCAGGCCGCCGACCGGCTGCTGGGCTTCGTCGGTTTCAACGCCAAGACCGGCCAGTACCTGCTGCGCTTCTCCGAGGACAGCTTCGGCCTCGACGTGCCGGCCGCGACCATCACCCCCACCTGCGAATACGTCTGGGCCGCCGACGAAGGCGGCCTGATGCGCCTGGATCGCCAGCGCCTGGCCTGGTTGCAGGAGCAGCGCATCGACGAACGGGTCAATCTCGGCGAGGCGCTGCGCGTCTATCTGCGCCGCAGCGACCTGCCGGAAATCCGCGCCGAACGGCGCCGCCTGACGCCGGCCTGAGTTGCTGGCGTTGCCATGGGCCGGGAGCCCGGGCTCAGCCCAGCAGGTGCATCGAGGCGGCCCCCAGGCCAGCGCCGATCAGCAGCAGCACGATGCTGCCCAGCCACAGCCATCCGCCATTGGCCGCGGGCGCCGCGACGACCGGGGCGCTCTTGGCGGCGGCGCGCAGCGGATTGGCCGCCGCCGGCGCCGTCCTGGCGCCGCTGCGTGCGGCCAGCGGCACCGGGGCGATCTGCGTGGCGCCGCTGGCGGCCTTGCTCGCCAGCGGCCTGGGCAGGTCGGCGACCCGCATGAACTGGGTGGCGTCCTCGTCCAGCGCCTCGCTCAGGCTGACCTTCGGCCCGATCACCAGCAGGCTCACCGACCCCATCTTGAGCTGGTCGCCCGGCTGCAGCACGGCGGTCCTGACCTTCTGCTGGTTGACCGTCACGCCGTTGGCCGAGGCCAGGTCCTTGACCTCCAGCACGTCGTCCTTGAGGAAGAACTCGCAGTGTCGGCGCGACAGCTCCGGGTCGCCGAAGCACAGCTCGCACTTGCTCGAACGACCGAAGGTCATCGAGCCGTGGATATGGAACTTGCGCCCCTGATGCTCGCCCTGGATCACCTGGAGGAACCAGCGCGGCGCGGCGGCTTCGGGGCGCGCCGCGCTCTTCGACGGATCGACCAGCAGCAGCTCGACGCCGCCCAGGCGCAGGCGGTCGCCGTCGCGCAGCTGAAAGCGCGTGCCGATGCGCTGGTCGTTGACCCAGGTGGCGCCCTGGCTGGCGTCGCTCAGGTAGTAGTAGCCGTGATCCTGGCGAATCTCGGCGTGGAAGCTGGCGATACCGGCATCGCCGAGCACCAGCTGGTTGCGGCTGTCCTGGCCGATGCTCAGGCGCTCGTCGGTCAGCCAGACCGGCGCTTGGCGGTTATCCAGGAACTGCAATCTGAGCATCGGCGGCGCCTCAGTCGAAAAGGTTGTTGAACAGACGCTGGATCGGGTTCTGCTGGGCCGGCCGCGCGCTACGCGACCGACTCGCCGCCTGAGTGCTGCGCACGCGCTGCTCATGGCCGTCGTAGAGCGCCAGCAGGCGTTCGTTGGCGGGCTCGGCCTCGAGGCCCTGCTTGATCTGCTCCAGCGCCAGCTTGTACTCGCGCCGCGCGTAGGCCGCCTCGCTCTGTTCGATGAAGCGCTGCGCCACGCGGTTGATCCCGGCCAGCGCCAGCAGGTTGTCCGGCTCCCAGCCGAGCACCTGGCGGAAGTAGTGCACCGCGCTGTCGTCCTCGGGCAGGATCAGCAGGCCCTCGCCCAGGCGCTGCTCGGCCAGCTGCAGATACTCCTGGATGCGCGCCTGCAACACACGCTGCAGGCCGTCGGCGGCCTGGGCGTTGTCTTCGTCCAGGGCCAGCACCTGGCGGAAATAGTGATCGGCGTTATCCAGCGCCGGGGCGAGCAGACGTCCCTCGCTCAGGCGCGTCTCGCCGAGCGCGAGCAGGCCGGCGATGCGCTGCTGCAGCTGCCAGTAGTAGCCGCCGGCGCTGCCGACGCCGAGCAGCAGCACACCGAGCAGGGCCCAGGGCAGCCAGCGGCGCCTCGATGCCGGCGGTGCGAGGCTCACCGCCGGGCTCAGACGGGTGTGCTCCTGTTCGCCCTCCGCCAATTCGTCGAGGCTGGCCAGCAGCACGTGGCAGTCGGCGAAGCGCTCGTCCGGCTCCTTGGCCAGCATGCGCTCGAGCAGCCACTGCAGGCCGTCGAGGTGCTCCGGCAGCGGCGGCGGCTGCAGTTGCAGCTGGTTCATCAGGGTCTGGGTGTAGTTGCCGCCGCGAAACGGGTTATGCCCGGTCAGCATCTCCAGCAGGATCACGCCGAGGCTGTATATGTCGCTGCGCGCATCCAGCGCCTGGCACTGCGCCTGCTCCGGGCTGCTGTAGGCCGGGCTGCCGACGGCAATGCCGGACTGGGTCAGCTCGCTGTCCAGTTGCAGCTGCTTGGCCACGCCGAAGTCGCTGAGCACCGCGGTGCCGTCATCGCGAAACAGGATGTTGCCGGGCTTGATGTCGCGGTGCACCAGCCCCCTGTCGTGCACCAGCGCCAGGGCGCTGGCGATCTCCCGGACGATGCGCAGGGCGCGCGCCGGCTCCAGGCATTGCCCCTTGAATTGCGCCAGATCGCCGCCGGCCAGGTATTCCATGGCGAGGAAGTGGCGGCCGTCGGCCAGTTGGTCGATACGGTAGACGGTGATGATCGACGGATGCTGCAGGGAGGCGACGATATGGCCTTCCTTGATGAAACGCTGGGTGTAGGCATCGTCCTCGCGGTGCAGCAGCACCTTGAGCGCCACCCGGCGCTGCAGGGCCTGCTCGGTGGCCAGGTACACCTCGGCCATGCCGCCCTTGCCCAGGCGGCCGTGGATGCTGTAACCGGGTACGCTGATCGAAGGCTGACTCATGCGGCTGGACTGGCGCTCAGGGTTGACGGGGTTTGAACAGCTTGCGCAGCAGGCCGCGCGGCGGCGCCTGGCGGGGTTCGGCTGGCGGGCCGAGACCCAGGACGATGCAGCTGATATTGTCCCTGCCGCCCTGGCCGTTGGCCAGCTCCACCAGCTGCTCGACCATCGCCTCCAGCGTGGCGGCCTCGGCGCAGCAGCGCTGGATCGCCGCATCGTCCAGCTCGCCGCTGAGGCCATCGCTGCACAGCAGCAGCAGTTCGTCGGGCGCCAGCCGGGCACGCAGCAGGCCCGCCTCCGGCGCCTGCTCACCCTGGCCCAGGCACTGCAGGATCAGGTTGCGCCGCGGATGCTCGCGCGCCTGCTCGGCGCTCATCTGGCCGGCATCGACCATGGCCTGCACCCAGCTGTGATCGTGGCTGAGCTGCTCGATGCGCTCGGCACCGATACGATAGGCGCGGCTGTCGCCGACCCAGGCCAGTTCGAACTCGTCGCCGTGCAGACATACCGCCACCAGGGTGCTGCCCATGCCGGCCTGCCCGGCGCCGGGCTGCGCCGCCGCGATGATCGCCATATGCGCGGCCTGCACCGCCGCGGCCAGCCCGGCGCCCTGCTGCAGCGCATCGATCAGGCCCTGCAGCGCCAACGCGCTGGCCACCTCGCCGCACTGGTGACCGCCCATGCCGTCGGCCACCGCCCACAAGCCGAGATCGGGACGGCAGGCCAGGGCGTCCTCGTTATGCGTGCGTACGCGGCCGGCAACGCTTTGTGCAGCGAAGACCACGGCAGGGGACGAGGGTTGGGACACGCGGCAGATCCTTGGGCTGATGGCGGGCGACGCCATGATGCGGCGCCGCCGCGAAGCTGTCACCGGCCGCCAGGTCGCAAATGCGCAGCGGTTAACCAAACTGCTGGGGTTTGAACGGCCATCCTGGATGTCGCCGGCACCCGCCCCCCTCGTTGCGCCCGGCGCGAGTGGCCGGAACGGCTCGTGGCGCGGCAGCGGCGGATCGATCCGGCGCAAACGCGGGCTGTTTAACCCGAATCTACCCTTGCCATCGGCGGTCTAAGCTTTGCATGCTGCATGCATAACAACGACAAGACCGCTTATGGCCCTCAAGACTACCCGTTTGCTCAAGCGCCTGCGCGAAGATTTCCAGTTGTCGATCATCACCCTGATGGGGTTGTTCGGCGTCCTCGGCATCTCACCCTATGCCTTGTACCGCCTGCTGCACGGCAACTACCTGGTGGGCATCGCCGACATCATCATCGTGCTCTCCACCATTCTGGCGGTGCTCTACGCCTGGCACACCCGTGACACGGTGAAACCCGGCATCTTCCTGACGGCGGTGTTCTCCGTCAGCGCCACGCTGATCGCCATCAACCTGGGCGTCAACGGCCTGTTCTGGATCTATCCACTGATCCTCTTCAACTTCTTCATGGCTCCCCCCGGCAAGGCACTGCTGGCCACCGTCCTGGTAATGCTGAGCCTGGCGGCGCATGCGCTGCTGGTACCCGGCAGCGTATTCGACAGCCACTACCAGATGGTCTCCTTTCTGGTCACGGGGATGATGGCCAGCATGCTCAGCTTCATCTTCGCCTTGCGCACCCGCACCCAGCGCGACCAGCTGCAGTTGCTGGCGATCCACGACCCGCTGACCGGGGCGCGCAACCGCAGGGCGATGAACGAGGAGCTGAAGATCGCCGTAGCCAGCCATCGCCGCCACCGCGACCGCTTCGGCCTGCTGGTGATGGATCTGGACCACTTCAAGCAGATCAACGACCGCTTCGGCCATCATGTCGGCGACCAGGTGCTGATGGCCTTCGTCGAACTGATCCAGCGCGACTCGCGCAAGGAGGACCGCCTGTTCCGCTTCGGCGGCGAGGAATTCCTGCTGCTACTGCCCAACACCGAACTCGACGGCCTGCACGCCGCCGCCCAGCACCTGCGCCAGTGCGTCGCCGAAGGGCTGAAGAGCCCGGGCGGGCCGGTGACGGTATCCATCGGCGGCGCCGTACTGCGCAGCGGCGAACATTGGGAGAGCTGGCTGCAACGGGCCGACGAATGTCTCTATCGCGCCAAGAGCGAAGGTCGCAACCGCGCCGTGATCGACGACGAGCAGCGGCCGGCCGCGGCGCAGACCGCCAGCGGCCGTTGACCCTACGGGTGGCCGGTCTCGCGGACGCCCCCGGCCGCAATGCAGCCGCTAATCACCCGCAAACCGCTCGCCACCCGCCGGAGCCCAGCCAGGTCCTTCGGGATTCGCCGCCTCACCGCCAACGACCTGCCGGAAATAGCGCAATGCCAGAAACGACAAAGGGCTAGCCGAAGCTAACCCTTTGATTTTTATGGTGCCGGAGACAGGAGTCGAACCTGCGACCTTCGCATTACGAATGCTAAGGTCATGCGTTACCCTGGCATTTACCAATCTTGATAAGCCTATACAGGGCGTGGCTTTAAGCCTATTCTCACTCCTGCTGGCTATCACGAAATTCGATCAAATTTGATAGCCCGTGCTAGCCCGGTGATAGCCCGTCGCTAGCCCAATCAATCCTCTGCGATCCTGAGAGGCGGGCATGGTAAAGCTGAGATTCACAAAAACGGCACTGATGGCGGTCGCTCTGCCCGAGGCCGGCAAGCGCATTGTCGCCTATGACACCGACACCCCAAAGCTCGCCATGCGCATCACTGCAGCAGGTAGCCGCACCTTTTACGTGGTGAAGCGTGCTGGTGCTTCTATGGCATGGGTGAAGCTGGGCACCTTCCCAGAAATGACCGTCGAGCAGGCCCGCGGCGAAGCGCAAAAGATCCTTGCCGAGTTCGCTACCGGAGCGAATCCAGCAGCCGCCCGTCGCGCCATTCGAGAGGAGCCGACTTTTTCCGAGGTGTTCGAGCAGTTCCTCACCGGCAAGAAAAAGCGTGACGGTACTCCCCTGGCTGAATCCACAAAGCAGGGTTATCGGGTAGTGCTGCGTGACTACCTGGAGCCAATCAAATCGAAAAAGCTTTCCCACATCACGCGCGGCGAAGTGAAGGCGATCCACAGCAAGACCACAAAGGTAAGCGGTACACAGGCAGACCGCGCTCTTGCGGTCGTTTCCTCGGTATTCAACTTCGCCGCCGACTTGGAAATTTTCACCGGCACCAATCCGACCAGTCGTATTCAGAAGAACCCTGCACCGTCGCGTGACCGATTTGTGCAGGCGGATGAGCTACCGCACCTGTTTGAAGCCATGGCCGAGTCGGGTTTGCGCGACTACTTCCTGTTGTCGCTGCTGACCGGGGCACGCCGGTCAAATGTGCAAGAAATGGCCTGGCGCGATCTCGACCTGGATGCTGGGGTCTGGCGCATCGGTATGACGAAAAACGGCACGCCGCAGAATGTCACTCTGTCGCCGGAAGCTGTTGCTACATTGAAGGCACGCAAGAGCAGCACAGGCACCTCGCCTTTCGTGTTTCCCGGTACTGGCAAAACTGGCCATTTGGTTGAGCCCAAGAAGGCCTGGGCAGCAATCTTGCGTCGGGCCAGCATGCGCCGCCTGATTCAGTTGCTGGCACTTGCCGGCGAGCTAACGGAAGAGCAATGCGCCGAGGCCGAAAGGCGGATACTCGAAGCACCAGCAGCAGCCGAGAAGCAATGCCGAGGCATGGCCGACCGACTCAAAATTGACCCAGCAGCCTACGACATGAGCGACCTGCGTATTCACGACCTGCGCCGCACCCTGGGCAGCTGGCAGGCCAAGACCGGCGCATCTATGGCAATCATTGGCAAGAGCCTCAACCACAAGACCCACCAAGCCACTGCCATATATGCCCGCCTCGACCTCGACCCGGTGCGCCAATCGGTCAATACGGCAACCCAGGCGATGCTTGAGGCTGCAGGTATCAAGCAATCTGCGGACGTGGTGCCGATCAATCGCAATCAATAAGCCAAACGCAGGCTAGCTGCATACATCGACTGGGCGAAAAACAGATTTTCTACTTGCCTGGCTAGCCGATTTGTTCAGTAGAGGGATCGCCTTGGAGGGCGAACAATGAGCGAAGACGAAAAGGAAACCCCCGGGCTCGGCTTGCAGTTCTGCTTGCAGCCCGGTTTTCACCCAGAGAAACAGTGGAGCCCAGGTGTGAGAGTTGCCAGCCCTGAGGAGTTTGACCAATTCACGGCTCAACTCGCGCAGAATTTACTGGAAACCTATTCTCCTGAGTACATCGCCACCATCGCAGCTCAGCGGATAATTCTTTTGGATATGTCGAAATGCGTATCGGAAGAAAATGAGGCTAATCAGGACGCCTTAGTTAAGGCTCTTACAGAAACAACTCAGCAGGCAGCATTTCATGTTTTGTGCTCATTCAGGAAGAAGGAGGCCAAGAAACGCATGGAGGGAGGGCTCGATCAGATAGCTAAGCGGCGTGCATTAATAAGGGCAGAGATTGAACGCCATGCTAGAGAGCTTTGGGCCGCCGATACCGAAGAGGAATACAAGATTACAGAAATGGCGGGGTTGGTGAGGGACGCCGTAGAGCAAGACTTTCCGGGGGAGTCGTCTGGGATTGATAACATCAAGCGATTGATTAGACCTGTTGCCCCTGAACATGCGAAAAAAGGGGGGCGCCCTAAGGCCAGCACGAGCGCTTAAAACCATAGCAATCATAACGATTATTAAGGTACTCGTTACGGCGGTGAATATTACTACCGCCAACCTTTCCTGATACTGACTTCACCGAACAAAACTCGATGGAGTCAGACCAATGCCCACCACCCACGCAGCAACCATCGAAGCCATCAAGGCTGAGATCCTGGCGCAGTTGAACTGCGACCCCAAACATCCTCCCGTCCAAGTCGATGAAAAATCGGCAGCCGCAGCGCTTGGTGTGCAGGCAAATACATTATCTGTATGGAGATCAAGCGGCCGTTATCGTTTGCCCTTCATAAAAGTAGGACGTTGCGTGAAATACCGGATCAACGACTTGGCCGAGTTTATTGCAAGCCGTACCGCCTGCAACACTGGGGAGGCCAAGTAATGGACGACTTCCGACTGTTCGACGGGATTGCTTTAGGCCCTCAGATTGGCCCAGTGGTTCTGCTTGACTGCTTGCAGCCTTGTGCATGTGGCACGCCTTCAGATGACGCACTGCTTCGCGCTGTCTTTGCGTTGCTTGACGGCGGTTTCGCTGGGGTTCGTGAGTTAAATGGCGGCACGCCGAACGCGGCACGCAACCTTGTACTGACCTATTTAGACCAGGCAAACACCAGGCCCCTATGGTTATCCATAGACCCACGCAGCATTGAGGGCGAAGCAGTCCTAGCGCTGCTGCATGAGATCAAAAGCGGCACAGCTCGATCAGATAGCGACCTTGCGGCTCATGCACTCCATGCCGTTGGAATTGCCTATAAACAAGCTGGCCGCGCTGATGAGTATCTGGCCGCAGTGCAGCGCTGTCTGGCGAAACGGCGTGCAGAGGAGTCGTTGCAATGAGCCAGCCACTTGATACCAGTCTGCAGCAGGCGACGCTCATACGTTTCGACTACAGCCAGGTGCCCGAGGCAATGAAGCGCTTGCAGCGCTGGATTGGCTTCACAGCAGAGAAAGTGCCGGTCGATCCGGCTACAGGTTTCAGAGTTGCTCATACTGACACCAGCAAGCACCTTGCATTTGAAGACGCCCATGCCGCCTACCTTGCTGGCCGCTGCTTCGCCCTGGGCTTCTGCATCCTGGAGGGTGACGGCATCTGCTGCGTTGACCTGGATAAAGTGCGCGGCTGCCCAGACCGCGAGCAACGTGCAGCCGAGATCCTGCAAAAAATGCCCGGCTGGGTTGAACGCAGTATGAGCGGCAAAGGCCTGCATATCTGGGGCTATGGCGCTGGCAAGTCATTCAAGACGGCAGATGGCCTTGAGTTCTACACGAGCAAACGGGCAATGCTGCTGACCGGCAAGGTAATGCCACAATCCAAGGCCGCTGACTTGATTGACTTGCACGCTGGTAGTCAATGGCTTGCGGCAACTTTCAACCGCAAAACATCACCAGCAGCTCAGCAACTCTGCCAACTGGGGTCACTGCCACCCTATTTGTACCTTGTCGGGGCAAGACAGCTAAACACTGAGGCTGCAGGCAATTTAAGCGCCGGCCCCAGCGGCGAGGCCGAGCGTGTTCGCAGTGCCCTTGCTGTGCTGCCCGCCGATGACTACGACGCATGGTGGCAGACGGGGCTGGCCTTATACCGATCCACGCTAGAGCCTCAACAGGCATACACCACCTGGCTGGAGTGGTCGGCAACCTGCGCCGACAAATTTAGTGAGCAAGCCTGCCAGGATAAATGGGCAAGCTTTGCCACCTCAGGCCAGCCAGCATCAGCCATCACACTGGGTACAATTTTGCATCGCGCCAAACAGGCTGGCTGGAAGGACACATCTACGGCGCAAGCCTGGCGCACACCGGACACTCTATTGACCGAGGCGCAGCCGGCACCTTACCCAGCAGCGAGTTTGCCCACTGCAATGCGTGAGGCGGTCAAGGCGATTGCACACCATGTCGCCGCGCCCGAAGCACTGGCCGCACAGTGCGTTGTCGCGGCGGCGGCATACCTTGCCCAAACGCGGGTCAACGCCCCCCACATCCATTACCCCGAAGGCATGCCTTGCTCGCTGTATCAGATGGCGCTGGCTGACTCTGGTGACCGCAAGAGCGCCTGCTACCGTCTGGCCTTTAAGCCGCTTATGGAGGCAGAGCGGCAGGAGCGTGACCGGCACGCCACAGTGGCGGCAGAGCATGCTCATAAGGCAATCCTGCTGAAAGGCAAAGCCCTGCAGGAATTTGAAAACAGCAACCCGCTGCCAGCCAACCCGCGCACCATGTACACCGATTCAACCTTTGAAAAGATCGCCAAGGATTTTGTGTCAGGCATGCCGGCCGCATCCTGGGCCACCGATGAAGGCGGCAGAGTGCTCGGCGGCCACAGCATGCAGGCCGAAACTCGGGCCGCAACGCTGGGCGGTCTGGTCAAGCTCTATGACGATGGCACCGTAGAGCGCGACCGCGCCGGCGAAAGCGGCGGCATTGCCTATGACCGTCGATTCACCATGCACCTGATGGCGCAGGCCGTGACCGTTAGGGAAGCGCTCAATGATCCGCTGCTGCAAGGGCAAGGCTTCCTGCCCCGCTTCCTGCTGACCTCGGCACCGTCACTGGCCGGCACCCGATTCATCAGCGCGGAAACACTGCAAGCCTCTGCCTACAAAGATCCAGCTGTCCAGCGCTACTGGTCTCGGGTTAAAGAAATTGCAGCGACACCACGGCAGATCAATGAAGTGGGCGCTGTAAGGCCGCCAGTAATCAAACTGACGGCTGAGGCGCTTAATGTCTGGCTGGATTTTTACAACCGGGTGGAAGCAGAGCAAAGCCGCGTCGGCGAGTACGCTGGCCGCCTCAAACCATTTGCCAGCCGCGCTGGCGAGAACGCCCGCAGGGTCGCTGCAGTCTTTGCCCTGTTTATTGGCGAAAAAGAAATTTCCGGCCCAACCATGGCCGCTGCCTGTGAAGTGGTCGAGCACTCGCTTGGCGAGTGGGCGCGCTGGCTGGGTGGCAGTGGTACGGAAACCAGAGACAACAGGGACGCACTCGACCTCCTGGCCTGGATCAAAGCCAAGGGGATGACTGCATTTCACCGCGACCAATTAGGCACTCGCGGCCCCGCGCGAGGCAACGCGAAGAAGCGTGACAAGTTGCTGGCCATTCTTCTTGAAGCAGGCTGGATGCACAGCGCAGACGGTCGGAATTTTGAAGTTAATCCGCAGCCCCTTGCAGATTGTGCGGAAAGTGCTGAAAGGCCCAGGAAGCAAGGGGCAAGCAATGCAGATCCCGTGCAGATTGCTGCAGAGGAAGGTTAGCGCATGCAGAGGTTCGCCAAGGCCGGGCAACACTCTGCACGTTTCTGCAATCAGTCTGCAGCGCAAGGCTCAGCAGTTCTGGGGCTTTCAGCGGAATCTGCACACTCTGCAGTAGTTTGGTGCGTATTAAACGTTTGGCCTTGAGTGGCCACAAACTCAAGCCCTACTTGTAACCACCACCTGCAAATAACGACTTTAGAAGGGGCAGCGCCGTGTCTGTATACATTTCAAGACTTAAACAGCAGATTGCCGATCAGCAATCGCAACAACCGGCACCAACCCAAGCAGAAACCTTCAGAGGAAAACATGATGCTTGGTTTGCTGGCCTACCCCCGGCATCCAAACATCGGCATTGGTCAATTGACGAAATAGCCAGCGTCTTGAAGATCGCTCCTCGTGAGTTAAGCCAGACTCTGCTGGATGCAGGCTGGCTGCGTAAAAGGGTCTGGTTCGAAAGGAGTAAGGGGCAGGGGCGGTATTTGCGGGTTTGGCTTCCTCCGTCAACGAAGTAGAAAATAAAGTACCCCGGGTGTCGCTGGGAAGAAGGTCAAAAATAGATAGGCGAGCATTTTGTTTTTATCAGCCCATGCTTTAATTGGAGAGCTATCAGAACACACCAGCCAAAAACCGACAGGAATGAGAGCAAATACAAACCACATCCAAGTCTCACCGCCCGCCCCCCCTGTGTCTGCCCTGCCTCTACGATCTTCATCTATAGTGGCTAGTGGATTAGCCCCGACTGCATGTTCGAAAGTAAGAACCAAGGCCATATAGACAATGCTTTTGATCATGACATTCTCCTAGCTACGCACACGGCCTTGCCTTTATACACGCGTGCCCTTCGCAGGTTTGCTGAGCCACGTAATCTAGTAGTTATGTACTGTTTTTCTTTTAACATTGCCATCAGCATCAGTCTCTTTTATAAATTCTGTATTCCCCATTCGGTTAGTGACCGTTTTATTGCCCTCGGAGTCCTTGCAAAAAGTAGATGTGCCGATGGTGTTGCACCTTTCTACAACGGTTTTACGACTCTCATTTTTTTGAGGGGCTGCAAACTGATTTTCTTGGGGGGTAGTTTTTTCTGTCGTGGAATTCGCCTGATTTTCGGCGTTATATCGATCAATCATGTCTGGTGTGGCTAATGAACCGACCTGATTTATCTTAAGGGTAAGAGCCTCTGCCTTGCCTTCCGGTTTTGTACAAGGAACATTTGCGAACATAGTTGTTCCATCAAGATTTACGCACTTGAAAATCTGTTGAGCTTGAGTCGTGATAAAACAAGGCAGCAAAACAATTGCTGCAGTAATTATCTTTGATAGCATAACTTTTGCCTTTTAGGGTAGGAGTCGAAGCGTTTGTTGCAAAGCGTAATTTTGCAGTATGGTCGAAAACAACCAATCTATTAGCTGCCACAATAAAGGCTCATCACCGCATACCCTAGAGAGCCCGGATGACTACCAATCCTGTAAGTCGGTGCCACCCACTCGCCTTGAGAGTTGGTTGATTCATAGGCGCTATGCGAAATGTTTTTATTTTTACACTCAAGCGAAACTTTGTGCACTTCTACCATCGGTGCTTTCATGGCTCTTTGCATGCAATAGCCATAGTTGACTAAATCCTGACTTAAAGCGCCAACTAACCCTTGGCCGCCTTCCTGCAACTCATAGTCCTGAGGCTTTGTCCCGCAGCTTATTTCATTTTTCAGGCGTTTTATTTTTAACCAAGCAGTATATTCCTTAGAAAATACTCCACTCTCTTCAATTAAGGAGGTCTCATAAATAAAATTGGTATCTTCGCCATGGCTAAGGGCGTGCCACTCGCCGCTATGAGCCGGAATGGCAGTTAAAGTGCAAGCAATAAAGATCGATCTTATAAAAATCATGCCTGCTGTTTTGCGCGAGATTTTTTTACAGTCGTGAATTATGGCGCCAGTTAAAACTATTCTTTGCATGCTAGTTATCCCTTGTTTAAAACTAGTGCGGGTAAAGCAACCGCTAGAAAAATAGAATCAGATCTGCAGGCGCTCAAGTATAAATACTCAGCAGTTTGACTTACTTATTATGACTTTGTATAAAAATTTTCCATGCGGATCGCTAACTATATGAACAAGCTTATAGCCGTTGTCCATAAAATAAATTACTCTCGAGTTTGAACAATTCGAATTCCTCATTGCCGGGTAAATGTACTGATCTCCCCATGCTTTTAGAAATACATTTACGCCACCAAACTCCTGTGCATATAACTTGGTTAGCTCGGCAGGTGTTAAGTTTTTACTTTTTGCCGCTATAGATATTGACTTGTCTAAATCAAATGCATATCGATAAACAATATCTCTATCTGATACAAGTAACACCGATGTCACCGTCGTGAACTCGTCTACAGTCATTGGCATCTGGCTCGCTAATTGCTCAATGCCTGCTCTCACCTCGTCACTGATAGCGCCAGCAAAGGAATTGCAACAGAAAGCCATAGAAAAAAACATAGAAATTAAATTTTCCCTAACCATGCTAAATCTCCTTGCCTTCCCTATATCGTGCTACATGACTAGAAAACTACTAACTGAATAAATATGGAAGTTACAAACTAAAGCTAATGCTATTTCATCGCAATTTCTGCGCCCGTGCTTTCGGCTAGATATGAAGATTACTTTGCCCTATCTGCCAATTCTGAAAATCAAGACTTGCATTACCTGCCCCCGCCTTCCTAAGCCACTTGGCGCATGAGTCAATCGACCGCCATTGGCGCACATCCCCGCGCCCCGTCATTAAGACCTTAGCAGCGCCCGCCGTTTTCGCTTCAAGGTGAAACATGCGGCCTTGAGCAGTGATCAAGATCGACTTGATCGCGCCGGCCTCCAGAAGCAGCTTGAACTCGCGCTCATTCATCGGCGTCATCCTCATTGGGGAAAAGCTCTGCCTGATCAGGTATCGAGACGCCGGTGCGCTCACAATGCTGGTGAATCAGCACCTCGATCAAATTGGCGACGCTGCGGTGCTCTCGGGCGGCCGCTATGCGTATAGCCTCCTTCAGTACCGGATCAATGCGTAGGTTAAGCGTTGCGGTTTTCATGCATGCACTCGGAACACAATGTGTATTCAATGTAACGCATTTTGCGTTAATGGCAATTTTCCTCTGAGTTTTCGTAAGCCAGAGGGAACACATGACACAGTGAAAACTTCCCTGCCGAGCTTTGTGCGAAAGGGATTAGGGATACCTATGGCCGCGATAATCCCCCCAGCGCCATGCTGGGGTGGCCGGAAAGGATTCTTAAGCGTTGATTGGCGTGCAGGG
The DNA here is from genome assembly GCF_052682975.1 of Pseudomonas sp. SP16.1. Classification (NCBI taxonomy): domain Bacteria; kingdom Pseudomonadati; phylum Pseudomonadota; class Gammaproteobacteria; order Pseudomonadales; family Pseudomonadaceae; genus Pseudomonas; species Pseudomonas sp. SP16.1. The sequence goes on from NZ_JBQYFZ010000001.1 coordinate 3,219,035, forward strand.
TTGAAGCGAATGGGCTGTGCGGTCGTTGGCTATTTGGCGTTGGCTTAGCGATGGATTGCAGGAGGGGAGTGCGGAAAAATCTGTGCAGGCATTTTCTCTGGTGCTAGCCCGGTGATAGCCCGCTAGAAAAACAAAAGGGCTAGCCTAAGCTAACCCTTTGATTTTTATGGTGCCGGAGACAGGAGTCGAACCTGCGACCTTCGCATTACGAATGCGCTGCTCTACCAACTGAGCTACACCGGCGAAACGACCGCGGCATTATGCGAGCTGCGGCGTCGCGACTCAAGCCGCCGATGACTCAGCTGTCGAGCAGTTCGATGCGGTCGTCGTGGATGCGGATCAGGCCCTGCTTGTACAGGCCACCGATGGCCTTCTTGAAGTTGCCCTTGCTGACGCGGAACTGCTCGGCGACCGCCTCCGGCGGGCTCTTGTCGCCCAGCGCCAGCACGCCACCCTGCTCGCGCAGTCGGGCGATGATCTGTTCGGCCAGGCCGCTGGCGGCTTCGCGGCCGATGGGCTGCAGGCTCAGGCTGATCTTGCCGTCGGCGCGCAGCTCCTTGATGTAGCCCTTCTCGCGCATGCCGCCGCGGATGAACTTGAACAGCTCGTTCTTGTGGATCAGGCCCCAGTGCTTGCCGTCGATGATGGCCTTGAAGCCGAGGTCGCTGCGCTCGACCACCAGCAGGTCGACCTCCTGGCCGACCTGGTAGTCGGCCGGCACCTTGTCCAGGTGGCGATCCAGGCGGGCGGTGGCGGTGAGGCGACGGGTGCGCTTGTCCAGGTACAGATAGACCACGCAGTAGTCGCCGACCTGCAGCGGGCGCTTCTCTTCGGAGTGCGGCAGCAGCAGGTCCTTGGCCAGCCCCCAGTCGAGGAACAGGCCGATACGGTTGATATCCACCACCTTGAGGCTGGCGAACTCGCCGAGCTGGATCTTCGGTTTCTGCGTGGTGGCGATCAGCTTGTCTTCGCTGTCGAGGTATAGAAACACGTTGAGCCAGTCGTCCACCTCGCTCGGCGTGTCCTTGGGGATGTAGCGCTTGGGCAGGAGGATCTCGCCGTCGGCGCCGCCGTCCAGGTACAGACCGAAGTCGGTGTGCTTGACCACCTGCAAAGAATTCATCCGCCCGATTAAGGCCATCGCGTTCCACCTCGCCAAAACAGCCGGCCATTCTACCCGAGTTCGGCTGCGCCAGGGTTGCCCGCGCGGTCAATCGACGGCCGGTCACGCAAGGCGCCAAGCGCCTGAAAAACAAGCAATAAAGCCGCATCGGCAAGGATCGTGCAGCGACCGGCGCGGATCGCGCCGCAGCGATTAGCCGAGCAGGAAGCGCCCCGTTCAGGCACAATGGCCGGCCGCCCATCGTCGAGAGAGAAGGTCATGGCCACCCTGCGCGTCAAGTCGTCCACCAGCAAAGTCAGCAAACCGGCCCCTGCCGTGGAAACCCGCGAGTCTATCGAGGCCCAGGTCGCGGCCTTCCTCCAGGGCGGCGGCGAGATCCAGCAGATCGCCAAGGGCGTCAGCGGCCAGACCTACGGCGGCACCCGGCAGATCACCATCAGCAAGAAGTAAGTCCCTCCACGGGTGCGCCCAACGCACCCGGGCTCCCCGCTACTGGCTGCCCAGTCCCAGGCGCAGCAAGCGGCCGTTGGCCGCATCCGTCAGCACGTAGAGATAGCCGTCCGGCCCCTGGCGCACGTCGCGAATGCGCGCCTTGAGCGGCTGCAACAGACGTTCCTCGTGCACCACTTCGTCGCCGTCGAGCTGCAGGCGGATCAGCGCCTGACCGGCCAGCGCGCCGATGAACAGGCTGTGCTGCCAGGCGGGAAAACGCTCGGCGGAGTAGAACGCCATGCCGCTGATGGCCGGCGACCGCTCCCAGACATGGTGCGGCGGCTCGGTTCCGGCGACGGCCTCGCCCTTGGCCTCGGGGATCGGCAGCAGCGAGTAGTTGATGCCGTGGGTCGCCAGTGGCCAGCCGTAGTTCTTGCCCGCCTCGGGGATGTTGATCTCGTCGCCACCGCGTGGGCCATGCTCGTGGGTCCACAGGCGCCCGCTCCAGGGGTTGAGCGCCGCGCCCTGCTGATTGCGATGACCGTATGACCAGATCTCGGCACGGGCGCCGTCGCGGCCGACGAAGGGATTGTCGGCCGGGACGCGCCCGTCCGGATGGATGCGCACCACCTTGCCCTGCAGTTTGTCGAGTTCCTGAGCGGTGGAGCGCCGATTGTTCTCGCCCAGGGCGATGAACAGATAACCGTCGCGGTCGAACACTAGGCGCGAGCCGAAGTGGATGCCCTCGGACAACTTGGGCTGCTGGCGGAAGATCACCGCGAAGCCTTCCAGCGCCGAGGCGTCGGCCGACAGGCGCCCCCGCCCGACGGCGGTGCCTGCCGCACCCTCGCCGGCCTCGGCGTAGGACAGGTAGACCAAGCGATCGCTGGCGAAATCCGGCGACAGCTGCACATCGAGCAGGCCGCCCTGGCTGCGGGCGAACACCTCAGGCACCCCGCGCAGCGGCTCCGACAGCCGGCCGTCGGGGCTGACCCGGCGCAACGTGCCCGGCCGCTCGCTGACCAGATAACCCTGGCCGTCGGGCAAGAAGGCCAGCGCCCAGGGATGGGCCAGGCCCTCGGCGACGGTCTCGATCTGCAGCGGACCCAGTTCGCTGGGCAGCTGCCGTGGCTCGGCCAGGCTCGGCGCGCTGCCCAGCATCGACAGCAGCAGGGTGGCGAGTAGGGTTGGACGCAGCATCGGGACTCCTCCTTGCGGGGCGCGGATACTCAGGCATAGTGCAGCAGCCCCGGCAGCGCCACAGCCGCGCAAAGGTTTCTCCAGGTTTCAGTCGCCCAGGTAGCGCTGCGAGATCGCCTGGTACTCGCCGCTGGCCCGCAGGCGCCGCAAGCCCAGGTCGAAACCATCGCGCTGGGCGCGCAAACGAAAGCCGGCCTGATAGCCGGTGGGGGCGAACAGCGGATACCAGGTCAGCGGCTGGCTCACGTCGACCTGCCCGGCGACCTCGCGGTTGAAATGGTGGATGATCCGCGGGTCGCCGATCACCACCTCGACCCGGCCGCTGTACAGCAGGCGGTTGCGATTGATCTGCTGCGCCTCCTCGCGGTAACGCGGGTTGCTCTCGGCCATGCGCTGGAACTCTTCCCCCAGCAGCATGCGGGCGCGCTGGAAGGCGCTCACCGAATGATTCGCCAGATCGGCGATGCGCTCGATGCGGTAACCGCGCGCGGCCAGGGCCACGGCGGAATTGTGGTAATGGATGTAGACCTGCGAATAGTAGGCCTGCACCCCGCTGCGCTCGCTGGTGGTGGTGATGCCGTCGATCTCGCCGCGCTGCAGCATCAGGTGCAGCCGCTCCATGGGGGCGTAGTACGCCTCCATCTCGAAGCCCGCCAGCCGAGCGGCGCGGTCCACCAGCTCGTACTCCAGGCCGCGCGGCTCGCCCTCGAACACGTAGGGCGGCTTGTGCGAGCCGAAACCGATGCGCAGCGTCTCGCCGAACGCGCCTGTGGCGAGCCACAGCAACGCCAGCCCCACCCAGCATCTGCCCATGAGCGTTTCCCGATCCGAACGAGTCAAGAGCATAGCCGGCCGCCGCCGCCCATAACCAGGGTGGATGCACGGCGATTCATTCCACTTTGCCCGCACGCGGCTAGACTGGTCCGACGCATTTTGCGCCCAGGAGAGTCAGCATGCTCAAAGCCCAATACCAGCAACGCGGCCCGGTGCCGCAGGACGTCATCGAAGCGGTCGAGCTGCAGTTGCCGGAGCCCGCCGCCGGCCAGGTGCGAGTCAAGGTGCTGGCCGCGCCGATCAACCCTTCCGACGTGCTCACCCTGACCGGCGCCTACGGCATGCTGCCGCCGCTGCCGGCCATTGGCGGCAACGAGGGCGTCGGCAGGGTCGAGGCCCTCGGCGAAGGCGTCGGCAACCTCAAGGTCGGCCAGACCGTGCTGCTGCCGGTGGGCTGCGGCACCTGGGTCAGCGCCCTCAACGCGCCGGCGGACAAGCTGATCCCGCTGCCGGACGCCGATCCGCTGCAGCTGGCCATGCTCACCGTCAACCCGCCGACCGCCTCGCTGCTGCTGAGCGAGTTCGTCGACCTCAAGCCGGGCGATTGGGTGATCCAGAACGCCGCCAACTCCGGCGTCGGCAGCTACCTGATCCAGCTGGCCAAGCTGCGCGGCTTCAAGACCATCAACGTGGTGCGGCGCGAATCGGCGGTGGCCGCGGTCGAGGCCGAGGGCGGCGACCTGGTGCTGGTCGACGGCCCGGACCTGGCCAAACGTGTGCGCGCGGCCACCGGCGGCGCCGAGGTGCGCCTGGGGATCGACGCGGTGGGCGGCGCCAGCACCGATCGCCTGGCGGCCGTGCTGAGCGACGGCGGCGTGCTGGTCAACTACGGCATGATGAGCGGCCAGGCCTGCCAGGTGTCGCCGGCCTCCTTCGTGTTCCGCGACGTCACCCTGCGCGGCTTCTGGCTGGCCAAGTGGTTCCAGCAGGCCAAGCCGGCCGAGCAAATGAAGGTATTCGGCGAACTGGTGCAATTGATCGCCAGCGGCAAGCTGAAGGCCCGGGTCGCCGCCACCTATGACCTGGCCCATGTCAAGCAAGCCGTGGCGGCCGCCGCCAGCGGCGAGCGCGACGGCAAGATCCTGCTGGTGCCCTGAGACCGCCATGCGCACCGCGTAGCGACAGGCGCGGTGCGCTGCGCACAGCGCTTGGCAGGTAACGACTATGGCGAAGCCGACTGCACCAGCGCGCCGGCGGCGGCGCGGCGCAGCTGCTCGGTCAGCCCGGCCAGCAGCTCGCCGCCGTTGCGCCAGTGGTGCCAGTACAACGGCACGTCTATGCAGCGCTCGGGCAATAGCTCCACCAGCTCGCCGCGCGCCAGTTCCGCGCGCACCTGCAGCTCCGGCACCAGGCCCCAGCCCAGGCCGCCCTCGGTCAGGCGCACGAAGCCCTCCGAGGACGGACACAGGTGGTAGGCGAAGCCCCCGGTCACGCCCAGCCCGGCCAGGTAGCGATGCTGCAGCTGATCGTCCGGGCCGAAGACGATCGCCGGCGCCCGCGCCAGCGCCGCGCCCGTCACCCCGGCGGCGAAATGACGGGCGATGAACGCCGGGCTGGCCAGCGCACGATAGCGCATCGCTCCCAGCGCCAGGCTGCGCGCCCCCGCCACCGGGCGCTCGGCGGCGCATACGCAGCCGGCCACCTCGCCGGCGCGCATGCGCTTGAGGCCCACCTCCTGGTCCTCCACCACCAACTCCAGCAACAGCTGCCGGCTGGCGCAGAAATCGCCCACCGCCGCCGCCCACCAGGTCGCCAGGCTGTCGGCGTTGAGGGCGATACGCAGGCGCTCGGGCAGCGCCTGCTCGTCCAGCGTCGGCACCTGGCCCCGCAGGTCGCGCTCGAGCAGGCGCACCTGCTGCACGTGGTTGAGCAGGCGGCGGCCGATCTCGGTGGGGGTCGGCGGCGCGGCGCGCAGCAGCACCGGCTGGCCGACCCGCGCCTCGAGCAGCTTGATCCGCTGCGACACCGCCGACTGTGACAGCCCCAGCACCTGCGCCGCACGCTCGAAGCCGGCCTGCTCCACCACCGCCGCCAGGGCGGCGAGCAACTTGTAGTCGAACATCGATTTACCTAATGGGCGATCAGCATTATTGGTTTCTCTTATACATCCGTCGGACCCAGACTGGCCAGCAACCAGACGCCAATCAAGGAGTCCACCATGTCCGGCGAAACCAACCTGTCGCGCCTGCTGCAGAGCCTGCAGCCGCAGCTCAACCCCGGCCAGTACGTGTTCTGTACGCTCGCCGCGGACGCCGACCTCACGGCCTTGTCGCCGCTGGCCAGCATGCGCGAGGACGAGGGCCTGAGCCTGGTGCTGCCGCGCGAACAGGCCGATGCCCACGGCCTGCCCTACGACTACGTAGCCGCCTGGATCACCCTGCGGGTGCATTCGTCTCTGGCGGCGGTGGGCCTGACCGCCTCCTTCTCCGCCGCGCTGGCCCACGCCGGGATCAGCTGCAACGTGGTCGCCGGCGCTCATCACGATCACCTGTTCGTGCCCACCGAACGCGCCGAGAAGGCGCTGTCGACCCTTCGCGCCCTGGCGGCGGCATCCATGCCGGTGTCGGCCTGATGTGGCAGAGCTATAGCAACGGCCTGCTGGTAGCCATCGGCCTGATCATGGCGATCGGCGCGCAGAACGCCTTCGTCCTGGCGCAGAGCCTGAGGCGCGAACATCACCTGCCGGTGGCGGCGCTGTGCATCCTGTGCGATGCCGTGCTGGTGGCCGCCGGCGTGTTCGGCCTGGCCAGCCTGCTGGCGCAGAATCCGACGCTGCTCGCCGCCGCCCGCTGGGGTGGCGCCGCCTTCCTGCTCTGGTACGGCGGCCAGGCGTTGCTGCGCGCCGCTCGCCCGCAGGCCCTGCAGGCCGCGGGCAGCCAGCCGCGCTCGCTGCGCGCGGTACTGCTCGCGGCGCTGGCGGTGACCCTGCTCAACCCGCATGTCTACCTGGACACGGTGCTGCTGATCGGCTCGCTCGGCGCCCAGCAGCCCGAGCCGGGTGCCTACGCCGCCGGCGCGGCCAGCGCTTCCTTGCTGTGGTTCGCCAGCCTGGCACTCGGCGCCGCCTGGCTCGCGCCCTGGCTGGCGCGGCCGCTGACCTGGCGGCTGATCGATCTGGGCGTGGCGGCGATGATGTTCAGCGTCGCCGCGCAATTGATCCTGGGCGGACTGTAGGCTCTCCCCCCTGGCCCGGATGCAATCCGGGGAAGCACCGCCAACCGGCCCCGGATTGCATCCGGGCTACGCATTGGCGGGGCGCCTGAGCAACGTGCGCGGTGATGCGCACGGCGTATGCAGTCGCAGCGCCAACCCATCGCGCCCGTCGCTAGGCGCCGCCGCGCACGCCTGCAGGGTCTACCTTGAATGGGTAGCACCAGGCCGCCGACGCCCGTCGGCCGGGCTAACCCGTAGCGCTTCGGGTTGCACCCTGCCAGCCGGTGGTCGACGCAGGCCCAGGAGACCGGTTTATGCCCAGCCCACCCGGCCTCGCCCCTGGCGAACGCCACTGCCTGCCGCGAAGCCCGATGTACCGGCCAGTTGAGCGTGCAACGCGACGCCCGTCGCCTCGCGACAATTATTGGTTGCACCTAGTTGCACCATCGACTGAAGCGGGTTTACTCTGCGCCCTTTCGTGTCAGCCACGCTCGTAACAACTGGTACAAGAACAGGTACAAGAAATGGCCACCACCACCCTTGGCGTAAAACTCGACGATGCCACCCGCGACCGCCTCAAGCAGGCCGCGCAGAAAATCGACCGCACCCCGCACTGGCTGATCAAGCAGGCGATCTTCAACTACCTGGAGCAGATCGAGGGTGGCCTGAACCCGGCCGAGCACGCCGGCCTGGCCGCGGCGGCCGGCGAGGAGTCGGTGGAGAACCTGACCGAGCAGGGCCTGCAGGTGTTCCTCGACTTCGCCGAGAGCATCCTGCCGCAGTCGGTGCTGCGCGCCGCCATCACCAGCGCCTACCGCCGTCCGGAAACCGAGGCGGTGCCGATGCTGCTGGAGCAGGCGCGGCTGTCCAAGGAACAGGCCGAGGCCTCGCAGAAACTGGCCCTGAGCATTGCCGAGAAGCTGCGCAACCAGAAGAGCGCCGGCGGCCGCCAGGGCCTGGTGCAGGGCCTGCTGCAGGAATTCTCGCTGTCGTCGCAGGAAGGCGTGGCGCTGATGTGCCTGGCCGAGGCGCTGCTGCGCATCCCCGACAAGGCCACCCGCGACGCGCTGATCCGCGACAAGATCGCCAACGGCAACTGGAGCCAGCACCTCGGCCAGAGCCCGTCGATGTTCGTCAATGCGGCGAGCTGGGGCCTGCTGATCACCGGCAAACTGGTGTCGACCCACACCGAGGCCGGCATGAGCTCGGCGCTCAACCGCATCATCGGCAAGAGCGGCGAGCCGGTCATCCGCAAGGGCGTGGACATGGCCATGCGCCTGATGGGCGAGCAGTTCGTCACCGGCGAGACCATCGCCGAAGCCCTGGCCAATGCCGCCAACCTGGAAGCCAAGGGCTTCCGCTATTCCTATGACATGCTCGGCGAAGCCGCGCTGACCGAGGAGGATGCCAAGCGCTACCTGGCCTCCTACCAGCAGGCCATCCACGCCATCGGCAAGGCCTCACATGGCCGCGGCATCTACGAAGGCCCGGGTATCTCGATCAAGCTCTCCGCCCTGCACCCACGTTACAGCCGCGCCCAGTACGAGCGGGTGATGGACGAGCTGTACCCGACCCTGCTGGGCCTGACCCAGCTGGCCAAGCAGTACGACATCGGCATCAACATCGATGCCGAGGAAGCCGACCGCCTGGAGTTGTCGCTGGACCTGCTCGAGCGCCTGTGCTTCGAGCCGACCCTGGCCGGCTGGAACGGCATCGGCTTCGTCATCCAGGCCTACCAGAAGCGCTGCCCCTATGTGATCGACCATGTCATCGACCTGGCCAAGCGCAGCCGCCACCGCCTGATGATCCGCCTGGTCAAGGGCGCCTACTGGGACAGCGAGATCAAGCTGGCCCAGGTCAATGGCCTGGAAGGCTACCCGGTGTACACCCGCAAGCCGTACACCGACGTCTCCTACATCGCCTGCGCACGCAAGCTGCTGGCCGCGCCGGAAGCCATCTACCCGCAGTTCGCCACCCACAACGCCCACTCGCTGTCGGCCATCTACCACCTGGCCGGGCAGAATTACTACCCGGGCCAGTACGAGTTCCAGTGCCTGCACGGCATGGGCGAGCCACTGTACGAGCAGGTGGTGGGCAAGGTCGCCGACGGCAAGCTCAACCGCCCGTGCCGCATCTACGCGCCGGTGGGCAGCCACGAGACCCTGCTGGCCTACCTGGTGCGCCGCCTGCTGGAGAACGGCGCCAACACCAGCTTCGTCAACCGCATCGCCGACCACAGCATTTCGCTCAAGGACCTGGTGCTCGACCCGGTGCAGCAGGTCGAGCAGATGGCCGCGCAGGAAGGCGCGGTCGGCCTGCCGCACCCGCGCATCCCGCTGCCGCGCGACCTCTACGGCCAGCAGCGGGTCAACTCCGAAGGCCTCGACCTGGCCAACGAACACCGCCTCGGCTCGCTGTCCTCGGCGCTGCTCTCCAGCACCAACCAGCATTACCTGGCCGAGCCGATGCTTGGCTGCGACACGCCGAACCCGGGCGAGCCGGAGCCGGTGCGCAACCCGGCCGATCATCGCGACCTGGTCGGCCACGTGCGCGAGGCCAGCGTCAAGGACGTCGACAGCGCCATCCTCTGCGCCCTGTCCAGCGGACAGATCTGGCAATCCACCCTGCCAGCCGAGCGCGCCGCGGTGCTGGAGCGCGCCGCCGACCTGATGGAAGGCGAGTTGCAGCAGCTGATGGGCCTGCTGGTGCGCGAATCCGGCAAGACCTTCGTCAACGCCATCGCCGAGGTGCGCGAGGCGGTGGACTTCCTTCGCTACTACGCGCTGCAGGCGCGCAGCTTCGGCAACGACAGCCACCGCCCGCTGGGCCCGGTGGTGTGCATCAGCCCGTGGAACTTCCCGCTGGCGATCTTCAGTGGCCAGGTGGCTGCCGCACTGGCCGCCGGCAATACCGTGCTGGCCAAGCCGGCCGAGCAGACCCCGCTGATCGCTGCTCAGGCCGTGCGCATCCTGCTCGAGGCCGGCGTACCAGCTGGCGCCGTGCAGTTGCTGCCGGGCCGTGGTGAAACCGTCGGCGCACGCCTGGTCGGTGACGAGCGGGTGCGCGGGGTGATGTTCACCGGCTCCACCGAAGTGGCCGGCATCCTCCAGCGCAACATCGCCGGGCGCCTGGATGCCCAGGGCCGCACCATTCCGCTGATCGCCGAAACCGGCGGCCTCAACGCCATGATCGTCGACTCCTCGGCGCTGACCGAGCAGGTGGTGATGGACGTGGTCGCCTCCGCCTTCGACAGCGCCGGCCAGCGCTGCTCGGCCCTGCGCGTGCTGTGCGTGCAGGACGACGTGGCCGACCGCGTGCTGACCATGCTCAAGGGCGCCATGGCCGAATACAGCCTGGGCAATCCGGAGCGTCTGGCCACCGATATCGGCCCGGTGATCGACGCCGAGGCCAAGGCCGGCATCGAGACCCATATCCAGAAGCTGCGCGAGAAAGGCCGCAAGGTCACCCAGCTGGCGCGCGTCAACGGCGACGAAATCAGGCGCGGCACCTTCGTCGTGCCGACTTTGATCGAGCTGGACAGCTTCGACGAAATGAAGCGCGAGATCTTCGGCCCGGTGCTGCACGTGGTGCGCTACGCCCGCGCCGATCTCGGCAAGCTGCTGCAGCAGATCAACGACAGCGGCTACGGCCTGACCCTGGGCGTGCACACCCGCATCGACGAGACCATCGCCCAGGTGGTCGGCAGCGCCAAGGTGGGCAACCTGTACGTCAACCGCAACATGGTCGGCGCCGTGGTTGGCGTGCAGCCGTTCGGCGGCGAGGGCCTGTCCGGCACCGGGCCCAAGGCCGGTGGCCCGCTGTACCTGTACCGCCTGCTCTCGACCCGTCCGCAGGAAGCCGTCGCCCAGTATCTGCAGCAGGGCGAGGTGCAGACCCTGCCGGTTCCGAGCGAGCTGGACAAGGTACGCGCCGCCTTCGCCGAGTGGGCGAGCAAGCAGGAGCCGGCCATCGCCGCGCTGTTCGAGCAGTACCGCGCGCTGTCGCAGAGCTACAGCAGCCACACGCTGAGCGGCCCGACCGGCGAGCGCAACAGCTACACCCTGCTGCCGCGCGAGCGCGTGCTCAACCTGGCCGACGAGCGCAGCGACCTGCTGGCGCAACTGGCCGCCACCCTGGCGGTGGGCAGCCGGGCGATCTGGCTGGACAGCCAGCGCGCGCTGCTGGCCGAGCTGCCCAAGGAGGTGCAGAAGCATGTCCAGCTGGTAAGCGACTGGAGCGGCATCGACGTGGAGCTGGACGCCATCCTGCACCATGGCGACTCCGACCAGCTGCGCGCGGTCAGCGAGCTGGCGGCCCAGCGCAAGGGCGCCATCGTCGGCGTGCACGGGCTGAACAAGGGCGAAACCGACATTCCGCTGGAACGCCTGCTGATCGAGCACGCACTGTCGGTCAACACCGCGGCGGCCGGCGGCAACGCCAGCCTGATGACCATCGGTTAAGACCGAGGGTCGGATGCGTAGGGTGCGCCGTGCGCACCAATGCCAGCGCCGCACGCATCATTGCCAGCGCAAACGGCTGGTGCGCACGGCGCACGTCTCCTGCAGCGAGGAACAGCATGAACGCCCTCTTTATCGGCTACGGCCGCATGGGCAGCGCCATCGGCGCGGCCTGGCTCGAGGCCAAGCTGGTGGACAGCATCAGCGCGGTCGTCCGCAACCCGCGAGCGTCCACCAGCGCCACCCTGTACCCCAGCCTGCAGGCGCTGCCGCAGCAGCCGTTCGATCTGATCGTGGTCGCCACCAAACCGGCTCAGGTCTGTGCCGTGCTGGCCGATCTGCCCGACGCCCTGTGTGCGGGCAGCCTGGTGATCTCGGTCGCTGCCGGCGTCACCAGCGCTAGCCTGGAGCAGGCTCTGCGGCGGCGCTGCCCGGTGGTACGGGTGATGCCCAACACCGCCGTGCTGACGGGGGCCGGCTGCACCGGTCTGTATGCCGCAGGCGACGTCAGCAGCGAGCAACGCGCATGCGTCGCACGGCTGTTCGACGCCATCGGCAAGGCCTACTGGGTAGAGGATGAAGATCAGCTGGACGCCGTCACGGCGCTGTCCGGCAGCGGCCTGGCCTACTACCACCTGTTCAGCGAAGCCCTGGCCAATGCCGGCGCAGCACTCGGCCTGCCAGCCGAGCTGGCCAAGGCTCTGGCCGCCCAAACCGCCTTCGGCGCGGCCTCGCAACAGATCCAGGCCGGTGCGGATTTCGTCGAACTGCGCACGGCGGTGACCTCGCCCAACGGCACCACCGCCGCCGCCATCGCCGTCTTCGAACAGGATCGCGCCCTGCGCCGCCTGGTCGAAGCGGCGGCGCAAGCGGCCCAGCGCCGCTCCCAGGAGCTTTCGCAAGGCGCCTGACCCGGCCACGCCAATCGGCGCGGCCACGCGCGACACGCCTGCCTGCAGTGGGCTACCCGCCCGGTGTCGCGTTCCTTCCCCTCCGGGCTCGTCACGGGCCCATGCGCCAGCCTACCCGGCCGGCGCCGCAGCGGGGCCATCCGCCCCGCTCGCCCCTTTGCCGAGTTGAAAATTTTCCCCGACAGCCTCCTTGCATTGCTTTGAAAGCTGGCTAGCGTTTCAACCATCTGGCATTGCAAAACGCCCGATAGGAGCAGCCTTCCTGCCCTCAGGTGCTCTTCGATAGCGGCTGGTCGCCTTCGCGCACCTGCGTGTGATCAGTCGGCAGCCAAGTTGACCTGGATCAACCCGGCGGCCCTTCCCAACGCGCTCAATACCATCGTCACTCCTGGCTTGGAGGCAACGCGATGTCTGATTCGACCCAGAAACTCCGCCTCGGCGCGTTGATCGCGCTGGTCGTCGGCTCCATGGTTGGCGGCGGAATCTTCTCCTTGCCACAGAACATCGCCGCCAGCGCCGGCGCCGGCGCCACCCTGATCGGCTGGCTGATCACCGGCGTGGGCATGCTGACCCTGGCCTTCGTGTTCCAGACCCTGGCCAACCGCAAGCCCGAGCTCGACGGCGGCGTATACGCCTACGCCAAGGCCGGCTTCGGCGACTACATGGGCTTTTCCTCGGCCTGGGGCTACTGGATCAGCGCCTGGATCGGCAACGTCAGCTACATGGTGTTGCTGTTCTCCACCCTCGGCTACTTCTTCCCGGTATTCGGCGAGGGCAACACCCTGCCGGCCATCGTCTGCGCCTCGGTGCTGCTGTGGCTGCTGCACTTCCTGGTGCTGCGCGGGATCAAGGAAGCCGCCTTCATCAACGTGATCACCACCATCGCCAAGATGCTGCCGCTGGCGCTGTTCATCGTGATCGCCGCCATCGCCTTCAAGATGGACGTGTTCACCAGCGACTTCTGGGGCGCCGGTAACCCCGAGCTGGGTAGCGTGATGGATCAGGTGCGCAACATGATGCTGGTCACCGTCTGGGTGTTCATCGGCATCGAGGGCGCGAGCATCTTCTCCGCCCGCGCCGAGAAGCGCAGCGACGTGGGCAAGGCCACCGTGGTCGGCTTCGTCGGCGTGCTGTTGCTGCTGGTGCTGGTCAATATCCTGTCCCAAGGCATCATGGCCCAGGCCCAGCTGGCCGGGCTGAAGAACCCTTCCATGGCCGGGGTGCTGGAACAGGTGGTCGGCCCCTGGGGCGCCCAGCTGATCTCCATCGGCCTGATCGTCTCGCTGGCCGGGGCTCTGCTGTCCTGGACCCTGTTGTGCGCCGAGATCCTCTTCGCCAGTGCCCGCGACCACACCATGCCGGCGTTCCTGCGCAAGGAGAACGCCAACCTGGTGCCGGCCAACGCGCTGTGGCTGTCCAACGGGCTGATCCAGCTGTTCCTGGTGATCACCCTGTTCAACGCCGCCACCTACCTGAAGCTGCTGTACCTGGCCACCTCGATGATCCTGGTGCCCTACTTCTGGTCCAGCGCCTACGCACTGCTGCTGGCGACACGCGGCGAGACCTACGAGAACGCCTCCGGCGAACGCAACAAGGACCTGTTCATCGCCCTGATCTCCACCCTCTACGCCGTGTGGCTGGTGTATGCCGCCGGCGTCCAGTACCTGCTGCTGTCCGCCCTGCTCTACGCGCCGGGCGCCATCCTGTTCGCCAAGGCCAAGCGCGAGCTGGGCCAGCCCATCTTCACCGGCGTCGAGAAGATCATTTTTGTCGTCGTGCTGATCGGTGCCGCCATCGCCGCCTACGGGCTGTACGACGGCTTCCTCAGTCTCTAGCGAGAAGGAGTTCGATATGTCCAAGAAAGCCCTCGGCGTTCATTCCGAAGCCGGCAAGCTGCACAAGGTGATGGTCTGCTCGCCGGGTCTGGCGCATCTGCGGCTGACCCCGAACAACTGCGACGAGCTGCTTTTCGACGACGTGATCTGGGTGTCCCAGGCCAAGCGCGACCACTTCGATTTCATGACCAAGATGCGCGAACGCGGCGTCGAGGTGGTGGAGATGCACAACCTGTTGGAGCAGACCGTGCACAACCCCGAGGCGTTGAAGTGGATTCTCGACCGCAAGATCACCCCCAACAGCGTCGGCCTCGGCCTGCAGAGCGAGGTGCGCGATTTCATCGCGGGGCTGGAGCCACGCAAGATCGCCGAGTTCCTCATCGGCGGCGTGTCCGGCGCCGACCTGGCCAGGCACAAGGATTCCGAGGCGGCGAAGATGTTCAACGCCTATCTCGGCGAGTCCAGCTTCGTCTTCCCGCCGCTGCCCAATACCCAGTTCACCCGCGACACCACCTGCTGGATCTACGGCGGCGTCACCCTCAATCCCATGTACTGGCCGGCGCGCCGCCAGGAAACCCTGCTGACCACGGCGATCTACAAGTTCCACCCGGATTTCATCAACGAGCCATTCGAGATCTGGTACGGCGACCCGGACCAGGACCATGGCGCCGCGACGCTGGAAGGCGGCGACGTGATGCCGATCGGCAACGGCACCGTGCTGATCGGCATGGGCGAGCGCACCTCGCATCAGGCCATCGGCCAGGTGGCCCAGGCGCTGTTCGCCAAGGGCGCCGCCGAGCGGGTGGTGGTCGCCGGCCTGGGCAAATCCCGCGCGGCCATGCACCTGGACACCGTGTTCAGCTTCTGCGACCGCGACCTGGTGACTATCTTCCCGGAGGTGGCCAACTCCATCGTGCCCTTCGTCCTGCGTCCGGACGAGAGCCGCCCCGGCGGCATCGACCTGCGCCGCGAGGACAAGTCCTTCCTCGACGTGGTCGCCGAATCGCTCAACCTGCCGAAACTGCGCGTGGTGGAAACCGGCGGCGACGCCTACGAGGCCGAACGCGAGCAGTGGGACGACGGCAACAACGTGGTCTGCCTGGAGCCGGGGGTGGTGGTCGGCTACGACCGCAACACCTACACCAACACCCTGCTGCGCAAGGCCGGCGTCGAGGTGGTGACCATCAGCGCCAGCGAACTGGGGCGCGGCCGCGGCGGCGGTCATTGCATGACCTGCCCGATCATCCGCGATCCGATCGATTACTGAGCAAGCCAGCCTCCGGCGGTCATCCGCCGCCGGGCGCCGTTTTCAGCTGCCTACAGGGAGAAAGAATCATGGCTTTCAACATGCACAACCGTAACCTGCTCAGCCTGATGCACCACAGCACCCGCGAGTTGCGCTACCTGCTCGATCTGTCGCGCGACCTCAAGCGCGCCAAGTACACCGGCACCGAACAGCAGCACCTCAAGCGCAAGAACATCGCGCTGATCTTCGAGAAGACCTCCACCCGTACTCGCTGCGCCTTCGAGGTCGCCGCCTACGACCAGGGCGCCAACGTAACCTACATCGACCCGGGCTCCTCGCAGATCGGCCACAAGGAGTCGATGAAGGACACCGCCCGCGTGCTCGGGCGCATGTACGACGCCATCGAGTACCGCGGCTTCAAGCAGGATATCGTCGAGGAACTGGCCAGCTACGCCGGGGTGCCGGTGTTCAACGGCCTGACCGACGAATACCACCCGACCCAGATGCTCGCCGACGTGCTGACCATGCGCGAGCACAGCGACAAGCCGCTGCACGAGATCAGCTACGCCTACCTGGGCGATGCGCGCAACAACATGGGCAACTCGCTGCTGCTGATCGGCGCCAAGCTCGGCATGGACGTGCGCATCGCCGCGCCGAAGGCGCTGTGGCCCTCCGACGAGCACGTGGCTGCCTGCAAGCAGTTCGCCGAAGAGAGCGGCGCGCGCATCACCCTCACCGAGGACGCCAGGGAAGCGGTCAAGGGCGTCGATTTCGTCCACACCGACGTCTGGGTGTCCATGGGCGAGCCGGTGGAGGCCTGGGGCGAACGCATCCAGGAACTGCTGCCCTATCAGGTCAACATGGACATCATGAAGGCCACTGGCAATCCACGGGCCAAGTTCATGCACTGCCTGCCGGCCTTCCACAACAGCGACACCAAGGTCGGCAAGCAGATCGCCCAGCAGTATCCGAACCTGGCGGGTGGCATCGAGGTGACCGAGGAGGTGTTCGAGTCGCCCTACAACATCGCCTTCGAGCAGGCGGAAAACCGCATGCACACCATCAAGGCGATCCTGGTCTCGACCCTGGCCGATATCTAAGCATTGACCCTGTAGGAGCCGGCTTGCCGGCGATCCACCGATAACTGCATCGCCGGCAAGCCGGCTCCTACGCAAAGCAAATCGCCCGGATGGCGCCCAGGCGCCTCGAACAAGGAGAACACCATGCGACTCGTCATCGCCCTGGGCGGCAACGCCCTGCTTCGCCGCGGTGAAGCCATGACCGCGGAGAACCAGCGGGAAAACGTGCGCATCGCCTGCGAGCAAATCGCCAAGGTGGCGCCCGGCAACGAGCTGGTGATCGCCCATGGCAACGGTCCGCAGGTCGGCCTGCTGGCCCTGCAGGGCGCCGCCTATGACGCCGCCAACCCCTATCCGCTGGACGTGCTCGGCGCCGAGACCGAAGGCATGATCGGCTACATGATCGAACAGGAGCTGGGCAACCTGCTGCCGTTCGAGGTGCCCTTCGCCACCATCCTCACCCAGGTCGAGGTGGACAGCGCCGACCCCGCCTTCAAGAAACCGACCAAGCCCATCGGCCCGGTGTACGACAAGGAAGAAGCCGAGCGACTGGCCGCCGAGAAGGGCTGGAACATCGCACCCGACGGCGACAAGTTCCGCCGCGTGGTGGCCAGCCCACGGCCGCAGCGCATCTTCGAGATCCGCCCGATCAAGTGGTTGCTGGAGAAAGGCAGCGTGGTGATCTGCGCCGGCGGCGGCGGCATTCCCACCATGTACCAGGGCAACCGGCTGCACGGCGTCGAGGCGGTGATCGACAAGGACCTGTGCTCGGCCCTGCTGGCCGAACAACTAGCCAGCGACCTGCTGGTGATCGCCACCGATGTCGACGCCGCCTATATCGACTGGGGCAAGCCGACGCAGAAGTCCATCGCCGCCGCCCACCCCGACGAGATCGACAAGCTCGGCTTCGCCGCCGGCTCCATGGGACCCAAGGTGCAGGCCGCCTGCGAGTTCGCCCGCAACACCGGCAGCACTGCGGTGATCGGCTCGCTGGAGAACATCGAAGCCATAGTCCAGGGCAGCTCGGGTACCCGCATCAGCCTCGACTGCGACGGCATCCAATACCGCTGAACCTTGCAGGGTCCCGACCCTGCCCTTGCCCGCGCCGGAGTGATCCGCATGTTCAAGCCTGGCCATCTGCATCGCGACAATCTCGACCGCCCGCTGGGGTCGCGTCCAGCAGCGCCCTTTTCCGTGGATTTCTACTACGAGGTACGCCAGGACCCGGCGCAGGGCCCGATGCTGCATATGCGCCTGGTCGGCGAGGTACAAGGACGACACTTCGACGAGGAGTTCGAACTGCACCGCGACGTCGCCTTCAACTTCGCCAGCGTGGCCACCCGCATCGCCGCCCGCCATGGCCTGCCGCCCAACGCCAGCCCGGTGATGCGCGGCCACGACGAGTACGACAAGGTGTTCGCCGATATCCGCGCCAAGCTGCACGCCAAGCCGGGCGAGCCGGTCAATCTCGATCACGTGCTGTGACGGCCACGCGCGGCTGCCTCATGGCCGGTGCACGCCGTGCTACCTACGCCTGCATGATCCGGCCATGCACGCCCATCGCCGCCTGGCGCCCGGCCTCGGAGCGGGTCGGGTGCGGGTGGCAGGTCAGGGCGATGTCCTCGGCCGAGGCGGAGAATTCCATGGCCACGCAGTATTCGCCGATCAGCTCGCCGACGCTCGGGCCGATCATGTGCACGCCGAGAATCTGATCGGTAGTGGCGTCGGCGAGAATCTTCACGAAGCCTTCGGTCTCGTGGTTGATCTTCGCCCGGCTGTTGGCGCTGAAAGGGAACTTGCCGACCTTGTAGGCGCGGCCTTCGGCCTGCAGCTCCTCCTCGCCCTTGCCGACGCTGGCCACCTCCGGGCGGGTGTAGATCACCCCGGGGATCACCCCGTAGTTGACCTCGGCGGCGTGCCCGGCGATGCGCTCGATGCAGGCCACCGCCTCGTCCTCGGCCTTGTGCGCGAGCATCGGCCCGGAGGTGACGTCGCCGATCACCCACACACCGGGCACGCCGCTCTGATGTTTGTCGTTGCCGAGCATGCCGCGCCGGTCGGTGCTCAGGCCAACGCTCTCTAGGCCCAGGCCCTCGGTGTAGGGCCGGCGGCCGATGGCCACCAGCACGTAGTCGGCCTCCAGCGTTTCCGCCGCGCCGCCGGTGGCCGGCTCCAGGCTCAGGGTCACCCCGGACTTACCGGTCTTGGCGCCAGTGACCTTGGTGCCGAGCTTGAAGCTCATGCCCTGCTTGCCCAGGGTGCGCTGCAGGGTCTTGGCAGTCTCGCCGTCCAGGCCGGGACAGATGCGCTCGAGGTATTCCACCACCGTGACCTGGCTGCCCAGGCGGCGCCAAACCGAGCCCAGCTCCAGGCCGATCACCCCGGCGCCGATCACCACCAGGTGCCTGGGCACCTCCGCCAGTGACAGCGCGCCGGTGGAATCGAGGATGCGCTTGTTGTCGATCTCCACGCCCGGTAAAGGCGTCGGTGCGGAGCCGCTGGCGATGACGATGTGCTGCGTCTCCAGCAGGCGTTCTCCGCCCTCGTGCAGCTTGACCTGCACCCGCCCCGGGCCGTCGATGCGCGCCCAGCCCTTGACCCACTCCACCTTGTTCTTGCGAAACAGGAATTCCACGCCCTTGGTCAGGGCTTCGACGCTGCCTTCCTTCTGTTTCATCATCTGCGGCAGATTCAACTTCGGCTGCACCTCCACCCCCAGCGCGCTGAGCTCGCCACCGACCGCCGCCTCGTACAACTCGGAGGCATGCAGCAGGGCCTTGGACGGCATGCAGCCGACGTTCAGGCAGGTGCCGCCGAGGGTCGCGCGACCCTCCACGCAGGCCACCTTGAGCCCCAGTTGGCCGGCGCGGATGGCGGCGTTGTAGCCGCCGGGGCCGGCGCCGATGATGACCACGTCGTAGCTGCTCATGGAACGACTCTCCTTACCTCAGGGAAGTTTGCCGGCGGCCAGCACGGCGTTGACCGGGCGGACGCGCAGCAGATGGAAGCCGGCGAACGCCAGCGCGGCGAACAGGGCGTGCAAGGCAACCATAGGCCAGGCCGAGCCATCCTGCAGCCAGGCCAGCAACAGGCCGCTCAAAGTCGCCCCGCTCATCTGCGCGAAGCCCATCAGCCCGGCCGCCAGCCCGGCGCGCTGCGGGTTGGGCAGCACCGCGCCGGCCACCGCCGCCGGCAGCAGCATGCCGCCGCCCAGGGTCACCAGCACCTGCGGCAGGGACAGGCCGAGCAGCGACAGGCCAAACAGCAGGTAGATCGCCAACGTCAGCAGCGCTCCGGCCAGCACCAGCGCCACGCCGATGGCCACCACTCTCTGTGGCCCCAGGCGCTGCACGTTGCGCAGGGTGAACAGGGCGCCGCCGAGCAGGCCGGAGACGATAGTCGCGAAGGTCATGCCGTACTGCGCCGCGCTCAGGCCGAGCAGGCCGATATAGACCGCCGAGGAGCCGGCCACCACGACGAACATGGCGCCGTAGGTGGCAGCGATGGTCAGCGCCAGCGCGCGGCAGCTGCCCAGCAGATCGCGGTAATCGCCCAGCAGGCGGCTCAGCCGCCCGGCCTGCGGGTCGCGCTGCAAATGGCTCTCGCGGTAGCCGCCGAGCACCGCCAAGAGCGCCACGCCGCCCAGCGCCAGGCTAGCCACGAGCGGCGCGCGCCAGCCGCCATACTGGGTCAGCAGGCCGCCGAGCAGCGGCGACAGGACGATGGCGGCGAACATTCCCAGCACCGTCAGCGCCAGGGCCGGCCCCGCCTCGGCCTGCCACACGTCGCGCACGATGGCACGCGCCAGCACCAGCGCGGCGCAGGCGCCGAACCCCTGCAGCACGCGGGCGGCGATCAGCGTCTGGATGTTCTCCGCCAGCAGCATGCCCAGGCTCGCCAGCAGGTACAGCGAGAGCCCGGCCAGCAGCACCGGACGGCGGCCGAGACGGTCGGACAGCGGGCCGAGCAGCAACTGGCCGAGGCCGAACGCGGCAACGAACAGCGACAGCGCCAGCAGGCTGCTGCCCGGCGCGGCATGCAGGCCGCGCTCCAGGGCGCCGAGGGCGGGAATCAGCAACTGGGTGGATATCTCCCCCAGGGCGGTGAGCAGCATCAGAAGCAGCAGCAACACGCGGGAGGGGGACGGGCGCATGGCGAATCTCCGGCTCGGGTATTTATATTTCAACCATAATATGAAAGATTGAATGTCGTCCATCATAAAATTGGGAGTCCCGCATGAACCCGCACAACCGCGACACCCGTCTGGCCGCCTGGCAGGCCGAAGAACAGGCGATGCGTACCAATCTCGCCGCCCCAGGAACCCTGGCCCTGGCCGAGGTGGCCAGCATGGCGCCCATGGAATTCTTCGATCGCATCGGCCGCGGCGAACTGCCCAGCCCGCCCTTCGGCCAGCTGCTGGATTTCGTGCCGCTGCAGTGGGCCAGCGGTCGCTTCGTCTTCCAGGGCACGCCCGATGCGCGTCACTACAACCCGCTGGGCAGCGTGCACGGCGGCTATATCGCCAGCCTGCTCGACTCCTGCATGGGCTGCGCGGTGCATACGCTGCTCAAGCCGGGCCAGGGCTACACCACCAGCGACCTGCGCGTCAGCTACATCCGCGCCCTGCGCAGCGAGGCCGGCCCGGTGCGCGCCGAGGGGCGCATCATCCATGTCGGTCGTTCCACCGCGCTGGCCGAAGGGCGCCTGTACGACGTCGACGAACGGCTCTACGCCGTGGCTTCCACCACCTGTCTGATCCTCGATATGAGCGCCGCACGCCAGAACCCCGAGGCGGGTGTAAGATGACAGCCAACATCTGAATCATCCGGAGCATCCGATGCGCTATTCGGAAGACCACAAGGCCAAGACCCACCAACGCATCATCGACGAGGCCGCGCTGCGCTTTCGCCGCGACGGCATCGGCGCCACCGGCCTGCAGCCGCTGATGAAGGCGCTGGGCCTGACCCACGGCGGCTTCTACGCCCATTTCAAGTCCAAGGACGAGCTGGTGGAGACCGCCCTGCGCCATGCCGTGCAGGACCTGGCCGGCAGCACCGAGCAGCAGGCCGACAAGGCCGAGGCGCCGCTGACGCGCTTTATCGCCAGCTACCTGTCCAGCGCGCACCGCGCCAACCCCGGCGCCGGCTGCCCGCTGCCGACCATGTCCGCCGAGCTGGGCCAGCGCGGCGAAGCCAGCGAGATCACCGACGCGCTGATCCGCAACCGCCTAGCGCTGATCGAAGACAACCTCAAAGGCGACGACGCCGCCGAGCAGAGCGTGCTGCTGCTCTCGGCCATGGTCGGCGCCCTGCTGCTGTCGCGCAGCGTCAAGGACCCCGAGCTGTCCGACCGCCTGCTCAAGACCACCCGCCGCCTGCTGATCGAACAGGCGCAGGAGGCCCAGCAACAGTAGGGGCGCCTGAGCGGCGCTCGCGACGCTCACTTGTAACGCGCCGCCGCCTGATTGCGCGACAGGTTCGGCCCCAGCGTCGCGCGAGCGGCGACGAAGGCGTCCCAGTCGGCCGCATCCGGCAGCGAGGGGATGGTCACCAACTCGCCCCGATCGAAGCCGGCCAGCGCCGCGTCGACCATCTCGCCCACCTCCATGATCATCGACGGCGGCAGCGCCGAGGCATCGGTGCCGCTGCGCTCCCAGATCTCGGTGCGGGTCACCCCCGGCAGCACGGCCTGGAGCTGCACCCCGCTTTCGCGCAGTTCGCCGGCCAGGGTCTGGGTCAGGCTCAGCACATAGGCCTTGGTCGCGCTGTACACGGCATTGAACATCTCCGGCGCCAGCGCCACCACCGAACCGAGATTGATGATGCCGCCACGCCCGGCCGCGGAGAAGTTGGCCGCAGCCGCTGCCGCCAAACGGGTCAAGGCCACCACGTTGAGCTGGATCATGGCCTCGGCCTGCTCCAGATCGGCGTCGGCAAGCCTGCCGTTCATCGCCACGCCCGCGTTGTTCACCAGCAGGCCGATGCTGGCGTCCTCACGCAGACGGCGCTCCACCTCGAGTACATCGGCCTTCTGCGTCAGGTCGGCCGGCAACACCTCGACGGCGACACCATGTTCGCCACCCAGGCGTTCGGCCAGGGCCTGCAGGCGCTGGGCGTCGCGCGCCACCAGCAACAGGTCGTGGCCCCGCCGGGCCAGACGCTCGGCGTAGGTGGCGCCGATGCCGGACGAGGCACCGGTGATCAGGGCGGTGGCGAGGGTGGCTTGAGCGGTCATGGCGCGTCTCCAGGTTGTGCGAGGAAGTGGGGGAGATCCTCCCACGATTTAAATTACGATCATAATTTAAAATTTATATGACACACATAATCAAAATAGCCGATACGCCACGCGGCAGCGAAGATGGCCGCTCCGTCCGCGTCAGCGGCGTCGCTCCCGACATTCGCAACGCCGCCGGCCTGCCGTTCGGAGCGCAGCTGCAAAGGCTTGCGTCGCGCCGTCCGGCGATGCCAGCCTAGACCGGTCGAATGCCGGAGCGCTGTCATGTCCCACGCAACCACCAAGCAGACCGCCGAGCGACTAGAAGCCCTGCATCAACAGGGCTTCGTCCTGCTGCCGGGGGTATTGGATGCGCCGCGCATCGCGGCAGTGCGCGCCGCCATCGACGCCCTGCGGCCCATCCACTGGGACTACCAGGGCAGCCTCGATCACTACAAGTGCGTATTCAACCGCGACCCGTTCTGGCTGCCCTACCTAGATCTGCCGCAGGTGATCGAGCTGGCCGAAGCGGCGCTGGGCAGCGACTGCCATGTGATCGGCCAGACCGCCTGGCGCTGCCACCCCGGCTTCGTCGGCAGCGAGCTGCATCTGGACCATCTGCCGATGGCGCTGCCGCAGAGCCTGCTGGACGATCAGGCCTTCGAACTGCCCATGCAGATCTGCACCGCCCAGCTCTATCTCGACGACATCGACGCAGAGCTTGCGCCCACCCGGGTGATCCCCGGCAGCCACCGCGCCGGCCGTCCGCCCGCTGCCGGCGAACGTGACTGGCGCGGCCACGAGCCCGAGCCGATCTTCTGCCGCGCCGGCGATCTGTTGTTCTTTCGCAGCGAGCTGTGGCACGCGGGCAGCCCCAACCTGAGCCGCACGCGCAGCCGCTATATGCTGCAGATCCACTACGGCCGGCGCATGGTGGCGCAGAAGTTCTCGCCCTACCTGCACTTTCGCTTCGACCCGGCGGTGCTGGCCGCCTGCACGCCGCGCCAGCTGCGCCTGCTAGGCGATCACGCCGAGGCGGAGTACGACTGAGCTCCGCGCAACTGCGACCAACGGACGATCCCGCGCGGCGCGCCGCTGTGCTTAGCTGGTAGCCACACCCGCGCAAGGATGGTCGATGTCGCCCCGCATACTGCTGCTCACCGCCCTGGCCATGCTGGCCTTCGCCGGCAACTCGCTGCTGTGCCGCCTGGCCCTGCGCGAAACGGCGATCGATGCCGCCGGCTTCACCGCCATCCGCCTCGCCTCCGGCGCGCTGACGCTCTGGCTGCTGCTGCGCCTGCGTGCCACGCGCCAGCCGGTGGCCGGCAGCTGGCCGGGGGCGCTGGCGCTGTTCGTCTACGCCGCGGCCTTTTCCTTCGCCTACCTGCAGCTCGATACCGGCATCGGCGCCCTGCTGCTGTTCGGCGCCGTGCAGCTGAGCATGCTGATCTGGGGCCTGTGGCGCGGCGAGCGCCCGGGCCTGGCAGCCAGCCTCGGCACCGCCCTGGCGGCCGGCGGCCTGCTGGCGCTGCTGCTGCCCGGCGCCAGCGCGCCGCCGCTGGCGGCCGCCCTGCTCATGCTGCTGGCCGGGGTGGCCTGGGGCGCCTACTCGCTGCTCGGCCGGAGCCAGGGCGATCCGCTGGCGATGACTGCCGGCAATTTCCTGCGCGCGGCGCCGCTCGGCCTGCTGTTGGCCCTGGCGCTGCTGCCGCAGCTGCACTGGGATGGCGCCGGACTGTTCTACGCGCTGCTTTCCGGAGCCCTGACCTCAGGCGTCGGCTACGCCATCTGGTACAGCGCCCTGCCCGGCCTGCGCGCCAGCCAGGCCGCCACCGTGCAGCTCAGCGTGCCGATCCTGGCGGCGCTCGGCGGCAGCCTGCTCCTGAACGAGAGCCTGACGCTGCGCCTGCTGCTCAGCGCCGCCGCGGTGCTCGGCGGCATCGCCCTGGTGCTCGGCAGCCGGCAACGCAGCGGGAGCTAAAGCCAGCGGCGGCGGTCTTCTATGCTGTAAGCCAATCAGTCCAAGGAAGACCGCCATGCCCCGCTCGCTTCGTTTCTGCTTCTTCGCCCTGCTCGCCCTGAGTCTGGCCGCCTGTGCCAGCCTGGGCGAGCGCGATCCGCTACGCATCGATCTGGCCGGCCTGGAGCCCTTGCCCGGCGAGGGCCTGGAGGTGCGCTTCGCGGTCAAGCTGCGGGTGCAGAACCCCAACGACAGCGCGGTGGATTTCGACGGCGTGGCGCTGGATCTGGAGGTCAACGGCCAGCCACTGGCCAGCGGCGTGAGCGACCAGCGCGGCAGCGTGCCGCGTTTCGGCGAAACCCTGATCAGCGTGCCGGTGAGCATTTCCGCGTTCTCGGCCATGCGCCAGGCCTGGGGTGCCAGTGGCTACCGGCCGGGCCAGGGCCTGCCCTACGAGCTGCGTGGCAAACTGGCCGGCGGCCTGCTCGGCACCCATCGCTTCAGCGACAGCGGCACCCTGGACTGGCCGGAGACGCCGCGCGGTTACTGACAGGCGGCCTGCAGCGCCAGGCGCAGCTCGTCCAGGCCGGCCTCCAGTTCGTCGAGTTCGATGCAGCCGAAACCGAACAGCAAGCCGGCCTGCGCCGTCCCCTGATAGAAGGACGCGAGCGAGTCCAGGCCGATGCCACGCTCGGCCATCTCTCCGGCCAGACGCTCGGCGTCGACGCCGGCGCGCAGCAGCGCGGCCAGGTGGATACCGGCCATCGGCACGACTGGCTGCAGCCAGGGCGCCAGATCGCCGTGCAGGCGCTGCAGCAGACGCTCACGGCGCTCGGCATACAGGCGCTGCATGCGCCGGGTATGGCGGGCGAACTCGCCGCGCTCCATGAAGTGCGCAAGCGCCAGTTGCTGCAGGCTGTCGCCGTGCCGGTCGCCGAGCAGCTTGGCCCGCACCAAGGACTCGCGCAGGCCGGGCGGCATCGCCAGGTAGCCGACGCGCAGTTGCGGATAGAGAGTCTTGGAGAAGGTGCCCAGGTAGGCCACCAGACCGTGGCGATCCAGGCTCTGCAGCGCCTCCAGCGGGCGCCCCTGGAAACGGAACTCGCCGTCGTAGTCGTCCTCGATGATCAGCGCACGCTGACGCCGCGCCCACTCCAGCAGGGCCAGGCGCCGTCCCAGGCTCATCGGCATGCCCAGCGGAAACTGGTGCGAAGGAGTGACGTAGACCAGGCGTACGCCCGTCGGCAGCAGATCGACGCGCAGGCCCTCGCCATCCACCGGCACGCCGATCACCTCGGCACCGGCGGCGAGGAAGCAGCTGCGCGCCGGGGTGTAGCCGGGCTCCTCCATGGCCACCCGGGCGCCGGGTTCGAGCATCACCTGGGCGAGCAGGCTCAGGCCCTGTTGCGCGCCCTGGGTCACCAGCAGGTCGTGCCAGTCGCAGCGCACCGCACGGCTGGCCGCCAGATAGCGGGCGATGGCCTGACGCAGCGCCGGCTGCCCCTCGACCCCGGCATAGAAGCCGCTGCCCTGCGCCAGCTGGCGCAGGGCATGGTGCAGGCTGGTGCGCCAGGCATCGAGGGGAAAACGGCGCATGCTCACCGTGCCGCCGGCGAAGTCGTAGCGCCAGCCGCGCGGCGGCCTGTCGAGCGGATCCACCGCCAGCTCATGCCAGCGCCTGGCCGGCTGCAGCAGGCCGGCATCGAGCCGCGGCGGCACGGGCGCCTGCGCCGCGGCACTGACGAAGGTGCCACTGCCCACCCGGGTGGTGGTGAAGCCCTCGGCGAGCAGTTGCTCGTAGGCCTCGCTGACCGTCTTGCGCGAGACCTGCAGGCGCTGGGCCAGGTAGCGCGTCGGCGGCAGCCGCGCGCCGCCCGCCAGACGACCGCCAAGGATGGCGTCGCGCAGTTGCCGGTAGAGCTGCGCGGCGAGGGGCTGGTCGGGGTCGATATCCAGATGCAGATCCATCTCGATGGCTCCATGAGTGACGCCCCTAGCACAACAGATTGGCCTCCTTGGATTCAACCAAATTGGCTATTTCTGCAGTCCTTCGCGCCGACTAGTCTGGCTCCAGGGCTCGCATGGAGCGAGCCACGCCTGAGGAGACGCGAGATGCGACTGAACTGGAGCAAGGCCTCCCCCGAGGCCTACCAGGCCATGCTCGGCCTGGAAGCGGTGCTGGAACAATGCAGCCTCGAGCTGCCCCTGCTGGAGCTGGTGCGCCTGCGCGCCTCGCAGCTCAACGGTTGCGCCTATTGCGTGCAGATGCACGCCAACGACGCCCGTCGCGGCGGCGCCAGCGAGGCGCGCCTGCAGACGGTTTGCGTGTGGCGCGAGAGCGCGCATTTCAGCCCGCGCGAACGCGCGGCACTGGCCTGGACCGAGAGTCTGACCCGGCTTAGCAGCGAGCACCCCAGCGATGCCGAGTACGCCGATTTGCGCGAACACTTCAGCGACGCCGAGATCGCCAACCTGACCCTGGCGGTGGCCACCATCAACGCCTGGAACCGCTTCGGCGTCGGCTTCGCGCTCAAGGCCGAGTGAGTCGCCAGGCACGGACGCGCGCCATGCCCCAAGCCCTCGCTTATACCTGCCTGGCCCTGTCGATGCTGCTGGTCGGCGGCAACGTCGCGGTCGGCAAGGCGGTGCTGAACGAGCTGCCGGTGCATCTCTTCGCCCTGCTGCGCTTCGCCATCGCCTGCCTGCTGTTGGCGCCCGGCATGCTGCTGCCGGCGGTGCGCCGGGGGCTGGATGGGCAGGCCGCGGGCGGCCTGTTGCTGCAGGCCTGGTTCGGCTGCTTCCTGTTCAGCCTGTTCATCCTGCACGGCGTGACGCTGACCTCGGCCACCAGCGCCGGCATCATCCTCAGCATCACGCCGAGCCTGGTGGCGCTGTTGGCCTGGCTGCTGCTGGGCGAGCGCATCGCCGCGCGCAATGCCCTGGCCATCGGCCTGGCGATATCCGGCATGGCACTCCTCAACCTGCTGGAAAGCGGCCAGGGCAACGGCTCGAGTTTGCCGGGCAACGCCCTGGTGCTGGGCGCGGTGCTGTCCGAAGCGCTGTTCGCCATCTATTCGAGGCGCCTGTCGCTACGCCTGCATCCCTGGGCCATGGCCTTCGGCGTCAATTTGGCCGGACTGCTGCTGTTTCTGCCGCTGGCCCTGCCGCAGGCGCTGAACTTCGCCTGGCAGGCGCCGAGTCCGGGCACCTGGCAGCTGCTGCTGTTCTATGCCGTCAGCGCCAGCGTGCTGTCGTTTCTGCTGTGGTACTCCGGCATCCGCCAGGTCCCGGCAAATGTCGCCGGTCTGTTCATCGGCCTGATGCCGGTCAGCGCGGCGCTGGTGGGGGTACTGGCGCTGGGCGAACGCTTCGCCGCCAGCCATGCCCTGGGCATGGCGCTGGTACTGGGCGCGATCCTGCTCGGCGCCTGGCCCGCGCTCAAGCGAATCGACCATTTTGGTGCACCCCACCCTCCGCGAAGCCCGCCGCGCACCAAGACGGCTCCTGCCGCCCTCAGGCGCAACGGGCCGGCAGCAGCCAGCGGTCCAACTGCTGCAGCAGATGGCGACGGCTGATCACCCCGAGCACGCGGCCGTCGGCATCGACCACCGGATAGTTCTTCGGCTTGTCGCCGAGCATCTGCTGCACCAGTTCCATCGGGTCCATCTCGGCGCGAACGCTGAGCACGTCGCGGCGCATGATGTCGCCGACCGTGGCCACCCGCTGGTTGTAGTAGGCCACCTGGATCGCCACCTTCAGGCATTCCTGCTCGGACAGCCAGCCGAGCAGGCGACCGTCGGTGTCAGTGACGGGGCCGCCTAGCAGCTCGTGCCGCAGCAGCTTGGCGACCGCCTTGACCACGGGCATATCGGGATGGATGCGGGCGAAATCCCGGCTCATGCAGTTGGCGATGGAGGCAGTGATCATCGAAGAAACCCTCGTGCGATAGGAAGAAGCGCCCGGATCGTTGCCGGGGCCTCCGAGGGCTAGCAAGTTCCACGCCTTTTCCAGACAGATCGCCGCAGGATGTTCTCGACGGGCGTTCAGTTCCGTTCGGCGGCACGACGCCGGCAGGCCTCGCCGAAGGCCTGGAAGATCTTCACCGAGTCGGGGTTGCCGGCCGCGCGCCACTCCGGGTGCCACTGCACCGCCAGCAGGAAGGGCGACAGGCTCGGCGCATGGATGGCCTCGATCAGGCCGTCCTCGGCGGTGGCCAGCACCTCCAGGCCCTGGCCCAGGTTGCGGATGGCCTGCCCGTGCAGCGAGTTGACGCGGATCTCCTGCTGCCCCAGCAACTCGGCGAACCAGCTGCCGGGCAGCGGATACACCGCATGACGCGGCGCGTATTGCACCTCCACCGGATCGTCGGGGTTCTCCCGGTGGTCGTTGTAGCCAGGCTCGGCATACACCTTCTGGAAGATGTCGCCGCCCAGGGCCACGTTGATCTCCTGCATGCCGCGGCAGATGCCGAAGATCGGCAGGCCGCGCGCGAGGGCGGCGCGGATCAGCGGCAGGTCGAACAGGTCGCGGTCGCGGTCCTGGGCCTTGTTCGGCGTCTCGTTCTCCTGGCCATAGAGCGCCGGGTCGATATTGCTGCCGGCGCCGGTCAGGTACACGCCATCGGCCATGTCCAGGTACTGCTCGAGATCATCGCAGCCACAGCAGGTCGGCACCAGCAGCGGCACGCAGCCGGAGAGTTCGACCAGCGGCTGGATATATTTGTGGGTCATCACTTGATAGTCGTGGCCCTTGCGCTCCTGAGCGCCCATGGACATCAACACGACGGGTTTGCGCGGGGTACTGCGGATTTTCTTGTCGGACATACGTCACCTTGGGACAGGCCGGGCCTGTCGTTGCTGTGCAGGCCGGCAGCATTCGCAGGCTACGACCTGTTTGGCTAACCCCGTGCGCCCGGGCTCGTCCTGAGCCGGGGCGCCGCCTTCCGACGGCGGCTCGAACCGGGTCCTCTCGACTCGGCGAGAAGGGCTGCCTACAGAGGCACCCGCCACCCGGTTCGGCAGCGGAATCTGCTGCCAGTCTGCCCGAGCCGTAAAATATGTCAAACAATTAAGCAGAGCATCGTCGAAGCAACCCCACCCACCACGTCCACACAAGGCTATGTAAACCGCATACACAGCGGCGCAGGCGCTGAAACCCGAGACGGCAGAAAGTCCAATATTTTTGACACCTACTACCCCGCGCCTGCAGGGCACAGCGACGAAGACCGGCAAAACCCTATACAATCCATGGTTTCTCACCTACCGCCGAGGCCATCTCTTGAGCACCCTGCCCCCCTGCCCCAAGTGCAATTCCGAATATACCTACGAAGACGCCGGCCAACTGATCTGCCCCGAGTGCGCCCATGAGTGGCAGGCCGGCGACGGCGCCGAGAGCGGTGACGAGGCGCGGGTGATCAAGGACTCGGTGGGCAATCCGCTGCAGGACGGCGACAGCGTCACCGTGATCAAGGACCTCAAGGTCAAGGGCTCGTCGCTGGTGGTCAAGGTCGGCACCAAGGTGAAGAACATCCGTCTGGTCGACGGCGATCACGACATCGACTGCAAGATCGACGGCATCGGCGCGATGAAGCTCAAGTCGGAGTTCGTGCGCAAGGTCTGACCCGCCGCAGACTTGGCTAAGCTGAACGCAGGCTCGCTGCGGAGAAACATGCCATGCGCCTTCTGCTGCTCGTTCTGCTGGCACTGACCAACCCGCTGGCCGCCGCCCCCTGGCAAGTGGTCGGCGACGAGCAGTTCGCCCCCTACAGCTTCGTCGAAGTCGACGACGACACCCCGCGCGGGCTGGATGTCGAGCTGGTCGATGCGGTGCTGCGCGAGGCCAAGGTGGAGCACCGGATCCGCCTGTATCCCTGGGCGCGGGTCAAGCGCATGCTCGAGCGCGGCGAGGCGCAGATGGCCTTTCAGTTCGCCGGCACCCCGCAACGCCAGGAGCAGTACGAACTGGTCGGCCCGCTGCGCAGCGGCTCGACCGTGTTCATGACCACCGCCAAGACCGCTATCCAGGACTGGCGTACGCTGGACGATTTCGCCCCCTACGTGATCGGCCAGGTGCGTGGCTACGCCTACGAGGAGGATTTCGACCGCGCCGACCTGGCCCGCGACACCAGCGCGCAGAACCCGCGCCAGCTGGTGTCGATGCTGCTGGCCGGGCGCGTCGACATCATCGTCGGCGACCGCGTGCAGCTGCTGTATTTCGTCAAGGAGCAGCGCGCCGAGGAGCAGGTGCGCATCCTGCATCGCCCGTTGATCCAGATGCCGCGCTTCGTCGCCTTCGCCAAGGGTGATATCGAGCGCGCCCGGCGGTTTTCCGAGGCCCTGGTGCGCCTGCGCAATGCCGGCACCCTGGAGCGGATTCAGCAACGCTGGGCGCAATAAGCGCGGCACCGGCGCTCGGCCGGCTTTACCCAGCGTTTACAGTCGCAGGCGAAATAATCGACGCGATGCATGGTCGAAGGGATTAACCGGAACGCTCCGGTCCCACAGGAGGCACGCTCATGCATACGCGTATTTCCCTCGTCACCGGACTGCTCGCCAGCCTGGCGCTGGCGGGTCCGGAGCCTTCCCAAGCCTCGGACCGCCGCGATGCGGCCATCGCCGGGGCGGTGGTCGGCGCCGTGGTCGGCGGCGTGATCGCCGCCAATACCCGGGTCTATCACGCACCACCGCCGCAGGTGGTGTATTACCCGCCACAGCCGGTGTACTACCAGCCGCCGGTCTACTATCGCCCCTATACCGTGGTGGTGGGCCCGCGCTACTACGAGCCTCGGCGGTATCACTACACACCTCGCCACTACCAGCGGCACAAGCACTGGCGCGGCCACAAGCACGTCCATCGCTATCGTCGCTAACCGCCTGCTCGCCCGATGGATCGAGCCGCGCAAATCGCGGCTTGTTCCTTGGCCAGCCTGCCGTTGATGCCCAGGGCGCTGTCTGCATGCGTCTTCACCAATCAGGCCGGACTCGCCGCCCACTGCTCGAGGCGCACCACGCTCTCGCGGTAGGGCTTGAGGCTCTTGCCCAGCAGGACGATGGACATCAGCACCGCCAGGGTAGTGACGATCAGCAGCGAGCAGCGCAGCGCGCTATCGTCGGCGAAGACGAAGTCGGTCACCAGCGCCACCGCGGTCGGGCCTACGCCTAAGCCGATCAGGGTGATGACGAACAGGTAGATGGCCGAGGCCTGGCCACGCATCGAGTTGGGCATGATCTCCTGGATCGCCGCCGGCGCCACGCCGAACGGCATGCTCAGGCAGAACACCGTCGGCGCCAGCAGCAGGCTGGCCCAGAACGCCGTCTCCATCAGCGGGAACAACAGCACCAGCGGCAGCGCGCCGAATGCGGCGTAGAGGCCGACGCGCATGTTGGCATCGCTGCGTCCGCGCTTGGCCATCCAGTCGGCCAGGCGCCCGCCGAAGACGATACCGAGGCAGCCGAACACGGCGACGATGCAGCCGTAGACGATACCGACCTGGCCGGCGTCCCAGCCGTAGGTGCGGATGTAGAAGGTCGGCACCCAGGCCGCGCTGCCGTAACCGGCGAAGGCCAGGCCGGCGAAGCCGAAGTTGTGGCACAGCACCGTGGTGCGGTTGGCGCGGATATAGCGCCCGACATCCACCAGCGGCACCGCTACCCCGGCACCGACGCCGCGCCGCAATGGCTCCTTGACCGCCAGCATGAGCAGGGTGAAGAGCACGCCGGCGCCGCCGAGGATGATGAAGATCAACTGCCAGGGACGCACCTGGCCGAACACCGGCAGCAACACGTCGCCCTGCGCCGAGGCGAACTGGATGACCAGGCCGCCGATCAGGAAGGCCAGCCCCGACCCCAGGTAGACGCCCATGGAGTAGACGCTGATGGCGGTGGCGCGGCGCTCGGCGGGGAAGCTGTCGGCGATCAGTGAATAGGCCGCCGGCGACAGCGCCGCCTCGCCCACACCGACGCCGATGCGGCACAGCAGGAACTGCCAGTACAGCTTGGCCATGCCGCAGGCGGCGGTGGCGGCGCTCCAGAACAGCACGCCGACGGCGATCAGCCCGCGTCGGCTGCGAGTGTCGGCGACGCGGCCGAGCGGGATGCCGCATACGGTGTAGAACAGGGCGAAGGACAGGCCCATCAACAGGCTCATCTGCGTGTCGTTGATCGCCAGATCGCGGCGGATGGGCTCGACCAGCAGGTTGAGTATCTGCCGATCGACGAAGGACAGCACGTAGGCCAGCATCAGGATGGCGACAGTGACCCAGGCGCGGGCACTGGAGGGATAGCCGTTATTGTTCTTCTGCACGGACGCTCTCCTCGGCACCGCTGACGCGGCGCGCGGCGGTTGAAAGTGGCGTCAGCTTAGGACGATATAAACGGCGCTGAGTATCGCTCGAAGGTGTTATCAGGCGGACGAATGCTTCATACCCGCCGGGGCGAATGCCTCGCCCCGGCAGGCGCTCAGACCTGCCGCGGGGCCCGCTCGCATAGGGTGTTCAGCGCCGCTACCCATTCAGGCCGGTCGTTCAGGCAGGGCACCAGCTGCAGGCTCTGCCCGCCGGCCGCGACGAACTGCTCGCGGCCGCGGTCGCCGATCTCCTCCAGCGTCTCGATGCAGTCGGCGACGAACGCCGGGCACATCACCAGAAGCTTCTTCACCCCCTGCGCGGCCAGTTCGTCGAGGCGCGTCTCGGTGTAGGGCTCGATCCACTTGGCCCGGCCCAGGCGCGACTGGAAGCTCACCGACCACTGCTGCGGCTGCAGGCCCATGCGCTCGGCGAAGGCCTCGGCGCTGCGCAGACACTGGGCGCGGTAGCAGGTGGCGAGCACCTCGGGCGATGCCGTGCGGCAGCAGTCGTCACCCTTCAGGCAATGGCCGCTGCGGTCGAGCTTGTGCAGGTGGCGCTCGGGCAGGCCGTGGAAACTCAGCAACAGATGGTCGAAGCCCTGCTCCACATACGGCTTGGCGCTGGCCACCAGGGCGTCGAGGTATTCGGGCTGCTCATAGAACGGCGGCAGGATCGACAAACGCAGGTCCAGCCCGCGCTCGCGTAGCACCCGCTTGGCCTCTTCGATTACCGTGGTGGTGGTGCTGTCGGCGAACTGCGGATATAGCGGCGCCAGGGTCACCTGGCGAATGCCCTGCGAGGCCAGGCGCTGCAGGGTCGACTCGATGGACGGCTCGCCGTAGCGCATGGCCAGCTCCACCGGACCGTGCCTCCAGTGCGCGCCCATCGCCTGCTGCAGGCGGCGGCTGAGGACGATCAACGGCGAGCCCTCCTCCCACCAGATCGAGGCATAGGCATGCGCCGAGGCCGCCGGCCGCTTGATCAGGATCAGCGACACCAGCAGGCGGCGCAGCGGCCAGGGCAGATCGATGACATAGGGGTCCATCAAGAACTGATTGAGGTACCGGCGGACATCGGCTACCTCGGTGGACGCGGGCGAACCCAGGTTAACCAGCAACAAAGCGTGATCGGTCATGCGAAATCCTAGTCAGGGGTGGCCCAGCAGATCGGCCAAGGCCACATCCAGATGGGTGAAGCGAAAACTGAATCCGGCCTCCAGCAGGCGGGTCGGTACCGCACGCTGGCCGCCGAGCAGCAGCTCGGACAGCTCGCCGAGCCCGGCGCGCAGGACGAACGCCGGCATCGGCAGGATGGCCGGGCGACTCAGCGCCTGGCCCAGGGTCTTGGCGAACTCGGCGTTGCGTACCGGCTGCGGCGCGCAGGCATTATAGGGACCGCGAGCGCCCTCCTGCTGCAAGAGAAAATCCATCAGGGCGATTTGATCGGCGTAATGGATCCACGGCATCCACTGCCGGCCGTCGCCGATGCGTCCGCCCAGGCCCAGCTTGAACGGCAGCAGCATGCGCGCCAGCATGCCGCCTTCGGCGTGCAGGACCAGCCCGGTGCGCACCAGCACCACGCGGATGCCCAGCTCCTCGGCACGCTGCGCGGTCTCCTCCCAGGCGCCGCACAGCTGCGCGGCAAAGTCGTCGGTGACCTGCGGCGTGTCCTCGTGCAGCTCGCGCTCGCCGCCGTCGCCGTACAAGCCCACCGCCGAGCCGGAAATCAGCAGTTGCGGACGCTGCGCGCGACTCTGCAACCAGGCCAGCAGCTGTTCGGTCAGGCCGATGCGGCTGGCCCACAGCAGCGCCTTGCGCTTGCTGCTCCAGGGCCGGTCGGCGATGGGCGCGCCGGCCAGGTTGACCAGCGCGTCGAGCGGCTCGTCGCCCAGCTCCTCGAGCCGGCCGATGCCGCGCACCGGGGCGCCGCACAGGCGCGCGACCTTGTCCGGATCGCGACTCCATACCGTCAACTGGTGGCCCTGCTCGAGCCAGTGGGCACAGAGCCCCCGTCCGATCAGACCGGTACCGCCGGTCAGCAGGATATGCATGGCATCCTCCTCGCATGGCAATTGCTGGGGCTTGCCCACTAGTCTGGTTTAAGACAGGCCCGCGTGCCTTTATCGATGGCCTCATTTGTCCTACACCTAAAAGTAGGGAGCGAGACAATCCGGGCACGCCTGTACATGAGAACATTCTTGTACAGCTTCTGTCCAAAACGTAGCCTGTAAAGCATTCAGCGCTGACGAGGTAATCATGAACGCACCCATCGCTATCATCGGCACCGGTATAGCGGGATTATCCGCCGCCCAGACCCTGCATGCCGCCGGCCAGGAGATCCAACTGTTCGACAAGAGTCGTGGCAGCGGTGGCCGCATGGCCAGCAAGCGCAGCGATATCGGCAACCTGGACCTGGGCGCCCAGTACTTCACCGCGCGCGACCGCCGCTTCGTCGAGGTGGTGCAGCAATGGCAGGCCCGCGGCTGGGCGGCCGAATGGACCCCGAGCCTCTACAACAGCCACGATGGTCAGCTCGGCGCATCGCCGGACGAGCAGGTGCGCTGGGTCGGCACGCCGCGCATGAGCGCCATCACCCGCGCGCTGCTCGGCGCCCTGCCGGTGCAGTTCGCCTGCCGCATCACCGAGGTGTTCCGCGGCAAGCAGCACTGGAATCTGCAGGACGCCGACGGCCAGAGCCATGGGCCCTTCAGCCATGTGATAGTCGCCACCCCGGCGCCGCAGGCCAGCGCCCTGCTGGCTGCCGCGCCGAAGCTGGCCGGCGCTGCCGCCAGCGTGATCATGGAGCCGACCTGGGCGGTAGCCCTGGCCTTCGCTACGCCACTCGATACTCCGGTCGAAGGTTGCTTCGTGCAGGACAGTCCACTCGACTGGCTGGCGCGCGAGCGCAGCAAACCGGGTCGCGACAATCCCCACGACGTCTGGGTGCTGCACGCCAGCAACAGCTGGAGCAAGCAGCATCTGGACCTGCCCAAGGAGGCGGTGATCGAACAGCTGTACGGCGCCTTCGCCGAACTGATCGGCTGCGCCGTGCCCTCGCCCAGCTTCACCCTGGCGCACCGCTGGCTCTATGCCCGGCCGGCGCAGGCCCACCAATGGGGCGCGCTGGCCGATGCCGACCTGGGCCTGTACGCCTGCGGCGACTGGTGCCTGAGCGGACGAGTCGAAGGCGCCTGGCTCAGTGGCCAGGACGCCGCCCGTCGTCTGCTCGAACACCTGGCATGACGCAGCGGCGGCTCGATCCGCGCAAGCTGCTGCTGTCGAAATGGACGGCAGCGCAGCCACGGGATCGCGAGCGCCACTTTCTGGTCATCCAACTGATCCGCGACGAACGCGACGACCTTCTCGCCGTCGAACTGCAGGCCGTTGTCAGCGGACGCAGCCAGCGGCTCAACTGGCACGAGCTGAAAGATGCCCAGCGCTGGCTGCAGGGCTGGCGCTGACCTCAGCCTCCCTCGCCTGCGTCCCCACCCAAAAGCCCCAGATAAGTTGTACAAGACGATTGACTTGTACAACCACGCCCCTATGATGGACAAAAGTTGTACATAGCTTTATCCATGTACAAGAATCTGGAGAGCACGCCATGCAACTGAGCAAAGCCAAACTGGGCATCAGCGCCTGCCTGCTGGGCGCCGAGGTGCGCTTCAACGGCGGTCACAAGCGCTCGCGCCTGTGCAGCGACAGCCTGGCCGAGCATTTCGACTTCGTCCCGGTGTGCCCGGAAGTCGGCATCGGCATGCCGGTGCCGCGCGAGCCGATTCGCCTGGTGGGCGACCCGGCGGCGCCGCGCGCGGTCGGCACGCTCGATCGCCAGCGCGACGTCACCGACGACCTGGCCGCCTATGCCGAACGCATGGCCGAGGAACTGCAGGGCATCTGCGGCTTCATCTTCATGCAGCAATCGCCGTCCTGCGGGCTGGAACGGGTCAAGGTCTACCAGGATGGCGGCCGCCCCAGCGAGCCGGGTCGCGGCATCTTCGCCGCCGCCTTCTGCGCCCGCCATCCCGATCTGCCGGTGGAGGAAGACGGCCGCCTCAACGATGCGGTACTGCGCGAGAACTTCCTCACCCGCGTGTTCGCCTATGCCGAGTGGCAGCGCCTGTTGCAGCGGGGCCTGACGCGCCGCGCGCTGATCGCCTTCCATTCGCGCTACAAGTACCTGCTGCTGGCCACCGACGCACAGCGCTACCGGACGCTCGGCCGCTTGCTCGGCGACCTCGCCCTGCACGACCTGGCCGCCCTGGCGCCACGCTATTTCAGCGAACTGATGGCGGCGCTTAAGAAGTGCGCCACCCGCGGCACCCATAGCAACGTGCTGCAGCACCTGGCCGGCTATCTCAAGCGCAGCCTGAGCGCGCCGGAGAAGCAGGAGATGCAGCAGCTGATCGGCCAGTACCGCGAAGGCGTGGTGCCGCTGGTGGTGCCGCTGACCCTGCTCAAGCACCACTTCCGCCGCCATCCGGATCACTATGTCGCCGAGCAGGCCTACCTGCAGCCGCATCCGGAACGCCTGAGCCTGCGCAATGCGCTCTGAACCGCTGCGCCGCGAATCCGCACAGCCCCGGCGAGGACTCCGATGCGTCAACTGATCTGGCTGCGCAGCGACCTGCGCGTGCACGACAACAGCGCCCTGGCCAGCGCCATGGCCGCCGGCCCGACCCTGGCCCTGTACCTGCTCAGCCCCGGACAGTGGCTGGCCCATGACGATGCGCCGTGCAAGGTCGACTTCTGGCTGCGCAACCTGGCCGAACTGCAGCGCCAGCTGCAGCTGCTCAACGTACCGCTGCTGATCCGCAGCTGCGACAACTGGAGCCAGGCCCCCACCGTGCTCGCCGAGGTCTGCCGCGAGCAGACTATCGCCGCGGTGCAGGTCAACGAGGAGTACGGCGTCCACGAGAGCCGTCGCGACCTGGCGGTGCAGGCGCGCCTGGCGCAACAGGGCGTCGCCTGGCACAGCCACCTGGATCAGCTGTTGTTCCAGCCCGGCAGCGTGCTGACCCAGTCCGGCGGCTACTTCCAGGTCTACAGCCAGTTCCGCAAGCTCTGCTACCAGCGCCTGCACAGCGCCCTGCCAGCGCTGCGCGCACAACCGCAGACGCAGGCGCCGCTGGCCGTGGCCGGCGACCCGCTGCCCGCCGCGGTCGCCGGCTTCGCCGTGCCGAGCGAGGCGCTGCGCACGCTCTGGCCGGCCGGCGAGGAACAGGCACACAGCCGCCTGGCGCGCTTCGCCGAGGAGCGGATCGAGTTCTACCAGGAGGCGCGCGACTTTCCCGCCGCGCCCGGCACCAGCCAGCTGTCGCCCTATCTGGCCGCCGGCGTGCTGTCGCCGCGCCAGTGCCTGCACGCGGCGCTGCGCGCCAATCGCGGCGAGTTCGACGGCGGCAACCCCGGCGCCGTCAGCTGGATCAACGAGCTGCTCTGGCGCGAGTTCTACAAGCACATCCTGGTCGGCTACCCGCGGGTCTCGATGCACCGCGCCTTCCGCCCGGAAACCGAGGCAGTGCCCTGGCGTGACGCGCCGGAGGAACTGGCCGCCTGGCAGGCAGGACGCACCGGCCTGCCAATCGTCGATGCGGCCATGCGCCAGCTGCGCGCGACCGGCTGGATGCACAACCGCCTGCGCATGATCGTCGCCATGTTCCTGACCAAGAACCTGCTGATCGACTGGCGCGAGGGCGAGCGCTTCTTCATGCGTCAGCTGATCGACGGCGACCTGGCGGCGAACAACGGCGGCTGGCAGTGGAGCGCCTCCACCGGCACCGACGCGGCCCCCTATTTCCGCATCTTCAACCCCATCAGCCAGTCGCGGAAGTTCGATCCCGACGGCCAGTTCATTCGCCAGTGGCTGCCGGAACTGGCGGAGCTGAACCGGCGCGACATCCATGATCCGGCGGCGCTCGGCGGGTTGCTCGCCCCGGCCGGCTACCCGCGACCGATCGTCGATCTGGCGCGCTCGCGCCAGCGCGCCCTGGCCGCGTTCAAGGCTCTCGGCAGCCTGGAGGTGCCCGCATGAGCGACTTCCTGCCCACCTTCGCCGAACGTTTCGCCGCGCTGAACAAGGACAACCTCGAGCGGCTCGGCGAGCTGTACGCGGACGATGTGCTGTTTCGCGACCCGCTGCACGAGGTGCGTGGCCTGAGCAATCTGCAGCGCTACTTCGCCGAGCTGTACGCCAACGTCGACGAGCTGCGCTTCGAGTTCCACGGCTGCGATACGCTCGGCGAGGACCAAGGCTACCTGCGCTGGACCATGGGCTACCGCCACCCGCGCCTGGCCCGCGGCGCACCGATCCGCGTCGAGGGCTGCTCTTACCTGCAGTGGCGCGACAAGGTGCACCTGCACCGCGATTACTTCGACGCCGGCGCCCTGCTCTACGAGCATCTGCCGCTGCTGGGCGGGACCATTGGCTGGCTGAAGCGGAGGCTGGCATGAGGCGCATCTGGTTGACCGGCGCCAGCAGCGGCATCGGCGCCGCCCTGGCCGAGCAGTTGCTGCAGGGCGGTCACCGCCTGGCGCTCAGCGCTCGCAGCAGCGAGCCTCTGCAGGCACTGGCCGCACGTTTTGCCGAGCAGGTGCTGGTGGTGCCGGGCGATCTCTGCGAGCCGGAGCAGGTGCGCGCCATCGCCCTGCGCATCGAGCAGGCCTGGGGCGCACTGGATTGCGCCATCCTCAACGCCGGCACCTGCGAATATCTCGATTCGCGGGCGTACGAGTCCGCCCTGGTCGAGCGGGTGATGCGCGCCAACCTGCTGTCGGCCAGCCACTGCATCGAGGCTGCCCTGCCGCTGCTGCGCCGGGGCGAGCGGCCGCACCTGGTCGGCGTCGCCAGCGCGGTGACCTTCCTCGCCCTGCCGCGCGCCGAGGCCTATGGCGCCTCCAAGGCCGCGCTGCGCTACCTGCTGGAAGCGCTGCGCATCGACCTGGCCGCCGAGGGCATCGACGTCACCCTGGTCAGCCCCGGTTTCGTCGACACCCCGCTGACGCGGCGCAACGACTTCGCCATGCCCATGCGCTGGCCCGCCGAACGCGCCGCCCGGCATATCGCCGCGCGGCTGGACAAGCGCCCGCTGGAGATCAGCTTCCCCGCGCCCTTCATCCTCACCCTGAAACTGCTCGGCCTTCTGCCGCGGCGCCTGCAGTTGGCCATCGGCCGCCGCCTGGCACGCAACGAGCCGACCGCCGAGGACATGCCATGAGGATCGCCATCATCGGCAGCGGCATCGCCGGCCTGACCTGCGCCTACCTGCTCAATCGCCGCCAGCAGGTCACCGTCTTCGAGGCCGGCGACTGGATCGGCGGCCACACCCATACGCTGGACGTCGAGGTGGACGGCCGCATGTACGCCATCGACACCGGTTTCATCGTCTTCAACGACTGGACCTACCCCAACTTCATTCGCCTGCTGGAACAGCTCGGCGTCGGCTACCAGCCCACCGAGATGAGCTTCTCGGTCAGCGATCCGGCCAACGACCTGGAATACAACGGGCACAACCTGGCCACCCTGTTCGCCCAGCGCCGCAACCTGCTCTCGCCGGGCTTCTGGGGCATGCTGCGTGACATCCTGCGCTTCAATCGACAGGCGCCGGAGGACCTGGCCAACGGCAGCATCGCCGCCGACACGACGCTGGGCGATTACCTCAGGCGCAACGGCTATGGCGAGCGCTTCACCCGCCATTACCTGCTGCCTATGGGCGCGGCGATCTGGTCGATGTCACCGGCCGGCATGCTCGCCTTTCCGCTGCAGTTCTTCGTGCGCTTCTGCAAGAACCACGGCCTGTTGTCGATCAATGAGCGACCGCAGTGGCAGGTCGTCAGCGGCGGCTCGCGCAGCTATGTGACGCCGCTCACCGCCAGCTTCGCCGAGCGCATTCGGCTGAACTGCCCGGTGCAGCGGGTCGAGCGCGACGCCGACGGCGTCACCCTGCACAGTGCCGCCGGCACGGAGCGCTTCGACAAGGTGGTGTTCGCCTGCCACAGCGACCAGGCCCTGGCTCTGCTGGCCGAGCCCAGCGCGGCCGAGACGGACATCCTCGGCGCCCTGCCCTATGCCGACAACGAAGTGGTGCTGCATACCGACACCCGCCTGCTGCCGAGGCGCAAGGCGGCCTGGGCCAGCTGGAACTACCGCCTGGGTGGGGCGAGCGAGCAGCCCGCCGCGGTCACCTACAACATGAACATCCTGCAGGGCATCGACAGCGCTACCACCTTCTGCGTCAGCCTCAACCAGAGCGCGGCCATCGACCCGGCCAAGGTGCTCGCGCGCTTTCGCTACGCCCATCCGCAATACAGCCTGGCCGGCAGCGCCGCGCAGGCGCGCTGGGAGGAGCTGCTCGGCGCCCGCCACAGCTACTTCTGCGGCGCCTACTGGGCCAACGGCTTCCACGAAGACGGCGTGGTCAGCGCCCTGCGCGTGGCCCGCGCCTTCGGCGAGGCGCTGTAATGCACAGCGCGCTGTACAGCGGCTGGGTGCAGCATCGACGCTTCGCCCCGCGCGCCCATGCCTTTGGCTACCGCATCGGCCTGCTGTATCTCGACCTGGACGAGCAGGACCAACTGTTCGCCCTGTCGCCGCTGGCCGGGCGCGGTCGCTGGGCACCCTTCGCCTTTCGCGAAACCGATTACCTGCCGCAGTTCACCGGTACCGGCATGCGCCTGGCCGAGGCCGTGCGCCAGCGTGTCGAACAGGCCCTCGGCCGCCGTCCGCTGGGGCGCATCTGCCTGCTGACGCAGCCGCGCAGCTGGGGCCTGGCGTTCAACCCGGCGAGCTTCTTCTACTGCCACGGCGCGGACGACCGCTTGCAGGCGATCCTCTGTGAAGTGAGCAACACGCCCTGGCGCGAGCGCTACCACTACGTACTGCCCGCCACTGGCGAAGGGCGTCAGCGGGTCAGCGTGACCAAGGCCCTGCACGTCTCGCCCTTTCTGCCGCGCGAGCTGGAGTACCGCATGAGCTTCGGCCCGGTGGGCGAGCGCCTGGGCATTCATATGGCCGACTGGCAGGGCGAGGAGAAGCTCTTCGACGCCAGCCTCAGCCTGCGCCGCCAGGCATTGACCCGTGCCAGCCTGCATCGCCACCTGCTGAGTTTCCCCTGGATGACCGGCAAGACCCTCGCCGCCATCCACTGGCAGGCCCTGCGCCTGCTGCTCAAGCGCCTGCCCCTGTTCGACCACCAGCCCGCGGAAGGCGACTTCCGTGTCGCCCGCCCGCTTGCGAAGGACGTGCCGTATGAAAAGCTCTAGCCTGACCTCCGCCAAAACCCTGGTACGCAGCGGCAACGGCCTGGCCGCCGGTCTGCTGCGCGGCGCCGTGCTGCGTCAGCTCGCGCAGCTTCGCCATGGCCGGCTGACCGTGCACGACGGCGAAGAGGTTCTGCAGTTCGGCGATCCACAGGCGAGCCTGCATGGCGAGATTCGCGTGCTCGACGCCTCGCTCTGGGGCCTGGTGGCCGGCAATGGCTCGATCGGCGCCGGCGAGGCCTATATCCATGGCTACTGGAACTCGCCGGAGCTGACCGCGGTGATCCGCGTCTTCGTCGCCAACCTGGAGGTGCTCGACGCCATGGAGCGCGGCCTGGCGCGACTCGGCCGCCCGCTGATCCGCGGCCTGCACTGGCTCAATCGCAACAGCCGGCAGGGCTCGCGGCGCAACATCGCCGCGCACTACGACCTCGGCAACGCGCTGTTCGAGCAGTTCCTGGACCCCACCCTGATGTACTCCGCGGCCATGTTCCGTGGCGAGGACGACAGCCTGGAGCAGGCGCAGTTGAACAAGCTCGAACGCATCTGCCAGAAGCTCGCGCTGCAACCCTCCGACCACCTGCTGGAGATCGGCACCGGCTGGGGCAGCATGGCCATCCACGCCGCCAGCCGCTACGGCTGCCGGGTGACCACCACCACCCTTTCGCGCGAACAGTACGCCCACACCGAACGGCGCATCCGCGAGCTGGGTCTGGAGGAGCGCATCACCCTGCTGCTGGAGGACTATCGCGACCTCGACGGCCAGTACGACAAGCTGGTGTCCATCGAGATGATCGAGGCGGTCGGCCACCGTTTCCTGCCCACCTACTTCCAGCAGTGCGCGCGCCTGCTCAAGCCCGACGGGCTGATGCTGCTGCAGGCCATCACCATCCGCGAGCAGCGCTACGAACAGGCGTGCCGCTCCGTGGACTTCATCCAGCGCTACATTTTCCCCGGCGGCGCGCTGCCCTCGGTGCAAAAGATGCTGGAGGTGGTCGGCCAGCACACCGACCTCAACCTGCACCATATGGAAGATTTCGGTCTGCACTACGCGCGCACGCTGCGCCTGTGGCACGACAATCTGCGCAATGCTCGACAGCGCCTGGCGCAGCTGGGCTACGACGATCACTTCTACCGGCTCTGGGAGTTCTACCTGTGCTATTGCGAGGGAGGCTTCCTCGAACGCACCATTGGCACCGCGCAACTGCTGCTGGCCAAGCCGGCGGCGCGTCCTGCCCCACTGTTAGGAAATTTCGATGTCTAAGCCGATCGCCAACGCCCTCCTGTTCCAGCTCGGCTGGCTGATCTGCGTCTTCGCCGGCGACAGCCTCTGGCTGCTGGCGGTGGCGGCGATCGTCGCGATACACCTGCTGTGGATCAGCAGCTGGGCGGCCGAGGGCAAGCTGCTGCTCAGCGTGTTTCTCGCCGGCAGCGCGCTGGACAGCTTCCTGCTCAATCTCGGTGTGTTCGATTTCGGCGAGCCGCGCCAGCTGATCCCGCTGTGGCTGGCGCTGCTCTGGCTGCTGCTGGCCAGCACCCTCAATCACTGCCTGGCCTGGAGCGCGCGACCCTGGTGGCGCGCCAGCCTGCTCGGCGCCATCGCCGGGCCGCTGGCCTACTACGGCGGCGCGCAGATCGCCGGCGTCAGGCTGCCGCTGGGCACCTGGCCGACCCTGGCCATCCTCGCCGCGACCTGGGCGCTGGCGCTGCCGGTGCTGCACGGCTTCGCCCGGCTGTACCGTACCCAATACGAGCAGGGCCTGCGTAGCCGGCGCTCGGCCTAGGAAATAGCCTCTGTAGGAGCGGCGCGCCGCCGCGAACCTGGGCGGCGCGCACTCAAAAAGCTTCGCCCCGGGACGGGGCTCCTACGAAAGCTGCTTAGCCGGCCTGCTGGAATGGCGGCACTGCCCTCCCTGTCAGCCCAAACCCCGTGTACCCACTGCATGTCGTACACTGTCGCGCCATGAGCCAGACCATCCCCCACACCCAGTTGTCGAGCGAACCCGAGGTCAGCTGCAGCAGCTGCGCGGCCTGCTGCTGCCAGCTGGAAGTGCTGCTGTTCGGCGACAGCGGCGTGCCGCCGCGCTATATCGATACCGACCAGTGGGGCGGCGAGGTGATGCGTCGCCTGGACGACGGCTGGTGCGTGGCGCTGGACCGCGACAGCATGCGCTGCACCATCTACGAGGTACGCCCGTTGATCTGCCGCGAGTTCGAACTGGGCGCGGTCGAATGCCTGGAGCAGCGCCGCGGTATCGCCGGGGCCTATCGATAGCGACGCCCGCGTGAACGGTGCGGGGCGGCCCAGACCGCCCCCCCGGCGAAGCGCAATGAAAAAGACCGGGCCAGCCCGGTCTTGTCGTTCAGAAGCTCATCCGATAACGCAGGGTATAGGCCTCGGCGCCGTCGTTGGGGGTCTTCAGCCCGGCATTGGAATAGTGCGTCGCGCGTACCCCGATCTCCTGGCCGGAGAAGCGCAGGCCGACGCCGATGAGGTCTTCGAACTGGAAGGAGGTACCCAGATCGTTGCCTTCCAGCTCGGTGCTGGAGAAGGCCGCCA
This sequence comes from Pseudomonas sp. SP16.1, assembly GCF_052682975.1. Lineage (NCBI taxonomy): Bacteria > Pseudomonadati > Pseudomonadota > Gammaproteobacteria > Pseudomonadales > Pseudomonadaceae > Pseudomonas > Pseudomonas sp. SP16.1. The sequence goes on from NZ_JBQYFZ010000001.1 coordinate 3,263,636, forward strand.
CGCCGATGCCCGCCTCGATGTAGGGGCGCACGCTCTGCCCGGCGAACTCGTAGACGAACACCGGGGCGAGCGACAGGCTGTGGTTGCTCGAGGTCTCGTCACCATCCCAGTAGGTATAACCCAGGTCCCAGTAGCCGGTCAGGCGACCGACGTCGCTCTGCATCCAGCTGCTGTCCCAGTCCCACTGCGCCCCCAGGCGATAGACCATGGTGGAGTCACCGCTCTGGCCGATGGCTGCGGTCACGTCCGCCGCCTGGGCCGCCCCCAACTGCCCCATGGACACGGCTGCAACGGCAGCCAAAGTGCATAGCTTCTTCATGAATTATTCCTTCTCGAGAAGTGAGCTTGAACCAGTGTTCCAGACCTCAGTATAGAGACCCCTGTTATGAGCAAAGGTCCAACAAAACGCAACGGAACATTCAAAACGCGCGAACTTCGGCCTCGTCGCCGAGCAGCAACGGCAGCACCCGGCGCATCCGCTCGGGCTCGCCGCTGCTCCAGTAACGAGTCGGCTCGGCCGGCCCGTCGGCCAGCAACTGCTCCCGCTCAAGCAGGCGCTGCAGCTGCCGCGCCACCGCCGCGCCGGTGTCGATCAGGCTCACCGAGGCCGGCACCAGCTCGCGCAGCAGTGGCTTGAGGAAAGGGTAGTGGGTGCAGCCGAGGATCAGCGTATCGCAGCCCTCGGCCAGCAGCGGTTCGACATAACCGCGGAGCAATTCGCGAGTGGCTGCGCTGTCCAGCTCGCCGGCCTCGACGCACTCGACCAGCCCGGGACAGGGCTGGGTGATCACCCGCACGTCGCCGGCGAAACGGTCGAGCAAGGCGGCGAACTTGGCGCTCTTCAGCGTGCCGGTGGTGGCCAGTACGCCGACCAGGCCGCTGCGGGTGGCCGCCGCGGCCGGCTTGACCGCCGGTTCCATGCCGACCAGGGGCAGCGTCGGATAACGCTCGCGCAGCTCGGCCACCGCCGCCACGGTGGCGGTGTTGCAGGCCAGCACCAGCGCCTTGGCGCCCTGGCCCAGGAGGAACTCGGCGATGGTGCGGCTGCGCTCGCGAATGTACTCCGCGCTCTTCTCGCCATAGGGCACGTGGCCGCTGTCGGCGACGTAGAGCAGCGACTCGTGCGGCAACAGCTGGCGAATCTCGCGCAGCACCGACAGGCCGCCGACGCCGGAGTCGAATACGCCGACCGGCGCGTTACTGGCCATCGCCACCACCGCAGACGCTGCAGGCCGGGTCGCGCTTGACCCGCAATTCGCGAAAGCGCGAACCCAGCGCATCGATCAGCAGCAGGCGACCGACCAGCGGCTCGCCGAAGCCCGCCAGCAGCTTGAGCGCCTCCAGCGCCTGCAGGCTGCCGACCAGGCCCACCAGCGGGCCGACCACGCCGGCCTCGCTGCAGGTCAGCTCGGCCTCGCTGCCATGGCCGTAGAGGCAGTGGTAGCAGGGGCTGGCGGCATCGCGCGGATCGAATACCGAGAGCTGACCTTCCAGGCGGATCGCCGCGCCGGAAACCAGCGGCCTGCCGGCCGCGACGCAGGCGGCGTTGACCGCCTCGCGGGTGGAAAAATTGTCCGAGCAGTCCAGTACCAGATCCACCGCCGCCACGGCGGCGGCCAGCGAGTCGGCATCCAGCGCCTGGCGATGCGGCACCAGGGCGATCTGCGGATTGATCGCGGCCAGCCGCGCCATGGCCGAATCCACCTTGGTCTGGCCGATGCTGGTGGTGTCGTGGGCGATCTGCCGCTGCAGGTTGGTCAGGTCCACCCTGTCGAAGTCGGCCAGGTGCAGCTCGCCGACGCCGGCCGCAGCCAGGTACAGCGCCACCGGCGAGCCGAGGCCGCCGAGGCCGACGATCAGCGCGCGGCTCTGTTTGAGGCGCAACTGGCCCTCGACATCGATCTGTTTCAGTAGGATCTGCCGGCTATAGCGCAGCAGCTCGTCGTCACTGAGCATGGCGGGCTCACTCATGTAAGGAAACGTCCCAGACTGATGCGTTCATGGCCGGCCAGGTCACGGCGGCTATGCACGTCATTGAAACCAGCGGCCGTGAGCAGCGCGCGCACCGCCTCGGCCTGATCGAAGCCGTGCTCCAGCAGCAGCCAGCCGCCGGGCAGCAGGTGCGCCGGTGCGGTCTGGATGATGACACGGATATCGTCCAGCCCGTCGGCGCCGGATACCAGCGCGCTGCTCGGCTCGAAACGCACATCGCCCTGATCGAGGTGATGGTCGTCGGCGCGGATATAGGGTGGGTTGCTGAGGATCAGGCCATAGTGGCGGCCGGCCAATGCGGACAACCAATGGCTGTGCAGAAACTCGGCATTGTCCAGCTTGAGGCGCTGGCGATTGCGCTCGGCCAGGGCCACGGCGTCCTCGACCCGATCCACACCGGTGACCTGCCAGAGCGGCCGTTCGCTGGCCAGGGCCAGGGCGATGGCGCCGGTGCCGGTGCCCAGATCCAGCGCCGCCAGTGGTGTGGCCGGCAGAAGCTCAAGGGCGGTCTCCACCAGCAGCTCGGTGTCCGGGCGCGGGATCAGGGTATGGCTCGCCACCTCCAGATCCAGACTCCAGAAACCCTGATGGCCGAGGATATAGGCCACCGGTTCGCCAGCGCGGCGACGCTGCAGATACGTGTCGAACAGTGCCTGCTGCGCGGCGTCCGGCTCGCGTTCCGGCCAGGTGCGCAGGTAGCTGCGCGGCTTGCCCAGGGCGGCGGCCAGCAGCAACTCGGCGTCCAGCCGCGGCGTGGGCGAGTCAGGCAGGTCGGCGTTAGTTAGCAGGGATTCGATGCTGGCCATAGTTCATTCGGGCTGCGTTTGTCTCCCCTCTCCCGCTTGGGGGAGAGGGGCCGGGGGAGAGGGTGTGCCGTCAAGCCCCCTCTCCCTAACCCTCTCCCCGAGGGGCGAGGGGACTGATTCGTGACCTGTCAAATATCGCCGCAGGGTGCGCCATGCGCACCGCTGCAATCAATCGCCCAGCGCCGCCAGCTGGTCGGCCTGGTATTCGGCCAGCAGCGGCTCGATCACCGCGTCCACGCCGCCGGCCATCACTTCGCCCAGCGAGTACAGGGTCAGGTTGATGCGGTGGTCGGTGACCCGGCCCTGCGGGAAGTTGTAGGTGCGGATGCGCTCGGAACGGTCGCCCGAGCCCACCAGCAGCTTGCGCGTCTCGGAGATTTCCTTGTGCGCCGCCGCTTCCTGCTGGTCCTGCAGCTTGGCCGCCAGCCAGGCCATGGCCTTGGCGCGGTTCTTGTGCTGCGAGCGCTCTTCCTGGCATTCCACCACCGTGCCGGTGGGAATGTGGGTGATGCGGATCGCCGAGTCGGTGGTGTTGACGTGCTGACCACCGGCGCCGGATGAGCGGTAGGTGTCGACACGCAGGTCGGCCGGGTTGATCTCGATGGCCGCCTGCTCGTCCGGCTCCGGCAGCACCGCTACGGTGCAGGCGGAGGTGTGGATGCGGCCCTGGGATTCGGTCTCCGGCACGCGCTGCACGCGGTGGGCGCCGGACTCGAACTTGAGCTTGGCGTAGACGTTGTCGCCCTCGACGCGGGCGATCACTTCCTTGAAGCCGCCGTGCTCGCCCTCGTTGGCCGACAGCACCTCGACCCGCCAGCCCTGTTTCTCGGCGTAGCGCGAATACATGCGGAACAGGTCGCCGGAGAAGATCGCCGCCTCGTCGCCGCCGGTACCGGCACGCACTTCCAGGTAGACGTTGCGCCCGTCGTTGGGATCCTTGGGCAGCAGCATGCGCTGCAGCTTGTCTTCCAGGGCGGCCAGCGCCTCCTTGGCCTGCGCCACTTCCTCTTCCGCCATCTCGCGCAGGTCCGGGTCGCTGTCCTTGAGCAGCGCCAGGGCGCCTTCGAGGTCGCCCTGCACCTTGCGCAACTCGCGGAAAGTGGCGATCACCGGCTCGATCTCGGCGTATTCCTTGGAATAGGCGCGGAACTGGCTCTGCTTGGCGATCACCTCGGCGTCGCCGAGCAGCGCGGTCAGCTCCTCGAAGCGGTCGCTGAGGTTGTCCAGCTTGTTCAACAGTGAAGCTTTCATTGCAGACCTTTGTCCGGCCCGCCCTCGTCGAGGGCGAACAGTTCCTGGGCGAGACCGAGCGCGTCGAGGCGCCCTGCGGCGGTGAGTTTCTTCATGCGCACGCTGGGCGCGTGCAACAACTTGTTGGTCAGGCCGCGGGCCAGCTGCGCCATCACATCCTCGGGCTTGGCACCACCCGCCAGCATGCGCTGGGCGCGGGCGAGCTCCTCGTCACGCAGGCGCTCGGCCTGCTGGCGGTAGGCCTTGAGCACGTCCACCGCGGCCAGCTCGCGCAGGCGCAGCATGAACTCCTCGGTGCCGGCGGCGACCAGCTCCTCGGCGGCCTGCGCCGCGCCCTGGCGGCTCTTGAGGTTTTCCTCGATGACCTCGTGCAGGTCATCGACGGTATAGAGATAGACGTCGTCCAGCTCGCCCACCTGCGGCTCGATATCGCGCGGCACGGCGATATCGACCATGAAGATCGGCTTGTGCTTGCGCTTCTTCAGCGCGCTCTCCACCGCGCCCTTGCCAAGAATCGGTAGCTGGCTGGCGGTGGAGCTGATGACGATGTCGCTGTGCGCCAGCTCGTCGGGGATGTCCGAGAGCAACACGGCATGCGCGCCGAACTGTTCGGCCAACTGGCTGGCGCGCTCCAGCGTGCGGTTGGCGACGACGATGCGCTTGATGCCCTGGTCATGTAGATGACGGGCGACCAGGCTGATGGTCTCGCCGGCGCCGATCAGCAGCGCCTGGCTGCGGTGCAGGTCGGCGAAGATCTGCTTGGCCAGGCTGACCGCGGCGAAGGCCACCGACACCGGGTTCTCGCCGATGGCGGTGTCGGTGCGCACGGTCTTGGCGGTGCTGAAGGTGGCCTGGAACAGGCGGCCGAGCAGTGGGCCGACGGTGCCGGCCTCACGCGCCACGGCATAGGCGGACTTGAGCTGGCCGAGGATCTGCGGCTCGCCGAGGACCATCGAATCCAGCCCGCAGGCCACGCGCATCATATGCCGCACCGCGTCGTTGTCGCTGTGCACGTAGGCGCAGGCACGCAGTTCGTCCAGGCTCAGGCGGTGATAGTCGGCCAGCCACTGCAGCACCTCGTCGGTGCTCAGCTGGTCCTGCTCCAGGTACAGCTCGCTGCGGTTGCAGGTAGAGAGGATCGCCGCCTCGCGGCTGGGCGTCAGCCGGCACAGCTGCTGCAACGCCTCGACCAGTTGCTCCGGAGTGAAGGCAACGCGCTCGCGCACCTCTACCGAAGCGGTCTTGTGGTTGATACCGAGGGCGATGAAGGCCATGCAGGGTCGCTGAGGGGCAATACGGAAGCCGGCAATTGTCCTACTTCGCCCCGCCGAGAACAACTCCTGCGCCCCATTGTCCCAATAGACGGTTCGCCGCATCCTCCGCGCCAGTGGGCTTGCTCCGAGGCTTGTGTCATGATGCCGCGAACGTCGCAGGGCGCCAGCCGGCAGGCCACCGCCCGGAAACAACGCAGCACAAGGCCCTATGAACAGACCCCTCGCGCTAGTCATCGCACTCGCCTTCCTCAGCGGCTGCCAAACCTTCGCCCCCGGCGAGCCGGACGGCACCCCGCCGGTGCAGGAAGCCGACCAGAAGGTCCAGCTCGAGCCAAGCCAATACGGCTCATTCAGCCAGGAAGCCCTGTTCGCCCTGCTCACCGCCGAGCTGGCCGGGCAGCGCAACCGCTTCGACATTGCCCTCGGCAACTACGTCCAGCAGGCCAACGCCACCGGTGATGCCGGCGTCGCCGAGCGCGCCTTCCGCATCGCCGAATACCTCGGCGCCGAGCAGGCCGCACTGGACAGCGCGCTGATCTGGGCCGAGAACGCGCCCGACAATATCGACGCGCAGCGCGCCGCCGCAGTGCAACTGGCACGCGCCGGCCGCTACGACGAATCCATGACCTTCATGGAGAGCGTGCTCAAGCGCCAGGGCGATACCCATTTCGACTTCCTCGCCCTGTCCGCCGCGGAAACCGACCCGGATACCCGCGCCGGCCTGCTGCAAGGCTTCGACCGCCTGCTGGCCAAGCATCCGGACAACAGCCAGCTGCTGTTCGGCAAGGCCATCCTGCTGCAGCAGGACGAGCGCCCCGAGGAAGCGCTGGAGCTGCTGGAGAGCCAGCCGGCGAGCCAGACCGACATCTCCCCGCTGCTGCTGCGCGCGCGCCTGCTGCAGAGCCTGGGGCGCGGCGACGAGGCCCTGCCGCTGCTGGAGAAGGGCATTCGCCTGCACCCGGACGACAAGCGCCTGCGCCTGACCTATGCGCGCCTGCTGGTGGAGCAGGACCGCCTGGACGACGCCAAGGGCGAATTCTCCACCCTGGTGCAGGAAAACCCCAACGACGACGACCTGCGCTTCTCCCTGGCCCTGGTGTGCCTGGAGGCCGAGGCCTGGGAAGAGGCCATCGTCTACCTGGAGGAACTGGTCGAGCGGCGCAGTCATGTCGACGCCGCCCACTACAACCTCGGCCGCGCCTACGAGGCCCTGAACGACGAGGACAGCGCCCTGCAGGAGTACGGCCTGGTCGGCCCGAGCAACGACTACCTGCCAGCCCAGCAGCGCCGCACCGAACTGCTGTTCGCCGAAAATCGCGGCGAGGAAGCCAGTGCCGACCTGGCCCGCGCCCGCGAGGCGCAGCCGGACTATGCCATCCAGCTGTACCTGATCGAGGCCGAGGCACTGAGCAACCGCAACCAGATCGAACCGGCCTGGAGCCTGATCAACCAGGGCCTGGAACAGTTCCCGGACGACCTGAACCTGCTCTACACCCGCGCCATGCTGGCGGAAAAACGCAACGACCTGCAGCGACTGGAAAGCGACCTGCGCTTCATCCTCGAGCGCGAGCCGGACCACGCCATGGCGCTCAATGCCCTCGGCTACACCTTGGCCGATCGCACCACGCGCTACGAGGAAGCCTTGGCCCTGATCGAGAAGGCCCACCAGCTCAACCCGAACGATCCGGCGATCCTCGACAGCCTGGGCTGGGTCAACTACCGCCTGGGCAACCTCGACGAGGCCGAGCGCCTGCTGCGCCAGGCCCTGGAAAGATTCCCCGACCACGAAGTCGCCGCGCATCTGGGCGAAGTGCTTTGGGCCCAGGGCAAACAGCAAGAGGCGCGACGCATCTGGCGCGACGCGCTGGCCGAAACCCCCGACAGCTCCATCCTTCGCGGCACCCTGCTGCGCCTGACCGGCTCCGAGACCCTCTGATGTTCCTGCGCCACCTCATCGTTGTCAGCCTGATCGCCCTGCTCGCCGGCTGCGCCGGCCTTACCTCGCGCGAAGCGCTGGAAGGCCAGGGCGATCCCACGCAGTGGCAAGCCCACAAGCAGCGGATCAGCCAGCTCGACGGCTGGCAGATCAGCGGCAAGATCGGCATCCGCGCCCCGCGCGACTCCGGCAGCGCCACGCTGTTTTGGCTGCAGCGCCAGGACTACTACGACATCCGCCTGTCCGGCCCGCTCGGCGGCGGCGCCGCGCGCCTGACCGGCCGCCCCGGCGACATCCTGCTGGAAGTGGCCAACCGCGGCCGCTACCAGGCCGCCTCGCCGGAAGCCCTGCTGCGCGAACAGCTGCGCCTCGACCTGCCGGTGTCCAACCTGCTGTGGTGGATTCGCGGCCTGCCCGCGCCGGACAGCCGCAGCCGCCTGACCCTCGACGGCGACAGTCACCTGGCGCACCTGGAACAGGACGGCTGGCAGGTGGAATACCAGCGCTACGCGCAGCAGAGCGGCTACGCCCTGCCCGAGCGCCTCAAGCTGTACGGCCAGGATTTGGAAGTGACGCTGGTGATCAAGGATTGGCAGCCACGTCAGTTGGGGCAGTAGCGCCCATATTCACAAGCAATGCACCGGGGCGTGGGAGGGGCTTTAGCCGCGAAGCAGTCGCCGCTGAAGCGCCTCCCACAGGTACTGTAGCCCGGATGAAACCCGGGAAATGCCCCCCCGAATTGCATCCGGACTACGGGCCGCATCGCGAGCGAACCCGCACGGCGCCAAAGGCTTCGCGAGCAGAACTCACCCCTACAACGACACAGCGCAATGACAACGCCCAAGATCCCTGCCCACGCCGAACTGATCCTGCCCGCGCCGGCCAAGCTCAACCTGATGCTGCATATCCTCGGCCGCCGCGCCGACGGCTATCACGAGTTGCAGACCCTGTTCCAGTTCCTCGACCACGGCGACGAGCTCGGCTTCGCCCTGCGCCAGGACGGCGAAATCCACCTGCACACGCCCATCCACGGCGTGCCGCACGACAGCAACCTGATCGTGCGCGCCGCCAGGCGTCTGCAACAGGCCTCCGGCACCCGGCTGGGCGCCGATATCTGGCTGGACAAGCGCCTACCCATGGGCGGCGGCATCGGCGGCGGCAGTTCGGATGCGGCCACCACCCTGCTCGGTCTCGACCACCTGTGGCACACCCAGCTCGGCGAGGAGCGCCTGGCCGAGCTGGGCCTGACCCTGGGCGCCGACGTGCCGGTGTTCGTGCGCGGCCGCGCGGCCTTCGCCGAGGGCGTCGGCGAGCGGCTTACCCCGGTCGAGCTGGACGAGCCCTGGTTCCTCGTCGCCGTGCCGCAAGTCTTTGTAAGCACAGCAGAAGTTTTCGGCGCGCCCGAGTTGACACGGGATACGCCGCCCATTAAAGTTCGCAGCCTTCTTGCGGGGGGTGGTCGAAACGACTGCCAGCCGGTGGTCGAGAAGCGTTACCCAGAGGTTCGTAACGCTTTGATCTTGTTGAACAAATTTGTTTCAGCTAGATTGACCGGCACTGGAGCTTGCGTATTTGGGAGCTTCCCAAATCGGGACGATGCTGATAAAGTCGCCCGCCAACTTCCAGGCACTCTGCCGAGCTTCGTCGCTCAAGGTCGCAACATCTCGATGCTGCACCGCAGGCTCCAAGCATTGGCCAAGAAGTGAATGCTCAGCATTCGGTTATACGATACAGGGGCGTCGCCAAGCGGTAAGGCAGCAGGTTTTGATCCTGCCATGCGTTGGTTCGAATCCAGCCGCCCCTGCCATAACCTCCCTCGGGAGGCATCGAAAGCCGGATCGATCAGCATTCAACACAGAATATAGGGGCGTCGCCAAGCGGTAAGGCAGCAGGTTTTGATCCTGCCATGCGTTGGTTCGAATCCAGCCGCCCCTGCCATTTTCCATACCCATCCAGGTATACCCCCAGCCGGCAGGTACTGCGCGTGTCCAAGATGATGGTCTTCACGGGGAACGCAAACCCCGATCTGGCGCGACGGATCGTTCGTCAGCTGCACATTCCCCTCGGCGATGCTTCGGTCGGCAAGTTCTCCGACGGCGAAGTCATGATCGAAATCAACGAGAACGTCCGCGGCAAGGACGTCTTCCTGATTCAGCCGACCTGTGCACCCACCAACGACAACCTGATGGAACTGGTAGTGATGGCCGACGCCTTCCGCCGTTCCTCGGCTACCCGCATCACCGCGGTCATCCCCTACTTCGGTTACGCCCGCCAGGATCGCCGTCCGCGTTCCGCTCGCGTGGCGATCAGCGCCAAAGTGGTTGCCGACATGCTCACCGTGGTCGGTATCGACCGCGTGCTGACCGTAGACCTGCACGCCGACCAGATCCAGGGCTTCTTCGACATTCCGGTGGACAACATCTACGGTTCCCCGGTCCTGGTCGACGACATCGAAGACCAGCGCTTCGACAACCTGATGATCGTCTCCCCCGACATCGGCGGCGTCGTCCGCGCCCGCGCCGTGGCCAAGAGCCTGGGCGTCGACCTGGCGATCATCGACAAGCGTCGCGAGAAGGCCAACCAGTCCGAAGTGATGCACATCATCGGTGACGTCGAAGGCCGTACCTGCATTCTGGTCGACGACATGGTCGACACCGCCGGCACCCTCTGCCACGCCGCCAAGGCGCTGAAAGAGCGCGGCGCCGCCAAGGTCTATGCCTACTGCACCCACCCGGTGCTGTCCGGCCGCGCCATCGAAAATATCGAGAATTCCGTCCTGGACGAGCTGGTGGTCACCAACACCATCCCGCTGTCCGCTGCGGCGCAGTCCTGCTCGCGCATTCGCCAGCTCGACATCGCCCCGGTCGTCGCCGAAGCGGTCCGCCGCATCAGCAACGAAGAATCGATCAGCGCGATGTTCCGTTAAGGAACCCGCTGACGTAATGCGCCCCGCCTCGTGCGGGGCTTTTTGCCCTACCGCCCGAGGCTGGTCGCAAGCCACAAGGCGGTTTGGTTATTTTGGAGAAGTGAAATGACTGTTGAATTCGCCCTGAATGCCGAAGTGCGTTCCGACCTGGGGAAAGGTGCGAGCCGCCGCCTGCGTCGTAACGCCAACCTGGTTCCCGCCGTGATCTACGGCGGCGACAAGGCCCCGCAATCCATCAGCCTGCTGGCCAACCAGCTGACCAAGCTGCTGGAAAACGAAGCCGCTTTCAGCCACGTACTGGCTGTCAACGTTGCCGGTACCACCGAGAACGTCGTGATCAAGGCCCTGCAGCGCCACCCGGCCAAGGGCTTCGTTCTGCACGCCGACTTCCAGCGCGTCGTCGCCGGCCAGAAGCTGAGCGCCCACGTACCGCTGCACTTCATCAACGAAGCAACCGCCGTTGGCGTGAAGCAGCAGGGTGGCGAGATCTCCCACACCATCAACGAAGTCGAAGTTTCCTGCCAGCCGCAAGACCTGCCGGAATTCATCGAAGTCGACCTGGCTGCCGTAGAAGTCGGCCAGACCGTTCACCTGTCCGACCTCAAGCTGCCGAAAGGCGTCGAGCTGGTCGCACTGGCTCACGGTAACGACCTGGCCGTGGCCAACATCCACGCCAGCCGCGTGAAAGACGAAGGCGCTGCCGAGTAATCGCAGCGCGGAACCCGCCCGGCAGGCGATCACGCCGGGCGATTTCCTCGAAAGGGCTCCTGTATGACTGCCGTACAACTGATCGTTGGCCTGGGTAACCCCGGCCCCGAATACGACCAGACCCGGCACAATGCAGGGGCCCTTTTCGTTGAGCGCGTGGCGGCGAGCCAGCGCGTCAACCTCAACGTCGATCGCAAGTATTTCGGCCTGGTGGGCAAGTTCAACCATCAGGGACGCGAAGTTCGTCTGCTCATCCCCACCACCTACATGAACCGCAGCGGCCAGTCCGTGGCGGCCTTGGCCAATTTCTTCAAGATCAAGCCCGAAGAGATCCTGGTGGCCCACGACGAACTCGACATGCCCCCCGGTGTCGCCAAGCTCAAGCAGGGCGGCGGCCACGGCGGGCACAACGGCCTGCGCGACATCATCGCCCAGCTCGGCAACCAGAATAACTTCCATCGCCTGCGGCTCGGCATCGGCCACCCTGGGCACGCCAGCCTGGTATCCGGCTACGTGCTCGGACGCGCCCCCCGCGGCGAACAGGAACTGCTCGAAACCAGCATCGACTTTGCTCTGGATGTTCTGCCGGAGATCCTGGCCGGTGACTGGACCGTGGCCATGCGCAAGCTGCATAGCCAGAAGGCCACCAAGTAACCACCTTTCCCTCGAGGGACACATCATGGGATTCAACTGCGGCATCGTCGGCCTGCCCAACGTCGGCAAGTCCACCCTGTTCAACGCCCTCACCAAATCCGGCATCGCCGCGGAAAACTTCCCCTTCTGCACCATCGAGCCGAACAGCGGCATCGTACCGATGCCCGATAGCCGCCTGGACGCCCTGGCCGAGATCGTCAAACCCGAGCGGGTGATCCCCACCACCATGGAGTTCGTCGACATCGCCGGCCTGGTGGCGGGCGCTTCCAAGGGTGAAGGCCTGGGCAACAAGTTCCTCGCCAACATCCGCGAGACCGACGCCATCGCCCACGTGGTGCGCTGTTTCGAAGACGAGAACGTCATCCACGTCGCCAACAGCGTCGACCCCAAGCGCGACATCGAGATCATCGACCTCGAGCTGATCATGGCCGACCTCGACAGCTGCGAGAAGCAGTTGCAGCGCGTCGCGCGTACCGCCAAGGGCGGCGACAAGGAAGCCGTGGCGCAGAAGGCCCTGCTGGAAAAATTCATCCCCCACCTCACCGAAGGCAAGCCCGCACGCAGCCTGCTGAAAAACCTCGGCGATGACGAGAAGCGCCTGGCCAAGACCTTCCACCTGCTCACCACCAAGCCGGTGATGTACATCGCCAACGTCGCCGAAGACGGCTTCGAGAACAATCCGCACCTCGACGTGGTCAACGCCATCGCCGAGGAAGAAGGCGCCATCGTCGTGCCGGTGTGCAACAAGATCGAGGCCGAGATCGCCGAACTGGACGATCTGGAAGAAATGCAGATGTTCCTCGAGACCATGGGCATGGAAGAGCCGGGTCTGAACCGCGTGATCCGCGCCGGCTACTCGCTGCTCAACCTGCAGACCTACTTCACCGCCGGGGTGAAGGAAGTACGCGCCTGGACCGTGCGCGTCGGCGCCACCGCCCCGCAGGCCGCCGCCGTGATCCACACCGATTTCGAGAAAGGTTTCATCCGCGCCGAAGTGGTCGCCTACGACGACTTCATCGCCTACAAGGGCGAAGCCGGCGCCAAGGAAGCCGGCAAATGGCGCCTGGAAGGCAAGGACTACATCGTCAAGGACGGCGACGTGATGCACTTCCGCTTCAACGTCTAACCCTTGTCAGCGCGAATAAAACCCCGCTTAGGCGGGGTTTTATTTGCCCGCGATACGAGCGCCTCCAGGACATACGCCCTACCTTGAACCCTCGGCGCACCTGCTCCTGCGGAAAGTGGAGTTCACCGCCGAGAGCTGGCGGCTCGGAGACTATCCGACCATCGTCTCCGTCCAAAGGATGGTCGCAGACACCGTAGAGACAGACCTGGACCTGTCGCTGCTTGAGAAGGCAGGCGAAGCCGGCGCGGATGTGGCCTACGAAAGCGGAAGCGGGAACGTGCAGATCGGCTACTCGGATCACTACACCGCCATCAACACCGGCACGCTGCGGGTGCCGAACTGGACCAAGGTCCGAATCGGCCTGAGCGGCATGGGCTCGTTCGACGGCGTGATCAACGCGCTGAACCAACTGGCCCCCAGAAATAAGGTCGGCAGCCAGTGTTTGCCTGAGGGGACGGCATCGTCCACGTGGACGTCGCCGTTCAATGCCATGCCGGTGCCAAACCTGGCGCGCGCGAACAAACCCGTAGTCACTACCCCAGAAACGACAAAGGGTTAGCCGAAGCTAACCCTTTGATTTGTATGGTGGCTACACCGGGACTTGAACCTGGGACATCAGCATTATGAATGCTGCGCTCTAACCGACTGAGCTATGTAGCCAACGTGGCGCGCATTTTCCGCGTGTCGTGTGCGGCTGTCAACCCCGTTTCATAGATAAATTTACGCTTTATCAAGCGGTTAGACGGCCGTAGGGTGCGCCGTGCGCACCAGCTTTATGACGCGGCGTCTGGACCATCAACGCCGCTCGACGCCCCCCCTGCAAACCCCAACGGTTTTCGCAGGAATGCAACGCAGCTTCCCAGAAGCCCGCAACGGCTGAACGCCGGCCCAGCCTGCCGTCTCGCATCCAGGAGGATGCGCTTGCGGGGCGGCAAAGCGATACCAGAGAATGCCGCCCCATCCAGTCGCAGCGCCATCGGGCGCGCCTATGACGCAGGAGAACACCTTGAGAGCCAGAGACGATTTTGACGACCTGCGCGCGGAGCGCGATCTGCCGAGCCGCTACCGGCACGAGCCCAATCGCTTCGCCGGGCTGTGGAAGCAGATCGCGATCGGCATGGTCGCCGGCTATAGCGTGCTGGGGATCCTCGGCGCGATTGCCTGGGCTCTCTTTGGTCATCTGGTCCTGGGCGGTTTCACGGTCAACCTGCCTTAGCTGGCGCACCGTTCATCCGTTGTTGCCCCTGGCGCCAATGTCCAGGGTTGAGCACTGGCGCACTTGCCATCCACCGCCCGGCTGTTCATCCTGCCCGCAGCGCTTCGCCCTTCAGTCCCTACCCAGCGCCATGCATTCTGCTTGTTCAGCTACAACAGCGAATGCGTGCAAGGCCGGGCGGCTGCGACCGGTCTGGCCAAGGGCTGGCCTCGCAATTGCCTGGTCATGATCTACCAACAGCCTTGAGCCCAATGTTCATTAAGGAAGATGTGATGAAGAAGTTCGCCTTGCTTGTCAGTCTCACCCTGCTCGGTGCCTGCACCCACCTGGTTTCGCAGCCGCCGGTGCCGGTCACTTCCAAGGCCGTGCAGGCCTTTCGCGATATCTGCCTGCAGACGGCGCCGAGCTTCGCCGAGGCGCAGGGTGTGGCGCGCCAGCATGGCGTGACCGAGCTGACCGATATGGGCTTCGCCAGCATCGGCTTCAACGCGGACAAGAGCCTGGGCATTCAGGTGAAGGCGAGCCATGAGTGCGTGGTGACCAGCGAGGCGCAGCAGGACGCGACGCTGACCCGGCAACTGCTGACCGCCGCCGCAGTGAAGGCGGGCACCACGGTGCCGCGCGCGGTGCCGGTGAAGATGCGGATCGCCGGGCAGGACTTCATCCTGATGCATGACCGCGAGGGCGGCGAGGCGTTCGTGCTGCTCAAGCCGGAGTGACCCCTGCGCGGTAATCGCAGCGTCCGAACGTTATTCGCCGCGGGGCGCGGCTCCTACCGAACCGATCGAGACCCGGCTCGCCCTCTTACGGCGAGCCCTATTCTCAAGCACCTTTGCCCGGCCGGGTCGCCAGCAGCAGGCCGGCGAAGATCAGTGCGGCGCCGGCCCAGTGATAGGGCTGCAGGCCTTCGCCCAGCAGCAGCCAGCCGAGCAGCGCGGTGAATACCGGCATCAGGTAGTTGGACAGCGCCGCCTTGGCCGCGCCTATCACCTTCACCCCATGGTTCCAGGCCAGGTAGGCCAGCAGCGAAGCGAACACCGCCGTGTAGGCGATGGCGGCGAGGTTGCTGGCGCTCGGGGCGAAGTGCGCGCCCTGGCTCAGTTCGTACAGGTAGAACGGCAGGATCAGCGGCACGCCGAGCAGGATCAGCACGCCGAGCAGCGCCAGCGGCGGAATGGGGTGCAGGTAGCCGGACCAGCGCCGCAGCAACAGGGAATACAGCGCCCAGTCGGCCACGGCGAGCAGCATGATCAGGTCTCCGCGGTTGAACGACAGGCTGGCCAGGCGGCTCCACTGCCCCTGGGCGATCAGCACCAGCAGGCCGATGGCGGCCAGGGCCATGCCCCACCAGGCGCGCCGCGCCGGCCATTCTCCAAGCAGCAGGCCGGCGCCGATAAAGGTCATCAGCGGCAGGCAGGTGTTGACCAGGGTGATGTTGATCGCCGCGGTGGTCTGCGCCGCGCTGTAGAGCAGCGAGTTGTAGCCGGCGATGCCGAGGCCGGCGACCAGCAGCAGGCGCCAGCCGGCGGCCTTGAGCTGTTGGCGATGGCGCCACAGCGGCAGTGCGACGAAGGGCAACAGCAACGCCAGGGCCAGGCTCCAGCGCCAGAACGACAGGGCGAAGGGCGGGATCGCGCCGGCGAAGGCGCGCGCCACCAGGGCGTTGCCGGACCAGCACAGGGTCGCAAGCAGCAGGCCGAACAGGGCCAGCGAGCGGGAATGATTGAGCGCGTTCATTGGGCGTGGGGCAGTGGCTAGTCGGCGAAGATTGCGACCCGCGGTACGCGACCAGCGAAGGGGCTGTGCTGGGTAATCATGGCGTCGCTTGCGAATCGGACGGCCTTGCACCATACGGAGGCAGTCAGGGCTTGGCAAGGTTGCGGACCGTAGGGTGCGCCGCGTGCACCGGCCGTTGCCGTTATGTCGATGTGAAGGGAGGGACGCGCATGCCACAGACGCGCATCGATCCTCGGTGCGCGCGGCGCACCTTACAGCGCGTCAATGCCGGCGACGGCGCAGCGGGCGGGTCAGCAGGCAGAGCAGCAACAGCCCGCCAGCCAGCAGCAGCGCGCTGGCGCCCCATTGCAGTGGGCCGGCCAGGCGGAACAGCTCTCCCGGATGCAGGCTGGGCACGCGCAGCATGCGCGGTTCGGCGGCGGCGCCGCTGGAGGGGATATCGGCCAGGCCGTCGCCGTCCAGGTCCGGCAGGCTGCGGATATGGTCGAGCAGCGCCTGCCATTCCTTGAGTTCCTGTACGCCTTCGGCCTGCGGGTCCTGGTCGACGATGGCGTCCTCGATGCGCGGCAGCGGGCGGCCGTCGGCGTCCTTGGGCACCACGTCGAGCAGGCCCTTGGTCAGGTCCGGCACCAACCAGCTGAAGCTGCCGACGTAGCTGGTGGCACCGATGCTGTAGAGGCGCGTGTCGTCCAGGTCCAGCTCGCGGTAGCCCGCCACCGGGTCGCCGATCTCGATGCGGCTGACGCGGTCGAACGGCACGCGCCAGGGGTTGTAGCTGAAGCGCACGCCGGATACCCGCGGGTAGTAGCTGCGGCTGTCGCGCAGCTGGTAGGCGAGCAGCAGCACCTCCAGCAGGGACTTGAGCTCGCGGGCGCTGACATAGGCCTTGATCATCGGGTAACCGGGTTCGTCGTCGAACTGGCCGATGCCCAGCGGGGCGATGCGGAACAGGTCGGAGACGTCCTGCACGCCATGGCGGCCCTTGATCACGTCGTCGCGGATGGTACCGTTGCCGGTGAAGGCCAGGTCGGCGTCCACGGCGTGGCGCAGGGCGTCGGTCACCAGGTTGGCCAGGCTGTGTTCGGCGAACTCGCGGCCCAAGCGCTGATCGACCCTGGCCAGTTGCTGGTCGAAACGGTAGCCCCTGGGCGCCAGCATGCGCTGGCTGACCACCTGTTTGAAATCCTCGACCCGGGCGGTGATCGCCGCATCGCCGGCAATGCTGTCGTCGATCGCGTGCAGGCGGTAGTCGCGCAAGCGCGGCACGCCGTCGTCGCCGAGACTCATGCGCAGCTCGCCGAGGTACTGGATCTCCGAGCCGGCCTGCATCACCGGGGTGCGCCCATTGACCAGTACCGGCTGCGGCAGCGCCACGTGCGAATGGCCGCCGACGACTATATCGATGCCCGGTACCTGCTCGACCAACTCCACCTCCTCGCCGCGCCAGCTGCCGTCGGCCTGCTGGATGACGCCCATGTGCGAGAGCAGGATGACCACCTCGGCGCCCTCCTCGCGCAGCCTGGCGACCATGGCCTTGGCAGTGGCCACCGGGTCGGCGAAGGTCACCGGCTTGATCATCGGGCTGACCGCCACGGCGTTGTTGCCGAGCAGGCCGAACAGGCCGAAGCGGATGCCGCCGCGCTCGATCAGCCGGTACGGCAGGATGCGTCCGGCGTCGAAGTGCGCCTGCAGGCTGTCGTCGGCCTTGCTCGCACCGTCGAAGCGCAGGTTGCTCGACAACAGCGTCGGCAGCGCCTCGCCCTTGGCCCGGTGCGCGGCACCGATCATCGCGGCGAGGCCGGCGGGGCGGAAGTCGAACTCGTGGTTGCCGAGCACTGCGGCGTCGTAGCCCAACTCGCTCATCAGACGCAGCTCGCTGCCCATCTCGCGGGCGATGGTGTGAAACAGCGTGCCCATGGTGAAGTCGCCGCCATCGAGCAGCAGCAGCGCCTCGCCCTTCGCGGCGGCGCGGCGCTCGCGCAGCAGGGTGGCCAGGCGCGCGACGCCGCCGACCGTATCGTCATCACCCACGGTGGCAGGGCTGTATTCGTTGTTGGGGCCGAAGCCGAGCAGGCGCGATTGCCAGTCGTTGCTGTGCAGGATGGTGAAGCTGCGTTCGGCGGCCGACAGTGGCGCGCAGGCCAGCAGACCGGCGAGCAGCAGGGAAGAAAGCAGGCGCATGGACAATCCTTGAGGCTGGACGCCGCACAGTATGGAGCAGGCCGCCCGCCCCTACAGCGACGGATCGGGCCGCGCCCTGTCGCCAATCGGGTCAGCGCCTTGCCGCAGATCAGCGCCGCTCGGAAACGCAGCGGCTAGGCTGTAGGCAGGATAATCGAGAAGGAGCGAGACGATGGATCACTACCACCTGATGCTGGTGCTGCTGATCGGCGGTTTCGTGCTGCTGGGGGTCGGTTTCAACTTCCGCGAACACGAATGGGGCGTGCGCGTGCTCGGCCTGGGGGTGCTGATGATGCTGGCACCGATTGCCTTGCGGGTGCATCTGGCGCTGGCGTGAAATCGGCCACCAAAAGCGCTGCCGCACGTTCAGGGTAGGAGCCAGCTTGCTGGCGATCCCGTTTGCAGCATCGCCGGCAAGCCGGCTCCTACACGCAATGCGCTTTCCGTGAAGCTCAGGGTAGGGCGAGCGCCTTAATCACGCTGCCAGCGCTCGGCGGCGCTCTGGTCGCTGCAGCGGCCTTCGACCCAGCGCGGGCCTTCGCTGGTGTCTTCCTTCTTCCAGAACGGCGCGCGGGTCTTCAGATAATCCATGACGAAGTTGCAGGCGTCGAAAGCCGCCTGGCGATGGGCGCTGCTGACGCCGACGAAGACGATGGGCTCGCCCGGCTCCAGGCGGCCGATGCGGTGGATGACCTCGATACCCAGCAACGGCCAGCGTTCGCGCGCCTCAACGGCGATCTTGGCCAGCGCCTTCTCGGTCATGCCGGGGAAATGTTCGAGGAACATGCCGCCCACCTCGCGCCCTTCGTTGAAGTCGCGCACGTAGCCGACGAAGCTGACCACCGCGCCGATGCCGAGGTTGGCGGCGTGCAGGGCGTTGAGTTCGGCGCCGGGGTCGAAGGGCTGGGCTTGTACGCGGATGCTCATGCGCAGGTTCTCGTGTAGGAGGGGCTTCAGCCGCGGGCGGCCAGGTGATCGAGACAGCGACTATCGCCGCTCTCACCCGCCGGTAACGGTGGGGAAGAAGGCCACTTCGTCGCCCTCCTCCAGCGGCTCGTCGAGGCCGCACAATTCCTGGTTGCGCGCGCACATCAGGTTCTGCTCGCCGAGCACTTGCCAGGCGCCGCCACGGGCGACCAGGTGCAGGCGCAGCTCATCGAGGCTGGCGAAGTCACCGCTGAGCTGTTCGTCGTCGCGGCCCAGGGCTTCGCGATAGCGGGCGAAATACTGCACGCGAATCATGCTTGTTCCTCCAGCTTGTAGTGCCCGCTCTTGCCGCCGAGCTTTTCCAGCAGGCGCACGTTCTCGATGACCATGCCGCGGTCGACCGCCTTGCACATGTCGTAGATGGTCAGCGCGGCGACGCTGGCGGCGGTCAGTGCCTCCATCTCGACACCGGTTTGCCCGGACAGTTTGCAGCGCGCGGTGATTTGCACGGCATCTTCGCCGTCGGCCGCGAGCTCGACCTTGACCCCGGTCAGCATCAGCGGGTGGCACAGGGGGATCAGATCGCTGGTCTTCTTCGCCGCCTGGATGCCGGCGATTCGCGCCACGGCGAATACGTCGCCCTTGGGATGCTCGCCGTTGACGATCATCTGCAGGGTGGCGGGCAGCATGCGCACGCGCGCTTCGGCGGTGGCCTCGCGGAAGGTGGTCGCCTTGTCGGTGACATCGACCATGTGCGCATGGCCTTGGGAATCGAGGTGGGTCAGCACGGGAAAGCTCCAAGCGGGGATCGGCCGATTGTAAACCCGTGGGTCAGGATTGGGCAGGCGTAAAAACGCCTCCTGCCGTAGGACAGGAGGCGTAGCCCCACAACACCTGAGCTTTTTCGCGCTAAGGTCAATCGACCCTACAACCGTCAAATTTCTTTAGGGAAGTTCTGAACAAGCCATTTATCGTCACTCCCGCGAAGGCGGGAGCCCAGGGACTACGCAGGTTCTGGATTATTCCCCTTCGGGCCAGCGCAAGCGCTGTTCAGCGATAAAGCTGCTGTCCCGCCTGCGCGAGAATGACGGCTATTTCAGAGTTCCCCTAGGATTGAGTCCGCGGCTCGCCAGGCATCAGTTCTCAGAGAGTACTCGCTGAGCCACCCACCGACATCCCGCTATAACGATCTGGTGATACGACATGAACTGAATTCCTCGTCTATGACTTGGAATCTTTTCGGCCACACCTCCTTACATATGGCTTTCCGCGTATTCGGCGAGGATCGAGCGCGGCACCCCTTGCAGGGTGATGTGCACGCCGTGGGGGAAGTCCTTGAAGCGTTCGGTCAGGTAGGTCAGGCCCGAGCTGGGCGCCGACAGGTAGGGCGTGTCGATCTGCGCCAGGTTGCCCAGGCAGACCACCTTGGAGCCGTTGCCGGCGCGGGTGATGATGGTCTTCATCTGGTGCGGGGTGAGGTTCTGGCACTCGTCGATGAGGATCAGGCTCTGCTGGAAGCTGCGCCCTCGGATATAGTTGAGCGATTTGAACTGCAGCGGCACCTTCTGCAGGATGTAGTCGACGCTGCCATGGGTGTTCTCGTCGTCCATATGCAGGGCTTCGAGGTTGTCGGTGATGGCGCCGAGCCAGGGCTCCATCTTCTCCGCCTCGGTGCCGGGCAGAAAGCCGATCTCCTGATCCAGCCCCTGCACGCTGCGAGTGGCGATGATGCGCCGGTAGCGCTTGCTGACCATGGTCTGCTCGATGGCCGCGGCCAGCGCCAGGATGGTCTTGCCGGAACCGGCGGCGCCGGACAGGTTGACCAGGTGGATGTCCGGGTCGAGCAGGGCGAACAGCGCCAGCGACTGGTACACGTCGCGCGGCTTCAGGCCCCAGGCCTCCTGGTGCAGCAGCGGCTCCTGATGCATGTCGAGGATCACCAGCTCATCGTCCTTGATCGCCTTGATCCAGCCGACGAAGCCCTGCTCGTCGAGGATGAACTCGTTGATATGCACCGCCGGCAGGTTGTCGATCAGCTGCACGCGGTGCCAGGTGCGGCCGTGGTCCTGACGGGTCTCCACCTTGCTGACGCGGTCCCAGAAGGAGCCGGTCATGTCGTGGTAGCCCTTCGACAGCAGCGAGACGTCGTCCACCAGCTGGTCGGTGTGGTAGTCCTCGGCGTCGATGCCGCATGCGCGCGCCTTCAGGCGCATGTTGATGTCCTTGGTCACCAGCACCACGGACAACCCCGGATTGCGCGATTTCAGCTCCACCAGCTGGTTGATGATCTTGTTGTCGTTGAGGTCTTCGGGCAGCCAGGTGATGGGAGCCGCGCGCTTGCTCATGAGGATCGACAGCAGCCCGCAGGGACCGCTCTTGCCGCGCTGGATGGGCACGCCGTATTCCACTTCCTCGGGTTCGGCCCCCGCGAGGATCTGGTCGATCAGGCGGATGGCCTGGCGACATTCGGCTGCGACACCGTGTTTACCGGATTTGAGCTTGTCGAGTTCCTCCAGCACCGTCATCGGAATGGCGACGTGGTGTTCTTCGAAGTTCAGCAAGGCGTTCGGATCGTGGATCAGGACGTTGGTGTCGAGGGCGTAGAGGGTTGGAGCGGTGGGCTTGGAGCGTCCGTGGTCATCCATACTCGGTCACCTTCTTGTAGTAGCCAAGCGACGCAATAGCAGAGCGATTCTGCGCCGCGGAGAGGCCGCCGACTCCTCAGTGCCGGGGCTGAGAAGGTGCAAGCAAGGTGAGGGCCAGTGGCCGCCACCTGTCTGCAGGTTTCGGCGGTCTTGCTGTTTTATTACTCCAATTCACATGACAGAAAAACGTTTTTTTATCGGCATGCAGGTTTATTTTCCGAGGCGACAGATAGTGCTTGGCGTGCCGCCGACTCCCCCGTTAAAGTCCGAAGTCCTACCCGCTGCAATCCGCCTTCCCTCCCCGCCCCCAGGTGCAGCACGCCGCGCCAATCGAGTGCAGAGACCCTTTCCGTCGCGACGCCTGCAGAGTACCGGCGCCGGCGCGGCATGGTCTTTTCAATCGCCCCCATAGGTGGTCTTGCCCGGCCTCAGCTTCTAGAATCGCCGCCAGACTTTCAGGAGCAGATGTCCATGCTGATGGTGATTTCGCCGGCCAAGACCCTCGATTACGAGACCCCGCCCGCGACCACGCGCTTTACCCAACCCGAGTACCTCGACCACGCTCAGGAGCTGATCGGCCAGTTGCGCGAGCTGAGCCCGGCGCAGATCGCCGAGCTGATGCACCTGTCGGACAGGCTGGCCGGGCTGAATGCCGCGCGCTTCGGCAGCTGGCAACCGGACTTCACCCCGGCCAACGCCAAGCAGGCGCTGCTGGCGTTCAAGGGCGACGTCTACACCGGCCTGGCCGCCGAGGACTTTTCCGAGGCCGACTTCGACTTCGCCCAGCGCCACCTGCGCATGCTCTCCGGCCTGTACGGCGTGCTGCGCCCGCTGGACCTGATGCAGCCCTATCGCCTGGAAATGGGCACCAAGCTGGTCAACGCGCGCGGCAAGGACCTCTATGCCTTCTGGGGCGAGCGCATCAGCGGCTGGCTGAACCAGGCGCTGGCCGAGCAGGGCGACGGAGTGCTACTCAACCTGGCCTCCACCGAGTATTTCGGCGCGGTCAAGCGCAAGGCGCTGAACGCGCGAATCATCGACACCGAGTTCAAGGATCTGAAGAACGGCCAGTACAAGATCATCAGCTTTTATGCCAAGAAAGCCCGCGGCCTGATGGCCCGCTACGTGATCAAGCATCGCCTGAGCCAGCCCGAACAGCTGACGGCGTTCGACTCCCAGGGCTACCGCTACAGTGCCGAACACTCCAGCGCGGACAAGCTGGTATTTCTGCGCGACCAACCGCAAGACTGACCCCCCCCGCACACGGGACGCGTCCGCGTCCCGTTATTTCCCGCCCATGAACTTTGCAGAACTTGCAAAGTGCTATCGCGCAACTCGCAAAGTGCTATCGTGCAACTTGCACGCTGCCATCAAAGTGCAACCAGCCTTCGTTCAGCTTCAATTCAGAAAGAGGACGAACGGTAGGAACTATCGCAAAAGCCCGACACTCATACAGCCCGTAACACAATTTGTTAAATACCCCTTCAGGGTCATTTGACAGCGTCCCGATGTCGAGCTTCGGCTCAGCGGAACAAGGCATTCAAGAATACAGGCGAGATTTTCCGGGAGATCGATCACTCAACCAGAAATACCGAGCTAGAGCCTTCTCTCAGGCCAGCCAGATGAACCCAGAGGGCCACCGCTAACACAACAGGCCCACCCCAGGTGCCAGATCCGGCGCCCCACTCTACTTATGCCTAAATGAACTTGCCGAATATAAAAGCAAGTTTAGCGGACAGTTGCGGCCGTTTGGCCGGGAATGAAAATTATAGTAAACGGATGAGGTGAATGCCATGCGAATCAGCATTTTCGGTTTGGGTTATGTAGGTGCCGTATGTGCCGGTTGTTTATCGGCGCGCGGTCACGAAGTTATTGGCGTGGATATATCCGCGCATAAGATCGAGCTGATCAACAACGGCAAATCGCCAATCGTCGAACCGGGTCTGGAAGAGTTGCTGCAACAGGGTCTGCGCCAGGGTCGCCTGCGCGGAACCACCGATGTCGCCGCCGCCGTGCTGGAGAGCGACGTGTCGTTCATCTGCGTCGGCACGCCGAGCAAGAAGAACGGCGACCTGGAGCTGGACTACATCGAAGGCGTGTGCCGCGAGATCGGCTTTGCCCTGCGCAACAAGCCCGGCCGCCACACCGTAGTGGTGCGCAGCACGGTGCTGCCGGGTACCGCGAAGAACGTGGTGTTGCCGATCCTCGAGGATTGCTCCGGAAAGAAGGCCGGCGTCGATTTCGGCCTGGCGGTCAACCCCGAGTTCCTCCGCGAGAGCACCGCGATCAAGGACTACGACTTCCCGCCGATGACCGTGATCGGCGAGCTGGACAGCGCCTCCGGCGATCTGCTGGAAAGCATCTACAGCGAACTGGACGCACCGATCATCCGCAAGGACATCGAAGTCGCCGAGATGATCAAGTACACCTGCAACGTCTGGCACGCGGCCAAGGTCACCTTCGCCAACGAGATCGGCAACATCGCCAAGGCGGTCGGCGTCGACGGCCGCGAGGTGATGGACGTGATCTGCCAGGACCACAAGCTCAACCTCTCCAAGTACTACATGAAGCCCGGCTTCGCCTTCGGTGGCTCCTGCCTGCCCAAGGACGTGCGCGCGCTGAACTACCGCGCCGGCAGCCTGGACGTCGAGGCGCCGCTGATCGGTTCGCTGATGCGCAGCAACGCCGCCCAGGTGCAGAAGGCCTTCGACATCATCGCCGGGCACGACCTGCGCAAGGTCGCCCTGCTCGGCCTGAGCTTCAAGGCCGGCACCGACGACCTGCGCGAGAGCCCGCTGGTGGAGTTGGCCGAGATGCTGATCGGCAAGGGCTATGACCTGCGCATCTACGACCGCAACGTCGAGTACGCCCGCGTCCACGGCGCCAACAAGGACTACATCGAGTCGAAGATCCCGCACGTCTCCTCGCTGCTCAACAGTGACCTCGACGCGGTGATCGACAACGCCGACATCATCGTCCTCGGCAACGGCGACGAGCGTTTCGCCCACCTGGCCGCACAGGCACCCAGCGGCAAGCGGGTGATCGACCTGGTCGGCTTCATGCCTCACGCCAGCAATGGCGTGACCGAAGGCATCTGCTGGTAAGGCCAAGCGTGCCCGTGCGCCCTGCGCGCGGGCACCGAGAGACGCATATGGACAAGCTCAAGAACGGCCTCAACCAAGCCAGCGGCTGGCTGCTGTACCTCAGCGCGCTGATGCTGCTGGCGCTGGCGCTGCCGCGTACGGTGTTCGACCCCGACTCGCGGGACTTCCTCCTGCTGATCGGCATCGTCGGCATCTGGCGTTATTCCATGGGCGCCCTGCACTTCGTGCGCGGCTGCCTGTTCCTCTACCTGGTGTACCCCTGGTATCGCCGCAAGGTGCAGAAACTCGGCAAGGATGCCGCCCCCTCTCACGTCTACCTGCTGGTCACCAGCTTTCGTATCGAGGCGCTGACCACCGCCATGGTCTACCAGTCGGTGATCCGCGAGGCGATCGACTGCGGCTACCCGAGCACCGTGGTCTGCTCCATCGTCGAGCTGTCCGACGAGCTGCTGATCAAGACGCTGTGGGCCAAGGCCCAGCCGCCGGCGCACGTCAAACTGAACATCGTGCGGATTCCCGGCACCGGCAAGCGCGACGGCCTGGCCCACGGCTTCCGCGCCATCTCCCGACAGCAGCCGGATCGCGATGCAGTGGTGGCGGTGATCGACGGCGACACCGTGCTCGAGCCGGGCGTGGTGATCAAGAGCGTGCCCTGGTTCAAGCTCTTCCCCAACGTCGGCGGCCTGACCACCAACGAGTTCTGCGAGGTGCGCGGCAGCTACCTGATGAGCGAGTGGCACAAGCTGCGCTTCGCCCAGCGCCACCTCAACATGTGCTCGATGGCACTAAGCAAGCGCGTGCTGACCATGACCGGGCGCATGTCGGTGTTCCGCGCCAGCGTGGTGACCGACCCCGAGTTCATCCGCGACGTGGAGAGCGACCACCTCGAGCACTGGCGCCTGGGCCGCTTCCAGTTCCTCACCGGCGACGACAAGTCCAGCTGGTACAGCCTGATGCGCCTGGGCTACGACACCTTCTACGTGCCGGACGCCGCCATCAACACGGTCGAGCATCCGCCGGAGAAGAGCTTCGTCAAGGCCAGCCGCAAGCTGATGTTCCGCTGGTACGGCAACAACCTGCGGCAGAACTCGCGCGCCCTGCGCCTGGGCCTGGGACGCCTCGGCGCCTTCACCAGCCTGGTGCTGCTGGACCAGCGCGTGTCGATGTGGACCTGCCTGCTCGGCCTGTGCGTGGCGATCATCGCCAGCGTCAAGTACAGCCTGATGTACCTGCTGATCTACCTGCTGTGGATCGGCAGCACACGCCTGGTTTTGACATTGCTGCTGATGCTCTCCGGCCACCGCGTCGGCCCGGCTTATCCGGTACTGCTCTATTACAACCAGATCGTCGGCGCGCTGGTGAAGATCTACGTGTTCTTCCGCCTCGACCAGCAGTCCTGGACGCGCCAGAACACCAAGCTCAACCGCGGCCTGTCCAGCTTCGCCAACTGGTTCAACAGCTGGTCGTCGCGCGCCATGACCTTCTCTGCCTCCTGTGTATTCATCGCCGCGCTGTTGGCGCTGGTATGACCGAACTCGAATAGGAACTAGCCACCATGAACTCAGTCGCCAACCTCAACGTCGTCCATGA
Source organism: Pseudomonas sp. SP16.1 (assembly GCF_052682975.1). NCBI lineage: Bacteria > Pseudomonadati > Pseudomonadota > Gammaproteobacteria > Pseudomonadales > Pseudomonadaceae > Pseudomonas > Pseudomonas sp. SP16.1. Next base: position 3,289,709 of record NZ_JBQYFZ010000001.1, read on the forward strand.
GTCCGAGGCCCAGCGCCAGCATGCCCGGGTCAAGCTGCCCGGGCGCCTGCGCTACAGCAATGCCCAGCGCGAGCGCATCGACGTGCGCCTGCTGGATGTCTCCGCCGGCGGTTTCAGCTTCGCCAGCGAACGCACCGCGCACAAGGTCGGCGACTTCCATCGCGGCCAGCTGCAGTTCCAGCTCGAAAGCATGGTGCTGGGCCTGGACATGGAGTTCCAGGTCAACTCGGTGAACGCCGATCAGGGCCGTGTCGGCTGCCAGTTCCACAGCCTCGGCCCGCGCGAAACCGCCGCCCTGCGCCACCTGATCAGCGCCCACCTGGCCGGCGAGCTGGTCAACGTCGGCGAGGTGCTGCACATCCTCCAGCGCGAGAACTTCACCAAGGCGCGCAAGGCCGGTGCCGGCGGCGGCATGGGCTGGTTCGGGCGGCTGCGCGCGGTGTCGTTCAGCGCCGCGATCTTCCTCGTCGGCCTGGCCGCCTTCGGCTACATCGGCAAGTCGATCTACGGTCTGTACTTCGTCACCCATGCGCAGTCGGCGCAGATCAGCCTGCCGGCGCTGCAGGTCACCATGCCGCGCGAAGGCAGCGTGCAGAGCCTGGTGCAGGCCGACGGCGTGGTGGAAAAAGGCGCGCCGATCGCCACCTTCACCACCAGCATGCTGGAGATGCTCAAGGGCCATCTGGGCGAGGAACAGCTCGAGCCGAGCCAGATCGAGGCGCTGTTCGCCCGCGAGATGCAGGGCACCCTGACCAGCCCGTGCAACTGCAAGATCGCCCGCCAGCTGGTGGCCGACGGCCAGTTCGCCAGCAAGGGCGACGTGATCTTCGAACTGGTGCCGCAGGACGGCATCGCCACCGTCAACGCCAGCTTCCCCTACCGCCATCTGGAACAGGCCCGTCCGGGCAGCCCGGTGAGCTTCAAGGTGGCCGGCGAAGACGAGCCGCGCCGTGGCGAGATCGTCAGCAGCAGCCTGCACGAAGGCGGCCTGTCGTCCGACATCCGCGTGCAGATCAAGCCCGAACAAACCCTGCCCGCCAGCCTGGCCGGCCAGCCGGTGGACGTGGTCATCGACCGCGGCCCGTCGCTGGGCTGGCTGGTCGACCGGGCCATTGCCGCCGGACGTTAACGCCATGCCTAGACCACTTCTGCGCCCCGCCCTGCTCGGCCTGGCCGTGGGCGCCGCCCTCGCCGGTTGCGCCGGCCTTCCCGATGAACGCCTGGCCCGCGAGGCACTGCAGCGCGGCGACCAGCAGACCGCCGAGCGGCATTTCCGCCAGCTCGCCGAACTGGGTTACGACGAAGCGCAGATCGGCCTGGCCGATCTGCATGTCGCCAACGGCCAGCCGCAGGATCTGGCCGAGGCCGAACGCGTCTATCGCCAGGCCCAGGACGGCTCGCCGCGGGCCAAGGCGCGGCTCGGCAAGCTGCTGGCGCGCAAGCCCGGCAGCACCTCCGCCGAGCGCCAGGAAGCGGCCGAACTGCTGGAGACCGCCAGCCGCGCCGGCGAGGCCGGCGTGCTGTTGCCGCTGACCGAGCTCTACCTGTTCTACCCACAGGACTTCCCCGCCATGAACCTATCGCAACGCATCCATGACTGGCGCCAGCAGGGACTGCCGCAGGCCGAACTGGCGCAAATCCTCGTCTACCGCAGCGACGGCAGCTACGACCAACACCTGGGCGAGATCGAGCGCATCTGCCAGGCCGGCCTGAGCGCCAACGACGTCTGCTACGTCGAGCTGGCCACCGTGTATCAGAAGCAGGGCCGCGAAGACCAGCTCGACGCCCTGCTGAAACAGCTGATGGCCGGCTACCGCGCCGGCCGCGTGTCGCCCAACCGGGTCGATGCCGTGGCCCAGGTGCTGGCCGACGCCGAGCTGGCCCAGCCGCAGCCCGAGCGCGCACAGGAGCTGCTCGAAGCCATCGCGCCGAACCATCCGGCCGCCTGGGTCAGCCTGGCGCGGCTGCTCTACGACTACCCGCAGCAAGGCGACACCGAGACCCTGCTCGGCTACCTGGACAAGGGCCGCGAAGCCGCCCTGCCGCGCGCCGAGCTGCTGCTCGGGCGCCTCTACTACGAGGGCAAGCTGCTGCCGCAGGAGCCGCGCAAGGCCGAGCAGCACCTGCGCAAGGCCGCGCCCAGCGAACCCAGCGCCAACTACTACCTGGGACAGATCTACCTGCGCGGCTACCTCGGCGAGGTCTACCCGCAGCAGGCGCTCGATCACCTGCTCAGTGCCGCCCGCGCCGGCCAGCTCAGCGCCGACTTCGCCCTGGCGCAGATGTTCAGCCAGGGTCGCGGCGTCAAGCCGAACCCGGTCAACGCCTACGTCTTCAGCCAGCTCGCCCTGCCGCGCAACACGCCGCAGGCCCACGAACTGGCCCATGCCGTCGCCCAGAGCCTGAACCCGGCGCAACTGGCCGACGCCCAGCGCCTGCTGCAAGAGGAACGCGAGGCGCGCGGCAACGCCTGGCGCGAGCGCAACAGCCTGCAGGCCAGCCAGCCATGAACAAGGACACCCGTATGCAGCTCAATCGAATCGTCAGCCAGCTCGGCCTCGGTGCCAGCCTGCTCGCCGCCGGCAGCGCCTGGGCGGCCGACAACCAGACCGACTTCGGCCTGGACATCAAGATCACCGCGCAGTCCGAGGACGACCGCGACCTCGGCACCCGTGACGGCGGCGACGTCAGCGGCCTCGGTCTCGACCTGCGCCCCTGGGCCTATGCCCAGCGCGGCGACTGGAGCGCCTTCGCCATGGGCCAGGCGGTGACGGCCACCGACACCATCGAGACCGACCCGCTGCAGCGCGCCGGCGAAGACGGCGAAACCGCCAGCAGCAGCCGCAGCGACGCGCGCCAGCCGGACGACAGCTACCTGGCCATGCGCGAGTTCTGGGTCGACTACCGCGGCCTCACCGCCTACCCCGGCGAGCGTCTGCGCTTCGGTCGCCAGCGCCTGCGCAGCGACGACGGCGCCTGGTGGGACAGCAATATCGAGGCCCTGCACTGGCGCTTCGACAGCACCCTGCTGCAGGCCGATATCGGCGTCGCCGAACGCTTCTCCGAATACCGCACCGACCTCGACGAGCTGGCCCCGGAAGACGAGGATCGCCGCCACTACTTCGCCGGGCTCAGCTACCAGTGGACCCCGGGCCATCGCATCGGCGCCAAGCTGCACCACAGCCGCGACGACGGCAGTCTGGCGAACGTCGGCGAGCGCATCGACGAGCTGAGCAAGCGCTACACCGGCGACCTCACCTGGTTCGGCCTGCACGCCGACGGCGGCTTCTTCGAACGCGACTCGCGCAACCGTCTCAACTACTGGGCGCAGATGACCTGGCTCAAGGGCGACACCGACCAGCTGCAGCAGCAGGTGGTCGGCGACGAGCGCCTGGCCAACGGCTCGCGCAGCCAGGACGTCGATGCCTGGGCGCTGGACCTGGGCCTGCGCTACAACCTCGACGAGCACTGGAAGATCGGCGCGGCCTATGCCCGCGGCAGCGGCGGCGGCGACGAGGACGAGTCGCGCCAGTTCGTGCAGACCGGCCTGCACAGCAACCGCGCCAATTTCACCGGCGTCGAATCGCGCCTGCACCGCTTCGGCGAGGCCTTCCGCGGCGAGCTCTCCAACCTGCAGGTGGCCAGCGCCTTCAGCTCCTGGCAGCTGGGCGAGGACTACGACGCCAGCCTGGTCTACCACCGCCTGTGGCGCGTGGATGGCGACCAGGACATCGGCGACAGCGGCGTCGATGCGCCGCTGGTGGCCGGCGAGAAGGACGTCGGCCAGGAAGTCGACCTGGTCCTGACCCGCTACTTCAAGCAGGGCCTGCTGCCGGCCTCGGTGGCGGAACAGCTCGACGAGCGCTCGGCCCTGGTGCGCCTGCGCGGCGGCGTGTTCCTGCCCGGCGACGCCTACGGCAGCGGCACCGACTCGGTGATGCACCGCGCCTTCGTCGACTTCATCTGGCGCTTCTGAGGAGAGATCCCATGCCACGCAGGATCAACAAGCGCCTCGCCTTCTGCCTGCTCGGCGCCGGCTGGCTGCTCGGCGCCGTGCAGCTGGCCGCGCCGCCGGCGCTCGGCGCCGAGGGCGAGCACCAGTTCGACTACCGCGTGCGCAGCGCGCCGGCCGAGGAACTGCACCTGGAGGCGCCCAAGCTGCCGGATCTGTCGGGCTACACCATGGACGCCGTGCTGGCCAAGATTCCGCGCGAGCAAAAGGGCCGCGTGGTGGTGCGGCGCATGCTGCGCCAGGACGCGCTGAAGGACTTCACCGGCGGCAACGAGCGTCTGCGCGAATGGATCGAGCGCCAGCAGGGCATGCCCCAGGCGATCTTCATCGAGGGCGGCCTGGTCACCGCGCAGGAGCTGGCCAAGGCCCTGCCCGACAGCCAGTTCGCCGAGCAGGAGCCGGGCGTCTATCTCGCCCGCCTGCCGATCGTGGTCGCCCAGGGCGCGGCGCTGCACGTCGGCAAGCAGACCCGCGAGCTGCGCCTGTCGCAGGAGCGCGGCGCGTTCCTGGTCAACGACGGCCAGCTGTTCATCACCGAGACCCGCGTCACCGCCTGGCGCGAGGCCGACAAGGGCCCGGCGACCTTCCGCGGCGATCCCAAGGAGTTCCGTCCGTTCCTGGTCTCCTGGGGCGGCAGCGAGCTGTACATCGCCGGCAGCGTGCTGACCAGCCTGGGCTACGCCAACTCCAAGTCCTACGGGGTGTCGATCACCCAGTACACGCCGAACATGCAGGCCCGCCTCAAGCGCGAGGAGCCGACCGGCTGGCTGATCGACTCGGAGTTCGTCGACCACTGGTACGGCTTCTACTGCTACGAAGCGCAGAACGTGGTGATCAAGGGCAACACCTACCGCGACAACATCGTCTACGGCATCGACCCGCACGACCGCTCTCACGGCCTGATCATCGCCGAGAACACCGTCTACGGGACCAAGAAGAAGCACGGCATCATCATCTCGCGCGAGGTCAACGACAGCTGGATCATCAACAACGACAGCCATGACAACAAGCTCTCCGGGGTGGTCATCGACCGTAACAGCGTCGGCAACCTGATCGCCTACAACCGCGTGCACGGCAACCACGCCGACGGCATCACCATCTACGAGAGCGGCGACAACCTGCTGTGGGGCAACCAGGTGCTGCGCAACGAGCGCCACGGCATCCGCATCCGCAACAGCGAGAACATCCGCCTGTACGAGAACATCGCCGCGCTCAACGAGCTGACCGGGGTCTACGGGCACATCAAGGACCTGTCGGAAACCGACCGTAACCTCAAGCTCGACCCCTTCGACACCAAGGTGTCGATGATCATCGTCGGCGGCACCCTGGCCGGCAACGGTTCCAGCCCGATCAACATCGACTCGCCGCTGTCGGTCGAGCTGTACCGGGTGAAGATGATCGCCCCGCGCAAGGCGAGCGGCATCCGGCTCGCCGGCATCCTCGGCGAAAAGCAGGAACAGATCCTCGACCTGCTGGTACGCCAGCGCCAGCCCGTGATGATCGACCCGATCGATCCCGAGCAGTTGACCAATTGACGAGGCCCACCATGACCGTTTCTCCGCTCAAATCCCTCGCCCTGGCCGTGGCCTGCGCCGCCTCCGCCGGCGCCCTGCAGGCGCAGGAGCGCCAGGCGCCGCACTACCAGGTGCAGGACTGCTGCTCGCTGTGCCCGGCCGCGCACGATGCCAGCCTCTACACCACCAACTACATGAAGAACTTCATCACCCTGATGGACGCCGAGGAAGGCTGGCTGTTTCGCAGCGTGGAAGACCTGCGCACCGAGTTCGGCACCAGCGAGGTCGGCTATCAGCGCCTCAAGGAACTACGCGACGGCCTCAAGCAGCGCGGCGTCGAGCTGGTGGTGGTCTATCAACCCACCCGCGGCCTGGTCAACCGCAGCAAGCTCAAGCCCGCCGACTATCAGCGCTTCGACTACGACAAGGCGCTGGCCAACTATCGCCAGGCGCTGGCGCGCTTCGAGCAGCTCGGCATCTGGGTGCCGGACCTGAGCGGGCTGACCGATGAGGACAGCGACCAGGAATTCTATTTCCGCCGCGACCAGCACTGGACGCCTTATGGCGCCGAGCGCACCGCGCGCCTGGTGGCCGAGACGGTCAAGCGCATCCCCGGCTTCGAAGACATTCCGCGCAAGGAATTCGTTACCGAACGCATCGGCCTGATGGGCAAGACCGGCACCATGCAGAACGTCGCCAGCCAGCTGTGCGGCACCGGCTATGCGGTGCAATACGTCGACCAGTTCGTCACCGAGCCGAAGGATGCCAGCGGCGGCGACGCCCTGTTCGGCGACGACAGCAGCCCGCAGATCACCCTGATCGGCACCAGCCACAGCGGCAAGAACTACAACTTCGGCGGCTTCCTGGAGGAGTACCTGGGTACCGACGTACTCAACGCCGCCTTCCCCGGCGGCGGCCTGGAAGGCGCGATGCTCGAGTACCTGGCCAGCGAGTCGTTCCAGACCGACCCGCCGAAGATCCTGATCTGGGAATTCTCGCCGCTCTACGACCTGGCCTCGGACAAGATCCACCGCCAGCTGATGGCCACCCTGAACAATGGCTGCAGCGGCACGCCGGCGCGCCTGAGCGCCAAGACCCGGCTGCGTCCGGGCAGCAACGAGGTGCTGGTCAACGGCGAGAACAAGCTGATGACCCTGGCCGGCAACCGCCACCAGCTCGACATCCGCTTCAGCGACCCCTCGGTCAAGCGCGTCGATGCCACCATCTGGTACCTCACCGGCCGCCGCGAGCAGATCAAGCTGGAGAAGCCCGACACCGTCGACACCGACGGACGCTTCGCCATCGAGTTGCGCAACGAGGCGGGCTGGGGCGAGCAGAACTTCTTCGCCCTGGAGATCGAGAAACCCGAAGACAGCGCCGAGGACCTCGAAGTCGAGGCCGCCCTGTGCCAGCGCCCCGGCGATGCCGCGCAAGTCGCCCAACGCGACGAGGCCAGCTGAGGTGCGCATGCCCAGACTCGTTGCCACCCTCCCCGTGCTGTTCGCCGGCCTGCTGCTGGGCGATCTGGCCTGCGCCGCGCTGCAGCCGCCGGCCGGCTACCGCGCCGCGGTGCAGCAGCGCCCCGGCAGCGCGCCGGCCTGCCCGACGATGCCCACGCCCTACACCGCCAACCTGGAGTTCACCAGCAAGTACCAGGGTTCGGACCAGGCGCGGGCAACCCTCAACCGCCAGGCGGAGAAGGCCTTCCGCAAGCAGACCGAGGACATCACCCGCCTGGAGAAGGAGCTGAGCAGGCTGGTCACCGGCTACATGCGCAGCGGCCAGCAGGAGCGCCTGGACTGCGCGGTGGACTGGCTCGACCAGTGGGCGCGCGCCGATGCGCTGGAGTCCGAGCAGTTCAACCATACCGGCAAGTCGATCCGCAAATGGGCCCTGGGCAGCCTGGCCGGCGCCTGGCTGCACCTGAAGTTCTCCGAGTCGCAACCCTTGGCCGACTATCCGCAGCAGAGCGCGCGGATCGAGGCCTGGTTCGTGCGCCTGGCCGAGCACACGGTGCGCGAGTGGAGCGACCTGCCGCTGAAGAAGATCAACAACCACAGCTACTGGGCCGCCTGGTCGGTGATGGCGGCGGCGGTGATCAGCGACCGCCGCGATCTGTTCGACTGGTCCGTCGATCAGTTCCGCGTGGCCGCCGGCCAGGTCGACGAGAACGGTTTTCTCGGCAACGAGATGAAGCGCCGCCAGCGTGCCCTGGCCTACCACAACTACGCCCTGCCGCCGCTGGCGATGATCGCCGCCTTCGCCCAGGCCAACGGCGTCGATCTGCGCGACGAGAACGACGATGCCCTGCGCCGCCTGGCCGAACAGGTGCTGGCCGGTGCTCGCGACCCGCAGGATTTCGCCGCGCGTAGCGGCGCCAAACAGGACATGGCGGAGCTGCGCAAGCCCTACAAGTATTCCTGGCTGGCGCCCTACTGCAGCCTCTACCCGTGCAGCGCGCAGACCCTGCAGCTGCGCGAAAAGATGGGGCCGTTCACCAGTTTCCGCCTCGGAGGCGAGGTGAGCCCGGTGTTCGAGACCCTGTAGGAGCGAATTCATTCGCGATGCTCATCGCGAAGGTCGCGGATTAATCCGCGCCTACAGGCCGTAGCAAAAACAAACCCTCCGCGCGCGGGGGGAAAGGGGGGCGCTGCCCCGGCTATTTTCGGAGAAGCACGGATGGTCTTTTCATCCAACGTATTCCTGTTCCTGTTCCTGCCGATCTTCCTCGGCCTGTACTACCTGTGCCCGAATCGCTGGCGCAACCTGCTGATCCTGATCGGCAGCTACGCCTTCTATGCCTGGTGGCGAGTCGACTTCCTGCTGCTGTTCGTCGCCGTGACCCTGTGGAACTACGCCATCGGCCTGCGCATCCACACCCACGCCGGCAGCCAGGCGGCGCGGCGCTGGGTGGTCGCCGGCGTGGTCGGCAACCTGGCCACCCTCGGCTACTTCAAGTACGCCAACTTCGGCGCGGCCAACCTCAATGCGGTGCTGGAATCCTTCGGCCTCGAGCCGTTCCTGCTGACCGCGGTGATCCTGCCGATCGGCATTTCCTTCTATATCTTCCAGTCGATCAGCTACCTGATCGACGTGTACCGCAAGGACACCGAGCCGACCCGCAACCTGATCGACTTCGCCGCCTTCATCGCCCTGTTCCCGCAGCTGATCGCGGGGCCGGTGCTGCGCTACAAGGACCTGGCCGACCAGTTCACCGGGCGCAGCCACAGCCTGGACAAGTTCGCCGAGGGCGCCACGCGCTTCATGCAGGGCTTCGTCAAGAAGGTGTTCATCGCCGACAGCCTGGCACCGCTGGTCGATCACTGCTTCGCCCTGGACAACCCCAGCACCGGCGACGCCTGGCTGGGCATGATCGCCTACACCGCGCAGCTGTATTTCGACTTCTCCGGCTACAGCGACATGGCCATCGGCCTCGGCCTGATGATGGGCTTTCGCTTCATGGAGAACTTCAACCAGCCCTATATCAGCCAGTCGATCACCGAGTTCTGGCGGCGCTGGCACATCAGCCTGTCGACCTGGCTGCGCGACTACCTGTACGTGCCGCTGGGCGGCAACCGCCACGGCACCTTCAATACCTACCGCAACCTGTTTCTGACCATGCTGCTGGGCGGTTTCTGGCACGGCGCCAACTGGACCTTCCTGATCTGGGGCGCCTGGCACGGCACCTGGCTGGCCGTCGAACGAGCGCTCGGCGTGAAAGCCGCGCCCAAGCTGTTCAGCCCGCTGAAATGGGCGCTGACCCTGCTGCTGGTGATGATCGGCTGGGTGATCTTCCGCGCCGAGAATCTGGAGGTGGCCGGGCGCATGTACGGCGCGTTGTTCGCCTTCGGCGACTGGCGCCTGAGCGAGCTGACCCTGGCGCAGATCAGCGGCCTGCAGATGGTCACCCTGGCGCTGGCCTGGGTGGTGATCGGCGCCTGCGGCGCGCGCCAGTTCCTCGCCGCCCGCCGTGCCGAGGCGCCGCTCACCGCGGTCGGCGCCGGCGCCGATGCCGGTGCCGCGCTGCAGGCGCTGGATCTGCGCCTGCTGGCGCTGCGCGGCGCCCTGCTGCTGCTGTTCTGCGCCTCGCTGCTCAAGCTCTCGGCGCAGAGCTACTCCCCCTTCCTCTACTTCCAGTTCTGAGCGGAGGTCACCCATGAATCGCCCCGTCACCACCCTCTACGTCGCACTGTTCAGCCTGCTGCTGGTGCCCACCAGCCTGCTCGCCCTCGGCGGCCTGGCGGACTACAAGCAGCCCGACGAGCCGCGCGTGCTCGACGGCAGCCTGGCCAAGAGCGTCGAGCGTCACTACGACGAGCACTTTCCGCTCAAGCAGGTCGGCATCAACCTGTGGGCGGCCCTGGAATACCTGGCCTTCGGCGAAGGCCGCGCCGGCCTGGTGATCGGCCAGGACGGCTGGCTCTACTCGGACGAGGAATTCGATCCGGTGGCCGGCGGCCAGCGCCAGCTGCGCGACAACCTCGAACTGATCCGTGGCGTGCAGCAGCGCCTGGCGCAGCAGGACGTGCACCTGCTGCTGGCGATCGTGCCGGCCAAGTCGCGGCTGTATCCCGAGCATGCCGGCGCGCATCGCCCCAGCGCCCTGCAGCGCAGCCTGTACCCGCGCTTCCACCGCGCGGTGCGCGACGCCGGCATCGCCGCGCCGGACCTGCTCGGCCCGCTGCAAGCCGGCAAGCAGCAGGCGCCGATGTTCCTGCGCACCGACACGCACTGGACGCCGCAGGGCGCCGAGGTCGCCGCCCGTGCCCTGAGCGAGGTGGTGCGCAGCGCCGTGCCGCTGCGCGGCGAGCCGCAGGAGTTCGTCACCGAGCCCCTGGAGACCCGCGCGCACCAGGGCGACCTGACCCGCTTCCTGCCGCTCGGCCCGCTGTTCGAGGGCCTGCTGCCGAGCGCCGACAGCCTGCAGCTGCGCCAGACCCATGCCGTAGGCGACGGTGGCGACGCGCTGTTCGCCGAGGCCGACCTGCCGGTGGCGCTGGTCGGCACCAGCTACAGCGCCAACCCGGCGTGGAACTTCGCCGGCGCGCTGCGCCAGCACCTGCAGCGCGACCTGGCCAACCACGCCGAGGAAGGCGGCGGCCCGCTGGTGCCGATGCTCAAGTACCTGCAGAGCGAGGAGCTGAAGAACAACCCGCCGCAGCTGGTGATCTGGGAATTCCCCGAGCGCTACCTGCCGATGGGCAACGACCTCAGCGAATTCGACCCGCAATGGCTCGCCGCACTGAGAGGCGGCGAGCAGCGGACTCTGGCCGCCGCCAGCCGTTGATGGCGGCGCGACACCTAACCATCCCCATGGAGGAACATCCAATGACCGCTCACACCATCCTGCGCCGCAGCCTGCTCGGCGCCTGCGCCCTGACTCTCGGCCTGGGTCTGCTCCAGGCCCAGGCCGACGACGGCGCCCTGTACGGGCCCAAGGCGCCCAAGGGCTCGGCCTTCGTCCGCGCCTACAACGCCGGCAACGCCGAGCTCGACGTCAAGGTCGGCGAAGTGCAGCTCAAGCAGGTCGCGCCGCTGGGCTCCAGCGACTTCAAGTTCCTGCCGGCCGGCAGCTATCAGGCCCAGGTCGGCAGCACCACGCTGCCGGTGCAACTGAAGGCCGCTCACTACTACACCCTGGTCAACCAGACCGGCAGCGCGCCGCGCCTGGTCGAGGAGCCGGCGTTCAGCAACAAGCAGAAAGCCATGCTGCGCGTGCAGAACCTCAGCGACAGCCAGCTGAGCGTCAAGACCGCCGACGGCAAGACCCCGGTGGTCGCCGACGTGGCGCCGAATGCTCTGGGGGAGCGCGAGATCAATCCGGTCAAGGTCGGCCTGGCGCTGTTTGCCGGCGACCAGAAGATCACCGACCTCAAGCCGGTCACCCTGGAGCGTGGCGAGGTGGTGAGCCTGTTCGTCACCGGCAGCCAGGGCAAGCTGGCGCCGGTGTGGGTCAAGCGCCCCATCGACGGTTAAGGCAACAGGTTTTCTCGAGAACAAGGAAAACGGCGGGTACACGCCGCACCACATGACGCTGGAGCACCTCATGACCCTCATCTCAGGAGAAACACCATGACCCCGATCATCCTTTCCGGCGGCAGCGGTTCGCGACTCTGGCCCCTCTCGCGCAAGCAGTATCCCAAGCAGTTCCTCGCCCTCACCGGCGAGCACACGCTGTTCCAGCAGACCCTGCAGCGCCTCGCCATCGAGGGCATGCAGCCGCCGGTGCTGGTGGCCAACCAGGAGCACCGCTTCATCGTCCAGGAACAGCTGCAGCAGATCGGTCAGCAGGCGCAGCTGCTGCTGCTCGAACCCTTCGGCCGCAACACCGCGCCGGCGGTGGCCATGGCCGCCCTGCAGCTGATCGCCGAGGGGCGTGACGAGCTGATGCTGGTGCTGCCGGCCGATCACGTGCTGGACGATCAGCAGGCCTTCAGCCAGGCCCTGGCGCTGGCCACCGTGGCCGCCGAGAAGGGCGAGATGGTGCTGTTCGGCGTACCGGCCGACCGCCCCGAGACCGGCTACGGCTATATCCGCGGCGCCGCCGACGGGGCGCTGCCGGCGGGCGTGGCGCGGGTCGCCAGCTTCGTCGAGAAACCCGACGCCGAGCGCGCCGCCGAGTACGTGGCGAGCGGCGACTACTACTGGAACAGCGGCATGTTCCTGTTCCGCGCCAGCCGCTTCCTCGAGGAGCTCAAGCAGCACGACGTGGACATCTACGACACCTGCCTGCTGGCCCTGGAGCGCAGCCAGCGCAAGGACGAGGAGATCTGCATCGACCCGGCCACCTTCGCCTGCTGCCCGGACAACTCCATCGACTACGCGGTGATGGAGAAGACCACCCGCGCCTGCGTGGTGCCGCTCGCCGCCGGCTGGAACGACGTCGGCAGCTGGTCGTCGATCTGGGAGGTGCACGACAAGGACGAAGCCGGCAACGTCACCAAGGGCGACGTGGTGGTCGAGGACAGCCGCAACTGCCTGGTGCACGGCAACGGCAAGCTGGTCTCGGTGCTCGGCCTCGACGACATAGTCGTGGTAGAAACCAAGGACGCGATGATGGTGGCGCACAAGGACCGCGTGCAGGACGTCAAGAAGCTGGTGAACAGGCTCGACGCGCAGGGCCGCAACGAGACCCAGAACCACTGCGAGGTGTACCGTCCCTGGGGCTCTTACGACTCGGTGGACATGGGCGGGCGCTTCCAAGTCAAGCACATCACCGTCAAGCCGGGCGCGCAGCTGTCCCTGCAGATGCACCACCACCGCGCCGAGCACTGGATCGTGGTCTCCGGCACGGCCAAGGTGACCTGCGACGATCGCGAGTTCCTGCTCACCGAAAACCAGTCGACCTACATCCCGATGACCTCGGTGCACCGCCTCTCCAACCCGGGCAAGATCCCGCTGGAGATCATCGAGGTGCAGTCCGGCACCTACCTCGGCGAGGACGATATCGAGCGTTTGGAGGACGTCTACGGCCGCAGCGATGCGGTGGCCGCCGGCACGGTGCACTAAGGGTCCAGTGTAGGAGCCGTGCCTCGCGGCGAATGCTGGGGCGCTGTCGAGGTCTCGCAGACCGCCAGTGCTTCGCCCCGGGGCGGGGCTCCTACAACCCAGGGCCGAGTCCGTTGGGTGGATCGGGGCGCATAGCTGTCGCTTTCTACATCCACCAGGCGGTGTCTCGCTAAATCACGATCCGCCGGCCTCCGCGCAACGCGCTCCCCCGGTTACCTCCCCCACGGCACCTTGTGTAGGATGAACGCAGTCCTAGTCCCGGGTGCCCCCCATGCTTATCGGCGTACTGCTCGTCATCTCCTGGCTGATCCTGCTGATCCGCTACCCGACCAAGGCCCTGCCGATTTCCATGGCGGCGCTGGCCGGCCTGGCGCTGGTCGCCAGTTGGGTGCTCTGGGAGGAGAACCGCGACGCCCGCTACCTGGCCCACCTCGAATTGCGCCTGAGCTACGATCCGCAGCAGTGCCCGGGCGATCGCCCGCTGGCCGTGCGGCTGAAGAACGGCAGCGACGCCGCCCTGCTGGAACTGCGCTGGGAAGTCGCCGCCTACCGCCCCGGCAACGCCACTAACCTGGCCCAACGCCTATACGAATCGCCGCGCTACAGCGGCCCCGGCGAACTGCTGCCCGGCGCCAGCTGGAACGACTGCCTGCCGCTGCCGGACCTGCGCAGCGGCTACCGCCCGTCTACCCTGGAATTTCGCGCCGAACGCCTGCAGGGGCAGTTCATCCGTTGAACCCCGGGCTGCGCCGCGCGCACCGAAAGCCCCATACAAGGAAGATTGCCGCATGCCCCAACCCAGCGTCCTGATCACCGGTTGCTCCAGCGGCATCGGCCGCGCCCTGGCCGATGCCTTCCAGGCCGCCGGCTACGCGGTCTGGACCACCGCGCGCAAGGAGGCCGACCTGGCCGAACTGCAGCGCGCCGGCTTCCAGGCGGTGCAGCTGGACGTCAACGACGGCGAGGCCCTCGAACGCCTGGCCGGCCGCCTGAACGACGAGATCGGCGGCCTCGACGTGCTGATCAACAACGCCGGCTACGGGGCGATGGGGCCGCTGCTCGACGGTGGCGTGCAAGCCATGCGCCAGCAGTTCGAAACCAACGTGTTCGCCGTGGTCGGCGTGACCCGCGCGCTGTTTCCGCTGCTGCGCCGCAGCCGCGGCCTGGTGGTGAATATCGGCAGCGTCTCCGGCGTGCTGGTCACCCCGTTCGCCGGCGCCTACTGCGCCTCCAAGGCCGCCGTGCACGCCCTGACCGACGCGCTGCGCCTGGAGCTGGCGCCGTTTGCCATCGAGGTGATGGAGGTGCAGCCCGGCGCCATCGCCTCGAGCTTCGGTGCCAACGCCAGCCAGCAGGCCGAGGCGCTGCTGCGCGCGGACTCGCCCTGGTGGCCGCTGCGCGACGGCATCCGCGCCCGCGCCGGCGCCTCGCAGGACAACCCGACGCCGGCCAGCGAATTCGCCGAGCAACTGCTCGCCGCCGTGCAACGCAGCAAGCGCCCGCGCCTGCTGCGTCTGGGCAACGGCAGCCGCGCCCTGCCGCTGCTCGCCGCGCTGCTGCCCGGCGCCCTGCTGGACCGGGTGCTGAGCAGGCGCTTCGGCCTGGCGCGCAGTCTATGAAGAGCGCCGTGCAGCTGCGCTACTATGCCCTCGGCGCAGTGATAGCGGCGGTGCTGCTGAACCTGCTGCTGCGCACCTTCGTGCGCCTGGGCGGGCTGCTGACCACGCTGCTGATCGCCGCCGCCATCGCCGCCGGCCTGGCGCTGGCGTTCCACTGGCGCCAGGGCCGCGCGCCGAGCCATGCCGAGCGCTGGCGCCTCACCGCACTCTACGGCGGCCTGCTCGGCGTGCTCTACCTCGGCCTGCTGGGCATGATGTATCTACAGGACGCCCCCGGCCCCATGGGCACCGCGCTCTTCGTCCTGCATTACCTGTGCTACCCGCTGCTGGCCTGGCTGGCGCTGTCGCCGCGCTACGGGCGCTGATCTTCGTGTCAGGATGACTTCGCCATGCTGCATACCCTAGCGGTCGCCAACTATCGCTCGATCAACAGCCTGGTCTTGCCGCTGGGCCGGCTCAACCTGATCACCGGCGCCAACGGCAGTGGCAAGTCCAACCTCTATCGCGCCCTGCGCCTGCTGGCGGAAACCGCCCAGGGCGGCGTGGTCAACGCGCTGGCCCGCGAGGGCGGGCTGGAGTCGAGTTTCTGGGCCGGCCCGGAGCAGATTTCCCGGCGTATGCGCAGCGGCGAAGTGCCGGTGCAGGGCGGCCCGCGCCGCGGCGCCATGCGCCTGCGCCTGGGCTTTGCCGGTGAGGATTTCGGCTATGCCATCGCGCTCGGCCTGCCCGAGCCGAGCAGCTCGGCCTTTTCCCTCGACCCGGAGATCAAGCGCGAGTGCATCTGGGCCGGCGCCAGCTACCGCCCCGCCTCGCTGCTGGTCGATCGTGCCGGGCCGCTGGTGCGCCTGCGCGAGGGGCGCAGCTGGCAGGTGCTGGCCCAGCATGTGCCGAACTACGACAGCCTGTTCGACCAGATCGGCAACGCCCCCAACTGCCCGGAAGTCTTCCAGCTACGCGAAACCGTTCGCCGCTGGCGTTTCTACGATCACTTTCGTAGCGACGCCAAGGCTCCAGCGCGCCAACCGCAACTGGGCACCCGCACCCCGGTGCTGCATCACGACGGTCGCGACCTGGCCGCGGCGCTGCAGACCATCCGCGAAATCGGCGACCGCGCCGCGCTGGATGCCGCCATCGACGACGCCTTTCCCGGCAGCCGCCTGCATATCGACTTCCAGGCGGGCGGCCGTTTCGCCGTCGAGCTGCGCCAGGACGGCCTGCTGCGCCCGCTGAGCGCCGCCGAACTGTCCGACGGCACCCTGCGCTACCTGCTGCTGGTCGCCGCCCTGCTCACCCCGCGCCCAGCATCGCTGATGGTGCTCAACGAACCGGAAACCAGCCTGCACCCGGACCTGCTACCCGCACTCGGTCGCCTGATCATCGCCGCGTCGCAATACACCCAGGTGTGGGTGGTGTCGCATGCCAGCCGGCTGATCGCCACGCTGAAGGAAAGCCCGGAGTGCAACGCCCTGGAGCTGGACAAGCCGCTGGGCCAGACCTGCATCCGCGGCCAGGGCATGCTCGACGAGCCGGCCTGGCATTGGCCGGATTGACCAGCCAGACAGCAGACCTGTAGGAGCCCGCTTGCGGGCGATCAGCCGTTGCTAGGCATCGCCGGCAAGCCAGCTCCTACGACCACCGCCGATAACGCGGCCGGGCCTCAATGCCCGTCGAGATAGCGCTCCACGTCCAGCGCCGCCATGCAGCCGGCGCCGGCCGAGGTGATGGCCTGGCGGTACACCGAGTCGGCCACGTCGCCGGCGGCGAACACCCCGGGCACGCTGGTGGCGGTGGCATTGCCGTCGCGCCCGCCGTTGACCACCAGGTAACCGTCTTTGAGCGCCAGCTGGCCCTCGAACAGGCCGGTGTTGGGCGTGTGGCCGATGGCGACGAACAGGCCGTCCACCTTCAGCTCGCTGGTGGCGCCGTCGTGGTGCTTCAGGCGCACCCCGGTGACGCCCATGGCGTCGCCCAGCACCTCGTCCACCTCGGCGTTCAGACGCAGTTCGATCCGGCCCTCGGCCACCCGCGCCTGCAGCTTGTTCTGCAGGATTTTCTCGGCGCGGAAGGCGTTTCGGCGGTGGATCAGGGTCACCTTGCTGGCGATATTGGCCAGGTACAACGCCTCTTCCACCGCGGTATTGCCGCCGCCGACCACCGCCACCTCGCGGCCACGGTAGAAGAAGCCGTCGCAGGTGGCGCAGGCCGAGACGCCCTTGCCCATCAAGGCCTGCTCGCTGGGCAGGCCCAGGTAGCGGGCGCTGGCGCCGGTGGCGATGATCAGCGCGTCGGCGCTGTAGGTGGCGCCGTCGCCGACCAGGGTAAAGGGCTTGCCGGCCAGGTCCACGGCGTTGATGTGATCGAAGACGACCTCGGTCTCGAAGCGCTCGGCGTGTTCCTGCATGCGCTGCATCAGCGCCGGACCGGTGAGGCCGTGGGGATCGCCCGGCCAGTTGTCCACCTCGGTGGTGGTGGTCAGCTGGCCGCCGGCCTGCATGCCGGTGATCAGCAGCGGCTTGAGGTTGGCGCGCGCCGCGTACACCGCCGCGCTGTAGCCGGCGGGTCCCGAACCCAGGATGATGACGCGGGCATGGCGAACGACAGACATGAATGACTCCTCCCGGCGCGTCGGCCGGCTGCGATAAAAAGGGGCTGTCCGAGCACTAGGGGAAGGCTTGGAGAACAGGACGGCCCCGGAAAATGAAAGCGGTCGTCAGGCTAACGAGCGCCCGAGCGCTGCGGAAATATCCATTGCCAATATGAGGTATAGAGCCACCCTATCGCCGCCAGGACGCGCCCCGAACTTTCGCCTTCGCAGCAAAGTCGGTATGGTCGGCGCGATTCAATCACCCTGGAGCCCTCCATGCCTGCCGCCCCCGTTCTGTCCGGCCCGCAATACCTGCGCGAGGGCCTGAAACTGGTGCTCAGCCCCGGCCTGCGCCTGTTCGTGCTGCTGCCGCTGACGGTCAACCTGATCCTCTTCGCCACCCTGATCGGCTTCGCCGTGCAGCAGTTCGGCGGCTGGGTCGACGCCTTCATGCCCAGCCTGCCGAGTTGGCTGAGCTTTCTCGAGTACGTCCTCTGGCCACTGTTCGTGGTGCTGGTACTGCTGATGGTGTTCTTCAGCTTCACCCTGCTGGCCAATATCATCGCCGCACCGTTCAACGGTTTTCTCGCCGAGAAGGTCGAGGTGGTGGTGCGCGGCGGGGATCATTTCCCGCCGTTCAGCTGGGCCGAGCTGATGGCCATGGTGCCGCGTACCCTGGGCCGTGAGGCGCGCAAACTGGCCTATTTCCTGCCGCGCGCCGTCGCCCTGCTGATCCTCAGCTTCATCCCGGTGGTCAATCTGCTGGCGGCGCCGCTGTGGCTGCTGTTCGGCGTATGGATGATGGCCGTGCAGTACATCGACTACCCGGCCGACAACAACAAGATGAGCTGGCAGGACATGCTCGCCTGGCTGCGCGAGAAACGCTGGCAGAGCCTGAGCTTCGGCGGCATCACCTACGCCGCGCTGCTGATCCCGCTGGTCAATGTCTTCATCATGCCGGCGGCGGTGGCCGGCGCCACGGTGTTCTGGGTGCGCGAACGCGGCGAAGGCGCGGTCACAAAAGCGCAACCCTGATGTCACATCGTCTACATGGCGGCAGCCCAGACTGCTGCCATGAGTACAGCGCCCCTGCAAATCACCCTGATAAGTGAAACCTACCCGCCGGAAATCAACGGCGTGGCCAATACCCTCGGCCGCCTGGTCGAGGGCCTGCGCCGCCGCGGTCATCGCGTGCAGCTGGTGCGCCCGCGCCAGGCGGCGGACCCGACCCAGGCGCTGGATGCCGACCTGCTGCTGACCCGCGGCTGGCCGCTGCCCGGCTACCCCGGCCTGCAGTGGGGCCAGTCGGCGCTGCACAAACTGCTGCGGCGCTGGAAGCGCCAGCGCCCGGATGTGCTCTATATCGCCACCGAAGGCCCTCTCGGCCTGTCCGCCCTGCGCGCCGCGCGGCGCCTGGGCATCCCGGCGGTCAGCGGCTTTCACACCAATTTCCAGCAATACACCGGCCACTATGGCGTCGGCCTGCTGACCCGGCTGCTGACCAACTACCTGCGCTGGTTCCATAACCGCTCGCAGCTGACCCTGGTGCCCAGCGCCGGGCAGCAGATCGAGTTGCAGCGCCGCGATTTCGAGCGCCTCGCCCTGCTCGCCCGCGGTGTCGACAGCCAGCTGTTCCATCCGGCCAGGCGCAGCGATTCGCTACGCAGCAGTTGGGGCCTGGGACCGGACGACCTGGCGGTGCTGCACGTCGGCCGCCTGGCCGCGGAGAAGAACCTCGGCCTGCTGACCACCGCCTTCGAGGCGCTGCAGGCGAGCCAGCCGCAGCGACGCATGCGCCTGATCCTGGTCGGCGACGGGCCGCAGCGCGCCGGCCTTCAGGCGCGATTGCCGGACGCCCTGTTCTGCGGTCTGCAGCGCGGCGAGACGCTGGCCGCGCACTACGCCTCGGGCGATCTGTTCCTGTTTCCCAGCCTGTCGGAGACCTTCGGCAACGTAGTGCTGGAGGCGCTGGCCTCGGGGCTCGGCGTGGTCGCCTTCGACCAGGCCGCCGCCGGCCAGCATATCCACCATGGCCACAACGGCGCCCTCGCCCGTCCCGGTGACGAAAGCGGCTTCTGCGAGGCGGCCTGCTGGCTGCTGGAAGACGACGAGACCCTGCGCCGGATACGCCTGAACGCCCGTCGCCACGCCAGCCACCTGAGCTGGGACGGCATCGTGGTGCAGTTCGAACAGCACCTGCGCGGCGCCATGCAGCCGCAGCCGGAGATCGGCGCCGGCGTGGAGCTGGCTGGTAGGGCGGGTGAAACCCGCCACTGAGGGAGAGTGGCGGGTTGCACCCGCCCTAAGCCGTGCGCACCGAGGGCGTGCGCAGTGTCCATGGGGCGCAGGCGGACGTAATAAAGCCCCGCTCAACGGGGCGCCAGCGACGGCGCCCGTGTCAATCTTCGATCAGACCAGCTGCATCAGGGCATCGCGACTGAACGGCAGGATGTCGTCCTCGCGGCCCTCGCGCACCTTCAGCGCCCAGTCCGGGTCGACCAGCAGCGCGCGACCCACGGCCACCAGGTCGAACTCATCGCGGTTCAGGCGCTCGAGCAGATTGTCGATGCTGGCGGGCGCCGCGACCTTGTCGGTCTTGACCATGAACTGCAGGAACTCGCCATCCAGGCCGACGCTGCCGACGGTGATGGTCGGCTTGCCGGTCAGCTTGCGCGTCCAGCCGGCCAGGTTGAGGTCGCTGCCGGCGAACTCCGGCTCCCAGAAGCGCCGGGTCGAGCAGTGGAAGATATCCACGCCAGCCTCGGACAGCGGCCTGAGGAAGGTCTCCAGCTCCTCCGGGGTCTGCACCAGGCGGGCGCTGTAGTCCTGCTGCTTCCACTGGGAGAAACGGAAAATGATCGGGAAGTCCGGGCCGACCGCGGCGCGCACCGCCTGGATCAGCTCGATGGCGAAGCGCGAGCGGCCGGCCAGGTCGCCACCGTACTCGTCCGTGCGCTGATTGCTGCCTTCCCAGAAGAACTGGTCGACCAGGTAGCCGTGGGCGCCGTGGATCTCCACGCCGTCCATGCCGATGGCCTTGGCATCGCGCGCGGCCTGGGCGAAGGTGGCGATCACCTCGTCGATATCCTGTTTGCTCATGCCGTGTACCACGACATTGCCGTCCTTGAGCTTCTCCATCGGCCCGTAACCCGGCACGCCGGCATCCGGCTCGGTACCCAGGCGACGCACGTTGCCCACGTGCCACAGCTGCGGAACTATCTTGCCGCCCTCTGCATGCACCGCCTCGACCACCTGCTTCCAGCCGGCCAGGGCGTCCGCACCATGGAAACGCGGCACGTTGGGGTAGCCGTTGGCGGCCTGGTGGCCGACCGTGGTGCCCTCGGTGATGATCAGGCCGACGCCGGCGGCGGCGCGGCGGCGGTAGTACTCCACCACCTGGGCGTTGGGCACGCCACCGGGGGAGAAGGAACGGGTCATCGGCGCCATCACCACGCGGGTCGGCAGCTCCAGGTTGCCGAGGCGGAAGGGGGCGAACAGGGCTTGTACGGGGGCGCTCATGAGGTCTCCTGGGGCCGGCCAATCGACCGGTCGTCTCGTTTCAAGGGTCAAGAAAAATCAGGCCTGCAGCAGACGCTCCAGGCGCAACACGAAAGCTTCCAGCGGCTGCAGGCTGCGGCCCACCTTGAGCCGCGCCAGCACGCCCTGCCAGGCGTTGGCGATAAACACGGCGAGGTTGCCGCAGTCCTCGTCGGCGCTCAGCTCGCCGCTGGCGCGCGCCTGCTCCAGGCACTGGCGCAGGATTTCCACCGAGGCCTGCTGGATGGCCTCCACCTCGGCGCCTATGGCCGGCAGCATCTCGCTCATCTCGAAACTCAGGCTGCCGATGAAGCAGTGGTACTGCGGCGAGTCCTGACGGGCGAAGTGCGCCAGCAGGTCGCGGTAGTAGCCGAGGATGCGCGCCCGCGGGCTCAGCGCCGGGTTGCCCAACGTCTGGGCATAGCGCTCCAGCCGTGGGCGGTAGATAAAGGCCAGCGCCTGCAGGGCGAAATCTTCCTTGCTGGCGAAGTAGTGATAGAAGCTGCCCTTGGGGATCCCCGCGGCCTGGACGATCTCCAGCACCCCGGTGCCGTGATAGCCGCGGCGGGTCATCACCGCCGAGCCCTTGCTCAGGATCAGGTCGCGCTTGTCGAGTCGAATGCTGTTCATGGCGCCGAGCATATGACCGGTCGTCTCGCCCGGCACAGCACTATTGATGACGGTGATCGAGAGCTAAAGGCGAAGACTCGGCGTGCAGGGTGGATGTCGCTTTTCACATCCACCGCAGCGGTGGATCGATAAAGCGCGATCCACCCCAGGTGGCCGAATCAGGGCTGCAGCCAGATCAGCGAGGCGAAACGCCCGGTGCGCGGGCTGCGCCGGTAGGAATAGAAACGCGGGTCGCTGTAGGTGCACAGGCCGCCGCCACTGACCGCGGTCACGCCGATGGCGGCCAGGCGGATGCGTGCCAGCTGGTAGATGTCGGCCATGTACTTGCCGGCATTGGCGCCGGGTACGAAGGCAGCCTCGGCTTCGCCATGCTGCCCGACGAAGGCCTCGCGCACCTCGGCGCCAACCTCGAAGGCCAGCGGGCCGATGGCCGGACCGAGCCAGACCAGCAGTTCCTCGGGCGCCACGCCGAGCGCCTGCACGGTGGCCTCCAGCACGCCGCCGGCCAGCCCGCGCCAGCCGGCATGCGCGGCCGCCACGCGGCTGCCGGCGCGATCACAGAACAGCGCCGGCAGGCAGTCGGCGGTCATCGCCGTGCAGGCGATGCCGGGGGTAGAGGTCCAGCTGGCATCGGCCTCGGCGACCCGCGCCGGGTCGGCGGCCACCACCTGGGTACCGTGCACCTGGCGCAGCCAGGCCGGCTGGCAGCCCAGCTGGCTGAGCAGGCGCTGGCGGTTCTTGGCCACGGCGGCGGGATCGTCGTCGACATGATCGCCGAGATTGAAGCTGTCGAACGGCGCGACGCTGACGCCGCCGCTGCGCGTGGTGACGCAGGCGCGCACCCTGGCGGGCGCGGGCCAGTCCGGGGTCAGCCAGTCATGCGCCCAGGCGGTCACCCGACGAAGGCCTCGCGGTCCTGGCGCAGCAGGGTCAGCAGCCAGACCAGGTCGTCCGGCAGCGGCGACTCCCATTTCATGCGCTTGCCGGTGGCCGGGTGATCCAGCTCGAGAAAGCGCGCGTGCAGCGCCTGGCGCGGAAATTCCTTGAGGCTCTGCACCAGGCTCGGGCTGGCCGCCGGCGGGATGCGGAAGCGCCCGGCGTAGACCGGGTCGCCCACCAGCGGATAGCCGACGTGGCTCATGTGCACACGGATCTGGTGGGTGCGCCCGGTCTCCAGCTTGACCCGCACATGGGTGTGCGAGCGATAGCGCTCCAGCACCCGGTAATGGCTGATCGCCGGCTTGCCGCCATCGGTCACCGCCATGCGCTGGCGCTGCGCCGAGCTGCGGCCGATGGGCGCGTCGATGGTGCCGCCGGCGGTGATCACGCCGATGCAGATGCATTCGTAGATGCGGCTGACCGTGCGCTTCTGCAGCTGCTCGACCAGGTTGGTCTGCGCCTGCAGGGTCTTGGCCACCACCATCAGGCCGGTGGTGTCCTTGTCCAGGCGATGCACGATGCCGGCGCGCGGCACGTTGACGATGTCCGGCACGTGGTGCAGCAGGGCGTTGAGCAGGGTGCCGTCGGCGTGCCCGGCGGCCGGATGCACCACCAGGCCGGCTGGCTTGTCGATCACCAGCAGGTGCTCGTCCTCGTAGACGATGTTCAGCTCGATGTCCTGCGCCAGCCACTCGCCCTGGGCTTCCTGCTCGGCGTCGAGCACCAGCTGCGCGCCGGCATGGACGATGTCGCGCGGGCGCGCCACGGCGCCGTCGACGGTCAGGCGGCCGTCCTTGATCCAGGCGGACAGGCGCGAGCGGGAGAACTCGCCGAACAGCTGCGCCGCCACCTGGTCGAGGCGCTGTCCGCCCTGTTCGAAGGGCACGGTGGCCTGGAGTTGGATCAGCTGCTTATTGGTAGAAGTCATCTTCGGCAACGGCGGGAGCCCGGCCTTTGGTTTCGGCAACGGGCTTGTGGTTAAATACGGCGTCTTTGCCCCAGGGGAACCCAGGGGGCGCTCATCATAACAGGACGGCCGCGCAGCCGTCACAGGGACGCAAGCCGCCATGCAAGTGAAACACCTGCTGCTGATCGCCATCCTCGCCCTCACCGCCGCCTGTTCCTCCAAGCAGCCGGAGGTCGACGAAAATCTCAGCGAGGTGGAGCTGTACCAGCAGGCCCAGGCCGACCTGGACAATCGTAGCTACACCAGCGCCGTCAGCAAGCTCAAGGCGCTGGAGTCGCGCTACCCGTTCGGCCGCTACGCCGAGCAGGCGCAGCTGGAGCTGATCTACGCCTACTACAAGAACGTCGAGCCGGAAGCCGCCAAGTCCGCCGCCGAGCGCTTCATCCGCCTGCACCCGCAGCACGCCAACGTCGACTACGCCTACTACCTCAAGGGCCTGGCCTCCTTCGATCAGGATCGCGGCCTGCTGGCGCGCTTCCTGCCGCTGGACATGACCAAGCGCGACCCGGGCGCGGCGCGCGACTCCTACAACGAGTTCGCCCAGCTCACCAGCCGCTACCCCACCAGCCGCTACGCGCCGGACGCCAAGCAGCGCATGATCTACCTGCGCAACCTGCTGGCCGCCTACGAAGTGCACGTCGGCCACTACTACCTCAAGCGCCAGGCCTATGTCGCCGCCGCCAACCGCGGTCGCTACGTGGTGGAGAACTTCCAGGAGACCCCGGCGGTCGGCGACGGCCTGGCGATCATGACCGAAGCCTACCAGCGCCTGTCGCTGAACGACCTGGCTGCGACCAGCCTGGAGACTCTCAAGCTCAACTACCCCGAGCATCCGAGCCTGGTCGACGGCCAGTTCGTGCCGCGCGAGGAGGAAGCGGACAACCGCTCCTGGCTGGCCAAGGCCACCCTCGGCCTGATCGAGACCGACACCCCGCTGCCGCCGGGCGAGACCCGCGCCAGCCAGGACGTGATCCGTCAGTACGAGGACGCCGAGCAGCAGATCCCGGCCGAGCTGCAGCAGGACGCCAAGACCGGCGAGACCGCCAAGAAGCGCTCGATCTGGAGCTACCTGACCTTCGGCCTGTTCGACTGAACGCAGCATCATTTCGGAAGGGAGGCCACGGCCTCCCTTTTTCTTGTCCGTGCGCATGAGGAAACAGCTCACAGCCTGCCACCAG
Source organism: Pseudomonas sp. SP16.1 (assembly GCF_052682975.1). Lineage (NCBI taxonomy): Bacteria > Pseudomonadati > Pseudomonadota > Gammaproteobacteria > Pseudomonadales > Pseudomonadaceae > Pseudomonas > Pseudomonas sp. SP16.1. The sequence continues at coordinate 3,314,198 of NZ_JBQYFZ010000001.1, forward strand.
CCCACTGTGCCGATGGCCGCGGCTTGGCTAAACTGCCGGCTTTAACCGGATAAAGAGCACACCATGGGCCTGTTCCGCCTGCTGTTCTGGATCGCCATCATCTTCGCCGCGATCTGGATCTGGCGCCGCTTCATCAGCAAACCCAAGCGCCCGCGCACGCGCGAGGACGCCGCAGCGCCCATGGTGCGCTGCGCCCACTGTGGCGTGCACGTGCCCAGGAGCCAGGCGCTGAGCCAGGACCAGCGCTGGTACTGCAGCCAGGCCCACCTCGAACAAGGCCCGCACAGCGGTGACCGTTGACGCCGGCATACTGGACAGCCCACAGGGGCGGCGCATCCTCAGGCTCTACCACTTCTACCGCCTGAGCATCGGCCTGGTGCTGATCCTGCTGATCTCCAGCAACCTCGACGAACAGCTGCTCGACGTGGTGCATATCGAACTGTTCCGCACCGGCAGCTGGGTCTACCTGGTCCTCAACATCCTCATCGCCGTGCTGGTGCAGCGGCCCAGGCACCTGGTGCAGCTGTTCAGCCTGGCGCTGGTCGATGTGATCTTTCTCTCCGGGCTGTTCTATGCCGCCGGCGGCACGCCCAGCGGCATCGGCAACCTGCTGGTGGTGGCGGTGGCAATCGCCAATATCCTGCTGCGCGGACGCATCGGCCTGCTGATCGCCGCCATCGCCGCGATCGCCCTGATCTACCTGACCTTCTACCTCAGCCTCAGCCGCCCCGCCGCTGCCGCGCAGTACGTACAGGCCGGCGCCCTCGGCGCGCTGTGCTTCGCCGGGGCGCTGTTCGTCCAGGGCATCACCCGGCGCCTGCGCCTGAGCGAGAGCCTGGCCGAACAGCGCGCCGCCGACGTCGCCAACCTGGAGGAGCTCAACGCGCAGATACTGCAGCGCATGCGCACCGGCATCCTGGTGCTGGACAGCCAGCATCGCGTGCTCCTGGCCAACCAGGGCGCCACGCGGCTGCTCGGCCGCGGCGAACTGAGCGGCAAGATCATCGATCCGCACTGCCCCGAACTGGTCAAGCGCCTGCAGCAGTGGCTGCACAATCCCACCCTGCGCCCCGACAGCCTGCAGGCGCAACCGGACGGCCCGGTGCTGCAGCCCAGCTTCATCTCCCTGCAGCGCGGCGACGAGCAGCACATCCTGGTGTTCCTCGACGACATCTCGCAGATCGCCCAGCAGGCGCAGCAACTCAAGCTCGCCTCCCTGGGACGGCTGACCGCCGGCATCGCCCACGAGATCCGTAACCCGCTCGGCGCCATCAGCCACGCCGCCCAGCTGCTGCAGGAATCGGAAGACCTGCAGGGCCCGGACCAGCGCCTGGCGCAGATCATCCAGGATCACTCCAAGCGCATGAACCTGGTGATCGAGAACGTCCTGCAGCTCTCGCGCCGGCGCCAGGCCGAGCCGCAGTTGCTCGACCTCAAGTACTGGCTGCACCGCTTCGCCAGCGAGTTCCGCAGTTCGGCACCGGCCGACCGGCAGATACATCTGGAGACCCAGGGCGGCACCCTGCAGACGCGCATGGACCCGCACCAGTTGACCCAGGTGCTGACCAACCTGGTGCAGAACGGCCTGCGCTACAGCGCCAAGCAGCACCGGATAGGCCAGGTCTGGCTGCGCCTGTTCCGCGACGAGACCAGCGACCTGCCGGTGCTGGAAATCCTCGACGACGGCGCCGGGGTTCCGCCCGAGCAGCGACAGCACATCTTCGAGCCCTTCTACACCACCGAGAACAAGGGCACGGGCCTGGGCCTGTATATTTCCCGTGAGTTGTGTGAGGGCAACCAGGCACGCCTCGACTACAAACCCCGCGAAGGCGGCGGCAGCTGTTTCCGCATCACCTTCGCCCACCCGCGCAAACTGAGCTGACCATGACCCGCCAGAGAGCCTTGATCGTCGACGACGAACCGGACATCCGCGAACTGCTGGAAATCACCCTCGGCCGGATGAAGCTGGACACGCGCAGCGCGCGCAACCTCAAGGAGGCGCGCGAGTGGCTGGCGCGCGAACCCTTCGACCTGTGCCTGACCGACATGCGCCTGCCCGACGGCTCCGGCCTCGACCTGGTGCAACACATCCAGCAGCGCCATCCGCAGGTGCCGGTGGCGATGATCACCGCCTACGGCAGCCTGGACACCGCGATCAACGCGCTGAAGGCCGGCGCCTTCGACTTCGTCACCAAGCCGGTGGACCTGACTCGCCTGCGCGAGCTGGTGGCCACCGCCCTGCGCATCCGCTCCGCCGAAGGCGAGGAGACGCCGGTCGACAGCCGCCTGCTCGGCGATTCGCCACCGATGCGGGCGCTGCGCAAGCAGATCGAGAAACTCGCGCGCAGCCAGGCGCCGGTCTACATCAGCGGCGAGTCCGGTAGCGGCAAGGAACTGGTGGCACGGCTGATCCACGAGCAGGGGCCGCGCGCCGATCAGCCATTCGTGCCGGTCAACTGCGGCGCCATCCCCTCGGAATTGATGGAAAGCGAGTTCTTCGGCCACAAGAAGGGCAGCTTCACCGGCGCCATCGAGGACAAGCAGGGGCTGTTCCAGGCGGCCAACGGCGGCACCCTGTTCCTCGACGAGGTGGCCGACCTGCCGCTGCCGATGCAGGTCAAGCTGCTGCGCGCCATCCAGGAGAAGGCCGTGCGCGCCGTCGGCGGCCAGCAGGAGGTGGTGGTCGATGTGCGCATCCTCTGCGCCACGCACAAGGACCTGGCCGCCGAGGTCGCCGCCGGACGCTTCCGCCAGGATCTCTACTATCGCCTCAACGTCATCGAACTGCGCGTGCCGCCGCTGCGCGAACGCCGCGAGGACATCGCCCAGCTGGCCGCGGCGATGCTCGCCCGCCTGGCCGAAGGCAGTGGCCTGGCCGCCGCCAAGCTGCAGCCCGAGGCGCTGGAGAAGTTGAAGAACTACCGCTTCCCGGGCAACGTGCGCGAGCTGGAGAACATGCTCGAGCGCGCCTACACCCTGTGCGAGGACGACCAGATAAGCCCGGCCGACCTGCGCCTGGCCGATGCCGCCGGCGCCAACGGCCAGGCGGGCGAAGCCAGCCTGGCGCAGATCGACAATCTGGAGGACTACCTCGAAGGCATCGAGCGCAAGCTGATCATGCAGGCGCTGGAGGAAACCCGCTGGAACCGCACCGCCGCCGCCCAGCGCCTGGGCCTGACGTTCCGTTCGATGCGCTACCGGCTGAAGAAGCTGGGGATCGACTGAGGCGCGCGCCTGTGGGAGCCCCGCCCCGGGGCGAAGCTTCTGACTTCGTACCGCTCGCGCCGGCGATTCGCCGAGAGGCGCGGCTCCTACATAAGCGGAACCGCCTCCGCAGCCCCCGGGCGAAGCGCTGTGCTAAAACCCCAACCGCCCCGCCGGTGCATAGGGCAGCGGATCGATGATCGGCTCGCCCCCCAGCAGCAGATCGGTCAGCAGCTGGCAGGAGGCCGGCGCCAGCACCAGGCCGTTGCGATAGTGCCCGCAGTTGAGCCAGAGCCCGGGATGCGCAGGCAACTCGCCGATAAAGGGGATACCCTCGGGCGAGCCCGGCCGCAGCCCGGCCCAGTGCCCGACCACCTCGGCTTCCTTCAGCGCCGGCAACAGCGCCTCGGCGGAAGCCTTGAGACTGGCCAACGCCGCCTCGGTCGGGGTCTTGTCGAAGCCCGCGTGTTCCAGGGTGCTGCCCACCAGGATATGACCGTCGCGCCGCGGAATCGCGTAGCGCCCGCCGGCCAACACCATGCTCGACAGGAAGTCCTCGGCGCACTTGTAGAGGATCATCTGGCCCTTGACCGGCTGCACCGGCAACTCGATGCCCAGCGTGGCGAGCAGCTCGCCGCTCCAGGCCCCGGCCGCCAGCACCACGCGATCGGCACGAATCTCGCCCTCAGCCGTGGTGACGCCGCAGATCCTTCCGTTCTCCTGGATGAAACCGCTGACCGCGCACTGCTCGCGCAGCTGCACGTTGGGCATCGCCGCCAGGGCCGCCTGCAGCGCCTTGACCAGCCGCGGGTTGCGCACGTTGGCCACCCCCGGCATATGGATGGCATGCGCGAAGCCCTGCCCCAGCACCGGCACCCGTCGGCGCACCTCGGCGATATCCACCGCGTGCAGCGCCCGCCCTTGGCGCCGGGCCCAGGCCAGCGCCTCGGCCTCGTCGTCGAGATCCAGCCAGTACAGGCCAGTGACGTGCACCTCGGGGTCGATCCCGGTCGCCTCCAGCAGGCGCTCGGCGAAGCCCGGGTAGAAATCCTGCGACCAGTGCGCCAGCGCCGTCACCGCGGCGCCATAGCGCCAGGGATAGAGCGGCGAGACGATGCCGCCGCCGGCCCAGGACGATTCGCTGCCGAGCGCGCCTTGATCCAGCAGACATAGATCGACGCCTTGTTCAGCCAGCAAACGCGCCGACAGCAGACCGATCGCACCGCCCCCCACCACCAGGATCCGCATAGCACCTCCAAAAGAAACGGGCCGCAAAAGCGGCCCGTTATACGTCATAACCCCGGCGGTTTTCTACCCGCGCGGCATGGCACGCGGCGCCCTGCCGCACGCTTAGCGCCGCCAGCATTCCGCCAGGCTGGCGCCCGCCGCCTGCCCCTTGGCCCCGGTATTGCTGAGGGTCATGGTGCCGCAGGCATCGCCGGTCATGGCCCCCTTGGGCACTGCGCGCAGCGTGTAGCTGCTGGCCGTTGGCGTGGCGGAAAAACTCAGGTCGTAGTACTTGCTGCCACCATCCTTGGGCGCCTCGGCGAAAGGCAGGGCGGGTGCGACGCCAGCAGCCGTCAGGTAGCGGCCATTCGCGGTGTAGTGCCGTTCCATGAACTGCGCCAGCTCCACAAGAGCCGATTGCGCATCGGCGCGCCGCGCCTTGCGCACATGTTCCTGGTAGGAGGGATAGGCAATGGCGGCCAGGATGCCGACGACGGCCACCGCGATCATCAACTCGATCAGGGTAAAACCCCGCATGCCGGACAGGCGCCCCGTGCTCATCAGTAGTCCCCCACTTCGCGCCAGGACTGGCGACCGAATCTTTGTGAGTCGGGCTGTGGGATACAGGTCGGAGTGGCGCCACTGGACCCGGCGAAACACAGCCATTTGTACAGCGAAGTAACGCCCTTGCTGACGCCGGCATCCACATCGGAGATCCCCGACCAGGGAATATCCTGGTCATCGATGCTCGTGGTGTCGTCGCCGTCCAGGTCGCCGTCGCCGTTGCTATCGAAGTACACGTAGTTGAGACGGCCGCCGCTGGACAGGTTGAGCGACATTATCCAGCTGGTTCCGCCGAACGCGCAGGGGTCCGCCGAGGGCGTCATGCTGGTGAAGATCACCCGGTCGCTGCGCAAGGTGGCCTTGGCCACGACGCGTTCGCCCTGGGCTCCCGAGGGCCCGACCAGGTCCAGGTACCAGCCCTTGTCGCCACTCTGCATGGCGTTCTGGGTAATGGCGCGCGCCTTCTCGCCGCTGGCGAGGGTGGCCTCGCGGAGGATCTCCTGCTCGCGCAGGGCGCCACGTCCATCGATCAGCAGGCCGCCGTCGATGATGCCGTAGTAGCTGTCCACCGCGGGGTCCGCCGGGACCTCGTTATCGCCGGTACGGTAGAAGCTGCCGGTGCCGAAGAACACCATATGTTGGCCTTTATCGTTGAACGCCGACGCCAGCGGCGCGGTGATGGCCTGGCGCGCCCCGTCGTCGTCCTTGGCGATGAACAGCGGGTTGGCGTTGAGCGAGGCAGGAATGCGCCAGCTCGAGGTATTGCTGCCGGCCAGATCGAGGCGCCAGAGGTTGCCCAGCGTGTCGGCGACATAGACACGATCGGCAACCTGGTCCGCGTCCGTATCCGAGGCCAATGGCCCGCCCAGGCCGCCGCTGGTGGCGAGGGTGAACTCCTTGATCACGCTGCCGTCGGCGGCATCCAGCACCCAGACCTTGCCGTCGGTCTGCGCGCTGTCGTGATAGCCGCTGCTGACGATCACCCCGAAGCGGCCATTGGGTAGCGCCACCAGCGCCGGCTGCCCCAGGGTGTAGCCCATGCGCGGATGGCTGAACTCCCACATCACGCTATTGCTGGTCATGCTGCCGGGATCGGTGATATCCAGGGCGAAGACGCTGTTACCGCCGGCGCCGGTGGCGCCCACGACCATGGTGCGCCAGCCCGTGCTGGCGCCCAGCCAGACGTCCGAAATACGCGGCGTAGCATCGACGTAGTAACGGTGGGCGTAGGCCGGTTCGGTCAGGTTGATCAGGTTGCCGAACAGGTTGTTGGGCACGTAGGCGAACAGCTCGCCACCGCCGTTGTTCGCCGCCGTGGCACTGACCCTGGCATCGAAGCCGTGCAGCATGCCGTCGTTGGCCCCGACTACGACCATGGGCGTGCGGTTCTGGTAAGCCGTGGTGGCGCGGAAAGCTGTGTAGGCCGTGCCCACCGCGCCGTTCGACCAGCTCAGGCGGGAGTAACCGAAGTCCTGCTTGTGGATAAACTGCGGGTCCGAGTTGACGATGTCGCCCAGCCGGCTGCCACGCTGCCGGAACGGCTGCGCCGCGTCGTCGTCGGTGATCTCCCGCGAACGGTCGCCACGCAGGAACGCCAGGCGGTTCTCGGCCATGCTGCTGTCCGCCTCCCCCGCCTTGGTCAGCGCAGCACGCTGCGCGGCGGCCAGATCGCTCCAGGTGAAGTCGACTCCGTCGGTCGAGCGCAGCGGTCCGTTAACGGAATCGGCCGTGGGCGGCAGGCTGGTGAAGACCTTCCGAGCGCTCAGGTTGGTGAGGCTGTCCAGCGCGGCGGCAGCGCTCCAGCTCGCCTCGCTCGCCACGCTGCCATCGGAGCCGATACGCTTGGCCAGCAGGTCGCCGCTCCAGCGCTTGCTGTCGAGCAGCGATTGGAACACCGCGGTGTCGGTGGCCAGCCGGGTCGAGTTGGCTGCCAGAGAGGCCGTTGTGCTCTGCGCCTCCTTGGCGATCTGTGCGAAGGCGAGTTTCAGGCTCTCGACCATCTTCGCCGCATCGCTGGCGACATAGAAATTGTCCGGCCGCGGATAGTTCGTGCCCAGCATGTCCGTCGTGGTGCGCCACCATGTGGTGGGCAGTGCCGTGGTGCGCGCGTAGGGATCGCCAAAATCGCTGGGCACCTTGAAGCCACCGTACTTGGCCGCCAGCCAGTACTGGTTGCTGACACGCCCGGCCAGCGACTCGTTCTCGCGAACGTCGACCCAGTAGGTCGACACGGTCTGCTTGCCGGAGACCAGCGGACGCAGGTCCCGGGTATTGGCATCGTAGGCGAGGCCGGCGATATAGGCCGAATTGTTGCGCCCGGTGAACGGGGTGTTGATGGTGATCCCCTCCAGCGCTGCGACCTTCTGCGTCGCGGTGACGACGTTGATGCTGTCATCGGCCGTGACCTCGCCGGGCGTCGCAGGCTCCTCGGACATATTGGTGTTGCCGGGGAGATTCTTGTCGCGGTGGCTGTTGGTATCGCCGATCCCCAGGATCACGTTCTTCTGGCAGGCATACTGGATGGGATCGTCCCAGCTGGTGATGACCGGGAAACCGTCGGCCAGCCGGTAGCGATTGTCCGCATCGCCGGTGAGCTCGGAGTAGGCCGAGACGTTGCCCTGGTTCTTGAAATAGCGCAGCGCCGTATAGAACAGCTCGCTGACCGGGTCGATGCTCTTGTGATTCTTGCTGGTCATCTGCCCGAACTTGTTCAGGTAGTTGATCACGCCACTATCGAGAATCGTTGCATTGGTCGCTGTGGCATCCGCGGCGTTGGGATTGCGTACCAGCACCCCCGTGGTCGCGTCCCATTCGTTTGCCGGGTTGTTCTGGTTGCCGGCAACCCCGGGGGCGCGCACCGTCTGACCGACGAACTTCTGCTTGGCTCGCAGCACACCGCCATCGCGCAGTATCTCGTGGTCGTTCAGGTAGCCGAAGACGCTGTAGCGAATGTCACTGGCGTACTGCTGGATCAGCCCTTCCGGCTTGTAGCCTTGCGAGTACTGTTTGCAGTTGGTTTCCAGCCCCACGCCGGCATCGCACACCTTCACCCGCATGACCACTTCGTAGACGCTGCTGCCATTGCCGGCCAGATCGGTATCCGCCGTGTAGTCAGTAGCGGTGCCGTTCAAATCGCCATCCAGGGTGAAACGCATGCGATTACCCAGGCCGGCTAGCCGCGTTCTAAAACTGCTCCAGTTCGCCGGCGTGGCGCCCCTTATCGTGCTACCACCGCTGATCTCGCGCGCGCCACTGCCGTTCTGGCCGGTATGCCTGGCCTTCTCCAGCCAGGTCTCCGTCGGCGTGTCCTTGACCCGGTAGCCGCCGGTCAGCGCACTGCGAAACGGGTCGATGGTCTGGGTGGCTGCCCAGTTGAGAAAGTTGCCGCTCCATAGATTTCCCGAGCAACTGCGGTTGCTGGTGATGGAGTGCGGGTAGAAGTGACTGTCACGGCGGTCCGCGTTGGTCGCATCGTGGCTGTAGCCATAGCACTTGTTCGAATCGAAGTAGCCTACGTAGCTGTTGTTGACGCTATAGGCCCCGAGATTGGCCATGCTGATGATGGTCGGCCACTCCACCGAAGGCACCAGCGCCAGGTTACCCGGCACGCTGCCGCCGCCCAGCAACAGCGGCGACTGGGATACGTCCGCCCGCGCGGTGGCGACACCGCCGATCGCCAGCGAAAGCAGGAAAGCACAGCCAGCGTGCAACAATTTCGTGTGGTACCGGCAAGCGAGGCTGTCCATCGCTATGACTCCCTGTGGGCGCTTGAAGGATTGGACCGTCATTGTTCGACGAGGAAAACCGAACGGAGCTTGATCTGTGAAGCCACGCTGTTGTTGGCGTTGAGCGTCATGCCGTAACCGTCGGCCTCCACCCGCACCAGCGCACCCTCCTCGTCGACGGGCACGCCAGCCTCGGTGCTGGTACGCAGCTTGGCCAGCAGCGTGATGCTGTAGCCTGGAACGGTCGCGACACCGGGAAAATTGCTATAGGTACCGGTCAGCGGAGCGGCTTCCAGCGTGCTCAGGGTGTTGTCGATGAACTTGTCGGTCACCACCTCTTCGCCCTTGCGCAGCGCCGCTTCGGCGGCCTGCAGCGCGAGGCTGCTGTCGCGCAGGTTGCCAGCCATGTTTTCCTGCAGCATGGTGCCACGCATGCTGCTCAAGCCGATGATGGTCAACAGCAGCAGCATGAACAGGGCGATCACCAGGATCGCGCCTCGTTGCCTATTGCTCGGTAATGCGGTCATGGCAGACGATTCCGAATCCCGATGGTGGAGGAAAACACTTGCGCAAGCCGACGGTTGGCAATCGTCACCGCGGCTCCGTTGAAGTCGATGACCTGATTCTCCGGAACCACATTGGTCTCGGCGCTCACCAGCAATAGCTGGATGCGCACCGACACCACGTTGTCCCAGTTGCTCACGCTGTCGGCCGCGACATAGCTGTCGACCTGCCGGTCGTTGCCGGCAATGCCGTAGAGAACCTGCATATCCTGGACGCCCGGAACCAGCTCCTCGGGAATCGCCGTGCCGGTCATGAAGCTGACGCGCCAGAGCGACGGCAAGCCATTGGCCCCGTTGGCGATGTAGTAGGTGGCGCTCTGCAGCTTGAGAATTTCCATCGACGAGTCATAGGCATGACTGAAGTTGTTGCCGCCGGGATTCTTGTTGCCGGGCGTTCCGGTAGCGCCTCGCGACAGCGCCTGCGCATTGGCGGCGCTGCGGTTCTGGAACATGTCGCAGCCCACGGGATCGGCGACGACGATGATCGTGCCTTGGGCCACGCCGCTCGCGGCGGTCAGGTTGATGGTGTTGGCGTTGGCCGGGGTATTGCCGCTGGCCGTCACCCCGGCGCTGATGGCGGCATGCTTGATATGGACGACGTCCCCCGCGGTGCGACCGCTCACCCAACTCGGGGAGGCGTTGTTCCAGCCGCGCACGGGCTGGCTCAAGTCGAAGTAATCCGCGCTGTAGCCGGTGCCCCCCTCGTTGAGCAGGTTATTCAGCGCCGATATGCACTCGCCCTTGTATCCGGCATTGCGAATGTCGCTGGCCAGGAACTCCATGGCGAAACGGCCGTTCTCCTGCACGCGGGAAAGCCCGGTGTTGGCGTTGTAGGTCTGCTTGCTCGCCAGAAAGGTCTGCAGCACTCCGACCATCAGCAGCAGGCTGAGGGTCAGGGCGACCAGCAATTCGACGAGAGAAAGCCCTCTCTGCCTCCGCATAAGGCTACTGGTCATATTTCGGTCCGGTATGCGAATGTTTCGACGCCGCTGCCGGCGTCGTCGGTGGCCTTGATCCGCCCGCGGTTGTCATTCCAGCGTATGGAGATGGTCACCAGGGTGCCGTCCTTCTCGACCTGCCCGGTGCCCTCCGGCAAGGCCTGGGCCAGGGCATTCAGCCATTCGGCCTTGTCCTTCTGTGCCTGGGTGCCGCTCACCGAATGGGAACTGGACGAGGCGGGAAAGCTGAACTCGTAGGCGCTGCCAAGCGCCGCCGTGCGGTTTGCCCGCATGCGGTCCGCCAGATCACTGGCGAGCACGCTCGCCTGGGAGCGGTAATAGGCGCTGTGATTGCTCTGCACGCTGGTCATCTGCAGCAACGCCATGCCGAGCAGGCCAATGGCGAGCACGACGACGGCGACCAGCACTTCGATCATGGTCGCGCCGCGCTGGGCGAGAGGAGGCAAGGTTTTCATTGGCAGGCGTCCTTCGTCACGGAGGTAGCGCCGGTTGCAGAGAGGGCAATCACCCGCTTCTGCGTGTCGGTGCAGGCGGTGGGCTTAACGGAAAACACAGTGGCGCTGGCCATGCCGTTGCCACGAAAGGTCACCCCCGCATTCGGACCGGCGACGGCCATGCCCTGAGCGCGGTCCCATACCTTGAGCACATCGCCGCCCGCCTGGCGCACGAGCCAGCCAGCGCTCCAGTCCGCTCCGTTATCGCAGGCACTGCCGGCCGCATTGCGACGGCAGATCACGACCTCCAGGCGGCGCTTGACCGCCTCGGAGCGGGCGTATTGCAGGGCGCCCTGCAGCTCGGAACCCAACGACAAGGCGCGATTGTCTTGCAACATGCTGCTAAATGAAGGAGCAGCGAGGCCCAGCACGATGGCCAGGACGGCGAGCGTCACCATCAGCTCGATCAGCGAAAATCCTTTCTGCGACATAACTGCGCCCCATAGACAATGCCCGCACAAGGACGAACGGCGACCTCGATACGCCCTATAAATTCAACCACTCATCCATGAGAAAACGCCGTTCATCGCAAAATCAGCGAGAGGCCGAATACTAAACGAATAAGCCGCCACCTGAACAATCGTTTGCCCTGAATGCGACGCCGCACGCAGGAAAACTGCGAACGAATGGGAAGTTCCCAGCTGGCACGACAGTACCTAAAGCCGGGAAAGCGGCAATCTAACAGATCGCGGCGAGAAGCGAGAGAATGATGCGGGCCGACCAGAGGAACATCTGGTCGGCCGCGCTGGGCAGGCTATCGGCTCGAAGGAAGACGGCGGGCGCCGTCGACACCGATCAGGAGCAGCTGGAGGAAGACTTGCGCTCGACGGCGGTGCGCCCGGTAGCGCTGACGGTAACCTCGCTTTCCTGATCGCCAAGACTGGGCGTGGCGCGGCAGACTTTCAGGGTAGCTACCGTCGTGCCAACACCGGAGGCAGCGAAGGCGATGGAGTCCACATTGCCGATGATCTTGAAGCCATCGGTGATCGGCTGCTGACGGTGAACTACCTCACCGCCGCTGGTGCGCACGATCCAGCCGCTCTCCCAACTGCCGCTAGCGCAACTGGTGCCATTGCTGGAGACGCAAAGCGTGACCGTTTGATTGCGCTTGATCGCCTCCGAACGGGCCAGCAGGGCGCTGGCCACGATCTCGTTGGAGTAGGAGCGCAATTTGCCGCTGAAGGTGAACTGGGTCATGGATGGCACGGCAATTCCCAAGAGGATGGCCAAGACGGCAAGAGTCACCATCAACTCGACCATGGTGAATCCCGCTACCGCGCTGGCACCAAGCCGAATAGCCAGGTAATTAGGCCAATGGAGTCCTAGATTCACTATCTTAGCCATCACTCGACATACCAATAGGTACGATAGCGTTCCGTACTGGACTTACTAGCGCCTGGAGAGAAACATTTTGACCCGGTGCAAACCACATCGACCGTCTTGCCATCGATCTCGACTGGCGAGTAGACCGGCTGTGGCAAGAACCCTCCCCCTTTGACGACTTCATAAAGATCATACTCATCAATCACCCCATCGGCATTGAGGTCGAGCCTGGGACCACCTACCTCGAAGCCCACCGCATAGAGCCTTGCCTCTCCCAGGTTACTGCTGCAGACCCCAGGCGCAGGGGGCGTCGGCCTGTTGGTAGTGAAGAAGGTGGTACCAAAGACAGTCACCGCACCACTGACAGCTTTCTCACCCGAAGCCGAGAGCGTAAGGAACCAACCCTTAGAACCGGCCGGCAAGACCCCATCCGCGGGCGGCGCGCTCGTCACATCGGCCAGATCGGTCTCGGTGCAGGCGCGTCCTTGATCGCCAGTTGCACAGAGCAGTCCCCCAGCCAAGCCAACATTGCTGTCCTTAATCATGTAGAAACGATTCTGAACCGAAGTATCGAAAGGCTTTTCACGATCTCCTGAACCTACAAGTACCGCATCGTAATCCGAGCCAAAAACCACATCCGGCTTGTTTAGAAACTTGCGCTCATTTGCCCCGCTACCTGCTATGGATGCCAGTTTATAAGCTGACCAATTATCAGGGTTAGCGTCATCGATATCGATACGCCAAATACCACCTTTGGTATCCGCCGCATATATGCGGTCAGAATTTCCATCGTCGTTTCTATCCAACACCGTTAGATCCGCCGGCACACTACCCATCCCAGAAGGCAAGAGATGCTTGACCAGCGCACCGGTACGGCCATTGACCACGAATATGCCACGTCCTTTGGTGTTGGTTCCGGCCGGCAATGTGTCCTCGTTCTCGGGGTCGTAGCCGCCACCGAAGATCACCACGGGATCATTGGCTACAGCCCTGATCTTTGCAGGACGCAACGCCGACCAGCTCTGCCCCAGTTCACTGAAACCAGTCATTGTATTGTCAACCTTCCACAGGTACTTAGGCGTATCTGGATCGGTTACGTCGAAGGCATAAATAAAACGGCCTCCTCGACGCATCCCCACATACAGATAAACCTTGTCACCACTGGCAACCAAAACCTTGCCATCGCTGTTCGCATCAAGCTGGTAAACGGTCACCGGCCCGTCCGCGAATGCAGGTTTCGGATTGGCCGTTGATACTTCTGGAGAGTTCTCGCGCAGGCGCCTCAGTCCTGCGAAGTGCTCAGGAAAGATAAAGCCCCACTTCTCGAGGCCGTCGCTGTCATCCTGCCCCCCCTTGACCGCATGAAACACCCCACTGTTGGTGCCGTAATACACAACAATATCGCGGTCGCCAGGGGAACGATTGTAGTTGACTACAGCTGGACGGGAATGAACGAGATCACCATGAATACGGGCGCGCACGTCAGTGGAAATATTGTTGCCATCCTCGTTGTTCCGATTATCAGCACCTCGTACCCAATTAATCAGGTCGTCGCGCTCGGTGCTGTCGGCCGCACCGAGCAACCCAGTGGTAATAGCCACGTTGCTGGTGGCGAACTGACCGGAGGAAAGCTCCGAACCGGATGAGCACGAGGTACAGGTATAAAGCTGACGCGAACTCTGGCTGGTCGCATACTGAGAACGCATGCGCTGCGCCACCCCCCCTTTCTCCACAGTCGCGCCATCGGGAGCATCGCTGCTGGACGGCGGATTTCCCATGGGATCGAACGTCCAATAGGTGGACGGGGTCGTCCAGAAGCTGGTGACATCCGAGCGCAGGAAGCCGTTCACCTTATCCTCCACGGCCGCACTGGATTTATCCGCCAGAATCGGATTCCCGTTTACGTCAAGCGCGATCTGATATTGCTTAAGGTTACCCGGCCAACGCGGCTTCGCATTCGCGTCGGGGCGGAACTGCCCCATATAAACTTGGTTCAGGAAGGTACCGCGCACATTAACGCTAACCGGCAGGGTAGATGAGGAAAATACGCTGTCGACCGCCTGCATCTTGCGCAAAAGATTAATAAAAGCCTGCAATACCGCCTGGCCATTATGCGCCTCAAAATACTCTCCACCGCCCAGGGCAGCCCCGCTTTCCAACAGCTTCCTTGCGCTGGCCTCCGGGTTAGTGCTGTATTTGTTATCGGCGGGATTCTGCACTGCGATGGTATAGCTCACCACATTCTGTACACCATCGACCGCGGTATTGACGTCGCGCTTGAACAAGGTGCGAGCATATTCGTCAAACCAACTACTGGTGTAGTTGTTTGGCGTAAAGGAAACCGGGTCACTGGTAAGGATACCCGAAGGAGCGACCGCAGTAGCCCCCACACCACCCAGCAACTTCTGGGTATCATTCTCCTCGCCCGAGTCCGGACCGCCATTACCCACAAAAATAATATAGTTCTTCTGGCAACTGTCGCTTATTGGGCTTACATAACCATTGCCCGACTTAGCAGCCGAGTCATACTGCGCACTACTAAAACCCGCATAGGCTTGCGGCTTGCCACCAAAATAGAGATAAGCCTCATGCAGAGTCTTGGCATAAGGCGCGTTGTTTGCCTGCGGAATACCCGCGGTGTCATTCTTTATTTTTCCGAGTATTCCCGCCCGATTAGACTCAACATCCATTGGACGAATATGGTAGCGGACATAGCCACCCGTATCAGCCCCAGAAGGATTCGCCAGCATCAGCCCGAGGTTTATTCCCTTAAGCAGCTCAAACACCTCCGCTCGAGTTACACAATCCGCCGGAGCACGAACCTCCTCCCCATCCACCTCGGTAATCACACAAGAAGGAAAATGACTGGAGTTCATTGGGTCAACAATATTTTCAAGCACCTGCTCCAGCATTTTCAACTTTGTGCCAGACGAACCGTTGAGCAGAGTAATATTGCTATTGTTACTAGCCGCATTATCCAGAACCAAGAGCACATTGGGACGACCCGAAGTAATTCCGGGGCTTTCCAGAAAAATATCCGTATCCTCGGCAATAGCACCCGCAGAAGACAGCACTCCCAAAACCAGTAAAGCACCGTTTAATCCGTAAAATGTTTTCATATAGATGCCTTAATTCTCAAACAAAGGTCAGGCACAAGGATTGGGGTTCGCCGGCAAGCGAATCTTGACACCTTGATTTACCATCACCTCCGCACCTGTCACTGAATCCTTGACTTCTGCGGGAACATTCCAATAAGTGTCCTGAAAACCGGTTGAACCACCTACTACCCCCTCCTGCCCTTCAATCAGAATATTGGGGTTGGCATCGTCGCTAGTGTCCACCTTGACATCCACCGCCCTCAGGCATACAGGCGCCAGTATCTTCACCTCGTAGTCTCCGACGGTAATATCCTTGGCTATCGGCGCAAAAAAGATATCATCGCTGCTGATGACTTCCTCTATCGCCGCATTAGCGGCCGCAGTCGCTTCAGCCCGATACTGCATATTGCCAACCGCTTTCAAGTTCACGCCACTAAGGGTGAATGCACTGCTAACCGCAATGGTTAGCAATAGAAGCATGATCAAACCAACTACCAGCGTTGCACCACGCTGGTCCTGAATGGTAAAGCGATTCACGGTTGCTCCCTCCGACCCGATGGATTGACCAGGCGAACAGTGGTAGAGAACACATGCCGCTTAAAACCGTCATTGGCGGCAGCTATAGTCAGACCACCCAACTGATAGGTTTTTCCATCCACATAACCTGGGGTGGTCTCCAAATTACGCACCAGCACATAGATCTTCACCGCTACCACGTTGGAGAGCTGAGCCAAGGTACAAGGCGCACAAGTCACAAACTCATCGGCACTACCATCACCTGGATTCGAAGCGCTGATTGGCAAACCATTGCGTCCCAAATTATCAATGCCGTACTCGAAGCGCAGCGCTTCGACTCCCTCTACCAAGGGTTGCGGATTCTGATAAGCACCATTGACCAGGGAAACCCTCATCAACGTCGGTTGTCCGTTGCTATTGGCAAGATAGTAAATATTCGACACCACCTTCCGCCTAGGTGCCCTTTCTACGGCCGTAGCCAAGCAGCTTTTTTTCCTCAGCGTGAAATCTGCCGTATTGGCGCTAAGTAAATAAGGCGCCTCCGGCGTGTCGTTACGACAACCGGATATCTGGATATGAGGCCCGCTATCGGCACACGAAGCCGCATCGAATACACAGGTACTGGCGCGCATAACCGCCAACACCTGACTGTTGGCCAAAACACTCGAAACGCCGCACCCCGTCAAAGTTGCACCATCGGCAAACCCCTGTACCGGTATACCAATCAGGTTCTCCACCGCGGCTGGCCATCCGCTTAGATCACATAGATTGGGAATTGCTAGAGGCCCTGCCACATCGTTATCCAACTCCCCCCAAAAACCGGCATGGGCAATATCAGACTGCAGCACTTGCATTGCGAAGCGCCCATTTTCGATCAGCGCATTGGTCTTCGCCAACTCACTATTACTGCGCGTAACATCCACATAAAGCTGCAGTATCGCCGCCATAATGAGCAGGCTGACAACAATCGCCACCATCAATTCGACAAGACCGAACCCCCTGCTTACATAGGATCCGGAGCGATGCTGAAGGTCAAAGTCCCTACTCATTTCAGATCCGCCACTCGAATAATGGTCGAGACCACTCGACGACAACGGTCCGACGAACACTCGGTGCCAGTCGGGCCGTTATACTGGTTCGCTCCACAGGTCAAAGCGACGGGAGGAGCCGACAGCGCGGTCAAGCCTTGCCAAGCAACACTGACCCGAAACTCGCCGCCACCGAGATTTTCAATGCAGCCACGCCCCCCGATCATGGCGCCAGCATTAGTACCGGCCAGCGCCTCTGCGGCACCCTGCAACGCATTGCACCATTCAGCGATATCTCGCTCACGCTGATTCGCGTTACCGGTTGGGCAGGTCATGCCGCTGCCCAACGGCACACCCCCTGTGTCGTAGGTAGAGGCAACTCGTCGGTTGGTCGCGATACGGTTAGCCATGTCATCCAGAAGAACGAGCGCCTGCGAACGCTGGTAAGACTCCATCTCGGACTGCTGCAACCTCGACTGCAAGCCCGCCATACCAAGCAAACCTATGGAAAGAATAAGGATGGTGACCAGCACCTCGATCAGAGTCATGCCCCTGTGGCTACGTTGTCGAATCGGGGACATGGCAGCTACCACTTGGCCGCAGGCGTCTTAACGCCCTGGCTGTTCAGGCTGAGGTCGCCGTCGCTGGCCTGGGCGCCGACCGCGGTGAAGGTGATGGTGAAAGTTGGAGGCGTCGCGGCATTGTCCGCACTAACGGCGGCGGTGTACTTGCCACTCAGCTCGCTAGGCAGCGAATAGTTGAGATCCGCAATCGAGGATGCGTAGGCGCGATTGGCGAGAAGAAACTGCTGCTGGCGGTTGGCGATATCCATCATCTGCGCCTGGGCCGCGGCGCGATCACCCCGGATGACGTACTCGCGATAGCTGGGGTAGGCGATGGCCGCCAGGATTCCGATGATCGCCACCACGATCATCACTTCGATCAGCGTAAAACCGCCCTGTCTCGCTCGCTTCACTGGTTCATCCTTCTCTGTTTTTCTTCAAGCCCATGTGCCCAGCGCGTTCGATCGCCTGCACCCGCAGACTTTTTCGATCATTGCATAGCCGCCGCGGCAAATCTCTGAGCCAATCGACAACTGATATCCACGCGCCGGCAATCGTCCGCGTCGACTTGAAAAGCCTTCAGGTAGGGCTAGGTTATAAGCGAGTTCTTTTCAAACCACTCGCCAGCGACGATGAGTGGCATCTTGAGCAGGATTACCGGACAACGCGGGCAGGAAGCCCGGATATCTCACCTGAGGCATGGACGCCATGTACAAGCTCGCCCGCGGTTTCACCCTACCCGAAGCGCTCACCGTAACCGCCGTCATCGCCGTGCTGCTCGGCCTGGGGATACCGGGTTGGCAGGCATTCGCCCGCAGCCAGGACGGCAAGTCGGCCCTCAACACGCTGGCGGGGCACTTGATACTGGCACGCAGCGAGTCGATCAAGCGCAGCAGGCCGGTGTTGATCGACAACGTCGACGGCAGCTGGAACAGCGGCTGGACGCTCTACGTGGACGCCAACGACAACGCGCTGCTGGACGTCGGCGACCCCGTCCTGGCCAGTATCGAGCCGCAGCCCGCAGGCCTGGTCATCAGCGGCAACACTCCGGTCAGACGCTACGTACGCTATATCCCGAGCGGCCAGACGCAACTGCTCGGTGGCGGCTTCCAGGCGGGTACCCTGACCATCTGCCACGCCTCCGGCCTGCAGCCGGTGCGCAAGCTGGTGATCAGCGCCAGTGGTCGCGCCCGCGTCTCCCGGGAAGCGCCGGGGCCTTGTTGAGCGGCGCGCTCAGAGCGCCTTGACCCTGAGTTCCTTGGGCATGGAGAAGGTGACATTCTCCGGCCGACCGTCCAGCTCGCTCTCGCCTTGCGCGCCCCAGGCGCGCAGCTGCTCGACCACCCCGCGCACCAGCACCTCCGGCGCCGAGGCGCCCGCGGTGATGCCGACACCGTTCACCCCGTCGAACCATTCGCGCTTGAGGTCTTCGGCGCCGTCGATCAGGTAGGCCGGAGTGCCCATGCGCTCGGCCAGCTCGCGCAGCCGGTTGGAATTGGAGCTGTTGGGGCTGCCCACCACCAGCAGCACGTCGCACTCGGCGGCGAGCTGCTTGACCGCGTCCTGGCGGTTCTGCGTGGCGTAGCAGATGTCGTCCTTGCGCGGCCCGCCGATGGCCGGGAACTTGGCGCGCAGGGCGTCGATGACCTTGCTGGTGTCGTCCATCGACAGCGTGGTCTGGGTGACGAAGGCCAGCGCCTGGGGGTTGCGCACCTGCAACTCGGCGACGTCCTGCTCGTCCTCCACCAGGTAGATGGCGCCGCCGTTGCCGGCGTCGTACTGGCCCATGGTGCCTTCCACTTCCGGGTGGCCCTGGTGGCCAATGAGAATGCACTCGCGGCCTTCGCGGCTGTAGCGCACCACTTCCATATGCACCTTGGTCACCAGCGGGCAGGTGGCGTCGAACACCTTGAGCCCGCGGCGCTCGGCCTCGCCGCGCACCGCCTGGGACACGCCGTGGGCGCTGAAGATGACGATTACGTCGTCCGGCACCTGGTCCAGCTCCTCGACGAACACCGCGCCGCGGGCGCGCAGGTCCTCGACCACGAACTTGTTGTGCACCACTTCGTGACGCACGTAGATCGGCGGGCCGAACACTTCCAGGGCGCGATTGACGATCTCGATGGCGCGGTCGACGCCGGCGCAGAAGCCGCGGGGATTGGCGAGTTTGATATGCATGGCGAAATCTCGGCGATGGAGCGTGCTGACTAGTGTACGACTCGGCCGCACCCATGACTGCACAGGAGTGCGGGCTGTTTCCAGGAGCGAGGTTGCCGCCCCCCTCACCCGCCCTTCGGGCACCCTCTCCCGGTGGGAGAGGGAAAAGCGTCAGAGCGCCTTGACCTCGATGATCTCCACCTCGAAGTCCAGCACCTTGCCGGCCAGCGGGTGGTTGAAGTCGATGGTCACCTGGACCTCGTCGAAGGCCTTGACCACCCCGGGCAGCTCGGCGTTGGCGGCATCGTTGAAGATCACCAGCAACCCTTCGGACAGCTCCATGCCGTCGAACTGGCTGCGCGGCATGACCTGCACGTTCTGCGGGTTGGGCTGGCCGAAGCCCTGCTCCGGCTGCACCTGCACGCAACGCTTGTCGCCGGCCTTGAAGCCGTACAGAGCCTGCTCGAAGCCGGGCAGCAGGTTGCCGTCGCCGACCTTGAAGGTCGCCGGTTGCTTGTCGAACGTGCTGTCGACCACGTCGCCGTTTTCCAGCTTGAGGGCGAAATGCAGGGTCACTTCCCGGTCTGGTCCGATGCGTAGGTCGGTCATTGCGCAGCCTCCTTCGCGGGCTTGTCGCTCTTGAACATGTCCAGCGCCAGCAGGATGGCGCCGATGGTGATGAAGGTGTCGGCGATATTGAACGCCGGGAAATACCAGCGGTTCTGCCAGTGCAGCAGGATGAAGTCGACCACGTGGCCGAGCACCACGCGGTCGTACAGGTTGCCCAGGGCGCCACCGAGGACCATCGCCAGCGCCACGGCCAAGAGGGTCTCGTGAGGCTTGAGGCGTTTGAGCCAGACCACCAGCACGGCGCTGACCACTATGGCGATGGCGGCGAAGAACCAGCGCTGCCAGCCGTCGGCATCGGCCAGGAAGCTGAAGGCCGCGCCGGTGTTGTAGGCCAGGGTCCAGTCGAAGTAGCCCGGAATGACCTCGATACGCTGGTACATGCTCAGGCTGCCTTCGAAGAAGTCCTTGCTGACGCGGTCGACGACCAGGATCAGCACGCTCAGCAGCAGCCAGGGCAGGTGCCCGAAACGCGAAGCATCAGGCATGCTTGCGCACCTCGCCCGCGCCTTCGATGTTGCTCACGCAGCGCTCGCACAGCTCCGGATGCGCGGCGTGGCTGCCGACGTCGGCGCGGAAGTGCCAGCAGCGCCCGCACTTGGCATGGCTCGACTTGGCGATCTTCAGTTTCAGCCCTTCCACCTCGGTGACCACCGCATCGGCCGGCGCGGCCGCCAGCGGCGCGACCTCGGCCGCCGAGGTGATCAGGGCGAAGCGCAGCTCGTCGCCCAGCTTGGCCAGGTCGGCCTGCAGGGCGTCGCTGCCGAACAGGGTGACCTCGGCCTGCAGGCTGCCGCCGATGGCCTTGGCCGTGCGCAGGTTCTCCAGTTCCTTGTTCACCGCAGCCTTGACCGCCATGATCCGATCCCAGTAGGCGCGGTCCAGCTCGAAACCCTCCGGCAGGCGGCTGAGGCCGTCATACCAGGTGTTGAGCATCACCGACTCGTTGCGCTGGCCCGGCAGGAACTGCCAGATCTCCTCGGCGGTGAAGGCCAGGATCGGTGCGACCCAGCGCACCAGCGCCTCGCTGATGTGGTAGAGCGCGCTCTGGCAGGAGCGACGCGCCACGCTGTCGGCGGCGGTGGTGTACTGACGGTCCTTGATGATGTCCAGGTAGAAACCGCCCAGCTCCTGCACGCAGAAGTTGTGCACCTTGGAGTAGACGTTCCAGAAGCGGTAGTCGGCGTAGGCCTCGACGAT
Source organism: Pseudomonas sp. SP16.1 (assembly GCF_052682975.1). Lineage (NCBI taxonomy): Bacteria > Pseudomonadati > Pseudomonadota > Gammaproteobacteria > Pseudomonadales > Pseudomonadaceae > Pseudomonas > Pseudomonas sp. SP16.1. The sequence goes on from NZ_JBQYFZ010000001.1 coordinate 3,335,446, forward strand.
CTCGTCCTGCAGGCGCAGGGCCGCGTCCACGGCCCAGCGGTCGAGGTCGAGCATCTGCTCGGGCTGCAGCAGGTCCCTGGCCGGATCGAAGCCGTTGAGGTTGGCCAGCATGAAGCGCGCGGTGTTGCGGATGCGCCGGTAGGCGTCGGCGCTGCGCTGCAGGATCACCTTGGACACCGCCATCTCGCCGGAATAGTCGGTGGAGGCGACCCACAGGCGCATGATGTCGGCGCCCAGGCTGTCGTTGACCTCCTGCGGCGCGACCACGTTGCCGAGCGACTTGGACATCTTGCGGCCGTTCTCGTCGACCACGAAGCCGTGGGTCAGCAGCGCCTTGTAGGGCGCGTGGCCATCGATGGCGCTGCCGGTCAGCAAGGAGGAGTGGAACCAGCCGCGGTGCTGGTCGGAGCCCTCCAGATAGAGGTCGGCGCGCGGGCCGCTGGCGTGCCCCATATCGTGCGAGCCGCGCAGCACGTGCCAGTGGGTGGTGCCGGAGTCGAACCAGACGTCCAGGGTGTCGTTGATCTTGTCGTAGTCGGCGGCCTCGGCGCCGAGCAGCTCGGCGGCGTCCAGCTTGAACCAGGCCTCGATGCCATCCTGCTCGACGCGCTTGGCCACCTCTTCCATCAGCTCGGCGGTGCGCGGGTGCAGCTCGCCGCTGACCTTGTGCAGGAAGAACGGGATCGGCACGCCCCAGTTGCGCTGGCGCGAGATGCACCAGTCGGGACGGCCGGCGATCATGCCGTGCAGGCGCGCCTGGCCCCAGGCCGGGACGAACTGGGTCTGCTCAACGGCGTCCAGGGCACGGGCGCGCAGGCTGCTGCCGTCAGCCACCACCTTGTCCATGCCGACGAACCACTGCGCGGTGGCGCGGTAGATCAGCGGGGTCTTGTGCCGCCAGCAGTGCATGTAGCTGTGCTGGATCGGCTGGTGCTTGAGCAGCGCGCCGACTTCATCGAGCTTGGCCACGATATTGGCATTGGCCTTCCAGATGAACTGGCCGCCGAAGAACGGCAGATCTGCGGTGTAGACGCCGTTGCTCTGCACCGGACTGAGGATGTCGTCGTTGCTCATGCCGTACGCCTTGCAGGTACGGAAGTCGTCCTCGCCGTAGGCTGGCGACGAGTGGACGATGCCGGTACCGGCGTCGAGGGCGACGTAGTCGGCCAGGTAGACCGGCGAGAAGCGCTCGTAGAAGGGGTGGCGGAAACGGATCAGCTCCAGCGCCGCGCCCGGCGCGGTGGCGAGCACCCGACCCTCGAGGCCGTAGCGCACCAGGCAGGACTCGACCAGTTCCTCGGCCAGCAGCAGCAGGCGCGCGCCGGTGTCGACCAGCGCGTAAGTGAACTCCGGGTGGACGTTGAGCGCCTGGTTGGCCGGGATGGTCCAGGGCGTGGTGGTCCAGATGACGATGGCAGCCGGCTTGCTCAGCTCGCTCAGGCCGAAGGCGGCGGCCAGCTTGTCCGCGTCTTCCACCGGGAAGGCGACGTCGATGGCGTCGGACTTCTTGTCCTGGTACTCCACCTCGGCCTCGGCCAGCGCCGAGCCGCAGTCGAAGCACCAGTTGACCGGCTTCAGGCCCTTGAACACGAAGCCCTGCCTGACCATCTCGGCCAGGGCGCGGATCTCGCCGGCCTCGTTGGCGAAATCCATGGTCTTGTAGGGGTTGTCCCAGTCGCCCAGCACGCCGAGACGGATAAAGTCGGCCTTCTGCCCTTCGATCTGCTCGCTGGCGTAGCTGCGGCAGCGCTCGCGGGTCAGGTCGGCCGGCTGGTTCTTGCCGAAGGTGGTCTCGACCTTGTGCTCGATCGGCAGGCCATGGCAGTCCCAGCCCGGCACGTAGGGCGCGTCATAGCCGGCCAGGGTCTTGGAGCGGGTGATGATGTCCTTGAGGATCTTGTTCACCGCATGACCGATATGAATGCTGCCGTTGGCATAGGGCGGGCCGTCGTGCAGGACGAACTTGGGCCGGCCCTCGCCGATCTTGCGCAGCTTGCTATACAGGCCAATCTCGTTCCAGCGCTGCAGGGTCTGCGGCTCGCGTTGCGGCAGGCCGGCCTTCATCGGGAACGGGGTATCGGGCAGGTTCAGCGTGGCTTTGTAGTCGGTCATGTCGGGCTCTTAATCAGCGGGTGGCTCTGCCAATAATCACGGGCAGCGGCAATATCGGCGGCAATGGCCGTCTTCAGGGCCTCCAGCGAGGCGAAACGCTGCTCGTCGCGCAGCTTGTGGTGGAAAGCCACCGAGAGGCGCCGGCCATACAGATCGCCGGCGAAGTCCAGAAGGTGCACTTCCAGGTGGGCGCTGCCGTCGCCGGCGACGCTGGGGCGCACGCCGATATTGGCCACGCCCGGTTGAATCACGCCATCGACCGCGCAGCTGACCAGGTACACCCCGGTCAGCGGCACCTTGCGCCGCTTGAGCTGGATATTGGCGGTGGGCGCATCGAGCTGGCGGCCGAGCTTCTGCCCGTGCAGCACCCGCCCGGCGATGCGGAACGGCCGACCGAGCAAGGCTTCGGCCAGTTCGAAATCGCCATCGGCGAGCGCCTGGCGCACGCGCGTGCTGCTGACCCGGCCACCCAGCACTTCGACTGTGGTCGAAGCCTCGACGCTGAATCCATGGCGCCCCCCGGCGGCCTGGAGAAACTCGAAATCGCCGGCACGATCGCAGCCGAAGCGGAAATCGTCGCCGATCTCCAAGTCCTTCACGCCGAGGCCGTCGACCAGCACGCGCTGGACGAACTCGGCGGCCGACAGCTCGCGTAGGCGGCGGTTGAAGGCCAGGCACAGCACCAGGTCGACGCCTTCGGCTGCAAGCAGGGCGAGCTTGTCGCGCAGCCGGGTCAGTCGCGCCGGGGCGGTATCCGGGCCGAAGAACTCGCGCGGCTGCGGCTCGAAGATCACCACGCAGCTGGGCACGGCCAATTCCGCGGCACGCTCGCGCAGGCGCGCCAGGATGGCCTGGTGCCCACGATGAACGCCGTCGAAATTCCCGATGGTGACGACACAGCCCCGCGCCTGGGGCTGCAGGTTATGAAGACCTCGAACCAGCTGCATAGCACGCTTCTTGTTCACAAAGTGGCCGATTATACGCACAGCGCGCCACGCACAACAGGCATCGCAACACCTGCAATCCGTAGGGTGCGCCGTGCCCACCACTCCTGCTCCGACCTGATGGTGCGCACAGCGCAACCTGCACACCTGCCCGAGCCCCGGCGATTCTTGATGATCGGCCGTGACGGATCGCTGGCAAGCCAGCTCCTACAAAAGGCAACTGCCTAGCATTAACCCGGTGCGCGGTGCGCACCTATTTCCAGTGGCATCGCGCGCATAAAGCTGGTGCGCACAGCGCACCCGACGGCGCTTACACCGCCCGCCGGGCAAAGTCACGCAGGCGGAAACCGAGCAGCAGCAGCATGCCGAAGTAGGCCAGCAGGCCGGCGGCCACCAGCGCGCCGAGGCGCAGCAGGCGCAGCGGCATGTCGCCGTCGGCCCAGGCCGGCATGACCTGCAGCAAGCCGAGCAGCGCCGCGACCATCACCGCCACCGCCACCGCCAGCTTGAGCAGAAACAGCCCCCAGCCCGGCAGCGGGCGGAAGATGTCGGCGCGGCGCAGCTGCCAGTACAGCAGGCCGGCATTCAGGCAGGCGGCCAGGCTGATCGACAGGGCCAGCCCGACATGCGCCAGGTCCAGACCGAAGACGAACAGCGCGTTCATCGCCTGGGTCGCGATCAGGCTGACCACGGCGATACGCACCGGCGTCTTGATGTTCTGCTGGGCGTAGAAGCCCGGCGCGAGGATCTTCACCAGGATCAGCGCCAGCAGGCCGATGGCGTAGGCGACCAACGCCCGCTGGGTCATCAGCGCGTCAGTGGCGGTGAACTTGCCGTACTGGAACAGCGACACGGTCAGCGGCTCGGCCAGCACCGCCAGCGCCAGGGCGCTCGGCAGCACCAGCAGGAAGCACAGGCGCAGGCCCCAGTCGAGCAGGCGGCGGTACTCTTCGCGATCACGGCTGGCGTAGGTCTTCGACAGCGCCGGCAGCAGGATGGTCCCCAACGCCACGCCGAGCACGCCCGAGGGCAGTTCCATCAGGCGGTCGGCGTAGTACATCCAGGACACCGAGCCGGCGACCAGGAAGGAGGCGAATACAGTGTTGATGATCAGCGAGATCTGACTCACCGAGACACCGAAGATCGCCGGTCCCATCTGCTTGAGCACGCGCCAGACGCCGAGATCGCCGAAGTTCAGCCGCGGCAGCACCAGCATGCCGATCCTCTTCAGGTGCGGCAGCTGCCAGAGCAACTGCAGCAGGCCACCGACCAGCACCGCCCAGCCCAGCGCCATGATCGGCGGGTCGAAATAGGGCGCGAGAAACAGCATGAAGGCGATCATGCTGAGGTTGAGCAGGGTCGGCACGAAGGCCGGCACCGAGAAGCGGTTCCAGGTGTTGAGGATGGCGCCGGCCAGCGACGACAGCGAGATCAGCAATATATAGGGGAAGGTCACCCGCAGCAGATCGACGGTCAGCTCGAAACGCTCGGCGTCGGAGGCGAAACCGGGGGCGGTGACCCACACCAGCCAGGGCGCGGCCAGCACGCCGATGGCGGTGACCAGTGCCAGCACCAGGGTCAGCAGCCCCGAAACATAGGCAATGAAGGTGCGCGTGGCCTCCTCGCCCTGCTGCATCTTGTACTCGGCCAGGATCGGCACGAAAGCCTGGGAAAAGGCGCCCTCGGCAAAAATCCGGCGCAGCAGGTTGGGCAGCTTGAAGGCCACCACGAAGGCGTCGGACGCCACCCCGGCGCCGAAGGTACGGGCGATAATGGTGTCGCGCACGAAACCCAGTACGCGCGAAACCATGGTCAGGGAACTGACCGCGGCCAGGGACTTGAGCAGATTCATTGGGTGATTCGATTTTCCGCAAAGGGCGCGCCAAGGGGGCGATCGGCCGGCACGCGAAGGCGTCGAGTGTAGCGAGCCGCCGCTGGTCAGGCCAGCTCGGGAAAGCAGCGGCGGGCTTGACAGACTGCCGATGGGTCGGCATGATTCGCGGCCTTATTTGTCGTAACCCCCCAGTTTTCGAGGAGCTTGACGGTGGCCAACTCACCTTCTGCCAAAAAACGCGCCAAACAGGCTGAGAAGCGTCGTAGCCATAACGCCAGCCTGCGCTCGATGGTCCGTACCTACATCAAGAACGTGGTCAAGGCTATCGACGCCAAAGACCTCGACCTTGCCAAGTCGTCCTACACCCTGGCTGTTCCGGTCATCGACCGCATGGCCGACAAGGGCATCATCCACAAGAACAAAGCCGCTCGCCACAAGAGCCGCCTGAACGCGCACATCAAGGCGCTGGGCGAAGCTGCTGCCGCCTGATCGCGACAGGTTCTTGAAAAACCGGCCCCAGTGGCCGGTTTTTTAATGCCCGCGATTTGACGGGCGAAGAACCCTGGGTACGCGCAAGGCTCTATCCTTGCTGAGAACCCACAGAAAGGAAGCCCCATGCGCCGCGTACTGCACGACCTGAAGATCATGATCCTGGCCAACCTGTGGATAGTGCCGGTGGTGGCCGGACTGGTCTGGGCGCTGTTCCAGTTCGTCGCCCCGCCGCCGCCGATGAGCGCCAGTATGGCCACCGGCACCCAGGGCGGTGCCTATCGCGTGTTCGCCGAACGCCTCAGGGGGGAGCTGGCAAAGGAGGGCTTCGAGCTGAATCTGGTGCCGACCTCCGGCTCGCGCGACAACCTGCAGCGCCTGCTGGCGGGCGAGCCCGAGGTGCAGATAGCCCTGGTACAGAGCGGCCTGGAACGCCAGTTGCCCCCCGCCGAGCGGGCACACCTGAAGAGCCTCGGCGCGATCTATCAGGAACCCTTGTGGCTGTTCCATCGACGCGAGGTCAGCCTCGACCGCATCGCCGACCTGCTGCCACTGCGCCTCGGCCTGGGCGGCGCCGGCAGCGGCACCCGCGCCGCCAGCGACGCCATCCTCGAGGCCAACGGCATCGCCGCCGAGCGATATCCGCACAGCTGGCAGAGCAGCGGCGGCAGCAAGGCGGCCCGCGCACTGATGGCCGGCGAGCTGGACGCGGCCTTCTTCGTCGGCCCGGCGGAGAATGCCCTGGTGCGGCAACTGGCCGCCCACCCGCAGATCGCCCTGGCGCACTTTCGCCGCGCCGCCGCCTACGCAGCGCGCCTGCCCTTCTTCAATCAGGTGACGGTGGGCGAGGGCCTGCTCGACCTGGCCAGCAACGCGCCGGACCGCGACGTCGTCACCCTGGCGCCGGTGGCGACCCTGGTGGTCAACGACGAATTCAATCCCGGCCTGGTACCGCTGTTTCTCGCCGCCAGCCGCGAGGTGATGAGAAACGGCACCCTGCTCGATGCGGCCGGCACCTTTCCCAGCGCCGAGCCGCGCACCTTCGAACTGCACCGCGACGCCGAACACTTCTACGACAAGGGCCTGCCGATCCTGCAACGCTACCTGCCGTTTCGCATCGCCTCGCTGGCCGACCGCTACATCATCCTGCTGATTCCGCTGATCGTGGTGATGATCCCGCTGCTCAAGGCGGTGGGGCCGATCTACCAGTGGCGCATCCGCGCCCGCATCTACCGCTGGTACAAGTACCTGCGCGAGACCGACCGCAAGCTGCACGCGGGCTCGCTGCCGGCCGAGCTGGAAAACGAGATCCAGCGCCTGGAGCGCCTGGAGGACGAGCTGGCGGCGGTCGAGGTGCCGCTGTCCTACTCCAACGAGCTGTACGAGCTGCACATGCACCTGCGCTACGTGATCGAGCGACTGCGGGCACTGCAGCAACGCCGGCGGGATATCCCGGAACAGGAAGGCTCATCCGTGGTGCCCACTCCGGACCGGAGCTAAGCGGAGGGCCACAAAAAAGCCCGCGAATCGATCGCGGGCTTTTTCTTATACGCCGCAGGGGGCGCCGTGCGCACCAGCAACGGTGCGCGCCGGCCAGCGAGGCTACTTGACCCAGTGCTTGCCCCAGTGGGTGATGTCGTAGGCCTGCGCGCTGCGCAGCATGCCGCGTGCGCCCTGCCCGGCGGCGATCTCGTCGTCCACCACCTTGGTCGACAGCGCCAGCCAGCTGGCGACGAAGGCCATGGCATCGCCATTGACCTCCAGGGCGCGATGATCGAGGTTGTTCAGATCGTCGCAGGCATCGTGGTAGCAGGGGTCGAAGGCCACGCCGGCGGTACCGCCGTAGCGACTGGCCTGCTCTTCGGACTTGACCACCTCAGCCCCGGTGAACAGGCCGCCGAAGGCGATGCCGTCGAGGAAGAACTGCGCGTAGTCGGAACGGAAGCTGATCTCGTCGCCCTCGAACGGCAGGCCGCGCAGCCGGTAGTACTCACCGAACAGCCGCTCGATCGCCGCCGATCCGGGCGGCCCCTGCAGGCCGAACTCGGAACCGTCGCCGTCGTAGATGAAGTAGGCGAAGTTCGGCGAGGCGATCATGTCGAAGTTCAGGTAGGCCTTGATCTTCGCCTTCTCCTCGTCGGGCAGCTGGTTGACGTAGTAGGTCGAGCCCACCAACCCGGACTCCTCGGCCCCCCACCAGGCGAAGCGCAGCCTGTTCTGCGGCTTGGCCTTGGCCATCTGCACGGCCAACTCCAGCAGGGCGGCGCTGCCCGAGCCGTTGTCGTTGATGCCGGCGCCCTCGAACACCGAGTCCAGGTGCGCACCGAGCATCACCACGTTGTCCGGATTGCCACGTCCGCTCTCGGCGACCAGGTTGTGGGTCTCGGTGCGCTCGCGCACCACATCGGCGACCATGCGCAACTGCAGCTCGGAGGTCTGCGCCAGGCTCACGCCCAGGTCGTAGGTGGTGAACAGCACCGGAATCCCGCCGGCATAAGCGTCGCCCAGGGTGGCGTTGATCAGGCCCTTGCGGTCTTCGCTGTCGCCCTGGTTGAAGATGACCACCCCGACGGCTCCGGCGGCGGCGGCGTTCTCCGCCTTGATCTGGAAGTTGCAGGCGCCGCGCTGCAGCAAGGCGATGGAACCGGCGGGGAAACCGGCGAAGTCCTCGGCTTCGCAACCGCTGCTGGACTGGTTGCCCTCGCCCAGGGCGATGTCCACCGCCGCCACCGGCGCGGCGACGTCGCCGGCCTCGGTCTGCGACAGGTAGGTGAAGTCCACTTCCCACTCGTACTCCATCGGCGTCGGCGCCAGGCTCTGCAGCACGCCCGGCCCCTGCGGGTAGAAGGCGCTGAACGGAAAGGCCTGGCGGGTGACGCTATAGCCGGCGCTTTCCAGGGCAGCCTGCACGTAGTCGAGCGAACGCTGATAGCCGACCAGGCCGGCGGCACGATTACCGTCGCTGGCCTGGGCGATATCGTTGAGCATCTGCAGGTGGACCAGGCTGTTCGCCGCCTGCATGCAACGCGGCAGCAACAGCGGCGTGGCGCTCAGCACCCCGGAGCGACATTCGGCCGGGCCGAGCCGCGTCGGACTCCAGAACCGGTCGAACAACTCGGCGGTATCGGGCCCGCTGGCCGCCAGGACCTGCCCGGAAATCGCCGCCAGCAAGGCGGCGCCCATTACACGGCGATTATTGATCTTGTTGCGCATGTGTTCCTCCAATCCGTATTTGGAGATCGAAATAGGCGGCGACGCTTGTGGCGCCACCGCGGTGCGTCCCTTTACTGCGTCGTGTGGACGTCAGAGACGCTAGACCGGGAAGCGCCTTTGCGCTAATCGGAGAATGGATTTTTCCCAGGAAATTGAGCTCTATCACTGCAGATAGCGGCACATAGCCAGCAAAAATCTTCACCCCCGAGCCTGCCGGCAGCGGCCGGCGATGTCAGGTAGACTTTGCGCATGCCGCACGCCGCGCGGGGAGAGCCCCTGCTCGCCCGGCGGCGCTGCACTTCCCATCGCGAACCCGTCAAAGACCGAGCCCCATGCCGATCCGCCACTGCATCGTCCACCTGATCGACAAGAAACCCGACGGCAGCCCCGCCGTACTGCACGCCCGCGACAGCGAGCTGGCCGCTTCGCCCGCCATGGAAAACCTGCTGGCCGATCTCAACGAGAGTTACAACGCCAAGCAGGGCAAGGCCTGGGGCCTGTTCCACGAGGAATCCGGCGCCTACCCCTTCAGCGGCTGGCTCAAGGCCTACCTGGACGGCGAGCAGGACTTCACCGCCTTCAGCCGCCAGGCCGTGGAGCAACTGCAGAAACTGATGGAGGAATCCAACCTGTCCACCGGCGGCCACGTGCTGCTGGCCCACTACCAGCAGGGCATGACCGACTACCTGGCCATCGCCCTGCTGCACCACAGCGAAGGCGTGGCGGTGACCGAGGCGCTGGACGTTACCCCGGCCAAGCACCTGGATCTGGGCCAGCTGCACCTGGCGGCACGGATCAACATCAGCGAGTGGCAGAACAACAAGCAGTCCAAGCAGTACATTTCCTTCATCAAGGGCAAGAACGGCAAGAAGGTCTCGGATTACTTCCGCGACTTCATCGGCTGCCAGGAAGGCGTCGACGGACCGGGCGAGACACGCACCCTGCTCAAGGCCTTCAGCGACTACGTGGAAAGCGAGGACCTGCCGGAGGAGCAGGCGCGCGAGAAGACCAAGACCCTGGTCGGCTACGCCACCAGCCAGGCCAAAATGGGCGAGCCCATCACCTTGGAGGAGCTTTCCGGGCTGATCGACGAGGAGCGCCCCAAGGCCTTCTATGAGCACATCCGCAACAAGGACTACGGCATGGCCCCGGAATTTCCGGCGGACAAGCGCACCTTGAGCCAGTTCCAGCGCTTCACCGGCCGCGCCGAAGGCCTGTCGATCAGCTTCGAGGCGCACCTCTTGGGCTCGAAGATCGAGTACGACGAAGGGCGCGACATGCTGATCATCCGCCAGCTGCCGACCCAGCTGAAGGATCAGCTCAAGCGCCGTCAGGACTGAGATGGACGCGCGCCTGGCGGACGAGCTGCTCGACGCCTGCCTGTGCCGGCCGCAGGCGCCGCTGGCGGGCGATCCGGCACGTTCCTTCGGCCTCGAGAAGGCCGAGGCCAAGGCGCGTCTGGAGCAGCTCAAACCCTGGCTGCGGGAACAGCAGACGCGTCTCTGGGCCAATCGTCGCCATGCCCTGCTACTGGTGCTGCAGGGGCCGGACTGCAGCGGCAAGGACGGCGTGATCCGCCGCGTACTCGGCGCATGCAACCCGCTGGGCCTGGCCGTACACAGCTTCCAGGCGCCGAACGCGGTCGAACGCGGCCGGCACTTTCTCGAGCGCTATCGCCAGCAGCTGCCGGTGCCCGGGACCATTGGTATATTCAACCGCAGCCAGTACGAGGCGCTGATCAGCGATCCGCTGGACGGCCTGTGCGCCGAGGATGAGTTGCCGGCACGCCTGGCCGAGGTGCGGGCCTTCGAACAGGGGCTGGCGACGCAGGGCATCCGCGTGCTCAAGTGCTACCTGCAGATCGACAAGAACGAGCAGTTCCGGCGCTTGGCGCAGCGCCTGGAGCAACCGCACAAGCGCTGGAAACTCAAGGCCAGCGACCTGCAGGCGCACCGCCAGTTCGACGAGCGCCAGCGGCGCTGGAGCGCGCTGCTCGCCGCCAGCCACGACGCCGCCGCGCCCTGGTACGTGATCCCGGCGCACAAACGCTGGTTGCGCGACCTGCTGGTCGCCAGCCTGCTGGCCCGCGAACTGGAACAACTCCAGTTGCAGTGGCCGGATCGCCCGGCGCCCTTTACCCTGGCGCAATTGCAAGCCGCCACCACGCACAAGGATGCGCCGTCATGAAGAAGATCCTACTGATCCTCGCCGCCCTGGCCCTGTGGCAGAACTGGGACAGGCTCGAGCGCTGGCTCAAGCCGCCGCAGGCCGGCACCACCAGCGGCGAGATCGTGCTCTACGCCACCAGTTGGTGCGGCTACTGCGCCAAGACCCGCGAGCTGTTCGCCGAGGACGGCGTCGCCTACCGCGAGGTGGACATCGACAAGGACGACGCCGGCCGTGCGCGCTACCAGGCCCTGGGCGGGCGCGGCGTGCCGCTGATCGACATGCGCGGACGGATCATCCACGGCTACGACCAGCGCGCCATTCGCGCCGCCTACTGAGCGGTTGGCGCAGAGGCGCTCAGCGCGCCTCGATACGAAAGCCCAGGCGCGGGAAGTGCACGTGCACCACGCCGGCACGCTCGTCCTCGCGGCGCAGGATCAGTTCCTCGCGCCCTGCGAAGACCAGCTCACCTTCCACCGGATCGACGCCATAGTCGACCGCCGCGATGCTCACCGGCTGACCGGCCTGGAAACCGTTGGGCTCGACGAACGCCTCGTCCGGCAGCGGCGCCGGCGTCGCCTCGCGAGCCACGGCGATGGCCTGCTCGCTGCTCATCTCGCTGAACGAGCCGTGGCCGAAACCCAGCACTCGACCGAGCCAGGCGGCCACGTCCGGGTAGTCGTCGACCAGCGGCGCGGTCACCGGGGTGCCACGCAGGAACCACAGGCAGTGCGCCACGGCGAAATCGGCCAGCGACGGCTCGCCGAACAGGAAATCGCCGGCCTCGCGCTGCAACTGCTGCTGCAGGCGCCCCATCAGCACCGGCCAGTTGTGCTTGGCCTGCTCCAGCGGCAGGCGGCTGGCGCTGCCGCCGGAGAACAGCGCGCTGCGGTCGGCGATGAAGGCCTGCTGCGCCGCAGGCGGTAGCTGGCCCATGCGCACGGCGATGGACTGCGGCTGGAACACCAGGGCCACGGCATGCTGGAACAGCACCGAGTCGGCCCATTGCGCCAGCAGGCTGGCATTGAACTCCTGGCCTTCCGGCAGCAGCGCCGGGGTGGCCTTCTCCGCCTCCAGACGGCGGGCGATCAGCGCCGTGTCGCAGTAGATGTCGGCGCCTACCTGCAGTACCGGGGTCTTGCGATAGCCACCGGTCAGCGCGGTCAGGTCGGGCTTGGGCATGATCCGCGGGATCTCCACCGAGCGCCAGGAGAGCTGCTTGAAGCCCAGCATCAGGCGGGCCTTCTCGGCAAAGGGCGAGGCGTCGTAGTGGTGCAGGATCAGTTCGTGCATGGTGTGCTCCGTCTCGGGATCGAAGGACCCAGCTTAACCGCACTCCCACCGCGCGCCCACCGCCTCAGGCTGATGGCGCGGCATCATTGGCCAGAATGAGCCCTTCCTTGGCCGCCTTGCTCAGGCGCTTGATCGCCCGCTCGCGGCGCAGCGCCTCGCCCTTGCCGGCGCAGGCCTCGACGTAGGCCAGCGCCCGCGCCGGGCTGGTATGGAAGAAACGCGCGCCCTTGCCCGCCTGGTGCTGGGCGAAGCGCCGCTGCGGGTCGTCGCTGATGCCGCAATAGAGGGCGCCGTTGGCGGCGCGCACTAGGTAGACGAACCAGGCTTTCTCGACTGCTGCGTTCATCCGCGCCGGGGCCGCCATTCCCGCGCGCTGCGCCACAGGCAGACGCCGACGAAATAGGTCGAGGCCAGCAGCCACGCACCCAGCAGCCAGGTCTGGTTGAGCGGATACTGCAGGATCAGCAGGGCGCTGGCGAGCATCCACAGGCAGGTGACGGCGATGTTCAGCGGCATGAACTGACGCACGCGGAACGGGTGCAGGAACTTCATCTTGGTCAGGGTCAGGCCGGCCAGCAGGACGATGGTGCCCAGGGCCAGCCAGGGATGGAAGTCGAGGATGTAGAAATACAGCACCACCACGTTCCACGCCGCCGGGAAGCCGACGAAGTAGTTGTCCTGGCTCTTCATGTTGAGGTTGCAGAAGCAGAACAGCGACGACACCAGGATCAGCCCCACGGCGAACAGGGCGGTGAAGTCGGGCAGCGGGATGAAGCGATAGAGGAAGATCGCCGGGATGAACACATAGGTGAGGTAGTCGATCACCAGGTCCAGGGTCGAGCCGTCGAAATGCGGCAGCACGCCCTTGACGTCATAGCGCCGCGCCAGCGAGCCGTCGAGGCCGTCGACCAGCAATGCCAGGCCGAGCCACAGCAGGCACTGCTTGGGCTGGCTGTCGAGCACCGCGATCAGGGCCAACAGGGCCAGGATCACGCCGCTGGCGGTAACGGCGTGAACGCCCCAGGCCTTCGCCTGTTTCATGGCTACGAGCAATTCGGTCACGGCAGGTCTCGACTGGCAGTGGCAGGGACACCGGCGCCCCTATCGGTAATTGAAGGCTAAGACCGGCAAGCGTACCACTGCGTTCAGTCACCCGCCTCAGCCGGCAGCGCTGCGCCCCTGGCGGAACTGCGCCAGGCCCAGGCCCGCCTGCCGGCGGATCGCGGCCTGCACCGGCGCCGCCCAGCCCAGCAGCAGGCCCTTGGCGCCGAGCGCCTGGCCTGCCCAGCGCCACAGGTCGAACTGGTCACGGTGCTCGACTATCAGCCCGCCCTCGAACAGGAAGCGCGCCTGGATGCGATTGACCACCTGGCGTCCGCTGGCGCTGAAGCGGTAGCGGGCAATCCATTGCGCGCTGCCCTGGCGCTCGTCGGCCTGCACATGATCGAAGGTCAGGGAGAATTCCTCGGCGCGGCTGCACAGCATGCGCCACATGTCGCCGGCCTCGGTGCCGCGCAGATCGGTGAATACCGGATCGGAAAAGCGCACGTCATCGGCGTAGCAGGCGGCCATGGCCTCGGCATCCAGGCGCTGGAAGGCGCTATAGAAGCGCTGGATCAGTTCGGCGTTGGGGTGGTTCATATGCGCTCCTGGGGGCTACATGCCCGTAGGGTGCGCTGCGCGCACCAACGAACGACGGGTTTGGTCTGCAGTGCGCACGGCCTAGACGGCCCCGCGACACCCTACGCGGCGTAGTCTGCTCCCGCTTCCTTGCAGCGACCATTGGCGACAACGCCAACTTTGTGGCAATAATCGCCAACCTTGGCCAAGGCCGCCGCCATGCTGCGCATCGCTCTCTACGTCTGTCCGCAAACCGTCTGCTCCAGCCTGAGCATGGCGCAGGACGCCTTCGGCCTGGCCAATCGTCTGAGCCCGACACCGCGGTTTCGGCTGCAGCGTTTCAGCCTGGACGGCGCGCCGGTGCAGCTGGACTTCGCGCGGATCGCGGTGGACGGCGGCCTGCAACTGGCCGAGCGCGCCGACCTGCTGATCCTGCCGGCTACCGGCAGCGCTGTGGAGCAGACCCTGGCGGCCAATGCCGCACTGCTGCCCTGGCTGGCGCAGCCTCGCCGACAACAACTGGCCAGTCTGTGCAGCAGCGCCTTTCTGCTGGCCGCCGCCAGCCTGCTCGACGGCCGCCGCGCCACTACCCACTGGGCGCTGGCCGAGGCCTTCACCCGGCGTTTCCCCCGGGTGAAGCTGCAGGCCGAGCAACTGCTGACCGAGGACGGCCGTCTGTTCTGCTCCGGCGGCGCCCAGGCCGGACTGGACCTGTGCCTGCACCTGATCGCCCTTCATGGCGGCGACTGGCTCGCGCAGCAGGTGGCCAGCGCCCTGGTGGTGGAACGTCAGCGCGGCCTGCAGAGCCGTTTCGCCCCGCTGCTGCCGGACGGCTGCGCGGACGCGGCGCTGGCGCCACTGCTGCGGTGGCTACGCGAGCACCATGCCGAGCCCATCGATCTCAGCCGCCTGGCCCAGCTGGCGCACTGTTCACCGCGCACCCTGCTGCGCCGCTTCAAGGCCGCCACCGGACTGACGCCCAATGACTATCTGCAGCGCCTGCGTATCGCCAATGCGCAACAGGCGCTGAGCCGCTCCAGTGATTCGCTGGAGCGGATCGCCGCCTCTGTCGGCTACGCCGACCGCGCCACCTTCGCCAAGCTGTTCAAGCAGCTGTGCAGCGAGACGCCAGGGGCCTTTCGCAAGCGTATGCAGAGCAGCGGAGCCGCGCCGCCGGCCACGTAGGGTGCGCTGTGTGTTCAGCCGGGGGACATGGTAAACACCTGTCGGGAGACATGGGTAACAGGTTGATGATCATGTTGCCCGTTGCCTCAGGTCTATCTGACGTAGCGCTTTGCGGATGAAAACCACATCGTAGACGCCATCTTCGGCGGTGGGGCGGATGGCGACCCTCTCCCCGTACAAACCGCCGCTGACGAAGACGTTGAGTCCTTTGAAATACACCTGCCCGGTCCGACGTACTTTCACCACGTGATCTCCCGGTTCGTACTCGATTGTTGGCAGTTGTTCCGGGTAGCTACGTGGGCTGGGCCGATAGCGTTCTATGGGCGGCCGTTGGTCCAGCGCTTCGTGCGGACGGTAGTGGTTGTATTCGTCTCGCCACCGGTTCATCGCCCGCTGACAGTGCTGCAAGTCGCTGAACGAGCGATGCAGCACTTCACGTTTCAGTGTCTGGTGGAAGCGCTCCAGCTTGCCCTGAGTCTGCGGGTGATGAGGCCGGCTATGGCTGACCTCGATCCCCAAGCGCATCAGCCAAACCTCCAGCGTGGATAGTCCACCGGCGATATTCGAGCCCCAGGGCGGTCCGTTGTCGGCGGTTATGCGCAGCGGCAAGCCGTATTGGCGAAAGACATCGATCAGATGCGGTTTGACCAGCTCCAGCCGCTCTCCCTCGCAGGCTTGCAGGCAGAGAGAAAAGCGCGAGTGGTCGTCCAACAGTGTCAGGGGATGACAGCGAGACGAACGGCGATCGTTGAGGGGAAGGTGACCCTTGAAGTCGATCTGCCAGAGGTCGTTCGGGTTTGGATGCTCGAAACGGTGGCTAGCCGGCGGTTGCGTCTGTTCGTTGTGGTAGAGGACGCGACAATCGTGGCGCTTGAGGATCGCATCGATCGTGCTGTGATGGGGCGGAGCAATATCCGCAGCCAGCAACAAGCTTCGCAGCTTGCGAGCCCCCCAGTAGGGGTAGCGGTGATGCAATTGCACCACCGTTTGCTCCAACGTCGGATCGCTGCGCCCTGGGCTGCTCAAGGGACGTCGGGAGCGATCCTGCAAACCGGCATCGCCGTGCTCACGGTACCGAGCCAGCCATTTGTACCCCGTCCTGGGACTGATGCCATAGCGCCGACAAAGCTCCCGCACATTACTTTCGGGCTGCCCCGCCAGCAGAACAAACTCACGTTTTATCGACATAGTGCTGCGCTCCGGCCACGGCATCACTCGATCTCCCGATTCGATGAACGCCGTAAGCCTAAATGCGTTACCTATGTCTCCCGACACCCGTTACCTATGTCCCCCGGCTGAACACTGTGCGCACCAACCTGGGGGGGCGCTGGGCATCTGAGAGGACTATGAGTTCGCGGTGCGCACGGCGCACCCTCGTCCATAAGGCCCATCCGAGGGCGCACGAAAAAGGGAGCCGAAGGCTCCCTTTTTCGTGACGGACCGGCCTCAGTGCAGGATCTGGCTGAGGAACAGCTTGGTGCGCTCGTTCTGCGGGTTGGTGAAGAAGGTGTTGGGCTCGGCCTGTTCGACGATCTCGCCCTTGTCCATGAAGATCACCCGGTTCGCCACGGTGCGGGCGAAGCCCATCTCGTGGGTCACGCAGAGCATGGTCATGCCGTCCTCGGCCAGGCCGATCATGGTGTCGAGCACCTCCTTGACCATCTCCGGGTCGAGTGCCGAGGTCGGCTCGTCGAACAGCATGATCTTCGGCTTCATGCACAGCGCGCGGGCGATCGCCACGCGCTGCTGCTGACCACCGGAGAGCTGCCCCGGGTACTTGCCGGCCTGCTCGGGGATACGCACGCGCTCGAGAAAGTGCATGGCGATCTCCTCGGCCTGGCGCTTGGGCATCTTGCGTACCCACATCGGCGCCAGGGTGCAGTTCTGCAGCACGGTCAGGTGCGGGAACAGGTTGAAGTGCTGGAACACCATGCCCACTTCGCGGCGGATCGCCTCGATGTGCTTGAGGTCGCTGGTCAGTTCGGTACCGTCGACGACGATGCGTCCCTGCTGATGTTCTTCCAGGCGGTTGAGGCAACGGATGGTGGTGGACTTGCCCGAGCCGGACGGCCCGCACAGGACGATGCGCTCGCCCTGCTGGACGCTGAGGTTGATGTCCTTGAGCACGTGGAACTGGCCGTACCACTTGTGCACGCCTTGCATGAGGATCATCGGCTCGGCGCTGGACGAATTTTTGGCTGCTTCACTCATGACTCACTCCTAACGCTTGTGGCCGGTATCCAGCTTCCTCTCCAGATGCAGGGAGTAGCGGGACATGCCGAAACAGAAAACCCAGAAAATCAGCGCGGCGAACACGTAGCCCTCGGTGGCCATCCCCAGCCAGGCCGGGTCGGTGGTCGCCTGCTTGATGCTGTTGAGCAGGTCGAACAGGCCGATGATGATCACCAGGCTGGTGTCCTTGAACAGCGCGATGAAGGTATTGACGATGCCGGGGATCACCAGCTTCAGCGCCTGCGGCAGGATCACCAGGCCCATCATCCGCCAGTAGCCCAGGCCCATGGCCGCGGCCGCCTCGTACTGGCCCTTGGGAATGGCCTGCAGGCCACCGCGCACCACCTCGGCGATGTAGGCGGACTGGAACAGGATCACCCCGATCAGCGCGCGCATCAGCTTGTCGAAATGCATGCCTTCGGGCAGGAACAGCGGCAGCATCACCGAGGACATGAACAGCACGGTGATCAGCGGCACGCCGCGCCAGAACTCGATGAAGGTGACGCAGATGACCTTGATCGCCGGCAGGTCCGAACGCCGCCCCAGCGCCAGCAGGATGCCCAGCGGCAGCGCACCGCTGATGCCGACCGCGGCGATCACCAGGGTCAGCATCAGGCCGCCCCACTGGCTGGTGGAGACCACGCTGAGGCCGAGCACGCCGCCGTGCAGCAGGCACCAGGCGATGATCGGGTAGATCACCAGGAAGGCCAGGCCGTAGAACGCCTTGCGCGGCATCTGCGGCACGAACAGCGGTGCCGCGCCGATGATCGCCAGCCACAGGGTGGTATCGACCCGCCAACGCAGCTCGCTCGGGTAGAAACCGTACATGAACTGGCCGAAACGCTGCTGGATGAAAACCCAGCAGGCGCCCTCGCCGGTGCAGTCGGCACGGGTGGTCCCGGTCCAGCTGGCATCGATGAAGGCCCATTGCACCAGCGGCGGCACGATCAGCCAGATCAGATAGACGGCGAACAGGGTCA
The DNA here is from genome assembly GCF_052682975.1 of Pseudomonas sp. SP16.1. NCBI lineage: Bacteria > Pseudomonadati > Pseudomonadota > Gammaproteobacteria > Pseudomonadales > Pseudomonadaceae > Pseudomonas > Pseudomonas sp. SP16.1. The sequence goes on from NZ_JBQYFZ010000001.1 coordinate 3,353,514, forward strand.
GCAGGGTGTTGAACCAGTTGGAGAACAGGTTGGCCTTGAGCCAGCCGAGCACGCCCACACTCAGCAGCGGAGGCGGCAGGTCGGGTTTGAATACATGGTTTTGCATACGCCGCTCCTTACCGCTCGATCAGCGCAATGCGCTTGTTGTACCAGTTCATCAGCAGGGAAATGCTGATGCTGATCGCCAGGTACACGCTCATGGTGATGGCGATCACCTCGATGGCCTGGCCGGTCTGGTTGAGCACCGTACCGGCGAACAGCGAGACCATGTCCGGATAGCCGATGCCCGCCGCCAGCGAGGAGTTCTTCGCCAGGTTGAGGTATTGGCTGGTCAGCGGCGGGATGATCACACGCAGGGCCTGCGGGATGATCACCAGGCGCAGGGTGATCGCGGGACGCAGGCCCAGCGAGCGCGCCGCCTCGGTCTGGCCATGGCTGACCGCCATGATCCCGGAGCGCACGTTCTCGGCGATGAAGGCCGCGGTGTAGATGGTCAGCGCCAGGGTCAGGGCCATCAGCTCGGGGATCATCACCCAGCCGCCGCGGAAGTTGAATCCGGTGAGCGCGGGCACGCTCCACTGCAACGGATTGCCGCCGATCGCCACGGCCAGCCCGGGGATCACGATGATCATCGCCAGCGAGGCCCAGAAGGCGTGGAACACCTTGCCGGTCGCCTCGCGCCGCGCCTTGGCCCAGCGGCCGAGCACGACGATGGCGGCGATGGTCGCCAGCAGCACCAGGACGAAGGGCCAGAAGCTCTCCGACGGGCTCGGCGCCGGCAGGTACAGGCCGCGGCTGTTGAGGAAGAAGGTGTCGCCGATTCCCAGGCTCTGTCGCGGCCCGGGCAGGGCGAGGAATACCGCGAAGTACCAGAAGAGAATCTGCAGCAGCGGCGGAATGTTGCGGAAGATCTCGATGTAGACGGTGGCCAGCTTGCTGATAAGCCAGTTCGGCGACAGCCGCGCGACCCCCAGGATGAAACCGAGGAGCGTGGCCAGCACGATACCGATGACCGATACCAGCAGGGTGTTGAGCAGGCCGATGAGGAACACCCGTCCGTAGGTGTCGCTCTCGGAATAATCGATCAGGTGTTGGGCGATGCCGAATCCGGCACTGTTACCCAGGAAGGTGAAGCCGGAGATGATCCCGCGCTTCTCGAGGTTGGCCTGGGTGTTCTGGAACAGGAACCAGCCGAGCGCCACGACGGCGACCACGGCGACGATCTGGAATAGCCACGCGCGCACCTGCGGATCGGTGAGTAACGATCCTCGCGGGCGCGGGGCATTAGCAGTAGTTTGCATAACGGCCCTCTTGGAAACCCCATACCCGAGCAGGCACGGGTATGGGTTTCACGTAATCAGGAACGACCGGCGCGCCTCGCTGGCGCGCCGGTACAGACGATCAACGCACCGGCGGTGCGTATTGCAGACCACCTTTGTTCCACAGGGCATTGAGACCACGCTCGATCTTCAGCTCGCTGCCGGCACCGACGTTGCGGTCGAAGGCTTCGCCGTAGTTACCCACTTGCTTGACGATCTGCACCGCCCAGTCCTTCGGCAGCTTCAGATCCTTGCCGAACTCACCTTCGGCGCCGAGCAGACGAGCGACGTCCGGGTTCTTGGTGGTCTTGGCCATTTCTTCGACGTTGGCCGAAGTCACGCCCAGTTCCTCGGCGTTGAGCATGGCGAACAGGCTCCAGCGCACGATGTCGAACCACTCCTCGTCACCCTGGCGCACGGACGGCCCCAGCGGTTCCTTGGAGATGACTTCCGGCAGCACCACGTAGTCGTCCGGGCTGGCCAGCTTGATGCGCTGCGCGTACAGCTGCGACTGGTCGGAGGTCAGCACGTCGCAACGGCCGGCTTCCACCGACTTGGCGCTCTCGTCGGAGGTATCGTAGGTAATGGGGGTGTACTTCATGCCGTTGGCACGGAAGTAGTCGGAGAGGTTCAGTTCGGTGGTGGTACCGGCCTGGATGCACACGGTGGCGCCGTCCAGTTCCTTGGCGCTGGAAACGCCCAGCTTCTTGTTCACCAGGAAGCCCTGGCCATCGTAGTAGGTCACGCCGGTGAAGTTCAGGCCCAGGGCCGCATCGCGCGAGCTGGTCCAGGTAGTGTTGCGCGAGAGGATGTCGACCTCGCCGGACTGCAGCGCGGTGAAGCGCTCCTTGGCGGTCAGCGGACTGTACTTGACCTTGCTTGCATCGCCGAACACCGCAGCCGCTACGGCGCGGCAGACGTCGACGTCCAGCCCCAGGTAATTGCCTTTCTCGTCGGCGTAGGAGAAGCCCGGCAGACCATCGCTGATCCCGCACTGCACGAAGCCCTTCTTCTGCACCGCATCCAGGGTGGCGCCCGCCTGTGCGAAGCCGCTGACACCGAGTACAGCCGCGGTGGTCAGCACGGCCAGGGTGGATTTCACCATCTTCATCAAAACCTCCAGTTGCTCTTGTTGTGTTGGAGTCTCGGTCCTGCTTCCCCACCCTTATGAGGCACGCGATCCGCTGGCAGCAACGGTATCGACGGGAAGATCGGACCTCAGGCGTGAGTCTAGTCGGCATTACCCTCTGCTGGCCAACTGCCCTCGCCCTGCCCATTGGTCGAACGGGCCAGAGACGGATCGTCACCCGCCGGGGCAAAGATTCACACCGGCGAATTGATAAGGAACCCTAGCAGCAGATTCCTGCCTGTTGAGCATGCGGCGATGGCACAGTGTTACCGTTGCCGCACGCGTCGTCAGTTGGGGTCAGCCATAGCAAGGCCCGTACCAGCATCATGCAAAATGCAGGATACGGAAGGGTCAAGAGCAAAAGTTGCGCCCGTGCGACAAGTTATTCACAGATTAGCCAAGCCTCGAAAAGGGTGCCGCCCCAATTCGAAGCGGGCGCACCACACTGGAGCTACCAATGACCGCACCCATGATCCTGCACCCCCCGCAAGCCGCCGATGCCAGCGTAATCTGGCTGCACGGCCTGGGCGCCGACCGCTACGATTTCCTCCCGGTCGCCGAAGCCCTGCAGGAAAACCTGCCCACCACCCGCTTCGTCCTGCCGCAGGCGCCGACCCGGCCGGTGACCATCAATGGCGGCTGGAGCATGCCGAGCTGGTACGACATTCTCGCCATGAGCCCGGCGCGCGCGATCGACCGCGACCAGCTGGAGGAATCGGCGCAGCAGGTCATCGCGCTGATCGAGGCCGAGCGCGAAAGCGGCATCGCACCGAATCGCATCGTCCTGGCCGGCTTCTCCCAGGGCGGCGCGGTGGTGCTGCATACCGCCTTCCTGCGCCATGCCGAGGCGCTCGGCGGGGTGCTGGCGCTGTCGACCTATGCCCCGACCTTCGGCGACGACATGCGGCTGACGGATACAAAAAGACAACTGCCGGTGCTCTGTTTGCATGGCAGATTCGACGACGTGGTGACGCCCGCCATGGGTCGCGCCGCATTCGAGCGCCTGCACGCCTGCGGGGTGCCGGTGCAATGGCGCGACTACCCGATGGCCCACGAAGTGCTGCCGGAGGAGATTCGCGATATCGCCGCCTGGTTGAGCCAACGGTTCGCCGACTGATCGGTAGGGTGCGCCGTGCGCACCAACGGTTCTCGGCGTCACCGCGATTCGATGGCCCGGCTTCACGCCAAACAAGCTGCAGATACCCTCTGACCTAACGGAGAGCTACACGCATGACGACAGCGCCCCTGATTCGCACCCTGCAGGACATCGAGCAGATCGAGAGCACGCCGCTGGCCGAACGTGATCTGCCGCCCAGCAGCTACGAGCTGATCCGTCGCAGCGCGGCCGCCCAGCCGGACGCGCCGGCGCTGTCCTTCATCCTCCAGGGCGACGGTGAGGAACAGCCGCTGCGCCTGAGCTATGCCGAGCTGCTGGGCAAGATCACCCAGACCGCCAACGCCTTCCACCGCCTGGGCCTGCGCCCGGGCAAGGCGGTGTCCTTTCTCTTGCCCAACCTGCCGCAGACCCACTTCACCATCTGGGGTGGCGAAGCGGCCGGGATCGTCAACGCGATCAATCCGCTGCTCGAGCCCGAACATATCGCCGAGCTGATCCACGCCTCCGACTCCGAACTGCTGGTGACCCTGGCGCCCTTTCCCGGCACCGACCTGTGGAGCAAGGTCGAGGCCCTGCGCGGCCGCCTGCCGGGCCTCAAGGCGGTGCTCTGCGTGGACCTGGCCAACCTGCTGCCCGAGCCCCAGCGCAGCGCGCTCAGGGCCCAGCGCGGGCCGCTGCCGGACGGTGTGCTGGACTTCGACGAGAGCATCGCCGCCTGCCCGGGCGACCACCTGGAAAGCGGGCGCGTCATCCAGTCGAACGACATCGCCAGCTACTTCCATACCGGCGGCACCACCGGCACGCCCAAGCTGGCGCCGCACAGCCATGGCAACGAGGTGGCGATGGCCTACAGCATGAACCTGGTGACCCGCTTCGGCCCCGGCGACGTGACCCTGTGCGGCCTGCCGCTGTTTCACGTCAACGGCGTGATCGTCACCGGCCTGACTGCCTTCGCCGGTGGCGCCGAGGTGCTGCTGGCCACCCCGCAGGGTTACCGCAACCCCAAGCTGATCGGCAATTTCTGGAAGATCATCGAGCGCCACCGGGTCAGCTTCTTCAGCGGCGTGCCGACCATCTACGCTGGCCTGCTGCAGGTGCCCAGCGCGGGCCATGACCTGAGCTCGCTGAAATACGCCCTGTGCGGCGCCGCGCCCATGCCGGTGGAGCTGATCCGCCAGTTCGAGGCCAAGACCGGCCTCACCCTGATCGAAGGCTACGGCCTCACCGAGGGCACTTGCGGCAGCTGCGCCAACCCGCCGGCCGGCGAGCGCCGCCCCGGCTCCATCGGCCTGCGCATGCCCTACTGCGAAGTGAGCATCAAGCTGCTCGACGAACAGGGACGGTACCTGCGGGATGCCGCACCGGATGAGATAGGCAACCTGTGCATCCGCGGCGCCACGGTATTCAAGGGCTACCTGCAAACGAGCAAGAACGCCGGCATCTGGGTCGACGGTGACTGGTTCAACACCGGCGACCTGGGTCGCATGGATGGCGAGGGCTATATCTGGCTGACCGGCCGCAGCAAGGACCTGATCATCCGCGGCGGCCACAACATCGACCCGCAGCTGATCGAGGAGGCGCTGCACAAGCACCCGGCCGTGGCCCTGGCCTCCGCAGTCGGCAAGCCCGACGAGAAGGCCGGCGAATTGCCGGTGGTCTACGTCCAGCTCAAGCCCGGCGCGAAGGCCAGCGAGGCCGAGCTGCTGGCGCACGCCGCGTCGCATATACCCGAGCGCGCCGCGGTGCCCAAGGACGCCTGGATCATCGACGCCATCCCGGTGACCGCGGTGGGCAAGACGTTCAAGCCGGCGCTGCGCTTCGACGCCATCGCCCGCGCCTACCAGGCGGCGCTGGCCGAACTGGATGCGGCGATTCGCGTCGAGGTGCTCGGCGACGACCGGGCGGGTCAACTCGCCCACGTCCACCTGCCGCGCCGCGACGCTGCGCTGGCCGATGCCGTGGCCCAGCGCCTGGCCGGCTTCGCCGTCGGCCACCATATCCATGCGCCTGACTGAAGATACCGCGCACGGATGCGCGCCGTTCGACAGCTTGGCCCTCGCCCATAACCGCCGGTCGGCCGAACTTTGGCCGAGCATTGCCAGGCGCACGCCCCGGGAATAATGTCGAGGCGCTGTTCGCGAAAACGACAAGGAGTGTTTGCGATGCCATCCGGCCTCGATGCCCCGCCAGCGCCGGCCAAGCTGCAATGAAGCTGGCGCACTGGCAGGCAGACCTGCAGCAACTCGGCAAACTGCGGCTGTTCCACAAGGTCGCCACCAGCAGCCTCGTCCAGTTGCTGCAGGAATTCCGCGCCTGCGAACTGGAGGCCGGCGAAGTCCTGCTCTCCCCCTTCAACCGCAACCAGCACCTCTACCTGCTGATCGCGGGCCGGCTGCGCGTGTACCTCGGCTCGCTGGACAACCAGCCGGTCAGCACCCTGGAAGTCGGCGATTGCGCCGGCGAAATCAGCTTCATCGACAACGAGCATCCCAGTGCCTACGTGGTCGCCGAACGGCCCTCCACCGTGCTGCGCCTGCATCGCGAGTCGCTGATCGCGCTGTTCCGGCAATCCCCGCAGCTGATGCAGAACCTGCTGGAACTGCTCTGCGCCCGGGTCCGCCAGGGCAACAGGCTGATCCTCGACAGCGAACAGAACGCCAATGTTGACACCCTCACCGGCAGTTTCAACCGCCGCTGGCTGGAGCACGTGTTCGAGCGCGAGAGCACGCGCTGCGCCTTCAATGAGCAGCCGCTGTCGCTGCTGATGCTGGACGTCGATCACTTCAAGGCCTACAACGACCAGCACGGCCACCTGGCCGGCGACTATGCGCTGTGCCTGGTCGCCCATACCCTGCGCAATCAGCTGCGGCCGAAGGACAGCCTGGTGCGTTTCGGCGGCGAGGAATTCGTCGTCCTCCTGCCGGAGATCGCCGACCAGGAGGCGCGCGGTATCGGCGAGCGGTTGCGCCGCAGCCTGGAGCAGATCGGCGCCTTCTACTCGCCGGTCGGCGTGCTGCCGGGGGTGACCATCTCCCTCGGCCTCGCACAGATGCGCCACCAGGACAGCCTGCAAAGCCTGATCGCCCGCGCCGACGCCGCGCTGTACCAGGCCAAGCAGCAGGGCCGCAACTGCCTCTACGGCTAGCCAGACCCTGTCGCAGGAGCCGGCCAAACCGGATGCCATGAGGAGATTGCCGCCCCAGGTTTTCCCGGCCCGTCTGCAGGCCAGGCGGTCAGGCCTGGTGCGCACCGCGCACCCTGGGGTAGGGTGCCGCACATAACAACACGCCTGGATGGCCACCCTTTATGCGCAAACTGCTGATCGCCCTGCTCCTGCTCGCTCCGCTTTCCGCCCTCGCCTTCTTCGGCCTGCCCCAGGTGCTCGATGCGCAGCTGAACAGCGTCGCCTCGCCGCCGCCCTATCCGGCCAGCGCCAGCGCGCAGCGACTGCACCGGGGGCTGTTCGTCGCCGACCTGCACGACGACGCCCTGCTCTGGGAACGCGACCTGCTCAAGCGTTACGACTATGGCCACTCCGACCTGCCGCGCATGCTCGAAGGGCGTCTCGGCCTGCAGGTGTTCTCCACCGTGACCAAGACTCCACGCGGACTGAACATGGAGCGCAACGCGGCCGACAGCGATAACATCACCCTGCTGGCCATGGCCCAGCGCTGGCCGCGCGCGACCTGGAACAGCCTGCTGCAGCGCGCGCTGTACCAGGCCGGCAAGCTGCGCGAGGCCGCCGCCGGCAGCGACGGGCGCCTGGTGCTGATCCGCAACCGGGGCGAGCTGCAGGCCTTTATCCAGGCCTGGAACCAAGACCCGCAGCGGCTCGCCGCCCTGCTCGCCACCGAGGGCCTGCAACCCATCGAGGGCCGGCTGGAGAACGTCGATGCGCTGTACGACGCCGGTTTTCGCATCGCCGGCCTGACCCACTTCTTCGACAACGAGGTGGGCGGTTCGGCCCACGGCCTGGACAAGGGCGGACTGACCCCGCTGGGCCGCCAGGTGATCGCCCGTCTGGAAGAGAAATCCATGCTGGTGGACCTGGCCCACGCCTCGCGGGCGCTGATCGACGACGTGCTGGCCATGGCCACGCGCCCGGTGCTGGTGTCGCACACCGGCGTCGAAGGCACCTGCCCCGGCACGCGCAACCTCAGCGACAGACATATGAAGGCCATCGCCGCCAGCGGCGGGGTGATCGGCATCGGTTACTGGAGCACCGCGGTGTGCGACACCTCGGTGGCGGCCATAGTCAAAGCCATCCGCTACAGCGTCGATCTGGTCGGCGTCGAGCATGTGGCCCTGGGCTCGGACTTCAACGGCACCGTGCACACGCCGTTCGACGTCACCGGCCTGGCCCAGCTCACCGAAGGCCTGCAGGGCGCCGGCTTCTCCGCCGAGGAGATCGCCGCGATCATGGGCGGCAATGTCCAGCGCCTGCTGCTGGCCAGCCTGCCACGCGAATGAGCGATAGGCCACGCGCCTCTTGACAGGGAGCCCGCGAAGCACTTCGCCACGCCCGCGTCTTGCATTACACTGGCGGGCGTTCACTCCTTAACCAATCGATGAGAAGCCCGTGCTCAAAGCACTCAAGAAAATGTTCGGCAAGGCCGAAGGCGACCTGCCCCAACCGGCCACCGCGCCCGTAGCGCCCGCCCAGCCCCAGGCCGGCGATCAGGAAAAAACCAGTCGCAAGCCCAAGCCTGCGCGCCAGCCGGAGGCCGCTGCCGCCAGTGCGGCGACCAGCGAGGAACGTCCCGCCCGTCCGGCCAAGAGCGACAAGCCGCGCCGCGAGCGCCCGGCCAAGCCGGTGGACACCTGGAAGCTGGAAGACTTCGTGGTCGAGCCGATGGAGGGCAAGACCCGCTTCCACGACTTCAGGCTCGCCCCCGAGCTGATGCATGCCATTCATGATCTGGGTTTCCCCTACTGCACGCCGATCCAGGCCGGCGTGCTGGGCTACACCCTCAAGGGCCAGGACGCCATCGGCCGCGCCCAGACCGGCACCGGCAAGACCGCGGCCTTCCTGATCTCGATCATCACCCAGCTGCTGCAGACCCCGCCGCCGAAGGAACGCTACATGGGCGAGCCGCGCGCGCTGATCATCGCACCGACCCGCGAACTGGTGGTGCAGATCGCCAAGGACGCGGCAGCCCTGACCAAATACACCGGCCTCAACGTCATGCAGTTCGTCGGCGGCATGGACTTCGACAAGCAGCTCAAGCAGCTCGAATCGCGCTTCTGCGACATCCTCGTCGCCACCCCGGGCCGCCTGCTGGACTTCAACCAGCGCGGCGAGGTGCACCTGGACATGGTCGAGGTGATGGTCCTCGACGAAGCCGACCGCATGCTCGACATGGGCTTCATCCCGCAGGTGCGCCAGATCATCCGCCAGACGCCGATGAAGGGCGAGCGCCAGACCCTGCTGTTCTCCGCTACCTTCACCGAAGACGTGATGAACCTGGCCAAGCAGTGGACGGTCAACCCGGCCATCGTCGAGATCGAGCCGGAGAACGTCGCCAGCGATACCGTCGAGCAGCACGTCTACGCCGTCGCCTCGAGCGACAAGTACAAGCTGCTCTACAACCTGGTGACGCAGAACGCCTGGGACCGGGTGATGGTCTTCGCCAACCGCAAGGACGAGGTGCGCCGCATCGAGGAGCGCCTGACCCGCGACGGCGTCAGCGCCGCGCAGATGTCCGGCGACGTGCCGCAGCACAAGCGCATCAAGGTGCTCGAGGGTTTCCGCGCCGGTCATATCCGCGTGCTGGTGGCCACCGACGTGGCCGGCCGTGGCATCCACGTCGACGCCATCAGCCACGTGATCAACTTCACCCTGCCGGAGGACCCGGACGACTATGTGCACCGCATCGGCCGCACCGGCCGCGCCGGCAGCAGCGGCACCTCGATCAGCTTCGCCGGCGAGGACGACGCCTTCGCCCTGCCGCCGATCGAGGAACTGATCGGCCGCAAGATCCAATGCGAGATGCCGCCGGACGAGCTGCTCAAGCCGGTGCCGCGCAGGCACTGAGGCGACGACGGAAAAGGCGAAGCCCAGGGGCTTCGCTTTTTTCGTTGAACTTCGTGCTGCATCCGCCTATCGGCGCTGCGCCTGAGGTTGGCCGTAGGGTGCGCCGTGCGCACCGGTCGTTGCGAGGCATTGGTGCGCGCGGCGCACCCTACCTGAAATAGCGCGCCCGCACCGAGGCCACCGTGGCCTCGCGCAACAGGCCGATGAACAGCTGCTCCACATCCGTCAGCAGCTGGTTCTCCGGGGTGACCAGGTACACCTCGTTGACCGGCAGCACGTCGTAGGGCGGCAACTGGAACAGCTGCTTCTGCGCCACATAGGGCTTGGCCCCCTCCACGGTGAGCGCGCCGAAGCCGAGGCCGGCGAGGATCAGCCGGCGCACCTCCTCCTCGTTCGGCGACACCGCCACCAGGCGCCCCCAGAACTGCTGCTCGGTGCGCACCGAGTTGACCGCGCTGAGCCCCTCGCCGGGCTGGTCGCTCTCGAAGGAGACATAGGCCAGCCCGCGCATATCTGCCGCCGTCAGCCCCTCGCGGCCGAACAGCGGGTGGCGCGGGCCGCAGTAGAAGGCCATCTGTTCGTAGCCGAGCAGGTCGAAGTGCAGGCCGGTCTGCGCGGTCTTCTTGTTGCTGATGCCGATGTGCAGGCTGCCGCGCGCCACCGCGTCGACTATGTCGGCGCTGGGCTGGGAGCTGAGGCTGATCAGCACGTTGGGATAAAGGCGATGGAACTCGCTCAGGCTGTCGTCGAAGGGCTGGCAGCTGACGTGGCTGGCCACCTGGATGTGCAGCTCGCCGAGCACCGCGCCGGCCTCGCCAGCATACTGCTCGGCCATCTTGCCGATGATGCTGCCGGCCGAGGAGATGTACTCGTAGACCCGCAAGCCCTGCTCGGTCAGGGAGAACATGCCCTTCTTGCGCTGGATCAGGCGCATGCCCAAGTGTTCTTCCAGGCGCTTGAGGGCATTGCTGACGCTGGGCTGGCTGAGCGACAGCTTGCGCGCGGCGCCGGTGATGCTGCTTTCCTCGACGATGACCAGAAAGGTGTACAGCAGGTTCCAGTCCAGGTTGCGCAACAGGCGCTCGCGGGGCGACAGCATGATCGAGAGTTCTCCCAGGCAGGCCGTCATCCCGGCCACTCCGGGGGCAACAGTGCACCGCCCAGGCGCCCTGGCGCAAGGCCATAAGGCCATCGAACCTCGCAGGGTGCGCCGCGTGCGCCGGCAATCCGCGACCGACGCTGGTGCGCACGGTGCCCCCTACCGCCCTCGGCGCACCGCTCAATCCAGATCATGGGCCAGCAGGTCACGGTACTCGCCGCGGCGGCGGATCAGCCGGCTGCCCTGCTGCAGATCCACCAGCACCGCGGCGGCGGACTGGCGACCGCAGTACTGACTCATCATCTCCAGGGCATAGGCGCCGACATCGAGCAGGGCGATCACGTCGCCCAGGGCGGTGGCCGCCGGCAGTTCGCGCAGGTTGGGCTGGTGCACCAGAACCCGCTCCAACACCGCGCGGTGCTCGGCCAGCTTGGGTTCTTCGGCGATCAGGTCGGCCACCGCGCCCTCGCCCTCGATGTCGTAGTAGGTGTCGCTGCTGTCGCATAGCGGCCCGGCCATACGGCACAGGTGGGTGTCGCGGTCCTCCGCGCGGGAGGCGTTGAGCATATGGAAGTACCAGCCGTTGTACAGGTCGAACAGCACGCTGTAGCCGGCGTCCAGGTAGAACACCGGGCGGCCCTGGCGCTGCTTGTGCGCCTCGATGCGGGTGAGCAGGATGGCCGCGTCGCTGACCATGCTGCGCCCCGGCTCGACGATCAGCTCGATCTGCTCACCCAGGGCCTGTGACACCGGTTTGATCAGCTGCTCGGCGAGCTGGGCGAAGTCCACCTGGGTGCGGTAGTTGGAGCGGTAGTGCGGCGCCACGCTGTCGAAGTTGGCCTCGGCGCTGCTGTAGTTCTTCGGGAAGCCGCCGCCCAGGTTCAGATGCTCCAGCGGATAGGGCAGGCGCTCGGCCACCTGGCGCACGTAGTCGATCAGAAACTGCGCCTCGGCCTGGTACACCGCGATATCGGTGATCTGGGTGCCGATATGGGCATGCACCCCGACCAGTTTCAGCGCCTCGGGCTGGGCCAGGATCAGTTCGATGGCCTGGCTCTGCTCGGCGGCGGTCATGCCGAACTTGGACGCCGAGGTGCCGGTCTGCCAGCCAGCGGCGGCGCCGCCCTGGATCTCCGGGATGATGCGCAGGCTGACCCGCGCCTGGCGGCCCAGCTCGGTCGCCACGGCGAGGATGCGCGTCAGCTCCGACAGCGAGTCGACATTGATCGCCTTGATCCCGGCGCCTATCACCTCGCGCAGTTCATGCACCTGCTTGGCCACGCCGTTGAACACCATCTGCGCCGGGGCGAAGCCGGCGATCTGCGCCTTGTAGAACTCGCCGCCGGAGTTGACCTCCAGATCCAGGCCACAGTCCTTGAAGACCTTGAGCACCGCCAGGTTGGCGCAGGCCTTGCTGGCGAAGCAGACCCGGGTGTTGGCGTGCACCCGGCGGAAGTTGCCCAGGATATCCCAGGCGTTTTCCCGCAGCCGGCTTTCCGAGTAGACGAACAGCGGCGAGCCATGGCGCTCGACCAGCTCGACGGCGTCCACCCCGTCGATCAGCAGGCGGTTGTGGGCGCTGTCGAGGTGCTGCGGTCTTTTCCAGGGATATAGGGAGACGACGTCGGTCATGGCGATCACTCACTCATACAAGGCAGTAGAAAAAGTTTCTTCGGGGCGCCCTGCGGCGCACCGGATAGCCGGCTTCGCCGGCTTATTGGGTCGCCAACAGGCGCCGCAGGTTGTCCGACTGCGGGGCGCTGAACAGCTGCTCGGGGCTGCCCTGCTCCTCGATGCGGCCCTGGTGCAGATACACCACCTGGGTCGACACCTCGCGGGCGAAGCGCATCTCGTGGGTGACCATGATCATGGTGCGGCCCTCCTCGGCCAGCTCGCGGATGACCTTGAGCACCTCGCCCACCAGCTCCGGGTCCAGGGCCGACGTGGGCTCGTCGAACAGCATCACCTCCGGGTCCATGGCCAGGGCGCGGGCGATGGCCACCCGCTGCTTCTGCCCGCCGGACAGGCAGTCGGGGTACATCTGGCATTTCTCCAGCATGCCGACCCGGGCCAGCAGCTTGCGGGCCTGGGCCTCCACATCGGTGCGGTTGCGCCCCAGCACCAGGCAGGGGCCGAGCATCACGTTCTCCAGCACGGTCATGTGCGACCACAGGTTGAACGACTGGAAGACCATGGCCAGACGCGAGCGCACCCGCTCGATCTGCCGCTGGCAGCGCCGCGAACGGCCACCATGGCGATTGGGGGTCAGTTCCAGCTCCTCACCCTGTACCCGCAGGCGCCCGCTGTCGGGGAACTCCAGGAGATTCAGGCAGCGCAGCAGGGTGCTCTTGCCCGAGCCGCTGGAGCCGATGATGCTGATCACATCGTGCTTCTGGGCGGTCAGCGAGACGCCCTTGAGCACCTCGATACCGGCGAAGGTCTTGTACAGGTCCTGCACCTGCAAGGCGGCGTTGCTCATGGGGACACTCCGGCGGATACCCGCTTGGCGGCGGGCGCAGTGAGGGTGGCGGGCGCCTGGCGCAGGCGCTGGTGACGGGTCAGGTAGCGCTCCAGGCAACGCCAGAACCAGACGAAGGCGCTGGTCATCAGCAGGTAGAGCACGGCGGCCCAGAGGTACACCGACAGGTCGAAGGTCTGCGAGAAGATGCGCCGGGTCTGGCCCATCACGTCGAACAGGGTGATCACGCTGACCACCGCGCTGCCCTTGAGCAGCAGGATGATCTCGTTGCCCAGGGCCGGAAAGGCGATGCGGTAGGCATTGGGCAGGATCACCTTGCGGTACCGGTCGAAGCGCGACAGGCCCATGGCCACGGCGGCCTCGACCTGGCCGTGGGGCACCGCACGCAGGCCGCCGCGGAGGATCTCCACCTGGTAGGCGGTGGAATTCAGCACGAAGGTCAGCAGCGCGCAGTAGTAGGGGTCGCGGAAGAACCACCAAAGCCCCAGCTGATTGAGCTCGGCGCGGAACTGCCCCGAGCCGTAGTACACCAGAAACAGCTGGGCCAGCAGCGGCGTGCCACGGAAGAACGAGACGAACAGGCGGATCGACCAGCGCAGCAGCGCACAGTCGCTGCAGCGGGCGATCGCCAGGGGCAGCGCCAGGGCACAGGCCAGCAGCGCGGCGATGGCGGTGAGCTGCAGGGTCAGGCCGGCGCCGGAGAGCAGCTGGGCGGAGAAACGCGTAAGGATATCCATCATGCCGCGGCCCCTCCCATGCGCTGGCCGCGATTGGCGCGACGCTCCATACGGCCCAGCAGGTATTCGCAGAGCAGGCACACCAGCCAGTAGGCCAGGCACACCACGAGGAAGAACAGAAAGGGCTTCTTGGTCGCTCCCACGGCGATATTGGCCATGCGCATAAGATCGCTCAGGGCGATCACCGAGACTAGGGCGGTGTCCTTGAGCAGGTTGATCCACAGGTTGCCCAGGCCCGGCAGGGCCAGGCGCAGCAGCTGCGGCAGCTCGATCACGCGGAAGATGGTCAGGCGGCGCAGGCCCATGGCCTCGCCTGCCTCGCGCTGGCCGCCATCCAGAGCCTGCCAGGCGCCGCGCCAGACCTCGCTGGAATAGGCGGCGAAGACCAGCGCCAGGGCCAGCACCCCGGCGACGAAGGGGCTCAGCTCGAGATGGCCGGCCGCCGGATCGTGCCAGTGCAGCAAGGCATTCAGCCCCATGCCCACGCCGTGGTAGATGATGAACAGGGTGAGCAGCTCGGGCAGGCCGCGCAGCGTGGTGCTGAAGGCCAGCGCCAGGCTGCGCGCCGCGCGCCCGCCGAACAGCGCCAGGGCCGCCACCGCCAGGCCCAGCAGCAGGCCCAGCGGCAGGGTGGCCAGGGCCAGGGCCAGGGTCACCCCCAGGCCCTGGAGCAATTCATCGCCCCAGCCGGCGTCGCCGAAGCTCAGGTAGGTGAGCCAGTCCATAACCAATCCTCTTTCGCGCGCGGCGTCAGCGTTCCAGGGTCAGCAGGTTGACCGAGAAGTACTTGTCGTTGATGGCCTGGTAGGTGCCGTCGGCGATGATCGCGGCCAGCGCCTCGTTGAGCTGCTGGCGCAGCGCCTCGTCCTCCTTGCGCAGGGCCATGCCGACGCCCTCGCCGACGTATTTCGGGTCGCTGATCGGCGCGCCGGCCAGGCGGCAGCAACTGCCGTCCTCGGATTTCAGGGTCCAGTCGAGCATCGGGATCATGTCGCCGACCTGGGCGTCCAGGCGCCCGGAGGCCAGGTCCAGGTTCACCGCGTCCTGGGTCGGGTACAGGCGCACGTCGGAGTCCGGGAACATGGCCATCAGGTAGTCGGCCTGGGTGGTGGCGCCCTGGGCGCCGATGGTCTTGCCGGCCAAGGCGGCGGGGCTGAAGTCGGTGAGGTCGGAGTCCTTGGCCACCACGAAGGTCATCGCCGACTTCTGGTAGGGGTCGCTGAAGGCCACCTTCTGCCGGCGCTCCTCGGTGATGAACATCGAGGCGATCACCACGTCGTACTTGCGCCCCAGCAGTGCCGGAATGATGCCGTCCCAGTCCTGGGCCACCAGGCTGCACTCGACCTGCATGCGCTGGCACAGGGCCTGGCCGATCTCGATATCGAAGCCGGCCAGCTTGCCGTCGGCGGTGTAGTAGTTGAACGGCGGGTAGGCGCCTTCGGTGGCCAGGCGCAGGGTCTTGCCCTCGCCCGCCTGGGCGGCCGCGAAGGGCAGCAGGCCGAGGCCGGCGCAGAGCAGAAGGGAGCGGAGAGTCTTATTCATCTTGTTGTCCTCTGGAGTCGTGGTTCGCGGTGAAACGGCCATCACCCGCCGCCAGTCTCACCGCGCACTGGATGACCAGCTGGTCACCGCCGCGCCCCAAGAATCAGCCTGCACCTCGCATTTATCAAATGTATATTTATTATGTTATGCATAGCCTTCAGCTATGCGAATGACATCCAGAAACCTCCGCCCTGAACGGGGCAGAGGGTCGGGGGAAAGAGGGCAACGGCTCTGGATCATGCCTGACCAGATTGACCCGGGCCGCAGGTTGGCGCCGACCTCGGCGGTTTCCGCGCCATCAGCAGCACCCTGTTCTTACCCACGACGAGTGGGCTGCACGATCTGCGCAAGCCGCAGCTCGCCCCCATCTCCTGCGGCCCGCCAAGCGCGCCGTCGACGAGGTCGCCGTCCTGGAAGACTGCTCGACGGCAGCGCATCGGACCTAGATCAAGGAAACCAGCAGCGCGGCCAGGCTCAGCTCGCCCGCGCCAGCTGTCGCTGTGCCAGCTCCTCCAGGCGGCGGCGGGTATTAGCGTTGGCGCCGGGGCCAGGCAGCAACCCGAGGTCGCGGATACCCACCGGCCGCCCCTCGATGTCGAACAGTTGCAGCGGTGCCACCGGAGCGCCGCTGCTGCGGTTGACCGCCACCACGGGCGCCCCCTCGGGCAGGGGATTCCAGCGGTCGCCCCACTGCAGGATGGCCACCACTATCACGTGCAGCGACAGTCCCTTCTCGGTCAGCTTGTATTCCGTGCCACCACCGACCACGCGCTTGCTGAGGATGCCGTGCTCCTGCAGCAGCTTCAGGCGCTTGGACAGGATGCCCTTGGAGATCCCCTGGTTACGCTGAAACTCGTCGAACTTGCTGGAGCCCCACATGCACTCCAGCACGATCAGCACGTTCCACCAGTCGCCCAGCACATCCAGCGAACGCGCGATGGAGCAATTCCGATCCTCGAACGTGAGCCTTTCCACTCTGTAAACCTCCAGATCGCCACGAAAGAAACCCGGCGCAAAGCGCTTGACAGGTTTCATTATAGAACCTAATTTCAATCTCGCATGGTTCCATCATAGAACCACACCTCAACCCTTGATTCGAGGTATCCCCATCATGCTCAAGCAGCTCCTCATCGTCGGCCTGCTCATCGCCAGCAGCGCGGTCCTGGCCCAGTCGGAAAGCCCGTGCATCACCAACGAACTGGAGTCGGGCAGCGTCACCGCGACCCTGGCGCTGGAGATCGGCAAGTGCCACCTCGCCGCCGCCACCAGCGGCCCCGACGGCCTGCCCGCCCTCGAATACGCCCACAGCTGGTTCCTCCAGGCCCGGACGCTGGGCGCCGAAGGTGCGCAACACCAGCTGGAAACCACCCATGCCCGCCTGCAACTGGCCGCCGAGGCACAATGATCATGACCCGACTGCCTCTGCTCCTCGTACTCGGCCTCGCCCTGCATCCCGCCGCCCAGGCTTCCCCAACCACGCCGCTGGGCGCCGAGCTGGCTGGCAGCGCCGACGGCTCCATCCCCGCCTGGCAGGGCGGCTACCGCAAGCCCCTGGCGGCCGCCGACATCGCCAGCGGCTTCGTCGACCCCTTTGCCGGTGATCCCATCGCATTCACCATCGATCACAGCAACTACCAGCAGTATCAAGAGCACCTCAGCCCCGGCCAGATCGAACAGCTGCGGCGCAATCCGGATGGCTACCGTCTGAACGTCTACCAGACGCGCCGTACCGCCGCCGTCCCCGAGGCCGTGTACCAGGCCGCCAGCCGCAACCGCGAAAGCGCCCGCCTGACGCCCGATGGCAATGGCGTGACCGGCTACCGGGGCTACTACCCCTTCCCCGCCCCGAAGAACGGCCTGGAGGTGCTGTGGAACCACTTCATGCGCTACCGCGGTGGCAGCCTTTTCAGGTCGCAGACTCAGGTTGTGACCCAGGCCAGCGGCTCGTTCAACGAAGTGCAGATCGAAGAGCGCGCAGTATGGCCGGAAAACCTCAACGGTTTCGACCCAGAGCTCGACGCCAACGTGATGATCTACGCCAAGCAGGAAGTCGTGGCTCCGGCCCGCCTGGCCGGCAACATGCTGCTGGTCCACGAGACCGTCGACCAGTACCAACAGCCGCGTCTGGCCTGGCTCTACAACGCCGGCCAGCGCCGCGTGCGCCGCGCCCCCCAGGTCGCCTATGACGGCCCCGGCACGGCGGCGGACGGGTTGCGCACCTCGGACAACGTCGACATGTACTCGGGCTCGCCCGACCGCTACGAGTGGCGGCTGGAGGGCAAGCAGGAGCTCTACATTCCCTACAACAACCATCGCCTGACCGATCAGAATCTCGACTCCGCACGCCTGATCCATAAGGGCCACCTCAACCCGGAGCTGCTGCGCTACGAGAAGCACCGGGTCTGGAAGGTGGTCGGCACCCTGCGCGAAGGTCAGCGCCACGTCTATGCCAAGCGGGTCTTCTATATCGACGAGGACACCTGGCAGATCGCCCTGGCCGAGCACTACGACAGCCGTGGCTCCCTGTGGCGTTTCGCCGAGGGTTTCCACGTGCAGTACTACTACGCCGACACCCCCTGGTACGCCGCCGAGGCCATCTATGATTTCAACAGCAACCGCTACCTGGTGATGGGCCTGCTGTACAACGCCGGCAAACCCGTCTCCTTCGGATTCCGGGCAGCCAAGGCCGAGTTCGTGCCGGCAGCCCTGAGAACGGCCGGCATAAAGTGAGGGGATACCACCATGCACAAGGTCAACCTGCTGGACGAACTGGCCCGGATCGACGAGCACTGGTCACAGCGCATCGTCGGCGAAGCCAACGGGCAACTGATCAAGCTGGCCAAGGGCGTCGGCGAGACCCGCTGGCACAAGCACGAGGATCAGGACGAACTGTTCATCGTCTGCTACGGCTGCCTGACCATCCAGCTGCGCGAAGCCACGATCGACCTGCTGCCCGGTGAGATGTTCGTGGTTCCCAGAGGCATCGAACACTGCCCGCGGGCCGATGAGGAAGCGGGTTTCCTCATCGCCGGACTGAACGTCACCTCGACAGCCGCCGGCGGCAAGCCCAACCTGTGACGGCACTGGGCAGTGCGTAGGAAGTGCACGGCCCGCCGGCATGCGCCGACGGGCCAGCTGCGTCACTTCTGGCTATAACTCTGGATCAGGTTGGCGTAGGCCGGCAGGTGGCCGCCGAGGATGCCGCCGAAGCCCTCGATATCGTTGCGCCAGTCGCGGTGCAGCTCGCAGCCGACGCTGAACCAGTTGAGCATCTGCGCGCCGGCGTGGGCCATGCGCATCAGCGCGGCGTCGCGCACGCTGGTGTTGAAGGTGCCCGAGGCGTCAGTGACGACGAACACCTCATAGCCGGCCTCCAGCGCCGACAGGGTCGGGAAGGCCACGCACACGTCAGTGACCACCCCGGCGATGATCAGTTGCTTGCGCCCGGTGGCCTCGATGGCCTTGACGAAATCGGCGTTGTCCCAGGCATTGATCTGTCCTGGCCGGGCGATATAGGGCGCATCGGGGAACATGGCCTTGAGCTCGGGCACGATCGGTCCGTTGGGGCCGTTCTCGAAACTGGTGGTGAGAATGGTCGGCAGGTTGAAGAACTTGGCGATGTCGGCCAGCGCCAGCACGTTGTTCTTGAACTCGTCCGGCGTGTAGTCGCGCACCAGCGAGAGCAGGCCGGCCTGGTGGTCGACCAGCAGCACGACGGCGTCGTCCTTGTTCAGGCGCTTGTAGGTAAAAGACATGACGTAGCCTCCAGTGAAAGAGAGAGGGTCACCCCCGACGGTGGGGACTTAAAGCCTAGCTGCCTGCGCGGCCCTCGACCTCCCGCCGCGCGGCGAAATGACTTTTCGCTTGAGCCGAACAATCCAGCGCGCGCCGAGGCGTTATGCTGAACAGCACACTGGATCAAGCCTGCACGGTCGCCCCATGAAACTGGATCTTCAGGAAATCGAGACCTTCCTGCGCGTCGCCGAACTCGGCAGCGTCAGCCTTGCCGCCCAGCAGCTGGGGGTGGCCAAGTCGGTGGTGAGCAAGCGCCTCAGCGATCTGGAGCGCCATCTGGGCGCCAAGCTGCTGTTTCGCTCCACGCGCAAGGTGGCGCCGACCGATAGCGGTCAGCGTTTCTACCAGCAGGCCAAGGCAGCACTGGCCGAACTGCGCAGCGCCGCCGAAGCGGTGGCCGTCGAGGACGGCAGCCTGGCCGGCAGCCTGCGCATCCTCGCGCCGATGAGCTTCGGTACGCTGTGGCTGGCGCCGCGGCTGGCCGAGTTCATGCGCCAGCATCCGCAACTGGAGCTGGCGCTGCAGCTGGACGACCGCGTCAGCGATTTCGAGCGCGAGGGCTATGACCTCTGCCTGCGCATCTCGCGCCTGCACGACAGCGCACTGATCGCCCGCCGCCTCGGCAGCAGCCCGCGGGTGGTGTGCTGCAGCCCGGACTACATCCGCGAGCATGGCGCGCCCGAACGCCTGGAGCAGTTGCTCGAACATTCCTGCATCGGCTACTGCAACCTGAGCGCCGGCCAGCTTTGGTCGTTCGACGATCCGGCCGCCCCCCAGCGCCCGCTGACCCTGGCGCCCGACGGGCGCTTCACCAGCAACAATGGCGAGGCCATGCGCGACGCGGCCCTGGCCGGCCTGGGCGTGGCGGTGCTGCCGCGCTTTATCGTGCAGCGCGACCTGCAGGCCGGCAGGCTGGTGCAGGTGCTGGCCGAGGTCAGGCCCACCGACGATGAAATCCACGCCCTGTATCCACGCGCGCGGCGCTCATCGCTCAAGGTCCAGGCGCTGTGCGACTTCCTCCAGCAGGCGCTGGCCGAACAGCCCTGGACGCGCCGCGCTTGATCGAGATCAAACGGCGCCCCGCGGAGGGGGCGACAATGTCAGCAATGTCAGCAGCAGCCGCGCGGTGAGCGAGGTCGAAGCGGCGTGACCAGACCGTAGCGAGGTGAACCCCATGCGCTTCCAGCAGGTACGCGACATCGTCGACTGGGCCGTCGACTTCCACCGGCGGCTCGCCCATCAATATGCCGCCATGGCCAAACAAGCCGAGGACGAGCGTCAACGCATGGCCCTGGAATACCTGGCCGAGCACGAGCACCAGATGCAGCGCGGCCTGGCACGCTACCTCAAGGACGACGGCGAACACCGTCATGTGCTCGACACCTGGTTCAGCTCGCTCGACGAGCAGCCACACCCCGAGGTGCTGTCGCGCCTGAGCTCAGGCCTGTCTTGCACAACCCTCGACGGTCTGCTGAGCAGCGCCCTGACCATCCACAAGCCCCTCGAGGACATGTGGCGCCATCGCGCGGACGAGGCCAACCTGCCCGCCGAGTCCGATTTCTTCGCCGCACTGGCCGCCAGCCACGAGGCCGAGGTGCGGCGCCTGGCGCGCGACATGGCGCGACTCGAAGCCTATTGAGGCGGGTGCCGCCCGCTGGAGGCCGTCTCAGCGGTGCTCCGGGCCAAGGGTGCGCCGTGCGCACCAGACCTCCGGCGCCAACGGTGCGCAGGGTGCCCCTAAGCACTATTGAGGCCGGGGCCGCCCGTATAGTGGCGGATAGACCGGCCGGGGCGGCTCAGGGGCTCAGAACAGCCCCAACTGCCCGTCCACCAGACGCTCGAAGTCGCCGCCGACGAAGGGCAGGATGGCGTCGGCCACCGGCTTGAGTTGGCGGCTCAGGTAGTGCTCGTAGTCGATGGGCGATTGCAGCCGCTCCAGCGGCTGCGGCCCGGCGGTGGTGATCAGGTAGCTGATCCAGCCGCCGCGCTGGTACTGCAGCGGCCGGCCGAGGCGCTGGTTGTGTTCATCGGCGCTGCGTGCGGCGCGCACATGCGGCGGTACGTTGCGCTGGTAGTCGTCGAGGCGCCGGCGCAGGCGCTTGCGATAGACCAAGAGCTCGTCCAGCTCGCCGGCCAGGGTGCGTTTGACGTAGTCGCGCACGTAATCCTCATAGGGCTGGCCGGCGAACACCAGGCGGTACAGCTCCTGCTGGAAGCGCTGGGCCAGCGGCGACCAGTCGCTGCGCACCGTCTCCAGGCCCTTGAACACCATGCGCTCGCCGCCATCGGCCTCGCGCACCAGGCCGGCGTAGCGCTTCTTGCTGCCCTCCTCGGTGCCGCGAATGGTGGGCATCAGAAAGCGCCGGTAGTGGGTCTCGAACTGCAACTCCAGCGCGCTGCTGAGGCCGAACTCTTGTGCCAGATGCTCGCGCCACCAGGCGTTGACCCTTGCCACCAGCGCGCGACCGATCTGCGCCGCCTCGGCCTCGTCGTGGGCGCGGCCGAGCCAGACGAAGGTGGAGTCGGTGTCGCCGTAGATCACCGCATATCCCTCGGCCTCGATCAGCTCGCGGGTACGCTTCATGATCTGGTGTCCGCGCAGGGTGATGGACGAGGCCAGGCGCGGATCGAAGAAGCGGCAGCCGCTGGAGCCGAGCACGCCGTAGAAGGCGTTCATGATGATCTTCAGCGCCTGCGACAGCGCCGCGTTGCCGTCGCGCTTGGCCGCCTCGCGCCCCTGCCAGACGCGCTCGACTATGGCCGGCAGGCAGTGCCGGCTGCGCGAGAAGCGCGCGCCGCGAAAGCCTTCGACCGAATGCGCATCGTCCGGCTGCCGCAGCCCTTCCACCAGCCCCACCGGGTCGATCAGGAAGCTGCGGATGATCGACGGATACAGGCTCTTGTAATCCAGCACCAGCACCGAGTCGTACAGGCCGGGACGCGAATCCATGACGAAGCCGCCGGGGCTGTTTTCGCCGCGGATGTCGCCGAGGTTCGGCGCGACGAAACCGAGGCGGTGCATCGGCGGCAGGTACAGGTGGGTGAAGGCCGCCACCGAGCCGCCGCTGCGGTCGGCGGCCAGGCCGGTGACGCTGGAGCGTTCGAGCAGGAAGGCGAGCAGGTCGGTGTGGGCGAAGATGCGCGTGACCAGTTCGCAGTCCTTGAGGTTGTAACGCGCCAGCGCCGGCTTGTCCTCGTCGAACATGCGCTGGATCTCGTCCATCCGCGCGTAGGGCGTGTCGATCGCCTTGCCCTCGCCGAGCAGGGTCTGCGCCACCGACTCCAGGCTGAACGAGGGGAAGCTCCAGGTCGCCGAGCGCAGCGCCTCGATGCCGTCGATGATCAGCCGTCCGGCCGCCTCGGCGAAGTAGTGCTGGCTGCTGTTGTGCTGGCGCCAGCCCAGCACGTCGCCGCCGCGCCCCAGGCGCAGCGGAACCTTGAGTTGCTCGGCATGCTCGCGCAGCACGCGCAGGTCGAACTGCACCAGGTTCCAGCCGATGATGGCGTCGGGATCGAAGCGCGCCAGCCACTCGTTCAGCCGCTCGAGCAGGGCCTTGCGGCTGTCGCAGTATTCCAGGTCGAAGTCGACATCGGCGTCCTCGCCATCCGCCGCGCCGAGCATATACACCTGGCGCTGGCCGCAGCCCTCCAGGGCGATGGAGTACAGCTCGCCGCGGGCGCTGGTCTCGATGTCCAGCGACACCAGGCGCAGCGCCGGGCGGTAATCAGCGGCGGGCTTGAGCGACTTGCAGAGCAGGCTGCCGTCCGGCTGCTCGACGCCCTCAAAGACCACGCTGGCGGTGATAAAGCGCTCCATCAGGTAGCGATCCGGCGGACGGATATCGGCCTCGTAGACGTCCACGCCGACCTGGCGCAGCTTCTTCTCCAGCTGCAGCAACTGGCGGTACTGGCGACAGTACAGGCCCAGCACGGGGCGCTGGCGGAAGTCGCGCAGCGCCAGTTCGCGCAGTTCGACGCCCTGCTCGCCGGCCAGCAGCGGCTCGGCCCAGGCGCGCTGCTCGGCGGGGATGAAGGCCACCGACTCCTGCCGCGGCAGACGCACCTGCCTCGGGCCGGCATCGGTGGCCAACCAGAAGGCCACCTCGGTGCCCTGCGGCGTATCGCGCCAGTGGCGACTCAGAACGAAACCCTGCTGCACTGCCACCCGAACGACCTCGAAACTCGATAGCCGCGATTCTACTTGGCCGCGGCGGCTCATGGGCTGCCGGCTGCCCAGTCAGTCGGCGCCGGTACGCCTGCCCCCGCCGCGGCGCCGTTCCAGGCGGATCGCGGGTTGAATAGCTGCCAGCATGCGCCCAGGCTCTCGCCCCATCCTGCCTGCCCTCCCACTCGCACCTGCCAGCCGCCATCGCATGAAAGCCTCCCTGCATCCCAGCCGCACCGTGGCTCTGCTGTTTCTCGCGGTGATCGTCGCCGGCACGCTGCTGCTGATGCTGCCGCACGCCAGCGCCGACGGGCAGTCCGCGGCCACGGCCTGCCCTGGGCCGAGGCGGCCTGGAGCGGACTGTTCCATGCGGTATCCGCGTTCAACAACGCCGGTTTCTCGATCCACGCCGACAGCCTGGTGGGCTACGCCGGCGACGGCCTGATCCTGACCCCGGTGATGGCCGCCATCGTCATCGGCGGCATCGGTTTTCCGGTGCTGCAGGATCTGCGCAACCGGCTGCGCGACCCGCGCCACTGGTCGCTGCACACCAAGCTGACCCTGAGCGGCACGGCGCTCCTGCTGCTGGGCGGCTTCCTCGCCCTGCTGCTGGCCGAGTGGGCCAACCCGCGCACCCTCGGTGCCATGCCGCTGGGCGACAAGCTGCTGTCGGCCGCCTTCGCCTCGGTGTCGGCGCGCACCGCCGGATTCAACTCCATCGACATCGGCGCCCTGCCCCATGAGAGCTGGGCCATCCACTACTTCCTGATGTTCGTCGGCGGCGGCAGCGCCGGCACGGCGGGCGGCGTGAAGATCACCACGGCGGCCGTGCTCCTGCTGCTGGTGGTCGCCGAGATCCGTGGCCGCAGCGACACCGAAGCCTTCGGTCGCCGGGTCAGCGACTCAGCCCAACGCCAGGCCATCACCGTGCTGGTGCTGGGCAGCGCCATGGTGGTGCTCGGCACCCTGGTGATCCTGCGCAATACCGAGATACCGACCGACCAGGTCATATTCGAAGTGATCTCGGCATTCGGTACCGTCGGCCTGTCCACCGGCATCACCGCCAGCCTGCCGGAGTCCAGCCAGTGAACCCTGACCCTGCTGATGTTCGCCGGCCGGGTCGGCACCATCACCCTGGCCACATCCCTGGCCCTGGGCGAGCACCGCATGCCCTATCGTTATCCAGAGGAGCACCCCATCGTTGGCTAACTTTCTGTTCACCGAGAAATTCGCCTTCTCCAAGGGCGACAGCGTGGTGGTGATCGGCCTGGGCCGTTTCGGCGGCTCGGTTGCGCACTCGCTGATGCGTCTCGGCCACGACGTCATGGGCATCGACCGCGATGCCGAGCCGGTGCACGCCTGGGCCGACCTGCTGACCCATTGCGTGCAGGCCGACTCGACCAATGTGATGGTCCTGCGCCAGCTCGGCGTGGCCGACTTCAACCATGCCATCGTCGGTATCGGCACCGACCTGGCCGCCAGCCTGATGACCCTGATGGCGCTGACCGAACTGGGCATCCAGGACATCTGGCTCAAGGCCCTGACTCCCGAGCACGGCAAGATCGCCCAGCGCAGCGGCGCCCACCACGTAGTCTACCCCGAGGCGGACATGGGCGAGCGGGTGGCGCACCAGATCACCGGCCGGCTGATGGACTTCATCGAGTTCGAGGACGGCTTCGCCATCGCCAAGACCAAGGCCCCCGAGTTCAGCTTCAACGCCACCCTGGCCGAGGCCGCCATCCGCGAGAAGCATGGCATCACCGTGGTCGGCCTGAAGCGCGCCAACCAGGACTTCCAGCACGCCACGCCGAGTACCCGCGTGTTGCCCGGCGACCTGCTGATCGTCTCCGGTCCCACCCAGCTGATTCAGAAGTTCGCCGGCCGGGCCAAGTAGCGCGGGTCCACCGCCGCGCCGGGTGGATATACAATGGCGCCCTTTTGGCGGAGCGGCGCAATGAGCAGCACACCTCCCTACGGCACCCTCGATGCCTCCTACCAGGCGGCCGGCGGCATCGATGGCCTGCGCCGGCTGGTCGACGACTTCTACCGGCTGATGGACGAACGCCCCGAGGCCGCGGCCCTGCGCGCCCTGCACCCGGCCGACTTGAGCGCCTCGCGCGACAAGCTGGCCTGTTTCCTCAGCGGCTGGCTCGGCGGGCCGCGGCTGTTTGCCGAGAAGTACGGCAGCATCAGCATCCCCAGCTTCCATGCGCAGTGGCCGATCGACCAGGCCCTGGCCGAGAGCTGGTTGAGCTGCATGGCCGGGGCCATCGCCCTGCAGGACTACGATCCGGCCTTCGCCGACTACCTGCTGGCCCAGCTGCGCGTGCCCGCGCAGCGCGCCGTGCAGGCCAGCCAGAACCGACACCAGAGTGGAAAGCCGACATGACGAGCGAGCTGATCATCGAAGACCTGCAGCCGGGCGACGGCAAGACCGTGGTCAAGGGCGCCCTGATCACCACCCAGTACCGCGGCTGGCTGGCCGACGGCAGCGAGTTCGACTCCTCCTACGCGCGCGGCAAGCCGTTCCAGTGCGTGATCGGCACCGGCCGGGTGATCAAGGGCTGGGACCAGGGCCTGATGGGCATGCGGGTCGGTGGCAAGCGCAGGCTGCGGGTGCCGGCGCACCTGGGCTATGGCGAGCGCAGCGTGGGTTCGATTCCGCCGAACTCCGACCTGAGCTTCGAGATCGAGCTGCTGGAAGTGCTGACCCGCGATGACTGACAGCGCCCTCGCCACCCTGCGCGAGCATCTGCTGCAGGCGCTGGAGCACCCTCCGGGCGCCGAAACCCGCCGCCTGTTCCACGGCCGCGGCCGCTGCTGGCCGGCCCTGGAGCAGATCACCGTCGACTGGCTATCGGGCATCGTCCTGGTGATGCTGTTTCGCGAGCCCGATGCGGCCCTGCGCCCGCTGCTGCTGGAGCTGCTGGATACGCCGCAATGGCAGGCCAGCGGCGCGCGCGGCCTGCTGGTCCAGCACCGCTACGTGCAGGGCAGCGAGAGCGAATGGCTGGCCGGCGAGGCGCAGGCGCAATGGCCGATCGTCGAGGATGGCCTGCACTACCTGCTGGACCTGGGCAGCAAGCAGAACAGCGGGCTGTTCCTCGATATGCGCCTGGGTCGCCAGTGGGTGCGCGAGCAGGCCGCCGGCAAGCGCGTGCTCAATCTGTTCGCCTACACCTGCGGCTTCTCGGTGACGGCCATCGCCGGCGGCGCCGAGCGGGTGGTCAACCTGGACATGGCCCGCGCCGCGCTGTCGCGCGGGCGTGAGAACCATCGCCTGAACGGCCACGACCTCGCCCGGGTCGAGTTTCTCGGCCACGAGCTGTTCAAGTCCTGGGGCAAGGTGCGCAAGAGCGGGCCCTATGACCTGATCATCATCGACCCGCCGAGCTTCCAGAAGGGCAGCTTCGCCCTCACCCAGGACTACCGCAAGATCCTGCGCCGCCTGCCCGAGCTGCTCGACGAGCCCGGCACCGTCCTGGCCTGTGTCAACGATCCGGATATCGGCCCGGACTTCCTGATTCAGGGCATGGCCGCAGAGGCACCGCAGCTGCATTTTGCGCGGCGCCTGGACAACCCGCCGGAGTTTCCCGATATCTCGGCCGAGAGCGGGCTGAAGGCGCTGGTGTTTCGCCTTTAATCAAATGCAACGCGGCACCGACTGTGGGAGCCCCGCCTCGGGGCGAAGCCTTTGCTTCTGCGCCGCTGGCTCGATCGCATTCGCCGCGGGGCACGGCTCCTACACAAGCCTTGTGCCTACCCCCTACCTGATGCCCAGGCGCTTGGCCAAACGGCTGAGGTTGGCCCGGTCGATCTGCAGCTCGCGCGCGGCATCGGCCCATTTGCCCTGGTGGCGGGCCAGGCACTGTTCGATCAGCCGGCGCTGGAAGGCGTCCACCGCGCCGCGCAGGTCCTGCCCCTCCGGTAGCGCAACGGCCGGTGTTTCGCTTGGCGTCGGGGTGCTCGCCGCGGCGGCGGGCAGGTCGAGATCCTGCGGCTCCAGGCTGAGAATCCGCGGGCGCTCCTCGTGGCGCGCCAGCGCCTTGAGCGCGGCGCGGCCGACCAGGTGCTCCAGCTCGCGCACATTGCCCGGCCAGTCGTAACCCAGCAGCGCCTTCTGCGCCTCGCTGCTCAGGCGCAGGCTGCGCAGCCCGAGACGCGCGCGATTCTGTTCGAGGAAGTAGCCGGCCAGCAGCAGCACGTCGCGGCCGCGCTCGCGCAGCGGCGGCACCGGCAACGGATAGACGCTGAGACGATGATAGAGATCGGCGCGAAAACGTCCGGCGCGCACCTCGGCGGCCAGATCGCGGTTGGTCGCGGCGATCACCCGCACGTCGACGCGGTGCTCGCGATCCGAGCCGAGCCGCTGCAGCTGGCCGCTCTGCAACACGCGCAGCAGCTTGGCCTGCACCGCCAGCGGCAGCTCGCCCACCTCGTCGAGGAACAGGCTGCCGCCGTCGGCCAGTTCGAACTTGCCGCTGCGCTCGCTCAGCGCGCCGGAGAAGGCGCCGCGCACGTGGCCGAACAGCTCGCTCTCCACCAGCGCCTCCGGCAGCGCCGCGCAGTTGAGGCTGACCAGCGGCCGCTGCGCGCGCGGCGAGGCGTCATGGATGGCCTCGGCCACCAGCTCCTTGCCCACTCCGGTTTCGCCGGTGATCAGCACCGTCAGCGGGCTGTCGCCGACCAAGCGGATCTCGCCCTGCAGCTTGCGCAGCGCGGCGCTCTGGCCGATCAGCTCGCGCGGTTGCTGACGGGCCTGCTTGTACAGCTCGGTGAGCTGGCGCTCGGCCTCCACCCGGCGGGCCAGGCCGCTGATCCGCTCGCTGGCCTTGACCGTGGCCGCCGCCAGGCTGGCGAAGGCGTCCAGGCTGTCCAGGTCGGCGCGGCCGAAGCTGGCCGGGTCCAGCGCATCCAGGGTCAGCAGGCCCCACAGCTGGTCGTCCAGGTACAGCGGACAACCGAGGCAGTCGTGCACCTCGAGATGACCGTGCAGCCCCTCGACCAGCCCGTCGTAGGGATCGGGCAGGCCGCAGTCGGCGGCGAAGCGGGTCGGCCCGCGATGCTCGAGCAGCGCCGCCAGGCGCGGATGTTCGCCGATCTTGAAGCGCCGCCCGAGGGTGTCGGCGCTCAGGCCTTCGACCGCCAGCGGCACCAGCTGCTCGCCTTCGAGCTTGAGCAGCGCCACCGCGTCGCAGGGCAGCAGCTGGCGCAAGGCGGTGAGCAGGCGGCGGTAGCGCTCGCCGTCGTCCAGTTCGCGGGACAGGTCGGCGACCAGCGGGATCAGGGTCTGCAGCAGCGGGTTAGCGGTCATTTCGACAACCTAAGGTCTTTATGACTCATTCCAGCCACGAGTCATTTTTACAGCGAAATACTCAACCAATTGAATTTCAAAGAGAAATTAAATGGCACGATTTATGAGAGGCAACTGACGCTAACGCTAGCACGCCAGGTCTGGCCAGACGAGCCGGACCGGTACTTTCTACATGCCTTGCGGAGATGCTCTATGCTGTCCAACGCCCAACGCGACCTGATCAAAGCCACCGTGCCGCTGCTGGAAAGCGGCGGTGAGGCGCTGACCACCCACTTCTACGGCCTGATGCTCGGCGAGTTCCCCGAGGTACGCCCGCTGTTCAACCAGGCGCACCAGGCCAGCGGCGACCAGCCGCGCGCCCTGGCCAATGGCGTGCTGATGTACGCCAAGCATATCGACCGCCTCGAAGCCCTCGGCCCGCTGGTGGCGCAGATCGTCAACAAGCATGTGTCGCTACAGATTCTGCCCGAGCACTACCCCATCGTCGGCGGCTGCCTGCTGCGCGCGATCCGCGAGGTGCTCGGCGCCGAGATCGCCACCGACGCGGTGATCGAGGCCTGGGCCGTGGCCTACCAGCAACTGGCCGATATCCTCATCGGCGCCGAGGAGAGCCAGTACGCGCAGAACGCCGCGGCGCCCGGCGGCTGGCGCGGCGCACGGGCCTTCCGGGTGACGCGCAAGGTGGCCGAGAGCGCCGAGATCACCTCCTTCTACCTGCAGCCGGCCGACGGCGGCGCCCTGCTCGACTTCCAGCCCGGCCAGTACATCGGTCTGCGCCTGCTGCTGGACGGCGAGGAAGTGCGCCGCAACTACTCGCTGTCGGCGCCGGCCAATGGCCGCGAGTACCGCATCAGCGTCAAGCGCGAGACCGGCGGCCGGGTGTCCAACCACCTGCACGACAAGGTCCAGGTCGGCGACCAGCTGGAGCTGTTCCCGCCGGCCGGCGAGTTCGTCCTGCGCGACTCGGACAAGCCGCTGGCGCTGATCAGCGCCGGCGTCGGCATCACCCCGGCACTGAGCATGCTCGATGCTGCACGCCACTCGGGGCGACCGATCCACTTCATCCACTGCGCCCGCCACGGCGAGGTGCATGCCTTCCGCGACTGGGTCGAGGCGCAGGCCGCCGAGCATCCGCAGATCCGCCACTACGTCTGTTACAGCGAACCGCGCGCGGGCGATGCGGCCGACGCCGAGGGTTTCCTCAGCCGCGAGCTGCTGGAGCAATGGCTGCCCGCCGAGCGCGACCTGGACGCCTACTTCCTCGGTCCGAAGCCCTTCATGGCCCAGGTCAAGCACCACCTGCAGGCGCTGGGCGTGCCGCCCGAGCAGAGCCATTACGAGTTCTTCGGCCCGGCCGCGGCGCTGGATAGCTGATCAATCCGGAGGTGCATCATGTTCCCGCTCGCCCCGCAGCAGTTGCTGCGTCTGTCCAGCCAACTGCTGCTGGCCGGTCTCGGCCTGCTGCTGCTCGGTCTGCTGGCGGCCTATGGCCTGGAGTCCAGGTTGAACCTGGCCAGCCTGGTGCTGGCGCATAGCCTGACCATCATCGGCCCCGGCCTGCTCAAGCTCGGCTATGTGCTGCGTCTGGCGGCGCAGCACGGCCTGCGGCGAGGGGAACAGCAGCATGCAACTGTTTGATCGCAACCGCGCACTGGCGATTGCTCCGCTGTGGCGCCTGGGCTTTCGCCCGTTCTTTCTCGCCGGCGCGCTGCTGGCCCTGCTCGCCGTCGCCCTCTGGGCCGCGGTGCTGCAGGGGCTGCTCAGCGCGCCGCAGGTGCCCGGCGGCCTGCTCGCCTGGCACCGCCACGAGATGCCGTTCGGCTTCGCCCTGGCGATCATCGCCGGCTTCCTGCTCACCGCGGTGCAGACCTGGACCGGCCGCCCGGGCTTGAGCGGGCGGCCACTGATCGCGCTGTTCGCCCTGTGGCTGGCGGCACGGCTGGTCTGGTTCCTACCGCTGGCGTTGGGGGTGCTGATCGCCGCCCAGCTGGCCTTTGTCGCCCTGCTGATCGCGCAGCTGGCGCGCCAGCTGATCGCCGCCCGCCAGCGCAACAACTACCCCATCCTGCTGGTGCTGAGCCTGCTCGGCCTGTGCCAGGGCCTGACCCTCGCCGGCCTGGCCCTGGGCGACGACGCGCTGCAACGGCGCGGCGCCCTGGCGGCGCTGTGGTTGATCGCGGTGCTGCTGAGCCTGATCGGCGGACGGGTGATTCCCTTCTTCACCCAGCGCGGCCTGGGCCGGGTCGAGGCCTTCGCCGCCCAGCCCTGGCGGGATCGGCTGCTGCTGGCTGGCGGTCTGCTGGTCGCCGCGCTGTTCGCCAGCGGCCACAACCTGCAGCCGCAGCCCTGGCTGGCGCTGCCCTTCGCCCTGCTGGCGGCGCTGCACGGCCTGCGCCTGTGGCGCTGGCACCTGCCGGGCATCTGGAACGTGCCGCTGCTGTGGTCGCTGCACCTGGCCTACGCCTGGCTGCTGGTCGCCACCCTCGGCATGGCCGCCTGGCACCTGGGTTGGCTGGCGCAGCACAGCCCGGCCAGCCATGCGCTGGCGGTCGGCGCCCTGGGCGGGCTGGTTCTGGCGATGATGGCGCGGGTCAGCCTCGGCCATACCGGGCGGCCGCTGCAGCCGCCCAAGGCCATGGCCTGGGCCTTTGCCGTGCTCAACCTGGGCGCCTTGATCCGGGTGGCTGCGGGCGGCAACTGGCTGTGGCTGGCGGCCCTCTGCTGGGGGCTGGCCTTCGCCCTGTTCGTCGTCCACTACGCGCCGCTGCTGTGCCGGGCGCGGGTCGATGGCCATCCGGGGTGACCAGAGGACCAACAACCATTGGCGCACCGATCCATACGCCGATGTAGGGCAAATCAGCGCGTAGGGGGGATGTCGCTTTTCACATTCACCACAGCGATGGATCGGTAAAGCGTGATCCACCCTACGCCAACAACCTCAATCGACCAGGGTGCAGGCCATCACCAGCGCATCCTCGCGCCCGCCCACCGCCGGGTAGTAATCGCGGCGCCGGCCGACTTCGTTGAAGCCGTAGCGCTCGTACAGGCGGTAGGCGCTCTGGTTGCTGGCACGCACTTCGAGGAAGCACTCACGGCCGCCCAGCTCATGGGCTTGCTGCATCAGGTGTTCGAGCAGGCGCAGGCCGAGGCCGCGGCCCTGGCTTTCCGGCTTGATGGTGATGTTGAGCAGATGCGCTTCGTCGAGGATCAGGTTGATCACGCCGTGACCGACCTGCTGGCCGCCCTCGAACATCAGCCAGCACTGGTAGGACCTGAGGCTGTCGGTGAAGATGCCGCGGGTCCAGGGGTGGCTGAAGGCGGCGTATTCGATCTTCAGCACGGCATCGAGATCCGCCTCGGTCATCGGGCGGAAGGAAATCGCATCGCTCATTGGGGTACTCGGAAATATTCACGATCTTGCGAGCTAGAGCCATGCAATACCGATAGCGGCCCCGCAAAAACAGGTGAGGAACGGTCGGAGTCGCGGGCGACTGTACTTTTGTACATGAGCATTACTCGCTGCGCTCGCGTGTTAGCCGCAAACGGCTTCCGACCGGGCTGGCGTCCCAGGCTGTTTTCAACGCAGCAGGGCCGACGCGCAGCTGATCGTATCAGGCCAGCCAGCGCTGGCGCACACGCTGCATGGCCCGCCACAGCTCGCGCTTGCGCGCCGGCTCTTCCATCAGCAGCTCCAGGCCCGGCAATGCCCAGCAGGCGCCGAGGCCGTCGACCTGCAGCTCGCGGTTGTAGCTCTGTGCATCGCCCTCGCCGGCGAAGCGGATGGCCGGCAGACCGACCAGCCACAGGCAGGCGCTGGGCTGCTCCTCCAGGCGCGCGGCGACGAAGCTCTGCACGAACTCGAGCGCCGCCTCCGGGCCCTGATCCAGGTTGCCGCGCACCAGCAGCGGCCAGCGCACCGGCTCGCCGAGCAGTTGCGGGCTGTCCGGCAGGCCGGCGGCGCGCAGCAGGTCCTTGAGCAGGATGTAGGCCGGGTCGCGGCTCTGGAACGGCTGGCCGGTAGGCAGCTCGACCAGCAGCGCGCAGTCGCCGGCGCGCAGCAGCTGCAGGGCGAAACGCGGCGGCGGCGCGGCGACGCGGGCCGGCTTTTCCTCCACCGGCGCAACCTCCTCGACCACCGCGGCGGCCTGGCGCGGCTGGGCGCCGAGGCGCGGCACCTCGATCTTCGGCCGCTCGGCAGCCGGCGCTGGCGGCGTTTCGCGGGCCACCGCCGGGGCGGTAGCGACCGGCTCGACCGGCGTCTCGGCCGCTGCCTCCGCCTGCGGCGGCTCCAGCAGCTCCGGCCGCGACGGCGCGGCGAAGGGCAATACGGTGCGCGGCAGCCAGCTGGCCACCTGCATGGCGCCCAGGTAGGCGCGCCGACGGAGCTCGGGGATCACACGCCCTCCACTTGCGGATGCGCCTTCTGCCCGACCTGCATCAGGTTCAGCGCGTTGATATAGGCCTTGGCCGAGGCCACCAGGATATCGGTGTCGGCGCCATTGCCGTTGACGATGCGCCCGCCCTTCTCCAGGCGCACGGTGACCTCGCCCTGCGAATCGGTGCCCTGGGTGATGGCGTTGACCGAATACAGCAGTAGGCTGGCCTCGGAGGCGGCGATGGCCTCGATGGCCTTGAAGGTGGCATCCACCGGGCCGGAGCCCTGGGCACTGGCGGGCTGCTCGCGACCTTCGACACTGACCACGACCTGCGCCTGCGGCACCTCGCCGGTCTTGCTCGCCACTTCCAAGGTGACCAGCTTGTAGTGCTCCGGCGCTTCCTCGGCCAGGGTGTCGGAGACCAGCGCCTGCAGGTCCTCGTCGAAAATCTCGTGCTTCTTGTCGGCCAGTTCCTTGAAGCGGGCGAAGGCGGCGTTCAGCTCGGCCTCGCCGGCCAGGACGATGCCCAGCTCGTCCAGGCGCGAGCGGAAGGCGGCGCGTCCGGAGTGCTTGCCCATCACCATCTTGTTGGTGTTCCAGCCCACCGACTGGGCCGACATGATCTCGTAGGTCTCGCGGTGCTTGAGCACGCCGTCCTGGTGGATGCCGGACTCGTGGGCGAAGGCGTTGGCGCCGACTATGGCCTTGTTCGGCTGCACCGGGAAGCCGGTGATGCCGGAGACCATGCGCGAGGTGCTGAGGATGTGCGGGGTGTCGATGTTGGTGTAGACGCCGAGCAGGTCCTGGCGGGTCTTGATCGCCATGACGATCTCCTCCAGCGCGGCGTTGCCGGCCCGCTCGCCGAGGCCGTTGATGGTGCACTCGACCTGGCGCGCGCCGGCGACCACGGCGGCCAGGGAGTTGGCCACGGCCAGGCCCAGGTCGTTGTGGCAGTGCACCGAGAAGATCGCCTGGTCGGCGTTGGGAATGCGCTCGAGCAACTGGCGGATGGTCTCGGCGTACTGGTGCGGGATGGCGTAGCCGACGGTGTCGGGGATGTTGATGGTACGCGCGCCGGCGTCGATCGCCGCCTCGATGATGCGGCAGAGGAAGTCGATCTCCGAGCGACCGGCGTCCTCGCAGGAGAACTCCACGTCGCTGCACAGGTTGCGCGCCTTCTTCACCGCGCGCACGGCCTGCGCCACCACGTCGTCCGGCTGCATGCGCAGCTTGTACTGCATATGGATCGGGCTGGTGGCGATGAAGGTGTGGATACGCCCGCTGTTGGCGCCCTTGAGCGCTTCGGCGGCACGCTCGATGTCGGCGTCCACCGCGCGCGACAGGCTGCACACGGTGCTGTCCTTGATGTTGTCGGCGATCGCCTTGACCGCGGCGAAGTCCCCCGGGCTGGCGATGGCGAAGCCGGCCTCGATCACATCGACGCGCAGGCGCTCCAGGGCCTTGGCGATGCGCAGCTTCTCTTCACCGGTCATGGACGCGCCGGGGCTCTGCTCGCCATCGCGCAGGGTGGTGTCGAAGATGATGACGCGATCGTTGCTGCTCATAGGGGTTTCCTCACGGCTGCCGGGGTGCCCTTCGTGGGGGCGTCTGTAATCGGCCGATTGTCGCGTGAAATGGGCGGGGCGGGAAGCGCGACGCGTGCAGCGGGTGGATATCGCTTTTCTACATCCACCAAGGGCAGTGCGGGCGATGGCCGGAGCGGAAAACAAAACGCCCGCCAACATGGCGGGCGTTTGCCGATCCTGTGCGCCAGGCGCAGCCGATCAGAGCGGCTGATCCCAGGGACGGTCGCCGTGCTCGTCCCTGATCCGGGTGGGCAGGCCCATCACGTCCAGCAGTTTGAGGAACGGCTCGGCCGGCAGCTGTTCGACGTTGACCATGCGCTGCGCATCCCACTCGCCACGCGCCACCAGCAGGGCGGCGGCGACCGGCGGCACGCCGGCGGTGTAGGAGATGCCCTGGCTGTCGGTCTCGGCGAAGGCTTCGGCGTGGTCGGCGACGTTGTAGATAAACAGCTCAGTCTGCTTACCGTCTTTCGTGCCCTTTACCAGATCGCCGATGCAGGTCTTGCCGCTGTAGCCCGGCGCCAGCGAGGCGGGGTCGGGCAGCACGGCCTTGACCACCTTGAGCGGTACGACCTCGAGGCCTTCGGCGGTCTTGACCGGCTGCTCGGAGAGCAGGCCGAGGTTCTTCAGCACGGTGAAGACGTTGATGTAGTGATCGCCGAAGCTCATCCAGAAACGGACGTTCGGCACGTCGAGGTGCTTGGACAGCGAGTGCACCTCGTCATGGCCGGTCAGGTACAGGTTCTGCTCGCCAACCACCGGCAGATCGTCGGTGCGCTTGACTTCGAACATGCTGTTGGCAGTCCACTGGCTGTTCTGCCAGCTCCAGACCGTGCCGGTGAATTCGCGGAAATTGATTTCCGGGTCGAAATTGGTGGCGAAGTACTTGCCGTGCGAACCGGCGTTGACGTCGAGGATGTCGATCGACTCGATCTTGTCGAAGTACTGTTGCTGCGCCAGGGCGGCATAGGAATTGACCACGCCCGGGTCGAAGCCGACACCAAGGATGGCGGTCACGCCCTTCTCCTGGCATTCGGCCAGGTGCTTCCACTCGTAGTTGCCGTACCACGGCGGGGTTTCGCAGATCTTGCTCGGGTCTTCGTGGATGGCGGTGTCCAGGTAGGCCACGCCGGTGTCGATGCAGGCGCGCAGCACGGACATGTTGAGGAACGCCGAACCGACGTTGATGACGATCTGCGATTCGGTCTCAAGGATCAATGCCTTGGTCGCTTCCACGTCCAGAGCGTTCAGCGCGTATGCCTTGATCTCGCCGGCCTGCTTGAGGCTGCCCTTGGCGTGCACGCTGTCGATGATGGCCTGGCATTTGGAGATGTTGCGTGACGCGATGGCAATACGACCGAGTTCGTCGTTGTGCTGCGCGCACTTATGGGCCACCACCTTGGCGACACCTCCTGCACCAATGATAAGAACGTTCTTCTTCAATTGTTTCACCCCCTTGTACTGCGGCCTCAGGAGAGGCTGGACAGGTAATCGTTAAAGTCAAACTCACGAACCACCTCGACGCTACCGTCGAGTTGCTTCACCACGATGGACGGCATTTTCAGGCCGTTGAACCAGTTCTTCTTGACCATGGTGTAGCCTGCCGCGTCGATGAACGACAGTCGGTCGCCGATGGCCAGCGGACGATCGAATTGGTATTCGCCGAAGATGTCGCCGGCCAGGCAGCTCTTGCCGCACACCATGTAGGTATGTTCGCCGCCTGAGGGTGCCATCTTGGCGTTGAGGCGGTAGATCAGCAGGTCGAGCATGTGCGCTTCGATGGAGCTGTCGACCACCGCCAGGTGCTTGCCGTTGTAAAGGGTGTCGAGCACGGTCACCTCCAGCGAGGCGCTCAGGGTGATCGCCGCTTCGCCCGGCTCCAGGTAGACCTGCACACCGTATTTTTCCGAGAAGGCCTTCAGCCGCGCGCAGAAAGCATCGAGCGGGTAACCCTCGCCGGTGAAATGGATGCCGCCGCCGAGGCTGACCCATTCGACCTGGGCGATCAGGTGGCCGAAACGCTCCTCGATGCGGGTCAGCATCTGGTCGAACAGCTCGAAGCTGGCGTTCTCGCAGTTGTTGTGGAACATGAAGCCGCTGATCTGGCCCATGACTTTGGCGATCTTTTCCGGGTCCCACTCGCCGAGGCGGCTGAACGGGCGCGCCGGGTCGGCCAGCAGGTAGTCGGAGCTGCTTACCTGCGGGTTGACCCGCAGGCCGCGGATGGTGCCCTCGGTACGCTCGGCGAAGCGCTCGAGCTGGCCGATGGAGTTGAAGATGATCTTGTCGCAGTTGGCGACCATCTCTTCGATCTCGTCGTCGGCCCAGGCCACGCTGTAGGCATGGGTCTCGCCGGCGAACTTCTGCCGGCCGAGCTTGAGCTCGTACAGCGAGCTGGACGTGGTGCCGTCCATGTACTGCTGCATCAGGTCGAACACCGACCAGGTGGCGAAGCATTTCAGCGCCAGCAGCGCCTTGGCCCCGGAGTTCTCGCGTACGTAGGCGATCTTCTCCAGGTTGACCAGCAGCTTCTGTTTGTCGATGAGGTAGTACGGCGTCTGGATCATCTCGTCGCCCCAGCAAGGTCGGCCAAGGGGTGCCTCGCGGCCCCCCGGAAAAAGTGGAGGCGAATTGTGCCGATTACCGACAAATATCGAAAGGGCATTGGAGATTTTTTGTACAACGGGCGATTACCGGTTGCCCCTGCAGGGCCTAGGCGGTCGTGCCGGAACTTCACCGACGGATCGGACGGAAGGATGGCTCAGGCTATATGACAGGCGCATGCGCGACGACGTGAAACAACGGTCGCGCCGCGCTCACGGCAGGCCGATCAGGTACAGATTGCCCTGCAGACGGGTCTGGCCGTGGCTGCGATAGGTCAACAGGTCGGTCTGGCGGAAACCTGCGGCGTCCGAGGTGGCGCTGTTGGAACCGCCGAGGGTGAACTGGAAGTCGTCAAAGCGCACGTCGCTCAGGCCGATGCGCATGGCCCCCGAATTGAAGGCCGCACCGTCACCGTCGAAACCGCTGTCGAGGCGAACCATATCGAGGGTCAGTCCTTCGAAGCTGAACATGCCGCGGATATTGTCCAGCACCACGAACCCCTCGCTGTTGCCCGGCCGGATCGCCAGGCGCGCACCACAGCCGCCGGGACAGCGGGTCAGCGCCGGATTGGCGGCGAAGTTCAGCTCGGCGCTGACGCTCAGGCCCGCCTGGCCGCTGACCTGCTGCAGTTCTTCCTCCAGCAGCGGTTGCAGCTCGGCCGCGGCGGGCCAGGCGGCGAACAGCAAGGCGAGGCATAGCGGCCTGATCGGCATGTGCGTGCTCCTTTTCATCGTGGCAGGTTGACCGAGCGCAGGTTCAGGTAGTCCAGGCGCATGCCGCGCACCACCTGGGAGCCCAGGTCCACTCCGCCCAGGCTCAGGTTGCCGATGCTGATGTTGCTCTTCGGCACCTGCTGGTAGAAGGCCTGGTGATTAGCCCAGGTAACGGCTGGCAGGAACAGGCGCAGTTCGCCGTCGGCCTGCACCGCCAGGTTCAACGGCTGCAGGCCGGCGTGGCCGAGGTTGATGTCGAAGTACAGGTTCTTCGCCACCGCACGCCTGGCGTCGGTACAGTCGCGGCAGCCGCCGATCACCAGCTTGTCGGCGTACATCTGCAGGCTGGCCTCCCCTTGCAGGCCGCCGCTGTCGCCCCAGATGCTGAGGTAGGCGCCATTGAGGGTGAAGCCTTCGAGGTTGATGGAGAAGAAATCACTGCGAGTGGTCGTGGCACCTTTGACGATATCGCCGTTGCCATCCGTGCTGTAGGCGACGCTGGGCAGGCTGAACGTCGCCTCGATACCGACATCCAGTCCCTTGGCCCGCGTGCCGCCTGCCTGAAGGGTGGTGGCGACCAGTGTCAGCACAGTGCGGTTGTCCTTGGTTTTCTGGATGCGGCCGAGGACGCAGCTCGGCGACTCGGCGCCGGGCACACCACACAGACCGCTGAATTCGTCGAAGTCGGTGACCCGCTGGTCGAGGGTGTAGCCGTGACGCTCGACGTTCCAGGCCTCGGCCAGGGACTTCTGCGCCGCGGCAAGCTCGTCGAGCTGGGTCTGGTAGGCATCCACCGAGCTGTTATAGGCGCGCGCCGCGCTGTTGATACAGACATCGCCACAGCCGTACTTCTCGCCGAAATCCGGCTTCGGCCAAATCAGGTCGGCGGTTGCCGGCGCCGCCGCATAGCGGGTCTCCATGGTGCCGTAGGCGCTCTGCACCTCGCTGGTCTCCTGGTTGACCAGGGCGCGGCGCTGGTTGACCACCTGCATGTCCTGCTCGATACCGCTTTGCAGGGTCAGGAAGCCGACACTCTGGTAGCGCGCCAGGATCTCGTCGCGCCGCGCCTCGAGACCGCCGAGCTCCTGGTCGATGGCGGTTTGCGCCAGAGTCGGATCGGTGCAACCCGGCTCGCCGTAAAGGCAGCCCTGGTAGTAGGCCCACAGGCCGTACTGGTGGGTGTCGTTGAGCGGATCGCTCCAGCTCGGCGTTCGCAACTGCAGGGCCTGGGTGCCGCCGGGCAGGGTCGGCGCCAGCTCCGTACCGCCTACCCGCAGACTGAACGGATGCAGCGGCGTGCCCAGCTGCGCCGGGCTGTCGAGGGTGCCCCGCTGACTGCCTTCGCCCTTGACGTAGCTGCGCTCGAAGTCGACCGTCAACGGGTTGCCCTGGCTGTCCTTGATGCCGCTCAGCTGGGCGGTGGCGCTGCCCTGGTCGTAGTAGAACTGATCGAGAAAGAAGCCCACCCCCGCTCCGCTGACCTGGCTCAGCTCGCCGTCATCCAGCGCCTGCATGGCGGTCGCCAGGGCAGGCAGGGCCAGCAGCAGGAGCGTACTGCACGCGCGCGCCCTCATCTCAGCAGCCCTTCGCCTGGCCGCCCATGCAGGTGGGCACCCTCGCCGCGCCGTTGAGGGCCTCGTAAAGCGACACGATGAACGGATAGATGGCCTGCGCTCCCGAACCTGTCTTGGCGAAGTTGGCGAAGGCCCCGCTCTGGGTAGGGATGAAGGCGCCGGTGCTGGACGCCAGGTCCTGCCAGGGCACGTTCTGGTTCTGCAGCGAGAAGAAGATGCCGCGGGCACCGCCAATGTCCAGATCGGTCTGGGTGCGGTCGCCGACGAAGATGCTCTGGTAGTTGAGCAGGGCGAAACAGGCCGGCAGGCCGGACGCCTTGCAGTCACCGTTGTTGGAGGCGATCAGCGGCAAAAGCGGCTCTAGCAGGGTGTTGTCGGTATGGAAGGACTCGCCCTTGGGCACGCCGATATGGGTCGCACGGTTGATTGGCAGGCCGTCGATGCCGGTTTCTCCGCTGCCCGCCTTGACCAGCTCGACCTGGCTGAATATCTCGGAATTGCCGGCCATGCTGAGCGCCAGGCAGTTGAAGTCGAAGGTGCAGGTGAAGGCGTTGAGGTTGTTCTGCTGCATGTAGTACTCGCGGGCAGTGGACGCCGAACCGGTGACCAGCCCCTGCATCACGCCCGTCAGCGCGTGCATGTCGCCGGACAGGTCGCCGCGGGCACGGCCGAAGCCAAGGCGAATACCGGCCACTTCGCGCGCTCCGTCGGCGTTGGTCTTGAAGGCGAGTTCGAGGTAGGGATCGCGGATCTGGAAGGGCACCACGCTGGCGCTGGCGGAGTTGGCATCGTCGATGCGGCCCAGGGCGAAGTTGTCGATCCAGATGTCAGCCGGCCGCTCCGACACGGTACCGGCATCGGAACGTGCATAGTTGCCCAGCCGCAGCTCGTCGACATTGAGCAGCAGGTCGATGTCGGTGCCGAAGTTGATCCGGGTGTATTCGAAGCCAGCGAAGGTCAGGGCGTCGAGATTGATCAGCGCCTGCCCGCTGATCTCGGCGAGTTCGCTGTCGTCCAATGGCTGCAGGGCCGCCTCGGCGGAGCCAAGCAAGGTTGCCGAGCACAGCAGGGCCAGGGCGGACTGCAGGAGACGGTGGGGCGGATGCATGGCAGGGTCCTCCTTCTCGGGCGGCAGGCTCCGCCCCTGTCGCCACTATAAAGAGCAAGCTCGGCGCAGCGGCCCGACCCATAGTCGAGAAAAGCCCGGCGGCCGCAGGCTAGCCGTTGGGACGGTGTTACCACCGGCAACAATCGCGTAACCACGCCGTCAGCCCCGCTGGAACAGCCCCAGCAGATGCTCGGCGATGGTGCCGCGGATGGCGTCGATGCTCGGCTGCGCGCCGTGCGCCAATTTGCGCGTATTGATCCGGTGCAGGTGCAGCGAGGGCATGCGCGCCTCGAATTCGCGCAGATCGCCCTTGACCAGTACCGGCAGGAAGTGCTCGCCGCGCGCGCGGTAACGCTCGATCAGCAGGCGCAGGCCGTCCTGGAACGGCAGTTCGCGCGAGGCCACCAGGCGAAACTCGCCTGGTACCTTGAGGTACAGCCCGGTCTCGCCGACCGCCTCACCCGGCAGGATATGCACGCCGGTCGGCTCAACCGCCGCCGCCGGAATGTCGTGGAAGGTCTCGTGCCGGGCCGAATCGTCGGCCAGGATCGTGATGCCGCCGCGTTCGTCCTGCGGTACCACGAAGCTGTAGTTGCCGTAGAGTTTCTCCACGTAGCGGCAATAGATGCACAGGCGATTCTCGAAGCGCCTGAGAAAGGCAATCGCCTCGCTGCGCTCGGTGATGGCACCCAGCTCCCAGCCCGGGTCGCGCTGCTGCTGCAACTCGTGCCAACGGGCGTCGATGGTCAGGGCGGTGGCGGGCATGGACGGACTCTGGCGGCAAGGCTACCTGGAGTCCTCCG
Organism: Pseudomonas sp. SP16.1; assembly: GCF_052682975.1. Taxonomy (NCBI): domain Bacteria; kingdom Pseudomonadati; phylum Pseudomonadota; class Gammaproteobacteria; order Pseudomonadales; family Pseudomonadaceae; genus Pseudomonas; species Pseudomonas sp. SP16.1. Next base: position 3,395,008 of record NZ_JBQYFZ010000001.1, read on the forward strand.
CAGAAAGCGTGCCAGTCGGCCAGCAGCGTTTTTCGAGCCATATCAAGAACTGGCCCGGCCTATTCGGGCGAGCTGCGTCCCAATGTGCCGCAACGCGTCACCCGCCTCTGATCGATTCGCGCTCAAAACCGCCCCCCGCCTTGCAGTACAATCGCCGCTTTTCACTTGCCTGGAACCCGGCGCCTCGATGATCGATCCCAAGCGCGTGTTGCGCGCCCTCGCCGAACACTGGACGTTGCTCGAACCGCTGTGCGAGCGTTTCGACGCCGGCACCCTGAGCCTGGTCGAGCTGCGCGGCCAGCTCGCCGCGCAGTTGCCCGACGCCACGCCCAGCGACACCACCGCCCTGCTCGACACCTGGATTCGCCTGGACATCCTGGTGCCGGTGGCCAAGAGCCCCAACCGCTTCGAGCTCAACGCGCAGATCCACGACTTCCTCGCCTACCTGCGGCGTGAGCACCGTTTGGGTTTGTGCCTGGAGATCGAAGCCTACCTGCGCCACCTGGAGCGCCTGGCCGGCTATATCCAGGACGCCTTCGAGGTGCGCGACGCCAACGACCTGGCGCGCCAGCTGCGCCTGCTCGATATGCGCGTACGCGACGTACTGAAGAAGCTGGCCAACGACGAACAGGCGCTGGTCGGCGTGGCCGACCGGGCCAAGACCTCGGATCGGCAGATTCCCCTGCGCCAGCGCTATGCCGAGGTGCTGGCCACCTGGGACGAGTACGTCGAGCCGATGATCCAGCTGGTCGCCGCCGACGGCGCCTTCGAACAGGGCGTGCGTCGCGTCGAACAGGTGCTGCTGCGCCTGCTCGGCGACCAGCAGCGCCTTGGCCAGTTGGTCGACGACGACCTGCTGCTGCGCACCCACGCGCGCATCCTGGAAATGCAGACCACCGCCCAGCTGACCCTGCGCAAGGCCCGCGAGCTGCTGCTGCCGCTGCGTGAGGAAGCGCGCCGGCACAACGCCGTGACCCGTGGCGCGGCGCTGGCGCTGTCGGTGATCCGCAAGAAGGGCATCGACGCCGTGCCGCAGGCCGCCATGCCCCTGTTCACCCGGCCGCAGAGCAACTTCCTGGGCTCAGCCAGCCAGGTCGAGGCCTACGTCTACGCCCTGGCCCGTTTCGAAGCCAAGCCGGCGCATTTCCCCAAGGCCAGCGGCAGCCGCAAGGGCGGCGCGCCCAAGGCGCCGAAGACCGCACGGGAAATGATCGAGCGCTGCGAGCAGGCCCTGCCGCTGCCGGACCTGATGACCTGGCTGCTGGAGCAGGAGCCGGAAGGTGCCACCGACGAGCTGCTCTACTGGTTCTCGCGCCTGTCGCGCGAGTCGCGTTTCCAGCGCGAGCGTCTGGAACGCCGGCAGTACCTGACTCGCGAGCACGAGGTCAGCCTCAGCTCCTATGCCCTGGTAGGCCAGCCCAATGGTTGAGCTGCCCGTAGGGTGCGCTGTGCGCACCGCAACCGACGACATGGTGCGCACAGCGCACCCTACGACTGCCCGTGAGCATTGCGTATGAACATCGATCTAAAAGAAATGACCCAGCTCGCGGCTGCCTTCCGCGACCTGTTCAAGGGCTACCACATCTCGCGCAGCGAGCCGGAGTGCTACGCCCAGCTGTCGAGCATGCAGGACCAGTACCGCGCGCTGTTCCGCGCCCTCGGTTTCGAGCTGGTGTGCGACCCGCGCGGCTTCTACTACTTCGTCCCCGAGCAGGTCGCCCCACAGGTGAACAAGACCGCCCAACGCCTGGCGCTGTTCACCTTCATCCTGGTCGAGCACCTGGCTGACCAGGGCCGCGACCCGCTCTCCGTGCTCGACGGCGGCAGCATCGGTCGTGACGAGCTGCCAGCGTTGCTGGACAAGTACCGCGACCTGTTCCTGCAGGCCGAAGTCACCACTTTCGAGGAGCTGGAAGACAAGATCATCCGCCGCCTCACCCAGCTCGGCTTCGCCGAGGACAGCAACGGCGTGTACCGCTTCCTGCCGCCGATGCACCGTTTCCTCGACGTCTGCCTGTCGGTGCAGCATGACCGCGACCTGGCCGCCAGCCTGCACAGCAGCGACCTGCCGCTGCCGGCGCCGGTGCTGCTGGACGATGACGGCGACGCCGACGCGACCGCTGCCATCGATAGCGAAGAGTCCGAGGAAGATGCCCTGGCCCGCGCCATGGCCGAAGAACGTGCCGCACAGGAGATGGACGCATGAGCCAGGAACGCTACGGCATCCGCCGCTTCGCCCTGCTGAACACCGCCGGCTACAGCCTTGGCCTGTTCCCGCTGGAAAACCCGCTGTCGGTCTACGGCGCCAACAACCTGGGCAAATCCGCCTCGATCAACGCCCTGCAGTTCCCCATCCTGGCGCGCATGTCGGACATGAGCTTCGGCAAGTACAGCCTGGAAGCCTCGCGCAAGTTCTACTTCGCCAGCGACACCAGCTATATCCTCGTCGAAGTCGCCCTGCCCCATGGCCCGCACGTGATCGGCGTGGCCGGTCGCGGCCCGGGTGGCGGCTTCGGCCACCAGTTCTTCGCCTACGCTGGCGAGCTGGACCTGGAGCACTACCAGAGCAACGGCACCTGCCTGCGCCAACGCGAGCTGTTCAAGAACCTCGGCCAGGCCGGCATCACTGCCTACGAGCTCAAGCCCGACGAACTGCGTCGCCTGCTGGTCGGCGGCCACACCAGCATCCCGCTGGACCTGACCCTGATCCCGCTGCGCTCCACCAGCGAGCAGAGCCTGAAGACCTTCCGCGCGCTGTTTATCAACCTCCTGCACATGCGCGAGATCACCGCGGCCAAACTCAAGCAGCTGTTCCTCGATGCCTTCGAGCACAGCCTGCGCTCGGGTAGCGTCGACTATATCGCCGCGACCGAAGAAGCCTTCCGCGACGTGCGCCGCATGGAGCAGGACTACCACGCGCTGGTCACCGCCGGCCCCTTGATCGAAGCCCTGGCCTCGGGCGTGACCCAGCGCGAAGTGCTGCGCGGCAAGCTGCACCGCCTCTCGCCGCTGCTCGACAACCTGCTGGGCACCTGGCACGACTACGCCGATGCGCGCAAGGAAGAGCTGGTGATCCAGGCCGAGCACTATCGCAACGAGCAGGACGGCCTGCAGAACGAGCAGCGCGGCGGCACCAGCGAGCTGATGCGCCTGGAGCGCGAGATCAGCGAGATCCAGCGCTGGCTGGGCGAGCTGGCCGTACTGAAGAACCGCTTCGCCCTGGTGGAAAACGCCAAGGTGCTGGAAGAGCAATTGCTCGCTGCCAAGGACGCCCACGACGAACTGGCCGGCGCCCTGGCGCAGTCGCGGCAGTTCTCCAGCGAAGACCTCGACGAGCGCCTGCGCGATCTGGAAAAACGCCTCAAGTCGGTCAAGCAGCAGCTCGATCACGCCGACAACAACAGCTACTCACGCCTGCGCGAGGAATTCAGCCAACAGGACGTCGACCGTCTGATGCGCCTGTTCAACGGCCAGCTGTTCAGTCTGCCGCTGGGCGAGAAAGGCATCCAGGCCGAGGGTGATGACTGGATCAAGGCGGTCGAGGCGGTACTGGATCGCTTCAAGGGCGACACCTTCGCCGTGCCGGGCCTGTCCATCGACCTCAGCCATATCGAGCCGCCGGCACTGCAGGCACTAGCCGACCGCGCCGCCCTGCGTGACCAGAAGGATCGCCTGGAGCGCGAGCTCAAGCAGCTCAAGACCCAGCAATCGGTCGCCGCCGACCGCGCCGCCAGCAAGGCCCAGGCCGAGACGCTGTACCAGGCCGTGCTGGATGCGCAGAAAGCCCTGGAAGACTTCCGCAAGAGCCAGACCCTGACCGCCGAGGAACCGCAGAAACTGGAACGCTTGGCCGAGCTGGAAGGCGCGCAGGACGAACTCAAGCGCGCCAGCGATGCCTTCGCCGAACGCGTGCAGCAGCTGTCTGCCAAGCTGCAACTGGTCGGCCGTCAACTGGCCGATCTGGAAGCCAAGGAGCGCACCCTGGAAGACGCCCTGCGCCGTCGCCAGTTGCTGCCGGCCGATCTGCCCTTCGGCACGCCGTTCATGGAGCCGGTGGACGACTCGCTGGACAACCTGCTGCCGCTGCTCAACGACTACCAGGACACCTGGCAGGCGCTGCAGCGCATCGACGGCCAGATCGAAGCACTCTACGCCCAGGTACGCCTGAAAGGCGTGGCCAAGTTCGACAGCGAGGACGACGTCGAGCGTCGCCTGCAACTGCTGGTCAACGCCTATGCGCACCGCCAGGACGAAGCCCTCACTCTAGCGAAGGCCAGACGTGCGGCGGTCACCGATATCGCCCGTACCCTGCGCAATATCCGCAGCGACTACGACAACCTCGAGCACCAGCTGGCGCTGTTCAACCGCGAGATCAACAAACGCCAGGTCTCCAACCTGCAGAGCTTCCGCATCGTCCTGGCGCCGAACAAGGAAGCCCTGCGCCATATCGACCAGATCATCCACAGCGCCGGCCAGTACGAAGAGGGTGAGACCCTGTCGGTGTTCGATCTGTCGCAATCGGCCGATCAGGACGCCAAGAACGAGGAAGCCAAGGACTACCTGTCGCGCCTGGTCGCCGCCAACGGCAACCAGTTGGGCCTGAAGGATCTGTTCGAACTGGCCTTCGAAATCACCAAGGTGCACGGCCAGCCGATCATCCACACCGACATCGATGGCGCCGCATCCAACGGCACCACCATGACCATCAAGGCGCTGACCAACATGTACCTGTTGCTGCACCTGATGGATCGCGAGCAGGCCGGGCGCATTCGCCTGCCCTACTACCTCGACGAGGCGGCGGACATCGACGAGCGCAACCAGCAGGCCCTGATCGAGACCAGCCTGCAGCTGGGTTTCGTGCCGATCCTGGCATCGGTGAAGCCGCAGGTCTCGGCCCACGTGGCCATTGACCTGGAAGGCGGCAGCGGCCCGAATGGCATCTATATCGACGAGGCAGACTGGAAATTTATCAAGCCGCGGGAGAATGCCAAGGCGCAGGCGCCACAGCCGGAGGAGATCGCTGCCGAACCGGCCTGACGGCCTGTCGCGGCTAAAGCCCCTCCCACTGTTCACACGCCCGTAGGAGCGGCTTCAGCCGCGAGCTTTATGAGTTCGTAGCGCGAATGACAGACGCAAAATGAAAAGGGCCGCTCAATGCGGCCCTTTTCATTACCACGGCTTGCTCACTGCTCCAACACGATCTTCGGCGCCCAGCCCATCCAACTGTCGTCCGCCTCATCGAACAGCGCGAAAGTCTGCCCAGGCTGCGCCGGGCCACCCATCTCCGGGTTGTTCGGCGTGGCGAATGCGATGCCGCCCTCGATCAGCGCCTCCAGCGACTCGGTGCGTACCTTCACTCCTTTGAACAGGCCGGCATCCACACCTATGCCACTGGCGTTCCAGAAGCGGCTGCCGCTGCGCACCAGCGGCGCATAACGCGGTTCGATCAGCACATGGATCAGCACCCGATCCGAGGTCGGCCCCAGTTCGAAATCCACCACCTTGCCTACCGGGATTTCGCGGTAGCTGACCAGCACGCCCGGCTTGATCGAACCACGTCTGGGTGCACTTAGCACCAGACGCAGTCCCTCCTCGCGCACCGCCTGGCTTGGCGGACTGCTCAGGGCAGTGAACTCCAGCCTGCGCGCCCCGAGACGCTCTGCCGGCTGCACCTCCAGATACTGACCGCTGACCAGGGTGCCGAGATTGGCGGTACGAGTGAGACTGAGCTCCGGCTTGATCACCCAGAACTGCGTACCCTCCCGTGCGATGCGTTCGGCTGCCTCGGTGAGGCGCACGCCAAGATTCACCGCCTGCAGGTCGTCGGTGAGCGTCATGGTCTCAACCTTGCCGACCTCCAGCCCCTTGTAACGGATCGCCGTGCCGGGCTCCAGACCCTCGCCAGTCGCGACCCGTATGTGGATCTGCAGCCCCTGCTGCAGAGCGCTGTCGCGATCGGCATGCAGGACGAAGCGCTGCACCTGCCGATTGGATCGGGCAGCCTGCCGGTCGGGCGTCTCGAAGGCGATGCCGCCTGCCAGCAGGGTCTGCAGCGACTCGCTTTTCACCTCGACCCCCGACAACCCGCCTCTGAGGGTGATCCCACTGGCATTCCAGAAGCGGGTCGAACTGTTAACCAGATGGCTGTACTCCGGCTCGATATGCACACCGAGCACCACCTGTTTGTCGTCGCGCGACAGCTGAAAGCTCTGAACCGATCCCACCTTGATCTGCCGATAGAGAATCGGACTGCCCACCGCCATCGAGCCCAGACTGTCGCTGAACAGCACCAGGTGCAGCCCAGGCGCCCCCAGATCCAGCGGCGGTGCCTTGGGCCGCGCCTCGAACTCGCGCCGCGGAGCGCCGCCGGCCTCGCCGGGGCGGATGGCGATGTAGTTGCCCTTGACCAGGGCTTCCAGGCCGGTGATGCCGGCCAGCGAGATGGAGGGCCTGACCAGCCAGAAATCGGTGCCTTCGACCAGATAGTCCTCGGTACGCGGGTCGAGCACCAGCTCCGCCTGAGCGCCGCCCAAGTCAGCGTCGACCTTGAACGTCTTCATCTGGCCAACCTGAATCCCCTTGTACATCACCGGCGTACGCCCCGGCTCCAGGCCCTCGAAATCCTGCAATCTGAGTGAAATCCGGATACCGGCCTGCGCCGCGTCGTAGTCCTCATAAAGGCGGAAAGGAATACTGGGGTCGGTGGCCGGGCTGTCCTTGCGGTGCTCGGGGGTGGCGAACGCAATACCGCCAGCGACGATGCTCGCCAGCGACTCGGTACGCACCTTGACCCCGGACAACCCGGCGTCGACGGCTATGCCACTGGCATTCCAGAACCGCGTGTGCTTACGCACCAGACTGGCGTATTCCGGCTGGATGAAGACCTTCACCTCCACGGTGCTCTGATCCTCTGCGAGGAGAAAGCTCTTCACCCGGCCGACCTGGATCTGCTTGTAGAACACCGGGCTGTCCCTGTTCAACGAACCGAGGCGCTCGGCCTTGAGCACCAGATGCAGTCCGGGCACATCGTCTGCCAGCGGCGGCGCTTCGGGCAGCGCGACGAACTCGCGGCTTGGCATGCCCTCCCCGGGGCTCACCGCGATGTAGTTACCGGAAACCAGGGTCTCCAATCCGGTGATACCGGCCAGGGTGACGCTGGGTTTGACCAGCCAGAAGCGCGTCCCGGTTACCAGGCGAGCCTCCACGTCCTTGTTCATCTCCAGCGTGGCGATGACCCCACGCCGCGCCTCGCTGCGATCCAGCGCAAGAGCAATCACCTTGCCAACCGGCATCCCCTTGTAGATCACCTCGGTCTTGCCGGCCTGAATGCCGTCACCGCTCTCGAACATTACCTGGATCTCGATACCGGCCTCGTTGTAGGCGCGCCAGGCCAGCCAACCGCCGATCAGCAAGGCAATCAGCGGCAGCACCCAGATGGCCGACCAGTTGGAGGCAGGCCGAGTCTTGGCCATTGGCAAATCAGTCATGGTCAGGTTCCGTGTTGTCCCATATCAGACGAGGATCGAAGGTCAAAGCAGCCAGCATGGTGATGATCACCACACTGGCGAAGGCGGCTGCGCCGGCATTCGGCTCGATGCTGGCCAGGGTGCCGAAGTTCACCACGGTCACCAGAATGGCGATGACGAAGATATCGAGCATCGACCAGCGGCCTATCCACTCGATGAAGCGATACATCACGTTGCGCTGGCGCGGCGACATTGGTTGGTGGCGCTGTATCGAGTACAGCAGTAGTGCAATGCCCACAAGCTTGAAGGTCGGCACCAGGATGCTGGCAACGAAGACCACAGCGGCTATCGGCAGCATGTCGTAGCGAATCAGTTCGATTACCCCGCCCATGATGGTCGAAGGCGCCCCCTTGCCAAAGCTGTTGATCGTCATGATCGGCAGCAGATTGGCCGGGATATAGAGGATGGTTGCTGTCAGCAGCAGGGCCCAGGTTCGAACCAAACTGTCCGGACTACGCGCGTGGATAACGCCTCCACAGCGGCTGCAGTACTGATGAGCAGCGTCGCCGTCCATACGGTTGAGTTGATGGCACTCATGGCAGATCAGCAACCCTGCATCAATGGCTCGCATGCGCATCGTCCCCGGCAAGCGCTTCCCATATCTGATGAGACGACATGGTCACCTCGAGCCAGACCTGGATCAAAAGCAGTGCGATGAAACAGAAGAGGCCAATACCCAAACTAAGATCTGCCAGCCCCATCAGCTTCACCATGGAGACCAGGATCCCCATGAGGTAAACCTCGAGCATGCCCCACTCGCGCATATGGTGATAAATGCGGTAAAGAAGCAAACCATAGCTGCGCCCCCAATCCAGGCGAATGCTCAGCAACACACACAGCTGGCACAGCAGCTTGAGCAGCGGGATCGCCATGCTGCTGAGAAAAACCACCACGGCGATGCCCTGCATGCCGCTGTGGTAAAGCCCCAAAACGGCGCTCCATACCGTGTCCTGGCTCGACTGCCCCAGTAGATTCAGCTGCATGATCGGCAGAAAGTTGGCCGGAACGTACAACAGCAAGGCGGTGCAGACCAACGCAAGGCTACGCTTGATGACGTGTGGACGATGCACGAACAGCTCATATCCGCACCGAGGACATTGCGCGCGCTCTCCGTCATGCAAGACAGGCTTGCGCATCAGCAAGTCACATTCGTGACAACCGATCAGCGCCTCCAATGGAAGCCCTGAAAGCTCTTGATCCCCGAGTGCATCTGGCATAACCGCCCCCCCAATGCGCTCATTTTAGACCATTGTAGGTACACGGAAATGCACGTACCGCGCGCCGCGCACCGGCCCCCGACACCCAAAGGATCAAGGCCGCCGTTTTGTCGGCACATAGAAGAAACCCCAGACCGCGTTAGCGATCTGGGGTTTCGTATAGGAGCTTGACGATGACCTACTCTCACATGGTGAAGCACCACACTACCATCGGCGATGCGTCGTTTCACTTCTGAGTTCGGGATGGGATCAGGTGGTTCCAACGCTCTATGGTCGTCAAGCAATTTGTTGCTGTCTCGGGGTTAACCGCTACAGCGAATTGGGTATGTGACAGTCGTTTGGCATAGGCCGCAGGCCTGTAGCTCTCGCAAATTTTCGGTTTGTCGACTTCACCATCGACACCCTCTGCTGTCAGCAGCAGATTGTTTGGGTGTTATATGGTCAAGCCTCACGGGCAATTAGTACAGGTTAGCTCAACGCCTCACAGCGCTTACACACCCTGCCTATCAACGTCGTAGTCTTCGACGGCCCTTCAGGGAGCTCAAGGCTCCAGTGAGATCTCATCTTGAGGCAAGTTTCCCGCTTAGATGCTTTCAGCGGTTATCTTTTCCGAACATAGCTACCCGGCAGTGCCACTGGCGTGACAACCGGAACACCAGAGGTTCGTCCAACCCGGTCCTCTCGTACTAAGGTCAGCCCCTCTCAAATCTCAAACGTCCACGGCAGATAGGGACCGAACTGTCTCACGACGTTCTAAACCCAGCTCGCGTACCACTTTAAATGGCGAACAGCCATACCCTTGGGACCGGCTTCAGCCCCAGGATGTGATGAGCCGACATCGAGGTGCCAAACACCGCCGTCGATATGAACTCTTGGGCGGTATCAGCCTGTTATCCCCGGAGTACCTTTTATCCGTTGAGCGATGGCCCTTCCATACAGAACCACCGGATCACTAAGACCTACTTTCGTACCTGCTCGACGTGTCTGTCTCGCAGTCAAGCGCGCTTTTGCCTTTATACTCTACGACCGATTTCCGACCGGTCTGAGCGCACCTTCGTACTCCTCCGTTACTCTTTGGGAGGAGACCGCCCCAGTCAAACTACCCACCATACACTGTCCTCGATCCGGATAACGGACCAGAGTTAGAACCTCAAGGTTGCCAGGGTGGTATTTCAAGGATGGCTCCATGAGAACTGGCGTCCCCACTTCAAAGCCTCCCACCTATCCTACACAAGCAAGCTCAAAGTCCAGTGCAAAGCTATAGTAAAGGTTCACGGGGTCTTTCCGTCTAGCCGCGGATACACTGCATCTTCACAGCGATTTCAATTTCACTGAGTCTCGGGTGGAGACAGCGCCGCCATCGTTACGCCATTCGTGCAGGTCGGAACTTACCCGACAAGGAATTTCGCTACCTTAGGACCGTTATAGTTACGGCCGCCGTTTACCGGGGCTTCGATCAAGAGCTTCGCTTGCGCTAACCCCATCAATTAACCTTCCGGCACCGGGCAGGCGTCACACCCTATACGTCCACTTTCGTGTTTGCAGAGTGCTGTGTTTTTAATAAACAGTCGCAGCGGCCTGGTATCTTCGACCGGCATGGGCTTACGTAGTAAATACTTCACCCTCACCGGCGCACCTTCTCCCGAAGTTACGGTGCCATTTTGCCTAGTTCCTTCACCCGAGTTCTCTCAAGCGCCTTGGTATTCTCTACCTAACCACCTGTGTCGGTTTGGGGTACGGTTCCTAGTTACCTGAAGCTTAGAAGCTTTTCCTGGAAGCATGGCATCAACCACTTCGCATTCTAAAAGAACGCTCGTCATCAGCTCTCGGCCTTGATCTCCCGGATTTACCTAAGAAATCAGCCTACCACCTTAAACACGGACAACCAACGCCGTGCTGGCCTAGCCTTCTCCGTCCCTCCATCGCAGTAACTAGAAGTACGGGAATATTAACCCGTTTCCCATCGACTACGCATTTCTGCCTCGCCTTAGGGGCCGACTAACCCTGCGTCGATTAACGTTGCGCAGGAAACCTTGGTCTTTCGGCGTGCGAGTTTTTCACTCGCATTGTCGTTACTCATGTCAGCATTCGCACTTCTGATACCTCCAGCAAGCTTCTCAACTCACCTTCACAGGCTTACAGAACGCTCCTCTACCGCTCATCCAAAGGATGAACCCGTAGCTTCGGTGTATGGTTTGAGCCCCGTTACATCTTCCGCGCAGGCCGACTCGACTAGTGAGCTATTACGCTTTCTTTAAAGGGTGGCTGCTTCTAAGCCAACCTCCTAGCTGTCTAAGCCTTCCCACATCGTTTCCCACTTAACCATAACTTTGGGACCTTAGCTGACGGTCTGGGTTGTTTCCCTTTTCACGACGGACGTTAGCACCCGCCGTGTGTCTCCCGTGCTGACACTTGCTGGTATTCGGAGTTTGCATCGGTTTGGTAAGTCGGGATGACCCCCTAGCCGAAACAGTGCTCTACCCCCAGCAGTGATACACGAGGCGCTACCTAAATAGCTTTCGAGGAGAACCAGCTATCTCCGAGCTTGATTAGCCTTTCACTCCGATCCACAGGTCATCCGCTAACTTTTCAACGGTAGTCGGTTCGGTCCTCCAGTCAGTGTTACCTAACCTTCAACCTGCCCATGGATAGATCGCCCGGTTTCGGGTCTATACCCAGCGACTAAAGCGCCCTATTAAGACTCGCTTTCGCTACGCCTCCCCTATTCGGTTAAGCTCGCCACTGAATATAAGTCGCTGACCCATTATACAAAAGGTACGCAGTCACCCAACAAAGTGGGCTCCCACTGCTTGTACGCATACGGTTTCAGGTTCTATTTCACTCCCCTCTCCGGGGTTCTTTTCGCCTTTCCCTCACGGTACTGGTTCACTATCGGTCAGTCAGTAGTATTTAGCCTTGGAGGATGGTCCCCCCATGTTCAGACAAGGTTTCTCGTGCCCCGTCCTACTCGATTTCATTGATAAGAGCGTTTCGTGTACGGGGCTATCACCCACTACGGCGGCACTTTCCAGAGCCTTCCACTACACTCAAATCAACTTAAGGGCTAGTCCCCGTTCGCTCGCCACTACTTAGGGAATCTCGGTTGATTTCTTTTCCTCAGGGTACTTAGATGTTTCAGTTCCCCTGGTTCGCCTCTTGCACCTATGGATTCAGTACAAGATACCCGGCTTATGCCGGGTGGGTTCCCCCATTCAGAGATCTCTGGATCACAGTCTGTTTGCCGACTCCCCAAAGCTTTTCGCAGGCTACCACGTCTTTCATCGCCTCTGACTGCCAAGGCATCCACCGTATGCGCTTCTTCACTTGACCATATAACCCCAAGCAATCTGGTTACGATCTCAATCGTGAAGACGACATTCGCCGAAAATTTGCGTCTTGAGAACTACAAATTTTGCCTTGATTAACAACGCGCAGTGAAACACGCTGTTAGTCACTTCTATCACATACCCAAATTTTTAAAGAACGATTTGTACCGGTCAAAAGACCAGAAATCAGCACTCACCAGGAACCCCTGAAGCGCTCATTTCTGAACTCTTTAACTGCTACCGCAACGCGCGAGAGTGGTGGAGCCAAGCGGGATCGAACCGCTGACCTCCTGCGTGCAAAGCAGGCGCTCTCCCAGCTGAGCTATGGCCCCGTAATCTTCTGCACCAAGCAATTGGTAGGTCTGGGCAGATTTGAACTGCCGACCTCACCCTTATCAGGGGTGCGCTCTAACCAACTGAGCTACAGACCTATAACAGGGTCGCGTTACAGCATCGTCTTCTACAGTGAATCAAGCAATTCGTGTGGGAGCTTATGAAGAAGCTGATGTCTTCGATTAAGGAGGTGATCCAGCCGCAGGTTCCCCTACGGCTACCTTGTTACGACTTCACCCCAGTCATGAATCACTCCGTGGTAACCGTCCCCCTTGCGGTTAGACTAGCTACTTCTGGAGCAACCCACTCCCATGGTGTGACGGGCGGTGTGTACAAGGCCCGGGAACGTATTCACCGTGACATTCTGATTCACGATTACTAGCGATTCCGACTTCACGCAGTCGAGTTGCAGACTGCGATCCGGACTACGATCGGTTTTATGGGATTAGCTCCACCTCGCGGCTTGGCAACCCTTTGTACCGACCATTGTAGCACGTGTGTAGCCCTGGCCGTAAGGGCCATGATGACTTGACGTCATCCCCACCTTCCTCCGGTTTGTCACCGGCAGTCTCCTTAGAGTGCCCACCCGAGGTGCTGGTAACTAAGGACAAGGGTTGCGCTCGTTACGGGACTTAACCCAACATCTCACGACACGAGCTGACGACAGCCATGCAGCACCTGTGTCTGAGCTCCCGAAGGCACCAATCCATCTCTGGAAAGTTCTCAGCATGTCAAGGCCAGGTAAGGTTCTTCGCGTTGCTTCGAATTAAACCACATGCTCCACCGCTTGTGCGGGCCCCCGTCAATTCATTTGAGTTTTAACCTTGCGGCCGTACTCCCCAGGCGGTCAACTTAATGCGTTAGCTGCGCCACTAAGATCTCAAGGATCCCAACGGCTAGTTGACATCGTTTACGGCGTGGACTACCAGGGTATCTAATCCTGTTTGCTCCCCACGCTTTCGCACCTCAGTGTCAGTATCAGTCCAGGTGGTCGCCTTCGCCACTGGTGTTCCTTCCTATATCTACGCATTTCACCGCTACACAGGAAATTCCACCACCCTCTACCGTACTCTAGCTCGCCAGTTTTGGATGCAGTTCCCAGGTTGAGCCCGGGGCTTTCACATCCAACTTAACGAACCACCTACGCGCGCTTTACGCCCAGTAATTCCGATTAACGCTTGCACCCTTCGTATTACCGCGGCTGCTGGCACGAAGTTAGCCGGTGCTTATTCTGTCGGTAACGTCAAAATACTCACGTATTAGGTGAACACCCTTCCTCCCAACTTAAAGTGCTTTACAATCCGAAGACCTTCTTCACACACGCGGCATGGCTGGATCAGGCTTTCGCCCATTGTCCAATATTCCCCACTGCTGCCTCCCGTAGGAGTCTGGACCGTGTCTCAGTTCCAGTGTGACTGATCATCCTCTCAGACCAGTTACGGATCGTCGCCTTGGTGAGCCATTACCTCACCAACTAGCTAATCCGACCTAGGCTCATCTGATAGCGCGAGGTCCGAAGATCCCCCGCTTTCTCCCGTAGGACGTATGCGGTATTAGCGTTCCTTTCGGAACGTTATCCCCCACTACCAGGCAGATTCCTAGGCATTACTCACCCGTCCGCCGCTGAATCAAGGAGCAAGCTCCTCTCATCCGCTCGACTTGCATGTGTTAGGCCTGCCGCCAGCGTTCAATCTGAGCCATGATCAAACTCTTCAGTTCAATACTGCTTGGGTTTTGAGAAAACCCTAAACTTGGCTCAGCAATCGCAAAAAACTCTCGAATTCACGAGTGTTACTTGTGATGCTGATAATCTGTCGACTACCAGTCTTACCTCACAAGCACCCACACGAATTGCTTGATTCAGTTGTTAAAGAACAGTTGGTTAAGATTTTCGCCTCAACCGAGGCCGCGCATTCTACAGCAGCCCTTCTTTCTGTCAAGCTGTTTTTCGAATTTATTTCCGAAGAAACTCTTTTCTACTCAACCGCTTGCGCCTCCGATCAGACCAGCTTCTCGTCAGCGGGAGGCGCATTCTACAGCGTTCAAAACCACTGTCAACCACCTCTTTCAACCGCCTTCGATCCGCTCGACCGAAGCACCGACAGGATCAAACCACTACCCTGTCGACCGGCGCGCATTCTACACGCCACACCCAGCTTTGCAACCCCTCTTTCAAACTTAACTTATTGATTAACAAGAAGTTTTCGAAGAGCTTCATCGCTGAAGTGGCGCGCATTCTACCGCCTGAGAATGGCGCGTCAAGCTTTTATTGGGTTCCTGCGCAAAGTATTGCGCAGCCATTGCCCCAAGCCCTGCCAAGCCGCAGACACAGGTGGGAAACGCAGCAGCAAGAGGAAGGCTCCGATAACGGCATACAGCAGCCATTCACCCAAATCGGCACGCACAACCCAGAGCATATGCAGCAGCGCCAAAAGCAGAATCGGATAAACCAACCGATGCAGCGCCTTCCAGCGCTTGCCGAGCCGGCGAATGCTGACCTTATTGGAAGTCAGGGCCAGCAACAACAAACCGATAAAGGTCAACATGCCGACAATGATATAGGGCCTTTTGCGCAGATCGACCAGCAACTGCTCGACATCCAGCCCCACCAGGAACACCGCATAGGCCGACAGATGCAGCACGGCATAGGTGAAGCACCAGAGGCCAAGCTGCCGGCGCACGGCGATCCAGCCACTCCATCCACTGAGACGCTGCAACGGAGTCATCGACAGGGTGAGCAACAGCAGAACCAGAGCGCCCAGCCCCAGATAATCGACCAGCGTCTTGCCCGGGTCGGCGCCCAAGGCAAAGATCCAGGCCTGGTACAGCCAGTAGAGCGGCATCGCTAAGGCCGCCATGAATACCGCGCGGCGCCATCCGACATAACGCATCAGTAGTGCTTCCTGAGATCGAGGCCGCTATAGAGGCTGGCGACTTCATCGTAGCCGTTGAACAGCCGGGTCTTCATCACATTGGGGCTGAACAGACTGCTCGGCAGACGCCGCTCCTGCGCCTGCGACCAGCGCGGATGGTCCACCTGCGGGTTGACGTTGGCGTAGAAGCCATACTCATTGGGTGCCAGCGCCTGCCAGGTATTGACCGGCTCGTCCCGCACCAGGCTGATGCGCACGATGGACTTGATGCTCTTGAAACCGTATTTCCACGGCACTACCAGACGCAGCGGTGCACCGTTCTGCGCCGGCAGCGTGCGCCCATACATTCCCACCGCCATAAAGGCCAGCGGATGCATGGCCTCGTCCAAACGCAAGCCTTCGACATAGGGCCAATCGATCAGGGAAAACCCGGAGCGCTGGCCGACCATGCGCTCGGCGTCGACTAAGGTCTCGAAACGCACGTACCTGGCCTGGCTGGTGGGTTCGGCCTGCCTGAGCAAGTCTGCCAAAGAAAAGCCCAGCCAGGGAATGACCATCGACCAGGCCTCGACGCAACGCAGCCGGTAGATGCGCTCTTCCAACTGCTGCGGTTCGGCCAACGCCGCCATGTCGTAACGCCCGGGCCTGCCGACCTCGCCATCGATCAACACCGTCCAGGGCTCGACCTTGAACTGCGCAGCATGCCGCACCGGGTCGCCCTTGTTGGGACCGAACTCGTAGAAGTTGTTGTAGCGCGAAGCATCCTTGTACGGCGTGATGGCTTCATCGCCGACGGTAACCGCCTGCCAGCGCACGCTGGCGAGCTTGGCCTTGAACCAGGCCGGCTCGTCGACCGACTCCACCTCGGCATAACGACCGTCGTCGGCGAAGGATAGAGCGGGTAAGGCGGCGAGCGAGGCCAGGCCAAGACCGCCACCCATGAACCGACGCCGAGAGAGGTAAACGGCTTCCGGAGTGACCTCGGACTCGGAGGCGGCAGAGGCGGGAGGGATTCGAATCAGCATGATGGCTCCGCGGCAACGGGATGACGAGCCAATAGACCGCGGAGCCAAAGCTTTATTACATCAGTCCGCAGCCTTGCGACTACGCAGTTGCAACAAATATTGAATGGGACCGGAAGCCGCATAGGCGAGGAAGATGATCAGCAGGATACGCGGCGGATCGCTGAACACCACGGCGAATACCAGCACCACAGCCAGGATCGCGACGAAGGGTACGCGCCCCTTCAGATCCAGATCCTTGAAGCTGTAATACTTGATATTGCTGACCATCAGCATACCGGCCGCCGCCACCAGCACCGCCACGGCGAAGGCCATGTTCGACCCCTTGATGCCGAAATCGCTGAACGCCCAGACGGTACCCGCCACCACACCGGCGGCCGCCGGGCTGGCCAGGCCAATGAAAAAGCGCTTGTCGACGCTGCCGATCTGCGTATTGAAACGCGCCAGACGCAGTGCTGCGCCAGCGACATAGATGAAGGCGACCATCCAGCCGACCTTGCCCATGCTGCCCAGGGCCCACTCGAAGGCCAGCAGGGCCGGGGCAACACCGAAAGCGACCATGTCGGACAGCGAGTCGTACTCGGCGCCGAAGGCGCTCTGGGTATTGGTCAGGCGGGCGACGCGGCCATCCAGGCTGTCAAGCACCATCGCCACGAATATCGTGGCCGCGGCGACATAGAAATTGCCGTTCATCGCATTGATGATGGAGTAGAAGCCGGCGAACAGGTTGGCCGTGGTGAACAGATTCGGGAGCAGATAGATGCCGCGATGACGGACCTTGCGCCCTTCCGCGTCCTGCCCTTCCTCTATGTGCTCATCGATCGGCAGCAGGCTTTCCAGATTATCGCCTGCCGACTTTTGATCCTCGGGACCTTCACTCATGAACAGCACCTTGCAACGGGTTTGACGAATTCTCGACCGGGGCGACTGAACTCAGTTAGTCGGCCGGCGAGCTGGCTTTATACCAGAACCCCTGCCCCAGAACGAAAAAACGCGGCACGAAGCCGCGTTCTTTCGCATATCGCAGACCTTAGTTCTTGGTCTTGTCGACGATCTTGTTGGCGGAGATCCACGGCATCATCGCGCGCAGCTTCTCGCCGACCACTTCGATGCCGTGAGCGGCATTGTTGCGGCGGTAGGCGGTCATCGACGGGTAGTTGGTGGCACCTTCGCTGATGAACATCTTGGCGTACTCGCCGTTCTGGATGCGCTTGAGCGCGTTGCGCATGGCTTCGCGCGACTGCTCGTTGATCACTTCCGGACCGGTGACGTACTCGCCGTACTCGGCGTTGTTGGAGATCGAGTAGTTCATGTTGGCGATGCCGCCTTCGAACATCAGGTCGACGATCAGCTTCAGCTCGTGCAGGCACTCGAAGTAGGCCATTTCCGGCGCGTAGCCAGCTTCGACCAGGGTATCGAAACCGGCCTTGACCAGCTCGACGCAACCGCCGCAGAGCACAGCCTGCTCACCGAACAGGTCGGTTTCGGTCTCGTCCTTGAAGGTGGTTTCGATGATGCCGGTACGGCCACCGCCAACGCCGGCGGCGTAGGACAGAGCAACGTTCTTGGCGTTGCCGGAGGCGTCCTGGTAGACGGCGATCAGGTCAGGGATGCCGCCACCCTTGACGAACTCGGAGCGCACGGTGTGACCCGGGGCCTTCGGCGCGATCATGATCACGTCGAGGTCGGCACGCGGTACGACCTGGTTGTAGTGGATCGAGAAACCGTGGGAGAAGGCCAGGGTGGCGCCCTTCTTGATGTTCGGCTCGATCTCTTCCTTGTACAGGCGGCCCTGGAACTCGTCCGGGGTGAGGATCATCACCAGGTCGGCAGCGGCAACGGCGCTAGCCACGTCGGTTACCTTGAGACCATGGGCCTCGGCCTTGGCAACGGTAGCGGAACCCTTGCGCAGACCGATGGTGACGTCGACACCGGAGTCCTTCAGGTTGCACGCCTGGGCGTGGCCCTGGGAGCCGTAGCCGATGACGGCGACTTTCTTGCCCTGGATGATCGAGAGGTCGCAATCTTTATCGTAATAAACTTTCATGTTCTTGGCTCTTTGAATCGAAAGGGATGGGGGTGCGAGCACCGCGACAGAGGCACCTTAAGTGATCCGTCCCATTGCGTAAAATGATATATTTGCAATACAACATGCCGCCATATGAAACAGTTATGGATAGCCACGCACTCAGGCTCTTTCTTTCCCTGGCCGACAACCTGCACTTCGGCAAAACCAGCCGCGAGCAGCACGTCAGCCCATCCGCGCTCAGTCGCAGCATCAAGCAACTCGAAGACGAACTCGGCGCAACGCTGTTCCTGCGCGACAACCGCTCGGTTCGCCTGACCCGCGAGGGGCAACAGTTTCGCGAATATGCCAGCGAGGTCATGAACGGCTGGCAGGCCATTCGCCAGAGGTTCAAGCAGGATCAACTGATCCTGCACGGCGAACTCTCCCTGTACTGCTCGGTAACGGCCAGCTACAGCTTCCTCTACGACATCCTCAGCAGCTTCCGCCAGAACTATCCGCGCATCGAAATGAAGCTGCACACCGGCGACCCGGCAACCGCCGTCGAACGCGTGCAGCAGGGGCTGGAGGATCTTGCCATCGGCGCCCGCCCCGACCACCTGCCGGCCGGCATCGAGTTCCAGCCGATCACTCGCTCCGAACTGCACTTTATCGGCCCGCAATCACCGCAACTGCTGAGCGATGAGCAACTCAGGCAGCCCTCGGCGGACAGCTGGAAGGACGTGCCGATGATTCTCTCGGAGGAAGGCCTGGCCCGGACCCGCACCGACCGCTGGCTGAAAAGCCACAACATCAAACCGCGGATCTATGCCCAGGTGAGCGGCAACGAAGCCATCGTCAGCATGGTCAGCCTGGGCTTCGGTATCGGCGTGGTGCCGCAGATCGTCCTCGACAACAGCCCACTGACCACGCGCATCCGCATCTACGATATCCAGCCGCCGCTGACCGCCTACGACATCGGCCTGTTCGCCCTGGAAAAGCGCCTGAGGGACCCACTGATCGCGGCCTTCTGGAACCGCCAGCAGTAAGTTCGAAAAAAAACCGATGCCAGAGGACTGGCATCGGTTTTCCGGAGAAGCCCGACGAACTCGGATGCTTAAGCGAGCAACCTTATGTCGCGCCTAACTGGCTAAATCGCGCCACGGCTACGCAGCAGATTCAGCACGGCCTTGACGCCCTCCTCGACCGACTGCGTCTGGGTATCGATCACCAGATCGGCGTCCAGCGGCACGTCGTAGGCGAAGGATTCGCCGGGGATGTTGTCGCCAGCGGCGGCATACAGGCCCTGCGGGTCGCGCTCACGGCAGATCTGCGGCGAAGCCTGCACGTAGACAGTGATCAGGCGCTCGCCGCCGATCAGCGCCTTGGCCTGCTCGCGGCCCTCGGCATCCGGGGCGACGAAGGCGGCCAGGGTCAGCAGGCCGGCCTCGTTGAACTGGCGCGCCACATGGGCGGCGCGACGCCAGTTCTCGGTACGCCCGGCGCGATCCTGCGGCAGGCCCTTGTTCAGGTCATGACGCAGGTTCTGCCCGTCGAGCACGTAGACGGCGCGGCCCATGTCGAACAGCTTGCGCTCCACGGCGTAGGCCAGGGTGCTCTTGCCGGCGCCGGACAGGCCGCTGAACAGCACGGTGGCCGGCTGCTGGCCGAAGCGCGCGGCGCGCTCCTCGGTCGACACATGGGCCAGACGGCCGTGCTGACCTCCGCCATGGCCGACCGGCGCGGCGATGATCATGCCGGCACCGACGGTGCCATTTGTCAGGCGGTCGATGACGATAAAGGCGCCGGTGGTGCGGTTGTGCTCGTAGCCGTCGAGGGCAATGGGCGCATCCAGCGCCACCTTGACCCGACCGATCTCGTTGAGCTTCAGTTCGCTGGCCGCCCCCTGCTCCAGGGTGTTGACGTCGATGCGGTGGACGATGCTGGGGATCGAGCCTGGCACGTAGCTGGTGGCGCGCTTGATGTCGTACTTCTTGCCCGGCAGCATCGGCTCTTCGCCCATCCACACCAGCATGGCCTCGAAGCCGTCGGTGACCTGCGGACGGTTGTCGGCATGCACCAGCATGTCGCCGCGCGACACGTCGATCTCGTCTTCCAGGGTCAGGGTGATCGCCTGGCCGGGGCCGGCGTGTTCCAACTCGCCTTCGAAGGTGACGATGGACTTGACCTTGCTGGTCTTGCCCGACGGCAGAGCCATCACTTCGTCGCCCTTGCGCACGATGCCGCTGGCCAGGGTACCGGCGAAGCCGCGGAAGTTCAGGTTGGGGCGGTTGACGTACTGCACCGGGAAGCGCAGGTCGTCGAAGTTGCGATCACCAGCCACTTCCACGGTCTCGAGGATCTCCATCAGCGACTGGCCGTCGTACCAGGGCGAACGCTCGGACTTGTTGACCACGTTGTCGCCTTTCAGCGCCGACATGGGCACGAAATGCAGCGTACTGGGCTTGAGGCTGATCTTGTCGGCGAAGGCCAGGTAGTCGGCCTTGATCTGCTCGAACACGCCCTGATCGAAGTCCTTGAGGTCCATCTTGTTGACCGCGACGACGATGTGCTTGATGCCCAGCAGGCTGGCGATGAAGCTGTGGCGCTTGGTCTGGGTCTGCACGCCGTAGCGGGCGTCGATCAGGATGATCGCCAGGTCGCAGGTCGAGGCGCCGGTGGCCATGTTGCGGGTGTACTGCTCATGGCCGGGGGTGTCGGCGATGATGAACTTGCGCTTCGCCGTACTGAAATAGCGGTAGGCCACGTCGATGGTGATGCCCTGCTCGCGCTCGGCCTGCAGGCCATCGACCAGCAGCGCCAGGTCGATGTCGTCGCCGGTGGTGCCGACCTTCTTCGAGTCGCGGCTGATGGCCTCCAGATGGTCCTCGTAGATCATCTTGGAGTCATGCAGCAGACGCCCGATCAGGGTGCTCTTGCCGTCGTCGACGTTGCCGCAGGTGAGGAAGCGCAGCAGTTCCTTGCGTTCGTGCTGGGCCAGGTAGGCGAGGATGTCCTCGCTGATCAGATCAGACTGGTGACTCATGATGAGGAATCCTTAGAAGTAGCCCTGGCGTTTCTTTTCTTCCATCGAACCGGCGGCGTCGTGGTCGATCACCCGGCCCTGGCGTTCGCTGGTCTTGGTCAGGAGCATTTCCTGGATGATGTCCGGCAGGGTCGCCGCCTCGGACTCCACCGCGCCGGTCAGCGGGTAGCAGCCGAGGGTGCGGAAGCGCACCATCTTCTTGGTGATGCCGGCCTTCTGCTCGGGCGTGAGGTGCTCGAGGATGCGCTCGTCATCGATCATCACCAGGGTGCCGTTGAGCTCGACCACCTCGCGCTCGGCGGCGAAGTACAGCGGCACGATCGGGATCTGCTCCAGGTAGATGTACTGCCAGATGTCCAGCTCGGTCCAGTTGGACAGCGGGAACACGCGGATCGACTCGCCCTTCTTGACCTTGCCGTTGTACACGTTCCACAGCTCGGGGCGCTGGTTCTTCGGGTCCCAGCGGTGCTTGCTGTCGCGGAAGGAGTAGACGCGCTCCTTGGCGCGGGACTTCTCCTCGTCGCGGCGCGCGCCACCGAAGGCGGCGTCGAAGCCGTACTTGTCCAGTGCCTGTTTGAGGCCCTCGGTCTTCATCACATCGGTGTGCTTGGCACTGCCGTAGGTGAAGGGGTTCATGTCCTGCGCCACACCATCGGGGTTGATGTGGGTGATCAGGTCCAGGCCCATCTCGCTGACCATCTTGTCGCGGAAGCGGTACATCTCCTGGAACTTCCAGCGGGTGTCGACGTGCATCACCGGGAACGGCAGCTTGCCGGGAAAGAACGCCTTGCGCGCCAGATGCAGCATCACGGCGGAGTCTTTACCGATGGAATAGAGCATTACCGGGTTGTCGAATTCGGCGGCCACTTCACGAATGATGTGGATACTTTCCGCCTCCAGCTGCTTCAGGTGGGTCAGTTTATCGAGCATGGCTACTCACGGTTTGCTGTGTAATTGGGCCGGCGGGCCGTGGACGAGGGCGCACTCTAGCACAGCACCCGCTTCTAATCAGGACGCTGCTTAGATCGAAAAAGTCTACTTTTATACCCGCAGGAACAGCCTGATCAGATCGGATTCGGGCAGTCGACGAACAGGTGCTCGAGGGCGAAGCGCCGCGCCAGGTAGTCGCCCAGCGCCTGCACGCCGTAGCGCTCGGTGGCGTGGTGGCCGGCGGCGATGAAGGCGATGCCGTTCTCTCGCGCGCTGTGGAAAGTCTGCTCGGAGGCCTCGCCGGTCAGATAGAGATCGACACCGGCGGCGATTGCCTGGTCGATATAGCCCTGGCCGCCACCGGTACACCAGCCGACTCGGCGGACCAGTCCGCCCCCCTCCACCAGCAGCGGCTCACGCCCCAGCGCCTGTTGCACCTGACGAGCGAAGTCGGCCGCGGTCATCGGTTCTTCCAGCGAGCCAACCAGGCCGACGGTGCGCGGGTTGTCCGGCTCAAGCGAACCTTCGACGACGATGCCGAGCTGGCGCGCCAGCTGCACGTTGTTGCCCACTTCCGGATGCAGGTCGAGCGGCAGGTGATAGGCCAGCAGGCTGATGTCATGGGCCAGCAGGGCCTTGAGGCGGCGCTGCTTCATGCCGGTGACGCAGGGATTCTCACCCTTCCAGAAATAGCCGTGGTGCACCAGCAGCACGTCGGCCTCGGCCGCGATGGCGGCCTCGATCAGGGCCTGACTGGCGGTAACGCCGCTGACGATGCGCCGTACCTGCGGCCGGCCCTCGACCTGCAGGCCGTTGGGGCAGTAATCGCCGATCCGCGCGGCATCGAGAAAGGCGTCGGCTTCGCCAACCAGGGTAGACAAGGCGATCGCCATGATGATTCCTCACAAGCTGTTGCAAGGCGCTGCCTAATTGCCAAGCGCCCCTCTATAATGCGCCACCTTAAGGGGCCCCTCTGGCCCTAGCAACCCTCAGGATTCTTTTGATGCCCCAGGCCCTGCGTTTCCTCGGCTGGCCCCTGCTGGTCGGCGTTTTGCTCGCGCTGCTGCTGATCCAGCGCTACCCGCAGTGGGTAGGCCTGCCCACCCAGGACGTGCAGCTGATCCAGGCGCCGCTCTACAGTCGCCTGCAGGAAGGCCCGGTGTCCTATGCCGAGGCGGTGGACACCGCTTCGCCGGCGGTAGCCAACCTCTACACCACCAAGCTGGTGAGCAAGCCGACGCACCCCTTGTTCGAGGATCCCACCTTCCGCCGCTTCTTCGGCGACAACCTGCCGCGCCAGCAGCGCATGGAATCGAGCCTGGGCTCGGCCGTACTGATGAGCCGCGAGGGCTATCTGCTGACCAACAACCACGTGGTCAGCGGCGCCGACCAGATCATCGTGGCGCTCAAGGACGGCCGCGAGACCCTGGCGCGGGTGATCGGCAGCGACCCGGAAACCGACCTGGCGGTGCTGAAGATCGATCTGCCGGACCTGCCGGCCATCACCCTGGGCCGCTCCGACACCATCAGGATCGGCGACGTCACCCTGGCCATCGGCAACCCCTTCGGCGTCGGCCAGACCGTGACCATGGGCATCATCAGCGCAACCGGCCGCAATCAACTGGGCCTCAATACCTACGAGGATTTCATCCAGACCGATGCGGCGATCAACCCCGGCAACTCCGGCGGCGCGCTGATCGAT
The DNA here is from genome assembly GCF_052682975.1 of Pseudomonas sp. SP16.1. Taxonomy (NCBI): domain Bacteria; kingdom Pseudomonadati; phylum Pseudomonadota; class Gammaproteobacteria; order Pseudomonadales; family Pseudomonadaceae; genus Pseudomonas; species Pseudomonas sp. SP16.1. Next base: position 3,418,988 of record NZ_JBQYFZ010000001.1, read on the forward strand.
GCCCACGGCAACCTGGTGGGCATCAACACCGCGATCTTCTCCAAGTCCGGCGGCTCGCAGGGCATCGGCTTCGCCATCCCGGTCAAGTTGGCGTTGGAGGTGATGCAGGCGATCATCGAGCACGGCCAGGTGATCCGCGGCTGGTTGGGCATCGAGGTGCAGCCGCTGACGCCGGAGCTGGCCGAGTCCTTCGGCCTTGAGGGCCGACCGGGCATCGTCGTCGCCGGCCTCTACCGCGACGGCCCGGCGCAGAAGGCCGGACTGCAACCGGGCGACCTGATCCTCAGCATCGACGGCGAACCAGCCGGCGACGGGCGCCGCTCGATGAACCAGGTGGCACGCACCCGGCCGGGTGACAAGATTCGCATCGAAGCGCTGCGCAACGGCAAGCCGCTGACCCTGACCGCGGAAATCGGCGTCCGTCCTCCCGCCAACGGCAACTGACAGGTAGACATTTTCACCTGAGAGCTCTTCTCGATTGAATTTAATGTTATGTTATTACATTAAACTCAATCGACTGGAGCCCTCCCTTGCGCCCCACCTACGCCCTGCTTGCCAGCCTGCTGGCTCCCGGCGTCCTTGCCGCCCAATCACCCGCCCAACTCGAAGACAGCATCATCAGCGCCAGCCCCGAGCTGGCCGACGGTCCGGTGCAGGGCTATCGCGCCACCCGCTCGGCCAGCGCCACCCGCACCGACACGCCGATCAGCGAGATTCCCCAGGCCATCAGTGTGGTGCCCGCGCAGGTGCTGGACGACCTCGGCAGCAGCCGCATCGACCGAGCCCTGGACTTCGCCGGCGGCGTGTCAAGGCAGAACAACTTCGGCGGGCTGACCTTCCTCAACTACAGCGTGCGCGGCTTCACCACCGGCGAGCTGTACCGCAACGGTTTCGCCATCAACCGCGGCAGCTACAGCTCGCCAGACACCTCGGCCATCGAGCGCCTGGAGGTGCTCAAGGGGCCGGCCGCCGCGCTGTACGGCCGCGGCGACCCGGGCGGCCTGGTGAATATCGTCACTAAGCGCCCACAGCAGGAAGCCTTCACCCAGTTCAAGGCCAGCGCCGGGCGCTGGGATCGCTATCGCGGCAGCCTCGACGTCAACGCCCCGCTGAACGACGAGGGCACAGTGCTCTCGCGGGTCAATCTGGCGCTGGAGGACAACGGCAGCTTCCGCGATCACGTCGGCAATCAGCGGCAGATCGTCAACCCGACCCTGAGCTGGCAGCTGTCGCCCGACACCCTGCTGATGATCGACAGCGAGTTCTCCCGTACCGACTCGGTATTCGACCGTGGCATTCCGGCCGTGGACGGCAAGATGGGGGCGATCAAGCGCTCGACCTTTCTCGGCGAGCCCAACGACGGCAAGATCCGCAACGACAACCAGCTGCTGCAGGTGAGTCTGGAGCACTTTCTCAGCGACGCCTGGAAGCTGCGCCTGGCCAGCCACTACAGCCAGGGCACGCTGGACGGCAACAGCTCCGAGCCGTCGCGACTGATCGGCGATCAGGTCACGCGCTTCTATCGCGAGCGCAGCTTCGAGTGGAACGACAGCATCACTCAGGCCGAACTGCACGGTCAGTTCGAGCTGGCCGGCTGGCAGCATCAGACGCTGCTGGGCCTGGAGTACGAGAACTACCGCAACAGCCAGAAGTACCCGCAGAGCGTCACGGGCCTGGGCTACGGCCAGGACATCTACAACCCGGCCTATGGCCAGCCCAAGCCGCCGATCGTCAATCCCAACGACTTCCACGAGCACACGGAGAGCTACGCCCTCAACCTGCAGGACCAGATCGCCTTCAGCGAGCGCTGGAGCGGCCTGCTCGGCGTACGCCTGGAGCGATTCGAGCAAAGCGCGCTGAACCGCAGCACGCGGGTCAGCAACGAGCAGACCAAGGAAGTCGCCACCCCGCGCGCCGGCGTGCTCTATCAGCTGACGCCGGAGCTCGGCGTGTTCGCCAACGCCTCGATGTCATTCAAACCCAACACCATCGGCGCCCAGGGGCAAGTGTTCAAACCGGAGAAAGGCCTCGGCTACGAGACCGGCCTCAAGCTCGACCTGCTCGACAGCCGCCTCGGCGCCACCATGGCGCTGTTTCATATCGACAAGGAAAACGTGCTGACCGCCGATCCGAACAATCCCGGCGACAGCATCGCCGCCGGCAAGGCTCGCAGCCAGGGCCTGGATCTGCAGGTCAGCGGCCAGCTCAGCGACGCGCTGCGGCTGATCGGCGCCTACGCCTATATCGATGCCGAGGTGACCAAGGACAACAGCATCCCCGAGGGCAGCGACCTGCTCGGCATCGCCCGCAACAGCGCCAGCCTGATGGGCGTCTACCAGTTCCAGGGCGGCTCGCTGCAGGGCTCGGAATTTGGCGCCGCAGTCAACTATGTCGGTGACCGCTCCGGGCAGACCGGCAGCGAGTTCGAGCTGCCGGCCTACACCACCGTCGACCTGCTCGCCCGCTGGCAGGCCACGGAGGATCTGAGCCTGGGCCTGAATCTCAACAACCTGTTCGACCGCAAGTACTACGAACGCTCCTACAACAGCGTCTGGGTACTGCCCGGCGAGCCCCGCAACCTCAGCCTCAACCTGACCCTCAACCTCTGAAACGGAGATTCATATGCGCATTCCCGCCTACCTGCTGCTCGCCGGCCTGTTCGCCAGCGGCGAGGTCCTCGCCCACGGCCTGTGGACCGAGCAGCGTCGCGGCAACATCGAAACCGTCTACGGCCACGGCGCCGAGGACAACGCCTTCAAGGCCGAGAAGATCAGCGGCGCCTGGGCCTATGACGCCGCCGGCAAGATGATTCCAGTGACAGTCGAGCGCCTGGCCGACCACGCCCGCCTGCAACCGCTGAAGACACCGGCCGTACTGGGCGTGGCGCTGGACAATGGCGCCTGGTCGAAGACCCCGGACGGCCAGTGGATCAACCAGGGCCGCAGCCAGGTGCCGAACTCGACCCAATCCCTGCACACCTTCAAGTACAGCCTGGCGATCTATGCCGCAGGCGCCAAGCTGCCGGCGCTGGATCAGCTGAAAATGGTCATAGTGCCGGAGGCCGACCCGCTCGAAGTCGGCGTAGGCAAGTTGCTGCCGGTGCGGATACTGGTGGACGGCAAGCCGATGGCGGGCGTCGAACTGATCGGCGACTACCGCGGCGCGCCGCACCAGGTTAGCGCGGTGACCGACGCCGAGGGCCGCGCCGAGGTAGCGGTGCGCAACGAGGCGCTGAACATCATCAGCGCCGAAGTGAGCCTGCCGGTGGAGAACGACGCGGATATCGAGACCCGCGGCCTGTTCACCTCGCTGACCTTCCTCGGTCAGGCGCACCAGGAATAGCGCCCAGCAAAAAGCCGGCGCCGCTTGCGCGACGCCGGCTCCCCAGGATAGCCCGCAGGCAGTCCGCCTAAAGACTCTGCAAAGCGTCCAGCAAGGCCTGGTTCTGCTCCGGCGCGCCGATGGTGATGCGCAGGAACTGGGCGATGCGCTGCTGCTTGAAGTGCCGCACTATCACGCCCTGCTCGCGCAGGCCGGCCGCCAGGGTGGCGGCGTCCTTGCCCGGGTGACGGGCGAAGACGAAGTTGGCGGCCGACGGCAGTACCTCGAAACCCAGCCCCTGCAGCCCGGCGACCACCACCTGACGGCTGTCGATCACCTGTCGGCAGGTCTTTTCGAAGTACGCGCGGTCCTCGAACGCCGCCGCCGCGCCGGCGATGGCCATGCGGTCGAGCGGGTAGGAGTTGAAGCTGTTCTTGATCCGCTCCAGCGCCTCGATCAGCTCCGGGTGGCCGACCGCGATGCCCACGCGGAGCCCGGCCAGCGAGCGCGACTTGGACAGGGTCTGGGTCACCAGCAGGTTGGGGTACTGATCCACCAGGGCGATGGCCGTCTGGCCACCGAAGTCGATATAGGCCTCGTCCACCAGCACCACGGAATCCGGGTTGGCCTTGAGCAGCCGCTCGATGGCCTCGAGCGGCAGCAGGCAGCCGGTCGGCGCGTTGGGGTTGGGGAAGATGATGCCGCCGTTGGGTCGGGCGTAATCCTCGACGCGGATCTGGAACGCAGCGTCCAGCGCCAGCGCCTCGAACTCGATACCGTACAGGCCGCAGTAGACCGGGTAGAAGCTGTAGGTGACGTCGGGAAACAGCAGCGGCTTGCCGTGCTGGAACAGGCCGTGGAAGGCGTGCGCCAGTACCTCGTCGGAGCCGTTGCCGACGAATACCTGGGCGGTGCTCACGCCATAATAGTCGGCCACTGCCTGCTTCAGGCGCTCGCCGTTGGGGTCCGGATACAGGCGCAGGTTGTCGTTCAGCTCGGCCTGCATCGCGGCCATCGCCTTGGGCGACGGGCCATAGGGGTTCTCGTTGGTATTGAGCTTGACCAGCTTGCTCAGCTTGGGCTGCTCACCCGGCACGTAGGGCACCAGGTCCTTGACGAAGGGGCTCCAGAACTTGCTCATCTGCCCTTCTCTCCTCGAATGAGTGGCATGGGGTGATGGGTATCGCTGCGCGATACCCATCCTACGAAGCTGCTTGAGGCTTATCGCTTGCAGCTTGCCGCTAGCTTTTGATCCGGTATTCGGCGCTGCGCGCATGGGCGGTCAGCGACTCGCCGCGGGCCAGCACCGAAGCGCTCTTGCCCAGCTCAGACGCGCCGTCCGGCGAGCAGAAGATGATCGACGAGCGCTTCTGGAAGTCGTACACCCCCAGCGGCGAGGAGAAGCGCGCGGTACCGGAAGTGGGCAGCACGTGGTTGGGCCCGGCGACGTAATCGCCCAGCGCCTCGGCGGTGTAGCGGCCCATGAAGATCGCGCCGGCATGGCGGATCTGCGGCAGCCAGGCCTCCGGATCGGCCACCGACAACTCCAGGTGCTCGGGGGCGATGCGGTTGGCCACCTCGATGGCTTGGGCCATGTCGGTGACCTGGATCAGCGCGCCGCGCTCGTGCAGCGAGGTACGGATGATCTCGGCACGCTCCATGGTCGGCAGCAGGCGGGCGATGCTCTCGGCGACCTTGTCGAGGAAAGCGGCATCCGGGCTGACCAGGATCGACTGGGCGTCCTCGTCGTGCTCGGCCTGGGAGAACAGGTCCATGGCGATCCAGTCCGGATCGGTCTGACCATCGCAGACCACGAGAATCTCCGACGGGCCGGCGATCATGTCGATGCCCACCTTGCCGAACACGTGGCGCTTGGCGGTGGCCACGTAGATATTGCCGGGCCCCACGATCTTATCGACCGGCGGCACGCTCTCGGTGCCATAGGCCAGGGCGGCCACGGCCTGGGCGCCGCCGATGGTGAACACGCGGTCGACGCCGGCCAACGCGGCGGCGGCCAGCACCAATTCGTTGATCTCGCCACGCGGGGTCGGCACCACCATGACCACCTCGGGCACGCCGGCGACCTTGGCCGGAATGGCGTTCATCAGCACCGAGGACGGGTAGGAGGCCTTGCCGCCCGGCACGTAGAGACCGGCGCGATCCAGCGGGGTGACCTGCTGCCCGAGCACGGTGCCGTCGGCCTCGCTGTAGCGCCAGGAGTCCTGCTTCTGCCGCTCGTGGTAGCTGCGCACGCGCTCGGCGGCGACTTCGAGCGCCTGGCGCTGCGCGGGGGAAATCCGTTCGAGCGCCAGCTCCAGGCGCTCGCGCGGCAGGATCAGGTCGGCCATGCCGACGACCTCCAGGCCATCGAAACGCTGGGTGTATTCGACCAGCGCGGCATCGCCACGCTCGCGCACGGCCTGGATGATCTCCAGCACGCGCTGGTTGACGCCATCGTCGGAGACGCTTTCCCAGGACAGCAGATGGTCCAGATGACGCGCGAAGTCCGTATCGGCGGCGTTGAGTCGGCGGATGGCAACGGGTGCGGTCATAGCGAAAGCCTCATCTTAATGGCGTTTTCTCGGGCGCCCGTAATGTAGCAAGCCCACCGTGCGGGCACCCGAGAAAAATGGCTATGACACGGATAGGCTGCCGCGACCAGACGTCGCGGAAAGGAGTCAGCCTTGGTGTCGCGCCTCGACGGCGCCACGCAGGGTCTCGATCAGCGCCTGGATACGGGCGTGCTGCATCTTCATCGAGGCCTTGTTGACGATCAGGCGAGAGCTGATGGTGGCGATCAGCTCCTGCGGTTCCAGGCCGTTGGCACGCAGGGTGTTGCCGGTGTCGACCACGTCGATGATCTTGTCGGCCAGGCCCACCAGCGGCGCCAGCTCCATCGAGCCGTACAGCTTGATGATGTCGACCTGACGGCCCTGCTCGGCGTAGTAGCGCTTGGCGACGTTGACGAACTTGGTGGCCACGCGCAAACGCCCCTTGGGCTCCGGCGCGCCGACCTTGCCTGCGGTCATCAGCTTGCACTGGGCGATCTGCAGGTCCAGCGGCTCGTACAGACCCTGGCCGCCGTATTCCATCAGCACGTCCTTGCCGGCCACGCCGAGGTCGGCGGCGCCGTGCTCGACATAGGTCGGCACGTCGGTGGCGCGCACGATCAGCAGGCGTACGTCATCCTGGGTGGTAGGGATGATCAGCTTGCGGCTCTTGTCCGGATTCTCGGTCGGCTCGATACCCGCGGCCGCCAATAGCGGCAGGGTGTCGTCGAGGATGCGGCCTTTGGACAGGGCGATGGTCAGCATAAAGCGATTTCCTTGGCAGAACCGGCCCCGAGGGGCCGGCCGTTCGGCTAAGCGGCAGTTGGCGATCGCGCGAGGCGCGGCGAATCCTGGCCGATCAGCCCGGCACGCGGCGAATCTTGGCACCGAGCAGCTGCAACTTCTCTTCGATGCACTCGTAGCCACGGTCGATGTGGTAGATGCGGTCGATCATGGTGTCGCCCTCGGCCATCAGCGCCGCCAGTACCAGGCTCGCCGAGGCGCGCAGGTCGGTGGCCATGACCGGTGCGCCCTTGAGCTGCTCCACCCCGGTGACGATGGCGGTGTTGCCTTCGACCAGGATGTTGGCGCCCATGCGCAGCATCTCGTAGACGTGCATGAAGCGGTTCTCGAACACGGTCTCGATCACCGTGCCGGTACCCTCGGCCACCGCGTTGAGGGCTACGAACTGCGCCTGCATGTCGGTGGGGAACGCCGGATAGGGCGCGGTGCGCAGGTTGACCGCCTTGGGCCGCTTGCCCTTCATGTCCAGCTCGATCCAGTCCGGACCGGTGCTGATCTCGGCGCCGGCTTCCTGCAGCTTGGCCAGGACCGCTTCCAGGGTCGACGGATCGGCGTCCTTGACCTTGACCCGGCCACCGGTGATGGCCGCGGCCACCAGGTAGGTGCCGGTCTCGATGCGGTCGGGCATCACGCTGAAGCGCGCGCCGTGCAGGCGCTCGACGCCGTCGATGACGATGGTGTCGGTGCCGGCGCCCTGGATCTTGGCGCCCATGGCGATCAGGCAGTTGGCCAGGTCGACCACCTCCGGCTCGCGCGCGGCGTTTTCCAGCACGCTGCGACCCTTGGCCAGGGTCGCGGCCATCATGATGTTCTCGGTGCCGGTGACGCTGACCACGTCGAAGAAGAAGTGCGCGCCGCGCAGGCCGCCTTCCGGCGCCTTGGCCTTGATGTAGCCGCCTTCCACGTCGATCTGCGCGCCCATGGCCTCGAGGCCGCGGATGTGCAGGTCGACCGGACGCGAACCGATGGCGCAACCGCCGGGCAGGGCCACCTCGGCCTCGCCGAAGCGGGCGACCATCGGCCCGAGCACCAGGATCGAGGCACGCATGGTCTTGACCAGCTCGTAGGGCGCGACCAGGGTCTTGATCGAACGCGCATCGACTTCCACCGACAGCTTCTCGTCGATCACCGGCTCGATGCCCATGCGGCCGAACAGCTCGATCATGGTGGTGATGTCGTGCAGGTGCGGCAGGTTGCAGATGGTCACCGGGGCGTCGCCCAGCAGGGTCGCCGCGAGAATCGGCAGGGCGGAGTTCTTCGCCCCGGAAATACGGATTTCGCCATCGAGGCGAGCGCCGCCGGTAATGATCAGTTTGTCCATAGGAGTCTCGTCGCCCGCAGGCTCAGGAACGCGCAGCCCAATCGGCCTGGCTGAAGAATTTCATGGTCACGGCGTGGATGCTGCCATCGGCGATCCAGGCATTGAGGTGGGCATAGATCTGCTGCTGGCGCTTGACCGGGCTGAGGGCGGCCAATTCGTCGCTGATCAGGTTGAGCTGGAAGTTGCAGCCCTCGCCTTCGACTTCCACCTGGGTATTCGGGAGTTTTTCCTCTAGGAGGCTTTTCACTTCTGCAGCCTGCATGCTCGACCTCGATTGACGCATATCGGGCTACCTGCGCCCGCGGGTCGGCCATCATACAAAAAAGCCCTCCGCCTGCGAACCCCGCTTGCGGCGGCGCTGACGGAGGGTGTGCGCGATTCGGCACCCGCTGCGGCGTCAGCCGGCGGCGCCAGCGTCCTGCAGCGGCAACAGCTCGAGCAGGCCGCAGACCTGGGCGATCTCGCGCATGTCGGCGGGCAGGCCGACCACGACGAGCGTCTTGCCCGCCGCATGGGCATCGCGGATGAAGGCCAGCAGCAGGGCCAGGCCGACGCTGCTGGATTTCTCCACCGCGGCGCAGTCGATCAGCAGTTGCGCCGCGCTGCTGGCGGCGATCAGCCGCGCGCCCTGTTCGCGCAGGGCCGGCCCGGTGGAATAATCGAGCACGCCGGCCAACTGCAGCTGACCTGGCGCGCGCTCGGTGACGCTCGCCCGACTCACGACTCACCCTTGGCTTCACGCGCCTTGGCCACGGTATCGGCCCAGGTGTCGATGACCCTGTCCAGGTCATTGCGGTTGTTCTGCATGGACTGGGCGAACTGGTCGCGGAACAGCTTGCCGACATTGATGCCGTTGATGATCACGTTGCGCAGCTTCCAGGTACCGTCCATCGCCACCATGGTGTAGGAAAGCGGATAGACCACCCCCTTGCCGTCGCGGATCTCCATGTTGACCGCGGCACGCTGCGGATCCTTCTGGCTGCCGACCGGCAACACGCGGATGTCCTGGTTGTCGTACTCGAGCAGGGCGTTACCGTAGAACTGCATCAGGCTGCGCTTGAAGCTCTCCTGGAAGCGGTTCATCTGCTCGGCCGAGGCCTGACGCGAGTAGCGCACGGTCATCACCCCGCGGGAGATGCCGTCGACATCCACCACCGGACCGAGAATGTCGTTGAGCGACTGATAGAAAGCCGCGGGGTTACTGCGATAGGTGTCCTTGTTCGCCTTGAGGTCGGCCAGCAGGGTATCCGTGGTCTGCTGCACCACCTCGCGGGGACCGGGCGCCGCCACGGCCAGCAACGGCAGGGCGGCGAGCAGCGCGAGCAAGGTACTACGTAAGGTCTTGAACATGACTCGAATCCTCATCAATTGGCTTCGTCTTTATTGACCGAATTGAGCAGAAATTTGCCAATCAGATCTTCCAGCACCAGCGCGGACTGGGTGTCGTGGATGGTGCCGCCGTCTTTCAGCACCTCCTCCTCGCCGCCGACGCTGAGGCCGATGTATTTCTCGCCGAGCAGGCCGGCGGTGAGGATCGACGCCGTCGAGTCGTCCGGCAGGTTATTGACCTCGCCGTCGAGCTCCATGGTCACCCGGCCCATATAGCTGTCGCGATCCAGGTCGATGGCGGTGACCTTGCCGATGGTCACCCCGGCCATGGTCACCTTGGCCCGTACGGTGAGCCCGGCGATGTTGTCGAAATAGGCGTAGACCTTGTAGGTATCGCCCGCCGCGCCGACGCTCAGGCCACTGACGCGCAGGGCCAGCAGCATCAGGGCCAGCAGCCCGGCCATGAGGAACAGGCCGACACCAATCTCCAGCGTGCGGTTTTGCATCAGAAATCTCCAAACATCAAAGCGGTCAGAATGAAATCCAGGCCGAGCACGGCCAGCGAGGCATAAACCACGGTACGCGTGGTGGCGCGACTGATGCCTTCCGAGGTGGGTTCGCAGTCATACCCCTGGAACACGGCGATCCAGGTCACCACGAAGGCGAAAACGATGCTCTTGATCACGCCGTTGAGCACGTCGTCGTAGAAGGAAACGCTGTTCTGCATGTTGGACCAGAACGAGCCTTCGTAGACTCCCAGCCAGTCCACCGCGACCATCGCCCCGCCCCAGATGCCGACCACGCTGAAGATCATTGCCAGCAGCGGCATGGAGATGAAGCCGGCCCACAGCCGCGGGGCGACGATGTACTTGAGCGGGTCGACGCCGATCATCTCCAGGCTCGACAGCTGCTCGGTGGACTTCATGTTGCCGATCTCGGCGGTCAGCGCCGAGCCGGCACGACCGGCGAACAGCAGCGCGGTAACCACCGGGCCGAGCTCGCGCAGCAGGGTGAGGGCGACCATCTGCCCCACCGCCTGCTCCGAACCGTAGTCGACCAGAATGTTGTAGCCCTGCAGGGCCAGCACCATGCCGATGAAGATGCCGGACACGACGATGATCGCCAGGGACATCACGCCCACGGCGAACAACTGCTTGATCAGCAGTTGCAACGGCTTGCCGGCGCCGTTGCGGCCGAACACGGCATGCGCCAGAAACACCCCGGAGCGCCCCAGCGTCGCCACCACATCGATACCCGCACGGCCGAACAGGCGCAGCCGTTCGAGCGGAGCAATTCTACGCATCAGCTTTTCCCCAACAGGTCGTCGCGATAATCCGGCGCCGGGAAGTGGAACGGCACAGGACCGTCCGGAATGCCCTTCATGAATTGACGGATGCGCGGATTGTCGGAATTCATCAGCTCGGCCGGGCTGCCCTGGCCGAGTACCTGGGCATCGCCCACCACATAGAGGTAGTCGGCGATGCTGGCGGTTTCCGCTAGATCGTGCGACACCACCACGCTGGTGATGCCCAGGGCGTCGTTGAGCAGCCGGATCAGGCGCACCAGCACCCCCATGGCGATGGGGTCCTGGCCGACGAACGGCTCGTCATACAGCAGAATCTGCGGGTCCAGGGCAATCGCCCGGGCCAGAGCGACGCGGCGCTTCATGCCACCGGACAGCTCGTCGGGCATCAGCTCGATGGCGCCGCGCAGACCGACCGCCTGCAGCTTCATCAGCACGATGTCGCGGATCATCTCCTCCGGCAGCTTGGTATGTACGCGCAGTGGGAAGGCCACGTTCTCGAACACGTCGAGGTCGGTGAACAGCGCACCGCTCTGGAACAGCACGCCCATCTGCTTGCGCATGTCGAACAGCTCGTCGCGCGACAGTTGCGGCAGGTTGACGCCGTTGACCAACACATCGCCGACCGACGGCCGCAGCTCGGCGGCGATCAGGCGCAGCAGGGTGGTCTTACCGCAGCCGGACGGCCCCATGATGCCGGTGACCTTGCCGCGCGGAATGCGGATGTCCACATTGTCGAAAATGGCCCGCGAACCGCGCTGAAAGCTGACGCCCTGCAACTCGATCGCGTAATCCTGCTCGGCGCTCATCTGAACTCCTTGAAAATCAGGCCTCCCTGGCAGACGCCGCCTGTAGAAGCGGGGACACGCAGCGGCCAGGCGGGCCGAAATGGCCGCGGACTATAGCATTTGCCGCCGTTGCGGCCCAAGCACGGCGAAATCCGGCGTTCAGGCTTGCGACAGCTTCCACGCCCGGCGGCGCATCAATCAGGTGAGCACGAGCGCCTTTGTCGTTATAATCCCCGTCTTTTTCGTCCCGATACCTGCCGAGCATGAACCAGACCCGCGACCTGATTGAATCCGCGCAGCGCACCATCCGTCTCGAACTCGAGGCCATCAAGGAACTGCTGCCCCGCATCGACGCCGACTTCGTCAAGGCCTGCGAGCTGATCCTGGCCTGCAAGGGCCGGGTGGTGGTAGTGGGCATGGGCAAGTCCGGGCACGTCGGCAACAAGATCGCCGCGACCCTGGCCAGCACCGGCACCACCGCCTTCTTCGTCCATCCGGCCGAGGCCAGCCACGGCGACATGGGCATGATCACCCGGGACGACGTGGTGCTGGCGCTGTCCAACTCCGGCTCCACCGCGGAGATCGTCACCCTGCTGCCGCTGATCAAGCGCCTCGGCATCTGTCTTATCAGCATGACCGGCAACCCGGACTCGCCACTGGCCAAGGCCGCCGAGGTCAACCTCGACGCCCGCGTTTCCCAGGAAGCCTGCCCGCTGAACCTGGCGCCGACCTCCTCGACCACCGCCAGCCTGGTGCTCGGCGACGCCCTGGCCATCGCCCTGCTGGAAGCGCGCGGCTTCACCGCCGAAGACTTCGCCTTCTCACACCCCGGCGGAGCCCTCGGTCGCCGCCTGCTGCTCAAGGTGGAGAACGTGATGCATGGAGGCGCCGCCTTGCCCTGCGTCAAGCGCGGCACCAGCCTGCGCGACGCGCTGCTGGAGATGACCCAGAAGGGCCTGGGCATGACCGTGGTACTGGAAGACGATGGCCGCCTGGCCGGCATCTTCACCGACGGCGACCTGCGCCGCACCCTGGACAAGGGCGTCGACGTGCGCCACGCGCTGATCGACGAGGTGATGACCCCGCATGGCAAGACCGGCCGCGCCGAGATGCTCGCCGCCGAGGCGCTGAAGATCATGGAGGACCACAAGATCAGCGCCCTGGTGGTGGTCGACGAGCAGGACAAACCGGTCGGCGCGCTGAACATGCACGACCTGCTGCGCGCGGGGGTGATGTGATGAACGATCTGCTGCAGCGTGCGCGCGCGGTCAAACTGGCGATCTTCGACGTCGACGGCGTGCTCACCGACGGCCGCCTGTACTTCCTCGAAGACGGCAGCGAATTCAAGACCTTCAACACCCTCGACGGTCACGGCATCAAGATGCTGATCGCCTCCGGGGTGCGCACCGCCATCATCAGCGGGCGCAAGACCCCGGTGGTCGAGCGCCGCGCGAACAACCTCGGCATCCAGCACCTGTTCCAGGGCCGCGAGGACAAACTCGTAGTGCTCGACGGCCTGCTCGCCGAACTCGACCTCAGCTACGAACAGGTCGCCTACCTGGGCGACGATCTGCCGGACCTGCCGGTGATCCGCCGGGTCGGACTGGGCATGGCCGTGGCCAGCGCCGATCCCTTCGTGCGCCAGCATGCCCATGGCACCACCCAGGCGCGCGGCGGCGATGGCGCCGCGCGGGAATTCTGCGAACTGATCATGCGCGCCCAAGGCACGCTGGATGCGGCCCAGACCGCCTACCTGTAGAGCATCCCATGCCGCGTAAAGCCCTCAACTACCTGATCTTCGCCCTGATCGCCGTCCTTGTCGCGGCGCTCGGCTACTGGAACATCGCCCCCAACGGCGACCGCCAGGCGCAATCGACGGACAGCGACAACGCCATCGACTTCTATGTCATCGGCGCGCGCACCGTGCAGTTCCAGGACGACGGCAAGCTGCACTACCGCATGAGCGCGGACAAGCTCGAGCACGTCAAGGCCAGCGACGTCACCCTGGTCAGCCAGCCGAAGCTGGACCTGTACCGCGGCAGCGACCTGCCGTGGAAGGTCACCAGCCAGCGTGCCGAGGTCTCCCCCGGCGGCGTCGAGGTGGAACTGATCGACGACGTGCGCATCGCCCGCACCGACGCCAAGGGCCGCCCGACCATCATCACCAGCAGCCGCATGACCGTGATTCCCGACAAGGAATATGCGCAGACCCAGCAAGCCGTTAGAATCGTCGCGGCCAACGGGGTGACCACGGCACAAGGAATGAAAGCGTATTTGAACGACGGCAGGATGCTCCTGCAGTCCAACGTAAGAGGCCAGCATGAGGTTCGTTAACACCCTCCCCCTGATTCTCAGCCTAGGCGCCGCATTGGGAAGCGCGGCTGCCTGGGCACTGCCATCGGATCGCGAGCAGCCGATCCGCATCCAGGCCGATAGCGCCGAACTGGACGACAAGCAGGGCGTGGCGGTCTACCGCGGTGACGTGATCATCACCCAGGGCACCCTGAAGATCACTGGAGACACAGTGACCATCACCCAGACCGCCAGCGGCGACATCGACGTGTTCACCTCGGTGGGCAAACCGGCCTATTACGAGCAGAAGCCGGCGGTGGACAAGGAAATCGTCAAGGCCTACGGCCTGACCATCCAGTACTTCTCCAGCAACGAGCGCATCGTGCTGATCGATCAGGCCAAGGTGATCCAGGAAGGCAACACCTTCGAAGGCGAGAAGATCGTCTACGACACCCAGCGCCAGATCGTCAACGCCGGCCGCGCCACCGGCACCAACGTCAGCGTGCCGCGCCCGCGCATCGACATGGTCATCCAGCCGAAGAACAAACCCGCGGATCAGCAGGCAGAGCAGTAATGGCCATTCTCAAAGCCCAACACCTGGCGAAGAGCTACAAGGGGCGCCAGGTCGTGCGCGACGTCAGCCTGAGCATCGAGAGCGGGCAGATCGTCGGCCTGCTCGGCCCCAACGGCGCCGGCAAGACCACCTGCTTCTACATGATCGTCGGCCTGGTACGCGCCGACCAGGGCCGCGTGCGCATCGACGATCTCGACGTCAGCCACCAGCCCATGCACGGCCGCGCCCGCGCCGGCATCGGCTACCTACCGCAGGAGGCCTCGATCTTCCGCAAACTGTCGGTGGCCGACAACATCATGGCCATCCTTGAGACACGCAAGAACCTGGATCGCGCCGGCCGCCAGGCGGAGCTGGAGAACCTGCTGCAGGAGTTCCATATCCACCATATCGCCGACAGCCTCGGCATGAGCCTGTCCGGCGGCGAACGCCGCCGCGTGGAAATCGCCCGCGCGCTGGCCACCAACCCCAAGTTCATCCTGCTCGACGAACCCTTCGCCGGCGTCGACCCGATCTCGGTGGGCGATATCAAGCAGATCATTCACCACCTCAAGACCAAGGGCATCGGCATCCTGATCACCGATCACAACGTGCGCGAAACCCTGGATATCTGCGAAACCGCCTATATCGTCAACGACGGGCAGCTGATCGCCGAGGGCGATGCCGAGACCATTCTCGCCAACCAGACGGTCAAAGAGGTTTACCTGGGCCACGAATTCCGCCTGTAGGTCGCCCGCTATTTCACTACAGAAATATGGCAACCCCTAGGCAAAGCCGAGAAATTCAGGCATATAATTTGCTTCCTGGTGGCGCCGCGGCGCCCTGTAGTGGAAGGCGTAAACCGCCGGTGAATTAAGGTCTGCAATGAAACCATCGCTAGTCCTCAAGATGGGCCAGCAGCTGACGATGACGCCGCAGCTGCAACAGGCTATCCGCCTCCTCCAACTGTCGACCCTGGACCTGCAACAGGAAATCCAGGAGGCACTGGAGTCCAACCCCATGCTCGAGCGCCAGGAAGACGGCGACGACTTCGACAACAGCGATCCCATGGCCGACGGCGCGGAGAGCGCCGCGCCGACGCCGAGCAAGGAAGACAGCTACCAGGAAAGCGCTCCGACGGTCGACAACCTGGAAGACGGCGAGTGGAACGAGCGCATCCCCAACGAGCTGCCGGTCGACACCGCCTGGGAAGACGTCTACCAGACCAGCGCCAGCAGTCTGCCGAGCAATGACGACGACGAGTGGGACTTCACCACCCGCACCTCCAGCGGTGAGAGCCTGCAGAGCCACCTGCTCTGGCAACTCAACCTGGCGCCGATGTCGGACAAGGACCGGCTGATCGCCGCCACCCTGATCGACTGCATCAATAACGACGGCTATCTGGAAGAAACCCTCGAGGAAGTCACCGACTCCTTCGACCCCGAACTGGACATCGAACTGGACGAAGTGGAAGTGGTGCTGCACCGCATCCAGCAGTTCGAGCCGGCCGGCATCGGCGCCCGCGATCTGCGCGAGTGCCTGCTGCTGCAACTGCGCCAGCTGCCGGCGAGCACGCCCTGGCTGAGCGAGGCCCAGCGCCTGGTCGGCGATTACCTGGAGCTGCTCGGCAGCCGCGACTACGCCCAGCTGATGCGGCGCATGAAGCTCAAGGAAGACGAGCTCAAGCAGGTCATCGAACTGATCCAGCGCCTCAATCCCCGTCCCGGCTCGCAGATCGAATCCAGCGAGCCGGAATACGTAGTGCCCGACGTCATCGTACGCAAGCACAACGACCGCTGGCTGGTGGAGCTGAACCAGGAGGCCATGCCGCGCCTGCGGGTCAACCCGCAGTATGCCGGCTTCGTCAAACGCGCCGACTCCAGTGCCGACAACACCTTCATGCGCAACCAGTTGCAGGAGGCGCGCTGGTTCATCAAGAGCCTGCAGAGCCGCAACGAGACGCTGATGAAGGTCGCCACGCAGATCGTCGAGCACCAGCGCGGTTTCCTCGACTATGGCGACGAGGCGATGAAGCCGCTGGTCCTGCATGACATCGCCGAGGCGGTGGGCATGCACGAGTCGACCATCTCGCGGGTCACCACGCAGAAATTCATGCACACCCCGCGCGGCATTTACGAGCTGAAATACTTCTTCTCCAGCCACGTCAGCACCGCCGAAGGCGGCGAATGCTCGTCCACCGCGATCCGCGCCATCATCAAGAAACTGGTCGCCGCAGAAAACGCGAAAAAGCCGTTGAGCGACAGCAAGATCGCTGGTTTACTGGAGGCACAAGGCATCCAAGTCGCCCGTCGGACGGTCGCCAAATACCGCGAATCCCTCGGCATAGCGCCCTCCAGCGAACGCAAGCGACTGATGTGACCCAGATCAGCTGGAAGCGGGGGCTTCCAGGCCAAAGTGTTCCGGTGGCGGGTCGCCCAAGACCCGTCTCTTACACAAGGCAACAAGGAGAAAGCGGTATGCAAGTCAACATCAGTGGACATCAGCTGGATGTGACCGACGCCCTGCGTGACTATGTCGGCGAGAAACTGGGCCGACTGGAACGCCACTTCGACAAGATCACCAACGTTCAGGTGACCATGGAGGTCGAAAAGCTCAAGCAAAAGATCGAAGCCACTCTGCACGTCGCCGGCGGTGAGGTCGTCGCCAACGCCGAACACCAGGACATGTACGCCGCCATCGATCTGTTGGCCGACAAACTCGACCGTCAACTCATCAAGCACAAGGAAAAGCAGCTCGAACGCCTGCAAGGCGCCACGGCCCGCTGACATTCCCCATCCATGATCCGACTTGAAAACATCCTGACCCCCGGCCGTTCCCTGGTGAACGTGCCGGGTGGCAGCAAGAAGCGCGTGCTCGAGCAGATCGCCAATCTGGTGGCGCGCGATCTGCCCGACCTCGACGCGCAGGACATCTTCGAAAGCCTCATCGCCCGCGAGAAACTCGGCTCCACCGGTTTCGGCAACGGCATCGCCATTCCCCACTGCCGCCTGGCCGGCTGCACCGCGCCGATCAGCGCGGTGCTGCGCCTGGACAGCGCGGTGGACTTCGACGCCATCGACGGCGCCCCGGTCGACCTGCTGTTCGTCCTGCTGGTGCCGGAAGCGGCCACCGACGCCCACCTCGAACTGCTGCGCCAGATCGCCAGCATGCTCGATCGCCAGGACGTGCGCGAACGCCTGCGCCAGGCCCCGGTCGGTGAAGATCTCTATCAGGTGGTCGTGGACATCCAGAACGGTCGATAAACATGCGCCTGATCATCGTCAGCGGCCGCTCCGGCTCGGGCAAGAGCACCGCCCTCGATGTGCTTGAGGACAACGGTTTCTACTGCATCGACAACCTGCCCGCCGGTCTGTTGCCAGACTTGGCGGAACGCGCCCTGCTCAACACCGAGATGCTGCTGCCGCAAGTGGCGGTATCCATCGACGCGCGCAACCTGCAGAGCCATCTGCGGCGCTTCCCCGAGCTGCTGGAGCAGGTGCGCCAACGCAACATCCACTGCGATGTGCTCTACCTCGACGCCGACGACGAAACGCTGCTCAAGCGCTTTTCGGAAACCCGCCGGCGCCACCCGCTGACCGACGAGCACCGCTCGCTGGCCGAGGCCATCGCCGACGAAACCCAGGTGCTGGCGCCCATCGTCGATCTCGCCGACCTGAAGATCGACACCACCCACCTCAACCTTTATCAGCTGCGCGATAGCCTCAAGCTACGCCTGCTCAATCAGCCTGAACCGGGCACGGCCTTCCTCTTCGAGTCGTTCGGCTTCAAGCGCGGCATGCCGGTGGATGCCGATCTGGTATTCGACGCCCGCTGCCTGCCCAACCCGTACTGGAAGCCGGAGCTGCGCGATTTCTCCGGCCTCGAGCAGCCAGTGGTCGATTACCTGGCGGCGCAACCGGAGGTCGAGGAGATGTATCAGGATATCCTCGCCTATCTGGATAAATGGTTGCCGCGCTTCGCCGCCAGCAACCGCGCCTATGTCACCATCGCCATCGGCTGTACCGGCGGCCACCATCGCTCGGTATACCTGGCCAATCGCCTCAGCGAGGCGCTGAAAAAGCCGCTGAAGAACGTCCAGGTGCGCCACCGCGACCTCAGCTAAGGAACTCTGCCGCGATGCCAGCCCGTGAAATCACCATCATCAACAAGCTGGGCCTGCACGCCCGAGCCGCCGCCAAGTTCGTTGGCGTGGCCAGCGCCTACCCTTGCCAGGTGCGCATCGGCCGCTCCAGAGAAAGCCTGGTCGACGGCAAGAGCATCATGGCGGTGATGATGCTGGCGGCCGGCAAGGGCACCCCGGTGCATCTGCACACCGAGGGCGAGCAGGATCACGAGGCGCTCGACGCGCTGGTCGGACTGATCGAGAACTACTTCGAAGAAGGCGAATGACACCGCCCGCACGAATGCAAAAGGCCACCGCAAGGTGGCCTTTCTGCTTGGCGCCTCAGCTGCCGGCGACGGTCATCCTCTCGATCAGCACCGAACCCGTATGGATATTGCCGCGCCGTTCCAGGTCGCTGCCCACCGCGACTATCTGGCGGAACATGTCGCGCAGATTGCCGGCGATGGTCACCTCCTGCACCGGGAACTGGATCTCGCCGTTCTCCACCCAGAAGCCGGCGGCGCCGCGCGAATAGTCGCCGGTGACCAGGTTCAGCCCCTGGCCCATCAGTTCAGTGACCAGCAGACCGCGGCCCATGCGCCGCAGCAGTGCCGCCTGGTCCTCGTCGCCGTGACTGACGTAGAGGTTGTGCACGCCGCCGGCGTTGGCCGTGCTGGGTAGGCCCAGCTTGCGCCCGGAGTAGGTGCCGAGCACGTAGGAGACCAGTTCGCCGTTCTCGACGAAGGGCTTGGCGTAGGTGGCCAGGCCGTCGCCGTCGAAGGTGGCGCTGCCCAGCTCGCGCGGCAGATGAGGACGTTCGTCGAGGCTCAGCCATTCGGGCAGCAGGCGCTGGCCGAGCGCCCCCTCGAGGAAGGAGGCATGGCGGTACAGGTTGCCGCCGGAGATCGCCGCCAGCAGATGACTGAACAGACCACCGGCCAGCTCTGCGGCGAACAGCACCGGCACCTCGCAGGTGGGCACCGGGCGCGCACCAAGCCGGCTTACTGCCCTGAGGGCGGCGCGCTGGCCGATATCCGCGGCATCGGCAAGCAGCTCGCCCTGGCGATTGACGTCGTACCAGTAGTCGCGCTGCATCTGCCCCTGGCCTTCGGCGATCATCACGCAACTCAGACTATGCCGGGTGCTGGCGTAACCGCCGATGAAACCATGGCTGTTGCCGTAGACACGGCAGCCCTGGTGAGTATTGAGGCTGGTGCCGTCGGCATTCTTGATCCGCGCGTCGCTGGCGAAGGCCGCCGCCTCGCAGGCCAGGGCTCGCTCCACGGCCTGCTCGGGGCTGAGCGGCCAGGGGTGGTAGAGATCCAGCTCGGGCAGCTCGCGGGCCATCAGCGCGGCATCGGCGAGGCCCGCGCACTCATCCTCGGAGGCGTGCTTGGCGATCGCCAGGGCAGCCGCCACGGTCTCGCGGATCGCCGCGCTGCCGGTCGCAGAGGTGCTCGCCGAACCCTTGCGCTGTCCCACGTAGAGGGTGATGCCGAAACCCTGGTCGCGGTTGAATTCGACGGTTTCCACTTCGCCCTGACGCACCGTGGTGGACAGGCCCTGACCGACGGATACCGCCACCTCGCAGGCGCTGGCGCCCTGGCGCTCGGCCTCGGCGAGAATCTCCTCGACCTGCGCCTGCAATTCGGGCAGGGCCTGCGGGCCGATCACGTCTGTTGCACTCATAACCACTCCGATTCTCATAAAGCCCCACGCAGCCCACTCGCTGCCGCGTGCGTTCGGTTGTCCCTGCAGCTCGAAGCTTGCGGCTCGAAACTGCCCCTACTGCTATCATGGCGGCGTTTCCCATTGGACCCGCCCCATGTCTGATTCCTTCGATGACTTCTCCCTCGAGAAGAGCAAAACCCAGATCAAACGCGAACTGCACGCCCTGCAGGACCTCGGCGAGCGCCTGACCACGCTCAAGCCGGACCTGCTGAACAAGCTGCCGCTGACCGACGCCCTGCGTCGCGCCCTGGCCGAAGCCCCCAAGCACGTGGCCCATGCCGCGCGCAAACGCCATATCCAGTTCATCGGCAAGCTGATGCGCGACCAGGATATCGAGGCGATCCTTGCCCTGATCGACCAGGTGGACAGCTCCACCCGGGAATACAACGAGCGCTTCCATGCCCTGGAACGTTGGCGCGACCGCCTGATCGCCGGTGGCGACGCAGCCCTGGAAGACTTCATCGGCCAGTATCCGGACGCCGACCGCCAGCACCTGCGCGGGCTGATCCGCCATGCCCAGCACGAGGCGGCGCACAACAAACCGCCAGCCGCGGCGCGCAAGGTGTTCAAGTACATCCGCGAGCTGGACGAAGTGGAACGCGGCCTGCGTTGACTCCCAGCGCATGTCTGGCGCCTGCCAGGCACTCCCCTCTCCGCTCACCCAGGAGCGCACGGCGCACCCTAGGATCTACGCGCCGGTTCCACCGACCGTGATCGCATCGATCTTCAGGGTCGGCTGGCCAACGCCCACCGGCACCGACTGGCCATCCTTGCCGCAGGTGCCGACGCCGCTGTCCAGGGCCAGGTCGTTGCCGACCATGGAAACCCGTCCCATGGCCTCCGGACCGTTGCCGATCAGGGTCGCGCCCTTGACCGGCGCGGTGATCTTGCCGTCCTCGATCAGATAGGCCTCGCTGGTGGAGAAGACGAACTTGCCGCTGGTGATGTCCACCTGGCCGCCGCCGAGGTTGGCGCAATAGATGCCCTTCTTCACCGACCGGATGATCTCCTCCGGATCGCTCTGCCCGGCCAGCATGTAGGTATTGGTCATGCGCGGCATCGGCAGGTGCGCGTACGACTCGCGCCGACCGTTGCCGGTGACCGCCACGCCCATCAGGCGGGCGTTCAGCTTGTCCTGCATATAGCCCTTGAGCACGCCGTTCTCGATCAGCGTGGTGCACTGGGTCGGCGTGCCTTCGTCGTCGACGCTGAGCGAGCCGCGCCGCCCCGGCAGGGTGCCGTCGTCGACTATGGTGCACAGACTGGAGGCCACTTTCTCGCCGATCCGGCCACTATAGGCCGAACTGCCCTTGCGATTGAAGTCGCCCTCCAGACCGTGGCCGACCGCCTCGTGCAGCAGCACGCCGGACCAGCCGGCGCCCATCACCACCGGCAGGGTCCCGGCCGGCGCGGAGGTCGCCTCGAGATTCACCAGCGCCTGGCGCAGCGCCTCGCGGGCATAGCCCATGGCGCGCTCCTCGCCGCCCGCGGTTCTCTCCAGGAAATAGCGGTAGTCGGTGCGCCCACCGCCACCATGGCCGCCCCGCTCGCGACGGCCATTGTGCTCGACGATCACGCTGACGTTGAAACGCACCAGCGGGCGCACGTCGGCGCTCAGGCTGCCGTCGTGGGCGGCGACCAGCACCCGCTCCCAGACGCCGGCCAGGCTCACGCTGACCTGCTTGATACGCGCGTCGAGGGCGCGGGTGGCGCGATCGATACGCTGCAGCAACTCGACCTTCTCGGCACGGCCGAGCACCTCCAGCGGGTTGTCCGGCGCATACAGGGCGCTGGCCTGCGGGCTGACGAACGCCTGCACGCGGCCCTGCTGGCCGGCCCGGGAGATCGAACGGGCGGCGCGCGCCGCCTGACTCAGAGCGTCACGGGTGATGGCATTGCTGTAGGCGAAGCCGGTCTTCTCACCGGACTGGGCGCGCACGCCGACTCCTTCGTCGAGGTTGAAACTGCCTTCCTTGACGATGCCGTCCTCCAGCACCCAGCTCTCCGAGACCTGGCTCTGGAAATACAGATCGGCGGCACCGATGCCCGGACCTGCGACCTCGCCCAATACCGCGGAGAGGCTGTCGAGGGTGAGGTTGCCGGGCGCGAGCAGGTGCTCGCTGACGGACTTCAGCATCTGGTTCATGGTCACTCCACTGCGATCGGACGCGGCACGTCCGATGAAAAAATTCGGCGGTGCGTCTGCACCGGCATGCGTTGACGAATGGCCTGCTGCTCGGCGACGTCGCGGCTCGCCAGCAACACCGCCTCACCCTGCGCGCACTCGGCCAGCACGCGGCCCCAGGGGTCGACGATGGCCGAGTGGCCGAAAGTCTGTCGCGGCCCGGGATGCTCGCCACCCTGCCCCGCCGCCAACAGGTAGCACTGGGTCTCGATGGCGCGGGCGCGGGTCAGTACCTGCCAGTGGGCGCCGCCGGTCACCGCGGTAAAGGCCGCCGGCACGCTGATCAGCTCGGCCCCGGCCTGGCGCAGCGCGCCGTACAGCTCGGGGAAGCGCAGGTCATAACAGACCGTCATGCCCATACGACCAATTGGAGTATCGGCAACCACCAAGCGTTCGCCGGGGGCGAAATCGTCCGACTCGCGGTAGCTGCCGCGGTTGTCGGCCACCTCGACATCGAACAGGTGCAGCTTGTCGTAGCGCGCGACCCGCTGGCCGTGCTCGTCGAACAGCAACGAACAGGCGCGCGGCTTGGCCTCGGGCGCATCGTCCGGCGGCAGCGGCAGAGTGCCGGCCACTATCCACAGGCGCAAGTCGAGGGCGGTGCGTTGCAGCCAAGGCAGGATCGGCCCCTGGCCCAGCGCCTCGGCGCGGCCGAGCGCGATCAGGTCGCGGCGGCCCATGGCGGCGAAATTCTCCGGCAACACCACCAGACGCGCACCATCGTTCGCCGCCCGCTCCAGCAGTCGACGAGCCCGGCTCAGGTTGGCCAGCACGTCGTCCTGGCTGACCATCTGGATAACGGCAAAGGTCATCGCACCCCCTTTATCGGCCGAGGAAACACGGCGCCCGGAACCGAGCCGCGGCTCACCTGGGTTTCTCGAAGGGCTTGTCGAAGGTGATCTGCGGATTCTGCATCGGTCCCTTGACGTCGTACTGCACGCTGGCAAAACGCGCCACCCGGTCGCCGAGCAGCTTGTCGACCACGAACAGCGCGCCACCGACGGCCGGCGCGCCGACGATCAGCGCCGCCAACGGCAGGTTGTTGGTTACCGGCAACGTTACCAGCAGCTTGGCATCGATCCGCTCATTGCGCATGTCGAGATTACCGTCGAGCTCCAGATTGCTCGAAGGACCGCTCAGGGCGATCGGCTCGCGCGTGGCGAACACGCCGTCATCGGCCTGCAGCACACCCTTGACCCGATCGTAACTCAGTCCCTTGCCGAGCAGGTCGGAGAAATCCAGGCGCAGGCGGCGGCCGATGGAGTTGAAGTTGAGCAGACCGAACACCCGCAGCGCCTGCGCCGACCCCTGCACCTCGACGAACTGGCCCTTGCGCAGCGAGGGCTCGAGGCGGCCAGAGAAGCGCTTGAGCGAAAGCCAGGCCGGCGAGCCGGGCCAATTACCATCGACATCGACGCGAAAACGCTCGCTGGTGACGCTGGGGGCGAAGCCCCAGGCCAACAGAACCTTGCCCAGGTCCTCGCCCTGCATGCTGCCCTTGTACCAGCTGCGGGTGGCCCCCGGTGCGCCACGCCAGCCGGCGCTGCCGCCGATCCTGAGGCCCTGCAGGTCCAGATCCAGTTCGTCGAAGCGCACCCCGTCCGGCTCCGGCCGCGCCTTCAGCGACCAGCTGCCGAGCGTCCTGTCGCCGCGTTGCAGGCGGTCGATACGTAGGTCCAGCGCCGGAATCTGCCGCGGATCGAAGGAGGCCAGCGGGTCGGGCGCATCGGCCGGCCTATCCGGATCGGCAGGCGGCAGGCGCAGGTAGTCGAGATCGACGCGAATCGGCGTGTCGGCCGCATCGGCCAGCAGCACGCGGCCGGCCGCCGGCTCGCTGTCCAGGCGCAGGGCCCAGGCCTGTCCCTCCCGCGTCAACCCCAGCTGCAGATCCTGCACCTCGCTGCCGAAACCACGCAGGCGCTCGACATGCAGCTGGACGTCCTTGAGCAGACGCCGGTCGTCGGCGCCGACCTCCACGGCATGGCGCTGACGCACCTGTTGCCAGGCCTCCCAGTCCAACTCGCTGAGCCGGCCGCGCAGGCGTAGGCCCTGGCTGGTGGGCAGGCGCGCCGGCTCGCCGCCGAGCATCAGTTCGCCGCGCCCCTGGTTCGGTTCCCCGGGCGGCGCGGCGAAAGCCAGGCTGAGCAGCCCCTGATAGTCCAGCCAGTAACGTCGTTCGTCGCCGGCCAGGGTCATGCGCCAGTCGGCATAGCGCTCCTGGGCGGCGGTCTTGGCGAACGGCGGCGGCAGGTCGATGGCCACGCCTTTGAGGTTGGAGTCGACGCGCAACTGGCTGTCGTCGCCATCGAGGGTAAGGCGCAGGCGATAGGGCAGCAGACCACTCAGCGGCAGGGTCTGGGATACGCCGAGCCAGCGCCGCAGGGTCTCGACCTCAGCCTGGCCGCGCACATCGAACAGCGTCCGCGCGCCTTCGGCGCTGATCTTGCCGCGCAGCGGATGGCCGAACAGCCGAGCGCGCACGTCCGGCGCGCTGAGGCCGCTGGCGCTGTTGAAACGGAACGCGCCCTGGATCTGGCTCAGCTGCAAGGCGGGCGTGGCCAGTTCGAGGCTGGCGCCCTCGGTGGCGAAGTCCACCACCACGCCGGGGGGCTGGCCCTTGCTCAGCGGAATATCCAGTTGCAGGCGCCCGGCCAGTGGGCCTTGGCCCTGCCAGCCGGCAAATACCTCGGCGGTGCCCAGCGGCGCTTCCTGCAACAGTTTGAGAGCGTCGCCCAGGCTGCTGCTCACCTCGCCCTCCAGCTTCAGCCGCGGTGGCCGGCCATCGTGCAGCAGGGCAATGTCGGCCGTGACATCCTTGACCTGACTGTTCAGCAGGCGCCCGCTCTGCAGGCGCACGCGCACCGCATCGTCCTCGATCAGCACCTCGGCGTTGCCTTCGCGCAACGACGGCCAGCCCGGCTGGAAGGCCAGTTCGGCATCCTCGACCTGGAAGAACAGGCTGAGGCTGCGCGCCTCCCTGGCCGCGCCCTTGTTCAACGAGCCCTGGTACTGGAAGTAGCCCTCCTCGATCCTGCCACCGCGAATCGCGGTCTGCAGCCAGTGGCTCAACTCGTCACTCATGCCCGGCGAGCGGGTCGGCAGGTATTTTTCGGTGTACAGCGCATCGCCGTCGCGCAGGCCGACCCGCAGGTCCATGTAGTCCTCGGCCGCGGCATCGCGGCGCAGTCGGATCAGCATGTCGCCGGCGATCTGCCCCTCCTCGCCGTCCAGGCGCATATAGGGGCTGGCCAGCGTCAGGCCGTCCTCGTTCCATAGCCAGCGCAGCCGCGCCTGGGCATGGCGGTAGCGCCAGGGCTGGGGAAACAGCTGATCCAGATGCAGGGCGAAGTCCTCGCTGTCCAGGCGCAGCTCGCCCCGCTGCAGGTCGCCGCTGACGCTGCCACTGGCGTTCTCGGCGGCCGGCGCGCCGCGATAGGCGGACATGCCGACGTTGCGCAACTCGGCGGCGAATCGCAGGCGCTCGGCCCCCGCCAGCGCCGGCCGATAGTCGAGCCGAACGTTGTGCAGGCTACCGAACGGAGCCAGGCCGGCCAGCGCCTGCTGCGCGGCCTCGGGCATCGGCGCCAGCGCGCCGGCCAGTGGCGCCCAGTCGGCCAGGTCGACGCGATCGACGCTCAGTTGCCAGCGCTGCTCGCCGCTCTCGGCGAGCTGCTGACGCAAGGCCAGCCGCGACTCGCCGATGCGCCGCTGGCCATGGCTGAGGGCCAGGGAATCGAGCACCACCTGCACGCCCTCGGCGCCGCGCTGGAAATAGGCGTTGAAGGCCAGATCGTCCAGGGTCACGGCTTCACGTTCGGCGTAGCTGGCAACCGCTTGCGGCGCATGCAGGCGCAGCGCGCCGCGCTGCAGCCGGTCGCCGCGCGTGCTCAGCCATAGCTCGCCGCCAGCCTGCAGGCGCAGCAGGTGCCAGCCGGCGGTCAATCGCGGCGGCAGCCAGGCGGCCCAGTCGCTCTGCGGCAGGCTCAGATAGAGCTCGGCCTGGGTCTGCCGCCATTGCTGCGGCTGCATGCGGGTGCGCAGCTGCAGGCTCAGCGGTTTGCCGTCGGGCAGCAGCACGCGGGCATCGAGGCGCTGGCTGGTGGCGCCGTAGCGCAGGCTGAGGTTGAGGTAGCTGAGCTTCAGCGGCTCCTGGCCGGCGGCCTGCAGCACTACCTGGCTGTCCACCAGGCTCAGCCGCTGCACCACACGCAGACGCTGCAACAGCTCGGCGACGTCGGCACGCCCGCCCTGCGGCCCGTCAGGCAGGCCCTGCAGACGCCAGCTGCCGTCGTCCTGCTGCTGCACGTGCAGTTGCAAGCCGGTCAGCTGCAGATGGCCGATGCGGGCCCGGCGCGCCAGCAGGCTGGCCAGCATGTCCGGCTGCACCCGCACGCGATCCAGCAACAGGCGCTGCTCGCCGTCGCCGACTTGCACGTCGCGCGCCAGGAGCATGGGGGCGAAGCCCTGCCATTGCCCTTCCAGCGCGCCGATGCGCACCGGCACGCCGAGTGTGGCGCTGGCACGATCTTCCAGCTCGAGACGGTACTCGGCGACCCAGGGCACCAGCTCGCGGCCCAGGCTGACATACAGTGCCGCCAGCACCAGCAGCGCCGCGCAGACGCCCAGCGTCCAGCGCAGCAGGGCCATCAGCAGACGCGCCAGACGGTTCACCTCAGCGGTGCCCACAGTCAGAGCAGCACCACATCGTACTGTTCCTGGGAATAGATGGTCTCCACCTGGAACTTGATGGTCCGGCCGATGAAGGCCTCCAGATCGGCGACGTTGCCCGACTCCTCGTCGAGCAGGCGGTCGACCACCTTCTGGTTGGCCAGTACCCGATAGCCCTCGGCCTGATAGGCACGCGCCTCACGCAGGATCTCGCGGAAGATCTCGTAGCAGATGGTCTCCGGGGTTTTCAGCTTGCCGCGGCCCTGGCAGGCGCTGCATGGTTCGCAGAGGATCTGCTCGAGACTCTCGCGGGTGCGCTTGCGGGTCATCTGCACCAGTCCCAGCTCGGTGATGCCGATGATATTGGTCTTGGCGTGGTCGCGCTCGAGCTGCTTCTCCAGGGTACGCAGCACCTGACGCTGGTGCTCCTCGTCCTCCATGTCGATGAAGTCGATGATGATGATCCCGCCCAGGTTGCGCAGGCGCAGCTGGCGGGCGATGGCCGTGGCCGCCTCGAGGTTGGTCTTGAAGATGGTCTCTTCCAGCGTGCGATGGCCGACGAAGGCGCCGGTATTGACGTCGATGGTGCTCATCGCCTCCGCCGGGTCGACGATCAGGTAGCCGCCGGACTTGAGCGGCACCTTGCGCTCCAGGGCGCGCTGGATCTCGTCCTCGACGCCGTACAGGTCGAAGATCGGCCGCTCGCCGGGGTAGTGCTCGAGACGGTCGGCGATCTCCGGCATCAGCTCGGCGACGAACTGGGTGATCTTCTGGAAGGTCTCGCGCGAATCGACGCGGATCTTCTCGGTGCGCGGGCTGACCAGGTCGCGCAGGGTGCGCAGGGCCAGCGACAGGTCCTCGTAGATCACCATCGGCGCCTTGGCGCTCTGAATCTGCGCGGCGATCTGGTCCCACAGGCGGCGCAGATAGCGGATGTCGATGAGGATCTCGTCGGCGCCGGCGCCCTCGGCCGCGGTGCGCAGGATGAAACCGCCGGCCTCCTCGATGCCCTCGGCCGCCACACAGTCGGCCACCACCTGTTTGAGGCGGTCGCGCTCGGCCTCTTCCTCGATCTTCAGCGAGATGCCGACATGGCTGGTGCGCGGCATGTACACCAGGTAGCGGGAGGGGATCGACAGCTGGGTGGTCAGGCGCGCGCCCTTACTGGCGATCGGGTCCTTGGTGACCTGCACCACGAGGCTCTGGCCCTCATGCACCAGGGCGCTGATCGGTTCGACCGCCGAGCCCTCGCGGGTGGAGATTTCCGAGGCGTGGATGAAGGCCGCGCGCTCCAGGCCGATGTCGACGAACGCCGCCTGCATGCCCGGCAGCACGCGCACCACCTTGCCCTTGTAGATATTGCCGACAATGCCGCGCTTCTGCGTGCGCTCGACGTGCACTTCCTGCAGCACGCCGTTTTCCACCACCGCCACGCGCGATTCCATCGGCGTGATATTGATCAGAATCTCTTCGCTCATGCATCCATCCCGATGGTCATGCCGGCCGGACTACGGCCGCGCTGTCAAGCTGATTCAAGCCTGCGCCGGCACCTGCCAGCAGGCGATGCCGAACTCGCCGAGCAACTCGGCCGTTTCGCACAGCGGCAACCCCACCACCGCCGAGTAGCTGCCCTCGAGGCGGCTGACGAATACCGCGGCCAGGCCCTGGATACCATAGCCGCCGGCTTTGTCGCACGGCTCGCCGCTGGCCCAGTAGGCTTCGATCTCGTCCTGGCTCAGCATGCGGAAGCTGACCTCGCTGGCCACTACCCGCGCAGCCTCGCGCTCGCCATTGGCCAGCGCCACCGCGGTCATTACCTGATGGCTGCGCCCCGACAGCGCCAGCAGCATCGCGCGGCATTCGGCGAAATCCGCCGGTTTGCCGAGAATGCGTCCGTCCAGCACCACCGCGGTATCGGCGCCGAGCACCACGGCATCGCCCGGTGCCTGCAATGCGGCCAGGCCGGCACGCGCCTTCTCCCGCGCCAGACGTTCTACATAGGCCGCCGCGGGCTCGCCTGGCAACGGATTTTCGTCTATCGATGCGATTTGCGTGACACAGGGCACGGCGATCTGCGCCAGCAGCTCGCGACGGCGGGGCGAGGCGGAGGCCAGGTAGAGCGAGGGCATGGACTTCTCCCTGTCGAGCGGGGCGCGACCGGCCAGGGCTGGCACGCTCAGTTGACGTTAAGGCGCAGATGCAGGCCGCGCAGGATGGTGCAGACCCAGGGCCAGAGCAGCGCGCTGACCAACGCCGGCAGGACGAAGGCCAGGGTCGGCGGGCGGCTGCCGGTCAGGGCATTGAGCCACAGTTGCACCAGCTGGGCCAGGCCGAACACCACCAGCAGCACGGTACTCTGCTGCCACATGGGGAACATGCGCAGACGCTGATGCAGGCTCAGCACCAGGAAGGTGATCAGGGTCAGGATCAGCGCGTTCTGCCCGAGCAGCGCACCGAACAGCACGTCCTGAGCCAGACCGAGCACCCAGGCGGTGGTCATGCCGACTCGATGCGGCAGCGCCAGCACCCAATAGGTCAGCACCAGCGCCACCCACAGCGGCCGGCCGATCTGCATGAACTCCGGCAACGGCGAGACACTGAGCAGCAGGCCGAAGGCCAGGCTGAGCCAGATCACCCAGCCGTTGCGCGGTTGCACGCCGACCATCAGTTCACCTCCTGTGCAGCCGCTGGCGCCGCAGCGGCCGGTTCGCTCGCCGCACCAGGCTGCGCCTCGGCGGCCGGTGCAGCATCTTCCGCGCGCGTCTGCTCGGCCTGGCGGTCGGCGGCTTCCTGGGCCTCGGCCGAATCGTTGGCACGCTGCTCGGGGGTGCGCCGGTCGGAGAACACCAGCAACAGGTAGCGGCTGCGATTGAGCGCGGCGGTGGGCACGGCGCGGACGATGGCAAAGGGTTGGCCGGAGTCGTGGATCACTTCCTTGACCGTGGCCACCGGGTAGCCGGCGGGGAAGCGCTGGCCCATGCCGGAGCTGACCAGCAGGTCGCCCTCCTTGATGTCCGCGGTGTCGGCCACGTGACGCAGCTCCAGGCGCTCCGGGTTGCCGGTGCCGACGGCGATGGCGCGCAGGCCGTTGCGGTTGACCTGCACCGGAATGCTGTGGGTGGTATCGGTGAGCAGCAGCACGCGGGCAGTGTAGGGCATGATCTCGACCACCTGGCCCATCAGCCCGCGGGCGTCGAGCACCGGCTGACCGAGGAACACGCCGTCCTTCTCGCCCTTGTCGATCAGGATGCGGTGGGTGTAGGGGTTGGGGTCGACGCCGATCAGCTCGCCGACCAGCACCTCCTCGTCCACCAGCGCCGCCGAGTTGAGCAGTTCGCGCAGACGTACGTTCTGCTCGGTCAGCGCGGCCAGCTTCTGCAGGCGACGCTGCAGCAGCAGGGCCTCGGCCTTGAGCTTCTCGTTCTCGGCCATCAGTTCGCTGCGGGTGGAAATCTGCTGGGTGGCGCCGTCCCAGACGCGCACCGGCAGGTCGGCCAGCCAGTAGAACGGCGTCAGTACCAGGCCCAGCTGGCTGCGCACCGGCTTGAGCGCCTCGAAGCGGGCGTCGACCACCATCAGCACGGCCGACAGCACGGCCAGCACCAGCAGGCGGATGCCCAGCGAAGGGCCCTTGGCGAAGAGCGGCTTAATGGCCGGCTCCTTGGGCGCCGCGAGGGCGCAAGACGCGCGAGTTCATGCGAAAGGCAAACCGATCCGGCAAATGGGGCGAGTGTACTGCAGTGCTTGAACATGCGCGTGCCGCCCGGAGGCGGCACGGCGAACCGGGCTGGGGCGTCGGATTACTCCGAGGACAGCAGGTCCATGGTGTGGCGGTCCATCATCTCCAGCGCCTTGCCGCCGCCACGGGCGACGCAGGTCAGCGGGTCTTCGGCGACTATCACCGGCAGGCCGGTTTCCTGCGCCAGCAGCTTGTCCAGGTCGCGCAGCAGCGCGCCGCCGCCGGTCAGCACCAGGCCGCGCTCGGCGATATCCGAGGCCAGTTCGGGCGGCGATTGCTCCAGGGCGCTCTTGACCGCCTGGACGATGGTCGCCAGGGACTCCTGCAGCGCCTCGAGCACTTCGTTGGAATTGAGGGTGAAGCTGCGCGGCACGCCCTCGGCCAGGTTGCGGCCACGCACGTCGACTTCGCGGATCTCGCCGCCCGGGTAGGCGGTGCCGATTTCCTGCTTGATGCGCTCGGCGGTGGATTCGCCGATCAGCGAGCCGTAGTTGCGGCGCACATAGGTGATGATGGCTTCGTCGAAGCGGTCGCCGCCGACCCGCACGGACTCGGCGTAGACCACGCCGTTCAGCGAGATCAGGGCGATCTCGGTGGTGCCGCCACCGATATCGACGACCATCGAGCCACGGGCTTCTTCCACCGGCAGGCCGGCGCCGATGGCCGCGGCCATGGGTTCTTCGATCAGGAACACTTCACGGGCACCGGCGCCCAGGGCCGATTCACGGATGGCGCGGCGCTCGACCTGGGTCGACTTGCACGGCACGCAGATCAGCACGCGCGGCGAGGGCTGCAGGAAGCTGTTCTCGTGCACCTTGTTGATGAAGTACTGCAGCATCTTCTCGCAGACGCTGAAATCGGCGATGACGCCATCCTTCATCGGGCGGATGGCGGCGATGTTGCCCGGGGTACGGCCGAGCATGCGCTTGGCCTCGGAGCCGACGGCGACGACACTTTTCTGGTTACCGTGGGTACGAATGGCGACCACGGAAGGCTCGTTCAGCACGATGCCGCGTTCGCGCACATAAATAAGGGTATTGGCAGTGCCCAGGTCGATCGAAAGATCGCTGGAAAACATGCCACGCAGTTTCTTGAACATGGGGAAAGGGACCCTGGGGCAACGCGTGGGTAAAAAAGTGCGGCAAACTCTAACAACGGCGGGGATTTTGAGCAAGGCGCCGATATGGTAGATTGCCTGTTTTTCCGGGCCTTGCGCCCGCTTCAGCGCGGCCTTTGACCAGCGGCTTGCGACATCCGTTCCCTGCCTATGACCCCGTTCACACTTCCACTGGAGACCCCCCATGGCGCTTGAACGCTCCGAGGTGGAAAAAATCGCCCATCTGGCCCGACTCGGCCTCGATGAGAGCGATATTCCGCAAACCACCGCGACCCTGAACAACATTCTCGGCCTGATCGACCAGATGCAGGCGGTCGACACCCAGGGCATCGAGCCCCTGGCCCATCCGCTGGAAGCCACCCAGCGCCTGCGCCCCGATGTGGTCGGCGAGAGCAACCAGCGCGACGCCTACCAGGCCATCGCTCCGGCTGTGGAAAACGGCCTGTACCTCGTGCCGAAAGTCATCGAATAAAGGAAAGGGCCCGACATGCATCAATTGACCCTGGCCGAGATCGCCCGCGCACTCGCCGCCAAAGAGTTCTCTGCCGAAGAGCTGAGTCGCAGCCTGCTGGCGCGCATCGCGCAGCTCGACCCGCAGCTCAACAGCTTTATCACCGTCACCGAAGACCTCGCCATCGACCAGGCCAAGGCCGCCGACGCGCGCCGCGCCGCCGGCGAGAACGGCGCCCTGCTCGGCGCGCCGATCGGCCACAAGGACCTGTTCTGCACCAGGAACGTGCTGACCAGCTGCGGCTCGAAGATCCTCACCGGTTTCAAGGCGCCCTACGACGCCACCGTGGTGGAAAAACTCGCCGCCGCCGGCGCCGTGACCCTCGGCAAGCTGAACATGGACGAGTTCGCCATGGGCTCGGCCAACGAATCCAGCCACTACGGTGCGGTGAAGAACCCCTGGGACCCGACCCGCGTACCGGGTGGATCGAGCGGCGGCTCCGCCGCCGCCGTGGCCGCGCGCCTGCTGCCGGCCGCCACCGGCACCGATACCGGCGGCTCGATCCGCCAGCCGGCCGCGCTGACCAACCTCACCGGGATCAAGCCGACCTACGGCCGCGTCTCGCGCTGGGGCATGATCGCCTACGCCTCCAGCCTCGATCAGGGCGGCCCGCTGGCCCGCACCGCCGAGGATTGCGCGCTGCTGCTCGGCGCCATGGCCGGCTTCGATGCCAAGGACAGCACCTGCGTCGAGCAGCCGGTCGACGA
Source organism: Pseudomonas sp. SP16.1 (assembly GCF_052682975.1). NCBI lineage: Bacteria > Pseudomonadati > Pseudomonadota > Gammaproteobacteria > Pseudomonadales > Pseudomonadaceae > Pseudomonas > Pseudomonas sp. SP16.1. The sequence continues at coordinate 3,452,026 of NZ_JBQYFZ010000001.1, forward strand.
CTACCTGGCGGCGCTGAGTCAGCCGCTTTCCGGCCTGCGCATCGGCCTGCCCAAGGAATACTTCGGCGCCGGCCTCGACGCGCGCATCGGCGAGAAGGTGCTGGCCGTGGTCGAGGAGCTGAAGAAGCTAGGCGCCACGGTCAAGGACATCTCGCTGCCGAACATGCAGCACGCGATTCCCGCCTACTACGTGATCGCGCCGGCCGAGGCCAGCTCCAACCTGTCGCGTTTCGACGGCGTACGCTTCGGCTACCGCTGCGAGAACCCGGTCAACCTCGAAGACCTGTACAAGCGCTCGCGTGGCGAAGGCTTCGGCGCCGAGGTCAAACGCCGCATCATGGTCGGCACCTACGCGCTGTCGGCCGGTTACTACGACGCCTACTACATCAAGGCGCAGCAAATCCGCCGCCTGATCAAGAACGACTTCGTCGCGGCCTTCAAGGACGTCGACCTGATCCTCGGTCCGACCACGCCGAATCTGGCCTGGAAGCTCGGCGAGAAGAACGCCGACCCGGTGTCCGCCTACCTGGAAGACATCTACACCATCACCGCCAACCTCGCCGGCGTCCCCGGCCTGTCGATGCCGGCCGGCTTCGTCGAAGGCCTGCCGGTGGGCGTGCAGCTGCTCGGCAACTATTTCCAGGAAGGCCGATTGCTGAATGTCGCGCACCAGTACCAGCAGGTCAGCGACTGGCACAAACAAGCGCCCAATGGCTTCTGAGGCAAAGGCCCGCCCCTGTAGGAGCCCGCTTGCGGGCGATGAATGGATCGCCCGCAGGCGGGCTCCTACGGATCAAGAGGCGGCAGCCGTTTGCAACGCATTCGAGGAACACTAAAGATGCAATGGGAAACAGTCATCGGGCTCGAGATCCACGCTCAGCTCAGCACCCAATCGAAGATCTTCTCGGCCAGCGCCACCAGCTTCGGCGCCGAGCCCAACACCCAGGCCAGCCTGATCGACCTCGGCATGCCCGGCACCTTGCCTGTGCTCAACGCCGAGGCGGTGCGCATGGCGGTGAAGTTCGGCCTGGCGATCGACGCGCATATTGCGCCGCAGAACGTCTTCGCCCGTAAGAACTACTTCTACCCGGACCTGCCCAAGGGCTACCAGACCAGCCAGATGGAGCATCCCATCGTTGGCAAGGGCCATCTCGACATCACCTTGGAAGACGGCAGCGTCAAGCGTATCGGCATCACCCGCGCGCACCTGGAAGAGGACGCCGGCAAGAGCCTGCACGAAGACTTCCACGGCATGAGCGGCATCGACCTCAACCGCGCCGGCACGCCGCTGCTGGAGATCGTTTCCGAGCCGGATATCCGCAGCGCCAAGGAAGCCGTGGCCTACGTCAAGGCGATCCACGCGCTCGTTCGCTACCTCGGCATCTGCGACGGCAATATGGCCGAAGGCTCGCTGCGCTGCGACTGCAACGTTTCGGTGCGGCCCAAGGGCCAGGCCGAGTTCGGCACCCGCGCCGAGATCAAGAACGTCAACTCGTTCCGCTTCATCGAAAAGGCCATCAACCATGAGGTGCAGCGGCAGATCGAACTGATCGAGGATGGCGGCCAGGTGGTGCAGGAAACCCGCCTGTACGACCCGAACAAAGACCAGACGCGCTCCATGCGCAGCAAGGAAGAGGCCAACGACTACCGCTACTTCCCCTGCCCGGATCTGCTGCCGGTGGTGATCGAGCAGAGCTTCCTCGACGAGGTGCGCGCCAGCCTGCCGGAGTTGCCGGTGCAGAAGCGCGAGCGTTTCGAGAGCCAGTTCGGCCTGTCCACCTACGACGCCACGGTGCTCGCCGCCAGCCGCGAGATGGCCGACTACTTCGAGGCGGTCAATGCCGTGTGCGGCGACGCCAAGCTGGCCGCCAACTGGGTGATGGGCGAGCTGTCCAGCCTGCTCAACAAGGAAGGCCTGGAGATCGAGCAGTCGCCAGTCTCCGCCGAACAGCTGGGCGGCATGATCCTGCGCATCAAGGACAACACCATCAGCGGCAAGATCGCCAAGATGGTGTTCGAGGCCCTGGCCGCAGGCGAAGGTGCAACAGCCGATGAAATCATCGAGAGCAAGGGCCTCAAGCAGGTCACCGACTCGGGCGCCATCGAGAAGATGCTCGACGAGGTGCTGGCCGCCAATGCCGAGCAGGTCGAGCAGTACCGCGCCAGCGACGAAGCCAAGCGCGGCAAGATGTTCGGCTTCTTCGTCGGCCAGGCCATGAAGGCCTCGAAAGGCAAGGCCAACCCGGGGCAAGTGAACGAACTGCTGAAGAAGAAGCTCGAAGGCTGAGCCGGACCGGCTCGCCTACCGCCGCTGCAACGACGCCGGGCTTGCCCGGCGTTCGTTTGCCTGGAGAACCAAGGAATGTACGACCCTAGCCCGGATGCAATCCGGAAGTATTCCTGGCCCCGGATTGCATCCGGGCTTCGTACCGGCCTGCTGCTCGGTCTGCTCGCGGTCCTGACCGGCTGCTCGACCCTCGGCGGCGGCGATGGCGGTGGCCCCAGCGAAACCGGCAAGGCCTCCTACTACGGCGACCGCCATCACGGGCGCAAGACCGCCAGCGGCGAGCGCTTCGACCAGCATGCGCTGACCGCCGCGCACCGCAGCCTGCCGTTCGGCAGCCGGGTCAAGGTGACCAATCTGAACAACGGCCGCAGCGTAGTGGTGCGCATCAACGACCGCGGCCCCTTCGTGCGCGGACGCGTGATCGACCTGTCGCGCCGCGCGGCGCAGCAGCTCGACATGCTGCGCGCCGGGGTGGTGCCGGTACGACTCGAGCCGCTGGACTGAAACAGGACTGGTAACAAATCGCCTCCCTGCCCCACTGGCGCGGCGAATCGCCATCGCTACACTAGCCGCACTTTTTTTCGGAGCCTTCCTGCAATGACAATGATGACCTACGTCTACCTGATCGCCGGCCTGGTGCTGCTGGTCGCCGGCGCCGAGGTGCTGGTACGCGGCGCCGCCAAGCTGGCCGCCCAGTTTGGCATTCCGCCCCTGGTGATCGGCCTGACCGTGGTGGCCTTCGGCACCAGCGCGCCGGAAACCGCGGTGAGCGTGCAATCGGCGTGGAACGGCAGCGGCGACCTGGCCATCGGCAACGTGGTCGGCAGCAACATCGCCAACGTCCTGCTGATTCTCGGCCTGACCGCGCTGGTCGCGCCGCTGATCGTCTCGCGCCAGCTGATCCGCCTCGACGTGCCGCTGATGATCGGCGCCAGCCTGGTGACCTTCGCCCTGGCCTGGGACGGCGAACTGAGCCGACTGGACGGGGCGCTGCTGTTCAGCGCGGTGGTGGCCTACACCACCTTCCTGGTCATCAGCAGCCGCCGGGACAAGGGCGGCGAAGACGACGAGTTCGCCAAGGAATTCGGCCTGCACGAGCCGGCCAAGCCCTATGCCTGGGCCATCAACCTCGGCCTGGTGATCGTCGGCCTGGCGCTGCTGGTGGGTGGCTCCAACCTGCTGGTCGAAGGCGCCGTGACCCTGGCCCGTGCCCTCGGCTTGTCCGAACTGGTGATCGGCCTGACGGTGATCGCCGTTGGCACCTCGCTGCCGGAGCTGGCCACCTCGATCATCGCCGCCTTCAGGGGTGAACGCGATATCGCCGTGGGCAACATAGTCGGCAGCAACATCTTCAATCTGCTCTGCGTGCTGGGCCTGGCCTCGCTGGTGGCGCCGACGGCGATTGCGGTGTCGCCCAATGCCCTGGCATTCGACTTCCCGGTGATGATCGCGGTGGCCGTGGCCTGCCTGCCGATCTTCTTCGTCGGCTATCGCATCAACCGCTGGGAAGGCGCGCTGTTCCTCGCCTACTACGCGGCCTACACCGGCTACCTGGTGCTGTTCGCCACCGGCCGGCCGTTCGCCCAGACCTTCGGCGAGGCGATGATCGGCTACGTGCTGCCGCTGACCGCCGTGACCCTGGCGATCATTGCCGCGCGCGCCTGGCACAAACAACGTGGGCAGGAGATCTGAGCATGAGCGACAAGCACGAACAGGGCCTCAAGGTGCGCCGCGAAGTGATGGGCGACGCCTTCGTCGACCGCGCCCTGGGCAATGCCACCGAGTTCACCCAGCCGCTGCAGGACTTCGTCAACCAGCACGCCTGGGGCGGTGTCTGGACCCGCGACGGCCTGCCGCGCGCCACCCGCAGCCTGATCACCCTGGCCGCGCTGACCGCGCTGAAATGCCCGCAGGAGCTCAAGGGCCACGTGCGCGGCGCGCTGAACAACGGCTGCACGGTGGAGGAAATCCGCGAAACCCTGCTGCATTGCGCGGTCTACGCCGGCGTGCCGGCGAGCCTCGACGCCTTCCGCGCGGCGCAGGAAGTGATCGACGAGTACCAGCGCAACGCCTCGTAGGAGCGGCTTGCCGGCGATCCGCTAATCGCCGGCAAGCCGGCTCCTACAGAAGGCGCTAGATCCAGCCGCCCCATTGCAATACCAGCAAACCGACGTTGGTCGTGATCACCGCCGCCAAGGTGGTGATCACGATGATCGCCGCGGCCAGTTCGTGGTTGCCGCCCACGGCGCGGGCCATGACGAAGCTGGCCGCCGCCGTGGGGCTGGCGAAATAGAGGAAGAGGATCGCCAGGTCCGCCTCGCGAAAGCCGTACAGCCAGGCGCCTGCGGTTGCCAGCAGCGGCAGCCAGACCATCTTCATCAGGCTGGCACTCAGCGCCGTGCCGCTGCTCTGGCGCAGCGAGGCCAGGCTGAGGGTGCCGCCGATGCAGATCAGCGCCAGCGGCAACGTCATCTGCGCGAAGTACCCGGCCGAGGTCAGCAGCCAGTCCGGCAAGGCGATCCGCCAGTAGGCGAAGGGAATCGCCAGCAGCACGCCGATGATCAGCGGGTTGATCAGGATGCTCCTGGCGATGGCCAGCGGCCCGGCCCTGGCGCCGGGGCTGTAGATGGCCAGGACGATGGCCGAGAGCACGTTGTAGCAGAGGATCACCACCCCGCCGAGCACCGCGCCCAGCGACAGGCCGTAGTCGCCGTAGAGGCTGGTGGCCAGGGCCAGGCCGATAATGCCGTTGTTGCCGCGAAAGGCGCCCTGGGTGTAGATGCCGCGATCGGCATGGGGAATGCGCCAGATTGCCCAGCCCCAGGCCATGGCGAAGCAGACCAGGGTGGCGACGACGAAGAACAGCAGCAGCGCCGGCTGCAGCGCCGCATTCAAGTCGGCCCGGACTATGCCGAGAAACAGCAGGGTCGGCATGGTGCCGCGAAACACCAGGCTCGAGGCGGTATCGACGAAGGCGCGGTCGATCCAGTGCAGGCGCTTGAGCGCCACACCGAGAAACAGCATGGCGAACACCGGCGCGGTGATGGCGAGGGTTTGCTGGACGACGGCGAGCATGAAAGCACCGGAGGGGTTGTCTGACGACCTATGTTAGCTGGCTAACAATTTTTCGGCCATGGCCAAGGCAAGGCCTCCCACAGGCGTAAAGCCGTTCACTTGAGCATCAGGTCGTCTCGCCCTCCGGACTGCGATGCCCTCAGTCGCAGGGCGGACTTAGCCTTGTAGGGTGGGCCGGACGGCGATCCGCTTTAGCCCACGCCGACCACAGTTGGTGGGCTAAAGCCCACCCTAAGGGCCTTTGCAGCAGCCCCCCAATACTTGCTGCAGATATCAAAGCGGGCGTCTAGGCGGCCCTGCGCCCTCACGCGAGGGCGCGGATCAGCGGCGTACGGGGCGCTTCTGCAACTTGCGCTGCAGGGTGCGGCGGTGCATGCCGAGGGCGCGGGCGGTGGCGGAGATATTGCCCTCGTGCTCGGCCAGCACGCGCTGGATATGCTCCCACTGCAGGCGATCCACCGACATCGGGTTTTCCGGCACCAGGCTGTCCAGATCGGCATGTTCGGAGAGCAGCGCGGTGAGCACGTCGTCGGCATCGGCCGGCTTGCACAGGTAGTTGGCGGCGCCGCGCTTGATCGCCTCCACCGCGGTGGCGATGCTGGAGTAGCCGGTGAGGATCACCACACGCATCTCCGGATCGAGCTCGAGCAGCTTGGGCAGCAGCACCAGGCCGGAGTCGCCCTCCATCTTCAGATCGACCACGGCGTAGTCCGGCAGGTCGTCCTTGGCCAGCGCCAGGCCCTCCTCGGCACTGGAGGCGGTGGACACGCGCAGGCCGCGGCGGCTCATGGCGCGCGCCATGACCCGGGTAAAGGTGGGATCGTCGTCCACCAGCAGCAGGTGCGGTTGTTCTTCCCCTTCGAACAGGGATTCTTCGCTCATCTCGACTCCTCGTCAGGCCACGCCATAGGCCCGCGGCAACTTCAGTTCGGTGAGGGTGCCGCCTTCCTCGTGGTTATACAACTTAACCGTGCCGCCGGCACGAGTCACGCTGGCCTGGCTGAGGAACAGACCAAGGCCGAAGCCCTTGCCCTTGGTGGTGAAGAACGGCCGACCGAGCTGCTCGGCGATGGCCAGCGGCACGCCGGCGCCGTGGTCGCGAATGCTCAGGCGCAGCCACTGGTGATCCCAGTCGAGGCGGATGTCGAGCTTGTCCGGGCAGGCGTCGGCGGCGTTGTTGAGCAGATTGAGCAGCGCCTGGGTCAGATCGGCAGGCGGCATGATGCGCGGCGGCGTGCCCCGGCCGAGACACTGGTAGCGGTAGCTGGCCTCGGGACGCATCAGGTGCCAGCGATTGAGGGTGGTCTCCAGCCATTCGACGCAGGACTGCTCCACCACCGCCTGACGGCGGTCGTTCTCGGCGGCGCGCACCAGTTGCTGCAGGGTGTCCTTGCACAGCTTGACCTGCTCCTGCAGCAGCGCCAGGTCGTCCTGCAGCGCCGGCTGGTCGCGGTGCTCCTGGCGCAGCTCCTTGAGCAGCACGCTCATGGTCGCCAGCGGCGTGCCCAGTTCGTGGGCGGCGCCAGCGGCCTGGGTGGCCACGGCCAGCAGCTGCTGGTCGCGCAGGCTTTCTTCGCGGCGCTCGGCGCGCAGCTCGTCCTGGCGACGCAGCTCCTCGGCCATCTTGGCGACGAAGAAGGTGATCAGCGCAGCGGCCAGCGCGAAGCTCAGCCACATGCCGTACACCAGCAGGCTCTCGCGCGCCGCCGGCAGTTCAAGCGGGTGCGTCCATACCAGCAGCAGGGTGTAGCCGGCCAGCGCCAGGCCGGCCAGGACGATGGTGAACAGCCACGGCAGGGTGGCCGCGGCGATGGTCAGCGGCACCAGGTAATAGGAGACGAAGGGGTTGGTCGAGCCGCCCGAGTAGTACAGCAGCACGCTGTGGATAATCAGATCGCAGCCCAGCTGCACGGCGTACTCGAGTTCGGTCACCGGCCATGGGCCGCGCAGGCGCAGGGCCGTGCCCAGGCACAGCAGCAGCGACACGCCGAGGGTCGCCGACAGCTCCAGCCAGGGCAGCGGCAGCATCCCCGACTTGTAGGCGAGCCCCACCGAGCCGGCCTGGGCGGCCAGCACGAGGATACGGATCAGGGTCAGGCGCCAGAGGTTCTGGCGGCTGGCGGACAACAACTGCACAGGTTCGAGCATGGCGACTCCATTAGCTGCGGCGAGTATAACCAAGCCTGACGCGGCCTTCCGCCGCTGCGGCAACCGGCCGCACGGCGCCCGCAAAAAAATGAACCGGCGTTAACCCGAAAAGTCACAAGGCTTCGTCTACCCTCGGGAAACGGCCGCCCGGCCATCGACAAGGAACCGTACATGCACGCACTGACCCGTATCGCCACCGCCCTCGCCCTGACCGCCGCCAGCCTGGCCAGCGCCAGCCTGCTGGCCGAGGAGGCGCGCTACAACCAGATCGCCCTGCGCGCCGAGGTCAACCAGGAGGTGGCCCACGACCTGATGCACGTCACCCTCTATACCGAGGCGCAGCACGCCGACCCGGCCAAGCTGGCCGCCGAGATCACCACCACCCTCAACCAGACCCTGGAGCAGGCGCGCCAGGTTCGCGGCGTGTCGGTCAAGCTGGGCAGCCGCCACAGCTACCCGGTGTATGACGAGAAAGGCCAGAAGATCAGCGCCTGGCGCGAACGCGCCGAGGTGCGCCTGGAGAGCGCCGACTTCGCCCGCCTGTCGAAGCTGACCGGCGAACTGCTGCAATCGATGAAGATGGCCGGCATGGACTTCAGCATCGCCTCCGGCACCCGCAAGGCCCACGAGGACGCCATGCTCAAGGACGCCGTGAATGCCTTCCGCGCCCGCGCGCAACTGGCCACCGAGGCGCTCGGCGGCAGGAGCTACAAGCTGGTCAACCTCAACCTCAGTAGCGGCGGCTTCCAGCCGCCGATGCCGATGCGCGCCTACGAGGCCAAGGGCATGGCGATGATGGACGCGGCGCCCACGCCACAGATCGAAGCCGGCACCAGCCAGGTGACGGTCAGCGCCGACGGCGTCATCGAGGTGCAGATGCCCTGAACCGGCACTCGACCAACGCAACGCCGCTACCGCAAGATAGCGGCGTTTTGCCATTTTTCACCGACGTTCTTTTATAAATGCGACAGCGAGTTACATCGCTGTAGCGCTATCCATGACAAACGCGACATAGCACTTGCCTGGGGCACGAGGCCTGCATAGCTTCGGCGGTGGCCCTCACAAGGGGTCCCTCAAGGATCACAACCACAACAACGATGAGGTCATGATGCGCAAGAACGCCGTTATCCAGGCTTTGCTTACCGCCGGGCTGATCGCCAGCGCCCCCCTCGCCAGCGCCGCCAACCTGGTGTTCTGTTCCGAAGGCAGCCCCGCCGGTTTCGATCCGGGCCTGTACACCACCGGCACCGATTTCGACGCCGCAGCAGAAACCATCTTCAACCGCCTGACCCAGTTCGAGCGCGGCGGCACCAAGGTCGAACCCGGCCTGGCGCAAAGCTGGGAAGTGTCCGATGACGGGCTGGTATATACCTTCAAGCTGCGCCCGGGGGTGAAGTTCCACAGCACCGAGTACTTCAAGCCCAGCCGCGAATTCAACGCCGACGACGTGCTGTTCACCTTCAGCCGCATGCTCGACAAGGATCATCCGTTCCGCAAGGCGTATCCCACCGAGTTTCCCTACTTCACCGACATGGGCATGGACGCCAATATCGCCAAGCTGGAGAAACTCGATGACCTGACCGTGCGCTTCACCCTCAACGAAGTGGACGCCGCCTTCGTGCAGAACCTGGCGATGAGCTTCGCCTCGATCCAGTCCGCCGAGTACGCCGACCAGCTGCTCCAGGCCGGCAAGGCCGCCGACATCAACCACAAGCCGATCGGCACCGGCCCCTTCGTCTTCAGCCGCTACCAGAAGGACGCGGTGATCCGCTACAAGGGCAACAAGGACTACTGGAAGCCCGATGACGTGAAGATCGACAACCTGATCTTCGCCATCAACACCGACGCCTCGGTGCGCATGCAGAAGCTCAGGGCCGGCGAATGCCACGTCACCCTGTTCCCGCGCCCGGCGGATATCCAGCCGCTGCAGCAGGATGCCAACCTGCAGATGCCCGAGCAGGCCGGCTTCAACGTCGGCTACATCGCCTACAACGTCACCCACCCGCCGTTCGACAAGCTCCAGGTGCGCCAGGCGCTGGACATGGCGGTGAACAAGCAGGCGATCCTCGATGCGGTGTACCAGAGCGCCGGGCAACTGGCGGTCAATGGCATGCCGCCGACCCAGTGGTCGTATAACGAGACCATCGAGGACCCGGCCTTCGACCCGGACAAAGCCAAGCAGCTGCTCCAGGCCGCCGGAGTCAAGGAAGGCACCGAGATCACCCTGTGGGCCATGCCGGTGCAGCGCCCGTACAACCCCAATGCCAAGCAGATTGCCGAGATGCTGCAGGCCGACTGGGCCAGGATCGGTATCAACGCACGCATCGTCAGCTACGAATGGGGCGAATATCTCAAGCGCGCCAAGGCCGGCGAGCACGACGCCATGCTGATCGGCTGGAGCGGCGACAACGGCGACCCGGACAACTGGCTCGGCACCCTCTACGGTTGCGATGCGGTCGACGGCAACAACTTCTCCAAGTGGTGCTTCGAGGACTACGACAGGCTGGTCAAGGCCGCCAAGCGCACCACCGACGTCGCCGAGCGCACCGAGTTGTACCGGCAGGCGCAGGTGATCCTCAAGCGCGAGGTGCCGATCACCCCGCTGGCCCACTCCACCGTGTACCAGCCGATGCGCAAGGAAGTGCAGGACTTCCGCATCAGCCCCTTCGCGCTCAACTCCTTCTATGGTGTAGGTATAGCCAAGTGATGGCAGGCGGCGCGCCTGCGGGTGCGCCGCTTCTACCCCGGTCAGGAGTTCCCATGTCACCCATGTCCTTGCTACGTGGCGGCCTGCTGCTGACGGCCCTGTTCGTGGCTCACGCCCAGGCGGCCGACAGCCTGGTGGTGTGTACCGAGGCCAGCCCGGAAGGCTTCGATATCGTCCAGTACACCGCGGCGACTACCGCCGACGCGAGCGCGGAAACCCTGTTCGAACGCCTGGTGGCCTTCGCCCCCGGCAGCACCGAGCTGGTGCCGGCGCTGGCAGAAAGCTGGGAAATCTCCTCCGACGGCCTGAGCTACAGCTTCACCCTGCGCCAGGGGGTGAAATTTCACGCCAACAACGACTTCACGCCCACGCGCGCGTTCAATGCCGACGACGTGCTGTGGAGCTTCCAGCGCCAGCTCGATCCGACACATCCCTGGCACAAGCTGTCGCTGCGCGGCTTCCCCTATGCCGAGGCCATGGGCCTGGCAAAGCTGATCGAACGTGTGGAGAAACTCGACGAACATCGGGTGCGCTTCGTCCTCAGGCATCCGGAGGCGCCCTTCCTGGCCAACCTGGCCATGGGCTTCGCCTCGATCTATTCGGCCGAATACGCCGAGCATCTGCTCGCCAGCGGCAAGCCCGAACGGCTGAACAACGCACCCATCGGCACCGGCCCCTTCGTCTTCGAGCGCTATGCCAAGGACGCCCAGGTGCGCTTTCGCGGCAACCCGGACTACTGGGACGGCGCGCCGGCGATCCAGCGCCTGGTGCTGGCCATCACCCCCGAGCCCAACGTGCGCCAGCAAAGGCTCAAGGCCGGCGATTGCCAGATCGCCCTCTACCCGCGCCCGGTGGACATCCCGGCACTGAAGGCCGACCCGCGGCTGCAGGTACTGGAATTGGATTCGCTGCTGACCGCCTATATCGGCATCAACACCCGCCACCGGCCGCTGGATGACGTGCGCGTGCGCCAGGCGCTCAACCTGGCGTTCGACAAGGCCGCCTATATCCGCGCGCAGTACGGCGAGGGCAACGCCACACCGGCGGTGGCGCCCTACCCGGCGACGCTCTGGGGCCATGACCCCGAGCTCGAGGACTGGCCGCGCGATGTCGAACGCGCGCGTCGATTGCTGGCCGAGGCCGGCCATGGCGATGGCTTTGCGTTGTCGATCTGGACCCGCCCCGGCGGCGGCCCGACCAACCCCAACCCGGGTATCGGCGCGCAGATGCTGCAGGCCGATCTCGCCGCCATCGGCATCCGCAGCGACATCCGCGTACTCGAATGGGGCGAGCTGATCAAGCGCGCCAAGAACGGCGAGCACGACCTGGTGTTCATGGGCTGGGCCGGCGACAACGGCGACCCGGACAACTTCCTCAGCCCCAACCTGTCCTGCGCCGCGGCCGAAAGCGGCGAGAACCAGGCCGGCTGGTGCGACCAGGCCTTCGACGCGCTGATCGCCCAGGCGCGCCGCGAGCCCGAGCAGGAAAAACGCGCCGCGCTCTATCGTCAGGCCCTGGCGATCTTCCATAAACAAGCACCGTGGATCGCCCTGGCCCATCCCAAGCAGTTCGTCGCGCTGCACAAAGGCGTCGAAGGTTTCGTCCTCAGCCCCATGGGCTCGAACAATTTCGCCAGGGTGAAGCTGCCATGAGTCCTCGCCGTCCGGCTCTTGTGGGAGGCGCTTTAGCCGCGAACCTGTCGCCGCTGAAACGCCACCCACAAGGCATATGCCAACCAGATATCTACCCCGGATTGCATCCGGGCTACGACACGACCACAACAACGCCGGACCATGCAGTCCGCCGCCCGCATCCCGCCACGGAGTAGAACCGCCTGATGCTGTCCTTTATCGCCAGACGCCTGGGGCTTTTGATCCCCACCTTCTTCGGCGTCACCCTGCTGACCTTCGCGCTGATCCGCCTGATCCCCGGCGACCCGGTGGAAGTGATGATGGGCGAACGCCGCGTCGACCCCGAGATGCACGCCCAGGCCATGGAGCGCCTGGGGCTGAACAAGCCGCTGTACGCCCAGTACTTCGACTACATCGGCCAACTCGCCAGCGGCGACCTGGGCGAGTCGCTGCGCTCGCGCGAAAGCGTGTGGAGCGAGTTCCTCACCTTGTTCCCCGCCACCGTCGAACTGGCCCTGGCGGCGCTGCTGCTGGCCGGCACCCTGGGCGTGATCGCCGGGGTGATCGCGGCGCTCAAGCGCGGCTCGCTGTTCGACCACGGGGTGATGGGCATCTCGCTGACCGGCTACTCCATGCCGATCTTCTGGTGGGGCCTGCTGCTGATCATGTTCTTCTCGGTCGGCCTGGGCTGGACGCCGGTGTCCGGACGCATCGACCTGCTCTACGACATCCCGCCGGTCACCGGCTTCATGCTGATCGACACGCTGCTGAGCGATGAAGAAGGTGCCTTCCTCGATGCCCTGCACCACCTGATCCTGCCGGCCATCGTGCTCGGCACCATCCCGCTGGCGGTGATCGCGCGGATGACCCGCTCGGCCATGCTCGAAGTGCTGCGCGAGGACTATATCCGCACCGCGCGGGCCAAGGGCCTGTCGCCGGCGCGGGTGGTGTTCGTGCATGGCCTGCGCAACGCACTGATCCCGGTGCTGACCGTATTCGGCCTGCAGATCGGCAGCCTGCTGGCCGGTGCGGTGCTGACCGAGACCATCTTCTCCTGGCCGGGCATCGGCAAATGGCTGATCGAAGCCATCGGCGCCCGCGACTACCCGGTGGTGCAGAACGGCATCCTGCTGATTGCAGCCCTGGTGATCCTGGTCAACTTCACCGTGGACATCCTCTATGGCCTGGCCAATCCACGTATTCGCCATCAGAAATAAGGACGGCGCGATGAATCGTCTCATGGGGTGCGCCGTGCGCACCATGATTACGGATCAACATTCGGTGCGCACAGCGCACCCTACGAAGTTCATCCTCATGGAGGGGGCACACCCATGACCACCTCCACCACCCTCGACCAGAGCCTGCTCTACCCCTCGCCGCTGAAGGAGTTCTGGCAGGCCTTCAGCCACAACAAGGGCGCACTCGCCGGCCTGGCGTTCATGCTGCTGATGGTGTTCTGCGCGCTCTTTGCCCCATGGATAGCGCCGCATAACCCCAGCGAGCAGTACCGCGACTTCCTGCTCACCCCGCCGGTCTGGCTGGAGGGTGGCCAGTGGCAGTTCCTGCTCGGCACCGACGAGCTGGGCCGCGACCTGCTCTCACGGCTGATCCATGGCGCGCGCCTGTCGCTGCTGATCGGCCTGGCCTCGGTGGTGCTGTCGCTGATCCCCGGCATCCTCCTCGGTCTGGCCGCCGGCTTTTTCCCGCGCCTGCTCGGCCCCGCCATCATGCGCCTGATGGACATCATGCTGGCGCTGCCGTCGCTGCTGCTGGCGGTGGCCATCGTCGCCATCCTCGGCCCGGGGCTGATCAACACCATCTTCGCCATCGCCATCGTCTCCTTGCCCAGCTACGTGCGCCTGACCCGCGCCGCCGTAATGGGCGAGCTGGGTCGCGACTACGTCACCGCCGCGCAGTTGTCGGGCGCCGGCCGGCTGCGCCTGATGTTCGTCACCGTGCTGCCCAACTGCATGGCGCCGTTGATCGTGCAGGCCACCCTGAGTTTTTCCTCGGCGATTCTCGACGCCGCCGCGCTGGGCTTTCTCGGCCTCGGCGTGCAGCCGCCGACGCCCGAGTGGGGCACCATGCTGGCCTCGGCGCGCGACTATATCGAGCGCGCCTGGTGGGTGGTGACCCTGCCCGGCCTGGCAATTCTGCTCAGCGTGCTGGCGATCAACCTGATGGGCGACGGCCTGCGTGACGCCCTCGACCCGAAACTGAAGAACGCCATCTGAGGACGCCCATATGCACAAGATGATCCCGGAGCGCATGGCGCACCCTACTCAGGTCCACACGGGGGCCGATTTATGAGCCTGCTGGATATCCGCAACCTGTCCGTGCGCTTCGGCGCCACCGAGGCCGTGCCGGTGGTCGATGGCCTCGACCTGTGCGTGGACAAGGGCGAAGTGCTGGCCATCGTCGGCGAGTCGGGCTCCGGCAAGTCGGTAACCATGATGGCGCTGATGGGCCTGATCGACGCGCCCGGCATCGTTCGCGCCGATTGCCTGCAGTTCGACGGCACCGACATGCTGCGCCTGAAGGGCCGCCAGCGCCGGCATATAGTCGGCAAGGACCTGGCGATGGTGTTCCAGGACCCGATGACCGCGCTCAACCCCAGCTACAGCGTGGGCTTCCAGATCGAGGAAGTGCTGCGCCAGCATATGGGCCTGAAAGGCAAGGCGGCGCGCGCCCGAGCCCTCGAGCTGCTGGAACGGGTGGAGATCCCCGCCGCCGCCAGCCGCCTGGATGCCTACCCGCACCAGCTTTCCGGCGGCATGAGCCAGCGCGTGGCGATCGCCATGGCGATTGCCGCCGAACCCAAGCTGCTGATCGCCGACGAGCCGACCACGGCGCTGGACGTGACCATCCAGGCGCAGATCATGGAACTGCTGCTGAACCTGCAGCGCGACCAGGGCATGGCCCTGGTGCTGATCACCCACGACCTGGCGGTGGTCGCCGAGACCGCCCAGCGCGTCTGCGTGATGTACGCCGGCCAGGCGGTGGAGCTGGGCAGCGTTCCGACCCTGTTCGACGCGCCCAGCCATCCCTACACCGAAGCGCTGCTCAAGGCGCTGCCTGAGAGGAGCTTGGCCGAGCACAGCGCCGGCGCCCGCCGCCTGGCCACGCTGCCCGGCATAGTGCCCGGCCGCTACGACCGCCCGCAGGGCTGCCTGCTGTCGCCGCGCTGCCCCTACGTGCAGGAGCGCTGCCGCCAGCAACGCCCGACGCTGGACCAACACGCCCGTGGCGCCGCGCGCTGCTTCTTCCCGCTGGAGGTGGCCTGATGGAAACGGTACTCAGCGCCCATGAACTGACCCGGCACTACAGCGTCTCGCGTGGCCTGTTCAAGCCGGCGGCATCGGTGCAGGCGCTCAACGGCGTGTCCTTTGACCTGCGGGCCGGCAAGACCCTGGCGGTGGTCGGCGAGTCCGGCTGCGGCAAGTCCACCCTGGCCCGCGCCCTGACCCTGATCGAGGAACCCAGCGCAGGCTCCCTGCGGATCGTCGGGCGCGAGGTGGCCGGCGCCAGCCGGGCCGAGCGCAAGCAACTGCGCCGCGACGTGCAGATGGTGTTCCAGAACCCCTACGCCTCGCTCAACCCGCGGCAGAAGATCGGCGATCAGTTGGCCGAGCCGCTGCTGATCAACACCGACCTGAGCCGCGCCGAACGCCGCGAGCGGGTGCAGGCGATGATGCAGCAGGTGGGCCTGCGTCCCGAGCATTACCAGCGCTACCCGCACATGTTCTCCGGCGGCCAGCGCCAGCGCATCGCCCTGGCCCGCGCGATGATGCTGCAGCCGCGGGTGCTGGTGGCGGACGAGCCGACCTCGGCGCTGGACGTGTCGATCCAGGCGCAGGTGCTCAACCTGTTCATGGACCTGCAGGAGCAGTACGAGACCGGCTACGTGTTCATCTCGCACAACCTCGCGGTGGTGCGCCATGTGGCCGACGAGGTGCTGGTGATGTACCTCGGCCGCCCGGTGGAAATGGGCCCGGCCGAAGCACTCTACGACCGCCCGCTGCACCCCTACACCCAGGCGCTGCTGTCCGCCACGCCGACCATCCATGCCGATCCGCACAAGCCCAGGATCAAGATAGTCGGCGAGCTGCCCAATCCGCTCGACCCGCCGTCAGGCTGCGCCTTCCACAAGCGCTGCCCGCACGCCGACGAGCGCTGCCGCGGCGAACGCCCCGAACTGCGCCTGATCGATGCACGGCAGGTGGCCTGCCACCATGTCGAGCGTATCGCCCTCTGAAGGAGCAGGACGATCGCCACGGACACGGCACCCTCGGGGCGAAGCGCTTGGCCCGGCGCCGTGCCGTTGCGCGCACGAGCGTTCGCACCGGTTTGAAAGCGCATTGCGGATTGGCAGCCTCCGGCAGCAGGCGGACAATTACCGGCAAGTCCACCCGAGGAGGCACCGATGCTCGACCAGGATCGCTGCTGGCAAGCCGTCTGCGCGCGCGATGCGCAGGAGGACGAGCGCTTCGTCTTCGCCGTGCGCAGCACCGGCATCTACTGCCGGCCGAGCTGCCCGGCACGGCGGCCACGGCGCGACAACGTCAGCTTCCACCGCAACGCGGCCAGCGCCGAGGCCGCCGGCTTCCGCCCGTGCAAGCGTTGCTCGCCGCAGGGCCAGAGCCCGGCGCAGCAGCTCGATGCACTGGTCGCCGCGGCCTGCGAGCTGCTGCGCGGCGAACGCCGCCTGACCCTGACGCAACTGGCGGCGCGTATCGGCCTGTCGCCCTCGCACCTGGCGCGCGCCTTCAAGGCCCGCACCGGCCTGACGCCCAACGCCTGGGCCGCCGCCCAGCGGCGCCAGAGCCTGGATGCGCAACTGGGCGAAGCGGGCAGCGTGCTCGACGCAGCACTGGCCGCCGGCTATTCCGGCACCCGCGCGCTCTATGAAAAACCGCAGGCGATGAGCCCGGGCCGGCGCCGCCAGCGCGGCGCCGGCGAACATCTGCGCTACGCCGTCGCCCCCTGCCCGTTGGGTCGGGTGCTGCTGGCAGCCAGCGACAGGGGCGTCTGCGCCCTGCTGTTCGGCGACGACGAATCGGCGCTGCGTGAGGACCTGCAACAGCGCTTCGCCGCCGCTCACCTCGAAGAGGACGCAACGCGGCTGAAGGAATGGCTGCAGCGGGTGCTCGAGCAACTGGACGAGCCGCAGCGCGCGGCGCGGCTGCCGCTGGACGTGCGCGGCACGGCGTTCCAGCAACGGGTCTGGCAGGCGCTGCAGACGATCCCCAGCGGCCAGACGCGCAGCTACGCCGAGCTGGCCGGGCAGCTGCACAGCCACCCGCGCGCGGTGGCCCGCGCCTGCGCCAGCAACGCCATCGGCCTGCTGTTGCCCTGCCACCGCGTGGTGGCCAGCGATGGCAGTCCGGGCGGCTACCGCTGGGGGCTGGCGCGCAAGCGGCAGCTGCTGGAACAGGAAAGCCAGGACACGTAGCCCGGATGCAATCCGGGGAACATCATGGCCGACATTCCCCGGATTGCATCCGGGCTACAGGATTAGCGCCGCGCCCCCAGGCCCTTAGACCAGCATCGCCTTGGCCACCTCGTCGCGCTTGCCGCGGCCGACCAGCTGCTCCACCAGGGTCAGGGCGAAGGCCAGCGCGGTGCCCGGGCCCTGGCTGGTGATGCAGTTGCCGTCGACCACCACCGGCTCGTCGACGAAGGTGCAGCCGCTGAGACGATCGCTGAAGCTCGGGTAGCAGGTCATGCGCCGCTGCCGGAGCACGCCGTATTGCTGCAACGCCAGCGCCGGCGCGGCGCAGATCGCAGCGAACAGCTCGCCGGCCCTGGCCTGCTGGCGCACCCGCTCGGCCAGCGGTTCGAACTCGGCCAGATGCTGGGCGCCGGGCATGCCGCCGGGCAGCACGATCAGGTCGAAATCCTGGGCCAGCACGTCCAGCAGCATGGCGTCGGCGGTCAGCCGGGTCCCGCGCGCGCAGGTGATCATGCGCCGTTCCTCGACGCTGGCGACCACCACCTCGACTTCGGCGCGGCGCAGCACGTCGATCAGGGTCACGCATTCGATGTCTTCGTTACCGTCTGCGACGGCGATCAGGGCTCGCTTGCTCATGTTCGACTCCTTGCGGCAGAAACAGAAACTGTCCATTCGGTCATAAAAATGGCCTCGATATTGCAGTGCAACGGCCGGCAGACGGGCCGCTCGCGGCCCTCGGCCCACAAATTCACCGGCGAAAACCTTGCTGGTATCATGCGCGGCTTTTGCACAAACCGGCAATTTCCGGCCGGATTATGCTTTGCTTGCTTCTGAGCATTTTTGGCGCACTCGCGCCTCGGGGAGACTCCATGCTGGAAAGATTGTTCCAACTCAAGGCCCACAATACCAATGTGCGCACCGAGGTGATCGCGGGTCTGACCACCTTCCTGACCATGGCCTACATCCTCTTCGTCAATCCGGAGATGCTGGCCAAGACCGGCATGGATCAGGGCGCGGTGTTCGTCGCCACCTGTCTGGCCGCGGCCATCGGCTCGCTGATCATGGGCCTGCTGGCCAACTACCCGATCGCCCTGGCGCCGGGCATGGGCCTCAATGCCTTCTTCACCTACACCGTGGTGATGACCATGGGCTACAGCTGGCAGACCGCCCTGGGCGCGGTGTTTCTCTCCGGCGCGATCTTCTTCCTGCTGTCGATCTTCAAGATTCGCGAGTGGATCATCAACAGCATCCCGCTGGCCCTGCGCGCCGGCATAGCCGCCGGTATCGGCCTGTTCCTGGCGATCATCGCACTGAAGAACGCCGGCATCGTGGTCGACCACCCGGCCACCCTGGTGACCCTCGGCGACATGAGCCAGGGCGGCGCGCTGCTGGCCTGCCTGGGCTTCTTCCTGATCGCCGCGCTGGCCTACCGGCGCGTCACCGGCGCGGTGATGATCGGCATCCTCGTGGTCACCGGGCTGTCCATCGCGCTGGGCCTGTCCAGGCTCGACGCCGTGGTCTCGATGCCGCCGTCGCTGCTGCCGACCCTGCTGCAGCTGGATATCGCCGGCGCCCTGGACATCGGCCTGCTCAGCGTGATCTTCGCCTTCCTCTTCGTCGACCTGTTCGACACCTCCGGCACCCTGGTCGGCGTGGCGCAGAAGGCCGACCTGCTGGACAAGGACGGCAAGATGCCGCGCCTGGGCCGCGCCCTGCTGGCCGACAGCAGCGCGACCATGGCCGGCGCCGCGCTGGGTACCAGCACCACCACCAGCTACATCGAGTCGGCCGCCGGCATCAGCGCCGGCGGACGCACCGGCCTGACCGCCTGCGTGGTCGCCGCGCTGTTCCTGCTCAGCCTGTTCTTCGCCCCGCTGGCCGGCGCGGTGCCGGCCTACGCCACCGCGCCGGCGCTACTGTTCGTCGCCGTGCTGATGATGAGCGCGCTGGCCAAGATCGACTGGGACGATTTGACCGTCGCCGCCCCGGTGGTGGTCGCCGCGCTGGCCATGCCGCTGACCTTCTCCATCGCCAACGGCATCGCCTTCGGCTTCATCGCCTGGACCGCGGTCAAGCTGCTGGCCGGCCGCTGGCGCGAACTGAACGCGGCGATGTGGATTCTCTCCGCGCTGTTCGTCGTCAAGCTGGGCCTGTTCGCCTGATTCACGTCGACGGGACCGTAGGGTGGGCTTCAGCCCACCTTTTGAGGCCCCCCCAGGCGCCGACGAGCGACCCAAGGCAGGTCGGCACCGGCTCCGCTACAATGGCGCCCCGTTTTCCTGCCCCAAGAGTGATCGATGAGCCGCCCCGCATTCGACCCCGCCGCCTACGACGCCCAACTCGCCGAGAAGAAGGCCCGCCTGGTCGAGCTGTTGGCCCCGTTCGCCGCCCCCGAGCCCGCGGTGTTCGACTCGCCGCGCGAGTACTACCGCCTGCGTGCCGAGTTCCGCCTGTGGCGCGAAGACGGCCAGCGCCATTACGCCATGTTCGCCCCCGGCGACAAGCACACGCCGATCCTGCTCGACGACTTCCCCATCGCCAGCCTGCGCATCAACCAGCTGATGCCGCGCCTGCGCGCCGCCTGGCAGGGCAGCGAGGCGCTGTCGTTCAAGCTGTTCCAGGTGGAATTCCTCACCACTCTGGCCGGCGATGCGCTGATCACCCTGGCCTACCACCGCCCGCTGGACGCCGCCTGGCAGGCCGCGGCCGAGCAATTGGCGAGCGAGCTGAACGTCAGCCTGGTCGGCCGCTCGCGTGGCCAGCGCCTGGTGATCGGCCGCGACTATGTGGAGGAGGAACTGAGCGTGGCCGGACGCCGCTTCCGTTACCGCCAGCCGGAAGGCGCCTTCACCCAGCCCAACGGCGCGGTGTGCGAGAAGATGTTGAACTGGGCCCATGGCGCCCTCGGTCAGCGCGACGACGACCTGCTGGAGCTGTACTGCGGCAACGGCAACTTCACCCTGCCGCTGGCCACCCGCGTGCGCAAGGTACTCGCCACCGAGATCAGCAAGACCTCGGTGAACGCCGCGCTGGCCAACCTGGAAGCTAACGGCGTGGACAACGTCGAGCTGGTGCGCCTGTCCGCCGAGGAGCTGACCCAGGCGCTCAACGAGGTGCGCCCGTTCCGCCGCCTGGCCGGTATCGACCTGAAAAGCTACGAGTTCGGCAGCGTGTTCGTCGACCCGCCGCGCGCCGGCATGGACCCGGATACCTGCGAGCTGACCCGGCGCTTCGAGCGCATCCTCTATATCTCCTGCAACCCCGAGACCCTGGCCGCCAATATCGCCCAGCTGAGCGACACCCACCGGGTGACGCGCTGCGCGCTGTTCGACCAGTTTCCCTATACCCACCATATGGAGGCCGGAGTGTTGCTAGAGCGGCGCTAAGCCATGCTCTTAGCCGCCTCGGACTAGGGTGGAAAACCGCGCAGCGTTTTCCACCACAAGCGACAGGTGGACAAGCTTCGCGTTGTCCACCCTACCTAACCAGGCGTGCCGCGTAGCCCGCGCAGCGCCCACCACGCCAGCCCGGCCGACACCACCTCCAGCAGCAGCGCGTAGAGGTTGAAGGTCTGCTGCGCGCCGCCGTCCAGCCACAGGCCGGCGATGCGCGCCAAAGCCAGCGCGGCGTAGAGCAGCACCAGCAGCATCAGCGCCGGGCGCAGCAGCTCGCCGCGCAGCAGCGCCAGCAGCAGGTAGGCGGCCAGGCCCAGCTGCAGGCCACCGTAGTAGGCACGCACCTCGGTCACCGCGGCATTGCTCATCAGCAGCGCGCCGCTGTAGCTGGCCATGGTCTCTGGCTGGATGAAGTAGGCCAGGCCCAACCCGCCGAGGGCGGCGATCTGCAACAGCAGGACGATGCGGGCAAGCGGCATGGGGCGCTCCTCGTTCGACGAGTGGCGAGCATAGTCCGGGCCCGCCCCGGCCGAAAGCCTGGAGTCGCGCAGCAGGCCTGCGCACCTTGCGCTGGCGCACAGTTGCGGACAAATGTTCATGGCGCTTTCGCCGGGATGATCTACAACTACCCGTGCAACAGCCACACCCCACCGTACTCGACAAGGAGGTCGACATGCCCGCCTGCCCCTCGCGCCGCCCTCGCCCTTCCGCTCGCCGGCCGCAGCGCCGCGCGCCCGTCTGAGTACCTTTCCCGTCATCCTCCCCAGGAGCCCAACCCGCTGCACCCTGAGCCGGCAGCGCCCAGCGGCGCGCCGCAGCCAATATAGAGACATAACGGACACCCTGCCCCATCGCGCGAGTCGCCCTCGCCTGGCAGGCGTGCACCACGTCAAGGAGATGATCCATGCGCAAGCCCCAAGGAACCCTGATCAGCACATTGGCGATTGCCACCCCCTTGTTCGCCGCCCTGGCCCAGGCCGGCACCTACCCCGACTTCGGCTACCAGCCGCCCGCCAGCGAATACAGCGGCCCGCTGTTCCAGCTCAGCCAGTCCTACCCCGCCGAGACGCCGCCGGCGTCCGCCCTGCCGGCGTTCTTCAAGCTGCTGCCGAGTTCGCCGAGCAACGATTTCGAGACCTGGCGCGAGTACATGGCGGCGGTCAAGGACTACTGCCTGGAAGGCAACGTGGAAAACGACTGGAACGTGCAGAAGAACAGCCTGCGCCAGTGGTTCCACATGCCCTGGCAGCATTATGGCCCGCTGGGCCGCGAAGGCATTCATGGCCTGACCAAGGAAGCGCAGATCCAGGCCAAGCAGCTCGCCCCGACCCAGACCACCACCGGTCAGACCTACGCGGTCGGCATCTACAACGACATCGGCGCCTACACCATCGGCCAAGTCTGGAAGGACCCGCACAACCCCAACCCTGAATTCACCTCCACGCCCAACAGCTTCGCCGACGGTACCGTGGTGTGTAAGGCCCTGTTCGCCGACGTCGACCGCAGCCAGGTGCCGTTCCTGCAGAACCCGGTGCTCTGGCAGGGCTATATCACCAAGAGCTTCGATTCGGCCGATCGCGAGGTGAAGGAAGTCGCCCTGATCCAGATGGACATCGCCGTGCGCGACACCCGCATCAACGAGACCGGCTGGATCTTCGGCACCTTCCAGTACAACGGCGCCGTCACCGGCAAGGCTGGCTGGGACAACCTGGTGCCGGTCGGCATCATGTGGGGCAACGACCCGCAGGACAGCGGCAATGACTACAGCAACCCGCAGCCGAGCCAGACCCGGATCAACCCCAACCTCAAGCAGACCGCGATCAACGCCAACAGCGCAGAGCTGCCGCCGACCCACCTGGGCTGGAACGGCCGCCTCAACGGCCCGGTGGACAATCCGGTGAGCTCCTGCATGAGCTGCCACATGACCGGCGAGTACCCGCAACTGGCGATCATGAACCCGACCTTCCAGGCCAACCCCCCGGCCGTGGGTTCGCCCGAGTGGATGCGCTGGTTCCAGAACATCCCCGCCGGCCAGCCCTTCAGCCCCGGCACCAAGAGCACCGACTACAGCCTGCAGCTGGCCGGCGGCCTGGCCAACTTCTATGACTGGAAGTGCAACCAGGGCGGCGTCTTCGTCGATGGCCACAATGCCTGCCAGAAGGCCGGCCAGCTCAAGCTGATGCTCAAGAGCGGCGTGAAGCCGGAGCAGATCCAGCCGGTGCAGCGCGACCCCGGCCTGAAGCAACTGGAGTGACCTGCCGCGGCTCCGGAGTTCGCCTCCGGAGCCGTCCAGCGGCCCTTGGGCATCCCCCCGCCATGGCGCTATGCTGGACGCCCGCTTTTCAGGAGTTCTGCCATGCGTCGCTCGCTACTCGCCCTCTGCCTCTTCACCGGCCTGGCCCAGGCCGGCGACGCGTTGACCATCGACGTGCACCGCGACGCCAACTGCGGTTGCTGCAAGGCCTGGATCAGCCACCTGCAGGACAACGGCTTCACCGTCAACGACCACGTCGAAACCGACATGGCCGCGGTCAAGCAGCGCCTCGGCGTGCCGCCGCGCCTGGCTTCGTGCCACACCGGGGTGATCGACGGCAAGTTCGTCGAAGGCCACGTGCCCGCCGCCGACATCCTCAAGCTGCGCCAGCGCGCCGACCTGCTCGGCGCCGCCGTGCCCGGCATGCCCATGGGTTCGCCCGGTATGGAGTACGGCGACCGCGTCGACGCCTACCAGGTGATCGGCCTGGATCGCGAGCGGCGCGACCAGGTGCTGGCCGACTATCCCGGCAACTGACAGGAGTTGGACGATGCGCTGGCGCAAGGCAAGACGCAGTGACAACCTGGTGGACGCGCGCGGCCGCCCGGGCGGCATGAGGGTCGGCGGCAAGGGCCTGAGCCTGGGCGGGGTGGCGGTGATCGTCATAGTCGGCCTGCTGCTGGGCCAGGATCCGCTGCAGATCCTCGGCCAGATCGCCGGCCAGGCCACCCAGACCAGCCAGGTCGGCCTGCCGCAGGGCGAGGCGCCGGCCGCAGGCGACGAACAGAGCGAGTTCGTCCGCGCCATCCTCGGCGACACCGAGGACACCTGGCGCGCGCTGTTCCAGAACGCCGGCCAGCAGTACCGCGACCCCAAGCTGGTGCTGTTCTCCGGCGGCGTCAATTCCGCCTGCGGCTTCGCCAGCTCAGCAGTCGGCCCCTTCTACTGCCCGGGCGACCAGCGGGTCTACCTCGACATGGCGTTCTTCCGCGAGCTGGAACAGCGCTTCGCCGCCGCCGGCGACTTCGCCCAGGCCTACGTGATCGCCCACGAAATCGGCCACCACGTGCAGACCCTGCTCGGCGTCTCGGCCAAGGTCAACGCGGCGCGCCAGCGCGGCGAACGGGTCGAAGGCGACGGTGGCCTGCTGGTGCGCCAGGAACTGCAGGCCGACTGCCTGGCCGGGGTCTGGGCGCACCATGCGCAGCGCCGCCACGACTGGCTGGAGGAAGGCGACCTGGAAGAAGCGCTGAACGCCGCCAGCGCCATCGGCGACGACCGCCTGCAGCAGCAGGCGCGCGGCCAGGTGGTACCGGACGCCTTCACCCACGGCAGCTCGGCGCAGCGCGTGCGCTGGTTCCGCATCGGCTTCGACAGAGGCCAGCCGGGACGCTGCGATACCTTCAAGGTGGCGCGATTGTAGCCCTGGGATTCTGTCGGCGGTGCGCGCGGCGCACCCTACGAGGTGCCGCAAGTCCGTAGGGTGTCGCGGGGCCGCCCAGGCCGTGCGCACCCAATCCCCCGGATACCCAAGGGTGCCCCCATGAAAACTCAGCCCAACTGCACCAGCAACTCCGCACAATCGCGCGCATGCAGTTCGGTCAGCTCAGGCCAGGGATTGTCCGGCAGGTTGACCAGCACGCCGCGCGCGCCGGCGGCCTGGGCGCATTCCAGGTCGAAGCGGTAGTCGCCGACCATCACCAGCTCTCGCGGCGTGACGCTCCAGCGCTCGGCCAGGTGCAGCAGGCCGCCCGGATGCGGCTTGGGCGGCGCCTCGTCGCGGCCGAGGATATCCGCCGTGGCGAAGCAGTCGTCCAAGCCGATGGCCTGCAGGGTCAGCAATGCCAGCTCGTGGGCGTTGCGGGTAAGGATGCCGAGCCGGCAGCCGCGCTCGCACAGCGCGCGTACCAGATCGATGGCGCCCGGTGCCGGGCGCGAGGCCACCGCCAGTTCGCGCTCGTGCTCCAGCAGCCAGGCATGCTTCTGCGCGGCTTCCTCCGCCGGCAGCGCCGCCAGGTGATGGAGGATGTCGTCGTCCTGGGGGATGCCCAGCGCCCGCTTGATCGCCGGGAAGTCGTGCACCGCCAGGGTCAGGGTGCCGTCCATGTCGAACACCCAGTGGCGCGCCGTCGCCAGCTGCCTCATTTCCAATCTTCCCGCACGCGGGTCAGGCCTTCCTGCGCGGCCGAGGCCACCAACTCGCCCTGGCGGTTGTAGATGCTGGCGCGGGAGAAGCCGCGGGCGTTGCCGGCCCAGGGGCTGTCCATGGCGTAGAGCAGCCAGTCGTCCATGCGCAGGTTGCGGTGGAACCACAGCGAATGGTCGAGGCTGGCCACCTGCATGAACTTCTGGAACACCGACACGCCGTGCGGCTGCATCGAGGTGGTGAGCAGATTGAAGTCGCTGGCGTAGGCCAGCAGGTACTTGTGCAGCTGCGGGTCGTCCGGCAGCTCGCCGGCGGCGCGAAACCACACGTACTTGACCGGCTCGCAAGGCTCGGGGGCGAAAGGGTTGATCAGCGTCACCGGGCGGATCTCGATCGGCTTGTCGCTGATCGCCCGCTCGCGCATGCGCTCGGGGATCATCGCCTGCACCATCCGCGCCAGCTCGGTCTCCGATTTCAAGTCTTCCGGGCCGGGAATATCGGGCATCTCGCTCTGGTGGTGGAAACCCTCCTCCTCGTACTGGAACGAGGCGCTGCAGAAGAAGATCGGCTTGCCCTTCTGCACCGCCACCACCCGGCGGGTGCTGAAGCTGCCGCCGTCGCGGGTGCGCTCGACCTGGTAGACCACCGGCAGGCTGGCGTCGCCGGGGCGCAGGAAATAGCCGTGCATGGAGTGCACGTGGCGGTCGGCGTCGACCGTCTGGCTGGCCGCCGAGATGCACTGGCCGAGCACCTGGCCACCGAACAGCTGGCGGAAGCCCAGGTCCTGGCTGCGCCCGCGGAACAGGTTTTCCTCAATCTGCTCCAGGCTGAGCAGCGCGACCAGATCGTCGAGCACCTGGGTCATGGGGTCTCTCCTTGCACAGGGGGAATACGGGGTTGCGGGTAGGCCGGCAGAGACGTCAGGCGTTGGTCCCAGACGGCGCGGCCGAGGGTGAAATGGTAAAGACTTTGCCAGCTGCTGTCGGCATCGCCGAGCAATTCATGCAGCGCATCGTCGAAATAGCAGCCGATGCCGGTGGCCGACAGCCCCGCCGCCTCGGCCTCCAGATAGAGCAGCTGGCCGATCTGCCCGCACTCCCAGTACAGTCGCGGATAGCGCCAGGCGCCCTCGGCCACCGCCTGCTCGACGCGCGCCAGCATGGCCAGGGCCAGGCAGCCGTCGGCGGCGATGTCCTGACCGCAACTGAGAAAGCCCGCCAGGCCGCGTGCATCGCCTTCGAGCAGGCGATACAGCGGCAACTCGTCGTCCACCCGCTGCCACTGGTAATCCACGCGCAGCGGCTGCACGCCGCGGCCGGTGCGATCCAGCCAGTACAACCCCGGCGCCAGGCCCTGCACGCGATGGACGAACAGCAGCAGGTCGATCTCGCTCGGCTCGCCGGTAATCGCGAAGGGCACCGGCGACTGCGCCGGCAGCAGGCGGCGCAGCCAGGCCAGCAGCAGCTCGGCGCGAATGCCGCCGCGCCCGTCCATGGCCTGGGCGCTGCGCCGCCGGTGCAGGATCGGCCGCAACGGCAGGCCGGGGTTGTCGGCGCGCACGGCGGCCGGCTCGGCTTTCCACCAGATCGGCGGCAGCGCCGGCGCCCGGCACAGCGCGTGCACCCGCTGCAGCTCCGGCCAATGCCGATACTGGCGCGACAGGCGATTGGGCGCGCCTTGCAGTTCCAGCTGCATCAGGCCGCCGAGCAGCGCCTCGGGCAGGCGCGGTTCGGCCTCCTGCGCCGGGCCGATCCAGAGCAGACAGTCGGCGTGTTCGGCCTCGTGAAAGCCCGCGCGATCCAGCCCCAGCAGCGCATCCAGACGCTCCTCGGCGACGCCGCGCAACAGCCGCACCTGCCAGCCCTGCACGCCGGCGGCGATGGCGACGGCCGCCAGGGCATGGCCGAGGTCGTGCTGGCAGTAGCGGTAGGCGCGCTCGCCGTATTTCCAGGCCTCGCGCCAGGGGATGCTGGCCAGGCCGACGAGAAAACCGCCGTGCGGCAGGCAGTCGGCAAGCTGCTGCCCCAGTGCCGCCGGCAGTTCGCCGCGCAGCTCCAGGGCATGGGCGTCCGGGGCGTAGTGGGCCAGCACACCGGTGCCACCGACGACTCCGGGCGGCAGCAGCAGATAGGCCTCGGTCGGATGCAGGTTGCCGGACGAAGGATTGACCCGCAGCGCCCAGCGATTGCCGCCGGCCTCCTTCCAGGCGGAAATGGCCAGGCTGTCGTACAGCAGCTGCGCGATGCTGGCGCGGTCCAGTGGCGCCGGAGAAGTTTGCGCCGCGGCGAAGGCGCCGTCGTAGGCCGGCCCCTCCTCCAGTGGGCGGTGGTACAGCTCGATCAGCGGCGCGCCCTGGTAGCGACGAAACGGCGCCGGCTGGGTCGCCCAATCCAGCTGCCCCGGCCCCGGCGCGAAGCGCTCGGGCGCATGCTTGCTGAGCTGGTGATAGGCGAGCACGTCCTTCATCGCCGCGCCTCCCACTGCTCGCGGCGGATGCGATAGAGCACATGCGGCTGCAGCGGATGACCGGCCGGCAGCTGCGGATGGAGGAAATCGCCAGACTCGTCGCGCCGCATGCCGATGGCGCGCATCACCGCCTGCGACGGCCGGTTGGCCGGCACGGTAAAGCTCACCACCTGGTCCAGGCCGAGCCGCTCGAAGGCCACCGCCAGCGCCGCGCGCGCCGCCTCGCGGGCATAGCCCTGGCGCCAGTGGGCGCGGGCCAGGCGCCAGCCGATCTCCACCGCGGGCACGAAGGGGGCGGCGAAGCCGACCTGCGCCAGACCGGTGACGCCGATCAGCTCGCCGCTATCGCGCCGTTCCAGCGCCCAGAAGCCAAAGCCATGCGCGTCGAAATGGCCGCGGATGCGCGCCAGCAGCTGCGCGCTCTGTTCGCTATCCAGCGGCGCCGGGAAATGCCGCATCACCTCGGCATCGGCGTTCAGCGCGGCGAAAGCCGGCAGGTCGGCGTCGCGCCAGGTGCGCAGCAGCAGGCGCGGGCTGTGGGTCTCGATCGGCGGCATAAGGGCTCGCTTGAGTGCAGATGAAGAGCGCGGCCATACTCGGCCGCTCGAGTCGCTGATGCCTATTCTATGCCGCTACCTTTGGTCTACCACGAGGATTACAGCCCGCCCTTCCCCGCCGGGCACCGTTTTCCCATGGAGAAGTTCCGCCTGCTGCGTGATCACGTCGTCGCCAGCGGCCTGAGCACGGACGCCCAGCTGCGACGCCCCGAACTCTGCCCGGCCGAGGTGCTGGCCCTGGTGCATTGCCCGGACTATATCGCCCGCTATATGGCCGGCGAGCTGGCCCACGAGGAGCAGCGCCGCCTCGGCCTGCCCTGGAGCGAGGCGCTGGCGCGGCGCACCGTGCGCGCGGTGGGCGGCTCGCTGCTGACCGCCGAACTGGCGCTGCGCCACGGCCTGGCCTGCCATCTGGCCGGCGGCACCCACCATGCGCACTATGACTTCCCTTCCGGTTTCTGCATCTTCAACGACCTGGCGGTGATCGCCCGCTACCTGCTGGAAGCCGGGCGGGTGCAGCGGGTGCTGATCTTCGACTGCGACGTGCACCAGGGCGACGGTACCGCGCGGCTGCTGGCAGGCGTAGCGGATGCCGTCACCGTCTCCCTGCACTGCGAGCAGAACTTCCCGGCGCGCAAGGCCGAGAGCGACTGGGACATTCCCCTGCCACGCGGCATGGCCGACGCCGACTACCTCAAGGTAGTGGACGACACGCTGAACTACCTGCTGCCGCTGTACCAGCCGGACCTGGTGCTCTACGACGCCGGCGTCGACGTGCACCGGGACGATGCCCTGGGCTACCTGCAGCTGAGCGACGCCGGTATCGCGGCGCGCGACGAGGCGGTGATCCGCCACTGCCTGGGCCGCGATATCCCCGTGGCCGGAGTGATCGGCGGCGGCTACGACAGGGACCGCGCCGTGCTGGCCCGCCGCCACGGCATCCTGCATCACAGCGCGGCACGGGTCTGGGCGGAAGTGGGGCTGGGTTGAGCGCGGCGTCCATCGGCCCACTAGTTGTGCCGAAAATAGACCGCAACCTAGAGCAACCTTAGGTTTAGCGCACAAAAGAAAAGCTTCTTCGCATAGATTGAGGAAAGTACGGATTGACATCGGACTGGCAAATAAGTGTGTGCTGCCGATGACTTGGCACTATCCATTAGCGCGCTGTCTGGCCTGATGGGTTTCGCCCCTTACGGGCGAGTCACTTTCTCTTGCTTGCCCAAGAGAAAGTAACCAAAGAGAAGGGCACCCCGTTCATCCGGCCCCAGCTGCGCCGGGGTTCCCTCGCTCCATCACCGCTCCAGGGGCCCGCCGCGAAGGGCCATCCCTGGCCCATCGCGGCTCTCGCGGCATCCATGCCGCTCAACCCCTTCCACGGTGATTCCACTCGGCCTCCTGAAGGGGACTTGGGCGTCGTCTGCACCATCGCAGTTGAAGAGCAAAAGCCAAACGCCGCTGACTTTGATCTTCCGGAGATTTCACAAGCTCGCGACCTGGTCCCGTCAGGAGGCCGAGTGGAGGTGTCGCGTAGGGGGACGAGCCGCAGGGATGCGGCGAGAGGCTTAATGGGCCAGGGATGGCCCATGTAAGCCGGCCCCCGGAGCGGCGCCGGAGCGAGGGAAGTTTCGCGCAGCGAAACCCGGATGCCGGGTGCCCTTCTTTGGCACACCTTTCTTGGGCAAGCAAGAAAGGTGTGGCGCCCGTAAGGGGCGCAACCCAAACGTTCGGCAGACGCGGTAACGGATAGTGCCAAGTCAGTAAGCGACGCGCATACAAACTTGCCAGTCCGGTGTCAAGCGCATCCTCCCAGCGAAAATGCGAAGAACCAAAGAAAAGGGGCGGTTACCCGCTTAAAGCATTGCAAGGCTCCCGAACAAGAAAATCCTGTGGATAACTTGTGGGTGGACTAAGGCGTTTTCGGGCTAGCTCCTGCCATCTTTGGCTCAGACCGTTTGTCTCGTTGAATGAATAAGGCTAGCCATGTGAAGGCATAAGCTCAGGGAGACGCTGAGGTTGGGTTGAACGCTGGAAATACTGTGTGCATATACAGAAAACTCTTGCCTCCACTCCCGCCGCTGGCCATGCTGTAGGCCATTCCAATCCGCGACGATGGCCGCCATGCGCCTGTTTCTCTGTGAAAAACCCTCCCAGGCCAAGGACATCGCCAAGGTCCTCGGCGCCACCCGGCGCGGCGACGGCTGCTGGCTGGGTGCCGGGATCGGCGTGACCTGGTGCATCGGCCACCTGCTGGAAACCGCGCCGCCGGACGCCTACGACGCGCGCTACAAGCGCTGGGCGCTGGCCGACCTGCCGATCGTCCCGGCGCAGTGGAAGATGCAGATCAAGGGCAAGACCGCCGGCCAGTACAAGGCGGTCAAGCGCCTGCTCGGCGAGGCCGCCGAACTGGTGATCGCCACCGACGCCGACCGCGAGGGCGAGCTGATCGCCCGCGAGCTGGTCGAGCATTGCCGCTACCGCGGGCCGATCCAGCGCCTGTGGCTGTCGGCGCTGGACGATGCCTCGATCCGCAAGGCGCTGGCGGCGCTCAAGCCGGGCGCGGCGACCTTCAGCCTGTACCAGGCCGCCCTCGGCCGGGCGCGCGCCGACTGGTTGATCGGCATGAACATGAGCCGGCTGTTCACCCTGCTCGGCCGCCAGTCCGGCTATCAGGGCGTGCTGCCGGTCGGCCGGGTGCAGACGCCGACGCTGCGCCTGGTGGTGGATCGCGATCGCGCCATCGCCGCCTTCGTGCCGGCGCCCTACTGGGCCATCGAGGTGCAGCTGCTGGCCGGCGCCACGCCCTTCCGCGCCCAGTGGCGCGCCCCGCAGGATGCCTGCGACGAGCAGGGCCGCTGCCTCAACCAGGCGCTCGCCCAGCAGGCGGCGAGCGCCATGCGCACGGCGGCCAGCGCGCGGTTGGTCAAGCTCGACACCGAACGTCTGCGCGAGGCGCCGCCGCTGCCGTTCGACCTCGGCACCCTGCAGGAGGTCTGCTCGAAGCGACTCGGCCTCGGCGCCCAGGAGACCCTGGATATCGCCCAGGCGCTGTACGAAACGCACAAGGCCATCACCTACCCGCGCAGCGATTGCGGCTACCTGCCGCTGAGCCAGCATGGCGAGGCGCCGGCCATACTCGCCGCCCTCGGCCGCGCCGACCCGAGCCTGGGCGCGCTGCAGACGCACCTCGATCCCCGGCGCCGTTCGCGGGCCTGGAACGACGCCAAGGTCGGCGCCCACCACGGCATCATTCCCACCGCCGCGGCGCCCGATCCCGGTCGCCTGGGCGGCAAGCCGCGGGCGGTCTTCGAGCTGATCCGCGCGCGCTACCTGGCGCAGTTTCTGCCCAACCACGAATACGACCGCACCCAGGCCGACTTCGACTGCGCCGGCCAAGCCCTGCGCGCGGTGGGCAAGCAGATCGTCGAGCCGGGCTGGAAGCGCGCCCTGCCGCAGGCAGTGGCCAGCGCCAAAGGCGAGGCAGCGCCGGCGCAGGAGCTGCCGCTCCTAGCCGAGGCCCAGGAATATCCGGTCCGCGAAGTAAACCTCAAGGACCTCTGGACCCAGCCGCCCAAGCCCTTCACCGAGGGCGACCTGATCAAGGCGATGAAGAACGTCGCCCGCCTGGTGGAGGATCCGCGCCTGAAGCAGAAGCTCAAGGACACCACCGGCATCGGCACCGAGGCGACCCGTGCCAGCATCATCCAGGGCCTGCTCGAACGCGGCTACCTGCGCAAGCAGGGCAAGGCGCTGGCGGCCACCCCGGCGGCCTTCAGCCTGATCGACGCGGTGCCGCGGGCCATCGCCGACCCCGGCACCACGGCGATCTGGGAGCAGGCGCTGGACATGGTGCAGAGCGGCGAGATGAGCCTGGACGAGTTCGTCGCCAAGCAGTCGGCGTGGATGCGCAAGCAGGTCGAGCGCTGCGCCGCGCTGCGCCTGAGCATCAGCGGCCCGGCCGCTCCCACGACGATGCCGTGGAAGGGCAAGCGCAAGCCCGGCACGCGCAAGGCGGCCGGCAAGCGCGCGAGCAAGTCGCTCAGCCCTCGCTAGCGGCCACGCCCAGGCGTCGCGCCAGCACGCCGAAGCGGCGCCGGTACTGCGCCGGAGTCAGACCGACCTTACGGCGGAACAGCCGGCCGAAGAAGCCGGCGTCCTGATAGCCCACCTCCAGGGCGATGGCCTCCACCGGCAGCTCGCCGGCCTCGAGCATCTGCTTGGCGTCCTCCAGGCGCAGGGTGTGCACGTAGTCCAGCGGCGACATGCCGGTGGCCTGGGAGAAGCGGCGCAGGAAGGTGCGCTCGCTCAGCCCGCTCATCTGCACCATGGCCGCCACCGGCGCCTCGGTCTCGTAGTGCAGCGCCGCCCATTCCTGGCAGCGGGCGATCACCGGGTCGGCCTGCTGCCCGGTGCGCAGCATCGCCGCGTACGCCAGCTGGCTGGTGGAATCCCAGTCGAGCAGGTTGAGCCGCGCCATCTGCATCGCCTCCTCGGCGCCGACGAAACGGGCGATCAGGTACAGCGCCAGGGCATGCCAGCTGGTACCGCTGCCGGCCATCACCAGGCGCTGACCCTCGCCGGAGCTGACCAGGGCCTTGTCCGGCTGCCAGCGCACGCGCGGATGCTGGGCCTGCAGGCTCTCGCAGTAGCCCCAGTGCGAGGTGCCTTCGTAGCCGTCGAGCAGCCCGGTGCGCGCCAGCAGCAGCGCGCCGGAGCAGGCCGAGGCCAGGGTCGCGCCGGCGGCATGGCGTTCGCGCAGCCACTGCACCTCGGCATCGTAGCGCGCGTCCAGCGGCTGCCAGGGGCTGATCGCCAGGTCGCTGACGATCACCACATCCAGCGCCGGCGCAGCGGCCAGGCTGGCGTGCGGCTGGATCGGCACCTGGTTGGCGACCTGCAGCGGCAGGCCGTCGCGGCTGAGGATCAGCGGGCGAAAGGGCGAGGCCACCTCGCTCTGGTGCATCAGCATCTGCCAGTCGCGGCAGGTGCCCTGCAGCAGATCGAACAGGCCGAACAGGGTCGAGGCGGTGGTATCGGGCAGGGCGAGCAAGCCGACGCTCAGCGGCAGGTCGTGGCGGCTGGAGGTGGCGCGGGTCGTGGCGGAAATGCCCATTTTCTGACCTGGATGACCTTGGTGCGGTTCGCTCCACGCCCCCAAGATGAAGACGTTGGCGCAGGCCAGCGAACCCGACTTCTGGAGCATAGAACAATGAAAGATGCACACGGACACCATCTGACCGGCTGCAACGTCGAGGCCCTGACCCTGTATGAACGCGGCCTGACCCAGCTGCGCTGCCTGCGCAACGACCCGCTGGCCAGCGCCGACGCGGCGCTGGAGGCCAGCCCGGAACTGGTCATGGGCCACCTGCTGCGCGCCTGGCTGTACCTGATGAGCAGCGAGGGCAGCGCCGTGGCCGAGGCCCGTGCGGCGCTGGAGCGCGCCCGCCGGCTGCCGCACAACGAGCGCGAGGCGCGCCACCTGCAGGCTGCAACACTGTGGGCGGACGGCCACTGGCTGCAGGCCGCGCGCAGCCTGGAAGCGCTCTGCGTCGACTACCCGCACGACCTGCTGGCGCTGCAGGTCGGCCACCAGCTGGACTTCTTCACCGGCGACGCGCGCCGGCTGCGCGACCGCATCGCCCAGGTGCTGCCGGCCTGGTCGCCGCAGGTGCCGGGCTACCACGCGCTGCTCGGCATGTACGCCTTCGGCCTCGAGGAATGCGGCGACTACCGCCTGGCCGAGCGCCTCGGCCGCCAGGCCATCTCCCTCGAGCCCGCCGACGCCTGGGCCCAGCACGCGGTGGCGCATGTGCTGGAGATGCAGGGCCGGCGTGAGGAAGGCATCGCCTGGATGCGCGGCAACAGCGCCTGGCAGCCGGACAATATGCTCGCCGTGCACAACTGGTGGCACCTGGCGCTGTACCACCTGGAGCTGGGCGACAGCGCCGCCGTGCTCGAACTGCTGGACGGCGCCATCGACGCCAGCGGCTCGCAGATCGCCCTCGAGCTGGTGGACGCCAGCGCGCTGCTCTGGCGCCTGCAGCTGCGCGGCGTCGAGGTGGCGCCGCGCTGGCAGGACCTGGCCGAGCGCTGGGCGCCGCTGGCCGACGACGGCCGCTACGCCTTCAACGACCTGCACGCCTGCCTGGCCTTCGCCGGCGCCGGCCGCGGCGACCTGCTAGAACGGGTGCGCGCAGCCCAGACAGAGGCCCTGCGGCGCGACGACGACAATGCCTGGATGACCCGCGAGATCGGCGCCCCGGCCATCGAGGCGCTGCTGGCCTTCCACGAGGGCCGCTACGCCCGCTGCGTCGAACTGCTGCGCGCGATCCGCAACCAGGCGCAGCGCTTCGGCGGCAGCCATGCGCAGCGCGACCTGCTCGACCAGACGCTGATCGCCGCCGCCCAGCGCGGCGGCCAGAGCGGCCTGGCCACCGCCCTGGAGAACGAACGGCGGCTGCTGGCCGGGCAGCGCGCGGTGCATTGAGGCGTGGCCGCCTGAGTCCGAGCCGCGCCCAGCGGCTCGGGCAGCGTTTCTTAGCCGGCCAGCACCTTGTCCAGCGCCTGCTCCAGGGTCGCCACGCTGCGCTCGATATGGCCCAGCTTGTCCAGCCCGAACAGGCCGAGGCGGAAGGTCTGGAAGTCCGCCGGCTCGTCGCATTGCAGCGGCACGCCGGCGGCGATCTGCAGGCCGGCGGCGGCGAACTTGGCGCCGCTCTTGATCTGCGCGTCATCGGTGTAGCAGACCACCACCCCCGGTGCCTCGAAGCCCTTGGCCGCGACGCTCTTGAAGCCGCGGGCGGCCAGCAGCGCGCGTA
The DNA here is from genome assembly GCF_052682975.1 of Pseudomonas sp. SP16.1. NCBI lineage: Bacteria > Pseudomonadati > Pseudomonadota > Gammaproteobacteria > Pseudomonadales > Pseudomonadaceae > Pseudomonas > Pseudomonas sp. SP16.1. The sequence goes on from NZ_JBQYFZ010000001.1 coordinate 3,486,959, forward strand.
CCCGCTCACCCAGTTCCTGCTGTTGCCGGCGCAGGAGGTCGAAACCTATGGCCTCGGCCTCCTTCATCGCATCGCGGAAACGCGCCAGGGCGTCGCTGGGCATGGTGGCGTGGTAGGCGTGGCCGCCCTGCTCGTAGGCCTGCATGATCTGCAGCCACTTCTTCAGGTCGCAGGCGAAGCTAGTGCTCTGGGTCGCCTCGACGCGCGCCCGGGCCGCTTCGCTGAGCATCACCAGGGCGCAGCACGGCGAGGCGCTCCAGCCCTTCTGCGGCGCGCTGATCAGCACGTCGACGGCGCAGGCCTGCATGTCCACCCAGAGCGCGCCGGAGGCGATGCAGTCGAGCACGAACAGGCCGCCGACCGCGTGCACGGCCTCACCCACCGCGCGCAGGTAGTCGTCCGGCAGGATCATGCCGGAGGAGGTCTCCACATGCGGGGCGAACACCAGCTGCGGCTTCTCGGCGGCGATGGTCTCCAGCACCTCGTCCAGCGGCGCCGGGGCGAAGGCGGCCTGGCTACCGCCCGTTACCGGACGGGCCTTGAGCACCAGAGCTTCGGCGGGAATCCGGCCCATCTCGAAGATCTGCGTCCAGCGGTAGCTGAACCAGCCGTTGCGGATCACCAGGCACTTCTGGTCGGTCGCCAACTGCCGCGCCACCGCCTCCATGCCGTAGGTGCCGCTACCCGGCACCACCGCCACGGCATGGGCGTTGTAGACCTGCTTAAGCGTCGCTGAAATATCGCGCATCACGCCCTGGAACGACTGCGACATATGGTTCAGCGAGCGGTCGGTGTAGACCACCGAATATTCGATCAGGCCTTCGGGATCGATGTCGGGGCAGATCTGGGACATAACGGGCTCCAGCCGAAGAGGTTCGCCCCAGAACCTGCCCCAAGCCCGGGCAAATGACAAGGCCGCGGAACACTCGGGTAGAATGCGCAGCCTCCGCGGCCCGCCATTGCCTCCCCATGACCACTTCCCCCCAGCCCTCCACTTATCACGTCGCCATCATCGGTGGCGGCCCCGCCGGGCTGATGGCCGCCGAGGTGCTGGCCGGCGCCGGCGTGCGTGTGGAGCTGTTCGACGCCATGCCCTCGGTGGGGCGCAAGTTCCTGCTGGCCGGCGTCGGCGGCATGAATATCACCCATTCCGAACCCAAGGAAGCCTTCGTCGGCCGCTACGGCGAGCGCCAGGCCGAGGTCGCGGCACTGCTGCGGGATTTCGATGCAGACGCCCTGCGCGCCTGGATTCAGGGCCTCGGCATCGATACCTTCGTCGGCACCTCCGGCCGCGTGTTCCCCAGCGACATGAAGGCCGCGCCGCTGCTGCGTGCCTGGCTGCGCCGCCTGCGCGAGCTGGGCGTGACGATCCACACCCGCAGCCGCTGGCTCGGCTGGAACGACGACGGCAGCCTGCGTATCGCCACGCCGGACGGCGAACGCGCACTGACCGCCGATGCCTGCCTGCTCGCCCTCGGCGGCGGCAGCTGGGCGCGACTGGGCTCCGACGGCGCCTGGACGACGCTGCTGCAGGCGCGCGGTGTCGAGGTCGCGGCGCTGCAGCCAAGCAACTGCGGCTTCGAGGTGACGCTGTGGAGCGAGCATCTGCGCAGGAAGTTCGCCGGCGCGCCACTGAAGAACGTCGCCCTCAGCCTGCCCGACCAGGCCGCGCGCATCGGCGAGTTCGTCCTCACCGAGCGCGGCGTCGAGGGCAGCCTGGTGTACGCCTTCTCCGCCGCGATTCGCCGCACCATCGCGGCCGCCGGCCAGGCCGTGATCAGCCTCGATCTACTGCCGCAGACGCCACTGGCCAGGCTGCAGCAGGCGCTGAGCAAGCCGCGCGGCAAGCAGTCGATGGCCAAGCACCTGCAGCGCCAGGCCGGGTTGGACGGGGTCAAGGCCGCCCTGCTGCGCGAGCTGGCGCCGCCCGCCGCCTTCGCCGATCCGGCCGCCCTGGCGCCCTGGATCAAGGCGCTGCCAATCGCCCTGCTGCGCCCACGGCCGCTGGACGAGGCGATCAGCAGCGCCGGCGGCGTGCCCTTCGAGGCATTGGATGACGGCCTGATGCTCAAGGCCCTGCCCGGCGTGTTCTGCGCCGGCGAAATGCTCGACTGGGAGGCGCCCACCGGCGGCTATCTGCTCACCGCCTGCTTCGCCAGCGGCCGGGTGGCGGCGCGGGGCGTGCTCGACTGGCTGAAGATCCCGCTGTAGGAGCCCGCTTGCGGGCGATGGGTTCTCGCGCCGAGCGGATCGCCCGCAAGCGGGCTCCTCCGGAACGATCGTGACCGTTTGTCGCCCGGATGCAAGCCGGGAGCAGACTGGAGACAGCGCTCCCGGATTACATCCGGGCTACAGCTGAGTGCGGTGCCCTACTTCTTGCCGCCCTTGGGCTTGCCGCCGAAGCTCGGCACCTTGCGCACCGCCTTGGCCTTGGGCTTGGCATCCTCTTCCTCGAACCAGCGGCCGAGGTGGATGGCGCCCTTGCCGGCCGGCTTGGCGGCGCCGGGGATCAATTTCTGCTTGGGCTTCTTCGGTTTCTTCAGCACCTGGCCGCCAACCGCCGTCAGCGGTACGCGGTGGTCGGGAATGAAATCAGGCTCGTCGACGCGCTTGATCAACTGCCGGGTCAGGTTCTCGATGGCCGCCAGCTGCTCCACCTCGTCGGCGCACACCAGCGAGATCGCCTCGCCCGTGGCGCCGGCGCGGCCGGTGCGGCCGATGCGGTGCACGTAGTCCTCGGCGTTGATCGGCAGATCGAGGTTGACCACCAGCGGCAGGTCATCGATATCCAGCCCGCGCGCGGCCACGTCGGTGGCCACCAGCACCTGCACCTCGCCGGCCTTGAACCGCTCCAGGGCGCGCAGGCGCGCCGGCTGCGGCTTGTCGCCGTGGATCGAGTCGGCGGCCACACCGATGGCCAGCAGCTCCTGTTCCAGCTGATCGACGCCCTTGCGCGTCTTGGCGAACACCAGCACCTGGCCCCAGCGCTTGGCCTGCAGCAGATGCAGGAACAGCTCGCCCTTGCGCTTCTTGTCCACCGGGATCAGCCACTGCTTGACGCTCTTGGCGGCGGCGTTGCGCGGACTGACTTCCACCGACAGCGGGTCGCGCAGCAGCTCGCCGGCCATCTGCCGGATGACGTCGGAAAAGGTCGCGGAGAACAGCAGGGTCTGGCGCTTCTTCGGCAGCGCGCTGAACAGCTCGTCCAGCTCGCGGGCGAAACCCAGGTCGAGCATGCGGTCGGCCTCGTCGAGCACCAGGCACTGCAGCTGGGCGAACTTCACCGCGTTCTGCCGGTACAGGTCGAGCAACCGGCCCGGGGTGGCCACCAGCACGTCGACGCCCTTGCGCAGCTTCATCATCTGCGGATTGATGCTGACCCCGCCATATACCGCGTAGCACGACAGCGGCAGGTGCTGGCCGTAGACCAGAAAGCTCTGCAGCACCTGCTCGGCCAGCTCGCGGGTCGGCGCCAGCACCAGCGCGCGCACCGAGTTGCTCGCCACCTGCGGGCCTTCCAGGGTCAGGCGCTGCAGCAGCGGCAGGGCGAAGCCGGCGGTCTTGCCGGTGCCGGTCTGCGCCGCGGCCATCAGGTCGCGCCCCTTGAGCACGGCGGGAATCGCCTGGCTCTGCACCGGGGTCGGGGTCTGGTAGGCGAGGCCGTCGAGGCTGCGCAGCAGCGGCTCGATCAGGCCGAGGGAGGCGAAGGTCATGGGGGCAACCGGTCGAAAAGAAACAGGCGCGCAGTTTACCCGCGCCGGCACTCTTGTAGGAGCCCGCTTGCGGGCGATGCCTTCGCGTCATCGACAATCGCAGCAAGACCAGCCGCCCTCGCTGCTCCCTGTAGCCAGATGCAATCCGGGGAGCCTGACGGCAAGGCGTGCCGGATGGCATCCGGGCTACGAAGCGCTAGCCGGCCGCCAGCAGCGCGCGCACCTTGGCTGCCGGCAGCTTCTGCAGCTGGCAGAGGAAGGCGTGGTCGGCCTGATGCCGGCCATGGCGATGATGCAGCAGATCGAACAGATGCAGGGTCAGGTTCGCCGCCATCTCGGCGTCGGCCAGGGCGCGGTGGGCGCGGCCGGTATCCGGCAGCCCGGCCCAGGCGTTGAGGTTGCCCAGCTTGTGGCTCGGCGCGTCCGGCAGCAGCCGCCGCGAGAGCAGCAGCGAACAGGCGAAGGGCTGCGAGCGCCGGCGGCGGATGCGCGCCAGCTCGGCGTCCCAGAACTTCTGGTCGAAGGCGGCGTTGTGCGCCAGCAACGGCCGCTCGCCGATGAAGTCGGCCACCTCGTTCATCACCTGCTCCGACGGCGGCGCCTCGCGCAGCATGGCGTTGCTGATGCCGGTGAGCTGCTCGATAAAGGGCGGCACCCAGGCGCCGCCGTTCATCAGGCTCTGGTAGCGGTCGACGATCTGCCCGCCCTCGATGATCGCCACGCCGATCTCGGTGGCGCGCGCCCGGTCCGGCGCCATGCCGGTGGTTTCGAAGTCGATGATGGCGATGGATTCCACGATGGTCCTTACGAATTCTTCAGAAGCAGGTCGCCCTCGACGGGCACGTAACGGCTGGCGGCGCGGATCAGCGACTGCGCGGTCAACCCCGGCACGCCATAGGCGATCGCCTCGACGCCGCGACTGCGCACCCGCTCCAGGAGCAGATCGAAGTCGCCGTCGCCGGAGCCCAACACGATGCAGTCGACCCGCTCGGCGGCGTCGAGCACGTCGATGCAGATGCCGACGTCCCAGTCGCCCTTGGCCGAGCCGTCGCTGCGCTGGATATAGGGTTTGAGCTTCACGCAGAAGCCGAGCTTGCGCAGGATCTGCTGGAACTGCTGCTGGCGGGCGTCGCCACGGTCGATGGCATAGGCGTAGGCCTCGACGATCTGGCCCTGGCGGCTGAGCTCGGCCCAGAACGCGGCGTAGTCGAAATGGCAGCCATGCACCTGGCGCACCGTGTAGTAGAGGTTCTGTACGTCGGCGAATACGGCGATCTTCTTCACCGGGCATCCTCGGGCGGCGGGCGGAAAGCGCCGCCAGTATGCCAGAGCGGCGCCGTCGGCGCGGCGGTCGATGCGCCTCTGCTACAGTGCGCTTTTTTCGTTCGCCGAGCCCTGCCGATGAGTCCACTGTCCGTCCTGCGCGATGCCTGGTTCTTCTTCAGCCACAACCTGGCCGCCATCGCCCGCCTGTGCCTGCCGCTGCTGCTGCTCGAGGCCACCTGCCAGGCGCTGCTGGCGGCTCAGCTCGGCGAAGAGGCCAATCCGGCCTACGCCATCCTCCTCGGCGTGCTGTTCTATCCGCTCTACGCGGCGCCGTTGATCCTCTTCGTCGACGCCCGCAGCAACGGTCGCGACCTGCCCGGCAGCGCGCTGCTGGGCGCCGCCCTGCGCCTGTGGCCGGCGTTCGCCCTGCTCGCCGGGCTGAGCACCCTGGCGACCCTGCTAGGCCTCTCGCTACTGGTGCTGCCGGGCATCTGGATCATGGTCAGGCTGGCGTTCGCCGAGCTGCTGCTGGTGCTGCGCGGGCAACCGCCGCTGACCGCGCTGCAGGGCAGCTTCGCGCTGACCAACGGTCGCTTCTGGCCGGTTTTCGCCTGCCTGGCCGGCGTGCTGCTGCCGCTCTGGCTGCTCGACTGGTGGACCCTGCCGAGCCGCGATGACAGCCTGCTGTGGGTGCTGCAGCAGGCGGCCAGCGGCTTCCTCCAGCTGTTCGCCCTGGTGGTGCTGTACCGCCTGCTGATGCTGATCGACACGCAGCCGGCAGGGCAGGACAACCGCGACTAGCTGGCGGCCGGGCGAGGCAGGAGCCGAAGCCCGGGTAGTTTTTCCGCGGCCTGCTAGGCTTGTCGGTCCCGCCAGCAAGGAGCATCACCATGAGCGACGCCAACCCCAGCATCCTGTCCCACATTTCCATTGGCACCAACCAGTTCGAGGCGGCCTGCGAGTTCTACGCCAAGGTACTGGCGACCCTCGGTTGCAAGGAGATCATGCGCCACCCTGGCGCGGTGGCGTTTGGCCGCGAGTACCCGGAGTTCTGGGTGCAGACGCCGATCGACGGCCAGCCGGCCACCCTCGGCAACGGCAGCCACTTCGGTTTCAATGCGCCGGACAAGGAGTCGGTACGGGCCTTCTACCAGGCCGCGCTGGCAGCCGGCGCCCGCGGCGAGGGCGAGCCGGGACCGCGCGCGGAATACGGCGAGCCCTACTACGGCTGCTTCGTGCGCGACCTCGACGGCCACAAGATCGAGGCTACCTACTGGGACATGGCGCTGGTCCATGAGCTCTACGTCGACCCGCACACCCACTAGCAGGAGCCCCTATAGAGCTGGCGGGAACTGACGAATATGTGGGAGCCCCGCCCCCGGGGCGAAGCTTTTCAGTCGTCTGCGCCAGCCATTCGCCGTGGGCGCGACTCCCACCGGAGCGGCGGCCTCATGCCTTGGCGCTCAGGCGCGCCCGGAACCCTGCGGCTTGAGCCCGGACAGGCGCGGTAGCAGCACCTTCTCGAACAGCCGCGGGAAGAAGCGCGCCAGCACCCGCGCGCGCCAGTCGACGTTGGACAGCACCAGCAGCCGCCGACGCCTGAGTGCGCCGTGGTAGATGGCCTCGGCGACGTCCTGCGGCGACGCCACCTTGCCCATCGCCAGCGGCGGCTGCGCGGCCACCGAACCGTCGCCGACCAGGGCGTTCTTGCGCAGGTCGGTGGCGGTGAAGCCGGGGCACACCAGCATCACGTTCACTCCCGAGCCCTTGAGTTCGTAGCGCAGGGTCTCGAACAGCCCGTGCAGCGCGTGCTTGCTGGCGTTATAGGCGCTGCGGTAGAGCAAGGGGGCGATGCCCGACAGCGAGCTGAGCACGATGATCTGCCCACCGCGGGCGATCAGGCTGGGCAGCGCCGCCCGGGTGCAGTGCAGCGCGCCGAAGTAGTTGACCGCCATGACCCGCTGGAATACCTCCAGGCTGGTGTCGGCGAAGGTGCTGCGGTGGGTGATGCCGGCGTTGTTGACCAGCACGTCGATGCCGCCGAAGCGCTCGATGGCCAGTGCCACGGCGCGCTGCACCGCCTCGGCGTCGGCGACGTCGCACAGCAGGCCGAGGGCCTCGGCGTTGTGGTGGTCGTGCAGGTGCTGCACCAGACTGTCGAGCGCCGCCTGCTGCAGGTCGAGAATCACCAGCCGCGCGCCGGCCTGGGCCATGCGCACCGCCAGCGCGCGGCCGATCCCGGCGCAACCGCCGGTGATCAGCACCACCTTGCGGTCGAATACCTTGTTGGCGAATACCTTGCGATACATGCGCTGCCCCCACCTTCCAAGCCGTGCCGACACTACAACCTGTTATGGCTGCCATCGCAACAGGGCGGCGTGGCCGTGTGCTTGCAGCCGCAGAAAAATATCCGCTCGGCGCACTCGGCATGGTACTTCAGCGGGGTCAGCCCGCTGCCCTTGTGGCTGCCGTCGCAGAACGGCTGGCTGGCGCTGCGTCCGCAACGGCACCAGAAGTAGTCCCGCCCGGCTTCCACCTCGACCGCATAGGGCCCGCGCTGGGCGATCAGCGGCTCGTTCATCGTCCCCTCCCGGCGGGATGCCAGCACGCCTGGGCCGACGGGCCGCAGTCGGGTATCCTCGCCTTCTCCCAGCATAGTCGCCCGCGTCGCCATGTCCCTGTCCCGCCCGCTTCGCCTGCTCCTGCTCGCCCTGCTCGCGCTGCCCGGCATTCTCCTGCTGTTCCATGCCCTGAGCTGGCGCCCGGCGCCGCGCGAGGCGGCGCCGCTGGCCTGCAGCGGCCAGGTGCCGCAGCTGCAGCCGGGACAGGCGCTCAAGGTGATGACCTGGAACGTCCAGTACCTGGCCGGCAAGGGCTACGTGTTCTGGTACGACCTGCCCGGCGGCGACGGCCCCGACGACCGGCCCAGCGCCGCGGACCTGGCCATCACCTTGGGCGAAGTGGTGCGCGTGCTGCGCGACGAACAGCCGGACCTCGTCCTGCTGCAGGAACTGCACGACGGCGCCCGTGCCAGCGACCACCAGGACCAGCTGGCGCTGCTGCAGGCGCGCCTGGTCGGCCTCTACCCCTGCGCCAGCCAGGCCTTCTACTGGAAAGCCCGCTTCGTGCCGCACCCGCGCATCCTCGGCAGCGTCGGCATGAAGCTCGCCACCCTGAGCCGCTTCCAGATCGCCCGGGCCGAGCGCCTGCAGCTGCCACAGCTGCCCAGCGACCCGTGGCAGCGCCCGTTCCAGCTCAAGCGCGCGCTGTTGGTCAGCCATCTGCCGATTCGCGGCGGCAGCGAGCTGGTGGCGATCAACACCCATTTCGATGCCTTCGCCCAGGGCCATGACACCATGCAGCGCCAGGTGCAGATGACCGACGGCCTGCTCCGGCAGCTGCAGGCCTCGGGCGCGCCCTGGTTGCTCGGCGGCGACCTCAACCTGCTGCCGCCCGGCCAGTATCGCCAGTTGCCGGCGGAGCAGCGCGGCTGGTACGCCGCCGACAGCGAACTGCAGGCGCTGGCCGCGCGCTACCCGATGATCCCCAGCCTGGATCAGGTCAACGGCGGTCAGCAGCGGCGCTGGTACACCCACTACCCCAACGACCCGACCGCCAGCGGCCCGGACCGCACCCTCGACTACCTGTTCCACAGCCCGCGCCTGACCCGCCTGAGCAGCGCGGTGCGCCAGCACGATACGCAGGGCATCTCCGACCATCTGCCGGTGATCGGCCGCTTCTTTCTGCCCAATCTCGACTGACGGGTCGTCGCCCGAGGGCTGGACAAGCAGCGCATCGGTTGGCCATGCTGGCCGCCAACAAGACGGTACCGAGCCGCGTTTTTCCCGATGCCAAGACCCTGCCGCCTCCTGCTCGCCGCCCTGCTATGGCTGCCGAGCCTTGCCGCCACGGCCGCGACCGACGCGCTGCGCCAGGTCAACGTCGGCTATTACGAGTTCCCGCCCTATTCCTACACCGACGCGCAAGGCCTACCCAGCGGCGCGATCCTCGAACTCAGCGCGCGGCTGCTGGAGCATGCCGGCTACCAGGCGAGCTTCCGCTCCTACCCTGGCGCACGCCTGTATGGCGGCCTGCAGGACGGCAGCGTGCAGCTGTGGCCGGGCGCGCCGGGTAAGACGGAGCTCATCGGCCATACCCTGGAGACCCGCCAGGAGCTGGGGCAGATCGCCCTCAACCTGTACTTTCGCCCGGATACCCTGTTGCCGCGCCTGCCCGAGGATCTCGCCGGCCAGGGGGTGATCCTGATCAGTGGCTACAGCTACTGGCAGCCGGTCAGCCAGTGGCTGAACGACCCGGCGCTGGGCATAGTGACGCACCGCACCGCCAGCCACACCGCGGCCCTGCAAATGCTCCAGCGCCGCCGCGGCGACTACCTGTTGGACTACCAGATGCCGGTGGAGCAGGCGCGCCGCCGCCTGGGCATGGCCGAGTTGCCCTTTGTCCAGTTGCAGCGCCTGCCGCTGAAGCTGATCGTCTCGCGCCATGCTCCCGGCGCCGAGGCGCTGCGCGACGCCCTCGACCGCGCCTACGAGGAACTGCACGCCGCCGGCGCGGATCTGCGTCTGCCCTGAATCGGATATCCGGTGCGCTCGGCGCCCCTACGAGAGCGCTGCGCGCCCGCTACTTGCGCGGCTTGGCCCGCGCAGTGGGCTCGGCGATCAGCGGATCGTCCGGCCAGTAGTGCTTGGGGTACCTGCCCTTCAAATCCTTCTTCACCTCGGCGTAGGTCCCCGCCCAGAAGCTGGCCAGGTCCTGGGTCACCTGTACCGGCCGGCGCGCCGGCGAAAGCAGGTGCAACTTGAGGCCGACGCGGCCACCGGCGATGCGCGGCGTGGCGGCCAGGCCGAACAGCTCCTGCAGGCGCACGGCGAGCACCGGCGGGTTCTCCGCGTAGTCGATGGCGATGCGCGAGCCGGACGGCACCGCCAGCGCCCGCGGCGCCAGCTCGTCGAGACGTTGCGGTAGCGGCCAGGGCAGCAGCGTCTGCAGGATCGCCGGCAGGTCGAGATTGGCGAAATGGCTGAGGCGATTGACCTTGCTCAGGTAGGGCGTCAGCCACTGCTCGAGGCCGGCCAACAGCGCGGCATCGGACAGATCCGGCCAGTCGCTCTGCCCCTGCTGCTGCAGGTCCAGCTCGCGCAGCAGCGCCACCCGCGCCTGCCACTGGCGCAGCTCCGGCGTCCAGGGCAGCAGCGCCAGGCCCTTGCGCCGCACCAGACCGATCAGCGCTCGGCAGCGCGCGTCTTCATCGAGCGAATCCAGCGCCTGCCGCTCCAGCACCAGTTCGCCGACCCGGCGCTGACGCTCGGCGCGCAGCACGCCCTCGCGCTCGTCCCAGTCGAGCAATTCCTGCACGCGCACCTGCTCGGCCAGTTCGCTCTCGAATAACGCCGGGTCGAGGTCGGCGGCGAGATAAATGCGCTCCTCACGCTGGCCCTGACGGCTGCCCAGATCGGCCACCACCAGCCATTCGTGCTTCATCAGCGCATCGGCCTCGGCGAACTGCGCGGCGCGACCGTTGGCCAGGCGGTAGTCGGCGCCGCCAGCGCGGCGCTGCTGGGCGATGCGATCGGGATAGGCGAAGGCCAGCAGGCAACCAAGCCAGCGTGGATGCTCGGGGTCGCTCACCGCCTGGACCACCGGCCTGCCCTTGAGCAGGCCCTGGAATTGCCGGGCCAGCTGCCGGGCACGCTGCACGCCGCCTTGAGCGGAGCGCCCGGCGCGGCTTTCGCCGCTGAGCAGGGCCAGGCGGCTGTGCAGATCGGCGCCAGCGCCACGCAAGATATCGCGCTCGGACAGCAACGCCGCCAGCTCGCAGGCCAATGCGCCCAGGCCCAGCGCCTGGCCGCGCAGCAGCAGATGGGCGATACGCGGATGCGCCGGCAACTCGGCCATCGCCTGGCCGTGGGCATTGAGCGCACCACGCTCATCCAGCGCGCCGAGGCGGTCGAGCAGGTCCAGCGCCTGGGCGTAGGCGGCCGGCGGCGGCAGGTCCAGCCAGGCCAGCTCCTGCGGCGTCACGCCCCAGCGCAGCAGTTGCAGGGCCAGCCCGGACAGGTCGGCCGCAAGGATCTCGGCGCTCGAATAGGCGCTGAGCTGCTCGTGCTGCGCCTGCGACCACAGTCGGTAGCAGGCGCCTGGCTGCAGGCGGCCGGCGCGGCCGGCGCGCTGGGTGGCGGAGGCGCGGGAGATGCGTTGGGTATCGAGACGGGTCATGCCGCTGGCCGGGTCGAAACGCGGCACCCGCGCCAGGCCGGCGTCGATGACCACGCGCACGCCGTCGATGGTCAGACTGGTCTCGGCGATATTGGTGGCCAGCACCACCTTGCGCATGCCGGGCGATGCCGGCTCGATGGCGGCGCGCTGGCCGACGAGGTCGAGTTCGCCGTGCAGCGGGCAGAGCAGGACGTCGTCGCGGCCGGCCAGCGCCTCGCCCAGTTGCTCGGCCACGCGGCGGATCTCGGCCTGGCCCGGGAGGAATACCAACAGGCTGCCGGGCTCGTCGGTCAACGCCTGCTGCACGGTCTGCAGCACCCGCGGCTCGATCCACTCGCCCGCCTGGAACGGCGCGCCCCAGCGGATATCCACCGGGAACAGGCGCCCTTCGCTGCGCAGCACCGGGGCATCGCCGAGCAGCGCGGCGAGGCGCTCGCCCTCCAGGGTGGCGGACATCAGCAGCACCTTGAGCGGCGTCTCGCCGCTGCCTGCGCCGCGCAGCATGGCGCGGCCGTTGAGGGTAAGGGCCAGGGTCAGGTCGGCATCCAGGCTGCGCTCGTGGAACTCGTCGAAGATCACCAGGCCGACGCCTTCCAGCGCCGGGTCGTCCTGCAGACGGCGGGCGAGGATGCCCTCGGTGACCACCTCGATGCGCGTGCTCGGCCCGACCTTGCTGTCCAGGCGGATGCGGTAGCCGACGGTCTCACCGACCCGCTCGCCCAGCTCGCTGGCCAGGCGCTCGGCGGCCGCGCGGGCGGCCAGACGACGCGGCTCGAGCATAAGGATCGACTGGCCCGCCAGCCAGGCCTGGTCCAGCAGCGCCAGCGGTACGCGGGTGGTCTTGCCGGCGCCGGGCGGCGCCTCCAGTACGGCTTCGTCACGGGCGGCCAGGGCCTCGCGCAGGGCCGGCAGCAGGGCATCGATGGGCAGGGCGTTCATGGGCTCTCCACGGCAGGCCGGCGATTATAACGTCGAACTGCCAACCGGCTCGCGGGTCAGAGAAATCGGGCAGCAGTTTTGCAATCACCGCCTTGCTATAGTTGCGCCACTTTTCCCTGGAGGTGCCCGATGCGCACGCAATCCCGTGTTATCGCCGGCGTTCTCGCCGTCGCCCTGTTCACCCAGCTGACCGCCTGCGGCACGCTGTTCTACCCGGATCGCCGCGGCCAGATCGAAGGCAAGATCGATCCGGCGGTCGCCGCCATGGATGCCATCGGCATCCTGTTCTTCGTCATTCCCGGACTGATCGCCTTCGCCATCGACTTCGCCACCGGCGCCATCTATCTCCCCGGCGGGCAGAGCGCCCAACTCGATCCGCAGCAGCTGCAGCGGGTGATCGGCGCCGACGGCAAGGTCGATCAGCTGGCGCTCAAGGCGCTGATCGAGCGCAGCACCGGCCACCAGCTGCCGCTGGACGATCCGCGCCTGATCCAGCACGGCGGTAACGTCGAGCAGTTGGCCGCCTTCGGCCTGCGTCCGGCGGCCTGAGCCGCCCATGTCCAAGCAGCGCCAGCATGCCCGGCTGATGCGCCTGGCCACCGCCGCGGCCCTGGCGGTGGCGCTGAGCCTGGTACTGGCCAAGGCCATCGCCTGGTGGCTGAGCGGCTCGGTCAGCCTGCTGGCCGGCCTGACCGACTCGCTGCTCGATAGCGCCGCGTCGCTGGTCAACCTGGTGGCGGTGCACTTCGCCCTGCAACCAGCGGACGACGATCATCGCTACGGCCATGGCAAGGCCGAGGCGCTGGCCGGCCTCGGTCAGGCGCTGTTCGTCGGTTTCAGCGCCGTGCTGGTGGGTGTGCAGGGCGTGCAGCGCCTGCTCGCGCCGCAGCCGCTGGCCGCCGAGGGCCTGGGCATCGCGGTGATGCTGCTGGCGCTGGCGCTGACCGTCGCCTTGCTGGCGTTCCAGCGCCACGTGGTGCGCGAGACCGGTTCCACCGCCATCCATGCCGACTCGCTGCATTACCGCTCCGACATCCTGCTCAACGGCAGCATCCTCCTGGCCCTGCTACTGACCCGCTTCGGCTGGCAGCAGATGGACGCGCTGTTCGCCATCGCCATCGCCTTCTACATCTTGTGGAGCGCCATCAGCATCGTCCGCGGCGCGGTGGCGGTGCTGATGGACCAGGAACTGCCGCCGGAGATCAGCGCACGCATGCACGAGCTGACCTGCGCGGTCCCCGGCGTGCTCGGCGCCCACGATCTGCGCACGCGGATTTCCGGCACCCGCTGGTTCGTCCAGCTGCATCTGGAGCTGCCCGGCGAGATCAGCCTGTCCCAGGCTCATGCGCGCTGCGAGGCGGTGGAGGCGGCGATCCGCGCCGAATTCCCGCGCGCCGAGGTACTGGTGCACCCCGACCCGCCGGAAGTGGTCAGGCACTGAGGCTGGCGCCCGCCATCAGAGCCCATGAGCGGCCGGTGCGCGCGGCGCACCCTACGGCCGACGAGACCAATAAAAAAGGGGCCTTGCGGCCCCCTCGGGAAATCTGTCCGGTGCTGGCGGTGTTGTCGCCGCTTTCGTCGCCCGCCTGGTTGGGCGGTGCGGACCCGGGTGCCGCTACGATCCGGTGGGATCGGCGGCGCCGGCTCGCCTGGTTGGGCGAAGCCGGTGGGACTTGTCGTCCGGGCCGTGAAACTGAGGGAAAGCTTACGCGGATGACGGCGAAGAAAGATTGCGAAGATTGCTAAGCTATCCGCTACTTGCGCAATTTTTATCTACAAGCGCATGATTTGAAGCAATTCAAATAGAAAGCGAGCCTGCAATGAACAAACTCGACCGCTACGACCTTAATATCCTCGCCGAATTGCAGCGCGACGCCGGGCTGTCCAACCAGGAGCTGGCCGAACGCATCGGCCTGTCGCCCTCGCCCTGCTCGCGGCGGGTCAAGCAACTGGAAGACGACGGCTATATCCTCGGCCAGGTCGCCCTGCTCGATCGCAAGAAGCTCGGTCTGAGCCTGACCGCCTACGTGCTGATCGGCATGGACCGGCATACGCCGGAGCGCTTCGAGCACTTCCAGGAACAGATCCGCAAGTGTCCCGAGGTGCTGGAATGCTGTCTGGTCACCGGGATGGACGCCGACTACCAGCTCAAGGTGGTGGTGCCGGACATGGATCATTACCAGAAGCTGCTGCTGGGCACTCTGACCCGCATCGATGGCGTCTCCAGCGTGCGTTCGAGCTTTGTCCTGCAGCAGATCCTGTCCAGCACGCAGCTGCCGTTACAGCACCTGCGCGACTGAAAGTCGCAGGGAGAAACGGATCATGCCGCGGTCCAAGACAGGGCGCGTATAATCCCCGCCCTGTTTTTTCCGTCCGAATCCCGAGGCTCCATGGAAACCGAACAATTCGAAGCCCTGATGATGTACGTGCTGGTCGGCGGGCTGATGCTGTTCATGTTCTTCATCATCTGGGACCTGGCGAGGACGTCCAAGGCCGGCCGCCTCGGCACCGCCATCCTGTTCCTCGGCCTGGGCCTATGCCTGTTCGCCTTCCTCGCCAAGCCGATCATCAGCTACATCATCGAGACCGCGCGCGGCATTCACGGCTGAGTGTGGGTGAAATCGTAGCGAGCCGAGGCTGGTCGCGTTTCGCCTGCGCGAAGCAAGCGGAGCGTATCGAAGCGAGCACAGCCAAAATCGAGATGCCGAGCGCAGTCGAGGTGTCGCCGCCCCGGCACGAGGCGTCTGAACGCCTCAGGGCCGCCCTCTAGAACGCGGTCTGCAGCCAATCAAGGAGTTTTCATGAGCGCCGCCAATGTGGTGATGCAGAGCTATGGACGCTGCTGCGCCAGCCCGGATTTCTTCGACGGCTTCTACCGTCATTTCCTCGCCAGTTCGCCGCTGATCCGCGAGAAGTTCGCCAATACCGACATGAGCGGGCAAAAGCTGCTGCTACGCCAGGGCATCCTCAACCTGGTGATGCACGCCCGCGGCATGCCCGACACCAAGCTGCGCGCCCTCGGCGAATCGCACTCGCGCCAGCGCCTGGATATCCGCCCCGAACTCTATGACCTGTGGCTCGACGCGCTGCTGCTGACCATCAGCGAGCACGACAAGGAGTGCGATGCGGATATTCGCCAGGCCTGGCGTGAAGTGCTGAACAAAGGTATCGCCGTGATCAAGGCCGGCTATTGATTCAGGTCATGTTCGCCAGGGCCCCGGCCCTGCGACAAAATGCCCGCTGCGCTGTACGCCTCAACGATCGCTGCGGCGCGCACCGCGGCCGCAGCGGTTCTCCCCATCCCCATCCAGCGGTGACTACTCGACCGAGCACAGGAGCAGGCGCTGGCCTGACGGATCGGCGTAACCCTGGTGCGCGCGGCGCACCCTACAGGGACACCGCCAGCCGTAGGGTGCGCCGTGCGCACCAACTCCCCCGATCGCCATCAACGACGCCCCTCTACGGCAGTAACGCCGGCACCTCGCGCCACTGACCGGGCTGCAGACCATCCAACGTCCAAGGGCCGATAGCCACCCGTACCAGGCGCAGGGTGGGCAGGCCGACCGCGGCGGTCATGCGTCGCACCTGGCGGTTGCGCCCCTCGCGGATCACCAGCTCCAGCCAACTCGTCGGCACGCTCTTGCGAAAGCGCACCGGCGGGTTGCGCTGCCACAACTGCGGTTCGTCCAGCAGGCGCGCCTCGGCCGGCAGGGTCGGGCCGTCGTTGAGTGTCACGCCGTCGCGCAACAGCTGCAATTGCGCCTCGCTCGGCTCGCCCTCCACCTGCACCCAGTAGGTCTTCGCCAGCTTATGCCTGGGGTCGGCGATGCGTGCCTGCAGGCGCCCGTCGTTGGTCAGCAGCAACAGGCCTTCGCTATCGCGGTCCAGGCGCCCGGCCGGATAGACGCCTGGCACCTCGACGAAATCCTTGAGCGTGGCGCGGCCCTGCTCGTCGTTGAACTGGGTCAGCACGTCGAACGGCTTGTTCAGCAGGATCAGCCGCGGCTCGGCCGGCGGCGCCTTGGCCACGCGGCGCGGGGCGGCGGGACGACGAGTTTGCGGGGGGCGGCTGGGACGAGGCATGCGGCGACGTTCGGCTGGACTGGGCCGGGCAGTGTAACCCAGGCCAATGGCGGCGATCAGGCCGGCTGATAGTGCTTCCCAGCGTGCGCAGGCCGGCTAAGCTGCGGGTTCGCCCCCATCGATCAGGAGTCAGTCATGAGCAGCAGCGCCGAATTCGCCACCTTCAGCGGCTGGGCCGCCACCGCCCCGGGCGCCCCGCTCGAACGCCTGAGCTACGACCCCGGCCCGCTCGGCGCCGAGGAGGTGGAAGTGGCGGTGGAGTACTGCGGCATCTGCCACTCCGACCAGTCGATGATCGACAACGAATGGGGCAATGCGCGCTACCCCTTCATCCCCGGCCATGAGGTGGTCGGCACCATCGTCCGCCTCGGCGAACAGGTGCGCGGCCTCGCCCTGGGCCAGCGCGTCGGCATCGGCTGGTACAAGGGCAGCTGCATGCACTGCGGCTCGTGCATGGAAGGCTCGCACCAGCTGTGCCGCTCGGTGAAGCCGACCATAGTCGGCAGCCACGGCGGCTTCGCCGACCGCCTGCGCTCGCACTGGGCCTGGGCCGTGCCGCTGCCCGACGGCCTCGATCCGGCGCTGGTCGGCCCGCTGTTCTGCGCCGGCTCCACGGTGTTCAGCCCGCTGCTGGAGTTCGACGTCAAGCCCACCGACCGTGTCGGCGTGGTCGGCATCGGCGGCCTTGGCCACCTGGCGCTGCGCTTTCTCAACGCCTGGGGCTGCGAGGTGACCGCCTTCACCTCCTCGCTGAGCAAGCAGGACGAAGCCAAGCGCCTGGGCGCGCACAGGGTGGTGGCCTCCACCGACAGCGCGGCGATGAAGGCGATTGCCGGCAGCCTGGATTTCCTCCTGGTCACCGCCAGCGCCGACCTCGACTGGAGCGCCCTGCTCGGCACCCTGCGCGGCAAGGGCCGCCTGCACTTCGTCGGCATAGTGCCCAGCGCCATCCCAGTGCACGTGTTCAACCTGATCCCGCAGCAGAAGAGCCTGTCCGGCTCGCCGGTGGGCTCGCCAGCGAGCATGGCGACCATGCTCGAATTCTGCGCTCGCCACCAGATCCTGCCGCAGGTCGAGCACTTCCCCATGAGCCAGGTAAACGCGGCCATCGACCACCTGCGCAGCGGCAAGGCACGCTACCGCGTGGTGCTGGACGCCAGCCGCTGAGGCTCAGGCGAGCGGCCAGGCCGTCACGATACCCTCCAGGGCGCGCTTGAGCTCGGCGCGGCTGGCCGCCGCCGCGAGGCTGACGCGCACCGCGTGTCCCGGGTTGGCCTCGACCGCGAACACCTCGGCCGGCACCACCTCCACGCCATGCAGCCGACAGGACTCGGCCAGTCCCGCCGGCGGCGCAGCGTCCAGCCACAGGTGCGGCGCCACCGCCCTGCCCTGCGGCATGCGCGGCCCGAGCACGCGCGCGGCCAGGCGCCAGCGCTGCAGCAGCTCCTCGACCTGCCAGGCCAGGCGCCGTTCGGCGACGCCGCTTTCGACCCACTCGCAGGCCAGCGCCAGGCTCAGCGGCGCCACCGCCCAGCGCGTGGCCTGGGCCTCGCGATCGATGCGTTCGAGCAGCTCCGGCGCGCCGCCGATAAAGCCCAGGCGCAAGCCCGGGGCGACGCTCTTGGACAGGCTGCTGATCAGCAGGCAGCGCTCGGGCGCCTGTACCGTCAGCGGCGCCTCGCTGCCGAGCACGCCGTAGACGTCGTCCTCCACCAGCCACAAGCCACGCCGCCGCGCCACCTCGGCAATGGCGGTACGACGCTCGGCGTCCAGGCTGGCGCCGGTGGGGTTCTGCAGGCAGGGGGTGAGCACCGCCACGCGGGCGCCGGTGGCGCGTGCCTGGCGGTCGAGGTCGTCAGGCAGGATGCCGCGTTCGTCCATCGCCACACCATGCAGCGGCAGGCGCAACTGGCGTGCAGCGGCCTTGATCCCCGGCGCGGTGAAGCGCTCCACCAACACCGGCTCGCCGGCCTCGCACAGCGCCAGCAGCGCCGCCGACACGCCCTGCTGGGCGCCGGCGCAGAGCAGCAGGCCGCCCGGCGCCAGCTCCAGGCCACGGCGGCGCAGCCAGGTGACGCCGGCCAGGTGCGCGCGCTCGACCAGCGTCGCCGAGGGATAGGCCTGCAGGGCATCCAGCTCGCCGCGCGCAGCCAGCGCGGCGAGGCTGGCGGACAGGTCGCGGTTGTCCGGGTCATGCACCGGCACGTTGGTCGACAGGTCGATCAGCTCGCCCTGCGCGGCCGGTTGCTTGAGGCGGAACAGGCTCGCCTCGCGACTGCCGGCCAGCACGTAGGTGCCGCGCCCGACCTCGCCGGACACCAGATGCCGACGCGCCGCCTCGCGGTAGGCGAGCATCACCGTGCTCGGGTTGATGCCCAGCGTCCAGGCCAGGCGCCGCTGCGGCGGCAGGCGTTCACCGGGCTTGAGTTCGCCGCGGCCGATGGCCGTGGCGATGGCCTCGACCAGGGCCAGGTAGGTGGGCAGGGCGCGGTCTTGCAGGTCAGGAAGCCACATTGCTTGCCATGCAATATAAGAATTTACCCATACAATGCGCCGCACTAGCATCGGAGGTCAACGCCACCTGGAGCACGCCTCATGTTCGACCTCGCCCAACTGCGCCAGAGCGCTGAACTGGTTCACCGCCATATGGCGCCCACACCACAGCTGAGCTGGCCGCTGCTGTGCGAACGCACGGGGTGCGAGCTGTGGGTCAAGCACGAGAACCATGCCCCCACTGCCGCCTTCAAGGTGCGCGGCGGGCTGGTCTATATCGACGCCCTGCTGCGCCGCGAGCCGCAGGTACGCGGGCTGGTCACCGCCACCCGCGGCAACCATGGCCAGAGCCTGGCGCTGGCCGCACGCCAGGCCGGCCTGGCGATCCGCATCCTGGTGCCGCACGGCAATGCCCGCGAGAAGAATGCGGCGATGCGCGCCCTCGGCGCCGAGGTGATCGAGCATGGCCGCGACTTTGACGAAGCGCGTGCCGAGGCCGCGCGCCTGGCCGAGCGTGACGGCCTGCACTGGGTGCCGTCACTGCACGAGGATCTGGTGCGCGGCGTGGCCACCTACGCCCTGGAGCTGCTGGAAGCGCTGCCGAAGCTGCGCCGGGTCTACGTGCCCATCGGCCTCGGCTCGGGCATCTGCGGCATGATTCGCACCCGCGACCTGCTCGGCCTCGACACCGAGATCGTCGGCGTGGTCGCCAGCGGCGCCGACGCCTATGCGCAGAGTTTCGAGCAGGGCCGCCTGGTGCAGACCGAGCGCGCCGACACCCTGGCCGACGGCATGGCCTGCCGCCAGCCGCAGCCGTTGGCGCTGGACATCATCCGCGCCGGCGCCGCGCGTATCGTGCGAGTGAATGATGAAGAGATTCGCGCCGCCATCCGCGCCTATCACGAGGACACCCACAACCTCGCCGAAGGTGCCGGTGCCGCCGCGTTGGCGGCGCTGATGCAGGAGTGCGAATGCAACGCCGGCCAGCGCGTGGCGGTGGTGCTCAGCGGTGCCAATATCGACCGCCGGGCGCTGGCCGAACTGCTGCGCGACGAGGCCGCAGCCGCCTGATCAGCGGAACGGTGGCTCGTCGAAGCTGCGCAGCTTGCGCGAATGCAGCGAGTCGAGTTGGCTGCGCATCAGCTCCAGCGCAGCGATGCCGATGCGCAGGTGCTGGTTCACCGCGCGTTCGTAGAAGGCGCCGGCCGCGCCGGGCAGCTTGATCTCGCTGTGCAGCGGCTTGTCCGACACGCACAGCAGCGTGCCGTAGGGCACCCGCAGGCGATAGCCCTGGGCGGCGATGGTGCCGCTTTCCATGTCCACCGCCACCGCGCGCGCGAGGTTGATCAGCGGCCGTTCCTGGGCCCAGCGCAGCTCCCAGTTGCGGTCGTCGTAGGTCAGTACGGTGCCGGTGCGCAGACGCTTCTTCAACTCGTCGCCCCGCTCGCCGGTGACCAGCTTGGCCGCCTCCTGCAATGCCTGCTGCACCTCGGCCAGCGCCGGCAGCGGGATGTTCGGCGGCAGTACGCGATCGAGAATGCCGTCGCGGCGCATATAGGCGTGGGCCAGCACGTAGTCGCCGATGGTCTGCGACTGACGCAGGCCGCCGCAGTGGCCGATCATCAACCAGCAGTGCGGACGCAGCACGGCCAGGTGGTCGGTGATGTTCTTGGCGTTGGACGGGCCGACGCCGATATTGACCAGGGTGATGCCGTGGCCGTCCTCGGCCTGCAGGTGGTAGGCCGGCATCTGGTAGCGATGCCAGATGACGTTCTCGATGATCGCCTGCATCTCGCCTTCGGCCATGCCGCGTTCGATCACCACGTTGCCCGGCAGCACCATGCGGGTGAAACGCGAAGCGCCCACCAGCATGTCCAGGCCGTGGCGGATGAACTGGTCGACGTAGCGATGGTAGTTGGTCAGCAGGATCCACGGCTGCACGTGGCGCCAGTCGCTGCCGGTGTAGTGCACCAGGCGGCGCAGGGAGAAGTCGGTGCGCGCGGCGTCGAACAGCGCCAGCGGCAGCGGGTCGATGTTCTCCCAGTCGTACAGGCCGTCGGCGGTGCCGTCGGTGGCGGCGGACAGGTCGGTGCTGGGGAACACCCGCGCCAGCTCGGCGGCGGTGACCCCGCTGCCGGCCAGCTCGTCGCCCTGCTCGACCACGTAGGGATAGGGGATGTTCTGCTGGCTGACGCCGACTTCCACGCGCAGGGTGAAGTCGTTCATCAAGGGGCGCAGCTGCTCAAGCAGGTATTTGCGAAAGGCCTCCGGCTGGGTGACGGTGATGGCGTAGGTACCCGGCACCTGCACCTTGGCGTAGGCACGTACGGTGGTCGGCACCTCGCCCTGACAGAGGTAGGTCAGGCGCAGTTCGGGGTAGCGGAACAGACTGTGCTCTTCGGCATCCGGCCTGATGCGCTCCTTGAGGTAGCGCTTGAGCGCCCGGCTCAGGGCGCCGGTGGCCTGCAGGTGCAGGGTGGCAAGGCGGTCGACCGCGTCTTCCGGGGTAAAGGCAACGACGAATTCATCGACAGAGGGGTTCACGGCGCACCTTCCTGGTTGTTCGGACGCCTCTATCTTGCCTGCTTCGGCCGCAGAACACCTAGCACTGAGAATGGCCACGGGCCGAGCGGCCAACGACTAGGCTTGTCACCATCCGCCCGAGAATCGCGCCATGCCCCACCTGCTCGCCCTGCTGCTTCTGCTGATCTGCCCCGCCCTGCTCGCCGGCGAGCTGGACGGTCACTACCACGCCACGCTCGACGGCCAGCCGGCCGAATTGCTCCTGCACAGCCAGGGTCAGCGAGTGGAAGGACGGTACGTGGAGAATCGGCGCCTGCAGTTGAACCTGCGCGGGCATTACGACGGCCAGCTGCTGCGCGCCGAGATCAGCGATCCGCAGTCGGGTCTGGTGCTCGCCAACATGAATGCCACCTACGCCAACGCCATGCTCAACATCAGCATCGCCGCGCGCGATCCGCGTGACGGCCAGGTGCTGGAGCGCCAGGCGCTGTTCCGGCGTGACGCCGCGCCCGCGCCCGTTGCGAACGAGCATCTGGACCCGGCGCTGGTGGGCACCTGGCAGCACGAACAGCGGATCGATAGCGGCGCCGCGTCCGCCACGCTGATGACGCTGCGCCTCGACGCAGACGGCAGCGTGACCCAGTGGAGCCGAGCACCCGACGGCGGCGACAGCCCGGGAGAAGTGCAGTACAGCGGCCGCTGGCGCAGCGACAACGGCCTGCTGCTGGTACGCCTGGCGGGCGCCGCCGAGTATCGCCCCGCCGCCTACTACAGCTTCAGCGAGCCGTATCTGGTCACCGAGAGCAATACCGGCAAGATGATCTGGCAGCGCAGCCGCTAGCGGCGCGAGGTCAGGCGGCGCCCTGGTGCAGCCGCTGGTTGAACAGCGGGCCCTGGCTGAAACGCGCCAGCGCCTTGGCCGCGGCCAGCACGCCCAGGTCGATCAGCGGCTCGACCAGGATCACGCTCATATAGGCCAGGCCGAAGCCGGCCACCGAGGCCAGGTTGTCGGCGCCGAAGCCCTGACCGTAGAAGGCCCAGAACGCCACCCAGGCGACGATGCCGCCCTGGTAGGCGGTCGACAGTGCCAGCGCCTGCTTGTAGGACAGATCCACATAGGCGGTGCCCGGCGCGATGAGGCGCTTGGCCAGCAACTGGATGCCCCACAGCGGCAGCAGCAAGGTGGTGACGTTCATGCCGTACTGCGGCAGATCGAACTGGGCGAACAGCAGGCCCTGCAACAGCAGGCCCGCCGCCAGGCCGATGGCCGCGGCGCCGGCGCCGAACAGCAGCAGCAGGGTCGAGCCGAGGATCAGGTGGACCTCGGAGACCCCTACCGGGTGATGCGGCAAGACCTCGAAGAAGCAGAACACCAGCGCCGTGGTCAGCAGGCTGCGCAGCGCCAGGGCCGCCACCCCGCCGTTGTCACGGATGGCATCGTGCGCCAGTTTGGCCGTCAGGCCGCAGGCACCGAGCGCCGTTGCGTAGCTGAGGAAGATCTTGGCGCCGTCGACGACGCCGGGTTCGATATGCATGCAGATTCCTTAGGTCGCGCCCACCGCGCGACGATCCGGATGGAGGGAATGGGCGAAAGCGCCCGATGGCGATGGCAGGTCTCCTGGCTCGCGGCTCGCCACTTCGCCCGCCTTCCCGGCCTTGCGGCCAGTGGCATAGGGGCGTCGTTCGCCGCTTACAGTTGCGGGGGCAGCCAGGGCATTGGCGACGCGCGCCGCACCCTGTTCCCTTTTCATCCGCACGCCATGGGCGCGCGGAACCATCGGCGGCCACCTTACCCCGCCGCACGGGCAAAAGACAGTCTTGCCGCGCGCCATCGACGCAGCCTGCACGCGGCTTTTGCGCGGCATCCACCGCCCCCCCTGCGGGCCGCGACGACATGAACCGCGACACGTATGGAACCCGCCGGCCCGGGGCCTGTCCTTGACCTGCATGTCGCGGCGGCGAAAGCCAGAACACCGCCGCGGCATGCCAATGCCTGCCCCTGTCCGACAACCGGCCGCCGACTGCTGCACGACGAGGGCGGGAGCGCCGGAAATACGGGACGGCTCAGGCCCGGAAATCTAACCGTTTATTACGAGACTTAACCTGCCATCCCCAGTGTTCGCATCGCATGGCGCGCGGACCGGTAGATCCATCATCGAGTGACGAGAGCGCATATGAAGAAAACCCTGATCGCCACGTTAACCGCTTTGTTCGCAACCGGCGCCATGGCCGCCGAGCCGCAACCGCACTGGACCTACGCAGGCAAGGCTGGCCCCGAACACTGGGCCCGGTTGGACCCGGGCTACGAAACCTGCGCGCTCGGCCACAGCCAATCGCCGATCGACATCCGCAACGCCACCCGCGCGGCGCTGCCGCGCATCGCGTTCAACTACGAGGCCAGCCCGGCCGAAGTGCTGAACAACGGCCACACCGTTCAGGTGAACCTCGCCAACGCAGGTGGCATCGAGATCGACGGCAAGGCCTACCGCCTGGTGCAGTTCCACTTCCATACGCCCAGCGAGGAACACATCGCCGGCCGGGCCTTCCCGATGGTGGCGCACTTCGTCCACCAGGCCGCCGACGGCCGCCTGGCGGTGGTCGCCGTGCTGCTCAAGGAAGGCGAGGAAAACCAGGCACTGGGCGAAGTGTTCGATGCCATGCCGGCCAAGGCGGGCGAGAAGATCGTGCTCGCCGGCAGCTTCGCCCCGCAGGCCGTGCTGCCACCGCAGCAGGGCTACTACGCCTTCGCTGGCTCGCTGACCACCCCGCCGTGCAGCGAGAACGTGCAGTGGCGCGTGCTGAAACAACCGGTCGAGCTGTCCCATGCGCAGCTGGCGCAGTTCCAGCGCCTGTACCCGATGAATGCGCGGCCAGTGCAGCCGCTCAATGGCCGGCAGTTGCTGGAGAGCGCCAACTACTAGCGAGGCCCGGCCCCTAGTGCCCAGGCGCGGCGGCTGGCGCGCAACCCGCCGCCCCCGCTATTGGCAGCGCAGCCCGAACAATCGGCGTCTTGCCCCGCAGCTAGCGAAGCTCGATCCCCCGCCGCCACGGAAAACACAGCAAGAGCGGCGGCGATGCCGCGTCGCTGAACGTGATCGGCCAGGGGTTCAAGAGCGGTTTCATCCCCGCTGGCGCGGGGAACGCGCTTAGCCTGACCAATTGTTCCTGAGCGGAAAAATCAGCCGCTAAAAATCCACCAATCATTCCTTGTTAAAGATCGCCCTCGCGTCAAAGCAGATGCGGCGTACTCCGCGCCAACACCGCCTCGACGTCGACGCCGCGCGGCAGGGTGCCGTAGACGCGGCCGCGGCCTTGCAGGCGGCTGGCGATAAAGGCGTCGGACACCGTGGCGTTGCCGGCCTCCAGCAGCAGCTTGGCCTGCAGAGCCACGGCCATGTCCTCGGTGAGCTGGCGGGCGCGGTACTGGATGTCGACGGTATCGCTGAAGTCGGCCTTCAGTCGCTGGATATGTGCTTTGAGGCGCGTGTCGCCATGGCCGTCGCCCAGCTCGGCGAACAGCGCATCGAGCACGCCGGGTTCCTTGGACAGTGCGCGCAGCACGTCCAGGCATTGCACATTGCCCGAGCCTTCCCAGATCGAGTTGACCGGCGCCTCGCGGTACAGGCGCGGGAGGATGGTCTCCTCGACGTAGCCGGCACCGCCCATGCACTCGCTGGCCTCGTAGATCATTTCCGGCGCGCGCTTGCAGATCCAGTACTTGCCCACGGCGGTGACCAGGCGGGCGAACTTGTCTTCCTGCTCATCGTGCCGGTGATCCAGCGCGCGGCCCATGCGCATGGACAGGGCCAGCGCCGCCTCGCTCTCCAGCGCCAGGTCGGCCAGCACGTTCTGCATCAGCGGCTGCTCGGCCAGCGGCTTGCCGCCGACCCGGCGGTGCGCGCAGTGGTGCGCGGCCTGGGTCAGCGCCTGGCGCATCAGGCTGCTGGAGCCGACCATGCAATCGAAGCGGGTCATGGCCACCATCTCGATGATGGTCGGCACGCCGCGGCCCTCCTCGCCGAGCATCCAGGCGAAGGCGCCGCGGTATTCCACCTCGCTGGAGGCGTTGGCCCAGTTGCCCAGCTTGTTCTTCAGGCGCTGGATGTAGAACTGGTTGCGCGTGCCGTCCGGGCGGTGGCGCGGCAGCAGGAAGCAGGACAGGCCGTGCTCGGTCTGCGCCAGGGTGAGAAAGGCGTCGCACATCGGCGCCGAGCAGAACCACTTGTGGCCGACCAGTTCGTAGGCCTGGCCCGGGCCGCCGAGGCCGACCGGATAGGCGCGGGTGGTGTTGGCGCGCACGTCGGTGCCGCCCTGCTTCTCGGTCATGGCCATGCCGATGGTGACGCCGGCCTTCTGCTCCATCGGCAGGTTGCTCGGGTCGTACTGGCTGGCGAGGATCTTCGGCAGCCACTGCTCGGCCACGTTCGGCTGCAGGCGGATGGCCGGCACGGCGGCGAAGGTCATGGTCAGCGGGCAGCCGCTGGCGGCCTCGGCCTGGCTGTGCAGGTAGGTGAGACCGGCACGGGCAACATGGGCGCCGGCGCGCGGATCGGTCCAGGGCAGCGACGGCAAACCATGTTCGACGGCGGTGCGCATCAGCTCGTGGTAGGCCGGGTGGAATTCGACCAGGTCGATACGGTTGCCATAGCGGTCGTGGCTCTTGAACACCGGCTTGTTCTCGTTGGCGAGAAAGCCCGCCTGCATCAGCGCGCCGCCGGCCAGCGCGCCGTAGGCATCCAGGCGCTGCTCGGCCCAGGCGCCCTGGTAGCGGCGCAGCCACTCCTGCAGCGGCAGGTCGAGACGATAGAGGTTGGCGCCATCCAGGCTAGGCACCTGGTTGAATACCTCGTGGGTTTCGGCATGCAGGCTGGGTTTCATCGGCAAGGCTCCTCGGCGCCGACGGCGCGCAGGCAGAAGGTGACCAGGCTGGCGCTGACTTGCTCCAGCTCCAGGGCGGGATGGCCGGCCGCGCGGGCGGCGCGGGCCGGCGGAGAGAGCGGCCCGACCAGGGCTTCGGCGATGGCGCCGACCAGGCAGGCGGCGGCCAGGCCGAGCTGCTCGACACGGAACTCGCCGCGCCGCACGCCCTCCTCGAGCAGGTCGATGAACAGCTCGGCATAGGCCTCGCGATAGAGCAGGCGCTGTTCATCCACTTCTGGCTCGACCGGCTCGGCGATCAGAGCGAAGGCCAGCCGGCGGCTGTGCCAGGCGCGCGCGGCGAACTGCTCGAGTCCCTGGCGCAGGCGCTGCGCCGCGCTACCGGAGCCGCGCAGCACCGCGGCCAGGGCATCGACCTCGCCCTGGCTGGCGCTGGCGAACACCTCGGCGGCCAGTTCGCCCTTGTTGTGGAAATGCCGGTACAGGCTGCCGGTGGCGATGCCGACGTCCTCGGCCAGCGCCTGCATGGTCAGCGCGGCGAAACCGCCGCCCGCCACCCGCTGCAGCGCGCAGTCGAGGATGCGCTGGCGCAGCGTCTGGTCGCGGTCGAGTCGTGCTTCGGTGATGCGATAGGCCATGGTCTGAATCCTGATTCATTCACGACCCAGTGAATCAGGATTCAGACCATGGCTAAAGAGGCGATCCGGCCAAATCGCCGGCTGGACAGGTAGCAGAAGCGTCCTGGCCGGAGTGCCTGGAATACCCACATTCGCCCCGGGTCGGGGCTGCTACGACCAGGGCGGATTCGACGCGCTCGATCCCGCAGGAGCGACGCCCCGGCGCGAACCAGGCGCACCGCCTAGCACCTGCGGGGAGAACATTCGCGCGTAGCGGGCGCCCGTCAGCCGGCGGATGAACGACACAGCACCCAGTCGTGCAGCAGCACGCGCAGCTCGTCGAATTTCACCGGTTTGGCCAGGTAGTCGCTCATGCCCGCGGCCAGGCAGCGCTCGCGGTCGCCGCTGTGGCTGTGCGCGGTGATCGCCAGCACCGGCAGCTCCGCGCAGCCCGGCAGGGCACGCAGCGCGCGGCAGGTGGCGAAGCCGTCCATCACCGGCATCTGGCAGTCGAGCAGCACCGCGTCCAGCGTCTCGCTGCGCAGAATATCCAGGGCGGCGGCGCCATTGTCGGCGGTGCGCACCCGGTAGCCGAGCTTGAGCAGCATGCCGCGGGTGACCAGCTGATTGATCGCGTTGTCCTCGACGATCAGCACCGTGCACTGCTGCGCCTGGCGCTGCTGCACGCCGCCGCGCGGTCGCGCGGGGCGAACGCTGCCGGCGCCCTGCTGCAGCGGCAGGGTCAGCGGCACGTCGAGGCGAAAGCGGCTGCCCACCCCCGGCTGCGACTCGTGGCCGAGGCTGCCGCCGAGCAGATCGACCAGTTGCCGGCAGATCGCCAGGCCGATACCGAGGCCGCCGTACTTGCGGGTCATGGAGCCGTCGAGCTGGCGGAAGCGCTGGTAGAGGTCGACTTCGCCGGACTCGAAGCCGATGCCGGTATCGCTGACCACCACGCTCAACGGCAGCGTGGCGCCGACGCTGCCGGCGCGGCCGAGTTGCAGGGTCACGCGGCCGCGGGCGGTGAACTTGATGGCGTTGTCCAGCAGGTAGCCCAGCGCCTGGGCCAGCTTGGCGGCGTCGCCTTCGAGCACATCGGGCAGGCTTTCCTCCAGCTCCACGACGAACTCCAGTCCCTTGTCCTCGGCCCGTGGTGCGTACTGCACGCGCAGGCTATCGAGCAATCCGCGCAGGCTGAACGGCTCGCGCCGCGGGTAGAGCTTGCCGGCTTGCAGCTCGGTCAGCGCGAGGATATCGCCGACCATGCGCATCATCTCGCGCGCCGAGGCGGCGGCAGTCTTCTGGTACTGCTCCAGCTCGGCGTCCATGCTCACCGTCTGCATCAGCTCCAGCGAGCCGATCACCCCGTTCATCGGCGTGCGCAGCTCGTGGGTGACGGTGGCGAGGAACTCGTCCTTGAAGCGGTTGCTGTCGGCCAGTTCGCGGTTGAGCAGCTCGAGCTTGTTGCCGGCCTCCTGGAGGATGCGCGTGCGCTCCTCCTTCATGGCGTTGATGCGGTCGGCCAGGGCCAGCGACAGCAGGCCGACCTCCAGCGCCGAGCCGATCTGGCTGGCGTACATGGTGAGAAAGACGTTGGGCAGGTAGCCGAGCACCATCAGGGTGTTGATCGCCCCGCCGAGCAGGAAGGCGCTCCAGGCGATGATGAAGTAGCGCGCCACGCGCATGCCGCGCAGCCAGGCCAGCACCCCGGCGCTGAAGATCGCCACGGTGAACAGCAGCGCCAGGTAGGTGGCCAGGCGCAGCGCGGTGGCATAGCTGACGGTCAGGGCCAGGATCATCACCACGGCACCGCATGCCATCAGCACCAGCAGCAGGCGGTCGACCCAGGGGCTGTGCTCGCCGGTATGCAGGAAGCTGCGCGCGAACTGGCAGCCGAACAGCGCCGCCGAACCGATCAGGAAGGGCGTGGCGGCATTCGCCCACCAGGGGTTGTCGGGCCAGAAGTACTGGATGCCGGCGCCGTTGACGGAGACCTGGTAGAGGCCGAACGAGGCGATGTAGAGGATGTAGTAGAGGTAGCTGGTATCGCGCACGCTGAGGAAGATGAACAGGTTGTACACCAGCATCACCAGCAGCACGCCGTAGATGATGCCGAGCACGTAGATGCGCGTCGGCTGGTCCTCCAGGTAGGCGTTGGGCGCCCACAGGGTCAGCGGTGCCTGGATCGAGCCCTGGCTCTCCAGGCGCAGGTAGAGGCGCTGCGGTTGGCCCGGCTCGAGGTTGAGCTCGAACAGGTAGTTGTTCTGCCTGATCTGCCGGCTGTCGAATGGCAAGGCATCGCCGGTGCGCTGCGCCAGGCTGAAGCCGCCCTCGCCGTCGGGCAGGTACAGCTCCAGATGGTCCAGCGGCGGGTAGGCCAGCTCCAGCAGCCAGCTGCGCGCGCCACCGGCCTGCTGCGGGCGGTACTCCAGGTCCAGACGCAGCCAGAACACCGAGCGCGAATAGCCGGCATTGAGTACCGGCTTGTCGTGCGGCTGGAAGCTGCGCTGCAACGCCGGCGAGGCGACGTCGTCGATGCTGGCGTCGCCGCGCACGTCCTCGAACACGTGCATCGCCTGGCCCAGGGGCAGGCTGCGACTGTGCTCGTCGAACACCAGGGCACTGGCCAGGCCAGGCATCAGGAGGAAGATACAGAGAAGAAGGTAGCGCATGCGGCCCGGCCAGAACCCGTTACGGCGCGCCGGGAGCCGCCCGCTCACCGCCTCGCACGCCACCGCCGGGCAGAGTTGTCGATAGCGCGGCACTCTAGCACAGGCACCACTGGTCGGAATGTGCCGAAGCCTGATCCAACCGACAGTTTTTCACTCGCGCGGCGCCCTGGCGCAGGCGACCGGTCGGTCTCGCCCGGTCGATTTGGTGGTAAGCTCGCCGGCCATGAACATGACCCATTCCCGCCCCGTAGTGCTCTGCATGTCCGGTCACGACCCCAGCGGTGGTGCCGGCCTGCAGGCCGATATCGAAGCCCTGCTGGCCCAAGGCTGCCACGCCGCCCCGACGGTGACCGCCCTGACCGTGCAGGATACCGTCAACGTCGTCGACTTCCGTGTGCTCGACCGCGACTGGGTGCTGGCCCAGGCCCGCGCCGTGACCGCCGACCTGCCCATAGCCGCCGTCAAGCTGGGCATGCTCGGCTCGACGGAGATGGTCGACACCGTGCTCGAGGTGATGAGCGCGCTGCCCGGCGTGCCGCTGGTCTGCGATCCGGTGCTGCGCGCCGGCGGCGGCGGCTCGCTGGGCAAGGACGACGTCGGCTACGCCATGCGCGAACGGCTGTTCACGGTTTCCACCATCGCCACGCCGAACCTGCCGGAGGCGCGCATCCTCGCCGAATTGCCGGACGGCAGTGCCGACCAGTGCGCCGAGAAGCTGCTGCCTTATATCGAGCACCTGCTGATCACCGGCGGCCACGGCGACGAGGCCGAGGTGCACAACCGCCTGTACAGCCGCGACGGCAGCCAGCACACCTTCACCTGCGCGCGCCTGCCCGGCAGCTACCACGGCTCCGGCTGCACCCTGGCCAGCACCCTGGCCGGTCGCCTGGCCCTGGGCGAGGAACTGGTCAGTGCCGTGAAGAGCGCCCTGGACTACACCTGGCGTACCCTGCGCGATGCCGAACGCCCCGGTCATGGCCAGTACGTGCCGCGCCGCCTGCCGCTGGATTTTTCACAATGAAGAGCAGCTCATGAACCTGCGCGGTCTCTACGCCATCACCGACACCCCGCTGCTGGCCGGTGGCAAGCTGCTGCCCTACGCCGAAGCGGCGCTAATCGGCGGCGCGCGCCTGCTGCAGTACCGCGACAAGTCGGGCGATGCCACGCGTCGCCTCGATGAAGCCCAGGCCCTGGCCGAACTGTGCCAGCGCCATGGCGCCACGCTGATCATCAACGACGACCTGGAGCTGGCCGCGCGCCTGAACGTCGGCCTGCACCTGGGCCAGAGCGACGGCTCGCTGGCCGCCGCGCGCCAGCAGTTGGGCGCCGACGCCATCATCGGCGGCACCTGTCACGCTCAGCTGGAGCTGGCCGAGCGCGCCGTCGCCGAAGGCGCCAGCTATATCGCCTTCGGCCGCTTCTTCGACTCCAATACCAAGCCCGGCGCTCCGGCCGCCACCGTGGAGCTGCTGGATCAGGCGCGCGCGCGCTTTGCCCAGCCCATAGTCGCCATCGGCGGCGTGACCCTGGCTACCGCCCCCGGCCTGATCGCCCGCGGCGCCAGCATGGTCGCCGTGATCCACGCCCTGTTCGCCGCGGACTGCGCCACCGAGGTGGAAGACCGCGCCCGCGCCTTCGCCGCGCTGTTCGATTGATTCCTTTTCAGAGAGAACCTGCCATGTCCCGCTCCGAAATCTTGTTCACCAACGCGCAGAAGCACATCCCCGGCGGCGTCAATTCGCCGGTGCGCGCCTTCAAGAGCGTCGGCGGCACGCCGTTGTTCTTCAAGCACGCCGAAGGCGCCTACGTGGTGGATGAAGACGACAAGCGCTACGTCGACTACGTCGGCTCCTGGGGCCCGATGATCCTCGGCCACAGCCACCCCGAGGTGCTCGACTCGGTGCGCCGCCAGCTGCAGCACGGCCTGTCTTACGGCGCGCCGACCGCGCTGGAAACCGAGATGGCCGAGCTGGTCTGCTCGCTGGTGCCGTCGATGGACATGGTGCGCATGGTCAGCTCCGGCACCGAGGCGACCATGAGCGCCATCCGCCTGGCGCGCGGCTACACCGGCCGTGACAGCATCATCAAGTTCGAGGGCTGCTACCACGGCCACTCCGACAGCCTGCTGGTCAAGGCCGGCTCCGGCGCCCTGACCCAGGGCGTGCCGAACTCCGCGGGCGTGCCGGCGGCCTTCGCCAAGCACACGCTGACCCTGCCGTTCAACGACATCGACGCCGTGGCCGAGTGCCTGGCGCAGGTCGGCGGCGAAGTCGCGTGCATCATCGTCGAGCCGGTGGCCGGCAATATGAACTGCGTGCCGCCGGCGCCGGGCTTCCTCGAAGGCCTGCGCGCGCTATGCGACAAGCACGGCGTGGTGCTGATCTTCGACGAGGTGATGACCGGCTTCCGCGTCGCCCTCGGCGGCGCCCAGGCGCACTACGGCGTGACCCCGGACCTGACCACCTTCGGCAAGATCATCGGCGGCGGCATGCCGGTGGGCTGCTTCGGTGGCAAGCGCGCGATCATGGAACGCATCGCCCCGCTCGGCCCGGTCTACCAGGCCGGCACCCTGTCGGGCAATCCGCTGGCCATGGCCGCCGGCCTGACCACGCTGAAGCTGATCAGCCGACCGGGCTTCCATGCCGAGCTGTCGGACTACACCAGCCGCATGCTGCAGGGCCTGCAGGACCGCGCCGATGCCGCCGGCATCCCCTTCGTCACCACCCAGGCCGGCGCCATGTTCGGCCTGTACTTCAGCGGCGCCGACGATATCCTCACCTTCGCCGACGTGATGGCCAGCGACGTCGAGCGCTTCAAGCGCTTCTTCCACCTGATGTTGGACGCCGGCGTGTACCTGGCTCCGAGCGCCTATGAGGCCGGCTTCACCTCGATCGCCCATGGCGAGGCCGAACTGCAGCTGACCCTGGACGCCGCCGAGCGCGCCTTCGCCGAGCTGAAAAAAGCCTGATGCAGTACGGCACGGCCCTCGGCGACGCCCTGCTGGCCGTCGCTTGCGTTGCCTGCGCCTGGTTCGTCGGCCGCGCACGCGGCCGCCACGGCGAGGGCGATCAGCCGGCATTGTTCTGCGCCCAGCTCGGCTTCCTGCTGCCTGCGGCGGCAGCCGGCATCGGCGCGGTGCGCTACGGTTTCGATCCGAGCTGGCAGGGCGCGCATCTGTGGCTCTCCCAGGCCAGCAGCTTCCTCGGCCTGCCCCTGCTCGGCGCTGCCGCCCTGGCGCTGGGCCGCGGCTGGACCTGGAGCCGGCCGAACTGGGGACGCGTCGTCCTCGGCCTGTGCGCCTTCTTCGAGCTGTTTCGCCAGATGGGCTACCTGGAGGACTATCGCCTGGCGCTGCATCTCGCCAGCCTTGCGCTGATTCTTTATACCGGCGCCGTGCAGTGGCCACGCCGCACGCCGCCATTGGTCGCCGCGGCGGTAGTGGCGCTGTTTCTGCTGGCCGGCCTGGCGGGCAGCGAAGGCGTGGCCGGCCCACTGCGGCGCATCGACCTGTTCCATGGCCTGCTCATTGCCGCCTACCCGCTGCTGGCCTGGCTGCTGCTGAACCTGCCGGGGAGTGCGTATCGGCCGGCAAAGGCTTTGTAAGAAGCGCGCGGTTTATTCCATAATGCGCCGGCTGGGCACGCCACTTGCCCCGAACCGCTGAGGCCCCGTTATCCAGATGAACCGCACCGGCCGCGGCCTGACCCTGGGCTGCCTGTTGCTATTGCTCCCGCTGCCCGTGCTCGCCGGCGGTAACTCCCTGCTGATCCCCGCTACCGGCAGCTGCGCCCTCAACATTCCCCCCGAAGACCTGCCCGAGGCCCTGGCCAGCTGCCAGGAGATGGCTCGCAGCGGCAACGTCCAGGCCAGCTACGAACTGGGCGAGTACCATTACGACGGCAAACGCGCCCCGCGCGACCTCAAGCAGGCGCTGACCTGGTTCGAGCGCGCCTCGCTGCAGGGCCACGCCCAGGCGCAACTGCGCCTGGGCACCATGTTCTTTCGCGGCGAAGGGGTGCCGGCGAACAACGTGCAGGCCTATATCGTGTTGAAGATGGCTGCGGTCAACGGCTCGGACGAGGCCATGGACACCGCCGATCTGGTGGCGCAGCAGATGCGCCGCGACGAACTGGAGATCGCCAGCCAGGTGCTGGGACAGATCTTCCGCAACTATCTGCTGGAGCTGCAGGCCGCCGAAGGCCGCTCGCCGTTCGCGCCGCTGCCCTGACCCTGTAGGGTCGCAGGGTGGGCCGGGCGGCGATCCGCTTCAGCCCACCAGGTGGCATCGCGATACCGCTGGTGGGCTGAAGCCCACCCTACCTGGCGTAGGAGCCCCGCCTCGGGGCGAAAGCTTCTGCAAACTCCAACTATTCGCCGCGGGGCGCGACTCCTACGGATTATTTGTCCGGCATCGGCATGGGAAAGGGCATCACGTTGCCGCTACCCTTGGCCTCGCTGATCTTCGGCGTGCCCAGGCGCTCCACCTCGTCGATACGGATGATCGCGTGCATCGGCACGAAACTGCGCACCACACCGTCGAACTGGGCCTTGAGCTTCTCCTCGCTGGGATCGACCACCAGCTGGCTGCGCTCGCCGAAGACGAATTCCTCCACTTCCAGGAAGCCCCACAGATCGCTTTGATAGATCTGCTTGGCGTACATCTCGTACACCTGGCCCTGGTTGAGGAAGATCACCTTGTAGATGGGTTCGCGCTTGCTCATGGGTAACGACGGAAACTGCAAAAAAGAGGGCGCGAATCATAGCACAGGCAGGCGACCGCCACGCCTCGTCCCGCACCGCGCGCAGTCGCCAATCGGCCAGGCGGTGGTGCAAAGCGCCTCATCCGCCTCCCTGCCTGTGGCACCCGCACCGGCGCGGGCATATAATGCGCGGTCATTTTTTAACCAGCCCAGACAGTGCCATGACCAAGAAGCTCTATATCGAAACCCACGGCTGCCAGATGAACGAGTACGACAGCTCGCGCATGGTCGACCTGCTGGGCGAGCATCAGGCCCTGGAAGTCACGGAAAAGCCGGAAGAAGCCGACGTGATCCTGCTCAATACCTGCTCGATCCGCGAGAAGGCGCAGGACAAGGTGTTCTCCCAGCTCGGCCGCTGGCGCGAGCTCAAGCAGGCCAACCCGGATCTGGTGATCGGCGTCGGCGGCTGCGTGGCGAGCCAGGAAGGCGCGGCGATCCGCGACCGCGCGCCCTATGTCGACGTGGTGTTCGGCCCGCAGACCCTGCACCGCCTGCCGGAAATGATCGACGCCGCACGGGTGACCAAGACCGCCCAGGTCGACATCAGCTTCCCCGAGATCGAGAAGTTCGACCGCCTGCCCGAGCCGCGCGTCGACGGCCCCAGCGCCTTCGTCTCGGTAATGGAAGGCTGCAGCAAGTACTGCACCTTCTGCGTGGTGCCCTACACCCGCGGCGAGGAAGTCAGCCGCCCCCTGGCCGACGTGCTGCTGGAGATCACCCAGCTCACCGACAAGGGCGTCAAGGAAGTCACCCTGCTCGGGCAGAACGTCAACGGCTACCGCGGCCCGGCGCCGGACGGCCGCACCGTCGATTTCGCCGAGCTGCTGCACGCGGTGGCAGCCCTGGATGGCATCGAGCGCATCCGCTACACCACCAGCCACCCGCTGGAATTCTCCGACGCGATCATCAACGCCCACGCCGAGATCCCGCAGCTGGTGAAGTACCTGCACCTGCCGGTGCAGTCCGGCTCCGACCGCATCCTCGCGGCGATGAAGCGCAACCACACCGCGCTGGAGTACAAGTCGCGCATCCGCAAGCTGCGCGCCGCGGTGCCGGACATCCTGATCAGCTCGGACTTTATCGTCGGCTTCCCAGGGGAAACGGAAAAAGACTTCGAGCAGACCCTGAAGCTGATCGACGACGTCGGCTTCGACTTCTCCTTCTCCTTCATCTATAGCGCGCGCCCCGGTACGCCGGCGGCCGACCTGGCCGATGAAACCCCGGACGAGGTGAAGAAACAGCGCTTGGCCATCCTCCAGCACCGCATCAACCAATACGGCTTCGAGAACAGCCGGCGCATGGTCGGCAGCGTGCAGCGCATCCTGGTCAGCGACTACTCGAAGAAGGACCCGGGCATGCTCCAGGGCCGCACCGAGCAGAACCGCATCGTCAACTTCCGTTGCGATAATCCGCGGCTGATCGGCCAGTTCGTCGACGTGCATATCGACGACGCCCTGCCCCACTCCCTGCGCGGCACCCTGGTCGGTCCCGACGCACTGCACTGAAGCCTGCGCCGCCCGCGCTTTGCGTCGCGGGCGGCCGGCGTTATGCTCCGCTCATCTCCCCAGCCAAGTGACGGCCACTACAACATCTTGAACGCTCCCCTAGAACCTCATCGTTTCGTCCTCGAGCCCTTCGAGGCACGCCGTTTCGCCAATCTCTGCGGCCAGTTCGACGAGCACCTGCGCCTGATCGAAGAACGCCTCGGCCTGGAAATCCGCAACCGCGGCAACCAGTTCGAGCTGATCGGCGCCGCCGACAAGGCTGCCGCCGCCGAATCGCTGCTGCGCAAGCTGTACCGCGAGACCAAGGCCACCGAGCTGTCGCCGGATCTGGTGCATCTCTACCTGCAGGAGTCCGGCGTCGAAGAACTGGTCAACCCGAGCAGCGCGCCACAGGTCAGCCTGCGCACGCGCAAGGGCGCGATCAAACCGCGCGGCGCCAACCAGCAGCGCTACGTCAAGGCGATCCTCGACAACGACATCAACTTCGGCATCGGCCCGGCCGGCACCGGCAAGACCTACCTGGCGGTGGCCTGTGCGGTGGACGCGCTGGAACGCGAACAGGTGCGGCGCATCCTGCTGGTGCGCCCGGCGGTGGAAGCCGGCGAGAAACTCGGCTTCCTGCCCGGCGACCTGGCGCAGAAGATCGACCCCTACCTGCGCCCGCTGTACGACGCGCTGTACGAGATGCTCGGCTTCGACCACGTGGCCAAGCTGATCGAGAAACAGGTGATCGAGGTCGCGCCACTGGCCTACATGCGCGGCAGAACGCTGAACAACAGCTTCATCATCCTCGACGAGAGCCAGAACACCACGGTCGAGCAGATGAAGATGTTCCTCACCCGTATCGGCTTCGGCTCGACGGCCGTCATTACCGGCGACATCACCCAGGTCGACCTGCCGCGCGGCACCAAGAGCGGCCTGACCCACGTGATCGACGTACTGCGCGACGTGCCCGGTATCAGCTTCACCCACTTCAAGCCCAAGGACGTGGTGCGCCATCCGCTGGTGCAGCGCATCGTCGAAGCCTACGAGCGCCACGACAACCGCCTGCATGGCAAGGTCGAGGACGGCAATGCTTGAACTGGACCTGCAACTGGCCAGTGACGGCCAGCACCCCGACGAAGCGCAGCTGCGCCAGTGGTGCGAACTGGCCCTGCGCCAGCGCACGGCCGATTCCGAGCTGACCATTCGCCTGGTCGACGAGGCCGAGGGCCGCGAGCTGAACCGCACCTGGCGGCACAAGGACTACGCCACCAACGTACTGTCCTTCCCTGCCGAAATTCCCGATGGAATTCTCGATATCCCGCTGCTGGGCGATCTGGTGATCTGCGTGCCGGTGCTCGAGCGCGAAGCGCGCGAGCAGGGCAAGACCCTCGAGGCGCACTGGGCCCACCTGGTGATCCACGGCTGCCTGCACCTGCTCGGCTACGACCATATCGAGGAAGATGAAGCCCTCGAGATGGAAGAGCTGGAACGACAATTGCTCGCCGAACTGGGTCATCCCGACCCTTATGCCGGCGACGAATGATTCTCCTGACAAGGACCCCCGAGTAAAACGCCATGAGCGAAGACCGATCGAGCAACGAGCAGAAGTCCTGGTTGAACAAGCTGACCCAGGCTTTTGCTCATGAGCCGAGAAACCGCCAGGAACTGCTGGAAGTCCTGCGCGATGCCCACCAGAACAAGCTGCTCGACAGCGAGGCGCTGGCCATCGTCGAGGGTGCCATCCAGGTCGCCGACCTGCAGGTGCGCGACATCATGGTGCCGCGCTCGCAGATGATCAGCATCCGCGCCAGCCAGAGCCCCCGGGAGTTCCTGCCCGCCATCATCGACGCCGCCCACTCGCGCTACCCGGTGATCGGCGAGAGCCTCGACGACGTGATCGGCATTCTCCTGGCCAAGGACCTGCTGCCGCTGATCCTCTCGGGCGAGCAGCCCAGCTTCAATATCAAGGACCTGCTGCGCCCGGCCACCTTCGTGCCCGAGTCCAAGCGCCTCAACGTATTGCTGCGCGAGTTCCGCGCCAACCACAACCACATGGCCGTGGTCATCGACGAGTACGGCGGCGTCGCTGGCCTGGTGACCATCGAGGACGTGCTCGAGCAGATCGTCGGCGACATCGAGGACGAACACGATGTCGAGGAAGACGGCTACATCAAGCCGCTGCCGTCCGGCGACTTCCTGATCAAGGCGCTGACCCCCATCGACAGCTTCAACGAGACCTTCGACAGCGAGTTCTCCGATGACGAGTACGACACCGTCGGCGGCCTGGTGATGAACGCCTTCGGCCACCTGCCCAAGCGCAACGAAGTCACCGAGATCGGCGAATTCCGCTTCCGCGTGCTCAACGCCGACAGCCGCCGCATCCACCTGCTGCGCCTGACCCCGGTCAGTCGCTAGATCCACCAGCACCCCGAAGGAGCCAGCTTGCTGGCGATTCTGGCGAATTGATCGCCAGCAAGCTGGCTCCTACCTATACCCTCGCATTCCCTCTATCCTGGCCACCTGAATCCAAGGACCTGCACGCGATGCACTGGATAACCCGAGCCGGCTGGACTGGCCATCTGATTGCTCTGACCGCCGGGGCACTGACACCGCTGGCCCTCGCGCCCTTCGATCTCTGGCCGCTGGCGGTGCTGTCCATCGCCCTGTTCTACCTCGGCCTGCGTGAGCTGCGCCCGGGCCAGGCGGCGCTGCGCGGCTGGTGTTACGGTTTCGGCCTGTTCGCCGCCGGCACCAGCTGGGTCTACGTCAGCATTCATGACTATGGCGCGGCCTCGCCGGCACTCGCCGGCTTCCTCACCCTGGGTTTCGTCGCCGGCCTCGGCCTGTTCTTCGCCCTGATGGCGGTGCTCTGGACGCGCTGGCTGCGCCGCAGCGAAGCGCCGCTGGCCGACGCCCTGGCCTTCGCCGCGCTGTGGCTGGCCCAGGAAGTGTTCCGCGGCTGGTTCCTCACCGGCTTCCCCTGGCTGTATGCCGGCTACAGCCAACTGGACGGGCCGCTGGCCGGCCTGGCGCCGCTCGGCGGGGTCTGGTTGATTTCCTTCAGCCTGGCGTTGTCCGCCGTGCTGTTGGTCAACCTGGCGCGACTGCGGGCGCGTAAGGTCTTTCTCGCCGCCGGCCTGGTCTTGCTGCTGGCGCCCTGGGTCGCCGGCCTGAGCTATCAGGACCATCCCTGGACTCGTCCTGCCGGCAACAGCCTGACGGTGGCTCTGGTGCAGGGTAACGTCGAGCAGAACCTGAAGTGGGATCCGGCCCAGCTCAACGCCCAGCTCGCGCTGTACCGCGACCTCAGCTTCAGCGCCGAGCGGGTCGACCTGCTGGTCTGGCCCGAAACGGCGATCCCGGTACTCAAGGACCTGGCGCAGGGCTATATCGGCGTGATGGACCGTTTCGCCCGCGACCGTCAGACTGCGCTGATCACCGGCGTGCCGGTGCGCCAGTCCAACGAACGCGGCGAGCTGCGTTACTACAACGCCATCACCAGTTTCGGCGAGGGTCAGGGCACCTACCTCAAGCAGAAGCTGGTGCCCTTCGGCGAGTACGTGCCGCTGCAGGAAGTGTTGCGCGGGCTGATCGCCTTCTTCGACCTGCCCATGTCCGACTTCGCCCGCGGCCCGGCCGAACAACCGCCGCTACAGGCCAAGGGCTACCGCGTGGCGCCGTTCATCTGCTACGAGGTGGTCTATCCGGAGTTCGCCGCGGCGCTGGCGGCCGATAGCGACATCCTGCTGACGGTGAGCAACGACGCCTGGTTCGGCACCTCCATCGGCCCGCTGCAGCACCTGCAGATGGCGCAGATGCGCGCGCTGGAGGCCGGACGCTGGATGATCCGCGCCACCAACAACGGCATGACCGTGGTGATCGACGCGCAGGGTCGCATCGTTTTCGAACTGCCGCAGTTCGAGCAGGGCGTGCTTTACGGCGAAGTGCTGCCGATGGCCGGGTTGACCCCCTACCTGCAATGGCGCATCTGGCCGCTGGCCATCCTCTGCGCCCTGCTACTGGGCTGGGCGCTGCTGGCCAGCCGCATGGCCAAAACGCTGTAGAGCGCCCCAGGCGAACTCGCGAAGCAGTACGCCGCCAGGGAGCAGGGCGGGAGCTCAGAGCACGGGGCACCGATCGCTGCGCTGCCGAGTAGGCCCTAGGCCCACCTGCAGCGCTTACGAATCAGGTGCATAGGCCAGGGGATAGAGCAGCAACCCCAGCGCCTCATTGAACAGCTGGCTGTTCTGCCAGATGGCCCTGGCCTCTGGCAGCCAGCCACCCAGCGGGCGGTCGTAGCCCTGGCTGAGAAAACCCATGGGCGCCGTGATCACCTCGAAGCCGGCCTGCTCGAAACACCAACGCGCCCTCGGCATATGCCAGGCCTGGGTCACCAGCACCACTCGACGAACACCCTGCGCCTGCAACATCCGGGCACTCAACCGGGCGTTCTCCCAGGTGGTGCGGCTCTCCTCCTCCAGCCAGCGGATTGCCAGGCCATAGTCGCGCTTCATCGCATCCGCCATCAGCGCCGCCTCGCTGGGCGGCTGGCCGTAGTGCAGGCCACCGGTCGCGGCCAGCGGCAGCCCGGAGGCGCGCGCCAACCGTGCGGCATAGCGCAGCCGTTCCAGCGCCATCAGGCCGGGCTGATCGACCCCGCCCCAACCGGGGTCGCCTTGTTCGCGCCCCGCCCCCAGAATGACGATGGCATCGGCTCGCCAAGCCAGGCCCGCCCACTGCGCCTCGGCCAGCGCAGGCTCGCGCTCCAGCTGCCGGGCGCTCCACTCCACCAGCACCGGCAGGCTCATCAGCCATAGGCCGCCCAAGCCCAGCGCGAAGCCGGCCAGGGCCAACCGGGGAAAACGGCGACGAGCCCACCAGGCCAGCAGGAGCAACAGCAGCAGCAGGCCTGGCGGCATCAACAGTTGTTTGAGGATGTAGCGAATCGGCATGGGCACCTCCAGGGCGCCCAAGCCTAGCGAGGATTGCCGCTGCGGAACAGCTTCGAGCCGCAGGCCTGGCAAGCCTGGGCGTCCTGGCCACGCTGCCAGCTGACCGGCGCGCCGCACAGCGCGCAGCACAACGCCTGACGGCGCTTGAGCAGCGGTTTGGTCTTGCTCAAGGGGCGATGGTGGCTGCTCTTGCCGACGCGCTGCGGCTGGCGCTGGATCAACGCCAGTTCCTCGGCGGCGGCATGCCAGCCGCGCAGCCAGTGCAGGTCGCGATTGAGGTAGGCGCGGATCAACTCCAGCTCGGCAGGGCTCAGGCCGTTCAACTCCAGCTCGCGCAGCGGCTCGGCATGCAGCCGACTCGCGGTCTCGGCCTCGTCCAGCGCCAGGGCGAGACGCTGCAACAGCCTCTCGTAAAGATCACCGCCTCGCTCCACTTGCCGCACTTCACCCATCCAGCACCTCGCCAGGCCCGCAACCCACGGCCCATAAACAAAGCTTAGCGAAGGGTCCGCGGGCAGCCGGACGCCGCGACAAACGGCGCTGGCCGTGCAATCTGGGTTTCCCTCGATAGACGGCGCTCATGTATGCTACGGCGTTTTCCGCAAGCCCCATTCCTTCAGCGCCAGAGCCATGCACGAACAGTATTCGCCCCGTGAAATCGAAGCCGCCGCGCAGTCCCATTGGGATGCGCAGAAATCCTTTGTCGTGAGCGAACAGCCGGGCAAGGACACCTTCTACTGCCTGTCGATGTTCCCCTATCCCAGCGGCAAGCTGCACATGGGCCACGTGCGCAACTACACCATCGGCGACGTGATCGCCCGCTACCAGCGCATGCAGGGCAAGAACGTGCTGCAGCCGATGGGCTGGGACGCCTTCGGCATGCCGGCGGAGAACGCCGCGATGAAGAACCAGGTGGCGCCGGCGAAGTGGACCTACGAGAACATCGCCTACATGAAGTCCCAGCTCAAGTCGCTGGGCCTGGCCATAGACTGGACGCGCGAAGTCACCACCTGCAAGCCGGACTACTACCGCTGGGAGCAGTGGCTGTTCACCCGCCTGTTCGAGAAGGGCGTGATCTACCGCAAGAACGGCACCGTCAACTGGGACCCGGTGGACCAGACCGTGCTGGCCAACGAGCAGGTGATCGACGGCCGCGGCTGGCGTTCGGGCGCGCTGATCGAGAAGCGCGAAATCCCGATGTACTACTTCAAGATCACCGCCTACGCCGAAGAGCTGCTGAGCAGCCTGGATGAGCTGGATGGCTGGCCCGAGCAGGTCAAGACCATGCAGCGCAACTGGATCGGCAAGAGCTTCGGTGCCGACATCGTCTTCGACTACGACGTCGCCAGCATCGGCATCGACGGCCAATTGAAGGTCTACTCGACCCGCCCCGACACCCTGATGGGCGCCACCTACGTCGCCGTGGCCGCCGAGCATCCGCTGGCCCAGCGCGCCGCCGAGGGCAACCCGGCCATCGCTGCCTTTATCGCCGAGTGCAAGGCAGGATCGGTTGCGGAAGCCGATATGGCCACCATGGAGAAGAAAGGCCTGGCCACCGGCCAGTTCGTCATTCATCCACTGACCGGCGACAAGCTGCCGGTATTCGTCGCCAACTACGTGCTGT
Source organism: Pseudomonas sp. SP16.1 (assembly GCF_052682975.1). Taxonomy (NCBI): domain Bacteria; kingdom Pseudomonadati; phylum Pseudomonadota; class Gammaproteobacteria; order Pseudomonadales; family Pseudomonadaceae; genus Pseudomonas; species Pseudomonas sp. SP16.1. Next base: position 3,529,206 of record NZ_JBQYFZ010000001.1, read on the forward strand.
GGGGCTATGGCGAGGGCGCGGTGATGGCCGTGCCGGCGCATGACGAGCGCGACTTCGAATTCGCGGGCAAGTACGACCTGCCGATCAAGCAGGTGTATGCCGGCGAGGGCAAGGAATTCAATACCCGCGAGTGGCAGGACTGGTACGGCGACAAGGCTGGCCTGACCACCATCAATTCCGGCAAGTATGACGGCCTGGACTTCGGTGCCGCCTTCGACGCCATAGTCGCCGACCTGGAAGCCAGCGAGCACGGCGCGCGCAAGACCCAGTTCCGCCTGCGCGACTGGGGCATCAGCCGCCAGCGCTACTGGGGCTGCCCGATCCCGATCATCCACTGCGACGCCTGCGGCGACGTGCCGGTGCCGGAAGACCAGCTGCCGGTGGTGCTGCCCGAGGACGTGGTGCCGGACGGCGCAGGCTCGCCGTTGGCCAAAATGCCCGAGTTCTACCAGTGCAAGTGCCCGAAGTGCGGTGCCGATGCCAAGCGCGAAACCGACACTATGGACACCTTCGTGGAAAGTTCCTGGTACTACGCGCGTTACGCCTCGCCGAGCTATACCGGCGGCATGGTCGACCCGCAGGCCGCCAACCACTGGCTGCCGGTGGACCAGTACATCGGCGGCATCGAACACGCCATCCTGCACCTGCTGTACGCGCGCTTCTTCCACAAGCTGATGCGCGATGAAGGCCTGGTCAGCTCCAACGAGCCGTTCAAGAACCTGCTGACCCAGGGCATGGTGGTCGCCGAGACCTACTACCGCACCCTGGAAAACGGCGGCAAGGACTGGTTCAACCCGGCCGACGTGATCGTGGAGCGTGACGCCAAGGCCAAGGTCATCGGCGCCAAGCTTGCGAGCGACGGCCTGCCGGTGGAAATCGGCGGCACCGAGAAGATGTCCAAGTCGAAGAACAACGGCGTCGACCCGCAGGCGATGATCGATGCCTACGGCGCCGATACCTGCCGCCTGTTCATGATGTTCGCCTCGCCGCCCGACATGAGCTGCGAATGGTCCGACTCCGGTATCGAGGGCGCCAACCGCTTCCTGCGTCGCGTCTGGCGCCTGGCCCATACCCACGTCAGCGCCGGGCTGCCGGGCAAGCTGGATATCGCCGCCCTGAGCGACGAGCAGAAGGCGGTACGCCGCGCCATCCACCTGGCGATCAAGCAGGCCAGCAACGATATCGGCCAGCACCACAAGTTCAACACCGCCGTCGCCCAGGTGATGACCCTGATGAACGTGCTGGAAAAAGCCGCCACGGCGAACGAACAGGATCGCGCGCTGCTGCACGAAGGCCTGCAGACCGTCGTCCTGCTGCTGGCACCGATCACCCCGCACATCAGCCATGAGCTGTGGCAGCGCCTGGGCCATGCCGATGCGGTGATCGACGCGCAGTGGCCGCAGGTCGATGAGTCCGCCCTGGTGCAGGACAGCCTGACCCTGGTGGTGCAGGTCAACGGCAAGCTGCGCGGGCAGATCGAAGTGCCGGCATCGGCCTCCCGCGAAGAGGTGGAAGCCGCCGCCCGTGGCAACGACAACGTGCTGCGCTTCACCGAAGGCCTGGCAATCCGCAAGGTCATCGTGGTGCCGGGCAAGCTGGTCAACATAGTCGCCAACTGATTAAGCTCGGCGCCATTGCCGCACGGCGCCGGGATCCGCCAAGGGGATTTGATAATGATGAAACGGAATCTGCTGATCGTCGGCCTGGCCGCACTGCTCAGCGCCTGTGGCTTCCAGCTGCGTGGCACCGGCGACGTGCAGTTCGCCCTCAAGGAGCTCAACGTCAGCGCACGCAATGCCTATGGCGAGACCGTGAAGGAGCTGCGCGACGTGCTGGAGGACAACGAGGTTCGGGTCCATGCCGGCGCACCCTACCAGCTGGTGCTGAGCAACGAGACCGAGAACCGTCGCAGCGCCAGCTACTCCAGCGGCGCCCGCACCGCCGAGTACGAGCTGACCATGGGCCTGGAGTACGAGATCCGCGGTGCGCAGAATCTGCTGCTGACCAGCAACAAGCTGGAAGTGCAGAACTACTACCAGCAGGACGACAACAACCTGGCCGGCTCCGACCAGCAAGCCGCCCAGCTGCGCGACGAGCTGCGCCGCGAACTGATCCAGCAGCTGGCGCAGAGCCTGCAGCAGATCACCCCGGCCCAGCTCGACCAGCTGCAACAGACCGCCGAGGCCCGCGCCCGCGCCGAGGCCGAAGCGCTGGAGGCCGCGCGCCACGCTCGCGAGAGCCAGGTCGCGCCGCAGCAGTCGCCGATCGAACTGCCGATCCAGTAAGGCTCACGGGCCGCAGCAGCGGCCCGACGCCGCCGCCTCCGATGACATCACCTCGATGAAGCTTGCCCCCGCCCAACTCGGCAAACACCTGCAGGGCTCGCTCGCGCCTGTATATGCGATCAGCGGCGACGAGCCGCTGCTGTGCCAGGAGGCCGCCGACGCCATCCGCAGCACCTGTCGCCAACAGGGTTTCGGCGAACGCCAGGTGTTCAACGCCGAGGCCAACTTCGACTGGGGCAACCTGCTGCTGGCCGGCGCCAGCCTCTCGCTGTTCGCCGAGAAGCGCCTGCTGGAACTGCGCCTGCCCTCCGGCAAGCCGGGCGACAAGGGCGCCAGCGCCCTGCTCGAATACCTCGCCCGGCCGCCGGAGGACACCGTGCTGCTGCTGAGCCTGCCCAAGCTCGACGGCAGCACGCAGAAATCCAAATGGGCCAAGGCCCTGATCGACGGCCAGGCTTGCCAGTTCATCCAGATCTGGCCGGTCGATGCCCACCAGCTGCCGCAGTGGATTCGCCAGCGCCTGGCCCAGGCCGGCCTGAGCGCCAGCGCCGATGCGGTGGAAATGATCGCCGCCCGGGTGGAAGGCAACCTGCTGGCCGCGGCCCAGGAAGTGGAGAAACTCAAGCTGCTCGCCGAAGGCAACCAGGTCGACGCCGAAACCGTGCAGGCGGCAGTGGCCGACAGCGCGCGCTTCGACGTCTTCGGCCTGATCGACTGCGCCCTCGGCGGCGATGCCGCGCATGCCCTGCGCATGCTCGAAGGCCTGCGTGGCGAGGGCGTGGAAACCCCGGTGATCCTCTGGGCGCTGGCCCGCGAGATTCGCCTGCTGGCCGGTATCGCCCACCAGCAGAACCAGGGCATTGCGCTGGACAAGGCCTTCGCCAGCGCCCGCCCGCCGGTGTGGGACAAGCGCCGCCCGCTGCTGTCCAAGGCCCTGCAGCGTCACAGCAGCAAGCGCTGGGGCCAGCTGTTGCAGCAGGCGCAGGAGATCGACGCGCAGATCAAGGGCCAGGCCGCCGGCGATCCCTGGAGCAATCTCGCCCTGCTGACCCTGCAACTGGCCGGCCAGCGCCTGCGCCTGTAATTCCTGCTGGTCTGCTTCCTTCTAGGGTGGGCCGGACGGCGATCCGCTTCAGCCCACGCCGACCACCGCTGGTGGGCTAAAGCCCACCCTACGAGCTGGCCGGCCAGCGTCTGCGTCTCGGCTAGTGAACGCAGGAACATCGCGGGACGCCCGGCCCCGGCTTGCGCAAAGGGATGGTGCGCACAGCGCACCCTACACATTTCCTGTACAGAGGCACATAATTCGCCGCGCCTGCATCCACGCAGACCTGCAGAGGAACCGTCATGAGCAAGAAAGCCGCAAAGCGGCCCAACAAGGCCAAATCCATCGTCGCCCAGCCGCTGTTCCGCGCCCGCCAGGAGCGGCCACTGAAAGGCAAAGGCAGCTACCGCCGCGAAGCCTCCCACAATTGGGAGGCTTCTTGCTTTATGGGTCGTGGAAATGCGCCGGTGGCCCTGTTTTCGGCGCCGGCATGCTAAGGTAGCCGCTTGCAAAACGCTCCGAGATAGACATGCCGCTCCATTTCCCGCGCCGTACCCTGGCTACCGCCGCCCATCTGCTTCCCCTGCTCCTGCTGACCGCCTGCGCCCAGGCCCCGGCCGAGAACCTGCCGGCGCCCAGCAGCGGCGCCGCGCTGAGCCAGCCCCTGATCGAGCCGGCCGACGCCCCGGCGCCCAGCTTCGCCGAGTGGCGCCAGGGCCTGCGCAGCGAGGCCCTGGCCGCCGGCATCGACGGTGCGCTGTTCGACCGTGTGTTCGCCGGCATCACCCCGGACCCGGCGGTGATCAAGGCCGACAGCAGCCAGCCGGAATTCACCCGGCCGGTCTGGGAATACCTGGACGGCGCGGTATCGGCCAGCCGCATCGGCCGCGGCCGCGTACTGCTCGCCCAGCACCACGCGGTGCTCAAGCGCATCGAACAGCAATACGGCGTGGAAGGCCGGGTGCTGGTGGCGATCTGGGGCCTGGAAAGCAATTTCGGCAGCAATATCGGCAGCCACAGCGTGATCCGCTCGCTCGCCACCCTGGCCTACGACGGCCGGCGCCAGGGCTTCTGGCGCGGTCAACTGCTGGCTGCGCTACAGATCCTGCAGAACGGCGACATCGGCAGCGACCGCATGCTCGGCTCCTGGGCCGGCGCCATGGGCCAGACCCAGTTCATGCCCACCACCTACAACCAGCACGCCGTGGATTTCGACGGCGATGGGCGACGCGACCTGTGGGGTTCTTCGACCGACGCCCTGGCCTCCGCGGCTCACTATCTGCAAGCCTCCGGCTGGCAGCCGGGTCAGCCCTGGGGGTTCGAGGTGCGCCTGCCGGCCGGCTTCGACTACGCCCTGGCCGACCCGGAGCAACGCCGCAGCCTGGCCGAGTGGGCCGAGCTCGGCGTGCGTCCGCTGCTGCCGAGCGGTGTCGCGGCCAGCGCCCGCGCCAACCTGTCGCTGCCCGCCGGCCATCGCGGCCCGGCCTTCTTGCTGCTGGACAACTTCCGCAGCATCCTCAAGTACAACAACTCCACCGCCTACGCCCTGGCCATCGGCCTGCTCGCCGACAACCTGCTGCGCCCCACCGAGGTCCAGGGCAGCTGGCCACGCGGCGAACGCCAGCTCGGCCGCAGCGAGCGCGTCGAGCTGCAGGAGCTGCTGGCGCAGAACGGCTTCGATCCGGGCCCGGCCGACGGCATCATCGGCGCCAATACCCGCAAGGCGATCCGCGCCCTGCAGCTGCAGCTGAACTGGCCGGCGGACGGCTACCCCAACGAGGCCCTGCTCGAGCAGTTGCGCGTACGTTGATCGCGGTTGCCCTGCAGGGCTCGCCGCGCACTCCCTTGCGGCACTGCCGAGCCGCAGTCGCTCGACGCACGCGGGATTGCGATTCGGCGGCGGCGCCCCGAGCGACTGCGCACTAGACCTGCGCCTGGACAACCCGCACCAACCCCGGCATGCGTGGCGCTGGCAAGCCGAGGCCCGGGGCATTGGCGCCGGGATCGAGGACCTCCACCCGGTCGAAGCCGCAACGCTGGAAGCCGGCGACGATCTCGCCATGATCGCGGTAATGCAGCGGGTAGCTGCCGCGCGTCAGCCAGCCGATCAACCCGACGCCCCACCGCAGCTGGCGATAGCGCGGATGCTCACGCAGATCCGGATACAGCTCGGTCAGATAGCTGCCGCCGGCGAAGCCGCGCAACTCGTCGGCCAGACGCCGCCAGAAGTCCTCGATCACCGCCAACGGGAAATAGTTGACCAAGCCCTCGGTGATCACCAGCACCGGCTGCCGTGGGTCCAGCTCGGCGAACAGCGCCGGCAGGCTGTCGCGGCCGCGCTCGGCGAGGATATCCACGGCGCGCACCTGATGGTCGCCGCACAGCCAGCCCTGGTCCCGCAGCAACAGGCGCTTGCGCGCCGCCATGGCCGGCAGGTCCGCCTCGAGGTAGCGCAGCTGGGGATAGCGCGTGCGAAAACGCCGCCCGCGCGGCGACAGGCCGCAGGCGATCTCCACCACCTGTTGCACCCCGCCCTGCTCGACGGCCGCGGCGAGCTGCGCATCGATCTGCAGGTGGCGCTGCAGCAGGAACGCCTCGATATCCAGGCCGAAGCCGACCCGTGCGCCCCAGGTCACCGGCCACAGCAGCTTGTGCACGAAGCGGCCGAAGCCGGTGACAAAGGCCGGCTCCGCCAGCCGGTGGTGGTACCAGACGTAGCCGGTGTAGTGCGCGGACGGGCTGATATGGGCGCTGCTGATTCGGGAACGTTCAGGCATGTTTAACGATCTTGTTGTTATGCTCGCCGCCCCAGACTATGCCTGTACGCCCCCATGCAACAGATCATGCCCGCCGAACCCACCCTTAGTTTGCCCTGGCCGCAGGCCCGCCCGCTGCCCGACGCCTTCTTCGACCGCGACGCCCAGCTGGTGGCGCGCGAGCTGCTCGGCAAGGTGATTCGCCACCGCGTCGGCGCGCTCTGGCTGAGCGCGCGGATCATCGAGACCGAGGCCTACTACCTGGCGGAAAAGGGCAGCCATGCCTCGCTCGGCTACACCGAGAAGCGCAAGGCGCTGTTCGCGGACGGCGGGCACATCTACATGTACTACGCGCGCGGCGGCGATTCGCTGAATTTCAGCGCCCATGGGCCGGGCAACGCGGTACTGATCAAGTCCGGCCTGCCCTGGCTCGATGCGATCAGCGGCGAGGCTTCGCTGGCGGCGATGCAGCGCAACAATCCGGCCAGCGATGGCACGCCGCGTCCGTCACAGCGCCTGTGCGCGGGGCAGACCCTGCTGTGCAAGGCCTTGGGCCTGAAAGTGCCGGACTGGGACGCGCGCCGCTGCGATCCGCAGCGACTGTTCGTCGAGGACCTCGGCGAGCGGCCGGCGCAGATCGTGCAGTGCCTGCGCCTGGGGATTCCCCAGGGACGCGACGACCATCTGCCGTATCGCTTCGTCGAGGCCGAACATGCGCGCCACTGTACGCGCAATCCGCTGCGCCGCGGTCAGCTCGAGGGGCGCGACTACTGGCTGCTGCAGGGCGCCGGGGAGACGGCGTGAGCGCCTGGCTGCAACGGCTCACCGACTGGCTCGGCGGCAACCCCGAGTGGCTGGGGCTGGCCGTCTTCCTGATCGCCCTGTTCGAATGCCTGGCGCTGGTCGGCATCCTCCTGCCGGGCGTGCTGCTGCTATTCAGCGTCGCCCTGCTGGCCGGCAGCGGCGTGCTGACGCTGTGGCAGACCCTGCTGTTGGCCTACGCCGGCGGCCTGTGCGGCGACCTGTTGTCGTACGGCCTCGGACGTCGCTTCAAGCAGGACATCCCGCGTCTGCCGCTGCTGCGCCGCCATCCCGAATGGGTGATGCGCGCCGAGCTGTATTTCCAGCGCTATGGCGTGGCCAGCCTGCTGGTGGGCCGCTTCATCGGCCCGCTGCGGCCGATGCTGCCGCTGGCGGCCGGCATGCTGGGGATGTCGGCGCCGCGCTTCGTCGCCATCAGCGCGCTGGCGGCGGCCGGCTGGGCGGTGGCCTATCTGCTGCCGGGCTGGGCCACCGGGGCGGCGCTGCGCCTGCCGATGGCCGCGGGTTTCTGGAGCGAGGCGGCGATCCTGCTGGCCGGCATCGGCCTGATCCTGCTGCTGACCGCGCAGGCCAGTCTCGCCGAACGGCGCCACGCCAGCCTGCTCGGCGGCGGCCTGAGCCTGGTTCTGCTGCTGGCCCTGATGCTCGGCTGGCCGCATCTGGATGCGCTCGACCAGGGCCTGATGACCCTGGTCCAGGAACAGCGCCATGCGCGCCTGGACACCGCCATCGTACTGCTGACCCGGCTCGGCGACCTGCGCATCCAGCTGGCTGCCGCCGTCCTGCTGTGCGGCCTGCTGCTGCTGGCCCGCCAGTGGCGAGCGGCGCTGTTCGCCGGCGCCACCCTGCTGTGCACTGCCCTGGCCAACAGCGCCCTGAAGAACGGCTTCGCCCGCGCCCGCCCGGACATTCTCAGCGACCCGCTGACCAGCTTCAGCTTCCCCAGTGGACACAGCTCGGCGGCCTTCGCCTTCTTCCTGGTGCTCGGCGTGCTGGCCGGGCGCGGCCAGGGCGCTCGCCTGCGCCTGGCCTGGATGCTGCTGGCCGGCCTGCCGGCGCTGGCGATCGCGCTGTCGCGGGTCTATCTCGGCGTGCACTGGCCCAGCGACATCATCGCCGGCGCGCTGCTGGCCAGCGCCACCTGCGGCCTGAGCCTGGCCCTGGCCCAGCGCCGACAGGCGCTCGATGCGCTGCCGGCTCGCCTGTGGTGGCTGCTGCTGCCGGCCTGCCTGGCACTGCTCGGCGGCCTGGCGACCTGGCATCTGTCGGCTGCGGTGTTGCGCTACAGCTACTGAGGCGCGGCGGCAACCCTTGCCCCGGCAAAGGCACTAGCCCGCCGCGGCCCGCGCCACCGTCCCTAGCGGCGCCGCGCCGAATGGCCTCTAGAGCCCCTTGACCGCGTAGATGCCGGCGGCGTTGCGCCAGTAGCCCTTGTAGTCCATGCCGTAGCCGAAGATGTAGCGGTCGATGCACTGCAGGCCGACATAGTCGGCCTTGAGGTCCGGGCGCGCCTTGCGCTGGTGCTGCTTGTCGATCAGCACCGCGGTGTGCACGGCGCGGGCGCCGGCGTGGTGGCAGAAATCGATGATCGCGCCCAGGGTATGCCCTTCGTCGAGGATGTCGTCGATGATCAGCACGTCGCGGTCGATGAACGAGACTTCCGGCTTGGCCTTCCAGAACAGCTCGCCGCCGCTGGTTTCGTTGCGATAGCGGGTGGCGTGCAGGTAGGACGCCTCCAGCGGGAAGGCCAGCTTGGGCAGCAGCTTGCCGGTGAAGATCAGGCCGCCGTTCATCACGCAGAACACCACCGGGTTGCGTTCGGCCAGTTCGGCGTTGATCCGGGCGGCGACGCGGTCGATGGCCGCTTCCACCTCGGCTTCGGGGAACAGGCAGTCGGCTTCCGCCATGACTTGGCGAATGTGCGCGAGATCGGCGGACATGGGCGTTTTCTCTCTCGGTTGGGCGGATGAAATGAGCGGCGCGCAGCAATGAAAGCTGATCGATCCGTCAAATAAAAGCGGGCAAAGGTACAGACCCGCGCCGTAGTTGCCAAGCTTCGCCTGACCAGCGTGGCCGAGGCGCCGTGACCCATCAGTCACCCCACCACCTGGCATGAGCAATGCTTTAATCTAACGCGATTTCCCCAGAGCCCGCCGGAGACCCCAGCCCATGCCCATCCGCGAGATCCGCCACCCGCTGATCCGTCACAAGATCGGCCTGATGCGCCGCGCCGATATCAGCACCAAGAACTTTCGCGAACTGGCCCAGGAAGTGGGCGCGTTGCTGACCTACGAGGCGACCAACGACCTGCCGCTGGAGAACTACGAGATCCAGGGCTGGGCGGGGACGGTGCAGGTGGAGAAGATCGCCGGCAAGAAGATCACCGTGGTACCCATCCTGCGCGCCGGCATCGGCATGCTCGACGGCGTGCTCAGCCTGATCCCGGGAGCCAAGGTCAGCGCCGTGGGCGTGGCGCGCAACGAGCAGACCCTCGAAGCGCATACCTACCTGGAGAAGCTGGCGCCGGAGATCGACGAACGCCTGGCGCTGATCATCGACCCGATGCTGGCCACCGGCGGCTCCATGGTCGCCACCATCGACCTGCTGAAGAAGGCCGGCTGCAAGGACATCCGCGCCATGGTCCTGGTCGCCGCCCCGGAAGGCATCGCCGTGGTCGAAAAGGCTCACCCGGACGTGACCATCTTCACCGCCTCGATCGATGAGCGCCTGAACGAGCACGGCTACATCATTCCCGGCCTTGGCGATGCCGGCGACAAGATCTTCGGCACCAAGCAGAAGGACGCCTGAGCATGCGCGACCCCATGCGGGACTCCACCTGGCGCCAGGCCCTGGCCGGCTCGCAGATGCTCTTCGTGGCCTTCGGCGCGCTGGTGCTGATGCCGCTGATCACCGGCCTCGATCCCAACGTGGCGCTGTTCACCGCCGGCCTCGGCACGCTGATCTTCCACCTTGTGACCAAGAACCAGGTGCCGGTATTCCTCGCCTCCAGCTTCGCCTTCATCGCGCCGATCATGGCGGCCAAGGCCGACTTCGGCCTGCCCGCCACCCTTGGCGGCCTGGTCGCCGCCGGCTTCGCCTACATGCTGCTGGCCGGCGCGGTGAAGCTCAAGGGTACCGGCTTCATCGACCGCCTGCTGCCGCCGGTGGTGATCGGCCCGGTGATCATGGCCATCGGCCTGGGCCTGGCCCCGGTAGCGGCGAACATGGCGATGGGCAAGGCCGGCGACGCCAGCGTGCAGCTGGTGCCGTACGATACCGCGCTGATGATCTCGCTGCCGGCGCTGCTCACCACCCTGGTGGTGGCGGTGCTCGGGCGCGGCATCTTCCGCCTGGTGCCGATACTCTGCGGCATCGCCGTGGGCTACGCCCTGGCCATCTTCTTCGGCGTGGTGAACTTCGACGCAGTGGCCGCCGCACCCTGGCTGGCCATGCCGGCCTTCATCGCACCGGAGCTGCACTGGGGGGCGATTCTGTTCATCCTGCCGGTGGCCATCGCGCCGGCCATCGAGCATATCGGCGACGTCCTGGCGATCGGCACGGTGACCGGCAAGAATTACCTGAAGCAACCCGGCCTGCACCGCACCCTGCTCGGCGACGGCCTGGCCACCTCGGCCGCCGGCCTGCTCGGCGGCCCGCCCAATACCACCTACTCGGAAGTCACCGGGGCGGTGATGCTGACCAAGAACTTCAACCCCAGGGTGATGCTCTGGGCCGCCGTGATCGCCATGGTGCTGGCCTTCATCGGCAAGTTCGGCGCGGTGCTGCAGAGCATTCCGGTGCCGGTGATGGGCGGCATCCTCTGCCTGCTGTTCGGCTCCATCGCGGTGGTCGGCCTCAACACCCTGATCCGCCACCAGGTCGATCTGTCCGAGGCGCGCAACCTGGTGATAGTCGCCGTGACCCTGGTGTTCGGCATCGGCGGCATGGTGATCGGCGCCGGCGACGTCAGCCTGAAAGGCATCTCGCTGTGCGGCATCATCGCCATCCTGCTCAACCTCCTGCTGCCCGGCGGTGCCGGCTGGCGCAGCAAGGGCCTGGATCAGGCCGCCGAGCAGTAGCCACTTCTTTGCTGGCGGTGCGCACGGCGCCCTGAAAGGAACAAGCCCCGAAGATCGGGGCTTTTCTTTGCCTCGGGCATGGCCAGTTTGCCGGCGCCCGCCAGTGAACGGCAAGCAGGACGTCGTTGCCATTGTGGGAGCCGCGCCCCACGGCGAATGGGGCTAGGCGAGAGCTTAGCCCCCGGCTCCCGAGGACTGGGCCATGGCGCCGCGGGTCATGCGGGAACGTCTCAAGGTCCGGGGCTTTCGCCGTGATAATCAGGCCTTTTCCGCTGGGGCCACCGGGGCGTCGCCGTTGGGCTGGCGCCGTTCGCGCCCCCATTGCAGGGCGATCAGGATGAGCGTCGGCACGCCGAGCAGGGCGGTGGCGAGGAAGAAGTGGGCGTAGCCGAGCTTCTCCACCATCACCCCGGAGTAGCCGCCGATCAGGCGCGGCAGCAGCAGCATGATGGAGCTGAGCAGCGCGTACTGGGTGGCGGAGAACTTCAGGTTGGTCAGGCTCGACAGGTAGGCGACGAACGCCGCGGTGGCCAGGCCGGCACTGAAGTTGTCGCAACTGATGGTGACGATCAGCATGTTCAGGTGCGGCCCCATGCTCACCAGCAGCATGAACAGCAGGTTGGTCGCCGCCGAGGCGAAGGCGCCGATGAGCAGGATCGGCATGATGCCGAAGCGCACGATCAGCAGGCCGCCCATGCCGGCGCCGAGCAGGGTCATGGCCAGGCCGAACAGCTTGCTGATGCTGGCGATCTGGTCCTTGCTGAAGCCCTGGTCGATGTAGAAGACGTTGGCCATGACCCCCATCACGGTATCGGACAGCCGGTAGGTAGCGATCAGGCCGAGCAGCAGCAGGGCCTGCCAGCGGTAGCGCAGGATGAAGTCGTTGACCGGCGTCAGCACCGGCGCCAGGCTGCGCCGGCCCATGGCCGACAGGCACAGGCTGGTGAGAATGGTATAGAGCAGGGCGCGCAGGAAGGCGCGGTCCTCCAGCAGCAGGTCGAGCAGGCTGGCCTCGCCACGCACCACGCTGGCAAAGTCGGTGTGGAAGAACTGGGTGAACATCGCCGGCACCGACACCAGCAGCACGATCAGCACCAGCACCGAGAGGATCTGCCGGACGAAGCCATACTTGGCGGCCGCCAGCTGGGTCTTCAGCGGCACCGGCGGCTCGCGCATCCACAGGCTGGTGAGCAGGCCCGGCAGCATCAGCAGGGCGAAGATCAGGTAGGTGCCGGCCCAGGCGCCGTGCTTGTACAGCTGGCTGGTGGAACCGAAGCCCTCGGCGAAATACAGCGCGCCGGCGGTGGCGAGCAGCGCGGCGACCCGGTAGCCGGCCATGTAGGCGGCGGCCAGGGCGGCCTGGCGGGTGTCGTCGACGATCTCCAGGCGGTAGGCGTCCACCGCGATGTCCTGGGTGGCCGAGGCGAAGGCCACCAGCACCGCCAGGGCGATCAGCCAGCTGAGCTGGGTCTGCGGATCGAAGCTGGCCATGCCGAGCAGACCGATGGCGATCAGGCTCTGCGCCAGTACCAGCCAGGAACGGCGCCGGCCCAGCCGGCCGAGCAGTGGCAGGCGCCACTGGTCGAGCATCGGCGCCCATACCCATTTGAAGGCGTAGGCCAGGCCGATCAGGCTGGCGAAGCCGATCGTCTCGCGCGCCACGCCGGCCTCGCGCAGCCACACCGAGAGGGTGGAAAACACCAACATGTAAGGCAGGCCGGCGGCGAAGCCGAGCAGGAGCAGCGCCAGGGTGGCGGGGCTGGCGTAGGTGGCGAGGGCTTCTCGCCAGGATTTGCGTGGCATCGGGCTTGAATCTGGGGGGTGAATGTATGCGCGCACTCTACCCGTTGTGCTCCGTCGGACGCCAGCCGTGCCGACGGATATCCACCCTATCGTTCAGGATACCGACGCCCTCGGCGCGCAGGCGGGCACGCTGCTCGTCACCGGCCGGGGTGCCGGCCGCCAGGCTCAGGCGTCCGCCGGCGCCGAGTACGCGGTGCCATGGCAGGCGGGTGCCGTCGGGCAACTGGCCGAGGGTGCGGCCGACCCAGCGCGCGGCACGGCCCAGGCCGGCCAGCCGGGCCAGTTCGCCATAGCTGACCACCTTGCCCGCCGGCACCTGCGCCAGCACTAGGTACAGCGCCTCGCGCCGCGCTTCGACGCTTGCCGGTGGCGAGGCCGGCCATGCAGACTGCGTCGGGTCCAAGTTGCCCATATGGGTTGTCCTCATCATGCTGCCGCGCCTGTTGCTCGCTCTCGTCCTTTATACCCTGGCCACGCCGCTGTGGGCGGACACCGTCTGGCTCGACAACGGCGATCGCCTCAGCGGCGAAATTCTGCTGCTCGACGGTGGCAAGCTGGCCTTGAAGACCAAGTATGCCGGTCAGGTACTGATCGACTGGAAGGATATCGATACCCTGAGTTCGGACAAGCCCCTATTGTTGCGGCGCCAGGGCTTCGACAACGATCACAGTCAGCGCTTGGCTCCCGCCGGCAGCGGTATGGTGCACATGCAGGGCGAGCGCAGCCAGGTGCTGCCGCTGGCCGAGATCACCCGCCTGGTGCCGCCGCGGCCGCTGCTGGAGGATCGCGTGTGGGAAGGCAACCTCGACGCCAAGCTGGACATGGAGCGTAACGACAACAAGGTCGACGAGTGGAAGCTCAAGGGCAATACCCGCGTCGAGCACGGGCGCTGGCGCCATGTGTTGCGCGGCGAGCTGGAACACGAGACCAAGAATGGGCAGAAGGTCGATGACAACTGGGAGCTGGAGTACGACCTCGACCGCTTCTTCACCGAGCACTGGTTCTGGCGGGCCGGGCTCGACCAGCATGAGGACGAGTTCGAGGCCATCCGGCGCCAGCGCGTCGCCGGCACCGGGCCGGGCTATCGCTTCTGGGACGACGAGCTGGGGCGGTTCGACCTGATCGGCCAGTACAACCGGGTGCGGCTGGAGACCGATATCGGCGATCGGGACTTCGCCACCAGCTCGCTGGAGCTGGACTACAAGCGACTGTTGTGGGGCACGCGCCTGGAGTTCTACGCCAACGCCGAGCTGCAGCTGCCGCATATAGACGAGATCGACTACGTACTCGACAGCGAATTCGGTCTGCGTTACCGCCTCAACCAATGGGCGCGGCTGTCGTTGCTCTATGAGCTCGATCAGTTGCGCGGCCTCGGTCAGACGCTGTCGGATCGTCGCTACCTGATTGGCGTCGGGGTGGGCTGGTAGGCGACCGCCCGGCGGAGAATGCTGAACTCCTCGGCAGTCGACCGGTCTGCTCTTGCTCTGGCGTCGGGCTTACGCATAATGCCCGGCTTTTTTGCCCATCAGAGCCCAGTTGTTACCGATATGTCGCGTTCACTTCCGCTTTCCCTGCTCAGTCTGAGCGTCGCCCTGCTCAGCGCCACCGCCGCCGCCGACACCGTCTGGCTGAAGAATGGTGACCGCCTGACCGGCACCATCAAGTTCTATGACGGCACCAAGCTGGCGCTGGAGACGGACTACGGCGGCACCATCGCCCTGGACTGGAAGAAGGTCGCCACCCTGGAGAGCGAACAGGCGCTGCTGATCAAACAGGACGATTTCAACGGCGAGCGTGCCAAGTCGCTGCAGGCCGCGGAACCGGGCCAGGTGACCCTGGCCAACGGCGACGCGCCGAAGACCGTGGCGCTGAGCGAGATCGCCCAGATCATCAAGCCCAAGCCGCTGGTGGAGGATTTCACCTGGAAGGGCAACATCGACCTGGCGCTGGACTACAAGCGCGGCGAGGGCGACAGCGACGATTACGACGTCGACATCAAGACCCAGGCCCGTCACGGCCTGTGGCGACACAATGCGCAGGCCGAATACAACCGCGAGCTGAAGGACGATGTGGTCAGCACCGACAACTGGGGCGCCGAATATGCCCTCGATCGCTTCCTCACCGAGCAGTGGTTCTGGCAGGGACGCTTCGAGTACGAGCGCGACCGTATCGAGGAGCTGGAACGCCAGCGCACCCTGGGTACCGGCCCCGGCTACCAGTTCTGGGACAACGAGCTGGGCGCCTTCTCCATCGCGACCCTGGCCAACCGCAGCGACTACGTCTACAGCAATGGCGAGCAGGACCGCTTCTACGCGCTCAGCTTCAAGTGGGACTACAACCGCTATCTGATCGGCAAGGCGCTGGAGCTGTTCAGCTCCGGCGAGCTGGGCAAGCCGCTCGAAGGTGTCGCCGATTATGCCCTGGATGCCGAGGTGGGGCTGCGCTACAAGGTCACCGACTGGGCCTCGCTGAACATGAAGGCGGAGAAGGACATCGTCAGCGGCGCCGAGGGCGAGCTCGACGAGACCCGCTACAGCCTGGGCTTCGGCGTCGGCTGGTAAGACGGGGACAGCAAAAAACCGCGCTCCTGGCACAGGGGCGCGGCTTTTCGTCCGAGCGAATGGCCTTACGCATCAGTCGGGGCTTTGTCCATCCGACGTGCCTCAATCGGCCTTGGCCAGATGCACCACCCGCTGCGGGAAGGGAATGCCGATACCGGCTTCGGTCAGGCGCTCCTTGGCCAGCTCGGTGAATTCGAAGGTCACCGGCCAGAAGTCACCGGTCGCCACCCACACGCGCAGCGACAGGTTGACCGCGCTGTCGCCCAGGCCGGTGACGAACACCGCCGGCTCCGGCTCGACATGCACGCGCGGGTCCCTGGCGATGTCCAGCAGCACCTCGCGGGCGCGCTTGATGTCGCTGGAGTAGTCGATGCCGATGTTGATGTCGACGCGCCGCCGCGGCTCGCGCGAATAGTTGGTGATATGGCCGTTGGACAGGTTGCCGTTGGGCACTATCACCACCTTGTTGTCGGCGGTCTTGAGCGTGGTGTGGAAGATCTGGATGCTGTCCACGCTACCGGATACGCCCTGCGCCTCGATCCAGTCGCCGGCGCGGAACGGGCGGAACAGCATGATCAGTACCCCGCCGGCGAAGTTGGCCAGGCTGCCCTGCAACGCCAGGCCGATGGCCAGGCCGGCGGCACCGATCATGGCGATGAACGAAGTGGTCTCCACGCCGATCATCGACGCCACGCTGATCAGCAGCAGCACGCGCAGCACGATGCTGACCAGGCTGCAAATGAAGCTACTCAGGGCGCGGTCCACTTTGCGCGCTTCGAGCAGGCGACCGACGCTGGCGGTGAGCTTGCCGATCAGCCACCAGCCGATCAGCAGGGTGATCAGCGCCAGGGTCAGCTTGCCGCCATACTCCAGCGCCACCGGCAACCAGGCCTCGGACATCTTCACCAGTTCGTCGACATTCATCTCCATGGGGTACTCCTAATTTCCTGTGCATGAAACGACACCGCCATGGCAGGCCATGGCGGTCAGATTGCTATCACGACTGCGACGCCGCCACGCGGCAAAGGTTCAATCGCGGAAGTTGTTGTACTGCAGCGGCATGCCGAAATCGTGACCGCGTAGCAGGGCGATGGCCTCTTGCAGGTCGTCGCGCTTCTTGCCGGTGACGCGCACCTGCTCGCCCTGGATGGCAGCCTGCACCTTGAGCTTGGCGTCCTTGATATGGGCGACGATCTTCTTCGCCAGCTCCTTGTCGATGCCTTCGCGGAAGGTCACTTCCTGCTTCATCACCTTGCCCGAGGCATAGGCGTCCTTGGTCTCCATGCACTGGCAGTCGATCTTGCGCTTGATCAGGCTGTTGCGCACGATGTCGAGCATCTGCTCGAGCATGAACTCGGCCTCGGCGGTCAGGGTAAGGGTCTTGTCCTTGCTCTCGATGCTGCACTTGCCGCGCAGGTCGAAGCGGCGATCGAGTTCCTTGACGGCATTGTCGACCGCGTTGGTCAGTTCGTGCTTGTCCAGTTCGGACACCACGTCGAACGAGGGCATAGAAATCCTCCTGATGGACGGCGCGACCGGCTTCACGGACGGAGCACGCCTGGCTTGACGGTAAAAAGACGCGGTCATTATATATCCGCAGAAGCAAACACCGCCCGGCCATGTACCGGGCGCCACGTCCCCTCAGCGAGCCTGCCCCATGCCCAACCCCCATCTCAGCATCCTGGTGGTGGACGACGCCAAGTTCTCCAGCGCCATGATCGGTCGCGCCCTGGGCCAGGCCGGCTATCAGGACGTGCGCTTCGCCAGCAGCGCCGCCGAGGCCCTGCAACTGCTCGAACAGCGCCCCGCCAGCGTGCTTCTGGCCGACTGGCTGATGCCCGAGATAGACGGCCTGGAGCTGACCGCGCGGGTGCGCCAGCTGGACGAGACCGCCGACCACTACACCTACGTCATCCTGCTCACCGGCAGGGAAGGCGAGAACGTCCTGGGCGAGGCCTTCGACCGCGGCGTCGACGACTTCATCAGCAAGGCGGCGATGAACGAGCAACTGGTGCCGCGCGTCTACGCCGCCGACCGCCTGTGCAACACCCTGCAACGCCTGCTGCAGGAGAACCGCCTGCTGACGCAGAACATCGCCAGCCTGGAGCGACGCAACCTGGTCGATCCGCTGACCGGCCTGGGCAACCCGCGCTACCTGCGCCAGAAACTCGCCGACAGCCTGCGCCAGGTCGAATCGCGTGACGGCGCGCTGTGCTACCTGCTGATCGGCCTGCAGCAGGCCGGGCAGCTGCATCAACGCTATGGCGAACGCTTCTACGACGAGCTGCTGCACGGCGTGGCCCGGCGCCTGCAGCAACTGGTACGGCCGCTGGACGTGCTGACCCGCCTGGACGACAACCACTTCGGCCTGATCACCCTGCTCGAAGACCTTCACGAATGCTCGCCGAGCAGCTTCAAGCGCCTGCACGAGGGGCTCAATCTCAAGGCGTTCAAGACCAGCGAAGGTTTCATCACCCTCAAGGCCGGCATCAGCCTGGTCGGCCTCGACGCCAAGGCCCTGCCGATCGAGCCCGAGCAGGTGCTGCGCCGCGCCGAAGCCCTGCTGGACGAGTCCTACGCCAGCGGCCGGGTCGCCGCCGTGCGTCTGCCGCTGCCATGACCTGGCACGTCCTCGGCGCCGGCAGCCTGGGCAGCCTGTGGGCCGTGCGCCTGGCCCGCGCCGGCCTGCCGGTGCGGCTGATCCTGCGCAGCGCCGAACGCCTGGCCGCCTACCAGACGGCCGGCGGCCTGACCCTGATCGAACGGGGTGAACCGCGCTGCTACGCCATCCCCGCCGAACTGCCGCAGGCCGACGCACCTATCCACCGCCTGCTGCTGGCCTGCAAGGCCTATGACGCCGCAGCCGCTGCCGCGCAGCTGGCGCCGCGCCTGGCCGTCGGCGCCGAGCTGGTGCTGCTGCAGAACGGCCTGGGCAGCCAGGAGGCGGTGGCCCAGCGCCTGCCGCGGCAACGCTGCCTGTTCGCCTCCAGCACCGAGGGCGCGTTCCGCCAGGCCGACTTCCAGGTGGTGTTCGCCGGCAACGGCCATACCTGGCTGGGCGACCCGGCCGACCCGCTGCCGCCGCCCTGGCTGGACGAGCTCGAGCGCGCCGGCATCCCTCATCAGTGGAGCCCGGACATCCTCGCCCGGCTGTGGCGCAAGCTGGCGCTGAACTGCTCGATCAACCCGCTGAGCGTGCTGCATGATTGCCGCAACGGCGGCCTGCGCGAGCATCCGGCCGAGGTCGCCACGCTCTGCGCCGAGCTCGTCGAGCTGCTGCAACGCTGCGGCCAACCGGCGGCGGCCGAGCAGCTGCACGAGGAAGTGCAGCGGGTGATCGAGGCCACCGCGGCCAACTACTCTTCCATGCACCAGGACGTGGCCCGGGGCCGGCGCACCGAGATCGCCTACCTGCTCGGCTACGCCTGCGCCGCGGCGCGGCGCCACGGCCTGCACCTGGCGCATCTGCAACATCTGCAGCAGCGCCTGCTCGCCCACCTCGCCGCGCGCGGCCTGCCGCTGGACTGACGACTCGCCCAGGGTGAACCGGGCGACGCCTTGTCCACCCTCGCCCGTCCCGGGAACCAGCCGCGCTGCGGCATCTTCACCCCAAGGCCTGCGCCGTCGCCCGATCGCGAACCGCCCCGGCGTGGCAATGACCGCCCGGCCGCGCTAACCTGCCGCATCCACCCGCAACAGCGAAAGCCTCATGAGACTGCGCCAGCGCCTCGACAACCTGCCGGTCGGCCGCAAACTGCTTGCCGCGCTGCTGGCGCTGCTCACAGCGGTGCTGCTGGTCGCCAACCTGGCCTTCATCAGCGCGGCCTACTGGATCACCCAGGAAAGCATGGCGCCGCAGGCCCTGCACACCCTCGGCCGGCTGATCGCCAGCCCGGCGCTGAGCAAGCAGGCGCTGCACTCGCCGGCCTCCGCCGAGGCCCTGCTCAAGCGCCTGGACGACTACGCGCCGCTGCGCGCGGCAGTGATCTACGACAGCAACGGCGTCAGCCTGGCGCAACTGCAGCGCGGCGAGAAGCTGGACCTGCCGCTGCTGCTGAGCCAGCTGCAGCACTGGCGCGACACCGCCTTTCGCCCCAACCACCTGGTCGAGTTGCCGCATCCCAGCGGGCGCCCGGGCGCCCTGCTGCTGGTCGCCTCCAGCGAGCTGCCCGGCGTCTTCTACACCGGCACCCTGAGCGCCAGCCTGGCGATCCTGGTGCTCAGCGTGCTGCTCTGGTTCGTGGTGGCGCGGCAGATCAGGCGCCTGGTGACCAAGCCGATCCGCAAGCTGGAGGAACTGTCGCGTCAGGTCACCCGCGAGGAGAACTACGCCCTGCGCGCCGCCCGCGGCAACCAGGACGAGATCGGCAGCCTGGCCGACGCCTTTAACACCATGCTGACGCGTATCGAAGCGCGCGAGCAGCAGCTCAAGCGCGCCCGCGACGATGCCCAGCAGGCCTTCGACCAGGCGCAGAGCCTGGCCGAGGAAACCCGCCACTCCAACCGCAAGCTGGAGCTGGAAGTGCAGGTGCGCAGCAAGATCGAGAAGAAACTCACCGGCTTCCAGAACTACCTCAACAGCATCATCGACTCCATGCCCTCGGCGCTGATCGCCCTCGACGAGCAGCTCTACGTCACCCAGTGGAACCAGGAGGCCAGCGCGCTTTCCGGCACCCGCCTGGACGAGGCGCTGAACCAGCCGGTGTTCCTCGCCTTCCCGCCGCTCAAGCCGTTCCTGCCGCAGCTCAAGCGCACCGCCGAACAGCACAAGGTGGAGAAGATCGAGCGGGTCACCTGGCACAAGGACGAGGAGGCGCGTCACTACGCCCTGACCTTCTACCCGCTGATGGGCAGCGCCGGACGCGGCGCGGTGATCCGCATCGACGACATCACCCAGCGCCTGGCACTGGAGGAGATGATGGTGCAGTCGGAAAAGATGCTCTCGGTAGGTGGCCTGGCCGCCGGCATGGCCCACGAGATCAACAACCCGCTCGGCGCCATCTTGCATAACGTGCAGAACATCCGCCGGCGCCTGTCGCCGGAACTGGAGAAGAACCGCGAGCAGGCCGAACAGGTCGGCGTGAGCCTGCAGGCCATCGACCGCTACCTTGAGGTCCGCGAGGTGCCGCGCCTGCTCGACGGTATTCAACAGGCCGGGCAGCGTGCGGCGAAGATCGTCAGCCACATGCTCAGTTTCAGCCGCCGCAGCGACCGCCAGTTGGCGCCCTGCAACTTGCCGGGGCTGATCGATCAGGCGCTAGAGATCGCCGGCAACGACTTCGACCTGACCGACAGCTTCGATTTCAAGACGCTGCAGATCGTTCGCGACTTCGACCCACGGCTCGGGCCGGTGGCCGCCACCGCCAACGAACTGGAACAGGTGCTGCTGAACCTGCTGAAGAACGCCGCGCAGGCCATCCACCAGCGCGACGATCGCGACGAGCCCGGGCGCATCACCCTGCGCACGCGCCAGGCCGGCAATTGGGCCGAACTGCAGGTCGAGGACAACGGCATCGGCATGGGCGAGGCGGTGCGCAAACGCATCTTCGAGCCCTTCTTCACCACCAAGGAAGTCGGCCAGGGCACCGGCCTGGGCCTGGCCGTGTCCTATTTCATCGTCACCAACAACCACAAGGGGCAGATGGAAGTGCAGTCCAAGCCCGGCCAGGGCACCTGCTTCACCCTGCGCCTGCCCCTGGCCGACAATACGGGACTCTGAACATGGGCTATCGCCTTTCCAAGATCTACACCCGCACCGGCGACCAGGGCGAGACCGGCCTGGCCGATGGCCGCCGGGTTGCCAAGGACCACCCGCGAATCGAAGCCATGGGCGAGCTGGACACGCTCAACAGCCAGCTCGGCCTGTTGCTCGCAGAACTGCACGAGGCCGTGGCGAACTGCCCGGGGCTGGCCGAGGTCGTCGCGGTCCTGACGCCCTGCCAGCACCGCCTGTTCGACCTCGGCGGCGAGTTGGCGATGCCCGACTACCAGGCCCTGCAAGCCGGCGAGGTGCAGCGCCTGGAAGCGGCCATCGACCGCTGGAACGAGGAAGTCGGGCCGCTGGAGAACTTCATCCTCCCCGGCGGCTCGCGCGTGGTGGCCCAGGCCCATCTGTGCCGCAGCGTCGCCCGTGGCGCCGAACGGCGTTGCCAGCAGCTCAACGCGGCGGAGCCGCTGCGCGCCGAGGCGCTGGCCTACCTCAACCGCCTCTCCGACCTGCTGTTCGTCGCCGCGCGCCTGATCGCCAGGCGCCAGGGCGTCGACGAAGTGCTCTGGCAGGCGGCGGAGAAACCACAGCCGTAGGGTGGATGACGCTTCACCCATCCACCACTGCCGGGCGTGCTGTAAACGGTGGATGGAAAGAGCGTCATCCACCGGCCCCGCAACACCTACGGCCACAACGCGCGGATAGCCGCCACTCCCTGCGCCCCAGCCTGCCAGGCGCGTTCGATATCGGCCGGGCCGAGGCCGCCGAGCAGATAGGCCGGACGGTCGAAGCCGCGCAGCAACTCGGCGGCGGCGTCCCAGCCCAGCGGCCGGGCGTCGGGGTGGCTGGCGGTGGCCTGCAGCGGCGACAGCGTGACGAAATCCACCCCCATCCGTGCCGCCAGCGCCAGTTCCTCGGCGTTGTGGCAGGAGGCCGCCAGCCAGCGGCTTTCGGGAAGCGGGCGACCCGCCGCGGCATGCTTGCGCAGCTGTCCGGCGGTCAGGTGCCAGCCGGCGGCGGGAAAGTCGCTGAGCCACTCCAGCGGCCCCTTGAGCATCAGCTGCGCCTTGCCGGCGCACAGCCCCAGCACGTCGCCGGCCAGGTCGCGGTACTGCGCATCGAACATGTTCGGCGCGCGCAGCTGAATCAGCCGTACCCCACCCGCCAAAGCGGTGCGTACGCCAGCCAGCAGCTCGTCCGGCGCCAAACCATCGGGGGTGATCAGGTAGAGATCCGGCAGGCGCGCCGCCGCGACTATGGGTCGGTTGGCGGCGGGAAACTCATGTTCGAGCAACTGCCGCTCGCTGACCCAGGCCAGCGGCTGGCCCTCGGCGCCGTGGGGCGCGCCGGTGAACGCCGAGACCTCCCAGACATCCAGCAGCACCTGCTTGTCCGGGTAGTCGTGGCGGATCTGGATCAGCGGCCGCGCCGTCGTCGGGCGGATGCCCAGTTCCTCCTCCAGCTCGCGCGCCAGGGCCGGCTGCACCGCCTCGCCCTCCTCCACCTTGCCGCCGGGGAACTCCCACAGGCCGCCCTGGTGTTTGTCCGGCGGGCGCCTGGCGATCAGGATGCGGCCATCCGCGCCGCGGATCAGCGCCACCGCCACATGGATGCGCTTCACCCCTTGCGCTCCTGCAGGGCAGCCTGCTGCCAGCGCTGGAAGGCCGGCCAGCGATAAAGGGTTTCGACATAGGCGGCGGCGGCGGTCGGCAATACCACCCGATAGCTGCGCAGGCGCGCCGCCACGGGTGCATAGAAGGCATCGGCGATGCTGGCGTGGCCGAACAGGTAGGGACCGTCCTGACCGAAGCGTTCGCGGCAATCGGCCCAGAGCGCACAAACCCGATCGATGTCGGCCTGGGCCTCATCGGGCATCTGCGGCAGCGCCTGATCGCGCGCCAGGTCCATCGGCAGATGGCTGCGCAGCGCCACGAAGCCGCTGTGCATTTCCGCGCAGATGCTGCGCGCCAGGGCGCGGGCGTATTCGCCGCGCGGCCACAGATGGGCCTCGGGAAAGCGCTCGGCCAGGTACTCGGCGATGGCCAGCGAGTCCCATACCGGCCCCTCCTCGGTCAGCAGCACCGGCACCTTGCCGGCCGGCGAATGGGCCAGCAGCTGGGCGCGACTGTCGGGCTGGTAGAGCCGTACCAGCACCTCGTCGTAGGGCTCCTCGGCGAGTTCCAGCGCCAGCGCCGCGCGCATCGACCAAGAGGAGTAGTTCTTGTCGCCGATCACCAGTTGCAGGGCCATGCCGGTCTCCTCGGTTTGCTAACGAAAAGGGGTCAACGGACGGTAAAAGCTCGGGCCGATAAAGGCAAATTCCCGCGCGTCATGGGGCCATGAGGCGCGGGAACGGTTGGCTGCACACGGAGCGATGACGGCCAACCGTTCCCGGATTGCATCCGGGCTACGGGCGCCGATGCCGGTGCACGGACGCCGCTTGGAGCTTGCTGCTTAGGTGCGGTATTCGGCGTTGATCTTGACGTACTCGTGGGACAGGTCGGTGGTCCAGATGGTCTCGCTGCAGCTGCCGCGGCCCAGCTCGATGCGGATGGTGATTTCCTCGCGGGCCATCACCGCCGCGCCCTGCTCCTCGGTGTAGCTGGCGGCGCGACCGCCCTGACTGGCGATGCAGACTTCGCCGAGGAACACGTCGATCTTGCTCACGTCCAGCTGCGGTACGCCGGCGTAGCCGACCGCGGCGAGAATGCGCCCCCAGTTCGGGTCGGAGGCGAACAGCGCGGTCTTGATCAGCGGCGAATGGGCCACGGCGTAGGCGACGTCGAGGCATTCCTGGTGGGTTCCACCGCCGTTGACCTGCACGGTGACGAACTTGGTCGCGCCCTCGCCGTCGCGGACGATGGCCTGCGCCACCTCCATGAACACCTCGAATACCGCCTGCTTGAGCTTGGCGAACGGCTCGCCGGCGGCCTCGGTGATCTCCGCCAGCGCCGCCTGGCCAGTGGCGATCAGCATGCAGCAATCGTTGGTGGAGGTGTCGCCGTCGATGGTGATGCGGTTGAACGACTTGTTCGCCGCATCGCGCACCAAATCCTGCAACACGCCGCGGGCCACCTTGGCGTCGGTGGCGATGTAGCCGAGCATGGTTGCCATGTTCGGGCGGATCATCCCGGCGCCCTTGGAGATGCCGGTCACGGTGATGGTGACGCCGTCGTGCTGGAACTGGCGACTGGCGCCCTTGGGCATCGTGTCGGTGGTCATGATGCCGGCGGCGGCGGCGGCCCAGTTGTCTTCCTTGAGATCATCGAGGGCGGCCTGCAGGGCGGATTCGATCTTCTCCACCGGCAGCGGCTCGCCGATCACCCCGGTGGAAAACGGCAGCACCGCCGCCTCGGCCACGCCGGTCAGTTCCGCCAGGCGGGCACAGGCACGGCGGGCGCGCGCCAGGCCATCGGCGCCGGTACCGGCATTGGCATTGCCGGTGTTGGTCAGCAGATAGCGCACCTCGCCACCCAGGCGCTCGCGGGTGATCAGCACCGGCGCCGCGCAGAACGCGTTGGTCGTGGTCACCCCGGCGATACGCGAACCTTCCGCACAGCGCATCACCACCACATCCTTGCGCCCCGGACGCTTGATGCCCGCCGAGGCGATACCCAGCTCGAAGCCGGGAACCGGGTGCAAGGTGGACAGCGGGCCAAGACCAACAGCCATAGTATGCGCTCCTTCAAAAGTGCGGTGGCCGCCTGGGCGACCGATCGAGAATGGTAAAACGCCGCGAGCGGCTGAGCCGTTCGCGGCGCTGTCAGGGCGGCGACAGCATAGCTGAAGCGCCCTCTACTGCAAGCGGCCCATGCGGGCCGATGGTCAGCCGATCTGACCGTGGCAGTGCTTGTACTTCTTGCCCGAACCGCAGGGGCAGGGCTCGTTGCGGCCGACCTTGGGCTCGCTGCGCACCGGCGCGGTGGCCACGGCGACCTCGCCGTCCTCGGCGACAGCCTCGGGCTGGGCCAGAGCGGAGGCTTCGGCATGCTGGAACTGCATGCGCTCGGCCAGGGCCTCGGCCTCGCGGCGCAGGCGCGCCTCTTCCTCGGCCGGGTCTTCGCGGCGTACCTGCACGTGGCTGAGAACGCGGATGGCGTCGCGCTTGATCGATTCGAGCAGGTCCTGGAACAGGGCGAAGGACTCGCGCTTGTACTCCTGCTTGGGATTCTTCTGCGCGTAGCCGCGCAGGTGGATGCCATGGCGCAGGTGATCCATGGTCGACAGGTGGTCCTTCCACAGGTCGTCCAGTACGCGCAGCAGGATCTGCTTCTCGAAGGTGCGCAGGGCCTCGGCACTGGCCTGGGTTTCCTTCTCCTGGTAGGCGGCCACCAGCTCGGCGAGGATGCGCTCGCGCAGGGTTTCCTCGTACAGCTTGTCGTCCTCGTCGAGCCACTGCTGCACCGGCAACTTGAGACCGAAGTCGCTCTGCAGGGAGGCTTCCAGGCCGGCGATGTCCCACTGCTCCGGCAGCGACTGCGGCGGGATGTGGTTGCTGATCGCGGCGCCGAGCACTTCCTCGCGGAACTCGGCGATGGTGTCGCCGATGTTGTCGGCGGCCAGCAGGCTGTTGCGCATGTGGTAGATCACCTTGCGCTGCTCGTTGGCCACGTCGTCGAACTCGAGCAGCTGCTTGCGCATGTCGAAGTTGCGCCCCTCGACCTTGCGCTGCGCCTTCTCGATGGCGTTGGTCACCATGCGGTGCTCGATGGCCTCGCCGGACTGCATGCCGAGCGCCTTCATGAAGTTCTTCACCCGGTCGGAGGCGAAGATGCGCATCAGGTTGTCTTCCAGCGACAGGTAGAAGCGGCTGGAACCCGGATCGCCCTGGCGACCGGCGCGGCCGCGCAGCTGGTTGTCGATGCGCCGCGATTCGTGGCGCTCGGAGGCGATCACGTGCAGGCCGCCGGCCTTGATCACCTGCTGGTGGCGCTTCTGCCACTCGGCCTTGATCTGCGCGACCTGTTCGTCGCTGTGGTTCTCCAGGGCGGCGACCTCGACTTCCCAGTTGCCGCCAAGCAGGATGTCGGTACCGCGACCGGCCATGTTGGTGGCGATGGTCACCGCGCCGGGACGACCGGCCTGGGCGATGATCTCGGCTTCCTTGTCGTGGTACTTGGCGTTGAGCACCTTGTGCTCGATCTTTTCCTTGAGCAGCAACTGGCTGACGTACTCGGAGGTCTCGATCGAGGCGGTACCGACCAGGACCGGCCGGCCCTGGGCCTGGCATTCCTTGATGTCGGCGATGATCGCCCGGTACTTCTCGTCCTGGGTCAGATAGACCAGGTCGTTGAAATCCTTGCGCGCCACCGGCTTGTTGGTGGGGATCACCACCACGTCGAGGCCATAGATCTGGCGGAACTCGAAGGCCTCGGTGTCGGCGGTGCCGGTCATGCCGGACAGCTTGGCGTAGAGGCGGAAGTAGTTCTGGAAGGTGGTCGAGGCCAGGGTCTGGCTCTCGGCCTGGATGTTGACCCCTTCCTTGGCCTCGATGGCCTGGTGCAGCCCCTCGGACAGGCGGCGACCGGGCATGGTGCGGCCGGTGTGCTCGTCGATCAGGATCACCTGGCCGTTCTGCACGATGTATTCGACGTTGCGGTGGAACAGGGTGTGGGCACGCAGACCGGCGTAGACGTGGGTCAAAAGGCCCAGGTTGTGCGCCGAATAGAGGCTCTCGCCCTCGGCCAGCAGGCCCGCGCCGGTGAGCATCTCCTCGACGTACTGGTGGCCCTGCTCGTTGAGCTCGACCTGGCGCGACTTCTCGTCGACCTTGTAGTGGCCTTCCTGGGTGACCACGCCCTCTTCTTCCTCGATGTGCTGCTTGAGGCGCGGGATCAGCCTGTTGATCTCGATGTACAGCTTGGAGCTGTCCTCGGCCTGGCCGGAGATGATCAGCGGGGTACGCGCCTCGTCGATGAGGATGGAGTCGACTTCGTCGATCACGGCGAAGTTCAGCTCGCGCTGGAACTTGTCCTCCAGGCTGAAGGCCATGTTGTCGCGCAGGTAGTCGAAGCCGAATTCGTTGTTGGTGCCGTAGGTGATGTCGGCGGCGTAGGCGGCGCGCTTCTCCTCCGGCGGCTGGAAGGGGGTGACGATGCCCACCGACAGGCCGAGGAATTCGTACAGCGGGCGCATCCAGTTGGCGTCGCGGCGGGCCAGGTATTCGTTGACCGTGACCACGTGCACGCCCTTGCCGGACAGCGCGTTGAGATAGACCGCCAGGGTGCCCACCAGGGTCTTGCCCTCGCCGGTGCGCATCTCGGCGATCTTGCCTTCGTGCAGGGTCATGCCACCGATCAGCTGCACGTCGAAGTGACGCATGCCCATCACCCGCTTGCCGGCCTCGCGGGCCACGGCGAAGGCCTCGGGAAGCAACTGATCGAGGGTTTCGCCCTTGGCCAGACGGGCCTTGAACTCTTCGGTCTTGCCGCGCAGCTGTTCGTCCGAGAGGGCGATCATCTGCTCTTCGAGGGCGTTGACGGACTGCACCGCCTTGAGCATGCGTTTGACTTCACGCTCATTCTTGCTTCCGAAAAGTTTTTTCAACAGAGGCGCAAACATATCGACAGGATCTTCCGGCGAATGGATGGAGGTCGGCGCAAATCGCGACCTGGCAGCCAGCATGGCTGCGGGCGAAGGGGGCATTCTACCCGGAAAAGCCGGGGAGGAAAGTGACGTTGTCAGCCCATTGTTACCCTACGCAGGGCAGGCCGCACGCGGCTCCGCGCCCCGACGACGCGGCACGTCCACCTAGATGGGGAGCGCGGGCGATGAATTCAAGCGGCGGCCGGCCTGCTGGCGCTGCGGCCGGGTCCGACTGCGCGCACTGCCGGCCGGTGCCTGATCGGGTGCCGCGATCACTCGATGCCGCTGGCGCGGGCGATGTACAGCGCTGGATTGACCTGGCGGCCATCCTTGCTGACTTCGAAGTGCACGTGATAGCCGGTGGAGCGCCCGCTGCGACCGACCTTGGCGATGGTCTGGCCACGCTGGACCAGGTCACCGATCTGCACACTGTTGCTCTGGTTGTGCGCATAGAGGGTGACGTAACCGTCGGCGTGGCTGATCTCCACCACATTGCCATAGCCGCCTTTCCTGCCGGAGAAGGTCACCACCCCGGCCGCCACCGAGACCACGTCGCTGCCGGGCTTGGCGGCGAAGTCGACGCCCTTGTGCATGCTGGAGCGCCCGGTCAGCGGGTGCACGCGCCGGCCGAACGGCGAGGACATGTAGCCTTGCAGCACCGGACGCCCGGAAAGGAACTCGGCCTCGGTCAGACGCCGCTCGCCGAGCAACTGTTCGAGCACCTCGAGCTGCTGCTCGCGGCTGTCGACGCGCAGCGCCAGTTCGTCCAATGCCATCATGAACGGCGGCGGCGCGTAGGCCGAGGCACCGAGGGCATCTTCCGCACCGCCCTGGCCGACATCCAGGGAGAAATCGAACTCGTCGGAATCCAGCTTGGCCAGTTCGGTAAGACGCTCACCGAGCGCATCGAGGCGGGTCAGCCGCGCCTGCAGTTCGGCGACGTGGGCAGCGAAGGCATCGAGCTGGCGCTGGGCATCCAGACGCACCGCGCCGACCTGCTCGCGCTGCTGGTCGAGGGCCTGGGCCAGCTGCGCGTCGACCACGGGTTCGACGGTCAGCCACTTGGCGCCGAGTGCGGCGCCGGCACCGAGGCTGAGGCTCAGGAGTATGAACAGCGTCAGCAGCAGCCAGCGCAGGTCGAGATTGATCGTTCGCGCCGAACCGTGCCGGCTGTTGAGCAGGATAATATGCATGGCATCCCCTTCTGGCAGAGCCCAGGCTGGCAGCAGGCTCTGCTACCATGACGGCTCTGCAATACTAAGGCCTCCTGCCATGACGTTCCGTCCCTTGCCGGCCCAGGCACCCGCTACGCTGCTACGCGAAGCCAAGCCCCTGAAAGCGCTGTTCGGCCAGACTCAACGCCTGACACACCTGCAGCGTCTTGTGGAAAGCCAGCTGCAACCAGCCGCCCGGGAGCACTGTCATGTGGCTTCCTGGCGTGACGGCTGTCTACTCTTGATAGTGACCGACGGCCACTGGGCAACGCGCTTGCGCTACCAACAGCGCAGGCTGCTCAGGCAGCTGCAAGCGCTCGAAGAGTTCGCGACCTTAACGAAAATACTCTTCAAGGTGCAACCGCAAGGTGGTCCAAGTCGTGCAGCAGATCGCACAATTCACCTCTCCGAGCGCGCCGCGCAAAGCATTCAGGCGGGCGCCGAAGGCATCCGCGATCCCAGGCTGCGCGCGGCTCTCGAGCGTCTGGCCAGCCACACCAAGGACGGCGAATAAAGCCGCCACGCCATCCGTCGGCAAGCGGCGGGCATCGCCGCTCCCCAAATGGCTCGTTGCCGGTTTCGCCCGGGACCTGCGGGTCAAAAAGAGGCCACCCGAAGGTGGCCGCTAGGTTGAAGCGAGAAAGGAGGGGTGAAACTACCCGGCCGCGACCGGGCGCATGTAGGAGATCGGCGCGAGCTTGGCGTCCTCGAAGGTCACCATTTCCCAGGCATCGGTCTGCTCGATCAGGGTACGCAGCAGGCGATTGTTCAGCGCGTGGCCCGATTTGAAGCCCTTGAACTCGCCGATCAGGCTGTTGCCCAGCAGGTACAGGTCGCCGATGGCATCGAGGATCTTGTGTTTGACGAATTCGTCCTCGTAACGCAGGCCGTCTTCGTTGAGCACACGGTACTCGTCGACCACGATGGCGTTGTCCACGCTGCCGCCGAGTGCCAGGTTCTGCGAACGGAGGAACTCGATGTCACGCATGAAACCGAAGGTGCGGGCCCGGCTGACCTCCTTGACGAAGGACGTGCTGGAGAAATCCACACTGGCGCTCTGCGTGCGGTTGCGGAACACCGGGTGATCGAAGTCGATCTCGAAGCTCACCTTGAATCCGTCGAAGGGCACGAAGGTGGCGCGCTTGTCGCCCTCCTCCACCGTCACTTCGCGCAGGATACGGATGAACTTCTTCGGCGCTTCCTGCTCCTGCAGGCCAGCGGATTGAATCAGGAATACGAAGGGACCGGCGCTGCCATCCATGATCGGCACTTCGGACGCGGAGAGCTCGACGTAGGCGTTATCGATGCCCAGGCCTGCCATGGCCGAAAGCAGGTGCTCTACCGTATCCACCTTGACATCACCATTGACCAGGGTGGTCGACATGGTGGTTTCACCGACGTTGCCGGCCAGCGCGCGGATTTCCACCACGGGGTCGAGGTCGGTGCGACGGAACACGATACCGCTGTCCACCGGGGCCGGCTTCAGGGTCAGGTAAACCTTTTCCCCCGAGTGCAGGCCAACGCCGGTGGCACGGATGATGTTCTTCAGGGTGCGTTGTCTGATCATGGCTTTGGCCGCTATATCGCTAGTTGCGAACTGTTTTCAACAATGGCCGGGGATGATAGCAGACCCGGCCTTTGCTGAACACCAATCACCTTCATACTCCTGATACATTCCATCAATCAGCCTGGCGGCGCAGGAAAGCCGGAATATCCAGGTAATCGAGATCGTCCTGGGTATTGAGCTTGGCTGCGGTAGCCGCGCCGGAATGGCTCTGGCGCTGCACGGTCGGACGCTCGTAGTCCTTGTAGTTGACCGACTGCTCGCCGCGCGGCT
Source organism: Pseudomonas sp. SP16.1 (assembly GCF_052682975.1). NCBI lineage: Bacteria > Pseudomonadati > Pseudomonadota > Gammaproteobacteria > Pseudomonadales > Pseudomonadaceae > Pseudomonas > Pseudomonas sp. SP16.1. Next base: position 3,559,900 of record NZ_JBQYFZ010000001.1, read on the forward strand.
GTGCGGAGGGCTGCTGGGCAACCGGTTGGCTGGCAGCGACCTGCACGGTGTTGTCGATCACCTTGACCGGCTTCTCCAGGCGCGCGCCCAGGCCGGTGGCGACCACGGTGACGTGCAGTTCGTCACGCATGTCGGCGTCGATCACGGTGCCGACCTTGACGGTGGCCTGGTCGGAGGCGAACTGCTCGATGATGTTGCCGACGTCGGAGTACTCGCCCAGCGACAGGTCGGGGCCGGCGGTGATGTTGACCAGGATGCCGCGGGCGCCCTGCAGGTTGACGTCTTCCAGCAGCGGGTTGCGGATCGCCGCCTCGGTGGCCTCGCGGGCACGGTTCGGACCGCTGGCGCAGCCGGTGCCCATCATCGCCATGCCCATCTCGCTCATCACGGTCTTCACGTCGGCGAAGTCGACGTTGATCATGCCCGGACGCTTGATGATGTCGGAGATGCCGCGCACGGCGCCGGCCAGTACGTCGTCGGCCTTGGCGAAGGCGGACAGCAGGCTGGCATCCTTGCCGAGGATGGTCAGCAGCTTCTCGTTGGGGATGGTGATCAGCGAGTCGACGCTCTCGGCCAACGCGCGAATGCCCTCGTCGGCGATCAGCATGCGCTTGCGCCCCTCGAACGGGAACGGACGGGTGACCACGGCCACGGTGAGAATGCCCAGTTCCTTGGCCACCTCGGCGATCACCGGCGCAGCGCCGGTGCCGGTACCACCGCCCATGCCGGTGGTGATGAACACCATGTCGGTACCCTGCAGGACTTCGGCGATGCGCTCGCGGTCTTCCAGCGCGGCCTGACGGCCGACCTCCGGATTGGCGCCGGCACCCAGGCCCTTGGTCACGCCCGGGCCGAGCTGCAGCACGGTGCGCGCACCGATGTTCTTCAGCGCCTGCGCATCGGTGTTGGCGCAGATGAACTCGACGCCCTCGATGTTGCTGACCGCCATGTGGTTGACCGCGTTGCCGCCGCCACCACCGACACCGATGACCTTGATCACCGCACTTTGCGGAATGTTGTCTACTAGTTCGAACATGATCCCTCTCCTTCCTTTCTAGTTGTAACGCCTACTGCAAATCAGAAATTGCCCTGGACCCAGCGCTTGATGCGCTCGATGACCGGAGTCTTGGCTTCGTCCTGGTAAGGACTGCCCACCGACATGGAGATGCCGTCGTGCTGCTTCTGCAGCCCGTACAGGAGCAGCCCCACACCGGTGGAATAAATCGGGTTGCGCACCACGTCGGCCATGCCCTTGACGCTGTGCGGCACACCGAGGCGCACGGGCATGTGGAAGATCTCCTCGGCCAGCTCGACCGCGCCTTCCATCTTCGCCGTGCCGCCGGTCATGACGATGCCGGCGGGAATCAGGTCCTCGTAGCCGCTGCGGCGCAGCTCGGCCTGGATCAGGGTGAACAGCTCGTCGTAGCGCGGCTCGACCACCTCGGCCAGGGACTGGCGCGAGAGGTCGCGCGGCGGCCGATCACCGACGCTGGGCACCTTGATGGTCTCGCCCGGACCGGCCAGCTTGGCCAGGGCACAGGCATAGCGGATCTTGATCTCCTCGGCGTACTGGGTCGGGGTGCGCAGGGCCATGGCGATGTCGTTGGTGACCTGGTCGCCGGCGATCGGAATCACCGCGGTATGGCGAATGGCGCCCTCGGTGAAGATGGCGATATCGGTGGTGCCACCGCCGATATCGACCAGGCACACGCCCAGCTCCTTCTCGTCCTCGGTCAGCACCGAATAGGCCGAGGCAAGCTGCTCGAGAATGATGTCGTCGACTTCCAGGCCGCAGCGGCGCACGCATTTCTCGATGTTCTGCGCCGCGTTCACCGCGCAGGTGACCACATGCACCTTGGCCTCCAGGCGTACGCCCGACATGCCCAGCGGCTCGCGCACGCCTTCCTGGTTGTCGATCACGTAGTCCTGCGCCAGGGTGTGCAGTACCCGCTGGTCCGCCGGGATGGCCACGGCCTGGGCAGCGTCGAGCACCCGCTCGATATCGGCGCCGCTCACCTCGCGGTCGCGGATGGCGACGATGCCGTGACTGTTGAGGCTGCGGATATGATTGCCGGCCACGCCGACGAAAGCCGAGTGGATACGGCAACCGGCCATCAGCTGGGCTTCTTCCACCGCGCGCTGGATCGAGGCCACGGTGGATTCGATATTGACCACCACGCCCTTCTTCAGGCCCCGCGAGGGATGCGTGCCGATGCCGACGATTTCCAGCTGGCCGTCGGCCGTCACCTCGCCCACCAGCGCCACCACCTTGGAGGTGCCGATGTCCAGGCCGACGATCATCTTGCCGCTCTGCACGCTATTCATTCTGTTGCCTCTCCTCAATTCACTTTCTGCTCGGCCACGGCCGGCTCCACCGGCTCGCGCCAGGCCACGGCCAGGCCGTTGGCGTAGCGCAGGTCGATGCGCGCGATGTTCGCGCTCTGTTCTTTCAGCTCCCGCTCGTAGATGGCGGCGAAGCGACGCATTTTTTCCACCACGTGATCGCGCCCCAGCAGCAGCTCGATACGCTGGCCGCTGGCGTTCTCGGTGGCCGAGAGAAACCAGCTGCCGCGCTCGCGCAGCTGCAGCCCGACCACGGTAAAGCCCAACGGGCGCAGCAACTGGCTGAGCATCTGGTACTGCTGCATCACCTTGGGCTGCGCGCGCTTGGGACCGGACAGCTGCGGCAGGTGCTGGTAGTTGTCCAGCTCCTGCGGGGCGAAAGCCTGGCCCTGGTTGTTGAGCAACGCCTCGTCGCCCCAGCGGGCGATGGGCAGTTGTTCTTGCAGACGCACGTCGATCTGATCCGGCCAGACGCGGCGCACTTCGGCATGGGCGATCCAGGGCATGCGCTCGAGTTCCTCGCGCATGCCACGCAGGTCGACGCTGAAGAAACTCGCCTCGATGAACGGCGCGATGCGCCGCTGCACCGCCTGCTGGCTGACGTAGGCCAGATCGCCCTGCACGCCGATGCGCGCGATGGGACGGTCGGCGTAGGGCAGAAGACGGAGCGCACCTTCGTAGGCTGCGAAACCGAGACCGACCAGCAGCAGCGGCCAGGCCAGGCGTCCCACCCAGGAAAAATCCGCCTTGGGCAGGCGCAGGCGCATCGGCTCCTTGGCCACCAGACGGCTGGCGCCACGCGGCGCGGGCTTGCCGCGTTGCGGAGCCCTCAGCGAATCCTGATGACGCAGAGCGATGCTCATGGCTTAACCCCTTGCCTCGACGCTGTCGGCCAGGATCGCCAGCACCAGCTGCTGGAAATCCAGACCGGCGGCGCGCGCGGCCATCGGCACCAGGCTGTGATCGGTCATGCCCGGTACGGTGTTGACCTCCAGCAGCCAGAACTGGCCGCTGGCATCCTGCATCACGTCGGCACGCGCCCAGCCCTGAGTACCCACGGCTTCGCAGGCGCGCGCGGTCAGCTCCTTGAGCTCAGCTTCCTTCTCGGCCGAGAGACCGCAGGGAATGCGGTACTGGGTGTCATCGGCCAGGTACTTGGCGTCGTAGTCGTAGAAGGTGTGCGGAGTGCCGAGCCCGATGGGCGGCAGCACCTGGCCACGCAGCACGGCGATGGTGAATTCCGGGCCGGCAATCCACTGCTCGACCAGCACCTGGCTGTCGTAGCGCGCAGCGTCCTGCCAGGCCGCGATCAGCGCCTCGACGCTGTCGACCTTGGCCATGCCGATGCTCGAACCTTCGTGAGCCGGCTTGACTATCAGCGGGAAGCCCAGCTCGGCGGCGGCGGCCTCGCAGTCGGCCTTGGAGGTCAGCACGGCATGGCGCGGCGTCGGCAGGCCGAGGCTGTGCCAGACCTGCTTGGTGCGCAGCTTGTCCATGGCCAGGGCCGAGGCGAGGATGCCGCTGCCGGTGTAGGGGATGCCGGCGCACTCCAGCAGACCCTGCATGGCGCCGTCCTCGCCGCCACGACCGTGCAGCACGATAAAGGCGCGGTCGATCTTCTCGCTGGCAAGGCGCTGCAGGAAGTCGTCGCCGACGTCGATGCCGAAGGCGTCCACTCCGGCCGCCTGCAGCGCGCCGAGCACGGCGTTGCCGGATTTCAGCGACACCTCGCGCTCGGCGCTCTTGCCGCCGAACAGCACGGCGACACGGCCGAAGGCCTGGGGATCGAGGCTAGTGTGCAGACTCATTGCGCTTCCCCCACGAACAGCGGGTGCTTGATCAGCTGCGGCGCCACAGCGCCGATATCGCCGGCGCCTTGGCACAGCAGGATGTCGCCGGCGCGCAGCAAGGGCTTGAGCAACGGCGCCAGGTCGGTGCCGCGCTCGACGTAGATCGGATCGAGCTGGCCGCGCTGACGGATGCTGTGGCACAGCTGGCGGCTGTCGGCGCCCGGAATCGGCTCCTCGCCGGCCGGATAGACCTCCACCAGCAGCAGCACGTTGGCCTCGCCGAGCACCTGCACGAAGTCGTCGTAGAGGTCGCGGGTACGGCTGTAACGGTGCGGCTGGTAGACCATCACCAGACGCCGCTCCGGCCAGCCGCCGCGCACGGCCTTGATCACCGCGGCCACTTCGCGCGGGTGGTGACCGTAGTCGTCCACCAGCATCACGCTGCCGCCATCCACCGGCAGTTCGCCATACACTTGGAAGCGTCGGCCGACGCCCTGGAAGCCCGACAGGCCGGCGACGATGGCGGCATCCTCGATGCCCTCGTCGGTGGCGATGGCGATGGTCGCCAGGGCGTTCAACACGTTGTGGTTGCCGGGCATGTTGACCGACACGTCGAGCGGCGCGCAGTCCGGACGCAGCACGGTGAAGTGGGTGCGCATGCCTTGCTGGCGCACGTTGATCGCGCGCACGTCGGCGTCCTCACTGAAGCCGTAGGTCACGGTCGGACGGCCGACCTGCGGCAGCAGCTCGCGCACCACCGGATCGTCCACGCAGAGCACGGCCAGGCCGTAGAACGGCAGGTTGTGGAGGAACTCGATGAAGGTCTTCTTCAGCACGTTGAAGTCACCGCCATAGGTGCTCATATGGTCGGCGTCGATATTGGTGACCACCGAAACCATCGGCTGCAGGTGCAGGAAGCTGGCGTCGCTCTCGTCCGCCTCGGCGATCAGGAAGCGGCTGGAGCCGAGCTGGGCATTGGTGCCGGCGGCGTTGAGGCGGCCGCCGATGACGAAGGTCGGATCCAGGCCGCCGGCGGCGAACACCGAGGCCAGCAGGCTGGTGGTGGTGGTCTTGCCGTGGGTGCCGGCCACCGCGATGCCGTGGCGGTAACGCATCAGCTCGGCGAGCATCTCGGCGCGCGGCACCACCGGGATACGCCGCTCCAGGGCGGTGGCGACTTCCGGGTTGCGGGTGTTGATGGCGCTGGACACCACCAGCACGTCGGCCTGCTCGGCGTTCTCCGCGGCATGGCCGATAAAGATCTTCGCGCCGAAGCTTTCCAGGCGCTCGGTTACCGCCGAGGCCTTGAGGTCGGAGCCGGATACTTCGTAGCCCAGATTGAGCAGCACCTCGGCGATGCCGCACATGCCGGCGCCGCCGATGCCGACGAAATGGATGCGACGGATGCGGCGCATGCGCCGCACTTCGGCCTTCACCGCGGCGGGCGACTTAGCCATGGGCCACCTCCTGGCAGATATCGACCACCCGGCGGGTGGCGTCGGGCTTGGCCAGGCGACGCGCGGTGGCGCCCATGGCGGTGAGTTTTTCCAGGTGCATCAGAACCTCGGTGAGCTGCGCGGCGAGCTTGTCCGCGTCAGTGGCGTGTTGCGGAAGTAGGACGGCCGCGCCCTCCTTCGCCAGGTATTCGGCGTTGCGGCTCTGGTGGTCGTCGATCGCGTGCGGCAGAGGCACGAGAAACGACGGCAGGCCGGCGGCGGCCAGTTCGCTGACGGTCAGCGCGCCGGCGCGACAGATCACCAGATCGGCCCAGCCGTAGGCACGGGCCATGTCCTTGATGAAGGGCGCGACCTCGGCTTCGACCGCGACATTGCGATAACGCTCCGCGGTGACCTCGGCGTGTTGCTTGCCGGCCTGGTGGAATACCTGCGGACGCAGCTCGGCCGGCAGTTTGGCCAGGGCCGCGGGCATCAGCTTGTTCAACGGCTCGGCGCCCAGACTGCCGCCCAGCACCAGCAGGTGGGGCTTGCGCCGGGCCAGGGACTCGCGCGGGGTCTCGAGGAACAGCTCCTCGCGCACCGGGTTGCCGGTGGTACGCCGTTTGTCGGACGCTTTGAAGGTGTCCGGGAAGGCCTCGCAGATGCGCTCGGCGATACGTGAAAGCAGCCGGTTGGCGGTGCCGGCCACGGCGTTCTGCTCGTGGATCACCAGCGGCACCCCGGCCAGGCGCGCGGCAAGGCCACCGGGGCCGGTGACGTAACCGCCCATGCCGAGCACGCACACCGGCTGCAGCTGGCGCACGATGCGCCGCGCCTGCCACAGCGAGCGCAGCAGCTGGAAAGGCGCCTTGAGCAAGGACAGCTTGCCCTTGCCGCGCAGGCCGCTGACATCGATCAGGTGCAGTGGCAGGTTGGCGGCCGGCACCAGTTCGTTCTCGATGCCGCGCGGCGTGCCCAGCCAGTGCACGGTATAGCCGCGTGCCTGGAACTCGCGGGCGCAGGCCAGGGCCGGGAACACGTGGCCGCCGGTGCCGCCGGCCATGATCAGGACGTTACCGCGCATGGGCGACCTCCTGGCTCGGCTCGGTGAAATCCTCTTCGCTGAACTCGACGTCCTCGCTGCCCAGCACGGTGCGCCGCTCCCACTCGATACGCAGCAGCAGCGCCAGGCTGACGCAGCAGATCACCAGCGACGAGCCGCCGTAGCTGAGGAACGGCAGGGTCAGGCCCTTGGTCGGCAGCAGCCCGGTGTTCACCCCGATGTTGATCAGGAACTGGCCGATCCACAGGAAGGACAGACCGTAGGCCACGTAGGCGGAAAAGAACTGCTTGGCCTTCTCCGCCCACAGGCCGATGTATAGACCGCGCACGCAGACGAAGACGAACAGCGCCAGGGTCGCCAGCGCGCCGATCAGGCCAAGCTCCTCGGCCAATACCGAAAAGACGAAGTCGGTATGGGCTTCCGGCAGGTAGAACTGCTTCTGGATGCTGTTGCCCAGGCCGACGCCGAACCACTCGCCACGGCCGAAGGCGATCAGCGCCTGGGTCAGCTGGTAGCCGGCGCCGTACTGGTCGGCCCAGGGGTCGGTGAAGGTGATCAGGCGCTGCAGGCGGTACTCCTGGGTCTGCACCAGGACGAACACCGCGCCGACCGCCAGCGCCACCATCAGGCCGAAACGCAGCAGGCCGACGCCGCCCAAGAACAGCATGGCCATGGCCGCGCCCATCATCACCACGGTGGCGCCGAAGTCCGGCTCCAGCAGCAGCAGGCCGGCCATCGGCAGCAGCACGACGAAGGGCTTGAAGAAACCGGCCCAGCTCTCGCGCACCTCTTCCTGGCGGCGCACCAGGTAGCCGGCCAGATAGACCACCACGAACACCTTGGCGATTTCCGAAGGCTGCACGTTGAAGGCGCCGAAGCCGATCCAGCGTCGCGCGCCGTTGACCTCGCGGCCGATGCCGGGAATCAGCACCAGCACCAGCAGAACGAAGGCGGCCAGCAGCATCATCCAGCCGAAGCGCTGCCAGAAGCTCATGGGCACCAGCAGCACCACGCCGGCGGAGCCGAGGCCGATGACCAGGTAAATCAGGTGGCGAATCATGTGGTACAGCGGGTTGCCGGACAGCGCCGCGGCGACCTCCGACGAGGCCGAGGTGATCATCACCAGGCCCAGGCCGAGCAGGCCGAGACAGCCGGCCAGCAGCGGAAAGTCCAGGTCCAGGCCACGACGACTGCGCAGCGGCGACGGATAGGGGCGCAGGAAGGACAGCATCAGGCGAGCCCCTCCACGGCCTGGGCGAACAGGCGCCCGCGTTCTTCGAAGTTCCGGAACATGTCCAGGCTGGCGCAGGCCGGCGATAGCAGCACGGCGTCGCCCGCTTCGGCCAGTACGCTGCAGCGCTGCACCGCTTCGTCCAGGGTGTTCACCCGCAGCAACGGCGCGGCATCGCCCAGGGCCTCGGCGATCCGTTCGGCATCGCGACCGAGCAGCACCACGGCGCGACAGAAACGCGCCACCGGCTCCTTCAGCGCGGAGAAATCGGCGCCCTTGCCGTCGCCGCCGGCGATCAGCACCAGCTTGCCGGCGATATCCGCACCCAGGCCTTCGATGGCGGCCAGCGCGGCGCCGACGTTGGTGGCCTTGGAATCATCGTAGTAATTCACCCCGGCGCGCTCGCCGACCCACTGGCAGCGATGCGGCAGGCCGGCAAACCGACGCAGGGTGGCGAGCATCGCCGCCATCGGCAGGCCGACGGCGTGGCCGAGCGCCAGCGCCGCCAAGGCATTGGACTGGTTGTGCGCGCCGCGGATCTTCAACTCGCGCACCGGCAGCAGCGCCTCGAAACGAAACGCCAGGGACTTCTCGCCGTTCTCCTCGAGCAGGCCGAAGCGCTTGAAGTCGGGCTTGCCCAGGCCGAATTCCCAGCAGCTCACCTGATCGGCGATCAGCGGCCGCGACAGCGCGTCGTCGCGATTGACCACCACCTGCCGCGCGCCGCGGAAGATCCGGTGCTTGGCCAGGTGATAGGCCGGCAGGCCACTGTAGCGATCCATGTGGTCTTCGCTGACGTTCAGGCAGGTGGCCACTTCGGCATTGAGCTGATCGGTGGTTTCCAGTTGGAAGCTGGACAGTTCCAGCACGTACAGCTCGACATCGTCGGCCAGCAGGTCCAGCGCCGGCGTTCCGAGGTTGCCGCCAACCGCCACGCGCTTGCCGGCCGCCGCGGCCATTTCGCCGACCAGGGTGGTGACGGTGCTCTTGGCGTTGGAGCCGGTGATGGCGACGATCGGCGCGCGGGCCTCGCGGGCGAACAGGTCGATATCGCCGGACAGCTTCACCCCGCGCGCGGCGGCCTCGGCCAGCGCCGGGGTCGCGATGGCCAGGCCCGGGCTGACGTACAGCTCCGAGGCGCGGCAGAGAAACTCCACGTCCAGCTCGCCGCAGCGCACTTCCACCTGCGGATAGTCGCGCCTGAGCGTTGCCAGCTCCGGCGGGTTCGCGCGCGTATCGACCACGGCAAAACGCAAGCCCCGGCGCGCCAGGAAGCGCACCAGGGACATGCCGCTCTTGCCGAGGCCGACAACGATGCGGAACTGGTCGGAAGCGATCAACGACACGCGCTATTACCTCAGTTTCAGGGTGGCCAGACCGACCAGCACGAGAATCACGGTGATGATCCAGAAGCGGACGATCACCCGCGGCTCGGGCCAGCCCTTGAGTTCGAAATGATGGTGGATCGGCGCCATGCGGAACACGCGCTTGCCGGTCAGCTTGAAGCTGGCGACCTGGATGATCACCGACAGGGTTTCCATGACGAACACCCCGCCCATGATGAACAGCACCACTTCCTGACGGACGATCACGGCGATGGTGCCCAATGCGGCGCCGAGGGCCAGCGCACCGACGTCGCCCATGAATACCTGCGCCGGGTAGGTGTTGAACCAGAGAAAGCCCAGGCCGGCGCCGACCAGCGCGGCGCAGAACACGATCAGCTCGCCCGCTCCCGGCACGTAGGGGATGAGCAGGTAGTCGGCGAACTTGATGTTGCCCGACAGGTAACAGAAGATCGCCAGCGCGCCGGCCACCATCACCGTCGGCAGGATGGCCAGGCCGTCGAGGCCGTCGGTGAGGTTCACCGCGTTGCTGGTGCCGACGATGACGAAATAGGTCAGGACGATGAAGCCGACGCCCAGGGGAATGGCGACGTCCTTGAGCAGCGGCAGGATCAGGGTGGTCTCCACCGGGCTCTGCGCGGTCATATAGAGGAAGATGGCCGCCGCCAGGCCGAACACCGACTGCCAGAAATACTTCCAGCGGCTCGGCAGACCGCGCGAGTTCTTCTCGATCACCTTGCGGTAGTCGTCGACCCAGCCGATGGCGCCGAACAGCAGGGTCACCGCCAGCACCACCCAGACGTAGCGGTTGGACAGGTCGGCCCAGAGCAAGGTGCTCACGGTGATGGCGCTGAGGATCAGTGCGCCACCCATGGTCGGCGTGCCCTTCTTCGACAGGTGCGACTGCGGCCCGTCGTGACGCACGGCCTGGCCGATCTGGCGCACCTGCAGGGTGCGGATCATCCACGGGCCGAGCCACAGCGACAGCGCCAGGGCGGTGAGCACGCCGAGGATGCCACGCAGGGTCAGGTACTGAAAGACCGCGAAGCCCTTGTGGAACTGTTGCAGGTACTCCGCCAGCAGCAGCAGCATTTAGTGAATCTCCCCAGAAACGCCACAGAGCGCCGCCACGACCTTGTCCATGGCAGCGCTGCGTGAACCCTTGATTAGTAGTGTGCTGCCGGCCTGCTCGGCGCGAAGCGCTGCGATCAGGTCGGCTTGATCGACGAAGTGACGGCCTTTTGCGCCGAACTCCTCGACCGCATGGCGCATCAGCGGGCCGACCGCATAGAGCGCGTCGACCTTGCCGGCAGCGTAACGCCCGACATCGCGGTGGCCCTGTTCGGCCCACTCGCCCAGCTCGCCCATGTCTCCCAGCACCAGGACGGTGCGGCCGGAGAAGCCGGCGAGTATATCCACCGCCGCGCACATCGACACCGGGTTAGCGTTGTAGCTGTCGTCGATCACCCGCACCCCGTTCGGCGCCAGTTGCGCTACGGCGCGGCCCTTGACCGGCTGCAGGTGTTCCAGCCCCTGAATCATGGCGACCAACGGCAGGCCCAGGGCATGGGCGGCGGCACAGGCGGCCAGGGCGTTGGCCACGTTGTGCTCACCCAGCAGGTTGAGCTGGATGCGCGCACTGCCGGCCGGGCCGTGCAGGGTGAAGCCCTGGCAGCCGCGTTCGTCACGGGCCAGATCGCTGCCGTGGAAATCGGCGCGGGTATCGCGCAGGGCGAAGCTCAGCACCCGGCGCCCGGCGGCGCGGCGCTGCCAGACGGAGAAGGCCTTGTCGTCCAGATTGAGCACGGCCACGCCATCGGCCGGCAGGCCTTCGAGAATCTCGCCCTTGGCCTCGACGATCTTCTCCGGGCCGCCGAACTCGCCGACATGGGCGTTGCCGGCATTGGTGATGATCGCCACCTGCGGCCGGGTCAGGCTGACGGTATAGGCGATCTCGCCGACATGGTTGGCACCCAGCTCGATCACCCCGGCGCGGTGCTCGGGGGCCAGTTCGAGCAGGGTCAACGGCGCGCCCAGGTCGTTGTTGAGGTTGCCGCGGGTGGCCAGCACCGCACCGTTCAGGCCGGCGCGCAGGATCGCCGCGAGCATCTCCTTGACGCTGGTCTTGCCGCTGGAGCCGGTCACGGCCGCCAGCGGACCGCTAAAGGCCTGGCGATTGAGCGCGCCGAGCTGGCCGAGGGCCAGACGGCTATCGGCCACCAGCAACTGCGGCAGCGGCGCACCGACCACCTCGCGCTCGACCAGGGCGGCGACCGCGCCCTTGGCGACGACCTCGGCCAGGTAATCGTGGCCATCGAAGCGCGGCCCGGTCAGCGCCACGAACAGCTGGCCGGGGGCGATGCTGCGGCTGTCGGTGCCAACGGCGGAGAAGGCAACGTCGGCGCCGATCAGGCGGGCGTTGAGATGGTCGGCGACTTCGCCGAGCAGCCAGGGTTTAAGCATGGGCTGCCTCCCAGGCCGCCAGGGCCTTGTTCGCCTCGAGCAGATCGGAGAACGGCTGACGCACGCCCATGATTTCCTGGTAGTCCTCGTGGCCCTTGCCGGCCAGCACCAGCACGTCGGCGGCCTCGGCCTGCGCCACCAGACGGGCGATCGCCTCGCCGCGCCCGGGGACGAACTGCACGGCATCCGGCGCGGCAAAGCCGGCGCGGATATCCTTGATGATCTGCGCCGGGTCTTCCGTGCGCGGATTGTCGTCGGTGACCCACACCGCATCGGCCAGACGCTCGGCCGCCGCGGCCATCAGCGGGCGCTTGCCGCGATCACGGTCGCCGCCGCAGCCGAACAGGCAGATCAGCCGCCCGCGTACGTGCGGGCGCATGGCCTCGAGCACCTTTTCCAGGGCGTCGGGGGTGTGCGCGTAATCCACCACCACCAGCGGCTGGGTGCCGCCACCGAGGCGCTGCATGCGCCCGGCGGGGCCCTGCAGCTGCGGCAGCACCTTGAGAATCTCGTCGAGGCCGTAGTCCATGCCGAGCAGCGCGCCGACCACCGCCAGCAGGTTGCTCAGGTTGAAGCGGCCGAGCAGGCTGCTGCGCAGCATGCCCTCGCCACGCGGGGTGACCAGGTGGGCACGCACGCCGTGGTCGCCGAACTGGGTCTCGCGGCAATGCAGGTAGGCGGAGGCGTCATTCAGGCTGTAGCCAATCAGCCGCGAATCATGCGTCTGCTGCGCCAGCTCCTGACCGAAGGCGTCATCCAGATTGACCACCCGGCACTGCAGCTCCGGCCAGGCGAACAGCCTGGCCTTGGCCGCGCCGTACGCCTGCATGTCACCGTGGTAGTCGAGATGGTCGCGCGACAGATTGGTGAATACCGCCACGTCGAACTCCAGCGCCGCCACCCGGCCCTGATCCAGGCCGTGGGACGACACCTCCATGGCCACCGCGCGGGCACCGGCCTGCTTGAGCGAGGCCAAAGTCGCCTGCACGCCGACCGGGTCGGGCGTGGTGTGCTTGCCCTGTTCCAGCGCCCCATGAAAACCGTTGCCCAGGGTACCGACGATACCGCAGCGCTGGCCGAGCAGATCCAGCGCCTGAGCCAGCAACTGGCTGACGCTGGTCTTGCCGTTGGTGCCGGTGACACCGATCAGGTGCAAGCCGCGGCTCGGCTCACCGTAGAAGCGCCCGGCGATGGCCGACAGCTGCCCGGCCAGCCCCTTGACCGGCACCAGCACGCTGCTTTCGGCGCGCATCGGGGCAGCACCCTCGGCCTCGTAGGCCACCGCGGCCGCGCCACGGGCGACGGCGTCGGCGATGTGCATGCGGCCGTCCTGCTGGCTGCCGGGCACGGCGAGGAACAGATCCCCCGGGCGCACCTTGCGGCTGTCCAGGGTCAGTTCGCGAATCAGCACGGCGCTCTCGGCGACCGGCAGCAATTGATTGAGCGGCATAGGCATCAGTCGCGCCCCCCCTGGTTGACGGCAGCCACTTTCTGTTCCGGCGCCGGCAGGTTGTCCGGCGCGATGTTCATCAGACGCAGCGAACCGGCCATTACCCGGCTGAACACCGGCGCGGAGATCAGGCCGCCGTAGTAGGCGCCCTTGCCGGGTTCGTCGACCACCACGACCATGGCGATGCGCGGGTCCTGCGCCGGGGCGAAGCCGGCGAACAGCGAACGGTAGGAGTTGGCCTTGTAACCCTTGGTGCCGACGCTGGTCTTGCGCGCGGTGCCGCTCTTGCCGGCCACGTGATAGCCCGGCACCTGCGCCCGAACGGCCCCGCGCGGGGATTCGATGACCTGCTGCAGCATGCCCTGCAGGGTCCTGGCGACGTCCTGCGGCACCACCTGCATGGCGCCCGGCTTGCCGTCCACGCGAATCATCGACAGCGGTACCATGCCGCCGCCGTTGCCCAGCGCGGCGTAGGCGTGGGCCAGCTGTACCGCGGTCACCGACAGGCCATAGCCGTAGGACAGCGTGGCGGTCTCGGCCTGGCGCCACTGGCGGTGGTTGGGCAGGTTGCCGACACGCTCGCCGGGAAAGCCCAGGCCGGTGTCGCGGCCGAAGCCCAGCTCGCTGAAAACCGTGTACAGCTGCTCGCCGCCGACGTCGAAGGCGACCTTGCTCATGCCGACGTTACTGGAGTTGATCAGGATGCCGGTCAGATCCAGCTCTGGCCCCTGGGTACGGGAAACATCGCGGATGTTGTAGCGTCCGATCTGCAGCGTGCCATTGCCCACCTGGACGATATCGCTGGGCTTCCAGCGCCCGGTCTCCAGGGCGGCGGCCATTGACAGCGGCTTGATGGTCGAACCGGGCTCGAACACGTCGGTCATGGCGCGGTTGCGCATGGCCGCCGGCGTCAAGTTGCGCCGGTTGTTGGGGTTGTAGGTCGGGTGATTGACCATGGCCAGCACCTCGCCGGACTTCACGTCGACCATCACCAGGCTGCCGGCCTTGGCATCATGCTCCAGCAGTGCATTGCGCAGCTCGCGATGCGCCAGGTACTGCAGGCGCAGGTCGATGGACAGTGCCAGGGCGCGACCTGCCTTGGCATTCTGGGTGACCTGAACGTCCTTGATCAGCTTGCCACGGCGATCCTTGAGCACCTGACGCTTGCCCGGCACGCCGGCCAGCCAGTCTTCGTAGGCCAGCTCCATGCCCTCGCGACCGCGATCGTCGATATCGGTGAAGCCCACCACATGAGCCGCCACCTCTCCGGCCGGGTAGAAACGGCGGAACTCCTCGATGGCGTAGACGCCCGGCACCTTCAGATCGAGCACGCTCTGCCCTTTCTCCGGGGTCAGGCCACGTACCAGGTACATGAACTCGCGCTCCTTGTTCTGCTCCAGACGCTCGGCGAAGGCCTTGGGCTCCTGGCCCAGGGCAGCGGCCAGCGCCGGCCAGTGCTCGCGACCGTGCTGCAGCTCCTTGCCGTTGGCCCACAGGGTGGTGACCGGCGTGCTCACCGCCAGCGGCTCGCCGTTGCGATCGGTGATCAGGCCACGGTGCGCCGGAATCGGGATATGCCGCACGCTGCGGGCATCGCCATGAGCCTTGAGGAAGTCGTGATCGAGCACCTGCAGATCAAGCATGCGCCAGGCGATGGCGCCGACCATCAGGGCGAGCAAGGCCAGTACCAGGCGGAAACGCCAGGGATAGAGCGCGCCCTCGAGGCCGATCATGGCTGCACCATGCGCACGGCGGCAGGATCGGGGATGTACATCTTCAGGCGCTCGGTCGCCAGCGCCTCGATGCGGTTGTGCGCGGTCCAGGTACTCTGCTCCAGGATCAACCGCCCCCACTCGGCCTGCGCTCGGTCGCGCTCGCTGAGTTCGCCGTACAACTCGTTGAGCAGCTGGCGATTCCAGTGCGCGCTGTAGGACACCGCCACCGCGGAACACAGGATGGCGACGAACAGCACCAGCATCAGCAGGCTGCCGCTGGGCATGGACTTGCCGAGGCGCGGACTCACCGCAGCTTCTCCGCGACGCGCATTACCGCGCTGCGCGAGCGCGGGTTGGCCTTGAGCTCCGCCTCGCCGGCGAAGACCGGTTTGCCGATCAGCTTCAGACGCGGCTCGAAGGCCTTGGGGATGATCGGCAAATCGCGCGGCAACTTGTCCGCCTCGCCCTTGGCCTGGCGCTTCATGAACTGTTTGACGATGCGGTCTTCCAGCGAGTGGAAGCTGATCACCACCAGGCGACCGCCGACCTCCAACGCCTCCAGCGCTGCATCGAGGCCGCGCTCGAGGTCACCCAGCTCGTTGTTGACGTGAATGCGGATGCCCTGAAAGGCGCGGGTCGCCGGGTTCTTGCCCTTCTCCCAGGCCGGGTTGGCATCGGTCAGCACCTTTGCCAGGTCGGCGGTGCGGGTAAAGGGCTGCTGCTCGCGGCGCTGCACCACGGCTCGCGCCATGCGCTTGGCGAATCGCTCTTCGCCGTAGTCCTTGAGCACGCGGGCGATCTCGTCTTCGGCGGCCGTGGCGATCCAGTCCGCCGCACTGACACCCACTGCGGGATTCATGCGCATATCCAGCGGGCCGTCATTGAGAAAGCTGAAGCCGCGCAGTGGATCGTCCAGCTGCGGCGAGGACACGCCGAGATCCAGCAGGATGCCGGCGACCTTGCCGGAAAGGCCACGGACAGCAACTTCCTCGCCGAGTTCCGCAAAACTGCGCTGCACAACGACAAAGCGGCCGTCTTCGGCCGCCAATGCTTCCCCGGTGGCTATTGCCAGGGGGTCTTTGTCGAACCCCAGCAGCCGCCCGTCTGGCCCGAGCCGCTGCAATATCAACCGACTGTGTCCTCCACGACCGAAGGTGCCGTCGAGGTAGCAGCCGCCTGCGCGCACGGCGAGCCCCTCGACGGCTTCGTCGAGCAGCACGGTAATATGGCGAAAGCTGCTATCGGTCATGGTCACAGGATCAGGTCACGCAAGTCATCGGAAAGGGCGCCGGGCTGCTTGATAGCGGCCAGATCGGCTTCGGCTACGGCGTTCCAGGTATCTTCGTCCCAGAGTTGAAACTTGTTCAGCTGGCCAACGAGCATCGCCCGCTTGTCCAGCTTGGCGTACTCGCGCAGGCGCGGCGGCACCAGGAAACGACCACTGGCATCGAGCTCGAGGTCGACCGCGTTACCGATCAGCAGACGCTGCAGGCGGCGGTTCTCCTCACGAAAGGAGGCCAGCTCGCGCAGCTTGTTCTCGATCAGCTCCCATTCGGCCAGCGGGTAGACGCAAAGGCAGGGGTCGACGGCATCGATGGTGACGATGAGCTGGCCGGCACAACGCGAAACGAGCTCGTCGCGATACCGACTCGGCATCGCGAGGCGCCCTTTGGCGTCGAGACTGATGGCGTTAGCTCCGCGAAACACGGCTGCGTTCCCCTGTAATTAGCTTTCCATGCCCAAAAAAACCCACTTCATGCCACTTCCCACCACTTGCGCACACTATAGGAATGCGTATGCCCCACCGTCAAGGCGCGCCGGAAGGGAAAAATCCTTACAGGACGGAGATTTAGCGAACGAAAGCGAGGGAAGACGCGATGCCGGAACCGACAACTTGCGCACAATATCCAGCCAATCCAGCCAGCTGAAAATCGAACTTAAAGTAATTTCTTAAGAGTAAGATTTTTTCGGTATCAGACGAGCGGGGAATAGAAGCGCAAATCGAGGAAGAAAGGGGGGGGAGAGTCGATCTGTAAGCCGGGTTCTGTCGAGGACAGTCATTCCTCTACGACGTACATCACTGCACGCCTTTAGCAACCTACCCGGTTCCAGCGCGGGCCACGCCAATGGAACCCTATTTGGTCTTGCTCCGAGTGGGGTTTACCTAGCCACGGACTGTTGCCAGCCGTGCGGTGCGCTCTTACCGCACCTTTTCACCCTTACCGGCACTTGCGTGCTTAGGCGGTTGTTTTCTGTGGCACTTTCCGTAGGCTCGCGCCTCCCAGGCGTTACCTGGCACTCCGCCCTATGGAGCCCGGACTTTCCTCCCCCTTCTTGCGAAGGCAGCGACTGCCCGATCGACTCTCCGCCGGCAAGGGTATCAAAGCCGCAAGCCGCAAGCCACACGCAGCAGACAAAAGCCGCCACCGCAGCTCCCGGCTCGCCACTTACCCCTGGCGCTCCAGAGCCACCTGGTAGAGCAGGTTCTTGCGCACCCCGGTGATCTCGGCCGCCAGCGCCGCCGCGCGCTTGAGCGGCATTTCCGCCAGCAACAGGTCGAGCACCCGCAACGCCTCGGCGCTGACCGCCTCCTCGCCTTCCGGCGCCTGCCAGCCGGCCACCAGCACCACGCATTCGCCGCGCTGCTGATTGCTGTCGCCGGCCACCCAGGCGCACAGCTCGGCCAGGGGCAGACCCTTGAGGGTCTCGAAGGTCTTGGTCAGCTCGCGCGCCAGCAGCGCCGGACGCTCGTCGCCGAACACCGCGCGCATGTCCTCTAGGCATTCGAGGATGCGGTGCGGCGCCTCGTAGAAGATCAGCGTGCGCGGTTCTTCGCGCACCTGCTCCAGGCGCGCGCGGCGCCCGGCGGCCTTGGCCGGCAGGAAACCTTCGAAGATGAAGCGATCCGACGGCAGGCCGGCGGCCGACAGCGCGGCGATAAGCGCGCAAGCGCCCGGCACCGGCACCACCGCAAAGCCGGCGGCACGCGCCTGGCGTACCAGGTGATAGCCGGGGTCGGAGATCAACGGCGTGCCCGCATCGGAGATCAGCGCCACGTCCTCGCCCCCCTGCAGACGCGCAAGGAAGCGCCCGCCCTGCTCGCGCTCGTTGTGCTCATGGCAGGCCGCCAGCGGCGTTTGGATGCCGAAATGCTGCAGCAGGCGCGCCGAATGGCGGGTGTCCTCGGCGGCAATCAGCGCCACCTCGCGCAGAATGCGCAGGGCGCGGGCGCCGATGTCATCCAGATTGCCGATCGGTGTGGCGACCACGTAAAGGGTGCCTGGCTGAACACCGGTATCGGATAAATGACTCACTGGACGCACCTCATTTATTGAAAGAGCGCTCATTCTAGCCGGTTCCGCCCAGGTGACATCGCACCCGCTGCGGGCCTTGGGTACAATCGCCGCTTGATTTGCTCAAGAATCAGGATGACCCGATGATCGCTAGCCTGCGCCCCCTTTCCGCCCTTTGCCTGGCCGGCTTGCTCGCCGCCTGCGCCAGCTTGCCCTCCGATACCCTGGGCCAGCTGCCGCGCACGCCACAGGCCAGCATCGAGCAGATGCTCCAGCAGGCTGCCGAAAGCAAGCCGGAGCAGGCCGCCCTGCTGCGCCTGTCTGCCGCCGATCAGGCCTACCGCCAGAAGGACATCGCCCGCGCCGCGCGCATCCGCGAGCAGATCGATATCGCCAGCCTGCAGCCCGCGCAGCAGATTTTCGCCAGCACCCTGGACGCCGAACTGGCGATGGCTCGCCAGCAGCCCAAGAGCGCCCTGCGCGCGTTGCAACACCCCAGCCTGGAACGCCTGGCCGAGCTGCCGGTGGAGCAGCAGATCCGTACCCAACTGGTCCGGGCGCGCGCGCTGGAAGCCACCGACCAGGCTCTGGCGGCCGCCCGCGAACGGGTGTTCATCGCCCCACTGCTCAGCGGCCAGGCCGCCCGCGACAACCACGAGAGCATCTGGGAGCTGGTTTCCAGCCTGCCACCGCAGGCCTCGGCCGGCGCCGACAACGACCTGGCCGGCTGGCTGGAGTTGGCGCGTGCGGTCCAGGGTGGCGCTACGCTCGATCAGCAGCAGGCCGCCATCGACCAATGGGTCGCGCGCAACCCCCAGCACCCCGCCGCCGCACAACTGCCCGAGGCGCTCGGCAAGCTGCGCGAGCTGGCCAGCCAGCCGCTGCAGCGCATCGCCCTGCTGCTGCCGCAGGAAGGTCAACTGGCCAGCGTCGCCCGCGCCCTGCGCGACGGTTTCCTCGCCGCCCACTACGAAGCCCAGCAGGCCGGACAGAACCCGCCGCAGATCCAGCTTTACGACAGCGCGCGCATCGGCTCGCTGGACGCTTTCTACCAGCAGGCCCAGGCCGACGGCGTGCAGCTGGTGGTAGGTCCGCTGGAAAAACCACTGGTCAAACAGCTCAGCGGCTACGAGCAGCTGCCCATCACCACCCTGGCGTTGAACTACGGCGACGCCGGTCAGGAAGGCCCGTCCCAGCTGTTCCAGTTCGGCCTCGCCGCCGAAGACGAAGCCCGTGAAGTGGCCCGTCGCGCCTGGGACGACGGCATGCGCCGCGCCGTGGCCCTGGTGCCTCGCGGCGACTGGGGCGACCGCGTGCTAGACGCCTTCCGCCAAAGCTGGCAGGCCCAGGGCGGCAGCCTGATCGCCGCCGAACACGTCGAACAACCGGTGGAACTGGCGCGCCAGATCGCCGACCTGTTCCAGCTGCGCGAAAGCGAAGCCCGCGCCCGCCGCCTGCAGAACACCCTCGGCACCAGTCTCGACGCGCAGCCGGCGCGGCGTCAGGACATCGACTTCATCTTCCTCGCCGCCACGCCGCAACAGGCGCAGCAGATCAAGCCTACCCTGGCCTTCCAGTACGCCGGCGACGTGCCGGTGTACGCCACCTCGCACCTGTTCACCGGCACCCACAGCCAGGCACAGTACCAGGATCTGGAAGGCATCCGCTTCTGCGAAACCCCCTGGCTGCTCGATACCCATGCGCCGCTGCGCGAGCAGGTCAGCAGCCAGTGGCCTCAGGCCGCCGGCAGCCTCGGCCGGCTGTATGCCATGGGTGTCGATGCCTATCGCCTGGCGCCGCGCCTGGGACAGCTCAAGGCACTTCCGGAGACACGCATCGACGGCCTCTCCGGCAGCCTCAGCCTGAACGCCGCGCAGCGCGTGGAACGCCAGCTGCCCTGGGCCGAGTTCCGTGGCGGCCAGGTCCAGCGCCTGCCCGACATCCTTAATTGAGCGCACACAACGATCTGGGTCGGGCCGCCGAACAGGCAGCCCGGCAGCACCTGGAACGCAACGGCTTGCGGCTGATCGAACAGAACTGGGCGTGCCGTCGTGGCGAGCTCGATCTGGTCATGCTCGACGGCGATACAGTAGTATTCGTCGAAGTCCGCGCCCGCCGTTACAGTGCCTGGGGCGGCGCCCTGGAGAGCGTCGATGCACGCAAGCGCGGCAAGCTGATCATGGCCGCCGAGCTGTTCCTCCAGCAGCACTCGCGCTGGGCCCGCCACCCCTGCCGCTTCGACGTGGTCGCCATCACCGGCGGCGCACACCTCGACTGGATCCAGAATGCCTTCGAGGCCTGACCGCCGCACACTCAAGGTTCTAACCGATGGACATGCAATCCCGAATCCGCCAGCTATTCCAAGCCAGCATCGACACCAAGCAACAGGCCATGGAAGTCCTGATTCCCTACATCGAGCACGCCAGCCTGGTGATGGTCCAGGCCCTGCTCAACGAGGGCAAGATTCTCTCCTGCGGCAACGGCGGTTCGGCCGGCGACGCTCAGCACTTTTCCTCCGAGCTGCTCAACCGCTTCGAGCGCGAACGCCCCAGCCTGCCGGCCATCGCCCTGACCACCGACAGCTCGACCATCACCTCGATCGCCAACGACTACAGCTACAACGAGGTGTTCTCCAAGCAGATCCGTGCCCTCGGCCAACCCGGCGACGTGCTGCTGGCGATTTCCACCAGTGGCAATTCGGCCAACGTCATCCAGGCCATCCAGGCCGCGCATGATCGCGAGATGACCGTGGTCGCGCTTACCGGCCGCGACGGCGGTGGCATGGCCTCGCTGCTGCTGCCGGAAGATGTGGAGATCCGCGTCCCGGCCAAAGTCACCGCACGCATCCAGGAGGTCCACCTGCTGGCCATCCACTGCCTGTGCGACCTGATCGACAGTCAATTGTTTGGGAGTGAAGAATGAAGCGTTCCGCCCTGATTCTGGCCGCCCTGGCCGTTACCCTGACCCTGGCCGGTTGCGGTAGCCGCAGCATCGGCAACAAGATCGACGACCAGTTCCTCGGCCCGGACGTTGCCTCGCAGATCAGCAAGGCCCACGCCGACCTGGCCAGCCCCACCTCGCGCATCCTGGTCACCAGCTACAACGGCGTGATCCTGCTGGCCGGCCAGACGCCGCGCAGCGAGCTGAAGGAAACCGCCGCGCAGACCGCGCGCCGCGTGCAGGGGGTGAAGAAGGTCTACAACGAGCTGCAGGTCCAGCAACCGGCCTCGCTGCTGGCACGCAGCAACGACTCGCTGCTGACCACCAAGATCAAGACCCAGATGCTCGCCGACGCCACGGTGCCGAGTACGCGGATCAAGGTGGTCACCGAAAACGGCATCGTCTACCTGCTCGGCCTGGTGACCCGCGAGGAAGCCAACGCCGCCACCCGCGTGGTGCAGGGCGTGTCCGGGGTACAGAAGGTGGTGCGACTGTTCGAGTACACCAACTGAGACAGCGGCAAGCCGCGAGCCTCAATCTGCCAACGAAAACGGGCGCCCACTGGCGCCCGTTTTCGTTGGTGCAGCATCCGCTCCTGCCCTTGCTGACGGCTCGAAGCTTGCTCCAGCCCTACTTGACCACCTTCAGGCTGGGCCGACCGCCGGGACGCGGCGGCTCGCCGCCGGACGGGCCGTCGTCGTCCGGCCCCTGCCCATCCTCGTCGTCCTCTGGCGGCGATTCCATATCGAAGACCATGCCCTGGCCATTCTCGCGCGCATAGATCGCCATGATCGCCGCGGCCGGGATGTACAGGCTATGGGCAACGCCACCGAAACGCCCCTCGAAACTCACCGCCTGGTTGTCCATGTGCAGATGACGCACCGCGCCGGGCGAGGCGTTGAGCACGATCTGACCATCGCTGGCGAAGCCAGGCGGCACCTGCACCCCGGGGTATTCGGCATTGACCAGCAGGTGCGGGGTGCAGTCGTTGTCGACTATCCACTCGTACAGGGCACGCACCAGGTAGGGACGGCTGGAATTCATGTTTTCCTCCTCGCGCCTCAGCGCATCTCGCGCTCAGCGGCGGACAGACTGGCCTGAAAGGCCTCGCGGGCGAACTGACGCTCCATGTAGTCGAGCAGCGGCTTGGCCGGCCGCGGCAGCTCGATCCCCAGCTGCGGTAAGCGCCAGAGTATCGGCAGTAAACAGCAATCCACCAGGCTCAACTCGTCACTGAGGAAGAACGGCCTGCCTTCGAACAGCGGCGACACGCCGGTCAGACTCTCGCGCAGCTCCTTGCGCGCCTGCTGACGCTCGGCCTCCTTGCTGCGCTTGTCGAGAATGCGGTCGACCAGGACACACCAGTCGCGCTGGATACGATGCATCAGCAGACGACTGTTGGCGCGCGCCACCGGATAAACCGGCAACAGCGGCGGATGCGGATAACGCTCGTCCAGATATTCCATCACCACGGACGATTCGTACAGGGCCAGGTCGCGATCGACCAGGGTCGGTACGCTGCCATAGGGGTTGAGCTCCGCCAGCTTGGGCGGGCAACGGCCCAGTTCGACATCGACGATCTCGACGCTGACACCTTTCTCGGCGAGCACCAGACGCACGCGATGGGAATAGTGGTCGACGGGGTCGGAGTAGCAGGTCAACCTATTGGTCACCGCCATGGCGATCCTCCTCGCGTTTCTTGGGTTTCTCAGATGCACGGAAAAATTGCCGGAGCAATTTTCGATGTCGCCTGCGACGCCCCTCGCAGGGGCGGCCGCCAGGGATGGCAGGGCAGAAAAACCTGCGCGCCCATCAGGGCGCGCAGGTTTGAACGCAGAGCGGGAGCGACTTAATGCACGTCCTTCCAGTACTCGCGCTTGAGCAGGTAGGCGAACACGAAGAAGAACGCCAGGTACAGCAGCACGTAGGTGCCGATGCGCTGGGACTCCAGCTTGACCGGGTTGGCCGAGTAGGCCAGGAAGGTCACCAGGTTCTTGATCTTCTCGTCGAACTCGGCCTCGCTCAGGGTGCCGGTGTTCGGCTCGACGGTCAGCTGGTCGCAGGCCTCGTGAGTGATCGGCGCACCGGTCAGCGGGTCGAACTGCTTCTTACCGTCGGTGACGACCTGAACCTGCTTGCAACCGATCACCTGGTTGCCCTGCAGGCCAACCAGCACGTTGGGCATGCCGACGTTGGGGAAGACCTTGTTGTTAGCGCCCAGCGGACGACTCGGATCCGCATAGAAGGTGCGCAGGTAGGTGTACAGCCAGTCGGTGCCACGCACGCGGGCGACCAGGGTCAGGTCGGGCGGCGCCGCGCCGAACCAGGCCTTGGCGTCTTCGGGCTTCATGCCGATCTTCATGTGGTCGCCGATCTTGGCGTCGTTGAACACCAGGTTGTCCAGCATGATCTCGTGCGGAATGCCGAGGTCATCGGCGACCCGCTCGTAACGCTGGAACTTGGCCGAGTGGCAGCCCATGCAGTAGTTGGCGAAGGTACGCGCGCCATCCTGCATGGCGGCCTTGTCGGTCAGGTCGATATCGACCTTGTCCAAGTGCACATCTTCACCGCCGGCGGCGAAAGTCAGCGCCGGCAGTGCAGCGAGAACAAATGCAGCAAATAGCTTTTTCATCAGCCAGTCACCCTTTCCGGAACCGGTTTGGTCTTCTCCATCCTGGTGTAGAACGGCATCAGGATGAAGTACGCGAAGTACAGGGCAGTGCACACCTGCGACAGCAGGGTACGACCCGGGGTCGGCGCCAGCACGCCCAGTACGCCGAGGATGACGAAGGAGATGCAGAAGATCACCAGCCAGATCTTGCTCAGCCAGCCCTTGTAGCGCATGGACTTGACCGGGCTACGGTCCAGCCAGGGCAGGACGAACAGCACCGCGATGGCCGCGCCCATGGCGATCACGCCCAGCAGCTTGTCCGGCACCGCACGCAGGATCGCGTAGAAGGGGGTGAAGTACCAGACCGGCGCGATGTGCGCAGGTGTTTTCAGCGCATTGGCTTCTTCGAAGTTGGGCTTCTCCAGGAAGTAACCGCCCATTTCCGGGAAGAAGAACACCACGAAGCAAAACACGAAGAGGAATACCACCACGCCGACGATATCTTTCACGGTGTAGTAGGGATGGAAGGCGATGCCGTCCAGCGGCACACCGTTCTCGTCCTTCTTCTTCTTGATGTCAACGCCGTCCGGGTTGTTCGAGCCGACTTCGTGCAGCGCCAGGATGTGCAGCACCACCAGACCGAGCAGGACGATCGGCAGGGCGATCACGTGCAGGGCGAAGAAGCGGTTCAGGGTGATGCCGGAAATCAGGTAGTCACCACGGATCCACTGGGTCAGGTCATCGCCGATCACCGGGATGGCACCGAACAGCGAGATGATCACCTGGGCGCCCCAGTAGGACATCTGGCCCCAGGGCAGCAGGTAACCCATGAAGGCTTCTGCCATCAGGCACAGGTAGATCAGCATGCCGAAGATCCATACCAGCTCGCGCGGCTTCTGGTAGGAGCCGTAGAGCAGGCCGCGGAACATGTGCAGGTAGACCACCACGAAGAATGCCGAGGCGCCGGTGGAGTGCAGGTAGCGCAGGATCCAGCCGTACTCGACGTCACGCATGATGTACTCGACGGAGGCGAAGGCGCCTTCGGCCGAAGGCTCGAAGCTCATGGTCAGCCAGATGCCGGTGAGGATCTGATTGACCAGTACCAGCAGCGCCAGGGAGCCGAAGAAATAGAAGAAGTTGAAGTTCTTCGGCGCGTAGTACTTGGACAGATGGTCTTCCCACATCTTGGTGGCGGGGAAGCGTGCATCCACCCATTCCATGAATTTGCTCATCAAGCGTTCTCCTGGTCCACACCGATGATGATCACATCATCCGTCTCGTAGGTGTGCGGCGGCACCGGCAGGTTGAGCGGTGCGGGCTGAGCCTTGTAGACGCGACCGGCCATGTCGTAGCGGGAACCGTGGCAGGGGCAGAAATAGCCACCGACCCAATCCGCACCGAGGTCCGCCGGCGCGACTTCCGGACGGAAGGACGGCGCACAACCCAGGTGGGTGCACAGACCGACCAGCACCAGCAGTTCGGGCTTGATCGAGCGGGTCTTCTTGTCGACGTATTCCGGCTGCACCGAAGCGGCAGACGCGGGATCGGCCACACTGCCTTCGATCTTGGTCAGGTTGGCCAGGATCTCCTCGGTACGGCGCACGACGAACACCGGCTGACCGCGCCACTCAGCAACCATCTGCTGACCCGCCTCGATCTTGCTGACGTTCACCTTCACCGGTGCACCGGCCGCCTTGGCCTTGGCACTGGGGAACCATGACCCCACGAACGGAGTCGCAGCACCTACCGCTCCAGCAGCACCCACCACGGAAGTGGCTGCCACCAGGAAGCGACGTCGGCCTGCATTCACGCCGTCATTGCTCATTCAGTCGTCTCCCATCAGCTTTGTGGCCTGTTGTTCAGGCCTTTACTAAGTAAAAATCGGGCCGCGCAAAAAATTCGCCAAATGGTAAAGAAAAGCCCCTTTTCTGACAAGGTAATTACCCCCTCGAAGAAGGGCGAAAGCCTTGCCGCACGCGGCCTGCGCGACTGCGGCACGTTGTCGCAGCAAATTTCCACGCCCATAAAAAACGCCCAGTTCCGCGAGGAAACTGGGCGTCTTTCGAAAGTGCCAGCGAATTAACGCTTGGAGTACTGCGGACGCTTACGCGCCTTGCGCAGACCAACTTTCTTACGCTCGACTTCACGGGCGTCGCGAGTGACGTAACCGGCCTTACGCAGCGGGCTGCGCAGGGTCTCGTCATACTCGATCAGGGCGCGGGTGATGCCGTGACGGATGGCACCGGCCTGGCCACTGACACCGCCACCGATAACGGTAACGTAGATGTCGAACTTCTCGGTGGTCTCGGTCAGCTCCAGCGGCTGACGCACGACCATGCGAGCGGTCTCGCGGCCGAAGAAGGTATCCAGGCTGCGATTGTTGATGGAGATGTTACCGGTGCCCGGACGCAGGAATACGCGCGCGGTTGCGGTCTTGCGACGGCCAGTGCCGTAGTTTTGAGTCGCCGACATAATGGACTATTCCGTCAAATCTTCAGTTCTTGGGGCTGCTGAGCGGTGTGCGGGTGAGCGGCACCCTTGTACACCTTCAGCTTACGGTACATGTCGCGACCCAGCGGGTTCTTCGGCAGCATGCCTTTGACCGCGGTCTCGATCACGCGCTCAGGAGCACGAGCGATCAACTTCTCGAAGTTGATCTCTTTGATGCCGCCCGGGAAACCGGAGTGGGAGTAGTACTTCTTGTCGCTGGCCTTGGCGCCGGTGACACGCACCTGCTCGGCATTGATCACGACGATGTAGTCGCCGGTGTCAACGTGCGGGGTGTATTCCGGCTTGTGCTTGCCGCGCAGACGGCTGGCGATTTCGGTGGCCAGACGACCCAGGGTCTGACCTGCAGCGTCGACCACGTACCAGTCGCGCTTAACAGTTTCCGGTTTTGCAGTAAAAGTCTTCATTCGCTATAGCCTCAGGGGCCGCCCTGAAAATAAGACGGCGGATCTTACTGAATAGTGCTTGCTTTGACAAGTCAAAGACGGCCGGAAACAGACGCTATCGGGGGCTCGGGTCAGCGCGTCCGCCACGGCGGGGGGTTCGGCGGGCTAGGCATCCCCACCTTCTCTGTCGGCGAGCTAGGCGTTCCCGCGTCGAGAGCCGCGGAATTATGCCGATTGCGGTGAAAATAGCAACCTGCTTTGATGAAGCCCTTTTCCCGCTGCGCAATTAAGGAGACCGTCATGGAATACCGTCAGCTGGGTCGCACCGACCTCAAGGTCAGCGCCATCTGCCTGGGCAGCATGACCTGGGGCGAGCAGAACAGCGAGAGCGAAGGCCATGCCCAGATCGAGCGTGCCAAGGCCTGCGGCGTCAACTTCATCGACACCGCCGAGATGTACCCGGTACCGCCGCGCGCCGAGACCTACAGCCGCACCGAACAGATCATCGGCAGCTACTTCAGGCAGCGTGGCGACCGCGCAGACTGGATTCTGGCGAGCAAGATCGCCGGCCCCGGCAACGGCATCGACCATATCCGCGGTGGCAACCTGAAGTTCAATCGCGCCCACATAGTCGCGGCCCTGGATGCCAGCCTGAAACGCCTGCAGACCGACTGGATCGATCTGTATCAGCTGCACTGGCCCGAGCGCCCGACCAACTTCTTCGGCCAGCTCGGCTATCGCCACCAGGAAGCGGACTTCACCCCGCTGGAAGAAACCCTTCAAGTACTCGACGAGCAGGTCAAGGCCGGCAAGATCCGCCATGTCGGCCTATCCAACGAAACGCCCTGGGGCGCCATGAAGTTCCTGCAGCTGGCAGAGACTCGCGGCTGGCCGCGCGCGGTGTCGATCCAGAACCCCTACAACCTGCTCAACCGCAGCTTCGAGGTGGGCCTGGCCGAGGTGGCGATCCGCGAGCAGTGCGGCCTGCTGGCCTATTCGCCACTGGCGTTCGGCATGCTCAGCGGCAAGTACGAGGGCGGCGCGCGGCCGGCCGGCGCGCGCATCAGCCTGTTCAGCCGCTTCGCCCGCTACACCAACCCGCAGTCGGAGGCGGCCTGCTCGCGCTATGTCGCCCTGGCCCGCGAACATGGGCTGGATCCGGCGCAGATGGCGCTGGCCTTCGTCACCGCCCAGCCCTTCGTCACCAGCAACATCATCGGCGCCACCAACCTGCAGCAGCTCGACAGCAACCTGGCCAGCTCCGAGCTGAAACTGTCGCAGGAAGTGCTGGCCGGCATCGAGGCAATCCACAAGGGGCAACCCAACCCGGCTCCCTGACTCACACTGCACTCGCCGGCCCTGCGAAGACGTTCCGTGGAGCGACGGCGCAGCCGGCGGGGACGATTAACGACGCAGCTCGGCGCAGTGATCCTGCTCCGGCTGCGCCGCGGTGAACCAGACGTAGTCGGCCATGCCGGCGTCGACCCGGCGACCGACCTCGGCCAGAATCAGTACCGCCTGCCCCTGCCCCGCGTCGAGATCGGCCAGGTGCAGCGGCACGCCGAGATCCTTGCGCACGTGAAAGGCGCCGGCCAGCAGCAGGCTCGGCTTCGGCGCCGCCAGCAGCGCCTCGGCCATGCGCCGATCACGCTGTTGCTGCACCGCGAGCATCGCCGGCAGTTGACTGTCCGGCAGCAGACCGCAATGCGACCGGCGGATATCCTCCAGCAGGCTGCCCCGCACGACAGCCGCCGTGGAACGCTCGCCACGCAGAGCCGGTCGCTGCCGGTAGATCCGCAGAACCTCGCTGCGTTCCAGATTGGCCGCCAGCAACGGATGGGGCTGACGCAACTGGTACAGCACCAGGGGGCCGTACAGCGACCAATCCCAGCCCGGCTGCCAGGCCAGGGCCGCGAACGGATCGCCGAGCGCCCGGCCGGCGCGACTGGCGATCTGCGCCGCGGCGACCCGCTCCTGCTGGCCGGGATCGAGCATTTCCATCAGCACGCTGCCCTGCGGGCGACGCCGCGACAGCTCGCGCGAGAGCCACAGTTGCAGGGCATGGTGGTCGGGATTGTCGTGCTGCTCGCCGACCAACACGCGCCCGGCCTGCGCCAGGCGCTCGACCAGTTGCCGCGGACTGATCGGCCGCCCACTGGCCAGTTCAAGGATGCGCCCGAAGTCGGCATGCTCGCGCCCCACCGGCGCGAGCGGCACGGGCAGCGGGGCGACCTCGCGGGCCTGGCAGGCCACGAGCAGACAGATAGCGCACAGCAGCAGGATTCGCATGACACCCCCGGAGTTTCAGCGCGCCACGATCAGCGGATGGCCGCGCTCGGGATGACGCTGGATCAGCACTTCCAGACCGAACACCTCGCGCAACGGGGCTGCCTGCAGCACCACCTCGGGCGTCCCCAGCGCATGCGCACGCCCCTGTCGCAGCAGGAGTATACGGTCGCAGTAGCGCGCGGCCAGGTTGAGGTCGTGGAGGACCACCAGCACTGCCGCGCCCTGCCCGGCGAATTCGCGCACCGCCTGCAGCGTGGTGTGCTGATGCAGTGGATCGAGCGCCGAGGTCGGCTCGTCGAGCAGCAGGTTCTGCCCTGCCTCGCCCGGCCACAACTGCGCCAGCACGCGCGCCAGGTGCACGCGCTGGCGCTCGCCGGCAGACAGCGCCAGGTAGCTGCGCCCGGCGAGGTGCGCGACGTCCGCGGCACGCAGCGCCAGCTCGACGACCTGCCCGTCGCGCAGCCGCCCGCTGGCGTGCGGCAGACGCCCCATGGCCACCACCTCGCGCACGGCGAAGGAGAAGCTCAGCGTCGAGCTCTGCGGCAATACCGCCAGGCGCCGCGCCCGTTCCCGGCCCGGCCAGGTAGCCAGCGCACGCTGGTCGAGCGTGACGCGGCCGTCATCGGCCCGCAGCTCGCCACTCAGGGCGCCCAGCAGCGTGCTCTTGCCGGCGCCGTTGGGACCGAGCACGCCGAGCACCTCACCGGGCTGCAGTGACAGCTCAATGCCTGCCAGAACCACCGCGGCACCGCGCCGCACGCTGAGACTTTCCGCACACAGCATCAGGCCCGTCCCCGCACCAGCAGATAAAGGAAGAACGGCGCACCGATCAGCGCCGTGACGATGCCGATCGGCAGCTCCGCCGGTGTCAGCAGCAGGCGCGCGGCCAGATCGGCCAGCAGCAGCAGGCTGGCCCCGGCCAGCAACGAGGCCGGCAGCAGCACGCGATGATCGGGGCCGACCAGCAGGCGCATCAGATGCGGCACCACCAGGCCGATGAAACCGATCAACCCGGCTGCGGCCACCGCCGCGCCGACGCCGAGGGCGGTGCACAGCACCAGTTCCAGCTTCAGTCGCTCGACATCGAACCCCAGGTGACGCGCCTCCGACTCGCCCAGCAGCAGCGCATTGAGCGCCGCAGCCCGCCGCGGCAGCCACAGCGCCACCGCCAGCGTGACCAGCAGCAGGGGCCACAAGCGCGGATAGCTGGCGCCGTTGAGGCTGCCCAGGTTCCAGAAGGTCAGGCTGCGCAGCGTGGCGTCGTCGGCCAGGTAGGTGAACAGGCCGACCCCGGCGCCGGACATGGCGGTCAGCGCCACGCCGGCCAGCAGCATGGTGGCGACATGGGTCTGGCCATCGCGTCGACCGAGGCGATACACCAGCACGGTCACCAGCAGCCCGCCGCCGAAGGCGCACAGCGACAGCAGGTAAGGCGCCCAGAACGGAGGGATGCCGCCGAGCATGGCGCCGCCGACTATCGCGACAGCGGCCCCCAACGCCGCGCCGCCGGACACGCCGACCAGCCCGGGGTCGGCCAGCGGGTTGCGAAACAGCCCCTGCATGGCCACCCCGGAAAGCGCCAGCACCGCCCCAACGCAGAGGCCGAGCAGGGTACGCGGCAGGCGGATCTGACCGAGGATCAGCTCGGCCTGTTGCGCCCCGCCCACCTCAAGGGGTAGCCCCAGCAGGCGCAGCGCGGCGTACAGCGTATCGCCCAGCGGCAGACTGACCGGCCCCAGGGCCAGCGACAGCCAGATCGCCAGCAGCAACAGGGCGCCCAATGCCAGCAGCAGAGGGCGCGCGCGGAATTGAGGAGTCATCGGTCGGTGTCGTCGGCCAGAGCGAGCCCGAAAGGATAGAAGGCCACAGCCGGCTCGACCAGCCCTGAAACATCTGCGCCAGCAGCCCACCGGGCAACGGCGTAGGGTTCGACTTGCGCTGCGAACCGACTCGCAGGGGTGCGCCCGCGCTACGGCTGCGGGATAATCCGCCGCATCACTGGAGGCCGCGATGATCCGTCTATGCGCCCCGGGCGAGCTGGCCGAGGGCCAGAGCCGGGGCTTTCTCGTCGAAACGCTGAACCTGCTCGCCGTGCGCAGGGACGGCCGGGTGCACGTCTATTTCAACCGCTGCCCGCATCGCGGCGCGCCCCTGGAATGGCAGGCCGATCGCTTCCTCGACGACAGCGGCAGCCTGATCCAGTGCGCGACCCATGGCGCACTGTTTCTCATCGACTCCGGTGAATGCGTCGCCGGCCCCTGCGCCGGGCAGCGGCTACAGGCCGTTGAGTGCGGTGAGGATGCCGAGGGCATCTGGATCACCCCATAGATCTCGCGGCACCGCCCAGGCCGCGCGCACCCGCCAGTTCCGATGGCGCTGGCGCGCGGCGCGCTACGCCAGCACCTGCAGCCGCCGCACCAGGGCGATGCCGTGCGGGCTGAGTTCGGCGCCGT
The DNA here is from genome assembly GCF_052682975.1 of Pseudomonas sp. SP16.1. Taxonomy (NCBI): domain Bacteria; kingdom Pseudomonadati; phylum Pseudomonadota; class Gammaproteobacteria; order Pseudomonadales; family Pseudomonadaceae; genus Pseudomonas; species Pseudomonas sp. SP16.1. The sequence continues at coordinate 3,591,214 of NZ_JBQYFZ010000001.1, forward strand.
AGGCCAGCACTTCGACCCCGGCCGCCCGCGCCTCGCGCAGGCCGGCGGCGTAGAGCGGGTCAATCTCCTCGGCGGCGCGCACGGCGCGAATGCCGGAAAGGTTCACGCAGTACAGTAGCGCCGTACGCACGCCGGCGCGGGCCAGCGCGGCCAGCTCGCGTAGATGCCTGGCGCCGCGCGCGGTCACCGCATCGGGAAAGGCCGCCACGTCGCTGCCGTCGAAACCCAGGGTGACGCTCTTGACCTCGACGAATACCGGGCCGCTCGGATAATCCAGGCGAAAATCCGCGCGGCTGTTCTCCACCCCATAGGCCACCTCGCGCTTGAGCGCGACGAAGCCGGTCAGTTCCTCGATCAGCCCGGCGCGCAGCGCCTCTTCCACCAGCGCGTTGGCGCGCGCGGTATTGATGCAGGCCAGGCGCCCCTGCGGCGTCTCGCTGATCTCCCAGCTGCCCGGCAGCTTGCGCTTGGGGTCGCTGGAGCGACTGAACCAGACCCGGCAGCCCGCGCTCATGCAGTTGAGCATCGAGCCGGTATTGGCGCAGTGGATTGTCAGCGCCTCGCCGCCGACCGTCTCGATATCGGCGAGAAAGCGCTTGTAGCGGCGCAGCAGCAGGCCCTGCTCCAACGGCGGATCAAAGCGCATCGGGGTTCCAGCTCTTCAGGCCGCGGGCGATGCGCTCGACCGCCTGCTGCAAGCGCGGCAGGCTCTGGGTGTAGGCGAAGCGCACATGATGGCCGGCCTGGTGGCGGCCGAAGTCCAGGCCCGGGGTAAAGGCCACGTGCTCGGTCTCGATGAAGTGCCGGCAGAAGGCGAAGGCATCGCCGCCGAAGGCGCTTATGTCCGCATATAGATAGAAGGCGCCCTCGGGCTCGACGGCGATGCCGAAACCCAGCTCGCGCAGCGCCGGCAGCAGGTAGTCGCGGCGGCGCTGGAACTCGTGGCGACGCGCCTCGAGGATGGCCAGGGTGGCCGGCTCGAAACAGGCCAGCGCGGCGTACTGGGCCATGCTTGGGGCGCTGATATAGAGGTTCTGCGCCAGCTTCTCCAGCTCCGCCACGGCATTGCCCGGCGCCACCAGCCAACCCAGGCGCCAACCGGTCATGCCGAAATATTTGGAGAAACTGTTGAGCACGAAGGCATCGTCGTCCACCTCCAGCACGCTGGCGGCGTCCATGCCATAGGTCAGGCCGTGATAGATCTCGTCCACCACCAGATGGCCGCCGCGCGCCTTCAGGCAGGTCGCCAGCGCCGCCAGTTCGTCCTTGTGCAGCAGGGTGCCGGTGGGGTTGGCCGGCGAGGCGACCAGGGCGCCGACGCTGTCTGCATCCCAGTGCCGTTCCACCAGCTGCGGGGTCAATTGGTAACGCGTCTCCGGGCCGACCGGCACCAGCTGCGCGGCGCCCTCGACCAGGCGCAGGAAGTGGCGATTGCAGGGATAGCCGGGGTCGGCCAGCAGCCAGTGCTTGCCCGGATCGACCAGCAGGCTGGCGGCCAGCAGCAATGCACCGGAACCGCCGGGAGTAATGAGGATGCGTTCAGGGTCTATGCTTAACCGGTATCGCTCGGCGTAGAAGCCGGCGATGGCATGGCGCAGGGCCGGCAGGCCGCGCGCCGCGGTATAGCGGGTGTGGCCGGCGGCGAGCGCCGCCTGGCCGGCCTGGACGATCGGCGCGGCGGTGGTGAAGTCCGGCTCGCCGATCTCCAGGTGGATCACGTCATGGCCGGCGGCCTGCAGTTCGTTGGCACGCGCCAGCAGAGCCATGACGTGAAAGGGTTCGATGGCGCGGCTGCGCGCACTGTAGAGCTGAGCCATGGGCCTGCCTCGGACGGTTGCGAGGCGCGGATTCTAGCAGGGCTCAGGAAAACGGCAGATGGGCTTCGGCGTTTTGTGCACGAGGTCGATCAGCCATAGACAACCAGGAGTGGCGCGGCCTGATTCGATCTGGTAAGTTCGCCCGCTTGCAGCCGCAGGGCCGAACTCCGATCGGCAAGGACATCACCTGCGCAGTGGATTCGAGAGAGTGAGAGGCGGTCATCCATGCCCACCAAAGAAAAGACAAAGAACAGCAGCCACCTGGTTCGCGGTTTCCAGCCCTACGAAGAAAAAAAGGGCGAGGAATACATGAGCGAGCCGATGCGCGCTCACTTCACCGGCATCCTCAACAAGTGGAAGCTGGAGCTGATGCAGGAAGTCGACCGTACCGTGCACCACATGCAGGACGAAGCGGCCAACTTCCCCGATCCGGCCGACCGCGCCAGCCAGGAAGAAGAGTTCAGCCTGGAACTGCGTGCCCGCGACCGCGAGCGCAAGCTGATCAAGAAGATCGACGAAACCCTGCAGCTGATCGAAGACAACGATTACGGCTGGTGCGACTCCTGCGGCGTGGAAATCGGCATCCGCCGCCTGGAAGCCCGCCCCACCGCCACCCTGTGCATCGACTGCAAGACCCTGGCGGAAATCAAGGAAAAACAGGTCGGTTCCTGATCCGACGACGGGGCGCCTAGGCGCCCCGCTCTGTTTCTGCCCTTCACGCTGCGCCAGCGATGAACGACTCCTCCTATATCGGGCGCTTCGCCCCCACTCCCAGCGGCTATCTGCACTTCGGTTCGCTGGTCGCCGCCCTCGCCTCCTATCTCGACGCCCGCGCCGTCGGCGGCCGCTGGCTGCTGCGCATGGAAGACCTCGACCCGCCTCGCGAGGTAGCGGGCGCGCAGGACGCCATCCTGCGCACGCTGGAGACCTACGGTTTCGAGTGGGACGGCGAACTGGTCCGCCAGAGCGAGCGCCACGCGGCCTATGCGGCGACCATCGAACGCCTGCGCGCGAATGGCCTGGCCTACGCCTGCATCTGTACCCGCAAGCAGCTCCAGGGCCATGGCGGCATCTACCCCGGCACCTGCCGCGATGCCGGTCATCCTGACGTCGATGCGGCCATTCGCCTGCGCGTACCCGAGCTGGAATATCATTTCGTCGATCGCGTGCAGGGCGAGTACCGTCAGCACCTGGGGCGCGAAGTGGGCGATTTCGTGATCCGCCGCCGCGACGGCCTGTTCGCCTACCAGCTCGCCGTGGTGCTCGACGATGCCTGGCAGGGCGTGACCGATGTCGTGCGCGGCGCCGACCTGCTCGATTCCACCCCGCGCCAGCTCCACCTGCAGGAGTTGCTCGGATTGCCGCAGCCGCGCTATCTGCACGTACCTTTGCTTGTCCAGCCGGACGGCCACAAGCTGGGCAAGAGCTACCGCTCGCCGCCGCTGCCCGCCGATCAGGCCGGTCCGCTGCTGCTGCGCGCGCTGCGCGCGCTGGGCCAGCAGCCGCCAGCCGAGCTGCAGGGCGCGGCGCCCGCCGAGCTGCTGGCCTGGGGTATCGCCAACTGGGACGCCTCGCGCATCCCGCGCAGCCTTACCCTGGCCGAGGCGCAGCTGCACTGACGGCGTGGAGTGTCGCGGGGGACGCCTAGGCTGTGCGCACCACAGCCCCGGACTGCGTCCGGGCTAGGTTCGCTAGCGCATGGAATTGGTGCGCGCGGCGCACCCTACATGCCTGTGGCTTGAAGCTTGCCGCTTCCTTTACCATCGCGGCATCGTTCGACGAGATGCCACATGTATATCTACCGACTGGTTCTGATCCTAGTGGTGGGGATCTATCTGTTCTCCCCGGCCATCATGGACTGGTGGATCGACCCCAACGGCGCCTGGTACCGGCCCTATCTGCTGTGGCTGATCCTGATCGTCGTCACCTTCATTCTTCAGAGCCAACGCGATGCTGACGAGCTTTAGCCTGAGCGAGCTGATCCTGATCAGCGCCGGCTACCTGTTGATCCTGTTCGGCGTCGCCTGGGTCAGCGAGCACGGCCTGATCCCGCGCTGGATCATCCGCCACCCGCTGACCTACACCCTGTCGCTGGGCGTCTATGCCAGTGCCTGGGCCTTCTACGGCACGGTGGGCCTGGCCTACCAGTACGGCTACGGCTTCCTCGCCAGCTACCTGGGGGTGTCCGGCGCCTTTCTGCTGGCGCCGGTGCTGCTCTATCCGATCCTGCGCATCACCCGCACCTATCAGCTGTCGTCACTGGCCGACCTGTTCGCCTTCCGCTTTCGCAGCACCTGGGCCGGGGTGCTGACCACCCTGTTCATGCTGATCGGCGTGCTGCCGCTGCTGGCCCTGCAGATCCAGGCGGTAGCCGACTCCATCGGCATACTCAGCCGCGAGCCGCTGCAGGAGAAGGTGGCGCTGAGCTACTGCGGGCTGATCATCCTGTTCACAATCCTGTTCGGTGCCCGCCATATCGCCACCCGCGAGAAGCACGAGGGCCTGGTGTTCGCCATCGCCTTCGAGTCGCTGGTCAAGCTCACCGCCCTCGGGGTGATCGGCTGGTACGCGCTGTACCGGGTATTCGGCGGCCCGCATGAACTGGAGCTGTGGCTGGTGCAGAACCAGGCGGCGCTGTCGACCCTGCACACGCCGCTGCAGGAAGGCCCCTGGCGCACCCTGCTGCTGGTGTTCTTCGCCTCGGCCATCGTCATGCCGCACATGTACCACATGACCTTCACCGAAAACCTCAACCCCCGCGCCATGGTCAGCGCCAGCTGGGGCCTGCCGCTGTTTTTGCTGCTGATGAGCCTGGCGGTGCCGCTGATCCTCTGGGCCGGACTCAAGCTCGGCGCCACCACCAACCCGGAGTACTTCACCTTAGGACTCGGCATCGCGGTCAACAGCGAGGCGCTGGCGCTGCTGGCCTATGTCGGCGGCCTGTCGGCCTCCAGCGGGCTTATCATCGTCAGCACCCTGGCGCTGTCGGGCATGGCGCTGAATCACCTGGTGCTGCCGCTGTACCAGCCGCCGGCCGAGGGCAATATCTACCGCTGGCTGAAATGGACACGGCGCGCGCTGATCGCCTTCATCATCATGGCCGGCTACGGCTTCTACCTGCTGCTCGGCGCCCAGCAGGACCTGGCCAACCTGGGCATCGTCGCCTTCGTCGCCACCCTGCAGTTCCTCCCCGGGGTGCTCTCGGTGCTGTACTGGCCGACCGCCAACCGCCGCGGCTTCCTCGCCGGTCTGCTGGCCGGCATCGGCGTCTGGGCGCTGACCATGCTGTTGCCGCTGCTGGGCAACCTGGAAGGCTTCTACCTGCCGCTGTTCAACCTCATCTACGTGCTCGACGACGCCAGCTGGCACCTGGCGGCCATCGCCTCGCTGGCCGCCAACGTGCTGGTGTTCACCCTGGTCTCGCTGTTCACCGAGGCCAGTCCGGAGGAGAAGAGCGCCGCCGAGGCCTGCGCGGTGGATAACGTGCGCCGCCCGCAGCGGCGCGAACTGGTGGCGGTGTCGCCGCAGGAGTTCGCCGCCCAGCTGGCCAAGCCGCTTGGCGCCAAGACCGCCCAGCGCGAAGTGGAACAGGCGCTGCGCGATCTGCACCTGCCGTTCGACGAGAGCCGCCCCTACGCCCTGCGCCGCCTGCGCGACCGCATCGAGGCCAATCTCTCCGGACTGATGGGTCCCAGCGTGGCGCAGGACATAGTCGAGACCTTCCTGCCCTACAAGTCCGGCAGCGAAGGCTACGTGACCGAGGACATCCATTTCATCGAGAGCCGACTGGAGGACTACCAGTCGCGCCTCACCGGCCTGGCCGCCGAGCTCGACGCGCTGCGCCGCTACCACCGCCAGACCCTGCAGGAACTGCCGATGGGCGTCTGCTCGCTGGCCAAGGATCAGGAGATCCTGATGTGGAACAAGGCCATGGAGGAGCTCACCGAAATCCCCGCCCAGCGCATCGTCGGCTCGCGCCTGAGCGCCGTCGCCGAGCCCTGGCAGAGCCTGCTGCAGAACTTCATCGAGCTGCCCGATCAGCACTTGCACAAGCAGCATCTGGCCCTGGATGGCCAGACCCGCTGGCTCAACCTGCACAAGGCGGCCATCGACGAGCCGCTGGCGCCGGGCAACAGCGGTCTGGTGCTGCTGGTCGAGGACCAGACCGAGACCCAGCTGCTGGAAGACAAGCTGGTGCACTCCGAGCGCCTGGCCAGCATCGGCCGCCTGGCCGCCGGCGTGGCCCACGAGATCGGCAACCCCATCACCGGCATCGCCTGCCTGGCGCAGAACCTGCGCGAGGAGCGCGAGAACGACGCCGAGCTGATCGAGATCAGCGGGCAGATTCTCGAGCAGACCAAGCGCGTCTCGCGCATCGTCCAGTCGCTGATGAGCTTCGCCCACTCCGGTAGCCACCAGCGCAGCGACGAGCCGGTGTGCCTGGCCGACGTGGCGCAGGACGCCATCGGCCTGCTGTCGCTGAACAAGCGCAATTTCGATATCCAGTTCTACAACCTGTGCGATCCCAAGCACTGGGCCGAGGGCGATCCGCAGCGCCTGGCCCAGGTGCTGATCAACCTGCTGTCCAATGCCCGCGACGCCTCGCCGCCCGGTGGCGCGATCCGCGTGCGCAGCGAGGCCAGCGAACACACCGTCGACCTGATCGTCGAAGACGAAGGCAGCGGCATTCCCAAGGCGATCATCGACCGCCTGTTCGAGCCCTTCTTCACCACCAAGGACCCTGGCGAAGGCACCGGGCTGGGCCTCGCGCTGGTCTATTCGATCGTGGAAGAGCATTATGGACAGATAACAATCGACAGCCCGGCCGACCCCGAGCGCCAACTCGGCACTCGCATTCGGGTCACCCTACCGCGGCATGTCGAGGCGACGTCCGTAGCGATGTAAACAGCGACAGTGGGCTCCGCCAGACCGGCGGCGCTCCAGAGACCGTCGAGAGACCGAATTGATGCCACACATTCTTATCGTCGAAGACGAAACCATTATCCGCTCTGCCTTGCGCCGCCTGCTCGAACGCAACCAGTACCAGGTCAGCGAGGCCGGCTCGGTGCAGGAAGCCCAGGAACGCTACGGCATTCCCGGCTTCGACCTGATCGTCAGCGATCTGCGCCTGCCCGGCGCCCCCGGTACCGAACTGATCAAGCTCGCCGAAGGCACCCCGGTGCTGATCATGACCAGCTACGCCAGCCTGCGCTCGGCCGTGGACTCGATGAAGATGGGCGCGGTCGACTATATCGCCAAGCCCTTCGACCACGACGAGATGCTGCAGGCCGTGGCGCGCATCCTGCGCGATCGCCAGGAAGCCCGGAACGCACCGCCGCCGGCAAGCGCCACCGCTGCGCGCGGCGGCGCCGAGAAGGTCGCCGACAACGCCAACGGCGAGATCGGCATCATCGGCTCCTGCGCCGCCATGCAGGAGCTCTACGGCAAGATCCGCAAGGTCGCGCCCACCGATTCCAACGTGCTGGTGCAGGGCGAGTCCGGCACCGGCAAGGAACTGGTCGCCCGCGCCCTGCACAATCTGTCCAAACGCGCCAAGGCACCGCTGATCTCGGTGAACTGCGCGGCCATCCCGGAAACCCTGATCGAATCCGAGCTGTTCGGCCATGAGAAAGGCGCCTTCACCGGCGCCAGCGCCGGGCGCGCCGGCCTGGTCGAAGCGGCCGATGGCGGCACCCTGTTCCTCGACGAGATCGGCGAACTGCCGCTGGAAGCCCAGGCCCGCCTGCTACGGGTGCTGCAGGAAGGCGAGATTCGCCGGGTCGGCTCGGTGCAGTCGCAGAAGGTCGACGTGCGCCTGATCGCCGCCACCCACCGTGACCTCAAGACCCTGGCCAAGACCGGCCAGTTCCGCGAAGACCTCTACTACCGCCTGCATGTCATCGCCCTCAAGCTGCCCGCTTTGCGCGAGCGCGGCAGCGACGTCAGCGAAATCGCCCAGGCCTTCCTGCTGCGCCAGTGCGCACGCATGGGCCGCGAACCGCTGCGCTTCGCCCAGGACGCCGAGCAGGCCATCCGTCATTACGCCTGGCCGGGCAACGTGCGCGAGCTGGAGAACGCCATCGAGCGCGCGGTGATCCTCTGCGAGGGCGCGGAAATCTCCGCCGACCTGCTGGGCATCGATATCGAGCTGGACGACCTGGAGGACGAGGACTTCGGCCTGCCCGCGACAGCGGGGCAAGCGGGCAATACCAGCCACGAGCCTACCGAGGATCTGTCGCTGGAGGACTATTTCCAGCACTTCGTCCTCGAGCACCAGGATCACATGACCGAGACCGAACTGGCGCGCAAGCTCGGTATCAGCCGCAAGTGCCTGTGGGAGCGCCGCCAGCGCCTGGGCATCCCGCGGCGCAAGTCCGGCGTGACCAGTGGCCCTTGACGTCGCATCCAGGATGACAACCGACCTGCGCACAGGTTCCACAGGTTGTTACCGATTCAATATCTCGTAACAAAGCCGGGTCTAATGGTAACGAAAATCCGGCTTTTTCTCCCTCACGAACACCCCACCATGAGCCTAAACCCTTGATTTACAAGGAATCGCAAAAACTGGCACGGCATCTGCTTTATCTCTGGCACAACAACAATAACAAGCAAAGCCCCACACAATAAGAACAAGACGTAACGACTCCAAAACAACAAGAACAACAAGATGGAGGCGCAGCTAACTGATTCTTTTGGAGAGGAGTTGCCCTTGGGGTTCGCCCCACGACCAGGCCGAGAACAATAAAACTGCCCCGAGGCAGCCCCCGTACTGGTTGGATCACGCAAGTGTCATGGCAGCATCAGCGTCCAAAGAAATCCGTTTGCTATTGGCTCCCGCCTTCAGGGAGCACCCAACCGACCACGGTCGTTTGGGAAGGGCGGAACAACAAAAACAACACGCCCTCAATAACAATAAAAACGAAGCACGCACCAACTTGGGGGGGAGCTTAGGCTCCCCCAGTAGCTTCCGCTTCCCGGATCCCCGCCTGCCGCCTTACACACCTTCTCCCGACACGATGCTAGAATCCGCGGCAATCATGCGGTCATCGTTTCGTCTGACCGGTCACTTCTCCACACAGTGCATCCCATGCTGAAGAAGCTGTTCAAGTCTTTCCGCTCGCCCCTGCGCCGCGCGCAGCGCCCGCGCAGCACCCCCGAGGTGCTGAGCAGCCGGCAACACCCGATCAATCGCAACGAGATCAGCCGTTATGCCATCAGCGTGGTCGAGCGCCTGCAGAAGGCCGGCTACCAGGCGTACCTGGTCGGCGGTTGCGTGCGTGACCTGCTGCTGGATATCGACCCCAAGGATTTCGACGTGGCCACCAGCGCCACCCCCGAGCAGGTACGTGCCGAGTTTCGCAACGCGCGGGTGATCGGCCGGCGCTTCAAACTGGTCCACGTGCACTTCGGCCGCGAGATCATCGAAGTCGCCACCTTCCGCGCCAACCATCCGCAGGGCGACGACGAGGAAAACAGCAATCTGGCTGCGCGCCACGAAAGCGGGCGCATCCTGCGTGACAACGTCTACGGCAGCCTGGAAGACGATGCCCAGCGCCGTGACTTCACCATCAACGCGCTGTACTACGATCCGAGCCACGAGCACATCCTCGACTACGCGCGTGGCATGCACGATGTGCGCAACCATCTGGTACGGCTGATCGGCGACCCCGAGCAGCGCTACCTCGAAGACCCGGTGCGCATGCTGCGAGCGGTGCGCTTCGCCGCCAAGCTGGACTTCGACATCGAGAAGCACAGCGCCGCGCCGATCCGCCGCCTGGCGCCGATGCTGCGCGACATCCCCGCCGCGCGCCTGTTCGACGAGGTGCTCAAGCTGCTGCTCGCCGGCTACGCCGAGTACACCTTCGATCTGCTGCTCGAGCACGACCTGTTCGCCCAGCTGTTCCCGGCCAGCGGCGAGGCGCTCGAACGCAACCGCGAGTACACCGAAAAGCTGATCCGCGAAGCGCTGATCAACACCGACGAGCGCGTCGCCCAGGGCAAGTCGGTGACCCCGGCCTTCCTCTTCGCCGCCCTGCTCTGGCCGGCGTTGCCGGCGCGCGTGCTGCAGCTGCAGGGCAAGGGCATGCCGCCGATCCCGGCGATGCAGGAAGCCGCCCACCAGCTGATCAGCGAACAGTGCCAGCGCATCGCCGTGCCCAAGCGCTTCACCATTCCGATCCGCGAGATCTGGGACATGCAGGAACGCCTGCCGCGGCGCAGCGGCAAGCGTGCCGACCTGCTGCTGGAAAACCCGCGCTTCCGCGCCGGCTACGATTTCCTGCTGCTGCGCGAACTGGCCGGCGAGGATACCGGCGGCCTCGGCGACTGGTGGACCGACTACCAGGACGCCAGTGACAGCCAGCGCAGGCAAATGATCCGCGACCTCGCCGGCAAGCCGGAGGCCGCCGGCAGCGGCCCGCGCAAACGCCGACGCAGTGGTGGACGGCGCAAGCGCGGGGGCGATGGCGGCGGCAGCGCGGAATGATGGAACGCGTCTACATAGGCCTCGGCAGCAACCTGGCCGAGCCGCTGCAGCAACTGCGCGACGCCCTCGCCGCAATCGCCCAGTTGCCGGAAACCAGGCTGCTTGCCCACTCCTCCTTCTATGTCAGCGACCCGCTCGGCCCGCCCGACCAGCCGCGCTACGTCAACGCCGTGGCGGCGCTGGAGACGGCGCTGCAGCCCTGGACGCTGCTCGACGCCCTGCAGCGCATCGAACAGGAGCAGGGCCGTGTGCGCAAGGCCGAACGCTGGGGCCCGCGCACCCTGGACCTGGACATCCTGCTGTTCGGCGATCGACTGATCGACGACGAGCGCCTCAAGGTGCCGCACTACCACATGCATGCCCGCCCCTTCGTGCTCTATCCGCTGGCCGAGCTCGCGCCCGAGGTGCAGCTGCCCGACGGCAGCCGCCTGAGCGAGCTGCTCGCCGCCTGCCCCTTCAGCGGCCTGGAGCGCCTGGCCGAGTAGCCGAGTAGCCGCCCTCAAGCCTGCAGCCAGTCGTAGGACTGGACATGGCTGAGACATGTCCGTGCTACAGGCCGAGCGTCGCAACCCGAAGGCGATCTGCAACGCTTGCCCGCCAGTTCCAGGCGGGCGATCGCACCTCCTGCTACCCGCCCCAGCCCGCGCCGGTTCTAGCCTCGCCTCCTGTCGCCGGCATTGGCGGTAACGCCAGTAACAGGCAGGTAACACCTGCAATTGACTTCATGCCGCCCCATCGGGACTATAGGCGTCCCGTCGCCCGCCGTCGGGCGCACCCTAATGCCAATCCAGGCCGGATTGCTGCCGGTTAGAAGCCGTATACCGAGCCTGAGCGAGGACCCTTGAAATGCCTGACGTTACCCTGACCACTCTGCAGAGTCTCAAGCACAGCGGTGAAAAGATCGCCATGCTGACCTGCTACGACGCCACCTTCGCCCAGGCGGCCTGCCAGGCCGGCGTCGACGTGCTGCTGGTCGGCGACTCCCTGGGCATGGTCCTGCAGGGTCACGACAGCACCCTGCCGGTCAGCATCGAGGAAATGGCCTACCACACCGCCTGCGTCAAGCGCGGCAACCAGGGAGCCCTGATCCTCACCGACCTGCCATTCATGGCCTACGCCACCAGCGAGCAGGCCCTGGCCAACAGCGCCCGGCTGATGCAGGCCGGCGCGCACATGGTCAAGCTGGAGGGTGCCGGCTGGCTGGCCGAGCCGATCCGCCTGCTGGCCGAGCGCGGCGTGCCGGTCTGCGCTCATTTGGGCCTGACCCCGCAGGCGGTGAACATCCTCGGCGGCTACAAGGTGCAGGGCCGCCAGGAAGCCCAGGCGCGGCAGATGCGTGCCGACGCCATGGCCCTGGAACAGGCCGGCGCCGCCATGCTGCTGCTCGAATGCGTGCCCAGCGAACTGGCCGCCGAGATCACCCAGGCGGTGAAGATCCCGGTGATCGGCATTGGCGCCGGCGGTGCCACCGACGGCCAGGTGCTGGTGCAGCACGACATGCTCGGCCTGTCGCTGTCAGGCCGCACGCCGAAGTTCGTGCGCAACTTCATGGAGGGCCAGGGCAGCATCCAGGACGCCCTCGCCGCCTACGTCCAGGCGGTCAAGGACGGCAGCTTCCCCGCTGCCGAACACGGTTTCTCCGCATGAACACGGTCAAGACCCTGCGCGAACTGCGCGCCGCCGTCGCCCAGGCCCGCGCCGAGGGCAAGCAGATCGGTTTCGTGCCGACCATGGGCAACCTGCACGCCGGCCACGCCTTTCTCGTGGCGACCGCAGCCCAGCGCGCCGACTTCGTGGTCGCCAGCATCTTCGTCAATCCGCTGCAGTTCGGTGCGGGCGAGGACCTGGACAAATACCCACGCACCCTCGCCGCCGACCAGGAGAAGCTGCTGGCCGCCGGCTGCCACCTGCTGTTCCACCCGGACGTGGCCGAGATGTACCCGCACGGCATGGGCGATCAGACCCGGGTGTCAGTCCCCGGCGTGTCCGAAGGGCTGTGCGGTGCCAGCCGCCCCGGCCACTTCGAGGGCGTGGCCACGGTGGTGACCAAGCTGTTCAACATGGTGCAGCCGGATCTGGCCGTATTCGGTGAGAAGGACTACCAGCAACTGGCGGTGATTCGCGCCCTGGTGCAGGACCTGAACATGCCGATCCAGATCGTCGGCGCGCCGACCCAGCGTGCCGAGGATGGCCTGGCGTTGTCCTCGCGCAACGGCTACCTCAGCGCCGAGCAGCGCGCCGCCGCCCCGGCGCTGTATCGCAGCCTGCAAGGCATCGCCAGCGAGCTGCAACGCGGCGCCCGCGATTATCAGCGGCTGATCGAAGCCGGCCAGTCGCAGCAGCGCACCGCCGGCTTCGCCCCGGACTACCTGGAAATCCGCAATGCCATCAATCTGCGTCCGGCGTTGATCGACGACCGCCACCTGGTGGTGCTCACCGCCGCCCACCTGGGCAGTACCCGGCTGATCGACAATCTGCTGGTCGAAGTGCCAGCCTAGGCGCATCGGAACACTGGCGCTTACACTCGAAAGGCCCGGATAATTCCGGGCCTTTCGTTTTTCCGGATCAGGAGTCCCGATGGTCTACTACCAGCAGCCGCACGACGTCACCCACCTGCCCGCCTGGCAAGCCCTGCAGCAACACCGCGCCGAGATGGCCGGGTTCAGCATGCGCGACGCCTTCGCCAGCGACGCCCGGCGCTTCCAGCGCTTCTCGCTGAACAGCTGCGGCCTGCTGCTGGACTATTCGAAGAACCTGATCGATGAGCGCAGCCTCGAGCTGCTGATCCAGCTGGCCGAGCAGGCCGGCCTGCAAGGCGCCATCGACGCCCTGTACAATGGCGAACGGGTCAACGCCTCGGAAGGCCGCGCGGCGCTGCACACCGCCCTGCGCAGCCCGATCGGTCGGCGCCTGCTGGTGGACGGCGCGGACATCATCCCCGACGTGCACCGCGTGCTGAACCAGATGACCGAGCTGGTCAGCCGCATCCACAGCGGCCTGTGGCGCGGCTATAGCGAGAAGCCGATCACCGAGGTGGTCAACATCGGCATCGGCGGCTCCTTCCTCGGCCCGCAACTGGTCTCCGAGGCGCTGCGCCCCTTCACCCAGCGTGGCGTGCGCTGCCACTATCTGGCCAATATCGATGGCAGCGAGTTCCGCGAGCTGACCGCCCGGCTCAACCCGGAAACCACCCTGTTCATCGTCTCCAGCAAGTCCTTCGGCACCCTGGAGACGCTGAAGAACACCCTCGCCGCGCGCGACTGGTACCTGGCCATGGGCGGCCCGGAGGCCGAGCTGCACCGCCATTTCATCGCGGTGACCAGCAACCGCAAGGCGGCCATCGAGTTCGGCATCGGCGAACAGAACATCTTCCCCATGTGGGACTGGGTCGGCGGCCGCTACTCGCTGTGGTCGGCGATCGGCCTGCCGATCGCCCTGGCCATCGGCGTGTCCAACTTCAAGGAACTGCTGGCCGGCGCCTACGCCATGGACCAGCACTTCACCCAGGCGCCGCTGGCGGAGAACATGCCGGTGCTGATGGCCCTGCTGGGCATCTGGTACACCAATTTCTGGGGCGCGCAGAGCCATGCGATCCTGCCCTACGACCACTATCTGCGTAACTTCACCAAGCACCTACAGCAGCTGGACATGGAGTCCAACGGCAAGAGCGTGCGCCAGGACGGCAGCGCCCTGGACATCGCCACCGGCCCGGTCATCTGGGGCGGCGTCGGCTGCAACGGCCAACACGCCTACCACCAGCTGCTGCACCAGGGCCGCCTGCTGGTGCCGGCGGACTTCATCGTCCCGGTCAACAGCTACAACCCGCTGTCCGATCATCACCAGTGGCTGTTCGCCAACTGCCTGTCGCAGGCCCAGGCGCTGATGCAGGGCAAGAGCCGCGCCGAGGCCGAGGCCGAGCTGCGCGCCAAGGGCCTGGACGAGGCCGAGGTGCAGCGCCTAGCCCCGCACAAGGAGATTCCCGGTAATCGGCCGAGCAATATCCTGGTGCTCGACCGCATCGCCCCGTTCAACCTCGGCGCGCTGGTGGCGCTGTACGAGCACAAGGTGTTCGTGCAGAGCGCGATCTGGGGCATCAACGCCTTCGACCAGTGGGGCGTGGAGCTGGGCAAGGAGATGGGCAAGGAGGTCTACCAGCGCCTGACCGGCCAGGTCGGCAGCGCCGCCGCCGACGCCTCGACCCAGGGTCTGATCGAGCATTTCCGCGAACATCATCGCGGCTGAGCCGCACGATCGCTGGCAACCGGCTCGGGCGCGCGCCTCCGTGACGGCGCGCCAGCAGATCGCGGGGTTGAACCGTCCCCCGCTTGGGGGCACCCTTGTGGCTGTCGCGGACAAACAACTACAAGGACCCCGCCATGTTCGAGATCACTCGCCACCCCGTGCCCGACGCCGTGCGCCAGCGCGCGCATCTGGACAACGACGCCTACCTGCGCCTGTACCGCCAGTCCGTCGAGCAGCCCGAGATCTTCTGGGCCGAGCAGGCCAGGGCCTTCCTCGACTGGTTCCAGCCCTGGGACCGGGTGCATGCCAGCGACCTCGGGCAGGGTCACGCCGAATGGTTCAAGGGCGGTCAGCTCAACGTCGCCCATAACTGCATCGACCGCCACCTGGAGAAACGCGGCGAGCAGATCGCCATCATCTGGGAAGGCGACAACCCGGCCGAATCGGCGCACATCACCTACAACAAGCTGCACCACCATGTCAGCCGCCTGGCCAACGTGCTCAAAGACCGCGGCGTGAAGAAAGGCGATCGGGTGTGCATCTACATGCCGATGATCCCCGAGGCGGCCTACGCCATGCTGGCCTGCGCGCGCATCGGCGCGGTGCACTCGGTGGTGTTCGGCGGCTTCTCCCCGGACGCCCTGCGCGACCGCATCCTCGATGCCGACTGCCGCACGGTGATCACCGCCGACGAGGGCGTGCGCGGCGGCAAGTACATCCCGCTGAAGGCCAACGTCGACAAGGCGCTGCAGAGCTGCCCGGACGTCTCCACCGTGGTGGTGGTCGAGCGTACCCAGGGCGAGATCGCCTGGACCCCCGGCCGCGATATCTGGTACCACGAGGCGCTCAAGGAGGCCAGCGCCGACTGCCCGGCCGAGCCGATGGACGCCGAGGATCCGCTGTTTATCCTCTACACCTCGGGCTCGACGGGTAAACCGAAAGGCGTGCTGCATACCACCGGCGGCTACCTGCTCGGCGCGGCGATGACCCACAAGTACGTGTTCGACTACCACGAGGGCGACATCTACTGGTGCACCGCCGATGTCGGCTGGGTCACAGGGCACAGCTACATCGTCTACGGCCCGCTGGCCAATGCCGCCACCACCCTGATGTTCGAGGGCGTGCCCAACTACCCGGACGCCTCGCGCTTCTGGCAGGTGATCGACAAGCACCGGGTGAACATCTTCTACACCGCCCCCACCGCCCTGCGCGCCTTGATGCGTGAAGGCGAAGGCCCGGTCAAGGCGACCTCGCGCAGCAGCCTGCGCCTGCTCGGCACGGTGGGCGAGCCGATCAACCCGGAAGCCTGGGAATGGTATTTCCACATGGTCGGCGACATGCGCTGCCCCATAGTCGATACCTGGTGGCAGACCGAAACCGGCTCCATCCTGATCACCCCGCTGCCCGGCGCCACCGACCTCAAGCCGGGCTCGGCCACCCGCCCCTTCTTCGGCGTGCAACCGGTGCTGCTCGACGAGCAGGGCAAGGAGATCGAGGGGCCGGGCGCCGGCGTGCTGGCGATCAAGGCCAGCTGGCCGAGCCAGATCCGCAGTGTCTACGGCGACCACCAGCGCATGATCGACACCTACTTCAAACCCTACCCCGGTTACTACTTCACTGGCGACGGCGCGCGCCGCGACGAGGACGGCTACTACTGGATCACCGGCCGCGTCGACGACGTGATCAACGTCTCCGGCCACCGCATCGGCACCGCCGAAGTGGAAAGCGCGCTGGTGCTGCACGATGCGGTGGCCGAGGCGGCGGTGGTCGGCTATCCGCACGATGTGAAGGGCCAGGGCATCTACGCCTACGTCACCCTGATGAACGGCAGCGAGCCCAGCGACGAGCTGAAGAAGGAACTGCTGGCCATGGTCGGCAAGGAGATCGGCAGCTTCGCCAAACCGGAGCTGATGCAGTGGGCGCCGGGCCTGCCGAAGACCCGCTCGGGCAAGATCATGCGGCGCATCCTGCGCAAGATCGCCTGCAGCGAGCTGGACAACATGGGCGATACCTCGACCCTGGCCGACCCTAGCGTAGTCGACAGCCTGATCGAACAGCGCCTCAACCGCTGAGCCTCGACCCGGCCCGCAAGGGCCGGGCATATCTTGTCTTGCCTCGTCCAAGCGCCGACACTGCGCGCCATGGAAAACCTACGTCGCCAGATCGAAAAACAGGTGCACAGCCTCACCGGCGCCTCGCTGGGTGTGCTCGACCTCGACCAGCCGCGCGGTGACGCCGGCCTATTCGGCCCGCAGTCGATGGTCTGGGAAGTGCACGCCGACTTCACCGCGATGATGGTCGGCGGCATCTCCGCCCTGCTGTTGCAGATGCTTCACCCGCTGGCACTGGCCGGCGTCTGGGATCACTCCAGCTTCCGCCAGGACATGCTCGGCCGCCTGCGTCGCACCAGCCTGTTCATCGCCGGCACCACCTATGGCGGCGTGCGCGATGCCGAACAACTGATCGACAAGGTGCGCCGCATCCACCTGCAGGTGGTCGGCAACGCGCCGGACGGTCGCCCCTACGCGGCCAGCGATCCCGAACTGCTGACCTGGGTGCATGTCTCCGAAGTCAGCCAGTTTCTCGCCGGCTACCTGCGCTACGTCGCCCCGCAGCTGTCGGTCAGCGAGCAGGATCGCTATTACCGCGAAGTGGCACTGATCGCCGAGCGACTCGGCGCGCAGGCGGTACCCAAGTCGTCTCAGGCGGTGGCCGACTACCTCCAATGCATGCGTCCTCAGTTGCTCTGCGATGAGCGCACCCGCGAAGTGGTGCGGCTGCTGTATGCCGCGCCGATGCCGAGTTTGTTGGCCAAGCCGTTCGGCAAGCTGATGCTGCAGGCCGGCGTCGACCTGCTGCCGGACTGGGCCAGCGACCTGCTCGGCGAACACCAGCCCGCCTGGCGTCGGCCGCTGATCCGCACCGGCGTGCAGCGCACTGCCAGCCTGTTGCGCTGGGCGGTGCGCAACAGCGCCGCGCAGCGCGCGCACCGCCGCCTGGCGCCTTAGAAGGCGTGGCTGGCCGGTCACAGCCAGCCATGCGACCATCAGCGTCTTTCCGGTCACTGTCTGAGCCGAATCGAGGACCTGCATATGCAAGACGTCGTCATAGTCGCCGCCACCCGCACCGCCATCGGCAGCTTCCAGGGCAGCCTGGCCGAGATTCCCGCCCCCGAGCTCGGCGCCATCGTGATCAAGCGCCTGCTCGAGCAGACCGGCCTCGACGCCGCCCAGGTCGATGAAGTCATCCTCGGCCAGGTGCTGACCGCAGGCAGCGGGCAGAACCCGGCGCGCCAGGCCGCCATCCGCGCCGGCCTGCCGCATGCGGTGCCGGCCATGACCCTGAACAAGGTCTGCGGTTCGGGCCTCAAGGCCCTGCACCTGGCCGCCCAGGCCATTCGCTGCGGCGACGCCGAGGTGGTGATCGCCGGCGGCATGGAGAACATGAGCCTGGCGCCCTACGTGCTGCCCAAGGCCCGCACCGGCCTGCGCATGGGCCACGCGCAGCTGCTCGACAGCATGATCGTCGACGGCCTGTGGGATGCCTTCAATGACTACCATATGGGCATCACGGCGGAGAATCTGGTGGAGAAGTACGGCATCAGCCGCGAAGCCCAGGACAACTTCGCCGCCGCCTCGCAGTTGAAGGCCTGCGCCGCCATCGAGGCCGGCCGCTTCGACAGCGAGATCGTTCCGGTGATGATCCCGCAGCGCAAGGGCGAGCCGCTGGCCTTCGCCCGCGACGAGCAGCCGCGCGCCGGTACCACGGCCGAGTCGCTGGGCAAGCTTAAAGCCGCGTTCAAGAAGGACGGCAGCGTCACCGCCGGCAACGCCTCCAGCCTTAACGACGGCGCCGCCGCGGTGCTGCTGATGAGCGCGGCCAAGGCGCAAGCGCTGGGCCTGCCGGTGCTGGCCAGGATCGCAGCCTACGCCAATGCCGGCGTCGACCCGGCGATCATGGGCATCGCCCCGGTCTCGGCCACCCGCCGCTGCCTGGAGAAAGCCGGCTGGAGCCTCGCCGAGCTGGACCTGATCGAAGCCAACGAGGCCTTCGCCGCCCAGGCCCTGGCGGTCGGCCAGGAGCTGGGCTGGGACGCGGCCAAGGTCAACGTCAACGGCGGCGCCATCGCCCTCGGCCACCCCATCGGCGCCTCGGGCTGCCGTGTGCTGGTCAGCCTGCTGCACGAGATGATCAGGCGCGACGCCAGGAAGGGCCTGGCTACCCTGTGCATCGGCGGCGGCCAGGGCGTGGCGCTGGCCATCGAGCGCTGACGACGATCGCCCAGGGTGGATCGCGCTTCACCGATCCACCGCTGCGGTGGATGTAAGAAGCGACATCCACCCTACGGCCAGGCCCCGCCGTAATCAGGTCTTCTTTCTTGGTAAACTGCGCGCCCTCCCATTCCGAGACGCCGCGCATGTCCTCTCTCGATCAGGCGCTGCGCGCCGCCCTCGCCGCTCGCGAACACCTTCTCAGCGAACTGCACACCCAGGGCACCGACTGCTACCGCCTGTTCCATGGCAGCCAGGAAGGAGCGCCGGGCCTGACCGTCGACCGCTATGGCCCCCAGTTGCTGGTGCAGAGCTTCCATCAGCCACTGCCACCCGGCGACCTGCAAGCCATCGCCAGCAGCGTGGAAGCCCATCTCGGCCACGCCCTGCTGCTGGTCTACAACGATCGCTCGCAGCGCAATTCACGCATCGACCGCGACCCGACGCTGTTCCAGGCCGAACAAGCGGCGCTGGTGGATCTGGTCGGCCACGAGTGGGGCCTGAACTACCGCGTGCGCGGCCGCCATGCCGGGCAGGATCCGCTGCTGTTTCTCGACCTGCGCAACGCTCGCGGCTGGATCAAGGCCAACAGCGCCGGCAAGTCGGTGCTCAACCTGTTCGCCTACACCTGCGGCGTCGGCCTGTGCGCGGCAGCCGGCGGCGCGACGGAGGTGATCAATCTGGATTTCGCCGAGGGCAACCTGGCGGTAGGCCGGGAAAACGCCGCGCTCAACCCGGCGCTGCCGAGCATGCGCTTCATCCAGTCCGACTACTTTCCGGCGATCCGCCAGCTGGCCGGTCTGCCGATCAGCAGCCGCCGCGGCCAGAAACTGCCGCACTACCCGCGCCTGGAATCGCGTCAGTTCGATCTGGTATTTCTCGACCCGCCGGCCTGGGCCAAGAGTGCCTTCGGCACCGTCGATCTGCTGCGCGACTACCAGAGCCTGCTCAAGCCGGCACTGCTGGCCACCGCCGAGGACGGCACGCTGGTGTGCTGCAACAACCTGGCGAAAGTGGAGCTGGCCGAGTGGCGCGAGCAGGTGCTGCGCTGCGCGGACAAGCTCGGCCGTCCGGTACGCGACTGCCAGGTGCTGACACCGGCCGCCGACTTCCCCTCGCACGACGGCAAGCCCCCGCTGAAAACCCTGATCCTGCGCCTCTGAGCCGCCCGCTGCGGAGAAAAATGCGCGGCGCGGCGCACGCCCGGAACCGAACCAGCGTGCCATACTCCAAGGCATCTCTTCGTCTGGATAGATGACGCCCCGCCATGCCCAAAGGACTGAAGCGCGCGCTGAGCGCCCTGTTGATCGCCCTCTTTCTCTACAGCCTGATCGGCTTCTTGATCCTGCCGGGCGTCGCCCTGCGCATCGCCAACCAGCAGCTGGCGCAGTACGCCACGCTGCCGGCCTCGCTGCACCGCCTGCAGCTCAACCCCTTCAGCCTGGAACTCAGCCTGTGGGGCCTGCGCATCGGCGAGACCGGCCAGGAGCAGTTGAGCTTCCAGCGCCTGTACGCCAATCTGCAGCTCGACAGCCTGTGGGGCGGCGTCCTGCATCTGGCGGAGGTGGAGCTGGAAGGCGCCCATACCCGGGTACTGTTCGCCGAGGACGGCACGCTCAACCTGAGCCAGCTGTTCAAGCTGCCGGATGCCCCGCCGCAGAGCGCGGAACAAAGTCCGGGCGACCCCTTCCCGCTGCGTATCGAACGCATTCGCCTGAACGGCAATGCCCTGCATTTCCAGGACCTGCGTCCCAGCGAGCCGGTGGAGTTCGCCTACGACTCGCTCAGCCTGGAGCTGCACAACCTCAGCACCCTGCCCGGCGACAATGCCGAAATGACCCTGACCGCCACCGGCCCCCATGGCGGCCGCATCGACTGGCAGGGCCGCATAGGCTTCGCGCCGTTGACCTCCAGCGGCAGCCTCAAGCTCAGCGACGGACGCCTGCGTGCCATCTGGCCCTATGTGCGCGATGCGCTGCCGCTGGCATTGCAGGAAGGCCAGATCGATTTCAGCAGCAACTACCGCCTCGATCTTTCCGACGGCACCGAGCTGCAACTGAGCCAGCTCACCATCCAGCTGGCCCCCTTCGCCATCGACAGCCCCGAGGGCAAGCCGCTGCTGCGCCTGCAGCGGCTCGACGTCGCAGACACCAGCCTGGACCTGGCCAAGCAGCAGGTGGTGGTCGGTCAGGTACGCAGCCAGGGTCTGGAAGCCTGGGCCGCACGCGAGGCCGACGGCGAGCTGGACTGGCAGAAGCTGTTTGCCGGCAAACCGACGGCAGCCAGCGAGCCGGCGTCGGCCGAGGAGGCGAGCAAACCCTGGCAGGTGCTGCTGCGCGATGTGCAGTTGCGCGACTACCAGGCGCATCTGCTGGATCGCGTACCGGAGCAGCAAGTGGCGCTGGAAGTCGGCCCGCTGAACCTCGAGCTGAACGACTTCGACAGCCTCGGCGACAAGCCCTTCGGCCTCAAGCTGGACACCGCCCTGGGTAAGCAGGGCAAGCTGCAGGCATCCGGCCAGGTGCAGCTGCAACCCACCAGCGCCCAGCTCAAGGTCGCCACCCAGGACATCGACCTGCGCCTGGCTCAGGCCTATCTCAGCCCGTTTATCCGCCTGGAACTGCGCAGCGGCCTGCTTGCCAGCGAACTGGAGGTGCAACTCAGCGGGACCGAACCACTGGCACTCCAGGTGACCGGTAACGCCAGGCTCGACCAGCTGCACACCCTCGACACCCTGCGCGAGCGAGACTTCCTGCGCTGGCACCAGGTGCGCGTGGATGGGCTCGACTATCGCCACGGCGAACGCCTGGCCATCGAACGGGTGGAGCTGGATCAACCCTATGCGCGCGTGGTGATCAACGAGGACCTGACCACCAATCTCAGCGAACTGATCGTCGCCCAACCCGCCGAGACGAACACCGAGCAGGCGGCCGGCAAACCGCTGGCGGTGCGCATCGGCGGCGTGACGATCACCGACGGTTCGGCCAACTTCGCCGATTTCAGCCTGACCCCGAATTTCGCCACCGCCATCCAGCAGTTGAACGGCCGCATCGGCACCCTCGACAACCAGAGTCCGCAGGCCGCCAGCGTCGATATCCAGGGCAAGGTTGACCGCTACGCGCCGGTCAGCGTCAAGGGCAAGCTCACCCCCTTCGACCCGCTCAACAGCCTGGACATCGCCACCAGCTTCAACAACGTCGAACTGACCACCATCACCCCCTACTCCGGCAAGTTCGCCGGCTACCGCATCCGCAAGGGCCGGCTCAACCTCGACCTGCACTACCGCATCGAGCAGGGCCAGCTCAACGCCGAGAACAAGGTGCTGGTGGAGAACCTGCAGCTGGGCGAGAAGGTCGACAGCCCCGACGCCGTCGACCTGCCGATCCGTCTGGCGGTAGCCCTGCTCAAGGACCCCGAGGGCAAGATCGCCATCGAGCTGCCGGTCAAGGGCGACCTCAACAACCCCGAGTTCAGCGTCATGCCCATCGTCTGGCAGACCCTGCGCAACCTGGTGCTGCGCGCGGCGCAGGCGCCGTTCAAGTTCGTCGCCGGCCTGGTCGCCGGCGGCAGCGACGTCGACCTCAGCACCGTGCCGTTCGACGCCGGCTCGCACGCCCTGAGCGACGACGCGCGCCAGGCCCTCGACACCCTGGCCAAGGCCCTGCAGGAGCGCCCGGCACTGCGCCTGGAAGTGGAGGGCCAGAGCGCCCAGCGCGCCGACGGCCCGCTGCTGGCCGAGCAGCGCCTGCAACGCGAATTCCGCGAGATCTGGTACAGGATGCTGCAGCGCCGCGGCGACAAGGTACCGGCCAGCGCCGACGAGCTGGTGGTGGACGAGGACGATCAGGCGATCCTCCTCGAAGGCATCTACCGCGCCCGCCTCAAGCAGCAGCCGCCGGCCGAATGGGCCGAACTCGACGACGAGCAGCGTCATCAACGTATGCGCCAGGCCGTGCTCGACTCCTGGGCGCAGAGCAAGCTGCTCCTGCGTCAACTGGCCCAGCAGCGCGCCGCGGCGATCAAGGACTATCTGGTCGACGAGGGCGGCCTGCCCGACGAACGTGTCTACCTGATCGACGTCAACCTGGGGGAGCCCGAGGCCGACGGTCGCGTGTTTTCGCCGCTGCATCTCGATAGCGAGTAATCCCCATGCGCCCCAGTCCTCGCTCCGCTCTTTGCGCGCTACTGACCGCCCTGGCCAGCGCGCCCGTACCGGCCGACACCCTGCGCTGCGGTAGCCAGCTGGTCAGCCTCGGCGACCGTCCCTTCGAGGTCGAGCGTAAATGCGGCGCGCCACTGCACCGCGATCCCATCGGCTACACCCTGGGCTCCTACGACCGCCGCGAGTACCTGATCGAGGAATGGGTCTACGGGCCGAGCAATGGCATGCTCAGTATCCTGCGTTTCGAGGGCAACCGCCTGGTCGCCATCGAACGTCGTCGCGAACGCTGAAACGGAGACGCTCTCGTGCGCACAGTGACCGCCCTGCCCCTGCTGCTATGCCTGCCGCTGCTCGCCGAGGCATCGTCCACCTATCGCTGCGGCAGCGCCCTGGTCAGCAAGACCGCTCCGGCCAGCGAGGTGCAGAGCAAATGCGGCGAGCCCGCCAGCCGCGACTTCCTCGGCTACAAGGAGGTGCTCGACGATTATGGCTATCGCCATGAAGTGCAGGTCGAGGAATGGATCTACGGACCGACTAACGGCATGTACCACTTCCTGCGCTTCGAGGGCGGCCGCCTGACCGAGATACGCAGCAAGCGTGGCAGCTGAAGGAAAGCCCCGCCGGATAGTCCGACGGGGCCTGGTAGCGCGGCCGACACCCATCGGGCATCGGCCAGAGCGGCGGCCTTTGGCCGTACTGTCACGCAGGCTCGTTGCGTGCTGCGCAAGACCGCGGGCCGGGTGCCGATGGCTAGAGCGACTCGCTGAAATCGCGTAGCTCCTGCTGGGCCCTTTCCTTGGACCAACCATAACGCTCCTGCAGCTTCCCGGTCAGGTATTCGGCGTGGCCTTCGGCGACGTCCAGGTCGTCATCGGTCAGGTTGCCCCACCGCTCCTTGATGCGGCCGCTGAGCTGCTTCCATTGGCCCTTGATGATGTCGTCGTTCATGAGGATTCTCCGCTGGCGAGGGACGGCCGGGGCATGCCCCGGCCCGGACGGTCATCAGTCGGCGGTTTTGAGCCCATCGGCGGCGACCGACTTCACGCCCTCGATCTCCTGGGCCTTGGTGATCGCCAGCTCGCGCTCGGCTTCGCTGGCCACCACGCCGGACAGCGAGACGACACCCTGGTTGGTCTCCACCTCGATATCCATACCACTCAAGCCCTGGTCGGCGATGAAACTGGATTTGACCTTGCTGGTGATCCAGGTGTCGGATACCGCCTGTTCGGCCTTGTCCACGGTGTCGTTGGCGGCCAGCATGGTTGGTTGCGCGGCATCGAGCGACTGGGCGAATGCCGACGAAGCGAGGGACAGACCCAGCGCAGCGGCACTCAGGGTGGCAATGGCGAAACGGTTGATTGGCTGTTTCATGGTTCGACTCCTGTACGTTCCAGACAATCTGCAAGCCGCCTCCGGGCTGCAGGTTCAACAATAACTTCGCAAGGCCTGTGCCAGCTCCAGATCTCTGAATAATCCTTTATCTTTCAATAAGTTAAAGATAAACGCCGGAGGACTTTACCTTGCATTTCGCCGAATCAGGGGCCGAGGCTCCGGGCAAATTGCATGATGCTGACGGCCGCTCCCGCCAGGCGGCGAAGGTTTTCGCCGGAAAAAGAAAAGCCCCGCGGGTGCGGGGCTCGTTCTTGCAGCGGTCGACTGGTCGTTAGACGCCGGAAGCCTCTGCGGCGGCGACGTCCTTGATCGACAGCTTGATACGGCCGCGGTTGTCCACGTCCAGTACCAGTACCTTCACTTCCTGGCCTTCCTTCAGTACGTCGGTGACCTTCTCCACGCGCTGATCGCTCAGCATGGAGATGTGCACCAGACCGTCCTTGCCCGGCAGGATGTTGACGAAGGCGCCGAAGTCGACGATGCGCTCGACCTTGCCGACGTAGATCTTGCCGATCTCGGCTTCGGCGGTGATGGCCAGCACGCGCTGCTTGGCCGCCTCGGCCGCGTCCTTGGTCTCGCCGAAGATCTTGATCGAGCCGTCGTCTTCGATGTCGATCGAGGCCTTGGTCTCTTCGCAGATGGCGCGGATGGTGGCGCCGCCCTTGCCGATCACGTCGCGGATCTTGTCCTGGTCGATCTTCATCGCCAGCATGGTCGGGGCGTTGGCCGACAGCTCGCTGCGCGACTGGGCGATGACCTGGTTCATCTGGCCGAGGATGTTCAGGCGCGCTTCCAGCGCCTGCTCCAGCGCCTGCTCCATGATCTCTTCGGTGATGCCCTGGATCTTGATGTCCATCTGCAGCGCGGTGACGCCCTTGGCGGTACCGGCCACCTTGAAGTCCATGTCGCCCAGGTGGTCTTCGTCGCCGAGGATGTCGGTCAGCACGGCGAACTTGTCACCTTCCAGCACCAGGCCCATGGCGATACCGGCTACCGGTGCCTTCATCGGCACGCCGGCGTCCATCAGCGCCAGGGAAGCGCCGCAGACCGAAGCCATGGAGGAAGAACCGTTGGATTCGGTGATTTCCGAGACCACGCGGATGGTGTAGGGGAACTCGTCAGCGCTCGGCAGCATGGCGGCGACGCCACGACGGGCCAAGCGGCCGTGACCGATTTCGCGGCGACCGGCACCGCCCATGCGGCCACACTCACCGACCGAGAACGGCGGGAAGTTGTAGTGCAGCATGAAGGGGTCTTTCTTCTCGCCTTCCAGGGTGTCCAGCAGCTGCGCGTCGCGCGCGGTGCCGAGGGTGGCGACGACCAGCGCCTGGGTTTCGCCACGGGTGAACAGCGCCGAGCCGTGGGTCTTGTCCAGCACGCCGACTTCGATCTTCAGCGGACGCACGGTGCGGGTGTCGCGGCCGTCGATACGCGGCTTGCCGTTGACGATGTTCTCGCGCACGGTGCGGTATTCGATCTCGCCGAAAGCGGCCTTGACCTCGTCGGCGGCGAACTTGCCTTCGCCTTCGCCGGCCAGGGCGGCGACGACCTGGTCACGCAGCTCGTCCAGGCGGTTGTAGCGCTGCTGTTTGATGGTGATGGTGTAGGCCTGGCTGATGGCCTCGCCGAACTGGCTGCGGATGGCGTCCAGCAGCGGGGTGTTGGCGGCCGGGGCCTGCCAGTTCCAGGCCGGCTTGCCGGCTTCGGCGGCGAATTCCTTGACGGCCTGGATCACGGCCTGGAATTCCTGGTGGGCGAACAGCACGGCACCGAGCATCTGGTCCTCGGTCAGCTCCTGGGCTTCCGATTCAACCATCAGCACCGCGGTTTCGGTACCGGCGACGACCATGTCCAGGCTGGAGGCCTTGAGCTGCTCGTAGTTCGGATTCAGCAGGTAGCCGGTGTCCGGGTGGAAGGCCACGCGCGCGGCGCCGATCGGGCCGTTGAACGGAATGCCGGAAACGGCCAGGGCAGCCGAGGTACCGATCATCGCGGCGACGTCCGGATCGGTCTTCTTGCTGGTGGAAACGACGGTGCAGACGACCTGCACTTCGTTCATGAAGCCTTCGGGGAACAGCGGGCGGATCGGGCGGTCGATCAGGCGCGAGGTCAGGGTTTCCTTCTCGCTCGGACGGCCTTCACGCTTGAAGAAGCCGCCAGGAATCTTGCCGGCAGCGTAGGTCTTCTCCTGGTAGTGCACGGACAGCGGGAAGAAGCCCTTGCTCGGATCGGCGGTCTTGGCGCCGACCACGGTGACCAGCACGGTGACGTCGTTGTCGACGGTCACCAGCACGGCGCCGCTGGCCTGACGGGCGATGCGGCCAGTCTCGAGGGTCACGGTCGACTGACCGAACTTGAATTGCTTGATTACCGGGTTCACGGTGTTTTCCTTCTCTTTGTTGCCTTGGGGGAAATCTGAAGACGGCATGGGAGTCGGACCCGATGCATCCTTCGAAAAGCCAAAAGCTGGAAGCCCGCAGCCGCAGGCCGGGGTCAAACCCCGACTTGCCGCTGCGAACTCCCAGCTTCCAACTTGTGCAGCTCGCGTCTATTAACGACGCAGGCCCAGGCGACCGATCAGGGCGCTGTAACGAGTGGTGTCCTTGCCCTTCAGGTAGTCCAGCAGCTTACGACGCTGGTTAACCATGCGGATCAGACCACGACGGCTGTGGTGGTCCTTGCCGTTGGCCTTGAAGTGGCCTTGCAGCTTGTTGATGTTGGCGGTCAGCAGGGCTACCTGCACTTCCGGGCTACCGGTGTCGCCTTCAGCTTGCTTGTACTCGTTAACGATCTGGGCTTTTTCTTCAACGCTGAGTGCCATGTTGGCTTCCTCTCATCAGGAAACTGCCGAAGCAGTCTCAATAGGCCGGGAATCGCTTCCCGTGTTTTAAAAAAGAGGCATGACCGTGCCTACTGACAGCCACCCTCGCAGTACCCGCTGCCGATATCCTCAGCATCGGGCTTTCGGCCATCTTGGCCGAACCGTTCGACGCTGCGCGTCGGTATAAACCAATCAGGGCCTTGGCGCCCGTGTCTCCACCGGGCGCTACGCGCCGGTGTAAATCAGTCGACGCGGGGCGATGCGCCCGTCGTCACTCACTTCACCGATACCGATGAAGCGGCCGTTGTGATCCTGCACCCGGACCATGCCGAACTTCGGCGCTTCCGGTGCACGCACCGGCTGCCCCTGCAGCCAGTAGAACGCGCTGTGCTCGGAGAACTGCAGCAGCGGCCAGTCCTGCAGGCCACTGTCGACCGGCTGCAGGAAGCGATCGAGCGCCTCGCTGCCGCCTTCGGCATGCGCCGCCTCCAGCTCTTCCAGGGTCACGGTGCGCGCCAGGTCGAACGGCCCGGCCTTGGTCCGGCGCAGTTCGGCGACATGCGCGCCGCAGCCGAGCAGCTGGCCGAGATCCTCGACCAGCGTGCGGATATAGGTGCCCTTGCTGCAATCCACTGCCAGGCGGGCCTGCTCGCCTTCGCAGGCCAGCAATTCCAGGCGCGCAATAGTAACAGAACGCGCCTCGCGCTCCACTACCTCACCGGCACGAGCCAGCTTGTAGAGTGGCTGCCCGTCCTTTTTCAGGGCCGAGTACATCGGCGGTATCTGCTTGATTTCTCCACGAAAACGCGGCAACAACGCCTCTATTTCGGCGCGACCAACGGTCACTGGACGACGTTCCAGCACCTCGCCTTCGGCGTCGCCGGTGGTGGTGGTGACGCCGAGTTGGGCCAGGGTCTCGTAGCCTTTGTCGGCATCGAGCAGATACTGGGAGAACTTGGTCGCCTCGCCGAAACACAGCGGCAGCACGCCGGTGGCCAGCGGGTCGAGGCTGCCGGTGTGACCGGCCTTCTCCGCGTTGAGCAGCCAGCGCACCTTCTGCAGCGCGCCGTTGGAGGTGAAGCCGCGCGGCTTGTCCAGCAGGATGATGCCGTCGACCTTGCGCCTTATACGTTTGACCTGCGCCACGCTTATTCCTCGCTGCCGTCCTGGTGCTTGCGGTCTTCCGCCACCGCGCGCTCGATCAGCGCCGACAGCTCGGCGCCGCGACGAATGCTGGCGTCGTACTGGAAGTGCAACTGCGGGATGGTGCGCACCTTCATCGACTTGCCGAGCAGCATGCGCAGGTAGCCTGCGGCCTCGGCGAGGATCTCCAGGTTGAGCTTGATCTGCTCGGGATCGTCATCCATGCCCATCACGGTGATGAACACCTTGGCGTGTGACAGGTCGCGGCTGACGTCCACCGCAGTGATGGTCACCAGGCCCAGACGCGGATCCTTGATCTCGCGCTGGATCATCAGCGCCAGTTCGCGCTGCATCTGGTCGCCGATACGCTGGGTACGGCTGTAGTCTTTGGCCATTTCTACTTACCTTTCCTTCGACCGCCGCCCCGCTGGGCGGCGGACGTATAAGCGGCAAACGCCCGGCCGCGCGAAAGCGGGGCCGGGCGTTGCGGGATCGCGGCGTTGCGCTTACAGGCTGCGCGCCACCTGGACCTTCTCGAACACCTCGATCTTGTCGCCGACCTTGACGTCGTTGTAGCTCTTCACGCCGATACCGCACTCCATGCCGTTACGCACTTCGGCGACGTCGTCCTTGAAGCGACGCAGCGACTCCAGCTCGCCTTCGAAGATCACCACGTCCTCGCGCAGTACGCGGATCGGACGGTTACGGAAGACGGTGCCTTCCACGACCATGCAACCGGCAACGGCGCCGAACTTCGGCGAACGGAACACGTCACGCACTTCGGCGATGCCCAGGATGTTCTCCCGCACGTCGCTGCCGAGCATACCGGTGAGCGCCTTCTTGACGTCCTCGATGATGTCGTAGATGACGTTGTAGTAGCGCATGTCCAGGCCCTCGGCCTCGACGATCTTGCGCGCACCGGCATCGGCACGGACGTTGAAGCCGAACAGCACGGCATTCGAGGCCAATGCCAGGTTGGCATCGGACTCGGTGATACCACCGACGCCGCCGCCGACCACGCGTACCTGCACTTCGTCGTTGCCCAGGGTGCTGAGCGAGCCCTGCAGAGCCTCCAGAGAACCCCGCACGTCGGCCTTGAGGACGATGTTGAGGGTCTTCTTCTCTTCCTGGCCCATGCTCTCGAAGATGTTTTCCAGCTTGCCGGCGTGGGCGCGAGCCAGCTTGACCTCGCGGAACTTGCCCTGACGGAACAGCGCGACCTCGCGGGCCTTCTTCTCGTCGGCCACGACCATCATCTCGTCACCGGCATCCGGGGTGCCGTCCAGGCCAAGTATCTCGACCGGAATGGCCGGGCCGGCTTCCTTGATCGGCTTGCCGTTCTCGTCGAGCATGGCGCGCACGCGGCCATAGTTGACGCCGACCAGGACCATGTCGCCCTGACGCAGGGTGCCGTCCTGTACCAGCACCGTGGCCACCGGACCGCGGCCCTTGTCCAGGCGCGATTCGACCACCACACCACGGCCCGGAGCCGACGGCGTGGCCGTCAGTTCCAGCACCTCGGCCTGCAGCAGCACGGCCTCGAGCAGCTCGTCGATACCGGTACCGGCCTTGGCGGAAACCGGCACGAACGGCGCGTCGCCGCCCCACTCTTCCGGAATCACGTCCAGCGCAGCCAGGCCGTTCTTGATGTTGTCCGGATTGGCGTCCGGCTTGTCCATCTTGTTCACCGCAACCACGATCGGTACGCCGGCCGCTTTCGCGTGCTGCACGGCCTCCTGGGTCTGCGGCATCACGCCGTCGTCCGCCGCCACCACCAGGATGACGATGTCGGTGGCCTGAGCGCCACGGGCACGCATCGCAGTGAACGCGGCGTGGCCGGGGGTATCGAGGAAGGTGATCATGCCGCGATCGGTTTCCACGTGGTAGGCACCGATGTGCTGGGTGATGCCACCGGCCTCGCCGGACGCCACCTTGGCACGACGGATGTAGTCGAGCAGCGAGGTCTTGCCGTGGTCGACGTGGCCCATCACGGTCACCACCGGCGCACGGGAAACCGCCTCGCCTTCGAACTTCAGCGACTCGGCCAGTTGTTCTTCCAGGACGTTGTCGCTGACCAGCTTGACCTTGTGACCGAACTCTTCGGCGATCAGCTGGGCAGTTTCCTGATCCAGCACCTGGTTGATGGTCACCGGAGTGCCCATCTTGAA
The DNA here is from genome assembly GCF_052682975.1 of Pseudomonas sp. SP16.1. Taxonomy (NCBI): domain Bacteria; kingdom Pseudomonadati; phylum Pseudomonadota; class Gammaproteobacteria; order Pseudomonadales; family Pseudomonadaceae; genus Pseudomonas; species Pseudomonas sp. SP16.1. The sequence goes on from NZ_JBQYFZ010000001.1 coordinate 3,621,715, forward strand.
CATGAACTTGATGACTTCCGCGGCCTTGATCGACATCTGCTGGGCCAGATCGGCCACGGTGATGGTCTCGCCGATGGACACATCGCGGACCACCGGGCCCGCCGGAGCCTGGAAGCCGTGCTGGTTGCGCTTCTTCATCTTGGCCTTGCCACGGCCGCCGCGACGGAAGCCGTCGCTTTCCTCGTCGACGCTGCGCGGCGCCACGCGCGGGGCCGGCGCCTTCTCCTTGAGGGTCGGGCGGTGCTGGGCATGCTTGCGGTCGCGACGCTCGTCGTCATCGGTGCGCGCCTTCTCGGGGCGGCGCACTTCTTCCTTCTTGCGCTCGGCGTCGACCACGGCAGCAGCCGCTACCGGCTCGCTGACCGGCGCGACCGGCGCGGCAACGCCGTCAACCGCCGCCGGGGCCGTGGCAGCCTGCCGCTTGGCCTCTTCCTCGGCCTTGCGCTTGGCTTCTTCCTCGGCCTTCAGGCGCGCGGCCTCGGCCTCGGCGCGCTGGGCCTCGAGCTCGCGCTGCTTCTCGGCTTCCAGCTCTTCCGGACTGCGCTTGACGAAGGTCTTCTTCTTGCGCACTTCCACGCTGATGGTCTTGCTGCCGGCTACCCGCAGGGTGCTGGTGGTCTTGCGCTGCAAGGTGATCTTGCGCGGCTCTTCGACCTTGTCGCCGTGACTGCTCTTGAGATGGGCCAACAGGGCCTGCTTCTCGCTATCGGTCACTACTTGTTCGGCGCTGTCGTGGGACAGCCCGGCCTCACGCATCTGCTGCAGCAGGCGCTCCACCGGTGTGTCGACCACTTGGGCCAGTTCTTTCACCGTGACTTGCGTCATGCATCTTTCTCCTCAGGCCGCAACCGCTTATTCGAACCAATGGGCTCGAGCGGCCATGATCAGCTTGCCGGCACGTTCTTCGTCGATGCCGTCGATGTCGAGCAGGTCGTCGATCGACTGCTCGGCCAGGTCTTCACGGGTAATCACGCCGCGCAGCGCCAGCTCCAGGGCCAGCGCCTTGTCCATGCCTTCCAGTTCCAGCAGATCATCTGCCGGATGGGCATCGGCCAACTTCTCCTCGTTGGCGATCGCCTTGGTCAGCAGACGATCCTTGGCCCGTGCACGCAGCTCGTTGACGATCTCCTCGTCGAAGCCATCGATGCTGAGCATTTCTTCCATGGGTACGTAGGCAATCTCTTCGAGACTGGTGAAACCCTCTTCGACCAGGACTTGAGCCAGTTCTTCATCGACTTCCAGCTCGTCGATGAAGGACTGCATGATGTCGCCGGTTTCCGCCTGCTGCTTGGCCTGGATGTCCGCCTCGGTCATCACGTTGAGCGTCCAGCCGGTCAGTTGGCTGGCCAGACGCACGTTCTGACCACCGCGACCGATGGCCTGGGCCAGGTTGTCCTCGGCGACGGCAATGTCCATGGCATGGGCGTCTTCGTCGACGATGATCGCCGCCACTTCGGCCGGCGACATGGCGTTGATCACGAACTGCGCCGGGTTGTCGTCCCACAGCACGATGTCCACGCGCTCGCCGCCCAGCTCACCGGAAACCGCCTGCACGCGCGAACCACGCATGCCGATGCAGGCACCCTGCGGATCGATGCGCTTGTCCTTGGAGCGTACGGCGATCTTGGCCCGCGAGCCCGGGTCGCGCGAGGCGGCCTTGACGTCGATCAGCCCTTCGGCGATCTCCGGCACCTCGATGCGGAACAGTTCGATCAGCATTTCCGGCGCGGTACGCGACAGGATCAGCTGCGGGCCACGGTTCTCGGTGCGAATTTCCTTGAGCAGCGCACGCAGGCGCACGCCGACACGGAAGGTTTCGCGCGGGATGATGTCTTCGCGCGCCAACAGCGCCTCGGCATTGTTGCCCAGGTCGACGATGACGTTGTCGCGGGTGACCTTCTTCACGGTGCCGGAGATGATCTCGCCCAAACGCTCGCGATAGGCATCGACCACCTGCGCGCGCTCGGCCTCGCGAACCTTCTGCACGATGACCTGCTTGGCGGTCTGCGCGGCGATACGACCGAACTCGATGGATTCTACCTTCTCTTCCAGCACGTCACCGATCTTGGCATTGGCCTCGACGGCCCGCGGCATGTCCTCGGTCACCTGGTAGGCCGGGTCCTCGAACTCGGACTCGTCGACCACGGTCCAGCGACGGAAGGTTTCGTAGCTGCCGTTGTGTCGGTTGATCGACACGCGCAGATCGACTTCGTCCTCAAAACGCTTCTTGGTGGCAGTCGCCAGAGCCAGCTCCAGCGCCTCGAAAATCACGCCGGCCGGTACACCTTTCTCGTTGGAGACCGACTCAACAACTAGCAGTACTTCTTTGCTCATCGTACGCCTCGCCTTTCGCAATCCATTGGATCCGCGCTATCGCGCCATATCTGCGCAGTCCGCGCCACACGCGCGCCATCCGCGCCTTGTGCGTGACCCGCGCCGGTTGCGCCGCCACACCACACTCGCGGCAAGCGCCTGGCACGCGGAACCCGCGCCTCAATCAAATCGGGGGATGATATTGGCCTTGTCGATCAGATCGATCGGCAACAGGTATTCGTGGTCATCCACCTGAACCACCACGTCCTGCTCCTCCACGCCGCGGAGGAGGCCCTGAAAATTGCGTCGCCCCTCGAAGGGCGAGCGCAGCTTGATCTTCACCTGCTCGCCGACATGCGCGGCGAACTGCTCCAGCGTGAACAACGGTCGGTCCATGCCGGGCGAAGACACTTCCAGCGTGTACTCCGAGGTAATGGGGTCCTCGACGTCCAGTACACCGCTGAGCTGACGGCTGACGATCTCGCAATCGTCGATCAGGATGCCGCCCTCCTTGTCGATATAGACGCGCAGCAGCGAATGACGCCCCTGCGACAGGAACTCGATGCCCCAACACTGATAACCGAGTGCTTCGATCACCGGGGCCAACAAGGCCTGCAACTGTTCTAGCTTGCTCGACACTTAACGGCCCTCGCGCATGCTGTGCAAATAAAAAATGGGCGAAACGCCCATCCCTTCGAACCGCCTGCAATGCTGGCGGACACTGTCTTTCAGCTAACAAAAAGCCCCTGAAAAGGGGCCTGCTGAAACTGGTTGCGGGGGCAGGATTTGAACCTACGACCTTCGGGTTATGAGCCCGACGAGCTACCAGACTGCTCCACCCCGCGTCAAAGCTGGGCCAAAATTATACGGCCACCCCCTGCGAGGGTCAACCGAGACTCCAGCAACAAGAAAGCCCGCGAACAGCGGGCCTTCTTGAGTATGGTACCGAGGAGGGGACTCGAACCCCTACAGCCTATGGCCACTACCACCTCAAGGTAGCGTGTCTACCAATTCCACCACCTCGGCAAAACTGTTACTGCTCTGGAGCCTCCGGCACGTCCGACGCATCGCCGGCTGGAGCTTGCTCTTCGAGCACCGGCACATCTTCAGCTGCCGGCTTTTGTTGGACTTCCAGAACCGCTGGATCTGGCAGACCAACCTGGGTCAGTGCATCAGCCTTTTCCTTAGCAAAGAACGCTAAGCCCAAGCTGGTAATGAAAAAACCGGTGGCGAGTATAGCAGTAACTTTACTCAGAAAGGTAGCGGAACCTTGGCTTCCGAATACGGTTGCCGAGGCACCCGAACCAAAAGAAGCACCGGCATCGGCACCCTTGCCCTGCTGCAACAGCACCAGCACTACCACACCGATCGCACCCAGCAGGTGCAGAACCACTATGACTGTTTCCAGCATTCTTCAGTTTCCCGCAGCGCGACAGATCGCACCGAATTCATCCGCATTCAGAGAGGCTCCACCGACAAGCCCCCCATCGATATCCTGCATGCCGAACAACTCGGCTGCGCCGGCGGCCTTCACACTGCCGCCATATAGAATTCTCAGGCCTTTCGCCACCTCGGCATCCGCCTGCGCGACCTGCGCGCGGATTGCCGCGTGGACCTCCTGGGCCTGCTCGGGCGTTGCGGTCAGCCCGGTACCTATCGCCCAGACCGGCTCGTAAGCCACGACAGCCGCTGCCAGCGACTCGACACCCAGGGCGTCAAGCACGGCGGCCAACTGACCACCCACCACTTCGAGCGTCTCCCCCGCCTCGCGCTGCTCACGCGTCTCACCGAGACAGAGCACCGGCACCAGACCAGCGACTTGCGCGGCGGCGAACTTGCGAGTCACCGCCTCGTCGCTTTCGCCCAGGATCAGGCGCCGCTCGGAATGCCCGACCAGTACCAACTCGCATCCCGCATCGACCAGCTGGCTCGTCGCCACCTCGCCGGTCAAAGCGCCCTGCTCTGCCTGTACCGCGCAGCTCTGAGCACCCACCCTTACAGCACCACCAGCAAGGCCGGCAACGACTTGAGCGATATGCAGACTGCCGGGAAATACCGCAACCTCGACATCAGCCGGAAGCTCCAGCTGGCGAAGCCCTTCGATCAGCTCTGCGACGCTGGCGCGGGTACCGTGCATTTTCCAGTTACCGGCGACCAAGGGGCGACGCATGGTTTACCTCGTCGATCAAAGAGGGCGCAGATGTTACCCAAGAGCATCCCCGGTAGCAAGCTCAATCAAGCACAGACTTCGGCGACAATCTTAGCTAATTCATCGGCATAGCCACGCACCGAGGCTTCCTCGTCGCCCTCGACCATCACCCGCACCAACGGCTCGGTGCCCGACTTGCGCAGCAGCACGCGACCGCGCCCGGACATGCTCTCGGTCACCCGCTTGCAGGCCTCCTGCACGGAAGGATGCTCGAGCGGATCGACATCGCCATCCAGACGCACGTTGACCAGCACCTGCGGGCACTTCTTCAGCCCGCCACGCGCCTCGGCCAGCGTCTGCTCGCGACGCTTGAGCGCCATCAGCACCTGCAACGCGGCGATGATCGCGTCACCCGTGGTGGTGTGCTGGAAACACACCAGATGACCGGAATTCTCCCCGCCCAGCTGCCAGTTGCGCGCCAGCAGCTCGGCGATCACGTAGCGATCGCCCACCTTGGCACGCACGAAGGGGATATTCAGCTCGGCCAGCGCCAGCTCCAGCCCCAGATTGCTCATCAGGGTGCCGACCACACCACCGCGCAGACAGCCCCGCTCCTGCAGATCTCGGGCGATGATGAACAGCAGCTCGTCGCCGTCGACCACCGCACCGTACTGATCGACCATCAGCACCCGGTCGGCATCGCCGTCGAAGGCGATGCCCAGATCGGCCTGCTGCGCGACCACTTCAGCCTGCAGTGCCGCGATATGGGTCGAGCCGCAACCGTCGTTGATGTTCAGGCCGTCCGGCTGCGCCGCCATCACCCGAACCTCGGCGCCCAGCTCGCGGAACACGCTGGGCGCGACCTTGTAGGCGGCGCCGTGGGCGCAGTCGACTACCAGCTTCAGACCCTTGAAGCTGGTGCCGCCGGGCACGCTGCTCTTGCAGAACTCGATATAACGCCCCGAGGCATCGTTGATTCGCGAAGCCTTGCCGATCCCGGCGGATTCCACCACGGTCATCGGCTGGTCGAGTAACTCCTCGATCATCAGCTCCACATCGTCCGGCAGCTTGGTGCCTTCGCGGGAGAAGAACTTGATGCCGTTGTCGTCGTGCGGGTTGTGCGAGGCGCTGATGACGATGCCGGCATCGGCCTGGAAGGTGCGGGTCAGGTAGGCGATCGCCGGCGTCGGCATCGGTCCGAGCAGTTGCACGTCGGCACCGGCAGCCGCCAGACCGGCTTCCAGGGCCGACTCGAACATGTAGCCGGAGATCCGCGTGTCCTTGCCGATCAGAATGCGGCACTTGCCCTGCTTGCGGAAGGCCATGCCCGCCGCCCAGCCGAGCTTGAGCATGAAATCCGGAGTGATGGGGAACTGCCCGACGCGGCCACGAATGCCATCGGTGCCGAAGTACTTTCTAGCCATACCGCTTTCCTAGTTATTGCGCCGCTTCCACCGCAGCGATCATGCGTACCACGTCCACCGTTTCGGCGACGTCGTGCACACGCAGAATATGCGCGCCCTTGGTCAATGCCAGAGCCGCCAGGGCCAGGCTGCCATACAGCCGCTCGCCCACTTCGTGGCCGAGCACCTTGCCGATCATGCTCTTGCGCGACACCCCCACCAGCAGCGGGCGGCCCAGAGCGGCGAGCTCGGCCATGCGCCGGAACAGAAGCAGATTGTGCTCCAGGGTCTTGGCAAAACCAAAGCCCGGATCGAGCACGATCCGCTCGGCGGCGATACCGGCCGAGGCGCAGGCGGCCATCCGCTCGACCAGGAAATCATGCACCTCGACGAGAATGTCCGGGTACTGCGGGTTGTCCTGCATGCTGCCCGGTTCGCCGCGCATATGCATCAGACACACCGGCAGACCGCTGTCGGCGGCGGCGTCCAGCGCACCGTCGCGCTGCAACGAACGGACGTCGTTGATCAGCCCCGCACCGAGCCGCGCCGATTCGCGCATCACCGCCGGCGTCGAGGTATCCACCGAGATGATCACGTCCAGCTCGCGGGCGATGGCCTCGACCACCGGAGCCACGCGCTCCAGCTCCTCGGTCGGCGAGACCGCTCGCGCACCGGGACGGGTCGACTCGCCACCGACGTCGATCAGCGTGGCGCCGGCCGCGACCATGGCCTCGGCATGACGCAGCGCGGCATCGCGCGCGGTGAAGCGGCCGCCGTCGGAGAAGGAATCGGGAGTGACATTGAGGATGCCCATCACCTGCGGACGGGACAGATCGAGAAGCCGGCCGCCACAAGGCAGCCGGCTCGGGTATTGCGCGAGAGACATAGGTGACCTTAGTGCTCGGCCGCCGGCCCGCCGATGGGCTTCTCGGGACGATCGGCCTCGTCGACCTTGACCTGCGGCGCACCGGAGTCACCGCCGCCATCCCAACCGCGCGGCTCGCGGGGATCACGACCGCTCATGATGTCGTCGATCTGCTCGGCATCGATGGTCTCGTACTTCATCAGCGCTTCGGCCATGGCGTCGAGCTTGTCGCGATTGTCCGCCAGCAGTTGCTTGGCGGTGGCGTAACAGTCGTCGATGATGCTGCGCACTTCCTGGTCGATCAGCTTGGCGGTCTCACCGGACACGTTACTGTGCTGGCTACCCATGCTGCGACCGAGGAAGACCTCGCCCTCCTCCTCCGCGTACATCAGCGGCCCCAGCTTCTCGGACAGGCCCCACTTGGTCACCATGTTCCGCGCGATCTGCGTGGCACGCATGATGTCGTTGGAGGCACCGGTGGTGACGCCATCGAAGCCCAAGGTCATTTCCTCGGCGATACGGCCGCCGAACAGCGAGCAGATCTGGCTGACCAGGGCGCGCTTGGAGAGGCTGTAGCGGTCCTCTTCCGGCAGGAACATGGTCACGCCCAGGGCGCGGCCGCGCGGGATGATCGACACCTTGTAGACCGGGTCGTGTTCGGGCACCAGGCGCCCGACGATGGCGTGGCCGGCCTCGTGGTAGGCGGTGTTGAGCTTCTCCTTGTCGGACATGACCATGGTCTTGCGCTCCGCACCCATCATGATCTTGTCCTTGGCCAGCTCGAACTCCTTCATTTCCACCAGTCGCTTGCCGGCACGGGCAGCGAACAGCGAAGCCTCGTTGACCAGGTTGGCCAGGTCGGCACCGGAGAAGCCTGGCGTGCCACGGGCGATCACCGCCGGCTGCACGTCGTCGCTCATCGGCACCTTGCGCATATGCACTTTCAGAATCTGTTCCCGACCGCGGATATCCGGCAGGCCGACCACCACCTGACGATCGAAGCGACCGGGACGCAGCAGCGCCGGGTCGAGCACATCGGGACGGTTGGTGGCGGCGATGACGATGATGCCGTCGTTCATCTCGAAGCCGTCCATCTCCACCAGCAACTGGTTGAGGGTCTGCTCGCGCTCGTCGTGACCGCCGCCCATGCCGGCGCCACGATGGCGACCGACGGCGTCGATCTCGTCGATGAAGATGATGCAGGGTGCGTGCTTCTTGGCCTGGTCGAACATGTCGCGCACACGGCTGGCGCCGACGCCGACGAACATCTCGACGAAATCGGAACCGGAGATGGTGAAGAACGGCACCTTGGCCTCACCGGCCACCGCCTTGGCCAACAGCGTCTTACCGGTACCCGGCGAGCCGACCATCAGTACGCCGCGCGGGATGCGCCCGCCGAGGCGCTGGAACTTGCCCGGATCGCGCAGGAATTCGACCAGCTCGCTGACTTCTTCCTTGGCCTCGTCGCAACCGGCGACGTCGGCGAAGGTGGTCTTGACCTGGTCTTCGGAAAGCAGGCGCGCCTTGGACTTGCCGAAGCTCATCGGCCCGCCCTTGCCGCCGGCGCCGCCCTGCATCTGGCGCATGAAGAACATGAACACGGCGATGATCACCAGGATCGGAAAGCTGGCCACCAGCAGTTGAGTCCAGATGCTCTGCTGCTCGGGCTGCTTGCCTTCGATGACCACGTTGTTGTCGATCAGATCGCCGATCAGGCCGCCGTCCTGGATCGCCGGACGAATGGTCTTGAAGCCCTCGCCATCGATGCGCTTGCCGGTGATCACGTAACCGTCGACGGTGACGCGCTCGACGCGCCCTTCCTTGACCTGCTCGATGAACTGCGAGTAGCTCAGGGTCTGCGGCTCGCTCGGACTGGAGAAGTTGTTCATCACGGTGACCAGTACGGCCGCGATGATCAGCCACAGGATCAGGTTCTTTGCCATGTCGTTCAATTAGCTACCCTCTGAAGCAGGCCTCGTGGCGAAGCGGGCTTCCCATGACGACCAGTGATATACCGACCTAACTTACACCAAACGCCCGCATCTGGCAGGCACCGTCTGTAACCCTTTATGAGACCTCGGCTGCCGAATACCCTGCGACGGGGGTCGCCTGCACGTCAAACCCCGCGAAATCCGCGCGCCAGCAGATACTGCTCGCGGGAACGATCACGCGACGACAGCGGCTTGCGCATCTGCACCTTGTCGAACGCCTCGCGCACCTGCCTGTGATAGAGGTCGAAGCCTTCGCCCTGGAAAATCTTGATCAGAAAGTCGCCGCCCGGACGCAGCACGCGCCCAGCCAGATCCAGAGCCAACTCGCACAAATACATGGCACGCGGCTGATCAGCCGCTCTTACTCCACTCATATTGGGGGCCATATCGGAAATCACAAGGTCGACCGGATTTTCCCCGATGGCCTGGAGGATCTGGGCGAACACGGCATCGTCGGTGAAGTCGCCCTGGATAAAGGTGACATCCGGGATGCTGTCCATCTCGAGAATGTCCGAAGCGATCAGCCGACCCTTGTCGCCGATCACCCGACTGGTCACCTGCGACCATCCGCCCGGCGCCGCACCGAGGTCGACCACGGTCATGCCCGGACGCAGGATGCGGTCTTTCTCCTGGATTTCCAGCAGCTTGTAGCTGGCGCGCGAACGATAGCCGTCCTTCTGCGCCATCTTCACGTAGGGGTCGTCGAAATGTTCTTTCAGCCAACGCTGGCTGGTCTTGGAACGTGCCACTGAAACCTCGAACTCAACGGGCCATGAATAACCGCGCCAGCTCGGGTAAGATAGGCGCCGTTTTCCAGACCGAATTAGGTACTAACGATTATGCCGCTCACTCAAGAGCAGAAGAAACAATTCAAATCTATCGGCCACCACCTGAAACCCGTATTGATCGTGGCCGACAATGGTTTGACCGAGGGCGTGCTGGCCGAACTGGAGCGCGCGCTCGGCGATCACGAACTGATCAAGGTCCAGCTGCGCGTCGCGGAGCGCGAAGACCGCCTGGCCGCCATCGAAGCGTTGTGCCAGAGCGGCCGCGCCGAGCTGGTGCAGGTGATCGGCAAGATGGCCCTGCTCTATCGCAAGAACCCCAAGCCGAACCGCAACCTGTCCAACGTGATTCGCCACCAGGGTTGAGGCGCGATATCAAGCCCCGCGCACTTGCCCCGGCACGGGCTGCAGCACCAGCAGCAGCCCGCAGAAGGCCATCACCAGGTAGCTGAAGCGTAGCCAGTACTCGGCATCGGGCCATTGGTAGCGCACCCCGAAATAGCTCAGGGCCATGACCGCCACGGTCAACAGCAATTGCCCGCGCATATCCCGCAGCAGGCTCGATAGCCCTTCACTGCGCAGCAAGGCGAACGTCTGCAGTGCAACCCCCACTGCCGCCAGGCCGACCAGCAACGGCACCAGCCGCGCCGATATTTCCTGCACCAGCAGCGGCGCCAGACCGAGCTGGTCGATGGCCGGTAGAACGACGAACTGCAGCAACCACAAGCCGCCGACCCAGAGGGTCTGGGCCAGCTGCCAACTGACGGCTGCGGCCCGAGACGACTGTTGAGGCTTAAATGTGGCGGACTTCGACAATCTCGTACTCGATCAGGCCGCTGGGCGTCTGCACCGTCACCACGTCGCCTTCGTCCTTGCCGACCAGGGCGCGGGCGATGGGCGAACCGACGGAGATCTTGCCCTGCTTGATGTCGGCTTCGTCCTCGCCGACGATCTGGTAGGTCACGCTCTCGTCGGTCTCGACATTGGCGATTTCCACGGTGGTGCCGAAGATCACCTTGCCGGTGTGAGCGATGCTGGTGACATCGATGATCACCGCGTTCTGCAGACGCCCCTCGATATCACGCACACGCGCCTCGACCATACCCTGCTCCTCGCGGGCGGCGTGGTATTCGGCATTTTCCTTGAGGTCACCCAGCTCACGGGCCTCGGCGATCGCCTGGCTCAGGGCCGGACGACGCACCTTGGTCAGGTGCGCCAGCTCCTCTTCCAGGGCGCGAGCGCCCTGGACGGTCATGGGGTACTTGTTCATGCCTTGATTCCTGCATGCAGATCCTGCAGCCGGCGCACGGTCTTCTCGGGACCGAACTTGAGCGCCTCACAGACCGCCTGACCAGCCGCGATGGTGGTGGTGCAGTAGATCTTGTGCTGCAGGGCGTTACGACGGATCGAGTAGGAGTCAGCGATGGACTGACGCCCCTCGGTGGTATTGATGATCAGGGTGACTTCGTCGTTCTTGATCATGTCGACCACGTGCGGACGACCCTCGGTCACCTTGTTCACCCGGCGCACCGGCAGGCCGGCAGCCTCGATCACCTTGGCGGTACCGGCGGTGGCGACCACCTCGAAGCCGAGGCCGACCAGGTCGCGCGCGACCTCTACCGCCTGCTCCTTGTCATCCTCGCGCACGCTGATGAAGGCGACGCCTGCGTTCGGCAGGATCTCGCTGGCACCGACCTGAGCCTTGGCGAAGGCTTCGCCGAAGCTGTCACCGACGCCCATCACCTCACCGGTGGACTTCATCTCCGGACCGAGGATGGGGTCGACGCCCGGGAACTTGGCGAAGGGGAACACCGCTTCCTTGACGCTGAAGAACGGCGGGATGATTTCCTTGGTGTAGCCCACTTCGGCCAGGGTCTTGCCGGCCATGACGCGCGCCGCCACCTTGGCCAGCGATTCACCGACGCACTTGGAGACGAACGGCACGGTACGCGAGGCGCGCGGGTTGACCTCGATGACGTAGATGTCCTCGCCCTGCACGGCCATCTGCACGTTCATCAGGCCGACCACGCCGAGCTCCAGGGCCATCTTCTTGACCTGATCGCGGATCTCGTCCTGGATGTGTGCCGGCAGCGAGTATGGCGGCAGCGAGCAGGCGGAGTCACCGGAGTGCACGCCGGCCTGTTCGATGTGCTGCATGATCGCGCCGATCACCACGGTCTCGCCGTCGCACACCGCATCCACGTCCACCTCGATGGCGCAGTTGAGGAAGCGATCGAGCAGCACCGGGCTGTCGTTGGAGACCTTGACGGCCTCGCGCATGTAGCGCTTGAGCTCTTCTTCCTGGTAGACGATTTCCATCGCCCGGCCGCCCAGGACGTAGGACGGACGCACCACCATCGGGTAGCCGATGCCCTTGGACAGCGCCAGGGCCTCGTCTTCGCTGCGCGCAGTGGCATTGGCCGGCTGACGCAGGTTCAGGCGCTGCACCATCTGCTGGAAGCGCTCGCGGTCTTCAGCGCGGTCGATGGCCTCGGGACTGGTGCCGATGATAGGCACGCCGGCCTCTTCCAGGGCACGGCAGATCTTCAGCGGGGTCTGGCCACCGTACTGCACGATCACGCCCTTGGGCTGCTCGACGCGGACGATCTCCAGCACGTCTTCCAGGGTCACCGGCTCGAAGTACAGGCGATCGGAGGTGTCGTAATCGGTGGAGACGGTTTCCGGGTTGCAGTTGACCATGATGGTCTCGTAACCGTCTTCACGCATGGCCAGCGCGGCATGCACGCAGCAGTAGTCGAACTCGATGCCCTGGCCGATACGGTTGGGGCCGCCGCCGAGGATCATGATCTTCTCGCGGCGGGACGGCGCGGCCTCGCACTCTTCCTCGTAGGTCGAGTACATGTAGGCGGTGTCGGTGGCGAACTCGGCGGCGCAGGTATCCACGCGCTTGTATACCGGCAGTACCTTGAGCTTGTGGCGGTGCGCACGCAGGCTCTTCTCGGATACACCCAGCAGCTTGGCCAGGCGCGCGTCGGAGAAGCCCTTGCGCTTGAGCTTGAACATCAGCTCAAAGTCGATGGCCGACAGACCGAGGGTCTTGACCTTCTCCTCCTCCCTGACCAGATCTTCGATCTGCACCAGGAACCACTCGTCGATGCGGGTCAGCTCGAACACTTCGGCGACGCTCTTGCCGGCGCGGAAGGCGTCGGCCACGTACCAGATACGGTCGGCGCTGGGCACGGTCAGTTCGCGGCGCAGGGTGCTCTCGGCTTCCGGATCATTCAGGTCAAGCTTCGGATCGAAGCCGGCAACACCGACTTCCAGGCCACGCAGGGCTTTCTGCACGGACTCCTGGAAGGTGCGACCGATGGCCATGACTTCACCCACGGACTTCATCTGGGTGGTCAGACGGGCGTCGGCCTTGGGGAATTTCTCGAAGGCGAAGCGCGGAATCTTGGTGACGACATAGTCGATGGCCGGCTCGAACGAGGCCGGGGTGCGACCGCCGGTGATGTCGTTGGAGAGCTCGTCGAGGGTGTAACCGACAGCCAGCTTGGCGGCGATCTTGGCGATGGGAAAGCCGGTTGCCTTGGAAGCCAGCGCCGAGGAGCGCGATACGCGCGGGTTCATCTCGATCACCACCATGCGCCCGGTGTTCGGGCAGATGCCGAACTGCACGTTGGAGCCGCCGGTTTCCACGCCGATCTCGCGCAGCACCGCCAGCGAGGCGTTGCGCATGATCTGGTATTCCTTGTCGGTCAGGGTCTGCGCCGGCGCGACGGTAATCGAGTCGCCGGTATGCACGCCCATCGGGTCGAAGTTCTCGATGGAGCAGACGATGATGCAGTTGTCCTTCTTGTCGCGGACCACCTCCATCTCGTATTCCTTCCAGCCGATCAGCGATTCGTCGATCAGCAGCTCGTTGGTCGGCGACAGATCCAGACCACGGGCGCAGATTTCCTCGAACTCTTCACGGTTGTAGGCGATGCCGCCGCCGGTGCCACCCATGGTGAAGCTGGGGCGGATGATGCAGGGGAAACCTACCTGCTCCAGCACGCCATAGGCCTCTTCCATGCTGTGGGCGATACCCGAGCGCGGACAGGCCAGCCCGATGCTTTTCATGGCCTTGTCGAAGCGCGAGCGGTCTTCGGCCTTGTCGATGGTGTCGGCATTGGCACCGATCATCTCGACGCCGAACTTCTCCAGCACGCCGTGGCGCTCCAGGTCCAGGGCGCAGTTCAGCGCGGTCTGGCCGCCCATGGTCGGCAGCAGCGCGTCCGGACGCTCCTTCTCGATGATCTTGGCCACGGTGGCCCACTTGATCGGCTCGATGTAGGTGGCGTCGGCCATGGCCGGGTCGGTCATGATGGTGGCCGGGTTGGAGTTCACCAGGATGACGCGGAAGCCTTCTTCCTTCAGCGCCTTGCACGCCTGGGCGCCGGAGTAGTCGAACTCGCAGGCCTGGCCGATGACGATGGGGCCGGCGCCGAGGATCAGGATGCTTTTGATGTCTGTACGTTTTGGCATGGGGTAACTCTCGTATTCCTGGACTCAGCGATCAGCGACGGGCCGCCATGGCGGAGATAAAGCGGTCGAACAGCGGGGCCACGTCATGCGGGCCAGGGCTGGCTTCCGGGTGGCCCTGGAAGCTGAAGGCGTCCTTGTCGGTGCGCTCGATGCCCTGCAGGGTGCCGTCGAACAGCGACTTGTGGATCGGCCGCAGGTTGCTCGGCAGGCTGTTCTCGTCCACGGCGAAACCGTGGTTCTGGCTGGTGATCATCACTACACCAGTGTCGAGATCCTGCACCGGGTGGTTGGCGCCGTGGTGGCCATGACCCATCTTCAGGGTCTTGGCGCCGGAGGCCAGGGCCAGCAACTGGTGGCCGAGGCAGATGCCGAACACCGGAATGTCGGTCTCGAGGACTTCCTTGATCGCGGCGATGGCGTAGTCGCAGGGCTCGGGGTCACCGGGGCCGTTGGAGAGGAACACGCCATCGGGATTGAGCGCCAGCACGTCCTTGGCCGGGGTCTGCGCCGGCACCACGGTCAGGCGGCAGCCACGCGCCACCAACATGCGCAGGATGTTCAGCTTGACGCCGTAGTCGTAGGCGACCACGTGGTAGGGCAGCTCGGCAGCCGGAATCTCCGGGTGGCTGTCGTTTTCCAGGTTCCATACGCTGGAACGCCACTCGTAAGGCTGCTCGCAGCTGACCACCTTGGCCAGATCCATGCCTTTCAGGCCCGGGAAGCTACGCGCCAGCTCCAGCGCCTTTTCCTCGGTGGCGTCGTCGCCAACCAGGATGCAGCCGTTCTGCGAGCCCTTCTCGCGCAGGATGCGGGTCAGGCGACGGGTATCGATGCCGGCGATGGCGACGGTGCCATTGGCTTTCAGGTACTCGTCCAGCGGCTGCTTGTCGCGCCAGTTGCTGGAGATCAGCGGCAGGTCGCGGATGATCAGGCCGGCGGCCCAGACGCGGTTGGACTCGGCGTCCTCCGGCGTGGTGCCGGTGTTGCCGATATGCGGGTAGGTCAGGGTGACGATCTGCTGGGCATAGGAAGGATCGGTAAGGATTTCCTGATAGCCGGTCATGGCGGTGTTGAACACCACCTCTCCGATGGTCTGGCCATCGGCCCCGATGGATTCGCCGCGAAAGATGCTGCCGTCAGCGAGGGCCAGAATGGCGGGTTTAGGGGCTGGCTTAGTCAAGAAGACCTCCGTCTCGATCAAGGCTTGAAGCAAACGCAGATTGTAAAAAAGCGGGATGACGTGTGAAGGTCATCCCGCTTTTTTATCAGAGCCATTTCTGCGTAACTTTTAGTGGACACACTAAAGCGGGAAGCTTACAGGAAAAGCCCTTTTCGGTCCACCCGCAATCCGCCTCGCACGAGGACCATGCGACATATGGCCTCGCTACCACCGCCTCAGCGCAAACCGAGCACGTCCTGCATGTCGTACAGCGCGGCATCGCGCCCGCGCAGCCACAGTGCCGAGCGCACCGCGCCCTTGGCGAAGGTCATGCGGCTGGAGGCCTTGTGGGTGATCTCCACCCGCTCGCCATCGGCGGCGAACAGCACGGTGTGATCGCCGACCACATCGCCGGCGCGCACGGTGGCGAAACCGATGGTCTCGCGCGCACGCGCACCAGTCTGGCCTTCGCGACCGTAGACCGCTACCTTCTGCAGGTCGCGACCGAGGGCGTCGGCCACTACCTCGCCCATGCGCAGCGCAGTGCCGGACGGCGCGTCGACCTTGTGCCGGTGATGCGCCTCGATGATCTCGATATCCACCTCGTCGCCCAGCACGCGGGCGGCGGTATCGAGCAACTTCAGGCAGAGGTTGACGCCGACGCTGAAGTTGGCGGCGAAGACGATGGGGATCTGCCTGGCCGCCTCGCTCAGCTGCTGCTTTTCTTCCGGAGTGAAGCCGGTGGTGCCGATGACCATGGCCTTGCCGGCGGCACGGCAGACCCCCAGATTCTTCAGGGTCACCGAGGGATGGGTGAAATCGATCAGCACGTCGAACTCATCGACCACCGCCGCCAGATCACCCACCAGGGACACGCCGATCTTGCCCAGGCCGACCAGCTCACCGGCGTCGGCGCCGATCAGGCTGCTGTCGGCACGATCGATGGCGGCGCTCAGCTGCGCACCCTCGGCCTGGCGCACGGCCTCGATCAGGGTCTTGCCCATGCGCCCGGCGGCGCCCATCACTGCGATACGTTGCATACATCAGCTCCAAGCTGTCGCCCCGGCATCACCGGAGCGCTTTGGGGTTAAACGTCGCCGAAGAAGCGCTTGACGCCCTCGAACCAGCCGCTGGCCTTGGGCGAGTGGGAATCGTCGCCCTGCAGCGACTTGCGGAACTCGTCGAGCATCTCGCGCTGGCGCTTGTTCAGGTTGACCGGGGTTTCCACCGCCACGCGGCACATCAGGTCGCCCGCCGCACCGCCGCGCACCGGCGCCACGCCCTTGCCACGCAGACGGAACAGCTTGCCGGTCTGGGTGCCCTCGGGAATCTTCAGCTTGACCCGGCCGTCGAGGGTAGGCACTTCCAGCTCGCCACCCAGCGCCGCGTCGGCGAAGCTGATCGGTACCTCGCAATACAGGTGCTTGCCGTCGCGCTGGAAGATCGCGTGCTCGCGCACGTTGACCACCACGTAGAGGTCGCCGGCCGGGCCGCCATGGGAGCCCGCCTCGCCCTCGCCGGACAGACGGATGCGATCGCCGGTGTCGACGCCCGGCGGCACCTTGACCGACAGGGTCTTGCTCTCTTCCACGCGGCCCTGGCCGTGGCAGCTGCCGCAGGGGTCGGTGATCATCTTGCCGCTGCCGTGGCAGCGCGGGCAGGTCTGCTGCACCGAGAAGAAGCCCTGCTGCATGCGCACCTGGCCGATACCGCCACAGGTGGTACAGGTCACCGGGCTGGTGCCCTTCTTCGCGCCGGTGCCATCGCAGGTCTTGCAACCGACCAGCGTCGGCACGCGAATGGTCACGGTGGTGCCGCGCACCGCCTCTTCCAGATCCAGCTCCAGGGTGTAGCGCAGATCCGAGCCGCGCTGGGCGCCGCCGCGCGATCCACCGCGGGCGCCGCCAAAGAAGTCGCTGAATACGTCGCCGAAGATGTCGGAGAAGTTGGCGCCACCGAAACCGGCACCGCCAGCGCCGCCCATCTGCGGGTCGACCCCGGCATGACCGTACTGGTCATAGGCCGAGCGCTTGCCGGCGTCGGAGAGCACTTCGTAGGCCTCGTTGGCCTCCTTGAATTTTTCCTCGGCGCCCTTGTCGTCCGGGTTGCGGTCCGGGTGGTACTTCATCGCCAGGCGACGGTAGGCCTTCTTCAGCTCGGCCTCGCTGGCGCCGCGCTCCACACCCAGGACTTCGTAATAGTCTCGTTTTGCCATAGTCGTGCTGCACTCTCAGATTCGTGAGCTCCAGATACGCCGACGCGGGAGAGGGCTCCCGCGCGGCGAATCCTGCCCGTCGCGAGCGACGGTGGAGCGAAAGCAGGGGCGGTTCGCGTACGAACCGCAGCCCTTACTTGTTCTCCTTGACCTCTTCGAACTCGGCGTCGACCACGTCGTCGGCAGCACCCTTGGCTTCGCCTTCACCCGGCTGGGCAGCGCCGGCCTGCGGCTGCTCGGCGTACATCTTCTGCGCCAGCGGCGTGGTGGCCTCGGACAGGGCGTTCATCTTGGCTTCGATGGCGGCCTTGTCGTCGCCCTTGAGCGCGACTTCCAGATCGCCGATGGCCTTCTCGATGGCCGCCTTCTCGTCGGCAGTGGCCTTGTCGCCAGCCTCGGTGAGCATCTTGCGGGTGGCGTGCACCAGCTGGTCGCCCTGGTTGCGCGCAGCGGCCAGCTCCTCGAACTTGCGATCCTCCTCGGCGTTGGCCTCGGCGTCGCGGATCATCTGCTCGATCTCTTCCTCGGACAGGCCGGAGTTGGCCTTGATCACGATGGACTGCTGCTTGCCGGTGGCCTTGTCCTTGGCGGACACGTGCAGGATGCCGTTGGCGTCGATGTCGAAGGTCACCTCGATCTGCGGCACGCCGCGCGGGGCAGGCGGGATCTCGGCCAGGTCGAACTTGCCCAGCGACTTGTTCTGCGCGGCCTGCTTGCGCTCGCCCTGCAGCACGTGGATGGTCACGGCGCTCTGGTTGTCGTCGGCGGTGGAGAACACCTGCGACTTCTTGGTCGGGATGGTGGTGTTCTTCTCGATCAGCGCGGTCATCACGCCGCCCATGGTCTCGATGCCCAGGGTCAGCGGGGAGACGTCCAGCAGCAGCACGTCCTTGACGTCACCGGCCAGTACCGCGCCCTGGATCGCCGCACCCATGGCCACGGCTTCGTCCGGGTTGACGTCCTTGCGCGCTTCCTTGCCGAAGAACTCGGCAACGGTTTTCTGCACCAGCGGCATGCGGGTCTGACCGCCGACCAGGATCACGTCGTGGATCTTGCCGACGTCGATGCCGGCGTCCTTCAGGGCGATGCGGCACGGCTCGATGGTGCGCTGCACCAGGTCCTCGACCAGCGACTCCAGCTTGGCGCGGGAGATCTTCACGTTGAGGTGCTTGGGGCCTGTGGCATCGGCAGTGATGTACGGCAGGTTGACGTCGGTCGACTGGCTGGAGGACAGCTCGATCTTGGCCTTCTCCGCGGCTTCCTTCAGGCGCTGCATGGCCAGCGGGTCGCCCTTGAGGTTCATGCCGGTTTCTTTCTTGAACTCATCGACCAGGTAGTCGATCAGGCGAATGTCGAAGTCCTCGCCGCCGAGGAAGGTGTCGCCGTTGGTGGCCAGCACCTCGAACTGGTGCTCGCCGTCGACTTCGGCGATCTCGATCACCGACACGTCGAAGGTACCGCCGCCCAGGTCATAGACGATCACGGTGTGGTCGCCCTTGGCCTTGTCCATGCCATAGGCCAGCGCCGCCGCGGTCGGCTCGTTGATGATGCGCTTGACGTCGAGACCGGCGATGCGGCCGGCGTCCTTGGTGGCCTGGCGCTGGCTGTCGTTGAAATACGCGGGAACGGTGATGACGGCTTCGGTGACCGGCTCGCCCAGGTAGTCCTCGGCGGTCTTCTTCATCTTCTTCAGCACTTCGGCGCTGATCTGCGGCGGCGCCATCTTCTGGCCGTTGACCTCGACCCAGGCGTCGTTGTTGTCGGCCTTGACGATCTTGTACGGCACCATCTGGATGTCTTTCTGCACGACGTCTTCGTCGAAACGACGGCCGATCAGACGCTTCACCGCGTACAGGGTGTTATGCGGGTTGGTAACCGCCTGGCGCTTGGCCGACTGGCCGACGAGGATCTCGCCATCGTTGGCGTAGGCGATGATGGACGGCGTGGTACGAGCGCCTTCGGCGTTCTCGATCACCTTGACGTTGCCGTTTTCCAGGATGGAGACGCAGGAGTTGGTGGTCCCCAGGTCGATACCGATGATTTTGCCCATGAATGTTCTCCCGAAACTTTGAATTTCCCGTCGCCTCGCTTCTCGGGCGGCGGTAGCACTAAAACGCTTGACTCAGAAATGGGGACGGCGCGGCGGATTTCAAGCCTGCTCGTCGATCGACGGCGGCGGCGTTACCGGCGCCTTGCTCACCACGACCATGGCCGGCCGCAGCAGGCGACCGTTGAGCAGATAGCCCTTCTGGAACACCTTGAGCACCGAGTTCGGCTCGGCATGCACGCTCTCTTCCATGGCCATGGCCTGGTGATGCTCCGGATTGAATGGCGCACCGTGCGGATCGATGGCCTCCAACTGGTAGCGCGCCAGGGTGTCGTGGAACAGCTTGAGGGTCAGCTGCATGCCTTCGCGCACCGCCTTGATCGCCTCGTCATCGGGGCTGGACAGCTCCAGGCCGCGCTCCAGGCTGTCGACCACCGGCAGCAGGTCGCCGGCGAACTTCTCCAGAGCGAACTTGTGCGCCTTCTCCACGTCCTGTTCGGCGCGGCGGCGCACGTTCTGCAGGTCGGCAGCCATGCGCAGCGACTGATCCTGCGCAGCCGCCAGTTGCTCTTCCAGCACTTGCACGCGAGCAGCCAGGTCGTCGCCCGTCGCCGCGGCCTCAGCCGCCTGCGCCTCGGGGTTCTGCGTATCCAGGGTCTGTTCGTCAGCCATGCCTCTCTCCTCTCGAATAAACCGGCGCGAACTCGACTCGCGCACCTGCCCGCCTATATGGAGCCTGTTCCCCAGCTTTCAAGGGGGCGACGGCGAGGATTGCCAGCAAAAGAAAAAACACTGTATAAATAAACAGACATCAATTCGGGAGTGTTCGCCATGCTGGTGCACCTGTCCATTCACAACTACGCCATCGTCGACCACCTCGACCTCGAACTGGACGGCGGCATGAGCGCCATCAGCGGCGAGACCGGCGCCGGCAAGTCGATCATGCTCGACGCCCTCGGTCTGTGCTTGGGCGATCGTGCCGACAGCGGCGTGGTGCGTCCGGGTGCGGACAAGGCGGACATCCTCGCCAGCTTCGACCTGACCGACATTCCCGAGGCCCGCGCCTGGCTCGCCGAGCGCGACCTGGACAGCGACGGCCCGTGCATCCTGCGCCGGGTGATCACCGCCGAGGGCCGCTCGCGCGGCTACATCAACGGCAGCCCCTGCCCGCAGGGCGACCTCAAGGCGCTCGGCGAACTGCTGATCGATATTCACAGCCAGCACGAACACCAGTCGCTGCTCAAGACCGATACCCATCGCCGCCTGCTCGACGAGTATGCCGGCAGCCAGGAGCTGGCGCGCCAGGTGCAACTGGCCGCGCAGCGCTGGAAGCAGACGCGCAACGAGCTTCAGCGTATTTCCAGCCAGGGCGACGAGCAGCGCGCCCGCCATCAACTGCTCAGCTATCAGCTCGAGGAACTGGACAACCTGGCCCTGGGCGAGAACGAACTGGAGCAGCTGGAGCAGGAACACAAGACCCTGAGCAACGCCGAGGCGCTGCTCGCCGCCTGCCGCCAGGTGCTGGATCTGTGCAGCGAGAGCGATGCCGGCAACGTGCTGTCGGCGCTGACCGCCAGCCTCAATCGTCTCGGCGGCTTCGGCGGCCAGGGTGGCGCGCTGGGCGAGGCCAGCAACCTGCTGGCCAGCGCGCAGATCCAAGTGGAAGAAGCCGTCGGCGAGCTGAACCGCTTCGTCGACCACTTCGACGCCGATCCCGAGCGCCAGCAATATCTCGAGGAGCGCCTGGACAGCATCTATACCCTGGCACGCAAGCACCGCATCCAGCCCAGCGAACTGGCCGCCCTGCAGCAGCAGCTGTTCGAGGAGCTGGAGGGGCTGAATGCCGACGACCAGGCTGGTGAGCGCCTCGCCGAAGAGCTGGCCGCTTACGAGCGTCATTATCGGGAAAAGGCCGAAGAGCTCAGCGCCCTGCGCGCCCAAGCCGCCGAGCGCCTGGCCGCTGCCGTGGCGCAGGAGATGCAGGCGCTGGGCATGCCAGGCGGGCGTTTCAGCATTCAATTGCAGGCCATGGACAGCGAAGAACCACATGCCAATGGCCTGGAAACGGTGGAGTTCCTGGTCAGCGCCAATCCGGGCCAGCCGCTACGCAGCCTGGCCAAGGTCGCCTCGGGTGGCGAGCTGTCGCGCATCAGCCTGGCGATCCAGGTGATCACCGCGCAGACTTCGCGCGTACCGACCCTGGTGTTCGACGAGGTCGACGTCGGCATCGGCGGCCCCACCGCAGAGGTGGTCGGCCAGCTGCTGCGCCGACTCGGCGAACGCGGCCAGGTGCTGTGCGTCACCCACTTGCCACAGGTGGCCGCCCAGGGTCATCAACACCTGTTCGTGCACAAGCGCCGCGACGAGGACGCTACGTCCACGGCAGTGAGCAAGCTGGACAACAACGGTCGCATCGAGGAGATCGCGCGCATGCTCGGCGGCGTCGACCTGACCAAGGAATCCCTGGCCCATGCGCGCAAGATGGTGAGCAAGGCGCAGGCCGCCTAGTCCCACGCAATCGTAGCCCGGATGCAATCCGGGAAATCGCTGCCTGGCACCCCCGGATTTCCTTCGGGCCAAGCAACCCGAAAAACGAAAAAGGCGACCCGAGAGTCGCCTTTTTCATCGTCGCGCAAGCATCAGCTCTTCTTGCGTACGTAGAGCACCAGGTTGTGGTCGACCAGCTCGAAGCCGTGCTCCCTGACGATTTCCTTCTGGCGCTTCTCGATCTCCGGATCGAAGAACTCGATCACCTCGCCGGAATCCACGCAGACCATATGATCGTGGTGGCCGCTGTCGGCCAGTTCGAACACCGCATGACCGCCGTCGAAGTTGTGACGCACCACCAGGCCGGCGGCCTCGAACTGGGTCAGCACGCGATACACGGTGGCCAGACCGACGTCTTCACCGGCCTCCATCAGCGCCTTGTAGACATCCTCGGCGCTCATGTGACGGTGCTCGGCGTTATCGAGCATCTGCAGGATTTTGACCCGCGGAAGAGTCACTTTCAGTCCAGCTTTGCGCAGTTCGCTATTTTCAACCATGGTCTGCTTTCTCATGGGTGCCGCTTCGCAGCACCCGTCAATACGGGTATGATCCGGGGTCCAAGATGCCCAAGATAGTGGAAGTCACCCTCCGATGCAAAAAACCAAGCTCTTGCTGACCAGCCTGTCGCTGACCGGGCTCTTCGCACTCGCCGGTTGCTCATTTCCCGGGGTTTACAAGATCGACATTCAACAGGGCAATGTCGTGACGCAGGACATGATAGACCAGTTGCGCCCCGGAATGACCCGTCGGCAGGTGCGGTTTATCATGGGCAACCCGCTGCTCACCGACACTTTCCATGCAGACCGCTGGGACTATCTCTACAGCATCCAGCCGGGAGGCACGCAGCGCCTGCAGGAACGCGTCAGCCTGGTGTTCGACGGCAACGATCAACTAATCGGTCTGGCCGGCGACTTCATGCCCGGCGTCAGCCGCGACCAGGCGATTCTCGGCGAGGACGGCGGCGCGACCACCCCGCAAGCCCAGCCACAGCAGCAGGACGACACGCCGCCCGCACCGGGTTCGCTGCTGGAACAGATCCAGCGCGAAGTGGACCAGGTGGAAACCGTGCCGGTCCCGACTCCGGAACCGCTGGAAACCGATCCGCAGTAACCGCCAGACATGAAGAAGCCCGGAGCGATCCGGGCTTTTTTGTGGCCCGCCATCCCTGGCGGCCTCCCTTCGGGCCGTCGCAAGCGACGTTGAAAATGGCTCCCGGCCCTTTTCTGTGCGCGGCGCTCAGTTTGCCTCGCCGTCTTCCACCCTGGTCTTGGCCTTGGCCGCACGCTGCTTGCGCACCTCCTTGGGATCCGCGATCAGCGGGCGGTAAATCTCCACTCGCTCGCCCTCCTCCAGCACCCGCTCATCGGGCTTGGCCACCGCCTTGCCGAAGATGCCCAGCGGGGCCTGCTGCAGATCCAGGCCGGGAAAATGCTGCTGCATGCCCGACAACAGAGCGGCCTGGCGCACCGTGGTGCCGGCCGGCACCGACAGGCGCAGCAGCTTCTGCTTGTCGGCCAGGGCGTAGACCACTTCGATGGCGATGTTCTTGCTATCCATGGAGCTGCTTGGCCCGCTGACAGAAGGCGTCCACCAGAGTATTGGCCGCCTGGTTGAACAAGGGTCCCAGGGTAGCCCGCACCAGCGGGCCGGCATAATCGAAAGAGAGGTCGAGGCTGATCTTGCAGGCCTTGTCGCCGAGCGCCTTGAACTCCCAGACGCCGTGCAGACGGGTGAATGGCCCCTCCTCCAGATTCATCTCGATGCGTTGCCCCGGCACCAGCGCATTGCAGGTGACGAAACGCTGACTGAGGCTGCCCTTGGCCACCTCCAGGCTGGCCAGCATATGGCTCTCGCTGACCTCCAGCACCTGGCTGGCGCTGCACCAGGGCAGGAAGCCGGGGTAGCTGGCCACGTCGTTGACCAGGTCGTACAGCGCGTGCGCCGGGTAGGGCAGCAGCGCAGAGCGTTGGATGCGCGTGGTCATTACTTGCTCAGCTCCGCGATAAAGACGATCAGCACGCCGATCGGCGCCACCACGCGAATCAGCCACAGCGTCAGATTGAACAGCAGCGGGCTGCGGATGGCCAGCTCCTCGCGCACCGCCTCGCGGCTCAGCACCCAGCCGGCGAACAGGGCGAAGGACAGCCCGCCCAGTGGCAGCAGGATGCGACTGGTGAGGTAGTCGATGCTGTCGAAGAAGGTCCTGCCGCCCTCAACGCCCCACTGCAGCAGGTGGAAGCCGTCCTCGGCGAAGACGAAGAACTTGGCCTCGGCCCACAGGTTGAACGACAGCACCGTCCCCATCCCCACCAGCCAGCACAGCAGCGCCAGCACGGCGGTGACCAGGCCCCGGCTACGCCCGGTCTTCTCGACGAAATAGGCCACGGCCGGTTCGAGCATGGAAATCGACGAGCTCCAGGCCGCCACCGCCACCAGCACGAAGAACACCAGCCCCATGACCTGGCCGAAGGCGATGTTGCCGAAGGCGATCGGCAGGGTGACGAACATCAGGCCCGGACCGCCGCCCGGCTCCAGGCCGGCGGCGAAGACGATGGGGAACAGCGCCAGGCCGGCGGTCAGCGCCACCAGGGTGTCGAGCAGGCCGACGGCGAGCACGGTGGCACCGATCGAGGCCTTCTTCGGCATATAGGCGCCGTAGACCATGATCGAGCCGACCCCGACGCTGAGGGTGAAGAAGGCGTGGCCCATGGCGGCGAGGATGCCGCCCTGCACCTTGCCCGCATCGAAATGGAAGAGGAAATCGAAGCCCTCGCGGAAATGCCCGGTGGTCAGGCTGTAACCGAGCAATACCAGCAGCAGCAGGAACAGCAACGGCATCATGATGCGCAGGCTGCGCTCAAGGCCGGCGACCACGCCCCTGGCGATGACCAAGGCGGTGACCAGCATGAACAGGCTGTGCCACAGGGTCAGGCGCCAGGGATCGCTGGTCAGCCCGCCGAACGCGGCGCCAGCGCCGCCGGCATCGATGCCGGCGAAGTCGCCGCGGCCCATGCCGAGGATGTAGTCCAGCGACCAGCCGGCCACCACGCTGTAGAACGACAGGATCAGCAGCGCGGCGACCATGCCCACCAGCGCCGCCAGCGACCAGTGCCGCGAGGCACCGGCCTCGATCGCCAGGCTCTTCATCGCATTGACCGGGCTCTGCCGCCCGCGCCTGCCGATCAGGGTTTCGGCCAGCATGATCGGCACCCCGACCAGGGCGATGCAGAACAGGTACATGACGACGAAGGCCCCGCCGCCGTAGACCCCAGTCATATAGGGAAACTTCCAGATGTTGCCGAGGCCGACCGCCGAACCGGTGGCCGCCAGGATGAACACCCAGCGACTGGCCCAGGCGCCGTGAATCGAGACTTTGTCGTTCGCCATATGCGGCCAACCCCATACTGCGGGAAAAAGATCGCGCATTGTCGGGGATTCGCCGCAACGGCTCAAGCGCAGCCCGGATCGCCCGTGCACCTGGCCCATGGCGCAGGCGTGGGCGACTCCCTATAATGCGCGCCCTATGGCTAAGCAAAAGAAACATCCCCAAGGCACCATCGCGCTGAACAAGAAGGCGCTGCACGACTACTTCATCGAACACAAGTTCGAGGCCGGCCTGGTGCTGTCCGGCTGGGAAGTGAAGAGCCTGCGCGCCGGCAAGGCGCAGCTGGTGGACAGCTACGTGCTGCTCAAGGACGACGAGGCCTGGCTGATGGGGGCGCACATCACCCCGCTGCAGACCGCCAGCACCCACGTCATCGCCGACCCGACCCGCACCCGCAAGCTGCTGCTGAACAAGCGCGAGCTGGACAAGCTGTTCGGCTCGGTGCAGCAGAAGGGCTACACCTGCGTGGCCCTGTCGCTGTACTGGAAGCAGCACCTGGTCAAGTGCGAGATCGCCCTGGCCAAGGGCAAGAAGGACTTCGACAAGCGCCATGTCGAGAAGGAACGCGACGCCGATCGCGAAGTGCAGCGCGCCATGCGCAGCAAGGGCAAGGACGACTAAGAGCAGCGGCAAGCTTCAAGCCGCAAGAAAAGCCCAGGACGTCGGGCGGAGCGGAACGCCGGCGGACAGTCCGCCACAACGAAGACCGCCGCCGGTCGTGGTGCGCGCGGCGCACCCTACGGCCTGACCGCTCCGCGTCGCTGCGCCCGTTCCACCCGCCGCGCCTCCAGTTGCACCTCCGCCAACACCTCCTGCACGTAGTCGATATGCCGGTTGGAAAGGTCCCGTGCGTCTTCGGCGCGCCCTTCGATGATCGCCTCGTAGAGCGCCCGGTGCTGGCCGATCAGCATGTCGCGGGTCTCCTCGCGCTGCGCGTACATGCCGCCGATATTGGTCACCACGTTGCGCTTGAGCAGGTCGAACAGCCCGCGGATGGTGTGCAACAGCACGGCGTTGTGGCTGGCCTCGGCGATGGCCAGGTGAAAGCGCGCATCGGCCGCGCCCTCCTCGGCCCGGGTGACCTTGCCGGCCAGTGCGTAGCAGTCCTGCAGCGCCTGGAAGGCCTCGGTCAGGCGCTGGCGGTCGATATCGGTGGCACGCCTGGCGGCGTAGTAGGCGCAGGAGCCTTCCAGCGTGTGGCGGAACTCCAGCAGGTCGCGCTGGGCGTCCTCCTTGCTCTCCAGCAGCTGTATCAGCGGGTCGCTGAAGGTTGAGCCGAGCGACTCGGCGACATAGTTGCCGCCGCCCTGGCGGCTGACCAGCAGGCCCTTGGCCACCAGCTTCTGGATCGCCTCGCGCAGCGACGGCCGCGATACGCCGAACTGTTCGGCCAGGGCACGTTCGGCGGGCAGGCGCTCGCCGGCACGCAGCGTGCCTTCCAGAATCATGGTTTCCAGTTGCGCGACGATGTCGTCCGATAAACGGCGCTGGCGCACGTGCCCTACTTCCATCCCGCCCATCCCCATTGGTTTGACCATACATCCAGGCCCTGAGGCGCAAGCCTATAGCGCCCCTTGAGGGCGGACAAGACAGGCCGTTACGACCAAAGTCTTAGCGCGACGATTTGACAGGGCACTGATCGACTTTTAACCTGAGCCGGCAACATTGTAAATTGGTCTTACCAATTAACCCAGCCGAAGAACAAGAACAAGTCGTCGAGGTCACGCCATGACACCCCATCGCATTGCCCGTCTGCCCGATCCCGCTTCGTCACTTCAGCGCCGCGCGCGCCTCGCCGCGGAGTAGCCCCCCATGTCCAACGGAATTCTCGCCCTGCTGGCGTTCTCCCCCATCCTGCTGGCCGCCGTACTGCTGATCGGCCTGCGCTGGCCGGCCAAGCGTGCCATGCCGCTGGTCTACCTGGTCACCGCCGCAGTCGGCCTGTTCGCCTGGGACATGAGCCTCAACCGCGTGCTGGCCTCGACCCTGCAGGGCCTGCTGATCACCCTCGGCCTGCTGTGGATCATCTTCGGCGCCATCCTGCTGCTCAACACCCTCAAGCATTCCGGTGGCATCACCGCGATCCGCGCCGGCTTCACCACCATCAGCCCCGACCGGCGCATCCAGGCGATCATCATCGCCTGGCTGTTCGGCTGCTTCATCGAGGGCGCCTCGGGCTTCGGCACGCCGGCCGCCATCGCCGCACCGCTGCTGGTGGCCATCGGCTTCCCGGCCATGGCCGCGGTGCTGATGGGCATGCTGGTGCAGAGCACGCCGGTGTCCTTCGGCGCAGTCGGCACGCCGATCATCGTCGGGGTCAACACCGGCCTGGACACCGCCGCCATCGGCGCGCACCTGCTCGAGCAGGGCTCGTCCTGGGCGCAGTTCCTGCAGCTGATCACCAGCCAGGTGGCGATCATCCACGCGACCGTCGGCGTGGTCATGCCGCTGGTGATGGCGATGATGCTGACCCGCTTCTTCGGTCAGGAGAAAAGCTGGAGGGCCGGCCTGGAGGTGCTGCCGTTCGCGATCTTCGCCGGCCTCGCCTTCGTTCTGCCCTATGCCGCTACCGGCGTGTTCCTCGGCCCGGAATTCCCCTCGCTGCTCGGCGGCCTGATCGGCCTCGCCATCGTCACCACGGCAGCGCGTTTCGGTTTCCTGGTACCCAAGACCACCTGGGATTTCGCCCCGGCCGACAAGTGGCCGAGCGAGTGGCTGGGCAGCGTCGAGATGAAGCTGGACGAGCTGACCGCCAAGCCGATGAGCGCCCTGCGTGCCTGGCTGCCCTACGTGCTGGTCGGCGCCCTGCTGGTGATCAGCCGGGTGTTCCCGGAGGTCGGTAACGCGCTCAAGGCGGTGGTGGTGAACTTCCCCGACCTGCTCGGCGAGACCGGCGTCAGCGCCAGCTTCCAGCCGCTGTACCTGCCGGGCGGCATCCTGGTCGCGGTGGTCCTGGCCACCTTCTTCCTGCACGGCATGAAGGTGCGCGAGCTGAGCGCCGCGGTGAAGGAGTCCTCCGGCGTGCTGCTCAGCGCCGGCTTCGTCCTGCTGTTCACCGTGCCGATGGTGCGCATTCTGATCAACTCCGGGGTCAATGGCGCCGAGCTGGCGAGCATGCCGATCCTCATGGCGCGCTGGGTGGCCGACAGCGTCGGCGGCATCTATCCGCTGCTGGCGCCGAGCATCGGCGCCCTGGGCGCCTTCATCGCCGGCTCCAACACGGTGAGCAACATGATGTTCAGCCAGTTCCAGTTCGGCGTGGCCAGCAGCCTGGGTATCTCCGGCGCGCTGATCGTCGCCGTGCAGGCCATCGGCGCCGCCGCTGGCAACATGGTGGCGATCCACAACGTGGTGGCGGCTTCGGCCACGGTCGGCCTGCTCGGCCGCGAGGGCAGCACCCTGCGCAAGACCATCTGGCCGACCCTGTACTACGTGTTCTTTACTGGAGTCATCGCGATGCTGGCGATCTATGCCCTGGGCGTCAGCGACCCGCTGGTCGTCGCCCGCTGACGGCAGGCTCCTTCCGCGCCCCGGCCTCGGTCGGGGCGCCCGTCTTCACGTCCACGCGCCCCTTTTCAGCACAGGATGAGTTCATGATCATTTCTGCCTCCACCGACTACCGCGCCGCCGCGCAGCGCAAGCTACCGCCGTTCCTGTTCCACTACCTCGACGGCGGCGCCTACGCCGAGCACACCCTGCGGCGCAACGTCGCCGACCTGGCCGACATCGCCCTGCGCCAGCGCGTGCTGCGCGACATGTCAGCGCTGGATCTGTCCACCGAGCTGTTCGGCGAAAAGCTGGCGATGCCGGTGGCGCTGGCCCCGGTCGGTCTGACCGGCATGTACGCGCGGCGCGGCGAGGTGCAGGCGGCCAAGGCGGCGGCGGCCAAGGGCATTCCCTTCACGATGTCCACCGTCTCGGTGTGCCCGATCGAGGAGGTGGCGCCGGCCATCGACCGGCCCATGTGGTTCCAGCTCTATGTGCTCAAGGACCGCGGCTTCATGAAGAACGTGCTGGAGCGGGCCAAGGCCGCCGGCGTCACCACCCTGGTGTTCACCGTCGACATGCCGGTGCCGGGCGCGCGCTACCGCGACGCCCACTCCGGCATGAGCGGCCCCAACGCGCCGCTGCGGCGCGTGCTGCAGGCCATGACCCACCCGAGCTGGGCACTGGACGTCGGCCTGCTGGGCAAGCCGCACGATCTGGGCAATATCTCCACTTACCGCGGCAACCCCACCGGTCTGGCCGACTATATTGGCTGGCTGGGCAACAATTTCGACCCGTCGATTTCCTGGAAGGACCTGCAATGGATCCGCGACTTCTGGGAGGGGCCGATGGTGATCAAGGGCATCCTCGACGCCGACGACGCCCGCGACGCGGTCAAGTTCGGCGCCGACGGCATCGTCGTCTCCAACCACGGCGGTCGCCAGCTCGACGGCGTGCTGTCTAGCGCCCGCGCCCTGCCGGCCATCGCCGATGCGGTCAAGGGCGAGCTGAAGATCCTCGCCGACTCCGGCATCCGCACCGGCCTCGACGTGGTGCGCATGCTCGCCCTCGGCGCCGACAGCGTGCTGCTCGGCCGCGCCTTCGTCTACGCCCTGGCCACCGCCGGCGGCGCCGGGGTGAGCAACCTGCTGGAGCTGATCGAGAAGGAAATGCGCGTGGCCATGGTGCTCACCGGTGCCAAGTCGATCGCCGAGATCACCCCCGAGCTGCTGGTAAAGGAGCGTTGAGCCGATGACTGCCGCCGTCACTACCACCGTGCCCCGTGATGCCCTGCTGGCGCAGTTGCGCCAGATCGTCGGCGACAGTCATGTGCTGACCGACGAGCAGGCCACCCGGCGCTTTCGCAAGGGTCACCGCAGCGGTCAGGGCAGCGTCCTGGCGGTGGTGCGTCCCGGCTCGCTGCTGGAGCAATGGCGGGTGCTGCAGGCGGCGGTGGCGGCCGACCGCATCGTCATCATGCAGGCGGCCAACACCGGCCTGACCGGCGGCTCGACCCCGGACGGCGACGACTACGACCGCGAGATCGTGCTGATCAGCACCCTGCGCATCGCCGGCGTGCAGCTGATCAACGACGGCGAGCAGGTGGTGTGTCTGCCCGGCGCCACCCTCGACCGCCTGGAGCAGGCGCTGGCGCCGCTCAACCGCGAGCCGCATTCGGTGATCGGCTCGTCCTGCATCGGCGCCTCGGTGCTCGGCGGCATCTGCAACAACTCCGGCGGCGCCCTGGTGCGCCGCGGCCCGGCCTACACCGAGCTGGCGCTGTACGCCCAGGTGCGGGACGACGGCACGCTGCAGCTGGTCAATCACCTGGGCATCGAGCTGGGCGACAACCCCGAGGAGATCCTCACCCGCCTGCAGAACGGCGACTACGGTCCGCAGCAGATCCGCAACGAGGCGACCGCCAAGGCCTCCGACGCGCGCTACGGCGAGCACGTGCGCGACGTCGACGCCGACACCCCGGCGCGCTTCAACGCTGACCCCTCGCGGCTGTTCGAGGCCTCCGGCTCGGCCGGCAAGCTGTGCCTGTTTGCCGTACGCCTGGATACCTTCCCCAAGGAGCCGAGCACGGTGTTCTATATCGGCAGCAACGACCCGCAGGATCTGACCGCGGTGCGTCGCCACCTGCTCACCCACCTGCCGCGCCTGCCGATCGCCGGCGAGTACATCCACCGCACCGCCTTCGACATCGGCGAGAAATACGGCAAGGACAGCTTCCTGGTGATCGACAAGTTCGGCACCGCCAGGGTGCCGGCCGCCTTCGCCCTGAAGAGCCGCATCGACGGCTTCTTCGAACGCTTCGGCCTGCGCGGGGTGACCGATCGCGTGCTGCAGGCGGCGATGAACCTGCTGCCCAGCCACCTACCCAAGCGCATGCGCGAGTACCGCGAGCGCTACGAGCATCACCTGCTGCTGCGGGTGTCCAACGACACCCTGGAGCAGACCCGCAGCTTTCTCGCCGAGTATTTCGCCGGCAGCACCAGCGGGGGCTATTTCGAGTGCGACGCCGAGGAAGGGCGCAAGGCCTTCCTCCACCGTTTCGCCATCGCCGGCGCGGCGATCCGCTACCGCGAGACGCACCGCGGCAGCGTGGAAGACATAGTCGCGCTGGATATCGCCCTGCGCCGCAACGACCGCGACTGGGTCGAAAAATTGCCCGCCGAGCTGGAAGAGCAGATCGTCCACAAGCTCTACTACGGGCACTTCTTCTGCCACGTGTTCCACCAGGACTACATCGTCAAGAAGGGCGTCGACCCACTGGCCATGGAGCACGCCATGTGGAAGCTGCTGGACGAGCGCCGCGCCGAGTACCCGGCCGAGCACAACGTCGGCCACCTGTACGTGGCCAAACCGGCGCTGGCCGGCTTCTACCGAGAACTCGACCCGACCAACAGCTTCAACCCCGGCATCGGCCATACCTCGAAGCAGAAACATTGGGGTGGCTGCTGCGGGCAGGAGCATTGAGCGTAGGGTGGATCACGCTTCATCGATCCACCATTTCGGCGGACGCAAAAGGCGACATCCGCTCCTACCCAAGATCGTGCACCCCGAAACGACAAGGCCCGCCGATTTGGCGGGCCTTGTTTTTACATTGAGCGCAATCAGGCGAAGACGATCTCCTCGCCCTCCACCTTGGCATGCACCAGCGCACCCGGAGCGAAGGCGCCGGCCAGGATCTGCTGCGCCAGCGGGTTCTCGATCCAGCGCTGGATCGCCCGCTTCAGCGGCCGCGCACCGTACACCGGGTCGTAGCCGACGGCGATCAGCTTGTCGAGCGCCTCCGGCGTCAGTTCCAGGCTCAGCTCACGCTCGGCCAGGCGGCCACGCAGGCGTTTGAGCTGGATCTCGGCGATGCCGGCGATCTGCTCGCGGCCCAGCGGCTCGAACACCACCACCTCGTCGATACGGTTGATGAACTCGGGGCGGAAATGGCTGCTCACCGCATCCATCACCGCCGCGCGCTGCGCCTCGCGGTCGCCGACCAGCTCCTGGATCTGCGCCGAGCCGAGGTTGGAGGTCATGACTATCACGCTGTTCTTGAAGTCCACGGTGCGCCCATGGCTGTCGGTCAGGCGGCCGTCTTCGAGCACCTGCAGCAGCACGTTGAACACGTCCGGGTGGGCCTTCTCCACCTCGTCCATCAGCACCACCGAGTAAGGCTTGCGGCGCACCGCCTCGGTCAGGTAACCGCCCTCTTCATAGCCGACATAGCCGGGCGGCGCACCGATCAACCGCGCCACGCTGTGCTTCTCCATGAACTCGGACATGTCGATGCGCACCAGCGCCTCCTCGGTGTCGAAGAGAAATTCCGCCAGCGCCTTGCACAGCTCGGTCTTGCCCACCCCGGTGGGGCCGAGGAAGAGGAACGAGCCGCTCGGCCGGTTCGGGTCGGCCAGCCCCGCGCGGGAACGGCGCACGGCGTTGGCCACGGCCACCACCGCCACGTCCTGGCCGATCACCCGCTGGTGCAGCAGGCCTTCCATCTTCAGCAGTTTGTCGCGCTCGCCCTCGAGCATCTTGCTCACCGGGATGCCGGTCCACTTGGACACCACCTCGGCGATCTCTTCATCGGTGACCTTGTTGCGCAGCAGCTGGTTTTCCGCCTTGCCGTGCGCATCGACCATCTGCAGGCTGCGCTCCAGGTCGGGGATGATGCCGTACTGCAGCTCGGCCATGCGCTGCAGGTCGGACTTGCGCCGCGCCGCCTCAAGGTCGGCCTTGGCCTGCTCGATCTTCTGCTGGATCTGCGCCGAGCCCTGCACCTCGGCCTTCTCCGACTTCCAGATTTCCTCCAAATCGGCGTATTCGCGCTCCAGCTTGGCGATGTCCTCCTCCAGCTTGGCGAAACGCTTCTTGGTGGCCTCGTCCTCTTCCTTCTTCAGCGCCTCGCGCTCGATCTTCAGCTGGATCAGGCGGCGATCCAGGCGGTCCAGCGCCTCGGGCTTGGAGTCGATCTCCATGCGGATGCGGCTGGCGGCCTCGTCCACCAGGTCGATGGCCTTGTCCGGCAGCTGGCGGTCGGTGATATAGCGATGGCTGAGCTTGGCCGCTGCGATGATCGCGCCGTCGGTAATGGTCACGCCGTGGTGCACCTCGTAGCGTTCCTTCAGGCCACGCAGGATGGCGATGGTGTCCTCCTCGGAGGGCTCGTCCACCAGCACCTTCTGGAAGCGCCGTTCCAGCGCGGCGTCCTTCTCGATGAACTGGCGGTACTCGTCCAGGGTGGTGGCGCCGACGCAGTGCAGCTCGCCGCGCGCCAGCGCCGGCTTGAGCATGTTGCCGGCGTCCATGGCGCCCTCGGCCTTGCCGGCGCCGACCATGGTGTGCAGCTCGTCGATAAACAGGATGATCCGTCCTTCCTGCTTGGACAGCTCGCCCAGCACCGCCTTGAGGCGCTCCTCGAACTCGCCGCGGAACTTGGCGCCGGCGATCAGCGAGCCCATGTCCAGCGACAGCAGGCGCTTGTCCTTGAGCCCGTCGGGCACTTCACCGTTGACGATGCGCTGGGCCAGGCCTTCGGCGATGGCGGTCTTGCCCACACCGGGTTCGCCGATCAGCACCGGGTTGTTCTTGGTGCGCCGCTGCAGCACCTGGATGGTGCGGCGGATCTCGTCATCACGGCCGATCACCGGGTCGAGCTTGCCCTCCTCGGCGCGCTTGGTCAGGTCGACGGTGTACTTGTCCAGCGCCTGGCGCGACTCCTCGACGTTGGGGTCGTTGACCGCCTGACCGCCGCGCAGGTTGGCGATGGCGTTCTCCAGGGCCTTCTTCGACACGCCCTGGGCCAGCAGCAGCTTGCCCAGCTTGGTGTTCTCGTCCATCGCCGCGAGCAGCACCAGCTCGCTGGAGATGAACTGGTCGCCGCGCTGCTGCGACAGGCGGTCGGCCTGGTTGAGCAGGCGCGCCAGGTCCTGCGACAGGTTGATGTCGCCGGTGGGGTTCTGCAGCTTGCCGAGCTGGTCGAGTTCGCGGGTCAGGCCCTTACGCAGGCTGGCGATGTCGAAGCCCACCTGCATCAGCAGCGGCTTGATCGAACCGCCCTGCTGCTCCAGCAGCGCCTGCATCAGGTGCAGCGGTTCGATGGCGGCGTGATCCATGCCGACGGCCAGGGACTGGGCGTCGGAAAGGGCAAGTTGCAACTTGCTGGTCAAACGGTCGATACGCATAAATGTCCTTCCTTCGAGAAAGGCGGGCCGGGACAACATCCCCGTCTACGGATACCCGCCGAGATGAAGACTAGATAAGGACGATTACGCCGTATTCAAGACGCGGCGACTTGATCCAGGTCAGCTCCGTCGTCAGTCGCGGACACCGCCGCCCGGGAGTCGGTGCGTACGGCCAGGGCGGCCCCGCGCGCCTACAGACCGAGCGCCTTCTCGATGGCCTGGATCAGCGCCGGGTCTTCCGGCGTGGTGCGTGGCGAGAAGCGCGCCAGCACGCGGCCATCCTGGCCGACCAGGAACTTCTCGAAATTCCAGCTGATATCGCCGGGAAACTCCGCGCCCTCGCCGGCCAGCAGGCGATACAGCGGGTGGCGGCCGGGGCCGTTGACCTCCAGCTTGCTGCCCAGGGGAAAGGTCACCCCGTAGTTGAGGCTGCAGAACTCGCGGATCTCGTCCTCGCTGCCCGGCTCCTGCCCGGCGAACTGGTTGCAGGGCAATCCCAGCACGCTGAAGCCGTTGCGCCGATACTGCTGGTGCAGCCTCTCCAGCCCGGCGTACTGGGGGGTCAGGCCGCACCTGGAGGCGACGTTGACCACCAGCACCACCTGGCCCTTGTACGGTGCCAGCGGCAGCTCCTGACCGTCCAGCGCACGCAGGTTGAGATCGTGAAAAGCACTCATGACGGACTTCCTCGGCAAATTCGGCGCGACGGCCCACAAGGCGGCTAGTGAAGGCCTGCGACAAAAAAAACGCCTGGAGCGTTTTTTTGACGTTGCTTGCGACGGCCCGCAGGGTGGTCACCATGGATGGTAGAACACCAAAAAGGCGCCCATGGGCGCCTTCTTCACAAGATTGAGCTTAGCAGCGGATCGCCATGATGGAACGACCGGAAGTCGTTTCGGACGATCCGCACGCCCTGCCGATCAGTGGTGGTGACCACCCTCGCCATGGATATGGCCGTGGGCCACTTCTTCTTCGCTGGCGTCGCGCACGTCGACGACCTTGACCTTGAAGTTCAGACGCTGGCCGGCCAGCGGGTGGTTGCCGTCGACGGTGACGTCGTCGCCGTCCAGATCGCGGATGGTGACGATCTGCATGCTGCCGTCCGGGCCGGAGGCGTGGAACTGCATGCCGATTTCCAGCTCGTCGACGCCTTCGAACATGGCGCGGCTGAGGGTGGCGACCAGCTCGGCGCTGTACTCGCCGTAGGCGTCCTCGGGCTCGATGGAAACTTCCAGCTCGTCACCGATCTGCTTGCCGAGCAGGGCCTTCTCCAGGCCGGCGATGATGTTGCCCGCACCATGCAGGTAGACCAGCGGCGCGCCGCCAGCCGAACTGTCGATCACCTCACCGGCATCGTTGGTCAGGGTATAGTCGATGGAGACTGCCTTGTGGGCGGCGATCAGCATGGGTGAGACCTTTTGCAGAAGAATAATGGGCGCCCGAGTGTAACCAAGGCCGCCGGCGAATGCGACCCGAGCCCTGACAAACGGCCGGCGCGCTTGCTTGACTTCCATCAGGACGCGCACGGCGACTGGGTGGCAAGCTTGTTCTGCGGCCATACTCGACACGTTCGTCATCGACCGCCCTGGCCGGAGCGCGCCCGGGTACTCGACGCCGAGCAGCGCCTGGCCCGAGTGGGCGCCCCGTCCCCCTGCGAGCGGTGCGCCGAACGATGACTTCAAGGAAGCCTCAATGTCTGCACGCAATATTCTGGTGATCAACTGCGGCAGCTCGTCGATCAAGTTCGCCCTGGTCAACGAAGCCCGGGACGACTTTCTCCTCAGCGGTTTGGCCGAGCGTCTGGGTAGCCCCGAAGCAGTGCTGCACTGGCAGCAGGGCGAGGTCCGCGACAGCCTGGTCATCCCCGGCGCCGACCACCGCCTGGCACTGTCCCAGCTGCTGCCGATCGTGCAGCGTGTGGCCGGCGGCGAGCTGCACGGCATCGGCCATCGGGTGGTCCACGGCGGCGAGCATTTCAACGCGGCCAGCCGCCTGGACGACGCCAGCCTGCGGGCCATCCGCCAGATCGCCCCGCTGGCGCCCTTGCACAACCCGGCCAACCTGCAGGGCATCGAGGCGGCGATGAAGCTGTTCCCCGAGCTGGTGCAGGTCGCGGTGTTCGACACCGCCTTCCACCAGAGCCTGCCCGAGCATGCCTACCGCTACGCCGTGCCGGATGCGCTGTATCGCGAGCACGGCGTGCGCCGCTACGGTTTCCATGGCACCAGCCACCGCTACGTCAGCCGCCGCGCCGCCGAGCTGTCCGGCCTGCAGCCAGGCGCCAGCAGCTGGCTGGTGGCGCATCTGGGCAACGGATGCTCCACCTGCGCCGTCGAAAATGGTCGCAGCCTCGACACCAGCATGGGCCTGACGCCGCTGGAAGGCCTGGTGATGGGCACTCGCAGCGGCGACGTCGACCCCAACCTGCACGGCCATCTGGCGCGCGTGCTGGGCTGGAGCCTGGAGCGCATCGACGCCATGCTCAACAAGGACAGCGGCCTGCTAGGCCTGTCCGGCCTGTCCAACGACATGCGCAGCCTGGAGCAGGCGCGCGAGCAGGGCCACCCCGGCGCCAGCCTGGCCATCGAAGTGTTCTGCTACCGCCTGGCCAAGTCGCTGGCGGCCATGAGCTGCGCGCTGCGGCGCCTGGACGGGCTGGTGTTCACCGGCGGCATCGGCGAGAACTCGGCGCTGGTGCGCAGCACCACCATAGGTCACCTGCGCCTGCTCGGCCTGCAGCTCGATGAAACGGCCAATGCCCGCTGCGTACGCGGCGTCGCCGGGGCCATCCAGGCCGCGGACCATCCGCGGGTGCTGGTGGTGCCGACCAACGAGGAGCGGCAGATCGCCCTCGACACCCTGACCCTGCTCGATATCTGACCACCGCGAGCGCGCGACGCCCGTTCGGCGCGCCCCGACACTGGAGAGACCATGCATACCTTCTTCATCGCCCCCACCAACTTCGGTGTCGGCCTCACCTCCATCAGCCTCGGCCTGGTCGGCGCCCTCGAGCGCCGCGGCCTGAAGGTCGGTTTCTTCAAGCCGATCGCCCAGCCGCATGCCGGCGATCTGGGCCCGGAGCGCTCCAGCGAGCTGATCGCCCGTACCCATGGCCTGCACTCGCCCATGCCGCTGTCGCTCAGCCATGTCGAACGCATGCTCGGCGACGGCCATCTCGACGAACTGCTCGAGGAGATCATCAGCCTTTATCAGCAGGCCGCAGCGGGCAAGGACGTGGTCATAGTCGAAGGCATGGTGCCAACCCGCCACGCCAGCTACGCCGCGCGGGTCAACTTCCACCTGGCCAAGAGCCTGGACGCCGACGTGATCCTGGTCAGCTCGCCGGAAGACGAGAGTCTCACCGAACTGTCCGACCGCATCGAGATCCAGGCCCAGCTGTTCGGCGGGCCGAAGGATCCCAAGGTGCTCGGCGTGATCCTCAACAAGATCCGCAGCGAACAGGGCGTGGCGGCCTTCGCCGAGCGCCTGCAGGAACTCTCGCCGCTGCTCAAGACCGAGGATTTCCGCCTGCTCGGCTGCATCCCCTGGCAGGAACAGCTGAACGCCCCGCGCACCCGCGACGTCGCCGAGCTGCTCGGCGCGCGCATCCTCAACGCCGGCGACTACGAGCAGCGGCGCATGCTGAAGATCGTGCTGTGCGCCCGCGCCGTGGCCAACAGCGCGCAGCTGCTCAAGCCCGGCACCCTGGTGGTGACCCCGGGCGATCGCGACGACATCATCCTCTCCGCTGCCCTGGCGGCGATGAACGGCGTACCGCTGGCCGGCCTGCTGCTGTGCAGCGACTTCGCCCCCGATCCGCGGATCATGGAGCTGTGCCAGGGCGCCCTGGCCAGCGGCCTGCCGGTGATGACGGTGAGCACCGGCTCCTACGACACCGCGACCAACCTCAACCGCCTGAACAAGGAAATCCCGGTCGACGACAAGGAGCGCGCGCAGATGGTCTCCGAGTTCGTCGCCGGACATATCGACCACGACTGGCTGGCCACCCGCTGCGGCAGTCCGCGCGAGCTGCGCCTGTCGCCGCCGGCGTTCCGCTATCAGCTGGTGCAGCGGGCCAGGGCGGCGGCCAAGCGCATCGTCCTGCCCGAGGGCAGCGAGCCGCGCACCGTGCAGGCGGCGGCGATCTGCCAGGCGCGCGGCATCGCCCGCTGCGTGCTGCTGGCCAAGCCCGACGAGGTGCAGGCCGTGGCCCGCGCCCAGGGCATCGAGTTGCCGGAGGGCCTGGAGGTACTCGACCCGGACCTGATCCGCGGACGCTATATCGAGCCGATGGTGGAGCTGCGCAGGGGCAAGGGCCTCAACGCGCCGATGGCCGAGGCGCAGCTGGAGGACAGCGTGGTGCTCGGCACCATGATGCTGGCTCTGGACGAGGTCGACGGCCTGGTCTCCGGCGCCATCCACACCACCGCCAACACCATCCGCCCGGCCCTGCAGCTGATCAAGACCGCGCCGGGCTACAACCTGGTGTCCTCGGTGTTCTTCATGCTCTTGCCGGACCAGGTGCTGGTGTACGGCGACTGCGCGGTGAACCCCGACCCCAGCGCCGAGCAACTGGCCGAGATCGCCCTGCAGAGCGCCGCCTCGGCGCAGGCGTTCGGCATCCCGCCACGGGTGGCCATGCTCAGCTACTCCACCGGCGACTCCGGCGGCGGCGAAGAGGTGGAAAAGGTACGCGCCGCCACCCGCCTGGCCCGCGAGAAGCGCCCGGAACTGCTGCTCGACGGCCCGCTGCAGTACGACGCCGCCGCCATCGACAGCGTCGGCCGGCAGAAGGCACCGAACAGCCCGGTGGCCGGGCGCGCCACGGTGTTCGTGTTCCCCGACCTGAACACCGGCAACACCACCTACAAGGCAGTACAGCGCAGCGCCGAGTGCATCAGCGTCGGCCCCATGCTGCAGGGCCTGCGCAAGCCGGTGAACGACCTGTCGCGCGGCGCGCTGGTCGACGACATCGTCTACACCATCGCACTCACCGCGATCCAGGCCGCCAACCCGCCGAGCTGAAGCGCCGTAGGGTGCGCAGTGCGCACCAATGGACACCTTCATGCTGCGCACCGGCCAGGAAAAGCCGGTGCGCGCGGCGCACCCCAGGAGCCGAAACCCAGTGGTCATAGCTGGCACTTGCAGGTCAGTGCACAAGCGTTAACCTTGGCGCCGACCCAGCCTGCCGCACGGACCGCCGCAGCGCTTCGATCGATTCGGGGCTCGTAGAAGGCCCCATGCCCAGGCTGATCGCGTGACGTACAGCCTGCCTACGGAGGCGTTCGCCCAATGCTGCACATGCTCCCCGCGCCACTGCGCGGCCTGCTCGCCGGCCTGTTGCTGGCCCTCAATACCCTGTTCTGGTGCTGGCCGCTGTTCTGCGTCGCCCTGCTCAAGCTGCTCCTGCCGTTCGCCGCGGCGCAGCGCGTGCTGCGCTTCGTCATGCACGGCATCGCCGAGGCCTGGATCGACGTCAACAAGCTCTGGATGCGCCTGGTCGGTCGCACCCGCTGGGACGTCCAGGGCCTGGAGAGTTTCGATACCCGCCACTCCTACCTGGTAACCAGCAACCACCAGAGCTGGGTCGACATCCTGGTGCTGCAGTACCTGCTCAATCGGCGCCTGCCGCTGCTGAAGTTCTTCCTCAAGCAGGAGCTGATCTGGGTGCCGGTGATCGGCCTGTGCTGGTGGGCGCTGGAGTTCCCCTTCATGAAGCGCTTCAGCAAGGAATACCTGGCCAAGCACCCGGAGAAGCGCGGCCAGGACCTGGCCACCACGCGCAAGGCCTGCGCGCGCTACAAGAGCAACCCGGTGGCGGTGTTCAACTTCCTCGAAGGCACGCGCCTGACGCCGGCCAAGCATGCCCAGCAGAATTCGCCGTTCCGCCACCTGCTGCGGCCCAAGGCCGGCGGCATCGCCTTCGTCCTCGACGCCATGGGCGAGCAGCTGCACAGCATCGTCAACGTCACCATCCACTACCCGCACGGCGTGCCGGGCTTCTGGGACCTGCTTTGCGGCCGCCTCGACGCGGTGCACGTGCGCCTGCGCCAGGTGAACATCCCGCGTGAGTTCCTCGGCCGCAACTACGACCAGGACGAGGCCTACCGCCTGGAGTTCCAGCAGTGGGTC
Organism: Pseudomonas sp. SP16.1; assembly: GCF_052682975.1. Lineage (NCBI taxonomy): Bacteria > Pseudomonadati > Pseudomonadota > Gammaproteobacteria > Pseudomonadales > Pseudomonadaceae > Pseudomonas > Pseudomonas sp. SP16.1. The sequence goes on from NZ_JBQYFZ010000001.1 coordinate 3,662,364, forward strand.
AACCAGCTGTGGCAGGACAAGGACGCCGAACTCGCCGAGCTCGACCGCTCAGCGTAGGGTGCGCCATGCGCACCGGCTCCGTTTCCGCGAAGATCCTGGTCGCGCCCGCGTCGCCCTACGGTCGCGGTAATGGCAGCTGCGCCCAGTCCAGCTGCGCCGGCACCTGCAGCGCCGCCTCGGCGGGGATGCCCGGCGCCACCAGAAACCCCTGCATGATGCTGCAGCGGTGATTCACCAGCCAGTCGCGCTGGGCCTGGGTTTCCACCCCCTCGGCGATCACCTCGAGGCCGAGGTGGTGGCCGAGATCGATGATGGTGCTGACCACCGCGGCGTCGCGCGGCGACTCGAGCATGCTGGAGACGAACAGGCGGTCGATCTTCAGCGTGTCCAGCTCGAAATGACGCAGGTAAGCCAGCGACGAATAGCCGGTGCCGAAGTCGTCGATGGCGATCTTCACCCCGAGCTGGCGCAGGTGGCGCAGCTGCGCCTGGGTCAGCTCCAGATCCTGCATCAGCGCGCTCTCGGTCACCTCCACCTCCAGCTGGCGCGGCTGCAGGCCATGGGCGTCCAGCGCGCGCTGCAGGTCATCGACCAGCTGCGGCATGCCGAACTGCACCGGGCTGACGTTGATGCTGAGCACCAGTTCGTCGCCGAACCGGCGGTTGAAGTCGGCGAGCTGGCTGGTGCTCTCGCGGAAGATCCAGTCGCCCAGGCGATTGATCAGCCGGGTCTCCTCCAGCAGCGGGATGAACACGTTCGGCGCCACGGTGCCGGCGACCCGGTGCTGCCAGCGCAGCAGTGCCTCGAAGCCGCGCAGGCGCCCGCTGTGCAGGTGCACCTGGGGCTGATAGACCAGCACGAAGTCGTCGTTCTCGATGGCGTGACGCAGGCTCTCCTCGAGCATCAGCCGCGAGCGCGCGCGGCCGTTCATCTCCGGTGAGAAGAAGCGGTACTGCTGACGCCCGGCGCGCTTGGCCTCGTACATGGCCATGTCGGCGGCGCGCAGCAGGCCCTCGACGCTCTGCCCGCACTCCGGATAGCAGGCGATGCCGACGCTGGCGCCGAGGGTGACGTCGACCTCGTCCAGGGTATGTCGAACCGAGACCAGCTCGATCAGTTTCTCCGCCACTCGCGCCGCGTCCTCGGGGTGGCTGAGGTTGTCCAGCAGCGCGGTGAACTCGTCGCCGCCGATCCGCGCCAGGCTGTCGTAGGGCCGCAGGCAGGCCCTGAGCTGCTCGCCGACACGGCGCAGCAGTTGATCGCCGGCGTCGTGGCCGAGCGAGTCGTTGATCCGCTTGAAACCATCCAGGTCCAGATAGAGCACGGCGATACGCTGGCCGCTACGTTCGACGCGCGCCAGCGCCGACTCCAGGGCGCGATGGAAGCCGCGGCGGTTGAGCAGGCCGGTCAGCGCATCGGTGACCGCCTGGGATTCCAACTGCGCGTGCAGGTTGCGCACCACCGACATGTCCAGGGCGATCACCACCATGGCGTACTGCAGGCGCGGCAGCGGCGAGCAGGACAGCGCCGCCGGCAGCAGGCCGCCATCCAGGGTGCGCAGGCTGGCTTCGTGCACGCGGTAGGTGGCCTCGCGCTTGAAGTGCCGGTAGAACTCCGACTGCGACCAGTCGCCCTCGGTCTGCGGACTGTGCAGGAAGGCCAGCAGCTCGGCGCCCTCGAGGTCGGCGACCTCGCCGTGAAGCATCTGCGCCATGGCCGGATTGGCGAACTGGATACGGCCGTCCTCGCCGACCACCATGATGCCCTCGGCGGCGTTGTTCAGCACCGAGGCGTTGAATGCCCGGGCCCGGTCGAGCTGCTGGCTGAGCAGCTGCAACTCGCTGCGGTTGCGCTCGTGTTGCAGCAGGCTGCGGATCTTGTGCCGCAGTACGGCGGGGTCGAACGGCTTGAGGACGAAATCCACCGCGCCGCTGTTGTAGCCACGCAGCACCGCGTCCTGGGTCTGGGCGATGGCGGAGACGAAGATGATCGGGGTGAAGCGGGTACGCGGGTTGCCGCGCATCAGGCGGGCCACCTCGAAGCCGTCCATCTTCGGCATCTGCACGTCGAGCAGGACCAGGCCGACCTCCTCCTCGAGCAGGTAGCGCAGCGCCTGTTCGCCGGACGCGGCGCAGCGCAGCTGCCAGTCGCCGTCGTCGAGCAGGGCCTGCATGGCCTCGAGGTTCTCCGCGCGATCGTCCACCACCAGCAGGATCTGCGTCTCCTGCCTGGCTTCGATCTTGGTCTGCGCCTGGGCCATGCTACCTCCTGTGTCCTTTTGGCCGTGCACCGCCAACTCCTGCTCTCAGGGTAGATCATTGCTGGCAACAGGCGCGGGCAGGCCGAGCCAGCGCTCCAGCAGCGCCAGCAGCTCGTCGCGGCGGATCGGCTTGGCCATGTAGTCGTCGGCCCCGGCGGTGATGCATTTCTCGCGGTCGCCCTTCATGGCGTGGGCGGTCAGGGCGATGACCGGGATGCTGCAGCCGTGCTCCTGCTTGAGCAGACGAGTGGCGCTGTAGCCGTCCATGTTGGGCATGGCCATGTCCATCAGGATCAGATCGAAGGGTTCGCGCTGATAGCAGGCGATGGCCTCCACGCCGTCCTGGGCCGGCGTCACCTGCAGGCCGACCTCGTCGAGCAGCGCGCTCAAGGCGTAGACGTTGCGCATGTCGTCGTCCACCAGCAGGATGCGCCGTCCCTGCAGCGGATGAGCCTGGCGCCGGCTGTGCCCGGGCGTGCGCACCTCGCCGAGAAAGCCCTGCACGGCCTGCCCCAGGGCCTGGGTGTCGTCGCCATGCTTGCGCACCACCACCGCGCTGTAGCGGCGCAGGCGTTGCAGCGTCTGCACCGTGACGTCCACGCCGGTGTTGATCACCACGCGCCGCCCCTGCAGCGGGCGCGCTTGATTGAGGCTGTCGAGCAGGGCGAAGCCGTCCTGGTCGGGCAGGTCGAGGTCGATCACCAGGGCGCTGAATTCCCCCTCAGCATAGGCGGCACGGGCCTGCTCGGCGCTGGCACAGGCGGTGACGGCGAAGCCCAGCTGGCTGAGGTGCTCGCGATAATGCTCGCGCTCGATGTCGACGTCTTCCACCAGCAGCAGCGCCTGCTCCGCCGACTGGCCGTGCTGCAGGTCGAGGAACACCTGTTCCAGTTCGTCACGATCGATCGGCTTGACCAGATAGCGCGTGCCGTCTTCGTTCCAGCCGGCCGGCTGCGGCACGCAGGAAATGATGTGCACCGGCGTATGGCGGTGGCTGGCCTGGCCGCGCAGGCGGCGGAACAGCTGCCAGCCGCTGATATCCGGCAGCAGGATGTCGAGGATCACCGCGTGGAACGGCTCCTGCTGCAGCAGGTTCAGCGCCTGCAGCCCGGTGCGGCACTGCACGCTGGAAAAGCCGTGGCCATGCGCCGCCTCGGCAATCACCGCGGCGAAGTTGGCATCATCCTCGACGATCAGCAGCGGCGGGCCCTCGCCGCCGCGCTGCGGCCCTTCGCTCGGCGCCTCGCCGCTGGCCGGCGCAATCTGCAGCGGCAGACGCACGCTGAACACCGAGCCCTGCCCCGGCACACTCTGCAGGCTGATGTCGCCATCCAGCGCCAGCACCAGCTGGCGGGTGATGGCCAGCCCCAGGCCGGTGCCAGCGAAACGCCGGCTGGTGGAGCCGTCGATCTGCTGGAAGGCCTGGAAGATCTGCTCGTGCTGGGCAGGGTCGATGCCGATGCCGGTGTCGCGCACGCTGAAGCAAAGCAGCTCGCGCCCGTCGTCCAGGCGCTCCTGCCAGGTCACGGTCAGGCTGACCTCGCCCTGTTCGGTGAACTTCAGGGCGTTGGACAACAGGTTGCGCAGGATCTGGTGCAGGCGCACACGGTCGGTATGGATCACGCGCGGCACGCCGGCATCGAGCTGGGTGTGCAGGCGCAGGCCCTTGATCTCGGCCATCGGCCGCAGGCTGGCGTCCAGCTCGACCAGCACGTCATGCATGCTCAGCGGCTCGAGCTTGAGCTGCATGCGCCCGGATTCCACCTTGGCCAGGTCGAGCACGTCGTTGATCAGTTGCAGCAGATCGCTGCCGGCGCGGTGGACGATATCGGCGTGCTTGGCCTGCTTCTCGGTGAGGTTGCCGGCCAGGTTCTGGCGCAGCTGGTCGCTGAGGATCAGGATGCTGTTGAGCGGCGTGCGCAGCTCGTGGGACATGTTGGCGAGGAACTCGGACTTGTAGCGGTTGGCCAGCAGCAGCTGCTCGGCCTGCTCGCGCAACTTGTGCTCGGCCGCCTTGCGCTCGCTGATGTCGATGATCACCGCCTGTACCAGCGTCTCGCTGCCACTGCGAATCGGCGACAGGCCGACCTCCAGCGGAATCATCCGGCCTTCGCGGTGCTGGCCGAACAGCTCCCGGTTGCCCCCCATGCGGCGCTGCTCCGGCATTGCCTGGTAGCCGCGGCGCAGCCCGACGTGGCTGCCGCGCAGGGCGGCGGGCAGGAGGATCTCCACCGACTCGCCGAGCAGCGCCTGGCGCTCGTAGCCGAACATCAGCTCGGTCTGGCGGTTGACCATGGCGATGCGCCCCAGGCCGTCGACCAGCACGATGGCGTTGGGCGAGGCCTCGACCACCAGGCGAAAACGCTCCTCGGCGCCCTTGCGCGCACGCAGGTCGACCAGGTTGAGCAGGTATTCGGCGGCGCCGTCCTCGCGCAGGCGGCTGAGGCTGACGCCGACCGGAATCGTCTCGCCGCCCTGGCTGCGCGCCTGCAGCTCGTCGCCCTCGGCCAGCTGCGTCGGCAACGGCTCGAGCGACGGCAGGAAACGCGCCACCGGCTCGCCGAGCAGCGCTTGCGCGGGGCATTCGAGCAGCTCCGCCGCGCTTCGGTTGGCCATGTCGATGCGCCCCTCGGCGTTGCACAGCAGGGTGGCCACCGGCAGGCGCTCGACCAGCAGACGGAAGCGCTCCTCGCGTTCCTGCAACTCGAGCGACGTCTGCTGGCTGGCGTGCAGCTTGCGGTCGCGCTGGTAAAGATGGCCACCGACCAGCAGTGCCAGCAGGGTCGCCGCGGCCAGCCCCAGCCACAGGCCCAAGGTGTTGCCACGATCGGCCAGCCCGCGCTCGTACTCGGCCGTGCTGCTGACCTGCAGACCCCAGGTGCGACCGTACAACGGCAGTTCCAGGCTGCGCTGAAAGCGCGGCTGCCAGCCCTCCTGCCGGGCATCGCCACTGAGCAGCCTGGCGTCGGGCGCCTGCAGATCCTGCAGGGCGATATCGAAGCGACGACTCTGCGGGCCGAGGATGCCTTCCATCAGATCCTGGCTGCGGAAGGCGCCGTGGACCATGCCGAACAGCGCGGCACGACGTTCCCGCGGCGTGCTCAACGGCATGCCGGGACGGAACACCGGGAGATACAGCAGCACCCCGCCCTGTATGTCGACCTGGGTTTCCTGGCGCAGCACCAGCGGTGCGCTGAGGGTCGCCTCGCCGCTGTCGATGGCGCGCTCGATGGCCTGGCGGCGCACCGCCTCGCTGAGCATGTCGAAACCCAGCACACGTCGATTGCGCCAGTCCAGCGGGCTGATGTAGTCGATCAGCATGTAGTGCTCGCGCTCGCCAGCGGGAAACATCTGGTAGTCCAGGCGCTGATCCGCCTGCAGGTCGGTGAGATAGTCGGCGAGTTGCGCGCGGCTCAGGTAGCGCGACCAGGCCAGGGCCTGGATGCCGGGATAACGGTCCTGCAGCTGCAGCTGGTCGAGCGCGCGATCCCACTCGAGGGGCGAAACCCGCTCGCTGGCGGTCATCAGCCCGGAGATGCCGCGCAGCACCGTCTCGTAGGCCTGCATGCGGCTCAGCACGCGCTGGCCGATGTCCTGCGCCTCGAGCACGAAGCGCTGTTCGCCGTCCTCGCGCTCGCGCTCCTGCGCCAGCTGCCATTGCCAGACGATCAGCGCGCCGAGGCCCAGCAGCAAGGCCAGGGACACGGTCAGCGGCAGCCAGGGTTTCGGGGCCACGGGGTCAGCTCTGCCGTCCATCGTTCTCCCTCTGGTCATCCAGAACCAACGCGCGCCAGCGGGCCGGCGCGCGGACTTCACAGAACCACAGGCAGCAGTCTAGTCAGGTTTTGCCTGGCTGGCGTTTTGCCAGAAGAGACACGACAGGCGGTCAGGAAAAGCCCCCGGTTAGGGGGCTGGATCAGGGCAGAAGATGCCGCCGCTACAGCGGCGCCCGCGTCAGTTCGGGCGCATGTCCATCAGCATGCGCAGGTAGGAGGTCAGGCGCTTGCCGCCGATCACGCCCTGGTAGCCGTGGCTGTCGTACTGCGCGCTCTTGACCAGGTCGACGCGAAAGCGCGGGGTGCGCTCATAGGTGCGACCCAGGGTGCTGGTGGACTGGCTGTCGAACAGGTCGACGCTGACCTTGACGAACTCCCGCGGATTGCGCCGGCCGTTGGCGCCGCTGTTGTTCGGGCTGCTGAAGATGTCGCCGCTGGCGGTCATGGCCGAACTGTAGTATTCGCGGCCGCGCAGGCTGGTCTTGCCGCTGCCGATGACGAACTGCTGGGTGGCCGGCCGGTAGCGATCACCGGCGGTCAGGTAGCTGGCCAGCACGTCATACAGGGCATAGCTGCTGCCGCTGCCGCGCTCCTTGTTGCGCAGGTCGAAGACGAACACGCCATTGCTGCCGATCACTTCCATCTCGACCTGGCCCAGGCTGGGGTTGTCCTGCACCAGCAGGGCGGTGTCCTCGTCCACGCCGAAGGCGAACGGCACGTTGCTGTAGTCGGCCAGACGCAGGATACGGCCCTGGCGGCCGCGCTCGCTGAAGTGGGTGTCGAGCAAGCCATGACCGAAGAAACCGAAGCCGCCCTGCATGTCGTAGGACAGGTCATCGCCGCCCGGGCTGGTATAAACGCCATTGCGCAGCGCGTCATAGCTCTCGCCGCCGGTGATCATCGGCCCCTGCACCATGATCGCGGTGCCGGCGCTGGTACCGGCCAGCACGGCGCCATTGGCATGCCGGGCGCGGATGGCGGCCAGCGCCGGGCTGTCCTGACGAGTGCTGGTCTGCAGGGTCTGGGTCAGTCGGCCCTGGTCGCCGCCGCCGAAGAAGAAGCCGGTCATGCCGTTGATCTGCTCGAGCACCTGGGGGTTGCTGTTGTTGTCGATGCTGTCCAGGTCGATGGGAATCCACTGGGCATCCTGGGCGCCGTAGGTTTTCAGCAGCGCGGCGTAGAACTCGCCGTTGGCCTGGGAGTTGCGCGCATTGGCGGTGCCGGCATCCGGGTCCTGACTGGGTGGAATGGACGCGGCGGTGATAATGCCGATGCGCGCCTGGCTGCCGCCGGCCAGCTGGATCAGGCGTTGATAGATCGCCGCGTTGTCATCCTTGATGGCGCCACCGATCAGCACCAGCGGGCCGCCGGCATGGCCGACCAGGGGCAACAGGGCGAGCAGCAGCAGGGTGCAGCGTAAGACTTTGCCAAGCATCATTGTCGAGTTCTCCGAGACGTGCGCCAGGCGCACTCTTGTTGTGGGTGTTGTGAAACGGGAACTGCCGCAGCGTGGATTTTTTGGTCGAGTGGTGACCTCCAGCTCAGTAAACCGAGAAGTGTTTGAAGTACCGCTGTTCGATGCGCTTGTAGACCCCATTGCTGAGGATCACTGCCAGGGCGCGGTCCAGGCGCTCGCGCAGGGCCGTGTCGCCCTTGCGCACGGCGATGCCCTGGCCCTGACCGAAGTGCTTGGGTGACACCACCTGGTTGCCGACCTGTTCGAAACCCTGGCCCTGCGGCGTGTCGAGAAAGCCGAAGAAGCCGGAGACGGCATCGTCGAGCACCAGATCGATCTGGCCGGCGGCCAGGGCCTGGTACATCAGCGCGGCGGAGTCGAAACGCTGCAACTGGACGTGGGCGGCGTACTTGTCGTCCAGCAGGCGCTCGTAGGTGGTGCCCTGCTGCACGCCAACCCGTTTGCCGGCGATGCGCCGCGGGGTGACGATCACCTCATGGATCAAGCCCTTGCGGGCGAAGAAGTAGGCCGGGGTCTGGGCGTACTTGGCGGTGAAGTCGACCCGTTGCTGGCGCGCCTCGGTGATCGACATGGAAGCCAGGATCAGATCGGCGCGCTGCGCCTCCAGCGCCGGGATCAGATCGTCCCAGGCAAAGCGCAGCAGCTGGCACTCCTGCGCCATGGCCTGGCACAGGGCCTGGGCGATATCGACGTTGAAGCCCTTGAGCTGGCCGCTCTCGTCCAGTATTTCGAAGGGCGGGAACTGGCCTTCCATGGCGATGCGCAAGGGTTGCGCCTGCACACCGAAGGCCAGCCCACAGAACATCAGGAGCAGAACGATACGCATGCTGTAAGTCTCCGCAATGAGCGCTGCACAGGGCCGCTGGAAAAAAAGGCACCCGCGGGTGCCGTCAGGTCAAAGGAGCGTGGAGAAGACCTAAAACCTTGGAATTCGCCTGCCCCCGAGATGCAATCGGAGGCGGGCTGCAGCGCCGTTACAGCAGGCTCAGCGGGTACTCAACGATCAGCCGCACTTCGTTGAGGTCGTTGTCGAATGCAGTGGCGCGGTGGGTGGCCTGACGCAGGCGCAGGGACAGGTCCTTGGCGGCACCGGACTGCACCACGTATTTGGCCTCGAGGTCGCGCTCCCAGTGCTTCTCGTCCTTGCCGGCCCAGCCGGCGAAGGCGCCATTGGGGTCGGCCTTGGTGCCGTCGATCTGGTCGCCCTTGATGTAGCGGGCCATGAAACTCAGGCCCGGCACGCCGAAGCTGGCCATGTTGAGGTCGTAGCGCACCTGGAAGGAACGCTCGTTGGGGGCGTTGAAGTCGGAGTACTGCACCGAGTTGGCCAGCCAGATGGAGTCGCCGCCGATATAGTCGAAGAACTCGTCGCCGTTGACCTTCTGATAAGCCAGGCTGAGCTTGTGCGCGCCGAAACCGTAGGCGCCCTTGAGCGAGTAGGTCAGGGTGTCCAGCTCGCCGGCCAGGGCCTTGCCCTGGTCATCGGTCTTGTAGGCCACCAGGTCGAAGCTCAGCGACTGCTGGTCGGCCAGGGGGATGTTGTAGTAGAGGTTGCCGAAGTACTGGCGCCAGACATCCTCGGCTTCGCTGCCATACAGCGAGACGCTGAGGTTGTCGTGGAAGTTGTAGGTGCCGCCGACGAAGTCGACGCTGCGCGCCTCCACTTCGGCGTATTCGCTGGTCAGTTCGCCATCGGAGTTGCTCGAGTTGCGGCGGTTGATGGCGGTGAAGTGCCCGGCTTCGAGGAACAGGTTGTCGACCTCGCTGCTGAACAGCTGCAGGCCGGTAGCGGTTTCCGGCAGCAGGCGCGAGTCGCCGGTGGCGAATACCGGGGCGGTGGGACGCTGCTCGCCGAACTTCAATTGGGTGGAGGAAATGCGCGCCTTGACCACGCCGCCGATTTCACCGGTGTTGTCCTCGATGCGGCCATCGCCGTCGACCGGCAGGATGCCGTTGCCCACGCTGCCGCGGCCGCCGTCGAGCTTGATGCCGCCGTAGGCATGGGCATCCACCCCCACGCCCAGGGTGCCCTGGGTAAAGCCCGAGGCATAGTTCAGGTGCATGCCATGGGCCCACTCCTCGCGGGTGTTGCGCTGGCTGTTGACGAAGTTGCGCTGCATGTAGAAGTTGCGGTTGAGCAGCTTCAGCGTGCTGTCTTCGATAAAGCCCTTGGCCTGCTGCTGATCCCCGGCCAGGGCGAACGACGAGCCGGCGGCGACCGCCAGGGCGATCAGGCTCAGTTTTACCAGTTTCATCACTTACTCCATTGTTGTTATTGAACAGCTCAGCGTCCGCCGCTAGGCGAACAATTCCGGTGCCAGCTCGGGCGGACACTCGCCCTTGCTGATCACCGCCTCCAGGCACAGGGTCGACGCCGACTCGGCCCAGCAGACGAAATACCCCTTGGCCCGCAGGCGCTTGAGACGAAACGGCCACTCCAGCTCGTTGCCCGGCTGCAGGGCGGCCAGGTGGGCGGGCAGCTGGATGATCGAGTAGAAGCCGGCGCGGGTTTGCACCCGTTCCAGCACCCGCAGATCGGGCTTGCCGGCCAGCAGTCGCTCGCGCTGCGGGGCGTGCCAGAGTTTTTCCAGGGCGAAGGCTTCCAACCTGTTCAGTTGCATACAGGGCTCTCGGGGTATCGGGGGTGATTCGGGGCGGCGCCAGTCGGGCGCCGCCTGGTGCGCGTTAGCCTTTACTCAGGCCGGCGACCCGGGCCAGGGTCTGCGCCACTTCGCCGCGGCTGACCGGCGCATCGGGCTCGAAGCGACCCTGCGCGGCCTTGAGCCAGCCCTCGCCCACGGTCAGGCGCGCCGCCTCGGCCAGTTCGGCATCCAGTTCGCCCAGGTCGCTCAACGCGGCGCTCTTTTCCAGGCGCGTGTTATGGAAACGCTCGACCAGCGCCTTGCAGGCCAGGGCCCAGTCCTTGCGGGTGACCGGCTGCTGCCCGGCAAAAGTCTCGCCGGCGCGCATCCAGCCGTTGGACAGCACCACCTGCAGCTGCTCGCGCACCGGGTCGTCGGCGTCGATATCGCCGAGCGTCGGCAGCGCATCCAGCTTGGGCTCGGCGGCCAGGGTCATCTGCAGGGCATTGGCCAGTTCCAGGCGGCTGATGGGCCGCTGCGGCTCGAAGGCGTTCTGCCCGTTGAGGGTCATCAGGCCGCGGAAGCTCACCGCGCGGATGGCATCGCCGAGGGCGCCGTTGCCGGCATCGACCGGCGCACTGGCGGCCGGATCGCCCAGGTTGGCGTTGACCGGACGAATATCCAGGCGCACGCCGCTGACGCTGTAGTTGGTCAGCGAATCGTAGAACTGGCTGTAGGCGCTGAATTCCGGGGTCTTGCTGAACGCGAAGCGGTAACCGTAGTGGTAGCCGTTGAGCGGGTTGTAGCGGGTCATCAGGCCCAGCTGGCGGCTGGCGCTGTTGTCGGCCAGGCCATAGAGCACGGCGCGGCCCATGGCCGAGACGGCGGCCAGGTCGGTGATCAGCTGGTTGCCCAGCAGGTACTGATTGCCTGCCTCGATGGCCGCCTTGCCCGCCGCCGGCTGCAGCGTGCCGCTGCGCAGGTCGTAGCGGTCGCCATGACCGAGCATGGCCAGGCGCACATTGCTCAGCCGGGTGCCGTAGAGGCCGAAGCCCTTCTCGGCCTGGCTGGCATCCATCACCGTCAGGTAGCCCTCGCCCAACACCTCCAGCTGGCCGCCGGGCTTGACCCACATGGCGGTGTTGGTGTCCAGGCCGAAGCCCTTGCTGGCCTTGCGCTCGGCCAGGTAGGCGGCCATGCGCGCGGCGCGGCCGGTGCTGGTTTCCTCGATCTGGTCCAGGTGCTGATCGATGATGCCGTTAAACAGACCGGCGCCCTTGAGGATGGCCGTGCCACGCTGATCGGTCTTGGCGGCGACGCCAAAGTCCAGGGTATCCATGACCACGCCGTAGGCGGTGGGCATCTCGGCGCCGAGGATGCTGGCCCCGGCGCTGGTGCCGGCCACCACGCCCCCCCGGTCGAACACCTGGCGCACCCCCTGCATCAGCAGCGAGGGGCTGCCATCGGCATTGAACAGGGCGCGGGCGATGCGGGCCTGGTCGCCACCGACGAACCACACGGCACTGGCGTCAGCCAGGGGCTTGACCACCTCCGCGTCGTTCATGGTCTCCAGGTAGTTGTGACGGTCGATGCCGACGATGCTGATGCGCTCGGCCGGCACCCCCTGGGCGATCAGCTCGGCCATGAAGCGCTTGCTGGAGCCCTGACTGCCGCTGGCAGTGGGCAGGATGACGATGCGCGCGCCTTGCTGGCCGCCGGCCAGTTCGACGAACTTGGCGTAGACCGGGACGTTGCTGGCGCGCAGCATGCCCCCCACGGCCAGCAGGTGGCCTTCGGCCTGCACCACGGAGCTGGCACAGGAGAGGATCAGGGCGACGAACAGACGGCGAGGCTGGAACGGCTTTTTCATTCTTATTGCTCTTGTTATGAAAATTCTGACGCGAATTGACCTCCCTGTGGCGGCTGCAAGCCGCGCCAGTCCTGGCGCCCAGCATGTGAATAATAATTTTCACAATGCATCTTTGTGAAATTTTATATACCACAACGCCCCCCTGTTCAAGCGCCCGCGGCGACCCTGGGCCTCCTGGCGCGGCCTGAAAAAGCCCGCTCGCGGCGCGGCAGACAGCGCGCTAGAGCGGCTGAGGCGAGCGATCGGCGACACCCGGAATGATATAAATATTTCTAAATAGTATATTTATGAAAATAAACGTGTCATAGATAGTGCCCACAGGACCCGAGCCGGCCCACTTCGCCGACTCTCCGCAACCCGGCCCACCCGAGCCGGTTGCCGGCTGCGCCCAGGCGCTGCCAGTGCACAGCCAGCGCCGCACCGCCGGCTGTGCAGCGAACCCCAAACCACCACCCAGGAGTCAATAAGATGAACAAGATCGCACTTCTCGGCGCACTGGCACTGTCCGTCGCCAGCAGCTTCAGCCACGCCAGCCAGGACAACCTGCGCATCGGCATCGAGGCGGCCTACCCGCCCTTCGCCTTCAAGACCCCGGACGGCGCCATCAGCGGCTTCGACTACGACATCGGCCAGGCCCTGTGCGAAGAGATGAAGGTCAAGTGCCAGTGGGTCGAGCAGGAGTTCGACGGCCTGATCCCCTCGCTGAAGGTGCGCAAGGTCGACGCCGTGCTGTCGTCCATGTCGATCACCGAGGATCGCCTGAAATCGGTGGACTTCGGCAAAAAGTACTACCACACCCCCGGCAAGCTGGCGATGAAGGCCGGCACCCAGATCAACGACCCGCTGCTCGACCTCAAGGGCAAGAAAGTCGGCGTACAACGCGCCTCCACCTACGATCGCTACGCCAGCGACAAATTCGAGAAAGCCGGCATCGAGGTGGTGCGCTATGCCTCGCAGAACGAAGCCTTCCTCGACCTGGCCGCAGGCCGTCTGGACGCCACCCTGGCCGACATCGTCAATATCGACGAGGGCTTTATCAAGACCCCAACCGGCAAGGGTTTCGCCCTGGTCGGCCCGGACTTCAACGACCCGCAGTACTTCGGCCGCGGTGCCGGCATCGCCGTGCGCAAGGGCGATGAGGCCAATGCCGCGCGCATCAGCGCCGCCATCGACGCCATCCGCGCCAACGGCAAGTACCAGGAAGTGCAGGCCAAGTACTTCGACTACGACATCTACGGCCAGTAACCCTGCCCTGTCCGCAGAGGCATCCGCCCACCGGCGCGATGCCTCTCTCTCGTAATCGCGCAGCGCCTGTCGCGGCGCGTGAGGACCCCATCATGCTCCACGGCTACGGCTCGACCATCCTCGATGGCGCCTGGCTCACCCTGAGCCTGGCGCTGACCTCCATGGCCCTGGCCATCAGCCTCGGTCTGCTCGGCGCGGCCTTTCGCCTGTCGCCGATCCGCTGGCTGGCGATGCTCGGCGAGGCTTACGCCACGCTGATTCGCGGCATTCCCGACCTGGTGCTGATCCTGCTGATCTTCTACGGCGGCCAGGATCTGGTGAACCGTGTCGCGCCGCTGCTCGGCTACGACCACTACATCGACATCAATCCCTTCGTCGCCGGCGTGTTCACCATGGGCTTCATCTTCGGTGCCTACCTGTCGGAGACCTTCCGCGGCGCCTTCATGGCCATTCCCAAGGGGCAGGCGGAAGCCGGCGCGGCCTACGGCATGAACGGGATGCAGGTGTTCTTCCGCATCCTGGTGCCGCAGATGATCCGCCTCGCCATTCCCGGTTTCACCAACAACTGGCTGGTGCTGACCAAGGCCACCGCGCTGATCTCGGTGGTCGGCCTGCAGGACATGATGTTCAAGGCCAAGAATGCCGCCGACGCCACCCGCGAACCCTTCACCTTCTTCCTCGCCGTGGCCGCCCTGTATCTGCTGCTGACCAGCGTCTCGCTGCTCGCCCTGCGCCTGCTGGAGCGGCGCTACAGCGTGGGCGCGCGGCTGACCGAAATCTAGAGGACCCGCTCCATGCTCGATTTCCATCTGATCGCCGAGCATCTGCCGCTCTATGGGCGCGGCCTGCTGGTGACCTTCCAGTTGCTGCTGATCGCCCTGGCCCTGGGGCTGACCTTGGCCATTCCCTTGGGCCTGATGCGGGTATCGCGCTCGCCCTGGCTCAACGCCCCGGCCTGGCTCTACACCTACGTGATCCGTGGCACGCCAATGCTGGTGCAGCTGTTTCTGATCTACTATGGCCTGGCCCAGTTCGCGGCCATCCGCGACAGCTTCCTGTGGCCGTATTTCTCCAGCGCCACCTTCTGCGCCTGCCTGGCCTTCGCCATCAACACCAGCGCCTACTCGGCGGAAATCCTCGCCGGCAGCCTCAAGGCCACGCCGCACGGCGAGATCGAGGCGGCCAAGGCCATGGGCATGTCGCGCGCCAAGCTATACCGGCGCATCCTCCTGCCCTCGGCCCTGCGCCGCGCGCTGCCGCAGTACGGCAACGAGGTAATCATGATGCTGCATACCACTTCGCTGGCGTCGATCGTCACCCTGATCGACATCACCGGCGCGGCGCGTACCCTCAGCTCGCGCTACTACATGCCGTTCGAGGCCTTTATCACCGCCGGGGTCTTCTACCTGGTGCTGACCTTCGTCCTGGTCCAGCTGTTCAAGGGCGCCGAGCGCCGCTGGTTGGCCTACCTGACCCCGCGCAAGGCCTGAGGAGAAACCATGGAGTCGATTCGTCATTTCCTGCCCTGGAGCCCCAGCGGCAGCGACCATCACCTGAGGGTGCTGCGCTTCGGCAGCGGCCCGCGCAAGGCCTATATCCAGGCCAGCCTGCACGCCGACGAACTGCCGGGCATGCGTGTGGCGGTGGAGCTCAAGCGCCGGCTGGCTGAACTGGAGAAGCAGGGGCGCTTGACCGGCGTGGTGGAGCTGGTCCCGGTGGCCAACCCCATCGGCCTGGGGCAGATGTTCCAGGCCACCCACCAGGGGCGCTTCGACTTCGCCAGCGGGGCGAACTTCAACCGCGATTTCGTCGACCTGGCCGCGCTGCTCGCCCCGCAGCTCGAAGGCCGCCTGGGCCGCGATGGCGAGGCCAATATGCGGCTGATCCGCAGCGCCATGCTGACCGCCCTCGACCAGTTGCCCCCAGCCAAATCAGCCCTTGAAGGGCTGCGCCGCCTGCTGCTGCGCCAGGCCTGCGATGCCGATCTGGTACTCGACCTGCACTGCGACTTCGAGTCGATCCTGCTGCTCTATGCCCAGCCCCAGCACTGGCCGCGACTGCAGCCGCTGGCCGCGCGCCTGGGTGCCGGCGCCGTGCTGCTGGCCGAGGACAGCGGCGGCCAGTCCTTCGACGAAGCCTGCGCCGGCCCCTGGCTGAAACTCGCTGCGCAGTTCCCCGACGCCGCCATTCCAGCCGCCTGCCTGGCCAGCACCATCGAGCTGCGCGGCATGGCCGATACCGAGGCGCCGCAGGCCCGGGACGATGCCGAGGCCATCCTCGGCTTTCTCGCCGACCAGGGCCTGCTCGCCGGTGACTGGCCGGCGGCGCCCGCGACCTGCTGCGAGGCCACCCCCTTTGCCGGCGCGCAGTACGCCTATGCCCCGCACCCGGGGGTGGTCAGCTATCTGCAACCGCTGGGGGCCTGGGTCGAGCCCGGCGATGCGCTGTTCGAGGTGATCGACCCGCTGAGCGATCGCTATTCCGTGATCCTCGCCGAAACCCGCGGCGTGCTCTACGCCCGCGAACGCCTGCGCTATGCCCAGCCCGGCCTGTGGCTGGCCAAGGTCGCCGGCGCCCAGCCCATCCGCCAGGGCCGCCTGCTGACCGACTGACAACAAGAGAATCCCATCATGTACAGCCTGGAAATCGACAACCTGCACAAACGCTACGGCAACCACGAGGTGATCAAGGGCGTCTCGCTCAAGGCCAGGGCCGGCGACGTTACCAGCATCATCGGCTCCAGCGGCTCGGGCAAGAGCACCTTCCTGCGCTGCATCAACCTGCTGGAGCGGCCGCACAGCGGGCGCATCCTGCTCAATGACGAAGAACTGCGGCTCAAGCCGCACAAAGTCACCGGCGACCTGCACGCCAGCGATCCCCAGCAGCTGCAACGCATGCGCTCGCGCCTGGCCATGGTCTTTCAGCACTTCAACCTGTGGTCGCACATGAGCGCCCTGGACAACGTCATGGAAGCGCCGGTGCAGGTACAGGGCATCAGCAGGAAGGAGGCGCTGGAGAAAGCCGAGCACTACCTGGCCAAGGTCGGCGTGGGCCATCGCAAGAACGCCTATCCCGCGCACATGAGTGGCGGCGAGCAGCAGCGCGTGGCCATCGCCCGTGCCCTGGCCATGGAGCCGGAGGTGATGCTGTTCGACGAACCCACCTCGGCCCTGGACCCGGAGCTGGTCGGCGAAGTGCTCAAGGTGATGCAGGATTTGGCCAGCGAAGGCCGCACCATGCTGGTGGTGACCCACGAGATGGGCTTCGCCCGCGAGGTGTCCAACCAGCTGGTATTCCTCCACCAGGGCCAGGTGGAGGAAAGCGGCTGCCCGAAAGAGGTACTGGCCAACCCGCGCTCCGAACGCTTGCAGCAGTTTCTCGCCGGCAGCCTGAAGTAGCCCGGGTGCACCTGGCGCGGCCGGCTGGGATAGACTGCGCTCACGCCGGCCTGCGCCGCCTCTCACTCACCCGTGCCGAAACACCATGCCGACCTCCGCGAAGAACGCCACCGTCTACGCCGCCCCCGTGATGCGCAAGCTGGCCGAGCGCATCCCCACGCTGCAACCCTCGCTGCGCAAGGTGGCCGAATTCATCCTGCGCCACCCGCTCAAGGCCGCGACCCTGAACATCGAGGAGATGGCCGTGGCCACCGCCACCTCGCCGGCGGCGGTCAACCGCCTGGCCAAGGCCCTCGACCTGGGCGGCTATACCGGGCTCAAGGCCGAGCTGGTCAGCACCCTGCAACAGATGGTGTCGCCGGTGGACAAGCTGCGCAGCGAGCTGGAGAGCCGCCCGGACGGGGGCTTCGGCCTGCACGAACAGATCCAGATCGCCAGCAGCAACCTGGCCACCGCCGGGGCCAACAACGTCCCGGCCAGCTTCGACGCCTTTGTCGACGGCCTGATCCAGGCACGCAAGATCTACATCCTCGGCTTCGGCAACAGCGCCTATATGGCCGGCCTGGCCGCCGCCAACCTGGTGCCCTTCTGCGCCGACGCCACGGCCATCAGCATGGAAGGCGGCAACGAGAACGCCGCCTACCGCCTGGCCGCCATCACCGAACTGGACGTGCTGTTGGCCATCGCCATGCCGCGCTACAGCCTGGACACCCTGCAGCTGGCGCGCTTTGCCCGCGAGCGCGGCGCCGGCGTACTGGCCATCACCGATTCGCCAGCATCGCCCCTGGCCGGCATCGCCCGCCACACCCTGTTCGCCCCGGCCGACCACCCGGTGCTGATCAGCTCCAACACCGCCGTGCTGGCCCTGATCGAAGCGCTGGTGGCCGGGGTCATGGCGCGCAACAAGGAGGCTGTGCAGCTGGCCGCCGAGCTGACCGAAAGCGTGATGTCCTACCTGCACGTGCCCAACGGCGAGAAGCCGTCGCGCCGGCCAGGCAAGCTGCGCGGCTGAGCGCTCGCCGGCCCAGAGCCAAGCCCGCCAACGACCGGGCAGACACGACGGCCGCGCAGAAAAAAGCCCCCGCAAGCGGGGGCTTTGTCACGCCATGACTGCGGCTCAGAGCGGCCGCAGGTTGATCTCGACGCGGCGGTTCTGCGCCCGCCCGGCCTCGTTGGCGTTGCTGGCGATCGGCTGGCTAGGGCCGGCACCGTAGGAGGAGATGCGCTGGCCCGGCACGCCGTTGGCGCTCAGGTAGTTGGCCACGCTCAGGGCACGGCGGTTGGACAGGTTCTGGTTGAGCTCCAGCGAACCGGTGCTGTCGGTATGGCCGACGATGTTCACGCCGTTCTTGTCGAACTCCTTGAACACCAGCACCAGGGAGTTGAGCGTCGGATAGAAGCTGCTGGAGATGTCCGCCGAGTTGCTGGCGAAGGTGATGTTGCCGGGCATGATCAGCTTCAGGTCGTCGCCGTTGCGCTGTACCTGCACGCCGGTGCCCTGCAGGGTCTGGCGCAGCTTGGCTTCCTGGGTGTCGACGTAGTAGCCGTAGCCGCCGCCGGCGGCGCCGCCCACCGCCGCGCCGATCAGCGCGCCCTTGGCGCGGTCCTTCTTGCTAGAGGTGGCCGCGCCGATCGCCGCACCGGCGACCGCGCCGATACCGCCGTAGATGCCGGCCTTGCCGGCCTCACGTTCGCCGGTATAGGGGTTGGTGGTACAACCGGCCAGCAAGGCCATGACCGCGGAGGCCGCGATCAGATTACGCCTGGTCTTCATGGATTCTTCCTTAGGATTCGTTCTGGTGTCGGCAGCGTGCCGGAGCCCTTCGAGCCGCCGTGGCGGGCGAAGTTCCGCGCCAGCTTACCAGCCGCGTGGCGGCTGGACTGTGCGATCCGGAACAAATCCGCAGGGGTTACTGCACGCCAGGCAGCGGCCGCAGGGTCACCTCGACGCGGCGGTTTTGCGCCCTTCCGTCGGCCGTGGCATTGCTCGCCACCGGCTGATCCGGCCCCATGCCGCGGGTGCTGACCCGGCCGCCGTCGACACCCTGGGCGATTAGGTAGCTAGCCACGCTCTGCGCGCGGCGCTGCGACAGGCTCATGTTGTAGCTGTGCGAACCAGTGCTGTCGGTGTGGCCGACCACTTCGATGCTGTTCTGGTTGTACTGGCGGAAGGAGTTGGCCAGGTTGTTCAGCGGCGCATAGAAGCTGCTGGCGATCTCCGCCGAGTCGGTGGCGAAGGTGATGTTGCCGGGCATGATCAGCTGGATCACGTCGCCCTGGCGCTGCACCTCGACGCCGGTACCCTCCATCTGCCGGCGCAGCTCGGCCTCCTGCTTGTCGGCGTAGTAGCCGTAACCGGCGCCGGCCGCACCGCCCACCGCGGCGCCGATCAGCGCGCCCTTGCCGCGGTCGTCGTGACTGATCAGGGCGCCGGCGGCGGCACCGGCCAGCGCGCCCAGACCGCCGTACGTGGCGGTCTTGTTCGAGCTCGGCGCGCTCTGGTCGTAGGGGTTCTGCGAGGCGCAGCCGGCCAGCAGCAAGGCAGCGGAGCAGGCAGCGATCAGGGATAGGCGGGGCATGACGGTCTCTCCTTGGATGACAGCAGAATGCCAGTGTAGACAGCGCCGCTGGCGCCGGGTTCAGGCGCGGACAAACGGGTTCTCGCGCATCTCGTCGCCGAGGCGGGTATCCGGGCCGTGGCCGGTGACCACGGTGGCGTCCTCGTCCAGGCGGTACAGGCGCTGCCTGATCGAACGCTCGATGCTGGCGTAGTCGCCGCCCCACAGATCGGTGCGGCCGATGCCGCGGCGAAACAGGGTGTCGCCGGCGATCAGCAGCTTGGCCTCTTCGAACCAGAAGCTCATCGACCCCGGCGTATGCCCCGGCGTGTGCAGCGCGACGCCGCAGCCGCAGGCCAGTTCCTCGTCGTCGGCCAGCCACTTATCCGGTGCCGGTACCGGCGTGTAGGGCACGCCGAACATGCGGCACTGCATCTCCAGGTTGTCCCAGAGGAACTGGTCGTCCTTGTGCAGGTGCAGGGTGGCGCCGGTCTTCTCCTTCATCCGCCCGGAGGCGAGGAAGTGATCGAGGTGGGCGTGGGTGTGGATGATGCTCACCACCTTGAGGCCATGGGCTTCCAGGCGCGCCATGATCAGCTCGGGATTGCCGCCCGGATCGACCACTATGGCCTTCTTCGTCAGCGGGTCGCCGATGATCGTGCAGTTGCACTGCAAAGGCCCGACGGGAAAGGTTTCGCGGATCAGGACAGGGGCTGCGGCGGTGCTCATCAGGGGGCCTCGTTACGGTAATCTCCGGGCAGTTTACCCGTCCATTTGCGAAATGCGCGGCGGAAGTTGGAGGGATCGCTGAAGCCCAGCAACTGGGCGATCTCGTACAGCGGCAGGTGGGTGGTGCTGAGGTATTGCAGGGCCAGGCGCCGGCGAACCTCGTCGAGCACCTGCTGGTAGCTGGTGCCGATCTGCGCCAGATGCCGGCGCAGGCTGCGCCCGCTGGTGTGCAGGGCACGGGCGGCGCTGTCGAGGTCGGGGAAATCGCCGGGGCGCGCCAGCAGCAGGCGGCGCAGGCGGGTGAGCAGGCCGTCCTGCACGTCGAGGCTGGCCAGCAGCGCCTCGCACTGCCGCTCGCACATCTGCACCGTGGCCGGGTTGGCCAGGGCCATGGGGCGCTGCAGGTAATGCCGCGGCAGGCGCAGCCAGTGGCAGGGCTGCTCGAACCGCGCCGGCACGCCGAATACCTCGGTGTAGCGTTCGACGTAGTCCGGCGCGGCATGGGCGAAGCCGACGGCGAGGCCCCGCAGCTCTTCGCCGAGCAGGAAGCGGGCGATGGTGTGGATGCTGGTCAGCAGGCCCTCGGCAGCGAAGCGCGATTGCCGTCCCATGGGGAAGGACTCGATGGCGCGCAGCTCCAGGTCCTCGCCCTGCTCCACCAACTCCAGCTCGAAGGCCAGGCCAAGCACCCGGTAATACTTGAGAGCGAACTGCAGCGCCTTGCCCAGGTTGGCGCTGGCCAGCACCGCATAGCCGAGAATGCCGTGGGTGGAGACATTCAGCCGCTGGCCCAGCACCAGGCCCAGGGCCGGCTCACCGCAGCGTTCCAGCGCCGCCTGGGTGAGCAGATGAAAGTCGGCGAAGGACAGGCGGCCGTGGGGGCTGCCGAGCACCTCGGGACGCACCCGCGCCGCGGCAAGTAGCGTCTGGCGCGGCGTACCCAGCTCCACGGCCAGCGCCAGCAGCGCCTCGGCGTAGGCCACCGGCACCAGCTCGGCGGTGAAACTCAGTGCTTGCTTCATGGGCTCGTAGCGCAGCTGGCCGCATATGACTGGCAGACCTTAACCTCGCCCGGGCGAAAGCGACAAGCCCGGAGGCGCACCAGTGCGCCCGTCGTTCAGCCGGAAGGCATAGGTGATCCACGCCGCCCGGCCGAACAACCGTTGCACCCAACCCCAACTTTTCACTGGCCAAGGGCCGATGGCCGGATATGACTCGCAGATTGGCTGTTGCGAACCTGTGCGAGGAAGCATGCCCGCCCCATAGTCGACTGCAGTTCACCAGCGCAAGGGAGCCCTTATGGCCAGTACCACCCCGGAAGGTTTGCAGATCCGCCCCCGACACCAGGACTTCGACCTGCCCGATCCGCTGCCGCGTCACTGGAACGGCGGCGACGCCTTCAAGACCCACCTGTTCGATGCCATGTCGGTGCTGTTTCCCGACGGCGAACGCTTCTTCATCGACTCGGTGCGCCAGTTCCGCGAGCGCATCGACGAGCCGCTGCTGAAGGAGCAGATCCGCGGCTTCATCGGCCAGGAGGGCCATCACAGTCGCGAGCACCTGGAATACAGCCAGCGCCTGCGCGACCTGGGTTACGACATCGAGCGCATCGAGAAGCGCGCCCGCGCGCGCATCCGCTACACCCAGAAGAAGTTCTCGCGAGAGCGTCAGCTGGCCGCCACCGCAGCGCTGGAACACATCACCGCGATCATGGCCGACGGCCTGCTGAAGAACCCGGCACACATGGCCGGCGCCCATCCGACCCTGGCGCGCCTGTGGCGCTGGCATGCGCTGGAGGAGACCGAGCACAAGGCGGTGGCCTTCGACGTCTACAACCAGGTGTGCGGCAGCCGCAAGCTGCTGCGCCGGGCGATGGTCATGGGCACCTTCTTCTTCGTCCTCGACACCACCCGCGGCCTGGCGCATATGCTCAAGGTCGACGGCCTGCTGTGGAACTGGCGTGTGTGGCGCGACGGCCTGCGCTGGATGTGGGGCAAGGACGGCGTGTTCCGCCCGCTGATCGGTACCTATCTGGACTTCTTCAAGGACGGCTTCCACCCCTGGGAGCACGACAACCTCGCGCTGCTGCACGCCACCCGCGAGGAGTTCGACGGCGCGCCGCAGCCCCAGGCCAGCGCGGCCTGAACCCAGGCCGCTTGGCCCGGATGCAATCCGGGGCGGAGTAGAAGCCCCCGGATTGCATCCGGGCTACTTCCTCTCCTTGGGCGCCCTGCCCCGCACGCGGGACAGGGCATCTGCCTCAGCCCAGCAAGAACCTCATCGCATCGGCCGCGCTCTGCTCGGCAATCTCCTCCATGGGAATGTGCCCGACGCCCGGGTAGGTCTTGACCTGGATGCCAGGCAAATCGCGCTGCCACAGCGGCACGTGCTTGGGCGAGATCCAGCGGTCGCGCTCGCCCCACAGCAGCAGGGTCGGCGCCTGGATCTGCGCCACCCGCTGCGGCGTGGCGTGCAGCTCCTCTTTGTTGACCTTGAGCAGCACGCGGAAGATATCCATCATGCCGCGACGATTGCCGGGCCGGCGCGACAGGTCGTAGTAGCGCTCGACCACCCCGGGCTTGATCCGTCCCGGCTCGCCGTAGACCTCCTTGATGCCCTGGGCGATCAGCGCACGCGGCATCCACAGCGGCATGGCCAGGGTGGCACCGGGCAGCGCGGCGGCGGCGATCATCCACGGCACCTTGGTCATGTGATAGCCGGCCGGATCAAGCAGCACCAGCTTGCTCACCCGCTGCGGCTGGGCCAGGGCGAAGTTCCAGGCGATATAGCCGCCGAGGGAGTTGCCGGCGATCGCTGCCTGGTCCACCTGCAGGTAGTCGAGCAGCAGACCGAGCACGCGGATCATGCGCTCGGCCGAGTACTCGCCGTCGCGCGCCGGGCCGGTGAGGCCGAAGCCCGGCACGTCGAAGCGGATGATCCGGTAGTGCCGGGCGAAGGCCTGCACCCAGCCGTCCCAGGTATGCAGCGAGGCGACCACGCCGTGGATCAGCACCAGCGCCGGCTTGTCGCGGCTGCCCTCGTCGCGGTAGTGGATATTGAAACCGTCCAGCTCGATATAGCGCGAACCGCTCTCGGCACTGCCGTAGCGGGTCTTGAGGCGCTCCAGCGGCAGGGCGCCGAAGCCCAGGCGGGCGAAACCGACGGCCACGGGCGGTTGCAGGGACAGGCTGTTGGCGGACATGCGGGCACCTCGATCTTGTTATGGGCACCCTGTATCAGAGCACGGGCAACCCCCGCGCGCCGCCCAACCTAGGGTCTGTTCCCGCTTCATTCGCGGCCGCGCCGGAGCCAGTTTTGGCGCGAGGCGATGCACGAGATGCGAAGTTTAGTGGGCTAAATGAGCTATCGAGTAACACTGCATCGCGCCAAAACTGGCCCGGCCCTGCGGGTTGCGCGGGAAATGGCCCCCGCTGTCGTTGCAGGACTTGGCAAGGGAGCGACCATTACCTGCGTCCTGCGCCTAACCGGGGGCCATTTCTCGCAGCAACGCGGCTCGCGAATGAAGCGGGAGCAGACCCTATCAGCCGAGCACCGCCTTGGCCCGCTCGATCTCCGCGCGACTGGCGCTGCGCCCGAGCAGGTCGAGGGAGGCGGCCTCCAGCGCCCAGATCAGCGCCTGATAGACCAGCGGATCGCGCGGCGCCAGCTCCGGCTCCAGTCGCTCCACCAGCAGGCGCAGCATCTCCTGGTGAGCGCGCTGGCGATGCGCGGCCAGCGGCGACTCGGTGCGCAGCGCCTCCTCCTGCATCAGACGGATGATCGGGCCGACCGCCAGGTGATAGTCGAAAAACCGCCCGACCATGGCGCGCAGCCAGGCCTGCGGGCTGCCGGCCACCTGCTGCATCTCGCGAAAGCGCGCCAGCAGGAGCAGCACCGAGGTCTGGTAGATGCCCTCAAGCACCTCCATCTTGTTGGCGAAGTACTTGTAGAAGGTGCGCCGCGACAGCTGCGCGGCATCCAGCAGGTCGTTCACCGTGACCTGCTCCAGGCCCTTGCGGGCGAACACACCGATGGCTGCCAACTGGATGTTGGTACGCTGCAGATGGCCGACCAGCGGCCCCGCGCCGCCCTGCTGCGAGGCCAGCGCGCCGTAGCCGCCCAGGTCCTCGAACACCGCGCGGATGGCTCCGTGCTCGGCCAGCTCGTCCATGCCCTCTCCCCAACCAAGGCGCGGGTGACGCCGGACTCCGGGCTGGGTACTCTGGAGCCGCCTCTAGCCGCGGATATTCATCGTGTCGTCCACCCTAGCACGTCGCCTGCTCTGGCCGCTGGCCATCCTTTTGCTGGTCTGCCAGGCCCCGGCCGGCGCCGCCGAGCTGTTCTACCTGGGCCAACGCATCCCGGACATCCACCAGCCCTGGCGCAGCGGCGACTACCAGCAGCTACACGCGGCCCTGGAGCAGATCGACAAGACCCAGGCCAATGCCCTGCCGCGGCGCGGCGGCGAGTTCACCGGGCCGATCTACCAACGCATGGTCTCGGCGGAGAACTTCCGCCCTCAGCTGAACATCTACGCGCCGCTGGAGCTGCGCCAGAACGAGGCGCGCGAAGTGCTGTTCCAGCTCAAGGAGCTGATGCGCCTGTACTTCGATTTTCGCGCCAAGCAGCAGCCCTACGCCGCCGAAGCCCTCGGCCTGATGAGCCATTCGCTGCGCCAGCAGGCCATCCTCTTCACCCTCACCACCGAGTTCTGGATGACCCTGTCGCAGGGCGAGCAGAGCAACCCGGTGCGCCTGCAGGGCCTGCAGGAGACCAAGGCGGCGGCGGCGATGCTCAGCGGCAGCGCACTGGACTACCTGGAGCTGACCCAGGCCTTCGGCCGCGACGAGCTGCTGCTGTACAGCGCCGAACTGAGCCAGCAACTGCCGGAGCTGTTCGTCCATTTGCCGGCCGAGGTGCAGGCGCAGCTGCTGGCCCGCATCGAAGGGCTGGCCGGTGGTCATCGTTATCCCCGGGTGCAGAGCGATATGGCCGAGCTGCTGCCGGTGCTGCGAATGATCCACCGGGACGTTCAGGCCAAGCTGGCGCAACCGCTGAAACCGGCGGCCGAGGCGCCGACCCTGGATCTGTCGTTGCCGGGCTCAGCGCAGTAGGCCGAGTCCCTTGGCGCGCGCCACCGCCTGGGTGCGCCGCTCGACGCCGAGCTTGCTGTTGATGTGGCGGGCGTGGGTCTTGACCGTGTGCAGGGAGATGAACAGGCGCTCGCTGATCTCCTGATTGGAACAGCCACCGGCGATCAACTGCAGCACCGCCAGTTCGCGGGCGCTGAGTTTCTCGGCCGGCATGCCCTCCTCCGCCGCTGGCGCCTCGCGCAGATCCGTCCCCAGCGGCAGTTGCGCCAGCAAGGCATCGCATAGCGCACAGCCCGGCCGTGCGGCCAGGCGTTCGCCCAGCCACTGCGGCTGGTGCTGGATCAGTTCGAGGAAAGGCAACAGCGCGCCGCCCTGCGCCCCGTCCAGGCAGCCTTCCAGCTGCTGCTGCGCCTCGCGCTCGCGCCCCGACTGGTGCAGCAGCTGCGCCAGTTGCGCCTGCGCCACCAGGCCGATCAGTTGTCCGCCCAGGCCACGGGCACGCTGCTGCAGCGCGAGCAGACGCCGCTCGGCCGACTCCGCCCGGCCTTGCAGGCGCTCCAGCGCGGCTTGCTGCAGATCGACATGCAACCCCAGCTGCGGATGGAACTCCGGCGCCAGGGCTCGTCCCCGCGGGCCATAGGTTTCCTCCAGCTGCGGTAGCCAGGCCGCGGCCAGTTCGACCTGGCCCTGGCGCAGCCAGAGCTCGCACTTGATCAAGGTGATCATCGCCAGGTAGTAGATCGCCGGCACGTCCCAGATGTGCATCAGGCGCTCGGCCTCGCCGAGCAGGGTGAAAGCCTCGGCGCCGCGGCCGCTGTGGCCCTCCAGGCTGGCCAGCGCGCAATAGCCGATCAGCGCACTGACGTCGCGACAGGCCCGTGCCTCGGCGATGCCCTGGCGCAGCCGTTGCGCGGCCGCCGGGTCGAGGCGCAGGCAGAGCAGATAGCCTTCGTAGATGCTCAGGCGCGCACGCACCGAGTAACAGCGTTGCGCCGCCAGGCCCTGCAGCCGCTGCTGCCCCTGGCGCACCTCGTCGAGCGCGCGTGACACCTCGCCGCGTGCCTGCAGCACCCGCGCCCGCTCGTAATGGGCCAAGGCCTCGAACAGCGGATTGTCGATGCGCTGCGCCAGCTCCAGGGCCTCGCGATTGAGCCCTCGCGCGCGCCACAGATCACCCTCCACCATAGCCAGGTTGGCCAGGGTGGAGAGGCACATGAACCGCGGGCCGTAGCGGTCCGCGGCCAATCCGGCCAGCGCCTCGTCGCATTGCCGCACGGCCCGCACACCGTCACCGCGACCGCGGGCGATGACGCCATCCAGCGCCTGCCACTGCGCCAGCAGGCTGAGCTGACTGGCCGCATCGGGCGCCGGCAGGAAACGCGCGAGCCGCTCCAGCAGCTCCTGCGCCGCATCCAGCTGGCAGGCCAGCGCCAGCGCCCAGCCGTAGAGCATGATCAGGCGCGGCGTGCTGGCCAGCAGCTCGTCCGGCAGATTGGTCTTCCAGCGCAGCAGCACGGCGATGTTCTGCTCGGCCAATAGCTGCGCCTCGGACAGGTTCTGTACCAGGCTGGCGGCGACGTCGACCTGACCGGCCAGCAGCGCCTGTTCGATGGCGGCGTCCAACATGCCCTGGGCGGCGAACCAGCGGCAGGCGCGCAGGTGCGAACCGCCGCGCGAGCGGTCCGGGCCCTCGGCCGGGCGCGCATTGAGCAGGTCGGAAAACAGATGGTGATAGCGGAACCAGCGGCCCTGCTCGTCCAGCGGCACCAGAAACACCTGATTGGCCTGCAGCTGGCGGATGATCGCCGCACTGTCGTGAGCATCGCGCACCGCATCGCACAGCTCGGCGCAGAAGCGTTCGAGATGGGCGGTGTCGTAGAGGAACTGCTGCACCTCCGCCGGCTGCAGATCGATCACCTCTTCGAGCAGGTACTCGCGAATCAGTCCCTCGCCGCCGTGCAGTTCGAGTCCGGTCTGGGTATCGCCGGCCAGCAACCACAGGCGCAGGCCGGCGACCCAGCCCTCACTGCGCTGCAGGATGCCGGCGACCTGCTGGTGCTCCAGGCTGGCGCCCTGGCTGGCCAGCAACGCGTCCAGCTCCTCGGCGGTCAGGCGCAGGTCCTGCTCGCTCAGCTCCAGCAGCTGTCGCGACAGACGCAGGCGCGCCAGGTGCCAGTCCGGCCGCTGGCGACTGGTCACCAGGAGTACCACCCCAGGCGGCAGGTGATTGAGGAAGAACTGCAGACAACGGTCGAGCACCGGTCCCTGCGCCAGGTGATAGTCGTCCAGCACCAGGAGCAGCGGCTGACCGCCATCCAGGGCCTGCGCCAGTTCGTCGAGCAGACCGTCGAGCCATTGCTCGAAGGCAAACGGCTGATGACGCTGACGCATCTTCAGCAGGCCCAATGCCTCCTCGCCGAGGCTCGGATAAAACTGTTGCAGCCCCTGCAGCAAGCGTTCGAGAAAGCGCCCGGGGTCGCGGTCACGCTCGCTCAGGCCCAGCCACAGGCTGTGCCAATGCGCGGGCAGGCGTTCGCAGAACTCGATGGCCAGTGAACTCTTGCCGAAACCGGCCGGGGCGCAGACCAGCGACAGGCGTCCCTGCAGTCCGTCCTCGAGGCGTTCGCACAGTCGAGGCCGCGGCAGATGCCCTGCCGGCAGCGGCGGCCGGTAGAAACGCGCCTCGACCGGCGTGGCCGGCACGTAGGCAAAACCTGGCGAGCGGGAAAGATCGGTCATCGGCCAATTCTTGGAGGTGTCGGGTCTGCAGCGGGCTCGATCTGCAGCCAGCCTAGCGACTTGTTCCGGCCATTTGAAGGGCAAGCTACAGTCGGTAACGAAAAGGCTGTGTCCGGGTTGGCGTTTCAGCCTCGCAGGAACGACGTCATTCGCGAAGTTCGCGCCAGCAGACCAGCAGCCCCCAAGCTGCGGCACAAGCCGGATCGGCGCATCGACAGCCAGCCGCCCACCCACGAAAAAGCCGGCACAGGGCCGGCTTCGTCGTATTGCACAACCGCGGGTTATCTAGCGAACGCCCGCCTGGCGCAGAGCCGCCGGGGTGTAGTCGCTGGCGGATGCCTTGTAGTTGAAGTCGTAGGCCTGCTTCTCCTCGTTCTTCATGCCCAGGGCCAGGTAACGACCGGACAGCAGGTCGTACAGGGACTCCAGGGTGTACCAGGGCACCTGCTTGTCGTAGTAGTACTGGGCATGGGCCTCGGCCACGCGCCACAGGGTACCGCGACCGTCGTAATGATCGATCAGCGCGGCCTGCCAGGTGTCCTCGTCGATGAAGAAGTCGCGCTTGGCGTAGATGTGACGCTCGCCGGACTTCAGGGTCGCGGTCACGTGCCAGACACGGTGCAGCTCGTAGCGAGCCAGGTCCTGGTTGATGTGGCCGGCCTTGACGATGTCCGAGTACTTCAGGCTCGGCGAGTCCAGCTTGTAGGCGTTGTAGGGGATGTAGATCTCCTTCTTGCCGTTGAGCTTCCAGTCGTAGCGGTCCGGCGCACCGTTGTACATGTCGAAGTTGTCGGAAGTTCGCAGACCGTCGGCCGCGGTACCCGGACCGTCGTAGGACACCTGCGGGGCGCGGCGCACGCGACGCTGACCGGCGTTGTACAGCCAGGCCAGACGCGGCTCCTTGACCTGGTTGAGGGTCTCGTGCACCAGCAGCACGTTACCGGCCAGGCGCGAGGGAGCGGTGACGCGCTGCTTGAAATAGAACAGCACGTTGCTTTCCTTGCTGGCATCGAAGTCGGTCAGCGCATCGCGGAAGGTGAACTCGTCCTGGAAATACACCAGCGAGTAGGAACCGTTGGCCTGCGGCGTGGCCTGGGTCACCAGGCGACGCACGCTGCCGCCGCGGTAGCGGGTGATGTGGTTCCAGATCGCTTCCAGACCGCTCTGCGGAATCGGGAAGGGGTTGGCGGTGCGGAAGTTCTCCAGACCGTTGCCGCCCTCGACCAGCTTGGTGTTGGCCACGTTGTGCTTGGTCGCCTCGAGCACCGCCGGCGGCAGGCTGGCCGAACGATGAGTCGGGTAGACCGGCATCTTGTAGCTGTCCGGGTAGCGCTTGAACATCGCCAGCTGGCCCGGGGTCAGCTTGTCCTTGTACTGCTCGACGTTCTGCGCGGTGATGGTGAACAGCGGCTGCTCGCTGGCGAAGGGGTCGGAGAGAAAGCCCTTGCCGTCGACGCTGCCGGCATTGGCCGGCAGGCCGCCGGTCCAGGCCGGAATCGAACCATCGGCATTGCCGGCCATCTCGGCACCGACCGGGGTCAGGCTGGTGCCCAGCTTGGCCGCTTCGTCCGGCGACACCGCTGCCATCACGCCACTGGCCAACAGGGACAGGGTCAGCACACCGCTTTGCCACAGTTTCTTTGTTGTTTTCGTTTGCATCATGATTCCTCGAAATTCCTGGTCGCTTAGAAGCTGACGCCGAAGCTGAGCGCGACGAAGTCGCGGTCGATACTGGTGTTGTACTTGCCGCCGAAGAAGTCGGTGTACGACAGGCTGGCGGTGTACATGTTCTGGTACTCGGCATCCAGCCCCAGGCTGACGGCCTTGGCACCTTCGTTGAACAGGCCGTTCGGGCCGTAACCATCGACGTCGTGCGACCAGGACACGCTGGGCTTGAGGTTTATCCCGGCGACTACATCCGGGTAATCCCAAATGGCGCGGGCGCGATAGCCCCAGGAAGTGGAAGTGGCGAAACCGTCGTCTTCGCAGTACTTGCTGTAGTTCTCGCCAGTATTGCCGTTGAGGCCTTCGCATACGCCCGGCGCCGCCATCGGACCCGGACCGTAGATCGGATCACGGCCGTAACGCGCCTCGCTGGTGCGCTCGAGCCCACCGATGTGGGTCACCCCCACCTCGCCCACCAAGGTCAGACGAGAGGCCCCCATGACCTGGTCGAAGAAATGGGTGAAGGTGGTCTGGAACTGGGTGATCTCCTTGCGACGGTAGCCTGGCTGGTCCTGGCCGGGCGAGCCCTGCAGGATGGAAACCGCCGGATTCAGCGGGGTAAGCCCCGAGTAGAGGATATCGGTGGTATTCAGCTGTACCGGAGCATTGGGTCGATAGCTGAGCTCGCCGCTCCAGGCCGTACCGGTGGGCAGGGTCGTGGAAAAGCTCAAACCATACAGCTGGATGTCCTCGGGGTACTCCATGTAGTAGTTGCTGTTGCCGGCGACCAGGGCACTGGCGGCACCGGTACCAGCGGCGCCCGCAGCGGCGGGAATCGCAGCAAAGCAAGCAGCCTGATTGGCAGGCGGCAGCGCCAGGCACTGAGCGACCAACTGCGCAGCGACCGCCGCCCCGACCTGCCCACCGACCACAGGAGCAGCCGCGTAGGCTCCCGCCGGAGCGCCCTGCGCACTGAAGACAGGGGTGCGGCTGTGGTAATTCATGAAATAGGCACCGAACTCGGTATCCAGCGGCTCGGCAAAATAACGGAACGCCACGCCCCACTGCCCGCTATCGCGCGCGTCACGATCACCACCGCGGGGGACGATAACGCCTTCGGAAGTGGTGTCGTATCCGAACCCTGCGGCTTGAGCGGCCCCGGCGAATTGGCCAAGGGCAGGAGACAGGACGGCCAGGTTGTCGTCACAACCGTCGGCGACGACATCCGGCTGGGCGAAGAAGGTGCCGCAGTTGTCCGCTACGGTCTGGTCCCACTCCAGCTGGTAGAAGAGCTCGGCCGACAGGTTGTCGGTCAGGCTCTGCGAGACATAGAACATGTTGACCGGGATCAGACCTTCCTTGATCTCCGCACCGGGGCGACGGAACGCGGCGGCATCGACCGGGTTGATCGAGTTGATGCTGTTCTGGATGAAGGTGCTCTCGCCCCAGCTCACCACCTGCTTGCCCAGGCGCACCGAGCCCGGCTGATCGCCGATGGCATAGTTGTGATAGACGAAGGCGTCGAGGATTTCCGCACCGGAGGCCTGCGCCGCGGTTTTCCGGTTGCTGTCGTCGATGTCCTTGAACAGGCGGCTCTCATCCTTCAGTTCGAAGTCGTACCAGTACTTGCCGCGAACGAACACGCCGGTATCGCCGTACTTCAGCTCGAGGTCGTGGATACCCTTGAAGATCTTCGAGAAGGTCTCGCCCTTCTTGAAATTCAGGTGGCTGTCGTCGGAGGTTTGCGACAGACCATCCCCGCCATTGTTCCTGCCGATCAGATCCGGATCGGCTCCACGCACCGACCAGCTGGCGCCCACCGACAGGGACGAATCGAACTGCCCTTCGATCTCGCCGATATTGAAAGTGACGCCGAATGCCGGAGCGGCAAGGGTGGAAGCGAGGCTGACGGCTAGCGGCAGTTTCGCCAGGCGCCAGTAGGGTGTTGTTTTTGTCATCGACGCTACTCCATGTGTTTTTTTGTTATGGATGCCTGGACTATAGCCAGCGGGTACTACTGCTTGATCCCTCGAAAGTGTGATTTGCAGCCCCCAGGCACTCTGGCACGCAGGTTTCGATGTCTGCGACCTAGCCAAGCATGGACCTGAAACAGCAATTAACAAGCCAAACGCTTGTTTGACTGGGCAGTCACTTTCGCCACCCAGTCAGCTCGCACTTCACAGGGTGGAGAGAAAGGCGCTGCCACCCTCCTGCCACTGGGCGATATCCACGCGAATGCGCTTCTTGTCCAGCTTGCCGACGCTGGTCTTGGGAATTTCGGTAACAAGGGCGATCTGTGTGGGAATGGCCCACTTGTTGATATGGCCCTGCTCGACGAACGGCTTGAGGTGCTCCTTGAGCCCCTTGGCATCCAGCACCTGGCCCCCCTGCAGCACCAGCAGGGCGAACGGACGCTCGCCCCACTGCGGGTCGGGCACGCCGACCACAGCCACCTCGCGCACCGCCGGATGCCGGCTGATCAGGTCCTCCAGCTCCAGCGAGGAGATCCATTCGCCGCCGGTCTTGATCACGTCCTTGATGCGGTCGCGGATCTCGATGAAGCCCATGCCATCGATGGTCGCCACGTCACCGGTGTGCAGCCAGCCGTGCGCCCAGAGCTCCTCGCCCTTCTCCGGCTCGCGGAAGTAGCCCTGGGTCAGCCAGGGCGCGCGCAGCACCAGCTCGCCCTGCGTCTCGCCGTCGCTGGGCAGCAGCTTGCCTTCCGCATCCATGATCGCCGCCTCCACCAGCGGCACCGGCACGCCGGCCTTGATCCGGTAGGCGGTGCGCTCGTCCTCGCTGCCGGCGCGCAGCTCCTCGTTGAGGTAGGCGCAGGAGATCAGCGGGCAGGTCTCGGACATGCCGTAGGCCGCGGTCAGCTGGATGCCGCGTGCCTTGGCCGTCTCGTACAGCGAACGGTTCAGCGCGCTGCCGCCGATGATCATCTTCATCCCGCCGAAGTCATGGCCCTGGGCATTCGGCGCGCCCAGCAGCATCTGCAGGATGGTCGGTACGCAGTGGGAGAAGCTGACCTGCTCCTCCTGGATCAGCCGGCACAGCATCTCCGGCTCGTAGCGCCCGGGGTAGACCTGCTTGACCCCGAGCATGGTGGCCACGTAGGGCACGCCCCAGGCATGCACGTGGAACATCGGCGTGATCGGCATGTAGACGTCGTCGTTGCCGAGCAGGCGGATGCTGTCCAGCGAGCTGACGGTGGCGGCCATCGACAGGGTGTGCAGCACCAGCTGGCGATGGGTGAAGTACACGCCCTTGGGGTTGCCCGTGGTGCCGGTGGTATAGAAGGTGGTGGCCACCGAGTTCTCGTCGAAATCGGCAAAGTCGTAGCTTGGGCTGGCGGCGGCCAGCAGGCTCTCGTACTCGCCGACCAGGTTCGGCAGTGCGGCGCTCTTTTCCTCACCATCGGTCAGCAGCAGGGTCTTCTCCACCGTGGTCAGCTGCTCGGCGATGCCGTTGTACAGCGCCACGAACTCGCTGTTGACCAGCACGAAGCGGTCCTCGGCGTGGTTCATGGTGTAGAGGATCTGCTCCGGCGACAGACGGATGTTGATGGTGTGCAACACCGCGCCAAGCATCGGGATGGCGAACATGCACTCGAGATAGCGGTGGCTGTCCCAGTCCATCACCGCCACGGTGTCGCCGGCCTTGACCCCGGCCGCGGTCAACACATTGGCCAGGCGGGCGACGCGCTCGTTGAAGGTGGCGTAGCTGTAGCGCAGCTGGTCGCGGTAGACGATCTCGCGGGTCTTCTCGTAGCGGCTGCCGGACAGCAGCAGGCGCTTGATCAGCAGCGGGTAGGCATGGGCATTGGCGGCGGAGGGAATCAGACGGGTCTGCAGCATGGAATCACCTGGGGCACGCGAGGGAAGGATGCTGCGACTCTAGGTCGCAGGAAGCGCCTCTGAATCAGCCCAAAGAATGATTTGCCAGATGACCTTTTTACCACCTTTGGTCACAGGTTAGAATCCGATAGCCAAGCCGGTCGCAAAGCAGGCTGTGCACCGTCATTTATTTTCGAGGTAACCACCATGTCCGATATCGTCATCGTCAGCGGCGCCCGTACCCCCATGGGCGGCTTCCAGGGCAGCCTGGCCGGCGTGCCGGCGGTCGACCTGGGCGCCGCCGCCATCCGCGAAGCGGTCAAGCGCGCCGGTATCGCCCCGGCCGAGGTGCAGGAAGTGATCATGGGTTGCGTGCTGCCCGCCGGCCTCAAGCAGGGTCCGGCGCGCCAGGCCGCGCTCAACGCCGGGCTGCCGGCCGCCACCGGCTGCACCACCATCAACAAGCTGTGCGGCTCGGGCATGAAGGCGGTGATGCAGGCTTTCGATTCACTCACGGCCGGCAGCAACCAGGTGATGATCGCCGGCGGCATGGAAAGCATGTCCAACGCCCCCTACGTGCTGGAGAAGGCGCGTACCGGCCTGCGCATGGGCCACGGCGAAATCAAGGACCACATGTTCCTCGACGGCCTGGAGGACGCCCGCAGCGGCCGCCTGATGGGCTCCTTCGCCCAGGAAACCGCCGACCAGCATGGCATCACCCGCGAAGAGATGGATGCCTACGCCATCGAGTCGCTCAAGCGCGCCCAGGCCGCCATCCAGAGCGGCGAGCTGGCCAGCGAAATCGTGCCGATCACCGTCACCACTCGCAAGGGCGAAGTGATCGTCAAGGACGACGAACAGCCGTTGACCGCCAACCTGGACAAGATCCCCGGCCTGCGCCCGGCATTCAGGAAGGACGGCAGCATCACTGCCGCCAACGCCAGCTCGATCTCCGACGGCGCCAGCGCCCTGCTGCTAATGACCGCCGAAGAAGCGGCCAAGCGCGGCCTCAAGCCGCTGGCCAGGATCGTCGCCCACGCCACCCAGAGCCAGGAACCGAGCGAGTTCACCCTGGCCCCCATCGGCGCCATGACCAATCTGTTCAAGAAGACCGGCTGGAGCAAGGATCAGGTCGATCTGTTCGAGATCAACGAGGCCTTCGCCATGGTGACCATGCTGGCCATGCGCGAACACGGCCTGGATCACGCCAAGGTCAATGTCTTCGGCGGCGCCTGCGCCCAGGGTCACCCGGTCGGCTCCACCGGCTCGCGGATCATCCTCACCCTGATCAACGCCCTGCAGAAGAAAGGCGGCCAGCGCGGCGTCGCCTCGCTGTGCATCGGCGGCGGCGAGGCGACTGCGGTGGCCATCGAACTGCTGTAAAGCGCCGCACGACGAAACAGCCCCGCACATGCGGGGCTGTTTCGTTCAACGCATCTCGCTCAGCGCCAGCTTCACGCCGATTCCCACCAGCACCGCGCCCATCAGCCGGTCGAACCAGTGGCCCATGCGCGCGAAGCCGGCGCGCACGCGGCGCTGGCTGAACAGCCAGGCCACCAGGCAAAACCAGACAGCAGTCGCCACGGCCAGGTAGAGGCCGTAACCCGCCTGCACCATGGCCGGGGTATGCGGGTCGATCACCACGGTGAACAGCGACAGGAAGAACAGCGTCGCCTTGGGGTTCAGGCCGTTGGTGACGAAGCCGGTGACGAAGGCGCCACGCGCGCTACGTTCGCCCGCCGCCAGGCTCAGCGCGGCGCTGGCCGGGTCGGCCGGGCGCGCGCGTAGCGCCTTGATGCCGATATACAGCAGGTAGGCGGCCGCCAGCCATTTCAGTGCGTTGAACAGGACGATCGACTGCGACACGATCAGGCCGATACCCAGCAGCGAGTAGGTGACGTGCACCAGGATACCGGTGCCCACGCCGAAGGCGGTGAACAGCCCGGCGCGACGTCCAAAGGCCACGCTCTCGCGCACCACGATGGCGAAGTCCGGCCCCGGGCTGGCCACGGCCAGCAGGTGGATCAGGGCGACGGTGAGAAACTCGGTCCAGTACATGGTGGCTCCGCAGCGACAGTCGAGGTCTGGTAGGCTCGCCAATCTACTCCTGCGCCCCCTCCGCGAAAAGGTACAGCTGATGAGCAACAGCGCCCGCGCCGTCTTCCTCGACCACGCCTCCCTCGACCTCGGCGACCTCAACCTGCAGCCGCTGCAGCAGGCCTTCAGCCAGCTGACCCTGCACGCGCAGACCGCCCCCGAGCAGGTCGCCGAGCGCCTGCTGGGCGCCCAGGTAGCGATCAGCAACAAGGTGCCGCTGAGCGCCGCCACCTTCGCCGCCTGCCCCGAACTGAAACTGGTGTTGGTCACCGCAACCGGCACCAACAACATCGACCTGGCCGCCGCCCGCGCCCACGGCGTGGTGGTGAGCAACTGCCAGGGCTATGGCACGCCGTCGGTGGCGCAGCACTGCCTGATGCTGCTGCTGGCCCTGGCCACCCGCCTGCCCGACTACCAGCGCGACGTCGCCGCCGGGCGCTGGCAGCAGGCCAGCCAGTTCTGCCTGCTCGACCATCCCATAGTCGAGCTGGAGGGCAAGACCCTCGGCCTGCTCGGCCACGGTGAGCTGGGCGGCGCGGTGGCCCGCCTGGCCGAAGCCTTCGGCATGCGCGTGCTGCTCGGCCAGTTGCCGGGCCGCCCGCCGCGCAAGGATCGCCTGCCCCTGCAGGAACTATTACCGCAGGTGGACGCCCTGACCCTGCACTGCCCGCTGAACGAGCAGACCCGTAACCTGATCGGCGCCGCCGAGCTGGCGCTGATGAAGCCCCAGGCGTTTCTGATCAACACCGCGCGCGGCGGCCTGGTCGACGAACAGGCGCTGGCCGATGCGCTGCGCCGCGGTCATCTGGGCGGCGCGGCCTGCGATGTGCTGACCCAGGAGCCACCGAGGGACGGCAACCCGCTGCTGGCCGCCGACATCCCGCGGCTGATCGTCACCCCGCACAACGCCTGGGGCAGCCGCGAGGCGCGCCAGCGCATCGTCGGCCAGGTGGTGGAGAACGCCGCGGCCTTCTTCGCCGGTGCGCCGCGGCGGGTGGTCGGGTAAGCTGCGCAGCTTTTCAGTCAGGAGCCACCATGGACCCGCGAAGCGAAGTTCTCCTGCGCCAGGCCGAACTGTTCGACGGCGAGCTGCTGCTGGCCGGTCTGCCGGCCGATGACCTGCTCGGCGCCCTGCCGCTGGCCCAAGGCTGGACCTGGCATGCCGGCGACCAGGCGCTGCTGGCCGCACGCTTTGCCGGACGCTGCCGCTTCGACACCCGCATGCCGGAGGGCGACTACCGCGCCGCCGTGCTGTTTCTGCCCAAGTCGCGCGAGCTGGCCGACTACCTGCTGCAGGCGCTGGCCGCGCGCCTGCACGGCCGGCCGCTGTATCTGGTCGGCGAGAAACGTGGCGGCATCGAGCGTGCGGCCAGGCAGCTAGCCGCCTACGGCAAGCCGCGCAAGCTGGACAGCGCGCGCCACTGCCAGCTGTGGAGCGTACAGGTCGAGCAGGCAGCGGCCGCGCCGGAGCTCGAGGCCCTGGCCCAGGTCTACGCTGTGCCGCTGGCCGACGGCCCGCTGCAGGTGGTAAGCCTGCCCGGGGTATTCGCGCATGGTCGCCTGGACCTGGGCAGCGCGCTGCTGCTGGAGCATCTGGATGACCTGCCGCACGGCCACCTGCTGGACTTCGGCTGCGGCGCCGGGGTGCTCGGCGCCGCACTCAAGCGCCGCTACCCGGCCAGCCGCCTGAGCCTGCTGGACGTCGATGCCTTCGCCCTGGCCAGCAGCCGCCTGACCCTGGCGCGCAACGGCCTGGACGCCGAGCTGATCGCTGGCACGGGGATCGAGTCGGCACCGATGAAACTGGCCGCGATCGTCAGCAACCCACCGTTCCACCAGGGCGTGCACACCCACTACCAGGCCAGCGAGAACCTGCTGACCCAGGCCGCCGCCCACCTGAGCGTCGGCGGCGAACTGCGCCTGGTGGCCAACAGCTTCCTCAAGTACCCGCCGCTGATCGAGCGCCACCTCGGCCCCTGCCGCACCCTGGCCGAGGCCGACGGCTTTCGCATCTACAGCGCGCGACTGCGCTGATCGCGGGCTTGCCCTGCTAAAGCGCCTTGGGCACAATGCGCCGGTCCTAGGGGAGTAGTCTCCCGCGAGCGCTCGGCTCGCCCGGCCCGCGTCAACATACTTGCTCCACAGAGCATGGCGCGTGCGACCCAAGGCCCCTGCAGAGGGCCTGCGGTTTGACAAGACCTATGACACGCACACCTTACCCGGGGCGGGAAGGTCGTACGTGTCATAGCCGTGTCGACCCGCCCCTTTAGGAAAACCCGATGCTGGAATCCCTGTTCGTCCCCACCCTGATCGTTGCCCTCGCCGAGATCGGCGACAAGACGCAACTGCTCGCTTTGCTGCTGGCCGCCCGCTTTCGCCGGCCCTGGCCGATCATCTGGGGCATAGTGGTCGCCACCCTGGCCAATCACTTCGCCGCCGGCGCGGTCGGCAACTGGGTCGCCGGCCTGTTCTCGCCCGCCATGCTGAGCTGGATACTCGCCGCCAGCTTCGTCGCCGTGGCCGCCTGGACGCTGATTCCCGACAAGCTGGACGACGACGAGGAGTCCGGGCTGAAGAAATACGGCCCCTTCCTCACCACCCTGATCGCCTTCTTCATCGCCGAGATGGGCGACAAGACCCAGGTCGCCACGGTGATGCTGGCCGCGCAGTACCCGCACTTCGTGCTGGTGGTGCTCGGCACCACCCTGGGAATGCTGATCGCCAACGTGCCGGTGGTGCTGGCCGGCAATTTCGCCGCCGAATGCCTACCACTGACGCTGATCCGCCGCCTGGCCGCCTGCGCCTTCGCCGCTCTGGCGATCTATGCCGGCTACCAGGCGCTGCAACTGAGCGGCCTGACATGACGCTCTTCTGACGCCATCCCAGCGTCATTTCGGCCAATCCCAGCCCCCTCCCGCCTGCTGCTAAAGTGCGCGACACGTCACGCAACTTGAGTCAGCAGTCCGGAGGGCGTCATGTCATTGGATGATCGGAAGAAGGTGGTGTGCCAGCACATCGACCTGACGTGGAACAAAGGCCGCCTGGCGCTGGCCGAGCAGCTGCACAGCCGCGATTTTCTCTACAAGAGCTCGTTCATCGGCCGGCCGCTGAGCAGTGTCGGCTTCGCCCAGATGGTGCAGGACATCCGCCACGCCATGCCGGACCTGCAGGTGGTGATCGAGGAATGCATCGCCGAAGGCTACAAGGTGGTCACCTGGAGCACGCTGATCGGCACCATTGCCAAGCCCGCGCTGGGCTACCCGCCCAGCGACAAGGTGCTGAGCATCTCGGCCATGGCCTTCTGGACCCTGACCCCCGGCAACGAGATCCAGGAGATCTGCACCATGTTCGACATGGAGAGCTTCCGCGCCCAGCTGGGCCTGGAAACCCGCCCCTTCGCCGAAAAAGCCCTGCCCTGAAAGCCGCACGGCGCGCAGTGAATCATCACGCCGCGTCGCTGGTGTATCACTCTGGCTGCGCTTAGCGCCCGGCCTTGGCCTGCTGATACAACGGCATCACCTTGGGAATCGCCGCCTGCAGCGTGGCGATACGGCTGCTCGAGGACGGGTGGGTGCTCATGAACTCCGGTGGCGCACCGCCGCCGGCGGCCGCCATCTTCTGCCACAGGCTGATCGCCGCATTGGGGTCGAAGCCGGCGCGCGCCGCCAGCTCCAGGCCGATCAGGTCGGCCTCGTTCTCGTTGCCGCGACTGTTGGGCAGGGTCAGGCTGTATTGCACCACGGTGTCGGCCAGGGCCAGGCCGCCCTCGCCGAGACCGAGCAGGGCGCCGGCGCCCTGCTTGGCCATCTCGATGCCATAGGCCTTGGACATCGCCTCGCGGCTGTGCTCGCGCAGGGCGTGGGCCATCTCGTGGCCCATGATCGCGGCGATCTCGTCGTCGCTCAGCTTGAGCTTGTCGATGATGCCGCTGTAGAAGATGATCTTGCCGCCTGGGCCGCAGTTGGCGTTGAGCTCCGGGCTCTTAATCAGGTTGACCTCCCAACGCCAGTTGGCGGCGTCCGGGCGGAACCGCGGCGCCTGCGCAATCAGCCTGCTGGCGACGGCCTGCAGGCGCTTGGCATTGGCGCTGCTCTTGTCCAACACCCCCTTGCTCGACGCCTCGCTCAGGGTCTGCTGATAGGACTGGGCGTACATCTGGTCGACCTGCTCGGCCGACAGCATGCTGAACATGTACTGCTTGCGCTCCACACCCACCGCACCGCCGCTGGTGGTGTTGACGGCCTGGCAGCCGGCCAGCAGCAGCGCCGCGGCCAGTCCACCCAGGCTAAGAACCTTGCTCATTGCACGATCTCCTCGAATGAGCGCCTATGCTAGGCCGCCCTTCCGATGCGGGCAACCGCCTCCCGTGCGCTCGCGCCCTGGGGCGAAAACGTCGCCGAGCCAGTCCTGCGCGACACCACGCTAAGGTTTTCCAGCTTCGCAGCCGATAGCCGTGACAGGCCACCTCGCGCCTCGGAGTCCCCATGAAATTCAAGTCGATCCAGTTTTCCGTCGCCTTCCTCGCCGGCGCCAGCGTCCTGGCCGTGGTCGTGGCGCTGGTGCTGTACGCCCTGTTCGCCAGCGACCGTACCCAGGCCCTGGTCCAGCAACGCACCCAGACCCTGCTCGAGCAGGTCATCGAGCAGCGCCTGACGGCGCTGGCCCGCGCCCAGGTCAGCGAGATCCAGCACGAACTGGAGACTCCGCTGCAGATCACCGCCGACCTGGCCCGGGTCAATGCCCTGCTCGGCATGACCGACGCCAACGGCAGCCCGCTGCTGGGCCTGAGCCGCGAGGAGCTGGCGAATCTGATTCGCGAGACCACCGCGCAGAATCCCAAGCTGCTGGGCAGCTACATCGGCTGGGAGCCGAATGCCTTCGACGCCAGCGACGATCTCTACGCCGGGTCCACCGGCAATGGCTACG
This sequence comes from Pseudomonas sp. SP16.1, assembly GCF_052682975.1. Classification (NCBI taxonomy): domain Bacteria; kingdom Pseudomonadati; phylum Pseudomonadota; class Gammaproteobacteria; order Pseudomonadales; family Pseudomonadaceae; genus Pseudomonas; species Pseudomonas sp. SP16.1. The sequence goes on from NZ_JBQYFZ010000001.1 coordinate 3,702,618, forward strand.
ACGGCAGCGGCCGTTTCCTCACCTGGTGGTACCGCAACGCCGACGGCAGCCTGGGCATCGACGCCATCGGCTCGATGGAAAGCGAGACCCTGTTGCCCACCGGCGTGCGCGAGGGCGAGTACTACCTGTGCGCCAAGGAGCGCAAACGCCCCTGCGTGATCGACCCGGCGCCCTACGAGGTTGGCGGCAAGATGACCATGCTCGCCTCCTTCACCACGCCGATTCTGGTGGATGGCGAGTTTCGCGGCATCGCCGGCGCCGATCTGGCCGTCAACTTCATCCAGGAGCTGCTGACCAAGGCCGATGCCCAGCTCTACGGCGGCGCCGGCGAGATGGCGCTGATCGCGGGCAACGCTCGCCTGGTGGCCTCCACCCAGGCCCCGGACAAGCTCGGCGAGCCGGCCACCCTGCTGCTCGACGCCAAAGAGCTGGCCAACCTCGGCAAGCTGCAGGCCGGCGAAGTGCTCTATTCCATCGATGCCCAGGACGACCCGGAGCGCAGCCATATCGAGCTGTTCCTCAGCTTCAACATCGGTCAGAGCGACGCGCGCTGGACGCTGATGCTGGCACTGCCGCTGAAAACCGTGATGGCCGACCTCCACCAGTTGCAGGGCGAGCTGAGCGCGCAGCGCGACGCAGACACCCTGGGCATGAGCCTGGTCGGCCTGCTGATCGCGGCCATCGGCCTGCTGGTGATCTGGTTCGTCGGTTACGGCATCGCCCGCCCGCTCAGGCAGATGGTCGGCATGCTCGATGACATCGCCAAGGGCGAAGGCGATCTGACCGTGCGCCTGCAGGTCGCGCGCGGCGACGAACTGGGGCGCATCGCCCAGGGCTTCAACGCCTTCCTGGGCAAGCTGCAGACGATGATCGGCGACGTGGTCACCTCGGTTCAGCAAGTCAGCGATTCGTCCGAGCACACCGCCGACATCGCCATCCGCACCAACCAGGGGGTGCAGAAGCAGCTGGCCGAGATCGAGCTGGTGGCCACCGCCGTGCACGAAATGACCGCCACCGCCCAGGACGTGGCGCGCAACGCCACCCAGGCCGCCGAAGCGGCCAGTCACGCCGACCAGGCTGCCCATCAGGGCAGGCAGGTGGTGCAAGAAACCTCGGCCGCCATCGCCGCGCTGGCCAGCGAGATCGGCCGCGCGGCTGGCGTGGTGCAGAGCCTGGCCAAGGACAGCGAGAACATCGACGCGATCCTGGTGGCGATTCGCGGTATCGCCGAGCAGACCAACCTGCTGGCGCTCAACGCCGCCATCGAGGCCGCGCGCGCCGGCGAACAGGGACGCGGCTTCGCCGTGGTCGCCGACGAGGTGCGCAACCTGGCGCAGAAGACCCAGCAGGCCACCGAGGAAATCCAAAGCATGATCCAGCAGCTGCAGCGTGGCACCCGCGAGGTGGTGAAGGTGATGGAGCAGAGCCAGGCCAAGACCGACGACAGTGTGGCCCGTGCCGACCAGGCGGCCGACTCGCTGGAGGCCATCACCCGGGCGGTCTCGGTGATCAACGACATGAACACGCAGATCGCCAGCGCGGCCGAGGAGCAGAGCGCGGTGGCCGAGGACATCAATCGCAACGTCAGCAATATCGGCCTGGTGGCCAACGAGGTGGCCGGCGGCGCCGACGAGGCCAGCCAGGCCAGCGCCGCCCTGACTCGACTGGCCGAACAGCAGCGGCGGCTGATCAACCAGTTCAAGGTCTAGCCGCGACCGGCAGGAGCGACCCCACGATCAGGGCTGCTTCGATCACGAATAGCTTCGCCCCTGCCGCTCCACCTTCACGCCGGCGTCAGGCACTCCGGCGCATCCAGCTTGGGGTCGTTGACCAGGGTCGCCAGGGCGCGCTCGCGCAGCCCGCCCTGCGGCCTGGCCAGCAGCGCCTGCAGTTGTTCCAGCGGAGCATCGCCATTCAACCACTGGGCCTGCTCCTGCTCGTCGAGAATCAGCGGGCGGCGCTGCGAGGCCGCAGCCTGGGTGATCAGCGCCACGCTCAGGTACTCGTGCCCGCCGACCGGATAGGCCTCCCACAGCGCGGCGAAATACAGCAGCGAATCGGCGTTGGTCATCCAGTACGGGCGCTTGCGTGCTGCGCCGCGCCATTCATAGAAACCGTTGGCCGGCAGCAGGCCGCGGCGCAGACGAAAGGGCTCGCGAAACATCGGCTGCTCGGCCAGCGTCTCGGCGCGGGCATGGGCCGGGGTCTTCGACAGATCCTTGAGCCAGGCCGGCGTCAGCCCCCAGCGCGCACGCGCCGCCTCCCGCCCTTCGCTGCCGGCGCGCAGCAGCAAGACCTGGCCATTAGGCGCGATATTCCAGTGCGGCTGCTGGTCGGCGGGAAAACCGGGCAGGGCCGCCAGGGCCGGCGACCAGCGAAACAGGGCATAGCGTCCACACATCGGGCAACTCGACAGGCAGTGGGCGCGTCAGCACAGCAGCACGCCCTGGAAGGACTCCGGCTCGTCGCCGGGCAGGGGTTGCGCGGCATTGTACGCGCCGATCAGCGCGCGTGCCCGCTCGGCATCCTCATCGGCGACCAGCAGGCCGAGCAGGCCGCTAGCCGGCAGCTCCCCCACCGCGCCGACCAGGTGCTGGCCAAGCAGGTGCGCCTCGATGCCCTCGCTGGCCAGCATGCCCAGCAGCATCTGTGCCTCCAGCAGGTTCTCCGGCTCGTAGATTCGCTGCATCAGTCGTTCTCCCCGCGAACGTCCAGTTGCCAGTCGACGCCGTCGGTGCGCAACTCGAACAGGATCGGCCGGCAGCACACCGGGCAGTCCTCGATATAGGCCTGGTCGCCCGCCGACAGATCGAGCACGGCCTCGGCCGGCTCGCCGCAGTAGGGGCAGAAATAGGCCTCGGTCTCCAGCATCGCGGCCTCCTTGTGACTTGGCGGTATAATCGCCGGTCTATTGCTGGCCTGTACGCCAGGCGCTGCTCGCGCAATACCTACTTCCAACCATAGCCGTTTCACGACAAGAGAGCATGATGGGCGCATTCGATGCCATCCGACCCTATGCCGACGCAGAAGTGCGCCCCGTACTGGCGCGCCTGCTGGCCGACCCGGCCTTTCTCGGCACCCTCACCCGCTTTCGCTTCCCGCGCCTGGCCGGGCCGCTCGGCTGGCTGCTCAAGCCACTGATCGCGGCGCGCCTGCGCGGCGAATTCGCCGGCATCGACTCGGTGGCCAAGCTGCAGGAAAAGATCGAGCCCTATGTCGATCGCAGCATCGAGCGCGCCAGCGACGGCATCTCCTACTCCGGGCTGGAGCGCCTGCAGCCGGGCAAAGCCTATCTGTTCCTGGCCAACCACCGCGACATCGTCATGGACCCGGCCTTCGTCAACTACGCGGTCTACCACGCCGGCCTGCCGACCCCGCGCATCGCCATCGGCGACAACCTGCTGCAGAAGCCCTTCGTCAGCGACCTGATGCGCCTGAACAAGAGCTTCATCGTGCACCGCTCGATCAGCGGCCGGCGCGAGAAGCTGGCCGCCTACCAGTTGCTGTCGGCCTATATCAATCATTCGATCCGCGAAGACGGCGAGTCGATCTGGATCGCCCAGGCCGAGGGCCGCGCCAAGGACGGTGACGACCGCACCGATTCGGCGATCCTCAAGATGTTCCACATGAGCCGCAAGGACGAGCCCTTCGCCGAGGTGATCGACTCGCTCAACCTGGTGCCGGTGTCGATCAGCTACGAGTACGACCCCTGCGACCTGGCCAAGGCCCGCGAACTGAGCATCCGTGCCGCCACCGGCAGCTATACCAAGGCGCCCGGCGAAGACGACGCCAGCATCGCCCTCGGCATCACCGGCCACAAGGGACGGGTACACCTGCACTTCGGCGCACCGGTCGCAGGCCGCGACGACACCAAACAGCTGGCCCAGGAACTGGACCGGCAGATCCTCGGCCACTATCGCCTGTTCCCGGTGCATTACCTGGCCTACGCCATGTGGGTCGATCGCGAGCCGGAGCTGGCCGTGCCCGAGGCCCGCGAACTGTTTCCCGCCGCCGAGCTGGCCAGGGCCGAGGCCGAATGGCGCAAGCGCCTGGCCGCCTGCAGCGCCGAGGAGCGGCCCTACCTGGTGCTGCAGTACGCCAACCCGGTGCGCAACCAGTACCGGATCAAGGCCGGCCTGCCACTCTGAGGGCCACGGGCACAACGGAAAACGGCAGCCATCGGGCTGCCGTTTGCGTTTAGCCAGCGAGGATCACAGGCGCGTGCTGAACCAGGACAGCAGCAGGGCCGCCGCGAGACAGGCGCCGCCGAATCGATAGAAGAAACGATTGATGCGCAGGGTGCGCTCGTCCCAGGCCTCGGCGTCCTCCACGGCGTCCACCTCCCCCTGAGCCAGCATCCGCGCCTGGCCGCGCTGCTCGCGCAGGCGGGTCATCAGCCACAGCCAGGCGCCCGCCAGGCCGAAGAACAACGCCAGTGTATTCACCGCCCCGGCCGGATGGGCGAGGAACAGCGACCACAATACCTGCAGCGACATGCGACACCTCGAGTTCAGCGTGGTGCAGCGGCCACGCCACCGCACCAGAATGGGGATTCGCGGCGGAAACGGGCAGTTTCCAGCCACCGAAAGTCGCCGCGAAGTGTACTGAAAATCCGAGTTTTATAAGGTTCGTTTCCGACGAACGCGGCGCCCTATCCCGAAATCGTCTGAAAACTGTCATATCCCTGGCCTAAGGTTTGTATCTCTCCCAGTGACCAAGCAGTCACCCCTGCAGTGGAGCCTTACCCCCCCTTCAAGTCCTCGGAGGACCTGCCATGCTCAACCCGCAACCGCTGGATCGCGATTACCTGATCGACTCACTGGATGAAGTGGAAGCCGTGGTCGACGAACTCTCCTTCAACGTGCAGGACCACCACTGGCTGGTCTACTGTGCCCTCGGTGGGCATGAGCACTACGACCTGCCGGATATCGACAATCGCACCGGCATGAGCCTGCCGGAGCTCTACGACCAGGCCGCCTGAGCGCGCCGCACAAACGAAAACGCCCCGCGTCGCGGGGCGTTTTCGTAACCGCTGCCAGGCTTACTGAAGCAGCACCTGGCCAATGGTCGGATCCTTGAAGGCCCGGGTCAGGGCGTCGCTGAGCACGTCGCTGACCAGCTTGGTGTTGGTCTGCTGGTTCGGCGCGGTGCCGAAACGCTGGTTCAGCGAGGCGCCGTAGCGGCCAGTGTAGCGGCGGCTGCCGCCCTGCACGTCGGCGCGGATGGAGGCGCTGATATCGGCCTCGGTGACGTACAGCCCCTCCTTGGGCGACTGATACTTCAGCTCCGCCAGGGTGATGGTCAGCTGCGGCGCATTGTAGGCATTGGCCGACGGGGTGAAGCCGAGCAGGCGTACCGCCGCCTCGGCTTCGGCCTGCAGCCGGGGCAATACGGCTTCGCTGCTGACGCTGATGGCGCTGGTCTCCGGATAGAGGCCACCGCGGGTGCCCAGCACCGGCGAGGGGCGGCCATCGACCACACGCACCACCACCGGCTGGCCCTGACCGACCGGGGTCAGCGCGCTGGTGAGCTTGGGTTGCGGGCTGAGTTGCTGAGGGCTATGGGCGCAGCCGGCCAGGACCAGGGTGGCGGCGGCAAGCAAGGCGAACAACGCGCGGTGCAGCATGCTCATCTCTCCGTGAAGGGGGCAAAAGTGGCCGGCAGTATACCTAGCGGCGCCAGGCGCCGACAGTAGCGCCAGGTAAGACCGCAGGCGGCCGGCGCCGGTTCCTGTCATACCGCTGTCACCGCCTTGCGGCATAAAGGTGCGCAGCCCTGCCGGAGTCCTCGCCATGCACCTACTGCGCCGTCTGTTCGGCCCTCGTCGCCCGCTTCGCCATTTCGCCCTGCTCGATGCCAGGGGCCATTGCCGCGCCTTGCGCCAGGCCACCGAGCGCCCGGCCGAGGCGGGCTGGGTCGAGGTCGGCGAGTCACGCCTGGGCTGGATCGGCGCGCCGCTGCCCGCCGGCGCCACGGTCACGCCGGTCGTCACGCATGCACGCGTCCCGCGGGTGTTGGCGGCCTGACCGGCGGAAGAAGAAAAGTCACGCAAGGCGACCAATTTCGCCGCATTCACCGCTATAATCGCGCCCCGATTATAAGGACGTCTCCTGATCGGGCCCCCGCGTCATCGCTCCCGCCCCCAGAGAGTCGCCCACTTCGCGCTGCCCCCTCCGGCCAGCCGCTTTCAGCCCATACGCAGAGCCGATTGCAGCCATGCAAAGGTCGGCGTGCGCGGTCGTAAGCGCGCCGTGGCAGACGAGCTTTTGAGGTTCACCGCTCCAAAAGAGCGTGAAAAAACGGTTTTAACAACTTCACAAGAGTGTGGCGAACAAATGACTACTTTTGCGTCCGCAAGCAACGGCCATAACCCTCCCTTCACTCGCGCCGAGTGCATCGCCTGATTTCAGCGGCGTTGCCCACGGCCGGCCGGCAGGCCAGCAAATCTGCTGCAGTATTTCTTGGAGAGAGGTTAATGGCGCATAACGATTACCAAAGCGTGGATGTGGTGCTGGTCGGAGCCGGCATCATGAGCGCGACCCTGGGCGTGCTGCTCAAGGAACTCGATCCCGGCATCAAGCTGGAAGTGGTGGAGCTGCGCGAATCCGGCGCAGTGGAAAGCTCCAATCCCTGGAACAACGCCGGCACCGGTCACGCCGCCCTGTGCGAGCTGAACTACACCCCGGAAGGCGCCGACGGCAGCATCGACATCAAGAAGTCGGTGACCATCAACGCCCAGTTCGAGGAGTCCAAGCAGTTCTGGGCCTATCTGATCGGCAAGGGCGCGATCGGTTCGCCGAAGTCCTTCATCAACCCGGTGCCGCACATGAGCTTCGTGCGTGGCCATGAGGGCATCGATTTCCTCCGGAAGCGCTTCGACGCGCTGACCCGCCACCATGCCTTCAGCGCCATGGAGTACACCGAGGATCGCGCCACCATCGCCGAGTGGACGCCGCTGCTGATTCCCGGCCGGGATGAGGGCGAGCCGCTGGCCATGACCCGCGTGCAGGCCGGCACCGACGTCAACTTCGGCGCGGTCACCCAGCAGATGCTCGAGCACCTCGAGCGCCAACCGGACGCCAAGGTCACCTGCAATCAGAAGGTCACCGACCTCAAGCGCGAAGGCAACGGCTGGCGCGTCAGCATCAAGGACACCCAGACCGGCGGCACTCGCCAGATCCAGGCCAGGTTCGTCTTCCTCGGTGCCGGCGGTGGCGCCCTGCCGCTGCTGCAGCTTTCCGGCATCCCCGAGAGCAAGGGCTTCGGCGGCTTCCCGGTGAGCGGCCAGTGGCTGCGCTGCGACAACCCCGAGGTGGTCGCCAAGCACCAGGCCAAGGTCTACAGCCAGGCGGAGGTCGGCTCGCCGCCGATGTCGGTGCCGCACCTCGACACCCGCGTGGTGGATGGCAAGAAATCCCTGCTGTTCGGCCCCTACGCCGGCTTCACCACCAAGTTCCTGCGTCACGGCTCGTTCCTCGACCTGCCGCTGTCGGTGCGCGCCAACAACATCGGCCCGATGCTGGCAGTGGCGCGCGACAACATGGACCTGACCCGCTACCTGATCAAGGAAGTGATGCAGTCCGAGGAACAGCGCCTGAAAACCCTGCGCGGCTTCTACCCCGAGGCCAAGGCCGAGGATTGGCGCCTGGAAGTGGCCGGACAGCGCGTGCAGATCATCAAGAAGGACGGCAAGAACGGCGGCATCCTGCAGTTCGGCACCGAGCTGGTGGCCGCGGCCGACGGCTCCATCGCCGCCCTGCTCGGCGCCTCGCCGGGCGCCTCGGTGACCGTGTCGATCATGCTCGACCTGATTCGTCGCTGCTTCCCCGAGCAGGCCGCGAGCGAAGGCTGGCGCAGCAAGCTGGACGAGATCTTCCCGGCCATGGCCGACGTGCTGGCCAAGGATGCCGAGCGCTACCGCGAGGTACAGGCGCAGTCGAACCAGCGCCTGCAGCTGGATATCCCCAGCGCCTGATCGACCGGCCAAAAAGAAACCGCCCTTCGGGGCGGTTTTTTTTGGAGCGCAGGGTGCACCGTGCGCACCGAACATCCCATCGCCTGGGCTGAGCCGCGCCGCGCCCCCTACTCGCCCCAGGGCAGGATCGGAATGGCGGTGACCGCATTCTGCGGGCTGCCCTCGATCACCCGGTCGCTGTAGACCAGGTACACCAGGGTGTTGCGCTTGGCATCGAAGAAGCGCACCACCTGCATGGTCTTGAACACCAGCGAGGTGCGCTCCTTGAACACCTCCTCGCCGTCCTCGAGCTCGCCCTTGAAGCGAATGGCGCCGACCTGGCGACAGGCGATGGACGCTTCGGCGCGGTCCTCGGCCAGGCCAAGGCCGCCCTTGACCCCGCCGGTCTTGGCCCGCGACAGGTAGCAGGTCACCCCCTCCACCTTGGGATCGTCGAAGGCCTCGACCACGATCTTGTCGTTCGGCCCCACCCACTTGAACACGGTGGACACCTCGCCAATGGTCTCGGCCAGCGCCAGGCCGGGCAGCATCAGCAGGCCCAGTACAACTCCCTTGAACGACCGCATGCCACTCTCCTCAGACCAGGATCAGATTGTCGCGATGCACCAGTTCCGGCTCGTCGACATAGCCCAGCAGCTTCTCGATGGCGTCCGACGGCTTGCCGATGATCTTCTGCGCCTCCAGGGCACTGTAGTTGACCAGACCACGGGCCACCTCGCGACCGTCCGGGGCGACGCAGACCACCATCTCGCCGCGGCGGAAACTGCCTTGCACGGCCTTGACCCCGACCGGCAGCAGGCTCTTGCGATCCTGGGTCAGCGCCTTCACCGCGCCGGCATCGAGCACCAGGGTGCCGCGGGTCTGCAGGTGCCCGGCCAGCCACTGCTTGCGCGCCGCCAGCAGGCCGCGCTCGGGCGCCAGCAGGGTACCCAGACGCTCGCCGGCCTTTAGCCGCGCCAGGACCTGCTCGATGGCGCCGCCGACGATCACCGTGTGCGCACCGGAACGCGCCGCCAGGCGCGAGGCACGCAGCTTGGTCTGCATGCCGCCGCGCCCCAGGGCGCCGCCGACACCGCCGGCCACCGCATCCAGCGCCGGGTCGTCGGCACGGGCTTCATGGATCAGCTTGGCGTCCGGGTTGTGCCGTGGGTCGGCATCGAACATGCCGTCACGGTCGGTGAGGATCACCAGCAGGTCGGCCTCCACCAAGTTGGCCACCAGCGCGGCCAGGGTGTCGTTGTCGCCGAAGCGGATCTCGTCGGTGACAACCGTGTCGTTCTCGTTGATCACCGGCACCACGTCGAGCTCGACCAGGGTGCGCAGGGTACTGCGCGCGTTGAGGTAGCGCTTGCGGTCGGACAGGTCGTCGTGGGTCAGCAGTATCTGCGCGGTGCGCCGATTGTGCTCGGCGAAGCTCGACTCCCAGGCCTGGATCAGCACCATCTGGCCGATGGCGGCGGCCGCCTGCAGCTCGTGCATGGCGCTCGGTCGGCTGCTCCAGCCGAGGCGGCTCATGCCCGCCGCCACCGCGCCGGAGGACACCAGCACCAGCTCCACGCCCTGCTCGCGCAGCGCCACCATCTGCTTGACCCACACCGCCATGGCCGCCCGGTCCAGGCCGCGCCCGTCGGCGGTCAGCAGCGCGCTGCCGATCTTCACCACCCAGCGCCGCGCGCCGGTCACCTTGTCACGCATGATCTTCCAACCTTAGCCAGAATGCCCACCTACAAAAACGCCGCGATTAAGCGGCGTTGAAAACTTGCTTAATCCCGGACGTAAATGATTTCCGGGCCGTCGTCGTCATCTTCGTCGTCGAAGTCGTCTTCGTCGATATCGTCGACGCTGCGCACACCGGCGCGCCGCAGTGCACGCTGATCGTCCAGCGCCTGCAGGCGGGCGCGCGCCTCGTCCTCGATGCGCTGATCCAGCTCGGCCAGCTCCTCGGCGAACTGCGGATCTTCGGCGATGCGCTCACCGCGCACTTCCAGGTAATGCATGATGTCGCGGCAGATGCGCTCGGTACCGTCGCGGCTGATGGCCGAGACCACGTAGACCGGGCCCTGCCAGCCCAGGCGGGCGACGATATCGGCCTTGCGCGCCTCGCGCTCGTCCTCCGGCACCTGGTCCATCTTGTTCAGCACCAGCCAGCGGTCGCGCTCGGCCAGCGCCGGGCTGAAGCGGCCGAGTTCGTCGATGATCACCTGCGCCGATTCGGCCGGATCGCTCTCGTCCAGCGGCGCCATGTCCACCAGGTGCAGCAGCAGGCGGGTACGCGCCAGGTGCTTGAGGAAGCGGATGCCTAAGCCGGCACCTTCCGAGGCGCCCTCGATCAGGCCGGGAATGTCGGCAACGACGAAGCTCTTGAAACGGTCGACGCTGACCACACCCAGGTTCGGCACCAGGGTGGTGAAGGGGTAGTCGGCCACTTTCGGCTTGGCCGCCGAGACGGCGCGGATAAAGGTGCTCTTGCCCGCATTGGGCAGGCCGAGCAGACCGACGTCGGCCAGTACCTTCAGTTCCAGCTTAAGGTCACGCGACTCGCCCGGCTTGCCCGGCGTGGTCTGCCGCGGCGCACGGTTGGTGCTGGACTTGAAGCGGGTGTTGCCCAGGCCGTGCCAGCCGCCCTGGGCGACCATCAGGCGCTGACCGGGCTTGATCAGGTCGCCGATCACCTCCTGGGTGCCGGCGTCGATCACCGTGGTGCCCACCGGCACCGGCAGGATCAGGTCCTCGCCCTTGGCCCCGGTGCAGTCGGTGCTGCCGCCCTTCTCGCCGTTCTGCGCGTTGAATTTGCGCGTGTAGCGGTAGTCGATCAGGGTGTTGAGGTTCTCGTCGGCCACGAGGAACACCGAGCCGCCGTCGCCGCCGTCGCCGCCGTTGGGGCCACCCTTCTCGATGAACTTCTCGCGGCGGAAGCTCATCATGCCGTTACCACCGTCACCGGCCTTTACAAAAATCGAAACTTCGTCGACGAATTTCATGGATATGCCTCCCGCAAATGTTGCGGGTCAACAGAACAACACACAGGCCCTTGCCGGATGACCCCGCGCTCAAGGCGCGGCAATGCGGGTGATCGGGCAAGAACCCAAAGATACACAAACAAAAAAGCCCCGTCCTAGGGACAGGGCTTTTCCAGCGCGCCGGCGATTAGGCCTGGACGACGCTCACGTAGCGACGGCCGAAAGCGCCCTTCACTTCGAACTTGACCACGCCTTCGACTTTGGCGAAGAGGGTGTGGTCCTTGCCGATGCCCACGCCGAAGCCGGGGTGGAACTGGGTGCCGCGCTGACGCACGATGATGTTGCCGGCCTTGATGACCTGGCCGCCGTACATCTTCACGCCAAGGCGTTTACTTTCGGAATCGCGGCCGTTACGGGTAGAACCGCCAGCTTTTTTGTGTGCCATGAGTCAATACTCCTATAAAGGGATCGGGGCCGACGAATCAGGCCTGGATACCGGTGATTTTGATCTCAGTGAACCACTGACGGTGGCCCTGACGCTTCATGTGGTGCTTACGACGGCGGAACTTGATGATGCGCACCTTGTCGTGACGGCCTTGCGAAACGACTTCTGCAACCACTTTGGCGCCGTCTACGACCGGAGCGCCGATTTTCACGTCGTCGCCGTTGCCGATCAGCAGAACGCGATCGAAAGTCACGGCGTCGCCGGTAGCGAGCTCGAGCTTCTCGATCTTGAGGAATTCGCCTTCGGTGACCTTGTATTGCTTGCCACCAGTAACAATCACTGCGTACATGGTAAATCTCCGTTGATCCTGCTCACCCAGCGCTTTAGAAAAGTCGTTATTGGCTGGCATGGCTGCTCGGGGCCGGAAGTGACACCCTTGCAATTGCGTAAGGCAGGGAAATGCCCAGGGGGAAGTTCAGGGTGCGCGATTGTACGCAAGCGCAGGACGCCACGCAAGGCCCGCCGGCACTCGCCTTGACAGCCCCTACCCCGCCACCTAGCATGCCGCGCAACCTAAGGTCTGTTGCCATTGCGCCGGCGCCCACGCCAGGCACCGACGCTGCAGCGCCCTGACAATCCAACGGTAGCAGTCCCGAAATCAGGAGCACCTTTCGCCGATGCAACCCCAGGCTTTCTACCGCGTGGTGGCGGACGATTTCACCGCCGTCGACGGCATCATCCGGCAGCAACTGGTTTCGCGCGTGCCGCTGGTGGAGAAGATCGGCGACTATATCATCTCCGCCGGCGGCAAGCGTCTACGCCCGCTGCTGGTGCTGCTCAGCGGCAAGGCATTGGGTTATCGGGCCGATGACCTGCGCCTGCTGGCCGCGACCATCGAATTCTTGCATACCGCCACCCTGCTGCACGACGACGTGGTCGACATGTCCGACATGCGCCGCGGGCGCAGCACCGCGAATGCCCAGTGGGGCAACGCACCGAGCGTACTGGTCGGCGACTTCCTCTATTCGCGCTCGTTCGAAATGATGGTCGAGCTGGGCTCCATGCCGGTGATGAAGATCCTGTCCAAGGCCACGCGGGTAATCGCCGAGGGCGAGGTGCTGCAGCTGTCCAAGGTGCGCGACGCCAGCACCACGGAAGAGACCTATATGGAAGTCATTCGCGGCAAGACCGCGATGCTGTTCGAGGCCTCGACCCACGCCGCCGCGGCGCTGGCCGGCGTTTCCGAGGCGCAGAGCGAAGCCCTGCGCACCTTCGGCGACCACCTGGGCATCGCCTTCCAACTGGTCGACGACTTGCTCGACTACAAGGGCGATGCGAGCGAGCTGGGCAAGAACGTCGGCGACGACCTGGCCGAAGGCAAGCCCACCCTGCCGCTGATCTACACCATGCGCGAAGGCAACGCGGAGCAGGCTGCCCTGGTACGCCGCGCCATCCAGAAGGGCGGCATCGAGGATCTGGAAAGCATCCGCGCCGCCGTGGAGGCCGCCGGCGCATTGGATTACACCGCGCAACTGGCCCGCGACTACGCCGAGCGCGCCATCGCCTGCCTGGAGGTGCTGCCGGTCGGTGAATATCGCGATGCGCTGGTCGAGCTGAGCCGCTTCGCCGTCGCTCGTACCCATTAAGAAAGCAGCAGTGCGCACGGCGCACCCTACCAAGCCAAGCCGTTTCTGGCTTGTACGCATTAAACGGAACGCCACCCGTAGGGTGCGCCGTGCGCACCAGCTTCTGAAATAAAAACGCCCCGAACAGTCGGGGCGTTTTTCGTTCAGGCGACGCGGATTACAGACGCAGGCCGCCGTCGAGTTCGAGGATGCGACCGGTGTAGTAGTCGTTTTCCAGAATATAGGCCACCGAGTGAGCGATCTCGGCCGGCTTGCCCATACGCCGCAGCGGAATGCCGGCAGTCATCTTCTCCAGGGCTTCCGGCTTCATGCTGCCGGTCATCTCGGTCTCGATGAAACCCGGCGCTACGCCCGCCACGCGAATGCCGTAGCGCGCCAGTTCCTTGGCCCAGACCACGGTATCGGCAGCGACCCCGGCCTTGGCCGCGGAGTAGTTGGCCTGGCCCATGTTGCCGGCACGGGAGATCGAGGAAATGTTGACGATCGCGCCCTGATTGTTCAGCTCGATCATCTTCGCCGCCACCTCGCGGGTGCAGAGGAACACGCCGGTCAGGTTGACGTCGATCACCGCCTGCCACTGCGCCAGGCTCATCTTGCTCATCTCGCCGTCCTTGACGCGGATGGTCAGACCATCGCGCAGGATGCCGGCGTTGTTGACCAGGCCGTTGATGGCGCCGAAATCCTCGGCCACCTGAGCGACCATATGGGTCACCTGCTCTTCGTTGGCGACGTTGCACAAGTAGCTGCGGGCGTCACCACCGGCGGCCTTGCAGGCGGCCACGGCCTCGTCGAGCTTCTCCTGGTTCAGGTCGACCAGCGCCAGCCTGGCGCCCTTGGCCGCCAGGTACTCACCCATGGCGCGGCCCAGCCCCTGGCAACCGCCAGTGATGATGATGACTTTGTCTTTCAGTTGCATCGCTTTATCCCCTCAAGGTGCAGCATTTACCGACCCCGCCGATGCCCGCTAACCGCTATGCTAGGGCGTCTGTCCGTTTATGACGGATTCTTTGCGAGGAGTCATAAGGTGAGCGTGAAAGCCGGCAAGCATGCACGAGAATTGCTGCTCAAGGAATACCGTGGCGTGCTCAGCACCCACTCCAAGGCCATGCCGGGTTTCCCTTTCGGATCGGTGGTGCCCTACTGCCTGGACGCCGAGGGCCGGCCGCTGATCCTCATCAGTCGCATCGCCCAGCACACCCATAATCTCGGGCAGGACGCCAAATGCTCGCTACTGGTCGGTGAGCGCGGCGCGGAGGATGTGCAGGCGGTCGGCCGTCTAACTCTGCTCGCCGAAGCACGACAATTGCGTGACGAAGACGAGATCGAGGCGGCCGCCCAGCGTTATTACCGCTTTTTCCCCCAGTCGCGCGACTACCACCGGGCGCATGACTTCGATTTCTGGTGCCTGCAGCCGGTGCGCTGGCGCTTTATCGGCGGTTTCGGCGCCATTCACTGGCTCGATCACGTAGCCCTGGCCAATCCTTTCGCGACGGACGGTAGCGAAGCAGGCATGGTCGAGCACATGAACGCCGACCACGCCGACGCCATCGCCCACTACGTCGAGCTGGCCGGACTGCCCCGGCACGAGGCGGCGCAGATAGCCGGCATTGACAGCGAAGGTTTCCATCTGCGCATCGGCCTGAGCCTGTACTGGCTGCCCTTCCCCACTCCCTGCGACAATCCGGGCGCGGTGCGCCAAGCCCTGGTGCAACTGACGCGCGCCGAGCACTGGCCGACCGACGGCGCGCCTTCAGCTTGAATTAAGCGCCGAACCCCATATTAAGAATCTACGGGAAGCCCGGCTTCCGCCAAGGACACTTCGACCCATGCGTGCGTTTCTGTTTCTCTTCTTGCTGTTCCCGATCATCGAACTGGCCCTGCTGATCAAGGTCGGCAGCGCCATCGGCGTGCTGCCGACGCTGCTGCTGGTGATCGGCACCGCAGTGCTCGGCAGCGTGCTGCTGCGCATCGCCGGCGTCGCCACCGCCTGGCGCGCCCGCGAGAAGCTGGCGCACGGCGAGCTGCCCGAGCAGGAGATGCTCGAAGGCCTGCTGATCGCCGTCGGCGGCGGTCTGCTGCTGCTGCCGGGTTTCATCAGCGACATCTTCGGCGTGCTCTGCCTGATACCCTTCACCCGTCGCCTGCTGGTCGGCAAGATCCGCCGCCGCGCCGAGGAACAGGCCCTGCGCCAGCGCGCCTTCTTCGACGACATGGCAGCCCGCTCCGGACAGACCCGACGGAATGCCGCCCACCCGAATGTCCTCGAAGGCGAATACGAGCGTCGCGACTGATCCATGCAGCACCTGTAGGAGCCGGCTTGCCGGCGATCCCTCTTTGGCTGATCGCCGGCAAGCCGGCTCCTATGCAAGGCCGACAGGCTCTGGTGCTTGCCGCAAGCGCCCCCTCTGCTGTGCAAAAAATTTCACCCCCGCCCCTTGAAATGCCCTCACCCGCCCACATGTAGCAGTCACCGCAAGGTGCCTGCCCTCCGAGGCAGTCAGACTTTCGCGGTGTGCACCGCGCACCGCACCCGGCCCCGCCGGATTTTACAAACCCGCCGGCCACACAAGAGTCGGCAAGTTGGCCATCAATTGTTAGGAGAGATCGACAATGAAGCTTCGTCCTCTGCATGACCGCGTCGTGATCCGTCGCAGCGAAGAAGAGACCAAAACCGCTGGCGGCATCGTGCTGCCGGGTTCCGCTGCCGAGAAGCCGAACCAGGGCGAGATCGTCGCCGTCGGCACCGGTCGCGTGCTGGACAACGGCGAAGTACGTCCGCTGGCCGTCAAGGTCGGTGACAAGGTGGTATTCGGCCCCTACTCCGGCAGCAACACCGTCAAGGTCGACGGCGAAGACCTGCTAGTGATGGGCGAGAACGAAATCCTCGCCGTCATCGAAGCCTGATTCGCACCAGTCTCCGTTTAACCGTCAAGAATTCTGAGGATTGATCAACATGGCTGCTAAAGAAGTCAAATTCGGCGATTCCGCCCGCAAGAAAATGCTCGTCGGCGTCAACGTCCTGGCCGACGCGGTAAAAGCCACCCTCGGCCCGAAAGGCCGTAACGTGGTGCTGGCCAAGTCCTTCGGCGCGCCGACCATCACCAAGGACGGCGTTTCCGTCGCCAAGGAAATCGAACTGAAGGACGCCTTCGAGAACATGGGCGCCCAGTTGGTGAAAGACGTCGCCTCCAAGGCCAACGACGAGGCCGGCGACGGCACCACCACCGCCACCGTCCTGGCCCAGGCCATCGTCAACGAAGGCCTGAAGTCGGTAGCCGCCGGCATGAACCCGATGGATCTGAAGCGCGGCATCGACAAGGCCACCATCGCCATCGTTGCCCAGCTGAAAGAACTGGCCAAGCCGTGCACCGACACCAAGGCCATCGCTCAGGTAGGCACCATCTCCGCCAACTCCGACAACTCCATCGGTGACATCATCGCCGAAGCCATGGAGAAGGTCGGCAAGGAAGGCGTGATCACCGTCGAAGAAGGCTCGGGCCTGGAAAACGAACTGTCCGTCGTCGAAGGCATGCAGTTCGACCGTGGCTACCTGTCGCCCTACTTCATCAACAAGCCGGACACCATGGTTGCCGAGCTGGAAGGCCCGCTGCTGCTGCTGGTGGACAAGAAGATCAGCAACATCCGCGAACTGCTGCCGGTGCTCGAAGCCGTTGCCAAGGCTGGCCGTCCGCTGCTGATCGTCGCTGAAGACGTCGAAGGCGAAGCCCTGGCTACCCTGGTGGTCAACAACATGCGCGGCATCGTCAAGGTCGCCGCCGTCAAGGCGCCGGGCTTCGGCGACCGCCGCAAGGCCATGCTGCAGGACATCGCCATCCTCACCGGCGGTACCGTGATCTCCGAAGAAGTTGGCCTGTCCCTGGAAAGCGCCACTCTGGAGCACCTGGGTAACGCCAAGCGCGTCGTGCTGAACAAGGACAACACCACCATCATCGATGGTGCTGGCGCCCAGGTCGACATCGAAGCCCGCGTTGCACAGATCCGCAAGCAGGTCGAAGAAACCTCTTCCGACTACGACAAGGAGAAGCTGCAAGAGCGTCTGGCCAAACTGGCTGGCGGTGTTGCCGTGATCAAGGTTGGCGCTGCCACCGAAGTCGAGATGAAAGAGAAGAAAGCCCGCGTTGAAGACGCCCTGCACGCTACCCGCGCAGCCGTCGAAGAAGGCGTGGTGCCTGGCGGTGGCGTAGCGCTGGTCCGCGCCCTGCAGGCCATCGACGAGCTGAAAGGCGACAACGAAGACCAGAACGTCGGTATCGCTCTGCTGCGTCGCGCTGTCGAAGCGCCGCTGCGCCAGATCGTCGCCAACGCCGGCGGCGAGCCGAGCGTGGTGGTCGACAAGGTCAAGCAGGGTTCGGGCAACTTCGGCTTCAACGCAGCCACCGACACCTACGGCGACATGATCGAGATGGGTATTCTCGATCCGGCCAAGGTCACTCGTTCGGCGCTGCAGGCTGCGGCCTCGATCGGCGGCCTGATGATCACCACCGAGGCCATGGTTGCCGAAGCGGCTGACGACAAGGCCCCGGCCATGCCTGACATGGGCGGCATGGGCGGTATGGGTGGCATGGGCGGCATGATGTAAGCCGACCGGCTCCCTCGCAGTAAAAAGAACCCCGCGCCTGTCGCGGGGTTTTTTTGCGCTGCCGTTCATGACGGCCATAGTTGGCTACCGTTCGGCGCCGGTCGGATACCCCAAGAACGTTGAGGGTGGACTCAGGCACCCCGTTTGCTTATGTTTTGTTACAACCCTGAACGGCTTAGCGCCATTTCAGCAGGTGAGCGCTAAGCGCATCTCCTAAAAACAAACATAAGAAGAACAACATGCCGTTGAACACCGCGAACGATCTTTCACAGCAGGCATTCCAACATTGGTGGCAACTGCATGGCGAATGGGTGGAAGCACCCAACCAACGTCGCGGCGGCGAAAGCGGCGTGCAACGCCTGCAAAGCCAGGATGCGATCTGGTACGCCAAGCGCCAGATCGGCCACCTCTACCGCAGCCTCCTGCACCCCTGGGGCCGCCCTACCGTTCTGCGCGAACGCCGCGCGCTGTTGGCGCTGGACGCCCTCGGCGTGGCCGTAACTGCGGCGTCGAGCGCGACCCGCAACAGGGTTGGCGCGGCCTACTCGTGACCGCTGCGCTGGACGGCTTCGAAGACATCGAGTCCTGGTACGCCAAGGGCGGCCGCCAGGCCTATGGCGAAGCGCAGCATGCCCGACTACTGCAAGAGGTCGGCGCCACCCTGGCGCGCATGCATCTGGGCCGCTGGCAGCACGGCTGCCTGTATGCCAAGCACGTATTCGTGCGTTTCGACGGCGAACGGCCACGGGTGGCGCTGCTCGACCTGGAGAAGAGTCGCCGACGCCTGAGCCGGGTGGGTGCCGCGCATCACGACCTGCGCCAGTTGCGGCGCCACAGCCCCTGGTCGGCCGAAGACTGGCAGCAGTTGCTGCACGGCTATCGCCAGATATTCGCTGGCGGCATCCGCAGTCTGGGCACGGCTCTTGCCTAAATAATGAACATGCCGACCTCGCGTCGGCTTTCATCTGGCCGCCTCCGGCGCGCTGTTCGCATTTCCCCCACCTGGATGTGGCTCTGGCCCGCGCCTTTGCGCGGGACGGCGGGACGCATACGCCTCTGCGCGCAGGCCTTCCGAACCGCCAAGGTCGGCTGCTACAGGGGTGCTCGCATGGGCACCGAAGGTGACAGCACAGCGTTACCTGCACGTTTTTGGAACCAAGCCGGCGGGCATCTGTCATCCGATTGATACCCCAATGGCGCCGGCTATCTGCCACGACCGCTCGTCGCGCAGGCCCACGACCTGGCAGTGGGTGATCTAGGTTTAGCGAACAGCGTTTGGCAGCGCTATCAAGGGGTTATCGAAATGAAGTTACAAACAGCACGAGGTTTATTCCTCGGCCTGGCGCTCAGTGCCACGGCCATCGCCGCTGCCGCCTGGCAGGAACCGGCCCCGCGCGTGCTGGACGCCCGCGAATGCAGCGCCACCGTCCCCTGCCCCAGCGCGCCGCCGCGCAAGAAAATCCAGACCGAGGTCAGGCCGGACGCCAACCTGCTGGTGCTGATGTTCGGCCTGAGCGGCGCGATGAAGGGCGAGCACTGACGGCCCGCCCGATGAGGGGATTGCGCTCGACCCGGGACAGGTTGGGCGCCGCGCCCCGCAACCGCGCTGCGACCATCGACGGTGTGGCGCCGCGCCAGCATTCGCAGTAAGGTCAGGCATCTCCCTCGCAAGGATGCAGCATGGCCAGCAAGACCCCCACCTCCCGCCAGCAAAAGCACCTCGCCGTCCTGATCGACGCCGACAACGCCCCCGCCGCCATAGTCGAAGGCCTGTTCGAGGAAATCGCCAAATACGGCGTCGCCAGCGTCAAACGCATCTACGGCGACTGGACGCTGCCCAACCTGGGCGGCTGGAAGAAGGTGCTGCTCGACCATTCCATCCAGCCGATCCAGCAGTTCGCCTACACCAAGGGCAAGAACGCCACCGACAGCTCGCTGATCATCGATGCCATGGACCTGCTCTATACCCGGCGCTTCGATGGCTTCTGCCTGGTTTCCAGCGATAGCGATTTCACCAGGTTGGCGGCGCGCCTGCGCGAGGAGGGACTGACCGTGTACGGTTTTGGCGAGGAGAAGACCCCCTCCCCCTTCGTCTCTGCCTGCGACAAGTTCATCTATACCGAAATTCTTCGTGCCGACGCGGCCGAGGCAACGGAAGAACCGCCCAGCAACGGCGACAAGACCAAAGCCGTCGCTGGCGAAGCAACAGCCGCCGAAGCGGCCAAGACGCCCGCCAAGCCGAAGACGCAGAAGGTGCCGGTGGACTTTATCGCCAAGATCATCGATGACAGCAACGACGAGGACGGCTGGATTCAGCTCGGCGCACTCGGCTCGAATATCAGCAAATTGCGTCCGGCATTCGATGCCCGGCTATATGGCTTCAAGAAGCTCAGCGATTTGATCAAGGGGCATCCGAAGCGGTTTGAGTTGCAGGTGCGGGGCAGCAGTGCGACGGGTGGTGAGGCGTTGTATGTGCGGAATCTAAAGGCCACAGCGAAACAGTGAAGTGGTGGACAAGCTTCGCGTTGTCCGCCCTACGGATTTCCGGGCTTCTTGCTTTATGCACGCAATTGCAATCCGGCAACCAAAGCAGGCACAACCGCTGCCCAATGTTGTTCTCCAGGAACACCTACACCCGGTCCCTACTGCAACCCCCAAGGACACCCGATGCCAAGTTGGCTGTTCATCCTGCTACCCTCGCTCTGCATGCTGGCGCCATGCGCCGGTATCTTCTTCTACCTCAAACGACTGGAACGGGAGGATCGCAAGAGTCCCCTGGTCGATGACTTGCAGAGGCTGCCCGGCGAAACGCTCAACGAACACCTGCGCGACAGCATCTTCGAGCTCTGCGCGGCATTCGCCGCCTCGATCCTGTTTCCGGCCGTGGGCCTGCTGACCCTACTCAGTAGCTGGGTGGCTCCCGAACGGGTTCGTTTCAGTTTCACCGCTGTTTTCTCCATCGTGCTGGTGCTAGGCGGCGTTAGCTGGGCTTTCCGGAGAACGCTGCGCATCCTGCACACGATCACCACGACCAAACGTGGACTGGAAGGCGAACTGGCCACCGCGCAATTGCTGGCACCTTTGCTGGCCGAGGGCTGGCAAGTGTTCCACGACCTGCCGATGAAACGAGGAAATATCGACCACGTGCTGGTCGGCCACACCGGCGTGTACGCCATCGAAACCAAATATCGCTCCAAGCGCTTGTCACTCAAAGGCAAGGAAAGCGCACAGGCCGAGTACGATGGACGGTCTATCCGCTTTGCGGGCGGCGCAAGCGAGCACCTACCCGTGCAGCAGGCACAGGCGGTGGCCGGCGAAATGGTTGCACGGCAAGGTGGGCGAAGCGGTAAGCGTAGTTCCAGTCGTGGCATTACCTGGCTGGTACGTGAAAACCACGAAAAAGCCGGTCAATGGCCAGGCCTACGTGATCAATCCCAAGGTCCACTACCTGTTCCACAAGCGCCCCGTCCAAATGCAGGCAGCCCTGCAAGTCCGCATCTCGGCTGCCCTTAAGGAACTTGCTACTCGCCACGCTACCAGGGCCAACCAATAATGCAAGAAAACATAAAGCGCTCTCCCCTACCCTTCTCCCGCAAGCGGGAGAGGGGAACGAATAGCGACAGCTCACAATGTCGCGGCTAAGGCCTCTCCCACAAAAGGTGGCGCAACCAGCAGGCTTACCCTCACGCCCCCGCAATCAACCCCTCGATAATCCCGCGCAACTCGGGATGCTCCGGCAGCCGAATGCCGAACTCATCGCGCAACACTTCCAGCACCGCATCGACACTCTGCAGTTGTACCCGCTCGCTGTCCTGGCCCAGGCGGTGAATGGCGAAGCTGCCATTGTTCAGCGTCTTGCGCAGGCCGGGTCCGGTGCGGGCGGCAATCAGTTGGCCGAGGAACGGCGAATCCGGATGGGTGCATACGTACCAGTTGCCGACGACGTAATCGATATCCGCCACCACTTGCAGGTCGAACACATACATCGCCCGCCAGCTGCCGGCCACCAGCGCGCGCAGGGTGTAGCTGCCGTCAACCAGAGTAAGCCGATACGGCTCATGCGGCGTGGCCTGCTGCGCCTCGCTGTCCAGCAACAGCGGCGCGGTCGGCACCATGCCGCCGAAGCCGACGTCGGCGATATGGCGCACGCCATCGAGGGTCACCAGCACCAGCATATGAGTGCGGGCCGGCAGCGCATCCTCCGGCCCGCCCATCAGCACACGTCCGGTCAGGCCGCGCGCCTCGAAGCCAAGCGCCTGCAACAGCAGCAGAAACAGCCGGTTGAGCTCGAAGCAGTAGCCGCCACGCCCCTGGCGCAGCAGCTTGTCCTGGATCGCGGCGGGCTCGACCTGCACCGGCGTGCGCAGCAGGGTCGCCAGGGTCTCGAAGGGGAATTCGGCGGTGTGCCGCAGTTGCAGTTCGCGCAGGGTTTCCAGGGTCGCCGGGGGTGCCGAGGAGTAGCCCAGGCGCCGGAGATAGCTGTGCAGATCCAGCATAAACGGCTCGGTCATCGAAGCGCTTCCTTCTACTGATGGTCAGTCCGGCTGTTCAGTAGGGCGGACAACGCGAGGCTTGTCCAGCTCCGGCGCGGGCTGGCTGATATTCAAGCCTCGCCCCTGCTCCGCCGGTCAATCGAAGCCGCGCAGCACCAAGGCCAAACGCCGGCAGGTGGCTCGACACCCCCATGAGGCGGCGTTCGAGCGCATGCAGCGGCGGATGCAGGCACATCCGCGGATATGCTCAGGCGTCAGTCCATCGCCGAACAGGGGTTCCCGGGCAATGGCCGCTTCCTGCTCCGCCAGTTGCGGGGCACACGTACGGAAATGGTCTTGGCGGCCAATGCCTACCACCCGAAGCGAGCCATCAATGTGCTCGGCGTCCGTCGCTCGAGCGAACTGACGGGCTAAATCCCGCTCTCGTTTCCATGATCCCAGAACGCCAACGCCCCGAACCAGTCGGGGCGTTGGCCTAGCCTGCCGTCAGTGCGTTTCACCCAGCCTGAATCGCGCGGCTGCATGTTCTGGTGGGCAGGTTATTTCTTCAGCCCGTAGCTCTCGTCGAGCATGCCCGGGCCGTCGCTTTTCGGTGCATAGTCCTTGGGCATCTCGTAGTTTTTCGGCGGGGTCAGGCGCTCGCGCTTCTCGCCGCCCTCGCTGTCGCTCAGCGCGGCCAGCAGGCGCTGACGGGTCAGCTCGTCAAGGGTCAGGCGGTTGGCGCCGTCGGACAGGTGCTCCTGCACGTCCTGGTAGCTCTGGGTGAGTTTCTTCACCAGGCTGGCGGTGGTGTTGAAGTGGGTGACCACTTCGTTCTGGTAGGCCTCGAAACGTGCCTGCATTTCATCCAACTGCCGCTGGGTACGGCTCGGCGCGGCACTAGGTGCCAGGCGGGCGATCAGGAAGCCGACGGCAATGCCGACCACCAGGGTCAGGGCGGGTATCAACCAGGCTGTAAGGGTCTGTTCCACGAGTCCTTCCTCTCAAAACGGCTTTGCTTTACGTTAGCGGCTCGAACCTGCGCTGTATACGGCTTTGCTGTGCCGCGCAGGCAGTTTGCTAGACGAGTCGACCCGGATCGGGGTCACGGAGTTCTCTGTTGCTCAACCGCGAAACACCCGTCCTTATCCCTGGCCCGGCCGGCCAGCTCGAAGCCCTCCTGCTCGAGGTGCCCGAAGCCCGTGGCGTGGCGCTGGTCTGCCACCCCAACCCGGTACAGGGTGGCACCATGCTCAACAAGGTGGTCTCCACCCTGCAGCGCACCGCACGCGACCGCGGCTATCACACCCTGCGCTTCAACTATCGCGGTGTCGGCGCCAGCGCCGGCAGCCATGACATGGGCAGCGGCGAGGTGGACGACGCCGAGGCGGTGGCCACCTGGCTGCGCGAACGCTACCCGGATCTGCCCATCACCCTGCTCGGCTTCTCCTTCGGCGGCTTCGTCGCCGCCGCGCTGGGCGCGCGCCTGGAGCGCCAGGGCGTCGCGTTGGACAAGCTGTTTATGGTGGCGCCGGCGGTACACCGACTGACCGCCGACAATCCGCCGGCGGCCACATGCCCGCTGGTGCTGATCCAGCCGGAGGCCGATGAGGTGATCGAAGCACAGGCGGTCTACGACTGGTCGGCGAACCTCGGACGTGCCCATGAGCTGCTGAAAGTGGCAGAATGCGGCCACTTCTTTCACGGCAAGCTGACGGATCTGAAGGATCTGCTGTTGCCGCGTCTCTGAACCAGCTGCACGACAAGCGAAGCCCATGACCACCCGTATCCTCACCGGCATCACCACCACCGGCACCCCGCACCTGGGCAACTATGCCGGCGCCATCCGCCCGGCCATTGTCGCCAGCCGCGCCGCGGAGGCCGATTCCTTCTATTTCCTCGCCGACTACCATGCGCTGATCAAATGCGACGACCCGGCACGCATCCAGCGCTCGCGCCTGGAGATCGCCGCCACCTGGCTGGCGCTGGGCCTGGACACCGACAAGGCGACCTTCTACCGCCAATCCGACATCCCCGAGATTCCCGAGCTGTGCTGGCTGCTCACCTGCGTCGCCGGCAAGGGCCTGCTCAACCGCGCCCACGCCTACAAGGCCTCGGTGGACAAGAACGTCGAGGCCGGCGAAGACCCGGACGCCGGCATCACCATGGGCCTGTTCAGCTACCCGGTGCTGATGGCGGCGGACATCCTGATGTTCAATGCGCAGAAGGTGCCGGTCGGTCGCGACCAGATCCAGCACGTGGAGATGGCGCGCGACATCGGCCAGCGCTTCAACCACCTGTTCGGCAAGGGCAAGGATCTGTTCACCCTGCCCGAGGCGGTGATCGAGGAAGACGTGGCCACCCTGCCCGGCCTCGACGGGCGCAAGATGAGCAAGAGCTACGACAACACCATCCCGCTGTTCGGCAGCGCCAGGCAGCTCAAGGATGCCGTGGCGCGCATCGTCACCGACTCCAGGCTGCCGGGCGAACCCAAGGATGCCGGCGGCTCGCACCTGTTCACCCTGTACCAGGCCTTCGCCACGCCGCTGCAGCAGGCCGAGTTCCGCGCCGAACTGGAATCCGGCCTGGCCTGGGGCGAGGCGAAGAATCGCCTGTACCAACTGCTGGATAACGAGCTGGGCGAGGCGCGCGAGCGTTACAACACGCTGATCGCCAGGCCGGCCGACCTGGAGGACATCCTCCTGGCCGGCGCCGCCAAGGCGCGCAGGATTGCCACGCCGTTCCTCGGCGAGCTGCGGGAGGCGGTCGGCCTGCGCTCGTTCCGCGAGCAGGTCCAGGTGAGCGGCGGCGAGAAGAAAAAGGCGGCCAAGAGCGCGCGCTTCGTCAGCTTCCGCGACGATGACGGCAGCTTCCGCTTCCGCCTGCTCGATGCCGCCGGCGAGCAGCTCTTGCTGTCGAAATCCTTCGCCGACGGCAAGTCGGCCGGCATGGTCAATAAGCGCCTGCAGTCCGGTGAACCATTGGATGTGCGCGCCGAAGGGCAGGGCTTCGGTGTCTGGCTGGATGACGAATGCGTGGCCAGCAGCCCCGCGTTCGCCGATGCCGCGGCGCTGGACGCCGCCATCGCCCGTCTACGCGAGGCATTGGCACCGCAGGAATGACGGGGCTGTGCTCCCCTCCCCCATAAATGGGAGAGGGCGCAGAGCGTGCCAGCCATTGGTCTGGCTTGCGCCGATTGCCAATCCACGGGGGCGTCGCTAAAGTGACGCCCCCGTTTTTACTTGCCCGGCTAACGAATCATGACTCCTCTCGAGCGCTATCAGGCCGATCTCAAGCGGCCCGACTTCTTCCATGATGCGGCCCAGGAAAACGCCGTGCGCCACCTGCAGCGGCTGTACGACGAGCTGGTCGCCGCCGAGCAGGGCAAGAACGGCCTGCTCGGCAAGCTGTTCGGCAAGAAGCCGCAGGGGCCGGTCAAGGGCATCTATTTCTGGGGCGGCGTAGGGCGCGGCAAGACCTACCTGGTCGATACCTTCTTCGACGCGCTGCCGTTTGAGCAGAAGATGCGCACCCACTTCCACCGCTTCATGAAGCGCGTGCACGAGGAGATGCGCACCCTCAAGGGCGAGAAGAACCCGCTAACCATCATCGGCAAGCGCTTCGCCGACGAGGCGCGGGTGATCTGCTTCGACGAGTTCTTCGTCAGCGACATCACCGATGCGATGATCCTCGCCACCCTGCTGGAGGAGCTGTTCAAGAACGGCGTGTCGCTGGTGGCCACCTCCAACATAGTGCCGGACGGGCTGTACAGGGACGGCCTGCAGCGCGCTCGCTTCCTGCCGGCGATCGCCTTGCTCAAGCAGCACACCGACATCGTCAACGTCGACAGCGGCGTCGACTACCGTCTGCGCGCCCTGGAGCAGGCCGAGCTGTTCCACTGGCCGCTGGATGCCGAGGCCGAGGTCAGCCTGGACAAGAGCTTCAGGAGCCTGTTGCCGGAGCATTGCTCGGTGCAGGAGAACGAGGCGCTAATGATCGAGAACCGCCCGATCGTCGCGCGCAAGGTCGGCGACGACGTGGCCTGGTTCGAGTTCCGCGAGCTGTGCGACGGCCCGCGCAGCCAGAACGACTACATCGAGCTGGGCAAGATCTTCCATGCGGTGATCCTGGCCAACGTCGAGCAGATGAGCGTGGCCAAGGACGACATGGCGCGGCGATTCATCAACCTGGTGGACGAGTTCTACGACCGCAACGTCAAGCTGATCATCTCCGCCGAGGTGGAGTTGAAAGACCTGTACACCGGCGGCCGTCTGAGTTTCGAGTTCCAGCGCACCTTGAGCCGGTTGCTGGAGATGCAGTCGCACGAGTTCCTGTCGCGGCCGCACAAGCCCTGACAGCTACCGAGGCATGCAAAGGCGACCCGAGAGGTCGCCTTTTTCTTGCCTCAGTGCTGTGCGCGGTGGACGCAGGGTGCGCCGCGCACCCCGACAAACAGGAAGGCCTCCGGAGTCGCCAGAGCCTTGCTAACGGAGGCACAGGCTTCTGGTGCGCACGGCGCACCTACGGTATTTAGTTCGCCAGCTTCTGCCGATACTGGGCGAGCATCTTCTGCGCATGCGCCACTTCCAGCGCCTCCACGGCGCTGATCGGCTTGATCGCCACGGCGCGCTCGAGGTGCTCGAGCACCTTGTCCTCCTGATCGTCGCCGTACACGTAGGTCAGCGCGTTGGCGTACTCGTAATGGCCGATCGGCAGATCGTCGCGCGCCTGGAAGCTGCGCTTGAAGTAGCCTTCCATGTTGTCGGCGCTGACCCCGTAGGTCATCTTGCCGACCAGCTTGCCGACCTTGCGGATCACCCCGGCCTCGTAGCCGCCATACAGCGCCAGGGCGTAGGGCTGCTGCGGC
Organism: Pseudomonas sp. SP16.1; assembly: GCF_052682975.1. Classification (NCBI taxonomy): domain Bacteria; kingdom Pseudomonadati; phylum Pseudomonadota; class Gammaproteobacteria; order Pseudomonadales; family Pseudomonadaceae; genus Pseudomonas; species Pseudomonas sp. SP16.1. The sequence goes on from NZ_JBQYFZ010000001.1 coordinate 3,729,583, forward strand.
TGCCTGGCCAGCAGCGCGTCGAGTTCGTCGGGGATCTGCGTGGTGTAGCCGCGCTTGAGTACCACCGGCACCGACAGCTCCTCGCCGAGACGCGCCTTGGCGTAGGTCCGGCCGAACTGGGCGACGGTATCGGCCTGCACCAGTTCGCCGGCTTCGTCGGTATAGGCGATCACCTCTTCCAGCAGACGATGCTTTTCCGCCTGCTCCGGCACCAGGAACATGGCGTAGATCACCTGGGCGAACAGCGCCGGAACCTGGCCACCGACCCCGAGGGCCAGCCCCTGTCGCTTCGCTTCGGCGAAGTCGCCGCGAAACATCAGACGCCAGACATCCTGCAGTTTCTGCGCATAGACCTCGGCCTCTTGCGGCTTGCCGGTGAAGCCGGTAGCGGCGCCGACGGTCTTCTCCAGCGCCTGCGGATGGCGGCTGGCCATGCTCACCACCCACTCGGCGTCGGGGAAGGGATAGTCGCCGAAGCCGCGGGTCAGCTGCGGCCAGGCCTGGCGCAGCTTGTCGCCGCTGTAGTCGTAGGCGCTCTGGTCGAGGGGGAAGGATTTCCAGTTGTCGTCCGCCACGGCGGTCAGACTGCAGGCGGCGAGCAGGGCGATAAGGGTGCGACGCATGGCGATGGACCTGTTGTTGTTATCAGTGTCCCGATCATAGGCCGCCGCCACCCGCGGCCAACCTAACCAAGGGTGGGTGGCACTTCAGTGGCTGTCCTTGTGCTGGAACTGGCGGCGGTACTGATTCGGCGACAGCTCGGTGTGCTGGCGGAACAGGCGGGCGAAGAAGCTGGCGTCGTCGTAGCCGACCTCGTAGCTGATGGTCTTGATGCTCTTGCGCGTGGAGGACAGCAGGCTCTTGGCGGTCTCGATGCGCAGCCGTTGCAGGTAGTGCAGCGGCTTGTCGCCCGTGGCCGCTTGGAACCGGCGCATGAAGTTGCGGATGCTCATGCCGTGCTCGCGCGCCACGTCCTCGAAGCGGAACTTGTCGGCGTAGTGCTCCTCCAGCCAGTGCTGGATCTGCAGCACGGTGACGTCCTGGTGCAGCTTCTGTCCGCCGAAGCCGATGCGCCCCGGGGTGTAGCTGCGCTGCACCTCGTAGAGGATGTCGCGGGCCACGCCCTGGGCCACGCCGGCGCCGCAGTAGCGCTCGATCAGGTAGATATAGAGGTCGCAGGCCGAGGTCACGCCACCGGCGCAGTACAGGTTGTCGGCATCGGACAGGTGCTTGTCCTGGTTCAGCAGCACCCTGGGGAAGCGTTCGGCGAACTCGCGGAAAAAGCGCCAGTAGGTGGTCGCCTCCTTGCCGTCGAGCAGACCGGCCTCGGCCATCCAGAACACCCCGCTGGCCTCGCCGCAGATCGCCGTGCCGGCCGCGTGCCGGCACCTGAGCCAGTCCAGTACCTGAGGATAACGGCGGCTGAGCGCATCGAAGTCGCCCCAGAAGGCCGGCAGGATGATCACATCGCAAATCTCCAGGCCGCCGTCGACCGGCACCTGGACCTTGCTGAAGCTGTTCACCGGCAGGCCGTCGGGGCTGACCAGATGGATCTCGAACGGCGGTTCATCGCCGAGCCCCTGCTGCCTGGCGTAACGGATGCCGGCCATGTGGAAGAAATCCCTGGCCTGCATCAGGGTGGAGGCGAACACACCGTCGGTGGCGAGGATGCTGACGCGGCGTAAGGGACTAGAGTGCTGATTAACCATGGGCGTTGTTCTTATCAAGGCTAAGTGGCCACTGGGCGGCTGGATCGTCTCCCTATTTGGCGCTTGTGTCCAGTGCGACCAAGCGTTTGCTTGGTTAAAGTCGAGACCGCCCTTTCCTCTCCATTCAGCATTCAGGTGCCGCCATGATCCCCAGAACGATTTTCAGCTCCGACCATGAACTGTTCCGCGACAGCGTGCGCAAGTTCCTCGAGCAGGAAGCCGTGCCCTTCCATGCGCAGTGGGAGAAGGACGGCCATGTCGACCGTGCGCTGTGGAACAAGGCCGGCGAGGCCGGCATGCTCTGCTCGCACATTCCCGAGGAGTACGGCGGCATGGCGGCTGACTTCCTCTACAGCGCCGTGGTGATCGAGGAAATAGGTCGCCTGGGCCTGACCGGCATCGGCTTCTCCCTGCACTCGGACATCGTCGCGCCCTACATCCTGCATTACGGCAGCGAGGCGCAGAAACGGCACTACCTGCCCAAGCTGGTGAGCGGCGAGCTGGTCAGCGCCATCGCCATGACCGAGCCGGGCGCCGGCTCCGACCTGCAGGGGGTGAAGACCACCGCCGTGCTCGACGGCGACGAGTACGTGATCAACGGCTCGAAGACCTTCATCACCAACGGCTGGCTGGCCGACCTGGTGATAGTGGTGGCCAAGACCGATCCCAAGGCCGGCGCCAAGGGCACCAGCCTGTTCCTGGTCGAGGCGAACACGCCGGGCTTCTCCAAGGGCAAGCGCCTGGAGAAGGTCGGCATGAAGGCGCAGGACACCTCCGAGCTGTTCTTCCAGGACGTGCGGGTGCCGAAGGAGAACCTGCTCGGCCAGGCCGGCATGGGCTTCGCGTACCTGATGCAGGAGCTGCCGCAGGAGCGCCTGACCGTGGGCGTCGGCGCCCTGGCCTCGGCCGAGGCGGCTCTGCACTGGACGCTGGACTACACCCGCGAGCGCAAGGCCTTCGGCAAGGCGGTGGCGGACTTCCAGAACACCCGCTTCAAGCTGGCCGAGATGGCCACCGAGATCCAGGTCGGCCGGGTGTTCGTCGACCGCTGCCTGGAGCTGCATCTGGCCGGCAAGCTCGACGTGCCGACGGCGGCGATGCTCAAGTACTGGGGCACCGACCTGCAGTGCAAGGTGCTCGACGAATGCGTGCAGCTGCACGGCGGCTACGGCTTCATGTGGGAGTACCCGGTGGCGCGCGCCTGGGCCGACGCGCGGGTGCAACGCATCTATGCCGGCACCAACGAGATCATGAAGGAGATCATCGCCCGCGCTTTGGTCTGAGCACCGCCGCGCAGTCGAAAAGGTCCGGGCGAAGCGCTCGGTCACTGCATGCGGCGCCCCTCGGGACTGCCAGGGAGGGCAGGCTCGGCCAAAAAAAGACCCGGCAAGTGCCGGGTCAATAACCGTGATTAGCCTGATGAGGAGATAACCTGAAGAGACCGACTGCATGGACTCTTTAGCTTATCGACCGATCTCGCGATCAGCTGGCGTAATAATAACAATTCTCATTTCATCGTCAACACCTTTTGATGAAACTTTTGCTCGGCGGGATCTATCGGAGCCCTGAAACGCAAGACCCCGGCAGTTAGCCGGGGTCGCCGCCACGCCGCCGAACTCAGCGATCGGTCGGCAGGCGCAACTGGGTGACTTCCTTGTTGAGTAGATCGATGCGCCGCGCCATGCTCTCGATCAGGCTGTGGGCGATGCGTGGATTGCTCTGCATCAGGCTGAGGAACTGTTCCTTGGGAATCACCATCACGGTGCAGGGCTCGCTGGCCACCACCGTGGCGCTGCGCTTCTCGCGAGTGAATACGGCCATGGCGCCGAAGATCTCGTCCTTCTGCACGTCGCCGACCTTCTGCCCGTCGACATAGGCCTCGGCGTGGCCTTCGATGATGATGAACACGTGATCGGCTTCATCGCCCTGATGGATCAGTTCTTCGCCCGCGGCGAAATGCTGGAAGCCGGTGGCCGGGCGTATCTCCGGCTGCTTCAGGCGTGCCAGGGCGTCCGAGAGCAGCGCGGTGTGGCCGATCAGGTAATGGATGAACTGCTCCTGGCGCTCCTCGCTGGCATAGATGTGCTTGAACACTTCGCCGCGCGAATAAGGAATCAGGCTGATGGGTTCGTCGCTGCTGTAGCGGCAGCTGGGCAGGTCGATGCCCTGGCGCAGACCGACCAGGTCGCCTTCCTGCAGGTAGAACAGCGGACGCTCGTCGACCACCGCATGCAGCAGGCCATTGCCGATGATGAACAGCTGATTGCCAGGCAGCAGCTGGGCCAGATCCTCGACCCGCTCCAGGAGCAACGGCTCTGCGACGGGTTGTAGCCCTTCCAAAAGCTGGGTGGGGATGCGCTGCAGGCGGTTGATCAACTGATCGGCATAGGCCGGTTGCTCCCCGAGTAAATACATAACCGTAATTCCTTGAACTGGCTGGGCTGGCTGACCACACGAAAGTCCCTGAAACAATAGGCTGTGGCGCCTGTGGCGTAAATCCTCACGCGCGGGCGTTGTGAGCTAGCTCTTGTTGTAGGCCTGGACCTCGTTCAGGCGGCCGTTGAGTTCGGCCTTGTGCGCCGGCGGCAGTTCGCTCCAGTGGATGTCGAGCAGGGCGCCCTCGATGGCGTAGAGCAACACCTTGGAGGCGCGAAAGCCTCTGGCGCGCACCGCGCGATAGGCACCGACGGCACCGTAGCGGCGCAGATCGTTGGCGCTATGGATGCCCACGGCATGCAACCATTGCGCAGAGGTCTTGCCAAGGTTCTTCAGATCCTGCAGTTCGTCGTTCATCGAGCCTCCGTGCGGCGCGTGAGGGTAGCGTCTGGCATAGGCGTTCCAGCCAGAAAGTGTAGCGGCCAATCGATACTGCGCAGCGCGCCGTCGTCGCCCCAGGCGTCGCGTAGCGCTGGCGTCAGCTCGGCTACCGGATCGCGGCCATGGTGCTGCTGCCAGCGCTGCACGGCCGACCAGGTGCGCAGGTAACCGAGCAGCTGGGGCAGCCGCCACTGCACCGACAGGGTGAAGGTCGGTACCGGCACCCGCCTGAAGGGGACCTGGATGTCGGTGTAGCCGGCGTCGACGCTGCTGCGCCCGGCGGGCCAGCAGCCGGCCAGGGTGGTTCGGTAGAAGCGTTCGATCAATGGATCGAGCCGTTCGTCGATGGTCATCAGGCTGTAGCACCAGGCGCAGAACAATCCGCCCGGGCGCATCAGGCGCGCGACCTCGGCGAAGAAGGCGGCGTCGGCGAACCAGTGCAGGGCCTGGGCGACCACGATGAGGTCGACGCGGGCGTCGGCCAACGGCTGCCTGCGCGCCTCGGCCGCCAGCAGATGCAGGCCGGCGGCCGGCTGGCTCCGGGCGAGCTGCTCGACGCTGGCGTCGCTGGCCAGGACCCGGTCGAAATGACGCAGCAGCGGATGGCTGGCCTGGCCGTTGCCGCAGGCGATGTCCAGCGCCACTTGCCGTCCCGGGCTGTGCGCGGCCAGCCAGTCGAACAGCGCGGACGGATAGGCCGGGCGAAAGCTCGCGTAGGCCTCGGCGCGAGCGCCGAACAGGCGGGCGATGTCGCTCATGTCACTTGCTGCGATAGCGCAGGCGAGTGCCGAAATTCACCGACATGAGAATCTCGTCCGCGGTGAGTTCGACGGGAAAGTAGGCGCCGGAGATCTGCGCATGAGCCAGGCTGGCGCCTTCCAGCCGTGCCTGACGCAGGTCGAGCCCGCGCAGATCGGCGCCACGGAAGTAGGCGTCGGTGAAGATCACCCCGGCGGCGTCCAGGTTGCGCAGATCGAGCCCGCGGAAGTCGCCACCGCACAGATCGACTGCGCCTTCCTTGGGTTTCTGCGCGTTGAAGGCGGCGATGTCGTCGTTGCGCAGCAGGCGATAGAGCGGGCGGTCGAGCTGGCGTGGTTGGCTCATGGTGGCTACCGGTGACGGGTTCACCGGCAGTATAGAAGCCACGCCGTGCTTTGCCCGGCGCGGCGGGCCGATCCGTGGTGAGGTGTCAGAGCCCCGGCAGGCGCTGGCGAATGCTTTCCACCAGGTTATCCAGGCTGGCGCCGTCGTGGGTGTCGACGCGCTTGCTGTGGGCCAGCTCGTCGGCATCGAGCGCCTCGCGCGAGGCCTGCTGCGCATGGATCACCTCGAGCGTGGCGTCGGAAGGATCGCGCCCCTCGCTCTGGCGCTGCTCCAACCAGCCGGCGATCACGGCATCCGGCGCCTGGCAGTCGAGAATCAGGAACGGCGCGCCGGTCTGCTCGGCGACGGCACTGGCGGCCTGGCGCTGGGAGGCCTTGAGGTAAGTGGCGTCGATCACCACCGGGAAGCCGGCCTGCAGGGCTTGCTGGGCGAGCTGATGCAGGCGCTGGTAGGTGGCGGCGCTGGCCTCGGCGCTGTAGATGCCTTCCGCCAACTGGCCTCGCTGGACCGCGCCCTGCTCGCCGAACAGGCGCTTACGCTCGACGTCGGAGCGCAGGCGAATGGTGCCCAGCGCCTCGACCAGGCGCAGCGCCACGTGGCTCTTGCCGACGGCCGAGACACCATGGGTGATGGCCAGGAAGGGCGAGGGAATCGCGCTGTAGCTTTCCGCCAGCGCCGCATAGGCGCGGTACTGGCGCAGGATCACCGCGCGCTGCACCGAGTCCTGTTCCTGGCCCAACCGGAACAGCGCGACCTTGCCGCGGACCATGGCGCGATAGGCCTTGTAGAAATTCAGCAGCTGCAGCGCGGCATAGTCGCCGGTGTGTTCCAGCCAGGCGCTGACGAAACGCCGCGACAGGCACTTCAGGCCGCGATCTTCCAGGTCCATCGCCAGGAAGGCGGCGTCCGAGGCGATGTCGATCAGGCGGAAGGGTTCGTTGAATTCGATGCAATCGAACACCACCACCCGGCCGTCGATCTGCGCAATGTTGCCCAAGTGGATGTCGCCGTGACACTCGCGAATGAAACCTTGTGCCTTGCGCTCGGTCAGAAGCGGCTCGAGTCGCTCGAAGCTGGACTGCGCCCAGGCTTCGAGGGCATCGAGCTGCTGCAGATCGGCCTTGTCGCCGAGCAGCGGACGGATCTGCTCGAAGTTCTGCCGCACCGGCGCCATCACCGCCTCGGCACTGCCGAGCGGATGATCCTGGGGAACTCGTGGAGCGTTCAGATGGAACGCGGCGATCTGCTCGGCGAGGGCGTCGATGTGCGCATCGCCCAGCTCGCCGCGGGCCTGCACGGCGCTGAGCAGCTGTTCCTGGGGAAACTGCCGCATCTTCAGGGCGTACTCGATGGCCGGCGTGTCGCCGCCCAGCACCGGCGCCTCGGCGCTGCCGCAGATGGCCACGACCTCGAGGTACAGGTCGTCGGTCAGACGCTGGTTCAGGCGCAACTCTTCCTCGCAGAAGTGTTTGCGAGCCTCGAGCCCGGTGAAGTCGAGGAACCCGAAGTTCACCGGTTTCTTGATCTTGTAGGCGTAGGGACCCGTGAGCAAAACCCAGGAAATATGAGTCTCAACCAGCTGAAATCCTTCCACAGGATGCGGATACAGGGCCGGGTTCTGCAGTGCGGCAATCAGGGCTTGGCTCACGGTCGATCCTTGTTCTAGACGCTGTTCGAGGTCGGCATTATGGCCGCTGTGAGCTGCTCTGCAAACCATCGGGCGGCGCTGCTGGCCCCAATCTAAAGTGCGTATAATCCCGCCATGACTCGTAAACGCTCCCCCCGCTCAAGCAAGAAATCCCGTTCCTCCGGTCTGCGTCCCTGGCTCGCCTGGGGCTTCAAGCTGGGTCTGGTCGGCCTGGTGATCCTCGCCGGTTTCGCCGTCTACCTCGACGCCGTGGTGCAGGAGAAATTCTCCGGCAAGCGCTGGACCGTGCCGGCCAAGGTCTATGCGCGGCCGCTGGAGCTGTTCGTCGGCCAGAAGCTGGCCAAGGACGACTTCCTGCGCGAGCTCGACGCCCTCGGCTACCGCCGCGAAAGCGTGGCCAACGGCCCGGGCGCGGTGTCGGTGGCCGGTAGCAGCATCGAGCTGCATAGCCGTGGCTTCCAGTTCTACGAGGGTGTCGAACCCTCGCAGCGAGTGCGCGTGCGCTTCTCCGGCGACTACGTGGCGGGCCTGACCCAGGCCGATGGCAGCAACCTGGCGGTGGCGCGGCTGGAGCCGCTGCTGATCGGCGGGCTGTACCCGGCGCACCAGGAGGACCGCATCCTGATCAAGCTGGACCAGGTGCCGGCCTATCTGATCGATGCGCTGGTGGCGGTCGAGGATCGCGACTACTTCGACCATTTCGGCGTTTCCCCCAAGGGCATCGTTCGCGCGCTGTGGATCAACGCCACCTCGGGGCGCCTGGTACAGGGCGGCAGCACCCTGACCCAGCAGTTGGTGAAGAACTTCTACCTGACCAACGAGCGCACCCTGGCACGCAAGGCCACCGAAGCGATGATGGCGGTGCTGCTGGAGCTGCACTACGACAAGCGCGAGATCCTCGAGGCCTACATGAACGAGGTGTTCCTCGGCCAGGATGGCCAGCGCGCGGTACACGGTTTCGGCCTGGCCAGCCAGTACTTCTTCAGCCAGCCGCTCGCCGAGCTGAAGCTGGAGCAGGTCGCGCTGCTGGTCGGCATGGTCAAGGGACCGACCTTCTACAACCCGCGGCGTAACCCGGAACGCGCCCTGGAACGGCGCAACCTGGTGCTCGAACTGCTCGCCGAGCAGGGCTCGATCAGCCCCGAGGAGGCCGCCGCCGCCAAGCAGAAACCCCTGGGCGTGACCAGTCGCGGCAGCATGGCCGACAGCACCTTCCCGGCCTTCCTCGACCTGGTCAAGCGCCAGCTGCGTGAAGACTACCGCGAGGAAGATCTCACCGAGGAAGGCCTGCGCATCTTCACCAGCTTCGATCCGATTCTCCAGCTCAAGGCCGAGGAGGCGCTGGCCGAAACCCTCAAGCGCCTGGCCGGGCGCAAGGGCGTCGATCAAGTGCAGGCCAGCATGGTGGTGACCAACCCGGAGACCGGCGAGGTGCAGGCCGTGATCGGCAGCCGCCAGCCGCGCTTCGCCGGTTTCAATCGTGCGCTGGACGCCCTGCGGCCGATCGGCTCGCTGATCAAGCCGGCGATCTATCTTTCGGCGCTGGAGCGCCCCAGCCAGTACACCCTGACCAGCTGGCTGCAGGACGAGCCGTTCTCCATCAAGGGCCAGGACGGCCAGGTGTGGACGCCGCAGAACTACGACCGCAAGGCGCACGGCACCATCTACCTCTATCAGGGCCTGGCGCAGTCCTACAACCTGTCCACCGCCAAGCTCGGCCTGGAAATCGGCGTGCCCAACGTGCTCAAGACCCTCGAGCGGCTGGGGGTGAACCGCCAATGGCCGGCCTACCCTTCGATGCTGCTCGGCGCAGGCGCCCTGACCCCGATGGAAGTGGCGGACATGTACCAGACCCTGGCCAATGGCGGCTTCAACACCCCGTTGCGCGGCATTCGCAGCGTGCTTACCGCCGACGGCGAACCGCTCGGGCGCTACCCGTTCCAGATCCAGCAACGCTTCGATCCGGGCGCCATCTACCTGGTACAGAACGCCATGCAGCGCACCATGCGCGAGGGCACCGGACGCTCGGTGTACGGCCAATTGCCCAGCTCGCTGAACCTGGCCGGCAAGACCGGCACCAGCAACGACTCGCGTGACAGTTGGTTCGCCGGTTTCAGCCAGGACCTGCTCGCGGTGGTCTGGCTCGGCCGCGACGACAACGGTCCGACCCCGCTGACCGGCGCCACCGGTGCCCTGCAGGTGTGGACCAGCTTCATGCGCAAGGCCGACCCGCTGCCGCTGGAGATGCCGATGCCAGACAACGTCACCCAGGCCTGGGTCGACCGCTACAGCGGCCAGGGTTCCGCTTCGGACTGCCCGAATGCAGTGCAGATGCCTTATATTCGCGGCAGCGAGCCGCCCCCTGGACCAACCTGCGGCATCCAGGCGCCGGTCGAATCGGTGATGGACTGGGTGCGCGGCTGGCTGAACTGAAGGGGTGGACTGCCCCAGTGTTTTCTGAAGAGGGTTGCATGTGAACAAGAAGTGGCTTGCCGCGATGCTGGCAACAACGGCGCTGGGCGGTTGCACTACGGTGCCGCAGGGCTCGATCCCGGTCATCGATGCCGGCACCCCGTTGTCGTCCGGCAGTGTCGGCTCGGCGCCGCCGGCCAGTCCGCAGGCCGCGCCGCAGCGCATCGAAGAGGATTCCGGCGTGGTGGTGATGGTGCCGCAGGGGGCCGTGTCGGCGCCGCTCTCGACCGACTCGCAGCCCATTACCCCCAGCGGTGGCCTGACCTTCGATCCGCCGCCAGCCAGCCAGCCCTCGGCGCCGAGCCAGGGCGACTTCAACGCTCCCGCGCCGAGCATGCCCAGCGGCATTCCCAGTGGTGGCGGCCTGGCCGCCGACGAACAGCTGGACGGCCCGGTGCTGGCGCTGCTGACCACGGCCCAGCAGCAGCAGGGTGGTGGCGACCTGAACGGCGCGGCATCCAGCCTGGAGCGCGCCCAGCGCATCGCGCCGCGCGAGCCGCAGGTGCTCTATCGCCTGGCCGAAGTGCGCCTGGCCCAGGGCGATGCGGCCCAGGCCGAGCAGCTCGCCCGGCGCGGCCTGACCTACGCCAGCGGGCGTCCGACGCTGCAGGCCGGCCTGTGGAATCTGATCGCCCAGGCGCGTGAGCGCCAGGGCGATCCGGCCGGCGCCGCGCAGGCGCGCGAGCGCGCGCGGGTCAATCTCTGATGGAGGCCCGTGTCGCCCAACTGGCTGAGCAGTTACTGTTGATCGAGCGCGAGCTGCGCGTGCTCGGCTGGTGGCAGGCGGAGGCGCCGAGTGCCGAGGCCCTGGCCAGCCAGGAGCCGTTCTGCGTCGACAGCCTGACTTTCGAGCAATGGCTGCAGTGGATCTTCCTGCCGCGGATGAAGCAGTTGCTGGAAACGGGCGCCGACCTGCCGTCGGTGTCGGGCATTCAAGCCATGGCTGAGATGGTCTATCGCGAGCAACCGGGCGTTGCGCGCCGACTGCTGGAGTTGCTGGGCGAGTTCGATCGCCTGCTGACCCGCACGCCCTGAGCGGCGCGCGGGCCCGGCGTCATTTGCAGTTTTCCGCGATGGACCGCTTCAGATCGGCAATGCGCTGCTGACGCTCGTCCTCGTCGACTCGGCGCACCTTGCCGTCCTCTTCAACGCGCAGACGCGGGTTGTTCTCCAACTGCGCCAGGTTGGTGCGAGCGCCTTCGCAATACTTCTTGCGCTCGGCCTCCTGCGCCGCCACCTGCTCCTTGACCTTCTTGTCGATCGCCGCCTGTTCCGGGTCGAGCAACTCCTCGACGCTGGGGGCGGGCTCGGCCGGCGCCTGGCGCGGCGCCGGTGTGTTGATGGGCGTGGCCTGCTGGCCCTGCGGCGGCTGCGCGCTGAAGTGGGTCACGCCCTGCGCATCCACCCACTTGTAGACCTGGCCGGCCACGGCGGTTGCGCTCAGGGCGAGCATCAGACTGCCGGTTAGAATCATGTGGCGCATGCTGTTTCCTTTCTCGAGGACTGCTGGCGGCTACTATAACCAAAAGCCGGCGATCTTCATCCTGCGCTACGTCACAGCGGAACATCGAACAATCGGCCAGACATCTCTTGACTTGCTCCGTCCGAAGCCGAACAATCCAGCGTTCCTCCGCAGTGAAGTCCGCCGCAAGCGTCCTTCAGCTCGGGGCAAAGAGGCGCTACCCGCGCCGAACCGTGACACCCGCAACGCGTTACCTCGCGCTGGGAGGGCCAGCCCCGCAAGACCATGGGCTGCCCCGTTACTCGTCAAGCTGATGTTCCGAATCCACGATCACCGTCGTGCATGTCCGCTGACAGTAAGACCTACTTAGGGCTACCCGTTGTCGGGTGGCATACTGGCGTTCAAGAGGTGAACAACGTGGAGCTTTTATCCGGCGCTGAAATGGTCGTCCGCTTCCTGCGTGACGAAGGCGTTAAGCACATCTACGGGTACCCTGGTGGTGCTCTCCTGCATATTTACGATGCCCTGTTCAAAGAACCGGAAGTGACCCATATCCTGGTGCGTCACGAACAGGCAGCGACCCATATGGCCGACGGCTATGCCCGCGCCACCGGCAAGGCCGGCGTGGTGCTGGTGACCTCCGGCCCCGGCGCGACCAATGCCGTCACCGGCATCGCCACCGCCTACATGGACTCCATCCCGATGGTGGTGATCTCCGGCCAGGTGCCGAGCGCCATGGTCGGCACCGATGCCTTCCAGGAAACCGACATGGTCGGTATCTCCCGCCCGATCGTGAAGCACAGCTTCATCATCAAGCACCCCTCGGAAATCCCCGAAGTGCTGAAGAAGGCGTTCTATCTCGCCGAATCCGGTCGCCCCGGCCCGGTCGTGGTGGACATCCCCAAGGACATGGGCGATCCGACCCAGAAGTTCGAATACGTCTACCCGAAGAAGGTCAAGCTGCGCTCCTACAGCCCGGCGGTGCGTGGTCACTCCGGACAGATCCGCAAGGCCGCCGAGATGCTCCTGGCAGCCAAGCGCCCGGTGCTCTACTCCGGTGGCGGCGTGATCATGGGCAATGCCTCCGCACCGCTGACCGAACTGGCGCAGATGCTCAACCTGCCGGTGACCAATACCCTGATGGGTCTGGGCGGCTATCCCGGCACCGACCGTCAGTTCATCGGCATGCTCGGCATGCATGGCAGCTACACCGCCAACCTGGCCATGCACCATGCCGACGTGATCCTCGCCGTCGGCGCGCGTTTCGATGACCGGGTGATCAACGGTGCGGCGAAGTTCTGCCCGAACGCCAAGATCATCCACATCGACATCGACCCGGCGTCGATCTCCAAGACCATCAAGGCCGACATCCCGATCGTAGGCCCGGTGGACAGCGTGCTGACCGAGATGGTCGCGATCCTCAAGGACATTGGTGAAACCCCGAACAAGGACACCGTCGCCAGCTGGTGGAAGCAGATCGATGAATGGCGCGGCAGCGGCCGCCTGTTCCCTTACAACGAGGGCGACGGCTCGATCATCAAGCCGCAGAGCGTGATCGAGACCCTGTGCGAAGTGACCAAGGGCGATGCCTACATCACCTCCGATGTCGGCCAGCACCAGATGTTCGCCGCGCAGTACTACCGGTTCAACAAGCCCAATCGCTGGATCAACTCCGGTGGCCTGGGCACCATGGGCTTCGGCTTCCCGGCCGCCATGGGCATCAAGCTGAACTTCCCGGAGGCCGACGTGGCCTGCGTCACCGGTGAGGGCAGCATCCAGATGAACATCCAGGAGCTGTCGACCTGCCTGCAGTACGACCTGCCGGTGAAGATCGTCAACCTGAACAACGGCGCCCTCGGCATGGTCCGCCAATGGCAGGACATGCAGTACAACAGCCGTTACTCGCACTCCTACATGGAGTCGCTGCCGGACTTCGTCAAGCTGGCCGAAGCCTATGGCCACGTGGGCATGCGCATCACCCAGCTGAAGGATCTCAGGCCGATGATGGAAGAGGCCTTCGCCCTGAAGAACCGCCTGGTGTTCCTCGACATCGCGGTGGACGACAGCGAGCACGTCTATCCGATGCAGATCAGAGACGGTGCGATGCGCGACATGTGGCTGAGCAAGACGGAGCGGACCTAAGATGCGACACATCATTTCCCTGCTGCTGGAAAACGAGCCGGGCGCACTGTCCCGCGTGGTCGGTCTGTTCTCCCAGCGCAACTACAACATCGAAAGCCTCACCGTTGCGCCCACCGAGGATCCGACGCTGTCGCGCCTGACCCTGACCACGGTGGGTCACGACGAGGTGATCGAGCAGATCACCAAGAACCTCAACAAGCTGATCGAAGTGGTCAAGCTGGTCAATCTGTCGGAAAGCGCCCATATCGAGCGCGAACTGATGCTGGTGAAGATCAAGGCCACCGGCGCCCAGCGCGCCGAGGTCAAGCGCACCACCGACATCTTCCGCGGCCAGATCGTCGACGTGACCAGTAGCGTCTACACGGTCCAGCTGACCGGTACCAGCGACAAGCTGGACAGCTTCATCCAGGCCATCGGCACGGCATCGATCCTGGAAACCGTGCGCAGTGGCGTTACCGGCATTGCCCGAGGCGACAAGGTGCTGAGCATCTGAGTCATGCCGAAAAGCCCCGTCCGGTGCGCAATGCTGTTCAACCCAGCATTCGCCCTGACGGGGCTTCCCCGAAGATCCGCTGCCAGGCCTCTGGCAGCGGATTTTTTTTTGCGCCCTTTCGACGGCAGCTGCCCGACCTGAACACCTCTAGCTGACCCGGACATGTCGCCCAGCCGCCCGGATTCCGCGCCGCGGCTATCCCGCCAGGCCGCAATGGCCTGCGGCCGCTCGGCGGGTGGGTCCGCTCAAGCCGGTGCCTCATGGCAGCCACGGCGACGATTGTCGGAGTGAGGGCGATGCTGTCTCTGGATCACCCTCCGAGGCCGGCAAGAGCAGGGACGGTTCTCCCGCAGCCGCTGCCCGCCGCGCCGTCAGGCCGCCCCGCCCGAATGACCCGCGTCAGGCCCTGGCGGCCGGCCTTGCGTTCACCGTTCCGACTCAGCCATTGCTGGGGAAGGCAAACTGTGCCGCCTCGTGGCTCTTGCGCGCCGGCCAGCGCTGGGTGATGGCCTTCTTGCGGGTGTAGAAACGCACTCCGTCCGGGCCGTAGGCGTGCAGGTCGCCGAACAGCGAGCGCTTCCAGCCGCCGAAGCTGTGATAGCTGACCGGCACCGGCAGCGGCACGTTGACGCCGACCATGCCCACTTCGATCTCGTCGCAGAACAGGCGCGCCGCTTCACCGTCACGGGTGAAGATGCAGGTGCCGTTGCCGTATTCGTGATCGTTAATCAGCTGCATGGCCTCTTCCAGGCTGCCGACGCGGACGATGCACAGCACCGGGCCGAAGATTTCGTCGGTGTAGATGCTCATCTCCGGGGTCACCTTATCGAACAGGGTGCCGCCGACGAAGAAGCCGTTCTCGTGACCGGCCACCACCAGGTCGCGGCCGTCGACCACCAGCTTGGCGCCCTGGGCCACGCCGGCGTCGATATAGCCCTTGACCTTGTCACGCGCGGCGGCGGTGACCAACGGGCCCATGTCCAGGCCGCACTGGGTGCCGGCACCGATCTTCAGCGCCTTGATCTGCGGCACGATCTTGTCGACCAGCGCGTCGGCGATCTGGTCGCCCACGCATACCGCCACCGAGATGGCCATGCAGCGCTCGCCGCAGGAGCCATAGGCGGCGCCCATCAGCGCGCTGACGGCGTTGTCGAGGTCGGCGTCGGGCATCAGCACGGCGTGGTTCTTGGCGCCGCCCAGGGCCTGCACACGCTTTCCGCGCCTGGTGCCCTCGCTGTAGATGTATTCGGCGATCGGCGTGGAGCCGACGAAGCTCAGGGCCTTGACCTCGGGTGCCTCGATCAGCGCGTCGACGGCGTCCTTGTCTCCATTGACCACGTTCAGCACGCCCTTGGGCAGGCCGGCCTGCTGCGCCAGTTCGGCGATGAACAGGGTGGAGCTGGGATCGCGCTCGGACGGCTTCAAGATGAAGCAGTTACCGCAGACGATGGCCAGCGGGTACATCCACAGCGGCACCATGGCCGGGAAGTTGAACGGAGTGATGCCCGCGACCACGCCGATCGGCTGCAGGTCGCTCCAGGCGTCGATGTTAGGGCCGACGTTGCGGCTGTATTCGCCCTTGAGGATTTCTGGGGCGGCGCAGGCGAACTCGACGTTCTCGATGCCGCGCTTGAGCTCGCCAATGGCGTCCTCAATGGTCTTGCCGTGCTCGGCGCTGATCAGCTGGGCGATCTCGTTCTCGTTCTGCTCCAGCAGCTGCTTGAAGCGGAACATGATCTGCGCGCGCTTGGCCGGCGGGGTGTTGCGCCAGGCCGGGAAGGCGGCCTTGGCGGCGTCGATGGCCAGCTGCATGGTGGCGCGGTCGGCGAGGCCGACCTGGCTGGTGGAGTCGCCGGTGGATGGATTGAACACCGGGGCGCTGCGCTCGTTGCCGGCGACGCGTTCACCATTGATCAGGTGCGGGATATGGCTCATGGGGGTGTCCTCAAGTTGGAATCTTTCGTAGGGTGGATGACGCTCTTTTCATCCACCATTGCGGATTCGGTAGTTGGTGGATGGGTAAAGCGTCATCCACCCTACGAGTGACCGATGTTCACTTAGTCCAGGCTGTTCAGGGTCTCGCCGACGGCATTGAACAGCCGGTCGAGGTCGTCCATCTTGGCGTTGAAGGTTGGCCCGAACTGCAGGGTGTCGCCGCCGAAGCGCACGTAGAAGCCGGCCTTCCACAGTTTCAGTCCGGCCTCGAACGGGCGGATCACCGGGTCTCCGTCGCGCGCGGCAATCTGGATGGCGCCGGCCAGGCCACAGTTGCGGATGTCGACCACGTGCTTGCTGCCCTTGAGGCCATGCAGCGCCTGGCCGAACTGCGGCGCCAGCTCGGCGGCCTGCTGGATCAGGTTGTCGCGCCCCAGCAGCTCCAGCGAGGCCAGGCCGGCGGCGCAGGCCACCGGGTGGGCCGAGTAGGTGTAGCCGTGGGTGAACTCGACCATATGCTCGGGCGACGGCTGCTGCATGAAGGTGTCGTAGATCTCCTTGGAGGCGATCACCGCACCGAGCGGGATGGCGCCGTTGGTGATCTGCTTGGCGGCGTTGATGATGTCCGGGGTCACGCCGAAGTACTCGGCGCCGCTCCATTTACCCATCCGCCCAAATGCCGTGATCACCTCGTCGAAGATCAGCAGGATGTTGTGCTGGGTGCAGATCTCGCGCAGGCGCTGCAGGTAGCCCTTGGGCGGCACGATGACGCCGGCCGAGCCGGACATCGGCTCGACTATCACCGCGGCGATGTTGGAGGCGTCGTGCAGCTCGATCAGCTTGAGCAGCTCGTTGGCCAGCTCGACGCCGCCGCTCTCGGCCATGCCATTGGTGTAGGCCAGGTGCGGCTGCAGGGTGTGCGGTAGGTGGTCGACATCCATGAACTGGCCGTACATCTTGCGGTTGCCGCCGATGCCGCCGAGCGAGGTGCCGGCGATGTTGACGCCGTGGTAGCCGCGGGCGCGGCCGATGAACTTGGTCTTGGCCGGCTGGCCTTTCAGGCGCCAGTAGGCCTTGGCCATCTTCACCGCGGTGTCGGCGCACTCGGAGCCTGAGCCGGTGAAGAACACGTGGTTGAGCTCGCCCGGCATCAGATCGGCGATCTGCTCGGCCAGCTGGAAGGACAGCGGGTGGCCGTACTGGAAACCCGGCGAGTAGTCGAGGGTGCCGAGCTGCTTGGCCACCGCCTCCTGGATTTCCTTGCGCGAGTGGCCGGCGCCGCAGGTCCACAGGCCGGACAGGCTGTCGTAGATCTTGCGGCCCTGATCGTCGAACAGCCAGCTGCCCTCGGCGCCGACGATGATGCGCGGGTCGCGCTGGAACTGGCGGTTGGCGGAAAACGGCATCCAGTGGGCATCCAGCTTGAGCTGGCTGGCCAGGGAGGGAGTCTCGGTCTGCGGCATGTTCATCGGAATAGCCTCATTCGGGCAGGCAATTTGGCGCAGGAGCCCGCTTGCGGGCGATCATCGCCGGCAAGCCGGCTCCTACAGGGTAGTTGCAGACAAGGTGCCACGGGCATAGATTCAGTAAAACAGCACTCTTATTATCTTCAGTTCAAGGTCTACTAAACAAATGAGCAGCCGCCGCCCCGATCCGCTGGCCCAGGTCAGCGACTTTGAAATCCGCCTGCTCAAGCTGTTTCGCAGCGTGGTGGAATGCGGCGGTTTTTCCGCCGCGGAGAGCGCGCTGGGCATCGGCCGCTCGGCCATCAGCCAGCAGATGAGCGACCTGGAGCAGCGCCTCGGCCTGCGCCTGTGCCAGCGCGGCCGCGCCGGCTTCGCCCTGACCGAGGAAGGCCGCGAGGTGTACCAGAGCACCCTGCAGCTGCTGGCGGCGCTGGAGAGCTTTCGCACCGAGGTCAACGGCCTGCACCGCCATCTGCGCGGCGAGCTGAACATCGGCCTGACCGACAACCTGGTGACCATCCCGCACATGCGCATCACCAACGCCCTGGCACGGCTCAAGGCGCAGGGCCCGGAGGTGCGCATCCATATCCGCATGACGCCGCCGTCGGAGGTGGAACAGGGCGTGCTCGACGGTCGCCTGCACGTCGGTGTGGTGCCGCAGGTCGGCGCGCTGTCCGGCCTGGAGTACCAGACCCTGTACGACGAACGCTCGCTGCTCTACTGCGCGGTCGGCCACCCGCTGTTCTACGTCGATGACCAGCAACTGGAGGACGAGCGGCTCAACGCCCAGGAGGCCATCGCGCCGACCTTCCGCCTACCGCCCGAGGTGCAGAACCACTACCAGGCGCTGAACTGCACGGCCAGCGCCTCGGACCGCGAGGGCATGGCCTTCCTGATCCTCACCGGGCGCTATATCGGCTACCTGCCCGACCACTATGCCCAGGCCTGGGTGCAGCAGGGCCGCCTGCGCGCGCTCAAGGCCGCCAGCCGCTTCTACGACATCAGCCTGGCGGCGGTGACGCGCAAAGGGCGTCGCGCGCACCTGGTGCTGGAGAGCTTTCTCGAGGCGCTGGCGGAGTCCTGAACGGGCGAACCCGCCCCCAGGAGCACGGCGCCAGGGCCATTCGCGCCTGTCTGCGGCTGTTTAGTCGGCGCCAGCTTGCTGGCGATCAGCAAGCGCACCCCATCGCCGGCCAGCCGGCTCCACTCGAGTGCAGGCCGCCCCATCGCGGGGCGCCAGCCAGCACGACGCGCCAGCGGAAGAACTGAACACCAAGTCACGAACAATCGTATGCAACTGATGCGACAAGGCTTTCGCCGCCGCTGAACACAATTTCCCGCGCAAGCTGATTAGTTGGACAGCTTTTTGCACCTGAACCGCAACCTGACCACATGGCCAGGAAAACCAGAAAACACCATGCTTTTCAGGAGCCCAGATGAATCCTACTCGCGCGACCCTGCTCGCCGCCGGCAGCCTGCTGCTGGCGACGCAGGCCCAGGCCGACGGCCCGCTGCTGTGGCAAAACAACAGCCTGTCCTACCTCTATGGCAAGAACTTCAAGGTGGAGCCGGCGATCCAGCAGACCCTCACCTTCGAGCACGCCAGCGGCTGGAGCTGGGGCGATCTGTTCTTGTTCGTCGACCAGAAGTTCTTCAACGGCGCGCAGAACGGCGCCGGCGATTCGCGCAGTTTCTACGGCGAGCTGAGCCCGCGCCTGTCGTTCGGCAAGCTGCTGGGCCAGGACCTGTCGTTCGGCCCGATCAAGGACGTGCTGCTGGCGACCACCTACGAGTTCGGCGAGGACGAGACCGAGGCCTACCTGATCGGCCCGGGTTTCGATCTCGCCGTGCCCGGTTTCAACTTCTTCAAGCTGAACTTCTACTACCGTACTCCTGACGGCGATCGCGTCGACCGCGACGGGGATGGCAAGCCCGACGGCAGCGGCGTCTGGCAGGTGACCCCGAGCTGGTCCTACACCCTGCCGGCGGGCAAGTCGGACATTCTCATCGACGGCTATATCGACTGGGTGGTGGACAACGACGCCGGCTACCACAGCAACTACCACATCAACCCGCAGATCAAGTACGACCTGGGCAAGGCCCTGGACTGGGACGACAAGCAGATCTACCTCGGCGTGGAATACAGCTACTGGAAGGACAAGTACGGCATCCAGGACACGGCGGCCTTCACCACCGACCAGAACACCGCCAGCCTGCTGCTGAAAGTGCATTTCTGAGCCACGGTCAGCGACCGGCGCAGGCTGGTCGAGCTTTTCCAGCCACCTCCAGACCCACCACGGGAACGTATCCATGACCAGCGAATCGCAATACACCTCCGAACTGCTCTACGGCCTGGACGACCGCCCGGCGCCGCTGCCGGCCTTCTTCGCCGCGCTGCAGCATGTGCTGGCCTGCTTCGTCGGCATCGTCACCCCCACCCTGATCATCGGCGGCGTGCTCGGCCTGCATGAGCAACTGCCCTACCTGATCAGCATGGGCCTGATGGTGTCCGGCGTCGGCACCCTGATCCAGGCGCGCCGGCCGCTGGGCATCGGCGCCGGGATGATCTGCGTGCAGGGCACCAGCTTCGCCTTCCTCAGCGCCGTGCTGGCCGCCGGCCTGATGGTCAAGGCGCGCGGCGGCAGCCCGGACGAGATCCTGGCGATGATCTTCGGCGTGTGCTTCTTCGGCGCCTTCATCGAGATGGTATTGAGCCGCTTCATCGGCCGCCTGCAGCGCATCGTCACGCCGCTGGTGACCGGCATCGTGATCACCATCATCGGCGTCAGCCTGATCAAGGTGGGCATCACCGACGTCGGTGGCGGGGCCAAGGCGGAGAACTTCGGTGCGCCGATCAACCTGGCCCTGGGCGCCCTGGTGCTGGCGACCATCATCGTGCTCAACCGCCTGCGCAATCCCTGGCTGCGCCTGTCGGCGATCATCATCGGCCTGCTGCTCGGCTCGCTGGCCGCCTGGTTCGCCGGGGTGCTGGCGCCCAGGGCGTTGCCCGAGCTGCCGCTGGTGAGCCTGCCGATCCCCTTTCGCTACGGCTTCGACTTCGACTGGATGGCCTTCGTCCCGGTGGCGCTGATCTACCTGATCACCGCCATCGAGACCACCGGCGACTTGACCGCCAACTGCATGATCTCGAAACAGCCGATCAAGGGCCCGCAGTACCTCGCCCGGATCAAGGGCGGGGTGTTCGGCGACGGCGTCAGTTCGCTGATCGCCGCGGTGTTCAACACCTTCCCCAACACCACCTTCAGCCAGAACAACGGGGTGATCCAGCTGTCCGGCGTGGCCAGCCGCCACGTCGGTTACTACATCGGCGCGATCCTGGTGATCCTCGGCCTGTTCCCGCTGCTCGGCGCCATTCTCCAGCAGATTCCCAAGCCGGTGCTGGGCGGCGCCACCCTGGTGATGTTCGGCACGGTCGCCGCCGCCGGCATCCGCATCCTCGCCCACGCGCCGCTGGATAGGCGCAGCCTGCTGATCATGGCCACCAGCTTCGGCATCGGCCTGGGCGTGTCCAGCCAGCCGGATCTGCTCGGCCAGATGCCCGGGCTGGTGCAGAACGTGTTCGGCTCGGCGATCACCAGCGGCGGATTGACCGCCATTCTGATGAACCTGTTGCTGCCGCTGGAACAGCCTGGCGTCGCCGCCCCCGAGGAGGAACAGCAAGTCTGAGCCGGCACGTGCACGGACAAGCCTCCGTGCACCTCCCCCGTTGCGGCGCCGACGTCATTTCCCGCGCCTTTTCCGCGACTTGCGCTTGTCACCCGGGCGACGCTGGGGTATCTGTGCAAGCGCTGTGCTCCCAGATCAGTCCGGAATCGCCCATGACCTTCGAAGTCCCCGCCCATAGCGCCAGCGGCAAGCCTGCCGGACGCATCCGCCAGAAGAACGAAGAAGCCATCATCCAAGCCGCCGAAGAAGAATTCGCCCGTCACGGCTTCAAGGGCACCAGCATGAACACCATCGCGCAGAACGTCGGCCTGCCCAAGGCCAACCTGCACTACTACTTCAGCAACAAGCTGGGCCTGTACCTGGCGGTACTGAGCAATATCCTCGAACTCTGGGACAGCACCTTCAACACCCTGACCGTCGACGACGACCCGGCCGAGGCGCTGGCGCGCTACATCCGCGCCAAGATGGAGTTCTCCCGGCGCCAGCCGAAGGCCTCGCGCATCTTCGCCATGGAAGTGATCAGCGGCGGCGAGTGCCTGTCGCAGTACTTCAACCAGAACTACCTGGACTGGTTCCGCGGCCGCGCGGCGGTGTTCGAGGCCTGGATCGCCGCCGGCAAGATGGACCCGGTCGACCCGGTGCACCTGATCTTCCTGCTGTGGGGCAGCACCCAGCACTACGCCGACTTCGCCTCGCAGATATGCCGCGTCACCGGCCGCTCGCGCCTGACCAAGCAGGATTTCGAAGCCGCCGGCGACAACCTGATCCAGATCATCCTCAAGGGCTGCGGCCTGACGCCGCCCGCCAAGTCCTGATGGCGTTCACCCTGAGCGCGCCCTGCGAGTACCGCGAGGACATCCGCAAGAGCCGTTTTCTCGCCCTCGCCGCGCCAATCGCCAGCGCCGCCGAGGCGCTGGCCTTTATCGCCGCCCATAGCGACGCCGGCGCCTCGCACAACTGCTGGGCCTGGAAGCTGGGCAACCAGTACCGCTTCAGCGACGACGGCGAACCCGGCGGCACCGCCGGAAGGCCGATCCTCGCCGCCATCGAGGGCCAGGATTGCGACCAGGTGGCGGTGCTGGTGATCCGCTGGTACGGCGGCATCCAGCTCGGCACCGGCGGCCTGGCCCGCGCCTATGGCGGCAGCGCGGCCAAGTGTCTGCAGGCAGGCGAACGCCGCGAGCTGGTAGCCCGCAGCCGTTGCACCTGTCACTGCGGCTTCGCCGAACTGCCCCTGCTCAAGGCCCGCCTGCCGGAGTTGGACGCGCGACTGGACAGCGAAACCTTCGACGGCCATGGCGCCAACCTGCAGTTGGCTGTGCCCGAGGCGCGCTTCGCCGAACTGCAACGCCTGCTGGCCGACATCAGCCGCGGCCGCATCGTCCTGCGCCGGTTGTAACCCTGTCGTGGCTAAAGCGGATCGCCGCCCGGCCCTCCCACAACCGCGGGTCTGTCTGTAGGAGGGGCTTTTGCCGCGACCCGCACCTTGCCCTTGACCAGAGAGTCAGCTATCTTCGCCGCACGTCGTCTCCGACGAACCTGGATCAGCAGACAGGGTCAACACTGAGCTGGCTTACCTGAAATCAACCTCAGAGGAGCCTGCTCAATGGCAGCTACCCGGATCTGGATCAAGAACCCCCTCGCCGTTTTCACCGCCAACGATCAGGACGCTTCCGGCGGCCTGGTGGTCGAGGACGGCCGCATCGTCGAGTTGCTCGGCGCCGGCCGGCAGCCCGCCGCCCCCTGCCAGCAGAGTTTCGACGCCCGCGAGCACGTGCTGCTGCCGGGGCTGATCAACACCCATCACCACTTCTACCAGACCCTCACCCGCGCCTGGGCGCCGGTGGTCAACCAGCCGCTGTTTCCCTGGCTGAAGACGCTCTACCCGGTGTGGGCGCGGCTGACGCCCGAGAAGCTGGCGCTGGCCAGCAAGGTGGCGCTGGCCGAGCTGCTGCTGTCGGGCTGCAGCACCGCCGCCGATCACCACTATCTGTTCCCCGGCGGGCTGGAACAGGCCATCGACGTGCAGGTCGAGGCCGTGCGCGAGCTGGGCATGCGCGCCATGCTCACTCGTGGTTCGATGAGCCTGGGCGAGGCCGACGGCGGCCTGCCGCCGCAGCACACGGTGCAGAGCGGCGAGGCGATCCTGACCGACAGCCAGCGCCTGGTCGAGCGCTACCACGAGCGCGGCGCCGGCGCGCAGATCCAGATCGCCCTGGCGCCCTGCTCGCCCTTCTCGGTGACCCAGGACATCATGCGTCAGAGCGCCGAACTGGCCGAGCAGCTGGACGTGCGCCTGCATACCCACCTGGCCGAGACCCTCGACGAGGAGGACTTCTGCCTGCGCCAGTTCGGCCTGCGCACCGTCGACTACCTCGACAGCGTCGGCTGGCTCGGCCCACGCACCTGGCTGGCCCACGGCATCCACTTCAACGCCGACGAGATCGCCCGCCTCGGCGCCGCCGGCACCGGCATCTGCCATTGCCCCAGCTCGAACATGCGCCTGGCCTCGGGCATCTGCCCCAGCGTCGAACTGGAGGCGGCCGGCGCGCCCCTGGGCCTCGGCGTGGACGGCTCGGCTTCCAACGATGCCTCGAACATGATCCTCGAGGCGCGCCAGGCCCTGTATATCCAGCGCCTGCGCTACGGCGCCGAACAGATCACCCCGGAGCGCACCCTGGGCTGGGCCACACGCGGTTCGGCGCGGTTGCTCGGACGCGACGATATCGGCGAGCTGGCGGTGGGCAGGCAGGCGGATCTGGCCCTGTTCAAACTGGACGAGCTGCGTTTTTCCGGCAGCCACGATCCGATTTCGGCCTTGCTGCTGTGCGGCGCCGACCGCGCCGACCGGATGATGATCGCAGGCCAGTGGCGGGTGATCGACGGCCAGGTCGAGGGGCTGGATGTCGCCCAGCTGATCGCCGATCACCGCCAGGCGGCGCGGGAGCTGGTAAACGGCTGAAGACACAGGCATGACGTAGGGCGGGTTAAACTCCTCAGCGACCAAGCCCGATAGCGAGACCCGACCATGTACGACTGGCTCAACACCCTGCCCAAGGCGGAACTGCACCTGCACCTGGAAGGCTCGCTGGAGCCCGAACTGCTGTTCGCCCTGGCCGAACGCAACCAGATCGCCCTGCCCTGGACTGACGTGGAAAGCCTGCGTGCAGCCTACGCCTTCAACAACCTGCAGGAGTTTCTCGACCTCTACTACCAGGGCGCCAATGTGCTGCGCAGCGAGCAGGATTTCTATGACCTGACCTGGGCCTACCTGCAGCGCTGCAAGGCGCAGAACGTGATCCACGTCGAACCCTTCTTCGACCCGCAGACCCACACCGACCGCGGCATTCCCTTCGAGGTGGTGCTGCGCGGCATCCGCCAGGCGCTGCTCGACGGCGAACAGCAGCTGGGCATCAGCCACGGCCTGATCCTCAGCTTCCTGCGCCACCTGCCCGAGGAACAGGCGTTCAAGACCCTGGAGCAGGCCATGCCGTTTCGCGACGCCTTCATCGGTGTCGGCCTGGACAGCTCCGAGAAGGGCTTCCCGCCGCGGCTGTTCGAGCGGGTGTTCGCCAAGGCGCGCAGCGAGGGGCTGCACGCGGTGGCGCATGCCGGCGAGGAAGGCCCGCCCGAATACATCTGGGAAGCGCTGGACCTGCTCAAGGTCGAACGCATCGACCACGGCGTGCGCGCCGTCGAGGACGAGCGGCTGATGCAGCGGCTGATCGATGAGCAGATCCCGCTGACCGTCTGCCCGCTGTCGAACATCAAGCTGTGCGTGTTCGAGCACATGAGCCGGCACAACATCCTCGACATGCTCGAACGCGGCGTGAAGGTCACGGTCAACTCGGACGACCCGGCCTATTTCGGCGGCTATGTCGGCGAGAACTTCGCCGCCCTGTACGAGCACCTGGGCATGACCGAGGAGCAGGCCCGGCGCCTGGCGCAGAACAGCCTGGATGCGCGGCTGGCTTGAATCGCCGCCGACGCTGATCGCCCGCAAGCGGGCTCCTACAACACAGCGAACCTGTAGGAGCCCGCTTGCGGGCGATGCTTTTACCTGCCACTACCTTGTGGTGGACCATGCAGATCGGTAACCCGGATGCAATCCGGGCTACGTGCTGCGTGCCCTGCGTTGCCGTTCAGAAGTCGAGGTCCAGCTTGGCCCAGAAGGTGCGCCCGGGCTCATCGATGCGGGTGTCGGCGGGGAAGCCGAAACCGGCGTCGCCGGCCAGGTTGAGGTGCTCGGCGTAGGTCTTGTCGAGCAGGTTATCCACACCGGCGCTGAGCCTGACCTGTTTGCTCAGGCGGTAGGCGCCGTTGAGTGAGAGCACGCCGAAACCATCGCTCTCGCTCAAATCCTGCCCCACCACGTTGCCGCGGCCCTCGGCGATGCGCCCCTGTTCATCGACCACGCGCCACAGGGCGCCGACGCTCCAGTCGTCGCGCTGATAAGTCAGGCCCAGGCGCGCTTCCAGCGGCGGCATCTGCGGCAGCGCCTCGTCGTCGCTGCTGTTCTTGCCCCAGGCGTAGGCCAGGGTGGCGTCGGCCTTCCAGTTAGCGGTAAGGGCATAGGCCACGCCCAGTTCGCCGCCCATGATGCGCGCGTCGATGTTGTCCGCCTGGGTGCTCATGCCGCGGTAATCGAAGAGGATGTAGTCGCGCACCTGTCCGGCATAGGCCGAGGCCCATGCCTGCAGCGCCTCGCCGCGGTACTGGATGCCGATATCGAGCTGGGTGGTCTTCTCCGGCTCGATGCCGGCAAAGGCGTTGCTTGACCCGGCTGGGCCGTTGAGGCCGGCGGAGAACAGCTCCCAGTAATCGGGGAAACGTTGCACGTGGCCGATGCCGGCGTACCAGGTGGCCGACGCAGCGGCCAGGTCATGCTCGTAACGCATGAAGCCGCTGGGCAGGGTCTCGGCACGGGTCTCACCGGCCGTGGGGTTGGGCGCCGGCATGCCCATGGTGCTGCGAAGGCTCTGCCGATAATCCTTGGCCGAGGCCCGGTCCAGCCGCGCCCCGGAGATCAGCCGGTCACGCTCGGCCAGGCTCCAGGTCGCCTCGGCGAATACGCCGTAGTTGTGCATCAGCGCATCCTTGTTCCAGGGGTAGCGATCGGCATCGGTGTAGCCGCCCATCATGCTGTAGCTGGAACGGCGCGCGCGGTGCTCGCTGCGCTGCGCGTCGAGGCCGCCGATCAGCTCGACCTCGTGCCACTTCCAGGTCGCCGCCAGCCGTGCGCCGAGGGTGCGCCGATCGACCTGCGAGGCCACCGGCATGGACATCATGCTGCTCGGGTCCGGCGTGCGCAGGCGGAAGTTGTCCATGATGTGGTCGGCGTAGTTGTAGTAGAGCTTGGCCTCCACCTTATCCAGCACGCCGCCGAGGCTTTCGCGCTCGACGCGCAGGCCGAGGCTTTCGCGCTCGAACTGGCTGCCGTCCATGCCGCGACCGGCGTAGCGGGCCTCGCCATCGCCGCGGCCGGCGCTCAGTTCGATCAGCGTATCGGCATCCGGCGTCCAGCCCAGGGCCATATCGCCGTTCCACTTGTCCCAGCGCGAGGGGATGCTGTCGCCATCGCCATTGGCGTAATCGCCCGAATGCGAGCGGTTGCCGATGACGCGCAGGTAGCCCTGTTCGCCGCCCAGGGCGCCGTCGATCACCCGGTCGAAACGGCCGTTGGAGCCGGCCAGCACGCTGGCGTGCAGACGCGCGCCGAGCTCGCCGAAGCGCTCCGGCTCACGCTCGAAGCGCACCACGCCGGCCGAGGCGCCGGGGCCCCAGATCACCGTCTGCGGGCCCTTGCTCACACTCAGCAAGTCAAAGGTTTCCGGCGAGATGTAGGAACTCGGCGCATCCATCCGCCCCGGACAGGCGCCGAGCATCTGCCCGCCATCGGTGAGCAGCAGCAGGCGCGAGCCGAACATGCCGCGCAACAGCGGATCGCCGTTGCTGCCGCCGCTGCGGATCGCGGAGAAACCGGGGATGGTCTTGAGGTAATCGGCGGCATCGCTGGCCGGCACCGGCTGGCGCGCATCCCTGGGATTGGCCAGCACGGTCAGCGGCGAGCTTTGCTGCACGGCAGTGATGACGAGCGGCGGCAGCTCGTGCACCGGCTCCTCGGCGTGCAGCAGACCGATGGGGGACCAGCCACAGGCCAGGGCAAAAGCCAGGCGCCAGCGCAGGGTGCGGCGAGCGAGGGTAAAACGCGGGCGCGCGCGGGCGGCGCCCGTAACGAAGGAAACGGACATGCGAATACCTGAATAAGTCGGTTGCCACGAAGGCCGGCTAGGGCCTCCCCGAGGGGTGGAGCTTTCAGGCGGGCATAGGCGGCGCGCGCGGCAGCGCCCCGGGAAAGTGCGGGGATAGCGGCGGTTGCGCCGGCAATGCCGCAACGCACCGGGGAGACGGAGGCAGATGTCGCGCCGGCAGCCAGGGACTGCCGGCCAGCGCCGGGCAGTGCGAGAGCAGCGAGCAGTAGCCACAGGCATCGACCTGCAGCACGGGCTTGCGGCTGTCGAGCGGAGCCGGCACGGCGCCCGTCCCTTCATGGCAGGCGAGTTCGTTCAGCCAGTTCCCGGCTGCGGGCTCGGCACGCAGTTGCGACGCCAGCGGCGCCAGAGCGATAAGGACGAACGCCAGCAGCCCAAGCTGAGCGGCAAAGGCGCGTCTGCGTGCCGTGAACATCATCAGTGCTGATGCGCGCCGAGGTCGTTGGCGCCGCCTTGCTCATGTCCCTGCGGCGCGTCCTTCTGCACGGCCACTTCGACCTCGACCTCGCCGGCCTTCTCGAAGTTCAGGGTCAGCGCAAAGCGCTCGCCGTCCCTGGCCTGCTGCTTCAGTTCGAACAGCATCACGTGGTAGCCCATGGGCTCGAACCTGACCTCGCCACCGGCGGGGATGGTCACGTCCTGCACCTGCTGCATCTTCATCACGCCATCTGCATGCAGGTGCTCGTGCAGCTCGGCCTTGCCGGCCACCGGCGTGCTGGCGCCGAGCAGGCGATCGGCTTCGCCGCCCTGGTTGCGGACCACGAAATAGGCGGCGGCAGTCGGCGCCACCGGCGGCATCTCGCGCGACCAGGGGTGGTCGATCTGCAGCTGACCCGCCTGGTAGTCGTGGGCCTGGGCCAGCAGCGCCGGCAGGAGCAGGGAAAGTCCGAGCAGGGTTTGCTTGACGGTCATGGGTAGCTCTCCATCGAGTGAACAGTGAACTGCGCCGGCGGCCGTTGCCGAGCGGGCGTGAAACAGGGGTAAGGGCGCGCAGCGTCGCAGCGGCGCGTCATGCGTGGCCACCGGCAGACCGCCGGAACGATGCGCCAGCCGGAAACCAGTCCGCTCGGACGATCGGCGAAACGGATCGCCAGCAGGACGAGCAACGGGCCGGCATGGAAATGCCGGCGCCAGGCCAGGTGGTCGAACGAGGGCTGGCGGTGTACGCGGACGCCTGCCGGGGCGCCGGACGGTGACGACATGGGTTTTCTCCACTAGCGGGCGCCCGTTGGGCAGCCGACCGATGCGCAGGATGCAAACGCCCGCAACGGGCGCACGGATCAGGCGATCAGGGGAGAAGCGCGGGGATTGGCCGAAGGCCAGAGATAGCGGACGGCTCGCGGGATCGACAACCGCGCGACGGCAGGCGCACGATTGGCCGCCAGCAACCCCAGCAGGCCGAACAAGGCGGCCAGGATGATGGCGCTGAACAGGCTGCCCAGGGCGCAGCCGCTGCCGGTGGCCGGGTTTGCCGCGACCACCCCGGAGCCGTCCAGATCGGCGCCGGCACCGAAGTTACCCTCGAACGAGCAGTACTGGCTGCTCAGCCCGCTGAGCTGCAGGCCGGCCATCTGGCCATGACCGATCGCGCAGGCGAGCGCGCCGAACAGGATGCTGAAGTACAGCAGCCAGGCGATCAGCGAGCGGTGTTTGCGGGCCAGTTTCATGGAGCGCGACTCTAAACAGAGGATGGCGGCGCGACACTGTGGTGCGTTGCCGCAGTCGGTCGGGGCGCAGTCTAGCAGAGACTGCGCGCGCTATCGTCGGCGCCGCCTTGCTCGCCCAGGGCCTGTCGGGAAGCGCCAGGGCGGATCGCAGCGGAAGGGTTCCGAGCCGCCGATCCTGGCGCCGTTCGTCGCCCTGCCGCCACCAGGTGACCCGGCGGCTTGATCCAGATCAGGAAAGGGCCATGAAGGCAAACTACCATGATCATTCTCCCAACAGCCGCTGACCCAGAGTTCAGCGCAGGAGGTGACCAGCATGAAGATTCTCGTTCAGCCTCGGCATCAGGGCGGCGAGTGCCGCTGGCAGGTACAACTGGATCAACACTGCGTGAGCTTTCGCAGCGAGGGGGAAGCCCGTCAGTTCGTCGCTACGCTGGAGGCCCGCCTGCGCGCGCCGCACGATCTGCCCTGGCGGCATTCACAGCGGCAAGTCGGCTAGGGCCGCTGCACGGCCAGTGGCGGCAACGGCCGCTCAGGCCAGACGTAACGCCGGGCTGCTGCGCAGCATATCCAGCACGGCATCCACCAGCGCCGGCGCCTGCGCGGCCAGGTCGAAGTCCGGCACCAACAGCCAGTTGGCTTCCACCCCTTCGATGTATGCGTGCAGACACACCGCCGCACGCCGGCAGTCCAGCTGCGCCGGCAGCTGCCCCCTGCTCACCGCGTTGCCCAGGGCCCTGGCGATGCGCTGATCGCACTCGACGCTGAGGGCGCGCAGCCGCTCGCGCAGGTCGACCAACTCGTCGGTGTACTCGCATTTGTAACGCAGGATGTCGTGGATGCGGCGGGTCTGCGGCTCCTGCGCCAGACGGGTCAATGCCGTGATCAACAGCTCGCGCATGCGGCCGAGCGGGTCCGGCTCGTCCTCGCTCTCGCTGGCCCGCGCCAGATCCTCCAGCGGCAGACGCAGGCGTTCGAGCATGGCCTGGAACAGGTCCAGCTTGTTGTCGAAGTGCCAGTAGATGGCGCCGCGACTGACTCCGGCGGCCTTGGCCACTTCCGCCAGCGAGGCGCGCGAAACGCCCTGGGCGTGGAACACCAGTTCGGCAGCGTCGAGTATCTGCAGCCGCGTCGCCTCGGCTTCTTCTTTGGTTCGTCTGGCCATTTTCCGCGCTTACCTGTATCGCCCGATAGCCGCTCGTTAGAGCGCCGGGCTGGAGTATGAAGGCAGTTTTAGGCATTTACAAACATTCACGCACGTAAGTATATTTGCCGACATTGCTTCTCAGTTACTGCCCTCCCCGCCCCTTCGGGCATCAGATTCGACAAATGAGGTTTCTCCAGATGCACACGAAGCCAGCCTTCGCCGCCTTGGTTTCCGCCATCGCCCTGGCATTGGTCAGTCTCGCCGGCTGCCAGGAAGCCAGCGCGCCGCAGACCCAGCCAGCCCCCGAGGTCGGGGTGGTGACCCTGCAGGCGCAGCCCTACGCCCTGACCAGCGAACTGCCGGGACGCACCAGCGCCTACCGTATCGCCGAGGTGCGCCCGCAAGTGAATGGCATTCTGCAGAAGCGCCTGTTCACCGAGGGCAGCGAGGTCAAGGCCGGTCAGCAGCTGTACCAGATCGATGCGGCCAGCTATCAGGCCAGCTTCAAGAGCGCCCAGGCCACCCTGCTGTCGGCCAGCGCGCTGGCCGAGCGCTACAAGCTGCTGGTGGCCGACCAGGCCGTCAGCCAGCAGGCCTACGACGAGGCGCGCGCCGCCAGCCTGCAGGCCGAGGCGGCGCTGGAGCAGGCGCGCATCGACCTGCGCTACACCAAGGTGCTGGCGCCGATCGGCGGCCGCATCGGCCGATCCGCGGCCAGCGAAGGCGCCCTGGTGAGCAACGGCCAGAGCGCCGCCCTGGCCACCATCCAGCAGCTCGACCCGATCTACGTCGACGTCACCCAGTCGAGCAAGGAGCTGCTGCGCCTGCGCCGCGACCTGGCCAGCGGCCAGCTGCAGAAGGCCGGCGACGGCGGCGCCAGGGTCTCGCTGAAACTGGAAGACGGCAGCCGCTACGCCCACGAGGGCAGCCTGGAGTTCTCCGAAGTGGCGGTGGACGAAGGCACCGGCTCGGTGACCCTGCGCGCGGTGTTCCCCAACCCCGACCACCTGCTGCTGCCGGGCATGTTCGTGCATGCCGAGCTGCTCTCCGGGGTCAAGCGCGACGCCATCCTCGCCCCGCAGCAGGGCGTGACGCGCAACCTCAAGGGCGAGCCGGTGGCGCTGGTGGTGGACGCCGACGGCAAGGTCGAGCAGCGCCTGCTCAAGGCCGAGCGCACCGCCGGCAACGCCTGGCTGGTCGAGGAAGGCCTGGCCGAGGGCGACCGCCTGATCACCGAGGGCCTGCAGTTCATCCAGCCCGGCACCCAGGTCAAGACCGTGCCGGCGCGCAATATCAAGGCCGACGAGGTGGCGCAGGACGCCGCCCCGGGCAACGGCAAGGGCTAAGAGGGTGTTTACAAAAGTAGCGAGCGATGGTCAGGCAAGGCGAAATCAGCCGAAAAAGCGGAGTGTACGAGTAGTACATGAGCATTTTGAGGCTGATTTCAACGCAGCATGGCCGAGCGCAGTAATTTGTAAACGCCCTCTGAAGGAGAGCCACTAAATGTCCAGATTCTTTATCGACCGGCCGATCTTCGCCTGGGTCATCGCCCTGGTGATCATGCTGGCCGGCGGCCTGTCCATCCTCAAGCTGCCGATCAACCAGTACCCGAGCATCGCCGCGCCCGCGGTGGGCATCAGCGTCAGCTACCCCGGCGCCTCGGCGCAGACGGTGCAGGACACCGTGGTGCAGGTGATCGAGCAGCAGCTCAACGGCATCGACGGGCTGCGCTACATCAGCTCGTCGAGCAACTCCGACGGCAGCATGGAAATCACCGTGACCTTCGAGCAGGGGGTCAACCCGGACATCGCCCAGGTGCAGGTGCAGAACAAGCTGCAGCTGGCCACTCCGCTGCTGCCGCAGGAAGTGCAGCAGCAGGGCATCCGCGTGACCAAGGCGGTGAAGAACTTCCTGCTGGTGATCGGCGTGGTGTCGAAAGACGGCAGCATGAGCAAGGACGACCTGGCCAACTACATCGTCTCCAACCTGCAGGACCCGATCTCGCGGACCAAGGGCGTCGGCGACTTCCAGGTGTTCGGCGCGCAGTACGCCATGCGCATCTGGCTCGACCCGGCCAAGCTCAACGCTTTCCAGCTGACCCCGGTGGACGTGCGCAACGCGATCCAGGCGCAGAACGTGCAGATTTCCTCCGGCCAGTTCGGCGGCCTGCCCGCCTCGCCGGGCAACCAGCTCAACGCCACCATCATCGGCAAGACCCGCCTGCAGACCCCCGAGGAGTTCCGCAACATCCTGCTCAAGGTCGAGACCGACGGTTCCCAGGTGCGCCTGGGCGACGTCGCCAAGGTCGAGCTGGGCGGCGAGAACTACGCCATCAGCGCGCAGTTCAACGGCATGCCGGCCTCCGGCCTGGCGGTCAAGCTGGCCACCGGCGCCAACGCCCTGGACACCGCCAAGGCGGTGCGCGAGACCATCGCCACGCTGGAACCGTTCTTCCCGGCGGGCATGGAGGTGGTCTTCCCCTACGACACCACGCCGGTGATCTCGGCCTCCATCGAGGGGGTGGTGCACACCCTGTTCGAGGCCATCGTCCTGGTGTTCCTGGTGATGTTCCTGTTCCTGCAGAACCTGCGCGCCACCATCATCCCCACCCTGGCGGTGCCGGTGGTGCTGCTCGGCACCTTCGGCGTGCTGGCAGCGTTCGGCTTCTCCATCAACACCCTGACCATGTTCGCCATGGTCCTGGCCATCGGCCTGCTGGTGGACGACGCCATCGTGGTGGTGGAGAACGTCGAGCGGGTGATGCGCGAGGAAGGCCTGTCGCCGCTGGAGGCCACGCGCAAGTCGATGGGCCAGATCCAGGGCGCGCTGGTGGGCATCGCCCTGGTGCTGTCGGCGGTGTTCCTGCCGATGGCCTTCTTCGGCGGCTCCACCGGGGTGATCTACCGGCAGTTCTCCATCACCATCGTCTCGGCCATGGCCCTGTCGGTGCTGGTGGCGCTGATCTTCACCCCGGCGCTGTGCGCCACCCTGCTCAAGCCCATCGCCAAGGGCGAGCACCACGAGAAGAAGGGTTTCTTCGGCTGGTTCAACCGCAAGTTCGAGCGCAGCTCGGACGCCTACCAGCGCGGCGTGACCGCCATGCTCAAGCGCAAGGCGCCGTACCTCGTGCTGTACCTCGCCATCGTCGCTGTGATGGCCTTTATGTTCACCCGCATTCCCACCGCCTTCCTCCCCGAGGAAGACCAGGGCGTGCTGTTCGCCCAGGTGCAGACCCCGGCCGGCTCCAGCGCCGAGCGCACCCAGGCGGTGGTCGACGAGATGCGCCAGTATCTGCTGAACGAGGAAAGCAGCACGGTGAAATCGGTGTTCACCGTCACCGGCTTCAACTTCGCCGGTCGCGGGCAGAGCTCGGGCATGGCCTTCATCATGCTCAAGCCCTGGGGTGAACGGCCCGGCGCGGAGAACGGCGTGGCCGCCCTGGCCCAGCGCGCGCAGCAGCACTTCTTCAGCTTCCGCGACGCCATGGTGTTCGCCTTCGCCCCGCCGGCGGTGATGGAGCTGGGCAACGCCACCGGCTTCAACCTGTTCCTCCAGGATCAGGCCGGCGTCGGCCATGAGGTGCTCAACCAGGCGCGCGACCAGTTCCTCCAGTTGGCCAACCAGCACCCGACGCTGACCAGCGTGCGCGCCAACGGCCTGCGCGACGAGCCGCAGTACCAGCTGCTCATCGACGACGAGAAGGCCAGCGCCCTCGGCCTGTCGCTGGCGGACATCAACAACACCCTGTCGATCGCCTGGGGCGCCAGCTACGTCAACGACTTCATCGACCGCGGCCGGGTGAAGAAGGTCTACCTGCAGGGCGTGTCCTCGGCGCGCATGAGCCCGGAAGACCTGAACAAGTGGTACGTGCGCAACGCCGCCGGGCAGATGGTGCCGTTCAGCGCCTTCGCCAGCGGCGAGTGGACCTATGGGCCGCCCAAGCTGAGCCGCTACAACGGCGTGTCGGCGGTGGAAATCCTCGGTGCGCCGGCGCCCGGCTTCAGCTCGGGCGACGCCATGGCCGCGGTGGAGGAAATCGCCAAGCAGCTGCCCGAAGGCGTCGGCTACGCCTGGACCGGGCTGTCCTACGAGGAACGCCTGTCCGGCTCGCAGGCCCCGGCGCTGTACGCCCTGTCGCTGCTGGTGGTGTTCCTGTGCCTGGCGGCGCTGTACGAGAGCTGGTCGATCCCGTTCTCGGTGATGCTGGTGGTGCCGCTGGGGATCATCGGCGCGCTGCTGGCCACCTACGGCCGCGGACTGTCCAACGACGTGTTCTTCCAGGTCGGCCTGCTCACCACCATCGGCCTGTCGGCGCGCAACGCGATCCTCATCGTCGAGTTCGCCAAGGCCCAGTACGAGCAGGGCATGAGCTTCACCGAGGCGGCCATCGAGGCCTGCCGCATGCGTCTGCGCCCGATCGTCATGACCTCGCTGGCGTTCATCCTCGGCGTGCTGCCGCTCGCCATCGCCAGCGGCGCCGGTGCCGGCAGCAAGCACGCCATCGGCACCGGGGTGATCGGCGGCATGCTCAGCGCCCTGGTGCTGGCGATCTTCTGGATTCCGCTGTTCTACGTGCTGGTCTGCTCGCTGTTCGAGAAGAAGAAAACCGAGCCGGCCGGCGAAACTGAAAAGGAGGCGCTGCAGTGAGGCAGTCCCTGTTGACCCTGGCCGTGACCGCCGCCCTGCTCGGCGGCTGCAGCCTGATTCCCGATTACCAGCGCCCGGACGCCCCACTGGCCGCCGACTGGCCGCAGGGCGAGGCCTATGGCAGCGCCGCGGCCGAAGGCGAACGCGCCGCCGCCGACCTGCAGTGGCGCGAGTTTTTCCGCGACCCGGCGCTGCAGCAGCTGGTGCAGCTGGCGCTGGAAAACAACCGCGACCTGCGCGTGGCCGCACTCAACGTCGAGGCCTACCGCGCGCTGTACCGCATCCAGCGCAGCGAGCTGCTGCCTTCTGTCTCTGCCGACGGCAGCGGCACCCGCCAGCGCCTACCGGCCGACCTCAGCCAGAACGGCGCGGCCAGCACCGGCGGCCAGTACAGCGCGACCCTGGGGGTGAATGCCTGGGAGCTGGATTTCTTCGGCCGCATCCGCAGCCTCAACGAGCAGGCGCTGGAACAGTACCTGGCCACCGAACAGGCGGCGCGCAGCACCCAGATCAGCCTGGTGGCCAGCGTCGCCAGCGCCTACCTGCAATGGCAGGCCGATCTGGCCCTGCTGCAGCTGACCCGGGACACGCTGGCGACCTACGAAGACAGCTACCGCCTGACCCAGCGCAGCTTCGACGTCGGCGTCGCCGATGCCCTGGCCCTGAGCCAGGCGCGCAGCGCGGTGGACAGCGCGCGGGTGAGCCTGGCGCAGTACCAGCGCCTGGTGGCGCAAGATCGCAACGCCCTGACCCAGCTGCTCGGCAGCGGCCTGCCGGACGACCTGCCGCAGGGCCTGGCGCTGGACGCCGAGCTGCTCGAGAGCGTGCCGGCCGGGCTGCCGTCGGATCTGCTGCAACGGCGCCCCGACCTGCTGCAGGCCGAGCACCAGCTCAAGGCGGCCAACGCCAATATCGGCGCGGCGCGCGCGGCCTTCTTCCCCAGCGTCAGCCTCACCGCCAATGCCGGCACCGCCAGCAGCCAGCTGTCCGGGCTGTTCGACGGCGGCTCCGGCACCTGGCTGTTCCAGCCCAGCATCAGCCTGCCGATCTTCAACGCCGGGCGTCTGCGCGCCAACCTCGACTACGCCGAGCTGCAGAACGACATCCAGGTGGCGCAGTACGAGAAGGCCATCCAGGTCGCCTTCCAGGAAGTCGCCGACCGCCTCGCCGCACGCACCACCTACCGCGAGCAGCTGGCGGCCCAGCGCGCCCTGCTGGACACCACCGAGACCTACTACGAGTTGGCCGAACGCCGCTACCGCACCGGGGTCGACAGCTACCTGACCCTGCTCGACGCCCAGCGCCAGCTGTTCAGCGTGCGCCAGCAACTGATCGGCGATCGCCTGGCCCAGCTCGTGAGCGAAGTGGAGCTGTACAAGGCCCTTGGCGGCGGCTGGAACGCCGACACGGGCACCGCCCCGCAAGGTTGATCGCGCGTTGCCGGCATCACGGACGATGCCTGATCCCACGCGCCGCCCCCGCAGATATTGCGGGGGCGTTTTTTATGCCGCACGTAGACCGTAATCTACCCTGGTGCGCACGGCCTAGGCGGCCTCGCGACACCCTAGGTATACCTCCGGCTTTTCCAGGCCAGGGCACAGGCGACGGCGCCGCACAGCGCGATCACCAACGCCATGGGCGCCGCCGTGCCGTCGTGCAGGGCGCCGACCAGGGCCGAGGCACCGGCCGCCACGCTGAACTGCAGGCTGCCGAGCAGCGCCGAGGCACTGCCGGCATGCTCGCCCTGGCCGGCCATGGCGCAGGCGGTGGCGTTGGGCAGGATACTGCCCAAGCTGGCGACGCAGACGAACAGCGGCACCAGCAGCGGCCACAGGCTGGCCGGCTGCCAGGCCGCCAGCCCCAGCAGCCCCAGGCCGCTGGCCAGGTACAGCAGCACCATGCGCCGCAGCCAGTGGCCCGGCCCGCCGCGGCGCACCAGGCGCGCATTGACCTGCGCCATCAGCACGAAGCCGGCGGCGTTGCTGCCGAACAGCCAGCCGTAGTGCTCGGCCGGCACGCCGTACAGCTCGATGAAGACGAAGGGCGAACCGGCGATATAGGCGAACATCCCGGCTATCGCCACGCCACCGAGCAGTGAGTAGGTGATGAACGCGCCGTTGCCCAGCAGCGCCCGGTACTGCCCCAGCGCCCCGCGCAGCGGCGCCGGGCTGAAACCCTGCGGCCGCGTCTCCGGCAGCCAGAGCAGCACCGCCAGCAGGCACAGGCCGGCGAACAGCGCCAGGCTGTGGAAAATCCACGGCCAGCCCAGGGTACCCAGCAGCAGCCCGCCGCCCAGCGGCGCGAGGATAGGCGCCAGGCCCATCACCAGCACCAGTTGCGAGAACACCTTGGCCGAGGCCAGCGGGTCGCACAGGTCACGCACCACCGCGCGGGTCACCACCATGCCGGCGCAGCCGCCCAGGGCCTGGACGAAGCGCGCGCCGATCAGCCATTCCAGGCTCGGCGCCAGGGCGCAGGCCAGCGACGCCGCGGTGAACAGCGCCACCCCCAGCAGCAGCGGGCCGCGCCGACCGTAGCGGTCGGCCAAGGGGCCGTAGAACAGCTGACCGAGGGCGATGCCGACGAAGTAGGCGGCCAGCGACAGCTGCACGTGCTCGACGTCGGTGCCGAACTGCCGCGCCAAGGTGGGAAAACTGGGCAAGTAAAAGTCGATGGCCAGCGGACCGAAGGCGCTCAGCGCGCCGAGAATCAGGAGAATACGCAGGGGCATGGCAGTCCGGACCTTTTCATTAGCCGGCTAATCATCTCATCGATACGGCCGGCCACGAAAGGGGCGGACGCCGCCACGGTGGGTTCAGCGCTGGCCGGTCCCCTCGCCTGCACCGGCCTTGCCGCGCCGGCTCAGGCGCTGCGCCAGCGATTCGACCAGCAGATAGAACATGGGGATCAGGAAGGTCGCCAGCAAGGTGGCGGCGAGCATGCCGCCGATCACCCCGGTGCCGATCGAGTGGCGGCTGGCCGAACCGGCGCCACTGCTGATCGCCAGCGGCACGCAGCCGAGGATAAAGGCCAGCGAGGTCATGACGATGGGGCGGAAGCGCAGTTTGGCCGCCTCCAGCGCCGAGTCGAAGATGCCCTTGCCCTCGGCACGCAGCAGCACGGCGAACTCGACGATAAGGATGGCGTTCTTCGCCGCCAGGCCGATCAGGGTGACCAGGCCGACCTGGAAGTACACGTCGTTCTGGATGCCGCGCAGCCACACCGCGAGGATCGCGCCGAACACCGCGAAGGGCACCGCGGTGACCACCGCCAGCGGCAGGGTCCAGCGTTCGTACTGGGCGGCGAGGATAAGGAACACCAGGATCAGGCCGAAGACGAAGGCCTGGGTGCCCGACCCCTGAGTGGCCAGCTCCTGGAAGGCCGAGCCGATCCAGCCCAGGCTGTAGTCCTCGCCGAGCACCTGGTCGGCCACCTCCTGCATCGCCGCCAGCGCCTGCCCCGAGCTGTAGCCGGGCGCCGGGCCGCCGAGCACCTTGGCCGAGGGGTAGACGTTGAAACGGTCGTAGGAGTCCGGGCCGAGGATGCGCCTGACCCGCACCAGGGTCGACAGCGGCACCAGATCGCCGCCGCTGGAGCGCACGTAGACCTGGCCGAGGTCCTCCGGCTTGCGGCGGAACTCCGATTCCGACTGCAGGCTGACCTGCCAGGTGCGCCCGTAGAGGGTGAAATCGTTGACGTAGTAGCTGCCGAAGGTGGCCTGCATGGCGGTGAACACGTCGCTGACGCTCACCCCCAGGGCGCGGGTCTTGGTGCGGTCGAGGTCGATGTAGTACTGCGGCACGTTGGCGCTGAAGGTGCTCTGGATGCCGGCCAGCTCCGGGCGCTGGCTGGCGGCCTGGACGAAGGCCTGGACCTTGGCGCCGAGCGCCTCGACGCTGCCGCCGGAGCGGTCCTGGATATAGGCCTCGAAGCCGCCCGTGGTGCTCATGCCGGTGATCGGCGGCGGGTTGAACGACAGCACGATGCCGTCCTTCTGCGCCGCGCCCATGCCCATGAACTCGCGGGTCAGGTTGCGCGCGTCGAGTTCCGGCGTGGTGCGTTCGCTCCAGTCCTTGAGCGGCACGAAGGACACCCCGGCGTTGCTGCGCACGCCGAAGGTGAGCACGTCGAAGCCGGCGAAGGTGACCACGTCCTGTACCGCCGGGTGCTCCATCAACTGCCGGCTCACCGCGCCGCTGAGCGCGTCGGTGCGGTTGAGCGAGGCGGCCGGCGGCAGGTAGTAGGCGTTGATCACGTAGCCCTGGTCCTCGTCCGGCACCAGCGAGCCGGGCACCCGCGCGAACAGCAGCATGATCAGCGCGATCATCCCGCCAAACAGCAGCAGGCCGATGGCCGCACGCTTGAGGAAGAAGCGCACGCCGGCGCCATAGCCCTCGGTGGCCCTGTCGAAGAGGCGGTTGAAGACGCGAAACGGCGCCGCCGGCTGGTGATGGCCGGGCTTGAGCAGCAGGGCGCAGAGCGCGGGCGAGAGGGTCAGGGCGACGATGCCGGAGATCACCACCGACACCGCGATGGTGATCGCGAACTGCTTGTACATCTGCCCCGCCAGGCCGCCGAGGAAACCCACCGGGACGAACACCGCGCAGAGCACCAGGACGATGGCGATGATCGGTCCGGTGACCTCCTCCATCGCCTTGATCGACGCCTCGCGCGCATTCAGCCCCTGGGTGCGCATCACCCGCTCGACGTTCTCGATCACGACTATGGCGTCGTCGACCACGATGCCGATGGCCAGCACCATGCCGAACAGGGTCAGCAGGTTGATGGAGAAGCCCAGCAGGTACATGCCGGCGAAGGTGCCCACCAGCGACACCGGGATGGCCAGCACCGGGATCAGCGTGGCGCGCCAGTTCTGCAGGAACACGAACACCACCAGCACCACCAGCACCAGGGCTTCGAAGAAGGTGTGGATCACCTCCTCGATGGAGACCTTGACGAACT
Organism: Pseudomonas sp. SP16.1; assembly: GCF_052682975.1. Taxonomy (NCBI): domain Bacteria; kingdom Pseudomonadati; phylum Pseudomonadota; class Gammaproteobacteria; order Pseudomonadales; family Pseudomonadaceae; genus Pseudomonas; species Pseudomonas sp. SP16.1. Next base: position 3,769,210 of record NZ_JBQYFZ010000001.1, read on the forward strand.
TGGTGGTGTCGTAGGGAATCTTGTAGGCGATGCCCTCGGGAAAGCGCTGGGCCAGGCGCTGCATGGTGCGCTGCACCGCTTCGGCGGTGTCCAGGGCATTGGCCCCGGGCTGCAGGTAGATGCCGAAGGCGGCGTTCTGCTGGCCGTTGAGGGTGGTCACCAGCGAGTAGTCCTGGGCGCCCAGCTCGACCCGCGCCACGTCCTTGAGGAGCAGGCTGGCGCCGGTCTGGTCGCTGCGCAGGATCACGCTCTCGAACTCCCCGGGATCGGTGAAGCGGCCCTGGGTGGTCACCGTGTAGGTGAAGTCCTGCGGCTCCTTGAGCGGCTGCTGGCCGAAGCTGCCGGCGGCGAACTGCGAGTTCTGCTCGCGGATGGCATTGACCACGTCGGTGGGGGTCAGGCCGTATTGCGCCAGCTTGTCCGGGCGCAGCCAGATGCGCATGGCATAGTCCTTGGAGCCGAACTGGCTGGCGTCGCCCACCCCGGGCAGACGCTTGAGCTCGTCGATCACGTTGATCAACGCATAGTTGCTGATGAAGATCGGGTCGCGCGAGTCGTCCGGCGAATAGAGGGTGACCACCTGGAGGATGTCGGAGGACTTCTTCTCCACCTTCACCCCCTGCCGGCGCACCTCCTCAGGCAGCTTGGCCAGCGCGGCCTGGACCTTGTTGTTGACGTTGATGGTGGCCTGGTCGGGGTCGGTGCCCACCTCGAAGTACACCGTCAGGCTCATCGCCCCGCTGCTGGAGGAGTTGGACAGCTGGTAGATCATGTCCTCGACGCCGTTGATCGCCTGCTCCAGCGGCGCGGCCACGGTTTCGGCGATCACCTGCGAACTGGCGCCCGGGTAGGCGGCCGAAACCGACACCTGCGGCGGCAGGATCTCCGGGTACTGGGCCACCGGCAGGGCGCGCATGGCGGCCAGGCCGGCGAGCACGATGACGATGGAGATGACGGTGGCGAACACCGGCCGGTCGATGAAGAAACGCGAGATCATGGCGTCACTCCTGTGCCCTGTTCGCAGCCGCGGCCGCCTTCGCCTCCTCGACCTGCACCGGGCTGTCCGGGCGCACCTTGGCCAGGCCCTCGACGACCACCCGCTCGCCGTCGCCGACTCCCGAACGGATCAGCCAGCGGCCGTCCGCCGTGTCGCCGGTGGCGACCTGGCGCATGCGCGCGATGCCCTGCTCATCGACCACGTAGACGAAGGTGCCGCGCGGGCCCTGGGCCACCGCGCGCTCCGGCACGGTGATCGCGTTGGGCCGGCTCAGCCCCTTGACCAGCACCCGCACGAATTGCCCCGGCAGCAGCTTGCGCTCGGGGTTGGGCACCACACCGCGGGCGCTGACGGTACCGGTGCCACGGTCGATCAGGCTGTCGGTGAAGTCCTCCTCGCCGGTCTGCGGATAGACCGTGCCATCGCCGAAGTGAACCTCCAGGGTCAGCTTGCCGCTGGCCGGCAGCACCAGGTTGTCCGCGGCCAGGTCGCGTCGCAGAGTCTCGGCCTCGGCCTCCGGATAGGCGAAGTTGACGTAGATCGGATCGAGCTGGGTAATCTGCGTCAGCAGACTGGCGCTGGGATCGCCGGCGACGATCAGGCTGCCCTCGGAGACGCTTTCCCGGCTGGTGATGCCGGTGATCGGCGCCTTCACCGTGGTGTAGTCGAGGTCGATCTGGCGTGCCTGCACTTCGGCCTGGGCCGCCTCGATATTGGCCTTGCTCTGTTCGAAGTTGGAGACCGCGTTGTCCAGCTCGCTCTCGCTGGCGAAGCCCTTCTTCTGCAGTTCGCGGATGCGCCGCAAGTCGCGCTCGGTCTGCCGATAGCGCGCCTGTTCCTGCGCCAGTGCGCCCTTGGCGCGGGCTAGCGCCGCCTGGTAGGGGCGCGGATCGATGCGAAACAGCAGCTGGTCCTTCTCCACCGCGCTGCCTTCCTGGTAGGTACGCTCCTGCAGGATGCCGCTGACCTGGGCGCGTACCTGCACCTCGCGGTAGCCGGCGGTGCGCGCCGGATACTCCAGAACCACCGGCAAGGGCGCGGCCTTGACCCGCTCCACCGTCACCGCGGGAGGCGGCGCGTCGGCGCCCAGGGCAACCAGCGGCAGCAGGGCCAGACTCAGGGGCAACAGCGGGCGGAACAGGCGGGCAAACGACATGAAGCACTCCTCTCCTTGGCGACAGGCATGGCGAACGACTCGCCGGTCACGCTACGCCACCAGCTGGCGGGGCAAAATCGGTACACTCGGCACCACCAGAGCCTAGCCAGAATTGACCGGATCGCCATGCGCCGAACCAAAGAAGACGCGGAGAAAACCCGCTGCGCCATCCTCGCCGCCGCCGAGCTGCTGTTCCTCGAACAGGGCGTGGCCCATACCAGCCTGGAGCAGGTGGCGCGCCGGGCCGGAGTGACACGCGGGGCGATCTACTGGCACTTCCAGAACAAGGCCCATCTGTTCCACGAAATGCTCAACCAGGTGCGCCTGCCGCTGGAGCCGCTGGCCGAGCGACTGGAGGCCGCCGACGGCCTGGCCTCGCTGCAGATGCTGCGCGACCTGTGCATCGAGGCCATGGCCCACCTGGCACAGGACGCGCAACGCCGGCGTATCTTCACCATCCTGCTGCGCCGCTGTGAATTCACCGAGGACCTGCGCGAGGCCGAGGAACGCCACGAGGCCTTCATCAACCAGTTCATCGCCCTGTGCGAACAGCAGTTCGCACAGCCGGCGGTGCTGCCGCTGCTGCAACCGGGGATCAGCCCGCGCCTGGCCGCGCGCACCCTGCACGCGCTGATCGTCGGCCTGTTCAGCGACTGGCTGCGTGACCCGCAGCTGTTCGACCCGCAGCTCGATACCCCGGCCATGGTCGACAGCTGCTTCCGCGGCCTGCTCACGGCCTGGCCTTAGCCTCAGGCCGGCTGCGCCTCGTAGCCCTCCTCGCGGATCGCCGCCAGCAACTGCTCCAGGCTCAGCCGGCTGTCCACCCGCACCTCGCCGGCCGCCAGGTCGACCTGCACCTCGGCGGCGCCGTCCAGCGCCCTGATCGCCTCGCCGATGGCCCGCACGCAATGGCCACAGGACATACCGCTAACATTGAGAATCTGCATCTGCTACTCCTCGGGGTTGGTTTGACCGTGCTCAGTCTCGAGCTTGCCACGGTGGCAAGGTCAAGCCCTTGCCGCAGATCACTTGCCGATCCCGCCGTATCGGCCAAGCTCAACAGGCAATCGCAAGGAAAACCGCCATGCGCTCCTTACCGCTCCTGCTCGCCGCCCTGCTGAGCCATTCGCTCGCCGCCCAGCCGCTGGCACCGCTGCCCGATACCGCCCAGGGCGAGGGCTACGCGGTGCTGATCGTCTCGCGCGAACGCCTGAAGGTGGCCAGCCCCTGCGAAGTGGCGTTGTACCTGCAGGATCAGCTGGCGGCGCGTCTTTACCAGGGCCAATCGGTGGCCTTCAATCTGCCACCGGGCAGCGTCTCGCTGCGCCTCGGCCTGCAGGGGCCCGGCTCCTGTGGCCTGGGCATCGCCCAGCTCAGCGGCCAGGCGCTGCAACTGCAGGCCGGCGAGGTACGCCGCTACCGCATCGCCATGGACGCCGCCGGCCTGCGCCTGCATGCCGCACCGCCCGTGCATTGAAGTGCTTGACCTTGCCATGGCGTCAAGGTTGATCCTGTGCTCACCACGCGACAGGGAGACCAACATGAGCAACCTCACCACCTTCGATCTGCCGATTCAGGGCATGACCTGCGCCAGTTGCGCCGGCCGCGTCGAGCGCGCACTGCGCAAGCTTCCCCAGGTCAGCAGCGCCAGCGTCAACCTGGCCAGCGAACAGGCGCGCATCGAGGCACCGGACGACAGCCTGGACGGCCTGATCGCCGCGGTGGAAGGCGCCGGCTACCGGGTGCCGAGCCAGCCGCTGGAACTGGCCATCGAGGGCATGACCTGCGCCAGCTGCGTCGGCCGCATCGAGCGCGCCCTGCGCCAGCTGCCCGGGGTAACCCACGTCGCGGTCAACCTGGCCGACGAGAAGGCCCATCTGCAGGTGCTCGCCGGCTTCGACGTGCAACTCGCCCTGCGCGCCGTCGCCGATGCCGGCTATCAGGCCCGCCTGCTCGGCGCCCGGGCCGACGCCGCGGATCAGGGCCGGCAGCGCCTGCAGCGCGAACGCCTGATGCTGCTCACCGCCATCGCCCTGACCCTGCCGCTGGTGGTACCCATGCTGGTCGAGCCCTTCGGCCTGCACTGGATGCTGCCAGCCTGGGTGCAGTTCCTGCTGGCCACACCGGTGCAGTTCGTGTTCGGCGCGCGCTTCTACCGTGCGGCGTGGAACGCCCTGCGTGCCGGCGCCGGCAATATGGATCAGCTGGTCGCCATCGGCACCAGCGCCGGCTACGGCCTGAGCCTGTACCAGTGGGCAGTGACGCCGCCCGGCGGCATGCCGCATCTGTATTTCGAGGCCTCGGCGGTGATCATCAGCCTGATCCTGCTCGGCAAGCACCTGGAAAGCCGCGCCAAGCGCCAGACCGCCGGCGCCATCCGCGCCCTGCAGGCGCTGCGTCCCGATCGCGCCGTGCGCCTGGTCGATGGCCGCGAGCAGAGCGTGGCCATCGACGCCCTGACCCTCGGTGATCGGGTGCTGGTCAAGCCGGGCGAGCGCTTCCCGGTGGACGGCCGGGTCGTCGAAGGCCGCAGCCACGCCGACGAGGCGCTGATCAGCGGCGAGAGCCTGCCGGTGGCCAAGCAGCCCGGCGACAAGGTCACCGCCGGCGCGATCAACGGCGAGGGCCGCCTGCTGGTGGAAACCACCGCGCTCGGCGCGGAAACCGTGCTGGCCCGCATCATCCGCCTGGTCGAGGACGCCCAGGCGGCCAAGGCGCCGATCCAGAAGCTGGTGGACAAGGTCAGCCAGGTGTTCGTGCCGGCCGTGCTGCTGCTCGCCCTGGCCACCCTGCTCGGCTGGCTGGCGTTCGGCGCGCCGCTGGAAAACGCCCTGCTCAACGCCGTGGCGGTGCTGGTGATCGCCTGTCCCTGCGCCCTCGGCCTGGCCACGCCGACCGCGATCATGGCCGGCACCGGCGTGGCCGCGCGCCACGGCATCCTGATCAAGGACGCCGAGGCGCTGGAGGTGGCGCATGGCATCAGGCAGATCGCCTTCGACAAGACCGGCACCCTCACCGAGGGGCGTCCGCGCATTGTCCACCTCGGCCTGGCCGCTGCCGGCGAAGACGAACTGCTGCGCCTGGCCGGCGCCCTGCAGCAGGGCAGCGAACACCCGCTGGCCAAGGCCGTGCTGCAGCGCTGCGTCGAACAGGGCCTGGCGCTACCCGCCCTGAGCGACAGCCACGCCCTGGCCGGCCGCGGCATCGCCGGTACGGTGGAGGGCCGCGCGCTGCAGCTGGGCAGCAGCCGCCTGCTCGACGAACAGAATCTAGCGATGGGCGCGCTGGCCGATTCGGTCCGCGCCTGGGAAGCCGAGGGTCGCACCCTGTCCTGGCTGCTCGAGACCGGCGAGACGCCGCGCCTGCTCGGCCTGCTGGCCTTCGGCGACGCGCTCAAGCAGGGCGCGGCGCAGGCCATCGAGCAGCTGCGCGCGCAGGGCATCACCAGCCACCTGATCAGCGGCGACAACCGCGGCAGCGTCGCCGCCGTGGCCGCCGTGCTCGGCATCGACCAGGCCCACGCCGAGGTGCTGCCGGCGGACAAGGCGCGGCTGATCGGCGAACTGCGCCAGCACGGCAGCGTGGCCATGGTCGGCGACGGCATCAACGACGCCCCGGCGCTGGCCGCCGCCGATGTCGGCATCGCCATGGGCGGCGGCACCGATGCGGCCATGCACGCTGCCGGCATCACCCTGATGCGCGGCGATCCGCGCCTGGTGCCGGCGGCGCTGGAGATCAGCCGACGCACCTACGCGAAGATCCGTCAGAACCTGTTCTGGGCCTTCGTCTACAACCTGATCGGCATCCCGCTGGCCGCCGCCGGCCTGCTCAACCCGATGTTCGCCGGCGCCGCCATGGCCCTGTCCAGCGTCAGCGTGGTGAGCAATGCGCTGCTGCTGACGCGCTGGAAGCCACAAGACCTGTAGGAACAAGCCTACCCACGCGGCGCCAGGCCAGGCGCCGCGGCGTTTTTTTCATGACCCGGCGCATAATATGGGAATGCCATCATTGAACCGCGATGCGCCGTCCGGCACCCTTCGGGCCTCGCCCAACTCAAGGATGGAGGCCACGGCATGCTGGATGCCAACCAGGCGCATATCACCCTCGCCATTCCCGCCGTCGACAACGACCTACAGGTACTGAGCTTCGAAGGCCGCGAAACGCTCAACAAGCCCTACCGCTTCACGATCGAGCTGGTCAGCCAGCGCGCCGATCTCGACCTCGACGGCCTGATCAACCAGACCGCCTACCTGGCCTTCGGCTCTTCCGGCAGGGGCGTGCACGGCGTCATCTACGGCATCGAGCAGGGCGACTCGGGCAAGCGCCTGACCCGCTACCGCATCGACCTGCGCCCGACCCTCGCCTACCTCGGCCACAGCTTCGACCAGCGCATCTTCCAGCACATGACGGCACCGGCGATCATCGCCGCCGTGCTGGAAGAACACGGCCTGCTCGACGGCAGCGACTACCGCTTCCAGCTCGGCCCCTACGTCTACCCCGAGCGCATCTATTGCACCCAGTACGAGGAGAGCGACCTGCACTTCATCCAGCGCCTGTGCGAGGAGGAAGGCATCGGCTTTCACTTCCAGCACGGCGAGGACGGCCATGTGCTGGTGTTCGGCGACGACGCCAGCGCCTTCCCGCGCCTCGATCCGCTGAACTATCAGCAAGGCAGTGGCCTGGCCGCCGATCACGAAGTGGTGCGCGCCTTCGGCGTGCGCCTGGAAACCCGCAGCACCCTGGCCAGCTGGCGCGACTACGACTTCGAGCAGCCCAGGCTGCTGATGGAGGCCGGCTACGCCAGCGAGTTCACCCCGACGCTGGAGGTCTACGACTACCCCGGCCGCTTCACCGACCGCACCCGCGGCAAGCACCTGGCCAGGCGCAGCCTGGAGCGCCTGCGCAGCGACTACGAGCTGGCCGAAGGCAAGAGCGACGCGTTTCTTGCCTGCGGCCACTTCCTCGCCCTGGCCGGCCACCCGCGCCAGCAGTGGAACGACCTCTGGCTGCTCAACGAAGTGATCCATGAGGGCAAGCAGCCGCAGGTGCTGGAAGAATCGATCACGAGTGACTTGACCTTACGCAGATCGGCCCCCTCTCCCCTCCGGGGAGAGGGCTGGGGTGAGGGGGAAAAGGGCGACTCGGATTTCCACCAAGGCTACCGCAACCGCTTCACCGCCACGCCCTGGGACATTCCCTACCGCCCAGCGCTGGAACATCACAAACCCAAGGTGCTCGGCAGCCAGACCGCGGTGGTCACCGGCCCCGCCGGCGAGGAAATCCACTGCGACCAGTACGGCCGGGTCAAGGTGCAGTTCCACTGGGACCGCGATGGCCAGGCCGACGACACCACCAGCTGCTGGCTGCGCGTGGCCTCCAACTGGGCCGGCAAGGCCTACGGCGGCATCGCCATCCCCCGCGTCGGCATGGAGGTGCTGGTCACCTTCCTCGAAGGCGACCCCGACCAGCCGCTGGTCACCGGCTGCCTCTACCACGCCGAACACCTGGTGCCCTACGACCTGCCGGCGCACAAGACCCGCAGCCTGTTCAAAACCCTGAGCAGCCCCGGCGGTGGCGGCTACAACGAATTTCGCATCGAAGACCGCAAGGGCGCCGAGCAGATCTACATCCACGCCCAACGCGACTGGGACGAGAACATCGAACACGACCAGAAGATCCGCGTCGGTAACGAGCGCCACGACACCGTCGAGGCCAACAGCTACACCGAACTCAAAGCCGAAGAACACCGCACCACCGACCTCGACCGCAAGGTGGAAGTACGCGCCAACGACCACCTCACGGTCGCCAGCACCCAGCACAACAAGATCGGCACCGGCCTGTTCGTCGAAGCCGGCAACGAAATCCACTACAACGCCGGAAGCAAGGTAGTGATCGATGCAGGCATGGAACTGACTGCAACAGGCGGCGGCAGTTTCCTCAAGCTTGACCCGAGCGGCGTGACCCTGAGCGGGGCGACGATCAAGATGAATTCGGGGGGTGGGCCGGGGAGTGGGTCGGGGTTGAAGATTCTGGCGCCGAGGCTACCCAATGCTGCAGACCGTGACCGTCCCGGTTCCCTCTTGGCACCGCCCAGACCACAGCCAGTCTTATCTTTTGGCCCGCTATGCGGCAAACAGAGCGACGGCGCCTGTAGCCGGGGAGATTGTCCATGCATGAAGGGCTGAGCAACTTCATTGCCAAGCTGGAGCATTCCATACCCACACTACCGGCTGATCAACCGACATGGCACTTCATCATTGACCAACAAACCGTGCCGGATGCCCAAGCCAAGGTGTTCGCCATCAATGAGCCTGCAGAACAGATCCTCTTGTTCCAGAGGACCGATTTTCATCACCTGGCCGATCAGGGCCCACTTTGGTTTAGTGCTGAGGCCGGCGGTGCGCTGCAACAGCTGGGCGAATCGCTTTGCCAGCAGCAGTGTGCTGGTATTGCGCTCTGCGCAGCAGACCGCGACGCGGCCATCGCTCATGCGTGCTGGCTGCTGACGGTCAACGATGGTTCCGGTGGTCAGAGCCTGATCAACTATTACCGCCCCGACATATGGGCGGCGATGGCCTTGACCGCCTCAGAGCAGCTATTCGCCTCCTGGTCCGCGGTGTATAGCCCCGCACCACGCGCGCTTGGCGCCAGGCCACAGCATTGGCTGGGCTGGCAGGCACCGCTCGACGATTCGCCGAATACCATACAGAGGCATTACAGCCTGGCAGCCTCTACCCAACCGACCCAGCGTACCCTGCGCTGGGTGTACTGGATCGACAGGCACTACACGAAATTCAACGCTCCCTCCAGCCAACAACTTCCCTCGATCCTCGACAACCTAGAGTTGCTGGTGGACCACGGCATCAGCGAAGGGCGCTGGCTGGTGAGACTAGCTGATCTCGTCAGCCGAACACGGCTGGAGGCGCAGGAACCGGTCATGACCATCCTGCGCGGCAAGGCCGACCCCTTCATCAAGGTCGATCAAATACTGGCGCAGAATCTCTAGCGCAATTGGAATGGAAGCCCATGTTCCCCATCACGCCTTCCGCCCGACGTGGCGATATCCAACATACATCCCAACCGACATCGGACGAAGCAGCCGCGCTCCCGCGGCAAGTATTGCAACTGCCGGCAGAATCTGCGGCCCAAACGGCCGAGGCGGAGTGCTTCGACAAGACGCAGACGCCGGCCTGCTCCCCGCGCTTTGCCAATGTCATCTACGCCACAGAAGAAAAAGCCTTTTGGCTACTGCCGGAACGTGCAGCCAACGCCATCAAGGAAGCAGCTCAACGTTTGGAGCAAGATATATCTCCGGATAAAAGCGCCGAGGATCGCAAGAAGGGCCTCGACGCCAACGGCTTGCTGGAGCATTTTCTGGAGCCGCGCCTGAGCTTCTTTCTAGAAGGCGAAGAACAGGCCTGGATGCAGCGTTTCGAGTTGGAGAATCGTTTCTCCAATGGTCGCTATATCAATGAGCGCCGGGATTTGCTCACCGACCCACGCAATCTGGCCTTTCAGAGAAACAAAGAGCGCCTGGATACCCTGAATCACTGGCTTGGGCTCCACAACAAAGCCATCGCCGAGGCTCGGCGCCAGGGCTATGACTATCAAGATGGCCGGCTGTTCAGTCCGCAGGCGGTAGAGGCCCGCAAAGCCGTACAGGCCTACCTCGCGGCACGTAATGCGTTGCTCGAACAGGGCAAACTACCAACCTATGCGCTAAGCGAAATCGCCGAACTGATGCAGGAGGCCAAACGCCGTTATGACGATGCCATCGACTGCACAGTCAACTGCCGAGCTCAGTTCAGAAGCTACCAAGTATGGAAGCAGCAGCAACAAAGCGCTTTCGACTATGCACTGTACATCGATGCCATTCTCAAGGCCGCCGACTACGGCCTCGCCCTGCCCGAGTTCGCCCTGATCAGTGAAGAGCACTCCGGTGTGGTCAGCGGCGTCGAGAGCTTCAAGGCTTACCTTGGCCTCATCGACGCGCAGCGTCGCCTGGAACAAAAGATGGAGGAGCGATATCGAGGCTGGATTCAGGCAAGCGGCGAGAACCGCCAGGCACCCGCCGGGTTGCTGAAAGCGGAAAAACAGGCCTGGAATGCGCTGGAAGACGAGAAGCTGCAGATTCGCTGGCGTGCGCAATGGGTCGTATCCAACACCCAGCCACGCCGCCACCTGCTCTGGGAGCCGGAACAGTTCGAGCCCAAGCCGGTCGATCGCTTGGTCAAGGTCGGTTTTCCTTTGCGCGAAGTCAGCCTGCCCGACACGCCCGGCCAACCGCTGCGTCACCTGAGCCTGAAGGTGCTCAAAAGCCTGCTGAAACCGACCACCAAGCGCAGCGCGAGCTTCGCCGGTAACAGCAGCGGCCAGCAAGGCGAAGATCACGCCTCCAGCGATTTCAGTGACTGGCTCAAGGGCATGGGCAGCATCGAAATCAAGGACCAGGAAGGCCCTTGGTTCGACGCTGAAGGCTGGTTCGATGTCGAGCGCTTCTACCAATATGTCAGCCAGCGCAAAGGCTACCGGGTCGACGCCCTGCAGGATGCCGGCACTAGGCAGGAATGGGGCGAACGCCTGCGCCAGGTGCTGTTTCAAGACGATGCTGTCCGTCAGCTGCGCCTGTTCGATCCCACGCCCCAAGCGCAACTGGTGCGCTGCCTTACACCACCGCAACCGAGCATTCATGGCGGCGCCTCGGTCGACGGGCCGTCCTTCGCCCTGCACGAAGGGGTAACCGCCGGCGCTCGGGCGCATTTCAATGTCGACTTGGCCAGGGGCGAAATCGAACTGGGGAAAATCGATCTGCCGGAACGCTCCGCCGCCACGGATGTACAGGCCACCTATATCAACTACCAGCAACAACTGGCGACGATGAATCTGGGCCGCTTTTCGGTGCACCTGGGCGCCCGCGCCTGGGGCTACACCGGGGTAGCCATGATGCTCGCCGCCGAACTGGAGCTGTCGCCTGGCAATACCGGCTACGGCGCCACCCTCGATCCCGTAGAGCCGGCCGAACGTGAGGCCAATAGCGCCAGCGCAGCCGGCAATGCGCGCACTGGCCAGGTGGTAAAGGGACAAGGCGCCAAAGCCCAAATCGAGGACGGAGCATCGGCCAGCTTCAACCTGTTCGCCGGCGTCCAGGTCGGGATCAAGCTCACTGGTGCCCTGAACTGGGCGCCTCCCCAGCACCTGGCGGACCTCCGTGCCCTGCCCGCCTATACCGACGGGCAAGCCCCCAACGACGGCTGGCTCAGCCTCGCCCACCTCGAAGGCGAACTGGCTGCCGCGATCGGAGTCGGCGCCAAGGGAGAGGTGACCCTCTCCCTGGACAAAGGCTGCCTAATCCTGCGCATCAAAGCGGCGCTAATCGCCGGCCCCGGAGTGTCCGGTACTCTGGCTTTTGCCGTGGGCTACGAAGCCATCATCGAACTGATCAACCTGATGCGCCGCGAACTGCGCGAAAACCAGTATCACAATCTGGAGTGGGTAGAAGGTTCCGCCTTCGACTTCATCAGCAAGCTCAACGTGCTGGGCGCCGTGGGTATCGATGTCGGCATGGTCTACATGCTGAGCCTGCGTAACGCCGACATTGTTATGAATCTCTACGAAGCCCTGACCAGTGGCGGCAAGGGCGGGCCAATCGCTCATGCGATCATGACCTACAGGTATCCGGCCGAACTGGAGCGGTGGTTTGTAGATGCCACCCCAGAAGCCTTGGGGCCGATGTTGATGACTCTGTTATTCAGGCCGGAGGCATTCGACGCCGTGGATATAGCGTTTGACGATAACGGTAATCCCCAAGAGCAGATCACACCCTATTCGGAACCAGCGTGCCATCTGCTGCAACAAGGGGCTATCGAGAGAATCCTCGGCTGGCTTGTCCGCAATGCCCAACAGACTGGAACCCTCGACAATGCCCAGCGTCAGTTCGACGAAGCCTGCTCACGGATGAATCGCTTTGGCACCAAAGAGCCACAACCAGGACAGGCCTACTGCACCAACCGGATGCGAATGGATAGGTTTATGGCTGAAGGGGTTATGCGTATCGGTCCTCAAGGTCCGATGGGTGATGATTTACGGGCTCGCTACAAAGAACATGTCAAAACCTTGGGACAACTAAGAGACAGTTACTGCCAGCGCAGCGATTACTACGGCCAAACATTTATCCCTAGTGGGCGAGCTACATATACAGGCCCTTAGAGAGCAAATAGCGGAGTTACAGAATGTTTTTCAGAAGCTTTATTTTCAGTGCATTGGCAACCCTGCTGTGCTTTTCAGCTTGGGCAGCCCCACTCACACCGGAGCAACAGGCAGCCAAGGAAAAGGGGATTGCTCTATACAATCAATACAAAGATGCCGAACCATATTTAAGAATTGCCGCTGAAGCAGGTGATCCCGAAGCTCAATACTACTTAGGCGAAGATATTCGCAGTGCAAACCGCTTTATGACAGAAGAAGCTCATAACTGGTTCGTAGCTGCTGCAGATCAAGGCGATCTATACGCCATGCTCAGACTGTCACGCAGCGGTAACGATCTATGTTCGGCTATGAGTAACTGCCCTCCTGACTCCAAAACGGCCTGGGACTGGCTCAAGCAAGCACGTGAAATTGGTAAAGCCCGTGCCGACGCTGGGGACTCGGAAGCCATGTACATTATGTACTTAGGAACAAATGATCTCGAGTGGTTAGAAAAATCCGCCGATGCGGGCTACGCCCCTGCGCAATACCTATTGGCAAGCCGTTATCAGGAAGGAAAAGGCTTTTTTTTCCCCCCCTGGAAGCGTTCAGAGAAAGTTGAGGAGCTGGCCAAAAAATCCGCAGAAGGCGACTTTGCAGCAGGCATTTTTCTATATCAACAATTCTTGGAAGGTGATGATACCGCTATACGATACTGGACAGAAAAAGCCGTCAACCTAGGGTCAGCAGAGGCAATTTATGGTTATGGTGCCTTTTTAGCCCATGAGCCAGAGCAATATGGATTCCCTTTAGATCTAATCAAAGCATATGGTTTTATCTATATGCTTAAAGACTTGGACGGAGGGGGCGGCATGCAAGAAAATGTAGAGTACAAGCTCCCCAAAATCGCTTCAAAAATGACACCCGAACAAATCGAACAAGCCAAAGCCTTTGCCGAAGAATGGAAGGCTACCCATCCGCCGCTTTCCTTCTTCCCACCCAAGCTCGGCTTCTAGCACTCAAATGTTCCTAAGACACTCCATTGCACTACTGGCCACGCTACTATTTAGCTGCCCGTTACTGGCAGGCCAGTTAATGCCAGAGCAGCAAGCCGCCAAAGAAAAAGGCATTGTCTTATACAATCAACACAAGAACGCCGAGCCATATTTAATAATTGCTGCCGAAGCAGGCGATCGAGAGTCCCAATATTATCTTGGCGAGGAGCTACGCCGTTCCAGTCGATTCATGACCGAAGAAGCCTATAAATGGTACATGGCCGCTGCTGAACAAGGGGATTATTACGCCATGTACCGCCTCTCGGGCACCGGCAGCGACCTATGCTCTGCGATGGGAAACTGCCCACCTGACCATAGAACTCCGGGGGATTGGTTATTACTCGGCAGAAAGACCGCTCAAGCTCTCGCAGAAAAAGGCGATAGCGAAGCAATGTATGTTCTTTACTATCTAACCAACAATTTCGAATGGCTAGAGAAATCCGCCGAAGTAGGATTTCCTATTGCTCAATATGACTTGGCGAGACTCTATGATCAAGGTAAAGGCTTTTTCTTCCCTCCCTGGAAGCGTTCAGAGAGAGTTGAGGAGCTAGCAAAAAAATCCGCAGAAGGTGGCTGCATAAAAGGCATCATGCTATACCAAAACTTCTTAGAAGGTAAAAAAGACATCGAAATTTACTGGACAAAAAAAGCAGTTGCACTCGGATCGGCAGAAGCTGTCTACGCGTATGGTTCCGGCCTTGCCCATGTACCAAAAGACTATGGCTACCCTTTAGACTTAGTAAAAGGTTACGGCTTTGTTTATATGTTATTAGAGCTAGACGGGGGGGGAGGCTTGAAAGAATATGCCGAAGACATACTCCCAGACATCGCCAGCCAAATGACTGCCAAACAAATCGAACAAGCCAAAGCCTTTGCCAAAGAATGGAAGGCTACCCATCCGCCACTTTCCTTCTTCCCGCCCAAACTCGGCTTCTAACACTCGGGCTCAACCCTCTGGCATAGTCACGCGGAGTTTCTGCCGACAAGAAGGCTGCATCCATGAACATCGGCCAAGCCGCCAAGCACACCGGCCTCAGCGCCAAGATGATCCGCTACTACGAGTCCATCGACCTGCTGCCGCGGGCCGGGCGTACGGAGAGCGGCTATCGGCAGTACAGCGCCAACGACCTGCACCGCCTGGCCTTTATCAAGCGGGCGCGGGATCTGGGGTTTTCCCTGGAGGAAGTGGGCCGGCTACTGGCGCTGTGGCAGGACAAGAGTCGCGCCAGCGCCGATGTGAAGGCGCTGGCCGAGGGACATATCGCCACACTTTCGCGCAAGATCGCCGAGATGAGCGCGCTGCGCGATACGCTGGTGGAGCTGGCGAACAGCTGCCAGGGCGATAGCCGGCCGGATTGTCCGATTCTGCAGGGGCTGGAAGAGGGCGTGGGTTGCGCCGCGCCGGGATGTTCGTCGCACCCTCAGCGCTAACGACGCGGCGTGGGGTACACAGCGACTAGGGTGTCGCGGGGCCGCCCAGGTCGTGCGCACCAGAGGCTCGCGCGCGGCGAACCCTACGGACGGCATATCCAGGCGTTGGGGGCATAGCCCTGCAATCCGGGAGATGCGAGCGTCAACCCCGGATTTCATGCAGTCCCACAAGCGTCGGCGCGCATGGCGCACTCTGCGGGTTTAGGCGTCCGCCGAGTCAGCGCATCCAGGGTGGCGTCGGTTCGGCGTCCTTGGGCGCGTCTTCGGCATTGAGCAAGGCCTGGCGCCGTGCTTCTTCGGCCAGGGCGGCCTTGATCTCGCGCATCACCGCGTCGATGTCGGCGGCGTCCTCGGCTTCGGCGAACTCGCCGGTCAGCTGGCTGTGCGGCGTGAGCTTGCCGGCCTCGTAGAGCGCCCACATCTCCTTGGCGTATTTGGTGTATTTCAACTCCGGAGCGAACTGGCCGAAGTACTCGGCCATGTTGCGCACGTCGCGCTCGAGCATGCTGAAGGCGTGGTTGTTGGCCGCCGCGTCCACCGCCTGCGGCAGGTCGATGATCACCGGGCCGTCGGGACCGAGCAGCACGTTGAATTCCGACAGGTCGCCATGCACCAGGCCGGCGCAGAGCATCTTGACGATTTCCTGGATCATGAAGGCGTGGAATTCGCGGGCGTCGTCCGGATGCAGGTCGACGTCGTTGAGCCTTGGTGCCACGTCGCCTGCGCCGTCGCCGACCAGTTCCATCAGCAGCACACCGTCGAGAAAGTCGTAGGGCTTGGGCACCCGCACGCCGGCGCTGGCCAGGTGGAAGAGCGCGGCGACCTCGGCATTCTGCCAGGCCTGCTCCTGCTCCTTGCGCCCGTACTTGCTGCCCTTGGCCATGGCTCGCGCCTGGCGGCTGCCGCGCACCTTGCGGCCTTCCTGATACTCGGCGGCCTGGCGGAAGCTGCGCTTGTTGGCCTCCTTGTAGACCTTGGCGCAGCGCAGCTCGTCGCCGCAGCGCACCACATAGACCGCTGCTTCCTTGCCGCTCATCAGCGGGCGCAGCACCTCGTCCACCAGGCCGTCCTCGACCAGGGGTTCAATACGTTTGGGCGTCTTCATCGGAGTGGATCACGGGTCCTTTCTGGCCGAGGGGGAGGGACATGCTGGGGGCCATCCTCTCACAGCTCGGGGCAGATGCCGAACGCCGTCGCTCAGGCGCTGACCAGATGCCGCCTGAGCGCCTCGATGGCGTAGCGCACCTTGGCCGGTTGCGCGTCGCGGCGCGGGGTGACGATATGCAGGCCGATCGGCTGCGGTTGCCAGTCCGGCAGCAACGGCAGCAGATCGCCACGCCCCAGCAGCTCGCGGATTTCCGGCTCGGGCTGCAGCGACACCCCCATGCCGGCCAGGGTGAACTGGCGCGCCGCGAGGATGTTGTTGCAGGCGATGCGGCTCTCCAGGCGCAGGCGCTGAGTCGCGCCGCCCGGCCCGTGCAGTTGCAGATGCTGGCTGCGGTCGGTGTTGAGGCCGATCCAGTCCAGCTCGAACAGCTGCTGCGGCTGCGCCGGCCAGCCGTGCCGCGCCAGGTAGGCGGGTGCGGCGCACAGCAGCATGCGCCAGTCGGCGACGTGTCGGGCCACCAGGCTGGAATCCTCCTGGCGGCCGACGCGGATGGCCAGGTCGATGCGCTGCTCGATCAGGTCGATCTGCTCGTCCTGGAAGAACAGGCGCAGGCTCAGCGCCGGATGGGCTGCCAGCAGCGGTGCCAGCGCCTCGCACAGCAGCGGGCCGGAGAAACCCACCGGCGCGGCGATACGCAGCTCGCCCACCGGCGCATCGCGCAGCTCGGCCAGGCGCTGCTCGGCCTGCTCCGCCAGTTCGACGATCTGCCGGCAGCTGGCATAGAACTGCGCGCCCGCCTCGCTCAGGGTCAGCTTGCGCGTGGTGCGATGCAGCAGGCTGATGCCGGTGGCCTCCTCCAGCCGACGGATCTGCTGGCTGACCGCCGAGGCGCTCATGCCCAGGGCCTCGGCGGCGGCGACCATCGAGCCCTTCTGCACCACGGTGGCGAACAGCGCCATGCGCTTGAGCTGCTCCACTATGAAACCCTGCTTAATTATCCAAGTGCATCAGGCCAGTTTTTCCGGGATTTATCCAGATGGAATGATGTGTCCACCTTCACTCACCGAGACACTCATCATGAAACTCGCCCTGATCGGCGCCAGCGGTTACGTCGGCGCCCCCTTGCTGGACGAAGCCCTGAATCGCGGCCACCGGGTCACCGCCCTGGTGCGCCACCCGGACAAGCTGCCCGCCCACCCCAACCTGGTCGCAATGCGCGCCGACGTGCACGACAGCGCGGCGCTGGCCGAGCAGTTGCGCGGGCATGACGCCGTGCTCAGCGCCTTCAACCCCGGCTGGGGCGTGGCGGATATTCGCGAGCAGTTCATCGCCGGCAGCCGCGCCATAGTCGCCGCGAGCAAGCAGGCCGGGGTCAGGCGCCTGCTGCTGGTCGGCGGCGCCGGCAGCCTGTACGTGGCGCCCGGTCTGCAGTTGATCGACACGCCGGAGTTCCCCGCCGAGTACAGGGAAGGTGCCGAAGGCGCGCGCCAGGCGCTGGCGATGCTGCGCGGCGAGCAGGAACTGGAGTGGACCTTCCTCTCCCCCGCCGCCCTGCTCGAGCCCGGCCCGCGCACCGGCAAGTTTCGTCTGGGTGGCGATGAGCTGTTGATGGACGGTGATCAGCCGGGCCGCATCTCGGTGGCCGACCTGGCCGTGGCGCTGCTGGACGAGACCGAGCAGCCGCAACACATCCGCCAGCGTTTCACCCTGGCCTATTAACCGTCCGCCTGCCGCCGCTGCGTCGCAGGGCGGCGGCGAAGCCTATTCGGAGTCCTTATGAGCACATTCAGCAGCAGCACTTTCGTCGCCACCGAAACCCCCGCCCGCTATATCGGCCGGCTGTGCAAGCACTTCGCGCACAAGATTCCGGTCAAATTCGACGAGCGCCAAGGGCGCATCGAGTTCGCCTTCGGCCTGGCCTCGCTGCAGGCCGAGGCCCGGGGCCTGCGCCTGCGCGCCGAGGCCGCCACCGGCGAGGACCTGCAGCGCCTGCAGGAGGTGGTGGGCAGCCATTTCGAGCGTTTCGCCTGGCAGGAGGCATTGACCCTGGACTGGCGGCCGGACCGCCACTAGGGAAACTCAGAAACAGTCGGGCGCAGGCGGGACAGCGGCTTTATCGCTGAACAGCGCTTGCGCTGGCCCGCATGGGAATAATCCAGAACCTGCGTAGTACCTGGGCTCCCGCCTTCGCGGGAGTGACGGTAAATGGCGTTCTCAGAACTTCCCGAGGGCTGTTGCCATTTGCGCAAGAGTGCCGCGCCATTCTCAAGGGTGGGTTAGCGGCGCAGCATCCCGATCCCGCAGACACCGATGAATATGGGGCGCCGCGTAACCCAGCAGGCGATGGACGGCGTTGCGCCGATGGTGGGTTACGCCGCACCGGGCAGCGCGAGCCGGTCGACGAACGCAACAGGCGGCCACCCCACCCTACGGAGCTGGCTATCTCAGATCACAGCGCGTCCAGCTGCGCCCGCAAGCGCCGCAGCACGGCCAGCGACTCGGGGTTGTCGCCGTGCACGCAGAGGCTGTCGGCGCGCAGCCGCAGCGGCTTGCCGTCGATGTCGGGGAAGGGCTGGCCACGGGCGATCGCCAGGGCCTGGGCAAGGATGCGCTCGGGGTCCTGGTGCACCGCCGCGCTGAGCCGGCGCGGCGCCAGCTGGCCATCGGCCAGGTAGGCGCGATCGGCGAAGGCCTCGAACATCAGCGGCACGTCGGCCTCGTCGGCCAGGCACAGCTCGCGCTCGTTGTCGGCCAGCGCGAGCACCATCAGCGGCAGGCCCTTGCGGTAGCTGGCGCAGGCGTCGAGCACCGCTTCGAACAGGGCGTCATTGCGCACCAGCTCGTTGTACAACGCACCGTGCGGCTTGACGTAGGCCAGCTGGCCGCCGGCAGCGCGGCAGAAGGCGTCCAGCGCGCCGATCTGGTACAGCACCAGGGCACGGACCTCCTCCGGCGAGCAGTGGATATGCCGCCGGCCGAAGCCCTGCAGGTCGGGATAGGAGGGATGCGCGCCGATGCGCACGCCATGCTCGACGGCCAGCGCCACGCTGCGCGCCATGATCAGCGGGTCGCCGGCGTGGAAGCCGCAGGCCAGGTTGGCCTGGTCGATCAGCGGCATGGCCAGCGCGTCGTCGCCCATCTTCCAGGCGCCGAAGCCCTCGCCCATGTCGCAGTTGAGAAGTATGCGGTTCATGTCGGCAGCTTACGGCGTGGCGGGCGATTGGCAAAGGGCGACGGCTATATCAGTAGACGTCGCGGCGGTAACGCCCCTCCTCGCGCAGACGCTGCAACGCCTCGTCGCCGAGGCGCTCGCGCAGCACCTGATCGACGCCCGCGGCCATCCCCTGCAGGCTGCCGCAGACGTAGATGGCCGCGCCGTCGGCCAGCCAGGCGTCCAGCTCCAGCGCCTCACGCAGGGCGTCCTGCACGTAGCGCCTGGCCGTCTGGTCGCGAGAGAACACCGGTTCCAGCCGCTCCAGCCAGCCCTCGGCGCGCCAGGCCTTCAGCTCGGCGCCGCAATGGAAGTCGCAGGCGGCGTTGCGCTCGCCGAAGATCAGCCAGTTGCGCCGCCGCCCGGCAGCGATGCGCGCCTTGAGCAGGCTGCGCAGGCCGGCCAGGCCGGTGCCGTTGCCGATCAGGAGCAGCGGCCGGTCGTCGTCCGGGGCATGGAAGGCGCTGTTGCGCCGCACCCGCGCCAGCATCCGGCCGCCCGCCGGCAGGCGCTCGGTCAGCCAGCCGGAGCCGAGGCCGAGGCTGCCGTCGACGTGCCGCTCCTGGCGCACGATCAGCTCCAGCACGCCGTCGGCCGGCACGGAGGCGATCGAGTAGTCGCGCGCCGGTCGCGCCGGATCGTTGTCCGGCAGCACCTCTAGGATGTCGCCGGCCTGCCAGTCGCTCGCCTGCTCGGGACGCAGGCGCAGGAGGAAGGTCGGCCCGCCCTGACTGCCGGGGTTGAGCAGCTGGCGGCCGCACAGCGTCCACTCGGCGAAACCGCTGTCGAGCGTGGTCCGCGCGCCGGTCAATTCGGCCAGGCGCTGGCGCCAGGTGGCGATGGCGCCCTCCTCGCCGTCGTCCACCTCCAACGGGGCGAATAGGGTGCGCGCGCCCTGGCGGCCGAGCCAGTCGTGCAGGCGGTGGGCGAAACCGCAGAACTGCTGGTACTGGCGGTCGCCTAAGGCCAGTACGGCATAGCTCAGCTGCGGCAGGTCCAGCGCGCTGCCGAGCAGCTTGCGCTCGAAGCCGCGGGCGCTGTCCGGCGCCTCGCCATTGCCGAAGGTGCTGACCACGAACAGCGCCCGCCGCGCCTGGCGCAGGCCCTGCTCGTCGAGCTTGGCCAGCGGCTGCACCTGCACCGGCAGGCCGGCGGCCTGCAGCTGCCCGGCGGTCTGCCAGGCCAGCTGTTCGGCGAAGCCGCTCTGGCTGGCGAAGCCGATCAGCCAGGGCTCGCCTGCGCTCGCGCGCAGCTCGCCGCGGGCGGCCCGCACCGCGCGATGCTTGCGCCGGCGGTCGAGATACAGCAGCCAGCCGGTGACGAAGAACAGCGGCATGGCGGCGCTGGCCAGCAGCATCAGGATGCGCCCGGTCAGGCCGAAGTATTCGCCGACGTGCAGGGCGTAGACGCTGGCCAGCAACTGCGCCTTGAAGCTCTTGTCGGCGTAGCGCTCGTGACGGACCACCTGGCCGCTGGCCGGGTCGATGCGCAGCTGGTTGAGCGCGCGCGGATGGGCGGCGTCCTCCAGCAGATAGAAGGCCATGACCGGCTGCCCGGCCGCCGCCGGCGGGCGCAGCTGGTACTGGCTCAGGCCGGGACCGGCCGCGCGCTGCAGGCTGGCCCACAGCGCCGGGTAGTCGACCTGCGGCGCCGGCTCGCCGCCCGCCTCGGGACGAGCGCCGCGGCGGCCGTCGGGCTTGCCGCGCTGCTCGACCGGCGTGTCGGCGAGCAGCCGATTGAGGCCGTCGCGGTACCACTCGTAGGACCAGAACAGCCCGCTCAGCGCCGCCAGCAGGTACAGCGCCAGACACCAGGTGCCCGCCACCGCGTGCAGATCCCAGTTGAAGGCGCGGCCCTTCCTGGCCCAGTCCAGGGTCAGCCAGACCCGCCAGTTGCCCAGCTGCCGCGGCCAGCGCAGGTAGAGGCCGGACAGGCAGAGGAAGATCAACATCAGGGTGCAGGCGGCGGTGATCTGCTTGCCGAACTCGCCCATGGCGAGGAAGCGGTGCAATTGCAGCATCAGGTCGAAGAAAGCCTGGCCGCGCACCGCGCCGAGCAGCTCGCCGCTATGGGGGTCGAAGTAGCGCATCAGCCCGCGGCGCTCGCCCGGCGGCGGGGCGAACATCGCCTGCCCGGCGCGCTCGCCGGACAGCGCCACGCCCAGGCGCACGACCTGCTGGCCCTGCGCCGCCTCCAGCCTGGCGACCAGCTCGGCCGGCGGCAACACCGCGCTGGCGCGCGGCTCGATATGCAGCACCTCGGGGTTGAGCGCGCGCAGGATCTCGTCCTGGAACGAATAGGCGGCGCCGCTCACGCCCATCACCGCCAACACCAGACCGGCGCTGATGCCGAACAACCAATGCAACTGAAACAGGATTTTCTTCAACACGGCGGAGCACCTGAGCAGGCCGGGTATCGGCCAAAACGGGAAGCGATTCTATTTGATAATTAGTGTCATCGACGATGAGCCGCGCGGTTTTACGCTTTTTTTACACGCCCGCTCGTCAGGCCCGCTGCAGCGCCTCGGGGCCGATGCTGGCGAGATCGCGGCAGCCGCACAGCGCCATGGTCGCCTCCAGCTCCTCGCGCAGCAGCCTGAGCAGGTGCGCCACGCCCAGTGCGCCGGCGCTGGCCAGGGCATGGATGTAGGGACGGCCGATCAGCACCGCGTCGGCGCCCAGCGCCAGGGCCTTGAACACGTCGCTGCCGCGGCGGATGCCGCCGTCGACCAGCACCGCCAGCTCACGCCCCAGTTCGGCGCGGATCGCCGGCAGCGAGCGCAGCGCCGGCCACTGCGAGTCCAGCACCCGGCCGCCATGGTTGGAGACGATCACCCCCGCCGCGCCGGCTTCCACGGCCAGGCGCGCGTCCTCGGCGTGCAGGATGCCCTTGAGCAGCACCGGCAGGCGGCTGTGCCGGCACAGCCAGGCGACGTCCTGCCAGCGCGGCGCCACCGCCATCAGGCCGTCGAACAGCGCGCTGCCGCCCTCGGGCAACGGCGGCAGCTGCACCGCCTGGTCGAGATTGACCGCGCGGATCTCGGCGGGCAGCCGGAAGCCGGCGCGCTGCTCGCGGTTGCGCACGCCGGACACCGGCGCGTCCACGGTCAGCACCAGCGCCCGGTAGCCGGCGGCCTCGGCGCGCTGCGCCAGCGCCAGGGTGGCGGCACCGTTGCCCTGCCAGTAGAGCTGGAACCACAAGGGCCCCTGCGCTGCCTCGGCCACCTCTTCCAGGCGCGTGGAGGCATAGGAGCTGAGCACCGCCGCCCCGCCCATGACGCCGGCCGCCAGCGCGCTGGCACGCTCGCCGTCGCTGTGGAACAGCTGCTGGTAGGCGATCGGCGCCAGCAGGATGGGATGCTGCAGCGCTTCGCCGAGCAGCTGGCAGCGGGTATGGCCGCCGCGCAGGTCGCGCAGCATGCGTGGCAGCAGCGCCCATTCGCGCCAGGCCTGCAGGTTGGCCTGGCAGGTCAGCTCGTCGCCGGCGCCGCCCTGCAGATAGGCCAGGGCGTTGCCATCCAGCCGCGGCAAGGCGTAGCGCTCGTAGTCGCAGGCGGCGACCAGGTCGGCGGGAATTTCGCCGAGTGGCGGCAGGCGCGTCATCTTCACTCGCTCCATTGGCGCAGCAGGTTGTGATAGGTGCTGGTCAGGCCGAGCACCTCCTCGCTGTCGCCCAGTTGCGCGCGCAGCTTGAGGATGTTCATGTCCAGCTCGAACAACAGCTTGCGCTGCCAGGCGTCGCGCACCCAGCTCTGCGTCCAGAGGAAGGCGGCGATGCGCGCGCCGCGGGTGACCGGCTCGACGCGGTGCAGGCTGGTGGCCGGATAGAGGATGGCATCGCCGGCCGCCAGCTTGACCTCGTGCTCGCCGTAGGTGTCCTCGACGATCAGCTCGCCGCCTTCGTATTCCTCCGGCTCGCTGAGAAATACCGTGGTGGAGACGTCCGTGCGCACCTGCAGGCCGCTGAAGCGATCGCGCTGCAGGGCGTTGTCGACGTGATTGCCGTAGCGCCCGCCGCCGCTGTAGCAGTTGAACATCGGCGGCAGCACCTGGCGCGGCAGCGCCGCCGAGACGAACAGCGGATGCCGCGCCAGGGCCTCGGCGATGCGCTGCGACAGGCCGGCGAAGGCCGGCGACTCGACCGGGAACTGCCGGTTGTCCTTGAGCGCCACGGCCTGGGCGCCGGAGCTGCGCGCGCCGTCGACCCAGTCGTGGGCCGCCAGCTCGGCGCGCAGCGCGGCGACTTCCTGCTTGCTCAGCACCTGCGGGATATGCAGCAACATCGGTGGCGGTCTCCTGTTGAACGCACGAAGCCCGCACATGGCGCGGGCCCCTTGGGCATGGGTCGAGGCTAGAAGCTGAACTCGGTGGTGAACATCGCCGAGCGCGGCATGCCGAGGCGGGCACGGGCGCCGCTGTTGTTCAGCGACTCGATGTACTCCTCGTCGAACAGGTTGTAGACGTTCAGGCGCAGGTTGACGTTCTCGTTCAGCCGGTAGGCGGCCATGGCGTCCGCCACCCAGTAGGAGGGGATCTGCGGCATGTTCTCGGTGCTCAGGTCGGTGCCGGAGGTGATCACCCGGTCCTGCTCGGAGACGTAGCGCGCGCCGCCGCCGAGGGTCAGGTCGCCCAGGCTGTAGGAAGTCCACAGGGTCGCGGTCAGCTCCGGCGACCAGCGCACGCCGCTGTTCTCGGAGGTGACGCCGGTGCTGGCACGGTGGCTGAACTGGTCGAGCTGCTCGGTGTGCATATGGGCGACGCCGGCCGAGACCTGCCAGAAGTTGGTGATCTGGCCGACCACGCCCAGCTCGACGCCGTCGACGCGGGTCTTGCCTTCCTGGAAGTAACGGGCGGTGAAGGAATCGTAGCTGACCTGGTTGTCGTTCTCGGTGCGGTAGGCCGCCAGGGTCAGCGCCAGGCGCTGGTCGAGCAGATCCCACTTGGTGCCGAGTTCGACGTGACGGGTTTCCTGCGCATCCAGGCCTTCCTGCTCATTGGAGGAGGAGCTGGCGGAGTTGGCCACCAGGGCGAAGTTGCCGCTGCCCGGCGGAGTCATCGAGTTAGCGAAGGACAGGTAGATGCTGCCGTTCGCAAGCGGCTTGAACACCACGCCGGCGTTCCAGCTGGTCAGGTCGCCCGATTCGTAGCCGCTGCCCGGTACGCGGGCGCCGGAGGTGATGGCGACGCTATCGGTCTCGGTGCGGAAATGCTCGAAACGCACGCCGCCGTTGAGCGCCCACTGCGCGTTCAGGTGCAGGGTGTCGAAGACGTAGAGCGCCGCGGTCCTGGTCTCGCCATCGGTGTAGGCGCCGGTCTTGTAGGGATCGCCCAGGGCGTCGCCGGCATCCGGATCGTAGAGGTTGGCGGGCGGGATCGACACGGCCGGATAGGCCACGCCGTCGATGGTCTGGGCGGCGGTGGCGTAGCTGCGGTTGAGCTGCTTTTCGCTCATCAGTTCGAGGCCGGCGGCCAGCTCGTTGCGCAGGCCGAAGGTGTCGAAGCTGGCGCTCAGGCTGGTCTGGTTGGCGAGAATCTGGTTTTCCTGGTCGACCACCTGGCGGGTGCGGGCCACGGTCCAATCCGCGGGATCGCTCGAGCCGTTGGCCGACAGTGCATTGATCCCGGTGAGCAGGCGATCGTTGTTGCTGCGCCCCCAGCGCGACAGGTTGCGCAGGGTCAGGGCCTCGTTGACGTCGTGCTCGAGCTTGACGCTGAACATGTCGCCGTCGATGCGCTCGTAGTCGCCCTTGCTGCCGTAGTAGTTGTCGCTGTCGACCTTGGCGCCGGCATTCAGCGCCGCGTTGGCGTTGTAGAAACCGCTCATGCCGATGGTCGGGATGCCGCCGTCGGGCGTGTTGTCCTGGCGCACATGCTGCGAGTAGAGGTACAGGTGGGTGTCGGTCTCCAGGCCGAAGGCGATCGAGGGCGCCACGCCGTAGCTGCTGTTGTCCACCTGATCGCGACCGTCCACGTCGCCGTCGCGGCGCATCAGGTTCAAACGGAACGCCGCGTTGTCGCCGAGCTGCCGGTTGATGTCGGCGGTGAGGTTGCTCTTGTCGGCCGTGCCGTAGCCGACGGTGGCGAAGATCTCGTCGCTCAGGGTCGGCAGCTTGGAGATCAGGTTGATGTAGCCGGACGATGCGCCACGGCCGATGTCGGAGCCGGCGGCGCCCTTGACCACTTCGACCTGCTCGAGGTTGAACAGGTCGCGACTGACCGCGCCGAGGTCGCGCACGCCGTCGACGAAGGTCGATTGCTGGGTGGAGAAGCCGCGCATCATGAAGGTGTCGCCGGCTGCGGTGTTGCCGTTCTCGCCGAGCTGCATGGTGATGCCGGGGGTGTTGCGCAGCGCTTCCATCAGGCTGCCTGCGCCCTGCTCGCGGAGCATTTCCTTCTTGATCACCTGCACCGTCTTGGGTGTGTCCAGCAGCGGCTGGGTCAGCTTGGCATTGGCGCTCCTGTCGGCCTTGTAGGGCACTTCGGCCTTGGAGGTCACCACCATTTCCGGCAGGTCCACGCCGTTTTCGCCTTCGCTCGTCTGCGCGGTGGCCAGTGCGGGCAGGGTCGCCGCGATCAGCGCGGCCAGATGGTTGACGTGGTGGTGTTTGCGACTACGGATTGTCATTGTTATCCCCAGGTTGGAAAGGCCGCCTCCCTGGCGTTGCAAACGGCAACGCAACAGGAAGTGACAGATGCTGAGCGAAGCGGCGCGGATGCTAATCATTCCCAGATGCAATAGCAATACAATGTCATTCACATTTTTAGACCCACCGCCCTTCCGCCTTCCTCCCTGCCCGGCACCGACGGCACGGCCTCGAGCCAGGCGCTGCGCAGCGACAAGCCGTGTCGCCGCCCAGAAACGCAAAAACCCGCCGAAAGGCGGGTTCTTGTGCTGAGGCGAGGCTTACAGGTAGTAGGACTTCAGCGGCGGGAAGCCATTGAATTCCACCGCGCTGTAGCTGGTGGTGTAGGCGCCGGTGGACAGCCAGTACAGGCGGTCGCCGCTGGCCAGGTTGAGCGGCAGGCCGTACTTGTAGTGCTCGTACATGATGTCGGCGCTGTCGCAGGTCGGGCCGGCGATCACCACCTCTTCCATCTCGCCCTTCTTCTCGGTCCAGATGGGGAACTTGATCGACTCGTCCATGGTTTCGATCAGGCCGCTGAACTTGCCGACGTCGGCGTAGACCCAGCGCTCCACCGCGGTGCGCGACTTGCGCGCGACCAGCACCACTTCCGAGACCAGCACGCCGGCGTTGGCGATCAGCGAACGGCCCGGCTCGAGGATGATTTCCGGCAGATCGTCACCGAAGTCTTCCTTGAGGAAGCGGGTGATCTCCTCGGCATAGGTCTCCAGGTCGTTGGTGCGCTGGATGTAGTTGGCCGGGAAGCCGCCGCCCATGTTGATCATCTTCAGGGTGATGCCGTCCTCCTCCTTGAGGCGCTCGAAGATCACCTTGACCTTGGCGATCGCCGCGTCCCACACGTCGATGTCGCGCTGCTGGCTGCCGACGTGGAAGGAGATGCCGTAGGGCACCAGGCCCAGCTGCTTGGCCAGGATCAGCAGGTCCAGGGCCATGTCCGGCTGGCAGCCGAACTTGCGGCTCAGCGGCCAGTCGGCGCTGGTCGAGCCTTCGGTGAGGATGCGCACATAGATCTTCGAGCCCGGCGCGGCCTTGGCGATGTTGCGCAGGTCGGCCTCGGAGTCGGTGGCGAACAGGCGCACGCCCTTGTCGAAGAAGTAGCGGATATCGCGGGATTTCTTGATGGTGTTGCCGTAGCTGATGCGCTCCGGGCCGACGCCGGTGGCCATGACCTTGTCCAGCTCGTAGATCGAGGCGATGTCGAAGCTCGAGCCCTTGTCGCGCAGCAGCTCGATGATCTCGGTGGCGGGATTGGCCTTGACCGCGTAGTAGATCTTGGCGAACGGGAAGCAGTTGCCCAGCTGATCGTAGGCATCGCTGATGATCTGCCGGTCGATGACCACGAAGGGGGTCTCGTGCTGATCGGCGAACGCCTTCATGCGGGCGAAAGTGGCGGGTGCGTAATAGTCTTCGACCTTGATCGACATGCTGGGACTCCAATGGCTAAACCGGGAACACATGGATTCGGGCAGCGAAACGCCTGACAGGTTCCGCCGCGTGCAGGGGGTGGCTGCGCAGCCGCGCGAGCCTGAACGTCTGACAGTTTCCCCACTTTGGTTCGCCTACTTCCCAAGGCATGTCGCCGAGCATCGCTGATCGCGGTGGGCCACCAGCGATCTCTCGTCGTCAGTACTTGAGCCGGATGGATCGTTTCCAGCATGGACGTTCGGGCGCGGACTTTAAGACCATGCGCCGCGCAGATCAACCGGAAATTACCGCCATTTCCACCCGCTCCGGCGAACGTTCCGGATATCGCACGAAACGCCCGGAAATGCTGAACGGGCGCGGCCTGCGGCCACTCGTTCGGCGGGCCTGTCAGCGACCACAAAGAGTCTAGATCATCCTCGCGTCAGCACCGTGACAACCCCTTGCGCGAAGGCGCGCGCCACCGTGCGCCCGGCGGCGCTGATCGCCGGGCACTTTGCCGTTATAATCGCGCGTTTTTCGGGGCGCCCGGCCAGGGCCGTTCGCCGCCCGTCCACGTATCCAGCCAGGCACGCACCCATGACCACCCAGGCCGCCGAAGTCGCCAAGCGCCGCACCTTCGCCATCATCTCCCACCCGGACGCCGGTAAGACCACCATCACCGAGAAGCTGCTGCTGATGGGCAAGGCGATCGAGGTCGCCGGCACGGTGAAATCGCGCAAATCCGACCGCCATGCCACCTCCGACTGGATGGAGATGGAAAAGCAGCGCGGCATCTCCATCACCACCTCGGTGATGCAGTTCCCCTACCGCGAGCACATGATCAACCTGCTCGACACTCCCGGCCACGAAGACTTCTCCGAAGACACCTACCGCACCCTGACCGCGGTGGACAGCGCGCTGATGGTGCTCGACGGCGGCAAGGGCGTGGAGCCGCGCACCATCGCCCTGATGGACGTGTGCCGCCTGCGCGACACGCCGATCGTCAGTTTCATCAACAAGCTCGACCGCGACATCCGCGACCCGATCGAACTGCTCGACGAGATCGAGGCGGTGCTCAACATCAAGGCCGCGCCCATCACCTGGCCGATCGGCTGCTACCGCGACTTCAAGGGCGTGTACCACCTGGCGCAGGACAAGATCATCGTCTACACGCCGGGCCACGGCCACGAGCGCACCGAAGCCAAGATCATCGACAAGCTCGACTCGGATGAAGCCCGCGCGCACCTGGGCGATCTCTACGACAACTTCGCCGACCAGCTGGAGCTGGTGCAGGGCGCCTGCCACGAGTTCGATGCCGAGGCCTTCCTCAAGGGCGAGATGACCCCGGTATTCTTCGGCACCGCGCTGGGCAACTTCGGCGTCGACCAGGTGCTCGACGCCGTGGTCGACTGGGCGCCACGCCCGCTGCCGCGCGCCGCCCACGAGCGCAGCGTCGAGCCGACCGAGGAGAAGTTCAGCGGCTTCGTGTTCAAGATCCAGGCGAACATGGACCCGAAACACAGGGACCGCATCGCCTTTATGCGCATCTGCTCGGGCAAGTACGAGAAGGGCATGAAGATGCGCCACGTGCGCATCAAGAAGGACCTCAAGGTCGCCGACGCCCTGACCTTCTTCTCCAGCGAGCGCGAGCATCTGGACGAAGCCTTTGCCGGCGACATCATCGGCCTGCACAACCACGGCACCATCCAGATCGGCGACACCTTCACCGAAGGTGAAAGTCTCGGTTTTACCGGCATCCCCCACTTCGCCCCGGAACTGTTCCGCCGCGTGCGCCTGAAGGACCCGCTGAAATCCAAGCAGCTGCGCCAGGGCCTGCAGGAGCTGGCCGAGGAAGGCGCCACCCAGGTGTTCTTCCCCGAGCGCAACAACGACATCGTGCTCGGCGCGGTCGGCGTGCTGCAGTTCGACGTGGTCGCCAGCCGCCTCAAGGAGGAATACAAGGTGGAATGCGCCTACGAGGCGATCAACGTCTGGTCGGCGCGCTGGATCGAATGCAGCGACGAGAAGAAGCTCAAGGAGTTCAAGGACAAGGCCTTCGAGAACCTCGCCGTCGACGGCGGCGGCCACCTCACCTACCTGGCGCCGACGCGGGTCAACCTCAGCCTGATGGAAGAGCGCTGGCCGGAGATCAAGTTCCGCGCGACGCGCGAGCATCATTGAGGGCGCGTACTACTCTGTAGGAGCCGGCTTGCCGGCGATGCTTGTCTGCTCAAAACAGATCGCCCGCAAGCGGGCTCCTACACGAGAAATCTGGAATGGACTCCAGCCGCTTCGCCCATCGTGGCCACGCCTTGCGGGCCGGGCGCATCTCCGAACCGGGCCGCGCCTATCTGCTGACGACCGTCACCTATAAGCGACAACCGCTCTTTCTCGACTGGCGATTGGCTCGCTTGTTAGTCGAAGAGATGCGTCGCCTGCATGACCAGCAACTCGCCCACTCACTCGCCTGGGTAGTAATGCCCGATCACCTGCACTGGCTTGTCCAACTGCAGGAGATGCCACTGACAAAGCTGGTATTGCAGCTCAAATCCCGTAGCGCCATCGCCATCAACAGACCCCGCAACAGCAGCGGCCGCGTCTGGCAGAAAGGCTTTTATGATCATGCGCTGCGCCGGGAAGAAGACCTGCCCGCCACGGCTCGCTATATCGTCGCCAACCCGCTTCGTGCGGGGCTGGTTAGCCGTATCGGCGACTATCCCTTGTGGGACGCGATATGGCTTTCGTAGGAGTCGCGGGGGCGCCTGGCCTTGCGGGCGATCAACGGACGTGACGACAAAAGCATCGCCGGCAAGCCGGCTCCTACCAACGACCAAAGTCCTACGCCGCCGCCCCCACCGCCAGCGGCTGCGGTGCCGGGCGCTTGGCCAGTGCATACACCACCCCGGTCAGCAGGCTGCCGGCGACGATGGCCAGCAGGTATAGCAGCGCCTGGTTGATCGCGTTGGGGATCAGCAGCACGAACAGCCCGCCGTGCGGCGCCATCAGCTTGCAGCCGAAGTACATCGACAGCGCACCGGTCAGGGCGCCGCCGGCGATGCTCGCCGGAATCACCCGCAACGGGTCCTTGGCGGCGAAGGGAATCGCCCCCTCGGAGATGAAGCACAGACCCAGCACCCCGGCCGCCTTGCCGGCCTGACGTTCGCTCTCGGCGAACTTGCGCCGCGCCAGCACGGTGGCGATGGCCATGCCGATCGGCGGCACCATGCCGGCGGCCATGGTCGCGGCCATCGGCGCATAGCTCTGCGAAGCCAGCAGACCCACCGAGAACGCGTAGGCGGCCTTGTTGATCGGCCCGCCGAGATCGACGCACATCATGCCGCCGAGCAGCAGGCCGAGGAGGATGGCGTTGGTGCTGCCCATGCCGTCGAGAAAGCCGGTCAGCCCGGCGAGCATACCGGCCACCGGGGCGCCGACCAGGTAGATCATCACCAGACCGGTGAACAGACTGGCGGCCAAAGGAATGATCAGGATGGGTTTCAGTGCCTCGACGCTGTCCGGCAGGCGCACCCAGTGGGCGATGGCCTTGGCCGAATAACCGGCGAGGAAACCGGCGATGATCCCGCCGATAAAGCCGGCGCCGAGCGAGCCGGCCAGCAGGCCGCCGATCATTCCTGGCGCCAGTCCGGGACGGTCGGCGATGGAGTAGGCGATATAGCCGGCCAGCAGCGGCACCATCAGCTGGAACGCGGTCTCGCCGCCGATCTTCATCAGCGCCGCGGCCAGGCTGCCCTCCTCCTTGAACGCCTCGATGCCGAACACGAACGACAGGGCGATCAGCAGTCCGCCGGCCACCACCATCGGCAGCATATAGGACACGCCGGTGAGCAGGTGCTTGTAGGGCCCGGCCTTGGCGCCCGGTTTGGCCGCGGCGGCGCCCTCGACAGGCCCCGCCTCGCTCAGTGGCTGGGCCTCGTTCAGGGCGCGTTCCAGGGTCTGTTGCGGCTGCTTGAGCGCCACCCCGGTGCCGCAGCGATAGACCTTCTTGCCAGCGAAGCGGGCGGTGTCCACCTCGATATCGGCGGCCAGCAGCACCGCGTCGGCGGCTGCGATGGCGGCGTCGCCCAGCAGATTGCGCGCGCCCACCGAGCCGCGGGTTTCCACCTGCAGCTCGATGCCCATGCGCGCTGCCGCCTGCTGCAACGCCTCGGCGGCCATGAAGGTGTGCGCCACCCCGGTCGGGCAGGCAGTAACCGCCACCAAACGACGGCGCCCGCTCGGCGCGGTAGCTACATCCTCGGCATAGGGTTGGGCGCGCTCGGCCGCCTCGCGCAAAAAGCGCTGCGGGTCGGCCAACGCCTCGGCCGGGGTGGATTGCAACAGGCGCTTGCCGACGAAGCGGGTCAGCGGCAGCTCGCCGGTCTTGACCACCAGCACCAGATCGGCGGCGGCGATTTCCGCCTCGCTCAACGGCGCACCGATGGCGCGGGCGTCATGCACCTCGACGCGGGTCTGCCAGCCCAGGCGCTCGGCGGCGGCCTGCAGCAGACGCGAGCAGAGCACGCTGGTGACCTGGCCATTGGGGCAGGCGGTAACTATCAGCAGGTTCATGATGAGAGGCCTCTTATTCTTCTAGGGACTGCAACTGCACCGCCGCTTCCAGGCGCGCCAGCTGTTCGCGATCGTGGATGCCGAAGCCGACCTGGGTCACCGCCTGGGCGGCCACCGCGGTAGCCAGGCGCAGCGTGCGCTCGGCCGGCCAGGCGCACAGCAGGCCGTGCAGGCTGGCGGCCAGCAGCGAGTCGCCGGCGCCAACCGTGCTGGCCACCTCGACCCGCGGCGGCACGGCACGCAGGGCGATGCCCGGTCCGTGCCAATCGACGCCGGCGGCGCCGCGCGACAGCAGCACGTGCTCGATGCCCTGGGCGCGCAGGCGGCGCACCGCGCCGGCGAGATCGCTGCCGCAGGCCTCGGCCAGCTCCTCCTCGTTGGGCTTGATCAGCCAGGGCGCCACGCCCAGGGCGGCACTCAGCGCGGCGCCGCTGCTGTCGACCGCCAGCGGCACGCCGCTGGCCCTGAGCCGGCGCAGCAGGCCGGCGAACCACTCGGGGCTAACGCCGCGCGGCAGGCTGCCGGCCACCACGATGGCGTCGTGCCCGGCCAATAGCGGGTCCAGCTCATCGAGCAGCCGGTCCAGATGCTCGGCCTCGACCTGTGGACCGGGGCCGTTGAGGTCGGTGATGCGCCCGTCGGCCTCGGCCAGCTTGATATTGCTGCGGGTCTCGCCGGGCACGCGGACGAACAGGTCGTGGAAACCGCGCCGGTGCATCAGGGCCTCGAACGGCGCCGCATTGGCGCGGCCGAGAAAACCGGCCACGCTCAGGCCGTGGCCGAGGTCGGCGAGCACCTGGGCGACGTTCAGGCCCTTGCCGGCGGCGTGACTGGCGAAGCCCTGGCAGCGGTTGACCGCGCCGGGCTGCAACTGGTCGAGGCGCAGGGTCAGGTCCAGCGCCGGGTTCAGGGTCAGGGTCAGAATGCGCGCCATCAGTGCACCTCCGCGACCAGCGCGCGCACCGCGGCGGCGCTGTCCAGCGCCAGCGCCTGCTCGGCCAGCGCGCGCGCATGGCGGCTGTCGAGCTCACGCACGCGCGCCTTGACCAGGGCGATGGCGCGCGGCGACACGCTCAGCTCGTCGACGCCCAGGCCGACCAGCAGCGGCACCGCCAGGCGGTCGCTGGCCAGCTCACCGCATACGCCAACCCACTTGCCCTCGGCATGCGCCGCCGCCGCCGTCATGCCGATCAGCCGCAGCACCGCCGGGTGCAGGCCGTCGGCCTGGGCCGACAGAGTCGGGTGGCCGCGGTCGATGGCCAGGCAGTACTGGGTCAGGTCGTTGGTGCCGATGCTGAAGAAGTCCACCTCGCGCGCCAGCACCGGCGCCAGCAGGGCCGCCGACGGCACCTCGACCATGATCCCGAGCTGCAGGTCGGCCAGGGGGATTTCCTCGCGCAGGCGCAGCGCCATGTCGCGCGCCACCCGCCACTCCTCCAGCGCGCCGACCATGGGGAACATGATCCGCAGCGGCCGCCCCTCGGCCGACGCCAGCAGGGCGCGCAGCTGGGTTTCGAGGATATCCGGACGCTGCAGGCTGAGGCGGATGCCGCGCACGCCGAGGAAGGGATTTTCCTCCGCCGGCATCGGCCAGTAGGGCAGCGGCTTGTCGCCGCCGACATCCAGGGTGCGCACCACCAACGGGCGCCCTTCGAGGGCATCGAGCACGCGGCGGTACTCGACTTCCTGGGCCGCCTGGCTCGGCGCCTGGGCGTGCTCCATGAACACCAGTTCGGTGCGCAGCAGGCCCACCGCCTCGGCGCCGAGGGCCACCGCCTCGGCGGTCTCGCCGGCCGCGCCGATATTGGCCGCCACCTCGACGCGCACGCCGTCGCGGGTCACGGCCGCCTGCAGGCGCTCGGCATGCGCCTGCTCGCGGCGGCGCTGCGCGGTTTCGCGCTCGCGCAGGGCCTGCTGGCGAGTCGCTTCATCCGGCGCCACGCGCAGCAGGCCGCTGTCGCCGTCGAGCAGCAGCGGCGTGCCCTGGGCCAGCGCCAGCACCGCCTCGCCGGCGCCGACCAACGCGGGAATGCCCAGGGCGCGGGCGATGATGGCGCTGTGTGCGGTGGCGCCGCCGCGCGCGGTGAGGATGCCGGCGACGCGCTGACGATCCAGCCCGGCGACATCGGACGGCGCCACCTCGGCCATCACCAGCACGTAGGGTTCGTCCGGCTCGGCCGGCAGCTCGACACCGCACAGGCGCGCCAGCACCCGGCGGCCGATGTCACGCAGGTCGGCGGCGCGCTCGGCCAGCAGCGCGTCGTGCAGCGCCTCCTGGCGCTGTGCGGCGGCCTCGATCTCGGCCTGCCAGGCGGCCTCGGCGCTGGCGCCGCGGGCCAGACGTGCGTCGACGTCCTCGCGCAGCGCCGGGTCCTCGAGCATGGCCAGGTGGGCGCTGAAGATCTCGCGGATGCTGGCCACCCCGGCGCCATCGACCATCCGCTGGATCTCGCCGCCGATGGTCGCCAGCGCCTCGTCCAGCCGGCGCCGCTCGGTTTCCGCGCCCTGGCCCTGCTCGGCGTAGTCGAAGCGCGGCAGTACCCGCACCAGCGCCGGGCCCATTGCGATGCCCGGCGAGGCGGCCACCGCCCGCAGGCTGCTCCCTGCCGGAGGCGCCTGCAGCGGTTCGGGCAGCGCTTCGGTGATTGCGTCGCGCTCCAGCGGCAGCACCTCTATCTCCTCGCCCAGCCCGCTTTCCAGCGCCGCGCGCAGGGCCGGCAAGGCGTCGGCGGCGATACCCGGTTCGGCGCTGAATTCGAGGATCTGCCCGCGCCGCGCACCGAGCGCCAGCAGGCGGCTAAGGCTCTTGGCCGAGACGCCGGCGCCGTCGTCGCCGGCCAGGCGCACGCGGATCTCGCCGGCGAAGCCCTGCGCCAGTTCGCTCAGAATCTTGGCCGGGCGCGCATGCAGGCCGTGGGCATTGGCCAGCGGCAGCTGCACGCTGGGCCAGTCCGGCGCCACCTCGCCGCCGAGGGCCTCGATCACGCTGCGACTGCTGTGCGCCTCGCACAGCTCGGCGGCGCGCCCGCCGATCAGCACGTCGCACAGGCGTTCCAGCGCCTGACGATGCGCCTCGCCCTGGCTGGCCAGACAGAACAGGCCCTTGAGCGGCTCGCCGCGAAAACTCAAGGGCGCCGCCGGGGTGACGAAGGCCAGTCCCGGCCGCTCCACACCCCGCTCGCTGTGCAGCCACCACAGGCCCTCGCCCAAGGGCAGCGGCTCGCCGCGGGCCAGGCTGAGGGCGAAGCCGGAGGCCGCGCAGCCGGCCTGCTTGAGCAGTCGCGCGCCCTGCCAGAGCAGCTCGTCGAAATCCTCGACCGGCAGGCCAAGGCCCACCAGTTGGCCGTCCAGCGCCAGCGCCTGCGGCGCGCCCTGCAGCAGCTCGACGATCTGCTCGGGCCTGCGCGCCTCGCGCAGCGCCTGGCTCAGATCGCCCTCACCCAGCGCGCGGGTCAAGAGCTGCAGCAGGTGCAGGTGCTCGTCGGACTGCGCGGCGATGGCGATGGCCAGGTACACCTGCTGGCCGTTGCCCCAGTCCACGCCGTCGGGGAACTGGATCAGACGCACGCCGGTGCGCAGCACCTGGTCGCGGGTCTGCGGCGTGCCGTGGGGGATGGCGATGCCCTGGCCGAGAAAGGTCGAGCCCTGCGCCTCGCGCGCCTGCAGGCCGGCCAGGTAGTCCGCGGTGGCCAGGCCGGCGGCCGCCAGGGCCTCACCGAGCATGGCCAGCGCCGCCTGTTTGTCCGCGGCCTGACGGCCCATCTGGATCTGGCTGGCGTCGAGTTGGAGCATGGGGAATATCCTCCGGCAGGCGAGTTAACCGGATGGGGCAACCCATCCGGATTCGCAATCTTGTTCTTAGCCTAGTCGATGAAAACGCTTGCTGAAACGTTTCATCTAGCACTGGCACCTTATCCCAGAATCGGCGATCCTTGAAGCCCGATCGTCGTCGACAGCCTGGAAGCCCCGTGAAACTCAGCGATATCGCCCGCCTGGCGCAGGTCTCGGTGACCACCGCCAGCTACGTGATCAACGGCCAGGCCGAGCGCCGGCGCATCAGCCCGGCCACGGTGGAGCGGGTGCTGGCGGTGGTCGAGCAGCATGGCTATCGCCCCGACCAGCAGGCCGCCAGCCTGCGCCGCGGGCAGAGCCGCTGCCTGGGTTTCATCCTCCCCGACCTGGAAAACCCCAGCTACGCGCGCCTGGCCAAGCTGCTGGAGCAGAAGGCCCGCGCTGCCGGCTACCAGTTGCTGATCGCCAGCTCCGACGACGACCCGCACAGCGAGCGGCAGTTGCTCGAACTGTTCCGCTCGCGCCGCTGCGACGCGCTGATCGTCGCCAGCTGCCTGCCGCCGGACGATCCGCTGTACCGCCGCCTGGTGGCCGGCGGCCTGCCGGTGATCGCGGTGGATCGCGCGCTGGACCCGGCGCATATCCGCTCGGTGGTCAGCGACGACGAGCAGGCCGGCGCCCAGCTCACCGCCAGCCTGCTCACGCCGCCGCCGCGGCATATCGCCCTGCTCGGCGCACGCCCCGAACTGGTCATCAGCCAGGCCCGCGAACGCGGCTTTCGCCAGGCGCTGGCGGGCTTCGACGGACGCATCAGCGTGCTGCACGGCGAGCAGTTCAGCCGCTCCTGCGGCAAGCGGCAGATGCAGCAGCTGCTGGCCGCCGGCAATGCGCCCGACGCCCTGCTGACCACCGCCTACGTGCTGCTCGAAGGGGTGCTCGACGCCCTGCGCGAACAACCCGGCGAAGCCTGGCCGGCGCTGCGTCTGGCCACCTTCGGCGACACCCAGCTGCTGGATTTTCTGCCGCTGCGGGTCAATGCCATGAGCCAGCAGCACGAACGCATCGCCGAGCGCGTGCTGGCCTGGGCGCTGCAGGCCGTGGAACGGGACGACTACCAGCCCGGCATCGAGGCCATCGGCCGCAGCTTCAAGGCGCGGCTGTAAAGGGGATCGCTCGCAAGCGCCCCCGACAAGGAACACAGCTTGCCCTGGCCACGTAAGAGCTCCACCTCGGGGCGAAGCTTTTGGCTTCTGCATCAATTCGCCGCGGGGCGCGGCTCCTACAGTCTGAGCGCCGGTATGAGCTGAGCCTGCCGTTGACTTCTGGGTGCAATCCACGCCGCTCAATAAACGACCAGCCCGGGCAAAGCCGCGCCGGCCCTGCGCCAGCGCCATCGGCACACAACTTATGCACAGCTTGCTGCACCGTTACTGTGGGTTAAACGATTGAATTGGCTGGTAAATTTCTGCGTGCCTGGCATCTGCCGGACAAATCGCCGATGCTTGCCGCATGCGCCTGATCGACACCCACACTCACCTGGATTTCCCCGACTTCGACGCCGACCGCGCCGAGGTGCTGGCGCGCAGCCGCGCCCTGGGCGTCGAGCGCCTGGTGGTGCTCGGTGTGTACCAGGCCAACTGGCAACGGCTGTGGGATCTGGTGCAGGCACAGGAAGGCCTGTACGCCGCCTTCGGCCTGCATCCGGTGTATCTGGAGCAGCACCTGCCCGAACACCTGGGCGAGCTGCGCGCCTGGCTGACACGCCTGGCCGGCCACCCGCGGCTGTGCGCGGTCGGCGAATTCGGCCTGGACTACTACCTGGACAGCCTCGACCGCCAGCGCCAGCAGACACTGTTCGAGGCGCAGCTGGCGCTGGCCGCCGAGTTCGAACTGCCCGCCCTGCTCCACGTGCGCCGCGCCCATGCGGCGACCATCGCCACCCTCAAGCGCTACCGCCTCAAGCGCGGCGGCATCGTCCACGCCTTCGCCGGCAGCTACGAGGAGGCGCGCGAATACCTCAAGCTGGGCTTTTGCCTCGGCCTCGGCGGCGCCGCCACCTGGCCGCAGGCCAACCGCCTGCGCAAGGTGCTCACGCAACTGCCGCTGGAAGCCCTGGTGCTGGAGACCGATTCGCCGGACATGGCGCCGGTCATGCACCCCAATCAGCGCAACAGCCCCGAGTACCTGGCGGACATCTGCACCGTCCTGGCCGAACTGCGCGGCATAGAGGCAGCGGGACTGGCCAGCGCCAGCAGCCGCAATGCCGCGCGCCTGTTCGGCTGGGAGCAACAGGCTTCGCCGTAGGGCGCCTCGCCCCCGCCGCCCTGCGTCCACTGCACTGTCCCCGGCTTCGGGCCGAACGCCGAGGAGCCCGAACGAGTCGAGGCAATATGCCCTGCACGCGCTCGCGAACCGCGACGCTGCTCCCGCGCATTTGCTAGAGTGCGCCATCGCTCAACGAACCAGCCCCGCATGACGCCGCGCGCCGAACAGAAGCAGCAGACCCGCCAGGCCCTGATGGACGCCGCCCTGAGCCTGATGGAAAGCGGGCGTGGTTTCGGCAGCCTGAGCCTGCGTGAAGTCACCCGGGTCGCCGGCATAGTGCCCACCGGTTTCTACCGCCACTTCGCCGACATGGACGAGCTCGGCCTGGCCCTGGTGGCCGAGGTCGGCGAGACCTTCCGCGCGGCGATCCGCCAGGTCCGTCGCCACGAGTTCGAGGCCCGCGGGATGATCGACGCCTCGGTGCGCATCTTTCTCGCCGAAGTGGCCGCCAACCGCGCCCAGTTCCTGTTTCTCGCCCGCGAGCAGTACGGCGGCTCGCAGCCGGTGCGCCAGGCCATCGCCGCCCTGCGCGAGCGCATCGCCAGCGACCTGGCCGCCGACCTCAAGCTGATGAACCGCATGCCGCACCTCGACGACGCGGCGCGCGAGGTGGTCTCCGACCTGGTGGTGAAAACCGTGTTCGCCACCCTGCCGGAACTGATCGACCCACCGGCGGACAACCTGCCGACGCACCTTTGCGCCGAAGCCAAGATCATCCAGCAACTGCGCTTCGTGATGATCGGCGGCAAGCACTGGCAGGGCCTGGGCAAGCCCGCCGGCTGAATGCACAACCTTGGTGCACATTGAGCCCGGCACGCACCAAATCAAACCTGACCCACTCGCCAAGTTATCCACAACCCGCGCCACCTCGCCGCCCCTGCAGCGCACAAGCGCCTTGGCAAGGCCCTTGCACTATTTCCGGGCATCCCCCTTCCGGAATCGTTGCATATGCTGGTGATCCACCGCCGAATCGCGCCGCAGGCCAGCTGCGACGCCGAGCTGCAGCTGAGCTTCGAGGCGCGCAGCAAGAGCCGTCTGCGCTGCTTCAGCAGCAGCGGCGAAGAGGTCGGCCTGTTTCTCGAACGCGGCCAGCCGGCGCTGGCCGACGGCGACTGCCTGCAGGCCGAGGACGGCCGCGTGGTACGCGTGCTGGCCAAGGCCGAGCCGCTGCTGCACGTGACCTGCGCCAGCCCCTTCGAGCTGATGCGCGCCGCCTATCACCTGGGCAACCGCCACGTCGCCCTGCAACTGGGCGACGGCTGGCTGCGCCTGCCCGACGATTACGTGCTCAAGGCCATGCTCGAGCAGCTCGGCGCCAGGGTCGAGGCCATCGAGGCGCCCTACCAGCCGGAACAGGGCGCCTACGGCGGCGGCCATCATCACTCCCATCATGGCGACGCCGAATTCAACTACGGCCCGCGCCTGCACCAGTTCGGGGTGCGCAAGTGACCCTGGCCGCGCCATTCCGCCTGGGGCGTGCCGTGCGCACCAAGGTTGCGCCATGAACCCGGCCTGGGCCCTGCTGCGCCTGGCCAGCCCGCAACTGCCGATCGGCGGCTACAGCTACTCCCAGGGCCTGGAATGGGCGGTGGACAGTGGCCTGATCACCGATGCCGACAGCGCCGAGCGCTGGCTGGCCGATCAGCTGTCGCTCAACCTCGCCCGCTTCGAGGCGCCGCTGCTGCTGGCCCACTGCCGCGCCGCCGGTGATGGCGACTGGGCGCAGCTGCAGGAGCTGGCCGAGCGGCACCGCGCCAGCCGCGAAACCCGCGAGCTGGCGCTGGAGAGCCGGCAGATGGGCTATTCGCTGCGGCAACTGCTCGATGGCCTGCCGGAGCTGGACGACGCGGCGCGCGCCTTTCTCGCCGGGCAGAGCGAGCCGGGCCTGGCCCTGGCCTGGGCGCTGGCCGCGCGCGCCTGGCGCATCGCCGCCGACGAGGCCCTGGCCGCCTGGCTCTGGGGCTGGCTGGAAAACCAGCTGGCGGTGCTGATGAAGACCCTGCCGCTGGGCCAGCAGGCCGCCCAGCGCCTGACCAGCCGCCTGCTGCCGCA
Source organism: Pseudomonas sp. SP16.1 (assembly GCF_052682975.1). Lineage (NCBI taxonomy): Bacteria > Pseudomonadati > Pseudomonadota > Gammaproteobacteria > Pseudomonadales > Pseudomonadaceae > Pseudomonas > Pseudomonas sp. SP16.1. The sequence continues at coordinate 3,809,135 of NZ_JBQYFZ010000001.1, forward strand.
GCTCGAGGCGGCGCAGCGCCAGGCCGAAACCCTTACCCCCGAACACTGGGGCAGCGCCGCCTTCGGCCTGGCCCTGGCGAGCATGGCGCACGAGCGCCAGTACTCGCGTCTCTTCCGCTCCTGACGAGGAACAACAGATGAACAGCCAACCCCTGCGCGTCGGCATCGGCGGCCCGGTCGGTTCCGGCAAGACCGCCCTGACCCTGGCGCTGTGCCGTGCCCTGCGCGAGCGCTACAACATCGCCGTGGTCACCAACGACATCTACACCCAGGAAGACGCTCAGTTCCTGGTGCGCAACGAGGCCCTGGAGCCCGAACGCATCATCGGCGTGGAAACCGGCGGCTGCCCGCACACGGCGATCCGCGAGGACGCCTCGATCAACCTGGAGGCGGTGGAGCAGCTCAACCGGCGTTTCCCCGGCCTCGACCTGATCATCGTCGAATCCGGCGGCGACAACCTCTCGGCCACCTTCAGCCCCGAGCTGTCCGACCTGACCCTGTACGTGATCGACGTCTCCGCCGGCGACAAGCTGCCGCGCAAGGGCGGCCCGGGCATCTGCAAGTCCGACCTCCTGGTGATCAACAAGGTCGACCTGGCGCCCATGGTCGGCGCCTCGCTGGAGGTGATGCAGCGCGACACCCTGAAGATGCGCGGCGACAAGCCCTTCGTCTTCAGCAACCAGAAGGTCGGCCAGGGCCTGGACGAGATCATCGCCTTTATCGAACGCCAGGGCATGCTCGGCGCTGCCTGAACCGCCCCTCTCCCGCTTGCGGGGAGCGGCCGGGGAGACGGCCGCCTCTCCCCTTGCCCACTCAAGTCAAGGAGACACCCATGAAGCTGCGCAAAACCCTCTACGCCCTCGCCCTGTTCTGCACCCCGGGCCTGGCCTTCGCCCATGCCGGCCACGATCACGCCGGTATCATGGCCGGCCTGGCGCACCCGCTGCTGGGCCTCGATCACCTGCTGGCGATGCTTGCCGTCGGCCTGTGGGCCGCGCAGCAGAGCGGCGCGGCGCGCTGGGCGCTGCCGGCCACCTTCGTCGCCGGCATGCTGTTCGGCGGCCTGCTCGGCTTTGCCGGCATGCAGCTGCCGCTGCTGGAAACCGGCATCGCCGGCTCGGTATTGGCCTTCGGCCTGCTGGTGGCGGTGGCCGTGCGCCTGCCGATGGCCCTGTCCATCGCCCTCACCGCCCTGTTCGCCCTGACCCATGGCGTCGCCCATGGCCTGGAGCTGCCGGCGCTGGCCAGCCCGTTCGGCTACGCCGCCGGCTTCGTCGTCGCTACCGCCGCCCTGCACGGCTGCGGCTATGCCCTGGTGCGCCTGCTGCCAGAGGCCGCCGCGCCGCTGGCGCGCCTGGCCGGCGGCGCCTCGGCACTGGCCGGGGTGTGGCTGCTGGCAAGCTGAGCGCATCGCCCGAAACAGCTCCCGGACTGCATCCGGGCCAGCGCCTCCCCTCTCCCGCCGGGAGAGGGACGGCGATCCCAGCTTCGCCCTCGAGCACTTGCCAACTCCCTCGCCGCTGGGGCACAAAGCCCTGAACCGCCTCCGAGACCCGGCCCATGCTGCGCTTCGCCCGCTTCCTGCTCGCTCCCCTGTTGCTGCTCGCCATCGCCCTGCTGGTGCTGGCCCTGACCAGTCGCCCGAGCGCCGTGCCCGCGGTACTCGCCGGCCTCGGCGAGCGCCCGCTGGTGATCGCCCACCGCGGCGGCAAGGGGCTGTGGCCGGAGAACACCCTGTTCGCCTTCGAGCGCGCCGTGGCCCTGGGCGTCGACATGCTGGAGATGGACCTGCACCTGAGCCAGGACGCCGAACTGGTAGTGATCCACGACGACAGCCTGGAGCGCACCACCAATGGCCAGGGCCCGGTCGCCCACTACAGTCTGGCCGAGCTGCAGGTGCTGGACGCCGGCTACCGCTGGAGCGCGGACGGCGGCCAGAGCTTCCCCTATCGTGGTCAGGGCATGCGCATCGCCAGTTTCCGCGAAGTGCTGGAGCAGTTTCCGCTGGTCCCCAAGGTGGTGGAAATCAAGGTGCCGGATGTCGGCATGGAGACGCTGCTGTGCGAGATCCTGACCGACTACGACCAGCTCGACCGGGTCATAGTCGGCAGCTTCCACGAGCGCAGTCTCAAGCGCTTTCGCCAGGTCTGCCCACAGGTGGCCACTTCCGCCGGGCCACTCTCGGTGCGCCTGCTGCTGGCGCTCAGCTGGCTGGGCCTGGACGATCTGCTCTCGCCCGGCTACCAGAGCCTGCAGATTCCGCCGCGGCACGGCGGCCTGACCCTGGCCACCCCGCAGCTGTTGCGCAACGCCCAGGCGCGCGGCCTGCATGTGCAGCTGTGGACCATCAACGAACAACCGGCCATGCGCCGCCTGCTGGAGATGGGCGCCGGCGGCCTGATCACCGACTACCCGGATCGCGCCCTGCAGCTGCTCGGCCGCTCGACCCAGCTCGGCGCGCTGCCCGACTCAGGCTCGCCGTAATCCGGGCCGACGGGCCGTAGGGTGCGCTGTGCGCACCACTGGCAGCCGATACTGATTACGGATGCACGGTGCGCACGGCACGCCCTACCAAGCGGCGCCTCCCAGATGACGCAGCCGGCCTGGCGATTTATTCGCCAGCGCTTGCCACCCCGCGGCCCTCGCGGGCTAGGGCAAGGCGCCCGCAGCTTATCCACAAAGGCCTCCACAGTTTCCCGGGATAACTCCGGCGACACGCTCGATGCCGGTGGAAAAGACTGGACAAAACCCGCCTCACCAGGACGCTTGCGGGCAGCCGGCGGCGTCGCTCAAAAACCGTACAACGCCATGAAAGCCACGCTTTCCGTGGCCTGCAAACAAGCGCACAGAGCTTATCCACAGATCGCCCCACAGAACCCGGGGACAACTGCAGCTCTCCCCGCAATATTCCCCACCCCCTGTCAAGTGGCTGTGCACAAAGGAAAAACCGTCCTGCTCAAAATTCCACCGACAGCCTGCAGAGTCCGTAGAATCGGCGCGCCGGACAGCAGCCCTCAGCTTATCCACAGAAAAACCCACAGCAGCCGTGGAAAACTTTTTCGATGGCCTGGCACGCCATCTGCTAAGCACCAGCAAGCTTCCCTTCGCAAGGATTCGTCATGTTCAGCTTCTTTCTCGCCGCCATGCTGCTCGGCTTCGTGTTCAACGCGGCGCCCGGCGCGGTATTCAGCGAAACCCTGCGCCGTGGCCTGCGCGACGGCTACCGTCCGGCCCTGCTGGTGCAGATCGGCTCGCTGGTGGGCGACGCCACCTGGGCCGCGCTCGGCCTCACCGGCCTGGCCCTGCTGCTCGGCAGCGCCGAAGTGCGCTACCCACTGACCCTGGCCAGCGCCCTGTACCTGGCCTGGCTCGGCTACCAGTCGCTGCGCGACGCGCGCCAGCCGCCGCAGCCCGGCGGCGACGGCCAGGGCCGCGGCGGCAGCGCCTTCGCCGCCGGCGCCGCGCTGTCGCTGACCAATCCGCAGAACCTGGTGTACTGGGCGGCCATGGGAGGCGCCATGGCCGCGATCGGTGTGGCCGAGCCGACGCCCAGCCACCTGGTGCTGTTCTTCGCCGGTTTCATGCTCTCTTCGCTGCTCTGGTGCTTTGTCTGCGCCGGCCTGGTGGACTGGTTCCGCCGCGCCGCCTCGCAGCTCTGGCACCGTCTCACCTACCTGGCCTGCGGCCTGGCCCTGCTCGGCCTGTCCGGGATGACCCTGGCCGAGCTGCTCTAAGGCCTATCGGCGCCATCCGCATAATCAAACGCGCCCCGGCACGGGGCTGGCCTAGACTCCGGACTTATCCCCCACGGACGATCAGGAGAGACGCCATGCCCCTGCACAGCCTGTTGCGCAAACTCCTCGCCGCCTATGCCGGCGGCGCCAGTGGCACCTACGCCGACGACCGCTTCGACTGAAAGCGTGCCGATAGGCGATCGGCACTGGGCAAGAGCCGGCAGCGGCGCGATGATGGGCGCCGCTCATCCACTCCAACAAGGATTGCCCCATGGCCGGAACCAGCCTGCTCGCCCTGATCGACGATATCGCCACGCTGCTCGACGATGTCGCGGTAATGACCAAGGTCGCCGCGAAGAAGACCGCCGGCGTGCTCGGCGACGACCTCGCCCTGAATGCCCAGCAGGTCACCGGCGTACGCGCCGAACGCGAGTTGCCGGTGGTCTGGGCGGTGGCCAAGGGCTCGTTCAAGAACAAGCTGATCCTGGTACCGGCGGCGCTGCTGATCAGCGCGCTGGCGCCCTGGGCGGTGGTGCCGCTGTTGATGCTCGGCGGCCTGTTCCTCTGCTACGAGGGCGCCGAGAAGCTGTCGCACAAACTGCTGCACCAGCGTGAGGCGCAGGCCGAGCACCAGGAGCTGCTGGAGGCAGTGGCCGATCCGCAGGTGGACCTGGTCGCCTTCGAGCGCGACAAGATCCGCGGCGCGGTGCGCACCGACTTCATCCTCTCCGCCGAGATCATCGCCATCACCCTGGGCACCGTCGCCGCCGCCAGCTTCGGCAAGCAGGTGGCGGTGCTCGCCGGCATCGCCGTGCTGATGACCGTCGGCGTCTACGGCCTGGTCGCCGCCATCGTCAAGCTGGACGACGCCGGTCTCTACCTCAGCCGGCGCGCCGGCAGCGCCGCGCGGGCGCTGGGGCACGGCATCCTACGCCTGGCGCCCTGGCTGATGAAGAGCCTGTCGGTGCTGGGCACCGCCGCCATGTTCATGGTCGGTGGCGGCATCCTCAGCCATGGCCTGCCGCCGGTGGACGCCTGGGTGCAGCAGATGGCCCACGGCGCCGAAGCCTGGGGCGCCGGCGGCCCGCTGCTGGCGGCGCTGACGCCGACGCTGCTGAATGCGCTGATCGGCATCCTCGCCGGCCTCGTCAGCCTGTTGCTGGTCGGCCTCGGCGCGCGGCTGTGGCAGTCCATGCGGCCGGCCAAGGCGGACTGAGCGATCATTTGCCGAGCGATCGCCGGCGAGCCCCGGCCGGCGCCGCTCGGGGCGACTTCCCCAGAGCTTATCCACAACTTGCTCCACGCTTTTCGGGGATAACCGCGACGCCCGCCCCGGGTGCCCCGCGCCAGAGCGGATGCGCAGCGCAAACCCTCGGAATCATTGTAGTTTTTTCGCCAGGACGGTCATTTCGAGCGGCTCTGGCGAAAAGCTGAGCAGCACCGCAGAGGACCGATGGGCGCTGGCGCGGCGCACTTGACCCAGAACTTGTCGACAGACTTATCCACAGATTCCGTGCACAACTCGCCGCGCCCCGCGGGCTAGCCGGCCTGCTGCATGATCACCGTCTGCGCCGGCATCGGCGCTGGGAAACCGCCCTCGCCGAGGGCGTCCTTGATGGTCTTGTTGGTGTCGAAATACACCTGCCAGTAATGGTCGTTGTGGCAGTAAGGGCGCACCGCCAGCACCGGCCCGACCAGATTGAACTCGAGGATTTCCACATCCACCGCCGGCTCGGCGAGCACGTTGGCGTTCGCGCCGACCCGCTCCTTGAGCAAGGCGGCGGCGGCCTTCCAGTCGGCGGCACCGGACAGCTGCGCCTTGAGCTCGACGCGGCGGAAGGGGTTGTGGGTGAAGTTCTGGATGTTGTCGGAGAAGATCTTGTTGTTGCCGACCAGGGTCAGCACGTTGTCCGGGGTGTTGATCGCGGTGACGAACAGGCCGATCTCGGTGACCGTACCGACCACCCCGCCGGCGCTGATGAAGTCGCCGACCTTGAACGGCCGCAGGACGATGATGAAGCCGCCGGCGGCGAGGTTGGCCAGCAGCCCCGACCAGGCCATGCCGATAGCCAGACCGACCGCGGCGATCAGCGCCGCCAGGCTGGTGGTCTGCACGCCGAAGTAACCGAGGATGCCAATCACCAGGATGATGTTGAGGGTCACCGAGATGAAGTTGCCGACGTAGCGCAGCACGGTCGGGTCGACCTTCTGCTGGCTCAGGGCCCTCTGCACCAGGCCGACGGAGAGGCCGATCAGCCAGCGGCCGATGACCCAGAAGGCGATGGCGGAGAGGATCTTGATGGCGAAGGCCGCGCCGTATTGCACGACCAGGTCGTAGAGGGCGGTGAGTTTTTCCGTGCCGGCGCTGACCAGTTGCGAGGTTTCGTCCATGGCGATGCTCCAAGGTGAGGGATATCCCTCTCAACGCTAGCAGCGCCGCGGCCGGCCGTCAGGCTGCCGACCAACGGCGCTCAGCCGTCCAGCGGCAGCACCGTCACCTGCACCTCCGGGTCGTGGCTGCCGCCGCCGAGGATCACCCCACGCAGCGGCGAGACATCGGCGAAATCGCGACCCCAGGCCAGGGTGATGTGCTCCAGTGCCGGGCGCAGGTTGTTGGTCGGGTCGAAATCCACCCAGCCCTGGCGCGGGCAGTACAGCGACACCCAGGCGTGCGAGGCGTCGGCGCCGATCAGCCGCGGCTGGCCGGGCGGCGGCTGGGTCAGCAGGTAGCCGCTGACGTAGCGCGCCGCCAGGCCGCGCGAGCGCAAGCAGGCGAGCATCAGGTGGGCAAAGTCCTGGCACACGCCGCGGCGCTCCTCCAGCACTTGCAGCAGCGGGGTGGCCACCTGGGTGGCGCCGGCATCGAAGCGGAACTCGGCGAAGATCTTCTCCATCAGCGCCTGGCCGGCCTGCAGCAGCGGCCGGCCCGGGGGGAAGCAGTCGGCGGCGTAGGCGGCGAACGCCTGCTTGAGGCGCACGTAGGGCGACTCGAAGCGGTAGCGCGCCGCCTCCAGCAGCGCCGGGGTCAGGGCCTGGCCGCTGTAGCTGAGCGCCGCGCGGGCCGCCTCCCAGGCGGGCGAGTCGTGCAGCGCCAGCGGCGCGCGCGGCAGCACCTCGACGCGCAGGCGCGCGCCGATGCTGAGCGCCTGGTGCGGACGCTCGAACACCAGACGGGTCAGCGGGTTGCCGAATACGTCCAGGCCGTCGCGGCGCTGGCAGGGCTGCGGCGCGATGCGCAGCTCGCGCTCGTGGCAGCGCTGCCAGGGGCAGTCGCGCGGCCACAGGTGCGCCAGCTGCTGGGCCAGCGAGACCGGCGCGCTGTAGCGGTAGTGAGTGTCGTGAAGAATCTGGTACAGCGCACTGCTCATGAGGATTGGGTCCGCTGGCTGGCGTCGACGTGGACGAAGAAGCGCAGACCGAGCTGATCGGACACCGTGCCGGCGGCCTGGCTGATGGCGGCGAGCAGATCGGCCAGGCCTTCGAGCACGGCGCGGATGCTGCCGGGACCGAACAAGGGATTCTCCAGGCTGGCCAGGTCGAAGCCGGCCAGCTGCGCCTCCAGCTCCTGCAGCGGCAGCTGCGCCGGCAACTCGAAGCGCTGTTCCAGGCGCTGCAGCGAGCGCAGCAGCCGGCGCAACTGGAAGATCACCGCATGCGGGTTCTGCTCGTCGAGCAGCAGCAGGTCGAGCACCGGGATCAGCTGCGCCGATGCCAGGTAGCGGGTGCGGTAGGTGATGCTGCTGTTGCCCAGCTCCAGCAGCCATTCCAGCGCCGACTGGTCGGTGGCGGCGCCACTGCGCAGGAAGCCGGCGAAGGCGTCGCAGAGAAACTGCAGACGCTCGATGCAGCGGCCGAGCATGAGGAAGCGCCAGCCGTCGTCGCGGGTCATGTCGTCGAGGGCGAAACCGGACAACGCCGCCAGTGACATCAGCAGGCGGTTGAGGAAATCCAGCAACTCGCCGAAGTCGGCCGGCTGGCCCTCCAGCGCCTGCGCCTCGCGCTGCAACTCGACTAGCGCCTGCCAGTTGGCCTGGGACAGTTTGCCGCGCACGCTGCCGGCGGCCCACTGCAGGCGCTGCAGGTTGGCGCGCAGGCTGGCCGGCCAGTCGGCGCCGAGCAGCGCCTGCAGCAGGCGCGCCGCCAGCTCACCCTCCTCCGGGTCGGCCAGCAGGCCCAACTGCTGCGCCAGGGCCAGGGCGCTGTGCAGCGCCTGCGGGTCGTCGTCATCGTCGACGTAGCGCGCCAGCATGATGCGCAGTAGGCGCGCGCTGCCCTCGCAGCGCTCGGCGTAGCGGCCGAACCAGAACAGGTTCTCCACCACCCGCGAGGGCAGGAAGGGGTCGCTGCGCACCAGGTCGGCGCTGCCCAGCGGGCGCAGCCACTGCCAGGGTTCGCCGCCGCTGTGGCGCGCGCCGAGCACCCAGGTGTCCTTGCTCGCGCCGCCGCGCTGCATCGACACCACCTCGGCGTCGGCGTCGGCGGCCACCCGGGTCAGGCCGCCGGGCATCATCCGGTAGCCCTCGGCGCTGGCCACGGCGAACACGCGCATGCCGATGGCGCGCGGCTGCAGGCCGCGGCCGTCCCACACCGGCGCCTGCGACAGCTGGGCGCGCGCCTGAGCGACGTAGGCGTAGGGGCGCGCCTTGAGCCGTTCGGCCAGGGCGGCGCGCTGCGCGGCGTCCAGATCGCGGCCGAACAGCGGGGCGAAGCTCTGCGAGGGGAAGGCCGGGCGCACCAGCAGCTGCTCGAGCTTGTCCAGCGCCTCGTCCAGCACCGGCGGCTCGCCGCACCACCAGCTGGCGATGGACGGCAACAGCAGTTCCTCGCCCAGCAGCTGCTCGGCGATGGCGGGGAGAAAGCCCGGCAGGCCGGGCGACTCCAGCACGCCGCTGCCCAGGGCATTGGCCACCAGCACCCGGCCGCGGCGCACCGCCTCGAGCAGGCCGGGCACGCCGAGGGCCGAGTCGGTGCGCAGCTCCAGCGGGTCGCAGTAGTCGTCGTCGAGGCGGCGCAGCACCGCATGCACCCGGCGCAGGCCGGCCAGGGTCTTGAGGTAGAGGGTGGCGTCGCGCACGGTCAGGTCGCTGCCCTCGACCAGCGGGTAGCCGAGCTGGCGCGCCAGGTACAGGTGCTCGAAATAGCTCTCGTTGAAGCGCCCGGGGGTCAGCAGCACCACCAGCGGCGTCTCGCCGCCACTCGGCGCCTGGCGCGCCAGGCTGTCCTGCAGGGTGCGGAAGAAGCCGGCCAGGTACTGCACGCGCAGGTCGCGGTACAGCTCGGGGAAGGCGCGCGAGACGATCTGCCGGTTCTCCAGCGCGTAGCCGGCGCCGGACGGCGCCTGGGTGCGGTCGGCGGTGACCCACCAGCGTCCATCCGGCGCACGCGCCAGGTCCACCGCATAGAGGTGCAGCCAGGTTCCGCCGGGCACCTGCAGGCCCTGGCAGGGCCAGAGGAAGTTGTTGTGGCCGAACACCAGCTCGGCCGGCAGCAGGCCATCGGCGATCAGCTTCTGCGGGCCGTAGATATCGGCCAGCACGCGGTTGAGCAGCGTCGCGCGCTGGGCCACGCCGGCGGCGATCTGCTGCCACTCCTCGGCCGGGATCAGGTTGGGCAGCAGGTCCAGCTCCCAGGGCCGGTCGGCGCCATCCGGGTCGGCGTAGACGTTGTAGGTCACGCCGTTTTCCTGGATCTGCCGCGCCAGCATGGCCTCGCGTTGCGCCAGCTGCTCCGGGCGGCTGCGTGAGAGCTGCTCGTACAGCCGGCGCCAGTGCGGACGCACCTTGCCCTGGGCGTCGAGCAGTTCGTGGTAGGCACCGGTGGGCGGCGGGTAATCGGCTAGCAGGTCGGGCATGGCAGGCTCGGCAGTGGCAGGGCGGTGCAGCGTGACGCAGGTTGATGATGCCCCTTCCTAGGAGGCGCTTTAGCGGCGACGATCCCGGCTAAAGCCCCGCCCACGAATGGAGTCGACGTCAGACGCGGCGCAGATCCAGGGTCATCGGCAGTTCATTATTGTCGATCGGCTGCAGGGCCGGGCGCTTGCCCGGGCTGTGGCCGAGGCGAAAGAAGCGCGCCAGGCGCCGGCTCTCGGCCTCGTAGGCGTTGACCGGCAGGCTGTCGTAGTTGCGCCCGCCGGGATGCGCCACATGGTACTGGCAACCGCCCAGCGAGCGCTGCATCCAGGTGTCGATCAGGTCGAACACCAGCGGCGCGTGCACGCCGATGGTCGGCTGCAGGCAGCTGGCCGGCTGCCAGGCGCGAAAGCGCACGCCGCCGACGAACTCGCCGACCTTGCCGGTGGGCCGCAGCGGCACCGGCACGCCGTTGCAGGTCAGCACGTAGCGATCCGGCGCCATGCCGCCGAGCTTGACCTGCATGCGCTCCAGCGACGAGTCGACGTAGCGCACGGTGCCGCCGCTGGCGCCCTCCTCGCCCAGCACGTGCCAGGGTTCCAGCGCCTGGCGCAGCTCCAGCTCGATGCCCTTGACGGCGAAGTCGCCGGCCTTGGGAAAACGGAACTCGAAATGTGGGGCGAACCATTCGCCGCGCAGGCGATAGCCGAAGGCCGACAGCTCCTGCAGCACGTCGGCGAAGTCCTGCTCGACGAAGTGCGGCAGGAGGAAACGGTCGTGCAGCTCGGTGCCCCAGCGCACCAGCCTGGCCGGGCGGTAGGGTTCCTGCCAGAAGCGCGCGATCAGCGCGCGCAGCAGCAGTTGCTGGGCCAGGCTCATCTGCGCCTGCGGCGGCATCTCGAAGGCGCGCAGCTCGAGCAGGCCGAGGCGGCCGCTGGCCGAATCCGGCGAGTACAGCTTGTCGATGCAGAACTCGGCGCGGTGGGTGTTGCCGGTCACGTCCACCAGCAGGTTGCGCAGCAGGCGGTCGACCAGCCAAGGCGGGCAGTCGCGGCCCGGCTCGGGCATCTGCGCGAAGGCGATCTCCAGCTCGTACAGCGCGTCGTTGCGCGCCTCGTCCACCCGCGGCGCCTGCGAGGTGGGGCCGATAAACAGGCCGCTGAACAAATAGGACAGCGACGGGTGGTTGTGCCAGTAGCCGATCAGGCTGCGCAGCAGGTCGGGGCGACGCAGGAAGGGCGAGTCCGCCGGCGTCGCGCCGCCGAGGACGAAATGGTTGCCGCCGCCGGTGCCAGTATGGCGCCCGTCGAGCATAAATTTCTCGCTGGACAGGCGCGACTGCCGCGCCGCCTCGTAGAGAAACTCGCAGCGCTCGACCAGCTCGCTCCAGCTAGCCGCCGGGTGGATATTCACCTCGATCACGCCGGGATCGGGGGTGACGCGGAAATACTGCAGGCGCGGGTCCTGCGGCGGCTCGTAGCCCTCCAGCAGCACCGGGCAGTTGAGTTCGGCGGCCACCGCCTCGATCGCCGCGACCAGCTCCAGGTACTCTTCAAGATGGCTGAGCGGCGGCATAAACAGATACAGCCGCCCCTCGCGCGGCTCGGCGCACAGCGCGGTGCGCACGATACCGGGCGCCGACTGGCCGACCGCCGGGCGCGGCGCCTGGCCGTTGCCGCCGGCGCCGCGCCAGACGCCGCGCAGCTGGCGCTGGATCTGCGCCGGGTTCGGCAGCGGGGCGAAGCGCTGGCCCGGATCGGCCGGGTTGATATAGGGGTAGTCGGCCTGGCTGACCCAGGGCAGCGAGTCCAGCGGCAGGCGGTAGCCTAAGGGCGAGTCGCCCGGCAGCAGGCGGCAGTGCTCGTCGCGCAGGAACCAGCGCCCGCTCTGCCAGCCGGCGCCGTCCACCCGCCGCGCCAGCGGCAGCACCTGGCCGACTACGCGGTCCAAGCCCTGGTCGAACACCTTGCGCAGGCGCTCGCGCTCCAGCGCATCGCTCAGCCGCGGATCGCCCGGGGTGACGTTGTCCGGCAGCTTGCGCTCGCGCCACAGGTAATAGAACCAGTCCTCGTAGGCCGGGAAGACGCACTCGCCGTCCACATCCAGGCGCGCCGCCAGGGCCGCGAGAAAGTGCGCGGCGGTGTCGGCGTCGGCGCCGTAACCATGGGTCTCGTCGGCCAGCAGCGCCGGGTCGTGCCAGATCGGCTCGCCGTCCTGGCGCCAGAAGCAGTTCAGCGACCAGCGCGGCAGCTGCTCGCCCGGGTACCACTTGCCCTGGCCGAAGTGCACCAGGGCCTTGGGCGCATAGTGCGCGCGCAGGCGGTGAAACAGCTCGGCGGCCAGGCGCCGCTTGTTCGGCCCCAGCGCGGCAGTGTTCCACTCCTCGTCGTCGGGGTAGTCGAGGGCGACGAAGGTCGGCTCGCCGCCCATGGTCAGGCGCACGTCGTGGCGCCGCAGATCCTCGTCGATCTGCCGGCCGAGGGCATCGATCGCCTGCCACTGCGCCGCGCTGTAGGGCTTGCTGACCCGCGGCGCCTCCCAAATGCGCTCCACCTGCATCTGGTGCTCGAACTCGCACTCGCACTCGTCCAGTGCGCCGGAAATCGGCGCCGCCGAGGACGGCTCGGGGCTGCAGGCCAGCGGGATATGGCCCTCGCCGGCGAACAGGCCGGAGGTCGGATCGAGGCCGATCCAGCCGGCGCCGGGCAGGTACACCTCGCACCAGGCGTGCAGGTCGGTGAAGTCCTGGTCGGTGCCGGAGGGGCCGTCGAGGGCTTTGACGTCGGCGGTCAGCTGGATCAGGTAGCCGGAGACGAAACGCGCCGCCAGGCCCAGATGACGCAGCAGCTGCACCAGCAGCCAGGCCGAGTCGCGGCACGAGCCGCAGGCCTTCTCCAGGCTCTGCTCGGGGGTCTGTACGCCCGGCTTCATGCGGATCAGGTAGCGGATATCGCCGGACAGCCGCTGGTTCAGCGCCACCAGGAAATCCACGCTGGGTGCAGGCGCGCGGTCGATGCCGGCCAGGTAGTCGGCGAACCGCGGCGTGGCCGCCAGCTTGACCAGGTAGGGCGCCAGCTCGCGCTGCTCGCCCTCGGTGTAGGCGAAGGGAATGCGCTCGGCATAAGGCTCGAGAAAGAAGTCGAAGGGGTTGAACACCGCCATCTCGGCGACCAGATCGACCTCGACCTTAAGCTCGCGGGTCTTCTCGGGGAACACCAGGCGCGCCAGGTAGTTGCCCTGCGGATCCTGCTGCCAGTTGACGAAGTGCTCGCCCGGCTCGACCTTCAACCCGTAGGAGAGGATGCGCGTGCGGCTGTGCGGCGCCGGGCGCAGACGCACCAGCTGCGGGCCGAGGTTCACCGCGCGGTCGTAGCGGTAGTGGGTGACGTGGTGCAGCGCGACATGGATCGACACGGCGGCCTCCTGCAAGCCTGGGCGACCTGCCGAGCCGCGCAAGACTTATGCCAGGGGCCGAGGCGGCTGTTTCGTGGGCTCGCCGGCGCGCCCGGCCCTCAATCGGGGCGAGGCCCTGCACCGGGGCCGCATCGACGCACAACAATGGCGCAGCCCCAGCACTCGTGGCCCAGGCTGGACGCCCCGAAGATCGATCAGCGCCACGGATTGCATCCGGGCTAGGGCATGGCAGAAACGACAACGCCAGCACGAGGCTGGCGTTGATCTAGCGCGGCGCTACCGGGCGTGGCTTCTTCTTGCCGGCGCCACCCGCCTTGCCGCCGGCCTTCTTCTGCTCCTGCAGCTTGGCGAAGGCCGCCGCCTTGGCCTGTTCGCGCTTGTCCCAGGGCTTGCTACCGTCGCTGGCGCGCGGCGGCAGGCCGGTGTGCTGGGTGAGAATCTTGCCGCCCGCCTTCTTGCTGCCGGCCGGCGTCGAGTTCTTGCGCCGCGCGCTGTGATACTCGTCGACCTGCGGCTGGTGCGCCGGGATCAGCTGATGCTTGCCCGGGCCGATCAGGTCACTGCGGCCCATGTTGGTCAGTGCCTCGCGCAGCAGCGGCCAGCCCTTGGGGTCGTGATAGCGCAAAAAGGCCTTGTGCAGGCGGCGCTGCTGCTCGCTCTTGACGATGGTCACGCCGTCGCTCTTGTAGGTGACCTTGCGCAGCGGGTTCTTGCCCGAGTGGTACATGGCGGTCGCCGTGGCCATCGGCGAGGGGTAGAAGGCCTGCACCTGGTCGGCGCGGAAACCGTTGCGCTTGAGCCAAAGGGCGAGGTTGAGCATGTCCTCGTCGGTGGTGCCCGGGTGCGCGGCGATGAAGTAGGGGATCAGGTACTGCTCCTTGCCCGCCTCCTTCGAGTACTTCTCGAACATCTGCTTGAAGCGGTCGTAGCTGCCGATGCCCGGCTTCATCATCTTGTCCAGCGGGCCGCGCTCGGTATGCTCCGGGGCGATCTTGAGGTAGCCGCCGACGTGGTGGGTGACCAGCTCCTTGACGTATTCCGGCGACTCCACCGCCAGGTCGTAGCGCAGGCCGGAGGCGATCAGGATCTTCTTCACCCCCGGCAGCGCGCGTGCCTTGCGGTACAGCTCGATCAGGGACGAGTGGTCGGTATTGAGGTTCTCGCAGATGCCGGGGAACACGCAGGATGGCTTGCGGCAGTGGCGCTCGATCTCCGGGTCCTTGCAGGCGATGCGGTACATGTTGGCGGTCGGCCCGCCGAGGTCGGAGACCACGCCGGTGAAGCCCGGCACCTTGTCGCGCATCTCCTCGATCTCGCGGATGATCGAGTCGTGCGAGCGGTTCTGGATGATGCGGCCCTCGTGCTCGGTGATCGAGCAGAAGGTGCAGCCGCCGAAGCAGCCACGCATGATGTTGACCGAGAAGCGGATCATCTCGTAGGCCGGGATCTTCTCCTTGCCATAGGCCGGGTGCGGCACGCGCGCATAGGGCATGCCGAACACGTAGTCCATTTCCTCGGTGGTCATGGGAATCGGTGGCGGGTTGAGCCAGATGTCCATGTCGCCGTGCTTCTGCACCAGCGCGCGGGCGTTGCCCGGGTTGGTCTCCAGGTGCAGCACGCGGTTGGCGTGGGCGTAGAGCACGGCGTCGCCACGCACCTTCTCGAACGACGGCAGGCGGATCACCGTCTTGTCGCGGGTCATGCGCGGGCTTTCGAGGATCTGCACCACCTTGGCTGCGTTGGGGTCTTCAACTTCGCCTTTGGCCTGCTCGATGGCGCAGGCCTCGGTGTCCTGGGTGTTGACGTAGGGGTTGATGATCTTGTCGACGCGGCCCGGGCGGTCGATACGGGTCGAGTCGACCTCGAACCAGCCCTCGGGGGTGTCGCGGCGAATGAACGCGGTGCCGCGCACATCGGTGATGGCTTCGACCCGCTCGCCGCGCGACAGGCGCTGGGCGATCTCCACCACCGCGCGTTCGGCGTTGCCGTAGAGCAGGATGTCGGCGGTGGCGTCCATCAGGATCGAGCGACGCACCTTGTCCTGCCAGTAGTCGTAGTGGGCGATGCGGCGCAAGGATGCCTCGATGCCGCCGAGCACCACCGGCACATGGCTGTAGGCCTCCTTGCAGCGCTGGCTGTAGACCAGGCTGGCACGGTCCGGGCGCTTGCCGGCGACGCCGCCGGGGGTATAGGCATCGTCGCTGCGGATCTTCTTGTCCGCGGTGTAGCGGTTGATCATCGAGTCCATATTGCCCGCCGCCACGCCGAAGAACAGGTTCGGCTCGCCGAGCTTCATGAAGTCGTCTTTGCTGCGCCAGTCCGGCTGGCTGATGATGCCGACGCGAAAACCCTGGGCCTCGAGCAGGCGACCGATGATGGCCATGCCGAACGACGGGTGATCGACGTAGGCGTCACCGGTGACGATGATTATGTCGCAGCTGTCCCAGCCGAGTTGATCCATCTCTTCCCGGCTCATCGGCAGGAAGGGCGCAGGCCCGAAACATTCGGCCCAGTACTTGGGATAGTCGAACAGCGGCTTGGCGGCTTGCATATTTTCTGATCAATCGGACTCTCGGAGGGCCGCGGAGCATAGCACAAAAATTGACCAAACCAGACTATTGCGCTGGGTTTAAGGGCTGCGCCGCGAAGCTCGGCCGGCATGCGCGCAACTTTTCCAGAAGCTGTTCGGGGAGCCGGAACGGCCGGAAACCGGCCCATCCAGGACAATAGCCATACGCCATATTTGTTTTCGATCGATAACCAAGCTGCGCATATACTCAAGCACTCGGTGAACCGACTTCAGAGATGCGTATGCCGCAGCGCCTCGTCTTTTCCATCCTCGTTCTGTTGTGGCTATGCGCCACGAGTGCAGCCGGCGCCACGCCCGTGGGGCTGACGCAGGCCAGCAGCGGCCTGTCGCTGAACGGGGCCATCGAGTTGCTGGAGGACACCGGCGGCGATCTCGTCGTGGCCGACCTGGCCAAGCCCGAAGTACAGGCGCGCTTCCAGCCGGCCAATGGCCGCGCCAGCGTCGGTCAGAGCCGCAACCCCTGGTGGATCAAGCTCAGCCTGCAACGCGGTGACGCCGCCGCCGAGGGCTGGGTGCTGGAGGTCGGCTCGGTCACCCAACTGGACCTGCAGCTGTATCTGCCCGACGGCCAGGGCGGCTGGCAGCTGCGCCAGTCCGGCGAGCGCGTCGCCTTCGCCGAAAGCCGCGATCATCCCTACCGGCGCATGCTGTTCGACCTGCCGGCGCTGGGCGAACAACCGCTGACCCTGTATCTGCGCGCCTACGATCCGGCCGGCAACTCCTTCCCGCTGCGCATCTGGCAGCTCGACGACCTCACGCGCCTGGCCACCCACGAGAACCTCGGGCTCGGCATCATCTACGGCGTGGTCCTCGCCCTGCTGCTGTACAACCTGTTCATCCTCATTTCGCTGCGCGACAAGGCCTACTTCTGGTACGTCCTCACCACCGCCTTCGCCCTGGTCTTCATCGTCAGCATGACCGGGCATGGCGCCCAGTACCTGTGGCCCAATGGCGCCGTGCCGCCCTGGCTCGACCGCATCACCCTGCCGTCGCTATGGGGGCTGTTCGCCAGCCGCTTCACCCAGACCCTGCTGCAGACCCGTCTCTACGTGCGCTGGGCGCACCAGCTGCTGAACATGGCCTGCGCAATCTATGTCGTCGCCATCGTCCTGGACCTGTTCGGCCAGCGCTACCTGGCCGCCTGGGCCATCGCCCTGCTGTCGCTGACCAGCATCCCCGCCGCACTCGGCAGCGCGGTGATCCGCTGGCGCCAGGGGTTCTTCCCCGCACAGCTGTACCTGTACGGCTACGGCCTGGTGCTCGGCAGCGTCGGCATCCTGCTGCTGCGCACCACCGGCGTGCTACAGCCCGCCGAGTGGAACGCCTATGTGTTCCCGCTGGCGGTGGCGGCGGAGTCCATCCTGTTCTCCTTCGCCCTGGCCTATCGCATCCAGATCCTCAAGCAGGAGCGCGCCAGGGCGCAGCAGCAAGCCGACCGGGAGAAGACCGCGCGCCTGGCACAACTGCAGGCCAGTGCCGACGAGCTGCAGGCGGCGGTAGCCGCGCGCACCGCCGAGCTGGCATCGGCCAATGCACGCCTTCGCGAGCGCGAGCGCGAGCTGCAACACGCCGCGTTCCACGATGCCCTGACCGAGCTGCCCAATCGCCGCTATCTGGTCGAACGCTGCGAGTCGGCACTGGCGCATGCCGAGCGGCATGGCGAGAGCGTGGCGCTGCTGCTGATCGACCTGGACCATTTCAAGCCGATCAACGACCGCTTCGGCCATGCCGCCGGCGACCTCATGCTGCAGATGATCGCCAAGCGCCTGCGCGAGCACGTGCGTGGCGGCGATACCGTGGCGCGCCTCGGCGGCGACGAGTTCGCCGTGCTGATCTGCGGCCAGGACGCGGAAAACCAGGCCCGTGACATCGCCAGCCGCCTGCTCGCCGACCTGTCCGAGCCGGTGCTCTACGGCGCCGAACGCCTGCAGGTGACCATCAGCATCGGCGTGGCGCTCTACCCGCTGCACGCCCGCCACTTCGCCGGGCTGTACAAGGCCGCCGACCAGGCGCTGTACCGGGTCAAGGAGCTGGGCCGCTCCGGCTCGCGGGTGCATGGCGAGGACGGCGAGCTGAGCGATCAGGCCTGCCTGCAGCTGGATGTGCTCAAGGTGCCCAGCGGCCTGGTCTAGGCCGCCGCATCGGTTGCGGGGGCGCCGTGCGCCACGCCCACTCCCCGGCGGGGTTCAACCGATATAGCGCCGCGGCACCCGGGCGGTGACCTTGGTCAGCAGCTCGTAGCCGATACTGCCGCAGGCCTGCGCCACCTCGTCCACCGGCAGGTTCGCGCCCCACAGCTCCACCGGCGAATCGATGCCCGCCTCGGGCAGGTCCGTGATATCCACCGCCAGCATGTCCATCGATACCCTGCCGGCCAGTGGCGCGCGTCGCCCCTCGACCAGCACCGGCGTGCCGCTGGGCGCATGGCGCGGATAGCCGTCGGCGTAGCCGCAACTGACCGTGGCGATGCGCGATGGCCGCGCGGCCACCCATGCCGCGCCGTAGCCGACGCTCTCGCCCGCCGCCACCTCGCGCACGGCGATGATCCGCGCGGCCAGGGTCATGGACGGCTTAAGGCCCAGTTCGCCTGCACTGAGGTCGGCGAACGGCGTGGCGCCGTAGAGCATGATGCCGGGGCGCAGCCAGTCCATATGCGCGGCGGGAACGGTCAGCACGGCAGCGGAGTTGGCCAGCGAGCGCTGAGCGAAATCCAGCTCCAGCAGCTCGAGAAAGCGCTCCACCTGCTGCTCGGTGAGCGGATGGCCGCGCTCGTCGGCGCAGGCGAAGTGGCTGAGGAGGTTGAGTTCGGCCACCTGCTCGGCGCCTTGCAGGCGCGCATGCCAGTCGCGCAGCGCGGCGGCATCGAAACCCAGGCGATGCATGCCGGAATCCAGCTTGAGCCAGACATTCAGCGGCCGCGACAACTCGCTGGCGAGCAATGCCTTCGCCTGCGCCGCATTCTGCACCACCAGGTCCAGGCCGAGCTGGGCGGCGATGGGGTATTCGCTCGCCTCGAAGCAACCCTCGAGCAGCAGGATGCGCGCCTCGCCATGCATGGCGCGCACCTCGGCGGCCTCCTCCAGACTGGCCACGGCGAAACCGTCGGCCACCTGGTGCAGCGCGGTGACCACTTCGCGCACGCCATGGCCGTAGGCATTGGCCTTGACCACGGCGAACGCCCGGCGTCCCGGCGCGCAGCGCCCGGCCAGGGCATAGTTGTGGAGGATGGCAGCCAGATCGATGATGGCGACGAGAGGGCGCATGGCTCGGGCTCTGCGTGACGGGAGGGGCCATCATCTTAAACGCCAGCTGCCGGGCCGCAAGTCCCGAGACCCGGCGCGCACGCCGGGCCGGCACGGCTACTGACAGCAGGCTGTCAGCAGCCCTGGCCTAGAGTGGCTTCGGCAGGCAGAAACCCGCCGCTCCCGGCGCCGCCTGCTGACATGCCCCGCACAAGGAGAGAGAAGATGAATGCGATCAACTGGTTCGAACTGTTTGTCGGCGATTTCGAGCGCGCCCGGCGCTTCTACGAGCGGACGCTGGCGACATCATTGGAGGTGATCGACGGCATGGGCGGACGCATGGCGCTGTTTCCCTGCGCCGCGGACAGCGCTGTCGGCGGCTGCCTGAGCGACTCGGCCGAACAGCAGAGCGGCGTGGGCGGCACCCGGGTCTACCTGAATGTCGAAGGGCAACTGGATGCCGTGGTGAACCGGGTTCCGGCGGCGGGTGGGGTGATCATCCAGGGCAAGATGTCCATCGCCCCCCATGGCTTCATCGCTGTGATAAAAGACAGCGAAGGCAATGAGGTCGGCCTGCACAGCATGTCCTGATCCCGTCGCCTGCCACCGCGATCGCCAAGAGGAAGCATGAGACGCGCCGACCGCCTGTTCCAGATCGTGCAGTTCCTGCGCAGCCGCCGGCTGACCACCGCACAGTGGCTGGCCGAACGCCTGCAGGTGTCGGTGCGCACCATCTACCGCGACATCCAGGACCTGTCGCTTTCCGGCGTGCCGCTGGAGGGCGAGGCCGGGATCGGCTACGTGCTGCGCCACCCCATGGACCTGCCGCCGCTGATGTTCGAGCGCGAGGAAATCGAGGCGCTGCTGGCGGGGGTGCGGATGGTCAAGGCCTGGGCCGATCCGCAACTGCGGCAGGCCGCGGAATCGGCGCTGGCAAAGATCCACGGAGTGCTGCCGCCGCCACTGCGCGACGAACTCAACCGCAACCAGCTGCTCGCCCCGGAAACCCGCCCTTTGCCCCTGCACTGGCTAGGTCAGGTGCGCCAGGCGATCCGACAGCGTCACAAGCTGCTGATCGACTACCGCGACGATAGCGGCGAGAGCAGTCGGCGCTGCATCCGCCCGCTGGGACTGTTCTTCTGGGGACAGGTGTGGACCCTGTGCGGCTGGTGCGAACTGCGCAACGATTTTCGCAACTTCCGCGTCGACCGGGTGCAGACCTTGCTCGATAGCGGCGAGACCTTCGCAACCGTGGCCGGCCAACGCCTGGAGGACTATCTCGCCCGCCACGTCTGCGCCGAACCGCTGGTCCCGACCTACAACTCCTGAGCCCTTTGCCGCGCTCGACACCGCCGAGCGTTCATTCGTCCTCGAACTGGTAGCTGCCGGGCGCCAGGTTCTCGAAGCGCGAGTACTTGCCGAGGAAGGCCAGGCGCGCGGTGCCCAACGGACCATTACGCTGCTTGCCGATGATGATCTCGGCCACGCCCTTGTACTCGGTCTCCGGGTGGTACACCTCGTCACGGTAGACGAACAGGATGATATCGGCGTCCTGCTCGATCGCACCGGATTCACGCAAGTCGGAGTTGATCGGGCGCTTGTTGGGGCGCTGTTCCAGGCCGCGGTTGAGCTGCGACAGGGCGATCACCGGGCAGTTGAACTCCTTGGCCAGGCCCTTGAGCGAGCGCGAGATCTCGGAAATCTCGTTGACCCGGCTGTCGCCGCTGGAGCCGGGAATCTGCATCAGCTGCAGGTAGTCGACCATGATCAGGCCGATCTCGCCGTGTTCGCGGGCCAGGCGTCGCGTACGTGCGCGCATTTCCGAAGGCGAGATACCCGCCGTATCGTCGATAAACAGCTTGCGGTCATTGAGCAGGTTCACCGCGCTGGTCAAGCGCGGCCAGTCGTCGTCATCGAGCTGACCGGCACGCACCTTGGTCTGGTCGATGCGCCCCAGCGAGGCGAGCATACGAATCACGATGGACTCCGAGGGCATCTCCAGCGAGTAGACGAGAATCGCCTTGTCGCTGCGCATCAGCGCATTTTCCACCAGGTTCATGGCGAAGGTGGTCTTACCCATCGACGGACGGCCGGCGACGATGATCATGTCGGCCGGCTGCAGGCCGCTGGTCAGGTTATCCAGATCGTCGAAACCGGTGGACAGACCGGTGATCGCGTCGCCGTTGTTGAACAGCGTGTCGATGCGGTCGATGGCCTTGACCAGAATGTCGTTGATACCCACCGGACCGCCGGTCTTGGGCCGGTCTTCGGCGATCTGGAAGATCAACCGCTCCGCTTCGTCGAGAATCTCCTCGCCGGTACGGCCTTCCGGCGCGTAGGCACTGTCGGCGATCTCGTTGCTGATGCTGATCAGTTTGCGCAGCGTGGCGCGCTCACGAATGATCTGCGCGTAGGCCTTGATGTTGGCTACCGACGGCGTGTTCTTGGCCAGCTCGGCGAGGTAGGCCAGGCCACCGACCTGCGACAGCTGCCCCTCCTTGTCCAACTGCTCGGACAGAGTCACCACGTCGAAGGGCTCGTTACGCTCGGCCAGCTTGAAGATGGCGCGGAAGATCAGGCGGTGGTCATGGCGATAGAAATCGACATCGGACACTCCATCGAGCACCCGCTCCCAGGCGTTGTTGTCCAGCATCAGGCCACCCAGCACCGCCTGTTCGGCCTCGATCGAGTGCGGCGGCACTTTCAGGGCGGCGGTCTGCAGGTCGTATTGCTCGGGGATGCTGATGTCGTTCATAGGCTCGGTGAGAAAATGCTGCGATAGAAAAAACAAAGGGCACGGATCGCCGAGGCGATACCGTGCCCGATTGTCAGCAGACCTACGCTACAGCGCAAGCCCGCCTGGCGGCTGCTAGTTAGGCAGCGACCACGATCACCTTGACGGTGGCTTCGACGTCGGTGTGCAGGTGCAGCGCAACGTCGTATTCGCCGACCTGACGGATGGTACCGTTGGGCAGGCGAACTTCGGCCTTGGCCACTTCCACGCCGGAGGCGGTCAGGGCGTCGGCGATGTCGTGGGTACCGATCGAACCGAACAGCTTGCCTTCATCGCCAGCGGTGGCGGTGATGGTGACTTCCAGCTCGGCCAGTTGAGCGGCGCGAGTTTCAGCCGAAGCCTTCTTCTCGGCAGCGGCTTTTTCCAGCTCGGCGCGGCGGGCTTCGAACGCAGCCACGTTTGCAGCGGTAGCGGCGGTGGCCTTGCCCTGCGGCAGCAGGAAGTTACGGCCGTAACCGGCCTTGACGTTCACTTTGTCGCCCAGGTTGCCCAGATTGGCGATTTTTTCCAGCAGGATGACTTCCATTTGGGTCTTACCTCTTAACTTTTAACCTTCACCGTTCGCAGAGCCCGGGCCGTTCTTGCGCGCCAGGCGACCGCGAAAATCAAACAGACTGTCGACGATGGCCAGGACCACCAGTAACGGATAGATCAGCTGCATGAACAGCAACAGCGTGATGTACAGCCCGACCAGCCAGAAGCGGGCGAGCCCACCCTTTTCCACCAGGCCGTGCACCAGGGCGATCCCGGCGAACAGCAGCGGTACACTGCACAGCGGCGTGAGCATGGCCAACTGCGGCCCCAGGTTCGGGCCTAGCAACATGCCCGCCAGCAGCAACAGCGCCTGCGGCAGCGGCAGCCTCAGCGCGCGGAACTCGCGGCCGAAACCACCCGGGTTGTACAACAGCGCCTGCCAGTAACGCCCAAGGATCAGGCTCAGCAAGCTGAGGATCTGCAGCAAGGCCGCCAGCAATCCGGTCAGCACCGGTGCGATCAGGGCCTCGAGACGCGCGCGTTCGTCCACCGACATCTGCTGGTGAACCCCATCGAGCATGGTCGGCAAGAGCTTCTGCAGCTCGCCGGCCATGGCCGCGATGGGTTCGCGAAACACCGCCCCAAGAACAACCCCGTACACCAGGCCCAGCGCCACACTGCCCAGCAGTATGCGGTTCCAGGTCCAACCGGCGCGCAACAGCAACGCCAGGCTCAGCGCGCCGACCAGCACCAGCAAGGTGCGCGGTTCGCCGAAATACCACCAGGCGATCGCCGGCAGCATGGCCCAGGCCAGGATGCCCAGGGCATCGTTGGCTCCGCGCCGCAGCAGCACCAGGCTGCCGGCGGCGGCACTCAACCAGAACAACAGCGGCATCGCTGCCGATCCCACCACCACGAGGGTGGCCTGCATACGGCCGCGCATGATGTATTCAGCCAGGGCGCGCATGCGATCTATTCCTTAACTCTTGTCGACTATCCGATCTCAGCGGCCGTGGCTGTCGGTGTAGGGCAGCAGGGCCAGGAAGCGGGCGCGCTTGATAGCGGTGGCCAGCTGACGCTGATAACGGGCCTTGGTACCGGTGATACGGCTGGGAACGATCTTGCCGGTTTCCGAGATGTAGGCCTTCAGAGTGTTGAGATCTTTGAAATCGATCTCTTTCACGTCTTCAGCGGTGAAGCGGCAGAATTTACGACGACGGAAGAAACGTGCCATGTGATTGGCTCCTCAATAGATCCGTGGATTACTCGTCAGCGTTTTCGCTGTCGTTGCTGTCGCTGTCATCGCTGCTGTCGTTGGACTCAGCGTTTTCTTCAGGACGGTCACGACGCTCACGGCGCTCACTGCGGTTTTCTTCGGCCTTGAGCATCTCGGACTGACCGGTAACGGCCTCGTCGCGGCGGATGACCAGGTTACGGATCACGGCGTCGTTGTAGCGGAAGTTGTCTTCCAGCTCGGCCAGGGCCTTGCCGGTGCACTCTACGTTGAGCATCACGTAGTGGGCCTTGTGGACGTTGTTGATGGCGTAGGCCAGCTGACGACGACCCCAGTCTTCCAGGCGGTGAATCTTGCCGCCGTCTTCTTCGATCAGCTTGGTGTAACGCTCGACCATGCCGCCGACTTGCTCGCTCTGGTCCGGGTGAACCAGAAAGATGATTTCGTAATGACGCATAAATGCTCCTTACGGGTTGTAGCCTGCCAACCAGGGTGGTCAGGCAAGGAGTGGGTTTTTCTCGTGATGAGCTTGCCAGGCGGCAGGCGCGAAAAGGCCTGCCGTCACGGCAAGGGGCGCCATTCTAGAGAAGCCCCCTGCCGCGCGCAAGGCGAACTGGCGATTATTTGAGCAGTCAGCCCTGACGCTTGGCCTGGCGCTGACGCACCGCCTCGAACAGGCACACGCCAGTGGCGACCGAGACGTTGAGGCTGCTGACGCTGCCGGCCATGGGCAACCTGACCAGGAAGTCGCAGTGCTCGCGGGTCAGACGGCGCATGCCCTTGCCTTCGGCGCCCATGACCAGCACGATCGGCCCGCTCAGGTTCTGCTGGTATAGCTCCTGCTCGGCTTCGCCGGCAGTGCCGACCACCCACAGGCCACGCTGCTGGAGTTTCTCCAGACTGCGCGCGAGGTTGGTCACCGCCACCAGCGGGATCACCTCGGCGGCGCCGCAGGCCACCTTGCGCACCGTGGCGTTGAGGGTGGCCGCCTTGTCCTTGGGCACGATCACCGCCAACGCGCCGGCAGCATCGGCGGTGCGCAGGCAGGCACCGAGATTGTGCGGGTCGGTGACGCCGTCGAGCACCAGCAGCAGCGGCGGCCCTTCGGCGCGATCGAGCAACTCGTCGAGCATGGCCTCGCCCCATACCTGACTGGGGCTGACATCGGCCACCACGCCCTGATGCACACCTTCGACCCAGGCATCCATCTCGCGCCGCTCGCACTGACCGATGCGCACCCGTGCCTGTTCGGCCAGGGCCACCAGCGCCTGCACACGCGGCTCGCCGCGACCTTCGGCGAGCCACAGCTGCTTGACCCGCTTGGGGTGATGACGCAGCAGCGCTTCGACGGCGTGCACGCCGTAGATCTTTTCCAACTGACTCATGACTTGGCCTTGCGCTTGCGCGGCTTGTCGGCCGAACTCGGTGCGCTATCGCCGCGCCCCGCGCCTTTGCGCGCCGCGACAGGCGGCTTGCCGCCCGGCTTGGCGGCACCACCCTTGCCGGCCTTGCCGCCCTTGGCCCCGGCCAGCAGCGCCTTCTTCACTTCGCGACTCTTCTGCACGTCGGTGTTGCCCATGCCGGGTGCCTTGCGGTCCCGGCCGGCACGACCGACCGCCTCGCGCTCGGCGGCCTGGGACAGTTCGAAGTCGATCTTGCGCTCGTCCAGATCGACGCGCATCACCTTGACCTCGACGCTGTCGCCAAGGCGGAAGCTGCGTCCGCTGCGCTCGCCGGACAGGCGATGATGAACCGGGTCGAAGTGGTAGTAATCGGCCGGCAGCGCGGTGACGTGCACCAGACCCTCGACGTAGATGTCACGCAGCTCGACGAAGATGCCGAAACCGGTCACCGCGGTGATCACGCCCTCGAAGGTCTCGCCGACACGGTCCTGCATGAACTCGCACTTGAGCCAGTTGACCACGTCGCGGGTCGCCTCGTCGGCGCGGCGCTCGGTCAGCGAGCACTGTTCACCGAGCTTCTCCAGCGCTGCCTCGTCGTAGGGATAGATTCGCGCGCGCGGCATGGGCACCGCGCCGGCCCGCTTGACGTGCGGGGTGTCCATCTTCGAGCGGATCACGCTGCGAATGGCACGATGCACCAGCAGGTCCGGATAACGCCGGATCGGCGAGGTGAAGTGGGTGTAGGCCTCGTAGTTCAGACCGAAGTGGCCCTGATTGTCGGCGCTGTACACCGCCTGGCTCAGCGAGCGCAGCATCACGGTCTGGATCAGGTGATAATCCGGACGCTCGCGAATGCTCTCCAGCAGCTTCTGGTAGTCCTTGGGCGACGGCCCCTCCTTGGACTTGCCACGCTGCAGCGACAATCCCAGCTCGCCGAGGAAGGCCTTGAGCTTCTCCAGGCGCTCCTCCGGCGGACCGTCGTGCACGCGGTACAGCGAGGGAATCTCGTGCTTCTGCATGAACTGCGCGGTGGCGACGTTGGCCGCCAGCATGCATTCCTCGATCAGCTTGTGCGCGTCGTTGCGCTGGGTCGGGCGGATCTCCGCGATCTTGCGCCCTTCGCCGAAGATGATGCGGGTTTCCTGGGTCTCGAAGTCGATGGCGCCGCGCTCGTGGCGGGCGGCCTGCAGCACCTGGTACAGCGCGTAGAGCTGCTTGAGGTGCGGCAGGATCTCCTTGTACTCGCCGCGCAGGGCCTTGCCCTCGCTGCTCTTGGGATCTTCCAGCATCAGGCTGACCTTGTTGTAGGTCAGCCGCGCATGGGAGTGGATCACCGCCTCGTAGAACTGATAGTCCACCAGCTGGCCGCTCTTGGACATGCTCATCTCGCAGACCATGGCCAGACGATCGACGTGCGGGTTGAGCGAGCACAGACCGTTGGACAGCTCTTCCGGCAGCATCGGCACGACGCGTTCGGGGAAGTACACCGAGTTGCCGCGCTCGGTGGCCTCGGTATCCAGCGCCGAGCCGACCTTGACGTAGTGCGACACGTCGGCGATCGCCACGTAGAGCTTCCAGCCGCCGGAGAACAGCTTCCAGCGACTGCTGTTCTTCTCGCAGTAGACCGCGTCGTCGAAGTCGCGCGCGTCCTCGCCGTCGATAGTGACGAAGGGCAGGTGGCGCAGGTCGATGCGTTTCTCCTTGTCCTTCTCCTCCACCTCGGGCTTGAGCTTGCGCGCCTCCTTGATCACCGCCTCGGGCCAGACGTGCGGGATGTCGTAGCTGCGCAGGGCAACGTCGATCTCCATGCCTGGCGCCATGTAGTTGCCGATCACCTCGACGATATCGCCCTGCGGCTGGAAACGCGGCGTCGGCCAGTGGGTGATCTTGATCTCGACGAACTGGCCGATGCGCGCGCCGGCGGTGCGCCCGGGAGTGACCAGCACTTCCTGCTGGATCTTCGGGTTGTCGGCGACCACGAAGCCGATGCCGCTCTCTTCGTAGTAACGGCCGACGATGCTCTCGTGGGCGCGACTGATCACTTCGACTATGCCGCCCTCGCGGCGGCCGCGGCGGTCGAAGCCGGCCACGCGCACCAGCGCGCGGTCGCCGTCGAACACCAGGCGCATCTGCGCGGGGCTGAGAAACAGATCGTCGCTGCCGTCGTCCGGCACCAGGAAGCCGAAGCCGTCGCGGTGACCGCTGATGCGACCACAGATCAGGTCGAGCTTGTCCACCGGCGCATAGGTGCCGCGGCGGGTGTAGATCAGCTGGCCGTCGCGTTCCATGGCGCGCAGGCGGCGGCGCAGGGCCTCGAGCTGGTCTTCGGTGTGCAAACCGAATTCCTCGACCAACTGCTCGCGGCTGGCCGGCGAACCGCGCTCGGCCAGATGCGAAAGAATCAGTTCACGACTGGGGATGGGGTTTTCGTATTTTTCCGCCTCGCGGGCGGCCTCGGGATCGAGGGATTGCCAATCGGCCATTGAGTAGGGGCTACCTGTGCGTATGTATATAGAGGAGGGCCATATGCCTATTGAAGCGCGAAAAAGCCTTCTCGGTCAGCTTTTCCGCTGACAATAATTTTTTCGGGGTCAGGGGTTTACAAGGTAAATGCCCGCCCGTATAGTTCGCGCCCACAGCGTCGAGCAGACGTTGTAACACGAAGCAGATGAGGAATCATCGGTTTCAGTGCCCAGGTGGCGGAATTGGTAGACGCGCTGGTTTCAGGTATCAGTGGTGGCAACACCGTGGAAGTTCGAGTCTTCTCCTGGGCACCAAATTTCGTGAAGTGGAGTGATAGCCCACTTTGCAAATAACGGATGCAACGCTCCGTGTCGGCAACGACGAACATTGCTGCAGTGCCCAGGTGGCGGAATTGGTAGACGCGCTGGTTTCAGGTATCAGTGGTGGCAACACCGTGGAAGTTCGAGTCTTCTCCTGGGCACCAAATTTCAAAGAACCGAGCCAATGGCTCGGTTTTTTATTGCCTGCGAAAACGTGCGCAACTCGTAGATGCCTGCTGCGCAGGGCGGACAGGGACGCGGCCGCTCGTAGCGTAGCGAACAGCCCGCCGCCCTCCGCAACGGCATACCGCTGCGCGAGCACGCCCTACGCAAGCCCCTTCAAACCCTGAACTGCCCCAGGCTGGCCTTGAGCTGCGCCGCGAGCTCATCCAGCGCCCGCGCATTGCCGGCGATCGCCGCGACCGCCTCGGCGGCGTGCTGGGCCTCGGCATGAATGATCTCCACGCGACCACGCACCGCCCCGGCACCCTCGGCCTGCTGCGCCGCTGCCTGGGTCGCCGTGTTGATGGCGCCATGCACCTCGTCCACCGACTGCTGCACCGCCTGCTGCAGACGCGCACTGTCGCGCAGCACCGCCAACCCCTCGCCACCCTGTTCGCCAGCCTGGGCGATGGCCGCCACCGCCTCCTGCGCCCCACGCTGCAGCGCGGCGATATGCGCCTGGATATCGCCGGTGGACTGCTGGGTCTTGCTCGCCAGCGCACGCACCTCATCGGCCACCACGGCAAACCCGCGCCCACTCTCGCCTGCGCGCGCCGCCTCGATGGCGGCATTGAGCGCGAGCAGGTTGGTCTGCTCGGCGATGGACTGGATCACCGTCAGCACCACCTCGATCTGCTCGCTCTGCCTGGCCAGCCGCTCGATCACCGCCGAGCCGTCCGCCACGCGCGCCACCAAGCCCTCGATCAGCGCCGACAGGCGCGCGGCAATCGCGGCGTTCTCGTGGGCGGCCTGGCGAATGGTGTCCACCCGCCGCAACGCCTCCTGCATCGCCCGGCTCTCGGCCTGCGCCTCGTCAGCCATGCGCTCGAGCGCCTGCAGGCTCCCAGCAACCTCGTCACGCTGGCGACCGGCGGCGGCTTCGGCGGCCACGCCGCGCTGGCTCAGGCTGCGAATCTGCTCGCCGGTGCGCAGAGCCACCTCGCCAGATTCACGCACGATCGGTTGCAGCTTGGCGATGAAACGATTGACCGCATCAGCCATCTCGCCCACCTCGTCGCGACTGTCGATACGGACACGCCGGGTCAGATCGCCCTCGCCCGCCGCCAGGTCGTTCAGCGCCGCACTGAGCAGGCGCAGGCGGCTGAGTACACGCCAGCCCAGCACCACCGCCACCACGACCAGTGCCAGCGCGCCGACCGCCAGCAAGCCCAGCGCGATATTCCAACGCAACGAGTCGGCCGCCGCCCGCACCGACTCGCCGCCATTGCGTGCCATCTCCGCGGTATAGCGCTCGGCCGCCTGCAGGCGCTCACGCAATGCCCGAGTCGCCTCCTCCGAAGCCCCGGCCAGGCTGCTGTCAACCAGCTCACCCGCGCCATCGACCAGCGCACCGAAGCGACCATCCAGCGCCGCCACCTCACGCTCGACGACAGCCAGCGACAAGCCCATCTGCACCTTGCCGATCTGCGCCCCCATCGGATTGATATCCGCCTCGACCACGTAGACGCGCGGGTCCCGCGAGGCGGCATCGACCAGCTTGTCCAGCGGCGAGTCGCCCGCGCCGGCCGCGATCAGTTCGCGCACCTGCGCACTGCTGCGATTGAAGTTGCGCGTCAGGCGCTTGCCCTCGGCGTCGTAGATGATGGCGAACAGCACCGCAGGGTCCTGCTGAGCGATACGGGTCAAGGCGGTCAGTGCGGGGATATCCAGATCCCAGATGGATTTCGGCGCCACGCCGGCCAGCAGCTGCGCCAGCGCCTGGCCGGACCGCTTGAGGTTGCCCTCGAGCACGCTGCGCAGCTGGGCCTGCTCGCCCTTCAGCTGCGCCGAAAGCCCCTCGCCGAGCCGCGTGCGGGTAATGCTGGCCAGCGCCGCGAGCCCCTGGCTCATCTCCCGCTCGGCCGCATTCAGCTCCTCGCCCAGCCGACGACTCTCGCCCCCCAGGCGCAGGGCCAGGTCATCGACCATCTCGTCGACCGAGGCGCGCATCAGCCACACCGCCAACCCCACCTGCACCAGCATGGCCAGGCCAAGGGCGACGAATACCGGGCGCAGCAGGCGGCTGCGCAACATCGAGACAATGGCGAACACAGGCAGGACTCCTCAACGACCGTAACAGCTATAACGGCGACTTCCGGGATTTATTGAATGCAGGCAAGGCGCATGCCCACCCAACCGTCCCAACCGAGGCCTTCCCATCCCATGACGCATGTCAAATGCCGGTGATGACGGCTCGCAGGATCGCCACGAGCAGCCGCCGCGTACGAAAAAGCCGCCCAAAGGCGGCTCTTGTGGCTCGACGGCAGCCAATCAGGCGAACGGATGGCGCAGGACGATGGTCTCGTTGCGGTCCGGGCCGGTGGAGATGATGTCGATCGGCGCGCCGACCAGCTCTTCCACGCGCTTGATGTAGGCGCGGGCGGCGGCCGGCAGATCCTCAAGGGTCTTCGCGCCCAGGGTCGACTCGCTCCAACCCGGCATTTCCTCGTACACCGGCTGCAGGCCAATATAGCTGTCGGCATCGGTCGGCGCATCGACCAGCACCTGGCCGCCCGCATCCTTGTAACCGGTGCAGATGCGGATGGTCTGCAGACCGTCGAGCACGTCCAGCTTGGTCAGGCACAAGCCGGAGATGCTGTTGATCTCGATGGCGCGACGCAGGATCACCGCATCGAACCAGCCGCAGCGACGGGCGCGGCCGGTGGTGGCGCCGAACTCATGACCGCGCTTGGCGAGGAACGCACCGACGTCGTCGAACAGCTCGGTGGGGAACGGACCGGAGCCGACACGGGTGGTGTAGGCCTTGGTGATGCCGAGGATGTAGTCCAGGTACAGCGGACCGAAACCGGAACCGGTGGCGATGCCGCCGGCGGTGGTGTTGGAGCTGGTCACGTAGGGATAGGTGCCGTGGTCGATGTCCAGCAGCGAGCCCTGGGCGCCTTCGAACATGATGTCCTTGCCTTCGCGGCGCAGGTCATGCAGCACGGCGGTGACGTCGGCCATCATCGGCTTGAGCAGCTCGGCGTATTCCATGCACTCGTCCAGGGTCTTCTGGAAGTCGATGGCCGGCTCTTTGTAGAAATTGACCAGCTGGAAGTTGTGGTAGTCCAGCAACTCGCCGAGCTTGGCGGCGAAGCGCTCGCGGTGGAACAGATCGCCGACGCGCAGGCCGCGACGGGCCACCTTGTCTTCGTAGGCAGGGCCGATACCGCGACCGGTGGTGCCGATCTTGGCGTCGCCGCGAGCCTTCTCGCGCGCCTGGTCCAGCGCCACGTGGTAGGACAGGATCAGCGGGCAGGCCGGGCTGATGCGCAGGCGCTCGCGAACCGGCACACCCTTCTCTTCCAGCTTGGTGATCTCGCGCAGCAGGGCATCGGGGGCGACGACCACGCCATTGCCGATCAGGCACTCGACGCCTTCACGCAGGATGCCGGACGGAATCAGGTGCAGCACGGTCTTCTCGCCGTCGATCACCAGAGTGTGACCGGCGTTGTGACCGCCCTGATAACGCACCACTGCAGCGGCCTGTTCGGTGAGCAGGTCGACGATCTTGCCCTTGCCCTCATCACCCCACTGGGTGCCCAGGACGACGACATTCTTACCCATAAACTTGTCCTCTTCGCGCAAGCTTCGATGCCGGCCCGCGAGCCGGCGCAAATGAATTCAGGACGCCAGCGGCGCCACCTGCCAATGTCCATCGCGCAGCGCCAGCAGGCGATCACAGCCCGCCTCGCGCGCATCCGCCTCGCCCTGCCCGGGCAGCGCCTGCACCACACGCTCGCCCTCGCCGCGCAGGCGACGCACGGCCTGCCATAGGTAGAGGTCGTGACTGTCCGGCGCCCAGACGCCGGCGGCCGGCTCTGCCAGGCGCATGTCGCCGAGACTGACCAGGGTCTTGAGGTCGGTGGAAAAGCCGGTAGCCGGACGCGCCCGGCCGAAATCGGCGCCGATGTCGTCGTAGCGCCCGCCCTGGGCGATGGACTGGCCGACGCCGGGCACGAACGCGGCGAACACCACACCGGTGTGATAGTTGTAGCCGCGCAACTCGCCCAGGTCGAAATACAGCGGCAACCCGGGATAACGCAGCTCCAGGGCATCGGCGATGGCCATCAGCTCGTCCAGCGCGGCATGCACCGTCTCTGGTGCCTCGACCAGCGCAGCCTGGGCCAGATCCAGCACCTCACGGCCGCCACATAGCTCGGCCAGGGCGCGCAACATGCCCCCCAGCCCCGCCGGCAATCCGGCGGTCAGCTCGGCGATCTCGTCCATGGCCTTGCGCTGCAGCGCGTCGAACAGCTGCTGCTCGACCTCCGCGGACAATTCGGCGGCACGCGCCAGGCCGCGGTAGATGCCGACATGGCCGAGGTCCATGTGCACGTCCGGCACTGCGGCCAGTTCGAGCATATCGACCAGCAGGCTGATCACCTCGACATCGCTGGCCGGACTGGCGTCACCGTAGAGCTCGGCACCGAGCTGGATCGGGCTGCGCGAGGTGGTCAGCGCACGCGGCTGGGCATGCACCACGCTGCCGGCGTAGCACAGCCGGCTCGGCCCCTCGCGGCGCAGGGTGTGTGCATCGATGCGCGCCACCTGCGGCGTTATGTCGGCACGAAAGCCCATCTGCCGACCGGACAGCGGATCGGTGACCTTGAAGGTGCGCAGGTCGAGATCCTGGCCGGCGCCGGTCAGCAGGGATTCCAGGTACTCGATATGCGGGGTGACGACGAACTCGTAACCCCAGCGTTGAAACAGATCCAGCACCTGACGGCGGGCTGCCTCGATGCGCGCCGCTTCCGGCGGCAGTACTTCTTCGATGCCATCTGGCAGCAGCCAGCGGTCTACCGTTGCCATTTCGCCATTCCCCTCTCGATCCGGGCGGCACAAGCCTTCAGTGAAGCAGATATAGAAGGGCCGTACCCAGCAGCATGCTGGCCAGCCCCATAAGACGCAGTCGGCGGTCGGGCAGCCGGGCTGCCTGCAATACCGCTCCGCGCCACTGGCGCGGATAGAGGAAGGGCAGGATGCCTTCCAGCACCAGCATCAGACATAGGGCAATGCCGAGTTCCTGCCACATGATTCCCACAGACGCAAAAAAGCCGGGATTTTCCCGGCTGCCGCATGATACCACGCTAAAAGCTTCAAGCCACAAGCTTCAAGCGACAAGTGAGCACCAGGCTTCGACTTGCCGCTTGCGGCTGCCCTCAGGGCTTGGCCTTTTCCAGATAACGGAAAAAGTCGCTGCCCGGGTCGAGCACCAGTACGTCGCGCTTGTCGGCGAAGCTTTCGCGGTAGGCACGCAGGCTGCGGTAGAAGGAGTAGAACTCCTGATCCTGACCATAGGCCTCGGCGTAGATCGAGGCGGCCTCGGCGTCGCCGTCACCGCGCAGCTCTTCGGCCTCGCGATAGGCTTCGGCCAACAGCACGCGGCGCTGACGGTCGGCATCGGCACGGATGCCCTCGGCCAGCTCGCGGCCCTTGGCGCGGTGCTCGCGCGCCTCGCGCTCACGCTCGGTGCTCATCCGCTCGAACACGCTGCGGTTGACCTCGCGCGGCAGGTCGATGGCCTTGACCCGCACGTCCACGACCTCGATACCCAGCTCGCGTTCGGCGGCGCGATTGAGAGTCGCGGTGACGTCGGCCATCAGCGCATCGCGCTCGCCGGACACCGATTCGTGCAGGGTCCGCTTACCGAACTGGTCGCGCAGCGAAGCTTCCAGACGACGCGCCAGGCGCTCGTCGGCCACCTGCTTCATGCCGGAGGTGGACTGGTAGAAACGCTCGGCGTCCTTCACCCGCCACTTGGCATAGGCATCGACCATCAGCGCCTTCTTCTCCAGAGTCAGGAAGCGCGAGGACGTCGAATCCAGGGTCAGCAGACGACCATCGAAGATGCGCACCTGGTTCACATAGGGGATCTTCACATGCAGGCCAGGCTGCACGTCGGGCTGCACCACGCGACCGAACTGCAACAGCACCGCACGCTCGGTCTGCGCCACGATATAGAAACTGTTCCACGCCACCAGGGCCAAAACCACGGCCGCAATCAGGCCGATCAGGGACTTGTTGCTCATCAACGACTCTCCCTAGAACGATCATTGCGCGGCGAGACCTGTATGTTCGACGCACCACTCGCAGCACCGACGCTGCCAGCGCCACTAATACTGCTTGGTGCAGCGCCGCTGCGACTGTCGATCATCTTGTCCAGCGGCAGATAGAGCAGGTTGTTCTGCCCCTGCTCGCCGGTGACCAGCACCTTGCTGGTGTTGCTCATCAGCTCCTGCATGGTGTCCAGATAGAGGCGCTCGCGAGTGACTTCCGGCGCCTTGCGGTACTCGGCGACCAGCTTGCTGAAGCGATCCGCCTCACCCTGGGCGCGAGCGATCACTTCGTCGCGGTAAGCGTTGGCTTCTTCCAGCATGCGCTGGGCCTGACCGCGCGCTTCGGGGATCACGCCGTTGGCGTAGGACTCGGCCTGGTTCTTCTCACGCTGCTCATCTTCACGGGCACGGATCACGTCGTCGAAGGCTTCCTGCACCTCGCGCGGCGCCGCGGCGCTCTGGATGTTCACCTGGGTGATGGTGATGCCGGTGCGGTAGTTGTCGAGGAAGCGCTGCAGGCGCTCGTGCACCTCGCTGGCCATCAGCTCGCGACCCTCGGTCAGCACCTGATCCATCTCGGTGGAGCCCACCACGTGACGCACGGCACTGTCGGTCGCATGCTGCAGGCTGACTTCCGGCTGGTCGACGTTGAGCACGAAGTCCTGCAGGTTGCTGATGCGGTACTGCACGGTCAGCGGCACTTCGATGATGTTCTCGTCCTCGGTGAGCATCGCCCCCTGCTTGCTGTAGGCGCGCTCGCGAGTGACGTTCTCCTGGAACTTGCGGTCGATCGGCGGGAAATAGATGTTCAGACCCGGACCGACGGTTTCGTGGTACTTGCCGAAGCGCAGCACCACCGCCTGCTCCTGCTCATCGACCACATAGATGGCGCTATACAGCCAGATCACCGCCAGCAGGCCGAGACCGACGAACAGCAGGCCGAAGCCACCACCGCCACCCCGGCCGGAATCGTCGTCACCTCGCTTCTTGCCGCCGAACAGCCCGTTGAGGCTTTCTTGCAGCTTGCGGAACGCTTCGTCTAGATCCGGCGGGCCCTGCCGGCCACCGCCTTTGCGGCCGCCCCAAGGGTCTTGATTGTTCGAGTTGCCACCCGGCTCATTCCAAGCCATAGCGTTCTCCGTACTGATAAAGCGAAGGCGCACCCACGGCGCGCCCGCCAATGCTACCCAATGCCTCATGACGGCGGCAAAGCCGCCGCCGCGGGCTTTATTGCAAAGTGTGTTGCTCGATGAAGGCCTGCGGCTCCAACCCCTCGCGACTGACCAATCGGTTCAATTCGACGCGCGGCAGACGCACCGACAACAAGCTACGCCCCTGCTCGTCATGCCCCTCCTCCTGCACCGCGCCGAGCGCGAAGAACTGTGCGCGCAAGCGCCCCAGACGCTGCGGCAACTGCAGGGTGCCGACGAACAGGTCATCGCCGAGCAACTCGGCCACGGCCTGGCGCAACAACTCCAGGCCACGCCCCTCACGCGCCGACAACCAGACCCGCTGCGGCTTGCCGTCGGCATCGCGCTGGATCTGCGGCTCGACACCTTCCAACAAATCCAGCTTGTTGTACACCTCGAGCATCGGCAACTCGTGCGCGCCGATTTCCTTGAGCACCGCCTGCACCTGCTCGATCTGCGCCATACGCTCGGGCTCGTGGGCGTCGATCACGTGCAGCAGCAGATCGGAGTTGCTCGACTCTTCCAGCGTAGCGCGGAAGGCCTCGACCAACTTGTGCGGCAGGTGGCGAATGAAACCCACGGTGTCGGCCAGCACGATCGGCCCGAGGTCGTCCAGTTCGAGACGGCGCAGGGTCGGGTCGAGGGTGGCGAACAGCTGATCGGCGGCATACACCTCAGAAGCGGTCAGCGCATTGAACAGCGTGGACTTGCCGGCGTTGGTGTAGCCGACCAGCGACACCGAAGGAATGTCGGCGCGCTTGCGCCCACGCCGCGCCTGCTCGCGCTGGCTGCGCACCTTCTCCAGCTTCTGCTTGATCTGGCGGATGCGCACCCGCAGCAGGCGGCGGTCGGTTTCCAGCTGGGTTTCGCCCGGGCCACGCAGACCGATACCGCCCTTCTGCCGCTCGAGGTGAGTCCAGCCACGCACCAGGCGCGTACTCATGTGGTCGAGCTGAGCCAGCTCGACCTGCAGCTTGCCTTCATGGGTGCGCGCGCGCTGGGCGAAGATATCGAGGATCAGCCCGGTACGATCGAGCACGCGACATTCGAAGGCACGCTCGAGGTTGCGCTCCTGGCTGGGCGTCAGGGTGTGATTGAAGATCACCAGATCGGCATCGATGGCCCTGACCTGGTCGCGCAGTTCCTCGACCTTGCCGCTGCCGATCAGGTACTTGGCGGTCAGGCGACTGCTGGGCACGCTGAAGAAGCCGACCATGTCGGCTCCTGCCGACATGGCCAACTCCTGGAACTCCTGGGGATCTTCGCTCGCCTCGGAGTCTTGGCCGTCCAGATGAACCAGGATGGCCCGCTCACCGCCCTCATGACGCTCGAAGAACAATGCAGCCCCCTATCAGGCGTTACCCGGCTCGGCTTCGCCCTGTTCGGAATCGCCGGCGCTGGGCAGACGGACCGGGCGGCTGGGCACGACGGTAGAAATGGCGTGTTTGTAGACCATCTGGCTGACGGTGTTTTTCAGCAGGATGACGAACTGGTCGAACGATTCGATCTGGCCCTGCAGTTTGATGCCGTTGACCAGATAGATGGAAACAGGGACGCGTTCCTTACGCAGGGTATTCAGGTAAGGGTCTTGTAGCGAATGCCCTTTTGACATGTGCCGCACTCCTTTCGAGGATCAAATTTCAATAGTTTTTAGTCGGTAAACAATGGCTTCAGGTCGCCCCACCCCCAAGGATAGACGGCCAGCGGCAAGGTCTCAGCTCAATATGGAGACGCTTGCCAGGTATTTCAAGGTGCGAGGCAGATTGTCGCAGGCCAGACTGTCCAGCCAGTGCAGATCATGCCAGCCACGCAACCAGGTGAATTGACGCTTGGCCAGCTGCCGAGTCGCGATGATGCCGCGCTCGACCATCTCCGCGCGGGAAAGCCCGCCGTCGAGATATTCCCAGACCTGGCGATAGCCCACCGCCCGTATAGACGGCAATCCCGCATGCAAGTCACCTCGCCTGCGCAGGGCTTCGACCTCTTCGACGAAACCCTGTTCCAGCATCGCCTGAAATCGCTCGGCGATGCGTGCATGCAGAACCTGACGCTGCATGGGTGCGATAGCAAGCTGCGCAACAGTATAGGGCAGTTGTCCGCCGCCCGGCGCTCCCGCGCGCGGATTTCCCGCCGCCTGTCGTTGGCGATGCTCGCTCATGCTCAGACCGCTGACGCGATAGACCTCCAGCGCCCGGATCAGGCGCTGCGGGTCGTTGGGATGAATGCGCGCCGCCGACTGCGGATCGACCGCGGCCAGCTCGCGGTGCAGCGCTTCCCAGCCTTCGGCCGCGGCGCGCGCCTCCAACTCGGCGCGCAGTGCCGGGTCGGCACTGGGCATGTCGGCGAGCCCCTCCAGCAACGCCTTGTAATACAACATGGTGCCGCCGACCAACAGGGGGATGCGCCCGCGCGCGGTGCTCTCGGCCATCGCCGCCAGGGCATCGGCGCGAAACTCTGCCGCCGAATAGCTCTCGGACGGATCGCGAATGTCGATCAGGGCATGGGGAAACTCCGCCAGAACGGTCTTGTCTGGCTTGGCGGTACCGATATCCATGCCGCGGTAGACCAGCGCCGAGTCGACGCTGATCAGGTCGCACGGCAGCACGCGGGCCAGTTCCAGGGCCAGGTCGGTCTTGCCGGCGGCAGTCGGCCCCATCAGGAAGATGGCCGGCGGAAGGGCATTGGCCACTCAGCGCCCCCGCAGGAACAGTTTGTCGAGGTCGTCCATGCCGAGCTGGGTCCAGGTCGGCCGGCCGTGGTTGCACTGGCCACTGCGCTCGGTCTGCTCCATGTCACGCAGCAGGGCATTCATCTCGGGAAGGGTCAGACGCCGGTTGGCACGCACCGCGCCATGGCAGGCCATGGTCGCCAGCAGCTCGTTGAGATGGGCCTGGATGCGGTCGCTGGTACCGTACTCCAGCAGGTCGGCGAGCACGTCGCGCACCAGCTGGGTGGCCTCGGCCTGCTTGAGCAGCGCCGGAATCTGGCGGATCGCCAGGCTTTCCTCGCCCAGGCGCTGCAACTCGAAGCCCAGACGCTGGAACCACTCGCCGTGCTCCTCGGCGCAGTCGGCCTCGCGCTGGCTGAGGGCGATGGACTCCGGTACCAGCAGCGGCTGGCCGCGCAGGCCCTCGCTGGCCATGGCCTGCTTGAGCCGTTCGTAGGTGATGCGCTCATGCGCCGCGTGCATGTCCACCACCACCATGCCCTGGGCGTTCTCGGCGAGGATATAGACGCCCTTGAGCTGCGCCACCGCATAGCCCAGCGGCGGCACGTCGCCCTGCTCCTGCGGCAGCGCCGGTGACTGGACGCCGGGCAGCGGCGCGAAATACTCGCGATAGGCGGCCTGCGCCTCGGCGGCCGGCACGCCGGGGCTGCCGGCCGGCAGTTGATAACCGGCACCTGCGCCGCGCCAGGCTGGCTGCGGACTGGCCAGGGGAGCTTCCAGCACGCTGGCGGCCAGGCCCATCTCGCCCTGCGGACCGAACTCGCCGGCGGCCAGCCCCGTGGCGCGCACCATGGACGTCACGGCGGCCGGCGCGGCGACCTGATCTTCGGGACGTACGTCGGCCAGGGCGCGATGCAGGGTGCCGTAGAGGAAGTCGTGGACCATGCGGCTGTCACGAAAGCGCACCTCGTGCTTGGTCGGGTGCACGTTGACGTCCACCGTGCTCGGGTCGATATCCAGGAACAGCACAAAGGTCGGATGACGGCCGTTGAACAGCACGTCGCGATAGGCCTGGCGCACCGCGTGGGCGACCAGCTTGTCGCGCACCATGCGGCCGTTGACGTAGAAGTACTGCAGGTCGGCCTGACTGCGCGAGAAGGTCGGCAGGCCGACCCAGCCCCACAAACGCAGGCCGCCGCGCTCGATCTCGATCGGCAACGCCTGCTCGAGGAAGGCCGGCCCGCACACCGCGGCGACGCGCCGCGCGCGGCTGATCTCGTCCCTCGCCTCGTGCAGCGCCAGCACGCCCTTGCCGTTGTGACGCAGGTGGAAGGCCACGTCGAAACGGGCCAGGGCGAGACGCTTGATCACCTCGTGCAGGTGGTCGAACTCGGTCTTCTCCGCGCGCAGGAACTTGCGCCGCGCCGGGGTGTTGAAGAACAGGTCGCGCACTTCCACCGAGGTGCCGACCGGGTGCGCCGCCGGCTGCACCCGCGGCTGCATGTCGCGGCCTTCGGTCTCCACCTGCCAGGCCTGTTCGGCATCGGCCGTGCGCGAGGTCAGGGTCAGCCGCGACACCGAGCTGATCGAGGCCAGCGCCTCGCCGCGAAAGCCCATGCTGAGCACGGCTTCGAGGTCTTCCAGCTCGCGGATCTTGCTGGTGGCGTGGCGGGCCAGGGCCAGTGGCAGGTCGTCGGGGGCGATGCCGCCGCCGTCATCACGCACCTTGAGCAGCTTGACGCCACCCTGTTCGACCTCCACGTCGATGCGCCGGGCGCCGGAATCCAGGCTGTTTTCCAGCAGTTCCTTGGCCACCGAGGCCGGGCGCTCGACCACTTCGCCGGCGGCGATCTGGTTGGCCAGGCGCGGGCTGAGCAGGTGAATACGGGACATAACGCTCACTACTGGGCCGCCAGTGCCGTGGCGGGAATCTGCAGGGTCTGGCCGACCTTGATCACGTCGCTGCTGAGTTGGTTGGCGCTGCGCAGCAGGGCCAGACTGATCTGGTAGCGCTGGGCGATCAGCGCCAGGCTCTCGCCGCGCGTGACCACGTGCTCGCGTGGAGCCGGGGCGATCTTGCCCTCGTCACGCAGCCAGGCGATGTAGGTGCCCGGCGGCGGGTTCTCGCGGAAGAACTGGCGGATGCCGGCCTGGATCGAACGCGCCAGCGCCTGCTGATGACTGGCGCTGTGCAACTTGCGCGCCTCGTTGGGATTGGAGATGAAGCCGGTCTCGACCAGGATCGACGGAATGTCCGGAGACTTGAGCACCATGAAGCCGGCCTGCTCGACGCGACGCTTGTGCAGCGGGGTAATGCTACCCATGTTCGACAGCACCTTCTGCCCGACGTTGAGGCTGGAGCTCAGCGAGGCGGTCATCGACAGATCGAGCAGCACACCGGCGAGCATCTTGTCCTTGTCGTCGAGGCTGACGTTACCGGCACCGCCGATCAGGTCGGACTGATTCTCGGCGTCGGCCAGCCAGCGCGCGGTTTCGGAGGTGGCGCCGCGCTCGGACAGGGCGTACACCGAGGCGCCGAAGGCGGCGGCGCGTGGCGCGGCGTCGGCATGGATGGAGACGAACAGATCGGCACCCTTCTTGCGGGCGATCTCGGTGCGCTTGCGCAGCGGGATGAAGTAGTCGCCGGTGCGCACCAGTTCGCCGCGAAACCCCTTCTCGGCGTTGATCTGCCGTTGCAGCTCCTTGGCGATGGCCAGGGTCACATGCTTCTCGTACTGGCCCTTGACCGGCGCCAGTGCGCCCGGGTCCTCGCCGCCGTGGCCGGCGTCGATGGCAACGATGATGTCGCGCTTGCCGCCCGGCACTGGCGTCAGCTTGGCCGGCGCCTGGGTCGGGGTGACCGGAACCGCAGGCGCGGTGGCGGCGACGCCGGGCGCCTGGGTGGGCGCCGCGGCGTTGCCGTTCTGATCGAACAGGTCGACCACCAGGCGATGGCCGTACTGCTGGTTGGGCGCCAGGGCGAAGCTCTTCGGCGTCACCGGGGCCGACAGGTCGATGACCACGCGCAACTCTTCGGCGCTGCGCTGGGCCGAGCGCACGCCGGTGATCGGGGTATTGCCCAGAGACAGCTGCTCGAGATTGGTCGCCAGCTTGGCGCCGCTGACATCGATCACGATGCGGTCGGGCGCGGCCAGGGTGAACACGCTGTGCTGCACCGGACCGGACAGGTCGAAGACCAGACGGGTGTTGTCCGGGGCCCGCCACAGCCGCACGCCGCGCACATCCGAGGCGGCCAGCGCCTCGGCAGCCAGAGCCGCCCACAATACCCCCACAGCGGTAACCAGCGCGCCTATGCGCATACCCAACCCCATCGATTCTTATCTATCCATTGCTGCCCAGGACCTTGCACCAGGCATCCCCTCGAGCCCCATGCCCTTGCAGCAACAGCGAACGGCCGCCCGCCTGGGGGGTAATGGTAATGTCCAGGTCAGGCTTTGGCAAAACGCCGGCGCCGCGCTCCGGCCATTCGATCAGACACAAGGCATCGCCCTCGAAGTAGTCGCGGATGCCGAGAAACTCCAGCTCCTCCGGGTCGACCAGGCGATACAGGTCGAAATGGAAGGCGCGCACGGCGCCGATCTCGTAGGGTTCGACCAGGGTGAAGGTCGGGCTCTTGACCGCCCCGGCATGGCCCAGGCCGCGCAGGATGCCGCGCGACAGGGTGGTCTTGCCGGCGCCCAGATCGCCGTGCAGGTAGATGATGCCGGCGCCGCCGCTGGCCTCGGCGAGCCGCGCGCCGAGGGCCAGCATCGCCGCCTCGTCGGCGGCCTCCAGTCTCAATTCAGACAAGGACACAACTCCTCCAGTAACAGACGAATGGCAGGGGGTAGATCGCCGGCGGCCAGTCCGCGCCCCTGCTCGGCGAGCGCCTCCCCCGCCCGTGCATGCAGCCAGACCGCCAGGCAGGCCGCCTCGAACGGCGCCAGGCCCTGCGCCAGCAGCGCGCCGAGCAGGCCGGCCAGGACATCGCCGAGACCGGCGCCGGCCATCGCCGGGTGGCCGCGGTCGCACAGCGCCAGACGCCCGTCCGGCGCCGCGATCAGGCTGCCGGCGCCCTTGAGCACCACCACCAGGCCAAAGCGCTGCGCCAGGGCGTGCGCCGCCGCCGGCCGGTCCGCCTGCACCTCGGCCGTGCTCCTCCCCAGCAGGCGCGCCGCCTCACCCGGATGCGGGGTGAGCACGCCAAGACTCGGCGCGGCGACCCGACCGGCGGCCAGCAGATTGAGCGCATCGGCGTCCCACACCTGAGGCCGCTCGGCGGCGGCAGCGGCCGACAGCAGGCCGCGCCCCCATGCGCCCTGGCCGAGCCCGGGACCGGCCACGCAGACATCGGCGCGCTCGAGCAACGGCAGCAGCTGGTTGGCCGAGGCCAGGCCGGCGCACATCACCTCCGGGCGACGCACCAGCGCGGCGACCACATGCTCCTCGCGCGTGGCCAACGAGACCAGGCCGGCGCCGGCGCGCAGAGCGCTGTCGGCGCTGAGCAGCGCGGCGCCGCCCATGCCCAGGTCGCCGCCGACCACCAGCAGATGGCCGAACTGGCCCTTG
This sequence comes from Pseudomonas sp. SP16.1, assembly GCF_052682975.1. Lineage (NCBI taxonomy): Bacteria > Pseudomonadati > Pseudomonadota > Gammaproteobacteria > Pseudomonadales > Pseudomonadaceae > Pseudomonas > Pseudomonas sp. SP16.1. Next base: position 3,851,360 of record NZ_JBQYFZ010000001.1, read on the forward strand.
TGCGCCGTCGGCGAACGCGGCGCCAGGCGCGGCAGATTGGCCATATCCAGGCGCAGCGCAGCGCTCGGGGCCTGGGCGAGAAGCTGGACATCGGCCTGCAGATCGTCGAACTGCAGCTCGCCGCACAACGCGGGACCGACGCCGGTCAACAGCCCCAGCTTGAGCCCGATAAAGGTCACCGTCAGTTCGGCGCGCACCGCCACGCCGAGCTGCGCGCCAGTGTCGGCGTGAAGACCGGAAGGGATGTCCACCGCCAGCACCGGCAGACCGCTGGCATTGAGCAGGCGGATGGCCTGGGCGTAGGGCTCGCGCACCGCGCCGGTCAGCCCGGTGCCGAGCAGGGCGTCGACCAGCACGCCAGCGAGCGGCGCGCATTCGCTCCAGGGACGGATTTCCACGCCAGCGGCCAGCGCCTCGGCATGGGCCAGCGCGGCATCGCCGCCCAGCGCCGCCGGCTCGCCCAGCGCCAGCACGCGCACGCGCCAGCCGGCGCGCCGGGCCAGCGCGGCGATCAGGTAGCCATCGCCGGCGTTGTTGCCGCGCCCGGTCAGCACGCTGATCTCGCCGGCCTCCGGCCAGCGCCGGCGCAGTGCCCGCCAGGCGGCATGGGCCGCGCGCTGCATCAGCTCGAAGCCGGGGATGCCGGCGGCGATCAGCCGGGCGTCCAGCGCGCGCACCTGTTCGGCACTGTGCAGGGTCAACGGCAAGGGGGAAGGTGTCAGGCGCATGGCTCGCTCGATGCGGATGTCTGGCAGAATTATACCCACCTCCATCGTTCGCGCCCGTCACATGTCCGATCCCATGCCCGATCTCAACGCCCTCGCCCAGTCGATCAAGGACTGGGGCCGCGAGCTGGGCTTCCAGCAGGTGGGCATCGCCGGTGTCGAACTGGGCGAGCATGAGGCGCACCTCGAACGCTGGCTGGCCGCCGGCCACCAGGGCGAGATGGACTATATGGCGGCCCACGGCAGCAAACGCTCGCACCCGGACCAGCTGGTGCCGGGCACCCTGCGCGTGCTCTCGCTGCGGATGGACTACCTGCCCGGCGACACGCAGATGGCCCGGCGCCTGGCCGAGCCGGAGAAAGCCTATGTGTCGCGCTACGCGCTGGGCCGCGACTACCACAAGCTGATCCGCAAGCGCCTGCAGCAACTGGCCGAACGCATCCAGGCGGCGATAGGGCCGTTCGGCTACCGCGCCTTCGTCGACAGCGCGCCGGTGCTGGAGAAGGCCATCGCCGAGCAAGCCGGCCTCGGCTGGATCGGCAAGAACACCCTGGTGCTCAACCGCAAGGCCGGCAGCTATTTCTTCCTCGGCGAGCTGTTCGTCGACCTGCCGCTGCCGGTCGATGCGCCACACGGCAGCGAGCATTGCGGACGCTGCAGCGCCTGCCTGGACATCTGCCCGACCGCCGCCTTCGTCGGCCCCTATATGCTGGATGCACGGCGCTGCATCTCGTATCTCACCATCGAGCTGAAGGGGTCGATTCCGGTCGAACTGCGTGAGCCCATCGGCAATCGGGTGTTCGGCTGCGACGACTGCCAGATCGTCTGTCCGTGGAACCGCTTCGCCCGCCCCACCGAACAGGGCGACTTCCAGCCGCGGCACGGCCTGGACAACGCCGGCCTGGCCGAGCTGTTCCTGTGGACCGAAGAGGAGTTTCTCAGCCGTACCGAAGGTTCCCCGCTGCGCCGCGCCGGCTACGAGCGCTGGCTGCGCAACCTGGCCGTGGGACTGGGCAATGCGCCCTCGACCATCCCGGTGCTCGAGGCGCTGCAGGCGAGGCGCGAGCATCCGTCCGAGCTGGTGCGCGAGCATGTCGAGTGGGCGCTGGCGCGGCACCAGGACCGTGGGTTGGGTTGAGGCGCGCAGCGCCGCAGCCCAACGCGCCATCCCTGCAACTGGGCTGCGCTAGACTCAGCGCCAGCCTGCCGGCGCCCCGCCCTGCGCCCGGCTCAGACCTTGAGGAAATGCTCGCGGTAATGACGCAGCTCGGCGATGGACTCGCGGATATCGTCCAGCGCCTGGTGGGTGGCGGTCTTCTGGAAGCTGTCCCGGACCTGCGGCGCCCACATGCCGGCGAGGATCTTCAGGGTCGAGACGTCCAGGTAGCGATAGTGGAAGTAGGCTTCAAGATTGGGCATGTACTTGTAGAGGAAGCGCCGGTCCTGGCCGATGCTGTTGCCGCAGATCGGCGAGGCACCCTTGGGCACCCATTGTTCGAGGAAGGCGAGGGTCTGCGCCTCGGCCGTCGCGGTGTCGATGCGGCTCTCGCGCACGCGCTGGGTCAGGCCGCTCTGGCCATGGGTGCGGGTGTTCCACTCGTCCATCGCGGCCAGCGCCGCGTCGCTCTGGTGAACGGCGATCACCGGGCCCTCGGCCAGCACGTTCAGTTCGCTGTCGGTGACGATGGTGGCCATCTCGATGATCACATCCCGCTCCGGCTCCAGGCCGGTCATTTCCAGGTCGATCCAGATCAAGTTGTTGGGGTTCTGCATGGTGGAGGGCTCCTTGGCTCAGGCGGCAAGTCTAACAGGCTGTTGAAAAACTACCTGCGTTGCCATCGCCGCGTTAAAAACAGGCTCGGACTGCTCATTTACAGCTCGTAAACTCCGCGTCCTTGCCTGTTTTTGCCTTGCGCTGGCTGCCTCGCCAACATTTTTAAACGGCCTGCTAACGGATATCGGCGCCGCCCATCTGCCAGAACAGCAACTCGGTCTGCCGCCCCTCGCCGAGTTCGCACCGTGCATCGGGCGCCACCCCGGGGATGGCGAAACTGTTGCTGATCAACCAGCTGCCGGGCGCCATCTCGCTGCACGCCTTGGCCCACAGGCGCGGCATCGGAACCGGCGAGAGGAAGCAGTAGACGGCATCGAACGGCGCCAGCTGGGTGTGCCACAGGCTCTGGTAGCGGATGCTACAGTTGCCCTGCGACAGGCAGCGCAGCCAGGCCAGCAGAAACAACAAGGGCGCGCTCTCGACGCCGATGAAGCGCCCGCGCGGGAAGCGCCGCGCCAGGTGCAGCAGGGTGCCGGCGGCGCCGCAGCCGAGGTCGACGAAATGCGCCGGCTGCTCGCGCGCCGCCAGCCACTCGCCCAGCTGCTGGCGCGCGCGCCTGCCGCTGAGGTAGAGCGGCACCCGCTCGCCCAGGCTGTTCCAGTTGACCAGCAACAGCAGGGCGAACCCCAGCAGGTAGAGCCAGCCCGGCAGCGCCGCCTGCTGCAGCAGCCATAGCGCCGGCAGGAACGCCAGGTTGATCCACAGCCACCAGCGCGACAGCCCCAGGCGCCAGCCGATGGCCGCCGCCAGAGCGCCCTGCAACAGCGCCGCCAGCCACAGCGACAGGCGCAGCGGCGACAGCAGCGCCAGCAGATAGACCGCCGCCAGCAGCGCAACGACGGCCAGCCCCTGGGCCAGCAGTACCCGTCGCCACGGTCGCCGCAGCGCCTCCTGATTCTCGTTCATCCCCACTCCTGAAGCCCAAATCGATGCCGCAACGCCCGTGCTAAACTCGCGCGGCTTGTTTCCCGGCAACTCTACCCACTCGGAATCCCCATGGCCAAACGCCAACTCAACCGCCGCCAGAGCTGGCGCATCGAAAAGATCCAGGGCGAACGCGCGGCGCGCGCCGCCAAGCGCGAATCGCGCGCGGTGGAGGCCCTGGAAGGCGGCGACCTGGGTCCGGAGCAGACCGGCCTGGTGATCGCCCACTTCGGCGTGCAGGTGGAGATCGAGGCGCTGCAGGGCGAGCTGGCCGGCCAGACCTACCGTTGCCACCTGCGCGCCAACCTGCCGGCGCTGGTCACCGGCGACCAGGTGGTGTGGCGCGCCGGCAACCAGGGCGACGGCGTGATAGTCGCGCAGCTGCCGAGAAACAGCGAGCTGTGCCGACCGGACATGCGCGGCGCGCTCAAGCCGGTGGCGGCCAACGTCGATCAGATCGTCATCGTCTTCGCCCCACTGCCCGAGCCGCACGCCAACCTGATCGACCGTTATCTGGTGGCCGCCGAGCACGCTGGCATCCGCCCGTTGCTGCTACTGAACAAGGCCGACCTGATCGATGCGCAGAACCAGGTCGCGCTCGACGCCCTGCTCGGCGTCTACCGCCAGCTTGGCTACCCGCTGCTGGAGGTCTCGGCCCATCAGGGCGACGGCATGGAGCAGCTGAAGAAACGCCTGGACGGCCACGTCAGCGTGTTCGTCGGCCAGTCCGGGGTGGGCAAGTCGTCACTGGTCAACAGCCTGCTGCCCGGGGTCGATACCCGCGTCGGCGCGCTGTCGGAGCTGACCGGCAAGGGCACCCACACCACCACCACCGCGCGACTGTTCCACTTTCCCGGCGGCGGCCAGCTGATCGACTCGCCCGGCATCCGCGAGTTCGGCCTCGGCCATGTCAGCCGCGACGACGTCGAGGCCGGCTTTATCGAGTTCCACGAGCTGCTCGGGCGCTGCCGCTTCCGCGACTGCAAGCATGATCGCGAGCCGGGCTGCGCACTGCTGCAGGCGCTGGAGGACGGGCGCATCCAGCCGCAGCGCATGGCCAGCTACCGGCATATCCTGGCCAGCCTGCCCGCAGACGAATATTGAGCGGCGGTGAACGGGTCGGCGCTGACGCCCTATTGGTCGACCGGCTGATCGAACTGCAGCGCACCGTCCTCGAAGATGTTCAGGCGTTCGCGCACCTGCTCGGACGGTAGCGACTGGCTCGCTGCAGGCGCGCCCGGCGCAGCGTCGGCCGGTGCCGCCGGCTGGGCCTCGTCGCCGCCCTGCTCGCCCTCGATGGCGCGCTGCGCCTTCTTGGTCAGCACGATGATGTCGATGCGCCGGTTGACCGGATTGAAGGGGTCCTCGCGGTCGAACAGCGCCGAAGAGGCGTAGCCGACCACCCGCGCCACCTGTTCCTCGGCGTAGCCGCCGGCGATCAGGGTGCGCCGCGCGGCATTGGCACGGTTGGCCGACAGTTCCCAGTTGCCGAAATCGCCACGACCGGCGAAAGGCTTGGCGTCGGTATGGCCGCTGACGCTGATCTTGTTCGGCACCGCGCGGATGGTATCGGCCATGGCCAGCAGGATGTCCTCGAAATAGGGCTGCAGGTTGGCGCTACCGAGGGCGAACATGGGGCGGTTCTCGGCGTCCATGATCTGGATGCGCAGGCCGTCCTGGGTGATCTCGAACAGGATCTGGTCCTTGAAGCGCTGCAACTCGGGGTTCTCCTCCACCTTGTTCTGCAGCTCCTGCAGCAGCAGCTCGAGGCGCTCGCGCTCGAGCTTGTCGGCAAGCGTTTCGACCTGATCGGGGTCGATCTCCACGTCCGGGCTGTCGGTCAGGTCCTGGATTTCCGGATTGAGCGTGCGCTCCGGGGCCGGCGTCGGCGAGCCGCCGAGGTCGACGGCATGCGGGCTGGCGCTCTCGGTGAAACCGATGGGGTCCTGGAAATAGCCGGAAATGGCCTTCTTCTGCTCCGGAGTGGCCGAGGACATCAGCCACATCACCAGGAAGAACGCCATCATCGCCGTGGCGAAGTCGGCGAAGGCGAGCTTCCAGGCGCCACCGTGGTGCCCGCCGGCGACCTTCTTGCCGCGTTTGACGATGATCGGCTGGTTGTTTTCCACGACTCAGTTTCCGCGCACGGCCTGTTCGAGCTCAATGAAGCTTGGCCGGTGTGCCGGAAACAGCACCTTGCGACCGAACTCCACCGCCAGGCTCGGCGGCATACCCGAGGCCGAGGCCACCAGGGTCGCCTTGATCGCCTCGTAGAGGTTGACCTCCTCCTTGGCGTCGTGCTCCAGCGCCGTCGACAGCGGGCCGAAGAAGCCGTAGGAGGCGAGGATGCCGAGGAAGGTACCGACCAGCGCGGTGGCGACCTTCTCGCCGATCTGCGCGTTGTCCGCCTCGGCGAGGATCGACATGGTGATCACGATCCCCAACACGGCGGCGACGATACCCATGGCCGGCAGGCCGTCGGCGACCTTGGCTACCGCGTGGGCGGGGTGCTCCACCTCCTCCTTGAAACTGGCCAGCTCCATGTCGAACAGGCCCTCCAGCTCGTGCGGCGCCATGTTGCCGGAAGACATGATGCGCAGGTAGTCGCAGATGAACGCGGTCATCCGCGCATCCTTGAGCACCCCCGGATATTTGCTGAAGATCGGGCTGGCATTGGGGTCCTCGACATCCGCCTCGATGGCCATCATGCCCTCGCGACGGCTCTTGTTGAGGATCTCGTAGAGCAGCTTGAGCACCTCGAGGTAATAGGTATGGGTGAAGCGCGTGCCGAACATGCTCACCGACTTCTTGAACACCGTCATGAACATGCTGCCCGGGTTGGCCTGGAGGAAGCCGCCGAGCGCCGCACCGCCGATGATCAGAATCTCGAAAGGGTGGACCAGGGCCATCAGTTGCCCGCCGGACAGCACGAAGCCGCCGAACACGCAGCCCAGTACCACAATGATGCCGATGATTTTTGCCATAGAAAGGATGCTTGCAGAGCCAGGAGAGAGGGTTATTAAAAACAACCCTTCTAATTATCGGAACTTATACGCCAGACTATAGCCAGTTAAGGTCAAAAGCCAGTTCGGCTCAACCCACATGTCCACGCCAAAGCCTCTGCCGCGCAGTCTCGACGCCTGGTTGCAACAGCTGGCCAAGCTACCCCTGCCCATCGAGCAGGAGCAGCATGCGCGCCTGCGCCGCATCCTCGGTGACAACCGCAGAACCTGGCGCGAGATCGCCGACGCCATCGAACTCAGCCCCACCTTCGCCCTGCAGGTGCTGCGCGAGGCCAACCAGGCCGGCGGCAGCCTCAGCGATCCGGCCGACAGCCTGGAAACGGCCCTCGCCCGCCTCGGCCTGAAGCGCTGCGAGGCGCTGCTCAACCAGGCGCCGGCGCTGCCCGAGAGCGAGATACCCCTGGCCCTGCGGCAGATACTGCTGGTCAGCCAGCATGCCAGCCAGCAGGCGCGCGGCCTGTTCGGCGCACGTCTGGCGCGCCTGTGGAACGAGCTGCACGGCTGCAGCCTGCTGTTTCTCGCCCCGCTCTGGCCGCTGCTGTGCGCCCATCCGCAGCTGTTCGAGGCCTGGGAACAGCGCGTGCTGCTCAAGGGCGAGCGGCCGGCCAGGGTGGAGCATGAGCTGCTCGGCGTGCCACTCATCGCCCTGTGCCTGCAACTGGCCGAGCGCTGGCGCCTGCCGGAGTGGATAGTGCAGGGCTACCGCCTGCTCGAACGCGATCGCCGCCTGCTGGTCAGGGCGCTGCACATCGCCCGCGACAACGAGCACCCGTTGCACCAGCAGCAATTGCTCGACGCCGATATCCCGTTGCGCCGCTGGGTGACCCAGCCGAGCAACTGCATCCTGCTGGCCAACGGCCTGGCGCTGTCGGCGCATCACGCCTGGAACGCTCCGCACAGCCTGCGCTGGCAGCGCTTCACCGGCCTCTACCTGCAGCTGCCGCTGGGCGAGGTGCAGCAGCAAGTCCATCAGCAGGCGGTGAGCAGCGCGCGCCTGAGCCAGGACGCCGCGCTCTGGCACCCGGCGCAGGCGCTGCTCTGGCCCTGGGACGCGCGCCGCCTGCAACCTCTGCCGCCCCGCCCGCTGGCCAAGCCCGACAATCTCGTCGACTGGCGCCGGCACTGCGCGCGCCTGCTGGCCGAGCCCAGCGCCTTCGCCAATGTCCAGCAGCTGACCGCCTGCGCCCGCGACGCCGTGCAAGCCAGCGGCCTGAACCGGGTACTGCTGCTGCTCGCCGACCGTCAGCACAGCCGCCTGCAGGCCCAGCAGCAGGCGGGCCTGCAGCCGGGCGCCAGCGCCCTGAGCCTTGACCCGGCACAGAGCCAAGTGCTGCGCCGGCTGCTCGCCGAGCCCGGCCAGCTGCGCCTGAGCCCGGCCAATATCGCCCAGTTCTCCGCCCTGCTGCCGGGCAGCCTGAAAGCGCTGTTCCCCGGCGAACACCTGCTGCTGCGCTCGCTGGCCAGCAACGGCCGGGTGGTGATGCTGCTGGTCGCGGACCAGGCCGGCCAGCCGCTCGACGAGCGCAGCCTGCAGGCGTTCGGCAAGACCGTGCAGTGCATCGAGCGCGCCCTGACCAGCTTCGCCAGACGCCCTCGCTGAGCCCTGCGCGCGATGCCACGCGCGCAGCCGATGCTTTCCGCTACAATCAGCCTCCTTTTCATAGATGGAGGCCTCGATGCCCGCCTTCGCCAATCTGCCGCTGGTCATCGAGCCCGCCGAGCTGGCCAGCCGCCTCGACGCTCCCGAGCTGATCCTGGTCGACCTCAGCGGCGCGGCGCGCTATGCCGCCGGGCACATCCCCGGCGCGCGCTGGGTCGACAGCAAACGCACGCAGCTGGGGCAGCCCCCCGCTCCCGGACTGCTCCCGCCGCTGGCGCAAATCGAGGCGCTGTTCGGCGAACTGGGCCACCGCGCCGACGCCATCTACGTCGTCTATGACGACGAGGGCGGGGGCTGGGCCGGTCGCTTCATCTGGTTGCTCGACGTGATCGGCCACCGCCACTACCACTTCCTCAACGGCGGCCTGCGGGCCTGGATCGGCGAAGGACGCGAGCTGAGCCAGGCCGTGCCGGCACCGCTCGCCGGCCACGTGCAACTGACCCTCGACGATGCGCCGACGGCCGATTGCGCCTATCTGCAAGCGCGCCTGGGCGCCGCCGACCTGGCGATCTGGGACGCACGCGCACCAGAGGAGTTTCGCGGCGAGAAGCTCAGCGCGGCGCGCGGCGGCCATATCCCCGGCGCAGTCAACTTCGAATGGACCGCCGGCATGGACCCGCAGCGCGACCTGCGCATCCGCGAAGATATCGCCGAGGTGCTGCACAGCCTCGGCATCACCCCGGACAAGGAAGTGATCACTCACTGCCAGACCCATCGCCGCTCCGGCTTCACCTACCTGGTGGCCAAGGCGCTGGGCTATCCGCGGGTGAAGGCCTATGCCGGCTCCTGGTCGGAGTGGGGCAATCTGCCCGACACCCCGGTCGAACGCTGAACCGCCGAAAACCGTCTGGGAGCCGCTCGCCTCGTCCGCACCGGCCCCCGAGTCCTCAAGGAACCACGATGAAACAACGCCTCTTTATCCTCAGCCAGTACCTGCTGCCCCACCACCTGCTGTCGCGGCTGGTCGGCTGCCTCGCCGAATGCCGCATCAGCTGGCTGAAGAACATCCTCATCAAGCTGTTCGCCAAGCACTACCAGGTCGACATGAGCCAGGCGCTGGTCGAGGACCTGACCGCCTACGAGCACTTCAACGCCTTCTTCACCCGCGCCCTGAAGGAGCAGGCCAGGCCGCTGGACGCCACACCAGGCGCGATCCTCAGCCCTGCCGACGGCACCATCAGCCAGCTCGGCGCCATCGAGCACGGCCGCATCTTCCAGGCCAAGGGCCACAGCTTCAGCGTCCTGGAACTGCTCGGCGGCGATGCCGATACGGCCGCCCCCTTCATGGGCGGCGAATTCGCCACCGTGTACCTGTCGCCGCAGGACTATCACCGCGTGCACATGCCGGTGGCCGGCACCCTGAAGGAAATGATCTACGTCCCGGGCAAGCTGTTCTCGGTCAACCAGACCACCGCGGAAAACGTCCCCGAGCTGTTCGCCCGCAACGAGCGCGTGGTCTGCCTGTTCGATACCGAGCACGGACCGATGGCCGTGGTGCTGGTCGGCGCGATGATAGTCGCCAGCGTCGAGACGGTATGGGCCGGGCTGGTCACGCCACCCAAGCGCGAGCTCAGGAGCACCCGCTACGACGCCGCATCCCGCGCGCCCATCGAGCTGGCCAAGGGCGCGGAGCTGGGGCGCTTCAAGCTGGGCTCCACCGCCATCGTGCTGTTCGGCCCGCAGCGGGTGCAGTGGCTCGACAGCCTGGACACCTGCAGCAAGGTGCGCATGGGCCAGGCGCTGGGCAACGCCCGAACCTGACGAACCCCGGGGCGACTGAACCCGCCCGCTCACGACCTGGTCACAAGTCTGTATCACACAGCGCCGGCCCATCCCCGGATGGGCTGCGACCGCGATGAGATGCTGCTAGAGTTCGACAGACTATCACCAGAGCCGCACGCCCCAGCGTGGCCGAAGCATCCGAGTTCGATGGATAAACAGAGTCTCCACCTGCAACTGTTGCGCGTTCCCACCCCGAGCCAGCCCGGCCTGAGCTTTTGCGACGGCAGCCCCCGCGATCTCAAACGCTGGATCGCCGCCCTGCCCAAGGCCAATCTCGGCGAAACCGCGCGCCAGCTGTACCAGAGCCTGGTCGAACTCAACCAGTTCCTCACCACTTCGGAAAATCGCCTGCACCTGCTCGAGCTGCTGCGTCCGGAAGTGCACTTCGTCTGCCAGCACCTCGAGCGTCATTTCCTCAGCCAGGCCATCGTCCTCGACGAGCGTCCGCGCAAGGTCGCCAACCTGTGCCAGGCGCTGCAGAACCACCTGGCTGTCGGCTACAAGCTGATCATCGCGCGCGTCATGAAGCGCGGTGGCAAGGAGCGCGAACAACTGCTCGCGATCGCCCTGCAGCGCGCCAGCCATAGCCTGTGCAACCCGCTGCTGCGGGCCAGCCAACTGTACTGCCCGGTACCCGAGGGACTATGGCTGGAGTTGCACCAGCTATACCAGATCGCCCGCGAGAAGGGCCTGCAGCGCCAGGCCATCCGCGACCCGCTGGCGCGCTACTCGACGGGACTGAGCAGCGAGCAGTGCTACCTGATCGCCCTGCTACTGGGGTGCGCACGCACCAACCAGATGCGCCAGCACAGCATCGCCCGCCTGGCCGAGGCCCTCGAGCCCTGGAGTGCCCTGGTCAAGCTGCAGGCCGGCGACCTGCCGAGCAGCCTGTTCGTCCTCGCCCCGCAGGTCGACGGGCCGCCACGCTACAAGTCGTTGTACCCCGATGCCGAGCTGCACAACTTGCTGGGGATCGATCCGCAGCCGCTGGTACAGGCGATCAAGCAGTATCTCGAGTTGCCCGAAGACGAGCGCGGCAACTCGCGACTGACGGTGCCAGAAGGGATGAGCCTGGACCTGCTGCAACACGTCGCCGCCGCCTGGGGCGACATCGCCGAGCGCACCTTCCAGCGCACCGCCGGTCAGGGCAGCCTGAGCCTGTGCATCGGCATGAGCGCGCTGCATTTCTTCCTCGCCGGCGAACAGTCGTTCGGCGACCTGCTCAAGCGCCCCAGCGAAATCGGCGCCGCGGTATTCAAACCGGCCGGCGGCGAGCCCGATGTCTGGGCCAGGGCCTTCGACGCCCAGCGCATCCCCAGCGAAGGCTTCCATTTCGAGGAAATCCAGTACAGCAAGGCCGGCGTCGGCGAGCAGCAGCCGGAGCAGGCCGATAGCGATGGCGAGAGCTATCCCACCTACACGCTGGCCATCGTCAACCACAGCCCCGGCGGCTATTGCCTGTCATGGCCCAAGGACGTACCCGGTCAACTGCAGGCCGGCGAGCTGCTCGGCATCCAGGACAGCCCCAACCAGGGCTGGAGCGTGGCCATCGTGCGCTGGATTCGCCAGGTGCGCGGTGGCGGAACGCAGATGGGCATCGAGCTGATCGCCCCGCACGCGCTGCCCTGTGGCCTGCAATTGCTGCGCAAGGCCGAGCAGAACAGCCAGTATCTACGCGCCCTGCTGCTACCGGAAATCGCCGCCATCTCGCGCCCGGCCAGCCTGATCACCCCGCGCCTGCCGTTCCAGGAAGGCAGCCGGGTGCTGATCAACGACCATGGCGAGGAGCACCGTGCAGTGCTGACCCGCAAACAGGCCAGCACCGGCAGTTTCAACCAGTTCGAATACCGCCGCGTCAGCGCCGACGAAGGGGCCGCCAGGAAACCGATCACAGCCTCGCACAGCCCTCGCCCGACCGGGGAGGAAGATTTTGACTCACTCTGGAAGTCGCTGTAGGCTCCGGCCCCATCATTATTTGCCGCCCTTTCGCGCCTGTTCGGCGCGGTATTGACCCCACCCTATGGCCATCGAAAGAAAAACCATCCGCCTGCTGATTCTCGAGGATTCGCAGAACGAGGCCGAGCGCTTGGTCAGTCTGTTCCGCAATGCCGGGCACGCCACTCGCGTCCACCGACTCACCTCCAGCGAAGATCTCGCCGAGATCCTGCAACAGACCTGGGACCTGCTGATTTGCGCGCCGCATAGCGAGCAGCTCGAGCCGAGCGAGGCGATCACCGCAATTCGCCGCCAGGCCAAGGATCTTCCGGTGCTGCAGCTGGTCGAGGGCAACGACTCCGAAAGCATCACCGAAGCGCTGCTGATCGGCGCCCAGGACGCCGTGCCGCAGGGCGAGGACGAGCGCCTGGTGCTGGTGGCCAAGCGCGAGCTGGCCAACCTCGAGGAGCGCCGCGCCCGCCGCGCCGCCGAGGTGGCCCTGCGCGAGGCGGAGAAACGCTGCCAGTTGCTGCTGGAAAGCTCGGTGGACGCCATCACCTATGTGCATGACGGCATGCACATCTATGCCAACCGCGCCTATCTGGAGCTGTTCAAGTACGAGGACGGCGACGAGCTCGAAGGCATGCCGATGATCGACCTGATCGCCAGCGCCGACCAGGGAACGTTCAAGGACTTTCTGAAGAACTACCAGAGCGCCGAAGGCAACGCGGAGCTCGCCTGCCAGGGCATGCGCGCCGACGGCGGCTGCTTCCCGGCGCAGATGAGCTTTTCCCCGGCCACCTACGACGGCGAGCCGTGCATCCAGGTGGTGATCCGGGCGAAGACCTCCAACGCGGAACTGGAAGAGAAGCTGCGCGAGATCAGCAGTCAGGACCTGGTCACCGGTCTGTTCAATCGCACCCACTTCCTCGAACTGATGGACGCCGCCGCCGAGCGTGCGGTCAATGCCGGCCAGCCGGCGACCCTGGCCTACGTACGCGTCGACCGCTATGCCGGGCTGCAGGCGGAAATCGGCCTGGCCGGCGTCGACCTGCTGCTCACCGACCTGGCCGGCCTGCTGCGCGCGCACTTTGCGGCGGAGGTCCAGCTGGCGCGTTTCGGCGACGACGTGTTCACCGCCCTGCTGCCGGGCCAGACGCCGGAAGCCTGCGAGCCCAGCCTGGCCGTGCTGCTGAAGAAGGTCGAGGGCCATCTGTTCGACATCAGCGGACGTACCGCCCAGACCACCCTGTCGATCGGGGTCGCCGGGCTCAGCGAGAAGACCGCCAAGGCCCAGGACGTCATCGACCGCGCCCATCGCTGCGCCGACGAGCTGGCCCAGGGCAATGCCGTCAAGCTGTTCAACCCGGCCGACGAACTGGCCGCCGCGGCCAGCCGCGGCAATCTCCTGGCCATAGTCCAGCAGGCCCTGGAGACCAACAGTTTCCGCTTGCTGTTCCAGCCGATCATCAGCTTGCGCGGCGACTCCCACGAGCACTACGAAGTGCTGTTGCGCCTGCTCAACGCCCAGGGCGAAGAGGTGCCGCCGGCCGACTTCCTCGCCGCGGCCAAGGAAGCCGGCCTGGGCGAGAAGATCGATCGCTGGGTCATCCTCAATTCGATCAAGCTGCTCGCCGATCACCGCGCCAAGGGACACAACACGCGTCTGTTCGTCCACCTGTCCAGCGCCAGCCTGCAGGACCAGACCCTGCTGCCCTGGCTCAGCGTGGCGCTCAAGGCCGCCCGCCTGCCATCCGACTCGCTGGTGTTCCAGTTCAGCGAGCCGGACGCCATCGCCTACCTGAAGCAGGCCAAGGCGCTGACCCAGGGTCTCGCCGAGCTGCACTGCAAGGCCGCTCTGAGCCAGTTCGGCTGCGCGCTCAACCCGTTCAACACGCTCAAGCACCTGCACCTCGATTTCGTCAAGATCGACGGATCCTTCTCCCAGGACCTGGGCAACGCCGAGAACCAGGAAGCGCTGAAGACCCTGCTCGGCAGCCTGCACGCCCAGGCCAAGCTGACCATAGTGCCCTTCGTCGAGAGCGCCAGCGTGCTGGCCACCCTCTGGCAGGCCGGGGTCAACTTCATCCAGGGCTACTACCTGCAGGGGCCCAGCCAGTCGATGGACTACGACTTCTCCGCCGGCGACGAGTAACAGCCACGCCCACGAAAAAGCCGCCTCCAAGGGCGGCTTTTTTCTGCGCGACGCCGTTACTCCTGGCCTTCGCGATCGCGAAAACCGAGCAGATAGAGAATGCCGTCCAGGCCCAGGGTGGAGATCGCCTGCTTGGCCGACTGCTTGACCAGCGGCTTGGCGCGGAAGGCCACGCCGAGGCCGGCCAGGCCGAGCATCGGCAAGTCGTTGGCGCCGTCGCCGACGGCGATGGTCTGCTCCAGTTGCAGGCCTTCGCGCTCGGCCAGCTGGCGCAGCAGATCGGCCTTGCGCTGGGCGTCGACGATCGGCTCGACCGCCTGGCCTGTAACCAGGCCATCCTCGATCTGCAGCTCGTTGGCGAACACGTAATCGATGCCCAGCTTGGCCTGCAGCTGCCTGGCGAAATAGGTGAAACCGCCGGAGAGGATGGCGGTCTTGTAGCCCAGGCGGCGCAGCTCGGCGAACAGGGTCTCGGCGCCCTCGGTCAGCCGCAGCGAGGCGCCGATGCCCTCCAGCACGGTTTCCGGCAGTCCCTTGAGCAGCGCCAGGCGCTCCCTGAAGCTGGCGGCGAAATCCAGCTCGCCACGCATCGCGCGCTCGGTGATCTCGGCCACCTGCTCGCCGACGCCGGCGGCCTTGGCCAGCTCGTCGATCACCTCGGCCTCGATCAGCGTCGAGTCCATGTCGAACACCGCCAGGCGCCGGTTGCGACGGAACACCGAGTCGCGCTGGAAGGCGATATCGACGTTGAGTTCCTGCGCCACGCTGAGGAACTCGGCACGCAGCGCGGCCGGGTCGGCCGGTTCGCCGCGCACGGAGAACTCGATGCAGCCCTTGCCCTGCTCGGCCGGGGTATCCAGCGGCATGCGTCCGGACAGGCGGTCGATATGGTCGATGTTCAGGCCGTACTTGGCAGTGATCGTGCTGACCCGCTGCAGCTGCTCGGCGGTGACCTTGCGCGTCAGCAGGGTGACGATGTGCCGGGCCTTACCCTGGCCGCCGACCCACTGCCGGTAGTCCTCCTCCGAGACCGGGGTGAAGCGCACCTGCTGATCCAGTTCGTAGCCGGTGAACAGCACGTCCTTGAGCACCGACTGGGCGCGGGCGTTGTCGGGAATCTCGATGAGGATGCCGAACGACAGGGTGTCGTGGATCACCGCCTGGCCGATGTCGAGGATGTTCACCCCGCCCTGGGCCAGCACGCCGGTGATGGCGGCGGTAAGACCGGGACGGTCTTCGCCGGTGATGTTGATCAGGACGATTTCGCGCAAGGCGCACCCTCCGAGGTAGGCGTTTTAGGGGCGTGAGGCGGCGAACGGCCGCCAGGCCGAGTAAAAGGCGCACATTCTACCCAGTTTCCGCGCCGGACGGGCACGCTCGCCGCTTTGCCCGCTAGAGGGCGACCGCTATACTGCGCGGCAACTTCAGTCGACAAGAGCCGTGCTCTGTGAACCGGCCCGCGCCCGTCAAACCCGACAATTTCTTCCTGCTGATCTTCCACGCCCTACGCCAGCGGCGCGTGCCCCTGGTGCTGCGCATCGCCAGCCACAGCCTGCTGCTGGTGGCGCTGGCCATGCTGATCTACGCCTGGGTCATGGGCATGCAGTTCAAGCAGGCCATGCAGCAGCAGGCCGACGCCCTCGGCCAGAGTCTGATCACCCAGACCGCCGCCTCGGCCACCGAACTGCTGGTGTCCAACGACATCCTCAGCCTCAACGTGCTGCTGAACAACCTGGCGAAGAACCCGCTGGTGGCCCACGCCGCGATCTACAGCGTGGACAACCGCATCCTCGCCGAAGCCGGCGCGCGCCCGACACGCAGCGTGCTGGGCGAGAGCGAAGGGCTGTATTCCACGCCCATCACCTTCCAGGAAGTGATGGCCGGGCAACTGCGCATCAGCCTGGACATGCGCCAGTTCCAGCAACCGATGACCATCAGCCTGCAGAGCATGGGCATCCTCAGCCTGATCCTGCTGGCCCTGACCCTGTCGCTGAGCATGCGCCTCGGCCGGCATATCTCCACCCCGCTGCTGCAGCTGCGCCTGTGGCTGCGCGACCCGGACGACCCCGCCCCCGGCGCCGGGCGCAACGACGAGATCGGCGACCTGGCGCGCCAGCTGCAGGCGCGCCTGGTGCCGGAGAAACCCGAGCCCGAACCGGAGTTCGACGAGGAAACCGCCTTCGCCGACAGCGACGCCTACCCGGACGAGCAGGACGACGGCGCCTTCGCCGAGCTGGACGACGAGGTGCCGGTGGTCGACGAGCGCGTCTTCGCCGAGCACGAGCCGGGCGATGCGCGCGACGAGCCGCTCGAGCCCTGGCCCGAGTCGATAGAGCCGGACGATCCCTTCGCCGGGCTCAGCGACGAGCCCGAGGCGCCCGCAGCGGCGACACCGGCGCCGCGCCAGGTCCAGGCCAGCGCGGTGCTGGCCATCCAGCTCGGCGCTCAGGAACAGCTGCGCCGCCTGCCGCGCACGCGCCTGCTGGATCTGCTGGAACGCTATCGCGGCTGCCTGGAGCAGGCCGCCGCGCTCTATCAGGGCCAGCTGCACACGCTCAAGGACGGCAGCAGTCTGATGCTGTTTCACGAACAGGAATGCGGCGAGGACTATCTGACCCATGCCATCTGCTGCGGCGAGCTGATGCGCGCCCTGGGCCACGCCCTGCAAATCGAGGTGGCAGACAGCGGCATCACCCTGCACCTGCAGCTCGGTCTGACCCTGGGCAGCGACCTCGACGACCTTGGCCAGGCCGAGCTGCTGCTCAGCGATAGCGTTCTGGACGCCCTGGCGCTGTCGCAGCACAGCCGCAACCTGCTGCTGGTCGAACAGCGCGTGGCGCAGGACAGCCTGGCGCGCCAGCGGGCGCGCATCCGCCCGATCGCCAGCCCGGAAGGGGCCAGCTGCGTGGAGCGCCTGCTCGATCCCTATCCGGCGCTGCTCGAGCGCCAGCTGACGCGCATGCACGAAAGCCGGGCGCACTGACGCACGGTCACGACTCAGGCCTGGTGTGCTCGGCGCCCCCCTGCGGGGCCGCCGCGATCGGCAGCTTGTAGGGTGCGCCGTGCGCACCGCCCCTGCCGGTGGCCTTGCGCTGATCCGGGAAACCTGGGGCGCATAGCGCCGCCTAGGACACGCCGAGCAGCGCACGCCGCCGCGGCGTTTGCGCGCCACAGCGCTGCAGCCAATCCTTCCAGCGAATCCGCTCGTCACGCACCAGCCAGCCGTCCTGCTCGGCGAAGCTCTCCGACAACCACAGGCCGCGGGTACTGGCCGGCAGCAGCACCCCCTTCTTCAGGGTGAACAGCTCGCCGCTGGGCAGTCCCTGGTGCAAGGCCAGCAGGTAGATGTCGGGCCGCCGTCGTTCCAGGCGCGCCACCAGGCAGCCGTCCTCCAGGCGCTCGTCGACATGGAACAGGCTCAGCTGGCGCGCATCGCGCGGCAACTCGAGGCTCATGTCGTAGACCAGCTGCAACGAGGCGGTGGGCAGATGCACGTAGGCGCGCGGGCGCTCCAGCAGGGTCAGGTTGCCGCACTGCACCGGACGCGCCGAGCCCGACAGCGGCCCGAGGCGGAAATGGCTGCTCTCGCGGTAGCGCAGAGCCCCCTGGTAGGGCGTCGGCAACCAGGTATCGGCGAAGCGCCCGGCCAACCAGCCATCGGCCGTTTCCAGCAGGCACTCCTCGGCGACCTCCTGGATGGCGGTGAGCAGCGGCAGGTTCAGCTCGTGGGCCGGCACATAACCGGAAATCAGCTTGAGCACCGTGTCGCCGCGATCCGGGCGTTGCTGACGCACCAGCAGCCAGTAGTCGCGCCCCTGCACACGCAGGGTCAGACGCACCGAGACGCCGAGATTGGCCAGCTCGGCGGCGAAACGCCAGCTGTCGGCCAGCTGCAGCGGCCGGCGCCGTTCGAGCATCTGGCGAAAATTCAGCGGCTGCCCCAGGCTCTGGTAGCTCAGCCCCTCGGGGGCGGCCTCGACGAACAGCGGCAGGGTCTTGAAGTTGCCCGGGTCCTTGCGGATCAGCGTGCGCGACATCTCGACTCCTTCTTCAGGCAGGGCGCGAATCCGCCACCAGGCGGGTCCACGGGTTGCGAAACGGCATATCAGGCTGCGCCAGAGCGCCGTCCGCGCACAACCCGCCTCCTTGTAAGCAGAGGCTTCAGCAGATGTCTTGGATCACCGCCACCACTGTGGCCACGTTGGCGGCCAGGTGCGCCGGATTGATGGTGCCGACGATGGCGCTGCTGACAGCGGGATGATCGAAGATCAGCTCGAAGCTGGCGCGCACCGGATCGACGCCATCGGCCAGGCAGGCGTGCCCGCTGGCCAGGGCCTTCTTGATCAGGATGCCCTTGGCGTGACTGGCAGCGTAGTCCAGCACCGGCTTCTCGCCCTGCTCGCCGAGGTTGTAGGTGACCATCGCGCAGTCGCCCTGCTCGAGCCCCAGCAGCCCGCCCTCGACGGTCTTGCCGGAAATGCCGTAGGCGAGAATCTTGCCCTCGCGCTTGAGCGCGGCGAGGGTCTCGTACACGCCGCTTTCCCGCAAAACCGCCAGGTCGTTGCCGTCGGAATGCACCAGCAGCAGGTCGATGCGATCGGTCTCCAGGCGTTTCAGGCTGCGTTCCACCGACAGGCGGGTGTGCGCCGGGGAGAAGTCGAAGCGCGACTGACCGTCCTCGAATTCCTCGCCGGTCTTGCTGACGATCACCCAGGCGTCGCGCTGACCGCGCAGCAGCGGGCCGAGGCGCTGCTCGCTGAGGCCATAGGCCGGCGCGGTATCGATCAGGTTGATGCCCAGCTCGTGGGCCTGGCGGATCAGCGCGGCGGCCTGGGCATCGTCGGGGATGCTGAAGCCGTTGGGGTACTTCACCCCCTGGTCGCGGCCCAGTTTGACCGTACCCAGGCCCAGCGGCGAGACCAGCAGTCCGGTGGAACCGAGCGGGCGGTGCAGATCGTGCAGGGTCGCTTTCATGGCAGCAACTCCTCCCATGCTGGCGGCGCCACGGGCGGGCGCGGCAACTGCGGCAGCGGCGCATGGCGGCCGGGCTGCACGCCGTCGCGATCCAGCGCGGCCAGCACGCGATCGGCGAAGTCCGGGGCCAGCGCCAGCTTGGTCGGCCAGCCCACCAGCAAGGATGACTGCTCGGCGAGAAAGGCGTTGTCCGGGCGCACCAGGCCGCTTTGCGCCGGCTCGGCGCGGTCGACGCGCAGGGTCGCCCAACGGGTCTGCGCCTGATCGACCCAGGGCAGCAGCTCGGCCATTTCCTGCTGCGCGGCGCGGATCTGCGCGGCCTCGTCGCGGGCTACGCCGTCGGTCTCGGCCAGGTCGCCGCCGAGGTACCAGACCCACTGGCCGTCGGCCGCCGGATGAGTGGTGACGGTCACCCGCGGCTTCGGCCCGCCGCCCAGGCAGTGGGCATACAGCGGCTTCAGCGCCGGCCCCTTGGCCAGCACCATGTGCAGCGGGCGCAGTTGCTGTTTGGGCTGTTCGATGCCCAGCGCGGCGAGCAGCTCGGCATTGCCGGCGCCGGCGCTGAGCACCACGCGCCGGGCGCGAATCTCGCGGCCGTCGACCCGCAGGCCGCGCAGCTCGCCGTGCTCGCGCAGCGGCTCGATCTGCCGGGCCGCCAGCAGGCCGTCGCCGGCCAGCTCGGCCAGGCGCGCGATCAGGCTGGGCACGTCGAGCACCAGCTCGGCCAGGCGGTAGACCTTGCCCTTGAACTTCGGATGCTGCAACGCCGGAGGCAACTGCTCGCCCTTGACCTGGTCGACCCGCCCGCGCACCGCCTTGCTGGCGAAGAAGCTGGTCAGGTTGCCGGCCAGGGTGCCCGGCGACCACAGGTAATGGGCATCGGAGAGCACGCGCACGCCGGACAGGTCCAGCTCGCCGCCGCCGGCCAGCGCCTCGCGCCAGCGCCGCGGCATGTCGGCGATGGCCTCGGAGGCACCGCTCAGGGCACCGTGCAGGGCGTACTTGGCACCGCCGTGGATGATGCCCTGGGACTTCACGCTCTGTCCGCCGCCGAGGCTGCCCTTTTCCACCAGCAGGGTGGCGAAGCCCTGGCGGCGCAGACGCGCATTGAGCCAGAGGCCGGCGATTCCGCCGCCGACGATCAGGACATCGGTGCTGAGGGACTGGGACATGAACGGGCCTCGCCGGAAACAGGGGCGCAAGTATAACCCCTGGGCGAGCGGCAGGCTGCAAGCGGCAGCTCGGCCGCAACCCGTCAGGCGCTTTCAACCTGTGCTTGCGACGGCGCTCAGTGCCCGGTGGACTGCGAGAACAGCTGAATCACCAGCACCCCGCTGACGATCAGGCCCATGCCCAGCACCGCCGGCAGATCGAGCTTCTGCTGGTAGAGCACCAGCGCGGCGATGCTGACCAGGACGATCCCCAGGCCGGCCCAGATGGCGTAGGCGATGCCCACCGGGATGGTGCGCACCACGAGGGTCAGCATCCAGAAGGCGATGGCGTAGCCGGCCACCACCAGCAGCAGCGGCAGCGGCTTGTTGAAGCCGTCGATGGCCTTCATCGAGGTGGTGGCCACCACTTCGGCGGCGATGGCAATGGCGAGGTAGAGGTATCCGGGCATGGCGGCGACTCCTGAAGACAGGGCGATTCTACGGCCAGCAGCGATGGGATAAAGTGATTACCCATCTGATTCGGAGATAGGTTGACACATGAACTGGAACCTCGATCAGTTGCAGCTGTTCGTCCGCACCGCCGAATGCCGCTCCTTCTCCGCCGTGGCGCGGGAAGTGGGGCGCGCACAATCGGCGGTGAGCTCGGCCATCGCCCTGCTGGAGGCCGACCTCGGCGTGACGCTGTTCGATCGCAGCAGCGGCCGCCAGCCACGCCTGACCGAGGCCGGCACGGCGCTGCTGGAAGAGGCGCGCAGCGTGCTGCAGCAATGCGAACGTCTCGACGGCCGGGCCATGGGCCTGGCCCGCGGCGAGGAGGCCCGCCTGCGCCTGGCCCAGGACGAGGCCATGCCCTATCAGCCGGTGCTGGCCAGCCTGGAGGCGCTGGCCGGCGCCTTCCCCCTGCTGGAGGTGCAACTGGCCAGCGCCGCCCAGGGCGACGTGGCGCGCAAGCTGCTGCAGCGCCAGGCCGACCTCGGCCTGCTGTTCCACCATGAGCAGATGCCGCGCGAGCTGGAGCGCCAGCGCCTGGGCACCATCGAGATGCTCACCGTGTGTGGCGCCGCGCATCCGCTGGCCGCAGGCGGCCACGCCGAGCGTCGGACCCTGGCCCGCCACCGCCAGTTGCTGATGGCGCCGCAGGACAGCCAGTATCCCGGCGGCGAGCAGATCAGCCCACTGGTCTGGCGCGCCGACAGCTTCTACGTGATGGCCGAGCTGGTGATCCGCGGCCTGGGCTGGGCCTGGCTGCCGCGCCACGTGGCGCAGTATCCGACCTACCAGGGACAACTGGTGGTGCTGGGCAGCGACTGGACCCCGCCGCCGCTGGTAGTGGAACTGGTCTGCCGACGCGACGAAGCGCTCGGCCCGGCGGCCCACTGGCTCGCCGACTGCCTGGCGCGCGAGCTGCTGCGCCCGCAGGCCTGACCGGGGCCCGCCGCCCTCTCGGCAACGCGGCTTGCGACGACCCGACGACAGCCCCTAAGCTGCGCGCCCATGAACAGAACCCTCTATACCCTGCTGCTGCACCTGGCCCTGCCCCTGATCGCCCTGCGCCTGGCCCTGCGCGCACGCAAGGCGGCGGCCTATTCGCGGCGCATCAGGGAGCGTTTTTCCTTCGCCCTGCCGCCGCTGCAGCCCGGCGGTATCTGGGTGCATGCCGTCTCGGTGGGCGAAAGCATCGCCGCCGCGCCGATGATCCGCGCCCTGCAGGCGCGCCATCCCGAGCTGCCCATCACCGTCACCTGCATGACGCCGACCGGCTCCGAACGCATCCAGGCGCTGTTCGGCGACAGCGTGCAGCACTGCTACCTGCCCTACGACCTGCCCTGGGCCGCCGCGCGCTTCCTCGAGCGGGCACGCCCCAGGCTGGCGGTGGTGATGGAAACCGAGCTGTGGCCCAACCATATCCACCAGTGCGCCAGACGCGGCATTCCGGTGGTGCTGGCCAACGCGCGACTGTCCGAACGCTCGGCGCGCGGCTATGCGCGCTTTGGCAAACTCACCTCGCCGATGCTCGCCGAACTGTCGCTGATCGCGGTGCAGACCCGGACCGAAGCCGAGCGCTTCCTGATCCTGGGGGCACGCCACGAATGCGTCGAGGTCACCGGCTCGATCAAGTTCGACCTACACATCGATCCACACCTTGCGCAACGCGCCGCCGACCTGCGCCGCCAGTGGCAAGCCGAGCTCCGTCCGCTGTGGATCGCCGCCAGCACCCATGCCGGCGAGGACGAGATCGTCCTCGCCGCTCACCGGCAGTTGCTCGAGCAACGGCCCGATGCGCTGCTGCTGCTGGTGCCGCGCCATCCGGAACGCTTCGACGCCGTCTACGAACTGTGCCAGCGCCAGGGTCTGAGCACCCGCCGCCGCTCCAGCGGCGAAACCGTGCAAGCCGCTGACCAGGTGCTGCTCGGCGACACCATGGGCGAGCTGCTGTTTCTCTACGCCCTGGCCGATGTCGCGTTCGTCGGCGGCAGCCTGGTGGCCAACGGCGGGCACAACCTGCTGGAGCCGGCCGCCCTGGGCAAACCGGTGCTGAGTGGCCCGCACCTGTTCAATTTCCTCGAGATCGCCGCGCAGCTGCGCGAGGCCGGTGCGCTGGGCGAGGTACGGAGCGCCAGCGACCTGGCCGGCGAGGTCGAGGCGCTATGGCGCGAGCCCGATCGCAGCGAGCGCATGCGACACGCCGGATTGCAAGTGCTCAAGGCCAACCAGGGCGCGCTGGAGCGCCTGCTGGCGGAGCTGAAAAGGCTGCTGGAGGGGCGTCGCCCGTAGCCCGGATGCAATCCGGGCTACACCCTTCCTTGGCTATGTCCCCGTTAGTTGTCGATGCGCCGATCTGGCTCCCGTAGGACCAAAGGGGGCACCTAGCCTTTTTCTTGACGCGAGCGCCTCAGAACTCGGGATCGCCCTGCAGGCGCGCCTCGGCGGCCGAGGCCAGGTCCGGCGGCAGGAAGTCCTGATCCGGGTTGTAGTCCGGCTTGAGGAAGCTGCCCAGCGCTTCCAGGTCGGCCGGACTGAGGGTGCCGGCGGCCTGTTTCAGGCGCAGGTTGTTGATGATGTAGTCGTAGCGTGCATCGTTGTAGAAGCGCACCGAGCTGTACAGCTGGCGCTGGGCGTCGAGCACGTCGACGATGTTGCGGGTGCCGACCTGGTAGCCGATCTCGGTGGCTTCCAGCGCGCTCTGGTTGGAGATGATCGATTGCCTGCGCGCCTGTACGGTTTCCACGTCGGTATTGACCGCACGGAACAGGTTGCGGGTGCTCTGCACCACCTGGCGACGCAGGCTCTCGCGCAGTTGCTCGGTCTGCCCCAGACGCTGATAGGCCTCGCGTACCTGCGAACTGGTCAGGCCGCCGCTGTACAGCGGGATGTTCAGCTGCAGGCCGATGGAGCGCTGCGATACGTCGTCGCTGTAGCGCTGCGCGCCAAAGGCGCCGGAATTGCTGAAGCCCAGGCTGTCGTTGTCGCCCTGCTGGTAGCTCGCCACCGCATCCAGGGTCGGCGCATGGCCGGCCTTGCGCTGACGCAGGGTCTCCTCGGCAGCGTCCACCGCGTAATAGCTGGCCTGCAGGTTGAGGTTCTGCGCGGCCGCGGTGTCGACCCAGGCCTTGGCGTCATTCGGCGTCGGTGCCAGCACCGGCAGGGTATGGACTATGCCTTCGACCGCCGCGTAACTGCGGTTGGTCAGGGTCACCAGCGCCTCGAAGGCGTCCTCCACCGCGCGCTCGGCGAGGATGCGGTTGGCGCGCGCGGTGTCGAAACCGGCCTGCGCCTCGAGCACGTCGGTCTTGTCCGACAAGCCCACGTCGAAACGCTCGTTGGCCTGGTCCAGCTGGCGCTTGAACGCCGCTTCCTCGGCCTTGGTCGAGGCCAGGGTATCCTGCGCGCGCAGCACGGCGAAGTAGGTCTCGGCGCTCTGCAGGATCAGGTTCTGCTCGGTGGCAGAAAGCTCCAGTGCCGCCTGCTCGCTGCTGGCTTCGGCCGCCTGCAGCTGAAACCAGCGGTCGGCGCGAAACAGTGGCTGGCTGAGGTTGGCCTGATAGACCAGACCGCTGCGCGAGAGCGTCACACTCGGGGAGTCGATTTCGGTGCGCGTGTCGCCGTAGGTGGCGCCGGCCGACAGATTGGGCAGCAGCCCCGCCCGCGCCTGCGGCACCACTTCGCGACGCGCCTGGTAATCGGCGCGCGCGGCGGCAATATCGGCGTTGTTCTTCGCCGCCTCCTGGTAGACGGTCACCAGATCGGTCTTGGGAGACAACGTGGCCTCTTCGGCCTGTACCAGGCCCAGCGAAGCGGCGGAGATGGCGACAGCCAGGGAAAGTCTGCGCAGCATGGAAGTCGATCCTTGAATGGGGCGGTAAGCGGCAAAGGCTACGGGGCGCCGCGGGCGGGGGTCAAGCGCGCCGCAAACGGCATCAGTCTAGCTGGCAACAAGCTATGTTGCCCGCCTGGAACAATCCGCCAAGCCCAACCGCAGCAGTCGATTTCCGACGCACGGGTCGGGCTTTTCTGACTCTCGGGTTGGTTTTATTGCGAAAGCTTGATTAGACTGCCCGGGTTCTTGTCGGGGTGCCCCATGTGCGGGGCTGAGATTGGCAGCAGCCGGATCCCGTTGAACCTGATCAGGTTAAGGCCTGCGTAGGGAACAAGATGTCCTCGCCACCCGGCGAGTCCTCTCGGCACCGCTCCATGGTGCGCCTATCGCCGCTCACTCCTTCCCAGGTTCGCTCCGACATTCAGCCCTGGAGAGCCTTGATGAGCGCAAAACAACAACAGAACCTGAGTGAGTCCGCCCAGGTCGACCAGCAGTCCGTGCAACCCTTCCCCCGTTCGCAGAAGGTCTATGTTCAGGGCTCGCGCCCGGATATCCGCGTGCCGATGCGCGAGATCAGCCTGGACGTGACGCCGACCGACTTCGGTGGCGAGATCAACGCGCCGGTCACCGTCTACGACACCTCCGGCCCCTATACCGATCCGAACGTGACCATCGACGTGCGCAAGGGGCTGGCCGACGTGCGTAGCGCCTGGATCGAGGACCGCGGCGACACCGAGAAGCTGCCGGGGCTGTCCTCCGAGTTCGGTCAGCGCCGCCTGAACGACGCCGAGCTGACCGCCATGCGCTTCGCCCACGTGCGCAATCCGCGCCGGGCCAAGGCGGGCAAGAACGTCAGCCAGATGCACTACGCCAAACAGGGCATCATCACCCCCGAGATGGAATACGTCGCCATCCGCGAGAACATGAAGCTGGCCGAGGCGCGCGAAGCCGGGCTGCTCAACGAACAGCACGCAGGCCATAGCTTCGGCGCCTCGATCCCCAAGGAAATCACCCCCGAGTTCGTGCGCAGCGAAGTGGCCCGCGGCAGGGCAATCATTCCGGCGAACATCAACCACGTGGAACTGGAGCCGATGATCATCGGCCGCAACTTCCTGGTGAAGATCAACGGCAACATCGGCAACTCGGCGCTGGGCTCCTCCATCGAGGAGGAAGTGGCCAAGCTGACCTGGGGCATCCGCTGGGGCTCGGACACGGTGATGGACCTGTCCACCGGCAAGCACATCCACGAGACCCGCGAGTGGATCATTCGCAACTCGCCGGTACCGATCGGCACCGTGCCGATCTACCAGGCCCTGGAGAAGGTCGGCGGCATCGCCGAGGACCTGACCTGGGAGCTGTTCCGCGACACCCTGATCGAACAGGCCGAACAGGGCGTGGACTACTTCACCATCCACGCCGGCGTGCTGCTGCGCTATGTGCCGCTGACCGCCAAGCGCGTCACCGGCATCGTCTCGCGCGGCGGCTCGATCATGGCCAAGTGGTGCCTGGCGCACCACAAGGAGAATTTCCTCTACACGAACTTCGAGGAAATCTGCGAAATCATGAAGGCCTACGACGTCAGCTTCTCGCTGGGCGACGGCCTGCGTCCCGGCTCGATCGCCGACGCCAACGACGCCGCGCAGTTCGGCGAGCTGGAGACCCTCGGCGAGCTGACCAAGATCGCCTGGAAGCACGACGTGCAGTGCATGATCGAAGGCCCCGGCCACGTGCCGATGCAGCTGATCAAGGAGAACATGGACAAGCAGCTGGAATGCTGCGACGAGGCGCCCTTCTACACCCTCGGCCCGCTGACCACCGACATCGCCCCCGGTTACGACCACATCACCAGCGGCATCGGCGCCGCGATGATCGGCTGGTTCGGCTGCGCCATGCTCTGCTACGTCACGCCCAAGGAGCACCTCGGCCTGCCGAACAAGGATGACGTGAAGACCGGCATCATCACCTACAAGATCGCCGCCCATGCCGCCGACCTCGCCAAGGGCCATCCGGGCGCGCAGATCCGCGACAACGCGCTCTCCAAGGCGCGCTTCGAGTTCCGCTGGGAAGACCAGTTCAACCTCGGCCTGGACCCGGACACCGCGCGCGCCTTCCATGACGAGACCCTGCCGAAGGATTCGGCCAAGGTGGCGCACTTCTGCTCCATGTGCGGGCCGAAGTTCTGCTCGATGAAGATCACCCAGGAAGTGCGCGACTATGCTAAGGAACAGCGCATCGACACCCTCGACCTGGACGCCGAGCAGGGCATGCAGGCCAAGGCCGCGGAGTTCAAGGCGCAGGGCAGTCAGTTGTACCAGAAGGTGTAGCCGGCGCTTTCCGTCCGCCGGGCTTGATCGGCAGGCGCAATGCTCGCTAGTGTGCAAGGTAACGGGCCAACTGGCCCGTTACTGCCAGTTGGGGGAATGCCTTATGGGCAAAGACGATGTCGACATCATCGAGCGCGAGACCTGCTTCAGCGGTTTCTATCGGCTCGACCGGCTGCGCCTGCGTCATCGCCAGTTCGCCGGCGGCATGGGGCCGGAACTCGGCCGCGAGCTGTTCGTGCGCCACGATGCGGTGTGCGTGCTGCCCTACGACGCACAGCGCGACGAGGTGGTGCTGATCGAGCAGTTCCGCGTCGGCGCCATGGACAAGAGTGCCAATCCCTGGCTGCTGGAGCTGGTCGCCGGCCTGATCGACAAGGACGAGGAGCCCGAGGAGGTCGCCCGCCGCGAAGCCATCGAGGAAGCCGACCTGAGCCTGACCTCGTTGTGGCCGATCACCCAGTACTTTCCCTCCCCCGGCGGCTCGGACGAGCGCGTGCACCTGTTCCTTGGCCGCTGCAGCAGCGAAGGCGCCGGCGGCGTGCATGGCCTGGCCGACGAGGGCGAGGACATCCGCGTGCACGTCTGGCCGCTGGAAGATGCCCTGACCGCGGTGAAGGACGGCCGCATCGACAATGCCGCCAGCATCATCGCGCTGCAGTGGCTGGCGCTGAACCGCGACGAAGTGCGGGGGCTGTGGTCATGAACCTGGTGCGCGAGCGCTACCGGGTCGATCTGGTCGAGCTGCAGGCCGCCTGCGAGGCCAACTACGTGCGCCTGATGCGCCTGCTGCCGCAGATGCGCAGCGAACGCCAGGCACGCCGCGTAGCCCTGAGCCAGGGCGATCATCTGCTCGGCGTGCTCAACCTGGAAGTGCTCGAAGCCTGCCCCTATACCACTACCCTGCGCGTGCGGCAGGAGCACAGCCTGCCCTGGCTGCCGGTGCCGCAGCTGGACGTACGGGTCTACCACGACGCGCGCATGGCAGAAGTGGTCGGTGCCGAGAATGCCCGCCGCCTGCATATCCGCTACCCTTATCCCAATGCCGCCATGCACCAGCCGGACGAGAAGAGCCAGCTCAACCTGTTTCTCGGCGAATGGCTGAGTCATTGCCTGGCCTGTGGCCACGAAGCCCAGCCGGTGTTCTGAGCCGAGCATCCGTCAAGCTTTTCGCCAGCTGGCCGATAGGACGACGCCGCCTTTGTGGCCTGCCATCCCTGGCGGCCGTCGCAGGCGACGTCAAAAACGCTCCCGGCGTTTTTTTCTGTGATCTGCGTCCGCTTCGCGGGTTTTCCCTTTGCCCCGGCAACCACCATAATTCACCTTACCGCGTCCTAGGAGACGGTCTTGCCGAGCCTGCCCCCCACTGCCGCTGACACCTCGGTCCTGCTGGTACAGCTGTCCGACAGCCACCTGTTCGCCGAAGCGGACGGCAAGCTGCTGGGCATGGATACCTGCGACAGCCTGCGCCGGGTGATCGAGCGGGTGCAGCAGGAGCAGCCGCGGATCGACCTGATCCTGGCCACCGGCGACCTCTCGCAAGATGGCAGCCTGGCCTCCTACGAACGTTTTCGCAGCCTTACCGCCGCCATCGATGCGCCGGCGCGCTGGCTGGCCGGCAATCACGACGAAGTCCCGCCCATGCGTGCCGCCTGCAACGGCAGCGCGCTGCTGGAGCCGGTGATCGATCTCGGCGCCTGGCGCATCGTGCTGCTCGACTCCTCGATCCCCGGCGCGGTACCCGGCTACCTCGAAGGCAGCCAGCTCGAGTTGCTGGAGCGGGCGTTGAGCGAGGCGCCGCAGCGCCATCACCTGATCTGCCTGCATCATCACCCGGTGTCGATCGGCTGCAAGTGGATGGAGCCGATCGGCCTGCGCAACCCCGAGGCCCTGTTCGCCGTGCTCGAGCGCCATCCGCAGGCACGCGCCCTGCTCTGGGGGCATGTCCACCAGGAGTTCGACCAGTCGCGTGACGACCTGCGCCTGCTCGCCTCGCCGTCGACCTGCGTGCAGTTCGCCCCCGGCAGCGAGGAGTTCCAGGTCGGCAGCGAAGCCCCCGGCTATCGCTGGCTGCGCCTGCATGACGACGGCGGATTGGAAACCGGCGTATCGCGGGTCACCGGCATCCATTTCGAGGTGGATTACAGCGTCAAGGGTTATTGAGCTACCCCTCCCCTGCAGGAACGAACGGGCGCCGCTGCGCTTGACTCGTGGCAACCCCATCGCGAATACGTTCGCTACTACCCGCTTGTGGCTTGCAGCTTGCCTCGCTTGGCTAGTAGCCTCCCGCCCCATGACCGCAACCATCCTCTATATCCACGGCCTCAACAGCTCGCCGGCCTCGCACAAGGCCAGTCAGCTGAGCCGCGCCATGGCCCGCCTGGATCTTGCCGGCCGGCTGCGGGTGCCGGCGCTGCATCATCATCCACGCCAGGCCATGGCGCAGCTGGAGACGCTGATCGCCGAGCTCGGCGCGCCGCTGCTGGTGGGCAGTTCGCTGGGCGGCTACTACGCCACCCATCTGGCCGAGCGCCACGGGCTCAGGGCGCTGCTGATCAACCCCGCGGTACGCCCGCACCTGCGTTTCGACGGCTACCTCGGCCCGCAGAAGAATTACTACAGCGACGAGACCTGGGAATTGACCCATGATCACGTCGTCGCCCTGGCCGAGCTCGAAGTGGCGCCCCCCAACGACGCCGCGCGCTACCAGGTCTGGCTGCAGACCGGTGACGAGACCCTCGATTATCGCGACGCCGAGCGCTACTACCGCGCCTGCGCCCTGCGCATCCAGGCCGGCGGCGACCACGGCTTCCAGGGTTTCGCCGAACGCCTGCCGATGCTCTTCGCTTTTGCCGGGATTGCCGCCACACTCTGGCGCGATATCGACTTTTCCGACCTTTAACACGACGCGAGACCCATGGCTCAACAGAACGCCTACAACGCCGATGCCATCGAAGTCCTTTCCGGCCTCGACCCGGTGCGCAAACGCCCGGGCATGTACACCGACACCACGCGGCCCAACCACCTGGCCCAGGAAGTCATCGACAACAGCGTCGACGAGGCGCTGGCCGGGCACGCCAAGGCGATCCAGGTGATCCTCCACGAGGACAATTCGCTGGAAGTGCTCGACGATGGTCGCGGCATGCCGGTGGACATCCACCCGGAAGAAGGCGTGCCGGGCGTCGAGCTGATCCTCACCAAGCTGCATGCCGGCGGCAAGTTCAGCAACAAGAACTACCAGTTCTCCGGCGGCCTGCACGGCGTCGGCATCAGCGTGGTCAACGCCCTGTCGACCCGTGTAGTGGTGACCGTCAAGCGCGACGGCAACGAATACCGCATGAGCTTCGCCGACGGCTTCAAGGCCAGCGAACTGGAAGTGGTCGGCACGGTCGGCAAGCGCAATACCGGCACCAGCGTGCACTTCTGGCCGGACGCCAAGTACTTCGACTCCTTCAAGTTCTCGGTCAGCCGCCTCAAGCACGTGCTCAAGGCCAAGGCCGTGCTGTGCCCGGGGCTCTCGGTCAGCTTCACTGACAAAGCCAGCGGCGAGCAGGTCGAGTGGCTGTATGAAGACGGCCTGCGCTCCTACCTGGTCGATGCCGTCAGCGAGTTCGAGCGTCTGCCCGCCGAACCGTTCGTCGGCAGCCTGGCCGGCAACAAGGAAGCGGTGGACTGGGCCCTGCTGTGGCTGCCGGAGGGCGGCGAGAGCCTGCAGGAAAGCTACGTCAACCTGATCCCCACCGCCCAGGGCGGCACCCACGTCAACGGCCTGCGCCAGGGCCTGCTGGACGCCATGCGCGAGTTCTGCGAGTTCCGCAACCTGCTGCCGCGCGGGGTGAAACTGGCCCCGGAAGACGTCTGGGAACGCATCGCCTTCGTCCTCTCGATGAAGATGCAGGACGCCCAGTTCTCCGGGCAGACCAAGGAGCGCCTGTCCTCGCGCGAGGCCGCCGCCTTCGTCTCGGGCGTCGTGAAAGACGCCTTTAGCCTGTGGCTGAACGCCCACCCGGAAACCGGCCTGGCCCTGGCCGAGCTGGCCATCAGCAACGCCGGCCGGCGCCTCAAGGCGGGCAAGAAGGTCGAGCGCAAGAAGATCACCCAGGGCCCGGCGCTGCCCGGCAAGCTGGCCGACTGCGCCGGGCAGAACCCGCTGCGCTGCGAGCTGTTCCTGGTCGAGGGTGATTCGGCCGGCGGCAGCGCCAAGCAGGCGCGCGACAAGGAGTTCCAGGCGATCATGCCGCTGCGCGGCAAGATCCTGAATACCTGGGAAGTCGACGGCAGCGAGGTGCTGGCCAGCCAGGAAGTGCACGATATCGCCGTGGCCATCGGCATCGATCCCGGCTCCAGCGACCTGAGCCAGCTGCGCTACGGCAAGATCTGCATCCTCGCCGACGCCGACTCCGACGGCCTGCACATCGCCACCCTGCTGTGCGCCCTGTTCGTCCGCCACTTCCGCGCCCTGGTCGACGCCGGCCACGTCTACGTGGCCATGCCGCCGCTGTACCGCATCGACCTGGGCAAGGAGATCTTCTACGCCCTGGACGACGCCGAGCGCGACGGCATCCTCGACCGCCTGGTAGCCGAGAAGCGCCGCGGCAAGCCGCAGGTCACCCGCTTCAAGGGCCTCGGCGAGATGAACCCGCCGCAGCTGCGCGAAACCACCATGGACCCCAACACCCGGCGCCTGGTGCAGCTGACCCTGGATGATTTCGAGGGCACCCGCGAGGTGATGGACATGCTGCTGGCGAAGAAACGCGCCGGCGATCGCAAGAGCTGGCTGGAAACCAAGGGCAACCTGGCCGAGGTACTGGCCTGATGCACATGCTTTTCCTTGCCCTCGGCCTGCTGGCCGGCGTGGCACAGGCCGAGCCGCCCGCGCTGGAGGAACTCGAACTGCAGGCCGAATACCCGGTGGAAGGGATGGCCGGCGGCAACCTGTCCGGCCTGGCCCAGTGCGGCGAGGCGCTGTGGGCGGTATCCGACCGCGACGATGCGGCCCTTTACCGGCTGCAGGAGGAAGACGGTCTGCTGCGTGCCGAGGGCGAACCCTTCGTCGCCCCCGAGCCACCGGAGAGCGCGCTACCCTGGGGCCTGCGCATGCGCAACTGGGTCGCCGGCCAGGTGCGGGGTGGCAAGCTGGACTTCGAGGGCCTGTCCTGCGATACCCAGGGCAATCGTTACCTGATCAGCGAGACGCGCGCCGCTGTGCTGCAGGTCAATAGCGCCGGCGGCGCGCAGTGGCTCAACCTGCCCGACGGTCTGGTCCGTCAGGCCCGCGCCAGCGGCATGCTGCTGCACTTCAACCAGGGGTTCGAGGGCATCGCCGTCGACCCGAACGGCGAACGCCTGTGGCTCGCAGCCGAACGGCGCCGCCGCGGCCTGACCGTGCTGCATGGCAGCGGCGGCAGCTGGCGCTGCACCGGCGGCTGCGTGCTGGTCAGCGAGAGCGGCGAGGAACCCTCGCCCATGGCGCTCGGTGGTCATCCGGCGCCACGCGATTTCGCCGGCCTGGCCTACTTCGAAGAGAAACTCTTCACCCTGGAGCGCCAGGCCCATCGCATCTGTCGGCGTACCTTAAGCAATGGCGAGCCGGAGCTGTGCTGGTCGTTCGCCGGCGAGGCGCTGGCCGAGCAGCGTCGCTACGCGCCGGACTACGGCATGGCCGAAGCCCTGTGGATCGACAAGGACGGCGCCTGGATCGGCGTCGACAACGGCGGCCTGACCCGCGCCGATGGTGAGCAGCGCCCGCTGGTCTGGCACTTCGCCGTACCCACGGGCGGCTGGAGCCGCCGGCCGTGAGCGAGCAGACCCCGGGGCGCCGCGCCGGGCGGGTGATGTGGGTGCTCGCCTGGGGCGCCGGCCTGCTGCTGGCCACGCATTTCTTCGGCAATTGGGAAGACCGGCAACGCAACCCCAACCAGGCGCCGCAGTCCGTGCATGGCGACGGTTTCGTCGAGGTACGCCTGGCCAGCAGCCGCCAGGGCCATTACCTGGTGAACGGGCAGATCGACGGCAAGACCGTCACCTTCCTGCTCGACACCGGCGCCACCCAGGTCGCGGTTCCCAGCGCCCTGGCCGAGCGCCTCGGCCTGGAACAGGGCGCGCCGATCATCATCAGCACCGCCAACGGCCGCGCCACTGGGCATCGCACGCGCCTGGCCAGTCTGCGCCTGGGCGATATCGAACTGCGCGACGTCGCCGCGCTGATCGCCCCCGGCATGGATGGCGACGAGGTGCTGCTGGGCATGAGCGCGCTGAAACAACTCGAATTTTCTCAGAAGGGCGGCACCCTGGTGCTGCGCCAATCAACCTTGCAATGAGGCCCGCATGAGCGAATCCCTCGATTTGAGCCTGGAAGGCGTGGAGCGTCGGTCGCTGGCCGACTTCACCGAGCAGGCTTATCTCAACTACTCCATGTACGTGATCATGGATCGCGCCCTGCCGCATATCGGCGACGGCCTCAAGCCCGTGCAGCGGCGCATCGTCTACGCCATGAGCGAGCTGGGCCTGGACGCCGATGCCAAACACAAGAAGTCGGCGCGCACCGTCGGTGATGTGCTCGGCAAGTTCCACCCGCATGGTGACAGCGCCTGCTACGAGGCCATGGTGCTGATGGCGCAGCCGTTTTCCTACCGCTACACCCTGGTCGATGGCCAGGGCAACTGGGGCGCACCGGACGATCCCAAATCCTTCGCCGCCATGCGCTACACCGAGGCGCGCCTGTCGCGCTACTCGGAAGTGCTGCTGAGTGAACTGGGCCAGGGCACCGTGGATTGGGTGCCGAACTTCGACGGCACCCTCAACGAGCCGGCGACGCTGCCGGCACGCCTGCCCAACCTGCTGCTTAACGGCACCACCGGCATCGCCGTGGGCATGGCTACCGACGTGCCGCCGCACAACCTGCGCGAGGTCGCCGCCGCCTGCGTGCGTCTACTGGACGAGCCGGGCGCAACGGTCGAGCAGCTGTGCGAACACATTCAGGGCCCGGACTTCCCCACCGAAGCCGAGGTCATCACGCCCAAGGCCGACCTGCTGAAGCTCTACGAGAGCGGCCGCGGCTCCGTGCGCATGCGCGCCGTCTATCGCGTCGAGGACGGCGACATCATCGTCACCGCCCTGCCGCATCAGGTGTCGGGTTCCAAGGTGCTGGAGCAGATCGCCGCACAGATGCAGGCCAAGAAGCTGCCGATGGTCGCCGACCTGCGCGACGAGTCGGACCACGAGAACCCGACCCGCATCGTCATCATCCCGCGCTCCAACCGCGTCGACGCCGCGGAGCTGATGAATCACCTGTTCGCCACCACCGACCTGGAGTCCAGCTACCGGGTCAACACCAACGTCATCGGCCTCGATGGCAAGCCGCAGGTCAAGGACCTGCGCACCCTGCTGCGCGAATGGCTGGAGTACCGCGTCGGCACCGTGCGCCGCCGTTTGCAGTTCCGCCTGGACAAGGTGGAGAAGCGCCTGCACCTGTTGGAAGGCTTGCTGATCGCCTTCCTCAACCTCGACGAAGTGATCCGCATCATCCGCACGGAAGATCAACCGAAACCGGTGCTGATGGAGACCTTCGGTCTCACCGAGGTGCAGGCCGACTACATCCTCGACACCCGTCTGCGCCAGCTGGCCCGCCTGGAAGAGATGAAGATCCGTGGCGAGCAGGACGAGCTGGCCAAGGAGCGCGAGAAGCTGCTGGCCCTACTGGGCAGCGAAGCCAAGCTGAAGAAGCTGGTGCGCAAGGAGATTCTCGAGGACGCGGAGAAGTACGGCGACGAGCGTCGCTCGCCGATCATCGCCCGCGCCGAGGCCCGTGCCCTGTCGGAAACCGAGCTGATGCCGACCGAACCGGTCACCGTGGTGCTATCGGAGAAGGGCTGGGTGCGCTGCGCCAAGGGCCACGACATCGACGCCACGGGGCTGTCCTACAAGGCCGGTGACGGCTTCAAGGCCGCCGCGCCGGGCCGATCCAACCAGTACTCGGTGTTTATCGACTCCACCGGGCGCAGCTATTCGCTCGCCGCCCACAGCCTGCCGTCGGCCCGTGGCCAGGGCGAGCCGCTGACCGGCCGCCTCACCCCGCCGCCGGGCGCGACCTTCGAATGCGTGCTGCTGCCGGAGGACAGCGCGCTGTACGTGATCGCCTCCGACGCCGGCTACGGCTTCGTGGTCAAGGGCGAGGATCTGCAGGCCAAGAACAAGGCCGGCAAGGCGCTGCTCAGCCTGCCCAATGGCGCCAGGGTGGTCGCTCCCAAACCGGTCGCCAGCGTCGAGGAGGACTGGTTGGCAGCGGTCACCACCGAGGGCCGCCTGCTGCTGTTCAAGGTCGCCGATCTGCCGCAACTGGGCAAAGGCAAGGGCAACAAGATCATCGGCATCCCCGGCGAGCGGGTGGCCAGCCGCGAGGAATACCTCACCGATCTGGCCGTCCTGCCCAGCGGCAGCTCGCTGGTGCTGCAGGCCGGCAAGCGCACCCTGACGCTCAAGGCCGACGACCTGGAACACTACAAGGGCGAACGCGGCCGCCGCGGCAACAAGCTGCCGCGAGGCTTTCAGCGTGTCGATCACTTGCTGGTGGAATGACCCGGGCGTTGCGGCGACCGACAAGCGGGCAAGGCTGGAGTCGCGGCGCAGTTTGACGGATGATACGCGGTCCGGGTCATGGGATGATGACCCCTTCGGCACGACCATGCATTGATGTGCAGCCGCCCATGGGTGGCTGCCGGGAATGAACGATGACTGTAGTACGCCCTCTGGCCCTGTTTCTGACCACACTGCTGACGCTCAGCGGTTGCAGCCTGCTGCAGCAGAAACCGGTGCCGCTCTACCAGCTCGACAGCGGCAGCGCCGTCACCCCAGCCAAGGACAACGGCATGGCGGTGCTGATCGGCCCGGTGAGCATCGCCGATTATCTGCGCCAGGAGCACCTGCTGCAGCGTCAGGCCGACGGCAGTCTGGTAGCCGCACGCGATGCGCGCTGGGCCAGCGGCCTGGCCAACGATATCGATCAACAGCTGTTGCGCCAGCTGGCCTGGCGCCTGGAAAGTCAGCGCCTGGCGCTGGCCCCGGCAGAACCGGGCTTCAGCGCCGACGCCCAGGTCATGCTGACCATCACCCGCCTGGATTCGGGCCCGAGCGTGCCAGCGGTGCTAGAAGCCCAGTGGCGCCTGCTCGACCGCCGCGGCCAGCTGCGCGACAGCCGCCTGGTACGCCTGGAAGAGATTCACGGTGGCACCATGGCCGAACAGGTCAAGGCACAGAGTGCGCTGCTGCAGCGCCTGGTAGCCGAATTGGCGGTGGCCATCGAACCGCTTGCCGCGATCGAAGAGCCCACGCCCGAGCCGCAGCGCAAGAAGCCGCCGGTCGCCAAGGCCAAACCCCAGGAGCCGGCAGGCCCGAAGATCCCGGTGGCCGAACCGATAACGATCGACACCGAAG
Organism: Pseudomonas sp. SP16.1; assembly: GCF_052682975.1. Taxonomy (NCBI): domain Bacteria; kingdom Pseudomonadati; phylum Pseudomonadota; class Gammaproteobacteria; order Pseudomonadales; family Pseudomonadaceae; genus Pseudomonas; species Pseudomonas sp. SP16.1. The sequence continues at coordinate 3,887,615 of NZ_JBQYFZ010000001.1, forward strand.
TTTTCCGCTTCTAAGCAAAAAAGCCCGCAAATGCGGGCTTTTTCATGCAGGCGTCACGGTTACTTGTTGCGGATCTTCTCGACGATGGCGGTGGTCGAGCTGTTCTCTACCAGGCCGAGCACGCGCACCTCGCCACCGTAGGCCTGAACGATATCGGCGCCGACCACCTGGTCGATGCCGTAGTCGCCACCCTTGACCAGCACGTCGGGCTGCACCTGCTTGAGCAGGCGCTCCGGGGTGTCCTCGGCGAAGCTCACCACCCAGTCCACCGCACCGAGACCGGCGAGCACCGCCATGCGCCGGTCCACCGCATTGATCGGCCGCCCCGGGCCCTTCAGGCGGCTGACCGAGGCGTCGTCGTTGATCGCCACGATCAGGCGGTCGCCCTGGGCGCGCGCCTGTTCCAGGTAAGTCACGTGACCGGCATGCAGAATGTCGAAGCAGCCATTGGTGAAGACGATCTTCTCGCCGTGGGCGCGCGCATCCTCGATGGCGATCAGCAGTTGGTCCAGGCTCAGCACGCCACGCTCGGAGCCCTCCTCACGCTGCACCGCGCGACGCAGTTCGGGGGCACTGATGGCCGCGGTGCCCAGCTTGCCGACCACGATACCGGCGGCCAGGTTGGCCAGTGCCACCGCCTGCGGCAGTTCCTCGCCGGCGGCGATGGAGGCGGCCAGGGTGGAAATCACCGTGTCGCCGGCACCGGTGACGTCGAACACCTCACGGGCGCGCGCCGGCAGATGCAGCGGCGCATGTTCCGGACGCAACAGGGTCATGCCGTGCTCGCCGCGGGTCACGAGCAGTGCCCCCAGGTCCAGTTCGCGCATCAGCCTGGCGCCCTTGCTCACCAGTTCGGCCTCATCCTTGCACCCGCCGACTATGGTCTCGAACTCGTGCAGATTGGGGGTGATCAGGCTGGCGCCGCGGTAGATCGAAAAATCCTTGCCCTTGGGGTCGGCCAGCACCGGAATGCCCTTCTTGCGCGCAGCCTGGATCAGCGCCTGATGGTTCTGCAGCGCCCCCTTGCCGTAGTCGGACAGCACCAGCACCTTGACCCCGGCGAGCAAGACCTCGACCTCACGCGCCATGGCGCCGGCATCGGTGTTGAAGGGCTCTTCGAAGTCCATGCGCAGCAGTTGCTGGTGACGGCTCATGACCCGCAGCTTGACGATGGTCGGTTGGTCGTCGAGGCGCTGGAAATGCGCTTCGACGCCGGCGGCGGCCAGGCTGTCGGTCAGGCTGTCGGCCGCCTCGTCTTCGCCGGTGACGCCCACCAGCAGCGCCGGCGCGCCGAGCGCGGCGATGTTCAGCGCGACGTTGGCCGCGCCGCCCGGACGGTCCTCGATCTGCTCGACCCGCACCACCGGCACCGGCGCTTCCGGCGAGATGCGCGAGGTACCGCCATGCCAGTAGCGGTCGAGCATGACGTCGCCCACCACCAGAACGGGGGCTTGATCGTAACGGGGCAGGGTCAGCTTCATGAGGGCTCCGGGGCGTCGAAAACGCCGCGGATCATAACATAGCCGCCCAATCGGCCCGAGCCTCCCATCCAGGCATCAGCCAACCGCCGACGCCAAATATCGAAGCTGTCGATCACGCATCCTGATCGGCGACGGTCTCAACTTCCTCTTCGAACTGGCGGGCATGCAGGCGCGTGTAATAGCCGTTGTGCGCCAGCAACTCGGCGTGGCTGCCTCGCTCCACGATCCGCCCCTGATCCATCACCAGGATCAGATCGGCCTTCTCGATGGTAGTCAGGCGATGGGCGATCACCAGCGTGGTACGCCCTTGCATCACCTGATCCAGCGCGGCCTGGATATGCCGCTCGGACTCGGTATCCAACGCGGACGTAGCCTCGTCGAGAATCAGCAGCGGGGCGTCCTTGAGCAACGCCCGCGCGATGGCCAGACGCTGACGCTGGCCGCCGGAGAGCAGCACCCCGTTTTCGCCGACCAGGGTGTCGTAACCCTGCGGCATCTTCTCGATGAATTCCGCCGCATAGGCGTCGCCGGCGGCCCGCTGCACCGCCTCCAGCGGGGCTCCTGCCAGATCGCCATAGGCGATGTTGTTGCGCACCGAGTCGTTGAACAGGGTGACATGCTGGGTGACCAGCGCAATATGCCGGCGCAGGTTGCGCAGTCTGTAGTCCTCGACATCCACGCCATCGAGCAGGATGCTGCCCTGCTCATGGTGATAGAAGCGCGGAATCAGGTTGGCCAGGGTCGACTTGCCGCTGCCGGAACGCCCCACCAGCGCCACCATCTGGCCGGGTTCGGCGACGAAGGAAATGTCCTGCAGCACCGGTTTTTCCGCCCCCGGATAGCTGAAGCTGAGATCGCGCACCTCGAGACGCCCACTGATGCGCTCACTCTCCTGGGTGCCGTGATCGACCTCCGGCACCTCGTCGAGTTGCTCGAAGATGCTCTCGGCGCCGGCCACGCCCTTCTGGATGGTCGAGCTGACCTCCGAAAGCTGGCGGATCGGCTTGGGCAGGAGACCGGCCAGGGTGATATATGCAACCAGATCACCGGCCGACGCATCGCCGCGCAGCAGCAGCACCAGAAACATCAGCACGGCCATGGCGCTGTAGATCACCAATTGCAGGCTGGGGGTGTAGACCGCGTTGGTTTTGACCATCTTCAGCTGCTTGAGCTTGTTTGCCTCGCTGGCATCGAGGAAGCGTTGCTTCTCATAGTCCTCGCCGCCGAAGCTGCGCACCACGCGATAGCCCTGGATGCTCTCGGAGGTCACATGGGTCACGTCGCCCATGCTGGTCTGGATCTTCTTGCTCTGCTTGCGAAATTTCTTGCTGGTGCTGGTCACCATCAGACCGATCACCGGCAGGATAGCCACCATCACCAGGGTCAGTTTCCAGTTCATCCACAGCAGGGTGGCGAACAGGAACACCACCGTCATGCCCTCACGCACCACCACCTTGATCGCATCGGTGGCCGCCCCGGTGACCATGGTCACGTTGTAGGTGATCCGCGAGATCAGATGGCCGGAGTTGTGGTTGTCAAAATAGCGGTTGGGCAGGGTCAGCAAATTGTTGAACAGCGCCACGCGCAGATCCTGCACCAGCCCCATGGACACCTTGGCGAGATAGTAATTGCCGAGGAAGGAGCCAACGCCCTGCCACAGCGCGATCAGCACGATCAGCAGCGGGACGGCCTGCAGCAGCTTGAGATGGGCCAGCCAAGGCGCGTGCTCCAACAACCAGGGCACCCCGGCGAACAGGCTGGCATCGGGGTTGGACAGGCCGTCGACGAAGTATTTGAGAATGTAGCCCAGCATGGGCTGGGTCGAGGCGAAGATCAGGAAGCCCACCAGGCTTATCGTGAACAGTCCCCAATAAGGAACCACGTAGCGCAGCAACCGCAGATACACCTTCATGCTGGATTGCTGGGTAGAATTGGCCATTCGGCATGTCCCACGAAACTGGCTAGAGGAAAACGATGCGGATTGTAACAGCGCAGGAACTGGAAAGCTGGCTGGCCAGCGGTAAAGTGCTGGAGCAGGATGCTCGTGGACCCAAGGTAGTAGCGCTGGCCGATGGCCACTTCCTCAAGATCTTCCACACACGCAAGGCTGCTCCACTTGCTCGCCTGATGCCGCCCGCCCAGCGCTTCGCTCGGAATGCCGAGCTATTGCAGCGTCAGGGCATCGTCACCCCAAGAATTACTGAAACCTTCTGGCTCGACCGATCAAAGGGCCTAAGTGCCTGCCTCTATCTACCCCTGGCAGGCCAGTCGCTGGAGCAGCTGCTGCGTAACGACCCCGAAAGGCTGGAGCAATTGCTGCCAGCGCTATCGAGATTTATCCTAGAACTGCATACCAAGCGCTTGTATTTCCGCTCCCTACATCTGGGGAACATATTAACAATAGGCGAAAACAGTTTCGGACTGATCGACTTTCTTGACTTGTGCCAGAAAACCCTGCCGCTTACACGATGGCACGTGCGGCGCAATTTTCGTCATCTCGAGAATTATCTCCGCCGGCGCAGGATCATCCACTTCCCCATCAAAAAACTAGAAGAGCTCTATTGGAATCATGCCAAAGATAGGCTTTTTCAGGTCAGGAATGATTGAATAACGAATTAATACAATCCAAACACTGATGGCCAGTCATCTCACACGGTTGCAGAGCTTCATACCGGCACTGGTTGTGGAAGACACAAACATGCGGGGCGCACCCTATGGGACCAGCTACAAATCGGGCTGACGCTCTTTATTTCATCTAGACCACGCCTCGATAGCACCGCCACGCTGGTGCTTGGGACTGGCCTATTGAGAGGGCCCGCAACTGTCGCCAAGTGCGTCACAGGGCAGGCTCAAAGGGTACTACTCTGCCCAAACTAAGACAGCGCATCAAAAAAATGCCTGCGCTAGCGCTTCTGCGCACGACTCAGCATCAGCATCCGATAACAGCCAAGGCGCCCCCAAACGGAAAGCATTTCTGGCAGCTTGCGCAAACGACGCCACCCCCGGCTCAGCCAACCTTTGTCACGGCTGGTTCTCCAAGTACCAGCGAACAAATGTCTGGCGTAAACCCGTGGTGCACAAGCGAGTTCAGGGCGTGCCGCACCAAATGCGCCAATGCCATAGACGCGTTCTAAGGCAAGCAGCTCCTCGCCTCCCCCGCCATTAAAACCACGCGCTAACAGCAGGCGACTGACCTCATTGACGTTGACCAACTCGGACAGACGACCGATCTCAAAAGCAGTACTGTCATAGTAAGCCAGCATGTCACGCGGCAACCAATGACCCGCGCGTGCACCTATGAGAGATGTCGCGAAGCGCTGATGATCCTCAAGACCAATAAAGAAGTCACTGCCCAAACACTCGTCAAGCGATGCCAAGACCTCAACGTCGACATCCAGATAGATGCCGCCCTCGTAGAACAGGGCATGCATGCGCACGTAGTCTGAGACAAAGGCATAGCGCCCTGCTGCATAAGCCGCCGCAGTGAAGGGGTGTGATTCTGGGTCGAAACGCTGCTCGTCCCAACGCACCACCTCATAGTCCGGCAGCCTGTAGCTCCAGGAAGCCAAACAAAGCTGGGCCTGCAGCGGCATCGGTCGCCTCCCGAACCAGCAGTAGTGCAACTTGCGCGCGATCATTGCAGCTCCCCACGAAAAAAATCCGCAGGAGAACCAGTCAGGCCTTTCGACTGAGCAGCCCCAAGGTCTATACGTAAAGCATTAACTGCACTCAGTAGCTGTGCCACGCGATGCTGAAAGACCTGCTCATTACTCAGCTGCCCTGCATGTCCGGCCAAAACCCGCAAATCCATAGCAAGACGCTCCGCATCGTGCGCAACCTGCCAGCTGGGGGGTGTGATTGAACGCCACTTGGCTTTTCCAAGTCCGTAGGAACAGCATTTTGCTTTTAGGCTGCGCGTCACGTGTTTGATCTGTCCTGTAGACCGGTGCCCAGCGTAACTGGGGTCATAGAACCCCTTGAGCGGCTGCACGTCGAGGTCGATTTCTAACGCCTCGGACCAATCCAGCCACTTGTCTAGATTGAACTGTCGACCAAAGCTGAAAGCTCGCCAGGGCACCCGCGCCACATCGGCCAGAATAGCCCCATGCATGGCCTCCGTCAGGACCAGGCGGGCCGACCTCAGGCGGGTCATGAAGACCTCTGCCGGCAACAAGGGCGAGAGGAAGGTCATACCTGCACGGTCACACAAGGCCTGCCAATCGAGCAGCGGCAGAGATCGGTGATGGGGCACTACCAGTATGTCCCCAGCCTGGCCTTCCTCCCGCCTAACTGCCCAGTCGAGACCAGCCAACAGGTAGGCCGAATCCGCAATCGCCAAATCGGCCGGAAGCCCTAGCGCCGCAGCCGTGCGTGGGCCGCGTAAGGCATAGACGGTCCAACGCGCATCCAACCGCGGCAGCGCACCATAGCCCGCCCCGGTACCCAATACGGCAATGCGTTGTTCAGAGCGCAGCTGTCGACAAAACGATTCGTTCAAAAGGGTGCCAATACCGAGCAGTGCGGTATCAGCGTCATGACGAATGTCTCCCAGCAACGCCGGCCAGAGCCAGGCATTCAGCTCGTCGCCCACATTGTCGCTGCCACGCGGATAACACAGCCTGATCATGTAGGACGGCTCCGCTCATCTACCGCACCAGCACGTAGCGCGAAGCATAAAAAGATCGGTAACCAGACGGTGAACCACTCTTCTCGAGGCTTGACCCAGGGACCGATGCCATCCGTCATTAGCGCAACCACGGAGAAGCCCAACAGACTACAGAGTGCGAGGCCGACGGGGGATGTTCTGTTCGACCATCCACGCCAGAACACTACCAGCAAAGTCGACAGCCACAGCAGCAGGCCCGGCAGCCCTAACTGCAAGGCAATATGCGCGAACAGATTGTGGGCATGCTCGTAGGTTGCGCCAATTGCCGCCACCTCCAACTCATAGCTACTGCCCAACCCCAGGCCCAGCCAAGGGTGTTGGAGAAACAGCTCCCAGGCGCCAAGCAGCAGATCAGGGCGATAGGAAAGCCCTCCACGCAGGAGAAACTGGGGCGCTAGGGATGCCGCTACAATCGCTCCACCCAAAAGCAGCATGGCAAACAGAATTCGCCCCCGGCTTGGGGCGCAAACGGGGAAAAACAGGCAGGCAACGATTAGCGCCAATAGTGGTCCCTTGCTGCGTGTCAGCACCAAGAATGAAAAATATGCCAGACAAGCCAGCAACCAACTCCAGCGCGGCAGCACCTCCGGCGAGAGGGAACGAAGACTGAGAAGAAGGACACCCAGCGCCCCCATAAGATGGGCAGCCAGTATAGGATGGTCGAGCAAACCCGCGCCAACCAGTCGAGCACTGTAGGGATGCCCCTGAAGCAGATAAAAATCAACGATGGACCACAGCGCGCTCAGGCTACCCAGCATTGCCAGGCAGGCCAGAAGCCGCCAGACATCTTCGCGATATAAGCCTCCCAGCACTACGAAAGCCTGAGCGCTCAAGATGACATAGAGCATCTCTTTGTAACGCTTCGAGTCCCCCCCCCAGCTGACGGACAATGCGGCCCAGGCAACGCAGGCCAGCAACCCGGCAAGCAACCAGCGATCCCAGAGCAAACTCGCCCTGAACCGAGGTAGCCAAGCAGCTAGCCCCGGCAGCCAGAACAGAAAAATCAAGCCCTGGTGATACAACTTGCTGCTCGGCAGGAACATCATGCCCAGTACAAACCAAGCGAAGCCCAGGGCCGACCAGATAGCCAGGATAGGACTCTCTCGCCTAGAGAAAGACAGCTGCTTATAGAACGACATCAGCCACGACCGTAGCGAAGTTTGGCATACCAACGTTTGATCGCCCTTCGGGTTTTTAACTTAGGACGGCGCTCCACTTGCTCGATATCGCTCAGATCGAACAGCCGCTGGTAAGCGAGCTCCGGCTTTATCATGCAAGCCTGTACATCCGCCTGCAAACACTCGGAGTAATACCAGTCCAGCGGGAGCCCGGATGCAGGCGCCTCCTCTAAAATTCGGTCATAGAGGGAGCAATGAACCATATACGCATGCGCCAACCGGACTCGACTTACACTCATCAGGTTCTCGCAGAGCTCGACGCGCTGACTGCCTTTTTTGAGCGTCCCCCCCAGATAGAGCATCTGCCAGGAGCATCCACTCAATTGCGCAGCCACACGGGTCAATACGGCGCGTGAATAGGGCTCGAAATCGCAGTCATCCTCGATAATCAATACGGAGCCCAGGCCGCGCATCTTGGCCATGCGGATCACCGCCAGGTGGCTGCGCATGCAGGCCCAGGTGGCCATCAACTTGTGCTCGGCCATGTCACTGGGGCCATCCACCCGCGCCAGAAATTCGCGCAGCACCTGCGACGGCTGATCCCCCTCAGCATTCAATCTGGCAATATCGACAGCCGGGAAACGCTCGGCGACGATCCCCACGTTCTCAAGGTTGCTTGCCGTTTGCAGCCAGCGATCCTGCCGGTGATCGAGATTGATCACATAAGCGCGCTCAAAACAGCTTCCGTTCATACCACCACTTCTCTGCTGTATGCCTGGGAGTCTTACCCGGCAAGCCAGCGACTCCGGAAGTTCACTGCCTACGCACTCTTGTCCTGCCAGCAACTGTTCCAAAAGGTTTAAACAGTTCGCCAACCCTTTACTGCCATGCGCGAGATGGTACCCGGCAAAGCGCTCGGCTCGTCCGACCGAACCGCTATAGTCGGCGACCACCTGCTCCGCCGCCGCTGTTAGTTGCATCAGGCTAGATACTCTATCCCCCAAGAACCGCTGCTGGGAAAAGATATCGACATCCCTCCCCGCGTTGACGTACAGGACTGGACGTCTAGCCAACGCGGCCTCTATCACCGCATTCGACATGATGTTGACCACCAGCGAGGACTGCGCCAGGGCCTCAGCCAGGCCACACTCTTTCGGCAGCACTCGCAAATTCGGCAGCTCAGCGGCGGCTTGCTGCCAGAAAGGAACCTGGCTGCGCGGATGCGCCTTCACTAAGACCCGGTAATGTGGATGCTCCGCGGCCCAATCACGCAGTAGCCTGTAAGTAGCCTGGTAGCCGACCTCTTTTTCCTTGTCCGGGCCGACGCCGAGGATAAGCAAAGTACGCAAGGACGGATCGGCCGGCGGCAGGTCGTACGCACTGTCGATCATGTGGGAGCCGGCCAGCACCGCGATCGAACTGCCGAAGCGCAGCGCACGCGCCTGCAGGGCGTCCAATGAACTCTGGCCAAACAGGAAGTAGTAGTCGTAGTCATTCATGCCCAGCCGGCGCGAACTCTCCCCCGTGGTGGCGTGCGCCAAATGCACCAGCAGGCTGCCGCGAGCGTTCAGCGCCAGACGCAGGAAGGGCGTGTAGAGACTGCCGTTGCGGTCGTTGAGGAGGATACGAGGCTGATAATGCTCCACCAGCCACTGCGCATAGGCCGCTAGGCCGAAGTAGCGGGTCGGCACAGGAAATGGCGGTGCCATGAGCAGACGCTCGCGCAGGATAGTCTTGGGTTCCTGCAGCGCCGTCTCCACCAGATGGTGACCACGCCCACGAAGCCGGTCGATCAGCAGCCTCTTGCGCCGAAAAGCGATAACCTTGGGCGCCGACTGCAGTAGCAGAAAATCGCAAGGCGCGCTCTCGACCAATCCGGCCAAACGGCGCCTGGCGCGCACGCCAAACCACCAGTCCAAGATAGCCTCACGGGCGAAACGCAAGGCACTACCGAGCAGGCCGTAACGCTCACGCAACAACAACCAGCGGTAACGGTCTAGGGCGCAAGCCTTGTCCGACCATGGATTAGTCCGCATTGCACGGCCCCATTCCTTGGAATCCAGCTTCGCCAATCAGCCAGCGTCCCTCAGCTGCCAGGCTCCGCAGCGCGGCTGTACAATGCAGCATATGGCTCGACCAGTTTTTCTTCCAACCCAAAAAGTGCAGGTAGGGAAACTCTCTGGCCACGTCATGATTGTTATAAAGGCGTCCATGTTCCCAGTACCAACGTGCCGGAAATTCCATACTGCCATCAATCCATGGCCTGTTTGAGTTAGGGGTACTGAATCCCTCCTTAAACTCGGCGAGCCGTCGCCAGGGATTGAACAAACCAACCAGCTTGAATAACGGCTTAGGAAAGTTCTTGCGCCATAGAAACAGCCGGGTGAAACCGCCCTCGTCCAGTGCATGGTTCCTCTGGTCCTGAAGCCGCGGCTGAAAATCGCGAATCCTCCAGAACAGCTCGCGCAACGGCTTCTCATTGCGCAGCAGGCACAGATGCCCCGATACGCGACGCTCATGAGTGGAAAAGAACTTGAAGCGTTGCAGTTTCTCCGCAGTGAAATAGGCCCGCAAATCGCCATAGATCAGGTCGAGATCGCTGAACCCCCAGTAGTCATAGCCCTGAATCTCCGCCTCGTGGATAAAGCCAAGCGCCGGCTTGAGATCGCAGAGCTTGTAAGGGTTCACCGGGGCAAACCGAAACCCCAAACGCGCGGAGACAAAACCGCAATAGTCTTCCAAGCTAATGCGCTGCTGCCGAACATTCTTTGGCAGATCATCGAGCTCGGCACAGTCACCGACCAGCAGCCAATCGATGTCCGGGTTGCACCGGCAACTTTCGATGAAGAAAGGCATCCAGAACGGCCATTGGCCGAAGTAAGGAATCAGGAAAATGATGCTCGGCGGGGTACGCACAGCTATGACCCTCGGTAGAGACGCCAGAAACGGGACCTGGCCGCCTCATCGGTAAAGGTTTCGTGCAGGCGCGACAGCGCGGACTGTTCCTGCATTTCGGACTCGGCAAGCGCCTGCAGCTGACAGGCAAGCGCCGCCGCATCGCCCAAGGGAAACAATCGCCCGGCCCCGTTCACCACTTCCCTTCCACCACCGCAATCGCTGCAGACCAGCGCTACCCCCGCCGCCATCGCCTCCAGCAGCACCATGCCGAACGGCTCGTGGTCGGAACTCAGTGCGAACACATCGAAGGCTTTGAAGTAGCGGCGCCCGTGGGCAACCTGGCCGAGAAAGCGTACCGACTCGGCCACGCCGAGTTCGGCCGCGAGGGCCTTGAGCGAATGCTCCAGGCGGCCGCTGCCCATGATCGCCAGCAGGCTGCCGGCGGGCAGCTGCGGCAGGGCCAGGGCGAAGCCGCGGATCAGAGTGGCCTGATCCTTGTCCGGATGCAGGCGGCCGACATTGCCGACCACCCAGGCGTCCTGCGGCAGCCCGAGGTGGGCGCGGGCCTCTTCGCGGGGGACCTGTTCGGCCTGAACGGCCTCGATGTCGATGCGGTTGTACAGCGTTTCGATGCGCTCGGCCGGCCAACCGCGCAGGTCGCGGCGCATCTCGTCGCGCACGGCGTTGGACACCCCGAGCAGCAGCAAACGCTCACGGAAACGGTTGATGAACAGGCGGCGACTCAGACGGCCATAGACGCCGAACGCGTGGTGCACGCCGATCACCGGCAGCGCGGTGCCCAGCAGCGCCACGTAGATCGGCTTGAAGCGATGGGCGATGCACAGGGCAAAATCACGCGTGGCCGCGATACGGCGGATGTCGCGGATCGCCTTGAGCTTCAGACCGCTGACGTCCTTGCTGCGGTAGTCGAGGAAGATCACCTCGTCCGAGGCCGAGCCCTGCTCCACTTCGGCGCTCGGCGCGCCCGTCAGGTAGACGGTGCAGACCTTGAACGGCGTGCCCTTGAACAGCGCGGCGTACTGCCGCGCGCAGTCCAGGAAGGGCCCGTCGTAGCCATGGCAGAACTGCAGAACCCAGCGCTGCCCGGCAGCCGCCGCACTAGACGTGGTCATACCAGTCACGGCCGTCCTTGACCACGAGGATGTCTTCCATGATCAGGTACTGCAGGTCGGAGCCATAGAACATGTTCAGCGCGTCGGTCGGCGAGCAGATCATCGGCTCGCCGCGGCGGTTGAGCGAAGTGTTCAGCGACACGCCGTTGCCGGTGAGCTTTTCCAGCTCGAGCATCAGGTCGTACCAGCGCGGGTTGTACTCACGCTTGAGCACCTGGGCGCGGGAGGTACCGTCCTCGTGCACCACTTCGCCGACGCGGGTCTTCCACTCTTCGTTGACCTCGAAGGTGAAGGTCATGAACGGGCTCGGGTGATCGACCTTGAGCATCTGCGGCGCCACGGTGTCGAGCATCGACGGGCAGAAGGGCCGCCAGCGCTCGCGGAACTTGATCTGCTCGTTGATGCGATCGGCGACGCCCGGCACGCTCGGGCAGCCGATGATCGAGCGGCCGCCGAGCGCGCGCGGGCCGAACTCCATACGCCCCTGGAACCAGGCCACGGGATTGGCGTCGACCATGATCTTGGCGATGCGCTGGGCGGTGTTGTCGATGCGCTTGAACACCGGTTTGTTCGGGTGCTTGGCACAGGCGGCGATGATTTCTTCGTTGGAATAGGAGGGGCCGAGGTAGACGTGCTCCATCTTCTCCACCGGCACGCCGCGCCGATGCGAGACGTAGGCGGCGGCGCCGACCGAGGTACCGGCGTCGCCGGAAGCGGGCTGCACGAACAGCTCCTTCACGTCGTCGCGGGCGATGATCTTCTGGTTCAGCTTGACGTTCAGCGCACAACCGCCGGCGAAGGCGATCTTGCCGGTTTCCTTGAGGATGTCGCCGAGGTAGTACTCCATCATCTCCAGCGCCAGCTTCTCGAACAGTGCCTGCATGCTGGCGGCGTAATGGATGTAGGGGTCGTCGGCGATGTCGCCCTGGCGCTTCGGCCCCAGCCACTCGATCAGCTTGGGTGAGAAGTAGTAGCCCTTGCCGTTTTCCTTGTAGCGACGGAAACCGATGACGTTGGCGTAGTCGGTATTGATGATCAGCTCGCCGTTCTCGAACTTGGCCAGGCGCGAGAAGTCGTACTTGGCCGCATCGCCGTAGGGCGCCATGCCCATGACCTTGAACTCGCCGTCGAGCATCTCGAAGCCGAGGAACTCGGTGATCGCGCCGTACAGGCCGCCGAGCGAATCCGGATCGTAGAACTCCTTGATCTTGTGGATCTTGCCGTTCTCGCCGTAGCCGAAGAAGGTGGTGGCGTACTCGCCCTTGCCATCGATGCCGAGGATCGCGGTCTTTTCGGTGAAGCCCGAGCAGTGATAGGCGCTGGCAGCGTGGGCCAGGTGGTGCTCGACCGGCTCGATCTTGACCTTCTTCAGGTCGAAGCCCAGTTGCTCCAGGCACCACTGGATCTTCTTGTGGTAGCGCTTGTAGCGGCGGTTACCCATCAGGATCGCGTCGAGGGAGCGATCCGGCGCGTACCAGTAGCGCTTGGCGTAGTGCCAGCGGGCCTTGCCGAACAGGCTGATGGGGGCGAAGGGAATCGCCACCACGTCGACGTCGGACGGTTTGATGCCGGCCTGTTCCAGGCAGAACTTGGCGGATTCGTAGGGCATGCGGTTCTTCGCGTGCTTGTCGCGCACGAAGCGCTCCTCTTCCACTGCCGCGATCAGCTTGCCGTCGATGTACAGGGCAGCGGAGGGATCGTGACTGAGGGCGCCGGACAGGCCGAGAATGGTCAATGCCACAGGTTTGAGCCTCTATTTCGGGCAGGTGCCGGGCACCTGCGGTAAACGTTGGTCGAGCAACCGGTGCAGGGCGGAGTCCGCCGGCCAGTTGCGCAGAAATCGGGCGCGGTCGCGGGCATAGGCCCGGGCGAAGCCGCGCGCACTGCGATGCTGCTGCATGGCGTCAAGGTCGATCAGCGACCAGGCGCCACGCGCATCATCCCAGAACAGGTTGTGCCCCTTGAAATCGCCATGGCTGATGCGCTCGCGCAGCAAGGCGGCGAACAGGCGATCGAGCGCCAGCAGCTCGGTTTCCGGGGGCGATCCCTGCAGATACGCCTGAAAACGCGCGATTATATCCTGCCCGTCGCAATATTCGGTAATCAGGTAGGCGCGTCCGCGCAGCCAGCACCAACGCCGCTCCAGCACCGCCAGCGGGCGCGGCGTGGCGATGCCGAGCAACTCCAGGCGATGGCCTTCGCGCCAGCTGTGCCAGGCCCGGCTGGGCCGCCAGAAGCGCTTGAGCCAGTGCCCCAGCCCCTTGAGGTTGTAGCGCTTGACCACCAGCGGACGGCCGCCCAGCTCGATGCGCGCGACCGTGGCGCTGCCGCCGCGCTTGAGCGCCTGACCGTCCGCCAGCAGGGCGTCCGGGGCGTCGAGCAGGGGCTGCAGCTCGTCCGCGCAGTCGCGGCGCACCACGCGCAGACCGAAGGCGCCGACCTTCGCGGCGAACAGGCTGCAGTCGCGACCAATCTTGCGCAGGTAGTCGCGCAGGCGCCAGCGGCGCACCTTGGCCACCTCGGCCAGCAGCGCCTCTAGCGGCAGCGCATGCTCGCCGTTGGCCAGCAAGTAGTGGATCAGCAGCTCCTCGGTGAAGGGCGCAAGCTCGGCCGGCAGCTGGGCGAAGAACACGCCGAGATTCTCCAGCACCCTGGCCCGCGACAACGACTGCCCCGGGGTCTCGACCTGGACGCCGCCGCCGTCGATCAGATACAGGCGACCGTCGTGCCGCAGCAGGTTGTCCAGGTGCAGGTCGGCCTGCCACAGGCCCTTGTCGTGCATCTGGCCGATCGCCCCCAGCGCCTCGGCCAGCACCCTTTGCTGGGCATCGGACGGCATCGGCTCGTGCGCCACGGCACGCCAGGCATCGCCCAGGCTCTCAGCGGCGGCGAGGTAATCGAACAGCAGCCAGCCGCCCTGCCCGGCGGAAAACCCCTGCGCGAGCAATTCGGGCGTGGCCAGCCCCTGTTCGGCCAGCAGGCGGGCGCCGTCCAGCTCACGGCGAAAATGCCGCTCGGCCTTGCCGCCGACCAGCAGCTTGGCCAGCACCGTCCGTCCTCGCCATTGCGCGACGCCGACATAACGCCGCCCCGGCAGTACGCGCAGCAGGCGCTCCAGGCGCAGTTCATCGCCCGCAAGCTGCAGGGTCAGGGGCAGCCCAGGCGCTCGCCCGCTGCCGGCCAGTTGCTCCAGTTGCATCAACGCGACTCCTTGTGTAGGCGACGCGCACCGAGGCGGGCGAACCAGCGTTCGAGGCCGGCCTCGCCGTCCAGGTAGGCGGCCAGCAGCTTGCGCATCTCCACCTCGCCCCAGACGCTGGCGCGGCGCAGCAGCGGCTCGAGGTCCCTGATCCGGTCGCGTCGGCCGAACAGCAGCGGACGGGTCTTCTCCAGATCGATCAGTTGCGCGCGGAACACCGTCGCCTCCTCGCGCAGGAAAATATGCTTGGGATAGAAACAGCCGTGCACCTGGCCGGCCCGGTGCAGGCGACGCGCCAGCTCGCCGCAGGCCTGCAGGATGCCGACGCGGCGCTGCCCATCCAGCTCGTCCCAGCGCCCGAGCCAGTGCTCCAGGTCCTGCCAGCCGTCCAGCGCGCGGGTCAGCAGCACGGCACGCTGCTCGCCGGGCACACGGCGCTGGGCAAAGAAGGCGGCCTGTAGCGCGGGAATGCCCAACTCGCCGTAGCGGCGGATATTGCGAAACTCGCGGGCGAAGGTGGGCTCGCCCAGCGGGCGCAGCAGGCTGCGGGTCAGGTGGTTACTCTGGCGCTTGAGGTAGTAGGCATGATCGTCCAGCTCCAGGCGATAGACGCTGCTCCAGCCGCCGCGCTCGGTATTGGGTTCGTCCACGGCCTCCAGCCTGAGCGCCCATAGCGCCTCGAAACTGGCCAGGCCGTGTTGCTCCAACAAGGTGCGCTCCTGCGCGGCGATAAAGTCCTTCATTCCCTGCCCTCGAAGAATGTCAGCACCTGCCGTACCCGCTGCTTGTCGGCGGCACTCATGCGCGCTCGCCCGCGGTACTGCAGGTAGAAGCGCAGCCGCTGGCTACGCGTCAGCTGCTGCTTGGCCACCTTGTCCAGGCAAGCCAGGTCCTTGACGATGCGATAGCGCAGCAGCGGCCCCCACCAGAAGCTGCCGGTGGGGCAGTCGATGAAGAACAGCTCGGCTTTCTCGTTTACCAGCAGGTTGCGCCATTTCAGATCGTTATGGGTGAAGTGGTGATCGTGCATCAGGCGCGTCGCACGGGCCAGCTGGCGGCTGACGCCATCGACCCAGAGCGGATCGCGCAGCCTCGCATCGCCCTGCCTGGCCAGCGCCGCCAGGTCCAGGGTGCCTTCCAGCTCGCGGGTGATCAGCGCGCCACGGACGAAGGCTCCGCCCCGGCGTTCGAGTCCGTGAGCGACTATGGGCGCGGTGGGGATGCCCCACCTGGCGAAGTGCTTGAGGTTCTGCCACTCGGCCTTGACCCGCGGTCGACCGATATAGCGGCGCAGGCCCTTGCCGGCGCCCCAGTAGCGCTTGACGTAGTAGCGCACGCCGTCGCGCTCGATGCGGATCACCTCCGACAGCGGATCGCGGGTCAGCCGCTCACCCGCCAGAGCGAAGACCCGCTCGAGACTGGCGAACTCTTCCGCCAGCGCAGGCGCCAGGTCCTGCGCCACACGCCACTGACTCATTGTCCGGCCCCCGGTGCGTACTTACGCTCGTAGCGCGCCAGCAAACGCCCCGCCTTGCCCTCCAGCCAGGCGAGCAGAGCCGCCTCGTCGCGCAGCACCTGGCGCAGCGGCTGCTGGAAATAGCCGCGCAAGAAACGCAGCTTGTCGCGCCGGGTCAGGCCGATGTTCAGTGCCGAGAAATACAGCCCGGCCAGGTCCTTGTCGCGCCAGCGCCGCGGCGTATGCTCGCGCACCTGAGCGCGGTGCAGGTCGATCAGCGACAGGCGCAGGCCCTCGGCATCGATCGGCCCGTCGGTATGCAGCAGGAAGTGACAGATATAGCAGTCGCGGTGATTGACCCCGGCGCGGTGCATGCGGCAGGTCATCTGCGCCACCTCGCGGATCAGCGCCCATTTCAGCCGCGGCGCCGGCGGCCGCTCGCGCCAGTGCAGACTGAACTGCTCCAGGTCGACGGTCGGCGCCAACTCCTCGGTGACGATAAAGGAATGCTGGCTGGCCGGGTTGGCTCCGCGCTCGCCGTAGGCCACCGCGGTCATGGTCGCCACACCGGCCTCGGTCAGACGCTGGATCGCCCGCCATTCCTGGCCGGCGCCGAGCACCGGGGCCTTGGCAGTCAGCAGGTTCTTGGCGATCTCGCCCCAGCCGATGCCACGGTGGATCTTGACGAAATAGCCGCGCCCGGCGACCTCGGTGCGCAGTGTGCGGCGCCCTTCCAGCTCGCGGTAGACCTGACCCTGCAGCGCCTCGACGGCGGCGAAGGGGTCCTGCCCGGCCCACAGGCTCCTGAACGGCTCGGCGAGGATCAGCTTCACGCGCGGCGCTCCGCCAGGATCACGTCGGCGGCCTTCTGCGGCATGGAGTAGAGGTCGGCGCTGTCGGCATAGGCCAATCCATTACGGCCCCAGAAGGCGCGGCGCTCGGCGTCGGCGAGCATGTCGGCCAGGGTCTGGTTGAGCCGCTCCTGACGGAACGGGCTGGGCAGCACCCGACCGCAATCGGCGTCGGCGATGTAGTGGGCGTAACCGCAGACATCGCTGACCAGCACCGGCAGGCCGGACACCAGCGCCTCCAGCAGCACGGTGCCGGTATTCTCGTTGTAGGCCGGGTGGATCAGCAGGTCGGCGCCGAGCAGAAAGCGCGGAATGTCGCTGCGTCCCTTGAGAATCTGCACCTGATCGGACAGGCCCAGCGCCTTGACCTGCAGCAGGAAGGGCTTGGGGTCGTCCTGGCCGATGGCGATCAGCCGGGTGCGCTGCTTGAGCTCGCGCGGCAGCGAGGCCAGCGCCTTGAGGCTGCGATCCAGGCCCTTGGTCTTGAAGCCGGAACCGATCTGCACCAGCAGCAGGTCATCGTCGGCCAGTTCGAACTCGCGGCGGAACTCGGCGCGGATCTCGGCGGCATTGGCCGGCGCGCGGCGGTCGGCGGCGATGCCCGGCGGCAGCAGATGAAAGCGCTGCAGCGGGGTCTTGTAGTGCTTGACGAACAGCGGCTGCTGCACCTCGGAGATCATCAGGATCTCGGTCTTGGACTCCGGCGCGAACACCGCGCGCTCGTAGTCGGCGAAGTGCCTGTAGCGACCCCAGCGCCGGTAGAGCGGGTTGCGCAGGGTCTGCGCCTTGTCCTCGAAGCAGCCGTCGGCGGCGTAGTAGACGTCCAGCCCCGGCATCTTGTTGAAGCCGATCACCCGGTCCACCGGATCGCGCGCCAGGTCGGCCTGCAGCCAGGCACTGAACTTCTCGTTGCGGCGGTGGTTGAACAGCGCCTTGACCGGCGCCACGCGCACGTCGAACCCGGCGGGGTTGTCGCCTTCCCAGATCGGCGTGTAGACGCGGATGGCGTGGCCGCGCGACTGGCACTCCAGGGCGATGCGCATGAAGTCGCGTTGCAGCCCGCCGAAGGGGAAGTACTTGTAGAGGACGAAGGCCAGTTGCATCAGTGGTGTTCCCCGAAACTATTGCATGACGGCATCAGAGGGTCTCCGGCGCCAGCAACAGCGCCTCCAGTTCGGTACCCACGCGCTCGGCATCCAGGCCGTCGAAACAGGGGGTATGGCGATCACCGCTGCCGGCGCCGGGGCCGCTGGCGCACAGGTGAATCTGGCTGCGGCCGTAGGCGCCGACCTTGCCCGGCAACGTCGGGCCGTATAGCGAGATGCTCGGCACATCCAGCGCCGCGGCCAAATGGCCGAGGCCGGTGTCCACCGCCACGCAGGCGCTGGCGCCGGCGATCACCTTGGCCACCCCGGCCAGGTTCAGCTTCGGCAGCACGGCGGCATGGCTGAGACCGGCGACGATGCGCTCGGCGCGCGCCTTTTCCGCCTCGTTGCTCCAGGGCAGGCGCACCGCCCAGCCGAGGGCGTCCATGCGTTCGGTCAGGGCGCGCCAGTCGGCCTCCGGCCAGTGCTTGCTGGCCCAGGTGGTGCCGTGCAGGAACAGCAGATAGGGCTGCGCCGCGCCGTCCGCCATCGCCGCGCGATTCAGCCCGTAATCGCCGGAGCCGGCCGGCAGCGGGTAATCCAGCGCCTGGGCGAACAGCTGGCGCACCCGCTCCAGCGCGTGCTGATCCTTGGCCACCGCGTAACGGCGGTCGTAGAAGCGGCTGGCCAGCGGCTCGCGCGCCGAATCGCGATCCAGCCCGGCCACCGGCGCCTTGACGTAGCGGGTCAGCCAGGCGCTTTTCAGCAGGCCCTGGGCGTCGATCACCAGGTCGTAGCGGGTCTCGTCCAGGCGCTGTCTGAAGCGTTTCCACTCGCCGCTGCGCCAGGTGCGCAGCGGGTGCTGGCGCCAGCGGCGAATCGCCACCGGGATCACCTGCGCCACCGCCGGGTGCCAGGCGGGAATCTCGGCGAAGCCCTCCTCCACCACCCAGTCGAACTGGATGCCGGGTATCGCCCGCGCCGCATCGGTGAGCGCCGGCAGGGTATGCACCACGTCGCCGAGCGACGAGGTCTTGACGATCAGCACCCGCACTATTGGACCTCGACCGGATCACCCACCAGGCGATCGAGAGCCTCGATCACCGGACGCGGCTTGAGCTCGCGCAGGCAGTTGTAATGGCCGAAACGGCAGGTACGGTCGAAGCAGGGGCTGCAGTCCAGGCCCAGGCGGACGATCTCGATCCGGTCGGCCAAGGGCGGGGTGAAGCCCGGCGAGGTGGAGCCGTAGACCGCCACCAGTGGCCGGTTCAGCGCCGCCGCCACGTGCATCAGCCCGGAATCGTTGGACACCACGGCAGTGGCCGCCGACATCAGGTCGATGGCCTCGGCCAGGCTGGTCTCGCCGGCCAGGTTGACCGCCTCCTCGCGCAGCCCCGGGATCAGGCGCATGCGTATATCCTCGCCGCCGGGGTGGTCGTTCTTCGAACCGAACAGCCACACCTGCCAGCCGGCGCGGATCTTCATCTCGGCGACCTTGGCGTAGTGCTCGGCCGGCCAGCGCTTGGCCTCGCCGAACTCGGCGCCAGGACACAGCGCCAGCACCGGGCGATCCAGCTGCAGGCCGAACTTGGCCAGCGCGGCGTCGCGGCTGGACTCATCTATCTGCAAACGCGGCTGCGGATAGGGCCGGGGAATCTCGGCACCTTCTTCATAGGCGAGCGCCATAAAGCGCTCGATCATCAGCGGATAGCGGTCCTTGTCCAGCGTGCGGATATCGTTGAGCAGGCCGTAGCGCAGCTCGCCCTTCCAGCCGGTGCGCTGGGGGATACCGGCGAACCAGGGCACCAGGGCGGATTTCAGCGAGTTGGGCAGCAGGATCGCCTGGTCGTACTGGCCGGCCAGCGACTTGCCGATGCGCCGGCGGGTGGCCAGCTCGAGCACGCCATGGCCCAGCGGCAGGCTCAGCGCGGCGCGCACCTCGGGCATGCGCTCGAGGATCGGCCGGCTCCAGTCGGGCGCCAGCACGTCGATCTCGCAGTCGGGATGGCGCCGTTTCAGACACTGGAACAGGGTCTGCGCCATCACCATGTCACCGACCCAACTGGGGCCAACGATAAGTATCTTCATTGTTTATCCAGAAACGACCGGGGAGGCTCTCGCGCCTCCCCGTCATGCCCTTGACGACCGGTTATTTAACCAGAGTACGCCACTCGGCGTGGGCGCTGGTCTTGCCGGTGACCAGGTCGAAGTAGGCCTTCTGCAGCTTCTCGGTGACCGGGCCGCGGCGGCCGATGCCGATCTGCCGGCCGTCGACTTCGCGGATCGGCGTGACTTCGGCGGCGGTGCCGGTGAAGAAGGCCTCGTCGGCGATGTACACCTCGTCGCGAGTGATGCGCTTTTCCACCACCTTGATGCCCAGCTCGCCGGCCAGGGTCAGGATGGTGCTGCGGGTGATGCCGTTGAGGCAGGAAGTGACTTCCGGGGTGTACACCACGCCGTCCTTGACCAGGAAGATGTTCTCGCCGGAACCCTCGGCCACGTAGCCTTCCGGGTCCAGCAGCATGGCCTCGTCGGCGCCGCCGGAGATGGCTTCCTGCAGGGCCAGCATCGAGTTGATGTAGTTGCCGTTGGCCTTGGCGCGGGTCATGGAGATGTTGACGTGGTGGCGGGTGTAGGAGCTGGTGCGCACCTTGATGCCGTTGACCAGCGCTTCTTCGCCCATATAGGCGCCCCAGTGCCAGGCCGCGACGATCACGTGCACCTTCAGACCGGAGGCGCGCAGGCCCATGCCCTCGCTGCCGAAGAACACCATCGGGCGCAGGTAGGCGCTTTCCAGGCCGTTCTCGCGCACCGCGGCGCGCTGCGCCTCGTTGATCTCTTCCTTGCTGAAGGGGATCTGCATGTTGAAGATGTGCGCCGAGTCGAACAGGCGGTCGGTGTGTGCCTGCAGGCGGAAGATCGCGGTGCCGTCCGGGGTGTTGTAGGCACGCACGCCTTCGAACACGCCCATGCCGTAGTGCAGGGTGTGGGTCAGCACATGGGTGGTGGCCTCGCGCCACGGCACCAGTTCGCCGTCGTACCAGATCACGCCATCACGGTCGGACATCGACATCTTGCCTGCTCCTCAATTCGCTTCTCGATTCGATCATGCTCGGGGCCTTGCCCCCCGTATTCAGCTCAGTTCCAGTTGCCGCCAGAGGCGCATCACCGCGCGGCGCTCGTCCTGGAACTGATCGCCCGGCACCACCCCGGGCTGCTTCTGCAGCGCCTGGCGGTGGGCGGCCGAGCGGTAAACCTTGTAGACCTCGCGCAGCAGACCGGCATCCTCGGCGGACATCAGACCGACCCGCTCCAGCCCTTCGAGGATGCGGATGTTGTCGGTGAATTCGAGGAGTTGCGGGTGTTGCCACGACCAGGCCAGGGCCGCGTATTGCACCATAAATTCGATATCGACGATACCACCGGCATCCTGCTTCAGATCGAAGGAAGTCGCGGCCTCGAAGGCGTTTGCCGCGGTACCGGCGGCGGTGGCACGGGTACCAAGGTTGTCGCGCATCTTCGCCCGCATCTCGCTGACCTCGGTGCGCAGCGCGGCGATGTCGCGCCGGCGGCCGAGCACCTCGCCGCGCACCCGGGCGAATTCGCCGGCCAGGCGCGGGCAGCCCACCAGCACCCGCGCGCGCACCAGCGCCTGGTGCTCCCAGGTCCAGGCCTCGCTGTCCTGATAGCGCTGGAAGGCACCGAGCGAGCTGACCAGCAGCCCCGCCGCCCCCGAAGGCCGCAGGCGCATGTCCACCTCGTACAGCGCGCCGGAGGTGGTCTGGGTGGTCAGCAGGTGGATGATACGCTGGCCCAGGCGGGTGAAGAACTGCGCGCCGTCGATGGGCTTGGCGCCGTCGGTCTCGGCCTGCGGGTCGCCGTCGTGGATAAACACCAAATCGAGATCGGAACCGTGGCCGAACTCCAGGCCGCCGACCTTGCCGTAACCGACGATGATGAAGTCCGGGTCGCAGAAGCTGCCGTCGGCGCGCCGCGGCCGCCCGTGGCGCTGCACCGTGTGCTGCCAGGCCAGCGCCAGCACCTGGTCGAGAATGGCCTCGGCCAGCCAGGTCAGATAGTCCGAGACCTTCATCAAAGGCAATGTGCCGGCGATCTCCGAAGCCGCCACGCGCAGGCTGTGGGCCAGCTTGAAGTGACGCAGCGCCTCCATCTGCTGCTCCAGGTCGTCCTCGGGAATGCGGATCAGCCGCTCGCGCAGCTCCGCGGCCAGCTCCGGCGCCAGCGGCGGGTGATACAGCCGCCCCTCGTTGAGCAGCTCGTCGAGTAGTAGCGGGAAGCGCGCGATCTGCTCGGCGATCCACGGGCTGGCCGCGCACAGGGTAATCAGCCGCTGCAGGGCGCCGGGGTTCTCGGTCAGCAACACCAGATAGGCCGAGCGTCGCGCGACCTTTTCCACCAGCGGCAGCACCCGTTCCAGCACCAGGTCCGGCGCCTCGTGCTCCACGGTCTGCGCCAGCAGGCGCGGCACGAAGGCATCCAGGCGCTCGCGACCGAGGCGCTGCATGGCGCGCACCTGCGGACCATTGCGCAGGTCACCGAGGCGCTTGAGCGCAGTGGCCGGCTCGGCAAATCCCGCCTCCTGCAGCTGGCGACAGGCGCCCTCCTCGTCCAGCGCCTCCTCCCACAGCGGCAGCCATTCGGCGCCGACGCAGGTCTCGCCGGCCGTCTCGTCCTCGTCGGGATCGGCGATCACCTGCTGGAAATGCCACTCGATGCGTGCGCGCCAGTGCATTAGGCGCTCATGAAAACTCGCCCAGTCGGCGAAGCCCATGATCGCCGCCACCCGCGCCTGGTCGCGCGCGTCGGCCGGCAGCATCTGCGTCTGCCGATCACCGATGCCCTGCAGGGCGTGCTCGGTGTAGCGCAGAAATGCGTAGCCCTCGCGCATCTCCGCGACCACCGCAGGCGGCAGGTAGCCCTGGCCTTCCAGGGTCGCCAGCACCTTGAGCAGCGGCCGCTGCTGCAGGCTGAGGTCGCGCCCGCCGTGAATCAGCTGGAAGGCCTGGGCGATGAACTCGATCTCGCGGATGCCGCCGGCACCGAGCTTGATGTTCTCGCTCATGCCCTTGCGCCGCACCTCCTGCTGGATCAGCAGCTTCATCGCGCGCAGCGCCTCGATGGCGGAGAAATCCAGGTAACGCCGATAGACGAAGGGCCGCAGCATCTCCAGCAGTTCGGCGCCTGCGGCCTGGTCGCCGCCGACCACGCGCGCCTTGATCATGGCGTAGCGCTCCCAGTCGCGGCCCTGGTCCTGGTAGTACTGCTCCAGCGCGCTGAAGCTGAATACCAGCGCGCCACTCGAACCATAGGGGCGCAGGCGCATGTCGGTGCGGAAGACGAAGCCGTCGACGGTGATGGCATCCAGGGCTTTTATGAGTTTTTGCCCCAGGCGGATAAAGAACTCCTGGTTGTCCAGCGGCCGCTTGACCCCCTCGGTCTCGCCGCCTTCCGGATAGCCGAAGATCAGATCGATGTCCGAGGACAGGTTGAGCTCATGGGCGCCGAGCTTGCCCATACCGAGGATCACCATGTGCTGCGCCTGGCCGCTGCGCCGGCCGATCGGCGTGCCGAACTGCGCGCAGTGGCGCGGGTAGAGCCAGTGGTAGGCCAGGTCGATGCAGGCGTCGGCGAGGTCGGAGAGGTCGCGGCAGATTTCGCTCAGCGGCGCCTGGCGGCCGATGTCACGCCAGATGATGCGCAGCTGCTGGCGGTTGCGGAAACGCCGCAGGCAACGCCCCAGCGCCTCCTCGTCGGCGCAATCGGCCAATTGCACCTCCAACTGCTGACGCAGCTCGCCCGGCGCCAGGCTGCGTTCCAGCTCGCCGGAGTCGCCCAGGGCGAGGAACATCGCCGGATCGCGCACCGCCTGCTCGGCGACGAAATCGCTGAGCGCCGCGACCCGCCGCCAGGTCTCGCGCCGCGCCTGCGGCCAGGCCGCCAGTAGCTCGCCCAGCCCCTCGCGCTCGGCCAGCGCCGTCAGCAACGACTGCTCGGCACGCTCTGCCAGGGGGATCAGGGAGGGGGGTAACTCGACCGGCAACGGCAGGCTCATGGTCTATCCTTTTGGCGGGCTGCCAGGCGCTCGTCGGGATCGCTCGAAATCCCGCCCCTGCAAGGCGCGCGCGACCAGCAGTACCGCGGATTGTAGTTTTACTACGAAAGAATTGTATCCAGAGGGCTGAATCCGCCGTCGAAATGTAGTAAAACTACAAGCGGCCGGTCCTACCCCCGGTAAATCCAAGAACTTCAACTCGCCCGCCCACAAAGCCGGCGAGACTCAACTGGCCTCCGATTCTGGAAGCCTTTCCGCCCTGGAGCAAGCCATGCAAGACCTCGATCCGATCGAAACCCAGGAATGGCTGGACGCCCTTGAATCCGTCCTCGACCGTGAGGGTGAAGACCGTGCCCATTACCTGATGACCCGTATGGGCGAGTTGGCCACCCGCAGCGGTGCGCAACTGCCCTACGCGATCACCACGCCGTACCGCAACACCATCCCGGTGACGCACGAAGCGCGCATGCCGGGCGACCTGTTCATGGAACGCCGTATCCGCTCCCTGGTGCGCTGGAACGCGCTGGCCATGGTGATGCGCACCAACCTGGACGACCCGGATCTGGGCGGTCACATTTCCAGCTTCGCCTCCAGCGCAACGCTGTACGACATCGGCTTCAACTACTTCTTCCAGGCCCCGACCGACGAACACGGCGGCGACCTGGTGTTCTATCAGGGCCACGCCAGCCCCGGCGTCTACGCCCGCGCCTTCATGGAAGGGCGCATCAGCGAAGACCAGATGCAGAACTTCCGCCGCGAGGTGGACGGCAAGGGCCTGCCCTCCTACCCGCACCCCTGGCTGATGCCGGACTTCTGGCAGTTCCCCACCGTATCCATGGGCCTCGGCCCGATCCAGGCGATCTACCAGGCGCGCTTCATGAAGTACCTGGAAAGCCGCGGCTTCATCCCCGCCGGCAAGCAGAAGGTCTGGTGCTTCATGGGCGACGGCGAGTGCGACGAGCCGGAATCCCTCGGCGCCATCTCCCTGGCCGGCCGCGAGAAGCTGGACAACCTGATCTTCGTCATCAACTGCAACCTGCAGCGCCTCGACGGCCCGGTTCGCGGCAACGGCAAGATCATCCAGGAACTCGAAGGCGTGTTCCGCGGCGCCCAGTGGAACGTCAACAAGGTGGTCTGGGGCCGTTTCTGGGACCCGCTGTTCGCCAAGGACAAGAACGGCGCCCTGCAGCGCCGCATGGACGAGGTGGTCGACGGCGAGTACCAGAACTACAAGGCCAAGGACGGTGCCTACGTCCGCCAGCACTTCTTCAACAGCCCGGAGCTGCAGGACATGGTCAAGGACCTGTCCGACGAGGAAATCTGGAAGCTCAACCGCGGCGGCCACGACCCGTACAAGGTCTATGCGGCCTACCACCAGGCGGTCAACCACAGCGGCCAGCCGACCGTGATCCTGGCCAAGACCATCAAGGGCTACGGCACCGGTGCCGGCGAGGCGAAGAACACCGCGCACAACACCAAGAAGGTCGACGTCGACAGCCTGCGCCAGTTCCGCGACCGCTTCGACATCCCGGTCAAGGACGAGGAGCTGGAGAAGCTGCCGTTCGTCAAGCCGGAGCCGGGCAGCCCCGAGTACAAGTACCTGCACGAGCGCCGCGCCGCCCTCGGCGGTTTCGTGCCGCAGCGCCGGGCCAACAGCTTCAGCATCCCGACCCCGCCGCTGGATACCCTCAAGGCCATCCTCGACGGCTCGGGCGACCGCGAAATCTCCACCACCATGGCCTTCGTGCGCATCCTCGCGCAGCTGGTCAAGGACAAGGAGCTGGGTAGCCGCATCGTCCCGATCATCCCGGACGAAGCCCGTACCTTCGGCATGGAAGGCATGTTCCGCCAGCTCGGCATCTACTCCTCGGTCGGCCAGCTGTACGAGCCGGTGGATAAAGACCAGGTGATGTTCTACCGCGAGGACAAGAAGGGTCAGATCCTCGAGGAAGGCATCAACGAAGCCGGCGCCATGAGCTCCTTCATCGCCGCCGGTACCTCGTACTCCTGCCACAACCAGCCGATGCTGCCGTTCTACATCTTCTACTCGATGTTCGGCTTCCAGCGTATCGGCGACCTCGCCTGGGCGGCCGGCGACAGCCGCACCCGCGGCTTCCTGATCGGCGGCACCGCCGGGCGGACCACGCTCAACGGCGAAGGCCTGCAGCACGAGGACGGCCACAGCCACATCATGGCTGCGACCATCCCCAACTGCCGCACCTACGACCCGACCTACGGCTACGAACTGGCGGTGATCATCCGCGAGGGTACCCGGCAGATGATCGAGGAGCAGCAGAACGTCTTCTACTACATCACCGTGATGAACGAGTCCTACCAGCAGCCGGCCATGCCGCAGGGCGCCGAGGAAGGCATCATCAAGGGCATGTACCTGCTCGAGGAAGACAAGAAGGAAGCCGCGCATCACGTGCAGCTGCTGGGCTCCGGCACCATCCTGCGCGAAGTGCGCGAGGCGGCGAAGATCCTGCGCGACGAGTTCAACATCGGCGCCGACGTGTGGAGCGTCACCAGCTTCAACGAGCTGCGCCGCGACGGCCTGGCCGTGGAGCGCAGCAACCGCCTGCACCCGGGGCAGAAGCCCAAGCGCAGCTACATCGAGCAGTGCCTGAGCGGACGCAAGGGCCCGGTGGTGGCCAGCACCGACTACATGAAGCTGTTCGCCGAGCAGGTGCGCCAGTGGGTACCGAGCAAGGAATACAAGGTGCTCGGCACCGACGGCTTCGGTCGCAGCGACAGCCGCAAGAAGCTGCGCCACTTCTTCGAGGTGGATCGTCACTGGGTCGTGCTCGCCGCCCTGGAAGCCCTGGTGGACCGTGGCGAGATCGAAGCCAAGGTGCTGGCCGACGCCATCGCCAAGTTCGGCATCGATCCCGATAAAGCCAACCCCCTGGACTGCTAAGGAGCGTAGCGATGAGTGAGTTGATTCGCGTACCCGACCTCGGCGGTGAAGGCGAGGTGATTGAACTGCTGGTCAAGGTCGGCGACCGTATCGAAGCCGACCAGAGCGTGCTGACCCTGGAGTCCGACAAGGCCTCCATGGAAGTGCCCTCGCCCAAGGCCGGCGTAATCAAGGAACTGAAAGTCAAGATCGGCGACCGCCTCAAGGAAGGCGACGAGCTGCTGGTGCTGGAAGTCGAAGGCGCCGCCGCAGCCGCACCGGCCCCGGCTGCCGCAGCGCCCGTGGCTGCCCCGGCAGCCGCCGCTGCAGCTCCTGCTGCAGCTCCTGCTGCCGCGCCGGCCGCCAGCGTCAGCAGCGTGCAGGACGTGCACGTGCCGGATATCGGCTCCAGCGCCAAGGGCAAGGTCATCGAGATCATGGTCAAGGCCGGCGACCGCATCGAAGCCGACCAGAGCCTGCTGACCCTGGAGTCCGACAAGGCCTCCATGGAGATCCCCGCGCCGGCCGCAGGCGTGGTGGAGCAGGTGCTGGTCAAGCTGGATGACGAGATCGGCACCGGCGACCTGATCCTCAAGCTGCGTACCGAAGGCGCTGCCCCGGCCGCTGCTCCCGCGCCAGCGGCCGCCCCGGCCGCCGCTCCTGCTCCCGCCGCCGCGCCGACTGGCAGCAGCGTGCAGGACGTGCACGTGCCGGATATCGGTTCCAGCGCCAAGGGCAAGGTCATCGAACTGATGGTCAAGGCCGGCGACAACATCGAGGCCGACCAGAGCCTGCTGACCCTTGAGTCCGACAAGGCCTCCATGGAAATCCCCTCGCCGGCCGCCGGCGTGGTGGAAGAAGTGCTGGTCAAGCTGGACGACGAACTCGGCACCGGCGACCTGATCCTCCGCCTCAAGGTAGCGGGGGCCGCACCGGCTGCCGCACCGGCCCAGGCCAGCCAGGAAGTGCACCGCGTACCGGAAGGCGCCGCGCCGCAAGTGGCCGCCGAAGTGCGCGCCATCGCCTCGCTGTCGGCCGCAGCCGCCGCCGCGGCTGCCGCCCCCAAACGCGATGGCACCAGGGTGCATGCCGGCCCCGCCGTGCGCATGACCGCCCGCGATTTCGGCGTCGATCTGGCCGACATCGCCGGCAGCGGCCCGAAGGGGCGCATCCTCAAGGAAGACGTGCAGGCCTACGTCAAGGCCATGATGCAGAAGGCCAAGGCCGCACCCGAAGCGGGCGCAGCCAGCGGTGGTGCCGGCATCCCGCCGATTCCCGTCGTGGACTTCAGCAAGTTCGGTGAAATCGAAGAAGTGCCGATGACCCGCCTGATGCAGGTCGGCGCCGCCAACCTGCACCGCAGCTGGCTCAACGTGCCGCACGTGACCCAGTTCGAGTCGGCCGACATCACCGAGCTGGAAGCCTTCCGCGTGGCGCAGAAGGCCGTGGCCGAGAAGGCCGGGGTCAAGCTGACCGTGCTACCGCTGCTGCTCAAGGCCTGCGCCCATCTGCTCCAGGAGCTGCCGGACTTCAACAGTTCGCTGGCGCCGAGCGGCAAGGCGATCATCCGCAAGAAGTACGTGCACATCGGCTTCGCCGTGGACACTCCGGATGGCCTGCTGGTGCCGGTGATCAAGAACGTCGACCAGAAGAGTCTGCTGCAGCTGGCCGGCGAAGCCGCCGTGCTGGCGGAGAAGGCACGCAGCAAGAAGCTCGCGGCCGACGATATGCAGGGCGCCTGCTTCACCATCTCCAGCCTCGGCCACATTGGCGGCACCGGCTTCACGCCGATCGTCAACGCGCCGGAAGTGGCGATCCTCGGCGTCAGCAAGGCCAGCATGCAACCGGTGTGGGACGGCAAGGCCTTCCAGCCGCGCCTGATGCTGCCGCTGTCGCTGTCCTATGACCACCGGGTGATCAACGGCGCCGCCGCCGCACGCTTCACCCAGCGCCTGTCGCAGCTGTTGGCGGATATCCGCACCCTGCTGCTGTAAGGCGCCGTACCACCTTTCGAGCACGCCACGCTCGTATCCTCGACCCCGCCCAGCCAGGCGGGGTTTTTTTTGACTTGGCCCCGTGCCTGCCCAAGGCAATGCAGCGGCAGGGTGAGCGCGCAAGCCGCATAGGGTGTTCCGCCGGTGCCATCAGTTTCCTTGTCAGCATCGATGGCATGATGCACCCTTGCCCCACGCTAACGAAGTAGGCCCGAGCCCTGACCTCCGTCCCAGCCGCTGCCACTCCCGGGCACAGCGGCCCGGTACCGAGAACGGACACCTCGCCCGGTCAGCAAACTGGAAGCCCGCCGCCCCGATGAAAAGCCATCCCGATGCCGGCCCCCGTCCGGCAGCCGAGGTCGTCACGCAGTTGCCAGTGCCCTCGCGGCTCGGCATGTTGCGTTTCGAACGCTTGAACGAGCCGAGCTGGGCCCTGCTGTTTCTCGATCCGGCCTGCGAGCGCCAGCTCGGCATCAGCGCCAGCGACCTGTGCGCCCTGGTCGACGCCCCCTACGCCAGCCTGATGGAACCCGAGGCGCGCTACCGCCTGCACGATGCCATCCAGCAGCAGTTGCTGCAGGGCGTCCACTACCTGGTGCGCTACCGCCTGCATACGCCGCAGGGCGCGCTCGACATGCTGGAGCTGGGCGAGGCCTTCAAGCAGCACAACCGTCAACTGCTGCGCGGCTACCTGCTGGTGGCGGACGCCAGCCTGAGCCAGCACGCCCCGCGCAGCTGGCGGCCCGACGAGATCGCCTTCGCCGGCGAGCTGGCCGAGCAGGTGCTGGTCGGCCAGCAGCAGCGCAGCGCCACCCAAGCCCTGCATCTGTTCCGTCGCGCAGTGGAACAGAGCGCCAGCGCCTTCCTGCTGGTCGACCGCGACGGCCGCGTGGAATACGTCAACCCCAGCTTCACCGCCATCACCCTCTACAGCAGCGACGAGGTCTGCGGCCGGCGCCTGGCCGAGTTGCCGGCGCTGGTCAACCTCAGCGACCTGCTGTTCGACGCCCGTTCCAGCCTGGCCGAGCACAACAGCTGGCAGGGCGAGTTCCGCAGCCGGCGCAAGAACCAGGAGCCCTACTGGGGCCATCTGTCGATCTCCAAGGTGTATGGCGACGACGGCGCGCTGACCCACTACATCGGCATCTACGAGGACATCACCGAGGCCAAGCAGGCCCAGCAGCGCATCGAGCGCCTGGCCTATACCGACAACCTGACCAACCTGGGCAACCGCCTGGCCTTCATCCGCAGCCTCGAGGAGCGCTTCGCCCGCAGCCCGCAGCAGCCACCGGGCCTGTTGCTGGTGGACATCGACAACTTCAAGCGGATCAACGACAGCCTCGGCCACCAGACCGGCGACAAGCTGCTCGCGGCCCTGGCCAGGCGCCTGCGCAACAGCCTCGGCGCGCAAGGCAGCCTGGCGCGCTTCGCCAGCAACGAGTTCGCCATCCTGCTCGACAACAACGACCAGGAGGCCGGCCAGCGCGTCGCCCAGCTGGTGCTGCAGACCCTGGACAAGCCGCTGTTCGTCGACAACCAGCTGATCAGCATCACCGGCTCCCTCGGCCTGGCCCTCGCCCCGCAGCACGGCGACGACCCGCAGACCCTGATGAAGCACGCCGGCCTCGCCCTGCACAAGGCCAAGGCCAACGGCAAGCACCAGGTGCAGCTGTTCACCGAGGCGCTCAACGCCGAGGCCAACTACAAGCTGTTCGTCGAGAACAACCTGCGTCGCGCCCTGACCCAGAACGAGCTGGAGGTGTTCTACCAGCCCAAGCTGTGCCTCAAGAGCGGACAGTTGCAGGGCATGGAGGCGCTGCTGCGCTGGCAGCATCCGGAGAAGGGCATGATCCGTCCCGACCAGTTCATCGGCGTGGCCGAGGAAACCGGGCTGATCATCCCGATCGGCAAATGGGTGGTGCGCCAGGCCTGCCGCATGAGCAGGCAGATCGCCGCCATCGGCCTGGGCGAGTTGCAGGTGGCGATCAACCTGTCGCCCAAGCAGTTCTCCGACCCGGATCTGGTCGGCTCCATCGCCGCCATCCTGCACGAGGAGCAACTCGACCCCAGGCTGCTGGAACTGGAGCTGACCGAGAGCCTGCTGCTGGAGGCCACCGAGGACACCCGTCACCAGCTCGGCCGCCTGAAAAGCCTGGGCCTGACCCTGGCCATGGACGACTTCGGCACCGGTTACTCCTCGCTCAGCTACCTGAAGAAATTCCCCATCGACGTGATCAAGATCGATCGCAGCTTCATCAAGGACATCCCCGGCGATCAGGACGACATGGAGATCACCTCGGCGGTGATCGCCATGGCGCACAATCTCAAGCTCAAGGTGGTAGCCGAGGGCATCGAGACCGCCGCCCAGCTCGGCTTCCTCCGTCGCCAGCAATGCGACGTCGGCCAGGGCTACCTGTTCGACCGGCCGATTCCCGGCCGCGAGCTGATCGACAGCCTGCGCCGCTACCCCTGCCGGCCGAGCGTCGCGGCCGACCAACGGGCGTAATGCGGGCGCACCCCGCGCAGTCCACTGCTTGCCCACTTCCAGGAGATCATCATGGCTTTGCGTTCCCAGATCCTCGTCCACAGGCTCGAACTGCCCAGCGCCGAGCAGGCCCTGCCCGGTCGCGCCGAGCGCATGGCGGTGCCCGAGCGCCATCAGGTCAACGGCAACCCGCTGCAGCCGCCCTTCCCCGCCGGGCTCGAACAGGCGGTATTCGGCCTCGGCTGCTTCTGGGGCGCCGAGCGGCGTTTCTGGCAGCAGCCAGGCGTATTCAGCACCGCGGTGGGCTATGCCGGCGGCCATACGCCGAACCCGACCTACGAGGAAACCTGCTCCGGCCTGACCGGCCACACCGAGGTGGTGCTGGTAGTGTTCGACCCGCGGCAGACCAGCTTCGAGGCCCTGCTCAAGGTGTTCTGGGAGGCGCACGACCCGACCCAGGGCATGCGCCAGGGCAACGACCGCGGCAGCCAGTATCGCTCGGCGATCTACTGCCAGAACGACGCCCAGCTGAGCGCCGCCCGCGCCAGCCAGGCGCGCTTCCAGGCCGAGCTGGACAAGGCCGGCCTGGGCGCCATCACCACCGAGATCCGCGAGGCGCCACCGTTCTACTACGCCGAGGCCTATCACCAGCAGTACCTGGCGAAGAACCCGAACGGTTATTGCGGCCTGGGCGGAACAGGGGTATGCCTGCCGCCTGAATCCCAGGCCTGAAGGCGGACGATCGGCGTGGAACTCGGCAGCATCGCCAACCGGGTATCCACACAGGCATCTGCGCAGCGCTCCGCGCAGATGTCGCTTGTGCTGCCGCGCAAGACGCTGGAGCTGCAAGCGCTCCATATCACGGGGCCGGCCGGTGCA
Source organism: Pseudomonas sp. SP16.1 (assembly GCF_052682975.1). Taxonomy (NCBI): domain Bacteria; kingdom Pseudomonadati; phylum Pseudomonadota; class Gammaproteobacteria; order Pseudomonadales; family Pseudomonadaceae; genus Pseudomonas; species Pseudomonas sp. SP16.1. Next base: position 3,919,829 of record NZ_JBQYFZ010000001.1, read on the forward strand.
GTCGGCTGCGCCAATCAGGGCGCCGAGCGATCCGCCGCATCCGGGCAACAGCATCGATGTAACGGCCTGATACGCCCCGCCGAAGTACGGGTACCCGTCGGGCATCTGCCGGACTAAACTGCCGGCAAATAGCCATCAAGCTGCGAACCCGGCATGCCCGCTACCTATATTTCTCCCGAGCAGCTGTGCATCGGGCTCTACGTCCAGCTGGAGCTGAGCTGGTGGGAACACGACTTCGCCTTCAGCGCCTTCAAGATCAAGGACCAGGCGCAGATCCGCGCCCTCCGCGCGCTGGGCCAGCAACGGCTGCGCTACGACCCGGCGCGCAGCGACTGCCCGCCCTTGCCGCTCGTCGAAACCCGCCCGGCCGCAGCCGCCGAAGAGCCTCCCGCCGACCCGCAGAGCCAGGCCCGCCGGCAAAGCGACGATAGGCTGCGCCAGCTGCGTACCCGGCTGGCCGAAGTCGACCGCCGTTTCCTGCAGGCCAGCCAACGGATCAAGACGCTCAACCAGACCCTGCGCAGCCGCCCGGAAGACGCCATGCGGCAGGCCGGTGCGATCGTCGGCGAGATGGTCGAGACGCTGCTCGGCGCGCCCGGCGTGGTGCTCCACGGCATCACCGGCAAGGCGGCGGACGACAGCTACTACCATGCGCTCAACGTCACCGTGCTGGCCCTGCTGCTCGGCCGTCAGCTCGGCCTCGACGGCGAGGCCTGCCACAGCCTCGGCCTCGGCGCGCTGTTGCACGACATCGGCAAGCTGGAAGTGCCGAGCAAGGTGCTGCTCAAGGCCGAACCGCTGAGCCGTCCCGAGCAGCAACTGCTGCAGCTGCATACCGATTTCGGCCTGCGCATGGGTCAGCAGCTGATGCTCGACGACGAGGTGCTGCGCATCATCCACGAGCACCATGAGCACTGCGACGGCAGCGGCTACCCGCGCGGCCTGCGCGAGGCGGCGATCGGTCGCCTGAGTCGGCTGGTGGCGATCGCCAACCGGTTCGACAACCTGTGCAACCCGCTCGACCCGCGCCAGGCGCTGAGCCCGCACGAGGCCCTGGCGCTGATGTTCAAGCAGCAACGCGAACGCTTCGACGAGGTGGCGCTGCGCGCCTTCATCCGCGCCATGGGCGTCTACCCGCCGGGCAGCCTGGTGCAGCTGGAGGACGAGCGCTACGCATTGGTGCTGGGGCTGAATCCGAGCCAGGCGCTGAAGCCGACGCTGATCCTCTACGATGCCGAGGTGGCCAAGGAGGAGGCCTTGATCGTCGACCTCGCCCAGGAACCCACACTGGCCATCGCCCGCAGCCTGCGGCCGGCGCAGCTACCGCGGGAGGTGCTGGAGTACCTCAGCCCGCGGCGCAACCTGAGCTATCACATCGAGCCCAATCAGCAGCCTGGTTGAGCGGCCTGAGTTCCGCAGGGGCCGTGCGCCGCGTAGGGTGCGCCGTGCGCACCGCTCCACTGCACTCGCTCAACCGCCCGGCTTCTCCTCGATCAGCCAGTCCAGGCGCCAGCCGCCCTGGCTCTGCCCGAGCGCGTCGGCCAGCCAGGGCAGCAGCTGCCTGAGCTCGTCCTCCAGGCCCCAGGGCGGATTGCTGATCACCAGGCCCGAGCCGGTCAGCCGGTTGGCATCGTCCGGCGCATGCACGTACAGCTCGGCGCGCAGCAGCTTGGGCGCGGCGCTCTTGTGCAGATCGCGGTAGAAACGCGCCAGCTGGCGTTCGTCCTTGATCGGGTACCAGATCGCGACGATGGCCTGGCGCATGCGCCCGTGCGCCTCGTTCAGCGCTTCGACGCAACGCTGCAGCTCGTCGGCCTGCTCGAACGGCGGGTCGATCAGCAGCAGTACGCGCTTCTCGCGGGTCGGCAGCAGCGCCCGCGGCACGTGCCAGCCCTCGCCCAGGTGCACCGCCACGCGGCGATCGCCGCGCATGTTGTCCTTGAGCAGGCGGCCATCTTCCGGGTGCTTCTCGTTGAGCTGCAGGCGGTCCTGCTCGCGGCTGAGCAGCCGCGCCAGCTCCGGCGAGCCGGGGTAGTAGCGCAGCTCGCCGTCCGGGTTCATCGCCCGCACCACCTCCAGGTAGGCCTCCACCGCATCCGGCAGCTGCGTGGCCTGCCACAGCCGGCCGACGCCCTCCAGCCACTCGCCGGTGCGACTGGCCTGATCGCCGCGCAGGTCGTACAGGCCGATGCCGGCGTGGCTGTCGAGGTAGGCGAACGGCGCCTCCTTGCGCGACAGCAGGGCGATCAGGCGGGTCAGCACCAGGTGCTTGAGCACGTCGGCGTGGTTGCCGGCGTGGAAGGCGTGGCGGTAGTTCATGGCGGTCTCCGAAACAGCCCGCAAGTCTACCCGCTGAACGGGCTTTGCGCGCGCATCAGCTCCAGCAGCAGCGCCAGCGGCGGGTGCTCGCCGGCATCGCGGCGGCGCGCCAGCAGCGTGGTGGTCGCGCCGAGCTCCGCGGCGATGGCCTGGTACTGCACCAGGTGCACGCGCGGGTTGCGCTCGAGCAGGCTGCGCGGCAGCAGGCCGATGCCCATGCCGGCGGCGATACCGGCGAAGATCGCGTCGATCGAGCCGTAGCTCTGCCGCGCCGCCACCTGCAAGCCGCGGCTGGCCGCCCAGCGCTCGAGGCGCTCGCGGTAATGGCAGCCCTCGGGAAAGCCCAGCAGGGTCTGCGGTCGCGCGTCGAGAAGGCCGACATCTTGCGCGGGCGGCAGCACCAGCATCAGCTCCTCCTGCCAGAGCGGCAGGCAGTCGAGCTGCGGGTGCTCGAACGGCCCGCCGATCAACCCGGCGTCCAGCTCCCCGGCCAGCACGCCCTCGACCAGGCGCCGGCTCGGCCCGGTGTTGAGTTGCAGGTTGACCCGCGGCGCTCGCTGGTGGAACGCCGCGAGCAGCTCCGGCAGGCGCACCGCGGCGGTGGTTTCCATCGACCCCAGGCGCAGGTCGCCGCTCCAGATATCCTCCTGCACGCTGCGCCAGGCCGTCTGGCAGAGCTGTTCCAGGTGTTCGGCGTGGGGCAGCAGGCGCTCGCCGGCCGGGGTCAGGCGCAGGCGCTGGCCCTGACGCCGGAACAACCGGGTGTCGAGCTGCTGCTCCAGCTGGCGCAGGCGCGCCGAGACGTTCGACGGCACGCAGCTCAGGCGCACTCCGGCGGCGCTCAGCGAGCCCTCGCGCGCCACGGCGAGGAAATAGCGGAACAACTGCGGATTGAGTCGCTGCCAGGCGCCCATAAACTTCACCAAAAGTGAAAACAGATCGCAGTATTTTTCACTAACGATCAGCCGGCGACAACGACTAAGGTGCGTCGCACGACCGGAGGCCCCATGCCCAGATGCGACCGCGCCCACCTCATCGCCCTGCTCGCCGCCGCCCTGGCGCTGGTGGTGGTGCATGCCCTCGGTCGTTTCGCCTATACCCCGCTGCTGCCGCTGCTGCTCGACGATGGCCTGTTCGATCTGGCCCAAGGCGCCCGGCTGGCGACCTGGAACTACCTGGGCTACCTGCTCGGCGCCCTGCTCGCGCTGTTCATGGCCAATCCGCGCGGGTTGCGCCTGGGCCTGCCGGCGGCGCTGCTGATCAATGCCGGCCTGACCCTGGCGCAGGTATTCACTCGCGACATCGATCTGCTCGCAGCCCTGCGCCTGGCCAATGGCATCAGCAACGGCGTGGTGTTCGTCCTCGCTCCGGCGCTGGTGCTGGAGTGGCTGGCCTTGCGCCGGGCCACGGCGCTCAGCGGACTGGTCTATCTGGGGCTGGGCGGCGGCATGCTGCTGTGCGGCCTGCTGGTGACCATCACGCCCTGGCACGGGCCGCTGCGCTGGCTGCCGATCGCCCTGTGCGCCCTGCCTTTGGCGCTGCTCTGCGCACCGATGCTCCGGCGCCTGGCTCGGGAGCTACCCGACAGGCCGGACGCAGCGATCCAGGGCCGATTGTTCGAAGGCCGCAACCTGCCGTTGCTGATGGCTTACCTGGGCGCCGGCCTGGGCTATATCCTGCCGCTGACCTTCCTGCCCGCCCTGGCCCGCGAACAGCTGCCCGTCGGCCATCCGCTGCTGGTCGGCAACTGGTGGTGGACGGCGCTCGCCTGCCTGGCCTCGGCCAGCCTGTGGAACCAGGCCGGCGCCTGGCTGGGCGACCGCCGCGCCCTGCTGGCCAACTACCTCCTGCAACTGCTCGGCGTGGCCATGCCGGTCCTGCTGCCCGGTCCGCTCGGGGTGATGGCCTGCGCCCTGCTGGTGGGCGGCACCTTCCTAGGCACCGTGCTGCTGACCCAGCGCCTGGCGCGCGCCCTCAACCCCGGCCAGGGCTTGCGTCTGGCGGCGCTGCTGATCAGTCTGTATGGCGGCAGCCAGTTGCTCGGCCCCTGGCTGGTGGGGCACTGGACCGGGTCCGGCCATAGCCTCACGAGCAGCTTTTCCATCGGCGCGGCCGCGCTGCTCTGGGCCCTGTTGTGGGCCTGGCGCGTGGCCGAGCCGCAACCCACCCGCTGAAACGGAGCCATCCCATGTCTCTCACCGCCCTGCTCGGCAGCGAACTGCCCCTGATCCAGGCCCCGATGGCCGGCTCGCAGAACCATCGCCTGGCCGCCGCCGTATGCCAGGCCGGCGGCCTCGGCTCGATTCCCTGCGCCATGCTCGCCCCGGCCGCCCTGCGCCAGGAACTGGAGGCGATGCGCGGCATGACCGAGCGACCGTTCAACCTGAACTTCTTCAGCCATGTGCCGCCCGAGCCGGATGCCGCCCGCGAGGCGGGCTGGCGCGAGGCGCTGGCGCCCTATTACCGTGAACTGGACCTGGACCCGGCTGCTATCGCCGGCGGGCCGGGGCGCCTGCCGTTCAACGAGGAAGCCGCCGAACTGGTGGAGGAGTTCCGTCCGGCGGTGGTGAGCTTTCACTTCGGCCTGCCGCAGGAGGCCTTGCTGCAGCGAGTCAGGTGCAGCGGGGCGAAGATCCTCTCCAGCGCCACCACCCTGGACGAGGCGCTGTGGCTGCAGGAGCGCGGCGTCGATGCGGTGATCGCCCAGGGCCTGGAAGCCGGTGGCCATCGCGGGCACTTTCTCGACTTCGACCTGAGCCGCCAGCTCGGCACCTTCGCCCTGCTGCCGCAGCTGGTCGATGCGCTGTCGGTGCCGGTGATCGCCGCCGGCGGCATCGGCGACGCCCGCGCAGTGAGCGCCGCCATGGCCCTGGGCGCGGCCGGCGTGCAGGTCGGCAGCGCCTTCCTGCTGTGCCCGGAGGCGAGCACCAGCACGGTGCACCGCGCCGCGCTGCAGAATCCGTCGGCGCGCCATACGGCGCTGACCAACCTGTTCAGCGGGCGCCCGGCGCGCGGCATCGTCAACCGCCTGATGCGCGAGCTGGGGCCGCTGAGCGAACGCGCACCGGCCTTTCCGCTGGCCACCGCGGCCATCGCGCCGCTGCGCGCGGCGGCCGAAGCCCGGGGCAGCGGCGACTTCTCGCCGCTGTGGGCCGGGCAGAACGTGGCCAACTGCCGGCCCATGCCGGCGGCCGAGCTGACCCGCGAGCTCGCTCAGGGCTTCGCCTGAAGGCAACCACCGCCCCTGTGGGAGCCACCCCGGCGGCGAATACGGATATACGCCGCCGCAAAATCACAAACCTCGCCCCGGGGCGGGGCTCCTACGAGGTCGTAGGGTGGATCACGCTTCATCGATCCACCATGGACCAGCCCGAGGAACGCAATGGTGGAAATAAACGGCGATTTCCACCCTACGGCGTTGCGACTGCATGGATGCACCCGCCCTCCCCTTGTGCGCCAACGAACGATTATCACGGCCAATGATGATGCTGGGCAGCCGGCCGGCTGGCTGCCTAGACTCGCTCGATCATCTGGAGGCCCGTACCATGTCCGAGACCCTGCTCAGCTCCCGCAACCTGGCGTTCGAACTCTACGAGGTGCTCGACGCCGAGGCCCTGACCCAGCGTCCGCGCTTCGCCGATCACAACCGCGAGACCTTCGACGCGGCCATCGCCACGGCCCGCGGCATCGCCGAAGAGCTGTTCGCCCCGCACAACCGCAAGAACGACGAGCACGAGCCGCAGTACGTCGACGGCGCCGCGGTGCTGATCCCCGAGGTCGAACCGGCCCTGCGTGCCTTCCACGAGGCCGGCTTCCTCAACGCCACCCGCGACTTCGAGGTGGGCGGCATGCAGTTGCCCAACCTGCTGTCGCAGGCCTGCTTCGCCCACTTCCAGGCGGCCAACGCGGCCACCGCCTCCTACTCGATGCTGACCATGGGCGTGGCCAACCTGATCGAGGCCTTCGGCAGCGCGGAACAGCAGGCGCGCTTCCTGCAGCCGATCATCGACGGCCGCTGCTTCGGCACCATGGCGCTGACCGAGCCGCATGCCGGCTCGTCGCTGTCGGATATCCGCAGCAAGGCCGAGCCGCACGCCGACGGCAGCTACCGCATCAAGGGCAACAAGATCTTCATCTCCGGCGGCGACCAGCCGATCTCCGAGAACATAGTGCACATGGTGCTGGCCAAGCTGCCGGACGCACCGCCCGGGGTGAAGGGCATCAGCCTGTTTATCGTGCCCAAGTTCCTGGTCAACGACGACGGCAGCCTGGGCGCGCGCAACGACGTCACCCTGGCCGGCCTGTTCCACAAGATGGGCTGGCGCGGCACCACCTCCACCGCGCTGAACTTCGGCGACAACGGCGAGTGCGTCGGCTACCTAGTCGGCCAGCCGCACCAGGGCCTTTCCTACATGTTCCAGATGATGAACGAGGCGCGCATCGGCGTCGGCATGGGCGCGATCATGCTCGGCTACGCCGGTTACCTCTATTCGCTGGACTACGCCCGCAACCGCCCGCAGGGCCGCCAGCCGGACGGCAAGGACCCGAGCAGCCCGCAGGTGGCCATCGTCGAGCACACCGACGTGCGGCGCATGCTGCTGGCGCAGAAGGCCTACGTCGAAGGCGCCTTCGACCTCGGCCTGTATGCCGCGCGCCTGTTCGACGACACCCACACCCTGGCGACCGCCGAGCAGCGCAAGACCGCCCTGGAGCTGCTCGACCTGCTCACCCCCATCGTCAAGTCCTGGCCCTCGGAGTTCTGCCTCAAGGCCAACGAACTGGCGATCCAGATCCTCGGCGGCCACGGCTACACCCGCGAATACCCGGTGGAACAGTACTACCGCGACAACCGTCTCAACCCCATCCACGAGGGCACCCACGGCATCCAGTCGCTCGACCTGCTCGGGCGCAAGGTGGCGATGAACGGCGGCGCCGCGCTCAAGCAGCTGCTCCAACTGATCCACGGCACCTGCCAGCGCGCCGCCGAGTACGACTCGCTCACCGCCCTGCGCCAGCCGCTGGAGCAACTGCTGGCGCGCCTGCAGACGGTGACCCTGGCCCTGCTCGGCGACCTGATGGCCGGCCAGGTCAACCAGGGCCTGGCCAACTCGGCGCTGTACCTCAAGGTGTTCGGCCACGCGGTGATCGGCTGGCGCTGGCTGGAGCAGGCGATCCGCGCCGAGCAGGGCCTGGCCAAGGGCGCTGCCGGCGACGCCGACTTCTATCGGGGCAAGCTGCAGGCCGCGCGCTACTTCCTGACCTGGGAAGTGCCGGGCTGCCACCACGAGCTGGCCATCCTCGAGGCGCGCGACGATACCTGTCTGGGCATGCGCGACGCCTGGTTCTAAGGCTTAGCGCCTGGTGGGTTACGCGGCGCTCGAACGCCGCGGCAAACCGCTTTGCTCTCCTGCGTCGCTAACCCACCCTAGCCGCGGCGTTTTTTTTGACAGCGGGGCGAAGGCAACGGTTAGAATCCCTGGCACGCGCCATGCATGACGGCGCATTCACCACTAGGCCAGGAGTACGCCGTTGGACGCCAGCGCCATCAACAATCTGTTCTTGATCGGCGCCCTGCTGGTGGCGGCCAGCATCCTGGTCAGTGCCTTCGGCACCCGTTTCGGCATCCCCATCCTGGTGATCTTCCTCGCCGTCGGCATGCTCGCCGGCGTCGACGGCCCCGGCGGCATCGTCTTCGACAACTATCCGCTGGCCTACCTGGTGGGCAACCTGGCGCTGGCCGTGATCCTGCTCGACGGCGGCATGCGCACGCGGGTCTCGAGCTTTCGCGTGGCGCTGTGGCCGTCGTTGTCGCTGGCCACCCTGGGGGTGGTGATCACCGCCGGGCTGACCGGCCTGGCCGCCGCCTGGCTGTTCGACCTGAGCCTGCTGGAGGGCCTGCTGATCGGCGCCATCGTCGGCTCCACCGACGCCGCGGCGGTGTTCTCCCTGCTCGGCGGCCGCGGCCTCAACGAACGGGTCAGCTCGACCCTGGAGATCGAATCCGGCAGCAACGACCCGATGGCGGTGTTTCTCACCGTCACCCTGATCGCCATGCTCGCCAGCGGCCAGACCGGTTTCAGCTGGAACCTGCCGCTGCAGCTGCTGCGGCAGTTCGGCTTGGGCGCCCTGCTCGGCCTCGGCGGCGGCTGGCTGCTGCTCAAGCTGATCAACCGCATGGAGCTGGCCAGCGGCCTCTATCCGCTGCTGGTGGTCAGCGGCGGCCTGATCATCTTCGCCATCACCACCGCGGTGGGCGGCAGCGGCATCCTCGCCATCTACCTGTGCGGCCTGCTGCTGGGCAACCGGCCGATCCGCTCGCGCCACGGCATCCTGCACATGCTCGACGGCCTCACCTGGCTGGCGCAGATCGCCATGTTCCTGGTCCTCGGCATGCTGGTCACCCCCCACGAGCTGCTGCCCATCGCCCTGCCGGCGCTGGGCCTGGCGCTGTGGATGATCCTGTTCGCCCGGCCGCTGTCGGTGCTGCTCGGCCTGTTGCCGTTCGCCGCCTTCCACGACCGCGAGAAGATCTTCATCGCCTGGGTCGGCCTGCGCGGCGCGGTGCCGATCATCCTCGCGGTGTTCCCGCTGATGGCCGGGCTGGCCAACGCCCAGCTGTTCTTCAACGTGGCCTTCTTCATCGTCCTGGTCTCGCTGCTGCTGCAGGGCACCAGCCTGCCGCTGGCCGCCAAGCTGATGCGCGTCACCGTACCGCCGGAGCCGGCACCGGTGTCGCGCGCCGGCCTGGAGGTGCACCCCACCAGCCAATGGGAGCTGTTCGTCTACCGCCTCGGCGCGGAAAAATGGTGCATCGGCGCCACCCTGCGCGAGCTGAACATGCCTGACGGCACGCGCATCGCCGCGCTGTTCCGCGGCCGCGAGCTGCTCCACCCGTCCGGCAGTACGCGCCTGGAGGCCGGCGACCTGCTTTGCGTGATCGGCCACGAGGCCGACCTGCCGGCGCTCGGCAAGCTGTTCAGCCAGGCGCCCAAGCGCGGCCAGGACCTGCGCTTCTTCGGCGACTTCGTGCTCGAAGGCGACGCCGAACTGGGCGCGGTGGCCGCGCTCTACGGCCTCAAGCTGGAAGGCGCCGAAGGCCAATTGCACCTGGGCCGCTTTATCGCGCACAAGGTGGGCGGCGAACCGATCGTCGGCGACCAGGTGGAATGGCAGGGCCTGACCTGGACGGTGGCGGCGATGGAAGGGAACAAGGTGCGCAAGGTCGGCGTCAAATTTCCCGAAGGCAGCCGCCCGGGCCCCGGGCTGTTCCTGTAACACGCTCGTCGCGCCAGCGCCGCAGCCGCGACCGCGCCGGACTCTGCTAGCATCGCAACTGCGCCGGCCCTTGCCGCGAGGGCCGGCGCGGCGGCGCCTGCGGCGGCCGTCCTACACTGTCATCGTCCATTCAGCAGATCCCACGACCATGCCCCTGTTGCGCCTCCCGTTCGTCGCCGCCCTGCTCGCCCTGTGCCTGAGCATTCCCCCGGTTCTCGCCCAGGAGCCGCCCAAGGCCGAGAGTGTGCAGCAGAGCCTCGACAGCCTGGCCGAGCGCAAGCTGCCGGAAGCCGAGCAACTGGCGCTCAAGCAGACCCTGGAGCAGACCCTGCGCCTGCTCAAGGAGCGCGAGGCCAGCGAGCAGCGCCTGGCCGACCTGCGCACCCAGCTGGAAAACGCCCCGCGGCTGATCGCCGAGGCCCAGCGCGAACTCGCCCAGCTCAAGGCCAGCAAGCCGGCGCCGCTGGCCGAGCGCCACGCACGCACCGACCTGGCGCAGCTGGAGCAGCTGCTCGGCGAGCGCTCCAGCCAGCTCAGCGAGTGGAACAAGGCGATCATCGAGGCCAACAGCCTGGTGATCACCGCGCAGACCCGCCCCGAGCGCGCCCAGGCCGAGATCAGCCAGAACCAGGCGCGCAGCCAGCAGATCAACGACAGCCTGAAGAGCGACCGCGACAGCGGCAAACCGCTGAGCGCCGAACGCCGCGACCAGCTCACCGCAGAACTGGCCCTGCTCACCGCGCAGACCCAGCTGCGCCGCCAGGAGCTGGCCGGCAACAGCCTGCTGCAGGATCTGGGCAACGCCCAGCGCGAGCTGCTCGAGGAGCGCATCAAGCGCGCCGAGCAGGAACGTCTGGAGCTGCAGAGCCTGATCAACGAAAGGCGCCGGGCCGAATCCGAGCAGACCGTCGCCGAGCAGTCGCGCGAGGCCGAGCGCGCCGGGTCGGACAAGCTGCTGGCGCGCGAGAGCACGCGCAACCTCAAGCTCTCCGACTACCTGCTGCGCGCCACCGAGCGCCTCAACCAGCTCACCGAGCAGAACCTGCAGACCCGCCAGCAGCTGGATAACCTGGCGCAGGCCGACCAGGCCCTCGACGAACAGATCGGCGTGCTGCAAGGCAGCCTGTTGCTGTCGAAGATCCTCTACCAGCAGAAGGAGGCGCTACCGAGCCTGGCGCAGGAGGACAGCCAGCTGGCCGACGAGATCGCCGACATCCGCCTGTACCAGTTCGAACTGGGCAAGCAGCGCGAGCAGATCAGCAATCCCGAGGCCTATATCGACCAGCTGCTGGCCGACCAGCCCGCCGAAGAGGTCACCCCCGAGCTGCGCGACACCCTGCGCGAGCAGCTGAGCACCCGCCGCGAGCTGCTCGACCGGCTCAACCGCGAGCTCAACGCCCTGCTCAACGAGTCGATCACCCTGCAGCTCAACCAGAAGGAGCTGCGCAGCACCGCCAGCGGCCTGCGCGCCACCATCGACGAGCAGATGTTCTGGATTCCCAGCAACAAGCCGCTCGATTTCGAATGGCTCGAGGATGCGCCGCGACGCCTGCAACAGCAGCTGGAGAGCCTGCCCTGGAGCCTGGCGCTGCGCGAACTGGGCGCCGGCCTGCTCGAGCGGCCGCTGGTGTTCCTGCCGCTGCTGCTGCTCTGCGCCCTGATCCTCTGGCGCCGCCAGTACCTGTTCGGCAAGCTCGGCGCCCTGCACCGCGACATCGACCACTACAAGCACGACAGCCAGCTGCACACGCCCATGGCACTGGGCCTGAACCTGATCCTGGCGCTGCCCGGCGCGTTGTTCCTGGCCCTGTGCGGCTATGCCCTGCTGGCCGATGCGCGCGGGCAGAATCTCTACCTGGGCCCCGCCCTGTACGAGATGGCCCAGGCCTGGCTGGTGTTCTACACGCTGTACCGGATTCTCTCGCCCGACGGCGTCGCCGTGCTGCACTTCCGCTGGCCGCCGGCCAACGTCGCGTTCTTCCGCCGGCGCGTACGCAGCCTGGGCCTGGTGGTGATGGCGCTGGTGGCAATGGTGAGCATCGCCGAGCACCAGCCGGCGGGGCTGGCCGGCGACGTGATCGGCATCGGCGTGGTGCTGAGCTGCTACGCGCTGATGGCCTGGCTGCTGTTCAAGCTGCTGCTCGATGCACCGCTGCGGGAGAACACCTCGGCGCTGCGCTCGTTCGTCGGCCTGCTGTTCAGCCTGCTGCCGCTGGCGCTGATCGTCGCCGTGGGCTTCGGCTACTACTACACCGCGCTCAAGCTCAGCGATCGCCTGATCGACACGCTGTACCTGCTGATCATCTGGCTGTTGCTGGAGGCCACCTTCGTTCGCGGCCTCGGCGTCGCCGCGCGGCGCCTGGCCTACCAGCGGGCGCTGAGCAAGCGCCAGGCGCAGAGCAAGGACGGCGGCGATGGCGAGGCGGTGGTCGAGGAGCCGACCCTGGACATCGAACAGGTCAACCAGCAGTCGCTGCGCCTGATCCGCCTGGCCCTGCTCGGCGGCTTCCTGGTCTGCCTCTACTGGGTCTGGGCCGAGCTGATCGGCGTGTTCGCCTACCTCGACAACGTGTCGCTCTACGAATACAGCAGCGGCAGCGGCGATACCGCGACCCTGGTGCCGATCAGCCTGATGGACGTGCTCGGCGCGCTGATCATAGTTGCCATCACCGTGGCCCTGGCGCGCAACCTGCCCGGCCTGCTCGAGGTGCTGGTGCTGTCGCGCCTGAGGCTGGCGCAGGGCAGCGCCTACGCCACCACCACCCTGCTGTCCTATGCGCTGGTCGGCATCGGTATCGTCAGCACCCTGTCCACCCTCGGCGTCAGCTGGGACAAGCTGCAGTGGCTGGTGGCGGCGCTGTCGGTGGGCCTGGGTTTCGGCCTGCAGGAGATCTTCGCCAACTTCATCTCCGGCCTGATCATCCTGTTCGAGCGCCCGGTGCGCATCGGCGACGTGGTCACCATCGGCAACCTGTCCGGCACGGTGAGCAGGATCCGCATCCGCGCCACCACCATCACCGATTTCGACCACAAGGAAATCATCGTGCCGAACAAGACCTTCATCACCGGCCAGTTGATCAACTGGTCGCTGAGCGACACGGTCACCCGCGTCACCGTCAAGGTGGGCGTGAGCTACGGCTCGGACCTCGACCTGGTGCGCAAGCTGCTGCTGCAGGCCGCCCAGGAGAACCCGCGGGTGCTCAGGGATCCGGCGCCGCTGGTGTATTTCCTCAACTTCGGCGAGAGCACCCTGGATCACGAGCTGCGCATCCACGTGCGCGACCTCGGCGACCGCAACCCGGCCACCGACGAGATCAACCGCTTCGTCGACCGCGAGTTCGCCAAGCACGGCATCAGCATCGCCTTCCGTCAGGTCGACGTGTACGTGAAGAACATCGACGGCGAGAAGCAGCTGGAGCACAGGGACCTGATCAAGGCCGCCGCCGCCGGCGCAGCCGATTCCATCAACCCGCCGCCCGCGGCGGCAAGCTGACAGGCCGAGCCGGTGAAACACCTCGACGAACTGAGCTTCGACAACCGCTTCGCCCGCCTCGGCGACGCCTTCTCCACCGAAGTGCTGCCCGAGCCCATCGAGCAGCCGCGCCTGGTGGTGGCCAGCGCGGCGGCCATGGCCCTGCTCGACCTGGCGCCGGGCGAAGCCGACGACCCGGCCTTCGCCCAGCTGTTCGCCGGGTACCAGCTGTGGCGCCAGGCCGAGCCACGTGCGATGGTCTATTCCGGGCATCAGTTCGGCGGCTACACGCCGCGCCTGGGCGACGGTCGCGGCCTGCTGCTCGGCGAGGTGGTCAACGCCGCCGGCGAGCATTGGGACCTGCACCTCAAGGGCGCCGGCCAGACCCCCTACTCGCGCATGGGCGACGGCCGCGCGGTGCTGCGCAGCTCGATCCGCGAGTTTCTCGCCAGCGAACACCTGCACGCGCTCGGCATCCCGACCTCGCGGGCGCTGTGCGTCACCGCGTCAAGCACCCCGGTGTGGCGCGAACGCCAGGAGCGCGCCGCCATGCTGCTGCGCCTGGCGCCCAGCCACGTGCGCTTCGGCCACTTCGAGTACTTCTACTACACGCGCCAGCACGAGCAGCTGAAGATCCTCGGCGAGCACGTGCTGGCCAGCCACTTTCCCCACTGCCTGACGCAGGATGAGCCCTGGCTGGCGATGTTCCGCGAGGTGCTGGAGCGCACCGCGCAGATGATCGCCCACTGGCAGGCCTACGGCTTCTGCCACGGGGTGATGAACACCGACAACATGTCGATCCTCGGCATCACCTTCGACTTCGGCCCCTACGCCTTTCTCGACGACTTCGACGCCGGGCACATCTGCAACCACTCCGACGACACCGGCCGCTACAGCTTCAGCAACCAGGTGCCGGTCGCCCACTGGAACCTGGCGGCGCTGGCCCAGGCGCTGACGCCGATGATCGAGGTGGACAAGCTGCGCCAGACGCTGGAGCTGTTCCTGCCGCTGTACCAGGCCCATCACCTCGACCTGATGCGCCGTCGCCTGGGCCTGTGCACCGCCGAGGAAGGCGACGAGGAGTTGGTGCAGCGCCTGCTGCAACTGATGCAGCAGGGCAAGGCGACCGACTACACGCTGTTTTTCCGCCGCCTCGGCGAGCGCGCCCCGAACGAGGCGCTGACCATCGTGCGCGACGACTTCGTCGACCTGGCCGGCTTCGATGCCTGGGGCCGCGACTACCTGGCCCGCAGCGCGCGCGAGGGCAGCGAGCAGGCCGAGCGCCTGGCGCGCATGCACGCGGTCAACCCGCGCTACATCCTGCGCAACTACCTGGCGCAGCAGGTGATCGAGGCCGCCGAGGCCGGCGACTACGGCCCGGTGCGCGAGCTGCATGCGGTGCTGGCGCGGCCCTTCGACGAGCAACCGGGGATGGAGCGCTACGCGCAGCGCCCGCCGGACTGGGGCAAGCACCTGGAGATCAGCTGCTCGTCGTAGGCCGGGTGCGCCGCGCGCAGGACAAAACCCACCACCCGCACTACCCAACCGGGCCGATCGAAACCTAGGCTGGATGACGCCTTTTTCATCCAGCAGTCCTCAGTGGTGGATGGATAAAGCGCCATCCACCTTACGCCGGGACGCCTTAACTGTTAAATCCAAAAGGCATATAAACCTTCTCAAACATTCTTAGACTATCTAAGCGAAGCCCTCTATCTTGGCGACCTGGTGCGGTCGCCCAGCGCGCCCCGATACCTCGCACGAGATTCGACCTTAAGGATTCGCATGCCCTGGGACTCCCTGCCCCTGCTGTTCGTCGGCGCCCTGCTGATCTGGGTGCTCTATGCCTTCGTGCGCGAAAAATGGAGTCCGGACATAGTCGCGGCCATGGCCGTGGCCGCGCTGCTGGTCAGCCAGCTGCTGACCCCGGGCGAGGTGCTCGGCGTGCTGTCGAATTCGGCGCCGGTAACCATCGCCTGCATGTTCGTGCTGTCCGCCGCGCTGGAGCGCACCGGCTGCATCGACGCCCTGGGCAACTGGCTGGGCGAGCTGGTCGGCACCAGCCCGATCCGCGTGCTCAGCGGCCTGACCATCACCGCCCTGGTGATTTCCGCCTGCCTCAATAACACCCCGGTGGTGGCCATCCTCACCCCGGTGGCCATCGCCCTGGCGCGGCGCGCCGGCACCCTGCCGTCGAAGCTGCTGATCCCGCTGTCCTACGCCACCATCCTCGGCGGCACCCTGACCATGATCGGCACCTCGACCAACATCCTGGTCGACGGCGTGGCGCGCAAGGCCGGCCTGGCGCCCTTCGGCATCTTCGAAATCACCGGCGCCGGGCTGATCCTGGCCAGCGTCGGCATGCTCTACCTGCTGACCGTCGGTCGCCACCTGCTGCCCGATCGCGAGACCCTGTCCAAGCAGCTGCGCCCGGACCTGGATCGGACCTTCATGACCGAGCTCCTGGTGCCGCACGACTCGCCCGTGATCGGCAAGACCCTGCACGAGGCCAACCTAAACGGCGGCAGCGGCCTGCAGGTGCTCAAGCTGTTCCGCCAGGAGCAGGAGCTGACCGAGCCGGGCGCGGGCACCCTGCTAGCCAGCGGCGACCGCCTGGTGCTGCACGGCCAGGTCAAGGACGTGGTCGAGTTGCGCGAGAGCGGCCACCTCTCGTTCAACCGCGGCGACGCCTTCGAGACCATCAGCAGCCACGACGTGATCCTCGCCGAGGCCATAGTCGGGCGCAATTCGCGCTACAGCCACCGCCCCATGCGCGACCTGGACCTCACCGCGCGCTACGGCATCGCCGTGCTCGCCGTGCACCGCCAGGACGAGAACGTGCAGGGCAACCTCGACGACTTCGAGCTGCAGTTCGGCGACGTGATGCTGGTCGAAGGCACCCCGGCGCAGATCAAGCGCTTCGCCGACAACGGCGAGCTGATCAGCCTCAACGCCGTGCAGGAACGCGCCTTTCGCCGCGACAAGGCGCCCATCGCCATCGCCACCACCCTGGCGGTGATGCTGCTGGCCGCCTTCGGCCTGATGCCCATCGAGGGCCTGGCGATCATCGGCGCGGTGACCGTGCTGGCGACCCGCTGCCTGGACGTCGAGGACGCCTACAAGGCGGTGGACTGGAAGATCCTCAGCCTGATCTTCGGCATGCTGGCGATCAGCATCGCCATGGACAAGGTCGGCCTGGTCAGCCTTTTGGTGCAGAACGTCATGGGCTGGCTGCCCTGGGCCGGGCCGCTGCTGATGCTGAGCTTCATCTACCTGTTCACCTCGATTCTCACCGAGATGCTGTCGAACAACGCCGTCGCCGTGCTGGTCACGCCGATCGCCATCGGCATGGCCCAGCACCTGGGCGTCGACCCACGCGCCTTCGTGGTGGCGGTGATGTTCGCCGCCAGCGCCAGCTTCGCCACGCCCATCGGCTACCAGACCAACACCTTCGTCTACAACGCCGGCGGCTACCGCTTCACCGACTTCATGCGCATCGGCATCCCGCTCAACCTGCTGCTGTGGCTGGTGGCCAGCTTCGTCATCCCGCTGTTCTGGCCGCTGACCCCGCTGTGACTTGATATCCGCCGGCGGCGGCTCCATCTAAGGGCTATGCCCCATGGAGCCCTGCCGTCATGTCCGATCCGCTGCTGATTCCCTGCCCGCACTGCAACGGGCTCAACCGCATTCCCGCCGAACGCCTGGGCGACGGCCCGCGCTGCGGTCGCTGCAAGGCCGAAGTGCTGCCGGCGGCACCGCTCGAACTGACCCAGGGCAACTTCGCCAGCCAGCTCAAGGGCGAGCTGCCGCTGCTGGTGGACGTCTGGGCCAGCTGGTGCGGCCCCTGCCAGGCCTTCGCGCCGACCTTCGCCCAGGCCGCCAGCCAGCTGCAGGGCCGCTGCCGCCTGGGCAAGCTCGATAGCGAGGCCAATCCGCAACTGGCCGGGCAATTGGGCATCCGCTCGATTCCCAGCCTGCTGCTGTTCAAGGGCGGCGTCGAAGTGGCGCGGCAGAGCGGCGCCCTGCCGCTGCCGCAGCTGCTGGCCTGGCTGCGCCAGCACGGCATCCAGGTTGCGGTCTCGCGGTAATCCGTGGTTCAAGCAGCAAGGCCGGGGGCCGGGTGCGCCGTGCGCACCGCCGATAAATGCGACGCCCGCTGCGCACAGCGCACCCTACGGACCGGGGGCGGCTTCCAAAGAACCGACAGGGTCTGAGCGCTTCGGTCATTCGTGGCGGCCGCTGCGGTCAATTGCAGGGCGCCCGCCAACCCTTAGTCTGGCGGGCCGCCCCCCTAGGAGTCCGGCCATGCCCCTGCCCGAAGAAACTGTCCGCCAGCTCACCGAACGGCAGATCGCCTTCGTCCAGCGCAGCGGCCTGCAAGCCGAGGTGCTCGAAGCCGGCTTCGTGCGCCTGTGCATGCCGCTGGACGGCAACCGCAACCATATCGGCAGCATGTACGCCGGTGCGCTGTTCACCCTGGCCGAGATCCCCGGCGGCGCGTTGTTTCTCACCAGCTTCGACGCCGAGCGCTTCTACCCGCTGGTCAAGGAGATGAACCTGAGGTTCCGCCGCCCGGCCGTGGGCGATATCCGCGTCGAGGCGCGCCTGAGCGCCGCCGAGATCGCCCGCCTGGAACAGGAGGCCACGCGCCTGGGCAAGGCCGACTTCCAGCTCGAGCTGCAACTGACCGATGGCAGCGGCGAGGTGGTCGCCGAGAGTCGCGGGCACTACCAATTGCGCGTACGCTGAAGTCGATTTCGTTGTCCTGCCAATGCAGGCGCAACAGACACCGACTTGCCGTATGTCAAAAGAGCGGCTAATTGAACAGGCACAATAAAATCGCCGACCGGTATCGGCAGGAGAGCCGTCGCCATGTTCCATCACATTCTTATCGCCCACGATCTGCGCGACACGGCCGATATGGCCCTGTGCCGCGCCGCCCAGCTCGCCCAGCAACACAATGCCCGCCTGACCCTGCTGCATGTGCTCGACCCGAGCCAGGGCAGCGAGCAGCACGACAAGGCGCAGCGGGCCCTGGACCGCAGCCTGACCCAGTACGCCCCGCCCGGCACCGAACTGCGCATGCTCAGCGGCAAACCCTCGGAAGTAGTGCTGCAGCAGGTGCAGGACAGCGGTTGCGACCTGCTGGTGCTCGGCGGCCACCATCAGCGCCACGATTTCTTCTCCGGCACCAGTCTCGATCGCATCGCCCGCCGCTGCACCGTGCCGCTGCTGCTGGTGGCGCGCAACGACTTCGCCCCCTACCAGCACGCCCTGGCCGCCATCGACTTCTCCCTGTGCGCCTGCAGCGCCCTCGGCCAGGCCTATCGGCTGCTGCCGGCCAACGCCGAGCTGCATGCCCTGCATGTATTCGAGCCGGACAAGGGCACGCCGGAGGACGTCCGCCTGCAGCTGGAAACCCAGCGCGGGCTGATCGACCGTCTGCTCCAGGACGAGGCGCAGAGCCTGCCGCCCGGCGGCCCGGCGCTGAGCCACGAGGTGATCCAGGGCGGCATCCTGCGCACCCTGCAGGAGCAGATCAAGGTCCGCCGCAGCGAGCTGCTGGTGCTCGGCAGTCACGGGCGCAGCGCCCTGTCCCAGGCGCTGCTCGGCAGCCTGGCGCAGCACTTCCTGCACAAGGCGCCGTGCGACGTGTTCGTGGTGCGCTGACGAATCCCGGAGCGGACGCCGACGCACGGCGCCGCTCCGCTCGCCGGTAACGCCAGCCCTCGTCCCACCTCCTCAATCCAGAATTCTGGACACTTCACCGCGGAGCTTTCCAAACTCCTGGACTCGTCCAGAATTCCAGACACATGCCGGCCACCGTCGCCGCCTCGAAAACCCTCCTCGACATCGCTGCAGGCCGCCTCCCATAAGGTCTGCGGCAATTCGCCAGAGCTTCCGGCGCGCCCTGGCACGGCTCTCGCTAGATCGGCTGCGACGGCGTCCAGCCCGATGGACGCCCGGCGCCAGACCGGCCACCGCCAGTAGAACAACAACAAAAGGAACCACCCATGGGTACCCTCGGTATTCTGATTTCCCTCGCGCTGCTGATGTACCTCGCCTATCGCGGCATCAACGTGCTGATCCTCGCCCCACTGCTGGCCCTGCTGGCGTTGCTGTTCGCCGGCGACATCGGCCTGCTGCTGCCCACCTACACCCAGGTGTTCATGAAGGCCATGGGCGGCTACGTGATCCAGTTCTTCCCCCTGTTCCTGCTCGGCGCGCTGTTCGGCAAGCTGATGGACGACTCGGGATCGGCCCGCGCCATCGCCCACCGCATAGTCGCGAAAGTGGGCAGCGAGCGGGCCATCCTGGCCATCGTGCTGGCCTGCGGCATCCTCACCTACGGCGGCGTGTCGCTGTTCGTGGTGGCCTTCGCCGTGTACCCGATCGGCGCCGCGCTGTTTCGCGAGGCGGGCATTCCCAAGCGCCTGATCCCCGGCGCCATCGCCCTCGGCTCGTTCACCTTCACCATGACCGCGCTGCCCGGCACCCCGGCGATCCAGAACGCCATTCCCAACCCCTTCTTCGGCACCGACGCCTTCGCCGCGCCGGGCCTGGGCGTGATCGCCGGGCTGATCATGTTCGGCCTCGGCAGCTGGTGGCTCACCGCCCAGTCGCGCAAGCTGATGGCCGCCGGCGAAGGCTACGGCGAGCACCGCGACGACCCGGTCGTCGAGGACAAGCGCGACATTCCCGGCTTCTGGCTGGCGCTGCTGCCGATCTTCGTGGTGATCGGCCTGAATTTCCTGATGGCCAAGCAGATCCTGCCGAGCCTCGACACCAGCTACCTGGCCAAGCCGGAATTCGGCGGCCTGCAGGATGCCAAGTCGCTGATCGGTATCTGGTCGATCATCGTCGCCCTCGGCGCCGCCATCGTGCTGCTGATCGGCCTGCACTGGCGGCGCTGGATGGACCTGAAGCAGAGCGTCAACGACGGCGCCTTCGGCTCCATGTTGCCGATCCTCAACACCGCCGCCGAAGTGGGTTACGGCACGGTGATCGCCTCCCTGGCCGGCTTCGTCATCATTCGCGACCTGGTGCTGGGCGTATCGAGCAACCCGCTGATCTCCGAAGCGGTGGCAGTGAACATCCTCGCCGGCATCACCGGCTCGGCGTCCGGTGGTATGTCGATCGCGCTGAAAACCCTCGGCGAGCAGTACCTGAGCATGGCCAACGCCGCCGGTATCAGCCCCGAGCTGCTGCACCGCGTCGCCGCCATGGCCTCGGGCTGCATGGACACCCTGCCACACAACGGCGCGGTGATCTCGCTGCTAGCGATCTGCAAGCTCAGCCACCGCGAGTCGTACAAGTTCATCTTCGTCAACACCGTGGCGTTTCCGCTGGTGGCGCTGGCGGTGGTGATCACCCTGGGCACTCTTTTCGGTAGTTTCTAAGGTTCGTTGCATGAGCAAGATCATCAGTGCCGCAGAAGCCGTGGCGCGCATCCCGGACAACGCCAACCTGGCCAGCGGCGGCTTCGTCGGCATCGGTTTCGCCGAAGAGATCGCCATCGCCCTGGAGCGGCGCTTTCTCGCCGAACGGGCGCCGCAGGGCCTGACCCTGGTGTACGCCGCGGGGCAAGGCGACGGCAAGGGCCGCGGCCTCAACCACCTGGCCCACGAGGGCCTGGTGCGGCGGGTGATCGGCGGTCACTGGGGCCTGGTCCCGGGGTTGCAGAAGCTGGCGGTGGACAACCGCATCGAGGCCTACAACCTGCCGCAGGGGGTGATCTCCCAGCTGTTTCGCGATATCGCCGCCGGCAAGCCGGGGCAGCTGTCGCGGGTCGGCCTGGGCACCTACGTCGACCCGCGCCACGGCGGCGGCAAGCTCAATGCGCGCACCACCGCCGAGCTGGTGCGGCTGATGCCCATCGATGGCGAGGATTACCTGTTCTACCCGGCCTTTCCCATCCACGTCGCCATCGTCCGCGCCACCAGCAGCGATCCCGACGGCAACCTCAGTTTCGAGCGCGAGGCGCTGACCATCGAGAGCCTGGCCATCGCCATGGCCGCGCGCAACTCGGGCGGCCTGGTGATCGCCCAGGTCGAGCGCCTGGTCGAGCGCGGCTCGCTGAACGCCCGCGAGGTGAAGATCCCCGGCATTCTGGTGGACTGCGTGGTCCTGGCCGAGCCGGCCAATCACCAGCAGACCTTCGCCACCGCCTACAACCCGGCCTTCGCCGGCGAGACCCGGGTGCCGGCGGACAGCCTGGCGCCGCTGCCGCTGGATGTGCGCAAGCTGATCGCCCGCCGCGCGGCGCTGGAGCTCAAGGGAGGTGCGGTGGTCAACCTCGGCATCGGCATGCCCGAGGGCGTCGCCGCGGTGGCCGCCGAGGAAGGCGTGATCGAGCGCCTGACCCTGACCGCCGAGCCCGGCGTGATCGGCGGTATCCCCGCTTCCGGGCTGGATTTCGGCGCGGCAAGCAACCACAGCGCGCTGCTCGACCAGCCCTACCAGTTCGATTTCTACGACGGCGGCGGCCTGGACATCGCCTTCCTCGGCCTGGCCCAGGCCGATGCGGCGGGCAACCTCAACGTGTCCAGATTCGGCAGTCGGCTGGCGGGGGCTGGCGGCTTTATCAATATCAGCCAGAACGCCAAGCAGGTGGTGTTCGTCGGCACCTTCAGCGCCGGCGCGCAGGACATCCGCATCGAGGACGGCCAGTTGCGCATCGTTCAGGACGGCGCACTGCGCAAGTTCGTCGGCGAGGTGGAGCACCGCACCTTCGCCGGCCGCCTGGCCGCCGAACGTGGCCAGCCGGTGCTCTATGTCACCGAGCGTTGCGTCTTCCGCCTGACCCTCGACGGGCTGGAGCTGGTCGAGGTGGCGCCGGGGGTGGATATCCAGCGCGACATCCTCGCGCGCATGGACTTCGCGCCCATCGTGCGCGAGCCGAAGTTGATGGACGCGCGGCTATTCAGGCCCGAGCCCATCGGCCTGGCCCAGTGCCTGCAGATCCTTTGAGCGTGAACTTACGGGCCTGACAGGCCCGATTTTTTGCCGGAATGCGTAAGCTGCTCACGCCTCCTCAACCCACCCCGGGCAATCGACGCGAACGCCCATGGTGGAAATAAACAGCGATTTCCACCCTACGTCCTTTCCCCCAGCTTATGCCGCGCGGCATACAGGCAGACCATCTCCATGGCCACGGTGGCGCCGGCCAGGGCGGTGATCTCGGCGTGGTCGTAGGGCGGCGAGACCTCCACCACGTCCATGCCTACCAGGTTGATGCCGCGCAGGCCACGCAGGATCTCCAGCGCCTGGTGGGTGCTCAGGCCGCCGCACACCGGGGTGCCGGTGCCGGGGGCGAAGGCCGGGTCGAGGCAGTCGATATCGAAGGTCAGGTACACCGGGTGGTCGCCGACCCGGGCGCGGATCAGTTCGGCGATCTGCTGCGCGCCGCGGCGATGCACCTCGGGCGCGTCCAGCACCTGGAAGCCCAGGGTGTCGTCGTTGGTGGTGCGCAGGCCGATCTGCACCGAGCGCGCCGGGTCCACCAGGCCCTGGCGGGCGGCGTGGTAGAACATGGTGCCGTGGCTGACGCCCTGTTCGCTCGCATCGCTATCCGGCCAGGTGTCGCTGTGGGCGTCGAAGTGCACCAGCGACAGCGCGCCATGCCGCTTGGCATGGGCCTTGAGCAGCGGGTAGCTGATGAAGTGGTCGCCGCCCAGGGTCAGCAGGCCGCAGCCGGCGGCAACGATCCGCTCGGCATGCGCCTCGATGGCCGCCGGAATCCTGTGCGGCAGGGCATGATCGAAGTTGCAGTCGCCGTAGTCGATCACCGCCAGCTGGTCGAAGGGGTCGAACTCCCAGGGGTAGTGGCGTTCCCAGGCGCTGGTCACCGAGGCGGCGCGGATCGCCCGCGGGCCGAAGCGGCTGCCGGGCCTGTTGGTGGTGGCGGTGTCGAAGGGCACGCCGCTGACCACCAGGTCGACGCCCTCCAGGTCGCGCGAGTAGCGCCGGCGCATAAAGCTGGTGACGCCGGCGTAGGTCGGCTCCGAGTAGGTGCCGTAGAGGCTGTCGCGGGTGATCGCCAGGTCGTTGCCTTGGAATGCTTCCATTGCCTTGTCCTCAATACTGACTGCGAAAGGTGGTCCAGATACGGGTGCGCTCGCGCTGCTGGCGCAGCGGCATCAGCTGCTCGCTGAACAGGCGTGCGCGGACTTCGGCCGGCGGGTAGATATCCGGATCGCCGGCGATGGCCTCGTCCACCAGCGCGGTGGCGGCCTGGTTGGCGTTGGCGAAGAACACGCTGTTGGTCAGCTCGGCGATGGCTTCGGGACGCAGCATGAAGTCGATAAAGGCGTGGGCGGCCTGCGGATGCGGCGCGTCGGCGGGGATGGCCATGGTGTCGAACCAGATCAGCGTGCCTTCGACCGGCACGCGGTACTCCACGCTGAACGGCTGGCCGGCCTCACGGGCATTGTCGGCGGCCATAAAGGCGTCGCCGTTGTAGGTCAGCGCCAGGCAGATCTCGCCCTTGGCCAGGTCGTCGATATGCCGGCCGCTGCCGACGTAGCGCAGGCTGGGCTGCAGGCCGGCGAGCAGTTGCTGCACCGCGGCCAGGTCGGCCTTGTCGCTGCTGTAGGGGGCCTTGCCCAGGTAGTGCAGGGCGATGCTGATCACCTCCTGGGGCGAGTCGATCACGGCGATGCCGCAGTCCTTGAGCCGGCTGGCGTATTCGGGCTTGAACAGCAGGTCCAGGCTGTTGCTCGGCACGCCCGGCAGGCGCTGCGCCACGGCCTCCTTGTTGTAACCCAGGCCGACCGTGCCCCAGGTGTAGGGCACGCCGTAGCGGTTGCCGGGGTCGGCCACCGCCAGCTTGGCCAGCAGCTCGCCGTCCAGGTTGCCCAGGTTGCTCAGCCGACTGCGCTCGACCGGCTGCACGGCGCCGGCCTGGATCGCCCGGGCCAGGCCGCTGGAGGCGGGAAAGACGACGTCGTAGCCGCTGCCACCGGTGAGCAGCTTGCTGTCCAAGGCCTCGGCGCTGTCGAAGATGTCGTACTTGACCCGGATGCCGGTCTCGTCCTTGAAGCGCTGCAGCGCCTGCTCGGGGATATAGGCCGACCAGCTGTAGAGATTCAGGGCCTTGTCTTCGGCCTGCACGGCGAAGGCGCTGCACAGCAGCAGGGGGAGGATGACCTGGCGCATCGGGAATGGCCTCGTGGTGGTTATGGGCTGGGGGTCATGCTGCGCGCGGCTTTGCGTTGATTAAATATGAAGTGTTCTACTCTGGCATCTATATCTATCAATGTATGGAGCCGCCATGCTCAGCCAATTGCGCGACCTCGACCTGCAGCTGCTGCGCCTGTTCGTCACCGTGGTGGAATGCGGCGGCTTCAGCGCGGCGCAGGGCGAGCTGGGCATCGGCCAGTCGACCATCAGCACGCAGATGGCCAAGCTGGAGACGCGCCTGGGCTTTCGCCTGTGCGAACGCGGCAAGGCCGGCTTTCGCCTGACGGCCAAGGGCGAGCAGGTGCTGGCCGCCACGCGCAAGCTGTTCGGCGCCATCGAGACCTTCAAGGGCGAGGCCCAGGGCATGGCCGACAAGCTGCTCGGCGAGCTGCGCATCGGCCTCTCCGAGGCGCTCTCGGACCAGGTGCTGGAGCGCCTCGGCGATGCCATCGGACGTTTTCGTCGGCGCAACCAGGCGGTGCAGATCGAGCTGCTCAGCGCCATGCCCGCCGAGCTGGAACGGCGCCTGTTGCAGGACCAACTGCAACTGGCCATCGGCTATTTCTCCGGCAGCCAGACGGCGCTGGACTACCGGCCGCTGTTCGCCGAACGCCAGCGCCTGTACTGCGGGCGCCAGCACCCGCTGTTCGGGCGCGAGACGGTCGCGGCCAGCGACCTGGAAGACGGCGACCGGGTGCTGCACCCCTACCGCTTCGGCGCCGCCGGCGAGCCCTGGCAGTCCAGCGTCAGCAGCGCGCGCTGCGAACAGGTGGAGGGCAGCCTGGCCTTCGTCCTCTCCGGTGCTCACTTGGGTTACCTGCCCGAGCATATCGCCGCGCCCTGGGTGGCA
The DNA here is from genome assembly GCF_052682975.1 of Pseudomonas sp. SP16.1. Taxonomy (NCBI): domain Bacteria; kingdom Pseudomonadati; phylum Pseudomonadota; class Gammaproteobacteria; order Pseudomonadales; family Pseudomonadaceae; genus Pseudomonas; species Pseudomonas sp. SP16.1. The sequence continues at coordinate 3,944,923 of NZ_JBQYFZ010000001.1, forward strand.
CGCGGCAAGCTGCGCTGCCTGCCGGACAGCTGGGATTTCACCGTGCAGTTCCGCCTCGCCAGCCACCGCGGCCATAGCCCCGGCGAAGCGCAGCTGGCCTTCGCCGAGGACCTGCTGACGGCCTTCGCCTGAAGGCGCCGTCTATAGTTGCTCACTGCACCTTTTTCTCTCGCCGCAAGGAGTTTCCATGAGCAAGACCTACCACGTCGCCGTGCTGGTCGGCAGCCTGCGCAAAGCCTCGATCAACCGCAAGCTGGCCCTGGCCCTGACGCAACTCGCGCCACCCTCGCTGAAGCTGGAGATAGTCGAGATCGGCGAGCTGCCGCTGTACAACGAGGACATCGACGTCGATCCGGTACCGCCCGCCTACAGTGCCTTCCGCGCCAAGCTGAAGAACGCCGACGCGCTGCTGTTCGTCACCCCGGAGTACAACCGCTCCATGCCGGCGCCGATGAAGAATGCCATCGACGTCGGCTCGCGGCCCTATGGCCAGAGCGCCTTCGGCGGCAAGCCCGGCGCGGTGCTGAGCGCCTCGCCCGGCGCCATCGGCGGCTTCGGCGCCAACCATCATCTGCGCCAGTCCATGGTGTTCCTCGACGTGCGCATGATGCAGCAGCCGGAGGCCTATCTCGGCGGTGCCGGCGCGTTCTTCGACGACGCCGGCGTGCTCGGCGAGAGCATCAAGCCCTTCCTGCAGAAATTCATCGACGCCTATGCCGCCTGGGTGGCGCAGCACGCCTGACACCGGAGCGGGCGGCACGGGCTAGGCTTGAGGAAAGCGCCACGAGGCTCGGCCATGGCAACCATCCAGCCCGACGAAGGCTTCTGGCAGGACGCCGAAACGGACAAGCAGCACGCCGCACTGCGCGCCGCCCTCGAGCAGCGCGCGCGCAGCGGCCAGCCGATGCTCGGCTTCCAGCTGAAGAAGGCCGGGCTGGCCGGCATCGATCTGGTCAACCACGGCAGCCGCGCCGGCTTCGTCCTGCGCGATGCCGACCTGTACCGCGCCGACCTGCAGCACGCCCATCTGTTCGCCCTCGACCTGCGCGGCAGCTCGCTGATGAAGGCCGACCTGCGCCAGGCCAACCTGCACTGCGTCGACCTGCGCGACTGCAACCTGCTGGGCGTGCGCCTGGAAGGCGCGCGACTGGACAACGTGGTGTGGGATCGCCAACTGCTGCAGGAGCGGGTGGCCCGCGAGCTGCTGCGCCGCGGCGACGCCAGCGCGGCGCAGCAGCAGTTTCAGGAGGCCGAGGAAACCTATCGCAACCTGCGCCTGCACCTGGAACAGGCCGGGCTGTTCGAGCAGGCCGGCTACTTCTTCCACCGCGAGATGCTCATGCGCCGCCTGCAGATGCCACGGCTCTCCGCGCGGCGCCTGCTGTCCTGGCTGGTCGACCTGTTCTGCGGCTATGGCGAGAAACCACTCAACGTGGTGCTGTTCTCCCTCGGCCTGATCGGCATCTGCGGCCTGCTGTACTTCCTCACCGGGGTCAACCAGGGCGGCCAGACACTGGGCCTTGCCCTCGACCGCGGCCTGCAGGGCAACCTGCAGGACCTGTTCGCCTGCCTGTACTACAGCGTGGTCACCTTCACCACCCTGGGCTACGGCGACATCACGCCCGGCGGCCTGGCGCGGCTGATCGCCGCCGTCGAAGCCTTCGTCGGCAGCTTCACCATGGCCCTGTTCGTGGTGGTGTTCGTGAAGAAGATGACTCGCTAGCCTGGCGCATTTGCCGCCAGACGCGACCGGAATGCCGCTTGCCCGCCTAGACCGACCGGTCTACACAATCCCTCCCATGAACAAGACCACCCGCGACAAGCTGATCGACGCCATGATCGACGCCCTGCAGCGCAAGGGCCTGCACGGCGTCGGCCTGAGCGAACTGCTGGCCGACGCCGGCGCGCCCAAGGGCAGCCTCTACCACCACTTTCCCGGCGGCAAGAGCGAGCTGGCGGTGGCCGCCATCGAGCGCATCGGCCAGCGCGCCGAACAGGCCTTCGCCGCGCTGTTCGAGCACCAGCCCGAGCCGCTCGACGCCCTCGCCGCCTGGCTGCATGGCGCCCTCGGCCAGCTGCAGGGCAGCGCCTTCGAGCGCGGCTGTCCGCTGGCCACGGTGGCGCTGGAGAGCGGTCCCGAGGACGAGGACATCCGCGCCGCCCTGGCCACGGCCTTCGCCGCCATTCGCCGGGCGCTGCAACGCCAATTGCAGGCGCACGGCTACCCCGAGGCCGAAGGCCTCGCCGCGCTGTTCGTCGCCCTCTACGAAGGCGGCCTGCTGCAGGCCCGCGTCGCCGGCAGCGCCGAACCGCTGCGCCAGGCCGCCGACGCCCTGTTCCACCTGACCCGCCAGCAACGAGTGCCACTGCCATGAACCACGACCGCCCGACCATCCTCAGCGAAGCCGTAGCACTGGCGGCCCGCGACGGCTACCCGCTGACCGCCACCCTCTACCACGCGCGCGAACCCCGCGCGCAGTTGCTGATCGCCGGCGCCACCGGGGTGCCGCAGGGCTTCTACCGGCGTTTCGCCGAACACGCCGCCGCCCGCGGCTTCAGCACCCTGACCCTGGACTACCGCGGCGTCGGCCAGTCCAAGCCGGCCAGCCTGCGCGGCTTCGACATGGATTACCTGGACTGGGCGCACCTCGACCTGGCCGCCGCGGTGGATCAGCATCGGCATGCCGAACGCCCGCTGTTCATGGTCGGCCACTCCTTCGGCGGCCATGCCTTCGGCCTGCTGCCCAACCATGATCAGGTGACTGGCTTCTACACCTTCGGCACCGGCGCCGGCTGGCACGGCTGGATGCCCAAGGCCGAGCAAGTGCGCGTGCTGGCCATGTGGCAGCTGATCGGCCCGCTGATGACGCGCTACAAGGGCTACCTGGCCTGGAGCAAGCTGGGCATGGGCGAGGACCTGCCGCTAGGCGTGTACCGCCAGTGGAAGCGCTGGTGCCGCTTCCCCCGCTACTTCTTCGACGACCCGCAGATGCCCGGCCTGGCCGAACGCTTCGCCCGAGTTGCCACGCCCATGGTGGCGCTCAATACCCTGGACGACCTGTGGGCGCCGCCCGCCTCGCGCGATGCCTTCATGGCCGCCTACGTCAATGCGCCCTACCAGGCGCGTACGCTCGATTCGCAGGCCGAGGGCCTGGGCAATATCGGCCATATGGGCTACTTCCGCCCCGCCGCCCGGCGCCTGTGGGACGAGACGCTGGACTGGTTCGAGCAGCTGCACGCCGCTAGGCAGGCGGCCTGATCTCGTAGGGCGCGCCACTACAGCGGCGATCAGCCGCCGATCACGCCGCCGTCGATGCGGGTCACCAGCACCGTGGTCGAGCGCGGGCGGCTGCGACCATCGCTGGCCGGGTAGCTGAGGGCCGGATGCTGGATATTGGCCCACATCGCCTTGCCGTCCGGGCTCCAGGCCAGGCCGGTGATCTCGCAGCCACGCGGGCCGACCATGAAGCGGCGCACCTCGCGGGTGGCGGGGTCGGCGCAGAGCATCATGTTGCAGCCCATGCCCTGCATCGGCGCCGCCTCGTCGTCGTAGTCGGTCTGGATCCATAGCCGCCCGGCGGCGTCGAAGGCCAGGCCGTCCGGCGAGGAGAAGATGTCGCCGTCGATGGTGCCGGTGAGATTTGCCGGCAGCGGCTCGCCACTGGCGTCGCGCGCGCCACTGGCCTCGCCGGCAAGGAGGAACAGCTCCCAGGTGAAGGTGGTGGCGGTCGGGTCGGCGTCCTGCTCGTTGCAGCGCAGGATCTGCCCGTGCAGGTTGTGCGGGCGCGGGTTGGCGGCGTCCGTCGGCTGCTTGGCGCCACGGTCGTCGTTGTTGGTCAGGGCGACATAGACCTCGCGTGTTCTGGGATGCACCGCGGCCCACTCGGGGCGATCCATCGGCGTGGCGCCGGCGCGGTCGGCGGCGGCGCGGGCGTTGAGCAGCACCTCGGCCTGGCTGGCGAAACCGTTGGTCGCAGTCAGGCCGTTGTGCCCGTGTACCAGGGCCAGCCACTGGCCGCTGCCGTCGGCATCGAAACGCGCGGCGTACAGCGTGCCTTCATCCAGCAGATCGCGGCTGGCGCGGGGGTTGGCGGCGTCGAAACGCCCGCTCGGGACGAACTTGTAGACGTACTCGCCGCGGGCGTCGTCGCCCGAATAGAAGGCCATGCGCCCGTCCTCGCCGAGGGCCAGCGCCGCGCACTCGCGGCCGAAGCGGCCGAAGGCGGTGCGCTTGATCGGCTGCGCGCTGGGGTCGAAGGGGTCGATCTCCACCACCCAGCCGAAGCGGTGCGGTTCGTTGACGTGGCCGCCGTGGGGCTGGTCGGCATAGGGGGTGGCGTCGAAGCGCGGATCGGCGGTTTCCCAGGCGTAGTTCTTGCTGGTGCCCGCGCTGGCCAGGCCGTAGCGCTTGTGCGACACGCGACGTTCGTAATCCTGTTTGTCGCGGTTGATAAAGTAGTTGTGCCAGTTCTCCTCGCAGGTGAGGAAGGTGCCCCAGGGCGTGACGCCGGTGGCGCAGTTGTTCAGCGTGCCGAGCACCGTCAGGCCCTCGGGGTCGCTGGCGGTCTTCATCATCTCCAGCCCGGCCAGCGGCCCGGCCAGGCGCATCGGCGTGAGCATGCTGATACGGCGGTTGTAGGGCGAATCCATGACCCTGTGCCACTGGCCGTCCGAGTCCTTCCTCACCTCGATCACCGAGACACCATGGGCGGCCTGCTCCTTGCGCACCTCGTCCAGCGGCCGCGGCTTGGACTGGTCGATCACACCGGATGGGTGCAGCGGCGGGTTGACGTACTCGTGGTTCATCACCAGCAGGCCACGCTCCTGCTCGCCGGGAAAGGCGAAGAAGTTCATGCCGTCGTGGTTGTCGCCGGCCTGCTTGAGCTGGGCCTGCCAGCCGTCGCTGGCGTCCGGGCGCCATTCCGGCGCGCCGGGCTCCACCGCATCGCCCCAGGAGAAGAACGGCACGGCGCGGTAGCCCGGCGGCACCAGCACCTGGTCGAACTGCGCATCGAGCTGCAGCGGTACGCTGGGGAAGTTCAGCAACGGGCTGGCCGCGGCCTTGCCGCAGGCGGCCAGGCCGCCGCCGAACAGGCCCAGGGCGGCCAGGCCGAGGCCGCCCTTGAGCAGGTTGCGCCGGGAGGGGTCGAGCAGCGCCGCCAGCGGCGGATTGCTGCTGGGGTTGATCGACTGATCGTCGTGGGCCTCGAGGCGTTGGTGAAAGTCCTGCGGATCGTGCTTCATCGGGTTTCTCTGTGCTGGCTGGTTCGTCCGGATGGCATCCGGGTCGGGGGTACGCGGTTAAACGCCCCCTCTCCCCAGATGGTCGAGGGGACTGATGGTGCGCGCGGCAGCCGGCTGCGTATGGGTCAGGTTGCGTCGCGCTGCGTGGTCATTCGATGCGATAGGTAAAGGTGTTCCTCACGTTGGCCACCGCCACGGCACGGCCGTCGACCACCCGCGGCTGGTAGCGAAAGCGCTTCGCCGCGTTCAGCGAGGGGTGGACGAACAGCGGGTGGCAGTCGGGCTCGGCCTCGGGGTTCTCCACCCGGCCCTGCTCGTTGACCCGATAGCGCACCGTGCACTGGCCCTCGAGGCCCTTGTCCAGGGCGCGCTGCGGGTAGGCCGGGGCCTGCTTGGCAATCGGCAGGAACTCGCGGCTGGCGGCGGCAGCCGCCTCGGCCTGGCGCGCGCGTTCGGCCGCTGCGGCGGCCGCCTGCTGACGCTCGGCCTGTTCGCGCTGCTCGGCCAGGCGCTGCTGCTCCAGCTGCTCGCGGGCCTCGGCCTCGCGGCGCCGGCGCTCCTGCTCCCGCTGCAGATCGCGCTGACGCTGCTGCTCCTGTTCAAGACGCTGCTGCTCGGCGCGTTTGCGCGCCAGGGCGGCCTGCTCCAGGCGCTGGCGCTCGATGGCCGGGTCGGGCTGCGCCGGCTGCGGCAGTTCGGGGATCGCCGCGGGCGGCTCCGGCGGCGCCGGCGGGGTCAGGGTCAGCAGTTGCAACTGCACCGTGCTGACCTGCGGCGCCGGCGGCTCGCTCACCTGCCAGTGGCTCAGCAGCAGCGCGCCCAGCCCCAGGTGCAGGCCGATGGTCGTCCCCAGGGCCGTGCAGCGACGCCGCCAGTGCAGGGACGGCGAGCTGGGCCGTCGCGCGTCGTGCACGGCGGGCAGGGTCAGGCTGCTCATTGCGGCGCCTCGGTGACCAGCCCCAGGCTGCTCACCCCGCCCTGCTGCAGGGCGGCGATGCCGGCCACCACGCTGGCGTAGTCGGCGGCCTGGTCGGCGCGGATATACACCTGGGTGTCGCCCTGTTCGGCCACCAGTTGCGTCACCCGCGCGCTCATCGCCGCCAGCTCCACCGCCTGCTCGCTGGCCGCGCCCAGCTCGGTGTCCAGCTCGCTACCGAGGTTCCAGTAGTAGCTGCCGTCGGCCTGCACCGAGAGGGTCAGGATGCGCTGCTGGTTATCGCTGGGCAGCGCCTCGGCGGCGACCTTCGGCAGCTCGATCTGCACCCCCTGGGTGAGCATTGGCGCGGTGACCATGAAGATCACCAGCAGCACCAGCATCACGTCGATATAGGGCACCACGTTCATCTCGGCCTTGGGGCCGTGCTTGCTCTGTGGCCTGCGCATGGCGTTCCCCTCAGGCCGCCGCGGCGATGCGGCTGGCACCGCTGTGCAACCTGCGCTGCAGGCGCCCCTGCAACTCGTTGCCGAAGCCGTAGTAGCGCGCGCCGAGGCCTGCCACGCGGGCGGAGAAACGGTTGTAGGCGATCACCGCGGGAATCGCGGCGAACAGGCCGATGGCGGTGGCGATCAGTGCCTCGGCGATGCCCGGGGCGACGGTGGAGAGCGTCGCCTGCTGCACCTGGGACAGGCCGATAAAGGAATTCATGATCCCCCAGACGGTGCCGAACAGGCCGACGTAGGGGCTCACCGAGCCGACCGTGGCGAGCAGCGGCAGGCCCTTTTCCAAACGTTCCTCCTGTTCGGCGATGGCCACCAGCAGGCTGCGCTCGACGCCTTCGATCACCGCCTCGGCGGCGATGCCGGGCTCGCGCTGCAGCTGCAGGTATTCGCCGTAGCCCGCCTGGAACAGTAGCTGCAAACCGGCATCCTGGTCCGCCTCGGCGCTGCATTCGCGCTGCAACTGGGCCAGCTCGGCGCTGCCGCGAAAGCGCTGCAGGAAGGCTTTCGCCTCGCGTTCGCTGCGGCGCAGCACGGCGCTGCGCTGGACGATCAAGTACCAACTGGCCAGCGACGCCAGCACCAGGCTGAGCATCACCGCCTGCACCAGCAGGCTGGCCTCGCTGACCAGACTCCAGACGGTCATCTGTTCGATTGAACTGTGCATCTTCGACTCCTTGCTTGCCGCGCCCGCCATGGGTGGCGGGCGCCATCTCTATGGCTACCCCTGGCTCGGATGAAATCCGCGACAGGTTGCAGCCTCTACGTCCGTCCCGGATTGCATCCGCCTGCCAGGCCCGCTATTCCAGGCCCAAGGCCTCGGCCACCGCGCTCCAGGGCAGGTACTTGTAGTTCTGCCGGCCCTCGGGCATGCGCTTGCGGCCGTCCTGCACCACCAGCATCCCCTGGCTCCAGGGGCCGCCGAGGTTGGCCGAGGTCACCTCCAGGCCGTCGGTTTCCGACACCCCGTCGATGCCGCGCGCGGCGTCCAGGCCGATGCGCAAGGCACCGCGCACCGCATAGGGCGCCTGACCGTCGAGCACCACGTAGCTGTCGTTGCCCTGGCTGGAGATCACCAGGTAGTCGCGCTGCTCGCCCTGGTAGAAGGCCAGTCCCTCGATATCGGCCTGCACCGCGTCGCCGGCGGCGATCACCTGCTGCAGCTCGGCCGGTGCCTCGGCGCGGGCATCCAGGGTCCACACTGCGACGTCCTCCTCGCCGACGAACAGGCGCTGGTTACGGTCGTCGGCGACGCAGCCTTCCGGCTGGCTGGCGAGCTTGAACCGGCGCGCCAGGCTGGCCTGCACGCGGCCGCTACTGCCGTCCAGGCGGTACTGCAGGAAGCTGCCGTCCTTGTCGTTGGCGATCGCGTGGATGGCGCCATCGGGCTCCTGGAACAGGCACAGGCCGTAGATGTCGGTCAGGCTGGTCGGCGCCTGGCCGAGGTCGCTGAGCTCGCCACTGGCGCGGTCGATGGCGAAGAAGTGCAGGGCGTTGTGGTCGCGGTGGCTGGCCACAGCCAGGTCCACCGTGGCACTGCCGAGGCGAAAGCCCGGGCGCAGGTCGACGTTGTTGACTCGGCCGACGCGCAGGTCCTGCAGCTGCCTGCCCTGCAGGTCGTAAACCAGCAGGCCGCCCTGCTTGTCGGTGGCGAGCACGCGGCTGCGGCTCGGCTCATGTGGGTGCAGCCAGATCGCCGGGTCGTCGGCGGCGTCGCCCAGGCTCGGCACCTCGTCGGTCTGTACCAGCGGCGTCAGCACCGACAGCGGCTTGGCCAGCGCCGGCGCGGCCGGCGCCCAGTCGAGCCGGGCACGGTGCAGACCGTTGTCGTCACCGATCAGCAGCTCCAGGCCGCCCTCGACCGGCCGCGCGCCGAGGCGCTCCGGCTCGTCCAGCCCGGTCAGCGCCAGCGCCGCCTCGGCGCGCCAACCTTGGCCCTGGCGGCGGTAGCGGTGCAGCACGCCGGCCTCCGGGTCGAGGGCGAGCACCCCGCCCGGCACCACTGCCATGCCGCCCACGGCCTCGGCTATATCGCCGAACGGCTGACGCAGGCCCACCGGCTGGCGAATCAGGTCGGCCTCGGCGCCTGCGGCATAGGCCCACAGGCCGACATTCTCCTCGTTGACATAGAGCAGCTCGGCGCCATCGTCGACGCGGCAGTGCTCGCTGGCCGGCGGCAGGCTCAGGCGCCGTACCAGGCGCGGCTCGGCCAGCGGCTGCAGGGCCTGGGCCACCAGCCAATGCTCGCCGATGCCCTCCTCGCCGACCAGGAACAGGAACTGGTTGTCCGCCGCGTCGCGCGACAGGCACAGGCCGTCCACCTTGAAGCTGGCGCGCGGCAGATACACCGGCTCGCCCCAGCGTCGCTCGGCGCCGCGCAGCGCCACCAGCACCGGCTGCTGGCGGTCGATATCGACGCTGGCCAGCAGTAGGCCCTCGGCATCGCTGCGCTGGTCGAGGGCGCCGAAGCGACCGGGCAGATGAGCCAGACTGGCGCCCTGCTCGTCGAGCAGGTAGAGGCCCTGCTTCTCGCTGCTGAGCAGGTAGCGCGCGCCCGGCCAGAACGTGGCATCGGTCAGCAGCTGCAGGTCTTCGACGGCGATCTCTGCAGCCAGCTGCCAGGCCTGCGCCGTCAGCGCCGCGGGCTCGACGGCAACGGCCTGCACGGCCGGTGCCTGCGCCTCGCAGCCGCCGAGCGCGAGCAGGCCGGCGAGCAGGGCGATGGCCAGGGGCGTGGGAGAAAATATGGCTTTCATCAATGCGGCGATCCTTGTACGGGTCGCCCTGCGCTGCCCGGCAGGCGCGCAGGGCAGTGGTTTAGAAGTGGGTGAAGGTCAGGCCGAGCTTGTAGGTCGGGCCGTATTCCTCGTACTGGGCGTTGTAGCGGTGGCTGCCGGTGTAGACGTAATAGGACTCGTCGGTGAGGTTCTGCGCCTCGAACTTCAGCTGCAGGCTGTCGCTGAGGAAGTAGCCGGCGCTGAAGTCGACGAACAGCTGGTCGTCGGCATGGAGGTCGTGGGCCTCATCGTCCACCGCCGCCACCTCGGCCAGGTACTGGGACTTGTAGTTGGCCGCCAGGCGCAGGCTGAGCTTGTCGTTCTCCCAACCCAGGGTCAGGTTGCCGACGCGGTCGGACTGGTTCGGCAGGTCGATGCTGCGCTTGCTGCCCTGCCCCTCGATCTGCGCATCGGAGCGGCTGAAGGTGGCGTTGGCGCCCAGCAGCAGGCTGTTCCAGGGCGTCGGCAGCCAGTCGAATTTCTGCGAGTAGGCCAGCTCGATGCCGTACAGCTTGGCGCTGCCGCCGTTGACGTAAGTGTTGGCTTCGCTGAAGTCGACCCAGGCGCCGCTGCCGGCCAGGTCGGTGGCATAGACGAAGTTGTCGATGTCCTTGTAGAAGGCGAAGGCCGAGACCACCCCGGCGCGGCCCAGGTAGCGTTCGATGCCGAGGTCGAAGTTGCTCGACTCCAGCGGCTCGAGGTCGGGGTTGCCGAAGCTCGCCTCGTCGCCGTCGATGACGAAGCCCGGCGCCAGCTGGCCGAAGGTCGGACGCACCACCGAGTTGGTCCAGGCGGCGCGGATCTGCGTGTCGGCATCGAGCTGGTAGCGTACATGCAGGCCCGGCAGCCAGTGATCGTAACGCTTGCGGCTGCTGATCGACTCGTAGGCATCGTCGTTCAGGCCGGTGCCCTTGGCCTCGAACTCGGTGCCCTCGTAGCGCACCCCGGCGATAAAGCGCCAGTCGTCGACGTCGACGCTGTTCATCAGGTAGGCGGCATCGATATCCTCGCTCATCTCGAAATCGTTGATGCGCGACTCCTGCTCGTTATAGAAGTCGGCCTTGTCCAGCCCGGCCAGCAGGCGCTCGACGGCCTTGGCGCTAATGCCGGGGCCGAAGCGGCCGAGGCCGTAGTCGACCTCGCCCTTGGCGAACTGGTCGAGGTTGAGCTGCTCGTCGCTCAGGCCGAAGTCGCCCAGGTCCTCGTAGGTCCAAGCCTCCAGGTCGTTGTCCTTGTCACGTCGGCTGAGCTTGCCGCCGAACATGGCCTGCGCCGCATAGCCGCCTAGCTCGTAGTCGCGGGCCAGGTCGAGCTTGATGTTCTTCTCGCTGTCGGTGGTGTCCTGTTTCTCCCACTCCACCTCGTCGAGGCTGAAGTTGGCCGGGTCGTAGAAGGCCGAGCCGACGTTCAGGGTCGGTTTGCGCGTGCCGCCGAAGCCGACATCGGCAAAGTCGTCGTTGCCCTCGAAGGTGGCGCCGGCGATGCCCTCCGGGGTCTTCTCGCTGGCCTTGCTGTAGCCGAGCTGGCCGCTGAGCGTCCACAGGCCCAGGCTGCGCTCGCCGCCGAACACGTAGGACTGGATCTCCTGGGTTTCCTCGCGGCTCTTCAGCTCTCGCCAGCCTTCGGCCTCGCCCGACGCGCCGGGCAACTGCGCATCGGCGAACTCGACGCCGGCGGCGTTGCGCGTTTCCGTGTCCTTGTAGCGGCTGTAGAGGGTGCGCAGGTAGTAGCGGGAGGCGTCGTCCGGCTGGTAGTCGAAGTTCAGGCCGGCGCCGGTGCGCTCGCGGCGGATGTCGTAATCGCGCTGCTCCAGCTCCTCGAGCCGGGCGCCGTCGCCGAAGTCCCAGGCGCCGCCGGTTTCCACGTTGTCCGAGCCGAAGTCGCGCTGTTGCCAGCTCAGCGCCGCGGCCACGCCGAAGTTGTCGATGCCGTCGCCGAGGCTGAAGCGCTCGCTGACCGCACCGGAGAACTTCGGGCTGGTCTGGCTGCTGTTGTCGTCGTAGCTGGCTTCGCCGCTGAGGGTGTAGAACAGGCCGTCGTGGTCGAAGGCCGAGAGGCTCTCCACCTGCACGGTGCCGCCAAGGGAGTTGGCATCCATGTCCGGGGTCAGGGTCTTGACCACCGACAGCGACTGCACCAGCTCGGACGGCAGCACGTCGAGGGCCACCGCGCGGCGGTCGCTCTCCGGTGCCGGCACCAGGGTGCCGTTGATGGTCACCGCGTTGAGGTCCGGGCCGATGCCGCGCACGCTGACGAAGCGCCCCTCGCCCTGGTCGCGTTCCACCGCCAGGCCGGGAATGCGCTGCAGCGCCTCGGCGGCGTTGTCGTCCGGCAACTGGCCGATGCCGTCGGCGTGCACCACGCTGGCGACGCTGTCGGAGCGGCGCTGGTCCTGCAGCGCCTTGTCGAGGCTGGCGGCCTGGCCGACCACCTCGACGTGTTCGAGCACCACCGGCTCCTCGGCCAGGGCGACGGCGCTGGCGGCGATGGCCAGCGCCAGGGTGCTGATACGAAAGCCCGCGTGGCGGGTCCTGCTGTGACCTAGGCGCATGGCCTGCTCTCCCCAAGAGTGAAAACCGCCGGCAGCGGGCCGGCTCGCTGGAGGCGCAAGCTAGGCGGGGCGAATGACGCTTCTGTGACAGCACTGCGGCGAAAGCCGCCAAATACGGGCTTGTCGCCGCGTTTTCCCAGGTCTATGAGCCGAAATGACCCGATGCGGCGCGCCTCAGCAACGGTCGCCCGTTCGTGGCGAACCGCGCTCGCGTACTGAACGGCCGCGGGGTAGGTGCGCACGGCGCACCCTACGGCCGTGCACGGCAAAAAATCGTGCAACTGCCCTGAGCCGAATCGACCTCCCCCGCTGCAACCAAAGTGTCATGGGCGTCTGTTCTGCTGCCGCCATCGAAACCCGCGGAGCCCTGCCGATGCCGCCCCTGTTGAAACTCCACGCCTGGAAGCTCGCCGGCCTGTTGCTGCTGGCCAACCTCGGCCTGCTCACCCACCTGGTCGCCGGCAGCATCAAGCCCGACGGAGAATGGAACTGGACCGACATCCTCGGCGAAGGCGGCTCGGCCTTGCTGGTGCTGCTGTGGATTGGCCTGCTGCTCAAGAGTCGCCCGAACGGCCGGGTGACCAACCTGCTGTTCTGCGGGCTGGCCTGCCTGTTCCTCTCGCTGTGGATGGACTCGGTGGACGAGTTCGTCCAGCTGCCGGCCGGCGTGGACTGGGACAAGTGGCTGGAATCCGGGCCGATGCCGGTGGGCTTCATCCTCATGACGCTGGGCATCTACCACTGGCACCGCGAACAGTTGGCGATCAGTGCGCAGATGGAGAAGCGCGAGCGGCTGTTCCGCGAGCACCGCCTGTTCGACAAGCTCACCCCGCTGGGCGGCGCCGGTTATCTGCGCCTGCAGGTGCAGCAGGCGCTGCAGCAGAGCCGCGAGCACGGCCAACCGCTGGCCCTGGCGATCCTCGATCTGGACGGCTTCGACCGGCTCAACCGCGAACACGGCCACGCCGAGGGCGATCTGGTACTGCAGAGCCTGACCCAGCTACTGCTACTCAACCTGAGGCGCCAGGACCTGCTCTGCCGCCTGGCCGGCGACCGTTTCGTCGCCCTGCTGCCGGGCACCGGCGCGCAGCAGGCGCAGCAGATCGCCGGCGAGCTGCAGGACGCGGTACGCCACCTGGCCTACCGCAGCAGTCGCAACGGCGAGCGCCTGCAACTGTCGGCATGCGTGGCCAGCGTGCTGGCCCAGGAGGAGGACGGCGAGAGCCTGCTCAAGCGTCTCAACCTGGCCCTGGCGCACGCCAAGCAAGCGCCTGCCATCAAGCGCGCCTGAGGAATCCGCCATGGCCATCAAGGGCAGCTGGTACGAACGCGACAGCCGCTTCATCGCCGCCCACTACCAGCCGGCGCTGCTGCTCGACCTGGCCCTGGCCCGCGAGCTGGACAGCCATCGCCTGCTGCGCGGCAGCGGCCTGTTCCACGAGGACATTCTCGGCGGCCAGGCGCATATCAGCCCGCAACAGTTCCTCCAGCTGATCGACAACGCAAGGCGCCTGCTCGACGCCGACGACAGCAGCTTTCTGTTCGGCCAGCGCCTGCTGCCGGGCCATTACGGCGCGGCCAGCCAGGCCCTGCAGCAGGCCGGCAACCTGCAACAGGCGCTGGAACTGCTGGTACGCCTGCGCGCCCTGCTCAGCCCGCTGCTGGCGCCGCGCCTGCTGCTCGACGAACAGCGCGCCTACGTGGTGTGGCTCGACGCTTGCGGCTGCGGCGAGCAGCGGCGCTTCCTGCTCGAGGCGAGCATGACCGCGCTGGCCTCCTGCAGCCGCTGGCTGGCCGACGAGCGCCTGCCCTGGCGCTTCGAGTTCGCCCATGCCCAGCCGCGCTATATCGAGCAGTACTGGGTACACCTGGGCGAGGACGTGGCGTTCGACCGCCAGGTAGACATGATGTGCCTGCCGCGCGAGTACCTGACGCGGCCCTGGCCGGGCGCCTCGCTCACCGCCGGGCGGGTGGCCGAGCAGCAGAGCCTGGCACAGCTGGAGGCGCTGGGCTTTTCCGCCAGCCTGCTGGATCGGCTGTACGCCCATCTGCGCAGCCATATTCGCCAGACGCCGACGCTGGACAACGTGGCGCAGGCCTTCGGCATGAGTCCGGCCACCCTCAAGCGCAAGCTGAGCAAGCACGACAGTCATTTCCAGGAGCAGCTCGACCTGGTGCGCAAGCATATTGCGCTGTACCTGTACCGGGCCAGGGGCTACAGCAACGAGGAGGTGGCGGCCTACCTGCAGTTCCACGACAGCACCAACTTTCGCCGCTCGTTCAAGCGCTGGACCGGCCTGTCGCCCAGTGCGTTGCGCCAGTTGCTGGGGTGAGATAGCACGCCTGGCGGTGCGCACGGCGCGCCCAGCTGCAGGGCGGGGAGAAAATTTCTGGGGGTCAAGCGAGGGGGCGAACGCCCAAAAAAGAAAACCCCGCATTGAGCGGGGCCTTGCAGACTGTTGTCCTGACATCCTTGGTCTGCTCACCATCCTGGCGGCCGTCCCGTGTGTCCCTGTTTGTCTAGGCGCTTCCTGCGCTGAATCCATGAACGGCAGAGTACGCCCGTGCCAGGCTCCTCGACAGTGGCGATAAGCGGCAGCCTTTGTAAGCCCAGGCTTACATGTACCCAACCAAGCATTCGCTCGGCTTTATCCTGTGATGGCCGTCTTGTTAGACTCCGGCTTGTCCTACAAAAACACCAGACGCCGTCAACGGCGCTTATCGGGGCTCGACCATGCGTACCCTCACCCTGCTTCTCGGTTGCCTGGCGACTTGCGTCGGCATTCCGGTACTGGCCGGCGGACAGAGCCAGCTGGGCGACCCCAGGCAAGCCATCGAGCAGGCATTCTGGAAGGACCTCTACGGCGCCGGCGGCACCTCGCTGTATTGCGGCCAGTCCTTCGCCGCCCCCGGCAGCACCTTCACCGCCAGCCCGATCTACAGCAGCAGGCAGCTCAAGAGCGCGCTGCGCTGTGTCACCCATCGTCAATGCAGCATCATGAACCCGCGCTACCCCTACATCGCCGCGGACCTGCACAACCACTACCCGGCGCTGACCCGCGTCGAACTGGCGCGACGCAACGCCCAGTTCGCCGAGTTGGCCGCCGACGTGCCGAGCAAGTTCGCCGACATCGGCTGCGATCTCAAGGCCAGCTTCCAGCTGGTCGAGCCGCGCGACGGGGCCAAGGGCAATATCGCCCGGGCGATCTTCTATATGCACGTGGAATACGACCTGCCCATCGTCGGCCTGGTACCGATGTACAAGGCCTGGCACCGCATGGACCCGCCGGATGCCGAAGAGAAGGCGCGCAACGACCGGATCGCGGCGCTACAGGGCACGCGCAACCGCTTTATCGACGACCCGGCGCTGGTGGATCAGTTGATCGCCGATTGACCCCGCTCAGTGGGACGGGCTTTCGCCGCGACAGGACGAACCCCGATCGCCGGCAAGCCGGCTCCTACGGATGTGCGGAAAGCCTAACCTCTGCGCTTGTGCAGCGAACGCAGCTTGTAGCGCTCGCCGGGATGGATCAGCCGCGCGTAGCTGATCAGATGATCGTCCGACCAGGTGCGGCGGATCACGCTGAGACAGGGCATGGCCGGGTCGATCTGCAGCAGTTCGGCGGTGGGGGCATCCACCAACACCGCCTCGACCACGTGCTCGACATCCGAGATCGGGCAACTGGCCACCAGCACCTCGTTAGGCGTGTGCTGGCTGAAGTCGGTGTCCAGATAATGCGGCACCCAGCGCGGGTTGACGAAGCGGTCCTCGAGCTGGATCGGCAGGCCATCCTGCAGGTGCACCAGGATACTGTGGAACACCTCGGCGCCCAGGCGCAGGCCGAGACGCAGAGCCACCTCGTCGTCGGCGGCGATGGCCTCGCAGCGCACCACCTTGTTGCCGTAGGCATGGCCGCGACCGCGCACCTCGGCGGCGATGTTCATCACCTCGTGCAGCGGCGACTCGGCCTTGCGGTCGGTGACGAAGGTGCCGAGGCCGGCCTGGCGAACCAGATAGCCCTTCTGCACCAGATTCTGGATCGCCTTGTTGGCGGTCATGCGGCTGACGCTGAAATCGCGCGCCAGCTGCTCCTCCGGCGGGATCTGGTGATTGACCGGATAGTCGCCGCCGTGGATGCGCTCGAGGAGAAAGTCCTCGATGGCCTTGTAGCGCGGGGTGGGACTGGTCACGGCGACTCCTTGGAAATGCCCGGTGCGCGGATGATACATCAGCCATACCACTGATCTCGCAGGAGCCCCGCCTCGGGGCGAAGCGGTCGTGGCCGTTCAGGAAAACCTGCGGCGTGACCGCCATTCGCCGCGGGGCGCGGCTCCTACAAAACAGCCAGCACGCCCGCCGGCGCTTAGCCTATCGACGGCAGCATGCCGGCCGGCAGCAGCGGCGTCAGCACGCGCGCGGCCAGCAGCGCGTCGGCAGCGGCGATGTCCGGGGCGAAGAAGCGATCCTCGACGTAGTACGGCACCTTGGCGCGCAACGCCTGACGCGCCTGCTCCAGCGCCGGCGAGCTCTCCAGCCCTTCGCGGAAGTCCAGGCCCTGGCAGGCGCCGAGCCATTCCACGGCGAGAATGCCGCGGGTGTTCTCGGCCATGTCCCACAGGCGCTTGCCGGCGTTCGGCGCCATCGACACGTGGTCTTCCTGGTTGGCGGAAGTGGGCAGGCTGTCGACGCTGTGCGGGTGAGACAGCGCCTTGTTGTCGCTGGCCAGGGCCGCTGCAGTGACCTGGGCGATCATGAAGCCGGAGTTCACGCCGCCATTGGCCACCAGGAAGGGCGGCAGCTGCGACATGTGCTTGTCCATCATCAGCGAGATGCGCCGCTCGGACAGCGAGCCGATCTCGGCGATGGCCAGGGCGATATTGTCGGCGGCCATGGCCACCGGCTCGGCGTGGAAGTTGCCACCGGAGATCACCTCGCCTTCGGCGGCGAACACCAGCGGGTTGTCCGATACGGCGTTGGCCTCGACGCCGAGCACTTCGGCGGCCTGGCGCAGCTGGGTCAGGCAGGCGCCCATGACCTGCGGCTGGCAGCGCAGCGAGTAGGGGTCCTGGACCTTGTCGCAGGCGGCGTGGGAGCGACCGATCTCGCTGCTGTCGCCGAGCAGATGACGGAAGGCGGACGCCGCGTCGATCTGCCCGCGCTGGCCACGAGCATTGTGGATGCGCGCATCGAAGGGCGAGCGCGAGCCCAGCAGCGCCTCGACGCTCAGCGCGCCGCAGACGCTGGCGGCGGCGTACAGGTCTTCGCCCTCGAACAGCCCGCGCAGGGCATAGGCGGTGGACACCTGGGTGCCGTTGAGCAGGGCCAGGCCCTCCTTGGCGGCCAGGGTCATCGGCTCCAGGCCGGCGATGGCCAGCGCCTCGGTGGCCGGCAGCCACTGGCCCTTGTGCCGTGCCTGGCTCTCGCCGAGCAGCACCAGCGACATATGCGCCAGCGGCGCCAGGTCGCCGGAGGCGCCGACCGAGCCCTTCAGCGGGATATGCGGGTAGACCTCGGCGTTGACCAGGGCGATCAGCGCCTCGATCACCTTGCGCCGGATGCCGGAGAAACCGCGCGCCAGGCTGTTGATCTTCAGCAGCATGATCAGCCGCACCATGGCGTCGTCCAGCGGCTCGCCGATGCCGGCGGCGTGGGACAGCACCAGCGAGCGCTGCAGCTTCTCCAGGTCGTCGTTGGCGATGCGGGTCGAGGCCAGCAGGCCGAAGCCGGTGTTGATGCCGTAGGCGGTGCGGCCCTCGGCGATGATCTGGTTGACGCAGGCGACGCTGGCGTCGATCGCTTCATGGGCGCTGGCGTCGAGGGTCAGGTGCACGGGCGCCTGGTAGGCGGCGCGCAGGTCGGCCAGGGTCAGCTGGCCGGGTTTCAGATTCAGGGTAGTCATGAAATCTCTTTCCTCAGCCGATCATCGGCAAGTTCAGGCCCTGCTCGCGGGCGCAATCGATGGCGATCTGGTAACCGGCGTCGGCATGACGCATCACACCGGTGCCCGGGTCGTTGGTCAGCACGCGGGCGATGCGCGCGGCGGCTTCGTCGGTGCCATCGCAGACGATGACCATACCCGAATGCTGAGAGAAGCCCATGCCCACGCCACCGCCATGGTGCAGCGACACCCAGGTCGCGCCGCTGGCGGTATTCAGCAGGGCGTTGAGCAGCGGCCAGTCGGACACGGCATCGGAGCCATCCTGCATGGCTTCGGTCTCGCGGTTGGGGCTGGAGACCGAGCCGCTGTCCAGGTGGTCGCGACCGATCACGATAGGCGCCGACAGCTCACCGCTCCGCACCATTTCGTTGAACGCCAGGCCCAGCTTGGCACGCAGGCCCAGACCAACCCAGCAGATACGCGCCGGCAGGCCCTGGAAGGAAATGCGCTCGCGCGCCATGTCCAGCCAGCGGTGCAGGTGGGCGTCGTCCGGGATCAGTTCCTTGACCTTGGCGTCGGTCCTGTAGATGTCCTCGGCGTTGCCGGACAGCGCCGCCCAGCGGAACGGGCCGATGCCGCGGCAGAACAGCGGTCGGATATAGGCCGGGACGAAGCCGGGGAAGTCGAAGGCGTTGTCCACGCCCTCCTCCTTGGCCATCTGGCGGATGTTGTTGCCGTAGTCGAAGGTCGGCACGCCCTGCTTCTGGAACTCCAGCATGGCTTTGACGTGCACGGCCATGGACTGCTTGGCGGCCTTGACCACCGCGGCGGCGTCGGTCTGCGCGCGGTCGCGGTACTGCTCCCAGGTCCAGCCGATCGGCAGGTAGCCGTTGAGCGGGTCGTGGGCGCTGGTCTGGTCGGTGACCATGTCCGGGCGCACACCCCGCTTGACCAGCTCCGGCAGGATTTCGGCGGCGTTGCCCAGCAGGGCGATGGAGATGGCCTTGCCTTCGCCGGTGTACTTGGCGATGCGCGCCAGGGCGTCGTCCAGGTCAGTGGCCTGCTCGTCGACGTAACGGCTGCGCAGGCGGAAGTCGATGCGCGACTGCTGGCACTCGATGTTCAGCGAGCAGGCGCCGGCCAGGGTGGCGGCCAGCGGCTGGGCGCCGCCCATGCCGCCGAGACCGGCGGTCAGTACCCAGCGGCCCTTGAGGTCGCCGCCGTAGTGCTGGCGACCGGCTTCGACGAAGGTTTCGTAGGTGCCCTGGACGATGCCCTGGCTGCCGATGTAGATCCAGCTGCCGGCGGTCATCTGGCCGTACATGGCCAGGCCCTTGGCGTCCAGCTCGTTGAAGTGCTCCCAGGTGGCCCAGTGCGGCACCAGGTTGGAGTTGGCGATCAGCACGCGCGGGGCGTTGCTATGGGTCTTGAACACACCGACCGGCTTGCCGGACTGCACCAGCAGGGTCTCGTCGTCGTTCAGCTCCTTGAGGGTCTCGACGATCTTGTCGTAGCACTCCCAGTTGCGCGCGGCGCGGCCGATGCCACCGTACACCACCAGCTCCTTGGGGTTCTCGGCCACGTCCGGGTCGAGGTTGTTCATCAGCATGCGCAGCGGCGCTTCGGTCAGCCAGCTCTTGGCGGTGAGCGTGTTGCCGCGCGGGGCGCGGATTTCGATGTCGCGGTACTTGGTCATTTGCGGGCTCCTGTGGAGAACGAGTTAAGGGTGGGCGGTCAGAGCCAGCCCAGAAATTGCGCGAGATAGGCCAGGGGGATGGCCAGCAGCAGGCTGAGCAGGGTGCGCTGCAGCCAGATCAGCAGCAGGTGGCCCAGGCTCAGGGGAATCCGCGTGGCCAGCACGCAGGGAATCGAGGCGGAGAGAAACAGCACGCTGCTCACCGAGACGATGGCGGTGACGAACTTCACCAGCACGTCGGCGTCCTTGAGCAGCATGGCCGGCAGGAACATCTCGGCCAGGCCCGAAGACAGGGCGCGGGCCACCTGCATCGGTTCGTCCAGGCCGAACAGCCAGGTCAGCGGATAGAGCAGCAGACCGAGGGCATCGAACAGCGGGGTGTACTTGGCGGCGAGCAGACCGAGCAGGCCGACGGCGAGGATGCTCGGCAGGATGGCGGCGGTCATGCGCAGGCCGTCGAGGAAGGTTTCACGCAGGGCCGAGCCCAGTGACGGCGCATTGCTGGCCTGCTCCATCCCGGCGCGCCAGGCGCTGGCCAGGCGGCTTTCGCCGGACTGCAGCGGCGCTTCCGGGATGGACTCGGAGGGCAGCCGCGACAGCGGATAGATGCGCGCGCTGATCGCGGTGACGGCGAAGGTCACCGCCATGGCGCTCCAGAAATACAGGTTCCACTGGCCCATCAGGCCGAGGGTCTTGGCGATGATCACCATGAACGGCGCCGACACGGTGGAGAAACCGGTGGCGATGATCGCCGCCTCGCGCAGGCTGTAGTGGCCCTGGCGGTACATGCGGTCGGTGATCAGCAGGCCCACCGAGTAGCTGCCGACGAAGGAGGCCACGGCGTCGATGGCCGACTTGCCCGGCGTACGCCAGATCGGCCGCATCACCGGCTGCATCAGCACGCCGATCAGCTCCAGCAGGCCGAAGCCGATCAGAAACACCAGGGCCAGCGAACCCAGCGGCACGATCAGCGCCAGGCTGAGTACCAGCTTGTCGAACAGAAACGGCAGCATGCCGGGCTGATACAGCGCCTGCGGGCCGAGCTGCAGCAGGTAGGCGACGCCGATCAACAGGCCGAACACCTTGAGCACGCTGAACACGCCGTGGGTGCGGCTGCGCCGCCAGCTGCCGTCGACCCAGGGGACAACGGCGCCGTAGAGCATGAACAGCAGCGCCAGGCCGATCACCAGGGGCCGCGCATGCAGCTGCAGGGCGCTGGCGGCGTGGTCGAGGAGGATGGTCGAACGCCCGCCGATCTCGAACGGCACGAAGAACAGCAGCAGGCCGATCAGGCTGTAACCCAGCAGGCGGGCCAGCGCACGCGGGCGCGACACGCCGGCGCTCAGCGGCAGGGACTCAGACATGGCGCGGCTCCTGGCCGCGGCGGCGGGCGGTGGTGAACATCGTGGTTTCCTCGTAGTTGTTGTTGTGCGGGAAAGGGCCGGGCTTGTGTGCTCAGAGGCTGAGCAGATGGATCAGGCGCGCCGCCACCTTGGCGGTACGGTTGTCGATGTCGTATTCCGGGTTGATCTCGGCCAGGTCGGCCAGGCGCAGCTTGCCGCTGGCCTTGAGCCGCTCGATCAGCGGCTCGAGCAGCTCCAGGCGCACCCCGCGCGCGGCCGGGGCGCTGACGCCGGGCGCCTCGCAGGCCGGCAGCACGTCGATGTCGATGGTCAGGTAGAGCGCGTCGCAGCCAGCGGCGAAGGCGTCCAGCTCGGCGCCGATGGCCTCCAGGGTGGCCTCGCGGATCTCGCGATCCTCGCGCACCAGCACGCCTAGCTCGGCGGCCTTGGCGAACAGCGCGCGGGTGTTGCTGGCGCGGCTTATCCCTAAGCAGGCGTAGCGGAACGGCCAGCCACGCGCGGCGCACTGCTCGGCGATCTGCGCGAAGGGGGTACCGGAGGAATGCACGTGGGCCGGGTCGCGCAGGTCGAAATGGGCGTCGAAGTTGACGATGCCGATTCGCGGGGCGTGGTTGCCGGATAGATGCTCGGCCAGACCCGACCAGCTGCCGAAGGCTACCTCGTGGCCGCCGCCGATCACCAGCGGCAGGTGGCCGGCATCCAGCAGCGCGCAGACGCCCTCGGCCAGGCGCGCCTGGGCCGCTTCCAGGTCGCCGTCTTCGCAGGTGATGTCGCCGGCGTCGAAGGCCGGCGCCTGGCGGTGCCAGGCCAGGTTGGCCAGCGCCTTGCGCACGCTCTGCGGCGCGGCGGCTGCGCCGACGCGGCCATGATTGCGGCGCACGCCCTCGTCGCAGGCGAAGCCGATCAGGGCCAGGCCCGGCTCGCTGGTCTCGGTGAGCGAGCGGATGCGCTGGTGCCAGCGCGCGCTGTCGGCTTCGGGATCGGTGCGGCCGCTCCAGGCGCTCATGCAGTGACGGTCAGCGTGCATACACCACTTCTCCATTGAAGATGCGCTGGCGCAGGCGTCCGGCCTGCACCGCGTAGGCCAGTTCGGCCGGTTGCTGGATATCCCACAGGCACAGGTCGGCGGGCGCGCCGACCTCGATCCGCCCCAGGTCGAGGCGGCCTAGAGCGCGGGCGCCATGGGCGGTCATGCCGCTCAGCGCTTCGCGCGGGGTCAAACGAAACAGGGTGCAGGCCAGGTTGGCCATCAGTGTGGGCAGGCAGATCGGCGAGGTGCCGGGGTTGGCGTCGCTGGCCACGGCCATCGGCACCTGGTACTGGCGCAGCAGCTCGATGGGCGGCAGCCGGGTCTCGCGCAGCACGTGGAAGGCGCCGGGCAGCAGCACGGCGACGGTGCCGGCCTCGGCCATGGCGCGCACACCGGCCTCGTCCAGGTATTCGATATGGTCGGCCGACAGGGCGCCGTAGCGGGCGGCCAGGGCGCTGCCGCCGAGGTTGGACAGTTGCTCGGCATGCGCCTTGATCGCCAGGCCATGGGCCTGGGCCGCCTGGTAGATGCGCTCGCACTGCGCCGGAGAGAAGCCGATGCCCTCGCAGAACACGTCCACCGCATCGGCCAGGCCTTCGGCTGCGGCGGCCGGGATCATCTCGTCGCAGACCAGGCTGACGTAGTCGTCGGCGCGGCCGGCGTATTCCGGCGGCAGCGCGTGGGCGCCGAGCAGGGTGGTGATCACCCGCACCGGACGCAGCTGGCCGAGGCGGCGGGCCACGCGCAGCATCTTCATTTCGTCGGCGACGGTCAGGCCGTAGCCGGACTTGATCTCCACCGTGGTCACGCCATCGGCCAGCAGCGCATCGAGGCGCGGCAGGCTGGCGGCGACCAGCTCGTCCTCGCTGGCGGCGCGGGTGGCGCGCACGCTGCTGAGAATGCCGCCACCGGCGCGGGCGATCTCTTCGTAGCTGACGCCTTCCAGGCGCTGCTCGAACTCGCCGGCGCGGTTGCCGGCATAGACCAGGTGGGTGTGGCAGTCGACCAGGCCGGGGGTCATCACCCCGCCGCGACCGGCGCAGGCGGCGCCCTCGGCATAGGCCTCGTTAAACTCGCGCGCCGGCCATAGACCTGCGATGCGCCCGTCCTCGACCAGCAGGGTCATGGGCTCGTCCAGCTGCGCCAGGCCATCGAAGACCTGCACCTCGCGCCACAGCTGTTTCGAAGTTGATTGTGTCGGCATGGGATTCTCCCTGCTTGTTTTGTATATACAATATGGATGACTCGATGGTCCGTCAAGCCATGCCGGCTCACATGAGCAAATGGTCACCCGACGGCGAATGCGATCCTCTCAACGAGCTAAGCGCCTGATATAGAGCCGTTTCCGTCGTTGGCGAGAGACCGCGTGCAGATGCCGTCGACGACTGCCATTCGTCGCCTTGCGTTTATGTATATACATTTGGAGAAACCATGCCCTGCACCCCGCTCGCCCTTGCCACTGCCCGCGTCATGCCCTGGAAGAACGGCGGCGGCGAAACCCTGGAACTGGCCATCGCTCCGGCGGGCGCCGGGCTGGAGGATTTCCAATGGCGCATCAGCAGCGCGCGGGTCGGCGCGGCGGGGCCGTTCTCGGCCTTTGCCGGCGTCGACCGCAGCCTGGCGCTGCTGAGTGGCGCGGGGCTGCGCCTGCAGCGTGGCGACGGGCGGATCGAGGAACTGCACGCCGGCGGCGCGGTGGCGCAGTTTGCCGGCGAGGAGGCGATTACCGCGTCGCTGGTGGACGGCCCGGTCGGCGACCTCAACCTGATGACCCGCCGCGGCACCTGGCGCCATCGCCTGGCCCCGCTACGGCTGCATGGGCGGCAGGAATTGCACAACGATGCGGCGGTGATGCTGCTCTGGTGCCAGGCTGGCGCGGGCATCGAGTGTCGGCTGCCGGACGGCGAGATGCAGCGGCTGGAAAGCGGCCAGGGATTGCTGCTGGAAGACCAGCCCGGGCTACTGGCGCTGCAGGCAGCGCAGCCCGCCCTGCTCTATCTGGCCTGGCTGTATCGGCAGGGTTGACGCCCGCGGCAGCTGTCCCGCGCCCGCCGAACGAAAAAAAGGCGCAGCCCCTTGCGAAGCTGCGCCTCGGTCCTGCCACGCTGGCCGCTAGAGCACGCCGATCTCCCGCGCGGTCTGGTCCACCGCCAGCTTGGTCTTGGCGACCAGCTCGTCGAGTTCGCTGCGCGTGGCCACCAGCGCCGGGGCCATGATCATCCGGCCGAGGGTGGCGCGGATGATCAGGCCGTTGTCGAAGCCGATGCTGCGGCAGCGCCAGGTCAGCTCGGCTTCGTTGGCGAAGCGCTTGCGCGTCGCCTTGTCCTCGCTGAATTGCAGCGCCGCGACCAGGCCGCTGCCCTGGATCTCGCCGATCAGCGGGTGGCCGGCGAACGTCTCGCGCAGGCACTGCTGCAGGTAGGGGCCGGTATCGACCTTGACCCGCTCGACCACGCCTTCGTCGCGCAGCGCCTTGATATTGGCGATGGCCACGGCAGCGGCCACCGGGTGGCCGGAGTAGGTCAGGCCGTGGGCATAGACCCCGCCCTGCTCCACCAGGGTGTCGGCGATGCGCTTGCTCAATACCAGACCGCCCATGGGGATATAGCCCGAGGTCAGTCCCTTGGCGATGGACAATGTGTCGGGCTGGAAGCCGAAGTGCTGGTGGGCGAACCATTCTCCGGTGCGGCCGAAACCGCCGATCACCTCGTCGGCGCACAGCAGCACGTCGTACTGGCGGCAGATGCGCTGGATCTCCGGCCAGTAGCTTTCCGGCGGGAAGATCATGCCACCGGCGCCCTGGAACGGCTCGGCGATAAAGGCGGCGACGTTCTCGGCGCCCAGCTCGAGAATCTTCTCCTCCAGCTGCAGCGCGCAGCGGCGGCCGAACTCGGCCGGGCTCAGCTCGCCGCCGGCGGCGAACCAGTAGGGCTCGTCGATATGGGCGATGTCCGGCAGCATGCCGCCCATCTCGTGCATGAATTTCATCCCGCCCAGCGCGGTGCTGGCCAGCGTGGAGCCGTGGTAGCCGTTCCAGCGGCCGATCATCACCTTCTTCTGCGGCTTGCCGACAATCTGCCAGTAGCGGCGCACGGTGCGGATCAGCACCTCGTTGGCCTCCGAGCCGGAGTTGGTGTAGACGGCGTGGCTGTAGTGGCTCGGCAGCAGGCTGAACAGCTGCTCGGAGAGCTCCACCACCGCCGGGTGGGTGGTGTGGAAGAACATGTTGTAGTACGGCAGCTGCTCCAGCTGGCGGCTGGCGGCGGCGGCCAGGTCCTTGCGGCCGTAGCCGAGGTTGGTGCACCACAGGCCGGACATGCCGTCGAGGTAGCGATTGCCGTCGTTGTCCCACAAATGCAGGCCCTCGCCGCGCACCATCACGCGCGGCCCTTCGGCGTTGAGCGCCTTCTGGTCGACGAAGGCATGGATGTGGTGGGCCGCGTCCAGCTCCTGATAGTCACGGGTGGAGCGGCTGGGGGTGTGGGGAACAGTCATGGCAGAGACCTCGCCTTGATGAATGATCGGGGGGCCGGGGGCGTACCCCCGGCGGCAAATCGGTTATTTACGGGCCAGCACCTGGTCCAGCGGTTCGGGGACGAACAGCGGCTTGCGCATCACCAGCTTGATCCACAGCACCGCGATCAGCGACACCAGGCCGAGCACCGCGCCGGCGCTGGTGAAGATCGAGGCGGTCATCTCCGGGGCCGGCGACACGTAGTAGATCGACACCAGCATGCCGGCGATGCCGAGCACCTGCGGCAGCGGGTAGAACGGCGTCTTGAACGGCCGCGCCAGGTCCGGGTACCGGCGGCGCAGGGCGATCACGTCGAGGTGGCAGATGATGTAGGCCAGCAGCCAGGCGATGGCCGCGGCCAGCAGCAGCAGGCCGATGGCGCCCGGGTCGTCGCCCATCAGCAGCACCGGCGCACCGGTGATGGCGGCGACGAACAGCACCGCCACCCAGGGCGTGTTGAAGCGCTTGCTGAGCAGCTTGAACTGGGGAAAGGCCTGGCCGTTGACCGCCATGCCCAGCAGCATGCGCGGGATGGCCGCCAGCGAGGTGTTGAGCGTGCTGCAGGTGGCGGTGGCCGCGGCGATCACCAGGAACAGCTTGCCGCCCTCGCCGAGCAGCGCGGTGGCGAACAGATAATGCGGCAGCGCGGCGCCGGCCAGTTCCTCCTGCGGCACGTAGAACAGCGCGCCGATCGAGTACAGCGCGATGGTGACGAAGATCACCCCGACGCCGAGCATCATCGACCAGGGGATGTTGCGCTCCGGCTGTTTGGACTCCTCCACCAGCGGGCAGACGAACTCGGCGCCGACGAAGCCCCAGATGGCCAGCGCCACCAGAGTCAGCACCCCGGCGCCGAGCGGGTTCCAGTCGTGGGTCAGGGCCTGGGTCAGCGCCGGCTGGCTGCCGCTGCCGGTCATCGCGGTCAGGCCCAGGGCCAGCAGCACCACCACCATCACCAGTGCCAGGGCCGACTGCAGGCGGGCGAACAGGTCGATGCCGAGCAGGTTGAGCAGGGTGAACAGGATCAGCACGCCATAGGCCACGCTCATGCTCGGCAACGCGCCGGGATAGACCTCGGCGATGATCAGGTCGAGCAGCAGCAGCTCGGCCGACAGGGCGAACATCGCCACCACCACGTAGCCGGAGAAGGTGGCGAGGATGGCCGGGAAATGCCCCAGCGCCACCTCGGTGTAGCTGCTCAGGCTGCCGGCGCGGGGAATCATCAGCGCCAGCTCGGAGAACGACATCACATAGGTCAGGGCGAGGAAAAAGGCCAGGGTCAGCGGGATCAGAAAGCCCAGCCCGGCGATGCCGGCGCCTTGCAGCATCAGCACCATCACGCCCTGCGACACCACCAGGCCGATGGCCACGGCGAGCAGGGCGCCGAGGCCGAGGCGGGTCCGCGGTTTGGCATCGGGCCGCTCCGCGGCCAGGGTTGGAGCAAGGCTGATATCGGGATCGATCATCTTGGTTCTCCTGCGATCTTGTTGTTGTGACAGGGGGAACGGAAGGCTCAGCCGCGTAGCTGGACCCAGGTGGTCTTGAGATGGCTGTACTTGTCGAAGGCATGCAGCGACAGGTCGCGGCCGAAGCCGGACTGCTTGCAGCCGCCGAACGGCACGCAGACGTCTAGGGCATCGACCGTATTCACCGACACGGTGCCGGCGCGCAGGCGCCGGGCCACGCGGTGGGCGCGGTTGAGGTCGTCGCTCCACAGCGAGGCGGCCAGGCCGTAGACGCTGTCGTTGGCCAGGGCCACGGCCTGCTCCTCGTCGTCGAAGGCGGTCACCGCCAGCACCGGGCCGAACACCTCGTCGCGGGCCAGACGCATATCCGCACGCACGCCGGTGAAGATGGTCGGGGTGATGAAGTTGTCCGAGCCGTTGATACGCAGGCGCTGGCCGCCGCAGGCCAGGCGGGCGCCCTCGCCCTGGGCCTGGTCGATAAAGGCCATGATCCGTTCGGTCTGCCGCGCCTCGACGATGGCGCCCATGCGGCTGGTCGGATCGAGCGGGTCGCCCGGCTGCCAGTCGCGGGCCTTGGCCAGCAGGCGCTCGACGAACTCGTCGTGGATGCTGCGCTCGACGAGCAGCCGCGAATTGGCCGAACACACCTCGCCCTGGTTGAAGAAGATGGCGAAGGCCGCCTTCTCCGCCGCCAGATCGAGGTCCTGGCAGTCGGCGAACACCAGGTTGGGGCTCTTGCCGCCGCACTCCAACCAAACCTGCTTCAAATTCGATTGCGCCGCATAGGCCATAAAGTACTTGCCCACCTCGGTGGAGCCGGTGAACGCCAGGCAGTCGACGTCCATATGCAGGCCGAGGGCCTTGCCGGCGCTCTCGCCGAGGCCCGGCACCACGTTGAGTACCCCCTCCGGCAGCCCGGCCTCCAGCGCCAGCTGGCCCAGGCGCAGGGCGGAGAACGGCGACTGCTCGGCCGGTTTGAGCACCACGCTGTTGCCGGCGGCCAGTGCCGGGGCCAGCTTCCAGGCGGCCAGGTCGAGGGGAAAGTTCCACGGCACCACGGCGCCGATCACCCCCAGCGGCTCGCGGCCGATGGTGGCCAGCGCGTTGCTCGCGGTCGGCGCGACCTGGTCGTAGAGCTTGTCCAGCGCCTCGCCATACCAGGCGAAGACGCCGGCGGCGCCGGGCACGTCGAGGTTGTAGGCATCCATCACCGGCTTGCCCATGTTCAGCGAGTCGAGCAGCGCCAGCTCCTCACGGTTGGCCAGGATCAGCTCGGCCAGGCGCAGCAGCACCGCCTTGCGCTCGCGCGGCGCCATGCGTGGCCAGGGCCCCTGCTCGAAGGCGCGGCGGGCACTGGCCACCGCGGCATCGACATCGGCGCCGGCGCAGGCGGCGACATTGGCCAGCAGGCGGTTGTTCGCCGGGTCGATCGACGCGAAGCTGGCGCCGGATGCGGCCGGACGCATGCGCCCGTCGATCAGTGCACCGGTGGGGAAAGCCTGAGCGGCAGCCCGCTGCTGCCAGTCGGAGAGTTGCAACATCGCCTCGATCCTCGCCACGGCCGTCATGGGCGGCCCTTGTTGTTGTCGAGGTCGATGGTGGCGCAGGGGTGAAAACGACGAAATTAGTAAATATATGCTCGCGGCTTATGAAAAAACTGGGCAGCCGGCGCCAGGGCCTGGGGTAAGGTGAAATCGCGCCACCCACAACCACAGACGCCTCCCGCAGGGGCGCGAAAAGAGAGTGCCATGGCCAGCTACACCTTGCGTCAGCTCAAGTACTTCGTCACCACCGTGGAATGCGGCAGCGTCGCCGAGGCGTCGCGCAAGCTGTATATCGCCCAGCCGTCGATCTCCACCGCGATCAAGGGCCTGGAGGACAGCTTCGGCCTGCAGCTGTTTATCCGTCACCATGCCCAGGGCGTGTCGCTCACCCCCGGCGGCGCGCGCTTCTACAAGAAGGCCCAGGAGCTGCTGCGCATGGCCCGCGAGTTCGAGCAGAACGCCCTGGCCGACAACGACGTGGTCGCCGGGCAGATCGATATCGGCTGCTTCGAGACCGTCGCCCCGCTCTATCTGCCACGCCTGATCGCCGGCTTCAACGCGCTCTACCCTGGGGTGGAGATCCGCATCCGCGACGGCGAGCAGCAGGAACTGGTGCAGGGCCTGACCGCCGGCAGCTTCGATTTGGCCATCCTCTACGCCCACGACCTCGACGCCACCATCGCCCATGAGCCGCTGATGGCGCCGGCCAAGCCCTACGCGCTGCTGCCCGAGGGCCATCGCTTCACCGGCCAGGCCCAGGTGTCGCTGCGCGACCTGGTGCTGGAGCCGATGATCCTGCTCGACGTGCAGCCGAGCCGCACCTACTTCGTCAGCATCTTCGAGGAGCTGGGGCTGAGCCCCAATATCGTGTTCAGCTCGCCGTCGATCGAGATGGTGCGCGGCATGGTCGGCCAGGGCTTCGGCTTCTCCCTGCTGGTCACCCGCCCGCATTCGGAATGCACCTACGACGGCAAGAAGGTGGTGACGGTGGAGATCGCCGAGGAGGTCAGCGGCTCCGGCCTGGTCGCCGCCTGGCTCAAGCGCGCGCAGCTGACCAAGCCGGCGCAGCTGTTCGTCGAGTATTGCCAGGCGCAGCTGGGCGGCGATAGCCAGGGCGCCACGCCGTAACGCCGACTGCTCAACTCAATGTCAGCAGCTGGCCGTCGTCGGGGATCAACAGGCGCCGGGCGAGGCCGGCCGCGCTGGCCGCCTGCGCCAGCTGCTCGCGGCTGACCGGGCAGTGGCTGATGGCTTCTAGGTGGTTGGCGATGACCCGACCCTCGCTCAGACGGGTGAATTCCAGCACCTCGTCCAGCCCCATGATGATCTCGCCACCCAGGTCGAAGCGCGCGCCGCCGGCGGGCACCACGCTGACCTGCGGCTGGTGGCGGCGGACGAAGTCGCGAATGCGTGAGGTGAGGATGGTGTCGCCGGCCAGGTACAGGCTGGGCTCGCCGGGCACCTCGAGCAGGTAGCCGACGCCGTGTTCCATCAGCCTGCCGATCAGGCCTCGGCCGTGGGTGCAGGCCAGGGTACGGATGGTACCGCCGAAGAACGGCGCGCACTGCTGAGCGTCCAGCTCCAGCGGCTGCACATTGAGGCCGCGCGCGGCCAGATAGGGCGCGTCGTGCGGCGTGCAGATGAGCGGGATCTGCCGCGCCCGCAGCCAGCGGATCGCCGCGCGATCGAGGTGATCGAAGTGGCCCTTCTGGCAGTGGGTGATCAGGCAGTGGGTCACCGTCTCCAGCGCCGCGTCGGTACCGTCGGGCAACTCCACCAGCGGATTGCGCCGCCTGGCGGCGAACAGCCGCAACGGCGGGAAGACTCCTTTCGCCGCCAGCATGGGGTCGACCAGGATGCGCTGCGCGCCCAGCTCGATAATGATCGTGGCATTGCGGATCTGCTGAATCTTCATCACGGCGTCCTGTGCGGGAGATGGCGCCATGGTGCCGAGCCGGCGCCGCGGCCATAATGGCGAAATTCGCCATAATCGATTCAAATCAGACCATGCCTACTCCCCTGCGTATCGGCCTGCTGTTGTTTCCCGAATGCATGCCCGCCGGCCTGCTCGCCTTCGCCGACCTGCTGCACGGTGCCAATCGGCGCGCCGGCCAGACGCTGTTCGCCACCGAGTTCGTCGCGCTGCAGCGCGGTCCGGTCCGTTGCGCCCACGGCCTCGCCCTGGAGGCGCGGCAGGCGCTGGCCGACGAGCCGCGCGATGCCATCCTGGTGCCCGGCTTCTGGGCCGAGTCGGCGCAGCAGGTGGAACAGGCGCTGAGCGCCAACGCCACCCTGATCGCCGCGCTGGGCCGGCTGGGCAAGCGCAGCCGGGTATGGAGCTATTGCGTCGGCGTCAGCCTGGTGGCGGCCAGCGGCCTGCTCGACGGGCAGCCGGCGACGGTGACCTGGTGGCTGGCCGACAGCCTGCGCAAGCGCCAGCCGAAGGTGCGCTGGCAGTGCGAGCAGAGTTGTATCGTCAATGCCGGCAATGCCACGGCGTCCGGGGTGAACGGCTATCTGCCGATCGCCCAGCGTCTGATCGAGCAGCAGGTCAGCCCCGCCGTCCTGCGCGATCTGGTCAAGCTGATGGTGCTGCCACGCCCCGCGGTGAGCCACGACGCCTTCCAGGCGATGAGCCTGATCGAGCAGCCGAGCAGGTTGCTGCGCCAGCTGCACGACCTGGTCGAGCGCCTGCCCGCCGAGCAGATCCGCATCGCCGCGCTGGCAAGCGCGCTGGGCCTGTCCGAGCGCTCGCTGGCGCGCAAGGTGCTGGGCGAAACCGGGATGGCCGTGGCCACTTATGCCCGGCGCATCAAACTGAACCAGGTCAGCGAGCGCCTGATTCTGACCTCGGCGCCGCTCGCCAGCATCAGCGCCGAGCTGGGCTTCAGCAGCGACTCCAACCTGCGCCGCATGTTCAAGGAGCTCACGGCGCTGACGCCGGGGCAGTATCGCCAGCGCTTCGCCCGCTACTAGCAGGCTGTTGAAAAACCACCTCGGCTTTGGCTTCCTGCGTCGCTCTACCTCCTGCATCCATGCAGTCGTCGCCTACGTTTTTCAACGGCCTGCCAGGACGCGCCGCTACGACAGATCGGCGATCTCCCGCTCGATCATGCGGCGGATGTGCTCCTCGTTGTCGATGATGCTGGCGCCGTCCTGGCGCAGCGAGCGGATCAGCCCGACCATCATGCCCAGCAGGACGAAGGTGAAGGGCAAGGCGCCTGCAATCGACGCCGCCTGCAGCGACTTCATCGCCTGCTCGCCGCCGAGCAGCAACACCACCAGCGTCACCAGGCCGAGCAGCGAGCCCCAGATGATGCGCTGCTGCACCGGCGGGCGGCGGCCGAAGGCCAGCAGGCGGCCCAGCACCAGGGTGCCGGAGTCGGCCGAGGTGACGAAGAACACCACCACCACGAGCAGCGCCGCCGCCTTGGCCACGGTGGCCATCGCGCCCGGCGTCAGCACATCGAACACCGCGTAGAACGCCCCGGCGTAGTTCCAGTCGTGCACGGCGGCGCTGTAGATGCTCATGTCCGCGCCGTAGATCGCCTCGTGAATGCCCGCCGAACCGAGGACGCCGAACCAGATGATGGCGATCAGCGAGGGAATGAACATCACCCCCAGCATGAACTCGCGGATGGTGCGTCCGCGGGAGATGCGCGCGATGAACATGCCGACGAAGCCGGCCCAGGCGATCCACCAACCCCAGTAGAAGATCGTCCAGCCGCCCTGCCACTCCCGAGCCTCGGGGCTGCGCGCGGTCCACAGGTTCATCGACAGGCCATCGGACAGGTAGTCACCGAAGGCCGTGACGGTGCTGGCGATCAGGTAGTTGGCATCGCTGGCGATCAGGAAGTAGCTGATGATCGCGATGCAGATCCAGGTGTTGGCGGTCGACAGCATCTTGATACCGCGGGCCACGCCGCTGGTGGCCGAGGCCGTCGCCGAGAGGGTGATCAGGGCAATCGACAGCACGGTGACCCACTGCGACTTCTCCTCGATCAGCCCCAGGGAAATCAGCCCGACGCTGATCTGCTCGACGCCCAGGCCCAGGGTGGTGGCGATGCCGAAGATGGTGCCGAACACGGTGAGGATGTCCACGGTATGGCCGATCGGCCCGTAGATGCGGTTGCCGATCAGCGGATACAGCGCCGAGCGGATCGACAGCGGCAACCCCTTGCGGAAGGCGAAATAGGCCAGCGACACGCCGACCAGGCCGTACATCGCCCAGGCCACGGTGCCCCAGTGGAACACCGTCAGCTTGATGCCGCTGGCCGCCGCCTGCGCCACCTGATCGCTGGGCACCGGGAAGCCCGCATCCCCCGGCAGCAGGCCCTGCGCCAGCGCCGCCTGCTTGGCGACGAAGAAGGCCGCCACCGCCGCCTTGATCTCGTCCGTCACGAAGGGATTGCCACCGCTCCAGGCGCTGGCGAAGTGGATCATCGGCTCCGATACGCCGAAGAACAGCAGCGCCGCCCCGGTGCCGCAGCTGAACAGCATGGAGAACCAGGCGAAGTTGCTGAACTCCGGCCGCTCATCATCGCGGCCGAGGCGAATCCGCCCGACCCGGGAGCAAGTGACGTACAGGCACACCGCGAAGGCGAGGAACATCATCAGCACGTAGTACCAGCCGAGGGTGCTTTCGATCCAGGTCTTGAGGCCGAGGAACTGCTCGCTGGCCACCTGGCCGAGCAGAATCGCGTAGAGCATGAAGAACGCGATCAGGCTGATGGCGGTGATGCCGAGCGTGGGGTGCAGACCCTTGAGGATGCCGCGCTGCTCGATCAGCGCATCCAGGTGTTTATCGGAGAGCATGGGCTTTCCTCATCATGGTTCGGTGGATTTTGTTGTTCTTGTCTTTCTGACCCGACAAGCCCGTTGTCCTGCAGGGCTGGAGGAAGCGAGGGCGGAATGCGCCCTTATCCGCCTCGACGGCCGGTATCGCGCGTCGCTCTCGCAGCGAGGCCGGACGCACGCCTCCCGCGAGCCGTCGGGCGGCGTTTGACAGTAGTTTTTCTTATGCCTACCGCGTAGCTAAAGGATGATGCGCAGCGCATGATCGCTACGTAAACCGGGTTCAGGCTAATGCCTGGGATCAGCTTTTCTAATGTCGTTCATGACCACGCTGCGGTCGCCGAGGGCCATGCGAAAAGTCGTTGTGGCCGCTACCGTCCCGACGTTTTGCCGCCCCTCGGCAGCAGCCTGCGGCGCTTGCACCGCCTGCAGCAGGCGCGCCAATAGACCGTGGGGCGGACGAAGCCGCGCAGCTATCGGCTGGCGGGCGCGACTTACGGCCCGCTGTCGCCCTACTCCTCCTCGCGCCCCCGAGCCTCCCGGTCACGCGGGTAGCGCCTGGCCAGCGCAAATGCCGGCAGCCAGGACTCGCGTCGAATGGTCCAGCACTCGTAGGTCGGCGGCAACTGGTCGGGATGGTCGAGGACGCCCAGGTGCACCTCGATCTCGTCGGCGCTGCGGGCGAAAACCGAGGAACCGCAGCGGGGGCAGAAGAAGCGGCCGGCGTAGTCGCGGGTTTCGCCCTCGATCGTCACGGCGTCCTCGGGGAATACCGCGGCCGCGTAGAACAGCGCGCCATGGTGCTTGCGGCAGTCCAGGCAGTGGCACAGGCCGACCCGGTATGGACGGCCGGTGGCCAGGATGCGCACGTCGCCGCACAGGCAACCGCCGCTGAATCTGTCCATGCCCGCCTCCTCTGTAACCGAGCGGCTCTAGTCCGCCAGTCCTAGCTGAACGACGCCCGGCGGTGGGTAAAAAATAGCAGCTCGGCGCCTGCTAGCACGCCCGTCCGCCGCTTCGCTTCGAGTCGGTTTCAGACCGCTGGCTGTCGTTCTCGTCCATCCGCGATCCGCCGACCTCCGTAATCTCGCCCGAGGCCCGGCCCCGCCGGGTCTGGGGGCTCGCTGCTTTCGGCCAGCGTCCATGGCCCACCCACACTCTCGCTCGTTCAAGGGAGGATGCGACGCCCCTTTCTCTGCCGCCAACGACACTAATAAGATTCGGAGAGCAAGCAATGTCATTCAGCAGAAAATCACTCCTGGCCCTGGCCATCGCCGCGACCTCGGGCGCTCCTCTGGCCATCGCCAGCCAGGCCGACAGCCAGGGTTTCGTCGAGGACAGCAGCCTCAAGTTCCTCGCCCGCAACATGTACTGGCATCACGACTACCACACCTACCACGGTGACGACGTCGATCGCCGCGAATGGGGCCAGGGCCTGCGCCTCGACTATCAATCCGGCTATACCCAGGGCACCGTCGGCTTCGGCGTCGATGCCAGCGCCTATACGGCGATCAAGCTGGACGGTGGCCAGGGGTATTCGGGCCGCGCCGGGGTGCTGGTGCCCGAGGGTGACGGCACCGCGAGCTCCGCCAGTTCGGCCGGCGCCAACGTCAAGATGCGCCTCTCCAATACCGAGCTGAAATACGGCAACAACCTGCGCCCCTACAACCCGGTATTCGCCCCGGCCGATGCGCGCCTGGTGCCGGGCACCGCCACCGGTCTGTGGCTGAGCAGCAGCGAGCTGGAGGGCCTGAGCCTGGAAGCCGCCCACCTGACCGCCGCCAAGGACTTCAACAGCACCAACAGCGACGACGACTTCTACGCCGCCTATGCCGGCGTCAGCACCGATACGGTGGACTTCGTCGGCGGCAGCTACTCGCTCACCGACAACCTCAGCGTCACCCTGTACGGTTCCGAGTACGAGGACATCTGGCGCCAGTACTACGCCAACACCAACTACACCTTGCCGATCAGCGACTCCCAAAGCATGAACTTCGACGTCAACGTCTATAAGACGGATGACAAAGGTCAGTCGCTGGCGGGTGAAATCGACACGCTCGCCTACTCGCTGGCAGCGGCTTACACCGTCGGCGCCCACACCTTCAAACTGACTTACCAGGAGATCGACGGCGACCAGCCGTTCGATTACCTGGGCATGGGCCCGGGCACCTTCCACGACTCCATCTACCTGGCCAACTCCTCGCAGCTGGTGGACTTCAACGGCCCGAACGAAAAGTCTTACGGTGCGTTCTACAACCTGGACTTCGCCAGCTACGGCGTGCCCGGCCTGACCTTCGGCGTGCGCTACATCAAGGGTACCGACATCGACGGCAGCGACGTGGGCAACGGCGCCTACAGCTACTACGCCACCGCCGACGGCGAAGAGCATTGGGAGCGCGACGTCGACATCAAGTACGTGGTGCAGGAAGGTCCGGCCAAGAACCTGTCCACCCGCGTGCGCTGGGCGACCCACCGCATCTCCGGTGGCGACGACAGCTGGGACGGCGATGCCGATCAGGTTCGCGTGATCATCGAATACCCCTACGACATCCTCTGATCCAGCCAGCCAGCCGGCCGGGGCGACCCGGCCGGCCTGCATCACTCACGCCTGCCTGCGAGTGGGTCGAGGGCTAAGTGGTCAAACGGCCTGCGCTTGCGGCTCGCACTGGCCGTCTGTCGCCGAAACCAAGGCTGCCGCCAGCATATTGGCCAGGCTATCGATCAGTTCCTCTTCGCTCAGAGGCGGGTTGTCCAGCGCCAGATAGCGAACCAGCGTCATCAGGGTGCCGTTGATGATCACGAACAATATCGGCACTGGGTTTTCGATGGGGTACTCGCGGACATGGCGCAGCAGGTAGCGCCGACAAACCTCGAACAGATGACGCTCCAGACGATCGATCACCTGCAGCGTCTGAAGCTGTTGCCAGTGGCGTACCAACTCCAGGTAACAGCCGTCGCCACCACGAATGAATGCGAGCACTTCGCGCAACAGCATCCTCACCGCAGCCTTGACGTCGGCTTCCAGCAGCTGCGTCATGCGGGCGTCGATCAGGCAGGCCACCTCGAACGTCATGCGTTCCAGCAGCGCCTCCAGCAGCTCCTGCTTGTTCGCGAAGTACTGGTAAAGGGAGCCCACGCTCACTCCCGCCTCGGCGGCCACCCTGTTGGTGGTCAGGTTGGCCAGCCCCTGACCTGCGATCACCCGAGCACAGGCCCCCAAGAGGAGATCCACCATCTGTTGCGAACGCTGCTGGCAAGGGCGCTTGCGCATAACCACTCCTTTGCGAATTTAATGCGAGCTAATACTCGCATTAACATCGGTGGCACACAATCGCACGGGAGCGACCAAGCATGCAGACCCTGTGTTCCAATACCACCGAGCAGCAGATAGATCCCCTGGGGCCGGAGTCGCTGACCTGGCGATATTTCGGAGACCTGCGCGGACTGCTGTTGATCAGCCGCGTCGGCCTGCTGCAGAACCTGCACCCAAGTCTCGCCGCTGGCGTACAGGAGCACTCCGACCTGTTCCTCAATCCGTGGAATCGCCTGTTTCGTTCCATACCGCCGATTCTCGCCGTGGTTTATGGCGGCAAGAACTCGCCGACCATGGGCCAGCAGATCCGCGACTGGCACCGGCAGATCAAGGGAGTGGATGCCCATGGCCGCCGCTATCACGCGCTTAGCCCGGAACTCTTCTACTGGGCCCATGCCACGTTCTTCGAAGGGCAGATCGCCACGCAGACGCTCTTCGGCACGCCCATCGACGAGGCAACGCAGGAACGCCTGTATCAGGAATCGATCCAGTGGTACGCCCTGTATGGCCTGCCGATGACGACGGTGCCGGCCGATTACGCGGCGTTCAAGGATTACTGGCGAGGCATGCTGGACAAGCGACTGGAAATGACCGACGTAGCCCGCTGGTTTCTTGCCGGCAGGCAGAAGCTGCCGCCCCCCTATACCTGGATGCGCGGCCCGCTGTGGTGGGTGTTACGACCGGTATTCGACCGAGGCGCGCGCTGGCTCGCGGTGGGCACCATGCCGGTGGAGTTGCGCCAGCGCCTGGGTCTGGCGTGGAGCGTGAAAGATCAGCGGCGCCTGCGGGACTTTGCCCTGCTGGTGAGGACGCTGTGGAAGCTGCTGCCACAGCGCTGGCGGTACTTTCCCCAGGCGCACGCCGCGATGCGCAGGGCTCGAGGGCTGGAGTGAGGTCCATCCCCGGTGGGCCGGAGGGCTGCGAGACAGCGCCGGCAGCAGGCACGCCCCCCGTCCGCGAGTGGGCTGGCGGCAGATGTTCACGCCGCCAGCCAGCGCGCCAGCCGCGCCAGCAGCGCGTCGCAGGCATCCAGCTGTTGCAGGCTGACGAACTCGTCGGGTTTATGGCCCTGCTCCATGCTGCCGGGGCCGCAGATCACCGTGGCGATGCCGGCTTCGTCGAACAGCCCGCCCTCGGTGCCGAAGGCCACGGTGCTGAAATCCCGCGAACCGCTGAGCAGCGCCAGCAGCTCGGCGGCTTCGCCCTGCGGGTCGCAGGCCAGGCCGGGGTAGGCCGACAGCGCCTGGAACTCGATGGCGCTGGCCGCGCTCACCGCGCGCATCTGCGGCAGCAGCTCGGTTTCGGCGTAGGCGCGCAGCTCACGCGCCACCTGCTGCGGATCGTCGGCCGGCAGCGCGCGCACCTCGAAGTCGAACTGGCAGTCAGCCGGGACTATGTTCAGCGCCCGGCCGCCCTCGATCAGGCCGGTCTGTACCGTCGAATAGGGCGGGTCGAAACGCGCGTCGCGGCGCCCCGGCGCGGCCAGAGCGGCGCCGATTTCGCCAAGCTTGCCGATCAGCTTGGCGGCGTACTCGATGGCGTTGACCCCCTGCGGCGCGTAGGCCGAGTGACAGGCGGCGCCGTGCACCTGGCAGCGCATCGCCAGCTTGCCCTTGTGGCCGAGCACCGGGCGCATCTCGGTGGGTTCGCCGATCAGGCAGATGGCCGGGCGCTCGGGGCTGGCGCGCAGGCGCTCGACCAGGCTGCGCACGCCGAGGCAGCCGACCTCCTCGTCGTAGGAGATGGCGATATGCAGCGGCAGGCGCAGTGGTTGTTCCAGAAAGCGCGGAACGCCGGCCAGCACGGAGGCGATAAAGCCCTTCATGTCCGTCGTGCCGCGGCCGTACAGCAGGCCGTCGCGCTCGGTAAGCTCGAAGGCCGGCACGCTCCAGGCCTGGCCGTCCACCGGCACCACGTCGCTGTGGCCGGAGAGCATCACCCCGCCGGCGCCGGCCGGGCCAATGCGCGCATGCAGGTTGGCCTTGCTGCGCTCGGCGTTATGGTCCAGCTCGCAGACGACGCCGAGGCCGGCCAGGTAGTCGCGGACGTAATCGATCAGCTCCAGGTTGGACTTGCGACTGGTGGTGTCGAAGGCGATCAGGTCGGCGAGCAGGTCGCGGCTGCTGGGCATGGCGCGGTCTCCGTGGTCGGGGTCATGGGTGCGCGCGGCGCACCCTGGGGGCGGCAGCGCCGTCACTCGTCCCCCGGCACGCCATAGCTGGGCGCGGCGGTGGGGTCGAGGGCGCGGGTCAGGTAGTCCTGCATCTGCGGGGCATAGGCCTGCCAGAGCTGGTCCAGCTCGCCGATGGGGTCCTGCTCGGCCCAGTCGACGCGCAGGTCGACCATCGGCCAGGTCAGGTCGCCGACCACCTTGAGCGCCGCCGAGTGCACCGGCCCGGCTTCGCCGCCGGCGGCCATGGCCGCCCGCATCGCCGCCAGCAGGCGCTCGGCCAGTTGCCCCGGGCTCTGTTCGAAGGCGCTGACCAGCGCCTCGATCACCGCTGCGGAGGCCAGCAGGTTGCCGGCGGCCACGCATTGTTCGCCGGCCAGGACGTTATGCACGCCGAGCGCCTGGCTGCCGGAAAACAGCGCGCTGCGGCCCTGGCCGTCGAGCACCGCGACCTGGCGGTACTGGCTGTAGCCGTTGCGGGCCAGGGCCTGGTCCAGCGCCGCGGCGGGCTCTTGGCCGGCCTCGAGCAAATCGAGGATCTGCGGGCCGAGGGCCGGCAGGGTGACGTTCTGCGAGGCCACCGCGCCGACCCCGGCGCGCAGCCAGGGGCAACGCGCGCCGACGGCGATGCTCGAGGAGCTGATGGCGATGCCCAGCTGGCCGGTGTCACTGCAGCGGCCGACGATGGAAAAGGTCATGGGCGGCTCCTTAGCGTTGCCAGTCGTCCGGGATCACCGCGATCACGTCGATCTCCATCAGCCACTGTGGCTGGCCGAGGGCCGAGACCACCAGGCCGGTGGAGATCGGGAACACGCCCTTGAGCCACTTGCCGACCTCCTGGTAGACCGCCTCGCGGTAGCGCGGGTCGATCAGGTAGGTGGTGGTCTTGACGATGTGCGACAGGTCGCTGCCGGCCTCTTCCAGCAGCTGCTTGACGTTCTTCATCGCCTGCTCGGTCTGCGCGCGGGCGTCGCCGAGGCCGACCAGACGGCCCTCGAAGTCGGTGCCGACCTGGCCGCGCACGTACACGGTGTTGCCGGCGCGCACCGCCTGGCACAGGTCGTTGTCCAGGCTCTGGTTCGGGTAGGTGTCTTTGGTGTTGAACATGCGGATGCGGGTATGGGTAGGCATCGACTTACTCCCAGGAGGCGGCTTGTTGGACGGTGCAGGCTTGACGCTGCGCGGGGTCGCGGTACTCGGCGTACTTGCGCTGCGTGGCGATGTGATCGGCGATGTGCTTGGCGTCGTGCCACACGCCCCAGATAAAGGTGGAGCCGCGGCGCGACAGCCAGGGCAGGCCGACGAAGTACACCCCGGGTTCGCTGGACACGCCGCGCTGGTGCCGCGGCTTGCCCGCCGCGTCGAAGGCGTCGACCTGCAGCCAGCTGAAATCCACGGCGTAGCCGGTGGCCCAGATGATCGAAGCGATGCCGGCGGCGGCCAGGTCGAGTTCGCGAATCGGCTGGCGGATGCACTCGGCGTCCGGGTAGATCCGGCGCGCCTCGGGCTCCTCCGGCAGGTCGAGGCCGTTGCGGGCGATATAGGCGTCGGCGGCATCGAGCAGCGCCAGGTAGTTCTCGTCGCCGCGCGCTAGGTTGTCCGCCAGGTCGTCCTGGAAGCGCACCAGGCCGCCGTCGAACGCCTGGGTCAGGCCGACCAGGGTCATGCCCTGCTGAGCCAGGCGGCGAAAATCGATGGTCTCGCCGCCGCGCGCGCCGCTGACGGCGATGGTCACGTGCTCCTTGCCCGGCTGCGCGGCCTCGGCGTCCCACAGGCCGAGCACGCCCAGCCACCAGCAGAAGTCGCGGTTGCGGTAGCTGCGCGGCGGCCGGTCGTGCGGGCCCACCGAGAGGTAGACGCGGCGCCCGGCGCGCATCAGCTCGTCGGCGATCTGCACCCCCGAGGAGCCGGCGCCGACCACCAGCACGCCGCCCTCCGGCAGCTGGCCAGGGTTGCGGTAGGCGGCCGAGTGGATCTGGTAGAGCGATTCGTCCTTGGGCGCGATAGCCGGGATCACCGGGCGCTGGAAGGGGCCGGTGGCGGAGACCACGCGGTTGGCCTGGATCACGCCGGCGGAGGTCTCCACCGTGAAGCCGGCGCGGTCGGGGTTGCGCCGCACGCGCCGCACCTCCACGCCGGTGCGGATCGGCGCGTCGAACTGGCGGGCGTAGGCCTCGAAGTAGTCCGCCACCTGATCCTTGGCGGCGAAGGCGTCGGGGTCGAGGTCGAATTCCCGGCCGGGGAAACGGTCGTGCCAGGCCGGACCGTTGGCCACCAGCGAATCCCAGCGCCCGCTGCGCCAGGCTTCGGCGATGCGGTTCTTCTCCAGCACTAGGTGCGGCACGCCGAGCTTGCTCAGGTGCTCGCTGACGGCCACACCGGCCTGGCCGGCGCCGACCACCAGGGTGTCGATTGCCGTGGGCACGGCTGCCGCATCCCGATAGGGCTGAAAGGCGGTTTGATTCAGGTCGGTCATGGCAGGGTTCCTCGGACGCTGATCGTTGTTGTTGTGCTGTCGCGGCTGGCCGCTGGGTGTTGGCCGCATTCTGTGCAGCGCGAGGGATTCGCGAAATTATGTTTTTTGTCGTCGCTGGCGAGGAAAAAGCTGCAGGCACGCCAAGCCCGCGGCCTGCGGGGCAGCCGCCGGGGGGCATAGGATTTTTAGCGTTAGCAGCGACAAATTGGCGATGGGCCTGGTGTGCGCGGCGCACCAGGGGGCGAAAACGCAAAAGCCCCGGCACTGGGGCCGGGGCTTGCGGGTGTTGCTCGAGCGTAGAACCTGTGCACGATCTCGCGAGCTAGAGCACTACAAGGCAAAAACAGGCGAGGAACGGTCGGAGTCGCGGGCGACTGTACTTTTGTACATGAGCATTCCGAGCCTGTTTTAAACGCAGTAGGGCCGACGCGCAGCAGATCGTGGATAGGTTCTTAGAACTGCGCGGCGTCGAGCAGGTACAGGCTCTCGCTACCGGCCTTGACCGAGGCGGTGAGCGAGTGGATGCGCGGCAGCAGGCGGGCGAAGTAGAAGCGCGCGGTGCCCAGCTTGCTGGCGTAGAACTCGTCCTGGCCTTCCTTGCCCAGCGCGGCCCGCGCCATCAAGGCCCACATATAGGCATAGGCGGTGTAGCCGAACACCTGCAGGTACTCCACCGAGGCGGCGCCGATCTCGTTGGGGTTGCCCTTGCCGCGGTCCAGCACCCAGGCGG
Organism: Pseudomonas sp. SP16.1; assembly: GCF_052682975.1. NCBI lineage: Bacteria > Pseudomonadati > Pseudomonadota > Gammaproteobacteria > Pseudomonadales > Pseudomonadaceae > Pseudomonas > Pseudomonas sp. SP16.1. The sequence goes on from NZ_JBQYFZ010000001.1 coordinate 3,986,908, forward strand.
TCAGCTCGTCGAGGTTGGCCACCGCCGCGGCCAGCGGCTGGGTGAACTCGGCCAGCGAGGCATCGGCGCCGGCGACGAAGGCCTTGATCTCGTCGGCCAGGTGCTTGTAATAGCTGCCGCCGCTGCCGACGATCTTGCGCCCCATCAGGTCCAGCGACTGGATGCCGTTGGTGCCTTCGTAAATCTGGGTGATGCGGCAGTCGCGCACCAGTTGCTCCTGGCCCCACTCGCGGATGAAGCCGTGGCCGCCGAAGATCTGCTGGCCGTGCACCGTGGTTTCCAGGCCCATGTCGGTAAGGAAGGCCTTGGCCACCGGGGTCAGCAGCGCCACCAGTTCCTCGGCGCGCTTGGCCACGGCGGCGTCCTGGCTGTACTTGGCGGTGTCCAGTTGCATGGCGACGTAGCTGGAGAAGGCGCGGCCGCCCTCGTTCAGCGCCTTCATGGTCAGCAGCATGCGGCGCACGTCCGGATGCACGATGATCGGGTCGGCGGCTTTGTCCTGGGCCACGGGGCCGGTCGGAGCACGGCTCTGGATACGCTCGCGGGCGTACTCCACCGCGTTCTGGTAGCTGCGCTCGCCCAGGGCCAGGCCCTGGATGCCGACGCCCAGGCGCTCGTAGTTCATCATGGTGAACATGGCCGCCAGGCCCTTGTTCACTTCGCCGACCAGATAACCGGTGGCGCCGTCGAAGTTCATCACGCAGGTGGCGGAGGCCTTGATGCCCATCTTGTGCTCGATCGAGCCGCAGCCCAGCGAGTTCTTCGCGCCCAGCGAACCGTCGGCACCCACCATCACCTTGGGCACCAGGAACAGCGAGATGCCTTTCGGGCCAGCCGGCGCGTCCGGCAGCTTGGCCAGCACCAGGTGGATGATGTTCTCGGTCAGGTCGTGCTCGCCACCGGTGATGAAGATCTTGGTGCCGCTGATCTTGTAGCTGCCATCGGCCTGCGGCTCGGCGCGGGTGCGGATGATGCCGAGATCGGTGCCGGCGTGCGGCTCGGTCAGGCACATGGAGCCGGCCCAGACGCCGGCGTACATGTTCGGCAGGTACTGCTGCTTCAGCTCTTCGCTGGCGTGGTTGAGGATCGACAGGCAGGCGCCGGCGGTCAGCATCGGGTACAGGCCGAAGGACAGATTGGCCGAGTTGACCATCTCCTCGACCTGAGCGCCGATCACCTTGGGCATGCCCATGCCGCCGAACTCCGGCGAGCCGCCGACGCCGACCCAGCCGCCTTCGGCGTAGGTGCGGTAGGCCTCGGGGAAGCCGGCCGGGGTCTTCACCGCGCCGGCGGTCCAGCTGCAGCCTTCCTCGTCACCGCTGCGGTTCAGTGGCGCGATGCTGCCGGCGGTGACCTTGCCGGCTTCTTCGAGGATGGCGCTGGCGGTATCGGCATCGACCACCTCGGCCAGGGCCGGCAGCTCGGCCCAGAGCTTGGAGACTTCGAAGACTTCATTGAGCACGAAGCGCATGTCGCGCAGGGGGGCTTGGTAATCGGCCATGGCACATCCTCGGAAAACGGAGTTACGTGAGGATTCCGAGTTTACTTGAACAACTTTATAGACACATAGGGTCGTGTTGTGACCGCTTATTCACTAAAAGTCATTAACCATCTGATTGGCGAAGGCCAGCGAAAACCCGCCAACCACGGGCATTACCGCTCGTCTGCCGGCACGACTATTCGCGCCCGGCAACCAGCCTGACGGCGCCGCGGCGCTGGCCGGCGCTGCGGATGCAGTTGCGCCCAGCGCCCTTGGCACTGTAGAGCGCCTGGTCCGCAGCCTTGATCACGGCCTCGGCGCTACGCTGGACGGCCTGGCGCTCGGCCACCCCCATGCTGACGGTTACCGACGCTTCGCCCGCGCCCTTGTCGGCTCGACGCTGCCTACCCAGGCGATCGTCGCGCGGCCGGCTGTTCTTGTCGCGCAGCTGCAACGGGTAGTGTTCGATGGCCTGGCGCACTGCCTCGAGATAGGGCTGGCACTGTTCGAGGCTCTTGCCGGGAAACAGCAGGGTGAATTCTTCACCGCCGTAGCGATAGGCCTTGCCGCCGCCACCGACCCGGCACAGCTGGCTGGCGACCAGGCGCAGCACCTGGTCGCCGACGTCGTGGCCGTGGGTGTCGTTGAACTTCTTGAAATGGTCGATATCGACCATGGCGATCACGTAGTGGCTGCCGAGTCGGTGCAGCCGCTCATTCAGCGCCCGGCGTCCCGGCAAGCCGGTGAGATCGTCGCGAAAGGCCATCTGATAGGCCTCGTGAGCCACCGCGGCAACCAGCATGAGCATCGCCAGGCTGCTCATCACCTGCAGCACATGGGGCAGGATGAATACCAGCGGCAGCATCCACAGCAGGCCGAGCAAGGCGACGAGCTGCGCCGCATGCAACGGCCGCGGTCGATACAGGTATTGCACCAGGAGGGCGACGATGGCCAGCAGGAACAGTGGATAGGCCAGCTGCGCGAGGTTCATCCAGCTGGCGTGCAGGCCGGGCCAGTGGATCGCCGCCAGCCATTCGGCCATGCCCTGCGGATAACGGCGCGCCAGGCCGAACACCAGCGCGCTCGCCACCAGCAGTACGGCGCCGCGGGCGAGCAAATCCTGAGCCAGGTGCGAACGCTCCTCCCAGCTGCCGTAGACGGCGAACAGCAGCGGCAGGAGCAGGCAGACCAGGTGGAACACCAGCACCGCGTCCTCGCGCACCTGACCGTGGTCGCGGAAGTGATCGATCTGGGTGTCCAGCAGAAAGTAGGCGATGTACACCACCAGCAGCAAAAACAGCTCGCGCTGGCGACCGTAACCCAGGCAAAAGACGCCGCCGAGCAGCAGCAACAGGGTCGGCAGCACGTTGAACAGCGAGACGAAGAACTCGCTGAGCTGCCCCACACCGCCGACCAGCATGCCGCCACCGAGCAGCAGCAACGGCGGCAGGAAGTGACCGATACGCAGCGCGGCCTGACGAATCAAGGCGAGCTCCTGGGGGCAGGTGACGAGGGTCGGACGCAGCGAAACATCCATCCCACATAGACTAGGCCATGATGGCCATTTGCACCCGCCAGGCAAGCCCCGGATGAGCAATAGAAAAGCGCTGCCCGGTTCCGGATGGTGATGCTTTCGTAGCAGCCGCGCCCCGCGGCGAATGCCGTGCACAGCGCCGGCCCTGTGCAATCGCTGCGATCGTTTCGCCGCGAGGCAAGGCTCCTCCGCGGGGTTCGCGGGTGCTGCCTGGTGGCCAGCCAATGGTTGCGACAGCCTGCCAACGAAAAAAGCCGCTGCCCCTCGCAGGGCAGCGGCTTTCAACTGACGGCGCGGCTTAGAAACCGAGGGCGAAGTGCTCTTCGTCCATCTCCATCAGGTTGCCGGCGCCGGACAGCATGGCTTCGACGTGCGCGCGGGTACGCGGCAGGATGCGCGCAAAGTAGAAGCGCGCGGTCTGCAGCTTGGCCTTGTAGAAAGCCTCGTCGTCAGTACCGGCAGCCAGCTTCTCGGCAGCCAGGCGCGCCATGTCGGCCCAGAAGTAGGCCAGGCAGGCGTAGCCGGAGTACATCAGGTAGTCCACCGAAGCGGCACCGACTTCCTCGCGATCCTTCATCGCCGCCATGCCGATCTTCATGGTGAGGTCGCCCCACTCCTTGTTCAGCTTGGCCAGCGGCTCGACGAACTCCTTGACGGCGTCGTTGGCTTCGTTGGCCTGGCAGAACTTGTGCACGATCTTGGTGAAGTTCTTCAGCGCACCGCCCTGGGTCATCAGCACCTTGCGGCCCAGCAGGTCGAGCGCCTGCACGCCGGTGGTGCCTTCGTACATCATCGAGATGCGGCAGTCACGCAGGTTCTGCTCCATGCCCCACTCGCTGATGAAGCCGTGGCCACCGTAGATCTGCATGCCGTGGGAAGCGGCCTCGAAGCCCACTTCGGTCATGAAGGCCTTGGCGATCGGAGTCAGGAAAGCCAGCAGTTCGTCGGCGGCTTTCTTCTCTTCTTCGTTCTGGCTGTGCTGAACGATGTCGACCTGCTTGGCGGTGAAGTAGACCATGGCGCGATTGCCTTCGGCGAAGGCCTTCATAGTCAGCAGCATGCGACGCACGTCCGGATGCACGATGATCGGGTCAGCGGCTTTTTCCGGCGCTTTCGGGCCAGTCAACGAACGCATCTGCAGACGCTCGCGAGCGTACTTGATGCCACCCTGGAAGCCGACTTCGGCGTGGGCAAGGCCTTGCAGCGCGGTACCCAGACGAGCGGTGTTCATGAAGGTGAACATGCAGTTCAGGCCCTTGTTGGCCGGGCCGATCAGGAAGCCGGTGGCGCCATCGAAGTTCATCACGCAGGTGGCGTTGCCGTGGATGCCCATCTTGTGCTCGATCGAGCCACAGGAAACGGCGTTGCGCTCGCCTACGCCGCCTTCGGCATTGGGCAGGAACTTCGGCACGATGAACAGCGAGATACCCTTGGTACCGGCCGGCGCATCGGGCAGGCGGGCCAGGACGATATGGACGATGTTGTCGGCCATGTCGTGCTCACCAGCGGAGATGAAGATCTTGGTGCCGGTGACCTTGTAGCTGCCGTCGGCCTGCGGTTCGGCCTTGGTGCGCAGCATGCCCAGGTCGGTGCCGCAATGCGGCTCGGTCAGGCACATGGTGCCGGTCCACTCGCCGGACACCAGCTTGGTCAGGTAGGTGTGCTTCTGCTCGTCGGTGCCGTGGGCGCTCAGGGTGTTCATCGCACCGTGGGACAGGCCGGGGTACATGCCCCAGGACCAGTTGGCCGAACCGACCATCTCGCTGATGGCCAGGCCAAGGGATTCCGGCAGGCCCTGGCCGCCGTGCTCGACGTCATGCGCCAGGCTCGGCCAGCCGCCTTCGACGAACTGCTGATAGGCCTCTTTGAAGCCGGTCGGGGTCTTCACGCCGGATTCGCTCCAGGTGCAGCCTTCGGTGTCACCCACACGGTTCAGCGGCGACAGCACCTGCTCGCAGAACTTGGCGCCTTCCTCGAGGATGGCGTTGACCATGTCCGGAGTGGCGTCCTGGCAACCTGGCAGGCTCTGGTAGTGAGCTTCGTAGCCCAGCAGCTCGTCACGAACGAAACGAATGTCACGCAAGGGGGCCTTGTAGTCAGGCATAACGGTAAACCTCTGCGGTGGATTCCTAGTAGTTGGGGTGACCGGCTTTGGCGGTCGCTCTCGGGATCACTCCCGGCTGCCTGGCCACCAGGCTGCGGCCGAAGCAATCAAACAGGCGTTTGAAACATACGTTTACGCCAACCCCTTGTCAAGCGCTGGCAATCGGCCCGTTACGCGAGCAGATCGATGCGCGAGTCCGGCGTCGGCGACTCGCCCAGACGCCGATACAGATCAAGACTAGGCGCGGCCGGCCGGGACTGCCGCTCCCGCGCGGGTGCTTGCTCCTCGCCGCGTCGGGCCTCTTCGCGCGTCTGCCGTGCCTCGGCCGCGGCGACGGCCTCCTCGCGGCGCAGCTCGGCCAGTTCCACCCGCGCCTGAACCGCCTGCGCCTGGGCCTGAGCGGCCAGGCGCCGGTCCTGGGCCGACGGTTCAGCCGGCGCCAGCGCGGCGCGCTGGATGACCTCCATCTTGCGCAGGGTGGCTTCGGGATCGTTGGGCACGGGGGCGGTGTCGATGCTGACTTCGCCGGAGACGGCGTAGCGCTGGCCGTCCGGGCCACGCTTGAAGCTGTAGCTGGGCGCCCCGGCGTACTGCCCACCCACCGCGGCATGGGCCTGCTCGTGGGCGCGCACTTCGCGGTCACGTTGGCTCAGCTCGGCGATTTCCAGCTGTTCGAGACGTTGCTGCTGTGCACTGGGCGCGCTTTCGCCGGCACGCCCGTCTGTGGGCGAGCGATCCGCTTCCTCGCGCCCGGAAGCGGAGGAGTCGGCCTGCGCCTCCTGCATCGGGGTTGCGGGCGGCTGATCGGCGCGAGCGATATCGGGGGACACATCGGCCGAGAGTGGCCGGGCCGGCGCGACGGGCGGCGCGGGGGCGAACGATGGCAGGCTGTTGCCGATCTGCATATGCTCCCTCCTGCCCCGCAGCTGGCCGCATCCGCGGCCGGGCTGGAATTACCTAGGCGCGGGTATCGATCAGGGTGCCCAGCACCTCGTCGGCGGTTGCCACCACTCGGGCGCTGGCGCGCACCTCGTTCTCGCCGACGCGCAGGCCGACCAGGCTTTGCGCCAGGTCGGGGCGAGTCCGTTCGGCGGCCTGCGGCGCCGGATCGACCTGATTCTGTTGCGGAGTCTGGCCCTGCGGCGGGGTGACCGCGTTGCTGGCGATCTCGCTGGCTGCCTGTTCGACACGCCGCTGCCCGGCCTGAATGCCGCTCAGACCCGAGTTGAATGCATTGGCGGAGATTTCCATCGGCAGCTCCCGGCGCGATTAGAACCTAGTGGCCGGTATTGAAGCAGAAACAGGCTAAAAACCGTACAGGCAAAAGGCTATGATCGGCCAACCGCTTATTACCGGCGCACCAGCCGATCGAGATCCAGATGCGCCGCCACCGCCGCCGGGGTTGCCTGGGCCAGACGCGGCACGCGCCCCAGGCAGGGCGCCGCCAGGCGGTCGGCGAGGGTGGCGAGGTTTTCCTCCAGACGCGAGGTCTGCGCATCGACGACATTGGCCACCCAGCCGGCCAGGCGCAGGCCGTCGCGCTCGATGGCCTCCATGCTGAGTACGGCGTGGTTGATGCAGCCCAGGCGCACGCCGACCACCAGGATCACCGGCAGGCCCAGGGCCACGGCCAGATCGGAGAGGTTCTCGCCACCGGCCAGCGGCACGCGCCAGCCGCCGGCGCCTTCCACCAGGGAAAAATCCGCGCCCTTGGCCAGGATCGCGCGCACCGGACCGAGCAGACTGGCCACATCCAGCGACACCCCGGCCTCGCGCGCCGCCAGATGCGGGGCGATGGCCGGGGCGAACGCCAGCGGATTGACCTCCTCGTAGCGCAGCGCCAGCGAGCATTCGCCGAGCAGGGCCAGGGCATCGTCGTTGCGCAGGCCGTCTGCGCTCATCACGCAGCCGGAGGCCACCGGCTTGGCCGCCGCGGTGCTCAGGCCACGCAGCCGGGCGGCGTGCAGCAAGCCGGCGGCGATGGTGGTCTTGCCGATTTCCGTGTCCGTTCCGGTGACGAAGTAGGCGTGAGTCATATTGCTTTCCTCTGTGCGGTATCCGAGCGCGCCCTGCCGCGCCGCGAAACGTCCTTAGTGGGGTTTGCTCAATACGCCATAGACCACCTGATAGGTGGCCGGCAAACCCTCGGGCCGGCGGAACGCCTCGTAGGCCTCGATCAGCGCGCGGATCCGTGCCCGACCGGTCAGCCCGCCCGGGCGCCCCGGGTTGAGGTTGTGCGCGCCGAGGTCCTTGAGCGAGGCGGTCAGGCTGCGCAGGTCGGGGAAATGCAGTACCTCGGCCTGGCGCTGCAGGCTCAGCAGCTGCAGCTCGCTGGCGGCGCACAGGCGCTGGTAGTCCTCGAAGCGGCGAAAGCGGTTGACGTGGACGAAGCCGTCCACCGCCTGCCAGCTATCGCGCAGCTCCTGCAGGGTACCGACGCACAGGCTGGAAAAGGCCAGCACGCCGCCTGGGCGCAGCACCCGCGCCGCCTCGCTGAGCACCTGCGGGAAATCGGCGCACCACTGCAGCGCCAGGCTGGAAAACAGCAAATCGACGCTGCCTGCCTGCAGCGGCAGCGCCTCGGCGTCGCCGGCGACGAAGTGCGCCGCGCCGCCCAACGGCCGGGCGTGGCGCAGCATGCCCGCGGCGATATCCACGGCCAGCCCCTCGCTCCGGGCGAAGCGTGCGGCCAGCGCGCGGGTGAAATACCCGGTGCCGCAGCCCAGATCCAGCCAGCGCGCCGGTTGCAGCGACGCCGGCAGGCGTTCGAGCAGCTGCGCGCCGACGCTGCGCTGCAGCTCGGCCACCGCGTCGTAGCTGTCCGCCGCCCGGGAAAAGGAGGCCGCGACCTGGCGCTTGTCCGGCAGGCCGCCGGGCTGGGCGTGCTCGCTCATAAGCGGCCCCCGCCCTGGGTTGAGCCGTGCGCATCCTGGGTTTCCGGGATCTGGTGCGCGCAGCGCACCCTACGCGAGCTCGGCATCCCATGGAGGCAAGCCAGGCCCCTACGCGTCGTCATCGTTGGCCTCGCGGATAAAGTCGAGCAGCAGCGCCGCCAGGGCCTGCGGCTGTTCCAGGACGAAGGCGTGGCCGCAGTCTTCCACCACATCCACCTCGCCGCTTGGCAGCAGGGCCAGCAGATCATCGGCGACTGCCGCAGGCACCAGGGCATCCTGCTCGGCCAGCAGGTGCAGTTGCGGCCCGGCGAAGGCGGCCAGCGCCGCGCGGTTGTCCAGGCTCGCCAGTACCCGCAGCCCGGACAGCAGCGAGGGCTCGCTGGCCAGCAGATTGGCCTGCAACAGGCGCGACAGGCCGCGTGCATCCGTGCCGCCCTGGGCGCAGAGCATGGCGAAACGCTTGAGGGTGGCACCGGCGTTGTGCGCGCAGCCCTCATAGAAGGTCGCATAGGTGTCGGCTGGCATCGCCTGCGGCCAGGCGTCGCTCGCGACGAAGCGTGCGTTGCTGGCCAGGCCGATAAGCCCCCGGCAGCGCGCGCCGCGGCGCGCCGCCAGCGCGGTGGCGAGCATGCCGCCGAGCGACCAGCCAACCAGCCAACAATCATCCGGCAGTCGCGCGTCCAGCTCGTCCAGCCAATCGGAGGGAGCGGCCGACGTCAGCACCGGCAATGCGGCGATCTGCACCTGCAATTCGCCGCCCAGGGCCTCGGCCAGCGGCTGCAGCACGGCGCCATCCAGGCCCCAGCCGGGCAGCAGGATCAGTCGTTCAGTCATCGCCACGCACCTGCGGCCAGCACTCGGCCAGCGCCTCGAGCAGCAGTTCCAGCTGCGCCTCGCTGTGCGCCGCCGACAGGGTCACGCGCAGCCGCGCGCTGCCGACCGGCACGGTGGGCGGGCGGATGGCGCCGACCAGCAGGCCGCGCTCCTTGAGCAGCGCCGACAGCCGCAGGGCGCGCGCGCTGTCGCCGACCAGGATCGGTTGGATCGGCGTCGGGCTATCCATCAGGCTCAGGCCGATCTCGGCGGCGCCGGCACGGAAGCGCGCGATCAGCTTGTTCAGATGCTCGCGGCGCCAGCCTTCGCTACGCAGCAGCTGCAGGCTTTTCAGGGTGGCGCAGGCCACTGCCGGCGGCTGGCTGGTGGTGTAGATATAGGGGCGGGCGAACTGGATCAGGGTCTCGATCAGCTCCTCGCTGCCGGCGACGAAGGCGCCCGCCGTGCCAAACGCCTTGCCCAGGGTGCCGACCAGCACCTGCACCTCGTCCAGGCCCAGGCCGAAGTGTTCGACGATGCCGCCGCCGGTGGCACCCAGCGGGCCAAAGCCATGGGCGTCGTCGACCATCACCCAGGCGTCCTTGAGTCGCGCCTCGGCGCACAGCGCCGGCAGATCGGCCAGGTCGCCGTCCATGCTGAACACGCCATCGGTCACCACCAGGCAGTTGCCGCCGGCCTTGCGCAGGCGATTGGCCAGGCTCACCGCATCGTTGTGCAGATAGCGCGAGAAGCGCGCCCCCGACAGCAGGCCGGCATCCAGCAGCGAGGCGTGGTTGAGGCGGTCCTCCAGCACGCTGTCGCCCTGCCCGACCAGTGCGGTGACGGCGGCGAGATTGGCCATGTAGCCGGTGGAGAACAACAGCGCGCGCGGCCGCCCGGTGAACTCGGCCAGCGTCTCCTCCAGCTCGTGGTGCGGCGTGCTGTGGCCGATCACCAGGTGCGAGGCGCCGCCACCGACGCCCCACTTCTGCGCGCCCTGCTGCAGGGCGCGGATCACTTCGGGATGATTGGCCAGGCCGAGGTAGTCGTTGGAGCAAAAGGCCAGCAGGCGCTGGCCATCGACCAGCACCTCGGGTGCCTGCGGACTCTCCAGCAGGGGCCGCTGGCGAAACAGATCGGCGGCCTGGCGCTCGGCGAGGCGGGAGGCAAGATCGAAAGACATAGGCATACCCTGTAGGAGCCGGCTTGCCGCGCTCCGACCTCTCGGCGATCAACGGCAATCGCCAGCAAGCCGGCTCCTACACAAACAGCGGTTTAGGCCGAGGCGGCGTTATAGAACAGCTTGGAGTCGCGCTGCTCGACCAGGGCCTGCTCGATGGCGGCCTGGTGCACTTCGTCGGCGTGTTCCTCGCGCTCCTCCGGCTTGATACCGAGACGGGCGAACAGCTGCATGTCCTTGTCCGCCTGCGGGTTGCCGGTGGTCAGCAGCTTCTCGCCGTAGAAGATCGAGTTGGCGCCGGCCATAAAGGCCAGGGCCTGCATCTGCTCGTTCATCGCCTCGCGGCCGGCGGACAGGCGCACGTGCGACTTGGGCATCATGATCCGCGCCACGGCCAGCATGCGGATGAAATCGAACGGATCGACGTCCTTCTCCTCGGCCAGGGGGGTGCCCTTGACCTTCACCAGCATGTTGATCGGCACGCTCTCCGGGTGCTCCGGCAGGTTGGCCAGCTGGATCAGGAGTCCTGCGCGGTCGTCGAGCGACTCGCCCATGCCGAGGATGCCGCCGGAGCAGATCTTCATCCCCGCCTCGCGCACGTGGGCCAGGGTTTCCAGGCGCTCGGCGTAGGTGCGGGTGGTGATGATGTTGCCGTAGAACTCCGGCGAGGTGTCCAGGTTGTGGTTGTAGTAGTCCAGGCCCGCGGCGGCCAGGGCCAGGGTCTGTTCCTTGTCCAGCTTGCCCAGGGTCATGCAGGTCTCCAGGCCGAGGGCCTTCACGCCCTCGACCATCTTCAGCACGTAGGGCATGTCCTTGGCGGACGGGTGCTTCCACGCCGCGCCCATGCAGAAGCGGGTGGAGCCGATGGCCTTGGCCTCGGCGGCGGCCTCCAGCACCTTCTGCACCTCCATCAGTTTTTCCTTGTCCAGGCCAGTGTTGTAGTGGCCGGACTGCGGGCAGTACTTGCAGTCTTCCGGGCAGGCGCCGGTCTTGATCGACAGCAGCGTGGAAACCTGCACGCGATTGGCATCGAAGTGCGCGCGGTGCACCGTCTGCGCCTGGAACAGCAGGTCGTTGAACGGCTGTTCGAACAGCGCGCGGACTTCGGCCAGCGACCAGTCGTGGCGGGTGGGGGTTGCTGCGGTTGCACTCATCGAGGAATCCTTCGACGCTTGTCGACGTCTGTTGTCGGGCCCGCTTGGGGCGTTCAGGCTCAGGCCATCATATGTGCCGGTTGGATGCTGTCAACCCGGAAAAAGACACGAGTCAACATCTGATCATTTATCAACCAGCCCGAACTTCCATCATGGCATCTTGCCAACCGCCTATTCCCCCAACAGGACCCTTGCATGCAGGTAGAAGGTTTTTTCGAAGGGCTTGGCCATGCCCTGGGCCGCGCCATCCGCTTCGTCGTCGACATGCTGTCCGGCGCCCTGGGCGCTGTGGCCGATGCCATCGACGCATTCCTCCAGGGCCTGGCCCGTGCCATCGGCATGGACGTATCAATCTTCAGCCTGATCCTGCTGGTCATCGGTCTGCTGTTTCTCTACAAGGGCGTGCGCGCCCTGCTGCGCCGCTCCATCATCGGCGGGCTGATCTGGCTGCTGCTCGGCCTGGTGGTGATGGGCTGGCTGATCCGCTGAGCCCGGGCTAGGCTCAGGGCTTTCGCTCAAGGACGAGCCGCCATGTTCCTCAAACGCCCCGCCTGGCTGCGGCCGCACCGCCAGTGCCAACTCTGCGACGAGCCCGCGGACAATCCCCGGCACGCCATCTGCAGCGCCTGCGAAACCGAACTCCCTTGGCTCGGACCGCACTGCCGGGTCTGCGCAGTACCGCTGCCAGCCCATGGCCTGATCTGTGGCGCCTGCCAGAACAAGCCGCCGAGCTTTGCCCGCGTGGAAGCGCCCTGGCGCTACACCTTCCCGGTCGACAACCTGATCACCCGCTTCAAGCACCAGGGCCAGTGGCCGCATGGCCGCCTGCTCGCCGAGCTGCTGGCCGAGCACCTGCAGCACGCCTATGACGAGGGCCTGCCGCGCCCGCAGGCGCTGCTGCCGGTGCCCTTGGCGCGGCGACGCCAGCGCCGGCGCGGCTTCAACCAGGCGCAGATGCTCGCCGACTGGCTCGGCGCCGGCCTGCAGCTGCCGGTACACGGCGACTGGCTGGAGCGGCGCATGGAGACCCCGGCGCAGCAGGGCCTGGATGCCGCCACGCGCAAGCGCAACCTGCGCCAGGCATTCGCCCTGGCTCCCGCAGCCGAGGTCGGCGGAGGCCACCTGGCACTGGTCGACGACGTGCTGACCACCGGCGCCACCGCCGGCACCCTCGCCCGCCTGCTGCGCCGCGCCGGCGCCGCGCGGGTCGACGTCTACTGCCTGGCGCGCACCCCGCGCCCGGGCGACGCCTGACTTGACGTGCCGGTCGGCCTCGCGCACCGTGCCGCTCATCATCCGCTGCCCGCCCGCACCATGACCCAGCTCGACCCGCTTGCCCAACTCCTCAGCCGCCGTCCGCAGCGCCTGGCCCTGCTCGAGCAGATCGCCGCGCAGGGCTCGATCACCCGTGCGGCCAAGGCCGCCGGGCTCAGCTACAAGGCAGCCTGGGACGCCATCGACGAGCTGAACAACCTGGCCGAGCAGCCGCTGGTCAGCCGCAGCGTCGGTGGCAAGGGCGGCGGCGGGGCACGTCTGACCCCCGCCGGCGAGCGCCTGCTGCTGCTGCATCGGCGCCTGCAGGCCATGCAGGCGCAGCTGCTGCAGGCCGCCGAGGACGACGCCGACCTGCAACTGCTCGGTCGCCTGATGCTGCGCACCAGCGCGCGCAACCAGCTGGGTGGGCGGGTCAGGTCGATCCAGCCACAGGGCCGCAACGACCTGGTCGAAGTGGAGCTGCCGGGCGGCGCGCTGATCCGCGCGCAGATCACCCGCGACAGCACGGAGAAACTCGAGCTGGGTCCGGGCGCGGGCGTGGTGGCGCTGATCAAGGCCGGCTGGCTGGAGCTGCAGCCCTTGTCCGACACGATTGATGCCTCGCGCAATGCCCTGGAAGGCTGGATCGAGCAGATCCTGGCGGCGCCCGACGGCCCCAGCGAGGTGCGTATCGGCCTGGCCAGCGGCCAGACCCTGTGCGCCCTGGTCGAGCCCGAGCGCCTGGCGCAGCTGGGCCTGCGCGCGGGCGATCCGGTACGCGCGCAGTTCGCCGCCAGCCAGGTACTGCTCGGCACCCAGGTTTAGCGGGCGGTTGACGGCAGCAGCGCGGCTCAGATCCGCGGATGTTCCATCGGCCGTGCGACATGCCCCGGATTTCATCCGGGCTACCGGGCAAGGGCGCAACCCGCAGGATCGGCGATGGCGGAACCCGCTACACTGTGCGCCCACGCCAGCGGAGCCGTTCATGAGCCATCCCTTTTCCACCCTCACTCCCGACCTGGTGCTCGATGCCGTGGAGAGCCTCGGCTACCTCAGCGACGCCCGCGTGCTGGCGCTGAACAGCTACGAGAATCGCGTCTATCAGGTGGGCATCGAGGGCGAAACGCCACTGATCGCCAAGTTCTACCGGCCGGGCCGCTGGAGCGATGCGGCGATTCGCGAAGAGCACGGTTTCAGCTTCGAGCTGGCCGAACACGAGGTGCCGGTGGTGGCGCCGCTCGAGCGCGACGGCGAGACGCTGTTCGAGCACGGCGGTTTCCGCTTCGCCCTGTTCCCCCGCCGCGGCGGGCGTGCGCCGGAGCCGGGCAATCTCGATCAGCTGTACCGCCTCGGCCAACTGCTCGGCCGGATGCATGCGATCGGCGCCAGCCGCCCCTTCGTGCATCGCGAGACCCTGGCGGTGGACAACTTCGGCCACGCCTCGCTGGCCAGCCTGCTCGAAGGCGGTTTCGTCCCGCGCAGCCTGCTGCCGGCCTACGAATCGGTGGCGCGCGACCTGCTCGCCCGCCTCGATCGGCTGTTCGCCGAGGTGCGCTACCAACCGATCCGCCTGCACGGCGACTGCCACCCGGGCAATCTGCTATACCGCGACGAAACCTTCCACATGGTCGATCTCGACGACTGCCGCATGGGGCCGGCGGTGCAGGATCTGTGGATGATGCTGGCCGGCGAGCGCCACGAGCGCCTCGGCCAGCTCGCCGAACTGGTCGACGGCTATCGGGAGTTCCATGACTTCGCCGCTCGCGAGCTACCGCTGATCGAAGGCCTGCGCGCGCTGCGCCTGATGCATCACAGTGCCTGGATCGCCCGGCGCTGGGACGACCCGGCCTTTCCCCTGGCCTTCCCCTGGTTCGCCGGCGAACGCTACTGGGGCGACCAGATCCTGTCGCTGCGCGAACAGTTGGCGGCGCTGGACGAGGAACCGCTGCGGCTGTTCTGAGGCATGCCCCGGCGATCGGCTTGGCACTCCATCGCCGGCAAGCCGGCGCCTACAGAGGTGCGCGACAAACCCTTGCCCACTAGCAGGCCGCGACCGGTACAGTTGCCTGCGGCGCGTAAAGTTTGCCTTACGACTTTCCCGGCGCCCTGCCACGGAGCAAACCTGAACGACCAGACAAGCCCGGCGCCCGGGGACTAGAATTTCGCGGTTACCGTTAGCTGCCTAATCAAGGATTTCCGATGGCCACCGCCAACCCGCGACGCGGGTATCTCCTCGGCCTTACCGCCTACATCATCTGGGGTCTGTTCCCGCTCTATTTCAAGGCCGTGCAGAACGTGCCGGCGCTGGAGATCATCGTCCATCGGGTGCTCTGGTCGGCGCTGTGCGGCGGCCTGCTGCTGCTCGTGTGGAAACATCCCGGCTGGTGGCGCGAGCTGCGCGACAACCCCAGGCGCCTGGCGGTGCTGGCCGGCTGCGGCCTGCTGATCGCGACCAACTGGCTGGTCTACGTGTGGGCGGTGAACAACGGGCAAATGATCGAAGCCAGCCTGGGCTACTACATCAACCCGCTGATCAACGTGCTGCTCGGCCTGCTGATTCTCGGCGAGCGCCTGCGCCACCTGCAGTGGCTGGCGGTGGCCCTGGCCACGCTGGGCGTGCTGCAGCAGGTCTGGCAGGTAGGCAGCCTGCCCTGGGTGTCGCTGGTGCTGGCGCTGACCTTCGGCTTCTACGGGCTGATCCGCAAGCAGGCGCCGGTGGCCGCCCTGCCCGGCCTGGTGGTGGAAACCTGGCTGCTGCTGCCGGTGGCGCTGATCTGGCTGGTTCTGCACCCGGCGGCGGCGAGCAGCCAGGCGAGCTTCTGGACGAGTAGCGAGGCGCTGTGGCTGGCGGCGGCCGGGCCCATCACCCTGGTGCCGCTGGTGTGTTTCAACGCCGCGGCGCGCCATCTGCCCTACACCACCCTGGGCTTTCTGCAGTACATCGCGCCGACTTTGGTGCTGCTGCAGGCGATCCTGTTGTTCGACGAGCACTTCGCCCCCAGCACCCTGCTGGCCTTCGCCTGCATCTGGGCGGGCCTGGCGGTCTACAGCCTGGATATCTGGCTGAACCTGCGCAAACGCCCGAGCACCTGAAGCGAGGGCGTGCACTCTCCGGGGCATTGACAACCCCGGGGCGGCGCGCGCACCAAGCGCCCAATCCAGTCGGCTGAACAGAAAACAGCCAACCGCCGCCAAGCCGCGCCAACCCTGGCGCGGCGCCTTTCGCCCCCGGCTTATCCACAGATCCATCCCCGGCATTTGTGCACAAGCCCTTGATCCTGCTGCATTTTATCCAGCCGACGAAAAGCCTCGGCGCACCGCGCGCTGCAGCGAGGCGCCGCGGATGCCGAATTTCGCATGGCCGCCGCGCGCCGGACAAAAAAACGCCGCGCCCCCATAAGGAGCCGCGGCGTTTGTTTGAGCGAGCCGCGCGGGCGGTCGCGTCGGCGTCAGTTGACCTTGGCGGCCAGCTCGCCGCTGGCATAGCGCTTGTACATGCCTTCCAGGGAGATCGGCTTGATCTTGGAGGCATTGCCGGCGGTGCCGAAGGCTTCGTAGCGGGCGATGCAGATGTCGCGCATGGCCTCGATGGTCTTGGCGAAGAACTTGCGCGGGTCGAACTCGCTCGGGTGCTCGGCCATCATGCGGCGGATGGCGCCGGTGGAGGCCAGGCGCAGGTCGGTGTCGATGTTGACCTTGCGCACGCCGTGCTTGATGCCTTCGACGATTTCCTCGACCGGCACGCCGTAGGTTTCCTTGATGTCGCCGCCGAATTCGTTGATCACCTTCAGCCATTCCTGCGGCACGGAGGAGGAGCCGTGCATCACCAGGTGGGTGTTGGGGATGCGCTTATGGATTTCCTTGATGCGCTCGATCGACAGCACGTCGCCGGTCGGCGGCTTGGTGAACTTGTAGGCGCCGTGGCTGGTGCCGATGGCGATGGCCAGGGCATCGACCTGAGTGCGCTTGACGAAGTCGGCGGCCTCTTCCGGGTCGGTCAGCAGCTGGCTGTGGTCCAGCACGCCTTCGGCACCGACGCCGTCTTCCTCGCCGGCCATGCCGGTTTCCAGGCTGCCCAGGCAGCCCAGCTCGCCTTCCACGGACACGCCGCAGGCATGGGCGAAGGCCACGGTCTGCTGGGTGACGCGCACGTTGTAGTCGTAGTCGGCCGGGGTCTTGCCGTCTTCCTTGAGCGAGCCGTCCATCATCACCGAGCTGAAACCCAGCTGGATCGAGCGCTGGCACACGTCCGGGCTGGTGCCGTGGTCCTGGTGCATGCACACCGGGATATGTGGGAATTCTTCGATGGCGGCGAGGATCAGGTGGCGCAGGAAGGGCGCACCGGCGTACTTGCGGGCACCAGCGGAGGCCTGGACGATGACCGGCGAATCGGTCTTGTCGGCGGCTTCCATGATGGCGCGCATCTGCTCGAGGTTGTTGACGTTGAAGGCCGGCACGCCGTAGCCGAATTCGGCGGCGTGGTCGAGCATCTGGCGCATGCTGATAAGTGCCATGGTGTTACTGTCTCCCGGTTTGGAGGTCGTTAATCGTGCAAGCCTGCCGCAGGGGCCGGCGTTGTTCAAGTTTCGCGGGATGAGGGGTCGCCCTCATTCCGATCCTCGCACCTGGCGAGGCCTTGCAATCTCTGGCCCGGAACATGCCGGGCCGGCGCTCCCGAATTGCATCCGGGCCACTTTTACGGTGCCTTGCAGCCGCGGCCGATCAGATCGTCCGTCTCGGTCCAGTAGACCAGGCCTTCCTCGCCCTTGCTGTGGAAGGACAGCCGGCCGTCGCTGTACAGGGCGCCCGAGGCCGCCGGCTCCTGGCTCAGGCGGTAGACGATATCGTCGCCGCCCAGGCGCAGGTCCACCTGATCGTAGTCGCCATTGGCGAAACGCCATTGCAGCTCGGCCTGGCTGTCGCAGACCCAGCGCTGCCAGCGATCCGGCGCCTGCGGCTGGCTGCTGCATCCGCCCAGCAGCACGGCCACCACGGCCGCTGCGATACCCCTGTCGATCATCCCGCTCTCCTGTCAGCATCCCTGCACCGGCGCCGCGCCGGTGGGATCGCCACTGCTCTGCCGTTCGATATGCCGATCGTCCTGAGTGGTCGGCTGCTCGATCGGCGCCGGGCTGAGCAGCTCGCAGGCCTCCTCCCGAGCGCCGCCGGCGCAGCCAACCAGGACGAAAGCGAGCAAACTCAATACGGCGAACCTGGCCATGGCGCGACTCCTCGTGCGGTCATCCCAGCTTCAACAGACCACCGAATCGCGCGAGGGTTTAATGCGGCTTACTTGGCGCGCTGCTCCAGCACCTCGACGGCCGGCAGCACCTTGCCCTCGACGAACTCGAGGAAGGCACCGCCGCCGGTGGAAATGTAGGAGATGCTTTCGGCCACGCCGTACTTGTCGATGGCCGCCAGGGTGTCGCCGCCGCCGGCGATGGAGAACGCCGGGCTCTCGGCGATGGCCAGGGCCAAGGCCTTGGTGCCGTTGCCGAACTGGTCGAACTCGAACACGCCGACCGGGCCGTTCCACAGGATGGTCTGCGAGGCTTTGAGCATCTCGGCGAACTGCGCGGCGGTCTGCGGGCCGATATCCAGGATCATGTCGTCCTCGGCCACGTCCTTGACCGATTTGACGGTCGCTTCGGCGTCTTCGGCGAAGGCCTTGGCCACCACCACGTCGACCGGCAGCGGCACGCTGACCTTGGCCGCGATGGCGCGGGCGGTGTCGACCAGGTCGGCCTCGTACAGCGACTTGCCCACCGGCAGGCCGGCGGCGGCGAGGAAGGTGTTGGCGATGCCGCCACCGACGATCAGCGAGTCGCAGATATCGGCCAGGGAGTTGAGCACGTCGAGCTTGGTCGACACCTTGGAGCCGGCGACGATCGCCAGCATCGGTCGGGCCGGCTTGTCCAGGGCCTTGCCCAGGGCGTCCAGCTCGGCGGCCAGCAAGGGACCTGCGCAGGCCACCTCGGCGAACTTGGCCACGCCGTGGGTAGAACCCTGGGCGCGATGGGCGGTGCCGAAGGCGTCCATCACGAATACGTCGCACAGCGCGGCATACTGCTGGGCCAGCTCGTCGGTGTTCTTCTTCTCGCCCTTGTTGAAGCGCACGTTTTCCAGCAGCACCAGCTGGCCCGGGGCGACGTCGACGCCGTCCAGGTAGTCCTTGACCAGCGGCACCTCGCGGCCGAGGGCCTTGCTCAGGTAGGCCGCCACCGGCGCCAGGCTGTCCTCCTCGCTGTACACGCCTTCTTCGGGGCGGCCCAGGTGCGAGCAGACCAGCACCGCCGCACCCTTTTCCAGCGCCAGCTTGATGGTCGGCAGGGAGGCGAGGATACGGGCGTCGCTCTTGACCACGCCGTCCTTCACCGGGACGTTGAGGTCCTCGCGGATCAGCACGCGCTTACCGGCGAGGTCGAGGTCGGTCATCTTCAGAACGGTCATGGCATCAGTCCTTCACGGAAGCTTTTGTCAGGGAAAGGAAATGTTCGGCGACGTCGAGCATGCGGTTGGCGAAGCCCCACTCGTTGTCGAACCAGGCCAGCAGGTTGACCAGGCGCGGGCCGGACACGCGGGTCTGGCTGCCGTCGACGATGGCCGAGTGCGGGTCGTGGTTGAAATCGCAGCTGGCGTGCGGCAGCTCGGTGTAGGCCAGCAGCCCTTTGAGCGGGCCGCTTTCGGCGGCCTGGCGCAGCACCCGGTTGATCTCCTCTGCCGAGGTGTCGCGCGCGGTCTGCAGGGTGATGTCGAGGCAGGACACGTTGACCGTCGGCACGCGGATGGCCTTGGCCTGGATACGCCCGGCCAGCTCCGGCAGCAGACGCTCGATGCCGCGCGCCAGGCCCGTCGAGACGGGAATCACCGACTGGAAGGCCGAGCGCGTGCGGCGCAGATCTTCGTGGTGGTAGGCATCGATCACCGGTTGGTCGTTCATCGCCGAGTGGATGGTGGTAATGGAGACGTATTCCAGACCCACGGACTCGTCGAGAAGTTTCAACAGCGGCACGCTGCAGTTGGTGGTGCAGGAGGCGTTGGATACCAGCAGCTCGCGCCCGCTCAGGCAATCCTGGTTGACCCCGTAGACCACCGTGGCGTCGATATCGGTCTCGCCGGCCATGGGCTGGGAGAACAGCACCCGCGGCGCGCCGGCGTCGAGGAAACGCTGGCCATCGGCGCGGGTGTGGTAGGCGCCGGAGCACTCCAGCAGCAGGTCGATGCCCAGCGCCGCCCAGTCGATGGCCTCGGGCTCGCGCTGGCGCAGCACCTTCACGCAGTCGCCGTTGATATGCAGGCAGTCGCCATCGACCTTCACCTCGCCGGGAAAACGCCCGTGGGTGGAGTCGAACCGGGTCAGGTACTCGATGCTGGCCTGATCGGCCAGATCGTTGAGCGCGACGATTTCCAGGTTCGCCCCGGCGCCGCGCTCGTGCAACGCGCGCAGAACACAGCGGCCGATGCGGCCGTAGCCGTTGAGGGCGACTCTATAGGGGCGGGCGTTGGGCATAGGTTCTTCGTCGGTCCTGCAGGTGGAAAACCGCTTCGCGGGTTTTCCACCCTACGCGAGAGTGGAACCACGTAGGGTGGATGGTCGTAGCCATCCACCACGCGGCATCAAGCGTCCAGCAGCTCTTCGGCGGTGGCGACGATGTTCTCGACGGTGAAGCCGAAGTGCTCGAACAGCGCCGGCGCCGGGGCCGATTCGCCGAAGCTGGTCATGCCGATGATGCGACCTTCCAGGCCGACGTACTTGTACCAGTAGTCGGCGTGCGAGGCCTCGATGGCGATGCGCGCGCCGACCTGCAGCGGCAGCACGGCCTGCTTGTAGGCGGCGTCCTGCTGGTCGAACACGCTGGTCGAAGGCATCGACACCACGCGCACCTGGCGGCCCTGCTCCTGCAGCTTGGCCGCGGCCTGCATGGCCAGGCCAACCTCGGAGCCGGTGGCGATCAGGATCAGCTCCGGCTCGCCGGCGCAGTCCTTGAGCACATAGGCGCCGCGAGCGATATCGCCCAGCTGCTGCGCGTCGCGGGTCTGGTGCGGCAGGTTCTGCCGGCTGAAGATCAGCGCGGACGGACCGTCGGCGCGCTCGATCGCATATTTCCAGGCCACGGCAGATTCCACCGCGTCGCACGGACGCCAGGTATCGAGGTTCGGCGTGCCGCGCAGGCTGGCCAGCTGCTCGATCGGCTGGTGGGTCGGGCCGTCCTCGCCGAGGCCGATGGAGTCGTGGGTGAACACGTAGAGCACGCGCTGCTTCATCAGCGCCGACATGCGCACGGCGTTGCGCGCGTATTCCATGAAGATCAGGAAGGTCGCGCCGTAGGGTACGAAGCCGCCGTGCAGGGCGATGCCGTTCATGATCGCGCTCATGCCGAACTCGCGCACGCCGTAGAACAGGTAGTTGCCGGCCGCGTCCTCTTCGGTCACGCCCTTGCAGCCTTTCCACAGGGTCAGGTTGGAGCCGGCCAGGTCCGCCGAGCCGCCGAGGAATTCCGGCAGCAGCGGGCCGAAGGCGTTCAGCGCGTTCTGGCTGGCCTTGCGGCTGGCGATGGTCTCGCCCTTCTCGGCCACATCCTTGATATAGGCGGCGGCCTTCTCGGCGAAGTCGGCCGGCAGCTCGCCTTTGATACGGCGCTTGAACTCGGCGGCCAGTTCGGGATAGGCGGCGGCGTAGCTGGCGAAGCGTTGGTTCCACTCGGCCTCGGCGGCGGCGCCGGCTTCCCTGGCGTCCCACTCGGCATAGATCTCGGCCGGGACTTCGAACGGGCCATGGTTCCAGCCCAGGGCGGCGCGGGTCAGGGCGATCTCGTCATTGCCCAGCGGCGCGCCGTGGCACTCTTCCTTGCCCTGCTTGTTCGGCGAGCCGAAGCCGATGGTGGTCTTGCAGCAGATCAAAGTCGGCTGGTCCGCGCTCTTGCGCGCGGTGTCGATGGCCATCTTGATCTCGTCGGCGTCGTGGCCGTCGACGTTGCGGATCACCTGCCAGCCGTAGGCCTCGAAGCGCTTGGGCGTGTCGTCGGTGAACCAGCCCTCGACCTCGCCGTCGATGGAGATGCCGTTGTCGTCGTAGAAGGCGACCAGCTTGCCCAGGCCCAGGGTGCCGGCCAGCGAGCAGACTTCATGGCTGATGCCTTCCATCATGCAGCCGTCGCCGAGGAACACGTAGGTGAAGTGGTCGACGATCTGGTGGCCGTCGCGGTTGAACTGCGCGCCCAGCACCTTCTCGGCGATGGCGAAGCCGACGGCGTTGGCGATGCCCTGGCCGAGCGGGCCGGTGGTGGTCTCGACGCCCGGGGTGTAGCCGTATTCCGGGTGGCCCGGGGTGCGGCTGTGCAGCTGGCGGAACTGCTTGAGGTCGTCGATGCCGAGGTCGTAGCCGGTCAGGTGCAGCAGCGAGTAGATCAGCATCGAGCCGTGGCCGTTGGACAGCACGAAGCGGTCGCGGTCGGCGAAGCTCGGGTTGCTCGGGTTGTGCTTGAGGTAATCGCGCCACAGCACCTCGGCGATGTCCGCCATGCCCATGGGGGCACCGGGATGGCCGCTGTTGGCTTTCTGCACGGCATCCATGCTCAGGGCACGAATGGCATTGGCTCGCTCACGACGGCTGGGCATCGCTCAAATCTCCTACGGGGGCTGCTTCTTGATGAAGGGGGCGAAAAAGGCGGCCATTTTCGCCCAGCCGGCCCCCGCGGGGCAATGACAGATGGTCGCAGGCACGACGATTCCGCCGCGAGTGACCGCCCGGGGCGCTCAACCGGCCTGCTGGCGCAGTACCCCGACCGCCGGGCTATCCGGCCCGCCCAGACAGGGCGCCTGGAACAGCTCGCCATGCCACACGCCGGCCAGGGTGCGGCTCAGCACCAGCGACCAGACCGCGCTCAGTTGCACCGTCAGCACCAGGCCGATCAGGGCGAAGAAGGCCAGGCCGGTCAGCGCGTGCAGCTCGAAGGTGGCCAGGGTGAACACCCCCAGCGGGAAGGTGAAGCCCCACCAGCCGAGATTGAACGGCATGCTGTCGCGGATGTAGTGGCGGGTGAACAGGCTGGCGATCACCAGCCACCAGAGTCCGGCGCCCCATAGCGCCAGGCCGCCGAGCAGGCCGAGGTCGCGCGCCAGTTCCGCGGCACCGGCCAGCGGCGTGCCGGCGAAGGCCGCGGGCGCCGCCTGGCCCATGCTCAACAGGCCGAGACAGCCGGTGGCCAGCGGCCCCAGCGGCAGCCAGCTGGTGGCGGCGAAATCGGTGTCCGGCAGCTTGTGCAGGGCCAGGCGCAGCAGCACCAGGGTGATCAGCGAGAACGCCAGCGACAGCGACACGCCCCAGAGCACGAAGCCGACCACCAGCAGTTGCTGCGCGTCCGCCGCCGCCAGATGCGGCGCCAGCGAGCCGGCGGTGCTGGCCGCCACCTCCGGCGCGATGATCGGCAGCAGCCAGACGGCGGTGAGCTTCTCCAGCGCATGGTTCTGCCGGGTGAACATCAGGTAGGGCACCAGCAGCGCGCCGAGCAGCGCCAGTGCGGCGTCCAGCCACCACAGGGCATGCGCCAGGGCATAGACGGCCTCCCCCCAGCGCGGCACGCCGAACAGCAGCAGGCCCTTGAGCAGCACGGCCAGGCCCATGGGAATGGCGCCGAGGAACATCGACTGCACCGGATGCAGCAGCATCGGCCAGAGCGTTTCGCGAAACAGCACCAGACGCAGCAGGAACAGCAGGCTGAACAGCGCGAACAGCGCCACGCCGAATCCCCACAGTCCCTCGGCCAGGGCAAACAGCCCCGGCAGCTGCCATGGCAGATGGGCCAGCACCAGCGCCAGCACGCCAGTGCCCATGGTCATGGCGAACCAGTTGGGGGTGAAGTGGCGGATAAAGGCGAGCGGTTCGGGCAGACGACTGAAGGGGCGCGGCATGAATCGGGCGGTTCCGTGGCGTGTTTTGAAGGGCTGGCCAGCCTAGGGCCGCAGCTGCCATATTAAAAATACATATTCAGCATCTTTTGCATGCCTTCTATTTATAGGTAGCCAGCGTGAACCTGCATCATCTGAAGGTCTTTCTCGCCGTGGCCGAGGCCGGCAGCATCAGCGCCGGCGCCGCGCGCCTGCATATCAGCCAGCCGGCGGTGACCCGCGAGATCCGCGATCTGGAAGCCAGCCTGGAACTGCGCCTGTTCGACCGCCAGGCCCGCGGCGTGCACCTGACCGAAGGCGGCCAGCGCCTGCACGACTATGCGCGGCGCATCTTCGCCCTGGAACAGGCGGCCGAGCGCGACCTGCGCGACTTCGCCCAGCTGGAACAGGGCGAGCTGCACCTGGGCGCCAGCGCCACCCTCGGCGCCTACCTGCTGCCGCCCCTGATCAACCGCTTTCGCGTGCTGCATCCGCAGCTCTTCGTCAGCCTGGAGGTGAGCAACACCGAGGTGGTGACGCGCCAGCTGGACGACGGCCGGATCAGCCTGGGCTTCGTCGAAGGGCCCTTCGCCCAGGCCGACTACGACCATCGCCTGCTGGCGCGCGACGCGCTGTTGCCGGTGGTGGCGCCGCAACATCCGCTGGCCGCAGTCGAGCACCTGCAGGCAGCCGATCTGCAGGCCTATCCGCTGTATCTGCGCGAGCCCGGCTCCGGCGCCCGCGCCAGCGTCGAGCAGGCCTATCGCGCCCATGGCCTGGAGCCGCGCGCCGGCATGGCCATCGGCAGCACCGAGGCGCTCAAGCGCCTGCTGGGCGACGGCCAGGGCGTCGCCTGGCTGTCGCAACGGGTGGTCGAGCGCGAGCTGGCCAGCGGCGAGCTGCGCCGCCTGGCGGTAGCCGACCTGCATATCGAGCGCGAGCTGCACGTGCTGTGGCGCCCTGGCGCCAGCCTGAGCCCGGCGCCCGCGGCCTTCCTGGCGCTGAGCGAAGCGCCGGGCTGACCGACACAGCAATATCAAAACTTTTTGATATTGCTGTTGCTGGATGAAAAATGACCGACTAGACTGCGCCACCATGACCCTGCGTGCGCCCCAGCTGGACTTCGACCCCTGCGACGAGCTCGCCGCCCTGTGCAAGGCCGGCGGCGATGCGTTGCGCCTGAACATCCTGCGCGCGCTGAGCAACGACTCGTTCGGCGTGCTGGAACTGGCGCAGATCTTCGCCATCGGCCAGTCGGGCATGAGCCATCATCTCAAGGTACTGGCCCATGCCGGCCTGGTGGCCACCCGCCGCGAAGGCAACGCGATCTTCTACCGCCGCGCGCTACCGGGCGGCCGCCTGCATGCGGCGCTGCTGGAGGAGATCGACGAGCTGCCGCTGCCCGGCGAGATGCAGGCGCGCATCGCCGCCGTGCACCAGCAGCGCGCCACCGTCAGCCGCGACTTCTTCGCGCGCATGGCGGCGAGCTTCCAGGCCCAGCAGGACCTGATCGCGAGCCTTGCGCAGTATCGCGACAGCCTGCTGGCGCTGCTCGATGCGCTGCACTTCGCGCCGAGCGCCAGCGCGCTGGAAATCGGCCCCGGCGACGGCGCCTTCCTGCCCGAGCTGGCGCGCCGTTTCGCCCGCGTCACGGCGCTGGACAACAGCCCGGCGATGCTCGAACTGGCGCATCAGCGCTGCGCCGCCGCAGGTCTGGACAACGTCGAGCTGCGCCTGGCCGACGCCCTGGAAGGCGAACTGCCGGCCGCCGATTGCGTGGTGCTGAACATGGTGCTGCACCACTTCGCCACCCCGGCCGAGGCCTTCCGCCAGCTGGCGCGGCTGGTCGCCCCCGGCGGCAGCCTGCTGCTCAGCGAGCTGTGCAGCCACGACCAGAGCTGGGCGCGCGAAGCCTGCGGCGATCTCTGGCTCGGCTTCGAGCAGGATGATCTGGTCCGCTGGGCCAGCGCCGCCGGCCTGGTGGCCGGCGAGAGCCTCTATATCGGCCTGAAGAACGGTTTTCAGATTCAGTTACGGCAGTTCGCCCAACCCGTCATGCGACCTGCCATCAGTTACGGCACACAAGGAACCCACCCATGAGCGAATACTCCCTGTTCACCTCCGAGTCCGTGTCCGAGGGGCATCCAGACAAGATCGCCGACCAGATTTCCGATGCCGTGCTCGATGCCATCATCGTCCAGGACAAGCACGCCCGCGTGGCCGTGGAAACCCTGGTCAAGACCGGCGTGGCCATCGTCGCCGGCGAAGTCACCACCAGCGCCTGGGTCGATCTGGAGCAGATCGTCCGCGACGTGATCTGCAATATCGGCTACACCAGCAGCGATGTCGGCTTCGACGGCGCCACCTGCGGCGTGCTCAACATCATCGGCAAGCAGTCCCCGGACATCAACCAGGGCGTCGACCGCGCCAAGCCGGAAGACCAGGGCGCCGGCGACCAGGGCCTGATGTTCGGCTACGCCAGCAACGAGACCGACGTGCTGATGCCGGCGCCCATCGTGCTGTCGCACCGCCTGGTCGAGCGCCAGGCCGAGGCGCGCAAGTCCGGCCTGCTGCCATGGCTGCGCCCGGACGCGAAATCCCAGGTTACCTGCCGCTACGAGAACGGCAAGGTGGTCGGCATCGATGCCGTGGTGCTGTCGACCCAGCACAACCCGGAGATCAGCCAGGCCGACCTGCAGGAAGCGGTGATGGAGCTGATCGTCAAGCACACCCTGCCGGCCGAGCTGCTGCATAAAGACACCCAGTACCACATCAACCCCACCGGCAAGTTCGTCATCGGCGGCCCGGTCGGCGACTGCGGCCTGACCGGGCGCAAGATCATCGTCGACAGCTACGGCGGCATGGCCCGCCACGGCGGCGGCGCCTTCTCCGGCAAGGACCCGTCCAAGGTCGACCGCTCGGCCGCCTACGCCGGTCGCTACGTGGCCAAGAACATAGTCGCCGCGGGCCTGGCCGAGCGCTGCGAGATCCAGGTGTCCTACGCCATCGGCGTGGCCCAGCCGACCTCGATTTCGCTGAACACCTTCGGCACCCACAAGATCGCCGAAGACAAGATCATCCAGCTTGTGCGCGAGGTGTTCGACCTGCGTCCCTACGCCATCACCCGCATGCTCGACCTGCTCCACCCGATGTATCAGGACACCGCGGCCTACGGCCACTTCGGCCGCACCCCGCAACAGAAGACGGTGGGCGACGACAGCTTCACCACCTTCACCTGGGAGCGCACCGACAAGGCCGCCGACCTGCGCGCCGCCGCCGGTCTGTAAGCCCCCGGAGCAGCACCCCAAGCCCCGCCATCGTGCGGGGCTTTTGCTTTCCGTAGGAGCCGCGCCCCGCGGCGAATGGGTGGGTGCTTGGCGCAAGAGCTTCGCCCCGGGGCGGGGCTCCTACCGGGGCCGCCCGCTCGCTTTACCCATCCGCCCTTGCCGGGCGCGGCGTAAAGTGGCTGCAAAGAGCGTCATCCACCCTGCGCGTTACCACCAGCTCGTCTAGGCTCAGTCCTATTTCCCCAAGCACGGACGCTTGCCATGAAGCACTGGATCGCCCTGCTCCTCCTACCCCTGGCCGCCCAGGCCGAGCCCTGCCCGGACTGGCCCGCCAGCCGCGCCAGCGCCGAACTCGACGCCCTCGCCCGGCGGATCGCCGAGTGGGACGACGCCTACCACAACCAGGGCCGCTCATTGGTCGCCGACGAGCTCTACGACCAGGCGCGCGAACGCCTGCAAGGTTGGCAACGCTGCTTTCCCGACGCGCTGGCGGCGCTTCCCGAGCCACTGGCCGGTGGCGCAGGGGCGATCGCTCACCCCATCGCGCAGACCGGCCTGCGCAAGCTCAGCGAGGCGGCGGTGGCCGAGTGGATCGCCAGCCGCGACGCGCTGTGGATCCAGCCCAAGGTCGACGGCGTGGCGGTCACCTTGGTCTACCGTGGCGGCCTGCTGCGCCAGGCGATCAGCCGCGGCGATGGCCGCAGCGGCCAGGACTGGACCGCGCGGGCCCGCCAGCTGCCTGCCGTTCCCAAGCACCTGCCCGAGCCGCTCGATGCGCTGCTGCAGGGCGAGCTGTACTGGCGCCTGGACGGCCATGTGCAGGTCCGCGATGGCGGCGCCGGCGCGCGCGGCAAGGTGGCCGGGCTGATGGCGCGGCAGACGCTGGACGAACGCGACGCGGCGAGCATCGGCCTGTTCGTCTGGGACTGGCCGGACGGCCCGGCGGAGATGCGCACACGCCTGCACGGCCTGCAGGCGCTGGGTTTCGTCGACAGCGCGCACTACACCCAGCCACTGCGCACGCCGGACGAGGCCAACCAATGGCGCCAGCGCTGGTATCGCCAGCCCCTGCCCTTCGCCAGCGACGGCGTGGTGCTGCGCCAGGGCAGCAGGCCGCCCGGCACGCGCTGGCAGGTGCAGGCGCCGCATTGGGCGGTGGCCTGGAAATATCCGGCCAGCCAGGCGCTGGCGGTGGTGCAGGCAGTGGACTTTCGCATCGGCCGCAGCGGGCGCATCACCCCGATCCTGCGCCTGCAGCCGGTCGACCTCGACGAGCGGCGCATCAGCCGCGTCGCGCTGGGCTCCCTGCAACGCTGGCAGACGCTGGACGTGCGCCCCGGCGATCAGGTGGCGATACGCCTGGCGGGGCTGACCATTCCGCGCCTGGACGCGGTGATCTGGCGCAGCCCGCAACGCGCGCCGGTAACGCCACCGCGCCAGCAGGACTACCATGCGCTGAGCTGCTGGCGCAGTAGCCCGCCCTGCCAGCAGCAGTTCCAGGCCCGCCTGGCCTGGCTGGGCGGCAAGCAGGGGCTGGCGCTGACCGGCATCGGCCCCGGCACCTGGAGCAGCCTGCCGCTGCACGGCCTGCTCGACTGGCTTGAGCTGGACGCCAGTCGGCTGCAGGCCCTGCCGGGCATCGGCGCGCGGCGCGCGGCCCAGCTGCAGCAGGCATTCGAGCAGGCCCGGGACAAGCCGCTGCGGCAATGGCTACGGGCCTTGGGTGCACCAGCGGGTTTCGATAGCGGCGGGCTCGACGACTGGCAGAGCCTGATCGCACGCGAGCGTGGTGACTGGCTGCGACGCCCCGGCATCGGCCAGAAGGGCGCGGATCGCCTGCTGGCGTTCTTCGGCCACCCCGAGGTCCGCCACCTGGGCTCGCAGCTGCAGCGGGCCGGCGTCGCCGCCTTCCAGCCGCCGCCCGATCCGCCGCGCAGCTGATCCAGGTCAGTCGGCCGGTGATAAAGGCCGAACCTCGTGCATCGGTCAGGGTCACTCCAAGTAAGTACTCAGGGGGAGACACCATGATCCGTCATGCCACCCTGCTCGGCCTGCTGCTGGCCGCCGGGCTGAACACCACGCCGATGCTGACCGCCGTGGCCGATAGCGACTGCGACAGCAAACGCCAGCTGCTCGAAGAGAAGATCGAGGCCGCCCGCAAGCGGGGCGACTCGGACGAACTGGACGGGCTGCACCGGGCATTGGGCAATGTCGAAAGCCATTGCACCGACGCCTCGCTGCACAGCGAACGCCTGACCGACGTCGAAGTAGCGCGCCAGCAGGTGCAGCAGCGCGAGATGGCACTGCGCGAGGCCATGGGCGAGGGCGACGCACGGACCATCGCCGAGCGACAGGCCGAACTGGCCGAGGCGCGCTCCGAACTGCAGCAGGCCGAAGCCGAAGCGCGGGCCGAGGATCAGTAAGCGCGGAAGGCCTCGTGGCACGCCTCGCAGCTGTCCTCGACTTTCGCCACCGCCGGCTCGAGCGCCGAACGTCGTAGCGGCGGCGCGGTCGTCGCCTGCACCAGCGCGGCGGTGGCCTGCTCCAGCTCGCGGGCCATCTGCTGGAACTGCGCCTGGCGCTGCCAGACCTCGGCGGTAGCCTTGCTGCGCTCGTCGTCGCGCACCTCGGGGAAATGCTGCCAGGGCTCGCGGGACAAGCGCTCCAGCTCGGCGGCGCCGGCAATGAAGGCGGCCTCGTCGTAGGCGATGCGCCCGCGCAGCATGCCGCCGAGGTCCTCGCTGACCTTGAGCATCTGCTTGAACAGCGCCTGGCGCTTGCCCAGCGGCGAGTCGGGGTCGACGCCGCCACAGGCGGCCAGGATCAGGCAGGCACAGGCCAGCAAGAGGGCTTTGAACTTCATCGCGAGGCGTTCCGGAAAAACGGGCCGCCAGTATCGCCACTCGGCCCGATCAGGCCAAGCGCGGTGTTTTACCGCAGTTGTCCCGCCGCCCGAAGTCGGTAGGGTGCGCCGTGCGCACCAACTATTCAGGTACGGAAACGATCCAGCTGCTGGTTGAGGCGACGCACCTCGTCGTGAATCCGCGCGCTGACCTGCACCACGCTCTCGGCCTCGCCCTGGCTGCGCTCGGCGAGCGTGGAAATATGTGTCACCCGCTGGTCGATCTCGTGCGCCACCTGGCTCTGCTGTTCGGCGGCGGTGGCGATCTGCGCGTTCAGCGCGTTAATGCCGTCCACCGCGCCGACTATGGCGTCGAGCACTTCGCTGGCCTGGCGGATATGGCCGAGGTTGCTCTCGGCCAGCTGCGCGCTCTGCTGCATCGCCGCCACCGCGTCGCGGGCACCGTTCTGCAGACGCTGGATCATCGCCTGGATCTCGCCGGTGGACTGCTGGGTGCGGCTGGCCAGGGTGCGCACCTCGTCGGCGACTACGGCGAAGCCGCGTCCGGCCTCGCCGGCGCGGGCCGCCTCGATCGCCGCGTTGAGCGCCAGCAGGTTGGTCTGTTCGGCGATACCGGTGATCACCTCGAGCACCTTGCCGACCCCGGACGTTTCCGCCTCCAGGCGCTGCACCTGCTCGCCGCTGCGTTGCAGCTGGGCGCTCAGCTCGGCGATCTGCGTAGCGCTGCGCTGCACCACCTGCTGGCCGTCCTGCGCACAGCCATCGGCACTGCGCGCCGACTCGGCAGCATGGGCAGCATGTCGCGCCACCTCGGCCACGGTGGCGCTCATCTCGTTCATCGCCGTGGCCACCTGCTCGAGATCCTCGTACTGGCGGCGCACGCCGTCGCCGGCCGCCTGCGCGGCGCCGACCACGCTGCCGACGTGCTCGCCGGTGCGCTCGCCGCTGCGCTTGACCTCGGCCAGCAGGTCGCGCACATGCGCCTGCATGCGGTTGTAGCCGGCGAAGATGCGGCCGATCTCGTTGTCGGCCTGGTGCCCGTGCAGGCCCTGGGTGAAGTCGCCGGAGCCGACCCGGGTCAGCGCGCCTTCCACCGCCCCGAGGTTGTGCATCAGCGGACGCAGGCCGAACTGGCGCCCCAGCACCACCAGGGCGAGGATACCCAGCACGCAGCCGAAGGCCAGCCACATCTGCCGCCGCTGGCTGGCTCCGGCGTGCGCGACCATCAACCCGACCGCCTGGTTCATCTCGCGCAGCAGCTGCACCGACTGCTGCTCCAGCGCCTGCAGGTCGACCGCCGCGTCGCCGCCGGCGAGCCGCTGCAGCTGGCCGCGAAAGTCCCGCCAGTGCCCGCCTACCTTATCCATCTGCGCCTGCACGCCGGGCTCGGCGATGGCACTGATGGTGCGCGCCGGGTTACCGGCCAACAGGTCGCGGTGGGCGGCGTCGAACTGCCTGATGGTCGCCTCAAGGGAAGCCGCCGGCAGCACGCCCTCGCGCACCAGCAGGGCCTCCTTGCTCATCTTCTGGCTGAGCATGCGCTGCGCACCGGCGACGTCGATGGTCTGCGGCGACACCGACATGCTCAGGTACAGCGCCACCGAGGCGATGATCGCCAGGAGGAACATCAGTGCATAGGAGAACAGGAACTGCTGGTTCAGCGTGCGCAGGCCGAGGGCGCAGAGCAGGCGGTCGAACAAGGCGGTGGCAGACATGTGAGGCTCCCTGGCAGACAGCGGGAAAATCCCGCCAAATAGCCTGGAGCAAGCAAGAAGGTGGCCAGCCGCCAGCCGCACGGCGAGGCCCGCCACCAAAGTCGTAGACGCGAATTCGCTCGCGACTGGACGAAAGCATCCCGGATGGACTTCCCTCCCACGGGCAGCGCGAAGGACTGTCCGCAGCCATCAGACGCCATCGCCGATCGCGGCAAGCGCGCACCAGAATGGCGCAGCGACCAGGCGCCCACGCGCCGTTTCGGCTCAGGCCGACACCACGAACAAAGCGACGATCATGGCCATGCCGGCGAACCAAAGCAGCGAGCGGGTCGGCCCCCAATCGGCCAGGTAGCACAGCAAATACAGCACCCGGCTGACCACGAAGGCTATGGCCAGCTGGTCCAGCAGGGCCTGCCCGGCGCCACCGGCCTGGTGGGCGATGATCACTGCCGCGGCGAATGCCGGGGTCACCTCGAAACCGTTGAGCTGGGCATTGTTGGCCCGCTGGCGCCAGCCCTGCAGACCGGCGAGGAAGGCGCGTGGGTCGCTGTTGGCGCGCGGCCCGTAGCCAGCGCCGCCGAACTTGGCACTGGCGGTGGCCAGGTAGGGCAGGACGATGGCGATCAGCACGCACCAGTAGGCGAGGGTCATGGAAGCTCCGCAGTTCGGCAGGGAGTGCGCAGCTTGGGCCGCCCGCGGGCCGGGCGTCCATGGCCCGGGTGAGACAAGTCGCCGGCGATCCGGCCAATGCTCCGGCGACAACGGCCAGCGGCGCCGCACCAAGACCGACGGAAAACCTTGGGCTGCGCCGCGCTGGCGGCTATAATCCGCCGGTTTCACGCGCCCGGCACAGCTCCGGTCGCTCCCGCCACCCGTCCGAGGGGCGCTGCAGCAGGTCGAAAACCTGTTCTGGATCTCGCAAGCCACGGTGCTTCCCTGCCTCAGCGCAGCAGATCCAGATCGGGTTTCACCTGTCAGGCTCGGATGGGGCGTTAACCATACGCATCAACGGCGCTCAATCAGACTGCGTGAAAACGTAGCGAGCGAAGGTCAGACCAGCCTGTTTCAAAGCAGCCTGGCCGAGCGCAGTAGTTTTCACAGGGTCTGATCGCAGACAACGAATGGAGAACTCATTATGAGCGCTGTACTGACGCCTGCCGGTTTCACCGACTACAAGGTCGCCGACATCTCCCTGGCCGACTGGGGCCGCAAGGAACTGATCATCGCCGAATCGGAAATGCCGGCGCTGATGGGCCTGCGCCGCAAGTACGCCGCCAGCCAGCCGCTGAAGGGCGCGAAGATCCTCGGCTGCATCCACATGACCATCCAGACCGGCGTGCTGATCGAGACGCTGATCGCCCTCGGTGCCGAAGTGCGCTGGTCTTCCTGCAACATCTTCTCCACCCAGGACCAGGCCGCTGCCGCCATCGCCGCCGCCGGCATCCCGGTGTTCGCCTGGAAGGGCGAGACCGAGGCCGAGTACGAGTGGTGCATCGAGCAGACCATCCTCAAGGACGGCCAGCCGTGGGACGCCAACATGGTGCTGGACGACGGCGGCGACCTGACCGAGATCCTGCACAAGAAGTATCCGCAGATGCTGGAAAAGATTCACGGCATCACCGAGGAAACCACCACCGGTGTGCACCGCCTGCTCGACATGCTCAAGGCCGGCACCCTGAAAGTCCCGGCGATCAACGTCAACGACTCGGTGACCAAGAGCAAGAACGACAACAAGTACGGCTGCCGCCACAGCCTCAACGACGCCATCAAGCGCGGCACCGACCACCTGCTGTCGGGCAAGCAGGCGCTGGTCATCGGCTACGGCGACGTGGGCAAGGGCTCGGCGCAATCGCTGCGCCAGGAAGGCATGATCGTCAAGGTCAGCGAAGTCGACCCGATCTGCGCCATGCAGGCCTGCATGGACGGCTTCGAGCTGGTCTCGCCCTACATCAACGGCCTCAACGACGGTAGCGAGGCCAGCATCGACAAGGCCCTGCTGGGCAAGATCGACCTGATCGTCACCACCACCGGCAACGTCAACGTGTGCGACGCCGGCATGCTCAAGGCGCTGAAGAAGCGCGCCGTGGTGTGCAACATCGGTCACTTCGACAACGAGATCGACACCGCTTTCATGCGCAAGAACTGGGCCTGGGAAGAGGTCAAGCCGCAGGTGCACAAGATCCACCGCACCGGCGCCGGCGCCTTCGATCCGCACAACGACGACTACCTGATCCTGCTGGCCGAAGGCCGCCTGGTGAACCTGGGCAACGCCACCGGCCACCCGAGCCGGATCATGGACGGCTCCTTCGCCAACCAGGTGCTGGCGCAGATCTTCCTGTTCGAGCAGAGGTTCGCCGACCTGCCCGCTGCGCAGAAGGCCGAGCGCCTGTGCGTGGAAGTGCTGCCGAAGAAGCTCGACGAGGAGGTGGCGCTGGAGATGGTCAAGGGCTTCGGCGGCGTGGTCACCCAACTGACCAAGCAGCAGGCCGAGTACATCGGCGTGACCGTAGAAGGCCCGTTCAAACCGGATAGCTACCGTTACTGAGCCGCGGCAAGCCCGTAGGGCGGGTTAGCCGCGGAGCGGCGCGACCCGCCATCGATGCCGACAGCCTTCCAACGTCGGCCCGGCTAGCGCTCGGTGGGTTACGCGCCGCGCGAACACCGCCGCACACCTTGCCACAGCGGCCAGCGTCGCTAACCCACCCTACAGATGTGGAAACGCTTTATGAGCCAAGAACGTCGCTACAGCTTCGAATTCTTCCCCGCCAAGACCGAAGCCGGGCATGAAAAACTGATGGACGTGGCGCGCCAGCTGGCGAGCTACAACCCGGATTTCTTCTCCTGCACCTATGGTGCCGGCGGTTCGACCCGCGACCGCACCCTAAATACCGTGCTGCAACTGGACGGCGAGGTGAAGGTACCCACCGCGCCGCACCTGTCCTGCGTCGGCGACTCCAAGGCCGAGCTGCGCGAGTTGCTGCACAAGTACAAGGCCGCCGGGATCAAGCGCATCGTCGCCCTGCGCGGCGACCTGCCGTCGGGCATGGGCCTGGCCAGCGGCGAGCTGCGCTACGCCAACGAACTGGTCGCCTTCATCCGCGAGGAGAGCGGCGATCACTTCCATATCGAGGTGGCGGCCTACCCGGAGATGCATCCGCAGGCACGCAATTTCGAGGACGATATCGCCAACTTCGTGCGCAAGGCCAAGGCCGGCGCCGACAGCGCCATCACCCAGTACTTCTTCAACGCCGACAGCTACTTCTACTTCGTCGAGCGCGTGCGCAAGCTGGGCGTGGATATCCCCGTGGTGCCCGGGATCATGCCGATCACCAACTACAGCAAGCTGGCGCGCTTCTCCGACGCCTGCGGCGCGGAAATCCCGCGCTGGGTGCGCAAGCAGTTGGAAGCCTACGGCGACGACGGCGACAGCATTCGCGCCTTCGGCGAGCAGGTGATCACCGAGATGTGCGAACGCCTGCTCGCCGGCGGCGCTCCTGGCCTGCACTTCTACAGCATGAACCTGGCCGGCCCGAGCCTGGCGATCTGGAATAACCTCAAGCTGCCGCGCTGAAGCCAGACGCCCGATCTGGCGCCTGTCCATGCGCTGGCGGGCCGGTGATCCATCGATCGCCGGCCCGTCGACTGCGCCACGACTATGGCTCCGCGCAACGCCCCCGCTTCCCCCCGAAGGACCGCCTGCCATGCAGAAACGCCCGAGAATCAACGCCTCCGTCAGCCCCAAGGGCAGCCTGGAAACCCTGTCGCAGCGCGAAGTGCAGCAGCTGCGCGAGACCGGCTCCGGCAGCGTCTACCGCCTGTTCCGCCAGTGCGCGCTGGCGATCCTCAACACCGGTTCGCACAGCGACAACGCCAAGACCATCCTCGAGGCCTACCCGGACTTCGAGGTGAAGATCCACCAGCAAGACCGCGGCATCCGCCTGGAGCTGCTCAACGCGCCGGCCGATGCCTTCGTCGACGGCGAGATGATCGCCAGCACCCGCGAGATGCTGTTCAGCGCGCTGCGCGACATCGTCTACACGCAGAGCGAGCTGGAGAACAAGCGCATCGACCTGGACAGCTCCGAAGGTATCACCGACTACGTCTTCCACCTGCTGCGCAATGCGCGCACGCTGCGCAGCGGCGTCGAGCCGAAGATGGTGGTGTGCTGGGGCGGCCACTCGATCAGCACCGACGAGTACAAGTACACCAAGAAGGTCGGCCACGAGCTGGGCCTGCGCGGCCTGGACATCTGCACCGGCTGCGGCCCGGGGGTGATGAAGGGGCCGATGAAGGGCGCCACCATCAGCCATGCCAAGCAGCGCAACCTGAGCGGCCGCTACCTGGGCCTGACCGAGCCGGGGATCATCGCCGCCGAGGCGCCGAACCCGATCGTCAACGAACTGGTGATCCTGCCGGACATCGAGAAGCGCCTGGAGGCCTTCGTCCGCGTCGGCCACGGCATCATCATCTTCCCCGGCGGCGCCGGCACCGCCGAGGAGCTGCTCTACCTGCTCGGCATCCTCACCCACCCGGACAACCGCGACCTGCCGTTCCCGGTCATCATCACCGGGCCGAAGAGCGCCGCCACCTACCTGCAACTGCTGCACGAGTTCATCGGCGAGACCCTCGGCGAGGCGGCGCAGCAGCGCTACCGGATGATCTTCAACGACCCCGCCGAGGTCGCCCGGGAAATGCATCGGGGCGTGCGGCAGGTCGAGCAGTTCCGCCGCGAGCGCAACGACGCCTTCCACTTCAACTGGCTGCTGAAGATCGACGGCAGCTTCCAGCACCCGTTCGAGCCGACCCACGCCAACATGGCCGCGCTCGAGCTGAGCCGCGCCCAGCCGCTGCACGAGCTGGCGGCCAACCTGCGCCGCGCCTTCTCCGGAATAGTCGCCGGCAACGTCAAGGCCAACGGCATTCGCCTGATCGAGGAACACGGCCCCTACGAGATCAGGGGCGACGCGACCATCATGCGACCGCTGGACCGCCTGCTGCAGGCTTTCGTCGAGCAGCACCGGATGAAGCTGCCGGGCGGCAGCGCCTATGTGCCCTGCTACCGGATAGTCGACTGAGCGCCAGGCTTTCAGGACGCGGGCAAAATCGATAATCTGGCGCGATGCCATTATTCCAGCGCCAGTTTATCGCCATCGCCCTACTGTGCGGCCTCGCCTTCGAGGCCCGCGGCGAACCGCTGCGCCTGGTCACCGAGGCCTGGGCGCCCTACGTCTACCAGGACAACGGCCAGCCCGCCGGACTCGACTACGAGATCACCCGCGAGGTGCTGCACCGCCTGGACATCGAACTGGAGCTGCGGTTCATGCCCTGGAAACGCTGCCTGCTGGCGTTCGAACAGGGCCGCGCCGACGGCATCCTCGACATCTTCCGGCTGCCCGAGCGCGAGCCGCACATGCTGTTCGTCGACGAGGCGTTGAGCGAGGTGGAGCTGGTGCTGTTCTTCGCGCGCAAGCACCCCCACCCGTACCGCCGCCTGGCAGACCTGCGCGGCCTGGTGATCGGCATATCGCCCGGCTACTGGTACAACGACGAGGCCTTCCGCACCTCACCGCTGTTCAGCCGCGAGGAGGCGCCGACCCACGAGGCCAACCTCGGCAAACTGCTGCGTCAACGCGTCGACCTGGTGGTCAACGACCGCCGCGCCGGGCTGCTCCTCGCCGCTCAGCTGGGCCTGCAGGGGCAGGTCGACTACAACCGCCAGGCCGTCGGCCGAGACCGCATGTACCTGGCGTTGCGTCACGCACCCGCGCTGCGGCAACTGGCCGCGGACTTCGCCCGCGAGCTGCGCCGCTTCAAGCGCGAGCCGGCCCATGCACGCCTGCAGGCACGCTACGCCGCGCCCGCGCAACCCGCGCCGTGAACCAACCGACAGACTGGTGGCTGCGCAGGCCGCTCGCTCTGTTATACTCGGGCCTTCCCGCCAGGCTTGCGCCCGGATGCCGGCACAGAATCCCGTTTACGATCCCGCGTGCCACGGCCCTGTCAGCTGCTTAACGCGATAGGGCCGATGCACAGCGGATCGCCAACGCCTTCTCACAGGCCAGCAGTACCGGACGGGATTGCACACCCAAGTGCGATTCAGGCCAGGCGATACACCCCATAGGGCCACGCCCTCACTAAGTACAGGATTGCCCATGTCCTTTGCCTCCCTCGGTCTCTCCGAGGCTTTAGTCCGTGCGGTCGAATCCGCCGGCTACACCCAACCCACTCCGGTGCAACAGCGGGCCATTCCCGCCGTGTTGCAAGGTCGCGACCTGATGGTGGCGGCCCAGACGGGTACAGGTAAGACGGGCGGTTTCGCCCTGCCGATCCTCGAACGCCTGTTCCCGGGCGGTCACCCCGACCGCGAACAGCGTCATGGCCCGAAACAACCGCGCGTGCTGGTGCTGACACCGACCCGCGAACTGGCCGCCCAGGTGCACGACAGCTTCAAGGTCTATGCCCGCGATCTGAAGTTCGTCAGCGCCTGCATCTTCGGCGGGGTCGGCATGAACCCGCAGATCCAGGCCCTGGCCAAGGGCGTCGACGTGCTGGTGGCCTGCCCCGGCCGCCTGCTCGACCTGGCCGGCCAGGGCAGCGTCGACCTGTCCCACGTGGAAATCCTGGTGCTCGACGAAGCCGACCGCATGCTCGACATGGGTTTCATCCACGACGTCAAGAAGGTGCTCGCCCGCCTGCCGGCCAAGCGCCAGAATCTGCTGTTCTCGGCGACCTTCTCCAAGGACATCACCGACCTGGCCGGCAAGCTGCTGCATAACCCCGAGCGCATCGAGGTCACCCCGCCGAACACCACGGTCGAGCGCATCGAGCAGCGCGTCTTCCACGTGCAGGCCAGCCACAAGCGCGCCCTGCTCGCCCACCTGATCACCCAGGGCGCCTGGGAACAGGTGCTGGTGTTCACCCGCACCAAGCACGGCGCCAACCGCCTGGCCGAGTACCTCGACAAGCACGGCCTGCCGGCGCAGGCGATCCACGGCAACAAGAGCCAGAACGCGCGCACCAAGGCCCTGGCCGACTTCAAGGCGAACCAGGTACGCATCCTGGTTGCCACCGATATCGCCGCTCGCGGCCTGGATATCGACCAGCTGCCGCACGTGGTCAACTTCGAGCTGCCCAACGTCGAGGAAGACTATGTGCACCGCATCGGCCGCACCGGCCGCGCCGGACGTAGCGGCGAGGCGATCTCGCTGGTCGCCCCGGACGAGGAGAAACTGCTGAAAAGCATCGAGCGCATGACTCGGCAAAAGATCCCGCACGGTGATCCGATGGGCTTCGACGCCAGCACCGTGGAAGCCGAACGCCCCGAGACGCGCGAACCGCGCCAGCCGCGAGGCCCCGGGCAGAAGAGCCAGAAGCAGGGTGCCCCGGGCGGCGACAAGCCCAAGGGCGAACGCCACGGTGGCGGCCGCAAGGACAAGGGCAAGGACAGCGGCAAGGAACACAAGGCCAAGCCGCAGCAGGGCCAGAAGCGTCGTGGCCAGGCGCAGAGCGGCAGCGGCCAGGCCGTTGCCCCGGCCATTCCCCCGCTGCCTCCGGATCGCGATCCCGAAGAGTTCCTCGACGACGAGATCGACAATTTCGGCAACCGCGTCGACTACGTCAGCCCGGTGCAGAACAAGCCGCAGGGCCGCGGTCGTCGTAGCGGCGGCGCTGCCCCCGGCAACGGAGCCCCCCAGGGCCAGCGTCCGGCCAACAAGGGCCCGCGCAGCAATGCCAATGGCGGCGCCGGCAAGGGCCGTCGCCAGGGCGGCCAAGGTGGCCAGGGGCGCAACGCTGGCGGCCGCGGCCGCTCGGCGCCGGACGGCCGGATCACCTCGCTCGACCGCGACGAACTGCCGCGCTCGGAAGCCGCCGTGCGCAACCCGCGCGAAAAGCAGCCGGTGATCGTGCACAAGGGCTCGCGCCTGGACCGCTTCCCGACGCCCGAGCAGCTCGACGAGCTGGCCAACAGCAGCCGCCCGCGCGGCGAAAAGCCGGCCCTGCTCACGCGCAACCGCGAAGAGTAAGCTGCCACGCCAATGAAAAACGCCGCCCACTGGGCGGCGTTTTTCATGGTACGAAGGCTTGGCCGAAGCGTAGGGTGCGCCGTGCGCACCAATGCACCGCCTCGCCCCCCCTTCTTACTGGCGAATACCTTCGATAGACAGGATCAGCTCGACGGTCTCGGACGCCGGGCCGAGGTCCATGGCGATGTCGAAGTCCTTCAGCTTCAGCGTGGTGCTGCCCTCGAAGCCGGCGCGGTAGCCGCCCCAGGGGTCGGAGCCCTCGCCGATGAACTTGGCGGCGATCACCACCGGCTTGGTCACCCCGTTGAGGGTCAGGTTGCCGCTGATGTCGGCAGTGCCCTCGCCGGTGGACTTGACCGCGGTGGACTCGAAGGTCGCGGTCGGGTGCTTGCCGACGCTGAGGAAGTCATCGCTGCGGATATGCTTGTCGCGCTCGGCATGGTTGGTGTCGACGCTGGCGGTGTTGAGGGTGACGCTGACGGAGCTGGCCTCGGGCTTGGCGGCGTCGAAGCTGAACTTGCCGTCGAAGTCCTTGAAGGTGCCGTACAGCCAGCTGTAGCCCAGGTGGCTGATCTTGAAGTTGACGAAGGCGTGCTGGCCTTTCTTGTCGATGACATAGTCGGCGGCCAGGGCCTGGCCGCCGATCAGCGCACTGCCCAGGGCCAGGGCGACGAGCGTTTTCTTCAACATGGGTGAATCTCCTGCTGAGGTTGCACGAAGGGCGCGGCTCACGGCCCGCGCCGGAAGGAATGAGGAATCAACGACCGAGCATGCGCACCAGGGTGCTATCACGGTCGACGAAATGGTGTTTGAGAGCGGCCAGGGCATGCACCGCGGCGAAGATCACCAGGGCCCAGGCCAGGTACTCGTGGACCAGGCCGGCGATATCCTCCTGCTGCGGCAGCCCGCTGAGCGTGGCCGGCACCGCGAACAGGCCGAATACCTCGATGGCGCGGCCGTCGGCGGTGGAAATCAGGTAGCCGGACAGCATCAGCGCGAACAGACCGAGATACAGCAGGCTGTGGCCCAGCCTGGAAGCCAGGCGAGTCGCCCGACCATGACTGTCCAGGGCTGGCGGCGGCGGACTCAGCCAGCGCCACAGCATGCGCAGCAACATCAGCGCGAACAGGATGATGCCGATGCTCTTGTGCAGTTCGGGGGCGCGTTGGCGCCAGGGATCGTAGTAGCCCAACCCCACCATCCACAGGCCCAGGCCGAACAGGCCGAATACGGCCAGCGCCACCAGCCAGTGCAGCATCACGCTGACCAGGCCGTAACGTGCGGGAGTGTTGCGCCACTGCATGGGAAAGCTTCCGTCGATAAGGGGTTGAGCAAGACTAGCGACAAATCTATCGATTTAAAGCGGAATTTTTCGCTATGAAATATCGAGAAATACGATGCTTACACGGATGGTTTCCCACCGGGCAACTTGGTTCGTCGACGCCCCGGCGAAGTTCGCCGGCCGCCGCCAGGCGGCGGAACCAGGCGGACCGGCGGCACGGGACCGCCATCTGGTAGGCTGTGCCGCTGATGATTGGGAGATGCAGCATGAGCATGAACGACCAGTGGATGCAGCGCGACCTCGACGTGCTGTGGCATCCCTGCACCCAGATGAAGGACCACGAGCGCCTGCCGCTGATTCCGATCAGGCGCGGCGACGGCGTGTGGCTGGAGGACTTCGACGGCAAGCGCTACCTGGACGCGGTCAGCTCCTGGTGGGTCAACGTGTTCGGCCACAGCAACCCGCGGATCAACGCGCGCATCCGCGAGCAGCTGGACAGCCTCGAACATGTGATGCTGGCCGGCTTCAGCCATGCGC
The DNA here is from genome assembly GCF_052682975.1 of Pseudomonas sp. SP16.1. Lineage (NCBI taxonomy): Bacteria > Pseudomonadati > Pseudomonadota > Gammaproteobacteria > Pseudomonadales > Pseudomonadaceae > Pseudomonas > Pseudomonas sp. SP16.1. Next base: position 4,027,916 of record NZ_JBQYFZ010000001.1, read on the forward strand.
CGGTGGTCGAGTTGTCCGAGCGCCTGGTGCAGATCACCCCGCCAGGACTTTCCAAGGTGTTCTACGCCGACAACGGCTCCTCGGGCATCGAGGTGGCGCTGAAGATGAGCTTCCACTACTGGCTCAACAGCGGCAGACCGGCGAAGAAACGCTTCGTCACCCTGACCAACAGCTACCACGGCGAGACGGTGGCGGCGATGTCGGTGGGCGACGTGGCGCTGTTCACCGACACCTACAGGGCACTGCTGCTCGACACCCTCAAGGTGCCCAGCCCGGACTGCTACCTGCGCCCGGAGGGCATGAGCTGGGAGGAGCATTCGTGGGCCATGTTCGCCCATATGGAACAGTGCCTGGCCGAGCACGCCCATGAAGTGGCCGCGGTGATAGTCGAGCCGCTGATCCAGGGCGCCGGCGGCATGCGCATGTATCACCCGATCTACCTCGAGCTGCTGCGCGAGGCCTGCGACCGTTACGAGGTGCACCTGATCCACGACGAGATCGCCGTCGGCTTCGGCCGCACCGGCAGCATGTTCGCCTGCGAGCAGGCCGGCATCACCCCGGACTTCCTGGTGCTGTCCAAGGCGCTGACCGGCGGCTACCTGCCGATGGCCGCGGTGCTCACCACCAATCAGGTGTATGGCGCCTTCTACGACGACTACGCCACCCTGCGCGCCTTCCTCCACTCGCACACCTACACCGGCAACCCGCTGGCCTGCGCGGCGGCCCTGGCGACCCTGGACATCTTCCGTGACGACGACATCATCGAGAAGAACAAGGCGCTGAGCGCACGCATGGCCAGCGCCACTGCGCACCTGGTCGAGCATCCGCACGTCGCCGAGGTGCGCCAGACCGGCATGGCCCTGGCCATCGAGATGGTCGCCGACAAGGCGAGCAAGACCGCCTATCCCTGGCAGCAGCGCCGCGGCCTGGCGGTGTACCAGCACGCGCTGTCGCGCGGCGCCCTGCTGCGCCCGCTGGGCAGCGTGGTGTATTTCCTGCCGCCGTACGTGATCACCCCCGAGCAGATCGACTTCCTCGCCGAGGTAGCCACCGAGGGCATCGATATCGCCACCCGCGAGGCCGTCAGCGTGGCGGTGGACAACCGCTATCCCGATCATCGCGATCCGGGTTGAGCGAGTCACCGGCCAGGCCCGGTGCGCACAGCGCACCCCGCGAAGAAGCGGCGCCCTTCCCGTAAGGTGCGCCGCGCGCACCACCGCTTTAAACTTGCCGCTTCGAACTTGCCGCTTGCAGCCGTCCCTATGCGCCTTTCCCGCTTCTTTATCGACGCCCCCCTATCCCTCGGCCAGCACGAACTACCCGAGGCCCAGGCCCATTACATCGCCCGCGTCCTGCGGCATGCCGCGGGGGACGCGGTGCAGCTGTTCGACGGCAGCGGCCGCGAATACCAGGGCGAGCTGATCGAAGTCGGCAAGAAGGCGGTGCGTGTGGAGCTGCGCGAGGCATTCGACGGCCTGGCCGAGTCGCCGCTGCGCATCCATCTGGGTCAGGGGTTGTCGCGCGGCGAACGCATGGACTGGGCGATCCAGAAGGCCACGGAATTGGGCGCGGGCGAGATCACGCCGATCCTCAGCGAGCGCTGCGAGGTGCGCCTGAGGGACGAGCGCGCCGACAAACGCCTGGCGCACTGGCGCCAGGTCGCGATCAGCGCCTGCGAGCAGTGCGGCCGCTCGCTGCTGCCGGTGATTCATCCACCGCTGGAACTGAGCGCCTGGCTGCAGCGCATCGAGGCCGATCTGAAGCTGGTGCTGCATCCGCTGGCCGAGCCCTGGGCCAGCCACGCCCCGCCCCGCTCGCTGGCTTTTTTGATCGGTCCGGAAGGCGGCTTGAGCGATGCGGAAGTGGAGCAGGCCAAGCGCTCGGGCTTCCATGCGGCACGCCTGGGCCCTCGCGTCCTGCGTACGGAAACGGCGCCGGTAGTCGCCCTGGCGGTGGCGCAGCAGCTGTGGGGCGACTTCTAGCCGCGCAAAGCCGCATTTCTATCCCGATCTGTCGCCTGAACGTAACAAGTTGTGACTTAGATGAACGGAAACGCCGTCCGCCTCTGGCATGCTCTGCACGCCCACGAGGCACCTTGCGGCCTACTCCGTAACGGTGCTTGCCGAGGCAGGCCACATAGCGCCGAACCTCTCTCCAATAACAATTCGCCAGGTTGCCGTGCTCTCCCACAAGGAAGCTGCCGCAAACCTCAGGCAACAGGAGCACAACATGAACGAACTGGTCTCGACACTGAACGGACTAGTCTGGAGCCCGGCACTGATTTATCTGTGCCTTGGCGTCGGTCTTTACTTCTCCCTCCGCGGCCGTTTCCTCCAGGTTCGCCATTTCCGCGAAATGATCCGCCTGATGTACACCGGCAAGTCCGATGAACACGGCATCACTTCCTTCCAGGCCCTGACCATGACCCTCGCCGGTCGCGTGGGTACCGGCAACATCGCCGGCGTGGCCACCGCCATCACCTTCGGCGGCCCCGGCGCGGTGTTCTGGATGTGGATGGTGGCCTTCCTCGGCGCCAGCTCGGCCTTCGTCGAATCCACCCTCGGCCAGGTCTACAAGGAAGACCTGGATGGCCAGTATCGTGGCGGCCCAGCCTTCTATATCGAGAAGGGCCTGGGCATCAAGTGGTTCGCCTGGGTCTTCGCCATCGTCACCGTACTCGCCTGCGGCCTGCTGCTGCCGGGCGTACAGGCCAACTCCATCGCCTCCAGCGTGAAGACCGCGTTCGACATCGAGCCCACCGTGACCGCAGCCGTGCTGGCCGTGCTGATCGGCCTGATCATCTTCGGCGGAGTCAAGCGCATCGCCCACTTCACCCAGGTGGTGGTGCCCTTCATGGCGCTGGGCTACATCCTGGTGGCCATGGTCGTGATCCTGCTGAACATCGAGCAGCTGCCCGGCGTGATCGCCCTGATCTTCAAGAGCGCCTTCGGCCTGGAGGCCGGCTTCGGCGCCATCCTCGGCATGGCCATCATGTGGGGCGTCAAGCGCGGCGTTTACTCCAACGAGGCAGGCCAGGGCACCGGTCCGCACGCCTCCTCGGCCGCCGCGGTCAGCCACCCGGTCAAGCAGGGCCTGGTGCAGGGCTTCTCGGTGTACATCGACACCCTGTTCGTCTGCTCCGCCACCGCCTTCATGCTGCTGATCACCGGCCAGTACAACGTGCAGGCGCCGGACGGCAGCGCGCTGTTCACCGGTATCGCCGGCGTCGCCGCGGGCCCCGGCTACGTGCAGACCGCGATGGAGAACATGATGCCGGGCTTCGGCAACATCTTCGTCGCCATCGCCCTGTTCTTCTTCGCCTTCACCACCATCCTGGCGTACTACTACATCGCCGAGACCAACATCGCCTACATCAACCGCAAGGTGCACCGCCCGCTGCTGACCCTGCTGCTGAAGCTCGGCATCATCGCCGCCACCGTCTACGGCACCGTACGCAGCGCGACCCTGGCCTGGGACCTGGGCGACCTCGGCGTGGGCCTGATGGCCTGGCTGAACATCATCGCCATCATCCTCATGCACAAGATCGCCTACGTCTGCCTGAAGGACTACGAGGCGCAGAAGAAAGAGGGCAAGGACCCGGTGTTCCATCCAGAGAAGCTCGGCATCAAGAACGCCGACTACTGGACCACCCCGCGCGCCGAAGAGAACCTGGCCAAGGAGCAGGCCGAGATCAAGGCTGAGATCAGCCGCTCGAGCTGATTCGCGGTAACGCGAAAAACCCCGCTACGGCGGGGCTTTTTTTGTGACTACGGCGTGCGCATTCCGCTCATGGCCGGCAGCTTCAGGCGGCCCCGGCATGGCCAGTGGCTGCCGAAGCCTCGCGACATTGAGCCAAGAAGCAGCGGAGCGGCGGGCAGGCGCAGCGTCGGCGAAACCATGTGCGGACGACTGATAAGGCGCGGCTTGCGCAAGCCGACTCGGTAGTTCGCAGCCCTGCCCGACAGCGCGCCGGCGTTGTTCAGATCAGGCCGGCATCGGCCAGCAGCTGCTCCAGGCCAACCAGGTCGGGAATGCGCACTACCTCTTCACCGACCCGCGCCGCGCCCAGCTCCAGCGGCGCCAACGGGACGTCCGCCGCCGGCAGGTCGCTGGCGACCTTGAGCGAACGCGGAATCCCCTGCACCAGCAGGGCGATGAACTTGACCTTGGACCGCCCACCCAGGGCATTGAGCACGGCCACCCGTGCACCACTGGCGACCTGTGCCTGGCCGCCGCTGGCGGCCTCGAACGACAGCAGCGGCAGATTCAGGTCACGCCAGGCGATCTGCCCGAGCAGCCAGTCCGGCATGCCTTCGCCGGCCTGCGGCGCGCGGTAGGGAATCAGCTCGGCCAGCGCCACGTTGGGCAACAGCAGGGTACGGTCGGCCAGGGGCACCAGCAGGCCGGTCAGGCTGGCCTCGTTGCTCTGGGTGACGATGGCTTGGCTCATGACGAAAAAGTCCTCTGCGGGGATGCGCTGCAATGTTCGGCGAGATGGTTGACCAGCGCCACGGCCAGCTCGCGCGGGTCGGCACTGAAACTGCTGTAGCCACCCTCGCGCAGGCTGTCCGGCATGCTCGGGCTGGCGCAGCTGTCGCCGCGCTGAGTCCAGATCAAGCCGCCCTGGCGTTTGACGTAAGCGGCCGCAGCGCTGCCGTCGCTGCCCATGCCGCTGAAGGCGATCACGCCGCACTGCGCGCCGTACTGCTGGGCGAGGTTGAGCATCATCTGGTCGATCGACGGGCTGTAGGGCTCCGGCCAGCCACGCTCGGCGATCTGCATCGCACCGTCTTCGGCGAAACCCAGCTCGTGGCCGATCGGCGCCACCACCACCTCGCCGCAGCGCACCGGGTCGCCCTGGCGCGCCGGATTGACGTGCCACTGGCTGTGCCGGCCGACCGCCTGCGGCAGCGCCGTCTCGAAGCTGGCGTCGATATGCTGGGCGTAAATGAAGCCGATCGGCAGGCCGCCCGGCAACGCATCGAGGAATGCCTTGACCGCCGCCGGGCCGCCCAGCGAGGCCGCCAGCAACCATACCTGTCGGGCCGGCTCGCCGGCCGTGAACGGGGTGTCGGCCAGCGCCTGCGGCAACTCCAGACGCGCCGGGCGCTGCGTCTCGTCGAGCAGCGCCTGCAGGCTCGGGCCGACCGCCCCGGTCGGGTCGCCGACCAGGCGCTTGAGCTTGCCGAACAGGCTGCGCTCCCAGCGCGGGTAGTTTTCCGAATGACGTTCGGGGGCGTGCCCCTCGCCGAACAGCACCGGCGCACTGGCGGTCTCCAGCAGGCTGTCGACCAGCGGCGAGTCCTCCGACTGGGCCAGATCGACCAGCCACAGGTCGGTGTCGCAGGCGGCCAGCGCCGCCTCGTCGAGCCGCGCCGGGTCGCTGTTGAGCACCACCTGGTAGCCGCCGCCGGCCAGCGCCTGCTGCAACACGTGGCGCTGCAGAGAAGTGTCGGCGATCACTGCGATACGTGCCGAGGATTTGTCTGTCATGTCCCTTTGACCCGGTGGTTATCCACCAACTGAGCGATGGTCTCCAGCAGCAAGGACTCCTGATAGGGCTTGCCGAGGTATTGATTGACGCCGATGGCCATGGCCCGCTCGCGGTGCTTCTCGCCGGTACGCGAGGTGATCATGATGATCGGCAGATCCTTGAGGCGTTCGTCGTGACGCACCAGGGTGGCCACCTCGAAGCCGTCCATGCGCGGCATCTCGATGTCCAGCAGCATGATGTCGGGCTTGTGCTCCTGCAGTTGGGCGATGGCGTCCACCCCGTCCTTGGCGGTCATCACGTTCATGCCGTTGCGTTCGAGCAGACGACTGGTGACCTTGCGCACGGTGACCGAATCGTCCACCACCATGACCAGCGGCGGCCGGTCGATCTCCACCTCTTCGCTGATCGCCACCTGGCGCGACGCCAGGCGCGGGGCCAGCTGGGTCTGCAGGTGCGCATGCAGCACGCGGATGGTCGCCAGCAGGTCGAGAATCACCACCACCCGGCCGTCGCCGAGGATGGTTGCGCCGGAAATCCCGTGCACCCCGGCGAACTGCGGGCCGAGGCTCTTCACCACGATTTCGCGCGAACCGGCCAGGCTGTCCACCTGCACCGCCACCGCGTGCTCGCTGGAGCGCACCAGGATCACCGGCAGCGGCAGGCTCTGGCCCACCAGCTTGGGTTGCTGACCGTTGCTCAGCAGGTCGCCCAGGTACTTCAGCTCGTAGGCCTGGCCGGCGTACTCGAAGCGCGGTGCATCTGGCGCGTAGTAGGCCTCCAGCTCGTAGGGCGAAACCCGCACGATACCTTCGATGGTGTTCAGCGGGATGGCGTACAGGTCCTCGCCGGAGAGCACCATCAGCGCACGGTTGACCGACACGGTGAAAGGCAGGCGAATGGTGAAGCGGGTGCCCTGGCCGAGGACCGAGTCGATGCTCATCGAGCCGCCGAGCTGCTTGACCTCCGAATGCACCACGTCCATGCCGACGCCGCGCCCGGAAATCTGCGTGACCTGCTCGGCCGTTGAGAAACCGGCCTCGAGGATGAACTGCAGGATCTCGTGGTCGCTCAGGTCGCTGTCGGCATCCATCAGGCCACGCTCGATGGCCTTGCGTCGCACCGCGTCGAGGCGGATGCCGCCGCCGTCGTCGTCCAGGGTCAGGACGATATCGCCGCCCTCGCGGCCGAGGTTGAGGCGGATGGTGCCGGTTTCCGGCTTGCCCGCGTCACGGCGCACGGCACCGGGCTCGATGCCGTGGTCGACGGCGTTGCGCAGCATGTGTTCCAGCGGCGCGACGATGCGTTCGAGCACGGTGCGGTCCATCTCGCCCTCGGCGTTGCCGACGACGAACTCGACCTGCTTGCCCAGCTCGCCGGCCACCTGCCGGACGATACGGCGCAGGCGCGGCACCAGGCGGTCGAAGGGCACCATGCGGGTGCGCATCAGGCCTTCCTGCAGCTCGGTGTTGACCCGCGCCTGCTGCAGCAGCAGGGTCACGGCGTCGCGGTTCTTCGCCGCCAGGGTTTCCTTCAGGTCGAGCAGGTCGGAGGCCGATTCGAACAGCGCACGCGACAGCTGCTGCAGCTGCGAATGACGGTCCATCTCCAGCGGGTCGAAGTCCTCGTAACCGGCGCGCTCGGCCTCGGCCTGGTAGCGGCTGAGGATCTGCGCCTGGGTCTCGGTGTCCAGGCGGCGCAACTGGTCGCGCACCCGGTCGATGGTCGCTTCCATCTCGCTGAGGGTGAAGCTGACGTCGCTGACCTGCTGTTCGACGCGGCCACGGAAGATCGAGGTCTCGCCGGCCAGGTTGACCAGGCCTTCGAGCAGTTCGGCCGGCACCTTGACCAGCTCCTGCGGCGCGCGACGCGCGGCGGCCGCAGCGGCGGCCTCCTGGGCCAGGCGCACGAACGGCAGCACCTTCGGCGCCTGCACCTCGCGCGACGACTCGCTGGCGGCGACCAGCGGGCCGGCCAGGCTCGGCGCCAGCGCGGGCGCCGACGTGGCAGCGGCAGCCGGCGCGGCGTCCTCGGCCAGGCTGGCGCTGAGACGCTGACGCAGCAGTTCGAGTTCCTTCTGCAGCCCCTCGAAGCCGGACTGCAGGTCGAGCAGCAGGCTCTCGGGCCAGGGTGCGCCCTGCTGCGCCGCCTCGCTCAGGTGCTGCTCCAGGTCGTGGCTCATGTCGCCCAGGCGCTTCTGTCCGGCCAGCCGCGCGCCGCCCTTGAGGGTGTGCAGGATGCGCAGCATCTCATCGATGGCCGCGCCGTCGTCGCGTCGCTCTTCCCAGCGGCCGACGGCGCTCTCCATGGCCTCGAGCAGGTCGTCGGCCTCCTCGAGGAAGATGTCGAGGATGTCGCTGTCGGCCTCCTCGCCGTCGTCGCTCTCGACGAAGGCCTTGAGCTGCACCGCAGGCGGCATGCTCAGGCGCTCGTCGGGATTGGCGCGGAAACGCTTGATGGTCTCGATCAGGCTCTCGCCCGACGGTACCGTACGCTGGCCGCGCACCGCCTCGAGCATCTCGGCCAGGCGGTCATGGCAGACCTGCAACAAGGCGAACAGCTCGGGACTGGCGCGCAGGCGGCCAGCGCCGAGGTCCTCGTAGAGGAACTCCAGTTCGTGGGCCAGATCGCCGATCTCGCGGATCTCGGCCATGCGCGCGCCGCCCTTGAGGGTGTGCAGGTCGCGCTGCAGGGCTTCCAGCTCCAGGCTGTTGTCGACGTCGGCCATCCAGCGCTGCAGGGCGGCGCCGGCGCTGTCGACGATGTCGAAGCCTTCCTCGAGGAAGATTTCCACCAGCTCGGGATCGCGCTCCTCGTGCCAGCTGGCCGGCACCGCGGACTCGGGTTCGGGCTCGACGATGATCTCGGTCAGAGGCGGCAGGCCTTCCTCCGCTAGTTCCGGCAGCGCTTCGTCGAACTCCTGCGGCTGCTCGTCGCGCGGCGCATCGTCCGCGTCATCGACGAAATCCTCGTCTTCGACCAGGGCCAGCGGCGGCAGCTCGTCGGCCAGTGCATCGATCTCGATCGCCTCGCGTTCTTCGTCCGGCTGCTCGCCGAACTCAGGCTGGGCCCGCGTGGCCGCGGCCGACAGGCTCTGCGCGCCGCCCTGGCGGAAGTGGCGGATCGCCTGGATCAGGTCATCGGCGGACACCAGCGGCTGGCGCGCCTGCAGCTGGTCGAGCATCTGCGCCAGGCGATCGTGGCTGCGCTGCAGCAGCTCGCCGAGACCATTGAAATGGCTGTAGCGGCGGTCGACCAGGCCCTCGTAGAGCGATTCCAGTTCGTGACCGAGATCGCCGATCGGCCGGATCGCGGCCATCCGCGCGCCGCCCTTGAGGGTGTGCAGGTCGCGCTGCAGGGCCGACAGCGGCAGGGTGTTGTCCGGCTCGCTGAGCCAACGCTCCAGCGCCTGAGCGGCGCTTTCGAGGATATCCACCGCCTCCTCGAGGAAGATCTCCACCATTTCCTCGTCGAGCTCGGCCTCGACCGGGCTGAAGTTGGGCTCGGGCTCCTGCTCGACGAGGATGTCGTCCGCCAGCTCGAACGAGGCAAATTCTTCGTTCGCCTCCTCGTCCGCCCGCGTTTCGCTGCGCTCCAGTTCGGCAGTGGCCTGGTCCAGCTCGATGACCTCGAAGCCCTCGGCGCCAGGCGCGAGCAGCGCCAGGCTGGATGGATCGATGGCTTCGTCGAGCAGGGCGCGCAACGCCTGCACGCGCTCGGGCTGGGCGCTGACCTGTAGCGCCGCGGCAACCTGGTCCATCATGCCGATCAGGGCTTCATGGGCCTTTTCCGCCTCGTCGAAGAAACGCTCGCTGACCGCCAGGCTGCCGTCCTCGACGGCGCCATAGAGGTCCAGCAGCGCCTCGCACAGCTCGTCGATCTGCGGCAACTCGGCCATCTCGGCGCCACGGCCGAGGGTGCTCAGCTCCTCCAGCAGGGCCGACAGCTCCTGGCGCTCGGACGGGTGCTGATGCCATTTGCGCAGCAGGTCTTCGGCATCCAGCAGGATATCCATGCCCTCGGCGAGGAAGATACTGATCAGCTGCGGGTCGCGGCCACTACCATTCTGCGCCGCACGCTCGTCCTCGGCGCTGGCGAGGCGCTCCTGGTGCAATGCCTGCACGCGCGCGAGAAATTCCGGCGCACCGGCGATCGGCGCCAGCGGCCGGCTCTCCAGCTGCTCCAGACCGACACGGAACAGCTTCTCCGCGCTGCTGAGCAACTCGGCCGCGGCGAGATCCACCTGGATCAGGTTGGTCTTGAACTCCTTGACCAGCTTCTCCAGCGGCGCGGCGATTTCCGCCACCGGCAGGATACCGGCCATATAGGCGCTGCCCTTGAGCGTATGCAGGGCGCGCTGCAGGTCGTCGGTCACCGGTTGCGGCAGCTCCTGCGCGCAATCGGCGAGAAAGCCCGCCAGGGTATCCAGATGGGTCTCCGCCTCGTTGCGGAAGATCTCCAGCAGTTGCGGGTCGAGGGGCTCGCCGTCGGCGGTTTCACCCTCGGGGGCTTCGATCCGCGCAGCGACGGTAGCCTCGACAGCGCCCGCGGATTCGGCTACCTGCAGGCTGGCCGGGGCGTCAGTTTTTGGGGGCGTCTGGCCCTTGGCCAGCGCATGCGCGGTTGCCGCCAGCAGGTCGACGTCGTCACGCTGGCGCTGCGCCTTGACGGCGAACTCCTCGACCAGCGCCGGCATCAGCGCGACCACGTCGAGCACCACCTGCTGGACCTCGGCACCGGGCTGGATACTGCGGTCGAGCACGCGATTGAGCAGGTTCTCGATAGCCCAGCCCAGCTCGCCGATGACCAGCGCGCGGACCATGCGCCCGCTGCCCTTGAGGGTATGGAAGGCGCGGCGCACCTCGATCAGGGCGTCCTTGTTGTCGGTGTCGGCTTGCCACTGCGGCAGGTACTCGCCGATGGTCTCCAGCACCTCGCCGACTTCTTCGATGAAGACTTCCAGCAGCTCGTCGTCCACCGGCTCCTCGTCCGCCGGTGGCGGCAGCAGGCTCGGCGGTACGTCGGCGGCTGGCGGATTGATCGCCTGCACCGGCGCGGCCATCACGTCGGCCATCGACAGCGCCTTCTGCGCCGGCTCCTCCTGGATCGGCGCCGGCTCGGGCGCGCTGGGCAGCTCGACCTCCGGCAGTTCCAGCCCGGCCAGTTCCAGTTCGTCCCACTGCGACGCGGTGGGCAGCTGCTGCAGATCCAGTTCTTCGAGCTCGAACTCGCTTTCCACCTCGGCGGAGCGCTGCGTCTGCTCCTGGTGCGCGGCCGGCGCTTCGTCGGGCGCGCCCCAGTCCAGGCTGAAATCGGCGAACTCGTCGTCCTGCTGTGGCAGCGACTCGTCCAGCGCGGCAACGGGCTCGAAGTCGAGCGACAGCTCCGACTCCGCCTCCGATGGCGACGCTTGCGCGGCCGAACTCGACCGCTCGTCGAGCGGCTGTTCCAGGCTGATTTCCTCTGCGCCGAGCAGCTCGATGTCTTGCAGCGGATCGGCCAGCGGCGACTCCTGCGGCTCGACGCGGTCGAGGATCGAGGGCTTCTCCTTGAGCGGGTAGCCCAGCGATTCCAGGCTCTCCTCGGCCACGTCGAGAATCAGGTCGCCCTGGCTGCCATGGTCCTCGGCCAGGCGCTCGAGGTAGTACTCGACGCTGGTGATGGCGTCGGCCAGGGTATCCAGGCTCTGCCAGTTGGGCACGGCCTTGCGGGCCAGCAGCTGCTCCTGGATGTAGCGGTTGCAGGCGTTGAGCAGGTCGGCGGCGCGCTGCAGGGGGATCATCGCCAGGCCGCCCCGGACCTGGGTGAGCAGCTCCGGCACGCGCGCCAGGTGTTCGTGGTTCCACTGTGAGGCGATGAACTCGATGATCGCGTCCTTGGCCTGTTCCAGGCCGTTGCGCGCTTCCTTGATCACCAGCTGGTGGATCTGCGCCACGTCGGTGGTGGGCAGGTGGTTCTGCTCGCTCTGGCTGTCCTCGACCGGGCCGACCATGCCGGCCAGGGTCGCCTCGACGTACAGCAGGGCGCCGGCCACATCCATCAGCACCGCGTCGCTGGGCTCGCGCTGGCCGATGGCCAGGCCATGGATGACGTCGATCTGGTCGAGTATCACCTTGCGCGGCTGGCCGAAGCCGAGCACGGCCAGGGTATCGGCGATCTGCTTGAGCGGCGCCAGCAGGGTATCCAGTTCGGCGGCCTGGCTGCGGTCGCTGCGTACGAACAGGTCGAGACTGTCCTTGACCCGCACCAGCTCCTCGCACAGGGCGGCGACCACCGAGCGCATGGCGTCGCGGTCGGGACCGGCCAGACGCGCGCGCTCCTCGTCCACCACCTCGTTGTCGGGCAGCGCCTCGTCAAGACGGTACTGCTCCTTCAGCGAGCGAATGCGCGGCGACTGCGTCGGCGCCTTGGCCACGTAGAACAGCAGGTTCTTGGTCAGCTCGTCCGGGGCGGCCTGGTTGATGCCGTCGGCGCCCTGTTCGACCAGGCGCTTGAGCTCCTTGTCGACCTGGCGCAGCAGGGTGCGCACCGAGGTGCCGTTGATCACGCTGCCGTTGGCCAGGCCTTCGACCATGCCGGAGGCGATCTGCCACAGGCTGCCCAGCGGGGCGTCCTTGCACAGCATCTCCAGCCGGGCGAAGACCCGCGCCATGTAGCCGAGGTTGGTGGCCAGGTCCTGGTTGCGGATCACCCCGACCAGAGCCATCTGCAACATCTGCCGCAGCTTGCGCAGCAGCACCGGCAGCTCGGCGGTGCGCAGCCGCGCCAGGCCGCCTTCCGGCAGCGCCGGCTGGCGCGCGGACATGTCCGGAGCGAACAGGCTGGTTTCCGACAGCAGCTTCTCGCCGCGCGCGGCGCGCAGGTCGTTGAGCAGCGGCAGCACCACCATCGGCAGGTCGCGACGCGCGGTCTGGATCCGGTCGAGGTACACCGGCAGCTGCAGGATGGCCTGCATCAGCACCTCCAGGGCCTCGCCCTGGTTGGTCACGCGACCTTCCATCAGCGCCCTGGCCAGTTGCTCCATCTCTTCGGCGAGCAGCGCGGCACCGTAGAACTCGACCATCTGCAAGGTGCCGTGGACCTGGTGCACATAGGTCAGGCAGAAGCGCATGCGCGTCGGGTCCTGCGGGTTCTCGACGAACGCCTCCAGGGCCTGTCGCGCCTGCTTCAGGGTCTCCGCGATCTCGCCTTTGACCCACTCTAGGGCGACATAGTCATGCCGATCACCCATAGCCACTCCACTCATAAACTTGGCCTTATCCCTTGCGGGTAAACGCCAGGACTCGCTCGTCGGCCACCGGCACCAGCTGCGGGTGCTGCCAACCGGCTATCTCGCCCACGCCCACCACCAGCAGACCTCCCGGCGCCAGGCTCTCGGCCAGGCGGTTGAGGATGTCGCGGCGGCGCCAGCGGCGGAAATAGATCAGCAAGTTCTGACAGAAAATCACGTCCATGCCGGACATCGGCGCCTTGGCCAGCTCCAGCACATTGAGCCGGGCGCAGCACACGCGCGCCGCCAGGCCCGGCACCACCTTGAAACGTCCATCGGCTTGCGCGAGGAAATAGCGCTCGCGCAGCTCGCTGCTCACCTGCTCCAGGCGACGCGCCGAATAGCGGCCCTCGCGGGCCTTGCTCAACGCGCCCTGGCTGATATCGGTGCCGGTCACCGCGAAGTGCTCGGGCGAATCGCTGCCCTGCAACGTCTCCGCGGCGGCGATCGCCAGCGAATAGGGCTCCTCGCCACTGGAACAGCCCACGCTCCACAGCTCCCAGGGCCGCGTCAGCCCGGCGGCCAGACGCTCCTGAAGGTACCGTCCGAGCACCTCGAACGACGGCGGGTGGCGGAAGAAACGGGTTTCCTGCACGGTCAGGCGATCCAGCAGGCTCGACCACTCCACCGCACCACGCGGTCCATCGGTGACCTGACGGTAGTAGCTGGCGTAATCCGCGACGCCCAGTTCGCGCATGCGCGCACTCAGGTTGGTCTGCAGGAAGGCACGCCGCTGCTCGCTGATCACCACGCCGGTACGCGCCTCGAGCAGCGTCTGCCAGTCGTGGAAGTCGGCTTGCGACATATCGGCTACCGGGCGCAAGGCCCACATGCCGGCTGACTGCATACCTTCGCCCTGAGTCATGGCTGTCGCGCGGCGACTGCGAGCAGTCGCCGCCCTCCCTTATCAGGCGTCCGGGAGGGTGAAGCCGGACACCGACTTGCGCATCTCACTGGCCATCTTGGCCAGGTTACCGATGCTCTTGGCGGTGGCGGTGGTACCCGAGGACGTCTGCGAGGTGATTTCCTGGATCACGTTCATGGTGTTGGAGATGTGGCCGGCCGACGAGGCCTGCTGGCGGGCGGCGTTGGAGATGTTCTGGATCAGCGCCGCGAGGGTCTTGGATACCTTCTCGATCTCCTCCAGGGCCACACCGGCGTCCTGCGCCAGGCGAGCACCGCGCACCACCTCGGAAGTCGTCTGCTCCATGGAGATAACGGCTTCGTTGGTGTCGGTCTGAATGGTCTTGACCAGCGCCTCGATCTGCTTGGTCGCCGCCGAGGAACGTTCCGCGAGGCGTTGTACCTCGTCCGCTACCACGGCGAAGCCGCGGCCCGCATCACCGGCCATGGACGCCTGGATCGCGGCGTTCAGGGCGAGGATGTTGGTCTGGTCGGCAATGTCGTTGATCAGGCTGACGATGTCACCGATCTCCTGGGACGATTCACCGAGGCGCTTGATCCGCTTCGAGGTGTCCTGGATCTGCTCACGGATGTTATCCATGCCGGTGATGGTGTTGTGTACGACTTCGTTACCCTTGTTGGCGATGGCTACCGAACGTTCCGCTACCGCGGAGGATTCCGAGGCGTTCGCCGATACCTGGTCAATCGACACGGCCATCTCGTTGATCGCCGCGGACGCGCCGGCAATTTCCTGGGCCTGGTGTTCCGATGCTTCGGCCAGGTGCATCGCAGTGGCCTGGGTTTCCTGGGCCGCACCGGCTACCTGAACGGCGGTCAGGTTGATGGTGGCTACCAGGTCGCGCAGCTGGTCGATGGAGTAGTTGATGGAGTCGGCGATGGCACCGGTGAAGTCCTCGGTTACCGTCGCGGCCACGGTCAGGTCACCGTCGGCGAGGTCGGCGATCTCGTCGAGCAGACGCAGGATCGCCGCCTGGTTACGCTCGTTCTTCTCCGCAGTCTCGGCCAGACGGCGGTTGGTCTCGCGCACCATCACCAGGCCGATGAGGATGATCGAGCCGAGGGCCAGCACACCCAGCAGGTAGCCGAACAGGGTGTTGAGGGCGCGGCCCGCGGCCATGTCCTCGAAGCCCTTGGCCAGCTCGGAGGCCTTGTCCAGCAGGGTCTGCGACACGCTGAAGATCGAGTTCGCCGATTCACGCACCTGGAACAGTTCCGGCGAGGTTTCGAGGATCTCGTCGACCGAGCCGGAGACGAATTCGAACAGCTCGGAAATCTCCGCCAGACGCTCGAGGGCTTCCTCGTCGGTCACCTGGGTGATCTCCATTGCCGCGTTGCCTTCGAGCATCGCCGCCAGTACGCGGCCGAACAGGCTGGCATCGCGGCCGAACATGTCCGCGGCCTGTACCGAGTCTTCGTCACCGGCCAGTACCTTGTTCACCGAACCGAGGATACGTTCAGCCAGCAGCGACTGGCGCTGGGCCACCGAGACCTGGGCCGCCGGCGCACCGCTCTCCAGCAGGATGTCGACCACTTCCTCGTACTCGACCTGCAGCTGCGGAATGGTTTCCGCCAGGGTGGAGGCCACCTGGTGCAACGACAGTACGGTCTGCTCGCTGGCCAGAATGGCGTCGGTGTTCTGCCGGAGCTGATCCCAGTCCTGCTGCACCGCAGCCATCTGCGCCTGTACCGCTTCCGGTGCCGGCGGCAGGCCGGAACTGGCGTCGCCCTCGAGCAGGAAGCCCCAGCGCTGCTGGAAGTCGTTGCGCGCATCGCGCAGCAGGCCGAAGGCCGCGGCGGTACCCGCCGCCGCTTCCGTGGCGTTCTTGGCGATACGCTGGGACAGTACGCGCAGCTCACCGGAGTGGCCGATGTACTCGGTATCGTAGTTGGACTGGGTGTTGATGTAGGCGAAGTTCGCGAACAGCAACACGATGGAGACGATCAGCACCACGAACAGCCCCGCGATCAGCGTGCTGCTGCGTGCCCCGACCAATAAATTGCCTGCATTGAGTTTCTTCATTATCTGGCCCCCGCCTGGACCGACCGCACTACGGTTCCCATGTAACGCCAAAAGGCCGGCAGAGCCGACCCAACCGATTTTTTTCTAATAAGCGACATCGAGAAAGCCCGGGGCTTTGGCCAGCGCATGTGGGCTGAACACCAGCCAGGGCTGTTCCCGTTGGAAGACGCCGTGGATGAACGGCGCAATGCTCGCCTCGAGAGGCGGCAGCTGTTCGGAGAAGGCATCCACGGGAAAATGCTGCATGCCGAACACCTCGTCGACCGTCAGGCCGGCGAAAATCTCCTGGTGGTCGACCACCAGCACCCGCCGCAGCTTGCGCAGAGGCGACAGTTCGCTGCCGAAGAAGCCGCACAGGTCCATCACCGGCAGCAGGCGACCGCGCACGTTGGCGACGCCCTTGACCCAGCTCTTGACTCCCGGCAGCAGGGTATAGCGCGGTTCGTGCAGAACCTCGCCCACTTCCCCCATCGGCGCGACGAACAATCGATCGCCCATGCGAAAGCCAATCCCGCTCCAGGTCTGCACGGCCGCCTGCTGCGACGGCAAGCCGGCGGCCAGCGCGCGGCAGCGCTGATCGATCTCGAGGAGAATCTGGAAAGGGGTCTGCACGTCCGACATGCCAGCCTTGGCCTTCTTCTTATCTAGTACGCGGACTGCGCGGCATCAGCCGGCCAGCACCGCATTGAGGGTTTTCAGCAGCGTGTCTTCGTCGACCGGCTTGGTCAGGTAATCCTTGGCGCCCTGGCGCTTGCCCCAGACCTTGTCGGTCTCCTGATCCTTGGTGGTGACGATGATCACCGGGATGTGACTGGTCTCCGCGTCCTTGGTCAGCTGGCGGGTCGCCTGGAAGCCATTGAGGCCGGGCATGACGATGTCCATCAGCACCGCATCGGGCTTTTCCTGGCGCGCCAGGGCGACACCGTCGGCACCATTTTCCGCCTTGAGTACCTGATGGCCGTGCTTTTCCAGCATGGCGGTCAGCTTGTACATCTCGGTCGGGGAGTCATCAACAATCAGAATTCGAGCCATGGTGTTTCCCAATACAGAAGAGGCGTACGGGCCCTGAGGCCCACGACGTCAGGAGGCTTGCTCCACCGGGGTGAAGTCCGGCACGTGGGCCTTGATCGCACCGAGCAGCTCTTCCTTGCTGAAGGGCTTGGTCAGGTACTGATCGGAGCCGACGATGCGCCCCTTGGCCTTGTCGAACAGGCCGTCCTTGGAGGACAGCATGATCACCGGGGTGGATTTGAAAGCACTGTTGTTCTTGATCAGGGCACAGGTCTGATAGCCGTCGAGACGCGGCATCATGATGTCGACAAAGATGATGCGGGGATGGGTGTCGGCAATCTTGGCCAGGGCATCGAAGCCATCGACCGCGGTGATGACTTCGCAACCCACCTTTTTCAGCAGAGTTTCCGCGGTGCGACGAATCGTCTTCGAGTCGTCGATCACCATCACTTTCAAACCCTCGGAATGCTGTTCCATGTTTGCCCTACCATCGCCTCGGTGAGTCGTTATATTCGCGTTATCAGTGTGCCTGAGGCCCTGTCACCGATGGGGCTTGACCCAATCGTCGGGCCTTTTTAGCACACTCTCCCCATGCAAGCTATAAGCCCGCCGGGGCTGCTCCCGCCCTTGACCGAGGCCCTGGCCGGCGCCACCCTGACAGCCTCTATACGGCACGGCCAACCCGGCCTGCATTTCATTTCTCGCGGAGAATTATCCCCAATGAGCCTTCGTCTCGGGATCGTCATGGATCCGATTGCCAGCATCGCCTTCAAGAAGGACAGTTCGCTGGCCATGCTGCTGGCCGCCCAGGCCCGCGGCTGGTCGCTGTTCTACATGCAGCAGGAGGATCTCTACCTGGCTCGCGGCCAGGCCCGGGCCCGCCTGCGACCGCTGGAGGTGTTCAACGACGCCCAGCGCTGGTTCACCCTGGGCACCGAGCAGGATGCCGCGCTCGCCGAGCTGGACGTGATCCTGATGCGCAAGGACCCGCCCTTCGATAACGAATTCCTCTATTCCACCCACCTGCTTGAGCAGGCGGAACGCGACGGCGTACTGGTGGTCAATCGGCCGCAGAGCCTGCGCGACTGCAATGAAAAGCTGTTCGCCACCCAGTTTTCCCAATACACGCCGCCGACCCTGGTCAGTCGGCGTCCCGACATTCTGCGCCAGTTTGCCGATGAGCACCGTGACATCATTCTCAAACCCCTGGATGGCATGGGCGGTTCGCAGATATTCCGCCACCGCGAAGGCGACCCCAACCTCTCGGTGATCCTCGAGGCGCTGACCCGGCATGGCCAGCAGCAGATCATGGCGCAGGGCTACCTGCCGGCGATCAAGGATGGCGACAAGCGCATCCTGATGATCGACGGCGAACCGGTGCCCTATTGCCTGGCGCGCATCCCCGCCGCCGGCGAGACGCGCGGCAACCTGGCCGCCGGCGGACGCGGCGAGGCCAGGCCATTGAGCGAGCGCGACCGCGAGATCGCCGCCGCCGTCGGCCCGACCCTGCGCGAGAAGGGGCTGATCTTCGTCGGCCTGGACGTGATCGGCGAGCACCTGACCGAGATCAACGTCACCAGCCCGACCTGCATCCGCGAGATCGACGCAGCCTTCGACACCCGCATCGGCGAGCGCCTGATGGACTGCATCGCAGCCAAGCGCGGACTAAAAGCTTGACGCAGGTGGCAGCCTGGCGCTTCAGGCTTGCAGCCTGAGGCGTCGCGCCGCAGACTGCGCGACATTCGTAGACAGACCCGATACGCGATGAACGCAGCAGCCAAGCCACCCGCCACTTCTTCCGCCGCCGTCCGCCCGGCGGATCGCCTGGGGTTCACGCTGTTTCTCGCCGCGGCACTGCACGTCGCGCTGATCCTCGGCATCGGCTTCGGCCTTGAGCCACCGAGCCAGATCAGCAAGACCCTGGAGATCACCCTGTCCACCTTCAAGAGCGAGGAAAAGCCCAAGGAGGCCGACTTCCTCGCCCAGGACAACCAGCAGGGTAGCGGCACCCTGGAGCATGCCGCCGCACCAAAGACCACCGAGCAGGCGCCGTTCCAGGACAGCGAGGTGCGCAAGGTCAGCCCGCCGGCCACCCCGCAGCCCCCCGTCGCCCGCCAGGAAGCGCCCAAGGCCGCGGTGGCCACCCGCGCACCGCAGCAGCAGAAGACGCCGGTCAAACGCGAGGAGGCCAAGCCGGTACCGCAGGCCCGGCCGGCGCCGGTGTTCGATGCCGCCCAGCTGTCGGCGGAGATCGCCAGCCTGGAAGCCGAGCTGGCTCAGGAAATCCAGGCCTACGCCAAACGACCGAAGATCCACCGCCTCAACGCCGCCTCGACCATGCGCGACAAGGGCGCCTGGTACAAGGACGAGTGGCGCAAGAAGGTCGAGCGCATCGGCAACCTCAACTACCCGGACGAGGCCCGCCGCCAGCGCATCTACGGCAGCCTGCGCCTGCTGGTATCGATCAACCGCGACGGCAGCCTGTACGAGGTCCAGGTGCTGGAATCCTCCGGCCAGGCCGTGCTCGACCAGGCCGCCCAGCGTATCGTGCGCCTGGCCGCGCCCTACGCGCCCTTTACCGGCGACCTGGCCGACATCGACCGCCTGGAGATCATCCGCACCTGGCGTTTCGAGCGCGGCGACCGGCTGTCGAGCAACTGATCCGCCGCAGGGTGCGCTATGCGTACCAGCGCTCGCTCCGCTTGCACGGCGCCCCCCCACAGGATGACGTGCCACCAGCAGTCATCCAGCCACGTCTTGCGGCTTGTAGCCTGAGGCTTGTGGCTCCAAACTAGCGCCATGAAGATTTCAGCCCCCACCTCGCTCAAGCACCACTTCCTGATCGCCATGCCGCACATGGCCGATCCCACCTTCGCGCAGACGGTCACCTACCTGGTCGAACACAACGAACAGGGCGCCATGGGCCTGGTGATCAACAAGCCCAACGGCCTCAACCTGGCCGACGTGATGGAACAGTTGCGCCCGGACGAGGAGCCGGCGGCGCTGTGCCACAGCCTGCCGATCTTCGCCGGCGGCCCAGTGCAGACCGACCGCGGCTTCGTCCTGCATCCGGCCGGCCCGCAGTTCCAGGCCACCCTGGAGCTGGGCGAGCTGGGCCTGTCCACCTCGCAGGACGTGCTGTTCGCCATCGCCGATGGCACGGGCCCGGACAAGTACCTGATCACCCTCGGCTACGCCGGCTGGGAGGCCGGGCAACTGGAAGCGGAGCTGGCCGACAACGCCTGGCTGACCTGTCCGGCCGACAGCGCCATTCTCTTCGACCTGCCCTTCGACCAGCGTCTCAATGCCGCCGCCGCACGCCTGGGGGTCAACCTCAGCCTGCTCACCTCGCAAGCCGGGCACGCCTGATGGCCGAGGGCAAGCCGCTGCGCCTGCTGCTGGGCTTCGACTACGGCACCAAGCAGATCGGCGTCGCCGTCGGCCAGGTGATCACCGGCCAGGCCCGCGAGCTGTGCGTGCTCAAGGCGCAGAACGGCGTGCCGGACTGGAGCCGGGTCGAAGCCTTGATCAAGGAATGGCAGCCGGACGCCGTAGTAGTCGGTCTGCCGCTGAACATGGACGGCACGCCGAGCGAGATGAGCGCCCGCGCCGAGAAATTCGCCCGCCGCCTCAATGGCCGCTTCAACTTGCCCGCCTACACCCACGACGAACGCCTGACCACCTTCGAGGCCAAGGGCCAGCGCCTGCGCGAAGGCCAGAGCGGCGGCTACCGCGAACGGCCGGTGGATGCCATTGCCGCCGCCCTGCTGCTGCAGGGCTGGCTCGAGGAAAACTGTCCGGGCTGAGCGACTCGGCCCGCACCAAGGAGTTTCGCCATGCTACCGAACCCCAACGAGCTGCTGCCGGCCATGGCCACCGCCCTGACCCAGCACCTGAACCAGCGCCAGATCGCCGAGCCGCGCTTCATCGGCATCCGCACCGGCGGAGTCTGGGTCGCCCAGGCCCTGCTTGCCGCCTTGGGGCGCGACGACGCGCTGGGCGTGCTCGACGTGTCCTTCTACCGCGACGACTTCACCCAGAACGGCCTGCACCCGCAGGTGCAACCGTCCGAACTGCCGTTCGAGATCGAAGGCCAGCACCTGGTGCTGATCGACGACGTGCTGATGAGCGGGCGCACCATCCGCGCCGCGCTGAACGAGCTGTTCGACTACGGGCGTCCGGCCAGCGTGACCCTGGTCAGCCTGCTCGATCTGGGCGCCCGCGAGCTGCCGATCCGCCCCGACGTGGTCGGCGCCAGCCTGTCGCTGGCGACCAACGAACGGGTAAAATTGTCCGGCCCCACGCCGCTGACCCTCGAACTCCAGACGCTCGCCAACTGAGACTCCCCGCGATGACGCCACTCGCCGCCAAGCGCCCGCTGCAACTGAACGATCAAGGTCAGCTGCGCCACTTCCTCTCACTCGACGGCCTGCCCCGCGAGCTGTTGACCGAAATCCTCGACACCGCCGACTCCTTCCTCGAAGTCGGCGCGCGCGCGGTGAAGAAAGTCCCGCTGCTGCGCGGCAAGACCGTGTGCAACGTGTTCTTCGAGAACTCCACGCGCACCCGCACCACTTTCGAGCTGGCCGCCCAGCGCCTGTCGGCGGACGTCATCAGCCTCAACGTCTCCACCAGCTCCACCAGCAAGGGCGAGACGCTGTTCGACACCCTGCGCAACCTCGAGGCCATGGCCGCCGACATCTTCGTCGTGCGCCATGCCGACTCCGGCGCCGCGCATTTCATCGCCGAGCACGTCTGCCCGAACCTGGCGATCATCAACGGCGGAGACGGCCGCCACGCGCACCCGACCCAAGGCATGCTCGACATGCTCACCATTCGCCGCCACAAGGGTGACTTCGAGAACCTCTCGGTGGCCATCGTCGGCGATATCCTGCACTCGCGCGTCGCGCGCTCGAACATGCTGGCACTGAAGACCCTGGGCTGCCCGGATATCCGCGTGATCGCACCGAAGACCCTGCTGCCCATCGGCCTGGAGGAAAGCTACGGCGTGCGCGTGTTCACCGATGCCAACGAGGGCCTCAAGAACGTCGACGTGGTGATCATGCTGCGCCTGCAGCGCGAGCGCATGCAGGGCGGCCTGCTGCCCAGCGAGGGCGAGTTCTACCGCCTGTTCGGCCTCACCGAACAGCGTCTCAAGCTGGCCAAGCCCGATGCCCTGGTGATGCACCCGGGCCCGATCAACCGTGGCGTGGAGATCGAGTCGGCGGTGGCCGACGGCCCGCAGTCGGTAATCCTCAACCAGGTCACCTACGGCATCGCCATCCGCATGGCGGTGCTGTCGATGGCCATGAGCGGGCAGAACGCCCAACGTCAACTCGATGCCGAGGAGGCCAACTGATGCGTACCGCAATCCTCGGCGCCCGCGTGATCGACCCCAGCAGCGGCCTGGATCAGGTCACCGACCTCTATATCGACGGCGGCAAGCTGGCCGCCATCGGCCAGGCGCCGGCCGGCTTCGTCGCCGAGCAGACGCTCGAAGCCCGGGGCCTGGTCGCCGCGCCCGGCCTGGTCGACCTGTCGGTGGCCCTGCGCGAGCCGGGCTACAGCCGCAAGGGCAGCATCGCCAGCGAGACCCTGGCCGCCGCCGCCGGCGGCGTCACCAGCCTGTGCTGCCCGCCGCTGACCCGCCCGGTGCTGGATACGCCGGCGGTGGCCGAGCTGATCCTCGACCGTGCCCGCGAAGCCGGACACACCAAGGTCTTCCCCATCGGCGCGCTGAGCAAGGGGCTGGCCGGCGAGCAGCTGGCCGAGCTGGTCGCCCTGCGCGACGCCGGCTGCGTCGCCTTCGGCAACGGCCTGGACAACTTCCGCAGCAGCCGCACCCTGCGCCGCGCCCTGGAATACGCGGCCACCTTCGACCTGCAGGTGATCTTCCATTCGCAGGACGCCGACCTGGCCGAAGGCGGCCTGGCCCACGAAGGCCCGACCGCCAGCTTCCTCGGCCTGGCCGGCATCCCGGAAACCGCCGAGACCGTGGCCCTGGCCCGCGACCTGCTGCTGGTGGAACAGAGCGGCGTGCGTGCGCACTTCAGCCAGATCACCAGCGCCCGCGGCGCCGAGCTGATCGCCGCCGCCCAGGCCCGCGGCCTGCCGGTGACGGCGGACGTGGCGCTGTACCAGCTGATCCTCACCGACGAGGCGCTGATCGACTTCTCCAGCCTCTATCACGTGCAGCCGCCGCTGCGCTCGCGCGCCGACCGCGACGGCCTGCGCGAGGCGGTGAAGGCCGGGGTGATCTCGGCCATCGCCAGCCATCACCAGCCGCACGAGCGCGACGCCAAGCTGGCGCCTTTCGCCGCCACCGAGCCGGGCATCAGCAGCGTGCAGCTGCTGCTGCCGCTGGCCATGAGCCTGGTGCAGGACGGTTTGCTGGATCTGCCGACGCTGCTGGCGCGCCTGTCCAGCGGCCCGGCCGAGGCGCTGCGCCTGCCGGCCGGTCGCCTGGCGGTCGGCGCCGCGGCGGATATCCTGCTGTTCGATCCGCAGGCCTCGACCCTGGCCGGCGAGCGCTGGTACTCCAGGGGCAGCAACTGCCCCTTTATCGACCACTGCCTGCCCGGCGCAGTGCGCTACACCCTGGTCGACGGACATATCAGCTACCAGGTCTGATGCGACCAGCAGCGCACGAGCCCGCCACCAGGCGGGCTCGTGCGTAGGGTACGCCGTGCCTTAGGGTGCGCCACGCGCACCAGCCCCTAGAAGGTCCTTGGTGCGCACGGTGCACCCTACGGCCGATACCGCCCTTAGAAGCCTCTCACGACGAGTTGTCCCAGCCGCGGCATGCTTTTCGCTCGCCACGACATTGGACGAATGAGTGACTCGACAGTCATGATCCACGTCAGGTTAGGCAGCCGAAATTTTCCAAACGCCACCGCCCTATGACCCCACCCGCGCCGCCAGGCGCCGGCCCGGCGTCGCGCTGGCCTTGTTCAGGAGCTTTTGAGTTATGTCGCGCTTACCTGTGATCGTGGGTTTTGGGGGTTACAACGCAGCCGGGCGCAGCTCCTTCCACCATGGATTTCGCCGCACCGTGATCGAAACCCTGGACGCCCGCGCGCGCCAGGAGACACTGGCCGGGCTGGCGCAGATGATGAAGCTGGTGCGCGTGGTCGAGGGCCAGTACCAGGACCAGGACGGCCAGGCGCTGAGCCTGGCGGACATCGAGAGCCGCTACGCCGAGCAGATTCTCGCCGGCACCCTGGTGCGCCGCATCGAGAAGCAGCACCTGGACCCGGATGCCGCCCACTGGCAGAAGAGCATCGGCCTGGCTCCCGGCCACAGCGGCAGCCTGAGCTTCCTCACCCTGCGCAAGCAGCTGCCCGAGCCACTGCCGGCCAACTGGTCGGTGCAGGAACTCAACGCCAGCGAAGTGCAGGTCACCCTGCACGACAGCTGCGAATTCAAGGTCGACAGCTACCGCCCGCTGGCGGTGAAGTCCGCCGGCCAGCTGCCCACCGGCTTCGAGCCGAGCGAGCTGTACAACGCGCGCTTCCACCCGCGCGGCCTGGCCATGACCGTGGTCGGCGTCACCGACGCGCTGCGCTCGGTCGGCATCGACTGGCAGCGCATCGTCCAGCATGTCGCACCGGACGAAGTCGCGGTGTTCGCCAGCTGCATCATGAGCCAGCTCGACGAGAACGGCTTCGGCGGCATGATGCAGTCGCGCCTGAAAGGCGGCCGCGTTACCGCCAAGCAGCTGGCCCTGGGCCTGAATACCATGCCGGCCGACTTCATCAACGCCTACGTGCTCGGCAGCGTCGGCACCACCGGCAGCATCACCGGCGCCTGCGCCACCTTCCTCTACAACCTGCAGAAGGGCATCGAGCAGATCGCCGCGGGCAAGGCGCGGGTGGTGATCGTCGGCAGCAGCGAGGCGCCGGTCAACCAGGAGTGCATCGAGGGCTACGGCGCCATGGGCGCGCTGGCCACCGAGGACGGCCTGCGCCAGATCGAAGGCAAGAGCGAGGTGGATTTCCGCCGCGCCAGCCGCCCGTTCGGCGACAACTGCGGCTTCACCCTGGCCGAGGCCTGCCAGTTCGTGGTGCTGATGGACGACGAGCTGGCCCTGGAGCTGGGCGCCGACATCCATGGCGCGGTCCCGGATGTGTTCATCAACGCCGATGGCTTCAAGAAATCCATTTCCGCTCCGGGCCCCGGCAACTACCTGACCGTGGCCAAGGCCGTGGCCAGCGCCGTGCAGCTGCTCGGCCTGGACGCGGTGCGCAGCCGCAGCTTCGTCCACGCCCACGGCTCCAGCACCCCGGCCAACCGCGTCACCGAATCGGAAATCCTCGACCGCGTCGCCAGCGCCTTCGGCATCGAGCAGTGGCCGATCACCGCGGTCAAGGCCTTCGTCGGCCATTCCCTGGCCACCGCCAGCGGCGACCAGGTGATCGCCGCCCTGGGCACCTTCAAATACGGCATCCTGCCGGGGATCAAGACCATAGACGCGGTCGCCGGCGACGTGCATCAGCAGCACCTGAGCCTGGCCACCGCGGACCGCCAGGTCGGCGAGCAGGCGCTGGACGTGGCCTTCATCAACTCCAAGGGCTTCGGCGGCAACAATGCCAGCGCCCTGGTGCTGGCCCCGCACGTGGTCGAGCGCATGCTGCGCAAGCGCCACGGCCAGGCCGCGTTCGACGCCTACCTGGCCCGTCGCGAAGGCACCCGCGCCGCGGCCGCGGCCTACGACCAGCAGGCGCTGCTGGGCCAGCTGGACATCATCTACAACTTCGGCAACGACATGATCGACGACCAGGCGATCTCCATCACCACCGAGGAAGTGAAGGTGCCCGGCTTCGACCAGCCGCTGGTGTTCAAGAAGGACGAGCGTTACCGCGATATGCTCGACTGAGCGGGGCGCGCTGTGGGAGGGGCTTTCGGCTCTGGCATCCTGCTTCGCACTACCTCCTGCATCCATGCAGTCGCAGTCGCGACAGTCGCCGCTAAAGCGCCTCCCACGGGGCTATACCAGATCGCGCGCCAGCTCGATCAGCTCGCCGCGCCAGGGCGCGGTAAGCGGAAGCGCCAGAAACGAGGGATTGAGAAAGGATTCGCGGGCCTCGTAAGTCAGCGGCGCACCGGCCAGATCCAGCACTTCGCCGCCCGCCCCTTCCAGCACGCCCTGCGCCGCCGCGGTGTCCCATTGCGAGGTGGGCGCCAGGCGCGGGTAGCAATCGGCATTGCCTTCGGCCAGCAGACAGAACTTCAGCGAACTGCCGATATTGGCCAGCACCGGCTCGCCGAAGCGCGCGCCCAGCTCCGCCAGCAGGCGTTCCTGCGCCGGACTCGAGTGGCGTTTGCTGGCCACCAGGGTAAAGCCCTGCGCCGGCGCCTGGCGCACGCCGATCGGCTGCGTCTCACCCGGCGTTTCGCTGCGCCAGGCACCGAGACCGGCGCCGCCGTAATAGCAGCGGCCATTGCCCGGAATGCCGACCACGCCGAAGACCACGCGCCCCTGCTCGATCAGCGCAACATTGACGGTAAATTCTTCGGAGCCGGCGATAAATTCCTTGGTGCCGTCCAGCGGATCGACCAGCCACCAGCGCGTCCAGGCGGCGCGCTCGGCCAGCGGAATGTCGGCGGCCTCCTCGGACAGCACCGGCACCTCCGGCGCCAGCGCGCGCAGGCCGTCCTGCAGGATATGGTGGGCGGCCAGGTCGGCGGCCGTCACCGGCGAGGCATCGGCCTTCTCCTGCACCGTCACGCCGCTGCGCCAATACGGCAGCGTCGCCGCGCCAGCCTCGCGCACCAATTCGATCACGCGGGAAACATAGGGATGGCTCACTGCACGAACTCCCCGCGCTGAGCGAGCAGGTCGCGCACCAGGTACAGCGCAGCCAGCGCCCTCCCCTCGCTGAACTGGGCGTGCCGGGCCAGGCTGGAGAGCTCGCGCAGGTTGATCCGGTCGACCCGCATCGGCTCCGGTTCATCGCCCGGCAGGCGCTCCTCATAAAGGTCACGGGCCAGCACCACCTGGATCTTCTGGCTCATATAGCCGGGCGACAGGCTCAGCTCGGTGATGTACTCCAGATCGTGCGCACCAAAACCCGCCTCCTCCTTGAGCTCGCGGTTGGCCGCCACCAGCACGTCCTCGCCCGGCTCGATCAGGCCCTTGGGCAGCGACAGCTGGTAGTCGTCGGTGCCGCCGCAGTATTCCTCGACCAGCACCGCATGCTCGGCATCGAGCATCGCCACCACCATCACCGCGCCGTAGCCCGCGCCCTTGCCCACCAGACGCTCGTAGGTACGCTCGACACCGTTGGAAAAGCGCAGCTGCAGTTCCTCGACGCGGAACAGGCGGCTGCTGGCGACTATTTCACGGGCGAGTACCGTGGGCTTCTGACGCATGGGGCAACTCCTTGGCGTGACCTGGCGGGTTATCATACCGCGGCTTTTCCGATTATCCCCGGCGCAGATTGCGCGTTCGCGACGCGAGCCGGCAGATTCACGACCTTTACAATTCAGGCGCGCCCATGTCTCCACTGCCCTGGCACCAGATCGACACCGTCCTGCTGGACATGGACGGCACCCTGCTCGATCTGCACTTCGACAACCACTTCTGGCTCAAGCACCTGCCGCAGCGTTACGCCGAGCACCACGGCACCAGCCTGGCGCTGGCCGAGGCCGAGCTGCTGCCGCTGTTCCGTCAGCACGCCGGTACGCTGAACTGGTACTGCACGGACTTCTGGAGCCGCGAGCTGAACCTCCCGATCCGCGAGCTCAAGCGCGAGGTCGCGCACCTGATCGCCTTGCGCACGGACGCCGAGGTGTTCCTGCGCGCCCTGCGCGAGGCGGGCAAGCGCGTGGTGCTGATCACCAACGCGCATCGCGATTCGCTGTCGCTGAAGATGGAACGGGTGGAGCTGGCGCCCTGGTTCGAGCGCCTGATCAGTTCGCACGACTACGGCTTTCCCAAGGAGGACCAGCAGTTCTGGTTCGCCCTGCGCCAGGACGTCGACTTCGACCCGGCGCGCAGCCTGTTCATCGACGACAGCCTGCCGATCCTGCGCAGCGCCGGGCGCTTCGGCGTCGCCCAGTTGCTCGCCGTGCGCCAGCCGGACAGCCAGGCCGGCCCGAAGGACACCGAGGAGTTCGCCGCGGTGGAGGATTATCGGGCGTTGTTGCAGGGGCTGGCCGGGGTGCGCTGGTCGTAGGAGCCGGCTTGCCGGCGATCCCGGGGGACGCCGGCTCCTGCCCAGGCTTAGTGCTTATTCGGGAATGCGCAGCACCTGGCCCGGGTAGATCTTGTCCGGGTGGCCGAGCATCGGCTTGTTGGCCTCGAAGATCTTCATATAAGCGTTGGCGTTGCCGTATTCGGCCTTGGCGATGGCGCTCAGGGTGTCGCCCTTCTGCACCGTGACGAAGCGCGCCGCCGGCGCCGGCGTGGCAACGCCGATCTGGTCGTCCACCTCGCCGACGCCGGCGACGTTGCCCAGGGCCAGGAGGATCTTTTCCTTCTCCTCCTGGCTGGCCACCTCGCCGCTGACGATCACCTTGTCGCCCTCGACGCTGACCTCGATATTCGGGTTGCCCAGGCCGACCTTGGCCACATGCTCCTTGAGCGACTCGGCGGCCTGCGCCTCCTGGCCCACCAGCGACTCCCACAGCTTGACCCCGGCTTCTTTGACAAAGGCGAACATACCCATGGCGATTCCTCTCGTTCCTTGTGGATGGCCGGGCAGGCAGCGCCCGGAAGCGCAAGTCTAGATGCTGCAGGGCAAGCAGGCGTGCCGCTGGTCTCGGAGCCTGATCAAAGGCTCGCGAGCTAGAGCCATGCAATACCGATGGCGGCCCCACAAAAACAGGCGAGGAACGGTCGGAGTCGCGGGCGACTTTACGAGTTGTAAATGAGCATTACTCGCTGCGCTCGCCCTGCGGACGTTCAGTGACAAGTCACTGTCCGAGCCTGTTTTTAACGCAGCAGTGCCGACGCGCAGCAGACTTTGAACAGGCTCTCAGGACGGCGCCGGGCTATAGACCCGCGGTGCGCTGTGGTGCGGCAGGTGGATCAGGTTGAGGCGGTGCTGGCGCGCCCAGCGCACGCACAGGTCGGTCGGCGCCGAGAGGCTGACCAGGCTGGCGAAGCCGGCACGCACCGCCTTGTGGATCAGCTCCAGGCTGCAGCGGCTGGTGACCACGGCGAAGCCGCGGCGAGCGTCGCGGCCTTCGCGGCGCAGCGCGCCGATCAGCTTGTCCAGGGCGTTGTGCCGGCCAATGTCTTCGCGGCAGAGGACGATCTCGCCGTGCTCGTCGACGAACAGCGCGGCGTGCAGCGCGCCGCTGTGGCGCGCCAGCTTCTGCACCTCGGCGATGCGCGCGCGCAGCTGATGCAGGTGCGCGGCCGGCGGCAGGGGGCTGGCGGCCAGCTCGGCCAGTTGCGGCAATGCCTGCTCCAGCGCCGCCACGCCGCACAGGCCACAGCCGCTGGTGCCGGCCAGATTGCGCCGCTGCTGCTTGAGCGCCCAGAAGGCACGGCTGGCGATCTGCACCTCGGCGTGGAACGCCTCGCCCGCCCGCTTTAACTGGATGTCGTAGATGTCCTCGGCCGCACCCACTACCGCAGAAGTCAGACTGAAGCCGACCACGAAGTCTTCCAAGGCGCTGGGCGAGACCATCATCACCGCATGGCCGATGCCGTTGTAGGCGATGGCCAGGGCGCACTCCTCGGCCAGCACCGCATGGCCGCTACGCGCCGCCTCGTCCAGCTCGACATAGGCGTAGCCGTCCGCCGCCGGGTGGGCGGCGCGATCGTCGGTGAGCGGGGCGGCGGTACGGCGTGGCATAGGCTGCGGATTCCTCGCGGTGATCGTGGGGTGGCGCGGGGCCGCCTAGGCCGTGCGCACCAGTCCGTAGGGTGGATCGCGCTCTATCGATCCACCATAGGTGCCGCGATGGTGGATGAAAAGAGCGTCATCCACCCTACGCCGAACCGGGACCTTATGCTGCTCACGCCGCCTGCGGCTCGATCTGCTCGCGCAGCTCGCGCAGCACCTGCACGGCGAACTCGCTGAGGCCCTCGCCCGCGCTGGCATCCAGGTGGGCGTAGAGCGCCGTGCGCATCTGCGGATCCCACTGGCGGCGCAGGTGCTGGGCGTACTCCGTGCGCGCCTGGAGCGGATCGGGCCGGGAAGCGAAGAAGGCACCGATCTGGTTGGCCATCTTGATCAGTTGAGTGGCATTCATGCCCATCTGCACACCTCGATGCGCTGAAGAGAAAACAGGAGCCATCGGCGGGCCGTAGTGGCCCGCCGGCGGGTTTTACAGCTGGGTCACCTGAATCCGCGGCAGCAGCTCGATCTGCTCGCGGGTAAAGGCCTCGAACTCCTGCTGCCACTGCGACGGCGCCTCGACCTTGCGCACCTGCACCGCGGTGACCTTGTACTCGGGGCAGTTGGTGGCCCAGTCGGAGTTGTCGGTGGTGATCACGTTGGCGCCGGATTCCGGGTGGTGGAAGGTGGTGTAGACCACGCCCGGCTGCATGCGCTCGGTGACCTTGGCGCGCAGCACGGTCTCGCCGGCGCGGCTCTCGATGCCGACCCAGTCGCCGTCCCTGATGCCGCGGTCCTCGGCATCCACCGGATGCAGTTCCAGCACGTCCTCGGGATGCCAGGCCGTGTTGCCGGTGCGCCGGGTCTGCGCGCCGACGTTGTACTGCGACAGGATGCGCCCGGTGGTCAGCACCAGCGGCCGCTTGCGCGAGGTGCGTTCCTCGGTGGGGATGTACTCGGTGACCATGAAGCGGCCCTTGCCGCGCACGAAGGCGTCCTCGTGCATGATCGGCGTGCCTTCCGGCGCCTCGTCGTTGCAGGGCCACTGGATGCTGCCCAAGCGATCGAGCTTGGCGTAGCTGACGCCGGTGAAGGTCGGCGTCAGCGCGGCGATCTCGTCCATGATCTCGGACGGATGGCGGTAGTGCATCGGGTAGCCGAGGGCATTGGACAGCGCCACGGTCACCTCCCAGTCTTCCTTGCCGGCCAGCGCCGGCATCACCTTGCGCACCGGCGAGATGCGCCGCTCGGCGTTGGTGAAGGTGCCGTTCTTCTCCAGGAAGGAGGCGCCGGGCAGGAACACGTGGGCGTACTTGGCGGTTTCGTTGAGGAACAGGTCCTGCACCACCACGCACTCCATCTCCTTCAGCGCGTCGGTGACGTGCTGGGTATCCGGGTCGGACTGCGCCGGGTCCTCGCCCTGCACGTACAGGCCCTTGAAGGTACCGGCATGCGCCGCGGCGAGCATGTTGGGGATGCGTAGGCCCGGCTCGTCGAGCAGCTTGACGCCCCAGGCAGCCTCGAACTGCGGTCGCGCCACCGGGTCGGAGACGTGGCGGTAGCCCGGCAGCTCGTGAGGGAAGGAGCCCATGTCGCAGGAGCCCTGCACGTTGTTCTGACCGCGCAGCGGGTTCACGCCGACGCCGGGACGGCCGATATTGCCGGTGGCCATGGCCAGGTTGGCGATCGCCATCACGGTGGACGAGCCCTGGCTGTGCTCGGTGACGCCCAGGCCGTAATAGATCGCCGCGTTACCGCCGGTGGCGTACAGCCGCGCAGCGGCGCGCACCGAGGCAGCCGGCACGCCGGTCAGGGCTTCCATGGCCTCGGGGCTGTTGCGCTGTTCGCTGACGAAGGCGCGCCATTGTTCGAAGGCCTCGGCCTCGCAGCGCTCGGCGACGAAGGCCTCGTCCACCAGGTTTTCCGTGACGATCACATGGCCCAGGCTGTTGAGCAGGGCGACGTTGCTGCCCGGACGCAGCTGCAGGTGATGCTCGGCCTGGATATGCGGACTGCGCACCAGGTCGATGCCGCGCGGGTCGGCGACGATCAGCTTGGCCCCTTCGCGCAGGCGGCGCTTGAGCTGCGAGCCGAAAACCGGGTGGCCGTCGGTAGGGTTGGCACCGATCACCAGCACCACGTCGGCGGCCAGCACCGAGTCGAAATCCTGGGTACCCGCGGACTCGCCGAGGGTCACCTTCAGACCGTAGCCGGTCGGCGAGTGGCAGACACGGGCGCAGGTGTCGACGTTGTTGTTGCCGAAGGCGGCACGCACCAGCTTCTGCACCAGGTAGGTTTCCTCGTTGGTGCAGCGCGAGGAGGTCAGACCGCCGACCGCATTGCGACCGTACTGCGCCTGGATCTCCTTGAAGCGCCGGGCGGCGTAGCCGATGGCCTCGTCCCAGCTCACCGAGCGCCACGGCTCATGGATGCTGTCGCGGATCATCGGGGTCTTGATGCGGTCGGGGTGGGTGGCGTAGCCCCAGGCGAAGCGGCCCTTGACGCAGGCGTGACCGTGGTTGGCGTGGCCGTTCTTGTTCGGCACCATGCGCACCACGGTGTTGCCCTTGACCTCGGCGTTGAACGAGCAGCCGACACCGCAGTAGGCGCAGGTGGTGGTCACGCTGCGCTCGGCCTGACCCAGCTCGATCACCGATTTTTCCATCAGCGTGGCGGTCGGGCAGGCGTTGACGCAGGCGCCACAGGACACGCACTCGGAGTCGAGGAAATCCTCGGCCTGGCCGGCGGCCACGCGCGAATCGAAGCCGCGGCCGTCGATGGTCAGGGCGAAGGTGCCCTGCACTTCCTCGCAGGCGCGCACGCAGCGGTTGCAGACGATGCACTTGGACGGGTCGTAGCTGAAATAGGGGTTGGACTCGTCCTTGGCCTCGGCCAGGTGGGTCTTCACCGGGTCGTAGCGCACTTCGCGCAGGCCGACCACGCCAGCCATATCCTGCAGCTCGCAGTTGCCGTTGGCCGAGCAGGTCAGGCAGTCCAGCGGGTGGTCGGAGATATACAGCTCCATGGTGCCGCGGCGCAGTTCGGCCAGTTTCGGGCTCTGCGTGCGCACCACCATGCCCGGCTCCACCGGGGTGGTGCAGGAGGCAGGGAAACCGCGCCGCCCTTCGATTTCCACCATGCACAGGCGGCACGAGCCGAACGGCTCCAGGCTGTCGCTGGCGCATAGCTTGGGCACGGCGATGCCGGCCTCCTGGGCCGCGCGCATCAGCGAGGTGCCGGCCGGCACGGTGATGGCGTTGCCATCGATTTCCAGGGTTACCGGGGCGCCGCTGCGGGCAGGGGTGCCATAGTCGAGTTCACGATACAGGGCCATGGAGACGCCTCCGGATCAGCGGGCTTCGGCGGCGTCTTGCGACACGCCGAAGTCCTCGGGAAAGTGGTTGATGGCGCTCATCACCGGGTAGGGTGTCATGCCGCCGAGAGCGCAGAGCGAGGCGCCGAGCATGGTGTCGCAGAGGCTCTTGAGCAGTTCGATGCGCCCCGGTTGCGGGCCTTCGGAGCGGGCCACGATGATCTGCGACAGCAGCTCCTCGCCGCGGGTCGAGCCAATCCGGCAGGGCGTGCACTTGCCGCACGACTCCACCGCGCAGAACTCCATGGCGTAGCGCGCCATGTCGGCCATGTCGACGCTGTCGTCGAATACGACTATGCCGCCGTGGCCGAGCACCGCGCCGAGGGCGGCGAAGGCCTCGTAGTCCAGCGGGGTGTCGAACTGCGACTCGGGCAGGTAGGCGCCGAGCGGGCCGCCGACCTGCACCGCGCGGATCGGCCGGCCGCTGGCCGAACCGCCGCCGTAGTCGTAGAGCAGCTCGCGCAGGGTGATGCCGAAGGCCTTCTCGATCAGGCCGCCGCGGGCGATGTTGCCGGTCAGCTGGATCGGCAGGGTGCCGAGCGAGCGGCCCATGCCGTAATCCTTGTAGTAGGCGCCGCCCTTGTCGAGGATGATCGGCACCGAGGCCAGCGAGATCACGTTGTTGATCACCGTCGGCTTGCCGAACAGGCCCTCGATGGCCGGCAGCGGCGGCTTCGGCCGCACGGTGCCGCGCTTGCCCTCGATGCTTTCGAGCAGCGCGGTTTCTTCGCCGCAGATATAGGCGCCGGCGCCGCGACGCAGCTCCAGGTGGAAGGCCTTGCCGCTGCCGAGCACATCGTCGCCCAGATAGCCGGCGGCCGTGGCGCGGGCGATTGTCTCGAGCAGCACCGCCTCGGCGTGCGGGTATTCCGAACGCAGGTAGATATAGCCGCGCGTAGCCCCCACCGCGAGACCGGCGATGGTCATGCCTTCGATCAGCACGTAGGGGTCGTCTTCCATCACCATGCGGTCGGAGAAGGTGCCCGAGTCGCCTTCGTCGGCGTTGCAGACGATGTACTTCTGTTCGGCCTGGCAGCCGAGCACGGTGCGCCACTTGATGCCGGTGGGGAAGGCCGCGCCGCCACGGCCGCGCAGGCCGGATTCGGTGACCTCGGCGACGATCGCCTCGGGCGTCATGCCGAGGGCGCGCTTGAGGCCGCGATAGCCGTCGTGGGCGATGTAGTCTTCCAGCGACAGCGGGTCGGTGATACCGACGCGGGCGAAGGTCAGGCGCTCCTGGCGCTTGAGGTAGTCGATCTCCTCGGTCAGGCCCTGGCCCAGCGCATGCTCTTTGCCTTCGAGGAAACCGGCATCGAACAGACCGGCGACGTCGCGCGCCTTGACCGGGCCGTAGGCCACGCGACCGGCTTCGGTGGCGACCTCGACCAGCGGCTCGAGCCAGAACAGCCCGCGCGAGCCGTTACGCACCAGCTTCACCTCGATATTGCGCACCGCAGCCTCGGCGACTATGGCCTGGGCCACCTTGTCGGCGCCCAGGCTGAGCGCGGTGGCGTCGCGCGGGACGAAAACGGTAATGGACTCGCTCATGCGCGTGCCTCCTGTTCGGCCAGCAGTTCCAGCAGTTCCTCGGCATCGACGCGGCCGTGCAGCTCGCCGTTGAGCATCGCATTCGGCGCACAGGCGCAGTTGCCCAGGCAGTACACCGGCTCGAAGCTGAGGCTGCCATCCTCACGGGTCTCGCCCAGCGGCAGACCGAGTTTCTTCTCCAGCTCGGCGGTCAGCGCCTTGACCCCCATCGACTGGCAGGCCTCGGCCTGGCACAGCTTGAGCACCTGGCGACCGGGCGGCGTGGCGCGGAAATCGTGATAGAAGCTGACCACCCCGTGCACTTCGGCGCGCGACAGGCAGAGGTCCTCGGCGATCAGCGGCAGCAACTCGGGCGGCACGGCGCCGAGGCGGTCCTGGATATCGTGGAGGATGGGCAGCAGGGCGCCGGGCTGGCCGCGACGGGCGGCCAGCACCTCGCGGGCGACGGCCTCGCACTGCTCGGGGGCGAAGCGCTGGGGAAGAGTGGCCATGTTCGATGCTCCAGCCGGCGGCTATGCCGGTACTGTCGGGAGACAAGCGCCACACTCACGGCTGATGGGCGCTTATCTCAGGCGCAGCCGCGAGGCTCGCCACATATGAAGTAAAGTTCTTATACTTGGTCGCAAAGCGCCCATGCGACGCAAATTATCATGGGATATCGGCCAATCAAATATGAAGCCATGAGCATATGATCCGTATCGATATTCAACCGCGTTTGCGCTTTCACCAGAGCGACGGCAACAGCCTCGACCCGCAGGGCCTGGAGCTGCTGCAGGCCGTGCACGACACCGGCAAGCTGACCGAGGCCGCCGCCCGCGTCGGCTATTCCTACCGCCATGCCTGGAACCTGCTGGGCAAGTGGCAGGCGTTCTTCGGCAGCCCGCTGATCGAGCTCGAGCGCGGCAGGGGCGCACGCCTGGCGCCGCTGGGGGAGAAACTGCTGTGGGCCGATCAGCGCATCCGCGCGCGGCTGTCGCCGCAGCTGGACAACCTGGCCGGTGAGCTGGAGCTGGAGCTGAACCGGGTGCTGCAGGCCAGCAATCCCGGCCTGCGCATCCACGCCAGCCACGGTTTCGCCGTGGCGGCGCTGCGCGAGTGGCTGGAGCACGACCCCAGCTGGCAGTGGGAGGTGCAGTTTCGCAGCGGCAGCGAGGCGATCATCGCCCTGCACCGCCACGACTGCGAAGTGGCCGGCCTGCATGTGCCGGCCGGGCCGCTCGGCGCCCTGAGCATGGCCCGCATCCAGCCCTGGCTGCGCCCCGACCAGCGGGTGATCACCTTCGTCGTGCGCACCCAGGGACTGATGCTCGCCCCGGGCAATCCGCAGCACATCGCCAGCCTGGCGGACCTGGCGCGCGGCGGGCTGCGCTTCGTCAACCGCGAGCCGGGCTCCGGCACCCGCCTGCTGCTGCAGGACCTGCTGCAGCGCGAGAACCTCGACAGCGCGGCGATCAACGGCTTCCACAACGAGGAGTTCACCCACGCGGCGGTGGCCGCCTACGTCGCCAGCGGCATGGCCGACGTCGGCTTCGGCGTCGAGGCGGCGGCACGCCGTTTCGGCCTGGACTTCATCCCCATGGCGCGCGAGCACTACTGCCTGCTGTGCCGCGAGGACAGCCTCGAGCTGCCGGCCATGGCCGCGCTGCTGCGGGTGCTGCAGACCCCGGAGTTCCAGGCACGCATCGGCCAGCTGCCCGGCTACGCCCTGAGCCGCCCCGGCGAGGTGCTGCCGCTGAGCCAGGCGCTGGAGCAGTGGGGCCGCGAGAGTCTGCTGTGAGTGTGACGCGCATCTAGACCCGGCACGCGGCCGACCACAGGTCGGGAACCCGACGCGGGCTGCGCCTGTCTATGCAACAACTCTCGCCGCAAGGCGGCTCTGTCATCGAGGTGTCCATGAAGTCCCTGCAATTGCTCCTCCTCTCCCTTGGCCTGACCAGCGGCGGTTTCGCCCTGGCAGGCAATACCGAAGCCGGCCTCGGCGGCGCCCTGGGCGGTGTCGTCGGGGCAATGGTCGGCCAGCAGGTCGGCGGCACGACCGGCGCCGCGGTCGGTGCCGGTCTCGGCGGCGCGGCCGGCAGCGCGGTGGGCGCCGATCGTCGCAGCCGTACCGAGGCGGCCATCGGCGGCGCCCTGGGCGCGGCGGGGGGCAACGTGGTCGGCCAGCAGGTCGGCGGCAGCACCGGCGGCCTGGTCGGTGCCGCGGTGGGCGGCGGCGCCGGCGGCGCACTGGGCAACCATATGGGCAATACCAGCTACCACGACGATCGCCGCGGCTATCGCGACGTGCACCACCATCACCACTATCACGGCAAGAAGAAGCACAAGAAGCGCTGGCGCCATCACTGACGAAGACGGCGCCCCGGCCTTCTTACTCCACCAGCAACCGCTCCATCGCCCCGCGCAACCTGGCCGGAATCGGCACCGGCCGGTTGCTCGCGCGCTCGACGAACACGTGGACGAAACGCCCGGCGGCGCAGGCCTGCTGCTCGCCGGCCTTGAACACCGCCAACTCGTACTGCACCGAGCTGTTGCCCAGCTTGCCGACACGCAGGCCGACCTCGATGGCGTCGGGGAAGGCGATGGAGGCGAAGTAGTCGCAAGCCGAGCTGACCACGAAGCCAACCACCTCGCCAGCATGGATATCCAGGCCGCCCTCGGCGATCAGGTAGGCGTTCACCGCGCTGTCGAAGTAACCGTAGTAGGTTACGTTGTTGACATGGCCGTAGAGGTCGTTGTCGTGCCAGCGCGTGGTGATCGGCTGAAAGTGGCGGTAGTCGCCGCGCAGGTGTTGGGGTTGGCTCATCGAGGGTCCTTGAGTTGGCATCGCGGCTAAAGCCCCTCCCACAAGCTGCGGTGCTCTTGTGGGAGGGGCTTTAGCCGCGACCGTATCAGTAAGCGGCCTGGTAGATGGCCAGCGCCTGCTGCTCGTTCATCTCGCGCGGGTTATTCACCAGCAGGCGCTGCTGCAGCATGGCGTCCGCCGCCAGCGTCGGCAACATGGCCTCGCTCACCCCGGCATCGCGCAGCCGCGTCGGCAGGCCGCTGCGCCGGCTGAAAGCGGCCAACGCCTCGATCAGTTGCTCGGTCTGCGCCGCCGCACTGCCCGCCCGCAGACGCTCGCCCAATACCAGTGGCGCCAGCTCGGCGTACAGCGGCGCGGCCACCTGGGCGTTGAACGCCAGCACCTGCGGCAGCACCAGGGCGTTGGACAGCCCGTGGGGAATATGGAAATGCCCGCCCAGCGGGTAGGCCAGCGCATGCACCGCCGCCACCGGCGCGTTGGCGAAGGCCTGCCCGGCCAGGCAGGCGCCGAGCAGCATGGCCTGGCGCGCGTCGCGATTGCCGCCGTTGTGCACCACCTCGTCGAGGTTGGCTGACAGCAGACGCAGCGCCTCGCGCGCCAGCAGGTCGGAAATGGGGTTCTTCTTCAGCGCGCTGGTGTAGGCCTCGATGGCATGCACCATGGCGTCGATGCCGGTGGCGGCGGTCACCGCCGGTGGCAGGCCGAGAGTGAGGTCGGCGTCGAGCAGGGCCAGATCCGGCAGCAGCAGCGGCGAAACCACGCCCATCTTGGTGGTGTCGCCGGTGGTGACGATGGCGATCGGCGTCACCTCCGAGCCGGTGCCGGCGGTGGTCGGCACCTGGATCAGCGGCAGGCGCCGGCCGCTGGCATTGCCCACGCCGTAGATCTCGCTCAGCGCCTGACCGCAGTCGGGATGCGCCAGCAAGGCCACCAGCTTGGCCACGTCCATCGAGCTGCCGCCGCCGAAACCGACCACCAGCTCCGCCTGCAGCTCGCGGGCCTGGGCCACGGCGGCCAGCACCACGGCCTCGGGCGGGTCGGCCAGCACCTGGTCGAATACCTCGACGCTCATGCCGGCGGCGGCGAAGCCCGGCAGCAAGGGTTCGAGCAGACCGAGACGGGTGATGCCGGGATCGGTGACGATCAGCACGCGCCGGGCGCCACGCTCGCGGCAGAGTTCGGCCAGGCGCAGGCTGGCGCCGGACTCGCAGAGGATCTGCGCGGTAGTGGC
This sequence comes from Pseudomonas sp. SP16.1, assembly GCF_052682975.1. Taxonomy (NCBI): domain Bacteria; kingdom Pseudomonadati; phylum Pseudomonadota; class Gammaproteobacteria; order Pseudomonadales; family Pseudomonadaceae; genus Pseudomonas; species Pseudomonas sp. SP16.1. The sequence continues at coordinate 4,066,378 of NZ_JBQYFZ010000001.1, forward strand.
GAAGCTGAAGGGGTGCATGGGGTGCTCCTCTTGTTGTAGCCCGGATGCAATCCGGGGTTGATCGTGCAATCGGTGGCGGATGGTGCGCACGGCCTAGGCGGCCCCGCGACACCCTACGTCTGCCGGATGCGCCTCGTACGTAGGGTGCGCCGTGCGCACCAACGCCCGTCGCTAGAACGCGAAACTGTCCGCATCCATGGCCATCAGGCAGTCCGCCCCGCCCAGCAGCGCCTCGCGGTGGCCGCTGGCGCGCGGCAGCACGCGGCGCAGGTAGAACTGCGCGCTTTGCAGCTTGGCCCGGTAGAAGGCCGTCTCGCCGCTGCCTGCCTCCAGCGCATCCTGCGCCCTTGCTGCGGCCTGCAGCCAAAAGCCGGCCAGCAGCACGTAGGCCGAGTACTGGAGGAAATCCACCGAAGTGGCGCCGATTTCCTGTGGGTCGCGCTGGCAAGCCGCGAGCACCGAGGCAGTCAGTTCGCGCCATTCGCCCAGGCGCGCCTGCACCACGGCCGCCATCTCCGCCAGCGCCGGGCGGCTCGCCTGGAAGTCGCACAGTTCGCTGAACTCGGCCTGCAGCGCGGACAGCTCGGCGCCGCCGTCGCCCAGCAGCTTGCGGCGGATATAGTCCAGCGCCTGGATGCCGTTGGTGCCCTCGTAGAGCTGGGTGATGCGGCTGTCGCGCATCAGCTGTTCCATGCCCCACTCGCGGATGAAGCCGTGGCCGCCATAGACCTGCACGCCGTGGCTGGCCACCTCCTGGCCCATGTCGGTGAAGAACGCCTTGACGATGGGGATCAGCAGCGCCGCGCGCTTGCCGGCGGCCTTGCGCGCCTCGGCCGACTCGGCGCCGTGCTCCAGATCGAGCTGGCGCGCGGTGTACGCGGCGAGCATGCGGCTGCCCTCGACCAGGGTCTTCTGCGTCAGCAGCATACGCCGCACGTCGGGATGCACGATGATCGGATCGGCCGGTTTGTCGGCGGCCTGCACACCCGCCAGACCACGGGACTGCAGACGCTCCTTCGCGTATCTCAACGCGCCCTGAAAGGCCGCCTCGCCGATGCCGAGGCCCTGCAGGCCGACCTGAAAGCGCGCGTCGTTCATCATGGTGAACATGCAGGCCAGGCCCTGGTTGGCCTCGCCCACCAGCCACCCGGTGGCGCCGTCGAAGTTCATCACGCAGGTGGAGGCCCCCTTGATGCCCATCTTGTGCTCGATGGCCCCGCACGACAGGCTGTTGCGTTCGCCAGGCGTACCATCGGCGGCGGCGATAAATTTCGGCACCAGCAGCAGGCTGATGCCCTTCACGCCAAGCGGCGCATCCGGCAGACGCGCCAGCACCAGGTGGACGATGTTCTCGGAAAAATCCTGCTCGCCGCCGCTGATAAAGATCTTGCTGCCGCTGACCTTGTAGCTGCCATCGGCCTGCGGCTCGGCGCGGGTGCGCAGCAGGGCCAGGTCGGTGCCGGCCTGCGGCTCGGTCAGGCACATGGTGCCGGTCCACTGGCCGCTGACCAGCTTGCTGAGGTACTGCTGTTTCAGCGTTTCGCTGCCGTGCTTGTGCAGCGCCAATACGGCGCCTTCGGTCAGCCCGGAGTAGACGCGGAAGGACAGCGAGGCGCCCATCAGCATCTCGTGAAAGGCGAAGGCCACCAGCTGCGGAAAGCCCTGGCCGCCGTACTCCACCGGCCCGGTCATGCTCGCCCAGCCGTTGTCCACGTATTGCCGGTAGGCCTCGGCAAAGCCCTTGGGCGTGCTGACCTGACCATTCTCCAGGCGGCAGCCCTCCTCGTCGCTGTTGCGATTGAGCGGGGCGATCTCACCCGCGGCGAAGGCTGCCGCCTCCTCCAGCACACCGTCGATGAGCTCACGGTCCAGGCCGTTGCCCAGGCGCTCGCAGTGGCCGGCAGCGTCGAACAGTTCGTGCAGCACGAAGCGCATATCGCGCAATGGCGCCTGATAACTCATACCCGACCCTCCTGTACGTCGCTGAACTGCTTGTTCTCGGCAGCCAGGCGCTCGATCAGCGCCGCCGGCTGCCAGTGCGCGCCGAAACGCTCGGTCAGTTGCAACAGGCCCCGATGGATCGCCGCGACACCCTCGCCATCGGCCCAGGCCATCGGGCCGCCGCGCTCGGCAGGAAAGCCGTAGCCGTTGAGATAGACCAGGTCGATGTCGTGGCTGTTGGCGGCGATGTTCTCCTCGAGAATCTTCGCCCCCTCGTTGACCAGCGCCAGCAGGCAGCGCTCGAGAATCTCCTCGTTGCCGATATCGCGGCGGGTGAAACCCAGGCGCTCCGACTGCATCTGCACCAAGCCGTCGACGACAGGGTCATGCTCGGCCTGGCGACTGCCGGGCGCATAGAGGTAGTAGCCCTTGCCGCTCTTCTGGCCGAAGCGGCCCAGCTCGCACAGGCGGTTGTCCACCTGTACCGCCGGATCATCCTGCCCCTCCCCTGCCAGTTCGCGGGCGCGCCATTCCAGGTCGATGCCGACCACGTCGTACATGCGAAACGGCCCCATGGCGAAGCCGAAGCCCTGCAGCGCCGCGTCCACCTGCTGCGGCCAGGCGCCTTCGAGCAGCAGCATGCGCGCCTCGCGCACGTAGGTGTGCAGCATGCGGTTGCCGATAAAGCCGTGGCAGTTGCCGGCCACCACCGCCACCTTGCCCATGCGCTCGCCCAATGCCAGCGCCGCGTCCAACACCGCCGGGGCGGTTTTGCCGCCGCGCACGATCTCCAGCAGCTTCATGATGTGCGCCGGGCTGAAGAAATGCAGGCCCAGCACGGCTTCCGGCCGCGCGGTGACGGCGGCGATAGCGTCGATATCCAGCGCCGAGGTATTGCTGGCGAGGATGGCGCCGGGCTTCATCACCGCGTCCAGCTCGCGGAAAATGCGTTGCTTGAGCTCGAGATTCTCGTACACCGCCTCGATCACCAAGTCGGCGTCGGCCAGGGCCGCATAGCTTTCCACCGCATGGATTCGGGCGCGTCGCGCCGCGGCTTCGGCCTCATCGATGCGACCCTTGGCGACGTTGTGCGCCCAGGTTTCCTCGGCCATTGCCAGGCCCTGCTCGACCATCTGCGGATTGTTGTCCAGCCACAGCACCTGCAGGCCGGCATTGGCAAGGCTGATGACGATGCCGCGGCCCATGGTGCCGGCGCCGATCACGGCGGCGCAGCGAAGCGGCGAGACGACTTGAGTCATTGTTGTTCCTCTCGGGTACGCAGAAAAAAGCTTGGGTCACCATATGCAAGCCGCTACTATTTTTGAAATTTAGTCTTGTGATACGACGTATTCAGTAGATGAATTTCACCAACTTCGACCTCAACCTGCTGCGCGTGCTTGATGCCCTGCTGCGCGAACAGAACGTCTCGCGCGCCGCCGAACGCCTGGCGCTGAGCCAGCCGGCGGTGAGCAATGCCTTGAACCGCCTGCGCGAGCTGCTCGGCGACCCGCTGCTGGTGCGCGTCGGCCGGCGCATGCAGCCGACGCCGCGGGCGCTGGCTCTGGAGGCGCCGATCCGCAGCGCGTTGCGTCAGCTGGAACAGAGCCTGGCCGCCGGCGAGGCCTTCGATCCGGGCGAGAGTCGTCAGCGCTTTCGCATCGCCGTTACCGACTACGTCGAACTGGTGTGCATGCCGCGCCTGCTCGACCGCCTCAGCCGCAAAGCTCCTGGCATCGGCATCGATATTCGCCATCTCAGCCCGAGCCTGCCGATGGAGGCGCTGGACAAGGGCGAGCTGGACCTGGTGCTGGGTCGCTTCGACGAGATTCCCGCGCGCTTCGCCCGCCTGCACTGGATGAGCGAGACGCTCAAGCTGGCGGTGCGCCGCGAGCATCCGCTGCTGCGCCAGGGCAACCTGGACCTGGACGGCTTCCTGCGCCTGCGTCATCTCTGGGTGCATGGCGGCCAGACCCGCGGCATGGTCGATCAGTGGCTGGGCGAACAGGGCCTGTCGCGACAGATTCTCTACACCACGCCGAACTACCTGCAGGCCGCGCACATAGTCGCCGGCAGCGAGCTGGCGGCGGTGCTGCCCACCGCCCTGGCGCGTCACTTCGCCACCCTGCTGCCGCTACAGCTGTTCGACCTGCCGTTCGCCCTCGGCCCCTTCCATCTGGAGATCGTCAGCCTGGCGCAGCGCGGCCGCGATGCCGCGCTGCAGTGGCTGATCGAGGAGATAGTCGCGGTGGCCGGCTAGTACCGCTTCGGCGGTCTGCTGCCGCGCCGCCTTCAGTCCAGCCGGATCAGCGGCCCGTCCTCGGCCACCATCTGGCGGATCTGCCGCAGCAGCTCGTTGCCCTCGCCCTGCCCCAGCATCAGGACGTTGCGCAGGCTCTGGGTGATGCGGCTGACGTAGCCCAGGTCGTTCATCAGCGAGCTGGCCTGACCGCCATCCAGACGCCGTTCGCGCACCGCGGCGAACAGTTGCTGACGAAACGCCGCGTCGAAACTCGCCGCCTGCTGGTCGAACAGCTCCAGGCGCTCGTCCCAGGCCTGCTCCGGCAGCTCCATGCGGCCCAGCTCGCGCACCTGGTGCAGCACGCCAAGCAGGTGCTGGCGCAGGCCGACGTAGGCCTGGCGCGCCGCGCAATCGGGACCGTCGAGGTAGCGGCCCAGGTTCTTCTGCAGGTGCTTGGCGTCCTTGACCGCGTCCACCAGTTGCAACGCGGCCAGCTGGCAGTTGACCCAGAACTGCTGGTGCGCCTCGTCCAGACTCAGTTGCAGACGGCCGACGAAATCCAGCAGATCGCCATACACGCCCTTGATATGCCGCTGGTAGAGCGTCTCGGCATCCAGCTGGCGCGCCGCCGGGCGCGCCGCCAGCAGCGCCTCGTCCGGCCGCTCGCGCGCCAGCTGATCGACCGGCAGGAAGAGCGCGTGGCAGATCACCTCGAGGCTCAGGCGCGCCAGGTGGCGCAGCTCCAGCACCAGCGCATGGGCGGCGCTGTCGGCACTGACCAGGGCGTTGTCGTCCAGGTAGCGGGCGCGACTGACCGGCGCCCGCGCCTGCACCTGGCCCGCCAGCTCGGCGATCAGCACCCGCGGCTCGGCCCGGTCCGGCAGCCAGCGCTGCAGCAGCTCGGCCAGGCGCGCCTGCCAGGGCCAGAACAGCGCGACGCCCAGGGCATTGAACAGGCTATGGAACAGCGCCAGCTGGATCAGCGGGTTGTCGCCCAGCCCCAGCGGCCCGGTCAGCCAGCGCACCAGCGCCGCCAGCGGCAACAGCAGGAGCAGGGCGATCAGCCCGGTGCTCAGGTTGAACAGCACGTGGACCAACGCCAGGCGTTGACCCGGACGCTCGCCGCCCAGCGCGCCGAGCACCGCCGTCACGGTACTGCCGAGGTTGGAGCCGACGGCGATCGCCAGGCCCTGCTCCAGGCCCAGCTGGCCGCCGCCCAGGGCGGTCAGGGTCAGCATCAGGGTGGCGTGGCTGGACTGCAGCAGCACGGTGACCAGCACGCCGACCAGGGCGAACAGCAGATGCCCCGCCAGCCCCGGCAGCTGGTAGCGCAGCGGATCGAAGTCGCCGGCGAACGCGGCGAAGCCATCCTTCATCTGCTCGATACCGAGAAACAGGAACGCCACCCCCAGCACCACTCGGCCTGCGGCCCGGCCCTGCTCGCCGTTGAAGCCGCCGAGCACGCCGAATACCAGCAGCGGCAGCGCCAGGGGCGACAGACTGAGGTCCTGCCCGGCCAGGGCCAGCAGCCAGATGCCGCTGGTGGTGCCGAGGTTGGCGCCGAACAGGATGGCGATGCCGGACGCCAGCTGGATCAGCCCGGTGCTGAGAAAGGCGATGGTCAGCAGGGACACCAGCGAACTGGACTGCACCAGCATGGTGGCGCTGACACCGAACATCAGGCTCTTGAACGGCGTCGCCGTGCTGAGCGCGAGCAGGCGTTCCAATCTGCCCCCGGCCAGCTCGCGCAACCCCTCCTCCAGACACTGCATGCCGAACAGAAACAGCGCCAGCCCGGCGCAGAGCGCCAGCCAGCCGGCGCTGAACCAGAAGGACAAGGCCAACCCCAGGCCCAACACCGCCAACAGCAGCTGCCGTGAATGCGCCTTCAATCTGCTTTCTCCCCGCCAACAACGCAAAACGGCCCCTCACCCATCGCTGGGCAAGGGGCCGCATCAAATGCGCCGAGGGCCGATCAGTCTTGCTTGTAGCCGCTGGTGGTGCAGCCCAGGCAACGGACGAAAGCCTCCTTGCCCGGCTCGACCACGAGCGATTGCGCCGCTTCGCCGACGTTGCCGCCCAGCGCGGTGAACGGCAGGCTGACGACGAAGGCCACGACACCGATGGCGGTAGCGCCGATCAGCAAGGGACGGGCGACCACCAGGTCGCCGATCATGGCGTAGCCCTTGGGTGCCTCGACGGTGTAATAGGGGTCGCCGCTGGCATTCTCCTGCACCACTTCCGCCTGCGCCGGCAGCGCCAGCAGGCCAGAGGTCAGCGCCAGGACAGCAGCGGTCGTGCGAAACGGTTTCATGGGGCGATCCTTCAGCTTATTCGGGAAAGTGCCAGTAACTATAACAGCGCATCGGTCGTTGTCAGCGTGACGGGCATCAATCGCCATGAAAGGCGTACTGCGGCTTCTTCGGCACGTAGGGGCGGAAAAACGCCAGCATGGCGGCCAGGTCGGCTCGCTCGTCGCCGCTGGGCTGGAAGGTCGGGCCGATGACCACCCGGCGGTTCTGGTAATCCAGCGCACCCAGCACGATCGGCACGCCCGCTCCCAGCGCGATATGGTAGAAGCCCATCTTCCAGCGCTCGACCTTCTTGCGCGTGCCTTCCGGCGACAGCACCAGGATGAACTGATCGTGCTCGCGGAAGGCCTGCACTGCCTGTTCCACGGTATTGCGCTGCCGGTCGCGGCGGATCGGGATGCCGCCCCAGGCGCGCATCAGGCTGCCGAAGGGCCAGCGAAAGATACTGTGCTTGCCGAACCAGCGGGCGTTCAGGCGCAGCACGAACTTCAGCGCGATAAAGATCACGAAGTCCCAGTTGGAGGTGTGGTGGGCGCCGATGGCGACGAACTTGTCGAGCCTGGGCAGCTCACCCTCGATCCGCCAACCCATGAGTTTCAGCACGCTGCGCCCCACCCATTCGGCGGCCGGGTTGCGCGGCAGGTAGTTACCGGACATCGATCGACCTCGGCATTTCTTGTTGTGATCGCGATCCGTCTATTTCAGCGTTGGCAGCGCGGGCAGTAGACGCTGGCGCGCTGGCCCAGCTTGACCTCGCGCAGGGTGCTGCCGCACAGCTTGCAGAACTCGCCGCCGCGGCCGTAGACGAACAGCTCCTGCTGGAAGTAGCCGGGCTGGCCGTCGCCGCCGACGAAATCGCGCAGCGTGGTGCCGCCGCGTTCGATGGCATGAGCCAGGATGCGCTTGATCGCCTCTGCCAGCTTCAGGTAGCGCGCCCGCGAGATCGAGCCGGCCGCGCGGCGCGGGTCGATGCCGGCGGCGAACAGCGCCTCGCTCGCGTAGATGTTGCCCACGCCTACCACCACGGCGTTGTCCATGATGAAGGGTTTGACCGCCATGCTGCGCCCGCGCGACAGCTGGAACAGGCGCTCGCCGTCGAACGCCTCGCCCAGCGGCTCCGGCCCGAGCCGGGCGAGCAGTTCGTGATGCAGCGGGTCTTCGCTCCACAGCAGCGCGCCGAAGCGCCGCGGGTCGGTGTAGCGCAGGGCCAGGCCGGACTCCAGCTCGATATCGACGTGCTCGTGCTTGGCCGCGGCCAGGCCGCACTCGACCAGACGCAGGCTGCCGGACATGCCCAGGTGGCCGATCAGGCTGCCGCTCTCGGCCTTGATCAGCAGGTACTTGGCGCGACGCTCGACGCACTCGATGCGCTGGCCGGACAGGCGCACGTCCAGGTCTTCCGGGATCGGCCAGCGCAGCCGGCGCTCGCGCACGATGACGCGGCTGACGCGCTCACCGATCAGGTAGGGGGCGATACCGCGGCGGGTGGTTTCGACTTCGGGCAGTTCGGGCATGGCAGTACGGCTGGGAGCAACGGCGGAGCGCCACCTTAGCAGGAGCGGCGCTGGAAACGGTAGGGTGTCGGCGGTCGTCCAGGCCGCGCGCGCAGGAACAACGCCCCCCGCAACACCCGGGACTCACGGCGCCTGCTACGGACGCAGGCGCAACCCGCTATAATCCCGCTCTTTTTCCGCGGAGCCCGAACCCATGCCCTCCCTGCCCAGCCTGCGCCTGAAAGCCAACGCCGACCGACGCCTGCGCGCCGGCCACCTGTGGGTCTACAGCAACGAGATCGACGTCGCCGCCACGCCGCTGCACGGCTTTGCCGCCGGCGACCAGGCAATCCTCGAAGCCGCCGGCGGCAAGCCGCTGGGCGTGGTCGCCATGAGCCCGAACAACCTGATCTGCGCCCGCCTGCTGTCGCGCGACGTCAAGCACGTGCTGGACAAGTCCCTGCTGGTACACCGCCTCAACGTCGCCCTGAGCCTGCGCGAGCGCCTGTTCGACAAACCCTGCTACCGCCTGGTGTACGGCGACTCCGACCTGCTGCCGGGGCTGGTGGTCGACCGTTTCTTCGACATCCTCGTGGTGCAGCTGGCCTCGGCCACCATGGAAGCGCACAAGGACGAGGTGCTCGCCGCGCTGGTCCAGGTGTGCAAGCCCAGCGGCATCCTGTTCAAGAACGACTCCAGCGCGCGCGACGCCGAGGGCCTGCAGCGCTACGTGGAGACCGCCTACGGCCAGGTGCCCGAGTGGGTCGCCCTGGAAGAGAACGGGGTCAGGTTCGAGGCGCCGGTGATCGAGGGGCAGAAGACCGGCTGGTTTTACGACCACCGCATGAACCGAGCGCGCCTGGCGCCCTACGTCAAGGGCAGGCGCGTGCTCGACCTGTTCAGCTATATCGGCGGCTGGGGCGTGCAGGCCGCGGCCTTCGGCGCTAGCGAAGTGTTCTGCGTCGACGCCTCGGGCTTCGCCCTCGACGGCGTGGAGCGCAACGCCGCGCTCAACGGCGTGGGCGAGAAGGTGACGTGCGTGGAGGGCGATGCCTTCGCCGCCCTGCGCGAGCTGAAGGCCGCCGAGGAGCGCTTCGACGTGGTGATCGCCGACCCGCCCGCCTTTATCAAGCGCAAGAAAGATCTCAAGAACGGCGAGGCCGCCTACCGCCGCCTCAACGAAGCCGCCATGCGCCTGCTGAGCAAGGACGGCATCCTGGTCAGCGCCAGCTGCTCCATGCATCTGCCCGAGGACGACCTGCAGAACATCCTGTTGACCAGCGCGCGCCACCTGGACCGCAACATCCAGTTGCTCGAACGCGGCGCCCAGGGCCCGGATCACCCGGTCCACCCGGCCATCAATGAGACCCGCTACATCAAGAGCCTGACCGTGCGCCTGCTGCCCAACAGCTGAGAAATGCGTGGTCCGGAGGAAATCCGGAGCTGTCCGGCACCGCGCGTCCCGTATTGCATCCGGGCTACGCGCTGGGCAATGCCGCCGGGTGGGTTAGGCCGCGCCCGCTCCCGGCGGGCTTGCGGCATTCACCCCATCCATGGGGATTGCGCATGGTCCAAAACTGTCGATACGAGCACAGCCTGCTGCGCCGTAACCCACCATTGGGGTCGCCCTGATTCCGCTCGGTGGATCGATATAGCGCGATTCACCCTGCCCCGCCGCCCAACGCTCGGGCGGCGCGCACCTGCCGGGTGCGTGTCGGCAGGTGTCCTTTCCCCCACCTCCTGTTACCTCCCGCCCCACCTTCCTCGCATCCCGTCCAGGCTGGACTAGGCTTTAGCCTGCGGAGCAGAGCGCCGCCGCACAACCGTTCGTCGGCTGGCGTGCTTATTGCTTTTGGTTATTTACATAACGATCGGACCGCACGACAGGGACGAATCGACTCAAGCAGTACGGGCCCGGCCACGAGCTGGCCCGTCTTGATGGGCAATGGGGAGAACTATGGCTGTGCAGGCTGGGAACGACGCGTTCCTGCGATTCACCAGTGTGAAGAAGACCTACGACCACAAGACGCTGGTGGTCAAGGACTTCAACCTCGACGTGGCCAAGGGCGAGTTCATCACCCTGCTCGGCCCATCTGGTTCGGGCAAGACCACCTGCCTGATGATGCTCGCCGGCTTCGAGGACGTGACCAGCGGCGAAATCCTGATCAACGGCCGCAACGTCACCAGCATCGCCCCCTACGACCGCAACATCGGCATGGTCTTCCAGCAGTACGCGCTGTTCCCGCACATGACCATCCGCGAGAACCTCGCCTACCCGCTGAAGATCCGCAAGCTGCCCAGGGACGAGATTCGCGCCAAGGTCGAGGACTACCTCGCCCTGGTCGAGCTGCAGGCCTTCGGCGGCCGCTACCCCGGCCAGCTCTCCGGCGGCCAGCGCCAGCGCGTGGCCCTGGCCCGCGCGCTGATCTTCGCCCCGGACATAGTGCTGATGGACGAACCGCTCGGCGCCCTGGACAAGAAGCTGCGCGAGCAGATGCAGTTCGAGATCAAGCGCCTGCACGAGCAGCTCGGCTTCACCGTGATCTACGTGACCCACGACCAGACCGAAGCGCTGACCATGAGCGACCGCATCGCCGTGTTCAACAACGGCGTGGTGCAGCAGTGCGCGCCGCCCCACGTGCTCTACGAACGCCCGGCCAACCTGTTCGTCGCCGACTTCATCGGCGAGAGCAACAAGCTGCCCGGGGTGATCGAGGCAGTCGGCGAGGACCAGGTTCAGGTACGCCTGGACGATGGCGGCCTGGTCAGCACGCTCAAGGCCAACTGCACCGAGGTCGGCCAGCCGACCACGGTGTCGGTACGCCCGGAGAAGCTCAACTTCACCGACCGCCTGGGCGGCGCCGGCAACGAGATCAAGGCACGCTTCGTCACCCGCCACTATGTCGGCGAATACATCCGCTACCACTTCGAGACCGCCAGCGGCAGCGAGCTGGTGGTGAAGAATCTGAACGACAGTTCAGCCCCCAGGCTCAGCGCCCAGGAAGAGGTCGCCCTGGCCTGGCTGCCGGAAGACAGCCAGGCCCTGGATCGATCGGAAGTGCCGACGACGCTCTGACCCCACAACTAGTAGAAGCAAATGGAGCACAGCAATGGCTAGATCACTGACTACCAGCGTTTCCACCTTCGCCCTGGTGGCGGCTCTGGGGCTTGCGGCGGGTAGCGCCAGCGCCGAGGACAGCCTCACCGTGGTGTCCTGGGGCGGCGCCTATGGCGCGGCGCAGAAGAAGCACGTCATCGACCCCTACATGAAGGACAGCGGGGTCAAGGTGCTGTTCGAGGACTACTCCGGCGGCGTGGCGGAGATCAAGGCCCAGGTCGAGTCCGGCAATATCCAGTGGGACGTGGTCGACTTCGAGGTGATCGACCTCGAGCGCGCCTGCTCCGAGGGCCTGCTGGAGAGCCTCGACCACGGCACCCTGCCGGCCGGTATCGACGGCACCCCGGCCGCCAAGGACTTCATCCCCGAAGCCCTGGCCAGCGAGTGCGCGGTCGGCAACATCGTCTGGTCGGTGGTGTTCGCCTACAACCAGAACACCATAGGCGCGACCAAGGCGGCGAGCATCGAGGACTTCTTCGACACCGCCAAGATTCCCGGCAAGCGCGCCATGCGCAAGCGCCCGCAGGTGAACATGGAGTGGGCACTGCTGGCAGACGGCGTGGCGCCGGAGGAAGTCTACGAAGTGCTCGCCACCCCGGAAGGCCAGCAGCGCGCCTTCGACAAGCTGGCCAGCATCAAGACTGACATCGTCTGGTTCGACTCCTGGTCGCAGGCCCCGCAACTGCTCAACGACGGCGGCGCGGTGCTCGTGCAGTCAGCCAACGGGCGCTTCTACGACGCCATCGTGCAGGAGAAGAAACCCTTCGAGATAGTCTGGGACGGCCACGTCTACGACCTCGACGCCTGGGCCATCGTCAAGGGCACGAAGAAGAAGGACCTGGCGATGGAGTTCATCAAGTACGCCACCGGCTCCAAGCCGCTGGCCGGCATGCCGGACGTGGCCTACGGCCCGACCCGCAAGTCGTCCATGCCGCTGGCCGACCAGAGCGCCACACCGCACCTGCCCACCGCCCACCTGGACAAGGGCATCCAGGCCGGTTCGGAGTTCTGGGCCGACTACGGCGAGTCGCTCGGCGAGAAGTTCAACGAGTGGCTGTTGAAGTAACAGGTGCAAAACGCCCCTCTCCCGATGGGAGAGGGGCTCGGCTATTGCGTAGGGTGGGTTAGGCGCATGGTGCAAGACTTTGGACACACTCAAGGCCCGCTGCGCCGTAACCCACCAGATACCCCTGATTCCGCTTGGTGGGTTACGCCGCGCCCAGCAACCGCATCGCCTATCTGGCTAGGCGTCCTGCGCGGCTAACCCACCCTACACCCGACCGGAGAAGCAGTTTGTCATCCCTGACCACCAGCGAAGCCGGCCAAGCCACCAGCGCCCGTCGCAAGAAACGCCTCACCGCCTTTCTCTTCGTGGTGCCGCTGCTGCTGTTCATTCTCGTCACCTTCGTCGCCCCGATCGGCACCATGCTGTGGCGCAGCGTGCACCACCCGACCGTGGCCGAGCTGATTCCCCTGACCCTGGCCGAGCTCGAACGCTGGGACGAGCAAAAACAACTGCCGGACGAGCGCACGCTGAACGTGTTCGTCGGCGAACTGCATGGGCTCCACGAGCAGCGCCTGTCCGGCAAGCTGGCCGAGGAGTTCAACCGCGCCTTCACCGGCATGTCCAGCGTGGTCAAGTCCAGCGCCCGGCGCATCGGCCGGCTGGACGCCGACGCACTGCAGAGCCAGGGCGTCGAAACCCTGCTCGCGGCCCATCGCAACTGGAGCAAGCCCGAGCTGTGGTTTGCCATCACCCGCGCCGGCCAGCGCTACACCTACGACTACTACCTCACCGCCCTCGACCTAGAGCTGCACCCGGACGAAGGCATCCAGGTGCGCGAGGACACGCAGATCTACCTGCAGCTGTACTCCAAGACCCTGAACATGGCGCTGGTCATCACCCTGCTCTGCGCGCTGCTCGGCTACCCGCTGGCCTATTACCTGTCGGGCCTGCCGGAAAACCGCGCGAATCTGCTGCTGGTGCTGGTGCTGCTGCCGTTCTGGACCTCGCTGCTGGTACGCACCACCTCGTGGATCGCCCTGCTGCAGACCAACGGCGTGATCAATTCCTTCCTCATGGGCATCGGCCTGACCGACCAGCCCTTCGAGATGCTCTACACCTCGTTCGCCACCGTGGTGGCGATGACCCATATCCTCCTGCCGTTCATGATCCTGCCGCTGTACAGCGTGATGCGCGGCATCGACCCCAGCTATCTGCGCGCCGCCCTGAGCCTGGGCGACAAGCCGATCCCGGCCTTCGCCCGCATCTACTTCCCGATGACCCTGCCGGGTCTCAGCGCAGGTGCGCTCTTGGTATTCATCATCTCGGTGGGCTACTACATCACCCCGGCGCTGGTCGGCGGCACCGACGGGCAGATGATCAGCAACATCATCGCCTTCCACATGCAGCGCTCGAACAACTGGGAGCTGGCCGCCGCGCTCGGCTCGCTGCTGCTCGGGCTGATCCTGCTGCTGTACTGGGTCTACGACCGTTTCGTCGGCGCCAGCAATATCAAGTTGGGATAAGTCAAAATGTCCAAGATTCCCGCCTATTACGGCTTCTGGCACCACCTCGGCAGCTGGCTGCTCAAGGCCAGTTCCTGGCTGGTGCTGCTGTTTCTGATCCTGCCGATCCTGGTGATAGTGCCGCTATCGTTCAACGCCGAGCCCTTCTTCAGCTTCACCGAAGGCATGCTCACGCTGGACCCGGAGGCCTACTCGCTGCGCTGGTACCGCGAGATCCTGAGCGACCCGAAATGGATTCTGGCGATCCAGAACAGCTTTCTGATCGGCATCTTCGCCACCGTCCTGGCCACCGTGCTCGGCACCTGCGCCGCCGTCGGCCTGGCCCGCGACGACATGCCCTATCGCCGCTTCATCACCGCCCTGCTGCTGTCGCCGATGATCGTGCCCTTGATCATCACCGCCGCCGGCATGTTCTTCTTCTATTCCGATCTCGGCCTGGCCGGCAGCTACCTGGGGGTGATCCTCGCGCACGCGGCGCTCGGCACGCCCTTCGTCATCATCACCGTCACCGCCACCCTCACCGGCTTCGACTACAGCCTGGCACGCGCGGCGCTGAACCTGGGCGCCACGCCGCTGCGGGTGTTCTTCGACATCATCATGCCGCTGATCCGCCCCGGGGTGATTTCCGGCGCGCTGTTCGCCTTCATCACCTCGTTCGACGAGGTGGTGGTGATCCTGTTCATGGCAGGGCCGCAACAACGCACCATCCCGCGGCAGATGTTCTCGGGCCTGCGCGAGCAGATCAACCCGAGCATCCTGGCCATCGCCACCCTGCTGATCCTGGTGTCCATCGCCCTGCTGGTGACCATCGAACTGCTGCGCCGCCGCGCAGAGCGGCTGCGCGGCATCGAGATCCCGCACTGAGGGCGGCGGGCAACCGACCGCCAGCCTTCCCCCGCCCGCCTCGGCGGGCGTAGAATCGCCCCATTCCTCGCCATCCATCCCCTGGCGGGCCCTGAGCACGGGCCAGACGCGCGGCCACCCCGCGGCGTCCAGCGGCCCCGCCGAACGCACGGCCACCTTCCGTTTGCATCCGGTTCAGTCGACGCTCAGCATACGAACATCACCTGATCAGCCGCAGGAACCCCGTCATGCCCGATTACCGCTCTAAAACCTCCACCCACGGCCGCAACATGGCCGGCGCTCGCGCCCTGTGGCGCGCCACCGGGATGAAGGATGAAGACTTCAAGAAGCCGATCATCGCCATCGCCAACTCCTTCACCCAGTTCGTGCCCGGCCACGTGCACCTGAAGGACCTCGGCCAGCTGGTCGCCCGCGAGATCGAGAAGCACGGCGGCGTGGCCAAGGAATTCAACACCATCGCCGTGGACGACGGCATCGCCATGGGCCACGACGGCATGCTCTATTCGCTGCCGAGCCGCGAGATCATCGCCGACTCCGTGGAGTACATGGTCAACGCCCACTGCGCCGACGCCATCGTCTGCATCTCCAACTGCGACAAGATCACCCCTGGCATGCTGATGGCCGCCCTGCGCCTGAACATCCCGGTGGTGTTCGTCTCCGGCGGGCCGATGGAGGCCGGCAAGACCAAGCTGGCCAACCACGGCCTGGACCTGGTCGACGCCATGGTGGTGGCCGCCGACGACTCCTGCTCCGACGAGAAGGTCGCCGAGTACGAGCGCAGCGCCTGCCCGACCTGCGGCAGCTGCTCCGGCATGTTCACCGCCAACTCGATGAACTGCCTGACCGAGGCCCTCGGCCTGTCGCTGCCGGGTAACGGTTCGACCCTGGCCACCCACAGCGATCGCGAGCAGCTGTTCCTGCGCGCCGGGCGCCTGGCGGTGGAGCTGTGCCAGCGCTACTACTGCGAGGGCGACGAATCCGTGCTGCCGCGCAACGTCGCCAGCTTCAAGGCATTCGAGAACGCCATGACCCTGGACATCGCCATGGGCGGTTCCACCAACACCATCCTGCACCTGCTGGCCGCGGCCCAGGAGGCCGAGCTGGCCTTCGACCTGCGCGACATCGATCGCCTGTCGCGCAAGGTGCCGCAGCTGTGCAAGGTGGCGCCGAACATCCAGAAGTACCACATGGAAGACGTCCACCGCGCCGGCGGCATCTTCTCCATCCTCGGCGAGCTGGCCCGTGGCGGCCTGCTGCACACCGACGTGCCGACCGTGCACAGCCCGAGCATGGCCGACGCCATCGCCCAGTGGGACATCACCCAGACCAGCGACGAGAAGGTCCACACCTTCTTCAAGGCCGGTCCGGCCGGCATCCCGACCCAGGTCGCCTTCAGCCAGAGCACCCGCTGGGACACGCTGGACGACGACCGTGAGAACGGCTGCATCCGCTCGGTAGAGCATGCCTATTCGCAAGAAGGTGGTTTGGCGGTTCTCTACGGCAATATCGCCCTGGACGGCTGCGTGGTGAAGACCGCTGGGGTGGACGAGTCGATCCATGTGTTCGAAGGCACGGCGAAGATCTTCGAGAGCCAGGACAGCGCCGTTAAGGGCATCCTCGCCGACGAAGTGAAGGCCGGCGACATCGTGATCATTCGCTACGAAGGCCCGAAAGGCGGCCCGGGCATGCAGGAAATGCTCTATCCGACCAGCTACCTGAAGTCCAAGGGCCTGGGCAAGCAGTGCGCCCTGCTCACCGACGGCCGCTTCTCCGGCGGCACCTCGGGCCTGTCCATCGGCCACGCCTCGCCGGAGGCTGCCGCTGGCGGCGCCATCGGCCTGGTGCAGGACGGCGACAAGGTGCTGATCGACATTCCCAACCGCAGCATCAACCTGCTGGTCAGCGACGAGGAAATCGCTCATCGCCGCCACGTGCAGGACAAGAAGGGCTGGAAACCGGCGCAGCCGCGTGCGCGCAAGGTCTCGACCGCGCTCAAGGCCTACGCCCTGCTCGCCACCAGCGCCGACAAGGGCGCGGTGCGCGACAAGGCGATGCTGGACCAATAAGGCACGGCGACACTCCATGAGCCCGGCCCCGCGCCGGGCTCATGCTTTTTGCGCCGTGCGCACCAGACGCATTCGGTGCGCACGGCGCCTCTATGGAGCGAGGCGCATGAAGATCGGCCTGATCAGCGACACCCACGGCCTGCTGCGCCCCGAGGCGCTGGATGCGCTGCGCGGCTGCGACCATATCCTGCATGCCGGCGATATCGGCCGGCCGGAGATACTCGGCGCATTGCGCGAGTTGGCGCCGCTAAGCGCGGTGCGCGGCAATAACGACGAAGGGCTGGAGTGGGCCGAGGCGCTGCCCGAAACGCTGCAGCTGGAGCTGGCCGGCGTCGGCATCCATCTCACCCACCAGGCCAATCAGGTGCCCGCCGATCTGCCGCCGTCGATCCGCGTGGTGGTGTTCGGCCACTCGCACAAGCCGCGGATCGAAGAGTGCGACGGCCGCCTGTGGGTCAATCCCGGCAGCGCCGGGCCGCGGCGCTTCAGGCTGCCGATCGGCGTCGGCCTGCTGCGGATCGAAGACGGCGAAGCGCGCGCCGAGCTGATCGAGCTTCAGCTCACCCCGACATAACGGTCGGCGCGGTGGTTGATCGCCAGCACCAGGTTCAGCATCACCGCACCGAGCACCGAGAGCAGCACCTTGTCCGGCGTCACCACGAAGATCGCACCTAGCACGATAACCGCGTCGATGCCCATCTGCACCGCCCCGGCACGCAGGCCGAAGCGCTCTTGGAGGAACAGCGCGAGGATATTCACCCCGCCCAGGCTGGCCTTGTGGCGGAACAGCATCAGCAGCCCCAGGCCCATGGCCGCCCCGCCGAACAGCGCGGCATAGAGGGTGCTCAGATGGGCGAAAGCGACCCACTGCGGAGTCAGTTCGGCCAGCAGCGACACCAGCAGTACCGCGCAGCCGGTGCGCAGGGTGAAGCCCCAGCCCAGGCGCCAGATGCCGAGCAGGTAGAACGGCAGGTTGACCAGGCAGAACACCAGGCCGAACGGCCAGCCGGCCAGGTAGTTGGCGAGAAAGGCGATGCCCACGGTGCCGCCGGTGAGCAACCCGGCATGGGCGTAGAAAGCGATGCCGAGGGCCACCAGCGAGGTGCCGAACAGCAGCGCCAGGGCATCTTCCCATAGCGGGTGGCGAATCAACATCGCAGCGAAAGTGTCCGCCTGCGAACGATTGGACTGGATTCCGGCCATGCGCAAAACCTGTCGTGACGACTAACGAGGGACGCATGGTAGAAAGATCGGCCAGCGCCTGAATTGGCCAGGATCAAGAAAACCGGCCGTCAGCGCCGCACCCAGGTCTCGAAATCGTAGGCCGGCGACTGGGCCGTGGCCGGATGCTCCTCATGGGTCTCGCGCGCCCACTCGGCCTCGTTGAATTCGGGGAACCAGGCATCGCCCGCCGGACGCAGCCCCACCCGGGTCAGGTAGAGACGCTCGGCCAGGGCCAGGCCCTGCTCGTAGAGCTGGGCGCCACCGATCAGCATCAGCTCGTCCACGCCCTGTTCGCGGGCCCACTGGTCGGCGCGGGTGATCGCCGCGTCCAGCGTCGGCAAGACCTCGGCGCCGTCGAGGCGCAGATCGGCCTGGCGGCTGACCACCAGGTTGAGCCGCCCCGGCAGCGGCCGACCGAGGGAATCCCAGGTCTTGCGCCCCATGATGATCGGCTTGCCCAGGGTCAGGGCCTTGAAGTGCTTGAGGTCCGCCGGCAGGTGCCAGGGTAGCTGGTTGTCGCGGCCGATCACGCGGTTCTCGGCGAGGGCGGCGATCAGACAGAGGGGCAGGGTCGTTTTCATGGCCGCGAGCATAGCAGAGCGCCCGGCGCGGACGCAGCCCGACGGCGGCGGTGCCGACCAACGCACAGAAGCGTCTAGGCTTGGTCCCGTGTCGCAGAATCGTCACCCTTGCCGGTGCAGGCTTGGGTTTTCATCCCCGTGCAAGGAGGTACCACCATGACGACCACACCGTTTCGCATCTGGGCGCTCTGCGCCGGCCTGCTGCTGCCGACCCTGGGCCTCGCCGCGCCGGCTCAGCCCGATAGCGTGCAGACCGCCATCGACTGGGCGCAGCAGCAGCCGCTGCCCCGCAAGGCCACCCCCCGGGGCGACGCCAGCCCGTTGATCATCGCCCACCGCGGCGCCAGCGGTTACGTGCCCGAACACACATTGGCGGCCTACGCCCTGGCCATCCTGCAGGGCGCCGATTACGTCGAGCCGGACCTGGTGATGACCCGCGACGGCCAGTTGGTGGCGCGCCACGACAACGAGCTGGGGCTGACCACCGACGTCGCGCAGCGCCCCGAGTTCGCCGAGCGCAAGCGCACCCAGACGGTGGACGGCGTCAGCCTGGAGGGCTGGTTCAGCGAGGACTTCAGCCTGGCCGAACTCAAGACCCTGCGTGCCATCGAGCGCATCCCGCAGCTGCGCCCGGGCAACACGCGCTTCGACGGCCAGTTCGAGATCCCCACCCTGCAGGAAATCATCGACCTGGTGAAGAGCCTGCAGCTCAGCCAGCAACGGGTGATCGGCCTGTATCCCGAGACCAAGCACCCGACCCACTTCCAGCAGCTCGGCCTGGCCATGGAGCGGCCGCTGGTCGCGGCGCTCAAACGCAACGGCTATAACAGCGCCAAGGCGCCGGTGTATATCCAGTCGTTCGAGGTGGAGAACCTCAAGGCCCTGAGCCGTCTGACGCCGGTGCGCCTGGTGCAGCTGCTGTGGACCGAGGGCCAGCCCTATGATCAGCAGGTGCTCGGCACCGGCCTTACCTACGCGCAGATGGCCACCCCGGCCGGGCTCAGGACCATCGCCCGCTACGCCGCCGGCATCGGCCCGGAGAAGAGCCAGATCATCCCGCGCGACGCCGCCGGCAACCTCACCGCGCCGACCAGCCTGGTGCACGACGCCCATGCCGCCGGCCTCAGGGTGCATCCCTATACCTTCCGCGCCGAGAACGCCTTCCTGTCGACCGACCTGCGCAGCAGCGGCGAGCCGGCCGAGCGCGGCGATATCGAGGCCGAGCTGCGCGCCTTCCTCGCCACCGGCATCGACGGTCTGTTTATCGACCAGCCGGATATCGCCGTGCGGCTGCGCGAGCGCGACTAAGGCGCACGCTCCGGCCATTCGCACCCAAGCGGATCAGCGGTTATCCTCAGCCCCTGATCTGGCCGACGAGACGCCGCGTGACCGACGCCGCCCCGCAACCCGACTCCCTGCAACGCCTCTGGCTCAGCGAGGCGATCCGCCTGCGCGAGGAACACGCCGGCGCGCTGGACGACGCCGAGGCCAACCGCCTGGCCCGCGCCAGCGGCGGCGACCTGGCCAGCCGCATCCAGCAGCGCGCCCTGCTGCTGGCGCGGCGCGACGGCCAGTGGCAGGCGCTGCTGCACTGGCTGCAGGGCGCTCGCCTGGCGCTGGTACTGCTGGCCGCGCTGGCTCTGCTCAGCGGTATCGGCCTGGCCCTGGCCGGTCTCGGCGACGGCAGCCGGCCGGTCAACGTGTTCTGGGCCCTGGGCAGCCTGCTGGGCCTCAACCTGCTGATGCTGATCGGCTGGCTGCTCGGCCTGCTGGCGCGCGACAGCGCCGGCGCGCTGGGGCGCCTGTGGCTCTGGCTCAGCGAGAAGCTCGCCCGCGACGCCGCCGCCGCGCAACTGGCACCGGCGCTGCTACTGCTGCTGCAACGCCAGCGCCTGGCCCGCTGGGGCCTGGGCCTGCTGGTACACGGGCTGTGGAGCCTGGCCATGCTCGCCGCGCTGGTCAGCCTGCTGCTGATGCTCGCCACCCGCCGCTACGGTTTCGTCTGGGAAACCACCATCCTCGGCGGCGATACCTTTATCGCCCTGACCCAGGCGCTCGGCGCCCTGCCGTCTCTGCTCGGCTTCAGCCTGCCGGATGCCGAGCTGATTCGAGCCAGCGGCGACGCCGCCTTGCTCGGCGAAGCCGCGCGGCAGCGCTGGGCCGGCTGGCTGGTCGGCGTGGTGCTGGTCTACGGCCTGCTGCCGCGCCTGCTGCTGACCCTGCTCTGCCTGTGGCGCTGGCGCTCGGGCCAGGTGGCGCTGCGCCTGGATCTCGACCTGCCCGGCTACGGCCTGCTGCGCCAGCGTCTGCAGCCGGACAGCGAGCGCCTGGGCGTCTGCGACCTGGCGCCCGCCGCCCTGCATCAGCCGCCAGGCGGCGGTCGGGTCCAGGGCGGCAGCGGCGCCCTGCTGCTCGGCCTGGAGCTGGACGAGCGCCGTCCCTGGCCGCCGGCCAGACTGCCGAAGAGCGTGGCCGACGCCGGGGTGATCGACAGCCGCGAGCAGCGCCGCCTGCTGCTGGAGCAGCTGACCCGCTACCCGCCCGAGCGCCTGGCCATCGCCTGCGACCCGCGCCGCTCGCCGGATCGCGGCACCCTGGCGCTGCTCGGCGAACTGGCGCGCTGCGCCGGCGCCACCCGTATCTGGCTGCTGCCGCCCGCGCCCGGCGAAACTCTGGACAGCGCACGCCTGGCCGACTGGCACCAGGCGCTGGACCAGTTGCAGCTGGTGCGCGGCGATGCGGCGCCGTTGAACTGGCTGGAGAGCGGACATGATTGACCTCGTTCAACGTAGGGTGGATGACGCTTCACCCATCCACCATTGGCGACGGTGGATGAAAAAAGCGTCATCCACCCTACGAAGCTTCACGGCCTCGAGGTTCGCCCCATGACCCAGCCGCTGAAACTGGCCCTGGTCGGCCATACCAACGTCGGCAAGACCTCGCTGCTGCGCACCCTGACCCGCGACGTGGAGTTCGGCGAGGTTTCGCCGCGCGCCAGCACCACCCGCCATGTCGAAGGCGCGCGGCTGTCGGTGAATGGCGAACCGCTGCTGGAGCTGTACGACACCCCCGGACTGGAAGACGCCATCGCCCTGCTCGACCATCTGGAGCGCCTCGACCGCCCCGGCGAACGCCTGGACGGCCCGACCCGCCTGGCGCGTTTCCTCGACGGCAGCGAGGCGCGCCAGCGCTACGAGCAGGAGGCCAAGGTGCTGCGCCAGCTGCTGGCCTCGGATGCCGGTCTGTATGTGATCGACGTGCGCGAGCCGGTGCTGGCCAAGTACCGCGACGAGCTGGCGATACTGAATATGTGCGGCCGACCGTTGCTGCCGGTGCTGAACTTCGTCGCCAGCAACGCCCACCGCGAGGAGGACTGGCGCAGCGCCCTGGCCCGCCTCGGCCTGCACGCCCTGGTCGCCTTCGACAGCGTGGCTCCGCCCGAGGACGGCGAGCGCCGGCTGTACGAGAGCCTGGCCCTGCTGCTGGAAAAGTCGCGCCCACAACTGCAGCGCCTGATCGAGGACCACCAGGCGCAGCGCCAGGCCCGGCGCCAGGCCGGCGCGCGGCTGATCGCCGAGCTGCTGCTCGACTGCGCCGCCTGCCGGCGTAGCGTGGCCGCCCAGCCGGTGCCGGAACAGGGCGCCATCGCCGAGTTACGCGAGGCCATCCGCCAGCGTGAGCAGCGCTGCGTAGAGGCCCTGCTGCGGCTCTACGCCTTCCGCCCCGGCGATGCCCAGGCCGGCGAGCTGCCGCTGCTCGATGGCCGCTGGGGCGACGACCTGTTCAACCCGGAGACCCTCAAACAGCTCGGCATCAAGGTCGGCGGCGGCATGGCGGCGGGAGCGGCCACCGGCGTGGGCGTCGACCTGCTGGTCGGCGGCCTCACCCTAGGGGCGGCCGCCGCGCTAGGCGCGGTGATCGGCGGCAGCGCGCAGACCCTGCGCAATTACGGGGAAAGATTGAAGGGAAAATTGAAGGGCCAGCGCGAGCTGACCGTTGACGACGCCGTGCTGCGCCTGCTCGCCCTGCGTCAGCAGCAACTGCTGGCGGCACTGGATAAACGCGGCCACGCCGCCATGGACGCCATCGCCCTCGGCGCCCCACAGGAAACCCTATGGCGTCAGGGCAAACTGCCCGCGCCACTGAACGTGGCGCGCGCCCATCCCGAATGGTCGTCGCTCAACCCCGGCGCACGCCTGGAAGAGGCCGACCGCGCCGAGCAGGTGGAGCGTCTGCGCGGCGACCTCTCCGTGCAGTCGGTGGGCTAAAGCGGAACGCCGCCCGGCCCACCCTACGCCGACCCGCGCTTACGTCCGCCCTGCGTTACCTCAGACCGCCACCGGCGCCTTGATATGCGGATGCGCTTCGTAACCGACCAGTTCGAAGTCCTCGAACTTGAAGGCCAGCAGGTCCTTCACCTCCGGATTGAGCTGCATGGTCGGCAGCGGCAGCGGCTGGCGGCTCAGCTGCAGGTCGGCCTGTTCGATGTGGTTGGCGTACAGGTGGCAGTCACCGCCGGTCCAGATGAATTCGCCCGGTTGCAGGTCGCAGACCTGCGCCATCATCAGGGTCAGCAGCGCGTAGCTGGCGATATTGAACGGCACGCCCAAAAAGATGTCGGCCGAGCGCTGATACAGCTGGCAGCTGAGCTTGCCTTCGGCGACGTAGAACTGGAACAGCGCGTGGCACGGCGGCAGGGCCATCTGCTCGACCAGCGCCGGGTTCCAGGCCGAGACGATCAGGCGGCGCGAGTCAGGGTTGCTTCTGATCATCGCGATCAGCTTGGCGATCTGGTCGATCGACTCGCCGTTGGGCGCCGGCCAGCTGCGCCACTGGTAGCCGTACACCGGGCCGAGGTCACCGTTCTCGTCGGCCCACTCGTCCCAGATGCTGACGCCGTTTTCCTTCAGGTAACGGATGTTGGTGTCGCCCTGCAGGAACCACAGCAGCTCGTGGATGATCGAGCGCAGGTGGCACTTCTTGGTGGTGACCAGCGGGAAGCCGTCGGCCAGGTCGAAGCGCATCTGGTAGCCGAACACGCTGTAGGTGCCGGTGCCGGTGCGGTCTTCCTTGAAGGTGCCGTGCTCGCGCACGTGGCGCATCAGGTCGAGGTACTGTTTCATCAGGCGGCTCCCGGGGCAGGCTGGCGCTTGTAGGCGTAGAGGATCAGGCCGATACCGCCGAGGATCATCGGCAGGCAGAGAATCTGGCCCATGGTCAGCCAGTTCCAGGCCAGGTAGCCGAGCTGGGCGTCCGGCACGCGGACGAATTCGACGATAAAGCGGAACAGCCCGTAGCAGGTGGCGAACAGACCGGAAACCGCCATGGTCGGGCGCGGTTTGCGCGAGTAGAACCAGAGAATGACGAACAGTGCCACGCCCTCCAGGGCGAACTGGTACAGCTGCGAGGGATGCCGCGCCAGCTGCTGTGGGTCGGTGGGAAAGACCATCGCCCAGGGCAGGTCGGTGGCCTTGCCCCACAGCTCGGCATTGATGAAATTGCCGATGCGCCCGGCGCCCAGGCCAATGGGCACCAGCGGCGCGATAAAGTCCATCAGCTCGAAGAAGCTCTTGCCGTTGCGCTTGCCGAACCACCAGGTGGCCAGCATGACCCCGAGCAGCCCGCCGTGGAACGACATGCCGCCTTCCCAAACCCGCAGGATCTTCGCCGGTTCGGCGACATAGGCCGCGAAGTCATAGAAGAACACGTAACCCAGGCGCCCACCGAGAATCACCCCCATGGCCACCCAGAACACCAGATCGGAGAGCTTCTCCTTGCTCCAACCAGCATCGAAGCGGGCCAGGCGCCGCGAGGCCAGCCACCAGGCGCCGCCGATGCCGACCAGGTACATCAGGCCGTACCAGTGGATTTTCAGCGGGCCGAGGGCAAGGGCCACCGGGTCGATCTGCGGGTAAGGCAGCATCAATCACTCCTTAGACAAGAAAACTCAGGCCCACGCTGAACAGCAGCAGGGCGAACAGGCGCTTGAGCAGGCGCGGCGACAGGCGATGGGCCAGGCGCGCGCCGATGCGGGCGAAGAACATGCTGGTGACGGCGATGCCGACCAGCGCCGGCAGGTAGACGAAACCGACGCTCCACGGCGGCAGCTGCGGGTTGCCCCAGCCGGTGGCGACGAAACTCAGCGCGCCGGCGATGGCGATCGGCAGGCCGCAGGCCGCCGAGGTGGCTACCGCCTGCTGCATCGGCACGCTGCGCCAGACCAGGAAGGGCACGGTCAGCGAACCGCCGCCGATGCCGAAGATCGCCGACGCCCAGCCGATCACCCCACCCGCCGCCGCCAGCAGCGGCCTGCCTGGGACAGTGCCCTCGGCCCTGGGTTTCAGATCGAGCGCCATCTGCACGGCGATCACCAGGGCGAACACGCCGATGATCTTCTGCAGGTACTCGCCGTGGATCGCCGCCGCGCTCAGGGCGCCCAGCGCCGCGCCGAACAGGATGCCCAGGGTCAGCCAGCGAAACAGTGGCCAGCGCACCGCGCCCTTGCGCTGGTGCTCGAGCAGCGAATTGATCGAGGTGAAGACGATGGTCGCCAGCGAGGTACCGACCGCCAGGTGGGTGAGCACCTCCGCCGGCATGCCCTGCGAGGCGAAACTGAACACCAGCACCGGCACGATGATCAGCCCGCCGCCCACGCCGAACAGACCGGCCAGCACGCCGGCGGCAGCCCCTAGCAGCAGGTACAGCAGCAGTTCCATCGATACCCCCGGGAAAACAAAGCGGCATGGTAGCGGAATTGCCCCGGCAGCGGCAGGCACCAGGCGTCGGGCACGGGGCAATTGCATGACGGGGATGGGCGCCAATCCTTGGCGGCCCTGCCACGAAATCGCCGGCAGACTCGCTTCCAGGGTACGGCGTGCACCGCTTCAGCTTCGTGCTAGCCTGCAAGGCGTCGCCCGAACAAGGAGTGCCCCATGTGCCTGATCGTTTTCGCCTGGCGCCCGGATCAGCCGCAACCGCTGCTGCTGGCAGCCAACCGCGACGAGTTCTACGCCCGGCCCAGCTGGCCGCTGCGCGAATGGGACGACGCGCCCGGGCTGTTCGCCGGGCGCGACCTGCAGGCCGGCGGCACCTGGCTGGGGATGAGCGCGGACGGGCGTTTCGCCGCGCTGACCAATATCCGCGATCCGAACCAGCCAGCCGGACGACGCTCGCGTGGCGAGCTGCCGGTCGATTTCCTGCGCAGCGCGCTGACGCCGCCGGCCTATCTGCGGCAGGTAGCGGGCAGAGCCGCAGAGTACGCCGGCTTCAACCTGCTGCTCGGCGATGCGCGTGAGCTCTGGTACTACAACAGCCAGGAGGACCAGCCGCGAACCTTGCCGGAAGGGCTCTACGGCCTGTCCAACGCCGGCCTCGACAGCCCCTGGCCCAAGCTGCGACGCGCCAGGGCGGCGCTGGAAAACTGCCTGGACGCCCCGGCCAGCCAGCGCCTGCTGGCGCTGTTGGCCGACAGCGAACGGCCGCCCGAACACCTGCTGCCCGATACCGGCGTCGGGCCGGCGGTAGAGCGCCTGCTGTCGACGGTCTTCATCGCCAGCGCCAACTACGGCACTCGCGCCAGCACGGCCCTGATCCTCAACGCCGACCATAGCTGGGAGCTGGTCGAACGCAGCTTCGGCCCGCAGGGCGTGCCGCTGGGCGAGGTCGTCATACGCAGGTAAGGGAAAGTAGGGTGTAGGGTGGATGACGCTTTACCCATCCACCATTGACGGACGCAGCGAACGCGCGAGCAAGCGTCAGCAGAGAGGCGCCTGGTGCGCACGGCGCACCCGTCAGGGTCGCCGGGGCTCGCAGACGCGGCTCAGGCCTGGATATTCGACGCTGGGTTGATCACCCGGCCCAGGCCGAGGTTGCGCAGGGCCAGCTGCAGGGTGCTGTGGATCAGGTGCGGATTGTCCATGGTCATCACCTGACCCAGCAGTTCTCGAGCCTTGCTGCGGGTGACCTGGCGCAACAGCCATTTCACCTTGGGCAGGTTGGTGGCGTTCATCGACAGCGAGTCGAAGCCCATGGCCAGCAGCAGCACGGCGGCGGCCGGATCGCCGGCCATCTCGCCGCAGATGCTCACCGGCTTGCCTTCGGCGTGGGCGTCGTCGACCACCTTCTGCAGCGCCTGCAGCACCGCCGGGTGGAGGAAGTCGTAGAGATCGGCGACCCGCGGGTTGTTGCGGTCCACCGCCAGGAGGTACTGGGTCAGGTCGTTGGAGCCGACCGAGAGGAAATCCACCTGGCGCGCCAGTTCGCGGGTCTGGTAGACCGCGGCGGGAATCTCGATCATCACGCCGATTGGCGGCAGCGGCACGTCGGTGCCCTCGTCGCGCACCTCGCCCCAGGCGCGGTGGATCAGGTGCAGCGACTCCTCCAGCTCCTGGGTGCCGGAAATCATCGGCAGGAGGATGCGCAGGTTGTTCAGGCCCTCGCTGGCCTTGAGCATGGCGCGGGTCTGCACCAGGAAGATTTCGGGGTGGTCGAGGGTGACGCGGATGCCGCGCCAGCCGAGGAAGGGGTTCTCTTCCTTGATCGGGAAGTAGGACAGCGCCTTGTCGCCGCCGATATCCAGGGTGCGCATGGTCACCGGCAGCGGGTGGAAGGCCTGCAGCTGCTCGCGGTAGGTGGCCAGCTGCTCCTTCTCGCTGGGGAAGCGCTCGTTGACCATGAACGGCACTTCGGTGCGGTACAGGCCGACGCCCTCGGCGCCGCGCTGCTGGGCGCGGGCCACGTCGGCGAGCAGGCCGGTGTTGACCCACAGCGGCATGCGCTGACCGTCGAGGGTCTCGCAGGGCAGCGCGCGCAGCGCGTCGAGGCCCTCGGTGAGCTGGCGCTCCTCCTCGACCACGTCGGCGTACTGCTTGGCGAGCAGCTCGCTGGGGTTGGTGAACACCTCGCCGTGGTAGCCGTCGACGATCAGCTGGATGCCGTCGATCTTCGAGTACGGCAGGTCGACCACGCCCATCACCGTGGGGATGCCCATGGCGCGGGCGAAGATCGCCACGTGCGAGTTGCCCGAGCCGGTCACCGAGATCAGGCCGGCCAGCTTGCCTTCCGGTACCTCGCCGAGCATCGCCGGCGACAGCTCCTCGCTGACCAGGATGCTGTTGTCCGGGTAGACCAGCGAGGTCTTGCGTTCTTCCTGCAGGTAGGCGAGCAGGCGCCGACCGAGGTCGCGCACGTCGCTGGCGCGCTCGCGCAGGTAGGCGTCGTCCATCAGCTCGAAGCGCCCGACGTGGTCGAGCACCACCTGACGCAGGGCGCCCTGTGCCCATTGGCCGGTCTTGATGACCTTGCGCACCTCGTTACCCAGGGCGGCATCGTCGAGCATCATCAGGTAGACGTCGAACAGCGCGCGCTCTTCCTTGCGCAGCTGGGTGGCAAGCTTGGCGGACAGCTCGTGCATGTCCTCGCGCACCCAGCCGAGGGCCTTGTCGAACAGTTCCAGTTCGGCGGCGATGTCGTCGACGCTGCGATCGGGCACCACGTTCAGATCGGCCGGCGGCAACACCACCACCGCGGTGCCGACGGCGGCACCCGGCGCGCCGGGCACACCGACGAACTTGGCCTCCTGCACGCCCTTGCCCTGACGGCCGAGGCCGCGGATCGAGCCGGTGGCCTCGGCATGGGCGATGACCCCGGCGAGCTGGGCGCTCATGGTGACCAGGAAGGCTTCCTCGCCCTCGTCGAACTGGCGGCGCTCCTTCTGCTGCACCACCAGTACGCCCATCACCCGCCGGTGGTGGATGATCGGCGCACCGAGGAAGGAGGCGTAACGCTCCTCGCCGGTCTCGGCGAAGTAGCGATAGCGCGGGTGAGCCGCGGCGTTCTCCAGGTTGAGCGGTTCCTCGCGGGTACCGACCAGGCCGACCAGGCCTTCGCTGGGCGCCATGCTGACCTTGCCGATGGAGCGCTTGTTGAGGCCCTCGGTGGCCATCAGGACGAAACGGTTGGCTTCCGGATCGAGCAGGTAGACCGAGCACACCTGGCTGCCCATGGCCTCCTTGACCCGCTGCACGATGATCGACAACGCCGCCTTGAGGTCCTTGGCGGCGTTGACTTCCTGGACGATCTTGCGCAGGACGTTGAGCATGTGCAGTTCCGCTTCCTGGTCAGTCGCGCACGATCAGGCGCGGGGCGAGTTCCTTGAGGGCGCGGCGATAGACCTCGCGCTTGAATGTGACCACCTGGCCCAGCGGATACCAGTAGCTGACCCAGCGCCAGCCGTCGAACTCGGGCTTGCCGGTCAGATCCATGCGCACCCGCTCTTCGGCTCCGGTCAGGCGCAGCAGGAACCACTTCTGTTTCTGGCCGATGCACAGCGGCTGGCTGTGGGTACGCACCAGGCGCTGCGGCAGACGATAACGCAACCAGCCACGGGTGCAGGCGAGGATATTCACGTCCTGCTCCTCGAGGCCAACTTCTTCGTTGAGTTCGCGGTACAGCGCCTCTTCCGGCGACTCGCGATCGTTGATCCCACCCTGGGGAAACTGCCAGGCATCCTGGTTGATGCGCCGCGCCCAGAGCACCTGGCCCAGATCATTGGTCAGGATGATGCCGACATTAGGGCGGAAACCATCAGAATCGATCACGGCAGGCAACCTCGTACACGCAAGTTCCGGCATTGTTCCACAAAGCCGACAACAGCAGCAACGCGGGTTTCGACGCAGTTTGAAAGCCTGAGCAAAGCGGCTATTCTGGCGCGCCCAACCGGTTTCACACGAAGGTATTGACGGTGCGCCTGGCCCTTTTCGATCTCGACAACACCCTGCTCGCCGGCGACAGCGATCACAGCTGGGGCGACTTCATCTGCCAGCGCGGCCTGGTCGATGCCGCCGAATACCAGGCGCGCAACGATGCCTTCTATGCCGACTACTGCGCCGGCAAGCTGGACGTGGTGGCCTACCAGAATTTCAGCCAGGCGATACTCGGCCGCACCGCCATGGAGCAGCTGGCGCAATGGCATCGTGAGTTCATGGCCGAGGTGATCGAGCCGATCATCCTGGCCAAGGGCGAGGCGCTGCTGGCCGAGCACCGCGAAGCCGGCGACAAGCTGGTGATCATCACCGCCACCAACCGCTTCGTCACCGCGCCCATCGCCGCGCGCCTCGGTGTGGACACCCTGATCGCCACCGAGTGCGGCATGCAAGGCGGCCGCTATACCGGGCAGATCGCCGGCATCCCCTGCTACCAGCAGGGCAAGGTGGTGCGATTGAACGAATGGCTGGCGCAGAGTGGCCTCAGCCTGGACGGCAGCTATTTCTACAGCGACTCGCGCAACGACCTGCCGCTACTGGAAGTCGCCAGCCGCCCCGTGGCGGTGGACCCGGACGAGGTGCTGCGCGCCACCGCCGTCGAACGCGGCTGGCCGGTGATTTCGCTGCGCTGAACGAAAACACCCCGCATCGTGCGATGACATGGGGTGCGCTGCGCGCACCATCATTAAAACCGGTGCGCACGGCCTGGGCGGCCCCGCGACACCGCCTACGCGGGCTTGGCGCCCATCAGCGCCATGATGGCGATCAACAGTACCAGGATCAGCGCCGCGTAGATCAGGCACAGGCGCCCCAGCGCGGTCGGCGCCGGGGCGTCGCCCAGCGCGCGCCAGGCGGCTAGGCGCCCGGCCAGCAGCAGGCCGAGTAACATCATCACCCCGTAGAGAACGCTGCCCGCCAGCAGCCAGGCCTGCCCAAGCGGCCAGCCGGCACTATCCACCAGCCAGTAACCGCTCAGCGGCAGACTCAGCGCCAGCACGGCGAAGGCCGGCAGGCTGAACAGCAGGGTGACACGCAGCTTGCGCGCCAGCAGCGCCGCATCGTTTGCGCGCTGCGCCTTGAACAGCATGAAGGCGTGGGCAAGCACGCCGAGCAGCAGCAGGACGCCCGGGGCGCCGTGGAGGATGCGAACCAGCAGGTAGTGTTCCATCACCTTTTCCTCATCAGCCCAGAAACAGCGAATAGGCGGGATTGTCGCTCTCGTCCCAGTAGGGATAGCCGATGGCCTCCAGCGCCGCGGCCACCAGATGGCGCTCGCTGTCCGGCACCTGCAGGCCAGCGACCACGCGACCGTCGGCGGCGCCGTGGTTGCGGTAGTGGAACATCGAGATGTTCCAGCGCCCGCCGAGTTTCTGCAGGAAGTTGAACAGCGCGCCGGGGCGCTCGGGGAACTCGAAGCGGAACACCATCTCGTCGCTGACCCGCGCCGCGTGGCCGCCGACCATATGGCGGATATGCAGCTTGGCCAGCTCGTTGTCGGTCAGATCCAGCACCGGGAAACCTTGGGCGCGCAGCCCTTCGACCAGCGCCGCGCGCGGATCGCTGTCGGGGTGGGTCTGCACGCCGACGAAGATGTGCGCCTCGCGGTCGGTGTGGTAGCGGTAGTTGAACTCGGTGATCTGGCGCTTGCCGATCGCCTCGCAAAAGGCCTTGAAGCTGCCCGGCTGCTCGGGGATGGTCACGGCGATGATCGCCTCGCGCTTCTCGCCCAACTCGGCGCGCTCGGCGACGTGGCGCAGGCGGTCGAAATTGACGTTGGCGCCCGAGTCGATGCCCACCAGCACCCGCCCCGAGCAGCGCTCGCGTTCGACGTACTTCTTGATCCCGGCCACGGCCAGGGCGCCGGCCGGCTCGGTGATCGAGCGAGTGTCGTCGTAGATGTCCTTGATCGCCGCGCAGATCTCGTCGCTGCTGACGGTGATCACCTCGTCCACGTACTGCCTGCAGATGTCGAAGGTGTGCGCGCCGATCTGCGCCACCGCCACGCCGTCGGCGAACAGCCCGACGCTCGGCAGCACCACGCGCTCACCGGCCGCCATGGCGGCCTGCAGGCAGTTGGAGTCGTCCGGCTCGACGCCGATCACCTTCACTTCCGGGCGCAGGTACTTGACGTAGGCAGCGATGCCGGCGATCAGGCCGCCGCCGCCGACCGGCACGAAGATGGCATCCAGCTGGCCCGGATGCTGGCGCAGCACCTCCATGGCCACGGTGCCTTGCCCTGCGATCACCAGCGGGTCGTCGTAGGGGTGGATGTAGGTGTAACCCTTCTCCTCCACCAGTTTCAGCGAATGCGCCAGCGCCTCGGGGAAGGCGTCGCCGTGCAGCACCACCTTGCCGCCGCGCGAGCGCACGCCCTGCACCTTCAGTTCAGGCGTGGTGCGCGGCATGACGATGGTCGCCTTCACCCCCAGGGTCTTGGCGGCCAGGGCCAGGCCCTGGGCATGGTTGCCGGCCGAGGCGGTGACCACGCCGCGCTCCAGTTCCTCGGCCGACAGCTGGGCCAGCTTGTTGTAGGCGCCGCGAATCTTGAACGAGTACACCGGCTGCAGATCCTCGCGCTTGAGCAGAATCTGGTTGCCCAGCCGCTCGGAAAGCTGGCGGGCCGGTTGCAGCGGGGTTTCCACCGCGACGTCGTAGACGCGCGAGGTGAGGATCTTCTTCACGTACTGTTCGAGCATGGCGAGTTCGCAGGCGGTCGGGCTTGGGGGGACTGGGGAGTCTACCCCAGCGCTTCGCCGCGCGACCACAGAGAGTGCGGGGTTTTTGCCCGCCATGCGGCTATAATTCGCGCCTCTTTTCCTTCCCTTGCCAGGCGCACCCCCGCGATGAACCAGGATCAGCTGAAACAGGCCGTGGCCCAGGCCGCCGTCGACCACATTCTTCCCCGCCTCGACAGCAAGAGCGTCATCGGCGTCGGCACCGGCTCCACCGCCAACTTCTTCATCGACGCCCTGGCCAAGCACCGGATGGAATTCGACGGCGCGGTGGCCAGCTCCGAAGCCACCGCCGCGCGGCTCAAGGGCCACGGCATCCCGGTCTACGACCTGAACACGGTGAGCGAACTGGAGTTCTACGTCGACGGCGCCGACGAGAGCGACGAGCACCTCCACCTGATCAAGGGCGGCGGCGCCGCGCTGACCCGCGAGAAGATAGTCGCAGCGGTGGCGCGCACCTTCATCTGCATCGCCGACGCCAGCAAGCTGGTACCGGTGCTCGGCGCCTTTCCGCTGCCGGTGGAAGTCATCCCCATGGCGCGCAGCCATGTGGCGCGCCAGCTGGTCAAGCTGGGTGGCGACCCGGTGTACCGCGAGGGCGTGCTGACCGACAACGGCAACATCATCCTCGACGTGCACAACCTGTCGATCGTCGATCCGCTGAAGCTGGAAGCGGATATCAACGCCATAGTCGGGGTGGTCACCAACGGCCTGTTCGCCGCCCGCCCGGCCGACCTGCTGCTGCTCGGCACCGCCGAGGGCGTGCAAACGCTCAAACGCTGAGCCCCGCAGGGTGCGCCGCGCGCACCTGCAGAGCCGGCGAAAATTGCTGGATAGCTTGGCGGGGCGTCGTGGGAGCCCCTCCCTGGGGCGACGCTTTTCGGTCGGCAGCATCGGCCCATTCGCCGCGGGACGCGGCTCCTGCCCGAGCTAGGTGTGATGCCTTGGCGCCCGCCGGCTCAATAGACAGATCCCGGTGCGCACGGCCCCACGACACCCTACTCGAGCAGCCGGCGCAGCTCTTCGCTCAGCGGCATCGGCTGGAAGGCGCTGACCCGCGCCCGCCCGGTATTGCCGAGCGGCACCCAGATCCGCGAGAACAGCAGCGCCGCGAGGATGCGCGGCAACTGCCCGAGCACCTCGCGCCCGTCGCCCGCCTGCATACCTGCGCGCAGCATCAGCCAGTGCGAGCGCGCATGCAGCCATGGCTGGCGCTGGGTGAGGATATGCGCCCGCTCCAGCCAGACGTACGCCGCGGCGCCGCGCCCCTCGTCCAGGGCGGCTTCGGCCAGGGCGAAGGCCTCGTCGATGGCAGTCTTCAGTTCTTGCTGCATATCGCTCTCCTTTACTTGCGCAGCAGGCGCAAGCCGTTGAATACCACCAGCAGGCTGACGCCCATGTCGGCGAACACCGCCATCCACATGCTCGCCTCGCCGGTCAGGGTCAGGGCCAGGAACAGCGCCTTGATCCCCAGCGCCAGACCGATGTTCTGCTTGAGGATGGCCGCCGTGTGCCGCGACAGGCGGACAAAGGCCGGGATCTTGCGCAGATCGTCGTCCATCAGCGCGACATCGGCGGTCTCGATCGCCGTGTCGGTGCCGGCCGCGCCCATGGCGAAGCCGATCTGCGCCCTGGCCAGCGCCGGTGCATCGTTGATGCCGTCGCCGACCATGCCGACCACGTCACCCTGCGCCTGACGCGCCTCGACCCAGGCCAGCTTGTCCGCCGGCAGCAGGTCGCCGTAGGCCTCGTCGATGCCGACCTGCGCGGCGATCGCCACCGCGGTGTGGGCATTGTCGCCGCTGAGCATGCAGGTGCGCACGCCCAGCGCGTGGAGTTCGGCGACCGCCTCGCGGCTGCTCCGGCGCAGGGTGTCGGCGACGGCGAACAGCCGCAGCGCCCGGCGCTCGTCGCACAGCGCCACCACGCTCTTGCCCTGGCGCTCCAGCGCCTGGAGCTGCGCCTCCAGCTCCGGCGAGCACAAGCCCAGCTGCTCGAGCAGACCGTGGTTACCCAGATACAGCCGCACCCCGTCGATCCGCCCACGGATACCGCGCCCCGGCAGCGCCTCGAACTCGTCCACCTCGCGTAGCGCCCGCCCCTCGGCGTGCGCTGCCAGCGCCCTGGATACCGGATGATCGGAGCGCGCGGCCAGGCTCGCGGCCCAGGCCTCGTGCAGCGCCTCGTCGCCTCCGACCAAGCCGAGGCTGTCGGTCCGCACCGGCCGGCCGTGGGTCAGGGTGCCGGTCTTGTCGAGGGCCAGCAGCGCCAGCTGGCGGCCGTTCTCCAGGTGCACGCCGCCCTTGATCAGGATGCCCTTGCGCGCGGCGGCTGCCAGGCCGCTGACGATGGTCACCGGGGTGGAGATCACCAGCGCGCAGGGGCAGGCCACCACCAGCAGCACCAGGGCGCGGTAGATCCACTCGAGCCAGGCGCCGGCGCCGAACAGCGGCGGCAGCACGGCGACCGCCAGGGCCAAGGCGAACACCGCCGGGGTATAGATGCGTGCGAAGCGATCGACGAAACGCTGGGTCGGCGCCCGCGCGCCCTGGGCCTGCTCCACCGCGTGGATGATGCGCGCCAGCGTGGTGTCGCGCGCGGCGGCCGTCACCCGCAGCTCCAGGGCGCCGGCCTGGTTGATGGTGCCGGCGAACAGCGGATCGCCGACGCCCTTGTCCACCGGCAGGCTCTCGCCGGTGATCGGCGCCTGGTCGACCGTGGATGAGCCGCCGATCACCTCGCCATCCAGGGCGATGCGTTCGCCGGGACGCACGCGCAGCAGATCGCCGACCCTCACGGCCTGCACGTCCACCTCGCGCCAGCTGCCGTCGGCCTGGCGCACCGTGGCGCGCGGTGGCGCCAGGTCCATCAGGCCGCGGATGGCGTTGCGCGCACGCTCGAGCGAACCGGCCTCGATCCGCTCGGCGAGGGCGAACAGCACCATCACCATCGCCGCCTCCGGCCACTGGCCGATCAGCACCGCCCCGGTCACCGCGATGCTCATCAGTGCGTTGATATTGAGTTTGCGATTCTTCAGGGCGATCCAGCCCTTCTGGTAAGTGCCCAGGCCGCACAGGCCGATGGCGGCGACCGCCAGCACCGCCACCAGCCAGTGCGGACCGAGCGAGGCGAAGTGCGCGATCTCCGCGGCGCCGGCCAGCGCGCCGGACAGCGCCAGCGGCCACCAGGGCCTGCGCGCGGCAAGCGGCGCGGGCGTGGCGGCGACGGTCTCGTCCTGCACCTGCGGGGTAAAGCCCAACGCGCGGATCGCCGGCAGCACGCGCGCCAGGGCGTCGGCCTCGTGGGCGACGGTGAGCACGCGCTGCAGCAGATTGAACTGCAGCGCGCCGACGCCCGGCAGGCCGGCCAGCGCATCGCGGATCAGGCGCTCCTCGGTCGGGCAGTCCATCTGCTCGATACGGATACGGGTGCTGAGCTGACCGGCGTGTGGCGCGGCGACAGGATCATGGCTGGCGCGCGCCGTCCGGCACGCTGGCGAATGGTCGCAGCAATGGGACATGAGGGGTCTCCCTGGGGGGTCTGTTGCGCAGTACACACCCTGAAGTCACTATAGGGTCAAGCCCTGAATGGAGGACGCACCATGAAGATCGGCGAATTGGCGAAACGGGCCGGCTGTCAGGTCGAGACCATCCGCTACTACGAGCGCGAGAGCCTACTGCCGGCGCCTGCCCGCACCGACGGCAATTACCGGGTGTACACCCAGGAACACCTCGAGCGCCTGGTATTCATCCGCAACTGCCGCACCCTGGACATGACGCTGGAGGAGATCCAGCGCCTGCTGGCCCTGCGCGACCTGCCGCGGGAAAACTGTGCCGGCATCAACAGCCTGGTGGACGAGCATATCGAGCACGTCGAGCAACGCATCGCCAGCCTGCAGGCGCTGCGCCGTCAGTTGAGCGAGCTACGCGAGCGCTGCAGCGGTACGCGGGCGGCCGAAGCCTGCGAGATACTGCGCCAGCTCAACGTCAGCGGCGGCGTGCAGCCCCTGCCGGACGACGGCCACACCCATGTGGGTAAAAGCCACTCCCACTGAAAGGCCGCGTCGCAGTCGCCCCTCCAGGCCACCGGAACTGGACTAGGCTTGCTCTTCAAGCGAAGCGGCCGGGCAAGCCGCCGGTTACCAAGGAGAGAAGAGCATGTCTGCAAAGTTCGAGCTGAAAAAAGCCAAAGACGGTCAGTTCCACTTCAACCTGCTGGCGGGCAACGGCCAGATCATCCTGAGCAGCGAGATGTACAGGGCCAAGGATTCGGCACTGAGCGGCATCGATTCGGTGAGGAAGAACGCTCAGCGCGAAGGCGCCTTCGAAACCGGGA
Source organism: Pseudomonas sp. SP16.1 (assembly GCF_052682975.1). NCBI lineage: Bacteria > Pseudomonadati > Pseudomonadota > Gammaproteobacteria > Pseudomonadales > Pseudomonadaceae > Pseudomonas > Pseudomonas sp. SP16.1. Next base: position 4,102,575 of record NZ_JBQYFZ010000001.1, read on the forward strand.
CGTCCAGCAGCGACAAGCCCTACTTCGTGCTCAAGGCCACCAATGGCCAGGTGATCGGCCAAAGCCAGATGTATGGCAGCGTCGCCGCCTGCCAGGGCGGCATCGAGTCGGTACGGAAAAATGCACCGGCCGCCGAGCTGGACGACCAGACCGGCTAATCCACCGGTTTCCTGAAGACGTAGAAGAGGTTCGGCTCGCTGATCAGGTACAGGTTGCCGGCATCGTCCGTGGCCACCCCTTCGGCCTGCGGCACGCCGCGCCGCAGGCCGTGCTGGCCGCGCAGCAGCGACAGGGTGCTGACCGGCTTGCCCGCCGCGTCCAGTTCGATCACCAGGCGCGACTCGTCCGACAGTGCCAGCAGATGCCCCGTGCCACTGTCGAAGTCCAGGCTCGACAGATCGCGCACGAACAGCCGCGCGTCGCGCTGCGGATCGGTACTGACCTGCAGCGACAGCGGCCTGCCGGCATCGACATGGGGGAAGCCGCGCACCTCGAAGATGCGCACCGGATCGCGCTCCTTGGCCACCAGCAGGCGCTGGCCCGCCGCATCGAAGGCCAGGCCCTCGAAGCCCTTGTTGCCGTTAAGGCCGATACCCAGCGACAGCTGCTGGAAATCGCCGGCATCGATAATCCGGGTGGCATCGTCGATACGCACCTTGACCAGGCGCTGCTCGCGCTCGTCGGCGATCACGTAGAGGCCAGGCCCCACGTACTCGATGGCCTCGGGATCGCCGAAGCCTTCGAGGTCGATGATCCGCAAGAGCTCGCCGTCCAGGCTCAGCTCGATCACCTTGGCCGGCTTGTTGGTGACGCTGAACAGGCTGCGCCGGTCCGGATCGTAGGTCAGTGCCGAGACGTCGCTGATGCCGGCGATCGGCTTGGCATCGATCACCACCTGGTACTCGCCCAGCCACAGCGAGCGCTCACGCCAGCTGGTGCCGTGCTGCCACTCCTGCACGGCAAACCAGCCGCGCTCGAACAGGCGATACTGCTGGGCGAGAACGCCACCGACGAGCAGAAGGAAAACCAGCAGGTAGAGCCAGGGATTGAAGCTCAGCAGGCGGCGCATGACGACTCACTCTGACGACCACGGAAAAGCCCGCCACGAACGCCATCGGGCGGGCCAGGGAAAGCGTGCGAATCAGTTGATCAGCTCGACGCGGTCGACATCGATCTCGCGGCCGTTGAAGTCCTTGTCCACCTCACCGCTCAGACGCACCTTGGCGGTTTCCGAAACGTTCTGGTTCGGCCAGTCCTCGTCGTCGATCTCCACCTGGATGGTGCCGCTGGCGTCCTTGAACTCGTAGAGCTCGTCCTGCAGGCGCTTGACGATCTGGCCTTCGAGCACCACCTGGGTGTCGTCGCCGGCCTCCAATGCGGCGGATACGCTGGTGACCTGCGGCGTGACGCCCGGGCCGGTGTAGCCGGTGGCGAAGGCGGCGGTGCTGAGCAGGGGCAGAGCCAGCAGAGCGAGAGCGGAGCGTTTCATGGTGTTGACCTCGTAGTGGGTAAGTGACGGGGTCAGATTAGGGCGACAAGCTGAAGCCAGACTGAATCGGCGCTTAAGCCAAGCTGAACCGCTCAACCGGCGTCCGGCGCCGGCTTGCTGAACATATAGAACAGGTTCGGCTCGGCGACGATATAGATGTTGCCCTGCTCGTCCATGGTCACCCCCTCGGCCTGCTCGATGCCGCGCTGCAGACCGTTGCGCCCGCCGCTGAGGCTGAGGAAGCTGACCGGCTGGCCCGCGCGGTCGAGCTCCAGCAGCAGGCGCGACTCGTCGGACAGCACCAGGGTGTGGCCGGTGCGCCCGTCGATGCTCAGCGAGGAGATATCGCGCATGCCCAGGTGCGGGCTGGCCAGCGGCTGCAGCACGCCGGCGGCGCCGTCCCCGACGGGAATCGGCAGGCTGAACAGGCCCAGCGGGCCGCGCTCCTTGCCCAGCAACAGGCTGTGGCTGCGCGCATCCCAGGCGATACCCTCGAAGCCCTTGTTGCCGGCGTCGGCGAAGCCCAGATCGAAACCGGGGAAATCGGCGGCATCCAGGCTCAGATCAGCCTCGCCCAGGGTGAAAGTGGTGAGCCGGCGGCGGCGCTCGTCGATGATCGCCATGCGCCCGTCGCCGAGCATTTCCACCCCTTCCGGGTTGCTAAAGCCGCTCAGTTCGATGCGCCGCAACACCTCGCCGCGACGCGACAGCTCCACCAGCAGCGGATGCTTGCCGGTGACGGTGAACAGCGTGCCGGTGGCCGGGTTGTAGGTCAGCCCCGAGGTTTCGTCATGGTCCAGCCCGCTCAGCGCCTTGGCCTGGATAACCGCTCGGTAGCCGGGCAGCCAGATGCTGGCCAGGCGCTCCACCAATGGCGTGCGCCCCTCCTGCCACCACAGCCGGGCACGGTCATCCCAGTGCTGGTAGTGCGCCAGGGCGGCCAACGCCAATACGGCGAGGCCGGCGAGCCGGCGGCGGGAAAGGAGAAGGCGGAAACGGGAAGGGTTCATCGGCGACGGCTCGGCTGCTTGATGGCAATCCGACATCCGTCGCCGGCGGGAGTTCCGCCGCCCGTCGAATGAGGGTGAACCCTTATAGCACGCGACTGCTGAAGCGACTGTAACCGGGCAACTCCAGCACCAGCTCGTCGCCCTTGTGCAGCGCGCCGACGCCCACCGGGGTGCCGGTGAGAATCACATCGCCCGGCTGCAGGGCGAAGTGCCCGGCCATGTGCTGGATCATCGGCAGGATCGGATTGAGCATGTCGCGGCTGTTGCCGTCCTGGCGGGTCTCGCCGTTGATGGTCAGGCGAATGCCGATGTCGGCCAGGTCCTCGACGGCATCGCCGGGCACGAAGGGCGCCAGCACGCAGGCGCCGTCGAAGCTCTTGGCGATTTCCCAGGGGTAGCCCTTCTCCTTGAGCTTGCTCTGCAGGTCGCGCAGGGTCAGGTCCAGGGCCGGGGCGAAGCCGCTGATGGCGTCGCGCACCTCTTCGGCATCCGGCCTCGATGACAGCGGCTTGCCGATCAGCACGGCGATCTCCGCCTCGTAGTGCACCGCGCCGCGGTCGTCGGGAATGGCGAAGCCGTCATCCAGCGGCACCACGCAGGAACCCGGCTTGATGAACAGCAGCGGCTCGCTGGGCACCGGGTTGTTCAGCTCGGCGGCGTGCTCGGCGTAATTGCGACCGATGCAGACCACCTTGCCCATGGGGAAGTGGATCGGAGTGCCGTCGGTGTACTGGTGCTGATAGCTCATCGGGGGCTCCTGATCAGTAGGGTGCGCCGTGCGCACCAAGACGCGTTTGGTGGCTGATCGCTGGTGCGCGCAGCGCACCCTCCGAGATCAAACGGCAAAGATCTTGCCGGGATTCATGATGCCGTTGGGGTCGAACACCGCCTTGACCGCCTTCATGCAGGCGATTTCCGCCGGCGAACGGCTGTAGTGCAGGTAGTCGCGCTTGGTCATGCCCACGCCGTGCTCGGCGCTGATCGAGCCGTTGTACTTCTGCACGGTCTCGAACACCCATTTGTTGACCACCGCGCACTTGGCGAAGAATTCGTCCTTGCTCAGGCTCTCGGGCTTGAGGATGTTCAGGTGCAGGTTGCCGTCGCCGATATGGCCGAACCACACCACCTCGAAGTCCGGGTAGTTGGCCTCGACGATGGCGTCGATGTCCTTGAGGAAGGCCGGCACCTGGCTGACGGTGACCGAGATGTCGTTCTTGTACGGCGTCCAGTGGCTGATGGTCTCGGAGATGTACTCGCGCAGCTTCCACAGGTTCTGCAGCTGCTGCTCGCTCTGGCTCATCACCCCGTCGACCACCCAGCCCTGCTCGACGCAATGTTCGAAGGTTTCCAGCGCCTGGTTGGCCACCTCCTCGGTGGTCGCCTCGAATTCCAGCAGGGCATAGAACGGGCACTCGCTGTCGAACGGCGCCGGCACGTCGCCGCGCGCCAGCACCTTGGCCAGGGCCTTGTCGGAGAAGAACTCGAAGGCGGTCAGGTCGAGCTTGCCCTGGAAGGCGTGCAGCACCGGCATGATCGAGTCGAAATCGGGGGTGCCGAGGACCATCGCGGTGAGGTTCTTCGGCGCCCGATCCAGGCGCATGGTCGCCTCGACCACGAAGCCCAGGGTGCCTTCGGCGCCGATAAACAGCTGGCGCAGGTCGTAGCCGGTGGCGTTCTTGATCAGGTCGCGGTTGAGCTCCAGCAGCTCGCCGGTGCCGGTGACCACCTTCAGGCCGGCCACCCAGTTGCGGGTCATGCCGTAGCGAATCACCTTGATCCCGCCGGCATTGGTGCCGATATTGCCGCCGATCTGGCTGGAGCCGGAGGAGGCGAAGTCCACCGGGTAGTACAGGCCCTTGTCCTCGGCGAACAGCTGCAGCTGCTTGGTCACCACGCCCGGCTGGCACACCGCGGTGCGGTCGTACTCGTTGAAGGCGAGAATCTGGTTCATGTAGTCGAAGGCGACGACGACTTCGCCATTGGCCGCCACCGCAGCGGCCGATAGGCCGGTACGCCCGCCGGACGGCACCAGGGCGACCTTGTGCGCGTTGGCCCAGCGCACGATGGCCTGCACCTGCTCGATGCTCTTGGGGAACACGATGGCCGAAGGCGCCGGGGCGAAATGCTTGGTCCAGTCCTTGCCGTAGGCCTCGAGGGAATCGGCGTCGGTCAGCACCTTGCCGGGCTCAACCAGGGTCTTCAGCTCTTCGATCTGGGCGGGGGTGGTCATCTACGGAACTCTCAAAGGATTCATGGTCGCCCTGAGAACCATTCAGGTCGCAACCGAGCATTGAAAAAGGCGAACATGCTAGCATACGCACCCCGTGAATCGAGCCGTGTAGCGATCTACGGGCGCTGGCTGAGTTTCTCGGCCCTTCCCTGCCAACATCCCTGGGACAACAGGTACTCCGATGAGCAAGACCTCTCTCGACAAGAGCAAGATCAAGTTCCTTCTTCTCGAAGGCGTCCACCAGAATGCCGTGGACACCCTGAAGGCCGCCGGCTACAGCAATATCGAGTACCTCAAGGGCGCGCTGTCGGGCGAAGAGCTGAAGGAAAAGATCGCCGATGCCCACTTCATCGGCATCCGCTCGCGCACCCAGCTGACCGCCGAGGTCTTCGACTGCGCCAAGAAGCTGGTCGCCGTCGGCTGCTTCTGCATCGGCACCAACCAGGTCGACCTGGACGCCGCCCGCGAGCGCGGCATCGCGGTGTTCAACGCCCCCTACTCGAACACCCGTTCGGTGGCCGAGCTGGTGCTGGCCGAGGCCATCCTGCTGCTGCGCGGCATCCCCGAGAAGAACGCCTCCTGCCACCGCGGCGGCTGGATCAAGTCGGCGGCCAACTCCTTCGAGATCCGTGGCAAGAAGCTGGGCATCGTTGGCTACGGCTCCATCGGCACCCAGCTCTCGGTACTGGCCGAAGCCCTGGGTATGCAGGTGTTCTTCTACGACACCGTGACCAAGCTGCCGCTGGGCAACGCCACGCAGATCGGCGACCTGTACGAGCTGCTCGGCCTGTGCGACATCGTGTCCCTGCACGTGCCGGAGCTGCCGTCCACCCAGTGGATGATCGGCGAGAAGGAAATCCGCGCGATGAAGAAGGGCGGCATCCTGATCAACGCCGCGCGCGGCACCGTGGTCGAGCTGGACCACCTGGCCAACGCGATCAAGGACGAGCACCTGATCGGCGCCGCCATCGACGTGTTCCCGGTCGAGCCGAAGTCCAACGACGAGGAATTCGAGAGCCCGCTGCGCGGCCTGGACCGGGTGATCCTGACCCCGCATATCGGCGGTTCCACCGCCGAGGCGCAGGCCAACATCGGCCTGGAAGTGGCCGAGAAGCTGGTCAAGTACAGCGACAACGGTACCTCGGTGTCCTCGGTCAACTTCCCCGAAGTGGCCCTGCCGTCGCACCCGGGCAAGCACCGCCTGTTGCACATCCACGCCAACATCCCGGGCGTGATGAGCGAGATCAACAAGGTGTTCGCCGACAACGGCATCAACATCTCCGGTCAGTTCCTGCAGACCAACGACAAGGTCGGCTACGTGGTGATCGACGTCGACGCCGAGTACTCCGACCTGGCGCTGGAGAAGCTGCAGCACGTCAACGGCACCATCCGCAGCCGCGTACTGTTCTGACCTTGGCGGCAAACGAAAAGGGCGACCCTCGGGTCGCCCTTTTGCGTGCCGGCATGAGCGGGCTCACTTCACCGTGACGCTGATCTTCTCGGAGATCACCGGCGGGTCCAGCGGCACGTGGTTCTTGTCGCCGAGCAGCAATTGCAGGGTGTGCTTGCCCGGCGCCAGGGTCACTTCGGTTTCGGTCTGCCCCTTGCCGAAGTGACGCACGGCATCGCTCGCCGGCAACGGCATGTCCATCGCCGGCAGCGGCTCGACATCGACCAACAGGTGGTGGTGCCCGGTCGCCGGCACATCGACCCCGGCAGGCGCCACGCCCATGCCCTTGAGGCCGAAGCGGACGGTGAAAGTCCCGTCGACCGTGGCGCCGTCCTGCGGCTCGATGAAGTAGACCTGCGCCCCTTCCGGGGCCGGTGTACGCGGCATTTCGGCCCAGGCCGTGGCGCAGGTCGCCAGCGACAGGGCAGCGCAAAGGGAACTCAGCGTTCTTGTCATGGGAAACATCCTTGGTCATGGCGGACAGGCATACGAGTCTAGTCCGCGGAAGAGGTTCCCGTTGCGCTTTCCAGCTCCGCCAGCACCCGCTGTGCCTCGTCCAATTGCTCCTCGCTGAATACCTGTACGCCCTCGCGGCGCAGCAGCGCGGCGGTGACGCCCTCGCCGGGCACGCGCACGCCGCCGAAGCTGCCGTCGTAGTTCTCCAGGTTGCCGCAGGACGGGCTACGCGCCTTGAGCAGCGCCAGGCGGATGCCGTGCTCGCGCACCAGCGCCAACGCCTGCTGCGCGCCTGCGAGGAATGCCGCGGTGACGTCCTCGCCGTCGACCGTCAGCACCGCCAGGCGGCCCTCGAGCACGGCGCCGCCCTGCCCGCCGCGGATCTCCGCCGGGGGGCGGGGCGTCGGCAGACCGCCGGCCACTTCAGGACAGAGCGCCACCACCCGCCCCTCGTCCAGCCAGCGCTGCAGCAGGTCGAACGGACCGTGGGCACCGCCGTCGTAGCGCACCCGATGGCCCAGCAGGCAGCGGCTGACCAGAATCTTGTGCATCACCACACCTCGTTGCCGCGGCGCCTGAACCAGCCGGTCAGCGACAGGCGTTCGCGCGTGGCCGGCAGCACCTCATGGGGCATGTCGGCGGAGAGAAACAGCGCCAGGGTGCCGGCCTGCGGCAGCACCTCGTGCTCGCTGCCGTCCGCCGGATACAGGCGCAGGGCGCCTCCTTGCTCGGCCTGCCAGTCCTCGTTGAGGTAGAACACCGCCGACACAGTGCGCCGGTCGTCGTCGCGGAAGCGATCCAGGTGACGCAGGTAGAAGGTGCCCGGCGCATAGAGCGCGAAGTGGCACTCGAAGTCTTCCAGGCCGAGGAACAAGGCGCGGTTCAGGGCCAGACGCAACTCGTCCATCAGTTCCAGATAGCGGTCGCTGGCCTCGCTCTGGCCGGGCTCCAGCCACTGGATATGGTCGCCGCGAATGCCTTCCTGCAGCTGCTGGGCACTGCCGCGGCCAACCCCGGCAGCGCTGAGCTCGCCGCGGTGCGCACGTTTGCGGCACTCGGCCGCCAGTTCACGGGTCAGAGCCTGAGGGAGGATCAGGTGCCGCTGCGCCCAGCCCTTGGCGGCCAGGTCGTCGATGAGGTGGTGCAGGCTGAGTTCGTTCATGGCGGCGATTCTAGCAGCGCCCCGACATGGCTCGACAAGCCCCGGCCCACCCCCGAAAATAGCCGGCCGCTGCCACCCGGTCGACGGTACGGCCCGTTTGCCAAGGAGTTCTCGATGCGTCTTCTGTGTGCCTTGCTGCTGCTCGGCCTGGTTCTGCCGGCGCTGGCCGACGATTACCTGCGCCTGTATCAGACGGCCGGCTGGCCGCAGCAGCGCGAGCATTTCAATCAGGCCCTCGACGCGGCCCAGCAGCGCTATCGCAGCACCTTGCCGCCGGCCATCTACGAGGCCCTGGTGGACAACAGCAACCGCCGCTTCGCCGCCGCCGCCATCGACCAGCGCGCCCAGCACAGCCTGCGCCTGCTGTTGGACGACCCACGGCCGGCGCTGGCGTTCTTCCAGTCCGAGCTGGGACGCAAGATAGTCGCCGCCGAACAGCTGGCGACGCGCAGCGATCAACTGGCCAGGTACGCGGGCGGCCTGCCGCGCAGCGAGGCCGACGCCACCCGGCGCCTGCTGATTCGCCACCTCGCCCAGGCCCTGCCGGCCAAGGAGGCCGGCGCCGAGGTCAGCCTGGCGCTGGCCGGCGTCGCCGCCGACAGCCTTAGCCAGATGATCCCCGGCCTGCTCGGCGGCGCCCAGGCGCAGAGCCTGCTCGACGGCCAGCGCGAGCGCCTGATGACGCAGATCGAGCAGGATCTGGACAACACCCTGCTGCATGTCTACCGGGAGCTGAGCGACCCCGAGCTGGAGCAGTTCGTCGAGTTCGCCCAGTCCGAAGGCGGCCAGGCCTACTACCAAGCGGCGCTGCAGGCGCTGCGCGCAGGTCTCGCGGTGGGCATGAGCACGGCCGAGCTGGGGGAGCCGGCGCAGGGGATCTGACTGGGTAGGGTGTCGCGGGCCGCCCAGGCCATGCGCACCTGATCGAGACTCGGCGTGCATCGCGGTGCGCGCGGCGCACCCTACGCCAGGCGTTCGCTGAGGAAAGCGAAGTAGCGCCGGCGCAGCGCCTCGTTCTCGTTGGCCAGGTGATGGCGCGCCTCAGGCAGGCGCAGGATGCCCGGCCGGCTGAACTTGTCCTGCAGCACCTCGAGGTTGTGCCGCCAGTCCACCGTCAGGTCCGCCTCGCCCTGCACGATCAGCGGACTGTGCGCGCTGCGCGGCGCCGCCTCGATGCGCGGCACCCACTGCGCCAGGGCGCCGACCCAGGCGGTGGGCAGGCTGCGCGGCTGCAGCGGATCGAGGTTGTGGACGAAGTCGATGAACGCGGCGTCGCTCGAGTTCTCGCTGAAACGCCGCGGAATCTCGCGCACGAAGGGGCGCAGCAAGCGGTAGCTGAGCTTCGACCAGGCCCAGGCGCGCGGTCGCACCAACGGCGCCAGCAGGATGCTCTGGCCCAGTTCGGGACGCGGATCGCCGGTCAGCAGATAGTCCAGCAGGATCGCCCCACCGGTGCTCTGCCCGCATAGATGCCAGGGCTGCGGCAGGTCCAGTTCGGCAGCCTGCTCGAACAGCTCGAGCAGCACCTGCTGGTATTCGGCGAAGTCATCGATGCTGGCGCGTGCGCCGCTGGACAGGCCGTGGCCGGGCAGATCGCAGGCCAGCACGGCGAGGTTCAACGCCAGCGCCCAATCGACGACATGGCGGTACAGCCCCATATGGTCGTAATAACCGTGCACCAGCAGCAGGGTGCCGCGCGGCTCGGCCGGCGCCCACAGCTGCACGGCAATCTGGTAGCCGGCGGCGCTGAAACTGCCCAGGCGATGATCCAGCCCGGCGTGGCGGTCGCCCAGGTCCAGGCCATAGAAGCTGCGATAGGCCTGCACGGCCGGCAGCTCCAGGTGCGCTGCGGCCAAGGGTCGCAGCAGGGGGCGCAGTTGTTCGGGCTGAAACGGCTCTGGCATGGGGCTTTCCATAAATGGGGCGGCGATCCGCACGGCACCGCGCGATGCAGCGATATTCAGCTGCCGCGCGCATCGTGGCAAGCTAGGCGCCCCTGATCCCACGCCCTGCCCGCATGCCCCGCCCCTCGCCCAAGACCTTGCTCGTCGCCCTGCTCGCCCTCGCCTGGCTGGGCGGCATGCTGCTGGCCTACCGCTGGTTCGAGACGCGCTACCTGCGCCCCTTCGACGAACGCGCCGCCGTGTTCTCCGGCGCCGAGTTGCGCCTGGCGGACGAACTCGCCGGGCCAGGGGCAATCCGCCTGGTGCACTTCTGGGACCCGGCCTGCCCGTGCAACGTCGGCAACCAGCAGCACCTGGCCGAGCTGATCGCGCGCTATGGGCCGCAAGGCGTCGAATTCCACGTGCTGCAGAAACCCGGCAGCCAGGGCCGCCTGCCAGCCGAACTGGCCGCCCTCAAGCCAATCGACGCTCTGCCCGGCAGCGCCGGTCTGCCCGCCAGCCCGGCGGTGGCGATCTGGGACAGGCAAGGCCAGCTGGCCTATTTCGGCCCCTACAGCGAAGGCCTGACCTGCAACTCGAGCAACAGCTTCATCGAGCCGATACTCGAGGCCCTGGCCGCGGGACGCCGGGTCGATGCCAGCAATACCCTGGCGCTGGGCTGCTTCTGCGACTGGGCCGAACCGAGCGACGGCTGAACCTGTAGGGTGGGTTAGCGACGCCATAGGCGAGTCGACAGACGCCGCGGAGGCGGTGCGTCGCGTAACCCACCAGGCGATAGACCGCATTGCGCCGATGGTGGGTTACGCCGCAGCGAACATGGCGAATCGACCGATAAGTGCGACAAGCGGCTAACCCACCCTACGAGAGCCCCCTCAACCGCCCGTCGCCAGCCCCCGCGGCGTACCGCCCTGCCAGCGGCGAAAGGCGCGGTAGAAGGGCGACAGCTCGGCGAAACCGCAGGCCCGCGCCACCTCGCGCACGCCTAGGCCCTGCTCCAGCAGACGCAGGGCGCGCAGCCGGCGCACCTCGTCGTGCAGTGCGCGAAAGCTGCCGCCCTGCTCGCTCAGCGCCCGCTGCAGGGCGCCGCGGCCGAGCCCCAGCGCCGAGGCGCAGCCCGCCAGGCTGCACGGCGCGCGCCCCAGGTTGAGCTCCAGCCAGTAGCGCACCCGCGCCAGCAGCTGGTTCTCCACCAGCTCGGCCAGCTGCTTCTCGGCTTCTGCGCCGAGCACCTCGAACAGTCGCGGACTGGCGCTACGTGTCGGCCGCGCGAGCAAAGCACGCGGCAGGATCAGCGCGTCGTGGGCCTGGGCGAAGCGCGGCGCCACGCCGAGCAGGCGGCGATGCTCCTGCGTGCGCCTGGGCGCGGCGTGGCGGAAGTCGACGCCGCGCAGCGGCAGCTCGCCGCCGGCCGCCGCCAGCATCTTCGGCAGCAGCACGGCCAGGCACTCCATCTGCTGGCGCAGCGAACCGACACCGCGGTAGTTGAGGTCGATCACCAGGCGCGCCTCGTCGCCCTCTTCCTCCAGACCCGCGGCGAAGCCGCCGGAGAGGATGTGCTGGAAGCGCACGAAGGCCTGCAGGCCCTGGCGCAGGTCGCGCGCCGCCAGCAGCAGGTAGCCGACCACGTCCATCGGCCGCGGGCGCATCACCTCGCCCAGGTGCAGGCCGATGTCGGCGTCGCCGCTGATCCCTTCCAGGGCCTGCCAGAAGCGCGGGGCATTGTCGTGCTCCTCGCGCGCCTCGAGCAGCGGCTGGGTCAGCGGCATGCCGGCGTAGGCGCGGCGATAGGTGTCGGTGGGGTCCAGGCCCAGCTCGGCCAGCGCCTCGTAGAGCAGGCGGCGCAGGGTCGAGGAATGGGTCAGGGCGGCCTGAGGCGCGGCGCTCATGAGGTCTCCGCGGTGAAAATTGACCATAGACTTCCAGTGCCGCGGCATTTGGTCAATGCACCGGCGGCCGCGGCTGCGCAGAATGCAGCCCGACGCCATCAACAAGGATCGCCCGCGATGAAACGCCCCCTCACCGCCCTCGCCCTGCTGCTCGCCGCCGCGGCCGGCGGCCTGACCTGGTACCTGCACGGCAAGCAGCCGCAGCGCGACGGCGAGCTGAGCCTGAGCGCGCTGCAGGCGCCGGTCACGGTGCGCTTCGATGAGCGCGGCGTGCCGCATATCCGCGCCGAGCACGAGGCCGACCTGTACCGCGCGCTGGGCTACGTGCATGCCCAGGACCGCCTGTTCCAGATGGAGATGCTGCGCCGCCTGGCCCGCGGCGAGCTGGCCGAGGTGCTCGGCGAGAAACTGCTGGACACCGACCGCCTGTTCCGCACCCTGGGCATCCGCGCCCATGCCGACGAGCATGCCAGTCGCCTCGACCGCGACAGTCCGGCCGGCCGCGCCCTGCTGGCCTACCTCGACGGCATCAACCAATACCAGGCCAGCGGTCCGCGCCCGCTGGAGTTCGACCTGCTGGGCATCGAGCCGCGCCCCTTCACGGTCGCCGACACCCTCAGCGTGGCCGGCTACATGGCCTACAGCTTCGCCGCCGCCTTCCGCACCGAGCCGGTGCTGAGCCATGTGCGCGACCGCCTAGGCGCCGACTACCTGCAGGTCTTCGACCTCGACTGGCACCCGCAGGGCGTGGTTGGCGCGCCGCTGGCCGCCGGCGACTGGCAGGATCTGGCAGCCATCGCCAGCCTCAGCCATGCGGCGCTGGAGGGCAGCGGCCTGCCGCAGTTCGAGGGCAGCAACGCCTGGGCCGTGGCCGGCAGCCGCACCGCCAGCGGCAAGCCGCTGCTGGCCGGCGACCCGCATATCCGCTTCGCCGTGCCGGCGGTGTGGTACGAGGCGCATCTGCAGGCGCCCGGCTTCGAGCTGTACGGCTACCACCAGGCGCTCAATCCGGTCGCCTCGCTGGGCCACAACCGCGACTTCGCCTGGAGCCTGACCATGTTCCAGAACGACGACGTCGACCTGATCGCCGAGCGGGTCAACCCGGACAACCCCGAGCAGGTCTGGTACCAGGGGCGCTGGGTGGAGCTCGAACGGCGCAGCGAAACCATCGCGGTCAAGGGCGCCGAGCCGGTGCAGCTGAGCCTGCGTCGCTCGCCGCACGGGCCAATCATCAACGATGCCCTCGGCCAGGCCGCCGGCAGCACGCCGATCGCGCTGTGGTGGGCCTTTCTCGAGACCGACAACCCGATCCTCGAGGCCTTCTACCGGCTGAACCGTGCCGACACGCTGGACAAGGCCCGCGCCGCCGTCGAGAAGATCGAGGCGCCGGGGCTCAACGTGGTGTGGGCCAATGCCGCTGGCGACATCGGCTGGTGGGCGGCGGCCAAGCTGCCGCTGCGCCCGGCCGGGGTCGATCCGAACTTCATTCTCGACGGCGCCAGCGGCGAGGCGGACAAGCCCGGTTGGCACCCCTTCGCCGCCAACCCGCAGGAAGAGAATCCGGCGCGCGGCTATATCCTCTCGGCCAACTACCAGCCGCTGGCAGCCAGCGGCATCGAGGTGCCTGGCTACTACAACCTGGCCGATCGCGGCCAGCGCCTGAACCAGCGTCTGAGCGACGCCGCGGTGAAATGGGACCAGCACAACAGCCAGGCGCTGCAGCTCGATACCGGCACCGGCTACGGCCCGCGCCTGCTGGCGCCGATCCTGGACGAGCTGCGCGCCGCCGCGGCAGACGAGCGCGAACGCGCGCTGGTCGAGCAGCTGGCGGCCTGGGACGGCGACCACCGACTCGACTCGCTGGCCGCCACCCTGTTCAACCAGCTGGCCTATCAGTTGGCTCGCGAAGCCATGGCCGACGAGCTGGGCGAGGTGTTCTTCGCCAGCCTGCTCTACACCCGCGTGCTGGACAGCGCCCTGCCGCGGCTGAGCGGCGACGCCGACTCGCCCTGGTGGGATCGCCAGGGCAGCGCACAGCGCGAGAGCCGCGCGCAGATAGTCGCCGGCGCCTGGCGCGCCAGCCTGGCGCATCTGCGCGACCAGCTCGGCGATGACCCCGGCGACTGGCGCTGGGGCCGCGCCCATACCCTGACCCACGGCCACCCGCTGGGCCAGCAGCCGCTGCTGGCCAGGCTGCTCAACGTCGGTCCGTTCGCCGCACCCGGCGGCCACGAGACGCCGAACAACCTGTCGCACAAGGTCGGGCCGGCGCCCTGGCAGGTGGTCTACGGACCTTCGACCCGGCGCCTGGTCGACCTGGCCGACGCCGACCGCGCCCTGGGTGGCGTCCCGGTGGGGCAGAGCGGCGTGCCGTTCGACACCCACTACCAGGACCAGGCCGCCGCCCACGTGGCCGGCCAGTACCAGCCGCAGCACCTGAGCGAGGCGGACGTGGCTGCGCACAACCGCGGCACGCTGCGCCTGCTGCCGCGCTAGGCGGCACCGTCGGTCTCTGAGCGCACCGCGTGCACCATTCGGTGCGCGCGGCGCACCCTACTGAGGCGCGCCGGCGGCGCTGCGGTGCGCCGCGAAATGCCGGCGAGCCCAATAAAATCGCGGCTTTCGGCCTTCGTAATAAAATTGGCACAGCGTCTGCATAGGCTAAGGCAATCCCAGTTTCGGGGACCTTGGTACAGGCAGGCCGGGGAATCCCCTCTTTTATTCGCGGCGCAGGGTCAGTCGCACCCGCCAGCGCCCATCGACCTCCACACCGCGCCACTGCCCGCCCAGCGGGCGGGCCGCCACCAGCATCAGGCGCAGATCGCGTCCCTCCCGCTGAATCCGCCAGTTGACCGGGGTGCCATGCAGATCGAGGCGGCCCTGGCGTTCGCGACCGTAGGCATCGACGAAACGGTAGCTCAGCGCACCCTGGACGTGCTCGGCGAGCGCCTCCGGCTCACGGTTGAACCAGATCTGCAGCCCCCCGGCCCAGGGCCCGGCATCCTCGATGCGCAGCGGCGCCGGCTCGAACAGACGACCGAGCAGCGTGCCGACGAGAAACGCCAGCAGCGCCAGCGAGGCCATGAAGCGCCGGCGAAGACGCGGCCTGGGGTCCTCGACCGGCGTAGAATGGCCGTCGTCCCTGTGCTCGGAGCCCTGCATGTTCCACGTCATCCTCTTTCAACCGGAAATCCCGCCCAATACCGGCAACATTATCAGGCTGTGCGCCAACAGCGGCTGCCAGCTGCACCTGATCGAGCCGCTGGGCTTCGAGCTGGACGACAAGCGCCTGCGCCGCGCCGGCCTGGACTACCACGAGTACGCCACGCTCGAGCGCCATCCCGACCTCGCCAGCTGCCTGGCCAGCCTCGGCCAGCCGCGCCTGTTCGCCTTCACCACCAAGGGCTCGCACGCCTTTCACGAGGTCGCCTACCGGCCCGGCGACGCCTTCCTGTTCGGCCCGGAGAGCCGCGGCCTGCCGGAGGAGGTGCGCAACGCCCTGCCGCCCGAGCAACGCCTGCGCCTGCCAATGCGCGCTGGCTGCCGCAGCCTGAATCTGTCCAACACCGTGGCGGTGACCGTCTACGAGGCCTGGCGGCAAAACGGCTTCGCCGAGGCCGAGATGTAGGGTGTCACGGTGACGCCTGGCGGTGGTGCGCGCGGCGCACCCTACAAAATTCGTAGGAGCCGCGCCCCGCGGCGAATGCTGTGCACAACGCCGATCGTGCGCAATGGCTGCAAACGCTTCGCCCCGAGGCGGGGCTCCTACACTGTGTTCGCGGGTTCCTTCAGGTGCTGTGTCGTGACCTGCCAACGGCTGCAAGGCAAAGAAAAAGCGCCCCACAGGGCGCTTTCTCGTTCGACCAACCCGCCCTTAGTGCGCGGTGACTTCGCCCTGCGCCTGCTGCTGACGCTGCAGTTCCTGGGCGTACAGCGCGTCGAAGTTGACCGGGGCGAGCATCAGCGCGGGGAAGGAGCCGCGGGTGACCAGGCTGTCGAGCGCCTCGCGAGCGTAGGGAAAGAGGATGTTCGGGCAGAAGGCGCCGAGGGTGTGGCTCATCGAGGCGGCGTCCAGGCCCTTGATCAGGAAGATGCCGGCCTGCTGCACTTCGGCGATGAAGGCCACTTCCTCGCCATTCTTCACCGTCACCGAGAGGGTCAGCACCACTTCGTGGAAGTCGCCGTCCAGGGTCTTCTGCCGGGTGTTGAGGTCCAGGCCGACGCTCGGCGTCCACTCCTGACGGAAGATTTCCGGGCTCTTCGGCGCCTCGAAGGACAGGTCCTTGACGTAGATGCGCTGCAGGGAGAATTGCGGATTCTGCTGTTCGCCGGCGGCGGCGCCGCTGTTTGCTTGTTCGGTCATGGCCTTTGCCTTCTTGTCTTGAGGTTTATGCGGGGCTCTGCAGCAGCGCATCGAGCTTGCCGGCGCGCTCCAGGGCGTAGAGGTCGTCGCAGCCACCGACATGGGTGCTGCCGATCCAGATTTGCGGCACCGAGCTGCGCCCGGCCTTGCGGGTCATCTCGGCGCGCAGCGCGGGCTGGCCGTCGACGCGGATCTCGTCGAAGTCCACACCCTTGCTCGCCAGCAACTGCTTGGCGCGGACGCAGAAGGGGCACCAGTCGCTGGAGTAGATGAGCACCTCGGCCATGTCACTTCACCAGCGGCAGGTTATCGCCACGCCAGCTGGCGATGCCGCCGGACAGCTTGGCCGCGGTGTAGCCGGCCTTCTTCAGCTCGCGGGCGATGCTGCCGGCGTGCTGGCCCATGGCGTCGACCACGACGATGGTCTTGGCCTTGTGCTTCTCCAGTTCGGCGATACGCGCGGCAACCTTGTCGTAGGGAATGTGCAGGGAATCGACGATATGCCCGGCGGAGAAGTCCTTCTGCGCGCGCACGTCGAGCACCACGCCCTTGTCGCCGTTGACCAGCGCGGTCAGCTCGCGGCTGGACAGGCTCTGTCCGCCCTTGAGCATCTCGCTGACGATCAGCGCGATCAGCAGGACGACGAACAGGCCGCTCAGTACATAGTGGTTGATGACGAACTCAATCAGGTTGGCGAACATCTATAAGACCCAGGACGGTAAAATGCCGGCCAGTATACACAGCCCCACAGGTCGGCCAAACCCCGCCCGGCAGTGACGCGCCAGGCGCTTGACCGTAAAATGCGCGGCCTTGTTTAACCTGACTGTCGCGCAGCGACGCCGTCCTTTATGCCCTTCTCCCGCCGGGAGAAGGTGGCGCGAAGCGCCGGATGAGGGCGGGCAGGCCGCGACGGCTTTCATGATTCGGGTTGCCTCGCGGCATGCCCGTTCCGCCCATCGACCCAGAGCGAGCCAGCTTAATGAGCGCAACGCCCAAACCCTTGGTTCTGATCATCCTCGACGGCTTCGGTCACAGCGACAACCCCGAGCACAACGCCATCCACGCCGCCAACACGCCGGTCTACGACCGCCTGCGCGCCAGCTACCCGCACGGCCTGATCTCCGGCAGCGGCATGGACGTCGGCCTGCCGGACGGGCAGATGGGCAACTCCGAGGTCGGCCATATGAACCTCGGCGCCGGCCGCGTGGTGTACCAGGATTTCACCCGGGTGACCAAGGCGATCCGCGACGGCGAATTCTTCGACAACACGGCGATCAACCAGGCGCTGGACAAGGCCGTGGCCGCCGGCAAGGCCGTGCATATCCTCGGACTGCTCTCCGACGGCGGCGTGCACAGCCACCAGGATCACCTGGTGGCCATGGCCGAGCTGGCGGCGCGCCGCGGCGCCGAGAAGATCTACCTGCACGCCTTTCTCGACGGCCGCGACACCCCGCCGAAGAGCGCGCAGGGCTCCATCGAACTGCTCGATGCCACCTTCGCCCGCCTCGGCAAGGGCCGCATCGCCAGCCTGATCGGCCGCTACTTCGCGATGGACCGCGACAACCGCTGGGACCGCGTCGAGCAGGCCTACCAGCTGATCGTTGAGGGCAATGCCCAGTTCCACGCCGCCAGCGCCGTGGAGGGCCTGCAGGCCGCCTATGCGCGTGGCGAGAGCGACGAGTTCGTCAAGGCCACCGGCATCGGCGCGCCGGTGCGCGTGGAAGACGGCGACGCCGTGGTCTTTATGAACTTCCGCGCGGACAGGGCGAGAGAATTGACCCGCGCCTTCGTCGAGCCCGGCTTCAAGGAGTTCGAACGCAAGCGCGTGCCGCAGGTCGGCTTCGTCATGCTCACCCAGTACGCGGCGAGCATCCCGGCGCCGGCCGCCTTCGCCCCCGAGGCGCTGACCAACGTGCTCGGCGAATACCTGGCGAACCAGGGCAAGACCCAGCTGCGCATCGCCGAGACCGAGAAGTACGCCCATGTCACCTTCTTCTTCTCCGGTGGCCGCGAAGAGCCGTTCGAAGGCGAAGAGCGCATCCTCATCCCCTCGCCGAACGTCGCCACCTACGACCTGCAGCCGGAAATGAGCGCGCCGGAAGTCACCGACAAGATCGTCGACGCCATCGACAACCAGCGCTATGACGTGATCGTCGTCAACTACGCCAACGGCGACATGGTCGGCCATACCGGCGTGTTCGAAGCCGCGGTCAAGGCGGTGGAATGCCTCGACGCCTGCGTCGGTCGTATCGTCGAGGCGCTGGACAAGGTTGGCGGCGAGGCGCTGATCACCGCCGACCACGGCAACGTCGAGCAGATGGAAGACGAGTGCACCGGCCAGGCGCACACCGCGCACACCTGCGAGCCGGTGCCGTTCATCTACGTCGGCAAGCGCCCGGCGCGCATCCGCGCAGGCGGCGTGCTGGCCGACGTGGCGCCGACCCTGCTGAGCCTGATGGGCCTGGAAATACCGGCGGAAATGACCGGCAGGACCCTGGTCGAGCTGGAATAGGCTGCAAACCACCCTGGCGTAAGGGCGTGCCGGGACGCAGCGAACGGTACGCCATTGGCCGGTGCCTCCAGGATCTAGCGGCGCACTGCCTTAGGCGAGTACGCCCTGCGCCCGCCTACGCCTTGCGCTTCTACTTGCGGCTTGCAGCTTGCCGCCGGTTTTTTAGGCATACTAGGCGCCATTCGCTACTCCGCTCAGGTGTCGCCCAGCCCATGCTCCGCATCCTCGCCCTGATCCTGCTCAGCAGCCTGATCGCCCCCGCCCTTGCCGACCAGCGCGCCGACACCCAGCGCCAGCTGGAAGCCGCGCGCCAGGACGTGGCCGAGCTGAAGAAGCTGCTGGAAAAACTGCAGCAGGAGAAATCCGGCGTGCAGCGGCAGCTGAAGAAGACCGAGACCGAGATGGGCGCGCTGGAGAGCCAGGTCAAGGAACTGCAACGCGAGCTCAAGGGCAGCGAGGAGGAAATCCAGCGCCTGGATCAGGAGAAAAAAAAACTCCAGAGCGCGCGCACTGAGCAACAACGACTGATCGCCATCCAGGCCCGCGCCGCCTACCAGAGCGGCCGCCAGGAGTACGTCAAGCTGCTGCTCAACCAGCAGAACCCGGAAAAGTTCTCGCGCACCCTGACCTACTACGACTACCTCAGCCAGGCGCGCCTGGAACAGCTCGCGGCGTTCAACGAGACGCTGCGCCAGCTGGCCAACGTCGAGCAGGAAATCGCCAGCCACCAGGCCCATCTGCAGGCGCAGAAGGCCGGCCTCGACGAGCGCCATGCCAAGCTCGCCGAGGCGCGCAAGGAGCGCCGGCAGGCGCTGGCCAAGCTCGACAGCGAGTTCGCCAGCCGCGACCAGCGGCTCAAGGCGCGCCAGCAGGAACAGGCCGAGCTAGGCCGCGTGCTCAAGACCATCGAGGAGACCCTGGCACGTCAGGCGCGTGAAGCACGCGAGGCCGAAGCCGCGCGCCAGCGCGCACTGGCCGCCCGGCAGGCACGACCAGACGCCCCCGCCGGCGCCCCGCTGGTCAGCTCCGGAGCCGTCTACGGCGGACCTTTCGCCAGCGCGCGCGGCAAGCTGCCGTGGCCGGTCGATGGCCGTCTGGTAGCAGGCTATGGAACCCCGCGCGGCGGCGACGCTCGTACTAAATGGGACGGCGTGCTGATCGGCGCACCGGCCGGCAGCCAGGTCCGCGCCGTGCATGGCGGCCGCGTGGTCTTCGCCGACTGGTTGCGCGGCGCCGGACTGTTGGTCATTCTCGATCACGGCAACGGCTACCTGAGCCTCTACGGCCACAACCAGAGCCTGCTCAAGAGCGCGGGCGAGTTGGTCAAGGCCGGCGAGCCCATCGCCACCGTCGGTACCAGCGGCGGCCAGGACAAGCCGGCACTGTATTTCGCCATTCGCCAGGAGGGTCGCCCCAGCGATCCGGCGCAATGGTGCCGCGCGCAGGGATAGGCGCCGTTCTTCGCTAACTAGGAGTCAGACATGTCGCACCCGTTCCGTCCTACCTGCCTGGCCCTGGCCCTCGGCCTGCTGCTCGGCGCCCCCGCCCTGCAGGCCGCCGAGCCCGCACCCGTGGCGGCGAGCAGCAAGGCACCACTGCCGCTGGACGACCTGCGCACCTTCGCCGAGGTGATGGACCGGATCAAGGCCGCCTATGTCGAGCCGGTCAGCGACAAGACGCTGCTGGAGAACGCCATCAAGGGCATGCTCAGCAACCTCGACCCGCATTCGGCCTACCTCGAGCCCGAAGCCTTCCTCGAGCTGCAGGAAAGCACCAGCGGCGAGTTCGGCGGGCTGGGCATCGAGGTCGGCATGGAGGATGGCTTCGTCAAGGTGGTCTCGCCGATCGACGACACCCCGGCGTCCCAGGCCGGCATCCAGCCCGGCGACCTGATCGTCAAGATCGACGGCCAGCCGACCAAGGGCCTGTCGATGATGGAAGCGGTGGACAAGATGCGCGGCAAGGCCGGCAGCAAGATCGAACTGACCCTGGTACGTGACGGTGGCCAACCCTTCGACCTGACCCTGACCCGCGCGGTGATCAAGGTGCGCAGCGTCAAGAGCCAGATGCTCGAGGATGGCTATGGCTACCTGCGCATCTCGCAGTTCCAGGTCAATACCGGCGAGGAGGTCGGCAAGGCGCTGAGCAAGCTGCGCAAGGACAATGGCGACAAGAAGTTGCGCGGCCTGGTCATGGATCTGCGCAACAACCCCGGCGGCGTGCTGCAGGCGGCGGTGGAGGTCACCGACCATTTCCTCAAGAGCGGCCTGATCGTCTACACCGAGGGCCGCCTGGCCAACTCCGAGCTACGCTTCAACGCCGACCCGGTCGACGCCAGCGAGGGCGTGCCGCTGGTGGTGCTGATCAACGGTGGCAGCGCCTCGGCCTCGGAGATCGTCGCCGGCGCCCTTCAGGATCACAAGCGCGCGGTACTGATGGGCACCGACAGCTTCGGCAAGGGCTCGGTGCAGACCGTGCTGCCGCTGAACAATGACCGCGCCCTGAAGCTGACCACGGCGCTGTACTTCACCCCCAACGGCCGCTCGATCCAGGCCCAGGGCATAGTTCCGGACATCGAGGTGGCGCGCGCCAAGCTGACCCGCGAGCAGGACGGCGAGGGCATCAGGGAAGCCGATCTGCAGCGCCACCTGGGCAACGGCAACGGCGGCGCCGACCGCCCGAGCAAGGCCGCGCCGAGCGACCGCGCCGAGCGACCGCAGGACGAGGACTATCAGCTGAGCCAGGCGCTCAACCTGCTCAAGGGCCTGAGCGTGACCCGCGGCGGCTGAGCCGATCCAGCGAGACGAAAAAGCCCGGACATGCCTGCATGTCCGGGCTTTTTCTTGGCCGTGCCCCTGTTGGCTGTCGCCAGGCGCGCCAAGTAAGACTCGAGGCCTACAGGTAGTTCTCGGTGATCTCGTCGATGTAGCCCTCGGCGCGCAGCTCGTCCAGGGCCTTCTGCAGGCGCTCGATCACTTCGTCCGGGGTGTCCTTGTTCAGTGCCAGGTACAGTTCGGCATCGTTGAAGCGCAGCACGGTGTTGAGGCCGCTGACGTCTTCCTGCTTGGCCAGGTAGCGGCCGACCGGGTCGGTGGTGGCCCACAGGTCGATCTGTCCGCGCACCAGTTTCTTCACGTTCTCCTGGTCGCGCAGCGCGTTGATCGGCTGCAGGCCCTGGCTTTCCAGGTGCTGGCTGACCGCGTCGTTCTTGTAGGCGCCGATGCGGTACTGCGCGGCGTCCTTGAGACTGCTCACGCTGAGGTTGCTGCCGGGCGCGGCGAGCAGCACCCAGCCGGTCTTGGCAATCGGCCCGACCCACTTGAACAGCGGCTGGCGCTCGGCGGTGAAGGTGGTGGAGAACAGGCCGTAGCTGGGCTTGTCCAGGGTCAGCCGATAGAGGCGATCCCAGGGGAAGCGCAGGGTCAGGGTGTAGTCGATGCCGGCACGCTTGAACATCTCGCGCACGATATCGGCGCTGATGCCGTCGATGCCGTCGTCGCGGGCGAAGTTCTTGTCGTCCACCGCCATGTTGAACGGCGGGAAGTTCTCGGTCAGCAGCACCACCTTGTAATCCTGCGGCAGCTCCGCACGGGCGAAGCCCGCGGTCAGGAGCAAGGTGACAAACAGGCTTTTCTTCAGGTTTTTCAGCATAAGACGTTCCGCTCGCATGTGTTGTGGTTATGGCTAGCGACATCCTTGCAGGGTTCGGGCCGACCACGGCCCGGCCATCCATGGCAAACGAACGGCTGGTGGCCGGTCGTCAGGGGTCTCACAGGTAATTGCGCAGGATAGCGTCGACGACGCCCTCGGCGCGCATCTGCTCCAGCGCCGCCTGCAGCTTGCCGACGGTCTCGTCGGGCGTCGCCTTGTTCAGCGCCAGGTACAGCTCGGCGCTGTCGAAGCGCAGCACGGTCTTCAGTCCGGAGATGCCTTCCTGCTTGGCCAGGTAGCGCCCGGCCGGATCGCCGGTGGCCCACAGATCGATCTGCCCGGCCATCAGCTTCCTGGCGTTCTCCTGGTCGCGCAACGCCGTGCTGTGCTCCACGCCCCTGTCGCTCAGGTATTCGGAGATGGCGTCGCCCTTGTAGGCGCCGATGCGGTATCGGCGCGCCTCGTCCAGGCTGTTCAGGCTGAGCGGGCTGTCGCCCTTGGCCAGCAGTACCCAGTCGTCCGGCCCGATCGGCCCGACCCACTTGAACAGCTGCTCGCGCTCGGGCAGGCGAGCGGCGACGAATACGCCGTAACCCGGCTTCTCCAGCGCCAGCTTGTAGATGCGATCCCAGGGAAAGCGCAGGGTCAGGCTGTACTCGACTCCGGCGCGCTTGAACATCTCGCGGACGATATCCACGGCGATGCCGTCGATGTTGTCCTCACGGGCGAAGTTCTTGCCGTTGGTCGCCATGTTGTAGGGCGGGAAGTTCTCCGTCAGTAACACCAGGCCCGGGGCCACTTCGGCGCGCGCGGCGCTGCTCAGCACCAATAGCGTGCCGGTCAAGGCGATCAGTAGACGCTTGATCATTGAAATTATCATCCTGATTGGAATGGGGCAGACCGCGGCAGCATACCCAGCACGGAGCGCCTGGCCCAGCCTCGCGGCGCAGTTGCGTGATGCCACCGCAGGGCGGGCAAGCTGTTCGCCGGTCGCTGCCGACGATCGCGCGAGGCTATAGAAATCGGACGCGGCATGCCGTCGACTCGCCCGCAGCCTTGCCCGGTGGCGATCAGCGCACCACGATGCCGCGGCTGGCCAGATAGGCCTTGGCCTCGGGCACGGTGTATTCGCCGAAGTGGAAGATGCTCGCCGCCAGCACCGCGTCGGCCTTGCCTTCGAGGATGCCGTCGGCCAGATGCTGCAGATTGCCGACGCCGCCAGAGGCGATCACCGGCACGCGCACGGCCTCGCTGATGGCGCGGGTCACGCCGAGGTCGTAACCGCTCTTGACGCCATCCTGATCCATGCTGGTCAGCAGGATTTCGCCCGCACCCAGGCCTTCCATCTTCTTCGCCCACTCCACGGCATCCAGGCCGGTCGGCTTGCGCCCGCCGTGGGTGAAGATTTCCCAGCGGCCCGGCTCGCCCGGCGCGGACACGCGCTTGGCATCGATGGCGACGACGATGCACTGCGAGCCGAAGCGCGCCGCGGCTTCGCCGACGAACTCGGGGTTGAACACCGCGGCGGTGTTGATCGACACCTTGTCGGCGCCGGCATTGAGCAGGTTGCGGATGTCCTGCACGGTGCGCACGCCGCCACCGACGGTGAGCGGGATAAATACCTGGCTGGCCATGCGCTCGACGGTGTGCAGGGTGGTGTCGCGACCGTCGACGCTGGCGGTGATGTCGAGGAAGGTGATCTCGTCGGCGCCCTGCTCGTCGTAGCGACGGGCGATTTCGACGGGGTCCCCCGCGTCGCGGATATTCTCGAACTTGACGCCCTTGACCACGCGGCCGTTGTCCACGTCGAGGCAAGGAATGATGCGTTTGGCCAATGCCATGCTGAAACCCTCTCTAACCGGCTGCGCCGCACATCCGCGGCGTTGCGTGGTGCTCGCTCCTCGCCGTACTACAGTACTGTCTCGTCGCTGCGCGCCACGCGCCTTGCGTCTGAAGCGGCTCGCTCGCTTAGCGAGGGCTTCAGAGCGTGCTTAATTCTTGAAGCTGTCGCAGAAGGCCTGGGCCTCGGCGACGTCCAGGGTGCCTTCGTAGATGGCGCGGCCGGTGATCGCGCCAATGATGCCGGGCGAACGCGCCAGCAGCAGCTTCTCGATGTCGCCGAGGTTGTGGATGCCGCCGGAGGCTATCACCGGGATGCGGCTGGCGGCGGCCAGCGCGGCGGTGGCCTCGACGTTGCAGCCCTGCATCATGCCGTCCTTGGCGATATCGGTATAGACGATGGCGGACACGCCGTCGGCCTCGAAACGCTTGGCCAGGTCGGTGGCCTGCACGCTGGAGACTTCGGCCCAGCCATCGGTGGCGACGAAGCCGTCCTTGGCGTCCAGACCGACGATGACCTTGCCGGGGAAGGCCTTGCACGCCTCGCTGACGAATTCGGGCTGCTTGACCGCCTTGGTGCCGATGATCACGTAGCTGACGCCGGCGCGCACGTAGTGCTCGATGGTCTCCAGGGTACGGATGCCGCCGCCGATCTGGATCGGCAGGTTCGGATAGCGCCTGGCGATGGCGGTGACCACTTCGCCGTTGACCGGTTGGCCCTCGAAGGCGCCATTGAGGTCGACCAGGTGCAGGCGACGGCAGCCGCCCTCGACCCACTTGGCGGCCATGCTCACCGGGTCGTCGGAGAACACCGTGGAGTCTTCCATGCGGCCCTGGCGCAGACGCACGCAGGCGCCGTCCTTCAGATCGATAGCGGGGATAATCAGCATCGGTTGAACCTGCTCAAGTCTTGAAATTCGAAAAAGGCGCTCAGTTCTTCTCGAGCGCCCAGAGATCGCTCTCGATGCTGTCGAACCTATCCTTCAGGTGCGCCTGCACGTCGAGAATCGCCTTGTTGTAGTAGTGCGGTGCCAGCTCGCGGGTGATCAGGTCCAGCACCTCCTGCACCTCGAAGGTGCCCAGTTCGAGCTCGAAACGCTCGTCGAGGAAGCGCTGCAGCAGCACCAGCGCGGCCTGCTCCTGGGCGGGCTCCAGCGCCAGGCTCGGCACCTTGGCGCGCGCCATTACCAGCGGCCGTCCCAGGCAGCGAAGTTCTGCAGCAGCTGCAGGCCGTGGGTGTGGCTCTTCTCCGGGTGGAACTGCACGGCGAAGCGCGAGCCCTCGGCCAGTGCCGCGGCGAAGTCCTTGCCGTAGTGACCGCGACCGACCACCTGCTGCGGCTTGCCTGCCTCGATGTAATAGCTGTGCACGAAGTAAAAGCGCGCGTTGTCCGGGATGTCGTGCCACAGCGGATGCTTGACCGCCTGGCTAACCTCGTTCCAGCCCATGTGCGGCACCTTCAGGCGCTCGCCGTCCTCACTCAGGTCCTTGCCGAAGAAGCGCACCTGGCCGGGGAACAGGCCGATGCAGTCGACGCCGTCGTTCTCCTCGCTGCGCTCGAGCAGCGCCTGCATGCCGACGCAGATGCCGAGGAACGGGCGGTCGGCGCTGACTTCGCGCACCAGCTCGTCGAAGCCCAGGCGCTTGATCTCGGCCATGCAGTCGCGGATCGCACCGACACCGGGGAACACCACACGGTCGGCCTCGCGAATCACCTTGGCATCCGAGGTCACCAGCACGCGGCCGGCGCCGACGTGCTCCAGCGCCTTGGCCACCGAGTGCAGATTGCCCATGCCATAGTCGATTACGGCTACCGTCTGCATTTACAGGCAACCCTTGGTCGAGGGCATCTGCCCGGCCATGCGCGGATCCAGCTCCACGGCCATGCGCAGCGCGCGGCCGAAGGCCTTGAACACGGTCTCGATCTGGTGGTGGGTGTTGTGTCCACGCAGGTTGTCGATGTGCAGCGACACCAGGGCGTGGTTGACGAAGCCCTGGAAGAATTCCTGGAACAGGTCGACGTCGAAGTTGCCGACCACGGCGCGGGTGAACGGCACGTGCATCTGCAGCCCCGGACGACCGGAGAAGTCGATCACCACGCGCGACAGCGCCTCGTCCAGCGGCACGTAGGAATGGCCGTAGCGGGTCATGCCCTTCTTGTCGCCGACGGCCTTGGCGAAAGCCTGGCCGAGAGTGATGCCGACGTCCTCGACGGTGTGGTGGTCGTCGATATGCAGATCGCCCTTGCACTCGATATCGAGGTCGATCAGGCCATGGCGGGCGATCTGGTCGAGCATGTGCTCGAGGAAGGGCACACCGATATCGAAGCGCGCCTTGCCGCTACCGTCCAGGTTGATCGAGACCTTGACCTGGGTCTCCAGGGTGTTGCGCTCGACGAATGCCGTACGTTCGGCCATCACCAGCTCCACAAATTGCCAACGGAAAAAGGCCAGCATTATAGGCGCGCCGGGCCGGCAACGGCTACCGGCGGCGGTCGGATGGAGCGCCTGCGCCGGAGCGGATGCAGCCGGGCCCGCCATGCATCTTGCTATGCTGCGCTGCGCCCAGCCGCGAGATGGAACCTGCCATGCACAGCATCGACACCCTGATCATCGGCGCCGGCGCGCTCGGCCTGGCCTGCGCCGCGCGCCTGGCCGAGCCCCGCCGCGACACGCTGATCCTCGAAGCCGAGGGTTTGATCGGCAGCCACGCCTCCAGCCGCAACTCCGAGGTGATCCACGCCGGCCTCTACTACCCGCCCGGCTCGCTCAAGGCCGAGCTGTGCCTGGAGGGTCGCGAGCGCCTGTACGCCTGGTGCGCGCAGCACGGCGTGGCGCACCGGCGCATCGGCAAGCTGCTGGTGGCGGTGCAGCAGGACGAAATCACCAGGCTCGACGCCCTGGCGGCCAACGCCGAGGCCTGCGGCGTGCACGATCTACAGGACATCGACCAGGCGCGCCTGGGCGAGCTGGAACCGGCGCTGCACGGCGTGCGCGCCCTGCTCTCGCCGAGCACCGGCATCATCGACAGCCACGCCTATCTGCAGTCGCTGCTGGCGCTGGCCGAGCGCCGCGGCGCGCAACTCGTCCTGCACAGCCGCGTCGAGCGCCTGCAACGCGACCGCGAGGCCTGGATCGCCAGCGGTCACAGCGCAGGCGAGGCCTTCAGCCTGCGCGCGCAACGGGTGATCAACGCTGGAGGCCTGTTCGCCCAGCGCCTCGCCGCACGCACCGAGGGCCTGCAGGCGCCGCTGCTGCACCTGTGCCAGGGCCGCTACTTCGGCTACGCCGGCCGCTCGCCGTTCAGCCATCTGATCTATCCCATGCCGGAGGCAAACACCGCCGGTCTGGGCATTCACGCCACCCTCGACCTGGCCGGCCAACTGCGTTTCGGCCCCGACGTGCACTGGCTGGACACGCTCGACTACCGGGTCGACGAAAGCCTGCGCGCGCCCTTCGCCGCCGCCATCGCCCGCTACTTCCCGGCCCTCGACGCCGCGCGCCTGCAACCCGGCTACGCCGGCGTGCGCGCCAAGCTCAGCGGCCCCGGGGAACCGGCCGCCGACTTCCTGATCCAAACCCCTGCCGACCACCGCCTGCCCGGCCTGGTCAACCTGTTCGGCATCGAATCGCCGGGGCTGACCGCCAGCCTGGCCATCGCCGAGCGGGTCGCCAGGGCGCTGTGACGCTATACTCGGCGCCCATTATCGACGGCTGAGCAAGCCCCACGCTCAGCTCGCCTGCATTTCCCGTTATCGAAACAAGGACTCGTCCATGAAAGCGCTCGGCAAGATCCTGGGTCTTTTCCTCCTCGGGCTGCTGCTGATCATAGTGGCGCTGTTGTTCGCCCTGACCCATCTGTTCGACCCCAACGACTACAAGGACGAGATCCGCCAGATCGCCCGCGACAAGGCCAACCTCGAGCTGCAGCTCAAGGGCGATATCGGCTGGAGCCTGTTCCCCTGGCTGGGCCTGGAGCTGACCGACGCCACCCTGGCCAGCGCCGACACTCCGGACCAGCCCTTCGCCGACCTGCGCCTGCTCGGCCTGTCGGTGCGAGTGATGCCGCTGCTGCGCCGGGAAGTGCAGATGAGCGATATCCGCATCGACGGCCTCAACCTCGATCTGCAGCGCGACGCCAAGGGCCGCGGCAACTGGGAAGGCATCGGCAAGCCGGCGCAGGCCGACGCTGCGTCGCCGACCCCGCCCGCGCAGACGCCCGCCGAAACGGATACCGCCGACGCTCCGGCCAGCACGCCAGCCGGCCAACCGCTCAAGCTGGATATCGACAGCCTGACCCTGAGCAACTCGCGCATCGACTACCACGACGCGCAGAAGGATCAGCAGCTGACCGTGGAAAACATCGAGCTGAAGACCGGCGCCATCCGCGAGGGCGCCGCCGTGCCGCTCAAGCTAAGCGCCTTCTTCGGCACCAACCAGCCGCTGCTGCGCGCGCGCAGCGAGATGGAGGGCGAGCTGCGCTTCGACCGCGCACTTGGCCGCTACCAGCTGGAGGACCTCAAGCTGAGCGGCGAGGCCTCCGGCGAGCCGCTGGGCGGCAAGACGCTGAACTTCTCCGCGCAGGGCCAGCTGCTGCTCGACCAGGCGGCCAACGTCGCCGAATGGAACGGCCTGAAGCTGTCCGCCAACCAGCTGCGCGCCCTCGGCGAGCTGAAGGTACGTGAACTGGACAAGGCACCCAAGCTGGCCGGCGGCCTGTCCATCGCCCAGCTCAACCTGCGCGAGTTCCTCACCGGCATCGGCGTAGAGCTGCCGGCCATGCAGGGCGCCGACAGCCTCGACCAGTTCGAGCTGACCAGCCGCCTCAGCGGCAGCGACAACAGCCTGCATCTGGAAGGGCTCAGCCTCAAGCTCGACGGCAGCAGCTTCAGCGGCAGCCTCGGCGTGGCCGACCTGGCCAGGCAGGCGCTGCGCGTCGACCTCAAGGGCGACAAGCTCGACCTCGACCGCTACCTGCCGCCCAAGAGCAAGGACAGCGCCGGTACCGCCCGCCAGACCGAGGTCAAGGAAAGCGTCGCCGACGCCGGCAAGAACGGCACCACGCCGCTACCCAAGGCGCCGACCCAGCAGGCCTGGAGCGACGAGAAGGTACTGCCGATCGATCAGCTGCGCAAACTCGACCTGCAACTGGCGCTGAGCCTGGGTCAGCTGACCTTCGATCAGCAGTCGTTCACCGACGTCAGCCTCAAGGCCAACGGCCGCGGCGGCCTGATCACCCTGCAGGAGGCGCGCGGCAAGTTGCAGGGCGGCAGCTTCGTCGGCAGCGGCCGCATCGACGTGCGCCAGGCCGAGCCCATGCTCAGCCTGGAGCAGCGCCTCAGCCGCCTGCCGCTGGAGCCGCTGTTGAAGAAGGACGACCAGCCCGCGCCGATCAAGGGCCTGCTCGACCTGGAGGCCAGCCTCAACACCCGCGGCAACAGCCAGAAGGCCTGGGTCGAGGCGCTCAACGGCAACGCCAGCTTCGTTCTCAACGACGGCGTGCTGGTCGACGCCAACCTCGAACAGCAGCTGTGCCGCGGCATCGCCACGCTCAATCGCAAGACCCTGAGCAACCCGCCGAAAGGCAAGGACACCCCCTTCCGCGAGCTCAAGGGCAGCCTCAGCGTGCGCGACGGCGTGGCCCACAACCCCGATCTGAGAGCGCTGGTCCCGGGCCTGGCGGTCAGCGGCAAGGGCGACCTGGATCTGCGCGTGCTCGGCCTCGACTACCAGGTCGGCGTCACCCTCGAGGGCGACCAGCGCGAAATGCCCGACCCTGCCTGCCAGGTCAACGAACGCTACGTCGGCATCGAATGGCCGCTGCGCTGCCGCGGCCCGCTGGAGCTGGGCGCCAAGGCCTGCCGCCTGGATCAGGACGGCCTCGGCAAGATCGCCGCGCGCCTGGCCGGCAACAAGCTGACCGAGAAGCTCGAGGAGAAGCTCGGTGACAAGGTCAGCCCGGAACTCAAGGACGCGCTGAAAGGCCTGTTCAATCGATGACCCCCGAGCAATTCAACGGCGCCGTGCTGGCCTGGTACGACCAGCACGGACGCAAGGACCTGCCCTGGCAGCAGGGCATCACCCCGTATCGCGTGTGGGTGTCGGAAATCATGCTGCAGCAGACCCAGGTCAGCACCGTGCTTGGCTATTTCGACCGCTTTATGGACGCATTGCCCACCGTGCGCGACCTGGCCGAAGCGCCCGAGGACGAAGTGCTGCACCTGTGGACGGGCCTGGGCTACTACACCCGCGCGCGCAACCTGCAGAAGACCGCGCAGATCGTCATGCGCGAGCACGGTGGCGAGTTTCCCCGCAGCGTCGACGCGCTCAGCGAACTGCCCGGCATCGGCCGCTCCACCGCCGGCGCCATCGCCAGCCTGAGCATGGGCCTGCGCGCGCCGATCCTCGACGGCAACGTCAAGCGCGTGCTGGCGCGCTACGTGGCGCAGGAGGGTTATCCGGGCGAGCCCAAGGTGGCCAAGCAGCTGTGGGACGTGGCCGAGCGCCTCACCCCGCACGAGCGGGTCGGCCACTACACCCAGGCGATGATGGATCTCGGCGCCACCCTTTGCACCCGCAGCAAGCCCAGCTGCCTGCTGTGCCCGGTGCGCAGCGGCTGCCAGGCGCACCTGCTCGGCCTGGAAATCCGCTACCCGATAGCCAAGCCGCGCAAGACGCTACCGCAGAAGCGCACGCTGATGCCGATCCTGGCCAATGCCGACGGCGAGATCCTGCTCTATCGACGCCCCTCCACGGGCCTGTGGGGCGGATTGTGGAGCCTGCCCGAGTTGGACGACCTGCAAGCCCTCGACGAGCTGGGCCGGCAACACGGCCTGCAGCTCGGCGAGCGCGACGAACTACCCGGCCTGACCCATACCTTCAGCCACTTCCAGCTGGCCATCGAACCCTGGCTGGTGCGCGTCGCCACTCAGGCGCCGCGCGTGGCCGAAGTAGACTGGCTCTGGTATAACCTCGCCACCCCGCCGCGTCTGGGCTTAGCCGCCCCGGTGAAGAAGCTGCTCAAGCGCGCGGCGCAAGCCATCATCGCTGGAGAACCCGCATGACCCGCACTGTGCTGTGCCGCAAGTACAAAGAGCAACTTCCCGGCCTGGACCGCGCGCCCTACCCCGGCCCCAAGGGCGAGGACATCTTCAACAACGTGTCCAAGCAGGCCTGGGACGAATGGCAAAAGCACCAGACCATGCTGATCAACGAACGCCGGCTGAACATGATGAACGCCGAGGACCGCAAGTTCCTGCAGAGCGAGATGGACAAGTTCCTCTCCGGCGAGGAATACGCCCAGGCCGAAGGCTACGTACCGCCGAGCGAGTAAGAGGTAGGGTGCGCCGCGCGCACCAAGGCATCTGAAGGGCGGTGCGCATGGCGCACCCTACCCTCACGAACCTAAGCGCCCGAAATAATTAAATATTTTTCAAACCCGCGCTTGACACTGATCCTGCAAATCCGTCTAATAGCGCCCCGTTGGCCCAGGTAGCTCAGTTGGTAGAGCAGGGGATTGA
Organism: Pseudomonas sp. SP16.1; assembly: GCF_052682975.1. Classification (NCBI taxonomy): domain Bacteria; kingdom Pseudomonadati; phylum Pseudomonadota; class Gammaproteobacteria; order Pseudomonadales; family Pseudomonadaceae; genus Pseudomonas; species Pseudomonas sp. SP16.1. The sequence goes on from NZ_JBQYFZ010000001.1 coordinate 4,134,046, forward strand.
AAATCCCCGTGTCGGCGGTTCGATTCCGTCCCTGGGCACCATGAATAGCAAACGAAGAGCCTCAGCCATGCGCTGGGGCTTTTTGCTTTCTGTCTCCAGCAATTTACCCATGCCATTATTTCGCCTGCGCGACAAGCAGCTGCAGCCAGGCGACACCTGCGCCCCAGTCCCCCTCCAACGCCCGGCAAACGGCTTGGCGGTCACGGAAACGCTATGCTAGCTTGGCCGCCAGCCAGGAAGGCCCGCTGCATGCCGGAGCGCTTTCGAAGAAGAAGAGGATCACACCCCATGGCCGAGGCGACGCCCGCGCTGGAAATCCGCAACCTGCACAAACGCTACGGCGACCTCGAAGTGCTCAAGGGCATTTCCCTGACGGCCAGAGACGGCGACGTCATCTCCATTCTCGGTTCTTCCGGCTCCGGCAAGTCCACGTTCCTGCGCTGCATCAATCTGCTGGAAAACCCGCATCAGGGGCAGATCTTCGTCGCCGGCGAGGAGCTCAAGCTCAAGGCCGCGAAGAACGGCGACCTGGTCGCCGCCGACAACCGGCAGATCAATCGCCTGCGCAGCGAGATCGGTTTCGTCTTCCAGAATTTCAACCTGTGGCCGCACATGAGCGTGCTCGACAACATCATCGAGGCGCCGCGCCGCGTGCTCGGCCAGAGCAAGGCCGAGGCCATCGAGGTGGCCGAGGCGCTGCTGGCCAAGGTCGGCATCGCCGACAAGCGCCACGTCTATCCCAACCAGCTCTCCGGAGGCCAGCAGCAGCGCGCAGCCATCGCCCGCACCCTGGCCATGCAACCGAAGGTGATCCTGTTCGACGAGCCCACCTCGGCGCTGGACCCGGAGATGGTACAAGAAGTGCTTAATGTGATCCGCGCGCTCGCCGAAGAGGGGCGCACCATGCTGCTGGTCACCCACGAGATGAGCTTCGCCCGCCAGGTGTCCAGCGAGGTGGTGTTCCTCCATCAGGGCCTGGTCGAGGAAAAGGGGCCACCGGCCCAGGTATTTGACAACCCGCAATCGGCACGCTGTAAACAATTCATGTCCAGCAATCGTTAACACGGAGCAACATGCATGCAGAACTATAAGAAGATCCTGCTGGCCGCGGCCGCCACCCTGGCCTTCGGCACCAGCGCTGTCGCCGCCGACAAGCTCAAGCTCGGCACCGAAGGCGCCTACCCGCCCTTCAACCTGATCGACGCCAGCGGCAAGGTCACCGGCTTCGACGTGGAAATCGGCCAGGCACTGTGCGCCAAGATGCAGGTCGAGTGCGGGGTGGTCACCTCCGACTGGGACGGTATCATCCCGGCGCTGAACGCCAAGAAGTTCGACTTCCTGATCGCCTCGATGTCGATCACCGAGGAGCGCCAGGCCGCGGTCGATTTCACCGAGCCCTACTACACCAACAAGCTGCAGTTCATCGCGCCGAAGTCGGCCGACTTCAAGACCGACGAGGCCAGCCTCAAGGACAAGGTGATCGGCGCCCAGCGCGCCACCATCGCCGGCACCTGGCTGGAGGACAACCTGGACGACGTGGTCGACATCAAGCTCTACGATACCCAGGAGAATGCCTACCTCGACCTGGCGTCGGGCCGCCTCGACGGCGTGCTGGCCGATACCTTCGTCAACTGGGAATGGCTCAAGAGCGACGCCGGCAAGGACTTCGAGTTCAAGGGCGACCCGGTGTTCGACAACGACAAGATCGGCATCGCCGTGCGCAAGGGCGACCCGCTGCGCGAGAAGCTGAACACCGCGCTGCAGGCCATCATCGAAGACGGCACCTACAAGCAGATCAACGACAAGTACTTCCCGTTCAGCATCTACTGACCTGACGGCACTACGCCGCCAGCAGGCGGCGCAGCGGCCCGAGCCCTCCGATGATTCTCGATCTCCACGGATTCGGCCCCGCCCTGGCCGCCGGCACCCTGATGACCATCAAACTGGCGCTCTCCGCGCTGGCGGTGGGCCTGGTGCTCGGTCTGCTCGGTGCGCTGGCCAAGACTTCGCCGTACAAGCCGCTGCAGTGGCTCGGCGGCAGCTATTCGACCATCGTACGCGGCGTGCCCGAACTGCTCTGGGTGCTGCTGATCTATTTCGGCACGGTCGGCCTGATGCGCAGCCTGGCCGACCTGCTCGGCGTCGAGAGCCTCGAGCTCTCCGCCTTCGCCGCCGGCACCATCGCCCTCGGCCTGTGCTTCGGCGCCTATGCCACCGAGGTGTTCCGCGGCGCCATCCTGGCCATTCCCAAGGGTCACCGCGAAGCCGGCATGGCTCTCGGTCTGTCCAAGGGACGCATCCTCGCCAAGCTGATCCTGCCGCAGATGTGGCGCATCGCCCTGCCCGGCCTGGGTAACCTGTTCATGATCCTGATGAAGGACACCGCGCTGGTCTCGGTGATCGGGCTGGAAGAGATCATGCGCCGCTCGCAGATCGCCGTGACCGCGAGCAAGGAGCCTTTCACCTTCTACCTGGTCGCCGCCCTCATTTACCTGAGCCTGACCATCGTCGCCATGATCGGCCTGCATTTCCTCGAGAAGCGCGCCAGCCGCGGCTTCGTCCGGAGCGCCTGATGAACTGGGAAGTCATAATCAAATGGCTGCCGCGCCTGTCCGAAGGCGCGCTGCTGACCCTCGAGCTGGTGGCCATCGCCGTCGTCGCCGGGCTGATCCTCGCCCTGCCGATGGGCATCGCCCGCGCCTCCAGGCACTGGTACGTGCGCGCCCTGCCCTATGGCTACATCTTCTTCTTCCGCGGCACGCCGCTCTTGGTGCAGCTGTTTCTGGTCTATTACGGCCTGGCCCAGTTCGACGCCGTGCGCCAGGGTCCGCTCTGGCCCTACCTGCGCGATCCGTACTGGTGCGCCATCCTCACCATGACTCTGCACACCGCCGCCTACATAGCCGAGATCCTGCGCGGCGCCATCCAGGCCGTGCCGCCGGGCGAAGTGGAGGCGGCGCGCGCGCTGGGCATGTCGCGGGCCAAGACCATGCTCTACATCGTCCTGCCGCGCGCCGCGCGCATCGGCCTGCCGGCCTACAGCAATGAGGTGATCCTGATGCTCAAGGCCAGCGCCCTGGCCAGCACCGTGACCCTGCTGGAGCTGACCGGCATGGCGCGCACCATCATCGCCCGCACCTACCTGCCGGTGGAGATCTTCTTCGCCGCCGGCCTGTTCTACCTGGCCATCGCCTTCGTCCTGGTCCGCGCCTTCCGCGTGCTCGAACGCTGGCTGCGCGTCGACGCCTGCCAGGGCCGCTGATCGGCGCCGGGCCGCCGTCTCTCGACGGCCCGGCGCGGCCTACCTAGAATCCGCGGCCCGATCCTGCCGCCCCTGATCATGTCCGAGCCCATCCTCCACGGCCCCGAGCTGCTCGCCCGCTTCCAGGAACTGGACGCTTTCCTCGTCCGCCATCAGGCGCTGTGGCGACCCAAGCCGTTCACCCAACTGCAACTGCCGTGGGAGGCCGAGCTGCCGCAGCTCGCCGCCTGGCTGCGCGGGCGCACGCTGGAGCAGGCCGAGGCCAACCACGGCGAACCCTGGGCGCTGGATGCGCCCGCGCCGTTTGCGCAACTTGCCGGCCGCGCGCGAGCCCTGGCCGCGCTCGGTGAACTGCCGAGCGCCGAACTGCCGAGCCGCCCCAGCCGCTTCGGCGTCGACGTCCCCGGGCGCAAGCTCGAGCAGATCCAGGCCTTCGCCAGTCGCCTGCGCTTCGATCGGCGCCCGCGCCACTGGCTCGACTGGTGCGCGGGCAAGGGTCATCTGGGACGCTGGCTGACTCACGAGGACCAGCGCCTGACCTGCCTGGAGTACGATCCGGCGTTGGTGGCCGCCGGCGTCGAACTGAGCCGGCGCCTGACCCTGGATGCGACGCACCGGCAACAGGACGTGCTCGCCGAGAGCGCCACCGCCTGCCTGGAAGCCGAGCATACGCCGGTGGCCCTGCATGCCTGCGGCGACCTGCACGTGCGCCTGCTGCACCTGGCCAGCGCGCGTGGCTGCCGGCAGCTGGCGGTGGCGCCCTGCTGCTACAACCGCACCACCGCCATGCAGTACCAGCCTCTTTCAAACGCCGCCCGCGTCTCGACCCTGTCGCTGTCGCGCGACGACCTCGGCCTGCCGCTGAGCGAAACCGTCACCGCCGGTGCCCGCGAACGCCGTCAACGCGACCGCTCGATGGCTTGGCGCCTGGCCTTCGACCTGCTGCAGCGCCAGCTGCGCGACAGCGATAGGTACTTGCCCACGCCCTCGCTGAACAGCGCCTGGTTCGCCAAGCCGTTCGCCACGTTCTGCCAGGATCTCGCCCTGCTGCGCGGCGCCCCGCCGCCCGGCGAGCAGGACTGGAGCGCACTGGAAGCCCGCGGCTGGCAGCGTCTGGCCGAGGTGCGCAACCTGGAACTGCTGCGCAACCTGTTCCGCCGTCCGCTGGAGCTCTGGCTGCTGCTCGACCGCGCCCTGTACCTGCAGGAGCAGGGCTTCACCGTCCAGCTGGGCAGCTTCTGTGACTACCGACTCAGTCCACGCAACCTGCTGCTGCTGGCCGAGCGCGCCTGAATTGCTCACAAAAGCTGTGGATAACTCTGTTGATGCTTTCTGGGCAAATGCCGCAAGCGCCCTGGCCAATGCCCCTGGAAACGACTGATCGTTTTTTGACCATAGCTTTTAGCCTAGAAAAAACAATGACTTGCATAAATCTGTGACATACCGCACAGAGACTATGCACGATCGTGTCAAGTACATTGCCATTGTGCATAAGCACAGCCCTGCTGATAGCCGAGCCAGCAACCAGGAGCCCCGCACAAGCTTTACTCGCCATACCGAATGGATATAATGGCGGCCCTTCCGTGCCGGTATAGCTCAGCTGGTAGAGCAACTGACTTGTAATCAGTAGGTCCCGGGTTCGACTCCTGGTGCCGGCACCATCTAAATCAATGACTTAGGCTCACCCTGTGGTGGGCCTTTTTCGTTTCTGGGGGCTTCCGTACCTGTTTGGTGTCTATAAGGCACGAACGAGTGGCCACCCCGGAGTACCGGCCCCATCCCAAGACTCACGATGGCCTATGGCATTGGCAGCGCATGAGCTACAAAAAAATGCTATTCCTGCAGCGTTCAGCTAAGGTCTGATTAACGAAACCGATGCTTTGCCCTTCGGAATCTAGTAAGGAGCTAAGCATTGGGGGCGTGTGCATACGCGCATATCCGTTTGGCCAGAAGGATTCGGTATGGCAAAGGCTAGGAACGTCAGAACGCCCACGGGAAAGCCCAAATCTGGGCCAGCGAAAGAAGAGTCCCTTCAAAAATCAACCCGCACATCCGCGTTGATACCGCTGTGTGATCCAGAACTTGTATTTGGGTTAGTTGGACCGGTTGGTGTAAACCTAGAACCGGTTATTACTGTACTTAAAAGCCAGCTGAAGGGATTCAACTACAAAACACATGTAGTCCGACTGAGCGAACAAATCGAAGCATTCTTCAACTCTGACCACAGCGATTTGCCCGAAGACAAACGCATCGAAGCATTGATGGATGAAGGAACAAAGCTAAGAGTTGAGAGTAACCAAGGGGCCGCAGTTGCTATGTTAGGGCTAGCATCCATACGGCAAATCAGGGATGAGCAGAGTAACGGAGACCCCGCGAGGCAGGCATTTATCCTACGATCCCTAAAGCACCCGAAAGAGATAGAGATGTTGAGAGCTATTTATGGGAAGGGCTTTTTTCTAATCTCTGTCTACGCACCTAGAGACGTACGAGTAACTGCACTTTCAGAAAAAATAAGCAGATCTCAATTTGGGAAGGAAAACCAAAGCAATAATGCTCGCGCGAAAGCAGAAATTCTTATAAATAAAGATGAGCAGGAAGAAAATACTCCACTTGGCCAAGATGTCAAAGACGCCTTCCCATTAGCCGATTTATTTGTAGATGGAAGAAATAGATCAACAGTAGATCATCAGATTGGTCGTTTTCTACAATTATTATTTGGTAACATCTTCCTAACCCCTAGTCGTGATGAGCATGGCATATATCATGCGCGTTCGGCGGCCCTGCGATCAGCTGATTTAAACCGACAGGTCGGCGCAGCAATATTTAAGCCGGAGGGGGACATCATCTCAGTAGGCTGTAATGATGTACCAAAATCTGGAGGTGATCTGTACTGGCCTGGCGACGCGGGAGATGCGCGAGACTTTCACAAGGGTGTGGACTCGATGGCGGATGAGCGAGTACAAGTTCTGGGGGAAATACTGGAAAGACTAAACTCTGGCGGACTACTCTCAAACACGATTAAAGATAGCGACCTGAACAACTTAGTAAAAAACTTAATTTCAGGCGAAAAGAAAAGCATTCTTAAAAACAGCCGGATAATGAATTTATTAGAATTTGGGCGCAGTGTTCATGCCGAAATGGCGGCGCTTATGTCCGCTGCACGGCTAGGCGTCTCGGTTGCCGGTGCAACTCTCTATTGCACAACCTTTCCATGTCACATGTGCGCGCGCCACATTGTGGCCAGTGGAATTAAGCGAGTTGTTTATATAGAGCCTTATCCCAAAAGCAAAGCCAAGCAGTTACACCAAGACTCCATTAGTGTAGACGCCTCAACGCCTTCCTCAACCCAAGTAAATTTTGAACCCTTCCAAGGAATTGCTCCGCGTCAGTATCAAGACATTTTTGACCCCAAGGAACCGCGAAAGGACAGCGAAGGCCGCGCCATCGATTGGCGAGAAGCAAGCGGCGATCAACCAAGGATAGTCCGCTACATCAATAGTTACCTTCAACTGGAGGAAGCGATAGTCGGTGGTGAAATTCCACGCCTACTGATGAAGCTTCGTGTTAAACTACCTATAGACGAAGGCGGAATGCAAGAAAATGAAAAAGTCAAACACACTAGCCCAACAAATCCTCAAAGCACAGGAAGCTATTGAAAAATGGCCCGACTCACTTAAGTCCGGGTTGAGGCTTGAAAAACCTGAAAACTTCTTGGCACAAACTCCCGAAGCCTCGCGCCTCCAAGGCTCCGCCAATAAGAGACAGACAAGCAACCAATAACTTATTTTTGATTTTTTATAAGCTCACGCGTCACAGTAGTTAGTCGCGCCTGGAGCGGTGCGGGAGTCCATCACCGGCTAGAAAATGAACCTGTACCTGTTACCTTGGTTGTCTCGACAATACCCAGAGCCAGTATTTCCCGCATTCACAATGTACTCGCACTGGAGAACGTTCTTGTCTTCGCAAAGCAAGATGGCCGTCCCTTGCTCTGAGCCTCGCTGAATGTGATAGCTACCCGTGGTGGTGGCGAAATCATTATACCCCCACCCGTAAATACTCCCCCAAGAATGCGACACGCCAGATACTGCGCCGCTTTGGGTGACATAATCTCCAGAGCAGGAAGCACCGTTTGGGGTTGTAGTGTTCACGACGCCTTTTCGGCCTGTCCACTTAAACACAGCATTAAAAACATCCCCAGTATCGACGTTATAAATCTTAACCGGCACATCAACTGGAAAGAGCGCGCACCCAGAGAAGACAGCCACCATCACTAGGAGAAAATTGATATTTCGCATTTCTCTCTCCGGATCAATGTCTAAGGTTGCGGCAGCAACGAAGAACAACAGCAACTATAGCAACTGCCGGCGGCGAGCAAGACCTTGTTCGCTAGAGCCGCCGCGGTAGTGCTCGATGCTGGTCTGCGTCTCGCGCACTGCAGCCGCGTCGGCGCGCTGTTCGGGGCTCAGCTGGAGTTCGGATGCCCAGCGCTGGCGCTCGGCGTCCAGGGCGTCACCCGCTGACGCGGGCGGCAAGAGGCTCACCCTAGGATCGGCCGGCACCGGTTCGATGGGCTGCGGCACGCGGCAGCTCTCCTGCGGCGACGGACCGGTCTGGTACGCGCCCTGGGATAGGACGAAAGCGATGCGGGTGGCCGCTTCCAGATCGCTGAGCTGGTTGACGTGCAGGTGCTGATGAAGGCTGCCAGGGGCATCGGCATCGGGGTCGCGCTGGGGCGCCGGGAACAAGCGGCTCAGGCCCTGCCGGATGAACTCGGCCGGCTGTGCCTTCGCGAACTCCAAGAGCCACTTGCGCCCCCCGAGCTTGGCATAAACGGCCATCAGGTCGCCGGCCATCTTGTCGGTGAGCAGCTGGCGCTGAGCTTTGTCGAGGCTGCCGCGCTTGCGCCCCGAACCGGGCGGCTTGGGGGTTCCAGGCCGAGCGCCCATGGTCTCAGTCGTCCACCAGCTCGACGACGACGCTGGCCAGGTCGCCGCTGTCGTTGTAGGTGATCCTCACATTGGCCTTCGCCTGGGGTGCCTTGGGCAGCTCGGCCAGGACACGCGCCAGGGCTTCCATGAGCGGGCGCAGGGTGCGCGGGTCGTGAACCTCAAGGCGTGCGGTCATACGGCACCTCCACAGGTGAGTGAGCGTCTTCCACAGGGCGCACGCCGATGGCTCTGCCGTAGTAGTCGCGCTGGACGAGAAAGCGCTGCTGATGGCCGCCACCGCTGGCGGTCAAGGCGACCGTACGGTGGTCCTCGCCGCGCTCCAACACCACATGGAAGTCGCTCGGAAGGGCCTTCAGCGGGGCCTGGGCGGGCGTCCTGGGGATGGTCTCGGGGCTGGCGAAGTCCTTGGCATAGTCCGGCACCCGCTGGCGGATCACCGGCGGGGCCTTCTCGCGCTGCTGCTCCAGCTCCTGGGCAACCTTTTCCCTGATCAGGGTTTCGATGGCCGTAGCGATATCGGAATGCACAGGCACAGATGCAGTTTCAGCCTGTTGCCGTTTGATGAATCGCCGTTCAAGCATTCGCAGTGTGCTCATTTAATCAGCCCCCACATATTCACTCAGACCTAACAGCAAAGTCCGCGCAGCAGCTTGCGCTACAGCAACTCCCGCGGAAGTTTCACTGACCACCTGCAGGCGCTGCACACCGGAAAAAACCGCAGGGTCGAAAGTCACCACGCGATTTGCCGAGGTGGGAAAGGTCAACGGATTGCCGGCCGTGTCGTGCACCGGGTAATAGTTCGTGGAACCATCCACAGAAACATTAAAGCCGATTCGCGCAGAGGTCCATGCCGTTGACATTTGAATCGCAGAAAGTGTCAATCCGGTCAGATCAACCACTTCACTTGCGCCATTTGCCGCGGTTGAAATAACAATGCTCGCGAATGTGCGGCTACTTGGCTTGGGTACGTTCGGGTGTGCCATCTTGGTAATCTCCGCGTGCCAGGGCGATTAGCGCACTAAGGCGGCTGCGATCAGCGTAGGTTAATTTGGCTCGGTCTAATAGCCGCGTGATGTTTGCCTTGATCCTTGTCAGCTCTTGAATCTGCCGCTGTAGGTTGGCCTCGACAATTTGCGCTTCGATCACAAGTAGGTCGAGCTGCGCTAATTTTTTAGTTTCCAACGCGCAGGTCCAGCAGCGTTCTGTAACGGGCCTGGAGTCTTTCATCGTTATTGTAGGCGCGCCTGTTAGTGCGCATTAAATTCTCAATGGCCTGAATTTCCGTCTGTAGGCTTCCACCACGCGGCAAGTTATTGCCACCGATGGCTTGATTGAAAAGAAGCTCGATCCCTTCAACGGAATTCATAAAATGGACACCGCCAGTTGTATAACGATCCAACGCCTCGCGCTCGCGCTCGGGAAGTCCAGCCAGGAATTCATTAGTCGCGGCAATATTGCGGTCGTAGGATTGGCCCCAGCGTTGGCGCAGGGTGGATTCCGTTCTTGCGGCGGCGTGCACGTTGATATCATGCAGCTGGTTAAATTCGGCATCGGAAAGCGAAGCCTCATATGCCTTCGCAGAAGAAAGAGACGGCGACCTTCCGTGGCCTGGCGATGTGGGCGCCGCGCTGCCGTCAATCCGTCGCATGAATTCGGACACCCACCAACAGGCATTCTGAATAAATCGCGCAGGAAAGCCGTGGTCATGGGCGAAGTTCGCGAAGGCGTGAAATACAGGATCGCCTTCATGTTCGAACAGGTTGTAATTGTGCCTTTTACGTTCTTGGCGCGGCGGGTTATTGACCGCCTGCATAAACCAATCAATGGCCAGGCGAATATGCCGTTGATCGTGGCCGAGTTGGGAAAAGTCACCCATGAACACCGCGCCCAGCTGGCCAAGGTGCTGGGCCTGGGCGGCATCAGGCTGCAGTGCTGGCATCGGGGCGTGGTCGGTCAGAAGGTCGTGCTCTGCGCCCCAGTCGCCGGCAGTCGGTACCAGCGGCTGATCGTGGTGGCTGTAGGGCTCCAGGCCGCCTGAGGAATACAAGTCGAGGTCATTGGCCATGGTCAATCATCCAGAATCAGGGTGGCTTTATCGACGACATTCAGTTCGCCGCTCATCGACCTGAAGAACTCAAGCTCGGTGCCGGACACCAGCCATTCCAACCCGCGCATCAGCAGGTAATCTTTAAATCGGTCTGGCGTTACGGCATCATATTCATGCGCCACCACATCAGCGAAGAAATCAATGTCGCCGTGAAGTTCACCGGACTCGGATTGATGCACAGCGGTAAGCAGGGCATCGTAAATAGCGCTATCGAGACTGGACATTTAATTGTTCCTCGCTGTTAAATCATCGCGCTCTACCATGCGCCGCATTAATTCCCAGGAATGAGCACACTGCGGGTGCAGAAAGCGACAAGGCACGGGATTTCTGAAAATATTGAGTTCCGGCCTTAGCGCCACAGGGGCGAACGACTTTTCATCTTGATGACACCAACTGCATTGAGTTGCCGACGTTGGTTTGTGCGCCAAGCGGCGGCGCGCTACTTCCGGATCGCCTGTTACTGCTAGGCTTATCAGGCGGTAACTTTTATCAGGGCCGCGCCACAATGCTACTTCGAATTTTACCAACTCGCGCTGCGTCGACTCTTTTCGCAGGAAGTGGTCAAGCGCAGCTGTCTCGGGTGCATCTGCCCCCATCGAAAATCGCAGAAACTCAATAAGCGCAGGCAGCCTTCCGCGCCATGCGTTGAATTGCACGGCGATCTTCTGCAGATGGGCATAAACCTTCGCTTCGTCCATTTCGTATTACCGCAGAGTGGCATGGTCCATGAGGAATGCGAGCGCGTCATCGCGAGACCGAAAACCCTTACCTAGTAGTATTCCGTCGCTGCAACGACGGACTGCGTAAAGATCATCCGGCCCCAGATGGATAATTTCGTGATTCGGCGGCAAGTCGTTGTTGCAGATGAGCAGCGGCGGCAGCGGGTGCCAGGCAAGTTCGATCACGTTCGCGTAGCCCCTACCGCAATCCATGACAAGCAACTCGCAGTAGGCCGAGCGATCTTCGAAGACAACATGGACCTTGTCGAAGTTGATGAAAAGATCACCAACAACCGACCAGAAGTCCGGATGTTGCAGGCGCTCCCGCGAAGTACCACGAGGGGCGACGACTCGCCAGCTGTTGTTGGTGGACTCGCGCAACTTTGCCGCACTGCGGGGCAGCGCCTTGGCGGGCTTCTGCGGCGGGGTTTCTTCTTTGAGCTCGACGGCTGGCGATGACATGCGATGGATACTCCTGAACAGTTATGCTCGAAGTATCGACCAGCGCTGTAAGTTGTAAACGAACGGCCCTTTAATTAACAGGAACGCCAGTACTGGTATTCTTTTTAATTCTTCGCCTGATAGCTGTCTGGCACGGCACTTTGCGAAGACCGGTCTTCTTTTTCAGCTCGCGCTTATACTTTTTGAGCGCGCGGTGAACGATGCCGGTCAAGTCGCGGGAGGCTTTGTCGTGCAGCGCCAAAGGCCCCAGAACGTTGTCGATCTTGGCCTGGTGATCGGCACCACGGCGCCTGTTGGACTCTGCGGTAGCGCGCTGCCGCTTCGCCCTAGCGCGCCGCGCCTTCCACAACGCTTTCAGGCCGGCCAGGGCCTCGGCGCGAAGGCCAGCAGGTGCGCCGGCCAGGGCCTGTTCCAAGGCCAGGGCCTCGGCCAGCTCAACAGCCTGGCTGAGCGCTTCCTTGTCGCCGACCAGGGCGCGGTCGACCAGGGCGTGTAGTTCGTTCATTTTGACCTCCTGCGCGCCCTGTGGCGGCGCTTCCAGTGCCATGGCTGGGCTCTCGTATAGGGTGCCTGGAAGAGCGATCCGGGGGCTCAACAGGTGCGAAACAGACACGATATCGCCGTATTGCCATAAACAATCAGCTGCAAGCTGCATTTCTGTGCGCTAAATCAACTGATTCAAAATCCTCTGATGTGCCTTTTCGGCGCTCTGACGACTGGTGAAGCGCGCCGGCACAGAGGATCAGGCATCACGCTGGTTTTCTATTTGTGTCCGCCCACCTGGCTTTTGTCGGCACTGTCATCAGGTGTTTCCGCCAACAGGCGCTCAAGCAATTCCGCCAGGGATTCACCTTCCAGGCGCCTCGCATACAGCGCGCCGTGAACATGTTCCGGCAACAGCACTTCGAGTTTCCTGTAACCATCTTCGAGGCGGCGACGCATGTAATTGCGTTGGTTGACGGCACCAGCGGTAGGCTTCTTGGGCACGGTGGCGATTACCCAGCTGCCGCTGTCCAACATCCGCTGTGCGTCACTGTCGGAAAGTATCTCGCGGGCCGAATTGCGCGGCGCGAGCAACGTTGCCTTTTTCATGACTGCTACCTCTCACAAATCGGCGGCCCGGCCCGTGTCCTAGCGTGTCCTAGGCGAATACCATTGTTATCTCTATATTTTCATTTTCTGAAAAATACACACTGCAATGGGTAAACCCTAGGACACGCTAGGACACCGATCACAGTAAACGCGCCTTGGCAGCCGCCAGGTCCGCCACTGTGGCCATGCCGGTGGCCAGCGCTACGCCCTTGTACACCCATACGCGGCTATCCCTTGTGCCGCTGCGGCAGCGCTCCAGCTGTGGCAGCGCAGCACGCAACGAAGCGCCGAAAGACGCGCTGGTCCCCATGTGGTGCCGACCCTGGCCGGCACAGTAGAATTTCCAGGCGCCAAATAGGCGCTCGCACTCGACTTGCGCTCCGGGGCTCACCACACATCTGTCACGCAGGAACGCAGCGACGGGCGAAGCCAGGTTTTCCAGTTCCTGCACCAGCTCCAGCGCCGAGGCTGGCTGCCGGAATGCGCCGCGCGCCTTCAGCCGTGCCAGGCCCTCAAGCGACGTGTTGAGGATCGCCGGCAACTCTTTCAGCAGCCGATCCGCCAGGCCCAGGTCTTCCTCGCCGAGAAACGACCGCACCATGCGCAGCACGACGAAGCGGCTGCTCAGCGCGTTGCTGTCATCGACGATCTTCGGCAATTCGTTGGTGCAGATGACCAGGCGCACCCCCAGCGTCCCCGTCCAGGGCTCGACGTATTTCCGGTCGATGGTCAGGGCATCCTCGCCGCTGACCGAGCACAAACGCTCTGTCAGCGCGTGCTTGTCGGTACACCCACCCAGGCGCGCGTCGGAGACGATGGCGACCCGTTTGCCGATCAGCGGCTGCAGGCCGAAGTTGGTGGCCAGGCTGGCCAGGGTAGGCCCTGCGCAGTTCGCCTCGCCTATCACACCGCGCAACACACGGGCGATGGTGCCCTTGCCGCTGCGCTTGGGTCCGACGATGAGGAGTATTTTTTGCTGGCTGCAATCAGCGGTCAGGCAGTACCCGAAGAATTCCTGCAAAGTCTCGATGCTCTCGCGGTCGTCACCCCACACCGATTCCAAAAACCGCAGCCAAGCCACAGGCGGGGCTGCATCCGGCGCGTAGGGAAAGGGCAGGCCCGTGGACGTGAACAGCCGTGGATCGTGCGGGCGCAGGGTGCGGCTCGGCATGTGCAACGTGCCGTTAGCCATGACCAGCAGGTCGTTAGGATCGTCGCCAGTGGCGCCATCTAGCCAACAGGGCATCGCGTATTGGCTATCGAGGTGCGCGGCAGCTTCCAGGCCGCCCAGCACATCGCCAGCGCGGGCGCGGTTCGGTTTGTATGGCTCGGTTTTTTTCTTCTTGCCGGTGGCGCAGCGCGCGCCGCCCAGGTAGTGCCAGACCCTGGCCTTCATATCGTCGTCGTCGAGCTGCCGGTAAACCCCGTCGTGGTAGCCGTAGAAGTCGCCGTTCCAGTGCCGCAGTAGACTGGTTCCCGAGTCACTGGTGAAGCGTTCGGCGAGCATGCGGTGCGCGGTCGTCCAGGGCTCGGTACGTGACAGGCAACGATCCGCCCTGCATTTTTCGAGCATCGGCCGGATGTAGTCATCGCCCCGGCCGTCCTGCACGACCTTGCCGTGCGGGAAAGCGCGGTGTATCCGCGTGATTTCCACATCATTGAAACCGCGCCGCACCAGCAACGAAGTGAGCGACATGTCCAGGCCGTTCCGGCTTGGGTCGCCCAGCCCATCCGTGTTGCCTTCCCAGCGCCGGCGTAGATCGTCGTCTCCTTTCAGCAGCTCGACGAAGCGCGGCGGCAGGCCGCTGTCGTCACTACCGACTGTGGTCTTGGCTGGCTGGGCGTCTATCAGTTCGCGCCAGATGCGCAACAGTTCGGGCGGGATGGGTGGAATCTTGGAAATGTCGCCAGACAGCCGATAGGGCAGGCCAGTATCCGGGTGAACGGAAGGCGGTAAAACATCTTGCACCGTCAGGCCACCCTGGCTGGCACAGCGGAAGTCGATTATGTCCTTGCCGCCGGCCTTGACCTTTTTTCCCGGCATCACCGCCGGCAGGCGAAAGAGCAATTTGGCGCGCTCCTCGCGGCCGATGATACGCACGGCATCAGAAGCCGCCAACAGGGTGCCCAGATCGATGCCGCGGTCTGCGAGCCAGGCGCGCGCCTTCTCCACGTCATCGATATCGAGGGCGCCTGTAGGTGGATCGCCGTAGGCATGGGCCAGGCCGATGTTGCAGTTACCGTTCAACCTGGCCGCCTGAGCGGGCGTGTTGATGCAGTTCTCTGGCAGGTTCCAGCCTGTTGCAGTCGGCCCTTTCTGCCCGGCCGGGATCGGCACCAGCGGCAGGCCTGCGGCGAGGTAGGCGCTGATCAGGTCGTCGCGCGAAGCATCGGCTGGCGCTTGCCCAGCACCGCTGGTAGGACTACGCTGAGCTTGTGCATTGCTCCCGCAAGCCCCCTGAGCCGCGCCATCGGCCAGGGGGCTTTTCTTTGCCCGCGCCATGGCATCACACCCCCTCAGCCGCGCCTTCTCCTGCCTGGCGGATGGACTCCCAATCGGCCAGTACACCCAACTCCCTCGCGAGCGATTCAAGATCACAGTGGGTTTCCACAACGAAGTTTGTGCGCCAATCCACCAAGTAATGACGCCCCAGTTCCAAGTAGGCGCGGGCGCTCCGAGTTGTACGCAGCATCATTTCTTGGTGATGCAATTTGCGGTTGACGCGCGCGATGGCCGCATGCTCTGTAATAAATATCGCGTTCATGGTCACGCCTCCTTGCCCGGCACGCCTTCGGCAACCAAGCGGCGCACTTCGCTCGCGGGAATGCGCCGGTCGCTGTCGATGACCACAAAAGCGAGCTGGCCGCGTTTCATCAGCTCGTAGACTTTTGCGCGGCTGAGCCCCAGCGCGGCAGCGGCTTCGTTCGGCCGGTAAAGCTGCGGCGCCAACAAGCCTTGAACAGCCGCCGTGACGGCCTGCTGCAGGTCTGCAAGGTTGATTGTGCTGCTCATGGATATTTCTCCTCATGTTTACCCAACCATGGGGATACTTATGCGCCGAAGCGAATCCCGAAAAAATTCCTTAGATTTTTCGGGATGACAGACGGCTAGTGGCGCAGCTTGCGCGCCTGGGCGAGCTTGTTTTGAAGGGTCTTGAGGTTGCCCCGCCCCGTGCGCCCAAGTAACCGTTGCAGCACCACCTTGTCGGTCTTCATCCCTAGCTTCTTAGACAAATCGACAAACCAGGGCAGTATCGACAGCTCTGGCTGCTTGGGCCGACCACGGCGGGCGGGCGGTAGCACAATGTCGATTTCGTCAAGGCATGCCTCCAGCCGCTCCAGCACCTCGGGGGGCAGTTCCTTGCCTCGCTCCAGTGCCTTGCTCAGGGCCTTCAGTCGGGTGGCGAGGGGGCTCATTGCTCAGCCCCCGCGTGCAGTCGGACAACGTTGTCGGCTTCGATACCCGCAAGCTGGTCCAGATACCGTGCCCACTTGTCCAGGTCCTGGCGTTTCTCCGGCAAGTAGCTGTAGCGGTCATAATGCTTGGCCTGCACGCCAGACCGACCGTGCGACAACAGCCAGGCCCGCCGCTCCTGATTCACCCCGAGGCTCGCCAGATGAGTTTCGACGGTGGCGCGCAGGTGGCGCCATGTGAAGCGGCGCGTCTTGCCTTCTGCCGAGAGCTGATCACCCAGCTCGGCGAACACCTTCTGTAACGTACCGCTAGTGGCCGGGCTTTTGCCGCTCAAGGTGAAGGGACCTGGCGCGTCGCTTCCTCGCAGGGCCAACAGCGGCGCCATGATTTCGGCCAGGCGCTCGGTCATCGGCAACAGGTGTTCCCGCGGCGGGGTGCCTTTGCCCCCCTTCATGTCCACTAGCCTCATCACAGCGCCATGCTCGCCATCATCGAACAGGTCCGGCCAGGTCACGCGGCAGAGCATTTCCACCCGCTGGCCGGCGAGATACAGCATTGCCCTGGCGATGGCGCGCCGCCGCTCGGGCAGCGTCTCAACGGCCGACAGCACCTCTTTCAGCTCAGCCTTGGTTAGCGCCCAGGTTTCCGCCCGGTCGGCCCCTTCGATGGTTTTGGTATTGGCTACCGGGTTGAAGCTCAGACCAAACAACACTTCGCCGTCGGCGCGCAGCGCATCGTTGTCGGCGGTCAGACCGAAGCCGAATGCGGCGTGCAGGTAGGCGCGCAACTTGCTCGCCTGGCGCAACTTGTTATTGCTGGCGCTAGCCGGTGTAAGTCTCTTGCCTCGGCCTTTGCTCGCCACCGGGCGGGTAAGGCAGTGCCGCAGCATGCGGGTAATGTCACTGCTGGTTATCTCCTTGGCCGGCTTGGCTACCGTGGAAGGGAAAGCTGTCAGCACATCCAGCCGGAAGGCGCCGCGCACGTCCTTCACGCTACTCTTGCCACGCCGATCAAGGTCGGCGATGTAGTCGGCGAGCAGCTGTGCCAGGGTGCCCTGCCGCGCTTTGGCTTCCAGCTCGCGGGCGGCGGCCTCGCGGGCAGCATCCTCGATGACGCGGGTCTGCGCCAGGTAGCCGTGCAGATCGCGGTGGCCAGCTCGATACAGGTCTGTCAGGTCCCTGGCTTCGTCTCTGGCTTCGTCCAGGCCCTTCTTATTGATGCGCAGCTGCTTTTGCACCCCGTCCAGGGAATACCTGTAATAGAAGGCGTGCTCGCCGTTCGGGAACGCGCGCAGACGCAGGCGGCCTTCGCCCCGGCCGCCTGCTTCAGTCAGCCACACATCCTTTTTGGACTTCTTGGCCTTAGCGCACGCGGCTTTGATTAGCAGGTTGTTGAGGATGATCTCGGTTTTCTTTTTCTCGCCCCCTACGATGGTGGTGCTGGCCATGATGCCGTATCTCCCGTGTCTATACCGTGTCTGTATAGAGCCTGGTCACTGACACACATAAGCGAACAGGTACGGACTAATGATGTGCCTGAGCCACTGATTAACAAAGGAATTTTCCGTCCTTAAAAGTACACCTGTGTCCAACTGGAAAGTATAATGTGGGCCTTGTAATCAGTAGGTCCCGGGTTCGATTCCTGGTGCCGGCACCATATAAAACAACGACTTAGGCTCACCTTGCGGTGGGCCTTTTTCGTTTCTGGGCTGTGCTAAACACGAAATCGACACGCTAAGGCTTTTGATGCTTAGCGACCTTCCTCGACTTGGGTGAGGGACCGGCCCTTCGTCTCTCTAGAAACTCCCCCATTAGCTCAAGCGGAGGGATGCCTAGGGCCTCTGCGAATTCCACCAGCTCGACAGCATCGACACGGCGCTCTCCTCGCTCGCACTTCGATACGAAGGTCTGCGTGTTACCAAGCCGCTCGGCCAACTCAACCTGGGAGACGCCCAGCCGCTTCCGGACGGCCCGCAGGACCGCAAGCAGCAGTTGGTAGTCGGCATTGTGGGTCGAATTTGCCATCGTGGTGCGGTGACCGGAAGTTCACCGCACGGTAAAGTCCGCTTCGGAATAGTCCAAAATGGACTATTTGGCATTCTTCAACCCTCATGGAAGGTACCCCGATGCGACTCATCACGATCATTCTCGCAGCCGCTCTCACTGCGCCTGCCCTGGCCACGGCAAAACCGAATCAGGCGCAAAACGACTTCATCACCTACCTGGTTAAGAGCGGCGAGGAGCCCAAGGTGAAGGACGCGGTCTGGATGACGGACAGGAACCTGTACGTCGG
Organism: Pseudomonas sp. SP16.1; assembly: GCF_052682975.1. Lineage (NCBI taxonomy): Bacteria > Pseudomonadati > Pseudomonadota > Gammaproteobacteria > Pseudomonadales > Pseudomonadaceae > Pseudomonas > Pseudomonas sp. SP16.1. The sequence continues at coordinate 4,152,344 of NZ_JBQYFZ010000001.1, forward strand.
CGTCATCGACGACGGCAGCAGCCGCGACGGCTTCGCCGAGTACATCTGCTCCGTCGCGGACGATCACGGACTGAAGCCGAGCCTCGTCAAGATCATCGATATCGTGAAGGTTTCCCGCACCGGGAAATTCGTCGAGCTGGGCAAGACGTACTGTCGGTAATGCGTCGGCACTTTCGACGTGTTCGAGGGGCGGCCAGGGGCTGCCCCATTCGTTTATGGACTCGCACGAACATCTCTGGCAGACGAATGAACGCCAGCAAATGATGATATTTTTCCTATTGACGTGTCCCCATACTCCTTTCCATCGCGGCGATACGCGGGGTGACGACCCTGCATTCACCCACCATTTTGGAAAGGAAAAAGAGATGCTTCCCTCGTACGAAACGATTACCAGCAGCTTTGCCGACACATACCATCCCGGATTCAAGGGGGGCGGGATTGCCTCACTACTGGATACGACGCTGGGGTATGTGTGGAACGGCCTCATGTCAAAGGATTATGACGGCCATGGGCCACTGCGCGTGGTATCCGCCTGGATGGCTATTGCTCACGACGACCGCACCGAGGATGGCGGCTATGACGAGTGGGGCGACATTTTGAAACGGGCCGTCGAGAAGGACCTCGGTATGACTATCGCCGCGACTGACTGCTACGACATTGACCCTGTCTACCAGAGCTACGCTTGGCTCTATCAGGCCTTTGGAGAGAGCTGGCCGATCAAGGCGCTGGCCGCACGGCTGCGCAAGGTTGAGGGCAAGTCCCGCGCTGACGCACGTGCACTGGCCGAGACTGTCTGGGAGCATGCGCTAAAGGTCTACAGCGCGCACAAGGCGGCCACGGCGACAATGGACGCCGCCTGATCCCCCAATAGCTGCTTTTGGCAACTAAGCTACTGAATCCAAAGGGCCACCTCAACGGGTGGCTTTTTTTTTCACAGCCTGACAACAAGCTGGGCTCCACCACTTCAGCGCTCTGCATCGTGCGGCGCCGAGGGGCTTCGCTCAGGAGTTTGGGATCTTGCGCAGAAAGGGCGGGCTGCCTGGACGACCGTGATGCTGGGCGAATAACATTAGGACTCAAGCCAAGTAGGGTGGTAGTCACCCACTGGAACGTAACGGTTCGCTCAGGGAAAAGAATGAGAACTCTGCCTACATCCGCGCTAAATCAAGACCCATCCCTTTACGCATACGGACTTAGCCCTCAGATTATTGGAGGGGCGGTTGAGTACACACATGAGATACTGGACTCGATTGACTCTCAGTTAATATCGGGCGCCGACGCAAGATTGTCCGGCCTCGTTGAACTGGCAAACCTCTCAGCCATTATCGGTAACTTGTTCAGGACAGGGGTGTGCAGATCATCTAATGGGCTTTATGTTCCAAATGCACCTCACACTTACCCCGATCTTCTTGCCAATCACCCAAGTGCGACAGACGTCGAGATTAAAGTTGCACTAGAATCAAACAAACCAAAAGGGCATTTGGTGAAACCCGGCCCACACATAACTGTCCGCTATGTGTTGGTCAATGAACACGGAGCTTATACAAGAGGCAAAGAGAATCGTGGGATTGTACCTTGGATATGGGAAGTTCGAGTCGGGCACCTCGAAGATGCTCATTTCAACTTCAGCAACACCGAGGGCGACTCTGGAAAGACTGCCGTCATTAATGCAGCGGGCATGAGCAATTTGAAAGCCGTCTACTTCGACAGAACTCGGTGCCCGCTTGCCAGAGGGATATCTTAAGCCTCATCCTGTTCAGCAATGGACCTGGCGATAACCGCCCCCAAGAGAGGGGGAACCGCGTTTCCAATCTGCTTGACGATCTGGGCAGCGCTTCCTTTGAATTCAAAGCTATCTGGGAAGCTTTGAATTCTCGCCCCCTCTCTTGGAGTTAACGCCCTATTCTGAAATGGGTGTATACACCTATTGGAAGAAGGGTGAACAAAGTTAACAGTTATTGTGTTGCTTGGGCGATCAGCATCAAGCCGACTGTAACAAGAGCTAAATCCACTAGTAACCATCCCCGGCGGAAGATCGTGTATTGAGCTTCCTGCATGCTTTATTATTTCAAGCATTTTTGGTGAATGTTTTGTAGCACGGTGCCAGGTGAGCTTCAGGGCTCCACCTCTAATGAATGATTGATACTCTGTTTTAGGCTCACTTGAACTGTAGCTAGTCGCTTCCTGCCCCGATTCAACAGGCGGAAGATCGCCAATTGCATCCATCAGAGTTACCGCAGGCCGCAGTTCCTCTTGGCTGAATAGATCCATTTTTGTGTGAATTGTTTCATGCCGCCTCCCAGCCATGCTTCTGTACTCATAATGATGACTAGGTTTTGGCCACAAAAAGTCCTTGCCTATTCTGTTCCCAACAATAACAATCCGCTCTCTGCTTTGAGGGACTCCATAAGACGCCGCGTTCATCACGCGCCAACTTGTCTTATACCCGATTTCAGAGAAGGCTTCCAAAATTGCCTCTAGCTTCCCTCCTTTTTCGTGGGTGAGCAGGCCCACAACATTCTCAAAAACAAACCACCTCGGCTTTAAATGGGAAAGTATCAGAACGTAATGCTCAACCAGATTGTTTCTCGGGTCGCTCTCAGTTAGATTTCGAAATGGGCGAATAGAGGAAAAACCTTGGCAAGGAGGGCCACCCGCAAGCACATCAACCCCACCAATTAACTCCTCGATAGTTTCTGGATCAATCTTCCGTATATCTCCAGCAATACCAACAGCATGTTTATGGTTGGCCGTGAACGTATCAATCCGATCCTGCAACAGATCAATTCCGCCTACAGTGACAAACCTTCCGGTTTGCTCAAAACCATAAGACAACCCCCCAGCACCACAAAATATGTCGAGAACGCGACGCCGGACCTCATTTCTCTCTAAAGGCTGCGCCGGATAGGTTACATCTACATTGCCTGCCTTACTTGTTACATAGCCCTCACCAGGCGTTGCAGTTTCCAAAAAAGCCTTATGTACAGATTGAACTAAAGAATCAGAAACACCCAGGGCCGCTCCGAGGCGGGTCGCGACATCCGGAGAGATCCCCCCAAGGCCTCGCTCAATCTTCTTTAAAGTGTTCAACGAGACTCTGGCTGAGTTAGCCAGATCTTCCAATTTAATTTTAGCCTGCGTTCTCAGTGATCGAATTCCGCCAAGGCCGTCGCCTAAATTAAAAAAATTATCTTCAAGCATTCTCTTTTCTCTATTGCTAATTTGGTTGACTTTCTTTTTGCAAGAAATCACAAACGCCCAGAACTTCTAACAAGAACTCTTCAGCCGCATAGCAATAATGTCGTATTTATTTGATTCCAAACGCCCCATAAGGATGAATAGACTCCTTATCAGCATTTTCCCACAGGAGCGTCTGACTGACCATCGACACGTCCAACCACGCGACGACATGAAAAGAAGGGGATGAATCTTTGGCATCTGCTCCACAACACGGCTTAGACACCACTCAACCGAGGCCTCCAATCGGTCAGTGGGGCGAGCGCGGGCTTCCGACGTGCCACAGGACGGGCCTGTTGGTAGCCTTAGCGCTGGGGATGACCATGGTCACGATCGTTGATTCCGATAGCTCGCAGGCTCAAGCAAGCGCCGCCCGACGAGCGCCCCATGCCAAAGCCCGCATGATCTTCAGTGTCTCTTCCATGGCTTCGGCCAACGTCAGTCCGCGGCTCTATTTGCTGCTCGAGAGCCTCAGATCGTTCAATCTGCCGGAGCAAAGCAAAGTCGATGTTTGGGCTTTAACCACGGCGACGATTCGTTCGGTCATCTGGCATCGAGTCGCAAAGCCCATGGGGCCAGGCGGTACATCGAAGGTTCATTGTGCTGGGTCAGCACGTCCTACATACACATTTCGACAAGGCCCATGGCGCTCTCCTACAAGTACGGGTCGTAGGTGCATCGTGTCGTGACGTGCCGAGTAAGGGAGCGGGGCAACTACTTGACTCCCACAATCTGCCGGTATAGTTGAGCGAGCCTCCGTTCGCTGATGCGACATTCCCACACGACGAAGACGTGCCAACCCAACGCTCTAAGTTGCCGGATTGAACGCCTATCGCGCGCGGAGTTCGTCTCGATTTTGTTCCGCCAGAACGCCTCACGGGTCTTAGGAACACGCGCCTTCCTGCAACCTGGGTGCCCATGCCAGAAGCAGCCGTGAACAAAAACCACTACCTTACGGGACTTGAAAACCAGATCAGGCTTTCCGACCAACCTGCGATCATGGAGCCGGTACCGTAGTCCTCGGGCATGCAGGTATAACCGCACCGCCATCTCAGGCTTCGTGTCTTGCCCCTTGATTTGGGACATCAGGCGACTGCGGGCCTCTGGGGTTAGGCGATCCATAAACTTGGTTGCGCTGGGCTATCGCAATTGAAGGCATTCCAATTTCAAATTAGCCGTTCTGGGCTGCCAAGCCTATGAAAATGAAGGGGCCGCCCGAATGGACGGTCCCCTCGAACACAGCCTAGCAACACCTGCTAGGACACGAAGGCCAGGTGAGCCAGATTGAAGGGCAATGCGTCGGCCTTGCACTTGGTGGCACGGTCCACGTACAGGTCCAACTGCCGGCAGTACGGCAAGCCGGTCAGCTCGGCGGCCTCGTCGAACGGCTCAGAACCGAACGGGACGCCGACCCGAGCAGCATGGTCGGCCAAGGCCTCCAGCAAACAGGTGCCAGTGCGCAGAACGATTGCAACGCCCACTAAGGCGATTGATACCGGATCCTGCGGCCCGTATTCATTCTGTCTAGTCACCATGTTTCAGCTCCTGGAGCACCTGAGCATCGATAGCCTGTGTCCGCATCGCCAGGGCCACGGTGTCGTATCCGTTGGACCTGCCTTGCTCCCAGGCGCGCACGGCAAGCACGATGCCCTGGAGGCGGGCGTCGCCGATCTTCAGATACTCGTGCACCTTCCTGAAATCATCGAGCAGCATGGCCGAGGCCAACGCCTGCGGGCTTACGGGACGATCCTTCGTCGGCATCGCGTCGAGCAGAGAGAGGACAGCAGCGGCAAGAGCCTCGTTCTTGGTACCCACGGCAACCTGGGCCATGTGGCCCAACTCGGCGGCTCCCGCATGAGCAAGCTGTTGTAGGTAAGCAGTACGGCGGGCATCGCCCAAGGCGACGCGGGACAGCACTTTGACCGGGCTGTCGTAGTACGGGCGTTGCGCGATGAGTTTCGAATGGGATGGCCCGGCCTCCTTGAACAGGCGGTCCAACTCGGCGCGGGAGTTGTCCTTGATCTGGCGGATGGCGGCCAGGGTTTCGGACTCCGCGAAGCGGGCACGATCCGCCTCCCCAATGCCGGCGGCCTTCCAGCGGCTCGCAATCTCAGCCTTACGGGCTGCGACATCCTTCTGCAGGCGCTCGATGGTCTTGAGAACACGGCCGTGGAGGGTATCCAGGGCGGAGGCGAGTTCGCCGATCTGCTGCGGACTCAGTAGTGGGATGTTGGTGAGTTCGATCTTCATGCTCGTTGGCTCCTCTGAGGTTGGTCTCCTCCGGTCGCAAGTAACGAGCGCATCCCCCAGCCGGGGTGGTCACGCGCCTATGCGCGACCGGATGCTTGCAATGTGTCGCGGTGCACTGGAGGCGCATGCCATCGATCATCGAGCCTGTTCCAGCCATGTTCACCCTCCGTCAGCCGCAGGTGCGGAACCTTGCGCCCCTTGGGTTCAGCTCTACTTGGCGCCCCGATTCGGTATCAGAGCATCACTCACGAGGGCTATTCCGCCGGCATTCATACTCCAGGCTGGCACGCTCCCAGGTCTCCTGGTCGAGCCGTGGCACGGGACCGATGCAGGTCATTTCGCTCAGATGAGGCAAAGCATCGCGCCCGCCCAAGTCGCGGACGACGTCGGGCGCGGTGCATTCCCAGACGTCCAGGTTGCGGTCGATCATCTCAGCTCGTTCTAGAACCTCAGCCACGGTCAATCTTTCAGTCCTCGCCATCGTCTTCCTCCTCCGACTTGTTGGCCTGGTACTTCGCCAGCAGTGCAGTGAGCTGCGCCCGCTCTTCGCTCGGCATCCTCAGCAGCGCGTCGGCATCGAGGCCCACCGAGTCCACCTTGACCTTGAGCCTGTCGGCCATCTGGTCTCCGTAACGAAACTTCAGCAACACCTCCAGCAGTCGGTCGCTGTGCTTGCGAACGGTGAGGGGACGTTCCTCGCCGCTCTCGGGATCGATAACCGTGGAGAGTCTGCCACCGTGAATCACCGGTTCTTCATAGCCCAGGGCCGCGCGCCGGTATGCCTCCTCCAGCAGCGCGTCGAGTGCGACCTCAAGGGCTTTGTCCCAGCGGCTGCGGAACTCGGGATCGTTGGCCTTGTGGTAGAACGCCGTCTGCCTGCTGATGCCCGCAGCGAGCGCCGCCTGCTTGGGCGAGCAGGTGTCTTCCAAGACCTGGAAGAACAGTTCGCGCCGCTCGGGCGTGAAGATGTTGGGAATCATGCCGCCGTCTCCAAAAATGGCTTACGGCGTGATCGTGTCGTGTCAGGCGCAAGCAAGGAGCCACTGTTCTCCCATGCAGATCAAGGGCATATAGGGAGCGGGTGCACTGCCTGACGATCAGGGGGCAAGTTCGGCCTGGCATTCGGCTCGCGCGCGAAGGACAAGACGAGCAGGGTCGGGCGGAAGTCCGACATCTTCCCCCCATCGGTCGCCAAGCCCGCCACGGTCGGCCAGGCTCTGGCCACGCCGATGCGGGGTCAGGCCGTCACGGACTGCCGTCCGTGCTGCCGCGGCATGTCCGTGCGACTAAAGGTATTGTTTTCATTGTCTTTCCATATTCTTCACAGCCTTCACAGACAATAAATATGATCAGACAAGAAAGCCCCTCCCAAAGCTAAATGCCCAAATGCTAAAGGCCGGCTCGGGCCATTTAGCATTTGGGCATTTAGTTCCGGCTCGTTATCTGGACGAACGCGGACGACGCATGAGAGTTCGATCGTCCGTGCCCGCGTACGGCAAGACCATGATCCGCAGAGAAAAAACGGCCGCCCAATCATTTCGATGGGGCGGCCGCAATGTCCGAGTCCGTGGCCGATTATGCGCTCTCAGCCGAGCTAAATGCCGCGGCCAGTGGCCCTGGCCCAGGTGGCCCGAGCGTCGTCGAGGCGGGGGAGCACCCACCGCCACACCCTGCGCCCGTCTTCGAGCGAGACCTGCCGATCCTTCCAGCCCGCCTTGCGCTTGAGCCTCATCGCGAAGCCCTTCTTGTCGGTCGGCCGCGCACCGAGCATCTTCGCGTGGGCCACGTAGTCGGAGTGGAGCTCGTCCCTGTCCACCTCAACAGCGGTCGAATGCCAGGCCTCATCCGAGAGGAAGTTCGGCAGACAGCCCGAGTCGAGCAGCCCGTCCCACCACGACTCCTCGGGGCCCTGGCTCCGCTCGATCTGCTCGACCAGGGCCTCGGTGCGCGGCACGCTGTCGCGCGGGTGCCAGTCGCGGATGTCCCGCCTCAGCATGTCGTGCAGCAGGCCGGCGAGCCCGCCCTCGTCGAGCTGGCGGTTCAGAGCGAGGAAGTACACCCGGTCCCCGCGGCGGCGCTCGTTGACGTTGAACACCGCGAACCTGCGTTCCCCATCCATTCCAGCCGGGACGACCCAGTCGTTGTTGGAAGCCATGATGATGTGCACGTGGTTCCGGCCCGTCACGGCGTCGCGGCCCTTGCCCTCGTAGGTCAGCGTCGGCTCAGTCACAAGCTGCTTGAGCACGGCCTCACCTGCCTTGTCCCCGGCCCAGAACGCCTCGTCGGCGAACAGGCACACGCAGTTCTGCAGGTGCGAGTTGAACCGGCCGACCAGGTGTCCCGGCGAGCTGACGTGGAGTCCACTAGCACCGGCCAGCTTGAACAGCGCGCGGCCCAAAGTGCCCTTGCCAGTGCCCTTCATGCCCTTGAATGCGATCGCGACCTCTGCGACCTTCTCGGGGTGCTGGAACATGAACGCCATCCAATTGAGCACGTACTCATAGGACGCAGCGTCACCGTCGGTCAACACCTCGCGGATCAGGGAGTCCAGCAACGACCAGTCGCCGGGCTTCTGATCGAGGGCCCAGCCCTTCCACATGTTGAGCCAGCCCTCGTGCTCGCGCTCGAGCGCCGGGTCGAAGATGACGCCCTTGTAGGCGCGACGATGCGAGCTCTTCAGCCAGACGTCGGCCTTGCTCACCAACTTGTTGTTTACCTCGACGAGTTGGTTCTCATAGGCGTAGCGGAAGTCGCTCCTGGACAAGCGCTGATAGCGGACGCGGCCGTCGAATATTGGGTCGGCTTCCTCGGTGAAAACCTGGAATCCACTATCCTGCACGACGTAATGCTTGGCGTTTAGCTCCTCGACGATGGCGTCAACAGAGCCGGTGACGGTCTTCGGCTCGGCGCGCAAAAGGTCGTCGTCCACGCCCCGGCCGAGGTCGGCCGTATCCTCCCAGACCTCGAAGTCGTCCTCGGGGGCGGTGCGCGCAACCGCACCGCCAGCTTCCTGCACAACCTTGTGGAGGTACTTCACGGTGATGGGACGACCCCGGCGCCCGCCAGTGGGACTCGCGTGCAGCGAATCCCACCGGCGGCCGATGATCCAGGCGTCGTCCTGGTACTTGGCGTCGCCGGTGGACCACTCGATGAACTCCTGCCGCCCCTCGCCGTTCGTGGCGTGGTGGCAGGCCATCATCAGGTCGCGCCAGCGGTCCTGGTTCTGGAAGTCCTCGGGGTCGAGCTGCTCCAGGGTCTCGGCGAGCATCTCCGGCGTCAGGTCGCCCAAGCCCGCGGCATCGCCGTGCGCCCTGGTGGGACGGCGGATGAGCCGGAGCAGCGACTCCGGCAGCGGCGGCATCTGCGACAGTGGCGGGGCCAGGTCGTCCCACTCGTAGTGGACGCCGCAGGGGTGCACGGAGCCGGTCGCGACGACCTGACGGCCGATGCTCTTGAACTCCACGCCGGGATAGTCCTCCAGGGAGTCGAGCAGCGACACGCCGGCGGGCTTGACGAACCAGTAGTGGTGACCGCCCGAGCCGGTCACTGTGTGGGGGCACAGGGAGAGGTCCAGGCGGGCGACGGCCACGAGCTCGGCCAGGCTGTCGCGTCCCTCGGGGAAGTTGCGCGGGTCGACGTCAAGGACCATCACCGTGGCGGGCAGCCGGACGCCGACGTTGGTGCCGTTCGCCTCGCAGCCCTTCAGGACGGCGTGGGAGTCGTAGTCCTTCGCCTGCCAGGCCCCGTCCCTCGGGGTCTTGCCGCGCTGGCGTCCCTTCTGGTCCACCGCGGCGTAGTGGCGCAGCGGGATCAGCTGTAGGCCGGCATCTATGTACGTGCGCATGTCCGTGATGCGTGGGCGCTTACTGGAAGTCGTCATTCTGACTGGACCTCCGCAACGTCGCGGGCGTTCTCTTTTGCATCCATGTTCAGCCCTCCCTGCCCGTACGGGCGGCAAGCATCGCGGCACCGACTTTGCGCATACCCTCGCCCATCGGTTGTCCCTTGGCGTACTCGCGCAAGTCGCCCATGCGATAGCGAATCAGCTTCTGACCGATGCGGACGAATTTGGGCCCACTGCCCTGGCAGCGATACCAAGACAAGGTGGCGTATTTGAGGCGAAGGAAGGCGGCTGCTTCCTGAGACGTAGCAAGTGCATCGTCGGGAAGTGCGTGGAGTTCTGAAAGTTCTTCGGGGGTGAGATTGGGGGCTTGATAAGTGGGCATGTCGGCGGCTCCGGTCAGAAGGCATCCATAAGAGGCGAAAACCAGCAAAAGACATCCGCCGCCTTGCGCAGCAGATTTGACCCTGACCTCTGTTGTCCTCCAGAGAGGGCCTCGGCTGTTCTTGCCACCGAAAGCACTTCTGGCCGCCATAGTCATCGCCGACGGCCCCCAGGGCTGCCTTGAGCACCGATTGCGCCACACATTACCAGAGCGAATCGCGCAAAGATTCCAACGTTTCACAGTCACCCAGGTGTACCCGAATCACCACGAATTGCTCCGAGCTATTCGGCATCAGGACACGGCATCCCGAATGTGATCTGGGCCACCTGGGGAGACCATTCGGCTATTCCTTGGGCATCGGCGGCCACTTTCCTGGCGTCCAGACCAGGCCGAGCGCATCAAGTACCTTGACCGATGCTTTCTCCTGCAAAGCCCGCAGGTGGTCGAGGCTAGGGTTGAGGTAACCCATGGTTACGTTGCCGATGGCATGGTTGAGCAGAAACTTCAGCTCAGCGATGGGCACGCCCGATTCGAGGGCCAAGGTCGCGTAGGTATGGCGCAGAGCATGCCCCGTCAGTTCGCCCAACTCGCACTGCTGGACCTCGGACACATGGCCCGACTTCGAGTCGGCAGGAAACAACCAGGGCGAGCGACGAAACACCTTTTTGTTGTTCTCCGACCTGTGGATAACCAAGTCCTTTAGAGGATCCGACAGCGGCAAGTCAAAGGCTCGAGCTGCCCCACCCTTGGGTTTCGGCACATGCAGCGCATCACCTACATCGTTTAAATGTTCGGTGCGAACCTCGCACGAGGCTGTGCGGCGCATGCCCGTCAGGATCATGAACAGGTGAAGGTCCCGCCGCACCGGACTACCCAATTTGACCACGGCCGTACCCCACGCCTTCAACTTTTCGCTGTTGGCGTCCACCTTGCGCCGGCGCACACCGTGGAAATCGACGTTGGTGGTCGGGTTCGTCGGCAGGTCAGGGTGCTCCCGCAGGCCGCGGTTGTATACGGCACGCAGGACCCGCATCACGCTGTCGGCCGTCGCCTTACCATGCTTGACCGTCATGGACGCATGCCTTTCGCGCACTGCCGAACGATTGGCGCCAAGTTCGACCAGTGGGCGGTCGAGCCAGTCGCTCAGGTACTCGTCGCAGTTGTAGCGGTAGCCCTCCTGGGTGCGCACCGAAAGCGCCTTGGCCGAAAGATGCAGATTGAGTGCCTCGCGCAGGGTGATCCCTTTCGCCCTGGCCTTGCGCTTCTCTTCGTTGGGATTGTTGCCGCTCCGCATGCTGACCAGCGTCTGGCGCGCCAGATCGCGGGCCTTCTTGGCGTCCATTGCGGGGTGATCGCCCACTTTGACCCGTACCTGTCGGCCGTTGACCAGGGACTGCACGTAAAAGGAACGCTTCGACGGCGTGACGATCAGGTAGAAGCCCCGCAACTCGGGGTCTGCATAGAGGGTGCTTTTGCCCCGGTCTGGAGCAGGAGCGCGTTCGACAAGCGACTGGGTGATCTTCGATTTCATGGTGCTGGCTCCGTGTGACGGGGCCACAACCAGAACACGCTTTGCCACCACAAGGTGCCAAGCACAATCAGCGTAGCCCCACTGATTTCTCACCATTAAGTCGTGGAAAATCAGTCACGTAAGCGCTTTTCAACACACAGAATCAAATCATGGCAAAATGCCTTAAGCCCAACTTGTAATCAGTAGGTCCCGGGTTCGACTCCTGGTGCCGGCACCATATAAATCAACGACTTAGGCTCACCTCGCGGTGGGCCTTTTTCGTTTATGGGCCTAGATTGGTCCACTACGCGGAACACTTCTCGAAAGTACCCCGCCACCCGGACAAAAGCGTGTTGCTCCCAAAGACCAGAACAACACGCTAACATCCAGTGAGCATGCGGCCTACGACCAGCAGGCCCACCTAGTCGGCGCAAAGGAGGTGCGTATGGGAACCATCGGCATGTTCGTCATGCTTGCCGTCGCGGTCATCATTTACTTTCTGCCCCTGATAGTCGCTAGCCTGAGACAGCATCCTTCAGCGGTCGCCATCGCTGCCTTGGATCTTTTGGCTGGTTGGACGGTCCTGGGCTGGCTTGCTGCGCTTGTGTGGTCGCTTTCTGCGACTGTGACAAAAACAACGGCTGACAGCCCGAAGCCCGCAAGCTCTGCGAGTGACCTCTACAAGCTGGCCGAGTTGAGGGAAAAGAGCCTGATAACTCAAGATGAATTTGAGCGCGAAAAAGCAAAAGTCATATAAGTGCTCAAAAAAACCCGGCGTTAACCGGGTTCTTACTGCCAGGTATTAATCACGCCCTACGGTCACAACCTGGTTGCGTGGCGTCAATGATTAAGTCCCCTTCAATTCGGTAGCCAATCGTGCCAACAAGGAATGAGTGGTTGAGCTGGCTCACCACCACATCCGTCAGGCCAACGGCGCACTTGTCCTGCTCAATCGCGTTATCCATTGCAGTCTTGACGTTTGGAATGCCAAGCGGGAACAGGATCACCGGATAGGTATCCTCGCCTGTTACGCGCTTGCCTTTGACAAATTTAGCTGAGTTGATGTTGTAATTTTTCGTGCTTCCTACGGTCATATCCGCCACACGCACAGTGCAGCCCGATGCGACTACAGCGCCCATAATTACTGCCAATGCTGTTTTTTTCATCCCGCCTCCTTAGTGAAAGACGCAGGATATACTTTGCCAACATGGAAGCGAAAGGCCATTACTACCGACTCTCTTATATGGCGCCGTGTTGAATACCGAAGCCTCCCCTAGCCCCCTCACAGCCTATCCCTCGACGGCCTCGGCGTGAAGTCTACGACGTCAGCGTGGACATCCGCCGCAGCTCGCCGAACTTCGGCAAGTGGGTCGGCGTGCACCTGTCGGCCGAGAACAAGCGCCAGCTGTGGGTGCCCGAGGGCTTCGCCCACGGCTTCCTGGTGCTCAGCGACTATGCCGAGTTCCTCTACAAGACCACCGATTACTACGCGCCGGCCCATGAACGCTGCATTCGCTGGGACGATGCGAGCCTGGCCATCGACTGGCCGCTGCACGGCCTCACCCCGCAGCTGTCGGCCAAGGACCGCCAGGGCCTGAGCCTGCAGGACGCCGAGACCTTCCCATGAAAATCCTGATCAGCGGCCATACCGGCCAGGTCGCCCGCGAGCTGCAGCTGGCCCTGAAGGGGCACGAGCTGCTCAGCCTGGGCCGCCAGACGTTCGACCTGTCGCGCCCGGACAGCCTGCGCGAAACCATCCTGCGCGAGCGCCCGGCACTGGTCATCAATGCCGCGGCCTACACCGCCGTCGACCAGGCCGAGCAGGAGCGCGAACTGGCCTTCGCCATCAATGCCGAGGCGCCGCGTGCCATGGCCGATGCCTGCTTCGAGCTGGATATTCCCCTGTTCCACTACTCCACCGACTACGTCTTCGACGGTAGCAAGAGCACGCCCTACCGCGAGGCCGACACGCCACGCCCGCTAGGCGTCTATGGTGCCAGCAAGGCGGCCGGCGAACAGGCGCTGCGCATCAGCGGTTGCGACCACCTGATCCTGCGCACCAGCTGGGTCTACTCGCAGCACGGGCGCAACTTCCTGCTGACCATGCAACGCCTGCTGCAGGAACGCGGGGAGCTCAGCGTGGTCGACGACCAGATCGGCGCGCCGACCTGGGCCGGCAGCATCGCCGCCGCCACCGCGGAGCTGATCGCGGCCTGGCAGGCGGGCAACCGCCACTGGGGCACCTACCACCTGACCTGCCGGGGCGAGACCAGCTGGTTCGGCTTCGCCAGCGCCATCGCCGAGCGCCTGCGCGCGACCGGCAAGCCCTGCGCCCGGCTTCGCCCCATCCCCAGCAGCGCGTACCCGACACCGGCGCAGCGCCCACTCAATTCGCGCCTGGACGGCAACCGCCTGGAGCAGGACTGGCAGGTACGCCTGCCGGACTGGCAAGTGGCGCTGGACCAGTGTCTGGGCACGCCGCCCCTGGGCTAGAGTGTCGCGGGGCCGTCCAGGCCGTGCGCACCAGCAGCTACCCTCGGTGCGCACGGCGCACCCTACGATCGCGCCAGGAAAGTGCATAATGCGCCGATCCTCCCGGCGCAGTTTTCCATGAGCACGACCCCCGCCACTCCCCGCCGCCTCCGCTGGCGCAGCCTGCTGCTGCTGGCGCTGCTGCTCGCCCCGCTGCTGTGGCCAGTGCATTACCTGGCCGAGCGTTACTACCGCGGCGTACTGATCGAGCAGAACCGGCAGACCCTGGATCTGTACGTCGCCAACCTGCTCGGCACCCTGCGCCGCTACGAGGTGCTGCCGCAGATTCTCGGCGACCTGCCGGGCCTGCGCGCCGCCCTGCACGCACCGGACGACGCCGCCGCGCTGGGCGAGGCCAACCGCCTGCTGACGCGGGTGCGCGAGCAGACCGGCGCCGACGTGATCTACCTGATGAACCCGCGCGGCCTGACCCTGGCCGCCTCCAACTGGGACAGGCCGGACAGTTTCGTCGCCGGCAACTTCGCCTTCCGCCCCTATTTCCGCGAGGCCATGGCCGGTCGCCTGGGGCGCTTCTTCGGTCTCGGTACCACCTCCGGCAAGCGCGGCTACTACTTCGCCTACGCGGTGCGCGAGGGCGAGCAGAACATCGGCGCGCTGGTGGTCAAGGTCGACCTCGACCACACCGAAACCCTGTGGGGCAACACTCCGGAACAGTTGCTGGTGACCGATACCAACGGCGTGGTGATCCTCACCTCGCGCCCGGACTGGCGCTTCCATGCCAGCCGCCCGCTGGACCGCGTCGAGCAGGCCGCCATCGCCGCCAACCAGCCCTATCCGACCCAGGCGCCGCCTGCACTGAATCTCGATCCCGACGCCTGGCTGACGCAGAGCCGCGCCATGGAAGAAACCGGCTGGACGGTGAGCATCCTCGCCCCGCGCCTGCTGCTCGACCGCCCGGTGCGCAGCGCCGTGGCGGTCGGCGCCGCCGCCCTGCTGGCCCTGCTGCTACTGCTCGGCCTGCTGATGCAGCGACGCCGCCACTACCTCGAGCGCATCGCCTTCGACGCCCGCGCCAAGGCCGAGCTGGAGCAGCGCGTGGCCGAGCGCACGCAGGACCTGGAGCTGCTCAACAGCCGCCTCAAGCAGGAGGTGCTGGAGCGCGAGCAGGCCCAGCAGGAGCTGGTGCGCGCCCAGGACGAACTGGTCCAGGCCGGCAAGCTGTCGGCCCTCGGCACCATGAGCGCGAGCATCAGCCACGAACTCAACCAGCCGCTGGCGGCGATCCGCAGCTATGCGGAGAACGCCAGCACGCTGCTCGACCACCAGCGCGGCGACGACGCCCGCGCCAACCTCAAGCTGATCAGCGAACTGACCGGACGCATGGCCTCGATCATCGCCCATCTGCGCGCCTTCGCCCGCCGCGATCACCACGCGCCGGAGCGGGTCGCCCTGCAGCCGGCGCTGGACGACGCCCTGGCACTGCTGGCCAAGCGCCGCCGGGCGATGGAGGTGGAGCTGATTCGTGACCTGCCGGACGCCACGCTGTGGGTCCAGGCCGGCGAGACACGCCTGCGCCAGGTGCTCGGCAACCTGCTCGGCAACGCCCTCGATGCGCTCGGCGCCATCGCGCCACCGCGGCGCATCTGGATCAGCGTGCAGCAGCAGGACGAGCATCTCGACCTGCTGCTGCGCGACAATGGCCCGGGCTTTTCCGCCGAATCCCTGGCGCGCGCCCGCGAACCCTTCTTCACCACCAAGACCAGCGCCCAGGGTCTGGGCCTCGGCCTGGCCATCTGCGACAGCCTGATGCGCGCGCTCGGCGGCGAGCTGCTGCTGGCCAACCACCCGGACGGCGGCGCCCTGATCACCCTGCGCCTGCGCCTGGCCAGCCCCGGCGTCAGCCTGCAACCCCCGGAGGACCCCTCGCCATGACCAGCGACAGCGCCATCGACAGCCACGTTCAGGTTCTGCTGATCGACGACGACGCCCACCTGCGCCAGGCGCTCAGCCAGACCCTCGATCTGGCCGGGCTCAGGGTGCTCAGCCTGGGCGACGCCCGCGGCCTGGCCGCGCGCATTCCACCCGGCTGGCCGGGGGTGGTGGTCAGCGATATCCGCATGCCCGGCATCGACGGCCTCGAGCTGCTGGAGCAGCTGCGCGAGCGCGACACCGAGCTGCCGGTGCTGCTGATCACCGGCCATGGCGACGTGCCGCTGGCGGTGCAGGCGATGCGCGCCGGCGCCTACGACTTCCTGGAAAAACCCTTCGCCAACGACGCCTTGCTCGACAGCGTGCGCCGCGCCCTCGACCTGCGCCGTCTGGTGCTGGACAACCGCAGCCTGCGCCTGGCGCTGGCCGACCGCCAGCAGCTGGCCGGGCGCCTGGTCGGCCAGTCGCCGGCGATGCAGCGCCTGCGCGAGCAGATCGGCGCCCTGGCCGGGATCGCCACCGACGTGCTGATCCTCGGCGAGACCGGCGCCGGCAAGGAGGTGGTGGCGCGCGCCCTGCACGACCTGTCCAGCCGTCGCGACGGCCCCTTCGTCGCCATCAATGCCGGCGCCCTGGCCGAGTCGGTGGTGGAAAGCGAGCTGTTCGGCCACGAGGCCGGCGCCTTCACCGGCGCGCAAAAGCGGCGGATCGGCAAGTTCGAGTTCGCCAACGGCGGCACCCTGTTCCTCGACGAGATCGAGAGCATGAGCCTGGACGTGCAGGTCAAGCTGCTGCGCCTGCTGCAGGAGCGGGTGGTCGAGCGCCTCGGCGGCAACCAGCTGATCCCGCTGGATATCCGGGTGATCGCCGCGACCAAGGAAGACCTGCGCCAGGCCGCCGACGCCGGGCGTTTCCGCGCCGACCTTTACTACCGCCTCAACGTCGCGCCGCTGGCGATTCCGCCGCTGCGCGAGCGCGGCGAGGACGCCCTGCTGCTGTTCCAGCATTTCGCCGAAGGCGCCGCCGCGCGCCATGGCTTGCCGCTGCGCGAACTGCAGCCGGCGCAGCGCGCGCTGCTGCTGCGCCACCCCTGGCCGGGCAACGTGCGCGAGCTGCAGAACGCCGCCGAGCGCTTCGCCCTCGGCCTGGAGCTGGCGCTGGACAGCAACGCACCGAACCTGCCGCCGGTCAGCGGCGGCCTCAGTGAACAGGTCGAGGCCTTCGAGCGGGCGCTGATCAAGGCCGAACTGAGCCGCCCGCACGGCTCGCTGCGCAGTCTGGCCGAGGCCCTCGGCATCGCGCGCAAGACCCTGCACGACAAGCTGCGCAAGCACGGGTTGACGTTCTCCGGCGCTGGCGGAAGCTCGCCAGAGGACTTCGACTGACTGGCGGCAAACCGCCAAAGTCTGCCTTTCCTCTTCCCGCTGCAGCCTTCGCCCGCCCGCAGCTGCGACCCGCCTCTTCCTCCGCCAGGGCCCGTAGCCACGGGCCCTGGCGTCAGCCACAGCCCTTCGCACGCGCCCTCGTCCAGCGGTCTGGCACAGGGGTTGCTCTAGACAAGCTCCAAGCGAACCCACAAGTACAAGTCCAGGCCTCGCTGCCGCCAGCCGGCGTTTTCCGCCAAGCCGCCTAGACTTGCTCTTGTCCGTTCGTCAGCAGCGCCCCCGGCGCCAATGCGATAAACACAACAAGAGGAAGCATCCGCATGTTCAAACTGACTGCCAAGGCGCTGGCTTGCGCCCTGTCCCTGTCCATCGCCGGCATGGCCCAGGCCGCCGATCCGATCGTCATCAAGTTCTCCCACGTGGTTGCCGAGCACACCCCGAAAGGTCAGGGCGCGCTGCTGTTCAAGCAACTGGCCGAGGAGCGCCTGGGCGACAAGGTCAAGGTCGAGGTCTACCCGAACTCCTCGCTGTTCGGCGACGGCAAGGAAATGGAAGCGCTGCTGCTCGGCGACGTGCAGATCATCGCCCCATCGCTGGCCAAGTTCGAGCAGTACACCAAGCAACTGCAGGTATTCGACCTGCCGTTCCTGTTCGATGACATGGCCGCGGTCGATCGCTTCCAGAAAGGCCCGGAAGGTCAGAAGCTGCTGACCTCCATGACCGACAAGGGCATCACCGGCCTGGACTACTGGCACAACGGCCTCAAGCAGCTGTCGGCCAACAAGCCGCTGCGCGAGCCGAAGGACGCCCGCGGCCTGAAGTTCCGCGTACAGGCTTCCGCCGTACTGGAAGAGCAGTTCAAGGCGGTGCGCGCCAACCCGCGCAAGATGAGCTTCGCCGAGGTCTACCAGGGCCTGCAGACCGGCGTGGTCAACGGCGCCGAGAACCCCTACTCGAACATCTACAGCCAGAAGATGCACGAGGTGCAGAAGTACATCACCGAGTCCAACCACGGCCTGCTCGACTACATGGTGATCACCAACACCAAGTTCTGGGACGGTCTGCCGGCGGACGTGCGTGACGAGCTGAGCAAGATCATGGCCGAGGTCACCGTCGAGGTGAACAAGCAGGCCGACGCCCTCAACCAGGGCGACAAGCAGCGCATCCTCGAAGCCAAGAGCACCGAGATCATCGAGCTGACCCCGGAGCAGCGAGCCATGTGGCGCGAAGCCATGCAGCCGGTGTGGAAGAAGTTCGAAGGCGAGATCGGCGCCGACCTGATCAAGGCCGCTCAGGCCGCCAACCAGCAGTAAGGCCGGAGAGCCGTAGGGTGGGCAGCGCTCGGCGCTGACCCACCGCGATGCCGGCCCGGCATCGTCATGCTGCAGCCGGTGGGTCGGTCGCTGCAGGCCGCCCCACCCTACGCCCTTTCCATTCGGGAGAACCGACCATGAACGCCTTGCGGCGCGTCTGGGAGCACTTCGAGGAAGGCTTCATCGCCTTCCTCCTGGCGGCCATGACGCTGATCACCTTCGTCTACGTGATCCTCAACAACTTCTACACCCTGTTCTATTGGCTGGGTGACTATTTCGGCGGCAACGAGTCCCTGCTGGGTATCGGTGACGCCATCCTCGACCTCGCCCAGGCCATGACCTGGAGCATCGCCCTGACCAAGGCGCTGTTCGCCTGGCTGATTTTCTTCGGCCTGGCCTATGGCGTGCGCACCGCCGGGCATATCGGCGTCGACGCGCTGGTCAAGCTGGCCCCGCGCGGCGCGCAGCGCGTCATCGGAGTGATCGCCTGCCTGTGCTGCCTGGGCTACGCCGGGCTGATCGCGGTCGGCAGCTTCGACTGGGTGCGCACCCTGTTCATCGCCGGCATCGGCGCCGAGGACCTCGGCCACTACGGCGTCGCCCAATGGCATATCGGCCTGATCGTGCCGTTCGGCTACGCCATGGTGTTCGTCCGCTTCCTCGAGATTCTCGTGCGCATCCTGCGCAACCAGCAGACCGGCCTGGGTCTGGCGGACGAGGCCGCCGACGCCCTGAAAGTGAACGAGCACGAGGAGCCCAAGCCATGACCGTTCTGTTCCTCTTCTTCCTGCTGTTCCTGCTGATGTTCATCGGCGTGCCGATCGCCGCCTCGCTCGGCCTGGCCGGCTCGGTCACCATCATGCTGTTCAGCCCCGACTCGGTGCGTTCGCTGGCGATCAAGCTGTTCGAGACCAGCGAGCACTACACCCTGCTGGCCATCCCGTTCTTCCTGCTGTCCGGCGCCTTCATGACCACCGGCGGCGTGGCCAAGCGCCTGATCGACTTCGCCAACGCCTGCGTCGGCCATATCCGTGGCGGCCTGGCCATCGGTGCGGTGCTGGCGTGCATGCTGTTCGCCGCGCTGTCCGGCTCGTCGCCGGCCACCGTCGCCGCGGTGGGCTCGATCGCCATCGCCGGCATGGTGCGTTCCGGTTATCCGCAGGCGTTCGGCGCCGGCATCGTGTGCAACGCCGGCACCCTGGGCATCCTGATTCCGCCGTCGATCGTGATGGTGGTGTACGCCGCCGCCACCGAGCAGTCGGTGGGCAAGCTGTTTATGGCCGGCGTCATTCCGGGCGTGATGCTCGGTGTGGCGTTGATGGTGGCGATCTACATAGTCGCAAGGGTCAAGAAGCTGCCGGCGCTGCCGCGCGCCAGCCTGCGCGAGTGGCTGCGCTCGGCGCGCGAGGCGATCTGGGGGCTGCTGCTGATGGTGATCATCCTCGGCGGCATCTATTCGGGGATGTTCACCCCCACCGAGGCGGCCGCGGTGGCGGCGGTGTACGCCGGCTTCGTCGCCCTGTTCGTGTACAAGGACCTGCGCGTCCGCGAGTGCCCCAAGGTGCTGCTGGAGTCCGGCAAGCTGACCATCATGCTGATGTTCATCATCGCCAACGCCATGCTCTTCGCCCACGTGCTGACCACCGAGCAGATCCCCCAGCAGATCACCGCCTGGGTGGTGGAACTGGGACTGCAGCCCTGGCAGTTCCTGCTGGTGGTGAACATCGTGCTGCTGATCGCCGGCGCCTTCATGGAGCCCTCGGCGATCATCCTGATCCTGGCGCCGATCCTCTTCCCGATCGCCGTGCAGCTGGGCATCGACCCGATCCACCTGGGCATCATCATGGTGGTGAACATGGAGATCGGCCTGATCACCCCGCCGGTGGGGCTGAACCTGTTTGTCACCTCGGCGGTGACCGGCATGCCGCTGACCTCGGTGATCCGCGCCGCCCTGCCGTGGCTGATGATGCTGATCGGCTTCCTCATGGTGATCACCTACATCCCGGCCGTATCCCTGGCCCTGCCGAACTGGCTGGGCATGAGCTAGGCCTGAAGCACGCTGCTTTGGTACTTTGTGTACCCACTCCGCCCGGCCTCAGTGCCGGGCTTTTTTTGTACCCTGCGGGCCGTCGCTGCGCGAGATCGGAAATCGCTCCCGGCGGTTTTTCGTGCCGGTGAGAACGAGCCCTGCGCAGTCTCTCTGGCGCAACGCGCCGGGACCATCGCCGTCGCGCCACGCCGAGGCGACTGCACGGTATCGCCCGACTTGGCGTAAAGTCGCCGCAACCTCGCGCTGGAGCCGGATGCATGATCAGAAGCAGCCTGAAATCCGTGGTCGCCACCTGGCTGACCGGACTGTTGTCCCTGCTACCCCTGGCGCTGACCCTGGCGCTGCTGGTCTGGCTGTTCAATCTGCTCAATCGCCTGGTCGGCCCCTCGACCCCGATCGGCCAGCTGTTCGCCGCGCTCGGCCAGCCGTTTTCCAGCAACAACTACCTGGCCTATCTGCTGGGCAGCCTGGTGCTGCTGGCCAGCCTCTACCCGCTGGGCCTGGCGGTGCAGCTCGGCCTGCGCCGGCCGCTGTCCTGGCTGCTGGACCGCACCCTGCGGCGCACGCCGCTGCTCGGCAACCTGTATAACCTGGCCGATCGTTTCGTCGGCCTGCTGGACAAGAGCAAGAACCCCGACATCACCACCATGGCGCCGGTCTGGTGTTTCTTCGGCGGCGACGGCGCCGCGGTGCTGGCCCTGCGCCCGAGCTCGGAAACGATCGAGCTGCAGGGCCGCGCCTACTGCGCCATCCTGGTGCCCACCGCGCCCATCCCGATCGGTGGCGGCCTGCTCTATGTGCCGCAGGAATGGATTCGCCCGGCCGAGATGGGCGTCGAGCAGCTGACCAGCATCTACGTCTCCATGGGCCTCACCGCGCCGCAGCAACGCGGCCGGGAGGATGCCCCGCGCGGCGGCGCCGAAGCGTAGGAAGTACGGGCCCGACCGCGTGACGCCAGCCACCTGGGCGAGCGGCTGTCGCCAGGCGGCTGGCTAGTCCAGCGGCAGGCTGGTGGTGGACTTGATCTCCGACAACGCGACGATGGAGTTGACCTCCTGGATGCCCGGCACCAGCGACAGCTTCTCGAAGAAGAAGCGCTCGTAGGCCTCGATGTCGCGGGTGACGATGCGCAGCATGAAATCCACCGCGCCCATCAGCACGTGGCATTCCAGCACCTCGGGGAACTCGCGCATGGCCTCGGCGAACTCGGTGAGATTGGAACGGCCATGGGCGTTGAGCTTGACCTGGGCGAACACCTGGGTGTGCAGGCCGACCTTCTTGCGTTCGAGCAGCGTCACCTGGCGGCGAATCACCCCCTCCTCCTTGAGCCGCTGGATGCGTCGCCAGCACGGCGATTGCGACAGACCGACGCGTTCGGCGATCTCGCCGGTGGAGAGGCCGGCGTCCTCCTGCAGCAGGGCGAGAATGCGCCGGTCGTAGACATCCAGAGTCACGGACATAAAAAATCCCAGTAATAGTCAGAATCAGGCAAGACTATCCATAAAGCCCGGATTATCACAGAAAACCAGGCAGAACTTTTGCCGCACGGGAGACGAAACTGGAGCAAACCCAGCGCGAGATGCCGCCATGCCCGACGTCACCCCCTTGCCCACTCCGCACCAGCGCCGCGATCCCTGGCAGGAGCGCCCCGAGCAGATCATCGAGTACCGCCTGCGCACCGAAGCCGAGGCCGATGTGCTGTGCCGCCTGCTCGGCCTGTTCGCCCAGCTGCAACTGCTGCCGCAGCGGATGGAGGTGCGGCGCCAGGGCAGCGACCTGCAGGTAGCGCTACAACTGCAGGGTCTGTCGCTGCACCGCGCCGGCGTGCTGGCGCAGAAGCTGCGCGGCCTGGTCTGCGTCTGGCAGGTGGACTGGCGGCCGCACGAACGCGATCTGCCGCACGCCGTGGAGTGCGCCGGGTAAGGGCGCTTCGCTCCGGCCGCGCTTTTCGGGCATCCTAGTGAGGCCGCCGCCAGAGCGCCCAAGCTACGCTTGCACCAGGCCGAATACCCGAGGAGCCCGCATGTCCGCCTTTGCCATCCCTGCCCAAGACCGCGTCCTGGATCTCGGCGACCTGCTGCGCGAGCTGGTCGCCCAGGGCCGGGTCGCCCAGGAGGTGGCCGAGCAGTGCCTGGCGATTCGCCGCAGCACGTCGAACAGCCAGCAGCACCCACTGGAGTTTCTCGCCGCGCAACAGGTCGACGACCTCGCCCGGCCCGGCAGGAAGCTCGATCTGGAGAGCCTCACCGTCTGGCTCGCCGAGTTCGTCGGCCAGCCCTACCTGCGCATCGACCCGCTGAAGATCGACGTGCCGGCCATTACCCCGCTGATGTCCTACGCCTTTGCCCAGCGCCACAAGATCCTCGCCGTGGCGGTGGACGCCGAGAGCGTCACCGTCGCCAGCAGCCAGCCGCTGGTGCACAGCTGGGAAGCCAACCTGGTGCACGTGCTCAAGCGCCCGATCAAGCGGGTGGTGGCCAACCCGGCGGACATCCAGCGCTTCACCCAGGAGTTCTACCGCCTGGCGCGCTCGGTCAGCGGCGCCACCGCCGGCGAGCAGAAGGTCAGCGGCGTGGGCAACTTCGAGCAGTTGCTCAACCTCGGCGCCCAGGACCAGGAGCCGGACGCCAACGACGCGCATATCGTCAATATCGTCGACTGGCTGTTCCAGTACGCCTTCCAGCAGCGCGCCAGCGATATCCACATCGAGCCGCGCCGCGAGCAGGGCAGCGTGCGCTTTCGCATCGACGGCGTGCTGCACACCGTCTACCAGTTCCCGCCGCAGGTGACCATGGCGGTGGTCAGCCGCCTGAAGAGCTTAGGAAGGATGAACGTGGCGGAGAAGCGCAAGCCGCAGGACGGCCGGGTGAAGACCAAGACCCCGGACGGCGGCGAAGTGGAGCTGCGCCTGTCGACCCTGCCCACGGCCTTCGGCGAGAAGATGGTGATGCGCATCTTCGACCCCGAGGTGCTACTCAAGAGTCCCGATCAGCTGGGCTTCTCCGCCGACGACCTGCGCCGCTGGGAGAGCATGACCCGCCAGCCCAACGGCATCATCCTGGTCACCGGCCCCACCGGCTCGGGCAAGACCACCACGCTGTACACCACGCTCAAGCAGCTGGCCACCGCCGAGGTCAACGTCTGCACCATCGAGGACCCGATCGAGATGATCGAGGGCGCCTTCAACCAGATGCAGGTGCAGCACAACATCGACCTGACCTTCGCCAGCGGCGTGCGCGCGCTGATGCGCCAGGACCCGGACATCATCATGGTCGGCGAGATCCGCGACCTGGAGACCGCCGAGATGGCGATCCAGGCGGCGCTGACCGGCCACCTGGTGCTCTCGACCCTGCACACCAACGACGCGCCGAGCGCCATCAGCCGCCTGCTCGAGCTAGGCGTGCCGCATTACCTGCTCAAGGCCACCGTGCTCGGCGTCATGGCCCAGCGCCTGGTGCGCACCCTATGCCCGCACTGCAAGGCGCCGGTGCAGCTGGACGAGGACGACTGGCAGAGCCTGACCCGACCCTGGAGCGCGCCGCTGCCGACCAGTGCGCAGCGCGCCGTGGGTTGCCTGGAGTGCCGCGACACCGGCTACCGCGGTCGCGCCGGGGTGTACGAGATCATGCTGCTGAACGACGCGATCAAGCCGCTGATCACCGCCGACACCGACCTCGTCGCCCTGCGCCGCGCGGCGTTCAAGGAAGGCATGCGCAGCCTGCGCCTGTCCGGCGCGCAGAAGGTCGCCGCCGGCCTGACCACCATCGAGGAAGTGCTGCGGGTCACGCCGCAGAGCGAACAGAAATAGCCTGGCCCGAAGCAATGCAGGGGCGGCTGGCGCCGTGTAGGGTGCGCCGTGCGCACCGCTGGCAAGCGCGGAGGCAACTCGCGATCGTCTTGCGCTCGCCTCAGCCTTCGCCGGCCGAACTCAGCCGCGCGGCCAGCGCCGCCATCCGCTGCGGCTTGCATTCCAGATAGGCGGAGCCCGCCAGCCAGCGCGGGTCGGAGTGCCAGGCGAAGAGGAACTGCCCCCCCTTGAGCTGGTCCACCACCATGCGTGCCACTTCGCGGCGCACCGCCGGGCAGCCCAGGCTGCGGCCGATACGGCCCTGGCTGGCGACCAGCCGCGGACTCACGTAATCGGCGCCGTGGACGACGATGGCGCGCTCGCGGGCGAGATCGTTGAGGCCCGGCTCCAGACCGTCCATGCGCAGGGAGTAGCCATGCTTGCCGCTGTAGCTCTCGGCCGTACGGAACAGGCCGAGGCTGGTCTGGTGACTGCCCAGACCGTTGGAGAAGGCCGCGGCGAAGTTCTCGCCGGAGCGCCGCCCGTGGGCGACGAAATCGCGCAGCAGCAGGCGCTTGCGCTGCAGGTCGAAGATCCACAGGCGGCGCTCGGTGGAGGGCCGCGAATAGTCGATCACCGCCAGGCGCTTGGCCGCACCGGCACCGTGGTTGACCGCACACTGCATCGCCGCCAGGGCATGGCGCAACGCCTGGGGTTCGAGGCCGGGCGCCTGCCGCGCCAGCTCATCGAACAGCCCATTCTTCGGCTCGGCCGTCGCCCACAGGGGAGCGCCAAGCATCCACAATCCCAGCAGACAGCATCGACCGATACGTCCCAACATCTGCGCAATGACCTCCAAACACAGACCCCCGGACGTCCTGTCGCAAAATTCCTCGGCGGCCCGCCTATACTGGGCGCGCAGCGCCAAGCGGCGCCCTTCTGAGCCAAGGACTGGAGCAGTATGTTGTTCAAAAAATGTGCATCTTACCTGAGTAGCCTGCTGCTCACCGTGCCGCTGGTCGCCAGCGCAAGCGTCGCCAGCGGTGACCTGCAGCCGCTGCTGGAGGCCCTGGCGGAACGCTGCCCGGCGTTACCGGAAAGCCTAGACGACGCCGCGTTGAAACGGTTGCGCGCGTTCTACGCCCAGCGCGATTGGCAATGGAGCTGGAACGACGCCAGCCGGCGGCGGCAGCTGCAGGTACAACTCGAGGCCGTGGCCGACGACGGCCTGGAGCCACGCGAGTATGCCCTCCGCGAGTGGCGCGCCGATGGCTGCTCCGAATTGCTGCACAGCCACAGCTATCTCCAGGCCCTGCTGCATCTGCGCCGCGGCCGCCTGGCGCCGCCCGCCCGGGAAGCCGTCTGGCACTCGCCCACGCAGCCGGCGCCCGATACGCAACTGGCGACCCTGTCCATCGCCCTGCTGCACCTGGACCAGCCGACGCAGGCCTTCGCCGCGGCCCGCCCGGCAAACCCGCTGTATCGTCGCCTGCGCGATGCCTACGGCGAGCTGCGCCAACGCCCCATGGGCAACTGGCAGGACCTGCCCGGCGGTCCGCTGCTCAAGGCGCAGCGCCAGGACCCTCGCGTACCGGCGCTGCGCGAACGGCTGCGCGCAGAGGGCTACCTGCGGTTCACCACGGCTTCCGGCAACAGCTTCGATCCGGCCACGGTGCTGGCCCTGCAGGCCTTCCAGGACGACCACGGCCTCAACCCCGACGGCATCCTCGGCCCGGCCAGCCTCGCCGAACTGAACGTCACGCCGCAGGTGCGCCGCGCCCAGCTGCGGATCAACCTGGAACGCCTGCGCTGGCTGGCCGACGACATGGCCGAGGCACAGGTGCTGATCAACGTCGCCGGCGCCGAGCTGATGGTACTGCGCCAGCAGCAGGTGCTCTGGCGCACCCGCACCCAGGTCGGCCGCCCCGGCCGCGAGACGCCCCTGCTGGCCTCGCGCATCCAGCGCCTGACGCTCAACCCGACCTGGACGGTGCCACCGACCATCCTGCGCGAGGACAAGCTGCCGGCGATCCGCGAGGACCTCGCCTACCTCGAGCGCCAGGAACTCAGCGTGCTCGACCGCGAAGGCAGGCCGCTGGATGCGCGACTGGTGGACTGGGACAATCCCGGCTCTATCTATCTGCGCCAGGCCGCCGGCGCGAACAATCCGCTGGGGCGGGTAGCCCTGCGCTTCGCCAATCCCTTCGCGGTGTACCTGCACGACACGCCGAGCCAGCGCCTGTTCGACAAGTCGCCACGGGTGTTCAGCTCCGGCTGCGTGCGTGTCGAAGCGGTGCAGACATTGCTGGCCTGGCTGCTCGAGGCGCAGGAACTGGAGCTGGTGCTGCAGCGCATCGCCAGCGGCAAGACCCGGGAGTACCGCATGCAGCGTCCCGCCCCGCTGTTGATCGCCTACTGGACGGTGGAAGTGCGCAGCGACGGCAGCCTGCGCTACGCACCGGACATCTACGACCAGGACGCCGCGCTGATCGCCGCCCTGGCCCGCGCCCAAAAGCTGAGCGCTCCGTCACGCCCCGAGCCGGTCGCCGGCGCCAATGCCGGGCACTGAGAAGGGGTTGGCGGCAATCGGCCAGCAGCTATGCTTAGATCTCGCCCCGGCCGCTGGCCCCGTCCAGACAGCCAATCGATCGCGCGCAAGAGGGAGATCGCATCATGGAAATCGGTGGCGTCCTGCTGCTGTTCGTCGGCCTGGCCCTGGCCATCGTCTTCATGGGTTTCAAGGTGGTGCCGCAGGGCTCGCAGTGGACGGTGGAGCGCTTCGGCCGCTACACCACGACGCTCAAGCCCGGGCTGAACATCATCGTGCCGGTGATGGACCGCATCGGCCGCAAGCTCAACGTGATGGAAAGCGTGCTGGACATCCCGCCGCAGGAGGTGATCAGCGCCGACAACGCCATCGTGCAGATCGACGCGGTGTGCTTCTTCCAGGTGATCAACGCCGCCCAGGCCGCCTACGAGGTGAACAACCTGGAGCACGCCATCCGCAACCTGGTGATGACCAATATCCGCACCGTGCTCGGCTCCATGGAGCTGGACGCCATGCTCAGCCAGCGCGACGCGATCAACGAGCGCCTGCTCAAGACGGTCGATGAAGCCACCGCGCCCTGGGGCATCAAGATCACCCGCATCGAGATCAAGGACATCAGCCCGCCCGCCGACCTGGTCGAGGCCATGGCCAGCCAGATGAAGGCCGAGCGCCTCAAGCGCGCGCAGATCCTCGAAGCCGAGGGCTCACGCTCGGCCGCCATCCTCACCGCCGAAGGCCACAAGCAGGCCGAGATCCTCCGCGCCGAGGGCGAGCGCCAGGCCGCCTTCCTCGAGGCCGAGGCACGCGAACGTGCGGCCCAGGCCGAAGCCGAGGCGACCCGCGTGGTGTCCCAGGCCATCGCCCAGGGCAACGTGCAGGCGGTCAACTACTTCGTCGCGCAGAAGTACATCGAGGCCCTCGGCCAGTTGGCCGCAGCCGACAACAGCAAGGTGGTGCTGATGCCGCTGGAGGCCAGCCAGGTGATCGGCGCGGTCGGCGGCATAGGCGAAATCGTGCGGGCCACATTCGGCAATGGCGGTCCTGGCGAGAAGCAGAGCTGACAGCATGATCCAATACCTGCAACACCTGTCGTTCTGGGACTGGCTGGCGCTGGCTACCTTGCTGTTGATCCTCGAAGTGTTCGGCGCCGGCGGCTACCTGCTGTGGATCGGCCTGGCCGCGGCCTGTGTCGGCGTGCTCAGCTACCTGTTCCCCGCGCTGCCCTGGGCCTGGCAGTTCTTCCTGTTCGGCGTGCTGGCGATCCTCACCGCCGTGCTCTGGTGGCGCCGCCAACGCAGCGCCGCCCGCCCCAGCGACCAGCCGGGGCTGAACCAGCGCGGCAGCGAACTGCTCGGCCGGCGTTTCCCCCTGCACGAGGCGATCATCGACGGCCGCGGCAAGATCAAGGCTGGCGACAGCCTGTGGCTGGTCAGCGGCCCCGACCTGCCGGTCGGCAGCCAGGTTCGGGTGGTGGCCCAGGATGGGGTGATCCTGCGGGTCGAGCGGGATAGATAAGCCAGGCTGTTCTGGCTCCAA
This sequence comes from Pseudomonas sp. SP16.1, assembly GCF_052682975.1. Lineage (NCBI taxonomy): Bacteria > Pseudomonadati > Pseudomonadota > Gammaproteobacteria > Pseudomonadales > Pseudomonadaceae > Pseudomonas > Pseudomonas sp. SP16.1. Next base: position 4,180,608 of record NZ_JBQYFZ010000001.1, read on the forward strand.
ATTATCGTTTCCGATGACTCCGATTCGTAGGCCGCCCCACCGGGCGCCCGCGCTGCGCACGGCGCTTGCCCCTCAGCCCCTGCCGACCGGCCATCGTCCAAGCGGAACCCGGCGCAGCGAGGGCGACTCCTACAGGTGAATAGAACCATAGGAGTACCTCCATGCGTGTATCGAGCCGAGCCGCCCTGGCGCTGGCCGCCTGCCTGATCGCACAGACCGCCGCAGCCGATGGCCTGCTGCGCGACATACTGTCCTCCGGGGCGACCACCGCCTCGACCTATCTGACCTTCAAGGACGACAAGCTGATCGTCGCCGCCGAGGAAGACGCCGGCAGCTTCGTCGCCAGCGCCGGCGAGATCCGCGGCCCGCACCTGGAAGCGGCCTTGCAACGCCTGCGCAGCGAGCATCCCGAACTGCAGGAGGCCGACGATATGGCGCTGGCCAGCGCCATCCTCGCCGCCTCGGCCGGCCCGCTCGAGGCCGGCGCCGCCGACCCACGCTGAAGCGAAAACCCGCGCATAAAAAATGCCCGCCTCCGGAAGGACGCGGGCACTTTTCATGGTTCTCGGAACGACAGGCTACAAAGGCCTTCCGGGCGCCTGCCGGGTTACATCAGCGGCAGGGTGTAGCTGACGATCAGGCGGTTCTCGTCGATATCGTTGGCGAAGTTCGAACGAACGGTCGCGTTGCGCCAGCGCACGCCGAGGTTCTTCAGCGCGCCTTCCTGGAACACATACATCAGCTCGGTGTTGCGCTCCCACTCGCGGCCTTCGGAAACGCCGTTGCCACGATCGACGTTGTCGCCGGTCAGGTAGCGGGTCATGAAGGTCAGACCGGGGATACCGATGGAGGCGAAGTTGAAGTCGTAGCGAGCCTGGTAGGACTTTTCGTCCTTGTTGGCGAAATCGCTGATCTGCACGTAGTTGACCAGGAACGGGTCGGTGCCATTGATGTAGGCGAAGCCGGTATCGCCGCTCATCTTCTGGTAGCCGAGGCCGAAGGCATGGCCGTCCAGACCGTAGGTGACCATGGCGCCGAAGGCCTTGTTGTCGACGTTGCTGCGATTGCCGTCGTCGGTGGAGCTGGCATAGCGGACGTCGGTCTTCAGGCTCTGCTTGTCACCCAGCGGCAGCACGTGCACGGCGTTGAACGAGTGCTGCTTGTACAGCTCGTCCAGGTTGGAATAGTAGTAGCCGGCGCTCAGGTCCTTGGTCAGCTTGTAGGTGCCGCCTACGAAGTCGAAGGAGTCGGTGGTGGCGCCGCCGCTCAGACGGATACCGCGAGCACCTACAGTGCCACGAGTGCTATTGAAGCTATTGGTGATGGCGATATCTTCATAGTCACCGGAGTTGCGGTGGTTGACCTCGCGCACATGGGCGGCTTCGAGCATCAGACCGTCGATTTCCTGGGAGACCAGGTGACCGGCTTCGAATACCTGCGGCAGCAGGCGGCCGTCGCTGGAGGCGATGGCGGCGTTCTTGAACTGCATCTGGCCGACGCGCAGGGTGCTGTTGGAGATCTTCGCCTTGGCCGCCACGGCCAGGTCCGAATAGTTGTCCTGCGAGCCACCCGAGCGATCCGGAACCAGCAGGCCGCTGCCGGCGGTGCCGTCACCGGAGTCCAGCTTGAAGCCGAACATGCCGATGGCGTCGGCGCCGAAGCCCACTGTGCCTTCGGTGAAGCCGGAGTTCATGCGCAGGATAAAGCCCTGCGCCCACTCGTCCTGCTTGGACTGAGTCGGGCGCGGAGTGTCGGTATGGCCCTGACGGAAATCCCGGTTGAAGTAGAAGTTACGCGCTTCCAGGCTGACCTTGGTGTCGCCGATCAGATCGGCAGAAGCCACTTGGCTCAGGGCCAGGGTGCTGGCGGCTACGGCCAGCGCCAGGGAGGTCTTTCTCATTATCTTTCTCTCCAGTGTGTTTTAGGTGATGCATCGCCCGGGCGCAGACTTCGGCACGAAGAGCCAGGCCCGGAACGAATGGGGCAAACGCACGGACGAACGAGGCCAGCGCAGCAGGCATCGCCGACGCGGTGCGCGAAAAACTCAGGCAAGACGGGACGACGGCGAACGCGGCGGGACGAACGGACGGGAACGGGCAGGATGGCTCATGGGATGGCTCTCACGTCGTTGTTATTGTGTGCCGGCATCCGGGCCGGCCTCTTGACGGAGGGCAAGGCAGATACTGTGCCAGAACGCGCGGCCCGGGCCAGGAGCCGTCTGCGGCGGGGAGTAACGCCCCTAGCGAACATGCCGAGCCCCAGGGGGCCGGCGGCCTAATAGGCGACTATCCGCCTACGCCGGGAGCGCAACGGGCGGAAAATCGCCAATCGTTCAACCCAGGGCGATCTGGTTCTTGCCCTGGCGCTTGGCCAGATACATCGCGGCGTCGGCGCGGGCGTAGAGCGCCTCGAGGCTGGCGTCGGCGGCGCGCATGCTGGTCAGCCCCTGGCTGACGGTGATGCCGAAGTCGACGCCCTCGTGCTGGAAGCTCAAGCGCTGCACCTCGCGCTGCAGACGCTCGGCCACCTGCAGCGCGACGTCCTGCTCGCAGCCCGGGAACACGGCGGCGAACTCCTCGCCGCCGATGCGGCCGAACAGGTCGCCGCGGCGCAGGGCGTTGGCGCCGCACTGCGCCAGGCGCTGCAGGACCTGGTCGCCGAGCTGGTGGCCGTAGCGGTCGTTGATCTTCTTGAAGTCATCCAGGTCGAGCAGCAGGAAGGCCAGCGGGCTGCCGTACTGCCGGGCATGCTCGAACTCGCGACGCGCGCATTCGAAGAAGTGCCGGCGGTTGCTGCTCTGGGTCAGCACATCGGTGGTGGCCAGGCGGTGCAGCTCGCCCTCCAGGCGCTTCTTCTCGGTGATGTCCTCGGCGATGCCGACTATCACCGGCCCCTTGGCCGTGCCCTGGTGCGGGCTGATGAAGCACTTGTCGCTGAGCCAGCGCAGTTGGCCATCGGCGCGGATGATGCGGTACTCGCGCGATTCCACCGCGCCCGCCTCGAGCACCTTGGCCAGGCTTTCGGCGGCGTACTCCAGATCGTCCGGGTAGATGCTGTTGCGCCACTCGCCGTAGTCGGCCAGCAGCAGCGCCGCGGAGCGGCCGAAGATGCGCTCGTAGGCCGGGCTGACATAGATCACCCGTTGCTCGCTCCAGTCGAAAGCCCAGAGCACCGCGCCCACGCTGCCGAGCAGGCTGCTGAATAGGTGTTCGCGCTCGCGCAGGCGCTCGACCTCGGCACGGCTGTGCAACAGGGCCAGGGTCAGTTCTTCCAGTTCGGAAACGGCGTTGCCTTGATCGTCCATTACAGCGGCCATCCAGTCCCTCGCATAAGCATTGCAATGAGCATAGTGCGAGCTGTTGGACAAGCACAAAGGCCCGCCGTTCGGCGTAATGCCGTTCATTTCACTCGTTTCGCCAGGCCCCGCGCAGAGCTGGCCCAGCCTCGCGACGAAACGCTCGCTTGCGCCCATGCGCCGCGGGGCGCGGCTGCCGCAATGGCAGGCAAAATGGCTCAGGCCGGCGTCTGCTGGCCGCGTCCTGTCAGGGATCGCCGGCAAGCCGGCCATGCCGGCGGGCTGAAAAAAGCCGCGCCCCTGTGCAGGGGCGCGGCCTTTCTCTCAAGTGAACGGCATGGTGCCGTTCGGCGGGCCGTGGTCAGGCAAGCAAGACGATCAGGCCATCGCGGCGGCGGGGCGCAACGAGTAGGTCTTGAGCTGTTCGGCGAACTCGCGCAGCGACTGGATGCCGCTGGCCTCGGCCTCGTGCACCCACTGTTTCATGGCCTCGAGCATGTCGTGGCCGTTGCTGCTGGTCTTGACCCAGATCTGCTGCAGCGCCAGGCGCTTCTCGTAGATCACCTTGAGCGCCTGGCTCTGCGCCAGCAGCTCGCTGATGCGCGCCTGGTGGCGCTCCTCCAGCAGGCTCGGCTCGCGCGACAGCAAGCGCTTGGCGCGGCGGAACAGGTGGCGCACCGACTCGTCGGCCTTGGCCACTTCCTGCTTGACCAGCGGGGCGATCACCAGCTTGCGGTACTGCGCCATGATCTGGAAGCGGTTGTTGAGGATGGCCATGGCGGTGTCCATGTCCAGCTGGCGCTTGCCTTCGACCCGGTGGGCGATCGGCGCGACACGCTGCACCCGGGCCAGACCGAGCAGGCTGAACAGCTGGATCCAGGCCCAGCCCATGTCGAACTCCCACTTCTTCACCGACAGCTTGGCGCTGTTGGGGTAGGTGTGGTGGTTGTTGTGCAGCTCCTCGCCGCCGATCAGGATGCCCCAGGGCACCAGGTTGGTGGCGGCGTCGCGGCATTCGAAGTTGCGGTAGCCGACGGCATGGCCGAGGCCGTTGATCACGCCGGCCGCCCAGACCGGAATCCACATCATCTGGATCGCCCAGACGGTCAGGCCAAGGGCGCCGAACAGGGCCAGGTCGATGATCGCCATCAGCGTCACGCCGGCGATGGGGTAGCGGCTGTAGAGATTGCGCTCGATCCAGTCCTCCGGGCAGTTCTTGCCGTAGATGCGCAGGGTCTCCTGGTTCTGCGCCTCTTCCTGGTAGAGTTCGGCGCCCTTGCGCAGCACGGTGCCCAGGCCCTTGATCACCGGGCTGTGCGGGTCATCGACGGTTTCGCACTTGGCGTGGTGCTTGCGGTGAATCGCGGTCCATTCGCGGGTGTTCATGGCGGTGGTCAGCCACAGCCAGAAACGGAAGAAGTGCTTGAGCGCCGGGTGCAGTTCCAGTGCACGGTGCGCCGAATAGCGGTGCAGGTAGACCGTGACGCTGACGATGGTCACGTGCGTCATCAGCAGAGTCGCAGCGACAAGCTGCCAGACCGACAGGTCGAGTAAACCGTTGTACCACATGGAACCGATGCCTCTTGAAGGGAAAACGCGGCTGTCCTACCAAGACGAGCCTCGTCGCATTATCACTGACCCCGGGCAGAAAACCAGTTGGTCTTTTAGATAAGAATGTTTCAGCGGGCGCCGGACTATACTGGCCCGCATTCACAGGGAGCGTCGCCGCCAGCCCATGTTCATCGACACCAAGGCCCTGCGCCTGACCTTGCTCTACCTATTGGTCGCCGCCCTCTGGATCGTTCTCAGTGACCATCTGCTGAACGCCCTCGGCCTGTCCGTCGAGCAGGCCGAACGCCTGCAATCGTACAAGGGACTGTTGTTCGTCGGCCTGACCGGCCTGCTGCTGTATCTGACCCTGCAGCGCCACGCCAGCCATTACCGTCGCGCCCGGCTGCAGCTGGCGACCAATGAAGAGCGCCTGCGCCTGGCCCTGGACGCCACCCGCGATGGACTGTGGGATTGGGACTTCGCCAGCCAGCGGGCGTTCTTCTCGGAGAACTATGCCGCGCTGCTCGGCCTGCGCCCGGACGCACTCGGCGACAGCCGCGAGGCCTGGGCCGAGCGCCTGCATCCGGACGATCGCGAGCGTGCGCTGCTGGCGCTCGACGTCGAAATGGCCGGCGCGCGTTACGAGAACGTCTATCGCATGCGCCACGCCGACGGCAGCTATCGCTGGCTGCACTCGCGCGGGCGCCTGCTGCGCGACGAGGCCGGCCAGCCACAGCGCTTCATCGGCATCGCCAGCGACATCACCCAGCGCCGCGCCGACGAGGACAGCCTGCGCCAGGCCGCCGCGGTGTTCGACGCCACCCAGGAAGGCGTGCTGGTCACCGATGCCGAGCAGCACATCGTCCACGTCAACCCGGCGTTCAGCCGCATCACCGGCTACGCCGCCGAGGAAATCCTCGGCCAGCAGCCGGCCCTGCTCAAGTCCGGGCGCCACGACGCGGCCTTCTACCAGAGCCTGTGGCATGCCCTGCAGAGCCGCGGCGCCTGGAGCGGCGAGGTGTGGAACCGGCGCAAGAGCGGCGAGATCTACCCGCAGTGGCAGTGCATCCGCGTCATCCGTGACGAGCACGGGCGCATCAGCCACTATGTCGCGGTGTTCTCTGACATCAGCGCGCTCAAGCGCTCGCAGCGCGAACTGGATTACCTGGCCCACCACGACCCGTTGAGCAACCTGCCCAACCGCCTGCTGTTCACCGAGCGTATCGCCCATGCCCTGACGCGCAGCGGTGACGAACAGGTGCACGGCGCCGTGCTGCTGATCGACCTGGATCACTTCAAGCACATCAACGAAAGCCTCGGCCACAACGTCGGCGACCTCCTGCTCAAGGAAGTCGGCGAGCGCCTGCAGCAGCAGTTGCCCAGCGGCAGCACGCTGGCGCGCCTGGGCGGCGACGAGTTCGGCCTGCTCAGCGAGAGCTGTCCCGACGCGGCGCAGGCGGCCGAGCTGGCGCAGCACCTGCTGCGCCGCCTGGAAGCGCCGTTTCGCCTGAGCGGCCACGAGCTGTACATCGGCGCCAGCATCGGCATCAGCCTGTTCCCCGCCGACGCCAGCAGCGTCGAGCAGGTGCTGCGCAATGCCGACTCCGCGCTGTTCAAGGCCAAGAGCAGCGGCCGCGAGGGCTATGCCTTCTATGCCCAGGAGCTGACCGACTATGCCCGCCAGCGGGTCGAGCTGGCCAGCAGCCTGCGCCATGCCCTCGACCACCAGGAACTGCGCGTCTACTACCAGCCGCTGCACGACCTGCACGATGGCGGCCCGGTCGGCATGGAGGCGCTGGTGCGCTGGCAACACCCGCAACGCGGCCTGGTGCCGCCTGCCGAGTTCATCCCGGTTGCGGAAGACAGCGGCCTGATCGGCGTCATCGATGCCTGGGTGCTCGAGCAGGCCTGTCGCCAGATGGTGCGCTGGAATGCCGAAGGCGGTCCGCTGCACTTCGTCGCGGTGAACGTCTCCAGCCGCCTGTTCGGCCGCGGCGAGCTGGACGCCCAGGTCGCCCGGGTGCTGGCCGAAACCGGGCTGAAGCCGGGACAGCTGGAGCTGGAGGTGACCGAGAGCGCGATCATGGAGAACCCCGACGCCGCGCTGGACCTGCTCACCCGCCTGCGCGCCCTAGGCGTGCGCCTGGCCATCGACGATTTCGGCACCGGCTACAGCTCGCTGGCACGCCTCAAGCGCCTGCCGGTGGACAAGCTCAAGCTCGACCAGAGCTTCGTCCGCGGCCTGCCCGACGATCCCGAGGACGCCGCCATCGCCCGCGCGGTGATCGCCCTCGGCCACAGCCTGGGGATCAAGGTGCTGGCCGAGGGCATCGAGCGGGCCGCGCAGGCCGACTTCCTTCGCGAGCTCGGTTGCCACTACGGCCAGGGCTATCATTTCGGTCGCCCGCAGGCGGTGGCGCAATACCAGGCCGACCGCGCCGGGCCGGTCGGTGGCGGCACCGACGAGCAGATCGCCAGGGATAACTGAGCATGCGTGTACTGATACTCGAAGACGATCCGTGGATCGCCGACCTGCTCAAGCAGATCGTGCTCAGCCTGCGTCCGGCGGCGCGGGTCGACTGCCGCGTGCGGGTCGCCGAGGCCATCGCCGCCTGGCAGCAGGAGACGGCGCAGCTGGTGATCGCCGACTGGAACCTGCCCGACGGCAGCGGCACCCGCCTGCTGGAGGCGGTGCGCAGCGACGACCGCGAGGTACCGCTGGTGATGGTCACCGCGCGCGCCGACCGCGACAGCGTGCTGGAGGTGCGCCCCCTGCGCGTCAGCGCCTTCATCAGCAAGCCCTTCCAGGTGCCCAAGGTGCTCGACTGCCTGCAGCGCCTGCTGCCCGGTGACGAGCCCGGCGCCTGCAGCGACCACGAGCACGGCGACTTCGCCGAGATCCTCGCCGCCCTGGCCGACGAGGATCTCGACCTGCCGCTGCGCGGCGATCTGCTCGAACAGTTGCGGCAAACCGCGCCGGCGCCGAGCACCCTGCAGCAGCTCGGCGAACTCTGGCCGCTCGACCCGGCCGTGCAGGCCAGACTGATCGCCGCCGCCAACAGCCCCGGCTACAACAGCGCCGGCCAGCCCTGCGTCAGCCTGGCCGGTGCGCTGCAGCGCCTGGGCCAGGCCACCGCGTTGAACCTGATCCAGGGCCTGGCGCTGCGACCAGTCGCCGCCCTGCAGGACGACGCCCTGGCGCAACGCGGGCAGGCGCTGCTGCAGGCCAGCCTGGCACTGCATCGCCGGGTGACCGAGCTGGCCGGGGCCTGCCGTATCGATCCGGCCCCGCTGCAAAGCGCGGCGCTGCTGCACCGCCTGGGCGAATGGGCGCTGCTGTACCAGGCTCAGCGCGGCTGCGCCCAGGGGCGCACGCTCGACGACGACGAGCTGCAACGAGCGCTGCAGGCACACAGCGGGCCGCTGGCCAACCGCCTCAAGGCGCACTGGCGGCTGCCCGTGCCGCTGCGCGAACTGATCGGCGCCTGCTATGCGCTGGTGCCCGGCAACACCCGGCGCGAGCCGATCCTGATGCGCCTGGCCTGCGCCGAACTGCAGGGCGCCGAACAGACCGAGCTGGAGCGTCTGCGCCGCCTGGCCGGGCTCGCCTGAGGCAGCCCGGATGCACGGCGCAACCACCCGTCGGGCCTTGCCGATTCGCTGGATCGTGATTGGCGGCAGCCTGTGCCTGGCGCTGTTCTTCGCCTTGCTCGGGCGCCAGGCGCTGAACGAGCGCGAAGCCCTTTGGCAGCTGCAGATGAGCAAGCTGGCGGAGGTCCAGCGCCTGGCACTGCAAAGCACCCAGCACGGCCTGCAAGAACGCGCCCAGTTGCTCGCCGAAACCACCGCCGCCGACGCCTGGGTGGCCGAGCTGGTGCGCCAGGCCCATGCCCTGCCGGCGACCGACCTGGACGGCCTGGCGAGCATCCGCAGCCAGCTCTACACCCGCCTGGCGCCGCGCTGGCGCAACCTGCAGGCGCAGCAGCCGTTTCAGCTGTACGTGCACCTGGCGCCGGACGTCAAGGTGCTGCTGCGGGTGCATGAGCCCGAGCACTTCGGCGATCTGCAGATCGGCTGGCGGCCCATGGTGCTGGAGGCGTTGCGTAGCGCCTCCAGCCAGGCCGGCCTCGGCCTGACCCGCGGCAGCATCGGCATGCGTGCCATCGCCCCGCTGCAGGTCGAGGGCAGCGACGGCCCCGTGGCAGTCGGCGCGATAGAGGTGGCCATGGGCGTGCTCGATGACCTCGCCCAGCTCGATCGCGACCTCGACGGCGGGGTTGCCCTGCTGCTGCGCGAAGACCTGCTGCTGCACGCGGACAGCGGCGAGGCGCGGCTCGGCCGGGGCAGCGGCGAGCAGCGCTGGCGCCTGATGGGCCATTCGCGCCCGCAGGTGCTGGCCTGGCAACTGCGCCAGGCGCTGCCCGCGCCGAGCGAAGGCGACGCCTTGCGCCTGCTCGACGATGGCGGGCGCCACTACCTGCTCAACCAGCTGGCCCTGACCAGCTATCGCCAGCGGCACGATCCGAGCGCCGAGCCGGCGGCGCTGGCGCTGATCTGGCGTGACGTCAGCGAGCAATACGAGCTTCACCGCGGCGACAAGCGCTGGCTGGTGCTGAAATGGCTGCTGGCCTGGCTCGGCGCCGAAGCGCTGCTGCTGCTCCTGCTGCGCGCGACCCGGCGCACTACCCAGAGCCTGATGCAACGCCAGCAGGCCGCACTGCGGGCGCTCAACGAAATCGCCGCGCTGCCCGGCCTGAACAGCAAGGAACAGCTGCGCCAGGCCCTGCGCCTGGGCGCCGCGCATTTCGGCATGCCGCTGGGGCTGGTCAGTCGCATCGAAGGCGAGCGCTACCAGGTGCTGGTGCAGGTCTCCCCCGCTGGGGCGCTGCACGACGACCAGTGCTTCGAACTGGGCGACACCTACTGCAACCTGGCGCTGCAGCAGGACGAGGCGCTGAGCATCACGCACATGGCCGAGTCGCCGCACCGTCGCCATCCCTGTTACCAGCTGTTCGCCCTGGAAAGCTACATCGGCACCGCCGTCTGGGTCGCCGGCCGGCGCTTCGGCACCCTGGCCTTCGCCAGCGCCGCGCAAGCGCCCCTTCGACGCCGCCGACCGGGAATTCCTCTGCCTGTTCGCACGCTGGGTCGGCGCCACCCTGGAACGCCAGCAGCAGGAGCAGGCCGTGCGCGAGGCGCGCGCCTACCTGCAGGCGGTGCTGGACTCGGCCACCGGCGTGTCGATCATCGCCACCGATCCACAGGGCCGCATCAGCCTGTTCAACTCCGGCGCCGAACGCCTGCTCGGCTACGGCGCCGATGAGATGATCGGCCGGCAGACCCCGGCCAGCTTCCATCTCGGCGAAGAAATCGACGCCCGCGCCGCCGCCCTGAGCGAGGCCAGCGGCACGCCCGTCGCCGGCTTCGAGACCTTCGTGCACAACGCCCGCAGCGGCGAGCCAGAGACCCGCCAATGGACCTACCGGCGCAAGGACGGCGGCCTGCGCCAGGTCAACCTGACCATCAGCGCCATGTTCGACGACGACGGGCAGATCACCGGCTTCCTCGGCATCGCCAGCGACATCAGCGAGCTGCAGCAGGCCACGCGGGCCCTGCAGAAGAGCGAGAGCCGCTTCCGCGGCCTGGTGGCCAACCTGCCCGGGGTGGTCTACCGCTGCGCCAACGACGCCGACTGGAGCATGCGCTACATCAGCGAGGGAATCCTCGGCCTCAGCGGCTATCCGCCCAGCGACTTCATCGACAACCGCGTGCGCAACTTCGCCAGCATCGTCCACCCGGACGACCTGGCCATCACCTACCGCGCCGGCGAGGCCGTCGAGCGCCAGGAAAGCTTCGAGCTGACCTACCGCCTGCGCCACGCCGACGGCCACAACGTCTGGGTGCGCGAGAAGGGCCGCGGCGAGTACGACGCCCAGGGCCGGCTGCTGTGGATCGACGGCTTTATCTGGGACATCAGCGAGCGCCAGGCTATGGAAGACGAGCTGCGCCTGACCCAGCAGCGCTTTCGCAACGCCTTCACCACCGCGCCGCAGGGCATGGCCCTGGTCGCCGCGGACGGCCGCTGGCTGGAGGTCAACGACGAGCTGTGCCGGATGCTAGGCTACAGCCGCGATCAGTTGCTGGCCAGCACCTTCCAGCAAGTCAGCCACCCCGAAGACCTGGACGCCGATTTGGAGAAACTGGCCGACCTGCTGGCCGGGCGGATCAACGCCTACCAGATGGAGAAGCGCTACCTGGACAAACAGGGCCGGGTGCTCTGGGTACTGCTCAGCGTCTCGCTGGTACGCGACGGCGAGGGCGTGCCGGTGCATTTCGTCGCGCAGATCCAGGACTTCAGCGACCGCGTCGCCGCCGAGCGCGCGGTGCGCGAGCGCGAGCACTACCTGCGCACCCTGCTCGACAACGTCATCGACGCCATTGTCACCATCGACGAGACGGGCCGCATCGAGACCTTCAACCACGCCGCCGAGCGCATCTTCGGCCACCGTCAGGAGGAGGTGGCCGGGTGCAACGTCCGCCTTCTGATGCCCGAACCCTATCGCAGCGCCCACGACGGCTATCTGCAGCGCTACCTGCGCACCGGCGAGGCGCGAGTGGTCGGTCAGATCCGCGAGCTTGAGGGCCTGCGTCGCAGCGGCGAGCGCTTCGCCATGGAGCTGGCGGTATCGCAGATCAGCCACCAGGGCCAGCGCCGCTTCATCGCGGTGATCCGCGACATCGCCGAGCGCAAGCGCATCGAGCAGATGAAGAACGAGTTCGTCTCCACCGTCAGCCACGAGCTGCGCACCCCGCTGACCGCCATCGCCGGCTCGCTCGGCCTGATCAACGGCGGCGCCCTCGGCGCAGTGCCCGAGGCCATGCGGCAGATGCTGGCGATCGCGCAGAGCAACAGCCAGCGCCTCAGCGCGCTGATCAACGACCTGCTGGACATGGACAAGCTGGTCGCCGGCAAGATGCACTTCGAGCTGCAGGCGCAACCGCTGCGCCCCCTGCTGGAGCAGGCGCTGCTGCACAACCAGCCCTATGCCGACCAGCACCGGGTGCAGCTGGCGCTGCAGGTGGAGGGCGACGGGCGGGTGCGCGTCGACCCCCAGCGTCTGGCCCAGGTGATGGCCAACCTGCTTTCCAACGCGGCCAAGTTTTCGCCGCCGGACGGCCGCGTCGAGGTGCGCCTGCGACGCTGCGGCGAGGTGCTGCGGGTCAGCGTCGCCGACCACGGCCCGGGCATACCGGAGGCCTTCAGGGCGCGCATCTTCAGCAAGTTCTCCCAGGCCGACGCCGGCGACACCCGGCAGCAGGGCGGCACCGGGCTGGGCCTGGCCATCTGCAAGGAAATCATCGAGCGCATGGGCGGCCATGTCGGATTCGACTCCGCGCCCGGCGAGGGTGCTACCTTTTGGTTCGAACTGCCGATCACAGGGAGTGAGCGATGAGCGAGGCCCCGATCCCCGACAACGAGCAGCAGCGCCTGGCCGCCCTGCAGGCCCTGGAGCTGCTCGACACCCCGGCCGAGGCGATGTTCGACCATGTCACCGCGCTGGCGGCGCAGATCTGCGATACGCCCATCGCCCTGATCTCGCTGGTCGACGCCCAGCGCCAGTGGTTCAAGAGCCGGGTCGGCCTGGACGCCGAACAGACCGCGCGCGAGCATGCCTTCTGCGCCCACGCGGTACACGCCGACGCCCCGCTGGAAGTGGACAACGCCCTGGACGACGCGCGTTTTCGCGACAACCCGCTGGTCACCGCCGCCCCGCACATCCGCTTCTATGCCGGCATACCGTTGCACGACAGCCAGGGCCTGGCCCTCGGCACCCTGTGCGTGATCGATCGCCAGCCGCGCCATCTCGACACGCACCAGCGCACCCAGCTGCAGCATCTGGCGCGGCTCACCGGCGAGCTGTTCGAGCTGCGCCTGCAGGCGCGCCGCCAGGCCGAGCAGAGCGCCATGCACCAGGCCATGCTGGCCAATGCCGGCAGCGCGGTGCTGGTGCTCGACCCGCAGGGCCGGGTGCAACGCAGCAATTCCGAGGCCCGGCAGCTGCTGGGCTACTCGGCCGAGGCCCTCGGCGAGCTGCACCTGCCGCAGTTGCTCACCGAAGCCGGCCAGTTCGAACGCCTGTGCCTGGCCTGCGGCGCGGGTCCGCAGAGCGCCGAGGGATGCCTGCGCGCCCGCGACGGGCAGAGCCTGCCGGTGCGCCTGAACCTGTCGACCATCCGCGCCGAGGGCCAGGCGCTGCAGGGTTACCTGCTGGTGGCCAACGACCTCAGCCAGCGCGAAGAGGCGCGCCTGCGCCTGCAGCGCATCGCCGCGCAGCTGCCGGGCATGGTCTACCAGTACCTGCTGCGCGCCGACGGCAGCAGCTGCTTCCCCTATGCCAGCGCCGGCATCCTCGATATCTACGGCTGCGCTCCGGCGCAAGTGCTCAACGATGCCGCGCCGGCCCTCGCCCGCCTGCACCCGGACGACATCGCCGAGGTGCGGGCGGCCATCCTGCGCTCGGCCGAGACGCTCGCCACCTGGCACCAGGAATATCGCGTGCGGCATCCGCGGCACGGGACGATCTGGGTCGAGGGACGCGCCGCGCCGCAACGCCTGCCCGGCGGCGAGGTGCTCTGGCACGGCTTCATCAGCGACATCAGCGAGCGCAAGCGTGGCGAGCAGCTGCAGAACGAGTTCGTCTCCACCGTCAGCCATGAGCTGCGCACCCCGCTGACCGCCATCGCCGGCTCGCTCGGCCTAATCAATGGCGGCGCCCTCGGCGAAGTGCCCGAGGCCATGCGGCAGATGCTGGACATCGCCGAGAGCAACAGCCAGCGCCTGCGCAAGCTGATCGACGACCTGCTGGACATGGACAAGCTGGCCGCCGGCAAGATGCACTTCGACCTGCAGCCGCTGGCCCTGCGGCCGTTGCTCGAGCAGGCGCTGCACAGCAACCAGCCCTACGCCGAGCACCACCGGGTGCGGCTGCGCCTGCTGCCCGGCGAAGACTGCCGGGTGCTGGCCGATGCCCAGCGCCTGGAGCAGGTACTGGCCAACCTGCTGGCCAATGCCGCCAAGTTCTCCGCCACCGGCCAGAGCGTGGAGCTGGCCGGCGCGCCGCGCGAAGGCTGGGTGCGGATCAGCGTGCGCGACCAGGGCGCGGGTATCCCGGCCAGCTTCCGCCCGCGGATCTTCAGCAAATTCGCCCAGGCCGACGCCGGCGATACCCGCCGCCAGGGCGGCACCGGGCTGGGCCTGGCGATCAGCAAGGAGATCGTCGAACGTCTCGGCGGGCGGATCGGCTTCGACTCGGTGGAGGGCCAGGGCAGCACCTTCTGGTTCGACTTGCCGCTGGCGGACGCTCGGCCATGAACGGCGCCATCGACCTGCGCCTGCAGCTGCTCGGCCGCCTGTTCAGCCGCGCCAACCTGCCGGCCTGGGGTGTGCTGGCGCTGGCCCTGGGCGCCACGCTGCTGGCGTGGCACCACCTGCGCCAGAGCCAGACCGAGAGCGCCACCCGCCAGTTCGAGCTGCTCGCCGACGAAGTCAGCGGGGCCATCGTCAAGCGCCTGCGCGAACAGGAGAACATCCTGCTCGGCGCGGCCGGCCTGCTCGAAGCCAGTGACCAGGTCACCCGCCAGGACTGGCACGGCTATGCCGAGCGCCTGCGCCTGAGCGAGCGCTACCCGGGCATCCAGGGGCTGGGTTTCAGCCAGGTGCTGCGCGCCGAGCAGCTGCACGGATTCGAAACCGAGATGCGCGCCGAGGGCTTCGTCAATTTTCGCCTGCACCCGCGCGGCGAACGCGCGCTGTATAGCGCCATCCGCTTTATCGAGCCGTTCGCCGGGCGCAACCTGGCCGCCTTCGGCTTCGACATGCTGTCCGAGCCGGTGCGCCGCGCCGCCATGCTGGACGCCGCGCGCAGCGGCCAGAGCCGGCTGTCCGGCCGCGTCACCCTGGTCCAGGAGACCCACGGCAAGGTGCAGCCCGGCCTGCTGCTGTACGTGCCGCTGTACTGGCCGGGACGGCCGCTGGACAGCCCCGAGCAGCGCCTGGCCGCCCTGCGCGGCTTCGCCTACAGCCCGTACCGGGCACATGACCTGATGCAGGGCATCCTCGGCGAACGCAAGCGCGAGCTGGATTTCCAGCTGTACGCCAGCCCGGCCGCCAAGCGCACCGAACTGCTCTACAGCAGCCGCGGCGACACGCCGGCCGCAGAGCCGGCCGCCAGCCAGCGCCAGCTGGAACTGTTCGGCCAGCGCTGGCACCTGGACTTCCACCATGCGCCCGGCTATCTCGAGCGCGAGCATCGCGGCGAAGGGCCGCTGCTAGCCCTCGGCGGCTGCGCCAGCCTGCTGCTGTTCTTCCTGATCAGCAGCCTCAGCCTGCGCCGCGTGCAGGTGCAGGAGCTGGCCGAGCGCATCACCGAGCAGCTGCATCGCAGCGAGGAGCGCCTGGCCCTGGCGCTCAAGGGCAGCAACGACGGCTGGTGGGACATCGACCTGCAAGCCGGCAGTTTCTTCGCCTCGCCCCGCGGCTGGCAGATGCTCGGCCATCCCGAACAGGGCCCGCCGGGCTTCGCAGGTGACCCGCTGGCCTGGGAACGCCTGGTGCACCCGGACGACCTGCCGGCCGCCCGCGCGCACCTGATGCAGGCCGTGCACGAGGGCGCCAGCAACTTCACCCTCGACTGCCGCCTGCTCTGCGTCGACGGCGCGTCGCTGCCCGTGCTGCTGCGCGGCTACATCCAGCGCGGCGCCGATGGCCGCCCGCTGCGCATCACCGGCACCACCATGGACCAGACCGAACGCAGGCGCGTCGAGCAGATGAAGAACGAGTTCGTCTCCACCGTAAGCCACGAGCTGCGCACCCCGCTCACCGCCATTGCCGGCTCGCTCGGCCTGATCAACGGCGGCGCCCTCGGCGAGGTGCCCGCAAGCATGCGGCAGATGCTCGCCATCGCCCTGGGCAACAGCCAGCGCCTCAGCCACCTGATCAACGACCTGCTGGACATGGACAAGCTGGAGGCCGGCAAGATGCCGTTCGAGCTGCGTCCCTGGCCGCTGGCCGCCCAGCTCGAGGAGGCGCTGGCCAGCAACCAGGCCTACGCCGCCCAGCACCAGGTGCGCCTGCGCCTGGCCGAGTGCCCGCCGATAGGCGTGCGCGCCGACGCCATGCGCCTGCAGCAGGTGCTGGCGAACTTCATTTCCAACGCCGCCAAGTACTCGCCGCCCGGCGCCGAGGTGCTGGTGCGGGCCAGCCGCCAGCGCGACCAGGTGCGGATCTGCGTCAGCGACCAGGGACCGGGCATCGCCGCCGAGTTCCGCGAGCGCGTCTTCGCCAAGTTTTCCCAGGCCGACTCCAGCGACAGCCGCAAGAAGGGCGGCACCGGCCTCGGCCTGGCGATCAGCAAGGAGCTGATCGAGCGCATGGGCGGCCGGGTCGGCTTCGACTCGGTGGAGGGCCAGGGCGCCAGTTTCTGGTTCGAGCTGCCGCTGCTCGATGCCACCGAGGAGAACCGCCCCGACGCGCAGCCTCGGCACAGCCTGCTGGTGGTCGAGGACGACCCCGACGTCGCCAGCGTATTGCGCCAGTTGCTGGAAGACGCCGGCTACCGGGTGCGCCTGGCGCACAGCCTGGCCGAGGCGCATGCATGCCTGAGCGAGGAGACGCCGCTGGCCATCAGCCTCGACCTTAAGCTGCCGGACGGCGACGGCCTGCAACTGGTGCGCGAGTTGCGCGCCGATGCGCGCTACCGCGAGCTGCCGATCCTGGTGGTATCGGCCGCCTGCGAGGAGGGCCGCCTGGCACTGGGCGGCGGCGTGACGGCGCTCGACTGGCTGAGCAAGCCGATCGACCCGCAGCGCCTGCTGGACAGCCTTGCCAGGGCCCTGCGCGACCTGCCGGAGCGGCCGCGGGTGCTGCACGTGGAGGACGACCGGGACCTGCACCGGGTGGTCGCCGAACAGGCCCGCGAGCTGGCCGAGTTCGTCGCCGCCGACAGCCTCAGCCAGGCGCGCCGGCTGCTCGCCGAGCGGCGTTTCGATCTGGTGCTGCTCGACCTCGGCCTGCCCGACGGCAACGGCCTGGAACTGCTCGACGAGCTGCAGCGCAAGCGGCCCGAGCTGCCGGTGCTGGTGCTCTCGGCCAGCGAGCTGGACGGCCTGCAGCTGGCCCGGGTGAGCGCCGCGCTGGCCAAATCGCGCGACGATGGACAACACTTCCTGCAACAGCTCACTCGCCTGCTACCTGCCAAGGAGACCGGCCATGTCTGAACTCAAGCGCATCCTCCACGTCGAGGACGACCCTTCGATCCGGGCGGTGGCCAGGGTGGCGCTCGAGGCCGTCGGCGGCTTCGAGGTGCTCAGCTGCGCCAACGGCCAGGAGGCCCTCGACCAGGTACTGGGGTTCGCCCCCGACTTCATCCTGCTCGACGTGATGATGCCGGGCATGGACGGCCCGCAGACACTGGAGCGGCTGCGCGAGCTGATCGATATCGACGAAGTGCCGGTGGTGTTCATGACCGCCAAGGTGCAGCCCGGCGAAGTGGCGCAGTACCGCAACCTGGGTGCCCGCGACGTGATCATCAAACCCTTCGACCCCATGCAGCTCGCCGCCCAGGTGCGGCAGATCTGGAGCCAGCGCCATGGATAAGCACGAAGAAGGCAACGCCATCCCCGAGGCCCTGCGAAAACACCTGGAGCAACTCGGCGAGCAGTTCGCCGAACGCCTGCGCCGGGAACTGCCGCAGCTGGCCGAGCAGGCCGAGCGACTGCTCGAAGCCGACGAAACGCAGCGCCCGTGCCTGCTGCAAGCAGTGCGTGAGCAGCTGCATCGCCTGGCCGGCAGCGCCGGCACCTTCGGCTTCAGCCAGCTCGGCCAGCAGGCGCGCGAGCTGGAACAGCAGAGCGATCTGTGGCTCGAGCGCCAGCAGCAGCAACGCCAGGCACTGCTCGAGTTGGTCACGGCGCTGCGGCAACTCGGCAGCCAGCCGCCGAGCGCCGACGCCCCCGGCGCTCAGCCCGGGCGCGCGAGCTGGGTGCCGCGCAGCGAGAGTGGCACGCAGCGCATCTACATACTCGAGAGCGAGGTCGAGGTGGGCGAAAGCATGCGCCAGACCCTGGACAATTTCGGCTACCGCGCCGAGCACTTCGACTCCATCGCCGGCCTCGACGCCGCCCTGCGCGAACAGCTGCCGGACGCCCTGATCATCGACGTCAAGCTGCCCGGCGAGACCTGCGACGGCCTGGAGTACGCCGCCGCGCTGCAACAGCGTCTGGACGAGCCGCTGCCCCTGCTGGTGCTGACCCAGCACGACAACTTCGCCACCCAGCTGCAGGCGGTGCGCGCCGGCGCCCTGGGCCTGTTCACCAAGCCGGTGGACATCCCGCAGCTGGAGAGCCGCCTGGAGCGTTGCTTCGCCCAGCAGAACGGCGCGCCCTACCGGGTGCTGGTCGTCGACGACGACCAGGACCTGGCCAGCCGCTACAGCCTGGTGCTGCGCGGCGCCGGCATGCTGGTGGAGGTGGTGCGCGACCCGGCGCAGATCTTCGCCCACCTGCAGAGCTTCAACCCCGAAGTGGTGCTGCTCGACGTCAACATGCCGGACTGCAGCGGCCCGGAGCTGGCCCAGGTAATCCGCTGCAACGACGAATGGCTGCGCATTCCGATCATCTACCTGTCGGCGGAAACCGACATCGCCAAGCAGTTCAACGCGCTGATCAAGGCCGGCGACGACTTCGTCACCAAGCCCATCTCCGACCACGCCTTGGTCACCACGGTGTTCTCCCGCGCGCAGCGCGCCCGCCTGCTGTCCAACGCGCTGGCGCGCGACAGCCTGACCGGCCTGCTCAAGCACAGCGACATCAAGGAGCAGGTGGCGCTGGAGCTGGAGCGCTCCCTGCGCAGCGGCCAGCGCGCCAGCGTGGTGATGCTCGACATCGATCACTTCAAGCAGGTCAACGACAGCCACGGCCATGCCGCCGGCGACAACGTCATCCGCGCCCTGGCCAACCTGCTGCGCCAGCGCCTGCGCCGGGTCGACAGCCTGGGCCGCTATGGCGGCGAGGAGTTCCTCGCGGTGCTGCCGGACTGCGTGCCGGAACAGGCCAAGCTGATCGTCGACGAAATCCGCGAACGCTTCGCCGAACTGCGCTTCATCGCCGGTGGCGGCGAGTTCTCCTGCACCCTCAGCGCCGGCATCGCCGGCACCGACGTGCACCATGACGCCGAACAGCTGCGCGAACGCGCCGACAAGGCGTTGTACGCCGCCAAGCACGGCGGGCGCAATCAGGTGCGGTTGGCCAGCTGAGGCCCTGGCTCGAGCTGCGCTTGAACGCCTGCTGGGCGCTAGGCGCTCAGCAGATGGAGCGCCAGCCCGACCAGGGCGCAGCCGGCGATGGTTTCGATCACCCCACGCTTGAAGCGCAGCAGCGCCAGCGCCGCTGCCAGGGCGATCAGCGCCGCCGGCCAGTCGAAGCGGCCAGCGAAGCCCTCCGGCCAGAGCACGTGGTAGCCGAAGAACAGCGCCAGATTGACGATCACTCCGACCACCGCGGCGGTGATGCCGGTCAGCGGCGCGGTGAACCTCAGCTCGCCGTGGGTCGACTCCACCAGCGGGCCGCCGGCGAGGATGAACAGAAACGACGGCAGGAAGGTGAACCAGGTGACCAGGCAGGCCGCCAGCACGCCGCTGGCCAGCGCCGAATCGCCGCCCAGCACCGGCTGCCCATAGGCACCGACGAAGGCGACGAAGGCCACTACCATGATCAGCGGCCCCGGCGTGGTCTCGCCCAGGGCCAGTCCGTCGATCATCTGCGTCGGCGTGACCCAGCCGTAGTGGCCGATGGCGCCCTGATAGACGTAGGGCAGCACCGCGTAGGCGCCGCCGAAGGTCAGCAGCGCGGCCTTGGTGAAGAACCAGGCCATCTGCGTCAGGCTGCCCTGCCAGCCGAACAGCGCGGTCAACGTGGCCATCGGCAACAGCCAGAGCAGCACGCCCAGCAACAGGATCAGCGCCAGGCGCGGCCAGCGGAAGCGGGTATGGGCCGGCGCCGGGGTGTCGTCGTCGATCAGCGCCGGGCCATAGGATCTGTCCGCCGCGCCGTGACCGCCGCCGACGGCGAAATGCTGCGGCATCAGGCGGCCGCCGAGATAGCCGAGCAGCGCCGCGCCGAGCACGATCAGCGGGAACGGCAGCTGCAGGGCGAAGATGGCGACGAAGGCCGCCGCCGCAATCGCCCACAGCCAGCGGTTCTCCAGCGCGCGCCCGCCGATGCGCCAGGCCGCCTGGAGGACGATGGCGGTCACCGCCGGCTTGATGCCGTAGAAGATCCCGGCCACCAGCGGCACGTCACCGAAGGCCAGGTAGACCCAGGACAGGGCGATCAGGATCAGCAGCGACGGCAGCACGAACAGCGCCCCGGCGATCACCCCGCCCCAGCTGCGGTGCAGCAGCCAGCCGATGTAGGTGGCCAGCTGCTGCGCCTCCGGCCCGGGCAGCAGCATGCAGTAGTTCAGCGCATGCAGAAAACGCCGCTCCGACAACCAGCGGCGCTTCTCGACCAGCTCCTGGTGCATGATCGAAATCTGCCCGGCCGGGCCGCCGAAGCTGATCAGGCCGAGCTTGAGCCAGAACCAGAAGGCCTCGGCCAGGCTGACGGGGGCGGGACGTTCGGACATGGCGGCGCGGTCTCCAGGCGGATGCGAAGGCGCACTATAACCGGCGCCGGTTCATTGCAGATGACACCGAGGTGACGCGGCGCAACGCGACGGGCCGACGCTACGCGCCGAACGGCTGACGCAGATCGGCGTGCCGGACACGAACGCTCGCCGGGAACGCGTTCTGACCTCGCCTGCGACGGCCCGCAGGGTTGCCGCCATGGATGGCGGAAAACAAAAAACCCGCCTGGCGGGCGGGTTCTTCGTGGCCTGCCGCCCTCAGATGGGGCGGCTGCCGTATTTGCTGTCGGGCTTCTTGGGCGGGTCGGCGACCACGTTGGGTTCCACCTCCTGCACCTTGCCGCCGCGGGCGAGGAACTCCTCCATCGCCCTGGCCAACGCGTCGCGTTCCTTCTGCTTGGCCTCGATGCTCGGCAGCTCGTCGACTTCGACGGCCTTGGCCTTGCTCTTCTTGCCGCTGGCTACGGCCCCGCCGTCGCCCTCGTCGTCGCCGCTGTCGCCGTCGTCGGCAGCCGCCAGCTCCTCACCGTCGTCCTCGTCGGCTCCGTCCAGGTCGTCTTGTTCCAGGTCTTCGTCGCTCATGTTCAACCTCATGACTTGCGAAAAGCAGGTTAGTTATAGCCCAGTCGCGCAGCCTTCACTGCCCGAGCGGAAAAAATTCAAATGGCCTCGCCATGCAGGGTCGCCAGCACCCGCCGCACGCCGCCATGGTCGCGGTGCTCGCCGAGATAGATGCCCTGCCAGGTGCCGAGCGCCAGGCGCCCGTCCTGTATCGGCAGCTGCAGCTGAACGCCCAGCAGGCTGCTCTTGAAGTGCGCCGGCAGATCGTCCGGGCCTTCGTCGTCGTGTTCGTATCCGGCCTCGCCCTGGGGTGCAAGGCGATTGAAGAAACGCTCGAAATCACGGCGCACCGCGGGGTCGGCGTTCTCGTTGACGGTCAGCGACGCCGAGCTGTGCTGCAACCACAGGTGCAACAGACCGATACGCAGGTCTTTCAGTTCCGGCAAGGCGCCCAGCACTTCCTCGGTGACCAGGTGGAAACCGCGGCTGCGCGGGCGCAGGCTGATGACGCGTTGCTGCCACATCCTCGATTGCTCCCGATGGCTCCAGCGCGCGCATTCTAGCGCGCCGCCAGAAAAAACAAAGGGCGCCCGTAGGCGCCCTTTGCGATTTACCGGAGCGTCACTTGTTGGTGAATTCCGGGTAGGCCTCCATCCCGCATTCGGCGAGATCCACGCCCTCGTACTCTTCCTCTTCGCTGACGCGCAGGCCCATCACCGCCTTGATGATGCTCCAGACGATCAGGCTGGCGACGAAGACCCAGGCGAAGATGCAGCCGATACCCAGCAGCTGGGCGCCCAGCGAGGCGTCGCCGTTGGTCAGGCACACCGCCAGCAGGCCCCAGATGCCGACCACGCCGTGCACCGAGATGGCGCCGACCGGGTCGTCGATCTTCAGCTTGTCCAGGCCGAGGATGGAGAACACCACCAGCACGCCACCGACGCCGCCGATCAGGGTCGCCTGCAGGGCGCTGGGGGTCAGCGGCTCGGCGGTGATAGCCACCAGGCCGGCCAGGGCGCCGTTCAGGGCCATGGTCAGGTCGGCCTTGCCGAACAGGATGCGCGCCACGATCATCGCCGCGATCAGGCCGCCGGCGGCGCCCATATTGGTGTTGACGAACACCTGGGCCACGGCGTTGGCGTCCTCGATGGTGCTCATCTTCAGCTGCGAGCCACCGTTGAAACCGAACCAGCCCATCCACAGGATGAAGGTGCCGAGGGTGGCCAGCGGCAGGTTGCAGCCGGGAATGGCGTTGACCTGACCGCCCGCGCCGTACTTGCCCTTACGCGCACCGAGCAGCAGCACGCCAGCCAGTGCGGCGGCGGCACCGGCCATGTGCACCACGCCGGAACCGGCGAAGTCGAGGAAGCCGGCTTCGTTGAGGAAACCCGAGCCCCACTTCCAGAAGCCCTGAACCGGGTAGATGAAGCCGGTCATGACCACGGCGAAGGCGAGGAAGGCCCACAGCTTCATGCGCTCGGCCACGGCGCCGGAGACCACCGACATGCAGGTCGCGGCGAACACGATCTGGAAGAAGAAATCCGAACGGGACGAGTAGTAGGGCGCATCGTCGCCACCGGCGAGCACCGACTCGACGCTGTTCTCGTCGCCGATCAGAAAGCCCAGGCTCGGCAGGATGCCGCCTTCCGGGCTGGAGTACATGATGTGGTAACCGATCACCAGGTACATCACGCTGGCGATGGCGTACAGGGCGATGTTCTTGGTGAGGATCTCGGTGGTGTTCTTGGCGCGCACCAGGCCGGATTCGAGCATGGCGAAACCTGCCGCCATCCACATCACCAGGGCACCGCAAATCAGAAAGTAGAAGGTATCGAAGCCGTACTGCAATGCAGTCAATGCTGTGTTGTCCATTTTTCACCTCTTGCCGGCGCTTATAGTGCGCTGTTCGGTTAAGACGCCCGGGTTGGCTCCGGTCGCGTTCCGCATGCTTTACAGGTAATTGCCACGCTCGGTCTGGATCGCTGATACCGCCCCTGCGGCAACGCGGCCAGGCATGCCCATCACTAGGGGGAGCGCGAGACCTGAAAGGGTCAGGCACAGCTGGGTGGCGAGGTGCTCGCCAACCCCGGCACTCGTCCTCGAACGCGGCGCAGCGCCGAAAAACGGGGACAAAAGGGCTCCTAGCCCTGCGAGAATTCGCAGAGTCATGGGTTTACTCCTGGGGCGTTGGGTTCGGAGGCTTAGATCGCGTCGGTATCGGTTTCGCCGGTACGGATACGGATCGCCTGTTCCAGGTTGACCACGAAGATCTTGCCGTCACCGATCTTGCCGGTGTTGGCCGCCTTGGTGATGGCCTCGATGACGCGGTCGAGCTGATCGTCGGCGATGGCCACGTCGATCTTCACCTTGGGCAGAAAATCGACCACGTACTCGGCGCCGCGATACAGCTCGGTGTGGCCCTTCTGCCGACCGAAGCCCTTGACTTCGGTGACGGTGATGCCCTGCACGCCGATCTCCGACAGCGACTCGCGCACGTCGTCCAGCTTGAACGGCTTGATGATGGCAGTGACTAGCTTCATGAAACTTTCTCCCGTGTAAGGTGACTTGCCCCAGGAATTGCGAACCCGGCTCAAGTCTAAGCGCAGTGTCTGGCTTTTGTAATGCACCGACCGCCCCATCCCGGCAATGGCCGATGCGCACCAACCGCTCCCGACGAAACACGCCTGCGCTCCGTCTAACGCACCGGTACTGCATCGGTGCATGCGTCGCTAGGCCCTAAGCAGAAAGCTTGCCAGTTCCCCTAAAAACGCCGCGCTTCAAGGCCTTAGCCCATTTCCTGGTCGCCGAGGCGGTGTTTCGCCAGGCGCCACCGCACAAACTTGGTGCGGCATGCGCCCTGGCAGTGCTCAAAAATTGTGCGACACGCCGGCAAACGCCCCGCCATCGCCCCCGTGCTACACTGCCGGCCGTCTGTATCCGGAACCCGATCATGCTGCCGCCCAAAGCCCTGCTCGACACCCTCAGTAGCCACGCCTCGCGCCTGTTCGGCGGCGACAGCCCGCTGCCGCGCGCGGAACTGGAAGCCCAGTTCAAGGCCCTGCTGCAGAGCGGTTTCAGCAAGCTGGAGCTGGTCAGCCGCGAGGAGTTTGACAGCCAGATGGTGGTACTGGCGCGTACCCGCGCCCGCCTGGAGGCGCTGGAAGCCAAGGTTGCCGAGCTGGAAGCCAAGCTCAACCCGTCCGCCGACTGAGCCAGAGCGCCTGTTCGTTCCTCAGCGAACCAGCGCCAAGCCGGCGGGATCGATCAAGGAGTGATCATGTCCCTGGCCATCGTCCACAGCCGCGCCCAGGTCGGCGTCGAAGCCCCGGCCGTCACCGTCGAGGCGCACCTGGCCGGCGGCCTGCCGGCGCTGACCCTGGTCGGCCTGCCGGAAACCGCGGTCCGAGAAAGCAAGGACCGCGTGCGCAGCGCCATCCTCAACGCCGCCTTCGACTACCCCAACCGTCGCATCACCCTCAATCTGGCACCCGCCGACCTGCCCAAGGACGGCGGACGCTTCGACCTGGCCATCGCCCTGGGCATTCTCGCCGCCAGCGGCCAGGTGCCGGCCGCCGCCCTGCAGGACTGCGAGTGCCTCGGCGAACTGGCGCTGTCCGGCGAGGTCCGCCCGGTGCAGGGCGTGCTGCCGGCCGCACTGGCCGCCCGCGCCGCCGGACGCACATTGCTGGTGCCGGCGGCCAATGCCGAGGAAGCCAGCCTGGCCTCGGGGCTGACGGTGATCGCCGTCGATCACTTGCTGCAGGTCGCCGCGCACTTCAACGGCACGGCGCCGATCGCGCCCTATGAGGCGCAGGGGCTGCTGCGGCAGAGCCTGCCCTATCCGGACCTGGCCGAGGTGCAGGGCCAGCTCGCGGTAAGCGCGCCCTGCTGGTGGCCGCCGCCGGCTCGCACAACCTGCTGCTTAGCGGCCCGCCAGGCACCGGCAAGACCCTGCTGGCCAGCCGCCTGCCCGGGCTGCTGCCGCCGCTGGACGAGAACGAGGCGCTGCAGGTGGCGGCGATCCACTCGGTGGCAAGTCACGCGCCGCTGCAGCACTGGCCGCAGCGACCGTTCAGGACGCCCCATCACAGTGCTTCGGGGCCGGCGCTGGTCGGTGGCGGCAGTCGCCCGCAGCCCGGCGAGATCACTTTGGCGCATCAGGGCGTGCTGTTCCTGGACGAGCTGCCCGAGTTCGACAGAAAGGTCTTGGAAGTGCTGCGCGAGCCATTGGAGAGCGGTCATATCGTCATCGCCCGGGCCCGCGACAAGGTGCGTTTCCCCGCGCGCTTCCAGCTGGTGGCGGCGATGAACCCCTGCCCCTGCGGCTACCTGGGCGATCCGAGCAACCGCTGCCGCTGCACCCCGGAGCAGATCCAGCGCTACCGCGCCAAGCTGTCCGGGCCGCTGCTCGACCGCATCGACCTGCACCTGACCGTGGCGCGCGAAAGCACCGCCCTGCAGGTGCCGACCCAGGACGGCGAAAGCACCGCGCAGGCCGCCGCCAAGGTGGCGAGCGCCCGCCAGCGCCAGCTGCAGCGTCAGGGCGTGGCCAACGCCTTCCTCGACCTGCCCGGGCTGCGTCGCCACTGCGCGCTGAACGAGGCCGACCGTCACTGGCTGGAAAACGCCTGCGAACGCCTCGGCCTGTCGTTGCGCGCCGCGCACCGGGTGCTCAAGGTGGCGCGCACCCTGGCCGACCTGGCGGACGAGGAGCAGATTGCCCGCGCGCATCTGGCCGAGGCGCTGCAGTATCGGCCTGGGATGGGATGAGCGCTTGCCACTAGGCCGTGCGCACCAAGGAACGCGGTACCAGCCCCTTGCCCTACAACCGCTCCACCTCCGGCAGGCGCATCGCCGCCACCTCGGCCAGCAGGTAGTCGCGCAGCCTTTGCAGGCGTGCCTGGGCGCGGTGCGTCCTGGGCCAGACCAGGTAGTAGCTGTCGCCGCTGCAGACCGCCTGCCGCCAGGGCAGGCCGAGGCGGCCGACCTGCACGTCCTCGGCCACCATCAGCAGATCGCCAATCGAAACGCCATAGCCGCGCGCCGCCGCGACTATGCCCTGTTCCAGCATGTCGAACAGCTGGCCGCTCTTCAGCGGCACCTGCTCGCTCAAGCCGGTGGCCTGCAACCAGCGCCGCCAGTCGCGGCGGTCCGGGGTCGGGTGCAGTTGTTCGGCCGCCTGCAGGCGCGCCAGCGGCCAGGGGCCATCGGCGGCATCCGCGGTAGCGCAGACCGGGATCAGCCATTCCTCGAACAGCAGCACGCTGTCCCACTCCTCCGGGAACTGACCGTCGGACAGCAGCACCGCGCAGTCGAAGGGCTCGTGGCGGAAGTCCACCTTGTCCACGTCCATCCAGGCGCTGGTCAGCTGCACCTCGCTGTCCGGGTAGGCCAGGCGAAAGTGCGACAGCCGCGCCAGCAGCCAGCGCATGGTCAGGGTCGAGGGCGCCTTCAGGCGCAGCACGCCGTCGTCGGCGCGCAGTGCGCCACAGGCCCGTTCCAGCGCATCGAAGCCGTCGCTCAGGCCGGGCAGCAGGGCGCGCGCCGGGTCGGTCAGCTGCAGGCTGCGGCCGCGGCGCTCGAACAGGCGGCAGGCGAAGTGCTCCTCGAGGGTACGGATATGCCGGCTCACCGCGCTCTGGGTGATGGCCAGCTCCTCGGCGGCGCGGGTGAAGGAGGCATGCCGCGCCGCCGCCTCGAAGGCGCGCAGGGCGTAGAGCGGCGGCAGGCGCCGGTTCATTGCTTCATTGCATGAGTTTCAATCATGCCTGACATGGCTATTTTCCTTTTGTGGCTACGCAGCTCGAACCAGAGAATAGCCTTAATCACCTATCCCCTGACAGATCGGGGGATGCCTCCTCTGCCGAAGTTTTACTCATCATGAAGAATGCCCTTGGCCACGAGCTGGGCGCGCTGCTGCGCCTGGCCGGCCCGCTGATCTCCGCCCAACTGGCCCATGCCCTGATGATTTTCACCGACACGCTGATGATGGCGCTGCTCGGTCCGCAGCAATTGGCCGGGGGCGCGCTGGGCGCCACCTGCTACTTCATCTTCTCGATCTTCTGCACAGGGGTGATCGCCGCCGTGGGCAGCCTGGTCGCCATCCGCCATGGCGCCGGCGACCCGCGCGGGGTCACCCGCCTGATTCAGAACGGTCTGTGGCTGGCCCTGCTGCTGGGCATCGTCAGCGCACTGTGCCTCAACGGTCTGGGCCCGCTGCTGCCGCGCCTGGGCCAGGCGCCTGACGCCGCCAGCCTGGCCATGGAGTTTCTCCACCCGCTGTCGCTGGCCCTGCCCGGCTATCTGTGCTTCATGGCGTTGCGCGGCTTCACCAGCGCCATCGGCCATCCCGGCCCGGTGATGGCCATCAGCATCGTCGGCACGGCGGCCAACTTCGTCATCAACTATGCGCTGATCGAGGGCTGGTTCGGCCTGCCCAGCCTGGGCCTGAGCGGCATCGGCATGACCACCGCGCTGGTCAGCAGCGGCATGGCCCTGGCGTTGGCGCTGTACATCCTGCTCGCCCCTCCCTACCGCCTCTACAGGTTGCGCAGCGGCCTGGGCCGTCCGCAGCGCGCGGAGATGCGCGCCCTGCTGCATCTGGGCCTGCCCATCGGCGGCACCTATGCCGCCGAGCAGGGGCTGTTCACCTTCGCCACCCTGTGCATGGGCGCCCTCGGCAGCGTGCAGCTGGCGGCCCACCAGATCGCCATGCAGACGGTAGCGCTGGCCTTTATCGTGCCGCAGGGGCTGTCCTACGCCGTGACCTTTCGCGTCGGCCTGCATTACGGCGCCGGGCGCCTGCAGCTGTCGCGCCTCAGCGGCCATCTGGGCATGGCCCTGGGGGCGGCGTTGATGCTGCTGTTCGCCCTGCTGTTCTGGCTGCTACCGGAATCGATCATCGGCCTGTTTCTCGACCGCCACGACCCGGCCTTCGCCGAGATCGTCACTTTGGCGGTGAGCCTGTTGGCGGTTGCCGCCTGGTTCGAGCTGTTCGATGGCCTGCAGAGCATCGCCATGGGCGCGATCCGCGGGCTGAACGACGGTCGCACCACCCTGCTGATCGGCCTGAGCGGTTACTGGTGCGTCGGTGCGCCACTGGCCTGGCTGCTGGCGTTCGCCCTCGGCTGGGGCGCCGCCGGCGTCTGGTGGGGGCTGGCGGCTGGCCTGGCGGTCACCGCGAGCGGCCTGGTGCTGGGCTTTCAGTGGAAGACGGCTCGCTTGCAGCGGCCGGACAAGCTAGGCGGCGAGGTTTGCCTGTCCTGATGGTAGAGGCGGTGCGCGCGACGCACCCTAGGGCGTCAGGCGGGTTGCATCGGCCCTATGCATGCGCAGACAGACCGTTCTTACGATGGCGTTCCGCTCAGCAGCGGCTGGCGCAGGCCGAACAGTAGAAAGCGGGCCAGCTCGCTCAGCGGCACCGCCTTGCTGATCAGGTAGCCCTGCACCTGGTTGCAGCCGAACTGGCGCAGCAGGTCGAGCTGTTCGATGCTCTCCACCCCTTCGGCCACCACCTCCAGATCGAGGTTGTGCGCCAGGTTGATCATCGCCCGCACCAGTTGGCGGTTCTCGGCGCGCGCGCCCATGCCGGCGACGAAGCTGCGGTCGATCTTCAGCAGGGTGATCGGCAGGCTGTTGAGGTGGACGAAGGAGGAGAAGCCGGTGCCGAAGTCGTCCAGCGAGAAGCGCACGCCGAGGCGGCCCAGCGCCAGCATGGTCTGCTGCACCTGGTCGCTGCGGCGCATCACCGCGGTCTCGGTCAGCTCGAATTCCAGCCACTGCGCATCCACCCCGCGCTCGTCGATCAGCCGACTGAGGGTCGGCAGCAGCTGGCCGTCCTGGAACTGGCGAAACGACAGGTTGATCGCCATGTGCAGGGCCGGCAGGCCGCGCCCGCGCAGCCACTGCATGTCGCGCAACGCGCGGGCGATGACCCAGTAACCGAGCGGCACGATCAGCCCGGTTTCCTCGGCCAGTGGCACGAATTCGCTCGGCGCCAGCAGGCCGCGCTCCTCGTGCCGCCAGCGCACCAGTGCCTCCAGGCCGACGATGCGCCCGCTCTGCAGGCACAGGCGCGGCTGGTAGTGCAGTTCCAGTTCGTCGCGGCGCAGGGCGCGGCGCAATTCGCCTTCGAGGTCGGTCTGGCTGCGCGCGCTGCGGTTGATGCGCTCATCGTAGACATGGAACACGCAGCCCTGCTGGCTCTTGGCCTGCTGCATGGCGATATGCGCGTGCCACTGCAATGGGTCCGCGCCCTCGTCGGCGCGGGCATGGGCCAGGCCGAGGCTGCAGCCGATCAGCAGGCTCTCGCCGTCGATCCAGTAGGGTTCGGCCAGTACCTCGGTGATGCGCTCGCCCAGACGCTCGGCGCGTTGCGGGTCGCGACGGCTGTCGAGGAGCAGGGCGAACTCGTCGCCGCCCAGGCGCGCCAGCTGGTCGCTGGGCTGCAGCAGCCCCTTCAGGCGCGCCACCACCTGCAGGATCAAGTGGTCACCGGCCTGGAAGCCGAGGGCGTCGTTGGCGTGGCGGAAGTTGTCCAGATCGAGATGGCCGAGCACCAGGCCGCGCCCGCCGCACTCGGCCAGGCGCGCGGCGAGCAGGGTCTGGAAGCCCTGGCGGTTGGCGATGCCGGTCAGCGGGTCCTGCTCGGCCAGGCGCTGCAGGGTGCGCTTGAGATTGCCCTGCTGGCGCACGTAGCGCAGGCAGCGGCGCAGCACCTCGGCATCCAGGCTGCCGGCCAGCAGCCAGTCGCAGGCCCCGGCGGGCTCCGCGGCGGGCTCGGCGTCCAGCAGCAGCACGACCGGCAGGGCGCAGGTCTCGGCTTCCGGCTGGCAGTCGGGCGTGCAGAACACCAGGCCCTGGCCGCCCTCGTCGAACAGGCTGCTGGCGGCCGCCCAGGACGGCGCGGTGATCAGCCCCGGCGCCTCGTCCAGCGCCTCGACGGCCCGGCGCAGGCGCTGCAGCCATTCGCCGGACTCGGTCAGCAGTATCAAACGCATGGGTTCGACGGAATCGGACACTGAGCTTCCCCGGAACACAGGCGTGAGCGCCAGCGGCGATCACGGCGGCGCCAGGTACCGGCGCTGATTATTTATCTCGGCGCATCCTGCGTCGATGTGCGGTCGAGACACCGTCACTGTGCCGACAAGCTAACCAAGTGCGCGCCCGCTCACCAGCGCCGCGCGCGGAACTGTGAGTGAGTTCAGATTCTGTGGCGAGGGCGCTGGCTCGCGCCTCTCGGAGGGGTCAGGCGGAAATCGACTGCAGCTGACCGGCGCGGGCGATGCGGCCGCGAAGGTACTGTTGCAGCTCGGCCAGCGGCAGCGCCTTGCTGATCAGGTAGCCCTGGCCCTGGTCGCAACCGAACTGGCGCAGCAGCTCCAACTCGGCCTCGGTCTCCACGCCCTCGGCGACCACCTCCAGGCCGAGGTTGCGCGCCAGGTTGATCATGGCGTTGACCAGCCGGCACTGCTCGTCATGCACCGCCATGCCGGAGACGAAGCTCTTGTCCAGCTTGAGCAGGGTGATCGGCAGGCTGGCCAGGTGGACGAAGGAAGAGAAGCCGGTGCCGAAGTCGTCGAGGGAGAAGCGCACGCCCAGCTCGCCGAGGGTGCGCATGGTGTCGAGCACGTAGTCGCTGCGGCGCATCACCGCGGTTTCGGTCAGTTCGAATTCGAGCCAGCCGCCATCGACCCCGCAACGCTCGATCAGGCGCTGCACGGTTGGCAGCAGCTGGCTGTCCTGGAACTGGCTGAATGACAGGTTGACCGCCATGTGCAACGGCAGCTGGTGCTGCATCAGCCACTCCAGGTCGCGCAGGGCGCGGGCCACCACCCAATAGCCGAGCGGGATGATCAGGCCGCTCTGTTCCGCCAGCGGGATGAAGTGCTGCGGGTAGAGCAGGCCGCGGGTCGGGTGGCGCCAGCGCACCAGGGCCTCGAGACCGACGATGGCGCCGCTGGCCAGGTTCATCCGTGGCTGGTAGTGCAGCTCCAGTTCGTCACGGCGCAGGGCGCGGCGCAGCTCGCTCTCGAGGTCGGCGATGCTGCGCGCCTCGCTCGAGGTGCGCTCGTCGTACAGGTGATAGGTGCAGCCCTCGCGCGCCTTGGCCTGCTGCATGGCCATGTGCGCATGCCACAGCAAGGGGTCGGCGTCCTCGCCGGCGCGGCAGTAGGCCAGGCCCAGGCTGCAGCCGAGAGTCAGGCTCTCGCCATTGATCCAGTAGGGTTCGGCCAGCGACTCCATCAGCGCCTGGGCCATGGGCTCGACGCGCTTGGCCGAGCGGCTGACGTCCAGCAGCAGGGCGAACTCGTCGCTGCCCACCCGCGCCAGGCCGTCCCCGGGCTCGAGCAGCAGGCGGATGCGCTCGGTGACCTGCTGGATCAGCTGGTCGCCGGCCTGGTGACCGAGGCTGTCGTTGGCGTGGCTGAAGTTGTCCAGATCGAGATAGCCGAGCAGCAGACCGCGGCCACGGTTGACCTGCAGGCGCTTGTGCAGCAGGCTCTGGAAGCCCTGGCGGTTGGCGATGCCGGTGAGCGGATCGCGCTCGGCCAGGGTCTGCAGAGCCTGGCGCTGTCGACTGTATTCCAGGCAGCGGCGCAGTACCTCGCTGGTCAGGCTGTCACGGGCCAGCCAGTCCTGGGCATCGCGCGGCGCCTCGAGAGGAGGTTGATCGAGCAGCAGGATGGGGGTGAGCGGGCAGTGATCGGCGGCGGGCTGGCATTGCGGGGTGCAGAACATCAGGTCCGGCAGATGCTGGCGGTAGATGCGTTCGGCGTCGTGCCAACTGCTGGCGGCGAACAGCCAGACCGGCTCCGGCAGCTCGCCCAGTAACGCATCGAGCAGGCCGACCCAATGGTCGTCCGTCGTCAGTACCAGGAGCCGACTGAACTCGCTTTGGCAGGACACGGAACCTCCGCAGCACGCTTTTAAGAAATCACTTTAACTTATAGCCGCATTTCGCTAATTAAGCGCCAGAATCTACGCACCTCTTTACAACAGCGCAAGGCCGCTCGGCGCGGCCACGGTCAAGCCGGGTGCATCCTGCTAGAATCGCCGGCCATTCATCCGCTGCCCCGTATCCCATGTCCCGACTGAATCCCCGGCAACAAGAGGCCGTGAACTACGTCGGCGGCCCGCTTCTGGTGCTCGCCGGCGCCGGTTCCGGCAAGACCAGCGTGATCACGCGCAAGATCGCCCACCTGGTGCAGAACTGCGGCATCCAGGCCCGTCATATCGTCGCCATGACCTTCACCAACAAGGCCGCGCGCGAAATGAAGGAGCGCGTCGGCAGCCTGCTCAAGGGCGCCGAGGCGCGCGGCCTGACCGTGTCGACCTTCCACAACCTGGGCATGAACATCATCCGCAAGGAGTACGCACGCCTGGGCTACAAGCCCGGCTTCTCGATCTTCGACGACGGCGACATCAAGGCGCTGCTCAGCGACATCATGCAGAAGGAGTACGCCGGCGACGACGGTGCCGACGAGGTGAAGAACCTCATCGACAGCTGGAAGAACGACCTGATCCTGCCCGACGAAGCACTGGCCAAGGCGCGCAATCCGAAGGAACAGACTGCCGCCATCGTCTACCTGCACTACCAGCGCACGCTCAAGGCCTACAACGCGGTGGACTTCAACGACCTGATCCTGCTGCCGGTGAAGCTGTTCCAGGAGCACGCCGACATCCTCGAGAAATGGCAGAACCGCATCCGCTACCTGCTGGTCGACGAATACCAGGACACCAACGCCAGCCAGTACCTGCTGGTCAAGCTGCTAGTAGGCATGCGCAACCAGTTCACCGTGGTCGGCGACGATGACCAGTCGATCTACGCCTGGCGCGGCGCGCGCCCGGAAAACCTGATGCTGCTGAAGGAGGACTACCCGTCCTTGAAAGTGGTGATGCTGGAGCAGAACTACCGTTCGACCAGCCGCATCCTCAAATGCGCCAACGTGCTGATCGCCAACAACCCGCACGTGTTCGAGAAGCAGCTGTGGTCGGAGATGGGCCACGGCGACGAGATCCGCGTGATCCGCACCCGCAACGAGGACGCCGAGTGCGAGCGGGTGGCGCTGGAGATCCTCACCGAGCACCTGCGCACCCAGCGCCCGTACAGCGACTTCGCCATCCTCTACCGCGGCAACTATCAGGCCAAGCTGATGGAGCTGAAGCTGCAGCACCACCAGATTCCCTATCGCCTGTCCGGCGGCACCAGCTTCTTCGCCCGCCAGGAGGTGAAGGACCTGATGAGTTACTTCCGCCTGCTGGTCAACCCGGACGACGACAACGCCTTCCTCCGCGTGATCAACGTGCCGCGCCGCGAGATCGGCTCGACCACCCTGGAGAAGCTCGGCAACTACGCCAGCGAACGCGGCATATCGATGTACGCCGCCAGCGACGAAATCGGCCTCGGCGCGCATCTGGACGCCCGCTTCAGCGAACGCCTGGCGCGCTTCAAGCGCTGGATGGACGGCGTGCGCCAGCAGTGCGCGCAGAACGACCCGATTGCCGCCATTCGCAGCATGGTGATGGACATCGACTACGAGAACTGGCTACGCCAGAACGCCTCCAGCGACAAGGTGGCCGAGGCGCGCATGGGCAACGTCTGGTTCCTCGTCGATGCGCTGAAGAACACCCTGGAGCGCGACGAAGACGGCGACATGACCATCGAGGACGCCATCGGCAAGCTGGTGCTGCGCGACATGCTCGAACGCCAGCAGGAGGAGGAAGAGGGCGCCGAGGGCGTGCAGATGATGACCATGCACGCCTCCAAGGGCCTGGAATTCCCCTCGGTGTACATCATCGGCTTCGAGGAGGAGATCCTCCCGCACCGTTCCAGCATCGAGGCCGACACCATCGAGGAGGAGCGGCGCCTGGCCTACGTCGGCATCACCCGCGCCAAGCGCAACCTGGCGCTGACCTTCGCCGCCAAGCGCAAGCAGTACGGCGAGGTGATCGACTGCACGCCGAGCCGTTTCCTCGACGAACTGCCGCCCGAGGACCTGGTCTGGGAAGGCCAGGAGGACGCGCCGGTGGAGGTCAAGGCGGCGCGCGGCAACGACGCCCTGGCCAACATGCGGGCGCTGCTCAAGCGCTGAAACCCGGGTCTTGCTGTCTGGTGGGCTAAAACGGATCGCCGCCCGGCCCCCCTACCGCTCTGGTGTATGGTCGGGTTGTTCGGTGGGCTGAAGCCCACCCTACCCGCTCATGCATAGCGTAGGGTGGGCTTCAGCCCACCACTTCAATGCCACTGGCACCCTCGTCATGTTTGCCAGTCAGAAAGAAAACATCGTTCGGAAACAGGGGCAGCAACCATGCGCACATTCACGCTCGACCTCGATGCCCTGACTCAGCTGATCAATGGCCGTGAACAACAGGAAAACTGGCTGGACCTGGAAAGCGGTAGCATCCTGACTCTGGCGCCGGAAGATCACTACAGCGACGAGCGCCAGCAAGTGGAGCTCGAACCGGATCGCTATATGCGGATACCCAATCTCGACGTGGCGCAGCGCGTGGCCATGCGCGAGTCGTTCCTGTTCACCCTCGACGATCTGCACGCCCATCCACTGCTCGGCGCCGCGCTGACAGGCCGCAAGCCGCTGCGCTCGTTCGACTACGAGATCGACGCCTTTCCAGCGCTGCGCGAGCAGTGGCTGGCCTTCGAGCTCAAGCAACTGCGCGAGTTCGCCCTCAACTGGCTCTACGAACTGGGCCTGGAACCTGCGCCAGACAAGCTGCCATTGGATACGCGAGGCATTCCCAAGGACATCCTGCGGCGCCTGACCAAGAGCGCCTGACAGGGGCCCGCACGCCTGGAGAACCTGTCCGACCGATCAGAGGGTTACGACTGTCGGGCAGCCCTAGGTATCACTACACATTGCAGGGCATTTTGAGAGAAAATCCGCCGCTTTCGGCTGGCCGGGGAAGCGCCATGGAATCCTTGAAACAGAAGATACGCAGCGAGGGCATCGTCCTCTCCGACCAGGTGCTCAAGGTCGACGCCTTTCTCAATCACCAGATCGATCCGCAGCTGATGCAGCAGATCGGCCACGAGTTCGCCCGGCGCTTCGCCGGCCAGGGCATCACCAAGATCGTCACCATCGAGGCCTCCGGCATCGCCCCGGCGGTGATGGCCGGTCTCGAGCTGGGCATCCCGGTGATCTTCGCCCGCAAGTTCCAGTCGCTGACACTCAAGAGCGACCTGCTGATCTCCAAGGTGTTCTCCTTCACCAAGCAGACCGAGAGCACCATCGCCGTGTCGGCACGCCACCTGACCGCCGCCGACCACGTGCTGATCATCGACGACTTCCTCGCCAACGGTCATGCCGCCAGCGCGCTGATCGACGTGATCCGCCAGGCCGGCGCGAGCATCGCCGGTATCGGGGTGGTGATCGAGAAATCCTTCCAGAGCGGCCGCGCCGAGCTCGATGCCCAGGGTTTCCAGGTCGAGTCGCTGGCGCGCATCGCCTCGCTCGAAGGCGGTCGGGTGACCTTTCTCGACTGATCCCGTCCCTACTCCCTCGCCCCCGTGCGCGTGAGGGCTCCGAGGGGCTCCGCACCCTGCGCTGCGGGGGATCGAGCCACCGAGCCAATCGGCACGCGCGACGGCCTGGGCCCGCGACGTCAGGCAGTTCTGGTGATGTCCAGGGCCAATGCTTGCCTGGACGGCCCGGCAGCGGGCATTGCCGACTGCGCATGCCGGCCAACCAGCAGACACGAAAAAGCCGCCCGGAGGCGGCTTCTGGCGAAGCGCTGCGGCGATCTACAGGCCGGACATCTTCTGGATGGCTTCGCGCAGCTCGTCGTCGGAGCAGTCGGCGCAGGTGCCTTTCGGCGGCATGGCGTTGATGCCGGAGATGGCATTGGCCAGCAGACCGTCGATGCCATTGCTGGCACGGGCTTGCCAGGCGGCGCTGTCGCCGATCTTCGGCGCGCCCAGCACACCGGCACCATGGCAGGCGTTGCAGTGCTTGGCGATGATGTCGTCGGCGGTACGCGCGCCGCCGGCAGCGACGGCGACGGCGCCGACGCCCTTACATTCTTCGCCCATGATGCACACTTCGCCGACCGGCTTGAGGCGTTCGGCGATGGCTTCATCGGTCGTGGCCTGAGCAGTCACTGCCCACAGGGCCAATACGGCAGCCGGTGCCGCCAGCATTTTTTTAATCAGATTCACGGTACACCCTCATCGTGGCTAGTCACGCCCGCGGCCACGGTTTCGCGAGCGGGCGACAGTATAACGGCAAGCCGGGCGAGCCGAAACAACCCAGATTGTCGCAGGGTTATTGATCAGAAGTTCGCCGGCGTGGTGGCGCTGATCAGCCGCGCCGGCACGTCGAAGGGATTGCGGAAGCGGTGTGGCTTGCTGCTCTCGAAGTAGTAGCTGTCACCCGGCTCGAGGATGAACACCTCGCTGCCCACGGTCAGCTCCAGCTTGCCCTCGACCAGCATGCCGGCCTCCTCGCCCTCATGGGCGTACATCTCGTCGCCGGTATCGGCGCCGACCGGATAGGTCTCGTCGAGGAAGGCGATGGCGCGGCTCGGATGGGCCTTGCCGATCAGCTTCATGGTGATGGCGCCGCTGCAGATATCGGTCAGTTCGCAGGCCCGGTAGACCACCTGGGCCTGGTTCTCCTGCTCCAGATCGAGGGAGAAGAACTCCACCAGCGACATGGGAATGCCGCCGAGCACCTTCTTCAGCGAGCTGATCGAGGGGCTCACGCTGTTCTTCTCGATCATCGAGATGGTGCTGTTGGTGACCCCCGCCCGCTTGGCGAGTTCACGCTGGGAAAGGCCCTTGAGCTTACGAATCGATTGCAGTCGAACGCCGACGTCCAATGCTGGTGTCCCCCCTGGGGCAGATGCGGAAAAAGTGTCCGTATCATGGCACAGCGTTCGGAATTTACAACACTGGCGTTCACACTCGCCTACACCGCCCGTCCCGGCGAGCTGCGTCAACCGCCGAGATAGAGCAGCGGCGCCCGCCGCACATTGCAGAACAGCTGATAGGGAATGCTGCCGGCGGCCAGGGCCACGTCGCTGGCCAGCACCTGCCGGCCCCACAGCTCCACCCGGCTGCCGATGCCGACCTGCGGCAGGTCGGTGAGATCGACGGTGAGCATGTCCATCGACACCCGGCCGATCAGGCGGGTGAGCTGGCCGTCCACCGCCACCGGCGTGCCGGTCGGCGCATGGCGCGGGTAACCGTCGGCATAGCCCATGGCGACCACGCCGACGCGGGTCGGCCGTTCGCTGACGAAGCGCGCGCCGTAGCCCACCGGCTCGCCGGCCGGCAGCTCGCGCAGGCTGATGATCTTCGACTCCAGGGTCATTACCGGCTTGAGCCGCGCCGCCTGCTCCTGCGCCTGCTCGAAGGGGGTGGCGCCGTACAGCATGATGCCGGGGCGCACCCAGTCGCTGGGCACCTGGGGCCAGCCGAGCAGGGCCGGCGAGTTGCGCAGGCTGACCTCGGCGGCCAGGCCTTCGCGGGCCTGCTGGAACACCGCCAGCTGTTCGGCGGTGCGCTCGCATTCGGGTTCGTCGGCGCGGGCGAAGTGGCTCATCAGCACGATCTTGCTCACCTTGCCGGTGGCCAGCAGGCGGCGGTAGGCGTCCTGGTAGTCGGCCGGGTGCAGGCCGACGCGGTGCATGCCCGAGTCCAGTTTGAGCCACAGGGTCAGCGGCTTGCGCAGGCTGGCGCGTTCGATGGCCTCGACCTGCCACAGCGCGTGGACCACGCACCACAGCTCGTGCTGCTCGATCAGCGCCAGCTCGTCAGCCTCGAAGAAGCCCTCCAGCAGCAGGATCGGCGCGCGGATGCCGGCCTCGCGCAGGGCCAGCGCCTCCTCGATGCAGGCCACGGCGAAGCCGTCGGCCTCGCTTTCCAGGGCCTGGGCGCAACGCACCGCGCCGTGCCCGTAGGCATCGGCCTTGACCACGGCGAGGGCGCGGGCGCCGCTCAGCTCGCGGGCCAGTTGGTAGTTGTGACGCAGGGCGTCGAGGTCGATCAGGGCACGGGCAGGACGCATGGTTCGCGGTCTCTCGATACTTCGCCGAGGCGAGGTGTTTGGCGTAGCCCGGATGCCATCCGGGAGTCATTCGTTGCCATGGCCCCGGATTGCATCCGGGCTACGCGCTACCAGTCAAAAAAAGCCCGGCGGGACAGCCGGGCGAAAAGCCAACACAAAAATTTCCGGGAGAAATTGTTGACGTCGCTCCGCGACGGCCCGGAGGGTGGCCGCCAGGGATGGCGGACCACAAAAAATTCGACGACCCGGTGGGTGCTCGCCTCAAAGGGCTGCCACCACCATCATCTCCACCAGCACCTCGGGCTTGTACATCTTCGCCTCGACGCAGGCGCGAGCCGCTGCGGCGCCCTCGGCGACCCAGGCGTCGTACTCGGCGTTGAGGCCGTCGTAGTGGGCGTCCATGTCCTTGAGGTAGATGGTCACGGAAAGAATCTTCGATTTGTCGCTGCCTGCCTCGGCCAGCATGCGGTCGATATTGGCCAGGGTCTCGCGGGTCTGCTGGCGGATGTCGCCGCTAAAGTCGTCGGCCAGCTGGCCGGCGAGGTAGACGGTGCCGTTGTGGATCACCACTTCGCTGTAGCGTTTTTCCACATGCAGGCGCTGGATGCTCATGCTGCAAATCTCCTTGATTTCGGGGCGGCGCAGCCTATCAGGTACGCAGCGGCTGCGGCGCGGCCTCGAGTTCGCGGGTCTTGCCCGAGTAACGCGAGATATCCAGGCCCTCGGCGCTGATCTGCGGGCGCTTGTTGCCGATCAGGTCGGCGAGCAGGCGACCGGAGCCGCAGGCCATGGTCCAGCCCAGGGTGCCGTGGCCGGTATTGAGGAACAGGTTGCGGTAGGCGGTGGCGCCGACGATCGGCGTGCCGTCCGGAGTGGCCGGGCGCAGGCCGGTCCAGAACTCGGCCTGGCGCAGGTCGCCGCCCTCGGGATAGAGGTCGGCGGTGATCATTTCCAGGGTGGCGCGACGCTTGGGGTTGAGCGACAGGTCGAAGCCGGCGATCTCGGCCATGCCGCCGACGCGGATGCGGCCGTCGAAGCGGGTGATCGCCACCTTGTAGGTCTCGTCGAGGATGGTCGAGGTCGGCGCCATCGCGGCGTTGACGATCGGCACGGTCAGCGAGTAGCCCTTGAGCGGATAGACCGGCGCACGCACGCCCAGCGGCTTGAGCAGCTGCGGGCTGTAGCTGCCGAGGGCGAGCACGTAGCGGTCGGCGGTTTCCAGCTTGCCGTCGATCCATACGCCGTTGATGCGGTCGCCGACGGCCTCCAGGCGCTGGATGTTCTGGCCGAAGCGGAACTCGACGCCGAGCGCCTTGGCCATGTCCGCCAGCTTGGTGGTGAACATCTGGCAGTCGCCGGTCTGATCGTTGGGCAGGCGCAGGGCGCCGGCCAGCTTGTGCTTGACCCCGGCTAGGGCCGGTTCGACGCGGGCGATGGCGTCGCGGTCGAGCAGTTCGAAGGGCACGCCGGAGGCTTCCAGCACGGCGATGTCCTTGGCCGCGGCATCGACCTGGGCCTGGGTGCGGAACAGCTGGGTGGTGCCGAGTTGGCGACCTTCATAGCTGATGCCGGTCTCGGCACGCAGCTCGTCGAGGCAGTCGCGGCTGTACTCGGAGAGGCGCACCATGCGCTCCTTGTTCACCGCGTAGCGGCCGGCGGTGCAGTTGCGCAGCATCTGCGCCATCCACAGGTACTGGTCGATGTCGCCGGTGGCCTTGATCGCCAGCGGGGCGTGCTTCTGCAGCAGCCACTTGATGGCCTTCAGCGGAATGCCCGGGGCGGCCCAGGGCGAAGCATAGCCGGGGGAGACCTGGCCTGCGTTGGCGAAGCTGGTTTCCATGGCCGGACCGTCCTGACGGTCGACCACCACCACCTCATGGCCCTGACGGGCCAGGTAGTACGCACTGACGGTACCGATCACACCACTGCCGAGAACCAGAACACGCATGCTTTTCTCCCCGCCGCGCCAGAGCACGGACGTCAAAGACCAGAGTTGTCGATGGGCGCAGTATAGGGAGAGCCGAGCAGTGCTTTTCACCATATACATGGCTATATTTGGCGAGAATTCTTGGCAAAAATCGCTTTCACAGAGGCGGATTCACCATGAGAACCCAGCATCAGAGTCGTCGCGAACTGGACAAGATCGACCGCAACATCCTGCGTATCCTGCAGGAGGACGGGCGCATCAGCTTCACCGAACTGGGCGAGCGGGTCGGCCTGTCCACCACCCCCTGCACCGAGCGCGTGCGCCGCCTGGAGCGCGAGGGGATCATCATGGGCTACCACGCCCGGCTCAATCCGCAGCACCTCAAGGCCAACCTGCTGGTGTTCGTCGAGATCAGCCTGGACTACAAGTCCGGCGACACCTTCGAGGAGTTCCGCCGCGCCGTGCTCAAGCTGCCGCACGTGCTGGAATGCCACCTGGTGTCCGGTGACTTCGACTACCTGGTCAAGGCGCGGATCAACGAGATGGCCAGCTACCGCAAGCTGCTCGGCGACATCCTGCTCAAGCTGCCGCACGTGCGCGAGTCGAAGAGCTATATCGTCATGGAAGAGGTGAAGGAGTCGCTGGCGCTGCCGGTGCCGGAGTAACAGCGGCTGTCGCGCGACGCGTTAGTGCTGCCATTGGTGGATAAGCTTCGCGTTATCCACCCTACTCACAGCCTCGTCCGGAGGGTGCGCCGTGCGCAGCAATGCTTGGAACGCCGGCGCTCAAGGCCTAGCCCGCGACTCCCTATGCCTCGAAAAGCTGGTGTGCACGGCACACCCTACAAAAGCCGCTGCCGGGTGGTGGCGATCAGGCGATGCACCTGGCGCTCCAGCGCCGGCTCGATCGGCTGCTCGGGGCCACGACCGTGCGGGCACGGCAGGTTCGGCGTGGTGCCGAACAGCCGGCAGATCAGCGGGCGCTGGTCATACACTTCGCAACCGTTCGGCCCCAGATGCACGCAGTCGTATGCGGCCAGCGCCGCGTCGTGCTCGGCCTCGCTCTTGACCGGCAGGCGCGCCAGTTCCTCCGAGGAGGCGGTGACCGGCCCGCAGCAGTCGTGGCAGCCGGGCACGCAGGCGAAGCGCGGGATCTGCCGACGCAGGTGGTCGATCTTGCGGTCGGTGCAGCTCATGCCTGGGTATCCTGGAGTAGTCGCGGCAGTGTACCCGCTCGAATCGGTGCGCACGACCTAGGCGGCCCTGCGACACCCTACGGCACTTCTGCGGCGATTTTCCACTTGCCTCTTGGCGCAGAATGGATCCCGCGCTTATGCTGCGTTGAATTTTCCACACACAGAAATCAGGATTTCGCACATGAACGCCCGCGTTCACCAGCCGGTTCACGGCCCTCAGCACGCCGCCTCCTATTACGCCGCCAGCGTCAATCGCCAGCTGGCCTACCCGCCTTTGGGCGGCGAGCTGCAGGTGGACGTATGCATCGTCGGGGGCGGCTTCAGCGGCCTGAACACCGCCATCGAGCTGGCGCGCAAGGGCCTGAAGGTGGCGCTGCTGGAGGCGCACAAGGTCGGCTGGGGCGCCAGCGGGCGCAACGGCGGCCAGCTGATCCGCGGCGTCGGCCACGGCGTCGAGCAGTTCGAGAATGTGATCGGTGCCGATGGGGTGCGCGAACTCAAGCTGATGGGCCTGGAGGCGGTGGAGTTGGTGCGCCAGCGCGTCGCAGAGTTCCAGATCGACTGCGACCTGACCTGGGGCTACTGCGACTTGGCCAACAAGCCCGAGCACCTGGACGGCTTCGCCGAAGACAAGGCCGAGCTGGAGAGCCTCGGTTACCGCCACCCGCTGCGCCTGCTGGAGCCGGAGCAGATGCACGAGGTGGTCGGCTCCGAGCGCTATTGCGGCGGCATGATCGACATGGGCTCGGGTCACCTGCACCCGCTCAACCTGGCCCTGGGCGAAGCCGCGGCAGCCGCGAGCCTGGGCGTGCAGCTGTTCGAGGACTCGCCGGTAATCCGCATCGACCATGGCCGCGAGCTGCGCGTACACACCGCCCGCGGCCAGGTGCGCGCCACGTACCTGGTGCTGGCCTGCAACGCCTACATCAACGGCCTGGAGCCGACCCTGAGCGGCAAGGTGCTGCCGGCCGGCAGCTACGTGATCGCCACCGAACCGCTGTCCGAGGCGCAGGCGCGTTCGATCATCCCGCAGAACATGGCGCTGTGCGACCAGCGCGTGGCACTGGACTATTACCGCCTCTCGGCCGACCGGCGCCTGCTGTTCGGCGGCGCCTGCCACTATTCCGGGCGCGATCCGGCAGACATCGCCGCCTATATGCGGCCGAAGATGCTCAAGGTGTTCCCGCAGCTGGCAGGCGCGCGCATCGACTACCAGTGGGGCGGGATGATCGGCATCGGCGCCAACCGCCTGCCGCAGATCGGCCGGCTCAAGGATCAGCCCAACGTGTTCCACGCCCAGGCCTACGCCGGCCATGGCGTCAACGCCACCCACCTGGCCGGCAAGCTGCTCGCCGAGGCCATCGCCGGCCAGG
Organism: Pseudomonas sp. SP16.1; assembly: GCF_052682975.1. NCBI lineage: Bacteria > Pseudomonadati > Pseudomonadota > Gammaproteobacteria > Pseudomonadales > Pseudomonadaceae > Pseudomonas > Pseudomonas sp. SP16.1. The sequence continues at coordinate 4,223,216 of NZ_JBQYFZ010000001.1, forward strand.
AGAGCCGCGGCTTCGAGCTGTTCGCCAAGGTGCCGCACATGACCTTCCCCGGCGGCAGGTACCTGCGCTCGCCGCTGCTGGCCCTCGGCATGGCCTGGCACCGGCTCAAGGAGCTGCTGTAGGGATTGCCCCGGATTTCATCCGGGCTACACGTCTGACCTAGCTCCCCAGCCGACGCATTCTTTGCAGGAGCCGCGCCCCGCGGCGAATGCAGCAGGGGCGACGGCGCACAATCCCAAGGCTTCGCCCCGGGGAGGGGCTCCTACACCCGGCTTGGCCTCGTTCGATCCCTCGCCGCCGGCCGTTCGCCTGCCTACAGCCGCCAGAACGGCAGGCGCGCCTCGCGCTCGGCCTCGGCGCGGCTCAGGCCGATATCGGCGAGCTGGCCGTCGTCCAGCCCGAGCAACGCGCGACGGGTGTGCAGGCGCCGCCAGAAGGCCGGCCAGTCGCGGCCGAAGTAACGCGTCTCGCCTTTCGCCTGCTGCGACTGCAGCGGCCGTCCTACGCTCGTTACGCCTATCTCGCTGAACCCGTTCATCGCCTTCTCCTTCCCGCAGTGCCCATGGGAGCTCAGGATGGCGCAGGCAAAAAAGCCATGACAGATTCAAAAAAACCTTATTAACTCCATACAGTTTCTGCCACTGCGCGACTGAATCGGAATTTTCGCCGCCATCTGTACCGGTTGCGGCAACCACCAGCGAGGCACTGTCATGACCCTCTACCTGAACCTGGCCGAACTGCTCGGCGCGCGCATCGAACAGGGCCTGTACCGCCCCGGCGACCGCCTGCCCTCGGTGCGCAGCCTCAGCCAGGAACATGGCGTCAGCCTGAGCACAGTGCAGCAGGCCTACCGCCACCTGGAGGACCAGGGCCTGGCCACGCCGCGGCCGAAGTCCGGTTACTTCGTCCCGGCCGAACGCCAGGTGCCGGCGCTGCCGCAGGTCGGCCGGGCGGCGCAGCGGCCGGTGGAGGTGTCACAGTGGGACCACGTGCTGGCGCTGATCAGCAGTTCGCCGCAGCGCGAACTGCTGCAGCTCGGCCGCGGCCGCCCGGATATCGGCAGCCCGACGCTCAAGCCGCTGCTGCGCATGCTGGCGCGCCAGGCGCGGCGCCAGGACCCGGAAGTGCTGACCTACGGCTGCATCCGCGGCGAGCTGCGCCTGCGCGAACAAATCTCGCGACTGATGCTCGACTCCGGCTGCCGCGTCGCCGCCGAGGAGCTGGTGATCACCACCGGCTGCCACGAGGCGCTGTCGGCGGCGATCCGCGCCATCTGCCAGCCCGGCGACATAGTCGCGGTGGACTCGCCGAGCTTCCACGGGGTGATGCAGGCGCTCAAGGGCTTCGGCATGAAGGCCCTGGAGCTGCCCACCGACCCGCTCACCGGGATCAACCTGGAAGCCCTGGAGATGGCCCTGGAACAGTGGCCGATCAAGGCCATCCAGCTCACCCCGAACTGCAACAACCCGCTCGGCTACATCATGCCCGAGGCCAACAAGCGCGCCCTGCTGGAGCTGGCGCAGCGCCACGACGTGGCGATCATCGAGGACGACGTCTACGGCGAGCTGGCCTACGCCTACCCGCGTCCGCGCACCATCAAGTCCTATGACGAGGACGGCCGCGTGCTGCTCTGCAGCTCCTTCTCCAAGACCCTGGCGCCGGGCCTGCGGGTCGGCTGGATCGCCCCCGGGCGCTACCTGGAGCAGGTGCTGCACATGAAGTACATGGGCACCGGCAGCACCGCGCAGCTGCCGCAGCTGGCGCTGGCCGAGTACCTCGAAGCCGGCCACTACGAACCGCACCTGCGGCGCATGCGCGCCCAGTACCTGCGCAGCCGCGACCTGATGGTGGACTGGGTGTGCCGCTACTTTCCGCCCGGCACCCGCGCCAGCCGGCCGCAGGGCAGCTTCATGCTGTGGGTGGAGATGCCGGCCGGCTTCGACAGCCAGCGGCTCAACCGCGCGCTGCTGCCGCACAAGATCCAAGTGGCGCCGGGCAGCATCTTTTCCGCCGCCGGCAAGTACCGCAACTGCATCCGCCTGAACTACGCCGAGCCGCCCAGCGCGGCCATCGAGGCGGCGGTGCGGCAGGTCGGCGCGACTGTCGCCGAGCTGCTGGGCGAGCTTTGCGCCTGAATCTTTAGCCGGCCGCGCGCGTCTGAAGAGAACGCGACGCCGTCATGTGGAGGCCCCAGTGCGCCACACCCTGTTGCTCGCCCTGCCGCTGGTCCTGAGCGCCTGCATCAGCACCCCGCCGATCCACACCAGCCAGGCGCTGGCGCCGGACGCCTCGGCCTTCGGCCGCCAGCTGCAGGCCCTGGCCGCGCGCCACCAGGGCCAGTCTGGCTTTCGCCTGCTGGCCGCCAGCGACGAGGCCTTCGCCGCCCGTACCGAGCTGATCCGAGCCGCACGCGGCAGCCTCGACCTGCAGTACTACATCGTCCACGACGGCCTCAGCACCCGCACCCTGGTCGACGAGCTGCTCGCCGCCGCCGACCGCGGCGTGCGCGTGCGCCTGCTGCTGGACGACACCAGCAGCGACGGCCGCGACTACCAGATCGCCCTGCTCGCCGCCCACCGCAATATCCAGGTGCGGGTGTTCAATCCGCTGCACCTGGGTCGTGCCACCGGCGTCACCCGCACCCTGGGCCGCGCCCTCAACCTCGACCGGCAGCACCGGCGCATGCACAACAAGCTGTGGCTGGCCGACGGCAGCGTCGCCATCGTCGGCGGGCGCAACCTGGGCGACGAGTATTTCGATGCCGAGCCCAGCCGCAACTTCACCGACATCGACCTGCTCGCCGTCGGTCCGGTGGCCGAGCAGCTGGCGCACAGCTTCGACCAGTACTGGAACCACAGGCTGAGCAAGCCGATCCAGCAGTTCCTGCTCTGGCCGCCGGACGAGGGCGACCTGGCCAAGGCCCGCCAGCGCCTGCGCGGCTATCTGGTCCGGGCGCGCGAGGAGCAACGCGAGGCGTACCGGCACCTGCTGGCCTACCGGGAGCGGCCACGCCTGGCGCACTGGCTGGACGAGCTGACCTGGGCCTCCGGCTGGGCGCTGTGGGACGCACCGGCCAAGGTGCTGGCCGACGGCGAGCCGGCCCCGCAGCTGCTGCTGGCCAGCCAGTTGGCGCCCAAGCTGGACGGACTGCAGCAGGAGCTGATCCTGATCTCGGCCTACTTCGTGCCAGCCGAAGACGGCATGCGCTACCTCACCGAGCATGCCGACCGCGGGGTGAGCATCCGCCTGCTGACCAATGCCCTGGAAGCCACCGATGTGCCGGCCGTGCACGGCGGCTATGCGCCCTACCGGCGCGGGCTGCTGGAACACGGCGTGCGCCTGTTCGAGCTGCGTCGCCAGCCGGACGGCGGCGGCAGTGGCAGCGGGCCCTACCGTTTCAGCGGCAGCTCCGACGCCAGCCTGCACAGCAAGGCCATGGTCCTGGACCGCCGCTATGCCTTCGTCGGCTCGCTGAACTTCGACCCGCGCTCGCTGCTGTGGAACACCGAGGTCGGCGTGCTGGTGGACAGCCCGCAGCTGAGCGAACAGGTGCGCCGCCTGGCCTTGCAGGGCATGCAGCCGGCGCTGAGCTACGAGGTGCGCCTGGTCGACGGCCAGCTGCGCTGGCGGGTCGAGGACGACGGCCGCCTGCACGAGCTGGCGCGCGAGCCCGGCAGCGCCTGGCGGCGCTTCAACGCCTGGTTCGCCGACCTGATCGGCCTGGAACGGATGCTCTAGGAGCTGCCCTCGGCCTCCGCCGCGGTCCAGTCCCCGCCGCGCCAGGCCAGACCGACGAATACCGCCGCCCCGGTGGCCATCAGCAGCGGCAGGGCATGGCCGCTGACCCACTGGCTGATAGCGCCGGTGCTCAGCGGTCCGATCAGGCAGCCGATGCCCCACAGCTGGGCGACGTGGGCATTGGCGCGCACCAGCTCATCGTCGCGGTAACGCTCGCCGATGAGGATCAGCGACAGGGTGAACAGCCCGCCGGCACTGGCACCGAAGGTAACCAGCAGCGGCCAGATCAGCGGCGTGTGCAGCAGCAGCGGGATCGCCAGGCTGGACAGCAGCAGCACCAGGCCGCAGCCACGGAACAGGGTCTGCCGCGACATGCGGTCGGCCAGCCAGCCGATCGGCAGCTGCAGCACCGCGTCGCCGACCACCACCACGCTGACCATCAGCAGCGCCACTTCCTGGGTGAAGCCCTGGCGCAGGCCGTAGATCGGCAGCAGGGTCAGCATCATCGCCTCGAACGCGGCGAACAGCATCACCGCCCAGGCGATCGCCGGCAGCTTGCGGCAGAACGCCGGCAGGCCGCGGCCCGAGGCGCTGTGCGCATCCACCTGCGGCGCGCCGCTGCGGCCGAGGAGGATCAGCGAGCCGCCGACCAGCAGGCCGACGCCGGTCCAGAAGCCGCTGTCGCTGGCGGTGCCCAGGGCGGTCAGCAGCAGCGGCCCACACAGCTGACTGAGGGCATAGCCGGTGCCGTACAGCGCCACCAGGCGGCCGCGCCACTTCTCCACCGCCAACTGGTTGATCCAGCTTTCGCCGAGGATGAACACCACGGTCAGCGCCACGCCGATGAACAGGCGCAACGCCACCCACACCGCGTAGTCCTGCACCAGCGCCAGCCCCGCCACCGACAGCGCGCCGAGCAGCAGGCACAGCTGCATCAGCGTGGTGGTACCGAAACGCGCGGCCAGGCGCCCGGCCAGCGCGGCGCCGAGCAGCACGCCCACCGCCGGCGTCGCCGCCATCACGCCGATGGCGAAGGAGTCGTAGCCCCAGCCTTCCAGGCGCAGCGACACCAGCGGCATGGTCACGCCCAGCGCCAGGCCGATGCTGATCACCGCCGCGCAGACGGCGAAGTAGGTTCCCCAACGCATTGCCAGACTCCTTTATGTCGTGGCCGTGGCTAAAACGAAACGGCCGGATTTCCCAAGGAAACCCGGCCGCAGGTTTGGTTCATGACGAACCGGCCCCGAAGGGCGGACCTTCAGGCGACGCGATGCCGCCCGTTTCGCAGTCTTACAGCTTGATCCAGGTAGCCTTCAGCTCGGTGTACTTGTCGAAGGCGTGCAGCGACTTGTCGCGGCCGTTGCCGGACTGCTTGAAGCCGCCGAACGGCGCGGTCATGTCGCCGCCGTCGTACTGGTTGATCCACACGCTGCCGGCGCGCAGCGCCTTGCCCACCAGGTGGGCGCGCGACAGGTTGCTGGTCCACACCGCCGCGGCCAGGCCGTAGACGGTGTCGTTGGCGATGGCCACCGCTTCCTCCTCGCTGTCGAAGCCGATCACCGACAGCACCGGGCCGAAGATTTCCTCCTTGGCGATGCGCATGGCGTTGCTCACGCCGTCGAAGATGGTCGGCTCGACATAGGTGCCGCCGGTTTCTTCCAGCACCCGCTTGCCGCCGGCCACCAGCTTGGCGCCGTCGTCGTGGCCGGCCTGGATGTAGCTCAGCACGTTGTTCATCTGGGTGGTGTCGACCAGGGCGCCGACGTTGGTTTCCGGGTCCAGCGGGTTGCCCGGCTTCCAGGCCTTGATCGCCTCGACCACCATGGGCACGAACTGCTCCTTGATCGAGTTCTCCACCAGCAGGCGCGAGCCGGCGGTGCACACCTCGCCCTGGTTGAAGGCGATGGCGCTGGCGGCGGCTTCGGCGGCAGCCTTGAGGTCCGGGGCGTCGGCGAAGACAATGTTCGGGCTCTTGCCGCCGGCCTCCAGCCAGACACGCTTCATGTTCGACTCGCCGGCGTAGATCATCAGCTGCTTGGCGATCTTGGTCGAGCCGGTGAACACCAGGGTGTCGACGTCCATATGCAGGGCGAGCGCTTTACCGACCGTGTGGCCGAAGCCCGGCAGCACGTTGAACACGCCGGCCGGGATGCCCGCCTCGATGGCCAGCTGGGCGATGCGGATGGCGGTCAGCGGCGATTTCTCCGACGGCTTGAGCACCACCGAGTTGCCGGTGGACAGCGCCGGGCCGAGCTTCCAGCAGGTCATCAGCAGGGGGAAGTTCCACGGCACGATGGCGGCGACCACGCCGACCGGCTCGCGGGTCACCAGGCCCAGCTGGTCATGGCTGGTGGCGGCCACTTCGTCGTAGATCTTGTCGATCGCCTCGCCGCTCCAGCGCAGGGCATTGGCGGCGCTGGCGACGTCGATGCTCAGCGAGTCGCCGATCGGCTTGCCCATGTCCAGGGTTTCCAGCAGGGCCAGCTCCTCGCCGTGCTGCTCGATCAGCTCGGCGAAACGGATCATCACCTGCTTGCGCTTGGCCGGTGCCAGGCGCGACCAGGCGCCGGAGTCGAAGGCGGCGCGGGCGTCGCGCACGGCGATCTCGGCGTCGGCGGTGTCGCAGCTGGCGACCAGGCCGAGTAGGCGGCCGTCCACCGGACTGATGCACTCGAAGGTGGCGCCGGACTCCGCCGGGCGGTATTGGCCGTGGACGAAGGCGCGGGTTTCGATGGTCAGGGTCTTGGCGCGCTGTTCCCAGTCGGCACGAGTCAGGCTAGTCATTCCGGCATCCTCTAGGGGTGGAGGTGGCGCCTCGCCGAGGCGCGCACTGTAAATAATTCTGCAAGGCCAGCGAAGTGGCCAAATCCTGTGCGCCACACTAAACCAGAGGGCTGCACCTTTTCAATATTTTTGACAAAGGCCAGGAAAACCCCCTTGTCATGTTCGTTTTTTTAAACATAGACTGCCGCCACGCGCACCCTTCCCACCTCGCGTTTCGGTAGCTGACATGACAATAGACAACACCCGGCTCGACGATTTCTGGATGCCCTTTACCGCCAATCGCCAGTTCAAGGCCAAGCCGCGCCTGCTGGAAAGCGCCGAGGGCATGTATTTCACCGCCAGCGACGGGCGCCAGGTACTGGACGGCACCGCCGGCCTGTGGTGCTGCAACGCCGGCCATGGCCGGCGCGAGATCAGCGAGGCGGTGAGCAAGCAGATCGCCAGGCTGGATTTCGCCCCGACCTTCCAGATGGGCCACCCGCTGCCGTTCGAGCTGGCCAGCCGCCTGGCGGCGATCGCCCCGGCCGGGCTGAACAAGGTGTTCTTCACCAACTCCGGCTCGGAGTCGGCCGACACCGCGCTGAAGATCGCCCTGGCCTACCAGCGCGCCATCGGCCAAAGCAGCCGCACCCGCCTGATCGGCCGCGAGCTGGGCTACCACGGCGTCGGCTTCGGCGGCATCTCGGTCGGCGGCATGGTCAACAACCGCCGCGCCTTCCCCCTGCAGCTGCCGGGCGTCGACCACCTGCCACATACCCTGGACCTCGCCCGCAACGCCTTCAGCCGCGGCCTGCCGCAGTTCGGCGCGGACAAGGCCGACGAGCTGGAGCGCCTGGTGACCCTGCACGGCGCCGAGAACATCGCCGCGGTCATAGTCGAGCCTATGTCCGGCTCGGCCGGGGTCATCCTGCCACCGGTGGACTACCTGCAGCGCCTGCGCGAGATCACCCAGAAACACGGCATCCTGCTGATCTTCGACGAGGTGATCACCGGTTTCGGCCGCGTCGGCCAGGCCTTCGCCGCGCAGCGCTGGGGCGTCATCCCGGACATCATCACCTGCGCCAAGGGCCTGACCAATGGCGCCATCCCGATGGGCGCGGTGCTGGTCGATGAAAGAATCCATGACGCCTTCATGCACGGCCCGGACGGCATCGAGCTGTTCCACGGCTACACCTATTCCGGCCATCCGGTGGCCTGCGCCGCCGCCCTGGCGACCCTCGACATCTACCAGGGCGAGCGTCTGTTCGAGCAGGCCATCGAGCTGGAGCGCTACTGGCAGGACGGCCTGCACAGCCTGCGCGAGCTGCCCAACGTCATCGACATCCGCGCCGTCGGCCTGGTCGGCGGCGTGCAGCTGGCGCCCAGCGAGGCCGGCGCCGGCAAGCGCGGCTACCAGGTGTTCGAGCAGTGCTACCAGGATGGCCTGATGGTGCGGGTGACCGGCGATACCATCGCCATGTCGCCGCCGCTGATCGTCGAGAAGGCGCATATCGACAGCCTGGTGGAGCGGCTCGCCGACGCCATCCGCCAGGCCGCCCACTGATCGCTTCAACCAGGAAAGCAGAAGATGAAAATCGAGCAGATCCTCGACTTCGCCCAGGCCGGCACCGCAGCCGAGCACTACCGACCGGCGCCGGAGAAAGTCCTCAAGGGCGACCCCGAGCAAAGCGTGCGCAACCACTACGCCAGCCCCTGCGGCCAGTTCAACGCCGGCATCTGGGAGGGCGCGGTGGGCCAGTGGACGGTGAACTATAGCGAGCACGAATACTGCGAGATCCTCCAGGGCGTGTCGGTGATCCGCGACGCCGAGGGCAACGCCAAGACCGTGCGCGCCGGCGACCGTTTCGTGATTCCCGCCGGTTTTTCCGGCACCTGGGAGGTGCTGGAGGCCTGCCGCAAGGTCTACGTGATCTTCGAGCAGGCCAAGTAACGACTCCTGTTGTACGTCACCCTTTGGCCCGCCTCGTGCGGGCTTTTTTATCCGTGGAGAGAATGCCCCGGATTGTGGGAGAGGCTTGCCGGCCGAAACAACAAGACCCGCTTGCGCGGGTCTTGGGTACAGCATCCGGACGGCGTGGAAACGTCAGGCCAACTCGTCGAAGCACTCCTTGATGATCGCCAGGCCCTTGTCCAGCTGTTCGTCCGGCGCGGTCACCGGCACCAGCACGCGCAGCACGTTGCCGTAGGTGCCGCAGGACAGCAGGATCAGGCCCTTCTCCCGCGCCTTGGCGACGACCTGCCCGGTCAGCGCGGCATTCGGCTTGGAAAGGTCGCCGTTCTCGAACAGCTCCACCGCGATCATCGAACCCAGCGCGCGCACGTCGCCGATGGCCTTGTGCTTGGCGGCGATGGCCTTGAGGCCGCTGACCAGGCGCTCGCCGACCGCCTTGGAGCGATCCAGCAGCTTCTCTTCCTCGAACACCTCCATCACCGCCAGGGCGGCGGCGCAGGCGATCGGGCTGCCGGCATAGGTGCCGCCCAGGCCGCCGGGCGCAATCGCGTCCATATATTCGGCCTTGCCGCACACCCCGGCCAGCGGGAAGCCGCCGGCGATGGACTTGGCGAAGGTGGTCAGGTCGGCGGCCACGCCCATCTGCTCCATGGCGAAGAAGGTGCCGGTACGCCCGGCGCCGGTCTGCACCTCGTCGGCGATCAGCAGGATGCCGTGCTGGTCGCACAGCGCGCGCAGGCGCTGCATGAATGCCTTCGGCGCGACGTAGAAGCCGCCCTCGCCCTGCACCGGCTCGATGATGATCGCGGCGATGTCGCGCGGCTCGGCATCGTTCTTGAACACCCGCTCGATGCTGGCCATGGCGTCGTCGACGCTGACCCCGTGCAGCGCACAGGGATACTGGGCGCGGTACACGCCGCCGGGCATCAGGCCCATGCCGGCCGAGTAGGGGTTGACCTTGCCGGTCAGCGACAGGGTCATCATGGTGCGACCGTGATAGCCGCCGGTAAAGGCGATCACCCCGGCGCGGCCGGTGGCGGCGCGGGCGATCTTCACCGCGTTCTCCACCGCCTCGGAGCCGGTGGTGACCAGCAGGGTCTTCTTGGCGAAGTCGCCCGGCACGCGCGCGGCGACCTTCTCCGCCACTTCCACGTAGGGCTCGTAGGCCAGCACCTGGAAGCAGGTGTGGGTCAGCTTGGTCAGCTGCTCCTGCACCGCGGCGATGATCTTCGGGTGCAGGTGGCCGGTGTTGAGCACGGCGATGCCGCCGGCGAAGTCGATGAACTCGCGGCCTTCGACGTCGGTGACGGTGGCGTTTTCCGCCTTGGCGGCGAAGATCGGGTGGATCTGGCCCACGCCACGCGGAACGGCGGCGGTGCGGCGTTGCATCAAAGATTCGTTGGTCTTGCTCATGCGGTCCTCATTGGCCGTCATCGGGCGGCTCGGTTGAAGGATGAAGTCCCCGGCGGGTGAACGGTCCAGCATGCGATGATCGACTGGGCCGCTCCGGCGGGGACGCAATAGGGTTACGACTTACAACCGGGGCGCCGCACGCTCTTTCGCACCTTGCCCCGTCTTGCCATCAGATGCCGCCCAGACACATGTACTTGATCTCGAGGTAATCCTCGATGCCGTACTTGGAGCCTTCGCGGCCCAGGCCGGAAGCCTTGACCCCGCCGAACGGCGCCACTTCGTTGGAGATCAGCCCGGTGTTGATGCCGACCATGCCGTACTCCAGCGCCTCGGCCACGCGGAACACGCGGCCCAGGTCGCGGGCATAGAAGTAGGAAGCCAGGCCGAACTCGGTATCGTTGGCCATGGCGATCACCTCGGCCTCGTCCTTGAAGCGGAACAGCGGCGCCAGCGGGCCGAAGGTCTCTTCCTTGGCCACGGCTGCGGTTTTCGGCACGTCGAGCAGGATGGTCGGCTCGAAGAAGGTGCCGCCGAGGGCATGCGGCTTGCCGCCCAGGGCTAGCTTGGCGCCTTTGCCCACGGCGTCCTCGATATGTTCCTGCACCTTGGCCACGGCCTTGCTGTCGATCAGCGGTCCGGTGGTGGTGCCGTCTTCCAGACCGTTGCCGATCTTCAGTTTGCCCACGGCGGCGATCAGCTTCTCGGCGAAGGCGTCGTAGACGCCGTCCTGTACATAGATGCGGTTGGCACAGACGCAGGTCTGGCCGTTGTTGCGGTACTTGGAGATCAGCGCGCCTTCCACCGCGGCGTCCAGGTCGGCGTCGTCGAAGACGATGAACGGCGCGTTGCCGCCCAGCTCCAGCGATACCTTCTTGATGTCCTGGGCGCATTCGGCCATCAGCTGGCGACCGATCTCGGTCGAGCCGGTGAAGGAGAGCTTGCGCACGATGGGGTTGCTGGTCAGCTCGCCGCCGACTTCGCCGGCGCTGCCGGTGACCACGCTGAGCACGCCTTTCGGGATGCCGGCGCGCTCGGCCAGCTCGACCAGGGCCAAGGCGGAGAACGGCGTCTGCGAGGCCGGCTTGATCACCATGGTGCAGCCGGCGGCCAGGGCCGGGCCGGCCTTGCGGGTGATCATCGCGGCGGGGAAGTTCCACGGGGTGATGGCCGCGGTCACGCCGATCGGCTGCTTGATCACGATCAGGCGCTTGTCCGGCTGGTGGCCAGGGATCACGTCGCCGTAGACGCGCTTGGCTTCCTCGGCGAACCACTCGATGAAGGAGGCGGCATAGGCGATCTCGCCCTTGGCCTCGGCCAGCGGCTTGCCCTGCTCCAGGGTCATCAGGCGGCCGAGGTCGTCCTGGTTCTCCATCAGCAACTCGAACCAGCGACGCAGCTTGTTCGCCCGCTCCTTGGCGGTCAGCGCGCGCCAGGCCGGCAGCGCCTTTTCGGCGGCCTCGATGGCGCGGCGGGTCTCGGCGCGGCCCATCTTCGGCACATGGCCGATGATCTCGCCGGTGGCCGGGTTGTTCACCGCAATGGTCTGGCCGCTGTCGGCGTCCAGCCACTGGCCGTCGATATAGGCCTGCTGGCGCAGCAGCTGGGTGTCTTTCAGTTGCATGGCAGTCTCCTTCAGTCCCGACACCCAGGCGTCGGCGAGTGCTCGTTGGAGTCGTGGGCAAGGCCCGGAAAGCGCCGCAGGCGCCTGTCTCAAGGATTCAGAGCCGCCGCCACGCCGGTTGTTCCGGATAAGCCTGCAGCCCGTTTGAAATCTCAAACGAATCCTAGGGTCGACGCGGATAAAGGGCAATAGCCCGTTCGAAAAAATTAACGAAATGTTCAGCGCCAGGATGCGCCGGCAAAGGCTCTGGCGATATTCGCATGCCCGTTCGATATCGCGAACGGGGCGGGCATGGACGCCCAAGGCCGAGATGCGTATGATTGCGCCCGCAACGCATCCGTAGCTCAGCTGGATAGAGTACTGCCCTCCGAAGGCAATACTCGTCGAGTTGAGAAGGGTGTTAGCTAATGGTCAAATAGACCGCCGCAACACATACGCACCAGTAGCTCAGCTGGATAGAGTACCGCCCTCCGAAGGCGGGGGTCGTGGGTTCGAATCCCGCCTGGTGCGCCATATCTGTATGATTTAAAAGCCTTTTCCTAAGGCTCTGCCGATCCAGATCCCGAATTGGCTAATCTCTCAAAATTGATCTCCATGCGGATACTCAGATTGTGGTGAGTACTGCCCGCAGCGCTCCTTTTCGACTCATTTTCGGGCTGTGCCAATTCTGTGCCTAAACCGTGCCTCAAAGTCTGGCGCCCTATTTTGCGAGCGGGGATTTTGAGTACTAGCCATAAATCGAGCTGCAGCTACTAGTCGATGGTAGTGAAGAAATCTTGCGTCGCTGCCTGCCCAGGCGGGTGGCCGGAGGGCCGTGGAATCCAACATCCATGTCATCGGCGGAAAAAGCGTCCCGCAGGATAGGGGCTCCGACAGAACACTGGTCATTGACGACCCTGCGGTGCTCCAGGCTGTGGCGGGCGCAGCGAAATGTATGCGTATCTGCCAACGTACCAATACAGCTATTCGGGATCGTCTACGCAAAGAGTGCAGAGCGCTGTGGCCAAGGCGCAAGCAGCACCCAGCCCTGAAAAGCTTCCGCCACCAATTGGGCTCAAACCTAAAAGCCTCCAGCGAGAGCGATAAGACCATCGCCTACATGACGGGGCACCAATCCATCGAATCAATCAGCGTCTACGGGAACCGTCGATCTGGGCTGGTCACAAATTGCATATCAGACCTGCACAGGACGCTGACTTGTCAAAAGTTCGTCAACCCAAGCAGCCTGCTGTTTTTGGTCGAGAACGCGTGGTGGGCCGTATCGAGGTGCCACAGCGCCTGGCAAACCGACGAACAACTGCACAACCTGTCGCAAATGAACGTTAGCGGCCGGGCATCATCTCAGGCGCCAGCCATCTGCCTAATCGTAAATGCCCTTCGTCCAACCACCGTAAACCCAGTGGACTCCGATATTGACTGCTCAAAAACACGCCCGGCCTGCTCCAAGCGCAGATAGCGCGTTGGTCTGCCCCGGAACTGGTGGACAGGTAGTTAAGAGCTACTGCTCGCATTTCGCCGCTCAAATTCCATCGGACTGAGATAGCCCAACGTCGAGTGGCGCCGACGGTGATTGTAAAAGCGGATGTAGTCGAACAGGTCGGTTTTTGCCTCCTGGTAACTGGCGTAGCGCGTCAGGTACACCCGCTCGGCCTTCAGCGAACGGAAAAAGCTCTCCATCGCGGCGTTGTCCCAGCAGTTCCCCGGACGTGAATGGCTGGGCACGATGCGATGGCGCCGAAGCAAGGCCTGGTAGTCGTACGCGCAGTATTGGCTGCCACGATCCGAGTGCAGCAGCACCTCTTCTTTCGGCTGTCGGCGTGCCACGGCCATCTCCAGCGCGGCGTGTACCAAGGCCTGCTGCATGCGGTGGTGCATCGCCCAACCGACAACGGCGCGTGAATAGAGATCGAGCACGACGGCCAGATACAGCCAGCCTTGGGCCGTCCGCACGTAGGTCATGTCCGAGACCCAGTGCCGATTGGCGCGATCCGAGGCGAACTGGCGATCCAGGTGGTTCGGGGCAATCGGCAGAGCATGACGACTGCTGGAAACCAGCCGCCAGCGCTTGCGCGAGCGAACGCGCAGACCGGCTTCGCGCATCAGTCGAGCAACCCGGTGTCTACCACACGCATGCCCCATGGCCGCCAACTCGGCCTTGATGCGGCGATGGCCATAGATCCCATTCACTTCATGGTGGATGGTGCGGATCTCCTTGCTCAGACGCCGATTCGCCATCTCTCTCGCCGAAGGTGGCCGCTGCTGCCAGGCATAGAAGCCGCTGCGGGATACCCGCAGCAGCCGGCACATCGGCGCTACGGGATAGCGACCGGCCAACGCCTCGATGGCGCGGAACTTCACTTCGTGGGCTGCGAGAAGATGGCGAGCGCCTTTTTTAAAACATCGCGCTCCATGGTGACCTGAGCCAGTTGCTGGCGTAGCCGACGCAGCTCCGCACTCTCACCGCGCTGCTTGCCATTGCCCGGAAAGGCATCGTCACCTTGCTGTTCGTACTGGCGCTTCCATTTGCCCAGCAGGCTTTCAGCGATGCCGAGCGTCTCAGCGACATGACGAAGCGGTGTACCGGCAAGCACCTGGTCTACCGCCTCGCGTTTGAAGGATTCGGGAAAACGTCGTCTGGTCTGGGTCATGAATACTCCTTGCGGTGGGCATTATCCACCTTAAGTCAGTGTCCACTCAGCCCGGGACAGACCACCAGCGAGGCCATAGCACTGCTAGGAAGAATGCCGGACACAGAGGTTGCTGACCGGCTCGGCGTCAGCAATTTCCCGGTCAAGAAAAAGCGCAAGGAGCTTGGAATACAGTCGTACAAACGACCGCTGCCAGAAATAACCCCCGAAATTGCATCGGAGTTCGGGGGCGTTTCTGATGCAGAGCTTGCGCGCCGGTTCAATGTGTCGGTGAGCTTTATACGCAGGGCGCGGATAAATATGGAGAAGGGCAGCCAGCAATAGATCCAGGTCCGACTCTGATAGAGGGATAGGCAGCCAAACGGAGTGTCTGGCTGCTTCTTACCAGCTCATGTTGTCTCCAGCGCTGCGCGCATCCATTTCGGCATTCTGCAGGCCACTATTTTGCTCAGGTCTTCAGGGCTGAGAGCTTTTTTTATGGCTCTGTCTGAGTTAGCTGTTGCATATCCCTATACCCCAACGCCTCTTTCAAGCAAATCAATGGGTTGAGCTGTGTTTTGTAGCGCTCAAGCAGGCGGCGCCAGCCCAGATAGTTCGTTAGGTACTTGGTGGCTACACCATGAAAAGGAATCATCCAGCTCTTGAGTCGGCTGTCGTAGGCATTCACGTTCTGGATGTGGAAAGCACCATCAACCCGTCGATTCTGGCTCGGGTTAATCGGTCGGTGAGTGATGCCTTCAACCTTGGCGAAATGGGCGTAGACACTTGCGCTGTCAGTACAGAGAATCGCATCCGCGTCTATCAGCGGGCGTAGCCGCTCCTCTATGTGCTGTGCATCCAGCTTTTCCAACTTGAAGTCTGCCTGCTGACCACTGCGATCTCTTACCACCAGCACAGGGATTTGCTCGGCAGACAGTCCGCGTCGTTTGGCGCTGCCACCGCGCCGACGAGGCGGTCGAGGCAGTTCGCGTTGCCCCTTGAAGGACTCCAGGAAGAAGGTTTCATCTGCTTCAACAATGCCTGACGCGTGCTGGGCCTGGTGATCGGCAATCCGCGAAAGAAACCTATGTCGCCACAGGAAAGCTGTGTTTTTGCTGACGCCACAATGAACGGCGGCCTTGCGCACGCTCAGGCTCTGGGTCAGTGCGTCCGCATAGTCTTGCCAGAGATGGCGCTTTCTCAGTCGCGCCATTGGGGTGCCCGTCAGGGCATTGCTGGTTTTACCGCAAACCTTGCAGCGGTATCGCGGCAAGTCACCACTGGAAGCCCAGGGGCGCAGTTCCCGCGATTGACAATGCGGGCAATGACTTGGGGCCTTGATTGCGTCCTGCGAGTGCCTGGCAGCTGGCAAGAGCTTGGATCTCAACTGGTCGCGTTGCTCTGGGTTGAGGCTGGAGAGCTGTGCCATCCACCGCGAAAACTGAACCGCTTTCATGATAGATCCCTCATGCTGGGAAAGATCACGATTCAGTTTAGACCACTGCAACAGCTAACTCAGACAGAGCCTTTTTTATTACAGCAACACACTCCGGCGTAGTACCACCTTTGCCGAGATAAAACAGAGCGCTGATGGTCATCCCCACTTTGGTTCCTGCGCACTGCATCACCATCGGAGCGGCATGCACGAGCCTGATCTCGGCCTTCCCCACGAATAGAGATCGACTGGAGCCGCTCGTGTAATAGATCGGGATGACCGGCATCTGTGTACTCAGCCCGAAACGTCTCACGGCATCAGCGCCGTGGATCTGCAGCTTCCAACGGTTCTGCCTGGCAATCAGATTCACCAAGTCCCAAGGCCCAGGACGATGAACCCGACCAGTGTACTGACTGTATTTCGGCCGCATGTAGATGCCACGATACACACGCTCAAGCTCGCCACGGCGAACAAGCTGGGCGACTGCCTTGGAGATGGCCGAGCTCGAACCAAGCCCTGCAAGACACCTGATGCTGAAAGGCCTCCCCTTGCGCAGAAACTTAACCCGCTGCGTGACGAGGTGAGACACCGGCGGCTCAGAATGAGGGCGGGACATTGCTATCGTGTCGACTCCAGCGACGAGCAGAGCAACGGCTGGTGGAAGGCGATTACCCGCCGTCGGTATTCATCTTCAAGCGCTTCGTTTACCAGACATTCCTCAAGGCGCCCCAGCGAGAAAATTTGATCGGCAGATGGATAGTGCCTGAGCAGGCTTTTCGCATAGCTGCGGATATCCTGCGGTAACCCCGAATGACGGGAGAGTTCACGCAGGAACTCCTCTGTTTTGAGGATGGCGCGTGTTCTTTCGTAAGGGAGGGTCAATCTCGTTATCTCCTGGTCATGAACTCAAAGCCCCGGGTAGCTGGCTCACCATCGTCCACCACACTGCGAATAGTTCAGCGCTGCGGCCATTGGGAGATTCAATACGGCCCAATCCTGATCAGCACCTGCGATCAGGATCGCGCTCCGTCTCGGCCTCCTGTTGTTCCATCCACTTGGCCAGGCCCCACAGCGTGGTTCCCAGCGCCAGCAGGAGCCAAAGCAACCATTGAGGAACTTGATATTGGGCGCTTAGCCAGAGACCTGCCCCACCGCAAAGCATCACCACGAAAAACCATCTCATCAACGTGCGCTCCCGATTACTTACGAGACACACGGTAACTCGATGTTCCGCTGCGCTAACGTAGATGCCGCAAATTTCGTCAGCTCCCAGATTAGGAAATGAGGGTTCATTTGACTATTTCGGCGAAGGTGTTCCTGTGATCCAAGGCGCTCGGCAAATTCCGGTGGATGCAAAACTGGGGCGAGCGCTGGACTCCCGTCGCCCTGTAAACCGCGCAGTAAGTGGTGAATTTCCCTGTGTCGCTGTCTGACCGGAATGCTGTGCGCAGGCAGTCAACCAGCCCCGACCATACTTTCCAGCGCAACCGGAAACAGCCGAGCGCTCCTGGTCGCGTCATCAGACCGGAATCTGGCGAGCGCGAGATCGCGGCTCGGCCATGGTGCGACTCAATTTACCGGAGTTTCGTGAGCGCCCCGACCTGCAGAGCTTTCAGCTGAGCGGCATCCTGAGTGCGGGCAGTCACCCAGCCCCGACCATACGCTCCAGCGCAACCGGAAACAGCCGAGCGCTCTTGGTCGCGTCATCAGACCGGAATCTGGCGAGCGCGAGATCGCGGCTCGGCCATGGTGCGACTCAATTGACCGGAGTTTCGTGAGCGACCCGACCTGCAGAGCTTTCAGCTGAGCGGCATCCTGAGTGCGGGCAGTCACCCAGCCCCGACCATACGCTCCAGCGCAACCGGAAACAGCCGAGCGCTCTTGGTCGCGTCATCAGACCGGAATCTGGCGAGCGCGAGATCGCGGCTCGGCCATGGTGCGACTCAATTGACCGGAGTTTCGTGAGCGACCCGACCTGCAGAGCTTTCAGCTGAGCGGCATCCTGAGTGCGGGCAGTCACCCAGCCCCGACCATACGCTCCAGCGCAACCGGAAACAGCCGAGCGCTCTTGGTCGCGTCATCAGACCGGAATCTGGCGAGCGCGAGATCGCGGCTCGGCCATGGTGCGACTCAATTGACCGGAGTTTCGTGAGCGACCCGACCTGCAGAGCTTTCAGCTGAGCGGCATCCTGAGTGCGGGCAGTCACCCAGCCCCGACCATACGCTCCAGCGCAACCGGAAAAGCCGAGCGCTCCTGGTCGCGTCATCAGACCGGAATCTGGCGAGCGCGAGATCGGCTCGGCCATGGTGCAACTCAATTGACCGGAGTTTCGTGAGCGCCCCGACCTGCAGAGCTTTCAGCTGAGCGGCATCATGAGTGCGGGCAGTCACCCAGCCCCGACCATACGCTCCAGCGCAACCGGAAACAGCCGAGCGCTCCTGGTCGCGTCATCAGACCGGAATCTGGCGAGCGCGAGATCGGCTCGGCCATGGTGCAACTCAACTGACCGGAAATCCGTGAGCATCCCGGCCTCCGGCGCTTTAAGTCGACCGGAATCGTGAATCGCCCTTAGTCTCGTCGAGGAGGTGGAAAGGCTCGCTGCAGACCAACGCTGAAAACCGGCCGCCTAAAGCGATCAACGTTGGCAATTTCAGAGAAGGAATATCTGAAGATTGTGGTTTAAGGGTAGGCGGTCTCAGGATTACAGGGCTATTGAGCCCACCGCCAGCCGCTCTATACAGGAATCTTTCGAGCCCACTGCTCGATAGCGCGCTCAACTTGTTCCTTTGGCAGGTACTCCTGCTCAAGACGTCCTCGTTCTTGCACCAGCAGATACCGATAGAAGTCCGCTTCGTCAGCCAGCAAACCAGGCGGTGCCGAATCCAGAGCTTTGGTCGGCTCGACGACTGCGCTCACCGGTGAGTGCTGCTCAAACAGCTCTTGCTCCATCAATAGTGCTTCGACTGCTGGTTGATGGAGTCTCGCTCGCGCCAGCATCAGCAAGCCCCAGGTATCCATATCGCCCCAGTATGCGATCTGTTTCCCGGCCAGGTGCGCGGACGCTAGCCACTGCAAATCGAGTCCTGAGCCCAGCACAGCCAGGGTGTCCGGTAATTTCTCAGGCAGCAAGTGAATGCATTGCTCATTTTCCACCACGAGCAATCGCGAACCGGGAAGTGGGGTTTCGGCCAGTTCCGCAGTGGTGAGTCTGAGCCGCTTGAAGGGCAACAGCTCAGGCTGAAGGGGAACGACCAGAACCCAGTGGCTGCTTTCTTCAAAGGCATCCAGAAAAGTCGTCAGGCCTTGCTCGGACGCCGCGCCTTCGAAGCGCTCGTCGAGGAGCCAGGTCAGCAAGCTGGCGTTGCGCTCGAAAAACTTGGTGTCTACGCCGTGCTCGGCAAGCAGGCGCAGCGGACGGCCTCGGGCACAGCCTGGCGACAACCGGGTGGCGAGTCGCGCCGTGGCGACGACTTCTTCAGACGGCTTCGTCAACCACAAGCTCCGTTGTGCCACCAGCAGCGCATGAAAGGCACTGTCTACCTGCTCGACCAGATACTCGAGTTGAGCGTATTCCTGGCTGACCCTTGGATCATCGCTCGCGGCAATCCATTCGGAGGGGCTACGCAAGTGCCAACGCATCGGCAAGGAAATGGGGGCCAGCCCTGCTCGGTAGCTGACGGGCTCCCAGTCGACTTTACCCACGCTCACGCTCCGCCAGTTCTCCACATGCCGGAGTACCGCCTGGATGTTGTCAGTGAATAGACGTGCCGAAGGCTTGCCGATGTTGAGGCTTTGCGGCCAGCTAGCGGGATTGAGCAAGCGTTCCAAGCGTACGCTGGAGCGCTGCCATTGTCTGGCCAGGCTGCGACTGATGTCAGTGGGCGACTTCATGCATGGCCTTGATGCGCTGTTGATGATGCTCATCCAACGCTTCCCAGCTCAGGGAAACTAGACTGGATTCCACGCCGCGCCGATGAACGACGACTGCCGAACGCGTATGGTGGCGCAACAGCCGCATTTCCTTGTTGGGCGTGATGAAGACAGCGTGCAAGCCGAATTCCCTCAGCGCCGCGATGATCCGACCGGCAACCGCATGGGAGCTGCGCGAGAACGCCTCGTCGAGCACGATGGTGCCGAACAACGGCCGGCTGCTGCCGTCGGGACAAAGCGCATAGCTGAGTGATGCGGTCAGCACATAGGAGGCGATGATCTCCTTCTCACCACCACTACCGCCCTGAGAGCCTGTTCGGGTTTCGATGACACTCTTGCTTTCTCGATCGATCACTGAGACCGCGAACTCCAGGCGGAAGCGCGGATCCAGAAGCGCTTTGGCGCCCTGATTCCTGCTGTGCTCGCAGGCATCTTTGAGCAGTCCAACGAGCTCCTGTAATGCCTTGTAATGGCTCTCGCCTTCATCATCGATGAAACGCGCCGAGTTCAGTTGGCGCTGAGCCTGTTGCAAGGTGCGCAGGCTTGCATGGATGACCTTTGTCGCAACCAAGCGCAGATAGCGCCCGGGCTGAAAGTCAACACGCTGCATCGTACTGTTCAGGTCATCCAGACGCTCCTCGATCACCGAGACTTCATGGTCGATATAGCTAAGTAGCTGGGTGACGCCGTCATCCGAGGAACGATTGAGGTATTCCAGGAAGCGCTTGAGTTTCTCGGGCAGGGCTTCCTCGGTCAGCACACGTAGACGCTCCAGATACTTTGGTACGTCCACCAGCTCCCGCCCGACCTCTGACAGCGCACCGGTGTCAACCTTCAGGGCGTCGGACATACGTTTGGCAAGCTCGGATTTCTGATCGCCCAGTTTCTCACCCAGCGCTTTGAGCTGCCCTTGAAGCTCATGCGTATGCTTGCGCTCCAGCTCGACAATATCGCCGAGGTCAGCAGCGCTCAGCGTCGGGAAGTGCGCTAGCGCCAACTCGCGTTGCGTATCGCTCAGCCCCTTTTCGGCGCCGCGATAAGCCTTACGGGTAGCGGATGCGGCCTGCTCGAACTGAATTTTCAACTGACCGCACTGCTCGATAAGTTGTTGCCTCTGTCGATCCAGAGAGTCCAGCAATGCCTCAGCTTCATCCAGCTCAGCCTTGATAAGGGCGAGGTCAGAGTCGGGACGTGTCAGGGTGTCCAGCTGAGCACGCAGCGACTCCAGCTGACGCTCGGCGCCCGGCAGATCAATCTCCTCGAACTGCAGTTCTTCGACGCGCTGCAGCAGCGAAGCTTGATCCTCCAACTTGCGGACATCGCCCTGGGCAGCATCCAAGGCCAGCTTGGCAGGCGCGAGCTGTTCATTGACCTCGCGAATTTGTTCAGTCAGGAAGGCCAGACGGTCGAGGTTATCGAAGCCGGTCAGCCAGTCTTCATCGAGGCGCTTCTGGTCCTGCTTGTCGAAGAAGCGTTCTTTACCCGACATCAGCCCCTGAGCCGTCATGGCGTGCGGGGTATGACGCAATTGCTCCGTGCTCTCCACGCAATGTCGGTCGTTGTCCGCCAGTAGCGCCTTTACCGCTTCGCGGTACGGATGCTCCTTGAAGGTCAGCTTGCGGGTATAACCATCGTCGAAGAACACAGGGCGCGACGACGGTTCCTTGACCTCCAACAAGCGCACATGCAAGCGGTTGTGTCGTTGGTTCACCCAACGCAGTGCAGCCTCGGACGCACCCTGCGGCACCAGGATACGCAGGCGGTGGCTGCCGATTGCCCGCTCGATGGCCCCCCGCCAGGCCAGCTCCTCGGGCTTGACCTGCACCAGCTCGGCAACGAAAGGCAGGGCCGATTCATCGACGCCAAGCATCTGCGCCAGCTCCCCTCGAAAAGCATGAAAATGCCCAGGCAGGTTCGAGCCTGGCCGTCGTTCGACCTCGGCACGCTCCTGCTGCAAGCTCTGCAGGCGGCCATCGAGTTCTTTCTGGACAATGCCTGTATCGAACGCCTTTTGCCGTGCCTCAGTAATTTGCTCGGCCAGTACTTCCAGGCGTGCCGTGATCTGCTGCTGATTTTCCTCGAGCGCAGCGGCTGATAACTCCTCCACGAGTCCTAGCCCTTTGGCCAAACGCTGGTACTGCTCGGCTTTCAGGCGCCGTTTATCAAACTCCCGAACCCAATCCGCGATGCGCGCGCGCAATAGATCTATCTCTGCACCGCCTACTCGCAGGTAGCGCTGACGATGCTGATCGACCACGCCCTTCTGGATATCAAACTGTCCCCTGCATTGCTCCTGATTCAGTTCGGCCTGTTTTTGCGCCTTCTCAAGCCTGTTGGTTTCAGCCAACCACAGGCGATACCCCTGTTCGGCGAACCAGACCGGGAGGATGCCTTCGAGCGCTTGTTTATCCTGCAACTGTTCTTGCAAGGCCCTATAACGTTCCCAGCCATCGGCGACAGGTTGCAATGAGCGCTGCTGCTTTCTAGCGGTTTCCAGTTCTCGGTGGATGTCAGTTAGATCATCGAAGCTGCTGGCGACCTCGGCAGCCCGCTCGAAAGCGGAGCGGTCATCGAGCACCAACTCGCGAAAGATCTCATCAATACTGTTGAGCTGCTTCAGGCCGGCAGCGCGGTTGAGCAAGGTGAAGGCGTTTTCACCGACCTCGAAATAATCCCTGAGCCTGGCCAGAAAGGCTTTCTTGCTGGGATAC
Source organism: Pseudomonas sp. SP16.1 (assembly GCF_052682975.1). Classification (NCBI taxonomy): domain Bacteria; kingdom Pseudomonadati; phylum Pseudomonadota; class Gammaproteobacteria; order Pseudomonadales; family Pseudomonadaceae; genus Pseudomonas; species Pseudomonas sp. SP16.1. The sequence goes on from NZ_JBQYFZ010000001.1 coordinate 4,245,427, forward strand.
GGCCAGATACCCGTGCCGTCCTTCTCCATCTGACGCAGCGCCCGCATGCCGCCTGCGTGATGCTGGCTGAGCCAATGCTCCAGCGTCTGCTCGGGGGACTCGCTTAAAAGCCACAGTTTTTTCAGATCGGACGCCGAGGAGCTTGTGCCCTCGAACCAGAGCACAGCACCCAGTCGAACCTGCGTACCATCACGCTCGAGCGTGGCGGCAATGGCGGTGACCGTCTTACCCTGGCGCGCGATATGAGATTGCTCTACACCTCCGTCTCCAGGGCCGGTAACCCCGCGCACATAGGACACCAGATCACGGTCGCTTTCATGCCCACCTGTGGAAGCCAGGTTGTAGCGCGGGTTGGCGCACAGCAAGGTCATCAGAGCATCCACCAGCGTCGTTTTACCGCTACCCGTTGGGCCGATCACGGCGGTGCCTGAGGGATCGATCTCGGCACGGTGATAGCCCTGAAAGCCGCCCCAGTTATAGAGTTCGATGCTGCTGAGAATGAGGGTCTCGCTGTCACGCCAGAGCAGTGCTTGCTTCACGCCTCGTCCTCCTCAGCAGCGGCAGCCGGGGTAGTCGCGCCCTCCACCTGCTCGCGCAGCCAAACCACCAGTGCCTGCAGGTTCTCCGGGTTGGCCAAGTGGGTAATGATGGGGCGGATGATGACGCGGTCATGGGCGTCCAGAGCCGACACCAAACCATGCCCCTTGAGCTGATCCAGCAGCGTGATGACGCGATTGCGCTCCTTCGCCTCACTGCCCAGCTCGCCCAGGTAAACCTGCAATTGCGGAATCAGCTCATCAACCGCTACCAGTGCCTGACTGGCGCCCGTACCGCTTTCCTGTTCGTACGCAATGAAATGCTGTCGCAGAATGGCTATCAGCAGGGACTGCTCCAGATTCAGCCTTTGCCGACGCACAAGGGGGTGCGACCATTCATCCTGCTCGGCTACCTCGCCCTGGCGAACGGTAACAAACACCAGCCCCCGAACCTCGTCGACCCCCATGGCAAGGTCGAGGGGTTCCAGAATTCTGTCGACCGCCTCGATATTGGAAAGCGCTGAGCGATACAGGTTGGGCTTGTGACTTTCTTCCAGCAGCCCGTACTTGAGCATTTCCTGTACGGCCTCACGTACCCGTTGCGGCGTCCGGCGCTCATCGACCTGAACAGCGGCGCTCATAAGAGGCTGTTCATCATCCATGCCGTCATCCAACGCCATGGGCTCCAACGTCAGCTCCGTTTCGTCGGTGCCAGAGGCGCCTGCAATTCGATCGAAGATCCCTGTCATGCTTACAACTCCCAATCGATGTCCTTGAGCGCCTCGTGGTCGAGTCCGACATAAGGCAGATTGAAGCGCCAGCGTTGCTCATCCTCGTCAACTAGCTCCACGAGCTGACGCTCCTCTGCCAGCACCTCGATACCTGCCTCGCGTGCCATCGCCAACCAGAGCGCAAAGGTTTCTAGGTCGTGAGCAGGTGGAAGCAAAGACGCAAGCTCCCCGAGACTCACAGGGCGACCCTGCTCCACCAGCACAGCCAGAGTGTCATGAATCAGCGCTTCACGATCCAGCCCGTCGAAGGCATCCCAGAAGTCATCATCAATCTGCTCCAACCCCGCCGGCTTCAAACTCAGATCCAGCTCGCCCGTATCATCGTCATCCAGGGTCTTGAAGCGGAGACGCTCGATTGCAGGAACACCGGTAATGGCTACGCCAACTGGTGGTAAAGATGCGGGCTTACGGCGTTCTGACTGGCGTTGCCAGTCGACGCTGAGCGCTAGATTGAAGAAGTCGTTGAGTAACTGTCCGACGCGATGATGCTCGGCGGCCAGCCCCGTCTTCATGAATCCGCGAACATCGCGCTCGCTTCGGGCGCGCGCCTGGAGCACAGCCTGCGACTCCCGAACCAGGCGTAACGCCAGCCAACGTAGCTCACGTTGCTGGGGACGATTCAGTGCCTTTGGAACCGCTGGGTGACGAAGGATGGTGCGCAAACGCTCACGCATGGTTTCCAGCTCAGCGGACTGCCTCAGTTGCTGCTGGAAGCTTTCGAAGACACGCCCTTCCGGTGTGTTGAGCAGGGCATCTTGCCCGTCCAACAACCGATCGACGATTTCTCCACGGTGAGACTGCTCGCTGATGATCGAGTGTCGAAGGGCGCGATCCGCCTCGCGCCAAGAGTCTTCAACTCGTCGAAAGTCTGCGCGCAGGCTGGTGGCCAGGTTATATACCTCGCGTATACCCTCTATCGTCTGCGCTTCGTCCAGCACGACGACGTGGCCAGCTTCTACCTGCGCTAGCTCGTGCTCCAAATCCTGGATTCGGCGGCGCAGCCTGGCAATACGGCCAGTTGGGCTGGGGTTCAGACCCGTTTCCAGGTTTTCGATCTCGCGCTGAACCACCGAAAGGCGAGATGCCGTGGAGGTCATGATCCGACTATCCAACGAATCGACGAACTGGATGGCGGACTCCAACGCGTCGGTTGCATAGATACGGCCCTCTCGCTCTACGACGAGGCGCCGCTTGATCCATTCACGAAGTTCACGACCTGCTTGGAGATGCGTTGCATCTGGGTCGATTTCGTAAAGCTCCTGGCTGGCATAAGCAGCCAGCATTTCGGACAGCGCTTGCAGCGCATCCTCCATGGGGATCCCATCATGCGCCCGCTCGAACAGCGTGCGCAGGCAGCCCAATACGAGCGGAGCACGGCGCGAGGCGAGCAAAAGCCACGCGGGGTGCTGGCTGCGGGCAGATACATAGCGTTCTGAACGCTGTTGCGCGCTTTCTTCCATGACGGCCACATTGACAAGAGTTGTCTGAGAGCGAGCTTACCAAGCTAACCCGCTGCCTCATGATACGTATTTGTCCTGGCGGGTGGAGGTGCTGAACCTGTGGCCTCTGGCGCAAAGCGAAATCGAGCGTCAGCCCCTGAGCATGATTGATCGACTGTTCAGCGGCCAGCTGCCGGATAAGTGCCATTTCGAGCGGCAGGACTTCATCGCGAGGCTGAGTCGTGGAGGCTAGTGACCCATAACCTGCATGCGCTGCGCCGGCGCTGAGGTGGCCATGTACGCCCTGGTCGATTGCAATAACTTCTATGTCAGCTGCGAACGCCTCTTTCGGCCCGAGCTACACGGCCTGCCGGTCGTGGTGCTCAGCAACAACGATGGCTGTGTGGTGAGCCGCAGCAATGAAGCCAAAGCGCTGGGCATCAAGATGGGCGAACCATTCTTCCAGGTGCGCCATCACGTCCTGGAGAACGGGCTGGAGGTGTGCAGCTCGAACTACGCGCTGTACGACAACCTATCGGCCCGCGTGATGCGCCTGCTGCGCGGCATGGCTCCGCTGCCACGCGGTGCCGGGCAACCTGCTCCGCCTTGACGGTTTTCGGGCAGCTGTCTGCCGCCTATGGCGGCAAGCTCTCAAGCGGCGCAGCCAGCGTAACCGACTCCAGTGGTCACGCTTTGGTCGTCTCGCAGACATCTACATTCCGAAGCCCAGAACTGCACATCCCTATCCGGAGGAACGCTTCGCGTCACGAACCTGAGGCAGGAGCCGTATGCGGTAGTTCCGCACGTACGGATCTGTGCGGGGGGTGGCAGGTAACTGCCATCCCTACCGCGACCTCCGAATGGACTTGCGCGAGACTAGTTCATGGCAGGTCATCACTGGTGGTCCGCTCACGAGCTGAAATCTATTAGAGAAACGGTATGGCGGGAGAAATGCAGAAAGGCGAATGGCACTTGCGGTTTCTGGTTCACAATGCAATCATATTTGTCTGACAATCAGACGATGATTCTATGATCCAACTTGTCCGCCCAGATTCCCTTGTAGATCGCGTAGTGGCTGCTATCCGCGCCGAAATTAGCTCGGGCCGCTTGTCAGCAGACTCAAGACTCCCCACTGAGCATCAGCTTTCTGAACAGCTGAATGTTAGTCGATCGGTTGTGCGAGAGGCAGTTTCCCAGTTAAAGGCGGACGGCATTCTTGTGAGCCAGCGAGGGAACGGCTCTTTCATCTCGAGAACCCCGACCGGTACTGTGTTTCGCTTGCCTGGCACATCAAGGGGGGCAACTGACCTGGCCCAATTGTTCGAAATGCGATTGTGGATCGAAATTCAGGCAGCAAGCGTTGCCGCGGCTCGTCGGAACGCGGGTGATCTATTGAAGATGCGCAACGCGCTTGAGGTGATGCAAGAGCACCCTAACGACTTTACCAAGTCGTCTGCGGCTGATGTCGACTTTCACCAAGCCATAGTCGCCGCTTGTAAAAACGATTATTTCATGGCTTTCCATGATTTCTTAGGCGGGCAGCTTGCTCAGGGTAGGCTTATAGCATGGCAAAACTCCGCGCGGCTTCCGGGTGGCGCGCGCCCTGCCAGCAATGAACACACAATGATGTATCAAGCGATTGAGGCGGGGGACTCCCAGGCCGCTGCAGATTGCGCGCGCGCGCATTTAGAGTCTGCTGCCTTGCGGTTCGGGATCAAGCTGGGATAAGCCAAGCGCAGGCGCGCCAAGCTGTGGGTACGTAGGTCTGACAACCTGATAATGGATGTAGATGTGACATACGACTATTGCGTGATCGGGGGCGGCATCGTTGGTTTGGCAACCGCGCTGGAATTGCTAAAAGCTCGGCCGGCGTCATCACTGGTACTGGTTGAAAAAGAAAATGAGCTTGCACGGCATCAGACAGGGCATAACAGCGGGGTAATACACGCCGGTGTTTATTACGCCCCAGGCAGTCTCAAATCAATGCTTTGCAAACTCGGTGCGCAAGCGACCAAAGAGTTTTGCGAAGCGCACGACATACATTACGAGACATGCGGAAAACTTCTCGTCGCCACAGATGCCGTTGAGCTGGCTCGCCTGGACGCGCTTGAGGAACGGTCACGTCTGAACCAGCTGGAGGTTGAGCGACTTAACGCACGCCAACTGCGGGAACGCGAGCCGAACATCGTTGGTCTGGGCGGTCTATTTGTCCCGAGTACGGGCATAGTCGACTATCGCCAAGTTTGCAGAGGCATGGCCAATGCCATCACTGCTGCGGGAGGAGAAATCCACTTGGGTCATACGATCATGTCGATCCAAGAGACACCCCTTCACGTCAATGTCAGCTCCGAACGCAGTAGCTGGACAGCATCGAAGCTAATCGTATGCGCGGGCTTGCAGTCTGACCGACTTGCATTACTCGCAGGACTGAAAATCGACCACCAGATCGTACCGTTTCGCGGTGAGTACTATCGCCTGCCAGCAAGCAAGAATGACATTGTCAATCACCTGATCTACCCCGTGCCAGACCCTGATCTTCCTTTTCTAGGTATTCACCTTACGCGGATGGCTGACGGCGGCGTCACCGTTGGCCCTAATGCTGTTCTGGGTTTTTCCAGAGAGGGGTACGAAAAATATTCCGTGAACATTCGCGACGTCACTACGTTCGCAGGCTTCCCCGGCTTTTGGAGAACGATCAGAGCCAACTTGGGATCCGGTCTGAAAGAGATGAGGAACTCTATCTTCAAAAAAGGCTACCTGGAGCAATGCCGGAAGTACTGTCCGTCGCTGACCATTGAAGACTTGCAACCTTGTGAAGCAGGCATCCGCGCCCAAGCAGTGATGCGCGATGGCACGCTCGTTCACGACTTCCTATTTCTGCAAACCGCCCGAATGCTACATGTCTGCAATGCCCCTTCGCCTGCCGCTACCTCCGCCATCCCCATCGGGGAAATGATCGCGAGGAAGCTGCTGAGCGCCTGATTTTTGTGCAGTAAGCACATGACAACAACAAGGAGCTTTCCAATGAATACAACTAGCGCTCTGACCCACAAAGAAACCAATGCTCATGGTTAGGCATTCACGTTCTGGATGTGGAAAGCACCATCAACCCGTCGATTCTGGCTCGGGTTAATCGGTCGGTGAGTGATGCCTTCAACCTTGGCGAAATGGGCGTAGACACCTGCGCTGTCAGTACAGAGAATCGCATCCGCGTCTATCAGCGGGCGTAGCCGCTCCCCTATGTGCTGTGCATCCAGCTTTTCCAACTTGAAGTCTGCCTGCTGACCACTGCGATCTCTTACCACCAGCACAGGAATTTGCTCGGCAGACAGTCCGCGTCGTTTGGCGCTGCCACCGCGCCGACGAGGCGGTCGAGGCAGTTCGCGTTGCCCCTTGAAGGACTCCAGGAAGAAGGTTTCATCTGCTTCAACAATGCCTGACGCGTGCTGGGTGCGGATTCCACGCCATTCGGACACTCAGCCCACGCTGATCCGGACACCTGTTCCACGGCCATTCGGACAGGCATTCGGAGCGCAGCGACGCAGGGGTTGCATTGTTAGTCTGAGGCGCTCGGCGCCGTCAATGTCTTCGCCTTCCGGCGCATCGATTCCCCCTTCAGATTGATCCGGTAGGCGTTGTGCACCAGGCGGTCGAGGATGGCGTCGGCCAGAGTCGGATCACCGATCAGTTCGTGCCAGTTGTCCACTGGCATTTGGCTGGTCGCGATGGTCGAGCGCTGGCCGTAGCGGTCGTCCAGTAGCTCCAGCATGTCGCGGCGCTGTTCAACGGTGAACGGGGCCAGGCCCCAGTCGTCGAGGATCAGCAGGTCGGTCTTGGCGTAGCTGCTCATCAGCTTGGCGAAGCGCCCGTCGCCATGGGCCAAGCCCAACTCTTCCAACAGGCGCGGCAGACGCAGGTAGCGCACGCTGTAGCCGTCCCGGCAGGCCTGGTGTGCCAGGGCGCAGGCCAGCCAGGTTTTACCCACGCCGGTGGGCCCGTTGATAATCAGGTTGAGCCCGTCGCGCAGCCACTGGCAGCTACCCAGTTGCAGGATCAGCGCTTTGTCCAGCCCGCGCGGGCTGCGGTAGTCGATGTCTTCGAGGCAGGCGCTGTGCTTGAGCCGGGCCTGACGCAGGCGGCTGCTGAGGCGCTTGTCGTCGCGTTCGGTCAGTTCGCGGTCGACCAACAGGCCGAGGCGTTCTTCGAAGCTCAGGCTGTCGATGTCGGGGGTTTTCAGTTGCTCGGCGAGTGCCTTGAGCATGCCGGTCAGGCGCAGGGTCTGGAGTTTGTCCAAGGTCGGATGGGGCAGCATGGTGGGATTCCTTGGGGTCAGTGGTAGTAGCCGGGGCCGCGCAGGTTGGCGTGGTCGTCCGGCAGCAGGGGCAGGTGCTGCTGGGCCAGCGGCAGGTTTTCCAGCCCCTGGCGCAGGATCGATTCGAGGCTCTTGTAGCTGCACGCGCCGAGGCTGAGGGCGCGTCGGCAGGCCAGCTCCAAGCGCACTTCGCCATGGGTCTTGCCCAGGCGCAGGATGCCCAGGCAGGCCCGGTAGCCGTGAGTCGGGTGGATGCGCCGTTCGAGGATGTGGCTGATCACGCCGGCCGTGTTCGGCCCGGTCTGCTCAGCCCAGCGGATCAGCCGTTGTGGCGTCCACTCGGCGTGCTCGCGATGGCTCTTGGGCATGTGCTCGGCCTGTGTGCCCGATGTCGTGGCCGTATGCTGATGCTCCATTAAGCATGAATGCGGTCCAGCCTTGGACGAGATCGGCAAGCTCTGCGTGGGTCTCGGCCTGCAGTGGTGTTTCAACCGGCTGGCCTGCCCGGATCCGTTGACAGAGATCCAGCAGCCATTCGGGTACATCGGGGCTATCAGTGGCGGTATCCGAGCGTTGGTTATCCCCATAGGCCCCGGCGGGGTCTTCCAGATCGGTATGACCGAATATGTCGCCCCAGCTTGACGGGCGTATCGATTGGGAGACGAACGCTTGGCGGCAAGCGAAATTCACCAGTATCTGGGGCAGGCGCAGTTGCATCTGCATTCGCAGCAGATCTAGCAGCTCGGTCAGGCTGTGCGGTAGATCCTGTTCAGGTACGTCCCTGACCAAAGCGCCACGGTGATTGCCATGTACGAATCTTTGATGAAGGGGTTACCGGCTGCTGGAGACCTTGGTCAGTGAAAGCGGTGATGTGGATATCGGCCTGCGCGCCTATCAACACTTCCATCCGAGCGTGCTTCGTGTGAAAAGCTATGTCCTGATGTCCAGCCCAACGCTGGCCCAGGCGTTGCAGCGCCTGGCTGACTATCACCCGATGACCAGCGATGGCTCGCACATGTTTCTGGAGCGCTATGCCGACCGCCTCGAGTTGGTGGGCGTGGAGAACTCCACCGTTGCCCAGCGTGCGCCACGCGCGTTCATCGACGCAGGGGCCGCGTTGGTCTTGGCCATCGTGCATTGGCTCGCGTCCTTTCAGAAGCCGATGCCGCAGCGGCTTGAACTGACCTATCCAGAGCCGCAGGACAGCCGACAGTTGCACCGACTGTTCGGTGAAAACCTGTGCTTTTCCGCGCGGAGCAATTGCATGACATTCGGCCTGGAGGCCGGCGCGATCGAATTGCCCACCGCTGCCGCCGCGTTGCATACGTTGCACGTTGAATACGCCCAGGCGCAAATGAGCGAACAGGTAGATGGTTCGTTGGAAGCGCGGGTGCGGCGCATCCTTGCGGAGCAATTGAGCCAGTGCATCAGCCCCGGCCTGAGCAACGTGGCCGACCAGCTCGGCATGAGTCGGCGCAGCCTGCAGCATGGTCTGGTGCGTGACGAGGCGAACTTCACCTTGCTGCTCGACCAGGCACGTCAACGACAGGCTGCGAGCTTTCTGCGCAATACCACGCGCAGCCTCAAGTACATTTCGGCGCAACTGGGCTTTCGCGATCAGAGCAGTTTCCACAAGGCCTGCGTACGCTGGTTCGGTATTTGCCCAATCAGTACCGATTGATGCATGGTGATGGCGGAGCGACTTCCTGATTTTTTGCTTACCTCGTGATCCTTTCTGCTATGAGGTTTCGCTCACGACCGGGACAAGCCATTACACTCCAGTGGTCTTTTCCGGCCATGGGAGGGCGGTGTTAAGGTACATTGCGTGCAAAGTGATAATTAGACTGCGCGCATACCCGTGGAGCTGCAGGACGAGTGCCCGTAACACCGACAAGGTGACCAATTCGAAAACAATAATGATGAAAAAGCACCTCAACGATCAGCTATTCGAAATCATCGCGACGAGCATCAAGAGCAAGCGACTGAAAGCCGGCACCTTGTTGCTGGAGGGACCCTTGGCGGAGCTTTTCGGCGTCAGTCGGTCACCCGTGCGCCAGGCGCTGCTCAACCTGCATCAGGCAGGTCTGGTCTGCAAGTTCGACGGCCGTGGTTATCTGGTCGGGGCGCAGCCTGGCAAGGTGCTGCGGCGCAAGCTGGAGGCGAGCGATTTCAAACTGACGGATGATCGCGCTCAGGCTCCGCGCAAGACGGAAACCTGGAAGTCCGTCTACGATCAGATCGAACGTGACTTGCTGCACCAGTCGCTGTTCGGTACCTATCGCATCAACGAGCTCGAACTGTCCCGCCATTACGCCATTAGCCGCACGGTCTCCAGCCAGGTGCTCACGCGCTTTTCGCTGATGGGGTTGGTCGAGCGCGACGAGCGCTCCCGTTGGCAGCTCGGGCAGTGGGACGAGGCGCGTTTGGCTGAACTGTACGAAGTGCGTCGGCGCCTGGAGCCCTATGTGCTGGTGCGCGCAGCGGAGTTCATCAAGCCCGAGCGGATCGAGGGGTACATCGAGCGTCTGCACCAGGCCATGGCGCTCTACCCAGACATGGACAGTCGCCAGTTCGACGATCTGGAAAGCGACCTGCACATCGAAACGCTCGGCTGCTGCCCCAACCGGCAGATGTTGCAGATCCTGCGGCGTACCCACTCGTTGCTGCTGTCGGGTAAGCACATCCTGCTGGACAAGAGCTACTTCCCCGATGAAGAACCCTTCTTCCGTGAGCACCTAAGCATCTTCGAGAATCTGCACGCCGGGCGGGCCGACCTGGCGGCGCGGAGCATGGAGGAGCACCTGGTTACCGCCGAGCGCAAGGTCAAGCAACGCGTGGCGTACTTCCGCGAGCACAACCGCATCGCGGCCGTGCCCTACCTGGAGTTGCAGGACTGAGGGGCGGTCAGGTGATCGCACCCACCTGCCACGGCACGAACTCGTTGTCACCGTAGTTGTACAGCTCGCTCTTGGACGGCTCGCCCGAGGCGATCTCGATGATGATGTCGAAGATCTTCTGCCCGGCTTCGGCGATGCTCAGTTCGCCGTCGACGATACCGCCGCAGTTGATGTCCATGTCCTCTTCCAGCTTGCGATACATCTCGGTGTTGGTCGCCAGCTTGATGCACGGTGCGGGCTTGAAGCCGGACACCGAACCGCGCCCGGTGGTGAAGCAGATCATGTTGGCGCCGGAGGCCACCTGGCCGGTCACCGACACCGGATCGTAGCCGGGGCTGTCCATGAACACGAAGCCGCGCTCGGTGATCGGTTCACCCCACTCATACACGCCGTTGAGCGAGCTGGTACCGCCCTTGGCCGCAGCGCCCAGGGATTTTTCCAGGATGGTGGTGAGGCCGCCGGCCTTGTTGCCGGGCGAGGGGTTGTTGTTCAGCTCGGCGCCGTTGATGCGCGTGTACTCCTCCCACCAGCTCAGGCGGTCGAGCAGTTTCTGGCCGACTTCATGACTGATCGCTCGGGCGATCAACAGGTGCTCGGCGCCGTAGATTTCCGGCGTTTCGCTGAGAATCGCGGTACCACCGTGCTGGGCCAGCAGGTCGGCGGCGTAGCCCAGCGCCGGGTTGGCGGTGATGCCGGAGTAGCCGTCCGAGCCGCCGCACTGCATGCCGACCATGATGTGCTCGACGCTTTCCGAGGTGCGTTCCAGGCGGCCGATGGCCTCGAGCATATCGGTCACCTGCTCGATGGCGCGCTGGATGCTGGCACGGGTGCCGCCAGCGTTCTGGATGTTGAAGACGCGGAAGTTCGGCCCTTCGCTGATGTTGTAGCGCTTCATCAGCGAGGAAATCTGGTTGGTCTCGCAGCCCAGGCCGATCACCAGCGCGCCGGCGATGTTGGGGTTGCAGGCGTAACCCCAGATGCTGCGCTCGAGGAACTTGAAGCCTTCCGACTCGGTGTTGATCGCGCAGCCGCTGCCGTGGGTCAGCGCCACCACGCCATCGATGTTGTAGCGCTTGAGCAGCTCCGAGCCGTTGAAGTGCGCGGCCACCGCGCGTGACACGGTCGCTGAGCAGTTCACTGTCGACAGAATGCCGATGTAGTTGCGCGTGCCGACGCGGCCGTCCGGGCGGCGATAGCCCATGAAGCGGCGGCGTTGTTCCGGCGGCAGCACTGGCGTGCGTTCGATGGTCGGTGGCAGTTCACTGCTGGCGTGGCTTTGCGGCATCGACACGTTGTGTGTGTGCACGTGGGCGCCGGCGGCAATGTCCTGGCTGGCGGTGCCGATGACCTGGCCGTACTTGAGCACGGCCTCGCCGGCGGCGATGGCGCGGCGGGCAATCTTGTGCCCGGCGGGGATGTCGTCCACGGCGGTCAGGCCGAGCTTTTCCACATGGCTGTTACGAGCCAGGGCACGGCGGGCGACGGCCACGGAATCGATGTCGCTGAGGATAACCACGGTCGGGCTATTGGTGATGAGTTGCATGGCTCGTTCTCATTGTTGTTGTGATCGACTGCTGACGATACTGACGAAAATGAACATTGCACGCAATAAATTCCGGTGTTAGTGTCAGCGCCACACAGCTGCTCGACAGCACACAAAAACAACAATGTGAGGCCTACCTGATGGATCGTTCCCATCACTCGGGGCGCGTCGGCGCCCAGCCGCTTCCCTGTCCATCCGCCCCTGCCGCCTACCTCTGGGGCGCGCGCCATGCATAAACTCATCGAGGGTTACTTCACCCTGCTCAAGGTGCTGGGCATCATCTGCCTGGTGACCATGGTGGTGCTGGTGTTCGGCAACGTCATGCTGCGTTATGGCTTCAACGAAAGCATCCTGGTGTCCGAAGAGGTTTCACGCTGGGCCTTCGTCTGGCTGACCTTCATCGGCGCGGTGATTTTGCTGCGCGAGCGTGGCCACATGGGTGTCGACCTTGCCTTGCGTGCCTTGCCGAGCTGGGGCGAGCGTGGCTGCCTGATCCTCTCGCAGTTGCTCATGCTGGCCTGCTCGGGGCTGTTCTTCTGGGGCAGTTGGCAGCAGGTCGAGATCAACTGGAACATGCCGTCACCCGTCACCGGCTGGTCGATGGGGATGTTCTATGCCTCGGGCGTGTTCTTCGGCCTGTCGGCCTGCCTCATTCATCTCTACGAGATCGCACGGTTGGCCGTCGGCGGCGAAATCCATCGCCCGGACATTTCCGCCGAGATCCATCAGTAGTACGCCCGCTGGCCTGCGCCTGCCACGGGTGGGCGCGCCACATAATAAGAACGGAGTGGTGTGATGATCATCATCGCGATTTTCGTGTTTTCCCTGCTGGGCGCCATGGCGATTGGCGTACCGATTTCCTATGCGCTGATCCTCTGCGCGCTGGCCATGATGTATCACCTCGATCTGTTCGACGCGCAGATCGTGGCACAAGGACTGATCAATGGTGCCGACAGCTTTCCGCTGATGGCGGTGCCGTTCTTCATGCTGGCCGGCGAGCTGATGAATGCCGGTGGTTTGTCCAAGCGGATCGTTACCATGGCCGTTGCCCTGGTTGGCCACATCAAGGGTGGCCTGGGTTACGTGACCATCCTGGCCGCCTGTGTGCTGGCCAGTCTGTCCGGCTCGGCCGCTGCCGATGCCGCCGCGCTTGCTGCGCTGCTGGTGCCGATGATGGTCAAGGTCGGCCATGACCGCGCCACCTCGGCTGGCCTGGTCGCCGCCTCCGGGATCGTCGCGCCGGTGCTGCCGCCGTCGATTGGCCTGATTCTGTTCGGCGTTGCCGCCAACGTGTCGATCACCAAGCTGTTCCTCGCCGGCATCGCTCCGGGTCTGATGATGGGCCTGTCGCTGTGCGTTGCCTGGTACCTGGTTTCCAACCGCGAGACGCTGATCACCCGCCCGCGTGCGCCGTTCAAGGAAGTGCTCAAGGCGTTCTATGAAGGCGTCTGGGCGCTGCTGTTGCCGGTGATCATTCTGGTCGGTCTGCGTGCCGGCATCTTCACCCCGACCGAGGCCGGGGTGGTCGCGGCGGTGTATGCGCTGTTCGTGTCGCTGGTGATCTACCGTGAGTTGACCTGGAAGAGCATGTATCAGGTTCTGCTGTCGTCGGTGCTGACCACTGCGATGGTGATGTTCCTGGTGGCCTCGGCGATGGTCGCGGCCTGGATGATCACCGTCGCCGACCTGCCAAGCTCGGTGGTCGCGGTGCTGGAACCGCTGATGGACAGCCCGCGCCTGCTGATGCTGCTGATCGTGGCGATCATCGTGCTGATCGGCATGGCCATGGATATGTCGCCGATCATCCTGATCCTGGCGCCGGTGATGATGCCGGTGGCGGTGGAAGCGGGCATCGACCCGATCTACTTCGGCGTGATCTTCGTCATGACCTGTGCGATTGGCCTGATCACGCCACCGGTCGGTCTGGTGCTCAACGTGGTCGCCGGGGTTTCCAAGATCGACTTCCTGGCCACGGCGCGCGGTGTGCTGCCGTTCCTGCTGGCCGAGCTGCTGATCATTGGCCTGCTACTGCTCTTCCCGCAGCTACTGCTGGTACCGGCGCAGTGGTTGTACTGATGACCTATCACCCTGCACCGGGCCGCCTCTGGCGACCGGTGCAGGCGGGCTTCTGCCCATCTTTCTGCCTATCAAGCCGTCATAAAAACAAGAGGACGTAGTCATGAAATTCATTCCCAAAGCCCTGACCGCACTGCTGTGCTCGTCTGCCATGCTGTTGAGCGCTGCCGTACACGCCGAGGAAATCAACCGCCACAACTTCAAGGTCGCCTTCGTCATGGCCAAGGATCACCCGCACGGGCTGGGGGCGAACAAGTTCGCCGAGATCCTCAAGGAGAAGAGCGACGGCAAGATGAAGGTGATGGTGTTCGCCAGCGGTACCCTGGGTGGCGATGCGCAGGTGATTTCCTCTGTGCAGGGCGGCACCGTCGACATGACCATGGTGACCCCCGGCCTGCTCACGGGCATTGAGAAGAGCTTCGGTCTTTACGGTATGCCGTTCCTCTTCAAGAACTCTGCCGAAGTCGACGCGGTACTCGACAGCTCGGTCGGGCAGAGCCTGCTGACCAAGCTGGAGCCGCATGGCCTGATCGGCCTGGGCTACTGGGATCACGGTTTCCGCCATGTCACCAACAGCAGGCGTCCGGTGCAGACAGTGGAAGACATCAAGGGCCTGAAGCTGCGCCTGATGCAGATTCCCTCCGCCATCGAGTCGTTCAGGGCCTTGGGCGCCAACGTGGTGCCGCTGTCGTACACCGAGCTGTACACGGCGATGGAAACCCGCACCGTCGACGGCCAGGAAAACCCGCTGGCGGCCATCGAGGCCTCGAAGTTCTATGAAGTGCAGAAGTACCTGTCGCTGACCGGCCACTTCTACGACCCGCTGGTCGTAATCTTCAGCAAGCGTACCTGGGACAAGCTCAACGAAACCGAGCGTGAGCTGGTTCGCAGCGCGTCCCTGGAAGCCCAGGCTTACGAGCGCAAGGTATCCCGCGACATGGCGGTGAGCTCCCTTGAAGCACTGGCCAAGCATGGTATGCAGATCGACGAAGTCGCCCCGGCAGAAATCGAGCGCATGCGTGAAGTGGTGCGTCCGACCGTCGAGAAGCTGGTGGCCGAATATGGCCCAGAGCTGATGGCGGAAATGAATGCCGAGATCGCCAAGGTCCGCAACGCCCAGTAACCCTTTACGCCTGTGCTCGGCACGGCTGGTGCCGGGCACAGTCGCTACATGCAAGGTGGAGTCTCATGACCGCTATCAATGTTGGGTTCATCGGCCTCGGGTTGATGGGCCATGCCATGGCCAGCAACATCCAGAACAAGGGCTTCAGCCTCGGAGTTACGGCGCACCGCAACCGTCAGCCGGTCGAGGATCTGGTCAGCAAGGGCGCCCGCGAATACGCCAATGCCGCCGAGTTGACGCGTGCCGTCGACGTGGTGCTGCTGTGTCTGCCAGGCACGGCGGAAGTCGGCCGCGCTCTGGCTGGCGAGACCGGTATTCTCGCTGGCTTGCGCCCGGGGCAGATCGTCGTCGATTGCAGCACGGGTGATCCGAATCGCACCGCCGAGCTGGCCTCGCAGGTGGTTGCACAAGGCGGCCATTATCTCGATACGCCGGTCAACCGGACCCCTAAGGATGCCGTGGCCGGACGCCTCAATGTGCTCGCCGGCGGCGATGCCGAGGTGCTCGACAAGGTGCGCCCGGTGCTCGAGTGTTTCTCCGAGACCATCCACCACCTTGGCCCCCTGGGCTCAGGCCACAAGGCCAAGGTTATCCACAACTTCATTTCCCAGGGCAATGCCACCATTCTCGCCGAGGCGTTCTGCACGGCGGCGAAGAATGGTATCGACCTGGCCGCATTCGCCGAGATCTGCAGCATGAGCGGCGGCTACAGCCGCACCTTCGAGCGGATCATTCCCTATGTCCTGAAAGGCGACGATTCCGGGCAGCAGTTCGCCCTGGCCAACTGCGAGAAGGACATGCGCTATTACACCGAGCTGACCAAGCTGACTCCGACCACCGGCATCGTTTCCGACGCGGTGTACCAGACCTTCATGCTGGCCAAGGTGCTCGGCCACGGCGACAAGTACGTGCCGCGCCTGTTTGACGTGCTGGGCGAAATCAATGGTGTACGGGTCAGCGCCCGTCAGGAGGACAAGGTATGAAACTGCTGCGTTACGGCCCGCTGGGCAAGGAAAAACCGGCTCTGGTTGCGGCCGATGGCAGCCTGCGCGATTTGTCACAGCACGTGCCCGATATCAACCCGCAGACGCTCGACGCCAAGGCACTCGATGAGCTGCGTGCGCTCGATCCGGCCAGCCTGCCGCGAGTCGAGGATGGTGTTCGTATCGGCACGCCCATCGCCAACATCGGCAAGCTGATCTGCGTCGGACTGAACTACGCCGAC
The DNA here is from genome assembly GCF_052682975.1 of Pseudomonas sp. SP16.1. NCBI lineage: Bacteria > Pseudomonadati > Pseudomonadota > Gammaproteobacteria > Pseudomonadales > Pseudomonadaceae > Pseudomonas > Pseudomonas sp. SP16.1. Next base: position 4,261,369 of record NZ_JBQYFZ010000001.1, read on the forward strand.
CACGCCAAGGAATCCAACCTGCCGGTGCCCAGTGAACCGGTGCTGTTCATGAAGGCGACCAGTGCCATCTGTGGGCCGAACGATCAGGTGATCATTCCGCGCGGCTCGGAAAAGACCGACTGGGAAGTGGAGCTGGGCATCGTCATCGGGCGCAAGGCGCAGTACGTCGAACGTGAGCAGGCGCTGGAGCATGTTGCCGGCTACTGCATCGTCAATGACGTTTCCGAGCGCGCCTACCAACTCGAAAGGGGCGGCACCTGGGACAAGGGCAAGGGCTGCGACACCTTCGCGCCCATCGGTCCCTGGCTGGTGACGCCTGACGAAATCGCCGATCTGCGCAATCTCGATATGCACCTGAGCGTGAATGGCGAGACCCGGCAGAACGGCAACACTCGCACGATGATCTTCTCCATCGACGAGATCGTCAGCTACATCAGCCAGTTCATGACGCTCAACCCGGGTGACGTGATCTGCACCGGCACGCCGCCAGGCGTGGGCGCGGGCATGAAACCGCCACAGTTTCTCAAGGCCGGCGACCGCATGCATCTCAGCATCAGCGGCCTGGGTGAGCAGCGCCAGAACGTGGTGGCCTGGCAGCGTTGAACATTGGGCGGCGCCTGTCGCCCGCACCTGAACGAGATGAGGTTTGAATATGCAACGACGCCTTTACCCAGGGCGCGATTTTCGCCGTGCGCAGAATATTGACGAGTTGCGCGAGATGGCGCGCCGCCGGTTGCCGAACTTTTCCTTCGAGTATGTCGAGGGCGGCGCCGACGATGAGGTGACGCTCAGGCGTAACCGCAGCGTATTCGAGGGCATCACCCTGCAGCCGCGCACACTGGTCGATGTTGGCCAACGCGATCTTGGGTGTCACTTCTTCGATCGCCCATCGAGCATGCCTTGTTTGATCGGCCCGACTGGCTTCAACGGCCTGCTGACCGATCGTGGTGATTGGCACCTGGCCCAGGCGGCCACCCGTGCCGGTATTCCCTTCGTGCTGAGCAATGCTTCCACCGTCGCCATCGAAGAGATCGCTGCCATCGACGGGGTGCGTGCCTGGATGCAAATTTACCTGTACCGCACCCGCCAGCACGTTGCCGATCTGGTGGCGCGCTGCAAGGCACTGGAACTAGAGGCCATAGTGGTCACCACCGACAGTGCGATCCTCGGCAATCGTGAGTGGGACCGCCGCAATTACAGCCGGCCGCTGAAGCTCGACCTGCGCAATACCTTCGACGTTGCGGCCCATCCTAGCTGGGTCTGGGATGTGCTGGTACCCCATGGCGTGCCGCGCTTCAAGAACCTGGGCAATCTGTTGAAGCCAGGGCAGGACTCGGTGAAAGGCGCGGCCAGTGCCATCGGCCAGGAGCTGGACGCCACCCTGAGCTGGCAGGACATCGCCTGGTTACGCGACCTGTGGCCCGGAAAGCTCATTATCAAGGGCCTGATGCATCCGGACGATGCGCCCCAGGCACTCAAGTACGGCGTCGATGGCGTGGTGCTGTCCAATCACGGCGGTCGCCAGCTCGATGGCGCAGTGTCGGCCATGGAGGTGCTGCCCGGTATCGTACGGCAGCTCAAGGGGCGCGTTAGCGTGTTCCTAGATGGTGGTTTCCGCCGCGGCACGGACATTCTCAAGGCCCGTCTGTTGGGCGCCGATGGGGTGTTCCTGGGGCGTGCGGGTCTGTATGGCCTGGCCGCGGGCAAAGGCCCGGGGGCCAGCCACGCGATCGAGATCCTGCGTAGCGAGATGGACCGTTCCCTGGGGCTGCTGGGCTGCAGCAGCCTGGAGGAGCTGACTCCCGATCTGATCCACGATCCCGTCTGGCGCGGCTTGGCCGAAGCCATTCGTCGCTAGTTTTCCAACTGCCTCGCACCCACCCACGAATCTTCAGGTGCGAGGCAGCTTTTTATGACCTGCCATCCTTGGTAGCCACCCTTTCGGGGGCTTCGCACGCCACGTTGAAAATGGCTCCCGGCTATTTTTTAGGCTCTGTCTGAGTTAGCTGTTGCAGTGGTCTAAACTGAATCGTGATCTTTCCCAGCATGAGGGATCTATCATGAAAGCGGTTCAGTTTTCGCGGTGGATGGCACAGCTCTCCAGCCTCAACCCAGAGCAACGCGACCAGTTGAGATCCAAGCTCTTGCCAGCTGCCAGGCACTCGCAGGACGCAATCAAGGCCCCAAGTCATTGCCCGCATTGTCAATCGCGGGAACTGCGCCCCTGGGCTTCCAGTGGTGACTTGCCGCGATACCGCTGCAAGGTTTGCGGTAAAACCAGCAATGCCCTGACGGGCACCCCAATGGCGCGACTGAGAAAGCGCCATCTCTGGCAAGACTATGCGGACGCACTGACCCAGAGCCTGAGCGTGCGCAAGGCCGCCGTTCATTGTGGCGTCAGCAAAAACACAGCTTTCCTGTGGCGACATAGGTTTCTTTCGCGGATTGCCGATCACCAGGCCCAGCACGCGTCAGGCATTGTTGAAGCAGATGAAACCTTCTTCCTGGAGTCCTTCAAGGGGCAACGCGAACTGCCTCGACCGCCTCGTCGGCGCGGTGGCAGCGCCAAACGACGCGGACTGTCTGCCGAGCAAATCCCTGTGCTGGTGGTAAGAGATCGCAGTGGTCAGCAGGCAGACTTCAAGTTGGAAAAGCTGGATGCACAGCACATAGAGGAGCGGCTACGCCCGCTGATAGACGCGGATGCGATTCTCTGTACTGACAGCGCAAGTGTCTACGCCCATTTCGCCAAGGTTGAAGGCATCACTCACCGACCGATTAACCCGAGCCAGAATCGACGGGTTGATGGTGCTTTCCACATCCAGAACGTGAATGCCTACGACAGCCGACTCAAGAGCTGGATGATTCCTTTTCATGGTGTAGCCACCAAGTACCTAACGAACTATCTGGGCTGGCGCCGCCTGCTTGAGCGCTACAAAACACAGCTCAACCCATTGATTTGCTTGAAAGAGGCGTTGGGGTATAGGGATATGCAACAGCTAACTCAGACAGAGCCTTTTCGTTTATCTGCGTAAGCTTGCAGCTGGCTACATGCTGGGTCAGTAATGACCTTCAATATAGGCATAAGCCTTTTCAAACAGACTTTTGTCCTTGCTCAAACCAAACTGCGCCAGGGTCAGCATCAGAGCCTTCTGGATTTCACGCGGGCCGCTGTTGGAGTTCTGCCAGCCTTCAAAACGAGTGACTTTCACGATTTTGTCGATCTGCTCGACCACATCGCCAATCAGTTTCGGCGTGGTTTCCGGACGGGTCTCCAGGAAGAGCTTGGTCAGCGCCTGGTTACCCCACCGCGCCGGGTTCGAGCCAGATCGCTGCGGACAAGAATGGCTTCCTCTACCTGACACCGCAGGGCATGGCCGCCGACTTCGCCCAGGACCTGCCAGCCGCGCAGACGGCGGTGATGACCACCACGCAAGGCCCGATACGCGCGGCAGCGTTCGATGAGCGCACCAGCGTCGCGGCCTGGAAGCAGAAGCCGTCCTGGTACCTCGTCGCCAGCGATGACCGCATGATCGTGCCGCAGATGCAACGCGACTTCACCAAGAAGATCGGCGCGCAGACCACCGAGATCGCAGCCAGCCACGTACCGCAGCAGTCGCGCCCAAGCGATGTAGCCAAGGTGATCATTCAGGCGGTGGAGAAGACGCAGGCAGCGCGTTGAACGAGGGAGTGAGCGCAGGGCGAGCGGTTGCTCGCCCTGCGCTCGTCTTACAGGATCGACAGCGGGTAGTTGATGATCAGACGGTTCTCGTGCAGATCCTGGCCCACGTCGCGGCGCACGTCGGAGTTGCGCCAGCGGATGCTCAGGTTCTTCAGCGTGCCTTCCTGGATGGTGTAGGCCAGCTCGGATTCGCGGCCCCACTCTTCGGCGTTGTCACGGTTGGCGGTCTTGATGTTATCGCCGCTGACGTAGCGGTTCATCAGGGTCAGACCGGGGATGCCGAGGCCGGCGAAGTTGTAGTCATGGCGAACCTGCCAGGAGCGCTCTTCCGGGTTGTCATAGCTGTTGGTGAAACCGTCGTTGACCAGAGTGCCGCCGCTGGTGCCGTCGACACGCATGAACTTGGTATCACCGCTGAGCTTCTGGTAAGCAACCATGAAGGTGTTGTTGCCGGTCTTGGCAGTGAACGCCCCCTGATAGACCTTGTTGTCCAGGTTGCCGGCCTTGGCCGAGCCTTCTTCCTTGCCGGTGACGTAACCCAGGTTGGCACCGAGTACCCAGTCACCAACCTGCTGGCTGTGGGTCAGTTGCACGTAGCTCTGCTGATAGACGTTTTCCAGGCGGGCATGCCAGGCGCCGACCATGGTGTTGTTGCCGTTGAAACGGTACTCACCACCGGCGAAGTTGAAGTCATCGCCCTCGACGAGACCAAAGGGAGTGCCCGAGTTGAACGCCATCTCTTCGCGGCTGGCATCGTTACGCTGGCTGTTCTTCCAGAACTGGCCGCCGTACAGGGTCAGGCCATCGATCTCGTTGGACGTCAGCTGTGCGCCCTGGAAGGTTTGCGGCAGCGAGCGGCCGTCGTCGGCACGCAGCATCGGCAGCACGGCGAACCACTCGCCGACCTTCAGTTCGGTCTTGGAGAGCTTGGCTTTGGCGGCCACAGCAGTACGGCCGAACTGATCAGCCGCCTGGCCGTCATCGTGGATCGGCATCAGCTGGGTATTGGCGGCGCCACGGTTGCCGTCCAGCTTGATGCTGTACAGGCCCAGCACGTCGAGGCCGAAGCCGACGGTGCCTTGGGTGTAGCCGGAGCGGGCATCGAGGATGAAGCTCTGCGTCCAGCCTTCGGCCTGGCCCTGGAGTTCGCCCTGAATTCGCGGGTCGGTGCCGTTGAGGTAATTGCGGTTGAAGTAGTAGTTGCGCAGGCCGAGGGTGACCTTGGCATCTTCGACGAAGCCGGCGGCGTGGACATTGCCAAAAGGTAGAGCAGCGATGGCGCTGACCAGGCTACAGGCGGCAAACAGTGGGGTACGGCAGAAAGTAGGTGTCATATCTTGTTGTTCTCTTCGACAGGTTAAAAAAAGCGGTGCCAAAGCACCGCGAGGGATAACGCTGCGCCGGGACGGGCGCAGCATCATGGGGTCGAGCTGAAAGACTCAGCTCAGGGCATCACGGGTGTGCACACCGTCAACCAGACGCTGGATACCCAGCGGGTTGGCGTTCTGCAGCGCCTCCGGCAGTACCTCGTCCGGGTAGTTCTGGTAGCAGACCGGACGCAGGAAGCGGTGGATCGCCAGGGTACCGACCGAAGTGCCGCGAGCGTCGGAAGTCGCCGGGTACGGGCCGCCATGCACCATGGCGTCGCAGACTTCAACGCCAGTCGGGTAGCCATTGAGCAGCACACGACCGGCTTTGACTTCCAGCAGCGGCAGCAAGTCGCGGAAGGCGCTCAGGTCTGCACGCTCGGCGATCAGGGTCGCGGTCAGCTGGCCGTGCATGCTCTGCAGGGCACGGGTCAGCTCGGCGCTGTCGGCCACTTCGACGACGATGCTGGTCGGACCGAAGACTTCTTCCTGCAGCAGATGGTCGCCTTCGAGCAGCATGCTCACGTCAGCCTTGAACAGTTGCGGTTGCGCCTGGTTGCCGGCCTGCTCGTTGCCCGCCAGGTGGCTGACTTTTGCATGGCCTTTGAGCTGCGCCACACCGTTGGCGTAGCTGCGCAGGGTGCCGGCGTTGAGCATGGTCTGTGCCGGTTGTGCGCCGATGGCATCGGCCAGGCCGGCGACGAACTCGCTGAACTCGGCGCTGCGAATGCCGATGATCAGGCCAGGATTGGTGCAGAACTGACCGCAGCCCAGTACCACGGAGCCCGCCAGCTCCTTGGCGACAGTGGCACCACGCGCTTTCAGGGCGCCCGGCAGGACGATCACCGGGTTGACGCTGGACATCTCGGCGAATACCGGAATCGGCTGTGGACGGGCAGCGGCCATATCACACAGGGCGCGGCCGCCTTTCAGCGAACCGGTGAAGCCGACAGCCTGGATGGCCGGGTGCTTGACCAGGATCTCGCCGACGCCGCCACCGAAGATCATGTTGAACACGCCCTTGGGCATGCCGGTTTTCTCGGCGGCGCGAATCACTGCGTCGGCCACGCACTCAGCGGTGGCCATGTGGCCGCTGTGCGCCTTGAACACCACCGGGCAACCGGCAGCCAGCGCAGAGGCGGTATCGCCACCCGCGGTGGAGAAGGCCAGCGGGAAGTTGCTGGCACCGAACACGGCAACCGGGCCAACACCGATCTGGTACTGACGCAGATCCGGACGCGGTAGCGGCTGGCGATCCGGCAGGGCGCGGTCGATGCGCGCACCGTAGAAGTCACCACGACGCAGCACCTTGGCGAACAGACGCATCTGGCCACTTGTACGACCACGTTCGCCCTGGATACGGGCCGCCGGCAGTGCGGTTTCGCGGGTGACCAGAGCGACGAATTCATCACCGAGGGCATCGAGTTCGTCAGCGATGGCGTCGAGGAACTCGGCGCGGCGCTCGGCCGACAGGTTGCGGTAAATCGGGTAAGCGGCGGCGGCAGCCTGGGCAGCAGCGTCGACTTCTTCGACTGTGGCCTGGATGAAGGTGTAGGGCAGCGCTTCACCGCTGCTGGCGTCGAGGCTCTTGTGCACGACGGTGCCGGCAGCGCGGCGCTCACCGCCAATGTAATTGTGGCCAGTCAGACTCAGCATGGCGTTCTCCTGTCAGGTGGGGCGACGGGGTCGCCGCCAGGGACAATGAAAATGAATGAGGCCCCGGCTTTTTGGGCCAGGGATTGGCAACTGGCTATACAGTTGTCAGACGTATGATAAGTGATAACTTCGGCATTCGTCCCCTTGTGAGGGCGCAATCCGAATCCGCCGAGCGGAATTTCGACCCGACAGCAGTGCTGCCGGGCCTGGCAGATCCTTACAGCTGACGTACACCGCCGACCTTCACCGCTGGCGCATGCACGCTGATCCCGTTGCGCAGCGGCTCGCCCAGCGCATCCAGGCTGACTTCGAAGGTATCCCCAGGTTGCGCCTTGATGCCGTCGGCGAACGACAGGGTCGCAGTGCCGAAGAAGTGCACGTGCACGTCACCCGGACGCAGGAACTGGCGATACTTGAAGTGGTGGTACTCGAGGTTCTCCAGGCTGTGGCACATGTTGTCCTCGCCGGAGAGGAACTCCTTCTCCCACAGCACCTGGTCGCCACGACGGATGCGGCTGATACCGGACAGGTGACGCGGCAGCTCGCCGATCAGCATTTCCGGGCCGAAGGAGCAGAAGCGCAGCTTCGAGTGGGCCAGGTAGAGGTAGTTCTTGCGCTCGACCACATGGTCGGAGAACTCGTTGCCCAGCGCGAAGCCGATGCGATACGGCTGGCCATCGTCGCCAATCACGTAGAGGCCGGTCAGCTCCGGCTCTTCACCGAAGTCCTCGGCGAAGTCGGGTACCGGGAAGTCCTCACCGGGGCGAACCACGATGCTGCCGTCCCCCTTGTAGAACCACTCCGGCTGTGCGCCTTCGCTGCCTGCAGCCGGGCGACCGCCGGCCATGCCCCACTGGAACATCTGCATGGTGTCGGTGAGCTTGCCTTCGGCCTGCTGCGCCTCGACCTGCTGGTGCATCTTGTCGCGGGTGGAGGCGCTGCCCAGGTGGGTCAGGCCGGTGCCGGATACCAGGCAGTGAGCCGGGTCGCTGTGATCCAGCGGCGCCAGCACGCGGTTCTGTTCAATCAGTTCGGCATAGACCGGGCCAGGCTCGACGCCCAGGCGCTCGATCTCGGCGATCAGGCCATGGCCGTTGCGGATCGCCTGCAACGCCAGCTCACGGGTAGTGGCAACGCCCTTGACCACGCTGATGCGCACGCCACCGACGACGCCAACCTGGCGCTGGCCCTGTTCGTTCTCAAACTGAATCAACCGCATTGCGCTACTCCTGTTGTTCTTGTTCCGCCGCCATTGCGGCGTTGCTTGGCCAGCACTTTAAAAATTGCCCGCAGTGCTGCCTAATGAAAGCTTCTGATTAGGTGATAACTTTTCGTCATCCCCATGCTGCAGCCACTGACCCATATCGTTTCCCGCCTGCGCATCCGCCAGTTGCGGTTGCTGATCGCCCTCGACGAACTGGGCACGCTGCACCGTGCCGCCGAACGCATCGCCATCAGCCAGCCGGGTGCGACCAAGGCGCTGCACGAGATCGAAACCACCTTCGGCACGCCCCTGTTCATACGCACGGCCCAGGGCCTGCAGGCCAATGACATGGGCCGCTGCGTGATCCGCTACGCGCGCCTTATCCACAACGACCTGGCACACCTGCACGACGAGATGCAGGGCATCCTCCAGGGCCATGGTGGTCACCTGGCAGTGGGCACCATCGCCGGCTCGGTGCCGCTGGTTCTGCGCGCCCTCACCCGGCTGCGCCAGGCGCAGTCGGATATTTCCGTGCAGATCGTCGAGGAGATCAGCCCGCGACTGCTCAAGCTGCTCGATGAAGGCCGCCTGGATCTGGCCATCGCCCGCACCAGTGGCAGCCAGCATCCGGACGCCTACGAGTGTCTGAGCCTGCACGCCGAGCGCCTGGCGCTGGTGGCCGCCCCGCAGCATCGGCAACAGGGCAACCCCGCGCTGAGCCTGGCCGATCTGCGCGACTGCAGCTGGGTGGTCTACCCCACCGGCACGCCGATGCGCACGGTGCTGGAGCGTGAATTCGGCGAGGCCGGCCTGGAGTTTCCCCGCTACCCGCTGGAAACCTCGTCGACCTTCACCATGCTCAGCCTGCTGCAGGAGGACCCACAGCTGGTGGCGGTGATGCCCTACTCCATCGCCTGCTCAAGCGAGGGATTCGGCCTGTTGCGCCGCCTGCCCCTGGAGCTGCAGGCGCGCAACGAGCCATGCTCGATCATCCATCGCCGCGGCAGCAGCCTGTCACCACTGGCGAGTCTGCTGCTGGAACACCTGCGCAGCGAGCAGGACGCCCTCTACGAAGGCGCATAGACCGCCCCTCACATTGACTGGCGCAGCAACTCGGCGTAGTCCTCAGCACTCGCCAGACGCGGGTTGGTCTTGTGGCTATGGTCGGCCAGCGCCCCTTCGATGATCGCCGGGAACATCGACTCATCCACGCCCATCTCTGCCAGACCCGCCGGCATGCCGAGGCGACGATTCATCTCGCGGATCGCCGGAATGATTTCCTCGGTGCTACCCAAGCCCATGGCCTGCGCGATGCGCTGCAGCTTCTGCTCGTCGCGTACCGAATCGGACTGCGCGTTGAAGGCGATCACCGCCGGCAGGAATACCGCGTTGAGGGTGCCATGGTGCAGCCTCGGGTTGATGCCACCGAGGGAGTGGCTGAGGCTGTGCACGCAACCCAGGCCCTTCTGGAAGGCCAGGGCGCCCTGCATCGAGGCGCTCATCATGTTCAGCCGCGCCTCGCGATCTCCGGGGGTACGGGTTGCACGCTCGATGTGCCGCCAGGCGCGCCACAAACCATCCAGGGCGATGCCGTCCGCGGGTGGGTTGAACGCCGGCGCCATGAAGGTTTCCAGGCAGTGGGCGATGGCATCCATGCCCGTGGCAGCGGTCAGTTGCGCCGGCAAGCCGAGGGTCAGTTCGGGATCGCAGATCGCCGAACGCGGGATCAGGTAGGGCGAGATGACACCGACCTTGCGCCCATCATCGAGAATCAGGATGGCGCCACGACCGACTTCGCTGCCGGTGCCGGCGGTGGTGGGGATGGCGATTACCGGCGCGGTGGCGGCGGTGATGCGGGTCAGCCCACCTTCGATGACGGCGAACTGCTTCAGCGGGCCTTCATGGGTGCCGCATACGGCAACACCCTTGGCCAGGTCGATGGAAGAACCGCCACCGACCGCGATGATGCCGTCGAAGCCGCCATCGCGATAACGCGCAGCCGCAGCACGCACCACACCTTCATTCGGGTTCGGCGGCGTCTGGTCGAATACCTCGGCAACGGCGGGCTCGGCCAGTTGCGCCAGCACCTTGTCGACGATACCTGCAGCACGCACCCCGGTATCGGTGACGATAAAGGGCCGAGTGATACCAATGCGCTGACACTCGGCAGCCAACTGGCCGAGGGCGTCGTAACCGAACTGGACTTGGGTGAGGTAGTTAATAAGTGCCATGGGAAGCCTCTGCTTTGTTTTTTGTAATAGCAGGCAGCGGAAAACGTCGAGTAAGATCACTCGGACACTCTCACGGATAGCCTTGCCACCCTGACAAACTATGAGATAGAGGCGCCCCTGACTAATGAGAGGCGCTGATACTGCTATAAGGGAAAGCTATATATGCTGCCATCGGTGTCCTCCATTTTTTCCCGCCTGCGCTTCCGCCAACTGCGTCTACTGATCGCCCTTGGCGAGCAGGGCTCGTTGATCAAAGCCGCGGAACTGGTATCGATCAGCCAACCCGGGGCAACCAAGGCGCTGCAGGAAATAGAGACCACGCTGGGCGCGCCGCTTTTCGTACGCACCAACCGCGGCCTGGAGGCCAACGAGCTGGGGCATTGCGCAATTCGCTATGCCAAGCTGATCCAGACCGACCTGACCCATCTGCGCGAGGAAATGCTGGGTATTCTCCAGGGCCACGGCGGACGACTGTCGGTCGGCGTGATCATGGGCGCAGTGCCGTTCATGACGGATGCGCTGACCCGGCTGCTGGAGGAGCACCCGGATCTTTCAGTGGAAATCGTCGAAGACACCAGTGCGCGCCTGCTCAGCCTGCTCGACCAGGGTCGTCTGGATTTGGCGATCTGTCGTACCAGCATCAGCCGCCAGCCGGAGCAATACGACTGCATCGACGTGCGTGACGAAACCCTGGCCGTGGTCGCCAACCGTGATCATCCGCTGGCCGGCCGCGCGCAACTGGAACTGGCCGAGCTGGCTGACAGCCGCTGGGTGGTCTACTCGGCCAACATGCCGATGCGCCTTTCACTGGAGCGGGAATTCCAGCAGGCGGGGCTACGCTTCCCGTTGCACCTGCTGGAAACCACCTCGGCCTTCACCACCCTGTCGCTGCTGCAGAAGAACCCGGAACTGGTCGCCCTGCTGTCGACAGACGTGGCGCGCTTCTGCACCGGTTTCGGCATGACCTGCATCCTGCCGCTGCAACTGAAGAGCCGCAGCGAGCCGTATCAGCTGATCACCCGGCGCGGTGTCAGCCTGTCTTCGATCAGCCGCCTGTTCATCGAGCAGCTCACACCGGCGCAGGGCAACACCTGAGCATCAGACCAGGCCGCGTGCCGCCAGGTTGTTGATCAGCGCGTTGAGACCGAATTGCCAGACCGGCGCCTTGTCGCTGTGGTTGACGCTGTTGTGCAGGGCGCCCAGTTGCTCACTGCTGATGATCACCCGATCGGCGAGCTTGTGGGTGAAGCCGCCACCCGGCGCATCACGATCCTCGGTCGGCGCGAACAGGGTGCCGAGAAACAACAGGAAGCCATCCGGATACTGGTGATTGCGGTTGAGCGCCTGGCCGACCAGATCCAGCGGATCGCGGCTGATCTTGTCCATGGAGCTGGTGCCTTCTAGCACATAGCCGTCAGTGCCCTCGACGCGCAGGCGAACCACCGTGTTGCGCACATCATCGAGGCTGAAGGTATCGTCGAACAGGCGGATGAACGGGCCGATGGCGCATGAGGCATTGTTGTCCTTGGCCTTGCTCAGCAACAGGGCACTGCGGCCTTCGAAATCCCGCAGGTTGACGTCGTTACCCAGGGTTGCACCCAGCACCTCGCCACGGCTGTTGACGGCCAGCACGACCTCCGGCTCCGGATTGTTCCACACCGAGCCGGGATGAATGCCGATCTCCGCCCCGCTGCCAACGGCAGCCAGTACCGGTGCCTTGGTGAAAATCTCGGCATCCGGGCCGATGCCGACTTCCAGGTACTGCGACCACAGGCCCTGCTCCTGCAATAGCGCCTTGACCTGCTGGGCCTTCTCCGAGCCCGGCTTGATGCTGGCGAAATCGTCACCCAGTACCTGCCTGACCTTGGCTCGCACACCTTCGGCCAGGCTGGCGTCACCACCGGCGCGCTCCTCAATCACACGCTCGACCATGCTGGACGCGAAGGTGACGCCGGCAGCCTTGAGCACTTGCAGATCGGCCGGCGCCAGCAGGCTGGGCAGCTGTGGATTGAAATCAGCACCGCTGTTGCACAGCAATGCCTCGACGCTGCACAACGGGCTGCCGCCAACGCTCGCCAGACTGGCCAACAACTGCTCGCGCTCGAACAGCCCGCTGAGGGTCGGCGCGAGAGTGGAAAGATCGTAGACGCCATCTTCACGCAGCAGGATAGGCGCAGGCCCCGCGTGCTCTCCGGGCAGCCAGGCCCGGCCGACGAGGGTTCCGCGCAGGCCGTCTGATGGCAAGGTGTTACTGGGCGAAAGGCTGAGAGCATGTGACATGGCAGTGTCCGTCTTGTTATGCGAAGGGGATGCCTGCATGGGCACCCAGTGGTGCAGTCAGGCCGGCCGACCTTATCCCCCCAATCGCGATAACCACCAATGACTATTAGTCAGTACGCGATATGATCCGGTTATCGAGTCTTTCTGAGCACATCCGTCATGAGCCAAACCGGCAATCTCCCGACGCTTCACAACTGGCTGCGCTATCGCCACCTGGCCTTGATCGACAGCCTGGCCCGCACCGGCAACATGCACAGCAGCGCCCAGCAGCTGGGGCTGAGCCAGCCTGCGGTGAGCAAGATGCTGCGCGACATCGAGAACCAGTTCGGCTTCACCCTGTTCGAACGTCTCAACCGCGAACTGCCGGCAACCGAGCTGGGCGCGGAAGTGATCGCCTATGCACAGCGCGCCCTGAATGATTGCCAGACCTTCAGCTATCGCCTGGAAAGCCTGCGCCAGGGCGGCCATGGCTACCTCAAGGTGGGCGCCATCTTCGCCGCCACTGCCCACGCCCTGCCTGAAACCCTGTTGCGCCTGAAAGGCAGGCGCCCGCTGCTGACCATCGAACTGCTGGAGGACACCAGTGACCATCTGCTCAAGTTGCTGGAGCACAAGCAGCTGGACCTGGTGGTCGGGCGCTTCACCGATCATCCGCAGCGCCAGCGCTTCGATTTCACCGCGCTGGCCGAAGAGCCCTTCCTGCTCATCGCCCGCCCCGAACACCCGCTCTGCGCGCGGCAACGCGTCAGCCCGGCGCAACTGACCGAATGGCCCTGGGTGCTCTACCCGCTCAACACCCCGCTGCGCCAATCGCTGGAGCAGTCGTTCAGCGACGCCGGGGTCAACCCGCCAGCGAACAGCATCGAAACCACCTCCGTGCAAACCACGCTGAAACTGCTGTGCAACAGCGACACCCTGGCCCTGCTGCCGGAAGCCGTGGTGCGGCAGAACCTGCTCGACGGCAGCCTGAAACAGGTACAGACAAACCTGGCGCCGCCGCCGCTCGCCTACGGTGTGCTGCTGCGCAAGGACGAGCCCATATCCTCTGCAGTCCGCGACTTCATAGAGGCGTTGCGGGCAGCCATTCGCGACGAATCATCAGCGAATAACCCCTAGTTATGACTCGATGAAAAAGCCTCATTAGACTCCTCCCCCATAGTTGCCTAGTTTCGGCCTGGCTTTGATTCCACGCCGTGCCATCTGCCTGGCCGACTCGTTCAAGCGGAACCTAGCTGCACCTCACTCAAAATAACTTCAATAGGTGACCTTTCATGATCAAGCTAAGCACTCTGCTGCGCCCGCTCAGCCTCGCCCTTGGCTTTTCCCTTCTGGGCGCCCCAGTGGCAGCCATGGCCGAATACCCGAACAAACCCATCCAACTGATCGTGCCGTGGGCCGCCGGTGGCGGCAGCGACTCTGCCGCACGTGGTATCGCCACGGCGCTGGAGAAAGAGTTGGGCGTCACCATCAACGTGGTCAACCGTCCCGGCGGTGGCAGCGTGGTGGGCCACACGGTGATGGCCAGCGCCAAACCCGACGGCTACACCCTGGGCTTCGTGACCGGTGAGCTGAACATGATGCACTGGCAGGGGCTGACCAAGATCACCCACGAGGACTTCACGCCCCTGGCCATGACCAACTACGACTACCCGGGCGTACAGGTCAGCGCCGATGCGCCGTACAGCAACGTCGAAGAGCTCCTGAAGGACATCGCCGACAAGCCGAAGGGCACCTTCAAGGCTTCCGGCACCGGTCTGGGCGGCATCTGGCATGTGGCCTTCGCTGGCCTGCTGATGGATCGCGGCATCGAGCCCAACAAGGTCACCTGGATTCCCAGCCAGGGCGCCGCTCCGGCCATGGTCGAACTGGCCGCTGGCAGCATCGAACTCGTCCCGTCCTCGGTACCCGAAGCCCACTCGATGATCGAAGCCGGCAAGGCCAAGGGCCTGGCGATTCTCTCCCCCGAGCGCAACCCGGCCTTCCCGGATATCCCGACGATCAAGGAAAGCATCGGCAGCGACTACTCGCTGGGTGAGTGGCGCGGTGTCGCCGGCCCCAAAGGCATGGACCCGGCCGTGGTGGCCAAGCTCGAGGACGCCCTGGAGAAAGCCTACAACAGCGAGTTCTACCAGGACTTCATGAAGCGCCAGGGTTTCGGTGTCGAATGGCACAAGGGCGAGGACTTCAAGAAATTCCTGGTCGACAACAACGCGTACATGGGCGGCATCATCGAAAAGATCGGCATGAAGAAGTGACTTCATCCGATGCGACGCCCCGCCGGGGCGTCGCATGCTTTTGTTCCAGCGGTTCGAGAACGCACCATGAAAGACCTTCTGTTCGGCATCATTTTCATCGCCCTTGGCATCACCGTATGGCTGCTCGCGCGTGAGTTCCCCGCCGTACCGGGCATGCAGTACGGGGCCGACCTTTTTCCGTCCCTGATTGCCATCGGCATGACCGTAGGCGGTCTGCTGCTGAGCATCAGCGCCCTGCGCCAGCTGCGCACCAGTGGGCCGGACCAAAGCACACCCCGCCTGCCCCTGCCCAGCTTCGCGGTGACTCTGCCGGGCATCCTGGTGGTGGCCTACATCTACCTCAGCGACGTGCTGGGCGCGGCCACGATGATGCTGCTGATCATGCTGGTGCTGCTTGTGCAACGCGGTGTTCGCGTACTGCCCGCCATCGTCATCGCTGCGCTGGCCACGGCGGCTATCAGCCTGTCCTTCGGCCACCTGCTCAAGGTCCCTTTGCCCGTCGGCCCTCTGGGTTTCTGAGGAAACACGCATGAACGAACTACTCGACGGCATCTTGCTCGTTTTCAATTTTCAGACGCTGTTTGTGATCATCATCGCAGCGCTGTTCGGCGTTTTCGTCGGCGCCATTCCAGGCCTCTCGGCGACCATGGCCGTTGCGTTGCTGGTGCCCATCACCTTCGCCATGGAGCCCACTGCCGCCATCGCCGCGATCATCACCACTGCGGCCATGGCGATCTTCGCCGGCGACATCCCCGGCACCTACCTGAACATCCCCGGCACACCGGCATCAGCGGCCTACGTCGCCGACTCGGCCGCGCTCGGGCGCATGGGTCGTGCCCGCGAAGCATTGGGGGTAAACGTCACCTGCTCGGTGATCGGCGGTCTGACCGGCACCCTGGTGCTGGTGATGATTGCGCCTTCGCTGGCCGAGTTCGCGCTGAACTTCAGCTCCTTCGAATACTTCTGGCTGGCCGTGCTCGGCCTGGGCAGCGCGGTGTTCATCTCCACCGGTTCGGCGATCAAGGGATTCCTGTCACTGCTGGTTGGATTGCTGCTGGCCACCGTCGGCCTGGACCTGGTCACCGGTGCGCCGCGCTTCACCTTCGACGTGCCGGACCTGATGGCCGGGATCAACTTCATTCCGGTGATGATCGGTTTCTTCGCCATGTACGAGGTCATGAAGCTCTACGCTCAACCGCGGGACAAGGCCAATGACAACGGCTCGGCCCAGGACATCGCCCCCCAGAGCGGCAGCGTCTTCGGCCTGGTGCCGATGCACCTCAAGCGCTACTGGAAGAACGTGATCCGCGGCAGCAGCCTGGGCGCCTTCATCGGCGCACTGCCGGGTGCCGGCGCGGACATCGCCGCCTGGATCTGTTACGCCGTCAGCAAGAAACGCTCGAAGACGCCCGAAGCCTATGGCAAAGGTCATATCGAGGGTCTGGTCGACGCCGGCTCGGCGAACAACGCTGCGGTAGCGGGTGCCTGGGTGCCGGCTCTGGTGTTCGGCATTCCCGGCGACTCGATCACCGCCATCGTGATCGGCGTGCTGTACATGAAGGGCATGAACCCCGGCCCGACCATCTTCATGGACAACAGCGCCATGGCCTACGGTCTGTTCACCGCATTCTTCGTCGCCAACCTGATCCTGATCCCCATCGGCTACCTGGCGATTCGCAGCGCCCACGTCTTTGCCGTCACGCCAACCCGCGTGCTGATGCCGATCATCCTGTGCTTCTGCATCGTCGGCGCCTTCGCCATCAACAACAGCATCACCGACGTGTGGATCATGTTGATCTGCGGCGTGGTCGCCTACCTGATCGCCAGCGCCGACTTCCCCATCGCCCCGGCGATCCTGGGCCTGGTGCTGGGCAATATTCTGGAAAGCAATTTCATGACCTCGATGATCAAGGCCAACGGCAATCTGCTGGCCTTCGTCGAACGGCCGATCAGCATCGGCCTGGCGCTGCTGGTGCTGCTGATCGCCCTGTTCCCGTTGCTCGCCAAGCTCTGGCGCACACGCTACCCCGGCCCCCTCCCCCCGACCAAGGAAGCCATCGAATGAGCCGTATCGCCCCGCAACAACTCGAGCGCTTCGTCGAGCGACTGTTCCTCGACGCCGACGTCAGCCCGGAAGTGGCCAGCGTGGTCAGCCGGGTGCTGGTGGAAGGCGACCTGCTCGGCCACCACACCCACGGCGTGAAACTGGCCCAGGGCTATCTGCGCGATCTGCGCAACGGTCACGCCAAGGGCCAGGCCGCCAGCCTGCAGGTCGTGCGCCAGAGCCCGGCGGCGGTGCTCTACGACGCCGACTACCTGCTCGGCCCCTACTGCGTGGAACAGGCGCTGGACTTCACCGCCCGAGCCGCCCGCACCTTCGGTATCGGTGTGGCGACCATTCGCCGCTCGCACCATATCGCCTGCCTGGCCGCCTACCTGCAACGCTATACCGAGCAGAACCTGATTCCGCTGGTGCTCACCTCCGACCCGGCCGTGGCCTCGGTGGCGCCGCACGGCGGGCTGGACCCGGTGTACACGCCGAACCCGCTCGGCATCGGCATTCCCACCGGGGACAAGCCGGTGCTTATCGACGTCAGCATGTCGACCATCACCAACGGCCTGGTCAACAAGACCCACCAGGCCGGCGGCCAGCTGGAACACGCCGCGCTGATCGACCAGGACGGCCAGCCGACGCGCGACACCGCGACCTTCTTCGCCACGCCGCCGGGCGCCATCCTGCCCCTGGGCAGCCTGGAGTTCGGCCACAAGGGCTTCGCCCTCGGCACCCTGGTGGAAGCGCTGACCGCCGGCCTGGGCGGCTTCGGCCGCAAGGACGGCGTCAAGCAGTGGGGCGCCGCCGTCACCGTGCTGACCTTCGACCCGGTGTTCTTCGGTGGCGTCGATGAGCTGAAAGCAGAGATGGATCACTTCGTCGCGGCCTGTCTGGAAAGCCGCCCGCGCGTGGCGCAGAGCCCGGTGCGTATGCCGGGTCATGCCGGTATCGCGCGCCGGGCCAAGGCCTTCGAGCAGGGGCTGGAGCTGCCGGAGGATGTGCTGGCGGCGTTGCGCACCGCGGCCAACGAGGCCGGCAGCGATTGGCCGTTCTGATTGCTCCGATCGGTTAAACAAGGCTATGTCTGAGTTAACTGTTGCATATCCCTATACCCCAACGCCTCTTTCAAGCAACTCAACAACCACCGACTGAAGTCGGTGGGTTAGTGACTTACGGACTGAAAGTCCGGATACGCGTCGACTGAACGACGCGTCGGATCAGTCAGGCTCCATCCTGAAATTATCGTTCGGGCTCGGCTCAAAATGATGCTCCAGATACTGCTTGATCATCTCTTCCGTCATCTGCCCAACCGTCGCGCAAAAGTACCCGCGAGCCCAAAAATGCTGCCCCCAATAGCGCTTTTTCAGATGGGGAAACTCCTCGAAAAGCTTGCTCGCCGTACGCCCCTTGATCCGCCTCATGATCTCACTCGGCGCCAAATTCGGCGGACTGCTCACCAGAATATGCACGTGATCCTTGCTCACCACACCTTTCACAATCCGAATTTCAAATGCTTCGCACGTCTGTCTCACCAGCTCTCGCACTCGCTCAGCAACCTCACCGCTGAACACCTTGTATCGGTACTTAGTCACCCAAACAAAGTGATACTCGATCTGGTAGACCGTATGACTGCCGTATCTGTAATCCATGCGCTTGCCCTCCAGCCCCGCATGGTGGCGCTAAAGCTCACCGGCTGAAAGCCGGTGGTTTTAACCTTTCGATGGAAAATCAATGGGTTGAGCTGTGTTTTGTAGCGCTCAAGCAGGCGACGCCAGCCCACTGGAGTCCTTCAAGGGGCAACGCGAACTGCCTCGACCGCCTCGTCGGCGCGGTGGCAGCGCCAAACGACGCGGACTGTCTGCCGAGCAAATCCCTGTGCTGGTGGTAAGAGATCGCAGTGGTCAGCAGGCAGACTTCAAGTTGGAAAAGCTGGATGCACAGCACATAGAGGAGCGGCTACGCCCGCTGATAGACGCGGATGCGATTCTCTGTACTGACAGCGCAAGTGTCTACGCCCATTTCGCCAAGGTTGAAGGCATCACTCACCGACCGATTAACCCGAGCCAGAATCGACGGGTTGATGGTGCTTTCCACATCCAGAACGTGAATGCCTACGACAGCCGACTCAAGAGCTGGATGATTCCTTTTCATGGTGTAGCCACCAAGTACCTAACGAACTATCTGGGCTGGCGCCGCCTGCTTGAGCGCTACAAAACACAGCTCAACCCATTGATTTGCTTGAAAGAGGCGTTGGGGTATAGGGATATGCAACAGTTAACTCAGACATAGCCTTTTTGTTTATACCCCGGGGTTACACCGGGGTTACATTTCCGGCAATTTGACCAGCTCCCCGAGCCCCCTCGATTCTCCGGTCAAAACTCAATCTGCCTCAACCGTACTCGACGTAAATTGCCACTCTGCCGCGAAACGGATCCCATGCCTCGGCACCTGCTCGGTACAGGCTGGCCGGGGCTGGTCTATAGCGCAGGCACGATCAGGGATCTGTCGAGTTCAGCTCCAGCGCTAGCCACCCAGTCATATTCCTGCGTCAGTGCGTCAGTGCGTCAGTGCTGCGTCGGTACTTATTGACGCACAAGCCAGCGCCTAGGCGCGCTGCGTTGCTGCGCAGGGGGGGGTATGGGGGGGTAGACCCAGCACCAAAGCCTGAAGTTGCTCGGTGTCGAGTTCGACTTCCGAGCCGTGCCGGATGCCTGGCCAATGAAACTTGCCCTGGTGCAAGCGCCGTGCGGCGAGCCAGATACCCACGCCGTCATGCACCAGCACTTTCATGCGGTTGGCGCGGCGATTGGCGAAGAGATAGGCGCAGTGCGGCTTCGCCGCACCGAATACAGCCACCACGCGGGCCAACGCGGTTTCAGTACCCGCACGCATATCCATGGGTTCGGTGGCGAGCCAGATACTATCCACGCGGATCACTGGGCGAGCCCACGGACAAAGCGGGCGCAACCTTCAGGATCGGAGGCTGGCCATTTCACCGTGACCGATTGCGCGCCCAGCGGTAGCTCGATAATCACCGCTGCTTCAGCTGGTCGTTTGGGCGTAACCCTCGCAGGAACGAACGCCGGCAACGCCGCTGGCAGTTGATCCCGATAAAGCGGTAGCCACTTGCGAATGACGTTGGCGTTGATGCCATGGCGTATGGCCACGCTGGAGACGGTCGCACCAGGTTGCAGGCACTCCTGAACAACCTGGGCCTTGAACGGTTTGGGCTCCGTTTAATGGTCCGCAGGGGCGGTGTCATTTGAATAGAGTGAGTGAAAGGCCAGGCCAGTCGAGGTTTAACGATTTATTCCGGGGGCGCATGCTAGATATTGGCGATTCGGTGGAGGGTTCTGTCGTCACGAGGGTGTATTTGGCTAGTTCGGCGAAGAGATCCCTGTGAGCGTATGTGGCAGCTCAGTGGTTTTTGCGGGACTGACATTGGCATGCAGCGGCAATCCAGTGCAACCACGGTGGCTATAGAGCGAAGTCTCGATGACCTATCAGTGAGCTGCTGGTGGATTAGCTGGGTGCGGCATGGGGATAGTGAATTTCCCCGGTGGTATTGCGGGATTTCCTGCCCATTAAGGGCGATGGTGCCTGGCAGGCTCGGAGCGAGTTCAAATGTCAGAAGCTGCGGCTGAGGTGAGGGGGGCGTCGTTACAACGCTCTGAGCCCGAGAGCTTTTTGCTATTCTGTCGACCTGCGCCACGGGACTTCGTTGGCATCGGCTCGCCGTTGCCTCCCCCTGCGGACGCTTCATTCAGCCGCTGCCTGAGGTCGAGATGCGGAATCATGTAGTGATTGAGGACTGGGACGGCGACGGTGCTATTCGCCTACCCGACGACGTTCTGCAAGAGATGGGCGTCGACGTCAGAGATACGCTCTACCTCCTTGAGGAGTATGTGGGCACGACCCGCTGCCTAGTGCTCAGTAAGTCACCGCGCATTCCTGATCGCGTGGATGAGCTGGTTGGCCATTGGGAGTCGTTTGGAAAAGTCTCCGCCGAGATAAAAGCCAAGGACAAGTGAGCTAGCTGCGGTATTAATCTCGACTCATGTTGCACGGCATTGGCCCCCGCGAGGGCAGAGTCTTCCACCAGAAAAGCATCGCTAAATTTGGTAGCCTGCGCACTCTTGGGTTGCGGGGGAACAATAATGACCAACCAAGAAAGAGCCAACAGAATCAATAACGCGCTGCCTGCACTGCATGCATATCTCTTGTACGCGCTTTACTTCGCTCTCGAAGGGACAGGACAGGCGTAGATTCAGCGAGAGTGTTCTCGTTGGTCAGCGATAAAGAGTTATCAGGCGAGGAAAAGCTCCTCGCTTGTGAGCTTGCCTTCGAGCGCGAGACCGAAATATTTGGTTCTTCGCGGGATCGTGGGGAAGAGCGGATTGACAGACAGGGAAGCAGGTAAATTGGCAGTCGCCAAACACACCCTTCACCTGTCCCTGCTGTCGCCGTGCATCCTATTGATCTTGCTGCCTTCTGGCCAGGCTACGACGTCGTAGCCTGCAGCCATTCCGCCGAAAAAACCCTCACGCTGACTCTTGAGCCCCGAGCAGCCGAGCTTCCATGCTGTGGACGCTGTCAGCAGCCCTGCCCTCTGATCCATGACCGTAAGCGTCTGCCGAACTCACCTTGCGTAATTCAGGCGGGTGCCCATTGATGCGGCAGTAGTTGGCCAATCTCGCTGGCCCGCTGTGTCGGCAGCCGCATCAGCACATCCTTCAGGTAGGCGTACGGATCATGCCCATTCATGCGCGCCGACTGGATCAGGCTCATGATCGCCGCCGCCCGTTTGCCGCTGCGCAGCGACCCGGCAAACAGCCAGTTCGAGCGTCCAAGGGCCCATGGTCGAATCTGGTTCTCGACCTGATTGTTGTCGATGGGCACAGAGCCATCTTCGACATAGCGAGTCAGAGCCAGCCAGCGTTTGAGGCTGTAATCCAAGGCTTTCGCCGTGGCTGATCCGTTGGGCACTCGATCACGCTGGGCCAGCATCCATTCATGCAGCGCATCGAGGATCGGTGAAGACTTGTCCTGGCGTATTCGCCAGCGTTCTTCATCGCTCATGTGCCGTGCTTGCCGCTCGATTTCATACAGCCCGGCAATGGAGTGCAGCGCCTGTTCGGCTAACTGGCTTTTGTTCGCTGCGTGCAGATCGAAAAATTTGCGGCGGGCGTGGGCCATGCAGCCAATTTCGGTGATGCCCTGCTCGAAGCTGGCCTTGTAGCCGGCGAAGTCGTCGCAGACCAGCTTGCCACTCCACTGACCCAGAAAATTGCGCGCATGCTCACCAGCCCGGCTGGGGCTGAAGTCATACACCACGGCCTTCAGGTCGGCGAAGGGTGTGGTGCAGTATGCCCAGACGTAAGCCCGGTGGGTTTTCTTCTCGCCAGGGGCCAGCATTTGCACGGGGGTTTCGTCGGCGTGGATCACGCCTTGCGCCAGTACCGCCTCGCGCAGGGCGTCGACCAATGGTTGGAGCTGTACGCCGGTTTGTCCGACCCACTGCGCCAGCGTCGAGCGGGCGATGGCCAGGCCAGCGCGCCCAAAAATCTTTTCTTGCCTATACAGCGGCAGGTGGTCGGCAAATTTGGCCACCATCACGTGAGCCAGCAGGCCGGCAGTGGGGATGCCCTTGTCGATCACCTGGGCTGGTACCGGCGCCTGGATCAGTGTTTCGCACTGACGGCAGGCCCATTTGCCACGCACGTGCTGTTCGACGGTGAACACGCCCGGCGTGTAATCCAGCTTTTCGCTGATGTCTTCGCCGATGCGTTGCAGCTGGCAGCCGCAGGCGCATTGAGTGTTCTGCGGCTCGTGACGGATCACAGTACGCGGAAACTGGGCTGGCAGCGGTGCGCGCTTGGGCTGTTGGCGGGGTTCAGCCGGAGCCGCCGGAGGATTGAGGGTTTTCAGTTCCGCCTCGATAGCGGCAATGTCCGTGTCGAGCAAATCATCCAGTAGGCTGCCCTGGTCAGGGCTTAGTTGCTCGCTACGCTTGGCGAACTTGTGTCGCTTGAACCAGGCGATTTCATGGGTGAGCTGCTCGATGACGGTTTGATCGCGGTCGATCTTCTTGCCCATCGTTTCAACCGTCTTACCCAACGTGTCGACTTGCGACAGCAACTGCGCAGCGAGTGCGCGCAGTTGCTCAGGTGTCAGTTGGTCGAGATTGGGCAAGGAAGTCATGCCGCTGATTGTGCCAGAGCAGGCGATCAGCGCAGATAAAGCGATGGGCTAATGGCCGTCGCTACAGCACTGTGATCGCACCGGCTGCACCAACCCGCTGCCAAGGTAAACCGAGCACCAAAGCCTGAAGCTGCTCGGTGTCGAGTTCAACTTCCGAGCCGCGGTGGATGCCTGGCCAGTGAAACTTGCCCTGGTTCAATCGCCGCGCGGCCAGCCAGATCCCTACACCGTCATGCACCAACACTTTCATGCGGTTGGCGCGGCGGTTGGCGAACAGATAAGCACAGTGCGGCTTCGCCGCACCGAATACCTCCACTACACGGGCCAATGCGGTCTCGGTGCCGGCGCGCATGTCCATCGGCTCAGTGGCAAGCCAGATGCTATCGATGCGGATCACGGGGCAAGCCCCCGGACAAAGCGGGCGCAGCCGTCAGGATCGGACACTGGCCATTTCACTGTGACTGACTGCTCGCCAAGCGATAGCTCAATAATCACCGATGCTGCAGTCGGCCGTTTGGGCGTAGCCCTCAATGGAACGAACGCCGGCAACACCGCGGGTAGCTGATCTCGGTAAAGCGGTAGCCATTTTCGAATGACGTTGGCGTTGATGCCATGGCGGATGGCAACGCTGGAGACGGTCGCACCCGGTTGTAGGCATTCCTGAACGACCTGGACCTTGAACGGTTTGGGGTAAGAGCTTCGTTGGCGCATGGAAATCCTAACGTTAAGGACGAACGCGTCCGCTTAAAAATACGCGGACACCATCGCCCTTAATGCTGGAGTTCGGAAGGTGACTTGGCTGGACGCTTACCCATGACCGACGCATTCGCCTCGTTCGTGACCGGGATCTGTTCGATCAGCGCGTCCAGTTGCGACTCCCTGTACGCCGAGTGGATTGCCTGACGTGTGGGCGAGTGACCGAGCACATTTCCTGGCTGGCCCCGGCCTCACGGATGACCCGCCGGCTGTGCACCTGGATCGAAAGCCTGCTGCAGCTGCTAACCATCAGCCATGTCAGCCAGCTCACCGGGCTGCACTGGCACACCATCAAGACGCTGGACAAGCGGCGTCTCCAGGCCGCATTTGGCACCTTCGAGCCAGGCGATGTGCGCCGCCTGGTGATGGACGAGTTTGCCCTGCACAAAGGCCATCGTTACGCGACGGTGATCATGGATGCCGAGCGTACCCGTGTTCTGTGGGTTGGCCTGGGCAACAGCCGAAAGCCATACGCCCCTTCTTCGAGCAGCTCGGCAAACACTGCCAACAGATCGAGGCTGTAGCGATGGACATGAACACGGCCTTCGACTTGGAAGTAAAGCAGCACTGTCCACAGGCGGAAGTCGTGTACGACCTGTTCCACGTGGTCGCCCGCTACGGGCGCGATGTAATCGACCGTATCCGGGTAGACCAGGCCAATGCCTTGCGTCATGACAAGCCCGCTCGCCAAGTAGTCAAGCAAAGCCGTTGGCTGCTGCTGCGCAATCGAGACAACCTGAAGGAGGATCATGCTGTTCGGCTGCAGGAATTGCTGGCGGCCAACCAGCCACTGGCTACGGTCTATGTACTCAAGGATGCACTGAAGGAGGTCTGGTACGCGCCCAGCGTACGGGAGGGCTGGAGGCGCTGGCGAACTTGGCTTAGGCATGCTCAGGAAAGCGACCTGGCGCCGCTACAACGCTTTGCCCGCAACCTCCAGCGTTATGCTCGGGGCATCCTCGCCAGTGCGCGATTCCACATGCACACCAGCCTGCTGGAGGGGGTAAACAACCGGATCAAGGTGATCAAGCGCATGGCCTATGGCTTCAGGGACGTCGATTACTTCTTCCTGAAAATCAAGGCCGCCTTCCCCGGGAAAATGCGATGAACCAAATATTTGGCATGATCAGATCTCAGCTGAGCCGCGCTCTGCTTCAGAAAGATCTCGGTGTTTGAAGCCTGAGCCAGGGCGATCTTAGATCGTCTTTATTTCCAGATTATCGTATTCCACGCTGACCGGCTGACCATGCGATAGATCTGGCCAGTGGTCAAAGATCGAAATATAGAATTTCGGTTTTGTGCCTAAGGTGACTGCCCTTAAGTGCCCCCAAGAGTCATAGACGGTCGATTGGGTTAGAGGTCGGAAGCCTTGCCACACGGCACTTAGAGGCACTTAACTGTGCTTGCCGCCAACCAAGATTCCTGTACCGCATTGCCCTCCGAAGGAGGGGTCGTGGGTTCGAATCCCGCCGGATGCGCCAGATAGCGAAAGGCCCCAGGTGAAAACCCGGGGCCTTTTCTTTTGTCCGTTCGACAGCTCCGCGGGGATCAGATCAACCCCAAGGTCAGCGCCTTCAAGGTCGCGGCGGCGCGGGTCGAGCACTGCAGCTTGCGGAACAGGCTCTCGACGTGGGTGCGCACCGTGCTCGGGCTGATGCACAGGTCGCGCGCCACTTCCTTGTTGCTCGCCCCGGCGCTGATGCGCCGCAGGATTTGCGTCTCGCGTTCGCTCAAGAGGCCGTTGCCCGCCCTGGCAGCCATTGGCCGTTGCTCGCCGCGCGCCGCGGCTATCACCGCCTGGCAGGCAAGCGGGTCGAAGCGGCCCTGCTGCGCCTCGTCCTGCAACAGCCGTGCGGCCTGTTCCTCGCTGTACGCCGGGCGCCAGGGGCGTGCGCCACGCAGTGCCTGCCAGGCCAGGCTCGCGGCCAGCAGGCGGTGTTCGGCCTGCAGCGCATCGCCGGCGAGGGCGCGGAAATAGCCGCTGCCATCGAGCCGCTCGTAGGCATGCGCAGCCAGTTGCCCGGCTTCGTTCAGGCCGCCGATCTGGCTGCAGGCGCGGTGCGTCCAGTAGGGCACCAGGCGTATCGATTCGAGCTCGCCGTCCAGCAGCGGACCGGGCGTGCTCCAGATTCGATTGGGCACCGCTGCCCGGCCCAGACCGTGGATCAGCGCCGCCTTGGCGAGCAGCTCGATACGCGGCTCGGGCAAGCCCCAGAGCCGCCCGGCATCGCGTACCAGCACGGCTGCCTGGCGTGAATAGCCGGCCAGCCAGGGCAGCTTGAGATCGATCACATCGCCCACCAGGGTCAGGGGAACCTCGGTCCCGGCAGTGGGCTTGATCTCGTCCGGCGTGCGCAGGGCTTGCAGCCAGTCCGCCGCGTGGCGTGTCAGTTCGGCCACCAGCGCCGCCGGGTAGCGGCGGTCGCCCTGAGCGCCGATCCACTCAAGCGCTGCCTCCAGGCCGTGAACCCGCGAGAGGATTTCCAGGTCGCCAGCCAGCACGACCTGATACACCACTTCGGGGACATCGGGGTGATGCAGGCCGAGCGGGCGACCGCTGCCATCGAAACACTCGAAGATATGGCGCAGGCCACGCTCGACCGCGACCTCCAGCGCGAGGGTGCGGGCGATATCGCCGGCCACTTCGCAATGCACCTGGGCCAGCGGCGTGGTGCGCAGCATGGCGCGTTGCCCCGCCTCATCCAGGGTTTGCGCGAGCATGGCGCGGCGCCCGCCGACGTCGTCGCCGAGCAAATGCATGAAGCCCTCGGCGTTGGCCGTGCAGCCCGACCAGCGCAGCAACGCCACCTGGCGGGCGGCATCCGCCTGCGCCCGATCGCCACCGCAGGCCTGTACCAGCCATTGCGCCAGGCGTGCGGTGCGCCGCGACTGGTCGATGGGCTGACCCATGCTCAGATCGCCGACCATGGCCAGGGCCAGCATGGCGTCTTCGAGCGCGACCGCGCCACTCACCTGCATGCAGCTCTCCTTTTTGGCGGACCTCGGATAAACGACCGATACCGGGACACCGGCGCATTATCGACACTGGGCTCCCTCAAGCACAGGAGATTCCACCATGTTCAATAGCAAGCCGCTGATCCTGGCATTCGCCATCGCCAGCCCCTTCTTCACCGCCGGCAGCCAGGCCGCCGATGCCAAGCCCTCGGTGGTGATCGTCCACGGCGCCTTCGCCGACGGCTCCGACTGGGCCAAGGTCGTGCCGCTGCTGCAGGACCAAGGCATCGAGGTTACCGTGGTGCAGAACCCGCTGACCTCGCTGGCCGACGACGTCGCCGCCACCCAGCGCGTGCTGAACAATCAGGACGGCGACGTGGTGCTGGTCGGCCACTCCTGGGGCGGCACGGTGATCAGCCAGGCGGGTGCGGACGACAAGGTGCGCAGTCTGGTCTATGTCGCCGCCTTCGCACCCAATCCGGGGCAGGCGACCGGAGAGCTCTACGAGGGCTATCGCACCGCGCCCGGTTCGAGCCAGATAGTGGCCGACAAGAATGGCTTCCTGTACCTGACGGCGCAGGGCATGGCCACCGACTTCGCCCAGGATCTGCCACCCGCGCAGACCGCAGTGATGAGCGCCACCCAGGGCCCGATCCGCGCCGCCGCCTTCGAGGAGCGCACCAGCGTCGCCGCCTGGCAACAGAAGCCGTCCTGGTACATCGTCGCCAGCGACGACCGCATGATCGTGCCGCAGATGCAGCGCGACTTCGCCAAAAAGATCGGCGCTCAGACCACCGAGCTCGCCGCCAGCCACGTACCGCAGCAATCGCGCCCCGAGGACGTCGCCAAGGTGATACTCCAGGCGGTGCAGGAGAGCGAGGCGCGAGCCGGCAAGTAACACCCGCGACAAACGCCCGCGCCTGCCGCAACGGGCAGGACGCGAGCCAGCGATGGCGCGCGCCTTGCTCATGCCTGGGGGCGACTAGCCTCCGCGCGGCGACGCATCTCGATCAGGCCGGCGCACTGGCGAGCATCGAGGGACGTTGGGCAAACGCCTGCTGGAACCGGCTCAGCGCCGGATGCGCGGCGCGCCAGTCGAGCTCGGCGAAGCGGAAATCCAGATAGCCCAGGGCGCAGGCCACGCCGATCTGCGCCAGATCGACGGGGCCCTGCAGCCGGTCGGCCTGGCACTCCAGCTCGGCCAGGGCGCGCTGCACCTTGCCCAGTTGCCCCTCCAGCCAGGTCTGTGACTGCTGCTCGGCTTGGCGCACGGCCTTTTCGTAACGAGCCAGCAGCGCGGCGTCCATCAGCCCGTCGGCCAGCGCCGCCAGGCGCAGCACCGGCCAGCGCCTATCGTCCTGCGGCAGCAGACGGGCGCCGTCGTGCAGGGTGTCGAGGTACTCGCAGATCACCCGGCTGTCGTACAGCGCCTCGCCGTCGTCGCTCAGCAGCACCGGGATCTTGCCCAGCGGGTTGAGCGCGTTGACCCGCTCGTTGAGGGTGGTCGGCAGCACGGCGGTGTCGAGCAACTCGATGCGCGCCAGCAGCCCGGTCTCAAAGGCCAGCACGCGCACCTTGCGGGCGAAGGGTGAAGCGGCGGCATAGATCAGTTGCATGTTTCTACTCTCCTCATGGGGCTCGTCGCATCTACCGATGAGCTCTAGCCCGAGCCACGCTCCTGCCCGGGCGTCGGCTGGCCCGGCGTCGACGCCATTTCCAGGCGATCGCGGCCGCGCTGCTTGGCCCGGTAGAGCAGTTGGTCCACCTCGTTGAGAAAGTCCACCGCGCGATCCTGGGCCTCGGGCACCGTGGTGCCCACGCCGAGGCTGATGGTCAGCAGCGGCGCCACCGTGGATTTCTCGTGGGGGATGCGCTGCTGGCGCACCATCTGCCGGCAGCGCTCGCCGATATGGCGGGCGGCGGCGGCGTCGGTCTCCGGCAGCACCAGGACGAATTCCTCGCCGCCGAAGCGGCCGACGAAATCCCGCGGACGGCTGGCGGCGCCGCTCAGCGCCTGGCCGACGCGCTTCAGGCAGTCGTCGCCCTGGACGTGGCCGTAATGGTCGTTGTACTGCTTGAAGTGGTCGATATCGAGCAGGATCAGCGACAGCGGCTGGCGGCTGCGCTGGGCGCTGGCCCATTCGCTGGCCAGCACCCGGTCGAACATGCGCCGGTTGGCCACGCCGGTCAGGCCGTCCTTGTAGGACAGCTCCTCGAGCTGCTTCTGCAGGCTGATCAGCTGCTGCTCGGTACGCTTGCGCTCGCTGATGTCGAACATGAAACCGATCAGCGAGTCGACCTCGCCCTTGTCGTCGCGCACCACGTGAACCACGTCGCGAATCCACACGTAGTCGCCGGCGGCGGTCAGCGCGCGGTAGTCAGCCTCGTGGTCGACGCCGTTCTGCGACTGCGCCACGCAGAAGGCCACCACCTGCTCGCGATCCTCGGGATGCATGCGCGCCGCCCAGTCCTCGGCGCTGACCCAGCTGGACTGCGCCCAGCCCAGCAGGCTCTCGATCTGCGGGCCGATATAGGCGAAGGTCATGGTCTTCCAGTCGATCTTCCAGGGGATCGCCTTGGTGGATTCGAGCAGGGTCTTGTAGACCGCGCTGTCGGTTTCGATGGCTTGGTTCACGGGCAATCCTCTGGCGGCGGATACGGCTGCCCGCTCCTTATACACCAGGCCCGACCACCGGCGGCAAGCGCCGCAATCCAGCCGGCCCTGCTCCACCACCCGCGGCGCGCCACTCCGGGGCCGCCGGCGCTCGCCGCGCACCGACGGGAGGCTAGCCCCAGCCCTCCAGGCGCATGGTCGCACGCACCAGGCGCTGCTCTTCCTGCTCGATCTCCTGCAGGTTGTCGCGGATGCTGTGGATATGGTCGCGCGCGGCGCGCTGCGCCTGTTCCGGCAGGCGCTCGATCACCGCGTGATAGAGGCGCGAATGCTGGCGGTCGATCTGCCGTTTCTGCGCCGGGCGGTGGTAGAGGTTGTTCACCGAGGCGAACACGGTGCTGAGCATCAGGTCGGTCAGCGACTGCAGGGTGTGCACCAGCACCGGGTTGTGCGAGGCCTCGCAGATGGCCAGGTGAAAGGCGTGGTCGAGGCGCGCGTGCTCGCGCGGATCGACCGGCTGCTCCTGGGCATGGGCGGCGAGCATTTCCTCGTAGCGCCGGGTCAGCAACACGAAGTCCGCGTCGGTGCCGCGCAGCGCCGCCAGGCGCGCCGACTCGCCCTCGAGCAGGCCGCGCACTTCCAGCAGGTCGTAGAGGGTGCGCGGCTGCGAGTTGAACAGGTGCATCAGCGGGCTGGCATCGCCCTCGCCGCTGAGCTTGGCCACCCGCGAATCGCGACCCTGGGCGGTGTCGATGATGCCGCGCCCGCGCAGCACCTTGAGCCCCTCGCGCAGCGCCGAACGGGAGATGCCCAGCTTCTCGCACAGGCGCCGCTCCGACGGCAGCGGCTGGCCCACCTTGAGCACGCCGTCGACGATCAGCCGCTCGATGCGCTCGGCCACCACATCGCTGACCTGGCGCCGCGCACCCCGTTTCCCGTCCATCCGCCACCTCCACCGCACTGGTCGTACCAATTTCTACAGATCGACCTTAGCCACTCCACGCGGCGCCCACAAGCAAGACTGGCTAAGACTTTTGGCCAACTCGCGGCTGTAGCCAGACAGAAAAAACTGGTCCTACCAGCACCCACGAAGATGGACGCAGGCGCAGACGACGCCTAACTATGCGGCCCAAGGTCGCAGCATGACCGCCTACAAGAACAACGTTCCCGAAGCGAGCCTGCCATGAGCATTCTGTACGACGAGCGCATCGACGGCGCGCTGCCCAAGGTCGACAAGGCCGCCCTGCTGGCGGAGTTGCGCCAGCACCTGCCCGACCTCGACATCCTGCACACCGAGGAAGACCTCACGCCCTACGAGTGCGATGGCCTGTCCGCCTACCGCAGCACGCCCATGCTGGTGGTGCTGCCCGAGCGTATCGAGCAGGTGCAGCAGCTACTCCAGCTCTGCCACGCCCGCGGCGTACCGGTGGTGGCACGCGGCGCTGGCACCGGCCTGTCCGGCGGGGCGCTGCCGCTGGAGCAGGGCATCCTCCTGGTGATGGCGCGCTTCAACCAGATCCTCGAGATCAACCGCGAAGGGCGCTTCGCCCGCGTCCAGCCCGGCGTGCGCAACCTGGCGATCTCCCAGGCCGCAGCGCCCTTCGACCTGTATTACGCGCCGGACCCCTCGTCGCAGATCGCCTGCTCCATCGGCGGCAACGTCGCCGAGAATGCCGGCGGCGTGCACTGCCTGAAGTACGGCCTGACCGTGCACAACCTGCTCAAGGTGGAGATTCTCACCGTCGAGGGCGAGTTCATGACCCTCGGCAGCGATGCCCTGGACGCCCCCGGCTTCGACCTGCTGGCCCTGTTCACCGGCTCCGAGGGCATGCTCGGCATCGTCACCGAGGTGACGGTCAAGCTGCTGCCCAAGCCGCAGGTGGCCAAGGTGCTGCTGGCGGCCTTCGACTCGGTGGAGAAGGCCGGCCGCGCGGTGGGCGACATCATCGCCGCCGGCATCATCCCCGGTGGGCTGGAGATGATGGACAACCTGGCGATCCGCGCCGCCGAAGATTTCATCCACGCCGGCTACCCGGTGGAGGCCGAGGCCATCCTGCTCTGCGAGCTGGACGGCGTCGAGGCCGACGTGGCCGACGATTGCGAGCGCGTGCGCGCGGTGCTGGAAAAAGCCGGCGCCACCGAAGTGCGCCTGGCCCGCGACGAGGCCGAGCGGGTGAAATTCTGGGCCGGGCGCAAGAACGCCTTCCCCGCCGTCGGGCGCATCTCGCCGGACTACTACTGCATGGACGGCACCATCCCGCGCCGCGAGCTGCCCGGGGTGCTGCGCGGCATCGCCGAACTGTCCGAAGAGTACGGCCTGCGCGTGGCCAACGTGTTCCACGCCGGCGACGGCAACATGCATCCCTTGATCCTCTTCGATGCCAACGTGCCCGGCGAGCTGGAGCGGGCCGAGGCCATCGGCGGCAAGATCCTCGAACTCTGCGTCAAGGTCGGCGGCAGCATCACCGGCGAGCACGGTGTCGGCCGCGAGAAGATCAACCAGATGTGCGCGCAGTTCAACAGCGACGAAATCACCCTGTTCCATGCGGTGAAGGCGGCGTTCGACCCGGCCGGCCTGCTCAACCCGGGCAAGAACATTCCCACCCTGCACCGCTGCGCCGAGTTCGGCGCCATGCACGTGCACCACGGTCAACTGCCCTTCCCGGAACTGGAGCGTTTCTGATGTCGCATGATTTCGACGCCAGCGCCGCGCTGCTGGAACAGGTCAACCACGCGCTGAACAGCGCCACCCCGCTGCGCATCCAGGGCAGCGCCAGCAAGGCCCATCTGGGGCGTGCCACCACCGGCGAAGTGCTGGACACCCGTCAGCATCGCGGCATCGTCAGCTACGACCCCACCGAGCTGGTGCTCACCGCCCGTGCCGGGACGCCGCTCGCCGAGATCGAGGCGGCGCTGGAGGCCAACAACCAGATGCTGCCGTGCGAACCGCCGCACCTGGGCGATGGCGCCACCCTGGGCGGCATGGTCGCCGCCGGGCTGTCCGGCCCGCGCCGGCCCTGGGCCGGTTCGGTGCGCGACCAGGTGCTCGGCACCCGGGTGATCACCGGTCAGGGCAAGCTGCTGCGCTTCGGCGGCGAGGTGATGAAGAACGTCGCCGGCTACGACCTGTCGCGCCTGCTGGCCGGCAGCTTCGGCTGCCTCGGCCTGCTCACCGAGGTGTCGCTCAAGGTGCTGCCCAAGCCGCGCCAGGCGCTCAGCCTGCGCCTGGAAGTGGACGCCCTGCACGCGCTGAACAAGCTCGCCGAATGGGGCCAGCAGCCGCTGCCGATCAGCGCCGCCAGCCACGACGGTGCGGCGCTGCACCTGCGCCTGGAGGGCGGCGAGGGCTCGGTGCAGGCTGCGCGCCAGCGCCTCGGCGGCGAGGAAATCGACAACGGCTACTGGCAGCAGCTGCGCGAACAGCGCCTGCCGTTCTTCGCCGGCGAAGGCACCCTGTGGCGCCTGTCGCTGCCGGCCAACAGCGGCCTGCTCGACCTGCCCGGGCGCCAGCTGATCGACTGGGGCGGCGCCCAGCGCTGGCTCAAGTCCGACGCCGATGGCGCGCTGATCCAGCGCGTGCTGGCCAAGCTCGGCGGCCACGCCACCTGCTTCGCCGCAGGAGCCGAACAACCCTTCCAGCCGCTGGCCGCGCCGCTGCTGCGCTACCAGCGTCAGCTCAAGCAACAGCTCGACCCCCAGGGCATCTTCAACCCTGGCCGCATGTACGCCGAGGTATAAGCCGTGCAGACCAACCTGAGTGAACAAGCCAAGCGTCTGCCGCGCGCCGAGGAAGCCGAGCGGGTGCTGCGCTCCTGCGTGCATTGCGGTTTCTGCAACGCCACCTGCCCGACCTACCAGCTGCTCGGCGACGAGCTGGACGGCCCGCGCGGGCGTATCTACCTGATCAAGCAGATGCTCGAGGGCGGCGAGGTCACCGCCAAGACCCAGCAGCATCTGGACCGCTGCCTGACCTGCCGCAACTGCGAAACCACCTGCCCGTCCGGCGTGCAGTACCACAACCTGCTGGATATCGGCCGCGATCTGGTCGAACAGGCGGTGCCGCGGCCGCTGAGCGAGCGCCTGCTGCGCCAGGGCCTGCGCGCCGTGGTGCCGCGCCCGGCGCTGTTCAAGGCGCTGACCCAGACCGGCCTGGCCCTGCGCCCGCTGCTGCCGACCACGCTCAAGGCCAAGCTGCCACGCCAGATTCGCCCGGCCAAGCCACGGCCGACCGTGCAGCACGCGCGCCGCGTACTGATGCTCGAAGGCTGCGTGCAACCGGGGCTGTCGCCCAACACCAACGCCGCCACCGCGCGGGTGCTCGATCGCCTCGGCATCGGCGTCACGCCGATCCGCGAGGCCGGCTGCTGCGGCGCCGTCGACTACCACCTCAACGCCCAGGAGGCGGGGCTCAACCGCGCGCGGCAGAACATCGACGCCTGGTGGCCGGCCATCGAAGCCGGTGCCGAAGCCATAGTACAGACCGCCAGCGGCTGCGGCGCCTTCGTCAAGGACTACGGCCATCTGCTCGCCGGCGATCCGGCCTATGCGACCAAGGCGGCGCGGGTCAGCGCATTGGCCAAGGACCTGGTCGAAGTGCTGCAGGGCGAAGCACTGGAAAAGCTGCAGGTACGCGCGCAGCAGCGCCTGGCCTTCCACTGCCCCTGCACCCTGCAGCACGCGCAGAAGCTCGGCGGCGCCGTGGAAGGCGTGCTGAGCCGCCTCGGCTTCGGCCTCACCGCCGTGCCGGACGGCCACCTGTGCTGCGGCTCGGCCGGCACCTATTCACTGACCCAGCCGGAGCTGTCGCGGCAGCTGCGCGACAACAAGCTCAATGCCCTGGAAAGCGGCAAGCCCGACGCCATCGTCACCGCCAATATCGGCTGCCAGAGCCACCTGGACGGCGCCGGGCGTACGCCGGTGCGGCACTGGATCGAAATCGTCGAGGAGGCGATGGGCTGAAAGCCTGAACCCTCTCCCCCGGCCCCTCTCCCATAAATGGGCGAGGGGAGAAAAGCCAAGAATGAGGTATGCCATGCAGCACAAAGCCGTACTCAGCCAGAGCGAAGTCGCCCAGATCCTCCAGGCGGCCCGCAGCGAAGCGCAGCAACAGGGCTGGGCCGTGGCCATCGCCGTGGTCGACGACGGCGGCCACCCGCTGGCCCTGGAACGCCTCGACGGCTGCGCGCCGATCGGCGCCTATATCGCCACCGAAAAGGCGCGCAGCGCCGCCCTCGGCCGCCGCGAAACCAAGGGCTACGAGGACATGGTCAACGGTGGCCGCAGCGCTTTCCTCAGCGCGCCGCTGCTCACCTCGCTGGAAGGCGGCGTGCCGGTGCTGGTGGACGGTCAGGTGATCGGCGCGGTGGGCGTGTCCGGGGTCAAGGCCGAACAGGACGCGCAGGTGGCCAAGGCGGGTATCGCGGCAGTGTAAGGACGGACGCGGAGCCTGTAGGAGCCGCGCCCCGCGGCGAACAGAACATCAGGAGCTTGGCCCCGGGGCGAGGCTCCTACAACACATTGATTGACCCGCGCCGCCATGGGCGGATGCAGAGAGGAGAACAGCAAAATGACCGAACGCGTGCAATGTCAGCGCCTGCAGGTGTCCGCCGAGCTCAAGCGCTTTATCGAAGACGAAGTTCTGCCCGGCAGCGGCATCGAAGCCGCCGCCTTCTGGACCGGTTTCGATGCGCTGGTGCACGACCTGGCGCCGCGCAACCGTGCGCTGCTGGCCGAGCGCGAGCGCCTGCAGAGCGAGCTGGATACCTGGCATCGCGCCCATCCCGGCCCGATCCGCGACATGGCCGCCTACCGCGCCTTCCTCGAGTCCATCGGCTACCTGCTGCCGCAGCCGGAGAAGGTCAAGGTCAGCACCGCCAAGGTCGACAGCGAGATCGCCAGCCAGGCCGGCCCGCAGCTGGTGGTGCCGGTGATGAACGCGCGCTACGCGCTGAATGCCGCCAACGCCCGCTGGGGCTCGCTGTATGACGCCCTGTACGGCACCGATGCGATCAGCGAAGACGGCGGCGCCGGCAAGGGGCCGGGCTACAACGAGGTGCGCGGCGCCAGGGTGATCGCCTTCGCCCGCGCCTTCCTCGACCAGGCCGCGCCGCTGGCCAAGGGCTCGCACGCCGACGCCCGCGCCTATGCCGTGGTCGCCGGCCAGTTGCAGGTGACCCTGAGCGGCGGCGCGCAGAGCGCCCTGGCCCAGCCGGAAAAATTCGTCGGCTACCAGGGCGAGGCGGCCACGCCGAGCGCCGTGCTGCTGAAGAACCACGGCCTGCATTTCGAGATCCAGATCGACGCCAGCAGCCCCATCGGCCGCAGCGACGCCGCCGGGGTCAAGGACGTACTGATGGAGGCGGCGCTGTCGACCATCATGGACTGCGAGGACTCGGTGGCCGCCGTCGACGCCGCCGACAAGGTGCTGGTCTACCGCAACTGGCTGGGCCTGATGAAGGGCGATCTGGCCGAGGAGCTGGACAAGGGCGGCCAGCGCATCGTCCGCCGCCTCAACCCGGATCGCGTCTACACCGCCGCCGATGGCAGCGAACTCACCTTGCACGGCCGCTCGCTGCTATTCGTGCGCAACGTCGGCCACCTGATGAGCAACCCGGCGATCCTCGATGGCGAAGGCCAGGAGATTCCCGAGGGCATCATGGATGCGGTGGTCACCAGCCTGATCGCCCTGCACGACCTGCAGCGCCGCGGCAACTCGCGCAGCGGCAGTGTCTATATCGTCAAGCCGAAGATGCACGGTCCGTTCGAAGTGGCCTTCGCCAACGAGCTGTTCGGCCGTGTCGAGCAGTTGCTGGGCATGCCGGTCGATACCCTGAAGATGGGCATCATGGACGAGGAGCGGCGCACCAGCGTCAACCTCAAGGCCTGCATCGAAGCCGCCAGCGCACGGGTGGCCTTTATCAACACCGGCTTTCTCGACCGCACCGGCGACGAGATGCACACGGCGATGGAGGCCGGCGCCATGCTGCGCAAGGGCGACATGAAATCCAGCGCCTGGATCCAGGCTTACGAGCGCAACAACGTGCTGGTCGGCCTGGCCTGCGGGCTGCGCGGCAAGGCGCAGATCGGCAAGGGCATGTGGGCCATGCCGGACCTGATGGCGGCCATGCTCGAACAGAAGATCGGCCACCCGAAAGCCGGCGCCAACACCGCCTGGGTACCGTCGCCGACCGCCGCCGTGCTGCACGCCCTGCACTACCACCAGGTGGACGTGCAGGCGGTGCAGCGCGAGCTGGAACTGATCGACCTGGCCGAGCAGCGCGACGGCCTGCTGAACGACCTGCTCAGCGTGCCGGTCAGCGCCGAACGGCCGTGGAGCGCCAGCGATATCCAGCAGGAACTGGACAACAACTGCCAGGGCATCCTCGGTTACGTGGTGCGCTGGGTCGAACAGGGTGTCGGCTGCTCCAAGGTACCGGATATCCACGACGTCGGCCTGATGGAAGACCGCGCCACCCTGCGCATCTCGGCCCAGCATATCGCCAACTGGCTGCACCACGGGGTGGTCGGCGAAGCCCAGGTGCGCGAGACGCTGCAGCGCATGGCCCAGGTGGTGGACGGGCAGAACGCTGGCGACGCCGCCTACCGGCCGATGGCGCCGAACTTCGAGCAATCCCACGCCTTCCGCGCCGCCTGCGACCTGGTGTTCAAGGGCCGCGAGCAGCCGTCCGGCTACACCGAGCCGCTGCTGCATGCCTGGCGCCTGCGCTTTAAAGATGAGGTTTGAGCATCTCACCGATCATGCAGGAGCGGCGCCCCGCCGCGAAGCTTGGCGGCGCGCACTTGAAAGGCTTCGCCCCGGGGCGGGGCTCCTACAGAAGCGGGTTCGTAACCGTGGATGAACTCCACGGAGCAGCACCAAGCCCTGACGGTTTCTGACCGTCGGGGCTTTCGAGCATGAGCGCGGCGATGGGGGATCCCTGCCGTCGCGGCTCGCGGAAAGGTTGGTGCCGTGGTGCCCGGCCCTTCCAGATGCGTGGCGCCGGGTGTCCCCGGAAAACTGTGGTTCACAAGAAAAAGAAGGAACCAACCCATGAGTCAAACGCTGCTGTCCATCCTGGCCTTCGTGCCGCTGGTGCTGGCGGGTGTGCTGCTGATCGGCTTTCGCTGGCCGGCCAAGTACGCGATGCCGCTGGTGTTCGTCCTCACCGCCCTGATCGGCCTGACGGCCTGGGACATGTCCCTCAACCGGGTCGTCGCCTCCAGCCTGCAGGGGCTGATCCTCACCGCTGCGATCCTGTGGATCATCTTCGGCGCGATCCTGCTGCTCAACACCCTCAAGCATTCCGGCGGCATCGCCGCGATTCGCCGCGGCTTCTCCAACGTCAGCCCGGACCGCCGCGTGCAGGCGCTGATCGTCGCCTGGCTGTTCGGCTGCTTCATCGAGGGTGCCTCCGGTTTCGGCACCCCGGCCGCGGTGGCCGCGCCGCTGCTGGTCGCACTGGGCTTCCCGGCGCTGGCCGCGGTGGTGCTGGGGATGATGGTGCAGTCCACCCCGGTGTCTTTCGGTGCGGTGGGCACGCCGATCCTGGTGGGTGTCGGTGCCGGCCTGGACAAGACCGGCATCAGCGCGCAGCTGGTCGCCAATGGCAGCACCTGGGACACCTTCTTCCACCTGATCTATTCGCGGGTGGCCATTACCCACGGCCTGATCGGCCTGCTGATGCCGCTGATCATGGTGATGATCATGACCCGCTTCTTCGGCAGCAACCGGAGCTGGAAGGAGGGCCTGGCGATCGCGCCGTTCGCCATCTTCACCGCGTTCGCCTTCTCGATCCCCTATATGGCCGCCGGGGTGCTGCTCGGCCCCGAGTTCCCCTCGATGATCGGCGCCCTGGTCGGCCTGGCCATCGTGGTGCCGGCCGCCCGCGCCGGCTTCCTGCTGCCCAAGCAGACCTGGGACTTCGCCGACCCCAAGGACTGGCCCGCCGAGTGGATGGGCAAGATCGAGATGAAGCTCGACGAAGTAGCCGGCAAGACGCCGATCTCGGTGCCCATGGCCTGGGCGCCCTACCTGCTGCTGGCGGTGTTTCTGGTGCTGTCGCGAGTGTTCCCGCAGATCAAGGCGGCGCTGATGTCGGTCAGCTTCGGCTGGAAGGACATCCTCGGCGAGAGCGGCGTGTCCGGCACCCTGGAGCCGCTGTACCTGCCCGGCGGCATCCTGTGCATGGTGGTGCTGGTGACCTTCTTCCTCCACCGCATGCGCCTGGGCGAGCTCAAGGCCGCCGTCGGCGAGTCGAGCAAGACCCTGCTCGGCGCCGGCTTCGTGCTGATCTTCACCATCCCCATGGTGCGCATCCTGATCAACTCCGGGGTCAACGGCGCCGACCTGGTGTCGATGCCGGTAGCCATGGCGCAGCTGGTGGCCGATAGCGTCGGCGGCGTCTATCCCTTCTTCGCCCCGGCCGTGGGCGCGCTGGGCGCCTTCATCGCCGGCTCCAACACGGTGTCGAACCTGATGCTGTCGCAGTTCCAGTTCAACGCCGCCGGGCTGATCGGTGTGTCCGGAGCGATGATGGTAGCGCTGCAATCGGTGGGCGCGGCAGCCGGCAACATGATCGCCATCCACAACGTGGTGGCGGCCTCGGCCACCGTCGGCCTGCTCGGGCGCGAGGGCATCACCCTGCGCAAGACCATCCTGCCGACCCTCTACTACCTCGTGGCCGCCGGCTCCATCGCACTGATCGCCATGTATCTGATGCTGATCGGCGACCCGCTGCACCTGGCCGGCTGAGACCCGACTTTGGTTGGCCCGCGCGGGGCGGCATTCGTCGCCCCGCCGCTTGGCGGCCGCCGGCAATTGCGGTAGCGTGCCTCGCGCAACACCGTGAGATTCGCCAGAGGTCTATATGAAGAAGTGGCAATGCGTGGTCTGTGGACTGGTATACGACGAGAGCCAGGGCTGGCCGGATGAAGGCATCGCCGCCGGCACCCGCTGGGAAGACGTGCCGGAAGACTGGCTGTGCCCCGACTGCGGCGTCGGCAAGATGGATTTCGAGATGATCGAGATCGGCTGAGCGCGCTTCGTTTTCCCCGCAACGGCGACCCTCGGGGTCGCCGTTTTTGTTGGCGCTACCCCCGGTATCGGGTTACGCGGTGTCGAGGCTTTTCGTAGGAGTCGCGCCTCGCGGCGAATGCTGTGCACAGCGCGGATTGCGCACTGGCAGCAATCGTTTCGCCCCGAGGCGGGGCTCTTACACTGTGTTTGCGGACTCCTTCAGGTGCCGTGTCGGGCCTGCTAACGGTTGCAACAGCCAGTTGGGATAGCGTCTGTCCCGGCTCGTTTGCAGATGCGCCCTGCGAACGCTATTCGCCGCCAACGGCGAAGTTGGGCAGGCTGTTGACCGGCTGGGCGAAGCGGAAGGGAATCGATTCCACCGCCAGGCCGACGTTGCGCTGTACCACGAAATGCAGATGCGGCCCGGTACTGTTTCCCGTGTTGCCGGAGCGCGCCAGCAGGCTGCCGGTCTCCACACGCTGGCCCTCGCGCACGCTCACCGAGCCCTTCATCAGGTGCAGGTAGACGCCCATGGTGCCGTCGTCGTGGAGGATGCGCACGAAGTTGCCGGCCGGGTTGTTGCCGCGCCCGCTCTGCTGGTTCTCGGTCTTGACCACCACACCGCCGCGCGCGGCGACGATGGGCGTCCCCTCGGGCATGGCGATGTCCATGGCGTAGCGGCCTTTGGCGGTGAAGTGGCTGTAGGTGCCGTTTGCCCCCTGGGTCAGGCGGAACGGCCCGCCGCGCCAGGGTAGCGGGTAGCGGTGGATGCTCGGCTGCAGGCGCGGGTCGCCCAGGGCATAGCGCAGCCTGGGCTTGTAGCGCAACGGCTTGGCGGCGTCGCGCGGAGCCAGGGTGGCCAGGCGGATCTTGCTGCGCGGCGGCAGCACCCAGCGGATCGGCTTGTCCGGCGCGCCGATGGCGTTGTCCACCTGC
This sequence comes from Pseudomonas sp. SP16.1, assembly GCF_052682975.1. Classification (NCBI taxonomy): domain Bacteria; kingdom Pseudomonadati; phylum Pseudomonadota; class Gammaproteobacteria; order Pseudomonadales; family Pseudomonadaceae; genus Pseudomonas; species Pseudomonas sp. SP16.1. The sequence continues at coordinate 4,301,574 of NZ_JBQYFZ010000001.1, forward strand.
TCCAGCTTCAGCTCGATCTCCACCGGGGCGTACAGGTCGTTGCGCACCAGCAGGGTTTCGCCGGCCGCGTGCTGCTTGGTTTCCAGCTTCACCTGGTTGTCCAGGCGCTCGACCATGCGATCGCGGAACACGAAGACCTGGGCGCCGGGCGCCGCCTGGTCGCTGTAGGTCACCACGCCGTTCTTGTCGACGTACTTGTAGATGGTCAGGGCAGCGACCTGGCCACTCAGGACCAGCAGGCTGCAGAGGAGGATCAGACGCCCTAGCATGGTTCGGACTTTATGGCTTTTTGATATCCGGGCTAACAAGGCTAGCAGCGGCCTGGCGGCCATGCCAGAGACCGGCCGTCAGGCTGTGAACCGGCTCACCGCCATTGGTCGGATGGCCTCGACCTCAGCGATGGCGGGTTCAACCCGCCGCAATCGCGCCGCTCAGGCGCCGGGGACGAAATGCTTCTGCGCGGTGCCGCGGGCGATCAGCCGTGACAGGTAGTCGAGCTTCTGCGGGTCGCGATCGACGAAGCGAAAGGTCAGCTGCAGCCACTCGCTATCGGGTTTGGGCTCCAGCGCCGCCACCGCGTGCAGGTAGCCGTTGAGCCGCGCGGTCTCGGCCGCCTCGCCCTGCTCCAGGTCGAGCACTGCACTCTCCAGCACCTGCGGCAGCGGTTCGCCGCGCCTGACCACCAGCAGCGCCTCCTTGAGGCTCAGCGCCTTGATCACGCAGGCCATGCTGCCATTCGGCAGGCGCAGCTGGCCCTGGCCACGACCACCAGGCGCCCTGGCCGCCGGCGTCGGGCTGGCGGCCGGAGCGGACGCGGCCGGCGTGGCGGCGGCCGGCGCCGGGGTGCTGGGCTTGACCACCTCGGCCTTGCCGCCGGTCAGCGCGGCCAGCGAGTCGTTGGCGAAGGCGCCGCTGCCGAGCAGCTTCGGGCCCGAGGCGCCGGCGGCCAGCGCCTGCAGCTTGCCAGTGCGGCTCAGGGCCTTCTTCACCTTGGTCACCAGCTGCTCGTTGGAGAAGGGCTTGCCGATGTAATCGGAAACCCCGGCCTGGATCGCCTGCACCACGTTCTCCTTATCGCCGCGGCTGGTGACCATGATGAAGGGCGTGCTCTTCAGGTTGTCCTGCTCGCGGCACCAGCTCAGCAGTTCGAGGCCGGACATCTCCGGCATCTCCCAGTCGCAGAGGATCAGGTCGACCTCGTGCCGGCCCAGCAGCTGCTGGGCCTTGCGCCCGTTGATCGCCTCCTCGATGTGCACGCCGGGGAAGTGATCGCGCAGCCCCTTCTTGACCAGATCACGGATAAAGGTCGCGTCGTCCACTACCAGCACGCTGACTTTGCTCATCGGCCTCTCCTGTACGAATGGCGCTAAGCATAGTCATGGCCAGTGGCCAAAGGTCAACGGAAAAGCACGCGGCAGGTCTCAGCGGCCAGGGCCGTAGCCCGGATGCAATCCGAGAAAACGGCACGCCCCGCACGGATTGCATCCGGGCTACAGGGAGGTCCGGATGCTCCGCGGCTGCACCGGCCAATCAGGCGCCGGACTTGCCCTCGACCTCTTCGCGCATGCGCGTCAGGCCGATATGCCGCACGTCGGTGCCGCGCACCAGGTAGATCACCAGTTCGGCGATGTTGCGCGCGTGGTCGCCGATGCGCTCCAGCGAGCGCAGCGCCCAGATCACGTTGAGCACACGGGAGATCGAGCGCGGGTCTTCCATCATGTAGGTGACCAGCTCGCGCAGCGCGGTCTTGTATTCGCGGTCGACGGTCTTGTCGTACTGCGCCACCGACAGCGCCAGGTCGGCATCGAAACGGGCGAAGGCATCCAGCGCCTCCTGCACCATGCGGCGCACCTGGTCGCCGATGTGGCGGACCTCGACATAGCCGCGCGGCGACTCGCCCTCCTCGCACAGCTGGATGGCGCGCTTGGCGATCTTGGTCGACTCGTCGCCGATGCGCTCGAGGTCGATCACCGACTTGGAGATGCTGATGATCAGGCGCAGGTCGGAGGCCGCCGGCTGACGACGGGCGAGGATGCGCACGCATTCCTCGTCGATGTTGCGCTCCATCTGGTTGATCTGGTCGTCGATCTCGCGCACCTGCTGGGCCAGGCCGGAGTCGGCCTCGATCAGCGCGGTGACGGCGTCGTTGACCTGCTTCTCCACCAGGCCGCCCATGGCCAGCAGGTGGCTGCGCACTTCTTCCAGCTCGGCGTTGAACTGCTGGGAGATGTGCTGGGTGAGGTTGTCTTTGTTGATCATGTTTCGCTCCGCGAAAGCTGCCGGCTGGGGTGACCATGGTGCGCACGGCGCACCCTACGTTGTTTATCAAGGCCCTTGGAAAATGCTCTCTGGCGCGAAGGGCGTGCGCTGACAGTACGGTTAGTACGGCAAGCGCGCCCGACAGAGCCAGGGGGAATTTGCCATGGCCTTAGCCGTAACGACCGGTGATGTAGTCCTCGGTCTGCTTCTTGGCCGGGTTGGTGAACAGGGTGTCGGTGTCGCCGAACTCGATCAGCTTGCCCATGTACATGAACGCCGTGTAGTCGGAAACCCGCGCCGCCTGCTGCATGTTGTGGGTGACGATGACGATGGTGTACTTGCTCTTCAGTTCGTAGATCAGCTCTTCGACCTTCAGCGTGGAGATCGGGTCGAGGGCCGAGCAGGGTTCGTCGAGCAGCAGCACTTCCGGCTGCACCGCCACGGTACGGGCGATCACCAGACGCTGCTGCTGGCCGCCGGACAGGCCGAGGGCCGAGTCGTGCAGGCGGTCCTTGACCTCGTCCCACAGCGCCGCGCTCTTCAGCGCCCATTCCACCGCCTCGTCGAGCACGCGCTTGCTGTTGATACCCTGGATGCGCAGGCCGTACACCACGTTCTCGTAGATGCTCTTGGGGAAGGGGTTGGGCTTCTGGAACACCATGCCGACGCGGCGGCGCAGCTCGGCGACATCCTCGCCCTTGCGGTAGATGTTGCGCCCGTCGATGTTGATCTCGCCGTCCACCCGGCAGCCGTCGACCAGGTCGTTCATCCGGTTGAAGGTGCGCAGCAGGGTCGACTTGCCACAGCCCGAGGGGCCGATGAAGGCGGTCACGCGCTGGCGCGGGATATCCATCTTGACGTCGAACAGCGCCTGCTTGTCGCCGTAGTAGAGGTTCAGCCCCGGCACTGCGATGGCCGTGGTCTCGGCCGCCAGGTTGAGGCTCTGCTTGTCGCGGCCGAGGGCGGCCAGGTCGATACCGTGGGTATGGGCTTCGTGTTGCATCGTTTCACTCCATTCGTAGCTACGTGCTGCAAGCGGCACGCCCGGGGCGTGCGGCTCGTAGCTGCGTTTAGTGATCCAGCGCCTTGTATTTCTCGCGCAGGTGGTTGCGGATATACACCGCGGTCAGGTTGAGCAGGGCGATGACGATCACCAGCAGCAGCGCGGTGGCGTACACCAGTGGCCGCGCGGCCTCGACGTTGGGGCTCTGGAAGCCGACGTCGTAGATGTGGAAGCCCAGGTGCATGATCTTCTGATCCAGGTGCAGGTAGGGGTAGTTGCCGTTCAGCGGCAGGCTCGGCGCCAGCTTGACCACACCCACCAGCATCAGCGGCGCCACCTCGCCGGCGGCGCGGGCCACGGCGAGGATCAGGCCGGTCATCATCGCCGGGCTGGCCATCGGGATCACCACCTTCCACAGGGTCTCGGCCTTGGTCGCGCCGAGTGCCAGCGAGCCCTCGCGCACCGCGCGCGGAATCCGCGCCAGGCCTTCCTCGGTGGCGACGATGACCACCGGCAGGGTGAGGATCGCCAGGGTCAGCGAGGCCCACATCAGCCCCGGGGTGCCGAAGGTCGGCGCCGGCGCCGATTCGGGGAAGAACAGCTGGTCGATCGAGCCGCCCAGCACGTAGACGAAGAAGCCCAGGCCGAACACGCCATAGACGATCGAGGGCACGCCGGCCAGGTTGTTCACCGCGATGCGGATCACCCGGGTCAGCGCACCCTGGTGGGCGTATTCGCGCAGGTAGACCGCGGCGATCACGCCGAACGGGGTGACGATCACCGCCATCAGCATGACCATCAGCACGGTGCCGAAGATCGCCGGGAAGATGCCGCCCTCGGTGTTGGCCTCGCGCGGCTCGTCGCTGACGAACTCCCACAGCTTCATGGCGTAGAAGCCGAGCTTGTCGACGGTGCCCATGGCGTTCGGGCGGAAGGCGCGCACCACCTTGCCCAGGGCGATCTCGCTCTCGCGGCCGTCGCTGACGCGCAGGGTCACGCTGTCGCGGTTGATCTGGCCGGCCAGCTCGACCATCTGCGCCTCGAGCACCTTGTAGTCGGCGTCCAGCGCCGCGCGACGGGCGTCCAGAGCGGCCTGGGCGGCGGCGTCCAGTTTGCCCTGCAGCTGCAGCTTGCGCCCTTCCAGGCGGATGCGCTCGAGGCCGTGGTTGATCCGGCCGATGTCCTTCTTCTCCAGGCGCACCAGCTGCGCATGCAGCTGCTCGACGCGCTCCAGGCGTTCCTGCAGCGCCGGCCAGGCGGCCTCGCCCTCGGCGACCACCTGGCCGCTTTCCTTGACGCTGAGCAGATAGCCGTAGAAGTTGCCCCACTCGCGGCGCTCCAGCACGGTGATCTCGGCCGGCTTGCGCGGGTTGCTCAGCCACTCGCCGACGACCCAGGCGAAGTCGGCGCCGAACAGCTCGCGGTTGCCCACCTTGAGCAGTTCGCGGGTCATGAACTCGCCGCCCTCCTCGGCCACCGGCAGACCGGCGGCGGCCAGGCGGGCACGCGGCACCTCCTCGGCCTGCACCACCTCGCCGGCCATCACCCTGGCCTCCTGGCCGGGAACCTGGTAGTCGGCCTCGAGGACATCGGCCGGCCAGAAGTGGCCCATGCCGCGGGTGGCGATCACCGCCAGCAGGCCGAGGGTCATGATGATGGCGATGGCCACCGCGCCGCCGCTCATCCACACGCCCGGGGCGCCGCTCTTGTACCAGGATTTCAGGTTGTACTTTTTCACGGACCTATACCTTCCAGAACCTTAGAGCGACGAATACTTGGTGCGCAGGCGCTGACGGATCAGCTCAGCCAGGGTGTTCATCACGAAGGTGAACAGCAGCAGCACCAGCGCGGCGAGGAACAGCACGCGGTAGTGGGTGCCGCCGACTTCCGACTCGGGCATCTCCACCGCCACGTTGGCGGCCAGGGTGCGCATGCCCTCGAAGATGTTGACGTCCATGATCGGCGTGTTGCCGGTGGCCATCAGCACGATCATGGTCTCGCCCACGGCGCGGCCCATGCCGATCATCAGCGCCGAGAAGATGCCCGGGCTGGCGGTAAGGATCACTACCCGGGTCAGGGTCTGCCAGGGCGTGGCGCCGAGAGCCAGGGAGCCGAAGGTCAGGCTCTTGGGTACGCTGAACACGGCGTCTTCGGCGATCGAATAGATGTTCGGGATCACCGCAAAGCCCATCGCCAGGCCCACCACCAAGGCGTTGCGCTGGTCGAACGGGATGCCCAGGTCATTGCTCAGCCACAGACGCATGTTGCCGTCGAACAGCCAGTTCTCCAGGTGGCCGCTGATGGCCAGGGAGAACCAGCCCACGGCGATCACCACCGGGATCAGCAGTGCCGCCTCCCAGCCGTCCGGCACGCGGTGGCGCACGGACTCCGGCAGCTTGGTCCACAGGTAGCCCGAGGCGAGGATGCCCACCGGCGTCAGCAGCAACAGGCTGAAGATGCCGGGTAGATGGTTTTCCAGGAACGGCGCGAGGAACAGGCCGGCGAAGAAGCCGAGGATCACCGTCGGCAGCGCCTCCATCAGCTCGATCACCGGCTTGACCTTGGTGCGCATGCGCGGCGCCATGAAGTAGGCGGTGTAGATCGCCGCGGCCACCGCCAGCGGCGCGGCCAGCAGCATGGCGTAGAAGGCCGCCTTGAGCGTGCCGAAGGCCAGCGGCGAGAGGCTCAGCTTGGATTCGAAGTCGGTGTTGGCCGAGGTGGACTGCCAGACGTAGTCCGGCTCCGGATAGCTCTCGTACCAGACCTTGCCCCACAGCGCGCTCCACGACACTTCCGGGTGCGGGTTGTCGATCACGAAGCGCTGCAGCTGGCCTTCGCGCTCCACCAGCACGCGGCTGGCGCGCGGCGACAGGGCGGCGATGGCGGCGCCGTCTGCGACCGGCTGTTTCAGCAGGGTGCGGTGCGCGGTGCTGTGGAAGATGCCCAGGTTGCCCGCCTCATCCAGGGCCATGAAGCCCTTGCGGCGCTCCTCGGGAATGATCTGGGTGATGGCGCTGCCTTCGAGCTGGAAGCTGCGCACCGGCTGGAAGGTCGACTTGCCGTCCTCGTCGCGCACCATGAACCACTGCTGGATGCCGCCCTTGGCGTCGCCGAGCATGATCGAGATGCCACCGAGCAGGCTGGTGGCGCTGGTGATGCGGTTGGAGGCGTCCTTGAGCAGCTCGTAGCGGCCGTTGAGGCTGCGCTTGCGCAGGTCGAAGACGTCGGCGGTGGAGGCGCCGTTGATCACGTACAGCCACAGCTGGCGCGGGTCGAGGATCAGCTCGCGGATCGGATCGGCGATCTGCGGCAGATTGATGCGGTCCTCGCCGAGGCTGACCTCGCCGGTGAACAGGTTCTCTTCGCGGCTCAGCGCGATCAGGTGCAGCTCGCTGCCGGTGGAGCCCGCCAGCATCAGGCTGCCGCCATTGAGGTTCAGCGCCACGTGCTCCAGGGCGCGACCCTGCGGGTCCAGTTCGATCGCCTGCTCGCCGTAGGGGAAGTCGATCTGCGGCACTATGGTGCGCACGTTGTCCGGGTAGCTGACCTTGTAGTTGTGCTGCAGCACCAGCACCTGGCCGTTGGACAGACCGAGGGCGACGCGGCGGCTGCCCGGCTGGTCCTGGCCCACCGAGGCGACGCTGACGCCCGCGGCCAGCGGCAGTTGCACGCGGCTGACGGCCGCGCCGCTCTTGAGGTCGAAGAACTGCACCATGCCCGCCCGATCCAGGCGCATGGCCACCTGGTTCTGCTCTTCGATTGCCAGCAGCAGCGGCGCCTGCGCCTCGGCCAGCCAGGCCGGCTGCTGGGCCTTGCGCGCGCTCATCTCGGCGCCCTGGAACATGGGCAGCACCACATGGGCCAGGTAGAAGAAGATCAGGGTGATGGCGCCGAGCACCGCCAGGCCACCGATGGAGACGTACCAGCGCGCCATGCGGTCCTTCAGTGCACGCAGGCGACGCTTGCGCTGCAGGGCGGGGGTATTGAAGTCGATCCCCAGGGGATTCTGCGATCGGTTCACGGAGTCGTTTGCCAAGTCGTTCATGCGAGAAGTCTCTGCGCGAGCGTGTTTGCAGCGCATCAGGCTGCCCAGGCTTGCCAATCTAGCGAGCTTGTATGACAGAAAGGTTACAGTCAGCTGACATGACGAAGCCCGCCACTCCGAGGAGGGCGGGCCACGCGGTCCGCAGCTGGTCTAGGCCGGACTTACAGACCCAGTTCCTTCAGGGCCTTCGCGGCCACCTTGGACGGCAGCGGGATGTAGCCATCCTTCATCACCACTTCCTGACCCTGCTTGGACAGCATCAGCTTGATGAACTCGGCGTCCAGCGGGCTCAGGGCCTGGTTCGGCGCCTTGTTGACGTAGACGTAGAAGAAGCGCGCCAGCGGGAACTTGCCGGCCAGGGCGTTCTCTTCGTTGGCTTCGAAGGCTTCGCCGCCCTTCTTCGACAGCGGCACGGCGCGCACGCTGGAGGTCTTGTAGCCGATGCCCGAATAGCCGATGGCGTTCAGGGTGCTGGAGATCGACTGCACCACCGAGGCCGAGCCCGGCTGCTCGTTGACGTTGGCCTTGAAGTCACCCTTGCACAGCGCTTCTTCCTTGAAGTAGCCGTAGGTGCCGGAGACCGAGTTGCGGCCGAACAGCTGCAGCGGCTTGCCCGCCCACTCGCCGGTCAGACCGAGGTCGCCCCAGGTCTTGATGTCCTTGTCGTTGCCGCACAGGCGGGTGCTGGAGAAGATCGCGTCGACCTGCTCGATCGACAGCGACTTGATCGGGTTGTCCTTGTGCACGAACACGGCCAGGGCGTCGATGGCCACCGGCACGGCGGTCGGCTTGTAGCCGTACTTCTCTTCGAAGGCCTGGATCTCGCTGTCCTTCATCGGACGGCTCATCGGGCCCATGTTGGCGGTGCCTTCGGTCATGGCGGGCGGCGCGGTGGAGGAACCGGCGGCCTGGATCTGGATGTTGACGTTCGGATACTGCTTCTTGAACTCTTCGGCCCACAGGGTCATCAGGTTGGCCAGCGAGTCGGAACCGACGCTGGACAGGTTGCCCGATACGCCGGAGGTCTTTTCGTAGGTCGGCAGAGCCGGGTCGACGGCGGCTACAGCAGATACGGCGCTTACGCCAGCGGCGGCGAAAGTCAGGGCCGCCATCAAACGCTTCAGTTTCATGCCTTGCTCCTAGCAGGATTAGTGTTGGATGGAACGGGCCCAAGTATCTGCAGGCCACGTGAACACTCTATGAAGCGAATATGACAGTTGCATGAACCCCGGCAACTTTGTCCGCGGGGCATTGTCCGCTCGCGACCACGGCCCCCGCCTGCCCACGCGGGGGCCGTGAGATGGCCCGACGGCCGGGCTTAGCGGGTGCTCTGCTTGAGCGCGCGCATGCGTTCGTGGCAGGCGCGAATCTTCGGCATTTCCACCGCCAATAGCGCGCGCACGTCGCTGTCGGCGCTTTCCAGCGCGTCTTCGAAGGCATTCAGGATGCGGTCCTCGGCCTCCTCCAGCTGCGCCACGTAGGCGGCCTCCTCGTCGCTGGCCAGGGTGGCGCGGGTATCGGCATAGAACTGCCGCAGTTTGCCCATCAGCGTGCCACCTGCCGCCGGCTCGCTCTGGTTGGCGGCGACCTTGACCGCCAGGGCGTTGATGACCTCGGTCTTGGCCCGCGCCATGTCGCGGAACAGCGCCTGCAGGCGGATGTCCTTGACCTCGTCGTGGGCGTGCTCGTAGAAGTGCTTGCCGTCGCGGGTGATCTCGATCAGTTCGTTGAGTTGTGCGGTCTTGCTGCTCATGGAAGTTCTCCTCGGCTATGGGACTTGCGGGAACGGCCGCCGCGACGGCGGCCGGATGGATTCGGCGTGGCGCCAGGCCGGCACCGGCAGCCAGCTGCTCAGTCGCTGATGAGCAGGGCATCGGCGTCGACACCGCGCACGCCGCGGATGTTGCGCGCGATATCCACCGCCAGGCGCTTCTCGGCGGCGCTGAGCACGCTGCCGCGCAGGCTGACGAAGCCGTCCTTGGTCTCCACGTCCAGGTTCAGCGCATCCAGGTTGCGGCTGTAGACGAAGCTGGCCTTCACCTTGCTGGTGATCCAGCCGTCGCTGATCGCCTCGCGAGCCTCCTCCGCGGCCACTTCGATCTCGCTCGCGCTGCTGTCGGCGGTGCTGACGCTGAGGTGGTTGAACAGTTCGCGCACCCCGTCGGTGTTGCTCGCCAGCTGGCCGGCCAGTTCCTTGGCCGCCGGGGTCTGCGCACGGCCGCTGAGGGTGACGGCGCCGTCCTGGCTCTCGACCTGAATGTCCAGGCCGCGGGTGTTGCTGTTCCACAACAGCTTGGATTTCACCGTGGCGGTCAGGGTGGCGTCCTCCAGGCGCTGCACCAGCGTAGGCGGCTCGCCCTCGGCCGTGCCCTCGTCCACCTCGATGCGGTTGTCCACCTTCTCGATGCCGTCGATGCTCAGCGCCACCCGCTCGGCCAGCTCCTTCTGCACTGCGCTTTCGACCCGGCCGGAAAGCCTGGCGCGGCCGCCCTCGACGGCGATGTCGAGCTTGAACGGATTGAGGTGGCGGTTGAGGGCGAAGGCGGTCCAGATCGAACCCTCCTGGCGCGCCGCCTGGAGCTGTTCGGCCAGCGGCTGCGCGGCGGCCTGGGCGACCAGTGGCGCGAGACTCAGCAGTAGCGCGGTGGCGCCGGCCAGCAGCGGGAACTTGAACGGGGGCATGGCAGGGTCCTCGGCGAATGGATGGATAAGGGGACTCCAGCAACCCCCATGCCAGCCCAAAACTCACTTAGAAATCCTTTCATATCAATTACTTGCAATGACCGTCTGAACCCCTTGGTGTGCAGGCTGCATGGGCGCCAGACAAAAGCCGTGCAACTTGCATGATGTTTTGCCGGACTAAGAATCAATATTCAGTCAGATGGAGCACGGCAATGGCAGATTCGGGATTAGGAGGCGGGCGCATCCTGCTGGTCGACGACGAGACGGCGATACTGCGCACCTTCCGCTATTGCCTGGAAGACCAGGGCCACGAAGTCGCCACCGCCAGCAGCGCGGCGCAGGCCGAGGCGCTGCTGCAGCGCCAGGTGTTCGACCTGTGCCTGCTCGACCTGCGCCTGGGCGACGACGACGGCCTCGACGTGCTGGCGCAGATGCGCGTGCAGGCGCCGTGGATGCGTGTGGTGATAGTCACCGCCCATTCGGCCGTGGACACCGCGGTGGACGCCATGCAGGCCGGCGCAGCCGACTATCTGGTCAAGCCGTGCAGCCCCGATCAGCTGCGCTTGGCCGCCGCCAAGCAGCTGGAGGTGCGCCAGCTGGCGGCACGCCTGGAGGCGCTCGAGGACGAGGTGCGCCAGCCCGGCGCCCACCTGGACAGCCGCAGCCCGGCGCTGATGACGGTGCTGGAAACCGCCCGCCAGGTGGCCGCCACCGACGCCAACATCCTCATCCTCGGCGAGTCCGGCACCGGCAAGGGCGAGCTGGCGCGCGCCATCCACGGCTGGAGCAAACGGGCGAAGAAGGCCTGCGTGACCATCAACTGCCCGTCGCTGACCGCCGAGCTGATGGAAAGCGAGCTGTTCGGCCACAGCCGCGGCGCCTTCACCGGCGCCAGCGAAAGCACCCTGGGGCGGGTCAGCCAGGCCGACGGTGGCAGCCTGTTCCTCGACGAGATCGGCGACTTCCCGCTGCCGCTGCAACCCAAGCTGCTGCGCTTCATCCAGGACAAGGAGTACGAACGGGTCGGCGACCCAGTGACGCGCCACGCCGATATCCGCATCCTTGCCGCGACCAATCAGGATCTCGACGAGATGGTCCGCGACGGGCGCTTTCGCGAAGACCTGCTGTATCGCCTCAACGTCATCACCCTGACCCTGCCGCCGCTGCGCGAACGGGTCGAGGACATCCTCGACCTGGCCGAGGGCTTTCTCGCCCACTTCGTCAAGGAATACGCACGCCCCGTACACGGTTTCAGCGAGGCCGCGCGGGCGGCCCTGCAGGACTATGCCTGGCCCGGCAACATCCGCGAGCTGCGCAACGTCATCGAGCGCGCCAGCATCATCTGCAGCGCCGAGCTGATCGAGCCGGAACACCTCGGCCTGGGCGAGGAGCTCGAAGGCGGCGCGCCGCGCATCGGCGCGCCGCTGAGCCTGGAGGAACTGGAACGGGCGCATATCACCGCAGTGCTGGCCGCCAGCGCGACCCTCGACCAGGCCGCGCGCACACTCGGCATCGACGCCTCGACCCTGTATCGCAAGCGCAAGCAGTTCGGCCTGTGAAGCTCCGCACCCGGTTGTTCCTCAGCGGCAGCGCCCTGCTTACGGTGGCCCTGCTCGGTCTGCTGCTGGGCATGTTCAGCGTGCTGCAGCTGACCCAGCAGCAGAGTCGGGCGATGACCCGCAACCTGCAGATCATCGATGCCAGCCTGGGCATGCGCCAGGAACTGGGCAAGCAAGTCACCCTGCTGCTGGCCGAGGAGCTCGACCGCGACGCGCTGACGGACGCCGACCGCCGGTTCCGCCAGTGGCTGCGCCGCGCCGAGAGCAGCGCCCGCGCGGTAGGCGACGCGCAGGCGCTGGGCGAGGTGGAGAACGCCTATGCGCGTTTCGACGCGCTGCTGCAACGGCCGCAAGCGGTGCGCCGCGAGCTGCTCAAGAGCGACGCCTTCGGCCAGGCCGAGGCGGCGCTGCGCGAGAGTCTGCATGCCCTGCAGAACCGCTACGTCAGCGCGGTCGATGCCACCGAGGAACGCACCCGCCAGCGCGCCTGGATGGTCGCCGGCCTGCTCGGCCTGATCGGCCTGGCCATGCTGCTGATCGGCTTCGTCACCGCGCACAGCCTGGCGCAGCGCCTCGGCCGGCCGATCGAGGCGCTGGCGCGCGCCGCCGACCAGATCGGCCGCGGTGACTTCCAGCTCACCCTGCCGCTCTCGCCACTGCCGGAGATGGCCGCCCTCAGCCGCCGCTTCGGCCTGATGGCCGAGGCGCTGCACCAGTTCCAGGCGACCAATGTCGAGGCGCTGGTGGCCGAGCAACGGCGCCTGCAGGCGGTGCTCGACAGCATCGACGAGGGCCTGCTGATCCTCGATCGCCAGGGCCGCCTGGAACATGGCAACCCGGTGGCGCAGCGCCAGCTCGGCTGGGACGGCGTGCCGCGCGGCCAGTCCCTCGGCCAGGCGCTGCAACGGGCGGAGCTGGACGAACAGCTGCAACTGGTGCTGGCCGGGATCAGCCCGCAGCGCGCAGCGCAAGACCTGGCCATCGAGGCGGACGGCGAAGCGCGCCTGCTGGCCTACAGCCTGACCCCGGTGAGCCAGGAACAGGGCCCGCTGCTCGGCGCGGTGATGGTGCTGCACGACGTCACCGAGCAGCGCGCCTTCGAACGGGTGCGCCGCGAGTTCGTCCTGCGCGCCTCGCACGAGCTGCGCACGCCGGTCACCGGCATGCACATGGCCTTCGCCCTGCTGCAGGAGCGCCTGGATTTCGCCGCGGGCAGCCGCGAGGCCGACCTGCTGGCCACGGTGGACGAGGAGATGCAGCGCCTGCTGCTGCTGATCAACGACCTGCTGAACTTCTCCCGCTACCAGAACGGCCTGCAGCAGCTGGAGCTGGCGCCCTGCGATCCGGCCGAACTGCTGCAGCAGGCCCGGCAGCGCTTCCTCGCCCGCGCCGAGGAACGCGAGGTGAGCCTGCACCTGGAGCTGCAGGAGCCGCTGCCGCGCCTGCGCGCCGACCGCCTGCAACTGGAGCGGGTACTGGACAACCTGCTGGGCAACGCGCTGCGCCACAGCCATCCGGGTGGGGAGATCCGCCTGCAGGCCCGGCGCCAGGGCGAGCGCCTGGAGTTCGGCGTCGAGGATCAGGGCGAGGGCATCGCCTTCGGCCAGCAGGCGCGCATCTTCGAGCCCTTCGTCCAGTTCGGCCGGCGCAAGGGCGGCGCCGGCCTGGGCCTGGCGCTGTGCAAGGAGATCGTCCAACTGCATGGCGGGCGGATCGCCGTGCAATCGCAACCGGGCCGCGGCAGCCGCTTCAGTCTGGCGCTGCCGCTGTAGCCGCCCGCACCGCAGGGGGCGCCGCGTATACCGGCAGCGCTGTGCATGGCGCCCGCTATCCGGCCGTCTGCAGATTGAGCACCAGCAGACGCGCGGCGGTTTCGGCGTCCGGCTGGCCATCGTGATTGGCCGGGCGGTACTTCATCTGGAAGGCGGCGATGACGTTGCGCGTGGCCTCGTCCAGTTCGCCGTGCTGCGGCACGCCGTAGCCCTGCTGCGCCAGCTGCTCCTGGAACCACTGCACGCTGGGCAGGCTGGTGGCGAACAGCGCCTGCTGGCGGCTCACCGCCGCCTCGTCCGGCCAGGGAACCAGGCCCTCGTCGGCCAGGCGCTTCCAGGGAAACAGCGGACCCGGATCGACCTTGCGCTGCGGCGCCACGTCGCTGTGGCCGACGATCGCGCCGAGCGGCAGCTGGTGGCGCCGTACGATGTCCTTGAGCAAGGCCACCAGCGCATCGATCTGCGCTGGGGCGAACGGCTGCCAGTAGCGGCCATTCGGGCCCTGGTAATAGCCCTGGTTGACCAGCTCGATACCGATGGTCGTGGCATTGAGCCAGGTCCGCCCCTGCCACTCGCTGACCCCGGCGTGCCAGGCGCGGCGATCCTCGTCGACCAGGCGGTAGATGGTCGCCGGCGCGTCGCCGATCAGGTAGTGGCTGCTCACCTCGCTCTCGCTGAGCAGCTCGAGCGAGCGCGCCAGGTCGGTGGAGGTGTAATGCAGCACGACGTACTGCACCCGGCTGTTCTGCCCCACCGCGGTGTGGCTGGTGTCGATGCGCGGGCCGGCGCAGCCGCCGAGCAGGGTCAGGAGAAGGGCGATGCAGACTGCTTTCATGCTTGGCCGAAGACGCTTTGTAGGTTGTCCAGCAACATGTCGACACTGAGCATGATCAGCAGCATGCCCATCAGTCGCTCCACCGCGGTCAAGCCGCGGGTTCCGAGAAAACGCTGGAGGAACGAGGCCTGCAGCAGAATGAATGCCGTCGCCGCCCAGGCCAGGATCAGCGCCAGGTAGAGCTCCCACAACGGCCCACCATGGGTGTTGCGCAGGGTCATCAGCACCGCCAGCGCCGAAGGCCCGGCCACCGCCGGGGTGGCCAGCGGCACCAGCATCGGCTCGCCGTCCGGCACGTCGCCGAGCAGGCCCTGCGGGCTGGGGAAGATCAGACGCATGGCGATGACGAACAGGATGATACCGCCGGCGATGGCGGTCGCCTCGCGCGACAGCCCCAGGCTGCTGAGCACCTTGTCACCAAAGGTGAGGAACAGCAGCAACAGGGCCAGGGCGAACAGCAACTCGCGCGCGGCGACCCACAGCCGCCGGCGCGGAGTGAGGTTCTTCAGCGCGGCGATGTAGATGGCGATGTTGCCGAAAGGGTCGGTGACCAGAAAGATCAGCACGGCGATGCTGAAGATGTCCATGAGCGTCTCCACTGGGCGGGCAGACAGTCTAGAGAGTCCGCCTGCCGTCGTCTCGCGCGAAATTGTCCGGCGATGGCACCTCGGCCGGCCGCCGCGGTCTTTACTGACAGTGTACGCGGCAACGGACGGGCGACCTTGCGGCCAGCCGGCGATCGCATATACCCAAGGATAAGCGCCAGAGGAGTGCATCATGCTCTCGTCCCTGCTGTGGCTGAAACAGGATCTGCGTCTCGACGACAACCCCGCCTTGCAGGCTGGCCTGCACAGCGAGCGGTTGCTGCCGCTGTACGTGTTCGACCCGCGCCACTGGCGCATCGGCCCGCTCGGCTGCCGGCGCCAGGGGGTGCACCGCACCCGCTTTCTGCTGGAAAGCCTGGCGGCGCTGGATGTCGCCCTGCGCCAGCGCAGCTCTTCCCTGCTGGTGCTGCATGGCGAGCCGGAACGGCTGATTCCCGAACTGGTCGCGCGACTCGGCCTGCAGCAGGTACTGACCCAGGCGGAAATCGCCCCGGAGGAGCAGGCCGTGCAGACGCGCCTGCGCGCCGCCCTCGGCAAGGTGGCGCTGCTGGAGTTGCCCGGCAACGGCCTGCTGCGCGAGGCGGAACTGCCCTGTCCGCCCGATCGCCTGCCGCAGGTGTTCAGCCGCTTTCGCGAACAGTGCGAGGCGCGCCTGCCGGTGTTCCAGCCACAGCCGGCGCCGAACGCCCTGCCGCCGCTGCCGGAGGCCGCACTCGACTGGCTGCAGCCGCTGCCCAGCCTGTCCCAGCTCGGCCTCGGCGAGCCGCTAAGCGTGCCGAGCAGCAGCTTCCCCTTCGCTGGTGGCGAGGCCGCGGCGCTGGCCCGCCTGCGCGACTATCTGTGGGATAGCCAGGGCGTACGCCATTACAAGGACACCCGTAACGGCCTGATCGGCAGCGAATACTCCTCGAAATTCTCGCCCTGGCTGGCCAACGGCAGCCTGTCGGTGCGCCGGGTGCTGGCCGAGTTGCGCCGCCACGAGGCGCTGTACGGACGCAACGACTCCACCCACTGCCTGTGGGTGGAGCTGCTCTGGCGCGACTTCTTCCGCTGGACGCTGGTCCGCCACGGCCGCGCGCTGTTTCGCGCCGCCGGCATGAAGGCCACGGCGCACGCGCCGCAACAACTCGACGAACGCTTCGAGCGCTGGTGCCGGGGCGCCACCGGCATGCCCTTCGTCGATGCGAACATGCGCGAGCTGGCGGCGACCGGATTCATCTCCAATCGCGGCCGCCAGGTGGTGGCCAGCTACCTGATCAACGACCTGCAGCAGGACTGGCGCCATGGCGCCGCCTGGTTCGAGGAGCATCTGCTGGACTACGACCCGGCCAGCAACTGGGGCAACTGGGTCCATCGCGCCGGCGTGGCCAGCGACCCGCGCCACGCACGGGCGTTCAACGCCCTGCGCCAGGCCCGCCAGTACGACCCGGACGCCAGTTACGTCAGCCTGTGGATGCCGGAGCTGCGCAGCGTCGCCGCGCACCTGCGGCATACCCCCTTCCTGCTGCCGCGCCTGCAACTGGAGGCGCTGCACTACCCCCGTCTGGAGCAGGTGCCGGAGACCTGGCGTCCCTACCTGCCGGGCGCCGCCTAAAACACCGGCACGGACGCCCAGCGCAGCCGGCGGCCCGAGCGGCGGCCGGCAAGCGCCGCCGGTTAACCCAGTTCGATGCGGTTGCGCCCGCCGGCCTTGGCGCGGTACAGCGCCTGGTCGGCGCGCTCGAACACCGTCTCGGCGCTGTCCTGGCCACGGAATTCGGCGAGCCCGGCGGAGAAGGTGATGACCAGCGGCTCGCCCTTGAAGTGGAACGGGCAGGCCTCGACCGCCGCGCGCAGCGTCTCCAGCAGCTGCGCGCCGCCTTCCAGCGGGGTCGCCGGGATCAGCAGGACGAACTCCTCGCCGCCGAAGCGGGCGATGAAGTCGGTCTTGCGCAGGCGCTTGTGCAGCTCGCCGGCGATGATCTTCAGCACCCGGTCGCCAGCCAGATGGCCGTAACCGTCGTTGATCCGCTTGAAATGATCGACGTCGAGCACCGCCAGCAGCAGCTCGCCGCCGTAGCGCTGGCGCCGCGCCGTCTCCAGCTCCAGGCGCTCGCCCCAGGCCGCGCGATTGGGCAGGCCGGTAAGCGGGTCGAGCAGCGACTTCTGCCGCTGCTCCTCGATATGCTGGCGAAACTGCTGGGCCTCCTGCTCCATCTCGGCGACCCGCTGCACCAGGGCCTGCAGGCGCTGGGCCAGCTCTTTCTCGCGGCGGTCGTGCTGGCGCTGGTGGCTGCCGAGGCTCTGCAGCAGACCGTCCAGGCGCTGCTCCAGGGTCAGCTTGAGCGTCTGCAGATCCGCCGCCTCCTGCACGCTGTGCTGCAGGCCGCTGACCTGCTCGCTCAGCTGCTGATGGAAACTGCGCGCGCTCTCGATGGCGGCGTCGTGACCCTCGTGCGCCGCGCTCAGACTGCCGATAAAAGTCGCCAGACGCTCGTTGAGCAGTTTCAGGTAGCCGGCGAACTCGCGCTGGCCGCTGTCGGTCGCCGCCAGCACCAGCACTGCCAGATCGTCCAGCACCGGAACCAGCTCGTACCAGTTCAGCGGCCCCTGCACCCGCTCGCGCAGCGCGTCGCACTGCGGCTGGTGGTGCGGCGGCAATTGCAGCTCGGCGAGCAGGCCGAGCAGGCTCTCGGCGATATGCGGCGCCACCGCGCTATAACCGGGTTCGCTGCCGGGCAGGGCGAAGCGCTGGACGTCCTCGCCTTGCTCGGCCAGCAACCCTGGCGGCAGGGGCAGGCTGTCGAGCGGCGGCGGTGCCTTGGCCGCCGCCGCTCGGCTCGGCTCGGCGGCGGGCTCGCGCGGCCTTTCGGCGGACGCCGGCGGCACCGCCGCTGCGACTTCATCGCCTCGGTCGCCGCCCGCGTCGCCCCGGCTGCCGAACAGGCGCTGCAGCAGGCCGGGTTGTTCCGCGGCCGGCGTACGCAGCACCTCCAGCGTCTGGCCCTGCAGCCGGCTCAGCTGGCTGAGCAGGGCCGGCAACTGATGGCTCAGACCGCTCGCCGCCTGCAGCTGCCTGCCCAGGGCTTTGAGCGCCTTGCGCACCTCGCGCGGCGGCTGCAGCTGCTGCAGCTGCTCGATCAGCCGTGCCAGCGCTGCGTTGGCCTCGCCGGCGCGCTGCTGGCGGCGCAGCTCGGAGTCCAGCACGGCCTTTTCCAGGCGCGGGATCAGGCCGCCGAGCGCCGCGTCCATGTCGTCGCGGCGAAGGATGTCGCGCATCTCCTGCATGCACTGGTCGACCGCCTTGTCCGCGCCCTCGGCCGCCAGGCTGCTACGCACCAGGCCGCGCCGCAGCAGGTCGAGGCGCAGCTCCCAGCGGCGCTCGAGCCGCTCTTGCTGCTCCAGGCTGCTCAGGTACTTGTCTTTCCAGCGTTGGGCATCGTCGCTCATGGGCTCACCCGGAAATGGACGGTTGCAACATGGGGACGCCGTCGGTGGATTGCGCATGCGGCAGGCGGATCTCCACGGCGACCGGCAGGTGGTCGGAAATCGCCTGAGTCAGCACGTCGACGCGCTCCAGTTCGAGCCCGGGGCTGAGCAGAATATGGTCGAGGCAGCGCTGCGGCCGCCAGCTGGGAAAAGTCGCCTGGACCTGCGGAGCGACCAGGCCGAGGTCGCGCAGCGGCGAGTTCTCCAGCAGGTCGTTGGCGTGGGTGTTCATGTCACCCATCAGCACCAGGTGACGGAACTCGCCGACCCGCTCGCGGATATAGGCCAGCTGCCGGGTGCGGGTGCGCGGGCCGAGGGCCAGATGCATCATCACCACACCCAGCGCCTGCTCGCCTTCGCCCAGGCGCAGGATGATCGCCCCGCGCCCCGGCGGCCCCGGCAGCGGGTGATCCTCCAGCAGCGAGGGACGCAGACGACTGAGCACGCCGTTGCTGTGCTGGGCGATACGTCCGAGGTTGCGATTGAGCTGTTGGTACCAGTAGGGAAACGCGCCCTGCTGGGCCAGGTATTCCACTTGATTGACGTAGCCCGAGCGCAGGCTGCCGCCATCGACCTCCTGCAGGGCGACCAGATCGAAATCGGCGAGCAGGTCGCCGATACGCTGCAGTGTGCCGGAGCGCCCGGCATGCGGCAGCAGGTGCTGCCAGCTGCGGGTCAGGTAGTGGTGGTAGCGCTGGGTGCTGATGCCGACCTGGATATTGAAGCTGAGCAGGCGCAGCCGTCCGTCTGCAGGTAGCGCGGCGCCGGGCTGGCAATGCGGGTTGACCTGCGGATCGCACAGGCCAACCGCGCGGGTCTGTCGCCAGCGGCGCAGCACGTCGGGCTTCCAGCCGCTCAGAGCGCGGCGCGCTCCTGGGCGATCAGATGGTCGGCGACCTCCAGGGCTTGCTCCGGGCCGCCCGCCGAACCGATGTCGAAGCGGTACTTGCCGCCGACGATCATCACCGGAACGCCGGTGACCTGGTAGGCCATGGCCAGCTTCTTGGCCTTCTCCATCTGGCCTTTGACGGCGAAGGAGTTGAACGTCTTGAGGAAGGCCTCGCGATCCACGCCCTGGGTGGCGACGAAGTCGGCGAACTCCTCGGCCGAGGCCAGCTTCTTCTTCTCCTGGTGGATGGCCTTGAACACGGCTTCATGCACCTTTTGCTCGACCTTCATGCTTTCCAGGGTGATGAACGCCTGGCCGTGCACGTTCCAGATACCGCCGAACAGCGCCGGGATGCGCACGAAGTTGACGTCTTCCGGCAGCTGCTCGACCCAGGGGTTGAGCGTGGCTTCGAACTGATAGCAATGCGGGCAGCCGTACCAGAACAGCTCCACTACCTCGATCTGGCCGGGCTTGGACACCGGCACCGGGCTCTTCAGCTCGACGTACTGCTTGCCGGCGACGGGCTCGGCATGGGCGGTGAGACCGAACAGGCTGCTGATGGCCAGAGCGGCGCCGAAAATCAGGTTACGCATGGAGTACTCCTTGGCTGGACAACGTCGCCCACTGGCGAATCGATACTACGACCCATCGCCGCGAGGCTGGTTCCGGCCATTGTAGCTGCGGCGCAAACGAAAAAGGGTGGCCGAGGCCACCCTTTGTCTTACCAACTGCAACAGCGGTCAATGCAGACCCTGGATGAAGCTGGAAACCGCCTCGATATCCTTGTTGCTCAGCTTGGCCGCGATGGCGCGCATGATCATGCTGTCGCCGTCGTTGGTCCGATTGCCCTCGCGGAAATCGGTCAGCTGCTTGGCCACGTAGGTCGCATGCTGGCCACCCAGCTGCGGGAAGCCGGCGGCATCGAGACCGGCACCGTTCGGCGAATGGCAGCCGGTGCAGGCCGGCATGCCTTCTTCCAGCTTGCCGCCGCGGAACAGCGCTTCGCCACGCTCGACCAGCTTGGGATCGGCGGCGCCGACGCTCATCTTCTGGCTGGCGAAATAGGCGGCGATGTCGGCCATGTCCTGCTCGCTGAGGTTATCCAGCATGCCGGTCATCTCCACCACCGAACGAGCGCCGGACTTGATGTCGTGTAGCTGCTTGAGCAAGTAACGCTCGCCCTGACCGGCCAGCTTGGGAAAGTTTGGCGCGGGGCTGTTGCCATCGGCGCCATGGCAGGCGCCACAGACGGCGACTTTGCCCTGACCGGCTGCGGCATCGCCGGCAGCCTGTGCCAGGCCGGTGAGGCCCAGGGTCAACAGCAGACTCACGAGTACTTTGTTCATCAGCTAATCCAATTACGGCTAAGAGAGAAAGGTTATCGAAGGGGTTGACTCATTCGGTCATCAGCTTGATGACCGCCTGGTAATCCTCGGCGGTGCAGTCCATGCACAGACCGCGGGGCGGCATGGCATTCAGACCATTGGTGACGCTTCCCACCAGTGCATCCATGCCCTTGGCCAGACGCGGCTCCCAGGCGGCCTTGTCGCCCTTCTTGGGAGCCGTGGGAATCTGGCCATTGTGGCAGACGCCACAGGCACGGTCGTACACGGCTTGCGGATCTTGAGCGGCGTGGCCGTTGAAAGACAGCATCAGAGCGGCAGCCGCGAGCAGCATTTTCTTCATCAGATCGACCTCATCAGGTAGGGGAACGTCCTGCTTTCTAACGAGCAGAGCATCCGATCGTTCCCGGCAATTGGGTTCCTGCGGGTGGGACAAAGCGCACACAAAATCTGCGGCATTATATACTGGCGACACTGAAACGGAAACGACGCCGCTTGCCGCGCCACCTGGCGTGCCGCAGGTGCGCGGAAATGTCGCAAGTCCCCGACCGCACTCTCGCGAGGTCGAGGCGCCATCGGAAAATCCCCATGCTCCCGAAGAACCCCATCATCGGTCTGTGCCAGCAGGCCAGCTTCCTCATCAGTGCCGCCAAGGTCGACCAGTGCCCCGAGGACAGCGGCCTGGAAGTGGCCTTCGCCGGCCGCTCCAACGCCGGCAAGTCGAGCGCGCTCAATACCCTGACCCATGCCAGCCTGGCGCGAACCTCGAAGACGCCGGGGCGCACCCAGCTGCTCAACTTCTTCCGCCTGGACGATGAGCGCCGCCTGGTCGACCTGCCCGGCTACGGCTACGCCAAGGTGCCGATCCCGCTCAAGCAGCACTGGCAGAAGCACCTGGAGGCCTACCTGGGCAGCCGCGAGAGCCTCTGCGGCCTGGTGCTGATGATGGATATCCGTCATCCGCTGACCGAGTTCGACCGCATGATGCTGGACTGGTCGGTGGCCAGTGGCATGCCGTTGCACATCCTGTTGACCAAGGCCGACAAGCTGGCCTTCGGCGCGGCGAAGAACGCCCTGCTCAAGGTGCGTCAGGAGATCCGCAAGCAGTGGGGCGAGGGCATCAGCATCCAGCTGTTCTCGGCGCCCAAGCGCATGGGGGTGGAAGAGGCGCAGCTGGTGCTGGCAGGCTGGCTGGCTGGACCTATTGCCGCAAGAGAATGAAGAAAGCGCTGAGGAGGCCTGAAGCGTAGGGTGCGCTGTGCCCACCGAGACCACAGGGAATATTCGGTGCGCACAGCGCACCCTACGGAACTGCAGCCGCCCTCTCCCGCGAGTGGGAGATCACCATCTGATGCGCGTACGGCACTTTTCTACGGGCAAAAAAAACCCCGAGCTTCGTATGGGGAGGGAGAAGTTCGGGGTTCAAGGTCTGAACCGCTAGGGCGGGGTTCAGATGTCTGCCAACACTTAACACAACAAAGGAGCATTGAAAGGCTTAACGGCCATTCAAGAACTCTGACCGGGCTCCTGCGCGGAAAGTTCATCGACGCCTTAAAAACCGTTCGCAATAAGCGCAGATGAATCAATTCCCGAACGACCTATACGGCGCGGTCGTCGCGTATTCTCGCCGGGATCAGTGCGCCTCGTCCCAGTTGGCACCGACACCCACCTCCACCAGCAGCGGCACGTCCAGCTGCGCGGCCCCGCCCATCAGCTTCCTGATCTTCGCGCCGACTTCCTCGACCAGCCCCTCGCGCACCTCCAGCACCAGCTCGTCGTGCACCTGCAGGATGATCCGCGCGTCGATGCCGCTGTCCTGCAGCCAGGCGTCCACGGCGATCATCGCGCGCTTGATGATGTCCGCCGCGGTGCCCTGCATCGGCGCGTTGATCGCCGCGCGCTCGGCGCCCTTGCGCATGGCCTGGTTCTGCGCGTGGATTTCCGGCAGGTACAGGCGGCGGCCGAAGACGGTTTCCACATAACCCTGCTCGGCGGCCTGCGCGCGGGTGCGTTCCATATAGCTCAGCACGCCCGGGTAGCGGGCGAAGTAACGGTCGATATAGGCCTGCGCCTGCTTGCGGTCGACGTCGATCTGCTTGGCCAGACCGAAGGCGCTCATGCCGTAGATCAGGCCGAAGTTGATGGCCTTGGCCTTGCGCCGCTGATCGCTGCTCACCTCCTCCAGCGCCACGCCGAACACCTCGGCGGCAGTGGCCTTGTGCACGTCGCGGTCGTGGCGGAAGGCATCCAGCAGGCCTTCGTCCTTGGCCAGGTGGGCCATGATGCGCAGCTCGATCTGCGAGTAGTCGGCCGCCAGCAGCTGGTAGCCCTTGGGCGCGACGAAGGCCTGGCGGATACGCCGCCCTTCGGCGGTGCGGATCGGGATGTTCTGCAGGTTCGGATCGCTCGACGACAGCCGGCCGGTGGCCGCCACCGCCTGGTGGTAGCTGGTGTGGATGCGCCCGGTGCGCGGGTTGATCTGTTCCGGCAGCTTGTCGGTGTAGGTGCTCTTGAGCTTGCTTAAGCTACGGTACTGCATCAGCACCTTGGGCAGCTCGAAGTCCTGCTCGGCCAGTTCCGCGAGCACCGCCTCGGCGGTGGACGGCTGGCCCTTGGCGGTCTTGCTGATCACCGGGTAGCCGAGTTTCTCATAGAGGATCACGCCGAGCTGCTTGGGCGAGGCCAGGTTGAATTCCTCGCCGGCGATGGCGAACGCCTCGCGCTCCAGTTCCACCAGCTTGTCGCCCAGCTCGACGCTCTGCTCGCCGAGCAGCTTGGCGTCGACCAGTGCGCCATTGCGCTCGATGCGCGCCAGCACCGGCACCAGCGGCATCTCGATTTCGCGCAGCACCTTGGCCAAGGACGGTACGGCTTCGAGCCGGCGCCACAGTTCCTGGTGCAGGCGCAGGGTCACCTCGGCGTCCTCGGCGGCGTAGGGGCCGGCCTGCTCCAGGGCGATCTGGTCGAAGGTCAGCTGCTTGGCGCCCTTGCCGGCGATGTCCTCGAAACGAATGGTGCTGTGATTGAGGTACTTCAGCGCCAGGCTGTCCATGTCGTGGCGGGTCGCGGTCGAATCCAGCACGTAGGATTCGAGCATGGTGTCGAAGGCCACGCCCTGCACCGCAATCGGCGTGCTGGCGTTGGCCAGGACGTTGATGTCATACTTGGCATGCTGGCCGACCTTGGCCTTGGCCGGGTCCTCGAGGATCGGCTTGAGCGCCTTGAGCACCGCGTCGCGGTCCAGTTGCTGCGGCACGCCCATGTAGGAATGCGCCAGCGGCACGTAGGCTGCCTCGCCGGCCTTGACCGCGAAGGACAGGCCGACCAGCTGCGCCTGCTGGGCATCGAGGCTGGTGGTCTCGCTGTCGAAGGCGATCAGCTCGGCCTGCTCCAGCTTCTTCAGCCAGGCGTCGAACTGCGCCTGCTCCAGCACCAGCTCATAGTCTCCTGCGCCCATCGGCGGCACCTCGGATTCCTCGCCCGCCCCCGCGGCGGGCTCGGCAAACAGGTCGCCGGCCGGCGATGCGGCCTGGGCGGCCAGCGCCTTGTTCTGCCGCAGCAGCTCGTCGAGCCAGGCCTTGAACTCCAGCTCGCCGTACAGCTGCACCAGGGTCGCCTGATCCGGCTCGCCCGGATGCAGCGAGTCGATCTCGATGTTCAGCGCCACGTCGGTCTTGATGGTGGCCAGCCGGTAGGACAGGTAAGCCATCTCGCGGTGTTCCTCGAGCTTGGCCGGCAGGCTCTTGGCGCCGCGGATCGGCAGTTCGGGGACCTTGTCGAGGTTGGCGTAGAGCACGTCGAGGCCGCCGCCGACGCCCACCAGCAGGCCCAGCGCGGTCTTCTCGCCGACGCCGGGCACGCCGGGGATGTTGTCGACCTTGTCGCCCATCAGCGCCAGGTAGTCGATGATCAGCTCGGGACCGACACCGAATTTCTCTTTCACGCCATCGGCATCGTAGACGCTTCCGGTCATGGTGTTGACCAGCGTAACGTGCGGGCAGACCAGCTGGGCCATGTCCTTGTCGCCGGTGGAGATCACCACGTCGCGTTTCTCCCCGGCGGCCTGACGGGCCAGGGTGCCGATCACGTCGTCGGCCTCCACCCCTTCCACGCACAGCAGCGGCAGGCCAAGGGCGCGCACGCTGGCGTGCAGCGGCTCGACCTGCACGCGCAGCTCGTCCGGCATGGACGGGCGATTGGCCTTGTACTCGGCGAACAGCTCGTCGCGGAAGGTGCCGCCCTTGGCGTCGAACACCACCGCGAAGGGGCTGTCGGGATACTGCTTGCGCAGGCTCTTGAGCATGTTCAGCACACCCTTGACCGCCCCGGTGGGCATGCCTTTGGAGGTAGTCAGCGGCGGCAGGGCGTGAAAGGCGCGGTACAGGTACGAGGAACCGTCGACCAGGACGAGGGGAGCTTGGCTCATGCGCAGGATCAACCTTTTCGGCGGGGGCGGCGCTAGAATGACCGCATCATTGAAATCAAGGAGCAAGGTTACCATGGGTACAGTCAAACGCCTGTTGCTGGTCGGCCTGCTGGCCTGCCTTCCGCTTGCCGCGCATGCCGAGGATCCGGTGTCCGGCGACCCGGACGTGACCATTCGCCAGGACGGCGACCGCACCATCGAGGAATACCGGGTCAACGGCTTCCTCTACGCGATCAAGGTCACGCCGAAGAACGGCAAACCCTACTTCCTGGTCCGCGCCGACGGCAGCGATGGCAATTTCGTGCGTTCGGACGATCCGGACATGCTGATCCCGGCCTGGGAAATCTTCAGCTGGTAACAAGGCAATTTTGAAATGTCGGTATTCACCCCCCTGGAGCGACACGAGCTCGAAGACTTCCTGGCGCCCTACGGGCTCGGTCGCCTGCGCGACTTCCAGGGCATCGCCGCCGGTAGCGAGAACAGCAACTTCTTCGTCAGCCTGGAGCAGGGCGAGTTCGTCCTGACCCTGGTCGAACGCGGCCCGGTGGCCGATCTGCCGTTCTTCATCGAGCTGCTCGACGTGCTCCACGACGCCGGCCTGCCGGTGCCCTACGCCCTGCGCACGGAGGATGGCGAGGCGCTGCGCAGCCTGGCGGAAAAGCCGGCGCTGCTGCAGCCGCGCCTGGCCGGCAAGCACGTGCGCGAGGCCAACGCCCATCATTGCCAGGAAGTGGGCAGCCTGCTCGCGCGCATCCACCTGGCCACCCGCGAGCGACCGCTGGAGCGGCGCAGCGACCGCGGCCTGGACTGGATGCTGGCCGAGGGCCCGAGCCTGGCGCTCAGGCTGCCGGAGGCCGAACTGCCGCTGCTGCGCGACGCGCTGGCGGAGATCGCCACGCTCAAGCCGCGCATCCTCGCCCTGCCGCGAGCCAACCTGCATGCCGATCTGTTCCGCGACAACGTGCTGTTCGACGGCAACCACCTGGCCGGGGTGATCGATTTCTACAACGCCTGCTCGGGGCCGATGCTCTATGACCTGGCGATTACCCTCAACGACTGGTGCTCGCACGAGGACGGCAGCCTCGACGGCGTCCGCGCCCGCGCGCTGCTCGGCGCCTATGCCGCGCTACGCCCGTTCAGCGCCGCCGAGGCCGAGCTGTGGCCGGCGATGCTGCGCATCGCCTGCGTGCGCTTCTGGCTGTCGAGGCTGATCGCCGCCGAGTCCTTCGCCGGGCAGCAAGTGCTGATCCACGATCCGGGCGAGTTCCAGCGCCGTTTGGCGCAGCGTCAGCGGGTCGATCTGCCGCTGCCCTTCGCCCTGTAGGGTGGATCACGCTGCATCGATCCACCATGACGTTAAGGTGGATGAAAAGAGCGTCATCCACCCTACGTTTCTGCCTCTATCCCTAGCTACCAGAAACCAACGCCGGCAACTGCGCGGCCAGCTTGGCATTGTTGATCGGCGCGCGGATAAAGCCGCGCTGGGTGCCGTCCGGACCGATGATCACCAGGTTGCCGCTGTGATCGACCGTGTAGTTGTCCTTGCTGGTATCGGCGGGGATATAGGGAATGCTCACCGCGTTGGCGAACTTCTGCAGCGTTTCTTCCTCGCCGGTCAGGCCCTGGAAGCCGGCATCGAAATAGGCCAGGTACTTCTTCAGCTGCTCCGGGGTGTCACGCTTGGGGTCGACGCTGACCAGCACCAGGCGCAGCCGCGCGCGGGTTTCCTCGGGCAACTGGCCCTGCAGCTGGCGCAGCTGGGCGAGGGTGGCCGGGCAGATGTCGGGGCAGAAGGTGTAGCCGAAGAACAGCAGGCTCCACTGCTCCTTGAGCTGATCCACCGCCACCTCGGCGCCGTCCTGGTCGGTCAGGGTCAGCGCCGGCAGGCTGCGGCTCTGCGGCAGCAGCACGATGCCGGCGTCGAGCAGCGCGGTGGGGTCGCCCTGACCCTTGGCGGTCAGCACCTTGTTGACGGTGAGCCCCAGCACCAGGGCGACGATGGCGACGAGGACGAAGACGGTGATCTGGGTGCGGGTCATGACAGCCTTTAGATGTTCAGCAGCAGGTAGTGGTCCGCCAGCAGGGCGATGAACAGCAGGAACAGGTACCAGATACTGTACTTGAAGGTATTGATCGCCGCGTGCGGTTTGCTGTCACGGTACAGCACCCAGGCCCAGTGCAGGAAGCGCCCGCCCAGGCCGACCGCACATACCAGATAGAGCAGGCCGCTCATATGGATGGCGTAGGGCAGCAGGGTCACCGCGAACATCACCAGGGTGTAGAGCAGGATATGCACCTTGGTGTAGTGCTCGCCGTGGGTCACCGGCAGCATGGGGATGTCCGCCTTGGCATATTCGGCCTTGCGGTGGATGGCCAGGGCCCAGAAGTGCGGCGGGGTCCAGGCGAAGATGATCAGCACCAGCAGCAGCGGCTCGGCGGAGAGATGCCCGGTGACCGCCACCCAGCCGAGCAGCGGCGGCGCGGCGCCGGCCAGGCCGCCGATGACGATGTTCTGCGGCGTGGCGCGCTTGAGGAAACCGGTGTAGATCACCGCGTAGCCGAGCAGGGAGGCCAGGGTCAGCCAGGCCGCCAGGGCATTGGTGAACACCAGCAGCAGGGCCATGCCGGCCACCGCCAGGAGCAGGGCGAAGGCCAGCGCCGCCGCTGGCGAGACGCGCCCGGCGGTGACCGGGCGCTTGTGCGTGCGCGCCATGATCGAGTCGATGCGCCGGTCCACCACATGGTTGACCGCCGCTGCGGCGCCGGCACACAGGCCGATGCCGAGGTTGCCGAACAGCAGCACGCTCCAGGGCACGCCGGCGCGGGTGGCGAGGAACATGCCGACCAGCGAGGTGATCAGCATCAACAGCACCACCCTGGGCTTGGTCAGCTCCAGGTAGTCGCGCCAGCTGGCGTGTTCGACGTGGGCTCGCAGCAAGGTAGCCATGGCGTTTCTCCTTGTGGTTATTTGCCGAACGTCGGCGCCAGCGCGCCGGCGCAGGGCCTATCGGCGAGCTGACCCTCGCGGGCGCTCGCTCTCAGACGGTAGTTGACCAGCACCAGGGTCAGCAGCAGGGCCGCGCCGCCGGCGTTGTGCGCCACGGCCACCAGCAGCGGCAGGTGGAAGATCACGTTGCTGATGCCCAGGCCGATCTGCACCGTCAGCGCCAGCAGCAGCAAGCCGGCCAGGCGCGGCAGGCCGGCGGCCTTGAGCCGCCAAGCCAGCAGCAGCAGGGCCAGGGTGACGATCAGTGCGCCGATGCGATGACTCATGTGGATGGCGGTGCGCGCGTCGCTGTCGAGCTGCCCGCCCAGATAGTTGGGGCCGATATGCTGGGTCAGGTGAAAGCCGCCCGCGAAATCCATCGCCGGCCACCATTCGCCGTGGCAGGTGGGCAGGTCGACGCAGGCCACCGCCGCATAATTCGAGCTGACCCAGCCGCCGAGGGCGATCTGGCCGATGACCAGCAGCAGGCAGGCCGCCGCCAGGGCGCGCAGACGCCGGGGCAGGTGCAACGGGGCGAAATGCCCGGACAGGCGCAGGCACAGCAGCGCCAGCAGGCTCAGGGTGGCGAAGCCGCCGAGCAGGTGCGCGGTGACCACCTGCGGCCAGAGCTTGAGGGTGACCGTCCACATGCCGAAGGCGGCCTGCACGATGACCAGCGCCAGGATCGCCAGCGGCAACTTGAGCGGCTGGCTCGCCTCCCTGCGCCGGCGCACGGCATGGATCGCCAGGCCGAGGATGACCAGCCCCAGGGTCCCGGCGAAATAGCGGTGGATCATCTCGTACCAGCCCTTGGCCACCTCCACCGGCGCCTCGGGAAAGCGCGTCTCGGCGATGGCCTGTTTGTGCTCGCTCATCGGCACGCCGAGAAAGCCGTAGCAGCCGGGCCAGTCCGGGCAGCCCAGGCCGGCGTGGGTCAGCCGGGTATAGGCGCCGAGCAGCACCACCACGGCGGCCAGAACGGTGGCGAACAGGGCGAAGCGGTAGCCGGGTTTGCGCATCATCGATCCTCAGCAGGCGGCGGCCTGCACAACGGCTCAGCCGATCTGGGAAATCTTCAGCAGGTAGCGCAGGTCGTCGAGAATGGCCTTGCCGCGGCTATCGGCCGGATAGCGCAGCACCAGGTTGCCGTGCGGGTCGACCAGCCACAGCCAGGCGCCAGGCAGACCCTCGGTGGCCTGCTGGTAGGCCCGGGTATCGAGGTCATAGCGACGCAACTGCGGATACTCGCGTTCGAGCTGCGCGGCATAGTCGCCGGCAAGCGGCTCGGCCAGCGCCAGTCCATGGCTTGCCCGCGCCGTTTCACGGTTGAGGCCGATCTGGATCTGCCGCGCCAGGTAGACCAGCTCGCGGCAATCGGCGGCGCATTCGCCGGGCGCCGTCACCAGGATCTGCCAGAGCGGCTGCACGTCGCCCTGCACGCCGAGATCGGCCAGGGTCTGGCCGTCGCCGATCAGCACGCCATGATAGCTGCGTGCCTCCGGCACCCAGAAACGCCACTGATACATGGCGCTGGCCAGCAGCATGGGGCCGATGGCGACGGCCAATAGCAGCAGCAATTGCAGGCGCCCGCGCCCCTTGCGCGGTGCCTCAGGCAGGGCGATGGCTGGGTTCATGGCGACTCTCCCGTGCGTTGTGAATTCCGAGATAGATGAACAGGCCGAGCAGGGCGGCGGCCAGGGCGAACCACTGCACCGCGTAGCCCAGGTGCTTGTCCGGGCTCATGGCCACCACCGGCCAGTCCACCCGATAGCTGGCCGGTCCCGGCTCCAGCCGTAATTCGAGGGGCAGGCCTCCGCGGCCGAGCTGGCGCCACAGGGACTCGGTCTCGACCGCGCCGATCAGCCGCGGCCAGCCTGACGGCTGCCCCGCATCCTGCAACTGCAGACCGCCACTCGGTGCCACATAGACCCAGGCGGTCAGTTGCAAGGCCCCCTCGGGGGTGGTGAAGTGCGGCGGCGTGCGCCGGTCCGGCCAGGGCAACCAGCCGCGGTTGAGCAGCACCCAGAGGCCGCCGGGCTGGTCGTAGAAGGGCTGGAGCAGCTCCACGCCCGCGCGGCCGTCGCGAATGCGATTGTCCAGCAGCAGGCTGTGCTCGGCGTCGAACTGGCCGGACAGGCGCACGCGCCGGTAGGCCGGGTCGCGGCTGCGCTCGAGCTGCGCCAGGCCGACCGGCTCGGCCTGGCGCCGGGCCTCGAAGCTGGCGAGCAGGCCGCGCTTTTCCTCGGCGCGCTGCAACTGCCAGATGCCCAGGCCGAGCAGCCCGGGCAACAGCATCGCCACCAGCAGGCTGGGCAGCCAGCCGGGACGGAAGGCGCTCATCGCGCGCTCCCGCAGGCAGGATGCTGGCTGGCTATACTGCGATACATCACCCATTCCCCCCGGAGTCTCGCATGCTCAAGGCCGCGATCGTCCTCATGCTGCTGGCAACCATTGCCAGCCTGTTCAGCGGCCTGGTGTTCCTGGTCAAGGACGAGGGCCGCGGTTCCCGCGTGGTCAACGCCCTGACCGTGCGGGTCGGTCTGACCGCCGTCACCGTCGCCCTGATCGCCTGGGGCTTCCATTCGGGCCAACTGGCCTCTCAGGTGACCTGGTAGCGGCAACCCCGGTTCCCCCAATCTGTCGTCACAGCACGTAGACGAAGACGAACAGCCCCAGCCAGACCACGTCGACGAAGTGCCAGTACCAGGAGGCCGCCTCGAAGCCGAAGTGGTGGTCGGCGTCGAAGTGCCCGCGCAGGATGCGGATCAGCATCACGCTGAGGATGATCGCACCCAGCGTCACGTGGGCGCCGTGGAACCCGGTGAGCATGAAGAAGGTGGCGCCGTAGATGCCCGAGCCCAGAGTCAGCCCCAGCTCGGTGTAGGCCTCGATGTATTCCTCGACCTGGAAGAACAGGAACGCCGCGCCGAGCAGGATGGTGGCGGCCAGCCAGGCCTTGAGCGGGCCGCGCTTGTTCTTCTTCAGCGCATGGTGGGCGAAGGTCACGGTGAAGCTGGAAGACACCAGCAGGACGGTGTTGAGCAGCGGCAGCTGCCAGGGGTCGATCACCGCCGAAGGCGGCGGGAACAGCTTGGAGTCGGGGTTCTGCAGCAGCGGCCAGCTGTATTCGAAGCCCTCCCAGAGCATGTTGGCGATGCCCTTGGAGCCCTCGCCGCCGAGCCAGGGGCCGGCCCAGGTGCGGATGTAGAACAGCGCGCCGAAAAAGGCGGCGAAGAACATCACCTCGGAGAAGATGAACCAGCTCATGCCCCAGCGAAACGAGCGATCCATCTGCGCGCTGTACAGTCCGCCGCGGCTCTCCTTGATCACGTTGCCGAACCAGCCGAACAGCATCCAGGCCAGGATCAGCCCACCGACGAAGAAGATCAACGGACCGTTGGAGCCTTCGCGTCCCGCCGACAGATCATTGAACCAGGTGCCGACACCGAAGACGCTGACCAGCATGCCGATGGTGGCGATGATCGGCCACTTGCTCTGGGCCGGAACGTAGTAATGCTCGTGACTTTCGTGACTCGACATTGTTGTTCTCCTTATGGAGCCTGCGCCACTGGCGGCTTGCGCGCGGTGATATCGAACAGGGTGTAGCCCAGGGTCAGGTGCTTCACGTCCTTGGGTAGATCTCGATCGACGATAAAGCGCACCGGCATCTCGATGCGCTCGCCCGGTTGCAGCACCTGCTGGGTGAAGCAAAAGCATTCGGTCTTGTGAAAGAAGGCCGCGGCCTTGGACGGCGACACGCTGGGAATGGCCTGGGCGGTCATCGGCTCGTCGCTCGGGTTGTAGGCGACGAACAGCATGTCGCGCGGCTCGCCGGGGTGGACCAGGATTTCATCGGCCTGCGGGCCGAACTCCCAAACCATGCCGGCAGCGTTGGTGGCGAGGAACTGCACGCGCACCTGGCGCGCCTCGTCCGCCGTCTGGCTGCCCTGGTAGGCGCCGGCGGTCTTGCCGTTGATGCCGAAGGCCTGGCACATCACGTCGTAGATCGGCACCAGGGCGAAGCCGAAGGCGAACATGCCGATCACCACCAGCAACAGGCGCACGACCAGGCGACGGGTGCTCATGGTGGTCATCGCACTGCTCCGTATGGCCGTTTCATTTCACTTCCGGCGGCGTGCTGAAGGTGTGGTAGGGCGCCGGCGACGGCACCGTCCACTCCAGCCCGTCGGCACCGTCCCAGGGCTTGGCCGCGGCCGGCTTGCCGCCGCGGATGCACTTGATGACGATGAACAAAAACAGCAGCTGGGTGGCGCCGAACATGAAGGCGCCGATGCTGGAGACCATGTTGAAGTTGGCGAACATCATGTTGTAGTCGGGGATGCGCCGCGGCATACCGGCCAGGCCGACGAAGTGCATCGGGAAGAACGCCAGGTTCATGCCGATGAAACTCATCCAGAAATGCAGCTTGGCCAGGGTCTCGTCGTACATGTGCCCGGTCCACTTCGGCAGCCAGTAGTAGGCCGAGGCGAAGATGCCGAAGATCGCCCCGGGCACCAGCACGTAGTGGAAATGCGCCACCACGAAGTAGGTGTCGTGGTACTGGAAGTCCGCCGGGGCGATGGCCAGCATCAGCCCGGAGAAGCCGCCGATGGTGAACAGGATGACGAAGGCCACCGAGAACAGCATCGGCGCCTCGAAGGTCATCGAGCCCTGCCACATGGTGCTGGCCCAGTTGAACACCTTCACCCCGGTCGGCACGGCGATCAGCATGGTGGCGTACATGAAGAACAGCTCGCCGGTCAGCGGGATGCCCACGGTGAACATGTGGTGTGCCCAGACGATGAATGACAGGAAGGCGATCGAGGCGGTGGCATAGACCATCGAGGTGTAGCCGAACAGCGGCTTGCGCGCGAAGGCCGGGATGATCGAGCTGACCGCGCCGAACGCCGGCAGGATCATGATGTACACCTCGGGGTGGCCGAAGAACCAGAACACATGCTGGAACAGCACCGGGTCGCCGCCGCCGGCGGCATTGAAGAAGCTGGTGCCGAAGTGGATGTCCATCAGCATCATGGTCACGCAGCCGGCCAGCACCGGCATCACCGCGATCAGCAGGAAGGCGGTGATCAGCCAGGTCCAGACGAACAGCGGCATCTTCATCAGGGTCATGCCGGGGGCGCGCAGGTTGAGGATGGTGGCGATCACGTTGATCGCGCCCATGATCGAGCTGATGCCCATCAGGTGCACGGCGAAGATGAAGAAGGTCACCGACTCCGGCGCGTAGGTGGTCGACAGCGGCGCGTAGAAGGTCCAGCCGAAGTTCGGCCCGCCGCCCTCCATGAACAGCGTCGAGACCAGCAGCGAGAAGGCCGCCGGCAGCAGCCAGAAGCTGAAGTTGTTCATCCGCGGCAGGGCCATGTCCGGCGCGCCGATCATCAGCGGGATCATCCAGTTGGCCAGGCCGACGAAGGCCGGCATCACCGCGCCGAACACCATGATCAGGCCGTGCATGGTGGTCATCTGGTTGAAGAATTCCGGCTGCACGATCTGCAGGCCGGGCTGGAACAGCTCGGCGCGGATCACCATGGCCATGGTCCCGCCGAGCAGGAACATGGCGAAGCTGAACCACAGGTACATGGTGCCGATGTCCTTGTGGTTGGTGGTCAGCACCCAGCGCATCAGGCCCTTGGCCGGACCGTGGTGGTGGTCATGTCCGGCATGACCGTGGTCGATCACTGCACTCATGTCCTTACTCCTGAGCTTTCTTGAAGTCGAGGATGTCCTTGGGCGTGACCATGTCGCCGACCTTGTTGCCCCAGGCGTTGCGCTCGTAGGTGATGATCGCGGCCAGATCGACCTCCGACAGCTGTTTGCCGAAGGCGGCCATGGAGGTGCCCGGCTTGCCGTTGACCACGATATCGATATGGCCGGCGGCCGGCCCGGTGGCGATGGCCGAGCCCTTGAGCGCCGGGAACATCGGCGGCAGGCCCTCGCCGCCGGCCTGATGGCAGGCGGCGCAGTTGGTCTGGTAGGCCTTCTCGCCACGCGCCGTCAGCTCTTCCAGGGTCCATTCCTTGCTGGTCAGCTCGCGCTCGGCGGCGGCGGCGGCCTTGCGCTCGGCCAGCCAGGCGGCGAAGTCCTCCCTGGACTTGGCCTCGACCACCACCGGCATGAAACCGTGGTCCTTGCCGCACAGCTCGGTGCACTGGCCGCGGTAGATGCCGGGCTCCTCGATGCGGGTCCAGGATTCGTTGATGAAACCGGGGATGGCGTCCTTCTTCACCGCCAGCGCCGGCACCCACCAGGAGTGGATGACGTCGGCCGCGGTGATCAGAAAGCGCACCTTGGTGCCGACCGGCACCACCAGCGGTTCGTCCACCTCGAGCAAATAGTGCTCGCCCTTGGCTTCGCGATTGCCGATCTGCTCGCGCGGCGTCGCCAGGTTGCTGAAGAACTCGACATCCTCACCCAGGTACTTGTAGTGCCATTTCCACTGGTAGCCGGTGACCTGGATGTCCAGTTCGGACTCGGAGCTGTCGTAGATCTCGATCAGGGTCTTGGTCGCCGGAATCGCCATCAGTACCAGGATCGCCAGCGGCACCACGGTCCAGAGAATCTCGACGGCGGTGCTCTCGTGGAAGTGCGCAGGCTCCTGGCCGGTGGAGCGGCGGTGCATGATCATCGACCAGAACATGGCGCCGAACACGATCACGCCGATCACGACGCAGATCCAGAAGATGGTCATGTGCAGATCGAAGACCGAGCGGCTGACCTCGGTGACACCAGGCGACATGTTGATCGTCCACTCGGCATGCGCCGAACCCAGTGCCAGCCACAGCAGGAGGCCCATCCAGACTCGTGGATGTCGCATCATTGCGGGTTCCCCTTATGGTTCTTGTTATCCCGCCGGCGGAGCCTGCGGCTAAGGGATCGACTGCCGTACAGGGCGACGACGCCGGCACTCTATGCCCGCGCCCCCGCCCCTGACTGCTGGCGACTGCTGTCGAAACCTCTCCGTGCCTAAGCCCGTCCGGTTCCATCAGGTACTGCCTTTCGAACTCGAGTATAGACGGCGACTTTCAGCCCGCAACGTGGCCACGAAAATGACCGCTGCCACGCAACCCTTGTGCTAAACGCCCCGCAGGGCGAGGGCTGGAGAAATCTCGGCGACGTCCGATATAGCAGGCTCGCATAAGTATTAAGAAGTTATGACAATCGCGTCTTAGTCCGCCGCACACGCGGGCTATGGTAGACGTCCATGTCCTCAATCGCAGGAGCAGTCATGAGCACCGCCGCCATCCGCCAACTGATCGCCGGCACCCGCCAGCACGAAGCCGACCAGTCCTCTCTCAACCAGTACCTGCAGGACCAGCTGGAGCGCCTGCACCCGGCCATTCACCTGCCCGCCGTAGACGCCTGCAGCACCTTGCACGCCTTCGTCGTCGCCTATATCGAGCAGGTGCCGGACGTGCTCGATGCCGCCGCCGCGGTGGCGCGCGAAGCGGGCATCGAGGCGGCGATCGAGCCGGTGCTGAGGATCGCCGAGCAGTTCTTCCTGCAACCCCCGGCCCTGATGGCGGGGCACAACGGCCTGCAGGGCCTGCTCGACGAGGCCTACCTGGCCCACCGCCTGGTCGAGGAGGTCAACGACCGCTATATCGCCCACCTCGGCCAGCCGCTGATTCCGCTGGACACCACCCGCGCCAACCTGATCGCCCACCAGTTGATCGGCGAGCCCTTCGCCAACCAGCTGGACGAGGCGGTACACCACGCCCTGACCGGCCTGCTCGACGAAGCCAGCTTCGCCCAGCCCTCGGTGCAGGCCTACCGCGAGCGCCTGGCCGCGCCGAACACGGTCGCCGCCTGGCAACGCTGGCCCTGCCTGTCGCAGCAACTGGGCGTCGAGCTGCTGCTGCCCCAGGAGCGCTAGGCGGCCTGTGATTCCAGGCCGCCGGCGGGCGTCTAGCTGCGGTACGCCGGGCCTCGCCCGGCCCTGCCGCGAGCCCGAGCATGCAAGCGCTGTTGAACGAAATCCTCGATGAAGTCCGCCCGCTGATCGGCCAGGGCAAAGTGGCCGACTATATTCCCGCCTTGGCCGGGGTGCCGGCCAACCAGCTGGGCATCGCCGTGTACGGCAACGACGGCCAGCTGCACGTCGCCGGCGCGGCACGCACGCCGTTCTCGATCCAGAGCATCTCCAAGGTGTTCAGCCTGGTGCAGGCCATCGGCCACAGCGGCGAGGGCATCTGGCAGCGCCTCGGCCACGAGCCGTCCGGGCAGCCGTTCAACTCGCTGGTGCAGCTGGAATTCGAGCGTGGCATACCCCGCAATCCCTTTATCAACGCCGGCGCGCTGGTAATCTGCGACATCAACCAGTCGCGCTATGCCGCGCCGGCACTGTCGATGCGCGACTTCGTCCGGCGCCTGTCGGGCAACCCCGAGGTGACGGTGGACAACCAGGTCGCCGAGTCGGAATACCAGCACCGCGCGCGCAACGCCGCCGCAGCCTACCTGATGCAGTCGTTCGGCAATTTCCACAACGAGGTGGAGGCGGTGCTGCGCAGCTACTTCAGCTGTTGCGCGCTGCGCATGAGCTGCGTCGACCTGGCCCGCGCCTTCGGCTTCCTGGCCAACCAGGGCTTCTGCCAGCACAGCGGCGAGCAGGTGCTGTCGCCGCGGCAGAGCAAGCAGATCAACGCCATCATGGCCACCAGCGGGCTGTACGACGAGGCCGGCAACTTCGCCTACCGGGTCGGCCTGCCGGGCAAGAGCGGGGTCGGCGGCGGCATAGTCGCGGTGGTGCCGGGGCGTTTCAGCGTCTGCGTGTGGTCGCCGGAACTGAACACCGCCGGCAACTCGCTGGCCGGGATGAAGGCCCTGGAGCTGCTCAGCCAGCGTATCGGCTGGTCGGTGTTCTGAGCGACTACCGACCACCTGCCGCACATCGGCCCTGTCGTCCTGAGCCCAGCCGCCAAAGTAGGCCTGAGGCCCGGCCGGCGGGGCCCAGGCCCGTCCTCGGTTCAAACGCCGAACCAGTGCAAGGCCGCAGGACTGGTGTTCAGGTAGAGATGTTTGACCTCGCTGAACTCCTCCAGGCCGGCGCGTGAAAGCTCCCGGCCGATGCCGCTGGACTTGTAGCCCCCCCAGGGCGCCTGGGGGAAGGCGGCATTGTAGTCGTTGATCCACACCGTGCCGGCGCGTAGTCGGCGGGCCAGACGCAGAGCACGGCCTAGGTCGCGGGTCCAGACACCGGCGGCCAGGCCGAAGGGCGTGTCGTTGGCCAGTCGCAGCGCCTCGGCTTCCCCCTCGAATCGCTCGACGGTGATCACCGGGCCGAAGATTTCCTCGCGGGCGATGCGCATCCCCGTATGCACGTTGCCCAGCAGAGTCGGTTCCAGCCAGTAGCCCCGCTCAAAACCCTCGCCCAGTGGAATCCGCCCACCGGCCAGCAGCTGGGCGCCTTCCTCCAGCGCACCGTTGACCATGGACAGCACCTGATCGCGCTGGCTGGCGGATACCACCGGCCCCATCTGCGAGCCCTCGGCCAGCCCGTCACCTAGGCGGATACACCTCACCCGCGCCGCCAGCGCCCGGACGAAATCATCATGGATGGCGGCTTCCACCAGCAGCCGCGAACCCGCCGAGCAGATCTGCCCGGCGTTGAAGTAGACGGCGTTCAGGGCCTGGTCTAGGGCCACATCGAAATCGGCGTCGGCGAAGACGATGTTGGGGTTCTTGCCGCCCAGCTCCAGCGCCACCCGTTTGAAGTTGCCGCTGGCCGCACGCATCACCTTGCCGCCGGCCGTTGCGCCTCCGGTCAGGGAGACCAGGTCGACATTCGGGCTGGCGGCCAGCCGCTCGCCGATCTCACCCGGCCCGCTGAGCAGGTTGAAGACCCCCGCGGGCAAACCCACTCGCTCGATCAGCTGGCACAGGCGCAAGGCCGTCAGCGGCGTCAGGCTACTCGGCTTGACCACCAGGGTGTTGCCTGCGGCCAATGCAGGGGCGACCTTCCAGGCCAGTTGCAGCAACGGATAGTTCCAGGGCGCGATCAGCGCGCAAACACCCACCGGCTCGCGCTGGTTGAGGCTGATGACATGCGCCGGCGCTTGGGTGTTGGTCGTCCCGCCCTCGCCTTCCAGCAAGGCGGCGTAGAAGCGGAAGGTCGCCACCACGCTTGCCACGTCGGCCTGGCTTTCGCCCAGGGTCTTGCCAGCGTTGAGGGTTTCCAGGCGCGCCAGGTACTCGCCATCGGCCTCGATGGCCTCGGCGATGCGCCGCAGGATCGCGGCCCGCTCACAGACGCCCAGCCAGGGCCAGTCGCCTTGGTCGAAGGCCCGGCGTGCGGCGCTGATGGCGATGTCGGCATCCACCGCGCCGGCCACCGCCACCTGCGCCAGCACGTCCTCATTGGCCGGATTGATCACCGGCCGCAGTCCCGGCTCAATGGGGTCACGCCACTGGCCGTCGATGTAGAGTTGGTGGGTCGCCATGGGAATCTCCTGGGTTTGGGTTGAAGGTGGCGTCACTGTCGGCCAGGCCGCTGGCGCGCAGTTGACGGAATGCGGCGAAACGCTGGCGCATTGCGTCGATTGAACGAACCCGCCAGCGGAGGTCGCTCCAGATCAAGTCGCCCGACTTCAACTCCCTAGACTCGGAACCAGCCCCCCAACCCGAATGGAGTCCCCATGGACAAGCTCGATCACTGGCAGGCGCGGATCGACCTCGCCTGCGCCTTCCGCTGGGCCGCCCGCCTGGGCCTGCACGAAGCCATTGCCAACCACTTCAGCCTGGCGGTGTCCGCCGATGGCCGGCAGTTCCTGATCAACCCCTACGGCAAGCACTTCTCGGAAATCCGCGCCAGCGACCTGATCCTGGTCGATGCCGACGAGCCGAGCACCCTCGACCGCCCCGACGCCCCGGATATCACCGCCTGGGCCCTGCACGGCGCCCTGCACCGCAATCAGCCCCAGGCCCGCTGCGTGCTGCACACCCATTCGAAGTACGCCACCGCGCTGGCCTGCCTGGCCGATTCGCGGCTGCCACCCATCGAGCAGAACTGCATGCGCTTCTTCGAACGCGTGGCCATCGACGAAGACTTCGACGGCATGGGCCTGGGCGATGAGGCCGAGCGGGTCAGCCGCCTGCTGGACGGCAAGCCCGTGCTGCTGATGGGTAACCACGGGGTGATGGTGGCGGCCGCCAGCGTGGCCCAGGCCTTCGACGATCTCTACTACTTCGAGCGCGCCTGCGAGACCTACCTCACCGCCCTGGCCAGCGGCCGGCCGCTGCGTATTGCCAGCGACGAAGTGGCGCGCAAGACGTCAAAGCAGTGGCAGGAGTACCCGGACTTCGCCGAAAAGCACTTCGCCGCACTCAAGCGGATGCTGGATCGGGAAGAGGTGGAGTATCGGTTGTAGCCCAGAGGAATTCGGTGCTGCCGTAGGTTGTGGCTGAGCCCCGCGAAGCCCGACCTACGAAAACATCGAGCAGAAAAACCGCTGTCCCTAGCTTCGGGGCCTCCCCTGTGAAGGCGATTTCAATCGCTGGGCGGATCGCTGATCCGCACTTCCCTACGCCCCCTGACGGGTCAACGGCTGGCGCATCACCGGCGCGGTCCAGGTCTGGCTGCGATCCTCGCTGGGCGGGCAGCCGAAGCGTGCACGGTAGGCACGGGAGAAATGCTGCAGGGAGCCGAAGCCGGAGCTGGCGGCCACCTGGGCGACGCTGAGGCTGGTCTGCTGCAACAGGTTGTGGGCGCGGGCCAGGCGCAGGGCGATGTAATACTTGAGCGGCGACAGCCCGGTATGCTGCTTGAACTGGCGCTCCAGCTGCCGGCGGGACAGACCGACGCGGCTGGCGATGGCCTCGCAGTCCAGCGGCTCCTCCAGGGTCTGCTCCATCAGCCGCACGGCGCGGCGCAGCTTGCCCTCGTGCAGCGGCTCGCCCTGCTGGCCATCGTCCAGCTGGCTCTCCGTGGGCGCACGCACCTGCCCCACCAGCAGATGCATGCCGATCTCCCGCGCCAGGTCGGCATCGACGCTGTTGCCCAGCCAGGTGAGCATCATGTCCAGGGTGGCGGCGGCACCAGCGCAGGTCAGGCGCTGACGATCCAGGCAGTACAACTGGGCCCGCGAGCGAACCCTGGGGTAACTCTCCTGAAAGCCGGGCAGGTTGTCCCAGTGCACCGCGGCGTCGTAGCCGTCGAGCACGCCGGCGGCGGCGAGCAGCTCGGTGCCGGTTTCCACCCCCACCAACACGGCGCCGAACAGCGCTTGCTTGCGCAACCAGCTCTTCAGCAGGCTGCTGCGGCAATGGCGATGCACATCGAAGCTGGCGATGACGAAACACAGGTCGAACTCCTGCTCCGGACTGATCGCCGCCTCCACCTGACTCGACAGGCCATTGCTGGCCTGCACCGGCTGGCCGTCGCACGACAGCAGGGTCCACTGGAACAGCGTCTTCTGGCTCAGCCAGTTGGCGATGGCCAGGGGCTCGGCGACAGCGGCCAGCCCCAGGCTGGGAAACGCCGGCAACAACAGCAGGCCGACGCGCAGCGGGCTATCGCCGCGCCCCGGAGGGCGCTCCTTGGAATTCGGGCTATCCACGTTCGGCACCTCGCTCGAGTGCTCTGGTTATCGTTGTTGTCCACGCCAGTCCGGATGGCTCCACACCGGCACCCCGGCCGCAGGTAGGGATGCCTGGCCCCGGATCATATCGCTGGCCTTCTCCGCGATCATCACGGTCGGCGCATTGGTGTTGCCGCTGACGATGATCGGCATGATCGAAGCGTCCACCACCCGCAGGCCTTCCAGCCCGTGCACCCGCAGCTGCGGATCGACTACCGCTTCCGGGTCCGACGCCGGCCCCATCTTGCAGGTGCCGCTGGCGTGGTACCCGGTTTCGGTCACCCGCCGGGCCCAGGCGTCCAGGGCCTGGTCGCTGAAGTTCTCCGGCCCCGGTACCAGCTCCCGGCCTTTCAGTGCACGCATGGCCGGCTGCTCGATGATCTCCCGCACCAGCCGTGCACCGGCGCGCATGTCGGCACGGTCCTGCTCGGTCTTCAGGTAGTTGAACTGGATGCGTGGCGAAAGTCGCGGGTCGGCGCCGCGCAGGGTGACGCTGCCCAGGCTGGTGGGACGCATCAGGTCGATATGGACCTGGAAGGCGTGCGCCGGCACCAGGTCGACACTGCCCGGCTGCACCGCGAGCGGCATGAAGGTGAGCTGCAGATCCGGGTGCTCGACGCCCGCCCGCGAGCGAATGAAGGCACCGGCCTCGAAATGGTTGCTGGCGGCCAGGCCGTCGTGGCTGACGAACCAGCGCGCACCTATCCACCATTTGCCCGGCGCACGGGTCCAGGGATAGATGGACACCGGCTGCTTGCACAGGTACTGCACCACGGTGTCCGGATGATCGTTGAGACGCCGGCCGACGCCGGGCAAGTCGTGCAACAGCGGTAGGCCATGGGCGCGGATTTCCTCCGCCGGGCCAACACCGGAGAGCAGCAACAGGTGCGGCGAGTTGATCGCCCCGGCGGCGAGTATCACCTCACGCCGCGCCCGCGCCTGATGCACCTGGCCGTTCTGCTCGTACTCGATGCCGCAGGCGCGGCGCCCCTCGAAGAGGATGCGCAGGCTCAGCGCACCGGTCGCCACCGTAACATTGCCGCGCCGCAGCGCCTCGGCCAGGTAGCCACGCGCGGTGCTCCAGCGCTTGCCCTTGCGGGTGGTGCGATCCACCGGACCGAAGCCTTCCTGGCGATAACCATTGAGGTCACTGCTTTCGGCGTACCCTGCCTCCACCCCGGCCTGGACGAAGGCAGAGCAGAGCGGCGTATCGATGTTTCCGGCGGTGACGTGCAGGTGCCCGGCATCGCCGTGATAAGGGTCGGCGCCCCGCTCATGGTTCTCCGCACGGATGAAGTAGGGCAGCACCTCCTGGTAGCTCCAGCCGTGGCAGCCCTGCTCCGCCCAGCTGTCGTAGTCGCGGGCATGGCCACGAATGTAAACCATGCCATTGATGGACGAAGAGCCGCCCAGGGTGCGTCCGCGCGGCGTGCCGATGCGGCGATTGTCCAGAAAGGGCTCTGGCTCGGTGCTGTAGCCCCAGTTGTAGCGGCTGCCACCGACGACTATGCCCACGGCCGAGGGCATGTCGATGGTCCAGCTCCGGTCCAGTGGGCCGGCTTCCAACACCAGCACCTTCACCTGCGGATCGGCGCCCAGGCGGTTGGCCAGCACGCAGCCGGCCGAGCCCGCGCCGACGATCAGGTAGTCGAATTCATGTGCGGACATGGCGCATCCTCCAGCAGCGGGCTCAGGCCCGCTCCCCACCGTGGATGCCCTGGAACACCAGGCGATGGAAGTGGTGCACCAGATGCTCGCTCTCGTTGCTGCGCTGGGCGTCGATCATGTAGCGGCCCTGGTCGTAGCCGAGGGAATGCAGGCCCTTCTGCACGCTGATATTGAGCTCGATGTCCTCCGGTCCCAGCTCCTCGTTCATCCAGCGCATGCAGGCCTTGCTGACCTCTGCCGTTTCCTCGTTCGCGCTGTAGTAGCCGAAGCGCAGCAACGACCGCTCGGCATCCAGGGGGATCATGATGAAGGTGCCGAGGAATTCGGAGAACGGGAAGGTGTAGAAGGTGTTGTTCGGCCACATGCCGATGTTGAAGAAGCACTCGTCCGGGTTCGGCTCCTCGCGCAGTTTCACCCCGTAGGCTTCGCCGGCCTGGAGGTTGGCGGGGGCGATGTAGGTCCACCAGTTGTCACGCTTGGTCAGGCGGTAGCCCTTGAAGTCGATCAGCTTGGCCAGGTCGATGTGGCAGGGTCCGGACAGCTTGAAGTGATAGCCCTCGATGGAGTTGTCCATGATCACCTTCCAGTTGGCCGGGACTATCACGTCCTGCTCCTCGATCAGACGCATCCGCTCGAGGTCGGGGAAGACCCGGTGCATCTCCTCGTTGGCACCGGGGAACAGCTCGGCCAGGGACGGCGCGCCGGGATCGAGGTTGAAATAAATGAAGCCGCCCAGCTCCTCCACCCGTACCTGCGGGATATTGAACTGCTGCGGCTCGAAGTCCTTCATCCGTTCGCAACGTGGCGCGCTACGCAGGCTGCCATCCATCTCGTAGCACCAGGAATGGTAGGCACAACGCACCACGCCGCCGGTGTTGCCGCGACGACCCTCCAGCAGGCGGTTGCCGCGATGCTGGCAGGCGTTGTGAAAGGCGCGGATCTCGCCCTTCCTGCTACGCGCCACCACCACGCTCTGGTCGAACAGGTCCACCACCACGTACTGACCCGGCTCGCGGAACTCGTTCTTGTGCCCGGCGACGTGCCAGGCGTGCATGAAGATGCGGTCGCGCTCGGCCCTGAACAGGGCGTCATCGAAGAAATATCGCGACGGCAGGGTGAAGGCGGTTTCCGGGTCCTGCTGGTCCCAGCCTTCGATGGAGGTTTGCAGCTTGATGGCTTCGACGGATTGCATGATGGGGTTCTCCTCCCAGGTGTTGTTCGAGCGGCTCGGCGGCCTGCTTCGGAAGCCAATCTAGGGGAGGGTTATCCGGCGGAGTTGACGTCGAGCGACGAGTTGCCAACGCAAAAGATCAACGTCCTTGCGCGCCGTTGCTGGCAGCGGCAGAAGATGTCGTTTCCCATCAAGTCATGGATTCAGGCCTTCCTATGCTCGGCAGGCGAGGGAGCCCGAGAGCCCCGCAACACTCCACCGATGTCTGCCGTAGCCGCCCGATAGGAGCGTCCATCATGTCGAAGAAAGTCCTGTGCCTGCTCGCTGCGTCCCTGTTCACCTGTTACTCGCTCACCGGCCTGGCGGCCGAACCGGCCGCTTGCCGGGTCGTGCGTATGGCGGAAGTCGGCTGGGCCGATATTGCCGCGACCACCGGCCTGGCCAGCACCCTGCTCAGGGGCCTGGGCTACAAGCCGCAAACCCAGCTGACCTCCATTCCCATGGCCTACATGGGCATGGAGAAAGGCAATATCGATGCCTACCTTGGTGCCTGGATGCCCTCGATGGAGGTGATTGCCAAGCCCTTTCTGGACAAGGGCAGCGTGGAGCGGGTTCGCACCAACCTGCAGGGCGCCAAGTACACCCTGGCGGTGCCGGAATACACCTTCAACGCCGGTCTCAGGGACTTCAGCGACATCGGCCGCTTCCGCCAGCAGCTGGAAGAGCGCATCTACGGCATCGAGCCGGGCAACGACGGCAATCTCCTGATCCAGGGACTGATCGACGCGGGTCAGTTCGGTCTCGACGGATTCAAGCTGGTGGAATCCAGCGAAGCCGGCATGCTGGTACAGGTGCGCCGCGCCGTGCAGGCGCAGAAGCCCTTGGTGTTCCTGGCGTGGGAACCGCACCCGATGAACACCAGGTTCGCCATCCGTTACCTCAGCGGCGGCGACGCCAGCTTTGGCCCCAACTACGGTAGCGCCGTGGTGGATACCCACACCCGCAAGGGCTATGCCAAGGAGTGCGGCAATGTCGGCAGGCTGCTGAACAATCTGGAGTTCAGCCTGGCCATGGAGAATCAGATCATGGCCGCCATCCTCGACGACAAGCAGCAACCGGAGGCCGCCGCCAAGGCCTGGCTCAAGGCCAATCCGCAGGTACTGGACGGCTGGCTCGCGGGCGTGACCACCGTCGACGGCGGACAGCCACTGCCCGCGGTGAG
Source organism: Pseudomonas sp. SP16.1 (assembly GCF_052682975.1). Taxonomy (NCBI): domain Bacteria; kingdom Pseudomonadati; phylum Pseudomonadota; class Gammaproteobacteria; order Pseudomonadales; family Pseudomonadaceae; genus Pseudomonas; species Pseudomonas sp. SP16.1. The sequence continues at coordinate 4,346,097 of NZ_JBQYFZ010000001.1, forward strand.
GAGCAGCCTGGGCCTTTAGGTTGCCGCCACGCAGTGCCAAGCCCAACGAACGCACGTCAGAGCCGTTGGGCATTGCTGCGCCTGGGATGGGGTGCGGAAACGATCGCGCCTTGCCGATCCAGCCAAGCAGCGCCCGGCGGGAGGAAAAAGCGCCGCCCCCTAAAGCAGCTTGCGGTACTGGACGAAACCGGAGCGCTCGCCGATGCGCTCGTAGAGCAGCATGGCCTGGCTGTTGCTCTCGTGGGTCAGCCAATGCACCCGCGCGCAGCCGGCCGCGCGCGCCCGCTCGTAGACGTGCTGGATCAGCTGGCGGCCGACACCAGCGCTGCGCTGGCCCTTGGCGACGAACAGGTCCTGCAGGTAGCAGTAGTCGCCGACCGTCCAGGTCGAGCGGTGCATCACCCAGTGCACCAGGCCGACCGCTTCGTCACCCTGCCAGGCCAGCGCCGCGCCCATCGGCTCGGCCGGATCGAGAAAGCGCTGCCAGGTGACGGCGCTGGTCTCGGCCGGGATATCGGTCATGTAGAAGCGCTGGTAGCCCTGCCACAGCGGCAGCCAGGCCTCGTGATCGGCGGCACCGACGGGACGGATCTCGACACTCATGGCTTGCCTCCTGCTGGACGTGAGGATTCAGTCGTTCATCTCACCACAGAGATCGCGCGCCAGCCAGTGTTCCACCTCGGCCTGCGTCAACCCGGCGCCGAGCAGGGCGAACAACTTGCCCAGCGCCGCTTCGCGGGTCATGCCGCCACAGGACACCAGGCCGGCCTCGGCCAGGCGGCTGCCGGCGGCATATACGCCGAACTCGACATGCCCCTGCGGACACTGGCTGATCGCCGCCAGCACCACGCCACGTGCGTGCGCCTCGTTCAGGGCGGCCATCAGCTCGACATCGCCGGCCGGGCCGGTGCCACTGCCGTAGCATTCCAGCAGCAAGCCCTGCACGCCGCTGCCCAGCAGGGCGCGCAGATGCGACGCCTGCAGCGCCGGATGCAGCGGCAGCACGGCCAGGTTCACCGCCCGGCGCACCTGGCGATAGTCGATGCGCGCATCGATGGCGGCATGCTCGGCGCGGCGCCGGCGCGGCAGCACCTGGAAGGCGTCGAAGGCGTCGCTGCGCAGCTTGGAGCAGCGCGCACCATGCAGCAGCTGGCCATTGAAGTACAGGTGCACGCCCGGCGCCACACCGCGCTGCAGCGCACGCATGGCGCCGAACAGGTTGGGCCAGGCATCGCCGCCGGGCACACCGGCCGGCTGCATGGCGCCGGTCAGCAGCACCGGCACCTGCAGGCCGAGCAGCAAAAAGCTCAGCGCCGCGGCGCTGTAGGCCAGGGTGTCGGTGCCGTGCAGCACCAGCACGGCGTCGTGGCCATCGGCCTCGACCGCCGCGACTATGACGTCGCGCAGGGCCAGCCAGTGGCCGGGGTTCATGTTGGCGCTGTCGAGCAGCGGCAGCAGCTCGCGAAACGTCCACTGCGGCAGCTCGCCGGCATTCTCGCCGGCCTGCTGCGCGCGCATCCGCGCCTCGAAGCCGGAGGCCGGGGCCAGGCCGTCCGCGCTCATCTGCATGCCGATGGTGCCGCCGGTGTAAAGCACCAGCAGCTTTTCTGGGGTCGCCATGGGCTCTCCTCGCAAATCATGGGCAAAAGAAAGGGGGCCTGAGCCCCCTCCTTCCACATATGGGTCAGCTCAGCGCTGGTATACGCGGTCGCCGATCTCGGCCTGATCGACGGCCGTCGGCTTGACCGCCTGACCGCCCCACACCGCCGGATCGAGGTCCAGATCGGCGAACTGCCTGGCGTCGAATACCGGGGACTCTACACCAGCCTTGATCTGGCTGTCGTAGTCGCGCATCAGGCGCAGGCCGACCTTGAACAGCAGCGCCAGGGCCACCAGGTTGGCGATGGCCAACAGGCCCATGGTCACGTCGGCGAAGGCGAACACGGTGCCCAGGTCCTGCACCGAACCCCACAACACCAGGCCGACCACCAGCACGCGGTAGACCATCACCGGGCCGCGTTTCTCGCTGAAGAAGCCCAGGGCGTTCTCGCCGAGGTAGTAGTTGTAGATCAGGGTGGTGAAGACGAACAGCAGCAGCGCCAGGCTGACGAATACCCGGCCCCACTCGCCAACCACGGCGGCCACGGCGCTCTGGGTCAGGACCACGCCGGCCTGTTCCATGCCCGGCTGGTAGACGCCGGACAGCAGGATGATCAGCGCGGTGCAGCTGCACAGGATCAGGGTGTCGATGAACACGCTGAGCGACTGCACGATGCCCTGCGCGGCCGGGTGCTTGACTTCGGCCACCGCGGCCACGTTCGGCGCGCTGCCCAGGCCCGCCTCGTTGGAGAACAGGCCGCGCTTGACGCCCATGAGGATCGCCGCGCCGATGCCGCCGGCGAAGGCCGGCTCGAGGCCGAAGGCGCTGTTGAAGATCAGGGCGAACACCGCCGGCACTTCCGCCAGGTTCAGGCCGATCACCAGCAGGGCCATGGCCAGGTAGGAGAAGGCCATCACCGGCACCAGCACGTCGGCGAACTTGGCGATGCGCTGGATGCCGCCGAAGATGATCAGGCCGATCACCGCGGTCAGGGCCACGCCGCTGACCAGGGTCGGCACGCCGAAGGTGTCGTGCAGCGAGCTGGCCACGGTGAAGGACTGCACGGCGTTGAAGCCGAAGCCGAAGGTCACCAGCAGCAAGATCGACACCACGATGCCCAGCCAGCGCTGGCCGAGGCCGTGCTGGATATAGAAGGCCGGGCCGCCACGGTAGCTGCCGTCGGGCTCGCGGCGCTTGTACAGCTGGGCCAGGGAGCACTCGAAGTAGCTGGTGGCCATGCCGACCAGGGCCACGACCCACATCCAGAAGATTGCGCCGGGGCCACCGAGCATGATTGCCACCGACACACCGGCGATGTTGCCGGCGCCGACGCGGCCGGCCACCGACAGCATCAGCGCCTGGAACGAACTGAGCTGGCCGGGCTGACGCTGGAACGCCTCGGCGAAGATGCGGAACATGCTGCCGAAGTAACGGAACTGGACGAAGCGCGAGGCGACGGTGAAGAACAGGCCGAGACCGATCAGCATCACGATCAGCAGCTTGCTCCAGATAAGGTCGTTGAGAAGATCGAGCATGGGAGGCTTTCTCTCTTGTTGTTCTGGATAGGAATGCGCCCCGCCGGGCGGTTGGCGAATGGTTGGCGATAGAGGTGTCCGCGACAATTTCGCGGGTCGAGGCGAACTGACGCGAGTTGATGCTAGAATCGCGTCATTCGCGTCAGCTGGAACGACCATATGTCCGATGCCCTCGGCGCCAACCTGAAACTGCTGTGCAGCCACTACCGCTCGATCGCCGAGGTCTGCCGCAAGCTGGCGCTCAACCGCGCCCAGTTCAACCGCTACCTGGCCGGGCAGAGCCGGCCCACCGCGCACAACCTCAAGCGCATCTGCGACTTCTTCGGCGTCGAGCCGTACGAACTGGCGCTGCCGGCCGAGCAGTTCGCCCGCCTGGTCGGCGCGCGCGGGCCCGATGCCCAGGCGCAGGTCGGCAGCGACCCGCTGCTGGAGCTGTTCGCGCCGCTGCGCCAACAGGCCAGTTCGCTGCAACGCTACTGCGGCTACTACTTCGAGTATTCCAACTGCATGTCGGTGCCGGGCCAGGTGCTGCTGTCGCTGGTGCACCTGCGCGAGGAGCGCGGCAACTACCTGCTCGAGCGCCACGAACGGCAGGAGCGCCAGGAGCGCACCCGCGGCGATGCCGAGGACTGGGTGCGCTGCCGCTACCTGGGTGCGGCCTTCTATCTGCAGGACCGCCTGTTTCTGGTCGACTACGAGTCGCTGACCGGCAACGAGATGAGCCAGACCATCCTGATTCCCAGCTTCAAGAGCCGCATCACCCGGCTCAACGGGATCAAGACCGGCGTATCCAGCGGCGACCGGCGCACTCCGGCCTGTACCCGCGTGGTCTGGCAGTACCTGGGCCATGAGATCAACCGGGTCAACGCCTACCGCCAGCTGATGCTCTACGCCCCGGACGATGCGCGCATCGACGACGACATCCGCCAGCGCCTGGCCGGCGCGCAGTTGCGCGACGGGCTGTTCGAGATGGAATGACTTTTATTAAACAGCTGAATTTAAAGAGATATTTTTTGTCTGCTGTGGCTGTAGCGGGCACTTTTGTCTATGGTGCGCGCCCCCCTTCCATAGCCGAAGTCCTTTGCCATGCTCGATAGCACCCTCGAACAACTCGAACGCCTGGTCGCCGAACTGCTGCAGCAGAACCAGCAGCTCAGCCGCGACAACCAGCAGCTACGCGCCAGCCTGACCAAGGCCGGCGAAGACAACGACGCCCTGCAACTGCAGGTGCTCGAACAGGAAGAGCAGCAGAGCCTTGCCGCAGCCCGCCTGCAGGCGCTGGTACAGCGCGTCAACGACGGCCGCGTCCAGGCATGAGCCGCGAGGGCGTGCGCGTCCTGCACCTGTTCGGCCGCGACTACGCGATCAGGACGCCGGCCGGCGAGGAACAGTTGCTGCAGCAGGCCATGGCCCTGCTCGAAGGGGAGATTGCCAGCAACGGCCGCCGCTATCCCCATGCCCGCGGGCAGGAACTGCTGCTGCTCAGCGCCCTCAACCTGTGCGCCCGACAGCTCCAGCAAAATGCGACAGGCGATACCGAGAGCCGCCTGCAGGCACTCAACCGGCAGATCCTCAGCCACCTTCGCGACGGCGCCTGATGCGGCGCTACATCCGCTCGGCCAGTTCGTGCTCACGCGGGCTCGCCGAGGCGGCCAGACCTTCGCGCACCCCGGCCCGGTCGGCCGCCGAGCGGTTCTGGCTAAGCTTCCACTTGCCCTCGATGCGGCGGATCGGCAGGGCGAAGCCGACGATGGCGCGCAGCATGGCGTCGATGTACTCGCGCGGCGCGGCGCTCACCGCCCAGGGCTGCACGCGGCCCTGTTCGTGGCGCTCGCTCAGACGGCTGACCAGTTGCAGCAGGCGCTCGGGCTCGTCGAATACCTCGGCCCGACCCCAGGCATGCACGGCGATATAGTTCCAGGTCGGTACCACCTTGCCGTGCTCGGCCTTGGCCGGATACCAGCCGGGATGCACATAGCTGTCCGGTCCGCTGAACAGCGCCAGCGCCTCGGCGCCGCCGGCCAGGTCACGCCAGTGCCCATTGGCGCGGGCGAAATGGCCGTAGAGGGTACCGAACTCGCCCTCGCCCGGCTCCAGCAGCAGCGGCAGATGGCTGGCCTGCAGGCCCTGGGCGCCGCTGCTGGTGAGCAAGGCCAGGCCGCTGGCCTCGATTTGCTGATGGAGCTGGGCCAGATCGTCCTGGCGGAAGGCGGCGGGGATGTACATGGTGGCGTCTCCTGACGTGTTGAAGCCATGCTAGGCAGGATATTGGCTCGATGTAAGATCCAATCATGAGCAATTTCGTAGAGCCAATTGGAGCCCGCATGGCCAGCAAACCCGCGCTGCCATTCGATCTGTCCGGCATCCGCCTCGAACCTGGTCATGGCCTGGCGCGCCAGCTCTACCAGGCCCTGCGCGAACCCATCCTCGATGGTCGCCTGGGTAGTGGTACGCGCCTGCCCGCCAGCCGCGAACTGGCGACGCTGCTCGGCATCTCGCGCAATACCGTGACCCGGGCGCTGGACCAGCTGTATGCCGAGGGCTATGTGGCCGGGCGCGTGGGCGACGGCACCTATGTGGCGGAACTGGCCTGCTCCCGTCCCGTGCTGCCGTCCGTCGCAAGCCGGCCCGCCCCCAGCCTGCCCTTGCAGCGCCTGCACACGCACCACCTGCCGTCGCCACCGAGCGGCGCGCCGCGCGCCTTCCGCATCGGCGTGCCGGCCTTCGACCTGTTCCCCTTCGACACCTGGGCGCGATTGCAGGCAGGCTTCTGGCGCAAGCCGGCGCCGGCACGGCTGGGTTATGGCGACCCGGCCGGCGACCCGGAACTGCGCAGGCTGATCGCGGCCTACCTGCGCAGCAGCCGCGGCCTGGCCTGCGATGCGCAACAGGTGCTGATCACCTGCGGTTCGCAGCAGGGCATCAGCCTCTGCGCTCAGCTGCTGATCCAGCCCGGCGACCGTGTGGCGGTGGAGAACCCCGGCTACCGCGCCGCCGGTCATGCCTTCGCCGTGGCCGGCGCGCAGCTGTGCGGGATGCCGGTGGACCATGACGGCCTGGACGTCGCCGCGCTGCAGCGCCTGGAAAACTGCCGGCTGGCCTATGTCACCCCCGCGCACCAGTACCCCACCGGGGTAACCCTGTCGCTGTCCCGACGCCTGGCCCTGCTGGAGTGGGCCGAGCGCGAGGACGGCTGGATAATCGAGGACGACTATGATGGCGAGTACCGCTACGCCGGCACGCCGCTGGCGCCCCTGGCGGCGCTGGATCGGCAGCAGCGGGTGATCTACGTCGGCACCTTCGGCAAGCTCGCCTTCCCGGCGCTGCGCCTGGGTTATCTGGTGCTGCCGCCAGCGCTGGCCGAGGCCTTCGCCCGGCGCCTGGCGCTGGACATGCGCCATACGGAAATCGGCACCCAAGCGGTGATGGCCGAGTTCATCGCCGCCGGGCACTTCCAGCGCCATGTGCGGCGCATGCGCCAGGCCGCGCGCAGCCGGCGCGACGCCTTGCTCGCGGCGTGGCCAGCGCCGATTCCTGGGTGCTCGCCGCTGCCCGCGGTGGATGCCGGCCTGCACCTGAGCATCAGGGTCGAGACGCTCGCCCGGGAGCACGAGTTGATCGGCGCCGCCCATGCAGCCGGCGTCGAGATGAACGGTCTGAGCGACTACTGGCTGCCCGGCAGCGAGACGGCCGAGGACGAACGCGCCGGTCTGGTGCTGGGCTTCGCGGCGGTGCCCGAGGAGCAGATAGCCGAGGCCCTGCGGCGGCTCAGGCAGGCCTGGCGGTTGTAGGGCCTGGCTCCGTGGGCAGGCGGTGCTCACGGCCTAGGCGGCCCCGCGACACCCTACGCCGCTGATTCGCAGGCAAAAAAAGACGGCCGAAGCCGTCCCAGAGTGGAGAGGCTGGTGAGGCCTCCTATGAAAGTCGTTACTCAGGCGGCGTTGTCGCTGTTGTAGATCTCGCGATCCAGCTCCTTCTCGCTGCGGCTATAGCCGCCAGGCGCGGTTGCTCAACACAGCTCGGGGTTTGTCGCGCAGCTGCCGTAGCCTTCGCTGCGCATCTGTTCCAGCGCCGCCTGCAGGCGCTCGACCACTTCGTCGGGGGTGTCCTTGTTCAGCGCCAGGTAAAGCTGCGAGGTTTCCAAGCTGAGCACTGTTTGCAGATCATCGGCACCCTGCTCTTTGGCATAGACGCGCCACACTGGATCGGAAGTAGCCCACAGGTCGATCTGCCCGCGTTGCAGCTTGCGGATATTTTCCTGGTCTCGCAGGGCGTTATGCAGGGTGAAGCCCAGGCGCTCCAGGTGCTGGCTGACCGCCGCGCTCTGGTAGGCGCCGATGCGGTAGGCCTTCGCCTGTTCCAGGGTGCTCAGTTGCGGGTGGCTGTCCTTGAGACCGACCAGCACGCTCTGGTACTGGGCGATAGGCCCGACCCACTTGAACAGCGGCTTGCGCGCCTCGCTCATGGAGGTGGAGAACAGGCCGTGGTTGGCCGTGGTCATGGTCCGTTGGTAAATGCGATCCCAGGGGAAGCGCAGAGTCAGGCTGTAGTCGATGCCGGCACGCTTGAACATCTCGCGCACGGTGTCGGCACTGATGCCCCGGATCTGCGCATCACGGGCAAAGTTCTTGCCGTGCTCGGCCATGTTGAAGGGCGGGAAGTTTTCCGTCAGCAGCACCATCTTGTAATCGGGCGGCAAGGCAGCCTGACTCAGGGGGCTGAACAGCAGGCCCAACAGCAGAACCGCCAGGCCGTTGCCACATTTGTTCCAGAGGTGATGAAGAAGCTGCAACATGGGTTTTCTCCCTTTTTATTGTTGTCAGGAGTGCATCGCCGGCCGCCCTTGTAAGGCACTGCCGGCGATGTCACGGGAGTTGCTATAAGGAAGCCCGCTTGGTCAGCGCGGTGGCGAAGGGATGTGTGCCGACATAGGACGTCGTCACAACGCTGACCAGGCGGGCTGTTCGGTGCCAGGGGCTCAGGGGTTGCCTGCTGCCGCCTGCTGTAACCGGACCAGGGGCTGATGTCGGTAGACAATCAGTCGCCGTAGCCACTGGCATTGCTGTTACTGCGCGTTGTCGCTGTTGTAGATCTCGCGATCCAACTCCTGCTCGCTGCTGCCCACCAGGGTGGTGGTCATCAGGTCGCCGGCGACGTTGACCGTGGTACGCGCCATGTCGAGGATGCGGTCGATGCCGGCGATCAGCGCCACGCCTTCCAACGGCAGGCCGACCGAGGTCAGCACCAGACCGAGCATGATCAGGCCGGCGCCGGGCACGCCGGCGGTGCCGATGGAGGCCAGGGTGGCGGTGAGGATGATCATCAGGTACTGGCCGGCATTCAGGTCGATGCCGAAGGCCTGGGCGATGAACAACGCCAGCACGCCCTGGTAGATGGCGGTGCCGTCCATGTTGATGGTGGCGCCCACCGGCAGCACGAAGCCGGCCACGCCTTGCGACACGCCGAGGTTCTTGCGCGCGCATTCGATGGACACCGGCAGGGTGCCGGCGCTGCTCGAGGTGCTGAAGGCCACGGCCAGCGCCGGGGCGATGCCCTGGAAGAAGCGCAGCGGGCTGAGACGGGCCAGACCGCCGATCAGGCCGCCGTAGACCAGCAGCATGTGGGCGATGCTGGCCAGGTAGATCACCCCGATCACGCTCGCCAGCGGCAGCAGCACCTCGATGCCGTGGGCGGCGACCACGCCGGCGATCAGCGCGAACACGCCGATGGGCGCCAGGCGCATCACCAGGTCGGTGAGCTTGTAAAACACCTCGGCCAGGCTGTCGAACAGCTTGACCGCCGGGGCGGCCTTGTCGCCGATCAGATTCATGCTCACGCCCAGGGCGATGGCGAACACGATGATCTGCAGGATGTTGCCCTCGGCGAAGGCGGTGACCGGGTTGGTCGGCACCAGGCCCACCAGGATCTGCACCAGCGAGGGCGCCTGCTTGGCCTCCTCGCTGCCGCTGGCGACCATGTGCATGCCCTCGCCGGGGCTGAACAGGGCGCCGAACGCCAGGCCGATGCTCACCGCGAAGGCGGTGGTGATCAGGTAGATGGCGATGGTCTTGACGCTGATGCGGCCGAGCTTGGCGCTATCGCTCATGGCGGTGATGCCGGCCACCAGGGAGACGAACACCAGCGGCACGATGAGCATCTTGATCGCGTTGAGAAACAGCGCGCCGATCGGCGCCAGCGCCTGGGCGCCGCCCTTGAACAGCATGCCGACGGCGACGCCGAGGGCCAGGCCGACGAGATCTGCTGCCACAGCGGCACGCGCGCAAGGAGGGAGAGGGAAGCGGTATTGCTCTGACTCATGGTTATCACCCGGATTGTCATTTTTGTGGGGCCGTCTGCGCGGCCTTGAGCGGTGCCGCCCGGCAGGCTAGGGCGGAAAGCAACGCGCCGCACTCGAAGGAGGGCGGCGCGGATGGTGCTCGGTGGATCAGCCCTGCAGCGGAACCAGGCGCGGGGCGATCATGTTCTCGGGACGCAGGATGTCGGCCAGGGTGGCCTCGTCCAGCAGTTGCTCCTCACGCACCAGCTCCAGCACGCCGCGCCCGCTTTCCAGGGCGACCTTGGCGATGCGGGTGGCGTTCTCGTAGCCGATATAGGGGTTGAGCGCGGTGATCAGGCCGATGGAGTTCTCCATCAGCGCACGGCAGTGCGCCTCGTTGGCGGTGATGCCGTCGATGCACAGCTCGCGCAGCATGTCCATGGCGCGGGTCAGCAGGCGGATCGAGTCGAAGATCTTGTAGGCGATCAGGGGCTCCATCACGTTGAGCTGCAACTGGCCGCCCTCGGCCGCCATGGTCAGCGCCAGGTCGTTGCCGATCACCTCGAAGGCCACCTGGTTGACCGCCTCGGGGATCACCGGGTTGACTTTGCCCGGCATGATCGAGCTGCCCGGCTGACGCGCCGGCAGGTTGATCTCGTTGATCCCGGTGCGCGGGCCGCTGGAGAGCAGGCGCAGGTCGTTGCAGATCTTCGACAGCTTGACCGCGGTGCGCTTGAGCATGCCGGAGAACAGCACGAAGGCGCCCATGTCGCTGGTGGCCTCGATCAGGTCGGCGGCCGGAATCAGCGGATGGCCGCTGATCACTGCCAGGCGCTTGACCGCCAGGGCCTGGTAGGCCGGGTCGGCGTTGATCCCGGTGCCGATCGCGGTGCCGCCCAGGTTGACCTCGGTGAGCAGGGTCGGGGCGAGCAGCTTCAGGTGCTGCAGGTCTTCGCCGAGAGTCGTGGCGAAGGCGCGGAATTCCTGGCCGAGGGTCATCGGTACGGCATCCTGCAGCTGGGTGCGGCCCATCTTCAACACGTGGCCGAATTCCAGGCCCTTGGCGGCGAAGGACTGGATCAGCTTGTCCAGCGCGCTGAGCAGGCTGTCGTGGCCGAGCAGCAGGCCGAGGCGGATGGCGGTCGGGTAGGCGTCGTTGGTCGACTGCGCCATGTTCACGTCGTTGTTCGGGTGCAGGTGCTGGTACTGGCCCTTCTCATGGCCCATGGCTTCCAACGCAATGTTCGCGATGACTTCATTCGCGTTCATATTGGTCGAGGTGCCGGCGCCGCCCTGGATCATGTCGACCACGAACTGCTCGTGGAACTCGCCCTGGATGATGCGCGCGCAGGCGGTGCTGATCGCCGTGTGCTTGGCGGCGGACAGGTGGCCCAGCTCGCGGTTGGCGTCGGCCGAGGCCTGCTTGACCATGGCCAGGCCGATCACCAGTTTCGGGTAGTGCGACAGCGGCACGCCGGACAGGCGGAAGTTCTGCACCGCGCGCAGGGTCTGGATGCCGTAATAGGCATCGGCAGGGACTTCGAGGGTGCCGAGCAGGTCTTTTTCGACGCGAACAGATGCAGCAGAGGACATGATAGTGATGGCTCTTGGGAAGTACGGCGAACGCCGCGATGCCCATAGACTATGGGCTCAGCCCCTATCCCGACCAATGCCGTTGCTTGCTGCCCTATGCACAATCGGCATAATTCAGGCGTGACGTCCTTACCTATTCGGACGTGTAGCCCGGAGCTGATCCGGGACCGGGAGGCAGGCCATTCCCCGAATTGCATCCGGGCCAGGGAGTTCGACCGGCGCAGGGCGGATGAGGCAAGTGACGCGCGGCCCAATGCGGCGATGACGCCGGGAGGCGTGAACCGGCAGGGTCATGCGGGTTTGAACTGGCGAGGCCCTCGGGGCCGCTCGGCGCGAGCCGTTGCCACGGCTCGCGCTGGCTCTGCGGCAGGGCGGCTAGGAACCGCTCGGGATCGCCCGGTTGCGGATCAGGTAGCAGAACTCGGGGGTCTTGCTGCAGCCGCTGTAGCCCTCGGCGATGATCTCGTTCATCGCCTGCTGCAGGCGCTCGACCACCTCGTCGGGGGTGTCCTTGTGCAGCGCCAGGTACAGCTCGGCGGTGTTGAGGGTCAGCGCGGTCTTCAGCCCGGCCACACCCAACTGCTTGGTGTAATAGCGCCATGCCGGCTCTGCGGTGGCCCAGAGGTCGATGTCGCCCTTGAGCAGGCGCTGCAGGTTGTCCTGCTCGTTCAGGGCGCTGTCGACGCTCAGCCCCTGGCTTTCCAGGTAGGCATTCAGGGCGCCGTTGCGGTACACCCCGACTCTGTAAGCCTTGGCCTGCTCCAGACTGTCGAGCCGCAGCTGGTTGTCCGCCGCGCTGAGCAGCACGCGTTCGTAGTGCGCGAGCGGGCCGACCCACTTGAACTGCGCGCGGTTCTCCTCAGTGCGCACGACCGAGAACAAGCCATGGTTCGGCGACTTCAGGGTGTCGCCGTAGATCCGGCTCCAGGGCGAACGCAGGGTCATGCTGTAGGCGATGCCGGCGCGCTGGAACATGTCGCGCACGGTGTCGGCGCCGATACCCTGGATGTCATCGCCGCGGGCGAAGCGCTTGTTGCCCGGGGCCATGCTGAATGGCGGGAAATTCTCGGTCTGCAGGATGATCCGGTAGTGATCGGGCAGCTCGGCATGCGCCGTAGCGGTGAACCCCAGGACCAGGCCAACCAGCAGGAAAGCGCGGCGCAACTTCTCCATGATTTCGGCTCCTCAAGGTACTTCTTGTTGTTTGGGCGGCATTGTAGCGGCAATGGCGGGCAAGGGGCACGCCGCCAGGCTATGGTGCGCGGCTAGCGCTTAAGGCAGGATGACCCGGTAGCCGCCGAGCGGCCAGGCAGCGACCGGTGTACCGCTGCTGGTCCATTACGAGAGAAGCCGCGCAATCGATGAACCTGGAAACCAAATGGCTGGAGGACTTTATCGCCCTGGCCGCCACCCGTAGTTTCTCCCAGGCGGCGGACAAGCGCTTCGTCACCCAGCCGGCGTTCAGCCGGCGCATCCGCAGCCTGGAGGCGATGCTCGGCCTGACCCTGGTCGACCGCAGCTGCACGCCCATCGAGCTGACCGAGGCCGGCCGCTTGTTCCTGGTCACCGCGCGCAGCCTGGTCGAGCAGCTCGGCGAGGTGGTGCGCCACCTGCACAACATCGAGGGCCAGCAGGGCGAGGTGCTGCAGATCGCCGCCGCCCACTCGCTGACCCTGGGCTTCTTCCCCGAGTGGATCGCCCGTCTGCGCCGCGAGGGCCTGCCGCTGAACACCCGGCTGGTGGCGACCAACGTCGGCGAGGCGGTGCATTCGCTGCGCGAGGGCGCCTGCGACCTGATCCTCGCCTACTACGACCCGGACGCCGCGCTGCAGATGGACCCGCAGATCTTCCCCTCGCTGCACCTGGGCAGCACCTCGATGCTGCCGGTATGTGCGGTGGACGAGGCCGGCGCGCCGCTGTACGACCTCGACGACGGGCAGAGCGTGCCGCTGTTGGCCTACAGCGCCGGCGCCTTCCTTGGCCGCTCGGTCAACTTGCTGCTGCGCCAGCGCGCGCTGCGTTCGACCACGGTGTACGAAACGGCCATGGCCGACAGCCTCAAGAGCATGGCCCTGCAAGGCATGGGCGTGGCCTGGGTGCCGCGGCTGTCGGTGACCGCCGAGCTGGCCCGCGGCGAGCTGGCCATCTGTGGCGGCGAGCACTGGCAGGCGCCGCTGGAGATCCGCCTGTACCGCTGCGCCCTGGTGCGTAAGGCGGCGGTCAGGCTGCTGTGGCGCAAGCTGGAGGGTGGTCTGGCCATGTAGGGCGCGGGGAGAGTCGGATGCCCGGTGCGCACGGCGCACCCTGCGGGGCCGCGGTCCATCCGTAGGGTGTCGCGGGGCCGCCTAGGCCGTGCGCACCGCGGGCGACCGGAATGCTCGACACCCCGCGTCATAGCGTTCCGGTGCGGCCGGATGGCGACAATGCCGCGACACCCAACCGGCCGTCCAGGAACTCCAGCACCCGCCGGGCATAGGCCTCCGGCTGGGCGACATAGGCCAGGGTATGCTCGGCGCCCGGCACCTGCCAGAACTCGCAATGGGTGGTGGCGGTCAGCGCTGCGTACAGTTGCTGGCCGTCCGCGAGCGGAGTGTGGCGATCTTCCTCGCCGTAGATCAGCAGCAGCGGCGGGCGGCCGACCAGGCGCCGCGCGGCATGCAGCGGGCGCAGGCGCCGCTCGCCGGCCGGATAGAGCAGGCGGCTGAGCTGGATGCCCAGGCGCGGCAGCGGATAGGGCCGCCAGAAGTGCAGCAGGGTGGGGAAGGCCGACTCCAGCACCGCCGCCTTGAACGGATGCTGCGCCAGCGCCAGGGCGCACAGGCCCATGGCCGCGCCCATCGAGGCGCCGAGCAGCGCCACCGGCAGGTCCGGGAAGCGCGCCTGCAGCGCCTGGCCGGCGGCGAGCACGTCGAGCGGGTAGTCCATGGTGGTGGAACTGCTCTCGCCGAAGCCGTTGAGGTCGAACAGCATCACGTGATAACCGGCCGCGCGCAGCAGCTCGGCATGCCCGTGCTTGAGCCAGAAGCCCTTGGCCGCGGTGCCCATCGGGTGACACAGCAGCACCGCGCCGCGCACCTGCCCCGCGCGCGCCTCGCCCAGCAGCGCGGCCAGGTTGGCCCCCGATTCGCTGGTCAGCGCCAGGCGCTGTCAACGTGCTGCATCGACCTGCTCGGGCCAGCGCCAGGGCTTCATGAAACGTCCGAAAAAGGGTTTTTTGAAGAGCCGGTAGGCTGTATGTTTCATCGCCGCTATTCTCCTGCCTGATGGGTCGCGGGCCGCCAGTGCGCCCGGGTGAGGCCATGCTAGGAAGCGCGGCGGCGCCTCACCATGGGCAAAAACGACCAATAACAGGCGGATAATTCCGCCAGCGGGGCGGGAAGGATGAAGGTCACGGTGGTGATGGCCGAGCGCTGCTCGGCCACCAGCGTCTCGGCGGCGCTGGAGTTTCTCGAATGCGCCAACGTGCTGCAGCGCTTTCTCACCGGCGACCCGGCGGCGACCCCGTTCGAGGTGTACAGCGCCTCCCTCGACGGCGCCCCGGTCGAGTGCACCGGCGGCCTGCGCCTGACCCCGCAGCGGGCGCTGGGCGAGGTGCCGCACAGCGATCTGGTGATAGTGCCCGGCTTCATGTTCAACATACTCGGCGTGCTGCCGGCCCTGGAGCCGCTGAGCGCCTGGCTGCGCGAGCGCCATGCGCAGGGCAGCTACATCGCCAGCATGTGCACCGGCGCCTTCGTCACCGCCCAGGCCGGCCTGCTCGACGGACGCCGCGCCACCACCCACTGGATCTTCAGCGAGCAGTTCGCCCGGCGCTTTCCGCGGGTGCAGCTGCAGACCGAGCGTAGCGTCACCGACGACGGCCAGCTGCTGTGCTCGGCCGGCTCGACCACCGGCAGCGACCTGCTGCTGCACATCATCCGCCGCTTCGCCTCGCCGCAGCTGGCCATCGAGTGCTCGAAGAAGCTCCTGGTCGACAGCGCCGAGCGCCTGCAGACGCCCTACATGAGCGCCTCGTTCAACAAGGCGCACCAGGACGCCGAGGTGCTCAGGGTGCAGATCTGGCTGGAGAAGCACAGTGCCGAGCGCATTGCCCTCGACGAGGTCGCCGCGCGCTTCGCCCTGAGCCCGCGCCATCTGATCCGCCGCTTCAAGGACGCCACCGGGCAGACGCCGGTGCAGTACCTGCAGAACCTACGGCTGGAGCGGGCCAAGCACCTGCTGGAAGCCAGCCAGGAGAACTTCGAGCGCATCACCCAGCAGGTCGGCTACGAGGACGGCAGTTCCTTCCGCCGCCTGTTCAAGGAACGCGTCGGCCTGTCGCCGGGCACCTACCGGCGACGCTTCAACCGCCCGGCCTGAACGCCCGCCAGCGACCCGCCCGGCCGCCGTTCATTTGCCCGACTTGATCGAGGTCCAGGCGCGCGTGCGCACGCGCTCGATCTTCTGCGGCAGCGGCTGCACCACGTACAGCGACTTCTGCAGCTCCGGCGTCGGCGTCAGGTCATGGTCGTTCGCGATTTCCGCGCCCACCAGCTGCATGCCCGGCACGTTGGGGTTGGGGTAGCCGAGGAAATCGCTAATCGGCGCGATCACCTGGGGCTCGAGCAGGTGATTGATAAAGGCATGGGCCTCGTCGACGTTCTGCGCGCTCTTGGGGATGGCCCAGGTGTCGAACCAGATCGGCGCGCCTTCCTTGGGCAGGCGCCAGTTGATCACCACGCCGTTGCCGGCTTCCTTGGCGCGGTTGGCGAACTGGTAGAAGCTGCCGGAATAGCCGATGGCCACGCAGATGTCGCCGTTGGCGATGTCGGTCATGTACTTGGCCGAATGGAAGTAGGCCACGTAGGGGCGCACCTTGAGCAGCAGCTCGGTGACCTTGTCGTAGTCGGCCGGGTTGGCGCTGTTGGGGTCCAGGCCCAGGTAGTGCAAGGCGATGGGGATGATCTCGGTGGGCGAGTCGAGCATGGCCACGCCGCAGGATTTCAGCTTCTCCATGTACTCGGGCTTGAACACCAGATCCCAGCTGTTGACCGGGGCGTCTTCGCCGAGCGCGGCCTTGACCTTGTCCGGGTTGTAGCCGAGCAGCACGGTGCCGTACATGTAGGGCACGCCGTACTGGTTGCCCGGGTCGTTCTTCTCCAGCAGGCCGAGCAGCACCGGGTCGAGGTTCTTCCAGTTGGGCAGCTTGGACTTGTCCAGCGGGGCGAATACGCCGGCCTTGATCTGGGTTTCGAGGAACTGGTTGGACGGGATCACCAGGTCGTAGCCGGAGTTACCGGTGAGCAGCTTGGCCTCCAGCGCCTCGTTGGTCTCGAAGGTGTCCCAGGTGATCTGCACGCCGGACTGTTTCTGGAAGTCCTTGGGCACCTCCGGGAGGATGTAGTCGGCCCAGTTGTACACGCGCAGCTCCTTGGCCTGCACCGCGCCGCTGAGCAGGATGGCGCCGCACAGGGCGGCGCCGAGCATCTGTTTGATGGCTTTCATCGTTTCTCACCCCTGAAATGTTGCTCTTGTTTGGCAGGTTCTTGACCGCAGACGAGGCGCCATTCAGGCGCCCTCGAAGCCTTCCAGCACATTGACCGCGTTGACGCCGATGGCCTCCACCGCGTAGCCGCCTTCCATGACGAAAAGCGTCGGCAGGCCCAGCGCGGCGATGCGCCGGCCCATGGCCAGGTAGTCCGGGCTGTCCAGCTTGAACTGCGAGATCGGGTCTTCCATATAGGTGTCCACGCCCAGCGACACCACCAGCACCTCGGCGCCGTATTCGGCGATGCGCCGGCAGGCCTGCTCCAGCGCGGCATTCCACACTTCCCAGGAACTGCCCATGGGCAGCGGGTAGTTGAAGTTGCAGCCCTCGCCGGCCCCCTCGCCGTGCTCGTCGGCATAGCCGAGAAAGAACGGGAACTCCTCGGCCGGGTCGCCGTGGATCGAGGCGAACAGCACGTCGCCGCGGCGGTAGAAGATGTCCTGGGTGCCGTTGCCGTGGTGGTAGTCGACATCAAGGATGGCCACCTTGCTGCGCCCCTGATCGAGGAAGGCCTGGGCGGCGATGGCGGCGTTGTTCAGGTAGCAGTAGCCGCCCATCAGGTCGCCGGCGGCGTGGTGGCCTGGCGGCCGGCACAGGGCGAAGGCGCCACGCGCGCCGTTGGCGATTTCCCGCTGAGCGCTGAGCGCCACCTGCGCGGCGCTGTAGGCCGCCTGCCAGGTGCCGGCAGTGATCGGCGCGCCGCCGTCGAAGCTGTAGTAGCCGAGTTGGCCGTGCAGGTCGTTGGGGATCATCCGCCGTAGCGTGCGCGCCGGCCAGGTGAAGGGCAGCAGGTCGCCCTGGCCGCCCTGCGCCTGCCAGCGCGCCCAGGCACCCTGAAAGAAATCGAGGTAGGCCTTGCTGTGGATGCGCTCGATGGGCGCCAGGCCGAAATCCTTGGGCGCGCGGATTTCGCCCAGCCGGCGATCCTTTACCCGTTGCAGGATATGGTCGGCGCGCTGCGGCTTCTCGAAGCAGGGCATCAGCTGCCCGTCGATCAGCTCGCACTTGCCGTGGTGCAGGTGATGGTCGTCGCTGTAGTAGGTGAGCATGCGAAGCGGCTCCAGGCTTGTCGTTGTGCCGCAATTGTTCGCCCGCAGCGCCCCGGCGGAAAACGCTGGCAATGGCCAAAAGGGGATCGAAGTGGCCAAAAAAATTGCCGGGAGCGATTTCTAACGCCGCGTAGCGACGGCGACGCCGCAGGGTGCGCCGTGCGCACCGCCATCTGCCCCGATTGATTTCCGTGCATGGCGCTCTCTTCCCCGGACGGCCCTGGTGGATGGATAGAGCGTCATCCACCCTACGCTCGATCGAATGCCATCGGCGCTACGCACGAAAGCGACTCGGCGGCACGCCGCTCCAGCGCTGGAAGGCATGACGGAAGCTGGCGGTCTCGCTGAAGCCGAGCACCTCGGCGATGCGGTACACCGGCCAGCCCTGCTGGCCGAGCAGGGTCTTGGCGCGCTCGAAGCGCAGTTCGTCGAGCAGGCCCTGGTAGCTGGTGCCCAGCTCCTGCAGGTGGCGGCGCAGGGTGCGCGGTGAGCAGTGCAGCTGCTGCGCCAGGTTCTCCAGCCCGGGCGGTTCGGCCAGCTGGGCGGCAAGCAGCTGGCGCACCCGCTCCAGCCAGGCCTGGCGACTGGTGAACTCGGCGTTCTGTCGGCGGCAGCGCTCGACCACCTCGCAGTGGGTCACCGGGTCGGCCAGCGGCAGGCGCCGAGCCAGCAGCTCGGCGGGAAAGGCGAAGGCATTGCGCCCGGCCGCGAAGCGCAGCGGGCAGGCGAAGCTCAGGCCGTAGCGCTCCACGTAATGCGGCTCGGCGTAACTGAACTCGGCGCGCGCCAGCGGCAGCGGCTGGCCGAGCAGCTCGTCGCCGATCAGCTTGAGCGAGGCCAGGCACATCTCCACGTTGAACACCTCCAGTTCGGCGGCGTCGCGGTAGTCGCCGGCGCTGACCCAGGCCAGGCCGCCCTCGACCCGCAGTTGCAGGTCGAAGTAGGTGCCGAGCAGCGCCGGGTACTGCAGCAACAGGCGCCAGGCGTCACCAAAGGTGGCAGCCGAGAGCGCGGCGTAACCGAGCAGGCCGTAGGACGACACATGCAGGCTGCGCCCCAGCTCCAGGCCGAGATCGGCGCGCAGGGCCAGGGCGTTGGCGCACACCTGCAGCTCCTGCACGCGGGTGATGCGGTTGGCGCCGCCGCCCGGCTCGTCCGCGGCGATGCCGCTGCCTTCGAGCAGCCGGGGAATCAGCTCGGGCTGGTCGGCGAAGCGTTGCAGGATCAGGGCGACCACATGCAGGGTGGTCAGTGGTGCGTGCAGCATGGGGCATTCCGGTGGTGCAGACAGGCGAAAGAATGCAAGAAACCTGCCGCGCCGCTCTTGGCTCCCGGACCGGAACCGCAGCACCACCGAGGATATCCCGGCCGGCCGGTGTCGCGAGCCGAGCGGCACATGACAAACGGTCATGGCCGGTGCCCGCCGCGCCTGGCTTTGCGTTATACTTCGCGGCCTTCGGCCGGCAGCACCCGGCCACCCGTCATCTACAAGCCACGCTGGGCAGCCCGCGTGGCTTGTTGGTTTTTGCCGCGCCCGCGGGCGCCGATAGTTAACGCGCCGCCAGGCGCCGACAGTTGATGCGCCGCGAGGCGCCCGAGAGAAGAGGCACGACGATGAGCGCACTGGTTGGCGTGATCATGGGCTCCAAGTCCGATTGGTCCACCCTTAGCCACACCGCCGAGATGCTGGACAAGCTGGGCATTCCCTACGAGGTCAAGGTGGTGTCCGCCCACCGCACCCCGGACCTGCTGTTCCAGTACGCCGAACAGGCCGAGGAACGCGGCATCCAGGTGATCATCGCCGGCGCCGGCGGCGCCGCGCACCTGCCGGGCATGTGTGCGGCCAAGACCCACCTGCCGGTGCTCGGCGTGCCGGTGCAGTCGTCGATGCTCTCGGGCGTCGACTCGCTGCTGTCGATCGTGCAGATGCCGGCCGGCATCCCGGTCGCCACCCTGGCCATCGGCAAGGCCGGCGCGGTCAATGCCGCCCTGCTCGCCGCCAGCATCCTCGGTCACCAGCATCCGCAGTTCCACGCGGCGCTCAAGCAGTTCCGCGACGAGCAGACCGAGACAGTGCTGAACAACCCGGACCCGCGCGAGGCCTGATGCGATGAAGATCGGTGTAATTGGCGGCGGCCAGCTGGGCCGCATGCTGGCCCTGGCCGGCACCCCACTGGGGATGAACTTCGCCTTCCTCGACCCGGCGCCGGACGCCTGCGCCCAGGCCCTCGGCGAGCATATCCGCGCCGACTACGGCGATCAGGATCACCTGCGCCAGCTGGCCGACGAGGTCGACCTGGTGACCTTCGAGTTCGAGAGCGTGCCGGCCGAGACCGTGGCCTTCCTTTCCCAGTTCGTGCCGGTCTACCCGTCGGCCGAGGCCCTGCGCATCGCCCGCGATCGCTGGTTCGAGAAGTCCATGTTCCGCGAGCTGGGCATTCCCACGCCCGAGTTCGCCGATATCCAGTCGCAGGTCGACCTGGACGCCGCGGTAGCCGCCATCGGCCTGCCGGCGGTGATGAAGACCCGCACCCTGGGCTATGACGGCAAGGGCCAGAAGGTGCTGCGCAAGCCTGAAGACGTGACCGGCGCCTTTGCCGAGCTGGGCAGCGTGCCGTGCATCCTCGAGGGCTTCGTGCCCTTCACCGGCGAGGTGTCGCTGATCGCCGTGCGCGCCCGCGACGGCGAAACGCGCTTCTACCCGCTGGTGCACAACCGCCACGACAGCGGCATCCTCGCCCTGTCCGTGGCCAGCAGCGAACACCCGCTGCAGGCGCTGGCCGAGGACTACGTCGGCCGTGTGCTGGAGAAGCTCGACTATGTCGGCGTGCTGGCCTTCGAGTTCTTCGAGGTGGACGGCGGCCTCAAGGCCAACGAGATCGCCCCGCGCGTGCACAACTCCGGCCACTGGACCATCGAAGGCGCCGAGTGCAGCCAGTTCGAGAACCATCTGCGCGCCGTCGCCGGTCTGCCGCTGGGCTCCACCGCCAAGCTGGGCGAAAGCGCGATGCTCAACTTCATCGGCACGGTGCCGGCGGTGAGCGAGGTGGTGGCAATCAAGGACTGCCATCTGCACCACTACGGCAAGGCCTTCAAGGCCGGCCGCAAGGTCGGCCACGCCACCCTGCGCAGTGCCGATCGCGCCGCACTGGAGGCCGGCATCGCCGCAGTCGAGGCGCTGATCGCCAAAGGCTGAGACGGCTTTTGACGACTAAGCTCTTGGACGATGGCCGTCGCCCAAGAGCCCCTTCATGAAGCATCTGTTCGCCCTGCTTCCCCTGCTGTTCAGCCTGATCTGTCTTGGCGCCGAGGAGGTACTGCGGGTCGACTTTCGCGAACGCCCTCCGGAGATGCGCGCCGTCGACGGCCTGCCCAGCGGCCCGCTGATCAGCGTTCTGGAAGCCGCCGCGCAACGCCTCGGCGTGCGCCTGCAATGGCGCCAGGCGCCCTTTTTGCGCAGCCTCGACGACCTGCGTTCGGGGCGTGTCGATCTGGTGCCGCGGGTGCTGCTCACCGAGGAACGCCGCGCCTATATCCACTACCTGCCGAGCATCGGCAGCCAGCGCCTGAGCATTCGCTTCATCGTCCGTACCGGACGCGAGGCCGAACTGGCCGAATATGCCGATCTGTACGGGCTGAACGTGGGGGTCAAACGCGGCACCGCCTATTTCCAGCCCTTCGACAGCGACGACCAGCTGCGCCGGATATTCGCCAGCGACGACGCGCAGCTCGCCGCCATGTTCCGCGCCGGACGCCTGGACGCCCTGGCCATCCTCGACCCGGCGGCCATCGAGGCGCAGTTCGCCGCCCTGCAGCTGCGCGACTACGGCTACGCCCATTACGTCCACGAACAGACACTCGGCAACCACTTCGGCGCCTCGCTCAAGCGCTACCGCGGCGACCGTCGCGACCTCTACGAGCGCCTGGCCGGCGAGCTGGAGCGCATGCGCGAGCAGGGAGAAATCGCCCTGATCTACCACCGCTACGGCGTCGCGCC
Organism: Pseudomonas sp. SP16.1; assembly: GCF_052682975.1. NCBI lineage: Bacteria > Pseudomonadati > Pseudomonadota > Gammaproteobacteria > Pseudomonadales > Pseudomonadaceae > Pseudomonas > Pseudomonas sp. SP16.1. The sequence continues at coordinate 4,367,675 of NZ_JBQYFZ010000001.1, forward strand.
ACCCGACGCGGCGAACTGAGGCCTCCTTGCGCCTGTCCGATATCAGGCACGTCGCCACCGCGACCCACTCAAGGAGACACGCCAATGGGCATTATCGGCACCATTTTCATCGGCCTGATCGTCGGTCTGCTCGCCCGCCTGCTCAAGCCGGGCAACGACAGCATGGGCTGGATCATGACCATCCTGCTTGGTATCGGCGGCTCCATCGCCGCCACCTACGGCGGCCAGGCGCTGGGCATCTACCAGGCCGGCCAGGCGGCCGGTTTTATCGGCGCGGTGATCGGCGCCGTCGTTCTGCTGGTAATCTACAGCGCGATCAAGAAGGGCTAAGCGCCCTTGGTAGGAGCCGGGGGGACGCCTAGCCCTTGCCGGCTCCGATCGCCTCCGCCGTCACGAGACCCGCCCCACCATGCGCCACCTGCTGCTCGCCCTGCTGCTGTTCACCACCCTGGCCCATGCCGAATTGCCGGAAACCGACTGGCTCGACCTGATGCCGCCCGAGGACCGCCAGGCGCTCGAAGAAATGCCCGAGCTCCAGCACCAGGGGCCGGAGGGCGACAGCACCTTCTATACCCCGGGCGGCCTGCGCCAGCAGGACCAGGACCTGCCGGCGGTGATGTACTCGACCAGGACCGTGGCCGCCCTCGACGGCCAGGCCATGCGCCTGGGCGGCTACCCGGTGCCGCTGGAAAGCGACGACAAGGGCAACAGCACCCTGTTCTTCCTGGTGCCCTACCCCGGCGCCTGCATTCACGTCCCGCCACCGCCGCCCAACCAGCTGGTGCTGGTGCGCTACCCCAAGGGCATCGCGCTCGAGGATATCTACGCGCCGCTGTGGGTCAGCGGCACGCTGAAGGTGGAAAAGGTCAGCAACGACCTGGCCGACGCCGCCTATGCCATGGACGCCGGCGAAGTGCGCCTGGTGACCGACGAAGATCTGGACTGATCGGGGCGGCACCCGGAGCGGCCGCCAGCGGCCGCGCACTGAAGGCCAGGGCGCGTCGTTACGCCTCGTCGACGTCCTCCACGTACACATAGAGCGAGTCGACCCAGGCACTGACCTCGGGCGGCAGCTCTCCCGCCTCGATCACCAGCAGCGCATCGCCGATGCGCAGCTCGACATGCACGCTCTGGGGACCCAGCTCATGCCGCTCGATCTCCTCGGCGGCGAAAACCTGCTCGACCATCTCCAGCAGCTCCATGGGGCCGCAGAGATAGGGACGCACGGCAGCGCATGGGGCAAGGGACTGGACATCGCGAGGCTTCCTGGCAAGAGCCTGGGCGGCGGCAACTACCCGCCTGGAATGCGCTGGACCGTGAATCGCCTGGGGGTTCTGCGAGGCAACGACCGCGGCGCGCAGGCGGATCAATCCCGCTCCGGTGCGCCGAGCGGAAACAGCGAACGGTACGGGCGCGCCTCCTCCACCGCGCGAGCGAACGAGGGACGCGCCAGCAAACGCGCACGATAGGCCCTGACTCTCGGATAGGCGTCGGCGATGCGGTGCGTCCAGTCGGCGTAGAACAGCGACGGCGCCGCCGCGCAGTCGGCCAGGGTGAACGCCGCGCCCGCCGCCCACGGCCGCTCGCCCAGCTGCCCCTCGAGCCAGGCGTAGGCGCGTTCGAGCTTTTCCACCGTACCGGCCAGGGCGTCTCGGCGCTTCGCCGCATCGCCTGTCAGCGCCCCGCCGACCGCCTGCTGCACCGGGCTCATCACATGCAGATCGAAGAAGCGATCGAGAAAGCGCACCTCCAGCGCCGCCAACGGATCGTCGGGGAGCAGCCGCTCGGGCCCGCCATGGGCGAGCTGCAGATACTCGATGATGATGCTCGTCTCGGCGACGCTGCGCTCGCCATCGACCAGCAGCGGAAACTGGCGCAGCGGCCACAAGCGCAACCACTGCGCCGAATGCTCGGGCGTTTCCGGCCCGATGCAGCGGAACTCGAACGGCGTAGCGTTCTCGTAGAGGGCGATCAGCGCCTTCTGCGTGTAGGAAGAAAAGGGATGCCCGTAGAGCACTAGCGACATGACGAGATCCTCTTGTCCGATAGCCACCTGCCTGCGCAAGGGTAGCCCGACTTTCCCTGATGCATTGGAATGCTTGAAAACAGGTAATACCCGAGAGCGATCAGAGCTTTAGCCGTTCTTTGCCGAGATGGCCGCCTTACTTCACTCGCAGCCCTCGAATTGAAGCACCCAGTCTGCATACCAGACGGACAGTGCCGCGCAGGACGAAGTACATGGTTAATGGCACTCCGAGAGTCAGCAACAATCCTTCTGGCCAACGATAGGGATCATCGTAAATCAGGCTTGTACCTATAACGGCCATAACCAAACATAGTCGCGTGATGACCGAAATCTGATTGATGAAGGGAAGGCCTGCGGCCACCACGAAGAAAATAGCAGTGCCGATAAAAGACTTTCCCCCGTAGACGACGGGGCCGACCGTCAAGATCAGGGGCACCACTACGCCCGACACAATAGCCCAAAGAACTTTCAACCGAGTAAACCAAGTGTTCATGAGGACTGCCCGTCAGAGCTGGTTAGTTCGCCTTGCGTTGTTTGATGCTCTCGCTCAACTTCTTGAAGCGCGGGATGACTTCTTCAGGCGGCGGGGTCAGCTCGGTCAGGTCGTCGGTACCTTTCTGGAAGGTGAACATCTGCACCGCCAGCAAGGGTGAGCCTGTTCCGCCCCGATGCGCCAGGGCGAACCAGGCCCGTTCCTGCTCACCGGAACCCGGTTTGGGATCCAGGCGCCAGCCCTCCAGGCCGGCCAGGCGCTTGCCGAGCTGGATGCGCTCGATGAATGAGGTCTTCCGCCATTTCTCCGAGTCATAGCCGGGGTGGTAGTCGCTGTCGTAGGTGCCCAGCGTGGGCCGGGTCTGCCAGGGGTCGTTGGCCGAGGCCGTGAGCAGGGTGAAGATTACATTGGGCGTTTTGGTAAAGCGCAGGCTGTTCTTGATGCTGTAGGCGGTCTTGCCATCGTCGGCGATAAAGCCGTAGGGGAAGCAGAAGCCGGGGCCTTTGGGCACCTCGTACAGCTCACGCGGCTGAAAGCGCGCCATCAATGCCTTGATACGCTCGGCGGAACCGGGGCCGGCTTTGGAAAAGGCGAAGTAGTAGACGCGGTTGTTGCGCCAGAGCAAGGCTTTGCCAGGAGCGAGATACCCGCCTAGGAAATAGGCGTCGGGAATGCCGAGGTCGTATTCGTGGATTTTGGTTAGAGGGATCTTGCGTTCGACTTCTTCTATGTTTTTCGCAAATCGCTCTACAGCCTCCCTGGTTATTTCTGTGTTCTCCTTTCTATCAAGCTCTTTTAACTCCTCAAGCGCATTTTTTTTTCTGGCCGCCTCTTTTATCAGCTCCTCTTGATACAAGCGAGCCGTACCCTTGATATACCTAGCAGCACCATCGAAGGTATCACGCTCGACAATATCACTCACGCGAATAGTCAGACCGTCATAGTCATAACTGCCCACATCCCCTTTGGCCGTTACTTTAGGGGTAAATATATGCCCTCCCCCCCCATCAGTAATTCTGTTGGTACGTTGAGCACTATAAGTTGCCCACTGTATTTCTTCCGGCACGTCGAAAGTAATGCGTCCAAGGCACTCCTGCCGCGGCGCATCGGCCAGAGCCAAGCCTGCAGGAATCATCAGGCCAAGGCTCAGGTACTGGAAAAAGCTTTTCATGTGCGGCGGCTCTCTTCTTTACGACCGTTATCAACCTGCGCCAGTGCACGATCACGTTCGGAATGCTCAAAGGTCTGAGCCAGGATGCTCAGGTTGATACCAGAGTCGTTGTTCTCACCCCGCGTCCAGTTGACGGGCAAGGCGCAGATAAAGCCTTGCACACCAACGGGGGGAGAGAAGGTATTGACGGCAACCAGGGTGTTAGAACGCCAGAAGCGCTCCTCATGTGGCATAGGCTCCAGCAGTTCTCCGCCATGATCAATATTGTCCAAATCACGGTAAGCCCAGGTAGGCCAGGTCGAAGTGGGGAATCCGTCCGGATAGCCGGTCATTTCCGGTGTTTTGCGCGGCTGCACCTGGCTGATATTTTGCGGAATGAAGTCAAAAGAGCCGTTGTAAAAGTCCGTATTCGTTTGCGCGCGCGCCTGTATCGCCTTCCACGCTTCCTCCGCCGCCGGCTGCTCCAGATACTGCGCCAGCCCAGAGGCGGGGCTGACACCGGATGAGTCACCAGTCATGGACAAGCCAAAGTGCTTTTTCCACAAATCGACCCGTAACTGGTGCACGGCCTTGCCGACGGTATGTGGCTGCTTACCATCGAGCCTGGCCTGTACCGGCGAGCTGTCGCGCACGATGACTGCCAGTTCGGAGTCTCGCGTACCCAGCAAACTACGGTCATTGTTATTGGCGCTGCCGAGGATAGCCACACGGTCGTCGGCGATCAGCAGCTTGCTGTGCACATAGATCTGTTCGGTGACCACACGTCCCTTCAGACTTTCCCAGGTGCGCAGATTGAGCAGGGTCAGGTAGCGACTCCAATCCTGCTGTTCGTATACAGGCCGGTCGTTCGCGTCCTTGCGCTCTATGATCTTGAGAGCCTCTGTGCGGCTCACCTTGCGGTCCAGCAGTTCGCGTAGAGCCATGCGCTTCTGGATACGTTTGATCAGGCTGTTCTCGCCAAAAACGAGGCTCTGCATAGTGAGCGTGACCTGGTGCATGATATTGAGGACGTTCAACGCGCCCTCCGGATGCACCGGCAGAATCATGTAGACGTGAAACGGGCGCTTTTCATCGATGGCACGCCCGATTCGATTGGCCAAGGCTTCGCCAATCTCGTTGAGCAGGCCCTCCTGCGCATCGCCCAGTTTATGGGTGAGCCAGCCCTGGGCATTGACGCCCCACATGGCTTGCAGGCTTTTCAGGAACTGGCGCGCCTCGGTACTGGGCTCCTTAGCGATGGCATCGATTTCTTTCCAGTCCAGTTGCCAGATGTCCTCGGCTTTCAGCGCCTCACGCAACCGCACGCGAGCGACGTAGTCCTGACGCAGGCTGGCAGGGTCACGTAGCGTGGCCATCGGGCCGGAAAGCGGAGCATCATCAAATATTTCGCGCTTTTCACCATAGGCGCTCTGAAAGAACTGGTTCTCGATATAGATGAAGTGCTGCGCGCTGGAGATGGCCTGCAGCATTGCCGCCTTGCAGTTGGCCTGCACACCGCCAGTGTCGATACCCGCCGGCAAGGGTAAGTTGACCCCCGCCTTGCTACGCCCCAGCTGCTCCTGTTGGGTCATTCGGCTGGAGGCACTGCGCAGAACCTGCACGCTCATGCCGCCAGGTTGTACGGCAGGGGCCGTGGGTAACTGCTCGGAAGCGTTGATCCATACAGGTTGTGGTTTGGGAAAATTCAGGCGTGGAGCGTCGCTCACCTTGAGTCCGACGCCAAAACGACCGAGGCCGATATCACTGACCAAGGTATTGAGCCAGAGTACGACTGCCCCCAGTAGGTTACGCACCAGCGTGGTGTCCTGCAGCGCTGGCGTATCGGCCAGATAGGCTTGCTGCCCGTTCCAACGGTCGATGAAGTTACGCGCCACGTCATAGACGGAGGGGCCTTCGATTCGGCAGTGCACATCCTGCCATGGCATACGAGGCTGATCCTCCGCCAAACGGCCGTTGTCCGGCGAGGCCAGTGGCTGCGGCTTATCGTGCAGATAGGTATAGGGTTCCAGGTGCTGCCCCGAGCGTTCCTGCAGTAGGTGATAGATGAACCAGAGCATCGAGCTGGCCAACTCGTTGGTGCTCTCCCGATATGTGCCAGGAATATCCTCGAAGCTCTTGCCGCTAAGAACGGTCAGAACGCGCCCGAGTTCGGTTTCACTCATCCATTGGCTGATCAGCTCGATGCTCTTGATGCGCAATGACTCATAAAGATTGCCGGCCGCCTCGCGCAGCTCTTGCAACCATGCTTGCAGGCGCAGCTTCAACTCCTCGGCCATGGGAACAGTATCGAGATTGTCATCGATCAGCCTGGCCATCGCTTGGATGCTTTGCCCAACCATCTGCCGCTGGGCAGCACTGAGCCGTTCAAAGCCCTCATCGAGATTTTCTTGGGCGCTGTTTTTGGCGCGATTTAGCCATTGCAGAGCGGAGAACGGAGGACTGCGGAAAAAGTCCGCGATACGGCTCACTCCGTTGAGAGCCGTACTCCTGCTAAGCGGAATGAGGCTGGTCTCCGATACCGGCTTGGACAGATCGAATAGCGTGGCCATCATCAACCCCATCGAACTGACGTGTTTGTCCAGATCCATCCAGCCCAGCTTCGGCAGCCCTGGATTGTAGGCATCGTTACCTTGCCTGCTACTGGCGTCCAGGCTGAAGTTATTGTCATCACGTCGTCCGTAGGCGAGGTCAATGCCCCCGACATAGGCGATGCGGTTGTCGACTACAACTGACTTCTGGTGGTGAGAAAATGCAACGCCGAGCCCCTTCATATCGCTTTGTTGGATAGCCGGTGTGCAGAAGGCGCGAGGGCCGCCAGCCAGGCCCGCATTGAGCTGGAAGATGGCCAGCATGGTCTCGAAGTCATAAGTACCGAGGCTGCCAGAGGGACTCAACCAGGGCATGACATAAACCTTCAAGGCTGGCTGGCGCTTGAGAGCCTGGTGCAGGCACTGCCAGAGACTGCGCTTGCCATCGAGCAACACGTCGTAGTTGACCTGCCAGCCCGTGATGAAAATGCATTGACTAGCCTGGTCGATGGAGGCTGCGACGTCCTTGAAGTAATCACTCCCGGTCGTGAAGAAACGAACCTGATTACCCGTGCGTTTGGGCGCGAACAGATTCGTCCCATTCAGGAAGAAGTCCGGGGCGGAATACGCCGCATAGGCCTTTCCCTCCTGGGTGTTGATCTGGTTGAGTTCCTTTGCACGAACGCCGTTGTAGGCAGAGTCAGTTGCCATGGCCAATCATTCCTTGGATTGCAGGTGGGTATAGAGATCGCTGGTGCACTGGCTATCCTGCTGGCTACGCTCTTTTTCCAGCAGCGCATTGCCCATGGCATCGCGACTGACGCAACTTTTGAAGTCCATAGCGCCCAGGGCATAACGCTCACTGTCCCAACCCTGTTGCTCCAGATGAACCCGCAGGGCTATCCGCTGGCCGGGGTAAGTGAGCCAAAGGCTCTTGGGTGCCTTCGCGTAGATTTTGGCTAGCTGCTTCTGCTGAGTGTCATCCAGCACTACCCGGCCATCAGAATCAGCCTCTCCCTCAAGCACAACATTGCCATCATCCCCCTGTTCAATACTCCACGGGGCGTATGCCAAGGGAAACCCCTCGTCTCCGGGAATATCCTGCAGACGAATGTCGAACCGGTACTCGCGCGGGTCCACAGGACGAGACTTGGAAAGGGCATTCGCCAGCGCCTGCTCCAACAAACTCCCCGCCCTGTCGCTGTCAGCTGCGTCCGGCAGCACCGGCGGCTTGATCTTGATCCCCGAGCCCTTGCCCGGCGAGCCGCCGGCGTTGATCCTGGCCAGCGGGCCGGAGATGGTGATGCCGCCGGGGTCGAGTTTGATAAAGCTGCCGCCGGCTTTGATGGTCAGCTCGATGCCGGCTTCGATGACCATCTTCTGCCCGGCCTTCAGATGTATCTCGCGGCCGGCGTTGGTCAGTTGGGCGGTGCCGAGTTTGATGTGCTGGTCGGTGCCCACCGTCAGGTGATCCTGCGGTTTGACTTCCACCTTGCGCTCGGCGGTGACAGTGAGGTGTTCTTCGGCCATCAGCTCGGTGTAGCTGTTGGCCTCCACCGTGTCGTGGCGTTCGTTGCCGACGCGGATCTTCTGGTCGTGTTCGATGTTCTCGTCCCAGTCGCGCTGGGCGTGGATGTAGATCTGCTCGGCGCCCTTGCGGTCTTCGATGCGCAGTTCGTTGTAGCCGCCACCGCCGGGGCTGCTCAGGGTCTTGAAGACGCTGCGGGTCTTGTTCGCCGGCAGCTCGTAGGGCACCACATGCTCGGCGTGGTACAGGCAGCCGGTGACCAAGGGCTGGTCGGGGTCGCCTTCGAGGAAGGTGACCAGCACTTCCATGCCGATGCGCGGGATGGTGATGGCGCCGTAGCGATCACCGGCCCAACTGGAGCTGACGCGCAGCCAGCAGCTGGTCTTGTCGTCGGCCTGGCCGTCGCGATCCCAGAAGAATTGCACCTTGACCCGGCCGTATTGGTCGCAGTGGATCTCTTCGTTATCGGGACCGGTGACCACGGCGGTCTGGCTACCCAGCACGCGGGGTTTGGGATGGGCCAGGGGCGGTCGGAAGGGCACATCCCAGGGCGTGGCGAGGAAACGGTTGCGGTAGCCTTGGGTGAAGTCGGCGTCGTCCTTTTCCCCCTCGGCTTTGGCATCCTGCGTCGCTCTAACTCCTACATCCCTGTAGTCGTCTCCCCAGCCCTCTCCCCGGAGGGGCGAGGGGGTCGACCCGCGTAGATCACTGGTAATCGACTCCTCCAGCACCTGCGGTTGCTTGCCCTCGTGCAGCACTTCGGTGAGCAGCCACAGGTCGTTCCATTCGCGGCGCGGGTGTTCGGAGATTTCCAGCAGGTGCCCGGTGACCAGCCTTGGCTGGTCGCTCTGGCCTTCCAGCTGCTGGTAGTCGGCGCGGTGGCGCTCCAGGGCGCGCTTGGCCAGGTGCTTGCCGCGGGTGCGGTCGGTGTAGCGGCCGGGGTAGTCGTAGTCCTGCAGATCGGGCAGGCCATCGTTCTCGCCGGCCTGCTCGCCCTGGTAAGTGGCCTCCAGCAGCAGGCGCGGCTGCTCGAAGTCGTAGTCGCGGCGGGTGGTGCTGCGGGTGCGGGTTTCCAGGCGCAGGGCCAGGCGCTTGATCACCGGATCGTCGGCGGTCATGCCGCTGTCCTGGATATAGGGTGTGGGCTGGCCGAGCTTGGCGAAGGCGGTCTGGTCGTCGCCGAAGCACAGCACGTGGCCGCTTGCGCTATGGCGGAAGTGGTAGTGGATGCCTTCCTCCTCGCACAGGCGCTGGACGAAGTGCAGGTCGCTCTCGTCGTACTGCACGCAGTAGTCGCGCTGGGGGTAGACGCCGGGGCCGAGCTGGAACCGGTAACCGCCAAGGGCGATGCCGTGTTCTTCCAGCACCTGGGCGACGATCTGCGGCACCGTCAGGTGCTGGAGGATGCGCTGGTTGGTGCGGTGCGCCAAGTAGGCGAGCTGCGGCACGATGGCCAGGCGATAGCGGGTCAGGCGCTTGCCGGACTCGCCCTGTTCAGCGCGGTGGATCAGGCCGTGGATGCCGTCGCCGCCCGGGCTGAAGGCGAGGAAGGCGCGCTGATGCAGCAGGCTGGCCAGATCGAGATCCGGGCGTTCGCTGATCAGCTCGACGTCGAAGCGATAGGGCTGGCTGATGGCCTCACGGCCGTTGAATTCGAGCACCTGCAGATCGTGCTCGACGCCTTCGATGGTCAGGCTGAAATGGGTTTCGTTGGCCGGGTTGAACATGTGCGTATCCTTTCGATTGAGTCCTTATGCCTTGCCCAGCCAGCGCTGCAGGCGCGAAGCCGGCGGCCGGCGAAACGCCTCGAGCAGTTCGCCGCAGCCGATCTGCCGCTGGCTTTCGTCGAAGGCGAGGGCCGTGCGCAGGGCCTGCCAGCAGTGCAGCGGCACCTGCGTCGGGCGCTGCAGCTGCTTGTCCAGTTCCATGCTCTTGGCCTGCTTGGCGCTGAGGCGGCGAAACGGGTGTTGCCCGCTGGCCAGTTCGACCAGCACGCAGGCCGCCGCATAGACGTCGGCAGCCGCCGACAGCGGCGCGCCTTCGAGCAGCTCCAGCGCGGCGTAGCGCGGTGTCCAGGCGGCGATGCGGCTGCGGCACAGGCGCGGCAGGCCGGGCAGCAGGCCCTCCACGGGCTGGCCGAGACCATAGTCGAACAGGCGCAGGCCGTCTTCGGCCAGCATCACATTGCTCGGCTTGAGATCCCCATGCAGCACGCCCAACTGGTGCGAATAGCACAGGGCTTCGAGCAGCGGGACGGCGATACCGCGCAGCTCGTCCCAGGGTAGGCCCTCGGGGCGTTCGCAGAGCAGCTGATCGAGGGTCAGGCCGCGCAGCAGTTCCAGGGTGATGAAGGCGCGCTGGCTGGGAATGTCCACCTCGAAACCGAACAGGCGCACCACGTTGGGGTGGCTGAGCCGCGCGGTGAGGGCGAACTCGCTGTAGAGCAGGGCGTTGGCGTCCGGGTATTCGGCGAAGTCGTCGCTCAGGGTCTTCAGCGCGACATAGGGCTCGGGGTCGCCGAACTGTTCGCGCAGCAGGTCGCGCGCACGGTACACCGCGCCCATGCCGCCGACGCCGAGCAGACGCTCGATCCGGTAGCGGCCGCCGAGCACCTCCGGCAGCTCGCCGGGGGCCTGGCGCGGCGTTTCGCGCACAGGCTCCTTGGCGGCGGTGGCGGCCAGGGCGAAATAGGTGAGGTCGCTGGCTTCGGCGGCTTCGATCATTGGCGGATCACCACGGCACTGAGGTTGTCACGGGCCGGGCCGTCGAGCACGCGCTGGAACAGGCGCTCCACGGCCAGGTGCGGCGAGGGCAGGTTGAGGCAGGCGCCCAGCTCGTCGGCGGAAACGCCCTGGTAGAGGCCGTCGCTGCACAGCAGGAAGACGTCGCCGGGTAGTACGTCGAGTTCGAGGATGTCCAGCTGCAGCGTCTCGCTGGCGCCGATGGCGCGGGTCAGGGCATGCGCCGCCGGATGGCGCGCTGCCTCCTGCGGCGTCAGGCCCTGTTCGTCGATCAGTTGCTGCACCAGCGAATGATCGCGGCTGAGCTGATACAGACGCGCGCCGCGCCACAGGTAGCAGCGGCTGTCGCCGGCCCAGACGCAGGCGGCGCGGTCGCCGTCGAGCAGCAGGGCGACCACGGTGCTGCCGATCAGCGTATCCGGGCGATCGGCGGTCACCGTCAGCTCCTGGCCGAGGCGATGATTGAGCCGGTGCAGCGCCTGCCGCAGCGCCACCAGGCGCTGCTCCAGGCTGCCCTGCGCCAGCTCGGCCAGCTGCTCGACGATCAGGCGGCTGGCCAGGGCGCCGTTCTGGTGCCCGCCCATGCCGTCGGCCACCACCCACAGGCCCTGCTCGGGCAGGGCCAGGAAGGCGTCCTCGTTGCGCGCGCGCACCTTGCCGGTGTCGGTGCGCGCGGCGCTGCGCCAGGCGTTGACGACTGCCGGCATCAGAGCGTCGCCGGCAGCTTGAAGCTGCGCAGCAGGCCGATGTCGAACGGGTTCGGCGAGCGCTGGCTGTGCAGCAGGTAGTTGGCGTGCAGGCCGCCCAGGTCGGCCTTGAGGATCAGCACGTCGCGGCCGCTGTGGTAGTCGACGTCCATCAGGTCGAGCAGGCGGAACAGCGACCAGGGGCCGGTGTTCTTCTCGATGCCGACGCGGCGACCGCCGAGCTCCTCGACCACCAGGCTGGTGCGGTCCTCCTCGGCCGCGGCCGGCCAGCGGAAGGCGGTGGCGACGATCGGGCCGTGGCGATATTCCAGCTGCTGCTGGCCGAAGCGGAAGTCGGCGCGACTCAGACTGGAGTCCAGCGAGTAGGGCTCGAGCTTGAACAGCACCTGCGGCTCGGCCGGGTTCTCGGCGAAGAAGCTGCGGCGGATCACCTGGGCGCGGCTCATCTGCAGGAGGAACTCGCGCGACAGCGGCAGGCCGCGGCCATCGACGCGGCGCAGGCGGTATTCATCGGCGCTGCCGCTGACGAAGGGACGCAGGTACTGGTCGAAGAAGCGCTCGGCGATGCCCTGAGCCTTGAAGAACTCGCGGAAATCCGCCACTGCCACGTCGCTCTCGCTGTGCGCGCTGAATGGATAACGCTGCTTCAGCGAGTTGTCGTAGGCGGCGTACAGCTCGCTCTGATAGCGCTGGTTGAGGAAGTGGTAGGCGTCATTGAGCACCAGGGTCCAGCTGTCCTCGGCCAGCAGCGCCAGCCAGTTGCCCACCGGCTGCGGCAGGCGCGCGGCGGCGCTGCGCACCTGGTTGATCGCGTCACGCTTGCCGGCCATGCGCGCCTTGGCCATCTCGAACGCGGCCTGGTCGCTGGCACCAGCATTGGCCAGGCTGGCCAGTTGACGCTGCAGTTCGTCCAGCGCCTGCAGGCTGGCGGCCAGTTCGACGCCGGCACCGCCATTGTCGTCGAGCAACTTGTGCAGACTCTCGAAGCGGCGTTCCAGGGTCTTGCGCGCGGTGTCCGGGGTGTTCTTGGCGAGCGCCTGCTGCGTCTGTTCGGCGGCGGCGCTGGCCAGCTTGGCGGCCTTGCCCAGCTTGCCCTTGGCGCCCTCCAGCGCCTCGGCGGCGGCACCGGCGTCATCGGCGGCCTCGGCCAGGCCCTTGAAGCGGGTGTTGTCGCGCACCTCCACCAGCAGCTGCAGCAGCGGCGAATTGGCCGCGGTCAGGCCGCCGAGCAGGGCGGCGCCACGGCCGGCGCTGCCGATCGGCTCCAGGCTGAGCTGGGCGATGGCCTCGCCCCAGTAGTTGCCGTAATCGCGGAAGTACAGCTGCTCCAGCTCCACCATCAGGCGGCCGAGGTCGCCGGCGCTGAGGGTCTCGCCCTCGCCCAGCACCCAGTTGTCACGCAGAATCTCGCGCACCAGGTTGCCACCCTGGGCGGTGAAGGTCTTGCTGTAGCCGGCCTGGGTATAGAAGCCGGGGATGGCGTAGTCGCTGCCGACAATCAGCCCGGCCTGCGGGCCGAGTTTCTGGCTCAGGCGGTAGTCCGGCAGGCTGCGCGCCTGTTCGCGCAGCATGCGGTAGACCACGGCCGCCAGCGACTCGCTGCGCAGCACCTGGCGCGCCTGGGCGACCAGCTGGGCGTTGAGCGCATAGGGCGCGAACGGCTCGTCGAGCAGGCGGGCGAAATGGGTGTTCAGGCCATGCTGCGCCGGGCTGTTGCCGGCGTAGCGCAGCGACCAGTCGGCGGCCACCCACTCCTTGAGGAAGGCGGCGTCGCGGCGCTCCTCCAGGTTGAGCATCAGGTAGGCGCGCAAGCTGCCGAGCAGACGCTCGCGGTCGCCGAGGTTGGCGCGGATCTGCGCCTCCAGTTGACGGGCCACACGTGGCAGCAGCAGGTTTTCCAGCTCGGCGCGGTAGGTCGAATACAGCGGCGGATTGACCGCCTCGCCCTGGAACAGGCCGCTGCGCTGCAGGTAGGACACCTCGCCCTTGGGCGGGAACACCAGGGTCGCGGCGTAGCTGCTGTCCAGCGCCTTGAGGGTCTGCAGGGCGTCGTCCTGCGGGTTGATCGCCTGGTGTTCGCGGGTGAGCTTCTGAGCGATCTCGCGCAGCTGTTCCAGACGCCCGTGGTTGGCCGAGAAGCCGCTGGCCCAGAGCACGCCGAACAGCGCCAGCACGGCGAAGGCGGTGGCGTACATGGCGCGCTGGCCCCAGTCGATACGGCGCACTTCCTTCTGGTCGAGCCCGGCCAGCTCCGCCTCGGGGAAGATCACCCGGCTGAGCAGGTGGTTGATGAAGCGCGCGCGACCGCTGCGGAAGGTCGGCAACGCGCTGCCGGCCAGGCCGAGGTTGCGGCCGATACCGGCGGTCAGCGGGTCGAGCTGTTCGTTGAGCTGCGGCGCGCTGGTCAGGTAGAAGCCGCGCAGCTTGCTGGCGCGCTGGTAGCGGTTGCCGGCGAAGGCCAGCTCGATAAACAGGCACAGGCGCTCGCCGATCTGGCCGAGCTGGTGCGGGAAGTCGAGGATGCGACCACGACGCTGGGTATCGCGCTCCTGGTGCATGCGCAGGATCACCTGGCTGTTGAGGCGGCGCAGCAGTTCTTCGAACTCCTGGCGCACCACGGCCACGTCGCTGGCGTTCTGCTCCTTGCGGAAGCTGGCGCCGAGCACCTGCTCGCTCTCCTCGCGCGACAGCTGGTCGAAGAACTCGTCGAAGCCCAGCACCTTGTCGGCCTTGCTCAGCACCAGGTAGACCGGCACGTCGGCGCCCAGGCGCTGATGGATCTCGTGCAGGCGCTGGCGGGTCTGGCGGGCCAGGGTTTCCAGCTCCACCTCGCTGCCGCCCTGCAGCTGCTCGACCGGAATGCTCACCAGCACGCCGTTGAGCGGGCGCGCGCGGCGCTGGCGCAGCAGGCCGAGCAGGGTGCCCCAGGCGCGGCCGTCGACCTGCGCGTCGGGCTGGGTCAGGTAGCGCCCGGCGGTGTCGATCAGCACGGCGTGATCGGCGAAGTACCAGTCGGCATAACGGGTGCCGGAGACGTCCTTGGTCAGGCGCTGGCTGTCGCCGCGGTTGAGCGGGAAGTCCAGGCCGGAGAAGTCCAGCAGGCTGGTCTTGCCGCTGCCCTGCGGGCCGAGCAGCAGGTACCAGGGCAGATCGTTGCGCCACTTCTCGCTGCGCCCGCGGTACAGGCTGGAGCGCTTGAGGGTGCGCAGGGCGTCCTTGAAGCGGTGGCGCAGCTCATTCTGCTCCTCGCCGATCTGCTCCTCACGGCGCAGGCGCTCCTGCGCCTCGGCGTCGTTCTCCTCGGCCTTCTTGCGTGCGGTGGCGCGCCAGCTGGCGAACACCATGGCCAGGCCCCAGAGCAGGAACAGCAGGCTGATGGTCAGCAGGCGGCTGGTGGCCGACTCCCAGAACTTATGGTCGTCGACCGCCAGCAGCGGGCCGGCGAACCACACCAGCAGGGCGAGGACCAGCACCAGCAGCAGGCTCCAGACCCAGGTCTTGCGAAAAAAGGCGCCCAATTTGGCGAAGAAGCTCTTCATTTCACGTCATCCATGCTGACACCCGAGGCCGGGTCGAGTTGCTGATACGGCTTGAGGACGGTGTCGCGCTGCTCGCCGAGCACCCAGGCGAAACCGGCATACATCATCACCAGGCACATCAGGGTGAACAGCGCCACCAGCCACCACGGCACGATGCGCACCAGGCGCCGGCGGCTGTCCTTCAGGCCCTGCCAGTGCGGCGAGACTTCGCGCGGCACGTCGCCGCGCAGCTGACGGATCTGCCGATAGAGGCTGTCGCGCACCGCTTCCAGCTCGAGCATGCCGCGCGGCAGCACGCGGTACTTGCCCTCGAAACCGAGCGACAGGCACAGGTACATCAGCTCCAGCATCGGCAGGTGCTTGACCGGGTTGCGCGACAGGCGCTCGAGCAGCTGGAAGAACTTCTCGCCGCCGAAGGTCTCGTTGTGGAAGGACGACAGCAGGCTCATCTGCGACCACTGGCTCTCGTTGCCCCAGGGCGTGGTCACCACGGCCTCGTCGACCACGGTGCACAGCACGTAACGCGCGGCCATCACCTGGCTGCTTTCCGCGCCGTCGTGCAGAGCGCGGTGTTCGAACAGCTTGATCTCGCGGGTCAGGCGCTGGTTGAGGGCGTCCAGGTCCTCGCTTTCGAAGCTGTGCTTGAGCCGCACCACTTCCGAGAGCAGCGCGGAGGCCGCGGCCACCAGCGGGTTGAGGCTGATGTTGAAGCTCTCAGCCGGGCGCAGGCGCGCGGCGAAGATCATGCGTTCTTCCAGCTGCTCGAATTTCGGCGGCGCGCTGAAGTCGGTCAGCGGGCTTTCGGCGCGGGCTTCGCCCTTGCGGTTGAGGATGACGGTCTTGTCATCCTGGCCGTATTCCATTTCCTTGGTGGTCATCGTCAGTTCCTGATCGCCCAGAATTTCAGCTCAAGCCCGGAGAACTCGCCGGACACGTGGAAGGCGAAGCCGCCGGAGCGTTCCAGCTGCGCCAGTTCCTCGGAGCTGAGCTCCAAGGCGAAGTAGGTCTTGCCCGAATGGAAGGGGATCTGCCGCGGCGCCACCGGCAGCGGTTTGACCTTGATTCCCGGCAGGTGCAGGTTGACCAGCTGGCGGATGCGCTCCACCGGGCCGACCTTGAGGTGTGCCGGCAGGCGCTGGCGCAGCTCCTCGGAGTCGCACTGGGCGCTGGCGGCGAGCACGAAGCTGGAGGTGCCGAGCAGCTTGTGGTCGTGCAGCGGCGACACCTGGATGCCGTACTGGCGCTGCTGCAGGAGCATCTCGATGGCGTGCTGCTCGAGCACCATCGACAGCACCTGGCGGATCGCGTCCATCAGCTTGCGGAAGCTCATGCCCTGGTCGCTGTGCAGGTAGCGGCCTTCCAGGCGCGGGCGCTTGGTCTCGCTGGAGAAGGTCGCCAGCTCGCCGAGCAGGCCGACCAGCTCGCGGTAGATCTGCTCCGGATGCACCTGCTCGACGCCCAGGTGGTGACGCAGGATCGGCTCGTAGCGGTTGATCAGCTGCAGCATCATGAAATCGCCGACCTCGGCACCGCCCACCTTGCCGGTGGCGCGGATGCGCTCGGCGAGGATGTCGCCGCGGTGGGCGAGCATGCTGATCACTTCCTTGAGGCAGCTCAGCAGGTAGCCGGAGGCCTGGAAGTTGACGTAGGTCGGGCTGAACTCGGGATCGAGGCTGATCACCCCGTCCGGCGTGGTGTCGAGCACCTCGCACAGCTTGAGCTTCACATAGGCCTGGTCGCTCTGCTGCTCGCCGAGCAGCAGGCGGAAATCCGGGCGGCCGGTGCTGACCTGGCTGTGGCTGCTGTCGCCGGCGTTGCAGTCGGCGACTTCCTCGTCGAAGGCGACGTAGCGCGCCAGCACGTCCTTCTGCTCCGGACGGCGGCTCTCGATATGGTTGCCGGTGACCAGCGGCAGCGCCAGGTACACCGGGGTGTTGCCGGTATTCGGCGGCACGTCCAGGCCCAGCGGCTCGCGCTCGGCGCCCAGATCGAACAGGCTGCCGTCGGGCAGCACGCCGCTGGCCTTGCTCACCACCAGCTTGCCCATGTTGAGGAACTGGCGGTCGATCTCCAGTTCGAAGAAGCCCCAGGCGTAGCTGTCCAGTTTCTGCGTGCGCACCTTGAGCTGGTGCTCGAAGTAGCGATCGTTCTGCTGGAAGTGCTGCGGGCGCAGCAGCATGCCTTCCTGCCAGATGACTTTATGCTGGCTCATTGATCCTGCTCCCCGGCGTCATCGAGGTTGCGAATGCCGAGCTCGTCTAGGCTCAGGCGCGCCTGGTTGCGCTGCTGTTCGTCGATGGCGATGACGTAGCGCCAGTTGGCTTCCGGCAGGTCGCGGTAGGCGGCGAGCACGCCGACGTAGCGGCTGCCTTCCTGCACCGACACCTTCAGCTCACGGGTCTCGCCCGGGCGCAGCTCCAGTTCTTCCTGGGTCACCAGGTCAGGGGCCAGGGCCTCCTTGGGGCGCTGGTAGAGGGAGAAGAAATCGGCGTTCTCGAAGGCCACCGGGTGCCTGAGCTCCATCAGGCGCACCACGATGGGCGAGGGGCGGCCGTTGAGATCGGGGTTGAGCTGGTCGCTGCCGGCCAGGCTCAGGTCCAGCTTGGTCATGTGCGAGTAGGGCGACAGCGCCGCGCAGCCGGCGAGGCTCAGCAGCGCGGCGATGCAGGCGAGGGAAAGCAGGCGAGGCATGGGCATCATCCTTGAAGGTCGGTATTGAGGGTGGCGATCAGGCGGACCTGCTCTTCGTAGGCGCTGGCGAAATCGCGGGTGAACAGACGCTCGCTCCAGTCGTCGTTCTGCGCAAGCTCTCCATGCAGGCGGCGGTAGGCGCGCCAGCGGCTGCCGGCGGTGGCGAGCAGCGGCTTACGGCCGTTGCGTTCGAAGCGCATCGTCAATTGCTCCGGGGCGAACTGCTCGAACATGCCCTTGACCGCCGCGCGGCTGGCGGCGAGCAGCGCCACCTGGTGCGCCTGCAGGTCGCGAAAGCCACGGCTGATGGCCTGCTCGGCGGGCAACTGGCCGGGTTTGCCGCCACGCAGCAGGGCGCTCAGCGTTTCACCGCTGTCGAGTCCGTGCTTGAGCGGGTTGTTGCCGGCGCCCTGCACGGTGGTCAGGGCCAGGCGCAGCTCGTTCTTCAGCTCGCCGCGCGTGCGCAGGGCCTGCTGCAGGCTGCCGACGCTCTGCCTGAGCAGCTTGGCGGCGTTGAGCGCCAGCGCTTCGCGGGCATCGTCGTCGAGATCGTCGAGGCGCACGCCGAGGGCATCGGCGAACTTCTCCCAGAAGCTCGGCGGCAGGCGCTCGGGCTCCGGCGCGGGTTTCGGCTGCGGCGCCGGTGTCGGCACCACCAGTTCGGGCACCAGCAGGTTTTCCTCGTCGATCTGCGCGTAGTCGCGCTGCTGCGCCTGGGCGGTGCTGGGGCGCAGCACGGCGGTCAGGTCGTCCACCTCGGCGTAGACCCGCTCCTGCTGCTCCAGCGCGGTGAGCGGGTCGAGATCGAGGAAGGCGTCGTCGGGAATGATGCTGCCGGCGGCCTGCGGCAGGCCGATATCGCCCTCGAACATGGCCGGGTCGCGCACCAGCCGCGCGCGAATCTCGAAGTCGCCCAGGCAGTACACGCTGCCGTGCTCGATACGCTGCGGGCGACCCTTGGCCAGGCTGGCGCCGCTGTCCTTGAGGGCGACGCCGTTGCTGCTGGTGTCGGTGAGAAAGAACGCGCCATCGCGATAGCTGACCTCGGCGTGGCGGCTGGAGAGGATGCGCTTGCGATCGGGGATCACCCAGTCGCAATCCTCGGCGCGGCCGATCACGCCGCCGGCCTGTTTGAAGGTCTTGCTGGTCAGCAGCCCCGGCACGAACTGCTGTGCGCTGACCATCTCGAATACCAGTTCCATGGTGACTGTGCTCCTCGCGGTCAGTGGCCGCGCTTCTCGGCTTGCGGATCGCCCAGCGGGCGGTATTGGTCGTCGCTGAACTTGTAGTTGCCGGTGCAGCCGGCCAGGACGAGGGCCAGGGCCAGCAGGGCGGCGGTCCGATAGCGATGCAGCATGGAATGCGCTCCTTGGAGAGAGGTGAAGGTGAACATGTCAGGCCGCTCCGGCCATATGCGTGGCAGCGGAACGTTTCAACACGGGAGGACCGTAGCGATTGGCCTGGCGTTGTCCGGGCCAGATCAGCAGCAGCGGCCAGATCAGATTGATCAGCAGCACCCAGTAGCCGCTCCGGCCCAGGTCATGCAGGCGACGAATACCTGCAGTCAGCATGGCCACCCACCAATAGATGAGACCGAAAACGACAAGAGCCGAGAGCACGTACTGCACCCACAACGGAGAGTTCTTGTCGCTGAAGGCCATAGCTAGGAAAAGTGGCCAGGCGCTCCACACATGGAGCAGCAGATATTTAATTCGCCCAATTCGTCCGCTGGAGATCATTGGCTCCAGCACGAATGACGCTACACGGCCCAGTAAATTCTTCATGGCATCTCCCATCACACTTCGCTCGGGCTGATCTTCAGCCGTTGCATGCGGTACAGCAGGGTGCGCCGGGGCAGGCCCAGCTCGTTGGCAGCATTGGTCTGGTTGCCGCGGTTCTTGCGCAGGCAGTCGAGCAGCAGGTTGCGTTCGAGCCGGTCCATGCGCTCGCGCAGGCTTAGCGGCGCGCTATCGGGGTTCTGCGTGTGTTCCAGGTTGAAGTGCTCGGGCAGCAGCTCGCCGCCTTCGCACAGCAGCACCGCGCGCTCGACCAGGCCTTTGAGCTCGCGCACGTTGCCGGGGAAGGCGTAGCCGGCCAGGTGCTCCAGGGCGGCATCGCTCCAGCGGCAGGCGTCGCGCTGCAGCAGGCCACTGGCGGTGCTGGCGAAGTGGCGGGCGAGCAGCAGGATGTCTTCGTCGCGCTCGCGCAGCGGCGGCAGCTCGATGGGGAAATGCGACAGGCGATAAAACAGGTCTTCGCGGAAGCGGCCTTCCTCGACACGTTTGCGCAGTTCCTGGTGGGTGGCCGCGACGATGCGCACGTCCACCTTGTGCGTCTCGCTGCAGCCCAGGGGACGCACTTCGCCCTCCTGCAGCACGCGCAGCAGCTTGGCTTGCAGGGTCAGCGGCATGTCGCCGATCTCGTCGAGGAACAGGGTGCCGCCATCGGCGGCATCGAACAGGCCCGGCTTGTCGCGGTCGGCACCGGTGAAGGCGCCGCGGCGGTAGCCGAACAGCTCGCTCTCCAGCAGGTTCTCCGGCAATGCTGCGCAGTTCTGCACGATGAACGCCTTGCTGCGCCGCGCGCCGCAATCGTGGATGGCGCGGGCGACCAGCTCCTTGCCGGTACCGGTCTCGCCGGTGAGCAGCACACTGACCGGGCTGTGCAGCACCTTGCCGATCAGCTGGTAGACGCGGCGCATGGCCTGACTCTGGCCGAGCAGGCCGTAACCGCTGGCGCAGGGTGTACCCGGAGCGGGCGAAGCCGGCTCAGGGGTCTCTGGAGCACGTAGGCGCTGCAGCAGTTGCAGCTGGGCCAGGGCGAAACGGCCGAGCTGGGCGAAGGAGGCGGCGAAACCCTGCAGGCTGCGCCGCTCATGGCTGGCCACCAGCAGCAGGCCGCGGGTATGGCCGGCGCCGTCGTGCAGCGGCAGGCACAACAGGCTGCGCCAGGCGCCCTTGCCCTCCGGCAGGCAGGCGATGCTGTGCAGGGCGCTGTCCAGCTCATCGATACACAGCACCTGGTTCTGGCACAGGCAGTACTGCAGCAGCTGTTCACCGTCGTAGTCGCTCGGCAGGCTGGCCGCCTGGCGCGGTTGCAGCAGGCCGTCGAGCCACTCCGCGCTCATCATCAGGCGGGTATTGGTGTGATCCAGCAGATACAGCTGGCCCAGGGCGCAGTCGGCCAGCTCGGCGGCGGCGCGCACCAGCTCGGCGAGCAGGCGCTCGCCGCTGGCGGCGCCAGCCAGCGTGGCGTAGCGGCCGAGCAGGGCTTCGGCGTAACGCAGCGGTTGCGGGACTTCGGCGAACATCGGCAGCACCTCAGGCGAACTCGCAGGTCACCGCCGAATCGGCGTCCAGGGTGGCGTGCACGCGCTGCAGGCTCTCGCCGGCGGCCATGGCATCGAGCAGGCGGTCGACCACCAGCGGCTGCAGGTGCTGCTCGATCAGGTGGTCGATCAGACGAGCGCCGCTGTCGCCATGGGTGCAGCGCTCGGCCAGGTGCTCGACCAGGCCGTCGCAGTGGCTGAAGGCGAGCTGGCGACGGGCCAGGCGCTCGCCGAAACGGGCCAGCTTGAGGCCGACCAGCTGGCGCAGCAGGTCGCCGTCCATGGGGTAGTAGGGCACCACGCGCATACGGCCGAGCAGGGCCGGCTTGAAGTGCTGGGTCAGTTGCGGGCGGATGGCCAGTTCCAGGTCCTCGGCGGCCGGGCGCGCGCCGCCGGCGCAGAGGCTGGCGATGCGCTCGCTGGCCAGGTTGCTGGTCATCAGGATCAGGCAGTTGCGGAAGTTGATCTCGCGCCCTTCGCCGTCGTTGGCCACGCCCTTGTCGAAGATCTGGTAGAAGACGTTCATCACGTCCGGGTCGGCCTTCTCCACCTCGTCGAGGAGGATCACCGAGTAGGGCTTCTGCCGCACCGCCTCGGTGAGCATGCCGCCTTCGCCGTAGCCGACGTAGCCGGGCGGCGCGCCGATCAGGCGCGATACGGTGTGTTTTTCCTGGAACTCGGACATGTTGATCACGGTGAGGAAGCGCTCGCCGCCGTACAGCAGATCGGCCAGGGCCAGGGCGGTCTCGGTCTTGCCGACGCCGCTGGGGCCGACCAAGAGGAAAACGCCCACCGGCGCATCGGGCCGGTTGAGGCCGGCGGCGGTGGCGCGCATGGCCTTGTCCAGCGCCTGGATCGCCTGCTCCTGGCCGCGCACGCGCTGGCGCAGGTCGTCGGCAAAGGTGATGACCTTGGTGTTGTGCTCGCGCGCCAGCTGGCTCAGCGGCACGCCGGTCCAGTGGCTGATCACCTCGGCCACCAGGCGCGGGCAGACCTCGAAGCTGACCAGGCGCTCACTGGCCTGAGCCGCGGCCAGCTCGGCCTGGAGGGCGCGCAGTTCGGCTTCCAGTTGTTCCAGGCTCGCACGCGGCTCGTCGGTTTCCTCTGCGTCGCCAGCAAGACGCGCCGCGGCGCACAGCTTGCGCTGCTCGAGCAGGCGCTCGGCCAGGTCGCGCTGGATCGCCCAGCGGGTTTCCACCTGCTCCAGCTCGGCGCGGGCGGCGACCAGGCGGGTTTCCAGGGCGTCCAGCGCCTCGCCTTCGATGGCCAGGCCGGCGTCCAGGTCGCGGCGCATGGCCTCGCCCTGGCGCTCGCCCTCGGCGATCTCGCCGCGCAGACGCTCCAGCGCCTCGGGCGCAGCAGCCAGGCTGATGCGCACGCGGGCGCAGGCGGTGTCGAGCACGTCCACCGCCTTGTCCGGCAACTGACGGCCGGCCAGGTAGCGCGCCGACAGTTCGGCGGCGGCGACCACGGCGTCGTCGCGCAGGTAGATGCCGTGGCTCTTCTCGTACACCGGCGCCAGGCCGCGGAGGATGGTCACCGCCTCGTCGACGGTCGGCTCGTGCAGTTGCACCGGCTGGAAGCGACGGGCCAGGGCCGGGTCCTTCTCGAAGTATTTCTTGTATTCGCTCCAGGTGGTGGCGGCGATGGTGCGCAGCTCGCCACGGGCCAGGGCCGGCTTGAGCAGGTTGGCGGCATCGCCGCTGCCGGCCTGTCCACCAGCCCCGATCAACGTATGGGCCTCGTCGATAAACAGGATGATCGGCTTGGGCGAGGCCTTGACCTCGTCGATCACGCCCTGCAGGCGGCGCTCGAACTCGCCCTTGACGCTGGCGCCGGCCTGCAGCAGGCCGAGGTCCAGGCACAGCAGCTCGACGCCTTTGAGCACCTGCGGCACCTCGCCGGTGGCGATGCGCAGGGCCAGGCCCTCGACGATGGCGGTCTTGCCCACGCCAGCCTCGCCGACCACGATAGGGTTGTTCTTGCGCCGGCGGGCGAGGATATCGACCATCTGGCGGATCGCGCCGTCGCGGCACAGCACCGGGTCGAGCTTGCCGTCACGGGCCTGCTGGGTGAAGTTGTGGGTAAAGCGCGCCAGATTGGACTCGCCGCCGGCCGCCGGCTTGCCGGATGGCTGCGTCTGCTGCTGGCTGAGGGCGAAGTCGCGCAGACGCTCGGCATTGAGCTTGCTCAGCAGCGTCTGATAACGGCTGCCGGCGTAGCGCATGGGATTGCGCAGCAGGGCGAGGATCAGCGCGGCCTGGTCGATCTGGCTGGCGCCCAGCTCCAGGTTGGCCACCAGCAGGGCGTCCTGCAGCCACTGCACCAGCTCGGCAGAAAATACCGGGTTGCGCGACTCGCTGTGCTCGCCGCGCGGCTGCAACGCCTGGGCCAGCTCGCCGGCATCGATCTCGGCATCCTGCAGGGCACGCGCCAGCAGGCTCTCCGGGCGCTCGAGGAGGCCCAGCAGCAGGTCTTCGACGAGGATCTTGTTACCGCCGCGCACCACGCAGCGTTCGGCGGCCATCTCCAGGTCGCGCTTGCTCGCGGCGTCCAGGGCTTGAACCAGTTGTTGCAGGTCGACGTTGATCATTTCATCTGTCCTTAATGAATCTTGCTGCCGAGGGTGACCAGACCGTCGGCGTTCTCACGGCCGAGCCAGGTCGTCCAGCCCAGCAGGCAGGGGTTGCCTTCACCGATGCGCAGGTCGCGGATTTCGTCCTGACGCAGCTCCAGGCGGATGTCGTAGTCCAGCGGATCGCGCAGGGTGAAGCGCACCAGCGCACAGAGCGGCTGGTAACCCGTGCCGATCGGCAGGAACTCGTGAAAGCGCGTCCAGCCCAGCTGGCGCACGTGGATGCGGAACTTGCCGCCGCGGTCGCGCACGCGCTCTCCGAGCACGGTGTCTTCGCCGAGCAGGCTGTTGGCACGGCCGAGGCGGTTGCGCTGTTCTTCCAGCACCACCACCTGGCGTTCCAGGCACTGCTCGATGAACAGCTCGGCGTGCTTGAAGTAGTAACGCAGCACCGACTCGATCAGCGCCGCCGAATGAGCGCGCAGGCTGAGCAGACCGAGGTAGGGCAGCAGGCGCTTCCAGTTCAGCTCCTGGGCCTGGCGGATCTGCTCGCTGCCCAGGCCGATCAGGGCGAACAGGTGCGCCGAGAAGGCATCCATCGCCCCGCTCTGGAAGCTGGCGCGGTAGCGGTACTTCTGCCAGATCGGCAGCAACAGGCGCTGCAGACGGTTGTTGAACAGGTCGAGGAAGTCGCGGGTCGGGTTGCCGTCCTCGCTGTCGCCCAGGGCCTGCTCGCTGTAGAAGGCCGGCAACGGCGAGCCGCCGCCGAACAGGCCGACCAGATTGACGCGCATGCGCGCGCGCAGCTCGCCGTGCTCCTCGAAGAACTGCACGCGATCGATATCGCTGCCGGGGAAACCCAGGCTCGGGTTGGCCTGGAATTCCAGGTACTCGTACAGGCGCTCCTCATCCAGTTGCGGATGGGCGACCTTGAGGCGCTCCAGCACCAGCTGTACGGCCTGGAACAGGCTGTACTCGCGGATACCCCGGCTGAGCCGGTTCAGAGCAGGGGCTGCTGCCCCATGCGTGGCGTCCATTTGTACAACTCTCCCTGTGTGCTCTGTACGTGCAGCTCGTGATAGCTGTTGAGGCTGGCGTAGAGGGCGAAAAACTCATTGAGTACCGAGGCGAAGAGGAACAGGTCGCCCTCGCCCAGGTAGCCTTCCGGGTTCATGGTCAGTTCGGTGCGCACGCCGCGCACCGGCAGGCCGCGATGCAGGCGGTCGACATGGCGGTGGCCGATGCTCTTGAGGCCACCGAGCAGGCGCTTGCTGACACGCTCGGCGTGCTGGTCGTAGTAGCGCGGCAGGTCGTAAGTCTCGAGGATCACCTTGAGCGCCTCGACGTCGGCCAGCGACAGGTAGTTCAGCGACATGTTGGAAATCAGCTTCCAGAGGAAGTCGCGGTGCAGCGGCGGCGCATAACTGGGTGTAACGGCGCTGATATTGCGGAAGCTGAGAAAATCCGGGGTGTCCTCGCTGGGCAGGCAGATATCGCCCAGGCTCAGCTGACGCGGCAGATTCTGGTTGGTGCAGGTCAGCTCGATGGACAGCGTCTCGTGCTGGTCGAGGTTGCGCAGGCCGAAGCTGAGCCAGGTCTCCAGGCCGTCGCCGAGCATCGACGGCTGCTGACGCACGCTGTAGTGCGGGCGCGCCACCGGCACGTCGAAGCTGGGGTCGTGCTCGAACGACTCGAACGGCACGTACTCCTCGTAGCCCATGCCACCCGGCTTCCAGCCGGTGACGCGGTCCACCGAGAACACGCCGCAGTGCTGCGCGTCGAATTCGGCCGGCAGCAGCAGGTACTGGTCCTGCTTGCCGTCGAGGCGGATCGGGATGGCGTCGTGCTGGAACAGGTTGACCACCGGCGTGCAGTACAGGCGTACGTTTTCCAGGGTCGGGCGGATGCGCTGCACCCCGGCCTTGTGGATATCGAAGCGCAGCTCCAGACCGCGCGCCTGCTTGAGCAGATCCTCGGGCAGGCCGTGGATGGCATCCAGGCCGAGCAGGTCGACGAAGAGGAACTTGTCCTGGAAGGCGAAGTATTCCTGCAGGTAGCGGTAGCCGCGGAAGGTGTTGAGCGGGTAGGGAATTAGCGCCTCGTCCTCGGCGAAGCCCACCGGCTGTACCTGCTCGGGCTTGAGCTGCAGGGTGCCGAGGGACTGGCCGAAGGCATCCTGCATGGGCTTGCCGGCCGCATCGAGCAGCACCAGCTGGATGCCGCCGAGGTTGCGCAGCAGCGCCAGGTAGAGCATCTGGCCGATATAACGCTCGCCGGCCAGGTGCAGGCGCAGCTTGTTCAGGCCGATCTCGCCGATATGGCCGTCGGCGCTCATGCCCAGACGCAGGCTGAGCAGTGCGCCGTCGCCCTTGACCGAGTAGTCCAGGCCGTTCAGCGCCAGCGGCAACACCTCGGTGGGGTAGCAGGTGCGAAAGCGGCAGGTGACGCCCTCGATGGCCTTGGCCTCCACCGGCGTACCGCGCTTGACCGGCAACGCCGGACCGGGGCGGGTCAGCGGGTCGAACTGCAGCATGCTGAAGGCCGGCAGCGGACGCATGTAGTTCGGCCACAGCAGGTGCATCAGCGAATGGGTCAGCTCCGGCAGCTCGTCGTCGAGCTTCTGCCGCAGACGCCCAGTGAGGAAGGCGAAGCCTTCGAGCAGGCGCTCGACATCCGGATCGCGCCCGGCCTGGCCGAGGAACGGCGCCAGCGCCGGGCTGCGCTCGGCGAAGCGCTTGCCCAATTGGCGCAGGGCGGTGAGTTCGCTTTGGTAGTAGTGGTTGAAAGACATTAGTTGGCCTTCTCCATGGCCGATTCGATGCAATGCCAGAGGTCATCTGGCGCCTCTTCTTCGAGGTTGGCGTGACGCTCCGGCTGCAGGACCAGATGCGGCAGCGCCATCGGTTCTGACGAACACCCTTGCATGCTGATCCAGCCACAGCGACGCGTGTGATAACCGGGGGCACTGACCGAAAGCCTGGTCCAGCAGCGTGGCGCATCGGCCAGCAGGGCAACCAGGCGATAGTCGCGTTGTTCGGCAAAGGCGAAACGGCCTTCGGCGTCGCTGACCGTTTCATCGCCCCAGAATTCGTCGCTGCCGATTTCCAGCTCAATTTTGGCGCCCATCACGGGCTGCCCCGTTTCGGCAGACAGCACACGACCCTCGATGGCAGGGTTTCGGGTCACCGAGTGTGGATAGGGGACGCAGGCACCCAGAGCCAAGAAAGCGGCGAGCATGAGAGAAATGCCCATCTTCCCTTGAAGAGAAAACTCGGACTGGCAGGGGTGATGGAAAGACATCAGACAGGGGACTCCGTGTCGTTGCTGGCAAAGGCATCCTGCAATTGCACGTATTCACGCCAGGCTTCTGGATGGGCGGGGTCTTGCAACCACTCTTCGCGCTGCTCTCGAGTCAGCGATTGCCAGTGGGGCCACCAGCAGTACTGCCACCAGTGCTCAAGATTGCCTTGCAGACTGCCAAGGCCTTCGGCATCCACATCCGGGAACACCTCCCAGGGATTGGATGGCGCCTGCTCTGAAGAGGCTTTTCGGAGATTCATTCGTTGTCTCCCGAAATGCTCTTTGCTCTGGCATCACACCATGTCATGACATCGTCTTCCTTGAAGCCGGGACAGAACTGATCCTTGCTCATCAGCAGATACTCACGGCCCTCTTCATAGGTGAAGTGGTAGTAGTTGTTGCCGTCCTCGCCGTAGATCCAATATGCACTTGAACCTTCGTTAATGACGTAGGGATTGAACGTAAAGATCGATGTTTCCGCAGGCAGAAAATTCACGCGATCCATCAGCAACATCAAGCTGTTGCTAAAAGCGTTTGAAAACAGCAAAACACTCAGCACAATGAGAGTAATAAGGGACAGGCCACGATTTGCGGTCCCCGAGAAATCGGAAGGAGGGGTCGGGGTCTGTCCCCGAATATGTTCCCGAGCACTCACATCCCCGACACCCATCAAAATATTTCCTCAAAAACCCAACTATTGAAGCCATATAGCGCCGCAAAAATTATTGCCGAAGAAACCACAAGATTAATCACCTGACGCCGCCGCTTACTCTGAAACAACTTTATCAAATCATAAAGAAACAACCCTCCCCCACCTATAGCCAAGGGAATATAAGCAACGATACCGACCATAAACAGCCAATAAAATAAATTGCCATGAATTCGATAGCCGAAAAAATCAAAATCAACAGGCCAAACGCTTGTTGGTGAATTGAATGTCACTATTAGCATCATCAACGCCAGTAACAGGAGCACATAACGAAACGTGCCGCGACCTTTTCCAGACTGCTCCGGATAGATCGCCTTCGTCTCTAACGACTGATCCAGAGTCTCCATATCTAAAGGATGTTCTCGCCCGGAAAGAAATGGGGAAATGCCCAAAGCACCAAAACACTAATCAACCATATAAGCATTAGCGGATAATTTCTTGACATCTTGCAACTCGCCCAACCCTTTACCACGCCATAGCCAATTGCGAACTGAATCAAGAAATACGAAATCATTCCCAGGGGAATGGAGAATAGATAGCTGTAAGGCTCCGCATAGCCATACCTAAAAACGATATAGGCTTCAAACACTGCAAATGGTGCAATCAAGATTACAGCCACAACAATCAGGATCATTGCTTTTGTAGCACTGCTCATCAGCGCAATCCCTTGTCATAAAGATACCTCGCCAGCTCAAGTCGCCTCTGCTTACCCGACTCCCCATCAATCCCGTAATAGAAATGTCCAACGCCCTCTTGGCGGCTAGTAGAGTCATTCATCTGCGTCATCAGTAAGGTTGAGCTTCCCACCAATTCAACAAGCGACATCCCTGCGTAAATTGGATCACCATGATCCTTCAAATCAAGAACGATAACATTCTTGATGTTTGGATGCTGCCTGGACTCATTAAGCATTTCCTGCGAAATAGGAGAACCAATAAGCACTAGGTGGTCGATAGACCGACCTTTGTCGGCATAATAAAGTGCAGACTGAGCAGCCACTAACGACCCAAAAGAATAACCAATCAAATTGAACTGCCCCACTCGTGGCAAAGCATGACTCACATTGAGCGAGCTCAGGCTCCAATCTGCTTCCGCAACATAAGGCCCAGTATTCCCCATTCCATTGATTGTTTTTATTCGAGTGCGATGTTTAGTTACTCCCGCCAGGGCATCCACGTACTGACCTTCAGTATTTCTACCTACTACTGAACCCGAAATACCCACGGCCTTCAGGGAGTTCACTTGGTCATGGATATATCCACCCGTCATGCCAGCGCCCCCAAGATAGACCGTGAGCCCTGTATCGACAGTAACTGTTCGCGGCCCCCGGTCTTGGATTGAAGTACTCTGTTCTGTGGCCACCCTCTTATAGAGCCGGCCATCAATCTCAATAACATCAGCGCCCATGGTCACGCATCCTCGGCACTGATATAGATATCGATCAGTTCTACCTGATCGTGTCGGGCAACTCGGTGAGTCAACCCTTGACTGTCGGTGACTCCCGTTTCTTGCCGGCCATCCGCCCTGACCAAAATATAGTGGCGGCCCGCAATAGGACTTCCTGCTTCGTCAGTCAAAACGAATTGCTGGTCAAAACCCGCGGTTAGCATTGGTATCGGCGGAACAAACTCCGGCGGCGTATGCGTATTGCCAATAATCACCGTCCCCGATCCCCCAATCACCACATTGCCATGGCTACCCACCGAGCCCACCACCGCCGCCGGCTTGCCGTTGATCAGCACGGTGGGAATCACCGCGCCGGCCATGGCGCCGCCGCAGGCGGAAGGGTCACCCATGCGCGCAGCCGGCAGGCTGTCGAACAGCACGTCGGGCGAGCCGGCGGCGATCGGGTTGGTGCCGTGACCGGGAATCGGGCAGGCGGTGGGGTCGCTCAGGCGGGCGGCGGGTTTACCGGACATGTGAGGCTCCTGGGTTAACGTTGACCTGACCGCTGCCATCCAGGCTCGCGGAGAAACTGACCTGGCGCTTGATACCGTCCATTTCCAACATGGCGTCGATGGCGAAGGCCTGACGCAATGGGTCATGGGTGCGCGGCAGGGAAATCACCCGCACCTGGGTCAGTCTCGGTTCGTACGCTTCGATAAAGCGTTCGATGGCGATACGCGCCTGCTGCAGCGAGTCGTGCAGCGACAGACGCATATCGTTCAAATCGGGCAACCCGTAGTCGGGCAGCGTCTGCACGCTGCCCGCACGGGTGCTGAGCATCTTGGCCAGATGGGCAGCCACCGAGGCCGTGGCGGCGACCTCGCGGCTCCAGCCGGCACGTTGGCCGGCCTCGCCACCGAGGCGCTCGAACAGGCTGCCGTAGGCCATGGCTGCTTACTCCTTGTCCAGCTTGCCGACCAGCGACAGGGTGAAGTCGGCACCCATGTACTTGAAGTGCGGGCGCACGTTCAGGCTGACGCGGTACCAGCCCGGCTCGCCTTCGACATCGCTGACGATGACCTGGGCGGCGCGCAGCGGACGGCGGCTACGCACTTCGGAGCTGGGGTTCTCCTGGTCGGCGACGTACTGGCGGATCCACTTGTTCAGTTCCAGCTCGAGGTCGGTACGCTCCTTCCAGGCGCCGATCTGCTCGCGCTGCAGCACTTTCAGGTAGTGGGCCAGACGGTTGACGATGAACATGTACGGCAGCTGGGTGCCCAGCTTGTAGTTCAGCTCGGCGGTTTTGCCTTCTTCGCTGATGCCGAAGAACTTCGGCTTCTGCGCCGAGTTGGCGGAGAAGAACGCGGCGTTGTCGCTGCCCTTGCGCATGGTCAGGGCGATAAAGCCTTCCTCGGCCAGCTCGTACTCGCGACGGTCGGAAACCAGCACCTCGGTGGGGATCTTGGTCTCGATCTCGCCCATGCTCTCGAAGTGGTGCAGCGGCAGGTCTTCCACCGCGCCACCGCTCTGCGGGCCGATGATGTTCGGGCACCAACGGAACTTGGCGAAGCTGTCGGTCAGACGGCTGGCGAAGGCGTAGGCGGTGTTGCCCCACAGGTAGTGCTCGTGGCTGTTGGCCACGTTTTCCTTGTAGACGAAGGTCTTGACCGGGTTGTCTTCCGGGTCGTACGGGTTGCGCAGCAGGAAGCGCGGTACGGTCAGGCCGACGTAGCGGGCGTCTTCCTGCTCGCGGAAGCTCTGCCACTTGGTGAACTGCGGGCCTTCGAAGTGATCCTTGAGGTCCTTCAGGTCCGGCAGGCCGGTGAAGGTCTCCAGGCCGAAGAATTTCGGGCCGGCGGCGGCGATGAACGGCGCATGGGACATGCAGGCCACCGAGGCGACGTACTGCAGGGTCTTGACGTCCGGGGCGCTCGGGTCGAAGAAGTAGTTGGCGATCAGGGCGCCGACCGGCTGGCCGCCGAACTGGCCGTACTCGGCGGTGTAGATGTGCTTGTACAGGCCGGACTGCACGATTTCCGGGCTGTCTTCGAAGTCATCGAGCAGATCCTGCTTGGAGGCGTTGAGGATCTCCAGCTTGATGTTCTCGCGGAAGTTGGTGCGATCCACCAACAGCTTGAGGCCGCGCCAGGAGGATTCCAGGGCCTGGAACTGCTCGTGGTGGAGGATTTCGTCCATCTGCCGGCTGAGCTTGGCGTCGATCTCCGCGATCATGCGGTCGACCATGGCCTTCTTCACCGGCTCGTTTTCGTTCTGCGGCTTGAGCAGCTCTTCGATGAAGGCCGACACGCCACGCTTGGCGATGTCGTAGGCCTCGTCGTCCGGAGTCAGCTTGGTCTCGGCGATGATGCGGTCGAGGATGCCGAGTTCGGCGGCGCTGTGGCTGCTTTCTACGGCTGCGCTAGTCGTGCTCATGAATATGCGTCCTTGTCAGTGAAAATCAGGAATCCAGTTTGTCTTGGGCGGCCAGGCCCAGTTCGCCGAGCACGCGGTCGCGCGAGTCGTCGTCGGAAAGCACGCTCTCGATCGCCTTGCGGAAGGCCGGGGCGTTGCCCAGCGGGCCTTTCAGGGCGACCAGGGCGTCGCGCAGTTCCATCAGCTTCTTCAGCTCCGGTACCTGCTCGACCAGGTTGGCGGGGTTGAAGTCCTTCATCGAGTTGATGCGCAGCTGCACGGCCAGCTCGTCACCTTCCTGCTCGTCCTGCAGACGGTTCGGCACGGCGAAGGTCAGGTTCAGTTCCTGCTTGGCCAGCACCTCGTCGAAGCTGTTCTTGTCGATGCTGATGGGCTTGCGGTCTTCGATCTTGCGATCGTCGGCACGCTGGGTGAAATCGCCGAGCACCATGAGCTTCAGGGGCAGTTCGATTTCTTCCTGGGCGCCGCCGGTGGCGGGTTTGAAGGTGACGTTGATGCGTTCCTTGGGGGCTACCGAGCCTTCTTTGGCCATGGGTTTTCTCCTTTGCGTTGATGGCCCGGAGGCCTTGATTGGCGTGTTGGCGCCTTACTCCAGCACCACCTCGAGGTCGAGGTGGCACAACCTGCGATAGATCTCGTCCTTGCTGTCGCGCACCGCATGGTTCTGCGGCAGCAGCTCGCAGCAGTGGTGCAGCAGGCGCAGCACATCCAGGGCGAGATCGGGTTCCCACTCGCCGAGGCCGGCGGCCTGCAGCGTCTGGTCGAGCGATTCGAGTTGGGTCTTGGCCAGGTCGTACTTCTTCGCGGCGAAACACAGGCGGGCCAGGGTCAGTTGCCAGAAGAAGCGCTCGCGGCCGCCGCGTGCGCGATTGAGCCCCTGCTTGAGCTGCTGCACCGCGGCCTTCAGACCGTCCTTGCGCAGCTGCGGCAACACCTGCTGCAGCGCCTCCTCCCAGGGCGGGGTGGCGCCCTGCTCGCTGGCGGCGGGCTTCTTCTCCACTTCCGGGGCCTGCAGATGCGGCAGCACCTGGGCACCTATCCAGGCGCGGGTCTCGGCATCGGCGAAGGGCACGCCGTCGTGGAAGCGCAGCTCGTCGAGGCCGGGCACGCGCTGCAGGAACAGGGCGAGCTGGATTTCCACCTCGCGCATGGCCTGCTCGGCCTTGAGCTCCTGCAGGCATTCCCAGACCAGGCGCTGGCCATCGAGCCAGAACGGCGCGCGGGCGATGCTGGCCTCCAGATCGGAGCAGGTCGGCGTAGGCGCCCTGGGCGAAGCGTTCCTTGTACGAGGCCAGCTTGTCGGCCGGCAGGCCGCGCAGGGCGGTGATCTGTTCGGCGTTGCGCTCGGGCAGCGACTCGATGGGCAGCCACAGCAGGGTGCGCGCCAGGCGCAGCGGCTTGAGGTCGGTGGCCTTGTTCTTCAGCCACCAGGCGCACAGCGGGCGGGCGGCGTCCTGCTGGCTGCGCAGGGCCTTGTGCGCATCCTTCTCGCTTTCGATGGGGCCGCTGCCGGTGATGATCTGGGTGGCGACCTGCTTGACCTGGGCAATGGCGGCGCCGACTGCGCCCGGCTCGACCTGGCCCTGGCTGGCCCGCTTGATCTGCTCGTCGAGTCGCCGGCACAGCGGCAGCAGCAGCGGCGAGTCCTCGCCGAGGTGGCTCGACAGGGCGGCTTCCAGACCGTGCAGGTGTTCGGCCAGGCGACGGAACAGCGGCAGCTGCTCGCTGATCGGCACGTGTTCGGCCAGCGCCTGTTCCAGGCGCGGCAGCAACCAGTTGATAGCGGCGGTGCGGGTCCGCGCCTTGCGCGGGTGCAACTCGTGCCAGTGGTGTTCGCAGAGGTAGTGCAGCAGGTTGAGACCGGCCTGCAGGCCGGCGAAGGATTCGCGCTGGAACAGGCCCCAGGTCAGCCAGGTGGCGGCGCGCAGATCCTTGGATTGAGTGGTCAGCAGGTTCTCGCTGCCCTCGCGCACTTTCTGCCAGTCGATGGCGCCGGTTTCGTGCAGCGAAGAGGCCTTGCCCAGCTCGGTTTCCAGCATTTCGTATTCGCTG
The DNA here is from genome assembly GCF_052682975.1 of Pseudomonas sp. SP16.1. NCBI lineage: Bacteria > Pseudomonadati > Pseudomonadota > Gammaproteobacteria > Pseudomonadales > Pseudomonadaceae > Pseudomonas > Pseudomonas sp. SP16.1. Next base: position 4,400,882 of record NZ_JBQYFZ010000001.1, read on the forward strand.
GAATAACGCACGTCCTCACCGGCGAAGTTCCCTTCATTAATAGGGGATTTGGCCAGGTCAAGATAATGCGCAGTGAGCTTGCTGGAGTAGGTCATTCCATGACTCTTGAATTAAGTGGGCAACTTCCACGGCCCGGCAACCGGCTATCCAACCATTGCCAACACACCGCAGTGCGCAACTTTTTGCGCAGTCGTTTGTGCAACAACTTGCGCAAGATCCTTATGGGACGGGCATCCTAGCCCCATGATCGAAGGTGGGCAACCGCTCGAAGTGTGAAATACCTAACATTCAGCGATATCTTACAAATTATCGACGGAACGCCAGACCCACTAATTTGTCGCCCGCTCGGAGCAAGTTGCCATCGGAGTTTGCAGCGTAGGAGAAGTTGTTTCGAATATGTAGGAAATGTCTTACTGGCAAATTAGTGGCGCATCACAATTAATGGCACTTTAATATTGCTCTTTGTGACGCCGGCCACTGTTTTGCCCGGCGCAGTCATGCCAGGCCGGGCGCTTCCCTCGCCCGGCCCGGCCATGGCTCAACCCGCCAGCGTCTCGCTGGACAGTCGCAGGCGCAGCGAGTGCCGTTCGTCGGCCCCCAGGCACAGGGCGTCGTCCATGACGTTGGCGGTCTCGATGCACAGCATGTCCTGCCAGGCATCGGCGGCGAACTGCGACAGGCGCCTGGCCTTGTCGATCCAGGGGTTCCACAGCACCGCCGAGCGCGAGCCGCTGCTGTCCAGGTGAATGCGCCGGTCCCAGCCCGGATCGACGATGCTCAGCCGCGCCGGAATATCCAGGTAGATGCGGTCGGTCTCGCCGGCGAAGCGCAACGCACCCTCCTGGCGGCACTCGCGCCAATCCTCGAGGGTATCGAGGTAGCGGCAGCCGTCGAGCCCTTCGACGCTGACCTGGCGCACGTCGCTGACGGCGAAATAGCTGTGCAGCGCCTGGCTGATGCCGAGCGGCTCGCTGCCCTGGTTATGCGTCTGCAGATGCAGCGAAAGGTCCTCGCCGAGGCGCATGTCCAGTTGCACGCGCACGGCATGCGGCCAGCCGGGCAGCAGGTGCTGGCGGCTGTCGAAGAGAAAGCGCAGGGTCACCGCGTCACCGTCCTCGTCGATGCCCAGCAGCTGCCAGTCGAGGCCGCGCACCAGGCCATGGCTGGGCGCCAGCCCGGGTTGATAGGCGGCCTGCACGGCGGGCGGGTTGCGCCGCAGATCGCCGAACCAGGGCCAGCACACCGGCACCCCGCCGCGCACGCTCTGGCCCTGCTCGTAGGCGGCCTCCTCGCTGAGCCAGATCAGCGGCGGCTGGCCGTCCGGCTGGTAACTGAGTATCTGTGCGCCCTGCTGCGCCACCAACAACTCGCCGTGCGCCGTACGCACGCGCCAGCAGGTCAGTTGATCGAGTTCCACCCGCTCCACCAGCGGGCTCTGTTTGACTGCACTCATGACGGCATTCCTTCTATTTATTGCCGAATCAGTGTGAACCCGGGGGCGGGCAAAGACCAGATACTGGCACCCGGCCTGATCTGGCGCATTGTTGGCCGCCCGTTGCTGGCCTAGGCTGGTTGACGAGCCGAGGAGTACGCGGATGGGTAAAGGATGGATGGCGCTGCCGCTGCTGGCGGCGGCGCTGGCGACGGCCTGGTGGTGGAGCCGGCCGCAGCCGCTGGCGGTGCGTCTGGTGACGGTGCAACGCGGCGCGGTGGAAACCCTGGTGGCCAACACCCGCGCCGGTACGCTCAAGGCCTGCCGACGCACCCAGCTGTCGTTCAACCTGGGCGCCCAGGTCAGCGAGCGCCTGGTGGAGGAGGGCCAGCGCGTCGAGGCCGGCCAGGTGCTCATGCGCCTGCGCCAGGACGACCGCCAGGCACGGGTCGCCGAGGTCGAGGCGCGTCTGGCCGGGTTGCGTCAGCAGCGTGAGCAGCGCTGCCTGCAGGCCGAGCTGGAGCGCCGCGACCATGAGCGCCTGAGCCAGCTGCGCGACCGCCAGCTGGTGGCCGCCGATCGCCTGGACCAGAGCGAGACCCGCGCGCGCCTGTCGGCCCTGGCCTGCAGCAACGCGGCGGTGGCCATCCGCGAGGCCGAGGCGAACCTGGCGCTGCAGCGCGCGCTGCTCGATCAGGCCACGCTGCGCGCGCCCTTCGCCGGCATAGTGGCGCAGATCAACGGCGAGGTCGGCGAGTTCGTCACCCCCTCGCCGCCGGGCATCCCGACACCGCCGGCGGTGGACCTGATCGACGACAGCTGCCTCTACGTCGAGGCGCCGATCGACGAGGTCGATGCCGCCCGGGTGCGCCCCGGCATGCCGGTACGCATCGGCCTGGACGCCTTCCGCGGCGAGCACTTCGCCGGCCGCGTCAGCCGCATCGCGCCCTTCGTCCGCGACCTCGAGCGCCAGGCGCGCACCGTCGACGTCGAGGTGCGTTTCGACCCGGCGCCGGCCGAACTGGCCCTGCTCACCGGCTACAGTGCCGACGCGGAGATCCTCGTCGAGCAGCACGAAGACGCCCTGCGCGTTCCCACCGAGGCGCTGCTGGAGGGACGCCGGGTGCTGCGCTTTGATCCGGCCGCCGGTGTGTTGCGCGAGGTGCAGCTGCGCACCGGGCTGGCCAACTGGCGCTGGACCGAGGTGCTCGAAGGCCTCGAGGAAGGCGAGCGCATTCTCGCCAGCCTGGAGCAGGAGGGCCTGGAGGACGGCGTGGCGGTGAGCGTGCAGACGGACGCCGAGCCATGATCCGCCTGCGCGGCGTCAGTCGCTGCTTCACCTTGGGCGACACGCGGGTGATGGGCCTGGACCGGGTCGACCTGGACGTGGCCGCCGGGGAGTACCTGGCGGTGATGGGTCCGTCCGGCTCGGGCAAGTCGACCCTGCTCAATATCCTCGGCCTGCTCGATGTACCGGATGCCGGCGAGTACTGGCTGGGCGGCGAGGCCACCGCGACGCTGGACGAGGAGCGCCGTGCCGAGCTGCGCAGCCGGCAGATCGGCTTCGTGTTCCAGTCCTACCACCTGATCCCGCGCCTGACCGCGCTGGAGAACATCGAGCTGCCGATGCTCCTGGCCGGCTTCGAGCCGGCCGAGCGGCGCCGGCGCAGCGTGCATCTGGTCGAACGCCTGGGGCTGGGCGACCGCATCGGCCACCGCCCGGCCGAGCTGTCCGGCGGCCAGCGCCAGCGCGTCGCCATCGCCCGCGCCATGGTCATGCGCCCGGCGTTGCTGCTGGCCGACGAACCCACCGGCAACCTCGACAGCCGCTCCGGCGCCGAGGTGGTGGCGCTGCTCGAGGAGCTCAACGGCGAGGGTCTGACCCTGCTGGTGGTGACCCACGACGCCGCCCTCGGCGCGCGCGCCGCTCGCCGCCTGGAGATGCTCGACGGGCGCATCCTCGCCGATACCCGCCAGGAGCCGGCCCGTGCGTGCGGCTGACGGCCTCGGGCTGATCCTCGGCGCGCTGCGCGGGCATCGCTCGCGCAGCCTGATGCTGCTGCTGGCGATGGCCATCGGCGTGGTCGCGGTCAACCTTCTCACCGGCCTGGCCGAGGGCGCGCGGCTGTTCGTCATCGGCGAATTCTCCATGCTCGGGCGCAACACCCTGATCGTCCTGCCCGGGCGCAAGGAGACCACCGGCGGCATGCCGCCGATCACCGGCCTGGCGCCGCGCGACCTGACCCTGGCCGACGCCGAGGCCATCGGCCGCCTGCCGGCGGTGCGCCGGGTGGCGCCGCTGCAGGCCGGGCAGCTCGAGGTCAATGCCGGCAACCGCACGCGCGAGGCCTTCACCCTCGGCACCAGCCTGGAATTCTTCGCCATCCGCCAGCTCTCGGTGGCCCAGGGCCGGCCGCTGCCGGCGCTGGCCCTGGACCAGGCCGAGGCGGTCTGCGTGATCGGCGCCAAGCTCAGGCGCGAGCTGTTCGGCAGCCGCCCGGCGCTCGGCGAATGGCTGCGCGCCGGCGACCGGCGCTTTCGCGTGGTCGGCGTGCTGGCCGAGCGCGGCGAATCGCTGGGCATGGACCTCGGCGAGATGCTGATCATCCCGGTGGCCAGCGCCCAGGTGCTGTTCAACCGCGAGGGGCTGTTCCGCGTGTTCGCCGAGGTGCGCGGGCCGCAGTTCCTCGAAGGCGGCAAGCGGCAGATCCTCGAGCTGCTCAAGGAGCGCCACGAGGGCAAGGAGGACGTCACCCTGATCAGCCAGGACTCGATGCTCGCCGCCTTCGACGGCATCCTCGGCGCCCTGGCCCTGGCGCTGGCGGGGATCGCCGCGATCAGCCTGCTGGTGGCCGGCATCCTGATCATGAACGTGACCTGGATCGCCGTGCACCAGCGCACCGCCGAGATCGGCCTGCTCAAGGCCCTCGGTGCCAAGCCGCGGCAGGTGCGCCTGCTGTTCGTCGGCGAGGCGGCGTTGCTCGCGGTCGCCGGCGGCCTGGCCGGGCTGCTGGCGAGCGAGGCGCTGCTATGGCTGGGTCGCCAGCTGTGGCAGGTGCCCCTGCAGACCCCGGCCTGGGCGCGCGCCGGCTCGCTGGCCCTGGCACTGCTGGCGGCGCTGCTGTTCGCCTGGCTGCCGGCCGGCCAGGCGGCGCGCCTGGAGCCGCTGGTGGCGCTGCGCCCGCCGGGGGCGCGGACGTGAGCATGAGGCATCCTGGTGCGCACGGCGCACCCTACGGGATGGGGGGGCGCTGCGGATATATGGTGCGCACCAATTCCCCCGATCCGGGGTCGGCATCATGATGCGCTGGCAGGACGGCCTGCACCTGACCGCCACGGCGCTGACCAGCCGCCCGCTACGCAGCGTGCTGACCCTGCTCGGGGTGGCCATCGGCATCGCCGCCGTGGCGCTGCTCACCGCCATCGGCGAGGGCCTGCGCCTGTACGTGCTGGACAACTTCTCGCAGTTCGGCACGCGGATCATCTCGGTGCACCCGGGCAAGACCCAGACCGGCGGCATCGGCGGCATCCTCAGCAGCGTGCGCCCGCTGTCGCTGGCCGACGCCGAGGCGCTGCGCCGCCTGCCCCACGTCGAGGCGGTGGTGCCGCTGCTGCAGGGCAACGGCGACGTTCAGCACGGCGTGCTCAGCCGGCGCAGCGACATCATCGGCGGCGGCCACCAGCTGGCCGAGGCCTGGCGCTTCCGCCTGGCGCTCGGCCAGTTCCTCCCGGCCGCCCGCGACGGCCGCTCGCCGCCCCATGCGGTGCTCGGCCACAAGCTGCGCCGCGAGCTGTTCGGCGAGGCCAACCCGCTGGGCCAGCCGATCCGCGTCGGCGGCATGCGCTTCCGGGTGATCGGGGTGATCGAGGAGAAGGGCCAGTTGCTCGGCTTCGACCTCGACGACATCGTCTATATCCCGGTGGACTGGGCGCAGAGCCTGTTCAACCGCGACGGCCTGATGGAGATCAACCTGACCTTCAACGCCGGCACCGGCTCGGCGCAGCTGGCCGAGCGCGTGCGTGCCCTGCTGATCGAGCGCCACGGCGGCGAGGACTTCAGCCTGACCACCCAGGACGACATGCTGGCCAGCCTCGATCGCATCCTCGGCACCCTGACCGTCGCCATCGGCGCGCTCGGCGGCATCTCCCTGCTGGTCGGCGCGGTGGGCATCCTCACCATCATGACCACCACGGTGGCCGAACGCACCGCCGAGATCGGCCTGCTGCGCGCCCTCGGCGCGGGCAGTCGGCAGGTGCTCGGCCTGTTTCTCGCCGAGGCGGCGCTGCTGTCGCTGGCCGGCGGGCTGTTCGGCCTGCTGCTGATGGGCCTGTTGCTGCTGCTCCTGCACCTGGCCCTGCCCGGCCTGCCGCTGGCGCCGCAGCCGCTGTTCCTGCTGCTGGCGCTGGCGCTGGCGGCGCTGGTCGGCCTGGCCGCCGGCCTCGCCCCGGCACGCCGGGCGGCAGCGCTCAATCCGGTTGACGCCCTGCGCAGCGAATAGTCTGCCGTCGATCAGGACGTGCATGTGGCAATCCGACATTGCGAAAACCCAGCGTCTATAGTGAGGCATGTCGCAGAATTGAAACGGACCATGCGGGGCGCTGACCGGTCACAAGGAAGTCGTGCGCTATAGGTCAGGCCAGAGGCTCGTACACCATGCTTGCCGCGGAACCTGACAAACTCGCCGTCGAATCGCTCGATCTCGGGCTGGCCCTGGTCAGAGCCGGGCGTCTGGACGAGGCCGACTACAACAGGGTGCTGCGCATGCAGGCCGGGCAGGTTGAGAACCCGCCGCTGGCGACCCTGCTGGGTCGCCTCGGCCTAGTCTCGGAACAGGATATCGCCCAGCAACTGGCGCAGCTGCTCGGCCTGCCGCGGGTCGCCGCCGCGGATTTCCCCAGCGCCCCCTTACTCGCTGAGCGCCTGTCCTACCGCTTCCTCAAGGAGTGCCGCGCTCTGCCGCTGGAGTTCGACAACGGCCAGCTGCTAGTGGCCATGGCCGACCCGCAGGATCATTACGTGCTGGAGGCGCTGACCCTGGCCTGCGGCTGCACCATCGCGCCGCGAGTGGCGCTCGGCTCGGAGATCGACGCCGCCATCGAGCGCATGCACGGCCAGGGCCAGAGTCAGATGGGCGATATCCTCTCGCGGGTCGAAGCCAGCGAGCAGGAGTCAGTGGAGGACGTCGAGCAGCTGCGCGACCGCGCCAGCGAGGCGCCGGTGATCCGCCTGGTCAATCTGATCATCCAGCGCGCGGTGGAGCTGCGCGCCTCGGACATCCATGTCGAGCCGTTCGAGAGCCGCCTCAAGGTGCGCTATCGGGTCGACGGCGTGCTGCAGGAGACCGAGGCTCCGCCGGTGCAGCTATCGCCGGCGGTGATCTCGCGGATCAAGTTGATGGCCCGGCTGAACATCGCCGAACGACGCCTGCCACAGGACGGCCGCATCGAGATGCGCGTGCAGGGCAACGACCTCGACATCCGCGTCTCCACCGTGCCGACCATGCACGGCGAGAGCGTGGTACTGCGCCTGCTCAACCGCGAGAGTGTGGTGCTCGACTTCGCCGCCCTGGGTTTCAGCCAGCAGCCGTTGCAGCGCCTGCGCAGCGTGCTGAAGATCCCCCACGGCGTGCTGCTGGTCACCGGCCCTACCGGCAGCGGCAAGACCACCACCTTGTACACGGCGCTGAACACTCTCAATACCAGCGAAAGCAAGCTGATTACCGTCGAGGACCCGGTCGAGTACCAGCTCGAAGGGGTCAACCAGATCCAGGTCAAGCCGGCCATCGGCCTGACCTTTGCCAACGCCCTGCGCTCGATCGTGCGCCAGGACCCGGACGTGATCATGGTCGGCGAGATGCGCGACCTGGAAACCGCGCGCATCTGCATCCAGTCAGCGCTGACCGGCCATCTGGTGCTGTCCACCCTGCACACCAACGACGCGCCGAGCAGCGTCACCCGCCTGCTGGAGATGGGCGTGGAGGACTACCTGCTGACCTCGACCCTGAATGCGGTGCTGGCCCAACGCCTGGTGCGCATGCTCTGCACCCATTGCCGCGAGCCCTACCAGCCATTGCCGGAAATGCTCCGCGAACTGCGCCTCGACCGCCTGGCCGGCGACGGCCCGGTGACCCTGTACCGGGCCAAGGGTTGCAGCCACTGCAACGGCACCGGCTATCGCGGCCGCATCGCCATCATCGAGGTGTTGACCCTGAGCGATGCGATCCGCCGCCTGATCCTCCAGCACGCCGATGCCGGCGCGTTGCGCCAGATGGCCCGCGAGGAGGGCATGTTGAGCATGTACGAGGACGGCTGCCTGAAGGCGCTGGCCGGCACCACCAATATCGAAGAAGTGCTGCGCGTCACCCAGGAGGGCTGAGATGCCGTTGTTCCACTACCGCGCGGTGAGCGACAACGGCGAGATCCAGCAGGGCCAGCTGGAGGTCGCCGACGAGCAGGCGGTGCTCGAGCAGTTGCGCGCCCGCGGCCTGATCCCACTCGAGATCGGCACCCGGCGCGGCTGGCAGAGCTGGCTGCAGTTCGACCTCAATGACCTGCTGCGGCAGTCGCGCAGCAAGAAGCTGGTGATCCTGTTCACCCAGCATCTGGCCTCGCTGCTGCAGTCCGGCGTGCCGCTGGATCGCTCGCTGGAAATCATGCTGCGGGTCAGCGTCGATCCGATGGCGCAGCAGCTGATCACGCCGATCCAGGAAGGGGTGCGCCGCGGCATCAGCCTGTCGCGCGTGCTCGGCGAGCGCCCGGAGCTGTTTTCCGGCTTCTACATCAGTATGGTGCAGGCCTCGGAAGTGGCCGGCGACCTGGCCGAGGGCCTGGCCAACCTGGCCTATTACCTGGAGCGCAGCAAGTCCCTGCGCGACCGCCTGGTGTCGGCGCTGATCTACCCGATCATCCTGCTGGGGGTGTCGGTCACCTCGCTGCTGGTGATCCTCACCTACGTGATTCCGCAGTTCCGCCAGCTGTTCGACGACATGGGCGCGGCGCTGCCGCTGTCGACCCAGATCGTCATAGGCGCGGCCGAAGTGCTGCGCAGCACGGCCGGCTGGCTGCTGCTGCTGATGCTGCTGGCGGTCTGGCTGTGGCGCCAGTTGCTCAAGCAGCCGGCCTATCGCCTGCAGTGGGACCGCCTGATGTTGCGCCTGCCGCTGCTCGGGCCGCTGCGCCAGCGCATCGAGACCGCGCGCTTCGCCCGCAGCATGGGCACCCTGCTGACCGGCGGGGTGGCCCTGCTGCAGGCACTGAATATCGCCCGCCAGACCTTGAGCAATCAACTGATGATGGAGCAGGTCGGCGTCGCCACCGAGAGCCTCAAGCAAGGCCGCCAGCTGGCGGCACCGCTGCTCGCCGCCGGGGTGTTTCCGGTGCTCGCCCTGCAGATGATCCAGGTCGGCGAGGAGACCGGCCACCTCGACGAGATGCTGCTGAAGGTGGCGGACACCTACGACCGCGAGGTCGAGGTGTCCATCCAGCGGCTGCTGGCGGTGCTGGAACCACTGCTGATCGTCGGCCTGGGTCTGTTGATCGCCGGCATCATCCTCTCGGTGCTGGTGGCCATCATGAGCATTACCGAAATACCCCTATGACTGGGAGACAGATATGAACTACTCGCATCGCCGCCGCCCGGCCGGCTTCACCCTACTGGAAATCCTCGTGGTGCTGGTGATCCTCGGGCTGATGGCCAGCCTGGTCGGGCCGCAGGTGTTCAAGCAACTGAGCGGCTCGAAGACCAAGGCTGCCGCGTTGCAAATCCAGGAGCTGAGTTCGGCCCTGGATCTCTATCGCCTGGAACTGGGCCGCTACCCCAGCAGCGACCAGGGCTTACAGGCGCTGATCGAGAAGCCGCGCAACGTCGACAACTGGAACGGGCCCTACCTGAAGAAGAACGTGATCCGCAAGGATCCCTGGGGCAACGAGTTCCAGTACCGCGCGCCGGGACAGTACGGCGACTTCGACCTGTGGAGCCTGGGCGCCGACAACCGCGAGGGGGGCGAAGGGGAAGACCGCGATGTGCGCAGTTGGGAATAGCGGGGGACGTGGCTTCACCCTGCTGGAACTGCTGGTGGTGCTGGTGATCGCCAGCCTGGCAATCAGCCTGGTCGGCCCGGCCTTCCAGCGTCTTCTGCCGGGCCTCAGCCTGGAGGCCGAGAGCCGCAAGCTGGCAGCGCTGCTGCGCCACGCGCGCAGCCAGGCGATCCTCAGCGGCGCCCCAGTGGCGATCAGCCAGGATGCCGAGACCGGCGGTCTGTTGCTCAGCTACCGTGAACAACCCTATGTGCTGCCCGAGGGCTTCAGCCTGACGCTGGCGACCGGGCCGGGCAAAGCCGAGGGCGAGGCGGGTCTGGACCTGGGCGTGACGCAGATCCTCTTCTACCCGCGCGGCGACTCCTCCGGCGGCAGCCTCAGCCTGGCGCTGGACGACGGCCGCAGTGAGGCGGTCAGCGTCGACTGGCTGAGCGGACGGGTACAGCGTGGCCTGCTGGAGGAAGAACAGCCGCAGCTGGAGCATGACGAGGAGCAGCCGCAGGAGGACGATCGTGAGGCACAACGCTAGGTCGCGCGGCTTCACCCTGCTCGAAGTGCTGGTGGCCTTCCTCGTCCTCAGCCTGAGCATGAGCGTGCTGATGCGGATCGTCTCGCAGTCGTTGAACGCCATGGGAACCGCCGACCGCCATCAGGTCGCCCTGCAGCTGGCGGAGTCAAAGCTGGCGGAGGTGCTGGTCCACCTCGACGGCAACAGCCGCGGCAAGAATCAGGGGCGCCTAGATCGGGACTACCGCTGGGAAAGCGAGGTCGAGCCCTACGAATTCGACAACCAGAAGCCCGGCGAGCGCTACAGCGTCACGCCCCTGCTGATCCGCGTTTCGGTCAGCTGGGGCAGTCGCCCGGCCGAACGGGTCAGCCTGAGCACCATCCGCCTGCTGCGGGAGGCGCCATGACGCAGGTGCCGCGCGGCTTCACCCTAGTCGAGCTGCTGGTGGCGCTGACCCTCGCCAGCCTAGTGGCGATGCTGGCCTATGGCGGTCTGCATGTCGCCCTGCGCAGCTGGAGCGGCACCGAACTGCGCCAGCAGGAAATGGAGCGCAGCTATCTGACCCAGTCCCTGCTGCGACGACTGCTGGAGAGCCCGCAGGACTTCTCGGTGCGCGACGACGAGGGTGTGCAGCAGGTGGCGTTCTTCGGCGACGAACAGCAGGTCGTCTTCGTCGCCCATCTGCCGGCGCTGGACGACAGCAAGCAGCTGTACTGGGTGCAATTGCTGCAAGACAAACAGATCACCCCCAAGGGCCTGGCCTGGCAGCTGGAGCTGCGCTACATGCCCTTCGTCGAGATGGAAGAGCTCAACTGGTCGCTGCTGATCGAAGCCCTGGCCAGTGAGGGCGGGCGCAAGCTGCTGGTCGAGGGCCTGCCAAGGGCCTGGCGTTTCGCCTACCTGGAGCGGCGCGACGACGGCGAGCCGGACTGGCAGAGCCAATGGCAGCAGCAGCCGGGTCTGCCGGTGCTACTGCGCCTGACCCCGCCGCGGCGGAGCGAGAGCGGGCTGGCGGAATTGCTGGTGGCGCCGAGGGACATGGCCTATGCCATCTTCAGAAGCCGTTGAGGCGTGCCTGCGCGGGCGTGGCGTGGCGCTGGTCGGCGTGCTCTGGCTGCTGGTGCTGCTGTCGTTGATCGCCGTCAACCTGGCGAGCGGCAGCCGTACCGAACTGCAACTGGCGAGCAACGCGCGCCTGGCAGCCAGCGCCCGGCACGTGGCCGAGGCCGGGGTCAACTGGGGCATATGGAGCCTGCTGCAGGCCGACACCGCCGGCTGGCTGGCCGATGGCAGCGTGCGCAGCCTGGAGCTGGATGACATCAGCGTCGAGGTGGCGCTGTTCGATGAGCAGGGCAAGATCGACCTAAACGCGGCCGAGCCGCTGTTGCTAGTGGGGCTGTTCGAATCGGTGGGGCTAAGCGAGCGGGAGGCGCAGGCCCAGGCCGACGCCATTCTCGACTGGCGCGACGAGGACGACCTGATTCGCCCGGCGGGCGCCGAAGAGGAGCAATACCGCGTGGCCGGCCTGCTCGGGCCGGCCAACCAACCGTTCGAGAAGCTGGAGGAACTGCGCCAGGTGCTGGGCATGAGCGAGGCGCTCTACCAGCAGGTGCTGCCGGCGCTGACCCTGCACTCGAACAAGGCCGAGGTCAACCCCATGGTGGCGCCGCGCGAGGTGCTGCTGGCGCTGCCGGGGATCCGCCCGGAGAGCATCGACGGCTATATCGAGGAGCGTCGGCGCAAGTACGCCGTGGGCGAGCGGCCGCCATTGTTGACCGGAGTGGATCCGCGCCTGTTGGCGCCCAATGCGCCGGGCGTCAACTACTCTATCGTTACGGATACAACTGTGGGGACGAGTGTAAAGGCTCGGCAACAGCTGCTGGTGCGACGGCGTGGTCTGGGCCGGACACAGGGCATCCAGGTGCTGGAGAACAGCCTCCAGTAGCGAGGTGTCGTTGCCGCTGCCGCGTCCTTTAACGTGGAAGTCGCGTAGCGACGACTTTCTGATGCCCTTCTCCCTCCGGGAGAAGGTGGCGCGCAGCGCCGGATGAGGGAAGCGGGCATGCCGCGCGAGGCTTCCAGCAACTGGGGTGCCACTTGCGGCATGCCCGTTAACGAAGGGACAGCCAATGAACGACCGTTTGCAACTGGCGACCGATTCCCTGATCGCCCTGGCACAGCGCTTCTGGCAGTGGTGGAGCCAGGAGCTGCTCGGCCTGGTTCCGGAACGCTGGCGCGAGCGCCTGCGGCGGCGCGGCAAGCTGTTGTTCATCGTCCTGCACGAGGGCCAGTGCAGCCTCGCTTTCGGCAGCTTCGGCCAGCGCGAGCCGCTGGTCAGCGGTGCCCTGGGCAGCGAGGGCGAGTTGCCGCCGGCGGTGCTCGAGGTGCTGCTCGAGCGCCTGGGCAAGGCGGCCAAGGTGGTCCTGCTGCTGCCGTCACGGCAGGTCTTGCACAAGGTACTCAGCCTGCCCGCGGCCACCGAGGCCGGGCTGGGTAACGTGCTGCGCTTCGAGATGGACAGGCACACCCCGTTTACCAGCGAGCAGGTGTACTTCGGCTTTCGCATCCTCGAGCGCGACCGCCGCCACCAACGCCTGCAGGTGGAACTGCAAGTAGTGCTGCGCGACTACCTCGACGAGCTGCTGCAGCGCCTCGACGGCCTGGGTGTGCACCCCTCGCTGGTCACCCTGGACGAAGGCGCGGGGCACGCCGGCGGCCAGCCGATCAACCTGCTGCCAGGCGGCCTGCTGCGCAGCCGCGGCAGTCGCTGGCGCGGCAACCGCCGGCTGCAGGTCGCGGCGGTGCTGGGGCTGGTGGTGCTGGCGGCGTTGCCGCTGCTGCAACAGCAGCGGCGCGCCGAACGCCTGGCCGCCGAACTGGATGCCCCCAAGGCGGAAGCCGAGCGCGCCGCCGCGGTGCGTGCCGAACTGGAGCAACTGGAGGCGGGGCGCAGCTACCTGCGCGAGCAGCAGGCCCACGCCGGCGAGGTGCTGGGCATTCTCCAGGAGCTGACCAGCCTGTTGCCGGACAGCACCTGGCTCAGCCGTTTCGAATTGACCGGTGAGCGGGTGCGCCTGGAGGGCGAGTCGGCCGAGGCCTCGGCACTGATCGGCCTGCTCGAGCAATCCAAGACCCTGCAGAGCGTCAGCTACGCCTCGCCGATCACCAGCAACCCGCGCACCCAGAAGGATCGCTTCAGCCTGATCGCCGAGCGTCGTCCGCCGCAGGAGGCCCCATGATCCCGCTGCGCCTGCGCCAGTTGCTCGCCGTACTCATCCTGCTGATTCTGGTCAGCCTGCTGCTGTGGCTGGTAATCGGCCCCTTGCTCAGCCGTTTCCAGTCCGATGAGGAGGTCATCGCCGGCCTGCAGCAACGCCTGGAGGTCTACCAGCGCCTGGTCGCCGAGCTGCCCGCCCAGGAGGCGCGCCTGGCCGAACTCAAGCGCAGCGACCCGGTGACCCGCCTGGTCATCGCCGAGCCCCGCCCGGCGCTGGCCAGCGCCGAACTGCAGCAGCAGATCGGCCAGCTGATCGGGACCATCGGCGCCCAGGTGATCAGCACCCAGATCCTCAGCCTGGAACAAGCCGAGTCGCCCTTGCCGGCGGTGGGCATCAAGGTGCACATGCGCGGCGAAACCGAGCAACTGGTGCGCCTACTGTACGAGCTGGCGAACTACGAGCCGCTGTTGCTGGTGGAAAACATCGTGGTGCTGAGCAATCCGCGGGTCGACATGCGGCGCATCCGCCAGGCCGCGGATCTCAAGACCGTGCCGTCGCTGGATGTCACCTTCGACCTGAAGGGCTTCATCGCCAGTGGGGAGGCGCAATGAAAAAGGCGCTGCTGCATCTACTGCGTACGCACTGGCGCCTGGCGCTGCTGGTGCTGATCGTGCTGATCGTGCTGCTCATGCTGCCGGCCGTGGTCGCCGCGCTGAAGGCTGCCGAGGAGGAGCCGCCAGCGGTTGCGCCGGTGCCCGCCGAGGAAAGCGGTGAACCTGCCACCGAACCGTCGGCCACCGAGCCAGCTGCCGAGCCTGCGCCGGCGCCGCCGAGCGAACCAGAACCGTTCGACGAATACCGCGAGATGATCAAGCGCCCGCTGTTCAGTAGCACGCGGCGACCGCCGGTGCTCAGGGACGAGCCACTGGCCAACCTCGACGCCCAGCAGCTGCGCGAGGCCTGGCGCCTGAGCGGTATCGCCATGCACCAAGGGCGCCAGCTGGCCAGCTTCAGCGAACGCCAGGGCGAACAGCGCCTGTTGCTGGAGCAGGGCATGGTGCTGGCGGACGAATGGCGTCTGGAGTTCATCGGCAGCGATTACGTACGGCTCAGTAACGGCGAGAGCGAAGTGCAGATGCCACTGCGCGAGCCGGTGGTCGCCGCGGAGGCGGACGCCGCCGACAAGAAGCAGAAGCAGAATAAACAGAAAAAATCGGACAAGCCGGCGGCGCCCAAAGACAAGACAGCCCCCCCAGCGAGCGCGCCGGCGCCTGCCGAGCCGGCCCAGAAGGGCTAGAGGAGAATGCAGATGAAGATGCTTAGGATAGTGGCTCGCCCATTCCAGCTCTGCAGCTATCTGCTGCTGGCGGCTTGCGCGGCCATTCCGGGAGGCGATCGGGCCACCTTCGACAATCCCTGGGGCAAGAAAGAGGAACCGGCCCAGACGCAACCGCTCAGCAGCGTGCGCCAACCGCGGCCCGAGGGGCAGCCGTTGCCCCACCAGACGGCGGAGCAACCGGCTGCCGCCAAGCCGATGGCCCGCGCGGAGATCTACCGCGGCTCCGGCGGCATGGTCGACCTCGGCGGCATGCCCAGCCAGCCGCTGGACCAGGAAGGCGAGATCACCCTTAACTTCCAGCAGATGGAGGTCGCCGAGGTGGTCAAGATCATCCTCGGCGAGATCCTCGGCCTGAACTATGTGCTCGACCCCAACGTCAGCGGCACGGTCAGCCTGCAGACCAGCCGGCCGCTGACCCGCGATGCCCTGCTGCCGACCCTGGAGGCGCTGTTGCAGGTCAACGGGGCAGTGCTGGTAAGGTCGCAGAACTTCTACGAAGTGGTGCCGGTCGATGCCGCACCTTCGAGCGCCCTGGTGCCCCGACTGAATCCGGTCGAGTTGCGCGGCTACCAGCTGCTGGTCATCCCCTTACGCTACGTCGCGGCCGGCGAGTTGCAGAAGATTCTCGAACCGCTCAAGCCGGTCAAGGGCCTGATGCAGGTCGACGAGACGCGCAACCTGCTGCTGGTAGCCGGCACCGAGGAGGAGCTGAGCAACATCCGCGAGACGGTCCGGGTATTCGATGTCGATCAGTTGCGCGGCATGTCCGTCGGCCTGTTCCGAATGGAGGCGGCGGACGCCCAGGTGGTGCTCAAGGAACTGGAGGCGATCTTCGGTGACTCGGCGGGCGGGCCGCTGGCCGGCATGGTGCGCTTCCTGCCGATCGAGCGGCTCAACGCCTTGTTGGTCATCACCCCCCAAGCCAAGTACCTGGAGGATGCCCGGGCCTGGGTCGAACGCCTGGACCGGGCCGAGGGCGGCCAGGGCGTGAGCATGCACGTCTACCGTGTACAGCACGGCAAGGCCGAGACCATCGCGGACATCCTCACCCAGCTGTTCGAGGGGCGCGACACCAGCCCGGACGACCAGCAGGGCCGCCCGCGCCGCAGCGAGCCGCCCATACTACCGGCCTCGGCGGCGGCGGACGGCGAAACCGAGGTCGAGCTCGGCCGCGAACCGGTGCTGATCGGCCCGGACGGCCTGGGCGCCAGCCTGGACGTGGGCGAGGTCAGCATCATCGCCGACGACGAAACCAATACCCTGCTGGTGATGGCCACCCCCGGCGACTACGAGAAGGTCCTGCAGGCGATCCAACGCCTCGACGTGCTGTCGCTGCAGGTACTGGTGGAAGCCACCATCGTCGAGGTCGCCCTGGAAGACGAGCTGCGCTATGGCCTGCAATGGTTCTTCAAGAGCTCGATCGACGGCAAGAACGTGCGCGGCGTCCTCGGCCGCTTCCCCCTGGTTACCCCGACCGACCTGACCCCCACCGGTTCGCTGGCGGTGTTCGACGCGGCCGGTACCCGCGTGCTGCTCGACCTGCTGGCCCGCGACTCGAAGATCAATGTGGTGTCCTCGCCGAGCCTGATGGTGCTGGACAACCGCGCCGCGACCATTCGCGTCGGCGACCGGGTGCCGATCCGCACCTCGGAAACCACCGACACCGGCGGAGCGGTCACCGACCCCGATACCGGGGTTTCCGCGCTGGTCACCAGCACCATCCAGTACCAGGACACCGGCGTGCTGCTGGAGGTGAAGCCGCGGATCAACGCCGGTGGCATGATCTCCCTGGAGATCACCCAGGAAGTCAACGACGTCAAACCGACCACCACCTCCGGCATCGACTCGCCGACCATCACCCAGCGCCGGATCAACACCAACGTCGCCGTGCAAAGCGGCGAGACCCTGGTGCTCGGCGGGCTGATCCTCGAGAACAACAGCCGCACCAACGAGGGCCTGCCCTACCTGCGCAACATTCCCGGGCTCGGCTGGCTGTTCGGCAGCCAGGGCAAGGCGGTCAGGCGTACCGAGCTGGTGGTGCTGATCACCCCGACGGCGGTGGCGAGCGTCAACGAAGCAAAGGACGTCACCCAGGAATACCGCAACAAGCTCAAGGGTGTGAGCCTGCCGCAGGATGCCTGGCAGAGCCAGGGGCGCCAGTTCTGAGCGAGGCGTACCCATGGCCTGCCCTGGTGATTTGATACACGATTGCGCGACTTACGCCGATCAGTCCCCTCGCCCCTCCGGGGAGAGGGTTAGGGAGAGGGGGGAAGCGTAGGGACAAACGGGGCGCGCAGTCTCGTCGCAGCCTCGTAGGGTGAATCGCCCGATCCGCCCTAGCCTGCCACGCATTGCCTACCGCGCGGGTTGCATCCGCCCTACGTGGTTGAAGCTCCTTACGAAGTGGGTATTCGTCATCGCCCCTGATTGGCGCCTGTCTCGCCGGTTGTACAGCCGCAACCGCCCCTGTAGGCAGCCAAATCCCTGATATCCATGGAGTTCGGCAGCAGGGCCGGGCCGGGTTCGGGGAATGCTGTCAATCTGCCTTAACAAACCCCTCTGCCATTGCCTCTCTTGGCGTGCAATAGCGTCTGGACTTTCTCCCGGCCTGTAATTTAATTATTTATAAATCATGCACTTATAGATATGGCCCGTCACTTGCTTGCTTGTGAGTCGCAGGTTTAGGTGCGGTGTTGCCGTACCTGAAGCTGATGGGGAGCGCCGGAGTGCCATATCCGCAGTCAGCAGTTTGTGTGTTCCCGCCGAAGGTGGTTTCTGCTCTGGTCACTGCATGGTCGAGGGAGGGTCATGCGACGGGCAGCGTACGAGGGTATGAGGACCTGTAGAAACTACCGGATACAGGGAGAGGAGATGAACCACTTGGGATTTCCGTTCAGCTGCCAGAAACGCAGGGCGTGAGGAAGTTCCGATACAGACTGCAGTCACTCAATGCCGCTGCCGTCATGGAGGTGGGTAATGAAATCATTCACGTTTCAGTGTAGGACGCCATTCTTTCGAGTGATGTCCGCTTTGACGTTGAGTCTACCGCTGGTGCTTTTGATGGGGTTATTCTCCGGACAAGCGCAGGCCGTGTGCCCCCTCTCGGGGTTCGAAGATGACGATGGGAATCTGGATTTCGTTGGAACCTGTACTGATGATCCCCCTACTGATTCTGTCCTCGACTGGAATGACTTCGCCGCAGTGCAGTGGGACGAGGGTACGGCCCCCTACCGCATAGCAGACGAAGTGTTTTCGGGCTGGTCGATAACGGCACTCGAGGATGCCCAGGCGACCACCAGCGACACCGCCTTTGCCGGCGGCACCAAGCAGGACGATAATTGCGCGGTACTAAAGGGCGCCAAGGCGCCCAACAAGGATGACCTCAAGCGGGTCTACATCAGCAGCAGCACCGTCGACGGCAATGTCATCCTCAACCTCGGCTGGGTGCGTATTCCGCAGAACACCACCTCGCCGTCGGCCCATATCGGGTTCGAGTTCAACCAGGGTGAAACGCCTTGTCCCGGCAGCAATAGCGACGGCCTGGTCCAACGCACAGTTGGCGACATGCTCATCGTTTATGACTTCGAGGGCGGTGCTACCGATACGCCGACGATCACCCTGCGGCGCTGGGTAGACAGCGGCGCTTGCGAGGTCGGCAGCAACAGCCCGCCGTGCTGGGGGGCTTCGACGAATCTCACCGAACTTGGCTTCGCCGAGGCCAGGGTGAACACCTCTGTGGTCGGCCCAGTCGGTGATGACCTCACTCCACCTCCGTCTCCTGCGACAGCCAGCGTCAGCGAGACGCTGCAGCTCAACGAGTTCGGCGAGGCGGGTATCGACCTGACCGGCGCCGGCGTGTTCGATGCCAACGTCTGCCTCGCTTTCGGCAAAGCCTTCGCTGTGAGCCGGTCGTCCGGTAACTCTGCCCAGGCGCAAATGAAGGACCTGGTGGGCCCGGGCGACGTCAACATCGCGAACTGCGGTGCGGTCATTATCCGTAAAGTGACCGACCCGTCGCCGGACCCTACCGCCACGTCCTTTGCATACACCACGACCGGTGGCCTGGACCCGAGTTCGTTCTCGCTGCAAAACGGTCAAAGCAAAGACTATGGCACTACAGTCTTCGCCGGTGCGTATAGCGTGACCGAGACCGATCCCGACAGCTTGGGCTTTGATTTCATTAGTCTCGACTGCTCGGCATCGTCTACAAGTAACGGCACCACGATCGATACATCGGTTGCACGGACGGTCAGCTTCGACCTCAAGCCGCTTGACACGGTGGACTGCACCTACCTCAACAGGGCGCGGGGCGAGATCGCCGCGACGAAAGTGGTGGTCAATGCCTGTGATGCCGAAGACGGCGGTCTCTTCACCTTGCGCCTCGACGGCGCCGCTGAAGCGACCAATGTAGGCGATGGTGGCGGCTTCGGGCCGCTCGAAGTCACACTGGGTGGCCATACTGTCGGCGAGGTTGCCGGTAGCGGTACGGACTTGGCTAACTACACCGCTACCATCGGTGGTGATTGTGCCAGCGATGGCTCGGTGACCGTCGGGGCGGGCGACAGCAAGTCCTGCACCATCACCAACGTCCGCCGGCCGACCGTCACGATCAACAAGGTGGTGACCGGAGGCAGCTTGGCCACCTTCGACCTGATTATCAACGACGGTAACGATGCCACCGTTGAAAGGGAAACGCAGGGACAGGGCAACGGAGGTACAACTGGTGCGCTCGTGATCACGACGTCGTCCGGATCCGGTGCCGGTACTACCTACGGACCGGTACTCGTGGGCGAAACCGTAGCTAACGGTCCCGGTAACACGACCATCGGCTCGATTGATGGCTTCCAGTCCTTCTGGAGCTGTGACGATACCGGCACCACCACCGAAATCGGTACTAGCGTGGAATTAACGTCGCTGCTGCCGGGTGAGGATGTGACCTGTACCGTGACCAACATTCCGGTTGCTCCGGCGGCCTGTACACCGATTGTACCGGAATAACGGGTCGACTCGACCGAAGTGGTAACAGCAAGGCGGCGGCCGGTTGGGGTCGCCGCCTTTTTTTGTGTCGTGGCGCGAGCCGGTTCGCAAGCCGCACTATGCTTGCCAAACGGGTGTTCATCCTTAACCACCCCTTGTCGTCATCCCCGCGTAGGCGGGGATCCAGCAACCTGCTGATTTATGTGGATTCCCGTTTTCGCGGGAATGACGCCACATCCCAGGTTGATGGATGGAGACTTGCTAGGGTTCGGATGTCCCGAGTTGAAACTGACAGCGCTGGAGCGAGGGAGGACAGGCGATGAACGAGGTCGGTAAGGGAGGCCGGTGCGCGGCTGCCGAGTGGCTTGCGGCCCGAATATTCATATTGATCCTGGCTTGCGCTAGTGGCGTTGCTGCTCAAGCCGAGGCAGCGGACGAGCTTGACGCCATCCGCTCGCAACTACAGGCGCTGCAGGAGGGGCAGGCAGCCGTGCAGCGGGAGCTGAGCGAAATCAAGCGGCTGCTGACGGCTCAGCCAAAGCCCGGTAACGATCAGGTAACGGCCACGCAACCGCCGGCGGAGCCGCCGTTGCCGATGGCGATGAACATTGCCGGATCGCCTTATCTGGGGCGGGAGGATGCGCCGGTCGTATTGATCGAATTCACCGATTATCAATGCCCGTTTTGCCGCCGGCATTTCGAGCAGACCCATCCGCGATTGATAAAGGAATTTGTCGATACCGGAAAACTCAAGATCGTATTGAAGGAGTTTCCGCTACAGAAATTGCATCCATTGGCGCCGAGAGCAGCGATGGCGGCGCAATGCGCCGGCGACCAGCAGCAGTACTGGCCGATGCATGACCTCCTGTTTCAGAACCAGACCGGCGTGAGCATGGCGGACCTGGAGTCCTACGCGACGTCGCTGAAGCTGGATACTCCGCGCTTCCTGAACTGTATGGAGCAGG
Source organism: Pseudomonas sp. SP16.1 (assembly GCF_052682975.1). Classification (NCBI taxonomy): domain Bacteria; kingdom Pseudomonadati; phylum Pseudomonadota; class Gammaproteobacteria; order Pseudomonadales; family Pseudomonadaceae; genus Pseudomonas; species Pseudomonas sp. SP16.1. The sequence continues at coordinate 4,421,358 of NZ_JBQYFZ010000001.1, forward strand.
GGCGCTCTGCGCCACAAATCAGAGCCGATTTCGAGCTGGGGGTTTCCGCCGGGGTCAGGGGCACGCCTTTCTTCTACTTCGGTGCGCTGGATAAAACGACGCCCGATGTCGTGACAGTGGAGCGCTACCTCTACGGTGCCCACCCGTACGAAACCTTTCAGCAGGTCATCGAGGGCTTCATCGCGCAGGACCAAGCGGCCCATTAGCCAAAAGGGGGCTGTCAAGCGAGCCGACAGCCCCCAGACTTTCCGTTATTTTCTCCCTTTACCGTTTACGGTACCGGTGCCCGTATCGCCGCTCTGATCCAGCGAGACGGTCACCATCGCCGTTGCCGTCAACTCGCCGTCGCTGAGGGTGTAACTGAACGAGTCGGTCGACTTGAAGCTCCGGGTCGGTGTATAGGTCAGGGTGCCATCCGCGTTCAGGGTCACGCGTCCCTTGGCGCCCTGCGTCAGGCCTACGATCTGCAGGGCGTCGCCGTCCGGATCACTGTCGTTGGCCAGAACCGCGATCCTGAGTGAGGTTACGGTCGTCAGCAAAGCGCTGTCGTCCCTCGCCACCGGCGTCTGGTTCGTCGTGGACGCGCTGACGTTCACCGCAACGTTGGCGCTGGCGGAAGCTCCCTTGCCATCGGAAATGCTATAGGCAAAGGTTTCCGTTCCGCTGAAGCCGCTGGCCGGCGTGAAGGTCAGGGTGCCATCGCCGTTTATCGTGGCGCTGCCGTTCACGCCGCTCAGCGATACGATCTTGAGACTGTCGCCATCCGGATCCGAATCGTTGTCGAGCACCCTGATGATGATTGGCGTAGCCGCTGACGTTTGTGCAGCGTCATCCTGGGCGACCGGTGCATTGTTTATCGGTTGCGAGTCGATGACGTAGGTGGCGCTGTCCGACATCTGGGTACCATTGCCGGTAACCGTCACCGGAATATCGTAAAAGCCGTCCGGCGCAGCCGCCGACGAGGTCACGATCAGGCTGGTGCTGGTCGTTTCGCCCGGCGACAGCGACAACGACGGGTTGCCGAAGCTATAGCTCCAGCCCGAGGGGATGGTGCTGCTCAGGTTGTAGGGCGTCGTGTTGCAGGACTGGCTGTCGTTGTTCGATACCGTGATGACATATTCGACGGCGCTGCCTGCCGTGACCCAATCGCTTGCCTCGGGTGTAACGCTGATCGTAGGCGCGGTCGCTACGCACTTCTGCTGGCCGAGGCTTACGGTGACATTGGCCCGGGTATCGTCAACCCAGTTGGTCATGACTTCCACCCCTGCCACCGGGTCCTGAAACGCCTTGCCGGCTTCCAGCGCCGGGTCGTTGAAGTCGTAATAGGTGCTGGCGTCGCTTTCGGGGGTCATGTCCAGCAGGCGGCTGCTGTCCCAGAGCGACAGATTGCCGCGATTGATCACAACGCCATTGGTGACGTTGTCGGCATTCACCAGGGTACCGCCCTTGGCGATAAAGCTGTCGAAGCCAACAGGTTTGCGAAACTCGATGTAATACCAGGACTCCTGCCCGGTCGCCGCATCGGTGCCCTGCAGTACCTTTAATGCCTTGATACCGCTGCCATTACCCGCATAGGGCTCGACGTTATAGCTGCCAGCGCCGCTGATGGTCAGCAGCCCATCGTCAAGCCAGCCCAGCCGTTCTTTCTGGAAGGCATTGAAATGGCCGGTATGGGGGCTGCCCATGATATCGAGGCGATTGGCATAACCGACGTTGTAGCAACTGCCTTCGATCACGTTATCGCCACACTCCAGCCCCATCGAATGACCCAGGCCAAGATTGTGCCCGAGTTCGTGTCCCGCGAGGTAGGGGGTCGCGGCGCCATTCAGCCAGGCCCAGGAACTGGAACCGCCGACAGTACCGAGGCCTGTCCAGCCACAGGCGTTCTTCGGGAAGGCATACACCAGCCGACGATAGGCCGAAGTGTCGATGCCGGTAGCCTTAGCGGCCTCGTTCGCCGCCGTCGCCAGAGCCCACTGATCGCAGCTGGTGCTGCTGACCGGCAGGGTAAACCAGCCGGCCACTTCACCGCTCAACCAAGTGCGGTTACCGGAGTTTTCAAGGTAGAAGTCGTTGGCAGTGCCGAAAACCACAGTTCGAACCTGTTCCTTGGTCCAGGGCTGCTCGGCCTTGTCCTGGAAATTGACCAGCAGGACCAGGGTCTTCTGCTCGCCAAAGGTATAGGCGCCTGCCGGCGGAGGGGTACCAGCGGCGCTTTCCTGGGTACAGCATTGCGCCAGGGCGATGTCTCCTTCGTTAGCCACCAGGGCACCGTCCGAGTCACCATCCGCTTGGGCCAGCAAGACGCCGGCTACCGACAGGGATTCACCATTGTTGAAGTCCGCTCCCGCCCCAGCGATGTTCAGCTCGAAGCGTTCGCCGAAAGGCGTGCGCACAAAGCGACGCAGCCGATGGGAACCGTCTTCATAATCTTCATAAAAGACTTCCGACTCGCCAGCAATCTCGACCTGTTGCTCCAGAAACTTGACGACTTCGGCAGGCATGGTTAGCTGCCGCCGTTCGGGGATCGCCACTCTCAGCACTTCGGCCGGGTGACTTTGTATCAGCTCGCCGAGCAATTGCCGGCGCTGCTCGGCTTTTTCCAGCAGTCGCTGGCGCAGTTGCGCACGCTCGTTGACCGGAGCCTTTAACCAGCGCTTGTGCAGGCTGAGCAGCTCCAGGGTGCGGGCGCTGGCGGACTCTCGTGCCATCTGAGCAGTGATGGCGCCGGAGGGCTGTGAATGAGTGTGGGCGTCGCTGGTTTCAGCGAGCAGCACGGGGGAGCCGAGGCTACAGAAAGCGGCCAGGGCCAGGGGCAGGGCGAAACGGTACGGGCGAAGCATGAGAGTTCTCTCGCTTGGATAACAGCGAAAGTCCTCTTCACGGCACTTCCGTGCGTGATGACGCCCTCCTTCGGCAGTTCGGCGATCCACGAGGGACCCGTAACTTTGCGTCGCCAGGTTGCCCTGGTTATGCCTTTCTCGGGAGAGGAGCTTTCAGCGTTGGGGATGCAAACCGGGCGGTACTGTTTTCCCGTCCAGACTATTTCAAAAGTGATCAGCCACTGTTTGGTTTCTGATCACCTGTAAAGGCGGCGGGACTTTAGCACGGTGGCTGTACGCTTTTTATACAGATCAGTCATAAGAAAAATGTGCCGCTGTGTGTCGACCGCAATAGCCGCCCGCAAGCCCCGTTCTAGGGCTTTCCGGCTCTAGGTTGCGGGTTGCGGCGAGAGCGGGCGAAGCGACCAGCGGTTGTCCAACGCCTGGCAACCAGGCTGCGTTGCAAGCGCGTAACAAACTGGGCGAAACGCCATGATTGGCTGCCGCCCACCAAATCATGCTGCTCGCACTTGATCGGATGGCCTTTTCCGAAGGGCTCGACAGCGCACTAGCCAATCGGGGAGCTGTGCCAAGGTCCCGGCCGGGCAAGGCGCCGGAGCAACCGAGGACCTGGCTTCGCTCAATGTTGCCTCCGGTTAACAAGCTCTTCCCCTGAATATTCCTTTTAGTTTCAATAACTTGGCCAAAATGGTGAGTTTCCTGTGCCGGCAGCTTTACAGGGCAGCTCGTGGAAGATCTCGGAAACTTAATAAAAATTCTTTTATTTCAATTAGTTAGCTAGCTGGCATGGATCATGTAACCGATAAGGTGCCAAAACCACTCGGCTTTGGCGTTGCCCTCGCGGCAATCCTGCCCGGTGCTTAGAGAGGTGGGAGGTCCGGCCACGGCCGGTTCGTGCACTGGACAAACGCTATTGCACTCGTTGCGCAGCACTGAGGGAGCGGGTGTACGGCTTGCTGCGGGCTCAGGTAGTCGAGTTCGCCATAAGTGGCGGTTCCCAGTATTGAGGCCGGGCAAGTTGTCGCCGACCGCAAAAGGCTATGCACGACGGAGGAGACCAGCGTCATGGGAGCCTCCAACACAACCGATGAAGTGGAGGAACACCATATGAGATCTTTCACGCATTTCTACTGGCGCAGGTGTATCCGGCTGCTGCTGGTTATGCTGCTGGCACTCGCCCAACCCCTGGCATTCGCCACCCACGTAAATCCGACGTTCGAGGCGGGTAACCCGACCTGCTCGGGGCTGGGCTATGGCGCTTTCGAACTGAAGTTCGACAACCCGGCGGATGGCAGCCTAACGTCGCAGGGCGTCACCATCACGATCGATGTCAGGACCACCGGCGCCGGGCCGGTGTTTGACTGGGAGGCATCCGGCGGTGTCGTCAATGCGGTTGTCGCCAAGGGCGGCCCGAACGCCAATCTGTACGTCTACAACCCCGGCGCCACCTCCGACACCGGCCTGCACTCGCCGGTCAACCCGAGCAATGGCAAGTACTATGGCCTGAGCCATATCTCCTTCTGCTTCACCCCGGGAGAGCCGAGCATCGACGTGACCAAGGCCTGTACCGAACAGACCGTTAACGGCAACGTCCTCACCACCAAGAACACGGTGACCCTGCTCAACGATGGCAATTTGCTGCTGAACAATATCCAGATCAGGGAGGATACCAGTGGCCCGAGCTGCTCGCTGACCAAGGTCGGTGGATCGGCCGTGAATGTTCCATTGACAGTGGGTGACTACGTGACCGTGCCCAATGGCGGTACCTTCACCGGTAGTCTGGCGATCGGGGCGTCGGTAGAGCTGGAAGTGATTTGCACCAGCGCAGCCAACTCCGCAGACGATCTCAATGTTGCCAATACCATTACTGGCAAGGGCAGCAGCAGCAATGGCGATGATGATGACTCTTCCACCAGCGATCCGGCGGTTCAATGTCCGTTCTCGCCGAGACCGGCTGTCTCGATCGACAAGGATTGCCCGGATGACCGCGATGTCCGCCTGATGGCCATGGATGGGGTGTTGGTCGCCCAGGTTTGCCCGACCATCATCGTCACCAATACAAGCCTCACCGATCCGCTGAAAACTGCATTCGTTACCGATGCCCAGATCCCTGCGCTGGCCGGAATTGGTGTGGACGCTATCGCGGAGGCCGGGCTCACCCAGTTGAATCCGGGGGCATCGATCAACCTGGGTGACTTTGTGGATCTGTGCTACTTGCCGAGTGCGCCGGAAGTTTCCGCATTCGACGACAACGGCACGCCGGACGATCCGACCGACGACAAATACCAGCCGTCCTATGCCGGCTTCCTGAATGAGGCCACGGTGGATGCCACCGGTCTGTTCGGCGGCGTAGACCCCACAGACTCCGACGATACTGCCCTCAGGGGTGCCGGCGGCGAGATCCTGTACCTGCTGGATGAGAATGGCGAGCGGGTGCCGGGTCCGAACGGTGAGGACATTCCGCTGAGCGAATGCCCACTGTGCGCGCCGTGCCCTGAATGTATTGGGCAGAATTGAAGCCTGCAGTGAACGAGAGGTAACCTAGAAACGGAAAGGGGCGGTACCATACAGGCACCGCCCCTTTTCCTATTCTGTCGCCACCGCCCTAGCTGTTTTCGCGTACCTGTAACACCAGGGTTACGCCCCCAGCGGCCACAGGGGTTTCCGCAGCCAGCGATGCGTCCATCCTTGCATGTGACATCGGTAGGTCAGGAGGGGTGGCCCGTCCTCAGTCGTTCTTACCATTGCCCTTGCCGCCGCCACCAGTGCTGCCGCCGCTCTGCTGCAGGGTCACAGTGACGCTGGCGCTGGCGCTCTTGCTACCGTTGCTGATGGTGTAGGTGAAGCTGTCGCTGCTCTTCAAACCGCGCGACGGGCTGTAGGTCAGGCTGCCGTCGGCGTTGACGGCCACCGTGCCCTTGCTGCCCTGGGTCACAGCGATCACCGTCAGTTTGGCGCCTTGCGGGTCGCTGTCGTTGGCCAGTACCGGAATCACCACTGGGCTGATGCTGCTCAGGCTGACCTGATCGTTGTTAGCCACCGGTGCCTGCAGGCTGCTGGTCGCGGCCACGACCGAAACACTGACCTGGGCGCTGGCGCTGCCACCTTTACCGTCGCTGATGCTATAGCTGAAGCTGCTGGTGCCGCTGAAGCCGCTGGCCGGGGTGAAGCTGATGGTGCCGTTGCTGTTGAGCTTGGTCGTGCCGTTGCTGACGCCGCTGATCGTGGTGACGCTCAGGCTGTCGCCATCCGGATCCGAATCGTTGGCCAGCACGGCGATGGTCACCGCGGTGTTCGCGCTGGTCGTGGCGCTGTCATTCTTGGCCAGCGGCGGAGTATTGACGCTACCGCTACCGCTAGCGTACTCGACCGCCACGGTCGCGCCATTGCCGGCGGCAGCAAGGGTGGTGATGGTCAGGCCGGCCGCTTCGTCCACATAGCTGTTGCCCACCACCAGGGCCGGATCCCTCAGGTCGCGGGTGCCCCTCCTGGAGTCGCTGCCCGGCGTCATGTCGAGCAGGAAGCTGCTGTTGCGATCGCCTTCGCTGCCCAGGTGGATCACCACGCCGTTGCTAAGGTTCTCGGGATGGTTACGGATATCCGTAGTGCTGAACAAGCCCTGGTCGAAGCCTATGGGCTGGCGGTACTCGAGGTGGTACCAGCTTTTCTGGCCGGTCGCCGGGTCGACACCGCGCAATACCCGGATGCCCTTGACATTTTCATCGTTGCTCTCGAGTGGCGATAGGCTAAAGGTTCCGCTGCTGCTGACCTCCTGAGCCGGCGGCGACACCCCGTAGTCGAGCCAGCCGAGCCATTGCTTCTGGAAGGTGTTCATATGGGCGTCACGGCTACCCATCACGTCCAACTGATCACCGTACTCGATTTTGGTGCAGGTGCCGGCCATGACGCCGTCGCTGCAGCTGAGACCTTTGGAATGCATCAGGCCGAAGGTATGGCCGAGCTCGTGGGCGACTATCTGCAGATCGAGCCCGGCGGTGATGAAGGCGCGGGACGGGGTACCGCCGACATTGGCCCAGTTGCCGCCGCAACCGCTGGAGGGCGCGACTATATACACCAGGCGGTCATAGTCGTTGACGTTGATCCCCTTGCTCGCCGCGATCTTATCGGCCTCGGCAGTGATGCCGGACGGGCAGTTGCCGCCGTCCAGCGGCACTGTGTACCAGCCTAGGGTGTCGCCGCTGAGCCAGGTCTGGCCGTAGGAGGTTTCGTTGAAGAAATTGCTGACGGTACCGAACATGAAATTCTGCGCCTGGCTCAAGGTCCAGGGTTTTTCATCGGGCTTGTTCCGGAAATTGACCAGCATCACCGCAACCCGCTGTTCACCGAGGGTGTTGTAGGTCGAGGGGTCAGTGGTGCTGCCGCTGCTGATGCCGTCATAGGCCAGGGTCAGCAGGTCGTCGTCGGAGCCCAGTACCATGGCGCCGTCCGTCTCCGCGTCTTGCCCCTGCGCTGCCAGCACATGGCCCTTGGCCCGGACTGGCTGACCGCTCGCGATGAACCGCGGCGTGTTGGCGAAATGCAATTCGAAGCGCTCGCCCGCTGCGGTTTTGACGAAGTGGCGCAAGCGGTGACCGCCGTCGGCGTAGTCTTCCATGACGACTTCGGCGTCGCCTTCGATTTCCAGCTTCTGCTCGAGCATTGCCTGTACTTCGGCCGGCATACCGCTTTGCTGGTCTGCGGACAGGGTCGCGCTCAGTACCTGGGCCGGGCTGGTTGCCGCCAGATCCAGCAGCAAGGCCTGACGCTCTGCAGCCTTGGCCTGCAGCTGGCGCAGCGCCGCGCCCTTGGCATCAGTCGGCGCCTGCTGCCACTGCTGGGACAACGCCAGCAGCGCCTGGGTCTGTTCAGCGCTCTGCCGTTCAGCCTTTTTGTTGGCTTCCAGCCGTGCTTGATAGTCGGCGACGATGAATGCGCCAGGCGGGTAGTCGCTGCCGTTGTTTGCAAGGGTGGGAGCGGCCATGCAGCTCAGAGCCGCGGTAAAAACGGTGAAGCCCAGTGAACGGGCAAACGGGGGCCGGATAGGGCGCATGAGGCTCTCCTGAAACGGGGTTCAGAAAAGTTCCTCTTCACGGCGGTCCTGTGAGGGGAGTCTCCTTCGGCAGTCCGGCGGCCCCGGGGGGGCCCGTAACTTTGCGTCGCCAAGTTGCCCTGGTTATGCCTTTGTCGGGAGAGGAGCTTTCTGTAAGCGTTACTACAAGGACGGCGGACCGTCCGGTTAAAGCCCCTCGAGCGCCCGGCAACTGTTTCATCAGCGACCGCAGCGGCAAACCTCACTGTTTACTGCACTGTGCAGCGGGGTGAATCCTGCAACAGTTGCCAGAATGCGATTGTTCGTTTTCTGTACAACTGTAACGGATGCAGAAACTATCACCTGAGCTGTTCATTTTTTATACATTTCATGCATAACGATGGCAGGGTTGCTTGAAAAATAATCTAGAACTTTTTGCGAGAAGCCTTGCGAGCACCGCACTAGAGCCTGCTGGGCGGAGCACTCGGATGGCCACTAAAGCGCTACCGTTTGTCGCTTCGCTTGGCCCGATGCGATCCAGTTCACAGAGAAAAGTCCAGGTTTATCAGTCGCTTGCGAGATAGCCATAGGCCACTATCGACTCGGAATGAAGGCCGGGTCGGGGGCTCCTGCAGCCGCAGTTCTTCGCCCGCAGGTGTCGGGCAGGCATCTCCGCATCGCAGCGCCCGAGCGTTCCAGGCATGGCACCCTGCTTGTGGCGATCATCAGGCCAATCGACGGCTGATGGCCGGGGGGCCACCCGGGCGGGTACCTTGCCATGCGAGCGCTGTGCAAGCCGCGTCCTGCGGCAAATGGCGACAGGGCTCCTGCAGCCGCTCGGCTAGACGCCGTTGGCTTCGTCCCACAGCTTGATCACCGGCTTGCAGCTGGGGTGGAAATGCTCCAGCTCGCGCAGCTTGCGGTGCAGCAGGTGCCAGCTCATGAAGGGGGTATCGCTGAACAGCGGGAAGGCCATCGCATCGCTCTCGGAGCGTGCGGCCGCAGGCTCCTCTCCGTTTCTGCTGCCGGGCATGGGGCCATCGATGGGTCGGCGATCCTCTGGGGGCATGGTGGATTCTCCGCAAGGCAGGAGAAATCATGCAGGTAATGCGCCAGACGGGCCGGAGGCCTGCAGCATGGGCCTTGCGCCCTGCTAACCCGAGCGCTGCGGTGGGAAATTGTTCAGTCGCCGTTACAGCGCGGCTCGCCGGCTGTCCAGCCACGACGACCTGCCGGCATCGCTCGCACGTGAACAGCAGCCGGCTAGCTGCGCACGCCGTACTTCTCGATCATCCGGTAGAGGGTCACCCGCGATACGCCGAGCAGCTTGGCGGCCTGCGACACGTTGTTCATCGCATGGCTCAGGCAACTGCGCACCGCCAGCTCCTCGGCGTGGGCGCGGGCCTGCTCCAGCGGCATGACCATGTCCAGCGTCTCGCATTCCTCGAGGCCGAGGTCGGCCGGGGTGATCATGCGGTTCTCGCTCATCACCAGGGCGCGACGGATGCGGTTGATCATCTCGCGCACGTTGCCCGGCCAGCTGTGGCTGAGCATGGCGCCGATGGCCTGGCGGGTGAAGCCGCGCGAGCTGCTGCCGTATTCCTTGCCGAACTTGTGCAGGAAGTAGCGTGCCAGCAGCTCGATGTCGTTGCCGCGGTCGGCCAGGCGCGGCACCAGGATGCTGAGCACGTTGAGCCGGTAGTAGAGGTCTTCGCGAAAGCGTCCCTCGGCCACCGCTTCCTCCAGGTTGACGTGGGTGGCGGCGATCACCCGGGCATTGACCGCGATGCTCTGGTTGCCGCCGAGGCGCTCGATGGTCCGCTGCTCGAGAAAACGCAGCAGGTAGACCTGCATCTGCGGCGGCAGGTCGCCGATCTCGTCGAGGAAGATGGTGCCGTTCTGCGCCGCCTCGACCCGGCCGATCTTGCGCTTGTAGGCGCCGGTGAACGAGCCCTTCTCGTAACCGAACAGCTCGGCGTGGATCAGCGTCTCCGGCAGGGCGCCGCAATTGACCGCGACGAAGGGCCCCTCGCACTGCGGCGAGCGCTGGTGGATGGCACGGGCGATCATTTCCTTGCCCACCCCGGTGTCGCCGCGGATCAGCACCGGCGCCTCGACCCCGGCGACCCGGCGGATCTGGTCGAAGATGGCGAGGAACTGCTTGCCGCCGCCGACCATCTGGAACTCCTCCACCGCCACCAGGCGCTCCTGCTCCAGGTCGCGCAGGCGCGCCATGCCGTCGAGGTGGCCGAGGGCCTGCTTGAGATGTTCCTGCGCTTCGCCCAGCGGCAACGAGAAGTAGTCGTAGAAGTGCTCGTAGATCAGCCGGCGGAAGTCCTGCTTCTCCAGGGCCGCCGGCAGGGTCAGGGCGACCCAGGCCAGGTGCTCGTCCTTGTCCAGCAGGGTCTCGAGCTCCTCGTACTGCGCCTCGCTCAGCTCCGGCAGCAGGGCGATGGCCACCCGGTAGGAGTGGAATTTGAGCAGCCCGTGGGCGCTCTCCGTGTTGCCGACCCGATCCAGCACCCAGTCGGGCAGCTGCAGGTTCCGCAGCAAGGCATCGTCGCCGGAGAGGTCGAGCAACAATGCGCGGCGCGGTGAGTCATAAGTTTGACGCATAATCGCGGACATCTATTAAGCCCTTGATACAGCGGTTATATATCACTTATCCACAACGTTACTGCTCCTCTTGTGGAGTGTAGAACAGGCCTGACATTTGCCCGCGATACCGACGAAAGGCCATACCGTTCGGCGGGTTATGGCCAATGCTGGCAACTGGTGCCTGGGCTTCTATAGTCACAGGTAGCTTGCGAGGACCGACATCATGTACAGCCAGTACTTCGGTTTTTCCGACCCGCCGTTCACCATCGCGCCCAACCCGCGCTATCTCTATCTCAGCGAGCAGCATCGCGAAGCCCTGGCCAGCCTGCTCTACGGCATCAACTGCAACGGCGGCTTCGTCCTCCTCACCGGCGATGTCGGCACCGGCAAGACCACCGTCTGCCGCTGCCTGCTGGAACAGCTGCCGGCCAACACCGAGGTGGCCTTCATCCTCAATCCCAAGTACGGGATCATCGAGTTGCTGGAAGCCATCTGCGACGAGCTGAAGATCGGCTACCAGCGCAGCGGCCGGCGCATCAAGGGCTATATCGATGCGCTCAACACGCACCTGATCGACGCCCATGCCCGCGGCGTCAACACCGTGCTGATCATCGACGAGGCGCAGAACCTCAGCCTCGAGGTGCTCGAACAGATCCGCCTGCTGACCAACCTGGAGACCAGCAGCCAGAAGCTGCTGCAGATCATCCTGATCGGCCAGCCGGAGCTGCTCGACACCCTCGCCCGCGCCGAACTGCGCCAGCTCAACCAGCGCATCACCGCGCGCTACCACCTCAAGTCGCTGACCCGCGACGAGTTGCGCGCCTACGTGAGCCACCGCCTGGCGGTCGGCGGCCGCGACGCGCCGCTGTTCACCCGCGCCGCGCTGCGTCGCCTGCACCGCCTAACCGACGGGGTGCCGCGCATGGTCAACATCCTCTGCGACCGCGCCCTGCTCGGCGCCTATGTCGAACGGCGCAGCAGGGTCGACTGGTGGCTGCTCGGCCGCGCCGCCCGCGAGATCCTCGGCGCGAAACCGCTCCCGGCCACACGCTGGCGCTGGGCGCTGCTGCCGCTGCTGGCCATGGCCCTGCTGTTGGGGGGCTTCCTGTTGCCCGGCGGCCGTGAGCTGCTGGCCCTGGTGCGCCCGCAACCGCCGGCCGCGCCCGTGCTCGAGGCGCCCACGGAGCAACCCGCCGCGCCGCCGGCCACGCCCGCCCTGGCGCAACCGCAGGCGCCGCCGGCAAGCGAACCGGCGCCCGCGGCCGAGCCGGCGGCGGCGCTGAGCAACCCGGCGCACTGGCAATGGCCGGAGGAAGCCGACCTGGGCGCCACCGAGGTGCTGGCCTATCAGGGCCTGTTCCGCCGCTGGGGCCTGGACTACGACCCGCGCGACGCCCAGGTGGTGTGCCGCTTCGCCCGCCAGCACCAGCTCGGCTGCCTGCACCAGCCGGCCGACCTGGACGAACTGCTCAAGCTCAACCTGCCGGCGGTGATCGGCCTGCACAATGCCGTCGGCCAGCGCTTTCACGCCACCCTGGTCGGCCTCGACACGCTGCAGGGCAGCGCCACCCTGGAGGTTGCCGGCGAGACGCAGCGGGTCGACCTCGCCGAGCTGCGTGGTCTGCTGCAGGGCAACCAGCTGCTGCTCTGGCGCATGCCGCCGGGTTATCGCGAGCCGGTGCGCCCGGAGACCAGCAGCCCGGTGATTCCCTGGCTGGATGCCCGCCTGGCCCAGCTGCAGGGTCGGGCGGCGCCGCCGGTGCCGCGCCAGCACTACGATGAACAACTGCAGCTGCAGGTGCTGGCCTTCCAGCACCACTACCAGCTGGTCACCGACGCGGTGATCGGGCCGCAGACCCTGATCCAGCTCGCCGCCCTGACCGAGCCCGGAGTGCCCCTGCTCACCACGGCCGCAGCGGACTGGGAGTGAAACGCCATGTCCTACATCCTCAACGCCCTGAAACAGTCGGAGAATCAACGCAGCCTTGGCGACATCCCGCACGTGGACACGCAGCAGGAGATCGCCGGCACCGGCGACCGGCCGGCGCCGGGCCGCGGTCTGTGGCGCTGGTGGGCGCTGCTCGCCAGCGCGGCGCTGTTGCTGCTCCTGGCCTGGGTGGTGGCCGGCAAGCTCGCCACGCCGGCCGACACGCCACTGCTGGCCAGCGCGCCCCCTCAACCCGTCAGCGCTTCGCCGGCCCCCGTCGTGGACAACCTGACGCCGCCGGCCGCGGAGCTGACCAGCCTCGATCCGCCTCCGGCCGCTACCCTGGCACCGGGCCTGGAGCATCTGCAGGATGCCAGCGGCCTGCGCGTGCAGCTGGACGACGCCGAACCCGCGCGCGCGCCGGTGGTGCTGGAACTGCCGGTGGCGGCCGGACGGGTCGCCGCGCCGACGCCCAGCGCGCCCACTGTGCTCGCCACCGCGCCGAGCCGCACGCCGGAAATCCCGCAGCGCCGCGACGACGACGAGTCCACCACGGCGGATCCGCGCCTGCGCGACGTCGCCCACTGGAAGGGGCTGCCCTCCGGCGTGCAGCGCCAGCTGCGCGAGATGGGCATCAACGCCCACGTCTATTCCTCGGACGCCAGCGCCCGCTTCATCCGCGCCGGCGGCCGCACCCTGCGCGAGGGCGACCGTCTCAACGCGGAGCTGCGCCTGCAGTTCATCACCCGAGAGGGCATCGTGCTCGGCTATCAGGACCGCAAGTACTGGATGCGCCTGAACTGAGGCGCCGCTCGTAGCCGTCGAGCGCGAAGCCGGTAGGGCGGGTGCTCCGCGAGCTTCTGCGGCCGCAAAAAAGCCCGGAGCGTGGTCCGGGCTAAGGTTCTAGCGCCGCCGAAATGGATGCAACAGATCGGCGGCGGGCGACTGTCGTGGTTTTACAGCAGCGGCAGGGTGTAGCTGAGGATCAGACGGTTCTCGTCGAGTTCGCCAAGCGCGTCGGAGCGCATCGTGGCATTGCGCCATTTCAGCCCGAGGTTCTTCAGCGGACCCTCCTGGATCACGTAGGCGATATCCATGTCGCGCTCCCACTCGCGTCCTTCAGCTACGCCATCGCCACGGTCGATGTTGTCGCCGCTGATGTAGCGGGTCATAAAGGTCAGGCCGGGAATGCCGATCGAGGCGAAATTGAAGTCGTAGCGTGCCTGCCAGGACTTTTCGTCCTTACTGGCGAAGTCGCCGATCTGCACGTAGTTGACCAGGAACGGGTCGGTGCCGTTGAGATAGGCATAGCCGGTGTCGCCGCTCATCTTCTGGTAGCCAAGGCCGAAGCTATGGCCGCTCAACGCGTAGGTGAGCATGGCGCCGAAGTACTTGTTGTCGATGTTGCTGCGGCCGTCGTCGGTGGTACGGGCGAAGCGCAGGTCGGTCTTCAGCGACTGCTTGTCGGCGATCGGCAGCACGTGAACCACATTGAAGATGTGCTGTTTGTACAGCTCCTCCAGCTCGCCGTAGTGATAGGCGGTGGTCAGGTTGTCCTGCCACTTGTAGGACAGCCCGGCGAAGTTGAAGTCGTCGCCCTGGTTGCCCTTGCCGCTGAAGGCGAAGTTGCGTATGCCGCCCGCGGCGTTCACGCTCAGGTCCTGGAAGTCGGTGGAGTCGCGCTGGTTGAGCTCCTTCAACTGGCCCGCATCGAAGGTCAGGCCGGCAATTTCTTGGGAGTTCAGGTGGCCGCCGAGAAAGCTCTGCGGCAGCAGGCGCGCGTCGTTGGACGATACGCTCGGCAGCTTGGGCATCAGACCGCCGACCTTGAGCACGGTATTGGAGACCTTGGCCTTGAACGTGGCAGTCGCTTCGGAGTATTCGCCCGGACCTTCGTCGCCGAAACCGTTCGGTAACAGGTTGGTGCCGGCGCGCTCGTCCGAGGAATCGAGCTTCAAGCCCAGACCGGCATAGGCGTCCAGGCCGAAGCCGACGGTACCCTCGGTGAAACCCGACTCGGCCTTGAGGATAAAGCCCTGTGCCCATTCCTCGCGCTTGGATTGTTGCGCGGCTGTGGTGTGGCGCAGGTCGCGGTTGAAATAGAAGTTACGCGCTTCGATGCTGGCCTTGCTGTCCTTGATGAATTCAGCCTGAGCCATCGACGACGCGCCGAGTGTGCCGGCTGCGACAGCCAATGCAAGGGAGGTTTTTTTCATTGTGGTTTTCTCCAGTGTGTTTATGGGTGTTGCATCGGCGCGTAATGGCTACGAACCGAATTCGCGGGCGCGCTCCCGCTGCCCTGGCGGCGCGCGAAGCGACGCCGGACGAGTGAGACAGGCAGCGGAGCGAGCGATGAACTAGTTCGGCGGACTTCGCCGTAAAGCTGTGGCCGATAGGCGAGAGGCAAGAGCGCGAAGCGGGTTGGTAAGCGTGAGCGACATGGAAGACCTCGACAGCTTTTGTTGTTATGGCCGGGCCAGGAGCACGGCAGCGCACTGCACGGGGCGCGTCACGGTCTGGAGGCCGAGATGCGCTTTACAACCGGGCGCCCACCTACGTTTCGCGGGCAAGGCTTCGCCGACCGCGCTGGCCGCGGTGCAGCGAATACCGTTGAGGGATGCCCCGGCGCGGTGAAGGCGCCGGGGCGTTCGGTGTTACTTGCCGTAAACCTGCTCCGGCAGCCAGGTGACCAGGCCGGGGAAGATGTAGGCGATCACCAGCAGCAGCAGCTGGATCAGGATGAACGGCAGCACGCCCTTGTAGATGGTGCTGGTGGCGACGCTGGCAGGCGTCACCCCGCGCAGGTAGAACAGGGCGAAGCCGAACGGCGGGGTGAGGAAGGAGGTCTGCAGGTTCAGCGCGATCATCACCCCCAGCCAGATCGGGTCGAGCCCCATGGCCAGCAGCACCGGCCCGACGATCGGCACCACCACGAAGGTGATCTCGATGAAGTCGAGGATGAAGC
Source organism: Pseudomonas sp. SP16.1 (assembly GCF_052682975.1). Taxonomy (NCBI): domain Bacteria; kingdom Pseudomonadati; phylum Pseudomonadota; class Gammaproteobacteria; order Pseudomonadales; family Pseudomonadaceae; genus Pseudomonas; species Pseudomonas sp. SP16.1. The sequence goes on from NZ_JBQYFZ010000001.1 coordinate 4,436,720, forward strand.
CGAGCAGGAAGATCACCAGCATCACCACGAAGAACGCACCGAGCACGCCACCGGGCAACTGGGCGAACACGTCCTCGATCAGCACCTCGCCGCCGAAGCCGCGGAATACCAGGGAGAACAGCGACGCGCCGATCAGGATCATGAAGACCATGGCGCTGATCTCGGTGGTGCCGTAGGCCACCTCGCGCAGTTGGCCGAAGTTCAGCTTGTTCTTGCTCAGCGCCAGCAGCATGGCACCGACCGCGCCCAAGGCCGCGGCCTCGGTGGGTGTGGCATAGCCGGCGAGGATCGAGCCGAGCACCGCGCCGATGAGGATCAGCGGCGGCACCAGCGCCTTGATCAGCTTGCCCCACTCGATCGGCCCAAGCTCCTCCTGCGGCAGCGCCGGCAGCTTCTTCGGCTGCAACACGGCGACGGCGATGATGTAGAGGATGTACAGGCCGACCAGCAGCAGGCCGGGAATCAGGGCGCCGACGAACAGGTCGCCGACCGACACGGTCTTCGGCGAGAAGATGCCCATCTTCAGCTGCGCCTGCTGGTAGGCACTGGACATCACGTCGCCGAGCAGCACCAGGACGATGGATGGCGGGATGATCTGTCCCAGGGTGCCGGTGGCCGCCAGGGTGCCGGTGGCGATCGCCGGGTCGTAGCCGCGACGCAGCATGGTCGGCAGCGCCAGCAGGCCCATGGTCACCACGGTGGCGCCGACGATGCCGGTCGACGCCGCCAGCAGCGCGCCGACCACGCACACCGAGATCGCCAGGCCGCCGCGCAGGGTGCCGAACAGGCGCGACATCGACTCGAGCAGGTCCTCGGCGACCCGCGAGCGTTCCAGCATCACTCCCATGAACACGAACAGCGGCACCGCCAGCATGGTCTGGTTGTTCATGATGCCGAACAGGCGGTTGGGCAGGGCGCTGAGGTAGCCGGCGTCGAAGGTGCCGGTGAGCACGCCGATGCCGGCGAACAGCAGGGACACGCCACCCAGGGTGAAGGCCACCGGGTAGCCGGCCATCAGGGCCGCGCAGATGCTGACGAACAGCAGGATCGCCATCAACTCAGCCATGCTTCACCTCCGGAGCCGGCAGGCGACCGCTGATGACGTACAGCGCCTTGATCAGGTTGGCGATGCCCTGCAATACCAGGCTGACCACCAGCACCAGGATGATGCTCTTCTGCAGGTAGACGAACTTCAGGCCGCCGGACTCGCTGGACGCCTCCAGGGTCGCCCAGGAATTGCTCACGTAGTCCCAGCTGGCCCAGCCGAGGAACAGGCACACCGGCAACAGGAACAGCAGGTTGCCGAGGATTTCCACCAGGGCCTGGCGGCGGCCGCTGAATTTCTGGAAGAAGATGTCCACGCGCACGTGGCCGTTGCGCTGCAGCACCCAGGCGGTGGCGCCCATGAAGACCAGGGCATGGGCGTAGAGCACGGCTTCCTGCAGGGCGGTGGCGCCGATGCCGAAGCCGTAGCGCAGCACCACGACCACGGCGGTGCCGAGCACCAGGAACAGGGTCAGCCAGGCACAGGCCTTGCCGAAGAGTGCGTTGGACGCATCGATGAGATGAGCCAACCCCAGCAGGGGAGGAGGATGATTGGGCATGGCAGATCCTTATTCTTATAGCCAAGGGGCTCGGGATTCTAGGTGGCCGCTCGAGAGCGTCGCAACCCGCAATACTACGTACGTAGTCGCTGCGCTTGAGCGATGCTATTGCCTATGATAGTCAGGACGCTTCGAATGCTGGCGATCCCGGCATTCGGATCACTAGTACAACAACAAGGAGCATTGCATGAAACGTCGCGACATACTCGCCGCAGCCGGCGTCGGCCTCGCAGCCACCGCACTGGCGGGCTGCAAAGACGAGGCGAAAAGCACCGCTGCGCCCCAAGAGGGCTCGAGTTCCGAGACCTTCAACTGGAAGATGGTCACCTCCTGGCCGAAGAACTTCCCCGGCGTCGGCGTAGGCGCCGAGCGCTTCGCCAAGCTGGTCGAGGAGATGAGCAACGGCCGGCTGAAGATCAAGGTCTATGCAGCCGGCGAGCTGGTCCCTGCCCTGGAAGTGTTCGATGCGGTCTCCCGCGGCACTGCCGAGATGGGTCACGGCGCGCCCTACTACTGGAAGGGCAAGGTGCCGGCCGCGCAGTTCTTCTGTGCCTCGCCGTTCGGCCCCAATGCTCAGGAAATGAACGCCTGGCTGCACCGCGGCGGTGGCCAGCAGCTGTGGGAAGAGGTGTACAAGCCGTTCGGCGTGCTGCCGATGGCCTGCGGCAACACCGGCGTGCAGACCGCCGGCTGGTTCAACAAGGAAATCAATTCGGTCGACGACTTCAAGGGCCTGAAGATGCGCACCCCGGGCCTGGGTGGCGAAGTGCTGACCAAGATGGGCGGCACCGTGGTCAACATGCCGGCCGGTGAAATCTTCACCGCCATGCAGACCGGCGCCATCGACGCCACCGAGTGGATCGGCCCGTACAACGACCTGGCCCTGGGCCTGCACAAGGCCGCCAAGTACTACTACACCCCGGGCTGGCAGGAGCCGAGCGTACTGTTCGAGCTGGACGTCAACCTCAAGGCCTGGGACACCCTGCCGGCCGACCTCAAGGCCATCGTCCGCGCCGCTGCCCGCGACGTGAACGGCGACATGCTCGACGACTACAACGCCAAGAACATGGAGGCCATGGAGCAACTCAAGGCCGACGGCGTCGAAGTACGCCGCCTGCCGGACGACGTCCTGGCACGCCTGAAGGAAGTGGCGGCCGAGGTGGTCGACTCCAGCGCGGCGGCCGACCCGGCGGCGAGCAAGGTGTGGGAGCACCAGAAGGCCTACCTCAAGCGTCTGTACGAGTACGCGGAGAGCAACGAGAAGGACATCTACAACATCCGCGGCTGAGTCCGCGGGGCGGGTCAGCGGCCCGCAGTGCACAGCAAAACGCCGGCTTCCAGCCGGCGTTTTCGTTTGCCCGGGTGTCGCCCTCAGCCGCGGCGCGGCGGCACCGGGCGGGTGCGGCCACTGCCGTCGATGGCGACGAAGACGAACACCGCCTCGGTGACCTTGCGCCATTCGTTGGACAGCGGGTCGTCGCTCCATACCTCGACCATCATCTGGATCGAGCTGCGGCCGATTTCCAGCGCCTGGGTGTAGAACGACAGCTGCGCTCCCACCGCCACCGGCACCAGGAAGGCCATGCGGTCGATGGCCACGGTGGCGACCCGTCCGCCGGCGACCTTGCTGGCCATGGCCGTGCCGGCCAGGTCCATCTGGGAAACCAGCCATCCGCCGTAGATATCGCCGAAACCATTGGTCTCGCGCGGCAACGCGATGATCTGCAAGGCGAGGTCGCCCTGGGGGATCGGATCTTCCTGTTCGTAGTCGTTCATCGGCTCGAGGCTCGCGGCGCGGTTGTTGTTCTGGGCGCGGAACCCGCATGGCAAGGCGGGCGCAGCGAGTATACCGACTGAGCGGTCGACGGGCGACCACTGTGAAGCGCTGCAAGGGCCATGGCGCCTGGCTTGTCGGGCAAAACGCACGGCCGCCGCCGGGCCATTCGGGCAGGACGCCCGTCGAGGATTTTCCCAGCCTTGTGCAACCGATTGATTTTCAAGAATTTCGCTCGTCATACCGGCTGGCACGGGCAGTGCAGAGTCTCCCCCAGGTGGCCAGTCAGGCGCTGGCCGTAAAACCCAGGAGGGGGGAAGCCGGACAGCGCGCTCCCGCCTCCGCAAGCAGGAGAGTCGCCATGTCGATCCTCATCTCGCCGTCTCGCTCGCTGCCGCCGCCGCGACAGTGGAGCGGCAGCGCCGCACGCCCCGTACGACTGCTGGACGCCAGCCGCCATAGCGCCGCATCGGCTTCGCCGAGCGGCGCACCCGAGCAACGCGCAACCTCCCTAGTCCACTAGGGCCAATTTCAACCGACCCGAGGAGAAATGCCATGTTGAGCTGGGCACTGACCTTTCTGATCATCGCCATCGTCGCCGCCGTACTGGGCTTCGGCGGAATCGCCGGTACCGCCACGGGCATCGCCAAGATCCTGTTCGTGGTGTTCCTGGTGCTATTCATCATCTCGTTCTTCATCGGCCGGCGTCCGCGGTTGTGACGGACAACCCCATGCGATCGATCCGAGGCCCCGGCCACCGCCCCGTTGCTGGGCGGTGTCCTGGCGGCTCAGGCATCCGACCGCGACGCCGCCCTGCATCCCGCCGAACCGCTGCGCAGCGACGCCGATTGCCGCGCGGCCTGGCAGGAGCTGGTCGCGAACGACCAACGCCGGCCGGACTGGCTGCTCAACCTCGACGGCCAGTCCACGCCGATGCAGGCGCCCGAGGCCGGCGACCAGCGCTAGCGGGTCGGTCGGGTCGGCGCGGACGACCGCTGTCTGTGCGCTTTACCTAGAACTACCCGAGGGCCGCGCCGAGCGAACCCGACTGCTACTGAGCCAGGCCCCCTGCGGCGAACGTGACGGCCCCTCGCAGGCCGCCGCCAGGCTATCATCCCCGCCATCACGGCATGCCTCCTTCATCCGGCGCTTCGCGCCACCTTATCCCGCAAGGAGAAGGGCACAACTCTCCCGCTGGGAGAAGGACTTGAGGAAGGCGTCGCTTCGCGACTTTCGAGCTAAGGGGATCGAGATGCTCAACGGCCTGTGGCTGGGCTTTTTCCTGGTGGCCGCGACGGCGGCCCTGGCGCGCTGGCTGATCGGCGGCGACGCCACGGTGTTCGGCGCCATGGTCGAGAGCCTGTTCGCCATGGCCAAACTGTCGGTGGAACTGATGGTGGTGCTGTTCGGCACCCTGACACTGTGGCTCGGCCTGCTGCGCATCGCCGAGAAGGCCGGCCTGGTCGATCTGCTGGCACGCCTGCTGGGCCCGCTGTTCGCCCGGTTGATGCCGGAGGTGCCGCGCGGCCATCCGGCGCTGGGGCTGATCAGCATGAACTTCGCCGCCAACGGCCTGGGCCTGGACAACGCCGCCACCCCCATCGGTCTCAAGGCCATGCGCGCGCTGCAGGAACTCAACCCCAGCGCCACCACGGCGAGCAATGCGCAGATCCTCTTTCTGGTGCTCAACACCTCGTCGCTGACCCTGCTGCCGGTGTCGATCTTCATGTACCGCGTGCAGCAGGGCGCCGAGGACCCGACCCTGGTTTTCCTGCCGATCCTGCTGGCGACCAGCGCTTCGACCCTGGCCGGCCTGCTGGCCGTGGCGCTGGTGCAGCGCCTGCGCCTGTGGGACCCGGTGGTGCTGGCCTACCTGGTTCCCGGCAGCCTGCTACTGGGCGGCTTCATGGCGCTGCTGGCGGGGATGAGCGCCACCGCACTGGCGGCGCTGTCCTCGCTGCTCGGCAACCTCACCCTGTTCGGCCTGATCCTGCTGTTCCTGCTGGTCGGCGCGCTGCGCCGGGTGGCGGTGTACGAGAGCTTTATCGAGGGCGCCAAGGAGGGCTTCGACGTCGCCAAGAACCTGCTGCCCTACCTGGTGGCCATGCTCTGCGCCATCGGCGTACTGCGCGCCTCCGGCGCCCTGGACTTCGGCCTGGACGGGGTGCGCTGGGCGATCGAGGCACTGGGCTGGGACACGCGTTTCGTCGACGCGCTGCCTACCGCGCTGATGAAGCCATTCTCCGGCGGCGCGGCGCGCGCCATGCTGATCGAGACCATGGAGAACTTCGGCGTCGACAGCTTCCCGGCGCTGGTTGCCGCCACAGTGCAGGGCAGCACCGAGACCACCTTCTATGTGCTGGCGGTGTACTTCGGCGCGGTCGGACTGCAACGCGCCCGCCATGCGGTGGGCTGCGCGCTGGTCGCCGACGCCGCCGGCATACTCGCCGCCATCGGCGTGTGCTACTGGTTCTTCGGCTAGGCGCTCTACCGCGTCCGTCCGGGATTGTAGGGTGTCGCAGGGCCGCCCGGGCGGTGCTCCGACACCCTCGAATACCCGGCTGCGATCCGTAAACGATTGGTGCGCACGGCGCACCCTAGCGGTGGCGTCCACTCCATCGGCGCGTGGCTAAGGGCGGCCGCAGGGTGCGCCGCTCCTTCCGATCCATGGCCCTGGATCGATGCGCGCGATGGAGACTATTCGCCGAAACCGAGTTTTTTACCGGCCCAGCTCAGCAGCGGGTCGTCGTGCCGGTACGCGCGCAGGGCGACCAGCTTGGGCGCGATGAAGGCGGCGAAATCGGCGGCGTCCTCGAAGTAGACGCCGGTGAAGATGGTGAACAGCGATTTGTTGCCGACCGTGGCATGGAACAGGTTGCCGACCGGCTCGCCGTCCTGGGTCAGCAGCTTGAGGCTGGCCCGGCTGGCGAGATCGAGTTCGAAGTCCAGCTCCTGCTCGGCGAGCCCGCTGCCGCGCAGGCCGAAGGAGGCGCCGAAACCCTCGGCATAACTGGTCATCAGCGCATCGCCGGCATTGGGGTAGAGCGAAACGCCGCTGTAGAGGTAGAACCAGTCGCTGCCCTCGCTCTCGAAGCTGAGGTCGATGCTGCGCGCGGCATAGCTCACCAGCTTCTCGTAACGCCCGCTGGCGGGCGCCTGGTAGACGGCGAAATCGGCACCGCTGAGCAGCAGGCGGCGTTCTTCGACGAGCGGCGGCTCGGTGTCTATGCAGCCGCCGAGCGACAACGCGGCGAGCACGATCAGCATCCTGAACATGGCATTCCTCCTTGAATCAAGCGCAGCAGCTTGCCCGATCCGTGCACACCTCGCCAGAAACCACTGCCCTGTCTGTGGGCGATGCCACAGCATCGATGTCGCGAAGCGGTATGCGCGGTGCCCACCCGATCCGCCGGCATCGCACCTAGCGGCTGCCCGCACGACCGGCCGGCACCGGCTGGCCGACACCTGTGGGCTGCGCTCTATCGGTCGCGAACCCCCGCTCGCCGCCGGGCTATCAACTACCGCTGAGGCGGAAGCCGACCTTGAGTTCGACCTGATAGTGCGCCACCTTGCCGTCGACGATATGGCCACGGGTATCGATGACTTCGAACCAGTCCATGTTGCGCACGCTCTTGGCACACTCGGCCAGGGCGTTCTGGATGGCATCCTCGATGCTGGTCTTGGAGGTGCCGACGATTTCGATCTTCTTGTAGGTACGATGATCGGACATGCTGTGCGCTCCGCTGTGGGCCTGCTGCAAGCCTAGACCAACGCCACAGGGGTTGCGCCACGCCGCACTAGGGTTGCAGTTCGCGCGCCAGCCAGCCCGCCAGCTGCTCGGCGCGTCCGTCAGGGACGCGCCCTGGCACCCACAGGGCCAGGCGTGCCGGGGTTTCGACGAAGCCCCAGGGCGCCAGCAGACGACCGGCGGCCAGATCGTCCGCCACCAGCTGCTGCGGCGCGATGGCCACGCCGAGGCCGGCGGCGGCCGCCTCGAGCAGGTAGTACAGGTGCTCGAAACCCTGGCCCTGCTGCAGCCGCGCCGGCTCCAGACCCTGCGCCCCTGCCCATTGCGGCCAGGCCTGGGGGCGCGAGACGGTATGCAGCAGCGGTTCGCCGAGCAGCGCGGCGGCAGGCGCGTTCTTCAACCGCCCGTACCCCGCATAGCGCGGGCTGAGCACCGGTCCGATCCGCTCGATGTCGAGCTCGTGCACCTGCATGTCCGCCGGCCAGGGCGGCGTGGCGAAGCACAGGGTGGCGTCCACCCCCGGCCGGCGCGGGTCCAGCTCGCCCTCGCTGGCCGACAGCTGCAGGCGCAGCTCCGGCAGCTCGCGGTTCAAGCGATCCAGGCGGGGGATGAACCAGCGCGCCAGCAGGCTGCCGGGGCAGCCGAGGACGAAGGGCGCATCCTCGGTGCGGCGGCGCAGCTCGGCGCACACCGTGCCCAGGCGCTGGAAGACCTCGGAGGCGACGTCGCGCAGGCGCACACCGGCATCGGTGAGTTTTACGCCACGGCCGTCCTTGTCGAACAGGCTGACGCCGAGCTGTTCTTCCAGCGCACGGATCTGTCGGCTGATCGCGCCATGGGTGACGTGCAGCTCATCGCCGGCCCGGCTGACGCTCTGCAGGCGGGCGGCGGCCTCGAAGGCGCGCAGGGCATTCAGCGGGGGCAGCTCTCGGTTCATTTGATATGTGATTTTTTCTGACGTGTTGCTGCAATCTAATCGCTTTTCCCCGGATCGGCCAGGGGTAGAATGGCCCCATCGCTCACACCCACCCCAGCCCCAGCGGGCGCGGGAAGTCCAAGCAGGAGCCTGCCATGACCTCATTACGCACCGGCCCGGACGCCACCGGCCTGTTCGGCCAGTTCGGCGGCCAGTACGTCGCCGAAACCCTGATGCCGCTGATCCACGACCTGGCCGCCGAGTACGAGAAGGCCAAGACCGATCCGGCGTTCCTCGAGGAGCTCGCCTACTTCCAGCGCGACTACGTCGGCCGGCCCAGCCCGCTGTACTTCGCCGAGCGCCTGACCGAGCACTGCGGCGGCGCGAAGATCTACCTCAAGCGCGAGGAGCTCAATCACACCGGCGCGCACAAGATCAACAACTGCATCGGCCAGATCCTCCTGGCCAAGCGCATGGGCAAGCAGCGCATCATCGCCGAGACCGGCGCTGGCATGCATGGCGTGGCCACCGCCACCGTGGCCGCGCGCTTCGGCCTGGAATGCGTGATCTACATGGGCACCACCGACATCGACCGGCAGCAGGCCAACGTGTTCCGCATGAAGCTCCTGGGCGCCACCGTGATTCCGGTCACCGCCGGCACCGGCACCCTCAAGGACGCGATGAACGAGGCGCTGCGCGACTGGGTGACCAACGTCGAGAGCACCTTCTACCTGATCGGCACCGTCGCCGGCCCGCACCCGTACCCGGCCATGGTCCGCGACTTCCAGGCGGTGATCGGCAAGGAAACCCGCGAGCAGCTCGCCGAGAAGGAAGGCCGCCTGCCTGACTCGCTCGTCGCCTGTATCGGCGGCGGCTCCAATGCCATGGGCCTGTTCCACCCCTTCCTCGATGACCAATCGGTGCAGATCATCGGCGTCGAAGCGGCCGGCCACGGCATCGACACCGGCAAGCACGCGGCCAGCCTCAACGGTGGCGTGCCCGGCGTGCTGCACGGCAACCGCACCTTCCTGCTGCAGGACGCCGACGGCCAGATCATCGACGCCCACTCGATCTCCGCCGGCCTCGACTACCCCGGCATCGGCCCCGAGCACGCCTGGCTGCACGACATCGGCCGCGTCGAGTACTGCTCGATCACCGACGACGAGGCGCTGGCCGCCTTCCACACCTGCTGCCGCCTGGAAGGCATCATCCCCGCGCTGGAGAGCTCGCACGCCCTGGCCGAGGTATTCAAGCGCGCGCCGAAGCTGCCCAAGGACCATCTCATGGTGGTCAACCTGTCCGGCCGCGGCGACAAGGACATGCAGACCGTGATGCACCACATGCAACAGAACCAGGAGAAGCACTGATGAGCCGCCTGCAGAGCCGCTTCGCCGAGCTGAAGCAGCAGAACCGCGCCGCCCTGGTGACCTTCGTCACCGGCGGCGACCCGGATTACGCCACTTCCCTGCAGATCCTCAAGGGCCTGCCGGGCGCCGGCGCCGACGTGATCGAACTGGGCATGCCGTTCACCGACCCGATGGCCGACGGCCCGTCGATCCAGCTCGCCAATATCCGCGCCCTGGCCGGCAAGCAGACCCTGGCCAAGACCCTGCAGATGGTCCGCGAATTCCGCGCCGGCGACGCCACCACCCCGCTGGTGCTGATGGGCTACTTCAACCCCATCCACTACTACGGCGTGGATCGGTTCATCGCCGACGCCAAGGAGGCCGGCGTGGATGGCCTGATCGTGGTCGACCTGCCGCCGGAGCATAACCCCGACCTGTGCCATCCGGCCCAAGCCGCCGGCATCGACTTCATCCGCCTGACGACGCCTACGACGGACGACAAGCGCCTGCCCACCGTGCTCGAGGGCAGCTCCGGCTTCGTCTACTACGTCTCGGTGGCCGGAGTCACCGGTGCCGGTGCTGCGACCCTGGAGCACGTGGAAGAAGCCCACGCGCGCCTGCGCCGCCACACCGACCTGCCGGTGTGCATCGGCTTCGGCATCCGCACCCCCGAGCACGCCGCCGACGTGGCGCGCCGCGCCGAGGGCGTGGTGGTGGGGTCGGCGCTGGTCGACCAGATCGCCAAGGCGGAAACGCCGCAGCAGGCGATCGACGGCGTACTCGACCTGTGTGCCCAGCTGGCCGAGGGCGTGCGCAGCGCGCGCGCCTGACCGCCGGGCGCCGGAGCCTATCCCCGGCGCCAGTCACAGGTCGTGACCGTGCCCCCAGACCTGGTTCTGCGCGCGCCGGTCGACGCCACTGCGCCGATCCTCCTCGAAGCGGATGGTCGCTCGCCGATCCACGCCGCTGCGCCGCTCGCGCTTCTTGCGCGTATCGATCTTCACCGCCTGCGGTTGCGCCGCAGGCGCCTGGGGCGCGGCCTCCTCTTCCAGCGGTACCAAGGCCAGATCGTCCAGCGACAGACTGGAGATGTGTGTTTTGTCCATGATCTGCTCTCCCGTTACTGCAGTCCGCCGGGCTCCGGCCCGCTGCGACTAGAGTTAGGCTAGTAGAAGCGACCGCCGGGCGACAGCACCCCTGGTCCGACACCTTTGCTTACCTGGAGCGCATATGCACAGATCCCTGCTGATCACCGGTGCCAGCCGCGGCATCGGTCGCGCCACCGCCCTGCTGGCCGCCGCACGCGGCTGGAGGGTCGGCGTGAACTACCACACCGACCGCGCCGCCGCCGACCAGGTGGTGGCGCAGATCGCCGCCAGCGGCGGCCAGGCCGTCGCGCTGCAGGCCGACGTGGCCGAGGAAGCACAGCTGCTGCGCTTGTTCGAGGCCATGGACCAGCTCGGCCCGCTGCACGGCCTGGTGGTCAACGCCGGCATAGTCGCGCCGCCCATGCCGCTGCTGGAGATGAGCGGCGAACGCCTGCGGCGCATGTTCGAGGTCAACGTGCTGGGCAGCTACCTGACCGCCCGTGAGGGCGCCCGGCGCATGGCCCGCAGCCGCGGTGGCGAGGGTGGCTCGATGGTGCTGGTGTCGTCGGTGGCGGCCAGCCTCGGCGCGCCCTTCGAGTACGTCGACTACGCCGGCGCCAAGGGTGCGCTGGACGTGCTGACCCGCGGCCTGGCCAAGGAACTGGGCGGCGAGGGCGTGCGGGTCAATGCCGTGCGACCGGGGTTGATCGACACCGAGATCCACGCCAGCGGCGGCCAGCCGGACCGCGCCGAACGCCTGGGCAAGGCCACCCCGCTGGGCCGTGCCGGGCGTGCCGAGGAAGTGGCCGAGGCGATCCTCTGGCTGCTGGACGACGCGGCCAGCTATACCACCGGCGCGCTGATCGACGTCGCCGGCGGGCGCTAGCCTCGGAGGAGCGCGGCCGATGCCCGTGGCAGGGGCTTCAGCCGCGACCCGAACGCCGCAGTTGGCGGTCGTGCGCCGCGCCTTGCCCCGGCCGGGTCAATCCCAGAGCGGGGCGAAACCCGAATTGGCCAGCCGCTCGCCGCGCTCCAGGGTGGCGATGGCGGCCGGGTAGCCCGGCTCCAGGCCGGTGCGTACCGAATCGATGGCGACCCGGTCCTTGAGGCGGAAGGTGCCAAGGCCGAAGGGGGGATGAATTTCACGCCGAATCGCCTCGACTGTCGCAGTCAGTGACCGACCGCCAGGCCGGCGCCGCTGCCGGCACGGCCGCGCAGCTGCGGGTCGCGGCGGTCCAGGCGCCCGCTCCAGATGGTCAGGAGCAGCGCGCCCAGCACCACCAGCGCACCGATCCAGGCGGTGGGGATCAGTCCGAGCCGCGCGACTATCTGTCCGCCGAGCCAGGCGCCGCCGGCGATGCCCAGATTGAAGGCGGCGATGTTCAGACCCGAGGCAACGTCCACCGCACGCGGGCTGAAGCGTTCGGCCTGGCGCACCACGTAAAGTTGCAGCCCCGGCACATTGCCGAAGGCCACCGCGCCCCACAGCAGCACGGTACCCAGGGCCAGCCAGGGGTTGGCGGCGGTGAAGCCGAGCAGCAGCAACACGCCGGCGAGCAGGGCGAAGATCAGCTGCAGCGCGCCGATCGGACCGCGCCGGTCCGCGAGCTTGCCGCCCCAGATATTGCCGACCGCCACCGACACGCCGTAGACCAGCAGCACCAGGCTTACGGCGTCGGCGCTGAAGCCGCTCACCTCCTGCAGGATCGGCGCTAGAAAGGTGAAGGCGGTGAAGGTGCCGCCGTAGCCCAGCGCGGTCATCGCGTACACCAGCAGCAGGCGTGGCTGCTTGAGCACGGCCAGTTGGGTCAGCAGCGAGGACGGCGGGGTGTGGGCGATACCGCGCGGGACGTACAGCAGACTGCCGGCGAAGGCGATCAGGCCCAGTACGGACACCGCCAGGAAGGTCTCCCTCCAGCCGAAGTGCTGGCCGATGAAGGTGCCCAGCGGCACGCCGGTGACCAGTGCCACGGTCAGACCGGTGAACATGATGGCGATGGCGCTGGCGGCTTTCTCCTTGGCCACCAGGCTGGTGGCGATGGTCGAGCCGATGGAGAAGAACACGCCGTGGGCCAGACCGGTGACGATCCGTGCCACGATCAGCGACTCGTAGCCCGGCGCCTGCCAGGCCAGCAGGTTACCGGCGGTGAACAGCAGCATCAGGCCGAGCAGCAGCGCCTTGCGCGGCACCCTGCCGGTCAGCGCGGTGAGCAGCGGCGCGCCGACCGCCACGCCGAGGGCATAAAGGCTGACCAAGAGGCCGGCCGAGGGCAGGTCGACGCCGAGGTCGCCGGCGATGGTGGGTAACAGGCCGACGATGACGAACTCCGTCGTGCCGATGGCGAAGGCGCTGAGGGTCAGCGCGAGCAGGGCGATGGGCATGGGATGGCTCCGCGACAAGGTTGATGGCGCGCAGTATCCGAGGCAGACTCATGCGGAAAAAGCCGATAACCCCACAAATACCTTTGACTGAAGATCAACAATGAAGACCAGCCTGGAAGAAATGCTCGCCTTCGTCCGCGTGGTCGACAGCGGCTCGATCAGCGCCGCCGCCGCGCAACTGGAGCAGACCGCCTCCGGCGTCAGCCGCGCGCTCGGCCGTCTGGAGGAGAAACTCGCGGTGACCCTGCTGCGCCGTACCACCCGGCGCCTGGAACTGACCGAGGAGGGCGAGCAGTTCCTCGCCCAGGCGCGGCGCATCCTCGCCAGCGTCGAAGAGGCCGAGGAGCAGATGGCCTTGCGCCGCCAGGCACCGGCGGGACGGCTGCGGGTCAACACCGCCTCGCCCTTCATGCTGCACGTGATAGTCCCGCTGATCGGCGATTTTCGCGCGCTTTATCCGCAGATCGAGCTGGAACTGCACAGCGACGATCGCATCATCGACCTACTCGAGCGGCGCACCGACCTGGCCATCCGCATCGGCGCGCTGCCCGACTCCAGCCTGCACGCCCGGCCGCTGTGCCACAGCTGGCGGCGGGTGCTGGCCAGCCCCGCCTACCTGGCGCGCCACGGCACGCCGCAGAGCGTCGAGGCGCTGAGCGGGCACAGCCTGATCGGCTTCACCGAGCCGGATGGGCTCAACGACTGGCCGCTGCGCCACGCCCAGGGCGAGCGCTGGCGCATCGTCCCGAGCATCCGCGCCTCCAGCGGCGACACGGTGCGCGCACTGGCGCTGGCCGGCGAGGGGCTGGCCTGCCTGTCGGACTTTATGACCGATCAGGACCGTGCACGCGGCGATCTGGTCGAGGTGCTGGCCGAGCAGCGCATCGAGGTGCGCCAGCCGATCAATGCGGTGTACTACCGCAACACCGCGCTGGCCTCGCGCATTACCTGCTTTCTCGATTTCCTGAGCGAGCGGCTTGGCAGCCATTGATCGGGGGAGATGCTGGAAAACGCTGCGTTGCGGCTTCGTCGGGCGCGCCGTGCGCACCAGCCTTGGCCGCTGGCGTTGGTGCTTTTCGCCCCGAGGCGGGGCTCCTACAGCTTCGGCAGCACCCGCTCGTCCATTGCCGGCAGGCTATGCCCTCACTGTCCGGCCTGCAGGCTCCACTGCGCCAGCTTCTGCCGCTTGTAGCTGAGCGCGGCAGCCGGCACCGGGGTGACCTTGCCGGTCTCCATCCAGCGCTTGAGGCGATTGGCGTCGGCCATGTGGGTGTACTTGCCGAAGGCGCCGAGCACGACGAAGGCCACCGAGCGATGGTTCATCGAGGTGAGCATCACCAGGCAGCGACCGGCGGCATTGGTGAAGCCGGTCTTGCTCAGGTCGATGTCCCAGCCGGGTTTGCGCACCAGCGCGTTGGTATTGCGAAAGCCCAGGCTGTAGGCGGGCTTGCGAAAGCGCATGGTGGCTTCCGAGTCGGTGCTGAACTGGCCGATCAGCGGGTACTGCTGCGCCGCCTTGAGCATCAGGGCCAGGTCGCGGGCGGTGGAGACGTTGTGCTCGGACAGGCCGGTGGGCTCGACGAAGCGACTGTTGTACATCCCCAAGGCCTTGGCCTTGGCGTTCATCGCCGCGATGAAGGCGCCGTGGCCGCCCGGGTAGTGATGGGCAAGGCTGGCGGCGGCGCGGTTCTCCGAGGACATCAGCGCCAGGTGCAGCATGTCGCGGCGGCTGATTTCGCTGCCGATGCGCACCCGCGAGTAGACACCCTGCATCTCCTTGGTGTCGCGGATGGTGATGGGCAGCACCTCGTCCAGCGGCGGCTTGGCGTCGAGCACTACCATGGCGGTCATCACCTTGGTCACCGAGGCCACCGGCAGACGCAGGTCGGGGTTGCTGGAATAGAGCTCCTGGCCGGTCTTGAGGTCGAGCAACAAGGCGCTGCCAGCGGCCAGTTCCTGTCGGGGCGCGGCCGGGGCGGCCTGGGGGTTCGAAACAGCAAGGCCGCCGCACAGCAGCAGGGCCAAAATCGAGTGACGGAGTTTCACGGTTCGGTTCACCGGTTGAGTAGAGAGGCCGCGAACGCGGCGGCGCCCAGTATAGGGACTCGCCGCTCGCTCTTGCAGTATGGCCCGCTCAGAGGCGCTGTGCCGGCGCTTCCAGCTCGCTCTGCAGCCAGTCGACGAAACGCGCGGTCAGGCGCTGGCGGCGCTTGCGTTCGGGCAATACCAGGTAGTAACCCAGCGCCGAATGCACCTCGGCCTCGCCCAGGCGGCAGAGCAGACCCTGGGCCAGCAGCTCGTCGACCAGATGGCGCCAGCCGATGGCTACGCCCTGGCCGGCAATGGCCGCCTGGATCAGCAATGTGTAGTTGTCGAAGCGCAACGCGCCGGGGGTGGGCGCGGCGTCGATGCCCAGGGCGCGGAACAGCCCATCCCAGTCGAACCAGCGCGAGCGGTGCTCGGGACGCAGGTGCAGCAGCGGCAGCTCGGCCAGGATCGAGACCGGCAGCGGTGGCCGCCGCTCGCCGAGCAGGCGCGGGCTGCATACCGGGAACACCTCCTCGCGAAACAGCAGGTGCGCCTCGCCGTGCTTGAAGCGGCCGTCGCCGAAGCGGATCGCCACGTCGATATCGCTGGAGGCGGTGGCCGGATCGCGTTCGCTGGTGATCAGGCTGACGTCCACCTCCGGGTAAAGGCGGTTGAAGCGCTGCAGCCGCGGCATCAGCCAGTAGGCAGCGAAGGCGAAATCGGTGGCCACCTGCAGCACCTCGTGCTGCTGCCGTGCGGTGACCGCGGCCAGGCCGGCGTCGAGGCTGGACAGCCCCTCCTGCACGTGGCCGAGCAGCAGCTCGCCGGCCTCGGTGAGGACGATGCCGCGATAGACCCGGTCGAACAAGCGCGTCGCCAGTTGCTGTTCCAGGCGCTTGATCTGCTGGCTGACGGCCGGCTGGCTGCTGCCCAGCTCGCTCGCCGCGGCGGTGAAGCTGAGCTGGCGCGCGGCGGACTCGAACACCCGCAGCGCATCGAGGGACAGTCCGTCGATCGCCTTAAACATAAGTATTTGTTATCCGAGTCATGTGTCCAAGGCGGGTTTACCCCATTTCGATTTGGCTGGAATCTTAAGGTCAGCACTGTCGCATAAACCCAACGTATGGAATAGCCACCGCCATGAAACGCCCGAACATCCTCTTCATCATGGCCGACCAGATGGCCGCGCCGATCCTGCCGCTGCACGATGCTGCCTCGCCGGTGCAGATGCCCAACCTGATGAAGCTGGCCGAACGCGCCGTGGTGTTCGACTCGGCCTACTGCAACAGCCCGCTGTGCGCGCCGTCGCGCTTCACCCTGGTCAGCGGCCGGCTGCCGTCGAAGATCGGCGCCTATGACAACGCCGCCGACTTTCCCGCCGACGTGCCGACCTACGCCCACTACCTGCGCCGCCTCGGCTACCGCACCGCGCTGTCGGGCAAGATGCACTTCTGCGGCCCCGACCAGCTGCACGGCTACGAGGAACGCCTGACCAGCGACATCTATCCCGCCGACTACGGCTGGGCGGTGAACTGGGACGAGCCCGAGGTGCGCGCCAGCTGGTACCACAACATGTCCTCGGTGCTGCAGGCCGGCCCCTGCGTGCGCAGCAACCAGCTGGACTTCGACGAGGAGGTGGTGTTCAAGGCCCGCCAGTACCTCTACGACCATGTGCGCCTGACGCCCGAGCAGCCGTTCTGCCTGACCGTGTCGATGACCCACCCGCACGACCCCTATACCATCCCGGCCGAATACTGGGAGCGCTACGCGGGCGTGGAGATTCCCATGCCGCGCCAGATCCTCGAACAAGGCGAGCAGGATCCGCACTCGCAGCGCATCCTCAAGGTCATCGACCTGTGGGACAAGCCGCTGCCGGCAGACAAGATCCGCGACGCCCGCCGCGCCTACTTCGGCGCCTGCAGCTATATCGACGACAACATCGGCAAGCTGCTGAAGACCCTGGAGGAATGCGGCCTGGCCGAGGACACCATCGTGGTGTTCTCCGGCGACCACGGCGACATGCTCGGCGAGCGCGGCCTCTGGTACAAGATGCACTGGTTCGAGATGGCCGCCCGCGTGCCGCTGCTGGTGCATGCGCCGCAGCGTTTCGCCGCGCGCCGGGTCAGCCGGTCGGTGTCGACCATGGACCTGCTGCCGACCCTGGTGGAACTGGCCGGCGGCCGGGTCGAAGAGGGCCTCGATCTGGAAGGCCGCTCGCTGCTGGCGCATCTTACCGGCGAGGGCGGCCATGACGAGGTGATCGGCGAATATATGGCCGAAGGCACCACCAGCCCGCTGATGATGATCCGTCGCGGCCCGTGGAAATTCGTCTACTCCGAGCAGGATCCGCTGCTGCTGTTCAACCTGCAGCAGGACCCGCAGGAACGCGAAAACCTGGCCGAATCGGCGGATCACCGCGGCCTGCTTGCCGAGTTCCTCGCCGAAGCACGGGAGCGCTGGGACATTCCGGCGATCCATGCCGCCACCCTGGCCAGCCAGCGCCGTCGGCGCCTGGTGGCCGACGCCCTGAGCCAGGGCAAGCTGACCAGCTGGGACCACCAGCCCTGGGTCGACGCCAGCCAGCAGTACATGCGCAACCATATCGATCTCGACGACCTGGAACGTCGCGCCCGTTATCCACAGGTTTGAAACGCACTGCCTCCCACTACTATCAGAACAAAGGAGATCCGCCATGAACCGAATCCACCTGCTGCTACTGGCCGGGGCGCTCAGCGCCAGCGCCAATGTCTGGGCCGAAGAGGCCAGCTGCGCCACGGTAAAACTCGGCGACCCGGGCTGGAGCGACATCGCCGTGACCAATGGCATCGCCAGCTTCCTGCTCGACGGCCTCGGCTACCAGACGCAGAGCCAGACCCTGGCGGTGCCGATCATCTACGCCGGGCTGCAGAAGGGTCAGCTCGACGTGTTCCTCGGCAACTGGATGCCGGCCCAGCAGGACAACTACGACAAGTTCGTCGCCAGCGGCGAAGTGGCCAAGCTGGCGCAGAACCTCGACGGCACTGAGTTCACGCTGGCCGTACCGACCTACGCCTATGAGGCCGGGGTGAAGACCTTCGCAGATCTGGACAAATTCGCCGACAAGTTCGGCCACAAGCTCTACGGCATCGCCTCCGGTTCGCCGGCCAACGAGTCGATCAAGCAGATGATCGAGGCCGACGAGTTCGGCCTGGGCGACTGGAAGCTGGTCGAGTCCAGCGAGCAGGCCATGCTGGTGCAGGTCGGTCGGGCGGTGAAGCGCGACGAATACGTGGTCTTCCTCGGCTGGACTCCGCACCCGATGAACGTCAACTACGACATCAAGTACCTCAGGGGTGGCGAGAAGTACTTTGGCGAGAGCGGCAGCGTCAACACCCTGGCGCGCAAGGACTATGCCGCGCAGTGCCCCAACGTCGGCAAGCTGCTGAGCAACCTGAGCTTCACCCAGGAGATGGAGAACAGCATCATGGACCGCGTGCTGCGCAAGCAGGCGAGCAACGACGAAGCAGTCAAGGCCTGGCTGCAGGCCAACCCGCAGGTACTCGATGGCTGGCTGGACGGCGTCACCAGCCGCGACGGCGGCGACGGCCTGGCTGCGGTCAAGGCGCGGCTTTGAAATAGCCGGGGCAATTGCGTAGGGTGGGACGCAGCTCGTCGCCCGGAGGCGATCCGACGCTGCGCTCGGCTCTCGTAGGAGCCACGCCCCGCGGCGAAGACGTTCGGCCGACAGCGCCCAAGCGCTTCGCCCCGGGCGGGGCGCCTACGGGCTGCCCGAGTTCAATCCAACCTACCTGGCCCCAACGATGCCGCTACCCGACCTGCAGACCCTGTTGCCCTTCCTGCGCTGGCTGCCCGGCACCAGCCGCAAGACCCTCGGCAACGACCTGCTGGTCGGCCTGACCGGCGCGGTGCTGGCCCTGCCGCAATCGCTGGCCTATGCGCTGATCGCCGGCCTGCCGGCCGAGTACGGCCTGTACGCGGCCATAGTGCCGGTGATAGTCGCCTGCCTGTGGGGCTCGTCCTGGCACCTGATCTGCGGGCCCACGGCGGCCATCTCCATCGTCCTGTTCACCAGCGTCAGCCCGCTGGCCAAGGCCGGCAGCGAGCAGTTCATCGCCCTGGTGCTGCTGCTGACCTTCCTCGCCGGCCTGTTCCAGTGGCTGCTCGGCCTGCTGCGCTTCGGCGCCCTGGTCAACTTCGTCTCGCAGTCGGTGGTGCTCGGCTTCACCCTCGGCGCGGCGCTGGTGATCGCCATCGGCCAGATCCCCAACCTGCTGCGGGTGGAGATCGCCAGCCAGGCCACCGCCCTGGCCAGCCTGCTGCAGATCGGCCAGCACCTGGGCGACGCGCACGCCCCGAGCCTGGTCCTGGCAGCCTTCACTCTGCTGCTCTGCCTAGGAATACGCCGCCTGTGGCCGAAGGCGCCGGCGCTGCTGATCGGCCTGGTCGCCGGCAGCGCGCTGGTGTGGCTGCTGCCGGCGCGCCTGGTCGGCGGCATCGCCCTGGTCAGCGCCTTCGAAGGCGGCCTGCCGCCCGTCACCCCGCTGCAATTCAACCTCAACAACCTGCTGCAACTGCTGCCGGCGGCGGTGGCCTGCGGCATGCTCGGGCTGGTCACCAGCCTGTCCATCGCCCGTGCGCTGGCGGTGAAGTCGCACCAGTTCCTCGACGCCAACCAGGAGGTGCGCGCCCAGGGTCTATCGAACATGCTCGGGCCCTGGTTCGCCGGCTCGCTGTCGGCCGGCTCCTTCACCCGCTCGGCGCTAAATCTGCAGGCCGGCGCGCGCACGCCGCTGGCCGGGGTGTTCTCGGCGCTGCTGGTGGCATCGTTCGCGGTGCTCGGCGCCGCGCTGCTGGCGCATATCCCGCTGCCGGTGATGGCCGCCGGCATCCTGCTGATCTGCTGGGGCCTGGTCGACCTGGCGGCGATCCGCGCGCTGCGCCGGGTCAGCCGCGCCGAGTTCGCGGTGATGCTGCTGACCCTGCTGGCCACCCTACTGCTGGAACTGCAGACGGCGATCTACGCCGGGGTGCTGGCCTCGCTGTTCTTCTACCTCAAGCGCACCTCGCAGCCGCGAGTACGCCTGTGGCAGGACGGCGACGACGAGGTGCTGCGCATCGAGGGCTCGATCTTCTTCGGCGCCTGCCACTACATCCAGCAGCTGCTGCAGCGCAGCCGCGGCCAGCGTTTGGTGATCGACGCCCGGCATATCAACTTCATCGACTACGCCGGGGTGGAGATGCTGCACCAGGAGGCGCGCCGCCTGCTGGCCGGGCAGCGCAGCCTGGTGCTGCGCCAGGCGCGGCCGCAGGTGGTGGAGGAGATCCTCAAGCTCGAAGGCGCCGAGCATTGCCCGGTGCAGTTCGAAGATTGAACGAGCGGTGTCGAACCCGTAGGGTGGGTTAGCGGCGCAATCCACGAACGACCTGACAGCGCGGTGATGGCGCGCCGCGTAACCCACCGGGCGATCTTCCCGCGTGACACCAATGGTGGGTTACGGCGCGGCAGAACTTGCGGGGTCATCGGCACCTGCGCCATGCGCCTAACCCACCCTACGTAGCGGCGCTCGTCACGAACTTCGGGAAGTTCAGCTCGCCAGCTGCCGGCGCAGTTCGGCCAGCACCGGCGCGGTGTCGGGGCGCACGCCGCGCCACAGTTCGAAGGCCTCGGCGGCCTGCTCGACCAGCATGCCGAGGCCGTCCAGGCAGCGCGCCGCGCCGTGCTCGACCGCCCAGCGGTTGAAGGCGGTGAGCTCGCGGCCGTACATCATGTCGTAGCACAGCGTGTGTCCCGGCTGGATCAGACTCGGCGCGATCGGCGGCAGCTCGCCGCCGAGGCTGGCCGAGGTGCCGTTGACGATCAGGTCCACCGGCGCGTCGATCCAGTCGAAGCCGGCGGCGACCAGCGGGCCGAGGTCGGCGAACTCGCGCACCAGCTGTTCGGCCTTGCTCACGGTGCGGTTGGCGATCACCAGCACCGCCGGCTTCTGCGCCAGGAAGGGTTCGAGCACGCCACGCACGGCGCCGCCGGCACCCAGTACGAGGATGCGCTTGCCGGCCAGGCTGAAGCCGGCGTTGTCCTGCAGGTCGCGGGTCAGCCCGGCGCCGTCGGTGTTGTCGCCGAGCAGGCGGCCGTCGTCGAGTTTCTTCAGGGTATTGACCGCACCGGCGCGGCGGGCGCGCTCGCTCAGCTCGTCGGCCAGGCGGTAGGCCTCCTCCTTGAACGGCACGGTGACGTTGGCGCCCAGACCCTCGGCGAAGAAGGCGCGCGCGCAACCGGCGAAGTCGTCCAGCGGTGCCAGCCGCGCTTCGTAGGTCAGTGCCTGGCCGGTCTGCTCGGCGAACAGACGGTGGATCAGCGGCGACTTGCTGTGGCCGATGGGGTTGCCGAAGACGCAGTAACGGTCCATGGATAGTCCTGTAACGGTAGAAATCTACGGAGCTGACGCCGCCCTGTAGGAGCCCCGCCTCGGGGCGAAGCCTTTGCCTTGCCGCGGAAATGCGACACCGCCGCCATTCGCCGCGGGGCGCGGCTCCTACAAGAAGCTATGCCTGCGCCAGCCAGTCGCGATCGGTGAGGAAATACTCGGTCAGGCGCGCCTCCTCACTGCCCGGCTCGGGCTTCCAGTCGTAGCCCCAGCGCACCATCGGCGGCAGCGACATGAGGATCGACTCGGTGCGCCCGCCGGACTGCAGGCCGAACAGGGTGCCGCGGTCGAACACCAGGTTGAACTCGACGTAGCGACCGCGGCGGAACGCCTGGAACTCGCGCTCGCGCTCGCCGAAGGGGGTCAGCTTGCGGCGCTGGACGATGGGCAGGTAGGCCGCCAGGTAGGCATCGCCGATGGCGCGCATGAAGGCGAAGCAGGTATCGAAGTCCCATTCGTTGAGATCGTCGAAGAACAGCCCGCCGATACCGCGCGGCTCGCCGCGGTGCTTGAGGTGGAAGTAGCGGTCGCACCAGGCCTTGAACCTGGGGTAGACCTCGGCGCCGAACGGCGCGCAGGCGTCGAACGCCACCTGGTGCCAGTAGCGGCAGTCTTCTTCATTGGCGTAGTAGGGGGTCAGGTCGAAGCCGCCGCCGAACCACCAGACCGGCTCCTCGCCTGCCTTCTCCGCGCTGAAGAAGCGCACGTTGGCGTGCGAGGTGGGTACATGGGGGTTTTCCGGGTGGATCACCAGCGACACGCCGAGGGCCTGGAAGCCGCGCCCGGCCAGCTCCGGCCGGTGCGCGCTGGCCGACGGCGGCAGGCTGTCGCCGAACACGTGGGAGAAGTTGACCCCGCCCTTTTCGATCAGCGCGCCGTTCTCGATCACCCGCGTGCGCCCGCCGCCCCCGGCCGGGCGCTGCCAGGCGTCCTCGGCGAATACGGCCTGGCCGTCCTCGGTTTGCAGGGCGGAACAGATGCGGTCTTGCAGGTCGAGCAGGTAGGCCTTCACGGCCTCGGTACGGTCAGTCACGGCGGCACCTTGAGCGGGAGAATCGAGATCGGCGGGCAGCATAGCACTCGGCGCCACGCCTTCGCAGTTGACGCCGCTCGATCGGGGCGGTTGGATAGACCCTCTCGCCGCCGCCGGGCGGCTCGCTCAGAGAAGGAATCCGATATGGCCAAGCGTATCCAGTTCAGCCAGCACGGCGGCAGCGACGTGCTGGAATACCGCGACTATCAGCCGGCGGCCCCCGGCCCACGCGAAGTGCGGGTAGCCAACCGCGCCATCGGCCTGAACTTCATCGATACCTATTTCCGCAGCGGCCTCTATGTTCCGCCGGCGTTGCCGTCCGGCCTGGGCACCGAGGGCGCCGGGGTGGTCGAGGCGGTGGGCAGCGAGGTGCAGGGCTTCGCCGTCGGCGACCGCGTGGCCTACGCCACCGGCCCGCTCGGCGCCTACAGCGAGCTGCACGTGCTGCCGGCGGACAAGCTGGTCAGGCTGCCGGACGCCATCGGCTTCGAGCAGGCCGCCGCAGTGATGCTCAAGGGCCTGACCGTGCAGTACCTGCTGCGCCAGACCTACCCGCTCAAGGGTGGCGAGACCATCCTGTTCCACGCCGCGGCCGGCGGCGTCGGCTCCCTGGCCTGCCAGTGGGCGCGGGCGCTGGGGGTCAGGCTGATCGGCACTGTGAGTTCGGCCGAAAAGGCGGCGCGGGCGCAGGAGCAGGGGGCCTGGGCGACCATCGACTACAGCCATGAGAATGTGGTGCAGCGCGTGCTGGAGCTGACCGATGGCGCTAAGTGCCCGGTGGTCTACGACGGCGTCGGCAAGGACACCTGGGAAACCTCGCTGGACTGCGTGGCGCCGCGCGGCCTGCTGGTCAGCTTCGGCAACGCCTCCGGCGCGGTCACCGGGGTCAACCTCGGCATCCTGGCACAGAAGGGCTCGCTATTCGTCACCCGGCCGACTCTGGCCGGCTACGCCGATACTCCCGAACGCCTGCAGGCAATGGCCGACGAGCTGTTCGGCATGATCGAAAGCGGCCAGCTGCAGGTGGAGATCAGCAACCGCTATGCGCTACAGGACGCCGCCGCCGCACAGGACGCGCTGAGCGCTCGGCAGACCACCGGCTCGAGCATTTTGCTGCCGTAAAGCCGTAGGGTGCGCCGTGCGCACCATTTGCCCTGTACCGTGCGTAGCGTCCGCGGTGCGCAAGGCGCACCCGGTCAGGACGGGCGGATCACGTCGCCCGTGCGCAGATCGCGGATCAGGCTGGGATTCTTGCGCCCGCCCAGCGCGCCGCCGAGCACCTTGTCCAGCTGGCGCGGGAAATACTGCTCGACGCGCAGCCGCGAACGCGCAGCCGGGCGCCCGGCCGGGTTGGCCGAGGTGGACACCAGCGGCCCGGTGAGGCGACACAGCTCGCGCAC
Source organism: Pseudomonas sp. SP16.1 (assembly GCF_052682975.1). Lineage (NCBI taxonomy): Bacteria > Pseudomonadati > Pseudomonadota > Gammaproteobacteria > Pseudomonadales > Pseudomonadaceae > Pseudomonas > Pseudomonas sp. SP16.1. The sequence goes on from NZ_JBQYFZ010000001.1 coordinate 4,460,464, forward strand.
CAGCGGGTGGTCGGACACGCGCAAAGCGACAGTGTCATGCTGGCCGGTGATCCACTCGGGCAGGCGATCTTGATGCGGCACCAGCCAGGTATTGGGGCCCGGCCAGCTGCCGGCCAGGCGTTCGATCCAGATATCCGGCAGATCGGCGAGGAGAAAATCGAACTGATCGATGCCGTCGGCCACCAGGATCAGGCCCTTGTGCACGGGGCGCTCCTTCAGCGCCAACAGGCGCTCCACCGCCTCCTCGTTCCAGGGGTCGCAACCCACGCCCCAGACCGCCTCGGTGGGGTAGGCGATTACCCCGCCCTGGCGCACCACGCGCGCCGTTTGCTGAATCTGCCATTTGCTGGCCATCGACTGTCTCCCGCTGCATCAATGGCCGGCAGTCTATCCAAGCCGGCCATGAGACTGTAGCCCGGAAGCAATCCGGGGCGGCGCGATTTCTCCGGATTGCTTCCGGGCTACGAGTTTCGCGCCAGCCAACGTCCAGCGTCGCTGCATACCAGACCATCCAGCTCCAGTTCGGTCAGCGCCGCCAGCACCTCGGCCAGCGGCCAGCCACTGCCCTGCGCCAGCGCCTCGCTGCTCTGCGGCGCGGCATGCAGCAATTCCAGCAACGGATGCTCCACGTCGCCCCGGGCCTGAACGGGCACGGGCGCCTGCCAGCCGCGCAGCGCCTCGAGGATATGCTCGATGCTTTCCACCAGAGTGGCGCCATCACGGATCAGCTGGTGGCAGCCACGCGCACCCGGATGATGGATCGAGCCGGGGATGGCGTAGACCTCGCGTCCCTGCTCGGCGGCCAGGCGCGCGGTGATCAGCGAGCCGCTGGAGGGGCTGGCCTCGACCACCAGCACGCCCAGCGAGAGGCCGCTGATGATCCTGTTGCGCCGTGGGAAGTTGCTCGCCTGCGGCGGGCAATCGAGCGGCAGCTCGGAAACCAGCGCACCGCCGTGCTCGACGATCTGCGCCGCCAGGCGCTGGTGCCGCGCCGGATACAGGCACTGCAGGCCGGTGCCGAGCACCGCCACCGTCGCACCGCCCGCATCCAGCGCGCCCTGATGCGCGGCGCCGTCGATCCCCAAAGCCAGGCCGCTGGTGATGACGAAACCGCCGCCGGCCAGGCTGCGAGCGAAGGCATGCGCGGTATCCAGGCCCGGCTTCGACGCGCGCCGGCTGCCGACCATGGCCAGTTGCGGGCGCTCGAGAAGGCCCGGATCGCCGGCGACGAACAATAGCGGCGGCGCATCCGCCAGCTCGGCCAGCAGCGCGGGATAGTGCGCATCGTCCCACATCAGCAGGTGCTGCCCGGGCACATCCAGCCAGGCCAGCGCGGCGGCGGCGCGCTGGCGGATCTCGGCGCTCCGCCGCAGCTCGGCGCACGCGGCCGGCAGGCCCAGGGCACGCCAGGCGCTGGCCGGAGCGCTGAGGGCGGCCGAGGCGCTGTCGAAGGCGCTGAGCAGCTTGCGAAAACGCCGCGGGCCGAGCTCCGGCAGCAGATGCAGGCGCAGGCGGGCTTCGAGCTCGGCGGGGGAAAGCGAGGGGGAGGCAGGCATGGCAGTTCTTCCCTGATGAGCGCGTCGCCGTCCTGGCGACCTGAAAGCACGAGCCCCGCAATCGCGGGGCTCGTCGGGTACTAGGGGTTGCGGATCTTGTCCATCACCGCCAACTGCCGGCTGGCCTGCAGCACCAGGCCGTAGCTGAGCTTGTCGTAGGTGCGGAACACCATCAGCAGGCCGGAACGCTCGTCCGGGATCTTCACGCTTTCGCCGGTCACCCGGTCGCGCACGGTCTCGCCGGTCTTGTACACCGCCAGCACGTTGCCGATCTCCAGACCATCGCGCGCGCCCTTGTTCAGGGTGACCACGTCGAACTGGCCGATCTGGGTCACGCCGCGCGGCACGTCGAGGATCAGGCCGTCGATCTCTCCCAGCGGCTCGCTGGGCATGAAGGTCGAGTTGATCGCGCGCTCCTCGGTGGGGAACAGGCGGTCGCCGAGACGTACTTCCTGGGTCGAGCGGCTCAGCAGCAGGGTGCCGACGTCGCCTTCCTCGGCGATGATCTCGCCGGTGCCGACATCATCGGCGTTGATGCCGAGGAACTCCTGGGTCTGCGGGTCGTTGTAGGTCTTGCCCTGGCGGAAGATGCCGTACACCGGCGCGTTCTCGTCGAAGCTGCCACGCGCATAGACACGGTCGCCGGCGCCGCTGACCACGCGCTCGGCATTGCCGGCCACCACATAGGGCGCACCAGTGAAGTCTTCGGGGGTGTCGACGATGCGGTTGGAGAGCAGGAAGCTGTTGATCGCCTCCAGCGGGATGGTCGGGATCGCTTCGGCCATCGGTGTGCTGCGCACCTGCGGCGACAGCTTGATGGTGCCGCGCGACTCGCCGCGGTTGAGCATCAGGCGCGGCTGACCGTCGATGTAGACGAGGTTGAGGGTATCACCGGGATAGATCAGATGCGGGTTGGCCACCTGCGGGTTGGCGTGCCAGATTTCCGGCCACTTCCACGGCTGACGCAGGAACTTGCCGGAAATATCCCAGAGGGTATCGCCCCTGACCACGGTGTAGCGGTCCGGGTGACCGTCCTTGAGTTGCACTGCGGCCTGAGCCATGCCGGTCAGGACCAATCCGCCCGCCGCCAGCAGCAGGGCGAGTAGTGATTTCCTCATACGGTGAATCCCTTTATTATGTGTCTTCACGTGAAGCGCCCTAGCGCCGCGTTCAAACCCGCTGAATACGCGGCGTGAAGCCGTTTTTCAATGCTGTTCATCATCTTAGCAGCGGATTTTGACTTTATTCCACAAGTGCATCACAAACGCATATGGCGATCCTGAATATCCTCGAATTTCCCGATCCGCGCCTGCGTACCATCGCCAAACCGGTGGAGGTCGTGGACGACTCCGTCCGTCAACTGGTCGACGACATGTTCGAGACCATGTATGACGCGCCGGGTATCGGCCTGGCGGCGACCCAGGTCAACGTGCACAAGCGGGTGGTGGTCATGGACCTGTCCGAGGACAAGTCCGAGCCGCGGGTATTCATCAATCCCGAGTTCGAGTCACTGACCGACGAGATGGATCAGTACCAGGAAGGCTGCTTGTCGGTGCCCGGCTTCTACGAGAACGTCGACCGCCCGCAGAAGGTCAGGATCAAGGCGCTGGATCGCGATGGCCAGCCCTTCGAACTGGTCGCCGAAGGCCTGCTCGCCGTGTGCATCCAGCACGAATGCGATCACCTCAACGGCAAGCTGTTCGTCGACTACCTGTCCAGCCTCAAGCGCGACCGGATCAAGAAGAAGCTGGAAAAACAGCACCGCCAGCGCGCTTGATCCACCAGATTCCTAAAGGCTTGCCGCGGCAAGCCTTTTCTTTTAGCGAGCGTCCATGCCTGATTCACTGCGTATCGTCTTTGCCGGCACCCCGGAATTCGCCGCCGAGCACCTCAAGGCCCTGCTGGCCAGCCAGCACGACATCATCGCCGTATACACCCAGCCGGATCGCCCGGCCGGCCGCGGGCAGAAGCTCGCGCCCAGCCCGGTCAAGCAGCTCGCCGCGCAACACGGCATCCCGGTTCACCAGCCGGTGAGCCTGCGCAACGAAGAGGCCCAGGCCGAGCTGGCGGCGCTGCAGCCGGACCTGATGGTGGTGGTCGCCTACGGCCTGATCCTGCCGCAGGCGGTGCTCGACACCCCACGCCTGGGCTGCATCAACAGCCACGCCTCGCTGCTGCCGCGCTGGCGCGGCGCCGCGCCGATCCAGCGCGCGGTGCAGGCCGGTGACAGCGTCAGCGGCGTCACCGTGATGCAGATGGAAGCCGGCCTGGACACCGGACCGATGCTGCTCAAGGTCAGCACCCCTATAGATCCCGACGATACCGGCGGCAGCCTGCACGACCGCCTTGCCAAGATCGGCCCGCCTGCCGTGCTGCAGGCCATCGCCGCACTGGCCGCCGGCACCCTGGCCGGCGAAGTGCAGGACGACGCCCTGGCCAACTACGCGCACAAGCTCAACAAGGACGAGGCGCGCCTGGACTTCAGCCGCCCGGCCGTGGAGCTGGAACGCCTGGTTCGCGCCTTCCATCCCTGGCCGATCTGCCATACCACGCTGGCTGGCGAAGCGCTCAAGGTACATGCCGCCGAGCTGGGGGAGGGCAGCGGCGCGCCCGGCAGCATCCTCGCCGCCGACAAAGTCGGCCTGACCGTGGCCTGCGGCGAGGGCGCGCTGCGTCTGACCCGTCTGCAGCTGCCCGGTGGCAAGCCGCTGGCGTTCGCCGACCTCTACAACAGTCGCCGCGAGCAGTTCGCCCCGGGCCAGGTGCTCGGCGCATGAATCCACGCCTGGCCGCCGCCCGCGCCCTGACCGCCGTACTGTCCGGCAAGGCCTCGCTGGGCAGCAGCCTGCCGCCGCAGCTGGACAGGGTCGAGCACCACGACCGCGCCCTGGCGCAGGACCTGGCCTTCGGCGCCGCGCGCTGGCAGCCGCGCCTGCAACTGCTGGCGGACAGGCTGCTGGAAAAGCCCTTCAAGGCCGCCGACAAGGACGTCGAGGCGCTGCTGCTGATCGGTCTCTATCAACTGCTGCACAGCCGCATTCCCGAGCATGCCGCCATCGGCGAGACGGTCGGCTGCGCCGGCGCGCTGAAAAAGCCCTGGGCCAAGGGCCTGCTCAACGCAGTGCTGCGCCGCGCCCAGCGCGAACACGAAGCTTTGTTTGCCGAACTCGATCGCGATCCGGTGCTGCATACCGCCCACCCGCGCTGGCTGCAGAAGTCGCTCAAGGCGCACTGGCCCGAGCACTGGCAGGCCATCTGCGCCGCCAACAATGCCCATCCGCCGCTGATCCTGCGGGTCAATCGCCGCCACGTTTCGCGCGATGCCTACCTCGAAGAATTGCGTAATGCGGGATTCGCTGCGGAGCCGTGCCGCTTTAGCCGCGACGGCGTGCGCCTGCTGCAGCCCTGCGACGTGACCACGCTGCCCGGATTTATGGACGGCCGCGTCAGCGTGCAGGACGAAGCCGCGCAACTGGCCGCCGACCTGCTCGAACTGGCGCCCGGCCAGCGCGTGCTCGATGCCTGCGCCGCGCCTGGCGGCAAGACCTGTCACCTGCTGGAAGTCGAGCCGGCCCTGAGCGAAGTGGTCGCCGTGGATCTGGAAGAAAAGCGCCTGGCGCGCGTGCGCGAGAACCTCGAGCGGCTCGGCCTGGACGCCCGCCTGATCGCCGCCGACGGCCGTGCGACCAAGGTCTGGTGGGATGGCACGCCGTTCCAGCGCATCCTGCTCGACGCGCCTTGTTCGGCCACCGGGGTGATCCGCCGCCACCCGGACATCAAGCTGACCCGCCAGCCGGAGGACATCCCCGCCCTGGCCCGGCTGCAGGGCGAACTGCTCGACGCACTGTGGCCGACTCTGGAACCCGGCGGCATCCTGCTCTACGCCACCTGCTCGGTGCTGCCGCCAGAGAACAGCGAGACCATCGCCGCCTTCCTCGCCCGCACGCCCGACGCGCAGGAAGTGGCCATCGCCGGCCCATTCGGCCTCGAGCCGGGGCACGGTCGCCAGCTGCTGCCGCAGCAGGACGGTCATGACGGCTTCTACTATGCCAAGCTGATCAAAATGCCGCAGGTACTTTGAAATAGTCGTCGTTCCCGCGAAGGCGGGAACCCAGAGCCCCGCAGCGCCTGAGCTCCCGCCTTCACGGGAGTGACGGTAAGGTTACTCAGTATTTCTCCAACGGAGCTATCGGTGAAGATCATCATTCTCGGCGCCGGCCAGGTCGGCGGCACATTGGCGGAACACCTGGCCAGCGAGGCCAACGACATCACCGTGGTCGACACCGACGGCGACCGCCTGCGCGACCTGGGCGACCGCCTCGACATCCGCACCGTGCAGGGCAAGGGCTCGTTTCCCACCGTGCTGCGCCAGGCCGGCGCCGACGATGCCGACATGCTGGTGGCGGTGACCAACAGCGATGAAGTCAACATGATCGCCTGCCAGGTCGCCTACAGCCTGTTCCACACCCCGACCAAGATCGCCCGCGTACGCGAGGCGGCGTACCTGACCCGCAGCGGCCTGTTCTGCAACGAGTCGATCCCGGTCGACGTGCTGATCAGCCCCGAGCAGGTGGTGACCAACTACATCAAGCGCCTGATCGAGTACCCCGGCGCCCTGCAGGTGATCGACTTCGCCGAGGGCCGCGCCCAGCTGGTGGCGGTGCGCGCCTACTACGGCGGCCCGCTGGTCGGCCAGCAGCTGCGCCAGCTGCGCCAGCACATGCCCAACGTCGACACCCGCGTCGCCGCCATCTTCCGCCGCAACCGGCCGATCATGCCGCAGGGCGACACGGTGATCGAGGCCGACGACGAGGTGTTCTTCATCGCCGCCAAGGCGCATATCCGCGCGGTGATGAGCGAGATGCGCCGCCTCGAGGACAGCTACAAGAAAGTGGTGATCGCCGGCGGCGGCCATATCGGCGAGCGCCTGGCCGAGGCCATCGAGAGCCGCTATCAGGTGAAGATCATCGAGATGAACCCGGCGCGCTGCCGCTATCTGTCCGAGACCCTCGACAGCACCATCGTGCTGCAGGGCAGCGCCTCGGACCGCGACCTGCTGGTGGAAGAAAACATCAACGACGCCGACATCTTCCTCGCCCTGACCAACGACGACGAGGCCAACATCATGTCCTCGCTGCTGGCCAAGCGCCTGGGCGCGCGCAAGGTGATGACCATCATCAACAATCCGGCCTACGTCGACCTGGTGCAGGGCGGCGAGATCGACATCGCCATCAGCCCGCAGCTGGCCACCATCGGCACCCTGCTGACCCACGTGCGCCGTGGCGACATCGAGAGCGTGCACAGCCTGCGCCGCGGCGCGGCCGAAGCGCTGGAACTGATCGCCCATGGCGATGCCAAGTCGAGCAAGGTGATCGGCCGCATGATCGAGGAAATCGCCCTGCCGCCGAGCACCACCATCGGCGCCATCATCCGCGACGAGGAAGTGCTGATCGCCCACGACGACACGGTGATCGAATCCGGCGACCACGTGATCCTGTTCTTGGTCGACAAGAAGTACATCCGCGATGTCGAGCGCCTGTTCCAAGCGGGGTTGACCTTCTTCTGAAGCAGCGAACGGGCGCTGTTGCGCGTTCTTCTCGAGCACGGCGCCAATCCGATCGCGAACAGGCAACAAGGGAGTCGTTATGAGCACCGAAGCACTGGAGAAGATGCTAGCCAAGGGCATGGACAACGCCCTGCTGCGCTTCGGCCTGGGCAAGGGTCATCTGGACGCCGGCAATGCCGCCCTGGCGGCCGAGCACCTGCGCCGCTGCGTCGAGTTCGACCCGAGCTATTCCGCGGCCTGGAAGCTGCTGGGCAAAGCCCTGCAGGGCGAAGGCGACGCCGACGGCGCGCGCCAGGCGTGGCAACGGGGCATCAGCGCCGCCCAGGCCAAGGGCGACAAGCAGGCGGAGAAGGAGATGACGGTGTTTCTGCGCAAGCTGGACAAGGCGCGTTGAGCATCGCCTAACCCAACCGATGGTACACACGACGCCCCCTACAGCGCCGCTGCCTCCTAGGGTGCGCCGCGTTCAGCACCTCAGGCGTTGACGATCCTGCGCGGCAGCAACCGGCCGATGGCACCGAGCAACATGCCGTACAGCGGTACGAACAGAACCAGGCTGATGGCCAGCTTGATCGCATAGTCCACCGTGGCGATCTCCACCCAGTTGGCGGCCATGAAGGCATCGCCGCTGCGCCAGAAGGCGATGGAGAAGAAGGCGTAGGTGTCCAGGAGGTTGCCCAGCAGAGTCGAGGCGGCCGGCGCCACCCACCACTGGCGCAGCTGACGCAGGCGGTCGAATACCTGGATATCCAGCAACTGCCCCAGCACATAGGCGAGGAAGCTGGCCAGGGCAATGCGGAAGACGAAGGCGTTGAACTCGCCGAGGGCGGCGAAGCCGGCGAAGCGCGCCTCGTGGAACAGCACCGAGACCCCGTAGGAGGCCAGCAGCGCCGGCAGCATGACCCGGGCGATCACCTGGCGCGCCGGACCCTTGCCGAGCAGACGCACGGTCAGGTCGGTGGCGAGGAAGATGAAGGGAAAGCTGAACGCGCCCCAGGTGGTCTGCCAGCCGAACAGGCTCATGGGCAGCTGCACCAGGTAGTTGCTGGTGATGATGATGAGGATATGGAAGGCGATCAGAACGGCCAGCGCCGCACGGCGGGCCGAAGGGGTGAGGCTGTGCATGTCGATCCTTTTTGAGTGCGATGGGGTGAGGGAACCCATGATCGGGCCGCGGCCTGGCGCGGCGGCCGGCATTCTAGCGATTTCCTGACTCGCAGGGTAACTTTTCAATCCGCGGCGGACGGATGGTCATTTCTTGTACAGCGCTCAGCCCTGCATAAAGCGCAACCCGGCTCCCTCGGCATCCAACCGCACCACCTCCATCTGCAACACCGGCGCCTCGATCGGCAGATCCTGCACCTGGCCGCTGACCCGGTCGCCAACGCTCAGCGCCGCCATCTGCGGATGCCGCACGTAGACGCCGCTGTCGGACAGGTCGCGGGTCTGCGCCACCAATTCGCCAAAGCTGGGATGGCAGATCTTGATCCGGCACTTGATCGGGATGCGTACCTGGTGACGCTGATTCGACATGGCAGGACTTCCATTCGGCGCGAAGGATGCTGGCCTTAATAACGCAAAAATCGGAAAAACCCCAGCAACTGGCAGAAAAAAGGCGCCTTCACGGCGCCTTCGCTCAATACCACTTGGCCTCGCCGTCGGGGCGCTTTTTGAAACGTTTCATGCTCCACATGTACTGGCTCGGGTAATTGCGCACGTAGCGTTCCACCACCGCGCTCATGGCCGCCACCCCCTGTTCGACGTCCTCGCTGTACATGCCCTCGGGCGCGGCCTCGAGGATCACCTTGTAGCCGCTGCCGTCGGCCAGGCGCACGGCATGCAGGAATACGCCGAGCGCCTTGCGGCCGGCGAGCATGCCGGGCACGAACTTGCTGGTCAGCGCGGTGGTGCCGAGGAAGGGTACGAACACCCCGGACGAGCGGCTCGGCTCGGGGTCGGCGGGAATGCCCACCGCGCCCCCCTTGCGCACCTCCTTGATGACGCTGAGGATGCCTTCCTTGGTCGAGGGCGCCACGCGGTTGCCCATCTGCACGCGCTGCTGTTGCAGCAGCTCGTCCACCGCCTTGAGCTTCGGCGGGCGGTAGAAGATGATCGGCTTGCACTGGCTGCAGTAGAAGTGGTTGAGCACTTCCCAGTTGCCCAGGTGGCTGGTGATGCCGACCACCCCCTTGCCCGAGGCCAGTGCCTGCTTCAGCACCTCCAGGCCCTCCACCTCACGCACCAGCTCGAGCGATTTCTGCGCCGGCCAGATCCAGGCGCAGGCGCTTTCGGTGAGGGTCTTGCCGATGTCCTTGAGGCTCTGCCCGACCAGGCGCTCGCGTTCGTCCTCGCTCAGCTCGGGGAAACACTTGGCCAGGTTGATGCGCACCACCTCGCGCGAACCGTTGGGCAGCTTCCACATCAGCCAGCCGATGGCGTTGCCCACCGCTTGCACGGCGCACCAGGGCAGCAGGGCGAACAGACGGAGAAAACCGACCACCAGGCGGCCTTTGAATGCTTCCACGTATGACTCCAGGCGTTGCGGGAAAGCCGGCATTGTACCCGCCATGGCCGGGCGGCGTAGCCCGGATGCAATCCGGGGGCGGCCCGAACTGGATAGCCGCGGATTGTATCCGGGCTACTACGCAGAGGCGGCCGAGCCGCTCAGCTCCGGGTAACGGTCGCAATCCGTGGCGTGATCCATGACCATGCCGGCGGCCTGCATGAAGGCGTAGCAGATGGTCGGCCCGACGAAGGTGAAGCCGGCCTTCTTCAGGGCCTTGCTCATCGCCTCGGCTTCGCGGGTGACCGCCGGCATCTGGCTGCGCTCGCTGAAATGATTGATCTTCGGCACGCCGCCGACGAAGGACCAGAGCAGCGCCACCGGATCCTCCAGCTTCAGCCAGGCCTGGGCGTTCTGCCGCACCGCCTTGAGCTTGAGGCGGTTGCGGATGATGCCCGGATCCTCCATCAGCGCCTCGATTTCCTCGTCGCTCAGCCGCGCCAGGCGTTCGGGCTCGAAGCCGTGCAGCACCTGGCGATAGCGTTCGCGCTTCTTCAGCACGGTGATCCACGACAGCCCGGCCTGGGCGCCTTCGAGCAACAGCAGCTCGAACAGCGCGCGCGGCTCGCGCAGCGGCACACCCCACTCCTGGTCATGGTAGGCCTGGTACAGCGGGTCGTCGGTACACCAGAAGCAGCGGGGCATGGTCTCGGCCTCGGTCGCGGGAGATGGCTCGGACTATAGCGGCAAAACAGCTGGATATAAATACAGCCTAGCAAAGCCGGACACGCCTGCTCCTGCGGCCTGCGCCGAGTTTCGATATACTCCCCGGCTTTCCCTCGCAAGCCTCCACAGGTGATTTTTTCGTGAGCCAGAACAAGCCTGCCGTGCGCACCTTCCAGGACCTGATCCTGGCCCTGCAGAACTACTGGGCCGAGCAGGGCTGCGTGGTGCTGCAGCCCTACGACATGGAAGTGGGCGCCGGCACCTTCCATACCGCCACCTTCCTGCGCGCCGTCGGTCCCGAGAACTGGAATGCCGCCTACGTACAGCCCTCGCGCCGCCCGGCCGACGGCCGCTACGGCGAGAACCCCAACCGCCTGCAGCACTACTACCAGTTCCAGGTGGTATTGAAACCCAACCCGGAGAACTTCCAGGAGCTGTACCTGGGCTCGCTGCAGGCCATCGGCCTCGACCCGCTGGTGCACGACATCCGTTTCGTCGAGGACAACTGGGAATCGCCGACCCTCGGCGCCTGGGGCCTGGGCTGGGAAATCTGGCTCAACGGCATGGAAGTCACCCAGTTCACCTACTTCCAGCAGGTCGGCGGCATCGAGTGCTACCCGGTGACCGGCGAGATCACCTACGGCCTGGAGCGCCTGGCCATGTACCTGCAGGGCGTCGACTCGGTCTACGACCTGATCTGGACCGACGGCCCGTTCGGCACCGTGACCTACGGCGACGTGTTCCACCAGAACGAGGTGGAGCAGTCCACCTACAACTTCGAGCACGCCAACGTCGACAAGCTGTTCGAGCTGTTCGACTTCTACGAGAGCGAAGCCAACCGCCTGATCGAGCTGCAGCTGCCACTGCCGACCTACGAGATGGTGCTCAAGGCCTCGCACACCTTCAACCTGCTCGACGCCCGCCGCGCCATCTCGGTGACCGCGCGCCAGCAGTACATCCTGCGCGTGCGCACCCTGGCCCGCGCCGTGGCGCAGAGCTACCTGCAGGCCCGCGCCCGCCTCGGCTTCCCCATGGCCAGCGCCGAGCTGCGTGACGAAGTACTGGCCAAGCTCAAGGATGCAGGTCTCCTGCAGGACGAAGACCTGGGCAACACCCTGGAGGCGCAAGCATGAGTGCACAAGATTTTCTGGTCGAACTGGGCACCGAAGAGCTGCCGCCGAAAGCCCTGAAGAGCCTCGGCGAGGCCTTCATCAAAGGCATCGAGAAGGGTCTCAAGGCCGCCGGCCTGGACTATGCCCAAGCCCGCGTCTATGCCGCGCCGCGCCGTCTGGCGGTGCTGGTCGAGCAGTTGGCCAGCCAGCAGCCCGACCGCAGCATGAACCTCGACGGCCCGCCCATCCAGGCCGCCTTCGATGCCGACGGCAAGCCGACCCAGGCCGCACTGGGCTTCGCCCGCAAGTGCGGCGTGGACATCGCCGAGATCGACCGCAGCGGACCCAAGCTGCGCTTCGCCCAGCACATCCCCGGCCAGCCGGCGGTGAACCTGCTGCCGACCATCGTCCAGGATTCGCTGAACGACCTGCCGATTCCCAAGCGTATGCGCTGGGCCGATCGCCGCGACGAGTTCGTCCGCCCCACCCAGTGGCTGGTGATGCTGTTCGGCGATGCGGTCATCGACTGCGAGATCCTCGCCCAGAAGGCCGGCCGCCTGTCCCGCGGGCATCGCTTCCACGCCAACCACGAGGTGCGCATCAGCAGCCCGGCCAGCTACGCCGAAGACCTGCGCGGTGCCTTCGTGCTGGCCGACTTCGCCGAACGCCGCGCGATCATTTCCCGCCGCGTCGACGAGCTGGCCGCCGCCGAACAGGGCAGCGCCATCGTCCCGGCGGACCTGCTGGACGAAGTGACCGCCCTGGTCGAGTGGCCGGTGCCGCTGGTCTGCTCCTTCGAGGAACGTTTCCTCGAAGTGCCGCAGGAGGCGCTGATCAGCACCATGCAGGACAACCAGAAGTACTTCTGCCTGCTCGATGCGAACGGCAAGCTGCTGCCGCGCTTCATCACCGTGGCCAACGTCGAGTCCAAGGACCCGGCGCAGATCGTCGCCGGCAACGAGAAGGTGGTGCGCCCGCGCCTGACCGACGCCGAGTTCTTCTTCAAGCAGGACAAGAAGCAGAAGCTCGAGGCCTTCAACCAGCGCCTGGCGGGTGTGGTGTTCCAGGCCCAGCTCGGTTCGGTGTATGACAAGGCCAAGCGGGTTTCCGCGCTGGCCGGCTTTATCGCCTCCCGAATCGGCGGCGACCAGGCCCGAGCGGCACGCGCCGGCCTGCTGTGCAAGTGCGACCTGGCCACCGAGATGGTCGGCGAGTTCCCCGAGATGCAGGGCATCGCCGGCTACTACTACGCGCTCAACGACGGTGAGCCGCAGGACGTCGCCCTGGCGCTGAACGAGCAGTACATGCCGCGTGGGGCAGGGGCGGAGCTGCCGAGCACCCTGACCGGCGCCGCCGTGGCGGTGGCCGACAAGCTCGACACCCTGGTCGGCATTTTCGGCATCGGCATGCTGCCCACCGGCTCCAAGGACCCCTACGCCCTGCGTCGCGCGGCGCTGGGGATTCTGCGGATCCTGATCGAGAAGGGCTTGGACCTGGATCTGGCCGCCGCCGTGGCCTTCGCCATCGAGCAGTACGAGGACAAGGTCAAGGCCGAGGGCCTGGCCGGCCAGGTGCTGGAGTTCGTCTTCGATCGTCTGCGCGCCCGTTACGAGGACGAGGGCATCGACGTGGCCGTGTACCAGGCGGTGCGTGCGGTCAACCCGACCTCGCCGCTGGACTTCGACCAGCGCGTGCAGGCCGTGCAGGTGTTCCGTGCCCTGGCGCAGGCCGAGGCCCTGGCCGCGGCCAACAAGCGCGTGTCGAACCTGCTGAGCAAGGCCGAAGGCCAGGTCGCCGCCAGCGTCGAGGCGCACTACTTCGACAGCCCCAGCGAGTTCGCCCTGCACGCGGCGATCCAGCAGGCCGACCAGGCGGTGCAGCCGCTGTCCGCATCGCGCCAGTACAGCCAGGCGCTGACCCAGCTGGCTGGCCTGCGCGAGCCGGTGGACAGCTTCTTCGAGGCGGTGCTGGTCAACGCCGAGGACGCCAAGGTGCGCGCCAATCGCTACGCCCTGCTGGCTCGCCTGCGCGGGCTGTTCCTCGGCGTGGCGGATATCTCGCTGCTGGGCTGACCATCGCGGATAGGGTGGATAACGGCGCAAGCCTTATCCACCTGCCACCGGATTTTCGAATGAAACTGCTGATACTCGACCGCGACGGAGTCATCAACCTGGACTCCGACGCCTATATCAAGACGCTGGACGAATGGATCCCGATCCCCTCGTCCATCGCCGCCATCGCGCGCCTGTCGCGCGCCGGGTGGACCGTGGCGGTGGCCACCAACCAGTCCGGCATCGCCCGCGGTTACTATGGCCTGGCCACGCTGGAAGCCATGCATGACCGGCTGCGCGAACTAGTGGCGGAGCAGGGCGGGGAAGTCGGCCTGATCGTTTACTGCCCACACGGCCCGGACGATGGCTGCGACTGCCGCAAGCCGAAGGCCGGCCTGCTCGAACAGATCGCCGCGCACTACGCCACGTCGCTGGCGGGCGTGTGGTTCGTCGGCGACAGCAGCAGCGACCTGCAGGCGGCGCTGGCCGTAGGCTGCCAGCCCGTGCTGGTGAAGACCGGCAAGGGCCCGCGCACCCTGACCAAGGCACTCCCGCCAGGCACTCTGGTATTCGATGATCTGGCGGCCGTGGCCGCTCACTTGCTTTGAGGTAATGCCGTGCAGGCTCTCAGAATCACGCTCTTCTACCTGCTGCTGTCGCTCAGCGCCTGTCTCTGGTGCCTGATCAGCCTGGTCGTCGCACCCTTGCTGCCGTTCCACCAGCGCTGCCGTTTCGTGGTACAGGCCTGGTGCCGCAGTTCGGTCTGGCTGACCCGGGTGATGCTCGGCATCCGCTACGAGGTCAAAGGCCTGGAGAACGTGCCGCAGCGTCCCTGCGTGATCCTCTCCAACCACCAGAGCACCTGGGAAACCTTCTACCTCTCCGCCCAGTTCGCGCCGCTGACTCAGGTGCTCAAGCGAGAGCTGCTGCGCGTGCCGTTCTTCGGCTGGGCGCTGGCGCTGGTACGGCCGATCGCCATCGACCGCAGCAACCCCAAAGTGGCGCTCAAGCAGGTCGCCAAGCAGGGCGACGAGCGCCTCAAGCAGGGCGCCTGGGTACTGGTGTTCCCCGAAGGCACGCGCATCCCGCCGGGGCAGATCGGCAAGTTCTCCCGCGGTGGCGCCTCGCTGGCGGTCAACGCCGGCCTGCCGATACTGCCGGTGGCGCACAACGCCGGCGAGTTCTGGCCCAAGGAAGGCTGGGGCAAGCGCTCCGGCACCATTCAGGTGGTCATCGGCGCGCCGATGCATGCGCAAGGCGAGGGCCCGCGGGCGATCGCCGAGCTCAACGAACGTGCCTTCGCCTGGGTGTGCGAGCAGCAGACCGCCATGCGCGGCGCGGCGCCGCAAATGGCGAGCCTCGCCGAACCGATCTGAGCCTCTGTGGACAAGCTGTGGGCGAAATTCCGGCGCCGCGCCAGTAGAGCTCGCAGCCCGCTGATCCGCCAGGAGAATGCCAACGGAGGCGCCCGCACCGTGCCAGGACATAAGTGGGCGAGAAAAGGTGCGCAAGTCTCGACGAACGCACAGTCTGACTCGCCAGGACGGCTAAGCTGAGTCGACCAGTCAGGAAAGGGAATTCGGCGGTATGCCTTCGATCTATCAACTCAAACCGGCGTTTCAGAACCTGCTGCGGCCAACGGTGCAGCGCCTGTATGAGCGCGGCGTCAGCGCCAACCAGGTGACCCTGGCCGCCGCCATCGCCTCCGTGCTGCTCGGCGCCCTGCTCGCGATTTACAGCCATCTCAGCTGGCTGTTCGCCCTGATCCCCCTGTGGATGCTGCTGCGCATGGCGCTCAACGCCGTCGACGGCATGCTCGCCCGCGAGTTCGGCCAGCAGTCCAGTCTCGGCGCCTACCTCAACGAACTCTGCGACCTGATCGCCGACAGCGCCCTGTACCTGCCCTTCGCCCTGCTGCCGGGCGTTTCGCCCTGGCTGGTGGTGCTGGTCGTATTGCTGGCGCTGATCAGCGAATACGCCGGCGTGCTCGGCCCCATGGTCGGCGCCTCGCGGCGCTATGACGGGCCAATGGGCAAGAGCGACCGCGCCTTCTGCTTCGGCGTGCTCGGCGCCGGCGTCGCCAGTGGCCTGCTGCCTGCTTTGTGGATCAATGTGCTGTTGGCGCTGATTCTGTTGCTGCTGCTCTACACCCTCTACAACCGCGTCCGCCACGGGTTGGCCGAGACGGCCTGACCCGCCCCGAGGAATAAGGAGATTCCATGCGCCCCGTACAGCTTTCCACCTTCACCACCCATGACGGCGTCGAACTGAGCTATCGCCACTGGCCGGCGCAGCAGCCGAGCGCCGGGGCGCGCCAGGCCGTGCTGCTGTTTCACCGCGGCCACGAGCACGGCGGGCGCATGGCTCACCTGGTCTACGAACTGGATCTGCCGCACTGCGACTTCTTCGCCTGGGACGCCCGTGGCCATGGCCTGTCGCCCGGCGCCCGTGGCGACAGCCCGAGCTTTGCCAGCAGCGTGCGCGACGTGCAGACCTTCGTCGAGCATATCGGCAGCCGGCACGGCATCGCCGAGCAGAATCTGGCCGTGGTGGCGCAGAGCGTCGGCGCGGTGATAGTCGCCACCTGGGCCCATGACTACGCGCCCAGGGTGCGCTGTCTGGTGCTCGCCTCGCCGGCGTTCAAGGTCAAGCTCTACGTGCCCTTCGCTCGTCCCGGCCTGAAGCTGCTGCATGCCTGGCGCGGCAATTTCTTCGTCAACAGCTACGTCAAGGCCAGGTTCCTCAGCCACGACCCCGCGCGCATCGCCTCCTTCGACAACGACCCGCTGCTCGCCCGAGCGATCTCGGTAACCATGCTACTGGGCCTGTACCAGGCCGCCGAACGCGTCGTCGCCGATGCCCAGGCGATCCAGGTGCCGACCCAGCTGCTGATCTCCGGCGCCGACTTCGTCGTCCAGCGCCAGCCGCAGGAAGACTTCTTCGCGCGCCTCGGCAGCCTGCGCAAGGAAAAGCACCTGCTGCCCGGCTTCTTCCACGACACCCTCGGCGAACGCGACCGCGCCCATGCCCTGAGCCGCGCGCGGCGCTTTATCCTGCGCAATTTCGAGGAGCCCGTGACACGCCCCTCGCTGCTCGATGCCGACCGCTGCGGCTGGAGCTGCGCCGAGGCGGAGAGCCTGGCCGCGCCGCTGCCGCAGAACTCCTGGCGCGATCTGTACTGGCGCGCCACCCGCGCCGGCCTGCGCCTGGGCAGCAACCTGTCGGCAGGGGTCAAACTGGGTTTCGTCACCGGCTTCGACTCCGGCAGCACCCTCGATTACGTCTACCGCAACCAGCCGTCCGGCAAGGGCGTGCTGGGTCGTCTGATCGATCAGAACTACCTGGACTCCATCGGCTGGCGCGGCATCCGCCAGCGCAAGCTGCACGCCGAGGAGCTGCTGCGCCTGGCCATGGCCAGACTGCGCGAGGCGGGCAGGGCGGTGCGTATCGTCGATATCGCCGCCGGCCACGGCCGCTATATCCTCGAGTCGCTGGAAGGCCAGGAGCACAAGCCCGACGCCATCCTGCTACGTGATTACAGCGATATCAACGTGCGCGACGGCAATGCGCTGATCCAGCACAAGGGTCTCGGCGATATCGCCCGCTTCGTCAAAGGCGATGCCTTCGACCGTGCGGATCTGGCCGCGCTCGAGCCGAAACCGACCCTGGCGGTGGTCTCCGGTCTCTACGAATTGTTCGGCAGCAACCGGATGGTCGGCGACTCGCTGGCCGGCCTGGCCGCGGCAGTCGGCGAGGGCGGCTATCTGCTCTACACCGGCCAGCCCTGGCACCCGCAGCTGGAGCTGATCGCCCGTGCCCTGACCAGCCACCGCGACGGCCAGGCCTGGGTCATGCGCCGGCGCAGCCAGGCGGAGATGGATCAACTGGTGGAGGCAGCGGGTTTCCGCAAGGTGACGCAGCGCATCGACCAGTGGGGCATCTTCAGCGTCACCCTGGCGCAGCGGGTGAGCTGATGGACAGCGCCCGCGAACAAGGATTGTGGAAGCGTGGCGTACTCTGGCTGCTGCTGCTCGGCCCGCTGTTCTTCGCCAGCTACGGCCTGGCCAACTGGTTCAGCGGCCAGCGCGATAATGTCGGCAGCCTGGTCTTTGCCTGGGAATCCCAGATACCGCTCTGGCCATGGACTATCGTGCCGTACTGGTCCATCGACCTGCTCTATGGCCTGTCCTTCCTGTTGCCAACCAGCCGTCGCGAGATGGACCGCCACGCCCTGCGCCTGCTCGCCGCACAGGTGATCTGCGTGGCCTGCTTCCTGCTCTGGCCGCTGCGCTTCACCTTCGAGCGGCCGGCCCTGGACGGCACCTTCGGCCTGATGTTCGACCTGCTGATGGGCTTCGACAAACCCTTCAACCAGGCACCCTCGCTGCATATCACGCTGCTGGTGATCATCTGGGCGATGTTCGCCAGGCATATCCGCGGCTCGTCGTGGCGCGGGCTGCTGCATCTGTGGATGGCGCTGATCGGGGTTTCCGTGCTGACTACCTGGCAGCACCACTTCATCGACCTGCCCACCGGGCTGCTGGCCGGTTTCCTCTGTCTCTGGCTGTTGCCACTGCGGGGCGAGACGCCGCTGCAACAGATTCGCCTGACCAGCGATCCGCGCCGTTGGCGCCTGGCGCTGCGCTACGGGCTCGGCGCGGCGCTGTGCAGCGCACTGCCGGTCAAGCTGGGCGGCGCCTGGCTCTGGCTGTGCTGGCCGGCGGTCTCGCTGGCCCTGGTCGCGCTCAACTACCTGTCGTTCGGCGCGCCCGGTTTCCAGAAGCAGGCCGATGGCCGCCTCAGTCCGGCCGCCACCGCCTTGCTCGCGCCCTATCTGCTCGGCGCCTGGATCAACTCGCGCTTATGGACATACCGAACTCCCGCTCCCAGCCAGGTGGTGGAGGGCATCCATCTCGGTCGCCTGCCTTCGAGGGGCGATCTCGCCGGCTACGCCGCGCTGGTCGATCTCTGCGCCGAGTTACCGCTGCGCAGCGTGCCCGCGGCCTATTGCAGCCTGCCGTCGCTGGATCTGCTCGCGCCCGACAGTGCCACCTGTCTGCAGGCCGCGCAGGCCATCGAACGCCTGCGCCACGGCGGTCCGCTGCTGGTGTGCTGCGCACTCGGCTATTCGCGCAGCGCCACCGCTGTGGCCGCCTGGCTGCTGCATAGCGGCCGTTGCCAGGATGTCGACACCGCCGTCGAGTTGATCCGCCAGGCCCGTCCACAGGTCGTTCTCGGCCCGCAACAGCTGGCCGCCCTGCAGGAACTGGTCGTCGCGCCGGCGCCGCTGGAGGTGGCTCATGCAGGCTGAGCTGCTACTGGTCGCCGCATTGCTGCGGCGCGGGCGCAGCCTCGATCGTCTTTCCACGGCGCTGAGCCTACTCGCCCTGGCCTGCGGTCTGGCGCCCCTGCTGGGCGCAGCGGCCAGCCCGGCGCTGGCGCCGGTCAGCGCGCTGCTGCTGCTGATTGGCCTGGCCGAGAAGTACTGGGCCCAGCGCGTGGCGCTGGATGCCGAGCTGTTCCAGCGCCTGGCCCAGTCCGGCGAACAGCTGGCTGCGCAGACCCAGTCCTTGGATCAGGCCCTGCAGCGCCTCGGTCTGCAGCAGGAGCGGCAGTCGCAGCGCAGCTGGGAGTCCCGCAGCAAAGGGGCACTCGTCCTGCTGCGCCACCAGGCCCTGTGCCTGCTGCTGCAGCTCTCGGTCGCGCTGCTCGCCATCCTCGTTCCGTTCTGCCTTTCGTCCTTCGGTTAAGGAGTCGCCATGCTCGCCGCATTGACCGCTTTCGCCATCACCTCGGCCGCCCGCCTGCTGACCGGGGCCCGCGCCCTCTGGCTCGGCAGCACCGCCCAGGCCACCCAGCGTCTGTACTACGCCAACCACAGCAGCCACGGCGACTTCGTGCTGCTATGGGCCTCGCTACCGGCACAGCTGCGCAAGCGCACCCGCCCGGTCGCCGGCGCCGACTACTGGCAGCAGCCGGGCGTGCGCAGCTTCTTGATCAATCGCGTGTTCAACGGCGTGCTGGTCGATCGCGAACGCAAGGAGGAGGGCGGCAATCCGCTGCAGCCCATGCTCGCTGCGCTTGACGCCGGCGACTCGTTGATCCTCTTCCCCGAAGGCACGCGCAATCTCGGCGACGAACCGCTGCTGCCGTTCAAGAGCGGTCTCTACCACCTGGCCCAAGCCAGGCCGGAGGTGGAGCTGGTACCGGTGTGGATCGCCAATCTCAACCGGGTGATGCCCAAGGGCAGGACGCTGCCCCTGCCGCTGCTGTGCACTCTGAGCTTCGGCGCGGCGCTGGAACGGATCGAGGGGGAGGGCAAGGCAGCCTTCCTCGAACGCGCACGCAACGCCCTGCTGGCACTGGCACCCGAGGAGGCCTGAGATGGATCGCAATACCCTGCTGCTGTTCGCCGGCATCGGCGCCCTGCTGCTGCTCGCCAGCCTGATCGGCCATCTGCTCAAGTGGCGCAGCGGCGATCGGCCCAACCCGGTGATCGACAACCTCAACGCGCGGATCAATGCCTGGTGGGTGATGGTGCTGGTGATCGGCATCGCCTTCCTGTTCGGCAACAACGGCGTGATCCTGCTGTTCTATTTCGTGTCGTTCTACGCCCTGCGCGAGTTCATGACCCTGACGCCGACGCGGCGCAGCGACTACCCCGCGCTGGTAGCGGCGTTCTACTTCGCCCTGCCGATGCAGTACCTGCTGATCGCCCTGGACTGGTACGGACTGTTCGCGATCTTCATTCCGGTCTACCTGTTCCTGCTGCTGCCGATCCTCGCCTCGCTGGGCGGCGACACCACGCGCTACCTGGAGCGCGCGGCCAAGGTGCAGTGGGGTCTGATGATCGCCGTCTACTGCATCTCCGCGGTGCCGGCGCTGCTGACCCTGGACATCCCCGGCTACGAGGGACGCAACCTGCTGTTGATCGCCTGGCTGATCATCGTCGTGCAGCTGTCCGACGTGCTGCAGTACGTCTGCGGCAAGCTCTTCGGCAAACACAAGATCGCGCCCGACCTGTCGCCGTCGAAGACGGTGGAAGGCTTTGTCGGCGGTGTCGCGCTGGCCACCCTGATCGGCGCACTGCTGTGCTGGATCACGCCGTTCGCTTTCTGGCAGGCGGCGCTGTTCGCCTTGCTGGTGTGCCTGCTGGGCTTTGCCGGCGGCCTGGTGATGTCGGCGATCAAACGCGACCGCGGAGTGAAAGACTGGGGCCATATGATCGAGGGCCACGGCGGCATGCTCGACCGCCTGGACTCGGTCTGCTTCGCCGCCCCGGTGTTCTTCCATATGGTGCGCTACTGGTGGGCGTGAAGGCCCGACTATTCTGCAGGCAACAAAAAACCCGCCGAGGCGGGTTTTTTATGATCTTCCGACGTCCCGTCGTTTGCCATGCTGGCGCGGTCTGTCGTCCTTGACCCGGGACATCCAGTTCCCGGCTGATGTGCGTAGATTAGCCAGGGCTCTCCACCAACTAACTAATTGTCGATGGGCGATAAATCTGGCATTCGCCACTCTATAAAAATCAATAACTTACGTGAAAAATTGGCACCATTATTGGCATGATTGAGCCAGATAAAGTGGCATTTTCCGTCGAAATGACCGGAATAAATGGCATTTTCCGTATGCCCTGCATTCCGGGCACTACAAGCCTGAAAAAGCGTGGCCTCCACACCAGGAGCATGCTGGGCTAAGCGGATTGCCAAAGTGTCAATGCAAGCAGCGTAACGGGGTTCCTGGCTTAGCGGAATCCCCATCCGTCGCAGGTTTCAAGACCGTGTCAGTCCTGCGCAAGAAGCTCTATCGAGCTGGATGAATCGGCAAAGTCATAGCCCATTGCCTTGTAGCCGGCCTGGCGCTTGCTCCACATCCGTAGCAAGGCTGGATGTCCGGAGTCGATGAAATCGATGATGCGAACATCCGCCTTATCTGAATGCTCCCGATGCAGGCGACCCGCATACTGCTGAAGGGTGCCCTTCCAGGACACCGGCATCGCCAGTACCAAGGTATCCAGCGCAGGATGATCGAACCCCTCACCGACCAGTTTCCCAGTGGCCAGGATCACCCTGGGTGCATCGGGCGGCAGCGCTTCCAGCTCACCGATTAGTGCAGTACGTTGCTTCTTGGACAGCCGACCATGCAGGGTAAAAAGGTTTTCGACTCTCCCAACCAGCCTTTCCTCAATGGCACTGAGGTGATCCGTTCTCTCCGTCAGCAGCAGAATCTTTCTCCCCTGGCCAAAAGCGGCTTCGACCTCAGCCACAATCTTGTCTGTCCGCTCCGCATCACTGCACACCTGCAAGAAGACATCCTGAATACCGGCGCCTTCTGGCATGACGATAGGCCGGGGCAACCACTTGGGAATTACCCGCACTCTGCCGGGGCACTCTCAGGCCGAGAGGCGGTATGCCGAATCGGCCCGCACTGCATGAAAATAATTGGTTGTTGGCCATCGCGCCGAATGGGTGTAGCGTCAGCCCCAACACGTATCTCGCAGGGGCCGCCTTGAGAAGGGCCTCAAAAGAGAACGCCGACAGGTGATGGCATTCATCCACGATGATTTGCCCGTAGTTCTTTACCTGTTCGCTGACCTCACCTTGCCGCGATAGCGACTGCATAACCGCCACATCGATGATGCCGGTCGGCTTGGCCTTACCTCCACCGATGCTGCCAACAGTCTTCTTGTCTGCCCCCAGAAATGCCTGCAACCTTTCCTTCCACTGCTGGAGCAGTTCCGTTCGGTGAACCAGCACCAGCGTGTTCACGCCACGCCGGGCAATCAGTGCGGCAGTCGTAACAGTTTTACCAGAAGCGGTTGGGGCACAGAGGATGCCGGTGTCGTGCACCAGCATGCCCGCTAATGCAGCCTCCTGATCCGAGCGCAATTTGCCCACGAATCTGACTTCGATGGGATTCCCTGCGAAGCGCTCATCATGCAGCACCAGCTCTATCTTGTTTTCACCCAACAGTGCCCGGACGTCATCCAGGCATCCGCGCGGCAGGGCAATATGCTGCGGATAGTTTTCGGCACATCCGATGATCCGGGGCTTGTTCCACACAGGAAGGCGCATGGCCTGAGCTTTGTAGAACTCCGGATTTTGAAATGCCGCCAGCCTAATGAGCTTGTTGACCAATGGCTGGGGTAGTTCGGACTTGCTGAAATAGATCTGGTTCGCCAGGGTCACGCTCACCGACGCTGGTAACGGACAGGTCAGTTTCTGAGTCTTTTCCGGTGTGCGCTGCCAAGGCTTAGCACCACCATCATCATCTGTTAGGTCAGCGACACCCAACGGATGGCGACCGCCACTGGCTCGCAGCGTAGCCGGTGCAATGTCCCTCGCCGGCATAGGTTGGACACTGGCCAGAAATGCCCACTGATCGGGATAGGGCACCAGCCTCTCATCGACAAAAACACTGCCACCTTGTGTTCGGGCCCTCTTCTGCAAGGGCAGAGCAATCAAGTTTCCGAAACCACCCTTGGGCATGCTGTCCTGGTTTGGAAACAGCCGGTCGTAAGAGCCCAGCGTCAGCTGCCGGGTACGTTCACAGGTATGGCTAATGATCGCGGAGCCCAGTAGGCGCGCTTCAAACGCAGGAACACTGTGCTCGAAGAATATCCAAGCATGAGCACCATTACCGGAGCGAGAAACCTCCACCGCGACCGGCACACCCAACTCGCGACATGACTGGGCAAATGCCGTGACATCCTCACGCCAGTCGGCTTCATCAAAGTCCACAGCAAGGAAGTAGCAGGTGTCATCCAGCAACAGTGGGTAAACGCCGACGACGATCTCTCCTGCCAAGTGCTTGTAAAGCACCTGGTCGGTCAGCGGTAGTAACTGCCGGTACGAGCAATCGCCGCATTTGATCCTGGGTTTCTCGCACACACCTGGGCGCCATTCATTCGCGCATGTAGGTGAGTAGCCGGTCTTTCCGGCCTTGCTTTCCCATCGCAGAGGAAAAACATCGGCGCGCCCCCGGAACAGGCGTTTGAACAGCGCCAGCTTCTCATCGGTATCCAGAACCGGGACTAGCGGTGGCAGCGCCACGGCCTGCTTTGGCTTTGGCCGCTCAGCCGGTAGCCGCCACTCAATGCCATGCGTTTCCAGCAATGCGATCAGACGAGCATTCTCAGCCCGCAGTTGCTCCAACAGATCGCCATCACTCATCGCATTGAAACCCGACTCTGTATGACGCAGGCAGCGCGTTATTTGAGCCGCTCAGCGGCCTTGCGATATGCCTGCTCGCGATCACGCCGATCCACGGCCACGACAACCACCACCACCTCATGGTCGATCACCTGGTACACCAGGCGATAACCGCTGCTGCGCAGTTTGATCTTGTAACAGTCGGGAAGTGAGTGAAGGCGATTTGCCTCGACGCGCGGATTGACCAGCACCTCCACGAGCTTTTTCTTGAGCTGCTCACGAACGGTGTCGCCCAGCTTGTGCCACTCCTTCAGTGCCCGCGCATCGAATTCGAGGCTATAGGTCATCCAGCGAGACCTTCACGCGCTGCGGAGCAGCAAGGCGCTCACGCACCGTGGCAATCAGAGCCTCATCTTCCTCGGTCATCAGAACCGGACGGAAAGGCAGCTGACCCCGCTCAGCCACATATTGCAGGGCTTGGCGCATCAGCTCAGAAGGGGTAACGCCAAGCTTCTCCAGTTCCCGGTACGCGCGGACTTTCAGCTCATCGTCGATGCGGATATTGATCGAAGCCATGGGGGCGGCCTCCACGTAAAGACATTCGTCATTACGATGGCATTCTTGCGCTTGTTTGGCAACTGCTCGATCACGATTCATTGACGGGCATGAGGCTCATACCTGCCACCGAACTGCTCAGGAATTTATTAACAATCCTGTTAAGAGAATCTCGACCCACTCTGCCGACTGAATTTGACCCAGGGCAGGCATCAGCAAAGGCTACATGACGTTCTTGGTTGTGGACATGTTGAACGATCAACGACCCCGCATTCGTAGCCAATGGGTTATCGATGCGTTGAGAACCAGGCGTATACCGGGAAACAAAACCAACAAAGCCTCGATGAGTTCGACCTTCAGCAGGATGAAATCAGCCGGGATCGTTGAGGAGCACAAGACCAAGCACCGCCTGACTGAAGCCTTCTTGGCCGACTGGAACACCGGCCAGTAGAGGCTTCAGGCTAAATAAAAAGCCCCTGCGGACTCGCGTCAGCAGGGGCTTCTATTTTTAGGCTATCGCCAAATTACTTTGGCCGAACCGCTTAACTTTGGCCGAAAGGGCAAATAACTTTGCCCACCTCCAACTAATCAGAAATCCAGGTTCGATACCGCCAGGGCGTTGGACTCGATGAAGTCGCGGCGCGGCTCCACGGCATCGCCCATCAGGGTGTTGAATATCTGGTCGGCGGCGATGGCGTCCTCGATGGTTACCTTGAGCATGCGGCGTACTTCCGGGTCCATGGTGGTTTCCCACAGCTGATCCGGGTTCATCTCGCCGAGCCCCTTGTAGCGCTGGATGCTGTGACGCTTGGTGCTCTCGTTCATCAGCCACTCCAGGCCTTCCTTGAAGCTGGTCACCGGCTTCTTGCGCTCGCCGCGCTGCACGTAGGCACCGTCTTCCAGCAGGTTGTTGAGCTGCTCGCCGAGGGCGGTCACCGTGCGGTAGTCGTTGCTGGCGAAGAAGTCGCGGTTGAAGGTGATGTAGCTGGACACACCGTGGGAGATCAGCTCCACCTCGGGCAGCCACAAGTGGCGCTCGCGGTCTTCGCGCAGGCTGGTCTTGTACACCAGACCGGATTTCTCCATGACCTTCAGACGAGCATCGAGCAGCGCCAGCCAGACCTGCATGGCGTCCTGGTCGGCCAGTTGCTCGACGCTGACGCGAGGCAGGTAGACGAAGTGCTCGGTGAGCTCGATGGGGTACAGACGCGACAGTCGATTGAGCGTCTTCATCACCCCTCGGTATTCGCCCACCAGCTTCTCCAGCGCCTCGCCGGCCAGGCCCGGGGCGCCTTCGTTGACGTGCAGGCTGGCGTCTTCCAGGGCCGACTGGGTCATGTATTCATCCATGGCCTCGTCGTCCTTGATGTACTGCTCCTGCTTGCCCTTCTTCACCTTGTACAGCGGCGGCTGGGCGATGTAGATGTAGCCGCGCTCGATCAGCTCCGGCAGCTGACGGAAGAAGAAGGTCAGCAGCAGGGTGCGGATGTGCGAGCCGTCGACGTCGGCGTCGGTCATGATGATGATGTTGTGGTAACGCAGCTTGTCGATGTTGTACTCCTCGCGCCCGATACCGCAGCCGAGGGCGGTGATCAGGGTGCCGACTTCCTGGGAGGAGAGCATCTTGTCGAAGCGGGCTTTTTCCACGTTGAGGATCTTGCCCTTGAGCGGCAGGATCGCCTGGGTCCTGCGGTTGCGGCCCTGCTTGGCAGAACCGCCCGCGGAGTCACCCTCCACTATGTAGAGTTCGGACAGCGCCGGGTCCTTTTCCTGGCAGTCGGCCAGCTTGCCGGGCAGCCCGGCGATATCCAGCGCGCCCTTGCGGCGGGTCATCTCGCGGGCCTTGCGCGCGGCTTCGCGGGCACGCGCGGCGTCGATCATCTTGCCGACCACGGCCTTGGCTTCGTTGGGGTTCTCCAGCAGGAAGTCGGCGAAGTACTTGCCCATTTCCTGTTCGACCGCGGTCTTCACTTCGCTGGAGACCAGCTTGTCCTTGGTCTGCGAGCTGAATTTCGGGTCCGGGACCTTGACCGAGATGATCGCGGTCAGGCCTTCGCGGGCGTCGTCGCCGGTAGTGCTGACCTTGAACTTCTTGGCCAGGCCTTCCTGCTCGATATAGGTGTTGAGGTTACGCGTCAGCGCCGAGCGGAAGCCGGCAAGGTGGGTGCCGCCGTCGCGCTGGGGGATGTTGTTGGTGAAGCACAACAGGTTCTCGTTGAAGCTGTCATTCCATTGCAGGGCCACTTCCACGCCGACGCCATCGTCGCGCTGCACGTTGAAGTGGAACACCTGGTTGACCGTGGTCTTGTTGTGGTTGAGGTATTCGACGAAGGCGCGCAGGCCGCCCTCGTACTTGAACAGCTCTTCCTTGCCGGTGCGTTCGTCCTTGAGCAGGATGCCGACGCCGGAGTTGAGGAAGGACAGTTCGCGCAGGCGCTTGGCCAGGATGTCCCAGCTGAAATGGATGTTGGCGAAGGTCTCTTCCGACGGTTTGAAGTGGATCTGCGTGCCGGTGCCTTCGGTGTCGCCGACGGCGGTCAACGGCGCCTGGGGTACGCCATGCACGTAGGTCTGTTCCCAGATCTTGCCGTTGCGACGGATGGTCAGCACCAGCTCCTTGGACAGCGCGTTGACCACCGAAACGCCCACGCCGTGTAGGCCGCCGGAGACCTTGTAGCTGTTGTCGTCGAACTTACCGCCGGCGTGCAGCACGGTCATGATGACCTCGGCGGCGGAGACCCCTTCATCCTTGTGGATATCCACCGGAATGCCGCGGCCGTTGTCACGCACACTGATCGACTCATCCGGATGGATGGTGATGACGATCTCGCTGCAATGCCCGGCCAGGGCCTCGTCGATGGAGTTGTCGACCACCTCGAACACCATGTGGTGCAGACCGCTACCATCGTCGGTATCGCCGATGTACATGCCAGGCCGCTTGCGTACGGCATCCAGGCCCTTGAGGACCTTAATGTTATTGGAGTCGTACGTTTGGTTGTCGCTCATGCCTTCACTCCCGGTGGTCGTGGGTCTGGGTGATACGGCCATGTTCCACGTGGAACATGGCAACCGGCGTATCCGTTTGCCAGCCGCCCCTCAACAATTCATGGTCTACACAGGTGATGAACACCTGGCAGTGCAAATCTTCCAGCAACCGGCACAATGCCAACCGGTGCTGCTCATCCAGTTCCGACGGCAGGTCGTCGACCAGATAGATACATTGACCGCGCTTGGCCTCGTTGACCAAGTGGCCCTGGGCGATGCGCAACGCGCATACCACCAATTTTTGTTGCCCTCGCGAAAGGATCTCCGCCGCGTTATGACCGGCCAGCCGCAAACGCAGATCGGCGCGCTGGGGGCCTGCCTGGGTATGGCCGAGTTGCTGGTCGCGGAGGAGAGAGGCGGCGAGCACTTCGCTCAGCTCACGATCCTTGTCCCAGCCGCGGTAGTAGCTCAGGGTCAGCCCTTCGAGTTGCAGCAGCTCTGCCAGGGTACGTTCGAACACCGGTTTCAGCGCCTGGATATAGGCGCGCCGATAGGCGTCGATCTCCGCGCTGGCAGTGCACAGTTCGCGGTCCCACGCGGCCTGCGAAGCACCGTCAAGTGTACCATGGCGCAGCCACGAGTTCCGCTGCCGCAGGGCCTTCTGCAGGCGCTGCCAGGCGCCGAGGAAGCGATGTTCCACGTGGAACACTCCCCAGTCGAGGAACTGCCGGCGAATCTTCGGCGCCCCCTCGAGCAGACGAAAGCTGTCCGGGTTGATCAGCTGCAACGGCAGCAGATCGGCCAGCTGCGCGGCGCTACGCGCATTCTGCCCATCCACGCGAATCTGCAGCTCGCCCTGGCGGTCGCGAGAAATGCCCAGGTTGCTGTTGCCACCATCGGCCAGCTGTACCTGACCGAATACGGTACAGGCCGGCTGTTCGTAGTGGATCACAGGTTGCAGGCGGGTGCTGCGAAAGGAGCGCGCCAGGCCGAGCAGATGGATGGCTTCCAGCAGGCTGGTCTTGCCGCTGCCGTTGGCGCCGTGAAGGATGTTGATGCGGGGGGAAGGGGAGAGGGTCACCGGGTGCAGATTGCGCACCGCGGTGACCGTTACGCGGGTCAGCGACATCTAGCGATTTCGGTCACAGGCGCATCGGCATGACGACGTAGGCGGAATCGTCGTTGTCGGACTCTTGCAGCAGCGCACTGCTGTTGGAGTCGGACAGGATCAGACGCACCTGCTCGGTGCCCATCACACCCAGCACGTCGAGCAGGTAGCTGACGTTGAAACCGATCTCCAGGTTGCCGCCGTTGTACTCGACGACGATCTCTTCCTCGGCCTCTTCCTGCTCCGGGTTGTTAGCCTGGATTTTCAGCAGGCCGGCGGCCAGGGTCAGGCGAATGCCGCGGTACTTCTCGTTGGACAGGATCGCGGTACGGCTGAACGCTTCGCGCAGGCCCTGGCGGTCGGCCAGCACCAGCTTGTCGCCGCCCCGCGGCAACACGCGCTCGTAATCGGGGAACTTGCCGTCGACCAGCTTGGAGGTGAAGGTGAACTCGCCGGTGTTGGCACGGATGTGGTGCTGGCCCAGCACGATGCTGACCTCGGCGTCCTGCTCGGTGAGCAGACGAGCCAGTTCCAGGATGCCTTTGCGCGGCACGATGACCTGATGCTTGCCGTCCTGCTGGATCGCCGCCTCCATGGAGCACATGGCCAGGCGATGACCGTCGGTGGCCACCGCACGCAGCATGCCGCTCTGCACTTCCAGCAACATGCCGTTGAGGTAGTAGCGCACGTCCTGCTGCGCCATGGCGAAGCTGGTCCGCTCGATCAGGCGACGCAACTTGGCTTGCGGCAGGTTGAAGGTCAGCGAACCCGGGCCTTCCTCTACCGTGGGGAAGTCGTTGGCCGGCAGGGTGGACAGGCTGAAACGGCTGCGCCCAGCCTTGACCAGCAGCTTCTGCTCGTCGACGCGGATGTCGATCAGCGCATCGGACGGCAGGCTCTTGCAGATGTCCATCAGCTTGCGCGCCGGGACGGTGATCTCGCCCGGCTCGGCGGCATCCTCCAGGGCGACGCGACCGACCAGCTCGACTTCCAGGTCGGTGCCGGTGAGCGACAACTGCTGGCCTTCGACCACCAGCAGGACGTTGGACAACACCGGCAGGGTCTGGCGGCGTTCCACGACGCCGGCGACCAGTTGCAGGGGTTTCAACAGGGCTTCGCGTTGAATGGTGAAATGCATGGTCTAGTCCCTTGCCTCGTGGAGCTGCGAAATCAAGTGGTGAGGGTGCGCAGCAGGTTCTTGTAGTCCTCGCGGATGTCCGCGTCGGATTCCCTAAGTTCAGCAATCTTACGGCATGCGTGCAATACCGTGGTGTGATCGCGGCCGCCGAAGGCCACGCCGATTTCCGGCAGGCTGTGGTTGGTCAGCTCCTTCGACAACGCCATGGCCACCTGACGCGGCCGGGCGATGGAGCGCGAGCGGCGCTTGGAGAGCAGATCGGAGATCTTGATCTTGTAGTACTCGGCGGTGGTGCGCTGGATGTTGTCGATGCTCACCAGCTTGTCCTGCAGGGCCAGCAGGTCCTTGAGCGATTCGCGGATCAGCTCGATGGTGATGTCACGACCCATGAAGTGCGAGTGAGCGATCACACGCTTGAGTGCACCTTCCAGCTCGCGCACGTTGGAGCGGATGCGCTGGGCGATGAAGAACGCCGCATCATGCGGCAGATCGACCTTGGCCTGGTCGGCCTTCTTCATCAGGATCGCCACGCGGGTTTCCAGCTCCGGCGGTTCCACCGCCACGGTCAGGCCCCAGCCGAAGCGCGACTTCAGGCGTTCCTCCAGACCTTCGATCTCCTTCGGGTAGCGATCGCTGGTGAGGATCACCTGCTGGCCGCCCTCGAGCAGGGCGTTGAAGGTGTGGAAGAACTCCTCCTGGGAGCGCTCCTTCTTGGCGAAGAACTGGATATCGTCGATCAGCAGCGCATCCACCGAACGGTAGAAGCGCTTGAATTCGTTGATCGCATTGAGTTGCAGCGCCTTGACCATGTCGGCGACGAAGCGCTCGGAGTGCAGATAGACCACCTTGGCGTTGGGGTTCTTTGCCAGCAGATGGTTGCCCACCGCGTGCATCAGGTGCGTCTTGCCCAGGCCTACGCCCCCGTAGAGGAACAGCGGGTTGTAGCCGTGCTTGGGATTGTCTGCCACCTGCCAGGCCGCGGCGCGGGCGAGCTGGTTGGACTTGCCCTCGACGAAGTTATCGAAGGTGAAGGTGCGATTCAGGTAGCTGGTGTGCTTGAGGCCGCCTTCGACCTGCACCGTGCGCTCGGTACGCGGCGCGACCGCCGGCGTCGGCGCCTGCGGCGCGGCACCGGCCATGGAATCGAAACTGGCACGCGAGGGTTCTTGCTGAGCCGGCGGCGGCAGAGGCTTGCTGCTCGTCGCCGCGGCCTGAACCTGGGCCGCGCGGGCGGCCGCTGGCAAGGGCGCATTCGGCGCCACTCGAGCGGCGGCCGTGCGCCTGCTGCCTATTAATAAGGAAAGCGCCGGCACCAGGCCATTGGCGCGCTCGCCAAGCAATTCGAGCAGGCGGCTCAGGTACTTCTCATTGACCCAGTCGAGGACGAAACGGTTGGGCGCATAGACGCGCAGCTCGTCGCCTTCAGCTTCGACCTGCAGAGGACGTATCCAGGTGTTGAATTGCTGGGCCGGCAATTCGTCGCGCAAGAGCTCGACGCACTGCTGCCATAGTTCCACTGACACTGACTGTCCCCTATCAAGGCGATGCAAAAAACAGCCGCCATTGTAGCGGCCAATGACCGAGTTATCCACACGCCATGGTGCAGATGGCCAAGCAAAATCAAAGCCTTATTAACATTCACCAGGCTTATCCGCACTGCCCTGAGCCTTGTGGATAAGCGCCCGAAAAGTCTCTGCACAAGTCTGGGGACGAGGGCGCGGATAACCCAGCTGTGGGTAAACCGCGATTCTGTCCCCAAGCTATGCGCAGCCGGCGCACAGACCGAACAGAGCTTCTGGACAACCTTATCATCTCCGCCAATCCAGCAACGGCGGGTGCTAGGCGGCGTTTTCCACAGCAAAGCCAGTGCCCATCATCATAAACATAGAAGAAGAGCTTTAAACCTTTCCTTCTTAATCTTCTTATCGAGCGAATAGGGCTGGTTGGAAATTGACCTGCCGCGCGGCTTTCTCTAGAATTGCCGGTCTCTTTAAACCAGGGTCATTCCGACCCTAGTCGAACACCCAGGTAACGCACCATGAAACGCACTTTCCAACCCAGCACCATCAAGCGCGCTCGCACCCACGGTTTCCGTGCCCGCATGGCCACCAAGAACGGCCGTGCCGTCCTGTCGCGTCGTCGCGCCAAGGGCCGCAAGCGTCTGACTGTCTAATTCATCCAGACAGGTGGTGAGTCGAGGCTTCGGCCGGGAAAAGCGTCTGCTGACCCCCCGGCAATTCAAGGCAGTCTTCGACTCCCCAAGCGGCAAAGCTCCGGGCAAAAGTGTCCTGCTGCTGGCGCGCGACAACCAGCTTGATCATCCCCGCCTGGGTCTGGTGATCGGCAAGAAGAGCGTCAAGCTCGCCGTCGAGCGCAACCGCATCAAGCGTCAAATCCGCGAGTCCTTCCGCCTGAACCAGGACGACCTGGTCGGTTGGGACATCGTGGTGGTCGCCCGCAAGGGCCTCGGCGATCTGGAGAATGGCGAACTCGCTCAGCAGTTTGGCAAGCTCTGGAGACGCCTGGCTCGCAGCCGGCCCAGTCGCGACGCACATGCCTCCCCCGGGACAAGCGACAATCCCCATGCGTAAAGCGGCCTTAGCCTGTATCCAGGTTTATCGCTACGCCATCAGTCCGCTGATGGCCAGCCATTGTCGCTTCTATCCCAGCTGTTCCTGCTACGCCTACGAAGCCATCGAACAACATGGCTTCCTGCGTGGCGGCTGGCTGGCAGCTCGCCGGCTCGGTCGCTGCCACCCCTGGAATGCCGGCGGCTTCGACCCGGTACCTCCCGCGAAAACATCCCGTTCCCCTTCGATGGCCGAATAATCATGGATATCCAACGTTCGATCCTGATCGTCGCCCTGGCAGTCGTGTCCTACCTCATGGTCCTGCAATGGAACGAGGACTACGGCCAGGCCGCCCTGCCGGCTGAGGTACAATCCTCGACCGCCGCGACGCCCGCCCTGCCGGATACCCCGGCCAATGCCGCAACCGCCGGCGACGACATCCCCACTGCCGTGGCCGAACCCAGCGCCGCTGCCGTTGCGCCGAATGCAGCCGCCAGCGACGAGCTGATCCGGGTGAAAACCGACGTGCTGGATCTGGCCATCGACCCGCGCGGTGGCGATATCGTGCAGCTGCGCCTGCCGCAGTACCCGCGCCGTCAGGATCGCCCGGACGTGCCCTTCCAGCTGTTCGACAACGGCGGCGAACGCACCTACCTGGCGCAGAGCGGCCTGATCGGCCAGAACGCCCCGGACAAGTCCAGCGGTCGCGCCCTGTGGTCGAGCGAGAAAACCAGCTACGCGATGGCCGAAGGCCAAGACAGCCTGGTGGTCGACCTGACCTACAGCGAGAACGGCGTCAACTACATCAAGCGCTACAGCTTCAAGCGCGGTCTCAACCCGCAGTGCTCGGCGCGTGAGCAGCAGCTGAAGAAGCCCGGTTGCGTGGACCCGTCCGCCTATCAGGTCGACGTGCGCTACCTGATCGACAACCAGAGCGATCAGGCCTGGAGCGGCAACCTGTTCGCCCAGCTCAAGCGCGACGCCAGCGCCGATCCGTCCTCCACCACCGCCACCGGCACCGCCACCTACCTGGGCGCCGCGCTGTGGACCAGCGAGGAGCCGTACAAGAAGGTGTCGATGAAGGACATCGACAAGCAGGCCTTCAAGGAAACCGTGCAGGGCGGCTGGGTCGCCTGGCTGCAGCACTACTTCGTCACCGCCTGGGTGCCGAGCAAGGACAGCAGCAACCTGGTACAGACTCGCAAGGACAGCCAGGGCAACTACATCGTCGGCTTCACCGGCCCGTCCGTGCAGGTCGCCGCAGGTGGCAAGGGCGAAACCGGCGCCGTCCTCTACGCCGGTCCCAAGCTGCAGGAGCACCTGGGCACCCTGTCCCCGGGCCTGGAGCTGACCGTCGACTACGGCTTCCTGTGGTTCCTCGCCCAGCCGATCTTCTGGCTGCTGGAAGTGATTCACGGCCTGCTGGGCAATTGGGGCTGGTCGATCATCGTGCTGACCATCGTCATCAAGCTGATCTTCTTCCCGCTGTCCGCCGCCAGCTACCGCTCCATGGCGCGCATGCGTGCCGTGTCGCCGAAGCTGCAGGCACTGAAGGAGCAGTTCGGCGACGATCGCCAGAAGATGTCCCAGGCGATGATGGAGCTGTACAAGAAGGAGAAGATCAACCCGCTGGGCGGCTGCCTGCCGATCCTGGTGCAGATGCCGGTATTCCTCGCCTTGTACTGGGTGCTGCTGGAATCGGTGGAGATGCGTCAGGCGCCGTGGCTGCTGTGGATCACCGACCTGTCGATCAAGGATCCGTTCTTCATCCTGCCGATCATCATGGGCGCGACCATGTTCATCCAGCAGCAGCTCAACCCGACGCCGCCGGACCCCATGCAGGCCCGCGTGCTGAAGCTGATGCCGATCATCTTCACCTTCTTCTTCCTCTGGTTCCCGGCCGGTCTGGTGCTGTACTGGGTGGTCAACAACGTGCTGTCCATCGCCCAGCAGTGGTACATTACGCGCAAAATCGAAGCCGCAGCGAAACCGGCCAACGCCTGATTCGCCAAGGCTTCCAAGCATCAAGCAAACGCCCCATGATTGGGGCGTTTTGCTATCCGGCCTTCCCTGTAGGAGCGAACTTGTTCGCGATGAGTGGCCATGATCATGAGCCCCCTTCGGTCCTACAGCCCGTAACCTGCGAGTACCACGCCATGAACCACGCCCGAGACACCATCGCCGCCGTCGCCACCGCCCAGGGTCGTGGCGGTGTGGGGATCGTGCGGGTCTCCGGCCCGCTGGCCGGACAACTGGCCCGCACCATCTGCCGGCGCGAGCTGAAACCGCGCTTCGCCCACCACGGCCCGTTCTTCGGCGAGCAGGAACTGAGCCTGGACGAAGGCCTGGCGATCTACTTCCCCGGCCCCAACTCCTTCACCGGCGAGGACGTGCTCGAGCTGCAGGGCCATGGCGGCCCGGTGGTGCTCGACCTACTGCTGCGCCGCTGCCTGGAGCTGGGCGCACGCCTGGCACGTCCGGGTGAATTCAGCGAACGCGCCTTCCTCAACGACAAGCTCGACCTGGCCCAGGCCGAGGCCATCGCCGACCTGATCGAGGCCAGCTCCGAGCAGGCCGCGCGCAATGCCCTGCGCTCGCTGCAGGGCGAGTTCTCCAGACGCGTGCACGCGCTGACCGAATCCCTGATCCAGTTGCGCATCTACGTCGAGGCCGCCATCGATTTTCCCGAGGAGGAGATCGACTTTCTCGCAGACGGCCATGTGCTGAGCCAGCTCGACGGTGTGCGTGCGGACTTATCCACAGTGCTGCGCGAGGCCGGCCAGGGCGCCCTATTGCGCGACGGCATGACCGTGGTCATCGCCGGCCGGCCCAACGCCGGCAAGTCCAGCCTGCTCAACGCCCTGGCCGGACGCGAGGCGGCCATCGTCACCGATATCGCCGGCACCACCCGCGACGTACTGCGCGAACATATCCACATCGACGGCATGCCGCTGCACGTGGTCGACACCGCCGGCCTGCGCGACACCGACGACCAGGTGGAAAGAATCGGCGTGGAGCGCGCCCTCAAGGCCATAGGCGAGGCAGACCGCGTGCTCCTGGTGGTGGACTCCACCGCCCCCGAGGCGGCCGATCCCTTCGCCCTGTGGCCGGAATTTCTTCAGCAGCGTCCGGACCCCGCACGGGTCACTCTGATCCGCAACAAGGCGGATCTGTCGGGCGAAGCCGTGGCGCTGCAAACCTGCGCCGATGGCCACGTGACCCTCAGCCTGTCGGCCAAGTCGGCGGATGGCCTGGAGTTGCTGCGCGAGCACCTGAAGGCCTGCATGGGTTATCAACAGACCGCCGAGAGCGGCTTCAGCGCCCGCCGCCGCCATCTGCAGGCGCTGCACCAGGCTGAGCAGCATCTCGAACACGGCCGCGCCCAGCTCACCCTGATGGGCGCCGGCGAACTGCTCGCCGAGGACCTGCGCCTGGCGCAGCAGGCCCTGGGCGAAATCACCGGCGCCTTTAGCAGCGACGACCTGCTGGGGCGGATCTTCTCCAGCTTCTGTATCGGTAAATAGCCAGCCGCCCCCCCCCCCCTGCAGGAGCGGATTTATCCGCGATAAGGGCGTCAAGCTCACGAACAAAGGCTAGGCCCCCCTTCGCTCCTACCACTGTGAGCCTGGCGTTCCTCCCTTGAGACTTTAACGATATCCCCGGATTTCATCCGGGCTACGCACGCTGGCTGCAGACTGCGGCTCTGATTTCGACTTATTCAGAGCGCAACTAAACCCTGTGGAAAACTGCCCCTAAGCCCTGCCCATAACCCGCTGACAAAGCTGGGCGTAAATCCACCTGTGGGTAACCCGCCCTTTCATCCACAGTGGATGAGCAGCTTTCCCAGTGGAAACCAGCAGGAACGGCACAGCCTTATCATTAGCTGTACATCAGTCATGGCAAGGGCTCCGGACAGTTATCCACAGAAAGGCCTGGTGCTATACATAAACATAAAGAACAAGCTTTATAAAAAATCTCTCTTTCTTTTCTTTA
Organism: Pseudomonas sp. SP16.1; assembly: GCF_052682975.1. NCBI lineage: Bacteria > Pseudomonadati > Pseudomonadota > Gammaproteobacteria > Pseudomonadales > Pseudomonadaceae > Pseudomonas > Pseudomonas sp. SP16.1. The sequence continues at coordinate 4,496,478 of NZ_JBQYFZ010000001.1, forward strand.
ATAAGCTCACAAGGCACAAAGCCGAGCGGGGCGAGCGGGAGGCGATAGGTCTGCACCGCGAACCGCCAGCCCGAGGGCTGGCTATTTTTTGTGCAGAAGGCTTCATTCAGCGGGCTGAAGTCCCTATACTTGCCGCCTTTCTCAAAGACCCCTTTTTCAACAGGCACGAGGTGCGTGGTGGATTTCCCTTCCCGTTTTGACGTGATCGTGATCGGCGGCGGTCATGCCGGTACCGAGGCAGCCCTGGCTGCCGCACGCATGGGCGTGAAGACCCTGCTGCTCACCCACAATGTCGAGACCCTTGGCCAGATGAGCTGCAACCCGGCCATCGGCGGGATCGGCAAGAGCCATCTGGTCAAGGAAATCGATGCGCTCGGCGGCGCCATGGCCACCGCTACCGACATGGGCGGCATCCAGTTCCGCGTGCTCAACAGCCGCAAGGGTCCGGCGGTACGCGCTACCCGCGCCCAGGCCGACCGCGTGCTGTACAAAGCGGCGGTGCGCGAGATTCTGGAGAACCAGACCAACCTGTGGATTTTTCAACAGGCGGCCGATGACCTGATTGTGGAAAACGCCCAGATCAAAGGCGTGGTCACCCAGATGGGGCTCAGGTTCCACGCGGATTCTGTGGTGTTGACCACAGGCACCTTCCTCGGAGGACTTATCCACATCGGTATGCAGAACTACTCCGGTGGTCGCGCTGGCGATCCGCCTTCCATTGCCTTGGCCCAGCGTCTGCGCGAGCTGCCGCTGCGCGTCGGCCGGCTGAAGACCGGCACACCGCCGCGCATCGACGGTCGTTCCGTGGATTTCTCGGTGATGACCGAGCAACCGGGCGACACCCCGACGCCGCTGATGTCCTTCCTCGGCAAGCGTGAGCATCAGCCCAGACAGATCAGCTGCTGGATCACCCACACCAACGCGCGCACCCACGAGATCATCGCCAGCAACCTGGATCGCTCGCCGATGTACTCCGGGGTGATCGAAGGCGTCGGCCCGCGCTACTGCCCGTCGATAGAGGACAAGATCCACCGCTTCGCCGACAAGGACAGCCACCAGGTATTCATCGAGCCGGAAGGCCTGACCACCCACGAGCTGTACCCCAACGGCATCTCCACCTCGCTGCCGTTCGACGTGCAGCTGCAACTGGTGCGCAGCATCCGCGGCATGGAGAACGCCCATATCGTCCGACCCGGCTATGCCATCGAGTACGACTACTTCGATCCGCGCGACCTGCAGTACAGCCTGGAAACCAAGGTGATCGGCGGGCTGTTCTTCGCCGGACAGATCAACGGCACCACCGGCTACGAAGAAGCCGGCGCCCAGGGCCTGCTCGCCGGCTGCAACGCCGCGCTGCGCGCGCAGGGCAAGGAGCCCTGGTGCCCGCGTCGCGACGAGGCCTATATCGGCGTGCTGGTCGACGATCTGATCACCCTGGGCACCCAGGAGCCTTACCGCATGTTCACCTCGCGCGCCGAATACCGGCTGATCCTGCGCGAGGACAACGCCGACTTGCGCCTGACCGAGAAGGGTCGCGAGCTGGGGCTGGTGGACGACGAGCGCTGGGCGGCCTTCGAGGCCAAGCGCGAGGGCATCGTCCAGGAAGAGCAGCGGCTGAAGAGCACCTGGGTACGTCCGGGCACGCCCCAGGGCGACGCCATCGCCACGCGCTTCGGCACGCCCCTGGCCCACGAGTACAACCTGCTCAACCTGCTGGCCCGCCCCGAGATCGATTACGCCACCCTGGCCGAGCTGACCGAATCCCCGGTTGTGGATAACCAGGTGGCCGAACAGGTCGAGATCAAGACCAAGTACGCCGGCTATATCGACCGCCAGCAGGACGAGATCGCCAAGCTACGCGCCAGCGAGGACACCAAGCTGCCAGTGGATCTGGATTACGCCAGTATTTCCGGCCTGTCCAAGGAGATCCAGTACAAGCTGGGCAGTACCCGCCCGGCCACCCTCGGCCAGGCCGGGCGCATCCCCGGGGTCACGCCGGCGGCGATCTCCCTGCTGCTGATTCACCTGAAAAAGCGCAGTGCCGGGCAGAAGTTGGAGCACAGCGCCTGATGTCGGTTACCCAGCGTCATGCCGAAGAACTGATCCAGGGCGCCCGTGAACTCGGCATCGAGCTCAGCGCGCTGCAGCAGGAGCAGCTGCTCGCCTACTTGGGCCTGCTGATCAAGTGGAACAAGGCCTACAACCTCACAGCGGTGCGCGACCCCGACGAGATGGTCTCGCGCCACCTGCTCGACAGCCTGTCGGTGGTGCCCTTCGTGGCCGAGCGTGGGGATAACTGGCTGGATGTCGGCAGCGGTGGCGGCATGCCCGGCATTCCGTTGGCGATCATGTTCCCCGAGCGGCGTTTCACCCTGCTCGATTCCAACGGCAAGAAGACCCGCTTTCTCGTCCAGGTGAAGCTGGAGCTGAAACTCGCCAATCTCGAGGTTGTCCACAACCGGGTCGAAGCGTATCGGCCCGAGCAGCCCTTCGATGGCATCAGCTCGCGGGCCTTCAGCAGTCTGGAAGATTTCAGCAACTGGACCCGTCACCTCGGCAATGCCGATACCCACTGGCTGGCGATGAAGGGCGTGCACCCGGCCGACGAGTTGCAGGCGCTACCGGCGGACTTCCGCCTCTGCGCCACCCACGTGCTGCGGGTTCCCGGTTGCCAAGGCCAACGCCATCTGTTGATACTGCGTCGCTCGGTCTAGGGGGAAACAAGATGGCCAAGGTATTTGCGATCGCCAATCAGAAAGGCGGCGTGGGCAAGACCACGACGTGCATCAACCTGGCCGCCTCGCTGGTGGCGACCAAGCGCCGCGTGCTGCTGATCGACCTCGACCCGCAGGGCAACGCGACCATGGGCAGCGGCGTGGACAAGCACAACCTCGAGCACTCCATCTACGACGTGCTGATCGGCGAATGCAACCTGGCCGAGGCCATGCAGTTCTCCGAGCATGGCGGCTACCAGCTGCTGCCGGCCAACCGCGACCTGACCGCCGCGGAAGTCGCCCTGCTGGAAATGAAGATGAAGGAAAGTCGCCTGCGTTACGCCCTGGCGCCGATCCGTGAGAACTACGACTACATCCTCATCGACTGCCCGCCGTCGCTGTCGATGCTGACCATCAACGCCCTGGTCGCCGCCGATGGCGTGATCATCCCCATGCAGTGCGAGTACTACGCGCTGGAGGGGCTGTCCGATCTGGTCAACAGCATCCAGCGCATTGCCCAGCTGCTCAATCCCAAGCTGCAGATCGAAGGCCTGCTGCGCACCATGTACGACCCGCGCATCAGCCTGACCAACGACGTCAGCGCCCAGCTCAAGGAACACTTCGGCGACAAGCTGTACGACGCCGTGATCCCGCGCAACGTGCGCCTGGCCGAAGCGCCGAGTTTCGGCATGCCGGCGCTGGTCTACGACAAACAATCCCGCGGTGCCATCGCCTACCTGGCACTGGCCGGCGAGCTGGTGCGCCGGCAGCGCGCCGCCGCGAAAACCGCTACCGCTTAAGGAACATCCGCATGGCTGCGAAGAAACGAGGTCTGGGTCGAGGCCTGGACGCCCTGCTCGGCGGCAATACCGTCGGCGCGCTGCAGGAAGAGGCCGCCCAGGTCGACAGCCGCGAGCTGCAATACGTGCCGCTGGAGCTGATCCAGCGCGGCAAGTACCAGCCGCGCCGCGACATGGATCAGACCGCCCTGGAAGAGCTGGCCGCCTCGATCCGCGCCCAGGGCGTGATGCAGCCCATAGTTCTGCGCCCGATCGGTGGCGGCCGCTTCGAGATCGTCGCCGGTGAACGGCGCTGGCGAGCCAGTCAGCTGGCCGGTCAGGACAAGATCCCGGCCATGGTCCGCGAGTTGCCGGATGAAGCCGCCATCGCCATGGCGCTGATCGAGAACATCCAGCGCGAGGATCTCAACCCGATCGAGGAGGCCGTGGCCCTGCAGCGCCTGCAGCAGGAATTCGAGCTGACCCAGCAGCAGGTCGCCGATGCCGTCGGCAAGTCGCGCGTCACCATCACCAACCTGCTGCGCCTGATCGCCCTGCCGGAGGAGATCAAGACCCTGCTCGCCCACGGCGATCTGGAGATGGGCCATGCCCGCGCATTGCTCGGTTTGCCCCTGGAACAGCAGGTCGAGGCGGCGCGACACGTTGTCGCACGTGGTCTCACCGTGCGCCAGACCGAAGCCCTGGTGCGCCAGTGGCTGACGGCCAAACCGGCACCGACCAAGGCCAAGGCCGACCCGGACATCAGTCGCCTGGAACAGCGCCTGGCAGAGCGGCTGGGCTCGCCGGTACAGATAAAACACGGCTCCAAGGGCAAGGGCCAACTGGTCATCCGCTACAACTCGCTGGACGAGTTGCAGGGCGTTCTCGCCCATATCCGCTGAAACAATTGGCCACATCTGGCCGTGTAGCGCACGGTCGGAAATCACTACCTGGCAGTTGAATGGGGGGGATAGGCCCCCTATACTCTGCGCGCAATTTTGTTGGCACTTTTTATGCCAATTCATTGAGTTATAGCGGTCGAGAGTCGAGGAACCCAGCTGATGGAAAGCCGCATGCCGAAGCGCCGGCCCTTCCATCGCCTGCCGGTGTTCCCGGTTCTGCTGGCACAGTTGATCGTGCTGCTGCTGGCCGCATTGGTGGCCTGGCAAGCGCTGGGGAGCGTTGCCGGTTATTCGGCGCTGCTGGGGGGAGTGATCGCCTGGCTGCCGAATCTGTATTTCGCCCACAAGGCGTTCCGCTTCAGCGGTGCGCGGGCTGCTAAAGATATCGTCCGTTCTTTTTATGCGGGCGAAGCGGGAAAACTGATTCTGACGTTCGTGCTGTTCGCACTGACGTTCGCGGGCGTGCAACCCCTGGAGGCACCGGTATTGTTCGGTGTCTACCTGCTGACCCTGCTGGTCAGCTGGTTCGCCCCGTTGCTGATAACAAAATTTTCAAGACCTTAAAGCGTTCGAGGCAAATAATGGCAGCAGAAACCGCTTCGGGTTACATCCAGCACCACCTCACCAACCTGACCTATGGTCAGCACCCGGTGAACGGCTGGAGTTTCGCCCACACCGCAAAGGAAGCCCAGGAAATGGGCTTCTGGGCCTTCCATGTCGACACCCTGGCGGTGTCGGTAGTGCTCGGCCTGATCTTCATCTTCCTGTTCCGCCTGGCGGCGAGGAAGGCCACCTCCGGGCAACCGGGCGGCCTGCAGAACTTCATCGAAGTGCTGGTGGAGTTCGTCGACGGCAGCGTCAAGGACACCTTCCACGGGCGTAACCCGCTGATCGCCCCTCTGGCCCTGACCATCTTCGTCTGGGTCTTCCTGATGAACTTCATGGACCTGATCCCGGTGGATTGGCTGCCGATGCTGGCCGCTACCCTGGTCGGCGATCCGCACCTGTACTTCCGCGTGGTACCGACCACCGACCCGAACGCCACCCTGGGCCTGGCCCTGTCGGTGTTCGCCCTGATCCTGTTCTACAGCATCAAGGTCAAGGGTATCGGCGGCTTCCTCGGGGAGCTGACCCTGCATCCGTTCGGCAGCAAGAACATGGCCGTGCAGGCCCTGCTGGTCCCGGTGAACTTCCTGCTCGAGTTCGTCACCCTGATCGCCAAGCCGGTGTCCCTGGCCCTGCGTCTGTTCGGCAACCTGTATGCCGGCGAGCTGATCTTCATCCTGATCGCCCTGATGTACAGCGGCGGCATGCTGCTCGGCGGCCTGGGCGGGGTGCTGCAGCTGGCCTGGGCCATCTTCCACATCCTGATCATCGTGCTGCAGGCGTTCATCTTCATGATGCTGACCATCGTCTACCTGTCGATGGCGCATGAGGATAACCACTAAGCCGTAACCGGTTCCGCGGCGTCGCCCCAGGCGGCGCCTGCCAGGACAAACCCCGCAGCCATGGCCTCGGGGCGCTGTAAACAAACGATTTCGCTTTACCGCTTCAACAAAAACCTTAACCAATACGACTGTAAGTCGGGAGGAAAAATGGAAACTGTAGTTGGTTTGACCGCTATCGCCGTTGCACTGCTGATCGGCCTGGGTGCCCTGGGTACCGCCATCGGTTTCGGTCTGCTGGGTGGCAAGTTCCTGGAAGGCGCCGCGCGTCAGCCGGAAATGGTTCCGATGCTGCAGGTCAAGATGTTCATCGTCGCCGGTCTGCTCGACGCCGTGACCATGATCGGTGTTGGTATCGCACTGTTCTTCACCTTCGCGAACCCCTTCGTTGGTCAAATCGCAGGCTAATTCACTCGCTTTCGAGTGAATTGGTGTGACGGACAACGAACGAGCGAGGTGTTGGCGTGAACATTAATGCAACCCTGATTGGCCAGTCCGTTGCCTTCTTCATCTTCGTGCTGTTCTGCATGAAGTTCGTATGGCCTCCGGTCATTACGGCTCTGCAGGAGCGTCAGAAGAAGATCGCAGACGGCTTGGACGCTGCCAACCGCGCGGCTCGTGATCTGGAGCTGGCCCACGAGAAAGTGGCCCAGCAACTGCGCGACGCCAAAGGTCAGGCTGCCGAAATCATCGAGCAGGCCAAGAAGCGCGCCGCTCAGATCGTCGACGAAGCCCGTGATCAGGCTCGTGGCGAGGCTGACCGTGTGAAGGCTCAGGCTCAGGCCGAGATCGAACAGGAAATCAACGGCATCAAAGACGCCCTGCGCGCCCAAGTGGGCAGCCTGGCGGTCAGCGGTGCGGAGAAGATCCTGGGCGCATCCATCGACCAAAGCGCGCATGCGGAGCTGGTTAACAAACTGGCAGCCGAAATTTAAGCGAGGGCGCGATCATGGCAGAACTGACCACGCTGGCCCGACCTTACGCTAAGGCTGCCTTCGAGCACGCCCAGGCCCACCAGCAACTGGCCAATTGGTCAGCCATGCTCGGCCTGGCTGCAGCGGTGTCGCTCGACGACACCATGCAGCGCGTGCTCAAGGCCCCGCGTCTGACGAGTACAGAAAAGGCCACCGCCTTCATCGAGGTGTGTGGCGACAAGTTCGACGCCCAGGCACAGAACTTCATCCATGTCGTCGCCGAGAACGACCGTCTGGCCCTGTTGCCGGACATCTTCGCCCAGTTCGAGCTGTACAAGGCCGAGCAGGAGAAGTCGATCGACGTGGATGTCACCAGTGCCTTCGCATTGAGCGATGAACAGCAAGACAAACTCGCCAAGGTTCTCAGTGCACGGCTCGGCCGAGAAGTGCGTCTGCACGCCGCGGAAGATGCCACCCTGATCGGTGGTGTACTGATCCGCGCCGGCGACCTGGTTATCGATGGCTCAGTTCGCGGCAAACTCGCGAAGCTGGCCGAAGCATTGAAATCTTGAGTTTGAAGGGGCAGCAGAGCTATGCAGCAACTCAATCCTTCCGAAATTAGTGAAATCATCAAGGGGCGCATCGAGAAACTCGACGTCGCCTCCCAAGCCCGTAACGAAGGCACCATCGTTTCCGTCTCCGACGGCATCGTGCGCATTCACGGTCTCGCCGACGTCATGTACGGCGAAATGATCGAGTTCCCGGGCGGCGTCTACGGTATGGCGCTGAACCTGGAGCAGGACTCCGTCGGCGCCGTCGTGCTGGGTGCCTACACCAGCCTGGCCGAAGGCATGAGCGCCAAGTGCACCGGCCGCATCCTGGAAGTTCCGGTTGGTCCGGAACTGCTGGGCCGCGTGGTCGACGCCCTGGGTAACCCGATCGATGGCAAGGGCCCGATCAACGCCGCCGCTACCGACGCTGTCGAGAAAGTGGCTCCGGGCGTGATCTGGCGTAAGTCGGTCGACCAGCCGGTACAGACCGGCTACAAGTCGGTCGACGCCATGATCCCGGTCGGCCGTGGCCAGCGTGAGCTGATCATCGGTGACCGTCAGATCGGCAAGACCGCCCTGGCCGTCGACGCCATCATCAACCAGAAGAACAGCGGCATCCGCTGCGTCTACGTGGCCATCGGTCAGAAGCAGTCGACCATCGCCAACGTGGTGCGCAAGCTGGAAGAAGCCGGCGCCCTGGCCAACACCATCGTGGTTGCCGCCTCGGCTTCGGAATCCGCCGCACTGCAGTTCCTGGCTCCGTACGCCGGTTGCACCATGGGCGAATACTTCCGCGACCGCGGTGAAGACGCCCTGATCGTGTACGACGACCTGTCCAAGCAGGCCGTGGCCTACCGTCAGATCTCCCTGCTGCTGCGCCGTCCGCCGGGCCGCGAAGCCTACCCGGGCGACGTGTTCTATCTCCACAGCCGTCTGCTGGAGCGTGCTTCGCGCGTTTCCGAAGAGTACGTCGAGAAGTTCACCAATGGCGCCGTGACCGGCAAGACCGGCTCGCTGACCGCCCTGCCGATCATCGAAACCCAGGCTGGCGACGTTTCCGCGTTCGTTCCGACCAACGTGATCTCCATCACCGACGGTCAGATCTTCCTGGAATCGGCCATGTTCAACTCGGGTATCCGTCCGGCCGTCAACGCCGGTATCTCGGTATCCCGCGTCGGTGGCGCCGCGCAGACCAAGATCATCAAGAAGCTCTCCGGTGGTATCCGTACCGCTCTGGCTCAGTACCGTGAACTGGCGGCATTCGCCCAGTTCGCCTCTGACCTGGACGAAGCCACCCGCAAGCAGCTCGAGCACGGTCAGCGTGTCACCGAACTGATGAAGCAGAAGCAGTACGCGCCCATGTCGATCGCCGACATGTCCGTGTCCCTGTACGCTGCCGAGCGCGGCTTCCTGACCGACGTGGAAGTGAACAAAGTTGGCGCCTTCGAAGCCGCCCTGCTGGGCTACTTCAACCGTGAGCTGGCCGATCTGATGGCCAAGATCAACGTGAAAGGTGACTTCAACGACGAAATCGACGCCGCCATCAAGGCCGGCATCGAGAAGTTCAAGGCCACCCAAACCTGGTAAGCCGCAGCGGGCGTCGCAAGACGCCCGCCTGCTAACCCGATAGGTGTCAAATGGCAGGCGCAAAAGAGATTCGCAGCAAGATTGCGAGCATCAAAAGCACGCAGAAGATCACCAGCGCCATGGAAAAGGTGGCGGTCAGCAAGATGCGCAAGGCACAACAGCGCATGGCTGCTAGCCGTCCCTATGCGGAGCGTATCCGCCAGGTGATTGGTCATCTGGCCAACGCCAACCCGGAGTACCGCCACCCCTTCATGATCGAGCGCGAAATCAAGCGCGCCGGTTACGTGGTGGTGAGCAGTGACCGTGGTCTGTGCGGTGGTCTGAACACCAACCTGTTCAAGACCCTGGTCAAGGACATGGCGAAAGATCGCGAGCAAGGCGTGGAGATCGATCTCTGCGTGATTGGCAGCAAGGGTGCGGCATTCTTCCGCAACTTTGGTGGCAATGTCGTTGCTGCGATCAGCCACCTCGGCGAGGAGCCCTCGATCAACGACCTGATCGGTAGCGTCAAGGTCATGCTCGATGCCTACCTCGAAGGGCGTATCGACCGTCTGTCCGTGGTCTCGAACAAGTTCATCAACACCATGACGCAGAAGCCGACGGTGGAACAGCTGGTTCCGCTGGTGGCCGATCCGGATCAAGAGCTCAAGCATCACTGGGACTATCTGTACGAGCCCGATGCCAAGGAGCTGCTCGACGGCCTGATGGTTCGCTACGTCGAATCGCAGGTGTACCAGGCGGTGGTCGAGAACAACGCGGCCGAGCAGGCTGCGCGGATGATCGCGATGAAGAACGCCACCGACAACGCCGGTGAACTGATCAGCGATCTGCAGCTGATCTACAACAAGGCGCGTCAGGCAGCGATCACCCAAGAGATTTCGGAAATCGTCGGCGGCGCTGCCGCGGTTTAAGAACGGTTCAAATATTCAGAGGAACCAAAGATGAGTAGCGGACGTATCGTTCAAATCATCGGCGCCGTTATCGACGTGGAATTCCCGCGTGATCAGGTGCCAGCCGTATACGAGGCGCTGAAAGTAGTCGGCGCCGAAACCACCCTGGAAGTCCAGCAGCAGCTGGGCGACGGCGTGGTACGTTCCATTGCGATGGGTTCGACCGAAGGCCTCAAGCGTGGCCTGGACGTCACCCGCACCAACAAGGCCATCTCGGTGCCGGTCGGTAAAGCGACCCTGGGCCGGATCATGGACGTGCTGGGCAACCCGATCGACGAAGCCGGCCCCATCGGTGAAGAAGAGCAGTGGGAAATCCACCGCGCTGCGCCGAGCTATGCCGAGCAAGCTGGCGGCAACGAGCTGCTGGAAACCGGTATCAAGGTAATCGACCTGGTCTGCCCGTTCGCCAAGGGCGGTAAGGTCGGTCTGTTCGGTGGTGCCGGCGTCGGCAAGACCGTGAACATGATGGAACTGATCCGTAACATCGCCATCGAGCACAGCGGTTATTCCGTGTTCGCCGGTGTGGGTGAGCGTACTCGTGAGGGTAACGACTTCTACCACGAGATGAAGGACTCCAACGTTCTCGACAAGGTAGCCCTGGTCTACGGTCAGATGAACGAGCCGCCAGGCAACCGTCTGCGCGTGGCGCTGACCGGCCTGACCATGGCCGAGAAGTTCCGTGACGAAGGTCGTGACGTACTGCTGTTCGTCGACAACATCTACCGTTACACCCTCGCCGGTACCGAAGTATCCGCACTGCTCGGCCGTATGCCGTCGGCAGTAGGCTACCAGCCGACCCTGGCCGAAGAGATGGGCGTTCTGCAGGAGCGCATCACCTCCACCAAGAAAGGCTCGATCACCTCGATCCAGGCCGTCTACGTTCCCGCGGACGACCTGACCGACCCGAGCCCGGCGACCACCTTCGCCCACTTGGACGCCACCGTCGTACTGTCCCGTGACATCGCTTCCCTGGGTATCTACCCGGCCGTTGACCCGCTGGACTCCACCAGCCGTCAGCTGGACCCGAACGTCATCGGCAACGAACACTACGAGACCGCTCGTGGCGTTCAGTACGTGCTGCAGCGTTACAAGGAACTGAAGGACATCATCGCCATCCTCGGTATGGACGAGCTGTCCGAGGCGGACAAGCAGCTGGTATCGCGCGCTCGTAAGATCCAGCGCTTCCTGTCCCAGCCGTTCTTCGTGGCCGAAGTCTTCACCGGTTCGCCGGGCAAGTACGTGTCCCTCAAGGACACCATCGCCGGCTTCAGCGGCATTCTCAAGGGCGACTACGACCACCTGCCGGAACAAGCGTTCTACATGGTTGGCGGCATCGAAGAAGCCATCGAGAAGGCGAAGAAACTGTAATCACCCCATGCGCCTGGCGACGGGCGCATCAGGTTGTGGATAAACTTGTCCACAACCTGTCACGTGAGGCAAGCGTATGGCTATGACAGTCCATTGCGATATCGTCAGCGCGGAAGCGGAGATCTTCTCCGGCCTGGTCGAGATGGTGATTGCGCACGGCAACCTGGGTGATCTGGGTATCGCTCCGGGCCACGCGCCGCTGATCACCGACCTGAAGCCGGGCCCGATCCGCCTGATCAAGCAGGGCGGCGAGGCCGAGGTGTACTACATCTCCGGTGGCTTCCTCGAAGTGCAGCCGAACATGGTCAAGGTTCTCGCCGACACCGTGCAGCGTGCTGCCGATATCGACGAAGCCGCTGCCCAGGAGGCCCTCAAGGCCGCCGAGAAGGCACTGCACCAGCAGGGCGCCGAGTTCGACTACGGTAGCGCCGCCGCGCACCTGGCCGAGGTCGCCGCTCAGCTGCGTACCGTCCAGCAGCTGCGCAAGAAGTTCGGCGGCTAACGCCGGCAGCTTCAACCGCGTTGGGAGAAAGGGTAGCCTTGGCTACCCTTTTTCTTTGCCTGCAGATTTTGTGTAGGGTGTGCCGTGCGCAGCAACGAATAGTGCGGTCCGCTGGTGCGCACGGCGCACCCTACCTGCATTCCCAGTCGTTCAACCCCGGGCCGGTTCCCGGGTCGTTCAGGATCCGCTCTTATGTCCCTCGATATCGTCATCCTCGCCGCCGGTCAGGGCACGCGCATGCGCTCCGCCCTGCCCAAGGTCCTGCATCCGGTTGCCGGTAAGTCCATGCTCGGTCACGTGATCGACACCGCCCGCCAGCTGCAGCCGCAAGGCATCCACGTGGTGATCGGGCATGGTGCGGAGCTGGTCCGCGAGCGCCTGGCCGGCGACGACCTCAACTTCGTCCTGCAGGCCGAGCAGCTCGGCACCGGTCATGCCGTGGCCCAGGCGTTGCCGGCCTTGAGCGCCGAGCGCGTGCTGATCCTCTACGGCGACGTGCCGCTGATCGAAGCCGAGACCCTGCAGCGCCTGCTGGCCAAGGTGGCCGACGAGCAACTGGCCCTGCTCACCGTCGACCTGGTCGACCCCAGCGGCTACGGCCGTATCGTCCGCGACGCCGCAGGCGTGGTGCAGGCCATAGTCGAGCACAAGGATGCCACCCCCGAGCAGCGGCAGATCTGCGAGGGCAACACCGGCATCCTCGCCGTGCCCGGCAAGCGCCTGGGCGACTGGCTAGGCCGCCTGTCCAACAGCAATGCCCAGGGCGAGTACTACCTCACCGACGTGATCGCCATGGCCGTGGCCGACGGCCTGCTGGTGGCCACCGAGCAGCCGCAGGACGCCATGGAAGTGCAGGGCGCCAACGACCGCATCCAGCTCGCCGAGCTGGAGCGCCACTACCAGCAGCGCGCGGCGCGGCGCTTGATGGCCCAGGGCGTGACCCTGCGCGACCCGGCGCGTTTCGACCTGCGTGGCGAGGTGGTGGTGGGCCGCGACGTGCTGATCGACGTCAACGTGATTCTCGAAGGCCGGGTGGTCATCGAGGACGATGTGCAGATCGGCGCCAACTGCGTAATCAAGGACACGGTGCTGCGCAAGGGCGCCGTGGTCAAGGCCAGCAGCCACCTGGAAGGCGCCGAGCTGGGCGAGGGCGCCGACTGCGGCCCGTTCGCCCGTCTGCGTCCAGGCAGCCGACTGGGCGCCAAGGCCCATGTGGGTAACTTCGTCGAGCTGAAGAATGCGGTTCTCGGCGAAGGCGCCAAGGCCGGCCACCTGAGCTATCTGGGCGACGCCGAGATCGGCGCGCGCAGCAACATCGGCGCCGGCACCATCACCTGCAACTACGACGGCGCCAACAAGTTTCGCACCGTCATGGGCGAGGACGTGTTTATCGGCTCCAACAGCGCGCTGGTAGCGCCGGTTACCCTCGGCGACCGCGCCACCACCGGTGCCGGCTCGACCATCACCGCCGACGTGCCGGCCGACAGCCTGGCCGTCGGCCGGGCCAAGCAGCGCAATATCGAAGGCTGGAAGCGCCCGACCAAGAAGACCTGAAGGAGCCGGCAAGGATGCCATTACGTAAACGCTGGATAGTGCCCGGGCTGCTGCTGATCTGGGCCTTGCTGCCGGAATGGCCACGGATTCCGGTGGACGGCGCCAGTTCCAGGGACTGGAATCCCCGGACCTTCTGGTTCGAGCCCTGGGGACGTTCCGGCGTGCACAAGGGCATCGACATCTTCGCCAGTCTCGGCACGCCGGTGCGCTCCAGCAGCTACGGCGTGGTGCTGTTTCGCGGCGAGATCGAACAGGGCGGCAAGGTGGTCGTCGCCCTGGGGCCGAAGTGGCGCATTCATTACTACGCCCACCTGCACAGCGTCGAGGTCTATCCGGGCCAGCCGCTGCTGACCGGCAGCGTGCTGGGCTCGGTCGGCGACAGTGGCAACGCCCGCGGCAAACCGGCGCATCTGCACTACTCGATCGTCAGCCTGCTACCGCTGCCCTGGCGCGCGGACGACTCGACCCAGGGCTGGAAGAAGATGTTCTACCTCGACCCCAACGAGGTCCTGCCGACTCGCTGAGCGGGTTGGCCGGGCAGGGCATGCTTCGTTCAGTGCCCCTGGCGGACAAGGCCGCGGCATATCCACCCTACGTCGATTGCCGCTTGACTCGAAAGCTTCGGTAGGTTTTGATTCGCGCCATTATCTTTCGAATCGAAACTTAAGCATGTCGAAGCGCAACACGCCGCAACGTCGCCACACCATCCTCGCCCTGCTCGCCGAGCAGGGCGAGGTGTCCGTGGATGCACTGGCGCAGCACTTCGCCACCAGCGAAGTGACGATCCGCAAGGACCTGGCCGCCCTGGAGAAGAACGGCCTGCTGCTGCGCCGCTACGGTGGCGCCGTGCCGGTGCCGCAGGAGCTGATCGGCGAGCCGGCGCAGCCGCTTTCCCCCTACAAGCAGGCCATCGCCCGCGCCGGCGTGGCGCGCATTCGCGAGCACGCGCGGATCATCATCGACAGCGGCACCACCACCGCGGCGATGATCCCGCAGCTCGGCCACCGGCCAGGCCTGGTGGTGATGACCAACTCGCTGAACGTGGCCAACGCCCTGCGCGAACTGGAGCACGAGCCGGTGCTGCTGATGACCGGCGGCACCTGGGATCCGCACTCGGAGTCTTTCCAGGGTCAGGTGGCCGAGCAGGTGCTGCGTTCCTACGATTTCGACCAGCTGTTTATCGGCGCCGACGGCATCGACCTGGAGCGCGGCACCACCACCTTCAACGAGCTGCTCGGCCTGTCGCGGGTCATGGCCGAGGTCGCCCGCGAGGTCATCGTCATGGTCGAGAGCGACAAGATCGGCCGGCGCATCCCCAACCTGGAGCTGCCCTGGGGCAGCGTACATACCCTGATCACCGACGCGCGCCTGGATGCCCGGGCCGCCGAACAGATACGCGCGCGAGGTATCCAGCTGATCCTCGCGCCGCTGGAAAACTAAGGAGAGACCCCATGTGTGGAATCGTCGGCGCCATCGCTGAGCGCAATATCACCCCGGTTCTGGTCGAAGGCCTCAAGCGCCTGGAATACCGCGGCTACGACAGCGCCGGGGTGGCGCTGCTGAGCGAGCAGGGCGCACTGGATCGTCGCCGCCGCGTCGGCAAGGTCAGCGAACTGCAGGCCGCCCTGCAGGCCGAGCCGCTGGCCGGGCGCCTGGGCATCGCCCACACCCGCTGGGCCACCCACGGCGCGCCGAGCGAGCGTAACGCCCACCCGCACTTCTCCGGCGAGGAGCTGGCAGTGGTGCACAACGGCATCATCGAGAACCACGAGGAGCTGCGCGAGCGCCTCAAGGGCCTCGGCTACCTGTTCAGCTCAGATACCGACACCGAGACCATCGTCCACCTGCTCGAACACAAGCTGCAGCAGCTCGGCGACCTGACCGCCGCACTCAAGGCCGCCATTCCCGAGCTGCACGGTGCCTATGGTCTAGCCGTAATCAGCGCCAAGCAGCCGGATCGACTGCTCGCCGCACGCAGCGGCAGCCCGCTGGTGATCGGCTTGGGGCTCGGCGAGAATTTCCTCGCCTCGGATCAGCTGGCCCTGCGCCAGGTCACCGACCGCTTCATCTACCTGGAAGAGGGCGATATCGCCGAGATCCGTCGCGACGCCGTGCAGATCTGGAACGCCGCCGGTCAGCCGGTGCAGCGCGAAGCCGTGCAGTACCACGAGGGCGCCGAGGCGGCGGACAAGGGCGAGTACCGCCACTTCATGCTCAAGGAAATCTTCGAGCAGCCCCAGGTAGTGCAGCGCACCCTGGAAGGCCGCCTGGGCAGCGATCAGGTGCTGGTGCAGGCGTTCGGCCCGCAGGCCGCCGAGCTGTTCGCCAAGGTCAGGAACGTGCAGATCGTCGCCTGCGGCACCAGCTACCACGCCGGCATGGTCGCCCGTTACTGGCTCGAGGAGCTGGCCGGGATTCCCTGCCAGGTCGAAGTGGCCAGCGAGTTCCGCTACCGCAAGGTGGTGGTGCAGCCCGACACCCTGTTCGTCAGCATTTCTCAATCCGGCGAGACCGCCGACACCCTGGCGGCGCTGCGCAACGCCAAGGAGAAGGCGCCGGGCCAGGGCGGCTATCTGGCCAGCCTGGTGATCTGCAACGTCGGCACCAGCTCGCTGGTGCGCGAATCCGACCTGTGCCTGCTGACCCAGGCCGGCCCGGAAATCGGCGTGGCCTCGACCAAGGCCTTCACCACCCAGCTGGTCGGCCTGATGCTGCTGACCCTGGCCCTCGGCCAGGTGCACGGCAGCCTGGACAAGAGCCTGGCCGCCGAGCTGGTGGAAGAGCTGCGCCGCCTGCCGACCCGCCTGGGCGAGGCGCTGGCGATGGACAAGACCGTCGAGAAGATTGCCGAGCTGTTCGCCGAGAAGCACCACAGCCTGTTCCTCGGCCGTGGCGCGCAGTACCCGGTGGCCATGGAAGGCGCGCTCAAGCTCAAGGAAATCTCCTATATCCACGCCGAGGCCTACCCGGCCGGCGAACTCAAGCACGGCCCGCTGGCCCTGGTCGACGGCGATATGCCGGTGGTCACCGTGGCGCCGAACAACGAGCTGCTGGAGAAGCTCAAGTCCAACCTGCAGGAAGTGCGCGCCCGCGGCGGCGAGCTGATCGTCTTCGCCGACCAGCAGGCCGGTCTGCGCAACGGCGAGGGCATCCACGTGGTGGCCATGCCGCATATCCACGACCTGCTGGCGCCGATCCTCTACACCGTGCCACTGCAACTGCTGTCCTACCATGTTGCCGTGTTCAAGGGCACCGACGTCGACCAGCCGCGCAACCTGGCCAAGAGCGTGACCGTCGAGTGAAGCGCGCAGACGTGATCCAACGCTTGGCCGATGGCGCGGTGTTCGACACCCAGGTCATCGCCAACCCGGCCAATACGCGCGAGTGGATCGTGTTCTTCAAGAAGGGCGAGGGCAGGAGCTACTTCCTGGTGGACGATGCCGAACAGGTGGAGTCTTTCCCCAGTCTGGACAGCCTGATGGTCGAGCTGCGGGGGTTGGGTATCAAGCGGGTAGAAACCCATCTGTAAAGCCGTCCAGCACGAGGTGCTGCATGCCCTTCAACTATGCTAGGCGCCTGACTGGTCGCGAGCGAACTGTGGCGGCCAATCGGCAACTGGGCTTCGCCCTTGCGGCGATTGCCGGTGCGATCAATGCCGGTGGTTTTCTCGCCGTGCAGCAATACACCTCGCACATGACCGGGATCGTCTCGTCCATGGCCGACAACCTGGTGCTCGGCGCCTTTGCGCCGGTTCTGGCGGGATTGGGCGGCGTGCTGTCGTTCCTGTTCGGTGCGCTCTGCTCGACCCTGATGATCCACTACTCCCGACGTCGCCGCCTGCACAGCGAGTACGCCCTGCCATTGTTGCTGGAGGCGGCGCTGCTGCTGTGTTTCGGCCTGCTGGGCGCCGGCTTGGCGCAAGTCGCCGGGTTGTTCGTTCCGCTCACGGTGATGCTGCTGTGCTTCATTATGGGCCTACAGAACGCCTTGATCACCAAGCTGTCCCGGGCGGAGATCCGCACAACGCATGTCACCGGACTGATCACCGATATCGGCATCGAGCTGGGCAAGCTGTGCTACTGGAACCGCAGCGTCGGACACGCCCGGGTCCTGGCGGACCGGGAGCGCTTGAGAATCCTCGCCTTGCTGCTGCTGTGCTTCTTCCTCGGCGGGACATTCGGCGCGCTGGGATTCAAGTACCTGGGCTACGTCTCCACCGTGCCGCTGGCCATCTTGCTGGTGCTACTGGCGGGCGTGCCGGCGCTGGACGATATGCGCCTGCTGGTCCGCGGCAGACGGCGCGACTGAACAACATCGCCAAGCGGGCTTCACGCATCTGGCCTGAACAGGTGGCGGTGTCCGGCGTGGTACAGCGCCGACTCGGCGAATCCCTCGGCACCCAGCACCCGGCCGACCAGGATCAGCGCGGTACGGCGGAAATCCTTGGCGGCGACCCTTTCCTCGATATCGGCCAGGGTGCCCAGCACCCAGTCCTGATCGGGCCAGCTCGCCCTGTGGATAACCGCGATGGGGCAGTCGGCGCCGTAGTGCGGCAGCAGCTCGCCGACTATGGCCGGCAGTTGACGCACGCCGAGGTGGATGGCCAGGGTGGCGCGGTGCCGCGCCAAGTCGTGCAACTGCTCGCCCTCGGGCATCGGCGAGGTGGTGCCGTAGCGGGTAAGGATCAGGGTCTGCGACACGCCGGGCAGGGTCAGCTCGCTTTCCAGCAAGGCGGCGCAAGCGGCGGTGGCGGTGACCCCGGGAACGATCTCGAAGGGGATGCCGAGGGCGCGCAGCTCGCGAATCTGTTCGCCGATGGCACCGTACAGCGAGGGGTCGCCGGAATGCACGCGGGCCACGTCCTGGCCGCGCTTATGGGCCTGATGCAGCAGGTTGACGATTTCTGCGAGATTCAGCTCGGCGGTATTCACCACCCGCTCGGCGCTATGGCCCTGCAGCACCGCTTCGGGCACCAGCGAGCC
Organism: Pseudomonas sp. SP16.1; assembly: GCF_052682975.1. NCBI lineage: Bacteria > Pseudomonadati > Pseudomonadota > Gammaproteobacteria > Pseudomonadales > Pseudomonadaceae > Pseudomonas > Pseudomonas sp. SP16.1. The sequence goes on from NZ_JBQYFZ010000001.1 coordinate 4,514,726, forward strand.
GGCGTAGAGGATCACCGGGCACGAACGGATCAGGCGCTGGCCCTTGACGGTGATCAGCTCGGGGTCGCCGGGGCCGGCGCCGATAAAGTAGACGGTCATGCTGCGGGCTCTCTCTCGAAAGTGGCCAGCGCACAGGTGGCGTTGGCCGTGCGGTTTTTCTCGCCGAGCAGACGAGGTGTGGCGCCCAGGCGGGCGGCCAGGGCCAGGGCGCAGGGCTCGGCCACCGCGGGGCTGCCGGTGACGGACTGGACCAGGGCGCTGCCGCCGGTGGCCGACTGCTGAGGCGCGAGTTCTTCACTGCTGAAGAACTGCAGCCTCAGCTTCAGCTGCTCGGCCAGTTCCTGCAGTGCCGTTTCCTCGCGCTTGTGGGCGATGCTGGCCAATCCGGCCAGGTTATCCACCGTCAGCTCATGCTGGTTCAGGCTGTGGATAAGCAGGGCTAGCAGCTCGTCCAGGCTGCAGCCACGCCGGCAGCCCAGTCCGGCCACCACCTGCGGCGGCGATGCTGAGCGGCATGTGGAAGAGGCGGGCAGCATAAGCGGTATTCGGGCTGAGTGGCGGCGTAGCTCAACATGGTGCCCCCCACCGGTCAACCGCGATTGACCGACCGCCGCGGCCTGCGTAGCCTTCTCGCGTTCGAGGTTCTTCCCGGCATTGCCGCCGGGAAGCTAAGAGGGAACAGGGTCGATGCCCTGGCTGCCCCCGCAACTGTAAACGGTTATGCCCTTCGTTAGACCACTGCCAACCGGCGGGAAGGTGAAGGGATGCGCGCCGCGCAAGCCGTGAGCCAGGAGACCTGCCTCGTTTCGTCAGCCAACTGTTCGGACGGGGTGATCCGACGCGGCCAGCATGCTCGCGCGTGCCTGTCTGCCCGTACACCCGTCCGCCGAATCTATCGTCGCCACGGGGCCCGCCATGAAAACCCTCGCCAAACTGCCCGTCACCATCGTCACCGGATTTCTCGGTGCCGGCAAAACCACCTTGCTGCGCCATCTGCTGGCTCACGCCGAAGGGCGCCGTATCGCGGTGATCGTCAACGAGTTCGGCGAGCTGGGCATCGACGGCGAGATCCTCAAGCAGTGCGCCATCGGCTGCAGCGAGGAAGAGGCCATGGGCCGCGTCTTCGAGCTGGCCAACGGCTGCCTGTGCTGCACCGTACAGGAGGAGTTCTTCCCGGTGATGCGCGAGCTGGTGGCGCGCCGTGGCGACCTGGACCATATCCTCATCGAGACCAGTGGCCTGGCCCTGCCCAAGCCGCTGGTGCAGGCCTTCAACTGGCCGGAAATCCGCAACGCCTGCACCGTCGATGCGGTGATCACCGTGGTCGACAGCCCGGCGGTGCTGGCCGGCACCTTCGCCGCCTTCCCCGAGCAGGTGGACGCGCAGCGCCAGCTCGACCCCAACCTCGACCACGAGTCGCCGCTGCACGAGCTGTTCGCCGATCAGTTGGCCAGCGCCGACCTGGTGATCCTCAACAAGGCCGACCTGCTCGACGCCGAGGCGCTGGCCGCGGTACGCGCGGAGGTGGCCGAGGAATTGCCGCCGGCGGTCAAGGTGATCGAGGCGCATGGCGGCGAGCTGCCGCTGGACGTGCTGCTGGGCCTGAACAGCGAGACCGAGCTGCATATCGACGGCCGCCGCACCCATCACGACGACGAGGACGACGACCACGATCACGAGGAATTCGCTTCGTTCCACGTGGAACTACCGGAGGCCGAGGAGGCGCGCCTGCTGGCCGCGCTGAAGGACGCGGTGGCCAAGCACGGCATCCTGCGGGTCAAGGGCTTCGCGGCGATCCCTGGCAAACCCCTGCGCCTGCTGGTGCAGGGTGTCGGCCAGCGCTTCGACCGCCACTTCGACCGCGCCTGGCAGGCCGACGAGCCGCGCCTGAGCCGCCTGGTGGTGATCGGCCAGCAGCTCGACCGCGCGGCCATCGAAGCCGAGCTGAAGGCGGCGCTGGCCTGAGCTGTAGGAGGGGCTAAAGCCCCTCCCACGGAACGAACATGCACCTACTGCGCACCCAACCCGGCGCCCAGCTACCGGCCGACAGCATCGCCGACCTCGGCCAGACCCCGGCCGAGCTGGTGATTCTGTGCACCGGCGATTCGCACCTGTCCTTGCTGGCCGAGGCCGCGCGGCAGCTGCCGGCCGACTACCCCAGCCTGCGCCTGGCCAGCCCGGCGCAACTGAGCAACCACGCCTCGGTGGACTACTACGTCGAGCAGGTACTGCAGCACGCCAAGGTCATCCTGATCTCGGTGCATGGCGGGGTGAGCTACTGGCGCTACGGCATCGAGTGCCTGGTGGAGCTGGGCGCGCGCGGCGCCAGGGTGATCATGGTGCCGGGCGACGACAAGCCCGACCCGGAGCTGAGTGCGCTCGGCAACGTCGGCGAAGAGGACAGCCAGCGCCTCTGGCAATACCTGCGCCAGGGCGGGCTGGACAACGCGCGCCAGCTGTTTCGCTGCATCGGCAGCCGCTGGCTGGGGCGTGACGACAGTTGGCGGGAGCCGCAACCGCTGCCGCGTGTCGGCCTCTATCACCCGCAGCACAGTCCGGCCGAGCTGGCTGACTGGCAGGCGCAGTGGCAACCCGGTGCGCCCGTGGTGGCGCTGCTGTTCTACCGCAACCATGTGCAGTCGGCGAACACCGCCTTCGTCGATGCCTTCTGCGCGCACCTGGTCGCTCAGGGCCTTAGCCCGCTGCCGATTGCGGTGGCCAGCCTCAAGGAACCGGCCTGCCTGGAGCAGGTGCAGGCCTGGCTGGATGAGACGGATACCGCGCTGATCATCAACACCACCGGCTTCGCTTTATCCAACCCCGAGGCGCCGCGGGCGCGGGTGTTCCGTCGCGATATCCCGGTGCTGCAGGCCATCTGCGCGCTGGACAACCAGGCGCAGTGGCAGGCCAGCGCCCAGGGCCTGGGCTCGCGTGACCTGGCCATGCATGTGGTGCTGCCCGAATTGGATGGCCGGCTGATCGGCACCGCCATCAGCTTCAAGGGTCTGGCCTGGCGCAGCGAGCGTAGCCAGAGCGATGTGCTGTGCTACCAGGCGCACGAAGCGGGGATGGCCTTCGTTGCTGCGCTGGCGCGTAACTGGTGCCAGTTGGCGATTAAAAGCAACGATCAGAAGCGAATAGCGCTGATCCTGGCCAACTACCCGACCCGTGATGGCCGTATCGGCAACGGTGTGGGCCTGGATACGCCGGCCGCCGCGCTGAATATCCTCCGCTCTCTGCAGGCGCAGGGTTACCCGGTGGATAACCTGCCTGATAGCGGCACCGCACTTGTCCACAGCCTGCTCGGTGGTGTCACCAATGATCTGGATGGCCTGGATACACGGCCCTGCGCGCAAAGCCTGGCGCTGGACCACTACCTGGTTTTTTTCCACAGCCTGCCGCCGGCCAACCAGCAGGCGGTGCGCGAGCGCTGGGGCGAGCCGCAGCAGGACCCGATGTTCCGCAGTGGGCGGATGATGGTCGCCGGCCTGCGCTTCGGCCTGTGCTTCGTCGGCATCCAGCCGGCGCGCGGCTACCAGCTCGACCCGGCGGCTGTCTACCACGACCCCGACCTGGTGCCGCCGCATGGCTATATCGCCTTCTACGCCTGGCTGCGCACGGCCTTCGCCGCCGATGCGCTGATCCACGTCGGCAAGCACGGCAACCTGGAATGGCTGCCGGGCAAGAGCGTCGGCCTGTCCGAGGGCTGCTGGCCGCAGGCGCTGATCGGCCCGCTGCCGAACGTCTATCCCTTTATCGTCAACGATCCGGGTGAGGGCGCGCAGGCCAAGCGCCGCACCCAGGCGGTGATCATCGACCACCTGATGCCGCCGCTGACTCGCGCCGAAAGCTATGGTCCGCTACGCGATCTGGAGCGCCTGGCCGACGAGTATTACGAGGCCAGCCAGCTCGATCAGCGCCGCGCCGTGGAGCTACGCCGCGAGATCCTGGCCAAGGTGCGCGAGGCCAGCCTTGACCGCGAACTGGGTCTGCAACTTAACGATGATGCTGACAGTTGGCTACCGCAGCTCGACGCCTACCTGTGCGATCTCAAGGAATCGCAGATCCGCGATGGCCTGCACGTGTTCGGCGAGTCGCCGGCCGGCCAGCTGCGCCGCGATACCCTGCTGGCGCTGCTGCGCATCCCCCGTGGCGATGGCCAGGGCGCCAACGCCAGCCTGCTGCGCGCGCTGGCCCGTGGCCTGGAACTGGGCCTCGACCCGCTCGATTGCGATATGGGCCAGCCTTGGAATGGGCCGCGTCCACAGGTGTTGCAGGCTGTGGATAACAGCCTGTGGCGCTCCGTGGGTGATACCCGCGAACGCCTGGAGCTGCTGGCGCTCGCATTGATCGAGCGGCGCCTGAATGGTGAGCGCATCGGCGATTTCGGTGCCGAGGTGGCGCTGATCCTCGATGGTCTGGCCGAGCACGTTGCGCCCCTGCTCGATGCCTGCGGCGAAGCCGAGATGGGTGGCCTATTGGCGGCTTTGGAAGGGCGTTTCGTGCCCGCCGGGCCGAGTGGCGCACCGAGCCGTGGGCGCCTCGACGTACTGCCCACCGGGCGCAACTTCTTCACCCTCGACGTGCGCCACCTGCCCACGCCCACCGCCTGGCGCCTCGGCGTGCAGGCGGCGGATCGTCTCTTGGAGCGCCATCTGCAGGACGAGGGCGACCACCTGCGCCAGCTCGGCCTGTCAGTGTGGGGCACGGCGACCATGCGCACCGGTGGCGACGATATCGCCCAGGCGCTGGCACTGATGGGCGTGCGCCCGGTATGGCAGCCGGGCAGCCAGCGCGTCGAGCGCTTCGAAGTCTTGACCCTGGAGCAGCTCGGCCGGCCCCGTGTGGACGTGACCCTGCGCGTATCGGGCTTCTTCCGCGATGCCTTCAGCAACCTGATCCGCCTGTTCGACGAGGCCGTGCAGGCGGTGATCGAGCTGGACGAGCCGGAGGAGATGAACCCGCTGTCGGCGCGGGTCTGGCGCGAGTCGCTGGCATTGAAGGACAGCGGCCTGGACGAGGTCGAAGCGCGGCGTCAGGCCGGCTGGCGGGTGTTCGGCGCCAAGCCGGGGGCCTACGGCGCCGGGGTGCAGAACGCCATCGAGGAGCGCCTGTGGCAGAGCCGCGCGGATCTGGCCGAGGTCTACCTCAACTGGGGCGGCTACGCCTACGGCAGTGGCGCCGAGGGCACGCCGGCGCGGGCGCAGTTCGCCGAACGCCTGGAGCAGCTGCAGGCGGTGCTGCACAACCAGGACAACCGTGAGCACGACATCCTCGATTCCAACGATTACTACCAGTTCCAGGGCGGCATGCTGGCAGCGGTGGAAACCCTGCGCGGGCTCAAGGTGGCCAGCTACCTGGGCGACAACAGCCAGCCGGACACCCCGCGCATCCGCAGCCTCAAGGAAGAACTCAACCGCGTGGTGCGCGCCCGCGCCGCCAATCCCAAGTGGATCGCGGGCATAAAGCGCCACGGCTACAAGGGCGCCTTCGAGCTGGCGGCGACCGTCGACTATCTGTTCGCCTTCGACGCCACCAGCGAACTGGTCGATGACCATCAGTACGCGCTGCTCACCGATGCCTACCTGCTCGACAAAGACACCCGCGACTTTATCCAGCAGCACAACCCCGGCGCCCTCAACGACATCCTCGAACGCCTGCTGGAAGCCCAGCAGCGCGGACTGTGGCAGAACCCCGGCGAGTACCGCGAGGCGCTGGAAAACCTGCTGCTCGATAGCGAGGAGTCATGACGCGAGGCATTCCCCTAGGGTGGGTTAGCCGCCTGTCGCAGTGCCTGGTCGGTTCGCCGAAGCGGCTGCGGCGTAACCCACCATCGGCGCCACACGGTATATCGCCTGGTGGGTTACGCAGCGCGCTGCGTTCTGGAGTGGTTTTTAGATATGCGTTCCGCGCCGCTAACCCACCCTACGGTTGCGATGCACCCATCGTGGGAGGGGCTTTAGCCGCGAGCTTTTCGCCGCTGAAGCGCCTCCCACAAATACCACTCCACGGATCACTGCCATGACCGAATACCACTTCCCCCTCGCCGCCGTGGTCGGCGCCGACTCGCTGAAGCTGGCGCTGTGCCTGGCGGCCATCGATCCGGCCATCGGCGGCGTGCTGATCGAGGGCCCGCGCGGCATGGCCAAGTCGACCCTGGCCCGTGGCCTGGCCGATCTGCTGGACGGCGGGCGCTTCGTTACCCTGCCGCTGGGGGCGAGCGAGGAGCGCATCGTCGGCACCCTGGATCTGGATGCGGCCCTCGGCGAAGGCCGCACGCAGTTCTCGCCCGGCCTCTTGGCCCGCGCCGACGGCGGCGTGCTCTATGTCGATGAGGTCAACCTGCTGCCCGATCATCTGGTCGACCTGCTGCTCGATGCCGCCGCCAGCGGGGTCAATCACGTCGAGCGTGACGGCATCTCCCACCGCCATGCCGCGCGCTTCGTGCTGATCGGCACCATGAACGCCGAGGAGGGCGAGCTGCGCCCGCAACTGCTCGATCGTTTCGGCCTCAATCTGGCGCTGGACGGCCAGCCGCAGCCGGCCGAGCGCGCCGAGATCGTGCGTCGCCGCCTGGCCTTCGATGCCGATCCCGCAGCCTTTCTGCAACGTTGGCAGGGCGAGCAGGAAGCTCTCGCCGAGCGCTGCCGCAATGCCCGCCAGCGCCTGGTGGATATTCCGCTGGATGACGCTGCCCTGGGTGAGATCAGCCAGCGCTGCTTCGCTGCCGGCGTCGATGGCCTGCGCGCCGATCTGGTCTGGCTGCGCGCCGCCCGTGCCCATGCGGCCTGGCGTGGCGCGGCGGCTATCGAGCCGGTGGATATCGAGGCGGTGGAGGACTTCGTCCTGCGCCACCGTCGTCAGCCACAACCGCCTACCGCCACGCCGCCCGAGCAGAGCCAGGTGCCGCAGCAGGCGCCAGAGCAGAGTCAGGGTGAAGGCCAGTGGGGCGAGTTGCCGGCGCAGCCACAGGCCATGGGCGAGCGGCGGGTGCCGCCGCGCTGGGCAAAAAAGCCCTGAGCATCCGCCCGCGCACAGCCACAGGCGCGGATGCCCGTAACCGGCCCGGACGACTCGGCGGCGGCCTGCGTGGCGCCGCCCGCAGCGGCGCGGGCGGGCGAATCGACTGGCCGGCGAGCCTGCTTAAGGGCCGTCCGCAACGCCGGGAGCAACTGGTGCTGCGCCCGCGCAGCCGGCAGGCCGAGCAGCTGTGGCTGGTGCTGGTCGATGCCTCCGCCTCCACCCGCCGCCATGGCGCCCTGAGCCTGGCCAAGGGCGTGCTAGCCGAGCTGTTCGACAGCGTCTACCGCCAGCGCGCGCGCCTGGCCGTGCTGCAGGCCGGCGGTCGTGAGGCGCAGTGGCTGTGGCAGGGGCGCAAGGCCGGCGCCGAACTGCATCGCTGGTTGCAGGAACTCAGCGCCGGTGGCGGCACGCCGCTGCTCGATGCGCTGCAGCAGGCCGGCGACTGGCTGCAGCGTCGCCAGCGCCTGAAACCCAGTGAACGCCAGCGCCTGCTGATCCTCACCGATGGCCGTCTGCGCGACTGGCCGGCGCTGACGCCCTTGCCGTGCCCGAGCCTGCTGCTCGACACCGAGCGCGCGCCCATCCGCCTGGGCCGCGCGCGCCAGCTGGCGCAGGCGCTGCAGGCCGACTACCACCATATCGACGACCTGGCGCCCGGCATGCCCGGGCGCACCTGGAGAACCCCATGAAAACCCTGCTGCTGGTCGGCATCGGCGCCGGCGACCCGGACTACATCACCGTCCAGGCGATCAAGGCGCTGCGCCGCAGCGACCTGATCTTGCTGATGGACAAGGGCCCGGCCAAGCACAAGCTCAACGCCCTGCGCCGGGAGATCTGCGCGCGCTTTCTCGACGGCCACACGCCGCGTTTCGCCGAAGGCCTGCAGCCGGAGCGCGAGCGCGCCGCCGCCGACTACCGCGCCAGCGTCGACGAGCTCAACCGCGACAAGCAGGCGGTGTTCGAGCAACTGATCGACCAGCAGCTGGCCGATGGCGAAACGGCCGCCTTGATGGTCTGGGGCGACCCCTCGCTGTACGACAGCAGCATCCGCATCGCCGAGGCCATCGCCGGCAGTCGCAGCGATTTCGCCTTTGAGGTGATCCCCGGCATCACCAGCCTGCAGGCGCTGACCGCGCGCCACCGCATCCCGCTCAACAGCATCGGCCGCGCCGTGGAGATCACCACCGGCCGCTTGCTCGCCGAAGGCTGGCCGCCGGGGGTGGACAGCGTGGCGGTGATGCTCGATGCCAAGGACAGCTACCGCCGCTTCGTCGGCCAGGGCCTTTCCATCTACTGGGGCGCCTACGTCGGCACCGCCGATGAAATCCTCATCGCCGGCCCGCTGGACGAGCTGGCCGAGCGCATCGCCAGCACCCGCGCCGCGGCGCGCGAGCGCAATGGCTGGATCATGGACAGCTATCTGCTGCGCAAAGAGGGGGCGCAGGAGTGAATTGGAGACGCTACAAGCAGCGCCTTATCCCCCTGCGCATGGTCCATGTGTCGGGTGGAAAACCGCGAAGCCTTCTCCACCATCATCCGGTCGGCTGCGTCACCCCGTCTTGCAACCCAGCAGGGTGGTCGGTCAGCCCCCAGGCACCGCTGGCCGCAGCCAGGCGGTTCAGTGGCGAGCGCCCTGTGGAAAACGCGCCGGATCGGCAAAGCAGGCGTGCAGGTGATCGAATACCAGGCGCACGCGGGGTGATACAGGGCCTTGCTGCGGGCGGTAGATGAACAGCTGCCAGGGATCGGGCGCCTGTTCTTCCAGCACCGCCTGCAGGCGGCCGCTTTCCAGGTACGGCTGGGCCAGGTAGGCGGGCAACTGACCGTAGGCCAGGCCGGCGAGTACGGCCTCCAGCTCGGCTTCGGGGTCGTCGCACACCAGCGCCGGTGCGGGCGGATGCAGGCTGGGCCCCTGGGCGAAGGTCCAGGGCCAGGGACGACCGTTCTTGCGGTCGATCAGCACCGACAGCGGCCGCTGTTGCAGGTCGTCGAGGGTGCGCGGCGCGCCGCTGGCGGCGATCAGCTCCGGCGTGGCCACCACCTGCAACGGCACCGGCGCCAGGGCGCGGGCGACGTAGCGGCTGTCGCGCAGGAAGCCGACGCGGATGCCGATGTCGATCTGCGCCTCCACCGCGTCGGTGATCTCGTCCTCCAGGCGCAGGTTCAGCACCAGTTGCGGGTGCTGTTTGAGCAAGGGTTGCAGAAAGCCGACCAGAAAGCGCTTGCCGATGGCCTGCGGCGCGGTGATGCCGATGCGCCCGCTGATGGCCGATTCGGCCTCGGCGCGGTGGCCGCGAAACAGCGCGTCGAAATCTTCCAGCATCTGCCGGGCGCGCACTGCGTAGGCCTCGCCGAAGGCGGTGATATGCACCTGGCGGGTGTTGCGATGAAAGAGAATCTCGCCGAGCTCCTCCTCCAGCGCCTTGATCGCGCGGGTCACCGCCTGTGGGGAAACCCCCAGGCGAGTCGCTGCCTCGCGGAAATTGCTGCAGTCGGCTGCGCTGCAGAAGATGCGGATCATCTCCATGCGGTTGAGCATGTCGGGGCGCCTTTGTGTTCCAGAATGTGGAATAGCCTAATCCAAACTCTTCCATTCATTGAAACTGAAATCGCCCCTAACCTGAGCCCATGTCCGGCGTATGGCGCGGACACTCCAACGAATCGAGAGAGGGCTTACCCATGAGCAACAACATTTCCGGCAAGGTCGTGGTCATCACCGGCGCCAGCAGCGGCCTGGGCGAAGCCACCGCACGTCACCTCAGCCAACTGGGCGCCAAGCTGGTGCTGGCCGCGCGGCGCCAGGAGCGTCTCGAGCAGCTGGTCAGCGAGCTGGTCGCCGCCGGTGGCGAGGCCGTGGCCTACCCGACCGACGTGACCCGTGCCGACGAGGTCAAGGCGCTGATCCAGGGCGCACTGGACACCTTCGGCCGCGTCGACGTGCTGGTCAACAACGCCGGGCTGATGGCCATCGCGCCGCTGAGCGACGTGCGCGTCGAGGAGTGGGAGCGCATGATCGACATCAACATCAAGGGCGTGCTGTACGGCATCGCCGCGGCGCTGCCGGTGTTCCAGCAGCAGAACAGCGGGCACTTCATCAACATCGCCTCGGTGGCCGGGATCAAGGTGTTCAGCCCGGGCGGCACCGTCTACAGCGGCACCAAGTTCGCCGTGCGCGCCATTTCCGAGGGCCTGCGCCATGAGGTCGGTGGCCGCATCCGCACCACCACCATCGAGCCCGGCGCGGTGGACTCCGAGCTGAAGTTCGGCAGCTCGCACCAGCAGAGCCGCGACTTCGTCGTCGACTTCTACAAGCAGGCGATTCCGGCCGAGTCGGTGGCGCGCGCCATCGCCTACGCCATCGAGCAGCCGGCCGATGTCGACATCAACGAGATCGTCCTGCGCCCCACCGTGCAGGAATTCTGATCCACTGCCGCAGGCGCTTGCGATGCGGGTCTTCACGGGCCAGCATGCGAGCGCCTTTTCCGCTTTCAGGAGTCTGCATGAGCGCGTCCATCCGTCCCGTCGACCTGGCCAAGGCCTACCGCCTGCTCAACCATGGCCCCACCGTGCTGGTGTCCGCCCGCCACCAGGCTGTGGATAACGTCATGGCGGCGGCCTGGTGCTGCGCCCTGGATTTCGACCCACCGAAGCTCACCCTGGTGCTGGACAAGGCCACCCGCACCCGCGCGCTGATCGAAGGCAGCGGCCTGTTCGCCATCCAGATTCCGACCGTAGCGCAGCTGCAGCTGACCCAGGCGGTGGGCAATACCAGCCTCGCCGACGAGCCGGCGAAGCTGGCCCGCGCCGGTGTCGAGTTGTTCGAAATGGACGGCCACGACCTGCCCCTGGTGGCCGGCTGTTCGGCCTGGCTGGTCTGCCGCTTGCTCGATGAGCCGCACAACCAGCAGGCCTATGACCTGTTCATCGGCGAGGTGGTCGCGGCCTGGGCGGACGAGCGGGTGTTCCGCGACGGCCGCTGGCACTTCGAGACCGCCGATCCGGCTCTGCGCAGCCTGCATCATGTCGCCGGTGGTCATTACTATGCCGTTGGCGATGCGCTGCAGGCCTGAACGCTTGGCAACGAGGAGGCTGCATGTTTTCCCATATCTGTATCGGCGTGAGCGACTTCCCACGGGCCTGGGCCTTCTACCAGCCGCTCATGGCGTTGCTGGGCATCGAGCTGCGCTTTGTCGATGAGCACAAGCCCTGGGCTGCCTGGCAATCGAAGCCGGAGCCCCGGCCGTTGCTGCTGATCGGCAAGCCTTTCGACGGCGCCGCCCATCATCCCGGTAACGGGCAGATGGTGGCGCTGTTGGCGCAGAGCCGCGCCCTGGTCGACCAGGCCCATCGGCTGGCGCTCGCCCAGGGTGGACGTTGCGACGGCGCACCGGGCCTGCGCGCCGAATACCACCCGCACTACTACGGCGCCTACTTTCGCGACCCGGACGGCAACAAGCTGTGCGTGGTCTGCCACCAGCCCGAGTGAGTCGTCTCGCGGTTCTGTAGGGTGCGCCGTGCGCACCGCCAAGCGGCACACCCGAATCGCGGTGCCCGCCTCAATCGCTCTGCGGCAGCACCCTAGCGGGCGATCGGCAGGGCCAGGCCGAGCAGCACGAACAGCATGCCGCAGCTGCGGTTGAAGGCGCGGCCGCCGCGCTGCAGCCAGGGGCGGATGCGAAAGGCCAGCAGCGCCAGGATCAGCTCGACCAGGAACTCCACCGCGGCGAAGGTCGCGGCCATCACCACGAACTGCGTCAGCAGGCCGCGCTGCGGATCGAGGAACTGCGGCAGGAAGGCGCCGTAGAACAGGATCACCTTGGGATTGGCCACCGCCGACAGCAGGCCCTGGCGGAACAGGCTGACGGCCGCTGGCAGGGTGTTGTCCACAGCCAGGCCAGGCAGCAGCGCCGGGGTTCGCCACAGCTGCACGCCGAGCCAGATCAGGTAGGCGCCGCCGAGCCATTTCAGCGCCAGCAGAATGCCGGGCGCGGCCTTGAGCAGGGCGCTGAGGCCGAACATGGCGAGGGCGATCAGCAGGCTGAAGCCGGTCACCCCGCCGAGGATGGTGGCCAGCGCATGGCGTGCGCCATACAGGCCGCCATGGGTCAGCGCCAGCAGGCTGTTGGGGCCGGGGGTCAGCGCCAGGCCGAGGGTGGCGACGAAGTAGACCAGCCAGAGATCGAAGGCCATCGTGGGGCTCCTGTGGATGCGCCGCCAGTCTAGGCGCTCGCGGGGGCGCAAATAAGGTAGATTCTGGTCATCTACCGGTCGATCCTGGACTAGCCCATGGCCGAAAGCCCCGATCTGCGTTTTCTCCTGCTGCCGCTGCCGGAGTTCGCCCTGCTGCCGTTCGGCGGCTTTCTCGATAAGTTGCGCTTCAGCGCCGACGACGAGGACTACAGTCGCCAGCGCTACTGCGCCTGGACCATTCTCGGCCTGCAGCCGGGGCACGTGCCGTCCAGCAGCGGCGCGGCGCTGCGCATCGAGGCCACGCCGGACCAGGTCGACCTGGCCGAGCATGACTACCTGGTGCTGTTCGGCGGGCGCAACGCGCAGGCCACCGCCGCGCTGGCGCCGGCCTACCGGTCGCTGCTGCGCCAGGCGGCGCGCGCCGGAGTGAAGCTGGTGGCGATCGACAACGCCAGCTTCCTGCTGGCCGCCTGCGGCCTGCTCGACGGTCACCGGGTGGCGGTGCACTGGCGCCACGAGACGGAATTCCGCGCCAGCTTCCCGCACCTGCGCCTGGCCCGCGAACGCCTGTATTGCCTCGACGGCGCGCGGATCTCCTGTGCCGGCGGCACGGCCGCGATCGACCTGGCGGTGGAACTGCTGGCCCAGGGCAGTGGCCGGGCGCGGGCGCTCAAGGGCCTGGCCGACATGCTGGTGGACGAGACACGCAGCGGCCAGCATGCGCTGCGCTCGCTGCACACGGCGCCGAGCGGCGAGCGCCACGTCGACCGCGCCATCGCCCTGATGCGCCACGGCCTGGCCAGCGCCGACGGCATCGAGCAACTGGCGGCCAGCGTCGGCATCAGTCGCCGTCAACTCGACCGCCTGTTCCACGCCAGCCAGGGCATGAGCGCGCGCGAGTACTGGAACGAGTTGCGCCTGCAGCATGTGCGCTGGCGCCTGCTCAACTCCAGCCACAGCCTGGCGCAGATCGCCGACGAGATCGGGGTCAGTGATGCCAGCCACCTCGGCAAGCTGTTCCGCCAGCGTTTCGGCCTGGCGCCGGGGGCGTTGCGCCGGCAGGGCGGTGTCTGACGCGGGCGTCACGCCGGGTTCGGCCAGGCCGCCCTCATCTATGGGAGCCGCGCCCACGCGGCGAATGTCATGGACGACGCCCCTGTCGCAGGCTGGCCGCAACCGCCTTCGCGCCGGGGCGGCGCTCCTACAGCGATTGGCGCCTTGGTCTTGCAGCGGCGCGCTTTGTCGGAGCCGGCTTGCCGGCGATCGGTGCGGCCTGATTCGACTGATCGCCCGCAAGCAGGCTCCTACAGAGGAGAGTCATCACCGGGCGCTGTCTGGATACCAGCGCGGCGTATAGACCCATTCGCCGCCGTCGGCGCGGGGGAAGCGGCGGGTCTGGCTGGAGCCGATGATCACCAGGGTGCGCATGTCGACCATCTCCGCCGTCAGCTCGCCGAGGGTCAGATTGCGCAGGGCCTCGGCAGGCCGGCCGATATCGCGGCCGAGCACCACCAGGGTCTGCGGCGCACGATGCTGGCGCAGCAGCTCCAGGGCGCGACCGAGCTGCCACGGCCGGGCCTTGGAGATCGGGTTGTAGAAGGCCATGGCCAGATCCGCGGCGGCGGCATGCTGCAGGCGCTGCTCGATCACCGCCCAGGGCTTGAGGTTGTCCGACAGGGAGATCAGGCAGAAGTCGTGGCCCAGCGGCGCGCCGGCGCGGGCGGCGGTGGCCAGCGCAGCGGAGACGCCCGGCAGCACCTCCAGCTCGACGCCGTGCCAGGCGTCGTTTAGCGGACTTTCCAGCGCTTCCATCACCGCCGCGGCCATGGCGAATACACCGGGGTCGCCCGAGGAGATCATCGCCACCCGCCGGCCGCTGGCCGCCAGCTCGAAGGCATGGGCGGCGCGCTGCAGCTCCTCGCGGTTGTCGCTGGGATGCACGCATTGATCGGCGCGCAGCGGGCCGGCCATCTTCAGGTAGGTGTCGTAGCCGAGCAGGTCCTCGGCCTGGTCCAGGGCGCGGCGCACCGCCGGGGTCATATGCTCGGCAGCGCCAGGGCCGAGGCCGACCACGCTGAGGCGGCCGCGACGCTGGCCGAGGCGCTCGATCTGCAGCGGCTGCTCGCCCAGCAGCAGGCGCAGGCCGTCGCCCCGGTGGCATTCGGCCGGCAGCTGGGAGTCGCTGTGGATAAAACGCAGCGGCAGCTTCAGTTCCGCTGCTGCCGCATGCAGCTCGCTATTGACCATCCAGCGCCTGTCCGCGAGCAGCACGGCCAGTGCCTGCGGCGCCAGCTTGGCATCGCTCAGCGCCTGCTGCAGGCGAGCGGGCAGGTCGGCGCCGGGGCGCTCGATCAGCGCGGCGGCGCAGCGCGGGTGGATCAGCAGTTCCCCGGCGCGGGGCGGACGTTGCTCGGCGGTGATGTGGATAACCCGCGAGGCGGTCTTATCCACAGGCAGCTGCGCATCGTCCAGCCAGGGCGCCCGGCCTTCGATGCGTACGCTTTCGCCACCGAGCAGGTCGCTGACGAAGCGCTTGCCCTGCTGCAGGTCGGCCAGGGCGTAGCCGGCCGGCGGCTCCAGCAGGCAGGTGCCGAAGCGCAGCTCGCCGCTGGTGGTGATCGCTGGCGTCACGCCGAGGTGCGCGGCGAGTTCGCGGGCCAGGCGGTTGACCCCGGCCAGGCCGCCGAGCAGCGGCACCACGGCGCTGCCATCCTCGGCCAGGGCCAGCACCGGTGGTTCGGTGCCCTTTTCCGCCAGCAGCGTGGCCAGGCTGCGAATCACGATGCCGGCGGCGCACAGCACCAGCAGCGGCTGGCCGGCGCGATAGAGGGCGCGCAGATGGTCGCCGAAGTCGTCGTAGTGGCGCTCGGCACCATCGGCGCGCCCGCGCAGGCCATGGATCAGCGCCTGTGGATAAAGCGCCTGGACGCGGCGTGCAGTGGCCAGCGCGCTGGCGCCGAGGATAAGGATATTCATGGAGTGTCCTTGCAATCCGATATGGGGGGGCCCGAATTGCCTCCGGGTTACTCGCCTCGAGACATGTTCGTAGGAGCCCGCTCGCGGGCGATCTGCCTGTAATGAATCGCCGGCAAGCCGGCTCCTACAGCGTTGGCGGTGTTATCCGCGCCATTTCTGCCCGGGCAGCAGAATCATCGAGAAGTACGGCGACGCCATCGGCTCCACCTCGTCCAGCGCGACTATCTTCTGGCTGGCCATGGTCGCCCGCTCGACGTAGTGGGCGCGGTCGTCCAGGCCGAGCTTGCGCAGCACGCGGCGGACCTTGTCGAAGTTGCGCCCGAGCTTCATCACCACGGCCGCCTCGGCATCGCGCAGGCGCTGTTCCAGCTCGTCTTCCGGCAGTACGCCGGAGAGCACGCTCAGGCTCTGGTTGCGGTACACCAGCGGCGTGCCGAGCACCGAGGCGCAGCCGAGCATGGAGCACACGCCGGGCACCACCTCCACCTCGTAGCGCTCGGCCAGGCGGTCGTGCAGGTACATGTAGGAGCCGTAGAAGAACGGGTCGCCCTCGCAGATCACCGCCACGTCCTGGCCGGCGTCGAGCAGGCGGGCGATCTGCTCGGCGCAGGTGTCGTAGAAATCGGCGATCACCTCCTCGTAGGACAGCGGCGGGGCGAGCTTCTCGGTGGTCACCGGGTAGACCAGCGGCAGGCGTTGCTGCGCCGCGTCCAGGTGCTCTTCGATGATGCCGAAGGCGTTACCGCCGTGGCCGGCGTTGTGCTTGGCCTTGGCCACGAAGTAGGCCACCACCGGCGCCGCTTGCAGCAGACGCAGGGCCTTGAGGGTGAGCAGCTCGGGGTCGCCGGGGCCGACGCCGAGACCGAGCAGACGACCGGCCATCATTCCACCTCCGAGGCCAGGGCGTTGACCGCGGCCACCGCCATGGCGCTGCCGCCGCGGCGGCCACGCACGATCACGTAGGGCACACCGCGGCTGTCGGCGGCCAGGGCGTCCTTGGACTCGGCGGCGCCGATAAAACCCACTGGCATGCCGATGATCAGCGCCGGTTTCGGCGCGCCGGCGTCGAGCATCTCCAGCAGGTAGAACAGCGCGGTGGGGGCATTGCCGATCACCACCACGCTGCCTTCCAGGTGCTCGCGCCAGTGCTCCAGGGCCACCGCCGAGCGGGTGTTGCCCAGTTCGCGGGCCAGCTCCGGCACGCTGGGGTCGTGCAGGGTGCAGATCACTTGGTTGTTCGCCGGCAGGCGCGGGCGGGTGATGCCCTCGGCGACCATGCGCGCATCGCAGAGGATCGGCGCGCCGGCCAGCAACGCGGCGCGGCCAGCGGTGCCGGCACCGGGGGAGAAGCGCAGATCCTCCACCACGTCGACCATGCCGCAGGCGTGGATCACCCGTACGGCGAGTTTCTCCAGGTCGGCGGGGATGCCGTCCAGGTCGGCTTCGGCGCGGATGGTGGCGAAGGAGCGGCGGTAGATTTCCTGGCCGTCGCGGATGTAATCAAGCATCGGGGGTTCCTGCGGAAGGTTGGCGGGCGAACCAGGCGCCGGCCTCGTCGATGGTCATGGCCGGCGCCAGCAGACGGCCGAAACCGGGCGCCGCGGGCGTGCGTTGGTAGAGCTGGTAGTGGTCGGGCGTGCTGGCCAGCAATGTGTAGGTCTGCACACGGGCGCTGGCGCAACTGCGCGGACAGGCGCTGAGGTGTACCTGCGGGCGGGCGCGGCTTGCGCGCAGCCGCTCGGCCAGGTGCAGGGCGTGCTGCTTGCTGTCGGCCAGACCGCGGGCGCAGGCGGTCGAACCGGCGCAGGCGACCAGGCCGAGCAGCGGCTCGTCGGCCTGAGTCAGCAGGCCCAGCTGATCCAGCTCAGCCAGCAGCTCACTGGCGCGGGCTTCGGGGACATTGCCCAGCAGCAGACCTTGCCAGGGCGTCAGGCGCAGGTCGCAGTCGCCATAGCCCTCGCTTAGCTCGGTGATGGCGAGTAGCTGGTCGGCATGCAGCCGGCCGAGGCGGGCACCGGCGGCCACCATGCACAGGCCGGGTTGCGCCTGTGGATAAATCCCAGCCGGCGCGCGCTCGACGGTGGCGGCAGGTTGCCGAGTGGCCGGCACCGGCTGCAGGGCAAACTCCAGACGCGCCTGCAGGCGCTGCAGCAGTTCTGCGGCCGGAATCTGTGCCAGTAACTGGCGCATCCGCGACTGCTCGGGCGTGGCCAGTTCGAGGAAAAGCAGCAGCAGCTGGTGCACCAGCTCGAGCGCCTGGGTCGCCTCGATGCGCGCCAGCGGCGCATCAATCGGGCAGCCGGCCAGGCCCAGCAGCAGGTGGTGTTGGTCTTCGGCGGCCAGCCACAGGTCGTGCGGATGCTCGCGCATCGCCAGGGCCTCGCCGCCATCCAGTTGCAGGGCGAACTTGGGAGGCAGCGCATGCAGCGCGGCGCTGTCCTGCAGCAGGTCGAGCAGCTGGGCCGCCAGCGGGCGCACGTCCATCCGCGCCTGCGGGTCGAGGCCGGCGGCGGGGCTGAGCAGCAGGTTGCGCACGTCGTCGGCGGCGGCCACGCGTGGGCCGAGGCCGGCGCTCAGCAGGGCCTCGATCAGCGCGCTTTCCTGACCGGGCAGCACGCCGCGGATCTGCAGGTTGCTGCGGTTGGTCAGCTCCAGCACACCGCTGGCGCCATGCCGCGCCGCCTCGGCAATGGCCCGTGCCTGGGCGCTGCGCAGCACGCCGCCGGGCAGCTTGATACGGCAGATGCCACCGTCCAGCGCGGGGACGATGCGCAGCAGGCCGGGACAGGCGGAAGGGCGAATGGAGGTGTGCAAGCGGTCACCTGTGGCTAACGACGCGGCGACCGAACCAGCGAAATCCGCCCACAGGGGGATTCCATGGCATCGGTACACCCCGCCCGATGTTGGCACTCGCGACCAGCGTTCGTCGGCAGGTCTCCTGGCTGACAGGTCTTCGTCCGCCGCGCCTTCCCGGTTACCCAGTGGCCGATTGCATTGGACTCGCTGCTTACAGTTGCGGGGGCAGCCACGGTTTTACCGTGTTCCCTCTTAGGCCCGTTATCGAGCCTGATTCAGGGGGCTAGCGAGCTAGAGCCAGGCAAGGCGGAAGTGGCTGAGAACGCGGAGTTTACGAGTAGTAAATGAGCAGTTCGAAGCCAGTTCCAACGCAGCATGGCCGACGCGCAGCAGACACCTGTTCAGGCTCTTGGGCACCGACGAAGGCTGTATTATGCCCGCTTTGCCCGGCGCCGCGACACGTGCTCCGTCGGCTACGAGGAGATTGGATGAAACCCTGGTTGACCCTGGTCGGCATCGGCGAAGATGGCTATCCCGGCCTGGGCAAGGCCGCGCGCCGCGCCTTGCTGGCGGCCACGCGCATCCTCGGTGCGCCGCGCCAGCTGGCCCTGCTGCCGCCATGCATCGGCGGCGCGCGGGAAAGCTGGCCGAGCCCCTTCGACCTCCAGCCGCTGCTGGCCCGGCGCGGCGAGGCGCTGTGCGTGCTGGCCAGTGGCGACCCGATGTTCTACGGCGTCGGCGCCAGCCTGGCGCGGCAGGTCGCCGCCGATGAGCTGCGCGTGCTGCCGGCGCCGTCCTCGGTGTCGCTGGCGGCGGCGCGCCTGGGCTGGCCGTTGCAGGAGGCGGAGGTGCTGTCGCTGGTCGGCCGGCCGCTGGCCACGCTCAACGCCCGGCTGTTTCCCGGCGTGCGCCTGCTGCTGCTGAGCGCCGATGGCGATACGCCGGCGCAGGTCGCCGCGGCGCTGCGTGAGCGCGGCTTCGGCGCCAGTCGCCTGACGTTGCTGGAACATCTTGGCGGTCCTGACGAGCGCCGTATCGACGGCCTGGCCGCGAGCTGGAATCTGCCGCGCGGCGCCGATCTCAACCTGCTGGCTGTCGACTGCCTGGCCGACGCCGGGGCAACGCCGCTGCCGCCGACCTGCGGCCTGCCGGACGAGGCCTACCGTCATGACGGCCAGCTGACCAAGCGCGATGTGCGCGCGGTGACCCTGGCGCGCCTGGCGCCGCTGCCCGGCGAGCTGCTGTGGGACGTCGGCGCCGGCTGCGGCTCCATCGGCATCGAGTGGCTGCGCGCGCACCCGGCCTGCCGCGCCATCGCCATCGAGGCCAACGAGGGGCGCCAGGATCATATCCGCCACAACCGCGATGCCCTCGGCGTGCCCGCCCTGCAACTGGTCGCCGGGCGTGCGCCCGAGGCGCTGGCCGGGCTGCCGGCGCCGGATGCGATCTTTATCGGCGGCGGCGTCACCCTGCCCGGCGTGCTGGATACCTGCTGGGCGGCGCTCAAGCCGGGCGGACGGCTGCTGGCCAATGCCGTGACCCTGCAGAGCGAGGCGGCGCTGGTGGCCTTCCGTGAACGGCACGGTGGCGAATTGCTGCGCATCTCGGTGGCCCAGGCGCAGCCGCTGGGCGGCTTCGACACCTGGCGCGCGGCGCTGCCGATCACCCTGCTGGCGGTGCGCAAGCCGTGAGCGCGCGACTCCTGCTGCTCGGCGGCACCGCCGAGGCGCTGCGCCTGGCGCGCCGGCTGGGGCCGGAGACGCTCTACAGCCTGGCCGGCCTCGGTCGGGTGCCTGATGATCTGGCCTGCCACGTGCGGGTTGGCGGTTTCGGCGGTGCCGAAGGCCTGGCCAGGTTCATCGCCGCCGAAGGCATCGAGCTGCTGCTGGACCTGACCCATCCCTACGCGGCGCAGATCAGCCACAACGCCGCCCACGCCGCCGCGATCGCGGGCGTACCCTGCTGGGCGCTGCGTCGCCCCGGCTGGCAGCCAGGCCCCGGCGACGACTGGCGCGAGGTGGATGGCTGGGACGCGCTGATCCGCGCGCTGGCGCCGTTCGAGCGGCCGTTGTTCACCTCCGGGCGCGAGCCGCTGGCGCACCTGCACGAGATTCCCGCTCACCAGCGCTGGACGGTGCGCTGCCTGCAGGCCGAGCCGGCACCGCCGCGCGCCGAGGTGATCGGCGCGCGCGGGCCGTTCGCGCTGGAGGAGGAACGCGCGCTGTTCGCCCGCCTCCAGTGCGACGTGCTGGTGAGCAAGAACAGCGGCAGCGCCGCCACCGAACCGAAGCTGCAGGTCGCCCGCGAGTTGGGGCTGCCGGTGCTGCTGCTGCGCCGGCCGCAGTTGCCGACGGTGGCGCGCGAGTTCGCCGAGCCGGCCGAACTGTACGAGGCGTTGCAGGCCCACCTGTAGGAGCCCCGCCCCGGGGCGAAGCTCGCCTTGTCCATTCGCCTGTATTCGCCGCGGCGCGCGGCTCCTACCAAGCCGAATCGATCGTTCCCACGCTCAGCGTGAGCATTCAGCCCTGGACGCTCTGCGTCCATCACGCTGGCGCAGCGTCCAACTGCAGGTGTCCACGCAGAGCGTGGGCACCATCGGTAACCGACCGCTAGGACAGGCTGCTAGACTGCCGGCCCGTTCTGGAGAGCCCGATGAGCCAAGCCCCCTACGCCCGCATTCTGTTTATCGGCCCCGGCCTGGGGCGTGGGGCATCGGCCGAGCGCTTGCGCCAGCGGATCGAGACGCTGCTGGGCGCGGCGCAGCTGCACGACAGCGAGCAGGACGGCTGCTGGCAGGCCATCGATGAGGCGCCGCGCCCGCTGCTGGTGGTGGACCTGGAGCCGCGCGCCGATGCCGCGCACCGCGACTGGCTGCGCCAGCGCATCGCCGAGCGTGGCGATGGCGCGCAGGTGTTCGTGCTCTGCACGGCGCTGGAAGACGCCTGGCTCGATGGCCTGGGCGCACTGCTCGAACGCCGCGAGCTGCATCTGCCCTGCAGCGACGTGCCGCCGCTGCCGGCGCAACATGCCTGGTCGCAGATCCCGCCGCACGCCCAGCGCCTGCTGCTGTGCAACGGTCCGCGCTGCACGCGCAAGGGCGCGCTGGGGCTGTGGAAAACCCTGCGCCAGCGGCTCAAGGCCGCGGGCAGGCTGGAGTGCGAGGGCGGCGTGCACATCACCCGCAGCCAGTGCCAGTTCCCTTGTGACCTGGGGCCGACCGCGAGCCTTTATCCACAGGGCGAGTGGTACGGCATCAAGGACGAGGCGGCGGTGATCCGCCTGGTCGACGAGCGTCTGGTCGCCGGGCGGGCGCTGCCGGAGCTGCGCATCGACCGCGACAAATAGCGCCAGGCCCGCGCCCTGCGGCCCGCGGGGCAACACCGGGGCTACGGCTTGCTAAGCTTGGTCTATTGAACCCATAGCCTGACAGCGCAGTCATCTGAACTAGGCTGGACGTTATCCACATGCATCCGTAGGAGGGTTTCGCATGCTTGCGCAACTGCCAGCGGTTTTTCGCGAGCTTCAATTGCCGTTGCGCCTGCGTCTGTGGGACGGCAAGCAGGTCGACCTGGGCCCGCAGCCGCGGGTGACCCTGGTGGTGAGGGACCCGAGTCTGGTCAGCCAGCTGGCCCGTCCCAGTCTGGACGCGCTCGGCGGCGCCTACGTCGAGGGGCGCATCGATCTGGAAGGGCCGATCGATCAGGTCATCGCGGTGGGCGATGCGCTGACCAGCGCGTTGCTCGGCGACCACGCCGCACCGGTGGAGCTGCGCACCAGCCACGACAAGCACAGCGACGCCGCTGCCATCAGCTACCACTACGACCTGTCCAACGACTTCTACCGCCTCTGGCTGGACCGCGACATGGTCTACTCCTGTGCCTACTTCGAGACCGGCGAGGAGGATCTCGACCAGGCCCAGCAGGCCAAGCTGCGCCACCTGTGCCGCAAGCTGCGCCTGCAACCCGGCGACAAGCTGCTCGACGTCGGCTGCGGCTGGGGCGGCCTGGCGCGTTTCGCCGCGCGCGAATTCGGCGCCCGGGTGTTCGGCATCACCCTGAGCCAGGCGCAGCTGGAACTCGGTCGCCAGCGGGTGGTCGAGGAGGGCCTGGCCGACAGGGTCGAGCTGCAACTGCTGGACTATCGCGACCTGCCGCAGGACGGCCGCTTCGACAAGGTGGTCAGCGTCGGCATGTTCGAGCACGTCGGCCACGCCAACCTGGCGCTGTACTGCCAGCGCCTGTTCGGCGCGGTGAAGGCCGGCGGCCTGGTGATGAACCACGGCATCACCGCGCGCTTCACCGACGGCCGCCCGGTGGCGCGCGGCGCCGGCGAGTTCATCGACCGCTACGTGTTCCCTCAGGGCGAGCTGCCGCACCTGGTTACCATCAGCAGCGCGATCAGCGACGCCGGGCTGGAGATCGTCGACGTCGAGAGCCTGCGCCTGCACTACGCGCGCACCCTGCGGCTGTGGAGCGAGGGTCTGGAGCGGCAACTGGACAAGGCCGCGCAATGGGTGCCGGAAAAATCCCTGCGCATCTGGCGGCTGTACCTGGCCGGCTGCGCCTATGGCTTCCAGCACGGCTGGATGAACCTGCACCAGATTCTCGCGGTGAAGCCGCGCGAGGACGGCAGCCATGACCTGCCCTGGACGCGTGCCGACCTCTATCGCTGAGAACCTGCTGGAGTAAGATGCCGCCCGACTCCGTCGTTCGAGCCGCCCATGCCCCTGCCGCCGCAGCACCGCTACCGCGTCCTGTTCACCGTCCTGGCGATTCTCGCCGGCCTGCTGCTCGCCGTCTGGCTGGGTGGGCGCTACGCCGAGCAGCGCGCCTGGGCCGAGCGCAGCCTCGAGGCGCGCGGCCAGCTGCAGCTCTACGCCCAGTCGATCCGCACCCTGGTCGAGCGCTTCAGCTCGGTGCCCGAGGTGCTGGCGCTGGACAGCGATATCAAGAGCCTGCTGCGCGCGCCGCAGGACCGCCAGCTGCGCCAGGCGCTCAACCTGCGCCTGGAGCGGCTCAACGCCGCCGCCGGCTCCACCGTGCTGTATCTGCTCGATGCCCGTGGCGAGGCCCTGGTGGCCAGCAACTGGCGCGACTGGAGCAGCTTCGTCGGCAACAACTACGCCTTCCGCCCCTACTTCCAGGACGCCCTGCGCGACGAGGGCGCGCGCTACTTCGCGGTCGGCGTGACCACCGGCATCCCCGGCTACTTCCTCTCCCATGCGGTGCGTGACGACGACGGCACGCTGCTCGGCGTACTGGTGGTCAAGCTGGAGCTGGAAGACCTGCAGCGCGAATGGGTCGACCAGCCCGGCGTGCTGCTGGTGGCCGACAGCTACCAGGTGGTGATTCTCAGCAGCAAGCCGGCCTGGCGCTTCCGCGCCCTGCAGGCGCTGGACGAGCAGGCGCGCGCCGAACTGGTGGAGGTGCGCAAGTACGCCGAACAGGCGCTGCAGCCGCTGGCGCAGCAGGTCCACCGGCACATCGATGCGGACACCCAATGGGCGCGGGTGGACGGCCCCGACGGCAGCCGCGACTACCTCTGGCAGCGCCTGGCCATGCCCGAGGAGGGCTGGACCCTGCACCTGCTCGGCGAGCCGTCCGGGCTGGCCGACAGCGTGCGCAGCTACCGCCTGGCCGCCGCCGGGGTGTGGATGACCCTGGCCTTCCTCCTGCTGTTCCTCGCCCAGCGGCGCAAGAACCAGCGCCTGCAGGCCGGCATCCGCGAGCGCCTGGAGCGCGAGGTGGAGCTGCGCACCGCCGAGCTGCGCGAGGCCCAGGACGGCCTGGTGCACGCCGCCAAGATGGCCGCCCTGGGGCAGATGTCGGCGGCCCTGGCGCACGAGATCAACCAGCCGCTGACCGCCCTGCAGATGCAGCTCGGCAGCCTGCGCCTGCTCCTCGACAGCGGCCGCCCCGAGGCGGTGCGCGAGGGCCTGCAGCGCATCGATGGCCTGCTGCAGCGCATGGCGGCGCTGACCGGCCACCTGAAGACCTTCGCCCGCAAGACCCCGGCCGGGCTCAGCGAACGCCTGTGCCTGGGCGACGTGCTGGAACAGGCGCTGCAGCTGCTGGCGCCGCGCATGCGCAGCGAGCAGGTGGAGCTGCGCACCTGCATCGATGACGAGGCGCAGGTGCTCGGCGATGCGATTCGTGTCGAGCAGGTGATCCTAAACCTGCTGCACAACGCCCTCGATGCCATGACCGACAGCGAGGTGCGGCGGCTCGACGTGCACATCGCCCGCGAGGGCGACAGCTGCCTGCTGAGCGTCGAAGACAGCGGCGGCGGCATCGCCGAGGACGCGCTGGATCGGGTGTTCGAGCCGTTCTTCACCACCAAGCCGGTGGGCCAGGGGTTGGGGTTGGGGCTGGCGGTGTCCTACGGCATCGTCCGCGACCTGGGCGGCAGCCTGCAGGCCAGCAATGGCGAGCGCGGCGCGCTGTTCACCCTGAGATTGCCGGCGGCGCGGTAAAAGGCTATGTCCCAATTGGCTGTTGCAGCCGTTGGCAGGGCACGACACAGCACCTGAAGGAACCCGCGAACACAGCGTAGGAGCCCCGCCTCGGGGCGAAACGATTGCGGCCATTGCGCACAAGCGGCGGTGCGCACAGCATTCGCCGCGGGGCGCGGCTCCTACGAAAAGCATCGACACCGTGCACCACAAGACTGGGACATAGCCCGGTAAAAACCTCGTGGGAGGGGCTTTGGCCGCGAAACACAGGGGCTCCCGTCGCGGCTGAAGCCCCTCCCACGACGGATCGGCGTAGTCCGGATGCAATCCGGGTCGCGGTTTGACGATGATCTCATCAAGGGTTGTTTCCCCGGATTTCATCCGGGCTACACTGCCGCCGTTTTTCAGAGGAGGTGCCATGAACGCTCAGGTGATAGTGGTCGACGACGAGGCGGCGATTCGCGACGCGGTGCAGCAGTGGCTGGAGCTGTCCGGTTTCACCGTGCGCAGCTGCGCCAGCGCGGCCGAGGCCCTGGCGCTGGTCGATCGCGACTTCCCCGGCATCGTCGTCAGCGATGTGCGCATGCCCGGCAGCGATGGCCTGCAACTGCTCGAGCGCCTGGTCGAACTGGACCGCGACCTGCCGGTGATCCTGGTCACCGGCCATGGCGACGTGCCGATGGCGGTACAGGCGCTGCGCCAGGGCGCCTACGACTTCATCGAGAAACCCTTCACCCCCGAGCGCCTGCTCGACAGCGTGCGTCGCGCCCTCGACAAGCGCCGCCTGGTCTGCGAGAACCGCCTGCTGCGCCAGCAGGTGGCGGACAAGGGCCGCATCGAGAGCCAGCTGATCGGCATCTCGCGGCCGATGGAGAACCTGCACCGGCAGATCCTCGAACTGGCCGGCACCTCGGTCAACGTGCTGATCCGCGGCGAGACCGGCAGCGGCAAGGAGCGCGTGGCGCGCTGCCTGCACGACTTCAGCCCGCGCGCCGGCAAGGCCTTCGTCGCGCTGAACTGCGCGGCGATCCCCGAGACCATCTTCGAGAGCGAGCTGTTCGGCCACGAGAGCGGCGCCTTCACCGGCGCCCAGGCCAAGCGCATCGGCCGTATCGAGCACGCCGACGGCGGCACCCTGTTCCTCGACGAGGTGGAGAGCCTGCCGCTGGCGCAGCAGGTCAAGCTGCTGCGCGTGCTGCAGGAGAAGACCCTGGAGCGCCTTGGGTCGAACAGGAGCATCGAGGTCGACCTGCGGGTGATCAGCGCGGCCAAGCCGGATCTGCTCGATGAAGTGAAGGCCGGGCGTTTTCGCGAGGACCTGTTCTACCGTCTCAACGTCGCCACCCTGCAGATCCCGCCGCTGCGCGAACGCCGCGAAGACATCCCGCTGCTGTTCGAGCACTTCGCCCAGGAGGCGGCGCGGCGTCATGGCCGCGAGGCGCCGCCGCTGGCCCCCAGCGAGCTGGCGCGGCTGCTCAGCCACGACTGGCCGGGCAACGTGCGCGAGCTGATCAACGCCGCCGAGCGCCATGCCCTCGGTCTGTCCAGCCCGCCGCCGGCCGAGCGCTTCGCCGGCCAGGCGCTGGCCCAGCAGATGGAGGCCTTCGAGGCGCAGTGCCTGCACAACGCCCTGCTGCAGTGCCAGGGCAATATCGCCGCGGTGATGGAGATGCTGCAGCTGCCGCGGCGTACCCTCAACGAGAAGATGCAGCGCCACGGTCTGGCGCGCGGCGACTATCTGCCCGGCGGCGAGGAATGACCCACGCCCCGTAGGAGCCGGCTTGCCGGCGATCCTTGAAACGCCAATCGCCCGCAAGCGGTGTCCTTCGACAGCATCGCTGCACCAGTCGCAGTCCGATAGGCGGATTTTTGCCGACGGCCGCGTCGGGGTCGGCGGTTTACCGCTCAAAGGCGTCCCTGTACTTCGCTAGAACCCCTCTATCTCGGGCCTTTCCGGCGCTGGCACGGCATCTGCTATGACTGTTTCAGTCGCCCGGCAGCCTGCCGCCGCGGCGACCATAACAACGACAAGAGGTCTGCCCATGAACTGCCAAGCCTTCCGCGCCATGCCGCCGTGCATGGGCCGCCTCTCGACCGCGCCTGTCGCGGCCCTTGTCCGACGCTGCATCCCGCGCCGCTGATCGCGCACAGCGGACGACGCCCGCCGCCTTGCCGCGGTGGGCATCGTCTAGAGTGAAACTCTGCATAAAGCCATAACAACGACGGAGATACTTCCATGCGACTGACCAAGAAACTCAGCCTGTTCGCCGCTGCCGCGGCCATCACTGCCAGCACCGCGGTGCTCGCCGCACCGACCTTCATCAACGTGCTGACCGGCGGCACCAGCGGCGTCTACTACCCGATCGGCGTGGCCCTGTCGCAGCTGTACGGCAACGGCATCGACGGCGCCAAGACCTCGGTGCAGGCGACCAAGGCGTCGGTGGAGAACCTCAACCTGCTGCAGGCCGGCCGCGGCGAACTGGCCTTCGCCCTCGGCGACTCGGTGGCCGACGCCTGGAACGGCGTGGAAGACGCCGGCTTCAAGGCGCCGTTGAAGAAACTGCGGGCCATCGCCGGCACCTACCCGAACTACATCCAGATCGTCGCCAACGCCGAATCCGGCATCAAGACCCTGGACGACCTCAAGGGCAAGCGCATCTCCGTCGGCGCGCCGAAGTCCGGCACCGAGCTCAACGCCCGCGCCATCTTCGCCGCCGCCGGCCTGACCTACGAGGACATGGGCAAGGTCGAGTTTCTGCCCTACGCCGAGTCGGTCGAGCTGATCAAGAACCGCCAGCTCGACGCCACCCTGCAGTCCTCGGGCCTGGGCATGGCCGCCATCCGCGACCTGGCCTCGACCATGAAGATCGACTTCGTCGCCATCCCGGCCGAGGTCACCGCGAAGATCGGCAACGCCGCCTACCAGGCCGCCACCATCCCGGCCGGCACCTACGACGGCCAGGACGCCGACGTGCCCACCGTGGCCATCACCAACATTCTGGTCAGCCACGAAGGCGTCTCCGACGAGGTGGCCTACCAGATGACCAAGCTGATGTTCGACAACCTCGAGCGTCTGGGTACCGCCCATTCGGCCGCCAAGGACATCAAGCTGGAGACCGCCGCCAAGAACCTGCCGATCCCGCTGCACCCGGGTGCCGAGCGCTTCTACAAGGAAGCCGGCGCGCTCTGATGCAAGACGTCCGCGGGGCTGCGGCCCCGCGGACCGCCGCAGAATCGCGAATAAAACCGGCGTTCACAGGCGGTGGGTTTTGTTGGCGAGTCTGTCACCGCAATCGAAGTAGTCACGAGGTTTGCACTCCATGAGTGAGCAGAATCAGGGCCTGGGCGCCAGCCCGTCCGACTGGCCGAAGGCGCTCTTCGCCGTCGCGCTGCTGTTTTCCATCTTCCAGATCGTCACCGCGGCCTTCCACCCGGTGTCGACCCAGGTGCTGCGCGCCGTGCACGTCGGCTTCCTGCTGCTGGTGGTGTTCATCAGCATCCCGGCCTTCGGCATCAAGCGTCCCTGGCAGCCGCTGGCCTGGCTGCTGGGCCTGGCCGGCATGGCCACGGCTGGCTACCAGTGGTACTTCGAGGCGGACCTGATCCAGCGTTCGGGCGACCTGACCACGACCGACATGCTGATCGGCCTGACCCTGATCGTGCTGGTGTTCGAGGCCGCGCGGCGGGTCATGGGCATCGCCCTGCCGATCATCTGCGCGCTGTTTCTCGCCTACGGCATGCTCGGCCAGTACCTGCCGGGCGACCTGGCCCACCGCGGCTACGCCCTGGACCAGATGGTCAATCAGCTGGCGTTCGGCACCGAGGGCTTCTACGGCACGCCGACCTACGTGTCGGCTACCTACATCTTCCTGTTCATCCTGTTCGGCGCCTTCCTCGAGCAGGCCGGGATGATCAAGCTGTTCACCGATTTCGCCATGGGCCTGTTCGGCCACAAGCTGGGCGGCCCGGCCAAGGTATCGGTGGTGTCCTCGGCGCTGATGGGCACCATTACCGGCTCCGGCGTGGCCAACGTGGTCACCACCGGCCAGTTCACCATCCCGCTGATGAAGCGCTTCGGCTACCGCCCGGCCTTCGCCGGCGGAGTCGAGGCGACCTCGTCGATGGGCAGCCAGATCATGCCGCCGATCATGGGCGCGGTGGCCTTCATCATGGCCGAGACCATCAACGTGCCGTTCTTCGAGGTGGCCAAGGCGGCGCTGATCCCGGCGTTGCTGTATTTCGGCTCGGTGTTCTGGATGGTCCACCTGGAGGCCAGGCGCGCCGACCTCAAGGGCCTGCCCAAGGACGAATGCCCGAACCCGTGGAAGGCCGTGCGCGAGCGCTGGTTCCTGCTGATCCCGCTGTTCATCCTCATCTACCTGCTGTTCTCCGGACGCACCCCGCTGTTCTCCGGCACCGTCGGCCTGGCGCTGACCGCGATGGTCATCCTCGGCTCGGCGATCATCCTGCAGGTGTCGTCCAAGGTCATGCGCTTCGCCTTCTGGATCGCCCTCGGCGTGCTCTGCGCCGGCTTCTTCCAGCTCGGCATCGGCGTGGTGTTCGGCGTCATCGGCCTGCTGGTGGCGGCCTGCTGGTTCGTCAAGGGCGGCCGCGAGACCCTGACCCTGTGCCTGCACGCGCTGGTCGAGGGCGCCCGCCACGCGGTGCCGGTGGGCATCGCCTGCGCCCTGGTCGGGGTGATCATCGGCGTGGTGTCGCTGACCGGGGTGGCCTCCACCTTCGCCGGCTACATCCTCGCCATTGGCCAGGACAACCTGTTCCTCTCGCTGGTGCTGACCATGCTCACCTGCCTGGTGCTGGGCATGGGCATCCCGACCATCCCCAACTACATCATCACCAGCTCGATCGCCGCGCCGGCGCTGCTGGAGCTGGGCGTGCCGCTGATCGTCTCGCACATGTTCGTCTTCTACTTCGGCATCATGGCCGACCTCACTCCGCCGGTGGCGCTGGCCTGCTTCGCCGCCGCGCCGATCGCCAAGGAGCGCGGCCTGAAGATCAGCCTGTGGGCGGTGCGCATCGCCATCGCCGGCTTCGTCGTGCCGTTCATGGCGGTCTACGCGCCGGCGCTGATGCTGCAGGGCGACAGCCTGCTGGCGACCTTCTACGTGTTGTTCAAGGCGGCGCTGGCCATCGGCCTGTTCGGCGCGGTGTTCACCGGCTTCCTGCAGGCCAAGCTGTCCTGGTGGGAACGTGCCCTGGGCTTCGCTGCCGGCGCCAGTCTGATCCTGGCCACGCCGATCAGCGACGAGATCGGCTTCGCCCTCAGCGCCCTGTTCATCGGCCAGCACCTCTGGCGCGCCCGTCGCGCCCAGGCGGCCACGGCGTGATCGGCCTGTGCCTGGGGCTGGCCGGCGTGGTATGGGCAGAGCTGCCCGTGCCGGCCTTCACCCTGGCCTGGACGCACACCATCGAGAAGATCCGCTGGGAAGAGGATTACCTTGTGACCGCCGAGGGCCTGGTCCTCGGCGAGGCGCGGGTCAAGGGTTCCGGCGCCGGGATGGAGATTCCCGACGGCGCCGAACTGCGCAATGGCAGCTGGCACTACCGACGCCAGCTTGCGCCCTTGCAACCCCTGCGAGTCGGGCGTACGCCCGAGGCCGGGGATTACCAACTGTGCATCGACCAGCGTTGTCGCCCGTTGAGCGACTGGCTCGGCCCGCCACAAGCGAGCCAGCCGGCGCTGGAACTCTGGAGCTGCGAGCCGGGCTCCACCGCGTCCGACGCGGACTAGGTTGGCCATAGCGAACCAGGCTCCCGGCGCCACAAGCGCCGGCGAAAGTGAAGAGAACCCCCATTTGGCGCAGGCCGATGGGGGTTTTGTTCGTCTGTGGCCTGCGACTCACCCGGCGATGGAGCGCATGGCGCCACGCCGCAACCCAACCAATCGACCGGCAAGCGGAACAGGCGGCTAACGTAGAACTGGCGGGAAATGACGGCTAGATTGGCAGAGACACTGTAGGAGCCCCGTCCCGGGGCGAAGTTCTAGGCTATGTCCCCGTTAGTTGTTGATGCGCCGACCGGGCTTCCGTAGGAGCGAATTCATTCGCGGATAGATCGGATCGCCGCCCGCCGCGCCCACAGCTGCGCAACAGTTGACTCAGACGGAGCCAAGGCCCAGGTTCGCCTGAGCCGTAACGTTCGCCGCGGGGTGCGGCTCCTACAGGCGCGGCGGCGTGGTGCTCCGGTGCCCGCCGGTTCAATAGGCTTGGCCAACCATTCGTACAGGAGACCCGTCATGCGCATCCTCTCTCGTTCCGTCCTGTCTCTCGCCCTCTGTCTGTCCCCCGTTATGGCCAGCGCCCTGGATATTCGCCCCGGGGTCTGGGAAGTCAGCTCGCACAACATGCAGATGGGCGGCCAGGCCATGCCCGGCATGGAACAGATGCTCGAGCAGATGAACAACCTGCCGGCCGAGCAGCGGCAGATGATGGAGGGCATGCTCGCCGAACAGGGCATCAAGCTCGGCGCCGGCGGCGTGCAGATGTGCCTGACCGCCGAGCAGATCGCGGCCAAGGAAATCCCCCTGCACGACCCGGAATCCGGTTGCAGCAACGAGATCCTCGAGCGCAGCGAGCAGCGCTGGAAGTTCCGCTTCAACTGCCCCGACGCCCAGGGCGAGGGGGAAACCCGGTTCATCAGCGACACGGAGTTCACCACCAAGGTCAGCGGCACCTACAACGGCCAGCCAAGCAGCATGGAGAGTCGCGCGCGCTGGGTGGCGGCCGACTGCGGCACCTTGCGGCGCAATTGATACGCTACAGCAAATGAAAATAATTGCTATTGACTAAACGGGGGCCTGACTGCAGAATTCTGTCGATAATCATTAGCATTTGCCTTGGTGCAGGTGCAGCGCCAGGGAGGCACCGGCTGCAAAGGGACGCATCGCGGCCATCGACAGCGCATCAGGAGAAGTCCCTTGTTCAGCAGAAAAACCCGCCTGGCCGTGGCGATTGCGGCCGCCTGCAGTTTCAACCAGGCCCTGGCCGCCGAGCAGGAGCAGCTCGAACTGGATGCCCAGACCGTGGTCGGCAGCGCCGATGAGAGCGCCGTCGACAGCTACCGGTCCACGCCCAGCAGCGCCGCCACCAAGCTGGACCTGACCCCGCGGCAGACCCCGCAGTCGATCTCCACCCTGACCCGCGCCCAGCTCGACGACTTCCACCTCGACAGCGTCAACGACGCGCTGAAGATGGCCACCGGCATCCAGGTGCAGGAGGTCGAGACCGACCGCACCTACTACACCGCCCGCGGCTTCGACATCACCAACTTCCAGTACGACGGCATCGGTATTCCCTTCGTCTACGGCAACGTCGAGGGCGACATCGACACCGCGGTGTTCGAGCGCGTCGAAGTGATCCGCGGCGCCAACGGCCTTATGTCCGGCACCGGCAACCCCTCGGCCACCATCAATTTCGTGCGCAAGCGCCCGACCGCCACGCCGCAGGCGCGCATCGACCTGACCGGCGGCTCCTGGGATAAGCGGCGCATCGACGCCGACGTCTCCGGCGCGTTGACCGCCGCCGGCAATATCCGTGGCCGCGCGGTCTACGCCCACGAGAACAAGAACTCTTACCTGGACCGCTACTCGCGCGAGAAGAACGTCTTCCACGGTGTGCTGGAGTTCGACCTGAGCGACTCGACCCTGTTCAGCATCGGCCACACCCTGCAGAAGAGCGATTCCAACTCGCCGCTGTGGGGCGCCCTGCCGCTCAACTTCAGCGACGGTTCGAAGACCGACTACTCGCGTTCCACCAGCACCTCGGCCGACTGGGCCTACTGGGACGTGCAGGAGAACCGCACCTTCGCCGAGCTGGCCCACGACCTGGGCAACGGCTGGCAGGCCAAGGCCGTGGTCACCCACGTGAAGAAGGAAGGCGATGGTTCGCTGTTCTATGTCTACGGCACGCCGGACCGCGACAGCGGCCTCGGCCTGTTCAGCTACCCGTCCGAGTACCAGGACGAGAACCGCCAGCTGATCGGCGACCTGCAGCTCAACGGCGCCTTCGCCCTGGGCGGCCGCCAGCACGATGCGGTGCTCGGCGCCAGCTGGTCGCGTTCGGAGCTGGAGGACATCTCCTGGTACGACACCACCACCGGCACCGCCCTGCCGCCGCTGGAGGACTGGAGCGGCAATATCGGCAAGCCGCTGAACGATGCCGGCAGCAACGGCAGCGACTTCACCGACCGCATGCAGAGCTTCTACGGCGCCGCGCGCTGGAGCCTGACCGACCGCCTGAGTCTGATCACCGGCGCACGCGTGGTGGATGTGGAGAGCAGCGGCGGCAACTACGGCAGCGACAAGACCACCAAGTACAGCGGCGAGGTGGTGCCCTATGCCGGTGTGGTCTTCGATCTCACCGAGCAGTACTCGGTCTACGCCAGCTACACCGAGGTCTTCGACCCGCAGACCGAGACCGATGCCAGCGGTTCGCGCCTGGCGCCGGTGGAGGGGGTGAACTACGAGGCGGGGATCAAGGGCGAGCTGTTCGACGACCGGGTCAACCTGGCGCTGGCGGTGTTCCGCACCGAGCAGGACAACGTCGCCGAGATGGCCGGCATGGTCGGCGGGCGCAGTTACTACCGAGCGGTGGAGGGCCTGACCAGCGAGGGCTACGAGCTGGAGATCTCCGGCGAGCTGCTGCCGGGCCTGCAGGCCATGGCCGGCTACACCTTCGTCGACATCACCGATGCCAACGACGACCATGCGGTGACCTACTCGCCCAAGCACATGTTCAAGGCCGCCACCACCTACCGCGTACCGGGCCTCGAACAGCTCAAGGTCGGCGCCAGCCTGAACTGGCAGGACGAGGTGTACAACGGTATCGCCGAGCAGGATGCCTATGCGGTGGTCAACCTGATGGCCAGCTACGACATCGACCCGAACTGGACCGTTTCCGCCAACCTCAACAACCTCACCGACGAGAAGTACCTGACCAGCCTGTACTGGACCCAGGCCTACTACGCGGCCCCACGCAACGCCAGCATGAGTGTGAGCTGGAAGTACTGACCCTCACCGGCCGCCCCTGAGGCGGCCGCGCTTTTTGCCGAAGAGACTTTGCCATGCGCTCCGCCCTGGTTCTGCTGCACCGCTGGTGCGGCCTGTTCATCGCCCTGTTCCTGTTCGTCGCCGGCCTGACCGGCGCGGTGATCTCCTGGGATCACGAGCTGGACGAATGGCTCAACCCGCAGCTGTTCGATGCGCAAAGCGAAGGGCAGGCGCAGGACCCGCTGCGCCTGGTGGACGCGCTGGAGGCGCGCGATCCGCGCCTGCAGGTGAGCTTCATGCCGCTGGCGCTCGAGCCTGGCCATGCCCTGGGCATCTTCGTCGACCCGCGTATCGACCCGGCCACCGGCAAGGCCTACGAGCTGGGCTTCAATCAGCTCGGCATCGACCCGGCCACGGGTGATATCCAGGGGCAGCGCGAGTGGGGGGCGATCTCCCTGAGTCGGGAGAACCTGCTGCCGTTCCTCTACAAGCTGCACTACAGCCTGCATATCCCCGATGGCTTCGGCATCGAACTGGGCGTGCTGCTGTTCGGCATCGTCGCCATCGTCTGGTGCCTGGACTGCCTGGTGGCGCTGTGGCTGTCCTTCCCCAACGGGCGCAGCTGGCGCAAGTCGTTCGCCTTCCGCTGGCGCCAGGGCGGCTACAAGCTGAACTTCGATCTGCACCGTTCCGGCGGCGTATGGATCTGGCTGCTGCTGCTGGTGCTGGCCGTCACCTCGGTGTCGATGAACCTGGAACGCCAGGTGGTCCGGCCGTTGGTCGAGCTGTTCTCGCCGCTGACGCCGAGCCCGTTCGCCAGCCGCACGCCGGTGACCCTGGATGAGCAGATCCTGCCCGCGATCGATCGGCGCCAGGCCATCGCCATCGCCGCTGCCGAGGCGCGCCGGCTGGGCTGGCAGGCGCCGGCCGGCGCGCTGTTCCACTCGGCCGAGTTCGGCGTCTACGGCGTCGGTTTCCATGAGCCGGGCGAGGATCACGGCGAGGCTGGCCTGGGCAATCCCTGGATCTACGTCGACAGCCGCAGCGGCGAGCTGGCCGGGGCGCATGTGCCGGGCAGCGGCAGCGCCGGCGATATCTTCCTGCAGGCGCAGTTCCCGCTGCATTCGGGGCGCATCATCGGCCTGCCGGGGCGCATCCTGGTTTCCCTGCTCGGCCTGGCGGTGGCCGGGCTGTCGCTGACCGGGCTGGTGATCTGGGCGAAGAAGCGCCGCTCGCGGGTGCTCGCCGAGCGGCGCGGCGTCGGCGTTTCACAGGCCGTGGCGTAGGCGGATCTGCGCCACCAGCGCCGCCTGCTCGCGGAGAAAGCGGTCGAACTCGTCGATCAGCTGCGGCCGCTGGATGCTCGACACGTAGTAGTGATCCTCCACGTGCGGCAGCTGCGAATCGAACGCCAGGGTTCCGGCGGGCAGCTGCATCTCGCGCAGGTGGTGGGCCACCACCTGCGGATTGAGGTAGACGGCATCGACCCGCTCGCCCAGCGCCATGCGCAGCAGCGAGTCGATCTGGCTGGCCTGGATCAGCTGCAGGCGGCCGCTGTGGATCTCGTCCAGATAGGGCCAGGGCGTGAAGCCGTTCTGCGTGCCGAGCAGGCGGATGCGCGCCAGGCCCCGGCCGAGGTGCTCCGGCTTGACCAGCACGCCGTCCACGTAGGGCGCCGCCGGTTGGCTGTAGCGCACGGTGTGGCCGGCCTTCTGCTCGGCGTTCCATTGCGGGTGATCGGGAAACTTCAGATCGACCCGGCCGCCGAGGAAGTCGTTGAGCAGCCGCCGCACCGGCAGCGGCACGTAAACGAAGTGGTAGCCCTGGTGGCGGGCGAAGGCGTCCAGCAGCTCGCGGCCGTAGCCCTGGTAGACGCCGTCCCGCACATCGGAGTAGGGCCGGTAGGGCTGCAGCTCGACGCCGACGCGCACCTCCTGCTGGGCCACCACCGGGCAGGCCAGCAGGCCGAGGCACAACAGCAGCCAGGACAGTCTCTTCATCGCAAGGCCCCCCGTCGGCGCCGAACGCGGCGCGCCATCAATACGCAATCACTATAGTGACCGCTCACAGAATCGGTGAAATCAGCCGCGCCACGCGCATCGCCAGCTGCTGCAGGCGATGCAGGTTGCGCCGGTCGGCCGGCAGCAGTTCGCGCGAGCAGGCGAAGTCGGCCTCGAGCATTTCCGCGACCTGCTCGGCGAACCCTTCGTCCAGGGTCACCAGGGTGGCCTCGAAGTTAAGGCGGAACGAACGGTTGTCGAGGTTGGCGCTGCCCAGCAGGCAGATGTCGCTGTCGATCAGCAGCGCCTTCTGGTGGAGGAAACCCGGCTGGTAGCGGAACACCCGCAGCCCGGCGCGCAGCGCCTCGAAGGCGTACAGGCTGGAGGCGGCGTAGACCACGCGATGGTCGGGGCGCGACGGCAGCAGCAGGCGCACGTCCACGCCGCGCAGCACCGCCAGGCGCAGCGCGGCGGATACCGCCTCGTCCGGGATGAAGTAGGGGCTGCTCAGCCAGACCCGTTGCCGCGCCGCGTTGATCGCCTCGACGAACAGCAGCGAGCAGGTCTCCTGCGGGTCGGCCGGGCCGCTGGTGACCACCTGGCAGAGCACCCCCGGCTGCTCCTGGCGGCTCGGCAGCAACAATGGCGGCAGTTGCCGGCAGGCCCAGAACCAGTCCTCGGCGAAGGCCTCCTGCAGGCTGGCCACCACCGGGCCGCGCACCTCCACGTGGGTATCGCGCCAGGGCGCCAGCGGCGGCACCTGGCCGAGGTACTCGACGCCGACGTTGAGCCCGCCGAGAAAGCCGATCTCGCCATCGACCACGACGATCTTGCGGTGGTTGCGGAAATTCAGCTGGAAGCGGTTGTACAGCCCGCTGCGCGTGGGGAAGGCGTGGATCTGCACGCCGCCGGCGCGCAGCGCATCGATAAAGGCGCGCGGCAGGGCATGGCTGCCGATGCCGTCGTACAACACATGCACCCGCACCCCGGCGGCGGCGCGGGCCAGCAGCACCTCGCGCAAACGCTGGCCCAGGCTGTCGTCGCGGATGATGAAGAACTGCAGCAGGATCACCCGTTGCGCGCCCTGCAGCGCGGCGAACAGCGCGGTGAAGGTGGCGTCGCCGTCGATCAGCAGGCGCACCCGGTTGCCGGTCAGGCTGGGCATCGGCGACAGCCGCGGCAGCGCGGGCAGGCGCCGATAGGCCGGCATCTGGCTGGCGGCCTTGGCCTCCTCGACCCAGGGCCGCCAGTCCTGCGCGGCCACCGCGTGGTGCATCTCGGCATCGGCCTGGCGCCGCGCCTTGACGTAGGCGTCGAAGCGGCTGCGGCCGAAGATCAGGTAGGGCAGCAGCGTCAGGTAGGGCATGAAGAACAGCGACAGGCCCCAGGCCAGGGCGCCCTGCGCGGTGCGCACGGTCAGCACCGCGTGGATCGCGACCAGCACGCCGAGGCCGTGGATCGCGGCGATCAGCCAGGCGAACAGGTGGGGGATGCCGAAATCCATGGACTTCCTCGTTGCCGGGGCCGTACCCAGCCGACCGCGGGCGCTGCACGTCGTTCGTCGGTCATCGTGCCATGGCCGCCCGGCGAATGGCAGGGGGCGCGCAGGGAACTGTATTTGCCGTTTTCATACAGGTTGTTTCCCGCATGAGCCGGTTTCATCTGTTACCCTTGCTGGTTCGACCCAAGGTGGGTCGTCTTTACTTGAGGAGGGCACACCGTCCTGTTCACGCTCGTTCAGCGAGTCAAACGCATCAAGGAGCACGCCACATGGGAAACGTCCCTTCGCATGACATGACCCCGCCACCCGCAGCGGAAACTTCCGACGGCATCCCGGCACCGACCGGCGAGGCCAACCTGATCGACACCGACTACGTCATCGGCCAGGACAACATCCAGGGCAAGTTCATCTTCTCGATGGATATCCACGGCAAGGTCTTCACCATCTCCGCGTTGGTCGCGGTGATCTTCGTGGTGCTGGCCCTGGCCCTGCAGAACCAGGTCGAGCCGCTGTTCAGCGCGCTGCGAGACTGGCTCACCCACCACCTGGCCTGGTTCTTCATCGGCGCCGCCAACATCTTCGTGCTGCTCTGCCTCGGCCTGATCGTCTCGCCGCTGGGCAAGGTGCGCATCGGCGGCAAGGAAGCCACGCCGGATTACTCCTACGCGGGCTGGTTCTCCATGCTGTTCGCCGCCGGCATGGGCATCGGCCTGATGTTCTACGGCGTGTCCGAACCCATGTCGCACTACAGCTCGGCGATCGCCGGCATCAGCGTCGGCGAGGACGGTGTGCGCACCGACTGGGCGCCGCTCGGCGGTGCCGCCGGCGACAGCGAGGAGGCGGTGCGCCTGGGCATGGCCGCCACCATCTTCCACTGGGGCCTGCATCCCTGGGCGATCTACGCCATCGTCGCCCTGGCACTGGCGCTGTTCTCCTTCAACAAGGGCCTGCCGCTGTCGATCCGCTCGATCTTCTACCCGATCCTCGGTGAGCGCGTGTGGGGCTGGCCGGGTCACCTGGTCGACATCCTCGCGGTGTTCGCCACCCTGTTCGGCCTGGTCACCTCGCTCGGCCTGGGCGCCGAGCAGGCGGCCGCGGGTGTCGAATACCTGTTCGGCATAGCCGCCACCGACACCAGCAAGGTGCTGCTGATCATCGCCATCACCGCCATCGCCCTGGGCTCGGTGGTCGCCGGTCTGGACAAGGGCGTCAAGCGCCTGTCCGAGCTGAACATGGTGCTGGCCATGGCCCTGCTGCTGTTCGTCATCCTGGTCGGGCCGACCCTGGCGATCCTCACCGGCTTCTTCGACAACCTCGGCGCCTACCTGCAGTATCTGCCGGCGCTGTCCAACCCGGTCGGCCGCGAGGACGCCAACTTCAGCCAGGGCTGGACCGCGTTCTACTGGGCCTGGTGGATCAGCTGGTCGCCGTTCGTCGGCATGTTCATCGCACGGGTCAGCCGCGGGCGCAGCGTGCGCGAGTTCCTCATCGCCGTGCTGCTGGTGCCGTCGCTGGTGTCGGTGCTGTGGATGACCGCTTTCGGCGGCACCGCGATCAACCAGCTGCTGGTAGACGGCTTCACCGGCGCCCAGGAGGCCGGCCTGGAGCTGAAGCTGTTCGCCATGCTCGGCGAAATGCCGCTGACCGGCATCACCTCCTTTATCGGCATCGTGCTGGTGGTGGTGTTCTTCATCACCTCGTCGGACTCCGGCTCCCTGGTGATCGACACCATCACCGCCGGCGGCAAGGTCAACGCGCCGGTGCCGCAGCGGGTGTTCTGGGCCAGCATCGAAGGCGTGATCGCCATCGCCCTGCTGCTCGGCGGCGGCCTGGTGGCGCTGCAGGCCATGGCGGTGTCCACCGGGCTGCCGTTCACCATCGTGCTGCTGGTGGGCTGCGTGTCCATCGTCAA
This sequence comes from Pseudomonas sp. SP16.1, assembly GCF_052682975.1. Lineage (NCBI taxonomy): Bacteria > Pseudomonadati > Pseudomonadota > Gammaproteobacteria > Pseudomonadales > Pseudomonadaceae > Pseudomonas > Pseudomonas sp. SP16.1. The sequence goes on from NZ_JBQYFZ010000001.1 coordinate 4,553,582, forward strand.
GGGGCTGCTGAGCGAACCGCGCTAAGCGCTGTTGCTGCTGCTCAAGAGCGCGCCTGCGGGCGCGCTTTTTTATGCGCGGGCCTCGCGACCTCGGGTTCGCCCCCCTGTAGGCGCGGATTTCGGCTTGGGCATCCTGCATCCATGCGGTCGTATCCGCGAAGCTTTTGCCGTTTATCCACAGGGCTGGGGGAGAGGGGCTTGGGATGTTCGGCATTGGATCGCCTGTGCCGATGTCCTAGTGGCGTCGGTGGATAAGCAGAGCGTCCGAACCCGACTGCGCATTCGACCGGAACCGTAGCGCCGCCTGGGTAGGGTGGATGACGCTTGATTCATCCACCATCTGCGCGCTGGGCACTATTGGCCATATCGCGCTGCCAACTCTGAGGCGACACCGAACTGGATTTCGATTCGGTTATCCGACGAATTCGGGCCGATCCAGCTGTGGTAGATCTCCCGGCTCTCGCCAGTGAAAGGCAAGTTGGCCGCGACAATTTCACGAACCAGTGGCTGATAGCCCTGGGTGAACAGTTGGCGCCGCGTGCCCCGGTACTCGGCATAGGCGCAGGGAAAGCTACCCAGCGCTTTGACGGCAAACCTGCCGTCCACATAGGTTTCACCACTGTCGATCGGCAAGCAGAATTCGGCGGTGTATCGCTGCTTGGCGTTCTTGGGAAGGTTGTAGGAAATGAACACCCAAGGCCCAACGACCTGTAACGCGTACTGTTCGACCTCCGCCATCATCTGCGCGCCGTACTGTTGCGCGTAGATACAGACCTCCGGGATCGTCAGCTCCTGTCTCGCGTATAGCACCGTCATCGGCGCGGCATTTTTCCTTTGCATGGGTAGCTCCTTCGAGGCCAATCAAGCTGTAGAAGACTAGAGGGTTGGGCGGTATGGCGCCACGAGAGCCGCTTCACAAGAACAGTCGGAGCAGGCGAGTCCTGCAGTGGAACAAGGCCGATAACAAGCGTGATCGCTTTGGCCCCTGCTGCGCGAACTACAGAATGGCCAGGGCGATGCCCGACACAAGGCCGGATATACGAATGCAACCGCGCCGACGACTGGATCGAAAAGCTATTGCTCACTGCTTGCGGGGGAGAGTCCATATACCAATTGTTAGCCGCCTTAAAGTCAGCCGAAATGGATAAACCAGGGACGCGTAACCCGGCCTTTATGCCCTTCATACTCCGATTTTCTTCTAAGCTGCTTCCGGCAATAAAACAAACTTATCATTGCCGGGATTGATAACAAGTTAAACAACCACTGAAATGCATCTGTTGATTTTAATGTAATCGCTGCAGCTAAGTTAACTAGAACTGCGCCAATGATTATAAGGTTATATCTGATGTGTCGGCGTTTGGATAAGGAAAAGCTTTCCCAGTCATAAATCAACCAGTCGTGAGAAAAAATGCCGCACTGAGGGCACTTATGGCTTGGCGGAAGGTTGTCTGTGATATAGCCACAACTAGGGCATCGAGCTTTCATGGAATTATCCCAATACTCTATCGTCCTGTAGGCCAACGTTTGGTTAAGGGGCCGGCTTTAGCCCGTCCCGAGTGAGCGAAGCGAACGGCTTGAACCACTTGTTAGGCATAAGCTGCGCATGAATCAGTTTCTGCCCTGCTTGTGTCTAGTATTAAAATTCCAACTTCTTTGTATCTGGCAAACGGATCGTTATGTAAGGCGTGGCCTTGCTCCCAAAATCCGCTGGGCATTTTGCTTGTAAGCTTGGCATCTCTCAATAGCTTGTCTTCACGTTGAGAAATGGTTGCAAAAATTAGATGGGCATCAAGGATTTTGGCAATTGACTCAGAGCTAAAGTCACCTTGCTTTGAATGCTCTAGCAAGATTTTTGTTATGACTTTTAGCGGTATTACATGCTCTTTAACTACACTTTTTCTGTCTGTAGTTTTAAGCGCTTCAGTAGATACGAAGCCCTTCCATACCATTCCTTCCCAGTTTGCTTTGCCACTGCCATTCACATGGTTATGTTTGTAGCAGTAGTACTGGTCTACGAAATGTCTGAAATGTTGTGTTCTGTTGTTTCGCAGCTCTAGCTCAATGTGCTGCAATTCAATCAAAGCGTTTTTGTTGTTGGATTCCATGCTTTGCCTAACGATTAAGCTAAGGGGCCGGCTTCGCCGGTCCCAGCGAACGGAGTGAGCGCTTTGAGCGCATTGTTAGGTGGTTGCACACTGTTTTGTTGATGCCTCGATATTAGATTTTACTTCCTTGACTAGAGGTTTTGGGGTATAGATTGGTAGCTATTACTCCCATATTTGAAATGGCCGTCCACAGCCGCATGCCCCACAACTGCACAAGATCCACCCACATGTTACGCATTCTGGGAGGTTTTCTGATGTGATAGGGCTCTTGCATGACCAGCAGTTTGTTTCTCGACGTGCTTTCTTTGATGAGTCTCGAATACCAGAATATTCTTTACCCATTGCTTGAAGTTTTAGTCGATGGCGAACAACTGCTGAGCTTCGATATTTTTCAAGAATATTTGTTTTCTGTGCCTGATCTTTAATTTGTATTGAGTGGCCTCTTGCATAGCCCCGCTCATAATCAATAAATTGATTATTTTCTAAGGACCAAAATGTGACGACTTCTCCGGGCTGAGGTATTCTTTTATCGAATACTAGCGTGTCATCATTTAATCTGGCTACCCATAGCTTGTCGTTTTCATGTTCTAAGAGCTTTTTGTTCAATACATCTTGCAGTTCCGGCTTCTTTTCACCGAGTGAAGAATACCAATCGTGTCCTTGGCGAAAGTATTTCTTGCCTTTGTACTCAATTTCAACTCGGTCCATTTGAGCACCTAACTATTAATTAGGCGACATCGCTGTCGCGTTTCCACGCGACAGCTGTCGCATAACCTTCCTTGTCGTCCTGTAAGTCCTTGTCTTGCTTGAGAATAGTCGCAGCAAACGCGACAGCATCTGGAGAAAACGCGACAGGGTGGCGACAAGCCCGGCTGCTGGCGTAATGCCGGCAGGCATGAGTCGGACGCTAGTCCATTTTTGCTGGGGCTGTCCACGGTAGAGGGTGAGGAGGGAATTGGAGGGTGGCTCTCGCCTTTGCCTTTTATCGGTCGCGAAGGATTGGCCTCGCGTCAATGCCCATGCGATATCAGCCTGCCGATACTCTCGTGGAAACCCTGAAGTAGTCGCCATTGCCGCGCAGGCGGGACAGCAGTTCTATCGCTGAACAGCGCTTGCGCTGGCCCGAAGGGGAATAATCCAGAACTTCCGTAGCGCCTGGGTTCCCGCCTTCCCGGGAGTGACGGTAAATGGCCTGTTCGACGCTTCCCCGTGGATAAGCAGCCAAGGCTTCGCGGATAAGCGCAATGCCGCCCGGCCGCTCCTACCTGATCGCCGCGCCATCCAGCCGCTCGACGCGTTCTCCAACGCCAAACCGCCCCTCGTCGCTAATGGATAGCCCCACGCCGCTTGCGCCGCTCTGGCCGGTTTTGCCTTCTGTTAGCGTCGGCCTCCGCGATCGGCACAGCGCCGCGCGCCGCGTCGAGCACGCGATAACAAGAAGGAGCAGCCATACATGAGCCAAGCCCAAGGACCCAAGGGGTCCAGCACAGCCAACAACGACGGTATCCCCGCCCCGAGCGGCGCCGCCAATCTGATAGACACCGACTACGTCGTCGGCCAGGACAATATTCGCGGCCGCTACCTGGTCAATCTCGACATCCATGGCACGGTATTCCTCTTTTCGGCGCTTAGCGCGCTGATCTTCGTGGTGCTGGCGATGGCGTTCCACACCGAACTGGAGCCGGTGTTCAAAGCGGTTCGCGACTGGCTCACGCAGAATCTGACGTGGTTGTTCCTCGGCTCGGCCAACATCTTCGTGCTGCTTTGCCTCGGTCTGATCGTCTCGCCGCTGGGCAAGGTGCGCCTGGGTGGTACGTTGGCCCGCCCCGACTATTCCTACTTCTCCTGGTTCGCCATGTTGTTCGCCGCCGGCATGGGCATCGGTCTGATGTTCTATGGCGTGGCCGAGCCCATGTCGCACTACGACTCGTCCCTGGCCGGCGTCGCCGTTGGCGAGAATGGCGTACGCACCGACTGGGCTCCGCTGGGTGCGGCCGCTGGCGATTCCGCCGAGGCCGCGCGCCTGAGCATGGCCACCACCATCTTCCACTGGGGCCTGCACCCCTGGGCGATCTACGCCATCGTCGCGCTGGCGCTGGGCTTGTTCGCCTTCAACAAGGGTCTGCCGCTGTCGTTCCGCTCGATCTTCTTCCCGATTCTGGGTGAGCGGGTGTGGGGCTGGCCGGGTCACCTGATCGACATTCTCGCGGTGTTCGCCACCCTGTTCGGTCTGGTTACCTCGCTGGGGCTGGGCGCCGAGCAGGCCACCGCCGGTCTGAACACCCTGTTCGGGTTGCCGGCCGAACCCACCACCAAGGTGCTGCTGATCATCGTGATCACCCTGATCGCGCTGTGCTCGGTACTGACCGGCGTGGACAAGGGCGTCAAGCGCCTGTCCGAGATCAACATCGGCCTGGCCCTGTCGCTGCTGCTGTTCGTGCTGATCGCCGGCCCGACGGCGCTGCTGCTGACCGGTGTACTGGACAACCTCGGCGCCTACCTGCAGTACCTGCCGGCGCTGTCCAACCCGATCGGTCGTGAGGACGCCAACTTCAGCCAGGGCTGGACCGCGTTCTACTGGGCCTGGTGGATCAGCTGGTCGCCGTTCGTCGGCATGTTCATCGCTCGCGTCAGCCGTGGCCGTACCGTGCGCGAGTTCCTCATCGCCGTGCTGCTGGTGCCGTCGCTGGTGTCGGTGATCTGGATGAGTACCTTCGGTGGCACCGCGCTGCATCAGGCCCTGGGTGGCCTGACCGAACTGCAGCAAGCCGCGCTGGAACTGAAGATGTTCGTCATGCTCGACCAGCTGCCGATCAACGCGATCAGCTCCTTCGCCGCCATCGTGCTGGTGGTGCTGTTCTTCATCACCTCGTCGGACTCCGGTTCGCTGGTGATCGACACCATCACCGCCGGCGGCAAGATCAACGCGCCGGTATCGCAGCGGGTGTTCTGGGTGCTGCTCGAAGGTGCACTGGCCATCGCCCTGCTGCTCGGCGGTGGTCTGGTGGCGCTGCAGGCCATGGCGGTATCCACCGGCCTGCCGTTCACCATCGTGCTGCTGGTCGGTTGCGTCGCCGTGATCAAGGGCCTGCTCAGCGAGCCACGTGCGGTGCCGGGCGGTGCCGGGGTGCTGTCGCGCGACTAGCGTCCGTGGGACGTGCCCCTGGCAGAGCAGGGGCACCTCTCGTCCAAGAAAAAAGCCGCGATGCCGATGGGTATCGCGGCTTTTTTCGTTGCCTGATGGCGGTTCCGGCATTCATACCGGGGACGATGTTTTTGGCTATCTCTGCGTTAAGTGTTGGGAGTGGATGCAAAGGCCCGTAGGGTGGGTTTTAGCCCACCAGCGGTGGTTGGCGTGGGCTAAAGCGGATCGCCGCCCGGCCCACCCTACAAGGCTTCCGAGCCTTCCTTGGAACCCTGGCAACAGCTAACAGGGACATAGCCCTGTTTTGGTGGAAGCCGCGCCACGCGGCGAAGGCGCTCGAGCGTGCAACGCAGACCCCAAAGCTTCGCCCCGGGGCGGAGCTCCTACGGACCGTAGCCCGGATGCAATCCGGGAGCGGTGCGCGCGGCGCACCCTACAAGGGGCCGCCGTCTCAGCGCTGCCTCAGCGCCACAGCTCGCCCACCGGCGTATGCGCCCAGTGGTGGGTGGCCGCCTGCGCCTGCAGCAGTTCGGCGGTGGCCAGGGCGTCGCTCAGCGCGTGGTGCGCACGGTAGGCCGGCAGGCCGTAGCGCTGGCGGCTGTCGGCCAGGCGGATGGACACCGGCCGCTGTCCGCGCAGGCGGCCGAGCAGGCCGGGGCGCCGGCGCGGATACAGGCGCGCCTCCAGCTCCATGGTGTCGAGCAGCGGGAACAGCAGCCCCTCGCCTTGCTGGCGGCGCAGCGTCTGGTCGAGGAAGCCGCGTTCGATGCGGTGGTAGTGCACCACCACCAGCTTGCCTGCCAGGGCCTCGAGCACCTCGCCGAGCACCGCGTCCAGCGGTGGGGCGTGGCGAATGTCGGAATGAGTGATGTGGTGGAAGGTCACCGAGTCGCTGCTCAGTTCGCTGCTGGGGCGCACCACCCAGTAGCGCGCCTCCTGGCAGCGGATGCGGCGCAGGTCGAAGGGCACCAGGCCGAGGCTGACGATGGCGTCGCGGCCCGGCTCCAGGCCGGTGGTTTCCACGTCCATGGCCAGCAGTGGCGCCTCGCCCAGCGGGGCCTCGGCGGCCGGGCAGCCGGCCTGGTAGAAGCTCGCCAGGCGCGGATCTCTGGCCGTTTCGGCGAGCTGGCGCAGGCGCTCGGGCCAGTCCGTGGCGCTCATCACAGACGCCCCAGCGGCTGCGCCGGATAGCGGAAGCGCAGGAATTTCTGCGCGTTGCTGACGATCTGGAAGGCTTCCTTGAGGTTGTGCCGCTCCTCGCTGCTGATCTGCTCCGGTTCGATGTAGTTGCTCAGCTTGCGCTCGGCTTGCAGGTCGTGCGCCTGGTGGCGGATGCGCACCAGACCGAGGAACTCGAAGGCGTAGCGCAGGCCCTCCAGCGCTTCGTTGGGCAGCAGCTTGGTGGCGGCGATGGCATCCAGCCGTTCCAGCGAGTTCTGCGCCCGGGAGCCGCAGGCCAGGGCGTGCACGCGGATCAGGTCGGTCAGCGGCGCGGTGCCGCGGCCCTTGAGGTTGATGATGTGCTTCTGCTGGCCGTCGGTTTCCATCACGAAGGTGCGGAAGAAGCCCAGCGGCGGCGTGCGGTTCAGCGCGTTGCGCGCCAGCGCGGCGAGAAACGCCGGATTGCCGCTGGCGCGGCTGGCGAGCAGGTCCTTGAGGTTTTCCACCAGCTCGGTGGCGCCATGGACGCCGTCGAGGTCGAAGAAAATGCTGGCATTGAGCAGGGTCTCCGGGTTGGGCTGCTCGATCCACTGGATGAAGTAGTCGCGCCACACCCGCAACGGTTTCCGCCACCTGGGGTTGTTGGCCATGATGCCGCCCTTGCAGTAGGCGTAGCCGCAGGTCGCCAGGCCGTCGTTGACGAACTGCGCCAGCTCGGCGAAGTAGTCGTCGTGCAGGGCGGGATCGAAGCTGTCGTCGAGCACCATGGCGTTGTCCTGGTCGGTGAGCATCAGCTGCTCGTCGCGTGCCAGGGAGCCGGCGACCATGAAGCAGTAGGGCACCGGCGGCGGGCCGAGCTTCTGCTCGCCGAGCGCCAGCAGGCGCTGGGTGAAGGCGCGGCCGATGCCGCTCATGGCCTTGCCGACCATGTTGACGTTGGCGTCGTCGGCGACCATGCGCAGGAAGGTGGCGCGCAGGTCCGGCGTCAGGCTCCTGAGCGCCTCCACCGACTGCTTGTTGAAGATGCTGTTGACCAGATACAGGCTGCTGCGCGACTCGTAGCGGACGATATCGGCCAGGTTGATCACCCCCACCGGCACGTTGCGGCTGAGCACCGGCAGGTGGTGGATGTTGTGCCGCAGCATGCTCAGCATGGCCTCGAACACCGAGTCGTCGGCCTGGGTGGTGATGGGGTTGGGCGACATCACCTCGCTGACCGGGGTGTGGCCGGGCAAGCCTTCGGCCAGCACGCGGGTGCGCAGGTCGCGGTCGGTGAGGATGCCGGCCATGCGCTGCGCGGGGCGCTCGCCGGCCGCCGGCGCGGCGTCGGTCTGCGGCGCCACGACGATGACCGAGGACACGCTGTGCTCGGTCATCACCCGGGCGACCTCCTGCACCGGGGTGTCCTGCATGACGCTGACCGGCGCGCGCCCGATCAGCTTGCGCACGGTGATCTTCATCAGCTCGCTGGCCTTGCCCTGGCTGTCTTCCAGCGCCGACTTCAGGCGCGACTGACCGACCAGCTCGACGAAGTCGGCGAAGCTGTCGAACTGCTCGCACAGCTGGTGGAACAGGGCGCCGGGGATGAAGTAGATCAGGCTGTCCTCCAGCGCCCGCACCGACAGGCGCACGCGGTTGCCGCCCATCAGCCCGGCCTGGCCGAAGATCTCGCCCTCGGTCAGGCGGTTGTGCAGCTCGCCGCTGCGCCGGTGGATCTCCACCGCGCCGCTGCGCACGTAGTGCAGCTCATGGATCGGTGCCCCCGGCGCGAGGATCTCGCTGTCGGCCTTGAAGTAGCCGACCTGCACCTGGCGGGAGATCTCGTTCAGGGTCTCCTCCGGCAGCTTGTCGAAAGGCGGGAAGCGTTGCAGGTGATCGCGGATTTCGATCAGCTCGATCTGCATGGGGTTTCCTTGGTTCGCGAGTAGCCTTCATCTAAGCATAGAGACCCGCGGATTCATCCTCCTGGATGCGCCCAGCGTTGTCGCAGGCCCGTCGTCCCCACGGCCGACAGGCCCTTGTCTCAGCGTAGGAGCCGCGCCCCGGGGCGAAGCTTGCGATTCTGCGCGGTCACCCCGAGCGCATCCGCCGTGGGGCGCGGCGCCTACAAGGAACCTGCTGATGTGGCGCGGCCCCGGTCTTGTTCGCGACCCGCCGGCGAAATCGCGAATGAAGCGGAGCGCCGCCCGTTCGTTCCTACAGCCTTCATGCCATGTCCTGTCTCAAGGCTCGAGCGCCGCGCGCAGGGTCTCGAGGTTGTGGCGGAACATGCCCAGGTAGGTGCTGGCCGGCCCTTCGCTGGCCAGGGCGTCGGAGTAAAGGGTGCCGCCGATGCGTGCGCCGCCTTCCGCGGCGATCTGCTGCAGCAGGCGCGGGTCGCGGATGTTTTCCACGAAGACGGCGCGGATGCCCTGCTCGCGGATCTGCCGGATCAGCGCGGCCACCTGCGCCGCCGAGGGCTCGTCCTCGGTGCTCGGGCCCTGGGGCGCGATGAACTTCAGCTCGTAGGCCTGGCCGAGGTAGGCGAAGGCGTCGTGGCTGGTGACGATATTGCGCCGCTGTGCCGGCAAGCGGCCCAGGCTCGCCTTGGCCTCGCCGAGCAACTGGCGGATCTGCTCCAGATAGGCGTCGCGCCCGGTGGCGTAGTGCGCGGCGTTGGCCGGGTCCGCCTGGCTCAGCGCCTGGGCGATGTTGCGCACGTAGATCTCGGCGTTGGCCAGGTTCTGCCAGGCATGCGGGTCGGCCACCTGCTGGCCGCCCTCGTCGAGCATCAGCGGCAACACCCCGGCGCTGGCCTCGAGGCGCCGGCCGCGCGCCTCGCTGCTGGCGATCAGCCGGCCCAGCCAGGGCTCGAAGCCCAGGCCGTTGGCGATGATCAGGTCGGCGTCCCGCACCGCGCGGGCATCGGCGGTGCTGGGGGTGTAGACGTGGGCGTCCTCGTCGGCGCCGACCAGGTTGACCAGGGCGATGCGCTCGCCGGCGATGGCGCGGGTCATGTCGGCCAGGATGCTGAAACTGGTGACGACCTGCAGGCGCTGCGCCGCGGGCGACGAGAGCGGCAGGAGCAGGATGCAGAGGGCGAGCAGCAAACGCATGGAGGTTTTCCTCAGAGGGCGGGTTGGCGATGACGCTGGCGCAGCAGCCCGTCGAGGGGGCCGAGCAGCAGCGAGAGCAGGTAGGCGAGGCCGGCCAGCAGCACGATGCACGGGCCGCTGGGCAGGTCGAGGTGGAACGACAGCAGCAGCCCGAGCCAGACGCAGCCGGCGCCGATCAGCGCGGCGAGCGTCAGCATGTGCGGCAGATGGCGGCTCCAGAAGCGCACGGCGGCGGCCGGCAGCATCATCAGGCCGACCACCATCAGCGCGCCGATGGCCTGGAAGCCGATCACCAGGTTGAGCACCACCAGGCTCAGGAACAGGCCGTAGGCCAGCGGCCCGAAGCGGCTGACGCTGCGCAGGAACAGCGGGTCGAGGCTGTCCAGCACCAGCCAGCGGTAGATCAGCGCGAGGCCCAGCAGGCTGGCGAGCGACACCAGCAGCATGCCTTCGAGGGTGGCCTGGTCCACCGCCAGCACCGAGCCGAACAGCAGGTGCAGCAGGTCCAGGCGCTTGCCGGCCAGGCCCAACAGCAATACGCCGCTGGCCAGGGAGATGGGGTAGATGGCGGCCAGGCTGGCGTCCTCGCCCAGGCCGGTATGGCGGGTGACCCAGGCGGCGAGACCGGCCATGCCCAGGCCGGCGACCAGCCCGCCGAGGGTCAGCGCCGGCAGGCTCAGGCCGAACAGCCAGAAGCCCAGCGCCGCGCCGGGCAGGATGCCGTGGGCGATGGCGTCGCCGATCAGGCTCAGGCGGCGCAGGATCAGGAACACCCCCAGCGGGGCGGCGCTGGCGGCCAGCGCCAGGCCGCCGAACAGCGCGCGGCGCATGAAGGCGAACTCGACGAAGGGTGCCCACAGCAGTTCCACGATCAGGCTACCCGCTCCAGCGTGCGCCGTTCCAGCAATGGGCCGAGGGGCACGAAGCGGCAGCCGTCGGCGGCGATCAGCAGCGCCTGGTCCAGTTGCCGGCGCAGCGCGTCGAGGTCGTGGCTGACCAGCAGCAGGGTGCGCCCCTGCCGCTGCCAGCGGCGGATATGCCGCCAGAGCAGCGCCTGGCCCTGCGCGTCGAGGGCGGTTTCCGGTTCATCGAGCAGCAGCAGGCGGGCCTCGGTCAGGCTCAGCCGGGCGAGCAGGGCGCGCTGCAGCTCGCCGCCCGACAGCGCCTGCAGGCAGTGCTGGCGCAGCTCCAGCAGGCCCCAGTCCGCCAGTGCCTGCTGCAGGCTGGCCTGGCGCTGGCGGCGGCTCAGGCGGCTGCGCCACAGGCCGGCGCCGACCAGATCCTCCAGCTGGATCGGGAACTGTCGGTCCAGCCGCTGCTGCTGCACCAGATAGGCCACGCCGCCGCGGCTCGGCACGGCCAGCTCGACCCGACCGGCGAGCGGCGCGCGCAGGCCGGCGATGACCTCGAGCAGGCTGCTCTTGCCGCAGCCGTTGCCGCCGATGATCGCGCTCAGGCTGCCGCCGGCCAGCTGCAGGTTCAGCGGTGGGGTCAGCGGCCGGCCGCCGTGGCCCCATTGCAGGTCATGGCAGCGGATCATGCCTCGCTCCAGTTCCAGCGGCTCTCGGCCACCGCGTCGTGGGCGTGCAGGCTTTCGGCGTGCACCACGCGCAGGCGGAAGGCGCCGACCTGCGGCAGCTGGCGCAGGGCCTGGTGCAGGCGACGGGCGGCATCCTCGCAGAACATCAGGTTCTGCCCGTTGGCCAGGGCGAAGGCCTGCTCGTCGGCGCGCTTGACCGCGGTCTGCACCGGCGTGCCGAGGGCGCGTTCGGCGGCATCGAGGAGTTGCAGCAGCGGCAGTTCCTGGCAGTCGGCGGCCAGGCGCAGCTGCAGCACGGCGCTGCTGCGCTGGCTATGCGGGGTGGCGAGAATGCCGCGGGTGCTGCCAATCCAATCGACGATCTCGGCATGATCGAGGCTTTTGTCCGCGAAATCTTCGCTGAATTTCTGCTGGATCAACTGCCGCGCCAACGCCGCCGAGCACGGGCAGGTGGAGGAGTAGGCCAGCTCCAGCTGCAGCTCGACCTGGAACCTGCGGCCGTCCTGGCGCGCACGGATCTCGAAGGGGTAGGCCTTCCAGCCGGCCAGCGGGCTGACCAGCGCCGGGCGCTGCAGCAGCACCGCTCCGTGCAGGCGCAGCGAGGCGTTGTCCGACAGCTCGCGGTGGCTGTCCAGGCAGACGTCCAGCAGCCGCTGCAGCGCCGGCACGTCCGGCTCCTGGTCTTGCAGCGCCTGCAGCGCCAGGTACAGGCGCGACATATGGATGCCGCGCGCGCCGGGCTCGATCAGATTGACGCCGATATCGGCCTGGGCCGCCAGGCTCTGCCCGGCCAGGCGGATCGGCACGGCGATGCCGGCCATGCCGACCCAGTCCAGCGGCGTCTCGTGGTGGGTGGCTTGGGCGGCTATGTCCGGCAGGGTGAGGGCGTTCATCGCAAATCCATGGGTTGCTGGTTCGATTGAATGTTATGTTATAACAATCAAAACAAGCTAGCCGATCCGCCATGAACCTGACCAGCGAAACCGAACTGCTCGCCCAACCGGCCGACGCCTATATGAACGAGACCCAGCAGCGCTTCTTCCGCGAGCTGCTGCTGGCCCAGCGCGCCGAGCTGCAGGCACGCATCGACGACGAGTTCGCCCAGCTGCGCGAGCCACAAACCAGCAGCGACCCGGCCGATATCGGCAGCGCCGAGGAGCAGCGCCAGTGGCAGCTGCGCCTGCTGGAGCGGGAGAAGAAGCTGCTGGACAAGATCGACCAGGCGCTCGAACGCCTGGCGCGCGGCGAATACGGCTGGTGCCCAGGGTCTGCCCCCCGTTTCGGCGCGAGCCGCGTTGCTGCGTCAAATGGCGCCAGGCAAGGCGCGGGACGCAGGGAATGGTGGTCCCTTGCCAAGTCCCGCAACGCCGCATGGCGCCATTTGCCGCGCAACCCGAAGGGCCGGGCCGGTTTTTGCGCGGTGCGTTGTTGCTCGACGGCTCATTTGGAGCACCAAACTTCGCGTCTCGCGCCTAGCCCCGCGCAAAAACTGGCGCCGGCGCGGCCACGCCGAAACGAGGGGCAGACCCTCAACCGGCGAGCCCATCGGCCTCAAGCGCCTGTTGCTGCGCCCCACGGCGACCCTGTGCATTGAAGCCAAGGAGCGCCAGGAGCAGCGCGAAAAACATCAGCGTGACCGTGACTGAACGAGGAACACTCCCATGAATCAGCGTCTACTCGTTACCGTGCTGTCCGGCTTTCTCGGCGCCGGCAAGAGCACCCTGCTCAACCATGTGCTGAAGAACCGCGAAGGCCGCAAGGTCGCGGTGATCGTCAACGACATGAGCGAGATCAATATCGACGGCGCCACCGTCCAGCAGGACGTCAGCCTCAACCGCGCCGAAGAGAAGTTGGTGGAAATGAGCAACGGCTGCATCTGCTGCACCCTGCGCGAGGACCTGCTCGACGAGGTCAGCCGCCTGGCCAGCGAAGGCCGCTTCGACTACCTGCTGATCGAATCCACCGGCATCAGCGAGCCGCTGCCGGTGGCCGAGACCTTCACCTTCCGCGACGAGCAGGGCCGCAGCCTGTCCGACCTGGCGCGGCTCGACACCATGGTCACGGTGGTCGACGGGGTGAACTTCCTGCGCGACTTCCACGAGGCCGACAGCCTGGCCAGCCGCGGCGAGACCCTGGGCGAGGAGGACGAACGCTCGATCACCGACCTGCTGATCGAGCAGGTGGAGTTCGCCGACGTCATCCTGATCAGCAAGATCGACCTGATCAGCCAGGCCGAGCGCGAGGAGCTGATGGCCATCCTCCGTGGCCTCAACACCCACGCCGAGATCCAGGCCATGTGCATGGGCCAGATTGCCCTGGACAAGATCCTCGACACTGGCCGCTTCGACTTCGACCGCGCCGCGCAGGCGCCGGGCTGGCTCAAGGAGCTGCGCGGCGAGCACGTGCCGGAGACCGAGGAATACGGCATCGCCTCCAGCGCCTACCGCGCGCGCCGGCCGTTCCATCCTCAGCGCTTCTTCGACTTCATCGCCCGCGAATGGACCAATGGGCGTCTTCTGCGCTCCAAGGGCTTCTTCTGGCTGGCCAGCAAGTACCAGGAGGCCGGCAGCTGGTCGCAGGCCGGCGGCCTGATGCGCCACGGCCTGGCCGGGCGCTGGTGGCGCTTCGTGGCCAAGCAGCACTGGCCGCAGGACGAGGAGGGGCTGCAGGCGATCATGCAGCACTGGAGCGCCGAGGTCGGCGACTGCCGCCAGGAGCTGGTGTTTATCGGCCAGAACGTTGACTTCGCCCGGCTGACCGCCGAGCTGGACGCCTGCCTGCTCACCGACGAGGAAATGGCCGGCGGGCCGGAGGCCTGGCGTCTGCTGCCCGATCCCTTCGGCGCCTGGCAGCAGGAGGCGGCCTGATGTTCGCCCTGCAGTTGCCGAAAGTGTCCCGGCAGGCGCGGGGCGAGGATATCCAGGTGCTCACCGAGGTGCTGCGCGACGAGGTCAACCTGGCCGTCTGGCAGCGCCGCCTGCCGGCGCAGATCGAGGACTTCGCCGCGGCGCTGCTGGCCCAGGGCGAATCCCTGGCGCAGTCCATGACCCTGGAGCTGGCGACGCCCGACAGCGCGCCGAATCTCGACGGCCTGGTGGCACAGTACGCCGATCTGCCGGGCCAGGCCGCCTTTCTCGCCGACGTGGCCTGGCTGGTGCGCGCCTACGCCTGCCTGCTCGACGCCCAGCGCATCGGCCTGCGCCTGCGCGCGCTGGACAAGGCCATGTGCCCGCGTTTTCACGTCGATCACGTGCCGCTGCGGCTGATCAGCAGCTATGCCGGGGTCGGCAGCGAGTGGCTGGAGGAGGGCGCCATGCCGCGCGCGCGCCTGGGCGATGGGTCGGCCGAGCCGCAGGACGCGGCAGCGATCCGTCAGCTGCAGGCCGGCCAGGTGGCGCTGGCCAAGGGCGAGAAGTGGCAGGGCAACGAGGGCCGCGGGCTGATCCATCGTTCGCCGCAGCCGCCTGCCGGGCAGCGCCGCTTGCTGCTGACCCTGGATTGGCTGGCCTGAGCCGAGCTTTCGTAGGAGCCGGCTTGCCGGCGATCCGTTGCCAGGCGTAGCTCAGGCACCCCGCCTTGGGGCGAAGCGGTCGTGGTCGTTCAGGAAAATTTGCGATATGACCACTATTCGCCGCGGGGCGCGGCTCCCACGAGAAGCTATCCCCTGCAAGGAGACATAAGCAAAAAAAGGCCGGAGCGACTGCCCCGGCCTTAAGCACCAAGAGATCATGTCGACGCGTGACTCGACATGAGGGTTACGTGAGGTACCCGCAGTCATTAGGCGCTGCTTTGGTGACGCTTTGATGTCAGGGCTCGATCCAGGTGCCCTGATACTGGCTGGTGCACGCCGGCTGCAGATACAGCGCATCGCTGGCCACGCCGTAGTAGTGGATATCCTGCTGGTACAGGCCGCTGCCGGCGCGGGCGCCCTGGCAGATGCCGTAGGCGCCCTCGGGGCACTGTTCGACGAACTCGACGTCCACCGTCTGGCCCTGCAGCTGCGGCTGGCAGAAGCCCTCGCGGAACAGCTGGCTCGGGATATTGCGGTTCTCCTGGCACAGCTGCACGTCCAGGCGCTCGGCCTGGCTGTGCACCACGCAAGCCTCGCCCAGGGCCAGGCCGGGCAACAGGGAGAACGGCAGCAACCACGCACGCATCGTATCGACTCCAGAGCAAATTGCCGGCGAATCTAGCACGCCGCCCCGTTGCAGTCTGTGCCACGAACCACCGACCATAGGCCCATGCTCAGTCAGATCCCCACCCACCTGATCGCCGGCCCCCTCGGTGCCGGCAAGACCAGCCTGATCCGCCAGCTGCTGGCGCAGAAGCCGGCGGCCGAGCGCTGGGCGGTGCTGGTCAACGAATTCGGCCAGATCGGCCTGGACGCCGCGCTGCTGGAACGCGGCGAGGACGGCGTTGCCCTGGCCGAGGTGGCCGGCGGCTGCCTGTGCTGTGTCAGTGGCGCGCCCTTTCAGGTCGGCCTCGGCCGCCTGCTGCGCCGGGCACGGCCGGATCGGCTGCTGATCGAACCGTCCGGTCTCGGTCATCCGCTGCAACTGCTGGAGCAGCTGCGCCAGCCGCCCTGGCGCGGCGTGCTGGCCGTGCAGCCGATGCTGCTGGTGCTGGACGCCGCCGCCCTGGCCCGCGGCGAGGCGCTGCCCGACAGCCAGCGCCTGGCGCTGGACGGCGCCGGCCTGCTGCTGCTGAACAAGAGCGAGTGCCTGAGCGCCGAGGACCGCGCGCGTATCGCCGCCGCATTGCCGCCGCTGCCACTCTTCTGGACCACCCAGGGCCGCCTCGAACTGGCGCTGCTGCCGGGCCGCTCCGCGCAGG
This sequence comes from Pseudomonas sp. SP16.1, assembly GCF_052682975.1. Taxonomy (NCBI): domain Bacteria; kingdom Pseudomonadati; phylum Pseudomonadota; class Gammaproteobacteria; order Pseudomonadales; family Pseudomonadaceae; genus Pseudomonas; species Pseudomonas sp. SP16.1. The sequence continues at coordinate 4,569,461 of NZ_JBQYFZ010000001.1, forward strand.
CCGGCAACCCGGGCGCCGCCGCACTGCCCAGCGCCGCAGCGCCCCTGCCGCAGCTGTGGCGCACGCCGGACGAACCCATCTGCCTGATCCAGGATCAGGCCGAAGGCTGGAGCATCGGCTGGCGCTGGCACCCGAGCCAGCGCTTCGACCTGCTCCAGGTGCAGCGCTGGCTGGACGGCCTGGACTGGCGCCGGGCCAAGGCGGTGCTGCACGGCGAAGACGGCTGGCGCTCGCTCAATGCCCTGCACGGCCAGGCCGGCGAGGGCTGGCGCGCCAGCGAATGGCGCAAGGACTCGCGCCTGGAGTTGATCTTCAGCAAGGCGCAGAACGCCGAGGCCTTGCGCACCGGCCTGGCGGCCTGCCGGAGCACGGGTGGCGGCGCTCCCTAGGGTGTCGCCTGGCCGCCCAGGCGGTGCGCACCGGCTCTGAGAACCGCTCTCTGTTCAGGGATAACCCTGGAACCAGGCGAGGATCTTGCCCGGCGAGCTGGCGAACCACTCGTGCCCGCCCAGCGCCTCGGTATGCCGCGCGGTCGGTATGCCCTGGTGGAGCAGGCGGTCGTAGTACAGCTCCATGCTCCACCAGGGCACGGTGAGGTCGACGAAGCCGTGCACGAACAGGGTCGGCGGATGGTCGGCCGGCAGCGTCGGCACGCTGCACAGCGGCCCGGAGCAGCTGGCGTAGGAGCCGGACTGGATCGCCAGTGCCTTGAACCGGCCGGGGAAGGACACCGCCATGCGGCTGCTGTTGTAGCCGCCGCTGGAGATGCCGGTGGCGTACTGGCGGCCGGCGTCGAGCGGGCCGAAGTGGCCGGCGGCGATGGCGTCCAGCACGTTGCCGAGGAAGTCGTAATCGGTGCTCAGCTCGTAGTTCTGCGCCAGGCCGGGGATATTGGTCTGCCAGAACAGATCGGCCGGCGCGCTCGGCGCGACCACCGCGAAGCCATTGTCGAGCAGGCGCTGGATCAGCTTGCCCTCGTAGAAGCCGCCGAACGGCATGTTGTCGTAGTAGGTGAAGTCGTCGAGCGGGAAGAACGAACCCTGGTAGATCAGCACCACCGGCCAGCCGGCGGCCGGCGGCGTGCCCAGCGGAGTCTGGTAGATCACCTGGCGCTGGCCGACCAGGCCCGAATCGATCCAGGTCGTCTGGTGGCTGCAACTGACCTTGGCCGGCAGCAGCAGGCTTCTGGCGCGCTCGCTGCAGCGCGAGGCGGCTTGGGCCTGGAGAGTGACGAGCGACAGCAACAGCAGGCAGAGACAGGCGGTGCGAAAGCGGGACATGGCGGAGCTCTCCGTTGTTGTTATGGGGTACCGCGCAGCAAATTGAAACAGGAATTCCGATTCCGTCAAGTGGCGCAAGCCGCGCCGGCTATGGCCTGCAGCCGAGCGAATCGAGCACACGGAAGGCGATGCGGGAAAAATCGAACCGCGGGACTTGCCAGAACGGGACACCGGCACTAGCTTATTCGGAACCGATGTTCCGATTCCGATAAAAACAACAGCTGGAGGTCATCGTGGCACATCAAGGAAGGGGCCTGGCGGCAGCCGGCCTGGTATTGCTCGGGGCGCTGCCTTTCGGCGTGGCGCAGGGGTTTCAGACCCGTCATGGCGACTGGGGCGTGTCGCTGGACACCACGTTGTCCTACGGCGTCAGCTACCGCATGGAGGGGCAGGACAGCAAGCTGATCGCCCGCGCCAACGACGGCAAGGGCGACAACACGGCGCTGATCAACTCCGACGACGGCAACCTCAACTTCAAGAAGGGCGAGCTGTTCTCCGAGGTCGCCAAGGCCGTCTCCGAGCTGGACCTGCGCTACCAGGAGCAATACGGCCTGTTCGTTCGCGGCCGCGCCTTTTACGACTTCGAGCTCGAAGACGACGAGCGTCGCCATCGCCCGATCAGCGACGCCGGCCTCGACGAAGCCGGCTCCAGCGCCGACCTGCTCGACGCCTTCGTCTATGGCAGCTGGACGCTGGGCGAGCGCGCGCTGAACGCCCGTCTCGGCCGCCAGGTGATCAACTGGGGCGAGTCGCTGTTCTACCAGAACGGCATCGGCGCCACCAACCCGGTGGACATCAACGCGCTGCGCGCCCCGGGTTCGGAGATCAAGGAGGCCTATATGCCGACCGCCATGGTCTACGCCTCCTTCGAGCTGCGCGACAACCTCAGCATCGAGGGCTACTGGCAGCCGGGCAAGGCCTGGGAGGCGTCGAAGATCGATCCCTGCGGCACCTATTACTCGACCCTCGACGTGCTCGGCGAGGGCTGCAACTACCTGTCGGTGGCGCCGCTGCAGGAGGCCCTGCTCGGCACCGCCTTCGACAGCCCGGCGGCGGCCGCGGCCTTCGGCGAAGCGCTCGGCCCCGGCTTCGTCAACGACCTGATTCGCGGCTACCTGCCGCGCACCTTCATGCCGCGGGCGCAGGACATCGACGGCGACGACTCGCCGCAGTACGGCGTGGCCCTGCGCTGGTTCGTGCCGCAGCTGAACGACACCGAGCTGGGCTTCTACTACCTGCGCTACAACATGCAGGTGCCGATGATCGGCCTCACCGTCGGTCAGCCGGTATTGCTGCCGGTGGTCGGCCCGCTGCCGGACGCCAGCAGTTCGCGCTACTACGCCGAGTACCTGGAGAAGCGCGACCTGTTCGGCGTCAGCTTCAATACCTCGATCGGCGGCGACAGCATCTTCAACGGCCTGTCGCTGGCCGGCGAGCTGAGCTACCGGCCGAACACGCCGATCGCCCTGGGCCTGGGCGAATACCTGCCGGACGCGCTGCTCGGCAATCTCGCCGGTCTGCCGGTGGGCACGCGCCTGGACGGCTACCGCGAGAAGGACATGCTGCAGGCCTCGCTGTCGGCCATATACAACTTCAACGGCCTGCTCGGGTCGGATTCGGCGACCCTGTTCTCCGAGCTGGTGGCCAGCCGCGTGCAAGGCCTGGAGTCGGACGTCGACTACTACGAGGCCACCAGCAGCGCCTACGGCGCCCAGGCCAGCCTGCAGCTGACCTACAGCAACGTGTTCAACCTGATCACCCTGGCGCCGAGTGTCAGCTACCAGTACAGCATCAACGGCGTCGCCCCCCAGCTCACCAACGGCCTCGACGAGGAGGCGCAGAGCTGGTCGCTGGGCCTCGACGCCATCTATCAGGAGGCTTTCACGGTCGGCGCCCGCTACGTCGGCTACAGCGGCGGCGGCTTGTCGAACAAGCGCACCGACCGCGACTACCTGAGCCTCAACGTCAAATACAGCTTCTGAGAGGGAACGCCATGCATCGTCTGAATATCACCCTGCTGGCCTTCGCCCTGTTGGCGGCCGCGCCGGCCATGGCCCAGGTCGACGCCGCGCAGGCCGCGCGGCTCGGCCAGGATCTCACTCCCATGGGGGCCGAGCGCGCCGGCAATGCCGCCGGCAGCATTCCCGCCTGGGACGGCGGCCTGGCCAAGGACAGCGGCGCCTTCGACGCCAAGCTCGGCTACAAGGACCCCTTCGCCGCCGACCAGCCGCTGTTCACCGTGACCCAGGCCAATGCCCAGCAGTACCGCGAGCAGCTCAGCCCCGGTCAGCTGGCCATGCTGCAGCGCTATCACGACAGCTGGAAGCTCAAGGTCTACCCGACCCGGCGCTCGGCGTCCTACCCGGACAAGGTCTACGCCGCGGTCAAGGCCAACGCCGGCTCGGCCCGCCTGATCGAGAACGGCAACGGCATCGCCGATTTCCAGCTGGCCACGCCCTTTCCCATTCCCCAGTCGGGCCTGGAGGTGCTGTGGAACCACCTGGTGCGCTACCGCGGCGACAGCGTCAAGCGCTACTACGCCCAGGCCGTGCCGCATGCCAGCGGCGACTACTTCATGACCCGCATCGAGGACCTGTTCCTGTTCAATCAGGACGCCGGCAATCACAGCAAGGACAACGGCAACGTGCTGTTCTACTTCCGCCAGTCGGTGCGGGCGCCGGCGCGCCTGGCCGGCACCGAACTGCTGGTCCACGAGACCGTCAACCAGGTCAAGGAGCCGCGCCTGGCCTGGCTCTACGCCGCCGGCCAGCGCCGTGTGCGGCGCACGCCGAACGTGGCCTACGACTCGCCTGGCACCGCCTCGGAAGGCATGCGCACCACCGACAACTTCGACATGTTCTCCGGCGCGCCGGACAAGTACGACTGGCAACTGCTGGGCAAGCGGGAAATGCTGGTGCCCTACAACAGCTACCGCTTCGCCGCCAAGAGCAACAAATACAGCGATATCGTCCAGCGCGGCCACGTCAATCCCGAGCTGCTGCGCTACGAGCTGCACCGCGTCTGGCACGTACGCGCCACGCTGAAGGCCGGCCAGCGCCACCAGTACAAGCGGCGCGACTTCTATTTCGACGAGGACAGCTACCAGATCCTGCTGGTCGACCACTACGACAACCGCGACAACCTCTGGCGCCTCGGCGAGTCCTACACCATCAACTATTACGATCAGCCGCTGGTATGGACCAAGGGCGACGCGATATACGACCTGATCGGCGGCCGTTATGTCATCGGTATTCTGTCCAACGAAGAGCCGGCGGATCAGTTCGATATTGCCCTGAAACCCACCGACTTCACTCCGGCGCAACTTAGAAGGGACAGCGTACGTTAATTTTCGGCAACTTTCAGGTAATTGCAGATAAGCCGGGAAAGTTCATCTGGCACAACTTCCCTAGGGGTCGTGCCGAGGCTGCCGACCATGGTGAAGTAGTTCATCCCGGCCAGCAGCAGATGGGCGCACAGATCGGCCGCCTGGGCGGGGTTGGGGTGGCCCAGTTCGGCCGGGTTGGCCAGGGCGATACGGCAGAAGGTCTGACCGATATGGGCATTGAGTTGATGGAAGCGCTGGCGGAAGTGCAGGTCCGCCGAGCTGCGCCGGATCAGCGCGCGGAGCAGGCCCTCGCTGCCTTCGAACTGACGTAGCAGGCCCTGGATAAAAGCCGCGACGCGCGTCTGCAAAGGCGTTTCGGCATGTGCCAGCTGCTCGGCGAGGGCGTCGATGGCGCTGCCGCTCTGCTCGATGAAGCGCTCGTGGACGGCGTACAGCAGCACATCCTTGTCGCCGAGCAGGCGATAGAAGGTGCCCACCGAGGATTCGGCCAGCTGGGCGATCTGGGAAATGCCGGTGTCTTCGAAGCTGTCGTTGGCGAGCAGCTCGGCGGCGACGTTGAGGAAGCGTTCCAGAGCCTTCCTGCTGCGTGCCTGGGTAGGGCTGGCGATGCTGTACATGATCAATTCTCGAACCGGCACGGGCCGATTCTAGGGGGTTTGGCAAGTCAAGGCAAATAACCGAATAACAAGTAGAAAGTTGTCTGGAAAGTTAACGGATTAACGGCCCGCGCATGATTCCTTAATTGCGAATCAAGGGCACTTTATTGTTCGTCGTTAATTAAGGAGTCGCATGAATATGGAGTATCTGCACTTACCCAGCGGACGTCTCGCCTATCTCTGTCGCGGCCAGGGGCCGGCGGTGCTGCTGCTGCATGGCCTGGGCTCCTCGTCGCTCGATTGGCAGCCGCAGATCGAGCACCTGGCCCGGCACTTTCGGGTCTACGCCCTGGATCTGCGCGGCCATGGCCAGAGCGCGCCGCTGCGTGCGCCGGTGAGCATGGCCGAGCTGGCGGCGGACGTCGCCGACTTCATCCGCGTCCTGGATATCGAGCCGTGCATCCTGGTCGGCATCTCCATGGGCGGCATGCTCACCTTCCAGCTGCTGGCCGATCACCCCGAGCTGCTGCGCGCGGCGGCGGTGGTCAACAGCGCGCCGAGCTTTCCGCTGGACAGCTGGAAGATTCGCGCCCAGGTCTGGCTGCGCCTGGCGCTGGTGCGCGTGCTCGGCCTGCCGGTGCTGGCGCGGCTGCTGGCTGGCAAGCTGTTTCCCAAGGCCGAGCAGCAGGCGCTGCGCGAGCAACTGATCGCGCGCATCGCCGGCAACGACCGCACCTCCTACCTGCACGCCATGCGCGCCATTCCCGGCTGGAGCGCCTTGCCGCGGGCGGCGCAGGCGAACACCCCGTTGCTGGTGGTGAGTGGTGACCGCGACTACACGCCGCTGGCCTACAAGCGCGCCTATGTCAGCCAGTTGCGCAACGCCCGCCTGGCGGTGATCGAGGATTCCGGCCACGCCACGCCGCTGGACCAGCCGCAGCGTCTCAACCAGCTGCTGCAGGCGTTTATCGCCGAGCATTCGTCACCTGCGCCGGCCTGACGCGCCAGCGGCGTGCCGTTACACTGGCCGCCGTCATTGACTGCGGCTGGTTCTTCATGCAACTGCTTCCCTGGTCCCATTCCTGCTCCGCCGGCTTCACCCTGCGCGGCTGGCACAGCCCGCCCTCGGGCAAGCCGCTGCTGCATTTCCTGCACGGCAACGGCTATTGCGGGCGCGTCTACGCGCCGATGCTGGCGCTGCTGGCCGAGGACTTCGATCTGTGGCTGTGCGACGTGCAGGGCCATGGCGACAGCGATCACGGTGGCCGTTTCCACGGCTGGAACCGCAGCGCCGAGCTGGCGGTGGAGGCCTTCGAGGCGCTGCGTGCGCCGTTCGGCGAGGTGCCGCGTTTCGCCCTCGGCCACAGCTTCGGCGGCGTACTGACCAGCCTGATCCTGGCGCGCCACCCCGAGCTGTTCCGGCGCGCCGTGCTGCTCGATCCGGTGCTGTTCAGCCCGGCGATGATCGGCGTGATGGCGCTGTCCGACGTGGTCGGCCTGGCCCAGCACAGCGGCATGGCGAGCAAGGCGCGCAAGCGCCGCCGGCAATGGCCGGATCGCGCCGCCGCGCATGCCGCGCTGCACGGCCGCGGCATGTTCCGCGGCTGGGACGAGGCGGCTTTTTCCGCCTATATCGAGCATGCGCTGAAGGAGGTGGCGGACGGCGTCGAGCTCAAGTGCCGGCCGAGCCGCGAGGCCGAGATCTTCGGTTCCTATCCGCGCCGCCTGTGGCCGTCGCTGGCCAAGGTGAGCACCCCGACCGAGGTGATCCACGGCGCGCGCAGCTATCCCTTCGTCGCCAAGTCGGTGGCGCGCTGGTGTGCGGGGAATCCCCATGTGCGCGGCCAGGTGATCCCCGGCGGGCACTGTTTCATGCAGGAACGGCCAAGTGAGAGCGCCACGCGGGTGGCGGATTTTCTCTTGCAGCGCGGTTGAGGGTACGGCTGTAGGAGCCCCGCCCCGGGGCGAATGCCCGGGATACCCGCGTCGTTGCCGCCATTCGCCGCGGGGCGCGGCTCCTACGGGGGGAATGGCACTGCCTATTCGGCCTTGCGCCGCCAATCTTCCAGGCGAATCACCTTGTCGCGGTCCTGAGTCGCCACCGGCTCGGGCTGCCGATCGAACACCGGATGCGACTGCAGCTCGATACGCCCCAGGCGCTGGCCGAACATGCTGATCTGCCCGCGCAGGCGCTGCTCGCCGGTGACGGTGAACTCGAAGTCGTAGAGCCGCGCCAGGCGCCGGTGGCCGCCGGCGTCGCGCAGGATGGCCAGACGGCGCAGGGCCACCGCGCCGTCGAGCAGCTCAACGTCGAGTTTGGCGCAGTGCTGCTTGGCCAGCGTCAGCGCGCGCTCGCGAATGCCATGGCCGCGCCACATCCAGGCGCAGAAGGTGGCGAAGAGGATCAATAGAAGGACATCGAACAGATCAATCATGGTGACTCCGACGGCGGGAGAGAGAGCTTAGCCCATCTGCCGCCTGGTTCTCAGCAGCGGGCTTGCGCTGCGGCATGCGCTGCACTAGCGTGCGCCAACTTCACCGGAAAAGGACCTCGCCATGCATTGCCCCGCCTGCCGCAGCACCCGCCTGCAACCCGCCAAACTCGAAGATGGTCTGCTCGGCCACGGTTGCCCGCAGTGCGCCGGCACCCTGGTCAGCCTGCTGCACTACCGCGACTGGGTCGAGCGTCAGCCGCAGGACGAGGCGCCCGCGCTGCAGGCGAGCGCGGAGGAAGCCGGCGAGACCCAGCATGCGCTGAGCTGCCCCAAGTGCGCCAAGCTGATGAGCAAGTTCCAGATCAGCGGCACCCGCGCCAATCGCCTCGACCTCTGCGGCAGCTGTGACGAGGCCTGGCTGGACAACGGTGAATGGCAACTGCTCAAGGCCCTGGAACTGAGCCAGCGGATGCCGGCGATCTTCACCGACGCCTGGCAGCGCCAGGTTCGTCAGCAGGCCAGCGAAGCGGCGCGCCGTGAGCGCTTCGGCCGCATCGCCGGCGAGGAGGCCATCGCCCGCGCCGACGAGATCCGCGCCTGGCTCAAGGACCACCCGCAGCGCCGCGAGCTGCTGTTCTATATCGGCCACGAGTGAGCAGGCGATGACGGGGCGAATGTTATGCACATAACGCTGCGCACATTTTTTCCCCCTCACCCTCTCCCCAGCGGGGCGAGGGGACCGATCGCATTCGGCCTGCGAGCCTAAGCCTGGCTCTTCTCCGCGCTCAGCGCCTGGTAGCGCTGCTGCAGCTCGGCGCGGATCTGCCGGCGCTGCGCCGCCTGGCGCTGGCGGCGCAGGCCGTCGGGGGTGTCCGGCTGCAGCTCCGGCACCGGCGCCGGGCGGCCGTGCTCGTCCATCGCCACCATGGTGAAGAAGCAGCTGTTGGTGTGGCGCACCGAGCGCTCGCGGATGTTCTCGGTGATCACCTTGATGCCGACCTCCATCGAGGTGCGCCCGCAGTAGTTGACCGAGGCGAGGAAGGTGACCAGCTCGCCTACGTGCACCGGCTCGCGGAAGATCACCTGGTCCACCGACAGGGTCACCACGTAGCGCCCGGCGTAGCGGCTGGCGCAGGCGTAGGCGACCTCGTCGAGGTACTTGAGCAAGGTGCCGCCGTGGACGTTGCCGGAGAAGTTGGCCATGTCCGGGGTCATCAAAACGGTCATCGTCAGTTGCGCGGTTCCGGCTTCCATGGGGGCTCCGTGGGCTGGGGGTGGATGCGGTAGGCCTGTGACGACCTCACCCTGCAAGGACGCCGCCCGACGCCGATCCGCTACAGTCTGCCGGCGCGGTTTGGCCATTTTTCCCGGACCGCCTGGTGGCTCAGGCGTGGCTCAGGTACCAGCGCCAGTCCTGTTCGCCCACCTCGCCCATGAACTGGCGATACTCGGCCCATTTGATCGCCAGGAACACCTTGAGGAAATCCTCGCCCAGCGCATCCTTCGCCCAGTTGGAGTTTTCCAGGGTGCGCAGGGCGGTGAGCCAGTCGGTGGGCAGGGTCTCGCGGGCCTGTGCGTAGCCGTTGCCGATGATTGCCTCGCCCGGATCGATCTGGTTCTGTATGCCGTGATGGATGCCGGCGAGGATCGCTGCCGCCGCCAGGTAGGGGTTGGCGTCGGCGCCGCAGATGCGGTGTTCGACGTGACGGCTGCTGGCCGGGCCGCCCGGTACGCGGAAGGACACGGTACGGTTGTTCACCCCCCAGCTCTTGGCCAGCGGCGCGTAGCTGTTGGCCTGGAAGCGGCGGAAGGAGTTGGCGTTGGGACAGAAGATCGCCAGGGTGTCGTCGAGCGTGGCCATCATGCCGCCGATCGCATACTTCAGCAGCGGCGTGCCCTGAGGGTCTTCGCTGGCCATCAGGTTATTGCCCTGCTCGTCGGCCAGCGACACGTGCATATGCAGGCCGCTGCCGGCCTGGTCGCCGAACGGCTTGGCCATAAAGCAGGCCTGCAGTCCGTGCTTGTTGGCCACGCCCTTGACCAGGCGCTTGTAGCGCACGCCTTCGTCCACTGCCTGCAGCGCGTCGAAGCGGTGCTCCAGGGTCAGCTCGAGCTGGCCGGGGGCGTATTCGGAGATCGCCGTGCGCACCGGCAGGCCCTGCGCCTCGCAGGCGGCGTAGAGGTCGTCGAGGAACGGCTGCAGTTGCTCCAGCTCGTACACGCCATAGACCTGCGGCGCCTGCGGGCGCATGCCGTTGGCCTGCAGCGCCGGCTGCGGGCGGCCATTGGCGTCGCGCTGCTTGTCCAGCAGGTAGAACTCCAGCTCCACCGCCATCACCGGGTGGTAACCGTCGGCCTTGAGCCGGTCGATGGCGCGCACCAGCACATGCCGCGGGTCGCCCGGCGTGGCCGGCATGCCCTCGCTCGGATGCATACTGACCTGTAGCTGGCCGGTGGGCACGGCGCGCCAGGGTTGCAGGGTCAGTGAGCCGGGGATGGGGTAGGTCCAGCAGTCGGCGTCGGCCACTTCCCAGACCAGGCCGCTTTCCTCCACGTCCTCGCCCTGGATGGTCAGCGATAGGATCGAGCTGGGCAGCGGCCGGCCGTGCTCGTAGATGGCCAGCAGTTCGTCGCGGTGCAGCAGCTTGCCGCGCGGGATGCCGTTGGCGTCGATCAGCATCAGCTCGATGCTGCGTACCTCGGGGTGGGCGGCGAGGAAGTCGCGGGCTTCCTGGGGATGGGCGAATTGCATGGTGGTGTCCTTGCTTTTTGTTCCCCTCTCCCTTCGGGAGAGGGGCTAGGGTTGAGGGACCCTCATCCGCCCTTCGGGCACCTTCTCCCGGAGGGAGAAGGGAGGTTCAGAGCCTGGCGCCGGGAATGGCCAGCAGCTCGCCCAGGGCTGTATCGAGCGTGGCGATCAGCCGGTCCACATCGGCCGCGGTCGTCGCGGGGCAGCACAGGGTCATATTGTGGAACGGGGTGATCAGGATGCCGCGGTTGATCAGGTACAGGTGCAGGGCCATCTGCAGCTCGTCGTGGAACGCCGCCTCGGCCTCGGCGCCGGTGCGCGGCGGCTTGGCGCAGAACTGGAATTCGCAGCGCGCGCCCAGCTCGGTCACCGACCACTTCAGGTCGTGCTTGCCGATCAGGCGGCGAAAGCCCGCCGCGAGCCTGGAAGCCAGCGGCAACATATGCGCGTAGGCGGCCTCGGTCATCACCTGTTCCAGGTTGGCGCGCATGCAGTGCATGGCCAGGGCGTTGGCCGACAGCGTGGTGCCCATGCCGCTGTGACCATGGCCATGACTGCCTTCGCTGGCGCGTTTGCGCGCGGCGGTCATGGCTTCGGCCATCTCTGCGCTGCAGCCGAAGATGCCGCAGGGCACGCCGCCGGCGATCGGCTTGCCGACCACGAAGAAGTCCGGGTCGAGGTTCCACAGTCGGGTGCAGCCGCCGATATCGGTGGAGATGGTGTGGGTTTCGTCGATGATCAGCAACGAACCATATTTGCGCGTGAGCTCGCGGCACCGCTGCATGAAGCCCGGATCGGGCAGGACCATGCCGATATTGGTCATCGCCGGCTCGCAGAGCAGGGCGCAGACATCGCCCTGGGCCAGCGCGGCTTCCAGGGCTTCGAGGTCGTTGAAGGGGATCGAGCGGCTGTGCTCGGTCAGGTCGTAGGCCTGGCCAATCAGCCCGGAACGCGGCACGGTCTCGCCGTCCCTGTAGCGCACCATCACGTCGTCCACCGTGCCGTGGTAGCAGCCGTCGAACACCAGCAGGGTCTTGCGCCCGGTAATGGCGCGGGCCCAGCGCAGCACATAGCGATTCGAGTCCGTCGCGGTGGCGGTGACCTGCCAGTAGGGCAGGCCAAAGCGCGCGGCCAGCAGCTCGCCGCAGACCACGGCGTCCTCGCCGGGCAGCATGGTGGTCAGGCCGTTGCCCGCCTGTTCGGTGATGGCGCGGGCCACCGGGGCCGGCGAATGGCCGAACATGCTGCCGGTGTCGCCCAGGCAGAAGTCGATGTACTCGTGGCCGTCGACGTCATAGAAGCGCGCGCCCTTGGCGCGCTCGACGAACAGCGGCAGCGGGGTCGACCAGTCGGCCATCCAGTGCATCGGCACGCCGCCGTACAGCGAGTGGCGGGCGCGCTCGGCCAGGGCCACGGATTTTGGATTGCGCTCGAGGAAACGCGCACGCTCGCGGGCCGCTAGGGTTTCCACGGCGGCTTGGCTGATACCACTGGCTGTCATGTTGAACGCCTCGTTCGAATTTACGAACATGTTATTTTGTGATCACAAGTAATGCAACTGGTGCAATGCTGAAGGGCTTTATACTAGAGTAGCCCCTGTTTCTGTGATCACGGATTGCGTTCATGTTGACGACACAACAGGTGGCCCTGGTTAGCGGGGCCGGCAGCGACAGCGGTATCGGCATGGCCATCGCCCGTCGTCTGGGCCGACAGGGCATGCGCCTGCTCCTCACCGCCAGCAGTGCGCGCATCGAGCAGCGCGCCGCCGAGCTGCGTGCAGAGGGGATCGAGGCACGGGCCATGGCCGCCGACCTGACCGACGAGCAGCAGGTGGCCGCCCTGGCCCGCTGGGCCGAGGCGCAGTGGGGGCGGGTGGACGTGCTGGTTAACAACGCCGGCATGGCCATGCAGGGCAGCCCCGAGCCCTTCGCCGAAGTCAGCGACATGGACCTGGCCACCTGGCACCTGTCGCTCGAGCGCAACCTGACCAGTGCCTTTCTGCTGACCCGCGCCGTGCTGCCGGGCATGCGTGCCCGCGGCTACGGGCGCATCGTCAATATCAGCTCCACCACCGGCACCCGCGGCAGCAACGTCGGCGAGGCCGCCTACAGCGCGGCCAAGGCCGGCATGCTCGGCCTGTCCATGGGCCTGGCCCTGGAGGTGGCCAGGCAGGGCATCACGGTCAACAGCGTAGCGCCGGGCTGGATCGCCACCGGTTCATCCACCGAGGAGGAGCGCCGCGCCGCCGAGCACAGCCCCATCGGCCGTGCCGGCCGCCCCGAGGAAGTGGCGGCTGCCGCGGCCTTCCTCGCCTCGCCCGAGGCCAGCTATATCACCGGCGAGGTGCTGGTGGTGGACGGTGGCAACTGCCTGATCGAGAACAAGGCTCCGTAGGGTACGCCGTGCGCACCAACCAGCCCTGATCATGGTGCGCACGGCGCACTCCAGGCCCAAACCCAACAAGGACATCCGCATGCGCAACTGCCCACTGACCCTCGCCCAACTGCCCGCCCCGCCGCAAGGACGCTGAGACCATGGCCGATAACCTGCAGGAACGGCTTTACCTGAACATTCGCGAAGGCCTGCTGGCCGGGCGTTTCCAGCCCGGTGAACGTCTGAAGATCCGCGATCTGGCGGCGCAGTGGGGCACCAGCCCGATGCCGGTGCGCGCGGCGTTGCAGCGGCTGGTGGCCGAGGGCGCGCTGGAGGGCGAGCCGCAGCGCTCGGTGCGGGTGCCGGCGATGACCCGCGAGCGTTACGAGAGCATCTTCCAGGTGCGGCTGGCCCTGGAGGGTCTGGCGGTCGAGCTGGCCACGCCGCGCCTGCAGGCGAGCGACCTGGCCGAGCTGCGCGACTGCGTGGCGCGTATGGACAGGGCCATCGAACAGCGCGAGGTCCAGGACTACCTGAACGCCAACAGCCGCTTCCACCTGCTGCTGTACGGCGCCTGCGGCAACCCGGTGCTGCTGCGCTCGATCGAATCGCTGTGGCTGCAGATCGGTCCGTTCTTCAACCGCCTGTTCACCGGCGCCGACCTGTCGCTGCGCCTCAACGACTTCCACGAAGACGCCTTCGCCGCCCTCGAGGCCGGCGACGCCAAGGGCGCGCGCCAGGCCATGGAACAGGACCTGATCTACTTCGCGCGTTTCCTGTTCAACCTGCTGGCGCTGGAGCAGGGCGAGGGCTGAGGCGTCGCGCCTCGTAGGGCGCGCCGCGCATGCCGATAGGGTCCGAGAGCTGGCGCGCATGGCGCACCCTACTCGGAGGTGCGTTCAGCTCTCCAGCCAGACGTCGCGGCACCAGTGCCAGACCGAGTCCCAGCTCTCGTCGGTCAGCTCGCCTTCGTCGCCGTCCCACAGCCAGACCTGGCCTTCCACGTCCACCGCGTAGTAGTCGCGGCCGTCCTGGCACAGCGGCACCAGGTCGCGCGGCAGGCCCAGACTCCAGGCCTCGGCGGCCACTTCCGGCAGGTAGGTGTGCGAGTGCGGATCACTGGCGGTCACCGGCTCCAGGCGGCCGTAGACCACGTCGCTGACCTTGAGCAGGAACTCGCGCAGCTCGAACGGCAGGTGGATGAGGATCTGCTCCTGGATCTCCACCAGGGTCTCCTCGTCCGGCAGCTCCAGCGGCACCGGCACCGGTTCGTTGAGTTCGCGCAGCTGTTCGATGACTTCTTCCACGGTGCAACCTCCTGATCAATGCGGCGGGCTTTATACCCCAACGGGCTGCTGGGGCGGTATCGGTGCGCGACGGCCTCAGCCGGCGTGAAAGAAGGCCAGCTTGTTGCCGTCCGGGTCGCGGAAGTAACCGATATAGAAGCCGGGCATGCGTTCGCCCGGTGCGCCCTCGTCGCTGCCGCCGAGGCTCAGCGCCTTGGCGTGCAGTTCGTCGACCTTGGCCCGCGAGCCCGCCACCAGGGCGGTCATGCAGCCGTTGCCGACGCAGGCCTGTTGCTGGTCGTAGGGCAGGCAGACGCCGAACATCGGCTGCTTCATGCTGGTGCCGAACAGGGTCAGCCGGCCGATGTCCACCAGCGGCTTGGCGCCGAGGCCGGCGAGCAGCTCGCCGTAGAAGGCCTTGGCCTTGTCCAGATCGCGGGTGCCGACGGTGCTGTATCCGATCATCTGAGCGTGCTCCTCGAGGTAGGCGCTATCACTCTAGCCGAAAGTCGAGGGACAAAAGAAAACCCGGGACAGGCCCGGGTTTCTGTGCGGCGCTGCGCGATCAGTTCTGCCGAATGCCGGCGATCAGCCAGGGCTGGTCGTCGCCCTGGGCGCGTTCCAGGCGCCAGCTTTCGCTGAACGGCTCGCCCTGGTCGAAACGCGAGGTCTTGGCCACGCCGCTGAAGGTCAGGGTGGCGATGGTCTTCTCGGCGTTGTCGTCGACGCCGTCGAGCTGGACCTGCAGGTCGTCGATATAGGTGGACTGGAAGCCGTCGCCCAGCTCGGCGCGTTCGCGCTTGAGGAAGTCCAGCAGCTGCGGGGTGACGAACTCGGCGATCTTCTCCATCTCGTCGGCGTCCCAGTGCTGCTGCAGGTTCATGAAGTGCTCGCGACCGGCGGCGATGAAACTCTGCTCGTTGAACCAGGCCGGCGCGTTGATCACCGGGCGGGCTGCCGCGGCGCTGCCGGCACCGAAGATCGAGGTCGGCGCGGCGGCGGCCGGCATTTCGCGCTGGTAGGGCGCGCCGGCGCCGGCGACTTGCGGCTGCTGACGGGCGCGACGGGCGGCGAGGAAGCGGAACAGCAGGAAGGCGATCAGGCCGAAGATCAGCATGTCCATGATCTGCAGGCCTTCGAAGCCGTCGCCCATGAACATCGAGGCGAGCAGGCCGCCGGCGGCCAGGCCGGCCAGCGGGCCGAGCCAGCGCGAAGCGCCGCTGGCGGCAGCCGGCTGGCGACCGGCGGTCGGCGCGGTGGCGGCGGGCTGCGACGGCTGGGTCTGGCGGGTCTGGTGGCTGGGTGCTGAGCCGAACGACTTGCCACCGCCGAAGCGCTTGGCATGGGCTTCGAAGCTGAAGGTCAGGGCCAGGCACAAGACCATGGCGATACTGAGGAAACGCTGCATCAGGGAATTCTCTCCGAGGGGAATGCGTGCGCGGCATCTTGCCCGCGGTGGACGGCAATGGCCAGTGACAGAATGTTTCCGGCTTTTGCCCGATGCGCAGAGTGTGGGGTGCGCCGTGCGCACCACCGTCCTTGCCGCAGTCGCTCCCGGTGCGCACGGCACACCCTACGGCATTGAAGGGCGTTAAGGGTGCACCCGGTTACCGGCGCAGCAGCAGGGCCAGCGGGCCGCAGCGCAGCTGGCGGCGCAGGAAGGCGCGGAACTCGGCGGCGTCTTCCTCGGGGTGGCGCAGCCAGTGGACGAAGCTGCGCAGGTAGGCGCCTGTCAGCAGGGTCTCTTCGGCGATGCGGCGCAGGTGCAGGGTCTCCCGCCCGGCTGCCTCGCGCCACCACTGCACGGTGCGGCTGACGCGCATCAGGCCCAGTACCTGCAGGTGGATATGCCCGGGTTCGAGCTTGTACAGCAGCATTTGCCCGGTCACCGTGCGGTGCGCGGCGAGGCTGGCGAGCCAGGCCAGCAGGCAGGCTTCCAGGCGCTGTTCGGCGTTCAGTTCGACGAGGTCGGGCTGGCGTGCACGGGCCAGCATGGCCAGGTCGGCGCGGTCGAACCAGGCCTCGACCAGGGCGTCCTTGTCGCGAAAATGCGCGGCGATGTCGTCCAGCCCGGCGCCGAGGTCGGCGGCGACTTCGAACAGGTGCAGACGCTCCCAGCCGCAGACGTCGGCCAGCCGCAGGGCGCTGTCGAGGATGCGGGCGGGGGTGATGGCGGCTTTCTTCATCGTTTCACCTCGCGTACGAGTATGGCTGCGCCGCCGCAACCCAGGGCCGGAAACGACAAACGGAAGCCGAGGCTTCCGTTTGTGGGTAACCCGGATGGAATCCGGGAAATGGCGGACCGCTGGCCCCGGATTGCTTCCGGGCTACGCAGCGCTTGTCAGCGCCAGTTGTACAGCTCCTTCTCCGAGACCGAATGCATCGGCGCAGCGAGGGCCTGGAAGGCCTTCATCGAGGCCCAGATGCGGCCGTTCAGCTCGCTCTGCGCGGCCAGCTCGCCGAGCACCACGTCGGCCTCGCGCTGCATGGCATCGAGCACTTCGTCGGGGAAACGCTTGAGCAGGGTGCCGCCCTTCTTCAGCTGATCCAGGGCCAGGGCGTTATGGTAGACGTAGTCGTCGAGCATGTCCTGGCTGGCGGCGCGGGCGGCCTCGGTGAGGATCGCCTGCAGGTCCGCCGGCAGGCTGTCCAGCGCCTTCTGGTTGACCAGCAGTTCGAGCACCGCCTGCGGTTCCTGCCAGCCCGGGTAGTCGTAATACTTGGCCGCCTGCTGCAGGCCGAAGGCCTGGTCGTTGTACGGGCTGACCCAGTCGGTGGCGTCGATGGCGCCGGTCTGCAGGGCGGTGAACACCTCGCCGCCGGGGATGTTGACGGTGATCGCGCCGAGCTTGGTCAGCACCTCGCCACCCAGGCCCGGGGTGCGGATCTTCAGGCCCTTGAGGTCGTCCAGCGAATTGATTTCCTTGTTGAACCAGCCGCCCATCTGCATGCCGGTATTGCCGACCACGAAGGGCTTCACCCCGTACGGGGCATAGGCCTCGTCCCACAGGGCCTGGCCGCCACCCTTGCTCAGCCAGGCGTTCATCTCCTGGGTGGACAGGCCGAACGGCACCGAGGTGAAGAACTGCGCGGTGCTGACCTTGCCCTTCCAGTAGTAGGCGGCGCCGTGGCCCAGTTCGGCGGTGCCGCGCGACACGGCGTCGAACACTTCCAGCGGCGGCACCAGCTCGCCGCCGGCGTAGACCTTGATGGTCAGGCGGCCGTCGCTCATGGTCTTGACCCGCTCGGCCAGGCGCTCGGCGGCGGTGCCCAGGCCGGGGTAGTTCTTCGGCCAGGCGGTGACCATCTTCCATTGGTAGGTCTGCGCCTGGGCGGCGGCCTGTTCGCTGCCGGCCTGGTCGTCCTTGCAGCCGGCCAGGCCGAGGGCGGCCAACAGGGCCGTGGTTGCGGTGAGGAGATGACGGCGGTTCATCGGTGCTTCCTTATTGTTGGTTCTCAATCCCGTGGTCCGGAGCGATCCAGGACGATGGTCAAAGCGCCTCCAGCTTGGCATAGCTGAGCATCAGCCACTTGCTGCCTTCGCTTTCGAAATTCACCTGCACCCGCGCCTGCGCGCCGGCGCCCTCGAAGTTGAGGATGGTGCCTTCGCCGAACAATGCGTGGCGCACGCGCTGGCCGAGGTTGAACGGCGTCTGCGGCACGGCGCTGCCGGCGAACAGGCTGCCGCCGCCCATCGAGCCGCTGCTGAGCGGGCGGCTGACACTGTTGGACAGGCGCACTTCCTGGATCAGCGGCGCGGGGATCTCGCGGACGAAGCGCGACACCTTGTTGTAGGTCTCGCTGCCGTACAGGCGGCGGGTCTCGGCGTAGCTGATCACCAGCCGCTGCATGGCCCGGGTGACGCCGACGTAGGCCAGGCGGCGCTCCTCTTCCAGGCGGCCCGGCTCTTCCAGGCTCATCTTGTGCGGGAACAGGCCTTCTTCCATGCCGACCAGGAACACCAGGGGGAACTCCAGGCCCTTGGCGCTGTGCAGGGTCATCAGCTGGACGCTGTCCTCGTTCTCCGCGGCCTGGGTGTCGCCGGCCTCCAGCGAGGCGTGGCTGAGGAAGGCCTGCAGCGGGGTCAGCTCGTCGTCTTCGTCGTTCTCGAAGGCGCGCGCGGCGCTGACCAGTTCCTCCAGGTTCTCCACCCGCGCCTGGCCCTTCTCGCCCTTTTCCGCCTGGTGATAGGCGATCAGCCCGCTCTGTTCGATGACGGTCTGGGTCATCAGGTGCAGGGGCATGGCCAGGACCTTCTCGGCCAGGTTCTCGATCAGCTCTATAAAACCGGCCAGGGCGCCGGACGCGCGGCCCGGCAGGGCCTTGTTCGCCAGCATCAGGCGGATCGCCTGCCACATGTGTACGTCGTGGGCGCGGGCGTATTCGCGGATGCTCTCGATGGTCTTCTCGCCGATGCCGCGCGCCGGCACGTTGACGATGCGTTCGAGCGCGGCGTCGTTGCCGCGGCCGTCGAGCAGACGCAGATAGGCCATGGCGTTCTTGATCTCGGCGCGCTCGAAGAAGCGCTGGCCGCCGTAGATGCGGTAGGGGATCTTCTCGCGCAGCAGCGCCTCTTCCAGTACCCGCGACTGGGCGTTGGAGCGGTAGAGGATGGCGATCTCGCTGCGTTTCAGGCCGTCCTTGCGCAGCGCGTCCTCGATCGACTCGACCACGTAGCGCGCCTCGTCGTGCTCGTTGAACGCGGCGTACAGGCGCAGCGGCTCGCCGTCGCCGCCATCGGTCCACAGCTCCTTGCCGAGGCGCCCGTGGTTGTTGGCGATCAGCGCGTTGGCGGCCTTGAGGATGGCGGCGGTGGAGCGGTAGTTCTGTTCCAGGCGGATCAGCTGGGTATCGGCGAAGTCGCTGCTGAACTGCTGGATGTTCTCGATCCGCGCGCCACGCCAGCCGTAGATCGACTGGTCGTCGTCGCCGACCACCATCAGGCTGTCGCCGCCACGGGCGAGCAGGCGCAGCCAGGCGTACTGCACGGCGTTGGTGTCCTGGAACTCGTCGACCAGGATATGGCGGAAACGCCGCTGGTAATGCTCCAGCAGGCCCGGCTTGTCGCGCCACAGGTCGAGGGCGCGCAGCAGCAGTTCGGAGAAGTCGATCACCCCGGTGCGCGCGCAGGCCGCCTCGTAGGCCTCGTAGATCTTCAGCATGGTGGCGAGGAACAGGTCGCCGCCGGCCTGGATATGCTGGGGTCTCAACCCCTCATCTTTTTGCCCGTTGATAAACCACTGCGCCTGCTTGGCCGGCCAGCGCTGTTCGTCCAGGCCCAGCTCGCGGATCACCCGCTTGATCAGGCGCTGCTGATCGTCGGAGTCGAGGATCTGAAAGTTCTCGGCCAGCCCGGCTTCCTGCCAGTGCGCGCGCAGCAGGCGATGGGCCAGGCCGTGGAAGGTGCCGACCCACATGCCGGCCGGGCTGTGGCCGAGCATCTGCTCGATGCGCGCGCGCATCTCGGCGGCGGCCTTGTTGGTGAAGGTCACCGAGAGGATGGAATGGGGCGATGCGCCCACCGCCTGGATCAAGAAGGCGATGCGGTGCACCAGCACGCGGGTCTTGCCGGAGCCGGCGCCGGCCAGCACCAGCTGGCGGCCGAGCGGGGCGGCCACGGCCTGGACCTGGGCGTCGTTCAAGGAGGCGAGGAGGAGTTCGGGGTCGTTTTGCATCGCGGCATTCTAGGGGGCGCGGCCACGGCGGGCAAACCGCATGCGACGCCTGTCGGCAGCCGACGACCGGCGGATCGGCGCGCAGCAGGCGAGCCAGGGCGCACCGCCGGTCGTGACCCCGCCGAAAGATAGGCGCCAGCCTCTGCAAATGCCCACATCTTGGTTGGGCGATGCGTCTGTCTCGGGTATTCTGCCGCGCAGACGCCTAGGCACCATTACAAGAAAATCGCCTATGACAGCCATCACTAGCGCCGTAGTTCAAGAAGTGACGCTGGATCCGCACGCGCCGGAGCAGCTGTTCGCCACGGATATCGCCGTGGAGCGAACCCGCCTGCTCTACCAGGGCTCGCGCGTGCCCACCCTGTTGATGCTGCTCAGCGGCCTGGCCTGCGCCTTCCTGTTATGGAACGAGCAGAGCGCGCCGCTGTTGGTCGGCTGGCTGGGCTGGGTGGTGCTGCTGGTGCTGCTGCGCCTGGTGCAGGTCAGGGCCTTCGATGCCGCGCGGCCCAGTTGCCAGGCCGGGCCGCACTGGCGTCTACGCTTCCTGTTCGGCGCCGGCGCCTCGGGGCTGACCCTGGCCTTCGCCGCCATCGTCCTGGTGCCGGCCGACGCCTTCTACCAGCAGGCGCTGGTCTACGGCCTGATCGCCGCGGCGATACTCTCGGCCAGCGTCGCCTACGCCGTCAGCCTGCCGGCCTTCCTCACCTTCGCCTTGCCCTGCCTGCTGCCCTCGGTGGCCTTCCTGCTGGCCGAAGGCAACCACCTGCAGCGTGGCTGGGGAGGGCTCGGCGCGATCCTCTCGCTGGCCCTGCTGGTGGTGGCCTGGCAGGTCAATCGCCTGGTGCAGCGCAGCCTGCTGCAGCGTTTCCACAACCAGGCGCTGATCGCCAACCTGGAACACGCCAAGCAGCGCGCCGAGGGGCTCAACGAAGAGCTGGCGCGCGAGGTGGAGCAGCGCCGACGCGCCGAGCGCGAACTGCGCGGCGCCCATGGCGAGCTGGAAATGCGCGTAGCCGAGCGCACCCTGGAGCTGGACGAGGCGACCCACGCCCTGAGCAAGAGCCAGGCGCGCCTGGCGCTGGCCCTGGAGGCCAGCGAATTGGGGCTGTGGGACTGGGATCTGGAAAGCGACCAGGTGCACCATTCGCACCTGCGCGAGCTGTTCGGCCTCGAGCCCGAGCAAGTGCAGGTGATGCTGCGTGACCTGACTCCGCGTCTGCACCCGGACGATCTGCCAGCGCTGCGCCGCGCCCTGGTCGAGCATATGAAGGGGCGCAGCGAGGACTACCAGATCGAATACCGCGTGCGCCATGCTGACGGCCACTGGGTCTGGGTCGAAGACCGCGGCCGGGCGGTGGAGCGCGATGCCGCCGGGCGCGTGCGACGCATGCTCGGCACCCGCCGCGACGTTAGCGCGCGGCGCCAGCAGGAGGCGCAGCAGCGCCTGGCCGCGATGGTGTTCGAGGCTGCCAGCGAGGGTATCTTCATCCTCGACCCGAACTACCGCCTGCTGGCCGTCAACCGCGCCTTCAGCGCGGTGACCGGCTACGCCCGCGAGGAGGTGGTGGGGCGCCCGGTGATCAGCCTGCTCGGCGGCCGCGAGATGCGCCGCCAGTACCAGCAGATTCGCCACGAGCTGGACGGCAGCGGCAGCTGGCATGGCGAACTGATCGAGACGCGCAAGAGCGGCGAACTCTACCCGCAATGGCTGCAGCTCAACCTGGTGCGCGATGCCGCCGGCCGGCCCAGCCATATCGTCGGCTTCTTCGCCGACCTCAGCGCGCGGCGCGAGGCCGAGGAGCGCCTGCGCTACCTGTCGCACTACGACGACCTGACCGGCCTGGCCAATCGCAGCCTGTTCAAGGAGCGCCTGCACGAGGCCAGCCAGCGCGCGCGGCAGAGCGGGCGCAGCGTCGCCCTGCTGCAGATCGACCTGGATCGCTTCAAGCTGCTCAACGACAGCCTCGGCCATGAGGTCGCCGACCAGCTGCTGCGGCAGATGAGTCGCCGCCTGACCCAGGCGGTGCCGGAGGCGGACTGCATCGCGCGGCTGTCCGGCGACGAGTTCGCCATCATCCTCGATGCCTACGGCAGCCTGTCCAACCTGGCGCGGGTGGCCAGCCGGCTGCTGGCCAAGCTGCGCGTGCCGATGGACGTCGGCGGTCACGAACTGGTGGTCAGCGCCTCGCTGGGCATCAGCCTGCTGCCGGACTACGCACGCGAGATCGGCGCGTTGATCAGCCAGGCCAACATGGCCGTGCAACACGCCAAGCACCTGGGCGGCAACACCTTTCAGTTCTTCACCGACAATCTGCAGGCCTGCACCCTGGAGCGCCTGCAGATGGAGGTCCAGCTGCGCAAGGCGATCGAGGAGGGCCAGCTGGAGGTGTTCTACCAGCCCAAGCTGAATCTCGCCGATGACCAGCTCAACGCCGCCGAGGCCCTGGTGCGCTGGCGTCACCCGCAGCAGGGCCTGGTGCCGCCCGGCGAATTCATCGGCCTGGCCGAGGAAACCGGGCTGATCGCGCCGATCGGTGAGTTCGTCCTGCGCCAGGCCTGCCAGCAGGCGCGCCAGTGGCAACGCCAGGGCCTGGCCGAGATTCGCGTGTCGGTGAACATCTCCGTGCACCAGTTGCGCCAGGGCAACCTGACCAGCCTGGTGCGCCAGGTGCTGGAGGAAACCGACCTGGCGCCGCAGTACCTGGAGCTGGAGCTGACCGAGAGCCAGATGCTGGACAACGTCGAGAGTGTCATCGCCACCTTCCGCCAGCTGCGCGAACTGGGGGTGAAGCTGGCGATCGACGACTTCGGCACCGGCTATTCCTCGCTCAGCTACCTCAAGCGCTTCCCGGTGCACTACGTGAAGATCGACCAGACCTTCATCCGCGACCTGTCGCCGCACGGCGAGGACGCGGCGATCACCCGCGCCATCATCGCCATGGCCCACAGCCTGGAACTCAGGGTGGTGGCCGAAGGGGTGGAGACCCAGGAGCAGATGGACTTCCTCAAGAGTCAGCACTGCGACGAAATCCAGGGCTACCTGATCAGCAAGCCGGTGGAGGCCGCGGCCCTGGCCCGCCTGCTGATGGAGCAGGCACAGCTGACGTAGACGCCGCGAGCCGCCGGCGCGCGGCGCCTACCTTGGTGCTAGCCAATCGCTACCTTTGTACAGCGTCGGGTTAAAACCACACAAAATATACTGCCTTTCCGAGTCATCGAAAGGGAGTCATCCAATGAAAACGATGTTGCTGTCATCCGTGGCCTTATGCGCCGCGCTCGCCGCCCCGTTCGCCGCAGCCGACGAGGCAGGCATGGCGGCGGCCGGCCTGCAGCTGTTCAAGCACCACTGCACGGCCTGCCATTCGCTGGATACCAGCGAGAACGCCTTCGGCCCGAGCCTGGTCGGGGTTGTGGGGCGCCCGGCGGCCAGCGTGCCGCGCTTCGCCTACTCCCAGGCCATGCAGGCGTCCGGCCTGACCTGGAACGAAGACAACCTGCGCAAGTGGATCACCGATAACGAGGCGCTGGTGCCCGGCACCCGCATGCGTCACGTCGCCATCACCGACAAGGCCGAGCAGGACTATCTGATCAGCTTCCTGCGCACTCTGAAGTGAGCCGTTGCCCGGCGGGCCTTGTGCGGGCGCGCCGGGTCGGCGGCGTCATTTGGCGAACAGCTGGCCGATATCCTTGAACGCCTTGAACTCCAGGGCGTTGCCGCAGGGATCGAGGAGAAACAGGGTGGCCTGCTCGCCGACCTGGCCGGCGAAGCGCACATGCGGCTCGATGACGAAGGCGGTGCCGCGTGCCTGCAGCCGTTCGGCCAGCGCCTGCCAGTCGTCCCAGGCCAGCACCACGCCGAAGTGCGGCACCGGTACGTCGTGGCCGTCCACCGGGTTGCGATGCGCCGCTTCCTGATGCGCCATCTTCGGCGCCTGGTGGATCACCAGCTGATGGCCGAAGAAATCGAAGTCCACCCACTGCTCGCTGCTGCGGCCCTCGGCGCAGCCGAACAGCTCGCCATAGAAGTGCCGCGCTGCGGCCAGGTCGTACACGGGAATCGCCAGGTGAAAAGGGGCAAGGGCCATCGCGAAGTACCTCTGTGGTCGTCGTTTGCCCTCCAGCCTAGCAAACGGCCAGATCGATCCGCCGCCCGTAGGGTGTCGCGGGGCCGCCCAGGCTGTGCGCGTGGCGGTGCGCGCGGCGCACCCTACGAAGCCAGCGACACCTTGCGTGCGCAACTGGCAGAAAAAAGCCCCGCACGCGGGCGGGGCTTTGCTCGAGCGCGTACGCGGCTTAGAACGCCGGCACCACGGCGCCCTGGTACTTCTCTTCGATGAACTGCTTCACCTCGGCGCTGTGCAGGGCCTTGACCAGCTTCTGCACGGCCTCGCTGTTCTTGTTGTCGGCGCGGGTCACCAGGATGTTGACGTAGGGCGAGTCGCTGCCTTCGATGGCCAGGGCGTCCTGGGTCGGGTTCAGCTTGGCTTCCAGGGCATAGTTGGTGTTGATCAGGGCGAGGTCGACCTGGCTCAGCACGCGCGGAAGGGTGGCCGCTTCCAGTTCACGCACCTTGATCGCCTTGGCGTTCTCGACGATGTCCTTCGGCGTGGCGAGGATGCCGGCCTCCGGCTTGAGCTTGATCACCCCGGCCTTCTGCAGCAGCAGCAGGGCGCGGCCGCCGTTGGTGGCGTCGTTGGGGATGGCCACGGTGGCGCCTTGGGCCAGCTCGCTCAGGTTCTTGATCTTGCTGGAATAGGCGCCGAAGGGCTCGACGTGCACGCCGGCGACGGACACCAGCTCGGTCTTGCGGCTGGCGTTGAACTCGTCGAGGTAGGGCTGGTGCTGAAAGAAGTTGGCGTCGAGGTTGCCCTGCTGCACCTGCAGGTTGGGCTGCACGTAGTCGGTGAACACGCGCACCTTGAGCTCGACGCCTTCTTTGGCCAGTGCCGGTTTGACGAACTCAAGGATCTCCGCGTGCGGCACCGGGGTGGCAGCGACGTTGAGGGTTTCGGCCTGGGCCGAGAAGGCCGCCAGGGCGGTCAGGGCTAAGAGCAGCTTTTTCATGTGACGACTCCTTGTGGGATGGGCAGGGTGGGCGCCGCCGGATGAGCGTTCGCCCGCCGTTGAAATCATTTGCGCGAGAAATGCACCACCAGACGGTCGCCGACCATCTGCAGCACCTGCACCAGGATCAGCAGCAAAATCACGGTCACCGCCATCACGTCCGGCTGGTAGCGCTGGTAGCCGTAGCGCACCGCCAGGTCGCCGAGGCCGCCGCCGCCGATCAGGCCGCTCATGGCGGTGTAGGACACCAGGGTAATGGCGGTGACGGTGGCCGCCGCCAGCAGGCCGGGCAGGGCCTCGGGCAGCAGCGCGCGGGTGATGATCTGCCAGGTGCTGGCGCCCATGGCCTGGATCGCCTCGATGATGCCGCGCTCGACCTCGCGCAGCGCGGTCTCCACCAGGCGGGCGAAGAACGGCGTGGCGCCCACCACCAGCGGTGGGATGGCGCCGGCCACACCCAGCGAGGTGCCGACCAGCAGCTCGGTGAAGGGAATCATCAGGATCAGCAGGATGACGAAGGGCACCGAGCGCAGGATGTTCACCAGCAGCGACAGCGCGCCGTACAGCGTCTTCTGCTCGAACAGCTGGCGCGGCCCGGTGAGAAACAGCAGCACGCCGAGCGGCAGGCCGAGCAGCAGGGTGAACAGCATGGAGCCGAGCAGCATGTTCAGGGTGTCGAGGCTGGCCTGCCAGATTTCCGGCCAGAACACGTTGGGTAGCAGTTGTTCGAGCATCAGCGCAGTACCTCCAGATGCACCTCGGCGGCGCCGAAGCGCGCCAGCGCGGCGTCGATGTCGCCACCGGTCAGGGCCAGGGTGAGCTGGCCGTAGGGGGTGTCCTTGATGCGGTCGATGCGCCCGGCGAGGATGCTGTAGTCGACCCCGGTCTCGCGCGCCACGGTACCGAGCAGCGGCGCGTAGGTGGCTTCGCCCTGGAAGGTCAGGCGCAGGATGCGGCCCTGCACATGGGCGAAGTCGTCGTGCTGTTCGGCTTCATCGACGTGCTCGGACTCCAGCACGAAACGCCGCGTGGTCGGGTGCTGCGGGTGCAGGAACACCTGGGCCACCGGGCCCTCTTCGACTATCACGCCGGCGTCCATCACCGCCACGCGGTCGCAAACGCGGCGGATCACGTCCATCTCGTGGGTGATCAGCACTATGGTCAGGCCCAGCTCGCGGTTGATCTCGGCCAGCAGTTGCAATACCTGGCCGGTGGTCTGCGGGTCGAGGGCGCTGGTGGCCTCGTCGCACAGCAGGATCTTCGGCCGGGTGCTCAGCGCGCGGGCGATGCCGACGCGCTGCTTCTGCCCGCCGGAGAGCTGCGCCGGGTACTTCTTCGCGTGTTCCTGCAGGCCGACGCGGGCCAGCAGCTCGGCGACCCGGGCGTCGATCTCGGCGGCGGACAGTTCGCCGGCCAGGCGCAGCGGCATGGCGATATTGTCCGCCACGGTCTTCGACGACAGCAGGTTGAAGTGCTGGAAGATCATCCCGACCTGCTGGCGGAAGCGACGCAGGCCCTGGGCATCGAGGGCGGTAACGTCGACGCCGTCGATCTCGATGCGCCCGCCGGAGGGCTCCTCCAGGCGGTTGATCAGGCGCAGCAGGGTGCTCTTGCCGGCGCCGGAATGGCCGATGATGCCGAACACCTGGCCGCGGCCGATCTGCAGCGTGCTGGGCTGCAGCGCGGGGATCTCGCGGCCGGCGACGCGGTAGGCCTTGTGGACGGATTGAAACTGGATCACGCGAACGACCTTTTGGGTATGTTCAAGGGCGGGCCCCAAGGTGGAAGGGGCCGGCCAGCGGGCACCGGGTGGGCGCAAAGGGGCGCTAGTCTACCCGGCCGTGTTTAGGCCGAGAAAATCTTTGTTGGCCTATGGTTATTACAAAATCGCATTATCGATGCCAAGCCGTAGGGTGGATGACTCCGTTTTCATCCACCGGCGAATCCGTGGTTGCGGTGGATGGGGGAAGCGTCAGCCACCCTAGGCTCAGCCGCGCTGCGGGCTCAGCAGCAGCCGTGGCACCTGCTGCGGCACGATCTTCTGGCTCAGCTGCGGGCGAAAGCTCGGGTCGAGCTTCTTGATCCGCGCCGACAGCAGCGCCGCGACCCAGGGGTAGTCCTTGGCCTCGCGCACTTCGATGCGCACGGCGCAGCGGAAGGTCACCACGTCCGCCGCGACGCCGTCGAGCAGGCGGCGCAGGTGTTCGTTGTCCTGGTTGTCCAGCATCGGCATGGCCACCGCGCTGCTGGCGGCGGCGGGATCGATCAGGCGTGCCCTGGGCGGCTCGGCGACGGCCGGCGCGGGAGCGGGGGCGGGTACGGCGATTCTGGCCGGGACGGTGGCGGCCAGGCGTTCGACGGCCGCTCGCTGCTGGCTCAGTTGTCTCTGGCGCTGCGCTTCGAGTTGGGCGTCGTCGCGCGCCTGTTGTTCGGCGGCGGCCTGGCGGGCATCGCGGGCGTTCTCGATGGCCTGGTGCAGATCGCCGCTCAGTGCCGGGGCTTGCGGCAGCAGGCTGCGCGCCTGGCCGAGGGCCTTGGCGGCGCGATCCAGATCACCCTGCTGCAGGGCTTCGCGGCCCAGCTGCAGATGGGCATCGGCGAGCTGGCGACGGTACTGCTCCAGGCGGGTGTCGCCGGCGGCGCTGCGTTCGAGGGCGGCGAGCTGGCTCTGGGCATCGTCCAGGCGCTCCTCGGCCAGGCTCAGGTCGAGCTGGCGCAGGGCGAGCACCAGCTCGTCGACCGGCGGCAGCGACTGCTGCGGAACCTGCTGGCAGCCGGCCAGAAACAGGACCAGCAGCAGGGGGAAACCACGGAAAACGAACGACTGCATGACTGTGCGTCTCGGATTGTGCAAAAAACGCGCAATCATACAGATTTTCGGCGCTGATTTCACGCGGATCGCTAGCGCCGTAGTTCTATGCAGCCCGAGGATTTTGCTGGCGAGGTATCGGCCAGGGCGCGGATCCGTAGGGTGGGTTAGCGGCGCAAAGCCCCGATCTCATATCCGCAAATGAAGCTAGTGCGCCGCGTAACCCACCAAGCGATGTAGCGCGTTGCGCCGATGGTGGGTTACGCCGCAGCAGACTTGGAGAATTGATCGCCAACGGTGACAGGCGGCTAACCCACCCTACGCAAACGCGTCGATGCATGATTCAGAGAGGCATCAGGCGCTGCGCTTGGGCAGGGCGAAGCTGGCGAGAAACAGCGCGGCGGCGCTGACCACTATGGATGGCCCGGCCGGGGTGTCCTGGAACCAGGACAGGCTGAGCCCGGCGCATACCGCCAGCAGGCCGAGCAGGCTGGCGCCGATGGCCATCTGCTCCGGCGTGCGCGCATGGCGCTGGGCGGCGGCGGCGGGAATGATCAGCAGCGAGGTGATCAGCAGCACGCCGACTATCTTCATCGCCACGGCGATCACCACCGCGATCAGCAGCATCAGCGCCAGGCGGATCGCCGCCACCGGCAGGCCCTCGACCCGCGCCAGCTCCTCGTGCACGGTGATCGCCAGCAACGGTCGCCACAGCCAGCTCAGCAGCGCCAGCACGGCCGCGCTGCCGCCGACGATCCAGGCCAGGTCGGCCGGGCCGACGGCGAGCAGGTCGCCGAACAGGTAACCCATCAGGTCGATGCGCACCTCGTGCATAAAGCTCAGCACGACGAGCCCCAATGACAGGGTGCTGTGGGCGAGGATGCCGAGCAATGTGTCCGAGGCCAGCGGCTGGCGCTGCTGCAACGTCACCAGCAACACCGCGAGCAGCACGCAGCCGACCGTCACCGCCAGGGTCGGGTTGACGTCGAGCATCAGGCCCAGCGCCACGCCGAGCAGCGCGGCATGGGACAGGGTGTCGCCGAAATAGGCCATGCGCCGCCACACCACGAAGGAGCCGAGCGGGCCGGCGACCAGCGCCAGTGCCAGGCCGGCGAGCAGCGCGTTGAGAAGGAAATCGGGCATCAGTGTTTGCAGCCTGGGCCGTGGACGTGGGCCGGGCCATGAATGGTCAGGCCGGGCTTGACCACGCCGCCATGCAGGTCGTGGTCATGGTCGTGATGGTGGTGGTAGACGGCCAGGCTCTTGGCGTCCTGGCCGAACAGCTCGATAAAGGCCGGATCGCCACTGACCTGCTCCGGGTGGCCGGAGCAGCACACGTGGCGATTCAGGCAGACCACCTGGTCGGTGGCGCTCATCACCAGGTGCAGGTCGTGCGAGACCATCAGCACGCCGCAGCCGTGACGCTCGCGCAGGCGCGAGATCAACCGGTACAGCTCGGCCTGGCCGGAGACGTCGACGCCCTGCACCGGCTCGTCGAGCACCAGCAGCTCGGGTTCGCGCAGCAGTGCACGAGCCAGCAGCACGCGTTGCAGCTCGCCGCCGGAGATGCCCTGCAGCGGGCTGTCGATCACCTGTTCGGCGCCGACCTCGGCCAGCGCGGCCAGCGCGCGGGGGCGATCCACCCCCGGCACCAGGCGCAGGAAACGCAGCACCGACAGCGGCAGGGTGGCATCCACGTGCAGCTTCTGCGGCATATAGCCGATGCGCAGGC
This sequence comes from Pseudomonas sp. SP16.1, assembly GCF_052682975.1. Classification (NCBI taxonomy): domain Bacteria; kingdom Pseudomonadati; phylum Pseudomonadota; class Gammaproteobacteria; order Pseudomonadales; family Pseudomonadaceae; genus Pseudomonas; species Pseudomonas sp. SP16.1. The sequence goes on from NZ_JBQYFZ010000001.1 coordinate 4,598,806, forward strand.
GCGGCTTGCGCCAGACGCTGCCGCGCTCGGCCTGCAGCAGGCCGAGGACGACGCGCACCAGGGTGGTCTTGCCGGCGCCGTTGGGGCCGATCAGGGTGACGATCTCGCCCGCGCGCACGCTCAGATCGGCGTCTTCCAGCACCGCCTGGCCGTTGAAGCTGACGCCCACCCGCTCCAGGCGGATCAGCGCCTCGCTCATGCCGTGCCCCTGCAGCCGGCGCACAGGCCGACCACTTCGACGGTCTGCGCTTCGACGCTGAAGCCGACGCCGGCGGCGCCCTCGACTATGGCCTGGCTGATGCTCGGTTGCTCCAGCTCGATGGCGGCGTGGCAGGCGCGGCAGATCAGGAACTGGCCCTGGTGCGCGTGTTCCGGGTGACTGCAGCCGACGAAGGCGTTGAGCGAGGCGATGCGGTGCACCAGGCCGTTTTCCAGGAGGAAATCCAGCGCCCGGTAGACGGTGGGCGGCGCGGCGCGGCGGCCGTCCTCGTCGCTCAGCACGCCGAGTATGTCGTAGGCGCCGAGCGGCTTGTGGCTGGCCCAGACCAGCTCCAGCACGCGCTTGCGCAGCACGGTCAGGCGCAGGCCCTGGCGGGCGCAGATGGACTCGGCCTCGGCCAGGGCATGGCTGACGCAGCGCGAGTGGTCATGGGGGCGCGAGGCCAGGGGCGTGTCGGTCATGGGCAAGGACGGCGCTGGTGAGAGACGTTATTATATTACTCGTTCAATCCCGCCCGAGTATGCCCCGTGTCGCGTCTTTTCTGTTTCATTGCCCTGTTTTTCGTCGCCAGCGCCCAGGCCGAGGTGCGCCTGCTGACCAGCATCAAGCCGTTGCAACTGATCGCCGCCGCGGTGCAGGACGGCGTCGGCGAACCCGAGGTGCTGTTGCCGCCCGGCGCCTCGCCGCACCACTATGCGCTACGTCCGTCCGACGTGCGGCGAGTGCGCGAGGCCGACCTGCTGTACTGGATCGGTCCGGACATGGAAGGCTTCCTGCCGCGGGTACTGGACGGGCGCGACAAGCCGGACGTGGCGGTGCAGGAACTGCCCGGACTGAGCCTGCGTCATTTCGGTGACGAGCATGACGAGCATGACGAGCATGACGAGCATGACGAGCATGACGAGCACGGCCACGATGAGCATGCCCGCGAGCGAGCGCATGCGGACGAGGACCATGACCACGACCATCGCCCCGGTAGCCTCGACGCCCACCTCTGGCTGTTGCCGGCCAACGCCCGGGTCATCGCCGCCCGCATGGTCACCGACCTGGCGCAGCTGGACGCCGCCAACGCCGCGCGCTACGCCGCCAACCTGCAGGCCTTCGAAGCCCGCCTGGATGCACTGGATGGCCGTATCCGCCCGCAGCTGGCGAGCATCGCCGACAAGCCCTATTTCGTCTTCCACGAGGCCTTCGATTACTTCGAGGCCGCCTACGGGCTCAAGCATGCCGGCGTGTTCAGCGTGCTCGGCGAGGTGCAGCCCGGCGCCCGCCATGTCGCTGCCATGCGCGAGCGTCTGCAGCAGGCCGGTCCCAGCTGTGTGTTCAGCGAACCGCCGCTACGCCCGCGCCTGGCGGAAACCCTCACCGCCGGCCTGCCGGTGAAACTGGCCGAGCTGGATGCGCTCGGCGGCGAGCTGCCGGTAAGCGCCACGGGCTACGAGCAACTCTTGGAAAACCTGGCCAATGGCCTGACGGAGTGTCTGGGTAGCCTGTAATACGAGTCTCGCTCTGCTTCCGGGCGAGGTCCTCATAATTCGTGGCGCCCTCTCGCGGCGGTGCGCGTGGGAGGGCTTTAGCCGCGGCCAGCCGAGCTACGAACTGTAACCACCCGTACGTTGCCGCTCGCAGTCGCTAACCACTAGGCTTGCGCTTTTGCCGCGAGCGCCCGCCATGTCGCCATCCGCACCTCGCCCGTCCAACGCCACGCTGGTGCTGCTGGCCTCGCTCTATTGCGCGCAGGGCCTGCCATTCGGACTGATCGCCCACTCGCTGCCGGTGCTGCTGCGCCAGCACGGTGTCGACCTGGCGCTGATCGGCCTGCTCAAGCTGCTGGCGCTGCCCTGGCTGCTCAAGGTGCTGTGGGCGCCCTGGGTCGACCGGCTGGCCTCGCCGCGCCTGGGCCATCATCGTGGCTGGATACTGCCGCTGCAAAGCGCGGTGATCGGTTGCGTCGCCGTGCTGGCGCTGCTGGCTCCGCAAACCCTGTTCGGCGCCGGCCTGTGGTGCCTGCTTGGCCTTTTGCTGCTGATCAACCTGCTGGCAGCGACTCAGGACGTGGCCACCGATGGCCTTACCGTGCGCCTGCTGCCCGAGCGCTGGCGCGGCCTGGGCAACAGCCTGCAGGTCGGCGGCTACAAGGTCGGCATGATCGTCAGCGGCACCGGCTTGCTGCTGGTGATCGACCCGCTGGGCTGGAACCTGGCGCTCGGCCTGCTGGCCGGGCTGATTCTGCTGATGACCGTGCCGATCTGGCTGTTCCCCGAGCGCCGGGTATTGCCCTTCCAGCCGGCATTGGCGGAAAGCGCACTGGGCCCGCGTCTGCTGTTCGAGCACTACCGTGGCCTGCTGGCGCAACCCGGCATGCTGCTATGGCTGGCGGTGGTGCTGACCTTCAAGCTCGGCGATTCGCTCGGCTCGCCGATGATCAAACCGATGCTGGTGGACCAGGGCTGGAGCACCGCGGCGCTCGGCCAACTGACCCTGATCAGCAGCCTGGCCGGCATCGCCGGCGCCCTGCTCGGCGGCCTGCTCTACGCCCGTATTGGTGTGCTGCGCGCGTTGATCCTGTTCGGCGCCCTGCAGGCCATCGGCATCGCCGCCCTGGCCTTACTGGTGGGGCAGGGCGGCAATGTCGGGCTCGTCTATGCCGTGACCCTGTTCGAACAGGTGGCCGACGGCATGTCCACCGTCGCCCTGTTCGCCGCCATGATGCGCATGTGCCGCCCGGAACACGAAGGCGCCGACTTCACCCTGCAGGCGTCGGCGCAGTTGCTGCTGTCCGGCTTCGTCGGCGCCGTCAGCGGCGTGCTGGCCGAGGCGTTGGGGTATGAGGGGCTGTTCGTCGTTGCGGGTGGGGTGGGATTGTTGGTGCTGGTGGTAGTTTTCATGCATGCGAGTTCGTCGCGACGGAGCCTCTAGAACCAAGTCACGAATAGGACGTCAGAGACAAATCCATATCTCATATGACGGGGCGCACAGAGCGCGGGGATGAGCCTAGCGCTGCCCACTTGGCGGTAGGTATTGTCCTGCCGATAAACGCTTTTTTCTGGCTGGCCTGTTAGGCTAAGCCGCCGATCTGATTGACAAGGACGTTGCCATGTATCGTCGACTGATACTTCCTCTTATTGCTTCGCTGCTGGTGGTGGGTTGCCAGGCACAGTCGCAGCCTTTGCCTAAAAGTGAAAGGCTCAACCCGGAAAAGGTTTCCGCTATCGCCGAGCGCATCGACTCGCAGTACCCCAAACTCTCGTCTGACCTGCGCAGCCAGATGCTCGAGACGGTGGTGCGCTCGCTGGATGAGATGGTGTTTATCGAAGGTGGTGAGTTCGAGATGGGCGACTTCGGCGCGCCCTGCGACTTCGACCAGACCAATATGGGCACCTGGCCCTATGGCTACGAGCCGGAGGAGCTGTGCCCAATTACCCCCACGTTCGACGATGACTATCTGCATCAGGTGCGTTTGAGTAGTTACTACCTGGCGAGCTACCAGACTCGGCTGGGGGATTTCGATTTGTTCCGTACCAGTCAGGGCTTACCCTTGTTCGATGCGGAGTATCGTGATCGAGAAGACTTGCAGTTTCGTTACAGAGAAAACAATCCCGCGCCGCCCAAGGAGTGGCAAGAAGCCAAAGACTACTGTCTGTGGTTAGGTCAGCTCAGTGGCTATCCAGTTGACTTGCCGACCGAGGCACAATGGGAATATGCCGCCCGTAATCGTGGGCAGTACGTACAATTCCCTACGGATACGGGAAGCCTGGACTATGGGCGTAATATCCCTCGTGATGAAGACACCGACATACATCCCGTTGGGCAGTTCGCTCCGAATCCACTGGGCCTATATGACATGGCGGGTAACGCCACCGACTGGGTCAATGACTGGTATGACCCTGATTACTACAGGAGTTCGCCTGCTGATAATCCACAAGGGCCAACTACAGGCATCCAGAAGATTCGTCGAGGATCAAACTACTTTGAGTCAGGTTGGCAGTCTGCGAATACAGTTCGACGCTGGGCAGATAAGCCGGAGCAGGATGGCTACTATCCAGGCACTAGTTTCCGCTGTGCCATTCAATCTGATAAAGCGCTTTAACTTCTAGCTGTTTTATAGGGATATTGCCATGTGTCGTCGAGTGATATTTTCTCTGCTTGCTCCTCTTATGGTTGCTGGTTGCCAGGCACAGTCACAGCCTCTGCCGAAAAGCGAAAGGCTAGGCCCGGAAAAGGTTGCCGCCATCGGCGAGCGCATCGACTCGCAGTATCCCAAGCTGTCGCCTGAGCTGCGCAGCCAGATGCTCAATACGGTAGTGCGCTCGCTGGATGAGATGGTGTTTATCGAAGGGGGCGAGTTCGAGATGGGCGACTTCGGCGCGCCCTGCGATTTCGACCAGACCAATATGGGTACCTGGCCCTATGGCTACGAGCCGGATGAGCTGTGCCCAATTACGCCCGCGTTCGACGATGACTATCTGCATCAGGTGCGTTTGAGTAGTTACTACCTGGCGAGTTACCAGACTCGGCTGGGGGATTTCGATTTGTTCCGTACCAGTCAGGGCTTACCTTTGTTCGACGCAGAGTATCGTGATCGAGAAGACTTGCAGTTTCGTTATAGAGAAAACAATCCCGCGCCGCCCAAGGAGTGGCAAGAAGCCAAAGACTATTGTCTGTGGTTAGGTCAGCTCAGTGGCTATCCAGTTGACTTGCCGACCGAGGCTCAATGGGAATATGCCGCCCGTAATCGTGGGCAGTACGTACAATTCCCTACGGATACGGGAAGCCTGGACTATGGGCGTAATATCCCCCGTGATGAAGACACCAAAATACATCCCGTTGGACAGTTCGCTCCGAATCCACTGGGCTTATATGATATGGCGGGTAACGCCACCGACTGGGTCAATGACTGGTATGATCCTGATTATTACAGGACTTCGCCTGTAGATAATCCACAAGGGCCTGAAACGGGAACGCAAAAAATTCATCGGGGCTCTAATTTCTCGGAGCAGAATTGGCAGTCTGCGAATACTGTTCGACGCTGGGTCGATAATCCCGTCCTGAATGGGTATTTTTTCGGTAATGGTTTCCGTTGTGCCATTCAATCTGATAAAGCGCTTTAATTTATCGATGTTTTATATGGATATGGTCATGGATCGCCGGCTCATATTTTCTCTGTTTGCTCATCTTATGGTCGCTGGCTGCCAGGTGCAGTCGCAGCCTTTGCCCAAAAGTGAAACACTTAGCCCGAAAAAAGTCGCGGCCATCGCCGAGCGCATCGACTCGCAGTATCCCAAGCTGTCGTCTGAGCTGCGCAGCCAGATGCTCGAGACGGTGGTGCGCTCGCTGGATGAGATGGTGTTTATCGAAGGGGGCGAGTTCGAGATGGGCGACTTCGGCGCGCCCTGCGATTTCGACCAGACCAATATGGGCACCTGGCCCTATGGCTACGAGCCGGATGAGCTTTGCCCAATTACGCCCGCGTTCGACGATGACTATCTGCATCAGGTGCGTTTGAGTAGTTACTACCTGGCGAGTTACCAGACTCGGCTGGGGGATTTCGATTTGTTCCGTACCAGCCAGGGCTTACCTTTGTTCGACGCAGAGTATCGAGATAGGAAAGATTTAGCTGGTGAATTTGATCCGAACAAGCCTGCTCCACCCAAAGAATGGCAGGAGGCCAAAGACTATTGTCTGTGGTTGGGTCAGCTCAGTGGCTATCCAGTTGACTTGCCGACCGAGGCGCAATGGGAATATGCCGCCCGTAATCGAGGGCAGTACGTACAATTCCCTACGGATACGGGAAGCCTGGACTATGGGCGCAATATCCCTCGTGATGAAGATACCGACATACATCCCGTTGGGCAGTTCGCACCAAACCAGCTGGGATTATACGATATGGCCGGTAATGCTACTGACTTGGTAAGTGACTGGTATTCGCCTGACTATTATAGAAATTCGCCTGTTGATGATCCGCAAGGCCCGGAAACCGGAACGCAAAAAATTCGGCGTGGTTCCAATATTGCTGAGTCCAATTGGCAGTCCGCTAACACCGTACGTCGCTGGGCGGAAAAGCCTGTTCGGAATGGATATTTCTTGGGAGGAAGTTTCCGTTGTGCTGTTCAGTCAAGTAAAGGCCTATAACATATAAAGGCGCCTTGCTAGGCGCCCTCTTATCAAGCCAGTCCGTTAAACTGTCCACTTGCTCTTGCGGCAATCAGGACATCCCGTTTATGCCACGACTCAGTCGGGGTCCAAGCTAGCATAATTTTTGAGCCTGTATCACTTGAGCCAGGCAAGCCACGTACGGCTAGCTGTTCGATAAAGCGGTTGAACTCCTGCTGTTGCCGTCCATCGAGTAGTCGGTTAAGACGATTGAGACTTTCCATTGCATTGACCTTGGCGCCATTCGGCGAGCAGTGCTCCATAGCCTCTATAAATTGACGCCAGCGACGATAGAGGTGGCTGAGTAGCAGGACGATGGCTTTTTCTTGGTACTCCTGAAAGCTTTCCACATAGCTCTCACTGAGTACATACAGCATCGGGCCGACGGTTTGTGGTGGGAGTTTTTCCAGCGGCAGACGTTGGCCGTTTATAAGTACTGCTTGGTGTTTCAACAGGTAGCGAGCTAGATTTTCGGCCTCTGCCTTAGACGCCGTACGCCTACCCCACCACCGTGAAAGTTCCTCTTGCCCCGTTTCAAGTGCTTTGATCACACTATCCTTCGGAGCTGAGGCCACTTGATAAATACCCCAAGCCATATAGTTAAAAGCCTCCTGAGAAACCCCCAGCAGATATCGATAATCCACATCGGCCAGTGCTTCACACACCAGCTTCAGCAGTGCATAGGTCTTCTCCAGATCCACCACGGTCGCAAATCCGCCGCTGGCGCCGGGGCCGAATACCAGGCGGCCTTTGCAGTTCACGGCTAGCCGGTCTTTGGCGATGGTGATACCGAATTCACCGCCGATACCTGCACCGAAGGCGGCACTGGCCTCTGCCTTGATTTCCGCCAGGCTGCTCCAACTGCTACTGGCGTTGGATTGGCCTTTGACAGCGGTGCCCTTGCCTTGATTCGAGGGCTCTACCCATTGCAGTGCGCCACTCAGGGCGCCGCCGGCCTGAGCGCCGGCGAAGGCATCGCCTTTCAACCCTATATTGCCGCCACGGCTCGGCTCGATATGCGGTGAGCCCAGCAATGCCGTGGCGCCTCCCGCACCTTCGTCACCGGGTTTGTAGCGTACGCTCACGCCCGCCGATGCCTGGGCATGGGCACCGACGAAACAGGAAAGCTCCACTTTGCCCTGTAAGCGTATGACTCCCAGTGGGCAATCGACTTCCTTGCCTTCTGCGTTGCGATAACGCAGACGCAGCGGGTAGCCACCCTGGGTGGGAAAGAAGCTGGTGAGCGAAACGGAACCTTCCGCCAGCGAGAATGCTGCACTGGCCTTGGCGCCCACCTCGATGTTGCCCTCGGCCGGGTTCCAGTTGTTCACGCCCGCGCTGGCGCTGGCCGCGAAGCGCAGGGCATGTGCTTCGGAGGACACGGCGTACGGGGCAGAATCGTCCGAATTGCTGGTCCAGTTGGTTTCCTTGTGCAGGGCGTTGAGCAGATTGTCTTCCTTGCTCGTCCAGCTAACCAGCTTGGCTTCCAGCGCGCCTATCGGGCTGGCCTTGCGCCCTTCGCCGATGCCCTTGCGGATGTCGTCGAGCAGATCCTTGGCCAATTGGCGACCGAAAGGTTTGCCTGCCAGCACGGTGCTGCGCACCTTGAGTTTCCAATCCACCTGCTCGTGGTAGCGAGTGCTGATGTAGTAGCGTCGATCCGGCTGGCTGAACAGCACGACTTCGACAACGGTGACGCCACTGCGGCGTCGCGTACCGCGTTCACGTTCCGTGCTGCGGCCACGACCGTGAGCCAGATCCGGTCTGGCGCCGCTGGCCAGTGTGCTGCTGTCTCCCGGCTCTGTTTTCAAGCTGCCCCTCAGGGCTGCGATCTCCGCATCCAGTTCGGCCAGTTTTTTCTGGCGTAGGGTGTGCCAGTTGTTTTCGAGCAGGTTGCCGGTGGCATGGGAGGGGCTGAATACCGGCGTATAGGATTCATACCAGATGCGCGCATCCTGCAATGTGCGCAGTTGGCCCTGGATATCTTCTTCCGTGGTCGGAACGGTGGCTTCTTGTTCCTGCGGCGGCGGTGAAAGAAGAACCAGGCCTGCTTGTTCGGCCTTTTCGTTCCAGGCCTGCTTGATGCAATGGCTGCAATTGCACTCGTTGCCCTGGGCGCGTTCTTTCAGGCATTCGACACGTTCTGCGGCTTGCGCGAGCTTTTGCTGCAGTTCGTCCATTAAGGCTTGTACGCGCTGGATTTCACGCTTCAGTGCCTGCGCCTGTCGCTCGTTCAGCACGTAATAGTGAGAGTCGCCCGTGATGTGCGCCACATCCACCAATTCATCCTGGCATTGGCTGGTGCATTGCGTCTGGCTGCTGCTCTCATCCGTGCTGTGTTGGGCTGGCGGCAGTGATTGAGCTGTCGGCTGGCTGGGGGCTGGCGCTCTGGCCTCATTGGCCGCCGCCTGATCTGGAACCTTGAGTTTCCAGCCGGAATGAATGATGTTCGGATCACGAATTATCGGGTTCAGGCGCTGCAGCTCGCTCGTTGTGGTCGCATGTTGTTGAGCGATTGCACCCAGTGTGTCGCCGTTTTGGACGGTGTGGATCTTGGTATTCGACATATCCCTTGCCCTTAGCCTGAAAGGTTTTCCAGTTCATCCAGCTTTGTGCTGATCGCGAGATCCTGGCGTGCCAGCACGCTGTTGACAGGCTTTGACTGCCAGAACTGCGGGCCGTGACTCAGCGTCAATCGCAACCAGCGCTCGTACTGGGCTTTTTGGGTAACGCCCGCTGCATGCGCGTTAGATAGCTGGGTAAAGACGAACTCTTCGGCGGGCGAGTTATCGATGACGCTGCGATAGTCCTCGGCCAGTTCGGCGGCAAGCAGTCTCAGGCGTGCTTTTTCCATTTCCTGGCGGCGCTGCTGCCCCAGCCATAGCCAGCCTGGTGCTTGCACTGCTCCATCCCAGGGTTGGTTACGCTCCGTGTAGCGCCATCCCAGCTCGTTGCGCCAGGCCAATCCGGAGAACGGGCCCAGGAATGCCTGTTTCTCTCCTGCGCTCAGGGACGCGAGTAGCGGTTCAAGCCAGCGCGGCTCAAAGAAGCGCATCAACTGGTCTGGGCGTTCTTCCGTACGAACGGAAAGCAGGCTCTGGCAATGCTCGACGGCTGATGGCCATTGCTGAGCGTTCTCAAGATAAAGGATGCAGCCGGCATCGCTCTGGGACAGCAGGGCGTTGGCATAGTCACTCCATTGATCTGTGACGCTGCTCATCACCAGTATGGGGCCTTGTTCTTTTAGCTCCTGGTACGGTGTATCGAGAAAAAGAGGCGCCCATTGCGGGATGCCACCCGGTGCGAGCTGATAGAGCCATCGATGTAGATCCGGGTCGGCAGCGGCCTCGAGAATCACGCAACGAAGCTGAGGGTTGGGGGCCTGCTCAAATGGGGATTGGATCGGCTTTACCATGTCGCTCATCCGTGATTGTGGATCATGCATTTGCCGCTGGCGTCGAATATGCAGTCCGAAGCTGGCAGTAGGTGGCCTGCTAGTGCTTGCGCGCGATAGCTGCTGGTAACCATGCCCGCCTTATCCGCATCCGCCGGCTTCGCCGCCCCCGGCAACACCGGCGCCGCCCCCGAGCCGCTGCCCGGTGCGCCGCCGGAGTTGATCTTGATCACCGGCCCGACCAGGGTCACGCCGCCGCCGTCGAGTTTGATAAAGCTGCCGCCGCCCTTGAGGGTCAGTTCGCTGCCGGCTTCGAGTACGACCTTGAGGCCGCTGGAGAGGTGGATTTCCTGGCCGGCTTTGATGAACTGGCCGTTGCCCAGCTTGATGTGCTGGCTGTCGCCGACGGTGAGGTGGTCGCTGGCCTTGATCTCGGTCTTGCGGTCGGCGTGGGTGGTGTGGTGTTCTTCGGCCTTGAAGTGGCTGTAGCTATTGGCCTCCACCGTGTCGTGGCGTTCGTTGCCGACGCGGATCTTCTGGTCGTGCTCGATGTTCTCGTCCCAGTCGCGCTGGGCGTGGACGTATATCTGCTCGGCGCCCTTGCGATCCTCGATGCGCAGTTCGTTGTAGCCGCCACCACCGAGGCTGCTGAGGGTCTTGAACACGCTGCGGGTCTTGTTCGCCGGCAGCTCGTAGGGCACCACATGCTCGGCGTGGTACAGGCAGCCGGTGACCAGCGGCTGGTCGGGGTCGCCTTCGAGGAAGGTGACCAGCACTTCCATGCCGATGCGCGGGATGGTGATGGCGCCGTAGCGATCACCGGCCCAACTGGAGCTGACCCGTAGCCAGCAGCTGGTCTTGTCGTCGGCTTGGCCTTCGCGATCCCAGAAGAACTGCACCTTCACGCGGCCATATTCGTCGCAGTGGATCTCTTCGTTTATCGGGCCGGTGACCACGGCGGTCTGGCTGCCGAGGATGCGCGGCTTGGGGTGCGCCAGCGGCGCGCGGTAGGGCACGTTCCAGGGCGTGGCGGTGAAACGGTTGCGGTAGCCCTGGTGGAAGTCGGTGTCGCCTGATGCCCCCTCTCGCCCGGCCCCTCTCCCATGAATGGGAGAGGGGAGATTAAGCACCGACTCTTCCAGCACCTGCGGCTGCTTGCCTTCGTGCTGCACTTCGGTGAGCAGCCACAGCTGGTTCCAGGCGTCGCGCGGGTGGTCTTCCAGGTCGAGGAAGTGGCCGCTGACCAGAAGCGGCGAGTCGCCGTCGCCCTGGGCCAGTTCGAAGTCGTGGCCGTGGCGTTCCAGGGCGCGCTTGGCCAGGTGCGTGCCGCGCGTGCGGTCGGTGTAGCGGCCGGGGTAGTCGTAGTCCTCCCACTGCATCTGGAAGCCGTCGTCGGTCTTGGCCTCCAGCTGCACCCGGGGTTTTTCGAAATCGTAGTCGCGGCGGGTGACCTGGCGGGTGCGGGTTTCCACGCGTACGCCGAAGCGCTTGATCACCGGGGCGTCGGCCACCAGGCCGCTGTCCTGCTGGTAGGCCAGCGGTGCCAGGCGCGGGAAGGCGGTCTGGTCGTCGCCGAAGCACAGCACGTGGTCTTCGCTGCTGTGCTGGAAGTGATAGTGGATACCTTCCTCCTCGCACAGGCGCTGGACGAAGTGCAGGTCGCTCTCGTCGTACTGCACGCAGTACTCGCGCTGGGGGTAGACGCTGGGGCCGAGCTGGAACCGGTAGCGACCAAGGGCGATGCCGTGCTCTTGGAGCACCTGGGCGACGATCTGCGGCACCGTCAGATGCTGGAAGATGCGCTGGTTGGTGCGGTGCGCCAGGTAGGCCAGTTGCGGCACCAGGGTCAGGCGGTAGCGGGTCAGGCGCTTGCCGGATTCGCCCTGGGCGATGCGGTGGATCAGGCCGTGGACGCCGGCGCCGTTCTGGTCGAAGGCGAGGAAGGCGCGCTGATGCAGCAGGCTTTCCAGATCGAGGTCGGGACGTTCGCCGATCAGTTCCACGTCGAAGGCGTAAGGCTGGCTGATCGCCTCGCGCCCGCTGAACTCCAGCACCTGCAGGTCGTGTTCGACCCCTTCGATGCTGAGGCTGAAATGGGTCTGGTTGGCCTGGGCGAACATTCGTTGTTCCTCTCGATCATTCCATGATGGGCGCGCGGCGCGCTCCAGGTTGTAACCGAATCGGCCGCCGCGCGCCGGCAACGGTCGAGGTTTTCGGCGCTTGCTCCGCGCCTTGTGCGCGGTCTGCCGAAACGCAGCGGCCAGGACGATGCCTGGCCGCTGCGGTGACGCACGAACTCAGCCTGGATTTAGGCGGAGATCGGGGTACGCCAGTCGTCGGAACCGGAAGTGCCGGAGACTTCGTGGGTCCAGACGATCTTGCGGTAGGTGAAGTAGACGTCTTCCAGGTGGGTGAAGTGCGCCATGTTCGGGTCCTGGCAGTTCGGCATGCGCGACTGCACGTCGACGATCACCGCGTCTTCCAGTTCGATGGTGAAGTAGTGCTCCTGGGTACCGGTGGAGGAGGTGCGGTACCACTCCAGACGGCACTTGTTCAGACGCTCGCCAGAGGTCAGGGCGTTGAAGATCAGCGGCGAGGACTTGTCGAAGACCTTGGTGATCATCAGCGGCTTGTGCACGCGCTGGCCGGTCGGTTGGCCGGACTGCGGGTCGCGCGGGATGATCACCTGGTGGTTGTAGGCTTGCACCAGAATCTGGTCTTCATGACCTTCCTGAAAGATGTTGCCGACCGAGTCCTCGGTGAAGGTGCCAGCGGTGATCAGACCTTGTTTGGTGCCTTCGAGGGACAGATACGCGGGTGTTGGCATGAGTGCTCTCCTTGCCTGGGTCATGGATCGTGATCGATCCGGGAGCCAGGCTTATAGCGAGCGGCGTGCCAGTTAATTTAAGTTCAATAAAATCAATTACTTGGTATGACTTCTTCAGGGTGTAAGGTCACGTCGAGCGATTCTTCACAAAAAACTGCGCAGCAAGTTGCGCAGTGCTGCGCAGCTTGTTGCGCAGTACGCTGGAGGGCCCGTAGCCACTGGCTTGGGCTGGGCTGGACGGGGATTTATCCACAGCCGCCTGCGCAAAAAGCTGCCAGGCCGATCACTCGGCCCAGTGCCGGCCGTGGCGCTCCAGCAGGTGCTGCAGCTGCTCCGGGCCGTCGCTGCCGGCCGGGTAGGGGCGCGGGCTCTGGTAGTGCTGGTGCCAGCCCTGCAGGATCGGATCGACCCACTGCCAGGCGGCCTCGACCTCGTCGCGGCGCATGAACAGGGTGGAGTCGCCTTCGATCACGTCCAGTAGCAGGCGCTCGTAGGCGTCCCAGCGGCGCTGCTTGTGGAAGGCAGCGGCCAGGTTGAGGTCCAGCTCCACGGGCTTGAGGTGCATGCCCTTGCCCGGATTCTTGGCCATCAGCTGGAGGCTGATGCGTTCCTCGGGCTGCAGGCGAATCAGCAGCTGGTTGGCCTGGCCTTCGTGGAACAGGTGATGCGGCACCGGCTTGAACTGGATGAGGATCTCCGAGGTTTTTTTCGCCAGGCGCTTGCCGGTGCGCAGGTAGAAGGGCACGCCGGCCCAGCGCCAGTTGTCGATCTCCACCTGCACGGCGACGAAGGTTTCGGTGTCGCTGTCGTTGTCGACGTTCTTCTCGAAGTAGTAGGCCGGCACGTCGTGGCCGCCGATCTTGCCGGCGGTGTACTGGCCGCGCACGGTCTTGTCGCGCACGTCGAGGCCGCTGATGGGTTTCAGCGCCTCGAGGATCTTCACCTTCTCGTTGCGCACCGCCTCGGCGTCGAAGCGCACCGGCGCCTCCATGGCTACCAGGCAGAGCAGCTGCAGCAGGTGGTTCTGGATCATGTCGCGCATGGCGCCGGCGTGGTCGTAGTAGGCGCCGCGGTTCTCCACGCCGAGGGTTTCGCAGACGCTGATCTGCACGTGATCGATATGCCCGGCGCGCCACACCGGCTCGAACAGGGCATTGGCGAAGCGCAGCGCCATGAGGTTCTGCACGGTCTCCTTGCCCAGGTAGTGATCGATGCGAAACACCCGCGCCTCGTCGAACACCGCGCCGATGGCGGCGTTGATCGCGCGTGCCGACTCCAGCGAGTGGCCGATGGGCTTTTCCAGCACGATGCGCGCCTTGGGGCCGGCCAGGCCGGCGTTGGCCAGGTGCGCGGCGATGTCCTCGAACAGGTCCGGTGCGGTGGCCAGGTAGTAGACCCGCACACGCTCGTCGTCGCGCCCCAGGCGTTTGCCCAGGCGGCCGAAGTCGGCGCTCTGCGCGGCGTCCATGGCGAAGTAGTCGAGGCGCGCGGCAAAGCCGGCCCAGGTATCGACATGGAAATCGGCGCGCGCGACCTGAGCTCGGCAATGGCGCTCGGCCAGGGCCTGGTAGGCCTCGCGGCTGTGGCTGCTGCGCGCCAGGGCGAGGATGCGCACGTCGGCGTGCAGACGCCCCTCGCGATGCAGGTGATAGAGCGCGGGCAGCAGCTTGTGCAGGGCCAGATCGCCGGTGCCGCCGAAAACCAGCATGTCGCAGGGGATGCTCACGAGAGGACTCCGACTCGGTTGTAACGGATCGTTGAAAACTACCTGCCATGACACGGGGTCGTCAAAACCCGGCCCAAAGGCGCGGCCACGGCAAGTCGGAGCATCTCGGCGGCCATGGTTCGCAGGCGGCGATCTGCCTCGCACGGGTTTTCTAAGGCCTGTCGACGGTGCGCGGGGGCGAGCCATGTAGTATAACTACAAGGTCACTACAACCGCCGGCCACCGATCATAACCGAGCCATGATCGCTCCAGCGCCCGCGGTTGACCCTTTTCTTCATAGAGCCTAACCCCGTGAATCTGTTGCAACACATCGCCCAGTCGCGCCATCTGCTGCGCAAGTCCGAACTCAAGGTGGCCGACCACGTGCTGCTCGATCCCGCCTCGGTGATGCACAGCTCCATGGCCGAGCTGGCCCATAGCGTAGGCATCAGCGAGCCGACCATCGTGCGCTTCTGCCGCGCCATCGGCTGCAGCGGCTTCCAGGACCTCAAGCTGAAGCTGGCGCAGAGCCTGGCCGCCGGCGCGAGCTTCGGCCAGTTCGCCATCCATGAGGACGACTCGGTCGCCGACTTCAGCCTGAAGATCTTCGACACCACCCTGCACACCCTGATGGAGGTGCGCGAGAAGCTCGACCCCGAGGCGCTGCAGCGCGCCATCGCCGCCTGTGCACAGGCGCAGCGCGTGGAATTCTACGGTTTCGGCGCTTCCGGCGCGGTGGCCGCCGATGCCCAGCACAAGTTCTTCCGCCTGCTGCTGACCGCCGCCGCCTACTCCGACCCGCATATGCAGGCGATGAGCGCGGTGACCCTCAAGCCGAGCGACGTGGCCATCTGCATCTCCCAGTCGGGGCGCTCCAAGGATCTGTTGATCACCGCCAATCTGGTGCGCGAGTCCGGCGCCACGCTGATCACCCTGTGCCCGAGCCAGACCCCGCTGGCGGAGCTGTCGACCGTCAACCTGGCCATCGACGTGCAGGAAGACACCGAGATCTACACCCCGCTGACCTCGCGCATCGCCCACCTGGTGGTGATCGACGTGCTGGCCATGGGCGTGGCCATGGCGCGCGGGCCGAGCCTGGTCAACCACCTCAAGAGCGTCAAGCGCAGCCTGCGCAGTCTGCGTTTGTCGCCCAAGTCGCTGCGCAGCGCCGAGGACTGAGCCAGCCGGTTTCACCGGTCGTTCATGTGGGCGCCGTCAAAGCGTCATCTGCCCGGAGGATGCTGAGGGCTCCAGTCCTCGTTCCGGGAGAACCGAGATGCCTCGTATCTTCGATGACGCGCAGCCGCGCACCCAGCCCGACGCCAAGACCCGCCGCAAACTCCAGGACCAGCGGCGCATGGCCTATCGCCGGGCCATCGAGACCTATACCGAGCAGTGCCAGCTGCAGCGCGAACTGGCCGACTTCCCCGAGCTGATTCCCGCCGGCTATCTGTTGGCTGCGGGCCGAGCCGAACGCAGCGCGGCCTGATCGGCGGCGCCGTCCCGCCCGGGGCAGGGCGGCGCGCTTGCCCGATTCTGCGGACTTATTGCCCGGTTCTGCCGATCTGCGCGTCGTTCGGCGACAGCCTTCCCCCCGCCCATTAGAGTGATGGCCTGGCCCCCATGCGTGCGGGCTGGGAGTGAGACCGGCCGGCTTGCCGGCTCTTTCACACACCATCAGTTCAAGGTGGGCAGACCATGATGACCCTGAATCTCAATGGCCAGGACCATGAGCTCGACGTGGCCGACGACATGCCGCTGCTCTGGGCCCTGCGCGACGTCGCCAATCTCACCGGCACCAAGTACGGCTGCGGCATGGCGCTGTGCGGCGCCTGCACGGTGAACGTCGACGGGCAGCCGACCCGTTCCTGCGTGACCCCGGTGTCGGCGCTGGTGGGCAAGCGCATCAGCACCATCGAGGCGGTCGGCGAAGACGCCGTGGGCAAGGTGGTACAGGACGCCTGGCGCCGGCTCGACGTGGTGCAGTGCGGCTACTGCCAGTCCGGCCAGATCATGGCCGCCACGGCGCTGCTGAGCGGCAACAAGGCGCCGAGCGACGCCGATATCGACGCGGCCATGAGCGGCAATATCTGCCGCTGCGCCACCTATGCGCGGATTCGCGCCGCCATTCACGAAGCTGCCAGTCAACTGGCCTGAAACCTGTCCAAGGTCTGCTGCGCGTCGGGCCTGCTGCGTTAAAAATCGGTTCGGAATGCTCATTTACAGCTCGTAAACTCGAATGCGAGCCCAGTCCGTTCCTCACCGATTTTTGCCTTGCATGCCTCTAGCTCGCGAGACCTTGAACAGGTTCCGAGGAGAACTGAATCATGGGCAAGATCGAAACCCCCGATGGCGCCGCCCGCGGCATCCTCAATCTCAGTCGGCGCAGTCTGCTCAAGGGCGCCGGCGGCCTGGCCCTGGGCATCTTCTTCGCGCCGCTGCTGCGCGGGATGGAGGCGTTGGCGGCAGGTGGGCCGCTGGAGCCGAACGCCTTCGTGCGCATCGACCTGGACGGCACGGTGACGGTGCTGGCCAAGCATCTGGAGATGGGCCAGGGCAGTTATACCGGCCTGGCCACCCTGCTCGCCGAGGAGTTGGACGCCGACTGGAACCAGGTGCGCGTCGAGGGCGCGCCGGCCGACGCCAAGCGCTACAACAACCTGGCCTTCGGGGCGATGCAGGGCACCGGCGGCAGCACCGCCATGGCCAACTCCTGGGAGCAGATGCGCAACGCCGGCGCCACCGCCAGGGCCATGCTGGTGGCGGCCGCGGCGCAGCGTTGGGGCGTGCCGGCCAGCGAGATCGGCGTCAGTCAGGGTGTGCTCAGCCACGCCGGTTCGGGTCGTAGCGCCGGCTTCGGCGAGTTGGTCGAGGCCGCTGCGCAACTGCCGGTGCCCGAGCAGGTGCAGCTCAAGGATGCCAAGGACTTCAAGCTGATCGGCAAACGCGATCTGCGGCGCAAGGACAGCCTGGGCAAGACCGACGGCAGCGCCGTGTTCACCCAGGACTTCAAGCTGCCGGGCATGCTGGTGGCCATGGTCGCCTACCCGCCGCGTTTCGGCGGCGTGCCATGGACCGTGGACAGCAGCAAGGCCAGGGCCGTGCGTGACGTGGTCGAGGTGGTGGAGTTCCGCGACCTGCCGCACGGCCGCGCCGGCGTGGCGGTGTTGGCGAAGAACACCTGGGCCGCGCGCCAGGGCCGCGACGCCCTGCTGATCGACTGGGACGAGAGCCAGGCCTTCAGCCTCGGCAGCGCGGAAATCTTCGCCCAGTACCGCGAAGCCGCCGGCCAGCCGGGGCTGCCGGCCACGCGCAAGGGCGATGCCGACGCCGCACTGACCGCGGCGGCGAAAACCCTCGAGGC
Organism: Pseudomonas sp. SP16.1; assembly: GCF_052682975.1. Lineage (NCBI taxonomy): Bacteria > Pseudomonadati > Pseudomonadota > Gammaproteobacteria > Pseudomonadales > Pseudomonadaceae > Pseudomonas > Pseudomonas sp. SP16.1. The sequence goes on from NZ_JBQYFZ010000001.1 coordinate 4,616,469, forward strand.
CGAGTACCAGTTTCCCTACCTGGCGCATGCGGCGATGGAGCCGATGAACTGTCTGGTGAAGCTCTCCGCCGAGCGCTGCGAGATCTGGAACGGCGAGCAGTTCCAGACCGTCGACCAGGCCATCATCGGTGGTTACCTGGGCCTGGCGCCGGAGCAGGTGTCGCTGACCCAGCTGTATGCCGGCGGCAGCTTCGGCCGCCGCGCCAGTTCGGTGTCGGACTATCTGCTGGAGGCGGTGGCCATCGCCAAGGCGGCGCGCGACAAGGGCGTCGAGGCGCCGGTGAAGATGGTCTGGACCCGCGAGGACGACACCCGCGCCGGCTACTACCGACCGCTGTACCTGCACCGCGTACGCATCGGCCTGGATCAGGCCGGCAAGCTGCAGGCCTGGCACAACCGCATCGTCGGTCAGTCGATCATTGCCGGCACCTCGATGGAGCCGTTCCTGGTCAAGGAAGGCATCGACCATACCTCGGTGGAAGGGCTGTCCAACCTGGCCTACAGCGTGCCCAACCTGCAGGTGGAGCTGAGCACGCCGAGCAATATCAGGGTGCCGGTGCTGTGGTGGCGCTCGGTGGGCCATACCCACACCGGTTACGTCGCCGAAACCATGATCGACGAGGCCGCGGTGGCCGCCGGCCAGGACCCCTACGCCTTCCGGCATGCGCTGCTGGACAGCCAGCCGCGTCATCGTGGCGTGCTGGAACTGGCCGCCAAACAGGCCGGCTGGGACCAGCCGCTGGCTGCTGGTGCCGAGGGCGAGAAGCGCGGGCGCGGCATCGCCGTGCACGAGTCGTTCGGCTCCTTCGTCGCCCAGGTCGTCGAGGTGACGGTCAAGGCCGACGGCAGCTACAAGCTCGATCGCGTGGTCTGCGCCGTGGATTGCGGCATCGCCATCAACCCGGACGTTATCCGCGCGCAGATGGAAGGCGGCATCGGCTTCGCCCTGGCGGCCGCTCGCCACGGCGCGATCACGCTGAAGGAGGGGCGCGTCGAGCAGTCGAACTTCCACGACTTCCAGGTGCTGCGGATGAACGAGATGCCCAGGGTCGAGGTGCATATCCTGCCGTCGGCGGAGAACCCGACCGGGGTTGGCGAGCCGGGCGTGCCGCCGCTGGCACCGGCGCTGGCCAATGCGCTGTTCGCCGCCACCGGCGTGCGTCTGCGTAAGCTGCCGTTGCCGGCGCAGATCAAGGCCTGACATCCGATACCGAAAACACAAACGCCCGGGGTAATCCCGGGCGTTTGTGTTTATGGGGCTGGTTTTCCCGGATTGCATCCGGGCTACGGTGGTAGCGCGAATCAAGCGGAAAGCCGCCCATTCGTTCCTACAGGCTGGATCCGTAGGGTGGGGCCGGGCGGCGATCCGCTTTAGCCCACCAACCGTGGTCAGCGTGGGCTAAAGCCCACCCTACGGGTCTTGTAGGCCGCCGATTTCCCGGATTGCATCCGGGCTAGGGTGTTGTGGGGGGCAAGAGTGGGCAGGGTGGACAGCGCCAAGCTTGTCCACCTGTTGATGGCGGTTCAGGACGCTGTCAACCTGGTCGCCGCCTCGATCTCGCTGCAAGCCTGCGGTGTCGGCGCATGAATCGCCGCCTGGCGATGCCTGAGCATGCCACCGCTGCGCCGGTGCAGCGCCGCGCTCATCTCGGCGAGGATGGCGGTGGCCACGCTTTCCGGCGTATCGCCGCCGATGTCCAGGCCGATGGGGTAGTGCAGGCGATCCAGCGCCGGCAGCTCGGCACCCCGCGCGGCAATCTCGCCGAGCAGGCGCTCGCTGCGCTCGCGCGGGCCCAGTTGGCCGATATAGGCGGGATTGCCCTGCAGCACACCGCCGAGCCAGTGGCGGTCCTGGCTGTAGCTGTGGCTCATCACCGCCACCAGCGCGCCGTCGGTCAGATGGTGCAGGGCGTAGGGCGCGGCGGTGTCGACCTGCAGCACCGCATCGGCCTCGACAAAGCGTTCGGCGCGGGCGAAATGGCTGCGGCCGTCGATCACCGTGACGTGCCAGTCCAGCAGCTTGGCCATATGCACCAGCGGCTGCGCATCATGGCCGGCGCCGAAGATCACCAGACGCCGCTGCGGCGGCAGGTATTCGCAGAACACCTCGATCTCGCCGCGCGCATCGCGGTAAGTACGCAGCGAAGAGCGGCCCCGGGCCAGGGTCTCGGCCAGATCGGCGCGCACCCGGGCGTCCAGCGCCGGGTCGAGCAGGCGGCCGCTATCGCTGCCATGCGGGTGCAGCAGCAGGCGCTCGCCGACCCGCACGCGGGCATTGCGGTAGCTGCCGATCACCATAGCCACGGCGCCGGCCTGGCCGCTTGCGCGCACCCGGCGCAGCAACTCGAGCACCGCCAGCGGCTGCTCGGCGCTGTGGCGCTCCAGCAGCACGTGCACGGTGCCGTTGCAGCCGAGGCCGAAGGTCAGCGCGGCGTCCTGATCGTCGTCCTCGCCCTGGGCCTCTGTGCTGTAGCGGCGGATCACTGGCTCGCCGGCGTCAGTCAGCCACCAGGCCTTCTTCGCCACCTCGGATTCCAGGCAGCCGCCGCTGATGGTGCCGACCGTGCCGCCGTAGAGCGGAATCAGCATGCGCGCGCCGGGGCGGCGATAAGCCGAGCCCTCGACCTTGACCACCGTGGCGAGCACGGCCTGGCCGCCGTCGCGCTCGACGGCGGCGATGGCGCCGAGCAGGGCGCTGGTTCCCGACAGCATAGGTTCTCTCCCAGGCAGGTTTGGCGGGGCGCAGCGACGCGCCGCCCAGGCTGCCAATGTCGCGCAGGCCAGTGGAGAAGGGTTAGGCCGATCCTGCCGAATCATTGCCCGATCCTGCGGCGCCGGGCTGAAAGCGCTCGGCCAGCTGGCCGATGGCGGCGCGTTCGCTGCGGATGAAACCGAGAAAGGCCTGGGCCACTGGCGACAGGCGCCGGCCGCGGATATTCACCGCGCACCAGCTGCGGTACAGCGGCAGCTCGGCCACCGCCAGTTCGCGCAACAGGCCGTGGCGCAGCTCCAGATGCACGGCGTGGCGCGGCAGCAGGGCCACGCCGAGGCCGGCGATCACCGCCTCGCGCTGGGCGTCCAGCGAGCCGATCTCCAGGGTCTGGGCAAAGTGCGCGCGCTTCTGGTGGCAGTATTCCTCGCAGGCGCGGCGGGTGCCCGAGCCGCTTTCGCGGATCAGCAGCGGGTAGGCGGTGAGGTCCTGTAGCTGCAGCGCCTCCTGCCTGCACAGCGGATGATCCGGCGGCGCCACCGCGACTATGGGGTTGTTGAGAAACGGCAGGAAGTCCAGCGCCATGTCCTGCGGCACCTGGCTCATGATCAGCAGGTCGTCGCGGCTCAGGCTCAGGCGGCGCACCGCCAGGGCATGGTTGACCACAGTGAGGCTCAGGCTGACTTCGGGGTACTGGCGGCGAAAGGCGGCGAACAGGTGGGGAATGAAGTACTTGGCGCTGGATTCCACGCACAGGTTGAGCTGCCCCTGCAGCGAGCCCTGCAGGTCCGACAGCTGCATGTCCAGGCTCTCCAGTCGACCGAAAATGTCGTTGCCGGCGCGCTTGAGCGCCTCGGCCGCCTCGGTCAGGTAGAGCTTCTTGCCGACATACTCGAACAGCGGTTGGCCGACCAGCTCCTCCAACTGGCGAATCTGCAGGCTCACCGCCGGCTGGGTCAGCGCCATCTCGTCGGCGGCGCGGCTGTAGGAGCCGTGGTCGCACACCGCGCGGAACACCTGAAGCTGGCGCAGGGTCATGCGCAGCAGGGTTTTACGCATGCTTTGGTCCTCGCTGAATCAGTTAATAAGTAATTACTTATGCCTGATCAAATAATTATTGATTTTAGTTAATTCGTACAGCCGGCTAGGGTAACTGGGCGTTCGCCGTATTGGCCGTCGCGCCCCTGACAGCTCTGCGCTGAGGATTCGAACCGTGATCAAGAAAATCCTGATCGCCAACCGTGGTGAAATCGCCGTCCGCATCGTGCGCGCCTGCGCCGAAATGGGCATTCGCTCGGTGGCCATCTATTCCGAGGCCGATCGCCACGCGCTGCACGTCAAGCGCGCCGACGAGGCGCACAGCGTCGGCGACGACCCGCTGGCCGGCTACCTGAACCCGCGCAAGCTGGTCAACCTGGCGGTGGAAACCGGCTGCGACGCCCTCCATCCTGGCTACGGTTTTCTCTCCGAGAACGCCGAGCTGGCGGAGATCTGCGCCGAGCGCGGGGTCAAGTTCATCGGGCCGTCTGCAGAAGTGATTCGCCGCATGGGCGACAAGACCGAGGCGCGGCGCAGCATGATCAAGGCCGGCGTACCGGTGACCCCGGGTACCGAAGGCAACGTCGCCGATCTCGCCGAGGCGCTGCGCGAAGCCGAGCGCATCGGCTACCCGGTGATGCTCAAGGCCACTTCCGGCGGCGGTGGCCGCGGCATTCGCCGCTGCAACTCGCGCGAGGAGCTGGAACAGGCCTATCCGCGGGTGATCTCCGAGGCGACCAAGGCCTTCGGCAGTGCCGAAGTCTTCCTGGAAAAGTGCATCGTCAATCCCAAGCACATCGAGGCGCAGATCCTCGCCGACAGCCATGGCAACGTGGTGCACCTGTACGAGCGCGACTGCTCGATCCAGCGCCGCAACCAGAAGCTGATCGAGATCGCCCCCAGCCCGCAGCTAACCCCCGAGCAGCGCGCCTATATCGGCGACCTGGCGGTGCGCGCGGCGCAGGCGGTGGGCTACGAGAACGCCGGTACCGTGGAGTTCCTGCTCGCCGAAGGCGAGGTGTACTTCATGGAGATGAACACCCGGGTGCAGGTGGAACACACCATCACCGAGGAAATCACCGGCATCGACATCGTTCGCGAGCAAATCCGCATCGCCAGCGGTCAGCAACTGTCGGTCAAGCAGGAAGACATCATCCACCGCGGCTATGCCCTGCAGTTCCGCATCAACGCCGAGGACCCGAAGAACAACTTCCTGCCGTCGTTCGGCAAGATCACCCGCTACTACGCGCCCGGCGGCCCCGGCGTGCGCACCGACACGGCGATCTACACCGGCTACACCATTCCTCCTTATTACGACTCGATGTGCCTGAAGCTGATCGTCTGGGCGTTGACCTGGGAAGAGGCGATGGACCGCGGCCTGCGTGCGCTGGACGACATGCGCGTGCAGGGCGTGCGCACCACCGCGCCCTACTACCAGGAAATCCTGCGCAATCCGGAGTTCCGCAGCGCCGAGTTCAATACCAGCTTCGTCGAGAGCCATTCCGAACTGACCCAGTACTCGATCAAGCGCAACCCGTCGCACCTGGCCATCGCCATCGCCACCGCCATCGCTGCCCACGCCGGCCTGTAGGGGACCCCATGAGCAAGAAGATTTCGATCACCGATACCATCCTGCGCGACGCCCACCAGTCGCTGCTGGCCACCCGCATGCGCACCGAGGACATGCTGCCGATCTGCGACAAGCTCGACCAGGTCGGCTACTGGTCGCTGGAGGTCTGGGGCGGCGCCACCTTCGACGCCTGCGTGCGCTTTCTCAAGGAAGACCCCTGGGAGCGCCTGCGCAAACTCAAGGCCGCGCTGCCTAACACCCGTCTGCAGATGCTCCTGCGCGGGCAGAACCTGCTCGGCTACCGTCACTACAGCGACGACGTGGTGCGCGCCTTCGTCGCCAAGGCGGCGGTCAACGGCATCGACGTGTTCCGCATCTTCGATGCGATGAACGACGTGCGTAACCTGCGCGTGGCCATCGAGGCGGTGAAGGCCGCCGGCAAGCACGCCCAGGGCACCATCGCCTATACCACCAGCCCGGTGCACACCATCGACGCCTTCGTCGCCCAGGCCAAGACCATGGCGGCCATGGGCGTGGATTCCATCGCCATCAAGGACATGGCTGGCCTGCTCACACCGTACGCCACCGGTGATCTGGTCAAGGCGCTGAAGGACGCCCTGCCGCTGGAAGTGGTGGTGCACTCCCATGACACCGCCGGCGTGGCCAGCATGTGTCAGCTCAAGGCCATCGAGAACGGCGCCGACCGTATCGACACCGCGATCTCCAGCCTGGCCTGGGGCACCAGCCACCCGGGTACCGAGTCGATGGTCGCGGCGCTGCGCGGCACCCCCTACGACACCGGCCTGGACCTGGAGCTGATCCAGGAGATCGGCATGTACTTCCACGCCGTGCGCAAGAAGTACCACCAGTTCGAAAGCGAGTTCACCGGCGTCGACACCCGTGTGCAGGTCAACCAGGTGCCGGGCGGGATGATCTCCAACCTGGCCAACCAGCTCAAGGAGCAGGGCGCGCTGAACCGCATGGGCGAGGTGCTGGAGGAGATCCCGCGGGTGCGTGCCGACCTCGGCTACCCGCCGCTGGTCACCCCGACCTCGCAGATCGTCGGCACCCAGGCCTTCTTCAACGTGCTGGCCGGCGAGCGCTACAAGACCATCACCAACGAGGTGAAGCTGTACCTGCAGGGGCGCTACGGCAAGGCGCCGGGCGCGATCAACGAGCAGCTGCGGCGCCAGGCGATCGGCAACGAGGAAGTCATCGACGTCCGTCCGGCCGACCTGCTCAAGCCCGAACTGGACCGCCTGCGTAGCGAAGTCGGCGCGTTGGCCAAGTCCGAAGAGGACGTGCTGACCTATGCCATGTTCCCCGACATCGGCCGCAAGTTCCTCGAGGAACGCGCCGCCGGCGCCCTCAAGCCCGAGGCCCTGCTGCCACTGCCGCAGGCCGGCGGCGCGGCGCCGGTGGGCGGCGAGGGCGTACCCACCGAGTTCGTGGTCGACGTGCATGGCGAGAGCTACCGCGTAGATATCACCGGCGTCGGCGTCAAGGGCGACGGCAAGCGCCACTTCTACCTGTCCATCGACGGCATGCCGGAAGAAGTGGTGTTCGAGCCGCTCAACGACTTCGTCGCAGGCAGTGGCGGCAAGCGCAAGCAGGCCAGCGCGCCGGGCGACGTGTCCACCACCATGCCGGGCAATATCGTCGACGTGCTGGTCAAGGTCGGCGACGCGGTCAAGGCCGGCCAGGCTGTGCTGATCACCGAGGCGATGAAGATGGAGACCGAGGTGCAGGCGCCGATCGCCGGCACGGTCAAGGCGGTGCACGTGGCCAAGGGCGACCGGGTCAATCCGGGCGACGTGCTGGTGGAAATCGAAGGTTAACCTCATGGAGCCCGGCCTGTTGAATGGGCAAGTTTGATGGGATCGTCCGGGCTCCTTTTTTATTTCGGCGCGGCGGCGTGCGCAGGTCGTCCCGGGGGCCGCAAGGCTCCCGCTGACCGCGCGCGTGCCGGTGTGCCTGCGCTTTCCGGCCATGTCCCGGCGCGTCGCCCGGTGGCGAGGCAACGCAGGGCGATCAGCACCGCCCTGTGCCGGGGCATGGCCCTTTCCTTTGGGCCGCGTCCCGATTGCCTGTGGCAATGGCCAACAGGCCAGAGCAAGGTGCCAGCAGGAGCCAGCTCACGGCGAGCGCCGGGACGCCGGACTGCGGCACGCTGGCTGCCAGCAAGCGCTGCGGCCGCGTGCAACACAAAACAGGCATAGAGCCTTCCCTTGCTACGGAGGTGAGTTCAAGTGGGGCTGGACCCGGTGGTGCTGTTCTTCGTCTTCGGTCTGGTCGCCGGCCTGCTCAAGAGCGAGCTGAAGCTGCCGGCGGCGCTGTACGAGACGCTGTCGATCATCCTCCTGCTGGCCATCGGCCTGCACGGCGGGGTGGAGCTGGCCGAGCAGGCCAGCCTGCAGCTGCTCGGCCAGTCGGCGCTGGTGCTGGCGCTCGGCGTGCTGCTGCCGATCCTCGCCTTCGCCTTGCTGCGCGGCCTGCGCTTCGACCGCATCAACGCCGCGGCGGTGGCCGCGCACTACGGCTCGGTCAGCGCTGGTACCTTCGCCGTGGTGGTGGCCTATCTGCTGGCCAAGGGTGTCGCGTTCGAGAGCTATATGCCGCTGTTCGTGGCGATCCTCGAGATTCCCGCGATCCTGGTCGGTATCGTCCTGGCCAAGGGCATCTCGCGCGAGACCCACTGGGGCGAGCTGGGCCGCGAGATCTTCCTCGGCAAGAGCATCATGCTGCTGCTCGGTGGCCTGGTGATCGGCGCCATCGCCGGCAAGGAGGCGATCAAGCCGCTGGAGCCGCTGTACACCAGCATGTTCAAGCCAGTGCTGGCGTTCTTCCTCCTGGAGATGGGCCTGATCGCCTCCGGCCAGCTCGGTGCGCTGAAGCAGTTCGGCCTGCGCCTGGCCGCCTTCGCCCTGCTGATGCCGCTGCTCGGCGCGCTGATCGGCGCCCTGCTGGCGCGCTTCATGGGCTTGAGCCTGGGCGGCACGGCGATGCTCGCCACCCTGGCCGCCTCGGCCTCCTATATCGCCGTGCCGGCGGCCATGCGCCTGGCGCTGCCGGAGGCCAACCCTTCGCTGTCGCTGACCGCCTCGCTGGGCATCAGCTTTCCCTTCAACATCCTGATCGGCATCCCGCTGTACCTGGCGCTGGCCGAGCGACTGATCGCCTGGGGGTTCTGAGATGAACGCACACAGCCGCACCCTGCTTACCGTGATCTGCGAGGCCGCGCTGGAGAAAAGGCTGCTGGCCGACCTGGAGGCGCTCGGCGCTCCCGGCTGGACCCTCTCCGACGCCCGCGGCCGCGGGCACCGTGGCGTGCGCAGCGCCGGCTGGGACACCGAGGGCAATATCCGCCTGGAGGTCATCTGCCACCGCGAGCTGGCCGAGCGTATCGCCGAACACCTGCAGGCGCGCTACTACGACGATTTCGCCATGGTCTGCTACCTGGCGCAGGTGGAGGTGTTGCGCGGGGAGAAGTTCTAGGCCAGGAGCGTGCGGCTGAAGCCCCTCCCACGGGCGCGATACGGAGCTTCGTGGGGGGGCAGCGACCGGCGGTCAGCCCTGCGGATAGCGCGCGCGCGGCGTGGCCATCGGCACCTTGTCGCCATCGAGCGGCAGGAAGCCGCCCAACTCGGCGTCGTAGGCCTTGATCTGGCTGGTTTCGATGTCATAGACCCAGCCGTGGATGAACAGCTGGCCGCGCGCCAGCTTGGCGGCGACCGACGGGTGAGTGCGCAGGTGGTCGAGCTGGGCCACCACGTTCTCTTCGGTGAGCACGGCCAGGGCTTCCTGATCGTTGCCGCAGTTGCAGTTCTCCGCCACCACCGTGCGCGCCACCTCGGCATGGCGCAGCCAGGCCTTGACCGTGGGCATGCTTTCCAGCGACTGCGGATTGAGCACCGCCTTCATCGCACCGCAGTCGGAGTGGCCGCAGATTACGATGTGCTGCACGCCCAGGGCCATCACCGCGTATTCGATGGCGGTGGACACGCCGCCCATCATCTGCCCGTAGGCCGGCACCACGTTGCCGACGTTGCGGTTGACGAACAGGTCGCCCGGCGAGCTCTGGGTGATCAGTTCCGGCACCACCCGCGAGTCGGCGCAGGTGATGAACATGGCGCGCGGATTCTGCGCGGTGGCCAGCTTCTTGAACAGCTCCTGCTGCTGCGGGAAGACCTCGTGACGAAAGCGCTTGAAGCCGTCCACGATGCTGTGCAGGGCTTCTTCGGCGGTTTCACTGCCTGTGCGTCCCTGCAACGGGATCGCCTGGTGCTTGTATGGCATATCGCTGACCTCTGTGAGCCTGAAAAAAACGCTGCTAAGCCGACAGCTGCTGCGCCGGGCGAGTCACATGCCAAGTGTCGCTTCGGCCAGGCGGCGAGACAACCCGCAGTACCCGCAATCGATGGCCAATGCCAAGGGTGCAGGCCTGCTGCCGCGTCATTCAGAGCAAGCGCAATTGCGCACCGGGTGGGCAGAACCTCGAACAGTCCAGTTCCAGGCTCTCGCGGCGATCCAGGCCCAGCCTGCGCCGCGCCAGGCGAAAGCGCTGGGCCAGCAGGTCGGCGAACTGGCCTTCGCCACGCATGCGGGTGCCGAAGCGGCTGTCGTAGTTCCGGCCGCCACGGCTCTGGCGGATCAGGCTCATCACGTGCTCGGCGCGCTCGGGGAAATGCACCTGCAACCATTCCTCGAACAAATCGGCGATCTCCAGCGGCAGACGCAGCAGCACATAGCCGGCCGAGCGGGCGCCGGCCTCGCAGGCGGCCTCGAGCAGGCGCTCGAGCTCCATGTCGTTGATCATCGGAATCATCGGCGCGCACAGCACGCTGACTGGTACGCCGGCCTCGTGCAGCGTGCGCATGGCGCGCAGGCGGGCGGCGGGTGCGGCGGTGCGCGGTTCCATGATGCGTTTCAGCTCGTCATCGAGGGTGGTCAGGCTGAACGCCACGCTGACCAGGCGCTGGCTGGCCAGCTCGGTGAGCAGATCGAGGTCGCGCAGGATCAGCGAACTCTTGGTGATGATGTGCAGCGGGTGCTTGTAGCGCAGCAGAATCTCCAGGGCCTGGCGGGTCAGGCGCTGCTCGCGCTCGATCGGCTGGTAGGCGTCGGTGTTGATGCCCAGGGCGATGGGTTGCGGCACGTAGCCGCGCTTCTGCAGTTGCTCCTCCAGACGATCGGCCAGGTTGGTCTTGGCGATCAGCCGGGTCTCGAAGTCGATGCCCGGCGACAGGTCCCAGTAGGCATGGCTGGGCCGGGCGAAGCAGTAGATGCAGCCGTGCTCGCAGCCGCGATAGGGATTCACCGAGCGGTCGAAGCCGACGTCCGGCGAGTCGTTGCGGGTGATCGCGGTTTTCGCCAGCTCCTGGCGCACCTCGGTGACATGGCTGGTTGGGGTTTGCTCCTGGTACCAGCCGTCGTCCTCGGCCACCGAACGGCTCGGGGCATAGCGATTGTGCGGATTGCTGGCGGTGCCGCGGCCACGCGGCGGCAGGTTGGCGGACATGCTCGGGCTCCTAAATGTGCTGTTTATAAATACAGTAATCTGGTGTCCGGGCAAGTGCCGCGTGTCGCCGCGCTACGCGGCGGCGGTTTCCTGCCGCTGTTCCTCGCGCCCGGCATAACGCTGCGCCAGCACCGCGCAGACCATCAGCTGGATCTGGTGAAACAGCATCAGGGGCAGGATCAGCAGGCCGATGCTGCCACCGGCGAACAGCACCTGGGCCATGGGCACGCCGGTGGCCAGGCTCTTCTTCGAGCCGCAGAAGATGATGGTGATGCGGTCCTCCAGGCTGAAGCCCAGCCATTTGCCGAACAGATGCGTGAGCAGCAGCGCCAGCGCCAGGAACACGCAGCAGGCCAGCACCAGAGCCAGCAGGGTGGACAGCGGCACCTGCTGCCACAGGCCACCGATCACTGCGGCGCTGAAGGCGGTGTAGACCACCAGGAGGATCGAGCTCTGGTCGACGTACCTGAGCCAGCTCTTGTTGCGGTTCACCCAGGCGCCGATCCAGCGCTGGGCGATCTGCCCGGCGACGAACGGCAGCAGCAGCTGCAGACTGATCTTGCCGATGGCATCGAGGGTCGAGCCGCCTGCGCCCTGTACGCCCATCAGCAGCGCCACCAGCAGCGGGGTGAGGAAGATGCCGAGCAGGCTGGACGCCGCCGCGCTGCAGATCGCCGCCGGGACATTGCCGCGCGCCAGCGAGGTGAAGGCGATGGCCGACTGCACGGTGGCCGGCAGGGCGCACAGATAGAGCATGCCCAGGTACAGCTCCTTGCCGACCAGCGGGGCCAGCAGCGGCTGGAGCGCCAGGCCGAGCAGGGGAAACAGCAGGAAGGTACAGGCGAATACCAGCAGATGCAGGCGCCAGTGGCCGGCGCCGGCGAGGATGGCCTGGCGCGACAGCTTGGCGCCGTGCAGGAAGAACAGCAGGGCGATGGCCAGGTTGGTGATCCACTCGAAGACCACGGCGACCTGGCCGCCAGCGGGCAGGACGGTGGCGACCAGCACCACGGCGAGCAGAGTCTGGGTGAAGGCATCGGGCAGAAAGCGGCGCAGGGACATGGCGAATCTCGGGCTTGCGATACGGGAGGCCGCCACACTATCGTCAGCGAAAATTTCCGGCTAACGCCAAAGAGCCAGCAAGTGTCGCCAAACAGACATCCCGCCACCCTGCATCGCAGCCTGCCCGAGCTGCCGAGCCTGCCCCGGCCGCTCTATGGCCGGGTCGAATCGCTGGCCAACCGCGCGCTGACCTTCCGCCATACGCACCCCTGGGTGCAGCTGTCCTATGCCATCGCCGGGGTGCTGGAAGTGCAGACTGCCGGCGCCCGTTTCGTCGCCCCGCCGCAGCGTGCGGTGTGGGTGCCGGCGGGCGTCGAGCACCGGGTGTTCAGCTCACCGCGCACCGAGATGCGCAGCCTCTATATCGACGGTAGTGCGGTGCCCTGGGGAGCGGACGAGTGCCGGGTGCTGGCGGTCAGCCCGTTGCTGCGCGAGCTGATTCGCCGCTTCAGCGCGCTGCCGGCGGAATACGACGAGCAGGGTGCCCCCGGCCGCCTGGCCGCGGTGCTGCTGGACGAACTGCAGGCCGCGCCGGAAGTGGCGCTGATGCTGCCGCTGCCACAGGACGCGCGGCTGTGCGAGGTGTGCCGGGGGCTGGAGGATGCAAACTTGCGCCAGCTCGGCCTGGGCGAGTGGGGCGAGCGCCTGGGGGTGTCGGAAAAGACCCTGAGCCGGCTGTTCCTGCGCGAGACCGGGCTGAGCTTTCGCGCCTGGCGCCAGCGCCAACGCCTGCTCGATGCGCTGACCCCGCTGGAGCAGGGCGAGCGCGTCACCGACGTGGCGCTGGCCTGCGGCTACGACTCGCTGTCGGCCTTTATCGCCGCCTTTCGCCGCCAGTTCGGCGCAACACCGGGGGAGTTCTTCCGCGAGTAGGATCGAGGGCGGGTGCACTTGGTATGCACCGGTCGCCACGATTCGTAGGGTGGGTTAGCCGCTTGTCCCGGGTTATGAAATAACCGCTATGTCTGCTGCGGCGTAACCCACCATTGGCGCAACACGGTCTATCGCCTGGTGGGTTACGCGGCGCGCCAGCGTTATCGGCGCTTGCGAAATCGGCGTTCTGCGCCGCTAACCCACCCTACGGATCTTCCCGAGCTACCTCGGCTCGCTGGGCTTCTTCAGCTTGGGATTGGGGAAGAACTGCACCGCCTGCACCTTGGGATCGGCGGCCTTGGGCTTCAGGCCGCTGACGTTGACCCGCGTGGGGATTTCCTTGGGCACCGAGTTGCCGCGCGCATCGAGGGTGTCGGCGTAGCCGCAGGCGACGCACTCGCGGTGCGGCACGCCGTCCTCGTCCCACATCTGGATCCGATCCTGTTCGCTGCAGGCCGGGCACACGGCGCCGGCGATAAAGCGCTTTTTCGGTGCGTTCATCAGGCGGCCTCCTGGCTCAGGCCGAGGTGGCGCAGCAGGGCGTCGATCTTCGGTTCGCGGCCGCGGAAGTCGACGAACAGCACCATCGGCTCCTGCGAGCCGCCGCGGGCGAGGATCGCCTCGCGGAAGGCGCGCCCCGTTTCGCTGTTGAACACGCCCTCTTCCTCGAAGCGCGAGAAGGCATCGGCGCTAAGCACTTCGGCCCACTTGTAGCTGTAGTAACCGGCCGCGTAGCCGCCGGCGAAGATATGCGCGAAGCCGTTGGCGAAGCGGTTGTAGGCCGGCGGACGCAGCACCGAGACCTCGTCGCGGATGGACTCGAGCACCTCCAGCACGCTGCGGCCGTCGCCATGGCTGGCGTGCAGCTCGAAGTCGAACAGGGAGAACTCCAGCTGGCGCACCATCATCAGCCCGGACTGGAAGTTCTTCGCCGCCAGCATCTTGTCCAGCATCGCCTGCGGCAGCGGCTCGCCGGTCTCGAAGTGGCCGGAGATCAGCGCCAGGCCTTCCGGCTCCCAGCACCAGTTCTCCATGAACTGGCTGGGCAGCTCCACCGCATCCCAGGCCACGCCGTTGATGCCCGAGGCGCCGGCATGCTCGACGCGGGTCAGCAGGTGGTGCAGGCCATGGCCGAATTCGTGGAACAGGGTGGTGACCTCGTCGTGGGTCAGCAGCGCCGGCTTGCCGCCGACCGGCGGGGTGAAGTTGCACACCAGGTTGGCCACCGGGCTGATCAGGCTGCCGTCGGCGGCGCGGCGCTTGTCGCGCGCGCCGTCCATCCAGGCGCCGCCGCGTTTGTTGGCGCGGGCGTAGAGGTCGAAGAAGAAACGCCCGACATGCTGGCCGTTCTCCTGGATTTCGAACAGGCGCACGTCCGGATGCCAGCCATCGAAGCCGGTCAGCTCCCTGATCTGGATGCCGTAGAGCTTCTGCACGATGGCGAACAGGCCGGTGAGCACCTTGTCCACCGGGAACCAGGCGCGCACCTCTTCCTGAGAGATGCTGTAGCGCTGCTGGCGCAGCTTCTCGCTGTAGTAGCCGACGTCCCAGCTCTGCAGGTCGGTCAGACCCTGCTCGGCGGCGAAGGCTTTCAGCTCGGCCAGGTCCTGCGCGGCGAAGGGTTTGCTGCGCACGGCCAGATCGCGCAGGAAGCTCAGCACCTGCTCGGTGGATTCGGCCATCTTGCTGGCCAGGCTCAGCTCGCTGTAGTGGGCGAAACCGAGCAGGCGCGCCAGCTCCTGGCGCAGGTCGAGGATCTCGGCCATCAGCGGGCCGTTGTCGTGCTGGCCGGCATTCGGCCCCTGGTCGGAGGCGCGGGTGCAGTAGGCGGCGTAGATTTCCTCGCGCAGGGCGCGGTCGTCGGCGTAGGTGATCACCGCGTAGTAGCTGGGGAATTCCAGGGTGATCAGCCAGCCGTCCAGGCCCTTGGCTGTGGCGGCCTGAGCCATCTGCGCCTTGGCCGAGTCGGTCAGGCCGGCGAGCTGCGCCTCGTCGGTGACGTGCTTGGTCCAGGCCTGGGTGGCGTCGAGCAGCTGGTTGGAGAACTTGCTGGTCAGCTCGGACAGGCGCATCTGGATTTCGCCGTAGCGCTTCTGCTGCTCGGCCGGCAGGTCGATGCCGGACAGGCGGAAGTCGCGCAGGGTGTGCTCGAGGATGGTCTTCTGCGCCACATCGAAGCCGTCGGCCTGTGGGCTCTTGGCCAGGGCATCATAGGCCCGGAACAGCGGCTTGTTCTGGCCCATCTCGGTCCAGTACTCGGACAGCTTGGGCAGGCAGGCCTCGTAGGCGGCGCGCAGCTCGGGGCTGTTGCACACGGCGTTGAGGTGGCTGACCGGCCCCCAGGCGCGGCCCAGGCGCGCGCCCAGCTCGTCCAGCGCCAGCACCAGGCCGTCCCAGCTCGGGTTGGCCTGCTGGGTCTGCAGCAGTTCGGCGATGGCTGCGCGGCTATCCTTGAGGATATGGTCGATGGCCGGCTCGACGTGCTCGGGTTTGATCTGCGAATAGGGCGGCAGGTCGAAGTCTTGCAGCAGGGGGTTGTTCGCGGTCACGACGAGGCACCTGTAACGAATGGGGGTAGGGTTGTGACGCCGCTTGCGGCGCAATAACAACCGACATGGGGGCCATCTTAATTACAATCAAGCTTTCCCGCAGCCCAGGAGATTTCTATCGTGGCGATTCGCAGCTACCAACAATTCACCCCGCAACTCGGCGAGCGGGCATTCGTCGATGCCAGCGCGGTAGTCCTGGGCGACGTGGAAATCGGCGCCGACAGCTCGGTGTGGCCGATGGCGGTGGTGCGCGGCGACATGCACAGCATCCGCATCGGTGCGCGCACCAGCGTGCAGGACGGCAGCGTGCTGCACATCACCCACGCCGGGCCGTTCAACCCGGCCGGCCATCCGCTGCTGATCGGCGACGAGGTCACCATCGGCCACAACGTCACCCTGCACGGCTGCACCCTGGGCAACCGCATCCTGGTCGGCATGGGCAGCATCGTCATGGATGGCGTGGTGGTCGAGGACGAGGTGGTGATCGGCGCCGGCTCCCTGGTGCCGCCGGGCAAGCGCCTGGAGAGCGGCTACCTGTACGTCGGCAGCCCGGTAAAACAGGCCCGGCCGCTGACCGAGCAGGAGCGCAGCTACTTCGCCTACAGCGCGACCAACTACGTGCGGCTCAAGGATCTGCATCTGATCGAGGGCTACGAGGGTTGATGCATTACCAGACCATCCTCTTCGACCTCGACGGCACCCTCACCGACCCGCGCGAGGGCATCACCCGTTCGGTGCAGTACGCCCTGGCCAAGCTGGGCATCATTGAGCCGGACCTGGCCGCGCTGGAGCATTTCATCGGCCCGCCCTTGCTGCAGTGCTTCATGGCGACCTACGCGATGGACGAGGCCACCGCCTGGCAGGCGGTGAATCACTACCGCGAGCGCTTCAAGGTCACCGGGCTGTACGAGAACCGCCTGTTCGACGGCGTGCCGGCGCTGCTCGGCGAGCTGGCGGGGCAGGGCCGCACGCTGTACATCGCCACCTCCAAGCCGAGCGTGTTCGCCGAGGAGATCGCCCGGCACTTCGGTTTCGCCGGGCATTTCAAGCGCATCTACGGCAGCGAGCTGGACGGCACCCGCACCGACAAGGTGGCGCTGCTGGCGCATCTGCTGGAGTGCGAAGGGCTGGCGCCGGAGGCGACGCTGATGATCGGCGATCGCAAGCACGACCTGATCGGCGCGCGGCGCAACGGCCTGGATGCGGCGGCGGTGGGCTATGGCTTCGGCAGTCGCGAGGAGCTGCTCGGCGAGGCGCCGGCCTATCACTTCGAGACGCTGGAGCAGTTGCACCGGGCCTTTATGCCCGGCGCCGAGCGAGTCGATCAGTCGTTGCGCTGATAGATGATCTTCTTGCTGCCGCCGTCGCAGCTGCCGACCACCATGCTCGGGTCCTGCACCTCGTCGTTGGGCACGATCTCCAGGGTGTAGCTGGGCACTCCGGCGGCCTGGATCTTCACTTCGATCTCTTCCTTGAGTTCCTCGCAGGGTTTGGGGGCGGCCAGCGCGCCGCCAGCGAGCAGCAGCAGGGCGAGGGTCGCTATCGTTCGTTGCATCGCATGGCTCCGGTGGTGGGCGTGAACCGCTGCGCGGGACTGGCAGCGGCTGGGCAGTTCTAGCCGCCTGCCTGCAGCTTGTCCAATGCGGCGTGACGATCCGCCGGCGCCAGCCGACCGAGGGTGCGCACCGCCTGATAGAAACGCGCCCAGTCGCCCTCGTTCTGCGCGAACAGCGTGGCGAAGGACGGCACCCAGCGGTCGTAGAGACCGAAGGGCAGCAGCTTGGCGTTGTTCAGCGGCGCCTCGATCCAGGCGTCGTAACGTCCGTCGCCGCCCCACTCGCGCTGGCGCAGGTCGCGGTAGTCGCGGCGCAGACGGTCGAACTCGGCCTGCTTGGCGGCGCGCATGGCAGCGTTTGGCAGATCGCCGGCGTACAGCTGGCGCAGCCGCTCGCGGCTCGCCAGTACCAGCTCGATGAACTGCCGGCGCTGGCGGTCGATGCCGTCCGCGCGCGTCTCGCCGCGGCTGGCCTGCCACTGACGCAGGCCCTCGCGCTCGACGAAGGTGGCGAAGGATTCGTTGAACGCGGTGTCGCCGGCCAGGTAGTAGCGCTGGTGCGCCAGCTCGTGGAAGATCACCGCCACCAGGCGCTCGTCGTCCCAGCGCAGCATGGTGTTGAGCAGCGGGTCGTCGAACCAGCCGAGGGTGGAATAGGCCTCCACGCCGCCGATATGGGTGTCCAGGCCCTGCTCGCGCAGCAGCGCGGCGGCGCCACGGGCCCGGCCCAGCTGGTAGTAGCCGCGGTAGGCGACGCAGCCGGCGATCGGGAAGCAGTGCAGTTCGGGGTCGAGGGAGAACTCCTCGGTGGCGAACAGGGTCCACACCACGAACGGCCGGCCGATGTCGGCGTACAGGCGGTAGCTGCGGTTGTCCGGCAGCTGCAGGCTGGCGCTGGCGAAGTCGCGGGCCCGCCCGGCCAGGGCCAGGCGCCTGGCCAGTTCCGGGTCGGTGCCCGGTTCGGCGAGCAGCCGCTCGACCGGCTGGCGCGCCTTGAGCAGCTGCCAGTGGCCCTGACCGAGGTGGGCGTAGTAGTCCAGCGTCGTGCAGCCGCTCACCACCAGGCCGAGCAGGGCGAGGAGCAGGCGGGGCGTCAGGCGAGAAGGCGCGGGGATCGGCATGGCGCCACGCTACCCGATCGCCGCGGCTGCCTCCAGCCCCGGATAGGCGTAGGCTAGAGACTCGCGCCACTGAACGGAGGTCGCCATGCGTGTCCTGTTCCCCGTGACCCGCCATCCCTGGCGGCCACCCTGCGACCCGTCGCTACGCGACGTCAGAAATTCCCTTCGGAAATTCTTTGTCGCCGCGCTGTTGCTGCTGCTCGGCGGCTGCGCCGCGCCGCTGCCGAAAGCCGATCCGCAGCAGGCCTGGATCGAGCTCTACGCGCCGGCCGGCGACCTGCTGATGGCCGATCGCCTGGATCGCGAGCGCTGGCCGGACGGCCGCTACTTCCAGGTCGGCCCCGGTGCCCACGAGCTGCTGGTGCGCCTGCAGTTCGAGGCCAGTCGCGGCGGCATGGGTATCGACAGCGAGCCGTTGCTGCTGACCTGCGAGCTGCGCCTGCGCTACGACCAGTTCGCCGCCGGCCGCCGCTACCGCATCGAGGCGCGCTCCATGGCGATGACCGCTCAGGCCTGGCTCTACGACGAGCAGCGCAACGTGCTGGCGCGGGCCAAGGTGATGCGCTGCGGCACGGCGATCTAGCCAGGAGCGGCAGCGTCCCCATGTCTTCCGAGAGGTAGGGTGGACGACGCGCAGCTTGTCCACCGGCTGGTTCAGTCGCGCTGCAGCTCGGCGAGGATGGCGAAGGCGTGCAGGCGGTCGGCGAAGTCGTACATGTCGCAGGTGAAGATCAGTTCGTCCGCCTCGGTCTGCTCCAGCAGCTGCTCCAGGCGCTGGCGCACGGTCTGCGGCCCGCCGATCGCCGCCAGGCCGAGGAACTCGCCGACCGCCTGGCGTTCGTGCGGCAGCCACAGCCCTTCCATGCTCGCCACCGGCGGCCGTTGCACCAGGCTCTGGCCGCGCACCAGGGCGAGGATGCGCTGGTAGGCAGAGGTGGCCAGGTGTTGCGCCTGCTCGTCGCTGTCGGCCGCCAGCAGCGGCACGCCGAGCATCACGTAAGGCTTGTCCAGCACCGCCGAAGGCCTGAAATGGTTGCGGTAGATGCGCAGCGCCTCGTGCAGGTAGCGCGGCGCGAAGTGCGAGGCGAAGGCGTAGGGAAGGCCTTTGATCCCGGCCAGCTGCGCGCTGAACAGGCTGGAGCCGAGCAGCCAGATCGGCACCTCGGTGCCGGCGCCGGGCATGGCGATCACCCGCTGCTCCGGTGTGCGCGGGCCGAGGTAGCTCTGCAGTTCCTCGACGTCGCTGGGAAAATCTTCCGCGCTGCCGTCGCGGCTGCGGCGCAGGGCGCGGGCGGTATGCTGGTCGGCGCCGGGGGCACGACCCAGGCCCAGGTCGATGCGCCCGGGATACAGGGTGGCGAGGGTGCCGAACTGCTCGGCGATCACCAGCGGCGCATGGTTGGGCAGCATCACCCCGCCGGCGCCGAGGCGGATGCGCGAGGTGCCGGCGGCCAGGTAGCCGAGCAGCACGGCGGTGGCGGAGCTGGCGATGCCGTCCATGTTGTGGTGCTCGGCTACCCAGAAGCGCTGGAAGCCGAGGCTTTCCACGTGGCGCGCCAGGGCCAGCGAGTTGTGCAGCGCCTGGGCGGCGTCGCCGTCGTCGCGAATCGGCGCCAGGTCGAGGGTGGACAGCTTGATCGAGGCCAGTCGGCTCATGGGTGGGCTCCTCGTTGCGGGCCGGCTACTCTAACCCCTTGGCTCCAGGCCAAGCACGCGGCGCACAGGCATAGTCATAATCGATGCGGCTGATGCGCTGACGCTTGCGCGCGCGGATGGCCGCATCGGTGTTCATCCCGACTGGCTTTGGCGCTGGCTCCAGAACTGCTCGGCCAGCAACTGCAGGCGCCCGGCCAGTTCGGCCAGCTGTTCGGCGCTGCAGTGGCTGTGAGCGCTGGCCCGGGTGGTGTCCTCGCAGGCCTGACGGATGCCCTGCAGGTTGCGCTGGATGTCGTCGCCGACGGCACTCTGCTGCTCCACTGCGGCGGCGATCTGGATATTCATCTCGCTGATCTGGCTGACACGCCGGGTGATGCCTGTCAGTGCCTGGGCCGCCTGTTGCGCCTGGGCGGCGATGGCCTGGGCGCGCCGCTGGCCGTCGTCCATGGCCGCCACGCTGCTGGCCACCGTGCCCTGCAGGCCGGCGATCAGCGTATCGATCTCGCCCGTCGAGGCCTGGGTGCGTCGGGCCAGGGCGCGCACCTCGTCGGCCACCACGGCGAAGCCGCGGCCCGCATCGCCGGCACGCGCGGCCTCGATGGCGGCGTTGAGCGCCAGCAGGTTGGTGCGCTCGGCGATGTCGCCGATCACCGTGAGCACGCGGCCGATCTCGCGGCTGCTGTCGGCCAGCTGTTGCACCAGGACGTGACCGGCCTGCAGCTCCTCGGCCAGGGCGGCGATGTGCTGCCGGGTGCTTTCCACCAGTTGGCGGCCGTCGCCGCTTTCCTGGTCGGCGGCGCCGGCGGCGCTGGCGCTGAGCTGGGCGTTGCGGGCCACCTCCTGCACGCTGACCGCCATCTGCTCCATGGCGCTGGCGACCTGCTCGGTCTCCTCGCGTTGCTGCAGGGTGGCGCTGTTGTGATGCTCCGCCGCGCTGGCCAGTTGCCCGGCTTCGCCGCTGAGCTGGCGCGCCGAGTCGGCGATGCGCCCGACCACCGCTCCGGCTTCGGCCTGCAGGCTGTGCAGGGCGAAGGCGATGGCGCCGAAGGCGTCGCGGCGGCCGGTGTACAGCCACTGGCTGAGCGGGTTGTCGGCCTGCTGGCGGGCCTGCGCCGCCAGGCGCTCCAGCGGACGCAGGGCCAGATGGTTGATCAGCCCCAGCAGCAGGCCGAGCGCGCCGGCGCCCGCCAGCAGCGGCAGCGGGGGTAGGCCCAGGCCGAGGCTCAGCCCCAGCGCGGCGAGTGGCGGCGCGCCCAGCCCGAGCAGGGCCAGGCGCGTGCCCAGGGCCAGCCGCGGACGGCGCAGCGCTCGGGGCCGGCGCCCGGCGCGCAGCTCGGCGTACAGCGCCTCGGCTGCAGCGATCTGCGTGTTGCTGGCGGCGGTGCGCACCGACTGGTATTCGACGATGCGGCCGTCCTTGCGCATGGGCGTGACGTAGGCGCTGACCCAGTAGTGATCGCCGTTCTTGCAGCGATTCTTCACCAGGCCCATCCACGAGCGCCCCGCCTTGAGGGTCTGCCACAGGTGGGCGAAGGCGGCCGGCGGCATGTCCGGGTGGCGCACCAGGTTGTGGTTGCGGCCGATCAGTTCGTCTTCGGTGAAGCCGCTGACGCTGACGAAATCCGGGTTGACGTAGGTCAGCGCGCCCTTGAGGTCGGTGGTGGAGAGGATGTTGGTCTGCGCTGGCAGCGGCACCAGGCGCCCGCTGACGGGCAGGTTGAGCTTCATGGCTGCACCTCCCGGGCCTCGGCCCGGCTGCCCAGCGGGCACCACAGGCCGTCGAAGCAGTCCTCGCCGCTGAACAGGCGCTGCAGCTCGTGCGGCGCGCGCGGCGGGCTGAACCAGTAGCCCTGGGCGTAGCGGCAATCCTCGCGGGCGAGGAACTCGAGCTGCTCCGCGCGCTCGACGCCCTCGGCCACCACGCTCAGGCCCAGGCTGTGGCCGAGGCCGATGATCGCCCGGCTGATGGCCAGCGATTCGGCGTCCCGCGGGGCGCCCGCGATAAAGCTCTTGTCCACCTTGATGATGTGCAGGGGGAAGCGCTTGAGGTAGCCGAGCGAGGAATAGCCGGTGCCGAAGTCGTCCAGCGCCAGCTGCACGCCGAGGCTGGCCAGCTCGCGCAGGCAGGCGAGGTTCTGCGCGCTGTCCTGCATCAGCTGGCTTTCGGTGATCTCCAGCACCAGGCTGGCCGGCGCCAGGCCGGTTTCGCGCAGCAGGTCGGCGACCCGCGCAGCGAAGTCGCTCTGCTGCAGCTGGCGGCTGGACAGGTTGACCGAGCAACGCAGCTGCGTCTGCCCGGCCAGCTGCCAGGCGCGTACCTGGGCGCAGGCCTGGCGCAGCACCCAGTCGCCGACGGCGAGGATCTCGCCGGATTCCTCCAGGCAGGGGATGAACTCCAGCGGCGAGATATCGCAGCCCTTGTGCCGCCAGCGCAGCAGTGCCTCGACGCCGACCAGCTCGGCGCGCCCATCGGACAGCTGGCAGATCGGCTGATATACCAGGCGCAGCTCGCCGCCGGCGCAGGCCTGGGCCAGTGCGTTCTGCAGCTCCAGCTGGCGCTGGGCCTGTTGCTGCAGCTCGGTGCTGTAGTGGGCGAACTGCGCCTTGCCCGCGCCCTTGGCGCGGTACAGGGCGAGGTCGGCGGCCTGCAGCGGGTCGAGCGGCTGGCCGTGCTCCTGCAGCGCGGCGATGCCGATGCTGGCGCTGACCGCCAGGTTTTGCCCCTGCAGGCGCAGCGGGCTGTGCAGGCTGTCGAGCATGCGCTGGGCGACGCGCTCGGCATCGCCCATGCAGGCCAGGTCGTCGAGCAGGGCGACGAATTCGTCGCCACCGAAGCGGGCCAGGTGGTCGCCGGGTCGCAGGCAGTGACCGAGGCGTTCGGCCACCTCCACCAGCACGCGATCGCCGGTCTGGTGGCCGAGGCTGTCGTTGATCAGCTTGAAGCGGTCGAGGTCGATGAACAGCAGCGCGGCCTCGCGTGCGCCGGGGCGCTGCCGGCGCTGCACCGCCTGCTGCAGCAGTTCGCCGAGGCGCGCGCGGTTGGCCAGCCCGGTCAGCGGGTCGTGGCGGGCGGCGTGGTGCAACTGTTCCTGGGCGGCGCGACGCTGGCTGATGTCGCTCTGCGAGCCGGCGATGCGGCGCGGCCCGTTGCTGTCGGCCACGCCGCGCACCAGTACCCACAGGTAGCTGCCGTCGCGGCGGCGGATGCGGTACTCGTGGTGCAGGCTGGGGCTGAGACCCCGCAGGTGGTTGTCGATGGCCTGGCGCAGGCCGGGCAGGTCGTCACCGTGCACGCGGCCGAACCAGCTGCGGCTGGTTGGCGCCAGGCTGTCGCGATCCAGCTCGAGCATGCTCGTCCAGCGCTCGGAAAGGTACAGCTGGTCCTGTTCCAGCTGCCATTCCCAGAGGCCGTCGTTGGCGCCGCGCATGGCCCTGGCGTAGCGCGCCTCGCTGTCCTGCAGGGCCTTGCGCTGGGCCGCGCCGTAGCTGTCCAGGGCCAGGTCGATGTCGAAGAACACCTTCTTGATCAGGCTGGCGAGGCAGGCGGCGGCCGGCGAGGCGCCGAGCAGCTCGCCGAGCATGTCGTGCAGATACAGGCGATAGGCGCCCAGGTACCACTTCAGGTCGACGCCGACATGCTGGTGCACCCAGCCGATGCGCAGGCGTTCGAGCACGTAGTCCTGGTCCGGCTGGGCCTGCCACAGGCGCCGGTAGTAGTCGGCCTGGCTGTGCTTGAGACGCGCGACGGTGCTGGCGTCGTCGAGGATGGCGGCCGGCGCCGGGTAGTCGGCGAGCCGCGCGTAGAGCTTGTCGACGAAGCGCTGGTTGATTGGCGCCATGCGCTGGGCATGAAGTGTCAGGCGCTCGCCGTCGGCCTGGCTCCAGTCGAGGAAGCGCAGGCGCTGGCTCAGCTCTTCGGGGTCCGGGGCGATGTGGTGGAGCAGTTCCTGGAATTCTTGTTCGTTGCCCATCTCAGCCTCATGCTTTTCTTCGGCGCAAAAAAAAGCGCCGCAGCGCGCCATCGCTTGGGGATGGCGTTCTGCGGCGCTCTGTCTTGCAGGCCCTGTGTCCTGCCCGGCAAAGCCGGTCTCCGCGGGGGCGGAACCTTCTGCGGCTAGGTTTTAGCGCAATTCTGCGAGGCGGACAACTCCTCGGCCAGCCGACTCAGGCGCTTGCGCAGCGCCGCCAGCTGCGCCGACTTGAAGGCGTGGCGGCTGTTTTCCAGCACGCTCACGGCCTCCTCCAGGCCGGCCTTGAATGCGCCCAGGCTGTGCGCCGGCAAGGGTTGCAGCCAGCGGCACGCCGGCTCGCTGCGGCAATCGTCGAACTCGCCGATGATCTGGCAATGCGGAGCCTGGCGGCGCAGCAGCTGCGCCACGCGGTGGCGGGATTCCGTATCCGGCAGGCTGAGCAACAGGTGGATCTGGGACATGATGGTGACAGGGTCGTGGCTAATTGCCATCAATGCTAGTGGCGTCTCCGCGCCCAGGTATTGACCGGCGTCAGTCCAGCCCGTAGTCGCGCTCGACCTTGGCGATGCGCAGGCGAAAGCCGCCGTACCAGCGTTCGCGGCCCAGGCGCTGGGCCTCGCGGTGCTCGGCGTTGGCCTTCCAGGCGGTGATGGCGGCCAGGTCGCGCCAGTAGGACACCGTGATGCCAATCTCCTCGCGAGCCGATTCGATGCCGAGAAAGCCCGGCTGTTCGGCGGCCAACTCGACCATGCGCTTGGCCATGGCGGCGTAGCCGGCGTCGTCGCCGCTCAGCGTCGAGGTGAAGATCACGGCGTAGTAGGGTGCTGCGGGGGTGGCGGCGAAGGGGCTCATGGCGGGCTCGCTGGGGTCGGCGGGGCGGTGTCGTGGCTTGCGCCACCGGCCGATTCTGCCCAACGCCCGCGGCAGGCGATAGCCCGGCCGGCGTCGCGAAGAACGACCACTCGGTCATCGGTGCGTGCATATTCGCCTCGAGCGGTTAGACTTCCACCGGCCTCGCCCACAAGGCGGGATGCTCTACTAAAACAGAAAAAGGAGATCTCCCATGAAAGGCAAATCCTTGGCATGGGTCCTGTCCGCCGCGCTCGCAGGCACCGCTTTCGGTGGCATGGCACAGGCTAACGACAAGTTCGTCACCATTGGCACCGGCGGCCAGACCGGCGTCTACTACGTCGCCGGCCAATCCATCTGCCGCTTCCTCAACCGCGGTTCGGCCGAGCACGGCATCAAGTGCAACGCCCCGGCCAGCGGTGGCGGTGTGGCCAACGTCAACGGCATCCGCAGCGGTGAGTTCAATTTCGGCATCATGCAGTCGGACCACCAGTACAAGGCGCTCAACGGCGCGGCGCCGTTCGAGGCCGAAGGCGCGATGAGCGACATCCGCGCGGTGTTCTCCCTGCAGAGCGAGGTGTTCACCATCCTCGCCCGTCGCGACGCCGGCATCAAAGGCTTCGATGACCTCAAGGGCAAGCGCGTCAACATCGGCAACCCCGGTTCGGGCCAGCGCGACACCCTGGAAGAGATCATGGCCGTCAAGGGCTGGGATCGCTCCGCCTTCGCCCTCGCCGCCGAACTCAAGCCGGCCGAACAGGCTAGTGCCCTGGGCGACAACAACATCGACGCCATGACCTACTTCGTCGGTCATCCCAACGGCGCGATCCAGGAAGCCACCACCACCACCGACGCGGTGCTGGTACCGGTGACCGGCGCCGACGTCGACAAGCTGCTGGCCGAGAAGACCTACTACACCAAGGCCGACATCCCCGGCGGCCTGTACAAGGGCAACGATCAGCCGACTCCGTCCATCGGCGGCAAGGCCGTGCTCTCCACCTCGGCCAAGGCCGATGCGGAAGTGGTCTACCAGCTGGTCAAGTCGGTGTTCGACAACATCGAGCGCTTCAAGCGCCTGCACCCGGCCTTCGCCGACCTGAAGGAAACCGACATGATCAAGGTGGGCCTGACCGCTCCCCTGCATGAAGGTGCCGAGCGCTACTACAAGGAGCGCGGCTGGCTGTAAGCCGCGGGCCGTGGCGCTACGCCCCGGCCGCCTTGCACTAGGCTTAAGTTGAGCAGCCCGCGTGCCGCAAGGCCGCGGGCTTTGCTGTTCGCAGATTTCCGAATGCAGGTTCGACCCCATGCATGACAAGCAACTCTCCACCGAGGAACTGATCGCCCAGGACGTTGGCGCGCGCCTGCCCGTCGGCGCCATGGCCCAGGTGATCGCCGGCCTGGCCCTGCTCTGGTCGCTGTTCCAGTTGTGGATCGCCTCGCCGCTGCCGTTCATCTTCGGCTTCGGCGTACTCAACGACACGCAGACTCGGGCCATTCACCTGGCCTTCGCCCTGCTGCTGGCGTTTCTCGCCTACCCGGCGTTCAAGTCCTCGCCGCGCGAACGCGTGCCGCTGGTGGACATCGCCCTGGGCCTGGTGGCCGCCGCCAGCGCCGCCTACCTGTTCGTCTTCTACCAGCAGCTGGCGCAGCGTCCCGGCAGCCTGACCAGCGGCGACCTGGTCGCCGCCTGCATCGGCATCCCGCTGCTGCTGGAGGCCACCCGCCGCGCGCTCGGCCCGCCGCTGGCGATCATCGCCCTGGCGTTCCTCGCCTACAGCCTGGCCGGCCCGTGGATGCCGGGGCTGCTGGCGCACCGCGGGGTGAGCTTCACCGCCCTGGCCAACCACCAGTGGATCACCACCGAGGGGGTGTTCGGCATCGCCCTAGGCGTGTCCACCAGCTTCGTGTTCCTCTTCGTGCTGTTCGGCGCCCTGCTCGAGCGGGCCGGCGCCGGCCACTACTTCATCCAGCTGGCCTTCAGCCTGCTCGGCCACCTGCGTGGCGGCCCGGCCAAGGCGGCGGTGCTGTCCTCGGGGCTGACCGGGATGATCTCCGGTTCGTCGATCGCCAACGTGGTCACCACCGGCACCTTCACTATCCCGATGATGAAGCGCACCGGTTTCTCCGCCGAGAAGGCCGGCGCGGTCGAGGTGGCGTCCTCGGTCAACGGCCAGATCATGCCGCCGGTGATGGGCGCCGCGGCGTTCCTGATGGTCGAGTACATCGGCATGCCCTATGTCGAGATCATCAAGCACGCCTTCCTGCCGGCGGCGATCTCCTACATCGCGCTGCTCTACATCGTCCACCTGGAGTCGCTCAAGCTCGGCCTGCAGCCTATCGGCGGCCACCAGCCCAAGCCCTGGCTGCGCCGCCTGA
The DNA here is from genome assembly GCF_052682975.1 of Pseudomonas sp. SP16.1. NCBI lineage: Bacteria > Pseudomonadati > Pseudomonadota > Gammaproteobacteria > Pseudomonadales > Pseudomonadaceae > Pseudomonas > Pseudomonas sp. SP16.1. The sequence continues at coordinate 4,643,317 of NZ_JBQYFZ010000001.1, forward strand.
CCGGCTTCGCCTTCGGCGCGGCGCTGATCAGCGGCCTGTCGCTGGCGGTCTACTACGGCCTTGGCTGGCTCAAGCCGGCGCTCGGCGACTACGCCCTGCCGGTGATCGGCGCGCTGCTGGCGCTGGTCTACCTGGGTCTGCTGAAGATCGCCGCCAGCGTACCGGTGCTGCCGCCGGAAGACCCCGACGCGCCGCTCGAGGAACTGCCGCAGACCCGCGCCGTGCTGCTCTCCGGTCTGCACTTTTTGCTGCCGGTGGTGGTGCTGGTCTGGTGCCTGATGATCGAGCGCCTGTCGCCCGGGCTGTCGGCCTTCTGGGGCAGCGTGATGCTGATCATCATCCTGCTCACCCAGCGCCCGCTGCTGAGCTGGATGCGCCACGACGGCAGCCACGACCACGGCACCTTCCAAGATGGCGTGATCGACCTGCGCGAAGGCCTGATCGCCGGTGCGCGCAACATGATCGGCATCGGCATCGCCACCGCGGCGGCCGGCATCATCGTCGGCGCGGTGTCGCAGACCGGCGTCGGCCTGGTGCTGGCCGACCTGGTCGAGCTGTTGTCGATGGGCAACCTGCTGCTGATGCTGGTGCTGGTGGCGGTGTTCAGCCTGATCCTCGGCATGGGCCTGCCGACCACCGCCAACTACATCGTCGTCTCCAGCCTGCTGGCGCCGGTGGTGGTGGCGCTGGGGCAGCAGAGCGGTCTGATCGTGCCGCTGATCGCGGTGCACCTGTTCGTCTTCTACTTCGGCATCATGGCCGACGTCACCCCGCCGGTGGGGCTGGCCTCGTTCGCCGCCGCCGCGGTGTCCAAGGGCGACCCGATCAAGACCGGCCTGGTGGCCTTCTACTACAGCCTGCGCACCGCGGCGCTGCCGTTCCTGTTCATCTTCAACACCGACCTGCTGCTGATCGACGTGGACTTCTGGCACGGCGTGCTGATCTTCATCGTCGCCACTATCGCCATGCTGATCTTCGCCGCCGGCACCCAGGGCTTCTTCCTGGTGCGCAGCCGCTGGTACGAGAGCCTGTTGCTGCTGCTGGTGGCCTTCACCCTGTTCCGCCCGGGGTTCTGGATGGACATGCTGCATGATCCCTACCGCGACGTGCCGCCGGCCCAGTTGGCGCAGGCGCTCGACGGCGTCGCCGACGGCAGCCAGCTGCGCCTGCGCGTGCGCGGCGAGGACGCGGTGGGCGATCCGCGCGAGTTCAGCCTGCTGCTGGCGGTGCCCGATGGCGCCTCGGGCGCCGAGCGCCTGGCCAAGCTCGGCCTGAACCTCTACGAGGAGGGCGACAAGGTGCTGGTCGACAGCGTCACCTTCGGCAGCCTGGCGGCCGACGCCGGCCTAGAGTTCGACCAGCAGATCCTCAACGTCCGCGCGCCGACCGACCGCTGGGTCAAGGAGCTGATGTGGCTGCCCGGCTTCCTGCTGTTCGGCCTGGTGGTCTGGCTGCAGCGTCGGCGCCGGCCGCAGACGGCCTGACCGGGGGCAGCAGCGCCGGCAACAAGGCAGCCTCGGCTGCCTTGTTGCTTTCCGGGGCGTGCCGATCGGGCGCTATTCGCCGCCTTCTTCCGCCTTTAGCGCACCGGTAGCGCCGTCCTCCAGCACCACGTAGGCGCTGCTGCAGAACAGCGAGTTCAGGCGCTTCATATCGGCGATCAACTCCAGGTGCAGCGAGCTGGTTTCGATGCTCTGCACCACCTGGCGCTGCAGGCGACCGATATGGGCATGGGCGAGGCGTCTTTCCTGCGCGCGGAAACGGCGTTTCTCGCGCAGCAGCTGACTGGCGCTGGCGCGATCGGCGCTGAGGAAGACGTTCAGGCCCAGGCGCAGGTTGGCCATCAGCTGTGCGTGCAGGGCGGTCAACTCCTCCAGGCCCTTGTCGGAGAAGGCCCGGCGCTGCGCGGTCTTCTCGCTCTGGATCTTGCCGAGCATGCGCTCGATCAGGTCGCCGGCCTGCTCCAGGTTCACCGCCAGTTCGAGGATTTCCGCCCAGCGCCGGCTGTCGTGCTCGCTCAGCGCCTCGCGCGGGATCTGCGCCAGATACAGCTTGACCGCGCGGCACAGACTGGCGACATCCTCATTGAGCACGCGCAGCTCCTTGTTCAGCGCCGGCTGGTTATGTTCCAGCACCGGCAGCAGGCGGCCGAGCATGGCCTCGATCAGGTCGCCGACGCGCAGGGTTTCGCGCACCGCATTGGCCAGCGCCAGGCTCGGCGTGGCCAGCGCCGTCGGGTCGAGATGACGCGGCCGGGCGATGCCGCCGTCCTCGGCACGATCCGGCATCAGCCAGTTGCAGAAGCGCGCCATCAGCCCCACCGTGGGCAGCATCAGCAGCGCGCGCAGGCTGTTGTAGAGCAGGTGGAAGAAGATCACCAGCTCGGCCGGCCGCCAGTTCAGACCGTCCAGCCAGTCGGCCAGCGGCTGCAGCACCGGCAGCACCAGCAGCAGGCCGATCAGCTTGTACAGCAGGCTGCCGAGAGCCACGCGGCGCCCGGCCGGGGTCTGCAGGCTGCTGGTGAGAAAGGCCAGCAGGCCGCTGCCGATATTGGCGCCGATCACCAGGCCGATCGCCACCGGCAAGCTGAGCAGGCCGGCGCCGGCCAGCGACGCGGTGAGCAGCACCGCGGCCAGGCTGGAATAGGTGAGCAGGGCGAACAGCGCGCCAACCAGGGCATCGAGCAGCAGGTCGCCGGTCAGCGAAGCGAACAGCACGCGAATGCCGCGCGCCTCGGTGATCGGTGTGGCGGCGGCGACGATCAGCTCCAGCGCCAGCAGCATCAGGCCGAGGCCGATGGCCACGCGGCCGAGCTGGCCGGCGCGGCTTTGCCGTCGGGAAAGGAAGAAGATCACCCCGAGGAAGGTCAGCAGCGGGCTCAGCCAGCTCAGGTCGAGGGTCAGCACCCGCGCCATCAGCGCGGTGCCGACGTCGGCGCCGAGCATGATCGCCAGCCCGGGCGCCAGCGCCATCAGGCCCTGGGCGACGAAGGAGGTGACCAGCAGCGCGGTGGCGTTGCTGCTCTGCACCAGGGCGGTGACGCCGATGCCGGCGACGAAGGCCAAAGGCCGGCGGCCGACGTTGTGGCTGAGGATCTTGCGCAGGTGCGAGCCGTACACCCGCAGGATGCCGGTACGCACGATGTGGGTGCCCCAGACCAGCAGGGCGATGGCTGACAGCAGGTTGAGCAGGGTCAGCATAAGGCGGCTCCCCCTTGAGCACCCGCGGACGATCGGCTGGGATCTTCACTGGGATGCAAAGCCGGCCGGCGACATGTGTTTTTATCCGGCCTGTACTGAGCATCGGCCGGAAATCGCCATTGCGCCAGTCAGCCGTCGCGCAACACCTTGAGTTCGGCATCGTCGGCGGAGAAACCGCGCTCGAGTTTGAACTTGAGGCTGAGGTCGGTGCGCGAGTCGGCGTACTTGAGCGCCTCGGCCAGACCGATGCGGCCGGCTTCGAGCAGGGCGAACAGGTGCTGGTCGAAGGTCTGCAGGCCCTGTTCGGCGGCGCGGGCGATGGCCTCGCGCAACTGGTCGAGCTCGTCGCGCTGGATCAGGTCGCGGATATAGGGCGTGCCGAGCATCAGCTCCACCGCGGCCACGCGCTTCTGCGCCAGGCCCGGCACCAGACGCTGGCCGATCACCGCCAGCAGGTTGTGCGCCAGGTCGGCCAGCACCTGCTTGCGCGCCTCATCGGGGAAGAAGCGCACGATGCGCTCCACCGCATGGCTGCTGCTGGTGGCATGCAGCGTGGCCAGGCACAGGTGGCCGGTCTCGGCGTAGTGCAGGGCGTGTTGCATGGTGGCGGCGTCGCGGATCTCGCCGAGCATGATCACGTCCGGCGCCTCGCGCAGCACGTTGCGCAGGGCATCGGCGAAGCTGTGAGTATCCAGGCCCACCTCGCGTTGGTCGATGATCGAGCGCTGGTGGCTATGCAGGAACTCGATGGGGTCTTCGATGCAGACGATATGCCCGCTCTTGTTGCGGTTGCGGAAATCCAGCATCGCCGCCAGGGTGGTCGACTTGCCCGAGCCGGCGGCACCGGTCACCAGGATCAGGCCGCGATCCTGCATCGACAGCTTTTCCAGCAGCTTGGGCAGGCCGAGCGCCGCGAAGCCGGGAATCTGGCTCTTGATCAGGCGCACCACCATGGCCACCTCGCCGCGCTGGTAGTAGAGGTTGACGCGGTAGCGTCCGGCGCCTTGCAGGCTCAGCGCCAGGTTCATTTCCAGGTCACGCTCGAACTCGGCGATCTGCTTCTGGGTCATCAGCTGATAGGCCAGCTGCTGCACCTCGCCGGACTTGAGCTCGTGGCTGTCGAGCGGCTGGCTGTGGCCCTCGACCTTCATGTGCGGCGGCGCGCCGACGCTGAAGAACAGGTCGGAGCCGCCGTGCTGGTGCATCAGCTGCAGGTAGGGGAAGACATCGGGCTGCTCGGGGCTGTGGGCGTCGTTCATTGGGCGGGTCGTCGGTCGGTCGGGTCGTGGCAAGCATAGCCGGCCGGCGCTGACGCGGCTTGCCCTGGGTCAAGCGCGCTGGCGTGCATCGGCCTGATTCGCCAGCGCGCGACGCTCTACACTATGGCCACTGGATCGGAATCGTTGCGTTCGGGCGCTAAGGCTGGAAATCGATGGCGGGACAATGGCGGCTGGGCCTGCTGCTGGGGCTGGTGCTGAGCGGCGCGGTGGCGGCCGCTGAGCTGCGCCTGGTGACGGGCGACGATTACGCCCCCTTCACCGGCAAGAACCTGCCCGGCGGCGGCATGCTTAGCCTGGTGGTGCGCGCCGCCCTAGCCGAGCGCGGGCTGAGCAGCACGCTGGACTGGCAGCCATGGAACCGCGGCTACCTCAAGACCCTGCGCGGCGACTACGACGCGGCCTTTCCCTACGTTCGCTCGGCAGAACGCGAGGCGAACTTCCTCTACTCGGCGCCGCTGTACGTCACCGAGCAGCACCTGTTCAGCCGTGCCGAGGACAGCATCGAACTGCAGGATCTGTCCCGTCTGAACGGCCGCCGTCTATGTTATCCGCTGGGCTGGCAGCCGCCCGTGGCGATCCAGCAATTGATTGACCGCGGCGTTCTGCAACGTCACTCGCCGCTTGGGCTCAAGGAATGCGCGCGATTGCTGCTGTTGCAGCGTGACGACCTGTTTCTCGCCGGCCGCGATCTGGGGGAAAGCGCCCTGCGCTCGACTGGCGCCGAGGCCAGCCAGTTTCACCGTTCCATGGCGGCGCTCGGCAGCAGCACGTTGCACCTGATCGTGCCGCGCGCTCATCCGCGCGCCGCTGAGCTGATCGCCGAGTTCGACCGCGGCCTGGCGGCACTGCACGCCAGCGGCGAGTACCGGCGTCTGCTCGAGCGTTATCTGCAGCAGGCCGCCGCCGAGCTCAGCCCAGCAGCGCCATGATCGCTACCAGGCTGCCCGCCGCCAGCAGCGTCTGCAGGGTGATGATGCCGGCCATCAGCTGGCTGTCGCCGCCCAGCTGACGGGTCAGCACGTAGGCGGTGGGGGCGGTGGGCAGGGCGAAGAACAGCACCAGCACCGCGCTCTCCATCGCTGGCAGGGCCAGCGCCCAGGCCACGCCCCAGGCCAGCAGCGGCATGGCCAGCAGGCGCAGGACGCTGTTGCTGCCCAGCGCGGGCACTTCGCCGCTTAGCTGCTCGGGCTTGAGCGCCGCGCCGACGCAGAGCAGGCCCAGCGGCAGGCTGGCGGCGGCGAGCAGGCCGAGCAGGCGATCGCTGCCGCCGGGCAGGCCGATACCCGTCAGGTTGAACAGCGCGCCGCCGACGCAGGCGAGGATCAGCGGGTTCTTGGCGATCGGCAGCAGCAGGCTGCGCGCGCTGACGCCGCGCTCGGCGGTCAGCGACCACACCGACAGCACGTTCACCGTCGGCACCATCAGCGCCAGCATCAGCGCGGCCAGGGTCAGACCATCCTGGCCGAACAGGCTGCCGACCGCTGCCAGGCCGAGGTAGGTATTGAAGCGCAGGATGCCCTGGGTGAAGGCGCCGAAGCGCCCGGCCGGCCAGCCGCGCAGACGGCGCACCAGCAGCAGGGCCAGCCAGGCGATACCCAGACCGAGCAGCACCGCCAGCGCCAGGCGTGGCAGCGCCGGGTTGCTCAGCGGCGCGCGGGCCAGGCTGGAGAACAGCAGGGCGGGAAACAGGATGAAGTAGTTCAGCCGTTCGGCGCCGGGCCAGAAGGCCTCGCTGGGAAAGTCGCGCAAACGCAGCCAGTAGCCGGCGATTATCATGGCGAACAGCGGCCAGAGGGCCAGCAACAGGTCGATCACGGCGGCTTCTTCCACGGGCAAAGCGGCGATAGTCGACCAGCTGCGCGGCCCGGCGCAAGCCTTCAGCTCGGCGGCAGGGCGCCGATGCTCAGGTGGAAGTCGAGCTGCTCCCAGTCCTCGCGGCGGTTGGCCAGGGTCTGCGCCGACTGCAGGACGATGCGGTAGTCGCCGTCCTCCGCGCGATGGTAGCCGGGGCGCGCCGGCTCCCAGGCCGAACCGCGGAACTCCAGCGGCGCCATGCCGAACTGGCGGATCAGCAGGGCCTCGAGCTGCTCGGCCTGGCCGGCGGCCACCCGGTACAGCGCCGCGCCGTCGCGGGCGCAGCCGGCGAACGCCACCGGCAGCTCCAGCTGCCAGCGCTGCAGCCAGTCGGTACAGGCGGATTCGTCCGCCTCGGCAAGCAAGGACGCGGCCAGCGGCAGTAGGAGCAGCAAGGAGCGCATGGACGACTCCGACGCGCGGCAGAAGTGACAGAGTCTAGACTGCTGGCGAGCCCTTCGCGGAGTTCCTGCCATGCCCGCCTCGCACCAGGGCGGCTGCCATTGCGGCCAGCTGCGCTACGCCTTCGACGCCCCGCTCGCGGATATCGCCCACTGCCATTGCGCAGATTGCCGGCGCAGCAGCGGCGGCATCCTGGTCACCTGGCTCACGGTGCCGCTGAGCAGTTTCCGCTGGCTGCGCGGCACGCCCGCCGAGTACGCCAGCACGCCGACCTGCACGCGCAGCTTCTGCCGCCACTGCGGCGCCCAGCTGACCCTGTTCAGCGCGCTCAGCCCGCACAGCCTGGATATCAGCGTGGCCTGCCTCGATCAGCCCGAGCGGGCGCCGGCGGACCGGCATATCTGGGTGCGCAGCCGGCTGCCCTGGCTGAGCGTCGATCCGCAGCTGCCGGAGGAAGACGAGGAGACTCTCTAGCCGGTCGCGGGTGCGGGGTGTCGCGGGGCCGCCCGGGCTGCGCGCACCTGGCCTTATCACTCAGGGCAACTGCAGGCCGCCGCTGTCTTGGTGCAACTTGCGCAGGTGCGCGCCGAGGGCCGCCAGGTTGGCCTCGTTGGCCTGCAGCTCGGCCAGGCGTGCAGGTTCCAGCAGCTTGCGCACTTCCACGTCGAGCTCGTCGCTGAGCTGGCGCAGCTGCTGCTGGCGCTGCCGGCTGCGGCTTTCCAGGCCTTGCCATTCGCCGGCCTGGGGCAGGCCGTAGCCGCTGTCGAGCAGCTCGGCTGGGCGGCTGAGAAAGCCGCTGCCGGCGAGTATCTGCTCCAGCGCCGCGCCGGCCTTGTCCAGGTTCGGGTCGCCGGCGGCGCGGCCGCTCAGGTAGCGGCGCTTGAGCTCGTCCTGGGCCAGCAGCAGCTGGCGGCGCAGGGCCGCCTGCTCCAGCAGCAGGAGGGCGGCGCTGGCGCGCAGGTCGGCTGCGGCGAACCAGTCGCGGCGCGCGGCGGCGGGCTGTTCCAGCCAGGCCTCGACGCTGTCCTGGGCGATCGGCAGGCGCTGGCGCAGCACGGCGAACATGGCCTGGTAGCGTTCGCGGAACGAATCGAAGCGATACCCCAGGCGCAGCGCCTCGCGCGCATCGTCGAGCACCGCGGTGTCGGCCAGGCCGCGCGCCGCCAGCAACTGCAGCAGGCCGTTGGGCAGGATGCTGTCGAGCGCCTGCAGAGCGGAATGCGCGGTGCCGCTGCGCAGCAGCTTGAGGGTCTCCACCGCGCAGTTGTTGGAGATGAAGTAGTAGTCGCCGTCGTAGCTCCAGTGCTGCTCGACGGCGCGCGCGACCAGCTGTTCCAGTTCGTCGCGCGACAGCTTGAGCGGCACCGAGGCCAGGCTGCGCAGCTCGACCTTGGTGTACTCGTCGACCACCTGCTCCAGCGGCAGGACGAACAGCCGCGAGGGGTAGGCGCCGGTCAGGCCGTCCCAGCTCGACAGCTGCAGGTCGCCGACGAAGGCGCGGTAGGACAGCACCAGGTGCTGGTCGAGATCCAGTCGGCAGTCGGGGCCGCGCGGCCGGCCCGGCGCGCACACCACCAGGCGCAGCATGCTGTGGCCCCAGCGGCTCATCCATTGCTGGTTGGCCTCGGCCAGCAGGTAGTCGACCGCATAGACCCGCTGCGGGTCGAGGCGGCCCAGCGGCTGGCGGGCGAAGTCACGGCCGGCGTTGAGATAGGCGTAGCCGTCCGCGCAGGGCTCGTGCGCCGGTGCCCAGGCGAAATGCTCGCGGAAGTAGCGCGCCAGCGACGGCCGGCGACAGGCATAGCTGGGGTCGAGGAGGAAGTACTCGAGGTTGACCGCGACGAACTCCAGGGGCCGGCTCAGCTCGTAGGCGTCCGGGCTGCGCGCGACCTGGCCGTTGTCCTGCTCGCGCGCGCCGCGCCGGCCGACCCGCTGCGCCCAGCCGGCCAGGTCGAGCAGACGCGGGTCGTCGCTGAGGGTGAAGCGCCGCGCGGTCTGGCCGCGGCAACTGTCCGGCAGGCCGACCAGGCCCAGCGACTCGGCGCGTTGCCGGCAGCGCTGCAGCTGCCGGCGCTGCGCCTCGGGCCAGAGCCGGGCGCGGTCGTACAGGTGGGTCAGCTCATGGATCAGGGTGGCGAGCAGCTCGCGCCGCTGGCTGCCGTGCACGCGCCCGGTTGGCGTCGTCGCGGCGCTGCCATCGGCCAGCGCCGGCAGCAGATCGGCGTTGAGTTCGATACCCGACCAGCGCCCGACACTGCCATAGGCGTTGGCCGGCAGGTGGTCGCGCCAGGCGACGCGCACCTCGCGCTCCAGGCGCTGGACGAAGCTCGGCGGCAGCGCCGCCAGGGCGTCGTCGAGCAGCGCCTGGCTGGCCTGGCGCTCGGCGGCGCTGAGGCCGCGCGCGTCCAGCTGCAGGCGCAGCTCGGCCTGGGCGACGCCGCCCAGCATTAGCAGCGCGATGCAGCAGCAGCGGCGCAGCTGGCTCACAGGGCGAGGATGGCTTCGGCCAGTTGCAGGTCGCTGGCGCTGCGCGCCTGTGGCAGCTGAGTGCGGATCGCCTGCAGGGCGGCTTCCAGTTGTGCGCCACGAATGTCGCCGACGCTGGCGACGAAGCTGGCGGCGTCGTCACGGGCCTGCAGCACGACCTTCATGTCGCGCAGCGAGGTGGTGGTGTCGGAGGTGAAATCGAGGCTGCGATCCAGGGCGCGGACGATGATGTTACTGGTGGCGACCAGGGTTTGCGCCTGGGCGAGGCCGCTGAACAGGGCGCAGGCGGTGGCGAGGACGACGAGCGAATGACGCATGGAAAAACTCCGCAAACGGCGAATGGACGGTTGGACGAGCCCGCGCGGCAGGGGTTCCGCAGGCGGGCGGGTCGAAGCGCGCGCAGTTTACGGGGCCAGCGTACGCCGGTCAGCAGTTGGCGCGACCGGCGTAACCTGGCTCAGAGGCTGAGAATCGCCTCGGCCAGTTGCAGGTCGTCGGCGGCGGCCAATGCTGGCACCTTGCTGCGCATATGCTGCAGCGCCGCTTCCAGCCGCACGCCGCGGATCTCGCCGGCGCTGGCGACGAAACTGGCGGCATCGTCGCGGGCGGCGAGCACCAGCTTGTCGTCGCGCAGCGAGGAACTGATATCCGAGGTGGCCTCGCTGGTGGCGGCGACGCCACTGACGATGGCATCGGTGGTGACCACGAAGCTGCTGGCCGAGGCATTGCTGGCCAGCGCGAGCAGGGCGACGCCTATCAGGCGGTTCAGGGGCATAGGAAGGGCTCCGAGTGGGCAGGAAACGCCGCGGCATGCGGCTGAGACTGGCGCTAGCTTAGCGGGCGGCACGCGAACGCTCCATGCTGGCGCTGCGCCAGAACCTGAAGAGGCCGATCTGTACCGGTCGATCAGTCGAGTGCTGGTAATTGTGCCGTTCGCCGGCCGGATAAAACGAAAGCCCCATCGCAGCAGAGACGATGGAGCTTTCAGAAGAGCCCAACTTGGAGGGAGCAGAATCGGTGAATCAGCGCCAGAACGGCTTGCTCAGCTCAGCGTAACGCTGGTTTTCGCTGATGCCGGCGTCGGCGAGCAGGCGGGCATCCAGTCGAGCCAGCTGACGGCGGCTGACGATGCGGCGCTGCCACAGGCTGAGGGTGGCGATCAGGCGCAGCGGCCAGGAGCTCTGGTGATTGGCGCTGTACTGGTGGAACAGGTCGGAACTGAGGGTACGTTCCATGGCGGTCATCCTTCCGCTTGTGGCGGCGCTGGTGTTTGCTTTCGATGGACAAATTATCCCGAGCGCGAGGAGAACCCAGTAGTCACAGCTGGATTAAATTGTTGTGCTATTAGATAGGTTGCTTTGTAACTGTGCCATATAAAATTGATCAAACTGTATTGGTCATAAGTGAGATGGCTGGGTGCTACCCGAATGCACGAGATAATTCACTGCAGTTCTTAATCTTCGCGGTAACTGTAGAGCGGTACAGTTGCCAATTGATCTGTGAAGGTGCCTGACCTGAAGTTCAGCTTTCTTCCGTGCGCCGCGCACAAAAAACCCGGCGCGAGGCCGGGTTTCCTGTCAGCTCGGTCAGCGGTTATTCCACCGCCTTGACCATGTCCTCGATGACCTTCTTGGCGTCGCCGAAGACCATCATGGTCTTGTCCATGTAGAACAGTTCGTTGTCCAGGCCGGCGTAGCCGCTGGCCATCGAGCGCTTGTTGACGATCACGGTCTTGGCCTTGTACGCCTCGAGGATCGGCATGCCGGCGATCGGCGACTTCGGATCGTTCTTCGCCGCCGGGTTGACCACGTCGTTGGCGCCGAGCACCAGTACCACGTCGGTCTGACCGAACTCGGAGTTGATGTCCTCCATCTCGAACACCTGCTCGTATGGCACTTCGGCCTCGGCCAGCAGCACGTTCATGTGACCCGGCATACGGCCGGCTACCGGGTGGATCGCGTACTTCACGGTCACGCCGCGGTGGGTCAGCTTCTCCGCCAGCTCCATCAACGCATGCTGGGCACGGGCCACGGCCAGGCCGTAACCGGGCACGATGACCACGGTGTCGGCATTGGTCAGCAGGAAGGCGGCGTCGTCGCTGGAGCCCGACTTGACGTTGCGTTCCTGCTGCGCGCCACCGGCGGCGCCGGCATCGGCGTCGGCACCGAAACCGCCGAGGATGACGTTGAAGAACGAGCGGTTCATCGCCTTGCACATGATGTAGGAGAGAATCGCGCCCGAGGAGCCCACCAGGGAGCCGGCGATGATCAGCATCGAGTTGTTCAGCGAGAAGCCGATGCCCGCCGCCGCCCAGCCCGAGTAGCTGTTCAGCATGGAGACCACCACCGGCATGTCGGCGCCGCCGATCGGGATGATGATCAGCACGCCGATGACGAATGCCAGCGCCACCAGGATGGCGAAGGCGGTGATGTCGCCGGTGAAGGTATAGGCCAGGCCGAGCCCGACAATGGCCAGGCCGACGGCCAGGTTCAGCAGGTGCTGGCCCTTGAACACCACCGGTGCGCCCTGGAACAGGCGGAACTTGTATTTGCCCGACAGCTTGCCGAAGGCGATCACCGAACCGGAGAAGGTGATGGCGCCGATGGCCGCGCCGAGGAACAGTTCCAGGCGGTTACCGGCCGGGATGGCGTCGTTCATGCTGGCGACGATACCCAGCGACTGTGGCTCGACCACCGCGGCGATGGCGATGAACACCGCGGCCAGGCCGATCATGCTGTGCATGAAGGCGACCAGCTCGGGCATCTTGGTCATTTCCACGCGCTTGGCCATGATCGAGCCGGCGGTGCCACCGACCAGCAGGCCGACGATGACGAAGCCGATGCCCTGCGCGGCCAGTTCCGCGCCCAGTTTGTGGATCAGGCCCAGGGTGGTGAGCACGGCGATGGCCATGCCGACCATGCCGAACAGGTTGCCGCGCCGTGAGGTGGTCGGGTGCGACAGACCCTTGAGCGCCTGGATGAAGCACACCGAGGCGACGAGGTAGAGAACAGTGATCAGGTTCATGCTCATGGTCAGTGCTTCTCCGCAGCCGCTTTCGGCGCCTTCTTCTTGAACATTTCCAGCATGCGTCGGGTGACCAGGAAGCCACCGAAGACGTTGACCGCAGCCAGCGCCACGGCCAGGGTGCCCATCGCCTTGCCCAGCGGGGTGACGGTCAGGGCGGCGGCGAGCATGGCGCCAACGATGACGATCGCCGAAATGGCGTTGGTCACCGCCATCAGCGGGGTGTGTAGGGCGGGGGTGACGTTCCATACCACGTGGTAGCCGACATAGATGGCCAGCACGAAGATGATCAGGTTGTAGATGCCGTCGGAAATCAGGTCCATATCCCTACTCCTTAACCGTTCTTGCGCACGACTTCACCGCCCTTGCACATCAGGCAGGCGGCGACGATGTCGTCTTCGAGGTTGAGCTGGAACTGGGCTTCCTTGTCGATCACCAGCTTGAGGAAGTCCAGCAGGTTGCGGGCATACAGGGCGGAGGCATCCGCCGGCACCATTGCGGCCAGGTTGGTGTGGCCGACGATGGTCACGCCGTGCTTGACCACGACCTGATCGGCCCCGGTCAGCGGGCAGTTGCCACCCTGGGCGGCAGCCAGGTCGATGACCACGGAGCCCGGCTTCATTTCAGCCACTGTGCTCTCATGGAGAAGTGTCGGTGCCTTACGACCCGGAATGAGGGCAGTCGTAATGACAATATCGGCCTGCTTGGCGCGCTCGTGCACGGCCTTGGCCTGGCGCTCCATCCAGGATTGCGGCATCGGGCGGGCATAGCCGCCAACGCCCTGGGCGCACTCGCGTTCCTCGTCGGTCTCGAACGGCACGTCGACGAACTTGGCGCCGAGCGACTCGATCTGTTCCTTCACCGCCGGACGCACGTCCGAGGCCTCGATCACCGCACCCAGGCGCTTGGCCGTGGCGATGGCCTGCAGGCCGGCCACGCCGGCACCGAGGATCAATACGCGGGCGGCCTTCACGGTGCCGGCGGCGGTCATCAGCATCGGCATGAAGCGCGGGTAGTGGTTGGCGGCGAGCATCACGGCCTTGTAGCCGGCGATGTTGGCCTGCGAACTCAGTACGTCCAGGCTCTGCGCGCGGGAGGTACGCGGTGCTGCCTCCAGGGCGAAGGCGGTGATGCCGCGGGCATTCATGCGCGCGATGGTGTCGTTGCAGAACGGGTTGAGCATGCCGACCAGCACGGCGCCGGTTTTCATGTGCGCCAGTTCGGCTTCGGTCGGTGCGAGCACCTTCAGCACCAGGTTGGCACCGAAAGCGGCCGACTCGTTGCCGATGGCAGCGCCAGCGGCCTCGTAGGCTGCGTCTGGAATGCTGGCGCTGACGCCGGCGCCGGTCTGTACCGTCACCTGGTGGCCTTGGCCGACCAGCTTCTTGACGGTCTCGGGCGTCGCGGCGACCCGCGTCTCCCCAGCATGGGTTTCGAGAGGAACACCGATGTGCACTTCTAGTCTCCTGCGTGATCTTTTTGGTGAACCTGCGCACTACACTGGCACGCTGGCGATGGGGGATCAGCACAAAACCCGCCTGAAGAGCGGGCGCGGCGATTGTGCAATCGAACGCAGACCCTTACAAGAAGTTATGGAGTAAAAAAAATGGATTACTACAAGTAATAGGTATATGAGGGATTTTTATACTGCGCGCAGGCCGCGCCATAGCTGAAGGAAAGCAGATTTCATGGGCCCTGCGTGGTCGTCTCGTCATTCATTGAACGAATGACCGTTGGTCGTACCGGCTGCGGTGTGAAGAGTAGCGAACGGACCGTTCAGAATAGTGGAATGACCCGAAAGTACTGGGCATGACGTCGATTGAACCGAATGCGGCGATGTAGTGTGACCTAATGATCGCTACTCGTTCATGATCTGGTCTCTAGGATGGCTCTGTGCCCTTGGCGAGAGCGCCGCCGTGGGTGTCACTCCTGGCGGTAGGCACTGGCTTGCTGCAGCAGCCAGTCGCGGAATGCCTTGAGCGCCGCCGATTCGGTCTTGCGCTCCGGCACCATCAGGTAATAGGCGCGGTTGCTGTTCGGCACTGCCCGGTCCAGGGCGATGACCAGGCTGCCATCGTCCAGCTCGCGCTGGATCAGAAACGGCGGAATCAGCGCGATGCCCATCTCATGGCGTGCGGCCTGAGCCAGCATGGAGAACAGCTCCAGGCGCGGGCCGGTCATGTCGCGTGCGACGTTGAGGCCTTGGGCCGCGAACCATTGACGCCAGGCATAAGGCCGAGTGGTCTGCTGCAACAGAGGCAGTTCGGCGATCCGCTCGGGGCTGCTGGGCAGTCCGTCGAGCAGTGCCGGGCTGCAAACGGGCAGCAGGTGCTCGTGCATCAGAAAGTGCGCCTCGGTGCCCGACCACTCGGCATCTCCGAAATAGATGGCGGCGTCGAAGTGGGTGTCGGCGAACAGGAAGGGGCGGGTGCGGTTGGTCAGATGCACCGTCACGTCGGGATGCAGCTGCTGAAAGGTCCTGAGCCTGGGCAGCAGCCACTGGGTGCCGAAGGTCGGCACCACCGCCAGCTCGAGGCTCATGGAGCCTTGGTTGCCCATCAGTGCCAGGGTGTCGCGCTCCACCGCGTCCAGTTGTGCCGCCACCTTGCGGCTGTAAGCGATGCCGGCCTCGGTCAGCACCACCCCCCGTCGCGAGCGGCGAAACAGTTCGACATTGAGAAAGCTCTCCAGTCCGCCGATCTGTCGGCAGATGGCGCTCTGGGTCAGGCTGAGCTCGTCCGCCGCCTTGGTGAAGCTCTGGTGACGGGCGGCCGATTCGAAGGCGACCAATGCGGCGGTACTGGGAATCTTGCGGCGCATCTATGCGTAACTCTCATTCGGGAGTGGATGGAATCGCCTGAAAAGCTACATCGAAGTGAGTAAATCGCACAATGCTGTGCATATTCTGCGTTTGTCCAATCGACGAAGCCGGCCTAGGATCAATGCCAGTCAGGGCCGGCGCGCCGGCCGTTCACGTCACCGCTTCGAGGTTCACTCCATGGCCAAGGCAAGTTTCAACTGGATCGATCCGCTGCTGCTCGATCAGCAACTGACAGAAGAAGAGCGCATGGTGCGCGACAGCGCCCAGCAGTTCGCCGCCGACAAGCTGGCG
Organism: Pseudomonas sp. SP16.1; assembly: GCF_052682975.1. Classification (NCBI taxonomy): domain Bacteria; kingdom Pseudomonadati; phylum Pseudomonadota; class Gammaproteobacteria; order Pseudomonadales; family Pseudomonadaceae; genus Pseudomonas; species Pseudomonas sp. SP16.1. Next base: position 4,658,676 of record NZ_JBQYFZ010000001.1, read on the forward strand.
CCACGCGTGCTGGAGGCGTTCCGTCATGAGCGCACCGATCCGGCCATCTTCCGCGAGATGGGCGAGACCGGCCTGCTCGGCGCCACCATTCCCGAAGCCTACGGCGGCAGCGGCCTGAACTACGTATGCTACGGCCTGATCGCTCGCGAGGTGGAGCGTGTCGATTCCGGCTACCGCTCGATGATGAGCGTGCAGTCGTCGCTGGTAATGGTGCCGATCAACGAATTCGGCAACGAGGCCACCAAGCAGAAGTACCTGCCCAAGCTGGCGTCCGGCGAGTATATCGGCTGCTTCGGCCTGACCGAGCCGAACCACGGCTCCGACCCGGGCTCGATGGTCACCCGCGCCAAGAAGGTCGACGGCGGCTATCGCCTGAGCGGCAGCAAGATGTGGATCACCAACAGCCCGATCGCCGATGTCTTCGTCGTCTGGGCCAAGGACGACGAGGGCGAGATCCGCGGTTTCGTCCTGGAGAAGGGCTGGCAGGGCCTCTCCGCTCCGGCCATTCACGGCAAGGTCGGCCTGCGCGCCTCGATCACCGGCGAGATCGTCATGGACAACGTGTTCTGCCCCGAGGAGAACGCTTTCCCCGAGGTGCGCGGCCTGCGCGGCCCGTTCACCTGCCTGAACTCGGCCCGCTACGGCATCAGCTGGGGTGCGCTGGGCGCGGCCGAGTTCTGCTGGCACACCGCGCGCCAGTACGTGCTCGATCGCAACCAGTTCGGCCGCCCGCTGGCCGCCAACCAGCTGATCCAGAAAAAACTGGCCGACATGCAGACCGAGATCACCCTCGCCCTGCAGGGCTGCCTGCGCCTGGGCCGGATGAAGGATGAAGGCACCGCCGCGGTGGAGATCACCTCGATCATGAAGCGCAACAGTTGCGGCAAGGCGCTGGATATCGCCCGCCTGGCGCGCGACATGCTCGGCGGCAACGGCATCAGCGACGAGTTCGGCATTGCCCGCCACCTGGTCAACCTCGAGGTGGTCAACACCTACGAGGGCACCCACGACGTGCATGCGCTGATCCTTGGTCGAGCCCAGACCGGCATCCAGGCGTTCTTCTAACGGTGGGGGCTTCGCGCCCTGGTTTGCTATCGGTGCGCGCGGCGCACCCTACGGAGGTCCCATGGCCGGTGCCCTTTCGCATATTCGCGTACTCGACCTGTCCCGCGTGCTCGCGGGGCCCTGGTGCGGGCAGATCCTCGGCGACCTAGGCGCCGAAGTGATCAAGGTCGAGCGCCCGGGCACGGGCGACGATACCCGTCACTGGGGGCCGCCCTATATAAAGGACGCCGAAGGCAACGACTCGCGCGAGGCGGCCTACTTCCAGAGCGCCAACCGCAACAAGCAGTCGCTGACCCTGGATTTCACCCAGGCCGAGGGGCAGCGTCTGATCCGCGAGCTGGTGCCGCAGTGCGACGTGCTGCTGGAGAACTTCAAGGTAGGTGGCCTGGCTGCCTATGGTCTCGACTACGAATCGCTGAAGGTGCTCAACCCGCGGCTGGTCTACTGCTCCATCACCGGCTTCGGACAGACCGGGCCCTATGCCAAGCGCGCCGGCTACGACTTCATGATTCAGGGCCTCGGCGGCTTGATGAGCCTGACCGGGCGCCCCGATGGCGAAGAGGGGGGCGGTCCGGTCAAGGTCGGCGTCGCGCTGACCGATATCCTCACTGGTCTTTACGCCACGGTCGGGGTGTTGGCCGCACTCAACCAGCGCGAGCACTCCGGGATCGGCCAGCATATCGACGTGGCGCTGCTCGACGTACAGGTGGCTTGTCTGGCCAACCAGGCGATGAACTACCTGGCCACCGGGGTGGCGCCCAAGCGCCTGGGCAATGCCCATCCGAACATCGTGCCGTACCAGGATTTTCCCAGCGCCGATGGCAACTTCATCATCGCCGTGGGCAACGACGGTCAGTTCCGCAAGCTTTGCGAGGTCGCCGGTCTTCCGGCTTTGGCCGACGACCCGCGGTTTTCCACCAACAAGGCGCGGGTCGCTCACCGCGGTGAGCTGATCCCATTGTTGCGCCAGGCGACGGTGTTCAAGACCACCGCGCAGTGGATTGAGTTGCTGGAAGCGGCCGGTGTGCCCTGTGGCCCGATCAACGACCTGGCGCAGGTATTCGCCGATCCGCAGGTTCGGGCGCGTGGCCTGCGTCTCGATCTGCCCAATGCCCTAGGCAGCAGCACGCCGCAGGTGGCCAGTCCGCTGCGTTTGTCTGCTACCCCGGTGGCTTATCGCTCGGCTCCACCGTTGTTGGGGCAGCACACCGAAGCCCTGTTGCAGCGGCTGTTAGGCATGAGTGAAACGCAGGTCGCCGCGCTGCGCGGGGCGGGGGTGATATGAGCCTGTGGCGCTTCTATATAAAGATGAGCGGAGGTGCCTGATCGGATATGCGCAATTTTTTGCATATCAGGGGTTTACAGCTCGCCGTGCTCATGTAGAATGCGCGCCTCGCTGAGACGAACCCAGGTTCGGCGAAGCGCTAAGTTGTTGAGATAGAAAGAAAATTTCTTCAAAAACAACTTGACGGAGTAAAAAGGCGCTGTAAAATGCGCGCCTCACCGAAGCGGAAGAAATGACGTCGAGGTTGCTCTAAGTTGTTGAGTAGAAAGAAAAAATTCTTCGAAAAACAGCTTGACGGAAAGATGGGGTGCTGTAAAATGCGCGCCTCGGTTGAGACGAAAGACTTAACCAACTGTTCTTTAACAACTGAATCAAGCAATTCGTGTGGGTGCTTGTGAGGTAAGACTGGTAGTCGACAGATTATCAGCATCACAAGTAACACTCGTGAATTCGAGAGTTTTTTGCGATTGCTGAGCCAAGTTTAGGGTTTTCTCAAAACCCAAGCAGTATTGAACTGAAGAGTTTGATCATGGCTCAGATTGAACGCTGGCGGCAGGCCTAACACATGCAAGTCGAGCGGATGAGAGGAGCTTGCTCCTTGATTCAGCGGCGGACGGGTGAGTAATGCCTAGGAATCTGCCTGGTAGTGGGGGATAACGTTCCGAAAGGAACGCTAATACCGCATACGTCCTACGGGAGAAAGCGGGGGATCTTCGGACCTCGCGCTATCAGATGAGCCTAGGTCGGATTAGCTAGTTGGTGAGGTAAAGGCTCACCAAGGCGACGATCCGTAACTGGTCTGAGAGGATGATCAGTCACACTGGAACTGAGACACGGTCCAGACTCCTACGGGAGGCAGCAGTGGGGAATATTGGACAATGGGCGAAAGCCTGATCCAGCCATGCCGCGTGTGTGAAGAAGGTCTTCGGATTGTAAAGCACTTTAAGTTGGGAGGAAGAGTATTCACCTAATACGTGAGTATTTTGACGTTACCGACAGAATAAGCACCGGCTAACTTCGTGCCAGCAGCCGCGGTAATACGAAGGGTGCAAGCGTTAATCGGAATTACTGGGCGTAAAGCGCGCGTAGGTGGTTCGTTAAGTTGGATGTGAAAGCCCCGGGCTCAACCTGGGAACTGCATCCAAAACTGGCGAGCTAGAGTACGGTAGAGGGTGGTGGAATTTCCTGTGTAGCGGTGAAATGCGTAGATATAGGAAGGAACACCAGTGGCGAAGGCGACCACCTGGACTGATACTGACACTGAGGTGCGAAAGCGTGGGGAGCAAACAGGATTAGATACCCTGGTAGTCCACGCCGTAAACGATGTCAACTAGCCGTTGGAATCCTTGAGATTTTAGTGGCGCAGCTAACGCATTAAGTTGACCGCCTGGGGAGTACGGCCGCAAGGTTAAAACTCAAATGAATTGACGGGGGCCCGCACAAGCGGTGGAGCATGTGGTTTAATTCGAAGCAACGCGAAGAACCTTACCTGGCCTTGACATGCTGAGAACTTTCCAGAGATGGATTGGTGCCTTCGGGAACTCAGACACAGGTGCTGCATGGCTGTCGTCAGCTCGTGTCGTGAGATGTTGGGTTAAGTCCCGTAACGAGCGCAACCCTTGTCCTTAGTTACCAGCACGTTATGGTGGGCACTCTAAGGAGACTGCCGGTGACAAACCGGAGGAAGGTGGGGATGACGTCAAGTCATCATGGCCCTTACGGCCAGGGCTACACACGTGCTACAATGGTCGGTACAAAGGGTTGCCAAGCCGCGAGGTGGAGCTAATCCCATAAAACCGATCGTAGTCCGGATCGCAGTCTGCAACTCGACTGCGTGAAGTCGGAATCGCTAGTAATCGTGAATCAGAATGTCACGGTGAATACGTTCCCGGGCCTTGTACACACCGCCCGTCACACCATGGGAGTGGGTTGCTCCAGAAGTAGCTAGTCTAACCGCAAGGGGGACGGTTACCACGGAGTGATTCATGACTGGGGTGAAGTCGTAACAAGGTAGCCGTAGGGGAACCTGCGGCTGGATCACCTCCTTAATCGAAGACACCGGCTTTCTCATAAGTTCCCACACGAATTGCTTGATTCACTGTAGAAGACGATGCTGTAACGCGACCCTGTTATAGGTCTGTAGCTCAGTTGGTTAGAGCGCACCCCTGATAAGGGTGAGGTCGGCAGTTCAAATCTGCCCAGACCTACCAATTGCTTGGTGCAGAAGATTACGGGGCCATAGCTCAGCTGGGAGAGCGCCTGCTTTGCACGCAGGAGGTCAGCGGTTCGATCCCGCTTGGCTCCACCACTCTCGCGCGTTGCGGTAGCAGTTAAAGAGTTCAGAAATGAGCGCTTCAGGGGTTCCTGGTGAGTGCTGATTTCTGGTCTTTTGACCGGTACAAATCGTTCTTTAAAAATTTGGGTATGTGATAGAAGTGACTAACAGCGTGTTTCACTGCACGTTGTTAATCAAGGCAAAATTTGTAGTTCTCAAGACGCAAATTTTCGGCGAATGTCGTCTTCACGATTGAGATCGTAACCAGATTGCTTGGGGTTATATGGTCAAGTGAAGAAGCGCATACGGTGGATGCCTTGGCAGTCAGAGGCGATGAAAGACGTGGTAGCCTGCGAAAAGCTTTGGGGAGTCGGCAAACAGACTGTGATCCAGAGATCTCTGAATGGGGGAACCCACCCAGCATAAGCTGGGTATCTTGTACTGAATCCATAGGTGCAAGAGGCGAACCAGGGGAACTGAAACATCTAAGTACCCTGAGGAAAAGAAATCAACCGAGATTCCCTAAGTAGTGGCGAGCGAACGGGGACTAGCCCTTAAGTTGATTTGAGTGTAGTGGAAGGCTCTGGAAAGTGCCGCCGTAGTGGGTGATAGCCCCGTACACGAAACGCTCTTATCAATGAAATCGAGTAGGACGGGGCACGAGAAACCTTGTCTGAACATGGGGGGACCATCCTCCAAGGCTAAATACTACTGACTGACCGATAGTGAACCAGTACCGTGAGGGAAAGGCGAAAAGAACCCCGGAGAGGGGAGTGAAATAGAACCTGAAACCGTATGCGTACAAGCAGTGGGAGCCCACTTTGTTGGGTGACTGCGTACCTTTTGTATAATGGGTCAGCGACTTATATTCAGTGGCGAGCTTAACCGAATAGGGGAGGCGTAGCGAAAGCGAGTCTTAATAGGGCGCTTTAGTCGCTGGGTATAGACCCGAAACCGGGCGATCTATCCATGGGCAGGTTGAAGGTTAGGTAACACTGACTGGAGGACCGAACCGACTACCGTTGAAAAGTTAGCGGATGACCTGTGGATCGGAGTGAAAGGCTAATCAAGCTCGGAGATAGCTGGTTCTCCTCGAAAGCTATTTAGGTAGCGCCTCGTGTATCACTGCTGGGGGTAGAGCACTGTTTCGGCTAGGGGGTCATCCCGACTTACCAAACCGATGCAAACTCCGAATACCAGCAAGTGTCAGCACGGGAGACACACGGCGGGTGCTAACGTCCGTCGTGAAAAGGGAAACAACCCAGACCGTCAGCTAAGGTCCCAAAGTTATGGTTAAGTGGGAAACGATGTGGGAAGGCTTAGACAGCTAGGAGGTTGGCTTAGAAGCAGCCACCCTTTAAAGAAAGCGTAATAGCTCACTAGTCGAGTCGGCCTGCGCGGAAGATGTAACGGGGCTCAAACCATACACCGAAGCTACGGGTTCATCTTAGGATGAGCGGTAGAGGAGCGTTCTGTAAGCCTGTGAAGGTGAGTTGAGAAGCTTGCTGGAGGTATCAGAAGTGCGAATGCTGACATGAGTAACGACAATGCGAGTGAAAAACTCGCACGCCGAAAGACCAAGGTTTCCTGCGCAACGTTAATCGACGCAGGGTTAGTCGGCCCCTAAGGCGAGGCAGAAATGCGTAGTCGATGGGAAACGGGTTAATATTCCCGTACTTCTAGTTACTGCGATGGAGGGACGGAGAAGGCTAGGCCAGCACGGCGTTGGTTGTCCGTGTTTAAGGTGGTAGGCTGATTTCTTAGGTAAATCCGGGAGATCAAGGCCGAGAGCTGATGACGAGCGTTCTTTTAGAATGCGAAGTGGTTGATGCCATGCTTCCAGGAAAAGCTTCTAAGCTTCAGGTAACTAGGAACCGTACCCCAAACCGACACAGGTGGTTAGGTAGAGAATACCAAGGCGCTTGAGAGAACTCGGGTGAAGGAACTAGGCAAAATGGCACCGTAACTTCGGGAGAAGGTGCGCCGGTGAGGGTGAAGTATTTACTACGTAAGCCCATGCCGGTCGAAGATACCAGGCCGCTGCGACTGTTTATTAAAAACACAGCACTCTGCAAACACGAAAGTGGACGTATAGGGTGTGACGCCTGCCCGGTGCCGGAAGGTTAATTGATGGGGTTAGCGCAAGCGAAGCTCTTGATCGAAGCCCCGGTAAACGGCGGCCGTAACTATAACGGTCCTAAGGTAGCGAAATTCCTTGTCGGGTAAGTTCCGACCTGCACGAATGGCGTAACGATGGCGGCGCTGTCTCCACCCGAGACTCAGTGAAATTGAAATCGCTGTGAAGATGCAGTGTATCCGCGGCTAGACGGAAAGACCCCGTGAACCTTTACTATAGCTTTGCACTGGACTTTGAGCTTGCTTGTGTAGGATAGGTGGGAGGCTTTGAAGTGGGGACGCCAGTTCTCATGGAGCCATCCTTGAAATACCACCCTGGCAACCTTGAGGTTCTAACTCTGGTCCGTTATCCGGATCGAGGACAGTGTATGGTGGGTAGTTTGACTGGGGCGGTCTCCTCCCAAAGAGTAACGGAGGAGTACGAAGGTGCGCTCAGACCGGTCGGAAATCGGTCGTAGAGTATAAAGGCAAAAGCGCGCTTGACTGCGAGACAGACACGTCGAGCAGGTACGAAAGTAGGTCTTAGTGATCCGGTGGTTCTGTATGGAAGGGCCATCGCTCAACGGATAAAAGGTACTCCGGGGATAACAGGCTGATACCGCCCAAGAGTTCATATCGACGGCGGTGTTTGGCACCTCGATGTCGGCTCATCACATCCTGGGGCTGAAGCCGGTCCCAAGGGTATGGCTGTTCGCCATTTAAAGTGGTACGCGAGCTGGGTTTAGAACGTCGTGAGACAGTTCGGTCCCTATCTGCCGTGGACGTTTGAGATTTGAGAGGGGCTGACCTTAGTACGAGAGGACCGGGTTGGACGAACCTCTGGTGTTCCGGTTGTCACGCCAGTGGCACTGCCGGGTAGCTATGTTCGGAAAAGATAACCGCTGAAAGCATCTAAGCGGGAAACTTGCCTCAAGATGAGATCTCACTGGAGCCTTGAGCTCCCTGAAGGGCCGTCGAAGACTACGACGTTGATAGGCAGGGTGTGTAAGCGCTGTGAGGCGTTGAGCTAACCTGTACTAATTGCCCGTGAGGCTTGACCATATAACACCCAAACAATCTGCTGCTGACAGCAGAGGGTGTCGATGGTGAAGTCGACAAACCGAAAATTTGCGAGAGCTACAGGCCTGCGGCCTATGCCAAACGACTGTCACATACCCAATTCGCTGTAGCGGTTAACCCCGAGACAGCAACAAATTGCTTGACGACCATAGAGCGTTGGAACCACCTGATCCCATCCCGAACTCAGAAGTGAAACGACGCATCGCCGATGGTAGTGTGGTGCTTCACCATGTGAGAGTAGGTCATCGTCAAGCTCCTATACGAAACCCCAGATCGCTAACGCGGTCTGGGGTTTCTTCTATGTGCCGATAAAACGACGATTACTGCGCCGAGAGACTTATAGCTGGCTTGGGATGGCGGTGGCGCAACATGCTAGACTCGCGCGCTTCCGATCTGAGGTCGTTGTTCTTCGTGCCCCATGCCGCCCTTGCTCATCCGCCGCGCTGGTTGACTTGCGCCCAGCTGCATCCGCAGCCGGCTGCCGCCCTGCGCGACTGGCTGTTCAATCAGGACTCGCTGACCCGTCGCCTCACCGCGTTGTCGCATGACGGCTTCTCCGTCACTCCGCTGGACGAGGGCTGGCAGCGCCTGCGCAGCGACGAGTGCGTTGCCCTCGGTGTCGCCGACGGCTGCCAGGGCTGGGTGCGCGAGGTATACCTGCGCGGCCACGGTCAGCCCTGGGTGTTCGCTCGCAGCGTGGCGGCGCGCAGTGCCCTGGAAGGCTCCGGGCTGAACCTGGCCGACCTGGGCAGCCGTTCGCTCGGCGAACTGCTATTCAGCGACCGCGCCTTCGACCGCGGCGAGCTGCAGGCCTGCCGCTACCCGGCCGTCTGGCTGCCGGAAGAGGTGCGCGAGGAACGCCTGTGGGCGCGCCGTTCCTGCTTCAGCCGCAGCGCCCTCGGCGTGCTGGTGGCCGAAGTCTTTCTGCCGGCCTTCTGGCAGGCGGCCGCGATCGATTCGTAGGTTGGATGACGCTTTTCAGGGCTTGCCGCCTCTGGCAACCATCCGGCGGGCCGTCGTTGCACTGCGTTAAGAATGGCTCCCGGCCTTTTTTCAGCCACCACCCGGCGGCCATGAAGGATCGATGAAGCGCGATCCACCCTAGGCCACCAAGCTCCGTATAATCCGCGCAACCCGCACGGAGACGCCTCGATGTACACCCGCCTGCTGCAATCGACCAGCCGCCTGCACCCGCGCGTCTGGGACTTCATCCAGCTGATGCGCCTGGACAAGCCCATCGGTATCTACCTGCTACTGTGGCCGACGCTGTGGGCATTGTGGGTGGCGGCTGAAGGCGTGCCGAGCACGAAGAACCTGCTGATCTTCGTCTTCGGCGTGATCCTGATGCGTGCCGCCGGTTGCGTGATCAACGACTACGCCGACCGCAACTTCGACGGCCACGTCAGCCGCACCCAGGCGCGCCCGCTGGCCAGCGGCAAGATCCAGCCGCGCGAGGCGCTGATCCTGTTCGTCGTGCTGGTGACTCTAAGCTTCGGCCTGGTGCTGCTGACCAATGCCAGCACCATCTGGCTTTCGTTCGGCGGCCTGGCCCTGGCGGCCTGCTACCCCTTCATGAAGCGCTACACCTTCTACCCGCAGGTGGTGCTCGGCGCGGCCTTCTCCTGGGGCATGCCGATGGCCTTCACCGCCGAAACCGGCGGCCTGCCTGGCGAGGCCTGGCTGCTGTACATCGCCAACCTGCTGTGGACCGTGGCCTACGACACCTACTACGCCATGGCCGACCGCGACGACGACCTGAAGATTGGGGTGAAATCCACCGCCATCCTGTTCGGCGACGCCGACCGCCTGATCATCGCCACCCTGCAGGGCCTGGCGCTGTTCTGCCTGCTGCTGGCCGGCGCACGGTTCGAACTGGGTATCTGCTTCCACGCCGGCCTGCTGGTCGCCGCGGCCTGCTTCGTCTGGGAGTACCGGGCCACGCGCACCCGCAAGCCGATGGCCTGCTTCAACGCCTTCCTGCACAACCACTGGGCGGGGTTGGCGATCTTCGTCGGTATCGTGCTGGACTACGCGTTACGCTGAACGCTGCCGTGTACCTGTCATATCGCTGCAATAATTCCGTTATCTAATGCGGCGCAGACAGATGAACGAACCGAGGCGGGACCATGGTTGGCAAGAACATCCTGATCGTCGATGACGAAGCACCGATCCGCGAGATGATCGCGGTGGCCCTGGAAATGGCCGGATACGAGTGCCTGGAGGCGGAGAATACCCAGCAGGCCCATGCCGTGATCGTCGATCGCAAGCCCGATCTGATCCTGCTCGACTGGATGCTGCCCGGCACCAGCGGCATCGAGCTGGCGCGACGCCTCAAGCGTGACGATCTGACCTGCGACATCCCGATCATCATGCTCACCGCCAAGGGCGAAGAGGACAACAAGATCCAGGGCCTGGAAGTCGGTGCCGACGACTACATCACCAAGCCGTTCTCGCCACGCGAGCTGGTCGCCCGTCTCAAGGCCGTGCTGCGTCGCGCCGGACCCAGCGACAGCGAGGCGCCGATCGAGGTCGGCGGCCTGTTGCTCGACCCCATCAGTCATCGCGTGACCATCGACGGCAAGCCGGCCGAGATGGGCCCCACCGAATACCGCCTGCTGCAGTTCTTCATGACCCACCAGGAGCGGGCCTACACCCGCGGCCAACTGCTCGACCAGGTCTGGGGCGGCAACGTCTACGTCGAGGAGCGCACCGTTGACGTGCATATCCGCCGGCTGCGCAAGGCGCTCGGCGACGCCTACGAAAACCTGGTACAAACCGTGCGCGGCACCGGCTATCGTTTCTCCACCAAAGGCTGACCGTCGGCGCGAACTCGTGCCTGCCGCTCGACAAGGATGCGCTCCATCGTGAACCAAGACTGGCGTGGCGCCGTGGTGCGTCGTCTGTTGCTGCTGCTCGGCGCCTGCCTGCTGCTCGGCTTCATCACCGGCGAATATGCCTGGGTGCTGGCCGCCGGCCTTGCCATCCACCTGGGCTGGACTCTCAGCCAGCTGCTGCGCCTGCACAAGTGGCTGCGCGAGCACAAACCCGACGAACCACCGCCGGATGGTTACGGCCTGTGGGGCGAGGTGTTCGACAGCATCTACCACCTGCAGCGGCGCAACCAGAAGGCGCGCGGCCGACTGCAGGCGGTGATCGACCGCGTGCAGGAGTCCACCGCCGCGCTCAAGGACGCGGTGGTGATGCTCGACAGCCAGGGCAACCTGGAGTGGTGGAACCGCGCCGCGGAAACCCTGCTGGGCCTGAAGACCCCGCAGGACAGCGGCCAGCCGCTGGCCAATCTGGTGCGTGATCCACGTTTCAAGGAGTACTTCGAGCGCGGCAACTACGCCGATGCGCTGGAGATTCCCTCGCCGGTCAACGACCGTCGCCGCCTGCAGTTCCATATCACCCGCTATGGCAACCGCGAGCACCTGCTGCTGGTGCGCGACGTCACCCGCCTGCACCAGCTGGAGCAGATGCGCAAGGACTTCGTCGCCAACGTCTCGCATGAGCTGCGCACGCCGCTGACGGTGATCGCCGGCTACCTGGAGACGCTGCTGGACAACGTCGAGGCGGTCAATCCGCGCTGGCTGCGCGCGTTGCAGCAGATGCAGCAGCAGGGTGCGCGAATGCAGACTCTGCTGAATGATCTGCTTCTGTTGGCGAAGCTGGAGGCCACCGACTATCCATCGGACAATCAGCCGGTGGCGGTCGACCTGATGCTGTTGTCGATCCGCAACGACGCCCAGGCGCTGTCCGGCGCGAAGCACCACCGCATCAGCCTTGAGGCGGATCCGCATCTCAAGCTCAAGGGCAGCGAGGCGGAGTTGCGTAGCGCCTTCTCCAACCTGATATTCAATGCGGTGAAGTACACCCCGGCCGACGGCGAGATTCGCATTCGCTGGTGGGGCGACGAGCGGGGCGCACATCTGGCTGTCAGCGATACCGGCATGGGCATCGAGGCCAAGCACCTGCCGCGCCTGACCGAGCGCTTCTACCGGGTCGACTCCAGCCGCGCCAGTTCCACCGGCGGTACCGGCCTGGGTCTGGCCATCGTCAAGCACGTCCTGCTGCGCCACCGCGGAAGCCTGGAGATCGCCAGCGTACTGGGCAAGGGCAGCACTTTCACCTGCCATTTCGCCCCGGCTCAGGTGGTGCAGCGCGGCCGCTGAAGGCTTGCATTCGGCGCGACGAGCCCCCACCCTCTAGCGGTCACTGGCCAATCCGAACCTTTATGGACCCCTCCACGAGTCTTCCCGTTTCCGTCTACTTCGCCGATGTCGGCCTCGTTCTGTTCGCCCTGTTTCTGGTCCTGCTCAACGGCTTCTTCGTCGCCGCCGAGTTCGCCATCGTCCGCCTGCGCGCCACCAAGGTCGACGCGCTGGCCGAGGCGCACGGCTGGCGCGGGCATATCCTGCGTACCGTGCACAACCAGATGGACGCCTATCTGTCGGCCTGCCAGCTGGGCATCACCCTGGCCTCGCTGGGCCTGGGCTGGGTCGGCGAGCCGGCCTTCGCCGAGCTGCTCACGCCGCTGCTGATGGCCGTCGGCATCGAGTCGGCCAAGCTGATTCACGGCATCGCCTTCTTCACTGCCTTCTCGATCATTTCCTACCTGCATATCGTCGTAGGCGAGCTGGCGCCCAAGTCTTGGGCGATCCGCAAGCCCGAACTGCTCTCGCTGTGGACGGCGGCGCCGCTGTACGCCTTCTACTGGCTGATGTACCCGGCGATCTTCCTGCTCAACGCCAGCGCCAACGCCATCCTGCGCATCGCCGGGCAAGGCGAGCCGGGGCCGCATCACGAGCACCACTACAGCCGCGAGGAACTCAAGCTGATCCTCCACTCCAGCCGTGCCGGCGCGCCTACCGACCAGGATCTGCGTGTGCTGGCCTCGGCGGTGGAGCTGGGCGAGCTGGAGGTGGTGGACTGGGCCAACTCGCGCGAGGACCTAGTGTTTCTGGAGCTCAATGCCAGTCTCGATGAGGTATTCGCCACCTTCCGCCGGCACAAGTACAGCCGCTATCCGATCTTCGACGAGAGCAAGGGCGAGTTCGTCGGCGTGCTGCACATCAAGGATCTGCTGCTGCAGCTGTCGCTGCTGGAAATGTTGCCCTCGGCGCTCAAGCTTGGTGAGCTGATGCACCCGCTGGAACGGGTCGGCCGACACATGCCGCTGTCGCAGTTGCTGGAGCAGTTCCGTCAGGGCGGCGCGCACTTCGCCCTGGTCGAGGAGGCCGACGGCAAGGTGATCGGCTACCTGACCATGGAAGACGTGCTCGAGGCGCTGGTCGGCGATATCCAGGACGAACACCGCAAGGCCGAGCGCGGCATCCTCGCCTACCAGCCGGGCAAGCTGCTGGTGCGCGGTGACACGCCGCTGGCCAAGGTCGAGCGTCTGCTCGGCGTCGACCTCGACCATATCGAGGCCGAGACCCTGGCCGGGCTGATCTACGAGACCCTCAAGCGCATGCCCGAGGAAGAGGAAGTGCTGGAAACCGAGGGCCTGCGCATCATCGTCAAGAAGATGCGCGGGCCCAAGGTGGTGCTGGCCAAGGTGCTCAGGCTCGACTGACGCCGCGTGGCGCCTCGCCGATGCCGCGCAGCGCCGGGCGGCAGCGGCGCAGCAGCAGGGCCAGGGTCACGGCGTACAGGCCGATGACCGTCAGCCCCACCCACTGGATCTCGAACGGGGTGAACTTGAACGCCAGCACCAGGGCGCCGAGCAGGACGAAGTGGCAGGCGATGAAGCGCCCGCGGCCCAGGCGCTGGACGCTGAGGCCGAGGTTGTCGCTGTACAGGCGCACCAGCGAATCCACCGAGTTGATCACGAAGATCACCCCCACGCCGAGCATCGCCAGCTTCCACAGCGGGGCGATGGCGATGTCTGCGGCGAAATAGTGGTGCAGCACGGCGAACCAGATCGCCAGCGGGATCGACGGGATGATCAGCAGCGCCAGCAGCAGCTGGTAGGTCTTCAGGCCGCCGACGAAGCGCGAGACGAACTGGCCGATCATGATGCTCCAGGCGAACCACCAGAACAGGTAGAAGGCGTGGTAGTCGCTCAGCGGCAGGACGAAGCGCGGCAGCTCGGCGAAATAGCCCTCGCCGATGGCCGTCGCCGCCGAGGCGAAATGCTCGGAGCCGAAGGCGCCGACCAGGGCCATGCCCAGGATCAGGGCGAAGAACAGCCAGGTGGAGGCGACGCTGAGGATCTTCAGGTAGCGGATGTCGGTGCTGGAATAGATCGCCGCCAGGAGTATCGCCACCACCGTCAGGTAGTGCCAGGACTCGCTGAGCTCTGGGGCGTACCAGGCGATGTTGACCAGGAACAGATAGGCGGTGAAGGCGCAGGTGGAGACGATCACCAGGTTGTTCACCAGCTTCACCGGACGCAGCTCGAACAGCTTGACCCGCGGCTCGATCACGCAGAAATAGAAGGTAGTGATGAAGTAGAACACCCAGATCAGGAACCCCCAGAAACCGAAGGCCACCGCCAGCGGGTTGGAGAACTGGTAGGGCTCCTCGCTGGCGTATACCGGGAACTCGGTCAGCGGGAAGATGATCAGGCCCATGTCCAGGCCCGAGGTGAAGAGGATGGCGAGGAAGGTGAACAAGCCCACCGGCTCGCTGCCGGTGCAGCGCAGCCTGCCCCAGCGCACCAGGACCCAGAGGGTCAGGCCGAGTAGGGCGAGAATCGCCGCGGAGAGTACGACTGTCATAGGATCCCCTTTGTGCGCTCCGGAGTGGGCGCGGAGCATGTTGTTGTAGGGTGGATGCGGCCGCTGCGTGGCGGCATGGGAGACCGATCCTGGCGGATCGGTTCAGGCGGCGCATATCTGAGGGCGCCCTCGTATGACCTGTTTCCGGCCATTGGCGGGCGCCGATCCGATGCTACAGACGTACTACTGAGCGCCTCCGCCGTTGGACTCGCGGTCTCGGTGTCGCGTCGCCGCCCGCCCAACCTCCGACCGGAAAGCCCGCCGCTCGCTTGGCTGGCGAACCCAATCTGGAGTAGGGTCGGCCTGAGCGGGCTGGGAAGGAGAGAACGATGCGCAAATGGCAATGCGTCGTGTGCGGTTTCATCTACGACGAGGCCGAGGGGCTGCCCGAAGAAGGCATCGCCCCGGGCACCGCCTGGGAAGATATTCCCGCCGACTGGGTATGCCCGGACTGCGGCGTGGGCAAGGCGGATTTCGAGATGATCGAGATCGCCTGAGAAGCGGTTCAAGCAGGATCAATGGCGACGGCCCGCGGGCCGTCGCCGCGTTTATCAAGCGAGGAGTGGAACATGAGTGCACCCGTAGCGACGCCCGTAGTGATCGTCGGCACCGGCCTGGCCGGCTACAACCTGGCCAAGGAATGGCGCAAGCTCGATACGGAAACGCCGCTGTTGCTGATCACCGCCGATGACGGGCGCTCCTACTCCAAGCCGATGCTCTCGACCGGCTTCGGCAAGAACAAGGAAGCCGACGGGTTGGCCATGGCCGAGGTGGGTGCGATGGCCGAGCAGCTCAAGGCGGAGATCCGCACCCACACCCGCATCACCGGTATCGACCCGGGGCACCAGCGCCTGTGGATCGGCGAGGAGGCCGTGCCCTACCGCGACCTGGTGCTGGCCTGGGGCGCCGAGCCGATCCGTGTGCCCGTGGAAGGCGACGCCCAGGACGCCATCTACCCGATCAACGACCTGGAGGACTACGCGCGCTTTCGCGCGGCGGCCGCCGGCAAGCGCCGCGTGCTGCTGCTCGGCGCCGGGTTGATCGGCTGCGAATTCGCCAACGACCTGTCCGCGGGCGGCTATCAGGTCGAACTGGTGGCGCCCTGCGAGCAGGTCATGCCCGGCCTTTTGCATCCGGCTGCCGCGGCTGCGGTGCAGGCCGGCCTGGAGAGCCTCGGCGCGCGGTTTCACCTCGGGCCGGTGCTGGCCAGCCTGCAGCGCAAGGACGACGCCCTGGAGGCGCATCTGTCCGACGGCACCCTGATCGCCTGCGACCTGGTGCTTTCCGCCGTCGGTCTGCGTCCGCGTACCGAACTGGCCGCCGCCGCCGGGCTGGCGGTGGGGCGCGGGGTGCAGGTCGACCGCCAGCTGCGCACCTCCCACGCGAACATCTATGCCCTGGGCGACTGCGCCGAGGTGGACGGGCTCAACCTGCTCTACGTCATGCCGCTGATGGCCTGCGCCCGCGCCCTGGCCAAGACCCTGGCCGGCGAGCCCACTGCGGTGGCCTACGGCGCGATGCCGGTGACGGTGAAGACGCCAGTCTGTCCGCTGGTGGTATCGCCGCCGCCGCGCGGTACCCAGGGTGAGTGGACAGTGGAAGGCGGCGGTGGCGACATCAAAGCGCTGTGCCGCGATGTCGACGGGGCCCTGCTGGGCTACGCCCTGACCGGTACCGCTGTGCAGGAAAAGCTGGCGCTGAATCGGGAGCTTCCGGCGATCTTGGCCTGATTGCCAGATGTTCTGTCGGGTATGGCATCAAATTGACCGGACAAAGTGTCAGGCGATACTGGCGTAGTGCGATCCGGCATGCCATTCTCCCTGGGGTCTGCCGCAGCGCAGAGCTGTTGCGGCGCCTTGGGCGCTGTTCTGGAAGGACAGCACGGACACAACAACAAAAAACCGTCAAAGAGGCATTTATGCGTAAACCGGAACTCGCCGCCGCCATCGCCGAGAAGGCGGATCTGACCAAAGATCAAGCCAATCGCGTCCTCAACGCCGTACTGGAAGAAATCACCGGTGCACTGAACCGCAAGGACAGTGTGACCCTGGTGGGCTTCGGTACCTTCGTCCAGCGCCACCGTGGCGCCCGCACCGGAAAGAACCCGCAAACCGGCCAGCCGGTGAAGATAAAGGCCAGCAATACCGTCGCCTTCAAGCCGGGCAAGTCCCTCAAGGATGCGGTCAACTGAGTCTGCCGCCCGGGGCCGCCCGGCTCCGGGCCTCTTCCTTTCTCGGGGGCACCTACGCGGTATCGACCGAGCTTTCGACAGGCTGTAGTCCTGGCGGAAAGTCACTACAATGCGCGGCCATCATCTTCGATCGCGAGGCCTGTGCATGAAATTTCGTTTTCTCCTGTGGATGCTGGGCCGGCTCATGGCCAAGGCCAGCCGCGACAATCCCGCCTTTCGCCAGCAGCTAGAAGGCCGCGACCTGGTGTTCCAGCTGCACAGCCTGGATGGCAAGGTGGCGCGCCACTTCATCGTCGCGGGCCAGCGCATCCGCAGCAAGCGTGGCACGGTCAGCGAACCGGCCTTCGCCCTGGGCTTCAAGGACGCCGCCTACGGCTTCGCCACCCTGACCGCGAAGAACAAGCAGCTGGCGTTCATGCAGGGCATCCAGAACAAGGACATCCAGATCCAGGGCAATCCGGCGCTGGTCATGTGGTTCCAGGGGTTGACCAAGTACCTGAAACCGAAGAAGCAGGCCGAGGTGCCGAAGAAGGCCGCCTGAGGCTCACGCTGGCGTGGCGGCGCTGGCTGCTGCGCTTGGCTTTGGCTAGGCTGCCTGCGACGCCCTCGCGGAAAGCCGACCATGCGTCCATTGCTGTTGTCCTTGTTGTTGTTGGCGGCCGCTGCGGCCAGAGCCGAAGCGGTTGCGCCGCCAGCGCTGTTGCCGCTGTTCGAGCTCGCCGGTATCCACCTGCTCTGCGAACAGAGCGCGCCGTTGGTGCAGCGCGGCCAGGCGCCGGCCGAGCGGGAGCGTCTGGGTCAGTTGTTCGCCGGAGAGGCGCTGTGCCTGGATCTGGCCAAGCGGATCAGCGTCCGGTTCGATGCCACGCGACTGGCGCAGGCCCGACAGCGCCTCGACAGTCCGCTGGCCCGACGCTTCAGCGCCGCCGAGCGCGCGGTGGGCGAGCAGCCGCAAGGTCTGGCCGAATACCGCCGACGCCTCGTCCAGCAGCCGCCGCGCGGCGTGCGTCTGCAGCTGGTCCGGCGTCTGGATGCCGCGGCGCGCACCACCGCCCTGGCCAGCCTGCTGCGTTATGAGGTGGGCAAGACCCAGGCCTTGCTGGCGCTACTGGCGCGCGGCGAGAACCTCGACGAGGCCGAGCTGCAGGCGCAGACCCGGCGCCAGGCCGAGAGCATCCGCCAGTCCAGCGCGCAAGCGGTGGAATCCTTCATGCTCTATGCCTACCGACAGATGCCCAGCGACCAGCTGGCCGAATACGCCGCGCTCTATGAACACCCCGATATCAGCCGGCTGCTCTCTGCCAGCCTGGAGACGTTACCGCAACTGTTCGGCGAGCGGCGCGAGCTGCTGCGCCGGCAGGCAGACACGCCATAGCCGCGGGCGTTGGCGGGCTGCATCGGTACGGGGCGCCATGCCCGCTACCTGCCCGTCAGGCGGCCTATGCCAGGAGTCAGTGCGGGTGCTGGAACTGCGCCGCCAGTTCGCGCAGCGCCACCTCGGCGTCCAGCACCTTGTTCACCGCGTCCTCGGCCTTGTCCTGGCTGATGCCGAGTGCTTCGAACAGCTCATCGGGAATGGCTTCCCGCGGCCCGGCGCCGATGCCGCGATTGCGCAGCAGGCTGACGGCCAGGCAGATCAGGTTGGCGAAGGCGGCATTGTCGCCGGCGTAGCCCGGATCGTG
Organism: Pseudomonas sp. SP16.1; assembly: GCF_052682975.1. Lineage (NCBI taxonomy): Bacteria > Pseudomonadati > Pseudomonadota > Gammaproteobacteria > Pseudomonadales > Pseudomonadaceae > Pseudomonas > Pseudomonas sp. SP16.1. Next base: position 4,677,091 of record NZ_JBQYFZ010000001.1, read on the forward strand.
CTGGAAGCGCAGGGCGCAGGCCAGCTCGTCCGGCATGTCCCAGTGGCGCATCAGCCAGGCGCCGATCTGCTCGCGGCTGATGCCCAGCAGGTGCTGTTCGATATGGCTGTGGCTGAGATGCGGGTTGACCTCCAAGTGGCGGCAGATCAGCGAGAAATGCGGTGGGAAAACGTGTGCCAGGACCAGATAGCCGAAGTTGTGCAGCAGTCCGGCGAGGTAGGTCAGGCCCGCTTCCGGGCGCTGCGCGCGGGGCATGGCGCGGGTCAGGCCCTCGATCACCGCGGCGGTATAGATCGCCTGTTGCCAGTAGGGGGTGGCATGTTGTGGCTGATCCTTGGGCAGGCTCAGGGTCTTGCCCAGGGCCAGGCCGAGGGCCAGGTTGATCACCAGGTCGAAGCCCAGCACGCGGACGATGGCGTCCTCCACCGAGCGGATCTTGCCGGGTGCGGCGTAGTAGGGCGAGGCCGCCCAGCTGACCACCTGGGCGGCCAGCGCCGGGTCGGTCTCCACCACCCCGGTGATGTCGTCCACGGAGGCGTCCGGATCGACACGCAGCTTGATGATCTTCTGCGCGGTTTCCGGCAGCGGCGGAATCTCGATGGTCTCCTCCAGGCGCTGCTGGATGCGTCGGGCGGTGAAGGCCTGCACCGCCTGGGTGATCTCGGCGCGGTCGTCGGCGGGGCGGTCGAGGTTGAGTTTGATCGCGCTCACCGGCTGGCCGAAGCGCGCCGCGCTGGCCTTGCTCAGCAGCGTCTTGTAGGCCTCGGTGGGGATCTCCAGGAGCACGCCGGGCTGGCCGGACTCCACCAGCAGGTTGGGCACCTGCAGCAGGCGTTCCTCGTACAGGCAGGGCGAGCTGGTCAATGGCGGCAGGCCGGGCAGCAGGGCCAGGCTGTGCTTGCCGAGCATGCGCTCGAGGCGCTCGGGCTTGACCGCTGTCAGCTGGCGCCCGGTGAGCTCGGCCAGGCGGCCCAGATCGAGCAACTGGCTGCGCGGGTAGAGCACCAGCAGTGCGCCGACGGCGTCTTCCAGCAGCACCGCCAGCAGGCGCGCGTCCGCCGGCAGCTCGGGGCGCTCGGCGCAGACGCGGTAGGGTATGGCGAGCTTGTCCAGCAACTGCAGGATCACCGCCGGCGGCTGCGCGGTGGCGTTGGGAGCGAGGGCTGCATCAGTCATATCGGTATCCGGCGTTGGCGCGTCTGCCCGGAGTATAACCAGCGGGTATCTGCGCAAAGGTTGGTGGCGACGGTCGCCATGTGATCTGCTTCACACTTGACCGTATTGCTGGCCGTGGCGCAACCAGCGTTCTAATAATGGAGCCACGTGTTGCGGCCAATGTTCCAACAACGCCTGCGCGGCGTCGCGCACCGCCGGCAGCAGGTCGGCGTCGCGCATCAGATCGGCGACCTTGAACTGCAGCAGACCGGTCTGGCGGGTGCCGAGCATTTCCCCGGGGCCGCGCAGTTCCAGATCCTTCTCGGCGATGACGAAGCCGTCGCAGGTCTCGCGCATGATGGCCAGGCGCTCGCGGCCCAGCTGCGACAGCGGCGCATGATAGAGCAGCACGCAGTGGCTGGCGGCGCTGCCACGACCGACCCGCCCACGCAGCTGGTGCAGCTGGGCCAGGCCCAGTCTTTCCGGGTTCTCGATGATCATCAGGCTGGCATTGGGCACGTCGACGCCGACTTCGATCACCGTGGTGGCCACCAGCAGCTGCAACTCGCCGCGCTTGAACTGGTCCATCACCGCGGCCTTCTCGGCCGGCTTCATGCGCCCGTGGATCAGGCCGACGCGCAGCTCGCCCAGCGCCGCGGAAAGCTCCTCGAAACTGGTCTCGGCGGCCTGGCAGGTGAGCTCCTCGGACTCCTCGATCAGGGTGCACACCCAGTAGGCCTGGCGACCCTCGCGGCAGGCGGCGCGGACCCGCTCGATCACCTCGAGGCGGCGACTGTCGGCGATCACCAGGGTATTGACCGGGGTGCGCCCGGGCGGCAGCTCGTCGAGGATCGAGGTGTCCAGGTCGGCGTAGGCGCTCATCGCCAGCGTTCGGGGTATGGGGGTCGCGGTCATGATCAGCTGGTGCGGGCAAAGGCGGCCGTCGATGCCTTTCTGGCGCAGGGCCAGGCGTTGCTGCACACCGAAGCGATGCTGCTCGTCGATGATCACCAGCGCCAGGCGCTTGAACTGCACCTCGTCCTGGAACAGCGCATGGGTGCCGACCACCATCGGCGCGCCGCCGGCGATCTGCGCCAGCGCCGCGGCGCGTGCCTTGCCCTTGAGCTTGCCGGCCAGCCAGGCGACCTCGATGCCCAGCGGCTGCAGCCATTTGCTGAAGTTGAGGAAATGCTGCTCGGCGAGGATTTCGGTGGGCGCCATCAGCGCCACCTGGTAGCCGGCCTCCAGCGCCTGCAGCGCGGCCAGCGCGGCGACCACCGTCTTGCCGGCGCCGACGTCGCCCTGCACCAGGCGTAGCATGGGCTCGTTCTGGGCCAGGTCGTAGGCGATCTCGGCGCCGACCCGCTGCTGCGCGCCGGTGGGGGCGAAGCCCAGGTTGTGCAGGTACTGCTGCGGCAGTTTCTGCGCCGGCGGCAGCGCCGGCGCCTGCTGCGCGCGCACCTGCTCGCGCAGGCGCTGCAGCGACAGCTGATGGGTCAGCAGCTCCTCGAACGCCAGGCGGTGCTGGGCCCAGTGGCGGCCCTCGGCAAGTTCTTCCAGGTCGGCATCCGGCGGCGGTCGATGCAGGTAGCGGATAGCCTCGTCCAGCGGCGCCAGGCGGTAGTCGCGGGCCAGCTCGGCGGGCAGCCAGTCCGGCAGGCTGCGCGGCCCCAGGCGCGCCAGCGCCTGCTGGCTGAGCTGGCGCAGGCGCTGCTGGGTCAGGCCCTCGGTGCTCGGGTAGATGGGGGTCAGGCTCTGTTCCACCGGCGCCGGCTCGGCGCCGCTCTGTGCGCGGTATTCCGGGTGGTAGATCTCCAGGCCGGTGGCACCGGGGCGCACCTCGCCGTAGCAACGCAGCGCCGTGCCGCGCTTGAGGCCGTCCTTCTGCGCCTGGCTGAAGTGAAAGAAGCGCAGGGAGAGAGTGCCGCTGCCGTCCTGCAGGCGCACCAGCAGGCTGCGCCGACGGCCCATGACCACGTCGGCGCCGGCGACCACGCCTTCGACCACCGCGTCCTGTCCGGGGCGCAGCGCGCCGATGGGGGTGATGCGGGTGCGATCCTGGTAGCGCAGCGGCAGGTGGAACAGCACGTCCTGCAGGTTTTCCAGGCCGACCTTGGCCAGCTTCTCGGCCAGGGCCGCGCCCACGCCCTTGAGCGCGGTGACGGAAACCGCCGCCAGTTCGCTCACCGCGGGCCTCAGGCGCTCTTGACCTGCGGACGAGCCACCGAGCACAGGCGCACGGAGTCGGCCAGCACCTCGATGGCGTTGGGCCGCGGGAAGCTGGCGCGCCAGGCGATGGCCACGGTGCGGAAGGGTACCGGTGCACTGAGCGGGCGCACCTCAATTACCCCGGGGGCATAGTGATGGCTGTCTACCGCGGAGAACGGCAGGATCGACACGCCCAGGCCGGAGGCGACCATATGGCGGATGGTCTCCAGCGAGCTGGATTCGACCGTGGTGTGCTTGGCGTGGTCGTCGCCGCCCTTGCGCAGGCTGGGGCAGGCTTCGAGCACCTGGTCGCGGAAGCAGTGGCCCTCGCCGAGCAGCAGCAGGCTCTTGTCGTTGAGCATCTTGGTATCGATGCTGTCCATCGCCGCCCAGGGATGGCCGGCCGGCAGCAGGGCGTAGAAGGGTTCGTCGTACAGCGGCTTGGTCAGCACGTCGGCTTCCTGGAACGGCAGGGCGATGATGATCGCGTCGAGCTCGCCGGTGCGCAGCTTGTCGCGCAGGATATGGGTGAAGTTCTCCTCGATGTACAGCGGCATGTCCGGGGCGACCCGGTGCAGCTGCGGGATCAGGTGCGGGAACAGGTAGGGGCCGACGGTATAGATGGCGCCGATCTTCAGCGGCGCGGTCAGCTGGTTCTTGCCGGCCTGGGCCAGTTCGCGGATGCCTTGGGCCTGCTCCAGCACCTTCTGCGCCTGGGTGACTATGCCTTCGCCGACCGGGGTCAGGCGCACCGCGCTCTTGCTGCGTTCGAAGATCAGCACGCCGAGCTCGTCCTCCAGCTTCTTCACCCCGACCGACAGGGTCGGCTGGCTGACGTGGCAACGCTCGGCGGCGCGGCCGAAATGCTGTTCCTGGGCGAGGGTGACGATGTAGCGCAGTTCGGTGAGGGTCATAGTGTTTATCCATTAAGTTGCCGACAAGCATAGCCTTTGCATTGAGACGAACCAACCGGGCTACACTGCGCCTTCGCACAAATAACGGGGAGAACCGCATGCCCGCCTGCAACAACCTGCTGATCGCCGGATGCGGCGACGTCGGTACCCGCCTCGGTCTGCGCATGGCCGCCGCCGGCTGGCGGGTGCATGGCCTGCGTCGCAGCGTGGCGGCGCTGCCGCGGGCCATCGAGCCGGTCGCCGGCGACCTGCTCGCAGATAGTTGCCCGGCGGCCTGGCCGCAGGGCGAGCTGGATTACCTGCTGTACTGCGCGACCGCCAGCCAGCGCGACGAGGCCGGCTACCGTGCCGCCTACGTCGACGGCCTGCGCCACGTACTGGCCTGGCTGGCGCAACACGGCCAGCGACCGCGGCGCCTGCTGTTCGCCTCCAGCAGCGGGGTGTACGGCCAGCAGGACGGGCAGTGGATCGACGAGGACTCGCCGGCCGAGGCACAGAGCTACTCGGCGCGGATCATGCGCGAGGCCGAGCGGCTGGCGATCGATAGCGGTCTGCCGGCCACGGCGGTGCGCCTGACCGGTCTCTACGGCCCGGGGCGCGAGGCGCTGCTCAATCAGGTGCGCCAGGGCTATCGGGTCAGCGAGCAGCCGCCGCTGTACGCCAACCGCATCCATGTCGAGGACGCCGCCGGCCTGCTGGCCGCCCTGCTGCAGGCCGATGCCCGTGGCGAGGCCCTGGCCGACTGCTACCTGGGCGTCGACGACGAGCCGGCGCCGCTGCACGAGGTGGTGGCTTGGCTGCGCGGGCAGCTGGGTGTCAGCCACTGGAGCGATGAGCAGTGCATACGCCGCGCCGGCAGCAAGCGCTGCAGCAACGCGCGCGCCCGCGCGCTGGGCTGGACGCCGCAGTACCCGAGCTACCGCGAGGGCTATGCGGCGATCCTGGCGGGGCGCTAGGTGAACGCCAATCGTTTGCTGGCCAAGCCCTGGCTGCCGGGCGTGGAGTTGTTCCACGCCGACTTCTCCGGACAGGCGTTCGGCCGTCACAGCCACGATGCCTTCGCCATCGGCGCCATTCTGGCGGGCGTCGGCGGCTACCAGTGCCGTGGCCAGCGCCACGCTTTGCCGGCCGGCACCCTGTCGCTGATGAACCCGCAGGAGCCGCACACCGGCCACGCCGAGTCGGCCCGGCTGGTCTACCGCATGCTCTATGTCGAGGAGTCGCGGCTGCCGGCGCTGCTCGGGCGCAAGCGCCTGCCCGACGGCTTTCGCCGCCTTAATCCGGACGACGACGGCCAGGTCGCGGCTGGCCTGGCGCGCCTGGCGGCGGAGTTCGAACGCGGCGACGCCTTGAGCCTGGAGAGCGAACTGCTGGCCGTGCTGGAGCTGGTATTCGTCCGCCACGGCGGCTTACGCGCGGCCCGCTCGGCGCCGCGCGACGGCGGGGTGATCGCCTGGGTGCGTGACTATCTCGAGGCGCATTATGCCGAGGCGGTCAGCCTGGAGCAGTTGGCCGGCCTGGTTCAGCGTCATCCGCGCCACCTGATCGAGGCCTTTCGCCGCGCCTATGGCGTACCACCGCACACCTACCTGCTGCAGCGCCGCGTGCGCGAAGCCAAGCGCCTGCTGCTGAGCTGGCAGACGCCGCTGGAGGTGGCTCTGAGCCTGGGTTTCTACGATCAGGCGCATTTCGCCGGCACCTTCAAGCGCTTCACCGGCGTCACCCCCGGGCAGTTCCGCCGCAGCGCGCTAACCTGAGTTTTCTCCAAGACCCCGGCGCAGGGCCATCAGGAAACTGATTGCCCTGCTTGCCGGAGGTCGCTGTCGATGTTTGCCTTGTTCGTGCTGGTGGCCAGCACCCATTTCGCCGCCCTGCTGTCGCCGGGGCCGGACTTCTTCCTGCTGATTCGTACGGCCCTGGGCGAAGGCCGGCAGCAGGCCGATGGCTGCGCCGCCGGGATAGCCCTGGCCAATCTGCTGAGCATGCTGCTGGTGTTGCTTGCCCTGGGCCTGCTGCCGGGGCAGGGCGCCGGCTTCTGGCAGGTGCTGCAGGCCCTGGGCGGCGCCTACTTCGCCTGGATCGGTATGCAGGCCCTGCTGTCGCGGCGTGACCTGCAATTGCCGTCGGGGCCGCAGGCGACGGCCGGCAGCTGGTGGCGCGGGCTGCGCCAGGGGCTGCTGGCCAGCAGCCTCAATCCCAAGCTGGCGCTGTTCTATGCCGGCTTGTTCGGCGTGCTGCGCGAGGCGGCCATGCCGGTCTGGGGGCTGGTCCTGGTCATGGCCTGGATGACCCTGGTGGTCTGGCTGTGGGATCTGGCGCTGGTGCGTCTGCTCGGCCGGCGACGCTGGCGCGGCTGGCTGCAGCGCCGGGTGCGCTGGCTGGACCGGGGTTGCGGGGCGATGCTGCTGGCGCTGGGCAGCTGGCTGTTGCTGGGGGCTTTGGGCTGAAGGCGGGCGGCTGGTGTGGATGCAATCCGGGCATCGACTGCCGCCATAGTCCTGGATTGCACCCGGGCTGCGGGGGACATCCTTGCCGCGGCAGAGCCTTGCGCCAGCTAGCGCCGCTTGAGCAGCCAGCGCTGCGGTCCGGGCTGGTACTCGGGCATCTCGTCGAACTGGGCGCGGTTGTGCGCTTCGAAGATGCGCAGCCGATTGCCCTCGTGGACGAACAGCCAGGGACTGCCCTGGTCGCCGGCCTGCAGCCACAGGCTGTCGTGCTCGCCGCTCATGGCCGCGCAATCGCCGGCCAGGCACAGGGCGAAACGCTCGGCGCCGGGCAGGCCCTGGACCTGGCCATTGTCGATGAAGCGCACCAGGCCGCCCTGTCCCTGGCCTTCTTCGATCAGCCAGTCGCCGCCCAGATAGTCGCGGTACAACGCCTGCTCGAAGCTGCTGCCCAGCGGCGCCTGCTCGTCGCCGCGCGTCGGCGCCCGGGCGAAGCGCTGCTCGGGCCAGTAGCCGCTGGCTACCTGGGTCAGCTGGTCGCCCTGCAGGCGCAGCTGTTCCTCGTAGTCGCCGTAGAACGTCACCTGCCACTGGCCAGCACCGACGGCCTGCAGGCGGCCCTCGACCAGTTCGAAGCCGTTGCTGTAGCTGGCCTGCTGGCGCTCGGGGTGGATCTGCCATTCGAGGTTCGGCCCATAGGCCAGCAGCGCCTCGCGCAGGCGTCCGCTTTCGCGCGCCGCATCGATGGCGGCCTGGTTGATCCAGGTGCCGCCCGGATCGTCGGGCGGGGGGCTAGCGCAGCCGGTGAGCAGGGCGCCGCACAGCAGCAGGGAAAACAGGCGCATGGGCGATCTCCATGCTCGGGGAAAGGAAGAGGGGCGGGGCACCGGGCCCCGCCGCGGGACTTATTCCAGAACCAGAACAGCGTCCATTTCCACCTGCGCGCCGCGCGGCAGGGCGGCCACGCCGATGGCGGCGCGGGCCGGGTAGGGCTGCTCGAAGTAGCGGCCCATGACTTCGTTGACCTTGGCGAAATGGGAGAGGTCGGTGAGGAAGATGTTCAGCTTGACGATGTCCTTGAACGAGCCTCCGGCGGCTTCGGCAACCGCCTTGAGGTTCTCGAACACCTGCACGGTCTGCGCCTCGAAGCCTTCGACCAGCTCCATGCTGACCGGGTCCAGCGGGATCTGCCCGGACATGTAGACGGTGTTGCCGGCCTTGATCGCCTGGGAGTAGGTGCCGATGGCGGCGGGGGCCTTGTCGCTGGTGATGACGGTCTTGCTCATGAATCGCTCCTTGGAAAAGGCAGCCTCAGGCGCTGGGCCTCAAGCTGCGGATAAAGGCGGTTGTCAGGCTACAGGCTGCAAATGGCAGGCTCAAGAAACCGGCTAATGCTTGTCGCTTGCAGCTCGAGATTTGTCGCTGCCGTTAGGCGCGCACACGGGTGATGCGCATCACGCCCTTGATCGCGCGCAGTTTCTTGATCACCCGGGCCAGGTGGACGCGGTCATGCACGCTGACCACCAGCTGCACCACGCTGATGCGGCCGTCGCGCTCGTCCATGCTGATTTTCTCGATGTTGCCGTCGGCGGCGTTGACGCTGCTGGCCAGCAGGGCGATCAGGCCGCGCTGGTGCTCCAGCTCGACGCGCAGTTCGACGTTGAATTCGCCGGCGACATCCTTGGCCCAGTTGAGCTGGATGCACTTCTCCGGGTTGTGGCGGATTTCGCTGATGTTGCGGCAGCTTTCCAGGTGCACCACCATGCCCTTGCCGGCCGACAGGTGGCCGACGATGGGGTCGCCCGGAATCGGCGTGCAGCACTTGGCATAGTTCAGCACCAGGCCCTCGGTGCCGCGAATGGCCAGCGGCCCTTCGCTGTTCGGCAGGGCGTCGCCGCTGTCCGCCAGCAGGCGTCGCGCCACCACATAGGCCATGCGGTTGCCCAGGCCGATGTCCTCCAGCAGATCCTCGATGACCTCGTGGCGGTATTCGCCGAGCACTGCCTGCACCCGTTCGGCAGGAATCTTTTCCAGGTGGCTGTCGAAGCTGGCCAGCACCTTGTTCAGCAGGCGCTCGCCGAGGCTGATCGATTCCGAGCGACGCTGTTGCTTGAGCGCGTGACGGATATGGGTGCGCGCCTTGCCGGTGACCACGAAATTGAGCCAGGCCGGATTGGGTCGTGCGCCCGGGGCGGTGACGACTTCCACCGTCGAACCGCTTTCCAGCGCCTGCGACAGCGGCGCCAGGCGGCGGTTGATGCGGCAGGCGATGCAGGTGTTACCGACGTCGGTATGCACCGCATAGGCGAAGTCCACCGCGGTGGAGCCCTTCGGCAGCTCCATGATGCGCCCCTTGGGCGTGAACACGTAGACCTCGTCGGGGAACAGGTCGATCTTCACGCTCTCGATGAATTCCAGCGAGTTGCCGGCGCGCTGCTGCAGTTCCAGCACGCCCTTGACCCACTGGCGCGCGCGGGCGTGGTTGCCCTTGGGCACTTCGTCCTCGTTGGACTTGTACAGCCAGTGCGCGGCGATGCCGTTGTTGGCCATCTCTTCCATCTCGCGCGTGCGGATCTGGATCTCGATGGGCACGCCGTGCATGCCGAACAGCGTGGTGTGTAGCGACTGGTAGCCGTTGGCCTTGGGTATCGCGATGTAGTCCTTGAAGCGGCCGGGCAAGGGCTTGTACAGGTTGTGCACGGCGCCGAGCACGCGGTAGCAGGTGTCGACCTTGTCGACGATGATGCGGAAGGCGTAGACATCCATGATCTCGTTGAATGCCTTACGCTTGCCGCGCATCTTCTGATAGATGCTGTACAGGTGCTTCTCGCGGCCGATCACCTCGCCGTCCATGCCCTCGCGCTGCAGGCAGGCCTTGATCGACTCCTCGATCTTGTTGACGATCTCCTTGCGGTTGCCGCGGGCGCGGCGCACGGCGGCGCGGATGCGCTCGGAGCGCATCGGATGCATCGCCTTGAAACCGAGGTCCTCGAACTCCACGCGCATGGCGTGCATGCCCAGGCGGTTGGCGATGGGGGCGTAGATCTCCAGGGTTTCCTTGGCGATGCGCCGGCTCTTCTCGTGCGGCATGGCATCGAGGGTGCGCATGTTGTGCAGGCGGTCGGCGAGCTTGACCAGGATCACGCGAATGTCGCGGGCCATGGCCATGGCCATCTTCTGGAAGTTCTCGGCCTGTGCCTCGGCCTTGGTCTCGAAGTTCATCTGGGTCAGCTTGCTGACCCCGTCGACCAGTTCGGCCACGGTCTCGCCGAACTGCGAGTTGAGCGCTTCCTTGGCGATGCCGGTGTCTTCGATCACGTCGTGCAGCATGGCGGCCATCAGGCTCTGATGGTCCATGTGCATGTCGGCGAGGATGCTGGCCACGGCCAGCGGGTGGGTCACGTAGGCTTCGCCGCTGCGGCGGCGCTGGCCATCGTGCGCCTGTTCGGCGTAGAAGTAGGCGCGGCGGACCAGGTTGACCTGGTCATGGCCGAGGTAGGTCGAAAGCCGATCGGCGAGAGCGTCTATGCCGGCCATGGGATGCTCCCCGGATGACTGGCTGTATGCCTCGAGCGACTTCGACCCGGCTTCATCGACTTACAGAGGCTCGTTGGCCTCTTCCTCGAAGGCGGCGAACAGCGGTTCTTCTTCGACGATGTCTTCCTGGGCGACCACTTCGTAGTCCACCAGGCCAGCGGCGATTTCGCGCAGGGCGACCACGGTGGGCTTGTCGTTTTCCCAGGCAACCTTCGGCTCCTTGCCGCCGGTAGCCAGCTGGCGCGAACGCTTGGTCGCGAGCATGACCAGTTCGAAGCGGTTATCAACGTTGTCCAGGCAATCTTCGACGGTAACGCGAGCCATGGTGTTCCTCGTAACTTGTGCGGATAGGCTTGGCCCGAGCGGGCGAGCGGACTGAATAGTCTAAAAAATCACCAGCGACAATGGAAGCGCTGTTTTATGCCAGCAACTCGCCGAGCAGGCCGGCATGGCGCTGCTGCTGGCTCTCCTGGCGCAGCTGGTTGGCGCGGAAGATCGCCTTGAGATCGCTCAGGGCGTGGGCGAAGTCGTCGTTGATCACCAGGTAGTCGAACTCGACGTAATGGCTCATCTCGCTGACCGCCTCGCGCATGCGCCGTTCGATGATCTCGCCGCTGTCCTGGCCGCGGTTGGTCAGGCGGTGGCGCAGGGCCTCCTGGGTCGGCGGCAGGATGAAGATCGACTTGGCCTGCGGCATCAGCCGGCGCACCTGCTCGGCGCCCTGCCAGTCGATCTCCAGAATCAGGTCGAAGCCCTCGGCCAGGGTCTGCTCGACCCATTTCTGCGAGGTGCCGTAGAGGTTGTCGAAGACCCGGGCATGCTCGAGGAACTCGCTGCGCTCGAGCATGGCGTTGAAGCGCTCATGGTCGACGAAGTGATAGTTGACCCCGTCCACCTCGCCCGGACGCATGGCGCGGGTGGTGTGCGACACCGATACGCGAATCTGCGCCTCGCTGTCGACCAGCGCCTTGACCAGACTGGTCTTGCCGGCGCCGGAGGGCGCGGAAACTATGTAGAGGGTGCCGGTGGTAATGGCCATGGAAGCATCCTGGAAAATCGTTGGACGAAGAGTAGCAGCCGTGGTGTCGGCGTTATTCGATGTTCTGCACCTGTTCGCGCATCTGCTCGATCAAAACCTTGAGGTTGACCGCCGCCTGGGTGCTGCGCGGATCGAAGGCCTTGGAGCCGAGGGTGTTGGCCTCGCGGTTGAGTTCCTGCATGAGGAAATCCAGGCGCCGGCCGGCGGCGCCGCCGGCCTTGAGCACCCGGCGCACCTCGCTGACATGGGTGCTCAGGCGATCCAGCTCCTCGGCGACGTCGCTCTTCTGCGCCAGCAGCACCAGCTCCTGCTCCAGGCGCTGCGGGTCCAGTTCGGCCTGCAACTCGGCGAAGCGTGTCTCGATCTTGGCGCGCTGGTTGGCCAGCATCTGCGGCACCAGCTCGCGCAGCGCGGCGACCTCGGCGAGGATGGCGTCCAGGCGCTCATTGAGCAGCTTGGCCAGTTCCGCGCCTTCGCGCGCGCGGCCGGTCCGGAGCTCGCCCAGCGCCTGGTCGAACAGGCTCAGGGCGGCCGCATTGAGTGCCTGCGGGTCGGCGCTATCGGCCACCAGTACCCCTGGCCAGGCCAGCACCTCCAGCGGGTTGATCGGCGCCGGCTGGCGGATCAGCGCGGCGACCTGCTCGGCGGCGGCGATCAGCTGGCGGGCGCGTTCGTCGTCGACCTGCAGCTGCTGGCCGCCGGTTTCCTCGGCGAAGCGCAGGGTGCACTCCACCTTGCCGCGCGACAGGCCCTGGCGCAGGGCTTCGCGCAGCGCGCCCTCGAGGTCGCGGAAGGCGTCCGGCAGGCGCAGGTGTGGTTCCAGGTAACGGTGGTTGACCGAGCGCAGCTCCCAGCTCAGGGTGCCGTGCGCGGTCGCCTGCTCGCGGCGGGCGAAGGCCGTCATGCTGTGAACCATGGGGTACCTCTCGGAAAGTCGGCTCGAAAGGCGGGCGATTGTAGCCCAGGGGCCGTTCCCATTTCATTCGCTGGTGTTGCAGAGGCAGCAGGGGGCGTTACGTCGGTCGCAGCCAATTCGCCGTGTCGCCCCGCCCGGTGGCCCCCTATAATGCGGGCTGTTTTCCCTTTATGAAGTAGGTATCGCTCGATGAAACGTCCCAGTGGCCGCGCCGCCGATCAGTTGCGCTCGATCCGCATCACCCGCAACTACACCAAGCACGCCGAGGGTTCGGTGCTGGTGGAATTCGGCGACACCAAGGTGATCTGTACGGTCAGCGTCGAGTCCGGCGTGCCGCGTTTCCTCAAGGGCCAGGGTCAGGGTTGGCTGACCGCCGAGTACGGCATGCTGCCGCGCGCCACCGGCGAGCGTAACCAGCGCGAGGCCAGCCGCGGCAAGCAGGGCGGCCGTACCCTGGAGATCCAGCGCCTGATCGGCCGTTCGCTGCGCGCCGCGCTGGACATGAGCAAGCTGGGCGAGAATACCCTGTACGTCGACTGCGACGTGATCCAGGCCGATGGCGGTACCCGCACCGCCTCGATCACCGGCGCCATGGTCGCGCTGATCGACGCGCTGAAGATCCTCAAGAAGCGCGGCGCGCTGAAGGGCGAGCCGCTCAAGCAGATGATCGCCGCGGTGTCGGTGGGCATGTATCAGGGCGAGCCGGTGCTGGATCTCGACTATCTGGAGGATTCGGCCGCCGAGACCGACCTCAACGTGGTGATGACCAACGCCGGCGGCTTCATCGAGGTGCAGGGCACCGCCGAGGGCGCGCCGTTCCAGCCGCACGAATTCAACGCCATGCTGGCGCTGGCGCAGCAGGGCATGAACGAGATCTTCGAGTTGCAGCGGGCTGCCTTGGCCGACTGACACTTTCCCAGAGCAAGGAGCAGCATCATGAGCGACGACCTGCAAAACCCGGTTCCGACGCCCAGTCAGGAAGCCCGCCAGTGGGCGATGTTCTGCCATTTCGCCGCCTTTCTCGGGCTGGTGTTCCCCTTCGGCAACCTGCTCGGGCCGCTGATCATCTGGCAGATCAAGAAGGATCTCGACCCCTTCGTCGACGCCCAGGGCAAGGAGGCGCTGAACTTCCAGATCAGCGTGGCGCTGGCGGCGGTCGTCTGCTTCATGCTGATGGTGGTGATCATCGGTTTCCCGCTGCTGGTGCTGGTGGGCGTCGCCGCGCTGGTGCTGACCATCATCGCCGGGATCAAGGCCAACGAAGGTCAGGCCTACCGCTATCCCTTCGCCTGGCGCCTGGTGAAGTAGTCGGCGACAGGTACAAAAAAGCCGGCGCGATGCCGGCTTTTTTCTGTCTGTCGATCAGACGCTGAGAATCCAGTCGTAGTCGACGATCAGCGGCGCATGCCGGGAGAAGCGAGGCTGGCGCGGCAGGCGCGCGGTGCGCACGCTGCGGCGCATGCCCGGGGTGAGCAGCTGGTAGTCGAAGCGGTAACCCAGGTTGAGGATCTCCGCCTGCTCGCTGTCCGGCCACCAGCTGAACTGGTCGCCTTCGCGGCTGACTTCGCGCAGGGCGTCGACATAGCCCATGCTGCCGATCACCTCGTCCAGCCAGGCGCGCTCGGGTGCGAGGAAGCCCGGCGACTGCTGGCAGTCGCGCCAGTTCTTCACGTCCAGCTTCTGATGTGCCACGTGCAGCGAGCCGCAGTAGATGTACTCGCGACGCTTGCGCCGTTGCTTGTCCAGGTAATGGGTGAAGTCGTCCATGAACTTGAATTTCTGATTCAAGCTCTCGTCGCCGTCCCGGCCGGTTGGCAGGAGCAGGCTGGCGATACTTACCTTGTCGAAATCTGCCTGCAGGTAGCGCCCGTAGCGATCGGCCATCTCGAAGCCGAGGCCGCTGATCACCGCCTTGGGTTGCAAACGCGAATAGAGTGCCACGCCACCTTGGCTGGGCACTTCAGCATCGCATGCATAGAGGAAATAACCATCCAACTGGAAGGCTTGGTCGTCCATTTCAAAGGCGGAGGCTCGGGTGTCCTGCAGGCAGATCACGTCGGCATTCTGGGCTTGCAACCAGCTGAGCAGTCCTCGCTCGGCCGCAGCCTGAATACCATTCACGTTCACACTGATGATCCGCATAAATGGCCCCCAAAAACACGTGCGTGTATGATACCCGAGCTCATCTCAATTAGCTAAATCCGTGCCGTTCGGGACTTTTTCATGCAAGCGTACCAGCGCGAATTCATCCGTTTTGCCATTGAACGCGGGGTCCTGCGTTTCGGTCAGTTCACCCTCAAGTCCGGGCGCACCAGCCCCTATTTCTTCAATGCCGGCCTGTTCGACAGCGGCCTGGCGCTGGCCCAGTTGGGGCGCTTCTATGCCGCCGCCATCGTCGACAGTGGCATCGACTTCGATGTGCTGTTCGGCCCGGCTTACAAGGGTATTCCCCTGGCGGCGACCACCGCGGTGGCGCTGGCCGAGCATCACGGCCGCGACCTGCCCTGGTGCTTCAACCGCAAGGAAGCCAAGGACCACGGCGAGGGTGGCACCCTGGTCGGTGCGCCGCTGGCCGGTCGCGTGCTGATCGTCGACGACGTGATTACCGCCGGCACCGCCATTCGCGAGGTGATGCAGATCATCCAGGGCCAGGGCGCCCGGGCCGCCGGCGTGCTGATCGCGCTGAATCGCCAGGAGCGCGGCCAGGGCGAGCTGTCGGCGATCCAGGAAGTCGAGCGCGACTTCGGCATGCCGGTGGTGAGCATCGTGTCACTCGAGCAGGTGTTGGAATACCTGGCGGACGATGGCGAACTCAAACAATATCTCCCGGCTGTGCAAGCCTATCGCGCCGAGTACGGAATCTAAGCACAAGGTATCTCTCGTCATGCCCAAGCCGCTCCTGACCCGCTGTACGCTGCTGCTGAGTCTGCTGCTGCCGTTGGCGGGCGTGGCCACCGAGCTGTATCGCTACGTCGACGACAAGGGCGTGACGGTGCTCAGTCGCCAGGGTGTGCCGCCGCAGTTCATCGGCAGGGGCTATGAGGTGCTCAATGACCAGGGTCGCGTGCTGCGGGTGATACCGCCCGCGCCGACCGCCGAGGAATACGCACGCATGCAGGCGGACAAGGCGCGCGCCAGCAGCGATGCGCAGTTGCTGCGCCTGTACAGCAGTCTTGAGGACGTCGACCGCGCCCGCGAGCGCAAGCTCGCCGAAATCGACGGGGTGAGCAGCGTGGCGCGTGGCAATCTGCAGTCGGTGCGCACCCAGCAGGCCAACCTGCAGGGCCAGGCCGCCGAGTACGAGCGGGCCGGGCGCGAAGTGCCGGCCAACCTGCTGCTTCAGATCAACAATCTCAAGGATGAACAGCAGCGCCTGCTGCGCGATATCGCCCGCTATCGGCAGGTGCGCAAGGATGCCGAGGCCGGTTTCGCCGCCGATCGCGCGCGCCTGGCCGAGTTGTTTGGCGAGCCCAAGGCCAAGCCCTAGACGCGGGCGCCGCAAGCCCCCTGATCGTTCCCCGCAGCCAGACCGGCAGCGCTGCGCGTGGGCGTCTTTCACCGTCGCGCCGGATCGGCGCTGCCACCTGGGGTGCGACGATGCGCTTGCATTGCCCTCATCGGCCCTGCTGGCCCCCGGCGTTGGTCTCTTGCATCCCAGCGGGCGTCTCCCGGAGGCAGAGAGGCATCAGGCGGCCGCGTCAGCATCGGATGGCCGCGATCGGTCCCCTCGCCCATAAATGGGAGAGGGAGCAGGGCGCGGGCCTTGGGTGAGCGGTATTACGCGGAGCGGCCGCTGGTTACGGACGCTTGCGGTTGGTGATCAGGGTGCCGACGCCGCTGTCGGTGAAGATCTCCAGCAGCACCGCGTTGGGCACCCGACCGTCGACGATATGCGCGCTGTGCACGCCGCCCTGCACCGCTTCCAGGGCGCAGCGGATCTTCGGCAGCATGCCGCCGTAGATGGTGCCGTCGGCGATCAGGGCATCGACCTGCTCGGTGGTCAGGCCGGTGAGCACTTCGCCCTGCTTGTCCATCAGGCCGGCGATATTGGTCAGCAGCATCAGCTTCTCGGCCTTCAGCGCCTCGGCCACCTTGCCGGCCACCAGGTCGGCGTTGATGTTGTAGGATTCGCCGTCCGGGCCGACGCCGATGGGCGCGATGACCGGGATGAAGTCGCCGTGCACCAGCATGTTGAGCAGCTCGATGTTGACCCCGGTGACCTCGCCGACGTGGCCGATGTCGATGATTTCCGGCTGGGTCATCTCCGGCGTCTGCCGGGTCACCTTGAGCTTCTTGGCGCGGATCAGTTGGGCATCTTTGCCGGTCAGGCCGATGGCGCTGCCGCCGTGCTGGTTGATCAGGTTGACGATGCTCTTGTTGACCTGGCCGCCGAGCACCATCTCCACCACGTCCATGGTGGCGGTGTCGGTGACGCGCATGCCGTCGACGAAGTGGCTTTCGATGCTCAGGCGCTTGAGCAGATCGCCGATCTGCGGGCCGCCGCCGTGCACCACCACCGGGTTGATGCCGACGGCCTTCATCAGCACGATGTCGCGGGCGAAGCCCTGCTTGAGCTCCTCGCTTTCCATGGCGTTGCCGCCGTACTTGATCACCAGGGTCTTGCCGACGAAGCGGCGGATATAGGGCAGGGCTTCGGACAGTACCTTGGCAACCTGGGCGGCGGCGTCACGCTCGAGGGTCATGCGGGGGCTCCTGGAAAAAATCGGTCAAAAGGGAAGTTGCAGGTCGGGGGCGAGCTTGTTCAGCTGGCCACGGAACACGTCCTGGATGCGCGCCAGCTCGTCCTCGCTGTCGGCCTCGAAGCGCAGTACCAGCACCGGCGTGGTGTTGGATGCGCGGATCAGGCCCCAGCCCTTGGGATAGTCGACGCGCACGCCATCGATGCTGGTCAGGTTGGCTTCGCCCCACTGGGCCTCGCGCTGCAGGCGCTCGATCAGCGGGAACTTGCTCTGCTCGGTCACCTGGATATTGATCTCCGGGGTGCACACGTCGCTGGGGAAGGCGTTGAACACCTGCTCGGTGTCGCGCTTGTCCAGGCTGAGGATCTCCAGCAGGCGCGCGGCGGCGTAGATGCCGTCGTCGAAGCCGTACCAGCGCTCCTTGAAGAAGATGTGCCCGCTCATCTCGCCGGCCAGCAGGGCGCCGGTCTCCTTCATCTTCTTCTTGATCAGCGAGTGGCCGGTCTTCCACATCACCGGGCGACCGCCGTAGCCGCTGATCAGCGGCGTTAGGCGGCGGGTGCACTTGACGTCGAAGATGATGTCGGCGCCGGGGTTGCGTGCCACCACGTCCTTGGCGAACAGCATCAGCAGGCAGTCGGGGTAGACGATGGTGCCGGTGTTGGTCACCACGCCGACGCGGTCGCCGTCGCCGTCGAAGGCCAGGCCGAGGTCGGCGTTTTCCGCCTTGACCCGGGCGATCAGGTCCTTGAGGTTCTCCGGCTTGCCCGGGTCCGGATGATGGTTGGGGAAGGTGCCGTCCACCTCGCAATACAGCGGAATCACGCTGCAGCCCAGGGCTTCGATCAGCTGCGGGGCGATCACCCCGGCGGCGCCGTTGCCGCAGTCGACCACCACCTTGAGCGGCCTGGCCAGGGCGATGTCGTCGCGAATGGTGGTGAAGTAGCGCTCCAGCACGTCGACCTGCTGCACGCTGCCGACACCGCTGGCCAGGTCGTTGTTGTCGATGCGCGCCTTGAGCGCCTGGATCTGTTCGTTGGCCAGGGTGTCGCCGGCGATGACGATCTTGAAGCCGTTGTAGTCCGGCGGGTTGTGGCTGCCGGTGAGCATCACCGCAGAGCGGCCTTCCAGTACATTGGCGGCGAAATACACCACCGGGGTCGGTACCATGCCGATGTCGGTGACCTGGCAGCCGCAGTCGAGCAAGCCCTGCACCAGCTGCTGCAGCAGTTCGGGGCCGGACAGGCGGCCGTCGCGGCCGACGATGACGTTGGGCTCGCCCTGGGCCAGGCTCTGCGAACCGATGGCGCGGCCGATCCAGTAGGCGTAGTCGGCGGTCAGGCTGTCGCCGACCACCCCGCGGATGTCATAGGCGCGAAAGATGTCGGCGGGTAGGCTCGGGGCACTTTGGGTCATGCTCATGGCGGATGTCTGCTCCAGTCCCAGGAGATCCTGGTCTTCATCGAGAATGTCGATATCGAGGATATCGGTGTCTTGGAACAGCGGATCGACCAGTTCGGCAGCTTTGCTGCCGGGCTTGGCGGCTGGCGCCGGGGTTACTGCATCGGCCGTGACCGGGTTGCTCGTCTCACTGTTCCGCCTGGGCAAGCGCGCCAGGCTCTGGGCGAGGCTGTCCAGTGCTGGCAGGCTCAGGCTGATGGCTTTGACGGCTTTTCCGGCGGAGAGTTCTTTGAGCATCTGCCCGAGCTGCTGCGCATCGCCGAGCAGGCGGCGCTGCTGGGCGGCTTGCAGCAGCATCAGGCCGATCAGCGCGCCGCTCAGTGCCAGCAGCGCGGCGAGGCCGAACAGGGCTGGTGAGATGCCGCCGCCGACCAGGCCCGGGCCGGGGCTGAAGCTGAGCGTCCAGTTGGGATTGCCGGTGGCGAAGCTGTGCGCCGCGCCGGCCGCATCCTGGCCACGCTGCAGCAGCACCTGTGCCGGGGTTTTGGCGAACTGCTGCACCAGTTGCAGCTGGCCCAGTTCGGGCGGCAATGGTGGCAGGCTGGCGAGCAGGCGCTGCAGGTCGACGGCCAGCAGCAGGGTGCCCAGCGCTGGCTGATTGTCGCTCTGGCGCAGTGCCACGACGCTGTAGGCCAGCCAGCGCTCGTCGATCCTGTAGGCTTCCACCGCCGGCTGCTGGCCGCTCTCGGCGCGGCGCAGCATGTCCAGCCCGGCGAAGTTCATCGGCGCCGGGCGGCTGCGGTTCTGCACCGCTTCGCCGCGGCGGTTGAGGTGGGCGTCGATCACGCCGTCGCGGTAGCCCAGGCGCCGCTCGGCCTCGCGCAGCTGCTGGCCGTCGCCGCTCTGCAGGGCCTGGAGCAATTCGGGGTTGCGCGCCGCAGCGAGGCCATCTGCCTGCAGTTGGCGTAGCGCCTGCTGCACCGCGGCGGCCTGGCTGCCGCCGATGGCCTGGACCAGCTCGGCCTGGCGCGTTCTGTCGCTATTGTCCTGGGCGACCCAGAGCAGGGCGCAGCCGGCGCCGATACCGAGGCTGGCGGCGAGCAGGCCGGGCAGCAGCGGGCCGAACGCCCTGCTCTTGCGCGATGGCGCTGCAGCCAGCGGGGTGTCGGCTTCCTTGGCGGTGCGCTTGAAGAGTTTCACGGCGGTGCTCCTCGGGCGGGTCGTCCTGTGGATGGATTCGGCTCAGTGACTGCCGGAATGGCCGAAGCCACCGGCGCCGCGCTGGCTCTCGTCGAACGCATCGACCAGTTCGAAATGCGCCTGCACCACCGGCACCAGTACCAGTTGCGCAATGCGCTCGCCGATGGCGATGGTGAAGGGCGTCTGCCCGCGGTTCCAGCAGGACACCATCAGCTCGCCCTGGTAGTCCGAGTCGATCAGGCCGACCAGGTTGCCGAGGACGATGCCATGTTTGTGGCCGAGGCCCGAGCGTGGCAGGATCAGCGCGGCCAGGCCCGGGTCGCCGATATAGATCGACAGGCCGGTGGGAAGGAGTACGGTCTGGCCCGGTTCGAGCACCAGGTCCGCATCGAGCATGGCGCGCAGATCGAGGCCGGCGGAGCCCGGGGTGGCGTATTGCGGCAACGGGAAGTCGCGGCCGAGGCGTGGGTCGAGAATCTTGGCTTGTAGGGCGTGCATGGTCAGTTCTTGTGCAGGCGGTCGGCGATGAGGGTGATCAACTGGCGGGCGATCTTGCCCTTGCTGGTCTGGGCGAAGCTGCTCTGCTGCAGCTCGCGGTCGATCACGGTGATGGCGTTTTCCTCGCTGTTGAAGCCGATGCTGGGATTGGCCACGTCGTTGGCGACGATCAGGTCGAGGTTCTTGTCGCGCAGCTTGCGCGAGGCGTATTCCAGCAGGTTCTCGGTTTCTGCGGCGAAGCCGACGCTGAACGGGCGGTCGGCGCGGCTGGCGATGGTGGCGAGGATATCCGGATTGCGCACCATTTGCAGGAGCATGCCCTCGCCACTGGCCGGGTCTTTCTTCAATTTGTGCGGCGCCACCACTTCCGGGCGGTAGTCGGCCACTGCGGCGGCGGCGATCAGTACGTCGCAGGGCATCGCCGCTTCGCAGGCGGCGAGCATGTCGCGGGCGCTGACCACGTCGATGCGGCTGACCCGGTCCGGCGTCGGCAGGTGCACCGGGCCGCTGACCAGGGTCACCCGCGCGCCGGCCTCGGCGGCAGCTTCGGCCAGGGCGAAGCCCATCTTGCCGGAGCTGTGGTTGGTGATGTAGCGCACCGGGTCGATGTTTTCCTGGGTCGGCCCGGCGGTGATCAGGATATGCAGGCCGTCCAGCGCCTGGCGCTGGAAGCTGTCGGCAGCCAGCTGCGCCAGTTGCTCGGCCTCCAGCATGCGACCGAGGCCGACGTCGCCGCAGGCCTGGACGCCGGCGGCCGGGCCGAACAGGCGCATGCCGCGGTTTTGCAGCAGTTCGAGGTTGGCCTGGGTGGCGGCGTCGCGCCACATCGCCTGGTTCATCGCAGGGGCCAGGGCGATGGGAGCATCGGTGGCCAGCACCAGGGTGGTCAGCAGGTCGTCCGCCACGCCTTGGGCCAGGCGGGCGATCAGGTCGGCGGTGGCCGGGGCGATCAGCACCAGGTCGGCCCAGCGAGCCAGTTCGATATGGCCCATGGCCGCCTCGGCGGCGGGGTCGAGCAGATCGAGGTGCACCGGGTGGCCGGAGAGGGCCTGCAGGGTCAGCGGGGTGATGAACTCGCGCCCGCCCTGGGTCATCACCACCCGCACTTCGGCGCCCTGGTCCTTGAGTCGGCGCACCAGCTCGGCGCTCTTGTAGGCGGCGATGCCGCCACCGACGCCGACGATGATGCGTTTGCGATACAGCCGCTGCATAGGCCTGCCTTTTATATACAGGTGGATGTGCGCCACGGGGCCAACGCCTCCCCTGGCCGGCCCCGTGTGAAAAGATGGGCTACGATAGCACAGCGCCCGCAGCGGAGCAGCGGCGCCTGGCTCGGACAGGGAGGTGGCATGAGCATTCGCGATTGGCCCGCGGCGGAGCGTCCGCGGGAGAAACTACTGGCTCAGGGCGCGGCGGCGCTGACCGATGCGGAGCTGTTGGCGATCTTTCTGCGCACCGGCGTGGCCGGTAAAAGTGCGGTGGATCTGGCGCGCCAGCTGCTGGCCGAGTTCGGCAGCCTGCGCGCGCTGCTGCAGGCCGATCTGGCCAGTTTCAGCCAGCACCTGGGGTTGGGGCCGGCCAAGTACGCGCAGCTGCAGGCGGTGCTGGAGATGGCCCGCCGGCATCTGGCCGAGCAGCTGCGTCGCGACTCGGCGCTGGAGAGCCCGCAGGCGGTGCGCGACTACCTCAAGGCGCTGCTGCGCCACGAGCCGCACGAGGTATTCGGTTGCCTGTTTCTCGATGCCAAGCACCGCGTGCTGGCCTTCGAGGCGCTGTTTCACGGCAGCATCGACAGCGCCAGCGTCTATCCGCGGCAGGTGGTCAAGCGCGCCCTGGCGCACAACGCCGCCGCGCTGATCCTCACCCATAACCACCCATCGGGCGTCGCCGAACCGAGCCAGGCCGACCGGGTGCTGACCCAGCGCCTCAAGGACGCCCTGGCCCTGGTGGACGTGCGCGTGCTCGATCACTTCATCGTCGGCGACGGCGAACCGTTGTCGATGGCCGAGCTGGGCTGGATATAGCGGGACCCGCCCTATGCCTTATTGCGCCAGGTTGACCTTGGCGAAGTCCTGCCGGCCAAAGGGGCTGACCTTGTAGCCCTCGACCTTGGCGCTGAGCAGGGCGAAGGCGGTAGGGTGGGCCAGCGGCAGCCACAGCGCCTGTTGCTGGATGATCTTCTGCGCTTCGCGATACAGACGGCTGCGCTCGGCCTGCTCGCTGCTGGCCTTGCCATCTGCGATCAGCTTGTCCAGCGTCTGATCGCAGTAGCGGGCGAAGTTGAGACCCGACTCGACCGAGGCGCAGGCGAACTGCGGGGTGAGGAAGTTGTCCGGGTCGCCGTTGTCGCCGGCCCAGCCCATGAACAGCAGGTCGTGCTCGCCGGCCTTGGCGCGGCGGATCAGCTCGCCCCATTCGATCACCCGGATTTCGGCGGCGATGCCAACCTTGGCCAGGTCGGCCTGCAGCAGCTGGGCGCCGAGGCTGGGGTTGGGGTTGAGCAGGCTGCCGCTCGGCCGGGTCCAGATGGTGGTCTTGAAACCGCCTCCCAGGCCGGCTTCGGCCAGCAGGGCGCGGGCCTTGGCCGGGTCATGGGCGTAGCCGGGCAGCTCGTCGGCATAGCTCCAGGTATTCGGCGGATAAGGCCCGCTGGCCGCCTCGGCGCTGCCTTCGAACACCGCCTTGACGTAGCTGGCCTTGTCGAAGGCGAGGTTGATCGCCTGGCGCACCTGCGGCTTGTCCAGCGGCGGGTGCTGGCTGTTGATGCCGACGAAGGCGGTCATAAAGGCCGCGGTCTGCGCACTCTTTAGCTTGGTCTCGCCGGCGATGGCCTGCACGTCCTGCGGCTTGGGCGACAGGGCGATCTGGCATTCGCCGCGGCGCAGCTTCTGCAGGCGCACGTTGCTGTCCGGAGTGATGGCGAAGATCAGCCGCTCGACGCCGGGCGCGCCGGCGAAGTACTCGGGGTTGGCGCGGTAGCGCACCACGGCATCTTTCTGGAAGCGTTCGAAGACGAACGGGCCGCTGCCCACCGGGGCGCTGTTGAGCTTCTCCGGGGTGCCGGCAGCCAGCAACTGGGCGGCATACTCGGCCGGGTAGATGGAGGCGAAGCCCATGCTCAGGGTGGCGAGGAAGGTGGCGTCGCGGCGATTGAGGGTGATGCGCAGGCTGTGCGCGTCCGGCGCCTCGAGCTTGGCGATCAGGCTCGGCCACTGCATCGACTGGGCATGCGGATAGCCGCTGGTGGCCAGCGCATGCCAGGGGTGCGCCGGGTCGAGCATGCGCTGGAAGCTGAACAGCACGTCGTCGGCGTTCAGCGGGCGAGTGGGCTTGAAGTCGGCGGTCTGGTGGAAGCGCACGTCGTCGCGCAACTGGAAGTCGTAGACCAGGCCGTCTGCCGATATCGACCAGCTGCGCGCCAGGCTCGGCAGCAGCTTGCCCTGTTCGGCGTCGAACTCCACCAGGCGGTTCATCAGCACGTCGGCCGAGGCGTTGGTGGTGGTCAGCGAGTTGTACTGCACCACGTCGAAGCCTTCCGGGCTGGCTTCGGTGCACACGCTGAGGGTCGCGGCCTGGGCCAGAATCGGGGTGCACAACAGAAGGGCGAGCAGCAGGCGCATGGTGAACTCCTTGTTCCCGGCATGGGCGTAAGCTGCAACCCTAGTCGATTTGCCCGGAGATGAATACCGCATCGGGCGACGAATGGTCGAGCATGGATCAAGCCCAGAGGGCTCGGTCCCCGGCCGGTCTGGCAGTCCGCCCCGCGTGTTTTATCCTGTGCTTTCCCTTGTTGCACCTCGGCCTTTCTGGTATAAAGCAGCGCTCTTTTCTAGGGGCCCGGTTCTTGCGCTATCCAGTGCGCCCGGTAAGACCCTCGAGAAACGCGGCGCCGAGCGCCAATGACATTGAGTTTAAGCGGCCAACCCATGCCGGGTTGGGCATGTGGTTTTAGAGGGCTGAGGCATGTCGAGAGTCTGTAAGTTACCGGTAAGGGTCCGGTAACCGGGAACAACATTTCCCACGCAAACAACAAAACCCGTCGTCGTTTCCTGCCGAACCTGCAGCACCATCGCTTCTGGGTCGAGTCCGAGAAGCGCTTCGTGCGTCTGCGCGTATCGGCCAAGGGCATGCGTGTCATCGACAAGCGTGGTATCGACGTAGTGCTGGCCGAGCTGCGCGCTCGCGGCGAAAAGGTTTAAGGAGTTCATCATGCGTGACCTGATCCGTCTGGTTTCCAGTGCCGGCACCGGCCATTTCTACACCACCGACAAGAACAAGCGCACCACGCCGGACAAGATCGAGATCAAGAAGTACGATCCGGTCGTCCGTAAGCACGTGATCTACAAGGAAGCCAAGATCAAGTAATTGATCGGCTGCCTGTCGAAGAAGCCCGCCCCATGGCGGGCTTTTTCGTGTTTGGCATATTCGTTTCTTCCCGCTTCGGGACTTGCGTGCAAGCGACGTCGCCGGCGTTCTCCTGCGATTCGCCACGCCGGGCGCAGCTGTTGCTATAACTCTGGGGTGCGGCTGTAACGCCGGCGCGCCCTGGCGGTCCAATGGCGCGCCCACCCTGGAGTCCACCATGCGCGCCATGCTGCCCCTGCTCGACCAGCTGGCCTTCCCGCCCGTTCATCGCGCTGTGCTGGAAGCGCTGCAGGTCAACCTGACTTACCGCTGCAACCAGCGCTGCCTGCATTGTCACGTCAACGCCGGGCCGACCCGCACCGAGGCCATGAGCGACGAGTGCCTGGCGCTGCTGCATCGGGTGATCGATGCCCATCCGGTGCATACCCTGGATCTCACCGGCGGCGCCCCGGAGCTGCACCCGCGCTTTCGCGAGATAGTGCGGCACGCGCGGCGCGAGGGCCTGCGGGTGATCGACCGCTGCAACCTGACCATACTCGGCGAGCCGGGCCAGGAAGACCTGGCCGAGTTCCTCGCCGGCGCCGGCGTCGAGGTCACCGCCTCCCTGCCCTGCTACTCGCGCGAGAACGTCGACCGCCAGCGTGGCGACGGGGTGTTCGCCGCCAGCATCGCCGGCCTCAGGCGGCTCAACGCCCTCGGCTACGGCCAACCCGGCAGTGGCCTGCTGCTCAACCTGGTGTACAACCCGCAGGGCCCCAGCCTGCCGCCGCCGCAGGCGGCGCTGGAGGCCGACTACAAGCGCCACTTGGCCGAGGACTTCGGCGTCCGCTTCGACCACCTGCTGTGCATCACCAACCAGCCCATCGCCCGCTTCGGCAGCACATTGGTCAGCAAGGGCCAGTTCGCCGCCTACATGCAGCTGCTGCGCGACAGCTACCGGCCGGAGAATCTGGAGGGTCTGATGTGCCGCAGCCTGGTCAGCGTCGACTGGCAGGGCTACCTCTACGACTGCGACTTCAACCAGATGCTCGATCTGCCGCTGGCGTTGATCGGCCGTGAGCGCGCCCATCTGCGCGACCTGCTCGATGCGCGTCTGGACGGCAACCCCATCGTCAGCCGCGACCACTGCTTCGCCTGCACCGCCGGGCAGGGCTCCAGTTGCGGCGGTGCGCTGCATGACTAGGCCGTGCGTCGTGCGCACCCGGGCGCGCGGTCGGTGCGCGCGGCGCGCCCCAGCAGAGGTGATCGATGAATAGCCGCAAACTGGCCCTGATGGGCCTGATCCTGGCGCTGCTGGGCAGCTTCTTCGTCTTCGACCTCGGCCAGTACCTCAGCCTCGACGCGCTCAAGGCGCAGCAAGCCGCGCTGAATGCCCAAGTCGCCGCCCAGCCCTGGCAGGCCGCCGGGCTGTTCTTTCTCGCCTATGTGCTGGTAACGGCGCTGTCCCTGCCGGGGGCGGCGCTGATGACCCTGCTCGGCGGCGCGCTATTCGGTCTGCTCGAAGGCTTGGTGCTGGTGTCCTTCGCCTCGACCCTGGGCGCCAGCCTGGCCATGCTCAGCAGCCGTTTCCTGCTGCGCGACTGGGTGCAGCAGCGCTTCGGCCGGCGTCTGGCCGGGATCGATGCCGGGGTCGAGCGCGAGGGGGCCTTCTACCTGTTCGCCCTGCGCCTGGTGCCGGTGTTCCCGTTCTTTCTGATCAACCTGGCCATGGGCCTGACCCGCCTGCCGCTGCGCACCTACTGGTGGGTCAGCCAGCTGGGCATGCTGCCCGGCACCCTGGTCTACGTGAACGCCGGGCGCGAGCTGGGCCAGCTGCAGTCGCTGGCCGGCATCCTCTCGCCGGGGCTGCTCGGCGCCTTCGTTCTGCTCGGTGTTTTCCCCTTGCTGGCCCGGCGTGCGCTCGATGTGCTGCAGGCGCGCCGGGTCTATGCCGGCTGGCACAAGCCCAAGCGCTTCGAGCGCAACCTGCTGGTGATCGGCGCCGGCGCCGGCGGCCTGGTCAGCGCCTATATCGCCGCGGCGGTCAACGCCAAGGTCGGCCTGATCGAGCAGCACCGGATGGGCGGCGACTGCCTGAACAGCGGCTGCGTGCCGTCCAAGGCGCTGCTGCGTTCGGCCAAGCTGGCCCATGAGCTGGGCCGCGCCGAGGCGCTGGGCCTGCACGGGGTGCAGGGCCAGGTGGAATTCGCCGCGGTGATGCAGCGCATCCAGAATGTGATCGCCGCCATCGAGCCGCACGATTCGGTCGAGCGTTACAGCGGCCTGGGCGTCGAGGTGATCCAGGGCCAGGCGAAACTGGTGTCGCCCTGGGCGGTGGAGGTGAACGGTGAGCGTATGACCGCACGCAGCATCGTCATCGCCGCCGGGGCGCGGCCGCGGGTGCCGGAGATTCCCGGCCTGGAGCAGGTGCGTAGCTATACCAGCGAGAGCATCTGGAGCCTGCGCCAGCAGCCGCGCTGGCTGCTGGTGCTGGGCGGCGGGCCGGTGGGCTGCGAGCTGGCCCAGGCCTTCCAGCGCCTGGGCAGCCAGGTGATCCTGTTGCAGCGCCATGCGCGCCTGCTGCCGCGCGAGGACGAGGACGCCAGCGCGCTGGTGCTGACCAGCCTGCGCGACGACGGCGTCGACGTGCGCCTGCGCCAGGTCGTCGAGCGCTTCGAACTGGTCGAGGGCGAGCAGCGCGTGCTGGTGCGCGACTTAGGCAGCGGCGAGCAACGCAGCATCGCCTTCGACGCCGCGCTGCTGGCGCTCGGCCGCCAGCCCCATGTCGCCGGCTACGGTGCCGAAGAGCTTGGCCTGGCGCTGCGCCCTGACGGCAGCCTGGAAACCGACGACTACCTGGCCACGCGCTTTCCCAATATCTACGCGGTGGGCGACGTCACCGGGCCCCACCAGTACACCCACGTCGCCGCGCACCAGGCCTGGTACGCCGCGGTCAATGCGCTGTTCGGCGGCCTCAAGCGCTTCAAGGTGGACTACCGCACCATCCCCCACTGCACCTTCACCGACCCCGAGGTGGCGCGGGTCGGCCTGAGCGAGCGCGAGGCGCAGGAGCAGGGCATCGCCTTCGAGCTGACCCGCTTTGGCCTCGACGACCTGGACCGGGCCATAGTCGACGACGTCGCCCGCGGCTATGTGAAGGTGCTGACCGAGCCGGGGCGCGACCGCATTCTCGGCGTGAGCATCGTCGGCGCCCAGGCCGGCGAGCTGCTCGCCGAGTACGTGCTGGCGATGAAGCACGGCCTCGGCCTGAACAAGATCCTCGGCACCACCCACAGCTACCCGACCCTGAGCGAGGCCAACAAATACGCGGCCGGGCAATGGAAGCGCGCCCATGCGCCGCAGGGGCTGCTGCGCTGGGTCGAGCGTTTTCACGCCTGGAGGCGCGGCTGATGCGGGCGCTGTGGCTCGCGCTGCTGTTGGTCGCGGCGCCGGCACTGGCGGAGAACCGGCTGACGCCGTGGACGGCCGTCCCGCCGGGCGGCCCGTGGTCGCCGCCCTGGCGCCTGGCCGATATCCCGAAGATCGCGCCGGCGCAGCGCAGCCTGGTCGAGCAGGACGGCCGATTGGTGCTGCGCATCCAGGCCGCTGCCGCCGCCGGCGGCCTGCTGCATCCGCTGGAGCTGCCCGGCGAGCGGCCCTGGCAACTGAGCTGGCAGTGGCGCAGCGAGCAGCGGCTGGAACAGGCGCGCTTCGCCACCCGCGAGGGCGACGACTACGTGGCGCGGGTCTATGTGTTGCTGGATTACCCGCTGGAGTCGCTCACCTTCCTCACCCGGCAGAAGCTGCGCCTGGCGCGCACCTTCTTCGACCCCGACTTGCCGGCGGCGACCCTGAGCTACGTCTGGGACAACCGCAAAGCACCGGGCAGCCACGCCCGCAGCGCCTACAGCGAGACGGTGGAGATGCGCGTGCTGCGCGGCCCGGAGGCGCCGCTGGGGCAGTGGCTGGCGGAGTCGCGCGACCTGCGCAGCGACGCCATCGCCGCCTTCGGCAGCGCGCCGCGGCGCATCCTCGGCGTGGTCTTCGCCGCCGACAGCGACAACACCGGCGAGCGCGTCGACAGCTCTTTCGCCGAGCCGCAGTTGGCCGAAGCTCGCTAGGTCGTTTTTCGTGATGCGGCAGGTTGTATCCGCCGAGCGGTCTCGAGGGTTTCAATTTGGCTATGTCCCAATTGGCTGTTGCAGCCGTTGGCAGGGCACGACACAGCACCTGAAGGAACCCGCGAACACAGCGTAGGAGCCCCGCCTCGGGGCGAAACGATTGCGGCCACTGCGCACAGCGGCGGTGCGCACAGCACTCGCCGCGGGGCGCGGCTCCTACGAACAGCGTCGACACCGTGCAACACAATGCTGGGACATAGGCTACAAGAGCGCATTGCCAGAGTAGAGCTTAGATCTCGCGCATCTCGAAATCGCCCTTGCTCACCCCGCAGTCCGGGCACAGCCAGTCGTCCGGCACCTCGGCCCAGGGCGTGCCGGCGGCGATGCCTTCCTCCGGCCAGCCGGCGGCCTCGTCGTAGATCAGTCCGCAGACGATGCAGATCCAGGTCTTCATGCGCATACCTCGCGCTGCAGCGGATTGAGCCGGCGGTCGAAGTCGTCCAGCGCGGGCATCGCCAGCGGCTGCAACTCATCCAGCGCCAGCAGATGACGGCGATAGGCCGCGAGCAGCTCGCCGCGCGCCGTGGCGTCGATGTAGGGCACGTGGTAGGCGGCGAACGGCGGCAGCACCTGGAAGCCGACATAGCCCAGGGTGCCGCGCAGCAGCGGGCGCAGCATGGGGTGCAGCTCGCCGTGCACGGCGGCTTCGTCGGCGAACATATGCGCCTGGCCGCCGAGGCTGAAGCTGAGCAATGCGCGCTTGCCGGCCAGGCCGCCACGGTCGTAGAAACGCAGGCCGCCGTAGCAGGCGCCGGAAACCAGCACGCGGTCGATCCAGCCCTTGAGCATGGCCGGCAGCGAGCACCAGTAGAGCGGGAAGTTGAGGATCAGCAGGTCGGCCCACAGCAGCTTGTCCAGCTCGGCGGCGATATCCGCGGCCAGGCTGTCCTGGTCGACGGCGTGGCGCTGCTCCAGGGCGTAGACCAGGTAATCGGCGTCGCGCCGGGCCTGGAAGTCGGCGGCCGAGGCCACCGGGTTCCAGGCCATGGCATAGAGGTCGGAGACCTGCACCGGGTGGCCGGCCTCGCTCAGGGTGGCGGCGGCCAGGTCTTTCATCGCCGCGCAGAAGGAGGCCGGCTCGGGGTGGGCGTGGACGATCAGTACGTTCATCGGGCATTCGCAGCAAGGGGCCGCGGTATCGCCGCGGCCAAGGTGAAAGTCAGGCGGCCTGGGTTCGCTCGCTGGTTTGCGCCTGGGCGCGGCGGGTCCAGCGGTTGGCGCGGGCGAAGGTGCCGAAGTCGTTGAAGCGCACGCCCATCTCGCGCATCACCTGGTGGGCGAAGGGCACGCTGAGCTGGCGGATATAGAAGGGCTCCTTGACCACGAAATGATGGATCGCGTGGCTGCTGCCGAAGTTGCAGCAGAACGCCTGCAGCGGCCACAGCCACCAGGGGTTGAGCACCTGGGTCTGCTGGATCACGTTGCCCGGTTCGACGTCGCCGTAGTAGTGCATGTTGGAGCTGACGAAATGCAGGCAGAAGGTGCGCAGCACGTTGGGCCCGACCAGCACCACCACGGCGACGTTCACCAGGTTCATCAGGCTCAGGGTGGTGGCCGACCAGGCGATCGGCGCGCCGAGCGCGGCGCCGGCCCAGTCCAGCAGGTGGAAGCCGAGGAACAGGTACCAGGTCGCCCAGTTGAGCAGGCCCAGCGGCGCATAGACCTTGAGCGTGCGGGTGAGGATCATCCGGCGGTGCTCGGGGGTCTTCGCCCGCAGCCAGCGGATCAACGAACTCATCATGTTGTCGCCGACCATCAGCAGGCGGGGGATGCCCCAGGGCTCGCCGTTGGTGATGGCGCGCTCCTCCATGTCGGCCTCGCTGCCGGAGACCTTGTGGTGGTTCAGGTGCAGATGGCGGCGCACCCAGGGGTTGATGGTGCTCGGCCGCGCCAGCCACACCAGTGCCAGCATCAGGTTGTGCGGCACGCGCTGCTTGCGAAAGTACATCGAGTGGATCAGGTCGTGCTCCAGCTCGTGGGTCAGCGAGGCGAAGAAGGCGTTGAGCAGCAGGCACAGCCACCAGGCCATGTGCCCGCCGATATACAGCGCGGCCGAGCCGAGCATGCCGGCCAGGGCGAAGGTGAGGATGGCGGCGCCGAGGGCGTCCTGGTGTTGCAGGATCGGGTAGCGCTGGCGCAGGGCGTTGCCGTGGGCCATCACCTGTTCGCGGATCAGCGCGGCGCGCTGCTGGTCATTAAGGCTTGCGGGGGAGGGCGACATGCCGACATCCTCTTGTGCTTGGACAGTGACGCTACTGTGCCGCCGCGCCCGCCAACGCGCCCGACCGAGCACGCCAACCTGCCTACCGGACACGCCAACCTGCAATGACCGCCGAACCCACCACCCTGGCCAGCTGGACCCGCGCCCTGCGCAAGCAGCTCGACGCCCTCGGCCTGGACAGCGCCGCGCTGTGCCGCGCCGCCGGCCTCGACCCGGCGTTGCTCGACGACCCCAACGCGCGTTGCCCGCTGTCGGTGACCACGCGCCTGTGGCAACTGGCGGTGGCGGCCAGCGGCGACCCGGCGCTGGGCCTGAAGACCTCGCAGTACGTCAGCCCGACCACCTTTCACGCCCTCGGCTACGCACTGATCGCCAGTAGCAGCCTGCGCGAGATGTTCGAGCGCATCGTGCGCTACCACCGGGTGGTCAGCGACGCCCTGGAGCTGGAGCTGCGCCAACTGGACGACGCCTACGAGTTCCGTTTTCGCGTGCCGCCCGGCAGCCCGCCGCCGGCCCCGGAGGCGCTCGACGCCTTCGCCTCGATCTACGTGCGCAGCTGCCGCAATCGCCTGGACCGTGATTTCTCGCCGCTGCTGGTGCAGCTGCAGCGCCCTCGGCCTGCCGACCCCGCGCTCTGGCAGGCGGTGTTCCGCGCGCCGCTGCAGTTCGACGCCGCCGAGAGCCTGCTGCGCTTTCCCCGCGCCGCCTTCGAGCAGCGCCTGGACGACGGCAACCCGGAGCTGGCCGAACACAACGAGGCGGTGCTCAGGCGCAGCCTGGAACAACTGCGCGCCGCCAGTTGCAGCGAGCGGGTGCGCAGTTGCCTGGAGGCGCAGCTGCCGGACGGCGAGCCCTCGGCCGAACGCATCGCCCAGGCCCTGCACCTGAGCCTGCGCAGCCTGCAGCGCCACCTGGCCGAGGAGGGCACCAGCTACGAGGCGCTGCTCGGCGACACCCGCCACGCTTTGGCCCTGCGCCATATGCGCGATGCGCGCTGCTCCATCGGCGAGGTCGCCTACCTGCTCGGTTTCAGCGACAGCAGCAGCTTCGGCCGCGCCTTCAAGCGCTGGACCGGGCAGACGCCGAGCCAGTACCGCGACGGCTTGAAGCAGACATGAGCCAGTGCGACCTGCTGCTGGCCGGCGCCGGCCATGCCCACCTCGGCGTGCTGCGCCGCTGGGCCCTGGTGGAGCGCCCGCCGGGACGCATCGCCCTGCTCAGCCCCGGCCCCGAGGCCTGGTACTCGGGGATGCTGCCGGGTCTGCTGGCCGGGCGCTTTGCCGCCGCCGACTGCCGCCTGGAACTGCAGCCCTTGTGCCGTGCGGCCAGGGTGGAGCTGATCGAGGGCGAGATCGCCGTGCTGGACGCCGCCGGCCGCCAGCTCGAACTTACGGATGGCCGGCGCCTTGCGGCCGAGTGGCTGGCGCTCAACGTCGGTGCCGCGGTGGCCGCGCCGCCGCAGCAGGGCGACGCCATGCAGCTGCTGGCGGTGAAACCCTTCGCCACCTTCGTCGCCAGCTGGCGGCAGTGGCTGATCGAACCGCAGCCCTTGGCCATACTCGGTGGCGGCGCGGCCGGCGTCGAGCTAGCCCTGGCGCTGGCCGGGCAGGTTCCGGCGCTGGCGCTGTTCTGCGCCGGCCCGCTGCTCGCCGGGCACGCCCCGGGCCTGCGCCTGCGCGCCCTCGGCCACCTGCGCCAGCGCGGCGTGCAGGTGCGCGAGCACTGCCCGATCGGGCGGATCGAGGACGACTGTCTGCTCAGCGGCGAGGAGCCGGTGTGGCGCGGCCGGCGCCTGCTGCTGGCCAGCGGCGCGCGCGCCTGGCCCTGGCTGGCGGCCAGCGGCCTGGCCTGCGATGGCGATGGCTTCGTCGCCATTCGCTCGAGCCTGCAGAGCCAGTCGCATGCCCAACTGTTCGCCGTCGGCGACTGCGCCAGCCTAGAAGGTGCGCGGCGCAATGGCGTCTACGCGGTGCGCCAGGGCCCGGTGCTGGCGGCCAACCTGCAGGCGGCATTGCAGGGCCGGCCGCTGCGCCAGTACCGCCCGCAGCGGCACAGCCTGGCGCTGCTCGCCACCGGCGACGGCGGCGCGCTGCTCGGCTGGCACCAGTGGAGCGCCGGCGGGCAGTTCTACGGGCGCTGCAAGGACTGGCTGGACCAGCGCTTCATCCAGCGCCATCGCCTGGTGGGCTAAGGGCGCAGCCAGCTGCGACCAAAGTGCGATGGTGCTGCTGCTTCCAAGGTGTTCGAATCGATTCCATCCTGCCCGAGTTGCGCGCGTCTTTGCCGCCGGGCCTGTCGATCGCGTAGCCTGCGCCAGGTTACGCGGGAAGTTCGAGGAGAACCCGCCGTGACCCCGTCCGCCTACAGCGCCTCGCCGCGCCCAAGAACAAGAACTCTGAGGTCGGTCATGCAAGCTGCCTTTGTCCGTTCCCCGATTGCCTGCCTGCTGCACGCCCTCGGCCTGGCCGGGTTGATGCTGGTCTACCAGCAGACGGCGCTTCCGCTCTATGTCAGCGTGCCGTCCTTGCTGCTGCTGGCGCTGTGGCCCTGGCTCGGCCCCTGGCAGCGTCGCGACGAGCCTGCGGCCGCGCAGCAGCCGGCCGGCGGCGACTTCGTCGAACTCAGCCGCGGCCTGTCGCGGCACACCTGCCACAACGCGCTGTCCGCCGCCCAGGTGGCGCATGCGGTCAAGCAGCTGGCCGAGCGCCTGCAGTCGCAACTGGCGGCGGTGGCGCAGGTCAGCCAGGCCGCCGAGGCCATCACCCACACCGAGCAGGACAGCGCCGCCCGCGCCGAGCAGACCCTGGCCGCCGCGCGCCAGGTACGCGATGCCAGCGCCAGCGGCCAGGCCGAGCTGAGCCAGGCCATCGCGCGCATGCAGCAGCTCAGCGCGCAGACCCTGGCCAGCCGCGAGCTGATCGACGGCCTCGGCAGCCGCACCGAGCAGATCGAGCAGGTCACCCAGGTGATCCAGTCCATCGCCAGCCAGACCAACCTGCTGGCGCTCAACGCCGCCATCGAGGCGGCCCGCGCCGGCGAGATGGGCCGCGGGTTCGCCGTGGTCGCCGACGAGGTGCGCAACCTCGCCGCGCGCACCGCCAGCGCCACCGAGGAAGTCAGCCAGATGGTCGCCGACATCCGCCAGCAGAGCGCCGCGGTGGTCGCCCATATCCAGCGCCAGAGCGGCGAGCTGGAGCAGGCCGCGCAGCAGATCGAGACGGCCGGCAGCCAGCTGCACGGCATCGCCGAGCAGGCCGAGGAGGTCGAGCAGCAGGTGGCGCAGATCAGTGCCGGCACCGCCGACAACCACCAGCGCCTGGCCAGCCTGTCCGCCGCCGCGGTGCAGCTGCAGAGCGACGTGCAGGGCAGCGAGGCGCAGACCCGCCAGCTCGCCGGCGCCGCCGAACAGCTGGTGGGCCAGGCCGAGACGGTCAGCGAGCAGCTTGCCGAGGTCGGCCTCGACGCCTACCACCAGCGCGCCTACGACCTCGCCCGCGAGGGCGCCGCGGCCATCGCCGCGCAGTTCGAGGCGGATATCCAGGCCGGGCGCATCGGCCTCGACGACCTGTTCGACCGCCACTACCAGCCGATTGCCGGCACCCAGCCGCAGAAGTACCGCACCCGCTTCGACCAGTACGCCGACCAGGTGCTGCCGGCGCTGCAGGAGCCCTTGCTCGCACGCCACGAAGGGCTGGTGTTCGCCATCGCCACCACCCCGGAAGGCTACGTGCCGACCCACAACGCCGCCTTCAACCACCCGCCCAGCGGCGACCCGGCCAGGGACGCCGCGCGCAGCCGCGGCAAGCGCCTGTTCAACGACCGTACCGGCAGCCGTTGCGGCAGCCACCGCCAGCGCCTGCTGCTGCAGACCTATATGCGCGACACCGGCGAGCTGATGCACGACCTGTCGGTGCCGATCCAGGTTCAGGGCCGCCACTGGGGCGGGCTGCGCCTGGGCTACAAGCCGGAGCCGTAGGGTCGCCCCGACCGCGGCATTATCCAGGCAGCGGTGGGCGTCGGGCATTGCGGGGGCTGGTGCACCGCCTTGCCGCTATCGAACCTGCGGTGCATGTGGTACGCGCAGGCCACGGACGCCACGGACGCCACGGCGCATCGGCCAGGCTGGCTCCCGTTGTCGGGCCGGCGCGACAAGCGCCCGGCTCACAGCACGCGGTAGACCTGGCCGGTCTGCCGGCCCTCGGCACTCTTGGCGTAGGCCAGCGCCACCGTGGCCGCCGGTACCGCCTTGAAGCCGCGGAAGTAGGGGCCGTAGGCCGGCAGCGACTCCTCCAGGATGGTCGGGCTCACGCCGTTGATGCGCAGGCCGCGCGGCAGTTCGATGGCGGCGGCGCGGACGAAGCCGTCCAGCGCGGCGTTCACCGTGCTGACCGCCGCGCCGTAGCGGATCGGGTCTTCGCTGAGCACGCCGGAGGTGAGGGTGAAGGAGGCGCCGTCGTTGGCGAACTCGCGGCCGATCAGCACCAGGTTGATCTGGCCCATCAGCTTGTCGTCCAGGCCCACGGCGAACTCCTTGGCGGTGAGTTCCTCCAGCGCGCCGAAGTGGGCGTTGCCGGCGGCGCTGATCAGCGCGTCGAACGGGCCGGTCTGCTCGAACAGGCGGCGGATCGAGGCCGGGTCGCTGATGTCCACCTGCAGCTCGCCGCTGTGGCGGCCGACACGGACGATGTCGTGGCGCTCGCGCAGCTCGCGGTCGATGGCCTGGCCGATGGTGCCGCTGGCACCGACGAGGATGATTTTCATGCTGGGGCTCCTGAGTGAGGGGGTGTGGAACCAGCTTAGGCGGGATTGGGTTGCCAATAATCCGGGCAATGTGAAACCTTTGGTTCTCATATGGAAACAATGAGTGCCGCGCCATGAGCGAGCTGGAAGATCTGGTCGCCTTCGCCCTGCTGGTCGAGGCCGGCAGCTTCACTGCCGCCGCCGAGCGCCTGGGTTGCAGCAAGGGCCAGTTGTCCAAGCGCATCAGCGGCCTGGAGCGCCGGCTGGGCAGCGTGCTGTTGCACCGCACCACCCGGCGCTTGCATCTGACTGCCGCCGGCGCGGCGCTGCTGCCCGAGGCCCAGGCATTGCAGGCTCAGGCTCAGCGCGCCCTGCAGGTGGTGCAGGGCCTGCAGGAGGAGGTGGCCGGTAGCGTGCGCCTGACCGTGCCGGTGTCCCTGGGCGAGACCTTCTTCGATGCGCTGCTGCTGGACTTCGCTCGCCAGTATCCCCGAGTGCGCATCGAGCTGGACCTGGCCAACAGCTACCGTGACCTGATCGCCGAAGGC
This sequence comes from Pseudomonas sp. SP16.1, assembly GCF_052682975.1. NCBI lineage: Bacteria > Pseudomonadati > Pseudomonadota > Gammaproteobacteria > Pseudomonadales > Pseudomonadaceae > Pseudomonas > Pseudomonas sp. SP16.1. Next base: position 4,713,137 of record NZ_JBQYFZ010000001.1, read on the forward strand.
TTCGACCTGGGCATCCGTTCCGGCCAGCAGCTGGACGAGCGCCTGGTGGCCAAACCCCTGTTCGCCCTGCAGGAGATCACCTGCGCCACCCCCGAGTACCTGGCCCGTTGCGGCACGCCGCAGGCGCCGGCGCAACTGACCGAGCACCAGTGCCTGCTCAATACCCACTACAGCGGTTTCGCCGAATGGCTCTACCACCGCCAGCACCAGCTGGAGCGGGTGCAGGTGGCCGGTCAACTGGCCAGCAACCATTACAGTCTGCTGAAGAAGGCGGCCTTGAACGGGGCCGGCATCGCCCGCCTGCCGTCCTACATGGTGCAGGAGGAGCTGCGCGATGGCCGCCTGCGCTGGCTGCTCAGCGACTACCAGACGCGCAGCACTCCGGTGTTCCTCGTGCACCCCTGGCAGGGCAGCCTGCCACGGCGCACCCAGGCGCTGGCCGATTACCTGCTCGGCTGGTTCGAGCGCAGCCGGCAGGTACTCGACGGTCTCAGCGTCTGAGTTCGCTCGCCACCTGCTGGATCTGCTGGCGCAACCAGCGGCGCATCCGCTACTAGCCGGCGCCGCCTGCTGCCCGACCCGCTGGCCAAGCGCTGGCGGCACGACGAGCTGCTGGCCGCACTCAGGGCCAGATCGGGGCGAGGCAGGCGCGCCGCGCAGCACCGCGCGCAACTGCTGGCGAGCAGCGCCGAGATCGAGAACGAGCCCGCGGGCATGCAGTGCGCGGAGAACGCCCAGCGCATGCTGGCGAAAATGCACGGGCGTCAGTGGCCCGCACCTATACTCGGAGAGGACGAGCGCAGCGGCGCCATCTGCAGCCGTCCCTGGCCCCGGTATGGCGCGGGAGGCATCCCGATGCCCGGCTTGCGCCTGCTGCTTGGCGTGTCGCTGCTGGCGCTGGTGGCGTGCGCCTCGGCGCCGCCGGCGCAGGTGTCGGCATATACCTGGCGGCAGGTCGACCGCGATATCGCCGCCGCCTCGCGCGGCGCCGCCAGCCAGGCCCGCGAGCAGGCGCTGGCGGCCATGGAGCGCTGGATGGACCTGGTCTACCACAAGACCGACACGGCCTTCATCCCCTGGTTCTCCAGCTACTGGACCCAGCGCTGGCTGGGTTTCAAGGTCGCCTGGTACAAGCTCGACGGCGAAGGCGAGCGCGATGAGACCGTCAGCCGCCTCGCCCAGTATCTGCAGGAGCAGTACCACGATCTGGTGCTGGAGCCGGTGGCCAGGGATATCGCGCCGCCGCAGATTCTCCAGCAGTCCACCCAGTCCTATGTGCGCCAGCTCGGCCAGCAGCTGCCGGGCATCGCCCTGCGCCATGGGGTTCCCGCGGCGCAGTTCGACCAGCATCTCAAGGACATCCCGGCCATCGCCGTGCCGCCCGGCGCCTCGCTCTACCAGGTGCTTCACGCCAAACCCCTGGAGCGTCTGCCGGCCTACGCCGCGCTGGTCGAGCGGATCGGCGCGCAGCCGGGCAACGCGCTCGCCTGGTCGGCGCATCCGGGGATCACCCAGGTGACCCGGCGCACCAGCGAACGCCTGGTTGACGATCTCACCACCGGTGGCGCCGCCAGCGTGATTTCCTCCATGGTCGGGCGCGCGGCCGGTCTGGCGGTGTCCATCGGCGCCTCGGTGGTCCGCGCCATGGTCCAAGAGCGCGAGCGCCCGGAAACCGAGGCGCAGCTGCGCCGCCACCTCAACGAAGCCTTCGACGAGCAATGGCTGGCGCTGATGCGCGACCCCGAGCGCGGTGTGATGGCCGGCATCCAGCACCTGTCCGGGCAGATCGAGGCCGGCCTCGGCGGGGCGGGCGTGATGCCGCGCTACCGGCCGCTAGTGGCCGATGGGCAGCCGCTATGGAGCGAGCCCTGAACGCGCCGGCACGCATTGTTTAGCCAGGGAATAACTGAATGTGTAAAAAATGCGATTTAACCGCGCTTCGCCGCCATGCGAGTCTCCTCGGCCATGACTCCCGTCGCCCAGCGTCATCGCCACCCGCCCAGCGCCAGTCCGTTACTGACCCGCCTCGGCGCCGACCGGCTCAACCCCCTGCTGACCATCATCCTTGCCTTCTGGGCGCTGTGGCACTGCCGTCACGCGCGTCCACCGGACGCCGCGCCCGCCTGCTGACAGCAAGGGCTGCGCCATGCCCGCAGCCATCCAACCCAGCCTTGTCTGCCGTAGCCAGGCGCTCGACCATCGAGCCGGCCGTGCGGACCCCGAGCGCCGAATTGGCGCAAGCGAGCGCAACATGACGAGTTTTGCCCCCGTGCAGGAAGCCGAGGATTTCCTCGCGCACAACCCCGATATCGAACTGATCGAGCTGTTCGTCCTCGATGCAGGCGGCGTGCCGCGCGGCAAGCTGCTGCACCGCGAGGAGCTGCTGGCGCTGTACCGCAGCGGCCGGCCGCTGCCGAGCACCATGCTCGGCCTGACCCTGCAGGGCGAGGACGTCGAGGACTCCGGCCTGGTCTGGGAGGTTGGCGATATCGACTGCCGCGCCTACCCGCTATCCGGCAGCCTGGTGCGCCTGCCCTGGCGGCAGATTCCCACCGCCGCGGTACAGGTGTCGATGCACCCCACCGAAGGCCTGCCGGCCACCGTCGCCGATCCGCGCCAGCTGCTGGTGCGGGTGATCGAGCAGCTCGAAGCCGACGGCTACCATCCGGTGATGGCCTGCGAGCTGGAGTTCTACTTGCTCGATCAGCAGCGCGACACCCAGGGCCGCCCGCAGCCGGCGCTGGACGCCGACGGCGGCCGCCCGCGGCAGACCCAGGTCTACGGCCTGCGCGAGCTGGAGCAGATCGAACCCTTCCTCAAGGATTTGTACGCCGCCTGCAAGGCCCAGGGCATCCCGGTGCGCACGGCGATTTCCGAATACGCCCCCGGCCAGGTGGAGATCACCCTGGAGCACGGCCCGGCGCTGGCGGCGATGGACCAAGCGGTGCGCTACAAGCGCCTGGTCAAGGGCGTGGCCCATGCCCACGGCATGCAGGCCTGCTTCATGGCCAAGCCGTTCGCCGAGATCGCCGGCACCGGCATGCATATGCACGTCAGTCTGGCCGATGCGGGCGGCGCCAACCTGTTCGCCAGCGAGGACCCGGCCGGCACGCCGCTGCTGCGCCAGGCGGTCGGCGGCATGCTCGCCAGCCTGCTCGATTCGCTGCTGCTGTTCTGTCCCAACGCCAACTCCTACCGGCGCTTCCAGGCCAACAGCTACGCGCCGCTGGCGCCGACCTGGGGGGTGGACAACCGCACCGTCAGCCTGCGCGTGCCGGGCGGCCCGGCGCCGACCCGGCATGTCGAGCACCGCATCTGCGGCGCCGACGCCAACCCCTATCTGGCCGCCGCGGCGATCCTCGCCGGCATCCACCGCGGTATTCGCGAGGGGCTCGATCCGGGCGAGCCGGTGCAGGGCAACGGCTATGCCCAGGCCAAGGAGCTGCTGCCCACCGACTGGCTGACCTCGATCCAGGCGCTGGAGCGCTCCGGCTGGGCGCGCGACGCCTTCGGCGCCGAGTTCCTCAAGGTCTTTCTCGCGGTCAAGCGCGCCGAGTATCGCCAGTTCATGGGCGAGGTCGGCGAGCAGGACTGGCGCTGGTACCTGAGCAACGCCTGAGTAGGGTGCGCTGTGCGCACCGAACCCATTCGTGGTGCGCACGGCGCACCCTACGGCTGAAGGATATGCAATGAACGCCATCACCCAACCCGTCAAACCCGCCGCCGAGCGTGCGCCGTCCTACTACTCGGCCTCGCTCAACTTCGAGACCGACTACCCGACGCTGCAGGGCAGCGTGAGCGTCGACGTGGCCATCATCGGCGGCGGCTTCACCGGCGTCGCCACCGCGGTGGAGCTGGCCGAGCGCGGCCTCAAGGTGGCCGTGATCGAGACCCATAAGATCGGCTGGGGCGCCACCGGGCGCAACGGCGGCCAGGTCACCGGCAGCCTGTCCGGCGACGAGGCCATGCGCAAGCAGATGCGCAACAGCCTGGGCGAGGAGGTGGACGACTTCATCTGGCACCTGCGCTGGCGTGGCCACCAGATCATCAAGAGCCGGGTGGAAAAGTACGGCATCGACTGCGACCTCAAGCACGGCCACCTGCACGCGGCGATGAAACCGGTGCATATGGACGAGCTCAAGGCCACCTATGACGAGGCCCTGCGCCGCGGCATGGAGGGCGAGGTGACGCTGCTCGACGCCGCCGGGGTGCGTGCGCAACTGGGCAGCGAGCTGTACTGCGGGGCGCTGAAGAACAGCCGCAACATGCACCTGCACCCGCTCAACCTGTGCATCGGCGAGGCCAGGGCCGCCGAGAGCCTCGGCGCGCTGATCTTCGAGCATTCCGAGGTGCTGGAGATCGTCCACGGCCCGCGTCCGGCGGTGGTCACCCGCGGCGGGCGGATCGAGGCCAAGCAGGTGCTGCTGGCCGGCGACGTCTACCACAAGCTCGAGCGCAAGCAGCTCAAGGGCCTGATCTTCCCGGCCATGGGCGGCATCGTCACCACCGCGCCGCTCGGCGAGCTGGCCCGCCAGATCAACCCGCACGACCTGGCGGTATACGACTGCCGCTTCGTGCTCGACTACCATCGCCTCACCGCCGACGGTCGCCTGCTGTTCGGCGGCGGCTGCAACTACTCCGGGCGCGACTCGCGGGATATCGCCGGCGAGCTGCGCCCTTGCATCGAGCGCACCTTCCCGCAGCTCAAGGGGGTGCAGATCGACTTCCAGTGGAGCTGCGCCATGGGCATCGTCATGAACCGCATCCCGCAGCTGGGCAAGCTGTCCAGCAACGTCTGGTACTGCCAGGGCTACTCCGGCCACGGCATCGCCACCACCCACATCATGGGCGAGATCATGGCCAAGGCGATCACCGGCGACCTCGAGCAGTTCGACACCTTCGCCGCCTGCAAGCAGATCAAGGTGCCGCTCGGCGACCAGCTCGGCAACCCGATGCTGGCCGCCGGCATGTGGTACTACCAGATGCTGGAGAAGCTGCGCTGACAAATGCCGCGCGTTGCGCCCGGGGTGTCCTATGCGGGCGGCTCGTCCGCTATCGTCGGCATCTCCAGCGGCGTGGCGAAATTCAGCGCCATCATGTAGACCGAGCCGCCGCCCGGTCGTGCCAGCCCGGCGTTGGCGCAGATGAAGTCGAAAACCGCGTCGGCCTGGTGTGCATCCACCACCACATTGACCACCCGTGCGAGCAGTGCCTCGGGCAGCTGGTTGCGGCGCACCTGGGCGGCCTGCGCGACGGTTACGCGCCGACAGCGAACGCTGTCGGCGCGGGTGATGCCCTGTTCCTCGCGCAGCGCCTGGAGCAGCCGGCGATCCGTGCCGTCGTCGGGCAATAGGCAGGTGATGAGTTTGGCCGCCGCGCCAGGCACGGCGTAGGCGGGCGGGTTCACGAGGCTTTTCCTTTTTCCAGCAGTTCGGCCGGGATATAGGTGGCGACTTTCTCCACCGGCATCGCATAGATCATGCCGGCGCCGGGAACGTCCAGTTCGGCCGTGCGATAGATGGCCTCCACTATCGCGTCCTGATAGTCCGCGGCCACCAGCAGACTGACCACCTCCTTCTCCGCGTCGATGGCGATGCCGAGCAGGCCGAGGCGCTCGCGTGGGCCAACGCCATGGGCGTGATAGACGATGGCGCCGGGCGCCCCCAGGGCCTGGGCCGCGCGGATCACCAGATCGGCACGGCCGGCGGCGACCACGCAGGTGATCAATGCCACTTCGGTGAGATAGGTGATGGCCTCGGTTTTCATGCCGACTCCCTCCCGCATGATGGTTGACTCGCCGCCTGACCCCCAGTGGCCCTCGACTGCATCCACACCTGCAGGCGCGCCCAGTACCCCAGCAGCATGACGCTGATGATCGGGCCGACGGACGCCATGCAGAGAATCCCGAAGCCCTCGACGGCCTGGGTGGCGTTGCCCAGGCCGAGACCCATGGCCAGCACCAGCGGCACCGTGATCGGCCCGGTGGTGACTCCGGCGCTGTCCCAGGCCACGTTGACGAACTCCTCGCTGGAGAAGGCCGTCAGCACGACGGCCAGCAGGTAGGGCGGCACTACCAGCCAGGCCAAGGGCAGGTCGAGCACCAGCTTGGCCACGCCCACTGCGATGCCGATACCCAGCGCCAGCACCAGCGGCACCGTGACCGGCCCCGTGGTCACCGCCCCGGCATCCCAGGCCAGGCCTATGACCTTGACCAGCTGCGGATCGCCGGCGAGGTACAGCGTCAGCAGCAGCACCGGTAGCAGCGATACATAGATGAGCGGCTTCAGGCTCCAGCCGTAGAGGAAGCGGAGCGTGCCGGTGACCGCGGCCACGCCGACGCTGGCGCCGACCACCAGGACCAGCTGGTCTGCCCACTGGTTGAGGAGCGCCCACAGGTACGGCGCCTGCTCCGCGGAAATATTCTGTCCGGCGGCACGCAGGGCGCCGATCGCCGGTTCCGCGAATGTCACGCCGATGCCGAGCAGCAGGGTGACCAGCAGCACCACCGGCAGGGACGACTTGCGCGGCAGGTTGTTGCCGATGATCTCCCCGAATGGCATCAGGCCGAGCTTCAGCCCCTCCATGAACAGCATCAGCCCGACTATCACCGCCAGCAGGCCGACCGTGACCAGCAACGAGTCGTCCACCAGCTGGCGCAGGATGAGGATCTGGAACAGGGCCAGGTACAGCGCCAGCGGTACCACGGCACGCATCTGATCGAACAGGCGGACCTGTACATAGGGTTTGAGGACGGCAACGATCTCGTCCCCGCGCAATTTCGCGGCACGCCGGGGGGCGGCTTGCCAGCGGCCTTCGGTATCGCGTACCGGCGCAGGCATCAGCTCCCGCAGGGGAATCTCGCGGCGGCCCGCACCGATCTGGCGCAAGTAGTCGGCATAGCGAAGTGAATCCTTCATGCGCTGTTCCGCTGTTGGTCGGTGGCAGGCCGTCTCGTCTGGCTTGAAGCCTAGAGGGGCTTTGCCTGCGCGTCCAACCCGCTGGCAGCTACAGGCTGGCGCCAGCCCTGCGGGGCAGGCGCTCGCTGCGTTCGGCGACGAAGGCCACAGGCGGGGAGCCGTCGGCGCCGAGCTGGAGGATGCGCTCGGGCCGGCCCTGCTCGTCGAAGAACACCTGGCCGAGGCCGGCGCCGTTCCACAGGCGCTCGCCGGCGCGGCTGCGCTCGGGAATCAGCGGGCTGACGCGCATGCGCCGGCGCTTGGTCAGCCAGTTGAGTGGCGAGGCGGGTGCATAGAGCCAGCGGTTGAGGCGGTCGAACCAGTCCAGCAGGCGCGGCGGGAACTCGTTCTTGATGCCGCTGCTGGTGATCTGCCAGATGGTCGGGCTGGCGCGGCGCTGGCGGATGCTCACGCGGTAGACGAAGGAGTAGTGCACGTCGCCGGAGAGGATGACGAAGTCGCCCGGCGTGCGCGAGTGGCGGAAGATGTTCATCATCACGCTGGCCGCGCCGCGATGCGCCATCCAGTTCTCCGCGTCGACCAGCAGCGGGTGGCCGGCGTAGGTGAACAGCTTCTGGATGCCCTCGATCAGCTTGACGCCGAACATCGGCGCCGGCGAGACGATGATGCAGGCCGGGTGGTCGAGCAGCGCCTGCTGGAAGTCGCACAGCGCCTCCCAGTCCATCAGCCCCGATGGCCGCGACAGGCGCCTCTCGCTGCGCCAGCGGCGGGTGCGGGTGTCCAGCACCAGCAGCGCCGGCGTGGTCGGCAGCACGTACTGCCAGCGCTCGAAATGACGCAGCCGTTCCAGCAGCCGGTCCTGCGCCAGGGCCTCCAGTCGGTTGCCCTGGCGGGCGTTCTCCAGCAGCTCGGCGCAGGCCGCCAGCGGCTCGGCGAAGGCGTCCGGGTCGTTGCCCCAGCCCTGGCACAGCAGGTAGGCGAGCAGGGCGTTGCCGATGATGCGCCGGGAGAAGGGGTGGCCGTAGGCGGTCTGCTCCCAGCGTGCCGAGAGGTTCCAGTCGTCGGTGACATCATGGTCGTCGAAGATCATCAGCGTCGGCAGATGGGCCAGCACCCGGGCGACCTGGCCGAGCGACTGGCGAAAGGCCTCGACGTGCCGGCGTTCCTCGGCGTAGCGGCGGCGCTGCTCGGCGTCCAGCGTAGGCTGGCCTTCGGCGATCAGGGTCCAGGGCACGGGCGACCACACCAGCAGGTACATGGCGATCATCTCGGCGAAGGTCACCAGGTGGTTGTCGGCGTTGCTGCTGGTGAAGATGGGTTTCTCCACGCCGCCGAAGAACTTGTCACGCAGGGTCTGGTTGCTCTTCAGCGCCGGCAGCAGCTCGGCGCGCCGGTAGTAGCCGGCCGGGGCGGCGTACAACGCCTGGCTGTCGGCGACTAGCGCGCCTTCGAGGCTTTCGTCGCACAGGCCGAGGCGCTCGATCAGCTGGTGGATGGCGCACAGCGTCGGCCCGGCGACGTCGTCGACATAGACCTGGTCGCCGTTCATCAGCAGCAGCGCCGGGCGCTGCGCCGCCTCGGGCTGGGCGGCCAGCAGGCGGTCGGCGCAGAGCAGGCCGTCAGTGGCCGCATGGTGCGGCTTGCGGCAGGAACCGTGGAGCAGCTGGTCGATGCGCGCCTTGAGCACGAAATCGGCGCGGCTGCGGCCGGGATAGAGCAGCTGCGGCGCCCAGTCGGCCATGCCGCGTGCGGCGTCGCCGTCGAGGATCTGCAGGTCGTAGGCGATGCGCACGTCCTGCGGCAGGGGCTGCGTCAGCGCCAGGTCGATCAGGTGCAGCACGGCGTGGCGCCCCAGCGGCAGTTGCCGGCAATGCGCGGCCAGGGCGTGCAGCCGCTCGGCCTGGCCCTCGGGCTGCAGGCACAGGCGCAGCGCCAGCGGCCGGCTCGCCACCAGCCAGAGCACCAGGCGGCCGGGCTCCAGGCGGCGCAGCAGCGGTCCGGCAAGAACATCGGGCAGGGTGGGGCGGTCGGAAGGCATCGGGGTGGCGGTCTCGGTTAGGTGAAGGCTTATCGACAGTGGCAGAGCGCCATGAGTTCAGCCGGCGGCGCGGCGCAGGCGTTCGAGGTCGAGGACTTCGATCTCGCCATAGCTCAGGCGCACGATACCCTGGGCCTGCAGCTCCTTGAGGATCTGGTTGGTGGTCTGCCGGGACACCGCCAGCATCAGCGCGAGCTGTTCCTGGGCCAGCTGGATCACCCGCCGCGGCTCGCCCTCGCCGTAGTTCTCGGCGATCAGCAGCAGGCGCCGGGCCAGGCGCGGCGCGGCCGGCAGCAGGCTCATCTCCTCCAGGGCGACGAAGGCCAGGCGCAGCTTCTGGCTCATCAGCAGGGCGAAGTCGCGCCAGTAGCGCGGCTGCGCCTCGAGCAGGGCGAGCAGCTCGGCCTGGGGCACCAGCAACAGCGTGCTGGCACTTTCGGCGAAGGCGTCATGGGTGCGCGGCAGGCCGTCGAACAGGGAGATCTCGCCGAACCAGTAGGGCGGCTCGACCAGGGTCAGCAGCGCCTCCTTGCCGCTCTCGCTGACCGCGCCGATGCGCATCGCGCCTTCGACCACCGCATACAGCCCGCTGGGCTTGTCGCCGCGGCGGAACAGGCGCTGGCCGGGCTCCAGGCGCAGCACCTGGGCCATGCCCAGCAGCGCGCCCTGCAGCTCGCCGGGCAGGCCGGCGAACCAGTGGCCCTGTTGCAGGCGGGCGAGGAAGGGATGGGGATCGTGCATCGAGACTCCTGGGCTTTGTCGGCTAGCTGACAGAGTGGCGGGCGAGCGGGGCGCGATCATGCCAGGGCCTGTCGTGAAAAAGGATCGTGACCCCATGAAAACCCTAGTCGAGCATCTGGCCCAATATGCGGCCTACCACCGTGACCGGCGCAATATCGCCAGTCATTTCATCGGCATTCCCATGATAGTGCTGGCCGTGGCGGTGCTGCTGTCGCGTCCCGGTTTCCCGCTGCTCGGCCTGTGGCTGGCGCCGGCGACCCTGGTGGCGCTGGCCGCGGCGCTGTTCTACCTGCGCCTGGATCGCCGTTTCGGCCTGCTGATGGCGCTGTTGCTGGCGCTCAGCCTGTGGCTCGCGGCGAAGCTGGCGACGGCCGGCACCGGCCTGTGGCTGACGGCGGGTATCGGCCTGTTCGTGGTCGGCTGGGTTATCCAGTTCGTCGGCCATTACTACGAGGGGCGCAAGCCGGCCTTTGTCGACGACATCATGGGGCTGGTGATCGGCCCGCTGTTCGTGGTCGCCGAGGCGGCCTTCCTGCTCGGCCTGCGCAAGGAAATCGAGCAGGCGGTGGTGGAGATCGCTGGTCCCACCTGCATCCGCGATAAGAAGGCGCTGGCCTGATGAGGGTGTCACAGCTTTTCGACTCGTAGTCGGCTGTCGCGGCTAAAGCCCCCTCCCAGGGTATGGCCCGGTGGGAGGGGCTTTAGCCGCGAGCTTCCAGCGCTTGGCAGCGAGGAGAACTTCCGGTGTGCGGTAACGCATTCGACCCTAGTACATCGCCATCCACTGGCTGGTCAGCGCGCGCGCATGGCGGTCCACGGTGATCGGCGCGAACGGCCGGCCGGAGACGCTGGCCAGCGCGTTGCTCTGGCTGTTCATGTCGGCCAGGGCGGCGCGCAGGTAGCTCCAGCGGGTCTGCAGCTTGCTCAGCTGCGGGTTGGCCTTGCGGTCCAGGGCCTCCAGCTCGGCGTCGATGGCCGGCAGCAACTGGCGTTCGTCCTGTCCCAGGTAGGTATTCGGCTGCTCGCGGGCGATCTCGAAGGTGCCCAGGTAGGAGCGGGCCAGGTACTGCACGGCGAGGTATTCGACCTTCGCCGCTAGTTCGCTCTGCCCTTCGCCACCGGGCAGGGCGCGGGCGGCGCTGAGGAAGTCGCGCAGCGCGCGGCTGAGGTCCTCGGGGAAGCGCCAGGGCAGGTTTTCCTCGCCGGGGCCATAGGAAACACCGTTGCGCAGTTGGGTAACAAGTGCCTGGTGGGTGCTGGTGAGGGTTGCGCTGCCCTGCGGCAGGCTCTGCATGGCGCCGGCCAGGGCCGCCAGGTCGGCCTCCAGGCGCTGCTGATGGGTTTTCTGGAAACCTTCGCCGCGCAGCAGCATCAGACTGCTGGTGGCGCGGCTGGCATGGACCTGGATCTGTTCCTGCGGGCTGATGGCTTCGGCGAAGGCCAGCGGCGAGAGGCCGACGAACAGCCCGAGCAACCAGATGAATAGCTGGCGGGACAACGGCTTACTGCGCATCCGGGGTGCTCCTTATTATTCTTGTGAGCAGGGTTGGAATGGGCGGCGTCGGGGGACGCGGGGCCAAGACTACTGCTTCATGCGCCGCCGGACATGAGCCGAAAGTGTGATTTCGTCGGAATTTCCTAGGGGCTGGTGATGTTTGGGCAAGAGATGCCGCGCGCCGCTCTCGTAGGGTGGGTTAGCCGCCTGTGATGTTGCCGGTCGACTCGCAGTGCCGGATGCGGCGTAACCCACCATCGGCGCAACGCCATCCATCGCCTGGTGGGTTACGCGGTGCACGACCTTTATCTGCGCCCGGAAGATCGGCATTCGGCGCCGCTAACCCACTGTTGCGCTCTGCCTCAATACCCCGATGTCGAAGGTCAACAGCACCTAGGCGCTCCCGGCCCGTTGCCGCAAGTAGCGGGCGGTGAAGTCGTCGGCGGGAAACAGCGTCTCCAGCGCCAGTTCGGCCAGGGTCACGTCGTTGGGCGTGCCGAACACCGTGGTGGTGCTGATCAGGCTCAGCACGCCCTGTTCGCTGCGCAGCTGCAGCGGCACCAGCACCGAGTCGGCGGGCGGTTCGGCGCTATCCGGCGGCGCGGGGTAGGCCTGCAGTTCCTCGAGCAGGGCGTGCAGGGCCTCGTCGCCGCTGATCTCGGCGTCGCGGCGCAGGCGCAGCAGCAGGTGCGCGCGCCATTGGCCGAGGTTGACGATGCGTGGCGCCAGGCCCTCGGGGTGCAGCGACAGGCGCAGCACGTTGAGCGGCGGGCCGAGCAGGAAATCCGCCACGCCAGCGAGGAAGGGCGCCACCGCGGCGTTGGCCGCCAGCAGGTTCCACTGGCGGTCGATGGCCAGCGCCGGGTAGGGCTCATGGGCCTTGAGCAATTGCTCGATGGCCTGGCGCGCCGGGGCCAGCGCCGGGTCGGCCAGCTCATGCTGGCTGTACAGCGGCGCGTAGCCGGCAGCCCCGAGCAGGCGGTTGCGCTCGCGCAGGGGAATGTCCAGCTGTTCGGCCAGGTGCAGCAGCATGTCGCGGCTGGGCTGGGCGCGGCCGGTCTCGACGAAGCTCAGGTGGCGCGTGGATATCTCGGCCTCGCAGGCGAGGTCGAGCTGGCTCAGGCGGCGCCGCTGGCGCCATTGGCGCAGCAGGGCGCCGGCGGTCGGGGATGTGTTCATGGCCAGCACGATACTCCAGCGGCTTCATGCCGGCCATTACCTGGCAGGTAATCGACGCCGCGCGCGTTTCGGCGAAACCTGTGCGCCAGGCACCACCCCGGTGCCCTCTTCTGGAGGATTCGCCATGAACGCACTGCAACCTTCCCCACTGCTGCGCAATGCGCTGCTGATCGACGGCCTGCTCAGCGGCGCCACCGGCCTGCTGCTGGTACTGGCCGCCGGCTGGCTGGGCGCCTTTCTCGAACTGCCGCGCCTGCTGCTGCTGGTCGCCGGCAGCGCGCTGCTGCCCTTCGCGGTCATGCTGGTGTGGCTGGCCAACCGCGCCGAGCTGAGCCGCCAGGTGGTGTGGGCGGTGATCGCGGTCAACGCCGTCTGGGTGATCGACAGTCTGCTGTTGCTGGTGGTCGGCTGGGTTTCACCGAATCTGTTCGGCTACGCCTTCGTCGTCGCCCAGGCGGTGGCGGTGGCGCTGCTCGCCGAGCTGCAGTGGTACGGCCTGAAGCATGCGCGGACGGCGCAGGCCTGAGCGCGCGGCCCGCTGTCGGTGCTCGGCTGGCGGGCGGTCGTCGCGATAACGCCGGCTCAGAGCACGCCCCGCAGGCTCAGCTCGGCGCCGAGCAGCAGCAGGCCGATGAAGAAGCAGCGCTTGAACAGATGCGCGCTGATGCGCCGGCGCAACCACTGGCCGCCGGCCATGCCCAGCAGCGCCGGCACCAGCGCCAGCAGCGACAGCCCGAGTAGCGCCGGCTGGAGCAGCTCGCCGCGCTGGCCGAGGCTCGCCGCCAGGGCCAGGGTGGAGACGCTGAACGACAGCCCCAGCGCCTGCACCAGCTCGTCCTTCTCCAGGCCGATGGCCTGCAGGTAGGGCACCGCGGGGATCACGAACACCCCGGTCAGGGCGGTGAGGGCGCCGGTCGCGGCGCCGATCAGCGGCGCCAGCCAGGCTTCCTGCGCCGGCCGGACGTGAAAGCGCACCGCCAGCAGGCCGAGGCCGGCATAGAGCACCAGCGCCATGCCGAGCCATTGGCTGGCCTGGGCCAGGTCGCGACCGCGCAGCCACCCGCCGAGCAGCAGGGTGCCGAGCACGATGCCCAGCAGCATCGGCCACAGACGCCGCAGCATCGGCCAGGGGTTTCGACCGTCGGCCAGCTGCCAGATATTGGTCACCATCGACGGCACCAGCAGCAGCGCCGCGGCCTGCATCGGCGGCATCACCAAACCCAGCAGCCCCACCGAGATGGTCGGCAGGCCGAGGCCGACCACGCCCTTGACCAGGCCGGCGAGGAGGAAGGTGGCGAGAATCAGCGGCAGGTAGCTGACGAGCCCTTCAGTCATGGTCGTGCTCCGCCCGGCTGTCGGCGGGCGCCTGTTCGCGCCGCTGCATGTCGTAGTCGCGCAGCACCTGGGCGATGCGCAGGCGGTAGTCGGCGAAGATCCGCGCCCGTCCCGCCGCCTGGGCGTGGCGGTGGGCCTCCTGCTGGCGCCAGGCGGCGATCGACGCCTCGTCCTGCCAGAACGACAGCGACAGCACCTTGCCCGGCTGCTTGAGGCTCTGGAAGCGTTCGATGGAGATGAAGCCGCGTTGGTCGGCGAGCAGCGACTGCAGCTCGGCGGCGATGTCCAGGTAGTCCTGGCGCTGGCCCGGTTTGGCCTCGGCTTCGAAGATCACGGCGAGCATGGCGGTTCTCCTTGACTGGCATGCGATGGATTTCGCTGCCAGTATCTGCAGACATCGACCGCCATGTTTCGTCGCGAGGTGAATTATGGAATACGCACCGGGCATCAGCTCCACCGCCGCCCTGCTCGCCGATCCCGGCCGGGTCGCCATGCTTTGGGCGCTGATGGATGGCAGCGCACGGCCGGCCGGCGAACTGGCGCTGCTCGCCGGGCTGTCGCCCTCCTCGACCAGCGCGCACCTGAGCAAGCTGGTCGAGGGCGGCTTGCTGGCGCTGCAGCGTCACGGTCGCAACCGTTTCTATCGCCTGGCCGGACCCGAGGTCGGCCAGTTGCTGGAGGCGCTGGCCACGACTTCGCAAGCGCTGCAGCCGCGCCGGACCCGCACCTTGCCGGCCTCGCGCGGCACGCCGCCGGCACTGCGCGAGGCGCGTACCTGCTACGACCATCTGGCCGGCGAGCTGGCGGTGGGCCTGTTCGAGCGCATGGGTACGGCGGGCTGGCTGGTTCAGCAAGGTGGGCAGGTGCAGCTCAGCGAGGTCGGGGCGGCGGCCCTAGGCGCTTTGGGGATCGATCTCGAGGCCCTGCGCAAACGCCGTCGGCAACTGGCCTGCGCCTGCCCTGACTGGAGCGAACGCAAGCCGCATCTGGGTGGGGCTTTGGGCGCGGCATTGCTGGAAACCTGCAAGCAGGCGGGCTGGTTGCGTCCGTCCGGCGCTTCGCGGGCGCTGCACGTGTCGCCGCAGGGGCGCAGGGCGATCGGTCGGATCGCGGCCCCGTAGGGACAAACCGTGGGGCGGGCCGGGCGGCGATCCGCTTCAGCCCACCAAACAAAGGTTGACTCCGCTCGGTGGGCTGAAGCCCACCCTACGAAGTGCCGTTTAGCCACGCGCCGTCGGCTGCCCGGCCTTGGGCTTGAAGTACAGGGTTTCGCCGCGGCTCAGGCCGGCCAGGCTGAGGTGATCCTTGGCCACTTCCGCTTCGATCGGCTCCGCTTGGCCGGCGACCTTGAGGGTCACCCGGGTGATGGCGCCGAGCGGGCGGATGTCGCGTACCTCGCCGGCCTGGTGGCCTGCCTCCGCCTGACGCGCCAGGTGGATCTCGTGCGGGCGGAACAGCACGTGATGATCGCCGCCGCCGACGTAGAGGCGGTTGGCGTCGCCCAAGAAGTGGTAGACGAAATCGCTGGCCGGATACTCGTAGACCTCCGCCGGCGTGCCGATCTGCTCGATTACGCCCTTGTTCATCACCACGATGCGGTCGGCCACTTCCATGGCTTCTTCCTGGTCGTGGGTGACGAACACGGAAGTCAGGTGCACGTCTTCGTGCAGGCGCGCCAGCCAGCGGCGCAGCTCCTTGCGCACCTTGGCGTCGAGGGCGCCGAACGGCTCGTCGAGCAGCAGCACGCGCGGCTCCACCGCCAGCGCGCGGGCCAGGGCGATGCGCTGGCGCTGGCCGCCGGAGAGCTGTTCGGGGTAGCGGTCGCCGAGCCAGTCGAGCTGCACCAGGTCGAGCAGTTCGTGGACCTTGCGCTTGATCACCTCCTCGCTCGGGCGCTGGCCCTTGGGTTTCATGCGCAGGCCGAAGGCGACGTTGTCGAATACCGTCATATGGCGGAACAGCGCGTAATGCTGGAACACGAAGCCGACGTTGCGCTCGCGCACGTCGTGGTTGGAGACGTCCTCGCCATGGAACTGGATGCTGCCGCTGTCCGGGGTTTCCAGGCCGGCGATGATGCGCAGCAATGTGGTCTTGCCGCAGCCGGACGGGCCGAGCAGGGCGACCAGCTCGCCGCTGCGGATATTCAGGTTGATGTCGTCCAGCGCCTGGAAGGCATTGAAGCGTTTGCTGACGTTGCGGATTTCGATGCTCATAAGTTATTCCTCGCGGGCTTTCAGGCGGCTCTCGCTCCACTGCTTGAGCAGCAGGATCAGCAGCGCCAGCAACAGCAGCAGGCTGGCCACGCTGAAGGCGGCGACGTGGTTGTATTCGTTGTAGAGAATCTCGACGTGCAGCGGCAGGGTGTTGGTGTAGCCGCGGATATGCCCGGACACCACCGACACCGCGCCGAACTCGCCCATGGCCCGCGCGGTGCACAGCACCACGCCGTAGATCAGGCCCCATTTGATGTTGGGCAGGGTCACGTGCCAGAACATCTGCCAGCCACCCGCGCCGAGCAGGCGCGCGGCCTCCTCTTCCTGGGTGCCCTGTTCCTGCATCAGCGGGATCAGTTCGCGGGCGACGAAGGGCACGGTGACGAAGATGGTGGCGAGGACGATGCCCGGCAGGGCGAAGATGATCTGGATGCCGTGCTCGCGCAGCCAGGGGCCGAAGAAGCCCTGGGCGCCGAACAGCAGCACGTAGATCAGCCCGGCGATCACCGGCGACACCGAGAACGGCAGGTCGATCAGGGTCACCAGGAGGCTCTTGCCGCGGAACTCGTACTTGCTCACGCACCAGGCGGCGGCCACGCCGAACACCAGGTTGAGCGGCACGGCGATACCGACGGCGAGCAGGGTCAGTTTCAGCGCGCTGATCGCATCGGGCTCGAGGATCGCGGCGACGAACACACCGAGGCCCTGCTTGAGCGCCTCGCTCGCCACCACCAACAGCGGCAGCAGCAGGAAGAAGGCGAATACCAGCCAGGCCGCCAGGATCAGCAGGCGCCGGCCCAGGGCGTTGCCGCGACGGGCGGCGTTGTTGACGGCACTGGCCGTCAGGGTCGTGGAAGTCATGCCCGGCTCCTCAGGAACGGCTGATGCGGCGCTGCAGCAGGTTGATCAGCAGCAGCAGGATGAACGACACCACCAGCATCATCACGCCGATGGCGGTGGCGCTGGCGTAGTTGTACTGGTCCAGCTGCACCATGATCAGCAGCGGCAGGATCTCGGTCTTCATCGGCATATTGCCGGCTATAAAAATTACGGATCCGTACTCGCCGACGCCGCGGGCGAAGGCTAGGGCGAAGCCGGTCAGCCAGGCCGGCAGCAGTGCCGGCAGCAGCACGTGGCGGGCCACCTGCAGCGGCTTGGCGCCCAGGCAGGCGGCGGCTTCCTCGACCTCGCGGGGGATGTCGGCCAGCACCGGCTGGATGGTGCGCACCACGAAGGGCAGGGTGACGAAGGTCAGCGCCAGGGTGATGCCCAGCGGGGTGTAGGCGATCTTGAAACCCAGGGACGTGGCGAACTGGCCGATCAAACCGTTGGGCGCATAGAGCGCGGTCAGGGCGATACCGGCAACGGCGGTGGGCAGGGCGAACGGCAGGTCGATCATCGCCTCGATGATCTTGCGTCCGGGGAAGCGGTAGCGCACCAGCACCCAGGCCAGCAGGGTGCCGATCACACCGTTGATCACGGCGGCGAGCAAGGCGGTGCCGAAGCTGAGCTTCAAGGCGGCCAGCACGCGTGGCGAGGAAATGATCGCCCAGAACTGTTCCCAGGTGAGCTGGGCGGCGTGGACGAACATGGCACCCAGGGGAATCAGCACCAACAGGCTGAGGTACACCAGGGTGTAACCCAGCGTCAGCCCGAAGCCGGGTATGACGGGGGAAGTACGGCGAGACATGGCCTGTCCTTAAATCGGTTGGCGTTGGAACGCTCTAGCAAACCAAGGGTGGGCAGGCTTCAGCCCCACCCACCCTTGCGCATCACTGGGCCTGGTAGATCTGGTCGAACACGCCGCCGTCGTTGAAGAACTTCGGCTGCGCGGTTTTCCAGCCGCCGAAGTCAGCGTCGATGGTCACCAGCTTGAGCTGCGGGAACTGCTGGGCGAACTCGGCGGCAATCGCCTGGTTGCGCGGGCGGTAGAAGTGCTTGGCGGCGATGCGCTGGCCTTGCTCGCTGTACAGGTAGTTCAGGTAAGCCTCGGCGACCTGGCGTGTGCCCTTCTTGTCGACGTTCGCATCGACCACGCTCACCGGCGGTTCGGCGAGGATCGACAGCGACGGCGCGACGATCTCGAAGTTCTCCCCACCTTCTTCCTTGAGCGCCAGGAAGGCCTCGTTCTCCCAGGCCAGCAGCACGTCGCCGATGCCGTTGTTGACGAAGGTGATGGTCGAGCCGCGCGCCCCGGTATCCAGCACCGGGACGTTCTTGTAGAGCTTCTCGGTGAAGGCCTTGGCCTCGGCTTCGCTGCCGTACTTCTGCTGGGCGTAGGCCCAGGCGGCGAGGAAGTTCCAGCGCGCGCCGCCGGAGGTCTTCGGGTTGGGGGTGATCACTTCCACGCCCGGCTTGACCAGGTCGTCCCAGTCCTTGATGCCTTCGGGGTTGCCCTTGCGCACCAGGAACACGATGGTCGAGGTGTAGGGGGTGCTGGCGTCCGGCAGGCGCTCCTGCCAGTTCTCCGGGATCAGCTTGCCGAGCTTGTACAGCTCGTCGATGTCGCCGGCCAGGGCCAGGGTCACCACGTCGGCGCGCAGGCCGTCGATCACTGCGCGGGCCTGCTTGCCCGAGCCGCCATGGGACTGCTGGATGGTCACCGCCTCGTTGCCCTGGGCCTGCCAGTGCTGGTTGAAGGCGGCGTTGAATTCGCTGTAGAGCTCACGGGTCGGGTCGTAGGACACGTTGAGCAGGGTCTGGGCGGCGGCGGGGCCGGCGACCCCTGTAATAACGAGTGCGCTGGCCAGTGCGGCCAGGGCAAAACGGCGGATGGACATGGTGCAGCTCCTAACTGGATTTTTATCTTGGCTCTGGTTCGTGGCGGTCAGTCGCACATTCGCGGACGACAGCAACGGTGGCGGTGCGTGTTCATGGCTGGTGGCTTCTCATGGTCACGCCCTCCGGTGGTCCAGTCGGGCTGCTTGCTTGGTTCAGGCGCTCTTGTTGCCGGGCGGCTGCGGGCGAAACTTTTCCTTGCGCTCGATCTGCACCACCTGGCCGTTGTGCAGGGTGATTTCCACCGAGCCGAATTTCAGACCCTGCAGGGCGGTCTGGATCTCGCGCAGGATGCTGGCGTCGTCCTGGCCTTCGAGGTTGCTCGGCGTCGCGGTCATTTCCAGGTTCCTTGTGACGGATTCGCCACGACGACGGCGGGCGGCCGACGCTGGCGTGGAGCGGATAGTAGAAAGGCCGAAATATTCTTAAAAATATTGTTTAAGAACATTTATATGCTTTTCGGAGATAAGAGGCGCGATGCGTTTTATTTTGTTTATGGAATAAGTAAATAAATTCTTATTCTTTTTAGAGTTGATCCATGCTGCCTAGACTGGCGCCATTCGACTTCAGGAGGCGCCGTCATGGGCAGCGAAGCAATCCGTTATCTGATCCTGCCGGGCTGGCAGGGCTCGCCCGAGGAGCACTGGCAGAGCCATTGGCAGCGCAGCCTGCCGAACAGCGCGCGAGTAGAGCAGGCCGACTGGCTCAACCCCCGGCGTGGCGATTGGGTGGCGGCGCTGAACCAGGCCGTGGCGGCCGATCCGCGCCCGACCATCCTCATCGCCCACAGCCTGGGGTGCGTCACCGTGGCGCATTGGGCGGCGCAGGCGCCGCTCGAGCTGCTGCGCCGGGTGCGTGGCGCCTTGCTGGTGGCGCCGGCCGATGTCGAGCGGCCCGGTTGCCCCGAAGCGCTGCAGAACTTCGCGCCCATTCCGCGCGACCCGCTGCCATTTCCCAGCCTGCTGATCGGCTCCGACAACGACGCCGCGGCCAGCGCCGCGCGGGCTCTCGAGCTGGCCCGGCAGTGGGGCAGCGAGGCGGCGATTCTCACCGGTGCCGGGCATATCAACGTCAAGTCCGGGCATCGCCACTGGGAGCAGGGCTTCGCCTACCTCTATCGCCTGCAGGGCCGGATCGAGCAGCAGGCGCGGTTGCGCGCCTGATTCGTCAGCCCTAAACCCTCTTCGAGGCGGGATCGGGCCAGGCAGCCGCCCGCCTCATTTTTATTGGCTGTATCTGCGTTAGCTGTTGCTAGGCGCTCCAGGCAACGCTCGGGGCCTTGTCGGGTGGGCCGGGCGGCGATCCGCATTAGCCCACGCTGAGCAGCGTTGGTGGGCTAAAGCCCACCCTACGGACCTCTGCACCGCTAACGCAGACATAACCGTTTTATTCGCCCGCCGGCCGCGCCCCGGCGCGGCGCCGTTCCGGAGCCCCAGGACATGCCGTTTTCGTCGAACATTTCGCCAGCCCTGACCTTCGCCGAGGTCGACAAGAGCCCGCTGAGCATCCGCGCCAAGGCGCTGGTGTTCGTCGACCCGCGCTCGCGCCAGCTGCGCGAGCGCGCCGAGGCCCTGGCGCCGGGCAATCAGGCGCTGCTGATCCGCGGCGAGACCGGCACCGGCAAGGAGCTGCTGGCCCGCTACATCCACCGCCACAGCGAGCGCGGCGGCCTGTTCGTGGCGATGAGCGGCGGCGCCATCAGCCCGCAATGGGGCGAGGCCGAGCTGTTCGGTCACGTCGCCGGCGCCCATGTCGGCGGCGCCAGCAGCCGCGCCGGCTGGTTCGGCTCGGCCAACGGCGGCACGCTCTACCTGGACGAGATCGCCGACCTGCCGCGGCCGCTGCAGGGCAAGCTGCTCGCCGCGCTGGAAACCCGCGAGCTGTACCGCGTCGGCGCCGGCCAGGCGTTGCCGGTGGACGTCAGGCTGGTGGCGGCCAGCAGCATCGACCTGGCCCGCGCGGTGGCCGCCGGCACCTTCGACGAGCGCCTGTACGCCTACCTGGGCGACGGCCTGCTCGAGCTGCCGGCGCTGCGCCAGCGGGTCGGCGACATCCTGCCGCTGGCCGAGTATTTCCTCGGCAGCCATGCCCAGCGCCTGGGCCTGGCGATCCCGCCGATCAGCCCCGCAGCGCAGAGCGTGCTGGAGGCGCACAGCTGGCCGGGCAACACCCGCGAGCTGGAGAACGTCATCCACTTCGCCCTGCTGCTGGCCGGCAGCGCCGAGATCGGGCCGCAGCACCTGCAGCTACCGGGCATCTCCTAGGGTGTCGCGGGGCCGCCCAGGCCGTGCGCACCGGGCTTTCCGGCGAACTGGCCGGTTCGGGGGTGTAGGTTGGCGCTGAGCGCAGCGAAGCCCAACAGGGAGTGCGCCGCACTCCGCCCGGCGATCCGCGGCTCTTCGCTCGACGCTCCCTCCGCCTGGCGATCCAGCCCAGCCGTTGGACTTAGTCGCAGGCTCCTCAGCCCCACCTACGGCGCGAGCAGCGACACCGATTTCACCTGCGCCCACAGCGCCTGGCCGGCCTGGATGCCGAGCTGGTCGAAGGAGTAGCGGGTGATCCGCGCCAGCAGGCGCTGCTCGCCCAGGCGCAGGGTCAGCAGCACCTGGGCGTCGAGGGCGCGCCAGTCGTCCACCGTCACCGGCAGCAGGTTGAGCAGGCTGCTGCCCTCGGCGCGCTGCAGGCCGAGGCTGACGTCGCGCGCCTTGATCTTCACCCGCACCCCGTGCCCGCTCGGCAGCGGGCCGTGCGGAAGGCGCAGGCGCGCGTCGCTGCCGGGCAGGCTCAGTTCCAGCAGCTGGTAGGCGGCGTCGTGGCCGCTGACCCGGCCGTCGATCACCGCCTCGGCGTCGTCCTCCAGGGCGAAGGGCAGGTCGGCGCGCAGCAGGGTTTCCTTGAGCGGGCCGCTGGCACGCACCCGGCCGTCGTCGAGCAGCACCAGGTGGTCGGCCAGGCGCGCCACCTCGTCCGGCGCGTGGCTGACGTAGAGCACGGGAATCTCCAGCTCCTGGTGCAGGCGCTCCAGATAGGGCAGCACCTCCAGCTTGCGCTTGAGATCGAGCGAAGCCAGCGGCTCGTCCATCAGCAGCAGGCGCGGGCTGGTCAGCAGGGCGCGGGCGATGCCGACGCGCTGGCGTTCGCCGCCGGACAGGCTGTGCGGCAGGCGTTCGAGCAGATGGCCGATGCCGAGCAGCTCCAGCGCCTGCTCCAGCGCCACCTTGCGCGCGGCGGCGGGAATGCGCCGCTGGCCGTACTCCAGGTTGCGCCGCACGCTAAGGTGGGGGAACAGGTTGGCGTCCTGGAACACGTAGCCGATGGCGCGCTTATGCGCCGGCAGGAAGTGGCCGCTGGCGCTGTCCTGCCACAGCTCACCGGCCACCTGCAGATAGCCTTGCTGCGGTCGTTCCAGACCGGCGAAGCAGCGCAGGCAGCTGGTCTTGCCCGAGCCGGAGTGGCCGAACAGGGCGCTGACGCCGCGCGCCGGCAGGTCGAGGTCGAGGTCCAGGCGAAAGCCCGGATGCTCGAGGAGAAAACGTGCGCGAATGCGGCCGTCGTCCGTCACGGCGGGGGCCGAGGCCTTGGCGAAACCGAGCATCACCACAGCCTCGTCTTGCCGGCGCGCCCGGCGTAGAGCGCGAGCAGCACGATAAAGGAGAACGCCACCATGCCGCCGGCCAGCCAGTGAGCCTGGGCGTAATTCATCGTTTCCACGTGGTTGTAGATCTGCACCGAAGCCACCTGGGTCTTGCCGGGGATATTGCCGCCGATCATCAGCACCACGCCGAACTCGCCGACGGTATGGGCGAAGCCGAGCACGGCGGCGGTGACGATGCCGGGCCTGGCCAGCGGCAGCACCACGCTGAAGAAGGCGTCCCAGGCGCCGGCGCGCAGGGTCGCGGCGGCCTCCAGCGGGCCGCGGCCGATGGCCTCGAAGGCGTTCTGCAGCGGCTGCACGACGAAGGGCAGCGAGTAGAACACCGAGGCGATCACCAGGCCGGTGAAGCTGAAGGTGAAGGTGCCCAAGCCGAGGCTCTGGGTCAGCTGGCCGATAAAGCCGTTGGGGCCCATGGCGACCAACAGGTAGAAGCCGATCACCGTCGGCGGCAGTACCAGCGGCAGGGCGACCACGGCGCCGACCGGCTGCTTCAGGCGCGAGCGGGTGCGCGCCAGCCACCAGGCGATGGGGGTGCCGATCAGCAGCAGGAGGACGGTGGTCAGCGAGGCCAACTGCAGGGTCAGGAGGACGGCGTCGAGGTCGGCTCGGGTCAGCGGCATGCGGCGGCCTAGCGTTGGTAGCCAAAGGATTGAATGATCGCGGCGGCCTGCGGACTCTTGAGGTAGTCCAGCAGCGCGGCGGCGGCTGGGTTGTCGGCGCCTCGCTTGAGGATCAGCGCATCCTGCCTGATCGGCTCGTGCAGTGCCTGCGGCACTATCCAGGCCGAGCCGCTGGCGATCTGGCCGTCCCGGTACACCTGCGACAGGGCGACGAAACCCAGTTCGGCGTTGCTGGTGGCGACGAACTGGTGGGTCTGGGTGATGCTCTGGCCTTCCACCAGCTTGCCCTCGAGCGCCTCGCGCAGGCCCAGCTTTTCCAGCGTCTGGATGGCGGCCAGACCGTAGGGCGCGGCCTTGGGGTTGGCGATGGCCAGGTGCTTGAATTGACCGGCGCGCAAGGCGGCATCGCTGCCGTCGAGGGTGTTGGCGTCGGCCGACCACAGTACCAGGCTGCCGACGGCGTAGGTGAAGCGCGAGCCGGGCACGCCGGCGCCTTCGCTTTCCAGCCGGGCCGGGGTGCTGTCGTCGGCGGCCAGCAACAGGTCGAACGGCGCGCCGTTCCTGATCTGCGCATAGAACTGGCCGGTGGCGCCGTAGGCGGCGACCAGCTTGTGGCCGGTGGCTTTCTCGAATTCGGGTGCGATGGCCTGAATCGGCGCGGTGAAATTGGCGGCGACGGCGACCTTCACTTCCTCGGCCAGCGCCGGTGCGGCGCCGACGAGGAACAGGGCGAGCAGCAGAGGGCGAGCGTCGAGCATAGGGTCTCCGTAGCGTTGTTTAGTTTTCTATATAGCGCCAGGCCTGCGCAGTCGCCATGGGCGGTCTGCCCCGGCGTCTGGGCTTGAGGGATGGCCGGCATCTTGGCCATTGGCTGACCCTCAAGTCAAGTGCGTCGCCACACGCTGGCCAGCCAGGGCTGCTGCTCGCGTGGCAGGCCGGCCGGGCGGTAATAGTGCTCCAGTTCGACGAAGCCGGCCGCCGCGAGTCGCGCGCGCCAGTGCGCCAGGTCGTGGTAGGCGCCATAGCGCGGGCCGTTCCAGCCTTCCTGGTTGTCGCCGCGCGGGTTGGAGCTCAGCAGCACGCCGCCCGGCTTGAGCGTGGCATGCAGCTGGCCGAGCACGCGCGGCAACTGCTGGTCCGGCACGTGGAACAGACTGGCGTTGGCGAAGATGCCGTCGAACCGCGCGCTCGGCAGCTCGAGGGCGAGGAAATCCTGCAGCCAGACCTCGCAGCCGCTGTCCGCGCGGGCCATCTCGACGAAGCGCGGGCAGCCGTCGAGGCCGACCGGCTGGTGGCCGAGGGCGGCGAAGGTGCGCAGGTCGCGCCCCGGTCCGCAGCCGAAGTCGAGAATCTGGTAGGGCGGCTCGGCCCGGATATGGCGCAGCAGCGCGGTGACGTTCTGGCTGACGTCGTGGTCGCGGGTGCCTTCGCGAAAGTCTTCGGCGTTGTCCTGGTAATGGGCCAGGGTCAGGGCGCTGATCCGGGCGAGTTCATCTGGGCTCAGGGGCATGGCAATGGTCCGGCAAATAAAGGCATTAAACCCGCTCCTGGCCGGTCGGAATAGATGGGCTGTTGGCCGCCGCTAGCGCACCTGTGGGAGGGGCTTAAGCCGCGAGCAGGCGATCTTATCGATCCAGCATGGAAATGGTGGATGTGAAGAGCGACATCCACCCTACGGCTCACCGCGCCTTTGCATGACGATGCGTAGGGCGGGTGCCTTGCCATGGCGCAACCCGCGCAACAGCCTGTTCGCCGGTTTGCCCGGCTCCTGCGCTTTGCCTTAGATTGGCCGGCTCACCGCGACCGGAACCGGCCGGTCATGCCTCGAGGTTCGCACCGTGTCCGCTGCTTCCGTCTACCGTCTTCCCGGCTTTTTGCCGTTCCTCGCCGCCCGCCTGCTGGCGGTATTCGCCGTGCAGATCCAGGCCGTGGTGGTGGCCTGGCAGGTCTACGACATCACCCGCGATCCGCTGGCGCTGGCCTACGTCGGCCTGGCGCAGTTCGTGCCGATGCTGCTGCTGTTGCTGCCGGCGGGCGATCTGATCGACCGCTTCGACCGCAGGCTGATCCTCATGCTCAGCTGGCTGGCCGAGGGCCTGTGCGCCGCGGCGCTGCTGGGGCTGTCGCTGAGCGAGGCGCCGATCACCTGGTATTACGCGGTACTGGTGTTCTACGGCTGCGCCCGCGCCTTCACCGGCCCGGCGCTGTCCAGCCTGCTGCCGCAGATCGTGCCGCGCGAGCGCCTGGCCGCGGCGATCGCCGCCAACAGCATGATCATGCGCGCCGCGACCATTTCCGGCCCTGTGCTCGGCGGCGCCCTGTACGCCATCGGCGGCGGTGGGCTGACCTATTCGACCTGCCTGCTCGGCTTTCTCGCCGGCGCGGCCCTGCTGCCGCTGGTGCCGGTGCGTTATGCGCAGCCGATGCAGGCGCTGGAGACCAGCGCCTGGGCGCGCTTCACCGCCGGTATCGGCTTCATCCGCTCGCGGCCGATTATCCTCGGCACCATTTCCCTGGATCTGTTCGCCGTGCTGCTCGGCGGCGTGGTGGCGCTGCTGCCGATCTACGCGCAGGAGGTGCTGGAGGTCGGCCCGACCGGCCTCGGCCTGCTGCGCAGCGCCATGGCCGTGGGCGAGGTGGCGGTGGGCCTGTACCTGAGCATGAGGCCGTTCAACCGCCACGTCGGCCTGGTGATGTTCGCCGCGGTGGCGCTGTTCGGCCTGGCCAACCTGGTATTCGCCCTGTCCAGCCTGTTCTGGCTGTCCTTCGCCGCGCTGGCGGTGGCCGGCGGCGCGGACATGGTGAGCATGTACATCCGCTCCTCGCTGATCCAGTTCTCCACCCCGGACGCCATGCGCGGGCGGGTCAACGCGGTGAACATGCTGTTCATCGGCTCGTCCAACGAGCTCGGCGAGTTCCGTGCCGGCACCAGCGCCGCCTGGTTCGGCGCGGTGCCGGCGGCGCTGCTCGGCTGCGCCTGCACCCTGACGGTGACCGGCGGCTGGCTGCTCGGCTTCAAGAGCCTGCGCCGGGTCGACCGCTTCGAGGACGCCGCGCCGGCCAAGGCCTGAGCGCGGCGCTTACGACCAGTTGGCGAGCAGCGCCGGCAGTTCGGCCAGGCTGCCGATCTCGCCGTCCGGGCGGGTCTCGGCCTGCCAGCTCAGGCCCTGCGGGTTGAACCAGATCGCGCGCAGGCCCGCGGCCTGGGCGCCGGCGATGTCGTCGCTGGGATGATCGCCGATATGCACCGCATGCTCGGCCCGCACCCCCGCGCGCTGCAGCGCCTCCAGAAACGGCTTGGGGTCGGGCTTGCCGACGCCCAGCTCCTCGGCGCACAGGGCGAACTGGAAGTACTCGGAAAGCCCCAGGCGACGCACATCGGCGTTGCCGTTGGTGATCACCCCGAGCTGGAAGCGCTCGGCCAGCAGTTCCAGGGTCGGATGCACCTCGGCGAACAGCTCGACCTGATGGCGCGCATTGAGGAACACCTGGAAGCCGGCCTCGGCCAGCGCCAGGGACTCGTTCTGCGAATAGCCCGCGCCTTCCAGGGCATGGAACAGGATGCGCCGGCGCAGCTCGCTGAGGCGGTGCTTGAGCATGGGTTCGACATCGAGCAGGCCGCTGCGGATCTGCCACAGATGCTCCACCGGCACCGCGCCCAGGCGCGGCGCGTGCAGCGCCAGCCAGTTGCGCAGCGCCGCCTCGGCGTCCTGCATCACCGGGGTCACGTCCCACAGGGTGTCGTCGAGATCGAAGGTGATCAGCTTGATGCTCATTGGGAATCGCCTTTGCGCTTGGCGCGCGGATGGGCCTGGTCGTAGACCTTGGCCAGGTGCTGGAAATCCAGGTGGGTGTAGATCTGCGTGGTGGCGATGTCGGCGTGGCCGAGCAGCTCCTGCACCGCACGCAGGTCCTGGGATGATTCGAGCATATGGCTGGCGAAACTGTGGCGCAGCATATGCGGGTGCAGGTGCTGGCCAAGCTCGCGCACGCCGGCCTGGCGTACCCGCAGCTGCACCGCACGGGCGCCGAGGCGGCGGCCCTGCTGGCTGACGAACAGCGCGCCATCGCCGGGATGGGCCAGCTTGCGCAGCGCCAGCCAGTGCTCCAGCGCCTGCCGCGCCATACGCCCGACCGGCAGCTCGCGCACCTTGTTGCCCTTGCCGCGCACCCGCACCAGGCCGGCGGCCAGGTCGAGGCCGTCGAGATCGAGGCCGACCAGTTCGGACAGGCGCAGGCCGGAGGAATAGAACAGCTCGAGCATGGCCTGGTCGCGGCGGGCGATGAAGTCGTCCTCCAGCGCGCCGTCGAGCAGTTGGGCGCTGCGGTCGGCATCGAGGGTGCGCGGCAGGCGCCGTTCGCGCTTGGGCGGGCTGAGACCGGCGGCCGGATCGTGGCGGCACAGGCCCTCGCGCAGCAGGTAGCGGTACAGGCCGCGGGTGGCCGAGAGCAGGCGCGCCAGGCTGCGGCTGGCCAGGCCTTGGCCATGCAGGCGGGCGATCAGCCGGCGCAGGCTGCGGGTATCCAGCGCGGCCCAGTTGTACAGGTCCTCCGCCTCGCAGAAGGCCAGCAGCTTGGCCAGGTCGCGGCGATAGCCGTCCAGCGTATGCGCCGACACCTGGCGCTCGCGGCGCAGGTATTCGAGATAGGCATCCAGGTCGGCGGCAAGCTTCACGCTTCAGGCTCCGGCATCGGTGGAAACCGAGCAGCGCTTCCACCTGGGGTGGTGGATGGAAAAAGCCTCATCCACCCTACAGGTTTAGCGTACCGAGCGCAGCGGCGTGGCGAAGCCCGGCAGCACGCGGGCCAGCACTTCGGCGATATAGCCGAGGAACAGGGTGCCCAGCGAGCTCTTGTAATGCTGCGGATCGACGCTACCGATGGCCAGCACGCCATGCAGACCCTGGTGATTGAGCGAGACCACGGCGGCCGAGCCGACCTGGGCCGCCTCGTCCTTGCCGAACAGGAACTCCAGCTCGTGCGGGCGCAGCACGCCGCAGATGGTCTTGCCGCCGCTGAGCAGGCCGCCGATCTGCTGATGCGCCTCGGCCAGGCTGGCCGAGCGGCCCACCGGCAGCTTGCCGTCGCTGAACAGGATCAGGCCGACGAAGGGCACCTGGAACTCGTGGCGCAGGCTGTCTTCCACCGCGCCGACCACTTCCTCCAGGCTGCCGGCGTCGAGCAGGTCGAGCACCAGGCGGCGGGTCTTGTCGAACAGGCGATCGTTGTCGCGGGCCACGTCCATCAGTTGGCCGAGGCGGTGGCGCATCTCGATGTTGCGCTCGCGCAGCAGCTTGACCTGGCGCTCGACCAGCGACACGGCGTTGCCGGGCTGGTGCGGGATGCGCAGCTCGGGGATCAGTTCTTCATGGTCGATGAAGAATTCCGGATGCAGGCGCAGGTAGGCGGCGACCGTTTCCGAGTCGAGCGGCTTGGAGGAGTCCTGCTGGTCAGTCATAGGCGAACCTGTCCTTCGTATACGCGTGCAGCGGGCCCGGTCATCATAACCGGCTGACCCTCACCTGCCCACTCGATGGACAGCCGGCCGCCCGGCAGCTCCAGTTGCACCGGCGAATCCATCCAGCCCTGGCGGATCGCCGCGACCGCGGCGGCGCAGGCGCCGGTGCCGCAGGCCTGGGTCTCGCCGGCGCCGCGCTCCCACACGCGCAGGCGCGCGTGCTTGCGATCGAGCACCTGGAGGAAGCCGACGTTGACCCGCTGCGGAAAGCGCGCATGGTGTTCCAGCTTCGGCCCGAGCGTATGCACCGGCGCGCTGTCGACGCTGTCGACCCGCAGCACGGCATGCGGGTTGCCCATGGACAATGCGGCCAGCTCCACCGTCTCGCCCTCCACCTCGACCTGGTAGCTCAGCGCCGCCTGTTCGGCCTGGAACGGCACCTGCGCCGGCTCCAGACGCGGCGCGCCCATGTTCACGCAGACCTGGCCGTCGTTGTGCACGCGCAGCTCGATCACGCCGCTCTTGGTCTCGACGCGGATCACCTTCTTGGTGGTCAGGCGCTTGTCCAGCACGAAGCGGGCGAAGCAGCGCGCGCCGTTGCCGCACTGCTCCACCTCGGAGCCGTCGGCGTTGAAGATGCGGTAGCGGAAGTCGACGTCCGGGTGGCTCGGCGGCTCGACGATCAGCAACTGGTCGAAGCCGACGCCGGTGTGGCGATCGCCCCACTGCTTGGCGTGCTTGGGCTGCACGTGGGCGTGCTGGCTGATCAGGTCGAGGACCATGAAGTCGTTGCCCAGGCCGTGCATCTTGGTGAAGCGCAATAGCATGGCGGCGCCCTCAGCTCGGCAGCAGGCTTTCGCCGGCGTAGAGCTCGGGGAGGGTTTCGCGGCGGCGCACCTCGAAGGCCTGCTCGCCGTCCACCACCACCTCGGCGGCACGGCCGCGGGTGTTGTAGTTGGAACTCATGACGAAGCCGTAGGCGCCGGCCGAACGCACCGCCAGCAGATCGCCTTCGGCCAGCACCAGCTGGCGGTCCTTGGCGAGGAAGTCGCCGGTCTCGCAGATCGGCCCGACCAGGTCGTAGTCGCGCGGCTCACCGGCGCGCGGCTGCACCGGCGAGACGTCCATCCAGGCCTGGTACAGCGCCGGGCGGATCAGGTCGTTCATCGCCGCATCGACGATGGCGAAGTCCTTGTGCTCGGTGTGCTTGAGGTATTCCACACGGGTCAGCAGCACGCCGGCATTGGCCACGATGAAACGGCCCGGCTCGAACACCAGGGCCAGGTCGCGGCCCTTGATGCGCTCGCGCACGGCCTTGATGTAGTCGCCGGCCAACGGCGGCTGCTCGTCGCGGTACTGCACGCCGAGGCCGCCGCCCAGGTCCAGATGGCGGATGTGGATGCCGCGCGCGGCCAGCTTGTCGACCAGCAGCAGCAGGCGATCCAGGGCATCAAGGAAGGGTTCGAGAGCGGTCAGCTGCGAGCCGATATGGCAGTCGACGCCAATCACTTCCAGGTTGTCCAGCTCGGCGGCGCGGGCGTAGACCGCCTCGGCCTGCTCGATGTCGATGCCGAACTTGTTTTCCTTCAGCCCGGTGGAGATGTAGGGGTGGGTGCCGGCGTCCACGTCCGGGTTGACCCGCAGCGACACCGGCGCCTTGACGCCCAGTTCCGCGGCGACCTGCTGCAGGCGTTCCAGCTCGACGCTGGATTCGACGTTGAAGCAGTGCACGCCGACTTCCAGGGCGCGGCGCATGTCGTCGCGGCTCTTGCCGACGCCGGAGAAGACGATGCGGCCGGGTTCGCCGCCGGCGGCCAGGACGCGCTCCAGCTCGCCGCGCGAGACGATGTCGAAACCGGCGCCGAGGCGCACCAGGACATTGAGCACGCCGAGGTTGGAGTTGGCCTTGACGGCGAAGCAGACCAGGTGCGGCAGGCCGGCCAGGGCATCGGCGTAGGCGTGGTACTGCGCCTCGATATGGGCGCGCGAGTAGACGTAGGTCGGTGTGCCGAAGCGCTGGGCCAGCGCGGACAAGGCGACACCTTCCGCGAACAGCTCGCCGTCGCGGTAGGTAAAGGCTTCCATGGGGTGCTCCTTCAGAGTTCGAAACGGTCTCGGCTGTTGCTGGCGTCGTCGTCGCCTGGCAGGTACAGCGGGCCTTTCTGTCCGCAGCCGGCCAGCAGGCAGACGGCGGCAAGGAGCGCGAGGGTCAGTCGCTTCATGGGGAGGTCCTTGAAATAAGCGTGAATTGCGTCGGAGTATACCGACCCCCCGCCACCTTGCCTATGCGCCAGGCGCCCGTCCGGCGGGGCTCATGGCCGCCTCGCGCGGCCTCCGCCGATGCCCCGGGTCGGCAGGCCCGGCTGTTCAAGGAGGCTCGATGGACAATCCCGCCACGCTGGCCGGCTCGGTTTCGGTGGCCTACCTGCAGGGCCTGGTCGATCACCTGCAGCGCCAGGGCATCGCCCCGGCCGTGCTGCTCGGCCACGCCCGGCTGACGCCCGAGCTGCTGGCCCAGCGTGAGCAGCGCATCGCCGCCGGCGTCTACCTGAGCCTGCTCGGCGAGGGCGTGCGGCGCAGCGGCGACGACTGCCTCGGCCTCCACCTGGGCGAGGCGGTGCGTCCCGGCTACTACGGCGTGCTCGGCTACCTGCTCATGAGCTGCGCGACCCTGGCCGACGCCCTCCACCGCCAGGCGCGCTACGCCGCCCTGGTCGGCAACCTCGGCCAGGTCGACCTCGCCGACGAGCCGCCGCGCCCCGGCTGCGAGGCGCTGGTGGCGCTCAGCTGGCAGCCGCTGCTGGCGCAGCAGCAACGCCAGCTGAGCGAGGAGACCCTGGCCGGCTGGGTCAGCTTCGGCCGCTGGATCAGCGGCCTGGACATCCCGCCCACCGAGGTGCGCTTCCAGCATCCGGCGCCGGCCGATACCGCCGAGCATGAGCGCATCTTCCGCTGCCCGCTGCTGTTCGAGCAGGCCGACAACGCCCTGGTGTTTCCAAGGCGCCTGCTGGCGGCGCCGCTGGGCCAGGCCGACGCCCAGGTGCGGCTGATGCTCGACGCCTACGCCGAGCGCCTGCTCGGCGAACTGCGCCAGGGCCGCAGCGTGCTGGATCGCGCGCGGCTGGAGCTGGTGCGCCAGCTGCCCGAGCGGGGGCCGGATCTGCAGGCCATCGCCAGCGCCCTGGCGCTCAGCCCGCGTACCCTGCAGCGGCGCCTGCGCGAGGGCGGCCTGTCGTTCAGCCAGCTGGTCGACGAGACCCGCCAGCAACTGGCGCTGCACTACCTGCGCGACCCGGCGCTGGAGCTGGCGGAGATCGCCTTTCTGGTCGGCTTCGGCGAGCCCGGTTCGCTGGCGCGCGCCTTTCGCCGCTGGACGGGAGGGAGTCCTGGCGAGTACCGTCGCCACCTTCTTGGCTAGGCCGGCTACCCCGGTCTGGCGTTTTCGCCTATTTTTCTGCAGTCGCTGCACCTTGTGAGGACACCCCGATGAGCCTGAGCGAAGCCCGCTTCCACGACCTGGTCGATGCCACCCAGCAGGCGCTGGAAGACATCTTTGACGACAGCGGTCTGGACGTCGACCTGGAGAACAGCGCCGGCGTGCTCACCGTGCGTTTCGACAACGGCAGCCAGCTGATCTTCAGCCGCCAGGAGCCGATTCGCCAGCTGTGGCTGGCCGCGCGTTCCGGTGGCTTCCACTTCGACTACGACGAGGCCGCGGGGCGCTGGATCTGCGACAGCAGCGACGAACTGCTCGGCGAGATGCTGGTGCGCATCACCCTCGAGCAGTGCGGCGCCGAGCTGGAGTTCGATGAGCTCTGAACCCGTGCCGCCGGCCTCGCCCTGTCGCCGGCAGTGCTGCCTGGACGCCGCCGACATCTGCCTCGGCTGCGGCCGCACCCTGCAGGACATCCTCGACTGGGGCGCGGCCGACAGCGAACGGCGCCGGCAGATCTGCCGCGAGGCCGAACGGCGCCTGCATCAGCGCAAGACGGCGCCCTGACCGGCTGGTCTTGTTTATTCGTCTGGCTGTGTTAGGGTCGGTACGACATTCTGCTGAACCCCGCCTTCGGGCGGGGTTTTGCTTTTTCTGCGTCCCGCACGAGGAGTCAGGCCGCCATCATGAGCAACACGCCCGCTATCACCATCACCCGTCTCGACCTGCAGCGTCTGGAGCGTCTGCTCGACAGCCTGGAGGATTTCGGTCCCGGCGCCGCCGCGCTGCAGGCCGAACTGGACCGTGCCGAGGTGGTCGGGCACGACGAGGTGCCGGCCGGGGTGGTGACCATGAACTCGCGCGTGCATTGCCGCGAGGAAAGCAGCGGCAAGGACTACCACCTGACCCTGGTCTACCCGCAGGACGCCGGCGGCGAAGGCCGGGTCAGCATCCTCGCGCCGGTCGGCAGCGCGTTGCTCGGCCTGTCCGTGGGCCAGCACATCGACTGGCCGGCGCCGGGCGGCAAGCAGCTCAAGCTGACCCTGCTGGCGGTGGAGTACCAGCCGGAGGCGGCGGGCGAATACGACCGCTGACCACGAGGCGGCGGCGCCGCCCCGGCTGAGCTGGCAGGCCGTTGAAAAACGTAGGCGACGACTGCATGGATGCAGGAGGTAGAGCGACGCAGGAAGCCCGAGCCGAGGTAGCCAGTGCAATACCGATGGC
Organism: Pseudomonas sp. SP16.1; assembly: GCF_052682975.1. Taxonomy (NCBI): domain Bacteria; kingdom Pseudomonadati; phylum Pseudomonadota; class Gammaproteobacteria; order Pseudomonadales; family Pseudomonadaceae; genus Pseudomonas; species Pseudomonas sp. SP16.1. The sequence continues at coordinate 4,746,223 of NZ_JBQYFZ010000001.1, forward strand.
GGCCCCGCAAAAACAGGCGAGGACCGGTCGGAGTCGCGCTCGACTTTACGAGCTGTAAATGAGCAGTACTCGCTTCGCTCGCCCTTCGGGCCGCACTGAAGTGCGTTGGCCGCAAGCGGCCTGCCGAGCCTGTTTTTAACGCAGCAATGGCAACGTAGGTAGTTTTTCAACAGCCTGCTAGAGTGAGGCCTCCCCGCAATGGCAAGGAGGCCTCGCCATGTCCAGTCTGCCCCTGTACTTCCCACCCACCTACCAGCTGCCGCGTGCGCTGCGCTGCGCCGAACTGGTGCTGCTCGCCTACGATCAGTACGCGCAGTGGCTGGCGCAGCAGCGCCCGCGCAATCCCGAGCATTTTCACTGGCAGCGGCCGCAACTGGCCGGCTGGCAGTTTTCCGCGCCCATCTGGAGCATCCTCAGCGAGTGGTACGTGCGCAACGAGTCGGAGCCATTCGGCTCCGCCGCTCGCGATCCGCAGGGCGACTGTTACCTGGTGTTCCGCGGTACCGAGTCGCTGCAGGACTGGCTCGACGACCTCGACCTGGACCAGCGCGACTACCCCTGGCAGGCCGGCAGCGGCCTGGTGCACGACGGCTTTCTCAAGCTCTACCGGTCCCTGCGCGACCAGGCGCTGCTGGCGCTGGACGACCTGCAGCCGCAGGCCGCGCTCTGGGCCTGCGGCCACAGTCTCGGCTGCGCCCTGAGCAGTCTGGCGGTGCCGGACCTGCGTCGGCGCTGGCCATCGCTCGCCCTGCAGCACTACAACTTCGCCAGCCCGCGCCTGGCATCGCCGGCGTTCGCCGACTACTACAACGGGCTGGCGGTGCCGACCTACCGCCTGGTCAACGACAGCGATCTGGTGCCCGAGGTGCCGCCGGCCGACAGCGATGGCTGGCTGTACCAGCATCTCGGTCTGCCGGTGACCTTCTCCGCCAGCTATGCGGGCGTGGTCGCCAACCACAGCATGGCCGACTGCTATCTGTATGCCTTGCACAATCCCGATGCGCCGATGCGCGGCTAGTTAGGCCTGCTGCAGCGCCGCGTTCAGTGCGTCCTCCAGTTCGCTCTTGTAGCGCAGGTAATGCACGGTCTGCGCCTGCTGGCCGGCGAGCACGGCGGACAGGTCGAGGTCGGTGATGTAGCAGGGGTAGCGTTCGCCGCCGGCACGCTGGGCGAGGATGTGCCGGGCCACGGCGCGGTACAGCTCGCGGCCGTACTCCAGTTCGGAGAACTCGCGGTGGTTGCAGTACAGGCTGACGTGCGCCTGCCGACCGTCGCCCGGCTCGAGGATCGCCTGCACGTCGTAGAACGGATGGCTGACCGGCGCCTGCGGCGGCGGCCGGCGTTCCAGGCGCTGCGCACGCAGCGGCGCGTCGGGCAGCAGCTGATAGTAGAGAACCTCCGGCATCGGCCGGGCGTCCGCGCTGTCCAGCGGCAGCATGGCGTTGCGTCGGTACAGCAGCGACTGCAGGAAGCGCTGCAGCGGGGTGAGCAGGCTTTGCTCGTCGCGAAACGGCAGGCGCCGGCGCCACAGCGCGTTGTATTCATCGAGCAGGGTCAGCTCGGCCTCGCCGCCGCTCTCGTGCAGGCGATAGAACAGCTGGATGCAGTCGGGCCGGCCCATGGGCAGGATCAGCGCCAGGTCGTCGCCCTCCAGCGCGTGGCGATCCAGATGCAGCGGGCTGTACAGCTCCTGCTCGGCGCCGAGGTGCTCGATCAGCGCCGGCAGGTCGCCGAGCGCGGCGTGGTTGACCTGGCCTGGCGTCAGCTGCAGCACATGGTAGTGCTGGCGCACCTGCAGCAGGTAGCGCGCCTGGCGCCCCTCGGCATAGGCGGCGAGCAGGTCGCGCAGCAGTTCCTCGACCCGTTCGGCGATCGTCGTCGCGCGGTTGCGACAGAAGCAGCGCACCTGCACCTTCGGCGAGGCGCCGTCCGGCGGCAGGCTGTTGAGCAGGTCGCGCAGGCAGTCGAGCAGGGCGTCGCTGCCGTCGTAGCGGCTGACCTGCAGCTCGTTCCAGCTGTTGAGCACGACCTGATCGAGGGTCAGTACCAGGTTCTCGCGCACCCCGGAGTAGCCCAGCGCGTCGGTGCGCCCGCTGGTCATGTGCAGGTTCATCTGGCTGTGCTGCGGCAGCGGGTCGACGCCGACATTGACCAGCAGCAGCACCTGGCTGGGCCGGCTGGCGCGCAGCAGCGCGGCTTCCTCCACGCCGGGCAGCGGCAGGGGAAAGCTCTGCTGCAGGCTGGCGATCAGGTGGGTCAGCTCGAACTCGGTGAGATCGCTGGCGCCGGGATGCAGCGACAGTCGCGTGCTGGCGTCGATCACGCCGTTGCGGTGGCACCAGGCGAGCAGTTCGACCAGCGCGCGTGAACGCTTCAGCGGGGCGAAGTCCGGCCACTCCTGGGCGCCCAGGCTGCCATTGAACAGGGCCCACTGAGAGTCATCGGGCGATTCCGGGTTGGCGTGCTGGACCAGGGTCAGGGTGTCCTCGGCCAGGTCCGGGGCGATGCCCGGGTTGATGAACTCGACCTTGCCGGCCTTGCGCTCGAAGGCGGCGTACAGGCGCCGTCCCAGCACGTTGAGATCGCGGCTGTTCAGCGAGCTGCCGGCCTGCGCGCTGCGGGCGAACTGGGAGAGGAAGCGATAGCTGTAGGTCAGCTCGTTGACCAGCACGCGGCGCTCGGCGACGACCTGGCGCACCTTCCACTGGCTGCGGCTGTCGAGCAGGCCGAGCTGGCGTGCGTTCCAGCTCCAGGCACCGGTCAGGCGCTCGAGCAGCAGGCGCTGCCAGCTCTTGGCGCGGCCGCGAGCCGGCGGCCGGCTGATCTTCTTGTTCACCTTCAGGTACAGGCAGCGCCGCACCAACTCCAGGCGTTCGCGGTCGCCGCGCGCGCCGAGGTATTCCTCCAGGCGGCGGTAGACCACGATATAGGGGTCGAGCTCGTCCAAATCGAGGCGCCCCTCGAACACCGCCTGCTTGAAGCGCAGCGACAGGCATTCGACCTTGGGATGCTCGCTGGCGTAGACCTCGGTGAGCAGCAGCTTGAGCACCGACTTGTAGGGCGACTCGATGCCCTTGTACAGCTGCCACATGCCGGCGCCGATGAACTCTTCAGGCGGAATGTGCGCCAGGTGGCCGAGGTCGAGCACGTCCTCGGCGCGCACGAAACGCTTGCTCAGCAGGGTGCTGCAGTAGTCGTGGTAGCGCGGCTCTTCATACACCGGCACCAGCCACCAGATCGGCGTGCGCCCGCCGAGCCAGATCGCCGTGCGGTAGAACTCGTCGAGCAGCAGGTAGTGCTGGGTGGTGCCGCAGTCGTCGGAGGTCAGTTGCGCCTCGCGCGCGCCCTGGGCGAAGCGCAGCGGATCGACCAGGAACACGTGCACCTCGGCGCCCTGGGTGGCGGCCCAGCTCTCCAGCTGGTCGCACTTCTTGCGCAGCTCCTGCAGCTCCTGCGCAGTGAGATTGGGCGAGTGGCATAGCCACAGGTCCATGTCGCTCTGCTCGGCCTGTGCCACCGTGCCCAGGCTGCCCATCAGGAACAGGCCGTGCAGCGGTGCGGCGCCCTGGCCGCGGCGCGGCTTGTAGGCGAAGGAGCGGGTCAGGCGCTGCACCTCGGCGAGCACCTCGTCGTCCGGCTCGAAGCCGCTCAGGCCGGCCGGCGCGCTGGCCGACACGTAGCCCGGCAGCAGCGGATGGTTGACGTGCAGCAGCAGCGGCAGCAGCTTGAGCACCAGTTGCTGGCGCGTCGACAGGCCCTGCATGGCGCGCTGCAGGCGACCCTGGTTGATCTGCAGGAAGCGCGCGCGCAGCTGCGCCAGCACCTTGCGGTCGATGCCGTCGTCGATGTCCGGGCGGATTTCCTGAGTGCGCGTCATGCTCGAGCTCTACGGGGAGTGGGGCAAGCCTATCAGCGGCGCGCATCCACTGCAGTGCCTGACGCTATATCGCCCGCCGGGCTCGAAATTGTAGGGCGGCGGGCGAAGGATTATGCCTAGGCGGGCGTCTTGCTGGCGCTGAGTATGGTCAGCAGGGCCTGGGCGTGTTCGGCGGCATCGATGCCCAGGCTGGTCAGGTAGCCGCCGTCGGCCTGGCTGACCAGGCCCTTCTGGTGCAGGCGGGTGATGGCGCCCTGGGCCTTGAACGAGGCGTTGTTGTGGACCTTGAGGCCTTCCTGATGGTTGTCCAGGTTGTACAGGGCGAGGATTTCCAGCTCGTCGATCATTTCGGGGGTAAAGGATTTCATGGCGACTCCGCTCTTGTTGTTCTAGGACCGACGCGACTGCCGGGTCTGTGCAGTGTAGTGAGGGATTCGCGCGCTCGCCTGTGCGACCTTCGCCGCATTCAGTCCTGCTGTTCGGGCAGCTCCGGCAGGGCGCGCAGGGCCTGCTCGTACCAGGCGGCGTCGAACGGGCGATCGTCGCGCAGCATGGCGTCGACCTCGTGGGCCAGCACCAGGGCCATCAGCTGGAGGATTTCCTCGCGCGCGTAGCCGACCAGGCTGAGCTTGTTGTACACCGCCTGCGCGGCGGCCGGCTCGCCGGCTTCCAGCTGGTTCTCGATGGCCTGCACCAGGGTGGCTTCGGCGAAGTCTTCTTCGTTGTCGTCGTGGTCGTTCATGCGGCGATTCTCCAGTGGGATGGGCTGCTAGGCGGGCAGGCCGAGCAATGCCGACGCGATCAGGCCGAGCAGGCAGGCACCGCCCAGTAGCTGCAGGCGGCGTGCGCCGACCTGGCGATCCAGGTCGGCCGGCCACCAGGGCATGCGCGGGCGTTGGCCGAGGCTAAGGCCACGCAGCGTCAGCCAGCCCAGGCAGTAGGTCAGGCGGTTGAACAGCAGTTCCAGTGCGCCGTCGACGACCAGCCCGATGACTATGCGCTGCAGCGTCAGGAGGCCCTGGAACAGGCGTCCGAGCAGGCTGCCCAGGCCATCGAGGTCGTCGATCACCGGGCGCTCAGCGTGCCGCCAGCAGCTCGCGGCCACGCACCACGGCGGCGCGCACCTGGTTCGGCGCGGTGCCGCCGATATGGTCGCGGGCGTTCACCGAACCTTCCAGGGTCAGCACGGCGAACACGTCGTCGGCGATCTGCTCGCTGAACTGGCGCAGCTCGTCCAGGCTCATCTCGGCCAGGTCCTTGCCGCTGTCCACGCCGTACTTCACCGCGTGGCCGACGATCTCGTGGCAGTCGCGGAACGGCAGACCCTTGCGCACCAGGTAGTCGGCCAGGTCGGTGGCGGTGGAGAAGCCGCGCAGCGCCGCCTCGCGCATGATCTCGCGCTTGGGCTTGATCGCCGGGACCATGTCGGCGAAGGCGCGCAGGCTGTCGCGCAGGGTGTCGGCGGCGTCGAACAGCGGCTCCTTGTCCTCCTGGTTGTCCTTGTTGTAGGCCAGCGGCTGGCCCTTCATCAGGGTCAGCAGGCCGGTCAGGGCGCCGAACACCCGGCCGCTCTTGCCGCGCACCAGTTCGGGCACGTCGGGGTTCTTCTTCTGCGGCATGATCGATGAGCCGGTGCAGAAGCGATCCGGCAGGTCGATGAACTGAAACTGCGCGGAAGTCCACAGCACCAGCTCTTCGGAGAAGCGCGACAGGTGCATCATCGCCAGCGACGCGGCGGCGCAGAACTCGATGGCGAAGTCGCGATCCGACACGCCGTCCAGCGAGTTGCCGGAAACCGCCTCGAAGCCCAGCAGCTCACAGGTGATGCCGCGGTCGATCGGGTAGGTGGTGCCGGCCAACGCGGCGCTGCCCAGCGGCATGCGGTTGACCCGCTTGCGGCAGTCGACCAGGCGTTCGTAGTCGCGGGTCAGCATCTCGAACCAGGCCAGCAGATGGTGGCCGAAGGTCACCGGCTGGGCGGTCTGCAGGTGGGTGAAGCCGGGCATGATGGTATCGGCTTCCGCCTCGGCCAGGCCCAGCAGGCCCTGCTGCAGGCGGGTGATCTCGGCCAGGATCAGGTCGATCTCGTCGCGCAGCCACAGGCGGATGTCGGTGGCCACCTGGTCGTTGCGCGAGCGGCCGGTGTGCAGCTTCTTGCCGGTGACGCCGATGCGGTCGGTCAGGCGCGCTTCGATGTTCATGTGCACGTCTTCCAGGTCGACGCGCCAGTCGAACTGGCCGGCTTCGATCTCGCCCTGGATCTGGGTCAGGCCAGCGACGATGGCGTCGCGCTCGGCATCGCTGAGCACGCCGACCTTGGCCAGCATCGTGGCATGGGCGATCGAACCCATAATGTCGTGGCGGTACAGGCGCTTGTCGAACTCGACGGAGGCGGTGAAGCGGGCGACGAAGGCGTCGACGGGCTCGCTGAAGCGGCCGCCCCAGGATTGGTTGGTTTTTTCGCTCATGGCACTTGCTCTGGCTCGGGCTCTGGAACGGGCGGGCCGCTTGCTGCGGCCTGCATGGCGGACAAAGTGCATCGATGATAACAGGGTCGGAGGCCCTTTCGCCGCGCCGCGTGCGCCGCCCGGCAGGCGGTGATGGTGTCGGCTGCTTCACAATTTCGTCGCGACGGCGGCATTTCGGTGCTTTATTTTGTCCGGCCGGAGCCCTCTGGCTTGCCGGGCCGCCGGCCGACACGGAAACTGCGCCGATGCATATTCGATCGCTGTTCAAGAACCATCGCAACGCCTCTGCCGACGACTTCTTCGTTCCCGAACTGTGCCAGCCGGAAGCGCTGCTGAGCATGGTGCTGCTGGCCGAGTTGCTGGTGCTGGTGCTGGTGCTGTCCGAACCCATGCTGAGCGGCTTCAACTGGGTGCGCCTGGCGCTGACCTCGCTGTTCGTGCAATGGATCGTGCTGCTCTCGGCGGCGCTGCTGTGCCGCCTGCGGCCGCTGCTGGCGCGCCTGCCGCCGGCGTTGGCCGGTAGCCTGTGCTGCGCCCTGGTGGTGTTGCTGACCCTGGGCTGCACGGCGGTGGCCGATTTCTACGAGCTGGGCGGGCCGCTGCCGCGCAGCGGCGAGGTCAACCTTTACCTGCGCCACGCGCTGATCGGCCTGATCATGTCCGCACTGCTGCTACGCTATTTCTATCTGCAGAGCCAGTGGCGGCGGCAGGAACAGGCCGAGCTGCGCGCGCGCATCGAGTCGTTGCAGGCGCGTATCCGTCCGCACTTTCTGTTCAACAGCCTGAACAGCATCGCCAGCCTGGTCACGCTCGACCCGTACAAGGCCGAACAGGCAGTGCTGGATCTGTCCGACCTGTTCCGTGCCAGCCTGGCCAAACCCGGCAGCCTGGTGCCCTGGCGCGAGGAGCTGGAGTTGGCCAAACGATATCTGTCGATCGAGCACTACCGGCTCGGGGAGCGGCTACAGTTGCAATGGGAGGTCGAGGGTGTGCCGGAGGATCTGCCGATCCCCCAGCTGACCTTGCAGCCCTTGTTGGAGAACGCATTGATCTATGGCATCCAGCCGCGCATCGAGGGCGGCCTGGTGCGGATCGAGGCGCAGTACCAGGACGGTGTGTTCAGCTTGTGTGTCAGCAATCCGTATGAAGAGCGGGGCGAGCAGCACCCGTCGCGGGGAACGCAGCAAGCGCTGAGCAATATCGACGCGCGCCTGGCGGCACTTTTCGGGCCGCGCGCCAGTCTCAGCGTGGAGCGCCGTGACGGCCGCCATTACAGCTGTCTACGCTATCCTTGTGCGAGACTCACGCAGGAAGCCAGAGCAATATGAATGTCCTGATCGTCGATGACGAACCCCTTGCCCGCGAGCGCCTCAGCCGCATGGTCGGCGAGCTCGAGGGCTACCGGGTCCTGGAGCCGGCCGCCAGCAATGGCGAAGAAGCCCTGACCCTGATCGATAGCCTCAAGCCGGACGTCGTCCTGCTCGATATCCGCATGCCCGGACTGGACGGCCTGCAGGTCGCCGCCAGGCTGTGCGAGCGTGAGGCGCCGCCGGCGGTGATCTTCTGCACCGCCCACGACGAGTTCGCCCTGGATGCCTTCGATGTCAGCGCCGTCGGCTATCTGGTCAAGCCGGTGCGCGCCGAAGCCCTGGCCGCCGCGTTGCGCAAGGCCGAGCGGCCCAACCGGGTGCAGCTGGCCGCGCTGACCCGCCCGGCGGCCGAGAGCGGCAGCGGTCCGCGCAGCCATATCAGTGCGCGCACGCGCAAGGGCATCGAGTTGATCCCGCTGGACCAGGTGGTCTATTTCATCGCCGACCACAAGTACGTGACCCTGCGCCACGAGGCCGGCGAGGTGCTGCTGGACGAGCCGCTGAAGGCGCTGGAAGACGAGTTCGGCGAGCGTTTCGTGCGCATTCACCGCAACGCCCTGGTCGCCCGCGAGCGCATCGAGCGCCTGCAACGTACGCCGCTGGGGCATTTCCAGCTCTACCTCAAGGGCCTGGAGGACGACTCGCTGGTAGTCAGCCGCCGGCATGTGGCCGGGGTGCGCAAGCTGATGCAGTCGCTGTAGCAGGGCGCCGGCTGCGGCCGATGGCCGCCTCCCACCGCTGGCGCCTGGCGAGCCTGTTATGATTCGCGGCAATCCGTTCTCTGGAATTGCCCCATGTCCCGCGAAATCCGCATCGCCACCCGTAAGAGCGCCCTGGCCCTGTGGCAGGCCGAGTATGTCAAAGCCCGTCTCGAGCAGGCCCATCCTGGCCTCAAGGTCAGCCTGGTGCCCATGGTCAGCCGCGGCGACAAGCTGCTCGACGCGCCGCTGGCAAAGATCGGCGGCAAGGGCCTGTTCGTCAAGGAGCTGGAAACCGCACTGCTGGAGAACGAGGCGGACATCGCCGTGCATTCGATGAAGGACGTGCCCATGGATTTCCCCCAGGGCCTGGGCCTGTACTGCATCTGCGAGCGCGAAGACCCGCGCGACGCCTTCGTCTCCAATACCCATGCCAGCCTCGACGCGCTGCCGGCCGGCAGCGTGGTCGGCACCTCCAGCCTGCGCCGCCAGGCCCAGCTGCTGGCGCGCCGGCCGAACCTGAAGATCCGTTTCCTGCGTGGCAACGTCAACACCCGCCTGGCCAAGCTCGACGCCGGCGAGTACGACGCCATCATCCTCGCCGCCGCCGGGCTGATCCGCCTCGGCTTCGAGGATCGCATCCGCAGCTCGATCAGCGCCGAGGACAGTCTGCCGGCCGGTGGCCAGGGCGCCGTCGGCATCGAGTGCCGCAGCGCCGATGCCGAGATCCACGCGCTGCTGGCGCCGCTGCATCACCACGAGACTGCGCTGCGGGTGACCGCCGAGCGGGCGCTGAACAAGCGGCTCAACGGCGGCTGCCAGGTGCCCATCGCCTGCTACGCCCTGCTCGAAGGCGACCAGCTTTGGCTGCGCGGCCTGGTCGGCCAGCCCGATGGCGGCCAGCTGCTGCGCGCCGAGGCGCGTGCCGCCGCCAGCGACGCCGAAGCCCTCGGCGTGCGCGTGGCCGAAGACCTGCTGGCGCAGGGCGCCGAGGCCATTCTCAAGGCGGTGTACGGCGAGGCCGGCCACCCGTGAGCGCCTGGCGCCTGCTGCTGACCCGGCCGGCCGAGGAATGCGCGGCGCTGGCGCAGACGCTGGCCGAGCACGGCATCGCCAGCCACGGCATGCCGCTGCTGGCGATCGAGGCGCTGGCCGAGACGCCCGAGCAGCGCGCGGTCTTCGCCGAGCTGCCGCGCTACTGCGCGGTGATAGTCGTCAGCAAGCCGGCCGCGCGCCTGGGCCTGCAACTGCTGGATCGCCATCGAGCGCAGCCGCCGGCCGATCAGCCCTGGTTCGCCGTCGGCGCGGCCACCGCCGCGCTGCTCGTCGAACACGGCCTGCCTGCCTACTACCCCGAGGGCGGCGACGACAGCGAAGCGCTGCTCGCCCTGCCGCGCCTGCAGCAGGCCATCGCCGCCGTGCCTGCGCCGCGGGTGCTGATCCTGCGTGGCGAGGGTGGCCGAGAATTCCTCGCCGAGCGCTTGCGCGGCCAAGGCGTGACGGTCGACTATCTGCCACTGTACCGCCGCCGGCTGCCCGGCTATGCGCCCGGTGAGCTGGCCGCGCGGGTGCGAGCGGAACGCCTGAATGCCCTGGTGGTCAGCAGTGGGCAAGGGCTCGAGCACCTGGTCGAGCTGGCCGACGCCGCCTGGCCCGAGTTGGCTCGGCTACCCTTGTTCGTACCCAGCCCGCGCGTCGCCGAGCAGGCGCGCCGCGCTGGTGCGCAGATCGTTGTGGATTGTCGCGGCGCCAGCGCCGCGGCCTTGCTGGCGGCGCTGGAACGGTTCCCCGCCGCCCTCTGATAAGGATGGATACGTGAGCGAAGCAGCCACCCCGAAAGACGAAACGCCGGCCAGCGAGGCCACCGCCATTCCTCCCGAAGCGCCCGCCAAGCCTGCGCGCAGCGCCGGGCGCGGCCTCGCCGCCGTCGCCCTGCTGGTCGGCCTGGTCGGCGCTGCTGCGGCCGGCTGGAGCTTGTGGCAGCTGCAACAGCTGCAACTGCAGGAGCAGCAGCAGCGCGAGCAGCTGCAGAGCGCGCGCGCCGAGAGCAGCAAGGTCGGCGAGCTGATCGGGCAGCTGCAGGGCCGCCTCAACGACCTGCCCAGCGCCAGCGAACTGGACGAGCGCCGCCGCCTGCTGGCCAGCCTGCAGGGCGATCAGCAGCGCCTCAGCCAGCGTCTGGAGTCGGTGCTCGACGGCAGCCGCCAGGACTGGCGCCTGGACGAGGCCGAGCACCTGCTGCGTCTGGCTACCCTGCGCCTGTCCGCGCTGCAGGACGTGGCCAGCGCCGAGGCGCTGGTACTGGCCGCCGACGAGATCCTGCGCGCACAGGACGATCCCGCCGCCTTCGCCGCACGCGAGCAGCTCAGCCGCAGCCTGGAAGCGCTGCGCACCACCCAGCGTCCGGATCGTGTCGGCCTGTTCCTGCAGCTGGCCGCCCTGCGCGAGCAGGCGGCCACGCTCAACCCGCTGGCGCCGACCCTCCAGGGCCAGGGCGACGTACTTTCCGACCTCGCCGCCGAGGGCGATGGCAGCGCCTGGTGGAGCGAGTGGGTGCAACAGCTGGCGCAGTATTTCCGCATCGAGTTCGATGCCGACCGCAATATCCGTCCGCTGCTCTCCGGACAGAGCCTGGCGCAGGTGCGGCTGAGCCTGTCGCTGGCCCTGGAGCAGGCGCAGTGGGCCGCGCTGCATGGCCAGAGCGGGGTCTATCGGCAGGCGCTGAAGCAGGCCGGGGAGATCCTCGACGCCCATTTCAACCTGGACAATCCCGACAGCCGCGCGCTGCGCCAGCGCTTCGGCGAACTGGCCGGCGCCGCCATCGAGGTCAAGGTACCGGACCTGAGCGAATCGCTCGGTGCGCTGCAGGCCTACCTGCAGCGCAAGCAGGCGCAGCGCCGTCAGGGGGCCGCCGCGGCCGGGGAGGCGCAATGAAACGCCTGCTCTGGTTGCTGCTCCTGCTCGCCGTCGCTGGCCTGCTGTACCTGCTCGGCCTGGCGATCCAGGCCGACCGCGGCTACGTCCTGTTCGCCTACCAGGGCTTTCGCTACCAGTCCGGCCTGTGGGCCTTCCTCGCCCTGGTGCTGGTGGCTGTGCTGCTCTATTACCTGGTCAAGGCACTGTTGCGCCTGCTGCTCAGCTCGACGCGCCTGGCCAACCCCTGGTCGCGCCTGCATCGTCACCGGCGTGCGCGCCAGGCCTCTTCCCAGGGCCTGCTCGACCTGGCCGAGGGGCGCTGGGCGCGCGCGCTGCGTCATCTGAGCCGAGCCGCCGAGGATGAACCGCAACCGCTGATGTACTACCTCGGCGCCGCCCGTGCTGCGCACAAGCTGGGGCAGCACGAGCAGAGCGATGCCATGCTCGAGCGGGCCCTGGCGCGCCAGCCGCAGGCCGAACTGGCCATCGCCCTGACCCATGCCGAGCTGCAGCAGGGTCGCGGCGAGAGCGATGCGGCGCTGCAGACCCTGCAGGTGATGCGCGAGCGCCACCCGGGCCATCACCTGGTGTTGCGTCAGCTGCAGCGCCTGTATCTGCAGCGCCAGGACTGGTCCGCCTTGCTCGGCCTGCTGCCGGAGTTGCGCAAGGAGAAGGCACTGCCGGCTGCCGAACTGGACGAGCTGGAGCGCGAGACCTGGCGCGGGCGTCTGGTCGATGCCGGGCATGCCGGTCTGCAGGGCGGCGAGACCGCTCTGCAGCCACTGACCCAGGCCTGGCAGCAGTTGGCCGCACCGCTGCGCCAGGAGCCGGAGCTGCTCGCCGCCTATGTCGAGCAGTTGCGTCGCCTGGGCGCTCAGGAGGAGGCCGAAGAGGTGCTGCGCGCGGCTCTCAAGCGCTCCTATGACAGCCGCCTGGCGCGTTTCTACGGCGTGCTGCGCGGCGCCGACCCGGCGCGCCAACTGCAGACCGCCGAACTCTGGCTCAAGCAGCACCCGCACGACCCGGCGCTATTGCTGACCCTGGGCCGCCTGTGCCTGCAGAACCAGCTGTGGGGCAAGGCGCGCGACTACTTCGAGACCAGCCTCAAGCTGGAGCGCCACCCGGAAACCTGCGCGGAGCTGGCGCGCCTGCTGGCCCAGCTGGGCGAGCTGGAGCGCAGCAACCAGCTGTTGCTGGAGAGTCTCGGCCTGCTCCACCAGGGCCTGCCGCCCTTGCCTCAACCCCAGGTGGCAGGCGCCTGAAGGCCGGCGGCCGATTGTCACCGCGCGGACGGAGGGGCGTTGCAGGGGGATGAACAGCCTGCCGCAGCGCGCGAGGCGCCTTGAAAGGCGCCCGCGCTTTCCTCTACCGTAATCGCCCTCGATTTCCCTCCCCGGAGCCTCCATGCACCTGGCCAGTTCGCGTTCCCTGTTCCTCCTGGCGTTTTTCGGCTGTCTGCTGCTGATGGCGGCGGCCCTGTACCTGGAGCACGTGGTCGGCCTGGAGCCCTGCCCGCTGTGCGTGGTGCAGCGCATTTGCGTAATCGGCTTCGCCCTGGTCTGCCTGGTCGCCGCGATCCATGGCCCCGGCCAGCTGGGGCGCAGAATCTATGCGGTGCTGGCGCTGCTGTTCGCCGCTGCCGGTGCGGCCACCGCCGGCCGGCAGATCTGGTTGCAGAGCGTGCCGGCCGAGGAACTCGACGCCTGCCTGCCGGGACTGGAGTACATGATCGAGGCCTGGCCGCTGCAGGAAATCGTCAGCAAGGTGTTCCGCGGCACCGCCGATTGCGCCGAGGTCAACTGGACCCTGTTCGGCATGAGCATCCCCGAATGGAGTCTGCTCGGTTTCATCGGCATGCTCGGTTTCTGCGTCTTCCAGCTGCTGCGCCGCAGCTGAACGGTCGCAACGCCCGAGGCACGGCTGCTGCGGGTCGGGGATCAAACGGCTGTATGAAAGTTTCTCTCGGACGTGCCTTGATGGCGCTTGCCCAGGGGCATAATCTGGCTCGCACGCACCGCCGGAAAAACGCCGTTTCGCGGTTGCCTTCCCAAGGCCAAGCACCGATTGACAAAAAACCGTCTCGGGAGCGGACGTACAACAGGCATCACCGATAAGGGAAGCGAGGACCATCATGCTCGAGAGTTGCCAGAACGCACAGGAACGCTGGGGTGGGGTACATCAACTGATCGACCGCTGGCTGGGCGAGCGCCGCGAACTGGTGCAGGCCTACAGCGCGCTGATCAAGGCGCCGCAGGCGCCGGCGATCAACGGCGAGGCCCTGCAGGGCTTCTGCGAAGTCCTGGTGGACTACGTGTCGGCCGGGCACTTCGAGGTCTACGAACAGCTCACCAGCGAGGCCAAGGCCTTCAACGACCAGCGTGGTCTGGAGCTGGCCAAGCAGATCTATCCGCGCATCGAGGCCATCACCGAAGTGGCGCTGGCGTTCAACGACCGGTGCGACAACGGCGACTGCCGCGACAGCGTGTCGCTGGTGGACGAACTGAACCGTCTGGGCCAGTTGCTGCACGAGCGCTTCGAGCTGGAAGACTGCCTGATCGAGGTGCTGCACAACGCTCACCAGGAACAGGCCGCGCCGGCGCTCTGAGTCTCTGCCGGCTACGCGCCGGCACCTAGTCGGCTACGTCGAGCAATTCCAGGTCGAAAACCAGCGGCGCATGGGGCGGAATCAGATCGCCCGCGCCTTCCTCCCCGTAAGCCTGATCCGACGGCACCACCAGGCGCCAGCGCGCGCCTTCGGGCATTTGCAGCAGCGCATTGCGCCAGCCGGCGATCAGGCCGCCCAGGCGAAACCACTGCGGCTCGTTGCTCGCATCGAACGGGCTGCCGTCGGCCAGGGTGCCGCGGTAACGCACCTGCACTCGGCTATTGGGGCCAGGTTTGACGCCGTTGCCGGCGCGCAGCTCGCTGACCAGCACTCCGCCCTCGATCACCCGTACGTTGGGTCGCACGCGCTGCTCGGCGAGAAAGCGCCGCTCCGCGGCGATGGCGTGGGCATGGCGCTGCGGGTCGACTTCGATACGCGCCTCGTGCTCCTCGAGCAGTTGCTCGATGCGTGCGTCGTCCAGGCGCAGTGGCTGGCCATCGTAAGCCTGGCGCAGGCCGTCCAGCAGCGGCTTCAGCGGCAGGTCCGGTACCTCCTCGCGCAGGCGCTCGCCCAGGCGAACACCGAGGCTGTAGGCCAGATCCTCCTGCCGGTTCTCGGCCTGCGCCAGACTGGCGCAGAGGCAGAGGGCTATGACTGCGACGCGGTTCATGCGGATGTCTCCCGAGCGGTACGGCGGCGATTATGCCAGTGCGCGCGGCAGCCTGCGCCGGTCGCCAAAAGGCCTATGGCGGAGGCGAACACGGGCGACTAGTATGGGGCGCATCCACATCCGCCAGGAGGCGCGCCATGTCGGCCAAGAAGAAGACCATCAGTACCCCTTTGCACCTGCTGCACCAACTCACCGGCAGCCTGCTCGAGCATCTGGAAAATGCCTGCTCGCAAGCGCTTGTCGATGCCGAAAAGCTCCTCGCCAAGCTGGAGAAGCAGCGCGGCAAGGCCCAGGAAAAACTGCACAAGGCGCGCAGCAAGCTGCAGGACGCCGCTGTCGCCGGCAAGGCCAAGGCCCAGGCCAAGGCCAAGGACGCGGTCGCCGAACTGGAAGAACTGCTCGATACCCTCAAGGCGCGCCAGAGCGAGACCCGTAGCTATATCGCCCAGCTCAAGCGCGATGCCCAGGACAGCCTGAAGCTGGCCCAGGGTGTGGGCAAGGTCAAGGAAGCCGCTGGCAAGGCGCTCGATAGCCGCGAGGCCAAGGCAGCAGCCCCGGCCGCGAAAGCGACCGGCAAAACCGTCGCGGCGAAGAAACCCGCTGCCGCGAAGGCACCGGTGACGAAGGCCAGTGCCAAGCCCGTCGCGGCAAGCCAGCCAGCCGCCAAGCCGGTTGTCAGCAAAGCGGCCGCGCCCAAGGCGGCGGCAGCGAAGACCGCGGCGAAACCAGTCGCCGCGAAAGCAGCTGGCAAGCCAGCCGTCACTAAACCGGCGGCCGCGAAAGCGCCGGCCAAGCCAGCCGCCAAACCGGTGGCAGCCAAACTTGCTGCCGTGAAACCGGCAGCCAAGGCGGCGCCTGCCAAACCGGTAGCCAAGGCCGCCAGCAAGCCGGCAGCGGTGAAGAAGCCGGTGGAGCCCAAGGCGCCCGTGAAGAAGGCCCCGGCCAAACCCGCCGCGAAGCCGGCAGCCGCCGCGCCGGCCAAGCCGGAGGCCCCGGTCGCAGCCGTGGCGCCTGCTAGCGGCAATGGCGCTGCGGCACCGAGCGCGTCCTAACGATTGGCGGCGTCGCGCAGCACTTGCAGCGCGGCGCTGTCGTCTCCCGCCAGGCGACCCAGCCAGTCCTCGTCGCGGTGCTCGCTCGGCCAGTCAGCCGTCAGCGTCTCGATGCGCTGCAGCAGCAGCCGTTCGGCTTCCAGCTCCAGCTTCCTGATCCCTTCACGCAGCGTCGCCAGCTCGCCGTCCGCGGCCGCGGCCGAGCGCCAGTCGCGCCGCAGCTGGCGTAGCGGTGCGACGATCTCGCGCTGCCAGGGCTCGGCCAGGGCCAGCAGCGCCCCGATATAGGGCTCGCGACAGGGCACGCCGCGTCGTTGCAGCCAGGCGCCGGCCAGCAGCAGGCAGACGTCGCCACCGGCATCCTGCAGGCTCAGGCAGGCCGCTTCCACGCCCGGCCTGGCGTAGAGCCGCACGGCGAAATTCCACAGATCCTGCACGCGGCCTCCCAGGCGATTTGATAGACTCCGCCGCCATTATGATCCGACTCCAGAACCTCACTCTACAGCGTGGTCCGCAGCGCCTGCTCGAAGGCGCCGAACTGACCCTGCACGCCGGCCAGAAGGTCGGTCTGATCGGCGCCAACGGTGCCGGCAAGTCCAGCCTGTTCGCCCTGCTGCGCGGCGAGCTCGGCCCGGACGCAGGCGGCTGCCAGCTGCCGGCCGACTGGCGCATCGCCCATATGCGCCAGGAGGTGGACAACCTCGAGCGCCTGGCAGTGGACTACGTGCTCGATGGCGACGTGCACCTGCGCGCGATCCAGGCGGACCTGGCCGGCGCCGAAGCGGCCCACGACGGCGCCGCCATCGCCCGCCTGCACAGCGAGCTGGACAACGCCCAGGGCTACTCGGCCGACGCCCGCGCGCGCAAGCTGCTGGCCGGCCTCGGTTTTCAGGCTGCGCAGATGGATCGCCGCGTCGGCGACTTCTCCGGCGGCTGGCGCATGCGCCTGAACCTGGCCCAGGCGCTGATGTGCCCGTCCGAGCTGTTGCTGCTCGACGAGCCGACCAACCACCTGGATCTGGACGCCATCCTCTGGCTGGAGGAGTGGCTCAAGAGCTATCCCGGCACCCTGCTGCTGATCTCCCACGACCGCGACTTCCTCGACGCCGTGGTCGACCATGTGGCGCATCTGGAGCAGCAGAAGCTGACCCTCTACCGCGGCGGCTACTCGGCGTTCGAACGCACCCGCGCCGAGCGCCTGGCGCAGCAGCAGCAGGCTTTCGAGAAGCAGCAGGCGCAGCGCGCGCACATGGAGGACTTCATCCGCCGCTTCAAGGCCAAGGCGACCAAGGCGCGCCAGGCGCAGAGCCGGATCAAGGCCCTGGAGCGCCTGGAGGAGCTGGCCCCGGCGCATGTCGATTCGCCGTTCGACTTCGTCTTCCGCGAGGCGGACAAGGTCTCCAGCCCGCTGCTGAACCTGTCCGAGGCGCGCCTGGGTTACGGCGACAAGACGGTGCTGGACAAGGTCAAGCTGAGCCTGGCGCCCGGCGCGCGCATCGGCCTGCTCGGCCCCAACGGCGCCGGCAAGTCGACCCTGATCAAGACCCTGGCCGGTGACCTCACCGTGCTCGGCGGCGAACTGGCACGCGGCGAGAACCTGGCCATCGGCTATTTCGCCCAGCACCAGCTCGACGCGCTGGACCCCAAGGCCAGCCCGCTGCTGCACGTGCAGCGGCTGGCGCCGAGCGAGCGCGAGCAGACCCTGCGCGATTTCCTTGGCGGCTTCGATTTCCGCGGCGACCGCTGCGACGAGCCGGTCGTCAACTTCTCCGGTGGCGAGAAGGCGCGCCTGGCCCTGGCGCTGATCGCCTGGCAGAAGCCCAACCTGCTGCTGCTCGACGAGCCGACCAACCACCTCGACCTGGAAATGCGCCTGGCCCTGACCCTGGCCCTGCAGGAGTTCGCCGGCGCCGTGCTGGTGGTGTCGCACGACCGTCATCTGCTGAAGAGCACCACCGACGAATTCCTCCTGGTGGCCGACGGCCGTATCCAGCCGTTCGAGGGCGACCTTGACGACTACGCGCGCTGGCTGATCGACTACCGCGCCCGCCTGCAGCCGCAGAGCGCAACCACGCCTGCCGCCGACAAGACCGACAAGCGCGCTCAGCGCCAGGCCGCCGCGGTGCTGCGCCAGCAGCTGGCGCCGCACAAGAAGCAGGCCGACAAGCTCGAGCAGGAGTTGAACAAGCTGCACCAGGCCCTGGCCACGGTGGAGGCGCAGCTGGGCGATAGCGGCCTGTACGAGGCGGCGCGCAAGGACGAGCTGCGCGAGCGGCTGGCCGAGCAGGCGCGGCTCAAGGCCCGCGAGGCCGAACTGGAGGAGGCCTGGCTGCTGGCCCTGGAAACCCTGGAGGCGCTGCAGCAGCAACTGGAGGCGAGCGAGTGATGGAGTCGCTGGAGCTGCTCACGGCCTGGCGCGAACCGCTGATCCGCGCCGGCCAGGTGCTGTTGATCCTGCTGCTGGCCTGGCTCGCCCAGCGCATCCTGACCCGCGCCATCAGCCGTCTCGGCGCGCGCTACAGCCTGCTGCCGCAGGAGGTGCTGCTGCCGCTGCGCGGCCTGCTGCGCTGGCTGATCATGGGCAGCGCCTTGATGCTGGTGCTCGAGCGCCTGGGCGTGTCGGCCACGGTGCTGTGGACCGCCATCACCGGCTTCGCCGCCGTGGCGGCGGTGGCCTTCTTCGCCATCTGGAGCGTGCTGTCGAACATGTTCTGCGCGCTGCTGATCTTCGCCATGGGGCCGTTCCGCCTGGGCGACACCGTCGAGGTGATCGAGAGCGCCGACAAGCCGGGCGTCAAGGGCCGCGTGCTGGCCATCAACCTGTTCTACACCACCTTGCAGGATGTCGGCGAAGAGGCCGCCGGCGCGCTGCTGCAGGTGCCCAACAGCCTGTTCTTCCAGAAATCCGTGCGTCGCTGGCGTTGAGGTTGAACGTAGGGCAAGCCCCCAGGATCTGTACGAAAAGTGCTGGTGCGTGTTGCGCTCGCGGCCGGGACTTTTCCTACACAACCTGACTTCACTGGAGCATCCCTGAATGGAATGGCTTGGCAACCCGGAAATCTGGGTCGCGTTCCTGACCCTGACCGCCCTGGAAATCGTCCTCGGCATCGACAACATCATCTTCATCTCGATCCTGGTCGGGCGCCTGCCGGTCGAGCAGCAACCCAGGGCGCGCTTCTTCGGCCTGGCGTTGGCCATGGGCACGCGCATCCTGCTGCTGCTGTCGATCACCTGGGTGATGCGCCTGACCGACGACCTGTTCCAGGTCTTCGGCCAGGGCGTCTCCGGACGCGACCTGATCCTGTTCTTCGGCGGCCTGTTCCTGCTGTTCAAGAGTACCGCGGAGATCTACCACAGCCTGGAAGGCGCCGAAGAGGCCGCGCAGGGTGGGGCGAAGAAGGGCTACGGCTTCATGGGCATCATCATCCAGATCGCCATCATCGACATCGTCTTCAGCCTCGACTCGGTGATCACCGCCGTCGGCCTGGTGCAGCACGTGCCGGTGATGATCGCCGCCATCGTCATCTCGGTGATCGTCATGATGCTGTCGGCCGGCACCATCAGCGCCTTCATCGACAAGCACCCGAGCCTGAAGATGCTGGCATTGTCCTTCCTCATCGTGGTCGGCACCGTGCTGATCGCCGAGAGCTTCGGCGTGCACGTGCCCAAGGGCTACGTCTACTTCGCCATGGCCTTCTCCCTGGCCGTGGAGGCGATCAACATCCGCCTGCGCAGGGCCCAGGCGCGGGCGCGCGAGGAAGAGCTGGAGCCGGTGCAGCTGCGCAAGGGCTCGCCGGATTGACTGGCGGGGAGTAGGCTGTAGGGCCTGCTCCCGTTCTTCGCTCCCGAGGTAATTCGCCATGGCCCTGGAAACCTGGCTCGCTTTCTTCGTCGCCTGCTGGGTGATCAGCCTGTCGCCGGGTGCCGGCGCCGTGGCCTCGATGTCCGCCGGCCTGCAGTACGGCTTCTGGCGCGGCTACTGGAACGCCCTCGGCCTGCAACTGGGCCTGGCCCTGCAGATCGCCATCGTCGCCGCCGGTGTCGGCGCCATCCTCGCCGCCTCGGCGCTGGCCTTCAGCCTGATCAAGTGGTTCGGCGTCGCCTATCTGGTCTATCTGGCCTACCGGCAGTGGATCGCGCTGCCCGGCGACCTCGCTGCCGGCGCCGCCGAGCGTCCCAGCGGCCGCCCGCTGACCCTGGTGCTGCGCGGCTTTTTGGTCAACGCCAGCAACCCCAAGGCGATCGTCTTCATGCTCGCCGTGCTGCCGCAATTCATCGCCCCGCACGATCCGCTGCTGCCGCAGTACCTGCTGATGGGCGTGACCATGATAGTGGTCGACCTGATCGTCATGGCCGGCTACACCGGCCTGGCCTCGCGCGTGCTGCGGGTGCTGCGCACGCCGCGTCAGCAGCGCCTGATGAACCGCAGCTTCGCCGCGCTGTTCGCCGCCGCCGCCGGTTTGCTGGCCACGGTCAAGCGCGCGGCGGTCTGATTCGTGTTCTACGCACGGCCGTCGTCCTGGCGGCCGTGGCCGGGTTCCCGGCGCCTTTTCGAACAATCCGTTCGACCGATTATTACAAGATGTTTCAGATTGTCCTTGTGCGAGCTCGATAGGGCGGCAACAATTTAATGCCACCCATTCTCGTTTGGGGCCTTTCGATGACCCGTTTCCGCTCGCTGTTTTCCTGGCTGCTGCTGCCGCTGCTGGCCAGTCTCAGTTTTCTCGCCCTGGGCGAACCCCTCGACGGCGCCGCCCAGGCGCTGCATCTGCTCGGCTATATCGGCGCCGACTATCCCTCCACCGTGGCCGCCGGCCAGGTGGTCGAGCCCGGCGAATATCAGGAACAACTGGAGTTTCTCGACCTGCTGCAGGGGCTGATCCTCGCCCTGCCGGCCAGGCCCGAACGCGC
The DNA here is from genome assembly GCF_052682975.1 of Pseudomonas sp. SP16.1. NCBI lineage: Bacteria > Pseudomonadati > Pseudomonadota > Gammaproteobacteria > Pseudomonadales > Pseudomonadaceae > Pseudomonas > Pseudomonas sp. SP16.1. Next base: position 4,766,790 of record NZ_JBQYFZ010000001.1, read on the forward strand.
CGAGCTGGAGCAGGGCGCCGCCGCTCTGCGTCAGGCCATCGCCCAGCGCCAGCCGGGCGCGCAGGTCGCTGGCGCGGCGCGGCGACTGGCCGCGCGTCTGGCTGAGCTGTACCAGGTCGCCCAGACGCCGGCGCTGACTCCCGCTCCCGAGCGCGGCGCGCCGCTCTACGCCCAGCACTGCGCGATCTGCCACGGCGAGCGCGGCGCCGGCGACGGCCCGGCCGGGCTCGGCCTCGAGCCGCCGCCAGCCGACCTGAGCGACGTCGCGCGGCTGGATCGCCTGAGTCTGTACGACCTGTTCACCACCCTCGGGCTGGGCATCGACGGCACCGATATGCCGGCCTTCGCCGACCAGCTCGACGAACGCCAGCGCTGGGACCTGGCCAGCTATATCGCCGGCTTCAGCGCCCAGGCGCAGGCCGGGACGGCCAGCTTCAGCCTGGCGCAGCTGGCCGCGCGCACGCCCGCCGAGGTCGCGGTAGAAGGCGGCGATGTGGCCGCCTTTCGCGCCCAGCGCAGCCGCCCGCCGCAGCAGCAGCGCGGGCCGCAGGCGCTGATCGAGCACAGCCGCGCGACCTTGGAGCGCAGCCTGGCGGCCTACCGCACGGGCGACCGGGAGCAGGCCTACGACCTCTCCGTCGGCGCCTATCTGGAAGGCTTCGAGCTGGTGGAAGGCGCCCTCGACAACCTCGACGCGGAGCAGCGCAAGCGCGCCGAACGGGCGCTGATGGCCTACCGGCAGACGCTGCAGGACGGTGCCGGCATCGGCGCCGCGGCGCAGGCGCTGGAGCTGGCCAAGGCCGAGCTGGACCAGTCCGCCGCGCTGCTGGCCGCTGGCGGCATGGACGGCAGCCTGAGTTTCTTCGCCAGCCTGCTGATCTTGCTGCGCGAGGGGCTGGAGGCGATCCTGGTGCTGGCGGCGATCCTCGCCTTCCTGCGCAACACCGGCCAGGCGCGGGCGCTGCGCAGCGTGCATCTCGGCTGGAGCCTGGCGCTGCTGGCCGGCCTCGCCACCTGGGCGGTGGCGGCCTACCTGATCGACATCGGCGGCGCCCAGCGCGAACTGCTGGAGGGCATCACCGCGCTGTTCGCCAGTGTGGTGTTGCTGTGGGTCGGGGTGTGGATGCACGACCGCCGCCATGCCGCGGCCTGGCAGGACTACATCAAGGGCAGCCTGGTTGGCGGCGGCGGGCGCTTTGGTTTTGCCGTGCTGGCGTTCTTCGCGGTCTACCGCGAGCTGTTCGAGGTCATCCTGTTCTACGAGACCCTCTGGTTGCAGGCCGGGCCGCAGGGCCACGGTGCGGTGCTGGCCGGCGCGGCGGTGGCGCTGACGTTGCTGCTCGGCCTGGCCTGGGTGATCCTGCGCGGCTCGCGCAAGCTGCCACTGGCGACCTTCTTCGGCGTCAACGCGGTGTTGCTCTGCGTGCTCTCGGTGGTGTTCGCCGGCCATGGCGTGGCCGCGCTGCAGGAGGCCGGGGCGCTCGGCACGCGGCCGCTGGCCTTCTTCGAATTCGACTGGCTGGGCATCCACGCCGACGCCTGGAGCCTGTCGGCCCAGGGCCTGGCCCTGGCGCTGATCGCCCTGCGCTATGGCCGTGGCCGGGTCGGCGAGCGGCGCCGACTCGCCGAGCAGGATTGAGCCGGCCAGACCTGCGAGGGTGGTCGACGCCACCCCCGGTTGCGCAGAGCGTGAACCGCCGCCACGACAGCCGGTCTCAGTGCACCTAGGCTGATCCGATTTCCCAACTGGCGAGCGCGCGCATGTCCTCCACCCTGCATTCCACCCATTACGCCGACAGCCCCGACCTGGCGCTGGCGGTGCTGCGTCATCCGCCGCTGGAGCAGGCGCTGTTCGCCGCCTGCGCCGAACTGGCGGTGCAACAGGCTTATCTGGCAGCGCTACGCGACCCGGCCATTGGCCCGCAGCCGCGCCTGTTGCTGGCGGTGGCCGGTGCCGACGTGCGCGTGCAGCGGCGTCTGGCCGCGCTGGTGGCCGAGCTGCTGCCGGACGAGGTGGAGCTGGACCTGATCGAGCTGGCCGACGACAACCTGTCGCGCGCGGTGCGCGAGCGCTGCCAGGCCTTCTATCCGGCCTGAGTCACCAGGGAATCGGCTGGCCGTCCCAGGCCCAGAAGCTGCCGGTCTGTTCCGGGCCCTGGCTTTCCAGCACGGCGAGCAGGCGTTCGGCGGCGAACGCCGGGGTGAACAGCTGGTCCGCCGGCACGTTGGCCTGGAACGGCCGCGACAGCTCGGTGTCGGTGGTGCCCGGATGCAGGGCCAGCACGCAGCTCTGCGGATTGAGCCGGCGCAATTCGATGCTGGCGCTGCGCAGCATCTGGTTCAGCGCCGCCTTGCTGGCGCGGTAGCTGTACCAGCCGCCGAGGCGGTTGTCACCGATCGAGCCGACCCGCGCCGACAGCGCCGCTACGGTGCAGGGGTGCTGGCCGCGCAGCAGCGGCAGCAGGTGCTTGAGCAGCAGGATGGGGGCGAAGGTGTTGCGCTCGAAGCTTGCCCGCAGGCTGGCCAGGTCGAGCTGGCCGAGGTTCTTCTCGGCGCGGCTGTCACCTTCCTGCAGGGTGCCGACGCTGCAAAGCAGCAGGTTCAGGCGCACCCCGGCGTTCTGCAGGTGACGGCTCAGGCTGTCCAGCGCGGCCTCGTCGCAGGCGTCCACGTCCAGATATTGCAGGCGCTCGCCGTACTGCCCGGCCAGGTCGTCGAGCGGCGCTGACTGGCTGGCGTAGCGCGCCAGGGCCCACACCCGCGCCACCTGATCGTATGTCAGCAGCTGCTCGGTCAGGGCCAGGCCGATACCACGGCTGGCGCCGCAGATCAGCACTTCGGCGGGGGCGGACAGGCGCTGCCAGAACGTCATGAGGTTCTCCTGCTGGTGGATGCGCAGCTGGCATACTGGCCGCTGGCTTGTTCAGGATAGTGCAGCATGCGCGTGTGGATCGATGCCGACGCCTGCCCTCGGGCGGCGCGGGACCAGGTGGTGAAGTTCGCCCTCAAACGGGGGCTCGAGGTGGTGCTGGTGGCCGGCCAGGCGGTGGCGCGGCCGAATTTCGCCTGCGTCAGGCTGATCGTGGTGCCCAGCGGCCCGGACGCGGCGGACGATCATCTGGTCGAGCACGCCCAGCCCGGCGAGCTGGTGATCTGCAGCGACGTGCCGCTGGCCGACCGCCTGGTGAAGAAGGGCGTGGCGGCGCTCGATCCGCGTGGTCGCGAGTTCGACGAGCGCAACATGGGCGAGCGCCTGGCGGTGCGTAACCTGTTCACCGACCTGCGCGAGCAGGGCCAGGTCGGCGGCGGCCAGGCGCCTTACGCGGAAAAGGATCGACAGGCCTTCGCCAATGCGCTGGATCGGATCCTGACCCGCTTGCGCAGGTAACTCGTCCCGGATTGCATCGGGGCTCCTCGTTTGGCGGTGCTTTCCGGTTGCGTAGAGTGGAAAACCGCGAAGCGTTTTCCACCGCAAAAGCGGTGGATGTGAAAAGCGACATCCACCCTACGATCTCAATGGGTCGATGGCTGCCCGGATTGCATCCGGGCCACGAGCGCTATCCACACAGATAGGTGCCGGTGCCCACCGCCACCAGGGTGCCGTCGTCGCTGTGCAGTTCCATGCGCACCACCGCCACCTTGTTGCCGGCGCGCAGCGGCACCGCGGTGGCGGTGAAGCGCTGGCCGCGGCCGGGGCGCAGGTAGTCGATGCGCAGGTCGATGGTGCCCAGCTTGGACAATCGGGCCATGCGCTCGGCCGCCGGCAGGTGCTGGTGGTTGGCGAAGGCGCCGATCAACGCCATGGCGCCGCCGCAGACGTCGAGCAGCGAGGAGATCACCCCGCCGTGGAGGATGCCGTGGACGAAGTTGCCGATCAGCTCGGGTTTCATCGGCAGGTGCATGGTCACCCGCTCCAGACTCAGCTCGTCCAACTCGATGCCGAGCACCTGGTTGAACGGGATGCGCTGGAAGAAGCCGGCCACCGCTTGCTGCAGTTCGGCGTCGAAGACGAAGGGTTGAGACATGGCGCGGGCTCCGCAAAGGCGTGTAGCCACGCTGCCGCAATGCGGCGGACTTGGCCAGAGGCGCGGCCGGAGTGCCGCGGGCATTGGCCGGATCGGCCTGGGAGGCTGGCCTGACAGCCGATAGGGTGGGCCGGGCGGCGTTCCGCTTTAGCCCACCAATGGTGATCAGCGTGGGCTAAAGCCCACCCTACAGGGCCCCGGCGCCAATCAAAGCGCAACGCCACCCAGGTCAGTGGTGAGCCAGCTCCAGCACCCGGTCGACCAGCTTGTTGATCCCGGACGCAGCCTCGGCGATGGACTGGGCGAGCATGTAGGCGGGGGTGGTGATCAGCTTGCGGTCGTGATCCTCGACTATTTCGCTGACTTCGCACTCGTGGTGCTCGGCGCCCATCTGGGTCAGCGCGGCGGCGGTGTCGTGGTCGGTGCCGATGGTGCAGATCACCCCCGGGCCGAAGATCTTCGCCGCCAGGGCCGGGGCGATGCAGATCAGGCCGACCGGTTTGCCGGCGGCGACGAAGGCCTTGCACGCGGCCAGCACGTCGGGCTGCACGCTGCAGGCGGCGCCACTGATGGCGAAGTCGGAGAGGTTCTTCGCCACGCCGAAGCCGCCGGGCAGGATCAGCGCGTCGAAGTCGGCCACGTGCAGCTCCTTGACGTCCTTGATCTTGCCGCGGGCGATGCGGGCGGACTCCACCAGCACGTTGCGCGTTTCGTCCATCTCGTCGCCGCTGTAGTGGTCGACCACGTGCAGCTGCGTCACGTTCGGGGCGAAGCACTGCACCACCGCGCCGCGCTGGTCCAGGCGCAGCAGGGTGATCACGCTTTCATGGATTTCGGCGCCGTCGTAGACGCCACAGCCGGACAGAATCACTGCCACCTTTTTGTTCATGCTCGACTCCTGCTGGGAAAATACGTCGCCCGTGCCGGCGGTGCGGTGGGCGGCTACCAATTCGCGGCTGCGGTGCCTGTCGTCAAATGCCGCTCAGACTGTCATTTGCAGCCGCGAGCCGCTTCGGGCCGCGGACTAGGATGATTAACAGACTAGCCCGAAGACAAGCGCTACGACATGAATTACATCCTCTATGCGGTGCCCTTGTTCTTTCTCCTGATCGGCCTCGAGCTGCTCGCCGATCGCTGGCGTGGCCGGCACAGCTATCGCCTGGCCGATGCGCTCAGCAGCCTCGGCACCGGGTTACTGTCGCAGGCCACCGGGGTGCTGACCAAGGCGGTCGGCCTGCTCACCTACACCTTCGCCTGGCAGCACCTGGCGTTGTTCGAGCTTTCCGCCGATAGCCTGTGGGTGTGGCTGCTGGCCTTCGTCTTCTACGACCTCTGCTACTACTGGAACCACCGCCTGGGCCACGAGCGCAACGTGCTGTGGGCCGCCCATGCGGTGCATCATCAGAGCGAGGACTACAACCTCTCCACCGCGTTGCGCCAGACCAGTACCGGCTTCCTCTTCGGCTGGATCTTCTACCTGCCGATGGCCGTGGCCGGCGTGCCGCCGCTGGTGTTCCTGACGGTGGCGGCGCTCAACCTGCTGTATCAGTTCTGGGTGCATACCCGGCACATCCCCAAGCTGGGCTGGCTCGAATGGCTGCTGATCACGCCCTCCAATCACCGCGTGCACCATGCACAGAACCCGGTGTACATGGATCGCAACTACGGCGGCGTGTTCATCCTCTGGGACCGGCTGTTCGGCACCTTCCAGGAAGAGCTGGACGACGAGCCGGTGATCTTCGGCGTGACCGTGCCGCTGGCCAGCTGGAACCCGCTATGGGCCAACCTGCAGGTTTACGCGGGGCTCTGGTACGACGCCAAACGGGCCAGTTCCTGGTGGGACAGGCTGCGCATCTGGTTAATGCCCACCGGCTGGCGTCCGGCCGACGTGGCGGCGCGCTACCCGCAGGAGAAGCCGGACCTGAGCCGCTTTTGCAAGTTCGAGGTGGCGCTGGGGCGAGGCCAGCAGATATACGCCCTGCTGCAGTTCGGCCTCTACCTGGTCGCCGGTACCTGGCTGCTGGCCCGCGCCGATGACCTGGCGCCGCTGCAGGCCGCGCTCGGCTGCGCCTGGATCGCCCTGGGGCTGTACGGCATCGGCGCCTGGCTGGAGAACCGCGCTTGGGCGCTGCGCCTGGAACTGCTGCGCCTGGCGCTCAATCTGCCGACGCTGTGGCTGGCCGGCAGCCTCGATCTGCTGGTGCCGGATGCGCGCGCCTGGGTCTGGCTGGCTGGCTACAGTCTGGTGAGCCTGCTCGGTCTGTGCTGGTTGCGGACGCGTGGGTCAACCAGCGCGGCGCTGGCGCCGCCGGTATAGCCAGGTCAGCGCCAGCAGCACGAGCAGGGCGCCGAGCAGGTACAGCTGGTAGCGGCGCAGATCCTCGAGCAGGCCACCCATGGCGCTGCCCAGGCTGTAGGCCAGCAGGCTCAGGCCGCCGGCCCAGAGGCCGACGCCTATGGCGTCGAGCAGCAGGTAGCGGCGCCAGGAATAGCCGGACAGGCCGATGGCCACCGGCATCACCGTGCGCAGCCCGTAGAGGAAGCGAAAACCCAGCACCCACAGGTCCGGATGGCGCCGCAGCAGGGCACTGGCTCGCTCGCCCAGCGCCTGCCAGCGCGGGCGCCGGGCGAGCAGCACGCGGCCGTGGCGGCGGCCGAGGTGGTACCACAGCTGGTCGCTGGCGAAGGTACCGAGGAACGCGCACAACGCCACCCACTCGATCTGCAGCAGGTCGCGCACCGCCAGGTAGGCGGCCAGCAGCAGCGACACCTCGCCCTCGAGGAAGGTGCCGAGGATCAGCGCCGGGTAGCCGAACTGGCGGATCAGGTCGTGCAGCATGGACGGTCTGCGTCTATGGGGAAGGCGCTCAGCCTACTCCTGCCGGGGCGCGCCCGAAAAGCGCCGACGCATGCCACAATGGCCGGCAATGCGTGCGACCCGCCGTCGCATCCGGTCACCCGGTTGTCATCATTTGGTCATAATGGCCGCTTATAACCGTCACACTGGCCCGCCCGTGCGGGCTCTGGAGTCTGCCGTGAGCGTCACCCCCGCCAATCGCCTGTTCCCCGCCACCCGCCTGCGTCGCAACCGCCGCGACGAATTCTCCCGCCGCCTGGTGCGCGAGCACAGCCTGAGCGTCGACGACCTGATCCTGCCGGTGTTCGTCCTCGATGGCGACAACCGCCGCGAGGCCGTGCCTTCGATGCCGGGCGTCGAGCGCCTGTCCATCGACCTGCTGCTGCAGGAGGCCGAGCATTGGGTGGCACTGGGCATCCCGGCGCTGGCGCTGTTTCCGGTCACCCCGCTGGAGAAGAAGTCGCTCGACGGCGCCGAGGCCTGGAACCCGGACGGCATCGCCCAGCGCGCGATCCGCGCCCTGCGCGCCAAGTTCCCCGAGCTGGGGGTGATCGCCGACGTGGCCCTGGACCCCTTCACCACCCACGGCCAGGACGGCATCCTCGACGAGTCCGGCTACGTGCAGAACGACATCACCGTCGATGCCCTGGTCAAGCAGGCGCTGTCGCATGCCGAGGCCGGCGCCCAGGTGGTCGCGCCGTCGGACATGATGGACGGCCGCGTGCAGGCGATCCGCGAGGCGCTGGAACTGGCCGACCACCACAACGTGCGCATCATGGCCTACTCGGCCAAGTACGCCAGCGCCTACTATGGGCCGTTCCGCGACGCGGTGGGCTCGGCCGCCAACCTCGGCAAGGGCAACAAGCTCGGCTACCAGATGGACCCGGCCAACGGCGACGAGGCCCTGCACGAGGTGGCCGCCGACCTGGCCGAAGGCGCCGACATGGTCATGGTCAAGCCCGGCATGCCCTACCTGGACATCCTCTGGCGGGTGAAGGACGCCTACAAGGTGCCGACGTTCGTCTATCAGGTCAGCGGCGAGTACGCCATGCACATGGCGGCGATCGACAACGGCTGGCTGTCCGAGGCGGTCATACTGGAATCGCTGACCGCCTTCAAACGCGCCGGCGCCGATGGCATCCTCACCTACTTCGCCGTACGCGCGGCAGAACTCTTGCAACAGGGGCGCTGACGCCCCCAGGAACCCGGCAATGAACACCGAAGGACTCAGTAGCGAATTGCATGACGCCCCCGTGGCGCAGGTGGAGGTGGCGATCGAGCCGCCCGTGGTGGAGACCCCGCCGCCGCCTCTGCCGGTGCCCGGTCTGGACGACAGCTCGCTGTACATCCACCGCGAGCTGGCCCAGCTGCAGTTCAATATCCGCGTGCTGGAGCAGGCGCTGGACGAGTCCTACCCGCTGCTGGAGCGGCTGAAGTTCCTGCTGATCTTCTCCAGCAACCTCGACGAGTTCTTCGAGATCCGCGTCGCCGGCCTGAAGAAGCAGATCAACTTCGCCCGCGAGCAGGCCGGCGCAGACGGCCTGCAGCCGCACCAGGCGCTGGCGCGGATCAGCGAGCTGGTGCACGAGCAGGTGGAACGACAGTACGCCATCCTCAACGACACCCTGTTCCCGGCGCTGGCCAAGCACAACATCAACTTCATCCGCCGGCGTTTCTGGACCACCAAGCTCAAGGCCTGGGTGCGCCGCTACTTCCGCGACGAGATCGCGCCGATCATCACCCCAATCGGCCTCGACCCGACCCACCCGTTCCCGCTGCTGGTGAACAAGAGCCTGAACTTCATCGTCGAACTGGAAGGCGTCGACGCCTTCGGTCGCGACTCCGGTCTGGCGATCATCCCGGCACCGCGCCTGCTGCCACGGATCATCCGCGTGCCGGAGGACGTCGGCGGGCCGGGGGACAATTACGTGTTCCTCTCCTCGATGATCCACGCCCATGCCGACGACCTGTTCCAGGGCATGAAGGTCAAGGGCTGCTACCAGTTCCGCCTGACCCGCAACGCCGACCTGTCGGTGGACACCGAGGATGTCGAGGACCTGGCTCGCGCCTTGCGCGGCGAGCTGTTCAGTCGCCGCTATGGCGATGCGGTGCGCCTGGAGGTGGTCGACACCTGTCCCAGGCACCTGCGCGACTACCTGCTCAAGCAGTTCGGCCTGACCGAACACGAGCTGTATCAGGTCAACGGCCCGGTCAACCTGACCCGGCTGTTCAGCATCACCGGCCTCGACAGCCATCCGGAGCTGCAGTACACGCCGTTCACCCCGGTGATCCCCAAGCTGCTGCAGAACGCCGAGAACATCTTCAGCGTGGTCAGCAAGCAGGACATCCTCCTACTGCACCCCTTCGAGTCCTTCACCCCGGTGGTCGACCTGCTGCGCCAGGCCGCCAAGGACCCGCACGTGCTGGCGATCAAGCAGACTCTGTACCGCTCCGGGGCCAACTCGGAGATAGTCGATGCGCTGGTCGAGGCGGCGCGCAACGGCAAGGAGGTCACCGCGGTGATCGAGTTGCGTGCGCGTTTCGACGAGGAGTCCAACCTGCAGCTGGCCAGCCGCCTGCAGGCCGCCGGTGCGGTGGTGATCTACGGCGTGGTCGGGTTCAAGACCCACGCCAAGATGATGCTGATCCTGCGCCGCGAGAACGGCGAGATCGTCCGCTACGCCCATCTCGGCACCGGCAACTACCACGCCGCCAACGCCCGCCTGTACACCGACTACAGCCTGCTGACCGCCGACGTGGCGCTCGGCGAGGACGTGGCCAAGCTATTCAGCCAGCTGATCGGCATGGGCAAGACCCTGCGCATGAAGAAGCTTTTGCACGCGCCCTTCACCCTGAAGAAGACCCTGCTCGACCTGATCGCCAAGGAGACCGCGGCCGCCGCCGAGGGCAAGCCGGCGCAGATCATCGCCAAGTTCAACGCCCTGACCGATCCGAAGATCATCCGCGCGCTGTACAAGGCCAGCCAGACCGGGGTGAAGATCGACCTGGTGGTGCGCGGCATGTGCTGCCTGCGTCCCGGCGTGCCGGGGGTGTCGCACAACATCCAGGTGCGCTCGATCATCGGCCGCTTCCTCGAGCACACCCGGGTGTTCTACTTCCTCAGCGGCGGCGACGAGAAGATCTACCTGTCCAGCGCCGACTGGATGGAACGCAACCTCGACAAGCGCGTCGAGACCTGCTTCCCGGTGGAAGGCAAGAAGCTGATCCTGCGGGTCAAGAAGGAGCTGGAGGCCTACCTGACCGACAACACCCAAGCCTGGGTGCTGCAGCCCGACGGCCGCTATGTACGCCTGCAGCCCACCGGCAACCAGAACCCGCGCAGCGCGCAGTCCGGCCTGCTGGAGAAACTGACCGCACCGGTGGTCAGCGCCCGCTAAAAGCGGCCGCGTCCGTAATGCTGTTCACGTAAGCGTCGGCCGGACTTGTTGGTTCCCTCGCCCCTCTGGGGAGAGGGTTAGGGAGAGGGGGCAACTGGCCGTTTCACGGTGTTTTAGGCCCTCTCCCCCAGCCCCTCTCCCCTAAGCGGGAGTGGGGTGACGAATCCCACTGGCTCAGCTGATCAGCGTACGCTCAGGTCCAGGTCTATGCGCTTGAGCCAGGCGGCCTCGGCCTCGAAATCCGCCTGGGTCAGCGGGTTGGCCGCCAGCCAGCCCTCGGGGAAGACGATCTCCAGATTGTTCTCGCCGGCCTTGAACTGCACCTCGGGCATGCTCTGCGTGCCGCGGATATGGTGGAACAGGATGGCGAAGCGCAGCAGCACGCACAGGCGGATCAGCTTGACGCCTTCCTCGCCGAACTCGGCGAACTTGTCCTTGGGGATGTTGCGCCGGTGGCCGCGCACCAGCAGGGCGAGCATCTGCTGATCCTGGCGGGAGAAGCCGGACAGGTCGGAATGCTCGATCAGGTAGGCGCCGTGCTTGTGGTACTGGTAGTGGGCGATGTCCAGGCCCACCTCGTGCACCCTGGCGCCCCAGCTCAGCAGTTCGCGGTGCCAGTCGTCGTTCAGGCCCCAGTCGGCGGCCACCTTGTCCAGCGCCGAGAGCGCCTTGGCCTCGACCCGCGCGGCCTGGTCGAGGTCGACGTGATAGCGCTCCATGAAGGCCGACAGGGTGCGCTCGCGCACATCCTCGTGCTGATGGCGGCCGAGCAGGTCGTAGAGCACGCCTTCACGCAGCGCGCCTTCGGAGTGGCTCATGCGCTGCAGTTCGCAGGCATCGAAGATCGCCTCGAGGATCGCCAGGCCGGCGGGGAAGATGCCGCGCCGATCCGGCTTGATGCCCTCGAGGTCGAGCTTGTCCACCTCGCCGAGCTTGAACAGCTTGCGCTTGAGCCAGGCCAGTCCCTCGACGTTGACCTCGCCATTGCCCAGGCCGGCGCCCTTGATGGTCAGGCCGATGGCCTTGATGGTGCCCGAGGCGCCGACCGCGTCCTCCCAGCCGAGCCGGCGCAGGCCCTGTTCGATGCCCATCAGCTCCAGCCGTGCGGCGGTGTAGGCCTGGGCGTAGCGCGCCGGGGTGATCTTGCCGTCCCTGAAGTAGCGCTGGGTGTAGCTGACGCAGCCCATCTGCAGGCTCTCGCGCAGCAGCGGCTCGAAGCGCTGGCCGATGATGAATTCGGTGCTGCCACCGCCGATATCGGCGACCAGGCGCCTGCCCGGGGTGTCGGCGATGCTGTGCGACACGCCGAGGTAGATCAGCCGCGCTTCCTCGCGGCCGGAAATCACCTCCACCTGGTGGCCTAGAATCTCCTCGGCGCGACGGATAAATACTGCGCGGTTGCGCGCCTCGCGCAGGGCGTTGGTGCCGACGATGCGCACCGCGCCTTCCGGCAAGCTGGCGGTGAGCTGGGCGAAGCGGCGCAGGCAGTCGAGCCCGCGGGCCATGGCCTCCTCGCTGAGCTGGCGCTCGTCGTCAATGCCGGCGGCCAGCTGCACCTTGTCGCCGAGTCGCTCGAGGATGCGGATCTCGCCATGATCGGCCTTGGCCAGCACCATATGGAAGCTGTTCGAACCCAGGTCGATGGCGGCGATCAGCGGAAAACTCTCGGCGGGGGCTTGGGGCATGGCGGCGGCGTCTCGTTCGATGTCCGCGCCATCGTGCCACGACTGGACGGATGAGCCAACGCATACGGATGTCGCAGCAGGCAGGTCTAGACCGCTGGCGCCCCGTGCGCCAACGCCAGCAAGGGTTGCCGCAATGCCTGCTCATCGCAGTTGGGCCCGGCGCCGCCGCGATCCACCACCAGGAAGCGGCCGGGGCGCTCGAGGCACAGCAGCGGGTGGTGCCAGGTGCCGCGGGCGTAGTTGACGCCCTGATCCGGGGCGCTGACGAAGGCGCGGATCTGCGACTCGTCCAGCTCGCCGGGCGGAGCGACGACGATCAGCATGCATGCGCCGTCCACCGGGTAGAAGGCCTGGCTGCCCAGCGGGTGGCGTTCGAGCAGGCGGATCTCGATGGGCGCGTGCCAGGCCTGGCCCTCGAACAGGCTCAGCAGCACCCGCGATGCGTCCCCGGCCGTCTCGATGCGGGCCAGGTCGTGGTAGCGGGTGGTGGTGCCGGCGTTGATCGCAAAGGATGTGGCGCCGGCCGTTTCGATCACCTCGCCAAATGGCGCGAAGGCTTCGCGGGTCAGCGGCTCGACGCGCAGCGGCAGGGGCGCCGGCGCGTTCACAGGTGCACCGAACCGATGAAATTGCGCAGTTCCTCGGTTTTCGGCGTGGCGAACAGCGCCTTGGGATCGCCGATCTCGTGCACCTTGCCCTGGTGCATGAACACCAGCTTGTCGCCGACTTCGCGGGCGAAGCGCATCTCGTGGGTGACCATGATCAGGGTCATACCCTCGCTGGCCAGCTGCTTGACCACCGCCAGCACTTCGTTGACCAGCTCGGGGTCGAGCGCCGAGGTGATCTCGTCGCACAGCAGCACCCTGGGCGACATGGCCAGGGCGCGGGCGATGGCCACGCGCTGCTGCTGGCCGCCGGACAGGCGTTCGGGGTAGGCGTCGAACTTTTCCGCCAGACCGACCCGTTCGAGCATCTGCCGGGCGAGCTTCTCGGCCTCTGCGCGCGGCGTCTTCTTCACCACCTGCGGCGCCAGCATGACGTTTTCGCCGACGCTCAGGTGCGGGAACAGGTTGAACTGCTGGAACACCATGCCGACCTTCTGCCGCAGGCTGCGCAGGTCGGCGCGGGCGGCGTCGAGGTACTCGCCGTCCACTTCGATCACCCCCTCGTTGATCGACTCCAGGCCGTTCAAGGCGCGCAGCAGGGTGCTCTTGCCCGAGCCGCTGCGGCCGATGATGGCGACCACTTCGCCTTCTTCGACCTTGAGGTCGATGCCCTTGAGCACGTGGTTTTCGCCGTAGTGCTTGTGCAGGGCGGTGACGTTAAGCAGTGACATTCAGCCTCCTTTCCAGGCGGTATGCAGCGAGCGAGAGCGGGTAGCAGAGCAGGAAGTAACCCAGGGCGACGAAGCCGTAGACCATGAACGGCTCGAAAGTAGCGTTGGCCAGCATGCTGCCGGTCTTGGTCAGCTCGGTGAAGCCGATGATCGAGGTCACCGCGGTGCCCTTGACCACCTGTACCGAGAAGCCGACGGTGGGCGCCACGGCGATGCGCAGCGCCTGCGGCAGGACGACGTGGCGCAGGCATTCCAGGCGAGTCATGGCCAGGCTCTCGGCCGCCTCCCACTGGCCGCGGCCGATGGCCTCGACGCAGCCGCGCCAGATCTCGGCGAGGAAGGCGCTGGTGAACAGGGTCAGCGCGGCGGCGGCGGCCAGCCAGGGCGATACGTCGATACCGAGCAGGGCGATGCCGAAGAACACCAGGAACAGCTGCATCAACAGCGGCGTGCCCTGGAACAGTTCGATGTAGCCCTTGGCCAAAAGGCGCGGTACCCGTAGCGGGGCGATACGCGCCAGCAGCACCAGCAGGCCGGCGATGCCGCCGCAGACGAAGGCCACCAGCGACAGCAACAGCGTCCACTGCAGGCCGGTGAGCAGGTTGCGCAGGATGTCCCAGAGGGTGAAGTCCATCAGCGCTCTCCCATGACGAAGCGCCGGCCGACCCAGGCCAGCAGCTGGCGAATCAGGATGGCCATGACCAAGTAGAGCAGGGTGGTGAGCAGGTAGGTCTCGAAGGCGCGGAAGTTGCGCGACTGGATGAAGTTGGCGGCGAACGACAGCTCCTCGGTGGAGATCTGCGAGCACACCGCCGAGCCGAGCATGACGATGATGATCTGGCTCGACAGTGCCGGCCACACCTTGCCCAGCGCCGGGCGCAGCACCACGTGGCGGAAGCTCTCGAAGCGGCTCATGGCCAGTGCCGCCGCGGCTTCCAGCTGGCCGTGGGGAATCGCCTGGATGCCGGCGCGGATGATCTCCGTGGAGTAGGCGCCGAGGTTGATCACCATGGCCAGCACCGCGGCTTCCCATTCGCTCAGGCGTACGCCGAGCGAGGGCAGGCCGAAGAAGATGAAGAACAGCTGGACGATGAAGGGCGTGTTGCGGATCAGCTCCACGTAGACGCCGAACAGGCGGTCGAACGGACGGATGCGCCAGGCGCGCAGTATCGCCCCGACTATGCCCAGGCCGACGCCAAGCACTGTGCCGACGGCGGTCAGGCCGAGGGTGAAGGCCGCGCCCTGCAGCAGCAGGTCGGACTGTTGCAGGACGGCGGCGAAGTCGAACTGGTAGGCCATGGCTCAGCGCTCCGCGCGGCTCAGAGGCCGGCCGGCAGCGGCTGCTTCAGCCACTTCTGGCTGATCGCCTCGAGGCTGCCGTCGGCCTTGGCGGCGGCGATGACGGCATTGACCTTGTCCAGCAACGCGGCCTGGTTCTTGTTCACGCCGACGTAGACCGGCGAGTCCTTGAGCTTGAGTTTCATGCTCGGAATGCGCTTGGGATTGCGTTCGGCGATGGCCACCATCACCACGTTGCCGCTGGCGATCAGCTCGACCTGGCCGGACAGGTAGGCGGCGATGGTCGAGTTGTTGTCCTCGAAGCGCTTGATGGTGGCGTCTTGCGGCGCGACCTTGCTCAGCTCGATGTCCTCGATGGAGCCGCGGGTGACGCTGATGGTCTTGCCGGCCAGGTCGTCGAGGCTGGCGATGGCGGCGTCCTCCGGGCCGAACACGCCGAGGTAGAAGGGCGCATAGGCGGCGGAGAAGTCGATCACCGCTTCACGCTCGGGGTTCTTGCCGAGGCTGGAGATCACCAGGTCGACCTTGCCGGTGGTGAGGAAGGGAATGCGGTTGGTGCTGTTGACCGGGGTCAGCTCCAGCTTCACCGCCAGCTTGTCGGCCAAGAGCTGTGCGGTGTCGATATCCAGGCCGCGCGGCTGCAGGTCCGGGCCGACCGAGCCGAACGGCGGGAAATCCTGCGGCACGGCGACTTTCAGCACGCCGGCCTTGCTGATGTCGTCGAGCGCATCGGCGTGAACGGTGCTGGCGCCGAAGGCCAGGGCGGCGAACAGGGTACCCAGCAGGGTGCGGTGAAATGTGCGCATGTCGAACTCCCGATGAATGAACGAAAAACTGCAGCGTTTTGCCTGGCTCGTGCAGTGCATTGCCTGTGCCAAATTCAATGAAATCAGGGCCTGCATCGCTGCAGGCGAGAGGAAACAAGGTCTTACTGGTCTGAACAGTTGGCGTATCTGACCAGTCGGTCAGAGGGGTTCCTGTGCCATCTCGGTGCGTTCCCGTGGCGGGCTGTTCCACATGGGGGCGTCGCTTGCCTGGAGTGGGCATCTGGCCGTACAAAGGCGCCTCCACTGGACTGACCGGCCCGAACAGCCATGCACGCTTCTGCCCCCCGCGCGGTACCCGAGTACGCCTTGCAGGCGATCCGTCAGCTGATCGAGAGCGAGGGCTATCGCCCGGGCGATGCGCTGCCGTCGCAGCGCGACCTGGCCGAACGCCTGGGGGTCAGCCGCGCCTCGTTGCGCGAGGCGCTGTCGTCGCTCAGCGCGCTGGGGTTGGTCAGCGTGCAGGCCGGCAAGGGCGTGTTCGTGCAGGAGCCGGCCAAGGGCGAGGCGGCCGGCGCTTTCGTCTGGCCCTTCGCCGCGCAGGTGTCGGCGGCCGACACCTTCCAGCTGCGCTTCGCCCTGGAGGGCTTCGCCTGCGGCCTGGCGGCCGGGGTGCTGACCGCGCAGGAGCTGGACCTGCTCGAAGACAACGTCGAGCAGATGCGCCGCGAGCTGCGCGCCGAGGACTTCGAGCGGGCGGCGCGGCTGGACTTCGAGTTTCACCAGCGCATTCTCGCCGCCAGCGGCAACCAGGCGATGTTCGCGCTGGTGGCCTCCAGCGCCGAGATCTTCCTGGAAAGCCAGAAGCTGCCGTTCATCCGCCCGGAGCGGGCGATGGAGACCTGGCAGGAGCACCGCAAGATCCTCAAGGCCCTGGCGCGGCATGCCGCGGGCCCGGCGCAGAAGGCCATGCAGCAGCATATCCGCGCCGCCGCACTGCGTACCGGCATCGCCTTCGCCACCCTGGGCGATTGAGGCGTATGCTGCGGGCCCATTGAGAGGCTCAATCGTCCGCGCCTTTCGGTGTCACTCAAGCCGGGCTATGATGACGCCACTTTTTTGCTTCCGAATTACGGAGACTGCTCATGAGCGAATTCATCACCAACGTCAGCGATGCCAGCTTCGACCAGGACGTGATCCAGGCCGAAGGTCCGGTTCTGGTCGACTACTGGGCTGAGTGGTGCGGCCCGTGCAAGATGATCGCCCCGGTGCTGGACGAGATCGCCAAGGACTACCAGGGCAAGCTCAAGGTGTGCAAGCTGAACATCGACGAGAACCAGGAAACCCCGCCGAAGTACGGCGTGCGCGGTATCCCGACCCTGATGCTGTTCAAGAACGGCAACGTCGAGGCGACCAAGGTCGGCGCCCTGTCCAAGTCGCAACTGGCGGCCTTCCTCGACAGCAATATCTGAGTTGGAAACTGTAGGGTGGATGACGCTTCTTTCATCCACCACTGGCGACGTCATGGTGGATCGGTGAAGCGTGATCCACCCTACGCAGCCCTTCGAAGGCCCCGCATATCGCGGGGTTTTTCGTTTTTCGGGCTAGACGCTGTTTTTTCACGGTGTTAAATTCGGCCTCGCTGCATTTCCTATGCAGCCCTCTGCATGCCGTCGCCGATTCATTCCTATACGAACTCGTTCGCGATCCTGTCGCCTTCCCTGCGGCGCGGCCTCTCAAGCTAACAGCTTTCTTCCCCTCTCGATGATCACGTCATTCCTATGAATCTGACCGAACTCAAGCAAAAGCCGATTGCCGAACTGCTGGACATGGCCGAACAGATGGGCCTGGAAAACATGGCCCGTTCGCGCAAGCAGGACATCATCTTCGCCCTGCTGAAAAAGCATGCCAAAAGCGGCGAGGAAATTTCCGGTGACGGCGTGCTGGAGATTCTCCAGGACGGTTTCGGCTTCCTCCGCTCTGCCGACTCCTCCTACCTGGCCGGCCCGGACGACATCTACGTCTCGCCCAGCCAGATCCGCCGCTTCAACCTGCGTACCGGCGACACCATTGTCGGCAAGATCCGCCCGCCGAAGGAAGGCGAGCGTTACTTCGCCCTGCTCAAGGTCGACAGCATCAACTTCGACCGCCCCGAAAACGCCAAGAACAAGATCCTGTTCGAGAACCTGACGCCGCTGTTCCCGACCAAGCGCCTGACCATGGAAGCCGGTAACGGCTCCACCGAGGACATCACCGGCCGGGTGATCGACCTCTGCGCGCCGATCGGCAAGGGCCAGCGCGGCCTGATCGTCGCCCCGCCGAAAGCGGGCAAAACCATCATGCTGCAGAACATCGCCAGCAACATCACCCGCAACAACCCCGAGGCGCACCTGATCGTCCTGCTGATCGACGAGCGTCCGGAAGAAGTGACCGAGATGCAGCGCACCGTGCGCGGCGAAGTGGTCGCCTCCACCTTCGACGAGCCGCCGACCCGCCACGTGCAGGTCGCCGAGATGGTGATCGAGAAGGCCAAGCGCCTGGTCGAGCACAAGAAGGACGTGGTCATCCTGCTCGACTCCATCACCCGTCTGGCGCGCGCCTACAACACCGTGATCCCCAGCTCCGGCAAGGTGCTCACCGGCGGTGTCGACGCCCACGCCCTGGAGAAGCCGAAGCGCTTCTTCGGCGCCGCGCGCAACATCGAGGAAGGCGGTTCGCTGACCATCCTCGCCACCGCGCTGATCGAAACCGGCTCGAAGATGGACGAGGTGATCTACGAGGAATTCAAGGGCACCGGCAACATGGAGCTGATCCTCGATCGCCGCGTCTCCGAGAAGCGCGTGTTCCCGGCGATCAACATCAACAAGTCCGGCACCCGTCGCGAAGAACTGCTGACCGGCGAGGAAGAGCTGTCGCGCATGTGGATCCTGCGCAAGTTGCTGCACCCGATGGACGAGATCGCCGCCATCGAGTTCCTCATCGACAAGCTCAAGGCGACCAAGACCAACGACGAGTTCTTCCTGTCGATGAAGCGCAAGTAAGCGTCGCGTCTTGCCACCAGGCCGGGGAAACCCGGCCTTTTGCTGTCCGCTTCCCGCCGCGGCTTCTGAAAGCCCGACTTCGGCGCTAAACTTTGCGGCCACCCACGCCCGCCCGACACGAGGCTACCGCATGCAGTATCGCGACCTGCGCGATTTCATCCGCGAACTGGAACAGCGCGGCGAACTCAAGCGCATCCAGACCCCGGTTTCGCCGATCCTGGAAATGACCGAAATCTGCGACCGCACCCTGCGCAAGGGCGGCCCGGCGCTGCTGTTCGAGAAGCCCACCGGCTTCGACGTGCCGGTGCTCGGCAACCTGTTCGGCACACCCAAGCGTGTGGCCCTCGGCATGGGCGCCGAGGACGTCAGCGAGCTGCGCGAGATCGGCAAGCTGCTGGCCTTTCTCAAGGAGCCGGAGCCGCCCAAGGGCCTCAAGGATGCCTGGAGCAAGCTGCCGATCTTCAAGAAGGTCATTGCCATGGCGCCCAAGGTGGTCAAGGACGCGCCCTGCCACGAGGTGATCGAGGAGGGCGACGACGTCGACCTGGGCAAGTTGCCGATCCAGCACTGCTGGCCGGGCGACGTGGCGCCGCTGATCACCTGGGGCCTGACCATCACCAAGGGGCCGAACAAGGAGCGGCAGAACCTCGGCATCTACCGCCAGCAGGTGATCGGCCGCAACAAG
Source organism: Pseudomonas sp. SP16.1 (assembly GCF_052682975.1). Taxonomy (NCBI): domain Bacteria; kingdom Pseudomonadati; phylum Pseudomonadota; class Gammaproteobacteria; order Pseudomonadales; family Pseudomonadaceae; genus Pseudomonas; species Pseudomonas sp. SP16.1. The sequence goes on from NZ_JBQYFZ010000001.1 coordinate 4,785,880, forward strand.
GTGATCATGCGCTGGCTCAGCCACCGTGGCGGCGCGCTGGACTACCGCGACTGGTGCCAGAAGCATCCGGACCAGCCCTACCCGGTGTGCGTGGCCCTCGGCGCGGACCCGGCCACCATCCTCGGCGCGGTCACACCGGTGCCCGATACCCTGTCCGAATACGCCTTCGCCGGCCTGCTGCGCGGCCATCGCACCGAGCTGGTCAAGGCGCGCGGTAGCGAGCTGCAGGTGCCGGCCAGTGCCGAGATCGTGCTGGAGGGCGTGATCCATCCGGGCGAGACCGCGCCGGAAGGCCCCTATGGCGACCACACCGGCTACTACAACGAGGTCGACACCTTCCCGGTGTTCACCGTCGAGCGCATCACCCGCCGGCGCGAGCCGATCTACCACAGCACCTACACCGGGCGGCCGCCGGATGAGCCGGCGATCCTCGGCGTGGCGCTGAACGAGGTGTTCGTGCCGATCCTGCAGAAGCAGTTCCCGGAGATCACCGACTTCTACCTGCCGCCGGAAGGCTGCTCCTACCGCATGGCAGTGGTGACCATGAAGAAGCAGTACCCGGGCCACGCCAAGCGCGTGATGCTCGGTGTGTGGTCGTTTTTGCGACAGTTCATGTACACCAAGTTCGTTATCGTCACCGACGACGACATCGACGCACGGGACTGGAACGACGTGATCTGGGCGATTACCACGCGCATGGACCCCAAGCGCGACACGGTGATGATCGACAACACGCCGATCGACTACCTCGACTTCGCCTCGCCGGTCTCCGGCCTGGGCTCGAAGATGGGCCTGGATGCCACCCACAAGTGGCCGGGCGAGACCAGTCGCGAATGGGGCCGGGTGATCGAGAAGGATGCGGCCGTGGTGGCGCGCGTCGACGCACTTTGGGGTGAGCTGGGAATCGATTGATGAACGTCACCCTGCAACCTTCCGGCCTGACCCTCGCCCTGCAGCCGGGCGAGCGTATCCTCGACGGCGCCCGCCGTCTCGGCTACGACTGCCCGCAGAGCTGCCGCAACGGCAACTGCCATATCTGCGCGGCCTTGCTGGTCGAGGGGCGAGTGCGGCAGAACGGCGTCGAGCTGGATCATGGCGAGTTCTTCACCTGCCTGGCCGAGCCGCTGCAAGACTGCGTGCTGCACTGGGACGGCGTGCTGGCCCCGGGCGAGCTGCCGGTGCGCGAACTCAGCTGCCAGCTGATCGAGTGCCAGGACGTCGGCGGCGACGTGTTCCGTGTGCGCCTGCGCACCCCGGCCGGCAAGGCGCCGCGCTATCACGCCGGGCAATACCTGCTGCTGCAGCGGCACGACGGCGAGATGGCGGCGTTTTCCCTGGCTTCGGCGCCGCACTGCGGCCGCGAGCTGGAACTGCACATCCTGGTGCGCGACGACAATACCCGGGCGCTGATCGCCCATCTGCGCGAGCAGGGTTTGGCCCGCGTGCAGCTGCCGTTCGGCGACACCCACCTGGCCGAGCTGCCGGACGGGCCGCTGGTGCTGATCGCCGCCGGCACCGGCATGGCGCAGATGCACAGCCTGATCGAGCACTGCCGCGCCGCCGGCTTCTCCCATCCGGTGCACCTGTACTGGGGCGCGCGCCGGCCCGAGGATTTCTACGAGCTGCCGCACTGGAGCGACTGGCAGCGTCTGGACAACCTGCACCTGCATCAGGTGGTCAGCGATTCCGGCGTCTGGGCGGGGCGCAGCGGCCTGCTGCACCAGGCGGTGCGCGAGGACTTCCCCGACCTCAAGGCGCTGCACGTCTACGCCAGCGGCTCGCCGGCGATGGTCTACGCCACGCTGGATGCGCTGGTCGAAGCCGGCATGGACGCCCACCAGATGCGCGCCGACGTATTCGCCTACGCGCCAAGAGGCTGAATTGAAAAAGCCGCCCCAGGGCGGCTTTGCTCATGCCGGCGTGCGCACCGAGTCAGGCTCGGTGCGCATAGCGCACCCTACCGAACCTGCACCACCACCTTGCCCACCGCCTTGCGTTGGCCGAGGGCGTCGATCGCTTCGCCGCCCCGCGCCAACGGGAAGCTCTGCGACACCAGCGGTTTGAGTTTGCCTTCGGCGTGCCAGGCGAACAGCTGCTGGAAGTTGGCGGCGTTGTCCTGCGGTTGGCGCTGGGCGAAGGAGCCCCAGAACACGCCCACCAGCGACGCACCCTTGAGCAGCGGCAGGTTGGCCGGCAGCGCCGGAATGCCGCCGCCGGCGGCGAAGCCGACCACCAGGAAGCGGCCGTTCCAGGCGATGCTGCGGAAGGCTTCCTCGAACAGCGCGCCGCCCACCGGGTCGTAGATCACGTCGACGCCCTGGCCGCCGGTGAGCTTCTTCACCTCGTCTTTCAGGCTCTGCTCGCTGTAGTTGATCAGCTCGTCGGCGCCGGCCTGGCGTGCCACCTCCAGCTTCTCGGCGCTGCTCGCCGCGGCGATCACCCTGGCGCCCATGGCCTTGCCGATTTCCACCGCCGCCAGGCCGACGCCGCCGGAGGCGCCGAGCACCAGCAGGGTCTCGCCGGGCTTGAGGCCCGCGCGCTGCCTGAGCGCGTGCATCGAGGTGCCGTAGGTCATGCCGAAGGCGGCCGCGGTGGTCAGGTCCATGCTCTTGGGCACCGGCAGCACGTTGTAGGCCGGCACCGCCACTTCCTCGGCGAAACCGCCCCAGCCGGTCAGCGCCATCACCCGATCACCGGCGCGCAGGTGGCTGACCTTCTCGCCCACTGCCTTGACCACGCCGGCCGCCTCGCCGCCCGGGGCGAAGGGGAAGGGCGGCTTGAACTGGTACTTACCCTCGATGATCAGGGTGTCGGGGAAGTTGACCCCGGCGGCGTGAACCTCGATCAGCACTTCGCTCTTTTTCGGCTCGGGGCTGGCGATGTCTTCCAGGACCAGGGTTTCGGCGGGGCCGAAGGCTTTGCACAGCAGGGCTTTCATAAGTTTTATTCCTCTCACGGGGTGCCCAGCAGTGTAGGAGCGGGCTGCGCCGGGTCAACGAGCATGCCCGCCCCTGATGGGGCGGCATAAGCCTTGGGCGCCGGCGTGCGGATGGCTATGCTAGGCGCATCCCCGATGGAGAGACTGCCCGTGAGAGCTTTGAGCGTCCTGTTGCTGAGTTTGTCGCTGTGCCTGCCCACCCTGGCCGAAGAGGAGCAGGAGGAGGCGCCGCAAACCCTCTACTACAACCTGGTGCCGTCGCTGATCGGCAACCTCGCCGACGACGGCGCCCGCCTGAAGTTCTTCAAGGCCGACGTGGCGTTGCGCGTCACCGGTAGCGAGGCAGAGGCGCGGATCAAGCACCACGACCCGCTGATCCGTCACCAGCTGGTGCTGCTGTTCTCGGCCCAGACCAGTGACAGCATCAACGCCCCCGACGGCCGCGAGACGTTACGCCAGGAGGCACTCAAGCAGGTGCAGCAGGCGATCGATGCCGAGGAAGGCGAGCCGATCGTCGAAGACCTGCTGTTCAACAACCTGATCATTCAGTAGCGCTGTCAGGCCTGTAGCGCGAATGCAATGCGGGGATGCCCGCTGAGGGCTCGCGGATTCCATCCGGGCTACGCCATCTGCGCCAGGGTCTTGCGAAAGCGCGTCAACGCGGCGAGGAAGAACAGCATGCCGATGCCGGCGATGGCCAGCAGCTGCGGCCAGACGATGGCCAGCCCAGCGCCGCGGTAGAGGATGGCCTGGGCCAGATCGACGAAGTGGGTGGTCGGCGCCGCCAGCATGATCTGCTGCACCAGCTCGGGCATGCTCTCGCGTGGCGTGGTGCCGCCGGAAAGGATCTGCAGCGGCAGCAGCACCAGGATGATCAGCAGGCCCAGCTGCGGCATCGAGCGCGCCACGGTGCCGAAGAAGATGCCCATCGAGGTGGTGGCGAACAGGTGCAGCGCCGCGCCGCCGAAGAACAGGGTGATGGAGCCCGCCAGCGGCACCTGCAGCCAGCCCCGCACCACCAAGAGCAGCGACAGCGCCGCCGCCAGCAGAACCACCAGGCCCATCGACCAGACCTTGGCCAGCATGATCTGCAGCGGCGTCACCGGCATCACCAGCAGGTGCTCCACGGTGCCGTGCTCGCGCTCGCGGATCAGCGCGGCGCCGGTGAGGATGATCGACAGCATGGTGATCTGGTTGATCACCTCCATCACCGAGCCGAACCAGCTGCGCGTCAGGTTCGGGTTGAACTGCACGCGCAGCGCCAGCTCCGCCGCCTGCGGCAGGTCGTCACGGTAGCGGCGGACGAACTCGGCCACCTCGCTGGCGCCGATGCTCTGGATATACCCGGCGCCGGTGAAGGCCATGCTCACCTGGGTGGCATCGACGTTGAGCTGGATCGCCGGGCTGCGCCCGGCCAGCACGTCGCGCTGGAAGTTGGGCGGGATGTTGAGGGTGAAGGTGTAGTGCCCGGCGTCCATGCCCCGGTCCATCTGGCCCAGGTCGATGCGCTCGGGCGTACGGAAATAGGGCGCCTGGAAGGCCTGGATCAGCCGCTCGGAAAGCTGCGACTGGTCCTCGTCGACCATCGCGATGGCGGCGTTGTGCAGGCTCTCCGGCATGCTGGTGGCCGCGGAGTACACGCCCAGGCTGAAGGCCCAGAGGATCAGCAGCACCAGCGCCAGGTCATGCTGCAGGCTGCGCAACTCCTTGATGCCGAGGTGGAGGATGTTGGCCAGGCGTTCCATCACACCTCCTGTTTGCGCAGCAGGCTGGCGCTGAGCAGGGTCAGCAGCGGCACGGTCAGGGCCATGGCGGCGAAGTAGCCGAGCAGGTCTTGCAGCTCCAGCGCCTTGGAGAACACCCCGCGGCTGATCACCAGGAACTGCGAAGTCGGGTAGAGCTGGCCAACCAGGGCGCCCGCGCCTTCCAGCGAGGTCACCGGGTAGATCAGCCCGGAGAACTGGATGGCCGGCAGCAGGGTGGCGATGGCGGTGCCGAACACGGCGGCGATCTGGCTGTTGGTGAAGGTCGACATCAGCAGCCCCAGGCCGGTGGCGCAGGCGACGTAGAGCAGCGCGCCGAGGCCGAGGGTGAACGCGCTGCCTTTCAGCGGCACGTCGAACACCGTCACTGCCAGTAGCACCAGCAGGGCGCAGTTGAACAGGCCGAGGGCGATGTAGGGCAGCTGCTTGCCGATGAGGAATTCCAGGCGCGTGACCGGGGTGACGTAGAGGTTGATGATCGAGCCCAGTTCCTTCTCGCGCACCACGCCGAGGGCCGTGAGCATGGCCGGGATCAGCATCAGCAGCAGCGGGATCACCGCCGGTACCATGGCCTTGAGGCTCTCCACGTCCGGGTTGTAGCGGTAGCGCACCTCCAGGCCGGCGGCGTTGGCCGCGTGCGGCTGCGGCGAACGGCGGGCCAGCTCGGCCAGGTAGTGCTGGTGCAGGCCGGCGACATAGCCCTTGATGGTCTCGGCGCGGGTCGGCATGGCGCCGTCGATCCACATGCCGATCTGCGGGCTGGCGCCGCGCTTGAGGTCGCGGCCGAAGTGCGGCGGGATCTCCACCGCCAGGCTGATGTCGCCATTGCGCAGGCGCCGTTCCAGCTCGGCGTAATCGCGCAGCGGCGGCTTCTCGAGGAAGTAGCGCGAGCCGGACAGGTTGAGGTGGTATTCCTGGCTGGTGGTGGTCTGGTCGCGGTCGAGCACGGCGAAGGTCAGGTCCTCGACGTCCAGGCTGATGCCGTAGCCGATGATAAATAGCAGCAGCACGGTGCCGAGCAGGGCCATGCCGCCGCGGATCGGGTCGCGGCGCAGCTCCAGCGCCTCGCGGCGGGCGTAGCTGAACAGGCGGCGCAGGCTGAAACGCTGGCGCTGCGGCGGTGGCGCCTGCTGCAGTGGCGGCGCGGTGTTGGCTGGCTGCTCGCCGACCGCCTCCTGCAGGTAGGCGATGAAGGTCGCTTCCAGGCTGTCCAATCCGCGCTTGGCGATCAGCGCCTGCGGCGTGTCGCTGTCCAGCACCTTGCCGGCGTGCATCAGCGAGATGCGGTCGCAACGCTGCGCCTCGTTCATGAAGTGGGTGGAGATGAAGATGGTCACGCCGTCCTGGCGCGACAGGTCGAGCATCAGCTGCCAGAAGCCGTCGCGCGCCACCGGGTCGACGCCCGAGGTGGGCTCGTCGAGGATCAGGATCTCCGGCTGGTGGATCACCGCCACGGCCAGCGACAGGCGCTGGCGAATGCCCAGCGGCAGGCGCTCGGGGAGCATGTCCATGACCGCGCCGAGATCGAAGCGGCGCGCCATCGCGGCAACGCGATCATCGATCTGCGCGGCCGGCACATGGAACAGCCGGGCATGCAGCACCAGGTTCTGGCGTACCGTCAGCTCGCTGTACAGGGAGAAGGCCTGGGACATGTAACCGACCCGCTTGCGCGTGGCCATGTCCTGCGGATCTACCGTCTGGCCGAACAGCAGGGCCTCGCCCTCGCTGGCCGGCAGCAGGCCGGTGAGCATCTTCATGGTGGTGCTCTTGCCGCAGCCGTTGGAGCCGAGGAAGCCGAAGATCTCGCCGCGGCGGATACGGAACGACACCGAATCGACCGCAACGAAGTCGCCAAAGCGCATGGTCAGGTCCTTGGCTTCGATGGCGATCTCGCTGTTGTCCTGCAGGGGCTGGATCACCACCTCGCGGTGGTCGCGACGCTTCTCCTCCGGCAGCAGGGCGATAAAGGCCTGTTCCAGGCTCACGCTGTTGGTGCGCGCGCGCAGTTCGGCCGGGCTGCCTTCGGCCAGCACGCGGCCGGCGTCCATCGCCACCAGGTGGTCGAAGCGCTCGGCCTCCTCCATGTAGGCGGTGGCCACCAGCACGCTCATCTGCGGGCGCTGGACGCGGATGCGCGCGATCAGCTCCCAGAACTGGTTACGCGACAGCGGGTCGACGCCGGTGGTCGGCTCGTCGAGGATCAGCAGGTCGGGGTCATGGATCAGCGCGCAGCACAGCCCGAGCTTCTGCTTCATGCCGCCGGACAGCTTGCCCGCCGGGCGTTCACGAAAGGCGGCCATGCCGGTGCTGCGCAGCAGATCGTCGATGCGCCGCTCGCGTTCGGCGGCGTCCTGGCCGAACAGGCGGCCGAAGAAGTCGAGGTTCTCGAACACCGACAGCGTCGGGTAGAGATTCTTGCCCAGGCCCTGCGGCATATAGGCGATATGCGGGCAGACGCGGCGGCGGTGGCGCGCTTCGGCCATATCACCGCCCAGTACCTCGACCCTGCCGTGCTGAATCTTGCGCGCCCCGGCGATCAGCGCCAGCAGGCTGGACTTGCCGACGCCGTCCGGGCCGATCAGGCCCACCATCTGCCGTGCCGGCAGGCTCAGCTCGATGGCGTCGAGGGCGCGGGTCGCGCCATAGCGCAGGCCGACGTCGCTGAGGCGGGCGACCGCCGGGTTCATTGCGGAACCTTGATCGCCAGCTGTGCCGGCCACTCGGCCTCGGGATCAAGGCGCAGGTAGGCCATGCCCGGCACGCCGGTCTTGACGTGCTGCAGGTGCTTGCTCAGCAGCTCGGGATCGATGCGCGCCTTGACCCGGAACATCAGTTTCTCGCGTTCGCTGGCGGTCTCCACCGTCTTCGGGGTGAACTGGGCGACGCTGGCCACATAGCTGACCCGCGCCGGGATCACATACTGCGGCACCGCGTCGATCACCAGGCGCACCTCGCTGCCGAGGGCGACGCGGCCGGCCTGGCGTTCGGGCAGGAAGAAGGTCATGTAGACGTCGGTGAGATCGACCAGGTTGAGCACCTTGCCGCCGGCGCCGAGCACCTCGCCGGGCTGGGTCACGCGGTACTGCACGCGGCCGGCGCGCGGCGCCTTGAGCTGGCTGTCGTCGATGTCCGCCTGCAGGCGCGCGACGCTGGCGCGGGCGGCCTCGCTGGCGGACTGTGCCTCGATCGCCTGCGACTGCGCGGCGGCGATGCCGGCCGCCGCCGAGCTGACCTGGGCGCGCGCCGCCGCCAGCGCCGCCTCGGTGCTCTGCAGGCGGGCCAGGTCGTCGTCCAGCTGCTGCTGGGCCATGGCGTTGCGCTCGACCAGTTTGGCACTGCGCGCATGGCGCTTACGCGCGGCTTCCAGCTCGGCCTGGCGCTGGCGCACCACGGCCTCGGCAGCGAGCTTCTCGCTCTCGCGCAGGCGGATCTGGCTAGCCGCAGTGACTTCGCCATTCTCGGCCTGCCTGAGCTGGGCGCTGGCCTGGGCCAGCTGGGCGTCGAGCGCCTGGGTGTCCATGCGGGCGAGGACCTGGCCAGGCTCGACGAAGTCGCCTTCGTCAACCGCGATGCTGGCGATGCGCCCGGCCAGTTTGCTGGCGACATCCACCTCGGTGGCCTCGATGCGCCCGTTGCCGCTGGCGAAGCCCTCGCCCAGCCCGGCCGGGCGAAGCTGCCACCAGGCGACCGCGGCCAGCAGGGCGATGCCGGCTGCGATGAGATACGGGACGGGTCGTTGCAGGTTGTTCATCTAGGCTTCCCTTCGCCAGGGCAATCATTAGCTGGCTTGCATTCTCGGCCGGCCAGGGTTCGCGCGGTTTGATACAGGTCAAGCGCAGGCGGCTTGCCACAGGCAGGTGCGGTTGCGGCCCTCGTGCTTGGCGCGGTACAGCGCCTGATCGCCGCGGGCGACCAGCTCGCCCGGGGCCTCGTCGATGACCGGATCGACCACGCTCAGGCCGATGCTCAGGCTCAGGCGCCCCAGCGGGCTGGCCGGATGGCTGATGTCGAGGCTGGCAACGGCGGCATGGATGCGCGCGGCGACATGTTCGCCGCCGTCCAGGCCGGTATTGGCGAGGATGATGGCGAACTCCTCGCCGCCGTAGCGGCAGGCCACGTCGCCCTCGCGCTGCAGGCTTTCCTGCAGCACCGTGCTGACCTTGCGCAGGGCGTCGTCGCCGGCCAGGTGGCCGAGGGCGTCGTTGTAGGCCTTGAAGTGATCGATATCCAGCATCAGCAGCGCCAGCGGTGCGCCGATCCGCCGTAGGCGGCGCCATTCCGCCTGCAGTTGCTGGTCGAAGTAGCGCCGGTTGTACAGTCCGGTCAGGCCGTCGAGCTGCGACAGGCGCTGCAACTGGGCTTCCAGTTGCAGGCGCTCGCTGTTGTCGCGCGACACCGCGATCAGGTACTCGCGGTCATGCAACTGCACCAGCTGGGTATTGATCTCCGCCGGCTGGCGGCTGCCGTCGCGGCGGATCAGCTCACGCTGGAAGATCCGCGAGAGATTGTCGCGCTGCGCCTGACGCGCCTGTTCCAGCCAGCGGGAGAAGCCCGGCAGCAGCTTCTCCGGCTCCTCGCGCAACAGCTGGGCGAACTGCTCGGGGCGATAGCCGAGGTCGGCGTAGGTGGCCTGGTTCATGTGCAGCAGTTCGCGGCTGGCAGTATCGAAGATGAACAGACCGTCGTGGCTGGAATCGGTCAGGTCGAGCACCAGCTGCAGGCGCTCGCGGCTTTCCGACAGGCGCTGCTCGATCTCCGCGCGTCGCGTCGCCTCCACTTGGTAGCGGCGGTTGGCCACCTGCAGGGCATGGGCGCGCCGACTGTTCTCCAGCGCCAGGGCCAGCGCGGCGACCAGCAGCAGGCTGATCGCCAGGCCGGCGCCCAGCACCACGCCGGGCAGCGGGGTGTTCAGCTGCGCGAGCAACTGATCGGTGGGACTCAGGCGCAGGCTGAAACCGCTGTTGTTGAGCAGCTGCAGGTCGACGCGCTGGCTCAGCCGCGCAATGCCTGGGAATTCACCGTGGCGGAACAGGCTGTGGCCGTTTTCCAGCAGCTCCAGATTGAAGGCGTCGCGGTCGATCTGGGCGAGTAGCTGCTGCATCAGCGGTTCGACGCGAAACACGCCCTGCAGGAAACCGTCGAATACCCGTGCGCCGTCTTGCTCACGGTACAGCGGGGTGTAGAGGATGAAGCCGCGGCCGCCCTGGAGCAGCTCGAAGCTGTTGGAGAAGCGTGGCTCGCCGCTGTCGCGCGCCTGCATGGCCGTCGCGTAGTTGGGGTGCTCGGGGCTGAGGCGGAATCTCAGCGCCGCCTCGTTGCCGGCCAGCGGCAGCAGCCAGCGCATGCGCAGCTCTGCGTCCAGCCACTGGATCGATTGATAGCCGGGGAAGCCGCGCAGCGCGCGCTGCACTTCATCCTCCCAGGTGGCGCGCGGCAGGCGACCGAGCTCGCTCCACAGACGGGCGATGCGTTCGAGGCTGGCGACTTCCAGGTGCAGGGTGCTGTCCAGCTGGCGCGCCAGGCTGCGCGCCTGATAGCCGAGGCGTTCTTCCAGGCGCTGTTGCTGATCGCTCTCCAGTTGACGCCAGAGCAGTACGCTGGCGCTGCTCAGCACCAAGAGGAGGAGGGCCAGCGCCAGGCGCGCCGGCCAGGCGGAAGAGGCCGGCATGGGCGTGCTCCGTAGGCTGCCCTGCGGTGATAGCACAATGCCGGGGCGGACTCAACGCATGGCGAGAATTGCCGCCCACTCGGTCGCGCCCACCGGCATCACCGACAACCGGCTGCCGCGCTGCACCAGTGCCAGCGCGGCCAGCGCCGGGTTGTTCTTCAACTGCGGCAGCGGCAGCACCTCGGCGAAGGCCTCGACGAACTCCACGTCCAGGGCGCTCCAGGGATTCTTCTCGGCGCTGGCCTTGGCGTCATGGTAGTGGCTGAGCGAGTCCAGTGCGCTGGGGTCGGGGTAGACCGCGCTGGCGATGCGGCCGATGCCGGCGATGCCCGGTTGCGGGCAGCTGGAGTGATAGAAGAAGAACAGCTCGCCCGGGGCCATGGCACGCAGGAAGTTGCGCGCCTGATAGTTGCGCACGCCGTCCCAGCGTGCGCGGCCCAGGCGCTGCAGGTCATGGATGGAGAATTCGTCGGGTTCGGACTTCATCAGCCAATAAGGCATGAACTTTGCTCCTGCAGACCGGTCCGTAAGCGGACGCTCGTTTGATGAATATCTCCGACGGCCGGTTGGCGCCGGAAATTGCACCGTGCCTTGCGCTGGCGGAAAATGCCCGGCTTAACGCTTGGCGACGTCGGATGGCATACAACAATAACGCCGCGATCAACGTGCGCAGTTGCCTGGAAGGGGGAGGCAATAGATGAAACGCAAGCCAGATCTTTTGTGGGTTCTCGTAGTACTGTTCAGCCTGGGCGTGGTTACCACGGGTTACACCCAGAGCCTTTGGGAGCGTCAGCAGGACGTTCCGGTCAATGTGTCGCAACAACCCTGAGTTTCGGGTCGTCACGCTCCAGCGCCGCAGGGAACGCGGTGCCATCTCCCGCCTTTAATACCACGCCTTGTCCGTTACCGTCCCCAGCAGGGGCACGTCCCAGCTGGCCAGTGCCAGTTCCTCTACCCGCTGACATTCGTGCGCCAGGCCCAATAGCGTCGGCTTGTGCCAATTTTTGCGCCTGTGCAGGTAGGCCAGGCTGCGATCGTAGAAGCCGCCGCCCATGCCCAGCCGCCCGCCGCGATCATCGAAGCCGACCAGTGGCAGCAGCACCAGGTCCAGCGCCCAGACCCTGCGTTGTCGCGCCGGCTGGTAGCGTGGCTCGAGGATGCGAAAGCGGTTGCCCGCAAGCTTTTCCCCCGGACGGACGCGCTGGAACACCATCTTGGTGCGTGGCCAGGCATTGAGCACCGGCAGGTAGGTGTGCTTGCCGCGCTTGCGTGCGGCGGCCAGCAGCGGACGCGGATCGATCTCGCCGTCGTTGGGCAGGTACAGGGCGATATGCCGGGCGCGGCGAAAGCGTGGGTGCTGCACCAGTTGACGATACAGGCCGCGAGCCGCCTGGCGTTGCTGGCTGCGGCTCAAGGCGCGGCGGCGGCGGCGCAGCAGGCGACGCAGTTGCGCGCGGCTGAGCGGTGGGGTCGCGGTCATGGCTGTGGAGGCTGGAGCGAGATGCCGCGGCGCAGGTGCTCGCGGGCGGAAAAGGTGACTTCCCGGCATGCCGCTGTCGGTTTAGCCCTTGAACCCGAAAGTTCAAGGTGGAGGATGCAGGAGGCGTTAAGGCTTTCCGTCAGGCGGACATGCACACCGGCCCCAACATGCAACCCCCGTGGTTGTGCGTATCGGCTCAGGGACATCCCCAACTGGCGCGCACTCCAGGAAGTGGCGGCCAGTATACCCGAACCCCGCGGCTGGGGGGCAGCCTGCGACGAAGTGGCGGTCATCGCGGCTCAGGAGGCCTGGTCGTCGGCCAGCGCCTGGTCGACGCGGTCGAGCAGGTCGCGTACCTGCTGGCGCGTGGAGCCGGCGTCCTGATCCAGGCGCTGCTGCTTGTGCAGCAGATCGTGGGTGATGTTCAGCGCGGCCATCACCGCGACGCGATCGGCGCCGATCACCTTGCCGCTGGTGCGGATCTCGCGCATCTTGCCGTCCAGGTAGCGGGCGGCGCTCTCCAGGTTGGCGCGTTCGTCCTGCGGGCAGGCGATGCAATATTCTTTGTCCAGGATATGGACGGTCACGGTGTTCGACTGGGTCATGTGTCCTGCTCCAGGGCTTTGAGGCGCGAAATCATCGATTCGACCTTGTGCCGGGCCAATTCGTTCTTTTCGATCAGATGGGCGCGTTCCTCGCGCCAGGCCTGTTCATTCGCCAGCAGGAGTCGGTTGTGAGCCTTGAGCTGCTCGACGCGCTGGATCAGCAGCTCCAGCTTGGCGGTCAATGCGTGCAGATCGGCGTCTTCCATGGGCTCTCGCTACGGGAGGGAATGGCTGGACTATATAGGCGTGTCCCGACGGCGGGTCAAACCCTGTGACAGTGGCGTGACGCGTACGACGGTATCGCCCCGGCGGCCTCGGATGGTCTTGCCGCGCCTGCCGGTGCTAGGATACGAGGCCTCCATTCTAGAGATTGCGCCGTCTGGCGCCTAGCTATCTATGTCGACTCCCAGCTCCCCCTACGCCGCCTTCGCCGCTCTGCTGAGCAGTGCTGGGCATTCCGTTTCCCCCGCCGAACTGCACGGCCTGCTGCTCGGGCGCAGCTGCGCCGGCGCCGGCTTCGAGGCCGAGCCCTGGCTGCTCGATGCCGCCGGTCTGCTCGGTGGCGAACCGCAGGACAACGTGCGCCAGGCGCTGATCGGCCTGCAGGAAATGGTCAAGGGCGAGCTGTGCAGCGAGGATATCGCCGTGGTCCTGCTGCTGCCGGACGACGAGACGCCGCTGGCCCAGCGCGCCATTGCCCTCGGCCAGTGGTGCCAGGGCTTTCTCGGCGGCTTCGGCCTGACCGCCCGCGACGGCGCGCTGAGCGCCGAGGCCATGGAGGTGTTGCAGGACCTGTCCGCCATCGCCCAGGTGCAGAGCGCGCTGGAAGAATCCGAGGATGGCGAGAACGACTACATGGAAGTGATGGAATACCTGCGCGTGGCCCCGCTGCTGCTGTTCGCCGAGTGCGCCAAGCCCGCCGCGCCTGCCGCCAAACCTTCCTTGCACTGAGTTCTTCTGGAGCCCGTCTTGATCAGCATCCCCAAGTCCGAATATGCCCGTCGGCGCAAGGCGCTGATGGCGCAGATGGAGCCCAACAGCATCGCCATCCTGCCAGCGGCGCCGGTGTACATCCGCAACCGCGACGTCGAGCACGTCTACCGCCAGGACAGCGATTTCCAGTACCTCACCGGCTTTCCCGAGCCGGAGGCGGTGATGGCGCTGATCCCCGGTCGCGAGCACGGCGAATACGTGCTGTTCTGCCGCGAGCGCGACCCCGAGCGCGAGCTGTGGGACGGCCTGCGCGCCGGCCAGGACGGCGCGGTCGCTAACTACGGCGCCGACGACGCCTTTCCCATCGGCGATATCGACGACATCCTGCCCGGCCTGATCGAGGGCCGCGAGCGCGTCTACTACGCCATCGGCTGCAACCAGGAGTTCGATCACCGGCTGATGGAGTGGATCAACCATATCCGCGCCAAGGCCCGCCAGGGCGCCACGCCGCCCAACGAGTTCGTCGCCCTCGACCACCTGCTGCACGACATGCGTCTGTACAAGAGCGCCGCCGAGGTCAAGGTGATGCGCGAGGCCGCCGAGATCAGCGCGCGCGCGCATGTGCGCGCCATGCAGGCCAGCCGCGCCGGGCTGTCCGAATACCACCTGGAAGCCGAGCTGGACTACGAATTCCGCAAGGGCGGGGCGAAGATGCCGGCCTACGGCAGCATCGTCGCCGCCGGCAAGAACGCCTGCATCCTGCACTACCGCGAGAACGACGCGCCGCTCAAGGATGGCGACCTGGTGCTGATCGACGCCGGTTGCGAGATCGACTGCTACGCCAGCGACATCACCCGCACCTTCCCGGTCAGCGGCCGCTTCTCGCCCGAACAGAAGGCCATCTACGAGCTGGTGCTGGCCGCGCAGGAAGCGGCCTTCAAAGAGATCGCCCCGGGCAAGCACTGGAACGAGGCGCACGAGGCCACCGTACGGGTGATCACCGCCGGCCTGGTCGAACTCGGCCTGCTCGTCGGCGAGGTCGACGAGCTGATCGCCGGCGAGGCCTACAAGGCCTTCTATATGCACCGCGCCGGCCACTGGCTGGGCATGGACGTGCACGACGTCGGCGACTACAAGGTTGGCGGCGAGTGGCGCGTGCTCGAACCGGGCATGGCGATGACCGTGGAGCCGGGCATCTATATCGCCGTCGACAACGACAAGGTGGCGAAGAAATGGCGCGGCATCGGCGTGCGCATCGAGGACGACGTGGTGGTGACCAAGAGCGGCTGCGAGATTCTCACCAACGGCGTGCCCAAGACGGTCGCCGAGATCGAGGCGCTGATGGCCGCCGCCCGCACCCAGGCCGCCTGAGCCGATGAGTCGCGTGCAGCTGGCGATTATCGGTGGCGGGGCTGTTGGGAGACGGCTCGGTGCCAGCCTGGCCCTGACGGCGGGACTGCGTTGATGGCGCGGGTACAGCTGGCCATTATCGGCGGCGGCCTGGTCGGGGCGAGCCTGGCCCTGGCCCTGCAGGACACCGCGCGCCAGCGCGGCTGGCGCATCGCCCTGATCGAACCCTTTGCCCCGGGCAGCGCCTATCAGCCCAGCTACGACGCGCGCTCCACCGCGCTGTCCTACGGCAGCCGGCTGATCTACGAGCGCCTTGGCGTATGGCAGGCCATCGCCCGGCGCGCCGAGGCGATCCAGCAGATTCACGTCTCCGACCGTGGCCGCTTCGGTGCCACCCGCCTGCTGGCCATCGAGGAAGGCGTGCCGGCGCTTGGCTACGTGGTGGAGAACGCCTGGATAGGCCATTGCCTGTGGCAGGCGCTCGACGCCGAGGTGGTGCAGTGGCACTGCCCGGCCGAGGTGACCGCGTTGCAGCGTCTGGACGACGGCTACCGGCTGAGTTTGAGCGACGAGCGCCAGCTCGACTGCGACCTGGCCGTGCTGGCCGACGGCGGCCGCTCCGGCCTGCGCGAGCAGCTGGGCATCGGCGTCAGCCACAGGCCCTACGGGCAGAGCGCCGTGATCGCCAACGTCACCCCGCTGGAAGCGCATCGCGGCCAGGCCTTCGAGCGCTTCACCGACGAGGGGCCGATGGCCCTGCTGCCGCTTACCGATAACCGCTGCGCGCTGGTCTGGACCCGCGCCAGCGCCGATGCCGAACGCCTGCTCAAGCTGAGCGATGCGGCCTTTCTCGCCGAGTTGCAGCACGCCTTCGGCTACCGCCTCGGAGCGTTGCAGCAGGTCGGCGTGCGCCATCTCTATCCGCTGAGCCTGATCGAGGCGCAGGAGCAGGTGCGTCCGCACTTGGTGGTGCTGGGCAACGCGGCGCACAGCCTGCACCCCATCGCCGGGCAGGGCTACAACCTGTCGCTGCGCGACACCCTGGCGCTGGCCGAGGTGCTGCAGGCCGCCACCGCGCCGCTCGGCGACTTCGCCACCCTGCAGGGCTACCTGCAGCGCCAGCAACTGGACCAGCAACTGACCCTGGGCTTCTCCGACCGGGTCACCCGGCTGTTCAGCAATGCCCAGCCACTGCTGACCGCCGGACGCAACCTCGGTTTGCTCGGCCTCGACCTGCTGCCGCCGGCCAAGCGCTGGTTCGCTCGCCAGGCCATGGGCCTGGGGACGCGCAATCTGTGATCTGCTCCGTAGGGTGCGCCGTGCGCACCATGGCTTTTGGTCGGTGCGCACAGCCTGGGCGGCCCCGCGACACCCTAGGATTAAAGGAATGACTATGCGCGCGGATCTGATCATCGTCGGGGCCGGTATGGTCGGCAGCGCCCTGGCCCTGGCCCTGGAGCACAGCGGCCTGGATATTTTGCTGGTCGACGGCAGCCCGCTGCGCCTCGGCCCCTTCGACCCGGCCGCCAGCTTCGAACCGCGGGTCAGCGCCCTGTCCATGGCCAGTCAGCGCATCCTTGCGCGCCTCGGCGCCTGGGACGGCATCGCCGCACGGCGCGCCTGCCCCTACGGCGAGATGAGGGTATGGGACGGCAGCGGCACCGGCAGCATCCATTTCGCCGCGGCCAGCGTGCATGCCGAAACCCTCGGCCACATAGTCGAGAACCGCGTGGTGCAGGACGCCCTGCTCGAACGCCTGCACGACAGCCAGCTCGGCCTCCTGCCCGGCGCGCGCCTGGAGCAGCTGCGCCGCTCCGGTGACGACTGGTTGCTGACCCTGGAGGGCGGCCGCCAGCTGCGCGCACCGCTGCTGGTGGCGGCCGATGGCGCCAACTCGGCGGTGCGCCGCCTGGCCGGCTGCGCCACCCGCGAGTGGGATTACCTGCACCATGCCATCGTCACCAGCGTGCGCATCGAACGGCCGCACCAGGCCACCGCCTGGCAGCGCTTCACCGACGATGGTCCACTGGCCTTCCTGCCGCTGGCCGGGCCGGCGGGCGAGCACTGGTGCTCGATCGTCTGGTCGACCCTGCCGAGCGAGGCCGAGCGGCTGATGGCGCTGGACGACGAGGGCTTCTGCGTCGAGCTGGGCAAGGCTTTCGAGCACCGTCTCGGCGGCGTTCTGCACGCCGACCGTCGCCTGTGCATCCCGCTGCGCCAGCGCCATGCCAAGCGCTACGTCGAGCCGGGGCTGGCGCTGATCGGCGATGCCGCGCACAGCATCCACCCGCTGGCGGGGCAGGGGGTCAACCTGGGTTTTCTCGATGCCGCGGTGCTGGCCGAGGTGCTGCTGCATGCCGTGGCGCGCGGCGAGAACCTGAGTGAGGAGCGCGTGCTGAGCCGCTTCGAGCGCCGGCGCATGCCGCACAACCTGGCGATGATGGCGGCGATGGAGTGCTTCCAGCGTCTGTTCCAGGCCGACCCGCTGCCGTTGCGGTTGCTGCGCAACGTCGGCCTTGACCTGGTCGACGCTCAGGCCGAGGCCAAGGCGCTGTTCGTGCGTCAGGCGCTGGGCCTGTCGGGCGATCTGCCGGAGCTGGCGAAGGCCTGAGCGCCGAGCGCTGCGGGTCGGGTGTGGCTGCGACGGAGGGCAGGGTAAAAGTGGGAACCATCGGAAAAGTTCCCGGCTCTTACTAACTCGAGGCCACGATCCGATCGACGGGCGTGGGAGAGTCCCCTGCGATCCGGGGGTTGCGCATGGAGAGCCCGCCATGGACGAACGATTTCCCGAGATACCCGGCTACAGCGTGCACGGCCGGCTTGGCCAGGGCGGGATGGCCGAGGTCTACCTGGCGACCCAGGAGTCGCTGCATCGCAAGGTCGCGGTGAAGGTGCTGCTCGACGCCAGGGACGAGGCCTTCAGCAAGCGCTTCATCCGCGAGGGGCATATCGTCGCCTCCCTGCACCACCCTGCGATCATCACCATCTACGACATCGACCGGCTCGCCGATGGCCGCTACTACCTGGCCATGGAATACGTTGGCGGCGGTGATCTGGCCCGGCATCAGGGCGAGGTGGTCGCGGTACCTCGCGCGCTGGCCATCGTCCGCCAGGTCGCCGCCGGCCTGGCGGTGGTGCATGAGCAGGGGCTGATCCACCGCGATATCAAACCGGCGAACATCCTGTTTCGCCACGACGGCAGCGTAGTGATCACCGACTTCGGTATCGCCAAGGCGCTGGAGGTCGACAGCGAGCTCACCGGGCTCGGCGTCGCCATCGGCAGCCCGGCGTACAGCAGCCCGGAGCAGACCCAATGCCTGCCGCTGGATATTCGCAGCGACATCTACAGCCTGGGCGTGGTGCTGCTGGAGATGCTGCTCGGTCGCAACCCCTTCCGCGGTTCCAGCTACACCCAGACGGTGATGAACCATGTGCAGATGCCGCCGCCGAGCCTGCCGGCGCACCTCGCCCGTTATGCGCCGTTGCTCGAGCGAATGTTGGCGAAGGAGCCGAGCCGGCGCTTCGCCGATTGCCGGGCCCTGCTGCAGGCGCTCGATGAGCTCGAGACTTCCGAGCCATTGGCTGCGCCGCCCGTGGCGGACCTGGACAAGACCCGCGTCGCCGTGCCGCGTGACCGGCTGACGGTTGCGGCGCCCCGTGGGCCCAGGCGCGGCTGGCATCTGCTGGCTTGGGCCCTTTGTGGCCTGCTGCTGATCGGCGTCGCCGGTGTCACCGGCCTGTATCTGTATCAGCGCAGCCAGATCGCCGAGCTGCTGGCGCAGGGCGAGGAGCGTCTGGCCGAGGGCAAGCTGGTCGAGCCGGCCGAGGACAACGCCGAGCATTTCTTTAGCCTCGCCCTGCAGCTCGACGAGGCCAGCGAAGATGCGCGGCAGGGCCTGCAACGGGTGTTCGACGCACGTCTGGCCGGCTACCTGCAGCTGGCCGAGCAGCGCTTCGCCAGGGAGCGCTTGCTGGAGCCGGCCGACGACAGCGCGGTGTTCTTCTACCGGAGGATGCTCGAACTGGACCCGGGCAACCCCCGGGCGCTGGACGGCCTGAACCGGGTGGCATTGTTCTACGCCAAGTTGAGCCAGGAGGCCGCGGCGCGGCGCGACCATGACCTGGCGCGGGCCTATATCAAGCACGGCCTCGAGGCGCGTCCGGACAGCCCCGAGCTGCTCGCGCTGCGGCAGGCGCAAGGGCGCCGGACAGCCAGGGCGACCCCCGCACCGATAGCACCCGAGCCGCCGGCGACCGTCGAGCCTGCCGCCGAGCCGCCTGAGGCGCCGCAGCAGACGAGCGCCCTCAGGCGCTTGTGGCGCAGCCTGTTCTAGTTCCGGGCGGCACCGCTTGTCGGCGACCCGACCCCGCCTCCGGGGAAGCGAGGGTTCGCCTTGCGCCTGGTTTTCTTGCGATTTCGCAGGCATTCGCGGTAGATCCTTCCCCTACAGAGGCAAGCGTCCCACGCCTTCTTCGGCGCGGCTGCGGCGCTGACGCGGCCATGGTGGCCCTTTTATGGCGCCGACTGACCTATGTGTCGCTATTTACGTTGAGAAGGCAAATAACATTCACTACTATTCAGCCACTTTGCTCAACCACAAGAGGCTGGTCCCATGAAGGTTCGCAACGCGCTCCTCGCTGCATTCGCCCTCGGTTCCCTGGCAAGCGCCGTTCAGGCTGCCGAAGAGGTGGTGGTCTATTCCGCCCGCATCGACGAGCTGATCAAGCCGGTATTCGATCTCTACACCGAAAAGACCGGGGTCAAGGTGAAGTTCATCACCGACAAGGAAGCCCCGCTGATCGCCCGTCTCAAGGCCGAAGGCACCAACACCCCGGCCGACATGCTGATCACCGTCGATGCCGGCAACCTCTGGCAGGCCGAGCAGGAAGGCGTGCTGCAGCCGACCGACTCCGCGGTGATCAAGGCCAATATTCCCGCCCAGTATCGTTCCAGCAGCGAGAGCTGGACCGGCCTGTCGCTGCGCGCACGGACCCTCTTCTACTCCACCGAACGGGTCAAGCCGCAAGAGCTGTCCACCTACGAAGCCCTGGCCGACAAGAACTGGGAAGGCCGCCTGTGCCTGCGCACCAGCAAGAAGGTCTACAACCAGTCGCTGACCGCCACCCTGATCGAGACCCACGGCGCCGAGAAGACCGAGCAGATCGTCAAGGGCTGGGTGAACAACCTGGCGACCGACGTGTTCCCGGACGACACCGCGCTGCTGCAGGCCATCGACGCCGGCCAGTGCGACGTCGGCATCGCCAACACCTACTACTACGGCCGCCTGCACAAGCAGCAGCCGGACCTGAAGGTCAAGCCGTACTGGCCGAACCAGAACGACCGCGGTGTGCACGTCAACCTCGCCGGTGCCGGCGTGACCAAGCACGCGCCGCATGCCGAGCAGGCGCGCAAGCTGCTGGAGTGGATGACCACCCCGGAAGCGCAGACCATCTTCGCCGGCGTCAACCAGGAGTTCCCGGCCAACCCGGCGGTCGCGCCGTCCGATGAAGTGGCGGCCTGGGGCAGCTTCAAGGCCGACACCATCGCCACCGAAGTGGCGGGCAAGCGCCAGGCCGAGGCGACCATGCTGATGGATCGCGCCGGCTGGCAATAAGTCCGTAACGATCTGCTGCGTTGAAAACAGGCTCTAGCTCGCGAGATCGTATGGCTTAGAGGCAGGCCTTCGGTGATCCGCACCGCTGCCGTTATACTGCGACGCCCCGCCTAGCCGGGGCGTCGTCCTTTCCGCCGTCGAGGAATCCGCGTGCCGCATCCCGTCCAGCGTCGCTGGTACCCCATCGTCTTCGCCGTCGCCCTGCTGGTGCTGCTGCCGCTGTCGGTGCTGTTGCTGAGCTGGCACGAAGTGGATGCGCAGATCTGGACGCACCTGTGGCAGACGCAGATGACGCGGCTGATCGGCAACACCCTGACCCTGGTGGTCGGCGTCGGCGTCGGCGTGACGCTGCTCGGCGTCAGCCTGGCCTGGCTCACCAGCCTCTGCGAATTTCCCGGGCGGCGCTGGCTGGACTGGGCGCTGATGCTGCCGTTCGCCATCCCCGCCTACGTGCTGGCCTTCGTCTTCGTCGGCCTGCTGGATTTCGCCGGGCCGGTGCAGAGCCTGCTACGCGAGTGGTTCGGCAGCGGCCTGCGCCTGCCGCGGGTGCGCTCCACCGGCGGGGTGATCATCGTCCTGGTGCTGGTGTTCTACCCCTACGTCTACCTGCTCGCCCGCGGCGCCTTCCTGGCCCAGGGCAAGGGCCTGATGGAGGCCGCGCGGGTGCTCGGGCAGAATCCCTGGCAGGCCTTCTGGCGCGTCGCCCTGCCGATGGCGCGGCCGGCCATCGGCGCCGGCCTGGCCCTGGCGATCATGGAGACCCTGGCCGATTTCGGCGCGGTGGCGGTATTCAACTTCGATACCTTCACCACCGCCATCTACAAGACCTGGTACAGCTTCTACAGCCTGACCAGTGCCACCCAGCTGGCCAGCCTGCTGCTGCTGGCGGTGGCCCTGGTGCTCTATGGCGAGCGCCGTGCGCGCGGCGCCGCGCGGCCGGCCAACGAGCGACCGCGGGGCAAGGCGCTGTACCCGCTGCACGGCTGGAAGGCCTTCGCCGCCAGCGCCTGGTGCGGCCTGGTGTTCGCCTGTGCCTTTGTCATTCCCGTGCTGCAGCTGCTGGCGTGGTTCTGGCAGCGCGGTCGCTTCGACCTCGACGAGCGTTACGCCGGGCTGATCCTGCATACCCTCTATCTGGGCGGCATGGCGGCGCTGATCACCGTCGCCGTGGCCATGCTGCTGGCCTTCGCCCGGCGTCAGGCGCCGACCCGCGGCGTGCGCTTCGGCGTGGCGCTGGGCAATCTCGGCTATGCCCTGCCGGGCTCGGTGCTGGCGGTGGCGATCATGCTGGCGTTCAGCTTCCTCGATCGCGAACTGGTGATCCCGCTGTCCACCGCCCTCGGCGGCACCGGCAAGCCGCTGCTGCTGGGCGGCCTGGCGGCGCTGCTGGTGGCCTACCTGATCCGCTTCATGGCCGTGGCCTTCGGCCCGCTGGAAACCAGCCTGGCGCGCATCCGTCCGTCGTTGCCGGAGGCCGCGCGCAGCCTGGGGGTCGGCGGCGTCGGCCTGTTCTTGCGCGTCTACCTGCCGCTGCTGCTGCCGGGCACGCTGTCCGCCGCGCTGCTGGTGTTCGTCGACGTGCTCAAGGAAATGCCGGCCACGCTGCTGATGCGCCCGTTCGGCTGGGACACCCTGTCGGTAAGGGTGTTCGAGATGACCAGCGAGGGCGAGTGGGCGCGTGCCGCGCTGCCGGCACTGACCCTGGTGCTGGTCGGCCTGCTGCCGGTGATCCTGCTGATCCGCCGTTCGGCGCGGCGGGTTGGCTGAAACGGCATACCAGCTGGATCGACCTTTGGTCAGGATGACCCCTGCCGACCTTGCGGCTACAATGCGCGCCATTCGCGAGCCGGGTAACCCGGCAGACGCGTCGAGAAGCGTAGGCGACGACTGCATGGATGCAGGAGGTAGAGCGCAGGAAGCTCGAGCCGAGGCGGCCAGTGCAAGGCGCAGACAGGCGCGAAAGCGCAGTGTGCTTCTGCACATGAGCATTTTGAGCCTGGCTGCAACGCAGCAATGGCAACGCAGCTAGCTTCTCGGGGTCTGAATCGCTTCGCCAAGCCCGGAAGGAGATAACCCATGGGACAGCGTACCCCCCTCTATGACCTGCATCTGGCGCTGGGCGCCAAGATGGTCGATTTCGGCGGCTGGGACATGCCGCTGCACTACGGCTCGCAGGTCGAGGAACATCATCAGGTGCGCCGCGAATGCGGCGTGTTCGACGTCTCGCACATGTGCGTGGTGGACGTTGCCGGCAGCCAGGCGCAGGGGTTCCTGCAGCGTCTGCTGGCCAACGATGTGGCGCGCCTGGAGAGTGCAGGCAAGGCCCTGTACAGCGCCATGCTCAACGAGCAGGCCGGGGTGATCGACGACCTGATCGTCTACCTCGTCGACGGCGGCTATCGCCTGATGGTCAACGCCGGCACCCGCGACAAGGACCTGGCCTGGATGCACGCCCAGGCCGGCGACTACGAGGTCGAGCTGCGCGAGCGCCGCGATCTGGCCATGCTCGCCATCCAGGGGCCCAAGGCCCGTGCCCGCGTCGCCGAACTGGTGACCCAGGCGCGCGCCGCGCTGATCCACGAACTCAAGCCGTTCCAGGGCCTGCCCGAGGGCGACTGGTTCATCGCCCGCACCGGTTACACCGGCGAAGACGGCCTGGAAATTGTGCTGCCGAGCACCGAGGTGGTGTCCTTCCTCAACGAGCTGGTCGGTGCCGGCATCGCCCCCATCGGCCTCGGCGCACGCGACACGCTGCGCCTCGAGGCCGGCATGAATCTCTACGGCCAGGACATGGACGAGAACGTCTCGCCGCTGGCTGCCAACATGGCCTGGACCATCGCCTGGGAGCCGGTCGCACGCGACTTCATCGGCCGTGCCGCGCTCGAGGCGCAGCGTGCGGCGGGCTGTCCGAGCAAGCTGGTCGGCCTGGTGCTAGAGGAGCGCGGTGTGCTGCGCGCGCATCAGGTGGTGCGTGTCGAAGGCATCGGCGACGGCGAGATCACCAGCGGCAGCTTCTCGCCGACGCTGAACAAGTCCATCGCCCTGGCCCGCGTACCGGCGGCCACCGGCGAGCGTGCCGAGGTGGAAATCCGCGGCAAGTGGTACCCGGTGCGGGTGGTCAAGCCGAGCTTTGTACGCAACGGCAAAACGCTGATCTGAATCCCTGGGCCGCGACGTGGACTTTCGCTCCCGCCGCGGCCTGCTAAATTGTCCTGACGGCCCGCTTGCCGTCATCGCTTACGAGGAAGCACACATGAGCAATATTCCCGCCGATCTGCGTTATGCCGCCAGCCACGAGTGGGCGCGCCTGGAGGCCGATGGCAGCGTGACCGTCGGCATTTCCGACCACGCCCAGGAAGCCCTCGGCGACGTGGTGTTCATCGAGCTGCCGGAAGTCGGCAAGCAGCTGGACGCCGGCCAGGAAGCCGGGGTGGTGGAGTCGGTCAAGGCTGCCTCCGACATCTACGCGCCGATTGGCGGCGAGGTGATCGCGATCAACGAGGCGCTGGCCGACAGCCCGGAGAACGTCAACAGCGACCCATACGGCAGCTGGTTCTTCAAGCTCAAGCCGAGCGATGCCGGCGAGCTGGACAAGCTGCTCGACGCCGGCGCCTACCAGGCCGCTGCCGACGCCGATTCCTGAGTCGTCCGCTACGTCCAGAAAACCCGCTTCGGCGGGTTTTTGCGTTTATGGAACAGGGCGGCGGGTTACATTCGTCCTCGGCGAGATCGCCGCCTCATGACCGTCTATCGACCTCGTTGACATGCTTTTGCAAAACAATATATAAAAACACATATTGTATTTGCCTAAGGTGTTACATGAGCGACCTGATCGATATCCAGCAACTGCGCGCCAATGCCGATGCCGCCGGGCAGCTGCTCAAGGCCCTGGCCAATCCGGATCGCCTGCTGCTGCTCTGCCAGCTGTCCCAGGGCGAGCGCAACGTCAGCGAGCTGGAGGCATTGCTCGGCATCCAGCAGCCGACCCTGTCGCAGCAACTGGCCGTGCTGCGTCGCGAGGGGCTGGTGGAAACCCGCCGTGATGGCAAGCAGATCTTCTATCGCATCAGCAGCCCGGCGGCGCTGGCGGTGATCGAGACGCTGTACCGGCTGTTCTGCGAGGGCCGGCAATGAATATCGACTGGCATGCCTTCACGCCCTGGAGCGCACTGGCCGGCGGCGCATTGATCGGTCTGGCGGCGGCGCTGTTCGCCCTGGCCAACGGGCGCGTCGCCGGCATCAGTGGCCTGCTCGGCAGCCTGGTGCAGAGCGGGTCCGAAGGACGGGGCGAGAAGGCGCTGTTCCTCCTCGGCCTGCTGGTCGCGCCGCTGCTCTGGGGGCTGTTCGCTGCGCTGCCGGCGATCGAGTTCGAGGCCGGCGCTGCGGGCCTGATCGTCGCCGGCCTGCTGGTCGGTATCGGCACGCGCTACGGCTCGGGCTGCACCAGCGGCCATGGCGTGTGCGGCATCTCGCGGCTGTCGCCGCGTTCGCTGGTGGCGACGCTGTGCTTCATGGGCGCGGGTTTCGCCACGGTGTTTGTCCTGCGTCATCTGTTGGGAGGCTGAAAATGGCCAGACTGAGTGCATTCGTCGCCGGCCTGCTGTTCGGCCTCGGCCTGTTGCTGGCCGGTATGGCCAACCCGGCCAAGGTGCTGGCCTTTCTCGACCTGGCCGGTGCCTGGGATCCTTCCCTGGCGCTGGTGATGGCGGGTGCCATCGGCGTTGCCCTGCTGCCATTGCGGCTGGCGGGCCAGCGCCCGCGGGCGTTGCTGGGCGGTGCCATGCAGCTGCCAACCCGGCGCGAGCTGGACGCCCGGCTGATCGGCGGCAGCCTGCTGTTCGGCGTCGGCTGGGGCATCGCCGGCATCTGCCCGGGGCCGGCCGTGGCCATCCTGCTCACGGGGCACTGGCAGGCGCCGCTGTTCGTCGCGGCAATGCTGAGCGGAATGCTGATTTTCTCCGCGCTGGAGGGCCGGCGCGGCCATTGACCGAGGAGGTCATCATGCAACGCAATGTGGGAACCCTCGACCGCAGCCTGCGCATCGCCGCCGGGCTGATCCTGATTGGTCTCAGCCTGTCCGGCGTCATCGGCCTGTGGGGCTGGATCGGCCTGCTGCCGCTGGCCACCGGCATGCTTCGCTTCTGCCCGGCCTATCCGCTGCTGGGCATCAGCACCTGCAAGACCAAGCACTGAACGGGGCGGCGACAGGGCGCCGCCCGGCTTAGCGCCGCTGCGGCGCAGGTTGCTGCTGGGTGATGCAGTGGATATTGCCGCCGCCGAGGAGGATCTCGCGGCCGGGCACCAGCACCACGCGGTGCGCGGGGAAGACCCGCTCGAGGATGGCGCGGGCTTCGGCGTCCTTGGCGTCGTCGAAACTCGGCGCGACGATGCCGCCGTTGACGATCAGGAAGTTGACGTAGGAGCCGGCCAGGCGGATCGATGGGTCGCGTGCCTGGCTGCCTTCGGCGGCGTCGACGCCGGCGCACTCTTCCTCGGTTGCGTGGATCGGCCCGGGGATCGGCATCTTGTGCACGATCAGCTGGCGGCCCTTGGCGTCGCGCGCGCTTTCCAGCACGCGCATGGCGGCCTGGCAGCGCGGGTAGTTGGGGTCGTTCTCGTCGTCGGTCCAGGCCAGCAGCACCTCGCCGGGGCGCACGTAGCAGCAGAAGTTGTCGACGTGGCCGTCGGTCTCGTCGTTGTAAAGGCCGTCCGGCAGCCAGATCACCCTGTCGATGGCCAGCTGCTCGCGCAGTACGGCCTCGATCTGTTCACGCGACAAGTGCGGATTGCGGTTCCTGTTCAGTAGGCACTCTTCGGTGGTGATCAGGGTGCCCTCGCCGTCGACGTGGATCGAGCCGCCTTCGAGGACGAAGCCTTCGGTGCGGTAGCGCTTGCAGCCTTCGATCTCGAGGATCTTGCGCGCCACCTGATCGTCGCGCTGCCAGGGCCAGTACAGGCCCCCATCGAAGCCGCCCCAGGCGTTGAAGGTCCAGTCCACGCCGCGCACTTCGCCGCCGGCGTTGGTGACGAAGGTCGGGCCGGTGTCGCGCACCCAGGCGTCGTCGGTGCTGATTTCCACCAGGCGGATATTGTCGGCATCCAGGCGCGCGCGGGCGTTGTCGTACTGCGCGGCGGACACGCAGACGGTCACCGGCTCGAACTCGGTGATGGCGCGGGCCACCGCGGCGAAGGCGGCTTGCGCCGGCTTGCCGCCGAGGCGCCAGTTGTCTGGGCGTTCGGGCCAGACCATCCAGGTCTGGCTGTGGGGTTCCCATTCCGCCGGCATGCGGAAGCCATCGGCGCGGGGAGTGCTGTTCAGGGTGGTCATGGTTCGATCCGTAGGGTGCGCCGTGCGCACCGGCGAAGGTATGGGGGGGTTACTCGGAGAGGCTCTCGCCGTCGAGGGTCGCTAGCGGCCAGTATAGGTTCGGCCGGCGGTCGCGGAATACGCCCCAGGCGCTGCGCACCTTCTCCAGCTCGGTCAGATCGAAGCTGTGCACCAGCACGCCTTCCTCGCTTTGATCCAGCTCCTCGACCTTCTCGCCGAACTGGTTGGCGATAAAGGAGCTGCCGTAGAAGCTGATGGCATAGCCGTCCTGCTCCTCGCGGCCGATGCGGTTGCTGGCCACCAGCGGCATCAGGTTGGCGCCGGCATGGCCCTGCTGCACGCGCTGCCAGTGCTCGCGCGAGTTGATAGCGGGGTCGTGCGGCTCGCTGCCGATGGCGGTGGGGTAGAACAGGATCTCCGCGCCCAGCAGCGCCATGCTGCGCGCGCATTCGGGGAACCACTGGTCCCAGCAGATGCCGACGCCGATCCTGGCGTAGGCGGTGTCCCACACCTTGAAGCCGCTGTCGCCCGGGTTGAAGTAGTACTTCTCGTGGTAGCCGGGGCCGTCCGGGATATGGCTTTTCCGATAAATCCCGAGGTTGCTGCCGTCGGCGTCGATGATGGCGATGCTGTTGAAGCGCGCGCGCCCGGCACGCTCGAAGAAGCTGATCGGCAGCACCACTCGCAGTTCGGCGGCGACCTTCTGGAAGTGCAGGATCGCCGGGTTTTCCTCCACCGGGGTGGCCAGCTGGCTGTAGTCGGCATTGGGCTTCTGGCAGAAGTAGGGGGTCTCGAACAGCTCCTGGATCAGGATGATCTGCGCGCCCCGGGCGGCGGCCTGGCGCACCAGCTTCTCGGCGTTGGCGATATTGCCGGCGACATCCCAGGAGCAGGCCATCTGGGTCGCGGCGACGGTGACGATACGGGACATACAGCACCTCTTGGACTTGTGGGCAGGCGGCTCCAGGGCTCGCGGAGGCCTGCTCGGGAAGCCATGGCTGAACATCAGTCATGGCGAGATGCTCGATTTATATCCGATAAAAATCGAATTTAGAAGACTGAGGAGATAGGGAAGGCCAAATATTTCGGATTTTTATCGGATTAATATCCGTCAATCTGGTTCCTGGGCGAGCCCGGTTGGGGAGACGCGGAGTAATCCGCGAACAGGGTCGCGCGCCGGGCCAAGGTCGTTCGTGAACAAATGCGCCCCTGCAGCGCTGTGGCGTGCCGTGCGCAGCAGGTCAATTGTCAGCGGTGGCGCGGCCTAGGCGGCCCCGTGACACCCTAGGTAAGCGGTGCGGGGCGTTTCGGCAGGGCGGCGGGCAGGTACAGGCCGAGGTAGGCGTCGAACACGCGCATGCCTTCCTCGGCCAGGCGCGGGGTGATGGCGCCGTGCAGCTGCACCGAGCGGGCGTAGACGCGGTCGCCCAGCTCCATGGCCAGGGCGAACACCTCGATATCGCTCGGCAGTTGCGGCAGGGGGAAGTGGCGGTCGAACAGCGCCTGCATCAGTCGCCCCAGTTCCACGTCGTGCTGGCGGTCGGCTTGGGTCACTTCGGCCAGGCCGTGCTGGGCGAGGATCAGCTGGCGCGCGGCGGCGTCCTGCGCGTAGATCGCCAGCATGCGCTGTTCGACGAGGCGCGACAGGTCGTGCCAGCTGCGCAGCGCGGCGTGGTCGACCGGCTGCTGCAGGCAGGCGCGGAAGGCGGCGTGGATATCGGCGGTGAGGCCTTCTAGCAGCGCAGGCACGCTGGCGAAGAAGTGGTAGACCGAGGATGGCGGAATCGCTGCGCGCTCGGCCACGGCATAGATCGACAGGTTGGCCACGCCCTGCTCGGCCAGCAGTTCGCGCGCGGCCGCCAGGATCACGGCGATCCGCGCCTGGCTGCTGGCGCGGGGTTTGCGGGGGCTGGCGGGGCGCGACATGGCGGACTCCTGGGGCAAGGA
This sequence comes from Pseudomonas sp. SP16.1, assembly GCF_052682975.1. Classification (NCBI taxonomy): domain Bacteria; kingdom Pseudomonadati; phylum Pseudomonadota; class Gammaproteobacteria; order Pseudomonadales; family Pseudomonadaceae; genus Pseudomonas; species Pseudomonas sp. SP16.1. The sequence continues at coordinate 4,814,507 of NZ_JBQYFZ010000001.1, forward strand.
GGCGCTATTGGACGCCAGCCGGCGCGTCGCTGACAAGCCTCAGCCGCCGGTGCGAAAGCGTTGCCAGACGCGGTCGCGCACCTCGGCGTGCTTGTCCGGCAGCACCTCCAGGGCATGCAGGCGGCGCTTGCTGTCCTGGTCCGGATAGAGCCCGGGCTGGTTGAGCAGGGCGGCGTCGAGGAACTGCGCGGAGTCGGCGTTGCCGTTGGGGTAGAGGGTCTCGGCGGTGATCAGCGCGGCCACCTGCGGCTGCATCAGGTAGTCGATGAAGCGGTGGGCCAGGTCGGCGCGGCGCGCGCTGGCAGGAATCACCAGGCTGTCGATGAACAGCACCGAGCCCTCCTGCGGCACCACGAAGCGCACCGGCTGGCCGGCGTCGGCGGCGGCCAGGGCGTCGCCGACCCAGGCCATGGCCAGGCACAGGCGACCGTGGGCGAGGTCGTCGATATAGCGCTGGCTGTCGACGTAGCGCAGGTGCGGGCGCAAGCCGTCGAGCACGGCGCCGGCGCGCTCGATGCGACTCGGCGCGCTGCGCGCCAGGCTGCGCCCCTGGTAGTTGAGCAGCAGCGCCAGGGTCTCGTCGGGGGCGTCCAGCACGCTGATGCCGCAGCCGGCCAGGCGTGCGCTCTGCGTGACGTCGAACAACAGGCTCCAGCTGTCCGGCAGCGGCCCGCCATAGGCGGCCTCGGCCTGCGGCACGTTGATCGCCAGGCCCACCGCGCCCCACAGATAGGGCACGGCATGGCGGTTGCGCGGATCGAGCGCGGCCAACTTGCTCAGCAGCTGCCTGTCGAGGTGCTTGCGGTTGGGCAGCAGGCGCAGGTCCAGCGGCTGGATGGCACCGGCGGCGATCAGCGCCGGCAGGTCGTTGTGCGAGGGCACCGCGACGTCGATGGACTCGCCGCTGGCCAGCGCCGCGGCCAGTTCCTCGGCGCTGCTGAAGGTGCGGTATTCCACGGCGATGCCGGTCTCGCGGCTGAAGCTTTCCAGCGCCTGCGGGGCGATGTAGTCGTTCCAGTTGTAGACGCGGATGCTGTCGGCGGCGGCCGTCAGTCCGGGCGCGAGGGCCAGCAGTAGCGGAGCGAGAACGCGAAACATGACGACTTCCTCGAGGCATGGCTTCGCCGTTCCACGTGGCGTGGACGGTTCGGCAGCGCGTGGGGGGCAGACAAAACAACGCCGGCACTAGGGCCGGCGTCGGGCATTGCATCAGACGGTATGCAGGTACCAGTTGTATTCGAGGTCGGAGATGGTGGTCTCGAACTCCTGCAGCTCGGCTTCCTTGCAGGCGACGAAGATGTCGATGTACTTCGGATCGATGTACTTGTTCAACACCTCGCTGTCGTCCAGCTCGCGCAGGGCGTCGCGCAGGTTGTTCGGCAGGCTGGGTTCGAGCTGCTCGTAGGCATTGCCTTCGATCGGCTCGCTAGGCTCGATCTGATTGGTCAGGCCGTGGTGGATGCCGGCGAGAATCGAGGCCAGCATCAGGTAGGGGTTGGCATCGGCGCCGGCCACCCGGTGCTCGATGCGCACGGCGTCGGCGCTGCCGGTTGGCACGCGCACGGCCACGGTGCGGTTGTCCAGGGCCCAGCTCGGCGCGTTGGGCACGTAGAACTGCGCGCCGAAACGGCGGTAGGAGTTGACGTTGGGGCAGAGGAAGGCCATCGACGCGGCCATGGTGTCGAGGATGCCGCCCACGGCGTGGCGCAGCGAGGCGTTCTGTAGTGGGTCGTCGGCGGCGAAGATGTTCTTGCCGGTTTTCTTGTCCAGCAGCGAGATGTGCACGTGCAGGCCGTTGCCGGCCTGGCCCGGGTAGGGCTTGGCCATGAAGGTGGAGTCCATCTCGTGGTCGTAAGCGATGTTCTTGATCAGGCGCTTGAGCAGCAGCGCGTAGTCGCAGGCCTTGATCGCGTCCTCGACGTGGTGCAGGTTGACCTCGAACTGCGCCGGGGCGCTTTCCTTGACGATGGCGTCGGCCGGGATGCCTTGCTCCTTGGCGGCTTCGAGCATGTCCTGCAGGCAGTCGACGTACTCGTCCAGATCGTCGATCAGGTAGACCTGAGTCGAATGCGGGCGCTTGCCGGAGATCGGCGAGCGCGGCGGCTGCGGACGGCCGTTCACGTTCTCCTGGTCGATCAGGTAGAACTCCAGTTCGAAGGCGGCGCAGATGCGCAGGCCCATGTCGTCGAACTTCTGCACCACCTGGCGCAGCACCTCGCGCGGGTCGGCGAAGAACGGCGCGCCGTCCAGCTCGTGCATGGTCATCAGCAGCTGCGCGGTGGGGCGCTTCTGCCAGGGCTCGTTGCACAGGGTATTGGGAATGGGGAAGCAGATGCGGTCGGCGTCGCCGATGTCCAGGCCCAGGCCGGTGCTCTCCACGGTGGCGCCATTGATGTCGAGGGCGAACAGCGAGGCCGGCAGGTTGATGCCTTTCTCGTACACCTTGTGGAGGGCGTTACGGTCGATGCGCTTGCCGCGCACCACACCGTTCATATCTGCAATAAGAAGGTCGACGAACAGGACCTCAGGATGTTCCTTAAGGAACGCGTTCGCTTCGTTAAGCTGAACGGCACGCGGGGGTACCGACATGATGCAACACCTTTATTGTTAAAAATATCAATCATGCAACTGCATGGGTGTGAGTCAATCCGAAACACCCATGGCTGTCAAGAGAGCCCTATGATGCCCTAAAAAAGGGCTGCGCGGCCAATTATGGGGCGTTTCACGGCGCTGCAGCCCGGTTGAGCATCAGGCTGGGCGGGCTGCTCAGCGGGGTGTGTTCAATTTTTTACATGGCTATTGTGTAAAAAAATGAACAAGGCTAAGCTCGGTTCCAACCCATAACAGCAATAAAACGGGTGTTCCATGTCTCGCCTGCCGATAGTCGGCGTCAGCGCTTGTACCAAGCAGATCGGTCACAACCTTTACCACACCGCCGGCGACAAGTACCTGCGGGCCGTGCTGGTCGGGGCCGGTGGCATGCCGCTGATCATTCCCGCGCTGGGCGATCTGCTGGCGCTGCCGCAGTTGCTCGAGTCGCTGGACGGCCTGCTGTTCACCGGCTCGCCGTCCAATGTCGAACCCCATCATTATTCGGGCGAGGGCAGCGCCCCCGGTACCTTGCACGATAGCTGCCGCGACGCCACCGCGCTGCCGCTTATTCGCGCGGCGCTCGACGGCTGCGTGCCGCTGCTGGGCATCTGCCGAGGTTTTCAGGAAATCAACGTGGCCCTCGGCGGCACGCTGCATCAGCGCGTGCACGAGATCCCAGGGCTGACGGATCACCGCGAGCCGAAGGATCGGCCGGTGGAAGTCCAGTATGGCCCGCGCCACGCACTACAGGTGCAACCGGGCGGGTTGCTCGCCGGCATCGGCTTGCCGAGCGAGTTCCAGGTCAACTCCATTCATGGCCAGGGCGTTGCACGTCTGGCGCCGGGCCTTCGCGTAGAAGCTCTGGCGCCCGACGGGTTGGTCGAAGCTTTTTCCGTCATCGGGGCAAAAAGCTTCGCGCTGGGGGTGCAATGGCACCCCGAGTGGCAGGTAGCATCCAATCCGAATTATCTCGCCATCTTCCAGGCCTTTGGTGAGGCTTGCAGGGAGAGGGCGGGGCAACGCTGAACCGACTATACCTAGTCGGATTCTCCAACCCTGAGGTCTCTATGAGTACCAAGCTAGACCAGCTCACCAGCTGGCTGAAAGAACGCAAAATCACCGAAGTCGAATGCCTGATCAGCGACCTGACCGGCATTGCCCGCGGCAAGATCTCGCCGACCAACAAGTTCCTCGACGAAAAGGGCATGCGCCTGCCCGAGAGCGTCCTGCTGCAGACCGTCACCGGCGACTACGTCGAGGACGACATCTATTACGAGCTGCTCGACGAGGCGGACATCGACATGTTCTGCCGTCCCGACGAAAACGCCGTGTTCCTCGTGCCCTGGGCCATCGAGCCCACTGCGATGGTGATCCACGACACCTTCGACAAGCAGGGCAACCCGATCGAGCTGTCGCCGCGCAACATCCTCAAGACCGTGCTCAAGCTCTACGCCGACAAGGGCTGGCGGCCGATCGTCGCGCCGGAGATGGAGTTCTACCTGACCAAGCGCAACAGCGACCCGGACTTCCCGCTGGTGGCGCCGATGGGCCGCTCCGGCCGGCCCGAGGTGGGCCGGCAGTCCTTTTCCATCGACGCGGCCAACGAATTCGACCCGCTGTTCGAGGACGTCTACGACTGGTGCGAGCTGCAGGGCCTGGACCTGGACACGCTGATCCACGAGGACGGCCCGGCGCAGATGGAAATCAACTTCCGTCACGGCGACGCGCTGCACCTGGCCGACCAGATCACCGTATTCAAGCGCACCATGCGCGAGGCGGCGCTCAAGCACGACGTGGCAGCCACCTTCATGGCCAAGCCGATCACCGACGAGCCGGGCAGCGCCATGCATATCCACCAGAGCGTGGTGGACATCAAGACCGGCAAGAACATCTTCTCCAACGAAGACGGCACCATGAGCGAGCTGTTCCTGCAGCACATCGGCGGCCTGCAGAAGTACATCCCCGAGCTGCTGCCGCTGTTCGCGCCGAACGTCAACTCGTTCCGCCGCTTCCTGCCCGATACCTCGGCGCCGGTGAACGTGGAGTGGGGCGAGGAGAACCGTACCGTGGGCCTGCGCGTGCCCGAGGCCGGGCCGCAGAACCGCCGGGTGGAGAACCGCCTGGCCGGCGCCGACGCCAACCCCTATCTGGTGCTGGCCGCCTCCTTGCTGTGCGGCTACATCGGCATGGTCGAAGGCATCAAGCCCAGCGCGCCGGTCAAGGGGCGTGGTTACGAGCGGCGCAACCTGCGCCTGCCTCTGACCATCGAGGCCGCGCTGGAGCGCATGGAGGCGTGCAAGGCCGCCGAGAAGTACCTCGGCGAGAAGTTCATGCGCGGCTATGTCGCGGTGAAACGCGCCGAGCACGAGAACTTCAAGCGGGTGATCAGTTCCTGGGAGCGCGAGTTCCTCCTGCTGTCGGTGTAAGCGGTAGCTGGTCGCGGCAGTTGCCGCGGCCAGCACCCCGGATTCCAGCGGGCCGCCGCCGCGGCCCGTGCAATAAAGGTGTTGCTGTCATGAACAAGCAAGCGAACAACCCCAAGACCGCCCAGTGGCAGGCCCTGAGCCGCGCCCATCACCTGGCGCCGTTCAGCGACTACAGGCAGCTGGCCGAGAAGGGCCCGCGGATCATCACCGAGGCGAAGGGCGTGCATCTGTGGGACAGCGAGGGCAACAAGATCCTCGACGGCATGGCCGGGCTGTGGTGCGTGGCGGTGGGCTATGGCCGCGAGGAGCTGGTCGAGGCGGCCAGCCGGCAGATGCGCCAGTTGCCGTTCTACAACACCTTCTTCCAGACCGCCCACCCGCCGGTGCTGGAGCTGGCCCAGGCCATCGCCGCGCTGGCCCCGGCCGGCATGAACCATGTGTTCTTCACCGGTTCGGGTTCCGAGGGCAACGACACCATGCTGCGCCTGGTGCGCCATTACTGGGCGTGCCAGGGCCAGCCGAACAAGAAGATCATCATCGGCCGCGACAACGGCTACCACGGCTCCACCGTGGCCGGCGCCAGCCTCGGCGGGATGAAGTTCATGCACGAGCAGGGCGACCTGCCGATCCCGGGCATCGCCCATATCCCGCAGCCGTACTGGTTCGGCGAGGGTGGCGACAAGTCGCCGGAAGAATTCGGCATCTGGGCCGCCGACCAGCTGGAGCAGAAGATTCTCGAGTTGGGCGAGGACAAGGTCGCCGCCTTTATCGCCGAGCCGATCCAGGGCGCCGGCGGCGTGATCATCCCGCCGGACTCCTACTGGCCGCGGATCAAAGAGATCCTGGCCAAGTACGACATTTTGTTCGTCGCCGACGAGGTGATCTGCGGCTTCGGCCGCACCGGGCAGTGGTTCGGCAGCCAGTACTACGACCTCAAGCCCGACCTGATGACCATCGCCAAGGGCCTGACCAGCGGCTACGTGCCGATGGGCGGGCTGATCGTCAGCGACAAGGTGTTCGACGTCATCGAGGCGCACGGCGACTTCAACCACGGCTTCACCTATTCCGGCCACCCGGTGGCGGCGGCGGTGGGCCTGGAGAACCTGCGCATTCTCAAGGAGGAGGGCATCGTCGAGCGGGTTCGGACGGAAACGGCACCCTATTTGCAAAGTCGTCTGCGCGAGCTGGCCGACCATCCGCTGGTGGGCGAGGTGCGCGGCCTGGGCATGCTCGGCGCGATCGAGCTGGTGCAGGACAAGGCCACGCGCAAGCGCTACCCGAATGAGGTGGGCGCGGGCATGGTCTGCCGCGGACACTGCTTTAATAACGGTCTGATCATGCGCGCCGTGGGCGACACCATGATCATCGCGCCGCCTCTGGTGATCAGCCGCGCGGAAATCGACGAGCTGGTGGAGAAGGCGCGCAAGTGCCTGGATCTGACCTTGGCGGAGCTTTCGGCCTGATGGCCGCAGGCCACGGAAAGTTGTCAGCGATGCCATGACCTTGCCAGACTGCGCCAGTGCGTTGGCCAGCCTCACCGGAAGGGCCTGCGCACCTTCCGGAATACCGACACAACAACAGGAGCTGTACGCATGAAAACATTCGGCAAAACCCTTCTAGCGTTGTCCCTGGCCGCCACCGTGGCCGGCACCGCGCAGGCCGAGGACAAAGTGCTGCACGTTTACAACTGGTCCGACTACATCGCCGAGGACACCCTGGACAACTTCCAGAAGGAAACCGGCATCAAGGTGGTCTACGACGTCTTCGACAGCAACGAAGTGCTGGAAGCCAAGCTGCTCTCCGGCGGCTCGGGCTACGACGTGGTGGTGCCGTCCAACCAGTTCCTCGCCAAGCAGATCAAGGCCGGCGTGTTCCAGAAGCTGGACAAGTCCAAGTTGCCGAACTGGCAGAACCTCAACCCCGACCTGATGAAGGCGCTGGAAAATGCCGACCCGGGCAACCAGTACGCCTTCCCCTACCTGTGGGGCACCACCGGCATCGGCTACAACCCGGAGAAGGTCAAGGCCGCCCTCGGCGTCGACACCATTGATTCCTGGGACGTGCTGTTCAAGCCGGAGAACATGGAGAAACTGAAATCCTGCGGCGTGGCCATGCTCGACGCCCCGGACGAAGTCTATGCCGCCGCGCTGCACTACCAGGGTCTGAACCCCAACCCGACCAGCACCGACGACGTGGCCAAGGCCGAAGAACTGCTGATGAAGGTGCGCCCGTACGTCACCTACTTCCACAGCTCCAAGTACATCTCCGACCTGGCCAACGGCGAGATCTGCGTGGCCCTGGGCTGGTCCGGCGACGTGTTCCAGGCGCAGGCCCGCGCCGAGGAAGCGAAGAACGGCGTGCCGGTGGCCTACGCCATTCCCAAGGAAGGCGCCGCCTCCTTCTTCGACATGATGGCCATCCCCGCCGATGCCAAGAACGTCGAAGCCGCGCACACCTTCCTCAACTACATCCTGACCCCGGAAGTGATCGCGCCGATCTCCGACTACGTCGCCTACCCCAACGGCAACGCCAAGGCCACCCCGCTGGTCGCCGAGGAAATCCGCAACAACCCGGGCATCTACCCGACCGAAGAAGCCTCGAAGAAGCTCTACACCTTCTCCGAGCTGAGCCCGTCGGTGCAGCGTGCGATCACCCGCAGCTGGACCAAGGTCAAGTCCGGCCGCTAAGGGCTGCTGCAACTCCGTCTGCGGCGGGTTCGCCCGTCGCAGATCACGATAATAAGAAGGAAACCCGTATGCGTTGTTCGACCCTTGCGGCGGGCCGTCTGGCCGAGCCGATCGGAACCTTGCTCTGCGACCCGGCGACCATTTCCCACGCAGGATGAGCGGCGCCGCGACGCCCTGGACAGCAAGGATATTTCCGCTAAAGTGCCGGCCTTTTTTTCGGGCGGCCCGATAGAGAAGAGGAACTGCGTGTGCGAACTTTCTTCGGCAAGACCCTGATCACCAGCGCCCTGACGCTGGGCCTTGGCACCATGGCCCAGGCGGCGGGGAGCGTGCATATCTACAACTGGAGCGACTATATCGGCGAGGACACCCTGGCCCAGTTCGAGGCGGCCACTTCGATCAAGCCGCTGTACGACGTGTTCGACTCCAACGAGACCCTCGAAGGCAAGCTGCTCGCCGGCCGCTCCGGCTACGACATCGTGGTGCCTTCCAACCATTTCCTCGGCAAGCAGATCAAGGCCGGCGCCTTCCAGAAGCTGGACAAGGCCAAGCTGGCGAACTGGAACAACCTCGACCCGGCGCTGCTCAAGCAGCTGGAAACCAACGACCCGGGCAACCAGTACGCCGTGCCCTACCTGTGGGGCACCAACGGCATCGGCTACAACGTCGAGAAGATCAAGGCGGTGCTCGGCGTCGACAGCATCGACTCCTGGGCGGTGCTCTTCGAACCGGAGAACATGGCCAAGCTCAGCCAGTGCGGCGTGGCCTTCCTCGATTCGGCCGACGAGATGATCCCCTCGGTGCTCAACTACCTGGGCCTCGACCCCAACAGCACCAATCCGGATGACTATGCCAAGGCCGAGGCCAAGCTGCTGGCGGTGCGTCCCCATGTCACCTACTTCCACAGCTCCAAGTACATCGGCGACCTGGCCAACGGCGAGATCTGCGTCGCCGCGGGCTTCTCCGGCGACATCCTGCAGGCCGCGGACCGCGCCGAGGAAGCCGGCAAGGGCATCGAGATCGCCTACAGCATTCCCAAGGAAGGCGGCAACCTGTGGTTCGACATGCTGGCCATTCCGGCCGACGCGGCGAACGTCGAGCAGGCCCATGCCTTTATCGATTTCCTCCTGCAGCCGCAGGTGATAGCCGAAGTCAGCGACTACGTCGGCTACGCCAACCCCAATACCCAGGCGGGCGCGCTGATGGACCAGGAGGTGCGCAACGACCCGTCCGTGTACCCGCCGCAGGCGGTACTGGACAAGCTGTTCATCTCGGCCGAATTGCCGGTCAGGGTGCAGCGTCTGATGACCCGTAGCTGGACCAGGATCAAGTCGGGTCAGTAACCCTTCCCGTCCGGCCGTGGGGGTCGGGCGCAATCTTCCGGGAGTTTTCCAATAATGGCTGTTGCCTCCAGCGCCTACAAAAAAGCCCTCGAGGGGGACCAGACACCGAAAGAGGTGCTGGTCAAGATCGACCGGGTGACCAAGAAGTTCGATGAGACCATCGCCGTCGACGATGTCTCGCTGACCATCAACAAGGGCGAGATCTTCGCCCTGCTCGGTGGCTCCGGTTCGGGCAAGTCGACCCTGCTGCGCATGCTCGCCGGCTTCGAACGGCCCACTTCCGGGCGCATCATTCTCGATGGCGTCGACATCACCGACATGCCGCCCTACCAGCGGCCGATCAACATGATGTTCCAGTCCTACGCGCTGTTCCCGCACATGAGCGTGGCCGACAACATCGCCTTCGGCCTCAAGCAGGACGGCCTGCCCAAGGCCGAGATCGAAGCGCGCGTGGCCGAGATGCTCAAGCTGGTGCACATGACCCAGTACGCCAAGCGCAAGCCGCACCAACTGTCCGGCGGCCAGCGCCAGCGCGTGGCCCTGGCCCGCTCACTGGCGAAAAGGCCCAAGCTGCTGCTGCTCGACGAGCCGATGGGCGCGCTGGACAAGAAGCTGCGTTCGCAGATGCAGCTGGAGCTGGTAGAGATCATCGAGCGGGTCGGTGTGACCTGCGTGATGGTCACCCACGACCAGGAAGAGGCCATGACCATGGCCCAGCGCATCGCCATCATGCACCTGGGCTGGATCGCCCAGACCGGCAGCCCGGTGGATATCTACGAGACCCCGGCCAGCCGCCTGGTGTGCGAGTTCATCGGCAGCGTCAACCTGTTCGACGGCCAGATCAGCACCGACGAGGCCGACCACGCGATCATCGACTGCCCGCAGCTGGACAAGCCGATCTACATCGGCCACGGCGTCACCACCCGTGCCGAGGACAAGAAGGTCAGCTACGCCCTGCGCCCGGAAAAACTGCTGATGGCCAGCGAGCTGCCGGCCGATCACGAGTACCCCGAGTACAACTGGAGCCGCGGCCACGTGCACGACATCGCCTACCTCGGCGGCCACTCGGTGTACCACGTCAAACTCACCTCCGGGCAGATCGTGCAGTGCTTCATCGCCAACGCCGAGCGCCGCGGCAAGCGCCCGACCTGGGACGATCCGGTGGTGGTGTACTGGGAAGACGACAGCGGCGTGGTACTGCAATCATGAAACTGGCCAAACTCTCGCGCTACCTGCCCAGCGGGCGGCATGCCGTGATCGGCGTGCCCTTCCTCTGGCTGTTCATGTTCTTCCTGCTGCCCTTCGTCATCGTGCTGAAGATCAGCTTCGCCGAAGCCGCCGTGGCGATTCCGCCCTATACGGAGATCTACGAGTGGGCGGACAGCAAGCTGACGCTGCTGCTGAACCTGGGCAACTACATCTTCCTCACCGAGGATGCGCTGTACCTGTCGGCCTACCTGGGCTCGCTGCAGGTCGCCTTCTTCAGCACCCTGCTGTGCCTGCTGATCGGCTACCCCATGGCCTACGCCATCGCCCGCGCGCCGAAGGAACACCAGACGGTGCTGCTGCTGCTGATCATGATGCCGACCTGGACCGCGATCCTGATCCGCGTCTACGCCTGGATGGGCATCCTCGGTAACAACGGCCTGCTCAACAATCTGCTGATGGGCATGGGCCTGATCGACACGCCGCTGCAGATCCTCAATACCAACGTGGCGGTCTACATCGGTGTGGTGTACTCGTACTTGCCGTTCATGATCCTGCCGCTCTACGCCAACCTGGTGAAGCACGACCTCAGCCTGCTGGAGGCCGCCTCCGACCTGGGTTCGAGCAACTTCAACAACTTCTGGAGAATCACCGTGCCGCTGTCGAAGAACGGCATCATCGCCGGCTCCATGCTGGTGTTCATCCCGGTGGTCGGCGAGTTCGTCATCCCCGAACTGCTCGGCGGCCCGGAGACCCTGATGATCGGCAAGGTGCTGTGGCAGGAGTTCTTCAACAATCGCGACTGGCCGGTGGCCTCGGCCCTGGCGGTGGTGATGCTGGCGATCCTGATCGTGCCCATCATTCTCTTCAACCGTAACCAAGCCAAAGAGTTGGAGGGCCGGCCATGAAGCGTTTCAGTTTCGCCAATATCATGCTCTGGGCGGGCCTGCTGTTCATCTACCTGCCCATGGTCATCCTGGTGATCTACTCGTTCAACGCCTCGCGGCTGGTGACGGTGTGGGGCGGCTGGTCGGTGAAGTGGTACGTCGGCCTGCTCGACAACACCCAGCTGATGAACTCGGTGATGCGCTCGCTGGAGATCGCTTGCTACACCGCCATCGCCGCGGTGGCGCTGGGCACCCTGGCGGCCTTCGTGCTCACCCGGGTCACCCACTTCAAGGGCCGCACCCTGTTCGGCGGCCTGGTCACCGCGCCGCTGGTGATGCCCGAGGTGATCACCGGCCTGTCGCTGCTGCTGCTGTTCGTGCTGATGGCGCAGCTGATCGGCTGGCCGGCGCAGCGCGGCATGACCACCATCTGGATCGCCCACACCACCTTCTGCTCGGCCTACGTGGCGGTGGTGGTGTCGGCGCGCCTGCGCGAGCTGGACCTGTCCATCGAGGAGGCAGCCATGGACCTGGGCGCCAAGCCGTGGAAGGTGTTCTTCCTGATCACCGTGCCGATGATCGCGCCGTCGCTGGCGGCGGGGGCGATGATGTCCTTCGCCCTGTCGCTGGACGACCTGGTGCTGGCCAGCTTCGTCTCCGGTCCCGGCTCCACCACCCTGCCGATGGAGATCTTCTCCGCCGTGCGCCTGGGGGTGAAACCGGAGATCAACGCGGTGGCCAGCCTGATCCTGCTGGCGGTGTCGCTGGCCACATTCCTCGCCTGGTTCTTCGCCCAGCGTACCGAGGAGCGGCGCAAGAAGGCCCTGCAGCAGGCGATGGACGAGACCGCCAACCCGTCCTGGCAGCCGCAGCGCGCCGGCTGACCGGCGTCATGCAAACGACAACGGGCCCCGCGGGGCCCGTTGTTCATGGTGTCGCTAATCGGCGAGTAGGCTGCGCCGTGCGCACCGAGTCTTGCGCTATTTCACTAGCGCCTTCCAGGCCCTGAGGCTCTGCACGATTTGCGCCTGGGTCGCGCGCAGCTGGCGCTGTTCGTCGTCCAGCGGCTGCTGGGCCAGCAACTGCAGCTTGTTCAGCTCGCCGTACAGACGGTCGCTCTCGGCTACCTCGAGCACCCCGCGGGCCAGGCGCAGCCAGACCAGCAGGCGCTCCAGGCGCGGCAGCTGCTCGGCCAGGTCTTCCGGCTGCTGCTGGTAGCGGCGCAGTTGCAGGGCGGCGCCCTCGTCGGCGAGCAGGGTGGGCAGCCAGCTGCCCAGCGCCGCAGCGCCCTGGCGGTTGCCGCGATTGCTGCGCTCGACCGCCCAGCCACGTGTCAGCAGCCAGTGCGACAGCTGCAGCGACAGCAGGCCCCAGCGGCAGCCGTCCAGCTCGGCGGCGAACAGCGCCGGGGCGTTGCGGCGCATGCTGTCGTCGCTCTGGCCCGCGGCCAGGCGCGGGCGCCAGTCGGCAAGCAAGGCGTCGAGCTGCTCGCGCAGCTGACGCGAGCTGGCGCGCGGCGCGGCCTGGCCGAGGCTGGCGAGCAGGGCGCGCAGGTCGATCAACTGCGCCAGCCAGTCCTGCAGCAGGCTCCAATGGCCGTTGAAACGGTACTGTTCGGCCAGGCGCTGGCTGGCGCCGAGCAGGTGCCAGGCAAGCGCGGCGAAGCCGTCGTCCAGCGGCATTGCGGCGCTCGGCTGCGGCGCCGGCAGGCTCAGGCTGTAGCTGCCGGCATCGAACAGGCGATAGCCGCGCTCGGCCTTGCTGATGTCGCAGGGCATCAGCGGCAGCTCGGCAGCCAGCTCGCAGGCCAGTTCCAGCAGCGCGGCCGGCTCCCCCTGGCGCAGCTCCAGCTCCAGCTCGCAGATTTCTTCCTCGCCCTCGCCGGCGATCACCTTGCCCAGATCCAGTGCGGCTTCGATGACCACCTTGGCCTTGCCACGGCCCCAGGCGATCTCGGCCTTCTCGCGGACGAAATCGGTGGAGAACAGCGGCTGCAGGGTTTTCTTGTCCAGCTCGGCCAGGCTCGCCGGCCAGCAACTGTCGTCGAGCTTCTTCAGGTCCAGCTTGGCCTTGCTCACGTACCAGTCCCACTCGTTGCGCTCGGACAGACCGGCGACGCTCTGGCCGCGGGTCTTGAGGGTCTGGATGAACTGCTCGCCATCGCGGCGCAGGCGCAGCGCAACCTTGGCGCCGGCCAGTTCGCGATCGGGCGTGTCGTAGTACTGGTTGAACAGTTCGACGCGCTGCCAGCCGCTCTTGTTGCGCTTCTTCAGCAGCGGGTGCTCGCGCAGGGCGGCCAGGGTGGCGCGGCTGGCGCGCAGTTTGATTTCGGTTTCTTTGACCATGATGGAAAGCTAAGACGCCTGTAGGAAATTATGACGGTACGATGACACGCGCTGGCGGTGGGCGAAGCCGATCCCTATACTTGCCGCCTTCTCAGAACGGGGGGTTACCCTATGCCTATCAATCCCTTTGTCAGCCTGTTCGGCCGTTCGCCCATCGGCCCGATGCAGCAGCATATCGCCAAGGCCCACGAGTGCGCGGCGAACCTGGTGCCCTTCTTCGAGGCCGTGATGGCCGAGGACTGGGCCAGGGTGGAGCAGGTGCAACAGGAGATGTCCCGGCTCGAGCACGAGGCCGACAAGCTCAAGAAGAGCGTTCGCTTGCACCTGCCCAAGAGCCTGTTCCTGCCGGTGCCGCGCTCGGATCTGCTGGAGCTGCTCAGTGTACAGGACAAAGTCGCCAACCGCGCCAAGGACATCGCCGGGCTGATGCTTGGCCGCCAGATGAGCATTCCGCAGGACCTGCAGCCGCTGATGCGTACCTACGTGCAGCGCAGCGTGGACGCCAGTGCCCAGGCGCTGAAGGCGATGAACGAACTGGACGAGCTGCTGGAAACCGGTTTCGCCGGCCGCGAAGCGGTGCTGGTGGAGACCCTGATCGAAGAGCTGGGCGTGATCGAGCAGGACACCGATCGCCTGCAGATCGAAGTGCGGCGCAACCTGTTCAGGCTGGAGAAGGAGCTTCCTCCGGTCGATGTGATGTTCCTCTATCAGATCATCGACTGGATCGGCGATGTCGCCGACCGTGCCCAGCGTGTGGGCAACCGACTGGAACAACTGCTGGCGCGCTAAGCGCCAGTGTCCTTTCTGGGATCGACGGAAACTAACTTATGTCTCTGATTGCGGACTACGGGCTCGTCCTGCTGGTGCTTGCCTGCCTTTTCGGTTTTTTCATGGCCTGGGGTGTCGGCGCCAATGACGTGGCCAACGCCATGGGTACCTCGGTCGGCTCGCGTGCGCTGACCATCAAGCAGGCGATCCTGATCGCCATGGTCTTCGAGTTCGCCGGCGCCTACCTGGCCGGCGGCCAGGTTACCGAGACCATCAAGAGCGGCATCGTCGATGCCTCGATGATCAGCCCCAACCTGATGGTGCTGGGCATGATGTCGGCGCTGCTGGCGGCCGGCACCTGGCTGCTGGTGGCATCCACCCGCGGCTGGCCGGTGTCCACCACCCACTCCATCGTCGGCGCGGTGATCGGTTTCGCCGCTGTCGGCGTGTCCATGGATGCGGTGCACTGGAGCGGCGTCGGCCCCATCGTCGCCAGCTGGGTGATCTCGCCGGTGCTCTCCGGGGTGGTCGCGTTCGGCGTGTTCGTCAGCGTGCAGAAGCTGATCATCGACACCGACAAGCCGTTCGCCAACGCCAAGCGCTACGTGCCGGTCTACATGTTCCTCACCGGCTTCATGGTGTCGATCATGACCCTGACCAAGGGCCTCAAGCACGTCGGCCTGCACCTTTCCAGCGGCGAGGGCTTCCTGCTCTCCGTCGCCATCGGGGTGCTGGTGACGCTGCTCGGCATCGGCCTGCTCAGCCGCATCAAGGTCGACGTGGAGGCGGACAAGAGCTTCCACTTCGCCAGCGTGGAGAAGGTGTTCGCCGTGCTGATGATCTTCACCGCCTGCGCCATGGCCTTCGCCCACGGCTCCAATGACGTGGCCAACGCGGTGGGGCCGCTGGCGGCCATCGTCGGGGTGATCCAGAGCGGTGGCGAGGCGGTCGGTGCCAAGGCGGCGCTGCCGGCCTGGGTCCTGCTGCTCGGCGCCGTGGGTATCGTGGTCGGCCTGGCCACCTACGGCTACAAGGTGATCGCCACCATCGGCAAGGAAATCACCGAGCTGACCCCCAGCCGCGGCTTCGCCGCCGAGCTGGCCACCGCCACCACCGTGGTCGGCGCCTCGGCCATCGGCCTGCCGGTGTCCACCACCCATACCCTGGTCGGTGCCGTGCTCGGCGTCGGCATCGCCCGTGGTATCGGCGCGCTGAACCTGGGGGTGATCGGCAAGATCTTCATGTCCTGGCTGATCACCCTGCCGGTGGGCGCGGCCCTGTCGATCTTCTTCTTCTTCATCCTGCGCGGGCTGTTCGGCGGGGTCTGATCCCGCCCTGGCGGTTTCACCTGAAGGACGATGCCCCTATGATGGGGGCACCGTCCCAGGAGAGCGCCGATGCCCCTGCCATCCTTCCAAGAGCAGTTCGCCGCGCTGATCGCCGCGCCCTCGGTGAGCTGTACCCAGCCGCGCTGGGATCAGAGCAACGCGCCGGTGATCGAACTGCTCGCCGCCTGGCTCGGCGATCTCGGCTTCGCCTGCGAGACCCAGCAAGTCGCCCCCGGCAAGTTCAACCTGCTGGCCAGCTACGGCAGCGGTCCCGGCGGCCTGGTGCTGGCCGGCCACAGCGACACCGTACCCTTCGACGCCGCACTGTGGCAGAGCGACCCGCTCAAGCTGACCGAGGTCGGCGACCGTTGGGTGGGCCTCGGCAGTTGCGACATGAAGGGCTTCTTCGCGCTGGTCATCGAGGCGGTGCGGCCGCTGCTCGATCAGCCTTTCCGGCAACCGCTGCTGATCCTCGCCACCTGCGACGAGGAAAGCTCCATGGCCGGCGCCCGCGCCCTGGCCGAGGCCGGTCGGCCGCTGGGACGCGCCGCGGTGATCGGCGAGCCGACCGGCCTGAGGCCGATTCGCCTGCACAAGGGCATCATGATGGAGCGCATCGACATCCTCGGGCAGAGCGGCCATTCCTCCGATCCGGCGCTCGGCCATAGCGCGCTGGAGGCCATGCAGGACGTGATGGGCGAGCTGCGCGGACTGCGCGCGCAGTGGCAGCGTGAATTCGACAACCCGCAGTTCGGCGTACCGCAACCGACGCTGAACCTGGGCTGCATCCATGGCGGCGACAATCCCAACCGGATCTGCGGCCAGTGCGCCCTGGAATTCGACCTGCGCCCGCTGCCGGGCATGGACCCGCAGCAGCTGCGCGAGGCGATCCGCGCCAAACTGCAGCCGCTGGCCCTCAAGCACCAGGTGCGCATCGACTACGGCCCGTTGTTCCCCGCGGTGCCGCCGTTCGAGCAGGGCGCGGACAGCGAGCTGGTGCGCCTGGCCGAGGGACTGACGGGGCATGCGGCACAGGCGGTGGCGTTCGCCACCGAGGCGCCTTATCTTCAGCAGCTCGGCTGCGAGACCCTGGTGCTCGGCCCCGGTGACATCGATTGTGCGCACCAGCCCGGCGAACACCTCGAGCTGGCCCGCATCGAGCCGACCGTGCGCCTGCTGCGCCAGCTTATCCAGCATTACTGCCTGACCCGGAGCCACGACGTGCAGCGACGATGAGAGAAGCCTTCGAACCTGCCATGGCGGGTTGACCCGCCCCCTGTCTCGACGCTCAAACGGATCTTTCATGCACGACTACGTCAACTGGCTGCGCCACGCTTCGCCCTATATCAACGCCCACCGCGACTGCACCTTCGTGGTCATGCTGCCGGGCGAGGGTGTCGCCCACCCGAACTTCGCCAATATCGTCCACGACCTGGTGCTGCTGCACAGTCTCGGCGTGCGCCTGGTCCTGGTGCACGGCTCGCGCCCGCAGATCGAGGCGCGCCTGGCCGCCCGTGGGCTGACCCCGCACTTTCATCGCGACCTGCGCATCACCGACGCGCCGACCCTGGAGTGCGTGATCGACGCGGTCGGCCAGCTGCGCATCGCCATCGAGGCGCGCCTGTCGATGGACATGGCCGCCTCGCCGATGCAGGGCTCGCGCCTGCGCCTGACCAGCGGCAATTTCGTCACCGCCAGGCCGATCGGCGTGCTCGACGGCGTCGACTACCACCACACCGGCGAGGTGCGCCGCATCGACCGCAAGGGCATCAACCGCCAGCTCGACGAGCGCAGCATCGTGCTGCTGTCGCCGCTCGGCTACTCGCCCACCGGGGAAATCTTCAACCTGGCCTGCGAGGACGTCGCCACCCGCGCCGCCATCGACCTGGGCGCCGACAAGCTGCTGCTGTTCGGCGCCGAGGACGGCCTGCTCGACGAGCAGGGCAGGCTGGTGCGCGAGCTGCGCCCGCAGCAGGTGCCGGCGCACCTGGCGCGGCTGGGCAGCAACTACCAGGGCGAGCTGCTCGATGCCGCAGCCCAGGCCTGCCGCGGCGGCGTGGGGCGCAGCCATATCGTCAGTTACGCCACCGATGGCGCGCTGCTCAGCGAGCTGTTCACCCGCACCGGCAACGGCACCCTGGTGGCCCAGGAGCAGTTCGAAGCGCTGCGCGAGGCGACCATCGAGGACGTCGGCGGGCTGATCGAGCTGATCAGTCCGCTGGAGGAGCAGGGCATCCTGGTGCGTCGTTCACGCGAGGTGCTGGAACGCGAGATCGAGCAGTTCAGCATCGTCGAGCGCGAAGGCCTGATCATCGCCTGCGCCGCGCTCTACCCGATCGCCGACTCCGATTGCGGCGAGCTGGCCTGTCTGGCGGTCAACCCCGACTACCGCCACGGCGGTCGCGGCGACGAGCTGCTGGCACGGATCGAGGCACGGGCGCGGGCGCTGGGGCTCAGGACCCTGTTCGTGCTCACCACGCGCACCGCCCACTGGTTCCGCGAGCGCGGTTTCGAGCCGAGCAGCGTCGAGCGCATGCCGGCCGCGCGCGCCTCGCTGTACAACTACCAGCGCAATTCCAAGGTGTTCGAGAAGGCGTTGTAGGGGCGACGAATTGTTTGCCGTAGGGTGGATCGCGCTTCACCGATCCACCGCTTGGTGGATGTAAAAGGCGACATCCACCCTACGCCCTACGCATCAGGCGCTGTGCTGCTGCAGGCGCAGCTGTTCATGACCGTCGTCCCAGCCGGCCTCCCAGGCGGCGGCGGGGATTTCGTCGGGATAGGGTTGGCGGTTTCTGGCCTGGCCGGTGAGGCCGGCCATATAGCCTTGCTGGTAGGCCTTGGTCAGGCTCTCCAGGCTCCATTGCGGCGTGGCGTCGTCGGCCATGGTCGCTGCTCGTCTTCGTCCTTTACCCCGCCATGCTAGCTGCCCGCGCATCCCGAGGCACGGCCGTCGCTCCCGGCTTTCGCTCCGCTGGCTGGCTTTGTGACCCAGTCGACGATTCGCCGGCTCACTCCGCCAAAGCCAGGATGCTGGCCTGATAGGCGGCGACGAAGGCGTCGAAGTCGCCCTGGGGCTGGGCCTCCAGCGCTACCTGCTCGGCCAGCGAGCGCTGCGCAGCCTGCTCGAAGGCAGCCTGCTGCTCGGCGTCGAGCGGCCGGCTGCGCAGGTACTCGGCGTGGCGCCGGCTCTGCTGCAGGGCGAAGTCGGCGAAGCTGGTGCCCTGGCGCAGCGCCGCCAGCACCTGCGCCGAAGGCGTCAGGTCGGCATCCTCGACCTTGGCCTGTTGCATATCCAGGGCTTCGCCGTGCGCCGCCCCGCCCTGGCTGCGGTCGAGCAGCTCGGCCAGCGGGCGGATGCGTTCGAGCAGCTCGAAGGCCCAGGCCTTGAGTTCGATCGGTTGGCCGCCTCGCTGCAGGTGCAGCCCGGGGCGGCGACCTTCCTTGACCACCTTGAGGAAGTTGTCGGTACAGCTGCGGCACTCGCCGCCTTCCAGCAGCGGGCTGTCTTCGAGGGCGCAAAACAGCAGGAAGGCGTCGATGAAACGCGCCTGGGCCAGGTCGATGCCCAGCGGCAGGAAGGGGTTGATGTCCAGGCAGCGCACTTCGACGTACTGCACGCCGCGGTTCATCAGCGCCTGGATCGGTCGCTCGCCGCTGCGGGTGACGCGCTTGGGCCTGATGCTCGAGTAGTACTCGTTCTCGATCTGCAGGATGTTGGTGTTGAGCTGCTGCCACTGGCCATCGCGCTTGATGCCGGCCTCGACATAGGCCGGGTAGGGCGTGGCCACGGCCAGGCGCAGACTGTCGGTGTAGCTGGCCAGGTCGTTGTAGCAGGGGGTCAGGCCGGACTGGGCGCTGCTCTGGTAGCCCAGGTCGCTCATGCGCAGGCTGGTGGCATGGGGCAGATACAGGGTGATGGCGTCCAGTTCCTGCAGCTGGTGCGGGCGGCCGCGCATAAAGCCCTTGTCCAGCGCCGGCGAGGCGCCGAACAGGTACATCAGCAGCCAGCTGTAGCGGCGGAAGTTGCGGATCAGCGCGATATAGCGCGCCGACTGGTAGTCGCGCGCGCTCTGCGTATCGCCTTCGGCCTGCTGCTGCAGCTGCCACAGCGCCTCGGGCAGGGAGAAGTTGTAGTGGATGCCGGCGATGCACTGCATGGTCTTGCCGTAGCGCAACGCCAGGCCCTTGCGGTAGACGTACTTGAGCCGGCCGATATTGGAGCTGCCGTAGCGGGCGATGGGAATGTCCTCCTCGTCCGGCAGAGTGCAGGGCATCGACGGGCTCCACAGCAGCTCGTCGTCCAGCTGGCTGTAGACGAAGCGGTGGATGCGTTCCAGCTCGTCCAGCGTGGCGGCCGGGTCGGTGGCGGTGCCGGTGATGAATTCCAGCAGCGACTCGGAATAGTCGGTGGTGATCTGCGCATGGGTCAGCGCCGAGCCCAGCGCCTGCGGGTGCGGGGTCAGGGCCAGCTGGCCGTCCTGCTCGACGCGCAGGCATTCGCGCTCGATGCCATGCAGGCACTGGCCCAGCAGGGACAGGTGGGCCGGCTCGCCGAGCAGGGCCAGGCGGCGGGAGAGAAGATCGCTCAAGATGCACTTCCTAACTGGGCAGTCGCCACAATATGGGGATCGCCCCGGCACTCTGCAAGGGGCGGGCGGTTACCCAGCTTAGATCGGCGAGCGCGGCGCCGGTTACACGCAGGCGAAGGTGCCTTGTGCCTTGGCGACCAGCTTGTCGCCCTGCAGCACTTCCGCTTCCACCACCTGGGTGCGGCGACCGGCATGCAGCACCTTGGCGTGGCACAGCACGCTGCCTTCGGACACCGGGCGGATGTAGTTGATCTTGCACTCCAGGGTCACGCTGCTCGGCCCGCCATCGCCGAGGCTGTGGCTGGCCTGGCCCATGGCGGTGTCGATCAGCGAGAACAGTGCGCCGCCGTGCAGCTTGCCGTGCAGGTTGCGCAGCTCGTCGGTGAGGCTCAGGCGCACACGCGCCTCGCCGCCGCCGACCTGGAGAATCTCCAGGCCGAGCAGGCGGGAAAAGGCGCTGCTGGCGCCGACCTTGTCGCTCGTGCTCATTTCTTCAACTGCTTGGCGTTGGCGAACAGGGCAGCCATGCCGCCGCTGGCGGGGGCCGGTTTGTCCTGGCTGGAATGACGCTCGCTGCGCGGCGCGTTGCCGCCACGGTTGCCAGCGCGCGATTGTCCGCCGCGTTGGCCGTCGACCTTCTCGCCGGGGGTATCGCCCATGCGCATGGACAGGGCGATGCGGTTGCGCGGGATATCCACCTCCATCACCTTGACCTTGACCACGTCGCCGGCCTTGACCGCCTCGTGCGGATCCTTGATGAACTTCTCCGACAGCGCGCTGATGTGCACCAGGCCGTCCTGGTGCACGCCGATGTCGACGAAGGCGCCGAAGTTGGTGACGTTGGTCACCACACCCTCGAGCACCATGCCCAGCTTGAGGTCCTTGAGGGTTTCCACGCCTTCCTGGAACTCGGCGGTCTTGAACTCCGGACGCGGGTCGCGCCCGGGCTTGTCCAGTTCCTTGAGGATGTCGCCGACGGTGACCAGGCCGAAGCGCTCGTCGGTGAACTTGGCCGGGTCGAGGCGCTTGAGAAAGCCCGAGTCGCCGATCAGCGAGCGGATGTCGCGGCCGGTGTCCTGGGCGATGCGCTCGACCAGCGGGTAGGTTTCCGGGTGCACCGCCGAGGCGTCCAGCGGGTTGTCGCCGTTCATCACGCGGAGGAAGCCGGCGGCCTGCTCGAAGGTCTTCTCGCCCAGGCGCGGCACCTTCTTCAGCTCGGCGCGGGTCTTGAACGCGCCGTTCTGGTCGCGATGGGCGACGATATTCTGCGCCAGGGTCGCATTCAGCCCGGAGATGCGCGCCAGCAGCGCGGCGGAGGCGGTGTTCACATCCACGCCGACGGCGTTCACGCAGTCCTCGACCACGGCGTCCAGCGAGCGCGCCAGCTTGAGCTGCGACACGTCGTGCTGGTACTGGCCGACGCCGATGGATTTCGGGTCGATCTTCACCAGCTCGGCCAGCGGGTCCTGCAGGCGGCGGGCGATGCTCACGGCGCCGCGCAGCGACACGTCCAGCTCGGGGAACTCGCGCGCGGCCAGCTCCGAGGCCGAGTACACCGAAGCGCCGGCCTCGGAGACCATCACCTTGGTCAGCTTGAGGCCCGGCACCTTCTTGATCAGCTCGGCGGCCAGCTTGTCGGTCTCGCGGCTGGCGGTGCCGTTGCCGATGGAGATCAGGTCGACGCCGTGCTTGGCGCACAGCTTGGCGAGGACCGCCAGGGTGCCGTCCCAGTCGTTGCGCGGCGCGTGCGGGTAGACGGTGGCGGTTTCCAGCACCTTGCCGGTGGCATCGACCACCGCCACCTTGCAGCCGGTACGCAGGCCCGGGTCGAGCGCCAGAGTGGCGCGCGGGCCGGCCGGCGCGGCCAGCAGCAGGTCGTGCAGGTTGCGGGCGAACACGGCGATGGCCTCGTCCTCGGCCTTCTCGCGCAGCTCGCCGAGCAGGTCGGTTTCCAGGTGGTTGTACAGCTTGACCTTCCAGGTCCAGCGCACCACCTCGGCCAGCCACTTGTCGGCGGCGCGGCCTTGCGCGCTGATGCCGAAGCGCTCGCCGATCATCAGCTCGCAGGGGTGCAGGGTGCCGGGCAGCTCCTCGCCGACCTTCAGGCTGGCGCTGAGGATGCCCTCGTTACGGCCGCGGAAGATCGCCAGGGCGCGGTGCGACGGCACGCCCTTGAGCGCTTCGTCGTGCTCGAAGTAGTCGCTGAACTTGGCCCCTTCGTTTTCCTTGCCCGGCACCAGGCGGGCGCTGAGGGTGGCGTGGTCCTTGAGGAAGCTGCGCAGCTTGTCGAGCAGCGCAGCGTCTTCGGCGAAGCGCTCCATCAGGATGTACTTGGCGCCTTCGAGCACGGCCTTGACGTCGGCGAAGCCTTTCTCGGCGTCGATAAAGCGTTCGGCTTCGCTTTCCGGGAACAGCTCGGGATTGCCGAACAGCGCATCGGCCAGCTCGCCGAGGCCGGCTTCCAGGGCGATCTGGCCCTTGGTGCGGCGCTTCTGCTTGTACGGCAGATACAGGTCTTCCAGGCGCGTCTTGGTGTCGGCCAGGGCGATCTCGCGCTTGAGTTCGGGAGTGAGCTTGCCCTGTTCCTCGATGCTGGCGAGGATCGCCACGCGGCGCTCGTCCAGTTCGCGCAGGTAGCGCAGGCGCTCTTCCAGGTGGCGCAGCTGGGTGTCGTCGAGGCTGCCGGTCACCTCTTTGCGGTAACGGGCGATAAAGGGCACGGTGGAACCTTCGTCGAGCAGGGCCACGGCGGCGGCGACCTGTTGCGGGCGCACGCCCAGTTCTTCGGCGATGCGGTTGTTGATGCTGTCCATAAAAAAGCTACCCACAGGGCGGCCATGCCGGCGGCACGGCGCGCGCGAATCAATTGAGTCGACTTGGCCGTGAGCGCCCTTGCCCGCGTCCATGCCATGGCGGCAGAGGGGCGGAGGAGGGGCGCTGTGCGACTGCCAGGTCGAGGCGGCGGCGCATTATAAACACCGCATCCGCCGGCGCTGGGAACCGTTCGGGGAAAAATCTGCTAACAATGGCTGGAGCGCCCGCCAGGGCGCCTGAGCCATAATGCCGCCATTCCAGCCTGGCCGCGCGGCGCGCGAGCGGGCTTCAGCCAAGGAGTTGCCATGAGCCACAGCGCCCCCGCCGCCGAAGGCGAGAAGATCCTGATCGTCGACGACGACGCCCGTCTGCGTCGCCTGCTTGAGCGTTTCTTCGACGAACAGGGTTATCGCGTGCGCGCCGTGGAGAACGTCGAGCAGATGGATCGCCTGCTGGCCCGCGAGCTGTTCAACCTGGTGGTGCTCGACCTGATGCTGCCCGGCGAGGACGGCCTGTCCGCCTGCCGCCGGCTGCGCGAGGCGAACAACCAGATCCCGATCATCATGCTCACCGCCAAGGGCGACGAGTCCAGCCGCATCCAGGGCCTGGAGCTGGGTGCCGACGACTACCTGGCCAAGCCGTTCAATCCGCGCGAGCTGCTGGCGCGGATCAAAGCCGTGCTGCGCCGTCAGGCGCCGGTGGTGCCCGGCGCGCCGGGCAGCGAGGACGAGAGCGTCAGCTTCGGCGAGTACGAGCTGTCGCTGGCCACCCGCGAGCTGAAGAAGGGCGATGCCGTGCACATGCTCACCACCGGCGAGTTCGCCGTGCTCAAGGCGCTGGTGCAGCATGCCCGCGAGCCGCTGACCCGCGACAAGCTGATGAACCTGGCCCGCGGCCGCGAATGGGATGCGCTGGAGCGCTCCATCGACGTGCAGATCAGTCGCCTGCGCCGGCTGATCGAGCCGGACCCGTCCAAACCGCGCTATATCCAGACGGTCTGGGGCGTGGGCTACGTCTTCGTGCCGGATGGGAATAAGTCCTAGGGTGGATGACGCCTCTCTCATCCACCCTGGCATCGTTCGATGGATCTTCACCCGGTGGATCGATAAAGCGTGATCCACCCTGCGCCAGGCACTCCGCCGCGCGTGCCCACACAGGTGTTGTGCTACCTCGATGAAAACCCCGCTCTGGTTCCCGCAAAGCTTCTTCGCCCGCACCCTCTGGCTGGTGCTGATCGTCGTACTGTTTTCCAAGGCGCTGACCCTGGTCTACCTGATGATGAACGAGGACATGCTGGTCGACCGCCAGTACAGCCACGGCGCGGCGCTGACCCTGCGCGCCTACTGGGCGGCCAACCCCGAGGACCGCGTGCACATCGCCCAGGCCGCGGGGCTCAAGCGCATCCCGCGCGACAAGGTGCCGGCCAGCGAGCAGCACTGGCCCTACAGCGAGATATTCCAGCGGCAGATGCAGACCGAGCTGGGCCCGGATACCGAGGTACGGGTGCGCGCCACCACGCCGCCGGCGCTCTGGGTGCGCGCGCCGAGCCTGGGTGACGAGTGGCTGCGCGTGCCGATGTACCCGCACCCGCTGCGCGGCCAGCGCATCTGGAGCGTGCTCGGCTGGTTCCTCGGCATCGGCCTGCTGTCCACCGCGGCGGCCTGGATTTTCGTCCGCCAGCTCAGCGCACCGCTCAAGCGCCTCGTGTTCGCCGCCCGCCAGCTCGGTCAGGGGCGCAGCGTGCGCCTGCCTATCGGTGACACGCCGAGCGAGATGGCCGAGGTCTATCGCGCCTTCAACCAGATGGCCGAAGACGTCGAGCAGGCCGCGCGCGAACGCGAGCTGATGTTGGCCGGGGTCTCGCACGACCTGCGCACGCCGCTGACCCGCCTGCGCCTGGCGCTGGAATTCATGCACAGCGACTCGGAGCTGACCGAGGACATGGTGCGCGACATCGAAGACATGGACGCCATTCTCGACCAGTTCCTCGCCTTCATCCGCGACGGTCGCGACGAGCCGGTGGAGGAGGCGGACTTCGCCGAGCTGGTGCGCGACACGCTGGCGCCCTACAACCAGAATGGCGAGCGCGTGCGCCTGTGCCTGGAGGCCATCCCGGCGTTTCCGCTGCGCCGGGTGTCGATCAAGCGCCTGCTCACCAACCTGGTGGAGAACGCCCTCAACCATGGCGGCGGCGACGCCGTGGAGGTGGTCGCCAGCCTGGCCGGCGATCACAGCGCGCCCTATGTGGTGCTCAGCGTGCTGGACCGCGGCAGCGGCATCGATCCTGCCGAGCTGGACAGCATCTTCAACCCCTTCATCCGCGGCGATCGCGCCCGTGGCGGCCGCGGCACCGGTCTCGGCCTGGCCATAGTACGGCGCATCGCCGCGCTGCATGGCGGCAGCGTGGAGTTGCGCAACCGCTCCGGCGGCGGCCTGGAGGCAAGGGTGTGCCTGCCGCTGGGGCTGCTGCTGCCGCGCGACGCGGTCTAGCCCCAGTCCGGCTGGCTCGGGCCGGAACCTCCTGCCAGCACCCAGCCAGCGTCCGCGCCACCCTGCTCGGATGCTGGCAATGGGCTGCCTAGAGCCTCGGCGCTGGGCTATGCTGTGCCTGCGCACCGACTCGAGGCCCGCATGTCCACCGCCTTTCCCGCCCGTCTGCCCCTATGGAGTTGGTGGCTACCGCTGCCGCTTTTCCATCTGGGGACCTGGTTGTCCCTGAGCACCCGCCTGAACGACGGCGTGGCGCTGTGCTACCTGCCGTTGGTCCTGGGGCTGGCGCTGTATCTGTGGTGGGGGCCGCGGGTACTGCCGGCGCTCTATCTCAACGCGCTGTTCAGCGCGCCGCTATGGGGGCTGCCCTGGCAGTGGGCGCCGCTCTACGCCTTGCCGGAGACCGCCGCGGTGGCCCTGGGCGGGTGGCTGCTGCGGGGACGCTCGTTCGACCCGGGTCTCGGCCGTCTCTCCGACCTCTTGCGCTTTCTCGCCTGCGGCGTGCTGGCGCCGGTGAGCCTGGTCGCCGTCGCCCTGCAGGGCAACCTCTGGCTCACCGGCTACCAGTCCGACGCGGCATGGCTGCAGGCCAGCCTGGCGCTGTGGCAGGCCGATGCCATCGGCCTGCTGGCGCTGGCCACGCCGCTGCTGGCCTTCGCCACCCCGTGGCTGCGCGCCCGCGGCTGGCTGGAGACGGGCCCGCAGACGGCGCCGGCGCTGGCGATCAGCCGCTCGCCGCACGGCTGGCTGCTGGCCGCCACGGCCTTCGTGGCGCTGATGCTGCTGCTCGGCAACCTGTCGTCGCCGCTGGCGCTGCCCCTGCTGGGCATCGGCATGCTGGTGCTGGCCCTGCGTCATGCCTTTGCCGGCGCGCTGTACGGGGTTCTCCTGGCGTTCGCGGCGACCCTGGTCGTGCCGCTGCTGCGCGGCGAACTCGGCCCCGCCGGGGCGGACCTGCAACGCAGCCTGTTGCAGCTCACCGTGCTGCTGCTGATGAGCGCCGCGCTGCTGATCGGCCGCGTCCTCGGCGATCTGCGCCATGCCCTGGCGCGCAGCACGCAGATGCAACAACAGCTGGCCCTGGCCAACCTGGCCATGGAGGCCAGCCCGCTGGGCGTGACCATCGCCGATGCGCGCCAGCCCGATCTGCCGCTGATCTACAGCAACCCGGCATTCGCCCAGATCAGCGGCTATCGCGCCGACGAGGTAATTGGTCGCAACTGTCGCTTCCTGATCGGCGACGATCGCGACCAGCGCGAGCTGCAGCCGTTGCGCGCCGCCTTGCATGAGGGGCGCAGCGTTCGCGCGGTGCTGCGCAACTACCGCAAGGACGGCAGCCTGTTCTGGAACGAGGTGGTGCTGGCGCCGATGCGCGACGAGCGAGGCATCAGCCACTTCGTCGGCCTGCAGCAGGACGTCACCGTGCGCGAGGAACTGGCCGCCAAGGTCGAGCAGCAGCGCCTGGCCCTGTTGCGCCAGAGCCATCTGTTCAGCCAGACCGAGAGCATCGCCGACATCGGCGGCTGGGTGCTGGAGCTGGCCGACCTGCGCATGTTCTGGAGCGATGGCTGCTATCGCATCGTCGGTCGCGACCTGGCGCTCGGCCCGCCCACCCTGGAGCAGGCGCTGGACTACTACGACGCCGCCAGCCAGGTGCAGATCCGCGATAACCTGGCCGAGGCACTGGCCGGGCGCAACCACTTCGATCTGGAGGCGCGCCTGGCCTCGCGCAGCGGCTGGGTGCGTCTGCGCGGGGTGGCCGAGCGCGACGGCGTCATCCTGGTGCGCGTCTACGGTGCGATCCAGGACATCAGCGAGCGCAAGCGTGCCGAGCAGCAGTTGCGCGAGCGCGACGAACGCCTGCGCCTGTTCTTCGAGGCGCCGCTGATCGGCATGGCGCTGACCACGCCGACCTTCGGCTGGGAGGAAGTCAACCAGAAGCTGTGCAGCATCCTCGGTCGCTCGCGCGAACAGCTGCAGCGCTGCGCCTGGGACGAGCTGTCGCATCCGGACGACCTGGCCGCCGAACAGCAGCATCTGGATGCGGTGCTGGACGGCGACAGCGAGGGCTTCGAGCTGGACAAGCGCTTCCTGCGCGCCGACGGCCAGGTGGTGCACACCCGCCTCAGCCTGCGCGTGGTGCGCAACGGCCAGGGCCATCCGGGGATGTTCCTGCTACTGGTCGAGGACGTCAGCGCCCGCCGCCAGGCCGAGGCGCGCTACCGCACCCTGGTCGAACACGCCCCGGAGGCGATCATGCTGTTCACCCCCGAAGGTGGCATGGTCGACTTCAACGAAAACGCCCTGCGCCTGTTCCGCTATCGCCGCGAGGAGCTGCTGGGCAAGACGGTGCTGGATATCAGCCCGCCGCGCCAGGCCGACGGCCAGCTGTCGGTGGCGATCGGCAAGCACCATCTCAAGCGCGCCATCGCCGGCGAGGCGCCGGTGTTCGAGTGGCTGCACCGCGACAGCGCCGGCCGCCAGCTACCCTGCGAGGTGCGCCTGGTGCGCATGCCGGGCGAGGAGGTGCTGATCCGCGGCAGCGTCACCGACATTTCCGAGCGCCAGCGCTACCAGCGTGAGATCGAGCGGCTGGCCTACAGCGACGAACTGACCGGGCTGCCCAATCGCCGCCTGCTGCTCGACCGCCTGCAGCACGCCATGGACCGCGAGACGCGCGAGGGCAGCCTGGGTGCGCTGCTGTTCATCGATCTGGATCACTTCAAGACCGTCAACGACAGCCTCGGCCACCTGGTCGGCGACGCCCTGCTGCGCGAGGTGACCACCCGCCTGGCGCGCGAGCTGCGCGCCGAGGACACCCTGGCGCGCCTTGGCGGCGACGAGTTCGTGGTGCTGCTGGAGGCGCTCGGCGACGATCCGCGAGTGGTCGCCGAGCACGCTGCCGCGGTGGGCGACAAGCTGCTGCGCGGTTTGCTCGGCAGCTGCGTGATCGACGGCCACGAGCTGTCGATCAGTGCCAGCATCGGCATCGCCCTGCACCCGCTGGACCGGCAGAACGCCGCCGACGTGCTCAAGCAGGCCGATACCGCCATGTACCGGGCCAAGCACGCCGGGCGCAACGCCCTGCATTTCTTCGCTCCGGAGATGCAGGCGGCCATCGACCAGCGTCTGCAGCTGCAGGGCGAACTGCGCCAGGCCATCGCGCGCAACCAGCTGCACCTGGTATTCCAGCCGCAACTGGCGCTGGCCACCGGACGGGTCGCCGGCGCCGAGGTACTGCTGCGCTGGCGCCACCCGGAACGCGGCGATATCCCGCCGGACCAGTTCATCCCGCTGGCCGAGGAGACCGGGCTGATCCAGGACGTCGGCCACTGGGTGCTGGAGCAGGCCTGCGCGGCGCTGAGCCGCTGGCACCAGGACTGGCCGCAGCTGGTGCTGGCGGTCAATCTCAGCCCGCGCGAGCTGCGCCAGGCCGACTGCGTGGCGCGCATCGAGGCCTGCCTGCGCCGCCATGGCGTGCCGGCCACCGCGCTGGAGCTGGAGATCACCGAGGGCGTGCTGCTGGAGGACGTCGACCGCTGCATCGGCAACATGCACCAGCTCAAGACGCTGGGCGTGCGCTTCGCCATCGACGACTTCGGCACCGGTTACTCCTCGCTCACCTACCTCAAGCGCCTGCCGCTGGACCGGCTGAAGATCGACCGCAGCTTCGTCGCCGATCTCGATGGCGAGCAGAGCGGGCGCATGCTGGTGCAGACCATCCTGGTGATCGCCCGCAACCTCGATCTGGAATGCGTGGCCGAGGGCATCGAGCGCGACGCCCAGCTGGAGCTACTGCGCGAGCACGGCTGCTCGCTGGGCCAGGGTTACCTGCTGAGTCGGCCGCTGAGCGAGACGGAACTGCTCGCCTGGCTGGAGGATCACCACCGCTAGGCGGCGCGGGATGTTGCCGTATGCGAGCGCCGCTCTCGTGGGTTAGCCGCCTGTCACGGCTTTTGAAATACCCGCTGTGCTTGCTGCGGCATGACCCACCATCGGCGCAACACGGTCTATCGTCTGGTGGGTTACGCGGCGCACGACCTTCATCTGCGCCTGGAAGAGCGGCATTCGGCGCCGCTAATCCACCCTGCGAAGCTTGCAGCGCCTGTGCCGGTAGCGGTTCAACCCCGCCCCTTGGTACGGGTCTGCCCGGGTTCGGCGTTCTTCTCCAGGTGGTGGATGATCATCCCGGCGACGTCCTTGCCGGTGGTGGTCTCGATGCCTTCCAGGCCCGGCGAGGAATTGACCTCCATCACCAGCGGGCCGTGGTTGGAGCGCAGGATGTCCACTCCGGCGACGTTCAGGCCCATCACCCTGGCGGCGCGCACCGCGGTCATGCGTTCCTCCGGGGTGATCTTGATCAGGCTGGCGGTGCCGCCGCGGTGCAGGTTGGAGCGGAACTCGCCGGCCTTGGCCTGGCGCTTCATCGAGGCGATCACCTTGTCGCCGACCACGAAGCAGCGGATATCGGCGCCGCCGGCCTCCTGGATGTACTCCTGGACCATGATGTCCTGCTTCAGGCCGAAGAAGGCCTCGAGCACCGACTCGGCCGCCTTGTGCGTCTCGGCCAGCACCACGCCCTTGCCCTGGGTGCCCTCGAGCACCTTGATCACCAGCGGCGCGCCGCCGACCATCTGGATCAGGTCGGGAATGTCGTCGGGGGAGTGGGCGAAACCGGTCACCGGCAGGCCGATGCCCTTGCGCGACAGCAGCTGCAGGGCGCGCAGCTTGTCGCGCGAGCGGCTGATGGCCACCGACTCGTTGAGCGGGTAGACGCCCATCATCTCGAACTGGCGCAGCACCGCGCAGCCATAGAAGGTCACCGAGGCGCCGATGCGCGGGATCACCGCGTCGAAGCCCTCCAGCGCCTGGCCGCGGTAGTGGATCTGCGGCTTGTGGCTGGCGATGTTCATATAGGCGCGCAGGGTGTCGATCACCTGCATCTCGTGACCGCGCTGCTGCCCGGCCTCCACCAGGCGACGGGTGGAATACAGGCGCGGGTTGCGCGACAGCACGGCGATCTTCATTGGGCACCTGGGGCGGAGGAGGGGAGAGAGGGTTTGTCCTGCACGTAGCTGAGCGCCGGGTTGACCACCAGCTGTCCGGCGATCAGTGCCTTGGAGCCGAGCAGCACGCGGTAGCGCATGGTCTTGCGGCAGGCCAGGGTGAATTCCACCGGCCACAGGCGATCGCCCAGGGCCAGGTGGGTGCGGATCACGTAGCGGCTCTGCGCCTGGCCATTGGAACTCTTGATGCGCTTGACCGAGACCAGCGCTGC
Source organism: Pseudomonas sp. SP16.1 (assembly GCF_052682975.1). Taxonomy (NCBI): domain Bacteria; kingdom Pseudomonadati; phylum Pseudomonadota; class Gammaproteobacteria; order Pseudomonadales; family Pseudomonadaceae; genus Pseudomonas; species Pseudomonas sp. SP16.1. Next base: position 4,845,263 of record NZ_JBQYFZ010000001.1, read on the forward strand.
TTCGCAGCGGTGGCGCCGCTGTACCTGGGTGCCGAGGTAGGCGGTGAAGCGCACCCAGTCCTCGCCATCGCGCTGGAACGGCTGGATATCGCTGGCATGCAGGCTCGAGGTGCTGGCGCCGGTGTCGATCTTGGCGCGCAGGCCAACGATGCCGAGCTCGGGTAGATTGATCCACTCGCGCAGGCCGATCACGCTGAGCTGGTCGAAGGTCTTCAAGGTGAGAGTGTCCCCTGCCGGCTACACGGCCTATGATTGCGCGCATTCTAGTAGCGCCGTGGGACAACTGCATCAGGCAGATCTCGGCGGATGCGCAATCCCAGGGAGTCAGATGAGCGACAAAGACGACGACAAGGTGCGCCTGGACAAGTGGCTGTGGGCCGCACGCTTCTACAAGACCCGTGCGCTGGCCAAGGCGGCCATCGAGGGCGGCAAGGTGCACCACCGCGGCGAACGCTGCAAGCCGGGCAAGGAGCCGAGGGTCGGTGACGAGTACGTGCTGCGCACCGGTTTCGACGAGCGCACCGTGGTGGTGCTGGCGCTGTCGGCGGTGCGCCGCGGCGCGCCGGAGGCGCAGTTGCTGTACCGCGAGACCGAGGAGAGCGTCGCCCGCCGCGAGCAGGCCGCGGCCATGCGCAAGGCCGGCGCCCTCGGCGTGCAGACCGACGGTCGGCCGAGCAAGAAGCAGCGCCGGCAGATCCAGCACTTCAACGAGCAGCAGGACGGCGGCCTGCGCCACCCCTGGGCGGACGAGGAGTAGGAGGCGCAGGCTGGACATGGCACGGCCTCGTCCACCGCCCGCTCAGGCGTGCATGTCCGCCCCCATCCGCCCAGGCGCGCGCCGCCGCGGCTCGGCCGATATGGCCCTCACGCGACACCCGGGCCTTGGTTGGTCGGGCATTTGTGCATAAAATCGCCAGCCTTTTTATGCAGACCCAGGCAGGCGAGCCCGCGATGACCGATTTCAGCCAACGCTTTCTCTTCGACGACACCGACGTGCGCGGCGAGATGGTCGCCCTGAGCGAGAGCTATGCCCACGTGCTGGCCAAGCACAGCTATCCGCAGCCGGTGGCGCAGTTGCTCGGCGAGCTGATGGCCGCCACCGCCCTGCTGGTCGGCACCCTCAAGTTCGATGGCCTGCTGGTCCTGCAGGCGCGCTCGGAAGGCCCGCTGTCGCTGCTGATGGTGGAGTGCTCCAGCACCCGCGAGCTGCGCGGCATCGCCCGCTACGACGGTGAGCGCATCAGCGCCGATGCCGAGCTGCACGACCTGATGCCCGACGGCGTGCTGGCGATCACCGTCGACCCGGCCAAGGGGCAGCGCTACCAGGGCATAGTCGCCCTCGACGGCGTCGATCTGGCCGAGTGCCTGTCCAACTACTTCGCCAGCTCCGAGCAGCTGCCCACCCGCTTCTGGCTCAGGGCCGACGGTCAGCGTGCCCGCGGCCTGCTGCTGCAGCAGCTGCCGCCGCAACAGCAGCGCGAGGCCGAGGCGCGCCAGGAAAGCTGGAACCACCTGCTGACCCTGGCCGACACCCTCACCGCCGAGGAACTGCTCGGCCTGGACAACCCGACCCTGCTGCATCGCCTCTACCACCAGGAGAACGTGCGCCTGTTCGACGCGCAGGCGCTGCAGTTCCGCTGCAGCTGCTCGCGCGAGCGGTCGGCCGGTGCCCTGGTCAGCCTCGGCCAGCACGACGCCGAACTGCTGCTGGCCGAACAGGGTGGCCAGGTGGTGATCGACTGCCAGTTCTGCAACGAGCGCTACGCCTTCGACGCCGCCGACATCGCCCAGCTGTTCGCCGGTGGCGGCAGCGAGGCGCCGGCTCCGACCCGTCATTGATGAACTTTTTCGGGCGATAGCCGCTCTCTATCGGACCGGAGGATGCCAAGGAATTCTCTTTTCTGGCATACTCCCGCGACTTTTTTACCGTGTAGTGCAGTTGCCCCTGCACTACACCACGTTCGGAAGACTCGGCCAGCGGCCGACGGGGACCCTCATGACGCAAGCCAACAACGCCGTGTACACCGACATCAGCGCCGCGCAACTGGTCGAAGAAGCCATCCGCCGTGGCGAAGGCGAACTGGCCGCCAACGGCTCGCTGGTGGTACGCACCGGCCACCGTACCGGGCGCTCGCCGGCCGATCGGTTCATCGTTCAGGAGCCGAGCAGCGAGGCGCAGATCGCCTGGGGTGCGATCAACCGTCCGTTCCCGGCCGACAAGTTCAATGCCCTGTGGGACCGCGTCGAGGCGTTCAACAACGCCCAGGATCATTTCGTTTCCCATGTGCACGTCGGCTCCGCCGAGGCGCACTACCTGGCGGTCAAGATGACTACCGCCACCGCCTGGCAGAACCTGTTCGGCCGTTGCCTGTTCATCGAGCCCGAGCAGTACAACCCGGCCGGCAAGGCCGAGTGGCAGATCCTCAACGTCGCCAACTTCGAGTGCGTGCCCGAGCGCGACGGCACCAACTCCGACGGCTGCGTGATCATCAACTTCGCCGCCAAGAAGGTACTGATCGCCGGCATGCGCTACGCCGGCGAGATGAAGAAGGCCATGTTCAGCGTGCAGAACTTCCTGCTGCCGGAAGCCGACGTGCTGCCGATGCACTGCGCCGCCAACATCGGCGAGGAAGGCGACGTCACCCTGTTCTTCGGCCTGTCCGGCACCGGCAAGACCACCCTGTCGGCCGACGAGTCGCGCTACCTGATCGGCGACGACGAGCACGGCTGGGGCGAGGGCGTGGTGTTCAACATCGAGGGCGGCTGCTACGCCAAGTGCATCGACCTGTCGGAGAAGAACGAGCCGGTGATCTGGAAGGCCATCCAGTTCGGCGCCGTGCTGGAGAACGTGGTGCTCGACGACAAGCGCGTGCCGAACTACGCCGACGACAGCCTGACCCAGAATAGCCGCGCCGCCTACCCGCTGACCCACGTCGAGAAGCGCAGCGAGCGGAACCTCGGCGGCGAGCCGAACGCGGTGATTTTCCTCACCTGCGACCTGACCGGCGTACTGCCGCCGGTGTCGATCCTCAACGAGGAACAGGCCGCCTACCACTTCCTCTCCGGCTACACCGCGCTGGTCGGCTCCACCGAGATGGGCAGCGGCGCCGGCATCAAGTCGACCTTCTCCACCTGCTTCGGCGCGCCGTTCTTCCCGCGCCCGGCCGGTGTCTACGCCGAGCTGCTGATCAAGCGGATCAAGGCCTTCGGCTCCAAGGTCTATCTGGTCAATACTGGTTGGACTGGGGGTGGATACGGCGTCGGCAAGCGCTTCAGCATCCCCACCACCCGTGGCGTGATCGCGGCGATCCAGAGCGGTGCGCTGATCGGTGCCGAGACTGAGCAGCTGCCGATCATCAACCTCAACGTGCCGAAGTCGGTGCCGGGCGTGGACACCAACCTGCTCAACCCGCGCAACACCTGGGCAGACCAGAACGCCTACGACGAGGCCGCCAAGGCCCTGGCCAAGCTGTTCATCGACAACTTCCAGAAGTTCGACGTCAGCGACGCCATCAAGAACGCCGGCCCGCAGCTCTAAGCTCGCGCCGCGCTCCACGACAAGGCCGCCTTCGGGCGGCTTTGTCGTTTCCGGGTAGGGTGCGCCGCGCGCACCGGTTCATCACGGGACTCTGTCGGTGTGCATGGCGCATCCTACCGAACCGCGTTATGGTCATGGGCCATTCGGCGGTCAATGGAGTGACGGCTTATGTCCACCCTCAAACGTGTCTTCGGTTTCGCTCAGCTGCGCCCCGGTCAGGAGCAGGTGGTCAGCGCTGTGCTCGCCGGCCGCTCGGCGGCAGCGATCTTTCCCACCGGCTCGGGCAAGTCGCTGTGCTATCAGCTGCCGGCGCTGCACCTGCCCCATCTGACCCTGGTGATCTCGCCGCTGCTGGCGCTGATGCAGGATCAGCTGGCCTTTCTCCACGCCCGCGGCATCGCGGCGGCCAGCATCGACTCGGCGCAAGACCGCGAACAGGCCAGTGCGGTCATGGCCAGGGCCAAGGCCGGCGAGCTGAAGATCCTGATGATCTCGGTGGAGCGCCTGAAGAACGAACGTTTCCGCCATTTCATCGCCCAGGTGCCGATCTCCCTGCTGGTGGTCGACGAGGCGCACTGCATCTCCGAATGGGGCCACAACTTCCGCCCCGACTACCTCAAGCTGCCCGACTACCAGCGCCAGTTCGGCATCGGCCAGGTGTTGTTGCTCACCGCCACGGCGACGCCCAAGGTGATTGCCGACATGCGCGAGAAGTTCGCCATCGCCGAGGCCGACGTGGTCACCACCGGCTTCTACCGCGCCAACCTCAACCTGCTGGTCGAGCCGGTGGCAGGCGCAGCCAAGCTGCGCCGGCTGCAGGACTGGCTGGCGCTGCGGCGCGGCCAGGCCAGCATCGTCTACGTCACCCAGCAGAAGACCGCCGAGCAGGTCGCCGAGCGGCTGGCGCGAGACGGTCTGGCGGCCAGCGCCTACCACGCCGGCATGGCCTTTGATGCGCGCGAATCGATCCAGCGCCGTTTCATGGCCGGCGAGCTGCAGTGCATCGTCGCCACCATCGCCTTCGGCATGGGCATCGACAAGCGCGATATCCGCAACGTGGTGCACTTCGACCTGCCGAAATCCATTGAGAACTACAGCCAGGAGATCGGCCGCGCCGGGCGTGACGGCCAGGCCTCGGACTGCCTGGTGCTGGCCAACCGCGACAGCCTCAGCGTGCTGGAGAACTTCGTCTACGGCGATACCCCGGAGCTGGCCGGCATCCGCAAGGTGCTCGACGAGCTGCACGCGGCCGGCACGGGCGGGCAATGGGAGTTGATGCTGGGCCAGTTGTCCGAGCAGAGCAATATTCGCGCATTGCCGCTCAAGACCCTGCTGGTGCAGCTGGAACTGCGCGGCATCATCGCGCCGCGCTACGCCTATTTCGCCGAATACCGCTTCAAGCTGCTGCTGGAAGAAGAAGCGCTGCTGGCGCAGTTCGAGGGCGAACGGCGCCAGTTCGTCGAGGCCATCCTGGCCAGCTCGCGCCGCGCCCGCACCTGGTCCACCCTGGATTTCGATGCTCTGTATCGCGACCACGGCGCCGAACGCGCGCGGGTGATCAAGGCGCTGGACTACTTCCAGGAGAAGGGCTGGGTCGAGCTGGAAAGCAAGCAGATGACCGAGGTCTACACCCTGCTGGACGGCGAATTCGACCCGGCCGTCCTGGCCGAGCAGCTGCACGCGCACTTCCGCGCCCACGAAGCCAGCGAAATCGCCCGCATCCAGGCCATGCTCGCCCTGTTCGAGAGCCGCGACTGCTTGAGCCGGCGCCTGGCCCTGTACTTCGGCGACGTCCAGGCCCCCGAGCGCTGCGGGCATTGCTCGGTATGTCAGGGCCGCGTCGCCGTCCTGCCGCCACCGCCCGAACTGCCGCCTTTGAGCGGGCGCGATGCGCAGGCGCTATGCGCCGCCTTCGTCGAGAAACACCTGCAGTATGCCGGCCAGGCGCCGAGCCGCGAATGCCTGACGCGCTTTCTCTGCGGCATCGCCACGCCGCTGCTGAGCAAGCTCAAGGCACGCCAGCTGGCTGGCTTCGCCGCACTGGAGGATTACCCCTACGCCGGAGTGCGCGATTGGCTGGGAACCATGTAGGGTCAGCGATTGCGTTGCCCCTCATTTAGCGTCCAGTCCACCAACTCCCGAGCCAGGTGATCGCCGGCCAGGCCGAAGGCCGCCACCACGGCGTCTATCGAGCTATCGCTGGCCGGTTGGCTGGCGCTGAAGCGGCGGCTGGCGAGGATGCGCTGGTCGCGCGCATCGACCAGGAGCACGTCGAGCTGGATCAGCGCCTCGGGCCGTTCGCCCTGGTACTGGCTGTGGAAGGCGCGCAGCTCGCTGACCAGTTCCAGATCGGCCTGCAGGCGCTGTGCATCGCTGCTCAGGGCGCGAATGCGGCCGTCATCGTGGAAGGCGTCGAGCAGGCGCGCCTGCAGCAGTTGCGGGGTGCGCTCGCTCCAGCGTGCGCCCTGGTAGGTGTTGACCCGCCCGGCCTCGGGCAGCACGACGATGCGCGTGCCGTCGAGCAGCTGGTTGCTGCCCGGGCTGGCGATGCGCAGGGCCCAGTCGACGGCGCCGCTCTGCGCCGGCAGCGGGCCGGCCGGTAGCAGGTAGACCTCCAGCGGCTCGCTCCGCGGCAGGATCGAGCAGGCGCCGAGCAGGCCGGCGGCCAGCAGCAGGGACAGGCGCTTCATGGTTGGAACTCCTTGATGCTGTCGTTGCGCAGCAGGTAGCCGGTGGGGTCCTGCTCCAGGCGCTGGGAGAAGCTGCGCAGGGCGGCGAGGGTGTCGCGCAGTTCGCCGATCGCCGGGCCGAGCTCGCCGAGGCCCTGCAGGCCGTTGTCCAGTGCGCTGCGATTGGCTTCGAGCAACTGTTCGATATTGCCGCTGCTGCGCTCCAGCGAGGCCATCAGTCGTTCGCTGCTGGCCAGTACCTGGTGGCCCTGGCCCTCGACCAGACGATTGGCGCTGCGCATCAGTTCGGCGGCCTCGCGGGTGGCGGCGCCGGCCTGGCGCAGCGTCTCGGTCAGTTCTTCGCGCTGCTCGGCGAGGCCGGCGCTGGCCTGCTCCAGGTGGTCCAGGGTGCGCGAAACGCGTTCGGCGTTCTCGCGCGAGAGCATGCGGTTGGCGCGGTTGAGCAGGCGGGTGACGTTGATCATCAGGTCCTCGCCGTTGGCCATCAGGCGCGAGAGCGGCGAGCGGTCGGCGACTATGATTGCCGGCTGGCCGTCCTCGCCCACCAGCGGCGGGCTGTCGGGGCTGCCGCCGTGCAGCTGGATCACCGCCAGGCCGGTGATGCCGGTGATCGCCAGGCGCGCGCGGGTGTCCTGCTTGATCGGCGTGGGGCCGACGATGCGGATGCGCGCACGCACGGTGCGCGGGTCCTGCGGGTCGAGGCCGAGGCTGACCACGTCGCCGACCTTGATCCCGCTGTACTGCACCGCGCTGCCCTGCGACAGGCCGGTGACCGACTCGTTGAAGATCACTTCATAATCGGTGAAGGCGCGGTCGGCGCCGGCCTTGTTCAGCCACAGGGCGAACAGCAGGGCGGCGCCCGCCATGAGTACGGTGAACAGGCCGATCAGCACGTGATGGGCTCTGGGTTCCATTCATTGACTCCCCGCCGCGCTGGCGGCTTGTGCGGCCGCGCGCCCGCGCGGGCCGTGAAAATATTCCTGAATCCAGGCATCGTCGGTGGCCACCACCGCCTCCAGGCGGTCGGCCACCAGCACCTTCTTCTGCGCCAGCACGGCGACCCGGTCGCAGATGCTGTACAGCGTATCCAGGTCGTGGGTGACCAGGAACACGCTGAGGCCCAGGCTGTCGCACAGCGTGCGGATCAGCTGGTCGAAGGCCGCCGCGCCGATGGGGTCGAGGCCGGCGGTGGGCTCGTCGAGAAACAGGATCTCCGGGTCCAGCGCCAGCGCGCGGGCCAGGGCGGCGCGCTTGACCATGCCGCCGGACAGCGAGCCGGGGTACTTGCCGGCGGCGTCCTGCGGCAAGCCGGCGAGGGCGATCTTGACCCGCGCCAGGCGCTCGGCGGCGGCACGCGACAGGCCGGCATGCTCGATCAGCGGCAGGGCGACGTTCTCGCTGACGGTCAGCGAGGTAAACAGCGCGCCGCGCTGGTAGAGCACGCCGAAGCGCCGCTCCAGCTGCGAGCGGCGTTCGGCCGGCAGGCTCAGCAGCTCTTCGCCGAACACCCGCACGGTGCCGGCATTGGGCTGGCGCAGGCCGACGATGCTGCGCAGCAGCACCGATTTGCCGGTGCCCGAGCCGCCGACCACGCCGAGGATCTCGCCGCGATACAGGTCGAAGTCCAGGTGCTGGTGCACCAGCTGCGCGCCGAAGCGGTTGCACAGGCCGCGCACCTCGATGATGGTCTCGCGGCTCACCAGCCCATCTCCATCAGAAACAGTGCGGCGAGGGCGTCGAGCAGGATCACCACGAAGATCGACTGCACCACCGCCGAGGTGGTATGGGCGCCCACCGACTGCGCGCTGCCGCTGACCTTGAAGCCTTCCAGGCAACCGATCAGGGCGATCAGGAAGGCGAAGACCGGCGCCTTGAGCAGGCCGACCAGCAGATGTCGCAGCAGCTCGCCGTCCTGCAGGATCGACAGATACAGGGGCGGCGGGATGTCCAGGCTCAGCGCGCAGACCAGCGCGCCGCCGAACATGCCGCTGAGCATGGCGATGAAGGTGAGGATCGGCAGGGCGATCAGCATGGCGAACACCCGCGGCAACACCAGCAGCTCGACCGGATTCAGACCCAGGGTGCGGATGGCGTCGATCTCCTCGTTCGCCTTCATCGAGCCGATCTGTGCGGTGAAGGCACTGGCGGTGCGGCCGGCCATGAGGATGGCGGTGAGCAGCACGCCGAACTCGCGCAGGAAGGAGTAGGCCACCAGGTTGACCGTATAGATGCTGGCGCCGAAGTCGGCGAGGATGGTGGCGCCGAGGAAGGCCACCACGGCGCCGACCAGGAAGGTCAGCAGGGCGACGATGGGCACCGCGTTGAGCCCGCACTGCTCCAGATGCGCCGCCAGCGAGGTCAGGCGCCAGCGCGCCGGGCGCAGGGCGATGGCGAGCATGCTGGCCAGGGTCAGGCCAATGAAACCGAGCAACTCCTGGCCGTGGCGCCAGGTGGTTTCGACTGCCTCGCCGATATGCCCGAGCACCTCGCGCAGCACCGAGGGCGGTGCAGGCGCCGGCGCCTCGCGGTTGCCGTGCATGGCGTCGGCCACCGCCAGCAGCAGGGCGCGGCGCTGCTCGCCGAGTTCGGCCTGCCCTGCCACCTGGCGCAGGCGCCACTCGCCGAGCAGCTCCAGCAGCAGCGCGGCGCCGGCGGTATCCAGCGCCGCCAGCTCGCGCAGGTCGACCGGCTCCTCGTCCTGCATGCGCTCGCGCTGCGCCTGCACCTGCGGTTCGAGGTGGCTGTAGTGGGGCAGCGTCCAGTCGCCGCCGATGCGCAGGCCCGGGGCGGCCTCCGTGCGGCTGGTCTGGAGCGGAGTCAGGTAGGGCCTGGTCATGGTCGACAGCTTAGCGCCGTGCCGGGCCGTCCCGCCAGTCGGGCGCCGTTGCGCGTTTACAGGCAGTTGCAGGTCGAGATCAGACAATCGCGCGCCAGGCTGCGGCCCTAGGCTGGGCGGGTTTCGTTCCCCCTCTCAAGGAGCCGTCATGCAACCCATCACCGTATTGCGCGATACCCAGCCCGTCCCCGTGCTCGATGCCTGCAAGTGGCAGCGTCTCGACGGCGAACCGCACACCGTCAACCTCAACGCCTACACCTCGGAAGACGGCAAGAAGATCATGGGCACCTGGATCTGCACCCCGGGCAAGTGGCGGGTGGCCTACGACAAGTGGGAGTACTGCCACTTCCAGGAGGGCTACTGCATCATCACCCCGGACGGCCAGGAGCCGATCCACCTGCGCGCCGGCGACATCTTCATCGTCGAGCCGGGCATGTGCGGCACCTGGGAAGTGGTCGAGACGGTGCGCAAATACTTCGTGTTTGCCTGAGCACTGCGCCCGGCGGGCTCTTCGCGTGCGCGCGTCCTGGCGCGCAGGCGTCGATGCAGACCCGCAGCGCGGCGTCGGCGAGCTGCACGAGGAGCCGATTGTTTCTCGTCCAGGCATCGACAAATCGCCCCGTCTCTGCGATCTATGCCCTCAGGAAGTTCTAGACCGGAAGAAGTGAGGCACCTTATGCAGGTTCAAGTGAACAGCAACCATATCGAAGGAAGTGCCCGGCTGCAGGATTGGGTCAGTGCGACCTTGACGGAGCGCCTGGAGCGCTTCGACGAGTTCCTCACCCGCATCGAGGTTCACCTCACCGACGAGAACGGCAGCAAGGCCGGTGTCGACGACAAGCGTTGCCACATCGAGGCGCGCCCCAAGGGCCATCAAGCCATCTCGGTCACCCACAGGGCGGCATCGCTGGACCTCGCCGTGGACGGCGCCGCCGAGAAGATGCGGCACGCCCTCGAGCACCTGGTCGGCCGACTCGAGGTCAAGGCCGTGTCGACCGGGCATCTCGACGATCCGCGTTTCAGCGAAGAGCCCGCCCATATCACCGAGGCCTTGCTCCAGGAAGAGTTCCTGGCCAGGCAGGAAGCCCGCGGCCGGGAGTGATGCCCAGGCGCCTGTCGGACTTTACCGTTCGTAGCGAGGGAAAGGCCGTGGTCCGACATTTCGGTTTGCGGGTGTGACCCCCCGTGCAGTTTTGTTGGTTTTCGAGGCGGGGACCGCCCCGCGGATGGCTAGCTATTTAGCGTGAAAGTCGCACAGCGACGCCCTCCTTTTCCTTCTCCACCCGGGAGACTAATCGGCAGTATCGCCGATTGGCACGGCGCAAGCCGCCCGCAGGGTGAGGTACAGGGATGTGGCGAATGCAGGTGGCGCGCAGCGCCGGATGAGGGAGGCGGGCATGCCGCGAAGGCTTTGATCATTCGGGGTGCCTCTCGCGGTATGCCCGTTAACGAGAAGGAGCAGCAAAAATGGCCCATCTACCCATGAAGAAGGGCTTTTTCGCAGTAGCACAGCGTTAAGTCCGACAGGCTCCTCGCGTCGGCCTGGCGCCCGCGGACATGGGAACCCGCGCAGCGCGGCCACCGGTCGCAGGGAAAGGCCTGCGACCCGGCTGACGTGCTGGCAGATAGCCTGTTATGCGTCTGCGACGCACAGCATGGATGGGACCTGACAGCCCCATCGCATGGGTGCTGCCACCGGACGAAAGGACTCGACCATGAATAGCCAGAAGGAACAGCGAAAACTCCCCGCGCTGCGGGCGCACATCGACCAGATGCTCCGCGAGGGTTGGGAGATCATCGATCGCAACCCTCTCAAGTTGCGCAGCGGCCGCACACCTGCCTGGTCATGCACGGCATGCTGATCGGTGAAGGCGCGCACTGCCATTCGTCAGTTCTGCCCGGGCTATTGCCCGTCGTCGGCCTCCTGCACCAAGCGCAGGAACTAGGCGGCAAAGTCGGGATACTCGCCGCGCAGCAGTTCCGGCAGGCGTGCACGGAAGTCCTCCCGCTGATTCCACTCGCGCATGTAGTCGTCCCAGGAGTGCCTGCGCCGGCGCCTCTTCGCGTCCATGCGCTGGTCGTACACCAGCAGGTAGGCGCGCTCGAACAGCGAGATGAGCATGTCGAAGATCAGCAGCATGCGCTCGCGTTGCTCGTCGCTCAGGTCCGGGTTGGCCAGCACCACCTCGAGAAAGTCGATGTAGGCGTCGGAGATCTGCTGCCAGGTGTCTTCCTCCTCGTTCGCGCGCTCCTTGCGCTGCTCGAAGAAGAAACACCGCGATCGTGAACGGCAGGGCTACCACGGTGACCATGTAGGACAGCAGTTCCCAGGTTTCCAGCAGCATATCGACACCCTTGCGCCGTTGTTGGCAGAGCAGGCAAGGATCATTCTGGCGCAAATCGGCCTGGGGCTTTGCCTGGCGGTTGCAGGCGACCAGCGGAACGCCACTGTGTAACGGCGTAACTAAGCTTCATTTGCTGGCGAAGTGATTTCAGCCAGTCGATTTGTCGTCCATGTCGCAGTACTTCTCGAACAGCATCGCGTTCATGCGGGTGGTCTTCAGGTAAGGCGGTGGCTCAAGTGGGACAAGGGACGTCGTGCAGCAGCGTGTCGTTTGCAACCTGATCGGGTGGATGCCTTCGACGAATTGATGGACGGCCCAAGCGGCAGTTCAGGCAATTTGACGGGTAGAGGTTCGCATCATGTTCACACGACGTACGTTCCTGAAATACACCGGCGGTACCGTCCTCACCCTGTTCGCGGTCAACCGCTTCGGCGTGCCGGTGGCGATCGCGCAGATTCCCGGCGGCTCGCTGGATCCGGTCCTGGTCGCCAAGTTCCAGACGCCGCTGCTGATTCCGCCGGTGATGCCCAAGGCGGCGCGATTCATCCAGATGGGCGGCAAGCGGGTCGACTACTACGAGGTCGCGCTCAGGCAGTTCAGCCAGCAGATACTCCCCGCGGGCCTGCCCGCCACCAAGGTCTGGGGCTATGGCGCGGTCGCGGCCGCCGGCAGAAGAGGCTTGCTGCTGCACAACGCCCCCTCGCTGACCATCGAAGCCAGCTGGGACACCCCGGTGCGGGTCAAGTGGATCAATGACCTCAAGGATGACGCTGGCAACTTCCTCCCGCACCTGCTGCCGGTCGACCCGACCCTGCACTGGGCCAACCCGCCCGGAGGCAGCGCCGGCCGCGACACGCGCCCGAGCTTCGGCAGCACGCCCGCGTCCTACACCGGGCCGGTGCCCATGGTCACCCACGTGCACGGCGCGGTCGGCGTCGGCGACGAGAGCGACGGTTATGCCGAGGCCTGGTACCTGCCCGATGCCAGCGACATCCCCGCCGATTACGCCCGCGAAGGCCGTTGGTACCAGTTCTTCGCCGGCAAGGCGCAGCAGAAATTTGGCGCGACCTGGGGGCCGGGCTTCGCCACCTGCCAGTACCCCAACCTCAACCGCGCCTCGACCCTCTGGTACCACGACCACACCCTGGGCATGACCCGGCTGAACGTCTATGCCGGGCCGGCCGGGTTCTACATCATCCGTGGCGGCCCTGCCGGCGACGCCGCGCTGCTCGACACGCGCTTCGGCACGCCGGCGCTGCTGCCGGGGCCGGCCCCCAGGGAGAACGACAAGTTTCCGCCGAACAAGACCTACTACGAGATCCCCCTGGCGATCCAGGACCGTTCCTTCAACGCCGACGGCTCGCTGTTCTACCCGGATTCCCGCGCCGTCTTCGACGAGATCTCCGGCCCCTTCATTCCCGACAGCGACATCGCGCCGCTGTGGAACCCCGAGTTCTTCGGCAACATGCTGATGGTCAACGGCAGTACCTGGCCCTTCCACACCGTCGAACAGGTGCGCTACCGCCTGCGCCTGCTCAACGGCTGCCAGTCGCGCTTCCTGATCCTCGACTTCAACGCCATCCCCGGGGTGGAGGTCTGGCAGATCGGCAACGAGGGCGGCTTCCTCGCCGCGCCGGTCAATCTCACGGCCGACCACGGCAATCGCCTGCTGATGGGCCTGGCCGAGCGGGTCGACCTGATCGTCGATTTCAGCCAGGTGCCGCCGGGCAACTATGTACTGGCCAATGTCGGTCCGGACGAGCCCTTCGGCGGCGGCGAGCCGGATGTCGACTTCGATATCGCCGACCCGGACAGCACCGGCCAGGTCATGCAGTTGCGGGTGGTGCCGGCGCTGGCGGCCGATCCGAGCACGCCACCGCAGTTCCTGCAGTTGCCGGCGATCACGCCGCTGCCAGAGGCAAGCGTCACCCGCCCACTGGTGCTGCTCGAGGAGATGTCGGCGTTCTTCGCCGACGCGCCGGCCGAAGCGTTGCTCGGCACCCTGGCGGGCGATCCGGGCGAGGCCCCGGCCGCCTGGAACAAGCGCCTGTGGATGGAGCCGGTCAGCGAGAACCCGGCCCTGGGCGCGACTGAGGTCTGGGAGCTGTACAACGCCACCGGCGACGCCCACCCGATGCATATCCACGAGGTCGCGTTCGAAGTCATCGATCGGCAGGACATCTTCGTCGACGAGCAGGCCGAGACGATCCAGCTCGCCCCCGGCTCGCTGCCGACCCCGGCCGAGCCCTGGGAGACCGGTTTCAAGGACACCGTGATTGCCTATCCCGGCCAGGTCACCCGCCTGCGGGCGCAGTTCAACACGCCGGGCCAGTTCGTCTGGCACTGCCACATCGTCGAACACGAGGACAACGAGATGATGCGCCCCTATCGCATCGGCCCGCTGCAGCCGGGACAGCCGGATTAGTCAGGCGGCGGGCGGGTCGATGCGCTGGGGGCGCCGGCCTGGGCCTCGTCCGCGCTGGCCGACCAGGTTCAGGCGCGCTTCCCCGGCGATGGCTTCGCGAGCCAGGCGCTGCTGCGCTACGGCAAGCTGGAGGACGGCTACCCGCAGTTTTTCCAGCCGAGCGCCGCGCAGGACGAGGCGCTGGCGACCTCCTGAACGGCGCCGTCCATGGCGATTTTCCTACAGCAGTTGACGCCGTTTCGCGGCTTAACGGCCTGGCACTGCGCCACTACACTTTTGCCGACTGTGTCACGGATGAATCCCTTGGCGTCATGGCACTTTGCCTTGCGCCAAACCCGCCTGAGAAGGACTCGGCCATGAAGGAACAGCGTCACCTGCCCGCCCTGCGGGCCCATATCGATCAACTGCTGAGCAAGGGCTGGGTGATCGCCAGTCGCGATCCGCTGACGCTGCGCAACGGTCACCGCTGCTACCTGGTATCCCATGGCATGCTGATCAGCGAGTCCACCAGCCGGGCCGCCTGAGCCGTCCCGCGCATTTTTCCCAACCACTGCGCCGCCTTTCCCCCCCTTGGCGCGGCGGTGCTTTTGGTTACCGGATATTGCATCCACTGCCCGCCCGCTCGCCTCTGCGCCTCCCTGAACAGGGGCCTGTAGCCCTTTCGCGCCTCCCTGCACCTGCCCTCCCGCGCCCGGCAACGCCTTGGTCTGCGCGGCGTCTGTGCCTATAACGAACGAACTGCGTTCGTCCCGTCACAGAGGAGCCACGTCATGCCCAGTCGCCGCCGCTTTCTCCAGCACAGCGCCAGCCTCGCCGCGCTGACCGCGTTGACGCCCTGGCTGCCCGCCGGCGCATTCGCCGCCGGCGGCCTGTTGCAGCGCCAGATTCCCAGCAGCGGCGAGTCGCTGCCGGTGATCGGCCTGGGCACTTCGCGCACCCACGACGTGACCCTGAACGAGGCGGCGCTGGCGCCGTTGCGCGAGGTGCTGCAGACCCTGGTCAACGGTGGCGCCAGCCTGATCGACACCGCGCCGAGCTACGGCCGCGCCGAGGCGGTATGCGGCGCGCTGGCGGCCGAGGACGAGCTGCGCAGCAAGCTGTTTCTCGCCACCAAGGTATCGTCGAGCGGTCGCGCGGCCGGCGAGCGGCAGCTGGCGGAGAGCTTTGCCGCGCTCAGGACCGACACCCTCGACCTGGTCCAGGTGCACAACCTGCAGGACACCGCCACCCAACTTCGCCTGCTGCGCGAGCTCAAGGAGCAGGGGCGGGTGCGTTATATCGGTGTGACCCATTATCTGGAGTCGGCCCACGAGCGCCTGCTGGAGGTGCTGCGCCGCGAGCCGGTGGATTTCGTCCAGTTCAACTACTCGGTCGGCGAGCGCAACGCCGAGCGCGAGCTGCTGCCCTTCTGCGCCGACAAGGGCATCGCCGTGCTGATCAACCGGCCGTTCCAGCGCGGCGCGCTGTTCGCCCGGGTGCGAGACCAGAAGCTGCCGGACTGGGCCACGGTGGAGCTGGACGCCAACTCCTGGGCGCAGCTGCTGCTCAAGTTCATCCTCGCCGAGCCGGCGGTTACCGCGGTGATCCCGGCCACTTCCAAGCCGCACTACATGGCCGACAACCTGCTGGCCGGCCAGGGGCGCCTGCCGGATGCGGCACAGCGCCGGCGCATCGTCGAGCTGTTCGCCTGAGATGTCGGCTCGCGGCCGGCGCCTGGCGCGGGCGATCAACGCCGAGCCGGGGGAGTTGAGCGCGGTACTGGCCGCCTTCGCCCTGTTCTTCTGCCTGTTCGCCGGCTACTTCATGCTGCGCCCGGTGCGCGAGGCGATGGGTATCACCGGCGGAGTGGAGAATCTGCAGTGGCTGTTCAGCGCCACCTTCGTCGCCATGCTGGTGGCGGTGCCGCTGTTGGCCTGGCTCAGCTCGAGGGTGCCGCGCCTGCATTTCATCGACTGGGCGTACGGCTTCTTCTGCCTCAACCTGCTGGGCTTCGTCCTGCTGTTCTGGCTGCAGCGCGACAGCCTGTGGCTGGCACGGATGTTCTACGTGTGGCTCTCGGTCTACAACCTGTTCGTCATCTCGGTGGCCTGGAGCCTGATGGCCGACGTGTTCGACGGCGCCCAGGCGCGGCGGCTGTTCGCCTTCATCGCCGCCGGGGCCAGCGTCGGCGGCCTGTGCGGGCCGCTGCTGAGCGCATTGCTGATCGGCGCCGTGGGCGAGTCCGGGCTGATGCTGCTGGCGGCCGCGCTGCTCGGCCTGGCGATGGCGCTCAAGCAGCAGCTGATGGCCTGGCGCGAGCGCGCCGGCGCCGGCCGCCCCGGCGCGCCGCCCAGCGAGAGTCCCAGGCGGCCGGTGGCGGGCAACCCGTTCAGCGGCCTGACCCGGGTGCTGGGGTCGCGCTATCTGCTGGGCATCGCCGCCTTCGTCCTGCTGCTGACCACCGTGAGCACCTTTCTCTACTTCGAGCAGGCGCGCCTGGTGGCCGAACTGTTCCCGGATCGCGCCGCGCAGGTGCGGGTGTTCGGCGTGATCGATTTCGTCGTGCAGGCCGGCGCGCTGACCGCGCAGCTGTTCGTCACCGGGCGGGTGGCGCAGAAGCTCGGCGTACGCGTGCTGTTGGCGGCGGTGCCGGCGCTGGTCTGCCTGGGCTTTCTCGGCCTGGCGCTGGCGCCGACCTTCGCCGTGCTGGCGGCGCTGATGGTCGTGCGGCGCATCGGCGAGTACGCCTTCGTCCGCCCCGGGCGCGAGATGCTGTTCGCGCCGCTGGATGCCGAGAGCAAGTACAAGGCGAAGAACCTTATCGACACCCTGGTCTACCGCGGCGGCGATGCGCTGAGCGGCTGGGCCAAGGCCGGGCTGGACATGCTCGGCCACGGCGCCTGGCTGGTGGCCCTGGTCGGTGCGCTGTGCGCGGCGCTCTGGGGCCTGCTCGGCTGGTACCTGGGCGGCCGCGCCGATCGTCAGGTCGGCGCCGGGTCGCTGGCGCCGCCGCGTTAGGGCAGGGCGCGGCCGATACCGCGCGGGTCGCTGGCCGCCTGCACCTCGCCGCTGACCTTGTCCCACAGCAGCACCTGCTGGTTGCCGTACTGCCGCTCCAGTGCCTTGAGCTGGTGGCCGCGGGCCTGCAGCTCGGCGATCTGCGCAGCGCTGAAGGTATCCGGCTCGTGCTCGATGACATCCGGCAGGAACTGGTGGTGGTAGCGCGCCACCGCCGGCCAGCGCGCGATGGGCTGGCCGTCCAGGTATTCGAGCATGGCCAGCAGCACCATGCTGGGGATGCGGCTGCCGCCCGGCGTGCCGAAGGCGGCGAAGGCCGCGTCGCTCTCGATAAAGCTCGGGCTCATGGACGACAGCGGCCGCTTGCCGGCGGCGATGGCGTTGGCCTGGCTGCCGGCCAGGCCGTAGGCGTTGGCGCCCTGGATATCGGCGGCGAAGTCGTCCATCTCGTCGTTGAGCAGCACGCCGGTGCCCGGCACGGTGAAGGCGGCGCCGAACGGCAGGTTGATCGACAGGGTGGCGGCCACCGCGTTGCCTTGGCTGTCGAGCACGGCGAAGTGGGTGGTGTGGTCGCCCTCGCGCCAGGTGCCGGCCGGCGGCAGGCTGGCGCTGGGCGTGGCGCGTTCGGGGTCGATACTGCCGGCCAGCACTGCCAGGTGGCCGGGCGACAGCAGTTGCTCGAGCGGGTTGCCGACGAAGTCCGGATCGCCGAGCAGGCCACGGTCGCGATAGGCGCGGCGCAGCGCCTCGACCACGTAATGCACGCGCTGCACCGGCTCGGCCTCGCGCCAGGGCAGCTGGCCGAGGATCGCCAGGCTCTGCGCCAGCGCCACGCCGCCGGCCGAGGGCGGCGGTGCGCTGATCAGCTCGCGGCCGTCCTCCAGCGCGAAGCGCAGCGGTTCGCGGCGTACGCTGCGGTACTCGCGCAGGTCGTCCAGGCTCCAGATGCCGCCGGCCTTGCGCACCCCGGCGACCAGGCGCTCGGCCATCGGCCCCTCGTAGAAACCGGCGCGGCCGCGCGCGGCCAGCGCCTGCAGGGTCGCCGCCAGCTCCGGCTGGCGCAGCCGATGGCCTTCGGCCGGCACTTCGCCGCGGTCGAGGAACAGCCGGGCACTTTCCGCATCGTCGCGCAGCGCCGCCAGGCGCCAGGTGGCGCGCTCGCGGTAGACGTGGTCGACGGCGAAACCCTGGTTGGCCAGGGCGATGGCCGGCGCCAGGCTGTCCTTCAGCGGCAGGCGGCCATGCCGCTCGGCCAGCTCCACCAGGGCCGCCGGCAGGCCGGGGATGGCGGCGGCCAGCGCACCGTCGAGCGACAGTCCGCGTTGCACCTTGCCGTCCCTTCGGTACATGTCGGCCCTGGCTTGCAGCGGCGCGCGTTCGCGGGCGTCGAGGAAATCGTAGCGCGGCGTCTCGCCGGCCGTGCGCAGCAGGAAGAAACCGCCGCCGCCGAGGCCGGAGCCATAGGGCTCGACCACTGCCAGGGCGGCGCTGGCGGCTACCGCGGCGTCGAAGGCGTTGCCGCCGGCGTCGAGCATCTGCTGCGCGGCGGCGGTGGCGGCGGGGTGGGCGGTGGCGATGGCGGCCTGCTGCGGCGCGGCCTGGGCCAGCAGGCTGGCGGCGAGCAGCAGGGTCGAGAGCAGGAGTTGGCGCAACATGCGAGCTACCGGAGGCGACTGGGGGAAGGACGAAGCTTAGCAGGCTCGGTATGCGCGGGTAGCGGCGGGGCGCGGTGGTCTTGCCGGCGCTGCGCGGCGAGAGGCCCGTCCAGCGTGTCGGGGCGGGCCTCGGCGGTGTGGCCGTCAGGCCTTGCCGGTGATGATCCGGTACTTCTGCATCAGTTCGTCCTTGCTCTCGACGTTGTTCGGATCGAGGGGGATGCAGTCCACCGGGCAGACCTGCTGGCACTGCGGCTCGTCGTAGTGGCCGACGCACTCGGTGCACAGGTTGGGATCGATCACGTAGATCTCCTCGCCCTGGGAGATGGCGCCGTTGGGGCACTCGGGTTCGCAGACGTCGCAGTTGATGCAGTCGTCGGTGATGATCAGGGACATGGAACAACTCCTGTCGAGGCGGGGCCGCGACACTATCAGACAACGGTAGGCGAATTGTGCCGGATTGCCGGGATGCGCGCCATGCGCTCCGGCAGCGCAGGGGCGCTGCGCACGCAAGGGCCCGCTGCCGGCGCGCCCTTGGACGTGCCGGTTGCCGCTTAGCGCTGGTGAAAGCGCTGGCTGAGGGCGTCGGCCACCACCGGGTGGACGAACTTGGAAATGTCGCCGCCGAGCGCCGCGATCTCGCGCACCAGGGTCGAGGAGATGAAGGAGTATTTCTCCGACGGGGTGAGGAACAGGCTTTCCACGTCCGGCGCCAGTTGGCGGTTCATGTTGGCCAACTGGAACTCGTACTCGAAGTCCGACACCGCGCGCAGGCCGCGCAGCAGCACGTTGGCGCCCTGTTCCTTGGCGAAGTGCGCAAGCAGGGTGGAAAACCCCATCACTTCGACGTTGGGCAGATGCTTGGTGACCTCGCGGGCCAGCTCCACGCGTTGTTCCAGGGGGAACAGCGGGTTCTTCTTCGGGCTGGCGGCGACGGCGATGATGACGTGATCGAACAGCCGCGAGGCGCGCTCGACCAGATCGCCATGGCCCCGGGTGATGGGGTCGAAGGTGCCGGGGTATAACACTCGATTCATCGGGACGTCCTGGCGGGTCGAAAGGGAGTCGGATGGTAGCGCAGCGTTTCCCTCAGGGCCAAGCGTGACGACGGTTCAGCTGTTGCGCAGGTGCAGGGCGAGTGCTGGCACCAGGCAGGCCAGGGCGATCCAGTCGGCGACCACCACTCGACGCAAAGCCTCGTTGTAGACGGGGGCGCTGCATGCCAGCAGGAGAAAGGCGAGCACGCTGACCAGCCCACCGACCAGGGCCGCGCCGCGTAGCGTCGGGACGAACGCCGCGGCGACCAGCAGGGCGCCGAGCAGGCCGAACAGCACGGCGCGGTGGCGCATGAGGATCTGCAGGTTGGGCTCGTCCAGGGCGATGCCGTACAGCGCATTGAGGCGTTCGCCGCCCATAACGCCGGCCAGCGGCAGCAGGTGGATGACCCCCGCCACCAGCAGCAGAAAGCCGATCAGCTTGCTCACCTCAGGTCTTCAGCCGCTCGGCCAGCAGCGTGGCGAGCTTGGCGGTGAGGCCGTAGATCGACAGCTGCGGGTTGGCGCCGATGCTGGTGGGAAACAGCGAGCCGTCGTGGATCGACAGGTTGGCCAGCTGGTGATGCCGGCCGAGGCTGTCGACCACGGCCTGCTGTGGATCCTCGCCCATGGCGCAGCCGCCCATCACGTGGGCGCTGCCCAGGCGGGTGCGGTACAGCGCCAGGTCGAGGTTCTCGATCATCTTCCTGGCCGCGCTCCAGCTCTTCACGTAGCCGGCGTCGGCGTGCAGCGGCATCACGGCTTTGGCGCCGGCGGCGAATTGGATCTCGGCCATGCTGAGGAAGGCGCGGCGCACGCCGTCCCAGCTGTAGTCGGTCATCCGGTAGTCGAGCACCGGGCTGCCGTCGCCGCGCAGCTCCACCCGGCCCTCGGCGCTGCCTTCGTGGAAGCCGTCGCGCAGCAGGGCGAGCATCAGGTTGGTGTGCGGCAACTGCTCCAGGCGTAGGGCGTTCTCGTGGCCGAAGTCGCCGAGCAGGGTGGCGGTCAGCGCCGGGTGCAGCGGCGGCACCTCCAGCTTGTAGGAAAGGCGTCCGGCGGTACCGTCGTCCCACTGGAAGTGGTCGGAGTAGATGGACTGCGGCGCGCCGTAGAAGGGATTGATCTTCTGCTCGAAGCTGGCGGCGGAGAAGTTCACCAGGTGCAGGTAGGTGCGCCGGCCGACACGCTGGTGCGGATCGGGCGCGTTGGAGCGTAGCAGGATGCCCGGGGTGTTGATGCCGCCGCCGGCCAGCACGTAATGCCGTGCCTTGACCCGAATGCGCTTGCCGGTGGGCGCCACGCAGCGTTCGTCCATGCCCTGGCAGTCGAGGCTGACCACCTGGTCGCCTTCGATCAGCAGCTTGTCGGCGCGCGCCAGGTAGAGCAGCTCGCCGCCAGCATCCAGGGTGGTGGGGATGGTGGTGACCAGCATCGACTGCTTGGCGTTGGTCGGGCAGCCCATGCCGCAGTAGCCGAGGTTCCAGCAGCCGCGCACGTTGCGCGGAATCACCGCCCAGTGGTAGCCGAGTTTTTCGCAGCCGCTGCGGATCACCTCGTTGTTGGCATTCGGTGGCACCGCCCAGGGCGCCACGCCCAGGCGCTGTTCCATCTTCTCGAACCAGGGCGCCATGGACTCGACGTCATGGTCCTGCACCCCGTGCACCTCGGCCCAGTGCGCCAGGGTCTGCGGCGGGGTGCGGAAGCTGCTGGTCCAGTTGACCAGGGTGGTACCGCCGACGGCGCGGCCCTGGAGGATGGTGATGGCGCCATCCTTGCTCATGCGGCCGATGCCCTCCTGATAGAGGGTCGGGTAGGCCTCGGCCTCCTGCATCCTGAAATCGTCGCTGGTCTTCAGTGGGCCTTCCTCGATCAGCAGCACCTTGTAGCCGGCGGCGCTGAGGATCTCCGCGGTGGTGCCGCCACCGGCGCCGCTGCCGACGATGGCGACATCGGCCTCCAGGGTCAGGTCATGTTCCAGACGCGAACCGTCGTATGTCTTCCAGCCCCTGGCCAGGCCTTGCTTGAACAGATCGGGTACGGGCATTGTTTTTCCTCGGAGTCACTGAAACCTACTGCGCGATCCGATTGCGGCGTCAGGTTCTCGCCCGTTACTCGGCGTACTTCAGTACAGCCTCGTCACGTGCTGCGAGCCTTCCTTGCACTCGAACCGCTCGCTACGGTTTCAGAGGCCTCATGCTGATAGTGGAGGTTGGCTAAGTTCAGACGGTCGGCGGCCCCGGGTAGCCGCAATGGGCCCAGGACTCCGGCCGGCTGTACCAGGCCATCATCACCAGCTGCAGCAGCGAGGCGTGGCCCATGCGCAGCAGGCTCAGGCTGCTGTTCTGCCAGCGCGTGAGGAACTGCCGCACGTCGTCGCCACCGGCCTTGTCCCAGCTGACCCACACCCCGGTCAGCGGGCCGCGGGTGATGGGCAGGGCGAGCGCGTCGAACAGTTGCACGGTGAGCCCCCGCATCTCCGGCGACAGGTGCGCCAGGCTGGTGTCGAGGCTCTTCAGCGTGCCGTCGATGGCCTGCGGCATCTGCTCGGCACTGACGGCGCCGTCGAGCATCACCGGGATCAGTGCGCGCAGAAAGGGCAGGTCGCTGCTGCGCAGGATCAGGTAGCCATTGGCTGGCGTGCTGGCCGAGCAGCCGCTGAGGGTGGCGGTCAGCCCGGCAGTGCCGAGCAGCGCCGTGCCCAGCAGGCCGACCTTGAGCAGATTGCGCCGCGACAGTTGCGGCGCGTTCAGGGTGGTGTCGTTCATTGTTGTTGTCACCAGGCGTAAAACGGGCGCTGCCCGCGTTGTTCAGCGTACGAACAGCTTGTAGACCAGCTTCTGGATCGCCTTGCCATAGGGCGGGTAGATCAGCCGCGCGGCGTTGAAGCGCTGCTTGATGAACACGCCCTTGGCCTTGCTAAAGGTCAGGAAGCCTTCGTGACCGTGGTAATGACCCATGCCGGAGGGGCCGATGCCGCCGAACGGCATGTCGTCCTGGGCCACGTGCAGCAACGTGTCGTTCAGGCATACGCCGCCGGAATGGGTCTCGTGCAGCACGCGCTGTTGCTCGCGTCTGTCGTAGCCGAAGTAGTACAGCGCCAGCGGCCGGGGCCGCGCGTTGACGTAGGCGAAGGCATCTTCAATACGCTCGTAGGGCACCACCGGCAGCAGCGGGCCGAAGATCTCGTCCTGCATCAGCTTCATGTCGTCGTTGACGTCCAGCACCAGGCTCTGCGGCAGGCGCCGGCCCTGGGCTTCGGGGTAGATAGGGACGATGCGCGCGCCCTTGGCCTGGGCGTCCTGCAGGTAGCCGGTCAGGCGGGCCAGCTGGCGCTCGTTGATGATCGCGGTGTAGTCCGGGTTGTCCGCAAGCGTCGGGTAGAAGCGCCGCACCGCCTCGCGGTAGGCGGCGACAAAGCCCTCCACCCGGTCCCTCGGCACCAGCACGTAGTCCGGCGCCACGCAGGTCTGCCCGGCGTTGAGGGTCTTGCCGAAGGCGATGCGCTCGGCGGCGTGCTCCAGCGGCACGTCGGCGGAAACGATAACCGGCGACTTGCCGCCCAGCTCCAGGGTCACCGGGGTCAGGTTCTCGGCGGCGGCGCGCATCACGTGCCGGCCGATGCTGGTGGCGCCGGTGAACAGCAGGTGGTCGAACGGCAGCTTGGAGAAGGCCATGCCGACTTCCGCCTCGCCCAGGGCAACGCTGACCAGGTCCTCGGGGAAGATGCGCGCCAGCAGGTCCTTGACCAGCTGCGAGGTGGCCGGGGTGGACTCGCTCATCTTGATCATCACCCGGTTGCCGGCCGCCAGCGCGCCAACCAGCGGGCCGATGGCGAGAAACACCGGGTAGTTCCACGGCACGATGATGCCGACTACGCCCAGCGGCTGGTAGATGACCTTGGCCGCAGCGGGCATGAACTGCAGGCCGACGCTGCGCCGCGACGGCTTCATCCATTTCTTGATGCGCTTGGTCGCGTAGTGGATGCCGTGCAGGCTGGGCATCAGCTCGGCGAGCAGGGTCTCGTCGGCCGAACGGTTGCTGAAATCCTGGGAAATCGCGGCAATCAGTGCGCCCTGCTGCTGGGTCAGCAGTTCGCTCAGAGACTTGAGCCACTGGCTGCGCTGTTCGGCCGAAGGCATGGGGTTGGCGGCAAAGGCCGCACGCTGCAGGGCGAAGGTGCTGTCCAGCTGGTCGATCTGCTGTTGGTTGTGCTGCAGGTAGGCGATGTCGGCGACCATGGGGCTTCTCCTCGACGTTCCAGCTGGGCGGCGGTGTGCGCCGCGATTCGACTGAGCTGGATTTTTAGAGCAATTGCTCTAATGTGTCAAATAGCATGCCGTCCCGTGGCCCTTGTCGCAGCCTAACCAAAGGTCAGCCGCTGGCCGGCCTGTGTGCGAGAGGTAACACCCGCGGCGTTTCTCGCTGTACCTTTGCCGCTTTCCCTTCACGAGACCGAGCCGCGCCATGGCGCCACCCAAGACCCGCGAGCGCATCGTTCAAGCCAGCCTGGAGCTGTTCAACAGCCAGGGCGAGCGCAGCGTTACCACCAACCATATCGCCGCGCACCTGGGGATTTCGCCGGGCAACCTGTACTACCACTTCCGCAACAAGCAGGCGATCATCGCCGAGCTGTTCGCCCAGTACGAGGCGCAGGTCGACGGCTTTCTGCGCCGGCCCGAGGGCCGCGCGCTGACGGTGGACGACAAGACCTTCTACCTGGAGGCGCTGCTGGCGGCGATGTGGCACTACCGCTTCCTGCACCGCGACCTCGAACACCTGCTGGAGGCCGACGCCGAGCTGGCTGGGCGCTACCGCGCCTTCGCCCGCCGCTGCCTGGTGGGCGCCCAGGCGATCTACCAGGGCTTCGTCGAGGCCGACATCCTGCTGATGAGCCCGGCGCAGATCGAGGCGCTGACGCTCAATGCCTGGATCATCATGACCTCCTGGGTGCGCTTTCTCTGCACCGCCGGCGCCAGCCCGGACAACCTCAGCCAGGACATGCTGCGCCGCGGCATCTACCAGGTGCTGGCGCTGGAGGGCGGCTACATCGCCCCATCCGCGCGCGAGGCGGTCGAAGCGCTGTACGGCCGCCTGCATGTGCCGCTGGAGCAGGTGTTGGGGTGATCTGCTTGGCTCCGCGGCGATCCCCCTAGCCCGGATTGCATCCGGGCTAGGGCAGATCAGGCGCCCAGTGCTGCCAACCACTCGGGAATCCGCCGCTCCAGGTAATACCCAGGCCGCCGCGGACTGCCCTCGACGAAACCGACATGGCCGCCGCGTGCGTGCAGTTCGAACTCGGTGCCGGGCGCCAGCTCGCCGGCCTCGGGCAGGCTGTGGCGGAAGATGAAGGGATCGTCCGCGGCCTGGATGATCAAGGTCGGCGTGCGGATTGCGCCGAGGTAGAAGCGGCTGGAGGCGCGCCGGTAGTAGTCCTGGGCGTCCGCGTAGCCATGCAGCGGCGCGGTGATGCGGCCGTCGAAGTCCCAGAAGGTGCGCAGGCCGTCCAACGGGCCGAGGCGTTCCAGCACCGACAGGCGTTCCGCCTGGCCCTGTTCGCTGAACAGGCGCTGCTTGCCCTGCACGTAGGCGACCATCTCGCGCATGAAGTGCGCCTGGTAGACCCGCGAGAAGCCCAGGCCGATGCGGTCCGCGCACTGGTCCAGGCGAAACGGCACCGACACCGCCACGGCCGCCTGCAGCTGGCTCTGCGCGCCGCTCTCGCCGAGGTACTTGAGCAGCACGTTGCCGCCCAGCGAGTAGCCCACCGCATACAGCGGCGCCATGGGGCGTTGCGCGCGCAGGTGGGTGACGACGGCGGCCAGATCCTCGCTGGCGCCGGAGTGGTAGCCGCGCGGCAGCAGGTTGGGCTCGCCGGAGCAGCCGCGCCAGTTCAGCGCCACGCTGGCCCAGCCGCGCGCGGCCAGGGCCTGCTGCAGGCCGAGCACGTAGAGCGAGCTGGAACTGCCGGTCAGGCCGTGCAGCACCAGCACCAGCGGCGCCTGGGGCTCATGTGGGCCGTGCCAGTCGAGGTCGAGGAAGTCGCCGTCGTCCAGCCACAGCCGTTCGCGCTGGCGCGCAAGCGTCGGCGGCTTGCGGCAGAAGGGGTTCCACAGCGTTTGCAGATGCGGGCCGGGCAGCCACCAGGCGGGTTGGAAGGGGGTCATGAAGATGTCCTGTAGGGTGGATCGGGGCGCGTAGCTGACGCTTCACCCATCCACCGCTCACGCGATCATGGTGGATGTAAACAGCGACATCCACCCTACGTTCGGCAGGTCACTGTGCACTGCGCTGCCACAGCGCGTAATGCACCTGGCCGGTGTGCTTCTCGCGGTGCAGGCGCCAGTTGCCGGGCAGGCCGAGGGTCGAGGGCGCGCTCTCGCTTTCGGTATAGACCCAGGCATCGTCGGCCAGCCAGCCCTGGCTTTCCAGCAGGCCGCAGGCGCTCTGCAGCAGATCCTGATGGAACGGTGGATCGAGCAGGACGATATCGAAGCGGCGCGGCGCCGGGCGCGCCAGCAACTGCAGGGCGTCGCCCTGTTGTACCTCGCCGGCCGTGCATTGCAGCGTCGCCAGATGGCCGCGCAGCGCGGCGACCGAGGCCGGGTTGAGGTCGCAGGCCAGGCCGCTGGCGGCGCCGCGCGACAGCGCCTCGAGCAGCAGCGCGCCGCTGCCGGCGAAGGGGTCGAGCACATGGGCGCCCTCGACATAAGGCGCCAGCCAGTTGAACAGGGTCTCACGCACCCGGTCCGGGGTGGGGCGCAGGCCCGGGCCGTCGGGGAAGGCGAAGCGCCGCGAGCGCCACTGGCCACCGATGATGCGCAGCTGGCCCTGGCCGCCATGGGGTTTGGCGGCGGGCTTGGGCGGCGTGCGGCCGCGCATCAGTGCGGCACCGCGCTGGGCTGCTCGGCCGGCTTGTCGCTGGGCGGCGGCAGTTCCTGCTGCTCCACGCTCGGACCGGCCGTCACCACCACCAGGGCTTCGGGGTCGAGATGCTTGGCCATGGCTGCATGCACCTGTTCCGTCGTCAGGGCCTGGACGTCGCGCATAAAGTCGTCCAGATAGCTCAGCGGCAGGTCGTAGAAACCCATCGACGCCAGTTGGCCGACGATATCGGCGTTGCTCGCGGTCGACAGCGGGAAGCTGCCGGCCAGCTCGCGCTTGGCGTTGTCCAGTTCGTCCTGGGTCGGGCCGTCACGCAGGTAGGCGGCGAGCAGCTGCTTGACCAGTGCGAGAGTGCCTTCGCTGAGCTCGGCGCGGGTCTGCAGGTTGATGGTGAACGGGCCGCGCGCCTGCATGGCGCTGAAGCCGGAGTAGACACCGTAGGTCAGCCCGCGTTTCTCGCGCACCTCGCTCATCAGGCGGGTGCCGAAGCCGCCGCCGCCGAAGATCTGGTTGCCCAGGTAGAGCGCGGCGTAGTCCGGGTCGCGGCGGTCGATGCCGAGCTGGGCGAGCATCAGATGGGTCTGGTTGGACGGGAACTCGATATGGCTCGGGCCGGGCGCAGGCGGCTGCGGCTGGGCGATGCGCGGCAGCGCCGGACCCTGTGGCAGGGCGGCGGAGACTTGCGCGGCGATGGCCTCGGCCTGCTCGCGCGACAGGTCGCCGACCAGGGCGATCACCGCATTGCCGGCGGCATAGGCGCGGGCGTGGAAGGCCACCAGCTGCTCGCGCCCGATCGCCGGGATGGACTCGGCGTTGCCGTCGCTCGGGTGGGCGTAGGGGTGTTCGCCGTACAGGCGCTGGAACAGTTCCAGGCTGGCCAGCTTGCCGGGGTTCTGCTTCTGGTATTCGAAGCCGGCCAGCAGCTGGTTCTTGATCCGCGCCAGGGCATCTTCGGGGAAGGTGGGTTGGCCGAGCACCTCGGCGAACAGCGCCAGCGCCGGCTCGCGTTGCTCTTTCGCGCTCAGGCTGCGCAGGCTGGCCACCGCCATGTCGCGGTAGGCGCCGTTGCCGAACTCGGCGCCGAGGCCCTCGAAGCCGGCGGCGATGGCGCCGACATCCTTGCCCGGCACGCCTTCGTTGAGCATGGCATTGGTCAGGGTGGCCAGGCCGGGCACGCCGTCGTCCTGGCTGCTGCCGGCGGCGAAGGTCAGGCGCAGGTCGAACATCGGCAGCTCGCGCGCCGGGACGAACAGCACCTTGGCGCCTTGCGCGGTGTGCCAGGTCTGGATATCCAGGCTGCGCCGGCTCGGCGCCTGGCCGTTCAATTCGGCGAGCGACTGCAGCTTGGCGCCGGGTTCGCTCGCTGCGGGGCCGGGCAGCGTGCTGCAGGCGGTCAGCGCCAGAGCGCTGGACAGCGCCAGGCCGAGCAGGCCGAAACGCAGGTGCTCAGTCTTCATGGCGGGATTCCTCGGGCAGTACATGGGCGACGCTCAGGCGGTCGCGGACGAAGAAGGTGCGGGCCGCCTGCTGGATGTCCGCAGGGGTGACGGCTTCCAGCTCGGCCAGCTCCTGGTCGATCAATTGCCAGGACAGGCCGACGGTTTCCAGCTGGCCGATGCTGGTGGCCTGGCTGGTGATGGAGTCACGCTCGTAGACCAGCCCGGCGATCACCTGGGCGCGCACCCGGGCCAGTTCCTCGGCGGACGGCGGGGTCTGCTTCAGCTTCTCCAGTTCACGCCACAGGCCGGCCTCGGCCTGCTCCAGGGTCTTGCCCTTGTGCACGTTGGGCGTGGCGCTGAGGACGAACAGGCTGTCGCCGCGGGTGAAGGCGTTGTACCAGGCGCTGGCGCCGGAGACCAGTTCCTCGCCACGCTCCAGGCGGTTGGGCAGCCGCGCACTGTAACCGCCGTCGAGCAGGGCCGCGACCAGCCGTAGGGCGTGTGCCTGGCGCGGCGTCTCGGCGGTGGCCAGGCCGGGCACGTTGAAGCCCATCAGCAGGCTCGGCAGTTGGGTCTTCAGATACAGGGTGGTGCGCCGCTCGCCGGCGGCCGGCAGCTCCAGCGGCAGCTTGGCCTCGGGCACCTCGCGGCGCTCGATGGCGCCGAAATAACGCTCGGCCAGCGCCTTCACCTCGGCCGGAGCGACGTCGCCGACCACCACCAGGGTGGCATTGTTCGGCGCGTACCAGTACTCGTACCAGGCACGCAGCTCGTCGATCCGCATGCGCTCGAGGTCGGCCATCCAGCCAATGGTGGGGATGGCGTAGCCGCTGGCCGGGTAGGCCATGGCCTTGAAGCGCTCGAAAGCCAGCGAGGAGGGGCGGTCGTCGGTGCGCAGGCGGCGCTCTTCCTTGATTACCTCTATCTCGCGGGCGAATTCGTCCGCCGGCAACCGCAGGCTGGCCAGGCGGTCGGCCTCCAGCTCCAGGGCCACGCCCAGGCGGTCGCGCGCCAGCACCTGGTAGTAGGCGGTGTAGTCGTCGCTGGTGAAGGCGTTCTCCTCGGCGCCCAGTTCGCGCAGGATGCGCGAGGCCTCGCCGGGGCCGAGCTTGCGGCTGCCCTTGAACATCATGTGCTCGAGGGCGTGGGACAGACCGGTGGAGCCGGGCGTCTCGTAGCTGGAGCCAACCTTGTACCAGAGCTGGCTGACCACCACCGGGGCGCGGTGATCCTCGCGGACGATGACCTTGAGGCCGTTGTCCAGGCTGAATTCGTGGGTCGGTTGCGGAGCGGCGGCGAGGGCTGTCAGCGGAACGCAGAGCACACTGAGCAGCAGGCCGATCGAGCGGCGGGCAATGGCATTCATCGAGAGTCTGACCTGTCGGATGGCCTGGGCGGTCGTACCGCCGGCGGGCGAAGAGGTGCTAGGATACCCCATCCTTTTCCGGGGCGGCGCAGCCGGGCGTTTCAGGCTGTAAGACCGCCCCCTTGAGATGCAAGCGACCCATGTTTGGTTCCAACGACGACAAGAAGTCGCCGGCCGCGGCCGGCGCGCAGAACCCGCCTGTGACCGAAGAAAAGAAATCCCTGTTCGGCTGGCTGCGCAAGAAGCCGGCCGAGCCCGCCGCGCCTGCCGCCGACGCGCAGGCGAGCGAGGCGCAGGCGGTTTCGCCGCCGAGCATCGAGTCGCTCGCCATCGAATCGCAGGTTCCCGCGTTGCCTGCGGCCGAGCCCGCGCCGCTGCCGGTCGCCGAAGCGGCGCCGCAAGCGCCGGCCGAACCGGTGCCTGTCGAAACTGCGCCCAGCCTGCCTGCGCAGCCCGCCGCCATCGACGAAGCGGCGGCCGACGCAGCCCCTGCGCCGCGCGCCGACGACAAGCCCGGGTTCTTCTCGCGCCTGCTAGGCGGCGACAACGCCGCCGTGCCGCCGACTGCCGAGCCGCCTCGCCCCCCTGAAGCCGTGGTCGCGCCTGTTGCCCCGGTCGACGAAGCGCCCGTCGCCGCCGTACTGCCGGCCACCCAGGACAAGCCCAGCTTCTTCGCCCGCCTCAAGCAGGGCCTGTCCAAGACCAGCGCCAGCCTCGGCGAGGGCATGGCCAGTCTGTTCCTCGGCAGGAAGGCCATCGACGACGACCTGCTCGACGAGCTGGAAACCCGCCTGCTCACCGCCGACGTCGGCGTCGAGGCCACCACCGCGATCATCGGCAACCTGACCCGCCGCGTGGCGCGCAAGGAGCTGGCCGACAGCGGCGCGCTGTACAAGGCGCTGCAGGAAGAACTGGTCGGCCTGCTCAAGCCGGTCGAGCAACCGCTGGTGATCGACGCCGCCAAGCAGCCCTACGTGATCCTCGTGGTCGGGGTGAACGGTGTGGGCAAGACCACCACCATCGGCAAGCTGGCCAAGAAGCTGCAACTCGAAGGCAAGAAGGTCATGCTCGCCGCCGGCGACACCTTCCGCGCCGCCGCCGTGGAGCAGCTGCAGGTCTGGGGCGAGCGCAACCAGATCGCGGTGATCGCCCAGCACACCGGCGCCGACTCGGCCTCGGTGATCTTCGATGCGGTGCAGGCCGCCAAGTCGCGCGGCATCGACGTGCTGATCGCCGACACCGCCGGGCGCCTGCACACCAAGGACAACCTGATGGAAGAGCTGAGGAAGGTCCGTCGGGTGATCGGCAAGCTGGACGACACGGCGCCGCACGAGGTGCTGCTGGTGCTCGACGCCGGCACCGGGCAGAACGCCATCAACCAGGCCAAGCAGTTCGACCAGACGGTGAGCCTCACCGGCCTGGCGCTGACCAAGCTGGACGGCACCGCCAAGGGCGGGGTGATCTTCGCCCTGGCCAAGCAGTTCGGCCTGCCGATCCGCTACATCGGCGTCGGCGAGGGCATCGACGACCTGCGCCCGTTCCAGGCGCAGGCCTTCATCCAGGCACTTTTCGAGGAGCGCGAGCAGGGATGATCCGATTCGAGCAGGTCGCCAAGCGTTATGCCAATGGCCATGTCGGGCTGCACGAGCTGAGTTTCCGCGTTCGCCCCGGCGAATTTCTCTTCGTCACCGGGCATTCCGGCGCCGGCAAGAGCACCTTGCTGCGCCTGCTGCTGGCGATGGAGCGGCCGACCAGCGGCAAGCTGATGCTGGCCGGGCATGACCTCTCCACCATCACCAATGCGCAGATTCCCTTCCTGCGTCGGCAGATCGGCGTGGTGTTCCAGAATCACCAGCTGCTGTTCGACCGCACCGTGTACGACAACGTCGCCCTGCCGCTGCAGATCCTCGGTCTGGCCAAGCCGGAGATCGCCAAGCGGGTCGGCGCCGCGCTGGAGCGGGTCAGCCTCAGCGACAAGGCGGCGCAGGCGCCGGGCGATCTGTCCACCGGCCAGCAGCAGCGCGTCGGCATCGCCCGCGCCATCGTCCATCGCCCGGCCCTGCTGCTGGCGGACGAGCCCACCGGCAACCTCGACCCGCGCCTGGCCGCGGAGATCATGGGCGTGTTCGAGGACATCAACCGCCTCGGCACCACCGTGCTGATCGCCAGTCACGACCTGGCGCTGATCGCCCGCATGCGTCACCGCATGCTCACCCTGCAACGCGGTCGCCTGATCGGCGACGGGGAGGCCGCCTGATGAGCGCGTCGAAGATGCCGCCACCGCAGCCGGCCGAACGGGTCGGCGCCGCGCCGCGCAACAAGGTCAGCGACCAGTTGCCGGAAGACGGTCCGGACTTTCGCACCCTGCTGCATGCCTGGCTGGAAAGCCATCGCGCCAGCCTGGTCGACAGCCTGCGCCGGCTGGCCCGCCAGCCCATCGGCAGCTTCTTCACCTGTTTGGTGATGGCCGTGGCGTTGAGCCTGCCCATGGGCCTGGCGCTGCTGCTGGACAATGTCGAGAAACTCGGCGGTTCCTGGCAGCGCGCGGCGCAGATATCCCTGTTCCTCGACTTGTCCGCCGGCGAGCGTGAAGGCCAGACCCTGCGCGAACGGATCGCGGCGATGGACGATGTCGCCGAGGTCGAATGGATCAGTCGCGAACAGGCGCTGGAGGAGTTCCAGCAGCTCTCCGGTCTCGGCGAGGCGCTCAAGGAACTGCCGGAGAACCCGCTGCCGGGGGTGATCCTGGTGACCCCGGTGGAGGTCGACAAGGCCAAGCTGGAAGCCCTGCGCCAACGCCTGGCCGAGCTGCCGCAGGTGCAGCAGGCGCAGCTCGACCTGATCTGGGTCGAGCGTCTGACGGCGATCCTCAAGCTGGGCGACCGCTTCGTCTTCGGCCTCAGCCTGTTGCTGATCCTCGCCCTGCTGCTGGTGATCGGCAACACCATCCGCCTGCATATCGAGAATCGCCGCGCCGAGATCGAGGTGATCAAGCTGGTCGGCGGCACCGACGGCTACGTGCGCCGGCCTTTCCTCTACATGGGCGCCTTGTACGGCAGCGGCGCCGGGATATTCGCCTGGCTGTTGCTGGCCTTCGGGCTGGATTGGCTGAACGACGCAGTGATACGGTTGTCGGGTTTGTATGGCAGCGATTTCGCCCTCGGCGGCGTGCCGTCGTCCGATGGTCTGTCGCTGCTGCTCGGTGCCGTATTGTTGGGCTATATTGGCGCCTGGCTGGCCGTGGCGCGGCATCTCAACGAATTGGCGCCGCGGTGATAAACCATTGTTTTCGTTGATATCGACTATCTGTAACGGAACTTATCCACAGGGTCCGCGTCAGATGGCGCAGTGCTACACTGCGCGAGTTTCGTGAATCGGAGGATTCGAATGTCCACTTCCTTGCAACCTGTTCATGCTCTGGTTCCAGGCGCCAACCTGGAGGCTTACGTGCATGCGGTCAACAGCATCCCGCTGCTGACGCCGGAGCAGGAGCGTGAACTGGCCGAGAGTCTCTACTACCAGCAGGATCTCGAGGCCGCCCGGCAGATGGTGCTGGCCCACCTGCGTTTCGTCGTGCATATCGCCCGCAGCTACGCCGGCTACGGCCTGGCCCAGGCCGACCTGATCCAGGAAGGCAACGTCGGCCTGATGAAGGCGGTCAAGCGCTTCAACCCGGAAATGGGCGTGCGCCTGGTGTCCTTCGCCGTGCACTGGATCCGCGCCGAGATCCACGAGTTCATCCTGAAGAACTGGCGCATCGTCAAGGTGGCCACCACCAAGGCGCAACGCAAGCTGTTCTTCAACCTGCGCAGCCAGAAGAAGCGTCTGGCCTGGCTGAACAACGACGAAGTCGAAGCCATGGCCGAGAGCCTGGGCGTCGAGCCGCATGAAGTGCGCGAGATGGAAAGCCGGCTGACCGGTCAGGACATGGCCTTCGACCCGGCGGCCGACGCCGACGACGACAGCGCCTTCCAGTCACCGGCGCACTATCTGGAAGACCATCGCTACGACCCGGCCCGCCAGCTGGAGGACGCCGACTGGAGCGACAGCTCCAGCAGCAACCTGCACGAAGCGCTGGAAAGCCTGGACGAGCGCAGCCGCGACATCCTCTACCAGCGCTGGCTGGCCGAGGAGAAGGCGACCCTGCACGACCTGGCCGCCAAGTACAACGTCTCCGCCGAGCGCATTCGTCAGCTCGAGAAGAACGCCATGAACAAGCTCAAGGGCTCCATTGCCGCCTGAGCCCGCGCTCATAGGAAAAGCCGCACCCGGGTGCGGCTTTTTTCTGCCCGGAGAAAACACCCGATGACCAGAGCCCCCCTGAAAATGCAGCACTGGCTGCTGTTCGGCGCAGTCGCCGCGCTTTTCTTCGCCTGGGGCGCCTGGCTGATGCGCAGTGGCGAGGTGACGCCGGTGGCCGATCTGCCGCGGTGGCGCGACGTCCTGCTGCAGCCCCTGGCGGATGATCGTCTGGCGCTGCGCCAGGTGCAGGCGCTGGCGCCTGGCGAGCTTTGGTTGCAACCGCGCCTGGATGGCGCGCGGGTGCTGCACCGGGCGGAGCTGGCGGGGGCCGAGGGCAGCTGGGCGCTGGAGGCCGAGCTGGCACTGAGCGAGGCCCAGGGCGACAGCCTGCTGGCCGCCCAGGGCTTGCGCGCCGGCGATGCCGAACGAGCGCTCGGGCAAACGCTGACGGGGCAAATGGCGGATTTCGCTGTGCGCAGCCTGAGCCTGAAGCCGCCGCCCGGCCTGGCCGCCGAACGCCTGGCGGCGAGCCTGGGGCAGCCGCGCCTGACCCTGGAGCTGGCCGAGGGCCAGGCCTGGGTCTATCCGCAATGGGGGCTGACGGTGCATCTGCGCGGCGACAAGGTCGAGTTGCTGCACGCCGTTCCCGGGCGGGAGTTTGCGCCGCGCCCGTAGGGTGTCGCCGGGCCACCTAGGCCATGCGCACCGATGCTCTATGCAACGGTCGCCAGCATGCGAAGCGCTACAACCATTTCGGCCACCAGTGCGGGTGCCCCGGCTCGAGTCGGTCGAGGTAGTGGCCGCCGCCCAGCTGGATGGACTGCTGGCGAATCCAGGCGGCACGACGGGCCACGTAACGGTCGGGGCGGGCGGCGCTCCAGCGCAGCGGGTTGGGTAGCACGGCCGCCAGCTGACTGGCCTGCTGGCGATCCAGGTAGGGCGCGCCGACGCCAAAATGGTGCTGCGCCGCCGCCTCGGCGCCGAACACGCCGTCGCCCCATTCGACGCTGTTGAGGTAGACCTCGAGGATCCGCTCCTTGGACCAGAGCAGTTCGAGCAGTGCGGTGAACCAGGCTTCCAACCCCTTGCGCAGCCAGCTGCGACCGGACCAGAGAAACAGGTTCTTCGCCACCTGCTGGCTGAGGGTGCTGGCGCCGCGCAGCGAGCCGCCGCTCTGGTTGTGGGCGAAGGCGGCCCGGATGGCGTCGAGATCGAAGCCCCAGTGCTCGGCGAACTTCTGATCCTCGGCGGCGATCACCGCCATCTTCAGATGGTCCGGCAGTTCGTTCCAGGGCCGCCACCGGCGTTTCAGCTCCAGCGGTTGCCCCACGTGCCAGGACTCGATCTTGCGTTCGACCATCAGCGCCGTGCCGGGCGGCGGTAGCCAGCGCAGGGCGAGCACCAGCAGCGCGCTGGCCAGCATCAGCCAGAGCACGAGTTTGAGCAGGCGGCGGATGAGGAAGCGGAGCATGGGCGGCTGGCGATGACGGATGGGAGGGGCATTAAAGCAAAAAACTTCCGGGAGAAGTTTTTGACGTCGCTTGCGACGGCCCAGCGGGTGGCCGCCAAGGATGGCAGGCCACAAAAAACTGCAAGGCTGGCGTGCTGGCTGCAGGGAATGGGGCGGTGTTGCGGTTATGCGCGATTATGCCGCCCAGGATCGCGAATACGACTGCATGGGGGGAGAAGCAGGGCACCCGAGCCGAAATTCGCTCCTGCCGGGTCTGGTGTGACAACGCCGCGCATTTCCCCCGCGGCGGCAAGGGGTACACTGCGCGGCATCGCCGCTCATGCATGGAGGTTCCATGGCTCGTCTCTGGTTGCTGCTATCCGCCTTCGCCGGCTTTACCGGCGTCGCCCTCGGCGCCTTCGCTGCCCATGGCCTGAAGGCACGCCTGAGCCCCGAGCATCTGGCGGTGTTCCAGACCGGCAGCCACTACCAGCTGATCCATGCCCTGGCCCTGCTCGGTGTCGGCCTGCTCGCGCTGCACGCGCCGGGGCGCCTGGTCAACCTGGCTGGCGGTGCCTTCGCCCTGGGCATCCTGCTGTTCTCCGGCAGCCTCTACCTGTTGGCCCTGAGTGGCGTCGGCAAGCTCGGCATCGTAACCCCCTTCGGTGGCGTCGCCTTCCTGGCCGGCTGGCTGTGCCTGGGGCTGGCGGCCTGGAAACTGGCGTAGCCGCCGTCATGCCGGCCAGGTGAGTCGCTGCCATGTCCAGCGGTGCGCACGGCGCACCCTAGGACAGACCTGACCCGGGCGTCAGATTTGAGGACGAATGGCGCCTTTTAGCCTTGGTCGCGGCTGGCGATCGGGCTAGAATGCCGGCCCTTTCCCCAGTTTTGACCGAGCCGTCATGCGCATTCAGTTGAATGGTGAACCCTTCGAGCTGCCCGACAACCAGAGCGTCGCGGACCTGCTGGCCCGGCTCGACCTGGCCGGACGGAGGGTGGCGGTCGAACTCAACCTGGACATAGTTCCACGCAGCCAGCACGACAGCACCCGGCTCGCCGAGGGCGACCACGTGGAAGTGGTGCACGCCATCGGCGGCGGCTAGTTCGTCCTGCGTTTCCGCTTGCCGGCGTGCCGCCGTACGCCGCTTTCCCGCCAGCCCCGCAATCGAGGAGTCAGCCCATGAGTGACGTTCGCAGCGACAAGCCCTTTACCCTGGCCGGTCGGACCTACCAGTCGCGCCTGCTGGTCGGCACCGGCAAGTACAAGGACATGGACGAAACCCGCGACGCCATCGCCGCGTCCGGCGCCGAGATCGTTACCGTGGCGGTGCGCCGAACCAACATCGGCCAGAACCCGGGTGAGCCGAACCTGCTCGACGTGATCAGCCCCGACAGGTACACCATCCTGCCGAACACCGCCGGCTGCTTTGATGCCGCCGACGCCGTGCGTACCTGCCGTCTGGCCCGTGAGCTGCTCGACGGCCACAAGCTGGTCAAGCTGGAAGTGCTGGCCGACCAGAAGACCCTGTTCCCCAACGTGATCGAGACCCTCAAGGCCGCCGAGATCCTGGTCAAGGACGGTTTCGACGTGATGGTCTACACCAGCGACGACCCGATCATCGCCCGCCAGCTGGCAGAGATGGGCTGCGTCGCGGTGATGCCGCTGGCCGGCCTGATCGGCTCGGGCCTGGGCATCTGCAACCCGTACAACCTGCGCATCATCCTCGAAGAGGCCAAGGTGCCGGTGCTGGTCGATGCCGGGGTGGGTACCGCCTCCGACGCCACCATCGCCATGGAGCTGGGCTGCGACGCGGTGCTGATGAACAGCGCCATCGCCCATGCGCAGGATCCGATTCTCATGGCGCGCGCCATGCAGCACGCGGTCGAAGCCGGCCGACTGGCCTACCTGGCCGGACGCATGCCGAAGAAACTCTATGCCAGCGCCTCGTCGCCGCTGGATGGTCTGATCAAGTAAGGATGACGATTGGCTGCGCGTCGGCCCTGCTGCGTTAAAAACAGGCTCGGAAAGCCGCTTGCGGCTAACGCACTTTAGTGCGGCCCCGAAGGGGCGAGCGAAGCGAGTAATGCTCATTTACAACTCGTAAACTCCGCTTCCTCGCCTGTTTTTGCCTTGCATGGCTCTAGCTCGCGAAATCGTAAAGCAATCTATAAGAGCCCCGCATGACTGACACACAACAGCCCGAACAAACCGAAGACGGTCGCCGGCTGCGCACCATCAAGAGCTTCGTGATGCGCGCCGGGCGCATGACCGAGGGCCAGCAGCGCGGCCTGGACAAGGGCTGGCCGCTGTTCGGCCTGGAGCTGGAAGACGGCCCGCGCGACTTCGATCAGGTGTTCGGTCGCAGCGCGCCGCGCACCTTCGAGATCGGCTTCGGCATGGGCCATTCCACCCTGGAGATGGCCGCTGCCGCGCCCGAGCAGGATTTCATTGGCGTCGAGGTGCATAAGCCCGGCGTCGGCGCCCTGCTCAACGGCGTGATGGCGCAGAACCTGAGCAACGTCCGGGTGTACAGCTGCGACGCGCTGGAGGTGCTGCGTGACTGCGTGGCCGATGCCAGCCTGGACCGCGTGTTGCTGTTCTTCCCCGATCCCTGGCACAAGGCCCGGCACCACAAGCGGCGCATCGTCCAGCCGGCCTTCGCCGAGCTGGTGCGCAGCAAGCTGAAGATCGGCGGCGTGCTGCACATGGCCACCGACTGGCAGAACTACGCGGAGCATATGCTCGAGGTGATGAGCGCCGCGCCGGGCTATCGCAACCTGTCGCCCGACGGCACCTACGTGCCGCGTCCCGAGGAGCGCCCGGTGACCAAGTTCGAACGCCGCGGCGAACGCCTCGGGCATGGCGTGTGGGATCTGAAGTTCCAGCGCCAGGATT
This sequence comes from Pseudomonas sp. SP16.1, assembly GCF_052682975.1. Taxonomy (NCBI): domain Bacteria; kingdom Pseudomonadati; phylum Pseudomonadota; class Gammaproteobacteria; order Pseudomonadales; family Pseudomonadaceae; genus Pseudomonas; species Pseudomonas sp. SP16.1. The sequence continues at coordinate 4,883,058 of NZ_JBQYFZ010000001.1, forward strand.
GAAGGTCGAGCCGGTGCCCGGTGCACCTGGAGCGAGATAAGGCAGAACCGGCAGGACGCATGACTAGATCGGGACCACCCGACGGCCAGGACGGCACCTCACCGCAAAGCACAACAACGATAAGCGCGGCCGCAGGCTGCGCGGATAACAGCGGCGCCTTTGCCGTGACGCCGTGAGGAGAGCATTGTGTTGAGATCGGTTTCCATCCTGCTGCTGAGCGCCCTGGCCCTGCAGGCCCAGGCCAAGGTCGATGCCCACCAGGCCGCGCGCCTGGACCAGGACCTGACGCCGCTGGGCGGCGAGCGCGCCGGCAACGCCGCCGGCACCATCCCCGCCTGGAGCGGTGGCCTGGCCACGCCACCGGCCAACTACCAGCCGGGCATGCACCACCCCGACCCCTACGCCGCCGACGCCATGCTGTACCGGGTCGATAGTCAGAACCTGGCGCAGCACGAGCAACGGCTACCACTGGGGCTCAAGACGCTGCTGCAGCAGAACCCCGGCTACCATCTGCGGGTATTCCCGAGCCGCCGCAGCGCCGCCGCGCCGCAGCGCATCTACGACGCCACCCGCGCCAACGCGCTCAACGCCGAGCTGATCTCCGGCGGTAACGGCGTGCAGGGTGCCGCCGCCGGCGTGCCCTTCCCGCTGCCGCAGAACGGCCAGGAAGCGATCTGGAACCACATCATGCGCTACCGCGGCGAGCAGATTGGCATGACCACCAACCAGGCGGCGGTGCTCAGCAACGGCGGCTACAACCTGCTCAAGCTCGAGCGCGACATCTACTTCGTCTACGGTCGCGACGGCGTGGCGCCGCAGGATCTGGACAACACCCTGTTCCACTACAAGTACCGGGTGGTGGCGCCGGCCAAGCTGGCCGGCTCGGCCCTGGTGGTGCAGGAGACCCTCGATCAGGTGCTGGCGATCCGCAAGGCCTGGCGCTTCAACCGCGGCGAGCGGCGTGTGCGGCGCCTGCCGATGCTGGCCTACGATAGCCTGCAGCCGGACACCAACGGCATGGCCACCGCCGACCAGGTGGACGCCTACAACGGCGCGCCGGACCGCTACGAGTGGCAGCTGCTGGGCAAGCGCGAGATGCTGGTGCCCTACAACAGCTACGCCGTGCACCAGAAGGGCATCGCCTACGGCGAGATCCTCCAGGCCAAGCACGTCAATCCCGAGCTGCTGCGCTACGAGCTGCACCGCGTCTGGGTGGTGGAGGCGCAGCTGCGCACCGGTTTCAGCCATCCCTACGCCAAGCGCCGTTTCTACCTGGACGAGGACAGCTGGCAGATCCTCGCCGTCGACCTGTACGACAAGCACGGCGAGCTGATCGGCCTGCAGGAAGCCCACCCGATCAGTTACTACGAGGTGCCGATGTTCGGCTCGACCCTGGAGACCATCTACGACTTCAAGGGCAGCCGCTACTTCGTCGACGGCCTGGACAACAACGAGAAGATGTACGACTTCGACGCCAAGCTGAGCCCGCGCGACTTCACCCCGCAGGCACTGCGCCGCGAGGGCAACTGAGGCTGGCAGAACCGAAAAAGCCGCCCGCCGGGCGGCTTTTTCATGTGCCGGTCAGTTGCGGTCGGCCAGTATGCCGATCACCACGAAGATCAGGATCAGCACCGGCGCCAGAGTGAAGTTGTTGAAGTGCGCCAGGCCCTTGGCCAGCCAGGGGGTGAGGAAGACGATGGCCAGTCCGTAGCCGACCGCGCAGAACACCACGAACAGCAGGGTGCGCAGGACGAAGTTGAGGTTGCCGATGGTGCGCTGGACCCAGGCGTTGATGGCCGGGCCGAACAGCACCAGCAGGGTGGCCATGATGGCCAGGGAGATGTCGCCGAGGTGGCTGCGGCTCCAGCGCGAGAGGGTGACGATCAGGTCGAGTACGAGATCCATCCGGGGTCCTTAGCCATCAGGGCAAGAAGTGTTGCAGCAAATCGTTGAGAAACAGCTGGCCCTCGGCGGTGGCGCATAGCCGCTCGGGCTCGGCGCGTAGCAGCTTGCGTGCTTCGGCCTCGCGGCGTGCGCTGTCCAGGCTGGCCAGGGGCAGGCCGGTGCGCTCAGTGAACAGGCTCGTCGGCACGCCGTCGGTGAGGCGCAGCACGTTCATGAGAAATTCGAACGGCAGTTCGTCGGCGCCGAGCACGCGCTCGCCGGCCTGGAAGGCCTTGGCCGCATCCAGATAGTCCTTGGGCAGGCGGGTCTTCCAGGTGCGTACGATACGCCCGTGCGGGTCGCTGAGCTTGGCGTGGGCGCCGGCGCCGATGCCGAGAAAGTCGCCGAAGGTCCAGTAGTTGAGGTTGTGCCGTGCCTGCTTGTCCGCCCGGGCGTAGGCGGACACTTCGTACTGCGCGTAGCCTTCGGCGGCGAGCAGGGCCTGGCCGGCCTCCTGGATGTCCCACAGCAGGTCGTCCTCGGGCAGCACCGGTGGCTGGTTCCAGAACACCGTATTGGGCTCCATGGTCAGCTGGTACCAGGACAGGTGGGTCGGCGCCTGGGCGATGGCGGTGCGCAGATCGAACAGGGCGTCCTCGAGGTTCTGCTGCGGCAGGCCGTGCATCAGGTCGAGATTGAAGTTGTCGAAGCCGGCGGCGCGCGCCATGTCGGCGGCGCGGATCGCTTCACTGCCGTCGTGGATGCGCCCCAGGGCCTTGAGCTTGGCCTCCTGGAAGCTCTGCACGCCGATCGACAGGCGATTGATCCCGAGCGCCCGGTAGCCCTTGAACTTGGCCTGCTCGAAGGTGCCGGGGTTGGCCTCCAGGGTGATCTCGATGTCTCCGGCGAACGCCACGCGGCGCTCGACGCCTTCCAGCAGGCGGCCGAGGGCGCGGGCGGAGAACAGGCTGGGGGTGCCGCCGCCGAAGAAGATCGAAGTCAGCGGTCGGCCATGCACGTGGTGCAGGTCGGCATCCAGGTCGGCCAGCAGCGCGTCGACATATTCCTCTTCCGGCAGGCTAGGCCCGGCGGCGTGGGAGTTGAAATCGCAGTAGGGGCATTTGCGCACGCACCAGGGAATATGGATATAGAGCGCCAGGGGCGGGAGTCGGAAGCCCCCACCGAGGGTGTCGCTCATGCCAGCCCCAGCCGCTGCTTGAGCAGCGCCATGGCGCGGGCGCGGTGGCTGATGCGGTTCTTCTCCGCCGCCGGCAGTTCGGCGGCCGAACGCTGGCATTCCTCGACCCAGAACAGCGGGTCGTAGCCGAAGCCGTGCTCGCCGCGGGCGGCGTGCAGGATGCGGCCACGCCACAAGCCCTCGCAGAGGATCGGCAGCGGGTCGTCGGCGTGGCGCACCAGGGCCAGGGCGCAGACGAACTGGGCGCCGCGTTCGGCGTCCGGCACGTCCTTGAGCGCCTCCAGCAGCTTGGCGTTGTTCGCCGCATCGCCCTGGCCGTCTGCGTAGCGCGCCGAGTAGATGCCGGGGGCGCCGCCGAGGCAATCCACCGCCAGACCGGAGTCGTCGGCCAGCGCCGGCAGGCCGGAGATACGCGCGGCGTTGCGCGCCTTGAGGATGGCGTTCTCGACGAACGACAGGCCGGTCTCTTCCGGCTCGACGCTGGAGAATTCGCCGATCGAGCGCACGCGCACGGCGTCGCCGAGCATGGCCTGCAGTTCCTTGAGTTTGCCGGCGTTGTGGCTGGCCAGCAGCAGTTCTGTGAAAGGCATCATTGGTCCGGGAACATTTCCTGGTTGAAGCTGAAACTGTGCGGGGTGTCGCCCTGCCGCACGTCGAGGGTGAAGCTCAGCACCTCGCGCTCGGCGAAGGGAAACTGCGCCAGATAGTAGATGGCGTCGCCCTCGCTGACCTGCTTGAAGCTCAGCGGCGTGACCTGGCCGAGCAGGTTCTTCACCTGGCCGCCGACTTGCGCGGTACTGGCCTTGCCGGCCTTGAGCACGGCGACGTTGACCACGCCCAGGATCTTGCTGCGGGTCAGCCCGGTGGCGGCGGCGATGTCCGGCTGCAGGAAACTGGAGTTGAACACGCTGTAGTGCACGTCGAGGTCGCCGAAGCTCTGCTTGCGTTCGGCGGCGGCCGGCAGGGCCAGGCACAGGGCGATCAGGAAGGGAATGATGCGGCTCATGGCGATTCTCCTTGGCAGGTGGCGGCTCAGTTCGCACCGCTGATGCGATAGATACCGATCTCACCCAATAGATTAGGCCAGACACGGCTGGCCCAGCCGTGGCGATGGTCGCGATCGACCGCCAGGCGCTCCTCGACCCGAGCGCCCTGGGCGTGGCACAGGCGCTCGAAATCCTCGAAGGTGCAGAAGTGGATGTTCGGCGTGTTGTACCAGGTGTAGGGCAGAAAATCCGACACTGGCATGCGGCCCTTGGTGGTCAGGTACCAGCGGCAGCGCCAGTGGCCGAAGTTGGGGAAGGTGATGATGCAGGTCTTGCCGACGCGCAGCATCTCCGCCAGCACCTTGTCCGGATAGTGCAGCGCCTGCAGCGACTGGGTCATGACCACCACGTCGAAGCTGTCGCTGGCGAAATTGCCCAGGCCCTGGTCGAGGTTCTGCTCGATCACGTTGACCCCGCGCTCGATGCACAGGGCGATCTTGTCCGGGTCTATTTCCAGGCCGTAGCCGGCAACCTGCTTGTTGTCGCGCAGCCAGGCCAGCAACTCGCCGTCACCGCAGCCCAGGTCGAGCACGCGGCTGCCCGGGGCGATCCATTCCTGGATGATGTCCAGATCCGCTCGCATGCTCACACCTCGATCCGCTTCATGTAGCTGCCGAATGCCTGCAGGTAGCGCGGGATCGGCATGAGAAAGGCGTCATGCCCCTGCGGCGCGTCGATCTCCAGGTAGCAGACGTTCTTCTTGGCGGCCAATAGCGCATCGACTATCTCCCGCGAGCGGGCCGGGGAGAAGCGCCAGTCGGTGGTGAAGGACATCACGCAGAAATCGGCCTGGGCCGCGGCCAGGGTCTTGGCCAGGTCGCCGTCATGGGCGGCGGCCGGGTCGAAGTAGTCCAGCGCCTTGGTCATCAGCAGGTAGGTGTTGGCGTCGAAGCGTCCGGAGAACTCCTCGCCCTGGTAGCGCAGGTAGCTCTCGACCTGGAACTCGACGCTGTGGAAGTCGTAGTTGAGCTTCTCGCTCTTCAGGCCGCGGCCGAATTTCTCGCCCATGGCGTCGTCGGACAGGTAGGTGATGTGGCCGACCATGCGCGCCAGCATCAGGCCGCGCTTGGGCACCACGCCCTGTTCGATGAAATGGCCGCCATGGAACTCCGGATCGGTGAGGATGGCCTGGCGCGCCACTTCGTTGAAGGCGATGTTCTGCGCCGACAGCTTGGGCGCCGAGGCGATCGCCAGGCAGTGGCGCACGCGCTCGGGATAGCTGATGCTCCACTGCAGTGCCTGCATGCCGCCGAGGCTGCCGCCGATCACCGCGGCCCAGCGCTCGATGCCCAGGCGGTCGGCCAGGCGCGCCTGGCTGTGCACCCAGTCTTCCACTGTCATCACCGGGAAGTCGGCGCCGTAGGGCTTGCCGGTGGCCGGGTTGGCGCTGCCCGGGCCGGTGGAGCCGTTGCAGCCACCGAGGTTGTTGAGGCTGACGACGAAGAACTTGCGCGTGTCGATCGGCTTGCCGGGGCCGATGCAGCTGTCCCACCAGCCGGGCTTGCGGTCGTCCGGGCTGTGGTAGCCGGCGGCGTGGTGGTGGCCGGACAGGGCGTGACAGATCAGCACCGCGTTGCTGCGCGCGGCGTTCAGTTCGCCGTAGGTTTCGACGACCAGTTCGTACTCGGCCAGGCTGCGTCCGCAGGCCAGCGCCAGCGGCTCGCTGAAGCGCTGCACCTGGGGGCTGACCAGGCCGACGGAGTCTTCGGGAAAGGCAGTGGGCATGGAGGCGCTGCTATCGAATCGGAGGAGGGCGCCAGTCTAAAGAGCACCGCCCCCAGCGGCAAGCGAGCCGGCGCCCGGCCTGGCAACCGTTCGCGGCTATTCGCCGCCGGCCTGGGCGCCTATCGCCGAGGGCAGGCTGACCACCTTGCCCTGGCGCTGCACTGGCGCTGGGCGGCGCAGGATGCGCAGCATGTCGGCGGCCTGGGCCAGCTGCTGTTCCAGCTCTTCCTTATAGTGCGCCAGTTGCTGGCTGCGCCTGCGCGTCTGCTGGGTTTCCTGGGCCAGCGCCTTCAGGCGCAGCATGTGGCTTTCCAGCATCTGCTTGTGTTCCAGGCTGTGCTGCAGCAGCGGCATCAGGGCATCGACCGCCCACTGCTCGGCGTCCCGGCGCAGGCGCTGGTGCAGGCCGACCACCTCGCGGGCGAGGGTGGCGAAGAAGCGCCGGGTCAGGCTGCGCTGCTCGGTGAGCAGGGTTTTCACGTGCAGGCGGAACTGGTCGCCCTTGATCTGCAGCTTCTTCAGCTCGCGCAGGTAACGCTGGATCTGGAACTGCGGCGCGTCGACGCCGTTCAGCGGGTTCTCTTCGTTGTGCCGGCGGTAGATGGCGGCGACCATCCGGTTGGCCGTCTCGGCCTCGTGCTGCAGGCCGTGCATGTCGTGCTCCACGGCGCGGAAGAAGTGCAGGATGGCCTGGTTGATGCCCAGGGTCGTCCAGCTGCCGGTGAGGTTGCGCCGCACCCGGCTCAGGTGTTCGTCCAGCCGCTCGGCGCGAGCGGCCTGGCGCAGCAGCTGGCCCTGGCGCTGGAGCAGGCGCTGGTTGGTCTTCAGGCCGAGCAGGCGCTTGTGGTGCAGGCTGTGGTCTTCTTTGGTCCTGGCGGTCAGTTCGAACAGCAGCTGGCCGTTGTCCTGCTGATGGTTGGCGAGCAGGGCGAGCTGTTCGCCGACCTTCTCCAGGCGCAGGCCCAGCACGTGCTGGCTGTTGTTGAGCAGGGCCAGCACCTGGCGCACCACGCGGTCTTCGATCAGGCGTTCCTTCTGCCCGACGATGCGTTCGCAGAGCAGGGTCTCGAGGTCGGCCATCTGGCTGCGCGCCAGCAGCGCTTCGTCCTTGCGCACCTTGGCCAGCAGCGCCTGCTTGGCCGACAGCGGCAGCACCTCGTCCGTGGCGATGCCCAGGTGGCGGGCGGTGGTGGCCTGGATCCGGGCGATGGCGTTCTGCACGAAGGCCTCGCCGGCCAGGTCGTCCCACAGCACGTCGATCTTGTTGAGCACGGCGAACAGGCAGGTCTGGGTGTCTTCGTCGAGCTGGCGGATATGCTGCTGCCAGATGCTCAGGTCGCTGGCGGTGACGCCGGTGTCGGTGGCCAGCAGGAAGACGATCGCCTGGGCGCTGGGCAGCATCGACAGGGTCAGTTCCGGCTCGCTGCCGAGGGCGTTCAGCCCCGGGGTGTCGAGAATGCGCAGGCCCTGGCGCAGCAGCGGGTGGTCGAAGTTGACCATGGCGTGGCGCCAGGCCGGCACCAGCACCTGGCCGCGCTTGCCGGTGCCTTCGAGCATGTCCGGGTGGAAGCCGAGCTGGATCGCCTGCTCCACCGGCATCGGCTTGGTCTTGGCCACCTGGGCGAAGGCCAGGGCCATGTTGGCCGGGTCGCTGGTGTCCAGCGGGATGTTCACCCAGTGCCGGGGAATGCGCTTGAACTGGGCGACGCTGGCCGAGGCGGTGCGCGTCTCGATCGGCAGCAGGCGGATGTAGGAGCGTTCCGAGCGCGGGTCGAAGAACAGCTCGGTGGGGCACATGGTGGTGCGCCCGGCCTGCGACGGCAGCATGCGCTGGCCGTATTCGGAGAAGAACAGGCTGTTGATCAGCTCGGTCTTGCCGCGCGAGAACTCGCCGACGAAGGCCAGGGTGATATGGTCGGTGCGCAGCAGCCTGAGCGCGCGCTCGAGCCTGGCCTGCAGCGTCTCGCTGTTGAGCCGGTTGTGCTCCAGCCAACTGCGGTAGCGGGTGATCTCGCGCATCAGCTCGCGCTTCCAGGCGACGTAGGCATCGACCTGCTGGCTGAGACGTTCCATGCTCATCCCGACTCTCCTCTGCGCAAGGTACAGGGCCCTGCTTGTTGGGGGCGTGGGTGCCCGTTCACCGTTTCGCGTGGGGATGCCGTGAGGACGCGCGGCGCCGCGAGAATGTATCGCATTATGCGAGCGCGGCGCCGAGCGTCAATCGGCCCGCGTCACAGTCCCGCCTTATGGTCGGGTAGCGGGCGCGAGCGGTCGCGGCAAGCGGGTCGCCCGCTCAAGGGCGTTGCAGCCCCGGCAACGCCGGCAGGCATTGCGGGGTACGGATGCGCAGGCGTTTCTGCCGGTTCAGCTCGCCGCTTTCCAGGCTCACCTGGCTCTTCGCCACGCCGAAGGCCTTGGCCAGGAAGGCCTGCAGCTGGGCGTTGGCCTTGCCTTCGATGGGCGGCGCGGTCAGGCGGATCTTCAGCCGCTCGCCATGCAGCCCGGCGAACTCGTCCTTGCTCGCCTTGGGCTGCAGATGGCAGTCGAGGATCAGGTCGTCGCCGTCCCAGCGGTAGTAGCTCATCTCACAGGAAGGGGCTGAGCATTGGCGGCAGGCCGGTCATGACGGCCAGGTTGCCGATGACGAAACGGTCGATCAGGTTGATCGCGATAAAGGCGAAGATCGGCGAGATATCCAGGCCGCCGAGGTTCGGCAGCAGCTTGCGGAACGGCGTCAGCAGCGGTTCGCAGATCTGGTTGACCAGTTGCGCGCCGGGGTTGTAGCTGCCGGGCGCGACCCAGGAGAGGATCACGCTGACGATCAGGGCGAAGAAGAACACCTTGAGGAACAGCGAGGTCACGCCGATCACCGACCACACCAGCAGCTGCAGGATGAAGCCGCCGACGTTGTAGCCCATCAGTGTCAGGGTGACGATCATCAGCAGCAGCTGGACCAGGATGGCCAGCACCAGCGAGGCCAGATCCAACCCGGCGACGCCGGGAATCACCCGGCGCAGCGGGGTCAGCAGCGGCTGGGTGGCCTTGACGATGAACTGGCTGAGCGGGTTGTAGAAGTCGGCGCGCACCAGTTGCAGGATGAAGCGCAGCAGCACGATCAGCAGGTACAGGCTGCCGAGGGTCTGGATGATGTAGATGAGGGCTTCGATGAATCCGGACATGCAAACTCCTTATTGACCCAGTTGTTCGGCCAGCTCGGCCGAACGGTTGGCGGCGGCATTCAGTGCCTGTTGCACCAGTGCCTCGAAACCGCCGGCCTGGAACGTCTTGATCGCCGCTTCGGTGGTGCCGTTCGGCGAGGTGACGCGGCGACGCAGTTCGGCGGCATCCACCTCGCTCTCGTTGGCCATGCGCGCGGCGCCGAGGGCGGTGTGAATGCTCAGGCGCGCGGCGGTCTCACGCGGCAGGCCGAGCCGCTCGCCGGCGGCGGTCATCGCCTCGATCAGCAGGAAGAAATAGGCCGGGCCGCTGCCGGAGACGGCGGTCACCGCGTCGAGCTGCGCCTCGTCGTCCAGCCACAGGGCCAGGCCCACCGCGCTCAGCAGCTGTTCGGCCTGGGCCTTCTGCGCGGCGCTGACCCGGGCGTTGGCGTACAGCCCGGAGACGCCCTGGCGCAGCAGCGCCGGAGTATTGGGCATGCAGCGCACTATCGGCCGCTGGCCCAGCCAGCGCTCCAGGCTGGCGCAGCCGATGCCGGCGGCGATGGAGACGATCACCTGGCCGGGCTGTAGGTGCGGCGCCAGCGCCAGGCACACCGCCTTCATCACCTGCGGCTTGACCGCCAGGACGATCAGCTCGGCGCCTTCGATCGCCTCGGCATTGTCTTCGAACAGGGCGAAGCCGTGTTCGGCGTGCAGGCGCTGGCGTTGCTCGGCGTTCGGCTCGCTGGCGCGGATGGAGCTGGCGGCGATGCCCTGCGCGCGCAGGCCGCCGATCAGGCTGGCGGCCATGTTGCCGGCGCCGACGAAGGCGATGATCGGGTTGCTCATGCGGTGGCTTCCTTATAAGTGGGCGGGTTGACCATAGTCGCGGGCGCCGAACAGCGCGGTGCCGATGCGCACCCAGGTGGCGCCCTCGGCGATGGCGGCCTCCAGGTCGTGACTCATGCCCATGGACAGGGTATCGAGATCCAGCGCCAGATCGTCGCGCAAGTGGCGCAGGCGGGCGAAGGCGAGATGCTGGGCGGCGATGTCGTCGGTGGGTTCGGGAATCGCCATCAGCCCGCGCAGGCGCAGGTTGGGCAGGGCGGCGACCGCCTTGGCCAGCGCCGGCAACTCCTCGGCGCTGCAGCCGGACTTGCTGTCCTCGGCGCTTACGTTGACCTGCAGGCAGATGTTGAGCGGCGGCAAGTGCGGCGGACGCTGGTCGGACAGGCGCTGGGCGATCTTCAGGCGGTCCACCGAATGCACCCAGGCGAAATGCTCGGCGATCGGGCGGGTCTTGTTGGACTGGATGGGGCCGATAAAGTGCCAGCAGAGGTCCAGCTCGGCCAGCTCGGCCTGCTTGTCCAGCGCCTCCTGCAGGTAGTTCTCGCCGAAGTCGCGCAGGCCGGCGGCATGCGCCTCGCGGATGGCTGCGGCGGGCTTGGTCTTGCTCACCGCGAGCAGGCCGATATCCCGCGGATTGCGCTGCGAGGCTTGCGCCGCCTCACGGATGCGCGCTCCGACCTTTGCAATATTCTCTGCTATCGTGGACATTACCTGCGCTCTACCAGCCCGGCCGTTCAAGGGTTCGCGGCATTCTACCTGCTTGCTTGTAATTGGGGAGTCCCATGGATATTACCGAGCTGCTTGCCTTCAGCGCCAAGCAAGGCGCGTCGGATTTGCACCTCTCGGCCGGCCTGCCACCGATGATCCGCGTCGACGGCGACGTGCGCCGCATCAACCTGCCTCCACTGGACCACAAGCAGGTGCATGCGCTGATCTACGACATCATGAACGACAAGCAGCGCAAGGACTTCGAAGAGTTCCTCGAGACCGACTTCTCCTTCGAGGTGCCGGGCGTGGCGCGCTTCCGGGTCAACGCCTTCAACCAGAACCGCGGCGCCGGTGCGGTGTTCCGGACCATTCCGTCCAAGGTGCTGACCATGGAGGAGCTTGGCATGGGCGAGGTGTTCCGCAAGATCACCGACGTGCCGCGCGGCCTGGTGCTGGTCACCGGCCCCACCGGCTCGGGCAAGTCGACCACCCTGGCGGCGATGCTCGACTACCTCAACAGCAACAAGTATCACCATATCCTCACCATCGAGGACCCCATCGAATTCGTCCACGAGTCGAAGAAGTGCCTGGTCAACCAGCGCGAGGTGCACCGCGACACCCACGGCTTCTCCGAAGCCCTGCGCTCGGCCCTGCGCGAGGACCCGGACATCATCCTGGTGGGCGAGATGCGTGACCTGGAGACCATCCGCCTGGCGCTGACCGCCGCGGAAACCGGTCACCTGGTGTTCGGCACCCTGCACACCACCAGCGCGGCGAAGACCATCGACCGGGTGGTCGACGTGTTCCCCGCCGAAGAAAAATCCATGGTCCGTTCGATGCTCTCCGAATCGCTGCAGGCAGTGATCTCGCAGACCCTGCTGAAGAAGATCGGCGGCGGCCGGGTGGCGGCCCACGAGATCATGATCGGTACCCCGGCGATCCGTAACCTGATCCGCGAGGACAAGGTGGCGCAGATGTATTCGGCGATCCAGACCGGCGGCTCGCTGGGCATGCAGACCCTCGACGCCTGTCTCAAGACCCTGGTCGCCAAGGGCCTGGTCAGCCGCGACAACGCGCGCGAGAAGGCCAAGAGCCCGGAAAGCTTCTAAACCCGGCGCAGCGACTGCACCGCACGCCAGCAGTCGCCGGGCTCCGCAGTGGGGCCGTCCGAGCCACAGGGCGTGTCGTTGATGAGCGAAACCGACGATGGAATTCGAAAAACTGTTGCGTCTGATGGTCGAAAAGGGCGGCTCCGACCTGTTCATCACTGCCGGCGTGCCGCCGTCGATGAAGGTCAACGGCAAGATCATGCCGGTGACCAAGAACCCCATGTCGCCGGAGCAGACCCGCGAAACCGTGCTCGGCGTGATGAACGAGGCGCAGCGCCGCGACTTCGCCGAGAACCACGAGTGCAACTTCGCCATCAGCGCCCGTGGCATCGGTCGCTTCCGCGTCAGCGCCTTCTACCAGCGCAACCTGGTGGGCATGGTGCTGCGCCGCATCGAGACCAACATCCCGACCATCGATGATCTCAAGCTGCCGGAGATCCTCAAGAAGCTGGCGCTGACCAAGCGCGGCCTGGTGCTGTTCGTCGGTGCCACCGGTACCGGTAAGTCCACCTCGTTGGCGGCGATGATCGGCTACCGCAACAAGAACAGCAGCGGCCACATCATCTCCATCGAAGACCCGATCGAATACATTCACCAGCACCAGAACTGCATCGTCACCCAACGCGAGGTGGGCATCGACACCGAGTCCTTCGAGGTGGCGCTGAAGAATACCCTGCGCCAGGCGCCGGACGTGATCCTGATCGGCGAGGTGCGCACCCGCGAGACCATGGACCACGCCGTGGCCTTCGCCGAAACCGGACACCTGTGCCTGGCCACCCTGCACGCCAACAACGCCAACCAGGCGCTGGACCGCATCATCAACTTCTTCCCGCCGGATCGGCACAACCAGGTGTGGATGGACCTGTCACTCAACCTCAAGGCCATCGTCGCCCAGCAACTGGTGCCGACCCCGGACGGCAAGGGCCGCCGCGCGGTGATCGAGGTGCTGATCAACACCCCGCTGGCCGCCGACCTGATCCGCAAGGGCGAGGTGCACGAGCTCAAGGGCCTGATGAAGCGTTCCACCGAGCAGGGCATGCAGACCTTCGACCAGGCGCTGTACAACCTCTACAGCCAGGGCGAGATCACCTATGAGGACGCGCTGCTCTACGCCGACTCGGCCAACGACCTGCGCCTGATGATCAAGCTCGGCTCGGAGACCGACGGCGATCACCTGACCAGCATGTCCCAGGGGCTGTCGCTGGAAGTCAGCGAAGAAGACCCGGGGCGGCGCTTCCGCTAAATCCCCGGCGGCCGGCTCGATGCCGGCCGTACCGCTTTCGCCGCGTCACAGGGACGCAACCCTGTCCGCCGTGGAGCGTCTGAAAAGTTCACCCACAAGGAGTTCGTCATGCAGCGACAGGACACCCACAGCAAGCTGATCGGCTACCTGCTGTGGATCTTCGGCTTCCTCGGTTCGCACCGTTTCTACTACGGCAAGCCGGTGACCGGCACCATCTGGTTCTTCACCCTCGGCCTGCTGTTCATCGGCTGGATCATCGACCTGTTCCTGATCCCGTCCATGGACCGTGAGGCGGACCTGCGCTTCACCGCCGGCGACGTCGACTACAACGTCGCCTGGATCCTGCTGACCTTCCTCGGCATCTTCGGCGTGCACCGCATGTACCAGGGCAAGTGGCTCACCGGGATCCTCTACCTGCTGACCGGCGGCCTGTTCCTGCTCGGCGTGCTCTACGACTTCTGGACGCTGAATACGCAGATTTCGCTCAAGAACGCGCAGCGCGGGTGAGCGTACCCGCACCGTGGCGGTCGGTGCGCGCGGCGCACCCTACGGGGGCGCCGCTCCCTAGGGTGCGCCGTGCGCAGCGAAGATTTCCGCGCCTGGGGTGGATATCGCTTTTTACAGCCGCCAAAGTGGTGGATCGGTGAAGCGCGATCCACCCTACGGACTCAATCGTCGTTGTCGTCGTCGTCCGCGCCGTCGACCTTCATGCCCAGTTCCTTGATCTTGCGCGTCAAGGTGTTGCGGCCCCAGCCCAGCAGCAGGGCGGCGTCGCGCCGGCGGCCGGCGGTGTGCTTGAGCGCGGTCTCGATCATGATCCGCTCGAATGCCGGCACGGCGCTGTCGAGCAGGTTGGACTGGCCGCGCGCCAGGGCCTGGTCGGCCCACAGGCGCAGGGCTTGCTCCCAGTTGGTCACCGGGGCGACATCCTGAGGCTGGGTCAGCAACTCCGGCGGCAGGTCGTCGACATGCACCTCGCGCCCCGAGGCCATCACGGTGATCCAGCGGCAGGTATTCTCCAGTTGGCGCACGTTGCCCGGCCAGGGCAGGTGCTTGAGGTAGTCCTCGGTCTCGTTCTTGAGCAGCTTGGGCTCGACCGACAGCTCCTGGGCGGCGCGGGCGAGGAAGTGGTTGGCCAGGGTCGGGATGTCCTCGCGGCGGTCGGCCAGGCGCGGGATATGGATGCGGATGACGTTGAGGCGGTGGAACAGGTCTTCGCGGAACTTGCCGGCCTGCACCAGGGTTTCCAGGTTCTGGTGGGTGGCGGCGATGATGCGCACGTCCACCTTCACCGGGGTATGCCCGCCGACCCGGTAGAACTCGCCGTCGGCCAGCACGCGCAGCAGGCGGGTCTGGGTGTCGGCCGGCATGTCGCCGATCTCGTCGAGGAACAGGGTACCGCCGTCGGCCTGCTCGAAGCGGCCGCGGCGCTGGTTGGCGGCGCCGGTGAAGGCGCCCTTCTCGTGGCCGAACAGCTCCGATTCCATCAGGTCTTTCGGAATCGCCGCCATGTTCAGCGCGATAAACGGCGAGGCGGCGCGCGGGCTGTGGCGGTGCAGGGCATGGGCCACCAGCTCCTTGCCCGTACCGGATTCGCCGTTGATCAGCACGGTGATATTGGAGTGGCTGAGGCGGCCGATGGCGCGGAACACCTCCTGCATAGCCGGCGCCTCGCCGATGATCTCCGGGGTGCGCGCCTGGGTGGCGGGTGCGGCCAGGCTCTGCTGTTCCTGGGCGTGCTGGAAGGCGCGCTTGACCAGCGAGACCGCCTCGTCGACGTCGAACGGCTTGGGCAGGTACTCGAAGGCGCCGCCCTGATAGCTGGCCACCGCGCTGTCGAGGTCCGAATGGGCGGTCATGATGATCACCGGCAGGCGCGGGTAGAGCTCGCGGATCCGCGCCAGCAGGTCGAGGCCGCTGGCGCCGGGCATGCGGATGTCGGAGATGATCACGTCCGGCTGCTGGCGGGTCAGGCGGGCGAGCACGCCGTCGGCGCTGTCGAAACTCTGGGTGGTCATGCCTTCCTGCTGCAGGGCCTTCTCCAGCACCCAGCGGATGGAACGGTCGTCATCGACTATCCAGACGGTTTCACTACGGCTCATGGCGAGGTCGCTCCTTGTTCCAGCGGCAGGAAGATCGAGAACACGGTGTGGCCGGGGTGGCTTTCGCACTCGATCAGGCCCTGGTGCTGACTGATGATGTTCTGGGTGATGGCCAGGCCCAGGCCGGTGCCGTCGGCACGCCCGCTGACCATGGGGTAGAAGATGGTTTCCTGCAGCTCGGCGGGGATGCCCGGGCCGTTGTCGATGATCTCCACCTTGACCACCAAGCGGTGGCGGGTGTGGCCGATGGTGAACTGGCGCAGGGTACGGCTGCGCAGGGTGATGCGGCCCAGGCCCATGTCGTGCTTCTGCGCGGCGATGGCCTGCATGGCGTTGCGCACGATATTGAGCACTGCCTGGATCATCTGCTCACGGTCGATCAGCAGGTCGGGGATACTCGGGTCGTAGTCGCGCACCAAGGTGATGCCGCCCTGGCTTTCCGCCTCGATCAGGTTGGCGACGCGCTCCAGCACCTCGTGGATATTGGTCATCGCCAGCGACGGCAGCTTGTTCGAGCCGAGCATGCGGTCGACGAGATTTCTCAGCCGGTCTGCCTCCTCGATGATGACGTTGGTGTAGTCCTTCAGATGTTCTTCCGGCAGCTCGCGGGCGAGCAACTGCGCCGCGCCGCGAATGCCGCCGAGCGGATTCTTGATCTCGTGGGCCAGGCCGCGCACCAGCAGCTTGGTGGTCTCCTGCTTGGACAGCTGCGCCTCTTCCTTGGTGATGCGCAGCAGGCGGTCGCGCGGGTGCACTTCCAGCAGCAGCAGGGTCTGGCCGCGGTTGAGCAGCGGGGTGACGGCGTAGTCGACGGTCAGGGTCTGGCCGGTGACCGAGGTCAGCACCGCTTCGCGCTTGTTGAACGGGTGCGCCTGTTCCACCGCCTGGCGCAGGGACGACAGCGCCTCGGGCGATTCGGTGAACAGCTCGCTGATGAACTGGCCGTGGCTGCGCTGGCCGCTGACGGCCAGGAGCATTTCCGCCGCCGGGTTCATGTACTCGAGGCACAACTGGCTATCGAGCAGCAGGGTGGCGGTGGTCAGGTTGTCGAGGAGCAGACGGTGCAGAGCGTCATTGATGGTCATAGGCAGCGCGTTCCGGCAATGGGCAGGAAAATGCAAGAAGCAAACCAAGGCCCCGAAAAGACGCATGATTTGTGCGGCCGGGCGGCTTTCGGCCGTGTGGCGGCGCAGCGAGGCGGAGAAATGCGACCCAAAACGGGGACAGCATAGGAGGTGGTGCGCACCATTGCACCATTAAGGTGCAATGGTGGTCAGAGGAAGGGCAGGATACTGGCCTTTTCCTTGGGCTTGTCCTTCAGCGGGCATTCGGGGCGCACGCCGTAGTCGTCCTTCGTGCAGGGGCGGATCTTGCGCTTCTGCGCCAGCGAGATGCGGTGCATGTGGAAGGGCTGGGCCGGCGTGCGCTCCACGGTGAGGCCGGCGGCGTCGATGATCTCCACGGCCAGCGTGTGGGTGCCGCGGTCGACGTGCTGTAGCGGAAACACCGGGCTGCGGCTCGGCTCGCCCTGCACCTGGCCGTCGAGCAGCAGGCGGTAGCTGTGCCCCGGCAGCAGGCCGGGATCGCTGGTCGCGGTGACTATCAGATCGCCCGAGGCATTGTGGATCGAGGCATCGGGCTCCGGCACGAGGATGCGCAGCAACTGGTAGTGGATGGCCATCTTGCTCACCGCCGCCGGAGCGGCGGCGCTCGGCGCGCGGCCCGGCTGGCCGAGCTGCACGCTGTTGGAGGGAGCGAGGGTGACCGGCTGCGCGGCGCTGCTGCGCGGCTTGTCGGTGAACACCCGGTTCCCTTCGGCGTCGACGTAGGTGTAGACCTGGGCCAGGGCGCCCTGGGCGAGCAGCAGCAGGCAGAGAAGCAGTGGGCGCATGGCTCAGTTGCCCGGCTTGGGGGTGGCCGGCGGCGGTCGCAGCGCCGGGCTGCCGGTGTTGACCCGCTGCACGGTGAAGCTCACCGGCGCACTGCGCTGGATCGAGCGTTCGCCGCTGAGTACCTCTACGGCCAGGCTGTGCTCGCCGCGGTCGACATTGACCAGTTGCAGGCGCGGCACATTGCTCGGCTGGCCGTGGGGTTGGCCGTCCAGCAGCAGGCGCAGGCGATGGCCGGCGGCCAGGCGCGGCTGGATATCGACGCCGACGCTAAAGGTGCCGTCGTTGGCGCGCAGCGCCGCGTCGTCGGGGAGGTCGGTCAGGCTGAGCACCGTATAAGGCGCCTCGGCCTGCGTGGCGCTTGGTTCTTCGCTGGCGGGCACGGCGCTGGGCGTCGGCATTTCCACCGTATTGGTCGGCGGCAGGTTGATGCTCTCGGCGGCGGTGCCGTCCGGCGGCTGGTTGGTGAACACCGTGTTGCCGTTGGCGTCGGTGTACTTGTAGATCTGTGCGGCCGCCGGCAGGGCCAGGCCGAGCAGCAGGCAAGCGAGTAGCGGGCGCATGGCCGGTCTCCTCTGGGTGATGCCGCTAAGCCTTGCACCGGCAAGGCGTGCTGGCAAGCGCCGCGCTGATGCGTTGTGATGCGTGAGATGAAAGCGGCGTTCTGTAGGGTATCGCGGGGCCGCCTAGGTGTGCGCAGCAATGCCTCGCCCTGTTTTTGGATTGTCGGTGCGCGCGGTGGACCCTGCGGAGCCAAAACTGCTGCGCTGTGACGCACAAGATGAAAGCGGAGGCGGCATTCCCCATCGGAGCCGGCGCATGCGAGCCGTAGGGTGTGCTGTGCGCACCAAATAAAGCGCGGTGATGCTCGATGGTGCGCGCAGCGCACCCTGCCGGCCAAGGCCGCTGGATGTGCGGTGCATAAGAAAGCCCCGCCAGGCAGGGCCGGGCGGGGCTTCGAAGCGCACCGCACAGGGCGGCGCGAGTCTGGCTTAGACGCTGTAGTACAGGTCGTATTCCAGCGGGTGCACGAAGGTGCGCACCTTGATTTCTTCTTCGCTCTTCAGCTCGATGTAGGCATCGATGAAGTCGTCGGAGAACACGCCGCCCTTGGTCAGGAACGCGCGGCCCTTGTCCAGCTCTTCCAGGGCTTCTTTCAGGCTGCCGCACACCTGCGGGATCAGCTTGCCTTCTTCCGGCGGCAGGTCGTACAGGTTCTTGTCGGCGGCATCGCCCGGGTGGATCTTGTTCTGGATGCCGTCCAGGCCGGCCATCAGCAGCGCGGCGAAGCACAGGTAGGGGTTGGCCGCCGGGTCCGGGAAGCGCGCTTCGATGCGGCGGGCTTTCGGGCTGGAAACGTAGGGAATGCGGATCGAGGCGGAGCGGTTACGGGCCGAGTAGGCCAGCATGACCGGTGCTTCGAAGCCCGGAACCAGACGCTTGTAGGAGTTGGTCGACGGGTTGGTGAAGCCGTTCAGGGCCTTACCGTGCTTGATGATGCCGCCGATGAAGTACAGGGCGGTCTCGGACAGACCGGCATAGCCTTCGCCAGCGAAGGTGTTCTTGCCGTCCTTGGAGATCGACATGTGCACGTGCATGCCCGAACCGTTGTCGCCGTACAGCGGCTTCGGCATGAAGGTAGCGGTCTTGCCGTAGGCGTCGGCGACGTTGTGCACGCAGTACTTCAGGGTCTGGACTTCGTCAGCCTTGGCCACCAGGGTATTGAACTTCACGCCGATTTCGTTCTGACCGGCAGTGGCCACTTCGTGGTGGTGCACTTCGACGACCAGGCCCATCTCTTCCATGGCGTTGCACATGGCGGTACGGATTTCGTGGTCGTGGTCGCACGGCGGAACCGGGAAGTAACCGCCCTTGACGGCCGGACGGTGGCCCTTGTTGCCGCCTTCGACATCCTGGTCGGTCATCCAGGAGCCCTGCTCGGAGTAGATCTTGAACATCGAGCCGGAAATGTCGGACTTGAACTTCACTTCGTCGAAGATGAAGAACTCGGGCTCCGGACCGACGAACACGGTGTCGCCGATGCCGGTGGTCTTGAGGAATTCCTCGGCGCGCTTGGCGATCGAGCGCGGGTCGCGGTCGTAGCCTTGCATGGTGCTCGGCTCGATGATGTCGCAGACCAGGATCAGGGTCGGCTCTTCGGTGAACGGATCCAGTACGGCGGTCTCGTCGACCGGCATCAGGATCATGTCGGAGGCTTCGATGCCTTTCCAGCCATGGATGGACGAGCCATCGAACATCTTGCCGTGCTCGAAGAAATCTTCGTCCAGGGCGTCACGGGCCGGCATGGTCACGTGGTGCTGCTTGCCCTTGGTATCGGTGAAGCGCAGGTCTACCCACTTCACGTCGTGTTCTTTGATCAGTTGAACAGCCTTAGACATGTTGTCCTCCAGATGGAAAAGGCTCGCTTCGTGGAGCCCCGATATGTGCGGTGAAGCCCGGCGGGATAGTCCTCCAGGGCAACCTGCCTCACAAGGGAGCAAATTGCATGCCAGTGCCCCGGAATGGACGAATGCCCGGAAACTCAGGCGCCGCGCCGCCTGCAGGACGATGGCGTCGAGATATTTGCACCAATTAAGGGCTTGTAAATAAGCGATTGACCCAATTTGGTGCGGTCTATGCGGGGTGCAGTATTTTTGGTCAAAGCTTGAACAATTTCCGCTATAATCCGCGCCCCTGTTTTTCCGTCGCCTCCTCGGGCGCTTTATTCATGAAGCTGATCGTCAAAGTTTTCCCGGAAATCACCATCAAGAGTCGCCCGGTGCGCAAGCAGTTCATCCGCCAGTTGGGGAAGAACATCCGCACCGTGCTGCGCGATCTCGATCCCGAGTTGCGGGTGACCGGTGTCTGGGACAACCTCGAGGTGGAGACCGACCTGGACGATCCCAAGCTGCTCGCCGAGATGACCGAGCGCCTGCGCAACACGCCGGGTATCGGCCTGTTCCTCGAGGTCAACGAATACCCGCTGGGCGATCTGGACGACATCACCGAGCACTGCAAGCGTCACTACGCCGACCAGCTGCCGGGCAAGATCTTCGCCGTGCGCTGCAAGCGTGGCGGCAAGCATCCTTTCAGCTCCATCGACGTCGAGCGCCATGTCGGCTCGCGCCTGCGCCAGGAATGCGGCGCCGCCGGCATCGACCTGAAGAAGCCGCAGGTCGAGGTACGCATGGAGATCCGCGACCAGCGTCTGTTCGTGGTGCACAACCGCCACGAAGGCCTGGGTGGCTACCCGCTCGGCTCGCTGGAGCAGACCCTGGTGCTGATGAGCGGCGGCTTCGACTCCACAGTCGCCGCTTATCAGATGATGCGTCGCGGCCTGGTCAGCCACTTCTGCTTCTTCAACCTCGGCGGCCGCGCCCACGAGCTGGGCGTGATGGAAGTGGCGCACTATCTGTGGCAGAAGTTCGGCCGTTCGCAGCGCGTGCTGTTCGTCAGCGTGCCGTTCGAGGAAGTGGTCGGCGAGATCCTCTCCAAGGTCGACAACAGCCAGATGGGCGTGATCCTCAAGCGCATGATGCTGCGCGCCGCCACCCGCGTCGCCGAACGCCTGGAGATCGAGGCGCTGGTCACCGGCGAGGCGATCAGCCAGGTCTCCAGCCAGACCCTGACCAACCTGGCGGTGATCGACGCGGCCACCGACATGCTGGTGATGCGCCCGCTGATCGCCAGCCACAAGCAGGACATCATCGACACCGCCACGCGCATCGGCACCGCCGAGTTCGCCAAGCACATGCCCGAGTACTGCGGGGTGATCTCGGTCAACCCGACCACCCGCGCCCGTGGCTATCGCATCGAGAAGGAAGAAGCGCAGTTCGACATGGCGGTGCTCGACCGTGCCCTGGAGCGTGCCACCCAGTTGCCCATCGACAGGGTGATCGACGAGCTGGGCAAGGACGTGCAGGTCGAGATCGTCTCCGAGGCGCTGGCCGGGCAAATCGTCCTCGACATCCGCCACCCCGATGCCGCCGAGGACGAGCCGCTCACGGTGCCCGGCGTCGAGGTGCAGACGCTGCCGTTCTATGCGTTGAACAACAAGTTCAAGGAACTGGATGAGAATCGCCAGTACCTGCTGTATTGCGACAAGGGCGTGATGAGCCGCCTGCATGCCCACCACCTGCTGAGCGAGGGGCATGCCAATGTGCGCGTTTATCGTCCGGCATAGAACGCCGGGGTTGAATGGCGGGAGTATCCGCCATCGCCCTCCCGACCGATCAGCCCGCTGATCGCGTTTTCTTCATATTCGTCGTCCAGGCTGGGCGACACACCGAATCCTCTGATCGAGATACACACAGTGATCGAAAATCTGCGCAACATCGCCATCATCGCCCACGTCGACCATGGCAAGACCACCCTCGTCGACAAGCTCCTGCGCCTGTCCGGCACCCTCGACCGCAAAGAAGCGGAGAACGAGCGCGTGATGGACTCCAACGATCAGGAAAAAGAGCGCGGCATCACCATCCTGGCCAAGAACACCGCGCTGAAGTGGGGCGACTACAACATCAACATCGTCGACACCCCCGGGCACGCCGACTTCGGCGGTGAAGTCGAGCGCGTGATGAGCATGGTCGATTCCGTGCTGCTGGTGGTCGACGCCCAGGACGGCCCGATGCCGCAGACCCGTTTCGTCACCCAGAAGGCGTTCAAGGCCGGCCTGCGCCCGATCGTCGTGGTGAACAAGATCGACCGTCCCGGCGCGCGTCCGGACTGGGTCATCGACCAGATCTTCGACCTGTTCGACAACCTCGGCGCCACCGACGAGCAGCTGGACTTCCCGATCGTCTACGCCAGTGCCCTGAACGGCATCGCCGGCCTCGACCACGAGAACATGGACGACAACATGGATGCCCTGTTCCAGGCCATCGTCGACCACGTGCCGGCACCGGTCGTCGACGTCGACGGCCCGTTCCAGATGCAGATCTCCCAGCTCGACTACAACAGCTTCCTCGGCGTGATCGGCATCGGCCGCATCGCCCGCGGCACCATCAAGGCCAACACGCCGGTCACCGCCATCGGCGCCGACGGCAAGAAGCGCAACGGCCGTATCCTCAAGATCATGGGTCACTCCGGCCTGCAGCGCGTCGAAGTCCCGGAAGCCACTGCCGGCGACATCGTCTGCGTATCGGGCATGGACGAGCTGTACATCTCCGACACCCTGTGCGACCAGAACAACGTCGAGGCCCTGCCGCCGCTGACCGTCGACCAGCCGACCGTGAGCATGACCTTCCAGGTCAACGACTCGCCGTTCGCCGGCAAGGAAGGCAAGTTCGTCACCAGCCGCAACATCAAGGACCGTCTGGAAAAGGAACTGCTGCACAACGTCGCCCTGCGCGTCGAGCCGGGCGACAGCCCGGAGAAGTTCAAGGTCTCCGGGCGTGGCGAGCTGCACCTGTCGGTGCTGATCGAGACCATGCGTCGCGAAGGCTTCGAGCTGGCCGTCGGCCGTCCGGAAGTGGTGATCATCGAGAACGAGGCCGGCGAGAAGCAGGAGCCGTACGAGAACGTCACCATCGACATCGAAGAACAGCACCAGGGTTCGGTGATGGAGCAGATGGGCCTGCGCAAGGGCGATCTGACCAACATGGTTCCCGACGGCAAGGGTCGTATCCGCCTGGAATACACCATCCCGGCGCGCGGCCTGATCGGCTTCCGTAACAACTTCCTGACCCTGACCTCGGGCAGCGGCATCCTCACCTCGACCTTCAGCCACTACGGTGCGATCAAGGCCGGCGAAGTCAGCAACCGGCAGAACGGCGTGCTGGTCTCCATGGCCACCGGCACCGCGCTGACCTACTCGCTGGAGACCCTGCAGGCACGCGGCAAGCTGTTCCTCGAGCCGGGTCAGGAGATCTACGAAGGCCAGCTGGCCGGCATCAACAGCCGCGACAACGACCTGGTGATCAACCCCACCAAGGGCAAGAAGCTCGACAACATGCGCGCCTCGGGCAAGGACGAAGTCATCGCCCTGGTACCGCCGATCAAGTTCACCCTCGAGCAGGCGCTGGAATTCATCGCCGACGACGAGCTGGTGGAGGTGACGCCGAAGTCGATCCGTCTGCGCAAGAAGTACCTGAACGAGAACGACCGCAAGCGCTTCGAGCGCAGCAAGGTCTGAGTCCTTTCAGGCTGAAATGAAGAGCCCCGCCAGAGCGATCTGGCGGGGCTTTTTGTTGGGCGCATAGCACTTGGCGGAGTCTGGTGGCGGATGCGATGCCTTCCGTCATTCAGTCCGATGTGTCGCCTCGCGCGTCCATCCTGCCCGTTCGCCCGAGGCGCATGGCCGGCATGGGCAAGACCGAGCCGCGTTGCTTGAGCTGTCCCAGCCAGACGCTGATTGCCACGATTGCCATGCCCAGTAGCTGCAGCTGACCGAGGTCCTGGCCGAGCAGGAGCCAGCCTAGCAGCACCGCGCTCAGCGGACTGAGAAAGCCCAATGACGACAGGGCTGCCGGCTCCAGGCGAGCCACGCCTCGAAACCAGAGCAGGTAGGTCAGGGCGGCACCGATCAGGGCCAGATAGGCGATGCCGGCGAGATTCGCCGCGGTCAGCGTCGGCGCTTGCGGTTCCAGCAGCAACACGGCGGGCAGCAGCCACAGGCCGCCAGCGAGCAGTTGCCAGGCCGTGAAGGTGAGCGCCGACACCGGTGGCTGCCAGCGGCGGCTGAGCACCGTGCCCAGTGCCATGGATAGGGCTCCGGTGAGCGCGGCGGCGATGCCGAGCGGGTCCAGTGCGGCGCGGGGCGTGAGCACCAGCAGGGCGACGCCGGATATGCCTGCGAGGGCGGCCAGGATTGCCAGGGCGCGGATGGTCGAACCCAACAACGGCTTTGCCAGCAAGATCACCAGAAGAGGCTGGATGGCACCCAGGGTGGCCGCTACGCCGCCTGGCAGGCGATAGGCGGCGACGAACAGCATGGCCCAGAACAGAGAGAAGTTGAGCGCGCCGAGCAACAGCACGCGCGGCCACCAGCTTCTGCGCGGCATCTGGCGTACCAGGAGCAGCAGCAACAGGCCGGCCGGCAGGGCGCGCAGCAGGGCCATGGTCAGGGGATAGTCGGGTGGCAGCAGCAAGGTGGTGACCACATAGGTACTGCCCCAGACTGTCGGCGCCAGGGCAGTGAGCAGCAGGTCGGCGTGTCGATTCATGCTGTTGCCCTATGCCAGTTCCAGTATTTCGTGGACCGGTCGGCGTGGCTTCTGCGGCCAGTTGTTGGCCTGAGCCTTGCCCATGGTCACCAACATCGCGGGGATCTCATCTTCGCGCAGGGCAAAGGCATGGCTGACACCACTGATGTCGAAGCCGCTCATGGGGCTGGCCGCCAGGCCCAGCGCCTGGCCGGCAAGCATCAGGGTCGAGGCGGCAAAGGTGGCGCTGCGGATCGCCTCGTCGCGGCGGCTGTGCGGAACGTCGGCGTACATCTGCGTGGCGCTGGACTGCCAGGCCGTCACCAGGTCGGCGCGCATGAAGCCGGCGGTCACCGAGGGGGACAGGCGCTCGCCAAGCGAGTCGGCGCGTGGCAGCACGCCGCAGACGATGAAGGTTACCGCGGCCTCGCTGACCTTGGCCTGGTTCCAGGCCAGCTCGCGCAGGCGTTGCTTGCCGGCCTCGCTGCGTACGGCGACGAAGCGCCAGTTCTGCAGGTTGAACGCGCTGGGCGCGCGGCCAGCCCAGGCAACCAGGGCCTCGACGCTGGCATCGTCCAGGCGGTATTGCGGGTCGAAGTGATTGACCGAGCTGCGTTGTTCGATGGCGGTGAGTAGGGGGTGGGTCATGGCGGATTCCTGTCGCTGATGGTGATCGACAGGTTAGTTATCCGACATTGAGTTGATAATCCAAGCTATTGTGTAATGACTATTTACCAATGGTTGATAATGGATGGATCGTCTTACCGCTCTCGTCGTGTTCCGCCAGGTGGTCGAGCGCGGCAGCTTTGCCGCGGCCTCGCGCTACTTGAAGCTCTCGGCCGCGGCCGTGAGCAAGAACATCGGCGAACTGGAGGCGCATCTCGCGGTGCGCCTGCTCAATCGCACGACGCGGCGCATGAGCCTGACCGAGGCCGGCCTGCACTACTACCAGCAGGTCGCCCGGATCCTCGATGATCTGCACGAGGCCGACAGCTTGCTGGGGGCCATGCAGAGCACTCCGAGCGGTACCTTGCGTGTCAGTGCGCCAATGTCGTTCAGCCTGGTCTGCCTCGCCGATGTCATCCCCCGCTTTCTCGCGCGCTATCCCGGGCTGGCGCTGGATCTGCAGCTGGATGATCGTCGTGTCGATCTGATCGGCGAGGGCTTCGACCTGGCAATTCGCGGTAGCGATCGTCTGGAAGATTCGAGCCTCGTCGCGCGCCCGCTGCTGACGCTGCGCCATGTGCTTTGTGCCGCTCCGGGCTACTTGCGCAAGCACGGCGTGCCTGTGACGCCGGAGGACCTGCAGGCCATGGAGTGCGTGCAGTTCTCCCTGTCCGGACATGCCAAGGAGTGGCTCTTTCAGCGTGGCGAGGAGAGCCGGCGGGTCGAAGTGCGGGGGCGCTATCGGGTCAATTCCAGCCTGGCGCTGTGTGCCGCGCTGCGTGCGGGCCACGGCGTCAGCCTGGTTCCTGAAGCCTATGTGCGGGACGACCTGGAGAGCGGCCGGCTGCAGGCGTTGCTGGAAGACTGGCAGATGATGGAAACGCAGCTATACGCCGTCTATCCCTCCCGCCGGCAGCTACAGGCCAAGGTGCGGGTGTTCGTCGACTTCCTTGTCGAGGCGCTGAGCGATACCCCGCCCGGCTACCTGGTCGGCCTACAGGCCAGCAGCCCGTAGGCCGCCAGCCCGATCACCAGCAGCAGGCTGAGCGACATCACTCGCCCGACACCTCGCGCAGCGCTTGCGCCGGAGTGTCGCCGAGGTTGTTGAGCATGCGCTCGCTGTACCAGTCGAGGAAGTTGACCACGCCGAACTCGTAGGTCTTGGAGTACGGGCCGGGCTGGTAGGCGGTGGAGTTGATGCCGCGCTGGTTCTCCTCGCCGAGGCGACGGTCCTGGTCGTTGGTGGCGTCCCACACCTGGCGCAGGCGCTCGACGTCGTAGTCGACGCCTTCCACCGCGTCCTTGTGCACCAGCCACTTGGTGATCACCACCGACTCCTGGGCGCTGATCGGCCACACGGTGAAGTTGATCAGGTGGTCGCCCATGCAGTGGTTCCACGAATGCGGCAGGTGGAGGATGCGCATGGAGCCCAGGTCCGGGTTCTTGATCCGGCCCATCAGCTTCTTGCAGCCCTGCTTGCCGTCCATGGTCATGGACACGGTGCCCTTGAGCAGCGGCATGCGCACGATGCGGTTGCGCAGGCCGAAGCCGGCGTGCACGTAAGGAATCTTCTCCGCCTCCCAGGCGGCGGCGCATTCGGCGACGTGATCCTTGAATTCCTGGGTCGCACGCGGGTCGTTGGTGTCGTCCCATTCCAGCAGGGTGTTGAGCAGTTCCGGGTGCGAACCGTTGCAGTGGTAGCACTCGCGGTTGTTCTCCAGCA
The DNA here is from genome assembly GCF_052682975.1 of Pseudomonas sp. SP16.1. Taxonomy (NCBI): domain Bacteria; kingdom Pseudomonadati; phylum Pseudomonadota; class Gammaproteobacteria; order Pseudomonadales; family Pseudomonadaceae; genus Pseudomonas; species Pseudomonas sp. SP16.1. Next base: position 4,909,500 of record NZ_JBQYFZ010000001.1, read on the forward strand.
CCAGCTTCCAGTTGGCCTTCTCCGACATCACGCTCTGCACCGCGACCTTGGTGTTCTCCATGTCGTACGGCTCCATGTAGTGAGCCAGGCCGGCGAGGAATTCGTCGATCGCCGGCGGGTTTTCCGCCAGGCTGATGAAGATGAAGCCACCGGCGCTCTTGCAGTGAACCGGCTTGAGGTTGTAGTCGCTGAGTTTGAAGTCCGCGCCCATCTCGGTGCCGGCGAACAGCAGGCGGCCGTCCAGCTCGTAGGTCCACTGGTGGTAGGGGCAGACCAGCTTGGCGACCTTGCCCTTGTCGCTCACGCACAGACGCGAGCCGCGGTGGCGGCAGACGTTGTGGAAGGCATGGATCTGGCCCTCGGCGCCGCGCACGACGAGGATCGGGTTGTCGCCGAGCTGCAGGGTGATGAAGTTGCCCTTGGCCGGGATCTCGCAAGTCATGCCGGCGATCAGCCACTCCTTGTGGAAGATCTCCTGCATGTCGATCTGGAACAGGCGCTCGTCGTTGTAGAAGGGTTGCGGCAGCGAAAAGGTGCGTTCACGCTCGTGCAGCATGCGGGCGGTGGCCTTGCGTGCGGGCTCCAGCGGGTCGCCCAGGCTCAGGTTATGGGTGCAGTCCATCAGTGACTCCTCGTGGCTGGCGCGTGGGCGGCAGCCGTATATGTGGCTGATACGGTGTATGACGCAAGGCGTTCGTCGGCCGCTGCGTCGCCTTGAATCGGCGCGATGCGTGGCGCGATCTGTTGTGGTCCATCTGAGGCGGAGTGTGGAGTCGGCGCGCCGCGAAACCTTATCCATGGGCGACATGGCCGGATGCGTTTCCGACGCTCCAGGCCCCGTGCCAAGCGGCAGGTCGCGATAAGCATGTCGATGTCGCTGGCAGGTAAGTGACGCCCCGCGGCCTTTCGCACAATCGGCGCCATATAGGCCGATGTCCGGCCGCGTGGAGAGCCGTTCATGACCACCAACGCCTTCCTCAATCCGGTTAACACCCAGACCTGGACCAATGGCCGCCACCTGGTGCGCTGTGTCAAGGTGATCCAGGAAACCTGGGACGTGCGGACCTTCTGTTTCATGGCCGAGCAGCCGGTGCTGTTCTTCTTCAAGCCGGGGCAGTTCGTCACCCTGGAGCTGGAGATCGACGGTCAGCCGATCATGCGCTCCTACACCATCTCCAGCTCGCCGTCGGTGCCCTACAGCTTCTCCATCACCATCAAGCGGGTGCCGGGCGGCAAGGTCTCGAACTGGCTGCACGACAACCTCAACGAGGGCGACGAGCTGCCGGTGCACGGCCCGGTGGGGATGTTCAACGCCATCGACTTTCCCGCCGAGCGCGTGCTGTTCCTCTCCGGCGGCGTCGGCATCACCCCGGTGATGTCCATGGCACGCTGGTTCTTCGACACCAACGCCAACGTCGACATGGTTTTCGTCCACAGCGCCCGTTCGCCCAAGGACATCATCTACCACCGCGAGCTGGAGCACATGGCCTCGCGGATCAACAACTTCAGCCTGCACCTGATCTGCGAGAAGCACGGCCTGGGCGAGGCCTGGGCCGGTTACCGCGGCTATCTCAATCAGCGCATGCTCGAGCTGATCGCCCCGGACTTCATGGAGCGCGAGATCTTCTGCTGCGGCCCGACCCCCTACATGAGCGCGATCAAGCACCTGCTGCAGGGCAACGGCTTCGACATGAGCCGTTACCACGAGGAGGCCTTCGGCCCGACGCCGCCGGAGATCCGCCAGGAGGTCAAGGAGCTGGCCGCCGAAGCGGCCGAGGCGCCGGAGCTACCGCTGGCCGACCTGCACCAGGTGGAGTTCGTCAGCACCGGCAAGAGCATCCGCGTTGCCCCCGGCGAGACCGTGCACGCCGCCGCGGCCAAGCTCGGCCTGCACATCCCCAAGGCCTGCGGCATGGGCATCTGCGGTACCTGCAAGGTGCTCAAGACCTCCGGCGAGGTGGAGATGGAGCACAACGGCGGCATCACCGACGAGGACGTGGCCGAGGGCTACATCCTGTCCTGCTGCAGCGTGCCGAAGGGTGACGTGGCGATCGATTACTGAATGCATCTCCACGCGCCATCGGCGCGTCCGTAGGCCGCCCGTCAGGGCGCTCGGCTTTCCAGGTTTCGAGCGCCCCGGGTTGCTGGCGGTTGGCCGTGGTTTGGCTAGTCTTGCTGCAACTGTCAGGACGTTACCAGCCGTGCGCCGGCCGCCGTGCCCGCGTAACGGGTCTGGTTGCAGTCCGCTCCTGAGAACCCGGCTCGCCCTGCGTGAGCCGTTCGCCTGGTATGGCAGGGGGAGGAGCGGCAATGGATTCCGTTACGCTAGGACGCGTTTCGCGTCGCGGCTTGCTTGTGTTCGCGTCGCTGGCCTCGGCGACCGCCTGGGCCTTGGACTTCACCGGCAATGACACCGCCTCGGGCACGCTCGACAGCAGCGCGCTGGAGCAGGACATCAACTTCCGCGACGACAGCAGCGCCGGCAGCGCCGGCATCAGCAATCCCAGCGACAATTTCGCCACCTATTTCCTCGACGACAGCAACGCCGGCTCCGCAACCATCAGCAACAGCGATGGCGGCCAGACCATCTTCGACGGGCGCAGCAGCGCCGCCAACGCCAGCATAGTCGGCGACACGCAGTTCCTCGGGCAGAGTACGGCCGGCAACGCCAGGCTCAGCGTCGAGTTCGGCAGCATCTCCTTCTCGGGACAGAGCAGCGCCGGCAATGCCGAGATTCGCGTGAGCGACTACTACAGCCAGCTGAGCTTTTCCGAGCGGAGTACCGCGGGCAATGCCCGGCTGATCGCCGAGAACGGCGCTTTCGTCAGGTTCGCCGGCACCGGGCCGAACGACGACGGCAACCTCTCGGCCGGTTCCATCGAGGGCGACGGGATCTTCGAGCTTGACGCGGTGCGACTCGCCGTCGGCGGCAACGACCTGTCCACCGAGCTGTCCGGCTCCCTGATTGGCGGCGTGGACTCCGCGTTGATCAAACGCGGCAGCGGGGTTTTGACGCTCAGTGGCTTCAATTCCAGTTTCGCCGGCGCGCTGATCGTCGAGCAGGGGCTGATCAATTTCAGCGATCCCAGCGGCCTCGGCAGCGGTGCGCTGACCCTCAACGGCGGCGGCCTGCAATGGGCGGTGGACAACGGCTTCGACATCTCCGATCGCCTCGCGCCACTGGGCCCCAACGGCGGCGTGTTCGATACCAACGGCAACTTCGTCGTCCTCGGCAGCGCCATCGGCGGTAGCGGGGCGCTGATCAAGACGGGCGACGGACTGTTGCTGCTCGCTGCGGCCAACGGCTACAGCGGCGGCACGGTGCTCGAGGGCGGCACCCTGGCCGGGGCGGTGGAGGGCGCGCTGCCCAATGCCACGGCCTATACCGTCAACGGCGGCACCCTGGAGCTGTCCAGCTTCGACCTGCAGATGTCCAGCCTGGCCGGCAGCGGCGGTGCCATCCAGATCATGAGCACGCTGACGGTCGACCAGGCGAGCGATACCCGCTTCGCCGGCGTCCTTTCCGGCTCGGGCACCTTCGTCAAGGATGGCGCCGGCCTGCTCGAGCTGACCGGCAGCAGCAGCCTCTCCGGCTCCAGCGAGGAGGCCGGCAGCGCCGAGGTACGCGGCGGCACCCTGGCAGTCAACGGCTCGCTGCTCGCCGATATCCGGGTACTCGGCGGCGGCATCCTGGGCGGCACCGGCACCGTCGGCAGCGTGCAGCTCGCCAACGGCGGCATCCTGGCGCCGGGCACTTCCATCGGCACGCTGAATGTCGATGGCGACCTGGTCTTCGACCCGGGTTCGGTCTACCAGGTGGAGACCGATGCGGCCGGCAATGCCGACCGGGTGGTGGCCAGCGGCCCGGCCAGCCTGGCCGGCACGGTGCAGGTGCTGGCGGAAAACGGCACCTATGCGCCGAGCACCAGCTACAGCATCCTCAGTGCCGGCCAGCTGAGCGGCCAGTTCGACAGCGTCAGCTCCAACCTGGCCTTTCTCGACCCCAGCCTGAGCTACGACGGCAGCGACGTCACCCTGACCCTGACGCGCAACGACATCAGCTTCACCAGCCTGGCGCGTACGCCCAACCAGCGCGCCTTCGCCGAGGCCGCCGAGAGCCTCGACCAGGACAACGAGGTCTACCGCACCCTGCTCGACCTGGGCGAGGACGAGGTGGCCGACACCTTCAACAGGCTGTCCGGCGACGCCCACGCCAGTATCGCCTCGTCGGTGCTGTTCGACGACCTCAACCTGTCGCGTGCGCCGCTGGGCAACCTGCGCCGCAACCTCGCCGCGCCGGAGCGCGCGCTGCCCTACTGGGTGCAGGTGGGCGGCGGTCGCCAGCGCATCGATGACGACGGCAACGCCGGCGAGATCATCCAGGATCACGAGAGCATGCTGCTCGGCGGCGACTGGCCGGTTTACGGCGACTGGCGCCTGGGCGGTGCCTTCGGCTACGGCCAGGAGCAGCTGGATGTCGACTCGCGCGACGCCAAGGCCGACTCGGACAGCTACCGCTACGCCCTCTACGGTGGCCGCGATTTCCAGCTGTCGCGCGGCATCCTCAAGCTATTCGGTGGCGGCGGCTACAGCCAGCACCAGATCGACAGCCGGCGCGACGTGCGCCTGATCGATGGCCCGCAGCGGCTGACCCGCCAGTACGACGTCAACACCGCGCAGGGCTTCGGCGAGCTCGCCTGGCACCTGAAGTTCGGCGAGCCGGCCTATGTCGAGCCCTTCGTCGGCCTGCTGCTGATCGACCAGCGCGGCGACAGCTTCAGCGAGAAGGGCGGGGCCGCCGCGCTATCTGCGGACAGCCAGCGCAACGAGTTGCTCAGCAGCAGCCTCGGCGTGCGCGGCCAGCAGCTGTTCCAGCTGGCCGAGCGCGACCTGCTGCTCAACGGCTCGTTCACCTGGCGGCAGATCAATGGCGACCTGCGCCCGGAGCTGGACCTGCAGCTGGAGGGCGGCGACCGGTTCCGCGTGCTGGGCACCGAGTTGCCGCGCAACAGCTTCCTGGTCGAGCTCAACGCCGATTATTCGATCACCCCGAACATCGTCCTCGACATCGACTACAACGGGGTGTTCAGCGACAGCAGCAACGCCAACAACATCGCCTTCAACCTGCGCTGGAAGATGTAGCCGCCGGCGTGAGCCGGGCGTCAGGCGCTCATCACCTCGCGGATGTCGGCGGCCAGCTGGCGCACGCGCGTCTCCTCGGTATCCCAGCTGCACATGAAGCGCGCGCCGCCGGCGCCGATGAAGGTGTAGAAGCGCCAGCCGCGGGCGGTCAGCGCGGCGATGGCCGGCTCCGACAGCTGCAGGAACACGCCGTTGGCCTGAACCGGGAACATCAGGCTGACGCCGGGTACGTCCGCCACCAGGCTGGCCAGCAGCTGGGCGCAGCGGTTGGCGTGGCCGGCATAGCGCAGCCAGGCGTCGTCCTGCAGCAGGCCGACCCAGGGCGCCGACAGGTAGCGCATCTTCGAGGCCAGCTGACCGGCCTGCTTGCAGCGATAGTCGAAGTCCTCGGCCAGGGCCTTGTTGAAGAACAGGATGGCCTCGCCAACCGCCATGCCGTTCTTGGTGCCGCCGAAGCACAGGACGTCGACGCCGGCCTTCCAGGTCAGCTCGGCCGGGCTGCAGCCGAGGAAGGCGCAGGCGTTGGAGAAGCGCGCGCCGTCCATGTGCAGGTTCAGCCCCAGCTCCTTGCAGGTCTGGCTGATCGCACGCACCTCGTCCGGGCGATACACGGTGCCGACCTCGGTGGCCTGGGTCAGGGTCACCACGCGCGGCTTGGGGTAGTGAATGTCCTGGCGCTTGAGCGCTACCTCGCGGATCGCCTCGGGCGTCAGCTTGCCGTCCGCGCTGCGCGCCAGCAGCAGCTTGGAACCGTTGGAGAAGAACTCCGGGGCGCCGCATTCGTCGGTCTCGACGTGGGCGGTCTCCGAGCAGATCACGCTGTGGTAGCTCTGGCACAGCGAGGCCAGGGCCAGGGAGTTGGCGGCGGTGCCGTTGAAGGCGAAGAACACCTCGCAGTCGGTCTCGAACAGGCGACGGAAATGGTCGGCGGCGCGGGCGGTCCACTCGTCGTCGCCGTAGGCGCGCTGATGACCCTGGTTGGCCTCGGCCATGGCGGCCCAGGCCTCCGGGCAGATGCCGGAGTAGTTGTCGCTGGCAAATTGCTGGGCATTTTCGGGCATGGGGCGTTCCTTCTCGAGCGGGACCGGCAGGGCGCACCGGCAGATCGCGCTACTTTACTCCGCGCCGGCCCTGGCCCGGGGCCGTCAGGGCGACAACTTGTTGTATCGATGCGCAGTGCCGCACCAGTGCGGACGTGGCCGTTGGGCAAATAGCCGGAACTCCCTGCGCCGTGCAGGGTTCACAACTCCAGGGCGGCGGTTTGCCGTCCGGCACCGCGCCGCTAACGGTCCTTCGCCATCAAAAGGAGTCCCTTATGAACCATCGCCATCTGCTCGCCCTCGCCCTGCCGCTGGCCGTCGCCCTGCCGCTGTCCGCGGCGGAGTGGTCCTCGCAGGCCAGGAGCGAGTTCATCCAGGAATGCATCAACGGCGCCCCGGCGGGCTACGAGCAGCCGCAGCTGGAGGCCTATTGCGATTGCGCCGCCGAACAGGTCAGCGGCGAGTTCAGCGAGTCCGAGATACAGTCACTCAGCCGCCAGTCCCCGGCCGATGCGGCGTTGCAGGAGCGCATGACCAAGGTCACCGGTACCTGCAGCAGCCGCATCAAGCCGAACCCGGATTGAACAAATAACGCGCGCCGCCGCCTGGGGCGCGGGGCTCCTGGCCTGGCGCGACGTGCCCACAGGCTGTGCACAGGACGATGCACAGCATTTGTGCACAAGCCGGTTATATCTATTTGATTCTGCTCGGTTTTTAATCGATTTGCGGGAGGCCTTGTGGGGCCTGGGCCCTGGCCGGGGTCGAACAGCCTATGCACAGTTTCCTCCACAGCTTCTGTGCATAGTCCACCGCGTCGCGCCCACGCGCCGGGTGTCGCGAGTGGATAAGTCGGGCGGCCGACGCACTGGCCATTTCTCGCTCAGTCGCTGCAAAGCCAGAGCAGGCAAGGTCTGGCGCCTGCTGGCCACAGCTTATGCACAGCCCCATGCACAGTATCTGTGCATGGTCTGAGCGATTAACTCATTGATATCGCTCAATAAACATCCGATCTCTCGGAGGCCTTGGCGCCTCTGGCCTGGCGCCGGCTACGCAGAGCTTATCCACAGCTTGATCCACCACTCCTGTGGGTAGGTCGGCGGGGCGACTCTGAACACTTTCGCGTCGAAGCTGAACAAATTTGCCGCGCAGCGACATCGGACAATCTGCCGCACTGCGCCCCCTGGCGCGTTCGAGCCGAGGAGTCCTGTGGTGGCCATCAGCGTATTCGACCTGTTCAAGATTGGCATCGGGCCTTCCAGCTCGCACACGGTGGGGCCGATGCGCGCCGCCGCGCTGTTCGTCGAGGCACTACGCGAGCGCGCCGTGCTGGAGCGCGTGCAGCGCATCGAGGTGCGCCTGTACGGTTCGCTGTCGGCCACCGGCGTCGGCCACGGCAGCGACACCGCGGTGATCATGGGCCTGATGGGCGAGTGGCCGGATCGCATCGATCCGGCGCAGATCGCCCCGGGCATCGCCGCCCTGCGTGAAAGCAACAGCCTGCTGCTGGACAACCGCCTGGCGATCGACTTCGACTGGGCGCGCGACATGCGCCTGCTCGACGAGAACCTGCCGTATCACCCCAACGCCATGAGCCTGATCGCCTTCGATGCGGCCGGCGAACTGCATGCCGACACCTACTACTCGGTGGGCGGCGGCTTCGTCGTCGATGCCGCGCAGGCGGCCAGCGGGGTGCTGGACCAGGATCACACCCAGCTGCCCTACGACTTCTCCAGCGGCGCCGAGCTGCTGAGCCTGTGCCGCCGGCACGGCCTGCGCGTGTCGCAGCTGATGCTGGAAAACGAGAAGGCCTGGCGCAGCGAGGCCGACATCCGCGCCGGCCTGATGCAGCTGTGGCAGGCCATGCAGGACTGCGTCGCCCATGGTCTGACCGAGGAAGGCATCCTGCCCGGCGGGCTCAAGGTGCGCCGGCGTGCGGCCAAGCTGCACCGCAGCCTGCAGGAGCTGGGCAAGCCCAACGTGATCGGCAGCACCATGAGCGCCATGGAGTGGGTCAACCTCTACGCCCTGGCGGTCAACGAGGAGAACGCCGCGGGCGGGCGCATGGTCACCGCGCCGACCAACGGCGCGGCGGGGATCATCCCGGCGGTGCTGCACTACTACATGCGCTTCAACCCGGACGCCAGCGACGCCGACGTGGTCGACTTCCTGCTGGCCGCGGCGGCGGTGGGCATCCTGTGCAAGAAGAACGCCTCGATTTCCGGTGCCGAGGTCGGTTGCCAGGGCGAGGTGGGCTCGGCCTGCGCCATGGCCGCGGCGGGGCTGGCCGAGGTGCTCGGTGCCAGCCCGGAACAGCTGGAGAACGCCGCCGAGATCGGCCTGGAGCACAACCTGGGTCTGACCTGCGACCCGGTCGGCGGGCTGGTGCAGGTGCCGTGCATCGAGCGCAACGCGATCGCCGCGGTGAAGGCGATCAACGCGGCGCAGATGGCCCTGCGCGGCGATGGCGAGCACCACATCTCGCTGGACCGGGTGATCCGCACCATGCGCGACACCGGCGCCGACATGCACGACAAGTACAAGGAAACCTCGCGCGGCGGCCTGGCGGTGAGCCAGGTCGAGTGCTGACTTCCCTTCCGACGACGCTATCGAGGATCGCCCGAATGACCAGCTTCGAGAAGGTGCCGGCCGTTGCCGCCGTGGAATCGATCGGCTTCCTGCTGGTCGAGCAGTTCAGCCTGGTGGCGCTGGCCGCCGCGCTGGAACCGTTGCGCCTGGCCAACCAGTTGGCCGGACGCAGCCTGTACCGCTGGCAGACGCTGAGCCTGGACGGTCGGCCGCTGCGCGCCAGCAACGGCATGTGGGTAACTCCGGATGGCGCCGCCACTGGCGGGGGGCAATGGCACGGCCTGATCCTCTGCGGCAGCGATGGTGTGCAGGACGGCGCGTGGCCCGAGCTGGAGCGCTACCTGCAGGCGCAGGCGCGCCCCGGGCTGTTTCTCGGCGCGCTCGGCAGCGGCAGCTTGACGCTGGCCCGCGCGGGGCTGCTCGAGGGCTACCAGTGCAGCACCAGCTGGCGCTGCCGGGTGGACCTGCAGCGTGCGTTTCCCGGCGTGGCGCTGAGCGCCCGGCCCTTCGTCGTCGATCGCGACCGCGCTACCGCCGCCGGCGGTGGAGCCGGCCTGGAGCTGATGCTGCAGCTGATCGCCGGCCGGCATGGCCAGGTGCTGCTCAGGGCGATCGCCGAGACCCTGGCGTTCGAGCTGGTCCGCTGCGAGCCGCTCCCGGCGCAGTTGCCGCCGCACCTGTGCGGCGACGCACTCAGCCCGAAGCTGCGTGAGGTCATCGGCCTGATGGAGGCCAACCTCGAGGAGCCGCTCGAACTCGGCCAGCTGGCGGGGTTCGTCGCGCTGTCGCGGCGTCAGCTGGAGCGGTTGTTCGAGAAGCACCTGCAGTGCTCGCCGGCGCGCTACTACCTGCGTCTGCGCCTGGTGCGCGCGCGCCAGTTGCTGCGCCGCACCCGCCTCAGCGTGATCGAGGTGGCGGCCGCTTGCGGTTTCCTTTCGGCGCAGACCTTCTCGCGTTGCTATCGCGAGCATTTCGGCCTGGCCCCCAGCAGCGAGCGGCCGAGTCACTTGGCGGAGGCCGTGCTGCACTGAACGACGACATCCCCTACTGTCGCTCTTTCGAGGCCCGACCGTGCTGGCAGCGCGGCTCGGGCCTCTTTTTATTCCAGCGATTGAACGCCCTGCAGCAGCGCAATCATTTCGCGACGTTCGCTGCACGATCACCAATACGTGCGCTCCTGAACGAGCGAAATCGGCGCATCGACAGGCAACTGCGGCATAGCCCTTTCGGCCTGTGATCGCCCGCTCGGACGCCGCGGGGGAGGGGGAGCATCCACCGCAGCGGATCTGACCAACTTCGGGTCGGAATCGTACAAAAGTTCGCGCCGGGCATCTGTTGCAATCCTCTGCAACGACCCGCCAAACCGGCCGGTCGCCTTACCCCAGACAGCAAAGGGATTCACGCCATGCAGATGCCCCAAACGCTTCGGATCCGGAACGGCGAAAAGGTCAAATCGACGTTCACCGCCCAGGAATACGCCAACCGTCATGCCAAGCTGCGCGCCCACCTGGCGGCCGAGAATATCGACGCGGCGATCTTCACCTCGTACCACAACATCAACTACTACTCGGACTTCCTCTACTGCTCCTTCGGCCGCCCCTACGCCCTGGTGGTGACCCAGGACGACGTGGTCAGCATCAGCGCCAATATCGACGGCGGCCAGCCCTGGCGCCGCACCGTGGGTACCGACAACATCGTCTACACCGACTGGCAGCGCGACAACTACTTCGTCGCCATCCAGCAGGCGCTGCCACGCGCGCGGCGCATCGGCATCGAGTTCGACCACCTGAACCTGCAGAACCGCGACAAGCTGGCCGCCCGCTATCCGGATGCCGAGTTGGTTGACGTCGCCGCGCCCTGCATGCGCATGCGCATGATCAAGTCCGCCGAGGAGCACGTGATGATCCGCCACGGCGCACGCATCGCCGACATCGGCGGCGCGGCGGTGGTCGAGGCCCTGCGCGACCAGGTGCCGGAGTACGAGGTGGCCCTGCACGCTACCCAGGCCATGGTCCGCGCCATCGCCGAGACCTTCGAGGACGTCGAGTTGATGGACACCTGGACCTGGTTCCAGTCCGGCATCAACACCGACGGCGCGCACAACCCGGTGACCACGCGCAAGGTGAACAAGGGCGACATCCTCAGCCTCAACTGCTTCCCGATGATCGCCGGCTACTACACCGCGCTGGAGCGCACCCTGTTCCTCGACCATTGCTCCGACGACCACCTGCGCCTGTGGCTGGCCAACGTCGAAGTACACGAGGCCGGCCTCAAGCTGATCAAGCCCGGCGCACGCTGCAGCGACATCGCCAAGGAGCTGAACGAGATCTTCCTCAGTCACGACCTGCTACAGTACCGCACCTTCGGCTACGGCCACTCGTTCGGCACCCTCAGCCACTACTACGGGCGCGAGGCTGGGCTGGAGCTGCGCGAGGACATCGACACGGTGCTGGAGCCGGGCATGGTGGTGTCGATGGAGCCGATGATCATGCTGCCCGAAGGCCGGCCCGGCGCCGGCGGCTACCGCGAGCACGACATCCTCATCGTCAACGAGCAGGGTGCGGAGAACATCACCAAGTTCCCCTACGGCCCGGAGCGCAACATCATCCGTAAATAGCCACAGTCACCGCCGTGCCCCGTCGGGCACGGCCCCTTTAGGGTCGCCTGCCGCCGGCAGGTGACCAGGAGGTCACTTAATGAATGACAGCGTGTTCGTCGGCGAACTGAGCTGGAAAGAATACGAAGCCCTGGTGGCCGATGGTCAGCGGGTGCTGTTCCTGCCGGTCGGCGCCCTGGAGCAGCACGGCCACCACCTGTGTATGGATGTCGACGTGCTGCTGCCCACCGCGGTCAGCCAGCGCGTCGCCCAGCGTATCGGCGGCCTGGTGCTGCCGGCTCTGCCATACGGCTACAAGTCGCAGCAGAAGTCCGGCGGCGGCAACCATTTCCCCGGCACCACCAGCCTGGACGGGGCCACCCTCAGCCACACGGTGCTGGACATCATCCGCGAGCTCGGGCGGCACGGCGTACGCCACCTGGTGCTGATGAACGGCCACTACGAGAACGCCATGTTCCTCGTCGAAGGCATCGACCTCGGTCTGCGCGAGCTGCGCTACGCCGGCATCGACGACTTCCGCGTGGTGCTGCTGTCCTACTGGGACTTCGTCAAGGATCCGCAGGTGATCGCCCAGCTCTACCCGGACGGCTTCCTCGGCTGGGACATCGAGCATGGCGGCGTCTTCGAAACCTCGCTGATGCTCGCCCTCTACCCGCAGCGGGTAGACATGAGCCGCGTGGTGGACCATCCGCCGGCGACCTTCCCGCCCTACGACCTCTATCCCATCGATCCTTCGCGCACCCCGGCCCCCGGCACGCTGTCTTCCGCCCGTGGCGCCAGCCGCGAGAAGGGCGAGCTGATTCTCGAGGTGTGCGTGGAGGGTATCGCCAAGGCGGTCGGCGAGGCGTTCGAGAACGTCCCCTGATGCTGCAGACGCGACAGCCGCATGACTTCGCCCACTGATTCCGACAATGACAAGAATGATCGAGAGGCTAGCATCATGAAAGCGCACCAATGCGTGGCGGAACCCTCATCAACCTTCGCCGGGCCGCCACAGGAGGCTGGCGTGGACATATCCGAGAGCGCCTGGCTCAAGGGCCTCAACCCCGTGGTCACCCTCGGTTCGCTGCTGGTGATAGTGGCGGTGGTGGCCGGCCTGCTGCTGTTCCAGGAACAGGCGGCGCTGCTGTTCGACCGGGTGCGCAGCGGCATCACCTACTACTTCACCTGGTACTACGTGCTGATCGCCGCGTTGTTCCTGTTCTTCAACGCCTGGCTGGCCTTCAGCCGCTTCGGCCGCATCCGCCTGGGACGCCAGGACGAGCGGCCCGAGTTCGGCTACTTCTCCTGGTTCGCCATGGTGTTCTCTGCCGGGCAGGGCATCGGCCTGATCTTCTGGAGCATCGCCGAGCCGATGTTCCATCTGCAGGGCAACCCCTTCAGCGACGGCAGCATGAACGCCGCGACGGCGGAAAGCGCCATGCGCATCACCTTCTTCCACTGGGGCCTGCATGCCTGGTCGATCTACTGCATCGTCGCCCTGGCGTTGGCCTACGCCGCCTTCCGCAAGAACCTGCCGCTGACCATCCGCTCCACCCTGCGCCCGCTGTTCGGCCGCCTGATGGACGGCCCGCTCGGCCATGCGGTGGACATCCTGGCGATCCTCGCCACCATCTTTGGCGTCGCCACCTCGCTGGGTCTCGGCGCGCAGCAGATCAACGCCGGCCTCAACCGTCTGCTCGGTCTGGACAGCTCGATCCTGGTGCAGCTCAGCCTGATCGGCGGCATCACCCTGATCGCCGTGCTGTCCGCGGTTTCCGGCGTGACCCGCGGGATCAAGCGGCTCAGCGAGCTGAACATCTGGCTGAGCTTCGTGCTGATCCTGTTCTTCTTCATCTGGGGGCCGAGCCGCTACCTGATCATGTCGCTGGTCGACGCCACCGGCGACTACCTGGCGCATTTCATCGAGATGAGCTTCTGGATGGACGCCAGCCGCCAGGACCCGGGCGCCTGGGAGGGCTGGAAGTCCAGCTGGCAGGGCTGGTGGACGGTGTTCTACTGGGGCTGGTGGCTGTCCTGGGCGCCCTTCGTCGGCGTGTTCATCGCCCGGGTTTCCCGTGGGCGGACCATCCGCGAGTTCATCCTAGGGGTGATCCTGGTGCCGTCGCTGATGACCTTCGTGTGGATCGCAGCGTTCGGCGGCACCGCCATGAGCCACGAGTTGTTCGACCAGGGCGGGGTCGCCGCCGCGGTGTCCCAGGACGTCGCCAGCGCCTTCTTCGCCACCGTGGACAGCATGGCGCTCGAGGGCCTCGGCACCCTGGCGCTGTGGCTGGGCACCCTGCTGGTGGCCACCTACTTCATCACCTCGGCCGACTCCGCCACCCTGGTGCTGACCACCATCATGTCCCATGGCGGCATCCACCCGGCCAAGCGCCATCGGGTGTTCTGGGGCGCGCAGCAGGGCGTGGTGGCCGGCGTGCTGCTGGTCGCCGGCGGCACCGCCTCGCTGGCCACCCTGCAGACCGCGGCCATCGCCGGCGCCCTGCCGTTCTCGCTGATCATGCTGCTGATGTGCCTGAGCCTGACCAAGGCTCTGCGCGCCGAAGCGGTGATCGCTCAGCCCGCCGTCTGAGAGGCGCCGGCCGCGTCCTGCGGCCGGCCCCACCCCGCCCTGCGGGTCGCCCATAACGACAACAAGAGGCCTCACCTATGAGTTCCTGGGTACTCACGCTTTTCGTAGCGCTCAACATCCTCATGTTCCTGATCGCGGCGGCCACCTATGTGTGCCGTGCCGCCCACGAAACCTCCCGACCGACGGAGTAGGTGCAATGGATTTCTATGAAGCGTTCAACTGGGCCCTGCTGATCGTCACCTTCGCGTTGATGATCGGCATAGGTTTTCTCTCCTCGCGCAAGGTCAGGGACAGCGACGAAGGCGGCTTCCTGCTCGCCGGCCGCAGCCTGGGCGCCTTCGTCGGCGCCAGCACCATAGTCGCCACCGGCTTCAGCGGCTGGGGCTTCATGGGCTCGCCGGCGGTGGCCTACGAGTTCGGCGCCATCGAGCTGCTGGGCAACTTCTTCTTCGCCCCGGCGATGATGATCGCGGTGCTGTTCTTCGCCAATCACATGCAGAAGCGCGCCCTGTGCATGGGCAGCAACACCATCCCCGAGTACATCGGCCAGATCCATGGCGGCGGCGCCGGCGGGCGCCTGCTGCAGGGGGTGGCGGCGGTCATGACCATCGTCCTGCTGATGGTCTTTCTGGTCAGCCAGATCAAGGCGGTGGGCATGCTCGGCGCGTCCTGGCTGAACATCGAGATGACCAGCAGCGCCTGGCTGATGGTCTCGGTGATCATCCTCTACACCATGCTCGGCGGCCTGGCCGCGGTGGCCTGGACCGACACCCTGATGGTCTGCGGCATGGCCCTGGCCGCGCTGGCGATCATGCTGCAGGTGTTCACCAGCGTCGACCTGGGGCTGTGGCAAGCCAGGCTCGATGCTATCGACCCGAACCTGCTCAATCCGGCCACCGCTACGCCCTACGGCGCTAGCAAGGGCTCGGTGTTCCTGGTGCTGCCCTATGCCTTCCTGTTCACCGCGGTGTTGCCCTATATGGCCATCCGCTTTCTGGCCTTCAGGCCCAAGGTGAAGATGCACAGGGTCGGCATCTATGTGGCCATTCTCGGCAGCCTGCTCAGCCTGATCCCCATGGTCGGCCTGTACATGCGTGCCTTCGGTCCGCCACTGGCCGACCCCGACAGCACCATGCCGATGTACCTGCAGACCTTCATGCACCCGGCGCTGCAGGGGCTGATCACCCTGTTCATCATCTTCGCCATGAAGTCCACCGCCAACTCCATGCTGCATACCGTGGCCTCGGCGACCTCGCACGACCTGCGCCTGGCGCTGAACAAGCATGCCGAGACGGACTCGCCGCATGCGCTGGTCATCAACCGCATCGCGGTGGTAGCGCTGGGTCTGCTGGGGTTGCTGATGATGATGTACGCGCCGCCGTTCATGCTGTCCTGGCTCGGCATCCTCGGCTCCGGCACCCTGCTGGCGGCGATGATCGGCCCGGTGTTCATCTCCACCTTCTGGCGCGGCAATGTCGCCGGCGCGCTGGCGGCCATGCTGGTCGGCTTCTTCACCAGCGGCGGACTGCTGTTGAGCAGCGATATCGGCTGGGTGGAGGGCCCGCTGCTCGGTTGCCTGGCCTCGTCGCTGTGCTACGTGGCGGTCAGCCTGCTGACCCGCGGCAAGGTGCGCATGGCGGCGCGTCTGGCCTGAGTCGCGCGCGGGGCGGGGGATTATTCCTGCACCGCGATCCCGCTCTGCTTGCGCTCGCCGCGCGGCGACAGGCCGAACTGCCGGCTGTAGCACTTGGAGAAGTGCGCCGGCGAGGCGAAGCCGCAGGCCAGGGCGACGTCGCGCACCTGGGCATCGCTGCGCAGCAGCAACTCGCGCGCCCGGTTCAGGCGCAGTTCCAGGTAGTACTGGCTGGGCTTGCGCCCCAGGTACTTGTGGAACAGGCGCTCCAGCTGGCGCACCGACACCTCGTTGAGCTGCGCCAGCTCCTCCAGTTCCAGCGGTTCCTCCAGATTCGCCTCCATGATCGCCACGATCTGGCTCAGCTTGGGTTGGGCGTTGCCGATCTTCTGCCGCAGCGGGATGCGCTGCTGGTCGCGGGCGTTGCGCACCCGGTCGCACAGCAGCAGTTCGGCGGCGCGACTGGCGATCTCGGCGCCGCCGGGCTCGCGGCTGACCAGCTGCAGGGTCATGTCCATCGCGGCGGTGCCGCCGGAACAGGTGTAGCGATCGCGATCCAGCTCGTACAGCTGGTTGGAGATGATGATCCCCGGGAACCTGTCCTGCACCTGCTCGATGTCTTCCCAGTGCAGGGTGCAGCGGTAGCCCTTGAGCAGGCCGGCGCAGGCCAGCAGGTGGCTGCCGGTGCAGATGCCGCCCAGCGGCACGCCCTGTTCGGCCAGCCGGCGCAGCCAGGCGAGCAGCGCACGGTCGTATTTCTGCGGAATCGGGTTGGCGCCGACGACGAACAGTGCGTCCAGCGGCGGCGCCTGCTCGAAGCCAGTGTCCGGTAGCACGCGCATGCCGTTGCTGGCCGGCACCGGTTCCTGGTCGGCGGCGATCAGCAGGGTACGGTACAGCGGATGCCTGGCGGCCAGGCCGGCCATGCGCAGGGTCTCGATGGCCGAGGCGAAGCCGATGGCGGTGAAGTTGGGGATCAACAGGAAGCCGAAGGTCTTCAGCGTGCCGCAGGCAGGCGCTTGCGGTTGCAGATATTCGGCGTAGCTCATCTGGTACTCCTGTCCGGTCCTCGCCAGCGGGAGGCGGGTCAACCCCGTTCGGCCCCCCCGGCGCGCATGACGCGATCTTACACCGAATTGCCCCCAGCCCGGCGCCGTGGCCCAGGGCGCCACCTGTCTCTGCGCGACATTCCCGGCGCCGGGCCGCCAGGCGCCGCCGTCACCGCTCGTCGCGTGATTCGGGGCAGGTCAGTTTGAGCATTTTGACGTCGTAATTAGGCAAATGACCCCCCAGGCTATTTCGCACAATCGATCCCAACAGACGCCTTGCCGATGGCTCCGCGAGCCAGCGCGGCGGGCGCTTCGCCAACACAGATGCGGCCCTGACGGGTTGCCGGGAGATCGAGATGTTCAGCAAGCAGGACCAGATCCAGGGTTACGACGATGAGTTGCTCGCCGCCATCGACCAGGAAGAGCGTCGTCAGGAAGAGCATATCGAGCTGATCGCCTCGGAGAACTACTGCAGCCAGCGCGTGATGGAAGCGCAGGGCAGCGGGCTGACCAACAAGTACGCCGAGGGCTACCCGGGCAAGCGCTACTACGGTGGCTGCGAGTACGTCGACAAGGTCGAGCAACTGGCCATCGATCGCGCCAAAGAGCTGTTCGGCGCCGACTTCGCCAACGTCCAGCCGCACTCCGGTTCCTCCGCCAACAGCGCCGTGTACCTGGCGCTGCTCAATGCCGGCGACACCATCCTCGGCATGAGCCTGGCCCATGGCGGCCACCTGACCCACGGCGCCAAGGTGTCGTCCTCGGGCAAGCTGTACAACGCCGTGCAGTATGGTCTGAATCCCGCCACCGGGCTGATCGACTACGACGAGGTGGAGCGCCTGGCCGTCGAGCACAAGCCGAAGATGATAGTCGCCGGCTTCTCCGCCTACTCCAAGACCCTCGACTTCCCGCGCTTCCGCGCCATCGCCGACAAGGTTGGTGCCTACCTGTTCGTCGATATGGCGCACGTGGCGGGTCTGGTCGCGGCCGGCCTGTACCCGAACCCGATCCCCTTCGCCGACGTGGTCACCACCACCACCCACAAGACCCTGCGCGGTCCGCGTGGCGGCCTGATCCTGGCCAAGGCCAACGAAGAGATCGAGAAGAAGCTCAACTCCGCGGTGTTCCCCGGCGCCCAGGGCGGCCCGCTGATGCACGTGATCGCCGCCAAGGCGGTGTGCTTCAAGGAAGCGCTGGAGCCCGAGTTCAAGGAGTACCAGGCTCAGGTGATCAAGAACGCCCAGGCCATGGCCCAGGTGTTCATGGATCGTGGCTTCGACGTGGTCTCCGGCGGCACCGACAACCACCTGTTCCTGCTCAGCCTGATCAAGCAGGGCATCACCGGCAAGGAAGCCGATGCGGCGCTGGGCCGTGCCGGCATCACCGTGAACAAGAACGCCGTGCCGAACGACCCGCAGTCGCCGTTCGTCACCTCGGGCCTGCGCATCGGTACCCCGGCGATCACCACCCGCGGCCTGAAGGAAGCGCAGAGCATCGCGCTGGCCGGCTGGATCTGCGACATCCTCGAGCACCTCGGCGATGCCGATGTCGAGGCGCAGGTGGCCAAGCAGGTGGCTGGGCTGTGCGCTGACTACCCTGTGTATCGCTAACAGATTTTCCCCTCTCCCTTGTGGAGAGGGTGCCCACAGGGCGGGCGAGGAGTCGTAGCGATCGGCTTCTCGCCCCAACTCTCTCCCAGGGGAGAGGGGAACAGAATTCAGGAGCGCCTCTATGCAACGCTATTCCGGCTTCGGCCTGTTCAAGCACTCTTTCAGCCACCATGAGAACTGGCAGCGCATGTGGCGCAACCCGACGCCCAAGCCGGTGTACGACGTGGTCATCGTCGGCGGTGGCGGTCACGGCCTGGCCACCGCCTACTACCTGGCCAAGGAATTCGGCGTGAAGAACGTCGCCGTCGTCGAGAAGGGCTGGCTGGGTGGTGGCAACACCGCGCGCAACACCACCATCGTGCGTTCCAACTACCTGTGGGACGAGTCGGCGCAGCTCTACGAGCACGCCATGAAGCTGTGGGAAGGCCTGTCGCAGGACCTCAACTACAACGTCATGTTCTCCCAGCGCGGCGTGTTCAACCTCGGCCACACCCTGCAGGACATGCGCGACATCGAGCGCCGGGTCAGCGCCAACCGCCTCAACGGCATCGACGGCGAGGTGGTGGATGCCAAGCAGGTGGCGGAGATGATCCCCTACCTGGACTGCAGCAAGAACACCCGCTATCCGATCCTCGGCGCCTCGCTGCAGCGCCGCGGCGGCGTCGCCCGTCACGACGCGGTGGCCTGGGGCTTCGCCCGCGCCGCCGACGCCCTGGGCGTCGACCTGATCCAGCAGACCGAGGTGATCGGCTTTCGCAAGGAGAACGGCGTGTGCATCGGCGTGGAAACCAGCAAGGGCTTCATCGGCGCCCGGCGCGTCGGCGTGGTCACCGCCGGTAACTCCGGTCACATGGCCAAGCTCGCCGGTTTCCGCCTGCCGCTGGAATCGCACCCGCTGCAGGCGCTGGTCTCCGAGCCGATCAAGCCGATCATCGACACCGTGATCATGTCCAACGCCGTGCACGGCTACATCAGCCAGTCGGACAAGGGCGACCTGGTCATCGGCGCCGGTATCGACGGCTACAACGGCTACGGCCAGCGCGGCTCCTACCCGACCATCGAACACACCCTGCAGGCCATCGTCGAGATGTTCCCGGTGCTCTCGCGCGTGCGCATGAACCGCCAGTGGGGCGGCATCGTCGACACCACCCCGGACGCCTGCCCGATCATCGCCAAGACGCCGGTGAAGAACCTGTTCTTCAACTGCGGCTGGGGCACCGGCGGCTTCAAGGCCACCCCGGGTTCGGGCCATGTGTTCGCCGCCAGCCTGGCCAAGGGCGAGATGCATCCGCTGGCCAAGGCCTTCTCCATCGAGCGCTTCCACAACGGCGCGCTGATCGACGAGCACGGCGCGGCCGGTGTGGCGCACTGATTTTGGCGCCCTCTCTCGCTGAGAGAGGGACGATGGTTTTCTGGAGGTACCGAGCATGCTGCATATCTTCTGCCCTCACTGTGGCGAACTGCGTTCCGAAGAAGAGTTCCACGCCGGCGGCCAGGCGCACATCGCCCGCCCGCTGGACCCGAACGCCTGCACCGACGAGGAGTGGGGCGAGTATCTGTTCTTCCGCGACAACCCGCGCGGCATCCACCACGAGCTGTGGATCCACGCGGCGGGCTGCCGCCAGTACTTCAACGTCACCCGTCACACGGTGAGCTACGAAATCCTCGAAACCTACAAGATCGGCGAGCGCCCCGGCGTGACTGAGGCTTCGCTCGCCGCGAAGAAGGCCGTCGATCAAGGAGTAACGGCATGAGCCAGGTCAATCGTCTTTCCCAGGGTGGCCGCATCGACCGCAGCCAGCCCCTGACCTTCAGCTTCAACGGCCAGACCTTCCAGGGTTACGCCGGCGACAGCCTGGCCGCCGCTCTGCTGGCCAACGGTGTCGACGTGGTCGGCCGCAGCTTCAAGTACTCGCGTCCGCGCGGCATCGTCGCTGCCGGTGCCGAGGAGCCCAACGCCGTGCTGCAGATCGGCTCCAGCGAAGCCGCGCAGATCCCCAACGTACGGGCTACCCAGCAGGCGCTGTACGCCGGCCTGACCGCCAACAGCGTGAACGGCTGGCCGAACGTCAACACCGACCTGATGGGCATTCTCGGCAAGGTCGGTGGCGGCATGATGCCGCCCGGCTTCTACTACAAGACCTTCATGTACCCGCAGAACCTCTGGCTGACCTACGAGAAGTACATTCGCAAGGCCGCAGGTCTCGGTCGCTCGCCGAAGGAAAACGACCCGGACATCTACGACTACATGAACCAGCACTGCGACGTGCTGGTGGTCGGTGCCGGTCCCGCCGGCCTGGCCGCGGCGCTGGCCGCCGGGCGCAGCGGCGCGCGGGTGATCCTCGCCGACGAGCAGGAAGAGTTCGGTGGCAGCCTGCTGTCCACCCGCGAAACCCTGGATGGCAAGCCCGCCGCCGAGTGGGCCGCCAAGGTCATCGCCGAGCTTTCGAGCATGCCGGAAGTGACCCTGCTGCCGCGCGCCACGGTCAACGGCTATCACGACCACAACTTCCTCACCATCCACCAGCGCCTCACCGACCACCTCGGCGAAGTCGCGCCCATCGGCCAGCCGCGCCAGCGCATGCACCGCGTGCGCGCCAAGCGCGTGGTACTGGCCACCGGCGCCCACGAGCGGCCGCTGGTGTACGCCAACAACGACGTGCCGGGCAACATGCTGGCCGACGCGGTCTCCACCTACGTGCGCCGCTACGGCGTCGCCCCGGGCCGTCGCCTGGTGCTGTCGACCAACAACGACTACGCCTACCGCGTGGCCCTCGACTGGCTGGACGCGGGCCTGCAGGTGGTCGCGGTCGCCGATGCGCGCAGCAACCCGCGCGGCGCCTGGGTCGAGGAAGCCCGTCAGCGCGGCGTGCGCGTGCTCACCGGCAGCGCCGTGGTCGAGGCGCGCGGCAGCAAGCGCGTGACCGGCGCGCGCATCTGCGCCATCGACCTGGCCAAGCACAAGGTCAGCAGCCCCGGCGAAGTGCTCGACTGCGACCTGATCGCCAGCTCCGGCGGCTACAGCCCGGTGGTGCAC
The DNA here is from genome assembly GCF_052682975.1 of Pseudomonas sp. SP16.1. Taxonomy (NCBI): domain Bacteria; kingdom Pseudomonadati; phylum Pseudomonadota; class Gammaproteobacteria; order Pseudomonadales; family Pseudomonadaceae; genus Pseudomonas; species Pseudomonas sp. SP16.1. Next base: position 4,930,789 of record NZ_JBQYFZ010000001.1, read on the forward strand.
CTGGCCTCGCACCTCGGCGGACGTCCGGTATGGCGTGAAGACATCCTCGCCTTCGTTCCCGGTGAAGGCTTCCAGAAGCGCCTGTGCGCCGGCGCGGTCAACGGCGTGTTCGCCCTTGGCGACAGCCTCGCCGACGGCTTCGAGGCCGGCGCCATGGCCGCCGCCGAAGTCGGCTTCAAGGCGGTCAGCGGCAGCCTGCCGAAGGTCGAGAAGCGTGCCGAGGAAGCGACCGTCGCGCTGTTCCAGGTGCCGCACGACAAGGGCACCGCGCGTGCGCCGAAGCAGTTCGTCGACCTGCAGAACGACGTCACCGCGGCCGGCATCGAGCTGGCCACCCGCGAGGGCTTCGAATCGGTCGAGCACGTCAAACGCTACACCGCGCTGGGCTTCGGCACCGACCAGGGCAAGCTGGGCAACATCAACGGCCTGGCCATCGCCGCCAAGTCGATGGGCATCAGCATCGCCGAGATGGGCACCACCATGTTTCGCCCGAACTACACCCCGGTGACCTTCGGCGCCATCGCCGGTCGTCACTGCGGCGAGCTGTTCGAGCCCAAGCGCTACACCGCCATGCAGAAGTGGCATCTGGAGAACGGCGCCGAGTTCGAGGACGTCGGCCAGTGGAAGCGCCCCTGGTACTTCCCGAAAAATGGCGAGGACATGCACGCCGCGGTGGCCCGCGAGTGCCTGGCCGTGCGTAACGCGGTGGGCATCCTCGACGCCTCGACCCTGGGCAAGATCGACATCCAGGGCCCGGATGCGCGCGAGTTCCTCAACCGCGTCTACACCAACGCCTGGACCAAGCTGGACGTGGGCAAGGCCCGCTACGGCCTGATGTGCAAGGAAGACGGCATGGTCTTCGACGACGGCGTGACCGCCTGCCTGGCCGACAACCATTTCGTCATGACCACCACCACCGGCGGCGCCGGCCGGGTGATGGAGTGGCTGGAGATCTACCACCAGACCGAGTGGCCGGAGCTGAAGGTGTACTTCACCTCGGTCACCGACCACTGGGCGACCATGACTCTGTCCGGCCCCAACAGCCGCAAGCTGCTGAGCGAGGTCACCGACATCGACCTGGGCAATGAAGCCTTCCCCTTCATGACCTGGAAGGAAGGCAAGGTCGGCGGCGTACCGGCGCGGGTGTTCCGCATTTCCTTCACCGGTGAGCTCTCCTACGAAGTCAACGTGCAGGCCGACTACGCCCTGGGCGTGTGGGAGCAGATCGTCGCAGCGGGCAAGAAGCACGGCCTGACCCCCTACGGCACCGAGACCATGCATGTGCTGCGCGCCGAGAAGGGCTTCATCATCGTCGGTCAGGACACCGACGGCTCGGTCACCCCGGACGACCTGGGCATGGGCTGGTGCGTCGGTCGTACCAAAGCCTTCTCCTGGATCGGCTGGCGCGGCATGAACCGCGAGGACTGCCTCAAGGAAAACCGCAAGCAGCTGGTCGGCCTCAAGCCGGTTGACCCGAACAAGGTCCTGCCGGAAGGCGCACAGCTGGTGTTCGACCCCAAGCAGTCGATTCCGATGACCATGGTCGGTCACGTCACCTCCAGCTACATGAGCGCGGCCATGGGTTATTCCTTCGCCATGGCCCTGGTCAAGGGCGGCCTCAAGCGCATCGGCGAGCGCGTCTTCGCGCCGCTGGTCGATGGCAGCGTGATCGAAGCCGAAATCGTCAGCCCCGTGTTCTATGACCCGAAAGGGGATCGCCAGAATGTCTAACGTCAACGTCTACAAGCAACGCCCCGACGACGTCGCCGGGCAATCGCCGCTGCACCATGCCGGCCTGCACGAGCTGGCCGGCAAGGGTCCCAAGCGCGCCGGGGTGACCCTGCGCGAGAAGAAGCTGCTGGGGCATCTGATCCTGCGCGGCGACGCCGACGATGCCGACTTCGCCGGCGGCGTGCACAAGGCCCTGGGCCTGGAGCTGCCGGTGGCGCTGACCCTGGTGGCCAGCGGCGACACTTCGCTGCAGTGGCTGGGCCCGGACGAGTGGCTGCTGATCGTGCCCGGCGGCACCGAGTTCGAGGTCGAGCGCAAGCTGCGCGAGGCCCTGGCCGGCCAGCACGTCTCGCTGGTCAACGTCAGCGGCGGGCAGACCCTGCTCGAGCTGCGCGGGCCCAAGGTGCGCGAGCTGCTGATGAAGTCCAGCAGCTACGACGTGCACCCGAGCAACTTCCCGGTGGGCAAGGCGGTGGGCACTGTGTTCGCCAAGTCGCAGCTGGTGATCCGCCATACCGCCGAGGAAACCTGGGAACTGCTGGTGCGCCGCAGCTTCGCCGACTACTTCTGGCTGTGGCTGCAGGATGCCAGCGCCGAGTACGGCTTGGCGGTAGAAGCCTGAGGCATGCACGAACCGTCCCCTCTCCGGCTTGCGGGAGAGGGTTAGGGAGAGGGCCGCTTTTCCCTCTCCCCCAGCCCCTCTCCCATAAATGGGAGAGGGGCGCCATTCAGCGGAGCCACCTGACATGAGCCGCACCCCCGATACCTGGATCCTCACCGCCCACTGCCCGAGCGTGCTTGGCACCGTGGATGCGGTGACGCGCTTTCTGTTCGAGCAGCGCTGCTACGTCACCGAGCACCACAGCTTCGATGACCGGCTGTCCTCGCGCTTCTTCATCCGCGTCGAATTCCGCCAGCCGGACGGCTTCGACGAGGCCGCCTTCCGCGCCGGTGTGGCCGAGCGTCTGGCGCCGTTCGGCATGCAGGTCGAGCTGACCCCGCCGGGCTATCGGGCCAAGGTGGTGCTGATGGTGTCCAAGGCCGACCACTGCCTGAACGACCTGCTCTACCGCCAGCGCATCGGCCAGCTGGCCATGGACGTGGTGGCGGTGGTGTCCAACCACCCGGATCTGGAACCGCTGGCGCGCTGGCACGGCATCCCCTATCACCACTTCCCGCTCGACCCGGCCGACAAGCCGGCGCAGGAGCGCAAGGTCATGCAGGTGGTCGAGCAAACCGGTGCCGAGCTGGTGGTGCTCGCCCGCTACATGCAGGTGCTCTCGCCGGAGCTGTGCCGCAAGCTGGACGGTTGGGCGATCAATATCCACCACTCGCTGCTGCCCGGCTTCAAGGGCGCCAAGCCCTATCACCAGGCCTACCAGAAGGGGGTCAAGCTGGTCGGCGCCACCGCCCACTATGTCAATGACCACCTCGACGAGGGGCCGATCATCGCCCAGGGCGTGGAGGCGGTGGACCACGCCCACTACCCCGAGGACCTGATCGCCAAGGGCCGCGACATCGAGTGCCTGACCCTGGCGCGCGCCGTGGGTTACCACATCGACCGCCGCGTGTTTCTCAACGCCAACCGCACGGTGGTGCTCAACGCCTGAGGGCAATCGCAGTCGCGTAGGCTGGGCTTTAGCCCACATGCTTTCGGTGGGGTGAAGCGGATCGCTGCCCGGCCCACCCTACAGAAGGAGTCGCAACTAAAAGCGCTATTGGTGGGCTGAAGCGGATCGCCGCCCGGCCCACCCTACGGTCACCGCTCTGCCAGGTTTCACCGGCGGTGTCCGGCAACTGACACAAGCTCCAGTGCAAGGCTGCGCGGCCGCCGGTCGCGTCTTGTATCCACAACAAGAAGGAGAGTTACGCATGTCTGACAATCGTGGTGTGGTTTATCTCGGCGCGGGCAAGGTCGAAGTGCAGAAGATCGACTACCCGAAGATGCAGGACCCGCGCGGCAAGAAGATCGAGCACGGGGTCATCCTGAAAGTCGTTTCCACCAACATCTGCGGCTCCGACCAGCACATGGTGCGCGGCCGTACCACCGCCCAGGTCGGCCTGGTCCTGGGGCACGAGATCACCGGCGAGGTGATCGAGAAGGGCCGTGACGTCGAGCGCCTGCAGATCGGCGATCTGGTTTCCGTTCCCTTCAACGTCGCCTGCGGCCGCTGCCGCAGCTGCAAGGAACAGCACACCGGCGTCTGCCTGACCGTCAACCCGGCGCGTGCCGGCGGCGCCTACGGCTACGTCGACATGGGCGACTGGACCGGCGGCCAGGCCGAATACGTGCTGGTGCCCTACGCCGACTTCAACCTGCTCAAGCTGCCGGATCGCGACAAGGCCATGGAGAAGATCCGTGACCTGACCTGCCTGTCCGACATCCTGCCCACCGGCTACCACGGCGCCGTCACCGCCGGCGTCGGCCCGGGCAGCACCGTCTACGTCGCCGGTGCCGGTCCGGTCGGCCTGGCCGCCGCCGCCTCCGCCCGCCTGCTCGGCGCCGCAGTGGTGATCGTCGGTGACCTCAACCCGGCCCGTCTGGCGCACGCCAAGGCGCAGGGCTTCGAGATCGCCGACCTGTCGCTGGACACCCCGCTGCACGAGCAGATCGCCGCGCTGCTGGGCGAACCGGAAGTGGATTGCGCCATCGACTGCGTGGGCTTCGAGGCCCGTGGTCATGGTCACGAAGGCGCCAAGCACGAGGCCCCGGCCACCGTGCTCAACTCGCTGATGCAGGTCACCCGCGTCGCCGGCAAGATCGGTATCCCCGGCCTCTACGTCACCGAAGACCCGGGCGCAGTGGATGCCGCCGCCAAGATCGGCAGCCTGAGCATCCGCTTCGGCCTCGGCTGGGCCAAGTCGCACAGCTTCCACACCGGCCAGACCCCGGTGATGAAGTACAACCGTGCGCTGATGCAGGCCATCATGTGGGATCGCCTGAATATCGCCGAAATCGTCGGCGTGCAGGTCATCAGCCTGGACGACGCACCGCGCGGTTACGGCGAGTTCGACGCCGGCGTGCCGAAGAAATTCGTCATCGACCCGCACAAGATGTTCAGCGCGGCCTGATGCCGCGTTCCGTGGCCCGGCGCTGTTGCGGGCCACGAGCGTTTTCCTTGGCGGTGCGCACGGCGCACCGCGGATTGCTTTTACGGCCAGGCGCATTGGTCCGCGCCTTTCTTTCGGGAGCCTTCGGGCTCCCTTTTTTCGTTGGCCATGTTCCGGTTGCAGGCCACGACGCAGGACCCGTAGGAGCCCCGCCTCGGGGCGAAACGGTTGCAACCATTGCGCGCAATCGGCGCTGTGCACAGCATTCGCCGCGGGGCGCGGCTCCTACGAAAAGCGTCGTGTCCAGGGCAACAGGATGCCGGGCCCACCGGCTTACTGCAGGCCGTATTTCTTCACCTTGTCGAACAGCGTGGTCTTGGCCATGCCGAGCGCCTGCGCCGCCTGGCTGAGGTTGCCGGCGTGGCGCTCCAGGGCGGCGCCGAGCAGGCTGCGCTCGAAGGCTTCCACCGCTTCGGCGAAGCCCAGCGACTGGCCGTCGGCCTGGCCGCTCTTCTTGAACACCGGCAGGCCGAGGGCGAAGCGCTCGGCGACGTTGCGCAGCTCGCGCACGTTGCCCGGCCAGTCGTGCGCCATCAGCGCGGCCAGGGTCTGCCGGTCCAGCGCCGGCACGCCACGGTCGAAGCGCAGCGCCGCCAGCTGCAGGAAGTGTTCGAACAGCAGGGCGATGTCCTCGCGCCGTTCGCGCAGCGGCGGCAGCTCCAGGGTCACCACGTTGAGCCGGTAGTAGAGGTCGCTGCGAAATTCGCCGCGTTTGCCCAGCTCGCCGAGGTCGGCCTTGGTCGCGGCGATCACCCGGCAGTCGACGGCGATCGGCTGGTTCGAGCCGAGGCGCTCCAGGCTGTGTTCCTGCAGCACGCGCAGGAGCTTGATCTGCAGGTTGAGCGGCATGCTCTCGATCTCGTCGAGGAACAGGCTGCCGCCATGGGCATGCTCGATCTTGCCGATTCGGCGTTTGCCGGCGCCGGTGAAGGCGTGCGCCTCGTGGCCGAAGATCTCGCTCTCGAACAGGCTTTCCGGTAGGCCGCCGCAGTTCAGGGCGACGAACTGCTTGCTCTGGCGCCGGCTGAAGTCGTGCAGGCAGCGGGCGATCAGCTCCTTGCCGGTGCCGGTCTCGCCCTCGATCAGCACGTTGGCGCCGGTATCGGCGACGTTGACGATCAGCTCGCGCAGCTGCTGCATGGCCGGCGAGCGGCCGATGATGCGCTGCTCCAGCGCCTGGCGCCCGGCCAGCTGACGGCGCAGGGCGCTGACCTCGCGGGCCAGGCTGCGCTGCTCCAGGGCGCGGCGGGCGACGTCCACCAGGCGTTCGGGGGAGAAGGGCTTTTCCATGAAGTCGTAGGCGCCGTCACGCATCGCGCCGACCGCCATGCCGATATCGCCGTGGCCGGTGACCAGCACCACTGGCAGGCTCGGGTCGCGCTGCTTGAGACGGGTCAGCAGTTCCAGGCCGTCGATGCCGGGCAGGCGGATATCGCTGATGACGATGCCGGCGAAGTCCTCGTCGACCCGCGCCAGTGCCTCCTCGGCGCTGCTGACGCCGATGCTGGGGATGTCCTCCAGGGCCAGGGCCTGCTGGCAGCCGAGCAGCACATGGGGGTCGTCTTCGACGATCAGGACGGTGAGGCTGTCGCTCATGGTTGCGGCTCTCGCGGATAGGGCAGGCTGAGGACGAAGGCGGTGCCGCCTTCCTCGGGGTGGCGCACGGTGAGGCTGCCGCCGGCCGCGGCGGCGAGGCTGGCCGAGAGGGTCAGGCCGAGGCCCAGGCCCTGCTCGCCCGGCTTGGTGGTGAAGAACGGCTCGAACAGGTGCACGCGGGTTTCCGGCGGGATGCCGGGGCCGTTGTCGCGCACCTCCAGGCGGTAGCCGTCGGCCTCGGCGCTGCCGCTCAGCCACAGCTGGCGGTCGGCCTGCGGTTGCAGGGCATCGAGGGCGTTGCCGATCAGGTTGACTAGGATCTGCTCCAGGCGGATCTGCTCGATGGCCAGGCGCGTGTCGGCGAATTCGCGGTGAATCGTCAGCTGGGTGCGCTGCAGGCGCGGATGCAACAGCAGCAGCGCCGCGTCCACCGCCTGGCCCAGCGCGGCTTCGCCGCTGTCGCCGGCGCGGCGGGCGAAGGCGCGCAGGCTGGCGGTGATCTTGCCCATGCGGTCGACCAGCTCGGCTATGGTCTGCAGGTTGCTGCTGGCCACATCGATGGCGCCGCGCGCGAGGAAGCGCACGGCGTTGCCGGAGAGGGTGCGCAGCGCCGCCAGCGGCTGGTTCAGCTCGTGGGCGATGCTGGTGGACATCTGCCCGATCACCGCCAGCTTGCCGGCCTGGACCAGTTCGTCCTGGGCCAGGCGCAGGGTGGTTTCGGCCTGCTGACGCTCGCGCACCTCGGCCTGCAGGCGCTCGTTGCTCGCCTGCAGGTCGACGGTGCGTTCGGCGATCTTGCGCTCCAGCTCGTCGTTGGCCGCCTGCAGCGCCTCGCGCGCGGCCAGGCGGGTGGCGATCACCTTGCGCCGTTCGTTCCAGGCGATCGTCAGGAAGATCAGCAGGGCACAGGCCGCCGCGGCCAGCAGGGCGTTGAGCAGGGCCGTGGCCCGTTGCTCCTGCAGCGGGCTGAGCAGGGTCAGGTGCCAGGGGGTGTCGGCCAGCGGCCGGCTCTGTAGCAGATAGCGGGTGGCCACGCCGTCGCTGGCGACGCTGACCCGCTCCAGGCCGTCGTCCAGCGGCCGGCGCGCCTGGAACTGCAGCTCCTCGAGCGCCGCCCAGTGATATTGCAGGCTGCGCGCCAGGCGCTCGCGGCTGGCGTCGTCGAGCGGGCGCACCGCCTTGAGCCGCCGCGCCGGATCGCTGGAGAGGATGATGATGCCGTTCTCGTCGCTGACGTAGGCCTCCAGGTGCGCGCGCTGCCAGCGCTCCTCGAGGGTGTCCAGGCGCACCTTGACCACCGCCACGCCGATCACCTTGCCGCCGTCGCGCAGGCCGTGGGAGAGGTAGTAGCCCGGCTCGCCGGTGGTGCTGCCGATGCCGTAGAAGCGGCCGGGCTTGCCCTGCACGGCGTCCTGGTAATAGGCGCGGAACGACAGGTCCTCGCCCAAGTAACTGTCGGCGGCGGCCCAGTTGCTGGTGGCCAGCACCCGGCCTTCGAGGTCGAGCAGGTAGATGGCCAGGCTGCCGCTGCGCTGGTTGAGCCCGGCCAGGTACATATTGACGTGGTGCCGGCGGTAGGGGGTCGGCGCCAGCAGCAGGCGCGAGACGTTGCCCTCCAGCTCCAGCAGGCTGGGCAGGTAGGTGTACTTGGTGATCTCGCTTTCCACCGCGCGGGCGTTGAGCTCCAGCTGGCGCTCGCCGTTCTCGGCCAGGGTGCGGATGCCGGCCTGTTCGCTGAGCCGATAGCCGGCGTAGCCGCAGGCCAGCACCGGCAGCAGGAGCAGGGCGATCAGCGACAGTTGGCGGAGCAGGCGCGGTTTCACGATGGGCGGCACGGCGCGGAGACTGGCGGGCAGACATTGCATCATAGGCATCCCTGGCTGGCCAGATGTGCGGGGGCTCGTAGGGTGCGCCGTGCGCGCCGGTTGCGGTGCGCAGAGGCATTGGTGCGTACGGCGCGCAGGTTCGTAGGGTGCGCCGCGCGCACCGGCCGTGGTGCGAAGGCATTGGTGCGCACGGCCTGGGCGGCCCCGCGACACCCTACGGAAGGGGCACGCGGTTTTGGCTCAGTGCTGCAGGATCTTCGCCAGGAACTGCTGGGCGCGCTCGGAGCGGGCGTCGATATCGCCGAAGAACTCCTCCTTGGCGCAGTCTTCGACTATCTGCCCGCGGTCCATGAAGATCACCCGGTCGGCCACCTTGCGCGCGAAGCCCATCTCGTGGGTCACGCACATCATGGTCATGCCTTCCTGGGCCAGCTGCACCATCACGTCGAGCACCTCGTTGACCATCTCCGGGTCGAGCGCCGAGGTCGGTTCGTCGAACAGCATCACCACCGGGTCCATGGCCAGGGCGCGGGCGATGGCCACGCGCTGCTGCTGGCCGCCGGACAGCTGGCCCGGGTGCTTGTGCGCGTGGGCGGCCAGGCCGACCCGCTCGAGCAGCTTGAGGCCCTTCTCGGTGGCCTCGGCCTTGCTGCGGCCGAGCACCTTGATCTGGGCGATGGTCAGGTTCTCGGTGATGGTCAGGTGCGGGAACAGCTCGAAGTGCTGGAACACCATGCCGACCCGCGAGCGCAGCTTGGGCAGGTTGGTCTTCTTGTCGGCGATCGAGGTGCCGTCGACCAGGATGTCGCCCTGCTGGAAGGGCTCCAGGGCGTTGACGCACTTGATCAGGGTGGACTTGCCCGAGCCGGACGGCCCGCACACCACGACCACCTCGCCCTTCTTCACCTCGGTGCTGCAGCCCTGCAGCACCTGGAAGTCCCCGTACCACTTGTCGACGTTCTGGATGGAAATCATACGGCTAACCTCTTTTGCAGGAGCTTGACCGCCTGCGAGGCGGCGAAGCTGAGGGTGAAGTACATAAGGCCGGCGAAGATCAGGAACTCGTGCGGCTGGCCGATGATGTCGCCGCGCGAGCGGGCAGCGTTGAGGAAGTCCATCAGGCCCACGGTGTACACCAGCGAGGTGTCCTGAAAGAGGATGATGCTCTGCTGCAGCAACAGCGGGGTCATCTTGCGAAACGCCTGCGGCAGGATGATCAGGCGCATGCTCTGCCCGTAGCTCATGCCGAGGGCCGAGGCCGCGCCCATCTGCCCCTTGGGAATGGCCTGGATGCCGGCGCGGACGATCTCGCAGAAGTAGGCCGCCTCGAACATCACGAAGGCCACCAGGCAGGAGCTGAACGCGCCCACCGGGGTGTCCTCGCCGGTGATCGCGCGCAGGATGAAGGGCACCGCGAAGTAGAACCAGGTGATCACCAGCAGCAGCGGGATGGAGCGGAAGTAGTTGACGTAGGTAGCGGCGAAGTTGGCCAGCAGCTTGTTTGGCGACAGCCGCAGCAGCGCCAGCAGGGTGCCCAGCACCACGCCGCCGAACACGCCGAGCACCATCAGCTGCAGGGTCACCAGCAGGCCGTCCCACAGGCCCGGCAGCGCCGGGACGATCGAGGAGAAGTCCATCATTTGCCTCCTACGGCGATCAGCCCGGGCACCGCGACCTTGCGCTCCACCCGGCGCATGAGCAGCATCAGGCTCATGTTCAGGGTGAAGTAGATCAGCGTGGCCAGGGTGAAGGCCTCGAACAGGTTGGCGGAGAATTCGGCGGTCTGTTTGGTCTGCGCCAGCAGCTCCATCAGGCCGATCAGGGACGCCACCGAGGAGTTCTTGAAGATATTGAGGAACTCGCTGGTCAGCGGCGGGATGATGATGCGCATGGCCTGCGGCAGCAGCACGTCCTTGTAGATCTGCGGCAGGCGCAGGCCCAGCGCGTAGCTGGCGGCCAGCTGGCCCTTGGGCAGCGCCTGGATGCCGGTGCGCACCTGCTCGCAGACCCGCGCGGCGGTGAACAGGCCGAGGCACACCACCACCGACAGGTAGGCCGAGGTGGCCGGGTTGAGGTCCTGCTTGAACCACAGCTCCAGCGGTTCGGGCAGCAGGTCCGGCACCAGGAAGTACCAGAGGAACAGCTGCACCAGCAGCGGCACGTTGCGGAAGATTTCCACGTAGGCGGTGGCGGCGCCCGCCAGCCAGCGATTGGGCAGGGTGCGCAGCACGCCGAGCAGCGCACCCAGTGCCAGGGCGATGATCCAGCCGGCCAGGGCGATGGCGATGGTCCAGCCCAGGCCGGTGACGAACCAGTCCAGGTAGGTCTCGCTGCCGATGCCGGTGGACTTGAAGTAGATGCCCCAGTCCCAGTTGTAGTTCATGCGGGTTTCCCCTCGGTGAAAACATGGACGCGGCCGCGCCCTGCCCGATGCCAGTGGCGTCGGGAGAGGGGCGGTCAGCTAGAAATAAGTGGGAGGCTGCGCGCCTCCCGGGTTCCCCGCGCCGTCACGCCTCGTGAGCCTGACGGCGCATCACCGTCAAATCTGTTCTGCGGATTTGTCGGTCGGGTTGGCGATCAGCTTCTTCAGCTCCTCGCTCATGGGGAAATTCAGGTTCAGGCCCTTCGGCGGCACCGGCTGCTCGAACCACTTGGCGTAGATCTGGTTGATCTCGCCGGAGGCGAAGGTGGCGCTGACGGCCTTGTCGACCAGCTGCTTGAAGGGCTCGTCGCCCTTGCGCAGCATGCAGCCGTAGATCTCGAAGGACTGCGGGGTGCCGACCACCTGCCAGTCGTCGGGCTTCTTGGCCTTGGCCATTTCGCCGGCGAGCAGGGCGTCGTCCATCATGAAGGCCACGGCGCGGTTGGATTCGAGCATCAGGAAGGACTCGCCATGGTCCTTGGCCGAGATCACGTTCATGCCCATCTGCTGCTCGGCGTTCATCGCCTTGATCAGGCGCTCGGAGGTGGTGCCGGCGGTGGTCACCACGTTCTTGCCCTTGAGGTCGGCGAAGTCCTGGATGCCGCTGCTCTTCTTGGTCAGTAGGCGGGTGCCGACCTCGAAGATGCCGACCGAGAAGGCCACCTGCTGCTGGCGCTCGACGTTGTTGGTGGTGGAGCCGCACTCCAGGTCCACGGTGCCGTTCTGCACCAGCGGGATACGGGTCTGCGAGGTCACCAGGTTGTAGCGCACCTTCAGCTCCGGCAAGCCCAGCTCCTGCTTGATCGCCTCGACCACCTTCAGCTGCAGATCGTGGGAATAGCCGATCGGCTGACGGGAGTTGTCGCCGAAGTAGGAGAAGGGGATGGAGGAGTCGCGATGGCCCAGGGTGATGGTGCCGGTCTCCTTGATCTTCTTCAGGGTGCCGGTCAGTTCGTCGGCCATCGCCGGGGTGGAGAGGATGGCCGCCGTGATGGCTGCGCCCAGTACCAGGTGGAGACTACGCATCGATCGATTCCTCGCTCTTGTTGTTCTGTATGGCGCGTCGCGCCGCTTCGCTCAGGGAAGGTCTGACGCCTTCGCCCTAGCCATTGAGCAGGATGCGTGCCAGCACTTTGCCCAGGCGCAAGGCCTTGAAATTCGAGGGTTTTGCGGTTCTTCGGCGGGGCGTGCGAGGGTTATCGTTCGGCTCGGCGAATTTCGCCGGCGGCGCCGTTCGGAAAGCCGAACGGCGCGAGGGCGGTGCTAGCGGGTCGGGCTGTCGGCGCGCAACCGGGCGATGCGCACGTCCTTGTCCTGCCATAGCTGCGTCACCCAGCCCTGCAGGTACTGGCGAAATTCGCCGTCGTTCTGGTAGTCGCCCTGCCACAGCGCCGGGTCCAGCTCGCGGGTCTGGATATCCACTATGACCTTCGCCACCTGACCGCTGAGCAGTGCCCAGAAGCCCGGCACGCCGCGGCCCGGATAGACCAGGGTGACGTCCAGCACGGCGTCGATCTGCTCGCCCAGGGTGGCGAGGACGAAGGCCACGCCGCCGGCCTTGGGCTTGAGCAGATGCTGGTAGGGCGAGCCCTGCTGCGCCTGCTTGGCCGGGGTGAAGCGGGTGCCTTCGAGGTAGTTGACCACGGTCACCGGCAGGCGCTTGAACTTCTCGCAGGCGGCCTTGGTGATCTCCAGGTCCTTGCCCTTCATCTCCGGGTTTTTCGCCAGAAAGGCTTTCGAATAGCGCTTCATAAAGGGGTAGTCGAGCGCCCAGAAGGCCAGGCCGAGCAAGGGCACCCAGATCAGCTGCTGCTTGAGGAAGAACTTGAAGTAGGGCGTCTTGCGGTTGAACGCCTGCACCAGCGCCGGGATGTCGACCCAGGACTGGTGGTTGCTGATCACCAGGTAGGAGCGGTCGCGGCGCAGCTCGGCGTTGCCGCGGATGTCCCAGTGGGTCGGGGTGGTCAGGGCGAAGATGCGCTTGCAGTTCTCCGCCCAGAACTCGGCCACCCACATCACCCCGCGCGAGCAGGCGTCGCGTGCCGTCTGGCCGGGCAGGACGAACTTGGCCAGAGCGATCAGCAGCAGCGGGCCGATCAGGATCAGGGTGTTGGCGAGCAGCAGGGCGGTGGTGGTCAGGCCGGTCAGCAGGCGGCGCATGGCAACTCCTTGGCGGGCGCGGGGCGGTCCATCATAAGCACGACGGCAGCCCGTCTCAAAACCACGAGGCCAGCGCCCCGGGCCGCCGCCATCGAGCGTGTCGAGGCCGCTTGGCCGTCGCGCCAGGGGAACACCCGCAGCGCAGCGCAGTCGGAAAACAGGTCTTCCCATGCACAGGAGTACCGACCTTGAAACCCGTCCCGATCCTGCTGGCTGCCACCCTCAGCCTGCCGGCCCTGGCCAATCAACAACCCGACCTGTACGGCCGCTACGAACTGATCAAACTGCCCGACCTGGGCCAGACCCTCAAGGCCAAGATGGACACCGGCGCGGTGACCGCCTCGCTGTCGGCCAAGGACATCGAGCGTTTCGAGCGCGACGGCGAGGACTGGGTGCGCTTCCGCCTGGCCGCCCCCGGCGCCGAAGACACCCTGTTCGAGCATCCGCTGCTGCGGGTGGCGCAGATCAAGACGCGCCGCGAGGAGCTGGCCGGCAAGCCGCTGAAGGTCGCCGCCGCCGCCGAGCGTCCGGTGATCGAGTTGCCGGTGTGCCTGGGCGAGGAGCAGCGCACCATCGAAGTCAACCTCACCGACCGCAGCACCTTCAACTACCCGCTGCTGATCGGCGCCAGCGCCCTGCGCGATTTCGGCGCGGCGGTGAACCCCGCCGAACGATACACCCGCGAGCGGCCGCAGTGCTGAGTTAATTGTCGCATTTCGAAAAAGGCTGATGTTCATTGGCCATTACGCTCGTCAAGAGTGCCCAGCAACGACTTCCTCGTCCCAAGGGACGTCGGGCCTAATGCCACTCAGTTGAGCGTCGATGCAACTGACGTGTAGGAGCGGCGCCCCGCCGCGAACCTCGGCGGAGCGGATTCGAGAAGCTCCGCTCCGGACGGGGCTCCTACGAAAGGCTGCTTTGGCAGCCTTATCTGATCGGCATTAGCGTCGGGCCTGCTTTTTGCTATGTGCAATTCTTTGCCAGGCCTGTAGGCCCTTTAGGTCGTTGAGGTGTCGTGATGACTGGAGTACTCAAACCGGGTGTGCGGCTGCTGGAGCGGTTCAGCTTCGCGCGCAAGTTTCAGCTGGTGTTCCTGCTGTTCGCCCTGCCGCTGGGCTACGCCCTGTGGGTGATCGGCAGCGACTACCTGGGTCGCCTGCAGGCCATCGACCACGAGCTGGAAGGCGCGCAGGCGCTGCAGTCCATGGCCCTGGTGCAGCGCGAGCTGATCGCCCAGCGCAGCCTGCTGGCGCGCTGGAAGGGCACCGACACGGCCGCCGAAAGCCTGCTGCGCCAGCGCGAAGGCCAGCTCGACGAGGCGCTCGCGCAGACCGCCGCGCCGCTGCAAGGCGAGCTGATCAGCGCCCAGGCGCGCGAGCATTTGCAGAAGCTGCAGAGCGAACGCGAGTCGATCCAGGCGCAGGGGCTGACCCGGGTGGCGTTACCGGATGCGCTGGAGCGTTACCAGAAAACCCTGCTGCACCTGCTCGCCCTGCGCGAACAGGTGGCCACCGACAGCGGCCTGATCCTCGATCCGCGCCTCGACACCTACCTGATGATGGAGCAGCTCACCTACATCCTGCCGCGCCTGCTCGAGCAGCTCGGCACCTTCGCCGCGCAGGGCCATGGCGCGGTGGTGTCGCAACATTTCACCCTGCAGAGCCGGGTGCTGATCCGCGACCTGCGCCGCGGCCTCGACGAGCAGCGCGCGCAACTGGTCAAGGCGCATACCACCCTGCAGCGCGAGGCGCCGCAGGCCATGCGCCAGCTCGGCGACCCCTTCGAATCGGCGCTGGCCGGCTTCGACCAGTTCCTCGGGCAGATCGACCGCGACATGTTCGAGGCCAGCCCCATGGCGCTCACCCCGGAGCAGTTCGTGCAGCGCGTCGAGGACCTGGAGGCGCAGTTGCAGGGGTTGCAGCAGGCGGTCTACGGCCAGTTCGCCGCCAGCCTGGAGCAGTACCGGCAGCAGGCGCTGCTGGCGATGGTCGAGGTGATCGGCGCCTTCGTCCTGCTCACCCTGCTGGCGCTGTACGTGCTGCTGTGCCTCAACGCCTCGATCCGTCGCAGCACCGCCGGCATCATCGAAGCGGCCGAAGGCCTGCGCGACGGCGACCTGCGCGTGCGTATGCAGGTGCATGGCGAGGACGACCTGGCCGCCATCGCCCAGGCCCTGAACAGCGCGGTGGAGCAGCTGCGCGGCTCGCTGCAGGGCGTCGGCCGCGAGAGCCGTCAGCTCGACGACACGGTGCAGCTGCTCGGCGGCCAGGCCCGCGACGCGCTGGATGCGGTGGAGCAGCAGCAGGCGCAGATGAGCCAGATCGCCACCGCCGCCACGCAGATGGCCGCCACCGCGCAGAGCGTGGCGCAGAGCTGCGAGCAGGCCGCGGTGGAGGCGCAGCAGACCCGCGAGGTGGCGCTGGGCAGCAACCAGCGCAGCGCCCGCACCAGCGCCAGCATGCGCCAACTCAGCAGCCGCCTGGGCGACAGCGCCGCGGCGCTGCAGCAGCTGCGCGAGCAGACTCAGCAGATCAACCGGGTGGTGGAGGTGATCAAGGGCATCGCCGAGCAGACCAACCTGCTCGCGCTCAACGCGGCGATCGAGGCGGCGCGCGCCGGCGAGGCCGGGCGCGGTTTCGCCGTGGTCGCCGACGAGGTGCGCTCGCTGTCCAAGCGCACCCAGGATTCCACCCAGGAAATCGCCCAGACGGTGGACAACCTGCAGCGTGTAGTCGGCCAGTCGGTGAGCCTGATGGAGGAGGCCTGCAGCCAGGCCGACGGCGATATCGGCAGCGTGCTGGCCATGGGCGACGACCTGCAGGCCATAGTCGAGTCGGTGCAGCGGGTCAGCGACCGCCTGGCGCAGATCGCCACCGCCGCCGAACAACAGGCCGCCACCGCCGACGAGGTCAGCGGCAATATCCAGCAGGTCGACCAGGCCGCCGGCCAGCTGCTCGACGGCGCCCAGGCGGTGAGCAGCGCCGCCGAACAGCTGCGTCGCGGCAGCGAAGGCCTGGCGCAAAACACCGGGCGTTTCCAGCTCGGTTAGCGGTATTGCACAGAAAACCGCCAGCCCGGCACAGCCCCCGTGGCGCCGGGCCTGGCGGCGAGCATCCCGAGCTTATCCACAGCGCCGTCCCCAGTATCTGTGCATAGCCAGGGCCCCTGAGGTGCCCCGCTCGCAGCACCTGTGACGAACCCTGCGCCACCCTCGCCGTACACAAATCGCACAATCGCCCGCAGCCCCCGGCCAGCGCCGCCTGCAGCGCATTACTCCAAGGTTATCAACAACTTGGCCCCCAGCTTCTGTGGGTTTGTGAACGCCCCTGGGGGGCGCGATGCGCACCGCTGTCTCGCCTGAATGCTCGGCGCCGCGCAGAAATCAGCCAACCGCCGCAGAGCCAGGCACCATCTGGCCCGGCGCCAACTGCTCCAAGCTTATCCACAGCGCCATCCCCAGTTTCTGTGCATCGATTGCCCCGCCTTGACGGGCTGTTCGGGCTGGCGCAGTCTGCCGGCCGTGACCGCCCCGCCGAGCAGGACGCCCGATGCCGCAGATACTGATAGTCGAAGACGAAGCCGCGATTGCCGATACCCTGGTCTACGCGCTGCAGGCCGAAGGCTTCGCCACCCGCTGGGTGACGCTCGCCGGCGAGGCGCTGGCATTGCTGGAAGACCAGGCCTTCGACCTGGCGATACTCGATGTCGGCCTGCCGGACATCAGCGGCTTCGAAGCCTGCAAGCGGCTGCGGCGCTTCTCCGAGGTGCCGGTGATCTTCCTCACCGCGCGCAGCGAGGAGATCGACCGCGTGGTGGGCCTGGAGATCGGCGCCGACGACTACGTGGTCAAACCGTTCAGCCCGCGCGAGGTGGCCGCCAGGGTCAAGGCCATTCTCAAACGGGTGGCGCCACGCGCCGCCGCGCCTGTGGATAACGCCGCGACCGGGCCCTTTCGCCTCGACCTGGCGCGCTACCAGATCGCCTTCCACGGCCAGCCCCTGGCCCTGACCCGCCACGAGTTCCGCCTGCTGCAGACCCTGCTCGGCCAGCCGCGGCGGGTGTTCTCCCGCGAGCAGTTGCTCGACGCCCTCGGCGTGGCCAGCGAGGCCGGCTACGAGCGCAATATCGACAGCCATATCAAGAGCCTGCGCGCCAAACTGCGCGCGGTGGCGGCCGCCGCCGAGCCGATCCAGACCCACCGCGGCCTGGGCTACAGCTACGATCCGGAGGGCTGAACCATGCCCTTGGGCGTTCGCATCTTTCTCGTCTATTTCCTCTTCGTCGGCCTGGCCGGCTGGTTCGTGCTGAGCACGGTGATGGACGAGATCCGCCCCGGCGTGCGCCAGAGCACCGAGGAAACCCTGGTCGACACCGCCAACCTGTTGGCCGAGATTCTGCGCGACGAGGTCAAGGCCGGCAGCCTGCAGCACAGCCGCCTGCCCGAGGCGCTGGAGGCCTACGGCCGGCGCCAGCCCGGAGCGAATATCTGGGGCGTGAGCAAGGCCGAGGTCAACCACCGCATCTACGTCACCGACGCCCGGGGCATCGTCCTGCTCGACTCCAGCGGCCAGGCCGTCGGCCAGGACTACTCGCGCTGGAACGACGTGCTGCTGACCCTGCGTGGCGAGTACGGCGCGCGCTCGACCAGGGAAGACCCCAGCGATCCGGATTCCTCGGTGATGTACGTGGCGGCGCCGATCAAGGACGGCGAGCGGATCATCGGCGTGGTCTCGGTGGCCAAGCCCAACCGCAGCCTGCAGCCCTATATCGAGCGCTCGCAGACCCGCCTGGGCTGGCTCGGCGCCGGGCTGATCGGCCTTGGTCTGCTGATCGGTGCACTGCTGTCCTGGTGGCTCGGCGCGGCGCTGGGGAAGCTGACCCGCTACGCCCAGGCGGTCAGCGAGGGGCGTCGCGCCGAGGCGCCACGGGTGCGCGGCGGCGAGCTGGGCCAGCTGGCCGTGGCGGTGGAGCGCATGCGCACCGAGCTGGAGGGCAAGGCCTACGTCGAGCGCTACGTGCACACCCTGACCCACGAGCTGAAGAGCCCGCTGGCGGCCATCCGCGGCGCCGCCGAACTGCTCGATGGCGAGATGCCGGCCGCGCAGCGCCAGCGTTTCGTGGCCAATATCCAGCAGGAAAGCGCGCGCCTGCAGCAACTGATCGAACGCCTGCTGCACCTGGCCCAGGTGGAACAGCGCCAGGGCCTGGAGGAGCGGGTGGCGGTGCCGCTGGCGGCTCTGCTGGACGAGGTGCTGCAGGCGCAGCAGGCGCGCATCCTCGCCGCCGACCTGCGGGTCGAGCAGGCCGTGCCGGCGAACCTGAGCCTGCGCGGCGAACGCTTTCTGCTGCGCCAGGCGCTGGCCAACCTGCTCGACAACGCCCTGGACTTCACCCCGCCTGGCGGCACGATCCGCATCGGTGCCGAACGCCAGGGCCAGCGGGTGACGCTGCGCCTGTCCAATCAGGGCCAGGCGATCCCCGATTACGCCCTGGCGCGCCTGACCGAACGCTTCTACTCCCTGCCGCGCCCCGGCAGCGGCCGCAAAAGCACCGGCCTGGGGCTCAACTTCGTCCAGGAAGTGGCCGAGTTGCATGGCGGCGAGCTGCACATCGGCAATGTCGAGGGTGGGGTGGAGGTGCGCCTGGTTCTGCCGAGTGGGTAGGCGCCAGCTTGCTGGCGATGGATTGGGAAAAGGGGGGAAGCGAAATTACCTCCGTCTGACCGGTCAATTTGCCCGGATAATGAGCGCTGCTTGTTGCTGACTCGATCAGTAGGTGGCGGAGGTGCGAATGGCGGAGAACGGCCAGAAGCGGACGGTTTACCTATAAATAAATCCGTCCCCATTTCGCTTCCTTCTTCGCTTTCTTCTTAGTTGACACATAACCCGCCTCTCATAGTTGGCTATCAAAGCGCCACTGGACAAAAAATAGCGGTTAGGCTACTAAGGTCACCTAGGCTTCGCCCGGTCATCCTACACCAAGCTCTACATTTGGATCTGTTCATGGACTTGAATACTGCATTAGCGCATGCATTAAATGGAAACGCCGTACTATTCGCTGGTTCTGGCTTTTCATACTTGGCAGAAAACCTAAAAAACCAGTCACCTTTATCTGGGACCGGTTTTGCCAAACAGCTCAATGAGTTCTGCGGTTTAAACACCAATAATGACAACCTTGCCATAGCATCACAGTTCTACATAAGAAAATTCGGCGAGCATGATTTGGCTGAACTATGTCGCAACTCATTTACAATAAAGCGCGCAGCGCCGCACCATGTGGATTTGCTATCTGTCCCTTGGCAGAGAATATATACAACAAACTACGATGATCTAATTGAAAAAAGTGCCGCCGAGAACTCTAAAGCGCTGACATCGGTCACATTGGAAGACGACCCTGTAAACTACGCCACCAACACTCGCACGTGTGTCCACATAAACGGATTTATCAACACCCTTTCTCCAGGCAATCTAAGGTCCACTTTTAAATTAACTTCTGAAAGCTATCTCACTGACAATCTAACAAACTCAAAGTGGTGCACAATTTTTCGCCAAGATATCACAATGGCGCACGCAGTGATCTTTATCGGTTATTCCCTGTATGACCTTGATATACAGCGAATTCTGTTTTCGGAAGACATAAAATCTAAATGCATTTTCATTACCGCTCCATCTCCAAGTGAAGTGGATGAAGCTCTGTTACCCATTTTCGGAGAGCTTTTGCCTATAGGTGTTCAAGCTGCTGCTACTGCATTGAATTCATTAAAAAACGTGCATGTACCACCTCCCCCATCTTCAAATTTTTTATCTCTCACTGAGTTCTCTCTGGCTCCTTCTACCCGAACCCCCACCAATTCTGACATTGAAAAGCTTTTCCTTTACGGAACCATACAGAGCGAACTTATAAATCACGCCGACTCCGGCTTAGAAGGCAGGCCTTATATCGCAAGGCGCCAGTCTCTAGAGCCCATTCCAGATCTTCTTTACAATGACAACGATGTCGTAATAACTTCCGATCTAGGGAACGGAAAAACTGTTTCCGTAGAGTATGTTATTCACGAACTCGCTGCCAAAGGCTTTAGAGTACATAGATTTAGCGCTGACAACAAAGCGGCCCGCAAAGAAGTCAATAGCATTATAAGGTTCAACGAGCCCACGGTAATTGTTATTGACAATTACGTGCCATATCTCGATTTCATAGATTTCGTAAGCATGCGGAGAACGGGGCGGCGCCTCAGATTTTTATTGACCGCAAGATCTCATGTGCATGAGGCGTTTAGAGAAAGGCTTGAGGAGTCGCTCAAAACCACTGATATTGCCGAAATTGACATCAATCGTCTCTCAAGTGCCGAAATCCAATCCGCTATCTCTCTCATAGATAGCTATGGTCTGTGGGCGGAATTTTCAGCATACTCAGACGCTGAAAAGTTTAAACTTGTGCTGAGAGATTGTGATGCGCAAATCCACCAGTTACTTTTAAAAATATATAACTCCCCTCAGATATCAGAAAAAATATCTGAAATATTCAAGAGCTTAACCAGCGAGGTAAGGCGCGTTGTCATTGGCGTATTTATACTAAATGCTGCGGGGTTCAATAGCGATCGCACCTTAATAAATGAGCTCCTAGACGGAGCTCCACTTATCAAACTATCCAATACAGATAGAAATACAGCCAAACTATTTTGGGACGATAGCACGGGAAGGATACGCCTGAAATCATCCGTGCTTGCAGAATACTATCTAACAAATCTATCGGAAGCATCCGAAGCTGTTGAGATATTGATTGAAATGTTCTCTGAGGCTCACAAGAAAAGAAAACTTGGTCCCGAATATGACTCTTTCATGCGTAGCTTGATGAGCTTTTCATCACTTCAAAAAATGCTGCCACGCTCAGGGCTTCGAAACGCAACAGTCCATTTCTATGAGGCAATTCAAAATCAAGATTTCACGCGTAAAAACCCTCACTACTGGCTGCAATATGCAATTGCAAGGCTTTCTTTTGAAGACGACCTCGCCGAGATTGGTCCGTACTTTCAGTCATCATATAAGTTTTCTCAGGGAATTAATTACGACACTTATCAGATCGACAATCATTACGCCCGCTTCCTATTAGTTAAGGCGACTAGAAACCGGGATGCTGACAGCTCGTTCGAACTCTACAAGGAAGCGAAAGGCATTCTTTCCAAACAAATGCTACACGAAAAAAAGCATTATCCGTATCGTGTGGCGGCATCGATTTCCGAATTCGTTTCTATGCATTTAACTAGTCTCTCTAGTAATCACAAGTCGGACATTCTTCGCTTCTGTGAAGATGTCGTGCAGCGAATTAAAACGTTGCCAAGCGACGTTAAGTCGCACAAGCATGTAAGAAACTGTAGTGTTGCCCTTGAGAAGACCATCACAAACCTAACCCCAGGCGCAAACTTATAGTATCCTTGGTGCTGCTGCGGTGACCCTGGCAAGTCCCAAGCCTTGATTAGCCGCAGCTCATTACTACAAAAAGTCTACCAAATATTAAATCGCGCACTTAAACCTTTAGTTAATTGATAAATTATTGCTGAGCTCCGCATTTACACGTGGCCTTGGCTACGTGGCCGAAAACAAATCATCGGAGGATTCGTCCGGAGAGCGCTAAGCTGCTGAGTTACGGCCTGGATATCTACACCCCGATATACGGTCAGCCCAGACCGGGTGAAAAGGGGGGGCGGGCGAAAAGGGGACCGGCGAAAAGGGGGGGGACAGATCTATTTTCGGGAAGACCGGCCGGTAACGGCCGATAAGGCAGAAATAATCCCCGCCACCCAACGCCCCCAACCAAGACCCGCCTACAATACGCCCCCGATCAACCTGGGCCATGCATATGGCTGTCTCGAACAAGGAATCCGCCGCCATGGCCTCCCCGGATAAACAGAAAAAGCGCGCCCAGCGGGCCAAAGCCAAGGCCAAGCAGAACCGCGTGGGCAAGCCCAAGGCCAATGTCGTGCATCCGCTGCTGGCCAATCCGCTGATCGACGAGCCGTTCGACGATGTCGCCATCGACCTGAGCATCTTCGACTTCAAGGACATCGAGGAGAACGGTTTCGATCCGGCGGACTTCGACGACCTGTTCCAGGCGATGCGGGTCGGCGAGGGCATCAGCCTGCTGGCGCTGTGTCTGGTGTTCCTGCAGTACCCGGTGCTGGAGCTGGTGGTCGCCGAGGAAGCGGAAGATGCGGCCACCGACTTTATGATGGGCCTGCTGATCGTCTATCGCGGGATCTTCCACGATGAAGACGAGGACGCGGCGGTGGAATGGATCGGCAGCGACGCCTTCCAGACGGCCTACAACGAAGCCTCGCTGATCCTGCAGCAGAAGCACGCACGCCGCACCCCGGGCAGCCGCGTCTAGCCACGCGGCGAGCGCGGCCTGGCCGTGGGCTTCCCGCCCGTCGAATTACCCGACTGAAACCTTGGAGCGGGGTTTTGTTTCAGCTTTGTATCTACTGATTCGATTGTTTAGATTGTTTATTTGCGCTTTTTTATCAGTTTCGTGCGAGTAGCATAGGTTCCGTAGCCACCTTCCAGCCCGCCCCGGAGCCTGACCATGAAAAAGCACATCCTCGCCAGCCTCGTTATCGCCGCCCTGTCTGCCAGTGCCTTCGCCGCGGCGCAGTCTTCCGTTCAATCCGGCGCTGCGCCGCTGGTGGCCGAAGACGGCGCCGACCGCGTAGGCGTCAATCGCGTCGCCGCCGATGGTGCGGATCGCGTCGGTGCCAATCGTATCGCCGCCGATGGTGCGGACCGGGTCGGTGCCAATCGCGTTGCCGCCGATGGTGCGGATCGCGTCGGTGCCAATCGCATCGCCGCCGATGGCGCGGATCGCGTCGGTGCCAATCGTATCGCCGCCGATGGTGCGGATCGTGTCGGGGCCAATCGCGTCGCCGCCGATGGTGCGGATCGCGTCGGTGCCAATCGTGTCGCCGCCGACGGTGCGGATCGCGTCGGTGCCAATCGCGTCGCCGCCGATGGTGCGGATCGCGTCGGTATCAACCGTATCGCCGCCGATGGCGCCGACCGCGTCGGGGCCAGCCGTATCGGCTGATGCCGCCTCGCTCAGGTTTCGACTGAAGGCGCCCGCTCGGGCGCCTTCGTCGTTTCCGCCGGCAGGCGCATGGCCTCGACCTGCCACCAGCTCGGCAGCAGGTTGCGCACTTCCGGGCGGGCGAAGCGGTCGTCGATCAGGTAGAGCACACCTTCGTCCTCCGGCGTGCGGATCACCCGGCCGGCGGCCTGCACCACCTTCTGCAGGCCGGGGTAGAGGTAGGTGTAGTCGTAGCCGTTGCCGAACAGCGCGTGCATGCGCTGGCGGATTTCCTCGTTGATCGGGTTGACCTGGGCCAGGCCGAGGGTGGCGACGAAGGCGCCGATCAGGCGGTCGCCGGGCAGGTCGACGCCCTCGCCGAACACCCCGCCGAGCACGGCGAAGCCGATGCCGCGCCCGCCCACCTGGAAGCGTTCGAGAAAGCCCTGGCGCGCCGCCTCGTCCATCTGCCGCGACTGCACCCAAAGGGGAATCTCGGGATGCTCGCGGGCCAGCAGGTCCAGCACCTGCTGTAGGTATTGGTAGCTGCTGAAGAAGGCCAGGTAGTTACCCGGCCGTTCGCGGTACTGGCGGGCGATCAGCCGGCAGATCGGCGCCAGCGAGGCCTCGCGGTCGCGGTAGCGGGTCGACAGGTTGCGTACCGCACGCACCTGCAGCTGCTCGGCGCTAAAAGGTGAGTCGACGTCCAGGCACTGCGTCTCCTGCGGCAGGCCGAGCAGGTCGAGGTAGTAGTGGCTGGGGCTGAGGGTGGCGGAGAACAGCGTGGCGCTGTGCGCGTCCTCGAAGCGCGGACCGAGGAAGGGCGCGGGCAGGATGTTGCGGATGCACAGGGTCGAGTAGCTGCGGCCGTTGCCGGCCTCGACGCGGCTGATATCGAACAGCGAGTGCGGGCCGAAGCTTTCCGCCAGGCGGCAGAACAGCATGGCGTCGAGGTAGAAGCTGAGCAGCTCGCCGGCATTGCCCTCGGGCTGGTCGGTGAGCAGATCGGTGATGGCGCTGACCGCCTTGCCCAGCGCGGCCAGCAGCAGGTCCGGCGCCAGCGGATGGACCTGATAGGGCACCTGCTGCTCGCGGTGCAGCTGGTTCCAGTGGCGGTCGACCCGCTCCAGCACGCCTTTCAGCTTGTCCGGCGCGTCGCGGCGCATGGCCTTGAAGCGCGCCTGGTCCAGCTCGGCGCTGTACATGCTGCGGCCGCGTTCGACCAGGTTGTGCGCCTCGTCCACCAGCAGGCAGACGCGCCACTGGTTGACCAGGGTCAGGCTGTGCAGCAGGGCGCCGAGGTCGAAGTAGTAGTTGTAGTCGCCCACCACCACGTCGCTCCAGCGGCACAGTTCCTGGCTCAGGTAGTAGGGGCAGATGCCATGGGCGAGGGCGATGGCGCGCACCGCCTGCTGATCCAGCCAGCGTTCCTTCAGCGCCGCGCTGCGCGCCGCCGGCAGGCGGTCGTAGAAGCCCCTGGCCAGCGGGCAGGAGTCGCCATGGCAGGCCTTGCTCGGGTGTTCGCAGGCCTTGTCGCGGGCCACGTGTTCCAACACCCGCAGCGGCGTCTCCGGTTCGCGCAGGCGCTGCAGCGCGTCCAGGGCGAGGCGCCGCCCCGGGGTCTTGGCGCTGAGGAAGAACAGGCGGTCGAGCTGCTGGCCGGGCATGGCCTTGAGCTGCGGGAACAGGGTGCCGAGGGTCTTGCCGATGCCGGTGGTGGCCTGCGCCAGCAGGTAATGGCCGTCGCGCGCGGCGCGGTACACGGCCTCGGCCAGTTGCCGTTGGCCATGGCGGAACTCGTCGTAGGGAAAGCGCAGCGCCGTCAGCGCCGCGTCGCGCGCCAGGCGGTGGGCCTGCTCCTGGCGCGCCCAGTGGATATAGCGGCGGCACTGCAGCTCGAAGAACTGGCGCAATGCCTCGGCGCTATGGCGCTCGCGAAACACCGTTTCCTTCTGGCTGATGACGTTGAAGTACACCACCGCCAGGTCCAACTCATCGAGTTCCAGCGCCTGGCACAGCAGCCAGCCGTAGACCTTGACCTGCGCCCAGTGCAGCAGGCGATGGTTGGCCGGGATGCGCGCGACGTCGCCGCGGTGGGTCTTGATCTCTTCCAGCAGGCGCAGCTGCGGATCGAAGCCGTCGATGCGGCCGCTGACCGCCAGTTCCTCGAACTCGCCGCTTACGGCCAACTCGGACATATAGTCGGGGCCGCGCCTGGCGACCACCGTGGCGTGCCCGGCAATGCCTTCGGCGGCGGTGGGCGAGGGGGTGAAGCGCAGGTCGAGGTCGCCCTCCTTGGCGGTGAATTCGCACAGCTCGCGCACGGCGATGCGCAGGCTC
This sequence comes from Pseudomonas sp. SP16.1, assembly GCF_052682975.1. Taxonomy (NCBI): domain Bacteria; kingdom Pseudomonadati; phylum Pseudomonadota; class Gammaproteobacteria; order Pseudomonadales; family Pseudomonadaceae; genus Pseudomonas; species Pseudomonas sp. SP16.1. The sequence continues at coordinate 4,956,031 of NZ_JBQYFZ010000001.1, forward strand.
AATCGCTCCACTCCACGTAGCAGACGCTGACCGGCATGCCGTGCTCGGCGCAGAACGCCAGCCAGCGTTTCTGGTTGTCCTGCAGGCGGTCGCCGGGGCCTTTCACCTCGATCATTCGGTAGCGCCGCTCGGCCGGCCAGAACTGGATCAGGTCGGGCATGCCGGCGCGGTTCTCGCGGATGTCGGCGAGCAGGCGGCGAAACCAGGCGCCCAGATGCGCCGGCGGCAGGCAGGCCAGCGCCTGCTCCAGGCGCTCGGCGTCGAGCAGCTCCCAGAACACGAAGGGCGACTGGATGCCGAACTTCTCGGCATGGGTGCGGCGCATGGCCTCGACGTAGCTGCCGTCGTCCAGGCGCGCCAGGCAGGCGGCGAACAGTGGCGCGCGGCGCGCGTGGAAGTCGGCGCGGTGCAGGTCCACCGGGCCGGTATGGAAGGGGTGGAAGAAGGCGCCGGGCAGCGGGGCGAAGATCGCCTCCCAGCAGAGCAGGCCGAACAGCCCGCAGATCAGCGTGTTCTCCACGTAATGCACCGGCGCCTCCGGCTCGGCCAGGTGCGCGGCCACGGCCAGCTCGACGCTGGCGGCGCGCGGCAGGCGCAGGTCGAGGCGATCCTCGACCGGCTTCGCCGCCTTGGCCGCTGGCGGCAGGCCGAGGCGCCTGCGCAGCCGGGTGCGCGCCCGTTCGGCCAGCTGCGCCTCCTCGCCGTTATGCGGCGCATGGATGACCCGTTCGGCCAGGGCCAGCGCCTCGGCATTGCGGCCCAGGCGCTCCAGCACGCGGATCTGCCGCTGCCGTGAGCCGAGCGCGGCGGTGTCGCGGTACAGCGCCAGCGCCGACTCCAGCTCGCCGGCGCGCTCCAGCTGCTGGGTCAGGCGCAGCAGCAGGCGTTGGTGGCGCTCGCCGATATGCGGGTTGTCGCTGGCAAAATCACCGAGCAGTTGTAGCACCTCGGTTACCGCCATGCCGGCGTCGAAGGCGTCGCGGCAGGCGCGCAGGTGCAGGTAGTGGTCCACATCCTGGCGGCTGCGAAAACCGCACGAACCGGGGGTGATCGGCACCTGTTCGTAGCGGAAGATGCCCAGGTCGGCCAGGACGAACTCCGACCAGTCCTGCGCCAGGTTGCCGAAGAACATCAGCCGCAGGCGGTCGCACAGCGGCCCGATGGCCAGGCTCAGCAGACGGTCTTCCAGGCGCGGGCACCAGCCGGTCAGGCTGCGCGGCTCGCTATGCAGCTCGCGCAGGTGCGCCAGCAGCGCGCTCTTCTTCAAGTTGCCGCCCGGCAGCTCGGCGGAAAAGTGTACGGCCAGCTCGTCCTTGAGCAGCAGCGCGCCCAGCTCGTCGAACGCCAGCGCGGCGTTGTCGATCAGCCAGCCCTGCGCCAATAGCGGCGCGGCCGCTGCCACGATATCGCCGATCTCGGCGTAGCGCAGTTTACTGGCGCGAAAGTGCACGCCCTTGCGCATCACCAAGCGCACCAGCAGCGCCTGGGCCGGCAGCGGTAGCTGTGGAAAAACCTCGACGAAGGCCCGCTCGGCCGCGTCCATCAGCTCGCGATGATGGGCGTCGAGCCAGTCGAGGGCCTTGCGGAAGTTGGCCAGGTAATAGAGTTCGGGGGCGTCGAGGGCGGGCATGGCGCGCTGCTGGGTACTGGTTTTTTGTACAGATACCAGGGTGCGCCCTGTCGCGCAACGGCGGCGGGACGGATGGGCGGCTCCCGCCCATCACTACTATGTCCATGATCGATAAGAAATTTTCCTGGTATCGATGGCGTCGATGGTCGCTATCGAGACATGTCCCTTTTGCCAAATTGGGGCGTGCGTAACATGGGCCCCGTAGCCACTTTCCAGCCCCACCCAGGAGCCCGATCATGAAAAAGCAAATCCTTGCCAGCCTCGTTATTGCCAGCCTGTCCGCCGGTGCGTTCGCCCTGCCGCAGGTCTCCGTCGAGCAGTCCAACGCCCCGGCGGTTGCCGCTGACGGCGCCGACCGCGTAGGCACCAACCGCATCGCCGCCGACGGCGCCGACCGCGTAGGCGTCAACCGCATCGCTGCCGATGGCGCCGACCGCGTAGGCGTCAACCGCATCGCCGCCGACGGCGCCGACCGTGTAGGCGTTAACCGCATCGCCGCCGACGGCGCCGACCGCGTAGGCATCAACCGCATCGCCGCCGATGGTGCCGACCGTGTAGGCGTCAACCGCATCGCCGCCGACGGCACCGACCGTGTAGGCGTCAACCGCATCGCCGCCGACGGTGCCGACCGTGTAGGCGTTAACCGCATCGCCGCCGACGGAGCCGACCGCGTAGGCGTCAACCGCATCGCCTGACCCGCCAACCCTTCTGGCGGGAGCAGTTCGATGCCGCACAGCAGCAGTTAATCAGGGCGCCCGCAATCGGCGCCCTGATGCTTTTCCGCTTTCTCCACGCAATCTCCACCTTCCCCCCATAAAGCCCCCACCTGCGCTGCCCAGACTCTGCCGTACCTTCACTCGCTACGGAGAGCCGCGCCATGAGCCGCACCCTGAGCTTCAAGCTGGGCGCCATCGCCCTGTTGATCCTGCTGTTGCTGATTCCCCTGCTGATGATCGACGGCCTGGTCGACGAACGTCAGAACCTGCGCCACCAGGTGCTGCAGGACATCGCCCGCAGCTCCAGCTACCGCCAGCAGATCACCGGGCCGATCCTGGTGCTGCCCTACGTCAAGACCACCCACGAATGGAAGACCCACGACAAGACCGGCGAGCGTTACCAGCAGGCGCGCCAGCAGCGCGGGCGCCTGTATTTTCTGCCGGAGCGCTTCGTGCTCGACGGCCAGGTGAGCACCGAGCTGCGTGCGCGCGGCATCTACCAGGCGCGCCTGTACCGCAGCGATAGCCAGGTCAGCGGCCAGTTCCGCCTGCCGCCGCGCCTGGGGCTGGGCGACGAGCTGGGTTTCTACCGCTTCGACAAGCCCTTCCTTTCCGTCGGCATCAGCGATATCCGTGGCATCGGCAACGACCTGCAGCTGCGCCTCAACGGCCAGACCCTGGGCTTCGCCCCGGGCAGCGGCGACGCCAGTTTCGGTGCCGGCGTGCATGCGCCGCTGCCGGCGCTCGACGCGCAGGGCGGGCAGCTGCTGGAGTTCGCCTTCGACCTCAAGCTGCAGGGCACCGAGCAGCTCGCCGTGGTGCCGGTAGGGCGCGACAGCCGGGTCAGCCTGAGTTCCGACTGGCCGCACCCGAGCTTCGTCGGCGAGTACCTGCCGAGCCAGCGCGAGGTGAACGCGCAGGGCTTCAGCGCGCAGTGGCAGACCAGCTTCTTCGCCACCAATCTGGAGGAGGCGCTGGCCGACTGCGTGGGCCGCAAGCAGTGTCACGCGCTGCTCGGCCGCAACTTCGGGGTCAGCTTCGTCGACCCGGTGGACCAGTACCTGAAGACCGACCGCGCGATCAAATACGCGCTGCTGTTCATCGCCCTGACCTTCGCCGCCTTCTTCCTCTTCGAGGTGCTCAAACGTCTGGCGGTGCACCCGGTGCAGTACGCCCTGGTGGGCCTGGCGCTGGCGCTGTTCTACCTGCTGCTCCTGTCGCTGTCCGAGCACCTGGCGTTCGCCCTGGCCTATGGCCTGTCCGCCAGTGCCTGCGTCGGCCTGATCGGCTTCTACGTCAGCTTCGTGTTGCACAGCTGGCGGCGCGGCCTGGGCTTTGGCGCCTTGCTGGCGGCGCTGTACGCCATGCTCTACGGCCTGCTCAGCGCCGAGGACCATGCCCTGCTGATGGGCTCGCTGCTGGTGTTCGGTGTGCTCGCCAGCGTCATGGTGCTGACCCGCAAGCTGGACTGGTACGGCGTCGGCCGCACTGCTCCGCACGCCTGAATCCGATCGGCGCGGCGTGGGCCGCGCCCCTTCTCTGGAGCTGATCCCATGCGTCTGTTCATGCAGTTTTCCGCCTGCCTGGCCCTGGGCCTGGTGGTGGCGGTGATGATCCTCATCGGCCTGATGTTTGCCGGCTGGTTCGACCTGATCGACGGCCTGCTGCTGACCGGCAAACCGCTCGCCCATGTGAGCCTGATGCTGTTGCCCGAGGGCTTCTGGAATGCCCTGACCGGCATACAGGACGCGGCGAACAACGGCACGCTGCGCTCCTTCCTCTCGCTCTGTGCGGCGCTTGGCCAGGTCGCCTTGTTGCTGGCGCTGGGTTTCTTCCGCCTGTGGTACCGGCCATGAGCGGGCATATCGGCCTGCGCGAGGACACGCGCGCCGGGCACCTCCTGGCGCGGCGGATCGCGGCGCTATTTCCGCCGCGCGGGGTGCTGCGAGCCCCGGCGGGTTGCACCCGCCCTACGCGGTGGAATGGCGTATTGCGGGTGAGATCGTAGGGTGCACCGCGCGCACCACGTTTTCCCCGTCGCCGGTGGTGCGCACGACCTGGGCGGCCCCGCGACACCCTACGAAGCGAATGCCGAGCCAGCGGCGCCAGGGTTTAGCGCCGCTCCTCCTGCGGCAGGACGAATACCGCCACGCTCAGCCCGGGAACCTGGAACTGGCCGTCCGCCACCTTCGCCTCGCGGTTGCGCGCGTCGCTGGAGTCGCGCAGCACCGGGTGCAGGCGATAGCCGGGCTGGGCGCCGGGCAGGCTGATCGGCTCGGGACCGGCGTTGAGCACGATCATCAGCGCTTCGTGCCGCGGGTCGAGGTCGCGTCCGGCCTGGTGGCCGTCGTCCAGGCTGAAGGCGATCACGCCGGGCAGCTGGTCGGGGCCGGTGTTGTGAAAGCGCAGGCGCCTGTCGACGTCGGCGGCGCTGCCGAGCTGGAACAGCGGGCTGCCGCTGCGGATGCGCAGCAACTCGAGGAACAGCCGCCTGGCGGCGAGGATGTCGGCGCTGCCCGGTTTGGCGTTGGGGTCGGCGATGATCTGGCGGATCAGCGGCCAGTTGTCGCCGTCCTTGTCCTGGCGCGGCAGGCCCTTGTTCCAGTTATTGTCCCGGTAGGCGAAGTCCACCGCGTTGAACCAGTCGCCGGAGTCGTAGCTGTCGCGCTCCATGGACTTGGAGCGGAGGATGTCCGCGCCCATGTGGATGAACGGCACGCCCTGGCTCAGCAGCGGCACGGCCAGCCCGAGCAGTTGCAGGCGTACGCGCTCGGCGCTGGAGAGGGACGCCGGCAACTTGTACTGGTTGATGTCCCAAAGGGTCTGGTTGTCGTGCTTGGAGACGTAGTTGACGGTCTCCTGCGGGTCCAGCGTGTAGCCGGCCGGCTGGCCGTTGTAGTCCACCTCGGCGCCGCGTTTGTGGCTGCCGTCGGCGCTCTCGAAGCGGTAGTCGCGCAGGCCGCCGGCGATGCCGACGCGGATCAGATCCTTCAGCCTGAGCAGTTCGGCATGCTCGTCGGCGCTGCCGCCATTGAGTTCGTTGGGCAGCACGAACAGACCGTTGGCGAAACCCTGGAAGCGGCGCAGGCTGTCGCCGCCGTCGAACGGGCTGCCGCCGCGCACGGCGTCGCGCTGGCGGTCGTTGAAGGTGCCGATGCCGCTGCCGGCCATGTTCGCCTGGATGGCGTTGATGCCGCGGGCGCCGTCGGCCACCTCGCCGAAGTTCCAGCCCTCGCCGTAGAAGTAGGTCTGCGGGTCGATCCGGCGCACCGCCTGGTAGGCCTTGGTCAGGTTGCGCCGCATGTGGTGACCCATCAGGTCGAAGCGAAAGCCGCCGATCTTGTAGTCGCGCGCCCAGACGCGCAGCGAGTCGACCATCAGCTTCTCCATCATGACGTGCTCGGAGGCGGTGTTGTCGCAGCAGGTAGAGCGCTCCACCGCGCCGGTCACCGGGTCGCGCCTGTGGTAGTAGCCGGGCACCAGCTTGTCGAGCACCGACTGTTCGCCGAGGCCCGAGGCGTGGGTGTGGTTGTAGACCACGTCCATCACCGTGGTCAGGCCCATCTCCGCCAGCGCCTGGACCATGCGGCGGAACTCGCGGATGCGCGCGGCGCCCTCGGCGTCGCTGGCGTAGCTGCCTTCCGGGACCGTGTAGTGGAAGGGGTCGTAGCCCCAGTTGAAGGCGTCCAGCGCGCGCAGGTCGGCGTACAGCGCCTGCGCCTCGGGCCCGGCCGGGTCGAAGCCCTGCAGCACCTCGCGGATGCTCCCGGCATTGCAATGGCCGGCCCAGTTGCGCCGGGCGGCGGCCGACAGCGCGCAGAACTTGGCGAAGGGCTCATCCAGCTCGACGCGCCTGGCCGGGTCCTCGTTGACCGTGGCGATATCGAACACCGGCAGCAGCTGCACGTCGGTCAGCCCGGCTTGGCGCAGCTCGAGCAGGTGCTGCACGCCGCGACTGTGCAGCTGGGTGAAGGCCAGGTAGGTGCCGCGCTGGGCGGCGGGCAGCTCGGCGTCGCTGGCGCTGAAGTCGCGCACATGGGTCTCGTAGATCACCCGCGCCTCGGGCTTGGCCGCGCGCGGCGGGCGCAGGCTGTCCCAGCCGGCCGGCTTGAGGTCGGCGGCGTCCAGGTCGACCACTTGGGCGTACTGGCTGTTGCGCGACAGGCTGAGGGCGTAGGGATCGCTGGTCAGGCTGGTCTCGATGCGGCCGCTGGCGGGGTGGTAGACGCTGACCTCGTACTGGTAGTAGGCGCGGTCAAGCTGTTTCGGCCCGTCGTAGGTCCACACCCCGTGGCGCTCGCGCATGTCCCTGGGGAAGCCGGGCAGCAGCCGCTTGTCGCGGTCGAAGGCGTGCAGGCGCACGCGCTGGGCGCTGGGTGCCCACAGGCGAAAACGCACGTCCTGCGCGGTAACTTCGGCACCGAGCGGGCCGGAATAGGCATAGAGGGCGTCCAGCACGCCGGGCGTCTGCACCTGGGTGGCGCTGAGCAGGCGCTCGTCCTGGTCGTAGGCGAGCACCAGCAGCTGACTCTTCAGCGCGCTGCGCAGCGCCTTGACCCCGGCCTCCAGGCGGTAGGCGGGTTGCTCTGCCAGGTGCGGGAACCTGGCCTTGAGCGCCGCGCTGAGGCCGCCGGGGCGCAAGGCGATGGCACGGCCGCCGCTGACGCTGCGCCGCTCGCCATCGATGCGGATATCGGCCTGCGGCGAGTAGCGCAGCTCCAGCCGCGCCGCCGCACTGCCGCCATGCAGCACCAGGGTGTGCGGATCGAGCCAGTGCGCGCGGGCGCCGTCGATGGCCAAGGGCGCGCCGGCCAGTGGCGTGGCCGACAGCTGCGCGCTGCCGCTCAGGCTGAAGACGCGCCGGCCGAGTTCGTCGAGGCGCCAGATGAGGTCGCCGCCGCCCAGGTCCTTGTCATCGCCGCGGTGCATGATCAGGTTCAGGCAGCTGGCGTCGGCGCTCAGCGGGATGCTGAACCAGGCGCCGTGCTCGCTATCGATGCCGGCCGGCGCCAGCGGCTGGTCCCAGCTGGTGCCGTCGCGCACGCCGGAGCATTGCGCGGTGTTCCACAGGTGCAGGCCCCAGCCGGCGTAGTCGCCGTCGCTGCGCTGGTAGTACAGCAGCGCCTCGTCGGGGCCGGGCTGCAGCGGCTCGGCACCGGCCAGCGTGGAGCCCGCGAGCAGCAGGCAGAGTAGATACCGCGGCAATCTCGAATCATGCATGGTGTGCGTCCCTGGTTGTTGTTGTGGCTACTTCTTCCAGTGAGGCGATACTGGCCAGGGCGGCCGGGTGGCACATCCTCTGTGCGGCGTCGGGTGGGGGCGTAGGGCGGGGAACGAAGGGGGATTAGTGGCGTTTTGCTCGTTGTCGGGCGAGCCATTTAGGCAGCGAGCGCGGGCGAGGGGGAGTCGCTAAGCCGCTCGTATCTGCGGTTGGCGGGCTGCCTGGCACTGGGCTTGTTTCGCTTGTGGTGTCGGGCATGAGTGGGCCTATCGGGTTGCGCGAGGATGCGCGCACCGGGCACCTATTGGCGAGACGGATCGCGGCGCTATTTCCGCGCCGCGGTGCGCTGGGAGCCCCGGCGGGTTGCACCCGCCCTACGCGGTGGGATGGCGTATTGCGGATGAGACCGTAGAGTGAACGCTGCCCGCCTGACGCTTGTTTTTACAGACTGACCGAAATCCCCGCCTGCAGGGTGCGCGGCTCGCCCGCGTAGGACCAGACGTTCCAGGCGCGCTCCTCGTAGTGCTTGTCGAACACATTGTTCAGATTGAGGTTCAGGCGCACGTTCTCGCTCAGCGGGTAGTAGGCCAACAGGTCGACCAGGCCGTAGCCGTCCATGCCGAAGGTGTTGTTGCTGGTCTGGCCCTGGCGTTCGCTGACGTACTTCAGGCCGATGCCCAGGCCGAGGCCGGCCAGCGGGCCGCCGGCGAACTCGTAGGTGTCGAGCAGGTTGAAGCTGTGCCGCGGCACGTTGCCCAGGCGGGTGCCGACCGGCATGGTGGCGCTGGTGCTTTCGGTGACTTCGGCGTCGACATAGGCGTAGCCGCCGATCACCCGCCACTGCGGGGTGATATTGCCGGCCAGGCTGATATCGAAGCCGCGGCTGCGTACCTCGCCGGCGGCGATCTGGAAGGATTCGGCGCCGGTGTTGGCCGGATCGTTGGTCAGCACGTTCTCCTTGGTGATATGGAACAGCGCCGCGGTCAGGCTGAGGTCGCGGTCGGCCAGGTCGTACTTGATGCCGACCTCGTGGGCGACGCCTTCTTCCGGGTCGAAGGCTTTGCCGAGGCGGTCGGCGCCGCGGTTCGGCTTGAACGAGCGCGAGGTGTTGGCGAACAGCGCCAGTTCGTCAGTCAGGTCGTAGATCAGGCCGAAGCGCGGAGTCACCGCGTTGTGCGCCTGCTCCCAGTCGCCGTTGGGGTTGAGCTTGTTCACATAACGCTGCTCGAAGCGCTCCAGGCGCGCGCCCAGTTGCGCCTTGAGACGCTCGGTCAGGGCGATCTGCTCCTGGACGAAGAAGGCGTAGGATTCCAGCCGCTCGGCGTCATGGGTGGTGGTGCGGGTCAGCGCCGGCAGCGGCTGGCCGTAGACCGGGTTATACAGGTCGATGGGGAAGGCATTGTCGTTCGGCGAGCGGCGGATCAGCGAGTTGTAGTTGAACTTGTCGTACTCGACGCCCAGCAGCAGGGTGTGAGCGAAGCCGGCGAGGTCGAAGTTGCCTTCGGCGTTGGCCTGGACGTTGACGTCGTTCCAGTTCAGCCAGCGCTCGCTGTAGTTGCGCCCCACGCTGCTGGCGCCCGGCGCCAGCCCCAGGGCGTAGCTATTGCTGTTGTTCTCCACCGCGCCGCCATGGATCTCGCCATCGAGGTACTGCACGCCGCCGCGCAGGGTCCAGTTGTCATCCAGCAGGTGTTCGATGCGCAGCTGGGTGGTGGCGTTGTCGTTGCTCAGCTTGCCGGCGGCCTCCTCGCCGAGGAAGCGATCGCGTGGCAGCTTGCCCTGCTGGTTGGCGTAGCGGGTCACGCCGCGGTCGAGCGGATGGCGGTTGTGCAGGTAGTCGCCTTCGAGGGTGATGGCGGTGGCCTGGTCGAGCTGCCAGCGCAGCACCGGGGCGACGCTGTAGCGCTCGCTCTCGACATGCTCGCGGAAGCTGTCGCTGCCCTCGGCCACCAGGTTCAGGCGATAGGTGAAGTCGGCCTGCTCGTCCAGCGCGCCGGTGCTGTCGAGGGTGCCGCGGCGCAGGCCCTCGCTGTCGACCTGGCTGCCCATCACGGTGCGGCGCTCGGCCTGCGGCTGCTTGCTGACGATATTGAAGGTGCCGCCGGGGTCGCCGCGCCCGTAGAGCATGGCGGCCGGGCCGCGCAGCACCTCGATGCGCTCGATGCTGCTGGCGTCGGGCATGTTCGGATAGCCGCGGTTGACGGCGAAACCATTGCGGTAGAACTCCTGGCTGCTGAAGCCGCGAACAAGGAACTCGGTCAGGCCCTGGCCGCCGAAGTTGTTGCCGCGCTCCACGCCGCCGGCGTAGTCCAGCGCATCTTCCAGGCGCACCGCGCCGATGTCCTCGACCACCTGCGCCGGTACCACACTGATCGACTGCGGGATTTCGTGGATCGGCGTGTCGGTGCGCGTCGCGCTGGCCGAGCGGGTGGCGCGATAGCCGTCGACCGGGCCGTCGGCCTGCTCGGCGGGGGCGGTGATGCGCATTTCCTCCAGGGTCACGGGCGATTCGTTCTGGGCGGCGAGGCCGATCTGGCAGGCGAGGGCGAAGAGGACGAACAGGGAGGCAGCGAGACGCCGCATTGCGGGATCCTCGAACGTAGGGGGATGGGCAAAAGGCGGCGCATGATAATGTCATGAAGAATCATTATCAAATGCGCGATGGGGCGGGCTGCTTGAATGGTCGGTGCTGGGCTGTTGGATGACGGTATTGAACCCAGGTACCGCCGGCCAGCCTCGCACGGTGTCAGGCGGCTACTACCAATGTCTAGCTGTCGGTTTGGCATGACCTGCTGCTAGCTTGAAGCTGCATCAGAATAACAATAACCGGAGGCGTCTATGACTTCTGATAAAGCAAATGCCGCGGCCTACTGGAAGGCCAATGTGCGGCTCATCACCTGGAGCCTGGTCGTCTGGGCGCTGGTTTCCTACGGCTTCGCCATGATTCTCCGCCCGCTGGTGGCAGGGATTTCCGTTGGTGGCTCCGACCTCGGATTCTGGTTCGCGCAACAGGGCTCCATTCTCGTATTTATCGGCCTCATTTTTCACTACGCGTGGAGACTGAACAGACTCGATAAAGAATTCGGCGTCGAGGAGTAAGAGGTCATGAGCCAATTCGTCATCAACATGCTGTTCGTGGGCGCGTCGTTCGCGCTCTACATCGGTATCGCCATCTGGGCCCGCGCGGGCTCGACCAAGGAGTTCTACGTCGCCGGTGGCGGCGTTCACCCGGTCACCAACGGCATGGCCACCGCCGCCGACTGGATGTCCGCCGCGTCCTTCATCTCCATGGCCGGTCTGATCGCCGCCGGCGGTTATGCCAACTCCACCTTCCTGATGGGCTGGACCGGCGGCTACGTGCTGCTGGCGATGCTGCTGGCGCCGTACCTGCGCAAGTTCGGCAAGTTCACCGTGCCGGACTTCATCGGTGATCGCTTCTACAGCCGCGGCGCGCGCCTGACCGCGGTGATCTGCCTGGTGATCATCTCCGTCACCTACGTGATCGGCCAGATGGCCGGCGCCGGTGTGGCCTTCTCGCGCTTCCTCGAAGTGAGCAACTCGACCGGCATCTGGATCGCCGCCGCCGTGGTGTTCGCCTACGCCGTGTTCGGCGGCATGAAGGGCATCACCTACACCCAGGTGGCGCAGTACGTGGTGCTGATCGTCGCCTACACCATTCCGGCGATCTTCATCTCCCTGCAGCTGACCGGCAACCCGATCCCGCCGCTGGGCCTGTTCGGCGACCACGTCGATTCCGGCGTACCGCTGCTGCAGAAACTCGACGAGGTGGTGCGTGAACTGGGCTTCGCCGCCTACACCGCCGATACCACCAACAAGCTGAACATGGTGCTGTTCACCCTGTCGCTGATGATCGGTACCGCCGGCCTGCCGCACGTGATCATCCGCTTCTTCACCGTGCCGAAGGTGGCCGATGCCCGCTGGTCCGCCGGCTGGACCCTGATCTTCATCGCCCTGCTGTACCTCACCGCACCGGCCGTGGCCTCGATGGCGCGTCTGAACCTGGTGACCACCATCTACCCGCAAGGCCCGACCGCCGAGGCGCTGTCTTATGCCGAGCGTCCGGAATGGGTCAAGACCTGGGAAACCACCGGTCTGATCAAGTGGGAAGACAAGAACGGCGACGGCCGCATCCAGATGTACAACGATGCCGCCCCGGCCTTCACCCCGACCGCCCAGGAGCGTGGCTGGAACGGCAACGAGCTGACCGTGAACAACGACATCCTGGTACTGGCCAACCCCGAGATCGCCAACCTGCCCGGCTGGGTGGTGGGGCTGATCGCGGCGGGTGCCATCGCCGCGGCGCTGTCGACGGCGGCGGGGCTGTTGCTGGCGATCTCCTCGGCGATCAGTCACGACCTGATCAAGACCTTGATCAACCCGAAGATCAGCGAGAAGGGGGAAATGCGCGCGGCGCGCATCTCCATGGCCTGCGCGATCATGCTGGCGACCTACCTGGGCCTGAACCCGCCAGGGTTCGCCGCACAGGTGGTGGCGCTGGCCTTCGGTATCGCCGCGGCCACGCTGTTCCCGGTGCTGATGATGGGCATCTTCTCCAAGCGGGTGAACGACAAGGGCGCCATCTGCGGCATGGTGGTCGGCCTGGTGGTGACCCTGCTGTACATCTTCACCTACCTGGGCTGGTTCTTCATTCCGGAGACCAACATGCTGCCCAATACCCCGGACCAGTGGTTCATGGGTATCTCCCCGGCCTCCTTCGGCTCCATCGGTGCACTGATCAACTTCGGCGTGGCCTACGCCGTGTCGATGCTGACCTCCGCGCCGCCGCAGGAAATCCAGGACCTGGTGGAAAGCGTGCGTACCCCCAAAGGTGCTGGTGGCGCGCTGAGCCACTGAGCATAATCAGCGCCTGACGCCACAGCGGTTGTGGCTCAGGGTCTCGCAGACGGGCCTCCATCGGAGGCCCGTCTCATTTCAGGAAATGCCTATGCTCTGGACAATCATCGCCATCGTCGTCGCGGGCCTGGGGGCTGCCGGTATCGCCCTGCTGCTGCGCAAGCTGACGGGCAACAAGCTGCCGAAGTGGATCATCCCGGTGTTCGGCGGCCTGGGTATGCTGGGTTACCAGATCTCCTACGAATATTCCTGGTTCGAGCATCAGCTGCAGCGCCAGCCGCCGGAGTCGGTGGTGGTGGCCAGTGAGGCCGGGCACGTGTTCTGGCGGCCGTGGAGCTACTTCGTGCCGATGATCACCGCCTTTACCGTGCTCGACAGCAAGAGCGTGGTGAAGCAGGAGCTCGAAGGCGGCACGGTGGCCGAATTCATGCTCTATCGCTTCGAGAAGCAGCATATCGACCATGTCGCGCACCAGGCGCACCTGCTCAACTGCGACACGGCCGAGCTGTTGCCGCTGGATGCGCAGAAGCAACCGCAGCTGGATCAGCTCAAGCGCATCGCCAGGGACGACCCGCTCTATCGTCAGGTGTGTCGCTGACGCGCCGTAGTTGCGGTGGGCACGGCGGCATTCATTGGTGCGCACGACCCAGGCGGCTCGCGACACCCTAGGGTTGCGGCTCCCTTTCGCTGCCGCTGGAGCCGCGCCGACCTCACGTAGGGGGCGCCGTGCGCACCGACCCTTCGCTGATGAGGCCTGACCCGGGCGCCTTTCCCGCGCCCGATAGACCCAGATCAATGCCCGTGTCGCCCAGCGCTCTAGAATCGCCAGCCCCCTGATTCTCGAGCTCGCGGTCATGCCCCGTTTTCCCGAACTGCTGTCTCCGGCCGGCACCCTGAAGAACATGCGCTACGCCTTCGCCTACGGCGCCGATGCGGTCTACGCCGGGCAGCCGCGCTACAGCCTGCGCGTGCGCAACAACGAGTTCGACCACGCCAACCTGGCCCTGGGCATCGATGAGGCCCATGCGCAGGGCAAGCAGTTCTACGTGGTGGTCAATATCGCCCCGCACAACGCCAAGCTGAAGACCTTCCTAAAGGACCTGGCGCCGGTGGTCGAGATGAGGCCCGATGCGCTGATCATGTCCGATCCCGGGCTGATCATGCTGGTGCGCGAGCATTACCCGCAGCTGCCGATCCACCTGTCGGTGCAGGCCAACGCGGTGAACTGGGCCAGCGTACGGTTCTGGCAGCAGCAGGGCCTGAGCCGGGTGATCCTGTCGCGCGAGCTGGCGCTGGAGGAGATCGAGGAGATCCGCGCCGAGGTGCCGGGCATGGAGCTGGAGGTGTTCGTCCATGGCGCGCTGTGCATGGCCTATTCCGGGCGTTGCCTGCTGTCGGGCTACATCAACCGCCGCGATCCCAACCAGGGCACCTGCACCAACGCCTGCCGCTGGCAGTACCAGGCCACGCCGGCCGGCGAGAACGAGCTGGGCGAGATCGTCCGCGTGGTCGAGCCGACCCTGGGCCAGGGCGCGCCAACCGCCCAGGCCTTCGTGCTGGAGGAGTCCGGCCGGCCGGGCGAGGAGCTGGCCGCCTTCGAAGACGAGCACGGCACCTACATCATGAACTCCAAGGACCTGCGCGCGGTGCAGCATGTCGAACGCCTGCTGCGCATGGGCGTGCATTCGCTGAAGATCGAGGGACGCACCAAGAGCCACTTCTATGTGGCGCGTACCGCCCAGGTCTACCGTCGCGCCATCGACGATGCGCTGGCCGGGCGGCCCTTCGACATGGGCCTGATGCAGCGCCTGGAGTCGCTGGCCAACCGCGGCTACACCGAGGGCTTCCTGCGCCGCCATGTGCACGACGAGTACCAGAACTATGAGCGCGGCAGCTCGGTGCCGGAGCGTCAGCAGTTCGTCGGCGAGCTGACCGGCGAGCGCCGTGGCGAGCTGGCCGAGGTGCGGGTGAAGAACCGCTTCGCCCTGGGCGACTGGCTGGAACTGATGACGCCGCAGGGCAATCTGCGCTTTGCCCTGGAGCGGCTGGAGAACCGCCACGGCCAGGCGACGGACGTGGCGCCCGGAGACGGCCACGTGCTCTATCTGCCGCTGCCGGAGGATCTGCCGCTGGAGTACGGCCTGCTGCTGCGTGATCTGTAGGCGCCCCTTTGCAGGACATGCACGGCTGGTGCGCGCGGCGCACCCTAAATGACACCGATCCGTAGGCTGCGCCATGCGCACCGATGCGGGCGATGCCGAGCGGTGCGCAAAAGAGAGCGGCGGGCGCTAGATCGAATAGGCCTGCTGGCGGCGCCGGCTGTTGAGCGCCTGGAGCAGCGTCGGCAGGCTGTCGAGGCCCTGCTGGCGCGCCTTGCTGAACAGGATCAGGGCCAGTTCGGCGGTGACCAGGGCGTCGGCGCTGGCGTGGTGGCGCTGTTGCACCTGCAGGCCGAAGTGCCGGGTCCAGGCGTCCAGCCCGGCTTGGGTCAGCTTGGCCTTGGGGCACAGCAGCGGGGCCAGCTCGGCGACGTCGAAGAAGGCATGCTGCAGGCGATAGCCCAGGCTCTGCTTGAGCGCGCGGGCGAGCATGCGGCGGTCGAACTCGGCATGGAAGGCCAGCAGCGGACTGTCGCCGACGAACTCCATGAAGTTCAACAGCGCCTCGACGGGCTCCTCGCCGTTGGCGATCGCGCTGGGCGCGATGCCGTGGATCAGGGTGCTGACGCCAGCCTCGTGGCCGTCGCGCTGCAGGGTGCATTCGAACTGCTGGCTGAGGTCGATGGCGCCGTTCTCGATCACCACCGCGCCGATCGACAGCACCTGATCGCGGCGCAGGTTGAGACCGCTGGTCTCCAGGTCGAGGACGACGAAGCGCTGCGCATTGAGCGGCCGTTCGTCGAACTCGGCCGGTGCCACCAGCTCGCGCCGGCGCTGCAGTTGGCGTTGGGTCAGGGCCGGGCCGCGCCCGGTGAACCAGGTGAACTTGCTCATAGCTGATACCTCACGGCCAGGCTGCTCTGCAGCCGCTGGGCCTGGCGGAAGGACTCGCGCAGGATGCGCCGGTCCAGCAGGTTGAGGCTGTCCGGATCGAGGCGGTTGGAGTAAGGCAGCTCGTCGCGTGCCTGCAGCTGATGCTGCTGCATGCGGGTCTGCTGGATGAAGTGGTAAGCCTCCTCGTAGGCGGCGCCGTCCTGGGCCTCGATCACGCCCTTGGCGACCAGCGCGCGCAGACGTTCGAGGGTGCCGACCGCGGCGACCTGATTGGCCAGGGCCAGCAGCCGCGCACCGTCGACGAAGGGGGTCAGGCCCTGCACCTTGAGGTCGAGGGTGTCCTTGTCGACGCCGGAGCGGGCCACCACGAAATCGCGGAAGCGCCCCACCGGCGGACGGTGACGCAGGGCGTTCTCGGCCATCATCTGCTGGAACAGGCTGTTGTTGCCGATGCGCCCGAGCAGCTCCGCGCGCAGTTGCTCGCAACCCTCGTCCGGGCCCCAGATCGCCCGCAGGTCGAAGTAGATGGTCGAGCCCAGCAGATTCTCCGGGGTGGCCTCGAGCACGAAACCGGCGAAGCGCCGCGACCACTCCTGGCGCGACAGGCACAGCTGCGGGTTGCCGGCCATGATGTTGCCCTTGCACAGGGTGAAACCGCACTGCGCCAGGCGCTGGTTGATCTCGGCGGCCAGCGGCAGCAGGCGCCCGCGAATGGCGGCGGCCTCGGCGGTATCGCCGGCCTCGAAGAGGATGCCGTTGTCCTGGTCGGTGTGCAGGGTCTGTTCGCGGCGCCCCTCGCTGCCGAAGCACAGCCAGGTGAAGGGCACCCCCGGGTCGCCCAGCTCCTCGAGGGTCAGTTCGATCACCCGGCACACGGTGTGGTCGTTGAGCAGGGTGACGATATGGGTGATCTGCGTCGAGCTGGCGCCATGGGCCAGCATGCGATCGACCAGCAGGCGGATGTCGCTGCGCAGCCCGGCCAGGGTCTCGACCTTGCCGGCGTGGCGGATGGTGCGCGCCAGGTGCACCAGGTCGACGCGCTGCAGGCTGAACAGGTCGCGCTCGGAGATCACCCCGCAGAGCTTCTCGTGCTCGACCAGGCAGACGTGGGCGATATGCCGCTCGGTCATGGCGATGGCGGCATCGAAGGCGCTGGCGTCCGGCGCCAGGTGGAATGGCCTGGGCGTCATCAGATTGCTGATCGGCTGGGCCAGATCGGCGCCGTCGGCCACCACCCGGCGCAGGTCGCGCAGGGTGAAGATGCCCAGCGGCCGCTCGGCCGGATCGATGATGACGATGCTGCCGACGTGCTGCTCGTGCATCAGTCGCACCGCTTCGCGCAGCGGCGTGTCCGGCGCGCAGCCGATCGGCTGACGCATGGCCAGCTCGCCCAGGCGGGTATCCAGCGAGTATTGCGCGCCGAGGGTCTCCACCGCGCGCAGCTGTACCTGCTGGTTGACCTGGTCGAGCAGGCTGCTGACCCCGCGCAGGGCGAAGTCGCGCAGCGGGTTGGACACGGCGAACAGCTTGACGAAGGCGTGCTTGGCCAGCAGCAGGCAGAAGGTGTCCTCGGCGGCCAGGTGTTCGGTGCGGGTGGCGCGTTCGCCGATCAGCGCGGCCAGCGGGAAGCATTCGCCGGCGGTGATCTCGAAGGTGGTCTCGGTGCCGCGCCGTGCGCTGTGCGGACGCTCGCCATGCACCCGGCCCTGCTTGACGATGTAGAAGTGCTCGACCGGGCCGTCGGTCGGCTTGATGATCGATTCGCCCTCGCCATAGAAGCGCAGCTGGCAATGCTCGACCAGAAACGCCAGGTGGGCGGTGTCCATCTGGTTGAAGGGCGGGAATTTCTGCAGGAACTCCATGGTGCCGTGGATGTTTTGCAGCACCGCGGTCTTGCCCGCATCGGCCATGGCGTCGGCCTTGCTCATGGGCTTGCGCCTCGCAGTCTGTAGATGCTGCCAGTGTGGCCGCGTGCGCATGCCTTGCCCATTGCACCTAAGTAGGGGGGGCGGCGTTGCAATAAAAAACCGCCCCGAAGGGCGGTTTCTCTGCAGCGGCTGCGAATCAGAGACCGTTCTTGGCCTTGAACTCGCGACGACGGCGGTGCAGCACCGGCTCGGTGTAGCCGTTGGGCTGCTTGGTGCCTTCGATCACCAGCTCCAGCGCGGCCTGGAAGGCGACGTTGTTGTCGAAATCCGGCGCCAGCGGGCGGTACAGCGGGTCGCTGGCGTTCTGCCGGTCGACCACCGGCGCCATGCGCTTGAGGCTCTCGATCACCTGCGCTTCGCTGACGATGCCGTGGCGCAGCCAGTTGGCCAGCAGCTGGCTGGAGATGCGCAGGGTGGCGCGGTCTTCCATCAGGCCGACGTCGTTGATGTCCGGCACCTTGGAGCAGCCGACGCCCTGGTCGATCCAGCGCACCACGTAGCCGAGGATGCCTTGCGAGTTGTTGTCCAGCTCGTTGCGGATTTCCTCTTCGCTCCAGTTGGTGTCCTTGGCCAGCGGGATGCACAGGATGTCGTCCACCGAGGCTGGGGTGCGCTTGGCCAGTTCGGCCTGGCGAGCGAACACGTCGACCTTGTGGTAGTGCAGCGCGTGCAGGGTGGCGGCGGTCGGCGAGGGGACCCAGGCGGTGTTGGCGCCGGACAGCGGGTGGGCGATCTTCTGCTCGAGCATCGCCGCCATCAGGTCGGGCATGGCCCACATGCCCTTGCCGATCTGCGCGCGGCCCTGCAGGCCGGTGGCCAGGCCGACGTCGACGTTGTTGTTCTCGTAGGCGCCGATCCAGGTCTCGCTCTTCATCGCGGCCTTGCGCACCACGGCGCCGGCTTCCATGGAGGTGTGGATCTCGTCACCGGTGCGGTCGAGGAAGCCGGTGTTGATGAACACCACGCGCTCCGAAGCCGCTTTGATACAGGCTTTCAGGTTGACGGTGGTGCGGCGCTCCTCGTCCATGATGCCGACCTTCAGGGTGTTGCGGGCCAGGCCCAGCACATCCTCGACGCGGGCGAAGATCTCGCTGGCGAAGGCGACCTCTTCCGGGCCGTGCATCTTAGGCTTGACGATGTACACGCTGCCGGTACGGGTGTTCTTGCGGCTGGTGTTGCCGATCAGGTTGTGCACCGCGATCAGGCTGGTGAACAGCGCGTCCTGAATGCCCTCCGGGATCTCGTTGCCTTCGCCGTCGAGAATCGCCGGGTTGGTCATCAGGTGGCCGACGTTGCGCACGAACAGCAGCGAGCGGCCGTGCAGGGTCAGTTCCGAGCCGTCGACCTGGGTGTAGACGCGGTCCGGGTTCATGGTGCGGGTGAAGGTCTGGCCACCCTTGGCCACTTCCTCGGCCAGATCGCCCTTCATCAGGCCCAGCCAGTTGCGGTAGACCACCACCTTGTCGTCGGCGTCGACGGCGGCGACCGAGTCTTCGCAGTCCATGATGGTGGTCAGCGCGGCTTCCATCAGCACGTCCTTGACGCCGGCGGCGTCGGTGCTGCCAACCGCGCTGGAGGCATCGATCTGGATCTCGAAATGCAGGCCGTTGTGCTTGAGCAGCACGGCGACCGGCGCACTGGCCTCGCCCTGGAAGCCGATCAGCTGCGCATCGTCGCGCAGGCCAGTGTTGCTGCCGCCCTTGAGCGAAACGACCAGCTTGCCGTCGACGATCTTGTAGCCGGTGGAGTCGACGTGGGAGCCGGCGGCCAGCGGCGCGGCCTCGTCGAGGAAGGCGCGGGCGAAGGCGATGACCTTGTCGCCGCGCACCTTGTTGTAGCCGCGGCCTTTCTCGGCGCCACCTTCCTCGCTGATCACGTCGGTGCCGTAGAGGGCGTCGTACAGCGAGCCCCAGCGGGCGTTGGAGGCGTTCAGGGCGAAGCGCGCGTTCATCACCGGCACCACCAGTTGCGGGCCGGCCAGGCGGGCGATCTCCTCGTCGACGTTGGCGGTGGTGGCCTGGAAGTCTTCCGGCTCCGGCAGCAGGTAGCCGATCTCCTGGAGGAAGGCCTTGTAGGCCGCGGCGTCATGCGCCTGGCCCTTGCGCGCCTGGTGCCAGGCGTCGATCTGCGCCTGCAGCTCGTCGCGCTTGGCCAGCAGGGCACGGTTCTTCGGCGCCAGGTCCTTGATAACCGCGGCGGCGCCGGCCCAGAACTGGTCGGCAGCGATGCCGGTACCGGGGATGGCTTCGTTGTTCACGAAGTCGTACAGGGCTTTGGCGACCTGCAGGCCACCGACTTGAACGCGTTCAGTCATCACTTGCCTCACTCTCTGAGCTTTACTCAATAGCCGCTTCGGAGACGGGTTTTCCGTCTTGTAGTCCGAGGCGCGGCATACTACATCAAGATCTTGGGGAAATGCAGTGGGGGTGCGTCAGTCTGCGACCAAAAGACTAGTTTCGGTCACGATCAATACGCTGTGTGTGCAAAAAAGTGCGCTATTGTTCCATAAAATTTGGAAAAACGTACACGATTAATTGCATGGGCTACTGACAACCGGCCGAATATGGCCTACGCCGCCTTCGCCTATACTGCTTCGAACTCTGTTGGAGCGCGCCATGCCGGTATCTGCTGCCGTTACCGCCGACCTCGACGACCTCACCCGCCTGTTCGCTGGTTACCTCCGTTTCTACCAGGTGCCGAAGCCCGAGGCGCAGATCGCCGCCTTTCTCGGCGAGCGCCTGCGCCGCGGCGATTCGCAGCTGTTCATCGCCCGGGATGGGGATGGGCGAGCGCAGGGCTTCGTGCAGCTGTATCCCTTTCAGTCCTCCCTGGCGCTGCAACCGGCGTGGCTGCTCAGCGATCTGTATGTCGAGGAGGCGGCCCGCCGCACCGGAGTCGGCGCGGCGCTGATGAACGCGGCGCGTGCCCACGCCCAGGCCAGTGGTGCCTGTGGCCTGCAGCTGGAGACTGCGAAGACCAATCTGGCCGGGCAGCGCCTGTACGAGCGCCTGGGCTATGTGCGCGACGAACAGTTTCTGACCTACTGGCTGGCACTACACGACTGAACCCTTCGCACTACATGAAAGAGAGGCCCTACATGGATCATCTGGTATTGACGGTAATCGCCGCGGATCAACCGGGGCTGGTCGAACGCCTCGCCGGTTGCGTTGCCGCGCATGGCGGCAACTGGCTGGAGAGCCGCATGGCGCGCATGGCCGGGCAGTTCGCCGGGATCGTGCGGGTGGACGTGCCGGCCGAGGCCCACGGCGGCCTGATCAAGGATCTGGAGGCGCTCGGCGCCCAGGGCATCCGCGTGCAACTGGCGGCCAGCGGCAGCGAGCCGGGTGGGCGCTTCACCTCGATTCGCCTGGAACTGGTGGGCAACGACCGCCCCGGTATCGTCCGCGACATCACCCGGGTGCTGGCCGAGCAGGGCGTGAACCTGGAAAGCCTGCTGACCGAAGTGGCGCCGGCGCCGATGAGCGGCGAGCTGCTGTTCACCGCCGAGGCGCTGCTGGCGGTGCCGGAGACGCTGCCCCTGGAGCAGCTGCAGACGCGTCTGGAGACCCTGGCCGATGACCTGATGGTGGAGCTGAATCTGCGCCAGGAGGACTAGGGTCGTGCGAAAGCCCGCGCTGCGTCGATGCGCATGGAGAGCGCCGCCCCGCGAACCTCGTGGCCCGCCATCCCTGGCGGCCACCCCGGTCGGTCTTACTGCGCAGTGCTGAGCAGCGGCCGGTGCTCGATGCTCAGCTTGTCGAAGCTTGCGGCGCCGGCTTCGGTTTCGTAGCCGGTATTGTCCTGGGTGTAGACCCCGGCCTTGAAGTAAAGCGGCTTCGGCGCCCAGCTCGAGTCGAGGCGGGTACTCCATTTGACCCCGTTGACGTTGATCCCCAGCGTGCCCTTGGGTGTCAGGTGGATCACGTAGGTGAAGCGCTGGTCCAGCGCGATGCCGCTGGCCAGGGTGATGACCTGGATCGCCGATTCGGGCGCCAGGCGCACCTTGGCGACGATATTGCCGCTGGCGGCGTAGGCCTTGTACTGGTACTCCAGCTTGAGCAGCGGCATCGAGCTCTTGTAGGCGTGGATCTGACCGATGACGATCTTGCCGGTGGACGGCACCTGGCTGACGCGCAGGCCTGCGTGCAGGAAATTGTCGGCCTCCGGATAGGTCCAGTTGCGCAGACTACCGTCGGCATGGGTTTCGCGCAGCTCGCTGCGCGGGTACTTCGCGCTCTCGGTCGTGGTGCCGTTGACCGGGGCCCAGAAGAAGATGGCGCCGTCCTTGGATTGGAAATAGTGATCCTGATAGCCGCCGGCCAGCACCGGGGTCTCGATGGTGGTGGCGGGAACGCCGACTGGAACGCTCAGATTCCACATGGCGAGTTCGATCATGCTCGATGCTCCTGAAAAGACAGAAACTTCAGTCGAGGGCACATCTCATCCAGGAGTCAGTAACGGCTTACTTGGCGTTCCAGCGGGTGACACACGCGAACTTGAAGGGGGCGGGGCGCCCGTGCCGAGAAGCGGAATGCTCCGGCGGCGCGCTTTATAACGGCAGTCGTGGCGAATACGTGAGAGCCGCCTGTCGCTTTGCTGGCGTCAATAAATAGTCGGCTTTGGCCCGTTCCGGGGCCGGGCTCTTGCGCGCGGCCCGGCGCCTGGCTGCACCGGCGGCGCCAGGTAAAACCCTGTAAAAACTCCGCCGTCATGGCGGCCGGCGGGCTACGCCATAATTCCCTCCACTGCCGTTCCGGGAAAGCGTCCCTCCATGTCCAGCCAGCCGCGTCAGGTGTTCGCCTTCTTTCTCGCCGTATTGCTGGCCTCGCTGCTCGCCTCGATCCTCCAGACCCAGGCCAATCTCGCCGCCCTGCAGGCGCTCGGCGCACCGATGCCGCTCCAGGTGCGCCTGGGCACCACCTGCCTGGACCTGCTCGGTTTCGCCCCGACCTTCGCCCTGCTGGCCGGCTTGTCCTTCGCCTTCGCCTTGCCCCTGGGGCAATGGTGCGCCCGGCGCCTGCCTTCGCTGCGCTGGGCGATCTTCGTGCTGGCCGGCTCCGTGGCGATCTGGCTGGCGCTGGCCCTGGCCAACGCGCTGGCGCCGATGCCGACGCTGATCGCCGCCGATCGCAGCGCCATCGGCACCCTCGGCCTGATGGCCAGCGGCAGCGCCGGTGCGCTGCTGTTCGGCCTGCTCGGCCGGCGGGTGCGCTACCGGGCGCGACCGACGCCTCCCGAATCCCCGTGACAAGGCCCCGCCCATGCTGAAAACCACAGCCGTGCTGCTGCTTGGCATCCTGGCCGCCGCTGCCTCGGCGTCGGCCCAGGCCTACCGCATCGAGACCTTCTGCACGGGGCTGGAGCATCCCTGGTCGCTGGCCTTCCTGCCGGACGGGCGCATGCTGGTCACCGAGCGGGTCGGCCGCCTGCGCATCGTCGAGGCCGATGGCAGCCTGGACCCGGACCCGCTGGCGGGCCTGCCGGAGATCCTCGTCGCCGCCCAGGCCGGGCTGATGGAAGTGGCGCTCGATCCCGACTATGCCGTCAATCGCAGGCTCTACCTGAGCTACGCCCACGGCACGCTGGAGGCCAACAATACCCGTCTGGCCCGGGCGCGCCTGGTGGACGACGAGCTGCGCGACTTCGAGGTGCTGTTCACCGCCTCGCCGCTCAAGGCCGGCGCCGCCCACTATGGCGGGCGCATCGCCTTTCTCGCCGACAAAACCCTGGTGCTGACCCTGGGCGACGGCTTCGACTGGCGCGAGCAGGCGCAGAACCCGGCCAACCACCTGGGCAAGATCGTGCGCCTGAACCGCGACGGCAGCGTGCCGGCGGACAACCCGTTGCAGGGGCAGGCCGGCGCCGCGGTGGAGATCTACAGCCTTGGCCACCGCAACGTGCAGGGCATCTTCTTCGATGCCCAGACCGGGCGCCTGTACAGCCACGAGCACGGCCCGCGCGGCGGCGACGAGCTCAACCTGATCGAGGCCGGCAGCAACTACGGCTGGCCGCTGGCGACCTTCGGCATCGACTACAGCGGCGCGCTCGTCAGCCCCTACACCGAGCTGCCGGGGCTGGCCGCGCCGCTGCTGCAGTGGACGCCGTCGGTGGCGCCGGCGGGCCTGACCCAGTACCGCGGCACGCTGTTTCCCGACTGGCAGGGCGATCTGTTCGTCGCCACCCTGGCCGAGCGCAGCGTGCGCCGCATCCGCCTGCATGGCGGCCGGCTGGCCGGCGAGGAAATCCTTTTCGAGGAACTGGACGAGCGCATCCGCGACGTGCGCACCGGCCCCGACGGCGCGCTCTACCTGCTCACCGACAACCCCGAAGGGCGCCTGCTGCGGGTGCTGCCCGGCGACTGAGGCGGGTTACACTGAGCGCCCCTTCATGCGCAGGACCTTGCCGTTGAAATATCTCCAGGGCTACCCCGTCGCGGTGCAGCAGCAGGTGCGCCAGCTGATCGCCGACGATCGCCTGGGCGACTACCTGGCCCAGCGCTATCCCGGCCGCCACCAGGTGCAGAGCGACAAGGCGCTGTACGGCTACGTGATGGAGCTCAAGCAGGAGCACCTGAAGAACGCCCCGGCCATCGACAAGGTGCTCTACGACAACCGCCTCGACCTTACCCACCGCGCCCTGGGCCTGCACACGGCGATCTCGCGGGTGCAGGGCGGCAGGCTCAAGGCGAAGAAGGAGATTCGCGTCGCCGCGCTGTTCAAGGAGGCGGCGCCGGTGTTCCTGCAGATGATCGTGGTGCACGAGCTGGCGCACCTGAAGGAGGCCGAGCACAACAAGGCCTTCTACAAGTTGTGCGACTACATGCTGCCGGGCTACGCGCAGATCGAGTTCGACCTGCGCCTGTACCTGACCTGGCGCGAGATGACGGGCTCGGCCTGATAGCGCGCGATCACCGGTACGACGCGGCCGTGGGCTGCGCCATGCGCACCGTCCCCCTACGATGCAGCTGCCGAGGGCTTGTCCGCCACCAAGGCAGAGCCGTTTCCGCGGCCACGCCTGGTGCGCACGGCGCACCCTACTGGCGGCAGGCCAATCCGGTAGCGCCGGCTCGGCAAGCCGTTATCAACCACGCAACAGCAGGTTGAGCTGGTCGACCACCTCTGCCCAGTCGGCGTCCTCGAGGATTTCCTCGCGCAGGAAGGCCGCCTGCGCCGGGCTCCAGAAGGCCGCGTCGGCCAGTTTGCGTTCTTCCGGCAGGGGGGCGTGGGTGCTGATGAAGGCCTGGATGCTGGCGGCGTCGTTGGCCAGGCCGAGTTGCTTGAACAGTGCGGGCAGGTCGTGGATCGGGGTTTCCATGGTGGTCTCCTCTGGCGGGTGTCGGGTCGTCTAGCAACCCTAGCCCAGATAGCGCCCGCTCACTCGACCGCCAGCACTTCGAACCACTGCTCGCCGCCGGCTGCCGCCAGGCGCACCTCGTCGCCCGGGCCCTTGCCGAGGAGGGCGCGGCCCAGCGGTGCGGCGCTGCCCAGCACCTGGATCTCCAGGCCCTGCTGTCGCAGCTTCATGCTCGCGCCCTGCGGGCCGAGAAACAGCCAGCGTTCACGGTCCTGCGCGTCGACCAGCTGCACCAGCGCGCCGAGGGCGATGCCCTGCGCCGCATCGAACGGCCGCGGGCGCAGCTGGCGCCAGGTGATCAGGGTCTGGCGCAGCTCCTCGACCCGGCGCGCCTGGCCGCTGGCCAGGTAGGCGGCCTCCAGGCCGAGAGTGTCGTACTTGTTCTCGGCCACGTTCTCCTCGTGGGTGGCAGCCTCGTGGGCGGTCTGCGCGGCGCGCTGGGCCTGCTCGAGATCGGCCTGCAGCTGCGCCAGCACCTGTTCCTGCAAGAGGTTCTTGTCCATGTCCGGCTAACCCTTGTCCTGGCGCAGATGGGCGCCGAGGGTGCGCAGCGGCGCCAGCTGGCGGCAGATCAGCGCCAGCTGGGTCTGCACCAGGCGCTGGCGTTCGTCGGCGTCCTCGGCGAGCCGCTCCAGTTCTTGCGCCAGGGCCTGTTCGGCGTCGCTGTGGATCGCCAGCGGGCGTTCGCCGCGCAGGCCGGCGGCGATCTCGTCGAGACTTTGCGCGATGGCCTCGGCCTGCTCCAGCAGGCGCGCCTGGGCCGCCTGCGGCAGCTGTTCGCCGCGGTGCGCGCCGAGCCCGGAGAGGTAGCTGAGCAGGGTGTGCGACAGCACCAGGAAGCGAAAGCCCAGATCGGCGTCCTTTCGGAAGTGCCCCGGCTCCATCAGCATGTTGCCGAGGGTGGTGGACAGCGCTGCGTCGGCGTTGTGCGCGTTGCGCCGGGCCAGGCGGTAGCCGAGGTCGTCGCGCTTGCCACGGGCGTACTGGGCGATGATCTGGCGCAGGTAGGCGCTGTTGCAGCTCAGCGTGCCTGCCAGCATGCGGCCCAGGCGCCGGCCCTGCCAGTCCGGCAGGATCAGGAACACCGCCAGGCCGGCGATCAGGCCGCCGAGCAGGGTGTCGACCAGGCGCGGCAGGAACAGGCCGTAGCCGTCGCCGACCTGGTTGAAGCAGAACAGCACCAGCAATGTGATCGCCGCGGTGGCCAGGGTGTAGCGGCTGGCACGGGTGGCGAAGAAGGCTACCCCGGCGACCACGGCGAACAGCGCCTGGATGCGCGGGTCGGGGAACAGGTCGAACAGCGCCCAGCCCAGGCCCAGGCCGAGCAGGGTGCCGGCGATGCGCTGCACCAGCTTGAGGCGGGTGGCGCCGTAGTTCGGCTGGCAGACGAACAGCGTGGTCAGCAGGATCCAGTAGCCCTGCTGCGGATGGATCAGGTGCAGCAGGCCGTAGCCGGCGGCCAGGGCGATGGACAGGCGCAGCGCGTGGCGAAACAGCAGCGAGGTGGGCGTCAGCTGCTGGCCGATACGCTCGGCCACCTCGCGCAGGGAGTGCGGCTCGCGGTCGAGCAGGCTGCTGTCCTGCTCGTCGGCCAGGGCGTCGGGGTTGCTGGCGTTGCTCAGCAGCTGGTCGAGGCTGGCCAGGTTGCCGGCCAGGGCGCCGAGCGAGCGCAGCAGGCGGCGCCAGGCCGGGTTGCTCTGCAGGTGCAGGTGGTCGAGCGAGGCGTGCAGGTCTTCCAGGGCCTGGCTGCACAGTTCGCGGTACTCGAACGGCTGGCGCAGCTCGATGGCCCCGGCCAGGCGCTGGCAGGCCTCGCCGTGCAGGCGCAGCAGGCGCTGGCAGCGAAACAGCACGTCGCTGTGGAAGAAGGACTCGGCCAGCTCGTTG
Organism: Pseudomonas sp. SP16.1; assembly: GCF_052682975.1. Lineage (NCBI taxonomy): Bacteria > Pseudomonadati > Pseudomonadota > Gammaproteobacteria > Pseudomonadales > Pseudomonadaceae > Pseudomonas > Pseudomonas sp. SP16.1. The sequence continues at coordinate 4,982,634 of NZ_JBQYFZ010000001.1, forward strand.
TAGGGGTAGTGCGAGGAACTGGCGCGCTCGTGGAGGTCCTGGGCGAGGAAGTACAGCTTGAGGTAGCGGCTGACCTTGGGCCCCGGGCGGCCGTTGCCGACCCGATGCAGGATGATCTCCTTGGCCGCGTTCAGCGCCGACACCACCCGGCCGTTCTGCTTGGCCAACTCCAGGCGCCGCGCCTCGACGTCGAGCTGGCGCAGCGGCTCGAAGAGCGCCGCCTTGAGCTTGAGGTAGCGGCCCAGTTCACGGAACAGCCGGGCCAGGCTGTGCTGCAGCGGCTGCTGGGCGAACAGCGCGTGCCAGATCACCGAGAGCAGGCCGTACCACGCGGCGCCGGCCACCAGCAGCAGCGGCTCCAGCCACAGGCCGGCGACGCCGCCGCGCTGCTCGACGCCGATCATGCTGTACACGGCGAGGATCAGGGTGCCGGAGCCGAGGGTGGCGAAGCGCTCGCCGAGGGCGCCGAGCAGGGTCAGGCAGAAGGCCGACAGCGCCAGGGCGACGACGAACAGCCAGGGATAGGGAAACAGCCACTCCACCGCGTAGGCCGCCGCGCTGAAGCACACCAGGGTCACCAGCACCGTGCCCAGGCGGCCCTGCCAGCTGTCGTCGGTCTCGGTCAGGGCGCTGGCGATGATGCCGAGAAACAGCGGGATCAGCCCGTGCATCCAGCCCTGCCACCAGCACAGTGCCAGCGCGCCGGCCAGGGCGATGAACACCCGCAGGCTGGCGCTGAACTTGTCCAGCGCCCAGAGGCGGCGCAGCGATTGGCGAAGGCGGGGACGGGGCATGGGCGACCTGATCGGAAAGGATGCGAGCAGCCTACCGGAACTGCCCGCTCGTCGGGTATCCGTCTGTGGCGGCGGCGGGGGCGGCAGTTCGGTCAGGGGCCCCAGGCCGTACCGGCAATATCCGTTCGCAAGAAATGCGCCAGGCAGCACCGGTGCGCGCGGCGCACCCTACGAGTCGCACCGCGGACCCGCCGAGAGCATGGACTATGCTCAGAAAGGAACCGCCGTCAACTGCCGGCATCCGCGCGGTTCCCGGGAGTCGATGGTGTCCACTGTCTGGCTGCGTCTGTGCCTCTGTTTGCTGATCCTCTGCGGATCGGTGGGGGCGGGTGCGGCGCCGGGAGCGGTGGTGCGGCTGCAGGTGGACGGGGTGATCGGCCCGGCCGGCGCCGACTACCTGGTGCGCGGCCTGGCCAAGGCGGTGGACGAGGGCGCGCAGCTGGTGGTGATCGAGATCGACACCCCGGGCGGCCTGGATACCTCGATGCGCGCCATCATCAAGGCGATCCTCGCCAGCCCCATTCCGGTGGCCAGCTACGTCGCCCCCGGCGGCGCGCGGGCGGCCAGCGCCGGCACCTATATCCTCTACGCCAGCCACGTCGCCGCCATGGCGCCGGGCACCAACCTCGGTGCGGCCACCCCGGTGGCCATCGGCATGCCCGGCACGCCGGGCAGGGACAAGGGCGAGGCGGACGAGCAGGAACAGGGCGCGAAGGGCTCGGCCGATGCCATGACCGCCAAGCAGGTCAACGACGCCGCCGCCTATATCCGCGGCCTGGCCAACATGCGCGGGCGCAACGCCGAATGGGCCGAGCGCGCGGTGCGCGAGGCGGTCAGCCTATCCGCCGAGGAGGCGCTGGCGCAGAAGGTGATCGACTACCTGGCCAGGGATCTTTCCGATCTGCTGCGCCAGCTCGACGGCAAGAGCCTGCAGGCCGCAGGCGTCGAGCACCGCCTGGCCACCGCCGGCGCGCCGCTGATCAGCCACGAGCCGGACTGGCGCACCCGCCTGCTGGCGGTGATCACCAACCCCAGCGTGGCGCTGATGCTAATGATGATCGGTGTCTACGGCCTGTTCTTCGAGTTTTCCAACCCCGGCAGCGGCGTCGGCGGGGTGCTCGGCGGCATCAGCCTGATCCTCGCCCTCTACGCCCTGCAGCTGCTGCCGGTGAACTACGCCGGGGTGGCGCTGATCCTGCTCGGCGTCGCCTTCATCACCGCCGAGGCCTTCCTGCCCAGCTTCGGCGTGCTCGGCATCGGCGGGGTGGTGGCCTTCGTCTTCGGCGCGCTGATCCTGATCGACACCGACGTGCCGGGCTTCGGCATCCCGCTGGCGCTGATCCTCACCCTGGCGCTGGTCAGCGCCGGGCTGATCCTGGCCATCGTCGGCATGGCGCTGAAGGCCAGGCGCCGGCAGCAGGTGGCCGGCGACAGCGGCCTGGTCGGCAGCCTGGTGGCGATCGCCGCGGTGCGCGAAGACGATCCGCGCGCCGGCTGGGTGGCGCTGCAGGGCGAGCGCTGGCAGGTGCAGGGCGAGGGGCCGCTGCGGCCCGGGCAGCGGGTGCGGGTGACGGCGCGCCAGGGCGTGCAACTGCAGGTCAGCGCGGTGGACGAACCGCCGCCCCAAGGAGGTCACTGATGGGTTTCGAACTGAGCTTTCTCTCGCTGGCGATCATCGTCCTGGCGTTGCTCGCCTCGGCGTTTCGCATCCTGCGCGAATACGAGCGCGGCGTGGTGTTCCAGCTCGGCCGCTTCTGGCGGGTCAAGGGCCCCGGGTTGGTCATCGTCATCCCCGGGCTGCAGCAGATGGTGCGGGTGGACCTGCGCACCATAGTGCTGGACGTGCCGACCCAGGACGTGATCTCCCGCGACAACGTCTCGGTCAAGGTCAACGCGGTGGTCTACTTCCGCGTGCTCGACCCGCAGAAGGCGATCATCCAGGTCGAGGACTACCACGTCGCCACCAGCCAGCTGGCGCAGACCACCCTGCGCGCGGTGCTCGGCAAGCACGAACTGGACGAGATGCTCGCCGAGCGCGAGCGCCTCAATACCGACATCCAGCAGGTGCTGGACATCCAGACCGACGCCTGGGGCATCAAGGTGGCCAACGTCGAGATCAAGCACGTCGACCTCGACGAGTCGATGATCCGCGCCATCGCCAAGCAGGCCGAGGCCGAGCGCGAGCGACGGGCCAAGGTGATCCACGCCGAGGGCGAGCTGCAGGCCTCGGAGAAGCTGATGCAGGCCGCCGAGATGCTCGGCCGCCAGGACGGCGCCATGCAGCTGCGCTATATGCAGACCCTGGGCAGCATCGCCGGCGACAAGAGCTCGACCATCGTCTTCCCGCTGCCGGTGGACCTGCTCCAGGGGCTCAAGGACCTTACGCGCAAGGAGTAGCGCCGGACCTGCGCAGGGCGCGGGAGGTGACAGATGAACGGGCGTTACCGGAACATCCTCGAATGCATCGGGCGCACCCCGGTGGTGCGCATCAACCGCCTGGCGCCGCCCGGGGTCGAGCTGTACGTCAAGCTCGAGGCCTTCAACCCGATGGGCTCGGTCAAGGACCGCATGGCCCTCAGCGTGATCGAGGCGGCCGAGCGCAGCGGCGCGCTGCGCCCCGGGCAGACGGTGATCGAGGCCACCAGCGGCAACACCGGCATCGGCCTGGCCATGGTCTGCGCCGCCCGTGGCTACCCGTTGGTGCTGTGCATGGCGGAGAACTTCAGCATCGAGCGGCGCAAGATCCTGCGTTTCCTCGGCGCCCGGGTGGTGCTGACCCCGGCCGCGCTCAAGGGCAGCGGCATGGTCGGCAAGGCCGAGGAACTGGCCGCGGCCCACGGCTGGTTCCTGGTGCGCCAGTTCGAGAACGAGGCCAACGCCGACGCCCACACGCGCAGCACCGCGCTGGAGATACTCGAGGCCTTCGCCGACCGCCCGCTGGATTACTTCGTCACCGGCTACGGCACCGGCGGCACCCTCAAGGGCACCGCGCGGGTGCTGCGCGAGCGCAGCCCGGGCACGCGCATCATGCTCTGCGAGCCGGACAATTCGCCGCTGCTGGGCAGCGGCATCGCCCAGGCGCGCGGCGCCGAGGGGCGGCCCAGCGACAGCCACCCGGCGTTCCGCCCGCACCTGATGCAGGGTTGGACGCCGGATTTCATCCCCAAGCTGACCGAGGACGCCCGCCAGCTCGGCCTGATCGACCGCATCCTGCCGATCGACGGCAAGCAGGCGCTGCACTACGCGCGCCAGCTGGCGTGCCAGGAGGGCATCTTCTGCGGCCCGTCGAGCGGCGCCACCTTCGCCGGGGCCATGGCCGTGGCCGCCGAGGCTGCGCCGGGCAGCCGCATCCTGTGCATGCTGCCGGACACCGGCGAGCGCTACTTGTCGACCCCGCTGTTCGAGGACATCGCCGTGGACATGACCGAGGAGGAACTGGCCCTGGCCGCCTCCACCCCGGGCTTTCGCTTCGATCAGGCGGCACCGCCGGCCGCCGTGGACGAGGCGCCGCCGGCAGCGGACGCGGCGGCCGGCGCGTTGCTCGAGGAAATCCTGGCCGACAGCGAGCGGCCGCTGGTGATGTTCGCCCTGGAGTGGTGCGAGTTCTGCTGGTCGGCGCGCAAGCTGTTCGCCGCCCTCGACCTGGACTACCGCTCGGTCGACCTGGACTCGGTGGCCTATCAGCAGGACGACCTCGGCGGCCGGCTGCGCGTCGCCCTGCGCCAGCGCACCGGCCAGCGCACCATCCCGCAGATCTTCCTCGGCGGCGAGCACTTGGGCGGCTGCAGCGAACTGTTCGCCGCCTACGCCGACGGCAGTCTGCAGCGGCGCCTGCGCGACCTGGGCATCGCCTGGCGGGAAGAGGCGCGGGTGGATCCGGCCAAGCTGGCCCCCGGCTGGCTGCATCCGCGCGGTTGACGCGCAGATTTTTAGGGAAATGCCCTGTTTCGCCGCCCCTTTTCAGCGGGGGCGGGCGAAACGGCTCTTCTAGACTTCAGGGAAGCCGTCCCAATCCGTCCATCAGGAGGCAGCCATGCGCATCGGCGTCCCCAAGGAAATCAAGAACCACGAGTACCGCGTCGGCCTCACCCCGCAATCGGTGGCCGAGCTGACCGCGCTGGGCCACGAGGTCTGGGTCGAGACCCAGGCCGGTACCGCCATCGGCTTCACCGACCAGGACTACCGCCAGGCCGGCGCCCATGTCGCCGACAGCGCCGCCGAGGTGTTCGGCGAGGCGCAGCTGATCGTCAAGGTCAAGGAGCCGCTGGCGGTGGAACGGGCCAAGCTGCGCCCGCAGCACACCTTGTTCACCTACCTGCACCTGGCCCCGGACCGGCCGCAGACCGACGAGCTGATGGCCGGCGGCGCCACCTGCATCGCCTACGAGACGGTGACCGACGCCCAGGGTCGCCTGCCGCTGCTGGCGCCGATGTCCGAGGTAGCCGGGCGCATGTCGATCCAGGCTGGCGCCAATTGCCTGGAAAAGGCCCGCGGCGGCCGCGGCGTGCTGCTCGGCGGGGTGCCCGGGGTGGCGCCGGGCAAGGTGGTGATCCTCGGCGGCGGCGTGGTCGGCAGTCACGCCCTGGCCATGGCGGTGGGCCTGGGCGCCGACGTCACGGTGCTGGACAAGAGCGTCGACGCGCTGCGCCGGCTCGATTCGCTGTACGGCAACCGCATCACCACGCTTTACTCGACCCGCGCCGCGCTGCGCGAGCAGGTGCTGGCCGCCGACCTGGTGATCGGCGGCGTGCTGATCCCCGGCGCCGCCGCGCCCAAGCTGATCAGCGCCGAGATGGTGCGGCAGATGAAAGCCGGAGCGGTGCTGGTGGACGTGGCCATCGACCAGGGCGGTTGCGCCGAGACCTCGCGCGCCACCACCCATGCCGAGCCCACCTATGTGGTCGACGAGGTGGTGCACTATTGCGTAGCCAACATGCCCGGCGCGGTGGCGCGCACCTCGACCCTGGCGCTGAACAACGCCACCCTGCCGTTCGTCGTCGCCCTAGCCGAGAAGGGCACGCGGCGCGCCCTGCAGGAAGACCCGCATTTGCTCAACGGGCTCAACGTGGCCAAGGGCGTGATCACCTGCGGCAGCGTCGCCGAGGCCCACGGCCTGCCGTTCCAGTCGGCCGCCGGGGTGCTGGAGCATCTGTCCTAGGGTGTCGCGGGGCCGCCTAGGTCGTGCGCACCGCGCCGCGGAGGAAAGCATCCATGTCCAGCCGTCGCCATCTGCTGCTCGTTGCCGCCGCTGGCGCCTGGCTGGCCAGCCCTTCGCTGGCGCTGGCCGGGCGCCTGCTGACCCCGGCGCAGACGCTCGGGCCCTTCTACCCCGATCAGCTGCCGCTGGATCGCGACAACGACCTGGTGCGGGTCGAGGGCCAGGCCGAGCCGGCGCGCGGCATCCGCGTGCAGCTGCACGGGTTGATCCTCGATGGCCGCGGCCAGCCGCTGGCGGGCGCGCTGGTGGAAATCTGGCAGGTGGATGCCAACGGCATCTACCTGCACAGCCGCGGCGGCGACCGCCAGCGCCGCGACCCCGGCTTCCAGGGCTACGGCCGCTTCACCACCGGCGCCGACGGCCGCTACCGCTTTCGCACCGTCCGTCCGGTGGCCTATCCCGGGCGCACCCCGCATATCCACCTGGCGGTGACCCTGCCGGGGCTGCCGCGCTTCGCCACCCAGTGCTATATCCGCGGCGAGCCGCAGAACGCCCGCGACGGCCTGCTCAACGCGATCCGCGACCCGCAGCTGCGCGAGCTGCTGATCGTACCCTTCGTGCCGGTGAGCGGACGGGTCGACGAGCAGGTCGCGCGTTTCGACGTGGTGCTGGGCATTACCCCGGCGTCATGAGCGCCCTTTGCACAGCTTCTACAGCGGCCAGACCCACAGCAGCAGCGGCACGCCGACCAGCACCACGAGAATCTCCAGGGGCAGGCCGAGGCGCCAGTAGTCGCCGAAGCGGAAACCGCCGGGGCTGAGGATCAGCGTGTTGTTCTGGTGGCCGATGGGGGTGAGGAAGGAGCAGGAGGCGCCGATGGCCACCGCCATCAGCAGCGAATCCGGGCTGACCCCGAGCTGGCTGGCGGCGCTGAGGGCGATGGGGCACATCACCGCGGCGGTGGCGGCATTGTTCATGAAATCCGACAGGGTCATGGTCACCACCAGCAGCAGGGTCAGGGTGACAATGGGGTTGCCCTGCGCCAGGTGCTCCATCAGCAGGCGCGCCAGCAGGTCGGCGGCGCCGCTTTCCGACATGGCCCCGGCCACCGGGATCAGCGCGCCGAGCAGGACGATCACCGGCCAGTCGACGGCCTCGTACACCGCGCGCAGCGGGATCAGGCGCAGCAGCATATAGGCCAGCACCCCAGCGGCGAAGGCGACCGCGGCCGAGAGCAGGCCGAACGCGGCCGTCGCGATGGCCAGCAGCATCACGCCCAGGGCCAGGTTGGCCTGGCGCGCATCGGGGATGACGATGGCGCGCGCCGCCAGCGGCACGCAGCCGTAGTCGTTGGCGAACTCGCCGATATCCTCGGCGCCACCCTGCATCAGCAGCACGTCGCCGCTCTGGATCAGGGTCGAGCGCAGGCGCTTGATCGAGCGATGGCTCTGCCGCGAGATGGCCAGCAGGTTGATGCCGTAGCGGCTGCGCAGGCGGGTGCTGCTGGCGGAACGGCCGATCAGTTGCGAATCGGGCTTGACCAGCAGCTCCAGCAGGCCACGTTCCTCGTCGTTGGCCTCCTTCTTCTCCGGCTCGGAGCCATCCTCCTGGCGTTGCTGCTCGGCCTCCTTGGCCTCGCGCTCGGCTTCCAGCAGCAGGTCCAGGTGGCCCAGCACCTCGCCCAGTTCCTCGGGCTCGGCCTCGATCACCAGCACGTCGTCGGCCTGCAGCACGCGGCGCGGGTTGGGCGCACTCAGGCGCAGCTTGTTGCGCACCATGGCCACCACCTGCGCGTCGGCCTCGTCGAGCAGTTGCTCGATCTCGCGCAGGGTCTTGCCCTGGGCCTTGCCGCCGTCCTTGACGCGCGCCTCGGTGAGGTAGCGGCCGGTGTCGAAACTGGCGGCGTTGCCCACTTCGCGCCTGGGCACCAGGCGCCAGCCGAGCAGGGTGATGAACAGCACGCCGGCCAGCGCCACCGCCACGCCCACCGGGCTGAAGTCGAACATGGCGAAGGGGCCGGCGCCGTGCTGGGCGCGGAAGCTGGAGACGATCAGGTTGGGCGGCGTGCCGATCAGCGTGGTCATGCCGCCGAGAATGGTGCCGAAGGCCAGCGGCATCAGCACCCGGCCGGGCGGCAGCTCGAGGCGCGCGGCGATCTGCAGGGCGATGGGCATCAGCAGGGCGAGGGCGCCGACGTTGTTCATGAAGGCCGAGAGCAGGGCGCCGAGCCCGGTCAGTGCGGCGATCGACGCCAGCACCCCGGCGTTGCCGGGCAGCAGGCGCTGGGCCAGGCGGTTGACCGCGCCGCTGCTCTGCAGACCATAGCTGAGCACCAGCACGCAGGCCACGGTGATCACCGCCGGGTGGCCGAAACCGACGAAGGCCTCGCGTTCCGGCACCAGACCGGCGATCACGCAGGCCAGCAGGGCGCCGAGGGCCACCACGTCATGCCGCCAGCGGCCCCAGATGAACAGCCCCATGCTGGCGACGAGAATGGCGAAGATCAGGCCTTGGTCGAGGGTCATGGGGCGGACTGTCCTTGTGCGAGGTGCGCAGGTACCTGTTGTTTTTAGCAGAGTCCACGCCGCGGCGGCGGTTCCCTGCGCATGCCCTAGACTGCGCTTGGGGCATTACAGCGCACGGCGCACCCGGCGACGCCAGACCGGGTTGGCGGATGCCTCAGACGTACTGCGCGGCGGCGTAGCCCGAGGCCCAGGCCCACTGGAAGTTGAAGCCGCCGAGGTGGCCGGTGACGTCGAGCACCTCGCCGATGAAGTACAGTCCCGGCACCTTGAGCGATTCCAGGGTCTTGGACGACACCTCGCGGGTGTCGACGCCGCCCAGGGTGACTTCGGCGGTGCGGTAGCCCTCGGTGCCGGCCGGCACCAGCTGCCAGTCGGACAGGCGCTCGGCAATCGTCTTTAGCTCGCCCGGGCTGTACTGCTTCAGCGGCTTGTTGGCGAACCAGCTGTCGACCAGCAGGGTCGCCATCTTCTTGGTGAATAGCTCGGCCAGCAGGGTCTTCAGCTCGCTGGCGCCGCGTTCGCGCTGCTGGGTCGCTAGCCACTCGGGCAGGTCGATATGCGGCAGCAGGTCGATATGCAGGGTGTCGCCCGGCTGCCAGTAGGAGGAGATCTGCAGGATCGCCGGGCCGGACAGGCCGCGGTGGGTGAACAGGATGTTCTCCTTGAAGCTCTGCCCGTTGCAGCTCACCAGGCAGTCCTCCACCGAGGTGCCGGACAGCTCCGTGCACAGCGTCTTGAGCTGCGGGTCGGTGATGGTGAAGGGCACCAGGCCGGCGCGGGTCGGCAGCACCTGGTGGCCGAACTGGCGGGCCACCTGGTAGCCGAAACCCGTGGCGCCGAGGGTGGGGATGGACAGCCCGCCGCTGGCGATCACCAGCGACTGGCAGGCGATAGCGCCGAGGTCGCTGTGCAGCAGGAAGCCGCCGTCGGTCTTGGCAATGCTCTGCACCGCGGTGTTCAGGCGGATCTCGGCGCCGGCCTCGGCGCACTCGGCCAGCAGCAGATCGAGGATGGCATTGGCCTTGTGGTCGCAGAACAGCTGGCCGAGCTTCTTCTCGTGATAGGGCACGCCGTGCTTGGCCACCAGGCCGATGAAGTCCCACTGGCTGTAGCGCGCCAGGGCGGACTTGCAGAAGTGCGGATTTTCCGAGAGGAAGTTGCCCGGCTCGCAGTACAGGTTGGTGAAATTGCAGCGCCCGCCGCCGGACATGAGGATCTTCTTGCCGGCCTTGTTGGCATGGTCCAGCACCAGCACGCGGCGGCCGCGCGCGGCGGCGTTGGCGGCGCACATCAGGCCGGCGGCGCCGGCACCGATGATCAGTACCTCGGTGTGCAACACGAGAATTCCCCAGGCTGGTTCGGACGCGCATCTTACCCGAAGGCCCGGGGCCGATGCGGCGTCCTTGAAAAGTACGCCGCGTTCGCGCTGCCCTAGAAAGTGCCGTACCTGAGGTAGCTGACCACCTTGAGCAGCAGCGCCCGGTGTTGATCCATCACCGGGCGTTGCACGCCGAGGCTGTCGGCCCGGTGGTAATGACCGTTGGCCAGGCCGGGTTTGAGGTTCATTCCATTCATCGGCCAATGATCGAAATCGACCCAGTACAGCAGTTCTGGAGTCTTACCGTTGAGGTGGTACAGACCGAAAGTGGCCACTTCCGGGTAGTCCAGGTCCATCTTCACCCCGCCGTTGGCCGAAACGGTGGCGCGGCCACCGGTGACGTCCGACAGGTTCGGATAGGCGTCGAGCTTCTCCGGAAACCACAGGATCAGATACTCGTGACGATCCTCGATACCGAGATTCTTCAAACGCAAGTGGCGCATGTAGACGCCATGCTGGATGGCGAAATCGGCACCCTTGATGAATAGCGTATTCGCGGCGGTAACCATTCCTTGTCCCTCTCCTGCAAGCACTCGTCTCCTGGCCGTCCGGGGCGCCCAATCGGCCGACGAGCCGATGCGAACGCGGGCGCCCAGGGCGAAAAAACGCTCTAGCGACGCTAGTCAGTGCAGGCCGCTTTGTCCAACCACACGCCTGTGCGGTGTTCGCTCGTCGAATCCCGGGCCCGCTCGCTCCTGGCGGCAAACTGGAACTGGCCGGCTAGCCTCCTGCCGCGGCTGTGCGCCGGGTTTGAGGGGGCACCGGTCAGGGTGGCCGAATTTTGGATTATCGCCAGGCCATCGAGGTGGCTGTCCGAGAAGCCGAGGCCATATTTCAATCCTGAGTCAGTGACGGCGTTCGACCTACCTGCTATCACTACAGCGAATTTTCCCAGGCGAATCGCTGCCGATGCTCATGTTGCGCCCCTGGCTGTTGCTCCTGTTGTTGTCCCCAGCGCTGGCGGCGGGGGATTCATTGCGACTGGTAGCCAATCCCTGGCCGCCGTTCAATGACCAGACGCTGCCGGGCAACGGCCTGTCCAGCGAGCTGGTGGAGCAGGCGCTGCACCGCGCCGGGTATGACAGCCAGTACCTCGAAGTGCCCTGGCAGCGAACGCTGCTGGGGCTCAAGCGTGGCCATTACGACGTGCTGATCAACGCCTGGTACAGCGCCGAGCGCGCCGAATTCGGCTACTTTTCCCAGCCTTACCTGATCAATCGCATCCGCTTCCTGCAGCGCAAGGGCGCCGGCATCCAATTCGAGAAGCTCGCCGATCTCTATCCCCACCGCATCGCCCTGGTTCGCGGCTATGCCTATGCCCGCGAGTTCGACAGCGATCCACACCTGCTCAAGGTCGGCGTCAGCAGTTTCGCCACCGCCGCCCGCATGCTGCATGCCCGGCGCGTACAGCTGACCCTGGAGGACGAGCTGGTGGCGCGCTATCACCTGGATCGCGAGTTGCGCGGCATTCGTGATGAGCTGGAATTTCTGCCGCTGCCGCTGAGCGAGAACGGCCTGCATATCCTGGTGCGGCGCAGCCATCCGCAGCACCGCGAGATCGTCAGCCGTTTCGACCGGGCGATCCAGGCCATGCACGAGGATGGCAGCTACGCCGCGATCTTCGCCCGCCACGGGTTCTAGGGCTGCTGTGCGCGGGGCACCCTAGGAACTCACGTTGCGTCCGCGGCCCTGGCGCTTGGCCCGGTACAGGCGGATGTCGGCCTCGTGCAGCAGGCTCTCCAGATCGTCCGGCTGGCCCTGGTAGACGCCGGCGCTGAACGACAGCGGCGGCGCGTCGGCGGCATAGTGCAGGCCCGCGCAGTGCTGGCGCAGCTGGTCGAGGCCTTGCGCCAGCTCGCCGGCGCCTTGCTGGCTGAGCAGGGCGAACTCCTCGCCACCGAGGCGACCGAGCAGGGTGGCGGGGAAGGCGCCGGCCAGGGCGCGGGCGAACACCACCAGGGCGCTGTCGCCGCTGGCATGGCCGAAACCGTCGTTGATCTGCTTGAAGTGGTCGAGGTCGAGCATCGCCACGCTCAGTTCGTGGCCGTCGCGGCGCGCCTGCTGCAATAGCTGCAGGCCCTGCTCGTAGAAGGCGCGGCGGTTGTTCAGCCCGGTCAGGGCGTCGAACTGCGCCGCCTGCTTCAGCGCGCGCAGCAGGTCGCGGCGCTCCAGGGTGGACATCACCCGGCAGTTGAGCTCCTCGGGGCAGAACGGCTTGCGCAGGAAGTCGTCGGCGCCGTGCTTGATGAACAACGCGCTGAGCGAGCCCTTGGCGTCGGCGGACAGGCCGATGATGATCAGCTCGTTGCGCCTGAGTTTCTGCCGCAGCAGCTTGACCAGCTCGAAGCCGCTGATGCCGGGCATGGCGTGGTCCAGCACCAGCAGGTCGATGTCCGGCTGCTCGGCGAGCAGGCGCAGGGTCTCCTCGCCGTCGCGGGCCTCGAGGATCTGGTAGCGGTGCGGGGTGAGCACGTGGCGGATGTAGTGGCGGGTGGCCTCGGAGTCCTCGGCGATGAGGATCTTGATCTTCGCGTTGTGCTCCAGGCGGTGCAGCAGGCGGAAGGCGTACTCGTAGGAGTGCTGGCTTTCCTTGAGCACGTAGTCGACCACGCCCTTCATCAGCAGCTCGTCGCGGCGCTGCTCGTTGTAGCTGCCGCTGAGCACGATGCACGGCAGGCGGTAGCGCATCACCAGGTCGACACTCTCGCCGTTGGGCGCATCCGGCAGGTGCAGGTCGACGATGGCGGCGAAGAACAACCCGGCCGAGGTCTCCAGCATCACCTCGGCCTCGGCCAGCGAGGCGCAGAACACCGGCTGCAGATCCGGTTCATGGCGGAACAGGTGTTCGAGAATCTTCAGCACCAGCGGGCTGTCTTCGATCACCAGGATATTGCGCATCCCTATTCCTCTCCTGACGGGCCCGCTAGCAGGCTGTTGAAAAACTACCTGCGTTGCCATCGCTGCGTTAAAAGCAGGCTCAAAATGCTCATTTACAGCTCGTAAACTCCGCTTTTTCGCCTGCTTTTGCCTTGCGCTGGCTGCCTCGTCTACGTTTTTCAACGGCCTGCTAGAGCAGGCGCACGCGTAACGTGCGCCCCTTGATCTTGCCTTCGGCGAGGCGTTTGAGGGCCTGTCTGGCCACGTCGCGCTCGACCGCGACGAAGGCCTGGTAGTCGAACAGGGCGATCTTGCCGACCTGGCTGCCAGGCAGCCCGGCATCGCCGGTCAGTGCGCCGAGGATGTCGCCGGGACGCAGCTTGTCCTTGCGCCCGGCGCCGATGCACAGGGTATGCATCGGCGGCAGCAGTGGTTCGCCGGCCTTGTCGGCAGGCAGCGGGTACCAGGCCAGTTCCCTGCCCTGCAGCGCCTCGATGGCCTGGGCGCGGCCGGCTTCGGCCGGTGCCACCAGGCTCAGCGCCAGGCCCTTCTCGCCGGCCCGGCCGCTGCGGCCGATGCGGTGGATATGCACCTCGGCATCGCGCGACAGTTCGACATTGATCACCAGCTCCAGCCCGGCGATGTCCAGGCCGCGGGCAGCCACGTCGGTGGCCACCAGCACGCTCAGGCTGCGATTGGCGAACAGCGCCAGGACCTGATCGCGCTCGCGTTGCTCCAGGTCACCGTGCAGGGCGGCGGCGGAGATCTTTTCCGCCTCCAGCTGCGCGGCCAGCTCGTCGCACTGCTGGCGGGTGGCGCAGAAGGCCACCGCCGGCTGCTTGCGGAAATGCCGCAGCAGGGTGCTCACCGCCTCCAGGCGCTGGCCCGGGGCGATCTCGTAGAAGCGCTGCTCGATCTGCCCGTCGTCATGCTGGGCCTCGACTTCGACCCGCTCGGGGCTGCGCAGGAAGCGCGCGGCGAGCTGTTCGATAGCGGCCGGGTAGGTGGCGGAGAACAGCAGGGTCTGGCGCCGCGCCGGGGTCTGCTCGATGATTTCGGCGATGCTGTCGATAAAGCCCATGTCGAGCATGCGGTCGGCCTCGTCGAGCACCAGGGTATTGAGGCCGTCCACTTTCAGCGTGCCCTTGCGCAGGTGCTCCTGCACCCGCCCCGGGGTGCCGACTATGACGTGGGCACCGTGCTCCAGCGAGCCGATCTGTGGGCCGAAGGGCACGCCGCCGCACAGGGTCAGCACCTTGACGTTGTCGGCGGCGCGGGCCAGGCGGCGGATTTCCTTGGCCACCTGGTCGGCCAGCTCTCGGGTCGGGCACAGCACCAGTGCCTGGCAGCCGAAGTAGCGAGAGTTGAGCGGGTGCAGCAGGCCGAGGGCGAAGGCCGCGGTCTTGCCGCTGCCGGTCTTGGCCTGGGCGATCAGGTCGCGGCCCTTGAGGATCAGCGGCAGGCTGGCGGCCTGGATCGGCGTCATCTCGGCATAGCCGATGGCGGCGAGGTTGGCCTGCATGGCGGCGGACAGGGGCAGGCTGGCGAAGGCGGTGGTGGTCACGGCGAGGCTCGGGGCTGGCGAAACAGGCCGGCAGTGTAGCAGGCTACGGCCTTCAATCCTCCGGCGGTACGTCGAGGCGCCGCGCGCGGCGGCCGTCTGCCGGGTCGAGCTGGAGGAAGATCGCCGCGGCCAGCATCGACAGCAGGCCGATGCACAGGTAGGTGGCCTGGAAGGCCTGCAGCACATGGCCCTCACCAGCGAACTCGCGGCTGAAGCCGCCCAGCAGCGCCGCCGAGGCGGCCACCCCCAGGCCCATGGCCAGCTGCACCACCACCGCCAGCAGGCTGTTGCCGCTGCTGGCGTCGCGGTTGTCCAGGTCGATCAGGGTGACGGTGTTCATCGCGGTGAACTGCAGCGAGTTGCAGGCCCCGATCAGGCCCAGCTGGACGACCAGCTGCAGTGTGGAGGTGCCTGCATCGACCAGCGCCAGGCTGGCGATCAGCGCGCCGAGCAGCAGGGTGTTGCCGGTGAGGATGCGGCGGTAGCCGAGACGCTCGATCAGCGGCTGGGCCAGGGGTTTGATCGCCATCGCCGCCAGCGCCAGGGGGATCAGGCTCATGCCGGCCTGCGCCGGCGAGTAGCCCATGGCCAGTTGCAGCAGAAGCGGGGTGAGAAAGGGCAGGGCGCCACTGCCGAGGCGGGCGAACAGGTTGCCGATGATGCCCACGGCGAAGCCGCGGGTATGGAACAGGCTCGGGGCGAACAGTGGCTGCTCGATGCGCCCGGCGCGCAGCCAGTAGGCGGCCAGGCAGGCCAGGCCGCCGAGCAGCAGGAGCATCACCCGCATGGTCGGCAGGTGCAGCTCGCCGAGTCCCTCCAGGGCCACGGTGATCAGCAGCATGGCGGCGCCGAATAGTACAAAGCCCGGGGTGTCGAAGCGGCTGCGGCTCGGCCCGCGCAGGTCCGGCATATGCCGCAGCGCCGCCCAGCAGCCGAGCACGCCGACCGGCAGGTTGATCAGGAAAATCCAGTGCCAGCTGGCCACCTCCACCAGCCAGCCGCCCAGGCTCGGGCCGAGCAGCGGGCCGAGCAGGCCGGGCAGGGTGACGAAGCTCATGATCCGCACCAGCTCCGAGCGCGGGTAGGCGCGCAGTACCACCAGGCGCCCGACCGGCAGCATCAGCGCGCCGCCGAGGCCCTGGATCACGCGTGCGGCCACCAGCATGGTCAGCGATCCGGCGAGGGCGCAGAGCAACGAGCCGAGGCTGAACAGGGCGATGGCGCCGAAGAAGATGCGCCGCGTGCCGAAGCGGTCGGCGAGCCAGCCCGAGGCGGGGATCAGCAGGGCCACGGTGAGCAGGTAGGCGATCACCACCGACTGCATGCGCAGCGGGTCCACCCCCAGGTCGCCGGCCATGGCCGGCAGCGCGGTATTGAGGATGGTGCCATCGAGCGTCTGCATGAAGAAGGCGATGGCGACTATCCAGGGCAGCAGGCGGGCGGTGCGTGGGTCGAGTGGGGTTGCAGCGGGCGGCATCGCTCGTCCTGGGGAGGGGCTGGCAGGCCGCAATGATCGGCGCGATGGGGCCGGTCATCAACCCCTTGCAGCGTGTCCGTCTTTATCGCGAACCAACTCGCCGCTGCAGAGGTGCTGCCTCATCCTGGCACGGCGAGTCGGTTCGCGATGGGGCCGATAGGGCCCCACCCTCAGGCCGCCGACACCGGTCGCTGCGGTCGGCCGCGCACCGGCTTGGCGCCGGCGACGAAGTACTTGGCGTTGCTGCGCGGCAGCGGCGCGCGGCCGCGAATCCGGTCGGCGATCTTCTCGGCGAGCATGATGGTGGTGGCGTTGAGGTTGCCGGTGATGATCTCCGGCATGATCGACGCGTCCACCACGCGCAGGCCCTGCAGGCCATGCACCCGGCCCTGGCCGTCGACCACCGCCATGGCGTCCTCGCCCATCTTGCACGAGCACGACGGATGGAAGGCGGTCTCCGCATGTTCACGGACGAAGGCGTCCAGTTCGGCGTCGCTCTGGCAGTCCGGGCCGGGGCTCAGCTCGCGTCCGCGGAAGGCATCCAGCGCCGGCTGGGCCATGATCTCGCGGGTGATGCGGATGGCGTCGCGGAACTCCTGCCAGTCCTGCTCGTGGCTCATGTAGTTGAACAGGATGCTCGGGTGCTGGCGCGGGTCCTTGGATTTCAGCTGCACGCGGCCGCGACTGGGCGAGCGCATGGAGCCGACATGGGCCTGGAAGCCGTGCTCCTTCACCGCGTTGCTGCCGTTGTAGTTGATCGCCACCGGCAGGAAGTGGAACTGGATGTTCGGCCACTCGAATTCCGGGCGGGTGCGGATGAAGCCGCCGGCCTCGAACTGGTTGCTGGCGCCCAGACCCTTGCCGCGCAGCAGCCAGTTGGCGCCGATCGGCGGCTGGTTCCACCAGCGCAGCGCCGGGTAGATCGACACCGGTTCCTTGCAGGCGTACTGCAGGTACATTTCCAGGTGGTCCTGCAGGTTCTGGCCGACGCCCGGCAGCTCGTGCACCAGGGGGATGTCCAGCTCGCGCAGCAGGGCGGCGGGGCCGACCCCGGAGCGCTGCAGGATCTGCGGCGAGGCGATGGCGCCGGAGCACAGCAGCACCTCGCGGCGGGCATGGACGATCACCGGCTCGTTGCCGTCGCCGTGCAGGTAGGCGACGCCGCTGGCGCGTTTGCCATCGAACAGGATGCGATCGGTCAGGGCATGGGTGACGATGCGCAGGTTGGGCCGGCCGCGCGCCTGGTCCAGGTAGCCGCGGGCGGTGCTGGAGCGGCGGCCCTGTGGGGTGACGGTGCGATCCATCGGGCCGAAGCCTTCCTGCTGGTAGCCGTTGAGGTCGTCGGTACGCGGGTAGCCGGCCTGCACCCCGGCCTCGACCATGGCGTGGAACAGCGGGTTGTTGCCGGTCTTGGGCGTGGTCACCGAGACCGGGCCGTCGCCACCATGGTAGTCGTTGGGGCCGATATCGCGGGTTTCCGCCTTGCGGAAATAGGGCAGACAGTCGAGGTAGCTCCAGTCTTCCAGGCCCGGCAGCTTGGCCCAGTTGTCGAAGTCCAGGGCGTTGCCGCGGATGTAGCACATGCCGTTGATCAGCGACGAGCCGCCCAGGCCCTTGCCGCGGCCGCATTCCATGCGCCGGTTGTTCATGAAGGGTTCCGGCTCGGTTTCGTAGGCCCAGTTGTAGCGCCGGCCCTGCAGCGGGTAGGCGAGGGCGGCGGGCATCTGGGTGCGAAAGTCGAGGCGGTAGTCGGGGCCGCCGGCTTCCAGCAGCAGCACGCTGACGCCCTCGTCCTCGGTGAGACGGGTGGCCAGCACGTTACCGGCCGAGCCGGCTCCGATGATGATGTAGTCGAATTCTTGCGACATGGGGCGTCACCTGTATGACGGGTCTGCGCAGCCCCTAGGGTGGGTTAGGCGCAAGACCGGGCTTGTTCTGCATCCGATTTCGGTGCGCCGTAACCCACCGGGTCGATCGGATTGGCGAGCTGGTGGGTTACGCGGCTTTTGCTGCCTCTGGGCTTCAGGCTTTGAGGTTCGCGCCGCTAACCCACCCTACGGACGGCTATTCAAAACACCGAGGCGTAGCCGCCCAGTTCCACCTGCACCGACTTGATCCGGGTGTAGTGGGCCAGGGTGGTCAGGCCGTTCTCGCGGCCGACGCCGGACTGCTTGTAGCCGCCCACCGGCATCTCGGCCGGCGACTCGCCCCAGGTGTTGATCCAGCAGATGCCGGCCTCCAGCTGGTGGATGACGCGGTGCGCGCGGGCCAGGTCGCGGGTCACCACGCCGGCGGCGAGGCCGTAGTCGGTGTCGTTGGCGCGGCGGATGACTTCCTCTTCGCTGTCGTAGATGAGGATGCTCATCACCGGGCCGAAGATTTCCTCGCGCACTATGGTCATGGCGTCAGTGCAATCGGTGAACACGGTCGGCGCGACATAGGCGCCCTTGGCGTACTCGCCGTCGAGGACGCGGGTGCCGCCGATCAGCAGGCGCGCACCCTCCTCGCGGCCCTTGGCGATGTAGCCGAGCACGCTGTCCATATGGGCTGCGCTGACCAACGGGCCGAAGTTGGTGTCCTCGGCGAGCGGATCGCCCAGGCGGATGCGCTTGACCCGCTCCAGCACCTTGGCTTCGAAGCGCGCCTGCAGCATGCGCGGCACGAACACCCGAGTGCCGTTGGTGCAGACCTGGCCGGAGCTGTAGAAGTTGGCCATCACCGCGATGTCGGCGGCGCGATCCAGGTCGGCGTCCTCGAATACGATCAGCGGCGACTTGCCGCCCAGCTCCATGGTCACTTCCTTGAGGGTGGAGCTGGAGGCGCTGGCCATCACCTTCTTGCCGGTGCTGGTGCCGCCGGTGAAGGAAATCTTCTCGATGCCGGGGTGCTCGGTCAGCCACTGGCCGAGTTCGCGGCCGCTGCCGGTGAGCACGTTGAACACGCCGGCGGGCAGGCCGGCCTCGGTGTAGATCTCGGCCAGCTTCAGCGCGGTCAGCGAGGTGACCTCGCTGGGCTTGAAGATCATCGCGTTGCCGGCGGCCAGGGCCGGGGCGGATTTCCACAGGGCGATCTGGATCGGGTAGTTCCACGCGCCGATGCCGGCGACCACGCCCAGCGGCTCGCGGCGGGTGTAGACAAAGGAGGATTCGCGCAGCGGGATCTGCTCGCCCTCGATGGCCGGGATCAGGCCGGCGTAGTACTCCAGCACGTCGGCGCCGGTGACGATGTCGACGTTGCGGGTTTCGGAAAGCGGCTTGCCGGTGTCCAGGGTTTCCAGCTCGGCCAGCTCGTCGTTGCGCGCACGCAGGATGTCCACCGCCTTGCGCAGGATGCGCGAGCGCTGCATGGCGGTCATCGCCGCCCACAGCTTCTGCCCCTGCTGGGCGCTGGCGACGGCACGCTCGACGTCGGCCTGGCTGGCGCGCTGCAGCACGGCGAGCGCCTCGCCGGTGGCCGGGTTGATGCTCTCGAAGGTCTGGCCACTGGTGGCGGCGACGTACTGGCCACCGATATAGAGCTGCTGGTCGTCGAAGCGGGGCATGGGCTGTCCTCTGTGCGGCGAGTGAATTGGGCTGAAGGACAGGCTAGTTTATTTATATTGAACGATCAATCAATAAAAACGACCCGGGGCGGCCAAAAGCGACATGGGGCGGTGCGCCGGATGCGTCATGCGCACCTTCGGTCGAGGCTGGAGGATTGGGAAGTTTGCTGGTGCGCGCGCCCCTGGCGCCCGCGCGTCCTGCGGAGGAAGTGCGCCTGGGTGGATGGCAGGGGCTCTAACCGCGAGCCGACGGGCCCCTAGGTGGTGGCTTTGCCCAGTTGCAGATCCAGATAGTCGTAGGCGATCTGCCGCGCCTGCTCGGTGTCGAAGGCCTCGCCGGACAGCGCGCCACGCAGCCACAGGCCGTCGATCAGCGCCGCCAGGCCGCGTGCCGCGGCGCGCGCCTCGAACGGCGGCAGCACCTGGCGGAACTGGCCGCAGAGGTTGGAATACAGGCGGTGGTCGTTGATCCGCTGCAGGCGGCGCAGCGCCGGGTGGTGCATGCTCGCCGCCCAGAACGCCAGCCAGGTCTTGATCGCCGGACCGTTGACCTGGCTGTCGTCGAAGTTGCCGTCGACCAGCGCGCGCAGGTGGGCGCGCGGGTCGCTGCTCTTGAGCGAATGACGGCGCGCGCGCACCGCCTCGCTGAGTGCCTGCATCAGGTGGCGCATGGTGGCCTCGAGCAGGCCGTTCTTGTCCTGGAAATAGTGGCTGATGATGCCGTTGGAGACGCCGGCCAGGCGCGCGATATAGGCGATGCTGGCGTCGCCCAGGCCGACCTGGTCGACGGCTTCCAGGGTGGCGGCGATCAGTTGCGAGCGACGGATGGGTTGCATGCCGACCTTGGGCATGGGGCTCTCCAGCGGTAAAGGTGGGCCGGAGTCTAGGCGGATATTGATCGTTCGATCAATCAAACGAGATGGGGGAGCGAGGGGAAAGGAGAGGGCGATCCCGTCGTTTTGCACGGTTCGAGGGTTGCGGCGTCCACCCCGGGGGGCTGGGCGGCGGCCCGTAGGGTGCGCCGCGCGCACCGCGTTCATCCGCGCCAGTCCTGGTGCGCACAGCGCACCCTACTGGGCAGAGACGACGAAGCGGGCCGAGGCCCGCTTCGTTTTCACGCCGGGTGGCCTCTCACTGCAACCAGCCCTCGACGCGCTGCGGGTTGGCGGCGATCCAGTCCTTGGCGGCCTGCTCCGGCTTGGCGCCGTCGCGGATGGCCAGCATCACCGCGCCGACTTCCTCGCCGCTCCAGGAGAACTTCTTGAGGAAGGCGGTGGCGTCGGCAGCCTTGGCCTCGAGGCCCGGGTTGACCACGGTGTCGACGTGCTCGTCATCGCCGTAGACCTTCTTCGGGTCTTCGAGGAAGCGCAGTTTCCACTTGGCGAACATCCAGTGCGGAATCCAGCCGGTCACCACGATGGGTTTCCCCGCCTTCTCGGCGCGGGTCAGGGCGGTGGCCATGGCCGGGCCAGAGCTGGGCATCAGCTTGATGCTGGCCAGGTTGTATTCCTTGATGGCTTCTTCAGTGCGGCGCATCACGCCGGCACCGGCGTCGATGCCGGTGATCTTGCCGTCGAAGTCCTTGGCGTACTTCTCCAGGTCTTCGATGCTCTTGGCCTCGACGTAGTCGGGCACGATCAGGCCGATCTTGGCCCCTTCGTAGTTGGCGCCGAGCACCACCACCTTGTCCTTGAGCTTCTCGAAGTACTCGCCGTGGGTGGCCGGCAGCCAGGCGGAAAGGGTGGCGTCGAGGTCGCCGCGCGCCACGCCCTGCCACATGATGGCCGGTTCGACCGGTTTCAGTTCGACCTTGTAGCCGAGCCTGCTCTGCAGGATTTCACCGGCGACATGGGTGGCGGCGACGCTGTCGTCCCAGCCGTTGACGTAGCCGATCTTCAGGGTGGGTTTGTCGGCGGCGAGGGCGCTGCCCATGCCGATGGCCAGGGCGGCGACGCCGAGGCAGAGGGTCTTGAGTGTACGCATGCTGTGCTCCGTCAGTTGAGTGGCATCTCGATCGGTGTTACTGGCCCGTTCTGATCGCGGGCCTTGCGAGACCGGGCGGCACTGCCGGTCGCCGGTTCGCGGGCAAAGCGCTCCCCGTCGCGGCCATGTGAAAGCCGCTAGTCATCGATGAGGAGGTTTCCGGGTTCGAGCCACCGGGCTTCGAACCCGAATCGGGTCGTGGCCTGTTACAGCCCGACGTGTTTCTTCACGGCAGCCGCGCCGTCCTGGCCGTCGAAGGTGGTCACGCCGCTCAGCCACTGGTCGAGGATCGCCGGGTTGGCCTTGATCCAGGCCTTGGCGACGTCCTGCGGGTTTTCCTTCTCCAGCACCTTCTCCATCAGCTGGCTTTCGATCTCGACGCTGAACTGCAGGTTGTTCAGCAGCTTGCCGACGTTGGCGCAGCGCGCCTCGTAATCCGGCGGTACCACGGTGTAGACCTTGGCCGCGCCGTAGTCGGGACCGAACACGTCGTCGCCGCCGGCCAGGTAGGTGATGTCGAACTGGGTGTTCATCGGGTGCGGCGCCCAGCCGAGGAAGACCACCGGCTCCTGCTTCTTGATCGCCCGCGACACCTGCACCAGCATGCCGGCCTCGCTGGACTCGACCATGCGGAAGCCGCCGAGGCCGAACTGGTCGCCCTTGATCATGCCGTCGATCAGCAGGTTGCCGTCGTTGCCCGGCTCGATGCCGTAGATCTTGCCGCCGAGCTGCTCCTTGAACTTGGCGATGTCCTGGAAGCTTTTCAGCCCCGCGTCGGCGGCATAGGTCGGCACCGCCAGGGTGTACTTGGCGCCTTCGAGGTTGGGTTTTTCCAGCACCTTGACGCCGTTGTCCTTGAGGAAGGGCTCGATCACCGCATCCATCGACGGCGCCCAGTAGCCGAGGAAGGCGTCGATCTGGCCGTTCTTCACGCCGGTGAAGGCGATGGGTACCGACGCCATGATCTTGCGCGGCTGGTAGCCCAGGCCTTCGACCAGGGTCATGGCCACGCCCGTGGTGGCGGCGATGTCGGCCCAGCCGATCTCGGCGAAACGCACCTGCTTGCAGCTTTCCGGCTCCGCGGCCATGGCGCCTTGCGCCAGGGCGCAGGAAAGCAGGCCGATGGCGGCGGTGGTCTTGATCGTTTTCATCTGCGGTTCCCTATGGAATGAAACGGATAAGGTTTACTGACGCTGCAACTTGCCGCTGAACCAGGCGAACACGCCGCGGCGGGCAGTCTGCTTGGTGCCGAAGCTTTCGGTGATGCGGTCGAGGATGATCGCCAGCAGCACCACGGCCATGCCACTCTCGAAGCCTAGCCCGATATCCAGGCGCTGGATGCTGGCGAGCACGTCGTTGCCCAGGCCGCCGGCGCCGACCATCGAGGCGATGATCACCATCGACAGGGCCATCATGATGGTCTGGTTGACCCCGGCCATGATCGACGGCATGGCGTTGGGCAGTTGCACCTTGAACAGCAGCTGGCGGCCGTTGCAGCCGAACGACTGGCCGGCCTCGATGATCTCCTTGTTGACCTGGCGAATGCCCAGGCTGGTCAGGCGCACCGCCGGCGGCATGGCGAAGATCACCGTGGCGATGATCCCCGGCACGCGGCCGAGGCCGAACAGCATGGCCGCCGGGATCAGGTAGACGAACGCCGGCATGGTCTGCATGAAGTCGAGGATCGGCCGGATCACCAGCGCCACCCGTTCGCTCTTGGCCGCCCAGATGCCCAGCGGGATGCCCAGCAGCAGGCTGATCAGGGTGGCGGAGAAGGTCAGGCCGAGGGTGACCACGGTCTGCTCCCAGAAGCCGGTCATGACGATGAGGATGAACGACACCGCGGTGAAGGTGGCGAAGCGCGCGCCGATGCGCCACAGGCCGAGGCCGACGAAGATGGCGATCAGCAGCCAGGCTGGCGGCAGCATCAGCAGGGTCTCGATGCCTTCGGAGAAGCCGCTGACCAGGCCGCCGATGCTGTCGAACGCGCCGCTGTAGTTGTCCAGCAGGTGCTGGACGACGTCGTTGACCCAGCTGCCCAGGTCGAGTTTCTTGTCACTCATGGGATTCCCCCTGCAGGCGGGTCAACAGGCGGCCCTTGCTGATGGCGCCACAGTAGTGGCCCTCGGCGTCGACCACCGGGATCGGCCCCTCGTTGTCCACCAGTCGGTCGATGACCTTGTCCAGCGGCATGTCCTCCGGTACCGGCACCACCCGCTTGAGGCCGTCGATCTCCAGCGGCCGCGGCGTGTCGCCGTCGACCATCAGGGCGATCTTCTCCAGGCTGATCGAACCGCAGAAATTGCGCTGTTCGTCGACGATAAAGGCGTAGTGCTTGTCCAGCGCCTGCAACTCCTTGCACATCTTGGTGGCGTCCGGTGCCTTGCCGTTGTAGACGTAGGTCGGCACGCTGTCGGCCTTGAGCTGGCCGGCGGTGAGGTAGCGGCTGGTGTCGACGGTGTCGAAGAAGTTGCGCACGTAGTCGTTGGCCGGGTTGTCGATCAGCTCCTGCGGGGTGCCGACCTGGATCAGCTTGCCGCCTTCCATGATGCCGATGCGGCTACCGATGCGCATGGCCTCCTCGATGTCGTGGGAGACGAAGATGATGGTGCGGCGGTGGGTCTTCTGCAGCTCCAGCAGCACGTCCTGCATCTCGCGGCGCTTGAGCGGATCGAGGGCGGAGAAAGCCTCGTCCATGATAATCATCGACGGGTTCACCGCCAGCGCGCGGGCCAGGCCGACGCGCTGCTGCATGCCGCCGGACAGCTCGTGCGGATACTTGTGGGCGAAGGTGTCGAGGCCAACCTGCTTGAGCACGTCCATGGCGCGCTGCTCGCGCTCCTTGCGGCCGACACCGGCCACTTCCAGGCCGAAGGCGGCGTTGTCCAGCACGCTGCGCGAGGGCATCAGGGCGAAGGACTGGAAGACCATGCTCATGTCGCGGCGGCGCAGGTCGATCAGCTGCGACTGCGGCAGCTTGGCGACGTTCTGGCCGTCGATATAGACGTCGCCGGCGCTGGGCTCGACCAGGCGGTTGATCAGGCGGATCAGGGTGGACTTGCCGGAGCCGGACAGGCCCATGAGGACGAAGATCTCGCCCTCCTCGACGCTGAACGAGACGTCGCTGACACCGATCACCGCGCCTTTCTCGGCAAGGATCTTCTCCTTGCTCCAGCCTTCCTTGAGCAGCGCGATGGCTTCTTGTGGGTTGGAGCCGAACACCTTGTACAGGTGCTCGACCACGATCTTTCCAGACTGCATGGGACGTTTCCCCTTCAATCGGCAACCGAATAAGACTGGCACAGCCTGGCGCGCGCCGCTGGGGCGCCCATCAGACGAGACAGACTTCCGATGCCTGCGTGGGTGAGTGCTGAGTAACGAGGGGTTGGCGAGCGTCTTGCGCCGGGATGTGGCGGGGGCGTCCGGGCAGGTCGCGGCGTACGCGCGCTGGACGTGATGGTCCCGTGCGTTACCGAAGCGTGCTGATGAGTGTCCCTTGCCTTGCCGTGTTGCAAACCGCTTTCCAAAACCTCTGGCAGTGTTTCGAAGCCCAGTCCGTTGGGGGTTCATGCGCCGTCCTGGCGCATGCGTACATCCGAAATTTCTTGTTGGTCCGGCACCCGGTCAGGAGGGGTGCTGGCGCTTGTCTGTTCTTCGGTCCAGAGGTGTGGGCTCTGGTCTGCCGCCCTGCTGGGCAGTGGCGGCAGCGACGTTGTCGGCTGACTCAACGATATAGGCTTGCAGCCTCGGCAATTGTCGCTTTGCGACTCTGACGTGCTGGGCGGCGACATGCCATCGTACGGCGCTTGTCGCCGTGGGTTAACCGTTGGTTTGCAGGTACCGGCGACCACTGCCCAGGCAGCCGGCGTTGCGCAACAGACCCTAAAGACCGTAACAGATTTGTTTGCCCCTTGGCCAAGGGGCAAAGCCTTGCGGCGCCTGCTTCGCGGCCCTGCGGGAGGGCTTCGGGCGGCTTGTCCCGGGGGCTGTGGCGATATCGAAAAAAACCTGCCGCAAGGGAAATCGGCGAGCGCATTGCGTCGCCTCGCGCCGCCGTGCGCACCAGGTGCACAGGGTCGCGGCACGCCTTCAGCGGGTTTGTCCCGGGGACAGGCCGAAGATGCCGCTGATCGGCGTGCCGCTGCGGTGGGTGACGCCCTCGAGCCAGGTGGCGATGGTCTGCGGGTTGTCCTCGATCCACGCCTTGGCCACCCGGCGGCGGTTGGTATTGCCCTCCAGTACCGCGCTCATCAGCTGGTTCTCCGCGGCGATGGTGAAGGTCATGTTGCGAAACAGTCGCGCCAGGTTCGGGCATTCGCCGCTGAAGCCGCCGCGCGCCACGGTGTTGACCTGCGCCGCGCCGTAGTCGGGGCCGAAGTAGTCGTCGCCGCCGGCCAGGTAGTTCATGCGCAGGCGTTCGTTCATCGGGTGCGGCTCCCAGCCGAGGAATACCGCCCACTTGCCCAGGCGCTGGGCGCGTTCGACATGATTGAGCATGCCGTTCTCGCTGGACTCCACCAGTTTGAAGCCGCCCAGGCCGAAGGTGTTATCGCGGATCATGCCCTTGATCATCTGGTTGCCCTCGTTGCCGGGCTCGATGCCGAAGATCTGGCTGCCGAGCTGCTCCTTGAACCTGTGGATATCGGCGAAGTCGCGCAGCCCGGCCTCGTAGCCGGGGGCGAGCACCGCCAGGGTGTAGCGCACCGTCGGCAGGTTGGTCTGCAGCTTCTCGATCCGCCCGCTGTCCAGGTGCGGCTGGACCAGGTCGCTCTGCGCCGGCATCCAGTTGCCGAGGAATACGTCCATCCGGCCCTCGGCGAGGGCGAGGTAGGTTTCCGGCAGCGACATGCGCTTGATCTGGGTGCGGTAGCCGATCTCGCCGAGCACCAGGCGGGCCACCGCGGTGGTCATGGTGATGTCGGTCCAGCCCACGTCCGGCAGGCGGACCAGCTCGCAGCGGGCGGCCTCGGCGGCCTGCAGGCCGCTGGAGCTAAGGAGGGTGAGCGCGAGCAGCCAGTGCGTGAATCTGTTCATCAACCGTACCTGCCTCTGTGAGTGAGCGGGGCGCCGGGGTGAGAAGCTTCCTTGAAGGAGCGGGCGCGTTAGTACACAGCAAGAGGCATGGTCCGCTGCTGGCGAAATGCGACGCCGACATGCCGAAAACAGACCCCTGTCGTGCGCGCGGCGCCGAGGACGCGAATGGGCAAGCATAAGTCGGTGTCAGACCTCGCCTGGATGGCGAAAACCCGATCATTGGCGTCGACTAATCCAGCGAGGTTGCCACAGTGGCCATCAGCGTATTCGACCTGTTCAAGATTGGCATCGGGCCTTCCAGCTCGCACACGGTGGGGCCGATGCGCGCCGCCGCGCTGTTCGTCGAGGCACTGCGCGAGCGCGCCGTGCTGGAGCGCGTGCAGCGCATCGAGGTGCGCCTGTACGGTTCGCTGTCGGCCACCGGCATCGGTCACGGCAGCGACACCGCGGTGATCATGGGCCTGATGGGCGAGTGGCCGGATCGCATCGATCCGGCGCAGATCGCCCCGCGCATCGCCGCCCTGCGTGAAAGCAACAGCCTGCTGCTGGACAACCGCCTGGCGATCGACTTCGACTGGGCGCGCGACATGCGCCTGCTCGACGAGAACCTGCCGTATCACCCCAACGCCATGAGCCTGATCGCCTTCGATGCGGCCGGCGAACTGCATGCCGACACCTACTACTCGGTGGGCGGCGGCTTCGTCGTCGATGCCGCGCAGGCGGCCAGCGGGGTGCTGGACCAGGATCACACCCAGCTGCCCTACGACTTCTCCAGCGGCGCCGAGCTGCTGAGCCTGTGTCGCCGGCACGGCCTGCGCGTGTCGCAGCTGATGCTGGAAAACGAGAAGGCCTGGCGCAGCGAGGCCGACATCCGCGCCGGCCTGATGCAGCTGTGGCAGGCCATGCAGGACTGCGTCGCCCAGGGTCTGACCGAGGAAGGCATCCTGCCCGGCGGGCTCAAGGTGCGCCGGCGTGCGGCCAAGCTGCACCGCAGCCTGCAGGAGCTGGGCAAGCCCAACGTGATCGGCAGCACCATGAGCGCCATGGAGTGGGTCAACCTCTACGCCCTGGCGGTCAACGAGGAGAACGCCGCGGGCGGGCGCATGGTCACCGCGCCGACCAACGGCGCGGCGGGGATCATCCCGGCGGTGCTGCACTACTACATGCGCTTCAACCCGGACGCCAGCGACGCCGACGTGGTCGACTTCCTGCTGGCCGCGGCGGCGGTGGGCATCCTGTGCAAGAAGAACGCTTCGATCTCCGGCGCCGAGGTCGGTTGCCAGGGCGAGGTGGGCTCGGCCTGCGCCATGGCCGCGGCGGGCCTGGCCGAGGTGCTCGGTGCCAGCCCGGAACAGCTGGAGAACGCCGCCGAGATCGGCCTGGAGCACAACCTGGGTCTGACCTGCGACCCGGTCGGCGGGCTGGTGCAGGTGCCGTGCATCGAGCGCAACGCGATCGCCGCGGTGAAGGCGATCAACGCGGCGCAGATGGCCCTGCGCGGCGATGGCGAGCACCACATCTCGCTGGACCGGGTGATCCGCACCATGCGCGACACCGGCGCCGACATGCACGACAAATACAAGGAAACCTCGCGCGGCGGCCTGGCGGTCAGCGCCATCGAGTGCTGAGAGACGGCGGTCCGTCACGGTGCGCCCGCACCCTCTTGGTGCGGGGCGCACGCCCCCTGGAGCGCCGCCCCGGATGGACATCGTTACCGTCAACCGGGCGTCCAGGTAGCGGGGTGACAGGCGCCGGTCGGTCGGTGCTACCGAAGTGCACAGCGGCCGCGCGGCGATTTCGATAGGTCGCAAACGGAATGCTTGTGTCGCTCCTGGCTAGGCCAACTGGCACGCGACTTGGTAGGTCATCACCATTTTTCTTGAATGCCTAATCAATTTAGGCACGACCTTTGCCTAGGGATAGGCATGCAGTCGAGGGCAGCGTCCCGCGGCGCCATAACAACATCGAAGCCCGTCGAATCGGGCTCATCCCGTGCTTAGCGTGAGGGTTGAAACCATGTCGCAGTCCACTCCCGGGGCCCAGCCCCAGAATCGCGTGCCCCAGTCCATCGGTTTCCTGCTGCTGGACAGCTTCACCCTGATTTCCCTCGCCTCGGCGGTGGAGCCGCTGCGGATGGCCAACCAGCTGTCGGGCAAGGAGCTCTACCGCTGGCATACCCTGACCCATGACGGTCAGGCGGTAGTGGCCAGCGACGGCCTGCAGATCACCCCGGACGCCGCCATGCACAACGCCCCGGCGCTGGACGCGGTGATCGTCTGCGGCGGCGTCGACATCCAGCACAGCGTCAAGCGCGAGCACGTCAGCTGGCTGCAGGCGCAGGCGCGCCACGGTCGCCAGCTCGGCGCGGTGTGCACCGGCAGCTGGGCGCTGGCCAAGGCCGGCCTGCTCGACGGCTACGACTGCAGCGTGCACTGGGAATGTCTGGCCTCGATGCAGGAGGCCTTCCCGCGCGCCGCCATCACCACCCGGCTGTTCTCCATCGACCGCAACCGCCACACCAGCTCCGGCGGCACCGCGCCGATGGACATGATGCTGCACCTGATCGCCCAGCAGCACGGCCGCGAACTGGCGGCCGGCATCTCGGAGATGTTCATCTACGAGCGCATCCGCAACGAGCAGGACCACCAGCGCGTGCCGCTCAAGCACATGCTCGGCAGCAACCAGCCCAAGTTGCAGGAAATCGTCGCGCTGATGGAGGCCAACCTCGAGGAGCCGATCGATCTCGACGAACTGGCCTGCTTCGTCGACATCTCCCGTCGCCAGCTCGAGCGCCTGTTCCAGAAATACCTGCACTGCTCGCCGTCGCGCTACTACCTGAAGCTGCGCCTGATCCGCGCGCGCCAGCTGCTCAAGCAGACCAGCATGTCGATCATCGAGGTGGCCTCGGTGTGCGGCTTCGTCTCCACCCCGCACTTCTCCAAGTGCTACCGCGAGTACTTCGGCATTCCGCCGCGCGACGAGCGCGCCGGCCAGCAGGGCGCCAACCTGGTGATGCTGCTGCCGATCCCCGAGCAGCAGGGCAACTCCAGCGCCGTGCTGGCGCTCAATCGCGCCCAGGGCGAATCGACCTTCGCCAGCGTGCGCCTGCTGTAAGGCACAGCGGCAACGCAAACGGGGCGCCAGTGGCGCCCCGTTTGTTTCTGGTTGCACAGGATATCGTAGGCCGGGTCGGGCGGCGTTCCGCTTCAACCCGGCAGGTGTAGGGTGGGCTTTAGCCCACCACCCTGTGGCCTTCTGGCTTCACTGTCACCCTTGTGGATTTTGGTTGACCCCATCCGTATATGCCTTGGTGGGCTGAAGTCCACCCTACGGCGCACCCTCCGCGCGGAGGGTGCGCCGTGTGCGCCGCGGGATCGATCAAGCCGAAGCCGGCTTTGGCACCAGCGCCGGCAGCAGATGGCGGCTGATCGCCTCGCGTACGTTGGGCAGCAGCGTCGCGCTGCCGCCGAGCAGTTCCTCCACCAGGCGCCGTAGGGCCAGCGCGCGCTCCGGGCTGAGACCGCTGACGGCCAGCTCGCAGGCCTGCTCCGGGCTGGCACCGGAGGGGATGTTCAGGCCCAGGGCCACCAGGCGTTCGCGGAAGTCTTCCTGGTCGATCAGATCGGCATGCATCATGGTTGAACTCCTCAGGGCGTCTAGCGCAGGACGCCTTCCTCGATTAACAACTTGAAGATAGCCTCGGCGCCGTCCTGTGGCGAGACATCCTTGAGCACCTGGCCGCCACCGCCGCTGGCCTTGGCGGTGGCCGCCTTCATCCGTTCGGCGCCGCTCTTGGCCTTGATCACTTTCAGGCGCTTGGGCCGCGGGCGTGCCGGCTGCAGGCTGGAGGCTGCCAGCAGCTCGTCGTCGACCACGGTGACCTCGTGCGCCTCGATCTGCCCGCGACGGGCCGGGCCGAAGGCGCTCTGGCGCGCCACCGGGGCGGCGTTGTCGACGCTGGCGACGCAGGGCAGGCGCACCTTGAGCCGGCGCCGCTGGCCGCGGGGCAGGGCCTGCAGCACCTGGGCCACGCCGTTCTCGACCTTCTCCACCTCGGCCAGGCCGACCACCATCGGCCAGCCCAGGCGTTCGGCCAGGAGGAAGGGCAGCATGCCCGAGCCCTCGCCGGTTTCCGCCTGGCTGCCGGTCAGCACCAGCTGCACGCTGCTGCCTTGCAGGTAGTCGACCAGCAGCGGCAGGGCGTCGGCGCCTTCGGGCTGCTCCAGCACGTCGAGCTGGTCGAGGCCCATGCCCAGGTAGCCGCGCAGCGCCTCGGCCTGCGGGTCGCCGGCATGCAGCAGTTGCAGATTCTGCCCGGCCAGGCGCAGGCCGAGTTCCACCGCGCGGGCGTCCTGTTCGGCGCGACGCGGGCGGGCCGAGGCCGGGTGGGCGCCGACCGAGACCAGGGTGACGACTTTCAACTCACTCATGGATCAGCTCCATAGGGTGGAAGGGGCTTTTTCTTCCACCGGCGATGCAGGGTTGTTCTTGGTGGATGGATGAAGCGTCATCCACCCTAGGGGATCGCCGCGCAACGGACGTTCAGGCCGCATCGCGCTTGCCCTCCTGGCGCCAGGCGGCGACACGTTCCATCAGCGCTTTGAGAATCGCCGCCGAATCGCCGATCACCGACAGGTCGGCGCGTTTGATCATGTCGCAGCCCGGGTCCATGTTCACCGCCACCACCTTGTCGCAGGCGCCGATGCCCTGCAGGTGCTGGATGGCGCCGGAGATGCCGACGGCCAGATAGACCCGCGCGGTGACCCAGGTACCGGTGGCGCCGACCTGGCGATTACGCGGCATGAAGCCGTCGTCCACCGCCACGCGGGAAGCGCCTTCGGTGGCGCCGAGGGCAACGGCGGCGCGATGGAACAGCTCCCAGTCCTTCACCCCGTTGCCGCCGGAGAGAATGAACTCGGCCTCGGCCATCGGAATCTGCGCCGGGTCCACGGCTACCGGGCCGAGATCTTGCAGGCGCGCCAGGCTGTGCGCGACGGCGGCGGCGAGCTCGACCGGGCGGGCCTCGTGACGCGTCTCGCTGACCGGTTCGGCGCATTCGGCGGCGGCCAGGATCAGCCGCGGCAGGGCGCGCTGGATATCCTGCTGGCCGGCACCGGCACGGCCGATGCACTGCTCGTTGGCCACCTGCCACACGCGAGTGGCCGGGCGCTCGCCGAGCTTGGCGGCCAGCCGGCGACCCAGTTCGCCGCCGCCGCTGCGGCTGTCCGGCAGCAGCCAGTGCCGCGGGGCGAACTGGCCTTCGACCGCGCTGAGTGCCAGCACGCGTGCCTCGGGGGCGTAGCCGGCGAAGGCGTCACCGTCGATCTGCAGCAGGCGGTCGACGCCGGCGGTATCGAAGGCGCTCTCCTTGTGCTCGCCGAACAGCACCGCGAGCACCGCGCCGCCGTCGCCGGCAAGCGCGCGGGCCAGGCCGAGCAGGTCCTTGTCGTGGCTCGACAGACGGCCGCCGACCATGTCCGGCACCACGGCGATGATGTGGCTTGGTTGCTCTACCACATGCAACGGCAGCTGCACGACGGCGCTGGCCGCGCCACGCTTCTGTCCGCCGCCCTGCTGGGCGCCGGAGCGGTCGATGCGCTTGATCCCGGCCGGGCCGATAAAGCCGGCGGCGATGGCATGCGGGTTCTTGCGGATCAGCCCGTTGGGGCCCATCCAGCTGGTCTCGGCCTTCTGCATGGAGGCATGCAGCGGGTGCAGACGGTTGCGCGCGATCCATTCGGCGCGTGGGTCGCGGCGGATAATGTCGCTCATGGTTGCGCCTCCAGAAGGGTCGTTGTGGCAGCCGGCTTGCTGACGAGCTGGCTAGCTGCCTGCAGGCGGATTGCCAGGCATGACGGGTATCGTTTCATCACTGTACCTCCGCCACTTCACGCCGAGCCGACGGCTTTTTTGCCGCCACCTCGGTGGCCTCGATCAGCACCTCGGCGACCAGCTCGGCGATGTCCTTGATCTCCGGACGCGGGGCGACCACGCCTTCGAGCATCGCGGTGCACTGCGGGCAGCCCACGGCCACCAGTTCGGCGCCGGTCTCCTTGATGTCGACCATGCGCATGTCGGGGATCCGCTGCTTGCCGGGGATGTCGGTGATCGGCGCGCCGCCGCCACCGCCGCAGCATCGCGAGCGGAAGCCGGAGCGTTCCATTTCCTTGACCTCGATGCCGATGGCCTTGAGCACGGCGCGCGGCGCCTCATACTCGCCGTTGTAGCGGCCGAGGTAGCAGGGATCGTGGTAAGTCACGCTGGTCGCCTTGCTCTGGCCGAGGTTGAGCGACCCCTTGCGCACCAGCTCGTCGATGAAGGTGCTGTGGTGCAGCACTTCGTAATGGCCGCCCAGGGCGCCGTACTCGTTCTTCAACACGTGGAAGCTGTGCGGGTCGCAGCTGACGATGCGCTTGAAGCGGTACTTGCTCAGGGTGGCGATATTGCGCTTGGCCAGGCTTTGGAAGGTCGCCTCGTCGCCCAGGCGACGGGCCACGTCACCGCTGTCGCGTTCTTCCAGGCCGAGCACGGCGAAGTCCACGTCGGCAGCCTTGAGCACCTTGACGAAGGCGCGCAGGGTGCGCTGGTTGCGCATATCGAAGGCACCGTCGCCGACCCAGAACAGCACGTCGGTTTCTTTCTTCTCGCTGAGCAGCGGCAGGTTGAGGTCGGCCGCCCAGTTCAGTCGGCCGCCGGGGGCGAAACCGCCCGGGTTGTCGGTAGCGATCAGGTTGTCCAGCACCTCGGCGCCCTTGTTCGGCGTGGCGCCTTTTTCCAGGGTCAGATGACGGCGCATATCGACGATGGCGTCGACGTGCTCGATCATCATCGGGCATTCCTCGACGCAGGCGCGGCAGGTGGTGCAGGACCACAGGGTCTCCTCATCGACCAGCGCCTTGCCGTTCAGATCGACGATCGGCAGGTGCGGGCCGCCGCTGTGTTCGCCCAGCGGCTTGCCCGGGTAGGGGCTGCCGGCGAACTTGGCGTCGTTGCCACCGGCCAGGCCGATGACCATGTCCTGGATCAGCTTCTTCGGGTTCAGCGGCTGGCCGGCGGCGAAGGCCGGGCACATGGCCTCGCACTTGCCGCACTGCACGCAGGCGTCGAAACCGAGCAGCTGGTTCCAGGTGAAGTCGGTGGGTTTCTCCACGCCCAGCGGCGCTTTCGGGTCGTCCAGGTCCAGGGCCTTGAGGCCGGTCGAACGGCCGCCACCGAAGCGCTCGGCGCGGCGGTGCCAGGCCAGGTGCAGGGCACCGGCGAAGGCATGCTTCATCGGCCCGCCCCAGGTCATGCCGAAGAACAGCTCGGACACGCCCCAGGCCACGCCGATGGCGAGGATGGCGGCCAGAATCCAGCCGCCGAAGTTCTCGGGAAGGATACCGGCCACCGGCAGGGTGGCGATGAAGAAGCTCGCCGCGAACATCAGCAGGCTCTTCGGCAGGCGCATCCACGGGCCCTTCGACAGCCGGCTCGGCGGGTTGCGCCGGCGCTTGGCGACGAACAGCGCGCCGACGAACATCAGCACGGTGGCGGCCAGCAGGGCGAAGCCGAGGATACGGTTGTGCAGGCCGAAACCGTGCACGAGGATCGCCAGTACGGCGGCCAGGACGAAACCGCCGGCGGTAGCCACGTGGGTCTTGGACATGTACTTGTCGCGCTCGACCACGTGGTGCAGGTCGACCAGGTAGCGGCGCGGCATCTTGAGCAGGCCGCCGAGCCAGTCGACCTTGGCCGGCCGGCCGCGGCGCCACATGAAGAAGCGCTTGCCGGCGCCGAGCACGGCCAGGCCGAGGGCGGCGAACAGCAGGATGGGGAGGATGGTGTTCAACATCGGTTGGTCTCCTTGGCGGGACCGAGAGAGTTACGCCGAACCAGTTCCCTCTCCCTTGGGGGAGAGGGTTAGGGAGAGGGGAGTGGCCCGCTACCGAGTTGGCAGATCACCCTCTCCCCCCGCCCTCTCCCGCAAGCGGGAGAGGGGGCCGCTTAAAAGTCCTTGCACAGGCGCAAGGCGTCGTAGATCGCCGCGTGGGTGTTGCGCTGGGCCACGCAGTCGCCGATGCGGAACAGCAGGTAGCCGTCGCCGGTTTCGCTCAGGCAGGGCTGCGGCTTGATCGCGAACAGCGCCTCGACGTCGATCTGGCCCTTGTTGCGCGAGCCTTCCTTCAGCGCGTAGTACAGCGACTCGTCCGGACGCACGCCGTTCTCCACCACCACCTGGTCGACCACGCGCTCTTCCTTGGCGCCGGTGTATTCGTTCTCCAGCACCGCCACCAGCTTGTCGCCCTCGCGGTAGACCTTCTCCAGCATCATGTCGCCGGTCATGATCACTTCCTTGGGGTAGATGCTGCGGTAGTAGGTGGGGAAGCTGGTGCCGCCCATGGCCACGCCCGGCTTGATATCGTCGGTGACGATCTCGACCTGCGAGCCCTTGTCGGCCATGAAGTCGGCCACCGACATGCCGGTGAATTCGCAAATGGTGTCGTACACCAGCACGTTCTTGCCCGGGGCGACCTTGCCGTCGAGCACGTCCCAGCTGCTCACCACCAGGCCTTCGGCCGCGCCCCAGTGCTCGTTCTGCTCCAGGTACGGATGGCCGCCGTTGGCCAGCACGATGATGTCGGCGCGCATGTCCTGGATGGTCGCCACGTCGGCGGCGGTGCCCAGGCGCAGGTCGACGTTCAGGCGCGCCAACTCCAGCTGGTACCAGCGGGTGATGCCGGCGATCTGGTCGCGCTGCGGAGCCTTGGAGGCCGTGGTGATCTGACCGCCCAGGGCATCTTTCTTCTCGAACAGGGTTACGTCGTGGCCACGCTCGGCGGCGACGCGCGCCGCTTCCATACCGGCCGGGCCGCCGCCGACTATCACCACCTTGCGCTTGGGCCCGGTGGATTTCTCGATGATGTGCGGCACGCCCATGTATTCGCGCGAGGTCGCGGCGTTCTGGATGCACAGCACGTCCAGACCCTGGTACTGGCGGTCGATGCAGTAGTTGGCGCCGACGCACTGCTTGATCTGGTCGACCTGGCCCATCTTGATCTTGGCGATCAGGTGCGGGTCGGCGATGTGCGCGCGGGTCATGCCGACCATGTCGACATAGCCGCCTTCGAGGATACGGGTGGCCTGGTTCGGGTCCTTGATGTTCTGCGCGTGCAGCACCGGCACCTTGACCACTTCCTTGATCCCGGCCGCCAGGTGCAGGAAGGGCTCCGGCGGGTAGCTCATGTTCGGGATGACGTTGGCCAGGGTGTTGTGCGTATCACAGCCAGACCCCACCACGCCGATAAAGTCGATCATGCCGGTGGCGTCGTAGTAGGCAGCGATCTGCTTCATGTCCTCGTGGGACAGACCGTCCGGGTGGAACTCGTCACCGCAGATACGCATGCCCACGCAGAAGTCGTCGCCGACTTCCTTGCGCACGGCCTTGAGCACTTCCAGGCCGAACTTCATGCGGCCCTCGAAGCTGCCGCCCCATTCGTCGGTACGCTTGTTGACCCGCGGCGACCAGAACTGGTCGATCATATGCTGGTGCACGGCGGACAGCTCGACGCCGTCCAGGCCGCCTTCCTTGGCCCGGCGTGCGGCCTGGGCGTAGTTGCCGATCACCCGCCAGATTTCCTCCGGCTCGATGGTCTTGCAGGTGGCGCGGTGCACGGGTTCGCGGATGCCGGACGGCGACATCAGGGTCGGCCAGTTGAAGCCGTCCCAGCGTGAGCGGCGGCCCATATGGGTAATCTGAATCATGATCTTGGCGCCGTGCTTGTGCATGGCGTCGGCCAGATTCTGGAAGTGCGGGATGATGCGGTCGGTGGACAGGTTGACCGAGGCCCACCATTCCTGCGGGCTGTCGATGGCGACCACCGAGGAACCGCCGCAGATGGCCAGGCCGATGCCGCCCTTGGCCTTCTCTTCGTAATACTTGACGTAGCGCTCGGTGGTCATGCCGCCGTCGGTGGCGTAGACCTCGGCGTGCGCAGTGGAGAGCACGCGGTTGCGGATGGTCAGTTTGCCGATCTGGATCGGCTGGAACATTGCTTCGAAAGCCATTGCGGCACCCTCACGGAAAAGCGGCCTGGGGTCTTTTGTCGGGAGGCGCTTCAGTGGCGATGCTGTCGCGGCTGAAGCCCTCCCCCTTACCTTTATTTTTAGAGCGGTTTGACGCGGAACAGGCCGTGGTCGTGGCCTTCCTGCGAGGCACCGTAGACCTGTTCGGCGACGGTGCGGATGCTGCTGCCCTGGGCCTGCAGAATCTGGTCCATGGCGCCGGCGAACCAGCCGGTGAACATGTAGTCGACCGGGCGCCCGCACTTGCCGTAGACGTAGACGAAGGCCGAGTGATCCAGGCGTACCTCGCAGGTACCGGCCTCGAGGTCGATCGACTGGATCTTGAACAGGCCCCAGCCGCGCTGCGACAGGCGCTTCATGTAGTGCTCGAACACCGCCACGCCGGACAGGCCATGGCACTCGGCTTCCTTCTCGCACCAGTGCCAGGCGGACTTGTAGCCGGCCTTGTAGAGGATCTCGGCGTACTTCTCGGCGCCGAGCACTTCCTCGATGCCGATGTGGTTGTTGACGAAGAAATGCCGCGGCACGTAGAGCATCGGCAGGGCGTCGGTGGTCCAGACGCCGGTTTCGTCGTCGACCAGGATGGGCATTTCGGGGGCGTGGGTGGACATGTGGATCAACTCCGAATTCAAGTCAGGTGTAGGGTGGATGGGGGCGTCTAGCTGGCGCTTTATCCATCCACCGCAAAGGTGAATTGGTGGATGAAGAAAGCGTCATCCACCCTACGTTCGTTTACTCGCCCCAGACTTCCGCCAGGACGCGTACCCAGTTCTCGCCCATGACCTTGCGCACCACGCGCTCGGGCATGCCGCGTTTCAAGAGGGTCTCGGTGAGGTTGGGGAATTCGCCCACGGTGCGGATGCCCAGCGGGTTGACGATCTTGCCGAAGTTGGTCAGGCGGCGGGCGTAGCCCTTGTCGTGGGTCAGGTACTCGAAGAAGTCCTTGCCGTGGCCCTGGGTGAAGTCGGTGCCGATGCCGATGGCGTCTTCGCCGACCAGGTTCATCACGTACTCGATGGCCTCGGCGTAGTCGTCGATGGTCGAGTCGATGCCCTTGGCCAGGAAGGGGGCGAACATGGTCACGCCGACGAAGCCGCCGTGGTCGGCGATGAACTTCAGTTCCTCGTCGGACTTGTTGCGCGGGTGCTCCTTGAGGCCCGAGGGCAGGCAGTGCGAGTAGCACACCGGCTTCTTCGACTCGAGGATCACTTCCTCGCTGGTCTTCGAGCCGACGTGGGACAGGTCGCACATGATGCCGACGCGGTTCATCTCGGCGACGATCTCGCGGCCGAAGCCGGACAGGCCGCCGTCGCGCTCGTAGCAGCCGGTGCCGATCAGGTTCTGGGTGTTGTAGCACATCTGCACGATGCCCACGCCGAGCTGCTTGAACACCTCGACGTAGCCGATCTGGTCCTCGAACGCGTGGGCGTTCTGGAAACCGTAGAGGATGCCGGTCTTGCCCAGCTCCTTGGCCTTGCGGATATCGGCGGTGGTGCGCACCGGCATCACCAGGTCGCTGTTGTCACGGATCAGGTTGTTGCTGGCGACTATGTTGTTCACGGTCGCCTGGAAGCCCTCCCACACGGAGACGGTGCAGTTGGCCGCGGTCAGGCCGCCCTTGCGCATGTCTTCGAACAGTTCACGGTTCCACTTGGCGATGATCAGACCGTCGATGACGATGCTGTCGGCGTGCAATTCGGCTGGGCTCATCAGGCTTGTCCCCTAAACGGATGCGCCGAGTCGGCTGTCGGCGCTTTGGGGAGAGCTTATCCCTGGGGGGCGGGGCGCCCCGGTGCAAAAACGACTGGGGGTTTGCCGAAAGCGTCAAGCCGAGGTCGCGAACGGATAAGTCGCCGCTTTGCCTGTTTCGGCGCAGCCCGGAGGCAATCCGGGCAATCCGCGGCGGCTGGCCCCGGATTGCATCCGGGTTAGGGCCAACCTAGCGGCCTGGCCGCTCATGGCGATCCTGGCTGGGGCTGGCGGCGAAGCGCCGACGGTAGCAGCGCGAGAAGTACGACGCCGAGTCGAAGCCGCAGGCCAGGCCCACCTCCAGCACGCTGAGGTCGCTCTGGCGCAGCAGCTGGCGCGCCTTGTCCAGGCGCAGGCCGAGGTAGAAGGCCGAGGGCGTGCAGTGCAGGTGATGGCGAAACAGTCGCTCCAGCTGGCGCACGCTGATTCCGACCCGCTCGGCCAGCGCCTCGCAGGGCAGCGGCTGCTCGTAGTGGCGCTCCATCTCGCCGATCACCCGCACCAGCTTCTTGTTGTGCAGGTCGTAGCGGCTGGCGACCTGCAGGCGCTGGTGATCCTGGCGGGTACGGATGCGCCCCAGCACGAACTGCTCGGACACCTGCACCGCCAGGGCCTCGCCATGATCGCGGCCGATCAGCCCGAGCATCAGGTCGAGGCTGCTGGTGCCGCCGGCGCTGGTGATGCGCCGGCCGTCGATCTCGAACAGCTCCTGGGTCACCTGCAGATGCGGATAACGCTCGCGGAAGGCGTCGATCGCCTCCCAGTGCAGGGTCAGGCGCTGGCGCTGCAGCAGCCCGGCCTCGGCGAGCACGAAGCTGCCGGTGTCGATGGCGCCGAGCACCTTCAGTTCAGGCTCGCGGCGTTGCAGCCAATGGGCCAGGTGCGCGTCGTAATGCGCCAGCGGTTCGAAACCGGCGACCACGAACAGCGCCCGGGTCTCTTCCGGCAGCTCCAGGCCGGCCTCGACGTTGAGCGACATGCCGTTGCTCGCCGCCACGGCCTCGCCGTCCAGGCTGAGCAGGCGCCAGCGGTACAGCTCGCCGCGAAAGCGGTTGGCCACGCGCAGCGGCTCGATGGCCGACATCAGGCCCATCATCGAGAAACCGGGCAGCAGCAGGAAGGCGAAGGTCTGGGGCATGGGCGATCCACCGGGCGATTGCCGTGCATAAGACGCCAGGCGTCGGCGCCGTGCAAGGCAGGAGGTCGTATAAGGTCAACAAAGCGTCGGATAAGTAGGAATCTGCCGCCAATGCCCGGCGTAAGGTGGTTTCATCGGGAGACGACGATCCCCGAGCACGGTGGGGGCCCTGGTGCCTCTAGAACAACGAAAGCAAACCGCTGTGACACGATGAGGAGCACCCAGATGAAAGGTCTTACCGCCCTGGCCGCGTGCTGCACCCTGAGCCTGTTCAGTTCTTCCCTGCTGGCCGATGACGCCAGCTGCAAGACGGTGCGCCTCGGCGCCGTCGGCTGGACCGACGTGGTCGCCACCACCGCCGTGGCCAGCGAGCTGCTGCACGGCCTGGGCTACGACACCAAGCAGACCCAGGCCTCGCAACAGATCATCTTCGCCGGCATCCAGAAGGGCCAGGTCGACGCCTTCCTCGGCTACTGGAAGCCGATCATGGACGACAACATCAAACCCTTCCTCGACGCCGGCGCGGTCAAGGTCGCCGCCGAGCCGTCTTTGCATGACGCCGTGGCGGTGCTGGCGGTACCCAGCTACACCGCCGAGCAGGGCCTCAAGACCCTGGCCGATATCGCCAAGTTCAAGGATGAGCTGGACGGCAAGATCTACGGCATCGAGGCCGGCTCCGGCGCCAACACCGCGATCCAGAAGATGATCGACGCCAATCAGTTCGGCCTCGGCGGCTTCAAGCTG
The DNA here is from genome assembly GCF_052682975.1 of Pseudomonas sp. SP16.1. Lineage (NCBI taxonomy): Bacteria > Pseudomonadati > Pseudomonadota > Gammaproteobacteria > Pseudomonadales > Pseudomonadaceae > Pseudomonas > Pseudomonas sp. SP16.1. The sequence goes on from NZ_JBQYFZ010000001.1 coordinate 5,022,658, forward strand.
GTGGAATCCAGCGAGGCCGGCATGCTCTCGGCCGTCAGCCGGGCGGTGAAGAACCAGAAGCCGGTGGTGTTCTTCGGCTGGCGGCCGCACCCGATGAACCTGTCGATGCCGATCACCTACCTGACCGGCACCGAAGACGTGTTCGGCCCCAACGACGGCGCCGCCACTGTCTCCACCGTCACCGCGCCGGACTACGCCGCGCGCTGCCCCAACGCCAACCGCCTGCTCACCGGCCTGCGCTTCACCAGCGCGCAGGAGGCCGAGCTGATGCAGCCGATCATGCAGCGCAAGGCGCCGGCGCAGGTCGCGCGCGACTGGCTCAAGGCCAACCCGCAGGTGGTCGAGGCCTGGCTCGCCGGCGTGACCACCTTCGACGGCCAGCCGGCCAGTCCGGCGCTGGTCGCCGGCAAATGACGTCGCGCCGGCTCGGCCGGCGCCTGCCTCCATCCACAACCGGCTCGCGGCCTGGCCGCCGGCCTCCGCTCGCCTCCGAGAAGGACTGTCGCTCATGAATCATGAAGTTATCGTCACCTGCGCGGTGACCGGCGCCGGCGACACCGTCGGCAAGCACCCGGCGATCCCGGTCACGCCCAAGGAAATCGCCGCCGCTGCCATCGAGGCGGCCAAGGCCGGCGCCACCGTCGCCCACTGCCATGTGCGCGACCCGCAGACCGGCAAGCCCAGTCGCGACGTGGCGCTGTACCGCGAAGTGGTCGAACGCATCCGCGAAAGCGACACCGACGTGATCATCAACCTCACCGCCGGCATGGGCGGCGATCTGGAGATCGGTCGCGGCGAGCAGCCGCTGGAATTCGGCGCCGGCACCGACCTGGTCGGGCCGCTGCAGCGCCTGGCGCATGTCGAGGAACTGCTGCCGGAGATCTGCACCTTGGACTGCGGCACGCTGAATTTCGGCGACGGCGACTTCATCTACGTCTCCACCCCGGCGCAGCTGCGTGCCGGCGCCAGGCGCATCAGCGAGCTGGGGGTGAAGGCCGAGCTGGAGATCTTCGACACCGGCCATCTGTGGTTCGCCAAGCAGCTGCTCAAGGAGGGGCTGCTGGAAGACCCGCTGATCCAGCTGTGCCTGGGCATCCCCTGGGGCGCGCCGGCCGACACCACGACCATGAAGGCCATGGCCGACAACCTGCCGCCGGGCATCACCTGGGCCGGCTTCGGCATCGGCCGCATGCAGATGCCGATGGTCGCCCAGGCCATGCTGCTCGGCGGCAACGTGCGGGTCGGCCTGGAGGACAACATCTGGCTGGACCGCGGCGTGCATGCCAGCAACGGTCAACTGGTCGAGCGCGCCATCGAGATCATCGAACGCCTCGGCGGCCGCGCCCTGACCCCGGCCGAGGGCCGGGAAAAGATGAAGCTCAAGCGCCGTTAGCACGGTTTTCTCCCCTCTCCCGCTTGCGGGAGAGGAACGGGGGAGCGGGCCTGCGGGCATCCCCCCTAGCCCGGATGCAATCCGGGGCATTCCCCACATCTATCCCCGGATTGCATCCGGGCTACCGGAGTTCACCATGACCTTCGTCACCGATATCAAGACCTTCGCCGCCCTCGGCACCGGCGTGATCGGCGCCGGCTGGATCGCCCGCGCCCTGGCCCACGGCCTCGACGTGATCGCCTGGGACCCGGCGCCCGGCGCCGAGGCGGCTCTGCGCACGCGCCTGGCCAATGCCTGGCCGGCGCTGCAGAGCCAGGGCCTGGCCCCCGGCGCCTCGCTGGCGCGCCTGCGTTTCGTCGCCAGCATCGAGGACTGCGTGCGCGATGCCGACTTTATCCAGGAAAGCGCCCCCGAGCGGCTCGAGCTCAAGCTGGATCTGCACGCCAGGATCAGCGCCGCCGCGCGCCCGAATGTGCTGATTGGCTCCAGCACCTCGGGCCTGCTGCCCAGCGAGTTCTACGAAGGCGCCAGCCACCCCGAGCGCTGCTTGGTCGGCCACCCGTTCAACCCGGTCTACCTGTTGCCGCTGGTGGAGGTGGTGGGCGGGGCGCAGACCGCACCGGAGGCGGTACAGGCGGCGATCGGGGTCTACAGGGCGCTGGGCATGCGCCCGCTGCACGTGCGCAAGGAAGTGCCGGGCTTTATCGCCGACCGCCTGCTCGAAGCGCTGTGGCGCGAGGCGCTGCATCTGGTCAACGACGGCGTGGCGAGCACCGGCGAGATCGACGACGCGATCCGCTTCGGTGCCGGCCTGCGCTGGTCGTTCATGGGCAGCTTCCTGACCTACACCCTGGCCGGCGGCCCGGCCGGCATGCGCCATTTCATGGCGCAGTTCGGCCCGGCGCTCAAATTGCCCTGGACCTACCTGCAGGCGCCGGAGCTGACCGAGGGGCTGATCGACGCGGTGGTCGAAGGCACCGCCGAGCAGCAGGGTAGCCGCAGCCTGGACGAGCTGGAGCGCTACCGCGATGATTGCCTGCTGGCGGTGCTGGAGGCGATCCGCCAGACCAAGGCCAAGCATGGCTTCGGGTTCGCCGAATAAACCGAGTCATTCCCGGTGCGCATGGCGCACCCGCCGAGGTATCCAGCTACTCCGAGCCGCTCCCCTCTCCCGCTTGCGAGAGAGGGGAGCGGGGGAGAGGGCCGCTTCTGGAGTCGCTTACATGTCCGCCAAACCGCTCACCACCCACAGCACCACCATCTCCCCCGACTGGGTCGACTACAACGGCCACCTGCGCGATGCCTTCTACCTGCTGATCTTCAGCCACGCCACCGACGCGTTGATGGATGCGCTGGGCCTGGACACAGCCGGCCGCGCCCGCACGGGTCATACGCTCTTTACCCTGGAATGCCACCTCAACTACCTGGCCGAGGTGAAGGAGGGCGAGCCGGTCGAGGTGCGTACCCAGTTGCTGGCCCACGACGGCAAGCGTCTGCAGATCCACCACGGCCTGTACCGGCCGGGCGAGGACGCCAGCCTGGCGGAAAGCGAGCAGATGCTGATCAATATCGACAGCGCCGCCGGCCGCTCGGCGCCCTTCGACGAGCAGGTGGCGGACAAGGTGGCGCAACTGGCCGCCGAACACCGGGGATTGCCGCAGCCGGCCTGCGTCGGCCGGGTCATCGGCCTGCGCCGCTAGAACTAGAAGAAGCTTCGCCCCGGGGCGGAGCTCCTGCAGTTCCGGGGTGCGCACATGCTTTTGTAGGAGCCGCGCCCCGCGGCGAATGATGGACGTTAGGCAAATCCGGGCGCCGACCAGCAGCTTCGCCCCGAGGCGGGGCTCCTGCAGGTGCGGTGGCGCCTTCTCCCGTCGGCTCGATGGCTTACTTCGGTTTGTAAGCGCAATACCCCGGCCGCGGGCCGACCTTGGGGTGATGGCGGCAGGTGTCCGGGCGCTTGTCGTAGACGGTGCACAGGCGCGTCTTGCGATCGAGGAACAGGCAGTCGTTGTTGGACAGGCGGGTCAGGGTGAAGATGCCCGACTTCTGGTTGAAGCGCTCGACGATGCCGTCCTTCTGCAGGCGCTTGGCGATGTTCTTCGGCGGTTCGCTGCGCTCGAACTCGTCCACCAGCTCCAGGCGGATCAGGTCGTTCAGACGCACCTCCACCGGCAGGGTGCAGCAGCTGGAGTTGCAGCTGTGGCACATGTCGCTGCTGTATTTGGCCCAGGTTTCCAGGCGGTCGAGTTCGGCGGCGGCGATCAGGCGGGGCTTGATCATGGTTGGGCTAGGCCTATCTGTCATGGCGGACTGTTCGCTGCGCGCCCGAGTCCGCCCTACGGTCACGGGGCGGCGATGATAGCGGGCGCGCCGCGTTTGTGAAGCACCGGCTGGCAGTTGCCCACTTTGCGTTGTGCCTGTGACCTGGGTGGCAGTCGTCTCTCTGGGTGTTGGTTGGCACGACTCCTATACTGGCAGCCACCTCGGCTGCCGGCAGGGACGCGAGGACACTTCCACAGCGGTAGGACACAACGCATGCAATGGATCTTCATGCTGGTCGGGCTGGTGCTCGGTGCGGGCGTCAGCGAATCCGTCACTGGTGCCATTCTCGGCGGCCTGCTCGGCCTGAGTCTGGGCCAGGCGCTGCGGCTGCACGGCCTGGAGCAGCGCAACGGGCAACTGGCGGCGCAGCTCGAGGAGTTCGCCGAGCGCTTCGAGCGCGGCACCGGCGCCATCCACGAGCGCCTGCTCAAGGTGGAGCAGGGCGAGCGGGCCGAACCCGAGCCGGCCTCCGCCGAGCCCATGGTCAACGCCGAGCCTCCGCCCGAGCCGGTCGTGGCCGAGACCGCCACGACCGGGCAGACGCCCGAGCCGGAGCTGGACTGGACGCTGGAGCCGGAGATCGAGGCGGCGACGCCGCAGTCTGTCGCAGAGCCTGCACCTGTCGCCGCACAAGTCGCCGATAAACCGCGGCCAGCGCCGCAGGCCGGCCCCTGGAAACCCCGCGAGCCGCGTGAGCCGAACCTGCTCGAACGCGGCTTCGCCCTGGCCAAGGCCTGGCTGCTCGGCGGCAATACCGTGCTGCGGGTCGGCGTGGTGCTGCTGTTCCTCGGCCTGGCCTTCCTGTTGCGCTACGCCACCGAAGGCGTCGAGGTGCCGGTTGAGCTGCGCTACATGGGCGTGGCGGCCAGCGCCCTGGCCCTGCTCGGCCTGGGCTGGTGGCTGCGCCGGCGCAATCCCGGCTACGCCCTGGTGCTGCAGGGCACCGGCATCGCCGTGCTGTACCTGACCGTGTTCGCCGCCATGCGCCTGCACCCGCTGCTCGACCCGGGCATGGCCCTCGGCCTGCTGGTGGCGGTGACGCTGTTCTCGGCCATTCTCGCCGTGCAGCAGAACGCCCTCGGCCTGGCCGCCGCCGCGGCGCTCGGCGGCTTCGCCGCGCCCATCCTCGCCTCCACCGGCAGCGGCAACCACGTCGCGCTGTTCTCCTACTTCGCCCTGCTCAACGCCGGCATCTTCGCCATAGCCTGGTTCAAGGCCTGGCGCCTGCTCAACCTGATCGGCTTCGTCGGCACCTTCGGCATCGGCTTCGCCTGGGGCCTGCGCTCCTACACACCGGAGCTGCTGGGCAGCACCCAGCCCTTCCTGGTCCTGTTCTTCCTGATGTACGTGGCCATCGGCCTGCTGTTCGCCCGGCGCAAGCTGCGCGAGGCGAGCGACGCCCCCGAGGACCGCGACGCGCTGCTGCGCTGGTCGGCGCGCCGCGGCGACTACGTCGACGCCACCGCGCTGTTCGGCCCGCCGTTGATCGGCTTCGGCCTGCAGGTGGCGCTGGTGCGCCATATCGAGTTCGCCGCCGCCTTCAGTGCCCTCGGCCTGGGCCTGTTCTATCTGCTGCTGGCGCGCCTGTTGCAGGCGCGCGCCGGCGAGCGTGCGCTGCTGCTGGTGGAGAGCTGCCTGGCGCTCGGCGTGGTGTTCGCCAGCCTGGCCATCCCGCTGGGCCTGGATGCGCGCTGGACCTCGGCGGCCTGGGCGGTGGAGGGCGCCGGCATCTACTGGCTCGGCCTGCGCCAGGGCCGGCCGCTGGCGCGCGGCTTCGCCCTGCTGCTGCAACTGGGCGCGGCGCTGGCCTTCCTCCATGGCCTGGATGCCGGCTCCGGCCGCCTGCTCGACGGCTCGCCGTTGGGTGCCTTGATGCTCGGCGCGGCTCTGCTGTTCAGCCACTGGCAGCTGCGCCGCACGCCCGAGGCCGCCAGCGCCTGGGAGAGCCGATTGTCGCCCTGGCCGGCCGTCGCCGGGCTGGCCTTCCTCTATCTGATCGCGCCGCTGCTGTTCGAGGCCCCCGGCACGGCCATCGCCTGGGCGCTGGCGGGGCTGGCGACGCTGCTGGTGGGCCTGCGTAGCGGCGCGCGCAGCTTCGTGTTCAGCGCCTTCGCCGTGCAGTTGCTCGGCGGCCTGCTGTTTCTCGGCCAGATGGCGCTGGATTCGCTGTTCGGCCGCGGCGGCTTCGATGCCGGCTGGTTCGGTCTGCTGGCGGCGTCGCTGCTCGGCTTCGGCCTGATCGCCGGCATGCTGCTGGCGGCGCGCGATCCGCAGATCCGCGCCAGCCGCCGCCTGCTCACCGGGCTGTCGCTGGTGCTGCTGGTGGGGCTGGCCTTCGTCAACCTGGCGGTGCTGTTCGTTCTGCCCTGGGTCGCCGCCGCGGCGGTGTGGGGCGGCAGCGGCCTGCTGATCCTCTGGCTGGCGCTGTACCTGCAGCAGCGCGCGGCCTTCTACTTCAGCCTGGCGCTGCAGCTGTTCGCCGGCCTGGCCTTTCTCGCCGCCGGGCCGCTGCTGCTGGCGGGGCTGAGCGGCGAGGGCCTGACACCCCTGGCGCATACCGGCTTCTGGACGCCGGCGGTGCTCGGCCTGGCCGCGCAGGTCGGGGCCTGGCGCCTGCAGGCGCTGGCACGGCGCGAAGGCGCGGGGCTGGAGGGCGTCAGTCTGCTGCGCCTGGGCCAGCTGCTGCTGGTCTGGGGCGCGGCCTGGTGGGGCCTGGCGCTGGCCAGCGAGGTGCTGCGCTTCGCCGCCCCGGCGCTGCAGCCGACCCTGCTGCTCGGCCTGGCCGCCGCTGCGGTGGCGCTCTGGCTGCCGCTCGCCGCGCGCGCCCAGTGGCGTGAGCTGGCACTGCTGTGCAGCCTGCTGGCGCCGTTGGGCGGATTGATCCTGCTGCATGCCTGGCATGGCTGGTATCACCCGGCGGCGCATTTCGGCTGGCTGGCCTGGCTGGGCCTGTTCGCCGTGCATTTCCTCGTCCTGCGCCGGCTCGGCCCGCTGTTGCCGCGCCGGGCGGCGAGCGCGGCGCACGTGCTGGGCTGCTGGCTGCTGCTCGGGGTGCTGGCGCTGCAGCTGCGCTACCTGCTGCTGAGCCTGGCCGATCACTACAACGCCTGGCGCTGGCTGGGCTGGGCGCTGCTGCCGACGCTCTATCTGTGGGCGATGGCGCTGCCGCGCAGCTGGCCCTGGCCGTTGTCGGCGCATGCCCGCGACTACCGCCTGCTGGCCGCCGCGCCGCTGGCCGCGGCGATGCTGGGCTGGTTCTGGCTGGCCAACGCGCTCAGCGCCGGCGACGCCGAGCCGCTGGCCTACCTGCCGCTGCTCAACCCGCTGGAACTGGGCCTGCTGCTGTGTCTGGGCGCGCTGTATCTGTGGGCGCGCTTCGCCCTGGCCGAGGCCGGCCTGGCGTCGCCATACGCGCCGCAGCTGCTGCAGGCGGTGGCCGGGCTGTCGCTGTTCGCCCTGCTCACCGCCATGGTCATGCGCAGCGCCCATCACTGGGGCGGGGTGCCCTGGCAGACCGCGGCGCTGCTCGATTCGATGCTGGTGCAGGCCGGGCTGTCCATCGTCTGGACCCTGATCGCCCTGCCGCTGATGCTGCTCGGCCACCTGCGCGGGCGCCGCGAACTGTGGCTGGTCGGCGCGGCGCTGATCGCCGTGGTGGTGGCCAAGCTGCTGTTCGTCGAGCTGGGCAACCGCGGCGGCCTGGAGCGCATCGTGTCCTTTATCGGCGTCGGCGTGTTGCTCCTGGTGGTGGGCTATTTCGCCCCGCTGCCGCCGCGCAAGGTCGAGGCCCCGTCAACCAGTGAGCAGGAGCACGCCGCGTGAACATCATCCGTTTGGGGCTGGGACTGGCCCTGCTGCTGGGTAGCGTCGTGCAGGCCGCCGAGCGTCCGCAGGACTTCCAGCGGACGCTGCCGCTGCAGCTGTCCGGCGAGGGGCCCTGGTATCGCCTGGAGCTGCCGATCGCCGCCCACCTGGTGGCTCGGCATGGCGATCTGCGCGACCTGCGGGTGTTCGACGCGGGCGGCCAGGCGCAGGCCTATGCGCTCATCCCAGGGCGCAGCGAGACCCTGGAACACGAGCAGGAGCAAGGCGTGCGCTGGTTCCCCCTGCACGGCCGCGCCGACGCCGAGCAGGCGCCGGCGTTGCGGGTCGAGCGCAGCACCACGGGTACCCTGATCGAACTGAGCGGAGCCGCCGCCGAGCCGGGCCAGCAGCTGCGCGGCTGGCTGCTCGACGCCAGCGCCATCGACGCCCCGCTGGTGCGCCTGAGCCTGGACTGGAGCGGCGGAGAGGAGGGCTTTCAGCGCTTCGCCATCGAAGCCAGCGACGACCTGCAGCACTGGCGCAGCTGGGGCGACGGGCAGCTGGCACGGCTGAGCTTCGCCGGCGACCGTATCGATCAGCGCCAGGTGGAGCTGCCGGGCCAGCCGGCGCGCTATCTGCGCCTGCTCTGGCGCAGCCCGCAGCAGGCGCCGCAGCTGCAGGCGGTGACCCTGCGCAGCCGCCGCCAGGACCAGCAGCCGGCGCCGCTGGTGTGGTCCGAACCGCTGCCGGCGCAGCGCACCGGCGACGGCCGCTACCAGTGGCAGTTGCCGCTGGCCCTGCCACTGGAGCGCCTGCGGGTGCCGCTGGAACAGGCCAACAGCCTGGCGCCGGTGCGTTTCGAGGCGCGCAGCGGCGAACAGGGCGCCTGGCGACCGCTGGTCAGCGGCCTGCTCTACCGCCTGCCGGAGAACGGGCGCGAGGTGGTGCGCGACGAGCTGGCGCTGCCGGGTTGGCCGGTGCGTCAGTTGCGTCTGCAGCTCGATGCCCGCGGCACCGGTCTGGGCGATACTCCGCCGCAGGTGCAGCTGGGGCTGCGCGCGACCCAGCTGGTCTTTCTCGCCCGCGGCGAGCCGCCGTATCGGCTGGCGCTGGGCAGCGCTCGCGCGCAATCGGCGGCGCTGCCGCTGGCCAGCCTGATCCCCGGCTACCGGCCCGAGCGCCTGGCCGAGCTGGGAAGGGCCGCGCCGGGCGAGCTGGCCGACCCTCTGCAGCAGGGCCCCACCGAGCCGCCGGGTGACTGGCGACGCCTGGGGCTTTGGGCTGTACTGCTGCTGGGTGTCGGCCTGCTTGCGATGATGGCCGTCAGCCTGCTGCGGCGCCCGCCGGGCGAGCGCCAGCGGCCATAAAAAACCCTGCTGGAGCAAGGGTTTTACAGTATCTTAGGCGCTCCGCGCCAATCCAGCAGCCGAGGTCAGGAAGGCCCCTTGCGTATTTCGATTTGCGTCTTCGCCGAGCGGCCCGGCAGCCTGGCCGCCACTTCCATTGCTCCGCTGCTCCTGGCGCGAGGGTTTGCCTGATGCAGGCCTGCCTGGCTTCCGGCTGGAGCCTGTCGCCGCCGGTGCTGATGACCCTGCTGGTGTGTTTCGGGGTGATCCTGCTGGCCCACTGGGTGACCCGCCAACGCGATTTCCCCGGGCGTGACAGCTTCATCCTGCTGCATCTGGCCAGTCTCTGGTGGATGGCCGTCGCGGCGCTGGAAATGAGTTTCTTCGCGCCCGAATGCAAGATGTTCTGGGCCAGCATGGCCTGGCCGGGCATCGTCTCCACGCCGACCTTCTGGGCGGTATTCCTCTGGCAGTACGTCAACAGCATGCGCACGCCGCTGAGCCGCAGCGGCGTCCTCGGCCTCAGCCTGGTGCCGCTGCTGGTCTGGGGACTGGCGCTGAGCAATCCCTGGCACGGCCTGTTCTACGGCGCCGGCAGTGCGCCGATCGACGCCAGCCCGGGGGCGCCGGTGCGCTATCAGCACGGCCCGCTGTTCTACGCCACGGCGCTCTACGTCTACCTGTTCATGGCCTTCTGCATGGGCGTGGTGATCCGCGCCGCGGCGCTCAGCCAGGGCCTGCACCGCCGCCATTACCTGGCGTTCGTGCTGGTCACCGCGGTGCCCTGGGTGGCCAACGTCGGCTACGTGGGGTTCGGCTGGACGCTGTTCGGCTTCGACCCCACCCCCTTCAGCTTCGCCTTCACCCTGCTGGCCTTCGCCTGGCTGATCGTCGGCGTGCGCCTGTTCGACCTGCTGCCGGTCGCTCGTCACCTGCTGCTCGAGGCGCTGCTCGATCCGGTACTGGTGATCGACCCGCGCGGACGGGTGGTCGAGGCCAACCCCGCGGCGCTCAAGCTGGCGGGCTTGCAGCACGGCTGGCAGGGGCGGGCGCTGGACGATTGGCCGGTGTTCGGCGCCGATATGCAGCACCTGCTCGAGCAGCACGCCGCGGAGCAGGACCAGCCGCTGACCCTGACCAGCGCGGCGCGCTACTACGAGGTACGCGTCCGCGCCATCGAGCGCGCCACCCGTCACGGCCCGGTACTGCTCGGGCGCATGCTCTACGTACGCGACGTCACCCAGCGCCACCTCGGCGAGCTGAAGCTGGCCGAGGCGCTGGCCGTCAGCGAGGAGCGCCTGCGCACCATCACCAGTCTGCACGAGCAGTTGCGCGAGCAGGCGCTGTGCGATCCGCTCACCGGCCTGTACAACCGTCGCTACCTGGACGAATTTTTCGCCCGCGAACTGGCTCGCGCCCAGCGTGAGCGGATTCCGCTGGCCTTGGCGCTGATCGACCTCGACCACTTCAAGCGGCTCAACGACGAATGCGGCCACCTGGTCGGCGACGACGTGCTCAAGTCGGTGGCCCAGCATCTGCTGGAGAACCTGCGCAGCACCGACGCGGTGTTCCGTATCGGCGGCGAGGAATTCCTGTTGATCCTCCCGGGGCTGGACTCGAAGGCCGCCACCAGCCGCCTGGAAGCGCTGCGCCTGCAGCTGGCCCAGGTCGCCCAGCCGACGCGCATCGGCGCGCTGCCGGTGACCATGTCGGCCGGCATCGCCCTGTGGCCGGTGCATGGCGACGAGCTCGACGGCCTGCTGCAAGCCGCCGACGTCGCGCTCTATGGCGCCAAGCGCAACGGCCGCAACCGGGTGCAACTGGCGGCCGTGGGCTGAACGCAACTGGCGTCGGGCGTCAGCGCCGCCCCCTGCCGCGGACAACCGCTGCCCGGCACCAGGGCTCGCGCTGGCGTGAGGCAGTTGGCCAGCTGCGCGTTCCGTCAGTTTCTCCCCTCCGCGCGCGGTCGCGGGGAGGCGGGCACGCCGGGAACGGGTTAAACTGCGCGGGTTTTTTCCCTATCCGGAGCTGTCCATGTCCCGCGTCACCCTGAGCCGCTACCTGATCGAGCAGACCCGCAGCCACAATACCCCGGCCGATTTGCGCTTCCTCATCGAGGTTGTGGCACGCGCCTGCAAGGCCATCAGCCACCAGGTGTCCAAGGGCGCCCTCGGCGGCGTGCTCGGCAGCATGGAAACCGAGAACGTGCAGGGCGAGGTGCAGAAGAAGCTCGACGTGCTGTCCAACGAGATCCTCCTGGAAGCCAACGAGTGGGGCGGCCACCTGGCCGGCATGGCCTCCGAAGAAATGGACAACGCCTACCAGATTCCCGGCAAGTATCCCAAGGGCGCCTACCTGCTGGTATTCGACCCGCTGGACGGCTCCAGCAACATCGACGTCAACGTCTCGGTCGGCACCATCTTCTCGGTGCTGCGCTGCCCGGACCGCAACGGCGAGTGCGGCGACCTCGGCGAGGAGGCGTTCCTCCAGCCGGGCACCCAGCAGGTGGCCGCCGGCTACGCCATCTACGGTCCGCAGACCATGCTGATGCTGACCCTCGGCGACGGCGTCAAGGGCTTCACCCTGGACCGCGAGCTGGGCTCCTTCGTGCTCACCCACGACAACATTCGCGTGCCGGAGGCGACCAAGGAATTCGCCATCAACATGTCCAACCAGCGTCACTGGGAGGCTCCGGTGCAGCGCTACGTGTCCGAGCTGCTGGCCGGCGAGACCGGGCCGCTGGGCAAGAACTACAACATGCGCTGGATCGCCTCGATGGTGGCCGACGTGCATCGCATCCTCACCCGCGGCGGCGTGTTCATGTACCCGCGCGATGCCCGCGAGCCGGAAAAGCCCGGCAAGCTGCGCCTGATGTACGAGGCCAACCCGATGTCGATGATCATCGAGCAGGCCGGCGGCGCCGCCACCAACGGCTCGCAGCGCATCCTCGACATCCAGCCGGAATCCCTGCACCAGCGCGTGGCGGTGTTCCTCGGCTCGAAGGAAGAAGTGCTGCGCGTCACCGCCTACCACCGGGGCTGAACCGTGCAGCCCTGGCAGCCGCTGCTCGACTGGTGGTTCGGTGCCGTCCCCGCCAGCGCCGTCGAGGTGGCGGCGGCGCGCCAGCAGCTGTGGTTCGGCAAGCGGGACAGCCAGGATCGAGAGGCGCGTGAGCGTTTCGCCGGGCAGGTCGAACAGGCGCTGGCCGGCGAGTTGCAAAGCTGGACGCAATCTCCCCGGGGCTGGCTGGCCAATCTGATCCTGCTCGACCAGCTGCCGCGCATGATCTTCCGCGACACGCCGCGCGCCTTCGCCGGCGACCCGCTGGCGCGGGCGCTGCTGCAGCAGGGGCTGGAACAGGGCCTGGATCGGCAACTGACGGCGATCGAGCGGGTATTCGCCTACATCGTCTTCGAGCATGCCGAGGACCTGGCCCTGCAGGAGTGTGCCGTCGAGTTGTTTCGGGGGCTGCACGAGGCGGCCGCTGCGGATGAGCGCGATCTGTTCGGTAACTTTCTCGACTTCGCCGAACGCCACCGGCAGGTGATCGCCCGTTTCGCCCGTTTCCCGCATCGCAACGCCATTCTCGAGCGTTCCTCGAGCGTCGAGGAAGAGCTTTTCCTGCGGGAACCCGGTTCGCGTTTCTGAACTCCAAGCGGGCAAGTTGCAGCTCGCTATGCCAAGCTAGCCGCGTTCCCTTCCCTCAGGAGTGCCCTCCATGTCCAAGCGTGTCGTCGCGCTGCTCGCCTGCTGTCTGCTGGCTGCCTGCAGCAAGGTCAACCAGGAAAACTATGCCAAGCTCAAGGCCGGCATGAGCAAGGACGAGGTGGAAAGCCTGCTCGGCGCGCCGGGCGAGTGCGCCGGTGCCCTGGGCATGTCCAGCTGCACCTGGGGCGACGACAAGAGCTTCATCAGCGTGCAGTACGCCGGCGACAAGGTGATGATGTTCTCCGGCAAGGGGCTCAAGTAAGCAGGAGGCTGCATGCGTTCCATCATTATCGCCGGTGCCTTCCTGGCCCTGCTGGGCTGTGCCAATTCCGGTACCGGAAACATCGTGCAGGAGCCGCCGCAAACCGTGCAGGTCGACCTGCAGCGCTACCAGGGCACCTGGTACGAGCTGGCGCGCCTGCCGATGTTCTTCCTGCGCAACTGCGTTCAGTCCGAGGCGCATTACCGCCTGCGGGACGACGAGCGCATCGAGGTGACCAACCGCTGCCGCGATGACGACGGCGAGTGGCAGGAGGCCAGGGGCGTCGCCGAGCCGCAGGTCGAGGGGCGCACGGACAAGCTCTGGGTGCGCTTCGACAACTGGGCTAGCAAGCTGCTGCCGATCAAGGGCGACTACTGGGTGCTCTACCACGACGAGGATTATCGCGTGGCGCTGGTCGGCCATCCGCAGCGCAAGTACCTGTGGCTGCTGGCGCGCACCCCGCAGGTGGACGCCGCCACGAGCGACGAGCTGCTGGCGGTGGCGCGCGAGCGGGGTTACGACACCGCCGAGCTGATCTGGCGCCAGGCCGACTAAGGGCCTGTTTGCCTTGGCCCGGATGCAGTCCGGGGATGTGGCGCTGGATGTCCCCCGTAGTTCATCCGGGCTACTCCCAGTTCAGGCGCGCCAGTTTCCATTCGTCATCTTCCAGCCACCACTCCAGCTTCAGCGAATAGTGCCTGGCGCTGTCGGGGATCAACCCTTCGGCGCCGCTCAGGCCGACCAGGGCTTCGGTATGCCCCTTGCTGCCGATCGCCGAATCGATCCAGCTGCGCTTGCCCAGGGCGATGACCCGGACGTTCTTGTGGCGCAGGAACAGCAGGGCCATGGTGCGCTTGGCCCAGTCGCGATCCAGCTCCTCGCCGGCACGGAAGTTGCCGTGCAGCTGCTCCATCACCGCGCCGGACTGCTTCGCCTCGAGCGCGTCCTGCAGTTGCTCGACGGCTGCCTCGAGGGTGGCCTGGGGATCGTCCCTGGCGCCGCAGCCGCTTAGCAGCAGGGCGACGAAAAGCGCCGCCGGCCAGAGGAAAATCCGTGTCGACATGCTGAACTCCCTTTTCATGGTTATGATGCCCGGCAGAGCGGAACACGGCAGTTGTAGCCCATCGAGCCAGGAGCCCACCATGCAGACTTTGTATCCGGAGATCAAACCCTACGCCCGTCACGAACTGGCGGTCGAATCGCCCCATGTCCTATATGTGGACGAGAGCGGTTCGGCGGACGGGCTGCCGGTGCTGTTCATCCATGGCGGGCCTGGCGCCGGCTGCGATGCCGCTAGCCGGCGCTATTTCGATCCCAATCTCTACCGCATCGTCACCTTCGACCAGCGCGGTTGTGGCCGCTCCACGCCGCACGCCAGCCTGGAGGGCAATACCACCCAGGCGTTGATCGGCGATATCGAGCGTATCCGCGAGCACTTGGGGATAGACAAGTTCGTGCTGTTCGGCGGCTCCTGGGGCTCGACCCTGGCGCTGGCCTACGCCCAGGCGCACCCGCATCGGGTGCTGGGGCTGATCCTGCGCGGCATCTTCCTGTGCCGGCCGCAGGAGTTCCGCTGGTTCTATCAGGAGGGCGCCAGCCGCCTGTTCCCCGACTACTGGGAGGACTACCTCGCACCGATCCCGCTGGAGGAGCGCGGCGACCTGATGCAGGCCTTCTACAAGCGCCTGACCGGCCCCGACCAGATCGCCCAGATGCACGCCGCCAAGGCCTGGTCGAGCTGGGAGGGCCGCACCGCCACGCTGCGCCCCAACCCGCAGGTGGTCGAGCGCTTCAGCGAGGCGCACCGCGCGCTGTCCATCGCCCGCATCGAATGCCACTACTTCGTCAACGACGCCTTCCTCGAACCCGACCAGTTGCTCCGCGACATGCCGAAGATCGCCCACCTGCCGGGCATCATCGTGCACGGCCGCTACGACGCCATCTGCCCGCTGGACAACGCCTGGGCGCTGCATCAGGCCTGGCCCAACAGCGAGCTGCAGATCATCCGCGACGCCGGCCACTCGGCCGCCGAGCCGGGCATCACCGATGCCCTGGTGCGCGCCGCCGAGCAGATGGCCCGGCGCCTGCTCGACCTGCCGCCGGAGGACGCATGAAGCTGCTGATCCAGCGCGTCGGCGCAGCGAGGGTTGAGGTCGAACACGAGGTGGTGGGCAGCATCGACCAGGGGCTGCTGGCGCTGGTCGGCATCGAGCCGCAGGACGATCAGGCCAGTCTTTCCCGCGCCCTGCACAAGCTGCTGAAT
The DNA here is from genome assembly GCF_052682975.1 of Pseudomonas sp. SP16.1. Taxonomy (NCBI): domain Bacteria; kingdom Pseudomonadati; phylum Pseudomonadota; class Gammaproteobacteria; order Pseudomonadales; family Pseudomonadaceae; genus Pseudomonas; species Pseudomonas sp. SP16.1. The sequence goes on from NZ_JBQYFZ010000001.1 coordinate 5,037,756, forward strand.
TACCGCGTGTTCAGCGACGAGGCGGGCAAGATGAACCGTTCGCTCAAGGATATCGGCGGCGGATTGCTGCTGGTCTCCCAGTTCACCCTGGCCGCCGATACCAGGAGCGGCATGCGCCCCAGCTTTTCCAGCGCCGCGCCGCCGGCCCAGGGCGCCGCGCTGTTCGAGGCGCTGGTCGAGCTGGCGCGCGCGCAGCACCCGCAGGTGGCCTGCGGGCGTTTCGGCGCCCATATGCAGGTGCATCTGGTCAACGACGGGCCGGTGACCTTCCTCCTGGAAAGCTGAACGGCTGTGGCCAGCGCAGCCACTCGGCGGCATACAGCGTCCAGAGGATGATCAGCGGCTGGAACGGCAGGCGCAGCCAGTAGTACCACTGCACGCTGGGCAGGCCGTCGACCTGCAGCCCATGCGCGGCGTTGTGCAGGTTGGCTGGAAACACGCAGACGAAGTACAGCGCCAGCAATCCCCCCGCCAGCCTGCGCGTGCGAGGCCAGAGCAGGCCCAGTGCACCGGCGATCTCGCAGGCGCCGGTCAGCAACACCAGCTCCAGGTGCCAGGGTAGATAGGGCGGCATCATCGCCAGGTAGCGCGCCGGGGTCAGCCAGTGATCCGCGCCGATCAGCAGCAGGGCCAATGCCAGGGCCAGGCGCATGCGTGCCGGCCAGCTTGTCGGCCCGGCGAGGCCCAGGCGGGCGGGCAGCGCGGCGAGCAGGGTGAAAACCAGCAATAGGGCAACGAATAGCATGGCGGTTCCTCCGAGCGGAGCTGGTGCCCGTTGCCCGCTGCGGGCATAATGTGGGCGGTGTCAACATATTAGAGGGGATGTTGCTGGTGTCAACATGCGAGGAAGCGGGCACTCGCGCCTATCACCATGGTGATCTGCGCTGCGCCCTGCTGGCGGCGGCCGGCGAACTGCTGAGCGAGGGCGGCGCAGCGGCGGTCAGCTTGCGCGAGGTTGCGCGCCGCGCCGGGGTTTCGCATAACGCCCCCTACCGGCATTTTTCCGATCGCGATGCCTTGCTGGCGGCCCTGGCTGCCGAGGGTTTCGCCGAGCTGAGTCGACGTATGGCGCTGCTACCGGCGTCGCGCCTGCAGGCGTTGGGGCAGTGCTACGTGGCCTTCGCCCTGGAACAACCGGGGCGCTTCGCCCTGATGTTCGGCGGCGTGGCGGAAAAATCGCGCTACCCGCAGCTGCAGCAGGCGGCGCAAGCCCTCTACCGGCAGCTCGGGGCCAGCGTGCAGGCCGCGGCGCCAGGCCGGGATCCGGCGACCGCCAGCCTGGCGGCCTGGAGCCTGGTGCACGGGCTGGCGCAACTGCTGCTGGATGATCAGCTGCCCGGCCAGGATGCGGCGGCCGCCGCTCAGGCGGTGACCGGTTTGTTCGTCGCCGGATTGGGCGGCGCCTAGCCCGTCGCGATCATCCGCGATGGGCGCGGGTTCAGAACAGCCGCGCCAGCAGCGCCGGCACCGCCGTTTCCACCCGCAGGATGCGCTCGCCGAGTTGTACCGGTCGCAGTCCGGCGGCCTGGCCCAGCAGTTCCACCTCGTAGGGAATCCAGCCGCCTTCCGGGCCGATGGCCAGGGTGACTGGACCTTCGACCGCACGCGGGCAGGGCGGATGGTCGCCTGGATGGCCTACCAGGCCGAGCGAACCGGCGGCAAGCAGAGGCAGACGATCCTCGACGAAGGGCTTGAAGCGCTTTTCGATCAGCACCTCCGGCAGCAGGGTGTCGCGCGCCTGCTCCAGGCCGAGGATCAGTTGTTCGCGGATGGCTTCGGCTTCGAGGAAGGGGGTCTGCCAGAAGCTCTTCTCCACCCGGTAGCTGTTGACCAGCACCAGGCGCGGCACGCCCATGGCGGCAATGGTCTGCAGGGTGCGCTTGAGCATCTTCGGCCTGGGCAGGGCCAGTACCAGGGTCAGCGGCAGCTTGGCCGGCGCTGCCTGGGTCAGCTCGACCTCGAGTTCGGCGTGCGCCTCATCGAGGCTGAGTAGATGACCTTCGCCCATCAGCCCGCCGAGGCGGCCGACCCGCAGACGGTCGCCAGCCGCCGCGCGATGCACCTCGTGCAGGTGTTTCAGCCGCCGGCCGCTGAGGCGGACGCGATCGACACCGACGAAATCGGCGTCTTCCAGCAGCAGCAGGTTCACGGCTGCGGCGCGGGGGGCTGGTCTTCGGGCTTGGCCTGTTCCTCGTCCGACTCCTGTTCGCGGTTGCGCTTGACCAGGGCTCCGGCCAGCACGCCGGTCTCGAACAGCAGCCACATCGGCAGGGCCAGCAGGGTCTGCGAGAACACGTCCGGCGGGGTCAGCACCATGCCCACCACGAAGCAGCCGACGACCACGTAGGGCCGGCTCTTGCGCAGGGTGGCGACGTCGACGATGCCGACCCAGATCAGCAGGAAGGTGGCGATGGGGATCTCGAACGCCACGCCGAAGGCGAAGAACAGCGTCAGCACGAAATCCAGATACTGGCCGATGTCGGTCATCATTGCCACGCCCTCGGGCGTCACGCTGGCGAAGAAACCGAACATGATGGGAAACACCACGAAGTAGGCGAAGGCCATGCCGGCGTAGAACAGGAAGATGCTGGAGATCAGCAGCGGCACGGCGATGCGCTTCTCGTGGGTGTACAGCCCCGGCGCGATGAAGCCCCAGGCCTGGTGCAGGAGCACCGGCATGCCGAGAAACAGCGCGCACATCAGGGTCAGCTTGAACGGCGTGAGGAAAGGCGAGGCGACACCGGTGGCGATCATCGTCGCGCCTTCCGGCAGGTAGGCACGCAGTGGCGCGGCGACCAGCGCGTAGATGTCCTGGGCGAAGTAGAACAGGCCGCCGAAGATCAGCAGGATGATCACCACGCAGCGCAGCAGGCGCGTGCGCAGTTCGGTCAGGTGCGAGACCAGGGGCATTTCCTGGTCGGCGTCCGGCAATCGGCTCATGGCTGGGGATTCTTGTCCTGGGCGGCGGGCTGTGGCGGCTCGGCGGCGCGCTTGTCGGTCTCGCTGGTCGGCTTGAGGCTGGTGGTGTCGAGGATGTCCTGCTTCATCGCCTGCATTTCTCGCTCCAGCTCGAGAATCCGCTCGTTATGCAGCTGGCGGCGGATCTCGTCGGCGCCGATCTCGCGTTCCACCTCAGCCTTGATCGCGCTGAAGCTGCGCTTGATCCGGCCGATCCACAGGCCGGCAGTGCGCACCGCGCCGGGCAGGCGCTCGGGGCCGAGCACCAGCAGGGCGACCAGGCCGACCAGCAGCAGTTCGGTAAAACCGATGTCGAACATGACTCAGTCTTTCTTCGCCGGCTCTTCGACCTTGCGCGCCTGGGCGTCGATGGTCTGCCCCTTCGGCTCTTCGACTGCCGGTTTCTCGGCTTCGCCGTTGTCCATCGACTTGCGGAAGCCCTTGATCGCGTCGCCCAGGTCCGAACCCAGGCTCTTCAGGCGCTTGGTGCCGAACAGCATGACGACGATGAGCAGTATGATCAGGAGTTGCCAGATGCTGATGCCACCGAATCCCATGATGCGTTCTCCGAAGTAAGAGGTTGTTCAGTTTTGCGGCCGTGCGGCTTTTTCCGCATGGCCGGACAGGCCGAAACGACGATCCAGCTCGTCCAGCACGGCCTGCGGATGCTGGCCGAGGGCGGCGAGCATGACCAGGCTGTGGAACCACAGATCGGCGGTTTCGTAGATTACATCCTTGCTGTCGCCGCTGACGGCAGCGTCCTTGGCGGCGAGGATGGTTTCCACCGATTCCTCGCCGAGTTTTTCCAGAATCTTGTTCAGACCCTTGTGGTACAGGCTGGCGACGTAGGAGCTGTCGGGGGCAGCGCCCTTGCGCGCCTCCAGCACCTCGGCCAGACGATTGAGGGTGTCACTCATGGCTGTGTCCTGCATAGATGGCGTGCGGGTCTTTGAGCACGGCGTCGACGGTTTTCCAGCCGCCCTCTTCGTAGACGCGGTAGAAGCAACTCTCGCGCCCGGTGTGGCAGGCGATGCCGCCCAGTTGCTCGACCATGAGGATGATTACATCGGCATCGCAGTCCAGGCGCAGCTCGTGCAGCTTCTGCACATGGCCGGACTCCTCGCCCTTGCGCCACAGTTTGCCACGCGAGCGTGACCAGTAGATGGCGCGCTGCTCGGCGACCGTGAGCGCCAAGGATTCGCGGTTCATCCAGGCCATCATCAGGATGCGCCCGCTCCGGTGGTCCTGGGCGATGGCCGGCACCAGGCCGTCTTCGTTCCAGCGGATTTCGTCGAGCCAATCGTTCATCGCAGTTTCCGTGTCCATGTTGCCGGGCCGTGGCCCGTCAATCCGTCAATCCGTCAAGTGTGCCAGTGCGGCGGCGGGCTGGCTATCGGTGCAGTACCAGGTAAAGCCCGCCGCCGAGCATCAGCCAGGCCGGCCAGGCCGCCAGCAGCGGCGCCAGGCCCTGCATTGCGCCGGCGCCGATCAGCGCCGCGCCGAGCAGGCGCAGCGGCCACTGCCCGTTGGTCGGTTGTGGTGCCTGCGGCGCCGGTTGCTGCAGACGCTCCAGGGCGTCGCGGGCGATCTGCGACAGGTGCGGCACCTGCTCGGCCTGCTGCTGCAGGTTGCGCAACAGGTGCAGCGGGCTGATGCGCTCGCGCATCCAGCGCTCAAGGAAGGGCTGCGCGGTGCTCCACAGGTCCAGGTCCGGGTACAGCTGACGTCCCAGGCCTTCGATATTGAGCAGGGTCTTCTGCAGCAGCACCAGCTGTGGCTGCACTTCCATGTTGAAGCGCCGCGCGGTCTGGAACAGGCGCAGCAGCAGCTGGCCGAAGGAGATGTCCTTGAGCGGCTTCTCGAAGATCGGCTCGCACACGGTGCGGATGGCCGCCTCGAACTCGTTGACCTTGGTATCGGCCGGTACCCAGCCCGAGTCGATGTGCAGCTGCGCCACGCGGCGGTAGTCGCGCTTGAAGAAGGCGATCAGGTTGCGCGCCAGGTAGTCCTGGTCCTCGTCGGTGAGGCTGCCGATGATGCCGCAGTCGATGGCAATGTACTGCGGGCTCCAGGGTGTGCGGGTGCTGACGAAGATGTTGCCGGGGTGCATGTCGGCGTGGAAGAAGCTGTCGCGGAATACCTGGGTGAAGAAGATCTCCACGCCGCGTTCGGCGAGCAGTTTCATGTCGGTGCGCTGGTCGGCCAGGGTCGCCAGGTCGGTGACCGGGATGCCGTAGATGCGCTCCATCACCAGCACCTGCGGGCGGCACAGGTCCCAGTACACCTGCGGCACGTAGAGCAGCGGCGAACCCTCGAAGTTGCGCCGCAGCTGGCTGGCGTTGGCCGCCTCGCGCAGCAGGTCGAGTTCGTCGTAGATGGTCTTTTCGTAGTCGCCGACCACTTCCACCGGGCGCAGGCGACGGGCATCGGCCGAGGCCTTCTCGGCGAGGCGGGCGAGCAGGAACAGCCAGGCCAGGTCCTGGCGGATCACCGGCCTGAGACCCGGGCGGATCACCTTGACCACCACCTCCTCGCCGCTTTTCAGTTGCGCGGCGTGCACCTGGGCGACCGAGGCCGAGGCCAGCGGCTGGCTGTCGAAGCGGGCGAACAGCTCGCCCACCGGCGCGCCGAGCTGGGCCTCGATCAGGGCGATGGCCTGCGCTTCGGGGAAGGGCGGTACCTGATCCTGCAGGCGCGCCAGTTCGTCGGCGATATCCGGCGGCAACAGGTCGCGGCGGGTCGAGAGCAGCTGGCCGAACTTGATAAAGATCGGCCCCAGGTCTTCCAGCGCCAGGCGCAGGCGTGCACCGCGCGACAGGTCGAGTGGAGTGCGCGGCAGCCAGCGCCAGGGCAGCAGCCAGGACAGGGCGCGCAGCCACACCGGCAGCGGTAGTTCGAGCAGCATTTCGTCCAGCTGGTAGCGGACGATCACGCGCTGGATGCGCAGCAGGCGGCGAACGGCGAGTAGTTTCATGCGTCGGGCTTGGTTCGTGAGGCGAGGCGCTCGATGCGGACTTCGAGGCGGTCGAGGGCGAGCTTGAGCTGATCCAGTTCGGCGAAGCGCACATCGGCCTCGCGCTGGCCGACCAGGCTGCGCGATTCTTCGGCCAGGTAATCGGCCAGGTCCTGCCTGAGGCTGGCGGCGCCATTCGCCGCGAGGTTCACCCGACTGCGCAGATGGCCGGCGAGCAGGGTGCTGGCCAGCGGGCCGAGCCAGCGCGACAGCTCGTACTCCCAGTCCAGTTCCAGGTCCTGGAGGATGCCGGCCAACTGCAGCAGGGCGGCGCTGTCGCCATCCAGCGACACGTCCGGGTGATGCAGCACGGTGGTCTTGTCGCGGCTCAGCGCCAGGCGCGCCAGGCTGGCGGCGGGGGCGCTGAGGGTGCAGTCGGCCGGGGCCTGCCAGTGCGCAGCCAGCTGCAGGCCGGCGCCGCTGGGCAGCATAAAGAGCTGCAGTTCTGGGCTCTGGCAACGCACGGCGATCACCTTGCCGGCCAGCGCCTGCAGGCGCGGCAGCGCCGTACCATCGAGGCGCAGGACGCGATTGAGGCCTGCTTCGGCTCCGGCCAGCAGCCCGGTGACGAGCATTAAGGCTTGATGCCGCGGTGCAGGGCGACGATGCCGCCGGTCATGTTGTGGTAGGTGACGCGCTCGAAGCCAGCGTCGACCATCATCGCCTTGAGGGTCTCCTGGTCCGGGTGCATGCGGATCGACTCGGCGAGATAGCGATAGCTGTCGGCATCGTTGGTGATCAGCTTGCCGGCCAGCGGCATGAAACTGAACGAGTAGGTGTCGTAAGCCTTGGCCAGCAGAGGGTTGCCCGGCTTGGAGAATTCCAGCACCAGCAGCCGCCCGCCCGGCTTGAGCACGCGCAGCATGGAGCGCAGGGCGTCTTCCTTGTGCGTCACGTTGCGCAGGCCGAAGGCGATGGTGACCACGTCGAAATGGTTGTCGGGGAACGGCAGCTTCTCGGCATCGGCCTGGACGAACTGCACATTGCCGGCCACGCCCTTGTCCAGCAGGCGGTCGCGGCCGACCTTGAGCATGGAGTCGTTGATGTCGGCCAGCACCACCTGGCCGGTGGGGCCGACGATGCTGGCAAACTTGCGGGTCAGATCGCCGGTGCCGCCGGCGATATCCAGCACGCGATTGCCCGGGCGCACGCCGGACAACTCGATGGTGAAGCGCTTCCACAGGCGATGCAGGCCGCCGGAGAGCACGTCGTTCATCAGGTCGTACTTGGCCGCCACCGAGTGGAAGACCTCGGCCACCTTCTGTGCCTTCTGGCTTTCCGGCACGTCCTGGAAACCGAAGTGGGTGGTGGGTTCGTGCTCCTGGGCCTTGCGTGGATCGCTCATATCGCTCTACCGGCTAAAGATCGCCGCTCATTCTAAAGGCGCCCGGCGCCTTTGTCTTGCCCGGGTGCCAGGCCGCGCGGCGGGCTGTTAGAGTGATGTGACTTCATGCCGCAGGCCACGACCGCCGCGGCCCCCGGCAGTCAGTTAAAGGAGTTTCCATGTCCCGTATTCGTGTCGAACGATCCCATTCCCTCGGTCGCACCGCTGCCCGCGAGAAGGCCGAGCAACTGGCCGAGCGCCTGGCCCGCGAGTACGACGTGCGCTACCGCTGGAACGGCGACACCCTGGAATTCAAGCGCAGTGGTGCCGACGGCAGCATCGCGGTGGGAGAGGATAGGGTGCTGGTCGAGCTCAAGCTGGGTCTGCTGCTGTCGCCGATGGGCGCGATGATCCAGCGCGAGATCGAGCAGGTGCTGGACAAATCGCTGGCGTAGGTTGGCGATCGCGGAGCCTGCCCTTGGCGCGCGATCCATCTGCCGCGCTCCTAGTATGCGAATTCTAATTTTTCTCCCTAGGGTGTACCCAAGCCTGCATTCCGTGGGCGTTTCCGCTAACTGTCAAAGCGCGTGAGGTGCACCATGTCGAAAGTTGCCGTGAAGAAGAAAGTCGAAGCCGTTGACCTGGACAAGTCCGGTCTGCTGACCGACGTCAAGGGTTACGCCCGCAAGATCTACCTGGCGGGCCTGGGCGCCTACGCCAAAGCCGGTGTCGAGGGTGTCGAGTACTTCAAGGAACTGGTCAAGGCCGGTGAAGGCATCGAAACCAAGGGCAAGCAACTGGTCGACGAGCAGGTCGAAGCGGCCAACAGCCAGATCGAGTCGGTGAAGAAAACGGTCAACTCCAATGTGACCAACGTCAAAGGCAAGGTCGAGGAACAGTTCGACAAGATCGAGAAGGCTTTCGACACCCGTGTCGCCGCCGCCCTGAATCGCATCGGCATTCCGTCCAAGCAGGATGTCGAGGCACTCTCTGCTAAGCTGGATGAGCTGAGCGCGTTGCTCGAGCACGTCGCGCGTACCAAATAAGGAGATCAGGATGGCTGTTAAGAAGAAAACCGAAAAACAGACCGGCTCCTGGATCGGCGAGGTCGAGAAATACTCGCGCCAGATCTGGTTGGCAGGCTTGGGCGCTTACTCCAAGGTCAGCAAGGACGGCACCAAGCTGTTCGATGCGTTGGTCAAGGATGGCGAAAAGGCCGAGAAGCTGGCCAAGACTGAAGTCGACAAGCAGGTCGATGCGGTGAAAGCCGGCGTCGGCTCCAAGGTCGGTTCCGCCAAATCCAGGGTCGACGAGGTCAAGGACAAGGCGATCGGCAAGTGGAGCGAGCTGGAGGAGGCCTTCGACAAGCGCCTGAACAACGCCATCTCGCGCCTGGGCGTGCCCAGCCGCAATGAGGTCAAGGCGTTGAACGATAAGGTCGACAGCCTGACCAAGCAGCTGGAGAAGATCGCCGGCGTGTCGGCCAAGTCGGTGGCCAAACCTGCTGCCAAGGCTGCCGCCAAGCCTGCGGCCAAGCCGGTCGCCAAGGCCGCAGCGAAACCTGCGGCGAAGGCGCCGGTCAAGCCAGCAGCCGTCAAGCCGGCAGCCAAGGCCGCGGCGAAACCCGCTGCCAAGCCCGCGGCGAAACCGGCAGCGGCGAAGAAACCGGCGGCGAAGAAGCCTGCTGCAGCCAAGGCCGCTGCGCCGAAGCCGGCTGCTCCGGCACCGGCCGCGGCTCCCGCTGCCGCCCCGGCGCCAGCGGCTGCACCGGCTCCGGCGGCCACTGCGGCGACGCCAGCCACCCCGTCCTGAGTTTTATCGGGATCAGCGACGCCCGGCCGAGTGCCGGGCGTTTGCGTTTCCGCGCGCGTCAGGCTTCCAGATAGCGTTGCGCCAGATGCTCGACGGCGCCGCGCGCAGGTTGGACCAGGTGTGGCGCCACCAGCATCATCACCTGGTAGACCACCAGGCGGCTCTCGCCCTGGCTGCCGATGATGCGCTGGTAGTCGAGGGAGAACAGCAGGGTCAGGGTGATCTGCTCCACCAGCTGGCCCAGGGCACGGGTGCCGCTGACCAGCACCCCGCCGGCCATCAGCCGGGCCAGCAGGGCGGCCAGGGTGCGTTTCAACGCATTCAGCCAGTGGCGGATGCCGCGCGCCAGCTTGGGCAGGCGGCCGGCCAGATTGGACAGGTCCTGGAACAGGAAGCGGTACTGCGCCAGGCGTTCGACGATCAGGTGCAGGAACAGCCAGTAGTCCTCGACGTCCAGCTCGGCATCGGCGGGCGGGTCGAGCAGCGGCGCCATCTCGCTCTGGAACCGCTCGAACAGCTCCAGCACCAGCGGTTCCTTGCCATGGAAGTGGTAGTAGAGATTGCCCGGGCTGATCTCCAGCTCGTTGGCGATCTCCAGGGTGGAGACATTGGGCTCGCCCTGCTGGTTGAACAGTTGCAGGGCGGTTTGCAGGATGCGCTCGCGGGTTTTCATCCGGGCTCTTCTCTGGCGCGGGAGTGGCGACGATAACCGCCTGTGACGATGCAGGCCAGCCCTGATCCGCCGGGGCTCGCCTAAGGACGCCGCGCCGTGGAATTCAATCGGGATTCTCCGCACCTATCGAGTCGACATGCCGCAAGGCCAGTGCGGCGAGTATCGCCAACAGTGCGATGGCCAGAGCGCTAACCGTGGCAGCCACGCTCAGACCGAAGGTGAAGGTGCTCCTGGCCTGTTCCAGCAACTGTTCGGGGAGGTGCATCATCAGCGACGGCGCTAGCCACAGGCCATCGCCAATGGCCTGCGCGACCTCCTCCGGCAGGCCTGGCGGAATGTGCTCCTGAATGCGTCCGCGATAGATGGTGGCCGCGAGGCTGCCCAAGGTAGCTACGCCTAGGGCGACCCCCAGCTCCTGCACCATCTCGGACATGGCCGAAGCCGCCCCGGCCTTGTCGGCTGGCGCTGCGGCCACCACCAGGTCAGTGCCGAGCGCCGCAATGCTTCCCAGGCCGAAATAGATCAGGGCGAAGCCGGTCACTAGCAGGTGGATGTCGGGCCGATGATGGAGCAGGGCGAGCAACAGGTAGCCCAGGGTCGATAGTGCCAGGGCGCCGGCCACGACGAACCCGGGACGGGTACGCCGTGCGATCAGCGGCGTGATGATGCCTGCGCCGACCATGGCCAGCGCTGGTGGTGCCATCCACATGCCAGCTGCCAGCGGTGACAGCCCCATCACCAGTTGCAGGTACTGAGTGACCAGCAGCATGGCACCGCCAACCGCAACCAGCCCCACCAGCAGGACGATCAGCGCGGCGCTGAACGCGCGATTGGCGAACAGGTTCATGTCCAGGAATGGGACGGTGAGACGTCGTTGCCGACGAACGAACAGCACCGCGAAAGTCAGGCCGCCGACCAGCGCCAGCAGTGCAACGTTCTGTGGCCCGTGCTTGGCGATTTCCTTCAGACCATAGATGCTCGGCAGGATGGCGGCGAGTGACAGCGCGACGCTGCACAGATCGAAGCGGCCGCTGTGAGGCGAGCGATATTCCGGCAGCAGGACTGGCGCGAATGTCAGCAGCAGTGTGACGACCGGGAGCGCCAGCAAAAACGCCGCCCCCCACCAGAACCGCTGCAGCAGCGCGCCTCCCACCAGCGGCCCCAGCGCCATGCCCAGCGCGAACATGGTCGCCCAGATGCCGATCGCCTGGGCCCGCTGGCGGGCATCGACGAACATGTTGCTGATCAACGCCAGGGTGGACGGCATCAGCGTCGCTCCGGCCATGCCGAGTGCCGCCCGCGCGAAGATGAGCATCTCGGCGCTGGTGGCGTAGGCCGCCAGCACCGAAGCGCCCCCGAACGCGGTGGCGCCGATCATCAGGAGCCGGCGGCGACCGATGCGGTCGCCCAGCGTACCCATGGTGATCAGCAGGCCGGCGATCATGAAACCGTAGATGTCCATGATCCATAGGGCCTGGGTACTGCTGGGGGCGAGATCCGCAGCCAGAACCGGAAGCGCCAAGTACAGCAGAGTGGCGTCGAGACCGAGCAGCATGGTGGGTAGCGCCAGCACTGCCAGGCCCAGCCATTCCTTGACTCCGGCACGGGCTCTGGCCGTGCAGCCGGCATTGGGCAGGTAGGCCGGCAGGGCATCTTGATCGCAATCGAGGTTCATGTCGCCTTCTCCTTCGTGGCTGAAGGCGGCAGTATTGAAAGCCTGAGGTAGTATTACAATTTAACAAATTATCCTATTACTTGAGGTAATACCTTGACCCCTGCACGCACGCTCGACCGTACCCGTCAGGAGCTTTCGGAGTTCCTCCAACTGCATCGCCGTAAGCTCGGCCCTGCCGATGTCGGCCTGCCCGCAACGGGCAGGCGACGCACGCCGGGGCTACGGCGCGAGGAGGTGGCGGCTCTCGCCGGAGTGGGCCTCACCTGGTACACCTGGTTCGAACAGGGGCGCGACATCGGCGTCTCCGAGAGCTTCCTGCTAAATGTCGCACGGGCCCTGAAGCTGGATGACGCCGAGTGCTGCCATCTCTTCCTGCTGGCTCATCGTCGTCCGCCGCCGGCGCAGGCTTATCAGTGGCCATCCGTCTCGTCACTGGTCCAGCAGTTGATGGATGATCTGCAGGACAAGCCGGCCTACGTGATCAACCTGCGCTGGGATGTGCTTGCCTGGAACCAGGCCGCCGAGCGGCTGTTCGGCTTCGCCGCGCGGGAGCTGCCGGAGCGTAATTTCATGCGCATGGTCTTCACGGCTCCGGAGCTGCGCAAGCGCCTGCCCGAATGGCGCCAGGATGCGCAGCGGCTGCTGGCGCATTTTCGTTGCGATCTGGCGGTGGCGCCTCGGGATGATCCGGCAATTGCAGCGCTGACCGATGAGCTGCAGCGGCTCTCGGCAGACTTTCGCCTCTGGTGGGCCGCATCGGATGCCGGCGATTACAGTCGGGGCATTCGTTCGATCCTGGGCGCGGACGAACCGGTTCGTCTGGACTTCCAGCACGAGATACTAACCGTGGACGAGCACCGCCATCTGCGCATGGTCGTCTACTTCCCTGTCGGCCAGCTCGCCACGGCAGGGGCTGACGGGCACGCCTGGTAGGACAACGGCACCTGCGCTCCGCCAGCCAATCAGCGGATATGCACGTAGGTGCCGGGTGCGGCCTCCAGCGGCGGATGCTTCTGGTCGCCCAGGGCCAGCAGGGTCTCGCGCTGATCGCCGGAGCGCGCCTGAACCCATTCCAGCCACTGCGGCCACCAGCTGCCCTGCACATGCTGGGCGTCGTGGTACCAGGCGCGCGGGTCCGAGGTCAGCTTGCCGTTCTCGTAGTAGTTGGCCTTGGGGTTGCCCGGCGGGTTGAGGATGCTCTGGATATGGCCGCTGTTGGAGAGGATGAAGCGGCGCTCGCCGCCGAGCAGCAGGGCCGAGCGGTACACCGCGTCCCAGGGGGTGATGTGGTCGTTGATGCCGGCCACGCTGAAGCTGTCGACGGTGACCTTGGACAGGTCGACCGGGGTGCCGCAGACCTCCAGGCCGCCGGCGCGGCTGAGCGGATTGTGCTTGAAGAAGTCGATCAGGTCGCCGTGCAGCGCCGCCGGCAGGCGGGTGTTGTCGTTGTTCCAGTAGAGGATGTCGAAGGCCGGCGGCTGCTTGCCGAGCAGGTAGTTGTTGACCCAGTAGTTCCAGATCAGGTCGTTCGGGCGCATCCAGGCGAACACCTTGGCCATGTCGCGGCCGTCCAGCACGCCCTGCTGGTAGGAGCGACGCTTGGCCGATTCCAGGGTCTGCTCGTCGGCGAACAGCATGGCCGGGCTGTCGATCTGGCTGTCCAGCAGGCTGACCATGTAGGTGGCGCTGGCCACCTTGCGCAGCTGCCGCCTGGCTTGCAGGTGGCCCTGCAGGGCGGCGATGGTCAGGCCGCCGGCGCAGGCGCCGAGCAGGTTGACGTCCTTGCTGCCGGTGATCGCCCGACAGGCATCGATGGCCTGCTCGACCGCCTGCACATAGCTCGACAGGCCCCATTCGCGATGCCGCGCGTCCGGGTTGCGCCAACTGATCATGAAGGTCTGCAGGCCGTTCTTCAGCGCGTACTGGACGAAGCTCTTGTCGTTGGACAGGTCGAATATGTAGTACTTGTTGATCTGCGGCGGCACCACAAGCAGCGGCTTGGCGTACTGCTTTTCGCTCATCGGCTTGTACTGGATCAGCTCCAGTAGCTCGTTGCGATAGACCACCGCCCCCGGCGTGCAGGCCAGATTGCGGCCCACCTCGAAGGCATGCTTGCTGACCTGGCTGGGCAGGCCGTCGTTGTGCAGCAGGTCGTCGAGTAGGTGGCGCAGGCCCCTGAACAGGCTGCCGCCGCCGCTGTTGAACAGCTCCTTGACCGCCTGCGGGTTGAGCAGGCTGTTGGACGGCGCCAGGGCGTCGCTGAGGAGTGCCGCGAGAAAGCGCGCGCGGGCGCGGTCGTCGGCGGACAGGTCGCTGTCATCGATCCAGGCGCCAAGCTGTTTCTGCCACGCCAGGTAGGCCTGCAGACTACGGCGGTAGAAGGGGTTGAGCTGCCAGGTGGGGTCGGCGAAGCGCGCATCCTGCGGGTTGCCCCTGTACGGGGTGTCGCCGAGGATCACCCGGCCGAGCTGGCCGCCGAAGGCGAGCAGATGGCGCCCGCTGCGCAGCGGATGCTTGAGCCCCTGCAGGGCGAGCAGGCGCACGGTGGAGAGCAGGTCGCGGCCACGCACGCCGACCACGGCGCTCTGGGCATTCATGAAACTGGCAGGCGTTGGCAGGGTGCCGTTGTTCGGCTTGTCTCGCATGGGGCAACACTCCGTCGTCAAACCTTGTAGAGACTTCAAGGTGCAAGGCTTCTCAGCAAGCTCTGTACCAAGCGCGGCGGAAATGCGTTCCAGACGGCCGCGCCAATCAAGCGGAGGCTTCTCGTCAGCCTCCTTGTCGAGCAATGTGACAGCCGTGCACTACAGTCGTGCGACTTAATGCTGGCGCGCCGGGGTCGGCTGCGGGTGTATGACAGCACGCTGCCGTTCCTCCTCGAGGAACTTCATGATGATCGGCGCCACGGCTTCGGCGCGGGTCACCAGAAACAGGTGGCCGTCGTCGATCACGTGCAGCTCGGCATTGGGGATGCGCCAAGCCAGCAGGCGCATGTTGATCAGCGGAATCAGCGGATCGTCGTCGCCGGCCATTACCAGGGTCGGCTGACGGATCTTGTGCAGCCAGTGGATGCTGGTCCAGCCGAGGCCGGCGAACAGCTGCCAGTAGTAGCCCATCTTGCCGCCCGAGCGCACCTTGCTGGCGTGCGCCATGGCCAGCTTGGGGTCGCGGCGGAAGGCGCCACCATAGATCTCCGGGGCGATACGCACGCCGTAGGACGGCTGCACGTAGCGCCGCGGACTGGCCATGCACCAGAGCACCTTGGGTTTGCCCGGCACCATCACCGCGCCGGCCGAGGTGGCGGCTAGGATCAGCTTCTTGCAGCGTTCCGGGTAGTCGTGGGCGAACTGCTGGGCCAGGGCGCCGCCCCAGGACACGCCGATGGCATTGACCTGGCCGTAGTCGAGGTAGTCGAGCATGCGTGCCGCCAGCTTGGCCAGGCTGGGGAAGCGGTAGGGCGTGCTGGGGGTGGACGAGCCACCGACGCCTGGCACGTCGAAGGCGATCACTTCGAGGTCCGGGTCGAGGGCGGCGACGAAGGGCATCACCAGTTCCAGGTTGGCGCCGATGCCGTTGAAGATCAGCAGCGGCACCAGCTGGCCGTTACCGGGGCGTACCGCGGTGCGGATGGTCTGGCCATCGAGGTCGATGGTGCGAAATACGAAAGGTAACGGCATGCGCGCGGGCCCCATCAAGTTGAACGCTGGGTCCGACCGTCCCGGCCGGCCCCAGAACCACCAGGGCGAACCTGGTGCGCCGCACCGGCCGGCATGACCGGTACGGCCGGCGGCACGTCCGAATGCCGCGGGCAGTGTTGCGCAATGCGCGGAAACTCAGCGTTCGTGCACATAGGTGCCCGGCGCAGCCTCCGCGGCCGGGAATTTCTTGTTGCCCAGCTTGGCCGGAGCGTTCTTGGTCTGACCCGAGCGCTCGGCCAGCCAGTTCTGCCAGTGCAGCCACCAGGAGTCGGCGTGCTTGGTCGAGCCTTCCTGCCAGGCCTTGGGATCGGCCGGCATCTCGCTGTTGGTCATGTAGCGCGCCTTGGGGTTGCCCGGTGGGTTGAGGATGCTCTGGATATGGCCGCTGTTGGACAGGACGAACTCGCACTTGCCGCCGAACAGGTGGGCCGACTTGTAGCAGGAATCCCAGGGCGTGATGTGGTCGGTGGTGCCGGCGACGCAGAAGAAATCGCAGGTGACCTGCTTGAGGTCGATCGGCGTGCCGCAGACCTCCAGCGCGCCTGCGCGGGTCAGCGGGTTGGTCTTGAACATCTCGATGAACTCGCCGTGCAGGGCGGCTGGCAGGCGCGTGGTGTCGTTGTTCCAGTAGAGGATGTCGAACACCGGCGGCTCGTTGCCGAGCAGGTAGTTGTTGACCCAGTAGTTCCAGATCAGGTCGTTCGGCCGCATCCAGGCGAACACCTTGGCCATGTCGCTGCCTTCCAGCACGCCGGCCTGGTAGGAGCGGCGCTTGGCGGCCTCCAGGGTCTTCTCGTCGGCGAACAGCGCGACCTGGGTGTCGAGCTGGGTGTCGAGCACGCTGACCAGCAGGGTCAGGGCATGCACCTTCTGCTCGCCGAGGGCGGCATAGTGGCCGAGCAGCGAGGCGGTGGTCAGGCCGCCGGAGCAGGCGCCGAGCATGTTGACGTCCTTGCTGCCGGTAATGGCGCAGATGACGTCGATGGCTTCCTTGAGCGCCTCGATATAGGTGGACAGGCCCCACTCGCGTTGCGCCTTGGTCGGGTTGCGCCAGCTGACCACGAAGGTCTGCACCTGGCTGCGCAGCAGGAAACGCGCCAGGCTCTTGTCCGGCGACAGGTCGAACACGTAGAACTTGTTGATCTGCGGCGGCACCACCAGCAGCGGACGCTCGTGCACGCTCTCGGTGATCGGCTTGTACTGGATCAGCTCCAGCACGTCGTTGCGAAACACCACGGCGCCATCGGTGGTGGCCAGGTTCTTGCCGACCTCGAAGGCGGACATGTTCACCTGACTGGGCATGCCGCCGTTGTGGATCATGTCCTTGGCCAGGTGCGACATGCCGTCGAGCAGGCTCTTGCCGCCGGTCTCGAAGAAGCGTTTGACCGCCGCCGGGTTGGCCATGCTGTTGGAGGGGGCCATGGCCTCGGTCATCAGGTTGATCACGAAGTGGCCGCGGCTGGCGTCCTGCTCGGACAGCGAACTGTGTTCGATCCAGTCGTGCAGTTCCTTGCGCCAGGCCAGGTAGGTCTGCAGGTAACGGCGGTACAGCGGATTCTGGCCCCAGGCCGGGTCGGCGAAGCGGCGGTCGCCGTCCTCGGGCTTGAGCGCGGACTGGCCGAGCATGACGTTCTTCAGTTCCAGGCCGAAGTGGGCGACGTGCTTGGCGCTGTGGAAGGGTTGCTTGAGCGCTTGGGCCAGCACCATGCGGGCAGAGGTCAGCAGATCCTTGCCGCGGATGCCGATCACCGGGTTGAGTCCCAGGGTGTTCTCCGAGGCCTGGTGTTTCAGGTCTTCTTTGTTCTTGTCACTCATCTACGACGCTCCATTGTCCTGAGACGAATACCGGCGTGTTGGCGCGCGCGGCGACACAGGGCCTGGTACTGCTCGGGTTACCGGGGGCGGATCGAGTCCGCATCTTTCGTTGCACCTGGCACAGCCAAATGCAGGGAACCTGCCAGTTCCTTGGTTACCCGAGTTTGTGCAGTTAAGCAAGCCGGCCAATGGCGCGGGAGTATGCCGCGATAGATTAGAAAACGCGCTCTAACTCCGCCGAACCTGAGCGCCGGTGGCAGGGCCGACGCTCTGCGGCGAGGCTTCGCCCGGGGACTCAGAGCATCAGGCGGACGACCGATTCGTCGGGGTCGCGGGATTTGCCGGCGGCGCCGAGCTGCGCCAGGTAGTCGGCCCACAGCTGCTCCTGACGGGTGGCCAGTTCGAACAGGTAGTCCCAGGTGAACAGGCCGCTGTCATGGCCGTCGTCGAAGCACAGTTTCAGTGCATAGTTGCCCGCCGGCTCGATGCTGCTGAGGCCGACGTGGAGCTTGCCGGTCTGCAGGATCGGCTTGCCATGGCCCTGCACCTCGGCCGAGGGCGAGTGCACGCGGAGGAACTCGGCGCTGAGCGAATAGCTCTGCTCGCCGTAGCGCAGCTCCAGAGTTTTCGAAGCCTTGTGCAGTTTGATCGCGCTGGGGATGGGCATGGATGGGCTCCGGGAACGATGTAGCCCGGATGCAATCCGGGACGCTGTTGCGAACGCCCCCGGATTTGATCCGGGCTACGGGGCTTACAGAATATAGCGCGACAGGTCTTCGTCCTGCGCCAGCTCGCCGAGATGGCCGTTGACGTAGGCCGCGTCGATGCGGATCGGCTGGTCGCTGTGCTGCGCGGCCAGATCGCCGGCGCTGAAGGAGACTTCCTCGAGCAGGCGTTCGAGCAGGGTGTGCAGGCGCCGCGCGCCGATGTTCTCGGTCTTCTCGTTGACCTGCCAGGCGATCTCCGCCAGGCGCTGGATGCCGTCCTCGGCGAACTCGATGTCCAGGCCCTCGGTCTTCAGCAGCGCCGCGTACTGTTCGGTGAGCGAGGCGTGCGGCTCGCAGAGGATGCGCTGGAAGTCCTGCGGGCTCAGCGCCTTGAGCTCGACGCGAATCGGCAGGCGGCCCTGTAGCTCGGGCACCAGATCGCTGGGCTTGCTCAGGTGGAAGGCGCCGCTGGCGATAAACAGGATATGGTCGGTCTTGACCATGCCCAGCTTGGTGTTGACCGTGCAGCCCTCGATCAGCGGCAGCAGGTCGCGCTGCACGCCCTCGCGGGACACGTCGGCGCCGCCGGTGTTGCCGCGCTTGGCGACCTTGTCGATCTCGTCGATGAAGACGATACCGTGCTGCTCCACCGCCTCCAGGGCGCGGGCCTTGAGTTCTTCCTCGTTGACCAGGCGCGCGGCTTCCTCGTCGCGCACCAGCTTCAGCGCATCGGCGACCTTGAGCTTGCGGCTCTTCTTCTTGCCCTTGCCGAGGCCGGCGAACAGGTTCTGCAGCTGGTTGGTCATTTCCTCCATGCCCGGCGGGGTCATGATCTCCACGCCCATGGGCGATTCGGCCACCTCGATGTCGATTTCCTTGTTGTCGAGCTGGCCTTCGCGCAGGCGCTTGCGGAACAGCTGGCGGGTGTTGGAATCCTCGCTGCGCACCGGTTCGTCGCCGAAACCCTGGCGCGCCGGCGGCAGCAGGGCGTCGAGGATGCGTTCCTCGGCGGCATCCTCGGCGCGGTGACGGACCTTGGTGATCTCCTGCTCGCGCAGCATCTTCACCGCGGCATCGGCCAGGTCGCGGATGATCGACTCGACGTCGCGGCCGACGTAGCCGACCTCGGTGAACTTGGTCGCTTCCACCTTGAGGAAGGGCGCACCCGCCAGCTTGGCCAGGCGCCGGGCGATCTCGGTCTTGCCGACGCCGGTGGGGCCGATCATCAGGATGTTCTTCGGCGTGACTTCCTGGCGCAGCTCGGCCGGCAGCTGCATGCGCCGCCAGCGGTTGCGCAGGGCAATGGCCACGGCGCGCTTGGCGTCGTCCTGGCCGATGATGTGGCGGTTGAGTTCGTGGACGATTTCGCGGGGCGTCATGGACATGGAATCTTGCTCGCTATCGAATCGGGATGAACAACCGGACGCTATTCGGCGGCGTCCAGTTCCTCGAGGGTCTGGTGGTGGTTGGTAAACACGCAGATGTCGCCGGCGATGCCCAGCGCGGTCTCAGCCACTTCACGGGCGGACAGCTCGGTCTTCATCAGCAGGGCACGTGCGGCGGCCTGGGCGAAGGCGCCGCCGGAGCCCATGGCGATCAGGCCTTCCTCGGGTTCGACGACGTCGCCGTTGCCGGTGATGATCAGCGAGGCGTCCTTGTTGGCCACCGCCAGCATGGCTTCCAGGCGGCTCAGGCTGCGGTCGGTGCGCCAGTCCTTGGCCAGCTCGACGGCGGCGCGCACCAGGTGGCCCTGGTGTTTCTCCAGCTGGCCCTCGAAGCGCTCGAACAGGGTGAAGGCGTCGGCGGTGGCGCCAGCGAAACCGGCCAGCACCTGGCCGTGGTACAGGCGCCGGACCTTCTTGGCGTTGCCCTTCATCACGGTGTTGCCTAGGGATACCTGGCCGTCGCCGGCCATCACGACCTTGCCGTGGCGGCGCACTGAAACGATGGTGGTCAAGGGGAGAGTCTCCACGCAGCGGGGCGAATTGCCCGGATGCAGACTCAGATGGGGGGCCCGCCGCGGCTTTTCAACCGACGGCGGACAAAAGGCGGATCAACGGACCTGGCGCTGCTGTAACAGCAGATTGCTGAAGCCGCTGCCGGCCAGGGTCTTCTGCGCGCTGGCCAGCTGTTCGCGGCTGGCGAAGGGACCGACCAGTACGCGGTGCCAGGTTTCCTCGCGCACCTTGCCGGTTTCCACCCGCACGTTCTGCCCAAGCAGGATGATCTGCGCGCGCAGGCCGTCGGCGTCGTCGCGGCGGCGGAACGAGCCGGCCTGGAGGAAGAACTGGGTGGTGACCGGCGCGGCCGCGATCACCGGCGGCGGGGGTGGCGGCACCTGGCCGTTGAGCGCGGCCTCGGCGCGGGCAGCGTCGATCTTCGCCGCTTCTTCCGGAGTCACCGGCTTCTGCGCCGGGGCCGGCGGCGGGGCGTCTTCCAGCGCCTGCGGCAGGATTACCTCGGATTCCGGCAGCAGGGTGTAGAAATCGTACTTGGGCTTGCTCGGTTCGACCGGCGCCGGTTTCGGCGTCGGCTTGCTGGCGCGCGCCTGCTCGCCCTTGTCGCGCTTTATCTCGTCGCGACCCGGCTCGAGGCTGAACAGGAACATGAAGAAACCGCCGACCAGCAGGCCGCAGGCGAGCCAGATCCAGCCCGGCACCGGCTTCTTCGCCGGCGCTTGGTAGCGGCTGGCGCCGCGCTTGGCGGCGGGTTTCTTGCGCGCGGCCACTTACATCCGCTCCAGGGTTTCCAGGCCGAGCAGCTCCAGGCCCTGCTTGAGGGTGCGCCCGGTCAGGGCGGCCAGGCGCAGGCGGCTATGCCGGGTGGCCTCATCCTCGGCGCCGAGGATCGGGCAGTTCTCGTAGAAGCTGGAGAACAAACCGGCCAGGTCGTACAGGTAGCTGCACAGCATGTGCGGCGTACCCTTGTCGGCGACGCTGGCGAGTAGCTCGCCGAACTGCGCCAGCTTGGCGCCGAGCGCCTGTTCCTGCTCGGCGACCAGGGCGATCTGCCCGTCGATCTCCTCGATGCCTTTGCCCAGCTTGCGGAACACGCCGGCCACGCGGGTGTAGGCGTACAGCAGGTAGGGTGCGGTGTTGCCCTCGAAGCTCAGCATCAGTTCGAAGTTGAAGCTGTAGTCGCTGGCGCGGTGCTTGGACAGGTCGGCGTACTTCACCGAGGCGATGCCGACCACGCGGGCGATGCGGCGCAGCTCGTCTTCGCCCAGCTCCGGGTTCTTGCTCTTGACCAGCTCGAAGGCGCGCTGTTCGGCCTCGTCGAGCAGCTCCACCAGCTTCACCGTGCCGCCGTCTCGGGTCTTGAACGGGCGGCCGTCCGGGCCGTTCATGGTGCCGAAGCCCATGTGCTCCAGCTCCATGCTGGCCGGTACGAAACCGGCCAGGCGGGCGCAGGCGAAGACCATCTGGAAGTGCAGGGCCTGGCGCTGGTCGACGAAGTACAGCACGCGGTCGGCCTTGAGGGTGCCGGCGCGGTAGCGGGTCGCGGCCAGGTCGGTGGTGGCGTACAGGTAGCCGCCGCCGGCCTTCTGCACGATCAGCGGCAGCGGGTTGCCTTCGGCGTTCTTGAACTCGTCCATGAACACGCACTGCGCGCCATTGTCCTCGGTGAGCAGGCCCTTGGCGGCGAGATCGGCGACCACCTGCGGCAGGTCGTCGTTATAGGCGCTCTCGCCCTTGACGTCGGCCATGCTCAGTTTCACCCCGAGACGGTCGTACAGCGCCTGGCAGTGCGACAGGGAGATGTCGTTGAAACGGTGCCACAGGCGCAGGCATTCGGCGTCGCCGGCCTGCAGCTGGACCACCAGTTCACGCGCGCGGTCGGCGAACTCGGGCGATTCGTCGAAGCGCTTCTTGGCGGCGCGATAGAAGCCCTCCAGGTCGGCCAGCTCGCTTTCGGCAGCGGCCGGATTTTCCTGCATAAAGGCCAGCAGCATGCCGAACTGGGTGCCCCAGTCGCCGACGTGGTTCTGCCGGATCACGCTGTCGCCGAGGAACTCCAGCACCCGCGCCACGCCGTCGCCGATGATGGTCGAGCGAAGGTGGCCGACGTGCATCTCCTTGGCCAGGTTGGGCGCCGACAGGTCGACCACCACGCGTTGCGCCGGGCCGTTCTTGCGCACGCCGAGGTGTTCGTCGGCCAGCGCGGCCTCCAGGCGCTGGGCCAGGGCGTCGCTGTTCTGGAAGAAGTTGAGAAAGCCCGGGCCGGCGATTTCCACCTTGGCGACGCCGGCGTCGGCCGGCAGGGCTGCGATCAGCTTCTCGGCCAGCTCGCGTGGCTTCATCCCGGCCGGCTTGGCCAGCATCATGGCGATATTGCTGGCGAAATCGCCGTGGCTCTTGTCCTTGGTGTTCTCCACCTGGATGGCCGGGCTCAGGCCCTCGGGCAGCACACCGCCTTCGGTCAGGCGGTCGAGGGCTTGCTGGATCAGGTGGCGAATGCTGTCTTTCATGGTCGGCTCGGGTCGCCCTGGGGCATTGGTCGAAAACTGCGCATTATAAAAGCAGCGGCGAGCGGCAGGCCATAACTTGTCGGCTGCGCCGTGCGCACCAAGGGTTGCCTTGTCGCGAATCGAGAGGCTGTGCGCATGGCGCACCCTACGCTTGGGCGAGTCGGTGGTGCGTTCAGAACAGGTCGATCGGATCGACGTCCAGCGACCAGCGCACCGCGCGGCCGCCGGGCATCTGCTCCAGCGCCTGCAGCCAGGGCGTGAGCAGGCGGTGCAAGGATGCGCGGGCATTGCCCTGCAGCAGCAACTGGGCGCGGTAGCGGCCGGCGCGGCGTTCCATCGGCGCCGGCACCGGGCCGAGCAGTTCGATGCCGGTCAGGCCCAATTCGTTCAGCAGCGCCTCGGCCTCGTTGCAGGCTTCGTCGAGAAAACCCTCGGCTTGCCCTGGTTTGTGCGCCTCGGCGCGCAGCAGGGCCAGGTGGCAGAACGGCGGCAGGCCGGCGCCGCGGCGCTCGGCCAGGGCCTGTTCTGCGAAGGCGAAGTAGCCCTGCTCGGTCAGCTGCACCAGCAGCGGATGGTCGGCCAGGTGGCTCTGAATGATCACCTTGCCCGGCTCCTCGGCACGTCCGGCGCGGCCGGCGACCTGGACGATCATCTGCGCCATGCGCTCGCTGGCGCGGAAGTCGGCGGAGAACAGGCCGCCGTCGGCATCGAGGATGGCCACCAGGGTCACCCGCGGGAAGTGATGGCCCTTGGCGAGCATCTGGGTGCCGACCAGGATGCACGGTTCGCCCTTGTTGATGGTGGCCAGCAGCTTGGCCATGGCGTCCTTGCGCGCGGTGCTGTCGCGGTCGATGCGCAGCACCGGGTAGTCCGGGAACAGCAGCGCCAGGCGTTCCTCGGCGCGCTCGGTGCCGGCGCCCACCGGGCGCAGGTCGACGTGCTGGCACTTGGGGCAATTGCTCGGTCGGCGCTCGACGTGGCCGCAGTGGTGGCAGCGCAGCTCGCCATGGCGCTGGTGCACGGTCATCCGCGCGTCGCAACGCGGGCATTCCGACAGCCAGCCGCAGTCGTGGCAGAGCAGGGTGGGGGCGAAGCCGCGGCGGTTGAGGAACACCAGCACCTGCTGGCCGGCGGCCAGGGTCTGGGCGATGGCCTGCTGCATCGGCCCGCTGATGCCGGAATCTAGCGGTCGGCTCTTCACGTCCAGGCGCAGGAAGCGCGGGGCGATAGCACCGCCGGCGCGCTGGGTCAGCCTGAGCAGGGCGTAGCGGCCGCTATGGGCGTTGTGCAGGCTTTCCAGCGAGGGGGTGGCCGAGCCGAGCACTATGGGTACCTGTTCCTGATGGGCGCGTACCAGGGCCAGGTCGCGGGCGTGGTAGCGCAGGCCCTCCTGCTGTTTATAGGAGGCGTCGTGTTCCTCGTCGACGATCATCAGTCCCGGGTTCTGCAGCGGGGTGAACAACGCCGAGCGCGTACCGATGACGATATCGGCCTCGCCGTCGCGTGCCGCCAGCCAGGCGTCGAGGCGCTCGCGGTCGCTCACCGCCGAATGCAGCAGGGCGATGCGCGCGTTGAAGCGGCGCGCGAAGCGATCGAAGGTCTGCGGCCCCAGGTTGATCTCGGGAATCAGCACCAGCGCCTGCTTGCCGGCTTCCAGGCACTGGCGGATCAGCTGCAGGTACACCTCGGTCTTGCCGCTGCCGGTGATGCCGGCCAGCAGGAAGGCATTGAACTGGCCCCAGCCCGAGGCCACGGCGGTCACCGCCGCGCGCTGCTCGGCATTCAGCGGCAGCTCCGGCTGCGCCAGCCAGTGCGCCGGCTTGGCGTGTGGCTGGGTGCGGCGCACCTCGACCCGTACCAGGCCTTTCTCATGCAGCAGCTGCAGGCTGTCGCGGTTGAGCTGCAGCTGGCCGAGCAGGCTGTGGGCGACGCCGTGTGGGTGCTGCGCCAGCGCCTTGAGCGCCTCGCGCTGGCGTGGCGCGCGGGCCAGGCGCGGGTCGTCGACATGGGCACCGCTGGTGGCCAGCCAGTAGCGTTCCTGGCGCGTCTCCGCCGGCTCGCCCTGGCGCAGCAGCACGGGCAGCGCCCAGCTCAGGGTGTCGCCGAGGCTGTGCTGGTAGTACTGCGCGGTCCACAGGCACAGTTTGAGCAGCGACGCCGGTAGTGCTGGACGGGCGTCGAGCAGTTGCAGGGCGGGCTTGAGCTTGTCCGCCGGCACCTCGCTTTGGGTGTCGACCTCCACCAGGATGCCGATCATCTCGCGCCGGCCGAACGGCACGCGCAGGCGCACGCCAGGTTGCAGCGCGCTACGCGGCACACCGGCGGGGGCGCGGTAGTCGAACAGGCGGCGCAGCGGCGAGGGCAGGGCGAGGCGCAGGATCAGGTCGGGCACACGAGCCTCCATGGACAGGCCGGCGATCTTAGCACGCGACCGCCGGCGCCCAGCGCGGCTTGCATCGCATGGCGGCTCTGGTAAGATGCGCGGCCTATTTCTGTGCGGTGCCTGACGTTGGGTCGGGTGGCGGCACAAACACCCCGAGGAAAGCACCATGAAAGCCGATATCCATCCGAACTACGTCGAGATCGACGCCACCTGCTCCTGCGGCAACGTGATCAAGACCCGCTCCACCCTGGGCAAGAACCTGAGCCTCGACGTTTGCTCCGAGTGCCACCCGTTCTACACCGGCAAGCAGAAAGTGCTGGACACCGGCGGCCGTATCGATCGCTTCAAGCAGCGCTTCGGCGTATTCGGCGCTACCAAGTAAGCGACCGAACGACTGCGGAACGACCCATGGTCTTGTCCGTGAAGCTGAAAAAGGCGTCCCTGGTGGGCGCCTTTTTTGCTTCTTTGGCCTGGGCAGGCCTCGTCCAGGCCTTCTGCCCGCCGCAGGCGGACCTGCCACAGCTGGCGGTCAAGCAGGTGGTGGACGGCGATACCCTGCGCCTGGTCGACGGCCGCAGCGTGCGCCTGATCGGCCTCAACGCGCCGGAGCTGGGGCACCAGGGGCGTAGCGACGAACCCTTCGCGGTGCAGGCCCAGCGCCGTCTGCAGGCGCTGGTGGCGGCCAACGACGGCCGTGTCGGCCTGCGCCCGGGGCGCGAGGGCAAGGATCGCTACGGCCGCACCCTGGCCCATCTCTATGACCGCCAAGGGCGCAATCTGGAGGCGCAGTTGCTGGCTGAGGGGCTTGGCTTCATGGTCGCGGTGGCGCCCAATACCGCGCTGGCCGGCTGTCAGCGAGCGGCCGAACAGCAGGCGCGCACGCGGCGTCTGGGCTTGTGGGGCACGCAGCAGGTGAAGGGGGCCGGGCAGCTGCGCAGCGGCGGCTTCGCCTTGCTCGGCGGGCGCGTTGGCGAGGTGAAGCGCAACCGCGGCGGCCTGTGGCTGGAGCTCGATGGCGGGCGGGTGCTGAGGGTGGCGCCGGCGTTGCTGGAGCAATTCGACGTGCGCGCCCTGCAGCGCCTCGCCGGCCAACAGGTGGAGGCGCGTGGCTGGGTAATCGATCGTGCGGCCCGCGGTGGCTTGAAATCCGGCCAGGCGCGTTGGATGCTGCCCCTGACCCACCCGGCGATGCTGGAGATACTGCCATGATGCGAATCGCACCCCTGCTCCTGGCTTGTGCCTGTCTGGCGGGTTGCGCGGTCAATCCGGCCACCGGGCGCAACGATTTCGTGATGATGAGCGAGCGCCAGGAGCTGGATCTCGGCGCCCGCTACAACCAGGAGATCCTCAAGCAGTATCCGCGCTACGACGACGCCAGGCTGCAGGCCTATATCCAGCGGGTCGGCGAGCGGGTCGCGCGCAGCAGCCACCGCAGCCAGCTCAACTACGTGTTCACCCTGGTCGACAGCCCGGACGTCAACGCCTTCGCCTTGCCCGGCGGCTATGTCTACATCCATCGCGGCCTGCTGGCCTATCTCAATTCCGAGGCGGAGCTGGCCGCGGTGCTCGGTCATGAGGTGGGGCACGTCACCGCCCGGCACAGCGTGCGCCAGCAGAGTCAGGCCACGGCCTGGGGGCTGCTCGGCCAGGCGGCCGCCATCGGCACCGGGATTGGTGCGGTGGGCGATCTGACCAGCGTGATGGGCAATGCCGTCGTCCGCGGTTACGGGCGCGAAATGGAGCTCGAGGCCGACGGCCTCGGCGCCCAGTACCTGGCCCGCAGCGGCTACGATCCGCAGGCGATGATCGAGGTGGTCAAGGTGCTGAAGAACCAGGAAGACTTCGCTCGTGCGCAGGCAGCCAAGCGGGGCGAGGCGGTGGCCGCCGGCGGCTATCACGGTCTGTTCGACACCCACCCGGACAACGACCGGCGTCTGCTGCAGGTGATAGGTCCGGCCCGCGCCCTGGTGGGCGAGTCGCAGGAAGTGGGGCGCGAAAGCTTCCTGCAGATGCTCGATGGCCTGGTGTTCGGCGATTCGGCCGCGAGTGGCATTCGCCGCGGTCGGCACTTCTACCATGGCGAGCTGGATTTCACCCTGAGCTATCCGGCCGGCTGGCGGCTGGTCAATCGCGCGGACGTGCTGATCGGCCACAGTGCCGACCAGCAGGCTTTCGTCGCCATGACCCTGGAGGCCGCCGATGCGCGCCTGACTCCGGCCGAATTCCTCCGCAGGCGGGTCGGCAGCCAGCACCTGGCCGCGGGCGAGGAGTTGCGCCTGGGCGAGCTGCGGGGTTACACCGCGGTGCTGTCGGGCCAGCCGGCACGGCGCGTGGCGGTGATCTACCGCGGCGAGCGGGCCTACCTGTTCATCGGTGCGGTCAAAGGTCGGGCATCCTTGGAAAGCCAGGACCCGCATTTCCTCGAGGTGATCCGCAGCTATCGTCCTCTCAAGGCCGAGGAACGCAAGCTGGCCGAGCCGGTGCGCCTGCGGCTGGCGCGTGCCAAGGCTGGGCAGGGCTTGGCCGCCTTGGCCAAGAGCTCGCCGCTGCCGGGCGACAGCGAAGCCCAGCTGCGCCTGCTCAATGGGCTCTATCCCGCCGGCGAACCGCGTCCCGGCGACTGGTTGAAAACCCTGCGCTAGCTGGGCGATTCGATAGCGACCGAACAGTCTTGTGCAGCTGTATACAACTTGCGTATCCTCGGCCGCCTGCCCGTTCAACAGCCACAAAAGCGGAAATGCCACTATGTCAGATCTAAAAACTGCCGCTCTCGAATATCACGCCCAGCCGCGCCCCGGTAAGCTGAGCGTCGAGTTGACCAAAGCCACCGCCACCGCCCGCGACCTGTCGCTGGCCTACAGCCCGGGTGTCGCCGAGCCGGTGCGCGAAATCGCCCGCGACGCCGAGCTGGCCTACCGCTACACCGGTAAGGGCAACCTAGTGGCAGTGATTTCCGACGGCACCGCGATCCTCGGCCTGGGTAACCTCGGCCCGCTGGCGTCCAAGCCGGTGATGGAAGGCAAGGGCGTGCTGTTCAAGCGCTTCGCCGGCATCGACGTTTTCGACATCGAAGTCGACTCCGAAAGCCCGCAGGCCTTCATCGACACCGTCAAGCGCATCTCCATCACCTTCGGCGGCATCAACTTGGAAGATATCAAGGCCCCCGAATGCTTCGAGATCGAGCGCGCGCTGATCGAGCAATGCGATATCCCGGTGTTCCACGATGACCAGCACGGCACCGCCATCGTCACCGCCGCCGGCATGCTCAACGCCCTGGAAATCGCCGGCAAGACCCTCGAGGAGGCGAAGATCGTCTGCCTCGGCGCTGGCGCTGCGGCCATCTCCTGCATGAAGCTGCTGGTGAGCATGGGGGCCAAGGTCGAGAACATCTTCATGCTCGACCGCAAGGGGGTTATTCACGCCGGTCGCGACGACCTGAACCAGTACAAGGCGGTGTTCGCCCACGAGACCGACCGCCGTACCCTGTCCGAAGCCCTCGACGGCGCGGACGTGTTCGTCGGCCTGTCCGGCGCCAACCTGCTGAGCCCGGAAGACCTCAAGCGCATGGCGGCCAACCCGATCGTCTTCGCCTGTTCCAACCCGGATCCGGAGATCAAGCCGGAGCTGGCCCACGAGACCCGCAATGACGTGATCATGGCCACCGGTCGCTCCGACTACCCGAACCAGGTCAACAACGTGCTGGGCTTCCCCTTCATCTTCCGCGGTGCCCTGGACGTGCGCGCCACCCGCATCAACGAGGAGATGAAGATCGCCGCCGCACTGGCCTTGCGCGATCTGGCCAAGCTGCCGGTACCGCATGAAGTGTGCGATGCCTACGGCGGCATCAAGCTGGAGTTCGGCCGCGAGTACATCATTCCGAAGCCGATGGACCAGCGCCTGATCACCGTGGTCTGCGATGCCGTGGCCAAGGCCGCCATCGAATCCGGTGTGGCCACCCTGCCGTATCCGAAGCACTATCCGCTGAAGTCGGTGGACGAAGTGTTCAACGGCTAAGCCGTTCGGATGACAACAAAAAACCCGCCTCGGCGGGTTTTTTGTTGGGCTCTACTGGGCGGTAGGCTGCAGCGCGCCTGTCGCCTGTTCTAGAACAGGTCGATCGGCGCCATCTCGTCGGCCGGCAGCGGGCTGCCGGGAGCGCCCATGCCGGGCTCGAACTCGCTCATCGGCGGCGGCGAATCCTCGCTCTTGAACAGCTCGAAGTAGGCGTCCGGGGTGCCGGGGGCGGCGGCGCGGCCGCTGAGCGGATCGACGCGCAGGGTTAGCAGCCCCTTGGGCTCCGTGGGCTGGTGGCTGGGGCGATCCTTCAGGGCCGCGCCCATGTAGTCCATCCAGATCGGCAGCGCCACGGTGCCGCCGTACTCGTGGCGGCCGAGGCTTTCCGGCTGGTCGAAGCCGGTCCAGACGGTGGTCACGTAGTCGGCGTTATAGCCGGAGAACCAACTGTCCTTGGATTCGTTGGTGGTGCCGGTCTTGCCCGCCAGGTCGTCGCGTCCGAGTGCCAGGGCGCGCCGGCCGGTGCCGCGGCGGATAACGTCCTGCAGCATGCTGGTCATGATGTAGGCGGTGCGCTCGTCGAGGATACGTTCGGCGATCTTGGGTTGTTCCGGCGAAAGATCGTCCGCTGCGCTCGCTGCGAGTGCCACGCTTTGCGCCTGCGGCGCGCTGCTCGGCACCCGTGCCGGGTTGGCCTGGAACAGCGGCTTGCCATTGCGGTCGTCGATACGCTGGATCAGGTAAGGCTCGATCTTGTAGCCGCCGTTGGCGAAGCTGGCCCAGCCCTCGGCGATCTCCAGGGGCGTTAGGCTCGCGGTGCCGAGCGCCAGCGACAGGTTGCGCGGCAGGTCCTGCGGCTCGAAGCCGAAGCGCTCGATATAGCGCAGGCTGCGCTCGATACCCATGTCCTGTAGCAGGCGGATCGAGACCAGGTTGCGCGACTTGTACAGCGCCTCGCGCAATCGGATCGGGCCGAGGAAGGTGTTGTTGTCGTTCTTTGGGCGCCACTTCTGTGACAGGTAATCGTCGGAGAGGATGATGGGCGCGTCGTTGACCAGAGTGGCCGCGGTATAGCCATTGTCCAGCGCGGCGCTGTAAATGAACGGCTTGAAACTCGAGCCGGGCTGGCGCTTGGCCTGCACGGCGCGGTTGTAATTGCTCTGGTCGAAGGAGAAACCGCCGACCAGCGCCTGGATGGCGCCGCTGTTGGGGTCGAGGGATACCAGTGCGCCCTGCGCCGCAGGGACCTGGGTGAAGCGCAGGCTGCCGTCGTCCCGGCGCTGCACCCGCACGATGTCGCCGACCTGGGCGACATCGGCCGGTTGCTGCGGGCGCGGGCCGAGGCTGTTGGTGCCGAGGAAGGGGCGGGCCCACTTCATGTCGTCCCAGGCTAGCGCTTGTTCCTCGCCGCTGCGGGTCAGTACGAGAATCCCGCTTTTCTCCACCTGGGTGACGACCGCCGGCTCCAGGCCGCCGATGCTGCGGAACTTGCCCAGTTCGGCGAGCCAGGCATCGCGAGTCATGCCGGGCAGGCGGCTCTCCGGGCCGCGGTAGCCGTGGCGCTGATCGTAGTTGATCAGGCCTTCGCGCAGGGCGGTATTGGCCATCTCCTGCAGCTGGCTGGGTACCGTGGTAGTGACATTGAAGCCCTCGGTGTAGGCCTCGCTGCCGTAGCGGCCGACCATTTCCGCGCGGGCCATCTCGGCGATATAGGGTGCGCCGAGTTCGGGGGCGGGCACGTGGTAGCGGGCGTCGACCTCTTCGGCTAGCGCCGTCTCGTAGCTGGCCTGGTCGATGCGCCCGAGTCGATACAGGCGGCCGAGAATCCAGTCGCGGCGCTCCTTGGCGCGGGTCGGGTTGACCAGCGGGTTGTAGCGCGACGGGGCCTTGGGCAGGCCGGCGATCATCGCCATCTGCGCCAGGTTCAGTTCGCGCATCGACTTGCCGTAATAGACCTGCGCCGCCGCTTCGATGCCGTAGGCGCGATTGCCGAGGTAGATCTTGTTGACATAGAGCTCGAGGATCTCGTCCTTGCTCAGTTCGCGCTCGATCTGCAGGGCCAGGAGAATTTCGGTGATCTTGCGCGAGAAGCTGCGCTCGCTGGTGAGGAAGAAGTTCTTCGCCACCTGCATGGTGATGGTGCTGCCGCCGCTCTGGATCTGCCCGCTTTTCAATAATTGCGTGGCAGCGCGCATCAGGCTGGTCACGTCGACGCCATAATGATTAGCGAAATTGTCGTCTTCGGCGGCGAGCAGGGCGCTGATGAATTCCGGCGGGATGTCGCCGAAACGGATCGGCGATCGACGCATCTCACCGAACTCGGCGATCAGCTTGGCATCGCTGCTGTAGACGCGCAGGGGGATCTGCAACTGCACCTGGCGCAGCGATTCGACGGACGGAAGGGTCGGGCTAAGATAAAGAAATGCGCCGCTGAAACTGAGCAATAGCCCACAAAAAACGGCAACGCAAGACCACCAGAAGAACTTCAGCAGGCGTATCAAGATGTTCGGAATTCCAAGCAAAAGAATGAGTTAAGCAGGAGTCAGAGCTAAAAGGGAAAAGCTGATCACATTATAAGCGGTTTTTTTCCCGAGTAGCCATTTGCGCTTCTGTCAAGACTGATATTTAATGTGGAAAAACATAAATAGTCCGTAAGTCGCGGATGCCAATAGGAAAACGGTCGTGCTAGGGCTCTTCAATAAGAAAGCGAACACGCTGCTGGGGATCGATATCAGCTCGACCTCGGTCAAGCTCCTCGAATTGAGTCGCTCGGGAAGCCGCTACAAGGTAGAGGCTTACGCAGTCGAGCCGCTTCCGCCGAATGCGGTGGTGGAGAAGAACATCGCCGAGCTGGAAGGGGTCGGTCAGGCATTGTCGCGGGTGCTGGCCAAGGCCAAGACCGGGGTCAAGGGGGCCGCCGTGGCGGTGGCGGGTTCGGCGGTCATCACCAAGACCATCGAGATGGAGGCCGGGCTTTCCGAAGACGAGCTGGAAAACCAGCTGAAGATCGAAGCCGACCAGTACATCCCCTATCCGCTCGAAGAAGTCGCCATCGATTTCGAGGTGCAGGGGCCTGCGGCGCGCAACCCGGAAAGGGTCGAAGTGCTGTTGGCCGCCTGCCGCAAGGAAAACGTCGAGGTGCGCGAAGCCGCCCTGGCGCTCGCCGGGCTGACCGCCAAGGTGGTCGACGTCGAGGCCTATGCCCTCGAGCGTGCCTACGGCCTGCTCGAGGCCCAGTTGGGCGGCGGGCATGACGAATTGACTGTGGCGGTGGTCGATATCGGCGCCACCATGACCACCCTGAGCGTGCTGCACAACGGCCGCATCATCTATACCCGTGAGCAGCTGTTCGGCGGCAAGCAACTGACCGAAGAGGTTCAGCGCCGCTATGGCCTGTCGGTCGAGGAAGCTGGCCTGGCCAAGAAGCAGGGCGGACTTCCGGATGACTACGACAGTGAAGTGCTGCAACCGTTCAAGGAAGCGGTCGTGCAGCAGGTTTCGCGTTCGCTGCAGTTCTTCTTCGCGGCCGGTCAGTTCAATGATGTCGACTACATCCTCTTGGCGGGCGGCACCGCATCGATCCCCGACCTCGATCGGCTGATCCAGCAAAAGATCGGCACGCAGACTCTCGTGGCCAATCCGTTCGCCGACATGGCGCTGAGTAGCAAGGTCAACGCCGGCGCACTGGCCAGCGATGCCCCCGCACTGATGATTGCCTGTGGTCTGGCGATGAGGAGTTTCGACTGATGGCGCGCATCAACCTACTTCCCTGGCGCGAGCAGCTGCGTGAAGAGCGCAAGCAGCGCTTCCTGGTCAGCTTGGCTGGCGTGCTCATCGTGGCGGCTGGCGCGGTGTTCCTGGGCGATCAGTTGCTCAATGCCGCCATCGAGCATCAGAACGCACGCAATGGCTTCATCAAGAAGGAGATCGCCGTTCTCGATGCGCGTATCAAGGAGATCAGCGAGCTGAAGACCCGTCGCCAGCAACTGCTGGAGCGGATGAAGATCATTCAGGATCTGCAGGGCAATCGCCCGATCATCGGTCGCGTATTCGATCAGTTGGTCAGGACGCTGCCGGATGGGGTGTATTTCACCAGCGTCAAGATGACTGGCAAGAACATCGCCATTCTCGGCGCGGCGGAGTCGAACAATCGGGTCTCCAATCTGATGCGTAATCTGGATGGCTCCGACTGGCTGACTTCGCCGAATCTGACCGAGGTCAAGGCGGTGACAGCGGGGGCGGTGGACCAGGCGAACGTGTTTCAGTTGACTGTTCAGCAAACCCAGCCGCAGCTGGAAGAGACGGAGGCTGGGAAATGAGTGTGCGTGAGTCGCTCGAAGGTCTGCGAAATATCGATCTGAATGACCTTGACTTCAATAATGTCGGCTCATGGCCTGCCGCGGTTAAGTTCATCGCGGGTCTTTTGTTAATGATTGTAGTGCTGGCGCTTGGTTACAACTTTCATTTAAAGGATCTGCAGGGCTTGTTGGAAAGACAGCAACAAGAAGAGATAACGCTGAAGCAACAGTTTTCCAGCAAGGCCTTCCAGGCTGCGAATCTCGAGGCCTATAAAGAGCAGATGAAGGAAATGGAGGTTTCCTTTGGGGCGATGCTCAAGCAGTTGCCGAGTGATACCGAAGTGCCCGGTCTCCTAGAGGACATAACCCGTACCGGGTTGGGTAGTGGTCTGGAATTTTCGGAAATTAAGCTACTGCCGGAAGTTACCCAGCAATTTTATATCGAGCTGCCCATTCAGATCAGGGTGGTGGGCAGCTATCACGATTTGGCGACTTTCGTCAGTGGCGTGGCCAGCCTGCCGCGTATCGTTACGCTGCATGATTTTGAGTTGTTGCCGTCCAAGGGAGAAACGCCCAGCCGGTTGAATATGCAAATACTGGCCAAGACCTATCGTTACAATGACAAGGGGGTCCAGTAATGCGCCTTTCCCATTTAGGTCTGGCCATGGCTCTGGTGACATTGTCCGGCTGCGGCTCAAACGGCGATTTTGCAGATCTGCGTGCCTATATGGACGAAGTGTATGCACGGCCAAAGGGGGCGATCGAGCCGCTGCCGAAGTTTCAGCCCTATGAGAGTTTCACTTATCGGGCGGCGTCGCTGCGCAGTCCATTTCAGCCGCCCGTCAGAATCGATGTGGTCAATCGCCAGAAAGGCTCCCAGGAGATCAAGCCAGACGAGGCCCGCGTCAAGCAGTTCCTCGAGGGTTTCAACATAGAAACCTTCGTGATGGTCGGGACGCTCGAGAACAGTTCCGGGCTCTTCGCGCTGATCAATGGGGCTGGTGGGGTGCATCGAGTGAAGGTCGGCGATTACCTCGGCCGTAATCACGGCAAGATTCTCGCTATCGACGAATCCAAGGTGGACGTGGTCGAAATCGTTCCGGATGGGGAGGGTGGCTGGCTGGAGCGGCCGCGTAGCCTTTCCTTGAAGGAGCGCTCTTGAGGGAGCGAAGCGAGTATGAAAATAAATAATCTGTCTGCCCAACGGAATATGAATATGAACGGCTCCCTGTCACGTCTGAGCGTTGCCTTGCTGGCAACCTTGCTGTCCTCCGCAACTTTGGCGGCTAACCTGCAGGCGCTGGATGTGGCCAGCCTTCCGGGTGACCGCGTCGAGCTGAAGCTGTCTTTCGACGAACCCGTTGCCGCTCCGCGCGGCTATACCATCGAGCAGCCTGCCCGCATCGCGTTGGACTTGCCGGGAGTGGCCAACAAGCTGGGGGTCAAGAACAAGGAACTCGGTGTCGGCAACGCCCGTAGCGTTACCGTCGTCGAAGCCAAGGACCGTACGCGCCTGATCGTCAATCTCACTGCGCTGGCGCCCTACAGCACCCGGGTCGAGGGTAATAACCTCTTCGTGCTGGTGGGCGAGAGCGCTTCCGGTTCCGCACTTCGCCCTGTCGCGGCGGCGCCGCAAGCGCCGGCTGCGGTACCGGCCAGCAAGGTTTATGGCGTGCAATCGAAGTCGGTGAGCAGCATCGATTTTCAACGTGGTGAACAAGGTGAAGGCAATGTGGTCATCACGCTCTCCGATGCATCCGTGAGTCCGGACATCCAGGAGCAGGGCGGAAAGATCCGTCTCGACTTCGCCAAGACGCAATTGCCCGATGCACTGCGCGTGCGCCTGGACGTGAAGGACTTCGCGACGCCGGTGCAGTTCGTCAGCGCTACCGCCAATGCAGACAAGACCAGCATCCTGATCGAGCCGACGGGTCTTTACGACTATCTGGCGTACCAGACCGACAACAAGCTGACCTTGAGCGTGAAGCCGCTTACCCAGGATGATGCCGAACGCCGCAAGGCCGAGCGTTTCGCTTACACCGGAGAGAAGCTGTCGCTCAACTTCCAGGATATCGACGTCCGCTCGGTACTTCAGTTGATCGCCGATTTCACCGACCTGAACCTGGTCGCCAGCGACACGGTCGCCGGCAATATCACCCTGCGGTTGCAGAACGTGCCCTGGGATCAGGCCCTGGATCTGGTGCTCAAGACCAAGGGCCTGGACAAGCGTCAGGTCGGCAACGTGCTGCTGGTCGCTCCGGCCGACGAGATCGCGGCGCGCGAGCGCCAGGAGCTCGAGGCGCAGAAGCAGATCGCCGAACTGGCACCGCTGCGTCGCGAGCTGATTCAGGTCAACTACGCCAAAGCCTCCGACATGGCCAAGCTGTTCCAGTCGGTGACCGGGGCCGAGGGGGCGGCCGATACCCGCGGCTCGATTACCGTCGACGACCGTACCAACAGCATCATTGCCTACCAGACTCAGGAGCGTCTGGACGAATTGCGCCGTATCGTCGCCCAGCTCGATATCCCTGTGCGTCAGGTGATGATCGAGGCGCGCATCGTCGAGGCCAACGTGGACTACGACAAGGCCTTGGGTGTGCGTTGGGGCGGAGCGCATACTCGTGGGAACTGGAGCGTTTACGGCAAGGATGGCGCTACCTCGTTCGACGAGGGGCAGGCATTCCTGCCGGGTACCGATACGGTGGGTGACTTCACGCTGGAGGACGGTGTTTCGCCTGTGCCCTTCGTCGACATGGGTGTGGTCGGCAGCACCTCGGGTATCGGCATCGGCTTCCTGACGGACAATGTGACCTTGGACCTGCAACTCTCGGCCATGGAAAAAACCGGTAATGGCGAGATCGTTTCCCAGCCCAAGGTCGTGACCTCGGACAAGGAGACGGCCAAGATCCTCAAAGGCCAGGAGGTTCCCTACCAGCAGGCCGCTTCCAGTGGCGCGACGGAGACTATGTTTAAGGAGGCCGCGCTGTCCCTGGAGGTGACACCCCAGATCACCCCGGACAACCGCATCATCATGGAGGTCAAGGTCACCAAGGATGCGCCCGACTTTGCTCGCGCCCTGAATGGCGTGCCACCGATCAACAAGAACGAGGTCAATGCCAAGGTGCTGGTCAACGATGGCGAGACCATCGTGCTCGGTGGCGTGTTCTCCAATACCCAGACCAAGGCGGTCGAGAAGGTTCCTTTCCTCGGCGACCTGCCTTATCTCGGGCGGTTGTTCCGCCGCGATATCGTCACCGACAACAAGGCCGAGTTGCTGGTTTTCCTCACTCCGCGCATCATGAACAACCAAGCCATTGCCGTGAACCGATGACCTAAGTGCGGAATGTAATCCTCGTTGGCCCGATGGGAGCTGGAAAGAGCACCATCGGGCGTTTGCTTGCTAAAGAACTGCGTTTGCCCTTCAAGGACTCCGACAAGGAGATCGAGCAGCGCACCGGTGCCGATATTCCCTGGATCTTCGATGTCGAGGGGGAGCAGGGTTTTCGCGAGCGGGAGCAGGCGGTGATCGCCGAGCTGTCGCTGCAGGACGGCCTGGTGCTCGCCACCGGCGGCGGCGCGGTGATGCGTCCGGAGAACCGCCAGGCGCTGCATGCCGGGGGGCGCGTGGTCTATCTGCATACCTCGGTGGAGCAGCAGATCGACCGCACTTCGCGCGATCGCAATCGTCCCCTGTTGCGTACGGCCAACCCGGCCCAGGTGCTGCGGGATTTGATGGCGGTGCGCGATCCGTTGTACCGGGAGGTCGCCGATATCGTCATCGAAACGGACGAGCGCCCACCGCGCATGGTGGTGCAGGAAATCCTGGCGCGCCTGGAAGCCTTGTCGCCCCGTTAAAGCGCGGGGCGAACTGCGCTATCCTAGAGCCCTTTTGATTCTGGGGGCCTCATGCAGACTCTTCACGTTGAACTCGGCGAGCGCAGCTATCCCATCTATATCGGCAGTGGTCTGTTGTCCCAGCCCGAGTTGCTGGCACGGCATATAGGCGGGCGGCAGGTGGCGGTGGTGACCAATGAAACCGTCGCGCCGCTTTATCTGCAGGGCCTGCTGCAGTCCTTGGCGGGGTTCAATGTGGCCTCGGTGGTGTTGCCGGACGGCGAGGCGTTCAAGAACTGGGAGACCCTGCAGCTGATCTTCGATGGTCTGCTGACGGCGCGCCATGACCGGCGCACCACGGTGGTCGCCCTGGGTGGCGGGGTGATCGGCGACATGGCCGGTTTCGCCGCGGCCTGTTACCAGCGCGGCGTGGATTTCATCCAGGTGCCGACCACCCTGCTGTCGCAGGTCGATTCCTCGGTCGGCGGCAAGACCGGGATCAACCACCCGCTGGGCAAGAACATGGTCGGCGCCTTCTACCAGCCAAAGGCGGTGCTGATCGATACGGCAAGTCTGAACACCTTGCCCGCGCGTGAGCTCTCCGCCGGACTGGCGGAGGTGATCAAGTACGGCCTGATCTGTGACGAGCCGTTCCTTGGCTGGCTCGAGCAGAACATGCCGGCCTTGCGTGCCCTGGATCAGGCGGCGCTGACCTACGCCATCGAGCGGTCCTGTGCGGCCAAGGCGCGGGTGGTCGGTGCCGACGAGCGCGAGTCCGGCGTGCGGGCGACGCTGAATCTCGGTCATACCTTCGGTCATGCCATCGAGACCGAGCAGGGGTACGGTGTGTGGTTGCACGGCGAGGCGGTGTCCGCGGGCACCGTGATGGCGCTGGAAATGTCTCATCGCCTGGGCTGGCTGTCTGCGGCCGAGCGTGACCGCGGCGTCCGTCTGCTCCAGGCAGCCGGCTTGCCGGTGGTGCCGCCGCAGGACATGACCCCGGCGCAGTTTCTCGAACATATGGCGGTGGATAAGAAGGTGCTCGATGGCCAGTTGCGTCTGGTGCTGCTCAAGCGCCTGGGCGAGGCCGTGGTCATCGCCGACTATCCCCGCGAGATTCTCGACGCCACGCTGCGCACCGACTACGCCGCGTTGGCTCAGTCGTTCAACGCTTGAAGAGTGATCATGACCAGTCTGCATGCTGACGAAGCCTTCCTGGCGCATTACCAGTTCAATCACGATCCCTTTGCGCCGCGTGTGCCCGGATTCAAGTTCTTTCCCGCGCAACGCAAGCCGGTGCTCGGACAGTTGCACCACCTGGCGCGCTATAGCCAACTGCTGTTGGCGGTGGTTGGCCCGCAAGGCAGCGGCAAGACCCTGCTGCGCCAGGCGCTGGTCGCCAGCACCAACAAGCAGGCTGTGCAGAGTGTCGTGCTGGCGCAAGGTGTGAGCGGCAGCGACGCCCTGTTGCGGCAGATTGCCCAGGGGCTGTCCGTTGCCCAGGCCGACGTACGTTCCATCTTGGCGCAGGTGGAGCAACTCGCGCTGACCGGCCAGGAGGTCTACCTGCTGATCGACGATGCCGATCAGCTCGACGATGCCGCGCTGCAGTCCGTATTGACGCTGGCGGCCGGCAATGGCGAGGGGCGTCCGCACCTGTTCCTCTTCGCCGAGCCGGAGCTGTTGGAGCGCCTGGAGGTGCTCGCCGATGGCGAGGAGTGCTATCACGCCATCGAGTTGCAGCCGTACAGCGAGGAGGAAACTCGTGAGTACCTCGCGCAGCGTCTCGAGGGGGCTGGTCAGAGCCTCGAAGTGCTGAGCGACGAGCAGATCGAAGAGATTCATCGGCGGGCCCAGGGGTGGCCGGGTGCGATCAACCAGGAAGCGCGCGATCTGCTGGTGGAGCAGATGCTGGCGCAGCGTGCCGCCGGGCGTGGCGCGGGTTCTGGCTTCACCTTGCCGAAGAAGCATCTGCTGGCGCTGGCGGTGGTGCTGATCGGCGTCGCTGCGGCGTGGCTGATGCAGGGGCACGAGGCGCAGGCGCCGGCCACGGCGGAGATCACCGCGCCGCTTTCGCTGCAGGCCGCCGCTCCGGCGCCGGTAGTCGAGGCGGCTGCCGAGACGCCTGCGACCGAGAGCAAGGCGCCGGCCATCGAGTTCGCCGGCGCCAGTCAGCCGCTGCCTCTGCCGTTGGTGGGGGAGTCGCAGGCGGTGATTCGCCAGCCTCTGGCGGAAGCCGCGGGCGAGGAGCTGGATGACTTCGAGCCGCCGGCCGCGCCCGTCGTGCCCGCACCCTCGACAGTCGTGGCGCCGGCCGCTCCAATCGCTGCTGCACCTGCACCTGCACCTGCACCTGCACCTGCACCTGCACCTGCACCTGCACCTGCGGTGCCCAAGGTCGCGGAGGTGGCGGGCGCCAAGCCTGCTGCGCCGGCCTCTGCGCCTGCCTCGGCTCCGGTCAAGCCCGCCCAGGGCGGTGCGGCGACGAGCGACTGGTATGTCCAGCAGCCGGCTTCGCGTTACGCCCTGCAGATTCTCGGCTCGCGCTCGGAGGCCAATGTCCAGGCGCTGGTACGTGAAGGGGGCGGCGAGTATCACTACTTCCGCAAGGTGCATCAGGGGCAGCCGCTGTTCGTCGTGACCTACGGCAGTTTCGCCAGTCGCGATGCCGCTCAGGCGGCAATCAAGACGCTGCCGGCCAAGCTGCAGGCCGGCAAACCCTGGCCGCGCACCCTGGGCAGCATCCAGCAGGAAATGCGCCGCTAGACCCGGATGACCGCCTGGTCGTTAGCACGACCTCGCGGTCTTATCCTTCGATATCGCGACATAACGTTTCATTGTCTCGTCACGAAGATTTGTGACGGCCTGGGTGGATATGTACAATGACCTCCCTTTTGCCTGCGCAAAGCTGGTGCATGCCTGTGCGTGTATGGTAAGTGATTGAATTAGAAAGTAATTTTGCCTGATGTTTAGGCAGCCTGGTGAGAGTTTCCCCTATGAAAGCAGGTTTGTACCGTCCTGATGAGTTCAAGGATAACTGCGGCTTCGGCTTGATCGCCCATATGCAAGGTGAGGCGAGCCATCATCTGCTGCAGACCGCCATTGAGGCCCTTACCTGCATGACCCACCGCGGCGGCATCAACGCCGACGGCAAGACCGGTGACGGCTGTGGTCTGCTGATCCAAAAACCGGATCTGTTCCTGCGCGCCGTGGCCCAGGAGTCTTTCGGCGTCGCACTGCCGGCGCAGTATGCCGTGGGCATGGTGTTCTTCAACCAGGACCCGGCCAAGGCCGAGGCCGCGCGCGAGAACATGAACCGCGAGATCCTCGCTGCCGGTCTGCAGCTGATCGGGTGGCGCAAGGTGCCGATCGACACCAGCGTGCTCGGCCAACTGGCGCTGGAGCGTCTGCCGATCATCGAGCAGGTGTTCGTCGGTGGCGAAGGGCTGTCCGATCAGCAGTTCGCCATCAAGCTGTTCAGCGCCCGTCGTCGTTCCTCGGTGGCCAACGCCGCCGACGCCGATCACTACATCTGCAGCTTCTCGGCCAAGACCATCATCTACAAAGGCCTGATGATGCCGGCGGACCTGCAGCAGTTCTACCCGGATCTGGGCGACGAGCGCCTGCAGACCGCCATCTGCGTGTTCCACCAGCGCTTCTCCACCAACACCCTGCCGAAATGGCCGCTGGCGCAGCCGTTCCGCTTCCTCGCCCACAATGGCGAGATCAACACCATCACCGGTAACCGCAACTGGGCCCAAGCACGCCGCCTGAAGTTCGCCAACGAGCTGATCCCCGATCTGGAAGAGCTCGGCCCGCTGGTCAACCGCGTCGGCTCCGACTCCTCGAGCATGGACAACATGCTCGAGCTGATGGTCACCGGCGGCATCGACCTGTTCCGCGGCGTGCGCATGATCATTCCGCCGGCCTGGCAGAACGTCGAGACCATGGACGCCGACCTGCGCGCGTTCTACGAATACAACTCCATGCACATGGAGCCCTGGGACGGTCCGGCCGGCGTGGTGCTGACCGATGGTCGCCATGCCGTCTGCCTGCTCGACCGTAACGGTCTGCGTCCGGCGCGCTGGGTCACCACCAGCAACGGCTACATCACCCTGGCGTCGGAAATCGGCGTGTGGGACTACCAGCCGGAAGACGTCATCGCCAAGGGCCGCGTCGGCCCGGGGCAGATCCTCGCCGTCGATACCGAGACCGGCCAGGTGCTGTCCACCGACGACATCGACAATCGCCTGAAGTCGCGCCACCCCTACAAGCAGTGGCTGCGCAAGCATGCCCAGCGCATCCAGGCCACCCTGGAAGACCGCGACCACGGCTCGCCCTTCTACGACCCGGACCAGCTCAAGCAGTACATGAAGATGTTCCAGGTCACCTTCGAGGAGCGTGACCAGGTGCTGCGTCCGCTCGGCGAGCAGGGCCAGGAGGCGGTCGGCTCGATGGGCGATGACACCCCGATGGCGGTACTCAGCCAGCGCGTGCGCTCGCCCTACGACTATTTCCGCCAGCAGTTCGCCCAGGTCACCAACCCGCCGATCGACCCGCTGCGCGAAGCCATCGTCATGTCCCTGGAGATCTGCCTCGGTGCCGAGCGCAACATCTTCCAGGAGTCGCCCGAGCACGCTACCCGCGTCATCCTCAGCAGCCCGGTGATCTCCCCGGCCAAGTGGCGCGCGCTGATGAACCTGGAGCGTCCGGGCTTCGACCGTCATGTCATCGACATGAACTACGACGAGTCGATCGGCCTGGAAGCCGCCGTGCGCAACATGGCCGACCAGGCCGAGGAAGCGGTGCGCAGCGGCAAGGTGCTGCTGGTGCTGAGCGACCGCCACATCGCCCCGGGCAAGCTGCCGGCGCATGCCGCGCTGGTCACCGGCGCCGTGCATCACCGCCTGACCGAACAAGGCCTGCGCTGCGACTGCAACATCCTGGTCGAGACCGCCACCGCGCGCGATCCGCATCACTATGCGGTACTGCTGGGCTTCGGTGCCTCGGCGGTGTATCCGTTCCTCGCCTATGAAGTGCTGGGCGACCTGATCCGCACCGGCGAAGTGCTGGGCGATCTGTACGAGGTGTTCAAGCACTATCGCAAGGGCATCTCCAAGGGCCTGCTGAAGATCCTCTCGAAGATGGGCATCTCCACCGTCGCCTCCTACCGCGGCGCGCAGCTGTTCGAGGCCGTCGGCCTGGCCGACGAGGTCACCGAGCTGTGCTTCCGCGGCGTCGCCAGCCGCATCCAGGGCGCGCGTTTCGTCGACATCGAGAGCGAACAGAAGCTGCTGTCGGCCGAGGCCTGGAACAACCGCAAGGCCATCCAGCAGGGCGGCCTGCTCAAGTTCGTCTATGGCGGCGAATACCACGCCTACAACCCGGACGTGGTGCGCACCCTGCAGGACGCCGTGCAGCAGGGCAGCTACGAGAAGTACAAGGAATACTCGGCGCTGGTGGACAACCGCCCGGTGTCGATGATCCGCGACCTGCTCAAGGTCAAGACCGCCGAGCAGCCGCTGGCGCTGGATCAGATCGAGCCGCTGGAGGCCATCCTCAAGCGCTTCGACTCCGCCGGCATCTCCCTCGGCGCGCTGTCGCCGGAGGCTCATGAGGCCATCGCCGAGGCGATGAACCGCCTGGGCGCGCGCTCCAACTCCGGCGAGGGCGGCGAAGACCCGGCCCGCTACGGTACCGTGCGCAGCTCGAAGATCAAGCAGGTGGCCACTGGCCGTTTCGGCGTCACCCCCGAGTACCTGGTCAACGCCGAGGTGCTGCAGATCAAGGTGGCCCAGGGCGCCAAGCCCGGCGAGGGCGGCCAGCTGCCGGGCGGCAAGGTCAACGGCCTGATCGCTCGCCTGCGCTACGCGGTGCCGGGCGTGACCCTGATTTCGCCGCCGCCGCACCACGACATCTACTCGATCGAGGACCTGGCGCAGCTGATCTATGACCTCAAGCAGGTCAACCCGGCCGCGCTGGTGTCGGTCAAGCTGGTGGCCGAGGCCGGTGTCGGCACCATCGCCGCCGGCGTGGCCAAGGCCTATGCCGACCTGATCACCATCTCCGGCTACGACGGCGGCACCGGCGCCTCGCCGCTGACCTCCATCCGCTACGCCGGCGCGCCCTGGGAGCTGGGCCTGGCCGAAACCCACCAGACCCTGCGCGGCAACGACCTGCGCGGCAAGGTGCGGGTGCAGACCGACGGCGGCCTGAAGACCGGCCTCGACGTGATCAAGGCGGCCATCCTCGGCGCCGAGAGCTTCGGCTTCGGCACCGCGCCGATGATCGCCCTGGGCTGCAAGTACCTGCGCATCTGCCACCTGAACAACTGCGCCACCGGCGTGGCCACGCAGAACGACAAGCTGCGCAAGGACCACTTCATCGGCACCGTCGAGATGGTGATGAACTTCTTCACCTACGTCGCCGAGGAAACCCGCGAGTGGCTGGCCAAGCTCGGCGTGTCGAGCCTGGAGCAGCTGATCGGGCGCACCGATCTGCTCGAGATGCTGCCGGGCGAGACCGCCAAGCAGGGCAACCTGGACCTGTCGCCGCTGCTCGCCAGCGCGCATATCCCGGCCGACAAGCCGCAGTTCTGCCAGGTGGAGAAGAACCCGCCGTTCGACCAGGGTGAGCTGGCCGAGAAGATGGTCGAGCTGGCCAGGTCGGCCATCGACGGCCGCAGCGGCGGCGAGTTCGCGCTGGACATCTGCAACTGCGACCGCTCCATCGGTGCGCGGGTGTCCGGCGAGATCGCCAAGCTGCACGGCAACCAGGGCATGAACGACGCGCCGATCACCTTCCGCTTCAAGGGCACTGCGGGGCAGAGCTTCGGCGTGTGGAACGCCGGTGGCCTCAACCTGCACCTGGAAGGCGACGCCAACGACTACGTCGGCAAGGGCATGACCGCCGGCAAGCTGGTGATAGTGCCGCCCAAGGGCAGCCCGTTCGCCACCCAGGACTCGGCCATCATCGGCAACACCTGCCTGTATGGCGCCACCGGCGGCAAGCTGTTCGCCGCCGGCACTGCCGGCGAGCGTTTCGCCGTGCGCAACTCCGGCGCCCATGCGGTGGTGGAAGGTGTGGGCGACCACTGCTGCGAGTACATGACCGGCGGCTTCGTCTGCGTGCTGGGCAAGACCGGCTACAACTTCGGTTCCGGCATGACTGGCGGCTTCGCCTACGTGCTCGACCTGGACAACGGCTTCTACGACCGCGTCAACCACGAGCTGGTGGAAATCCAGCGCATCAACAGCGAAGCCATGGAGGCCTACCGTAGCCACCTGCAGCGCGTCCTCGCCGAATACGTCGAGGAAACCGCCAGCGAATGGGGTCGCAACCTGCTGGAAAACCTGGACGACTATCTGCGCAAGTTCTGGCTGGTCAAGCCGAAAGCCGCGAGCCTGAAGTCGCTGCTGTCCAGCACCCGTGCCAACCCGCAATAAGAATGCGCCTGAAGTGGTTTGATGAGGTAATGCAATGACTGAACGTCTGAATAACGACTTCCAGTTCATCGAAGTCGGGCGCAAAGACCCGAAGAAGAAACTGCTGCGTCAGCGCAAGAAGGAATTCGTCGAGATCTACGACAACTTCAAGCCGGCGCAAGCTGCAGACCAGGCGCACCGCTGCCTGGGCTGCGGCAACCCCTACTGCGAATGGAAGTGCCCGGTGCACAACTTCATTCCGAACTGGCTCAAGCTGGTGTCCGAGGGCAACATCCTCGCCGCCGCCGAGCTCTCGCACCAGACCAACACCCTGCCGGAAGTCTGCGGCCGCGTGTGCCCGCAGGATCGCCTGTGCGAGGGTGCCTGCACCCTCAACGACGGCTTCGGTGCGGTGACCATCGGTTCGGTGGAGAAGTACATCACCGACACGGCGTTTGCCATGGGCTGGCGCCCGGACATGTCCAAGGTCAAGCCGACCGGCAAGCGTGTCGCGGTGATCGGCGCCGGCCCGGCTGGCCTGGGCTGCGCCGACGTGCTGGTGCGCAACGGCGTGACCCCGGTGGTGTTCGACAAGAACCCGGAGATCGGCGGTCTGCTGACCTTCGGCATCCCCGAGTTCAAGCTGGAGAAGACCGTGCTCAGCCGCCGCCGCGAAGTGTTCAGCGGCATGGGCATCGAGTTCCGCCTGAACACCGAGATCGGCAAGGACGTGACCATGCAGCAGCTGCTGGA
This sequence comes from Pseudomonas sp. SP16.1, assembly GCF_052682975.1. Lineage (NCBI taxonomy): Bacteria > Pseudomonadati > Pseudomonadota > Gammaproteobacteria > Pseudomonadales > Pseudomonadaceae > Pseudomonas > Pseudomonas sp. SP16.1. The sequence continues at coordinate 5,082,605 of NZ_JBQYFZ010000001.1, forward strand.
TGAGTACGATGCCGTGTTCATGGGCATGGGCACCTACACCTACATGAAGGGCGGCTTCCCCGGCGAAGACCTGCCGGGCGTGCACGATGCGCTGGACTTCCTGATCGCCAACGTCAACCGCAACCTGGGTTTCGAGAAGTCGCCGGAAGACTTCGTCGACATGAAGGGTAAGCGCGTGGTGGTGCTCGGCGGTGGCGACACCGCGATGGACTGCAACCGCACCTCCATCCGTCAGGGCGCCAAGGCGGTGACCTGTGCCTACCGCCGCGATGAAGAGAACATGCCGGGCTCGCGCAAGGAAGTGAAGAACGCCAAGGAAGAGGGCGTGAAGTTCCTGTTCAACCGCCAGCCTATTGCGATTGTGGGTGAGGATAAGGTGGAAGGCGTCAAGGTGGTCGAGACCCGTCTCGGCGAGCCGGATGCCCGCGGCCGCCGCAGCCCCGAGCCGATCCCGGGCTCCGAGGAGATCATCCCGGCCGAGGCCGTATTGATCGCCTTCGGTTTCCGTCCGAGCCCGGCGCCCTGGTTCGAGCAGTTCGAGATCCAGACCGACAGCCAGGGCCGCGTGGTGGCGCCGGAGCAGGCCCAGTTCAAGCACCAGACCAGCAACCCGAAGATCTTCGCCGGCGGCGACATGGTGCGCGGTTCCGACCTGGTGGTGACGGCGATCTTCGAGGGGCGCAATGCTGCCGAAGGTATCCTCGACTATCTGGGCGTCTGATCGATTTCGTCAGGGCCTGCCCGCGACAAATTGACCCGATGGACAAAAGGCACGGCGCTCGCCGTGCCTTTTGTTTTGCGCTCTGCGAAAATGCCCGCACTTTTTTCTAGGACTCTGCCATGACCGCCCTGAAGAACGATCGCTTCCTTCGCGCCCTGCTCAAGCAACCCGTGGACGTCACCCCGGTGTGGATGATGCGTCAGGCCGGTCGTTACCTGCCGGAATACCGCGCCACCCGCGCCAAGGCGGGCAACTTCGTCAACCTGATGAAGAACCCGGAGCTGGCCTGCGAAGTCACCATCCAGCCGCTGGACCGCTACCCGCAGCTGGACGCGGCGATCCTCTTCTCCGACATCCTCACCATCCCCGACGCCATGGGCCAGGGCCTGTACTTCGAGACCGGCGAGGGTCCGCGGTTCAAGAAGGTGATCGGCAGTCTGGCCGATATCGAGGCGCTGCCGGTACCGGATGCCGAACAGGACCTGGGCTACGTGATGGACGCGGTGCGCACCATCCGTCGCGAACTGAACGGCCGCGTGCCGTTGATCGGCTTCTCCGGCAGCCCCTGGACCCTGGCGACCTATATGGTCGAGGGCGGCTCCAGCAAGGATTTTCGCAAGTCCAAGGCCATGCTCTACGACAACCCGCAGGCCATGCACGCGCTGCTCGACAAGCTGGCCCAGGCGGTCACCGCCTACCTCAACGGGCAGATCAAGGCCGGCGCCCAGGCGGTGCAGATCTTCGATTCCTGGGGCGGTTCGCTGTCGGCGGCGGCCTACCAGGAATTCTCCCTGGCCTATATGCAGAAGATAGTCACGGGCCTGATCCGCGAGCACGACGGCCGCCGTGTACCGGTGATCCTGTTCACCAAGGGCGGCGGCCTGTGGCTGGAGTCCATGGCCGATAGCGGCGCCGAGGCACTGGGCCTGGACTGGACCTGCGATATCGGCAGCGCCCGTGCGCGCGTCGGGGCCAAGGTGGCGCTGCAGGGCAACATGGACCCGAGCGTGCTGTACGCCAACCCGGCGGCGATCCGCGCCGAGGTGGCGCGCATCCTCGCTGCCTACGGCAGCGGCAGCGGTCATGTATTCAACCTCGGCCACGGCATCACCCCGGAAGTCGACCCGGCCCACGCCGGCGCCTTCTTCGAAGCGGTGCACGAGTTGTCGGCGCAGTATCACCAGTAAGCAGAACAGAGGCCGCGCAAGCGGCCTCTTTGCTATCGGCCGGGCAAGCTCCTCGCGCTTGTCACGGGCTTTGCATAGAATCCAAGGCCATCTGAGGCTCAGGGAGGTGTGAGATGCGGCGTGTGGTGTTCAACCAGAAAGGCGGCGTGGGCAAGTCCAGCATCGCCTGCAATCTCGCCGCGGTCAGCGCGGCCCAGGGCTATCGCACCCTGCTGATCGATCTCGACAGCCAGGCCAACTCGACCCATTACCTCACCGGCCTGACCGGCGAGGACATTCCCATGGGCATCGCCGACTTCTTCAAGCAGACCCTGGCCAGCGGCCCCTTCGCCAAGAAGGGCAAGGTGGACATCTACGAGACGCCGTTCGACAACCTGCACCTGGTCACCGCCACCGCCGAGCTGGCCGAGCTGCAGCCGAAGCTGGAGCAGAAGCACAAGATCAACAAGTTGCGCAAACTGCTCGACGAGCTGGCCGAGGACTACGACCACATCTATCTGGATACTCCGCCGGCGCTGAATTTCTACACGGTTTCCGCGCTGATAGCCGCCGACCGCGTGCTGATCCCCTTCGATTGCGACAGCTTTTCGCGCAACGCACTCTATGGCCTGTTGGCCGAGATCGAGGAGCTCAAGGACGATCACAACGAGGCGCTGGAGGTGGAGGGCATAGTGGTCAACCAGTTCCAGCCGCGCGCAACCTTGCCCCAGCAGTTGCTCGACGAGCTGATCGCCGAGGGGCTGCCGGTGCTGCCGGTCAACCTGATGAGCTCGGTGAAGATGCGCGAATCGCACCAGGTGTGCACGCCGCTGATCCATCTGGATGCGCGGCACAAGCTGACCCAGCAGTTCGTCGAGCTGCACGATCTGTTGAACGAGGCGGGCTGAGGCGCTCAGTGGCGCCGGAGCGCTGGCGGGATACGTCCTGGCGTTCCGCCACCCGCGGCTGACTGCCGCCGCACGTTGCCGGCGCCTCGCTCGCACCGGCCGTTGACCTTCTTCGATCGGCCGGCAGGGCCCGCAGCCGCTCGATGCTCCCGCGCACGTCGAGCGGCTTGACCACGCGGACCCACCTCCTGCGCCTGCGGCAAGCCGCCGATCTTGCCGGTGACAACCTGGCGCCGTGGGCCACCTTGGTGGGCCGGCGCGCTTGACGGTGAACTGCAATGCTGCTTCGCACCGGGCGTCGAGGTGGTCGACCAACTGCGCCACGCTCAGGGCGCGAACAACACCCTGCTGCTCGAGCGCGCCATGGGAAATGCCCGGGGCATGAAGATGGCCGAGGGGCACCCGCCGTCATGCAAGGTCGTCACTTCCCGATGGCAAGAGGCCGCGGCACGCGCTCCAGCGCCCTGGCGTCTTTGCTGGGCCAATGGCAAGGGACGCACCCAGGGGCATTGGACCAAAGACTTAGGTTATTGATTTGCTGGTCAGCTTTAACCTGGCGTAGAACGTCTCTAGTTCTATGGGCGCTAAGTGATCTGGTGTCGCAATCGAGACGCTTGGTGACGAGGTCGAGCGGTAGCCTGGGTTGGTTATCTTCTGGCCGAGTGTCACGCTTTCGCTCTAAACAACCCACTCAGGAAACTTGTAGATGCCAGCCAGTACTCGGTTCGCAGTTGCAGTACATATCCTCACTGGATTGGCCATTCATGAAAATGAACCCCTTCCATCGGAAATCATCGCCAAGAGCGCCAGCACCAATGCCTCGGTGATCCGCCGCATCCTGTCGATGCTCAACGAGGCCGGTTTCACCACGTCTCAGCTGGGGCAGGGCGGCGGTGCGCTGCTGGCCAGACCGGCCGACAGCATCAGCTTGCTGGATATTTACCAGGCGGTCGAACGCGTGCCGCTATTCACCTTGCACCGGGCTTCCCCCGACGAAGGCTGTGCGGTGGGCCGGTACATCCAGCCGGTACTGCAGGAAAAGATCGACGCCGCTGTTGCCGCCTTGGAAGCAGAGCTGAGCCGCGTGACGGTGGCCGATATCGCGGCGCGGATCGAGCAGAGTGCACGTGCCTGTCCGGAACTCGACCTGTACCACGGGCGAACCTGAGCCGGTCTAGGGTAGCGGCGGGAGCAGCTGCGCCGCGACGTGCAGGCCGCTCAGCCGGCCGGCCAGGTGCCGGGACTTCGCCGCCGAGGCGCTGCTCCACAGCGTTATCCTGCCCCGTTGCCGGCCTGGGTTGAGCGTGCCGCTGGCGGCCAGCCGCCGTCTCACCTCGGCGGCCACCGCCGGCGATGGGTCGATGATGCGCACCTGCGATCCTGCGACTTCGGCAATGGCGTCGATCAGGAAGGGGTAGTGGGTGCAGCCCAGTACCAGGGTGTCGGCCCCCTGTTCCAGGGCCGGGGTCAGCAGGTCGCGCAGCTGTGCCAGCAGGCCGGGTGAGTGCAGCTCACCCCGCTCGACGTGGTCGGCCAGGCCCGGGCAGGGCACGAAGAGTATCCGCCTGCCATCGCCATGACGTTCGCGCAGCCGCTGCAGGCTGTCGCTGCCCAGGGTCCTGGTGGTCGCCAGGACGGCGACGACGCCGCTACGGCTCAGGGCAACGGCCGGCTTGATCGCCGGTTCGATGGCGATGATGGGAATGTCGAAACGGCGCCGCAGTCGTTCCACCGCGACCGCGGTGATGGTGTTGCAGGCGATAACCACGGCCTTGCAGCCCTGGCGCTCGAGGAAGCGGATGATCTGCGCCGAGCGTTCGGTTATCCAGCTGGCGCATCGGTCGCCATAAGGCGCGTTGCCCGAGTCGGCCACGTAGCACAGGCTTTCCTGCGGCAGTTCCGCGTGCAGGGCCGGCAGCAGCGACAGGCCACCAAGCCCCGAGTCGAGTACGCCGATGGGCGCCGTGGCGATCAATCGCGCGATTCCTGGGGCTTGCCGCGTAGGCGCGGCAGCCACTGGGGCAGGCCTGGCCGGGTCTGCAGCAGGATGGCCAGGCCGCCGGCCAGCATGCCCCAGAACGCCGAGCCGACGCCCAGCAGGGTCACCCCCGAGGCGGTGACTAGAAAAGTGATCAGCGCGGCTTCGCGGTGTTTCTCCTCCTGCAGGGCGCTGGCCAGGCCGTTGCCGATGGTGCCGAGCAGCGCCAGGCCGGCGATGGCCAGGATCAGCTCGCGGGGGAAGGCCAGGAACAGGGCGCCGATGGCGCTGCCGAACAGTCCTACCAGCAGGTAGAAGAAGCCGGCGGCAACCGCCGCCGTATAGCGCCGGCCCGGGTCCTCGTGAGCCTCGCGGCCGGTACAGATGGCGGCGGTGATGGTCGCCAGGTTCAGTGCATAGGCGCCGAAGGGGGCCAGCAGCGTGGTGGCGAGGCCGGTCCAGCCGATCAGCGGGGAGCTGGACGTCTGATAGCCGGAGGCGCGCAGCACGGTGAGTCCGGGCAGGTTCTGCGAGGCCATGGTCACGGCGAACAGCGGCAGGGCGATGCCGATCATGGCCTGCAGGGAAAATTCCGGAGTGACCCATTCGGGACGGGTCAGGCTCGGCTCGACGCCGGCGAAGTCCAGCTGGCCGCGACTGGCGGCGATGGCGATGCCGACCAGCAGCGGCGCCATCACCGCATAGCGGGGCAGCAGGCGGCGAGCCAGCAGGTAGGCGATGAACATGGTGAACACCAGGCTGAACTGGCTCTGCATGGCGGCGAAGGCATCCAGGCCGAAGCGCAGCAGGATGCCGGCGAGCATACCCGAGGCGATGGCCTGCGGGATGCGCTGGACGATCCGTTCGAACCAGCCGCTGAACCCGCACAGGGCGATCAGCAGGCCGCAGACGATGAAGGCGCCGGTGGCTTGCTCCAGGGAAATGCCGGAGGCGCCGCTGGCCAGGATCGCCGCGCCGGAGGTCGACCAGGCGATGGCGATGGGTGCCTTGTAGCGCAGGGACAGGGCGATGCCGGTGACACCCATGCCGATGCACAGGGCGAGCATCCATGAGCCGATCTGGGCGGGCGTCGCCCCCAGGGCCTGGGCGGCCTGGAACACCAGCACCGCGGAGCTGGTGAAACCCACCAGCACGGTGACGAAACCGGCATTGATGGCGGAGAGGGAAATATCGTTGAGCAAGCGCATGGCCGCATCCTGTAGCTGTCGCAGTGAACCGGAGCGGCGGCCGCGCGGGCCGCCGCCGGCGTCATGGAGTTACTTCGAGGCTTCCTGCTCGTCGTTCACCGCCTTGACGAAGGCCGGGTGCGCACGAACCGCGGCGATCACCTCGCGCGTGCGCTCGCCGATGAGGATGTCCACCGGGAAGTACTCGCCCCAGCTGGCGTAGACCGCCAGCATCATGTCTACCACCGTCAGGCGCGGGCCGCAGACGAAGGTGCTGTGCTGCAGCTGTTGCTCCACCGACTCCCAGAGCGTGCTGATGATGTTGCTGGCAGCGTTCAGCGCCTGCTCCTTGGCCGGGCCGTCGGCCAGGTTGCGGCCGATGAAGAACAGTCGGCCATAGGCCGGATGCATGGTGGCGTTGGCGAACATCAGCCACTCGATGAAGCGGGCCTTCTCCAGCCCGCCTTCGGGAAGCATCTGATTCTTATGCTTCTCCAGCAGATAGAGGACGATGGCTGCGCCCTCGCGAATGACCTGCCCGTTGTCGACCAGCACCGGTACCATGCCGCGCGACTCGAGTCGCTCGAAGTCCTGCGCCTTGCTGCGGTCGATGATCTGCACATCCTGCTGGAGTTCGTTGAGCAGGGCATGAATGGCCAGAGAGCAGGCGCCTGGCATGTAGTAGAACTTGTACATGAATGTCTCCCATCATGGTTGCGAGCGAAGTGCTCATCCTGTTGCTCGAGCCGGTGTGGCTCTGCATCGCTGCCGGGACGGCCGCCGCGGGTTGTCGCTTGGCCCTGTGGTGGCGTCCGACCTGGTATGGCATGAGGTCTTCCCGGCCTCCTGCCATGCGCAGTAGTCTATGTATCGTTAGTTTCTTATGTATACCTGATGATGATTGGTTTGCTGATTTATGGGTTACCATCTGGTAACCGATTTCGAGGAGCTTGGCCATGCTGCCCAGACGCCGCAACACCGTTTCCCGTCCACCGGCGAACTGCCCGTTGAGCGAGTGCCTGAACATCATCGGCGGTGCCTGGACGCCGAACATCATCTGGTACCTGAGCCAGCACCCGCGCCGTTTCAGCGAGCTCAAGGCGGACATCCCGGGGATCTCGGCCAAGGTGCTGAGCGCCCGGCTGAAGAAGCTGGAGGCCGACGGAGTGGTGAACCGCCAGGTATTGGCGACCTCGCCACCGAGCGTCGAGTACAGCCTCTCCTCCCTCGGCCAGGAGCTGAAGCCGGCGATCGAGGCCATCGTTGCGGTCGGCCATCGCCTCAAGGAGATGGGCGCGCAGCCTGCTTGAGTCTCAGGGCAGGGCATGGATGAGTTTCCCCAGCGCCATCGCGCACAGCAGCGCCAGCATGCCTAGCAGCACCGGCCGGATCAGGCGCGCGCCGTTGCGGATCGCCGCCCTGCTACCCAGCCAGCCGCCGAGCATGTTGGCCAGGATCATCGGCAGGGCCAACTGCCAGACCACCGCGCCGGCCCAGACGAAGGCGGCGACGCCACCAAGGTTGGTCAGCAGGTTCAGGGGTTTGGTGGTCGCCGTGGCGACCAGCAGCCCCAGGCGCAACCGGGCATGCTTGACCAGGGTCAGGAACAGCCCGGTGCCCGGCCCCGAGAAACCGTCATAGAGTCCGACTGGCGCCAGGCTGGCGATGATCCGCAGGCGCGAGGCGATCGGTTCACTCTGCCGTTCCACTCCGGGTCTGACCAGCAAGGCCACCAGCAGGGCGGCGACCAGACAGCCGAGTAGCGCCAGCTCGAGCAGCCAGCCTGGCATATGCATGGCCAGCTGGCTGCCGAGGAAGGCGGCCAGCATGCAAGGCAGGGCGGCGACCCGCACCACTCGCCAGGCCACCTGGCCGTCCAGCATGTAGCGCAGGGTGGCGCTGGCGGTGCCGGTCAGGGCGACCGCCTTGTTGGTGGCCAGCACGCTGAGCGGCGGCAGGCCGCTGAGCAGCAGCAACGGCATCTGGATCAGGCCGCCGCCTCCGGCGATGGCATCCATGTAGCCGGCGGCCAGCGCCGTCAGCACCAGGCCGACCAGCCAGTACCAGGCAATATCGGGCAGTAGCGAGTCCATCGCGCCGTCAGTGTCCCAGGCGCTTGCGGCGTTCGCTGACCTGCTCGCCGCCGGTCCCCCAGTTGTCGGTATTGACCTCGTCGATCAGGACGAAGGTGCTGGCCGGGTCCTTGTTCAGCACTTCCTGCAGCAAGCGGGTCACGCCGGCGATCAGTTCGGCTTTCTGGGCGCGGGTCACGCCGAGGTCGGTGACCTTGATATTCACGTAGGGCATGTTCGTTTCCTCAGGGATGGGGTCAGTCGCAGGCGCAGCTCGCTGCGGCTGTGTTGGTCGCCTGCTGCGCATGCGCGCTGGCGAGCGGGAAACCGCTGCGTTTCCACCAGTCGAGGCCGCCGATCAGCTCCTTCACACGGAAGCCGAGACGCGCCATTTTCAGCGCGCCGGCGGTGGAGGCGTTGCAGCCGATGCCGTCGCAATAGACGACATAGAGCGCATCGCGCCGCAGGTCGCCGGTGTGTTCGGCGGTCATGCGCTTGTGCGGGAAACTGACCGCGCCGGGGATGTGCGCCTGGTCATAGGCCTGTGCGGAGCGGGCGTCGAGCACGACGATGTCGTCCTTGGCCTTCTGCGCTTCGGCGAGGTCCCAGGAGTCGATCTCGAACTCCAGTTTGTGGGCGTAATGGTCGATCTGCTGTTGTTGCATGAGGCTCTCCTTTGCGTGGCTGGCCAGCGGAGCCGAGGCTCCGCTGGTGGGATCAGGCGCTGATGAAGCGGCGCTCGCGATCGGCGTCGAAATAGGGACTGTCGACGATGAGGCTGTCGTCCTCCTTGCAGATCTCAAGGTGAAAGCGGGTCGGCCCGGCGTAGCCGTAATGGTCGCGGGGAATCTCGATGCTGCGCGCGCGCTCCAGGTCGTAGCGCGAGTCGTCGGCGATGAAGCGCAGGGAGAAGGCGTCGCGGCTTTCCAGCTCGCCTTCGCCCAGCGGCACGCTGCGGTGGATGACGTACTTGTCGAAGAGCAGGACGTCGCCCAGTTCGAAGTCGTCTTCCACCGAGAAGTATTCGAGCAGGCGACCGATGCCCGACGAGTTGAGCGGTTCGTCACGCAGCGCGACATAGTCCTCGAAGGCGATACCGCCGGACTGGATGCGCTCACCCAGGCAGCGGAAGACCGCGGGGTCGATGTAGTCGTACATGAACTCGCCCGAGATCACGTCGCGCGGCACGTAGCGCATCCCGCCACCCTGCTTGCGGGTGTCGATGCGGTGCAGCGGCGCCCAGAGGGTAGTGCCGTAGTCCTCGGAGCGGTTGAAGCCGAAGCTCTGCGACTCGATGTGCCAGGTGAAGCCCTTGCTCAGATTCTTCTTCAGACCGAAACCGACGCCCTGGGTGAAGAACAGGCGACGTTGGGTCAGGTCGGTCATGATGCGCTTGAAGCGAGGATCGCCGATCAGCTCGAAAATCACTTCGTCGTCGTTGCACAGGTCATAGCGCAACTTGTCGAAGCCCTTCTGGTAGTGGTCGGTCGGCGTTTCCAGCTCATCGTTCACCCGTTTGCGCAGGTAATCGATCATGTCGCTGGAGAAGAACTGCTTCAGCAGAACGAAGCCGGTGCGCTGATAGTCGGCGACATGGGCCTCGGTGAGGCGAAAGTTGTTGTTGAGCGTTTCCACAAACCTATCTCCTTGGGTTGTTTTCGGGGCACGTTGATCCACCGCAGCCCTGCATGCCTCCGGCAGCAGGTTGCGCTGGGGATTCAGGCCTGCATCTGCAACAGTCTTGGTGGTTCGGCTCTGCGACTGTCGGTACGCGGCGTGAAAATCTTCTCTTCGCTCAGGGCTGCGACGAAGGCGTCCAGCCACTCGTCAGAGAGGGCGGTGAAGCCCATGCCGAGTCGCTCGAGCGTGCACAGCGTGCGCTGGTTGCAGTAGCTGACGTTGCGGCTCTTGCGGTTGGCCCAGAAGCGGCCGAGCTGTAGATCGGGGTCGTCGGAGCAGTCGAGGCTGCCGAACAGCTCGGCGAAGTCGGCGCATGCGCTGCGTTGAAATCTCAAGCCGGAGCGCTCCATGGCGGCGAACAACCTGTCCATGCCGATCTCGTGCTGGCTATCGACGTGATAGGTGCCGGGGCCGCAGGCCGCATCCAGGGAAATCGCGACGATGCCGCCGGCAACCTGATCGACGGGCGACAGAATCACCGGTTCACCCAGGTGTTGCGGCAGGTGACCGGCCCGCGCACAGGAGGCGAGGAACTGCACCAGCCGGTTGTCGCGGGCATTGACCTGGAAGCGGGCGTTGCGCGAGTCCGCCGAGACGTTGCCGGAACGGTAGATGAAGGCGTCGTGGCCCTGCAGGCGGAAGCCGTTGACCAGTTGTTCGGCCTTGTACTTGCTCTGCTCGTAGGGGTTCTGGAATTCCTGGCCGATATCCAGCGAGTCCTCGGAGAACCTCAGTCGCTGCTGCCCCGGGTTGACCCCGCTGACTGCCAGGGTGGACATGTAGTGCAGATCCTTGGCGCGGCGCAGACTGGCCAGTGCCATGCAGGTCTTCACCGACTGCAGGTTCTGGCGGGAAAAGTCTTCTTCGGCGCCGAACAGGCGCGTATCGGCGGCGAAGTGGTAGATTGCGTCGAGTTCTTCGGCCAGTCGTCGATAGGCCTGCTGCTCCAGGCCCAGGTGGGGTGCGCCGACGTCGCCTTCGTGCAGGCTCAGGCGCTCACGGAATCCCGCCAGGTCGAGGCCGGGGAAGTACCAGGAGAACAGTCGCTGAAGTCGGGCGAAGGCGCTTTCGTTGCCCTTGCGCCGCACCAGGCAATGCACCTGCGCGGTGGAGCGGAACAGCAGTTCCTTGAGCGCATAGATGCCGATGTAGCCGGTGGCGCCGGTGAGCAGGATGTGGTGATAGTCGCGATGGCGCTGTTGGCGCGTCTGCGCCAGCAGTGGGCGCGGAGCGTAGTTGATCAGCCCGGTACGCGTGCCCGTCTCCAGCAGGAGCTGGGCGGCGTTCGTGGCCAACCCGGCCTGGGCGCTCAACTGGGCGCCGAGTTCGAGCATCAGTGCATGCATGTCGGCTGCCTGCACGCTTTGCGGGAACGACAGGTCGATCAGCAACTGGCCATCGAGAATCCGGGCACTGAGCTTCAGCTCGTGGCAGCGGTTGTTCTGCGGGTGGCGCGCCAGGCCGAAGGCGTATCTGGCTGGCGTGAGCGCGAAACGCGGGTCATGGCTGAAGTTGACGTCGCCCAGATAGTTGAAGCAGACAGGGGCGCTGGGACGGTAGCGTTCCTGCCCGGCGATGCGGTGCAGGCCATGGCCCATGCCCAGGTGCTCGACGGCGGCGAAGGTCGTGGCGACCTGCTGCAGGGCGCCGTCGAGGTCGAGTCCGGCCAGGTCGAGGCGCAGGGGGAACGTGGAGGTATGCCAGCCGACCACGCCGCTTGCGTCCGTGCGCTCGTCCAGGCTGGTCCGACCGTGGCTCTCGACATCCACCAGCAGGGCCTGGCCACCTCGCTGCCGCGCCAGGCTGCGGGCGAACAGCGCCAGCAGCAGCTGATGCAGCGGCGTGCCGCTGCGCAGCAGTCGACGGCTGTCCGCGGCGGAGAAGCCCAGCCACAGGCTGGAGGCGTTGCCTTCGGTATTGTCGGCGGAGAAGTAGCCGGGGCGGCTGCCGTCGGCATACTCACGAACCTGCTCCAGCCAGGGACCTTGCATCTGCTGTTTGGACTGCTCGAGGTGCTCGACCCAATCCCAGAAGTTGTGACGGAGATCCGAGGGTGCGGCTTCGGCGCCGAAGTGCAGGTCGGCGTAGTGCCGGCTGAGCTCGGCGCTGATGATGCGCCAGGAGATCAGATCGACCGCCAGATGATGGGCGACGAGCAGCAGCAGGTCGTCGCCCGCGCTGACCTTGAACAGGTGGACGCGGAAGATGCGGCCGTCGTTCAGCGAAAGGGAGCCCTGCACCCGCTCGCCGACCCGTTCCACGTGGGCCTGCAGCTCCGCCTCGCTGTCGCCGGTCATGAACGAGACGCTGAGGATGTCGTTGCCGTCCTGCGGAACATGGCTGGTAAAGGCGCCCTGGCCATCCTCGCCGTAGGACATCGCCAGCGAAGGGTGCCTGGCCATCAGGCGGCTCAGGGCGGCGTTGAGCAGGGCGACGTCGATCTTGTTGGCGCTGCGCAGCAGCAGGGCCTGGTTATAGTGATCGGGAATCGCCAGGCGCTGTTCCAACAGCTCGCGCTGAGCGGGCGAGAACAGCCGCAGGTTCTCCAGTTGCCTGGCGCGCGCCGAGGGTTCATGTCGTTGCGCGGCCAGGCCGTTCAGCAGCCCCTGGATACTCGGTTGTTTGAGAAAGGCGTGGGCGGTGACCGGGTGACCGCGCTCCTGCAGTTCCGCGATCATCTGGATCGCATCCAGCGAGTCCCCGCCCAGCTCGAAGAAGCCGGCGTCGTCGCTGGCCTCGGCAAGGCGCAAATGCTTGCAGAAAATCCGCCTGATCTCCTCGTGCGGCCCGTCCGCAGCCGGGCGTGGCGCCGATGCGGCCGATTGCTCGTGGGTGGGCGTGTCTAGTTCGGCGAGCAGCGTCTGGCGCAGCTCGGCGAGCTGGGTCTTGCCATTGGCATTGCGCGGGAATTCGGCCAGGCGCAGGATCCGCGCCGGCACCATGTAGCTTGGAATCACCTTCTGCAGGCGCTCTTTCAGCCAGTTGTCGGGATCATCCAGGCGCGGCGAGCGGATCGCCGCCACCAGTCGTTCGCGACCACGCACCGTCAGGATCAGCGCGGCGGCATCCTCGACTTCGGCGACGCCGCGCATGACGTTCTCGATGTGCTCCAGTTCGACCCTGTGGCCATTGATCTTGACCTGCCGATCCACCCGGCCGAGAAAGTGCGCCAGGCCGCTGTCGTCGAGGTTGACCAGATCGCCGGTGCGATAGAAGCGCAGCTCGCCATGCGGTGACTGCAGCTCGACGAAGCGCTCCGCCGAGGCCTGCGGATTGTCGCGGTAACCGAGGGCTACCGAAGGGCCGCCGATGTACAGTTCACCGCGCCCGCTGCTCATGAAGGTACCCGTTTCGCTGCGTACGCACAGCCGGGTATCGCCAAAGGGCCGGCCGATCGGAACGGCCTCGCCTGGCAGCGCGTCGAGGGCGGCGAGATCGGTCACCGGGTAGGCGGTGACGCCAACCGTGGTCTCAGTCGGCCCGTAGTGGTTGAACAACCGGCCGATCCGGGTCGATTCGAGCACCTGCCGAGCCAGGGTCTTGGGCAGGGCCTCGCCGCCGAACACCAGGTACTGCAGCTGCGGCAAGGCCATAGGGTCGCCGAAGACCGCCCGCCAGTGCGACGGGGTGATCTTGAGAAAGTCGATTCGCCGCTCTTCCAGGTAGCTGCGCAGGGCACCGGGGTCCTTGCGCAGCTCGGTCCCGAGCAGGTGCAGGCAGCCGCCGCTGGCGAGCGAGAGCAGCAGGGAGGTATTGCCCAGGTCGGCGGCCAGCGTGCTGACATGGGCGTAGTGCAGGCCGTCGCCGATACCCAGGCAACGACTCACGCCCTGGATGTAGTGCGCGATGTTGGCGTGGCTGACCGACACGCCCTTCGGCTGGCCGGTCGAGCCGGACGTGAAGAGCACGTAGGCGGTGTCGTCGGCGGCGGGCAGTCCCGGCTCCAGCCTGGGGCCCTGCAGGGCCGCGTGCATGTCCAGCGCCTGCAGGCCGAGTTGGCGCAGGGGCGCAACATGCCGGGCAGCGCAGAGCACCAGGTCGGGGCCCATGTTGGCCAGGCGCTGGTGGTTCTCCTCGACGATGCCGTCCTCCTCGACGAAGGTGTAGGCCGCCCCCGCCTTGAGCACACCGAGCAAGGCGGTGATGGCGTGAACGTCACGATCGGTGTAAATCGCCACCAGCGCCTGGCCGGGCAGGCCCTGGTGCGCCAGGCAACCGGCCAGGCAGGAGGAAAGCCGTTCCAGTTCGGCGTAGGCGAGCGATGCGCCGCCGGCCACCACGGCGGGGTGGTCCGGTATGGAGAGCGCAAGCGTGCGGAGTCGGTCTAGCAACATGTCATCAGGCTCCTGTCGAATCTTGTAGGGGACTTGTCGTCGTTCGACTAGAGGGAGATGCCGTGCTCGGCGAAGGCCGCCCGGGTCGGCTGGTGGTCGAGTACGCCGGTGCGCTGCAGCAGCTTCACCAGATTGGCCTTGGTGGTGCTGATATAGCCGTCGAGCCGGGCCATGAACTCGTCCTGGGTCTGTGCGAGGATGGTGTTCACCTCGTCCTCGTCGAAACCGCAGGCGCGCAGGATGCGCTGGTCGACCGAGCGATCGGCGTCGCCGGCGAGGTAGTCGTCCAGATAGGCGGGCAGCATGCGCCCGATGACCACTCGGGTTTCTTCCGGCAGGCGCTTCCAGTGGGCGCCCATCAGCTTGGCGAAATAGCTGGCGTGCCGGCCCTCGTCGGAAACGTGGTCGGTCATCACCTTGGTGAAGGACTGCGAGGCGCCCTTTTCGCGGCCGATGCTGATCAGGTCCTTGGTCAGGGTGTGCTCGGCCAGGGTCACCGAGATCAGCTGGAAGTCGTTGTGCATCTGCTGCGGCAGCTGCTCGAAGGCGCGCCGGACGGCGTCCAGGTTGCCGTTGCTCTGCGGCACCTCGAGCGGCTCGATGCCGGTCATGGCCTTCATCTGGATGATGTAATCCAGCGCGACGTGAGCGTGGTAGCCCTCGTCGATGACCACGGTCAGGGCATCGAGCTTTTCTTCCTCGCTGGCCCCGGCGATGACGTTGTTGATCAGGTTCAGGCTGCAGTCGATGACGAAACGGGTTTCCAGCAGGCCGATCTCGTACATGTACTGGTAGGCCGACTGGGCCAGGACAAAGGCCATGCCGTCATGACCGAGGGCCTGGACCTTGGGGTGTTCGCTGAGCAGTTGGCGGGACTGGGGGTAGGTGAACTCACCCTTGGCGGTCTCCGGCACCAGGATGCGCGGGCTGTTGCGCACCGTGGCGGACGCGTACCACTTGTTGACCGACTCGAAGAACGGGCTGTTTTTGAACTCGACTGCAGCATTCATGTGTATTCCTCCTTGATAGAACAGTGATGGTCGGTCGTGGGGCTAGAACGGCAACAGAACCGGAAAGGCCTGGCGGTGGGCAGCCAGGGCTTCGCTGGCCGCTTCGCCGAGTGCGCTGGCGAAGCTGCGCAGGTCGTCGTCGCTGTGGGCAGCGCCAAGGAAGATCGGCTCCTCCAGCGACGGCGCCATGAGGAAGCCCTTGTCCAGCATCAGCTGGTGCACCTTGGTGTAGATCTCGTAGTGCTGGGTCTTCACGTCCTTGTACGACTTCATCGCGCGCTGGCTGTCGCGGAACGCCACGCCGCCGAGGGCGCCATAGCGGGTGAACAGGAAGGGGATGTTGTGGGCGTTGAAGGCCTTGTTCAGGCTCGACTCGAGCAGTTGTCCCTTGCGCTCGAGCTCCTCGTAGAAGCCGGCTTGCGCCATTACGTCGAGGGCGGCGTTGGCGGCGGCCATGGTCAGCGGATTGGCGGCGAAGGTTCCCGACTGGAACACCGTATTGCCGATCGCCACGTGCTGCATGAAGCGGGCCTTGCCGGCGTAGGCGCCGATGGGGGCGCCGCCGCCGATGATCTTGCCGAAGGTGACCAGGTCGGGATCGATATCCATCAGGTTGCAGATGCCGCCGAAGGTGAAGCGGAATCCGGTGACCACCTCATCGAAGATGAACAGCGAGCCGAACTGATCGCACAGGCGGCGGATCTCGGCCATGAAGCCCGGCTGCGGGCGGACGAAACCCATGTTGGTGGCGTAGGGCTCGACTATGACCGCGGCGATGGCGTCGCCATGTTCGGCGAACAGGTTGCTGAGCTGGGCCTGGTCGTTGTACTGGCAGAGCAGCACCTCGCGGTTGAGGTTTTCCGGAATGCCCTGGGTCACGCCCTTGGTCTTGATGCCCGAGGTGGTCGGGCTGGCCAGGAGGACGTCGGAGTGGCCGTGATAGGAGCCGACGAACTTGACCAGCAGGTTGCGGCCGGTATGGGCGCGGGCGATGCGGGTGGCGGTCATCACCGCTTCGGTGCCGCTGCAGACGAAGCGGATCTGCTCGATCGCCGGCGTGCTTTCGACGATGCGTTGCGCCAGACGGTGTTCCAACGGCGAGGTGAGCCCGAGCACGGTGCCTCGGGCGGCCTGTTGGCGGATCGCCTCGACCACCGCCGGGTGGGCATGGCCCAGCAGCTGGGCGCCGAACGCATTGAGGAAATCGGTGTAGACGTTGCCGTCGACGTCGGTGAGCGTCGCGCCGTTGCCCGAGGCCGCGCAGATCGGGTTGCCACCGACCTGGCGAAAGGCTCGCATCGGTGAGCTGACACCGTCGGGAATGGTCGGCAGGGCGAGATCGAACAGGTGTGCGGAGGTTTTGGTGGAGCGCATGCTGGTGGTCATCCCTGTGATGCAAATGTGGCCGGTGATCCCTGGTACTACCTTCTCCAAGGCGTTGTGCGGAGCGAGATTAAATGTATCCGTGTTGCAAACACATTAACAATTAATGGCGATCAGGCTGCAGGGCAATTGGCGCGCTGCTGAACTGTGATGCCTTTCGCTTATTGCCGGGCGAGGCCCTGTTTGGCTGGCGCACCCCTCGGTGAGGATGCGGCCTTCGGCCAATGGCATTCGCCGCGCGCTTCTGGAATAGTTAGGCGGCTAAGCGTAACCCGCTGGCGCCTGCCGATTGCCCACAAGGCCTGCCCGGCAGCCGAGACACCTGCCGTGTCCCTCCTCGCGCACCGACCGGGCGCGCCAGGCGAGTCATCCGCTCGCCGCTGGATCCGCACCGCCTTGCCGGTGTCACGACGACAACGACCAAGATCCATACAAGGACGACGCCCCCGATGAAACTCAAGCGACTCTTCTCCGCACTCGCCACCGGCGCCGCGCTGGCCGCCCTGTGCGCCACCGCGCAGGCGCGCGAATACTCCGTCTCCACCGTGCTGTCGGACGCCTTCCCCTGGGGCCAGGCCGCGCAGAAGTGGGCCGACCTGGTCAACGAACGCTCCGCGGGGCGCATCACCCTGCGCGTCTACCCCAACGCGCAGCTGGTGGCGGGCGATCAGACCAAGGAGTTCTCCGCCATGCGCTCCGGGCTGATCGACATGGCCGTCGGCTCGACCATCAACTGGTCGCCGCAGGTGCCGGAGCTCAATCTGTTCTCCCTGCCGTTTCTGATGCAGAGCGACGCCGACCTCGACGCCATCACTCAGGGCGAGGCCGGCAAGCTGGCCTTCGCCGCCATCGAGCAGCGCGGCATCGTACCGCTGGCCTGGGGCGAGAACGGCTTCCGCCAGCTGTCCAATTCGGCCAAGCCGGTGCGCAGCCCGGCGGACCTGGCCGGCCTGAAGATCCGCGTGGTCGGCTCGCCGCTGTTCCAGGACACCTTCAACGCCCTCGGCGCCAACCCCACGCAGATGAGCTGGGCCGACGCCAAGCCGGCGCTGACTACCGGCGCGGTGGACGGCCAGGAGAACCCGCTGTCGGTGTTCGATGTGGCGCGCATCGACCAGGTCGGGCAGAAGTACCTGACCCTGTGGGACTACATGGCCGACCCGCTGATCTTCGCGGTCAACCAGCGCGTGTGGAAATCCCTGCCCGAAGCCGATCGCGAGCTGCTCAGCCAGGCCGCCATCGACGCCGGCAAGTGGGAGATCGAGCTGTCGCGCAGCGCCCAGGCCCAGCGCCTGGCCGATATCCGCGAGCGCGGCGTGGAGGTGATCGAACTGAGCGAGGCCGAGCGTGCCGCCTTCGCCGCAGCCACCGCCGGCGTGCAAGAGAAGTGGGCGCCGCGCATCGGCGAGGCGCTGATGGATGCCGCGCGCCAGGCCGTGGCCCAGCCCTGATCCCTACCGTATGACCAGGGGCGAGACCGCCTCTGGTTGCTTGAGGTTCTTATGAGCAAGCCAGTCGACGCGCCGCTGGAGCGCGTGCTCGCCACCCTAGCCCTGGTGATCATCAGCCTGATCAGCCTGGCCAATGTGGTGGTGCGTTATTTCACCGATGCATCCTTCGCCTTCACCGAGGAAATCTCGGTGTTCCTGCTGGTCATCCTCACCTTCGCCGGCGCCTCGGTGGCCATGCGCAGCAACCGGCATATCCGTATCGGCCTGCTCGAGCGCCTGTTCCCGCGCCTGCGCACGCCGCTGATCCTGCTGCAGTGGCTGGCCGGCGTGCTGGTGCTGGCTCTGGTGTGCTGGTACGGCGGCCAGTTCGCCTGGGAGGAATACCAGTGGGACTCGGAGTCTCCCGGCCTCGGCCTGCCCAACTGGTGGTACGTGGTCTGGCTGCCGCTCCTGGCGCTGCTGCTGTTGGTGCGCCTGACTCAGATGACCCTCGATCGCCTGCGCGGGAGGCTCGGCGATGAGCCCTGATCTCTGGCTGATCCTCAGTTTCGCCGTGCTGCTGGCGCTCGGCGTGCCGGTGGCCTTCGCCCTCGGCCTGTCCGGCGCCATCGGCATCATCGCCGGGCTGTCGCCGGACATGCTCGCCACCCTCGGCACCAACACCTACAACGGCGTGGCCAAGTATCCGCTGATCGCCATTCCGCTGTTTATCCTCACCGGCCTGGTGTTCGAGAAGGCCGGGGTGGCGCTGCGCCTGGTGCGTTTCGCCCAGGCGCTGATCGGCCCGCGCCACGGCGGCCTGGCCCTGGTCGCGGTGCTGGTGTGCCTGATCATGGGCGGCATGAGCGGCTCCGGCCCGGCCGATGCGGCGGCGGTGGCCATGGTGATGCTGCCGAGCATGACCAAGGCCGGCTATCCCAAGCCGTTCTCGGCGACGCTGATCGCCGCGTCCGCCTCCACCGCGATCCTGATTCCGCCGTCCATCGCGCTGATCCTCTACTCCATCGTGGTGCCGGGCGTGGACCTGCGCGCGCTGTTCGCCGCCGGCCTGTTCCCCGGCATCCTCGCTGGCCTGGTGCTGTTGCTGCCGGCCTGGCTGCTGTCGCGGCGCTACGGCTGGGAAGCGCCGGAGGAGGGCGAGCGGCCGCCGCTGGGCGAGAGCTTCAAGCAGGCGCTGCCAGCGCTGTTCGCCCCGGTGCTGATCCTCGGCGGCCTGCGCAGCGGCCTGTTCACCCCCACCGAAGCGGCGGTGGCCGGGGTGGCCTACGGCGTGCTGGTCGGCCTGCTGCTCACCCGCGAGCTGAACTGGCGCAGCCTGTGGAAGCTCTGCGGCGAGGCGGCGGTGATCTCCGGCGTGGTCATGCTGATCATCGCCCTGGCCGGCATCTTCGCCTGGGCCGGCACCATGCTCGGCACCTTCCGCCACCTGGCCGAATGGCTCATCTCGCTGTCGGACAACGGCTGGGTGCTGCTGGCGCTGGTGATGCTCGCCGTACTGCTGGCCGGCATGCTGCTCGATGCCATCTCCATCTACCTGATCCTGATGCCGATCCTCATCCCGGTGATGCAGCACTTCGGCTGGAACCCGGTGTGGTTCGGCATCCTGCTGGCGATGAACATCGCCATCGGCCAGTTCACCCCGCCGGTGGCGATCAACCTGATGGTCACCGCCGAGGTGGCCAAGATCCGTCTGGAGCAGACCGTCGGCTGGGCGGCGCTGTTCGTCGTGGTGATGTCCAGCGCCCTGCTGCTGGTGGCGATCTTCCCGGAAATCGCCCTGTGGCTGCCGCGCGTGCTCGGCTACGCGGTGTAGCGCCGGCCAGCCCGCGGCGTTTGCCGGCTATAGTGAGGGTACGGTGCGCGGCGGGGGGCTGCGCACCACCGAGGGCGGCGGTGCTGGGCGGACTGATGGTCGATGGCAAACGAGACGACGACAAGGGCCTGACGACGGAGCACTGCGCGGGCCTGCGCGAAGCCGGCAAGCGTGCGCTGATGCGCACCATCCTGCTCGCCACCGGCCTGACCCTGGGCGGCTTCGCCGTGCTGCAGACGCTGGCCGGCAACTACCCCTTCGCCATCCTCGAACTGCTCTGCACCGCGCTGCTGCTGTACGGCGGCTGGAGCATCGGGCAGGCGCGCCAGCTGGACCTGTGGGTCTACCTCTACCTGATCCCCACCTTCGCCTTCATCCTCTACATCATCGTCATGCCGGACGCCTCGGCGGCGGCCTTCGTCTGGGTCTACATGATCCCGCTGCTGGCCTACCTGCTGCTGGGCAAGCGGCGCGGCTTCGTGCTGAGCGCGCCCTTCATGCTGGCGGCGCTGCTGCTGTACTTCGAAGATAACCACCTGCAGCTGGACGCCGCCGGGCTGATCGACCTGGGCAACGCCACGCTCTGCGGCGTGCTGATCCTGGTCTTCGTGCACATCTACGATGGCCTGCGCATGCAGGCCTACGAAGAGCTGGAGCGCCTGGCGCAGACCGACTCGCTGACCGGCGTGGCCAGCCGCGGCAGCTTCCAGCACGCCCTGCAGCGCAGCATCCAGGAGGCCGAACGCAATAACGGGCAGCTGGTGCTGGTGCTGCTCGACATCGACCACTTCAAGCAGGTCAACGACCGCTGGGGCCACGAGGCCGGCGACCAGGCCCTGCAGCACATCTGCCAGATGCTCCAGCAGCGCCTGCGCGTCACCGACCTGCTCGGCCGCCTGGGCGGCGAGGAGTTCGGCCTGCTGCTGCGCCACACCGATTGCGCCGGCGCCGAGCCGCTGGTGGAAAAGCTGCGTCAGCAGATCGCCGGGCAACCGCTGCAGTACAACGGCCAGCCGATAGCGTTGTCCGCCACCTTCGGCCTGGCCGCCTGGCCCAGGGACGGCCGCAGCGCCGCCGAACTCTACCGCAGCGCCGACCGCCGCCTGTATAGCGGCAAGGCGCGGGGGCGCAATCAACTGGTCAGCAGGGATGTTCCGGGGGAATTGTTGCTGGATAAGTTCGATGTGCGCTTGTGATCGATCGGCAGCGGAGCAACAGGAACCAGCGTGTAGCTGAGCAGCGGGCCCGGTACCGATACGAGGTTCGGCGGCCATGGCTTCCTGATCGAGCCCTTGCCCGAAGGAGCTTGGCGACGGGGCTGGCGACCCGGGCTGAACTGTACGGCGCTGCAGTGGGTCTGTGTCAGTACGACCTCATGGAGTGCAAAGGAGCACCGCATGGACCTTGTCCGTATCCTCATCGCCATCCTGCTGCCGCCGTTGGGCGTGTTTCTCCAGGTGGGTTTCGGCGGCGCGTTCTGGCTGAACATCCTGCTCACCCTGCTCGGCTACATCCCCGGCATAGTGCATGCGGTGTACATCATCGCCAAACGCTGAAGCCAGTCCCCGAGCGCATTCGCCTACCAATGCCGAACGCGCTTGCTCCCCTCTCCCGCTTGCGGGAGAGGGGCGGGGGGAGAGGGCAGAAGATCGCGCAGCAATTTGCTGATCCCACCCCTGGCTACGGCTCGCCATTTCTCCCTGGTGAAGCCCCTTCACTCCCGCCGCAGAAAATGCACGCTGAACAGCTGCGCCGGGTCGCGCCACATGGCGAGGGAGGCGAAGCCGCATTCACCGGCCAACTCACGAAAGCCGCTCGGCCTGTACTTGTAGGAGTTTTCCGTGTGCAGGGTTTCGCCGGCGGCGAAGTCGAATACGCGGTCCTCGATCCTCACCTGCTGCGCCTGCCGGCTGAGCAGATGCATCTCGATACGCGACTCGTCTTCGTTGTAGAGCGCCCTGTGCTGGAAGCGGCGCGGGTCGATGTCGCTGTCCAGCTCGCTGCGGATGCGCTCGAGCAGGTTGAGGTTGAACAGCGCGGTGACCCCGGCCGCATCGTTGTAGGCGCGCTCCAGCACCTGGCGATCCTTGACCAGATCCACGCCGATCAGCAAACCACTGCCTGCCGGCAGCGCCCGATGCAGATTGCGCAGGAAGGCGCGGGCCTGGTCCGGATCGAAATTGCCGATGCTGGAACCAGGGAAGAAAGCCAGCGGGCGCTGGCCCAGCGCCTCGGCGGGCAATTTCAGCGGCTGGCTGAAATCGGCGCACAGGGCATGCACGTCGAGCCAGCGGTAGTCGGCTGCCAGGCGACGGGTGCTGGCTTGCAGGAACTCGCGGGAAATATCGATGCCCAGGTAACGCGCCGGACGCAGCGCTTCGAGCAGCAGGCGGATCTTGCGGCTGGCGCCGCTGCCCAGCTCCACCAGGCTGGCGTTGCGCCCGGCCAGCTCGGCGATATCCTGCGCGGCCAGGCGCAGGATGGTTTCCTCGGTGCGGGTCGGGTAGTACTCCGGCTGCTGGCAGATCAGCTCGAACAGTTGCGAACCGCGGTGATCGTAGAAGAACTTCGGCGGCATCGCCTTCGGCCGGGCCGCGAAGCCGCGCAGGGCTTCTTCGCGTAGCGCCTCCTGTTCCGGGCTCAGGGACCGTTCGTGGGTACGGATTGCCAATGCCATGCTCAGACCTCCTTGGCCAGGCGCAGGCCGGAGAACTGCCAGCGCATCGTGGGGTAGAAGAAGTTGCGATAGGTGGGGCGCACGTGGTCTCCAGGCGTGGCGCAGCTGCCGCCGCGCAACACCATCTGCCCGGACATGAACTTGCCGTTGTACTCACCCAGGCTGCCGCCCAGCGGACGAAAGCCGGGGTAGGGCCGGTAGGCGCTGGCGGTCCATTCCCAGACATCGCCGTAGAGTTGCTGCAGGCCTTCGCCCGCGCCCGCCGCCACCGGCTGCAGGTGATCGTTCTCGACGAAGTTGCCGCGAAGCGGCTCGTCCTGCGCGGCCACTTCCCACTCCTCCTCGCGCGGCAGACGCGCCTGCGCCCAGGTGGCGAAGGCCTCGGCCTCGAAATAGCTCAAGTGACAAACCGGCGCGGCCAGATCCAGCTCGCGCGCGCCGCCCAGGGTCAGCTCCAGCCAGTCGTCGCCCTCGCGCAGCCAGTACAGCGGCGCCTGCCAGCCGGCGCGCTGGACATGGTCCCAGCCGTCCGCCAGCCACAGCGCGGTGCTGCGATATCCGCCAGCGCGGATGAACTCCAGGTACTCGCCATTGCTTATCGGCCGGCTGGCGAGCTGGAAGGCCTCGACGAATACGCGGTGGCGCGGCCGCTCGCAGTCGAAGGCGAAGCCCTCGCCGGTATGGCCGACATGGCGCAGCCCGGCGGGAAAGCGAATCCACTGCGGCTCGCCTGCCGCTGCGCCACCGGGCTTGAGGTCATGACGGTAAACCGGTCGCAACGGGTTCTGTGCCAGGATGTGCTTGATATCCATCAGCAGCAGCTCCTGATGCTGCTGCTCGTGCTCCAGCCCCAGCTCGACCCGCTGCAGCACCTCGTCGGCAAGGTCGCTGCCCAGCCGGTTGAGCAACCGCGCCATGGCCAGATCGACGTGGCTGCGGTAGGCGTACACCTCGCTCACCGTCGGCCGCGACAACAACCCACGCCGCGCCCGCTCGAAGGGCGTGCCGTGGGTCTTGTAGTAGGAATTGAACAGATGGTCGTAGCGCTCATCCAGCGGGCGATAGCCGCGCAGGAAGGGCTGCAGCACGAAGGCCTCGAAGAACCAGGTGACATGCGCCAGATGCCACTTCGGCGGGCTGACGTCCGGCATGCTCTGGATCACGTAGTCCTCACGCTCCAGCGGCTCGCAGAGCCGTTGCGTGGCGGCACGCACCCGCTGATAACGCTGCCATAGCTGTTCGAGTTGCAGGTGTGAAACGTCGATCCTGCTGGCGCGGTTCGGCATATCGCGCATCCTTTGCCGGCGTCGCGAAGCGCGACGGTTCTTTAAGCCGACTGGGTAAGAAGGGCAAAGGTTCAAGGAAAATGAGGTGCTGCGGGGGCGCAGCTAGTGTTGTGGCCAGAAACACAAAAGCCGCGCAATGCGCGGCTTTGAAGGTGGTGGGCCCACACGGACTCGAACCGTGGACCAAAGGATTATGAGTCCTCTGCTCTAACCAACTGAGCTATAGGCCCCCAGAAGGCCGGCGGATTATACCGGCGCGTTCTCGCCAGCGCCAACCGCTTGACCGGGTGAGAGAAACTTGCGGGTGAAGGCGTCGGCGGGGAGGGGGCGGCTGATCACGTAGCCCTGGATCTGCAGGCAGCCCTCGGCGGCCAGGCAGAGCTCCTGGGCCTTGGTTTCCACTCCTTCGGCGATCACCGTCAGTTGCATGCTGTGGCCCAGGGCGATGATGGCGCGGGTGATCGCCAGGTCGTGGGGGTCGTCCGGCAGCCCGCGGACGAACGACTGGTCGATCTTCAGCACGTCCAGCGGCAGGCGCTTGAGGTAGCTGAGCGAGGAGTAGCCGGTGCCGAAGTCGTCGATGGCCAGTTGCAGGCCGAGCCCCTTGAGGCGGTGCAGGACTTCGAGGGCTTCTTCGGTCTGGTTCATGATGAAGTTTTCGGTGATCTCCAGTTGCAACAGCTGCGGCGCCAGGCCGTGCTGCTGCAGCAACTCGTCGATGCGTTCGAGCAGGTTCGGCTGATGCAGCTGGGCGCCGGCCAGGTTGACCGACAGCGGACCGAAGCCGCCATGATGCTCCTGCCAGTGCTGCAGTTGGCGGCAGGCTTGTTCCAGGACCCAGTCGCCCAGCGGCAGGATCAGGCCGCTTTCCTCGGCCACCGGGATGAAGCGACACGGGGGGATCTCGCCGAACACCGGGTGCGGCCAGCGCACCAGGGCTTCGGCGCCGATCAGGCGCTGGCTGCGCAGGCAGAACTTCGGCTGGTAGTGCAGGCACAGCTCTTCGCGCTCCAGGGCGCGGCGCAGTTCCTGTTCCATGGCCATGCGCTCGTTGACCTGGAAGGTCAGCGAGCGAGTGTAGAACTCGCTGCGGTTGCGGCCCTTGGCCTTGGCCTGGTACATCGCGGTGTCGGCGTTCTTCACCAGGGTGGCGACGTCGGTGCCGTCCTTGGGGTAGAGGCTGATGCCGATGCTGGCGCTGATGAAGAACTCGTGGGATTCGAGATGGAAGGGGGCGGCGAAGCAGGCCAGTAGTTTCTGTGCGACCTGCTCGGCGTCCTGCGCCTGCTGCAGGCCGGGCAGCAGGATGATGAACTCGTCGCCACCGAGGCGGGCGACGGTATCGATCTCGCGCAACTGCAGGGTCAGGCGTTCGGCGATGGCCTTGAGCAGCTGGTCGCCGATCGGATGGCCGAGGCTGTCGTTGATCTGCTTGAAGCGGTCGAGGTCGAGAAACAGCACGGCGCCAAGCTGGTCGTCGGAGCGTGAGCCTTCCAGGGTGCTGCGCAGGCGGTTC
Source organism: Pseudomonas sp. SP16.1 (assembly GCF_052682975.1). Taxonomy (NCBI): domain Bacteria; kingdom Pseudomonadati; phylum Pseudomonadota; class Gammaproteobacteria; order Pseudomonadales; family Pseudomonadaceae; genus Pseudomonas; species Pseudomonas sp. SP16.1. The sequence continues at coordinate 5,107,787 of NZ_JBQYFZ010000001.1, forward strand.
TCGAACAGCAGGCGGTTGGGCAGGCCGGTCAGCGGGTCGTGGTGGGCCTGGTGGTCGAGCCGGGCCTGCGCGTGCTTGAGGCTGGAGATGTCGGCGAACACGCCGACGAAGTGGGTGATCAGGTTGTCGGCATTGCGAACCGCGCTGATGGTCAACCAGCTGGGGTAGAGGTCGCCGCTCTTGCGCCGGTTCCAGATCTCGCCCTGCCAGTGACCCTGGCCCGCCAGGCTGTGCCAGAGCGCGGCGTAGAAGGCGCTGTCGTGCTGGCCGGAGGCGAGCAGACTGGGACGCTGACCGAGGGCTTCGGCTTCGCTGTAGCCGGTGATCTGGGTGAAGGCACGGTTGACCGCGGTGATGTGCTGTTCGAGGTCAGTGATCATCACGCCTTCGGCGGTGCTCTCGAACACGGTAGCGGCCTGGTGCAGGCGCTCCTGCATATGCTCGCGCTCGGTGATGTCGCGGGCGATGGTCAGCAGGCAGTCCTCGCCACCGATCGGCAGCGGCTGGGCGGAGAGTTCGCACAGGCGTAGTTGCCCGTCCTTGGTGCGCACCGGCGCGATCATCTCGCGGACCACGCCATGCTGGCGGACGCCGTCGATCAGGCGCTTGCGGTCGGCCGGGTTGGCCCAGACACCCAGGCTGAGCGTGCTCTGGGCCTCGATCTCGTCGAGGCGGTAGCCGGTGATGCGGCTGAAGCCTTCGTTGGCTTCCACCAGCAGACCGTCGTGCAGGCGGGTGATCAGCAGGCCGTCGGGCGAGGCGTGGAAGGCCTTGGCGAACTTCTCCTCGGACGTCTGCAGTTGCTGCTGGGTCGCCTTCAACTGGCTGATGTCGCGCACCACCACCACCAGTGCGGGGATGTCGGAGAGCTGGAAGGCTTCCGCCGAGATCAGTCCGGTGAACAGGCTGCCGTCGGCGCGGCGAAAGGGCATCTCCAGGTTGCGTAGGCTCTCGTCCTGCAGGCGTAGCAGCAGGTTTGGGCCGATGCCGGGCACGCCCCAGATATCCAGTTCGGTGGCGGTCTTGCCGATGGCCTGCTCGAGGGGGATGCCGGTCTGCTCGGTGAAGGCGGCGTTGACCTCCAGCAGTACGCCGTCGGCGCGGCGGGCGATGACCAGGATGTCCGGGCATTGCTGGAACACCGAGGCGAACTTCTGCTCCGACAGGCGCAGCGCCTGTTCGGTCTGCTTGGTTTCGCTGATGTCGACCATCAAGCCGCGCATCACCTGGTGTTCGCCGCGTTGCAGCAGGTTGACGATGTCGCGTATCCAGACGCTGCGTCCGTCAGCCGCCTGCAGGCGGTACTCGAGCACATGGTCCTGCCCGGCGCCGCAGCGCTCCAGGCGCTGGCGCAGTGTGGTCGGGAGATCGTCCGGGTGCAGGTGCTGCTGCCAGAAGCCGGCCTGCAGCCAGTCCTGTTGCCGATAGCCGAGCAGCTTTTCGGCATGTGGCGAGACGTAGCTGAAGCGCAGGTCGCCCGGCTCGGCCTCCCAGGTGATGGCCGAGAGGCTTTCCACCATGTCGCGAAAGTGCTGTTCGCGGTTGCGCAGCTCCTGTTCCAGGGCGATGCGACTCTGCATCTCGCTGTGCAGGCGGTGGTTGATGCGCAGGATCACCGCGATCACCAGCAGCAGGCCGAGCAGCGCCGGCAGGCCATAGAGCAGGGCCTCGCGCCAGATGCGGCGCTTGTCCAGCACATCGCCGACCCAGGGCGCCTGCAGCGCGGCGATCTCGCGGGGGCTGAGTTCGGCGAAGAGCTTGTCGAGAATGCCGATGAGGACGGTCTGGTCGCGCGGTGCGGCCATGGCCAACTGATAGCGATAGGGGGTCTCGCCGCTGATCAGCAGGCCTTCGAGCTTGAGCTGGCGCAGGCTCCAGACGCTGGAAGCGAGGTCGCCGACCAGGGCGTCGGCCTGCCCGGTGGCCAGCGCCTGCAACGCTGCCGCGACGCTGGGCAAGGGCAGCAGGTCGAGGCCGGGATGCAACTGACGCAGCAGCTCGTGTGGCGCATAGTCGGCCACTACCGCGACTCTAAGGCCGAGGAGATGGTCCACGCGCCTGGGTTGCGGGCCGCCGTCGCGGGCCAGGATGACGATGGGAAAGTCCAGGTAGGGGCGGGTGAAGGCGAGATACTTCTGCCGTTCGGGCGTGGACATGATGCCGGGCAGCAGGTGGATCTGGCCGGCGCGCGCCTGTGCCAACACCTCGCTCCAGCTGCTCGGCTCGACCGGTTGCATGCGCACGCCCAGGCGGCTTTCGATCAGCCTGACATAGTCGGCGGCCAGGCCCTGGTAGTTGCCCTGTGCGTCGCGGAACTCGAACGGCGGCCAGGACGCGTCGATGCCCAGGCGCAGCTCGGGGTGAGTGGCCAGCCAGTTGCGCTCCTCCTCATTGAGCGGTAGAGCCGAGGCCGGGGTCGTCCAGTACGCCAGGCACAACAACAGAATGGCCGGCAAGCGTGGCATAACGGCCTCGTTTCGGAACCAGTATCTGCCAAAGTGTAGCCCGGCCTTGGGCCGAGGTGGCAGTTTGATTGCAGAGGTCGGGGGCCGGGAAGGTAGGGCTCTGGTCTGGCGGCTCCCGGTTGAGAAGCGCTTGTCAGGACGGCGGCGCGCTTCGTGCCGGGACGGCGGCTGGCGGGCAGGTCGCTTCGGTCCGCAGCAGGGCCCTGAAAGCAAAACCCCCGGCCTGGGCCGGGGGTTCTGGTGTTACTCGTCGAGGAAGGAGCGCAGGTGCTCGCTGCGCGTCGGGTGGCGCAGCTTGCGCAGCGCCTTGGCCTCGATCTGACGGATACGCTCACGGGTGACATCGAACTGCTTGCCCACTTCCTCGAGGGTGTGGTCGGTGTTCATGTCGATACCGAAGCGCATGCGCAGGACCTTGGCTTCACGGGCGGTGAGACCGGCCAGCACTTCGCGAGTGGCTTCCTTGAGGCTTTCGACCGTGGCTACGTCGATCGGGGATTGCATGGTGCTGTCCTCGATGAAGTCGCCCAGGTGCGAGTCTTCGTCGTCGCCGATCGGGGTTTCCATGGAGATCGGCTCTTTGGCGATCTTCAGCACCTTGCGGATCTTGTCCTCGGGCATTTCCATGCGCTCGCCCAGCTCTTCCGGAGTGGGTTCGCGGCCCATTTCCTGAAGCATCTGGCGGGAGATGCGGTTGAGCTTGTTGATCGTCTCGATCATGTGCACCGGAATACGGATGGTGCGCGCCTGGTCGGCGATCGAGCGGGTGATCGCCTGGCGAATCCACCATGTGGCGTAGGTCGAGAACTTGTAGCCGCGACGGTATTCGAACTTGTCCACCGCCTTCATCAGGCCGATGTTGCCTTCCTGGATCAGGTCGAGGAACTGCAGGCCGCGGTTGGTGTACTTCTTGGCGATGGAGATGACCAGGCGCAGGTTGGCCTCGACCATTTCCTTCTTGGCGCGACGGGCCTTGGCCTCGCCGATGGACATGCGCCGGTTGATGTCCTTGATCTCGGCCAGATTCAGGCTGCACTCGGCTTCCAGATCGGCGAGCTTCTGCTGGCAGCGCTGGATGTCGGCCTGCAGGTTGCCCAGGGCTTCGGCGTACTTGGCCTTGCCCTTGGCCAGGTCGGCGGCCCAGTTCATGTCGATTTCGTTGCCCGGGAACAGGCGCAGGAAGTCGGCACGCGGCATGCGCGCATCGCGTACGCACAGCTGCATGATGGCGCGCTCCTGGGCGCGCAGGCGATCGAGAGCGTCGCGCACCTGGCTGACCAGGGCGTCGTACTGCTTGGGCACCAGCTTGATCGGCATGAACAGCTCGGCCAGTGCGGCCAGCTCTTCGGTGGCCTGCTTGCTGCCACGGCCATGCTTCTTCAGTGCCTTCTGCACCTTGTCCTGCTGCTCGGCCACGGCGGTGAAGCGGCGTGCCGCTTCTTCCGGGTCCGGGCCGCCGTCGCCTTCTTCTTCCTCGTCGTCGCCGCTTTCGTCTTCCTCGTCGTCGTCGCTCTCTTCGGCGGCGGCGCCGTCCTTGACGGGCACGGGGGCGGCGGCTTCGTCGGGCACGCTGCCGTCGTCCGGGTCGATATAGCCGCTGAGGATCTCGGCCAGGCGGCCGCCCTCGGTGGTGACGCGGTTGTATTCGGCGAGGATGCCGTCGACCGTGCCGGGGAAGTGGGCGATGGCGCTCATCACCTCGCGGATGCCTTCCTCGATGCGTTTGGCGATTTCGATTTCGCCTTCGCGGGTCAGCAGCTCCACGGTGCCCATTTCGCGCATGTACATGCGCACCGGATCGGTGGTACGGCCGATATCGGTCTCAACGGCGGCGAGGGCGGCGGCAGCTTCTTCGGCCGCGGCTTCGTCGGTGTCGGCTTCGGCCAACAACAGGGCGTCCGCATCCGGAGCACTCTCGAATACGTTGATCCCCATGTCGTTGATCATGCGGATGATGTCTTCCACCTGTTCCGGATCGGAAATATCTTCCGGCAGGTGGTCATTGACCTCCGCGTACGTCAGGTAGCCCTGCTCGCGACCGCGGCTGATCAATTCTTTCAAACGAGATTGCTGTTGCGCTTTTACGGACATAACACCCTATCCACTGAAGGTCTTGGCGGGCTGAAAACAAGCCGCGGATTATACCTGAATAAGACCCTTACGCGCCAGTTGGGGAGGGGAACACTGGTGGCGCGTTACGGCTTAGCAGGGTGCGCAGCTGATCTTTCTCCTCTGCGCTCAACTCACTTAGGCGGGCCTTGCGCAGCAGCTGTTCGAGGCTGCGCTCACGCTGGCGGGCTGCAAGTGTAGTTATAGTGTCGAAAAACTGTTGTTCAAGGTTGTCCGCCGAAATCAACCATTCCTTTTCCGCCAGGGCCCGTAGTAGACGGCCCTGCTCGGTGCCGTGCCAGCGTGCGATCAGTTGCAGCGAGCGCAGCCCGGGGTTCTTCTGCAGGGCGCCGACCAGGGCCACCAGCAACTGGGCGTAGGTGTCGTCTTCGTCGGCGAAGTGGCTGACGTCCTCGACCTTCTGCGCCAGCTGCGGGTGGTGCAGCAGGGTGCGCAGGGCACTCAGATGAGGCGATTCGACGCTGACCGCGGTGCGCGGCGCGCGCGGAGCGAAGTCGCCCTTGCCCTTCTTGCTCCACTTGCTGCCTTCCTTCTTCCAGTTGCCCTTGCCGCCGCCATGGCTGCGCTCATGGTGCTGCTGTTGCGGCGGTGCGGGCTGCTCGTAGCCGCCGAGGTCCGGCATGGCGTCGTAATAGGCGCTGTCGGGAATGTCGCCGTAATCCGGGTAGTCGCCGCCGGGTGCCTGGCTGGTCGTAGCCGGCCCATGGCTACGCGGGCTGCTGGCCACCTGGCTGAGGGCTTCGCCGGAAAGCCCGGTGATCTCGCTCAGGCGCTGGCGCATCAGGGTGCGCAGATTGTTGCCGGGAATCTTGTCGATCAGCGGTGCGGCCAGGGTGACCAGGTGCGCCTTGCCCTCCAGCGAGCGTGGGTCGGCCTCTTCGGACAGCTGCTGGAAGAAGTAGTCGGCCAGTGGCTGCGCATGCTGATTGATGCGCGCGCGGAAGGCGTCGGTGCCCTCGGCGCGCACCAGGGTGTCCGGGTCTTCGCCTTCGGGCAGAAACAGAAAGCGCGCGCGGCGGCCGTCCTGCAGGCTCGGCAGGGTCGACTCCAGGGCGCGCCAGGCGGCGTTGCGCCCGGCGGCGTCGCCGTCGAAGCAGAACAGTACGCTGGGTACGATGCGGAACAGGCGCTTGAGGTGCTCCTCGCTGGTGGCGGTGCCCAGGGTCGCCACGGCATTGCGCAGGCCCTGCTGGGCCAGGGCGATGACGTCCATATAGCCCTCGACCACCATGATCTCGTCGAGATCGCGGTTGTGCTTGCGCGCCTCGAACAGGCCGTATAGCTCCTGGCCCTTGTGGAACACCGGGGTTTCCGGCGAGTTGAGGTACTTGGGCTTATCGTCGCCCAGCACCCGGCCGCCGAAGGCGATCACCCGGCCGCGGCTGTCGCGAATGGGGAACATGATGCGGTCGCGGAAGCGGTCGTAACGCCGGCCGTTCTCGGCATTCTCGATCAGCAGGCCGGCATCGATCATCGCCTTCTGCTGCAGGGCGTCGCTGCCCAGATGCTTGAGTAGATTGTCCCAGCCGGGCGGGGCGAAGCCGAGGCCGAAGTCGCGGGCGATCTCGCCGGTCAGGCCGCGGCCCTTGAGATAGTCCACGGCATATTTGCGCTGCGGGTGGCTCTTCAGTGCCTGGCGATAATGTTCGGCGGCGGCATTGAGCAGGGGGTAGAGCGGCGAATCCACCGGCTGGCGCGGTGTGCGTCCGCGACCGCTTTCCTCGCGCGGCACGTCCATGCCGGCGCGCTTGGCCAGTTCCTCGATCGCCTGGGGGAACTCCAGCTGATCGTGGTCCATGACGAAGCCGAGGGCGTTGCCGCCGGCGCCGCAGCCGAAGCAGTAGTAGAACTGCTTGTCCGGGCTGACGGTGAAGGAGGGGGTCTTTTCCTTGTGGAAGGGGCAGCAGGCGCTGTAGTTCTTGCCGGTCTTCTTCAGCTGGATGCGCGAACTCACCACATCGACGATGTCGGTGCGGTTGAGCAGGTCATCGATGAAGGATTGCGGGATCAGGCCGGCCATAGGTGCTCAGCATACTGTCGTGGCGCAGGGCTGGACAGTCTCGGGCAGAAAGCAGAAAACTCCGCTCATTCGCCGAACGGCGAGGCGGAGTTTCCTGAAAATGCAATGCCCGGCCTGGGCCGGGCATTCGGGCGTTGCGTGTACCGATTAGTACAGGCGGACGCTGCGACGCTGCTCGCGCTGCACTTTCTTGGCGTGACGCTTGACAGCGGCAGCAGCCTTGCGCTTACGCTCGGAGGTCGGCTTCTCGTAGAATTCGCGGCTGCGAACTTCGGCCAGAACACCGGCCTTTTCGCAGGAGCGCTTGAAACGACGCAGGGCTACGTCGAAGGGTTCGTTCTCTTTAACTTTGACGGCTGGCATCCAGGTCGTACCTTCATTAATTACCGGGGTGAACGCGCTCCCGGCAAATGGCTCGGGTTGCGTCGGTTTTTAAGGGTTGCGGATGTTACCGCCTCGACGCGAGGAATGCAAAGCCCTTAGGTCGAAAAGCAGTAGCCGCCCCGCCGGGCGGCGCTTATCATGCGCGCCTTTGTTCCCCGCGGCAAACCAAGGCTTAGCTCCATGCTCGTACTGGGATTGGAAACTTCCTGCGATGAAACCGGCGTAGCGCTCTATGACAGCGAGCGTGGCCTGCTGGCCGATGCCCTGTTCAGCCAGATCGACCTGCACCGCGTATACGGCGGCGTGGTGCCCGAACTGGCCTCGCGCGACCACGTCAAGCGCATGCTGCCGCTGATCCGCCAGGTGCTGGACGAGGCCGGGCGCGAACCGGCCGATATCGATGCGCTGGCCTATACCGCCGGCCCCGGGCTGGTCGGCGCGCTGCTGGTCGGCGCCTCCTGCGCCCAGGCCCTGGCTTTCGCCTGGGGCGTGCCGGCGGTCGGCGTGCACCATATGGAAGGCCACCTGCTGGCACCGATGCTCGAAGAGCAGCCGCCGGCCTTTCCCTTCGTCGCCCTGCTAGTGTCCGGCGGCCACACCCAGCTGGTGCGGGTCGATGGCATCGGCCAGTACCAGTTGCTCGGCGAGTCGCTGGACGACGCTGCCGGCGAGGCCTTCGACAAGACCGCCAAGCTGATGGGGCTGAATTACCCCGGCGGCCCGGAGATCGCCCGGCTGGCCGAGCTGGGCACGCCGGGGCGTTTCGTCTTCCCGCGGCCGATGACCGACCGTCCCGGCCTGGATTTCAGTTTCAGCGGGCTGAAGACCTTCGCCCTCAATACCTGGCAGCAGTGCCGCGACGGCGATGGCGACCTCGACCAAGCCCGCTGCGACATCGCCCTGGCCTTCCAGCAGGCGGTGGTCGAGACTCTGACTATCAAGTGCAAGCGCGCGCTGAAGCAGACCGGACTGAACAGCCTGGTGATCGCCGGCGGGGTGAGTGCCAACAAGGCTCTGCGCGAGTATCTGGAACGCATGTTGGGCGAGCTCAAGGGCAAGGTGTTCTACGCCCGGCCGCGTTTTTGCACCGACAACGGCGCGATGATCGCCTACGCCGGTTGCCAGCGTCTGTTGGCCGGGCAGCACGAGGACCTGGCGATCAAGGTGCAGGCGCGTTGGCCGATGGAGTCGTTGCCGGCGCTGCAGTGAGCTGTGTGCGCCCTGTAGGAGCGGATTTATCCACGAAGTTCGCGGCCGAAGCGGCTCCTGCAGGCGTTAGAAGCGGCGCTCGCGGCCGGCGAACAGGTCGCGCAGGTTGCCGCGGTGGCGCCAGACGATCAGCCCGGTCAGCACGCAGACCGGCAGCAGCGCCGCCGGCTGTTGCCAGGCCAGCAGCGGCAGGGTCAGCGGCGTGGCGATCAGCGCGGCGAGCGAGCTGGTGCGGGTCAGGGCGAACACCAGCAGCCAGGCGCAGATCGCCAGTAGCGCCGCTGGAGGATAGAGGCCGAGCAACATGCCGGCGGCAGTGGCCACGCCCTTGCCGCCGCGGAAGCGGAAGTACAGTGGGAACAGGTGGCCGATCACCGCGGCCAGGCCGATCCAGGCCTGCTGCTGCAGCTCGAGACCGAGCAGCTTGGCGATCAGGATCGGCAGCAGGCCCTTGAGCAGGTCGCCGAGCAGGGTCAGCCCGGCGAGCTTCTTGCCGGCCACGCGCAGCATGTTGGTGGCGCCGGGGTTGCCCGAGCCGCTGGCGCGCGGGTCCGGGCCGCCCGCCAGGCGGCTGAGCAGGATGGCGAAGGACAGCGAGCCGAGCAGGTAGGCGAGGATCGCCAGGAGCCAGAACATGATGGCCATTCCAGGGCATGGGGTGGCCCGATTCTAACGAGGCGCGACGCCCTTGTCGTGGCGCGGGGAGTGCAGGTGGACAGAGTATTTATCGAGGGGCTGGAGGTCGACACGGTGATCGGCGCCTACGATTGGGAGCGCGAGATTCGCCAGTGCCTGCGCCTCGACCTGCAGATGGGCTGGGACAACCGTCCGGCCGCGGCCGGCGACGACCTCGCCCAGGCGCTCGACTACGCTAGCGTCGCCGCGCGTATCCAGGCCTTTGCCGAGGAGTCGCGGTTCATCCTGGTGGAAACCTTCGCCGAGCGCCTGGTGCAGACGCTGATGGACGAGTTCCGTATCCCCGGGGTGCGGCTGAAGCTGACCAAGCCGGGCGCGGTGCCGGCGGCGCGTGGCGGGGTCGGCGTGGAGATCGAGCGCGGATGCCTGTGACGCGGGTCTACCTCGGCCTCGGCAGCAATGTTCAGCGCGAGGCGCATCTCACCGCTGGGCTCGATGCCCTGGCCGCTCTGCTTTCGAACATGCGTTGCTCGCCGGTGTTCGAGAGCCACGCCGTGGGCATCAAGAGCGGCAACTTCTTCAACCTGGTGGTGACCGGAGAGACCGAGCTGCCGTTGCTGGAGCTGGATCGCCGGCTCAAGTTCATCGAGGCCGACAACGGTCGCTACGCGCCGGAGCGCAAGGGCCTGCCGCTGGATATCGACGTGCTGCTGTACGGCGAGCAGGTCGGCAACTTCAACGGGCTGGTGCTGCCGCGCGCGGAGATCCTCAAGAACGCCTTCGTGCTCTGGCCGCTGGCGCTGCTGGCGCCGCAGCTAAGCCACCCGGTCGACGGGCGCCCGTTCGCCGAACTATGGCAGGCGGCGCGGATCGATCAGCAACTGTGGCCGGCCGCCTTCCAGTGGCGCGGCGTCGAGCTGACGCCCGCAGAGTTAATGCAGGCCAATCCCGCCCTGTAGGAGCCAGCTTGCTGGCGATGCTTTTGATCCGCTGATCGCCAGCAAGCTGGCTCCTGCCCGATCGGGGCAACACCGCTTGCCTGGGAACGGCCTTACAGGGCCTGCTGTTCTTTGTAGGCCTTGAGCGCCCGCAGTCGTTCGCGAGCCAGCGCCTCGCCCAGTTCCGCACCCTTGAAGCCCTTTTCCAGCAGCGGCTTGACCGCCACCTGGCGAGCCGCCTCGGCGGCGCCGAGCAGGTAGGCGGCCTGCGGGTACTCGCGTTGCTCCAGTCCCTGGCGGCCGCGGGCATCCATCTCGCAGGCGGCGACGAACTCGGTGAAGCGCTGCGGGCGGCGGAACACGTCGAAGCGCTGTAGCAGTTCCAGCAGGGTCGAGGGCTTGAGTTCCAGGGCGCGGTGGCCGTGGGTGTGGAACTCGCCCACCAGCAGCGCCAGCTCGGCGCAGTCGCGCGGCGCCTTGCAGCGTTGGTTGATGGCCTGGATCAGGCGCAGGCCCTTGTCCTCATGGGCGATATGCCGCGGCCACTCGGATTCGGGCGTGAGGCCCTTGCCGACGTCGTGCAGCAGGCAGGCCCAGCGCACCGTCAGCGGCTGCTCGTGTTCGGCGCACTGGCGCAGCACGCTCAGCACATGCACGCCGGTGTCGATCTCCGGGTGATGAGCGGCCGGCTGCGGCACGCCGAACAGCGCGTCGACCTCCGGCAGCAGGGCCGCCAGGGCGCCGCAGTCGCGCAGCACCTGGACGAACACGTCCGGGCGCGGCTCCATCAATGCTCGGGAGATTTCCTTCCAGCTGCGCTCCGCGGTGAGGTGGGCCAGTTCGCCGGACTCGGCCAGTTGGCGCATCAGTGCCTGGGTTTCCGCCGCCACGCTGAAGCCCAGCGGCGCATAGCGGGCAGCGAAGCGGGCGACGCGCAGCACCCGCAGCGGGTCTTCGGCGAAGGCCGGCGAAACGTGGCGCAGCACGCACGCCTGCAGGTCGCGCTGGCCGCCATAGGGGTCGATCAGCCTGCCCTGGTCGTCTTCGGCCATGGCGTTGACGGTCAGGTCGCGGCGGATCAGGTCCTGCTCCAGGGTGACCTCGGGGCTGGCGTGGAACACGAAGCCGCCGTAGCCGCGCCCGCTCTTGCGCTCGGTGCGGGCCAGGGCGTATTCCTCCCCCGTCTGCGGATGGAGGAAGACCGGGAAGTCGGCGCCCACCGGGCGATAGCCCAGTTCGAGCATCTGTTCGGCGCTGGCGCCCACCACCACCCAGTCCACTTCGCTGACGGGGCGGCCGAGCAGGCGATCGCGCACCGCGCCGCCGACTTTGTAGATCTGCATCGTTGTTCCTCCGCTGAGTGCGGAGGATAGCGGCTGGCCGGTGGCGAGGGGTAGCCCGGATGCAATCCGGGAGCGGCGTGCCCGGCCTGCATCCGGGCTACGGCGTGGCTTCAGGTATCTGCTCGGTCAGCGCCTGGGTCGCGCGCTCCAGCAGCTCGGCGCTGTCGCGCGCCGGGCTCAGGCCGGTGCTGACCACGCCCTCCCAGAGCAGCCCGTCGTCCAGATCGGTGAGGCGCAGGCGCAGCGTGCCGGTTTCGTCGCGCAGGCGATGGATCGCCTGGTAGGGGCCAAGGGCATTGGGGGGCGGGACGTCGACTTTGAAGGTCAGCGGGCCGTCCTGCACTGCCAGCCAGTAATAGACGCGCAGCTGCGGCTGCTGGCTCTCGTGGTAGCCGCGCGCCACCAGTCCCTGGCGCAGCAATTGCGGCAACTGGCGGTAACGCTCGGCAAACGGTGGCTCGCCCTGCAGGCTGTGCCGCGGCTCGATCAGCACAAAGCCGTGGCGCCCGACCAGCGAGGTGTCGGCGGAGCCCAGGACCTGCACCCGGGGCGGATGTCTGGCGCAGGCGGCCAGCGCCAGGCACAGCAGCAGGATCAGAAATACACGCATGCATGGCGCCTCGCGGAATCTGCCTGCGATGCTGAGCGCCCGATGCATCGCAGGCAACCGATCAAATGGGTGGGATGACCAGGTCGAGCCGCGGGTAGTCCCCTTCGCCCTCTGCTTCGCCGCGAGGCGGCACGTGCTGGGTGGTGATCAGTTGATCGCCCTGGCAGACCTCCAGGTGGATATCGAACCCCCACAGCCGGTGCAGGTGCTTGAGCACCTCCTCGGTGGATTCGCCCAGCGGCTTGCGGTCGTGCTGCTGGTGGCGCAGGGTCAGCGAGCGGTCGCCGCGGCGGTCGATGCTCCAGATCTGCACGTTGGGTTCGCGGTTGCCCAGGTTGTACTGCGCCGCGAGCAGCTCGCGGATGGTGCGATAGCCGGACTCGTCGTGGATCGCCGGCACCAGCAGATCGTCCTTCTGGTCGTCGTCGAGGATGCCGAACAGCTTGAAGTCGCGGATCACCTTGGGCGAGAGGAACTGCAGGATGAAACTCTCGTCCTTGAAGCTGGCCATGGCGAACTTGAGGGTGGTCAGCCAGTCGCTGCCGGCGATGTCGGGGAACCAGCGTTTGTCTTCTTCGGTGGGCTCCTCGCAGATGCGGCGGATGTCGCGGTACATGGCGAAGCCCAGGGCATAGGGGTTGATGCCGCTGTAGTAGGGGCTGTCGAACGGCGGCTGGTAGACCACGCTGGTGTGCGACTGGAGAAATTCCATCATGAAACCGTCGGTGACCAGGCCTTCGTCGTACAGGTCGTTCATCAGGGTGTAGTGCCAGAAGGTGGCCCAGCCCTCGTTCATCACCTGGGTCTGGCGCTGCGGGTAGAAGTACTGGGCGATCTTGCGCACGATGCGGATCACCTCGCGCTGCCAGGGCTCCAGCAGCGGCGCGTGCTTCTCCAGGAAGTACAGGATGTTTTCCTGGGGTTCGGCGGGAAAGCGCTTGTTGTCCTGATCGCTGTGCTTGCCGGCGATCTTGGGAATGGTTCGCCAGAGGTCGTTGATCTGCTTCTGCAGGTGCTCCTCGCGATCCTTCTGCCGCTTGCGTTCCTCCTCGGCGGAAATCGGGTAGGGGCGCTTGTAGCGATCGACGCCGTAGTTCATCAGCGCATGGCAGGAGTCGAGCAGTTCCTCGACCGCGTCGATGCCGTGGCGTTCCTCGCACTGCATGATGTACTGCTTGGCGAACACCAGGTAGTCGATGATCGAACTGGCGTCGGTCCAGGTGCGGAACAGGTAGTTGCCCTTGAAGAAGCTGTTGTGCCCATAACAGGCGTGCGCGATCACCAGCGCCTGCATGCAGATGGTGTTTTCTTCCATCAGGTAGGCGATGCACGGATCGGAGTTGATCACGATCTCATAGGCCAGGCCCATTTGCCCGCGCTTGTAGCCCTTCTCGGTGGCCAGGAAGTGCTTGCCATACGACCAGTGGTGGTAGCCCAGCGGCATGCCCACCGAGGCGTAGGCGTCCATCATCTGCTCGGCGGTGATCACCTCGATCTGGTTGGGGTAGGTATCCAGCGCGTAGCGCTCGGCCAAACGGGCGATTTCCTTGTCGTACTGGCGGATCAGCTCGAAGGTCCATTCCGAGCCGGTGGAGATGGGCTGGCGTTTCTTGGCGGGGGCATTCATGGGGCGACCCTCAGGTGACCAGGCGGCGCTGGAACAGTTCGCGGAACACCGGGTAGATGTCCGCAGCCGACACCAGTTGCTGCTGGGCGAAGGTTTCGGCGAATGCCTCGGCCACCTGCTCGTACTCGAACCACAGCGCCTGGTGTTCGCGCGGGGTGATCTCGACGTAGGTGAAGTACTGCACGAACGGCATGATCTGGTTGATCAATATATCCCTGCACACCGGCGAATCGTCGTTCCAGTTGTCACCGTCCGACGCCTGGGCGCCATAGATGTTCCATTCGTTGATCGGATAGCGCTCGGCCATGATCTCCTGCATCAACTTGAGCGCGCTGGAGACGATGGTGCCGCCAGTCTCGCGGGAGTAGAAGAACTCCTCCTCGTCCACCTCTTTCGCACTTGTATGGTGGCGGATGAACACCACCTCGATCTTGTCGTAGTTCCGCTTGAGGAACAGGTACAGCAGGATGAAGAAGCGCTTGGCGATGTCCTTGGTGGCCTGGGTCATCGAGCCTGAAACGTCCATCAGGCAGAACATCACCGCCTTGGAGCTGGGGTTGGGCTGCTTGACCAGCAGGTTGTACTTGAGGTCGAAGGTATCGAGGAAGGGCACGCGGTGGATGCGCGCGCTCAAGCGCTCGATCTCCGCCTCGATCTGCTGGATGTCGCCGAAGTTGTCCGGCTCTTCCGCCCTTAAGCGTGCCAGCTCGGCCTTCGCCTCGCGCAGCTTGGCGCGGCTGGAGCCGGACAGGGCGATGCGCCGCGCATGGGCCGAGCGCAGGGTGCGCACGATATTGATGCGTGAGGGGTTGCCTTCGTTGCTGATGCCGGCACGCACGGTCTTGAAGGTGTCGCTGCCGGTCAGGTGGCGCTTGACCAGGTTGGGCAGTTCCAGGTCCTCGAACATGAAGTCGAGAAACTCCTCCTGGGTGATCTGGAAGACGAACTCGTCCATGCCCTCGCCGGAGTTGCTCGCCTTGCCACCGCCGCGTCCGCCGCCACCGCCCTGCGGCCTGGGGATGCGTTCGCCGGCGGTGAACTCCTTATTGCCCGGGTGGACGATGGTCTGCTTGCCGCCGCGGCCGTGGTGCAGCACCGGCTCGTCGATGTCGCGGCCGGGAATGCTGATCTGCTCGCCGTGCTCCATGTCGGTGATGGAGCGTCGGCTGACGGCCTCCTCGACCGCCTTCTTGATGTGTTCGCGGTAACGCCGCAGGAAGCGCTGGCGGTTCACCGTGCTCTTGTTCTTGCCGTTCAGGCGCCGGTCGATCACGTAGCTCATGACGTCTCCCTAGCACACCCGTGGCCACGGGCGTGCGGCGGATAGCCCGGCGCGCGGCGCGCGCCGGAGGCGGATCACTGCGATTTGCGTACCCGCAGGTACCACTCCGACAGCAGGCGCACCTGCTTCTCGGTGTAACCGCGCTCGACCATGCGTTTGACGAAGTCGTTGTGCTTCTGCTGCTCCTCCTTGCTGCCCTTGGCGTTGAAGCTGATGACCGGGAGCAGGTCCTCGGTGTTGGAGAACATCTTCTTCTCGATTACCACGCGCAACTTCTCGTAGCTGAGCCAGGTGGGGTTCTTGCCGTTGTTGTTGGCGCGCGCGCGCAGCACGAAGTTAACGATCTCGTTGCGGAAGTCCTTCGGGTTGCTGATACCAGCCGGCTTCTCGATTTTCTCCAGCTCCTCGTTGAGCGCCACGCGGTTGAGGATCTCGCCGGTTTCCGGGTCGCGGTATTCCTGATCCTGAATCCAGAAGTCCGCGTACAGCACGTAACGGTCGAAGATGTTCTGCCCGTACTCGCTGTAGGACTCGAGGTAGGCGGTCTGGATCTCCTTGCCGATGAACTCGATATAGCGCGGCGCCAGGTATTCCTTGATGTAGCGCAGATAGCGCTCGCGCACTTCGGCAGGGAATTGCTCCTGCTCGATCTGCTGCTCCAGCACGTACAACAAGTGCACCGGATTCGCGGCTATTTCGTGCGGGTCGAAGTTGAACACCTTGGACAGGATCTTGAAGGCGAAGCGGGTCGACAGCCCGGTCATGCCCTCGTCGACGCCGGCGCTGTCGCGATACTCCTGGATCGACTTGGCCTTGGGGTCGGTGTCCTTGAGGTTCTCGCCGTCGTAGACGCGCATCTTCGAGTAGATGTTGGAGTTCTCCGGTTCCTTCAGGCGGCTCAGCACGCTGAACTGGGCGAGCATCTTCAGGGTGTCCGGCGCGCAATGGGCCTTGGCCAGCGAGCTGTTGGTCAGCAGCTTGTCGTAGATCTTCACCTCGTCGGTGACGCGCAGGCAGTAGGGCACCTTGACGATGTAGATGCGGTCGATGAAGGCCTCATTGTTCTTGTTGTTGCGGAAGCTGTGCCACTCCGACTCGTTGGAGTGGGCCAGCAGGATGCCGCTGTAGGGGATGGCGCCGAGCCCTTCGGTACTGTTGTAGTTGCCCTCCTGGGTGGCGGTCAGCAACGGGTGCAGCACCTTGATCGGCGCCTTGAACATCTCGACGAACTCCATCAGGCCCTGGTTGGCCCGGCACAGGGCGCCCGAATAGCTGTAGGCGTCGGCGTCGTTCTGCGGGAATTCCTCGAGCTTGCGGATATCCACCTTGCCCACCAGCGAGGAGATGTCCTGGTTGTTCTCGTCGCCCGGTTCGGTCTTGGCCACGGCGATCTGGTTGAGGATCGAGGGGTACAGTTTGACCACGCGGAACTGGCTGATGTCGCCGCCGAACTCCTGCAGGCGCTTGGTCGCCCAGGGCGACATGATGCTGTTCAGGTAGCGCCGCGGGATGCCGTAGTCCTCTTCGAGGATGGCGCCGTCCTCATCACCGTTGAACAGGCCCAGCGGCGATTCGAACACCGGCGAGCCCTTGATGGCATAGAAGGGCACCTTCTCCATCAGCTGCTTGAGCTTCTCGGCCAGCGACGACTTGCCGCCGCCCACCGGGCCCAGCAGATAGAGGATCTGCTTCTTCTCCTCCAGGCCCTGGGCGGCGTGGCGGAAGTAGGAGACGATCTGGTCGATGCACTCTTCCATGCCGTGGAAGTCGGCGAAGGCCGGGTAGCGGCGGATCACCTTGTTGGAGAAGATGCGCGACAGACGCGAGTTGGTCGAGGTGTCCAGCAGCTCCGGCTCGCCGATGGCCATCAACAGACGCTCGGCGGCCGAGGCATAGGCGCTGCGATCCTGTTTGCACAGTTCGAGGTACTCCTGCAGCGAGTACTCCTCCTGGCGGGTCGCTTCGAAACGTTGTTGGAAGTGGCTGAAAATACTCATGACTTCACCTCGCTCGATGCTGAAAGCCGGTTCGGGTTCGGTCGTGCGGGTGCTTGGTAGCCCCGGCCTGGGACTTGGCCGGGAAGAATCCCCCAGAACACCTAAAGGTCGTTACCGATGGCCCGATGCCGGTTGGCCGGCTCTACCTTGAGTTGGATGGCCTGAGCTACAGGATAGTTCTTTCTGGCGAGGGTCAAGGCGGGGACAAGGATAACTGGATGTTACCGTCCGTCGGGAATCCTCGGCAGGCCAGAGGGGGCGCGGCCTGCCGGCTGAGCAAAATTATTCTTCGGAACTTTGCGCGGTGTCGGCGGGGTAGGTGGCGCGCCACAGCTCGAAGCCGCCATCAAGGCTGTAGACCTGGCTGAAGCCCTGGCCGACCAGGTAGGCGGCGGCGCCCTGGCTGGAATTCCCGTGGTAGCAGGCGACGATCAGCGGCGCGTCGAGGTCGGCGCGGGTGATGAAGTCGTGCAGCGAGTGGTTGTCCAGGTGCCGCGAGCCGCTGATATGGCCGGCGGCGTAGCTCTGCGGGTCGCGAATGTCGACCACCACCGCGCCTTGTTGGCGCAGCGCCTGGGCCTGCTGGGGGGAGATACGCTGAAATTCGCTCATGTTCGAAACCTTTGCATGATGGGGGGGCTATGCCTTGGGGCAGGTGCAGAGATGCCGTTCGCCGCTGTCGACGTTGAGCAGGGTCATCGCCCCGCCCCACACGCAACCGGTGTCCAGGGCATGCAGGCCGGGCTCCTGGCAGTTGCCCTCCAGCGCCGCCCAGTGGCCGAATATGATCGTCTCGCCGCGCATCTTGCGCTGCGGGTGGCTGAACCAGGGCGCATAACCGGGCGGGGCACTGTCCAGGCCCTCCTTGCTCTTCAGGTCCAGGGTACCGTCGGCGGTGCAGAAACGCATGCGGGTGAAGTAGTTGGTGATCACCCGCAGACGAGTGGCGCCGTGCAGGTCCTTGTGCCACTTGGCTGGCTCGTTGCCGTACATGCCGTCGAGAAACAGCGGCAGACGGGCATCGTCGCGCAGGGCCTCTTCGACTTCCGCGGCGCGTTTGAGCGCCTTGGCCAGGCTCCATTGGGGCGGGATGCCGGCGTGCACCAGGGTGACCTTGCGCTCGGCATCGTGGTGCACCAGCTTCTGCAGGCGCAGCCAGTCGAGCAGGTCGTCGCGATCCGGCGCATCGAGGATCTCGCGCAGGGTGTCGCCCTTCTTCAGCCGCTCGATATTGTGCGCCACCGCCAGCAGGTGCAGGTCGTGGTTGCCCAGCACGCAGGTCAGCGCATGGCGGATGGAGAACAGGAAGCGCAGGGTCTCCAGCGACTGAGGGCCACGGTTGACCAGATCGCCGACCAGCCACAGCTGGTCGCGGGCCGGGTCGAACGCCACCCGTTCGAGCAGGCACTGCAACGGTTTCAGGCAGCCCTGCAGATCGCCGACTGCATACAGCGCCATCAGTGCAGCGCCCCGGGCACCGCCAGGCGGAACGGCGCTATCTCGGCATCGAAGCGTTTGCCGTCGTCGGCGAGCATCTGGTAGCTGCCCTGCATGGTGCCGACCGGCGTGGTCATCACCGTGCCGCTGCTGTACGTATGGCTGGCGCCCGGGGCGAGGTGCGGCTGCTGGCCGACCACGCCGGCGCCGCGCACTTGCTGCACGCGGCCGTCGCCGTCGGTGATGATCCAGTGACGCGACAACAGCTTGGCCGGCTGCTGGCCCTGGTTGCGGATGGTCACCGTATAGGAGAAGGCGTAGCGGCCCAGCTCCGGCTGCGACTGCGCGGCCAGGTAGCGGGTGGTGACGCTGACGTCGATCTGATAACGAGGGTCGGACATGCGAGTAACCCGTGTGGCGTGAGGCAGTTTAGCCCTGGCTGGCGGCCAGGTGCGTCGCCAGTTGGTCGGCCAGGCGGACGAAGGCGGCCAGATCCAGTTGCTCGGGGCGCAGGCTGCCGTCCACGCCGGCAGCCTCGATGGCCTCGGCCGGCAGCAGCTGCTTGAGGGTGTTGCGCAGGGTCTTGCGACGCTGGTTGAAGGCTTCGCGCACCACCCGCTCGAGCAGGCGATGGTCCTTGGCCGGGTGCGGCAGCACCTCGTGCGGGACCAGGCGGACGATGGCCGAGTCGACCTTGGGCGGCGGGTTGAAGGCCCCGGGGCCGACATTGAACAGGTGTTCGACCCGGCAGTGGTACTGCACCATGATCGACAACCGCCCCCAATCGCCGCCGCCGGGGCCTGCGGCCAGGCGCTCGACGACCTCTTTCTGCAGCATGAAATGCATGTCGCGGATCAGCGCCGCGTTGTCCAGCAGGTGGAAGATCAGCGGGGTGGAGATGTTGTACGGCAGGTTGCCGACCACCCGCAGGCTGCCGGGGGCGGCTTCGAGACGGGCGAAGTCGAACTTCAGCGCGTCGCCCTGGTTCAGGCAAAAGCGCGGGTTGTCGCCGAACCTGGCCTGCAGGATGGGAATCAGGTCGAGATCCAGTTCGATCACGTCGAGCTGTGCGCCGCTAGCGAGCAGCCCCTCGGTCAGCGCGCCCTGGCCCGGACCGATCTCCAGCAGGCGTTCGCCCTCCCTGGCGCGGATGGCGCGCAGGATGCGGTCGATGACGCCGGCATCGTGCAGGAAGTTCTGGCCGAAGCGCTTGCGCGCGCGGTGTTGGTATTCGGACATGGCAGGGCAGCTCCAGGCTTCAAGCTGCAAGCGTCAAGCAAGAGCGCAAAGCGAAAAAACGAAGTCGGGTAGTTTAAGGTAAAAAGCAGCAACACCCGTAGCCCGGATGCAATCCGGGAACATCATGTTGCCCATGGCCCCGGATGGCATCCGGGCCACGCGCCTATGGCTGTTGCCTGCGGCTTGCCGCTTCTGCCATCTGGTAGGCGGTTTCCAGGGCCACCTGCAGGCTGCCGGTGTCGATATTGCCGCTGCCGGCCAGATCCAGCGCGGTGCCGTGATCCACCGAGGTGCGGATGATCGGCAGGCCCAGGGTGACGTTGAGCGCCGCGCCGAAACCCTTGAACTTGAGTACCGGCAGGCCCTGGTCGTGGTACATGGCCAGTACCGCATCGGCCTGCTCCAGGTACTTGGGGGTGAACAGCGTATCGGCTGGCAGCGGGCCGATCAGGTTCAGGCCCTCGCTGCGCAGGCGCTCCAGCGTCGGCTCGATGATCTCGATTTCCTCGCGGCCGAGGTGGCCGCCTTCGCCGGCATGGGGGTTGAGCCCGCAGACCAGGATCCGCGGCGCGGCAATGCCGAACTTGCTCTGCAGGTCGGCGTGCAGGATGCGCGCGACCCGCTCCAGGCGCTCGGCGGTGATGGCGGCGGCGACGTCCTTGAGCGGCAGGTGGGTGGTGACCAGGGCCACGCGCAGGCCGCGGGTGGCCAGCATCATCACCACTTGCTCGGTACTCGTCAGCTCGGCGAGAAACTCGGTGTGGCCGGAGAAGGCGATGCCGGCTTCGTTGATCACGCCCTTGTGCACCGGTGCTGTGATCATCGCAGCGAAGCTGCCGTCCAGGCAGCCCTGACCGGCACGCGTGAGCGTTTCCAGCACGTAGCCGGCATTGAGCGGATCGAGCCGGCCGGCTTGGCCCGGGGCGGCCAGCGGGGTGTCCCAGACATACAGGCTACCGGCCGGAGCAGGGGCGCTTGGCCAGCGACCCGGGGCGACGTCCAGCAGCGCGATGTGCAGGCCGAGTTGGGCTGCGCGCTCGCTCAGCAGCTGGCGGCTGGCGATGGCCACCAGCGCCTCGGGCTGCGCCTGGCGGGCCAGCAGCAGGCAGAGGTCGGGGCCGATGCCGGCGGGCTCGCCGGGGGTCAGGGCGAAGAGTCGGGATGCACTCATGGAAGGTTCTCGGTTGCGCCGCGGGGACGCCAGTTTACGCTGCCTGCGCCGATAACGAAAAAGCCCGGCACTGGGCCGGGCTCTTGGCGGTGAAACTGCCGTTACAGCTTGGTCTCGACGTAGGCTTCGTCGCGGATCTGGCGCAGCCAGGCCTGCAGTTCCTCGTCGTACTTGCGGTTGCGCAGCAGGTTGGCCGCCTGCTGCTCGCGGAACTGCGCGCTGCTGTCGGTGGCGCGGCGCCCCATGACCTGCAGCACGTGCCAGCCGAACTGGGTCTGGAACGGCTTGGACAGCTCGCCGCTGGCGGTCTCGCTCATCACCTGGCGGAACTCGGGGACCAGGGCGTTGGGGTCGATCCAGTTGAGGTCGCCACCGTTGAGTGCCGAGCCCGGGTCTTCCGAGTAGCTCTTGGCCAGCTCGGCGAAATCCTCGCCGGCGACGATGCGCTGGTGCAGGCGCTCGACCAGGCGACGGGTTTCCTCGGGGCTGCGGATCTCGCTGGGCTTGATCAGGATATGACGCACATGCACTTCGTCACGCACCTGGGTATCGCCGCCGCGCTTTTCGATCAGCTTGAGAATGATGAAGCCGCCCGGCGTGCGCACCGGCTCGGTCACTTCGCCCGGGCTCAGTGCGCTGACCATCGAGTCGAACGGCGGTGGCAGCTGGCCAGCCTTGCGCCAGCCCATCTCGCCGCCTTCCAGTGCGGTTTCGCTAGCCGAGCGGGAAATGGCCAGCTGGGCGAAGTCGGCGCCCTGCTGCAGCTGCTCGTACAGCTCGCGGGCCTGGCGGGCGGCGGCCTGGATCTCGCTGGAGGAGGCGCCTTCGGAGACCGGGATGAGGATATTGGCCAGGCGGAACTCTTCCGACAGCTGCATCTTGCCCAGGTCGGAGGCGAGGAAGTTCTGCACCTCCTGATCGGTGACCTGGATACGCTCGGCCACCCGGCGCTGACGCACGCGGCTGATGATCATCTCGCGACGCACCTGGTCGCGGGCGTCGGCGTAGGACAGGCCGTCGCGGGCCAGCGCCTGGCGGAACTGCTCGAGGCTCAGGCCGTTGCGCTGGGCGATGGTGCCCATGGCCTGATTCAGTTCCTCGTCGGTGATGCGGATGCCGGAGCGCTCGCCGATCTGCAGCTGGATGTTCTCGATGATCAAGCGCTCGAGCACCTGCTGGCTGAGCACGTGTTCGGGCGGCAGGGCGCCGCCGCGTTTGCCGATGGTCTGCTGCACTTCCTGCAGGCGGGCGTCGAGCTGGCTCTGCATGACCACGTCGTTGTCGACGATGGCCACCACGCGGTCCAGCGGACGGACGTCGGCCTGGGCCGTCGCCGCGAGCAGCGCTGCGCCCAACAGCAGGGGGCGCAGGCAATCAGAAAGCTTGGTCTTCACGTTCACGGTAACCTTGAATGCCTTGGTCGAGGAAAGATTCCACCTTGTTGCCCACTACGCCGCCGAGGCCCTTGAGGACGATCTGCAGGAAGATGCCGCGGTCGGCTTCGTCGTTGAGCGACGGGTTGAGGCTGACTTCGTCGTAGTCGATCCAGTAGCGGTTGATCAGGCGCAGCTTCCAGCAGCAGCTGTCGTACTCGAAGCCACCGAAGGCTTCCAGGGTACGGTTGCGGCCGTAGTCGTACTGCCAGCGCGAGATCAGGCTCCACTGTGGAACCAGCGGCCAGATGACGGAGAAGTCGTGCTGGTCGATCTTGTAGTAGTTCTTGATGTAGTTCGGGCTGCCCGGGGTGCCGTAGTCCGGATTGGTGGTCCAGGTGCCGCTGTCGCGGTCGTAGCGTACGCTGTCGTTGCGGTAGCGATAGCCGAGGTTGACCACCTTGTTCGGGTTGTCTTCCGGCTGGTAGTGGAACATCGCGCTGCCCGAACGGGTGCGGTGGCTGTCCGGATCCCAGTTGAAGGTCGAGTTCAGGCGCCAGTCGCGGTTGAAGCGGTACAGGTACTCCAGCGCGTAAGGCGAGACGTCGGCGGTGGCGTCCGGGCGGGTGCGGTAGTCGATGCCGGCCAGCTGCACCTTGCGGTCTTCGAAGTAGAAGGCCTGGCCGATGCTGAAGCGCTGGCGCTCGAAGCCGTTGGGCTCGATCCAGCGGCTGGTCACGCCCAGCGACAGCTTGTTCTCGTCGCCGATGCGGTCCTTGCCGGAGAAGCGGTTCTCACGCCACAGCGAGGCGTAGCTGAAGGCGGGCTCGCCAGTATCGAAAATCGGGATGTCGGTCTGCTCTTCTTCCGGCACGTAGAGGTAGAAGGCGCGAGGCTCCAGGGTCTGGCGGAAGTCCTTGCCGAACAGCTGGGTGTTGCGGTCGAAGTACAGGCCGCTGTCGACGCTGAACAGGCCGACGCCACGATTCTGCGTGCTGTCGAACTCCTGCTCGGGCAGCAGGCTGTTCTTGCCCTGCTGGTCCAGGCTGATGTCGTAGTGGGTCTGGCGGTACTTGACCTGCGGCTTGAGGAAGCCCCAGGTCCAGTCCAGCGGCAGGGCGACGCCCGGCTCCAGGTGCAGGCGCTCGCCATTGGCGCGGGCAAGGCCGCGGATGCGGGTGTCGTACCAGCTCTGCTCGGCGACGCCGTCTTCGTTGATGAAGAAGCCCGAACGCAGATCGCGATCGAAGCGCACGTACTCGCTGCCGTAGGTGAAGTCGAGACCGCCCGGGTTGAACGGCAGCTTGCCGTCCAGGGTGATCTGCGGCAGGCGGTCGTAGGGGGTGACGTCGGTGATATTGGCCAGTTCGTAGGCGTGCAGGTTCAGCCGCGCCCGGTAGCTGTCGCCGCGCCAGGTCAGGCTGCCGCGCTGGTTGACGTAGGTGGTGGTCTCGATACCCAGGTCGGTATCCAGATCCTGGAAGTAGTAGGGGTCGCTGATGTCGGTGTAGTCGACCTCGGCCAGCAGACGCGAATTCAGGCCCTGCTTGTGCTGCCAGCTGTACATCCAGCGCTGGTCCTCGTACTCGGACTGCAGCTCGCGCTCGTCTTCGCTGTCGTCGAGGTAGGCGCCACCGACCTGGCCTTCGCTGCTCTCGGTCAGGTAGCGGAACTCGCCTTCCATCAGCAGGCCGCGGTTGGCCATGTAGGTCGGGTACAGCGTGGCGTCGTAGTTCGGCGCCAGGTTGAAGTAGTAGGGCGTCTGCAACGAGAAGCCGTTGTCGCTCGACGTGCCCATGCTCGGCGGCAGGAAGCCGGACTGGCGACGGTCGTCGATCGGGAAATAGATGTAGGGGGTGTAGAACACCGGGATGTCCTTGACCCGCAGCGTCACGTTGGTCGCGGTACCGAAGCCGGTCGCCGGGTTCAGGGTGACGTTGTTGCCCTTCAGGTGCCAGGCGTTGTCGCCCGGTTCGCAGCGGGTGTAGGTACCATCCTTGAGGCGGATGATCGCGGTCTCTTCGCGCTTGGCGTAGAGCGCGCTGCCGCGTACGTGAGCCTGGTGCATCACGTACTCGGCGTTGTCGATCTTGGCTTCGCCGTTGTCCAGTTGAAGCTCGGCGCGGTCGCCGACCACCAGCATGCCCTTGTCGCGCAGGCGTACGTTGCCGGTCAGCTCGCCGCGGTTCTCGGTCTGGTGCAGGCTGGCCTCGTCGGCCTCCACCTGCATGCCCGACTGACGCAGGATCACGTCGCCGGCGAGGGTTGCCACCTGCTTCTCCTGCTCGTAACGCGAGGCCTTGGCAGAGACGAACATTGGCGCCTCGTCCAACGGCGTGTCGTCGTCCATGCCCGGACGCAGCGGCTCGACGTAGGCGCCGGCGCAGTAGGGGCCGGCCTCCGCCAGCTGGGCGGCGGTCAGCTTCTCGCGCGGCACCCAGTCCAGGTGGCTGTAATCGGCGCTGCGCGAGGCCAGGGCGCGGCCCTTGCTCTCGGTGACCAGGGTGGTGCCGGCCTGCTGGGGCGCGGCCTTGGTGGGCGCGGCGGCACCGCTCACGCTGACGGCGCTGCCGCTATGCTGCGGGCGCGGCGGCAGCTGGGCGGTGCTGGATTGGGGCGCGCAGGCCCAGCCGCCGGAAGGCGCCACCTTGCAGTCGAACTGCTCGGCGGCGAATGCCTGTAGGCTGACAATGGGTTGTAGGGCCAGGAAACTGCCGGTGACCAGCAGCGGGAACTTCTTGCGGAACGCGGGGTGTTTTACTGCCATCTTGTTAGTCCGGGCTTCCTGCGCGCTATCGACCCAGGGGCCGCACGCCTCTCGATGGGCTGAAAAAGATGCTGGATAATAAAGCATGACCCGCGCAACGGCTAGCGCCGTCGGAGACCCCCTGATGCCCGATCACGATGTACGTCTGCAACAGCTGCAAACCTGGCTCGATCAACAATTACCCGCTCTGTTCGCCGCGCGCGGCTGGGGGCAGGTGCCGCCTGCTGAGCTGGCTCCCGCCAGCAGCGATGCGAGCTTTCGCCGCTATTTCCGTTGGCAGGCCGGCACCCGCAGCCTGATCCTGATGGACGCGCCGCCGCCCCAGGAGAACTGCGCGCCCTTCGTACGCATCGCCGAGTTGCTGGCCGGCGCCGGCGTGCATGTGCCGCAGGTGCTGGCCGGCGATCTGCAGCAGGGCTTTCTGATTCTCGATGACCTGGGCCGGCAGACCTACCTCGAGGTGATCGACGAGGCCAATGCCGATGCGCTGTTCGCCGACGCCGTCGATGCACTGCTGGCCCAGCAGCTTTTGCCGATGGACGCCGACCTGCCGCATTACGACGAGGCGCTGCTGCGCCGCGAACTGCAGTTGTTCGCCGAGTGGTACGTGCAGCGCCATCTGGGCCGCGAGTTCGACGCCGGGCAGCAGGCGGCCTGGCAGCGCATCTGCGCCCTGCTGATCGACAGCGCCCTGGCCCAACCCAGGGTGCTGGTGCATCGCGACTTCATGCCACGCAACCTGATGTTCAGCACGCCCAATCCGGGTGTGCTGGATTTCCAGGACGCGGTCTACGGCCCGGTGACCTACGACATCACCTGCCTGTTCAAGGACGCCTTCCTCAGCTGGCCCGAGGCGCGCGTGCGGGGTTGGCTGCAGGGCTACTGGGAACGGGCCAGGGCGGCCGGCATCCCGGTGCAGGCGTCGCTCGAGGAGTTCCTGCGCGCCAGCGACCTGATGGGCGTGCAGCGTCACCTCAAGGTGATCGGCATCTTCGCCCGCATCTGCCACCGCGACGGCAAGCCGCGTTACCTGGACGACGTGCCGCGCTTCTTCGCCTACATCGAGGCAGTGCTGGCGCGCCGGCCGGAGCTGGCCGAGCTGGGCGAGTTGCTCGCCAGCCTGACGCAGGCCGAGGTCGCACCGGCATGAAGGCCATGATCCTCGCCGCGGGCAAGGGCGAGCGCCTGCGCCCGCTGACCCTGCATACGCCCAAGCCGCTGGTGCGCGCCGCCGGCGTGCCGTTGATCGAGTACCATCTGCGCGCCCTGGCCGGCGCCGGCTTCGACGAGCTGGTGATCAACCACGCCTGGCTCGGTCAGCAGATCGAAGACCACCTCGGCGACGGCGCGCGCTTCGGCCTGCGCATCGCCTATTCCGCCGAGGGCGAGCCGCTGGAGACCGGCGGCGGCATCTTCAAGGCGCTGCCGCTGCTGGGGGACGAGCCCTTTTTGGTGGTCAACGGCGACATCTTCACCGATTACCCCTTCGCCGAGCTGCGCCGCCCGCTCGTCGGCCTGGCCCATCTGGTGCTGGTGGACAATCCGCCGCACCACGCCGCGGGCGACTTCCGGCTCGCGGACGGGCGGGTGAGCGACCTCGACGGCGTTGCCCCCAGTCTGACCTACAGCGGCCTGGCGGTGCTGTCGCCCGCGCTGTTCGCCGGCTGCCAGCCGGGCGCCTTCAAGCTGGCGCCGCTGCTGCGTCGGGCGATGGGCCAGGGCCGGGTGAGCGGCGAGCGTTATGCCGGACGCTGGGTCGACGTCGGCACCCACGAGCGCCTGGCCGAAGTCGAGCGCCTGCTCGCCCGGGAGTGCTGAGATGCTCTGGCCGGTGACCCTGCTCGGCGCCGCGGCCGGCCTGGCCGTGGCCAGCATTCCCGGCGCGCTGCTCGGCGGGTTGCTCGGTCAGGTGCTGGACCGCCGCCTGCGTCTGCATGACTGGGCCAACCTGCGCGAGCGCCTCGGCGGCCGCCCGGCGCCGGAGGATGAAGACCTGCTGTTTCTGATGCTCGGGCGCCTGGCCAAGAGTGACGGGCGGGTGCTGCCGAGCCATATCCAGCAGGCGCGTTCGGAGATGCGCCGCCTGGGCCTGGACGAGCCCGCCCGGCGCCGCGCCATCGAAGCCTTTTCCCGCGGCAAGACCGGGCGCGACAACCTGCGCGGCCCGCTGCAGCGCCAGGCCGAGCGCGGCGAGGCCCTGTTGCGCGCCTGCTGGCGCATGGCCTGGGTCGACGGCCGGGTTGGCGTGGTGGAGCGCGAGCTGATGCTGCTGTGGGGCAAATGGCTGGGCTGCGACAGCGTGCGGGTCGAGGCGCTGGGCGAGGAGTACGCGCCGCGCCGCAGCCAGCAGCCGGTGGCCAGCGGCGACAGCTACCGGGAGGCGCTGAAGCTGCTCGGGGTGGCGGCCGACAGCGAGCCGGAGCAGATCAAGCGCGCCTACCGCCGGCTGCTCAGTCGCCACCACCCGGACAAGCTGGCCGGCGCCGGGGCGTCGCCTGCGCGCATTCGCGAGGCCACCGAGACCACCCGCCAGCTGCACCAGGCCTATGGGCTGATTCGCGAGCGCCGCGGCTGGCGCTAGCTGGCTGCCGACAGCGGCGGGCCTGTAGGGTGTCGCGGGGCCTAGGCCGTGTGCATCACTTGCCGAGCGCCGGGCCCGGGCGTCCGCTACCTATGATCGACCAACGCTAGCCGCCGCTCGCCGTGGCGCGCAGGTTGAGCTTCAGCCAGCCGCGCAGGCGACGATAGAGCTGTTCCTGCTCGACGGCCGGGTTGCCCGGCAGCGCCTTCATCGCCACCTGGACGTAGGTGGGGTGCTGGATCCGCTTGCTGGCCTGCAGGCGCCTGAGTGCGGCCTGGCGGTCGTCCGCCCGATCCTTGTAGTAGAGGTCGCCGGTGGCCAGCTTTAGCTGCGGTACGAGCTCGTCCAGCGCTGGCGTGAAGCCGGCCGGCACCTCGGCGGCCACCAGCAGCAGGTTGTGAATCTCGCCCGGCTGGCGCTCGGCCAGGTAACGCGCGGCCCAGTAGGCGCCGCTGCCATGGCCGAGGAGGACGATGGTCGCGGCCTGGCGTTCGCGGGCGAAGTCGATGCCGGCCTCGATCCGTGTCAGTACCCGTTGGGCATGGGCGTCGCGCTGCGCGGCGTCGTCCGCCGCCGGGGCGGGTGCTGCATCAGCCGTCGTCTCGGCGTTTTGCGCGTCCTCGGCGGCGTCCGCTGCCGGCGGCTCCTCGCTCGCCGGCTGCTGCGCCTGACGCAACGGCGGCGCATCGCTTGCGGGATCGGGCAGGCTCAGGCTCAGACTGTGCCAGCCGGCGTCGGGCAGCTTGCGCCGCAGCGGGCCGATGGCCTGGGCGCCGTCGGCGTTCTCCACGTCGCCTGGCACCAGGATCACCGCGCCGCTGGGCTCGCCGACATTGGCCGGTAGCCACAGGGCCAGGAAGCTTTCCTCGCCCGCCTGCAGTTGCTGTTGCTCGCGCTTGTCCAGGCGCTGCTCCAGTGCCTGGGCCTCGCCGACGCTGCGTTCGGGCAGGGCAGGGCGCGCCTCGGTCGGCGCCGGGGCGGTTTCTTCCGGGGCGGGTGCGCTGGCTTCGTCTTCGGCCTGCAGCAGCCCCGGCAGCAGCAGGAGCGAGGCGAGCAGGGCGCGGCGGACGTGAATCATTGAGGGCTTCTCCATGGCGAGGACGCTGCCTCGGAGCCTACTGCCTGCACGCGCGTTTGTCAGGCGCGCCCTCTGCTCAGGCGGACGGATACTGGAGTAAGGTAGGGGATCGTCGTCGAGTGCCCGCTGGATGAAAGCCCTACTGTCCGTTGTCTTCCTTGTCCTGCTGTGCGGCGTCGCGCGAGCCGATGGCGAGCGTCTGCCGCTGCGTCCGAATTTCGATGCCGAGCAGCGCGCCTGGCTGGCGGCGCATCCCCGGCTGCGCGTCGGCCTTTTGCTGCAGGCGCCCTGGGCGCAGCTGGAGCGCGGCGGGCAGCCGCGCGGGGCCAATGTCGAACTGATACAGCGCCTGCTCGGCGGCATGGGAGTGACGGCCGACTGGCGTCTGTACCCGACCCTCGAGGCACTGCAGGCGGCGGCGCGGCGCGGCGAGGTGGATCTGGCCCCTGGCCTGCAGCAGACCCCGGCCGGGCTGCGCCAGTGGCGCTACTCCTTGCCCTATCTGCGCGTGCCGCATCTGGTGGTGGGCGAGCGCGGTGGCGGCGGCGCGGTCGACCTCGAGCAGGTCGAGCTGGAGCAGCAGGTCGCCCTGCGCATGCCGAGCCAGGCCGCGGACTACCTGAGCAAGAGCCACGGCAATCTGCGCCTGCTCGCGGTCGACTCGGAGCGGGCCGCGCTGCAGCGGGTGCTCGATCGGCAGGCGCAGTTCGCCGTGGTGGACGAGGCGAACCTCAGCCTGCTGCTGCGCGAGCCGCGCTTCGCCAGCCTGAGCATCGTCGGCGATATCGGTCTGCCGCAACTGCTGCGCCTGGCCACGCCCCGCGACCAGCCGCTGCTGGCGGCGATAGTCGACCGCACCCTGCAGGCCCTGCCGGCCCGAGAACTGGAGGCGTTGCGCGAGCGCTGGCTGCCGCTGCGCTACCCGCAGGCGAGCGATTCGCCGGCGTTCTGGAAGACCCTCGCGTTGCTGCTGTTCCTGCTGCTGCTGATCGGTGCCAGCGCGCTGTATCGCCAGCGCCAGCAGACGCGCCTGGCCGAGCGCGGCCTGCTCGCCGCGCGCGCCGAGCTCAAGCAGCACCAGCAGGCTGCCGAGGCCCTGCGCCTGAGTCAGTTCTCCATCGATCACAGCACCGTCGGCATTCTCTGGGTCAACTGGGACAGCCACCTGCGTTACGCCAACCAGGCCGCCGAGCGCATGCTCGGCTACGCCGCCGGCGAACTGGTGGACCAGCCGCTGAGCCGGCTCGAGCCGGGCCTGGACATGGACCGCTGGCTGCAGCTGTGGAAGCAGGTGCGCGAGCGCGACGGCGGCAGCTTCGCCTTCGAGGTCGACTGCCTGCGCGCGGACGGCACGCGCATGCCGGCGGAGGTGTCGCTGAGCTTCCTGCGCTACGGCCAGGCCGAGTACCTGGTGATGTTCCTCAGCGATATCACCGAGCGTCGCCGCGCGCGCGCCGCATTGGAGGAGAGCGAGGCGCGGCTCAAGGGCATCGCCGGCAACGTCCCGGGCCTGGTGTTCCGCCTGGAGCGCACCGCAGCGGGGCAGCCGGTGGACTTCGCCTATATCAGTGAGGCCAGCCTGGAACTGGTCGGCTGGCCGGCGGCCGAGCTGCAGCGGCGCGAGCGCGGCATCCGCAGCCTGGTGCATGCCGACGATCTGCCCGGCTACCTGAACAGCCAGAGCCTGGCGCTGGCGGCGGAAAGCGATTGGTACTGGCAGGGGCGCATCCAGACCCGCGACGGCCAGTTGCGCTGGGCCGACATCCGCAGCACCGCGCGACCGCTGGGCGGCGGGCGCGTGGTGTGGGACGGCATCGTCTGGGACATCACCGAGAGCAAGCAGGTGGAGCTGGAACTGGCCGACTCGCGGGCGCGTCTGCGCGAGCTGTCGGCGCACCTGGAGACGGTGCGCGAGGAGGAGAAGGCGCGCATCGCCCGCGAGGTGCACGACGAACTGGGCCAGGTGCTCACCGTGCTCAAGCTGGAGACCGCCATGTGCGAGCTGGCCTGCGCCGGGCAGATCCCCGCGCTGGACGAGCGCCTGGGCAACATGAAGCGGCTGATCGCCCAGCTGTTCCAATTGGTGCGCGACGTGGCCACCGCGCTGCGCCCGCCGATCCTCGACGCCGGCATCGCCTCGGCCATCGAATGGCAGGTGCGCCGCTTCGAGGAGCGCACCCAGATTCCCTGCCTGGTGGAAGTGCCGGAGCAGCTGCCGCGGCTGGCCGACGCCAAGGCCATCGGCCTGTTTCGCATCCTCCAGGAGGCGCTGACCAACGTCATGCGCCACGCTGGCGCGCACAGCGTGCAGGTACGCTTGTGGCAGGAGGGCGGCGAGCTGTGCCTGGCGGTCAGCGACGACGGCAAGGGCTTCGCCCAGACGGTGCGCCGCCCGGGGCAGTCGTTCGGCCTGGTCGGCATGCAGGAGCGCGTGCTGATGCTCGGCGGCCGGCTGCAGATTGACAGCCAGCCCGGGGAGGGCACTACGCTGTGCGCTCGAGTGGCGCTGGACGAGGAGGAGGCGGCGTGATCCGGGTACTGGTAGCCGAAGACCACACCATAGTGCGCGAAGGCATCAAGCAACTGATCGGCATGGCGCGCGATCTCGAAGTGGCGGGCGAGGCGAGCAACGGCGAGCAGCTGCTCGAGGTGCTGCGCAAGACGCCCTGCGAGGTGGTGCTGCTGGATATCTCCATGCCCGGGGTCAACGGCCTCGAGGCGATCCCGCGGATCCGCGCGCTGAGCGAGGCGCCGGCGATCCTGGTGCTGTCGATGCACGACGAGGCGCAGATGGCCGCCCGTGCGCTGAAGGTCGGCGCCGCCGGCTACGCCACCAAGGACAGCGATCCGGCGCTGTTGATCGCGGCGATTCGCAAGGTGGCCGGCGGCGGGCGCTACATCGACCCGGCACTGGCCGACCGCATGGTCTTCGAGGTCGGCCTGACCGATTCGCGTCCGCCCCATGCGCAGCTGTCCGAACGCGAATTTTCGGTGTTCGAGCGCCTGGTGCGCGGCGAGGGGGTCAACGACATCGCCCTGCACCTGGCGATCAGCAACAAGACCGTGAGCACGCACAAGGCGCGCCTGATGCAGAAGCTCGGCGCTCACTCGGTGGCCGATCTGGTGCGCTACGCCATGGAGCACCGGCTGGTCTGAAGGGCTTCAGCCGATGCGCCTCTGCGCAACCTTAGGAGCCCGCTTGCGGGCGATCCTTGCGCCCATCGATCGCCGGCAAGCCGGCTCCTACCGGTTCAGCGCGCGTCCGACCACCTAGGTCGAAAGGCTGACGGCGGTGCTGGGAGTTTGTAGGGCTATCCCTACACGAGATTCTCTCCGCGCCTGATAGCAGCTTGTCATCCCGCCCGATTTTTCCGCCCCGTGCCGCGCCCTAACCTGTGCCCAACAGCCTGCTAGAACAACAAGGGTGCGGTGATGGCAAACGATGTATTGGTGAGCTTCCGTGGCGTGCAGAAGAGCTATGACGGCGAAACGCTGATCGTGAAAGACCTCAACCTGGATATCCGCAAGGGTGAGTTTCTGACCCTGCTCGGCCCGTCCGGTTCCGGCAAGACCACCAGCCTGATGATGCTGGCCGGTTTCGAGACGCCGACCGCCGGCGAGATCCTCCTCGATGGCCGCTCGCTGAACAAACTGCCGCCGCACAAGCGCGACATCGGCATGGTGTTCCAGAACTACGCGCTGTTCCCGCACATGACGGTAGCCGAGAACCTGGCCTTCCCGCTTAGCGTGCGCGGCATGTCGCGCACCGATATCAGTGAGCGGGTCAAGCGCGCGCTATCGATGGTGCAGCTCGACAGCTTCCGCAACCGCTACCCCGGCCAGCTCTCCGGCGGCCAGCAGCAGCGCGTGGCGCTGGCCCGCGCGCTGGTGTTCGAGCCGCAGCTGGTGCTGATGGACGAACCCCTCGGCGCACTGGACAAGCAGCTGCGCGAACACATGCAGATGGAGATCAAGCACCTGCACCAGCGCCTGGGCGTGACCGTGGTCTACGTCACCCACGATCAGGGCGAGGCGCTGACCATGTCCGACCGCGTGGCGGTGTTCCACCAGGGCGAGATTCAGCAGATCGCCCCGCCGCGCGAACTGTACGAGGCGCCGAGCAACACCTTCGTCGCCCAGTTCATCGGCGAGAACAATCGTCTGGCTGGCGAGCTGGTCAGCCGCGATGGCGAGCAGTGCGTGGTGCGCCTGACGCGAGGTGAAGAAGTGCGCGCCACAGCGGTCAACGTCGGTGCCGTTGGTGAGGCGGTGAGCCTGTCGATCCGTCCCGAGCGCATCCGCCTCAACGGCCACAGCGAAGCCTGCCCGAACCGATTCTCCGGGCGCATCGCCGAGTTCATCTACCTGGGAGACCACGTTCGTATCCGCATGGAGGTCTGCGGCAAGTCCGATTTCTACGTCAAGCAGCCGGTGGCTGAGCTCGATCCCGCGCTCGGCGTCGGCGACCTGGTTCCGCTCGGCTGGCATGTCGAGCATGTTCGCGCGCTGGATCCGCTCCAACCGGACTGAATCGTTCGCGCAGTGCTTCACCTTACCCATGTGACACAGAGGAGATTACAAGAATGACGAAATCCCTGAAGCTGGCGGCGCTGGCCCTGGGCGTGAGTTGTGCCATGCCGGCACTGGCGGCGGATCTGACCGCGGTGTCCTTCGGCGGGGCGAACAAGGCGGCGCAGGTCAAGGCGTTCTACGAACCCTTCGAGAAGGAAACCGGCAACAAGGTGCTGGGCGGCGAATACAACGGTGAAATGGCCAAGGTCAAAGCCATGGTCGACACCCGCAGCGTGAGCTGGGACCTGGTGGAGGTGGAGTCGCCGGAGCTGGCCCGCGGTTGCGACGAAGGTCTGTTCGAGGAGCTTGATCCGGCCCAGTTCGGTGATGAGGCCAACTTCATCGACGGCGCCATCCAGCCTTGCGGCGTGGGCTTCTTCGTCTGGTCCACGGTGCTGGCCTACAACGCCGACAAACTCAGCGCGGCGCCGACCAGCTGGGCCGATTTCTGGGACGTCGCGAAATTCCCGGGCAAGCGCGGCCTGCGCAAGGGCGCCAAGTACACCCTGGAATTCGCCCTGATGGCCGACGGCGTGGCGGTCAAGGACGTGTACAAGGTGCTGGCTACCAAGGAAGGCCAGGATCGCGCGTTCAAGAAACTCGATGAGCTCAAACCCAACATCCAGTGGTGGGAAGCCGGCGCCCAGCCGCCGCAGTACCTCGCCTCCGGCGACGTGGTGATGAGCTCGGCCTACAACGGTCGTATCGCGGCGGTGCAGGGCGAGAGCAATCTGCAGGTGGTGTGGAGCGGCGGCATCTACGACTTCGACTCCTGGGCCATTCCGCGTGGCGCCAAGAATGTCGAGCTGGCCAAGCAGTTCATCGCGTACTCGGTCAAGCCCGAAGCGCAGAAGACCTACTCGGAGAACATCGCCTACGGTCCGGCCAACAAGCAGGCCATCGAGCTGCTGGCGCCGGAGCGTCTGAACCTGATGCCGACCACGCCGGAAAACATCGCCAACCAGGTGGCCATCGACGTGACCTTCTGGGCTGACTACGGCGAGCAGCTGGAGCAACGCTTCAACGCCTGGGCCGCCCGTTAACCAGTGCGTCGCGCAGCGACGCCTTCCTCGTCCCCTTCTCCTGCGGGAGAAGGTGGCGCGTAGCGCCGGATGAGGGTCGGAGCTGCCCAATCGATGTTTGTCGTATCCCCGAATTTCTGCCGCCTGGTGCGGCCTTAGCTTGCGGAGTTGTCCATGGCCGCCGTACTGCCTGCCAACGATTTGCCCGGGCCGAGCCTGAAACTGCGACTGGCTCGTGCCGAGCGTTTCAATCGCCTGAAGTCCAAGGCGCTGATCCTGCCGCTGTTGCTGTTCCTTCTGCTGACCTTCCTGCTGCCGATAGGCGCCCTGCTGCTGCGCAGCGTCGACAACCCCGAGGTGGTCGGCAGCCTGCCGCGCACCGTCGAGGCGATCGCTGGCTGGGATGGTCGTGGTCTGCCCGGCGAGGCTGCTTATCGCGCGATCGCCCAGGACCTCGCCGAGGCGCGGCGCAATCAG
Organism: Pseudomonas sp. SP16.1; assembly: GCF_052682975.1. Lineage (NCBI taxonomy): Bacteria > Pseudomonadati > Pseudomonadota > Gammaproteobacteria > Pseudomonadales > Pseudomonadaceae > Pseudomonas > Pseudomonas sp. SP16.1. Next base: position 5,142,145 of record NZ_JBQYFZ010000001.1, read on the forward strand.
AGCCTGGGCGACCTGTCCAAGCGCCTGAACATGGAGCTGGCGGGCTTTCGCAGCCTGGTCAGCAGCACCGCACGCAAGCTGCCGCTGCGCGAGGAGCCGGCGTCCTACCAGGAGGCGTTCCTCGAACTGGACGAGCGCTGGGGCGACCCCGCCTACTGGCAGGTGATCCGCCGCAACGACGCCGCGGTCACCCCCTACTACCTGCTGGCCGCACTCGACCATCGCATCGACGACCTCGGCGAACTGGCCAAGGCCACGCCGGATCAGGCCATCTACCTGGACATCTTCGCCCGCACCTTCTGGATGAGCCTGGTGATCACCGCCATCTGCCTGGTGCTGGCCTATCCGCTGGCCTACCTCCTGGCCAACCTGCCGACCCGCTCGGGCAACCTGCTGATGATCCTGGTGCTGCTGCCGTTCTGGACCTCGATCCTGGTGCGGGTGGCGGCGTGGATCGTGCTGTTGCAGTCGGGCGGCCTGATCAACGGCGCGCTGATCTCGCTGGGCATCATCGATGAGCCGCTGCAACTGGTGTTCAACCGCAGCGGTGTGTACGTGGCGATGGTGCACATCATGCTGCCGTTCATGATCCTGCCGATCTACAGCGTGATGAAGGGCATCTCGCCCAGCTACATGCGCGCCGCGGTGTCGCTCGGCTGCCATCCGTTCGCCAGCTTCTGGCGGGTGTACTTCCCGCAGACCCTGGCCGGTGTGGGCGCCGGCTGCCTGCTGGTGTTCATCCTGTCGATCGGCTACTACATCACCCCGGCGCTGCTGGGCAGCCCGAACGACCAGATGATCAGCTACTTCGTCGCCTTCTACACCAACACCACCATCAACTGGGGTATGGCCACGGCCCTCGGCGGCCTGCTGCTCGCCGCCACCCTGGTGCTCTACGTGGTGTACAGCTGGCTGGTCGGCGCGAGCAAGCTGAGGCTTGGCTAAAAAACGGCCTGCGCAGCAGGCCATCCGATGACCCTCCCCCGCTTGCGGGAGAGGGTGGTCGTTCCCAACGCCCTCTCCCCCAGTCCCTCTCCCACAAGCGGAAGAGGGGAGCTAAAAGCTAAATGGAGTCGCACCCATGCTCAGCCCCTATATGTCCCCCATCGAGCGCGCCTGGTACTACGGCCTGCGCCTGCTCTGCGCCCTGGTGCTGCTGTTTTTGATCCTGCCGGTGCTGGTCATCGTGCCGCTGTCGTTCAACTCCGGCACCTTCCTGGTCTACCCGCTGCAGGGCTTCTCGCTGCGCTGGTACGAGGACTTCTTCATGTCCGCCGACTGGATGCGCTCGCTGAAGAACAGCCTGATCATCGCCCCGGCCGCCACCCTGCTGGCCATGGGCTTCGGCACCCTGGCGGCGATCGGCCTGACCCGCGGCGAATTCCGCGGCAAGGCGCTGGTGATGAGCCTGCTGATTTCGCCGATGATCGTGCCGGTGGTGATCATCGGCGTGGCCAGCTACCTGTTCTTCGCCCCGCTGGGCCTGGGCAACAGCTACCTGTCGCTGATCCTGGTGCATGCCGTGCTGGGCGTGCCTTTCGTCATCATCACGGTATCCGCGACGTTGCAGGGCTTCAACCACAACCTGGTGCGCGCCGCCGCCAGCCTCGGCGCCTCGCCGCTGACCGCGTTCCGCCGGGTGACCCTGCCGCTGATCGCCCCGGGCGTGATCAGCGGTGCGCTGTTCGCCTTCGCCACCTCCTTCGACGAGGTGGTGGTGACCCTGTTCCTCGCCGGTCCCGAGCAGGCCACCCTGCCGCGGCAGATGTTCAGCGGCATCCGCGAGAACCTCTCGCCGACCATCGCCGCCGCCGCGACCCTGCTGATCGGCTTCTCCGTCCTGCTGCTGCTGACCCTGGAATGGCTGCGCGGGCGCAGCGAGAAACTGCGCACCCAGCAGCCCACCTGATTCCCTGCATGAGAGAGTCCATGAGCCTGCAATTGAACGACCCCGGCCTGCTGCGTCAGCAGGCCTACGTGAACGGCCAGTGGTGCGAGGCCGACAGCGGCGCGCGCACGGAGATCCGCAATCCCGCCACCGACGAGCCGATCGGCAGCGTGCCCAATATGGGCCGCACCGAGACCCGCCGCGCCATCGAGGCGGCGCGTCTGGCCCAGCCGGCCTGGCGCGCGCTGACTGCCAAGGAGCGCGCGCAGACGCTGCGCCGCTGGTACGAGCTGATCCTGGCCAACCAGGAAGACCTGGCGCGGATCATGACCGCCGAGCAGGGCAAGCCGCTGGCCGAGGCGCGCGGCGAGATCGCCTACGCCGCCTCATTTATCGAGTGGTTCGCCGAGGAGGCCAAGCGCGCCTATGGCGATGTGATTCCGGCGCACGCGGCGGACAAGCGCATCCTGGTGCAAAAGGAGCCGGTAGGCGTCGCCGCCGCCATCACCCCCTGGAATTTCCCCAGCGCGATGATCACCCGCAAGGCCGGTCCGGCCTTCGCGGCGGGTTGCGCCATGGTGCTCAAGCCGGCGCCGCAGACGCCGTTCTCGGCGCTGGCGCTGGCGCACCTGGCCGAGCGCGCGGGCATCCCGGCGGGGCTGCTTAGCGTGATCCCGGCCGACGTCGAGGCCAGCCGCGAAGTGGGCGGCGAGCTGTGCGACAACCCCATCGTGCGCAAGCTGAGCTTTACCGGCTCCACCGGCGTCGGCATCAAGCTGATGCAGCAATGCGCGCCGAGTCTGAAAAAGCTGTCGTTGGAGCTGGGCGGCAACGCGCCCTTTATCGTCTTCGACGACGCCGACCTGGATGCGGCGGTGGAAGGGGCGATCATCTCCAAATACCGCAACGCCGGGCAGACCTGCGTGTGCGCCAACCGTCTTTATGTGCAGGACGGCGTGTATGACGCCTTCGCCGAGAAACTGCAGGCAGCCGTGGCCAAGCTCAAGGTCGGCAACGGCATGCACGAGGGCATCACCACCGGTCCGCTGATCAATGCCGAGGCGGTGGCCAAGGTGCAGCGCCATCTGCATGACGCCCTGGAAAAGGGCGCGACCCTGCTCGCCGGCGGCGAGGCGTTGGGTGGCAATTTCTTCGCGCCGACCATCGTCAGCGGCGTCACCGCGGAGATGGCGGTGGCCCGCGAGGAGACCTTCGGTCCGCTGGCGCCGCTGTTCCGCTTCAAGGATGAGGCCGAGGTGATCCGCCAGGCCAACGACACCGAGTTCGGCCTGGCCGCCTACTTCTACGCCCGCGACCTGGGCCGCGTGTTCCGCGTGGCCGAGGCCCTGGAATACGGCATGGTCGGCATCAACACCGGGGTGATCTCCACCGAGGTGGCGCCCTTCGGCGGCATGAAGGCCTCCGGCCTGGGCCGCGAAGGCTCCAAGTACGGGTTGGATGAGTATCTGGAGATCAAATACCTCTGTATGGCCCTGTAGTCGCCGTCCCGCTCGACTCCGTAGGGTGCGCGGGGCCGCCTAGGTCGCGCGCACCATGAACTTTGACCCGGTGCGCATGGCGCACCCTGCCCGAGGCAAATCATGAGCAAGACCAACGAATCTTTGATGCAACGCCGCACCGCCGCCGTTCCGCGTGGCGTGGGCCAGATCCACCCGATCTTCGCCGCCAAGGCGGAAAACGCCACCGTCACCGACGTCGAGGGCCGCGAGTTCATCGACTTCGCCGGCGGCATCGCCGTGCTCAACACCGGCCACCTGCACCCCAAGATCATCGCCGCGGTGCAGGAGCAGCTGACCAAGCTGACCCACACCTGCTTCCAGGTGCTGGCCTACGAGCCCTACGTGGAAGTGGCGGAGAAGGTCGCCGCGCGCGTGCCGGGCGACTTCGCCAAGAAGACCCTGCTGGTCACCACTGGCTCCGAAGCCGTGGAGAACGCGGTGAAAATCGCCCGCGCCGCCACCGGCCGCGCCGGGGTGATCGCCTTTACCGGCGGCTACCACGGCCGCACCATGATGACCCTGAGCCTGACCGGCAAGGTTGTGCCGTACTCGGCCGGTATGGGCCTGATGCCCGGTGGCGTGTACCGCGCCCAGTACCCCTGTGAACTGCACGGCGTGAGCGTGGATGACGCCATGGCCAGCATCGAGCGCGTGTTCAAGAACGACGCCGAGCCCCGCGATATCGCCGCCATCATCATCGAGCCGGTACAGGGCGAGGGCGGCTTCTATGTCGCGCCGAAGGCCTTTATGCAGCGCCTGCGCGCCCTGTGTGACCAGCACGGCATCCTGCTGATCGCCGACGAAGTGCAGACCGGCGCCGGCCGTACCGGCACCTTCTTCGCCATGGAGCAGATGGGCGTTGCTGCTGATTTGACCACCTTCGCCAAATCCATCGCTGGCGGTTTCCCGGTGGCCGGCGTGTGCGGCAAGGCCGAGTATATGGACGCCATCGCCCCCGGCGGTCTGGGCGGCACCTACGCCGGCAGCCCGATCGCCTGCGCCGCGGCCCTGGCGGTGATGGAGGTATTCGAGGAAGAGAAACTGCTGGATCGCTGCAAGGCCGTTGGCGAGCGTCTGGTCACTGGCCTCAAGGCCATTCAGGCCAAGCACAAGGCCATCGGTGACGTGCGCGCGCTGGGCTCGATGATCGCAGTGGAACTGTTCGAGAATGGCGACCTGCACAAGCCCAACGCTGCCCTGACCAGCCAGATCGTCGCCAAGGCGCGCGACAAGGGCCTGATCCTGCTGTCCTGCGGCACCTACGGCAACGTGTTGCGCGTACTGGTGCCGCTGACCGCCGAAGACGCCCTGCTGGACAAGGGGCTTGCGATCCTCGCCGAGTGTTTCGACGAGCTGGCGTAAGCCTGGAAAACTGACGGTAGCCAAGTGTTGCCGTCGTCGCATTGCGGAGGTGGTCATGTCGCGCTGGAGTCTTGCCCTGTTGTGCCTGTTCATCGCCTTACCGGGCGCCGCCGCCCAGCTCACCGTGATCTCGTTCGGTGGCTCGGTCCGTGACGCCCAGCGCCAAGCCTTCTACACCCCCTACCGCGAGGCCAGTGGCGTGCTGGTTATCAACGGTTCCTACAATGGCGACCTCGCCAAGCTGCGGCGCATGCAGACCATGCAGCATGTCACCTGGGATGTGGTCGAGGTGGAGGCGCCGGAGCTGGCGCGCGGTTGCGAGTCGGGTGTATTCCAGCCCCTCGACGAATCCCAGGCGCTCGAGGGGCTGACGCCCGGCGCCCTGCGCCCCTGCGGTGTGGGCAGCTTCGTCTGGTCCATGGTGCTGGCCTATAACCCGGCCCATCTGCGCGAAGCCCCTCGTAGCTGGGCGGACTTCTGGGACCTGGAACGTTTCCCGGGGGGCAGGGGGCTGCGCTTGGGGGCCAAGTACAACCTGGAGTTTGCCCTGCTGGCCGATGGCGTGCCGGCGGATCGGGTTTACGCCACGCTGGCCACGGCGGCCGGAGTTGAGCGGGCGTTCCGCAAGCTGGAGCAGATCAAGCCGCATATCCGCTGGTGGAAAGCCGGCGAGGAACCGGTGCGTGGCCTGCGCGACGGCAGCCTGGTCATGAGCGCCGCCTACAGCGGTCGCATCGGCGCGACTCAGGATCAGGGCGACGGCCTGGACCTGGTGTGGGCCGGTAGCATCTATGACTTCGATTACTGGGCGATCCCCAAGGGGAGCTTGAATGGCCCCGAAGCGCGCCGCTTCATCCAGTTCGTCAGCCAGCCGGGGCCGCAGCGCGCCTTTGCCGAGTCGATCCCTTATGGCCCGGTCAACCCCGAGGCGCTGGCCGCGCTAACGCCCGAACGCGTGGCGCGCCTGCCGACGGCGCCGGCCAATTTGCGGTACGCGCTTGCCATGGACGTGGACTTCTGGAGCGAGCACGGCGCGCTTCTCGACCAGCGTTTCGAGGCGTGGCGTGCTCGTCCCTGAGCCTTCGCCGCAAGCGCTGTACTCCTGCGCCGCGCGTGGGCGCTCTAAATCTGTGGGGGCGGTTCCGCCTGCAAAGTCCCGGTGTCGGCCACCCCTGTAGTCGAGACCGCTCCCACAGCTCTACCCAGCCTCGGGTACAATGCGCGCCTTTCGTGACTGTCACCGAGGTGCGCCATGCAACCCTTCGCCATCGCCCCGTCGATCCTCTCCGCCGACTTCGCCCGTCTGGGCGAGGAAGTGGACAACGTACTCGCCGCCGGCGCGGACATCGTCCACTTCGACGTGATGGACAACCACTACGTGCCCAACCTGACCATCGGCCCGATGGTCTGCGCGGCGCTGCGCAAGTACGGCATCACCGCGCCGATCGACGCGCACCTGATGGTCAAGCCGGTCGATCGCATCATCGGCGACTTTATCGAGGCGGGGGCTACTTACATTACCTTCCACCCGGAAGCGTCCGAGCATATCGATCGCTCGCTGCAGCTGATCAAGGCCGGCGGCGCCAAGGCCGGTCTGGTGTTCAACCCGGCCACCCCGCTGGACGTGCTCAAGCACGTGATGGACAAGGTCGACATGATCCTGCTGATGAGCGTCAACCCCGGCTTCGGCGGGCAGAAGTTCATCCCAGGCACCCTCGACAAGCTGCGTGAGGCGCGTGCGCTGATCGATGCCAGCGGCCGCGAGATCCGTCTGGAGATCGACGGTGGGGTCAATGTGCAGAACATCCGCGAGATCGCCGCGGCCGGCGCCGACACCTTCGTCGCCGGCTCGGCGATCTTCAACCAGCCGGACTACAAGGCCGTGATCGACGCCATGCGCACCGAGCTGGCCCAGGTGCGTGGATGAAACCGCTGCACCGCCTGTGTGGCGGCGACCTGCCGCGTCTGGTGATGTTCGACCTGGACGGCACCCTGATCGACTCGGTGCCGGATCTGGCGGCCGCGGTCGATCGCATGCTGGTGGAACTGGGCCGCGAGCCTGCCGGCGTCGACCGCGTGCGCGACTGGGTCGGCAACGGCGCACGGGTGCTGGTACGCCGCGCCCTGGCCGGCGGCCTGGATCACTCCGCAGTAGGCGAGGCCGAGGCGGAAGCGGCGCTGGCGCGCTTTCTCGAGATCTACGCCGACTGCCATGAGCTGACGGCACTCTACCCGGGCGTGCACGAGCTGCTCGAGGCGCTGAGCACCGCGGCGGTGGAGCTGGCGGTGGTGACCAACAAGCCGGAGCGCTTCGTCGCCCCGCTGCTGGATCAGGTCGGCCTCGGCGGCTACTTTCGCTGGATCATCGGTGGCGACACCCTGCCGCAGCAGAAGCCGGACCCGGCCGCGCTGCTGCAGGTGATGCACCTGGCCGGCGTCGATGCGGCCCACGCACTGTTCGTCGGCGACTCGCGCAACGATGTGCTGGCCGCCCGCGCCGCCGGCGTGCCCAGCGTGGCGGTGAGCTATGGCTACAACCATGGCCGGCCGATCGCCGAGGAAGAGCCGGGTCTGGTGGTCGATAGCCTGGCCGAGCTGTTGTAGCCCCATCTGTGCGTAGCAGCCCGCTTGCGGCGATCACCGAATCGCCCGCAAGCGGGCTGCTACGGGTTGCTTAGCCCGAGCGGCTGCGCTACCGTGGCCGCTCCTGTTATTCCCCCGCCTGTCGAGATCGCACCGTGGTGGTTAGCTGCAAACTCTGGATGAAGGTCATCAAGGCCCTGGCCCGCTGGCGCTGGCGCGCCTGACTTCGTCCTGCCGCCGCCGCGCGGCCCGTTTGCACCCGACCGTTTTCCCCGAGCCATGAGGCCGATCATGACCCATGAAGAATTCCTGCGTTTAGCCGCCGAAGGCTACAACCGCATTCCGCTGGCCTGCGAAACCCTGGTGGATTTCGACACGCCGCTGTCCATCTACCTGAAGCTGGCCGACGCGCCCAACTCCTACCTGCTGGAATCCGTGCAGGGCGGCGAGAAATGGGGGCGCTACTCGATCATCGGCCTGCCGGCGCGCACCGTGCTGCGCGTGCACGGCCATGACGTCGTGGTCAGCACCGACGGTGTCGAGGTCGAGCGCCAGCAGAGCGCCGACCCGCTGGATTTCGTCGAGCAGTTCAAGGCGCGCTACCAGGTGCCGAGCATCGCCGGCCTGCCGCGTTTCAACGGCGGCCTGGTTGGCTACTTCGGCTACGACAGCGTGCGTTACGTCGAGCAGAAGCTGGCCACCTGCCCCAATCCCGATCCGCTGGGTACCCCGGACATCCTGCTGATGGTCTCCGACGCCGTGGTGGTGTTCGACAACCTGGCGGGCAAGATGCACGCCATCGTCCTCGCCGACCCGGCCGAGGCGGACGCCTTCGAGCGGGGCCAGGCGCGCCTGCGCGAGATATTGCACAAGCTGCGCCAGCCGATCACCCCGCGCCTGGGCGTGGACCTGTCCGCGCCGCTGGGCGAGGAGCCGGCGTTCCGCTCCAGCTACAGCCGGGGCGACTACGAGGCGGCGGTCAGCGCGATCAAGGAGTACATCCTCGCCGGCGACTGCATGCAGGTGGTGATCTCCCAGCGCATGAGCATCGACTTCAAGGCCGCGCCCATCGACCTGTACCGCGCGCTGCGCTGCATCAACCCGACGCCCTACATGTACTTCTTCAACTTCGGCGACTTCCATGTGGTCGGCTCCTCGCCCGAGGTGCTGGTGCGCGTCGAGGACGGCCTGGTCACCGTGCGCCCGATCGCCGGCACCCGCCCGCGCGGCGCCAGCGAAGAGGCGGACAAGGCGCTGGAGGTGGACCTCTTGTCCGACGCCAAGGAAGTCGCCGAGCACCTGATGCTGATCGACCTGGGCCGTAACGACACCGGCCGCGTGTCGCAGATCGGCTCGGTCAAGCTCACCGAGAAGATGGTCATCGAGCGCTATTCCAACGTCATGCACATCGTCTCCAACGTCACCGGTCAGCTCAAACCCGAGCTGTCGGCGATGGACGCGCTGCGCGCCATCCTGCCGGCCGGCACCCTGTCCGGCGCGCCGAAGATCCGCGCCATGCAGATCATCGACGAGCTCGAACCGGTCAAGCGCGGCGTCTATGGCGGCGCGGTCGGCTACTACGCCTGGAACGGCAACATGGACACCGCGATCGCGATCCGTACCGCAGTGATCAAGGACGGCGAGCTGCACGTGCAGGCCGGCGCCGGCATCGTCGCCGACTCGGTGCCCGCCCTGGAGTGGGAAGAAACCCTGAACAAGCGCCGCGCCATGTTCCGCGCCGTCGCGCTCGCCGAACAGACCGCCGTCCTGGCCCAGGAATAAGAGGAGCCGTACCGTGCTTTTGATGATCGACAACTACGACTCCTTCACCTACAACGTGGTGCAGTACCTCGGCGAGCTGGGCGCCGACGTGCATGTGATCCGCAACGATGAACTGACCATCGGCCAGATCGAGGCTCTGCAACCCGAGCGCATCGTCGTCTCGCCCGGCCCCTGCACGCCGAGCGAGGCCGGGGTATCCATCGAGGCCATCCTGCATTTCGCCGGCAAGCTGCCGATCCTCGGCGTCTGTCTCGGCCACCAGAGCATCGGCCAGGCCTACGGCGGCGACGTGGTGCGCGCGCGCCAGGTGATGCATGGCAAGACCAGCCCGGTGTTCCACCAGGACAAGGGCGTGTTCGCCGGCTTGAACAACCCGCTCACCGTGACCCGCTATCATTCCCTGGTGGTCAAGCGCGAGACTTTACCGGATTGCCTGGAGATCACCGCCTGGACCCAGCATGAAGACGGTTCGGTCGACGAGATCATGGGCCTGCGCCACAAGACCCTGAATATCGAGGGCGTGCAGTTCCACCCCGAGTCCATCCTCACCGAGCAGGGCCACGAACTGTTCGCCAACTTCCTCAAGCAGACCGGAGGCGTACGCGCATGAATATCAAGGAAGCCTTGGGCCGGATCGTCGCTCAGCTCGATCTGACCACCGAGGAAATGCAGGCGGTGATGCGCGAGATCATGACCGGGCAGTGCACCGACGCGCAGATCGGCGCCTTTCTCATGGGCATGCGCATGAAGAGTGAGACCATCGACGAAATCGTCGGCGCCGCCAGCGTGATGCGCGAGCTGGCCTCGCCGGTGGTGATCGACGCCGAGCGACTGGTCGATACCTGCGGCACCGGCGGCGACGGCATGAACATCTTCAATGTTTCCACCGCGGCGGCCTTCGTCGTCGCCGCGGCCGGCGGCAAGGTGGCCAAGCACGGCAACCGCGCGGTCTCGGGCAAGAGCGGCAGCGCCGATCTGCTGGAAGCTGCCGGGGTCTACTTGGGACTCAAGCCCGAGCAGGTGGCGCGCTGCGTGGAGAGCGTCGGCGTCGGCTTCATGTTCGCCCCGTCCCATCACGGGGCGATGAAGTACGCCATCGGCCCGCGCCGCGAGCTGGGCCTGCGCACCATCTTCAATATGCTCGGTCCAATGACCAACCCGGCCGGTGCCAGGCATCAGGTCATCGGCGTATTCAGCCAGGCGCTGTGCCGACCCATGGCCGAGGTGTTGCAGCGCCTGGGCAGCGAACACGTGCTGGTGGTGCACGCGCAGGATGGCCTGGACGAGATCAGCCTGGCCGCGCCGACCTTCGTCGCCGAGCTCAAGGGCGGCGCGGTCAGCGAGTACCGCATCCAGCCCGAGGATTTCGGCATCAAGAGCCAGAGCCTGATCGGCCTGACCGTCGACAACGCCGAGCAGTCGCTGGAACTGATCCGCGATGCTCTCGGCCGGCGCAAGACCGACAACGGTCAGAAGGCCGCCGACATGATCGTGCTCAACGCCGGCGCCGCGCTGTACGCCGCCGACCACGCCAGCAGCCTGCGCGAAGGCATGCAGCTGGCGCACGACGCCCTGCATACCGGGCTGGCACGGGAGAAGCTGGAAGAGCTGGTGTCCTTTACCGCGGTATTCAAACAGGAGAACGAAGGGTGAGCGTGCCAACCGTACTGGAGAAGATCGTCGCCCGTAAGTTCGAGGAAGTGGCGGCACGTCGCGCCCGGGTCGGCCTCACCGAACTCGAGGCCACGGCACGCGCTGCCGACGCGCCGCGCGGCTTTGCCCGCGCGCTGCTGGAGCAGGCGGCGCGCAAACAGCCGGCGGTGATCGCTGAGATCAAGAAGGCCTCGCCGAGCAAGGGCGTGCTGCGCGCCGACTTCGTCCCGGCCGACATCGCGCGCAGCTACGAAGCGGGTGGCGCCACCTGCCTGTCGGTGCTGACCGATATCGATTTCTTCCAGGGCGCCGACGAATACCTGCAGCAGGCCCGCGCCGCCTGCGCGCTGCCGGTGATCCGCAAGGACTTCATGGTCGACCCCTACCAGATCGTCGAGGCCCGTGCCCTCGGTGCCGACTGCGTGCTGCTGATCGTCTCCTGCCTGGACGACGTGCGCATGGCCGAGCTGGCGGCGGCGGCCAAGGAGGTCGGTCTAGACGTGCTGGTCGAGGTGCACGACGGCGACGAACTGGAGCGTGCGCTGACGACTCTGGACACGCCGCTGGTGGGCATCAACAACCGCAACCTGCACAGCTTCGAGGTGTCGCTGGAAACCACTCTGGACCTGCTGCCGCGCATCCCGCGCGATCGCCTGGTGGTGACCGAGAGCGGCATCCTCAACCGCGCGGATGTCGAGCTGATGGAAATCAACCGGGTCTACGCCTTCCTGGTCGGCGAAGCCTTTATGCGGGCCGAGAACCCGGGCGGCGAACTGCAGCGGCTGTTCTTTCCCGAACGCGGACGGCCAGCTGTGGTCGGCAACGATCCCGATTGAAACTGGCGCGCAGAAAAAAGCCGGCATTCCTGCCGGCTTTTTTATGTTCAGCACATCCATGTGCTTCACCCCTTCGGGGCTTGCGCACAAAAATGCTCCCGGCATTTTTGTGCACGCTGTTTGTCAGCGAGTGCCGAATACCACCATGGTCTTGCCCTTGACGTGTACCAGGCCCTGTTCTTCCAGTGCCTTGAGCACGCGGCCGACCATTTCCCGCGAGCAGCCGACGATCCGGCCGATTTCCTGGCGGGTGATCTTGATCTGCATGCCGTCCGGGTGGGTCATGGCGTCGGGCTGCTTGCACAGGTCGAGCAGGGTGCGGGCGACGCGGCCGGTGACGTCGAGGAAGGCCAGGTCGCCGACCTTGCGCGTGGTGTTGCGCAGGCGCTCGGCCATCTGGCTGCCAAGGGCGTAGAGGATGTCCGGGTCCTGCTGGGTCAGTTCGCGGAACTTGGCGTAGCTCAGCTCCGCCACCTCGCATTCGGTCTTGGCGCGCACCCAGGCGCTGCGTTCCTTTTCCGTGCCGTCCTTCTCGAACAGGCCCATCTCGCCGAAGAAATCGCCGGCATTGAGGTAGGCGATGATCATCTCGCGGCCATCGTCATCCTCGATCAGGATGGTGACCGAGCCCTTGACGATGAAGAACAAGGTTTCGCAGCGATCGCCCGCATAGATGATGGTGCTCTTCGCCGTATAGCGGCGGCGATGACAGTGCGCGAGGAGTTTGTCGAGGTGCTTGACTTTAGGTGTAAGGGTAATAGCGACCATGCCCGAGTCCCGAATATAAAAATGAAGGCCCTTGTCCAACAGGCAATTTCTTATTGGTTATCCTTACCAGTGTGCCAGCAAACCGGCGCCAGCTTAACAGACATGCTACGACCGGGGCGCGTTTTGCGATCTGGCTAACAATACCCCACGGAACTTTGCCGAGCAGGCCCCACAGCGGAATGGCAAATGGCTGTGCTAACCTGCGCGTCTTTGCAATCTAGGAAGGCCGAATCGATGAAAGCGCGCGTGCAGTGGGCCGGCGAAGCCCTGTTCCTCGGTGAGTCTGGCAGCGGTCATGCCGTGGTGATGGATGGCCCGCCGGAAGCCGGTGGGCGCAACCTGGGCATTCGCCCGATGGAGATGCTGCTGATCGGCCTCGGTGGCTGCAGCAACTTCGACGTCGTCAGCATCCTGCGCAAGTCGCGGCAGCCGGTGGAGAGCTGCGAGGTGTTCCTCGATGCCGAGCGCGCCGGCGAGGAGCCCAAGGTGTTCACCAAGATCCACCTGCACTTCGTGGTCAAGGGCCGCGGGCTGAAAGAGGCCCAGGTCAAGCGGGCGGTGGAGCTGTCGGCGGACAAATACTGCTCGGCCTCGATCATGCTCGGGCGCGCCGGAGTGGCTATCAGTCATGATTACGAAATCATCGAGCTGGGCTAAATAGCTCCGCTGCAAACGACAAGGGCGCCAATCGGCGCCCTTGTTCGTTCAGATGCGATACGTGCTTTTGGTCATCACCTTCGACAGCAGCGTCATGCCCAGCTTGAGCGGCGCGGGAAAGCGCAGGCCGCCGGCATCCAGGGCGCTGTCGGCGTGCTGCTGCTCGTCGATGCGCATCTGCTGGAGAATCGCCCGCGACTTGGCGTCGTGCTCGGGAATCTGCTCCAGATGCTCGTCCAGGTGCTTGCACACCTGATCCTCGGTGGCGGCGACGAAGCCCAGGCTGACGCGATCGCTGACCAGCCCGGCCACCGCGCCGACACCGAACGACAGACCATAGAACAACGGATTGAGCAGGCTGGGCTGGCTGCCCAGTTCGCGGATGCGCTGCTCGCACCAGGCCAGGTGGTCGATCTCCTCGTCGGCGGCCTGTTCCATGGCGCCGCGCACCTCGGGCAGCCTGGCGGTCAGCGCCTGGCCCTGATAAAGCGCCTGGGCGCAGACCTCGCCGGTGTGGTTGATGCGCATCAGACCGGCGATATGGCGGGTTTCCTCGGCGGACAGCTCCGCCTCGTTCTGCACGATGGCCGGCGAGGGGCGGCTGGAATGGCCGCTGAACGGCAGCAGCGTGCGCAGGGCGGCATCGGCCTGCAGCAGCAGGCGGTCGGCGGGGGAATACTGGCGTTCGCTGGCCATGGAGCACCTCCGGAAAGTCAAGGGCGTCAGTGTACTGCAAAGCGCGGAGCCGGGCCTGAGGCGGCTGGCCGCATCAGCCCGGCGGCCAGTGCAGCTGGCGCTGGCCGAGTACGTGCATATGGATATGGCCGACGGTCTGGCCGCCGAGCTCGTTGCAGTTCATCACCAGGCGAAAACCTTCGTCGCAGCCCTGCTCGCTGGCCAGGCGCTGGGCGCTGTAGAGCAGGTGGCCGGCCAGCGCCTTGTCGGCTTCGCTGAGGTCGGTCAGGCTGGCGATATGGCGCTTGGGGATCACCAGAAAGTGCACCGGCGCCTGCGGGCCTATGTCGTGGAAGGCGATGAGCTGATCGTCTTCGTAGAGCTTGCGCGCCGGAATCTCACCGGCGACGATCTTGCAGAACAGGCAGTCCATGGGCAGGTTCCCGGGTCATTGCTGGAAGTCCTGAGTCTAACGTCGTGCGCCAGGGCCGGCCAACCGGCGGCGCGCTCACAAGGAGTGGCGGTGAAGAACGATATCCATGATCTCGGCCTGGTGCTGGATTCCAAGGTCAAGCTGATCGTCATCGAGTCCTGGGACGAGTTGCGCGTGCTGGAGACCCTGACCGGCCTGGCGATCAAGCGCGGTCTCGGCCTGCATACCTGGTCGGTGACCGAGGGCCTGCAGCGGCTGGGCTTCGGCGGCGCTCCGCTGGACGAGGAGGCCGGTCTGGAGCCCGAGGCCGCGTTGCGGCTGATCAAGGCCGATCTCCAGCCGAACCTCTACGTGATGTGCGACCTGCATCCCTTCCTCGACGAAAACCCACGCCTGGTGCGCCTGCTCAAGGAGATCGCCATGAACGAGGCGGCGCACAAGCCGAGCCTGGTGCTGGTGTCGCACTCGCTCAGGCTGCCTCCCGAGGTCCAGCGCTACGCCGCGCGCTTCAGCCTGGCGCTGCCGTCGGAGGACGAGCTGCTGAGCATCGTCCGCGCCGAGGCCGCTCAATGGAGCGAGCGCAACCGCGGCGCGCGGGTACGCACCGACAACCGCACCCTGCAGCAGGTGGTGAAGAACCTGCGCGGTCTGAGCCACGCCGAGGCGCGGGCACTGGCGCGCAACGTGATCTGCGACGACGGCGCGATCACCCAGGAAGATATCCCGGAACTGAACAAGACCAAGTTCCAGCTGCTTGACCTGGAAGGCGTGCTCAGTTTCGAGTACGACACCGCGCGCTTCGCCGACGTCGGCGGCCTGCTCAACCTCAAGCGCTGGCTGGCCGAGCGCCAGGTCGGTTTCCTCGAGGGCAGGGGCGTCGACGCGCCCCGGGGCGTGCTGCTGGTTGGCGTGCAGGGCGGCGGCAAGAGCCTGGCGGCCAAGGCGGTGGCCGGGCTCTGGGGCCTGCCACTGCTGCGCCTGGATTTCGCCTGCCTGTACAACAAGTTCTTCGGCGAGACCGAGCGCAACCTGCGCGAGGCGCTGCGCCTGGCGGAGCAGATGGCGCCCTGCGTGCTGTGGATGGACGAGGTGGAGAAGGGCCTGGCCAGCGGCGATCACGACGGCGGCGTCAGCCAGCGCGTGCTCGGCACCCTGCTGACCTGGATGGCCGAGCGCAAGGCGCCGGTGTTTGTGGTGGCCACTGCCAACGCCATCGATCGCCTGCCGCCGGAGCTGGTGCGCAAGGGCCGCTTCGATGAGCTGTTCTTCGTCGACCTGCCCAGTGCCGAGGTGCGCGCGGAAATCTTCCGCATCCACCTGCAGCGCCGCGAGCTGGAGCCGGCGGACTTCGATCTGGCGCAGCTGGCCGCGGCCAGCGAGGGCTTTTCCGGGGCGGAGATCGAGCAGGCGGTGGTCAGCGCCCTGTACGCCGGCCAGGCGCAGCAGCAGGCGGTGGATCAGGGCTTGTTGCTGCGTGCGCTAGAGGGCACGGCGCCGCTGTCGGTGGTGATGGCCGAGCAGCTCGCGGAGTTGCGCGGCTGGGCCGAGGGGCGCACGGTCGGTGCCGGTTGAGTCGGCTGCTCAGGCGCGGGTATAGGGACGTATCAGGCGGCCGCACAGCTTGCGCAGCAGCCAGCGCGGCGCCAGGCGGGGGGCCATTGCCAGCAGGCGATTACGCCAGCCGGGCAGGATGATGGCGTGGTTCTTCGCCAGTGCGCGTACGGTGATCAGAGCGACCTCTTCGGCGCTCATCATCCACTTGCCACCGTCCAGCCGGGCGGCGTCCATCTGCGCGGTGCGGAAGAAGGCGCTGCGCGTTGGCCCTGGGCAGAGCACCGAGACGCGTACGCCATGCTCGCGCAGTTCCTCGCGCAGGCCCTCGGAAAAATGCAGCACATAGGCCTTGCTGGCGTAGTAGCTGCTCATCCATGGGCCGGGCTGGAAGGCGGCGAGCGAGGCCACGTTGAGGATCTGGCCGCCGCCTTGTTCGGCCATGCGCTGGCCGATGTCCTGGCACAGACGGGTCAGGGCCAGGACGTTGACCTCCAGCTGTTCCCGCTCGCGGCCCCAGTCCTGCTCCAGGAAGGGGCCGGCGCAACCGAGGCCGGCGCTGTTCACCAGCAGCTCGATATGCAGCTGGCTCTGCTCCAGCTCGTGCAGCAGGCCGGACAGCTGCAGCGGCTCGCTGAGGTCGCAGAGGCGGAACAGCACCTCGACGCCGAAGCGCTGCGCCAGCTCGCAGGCGATGCTTTCCAGGGCGTCGCGCCGGCGAGCAACCAGAATCAGGTTGCGCCCACGGCGCGCCAGGGCCTCGGCCAGGGCCAGGCCAATACCGCTGGACGCGCCGGTGATCAATGCATAGCTGGGCATGGTGCTGGGTTATTGCCCCTGGTATTCGGCGGCGCGCTCGACATAGCCCTGATACTGCGGGATGGTGATGGCTGCGATGATGCCGGTGATCGGCACCAGCAGGAACAGCCAGGCCAGCAGCTTGACCGCGCCGCTGTTGGGCGGTGGCGGCGGGCCGAAGCGGTTGACGCCCTGGCTGCCGGGGATGATCAGCATCAGCAGGGCGAACACGCCGCCGACCACCGGGATGAAGTTGACCAGCCAGAGCCAGCCGGACCAGCCGATATCGTGCAGGCGCTGTACGCCGAAGCAGACGCTGACCACCATCATCGTCACGAGCGCGGCCGCGAGCAGGAGCATCCCCAGCATATCGGAGAGTGCCGCGGCGCCCATGCCCAGCAGCAATACCGGCAGCGTGCAGAGGAACATGGCCATGCTCCAGCCCAGGTAGCGCACGCGGCCAATCCGGCCGCTGACGCCGAATACCTTGAGTTCGCTGAACTCCGGCAACTGTTCGGCGACGTTTGCCCGCGGCGGCGCATAAGGCGAGGCGCTGCTCGGCGCCGCCGCCGGTGCGCCCTGAGTCATCGCGGCCTGCTGGGCCTGGCGAGCCAGATATTTCTCGATGATGATGCCGCAGGCCGAGCATTCGTCGGCCTGCGGCTGCTCGTGAGCGCACCTGGGGCAGGTCACTGTCGGGGTGTCGGGCTGCGCTGCGCTCGGTTTCTCGACGGGGTGGTCGTCGGTGGCCAGCAGGCTCAAACCGCCGCTGGCATGATCCAGTTCCTTGCGCACCTTGGCGCCGGCCTTTTGCAAGGCATTGAGGTACTGATCGGCCTCGCTTTCCCCGAGACCGCGCTTGAGGGCCACCTGGGCGCCGCTGAACAGGCCGTTGATGCGCGCCATGTCGCTCTTGAACAGGCGGGCGAGGTTGTCCTTCACCGAGTCCAGCGTCATTTCGGGCATCAGTTCGCCGTCGAACACGATCTTGTAGCGAGGGGAGTTCATGCGAGCTTCCTTGTCTGCAGCGGGTGGCGGGATGGATAAAGCCTAGAGTGCCGGCAGGGCACTGCACAAGCGGCAGGCGCTACAGTTCGCGACGATATTTCGGCCGTCTGACGGTGGCGCAGGAAACGCTGGCGCATGGATCAGCCCGGCCTCGATAGCGCTTCAGCGCGGCCAGCGCTGCGCCAGGCTTCCGGCATGCTGCAGCGCGGCGCGATACTCGCTGTCCAGACGCGCCACCAGTTCGCCGACGCTGGGTAGATCGTCGATGCCGCCGACGCCCTGGCCGGCCGACCATACGGTCTTCCAGGCCTTGGCCTCGTCATTCACGGGTTTGAGTTTCTCGCCGTAGTTGATGTCGGCCTTGTTCTGCAGCTGCTTGAGGTCGTAGCCGGCCTGCTCCAGGCTCTGGCGCATGAAGCTGGCCGGCACGCCGGAAACCGCCGGAGTGTGGATGATGTCGGCGGCGTGAGCCGCGAGGATCATGTCCTTGTAGGCTTGCGGCGCATCGTTCTCGCCGGTGGCGATAAAGCGCGTGCCCATATAGCCCAGGTCGGCGCCGAGCAACTGCGCGGCGAGCAGCTCGTGGCCGTGGTTGAGGCAACCGGACAGTAGCAGGGTCTTGTCGAAGAACTGGCGGATCTCGGCGAGCAGGGCGAACGGGCTCCAGGTGCCGGCATGCCCGCCGGCCCCGGCGGCGACCGCGATCAGGCCATCCACACCGGCTTCGGCGGCTTTCTCGGCGTGGCGGCGGGTGGTCACGTCGTGGAATACCAGGCCGCCGTAACTATGGACCGCGTCGACCACTTCCTTCACCGCGCCAAGGCTGGTGATGACGATGGGCACGCGGTGCTCGACGCAGATCGCCAGATCCGCCTGCAGCCGTGGATTGCTCTGATGGACGATCAGGTTGACCGCGAAGGGTGCGGCGTCGGTGCTCAGGCTGGCCTCGATCTCCTCGAGCCAGGCGCGAAAGCCGGCGCTTTCCCGCTGATTGAGCGCGGGAAAACTGCCGACTATGCCGGCATCGCAGCAGGCACTGACCAGCGTCGGGTTGGACACCAGAAACATCGGTGCGGCCACCAGCGGCAGACGCAGGCGTTGTTCGAGCAGGGCGGGCAGGGACATGACGGCTTTCCTCAAAAGGGGCGGACGACGACCAGAATGACGATGCCGAGCAGCGCCAGCACCGGCGCCTCGTTGAACCAGCGGTAGAACACGTGGCTGCGGGTGTTCTCGCCGCGGGCGAAACGCTTGAGCTGGGCGCCGCACAGATGCTGATAGATCACCAGGGCGATCACCAGGGTCAGCTTGGCGTGCATCCAGCCCTGGGCGAAGTAGTAGCCGGGGTTGAGGCTCAGCAACCAGATGCCGAGGCCCAGGGTAGCCAGCGTCGAGGGGATCATGATGCCACGGTAGAGCTTGCGCTCCATGGTGCAGAAGCGCTCGTGGCTGGCGTCGTCGCCGCTCATCGCGTGGTAGACGAACAGCCGTGGCAGGTAGAACAGGCCGGCGAACCAGCAGACCATGGCGACGATGTGCAGGGCCTTGAGCCAGAGATAGAGCATGGTCGATCCTTGCGCGAGTAGATGGCCTCGATAGTAGAGGCTGGCGACGGTTTGCGTCACCTGCGCGGTTGGAGCTTGGCCGATGCGGCTTTATCATCGGCATCTTTCCAATGGCTTTTGCAAAGGGGCATGTGATGATCAAGGTCGGAATCGTCGGCGGCACGGGTTACACCGGGGTCGAACTGCTGCGCCTGCTGGCGCAACACCCGCAGGCGGAGGTGGCCGTCATCACCTCGCGCTCAGAGGCCGGCCTGCGCGTCGACGAGCTCTATCCCAACCTGCGCGGCCACTATCCGGACCTGGCCTTCAGCGTACCTGACGCAACCACCCTGGGAGCCTGCGACGTGGTGTTCTTCGCCACTCCGCATGGCGTCGCCCATGCCCTGGCCGGCGAGTTGCTGGCCGCCGGCACGCGGGTGATCGACCTGTCCGCCGACTTCCGTCTGCAGGACGCCGAGGAATGGGCCAAGTGGTACGGCCAGCCGCACGGCGCCCCCGGTCTGCTACCCGAAGCGGTCTATGGCCTGCCCGAGGTCAACCGTGAGGCGATCAAGGGGGCGCGCCTGATCGCCGTGCCCGGCTGCTATCCGACCGCCGCTCAGCTCGGCCTGATCCCGCTGCTCGAAGCCGGCCTGGCCGACCCCGCCAGCCTGATCGCCGATTGCAAGAGCGGCGTCAGCGGCGCCGGTCGCGGCGCCAGCGTCGGCTCGCTGTTCTGCGAGGCCGGCGAGAGCATGAAGGCCTATTCGGTCAAGGGCCACCGCCACTTGCCGGAGATTCGCCAGGGCCTGCGCCAGGCTGCCGGCGGCGAGGTCGGGCTGACCTTCGTGCCGCACCTGACCCCGATGATCCGCGGCATCCATGCCACCCTGTACGCGCGTGTGGCCGACACCTCGGTCGACCTGCAGGCGCTGTTCGAACGTCGCTATGCCAATGAGCCCTTCGTCGACGTGATGCCGGCCGGCAGCCATCCGGAGACACGCAGTGTACGCGGCGGCAACGTCTGCCGTATCGCCGTGCACCGTCCGCAGGGTGGCGAACTGGTGGTGGTGCTGTCGGTGATCGACAACCTGGTCAAGGGCGCCTCCGGGCAGGCCGTGCAGAACATGAACATCCTCTTCGGTCTCGACGAGCGCCTCGGCCTGTCTCACGCAGCCCTGCTGCCGTGACCCCCATGTGGGAGGTTCGCGTCAGCGATCCACGCGGCGAGCGGCGCCGTCACGCGTTGCTGATCCTGCTGCTGCTGGCTGTGCCGTTGGCGTTCTGGCTCGGCATGGTGTGGGCCGAGCGCCAGGCGCAGCGGGAGCAGGGCGACACCCATGCGCTGCTGACCCGCCTGGCGGAGCAGGAACAGGAGCTGGAGCTGTTACGCCAGCGTCTGGTGGTAGTGGGCAGCAGCGAGAAGGTCAGTCAGCAGGCCATCGAGCAGAACCGCCGTACCATCAAGCTGCTCGAGGAGCAGATCTTCAAGCAACAACAGGACCTGGCCTTCTACAAGGGCGTGCTGGCGCCCGCCAGTCGTCGCGAAGGCCTGCGTATTCGCGCCTTTGAGTTGCAGGCCACGGACAACCCCAGGCGTTTCCGCTACAAATTGCTGATGAGCCGGGTCGGCACCGGTGACCAGCCGCTGCAGGGGCAGTTGCGTATCACGGTCGAGGGTCGACAGGGCGGCAAGGATGCCAGTCTGGAACTGTCGGCGCTGTCCGATGAAGTGAGCGCGGCATCGATACCCTTCTCCTTCAAACACTTCCAGTCCTTCCCCGAAGCCGGACGCTTCGGCGAGCTGCAACTGCCGGAAGGCTTCGAGCCCCGCCAGGTCAAGGTTCGCGCCGAGGTCAAGGGCGACAAGCCGCTGGACCGTACATTCGAATGGATAGACGAGGAGTGACATCCGCCAATGTGGAATAAGAACAAGGCCAAACCCGATTTGCAGCGTTTCAGTGGCAAGACCAGTCTGATCGCCGCCGGCGCCGAACTGCTCGGCGATATGCGCTTTCAGGGGGCGCTGCAGGTGGACGGTCGGGTGACCGGCAACCTGCTGGCGAGCGAGGGGATGGTGCGGGTGAGTGTCGGTGGCCTGGTTGAAGGCGAGGTGCGCGCACCCCATATAGTGATAGACGGCGAGGTGATGGGCGATGTCTTCGCCAGCGGTCATCTGGAATTGGGCGCGCGTTCGCGCGTGCGCGGCAATTTGCACTATGGCCTGATGGAAATGGCCATGGGCGCGCAGATCGAAGGACGGCTCTGTCATATGAAGGAGAGCGTGCGGCCGCTGGAGTTGCCCGAGACGCTGGATGTCGAGCAATAGTTGACCAATTTTCTGGGGCAAGCGGATAATGCACGCCCAACGCAGTATGGCGCATGGCGCCGGGAGTCATAGCATGAGCGTCGAAACCTTCACCCCTGCCCCCTTGCACTTCACCCAGGGTGCGGCCAGCAAGGTGAAGACCCTGGTCGATGAGGAGGGCAATCCGCGCCTGAAACTGCGCGTGTTCGTCACCGGTGGTGGCTGCTCGGGCTTCCAGTACGGCTTCACCTTCGATGAGGATGTGGCCGAGGACGACACCATAGTCGAGCGCGAAGGCGTCAGCCTGGTGGTCGATGCCATGAGCTTCCAGTATCTGGTGGGCTCCGAGGTCGATTATCAGGAAGGCCTAGAAGGCTCGCGCTTCGTAATCAAGAACCCCAACGCCACCACTACCTGCGGTTGCGGCTCGTCGTTCTCGATCTGAGTCTGCGCTTAATGGGAAACGCCGCGCTTGATGCGCGGCGTTTTCGTTTATTCGCTGCGCTCAGTCTGCGGCCGTTACTGTGCCTCGCCAGGTTGCTACGCCGGGTAGATGGCGCCTAGTACCCGCGGTCCCCGTGCGCCGGTCACGCTGGGACGATTGCCGGCGATACCTTCCAGGGCGCAATGAGCCAGCCAGGCGAAGGCCATCGCTTCGACCCAGTCCGGATCTATGCCCTGAGCGTCCGTGCTGGTGACAAGGGTGTCCGCCAGCAGCTCGGCGAGCCGGCGCATCAGCAAGGCGTTATGCGCCCCGCCGCCGCATACCAGTAGTGCGTCGGTGCTAGGTTGGGCCTGGCGCAGAGCGCTGACGATGCTGCTGGCCGTCAGCTCGACCAGGGTCGCCTGCACATCCTCGGCGGCCATGGCCGGCAGCGCCTGCACCTGGCCCAACAGCCAGCCCAGATTGAACAGCTCGCGCCCGGTGCTCTTCGGTCCTTGCGTGGCGAAGAACGGATCGGCAAGCAGGCGGGCAAGCAAGGCCGGCTGCACCTGGCCGCTGGCTGCCCAGGCACCGTCGCGGTCGTAGCTCTGGCCTTTGCAGTGCTGAATCCAGGCGTCCAGCAGGACATTGCCCGGGCCGCTGTCGAAGCCCAGCACGTCCTGTCCGGGCGAGAGCAGGCTGAGGTTGCTGAAACCACCGACGTTGAGCACCGCGATATGTCGTTCGCTATAGCCGAACAGCGCCTGGTGGAAGGCCGGCACCAGGGGGGCGCCCTGGCCGCCGGCGGCGACATCGCGGCGGCGGAAGTCGGCGACCACGCCGATATCGGTCAGCTCGGCGAGCAGGGCGGGATTGCCGATCTGGATGGTGAAACCACGCGCGGGTTCATGACGCACGGTCTGGCCGTGGCTGCCAATGGCGCGAATCTGCTGCGCACTCAGTCCTTGCTGCCGCAGCAACTCGTTTATGCCCGCGGCGGCCAGTTCGACCCAGCGCTGTTCGGCGATCGCCGCGCGTGCCAACTCATCCGCACCCGAGGCGCACAGCGCCAGCAGTTCGTCGCGTAACTGCGGCGGCATGGGGCGATACTGGGTGGCGAGCAGGCGAGTATGCTGGTCCTGCTCGATCAGCGCGATGTCTATTCCGTCCAGGCTGGTGCCGGACATCACGCCGAGATAGAGGGGCATGGCTTAACGCTTGTTGGCTGCGAGCATGGTGGCCTTTTCCTGATCCATGCGCGCCATCAGTGGCTTGCTCAACTGCATGAATCGCTGCTTCTCGCTGGCGGCGATCGGGTCGGCCATTGGCAGTTTCTGGCTCAGTGGGTCGACGTGCACGCCGTTGACCTGGAACTCGTAATGCAGGTGCGGTCCGGTGGACAGGCCGGTGGTGCCGATATAGCCGATGATCTGCCCCTGCTTGACGGAGCTGCCGTTGCGGATGCCCTTGGCGAAGCCCTGCATGTGCGCATAAAGGGTGCGGTAGCGCTGGCCGTGCTGGATGATCACTGTGTTGCCGTAGCCGCCATGACGACCGGCCAGGCTGACGCGACCGTCGCCGGCGGCCTTGATCGGCGTGCCGCGTGGCGCCGCGTAGTCCACGCCCTTGTGTGCGCGGATCTTGTTCAGGATCGGATGCTTGCGGCCCGTGGAGAAGCGCGAGCTGATACGGGCGAAGTCCACGGGAGTGCGGATAAAGGCCTTGCGCATGCTCTCGCCGTTGGCGTTGTAGTAGCTGGTTGTGCCCTGCTTGCTGGTGTAGCGCACCGCGGTATAGGTTTTGCCGCGATTGGTGAAACGCGCCGAAAGAATGTCGCCGGTGCCGACACGCTTGCCGTTCACCACCTTCTCTTCGTAGACCAACTCGAACTCGTCGCCTTCGCGAATATCCATGGCGAAATCGATGTCGTAGCCGAACACGTTGGCCAGTTCCATGGTCAGGTTGTGCGAGAGGCCGGCGCGTTTGGCGGATAGAAACAGCGAGCTGTCGATCACGCCGCGACTGTAGGCGGTGACCACCTCCGGCTTGACCAGATCGCGCTGGAAGTCGAAGCCCTTGTCGTCGCGGCTCAGGCGGATGCTTTCCAGGTCGCTCAGCTTGCTCTGCAGGGACTTGAGCTTGCCGCTCTCGTCCAGTTCGAACTCCAGCACCTGGCCGACTTTCAGGCGGCCGAACTGCTTGGCCTCCTTGCTGCTGTTGAGAGCCTCGTGCAGATCGTTGGCGTTGAGGCCAACCTTGGCGAAGACGGTGGACAGGGTATCGCCGTTGCGGACAGTGATGTTCTGCTGGCGAGGATCGGAAGGGGTGGAGGCGGTTGTTGCTGGATTCTTGTCATCAGCGTCGTGTCCGGCGCTGTGTTCGGTACCTTCCTCGCTCTGCTCGATCATGGCGAAAGGCGAGGCGGCGCCATCGGCGGGCTGTCCCGCTCGGAGGTCGTCTTTCTCTTGCAGCACCAGTTCGGCATCGTTGCCGAGATCCAGGTCGAGGAAGGTCTTCTGCGCTTCGACTTCGCGCGAAGGAAACACCAGCAGAGCCAGGCTCAGCAGCGCAGCTACACCGCTAGCAGCCAGGATGTGGCTCTTCGGGTAGGGCGGGGCTTTGGGAGTATGTTGCGTCATGGCGTGAGGCGTTTTCTTGGAATATGCATTAACTGTATAAAATATAACCAAATCCGCTGAGGGGCAACCCTTGACATGTCGAGCGGAGGTGTTCTGCGGCTTTGCTGGAGCAAAACTTGTAATTAGTTTGCGATCTTGTATGGTTGGTTCCCTTTCAATTTCCAGTGGTTGCGGGTTCTGTCATGAAGTCGGTCGAAGAGCAGCTGGCGCTGATCAAGCGCGGTGCGGAAGAGGTTCTGGTTGAGGCTGAGCTGGTCGAAAAGCTGAAGCGTGGTCAGCCGCTACGCATCAAGGCGGGATTCGACCCGACCGCGCCGGATCTGCACCTCGGTCATACCGTGCTTATTAATAAGCTGCGTCAGTTCCAGGAGCTGGGGCATCAGGTGATCTTCCTGATCGGGGACTTCACCGGGATGATCGGCGATCCGAGTGGCAAGAGCGCAACTCGTCCGCCGCTGACCCGCGAGCAGGTTCTGGACAACGCCGAGACCTATAAGCAGCAGGTGTTCAAGATTCTTGATCCGGCCAAGACCGAGGTGGCATTCAACTCTACCTGGATGGATCAGCTCAAGCCAGCCGACTTCATTCGCCTGGCGTCGCAATACACCGTGGCGCGCATGCTCGAGCGCGACGATTTCGACAAGCGCTACACCAGCAACCAGCCGATCGCTATTCATGAATTCCTCTACCCGCTGGTGCAGGGCTATGACTCCGTGGCGCTCAAGGCCGACGTCGAGCTGGGTGGTACCGATCAGAAGTTCAACCTACTGATGGGGCGCGAGCTGCAGCGTGCCTATGGTCAGGAATCGCAGTGCATCGTCACCATGCCATTGCTGGAAGGCTTGGATGGTGTGAAGAAAATGTCCAAGTCCCTGGGTAACTACGTAGGTATCCAGGAGGCTCCGGGTGTGATGTACAACAAGCTCGTTTCCATGCCTGATGCACTGATGTGGCGCTATTTCGAACTGCTCAGCTTCCGTTCCATGGATGAGATCGAGCAGTTCAAGCGTGATATTGAGCAGGGCGCGAATCCGCGTGACATCAAGATCAAGCTGGCTGAAGAGCTCGTTGCGCGCTTCCATGGCGAAGAGGCAGCTGCCAATGCGCATCGCTCCGCTGGTAATCGCATGAAGGATGGTGAGTTGCCGGAAGACCTGCCGGAAGTCGAGCTGACCTCGGCTGAGGACATGCCGATCTCTTCTGTCCTCAATAAGGCGGGTCTGGTGAAGAACGCCGCCGGTGCTCGCGACCTGCTGGGGTCGGGTGGGGTGCGTGTTGATGGGGAAGTGGTTGATCGCACCTTCCTATTCAAGGTGGGCTCGACTCACGTCTGTCAGGCCGGCAAGAAGGCCTTTGCGCGGGTCACCCTCAAGGTCGAGTAATAAAACTGCAATTTATGCTTGACGCGTCGTTCTCAG